>NC_015953.1:0-4800000 GCF_000177195.2 Streptomyces sp. SirexAA-E
GTCTGCTCCGCAGACACGACGCGCCGCCGCTACGCGGCGGAGACCGGTCTGCTCCGCAGACCGTCGGCCACTCCGTGGCCGGGTGCTCCACTCCGTGGAGCACCCTGGTGGGTCGGTGTGATGGGAACCTGATCGCTCCGCGATCTGCTTCCCATCACACCTCACCTCACCTATCCCCTTCAGCTGGTCGCTTGGTGATGGTGCCTCAGGATGACGCCCGCTCCGCGCGCATCATCGGGCTGGCTGCCCATCGGGGTGTCTGGGGTGAAGCCCGGCAACAGTAACGGGCGGCTTCGGATGTCTCATCTAAGGAAGCAAAAAACTATACGAGTTTACGAGAATCCTCCCCCGCCTCTTGGCGCCATGGGCTGATCATGCTGGGTGGACTGGCCGCAGATCCATGCGCCGGGGTGCTTGCGGCCGTCGGAGGAACGCTGAGCTCTCCATACAGTCATTCAGATTGACTGTCTGCAGTAGCACTTGATCTGGCGTCAGGATGAGCTGACTGAACCGCCGCTGCCGGCCGATGGTCGTCCCTCGAAGCGCGGAGGCTTGGCTCCCAGTCCTGACTGGACGCCACCAAGGGCAGGTTGACGGGGACACCTATCCACTTTCGGATGAGATGGTGCTGTGCGGCTGCGACAATGAGGCACCGCAGGGGGCGGGTGCGTGACCTGGCCGCAAGTGAGGCCGTGGGTTCCCTGCGTATGTGAGGAGGCAACGTGGGGGCGTGGTTTGAACGCATGGCAGCTGTCCCCGGTCTTGCCTTTGCCGGGAGTCCGGGTGTTGTGCGGGAGGCGGTGCCGGGCTGGGCGGATCGCCCCGACGAGTCGTACGGTTCGCCGATGTGGCCGACGGCAGAGGGCAGTACGTCTGCGACGCCGGCCAGTCGGCATGTGCCGTTCGACGTGGGAGGTGCTGATCTGATCGCCCGTGTCTGGGAGGCGTTGGAGCTTCCAGGCTCGGCCATGGACTACCACTTCGTCCTGCAGAGCGCGGTCGAGCGGCTGTGGGGTGCACGGCGTGCCGAGCCTGAGGCACTCGCCGCGCTCGAGGTGTTCGCTCTGCTGGACTTGGATTTGATGGAGGCAGCCCCACACGCGGTGTCCTTCAAGACTGCTGCTACGGCGGTGAAGTTTGTGCAGGTGTCCTCAGTGCCGCGGTTGATCGCTCTGTTGGAGCGTGAGGGAGCCTTCGGGGAAGCACTTGCGGTGGCGCGGCGGCTGGTCCGTTTCGGCCAGGGTGAAAACGTGGTGGTCCGGCTGGAGGAGAAGGCCCGGGCGCTGGTGACTGAGGCTGCTGCGCAGGGTGGATCGGCATGAGAGCGGGGCTGGAGCAACTGATCCCGTCGTCCTCTTACTTGGAGGAGGCGTTCTTGCGGTGGGTTCTGACTCCTGCGGTGGACACGGCGGTCGTCTCGCGGGTGCGTAGTCAGCACCCGGTCACCGTCAACGAGCGTACGTACCGGCTGGATTACTTGATCGCGGGTGAGGCGCTGCAGTTGGCCGTCGAGTTGGACGGGTTCGCCTTCCACAGTGACCGGGCGGCGTTCACCTACGATCGGCTTCGGCAGAATGATCTGGCCGCGACTGGTCTGACGGTGCTGCGATTCTCCTACGATGCGGTGCGTGTGGACACCGCGCGCTGCGTGGCCCAGTTGCAGGCGATGCTGCGGCAGGATCCGCTTTTGGCTCCGTTGGTGACTGCGGTGCCGCGTATTGAGGTCCCGGACATGGTCGGCGATCCGATGCGGGCGGCCGATCCGCCCCGCTGGGACCAACTTGCTTCGGACGGGGGGTACTTCGCGGGTGCGCGGACCCGGGTGAGCCGGGGACCGTTGCGGTCGTGTCAGGACGAGGCGTTGGCCGCGCTCGCGAACTATTACGGTTCGGGTGGCCGGCACGCTGCGACGGTGATGGCGGTCGGGGCCGGTAAGACGGCTCTGGGGGTGGCGGCCGCGTTGTCGTTCAGCAGACGGCGGGCGCTGGTGGTGACGCCTGGCTCGGTCATCCGCGGGACGTTCGCCAAGGCGCTCGATCCGGGGGTGCCGGGCAATGTGCTGTACGGGCTGGCGGGCGGTCCGCTGTTGCCCGGTGTCCGTCCTCCGGCCACGCTGGTTCTGGATGCGGAGGACGGGCAGATCAGCGGGGTCAGCCGTGAGCGACTGCTGGCCGCGGACGTCCTCGTGACGAACTTCCATGCGCTGGGCTCCGGGGACAGTGACGGGGATCTGCTGGCGAAGCTGGAGCCGGACGATGTCGACTTCATTGTCGTCGACGAGGCGCACATCGCGGCCAGCGCTTCCTATCAGAGGTTGTTCGCGCACTTTCAGGGTGCGCGCACGTTGTTGATGTCGGCGTGCTTCCTGCGGTTGGACGGCAAGCCGATCGACGCCGATGTCGTCTACCGCTATCGGCTGGTGGACTCCGTCGCGGACGGCTCCGCGAAGAACCTGCGGGTGCATCGGTTCGCCCCTGAGGTGGCGTCGACGGTGTATGAGGCGGTGTGGCCGGACGGGCGGCGCGAGCAGATCGTGGGCCGTGACGCTTTGCTGGCTGCGATGGGCGATGAGCGGAAGATGGCCCGCATCACCGCGCAGTCCGAGGCGTCTATCCGGCAGGTGATGGCGGTGACGCGGGCGTGTCTGGATGCACAGGCCAAGCTGCTGGCGCCCGTCAAGCCGCGTGTGCTGTTCGCTGCGATGGGCCAGGCGCATGCCGAGCAGATCGCGCGGATAGCCGAGGAGCACGGTATCCCCTGCGCCACGCTTCATCACAGCATGCCCGCGTCGGCGATCGCCTCCACGCGGCGGCGGTTTGAATCCGACGCGGGGGACCTGCAGGGCATCGTGCAGTTGCGGATGCTCGGTCAGGGCTACGACTTCCCGCCGATCACTGTCGTCGTTCCCATCCGCCCCTATGGCAGCTTCGGCGAGTTCTACCAGTTCGTCGGCCGGGGTGTTCGTGTCCTGCGCCAGACCGCAGTGGCTGCCGGGCAGCAGTACCTGGACGTGGTCTGCCATGCCGAACTCGGTTTGGAGCAGCATCTGGAGGCCATGTGCTCGGACAACGACATGGATCCCGCGGTGCTGCTGGACGTTCCGCTGATCGACTCCGCGTCGCTGGAGGAGATTGCGGCCGACGCTGACACCGGCGCCGAGGGGGCCGGTGGGGGTTCGGGAGGGGTGGACGCGTTCGTGCTGTATGAGCGGGGGCGGGTCGAGCAGCGTGTGGTCCACGGACTGGCCCGTGTGGAAGCCCGGAGGGACGAGCGGGAGATGCAGCTGATGGCCCAGCGCTACGCCGTCTATGCGCAGGGCACCGCGACGCCGGTGCCGTTTGAGCAGTTCGTCGAGTACATGCGGAGGGTGACTGGTGTCCGGTAACCCGTCGCGATGGTGGCAGCCTGCTCTGGAAAGCAGCCCGGGGACGGCACTCGCCCTGGAACGGGCGGCCGGGCAGCAGCAGCGGTTCGCCGACATCGACGCGCTGGCGGCCCGGCTACTGGCCACAGGGTTCGCCGGACGGCCGATTGCCACCATCGTCACCGGCCGAGGGCGTCACACGCCGGACACCGGCGAGGTGACAGCCCTGACTCGGGAGGAGAGGGCCTTCTGCGCCACCGTCTTCGACGTCCGGGAACAACAGCGGCGCGGCGCGTGGTACCTGCCGGAGAAGGTGTCGGTGAAGGCGGGGGTGGTCAATCTGCCGTTTCTGCTGCGTGAACGCCCTGCCCACGCTCTGACGCTGGCCGCCGATGACAGCGCCCGTCTCACCGCGGTGGAGGGCTGGGACACGGTGTTGCTGTGGGCGCTGCTGGTGCCGCTGTTCGAAACGCTGCTTGAGCCGGTCCGGCTGCGGGCGGTAGGAGAGATCTTCCCGCCCACACAGCAGCGGCGATTCTGGGCAGTCATCGAGGAGCGTTACCGGCTGTTGGGTGTCGGTGAGGGGGCGCTGGAAGCCTTCCGCTTCGGCGGCGGCTGGCATGAGCTGGACCGTACGGGGCAGCAGCAGGCCCGCCTGGATCTGCTGGAGAGTCTTGCCGCGGCTGATCTCGTGCAGGTTGTGGCGCGTCATCGCATCCAGCGTGTGCAGGGTCTGATGGCTGGTTTCGCCAAGAAGGCCAAGGCTGGCACGGCCCTGGCGCGGCGGGTGCTTACCAAAGAGTTGCAGCCGGTCGTCTGTGCCTACTTCGGGGGCGACTGGCTGGCCGTGCTGGACTACCTGCAGGCTCCCCCGCACCCGGATGAGGAGATCATCACTGCTCTGCCCGAGCCGCGTCTGTATGTCGGCGTGGCTGCTCAGGCGGCCGGCGTGGCCGCTGAGGCGGGCATCGCGGAGGACGAGGTCCAGGCGATGCTCGCGGCGTTCCTCGGCGGCGGCAGTTCCGTGTCCCCTGTGCAGGAGCGGGCTGCGACTCTAGGCGACTGGTGGGCGGCCTTCGATCATGCACATGCTGTCCAGTCGCGGGGAATGCCGTCCTTGTGGGGTCTGGTCGATCAGGACCTGATGAGCGTGTCCCGGACCGAGCAGGGCTACACCCCCCAGGCGTACCGGCAGCGTCTGCCTTCTGGGGTTCTCGACGGGGTGGGGCGGCTGTGGGAGACGGTGACGCTGCCGCAGCACCCGGGCAGCATCGTCAGCAACCCGCGCCCGCACCAGACCATGGCCGAGGCGCTCGGTCCTGCGGTCGAGTTCTGGCACGGCGTGGGCCTGACCGCGTGGTTCGTGTGCGAAGGTCCCTACTCACGCACCACCTTGGACCGGGTCGAGAGCTACTACAGCAGGGCGCTGACCGCCTTGCGCGCGGCCGGATGCCCGGTCGAGGCTGCCTTCTTCCGCGAGCTGTGCGCCGCCGAGCAGCTCCTGGGCCCGGAGGAGGAAATCACCGACCGCCAGAGCAGCACGGTCGAGACCCCCTACGGGGAGATGACGATCACCTTCGGCATGAGCCGCGGCAGCCGCCGGGAGGGCTTCGAGCGGGTGCGAGACCTCATCACACGACACCGCCGTGCCTGGGCCGAACAGCATCTCGACGCCTACGTGGAGCATCGCTGGCGTTCGGAGCTGGAGGAGGTTGCTCGTGACCACCACCGCTTCGTCGCCGCCAAGGGGCGGCCGCCCACACTGGCGCAGTTCGCCCGATTCGCCACCACAGCAGCCAACCACTGGACGGGCGGCGACCTGGAGGCACTGTGCACGGCCATCGGTGAGCCTGCGCCGTCTCCGCAGCAGCGGCGCGCCCGCCTGCTGACCGAGGAGGGCTACGACTTCGCTCAGCGGGTCTACCAGGAGCTGGGCGGAAAGCCCGTCGATCACGACACCTGGAGGAACGACCCGGAGGAGACGCAACGGCAGTGGCGGCTCGGGCGTCTGGCCGCTGAGAGCCTGCGCTACCTGCAGCTCCAGGAGGCGCTCGGGCAGCCGCCCACTGCCAAGCAGTTCGGCGCGCAGCGTCTGACGTGGCCGTGGCCTGGGGAGGAAGCCGAAGGCTGGCCCATCTTGCAGCAGGTCATCGGCTCGCTCACCGTCACCGGCCTGCCCCGGCCGGGTGCCGCTCCCCCACCGCCTCGGGCCGCGACGAGGGGGCACGGCGCTCGGCAGACGTTGGCCAAGGGAGCTAACACGGCTGTGGCCACCGAACCGACGACCGTGCGGATCACCTGCACCGGCGCGACCGTCGATGTCTCTGCTGTACTCCTCGCCCGCAACGGCAGGGTGCGCAGCGACGACGACCTCGTCTTCTACAACCATCCCTGCCACGACGGAGTCCGCGTCGGAGGAGATACCGTCACCGCCGATCTGCGCCTGGTCCCTGACGACATTGCCTCCGTCGCCGTGATCGTCAGCATCGACATCGAGGCCCAGCCCTCCGCGGTCTTCGACGAGCACACCCAGTGGCAAGCGGACATCACCCAGGCTTCGGGCGTCCAGCTGGTCTTCGTACCGGGGCCGTTCTCCTCGGACGAGACAGTCGGCATCGCGGTGGAGCTCTACCGGCATGCCACTGGCTGGAAGGCCCGTGCCGTCGGCCAGGGCTACGACACCGGCCTCGCGGGGCTGGCTTTGGACTACGGCATCGACGTGGAAACCTGACGGCCGGACGCCCGCAGCACCGTATGTGGGGAGAGCGTGCAACCTCCCGGGACAGCGCATCTGGCTGGCGCCTGGACGGCAGTCATGCTGCTGGAGAGCGGCGACGTCGGAAACCCAAGGCGCATCAGCGATGCCTCGCTGGGGTGCGCATCGGCTGAGGCTTCACCGCCGAGGGGTTCGTGTACGGGGAGTGTCGGTGCCCGGCGTTAGGGTCGGCGCTGTGATCAGGGAGCACTACCCGCGGGCGTGGGAGCATCTGCGTGCCGCACAGCGGGCGAAAGCGGCAATGGCTTCGTCGTGGAACACGCTTGTCCAGGACGAGCTCGTCCAGGAGAGCGTGGTGACGCACCCGGACGGGTCAGGGACCATAGGTGCCTGGCTGGCCTGGCCGCCCGGGACTCAGTCGGAGCTGACCGACCTGTTCCGCAGATGTGTCCGGGAACTGTGGGCGTGTCTAGACGCACTGGTGGTGGAGTCCGTCGAGGCGTTCAGCGTGTTGCAGCGGCCACGCAGTCCGGAGCGTCCCCGGTTCTTCCCGGTCGCCGATTCGCCAGCCGGACTGAGGGAGCTGCTGGCCGAGTCGTGCATGGACGGTGCCCTGCGCTCGCACGTGGCGATGGTGCAGGACTGTCAGCCCTTCCACGACAGCGACGGCAACGACGTCATCGACCTGATCCGCCGGGGGCTGGGGTACCTGGTGGAGTGGGAAGCGAGCCTGGATGCGGAGGCCGTGATGGGCGCCTGGGCCACCCCCGTCGAACCTCAGGTTCATGCCGCGGCACCCGCAGTACTCGAGAATCTTCAAACCGCGGAGCCGGGGGCTCTGAGCGCTGAAGAGCGTGTCCTGGCCCGCTACCGGCTGAGCTCTTACCGGAGCGGGGACACGGTGGCCGCACAAGCAGGCACCCACATCGACCTGTGTTTCACCGAAGGGTTCACCCCGGCCGACGGCGAGGACACCTTCGACCGGCGGCTGACGCTGGCGATCGAGACGGTCACCCGGTTCGCCGTATCGTTCACCTACCTCTCCCGCCAGGTACCGGGCAGCAGACGCGTGCTGGCAGCGGGCGGCTCCGCTACTGCGGACACCTGGATCGAAACCGCGCGTTCCTCGAGGCACTGGTCCGCCGAGGAGTTGGCCGCGCTGGCGTCTTCGGACATCGGCCTGGGACGCGTCCAGGACGCCGGCACGCTCACACTGGTGGTGAGCACGCCGAACGGGGTGTACGAGCGGGTCGTCCCGCACGCGACGCCCTTGCGCCACCACGAACGGCGAGGCGCGGCCGCGGAGACGGCCGTCAAGGACGCAGCCGCGACCTGGGGGCTGCCCGATTTCGTGATGACTCCGAGCGTGGAGCGCAAAGGGCGCGGCGTCAGGGAGATCAGCGACGGGCTGCTGGTGGTCGGCGAACGCGGTGTCGTGGTGCAGATCAAGGCCCGCGAAGGCGAGCCCGGCACGCCCGAGCGGGAGAGGTCTTGGGTCGGCAAGCAGCTCATCTCGGCTGGCAAGCAGATCCACGGCACCGTGCGCCGGCTGAAGACCGAGGGCGTGGAGATGGTCAACGGGCGAGGCCGCAGCCTCCGTATCGACAGCCCGGCCATCGACTGGGTCGGCGTCATCATCATCGAACATCCCGACCCACCGCAGGAACTGGCGGTTGCCGCCGACTCCGCCGATACGCCGGTGATCGCCCTGATACGGCGTGACTGGGAATTCCTGTTCAACCAGCTGCGCTCCACCCACGCGGTTGTCGGCTATCTGCACCGTGCCGGCGCCTCGACGCCCGTCCTGGGCGGCGAGCCGGAACGCTATTACGAGCTGGCCGCCGCGGACGCCGCCGCCGTACCCGGAATAGTCGACCCGTCCTGGGCCCGGCTCGGCGGACAGCCGCACAGCGTGCCGCTGCTGCCTGCCGCCCCGGCCGGCAGCGATGACGACCAGGCGCACACCATGGTCCGCATCATGCTCGAGGACGTTGCCACCAGCCCGGCCGGACCCGACGAACGGGAAAACTGGCAGCAGGTGCTGGCGTCCCTCGACAGCCTACCCGTCGGCTATCGGACGGATTTGGGCCGCTTCCTCCTCGATGCCCTCGGCACCGTCACCGGGGCTGAAGAAGGCACGACGGCATGGAAGATGCGTACCTTCGTCGCTGGACCCAACTGGGACCAGCTCGGCTTCGCTGCCTGCTCCGCCCTGACCGACACCACGCGCGCCGCGTTCTCCGCCTGGCTCCAGCTGCGCCACCATGAACGCGGCGAGCATCACGACCTCGCTGGCCTGAGGTCCGTGGGTGTACTGCTCACGCCGCGTACCGACGGCTACCGCGAGTGGGACACCACCGTGGTGGCCGTCAACGGCGATCCGGAACTGACCGAGGAAGAACTGCGCACGTATCAGTCCCTGTTCAACACGCCCAAGGATCCGGCACAGGGCAACCCTTCCGAGGGATAAGCGGGCAAGGACGACGCGTGTGCCCCGCGCCCGACGCCGGGCACCGTTACTCGGATGCGGGGGTCGTCCAGTCAGCCTGGAGGATCTGCGCCATCAGCTCGTCCTGTTCCCAGGTGAGTTGGTGGGCGTTGTGTCGGGTGCGGGCCTTGCACAGCCAGGGGCCGATCATGATGCGTTCTCCGTCGACGTCGATCCATTCCCGGGCGGCGGGCGGGCGGCCCCGGTGTTCGACGAAGAGCTGGAGGATCTGCGCGGTCTGTTCGAAGGACCGGCGGGTCCGCCTCGCTGCGGGCGGGCTGGTGGTGCGCTGCGCGGGCGGCAGGGGAGTGGCGGGGGTCAGCTGCAGGCGGGTGAGGAGGTCGCGTTGTGCGGGGGCGAGCCGGTTCCAGGTGGAGAGCTGGCGGTGCAGCCAGCTGCCCACCTTCACCTCGTCGATTACGGTGTCGCGGTGGAGTGAGGCGGGGCTGTGGCCGGCTTCGATGTGGCGTCGCAGGAGGTGGTATTTGCGGTGCCAGTCGGGGCCGTGCGGGAGGATCCAGTGAGGGTCGAGGGCGGCAAGCTGGGCGAGGCGGTCGGGGTCGAGGAGGTTGTCGCGGGCGAGGGCGCGTTGGGTGACGAGGAAGCGGCCGCCGGGCTCGTGCTGGGGGACGGCGAGGTGGCCGTGCTCGGCGTGGAAGGCGGTGACGGTGGTGAGGTTGCCCTGCCAAGCGGCTTCGTGGTCATCCCAGATCATGCCGAGTGCGTCGAGTTCGGCGATCCAGTCTTCGGCGAGGATGCCTTGCCTGCGGGCAGTGCGCTGGCCGGTGACGAAGGCGCCGAGCCGATAGCCGTAGGCGTCTTCGTAGTCGGTGGGCACGCGCAGGTGGCGGTGTTCGGCGTGGAAGCGGGTCGCGGCCGCCAGGCCCGCCCGGCGTGGGGCGGAGAGGACGGCGGCGTCGGCGGGCCAGGCGATCAGGTCCATCGCCCGGGCGATGCTGTCGGGGTCGAGGGTGAAGTCGAAACGGAAGCGGCGGGCCAGGAGCGTGCGGGCGCCTTGGTCCAGGCGGTGTTTGGCGGTGGTGCGGGGGGCGCGGGCGGCGATGGTCTGGTCGTGGTGGCGTAGGGCTGCTGTGACGAGCCAGAGGGCTTCGTAGGGGGTGCCGAGGAGGTCGGTGGGGTCGGCGCCGTGGGGGATGTAGGCGGGGATGACGAGGCTGGCGCACTTGGTGTCGACGGTGGGGGGTTTACGCAGGGCGCGGCCGAGGGCCTGGACGATGCGGCGGACGCTGGCGGTGCGGTCGGCGAAGACGACGGCGTCGACGGCGGGCAGGTCGACGCCCTCCCCTAGTACTTGGGAGTTGGTCAGCACGGCGCGGTCGGCGGTAGCGAAGTCGGTGAGGATGTCGTGGCGCTGGCCGGGGCTGTGGGTGCCGTTGATCGACTGGACTACCAGGTCGCTGGTCCAGGCCGGACGTTGGTCTTCGGTGAGGGTGCGCAGGGTGTGGGGGAACTGGCGGGCGAAGTCGGTGGCGTCGGCGACCTGCTGGAAGTACACGATCACGTGGTGGAGGTCGTGCTCGGTCATCGCTTTGAGGACTGCCAGGTGCAGGGCGGTGGTGCGGCGTGCGGTCGGGCCGAAGCCGGAGTAGGTGTCGGGGGTGGTGAGGACGGTGCGCAGGTGGGTGTCGGTGATCGTAGGGACGACCAGTTGATAGTCGGCAAGGACTCCGTCGTCGATGGCATCGGCGTGGCTGTAGGTGTGCAGGCGGGGGCCGAAGGTTTTCGTGTCCGCCATGGAGGCGACGAGGGCGGGGGTGTCCCAGGCGGGGGCGGTGGCCGCAGTGCGCTTGGGCTGGGGGCGGGTGGTGGGTGCTTCGGTCAGGCGTGGTGGATTCCATTCGTAGGGGGTGGCGGTCAGGTAGAGACGGCGGTCGGCCCGGATGCGGGTGTGGTCATGCAGGACGGTCCAGTCCTTGTCCCAGCTTCCCGCGGTGCGGTGTGCCTCATCGACGATCAGGAAGTCGAAGGTCGGCACGGGAGCACGGGTGTGCTGGGTCTGTTCGATCTTCGGGAGAGAGTCGAGCGTGACGAAGACGGTGGCGTGCTCGTGCCGGGCCAGCCAAGTCGCCAGGAACTCCGGGTTGTTGGTGCTGTGGACGGCTGCTCCGGCCAGGACCGGGTGCTTGGCTGCCGCCAGAGAGGAGACGGCCATCATCGGTTCTGGGCGTCCATCGTTGCGGGCTGTGCTGGCCCACTGCGAGATGAGGTCCAGGCTCGGCACGGCGATCAGCAGGTGTCGGGCGTCGAGGGCTTCGGCGGTCCGCAGCGCGGTGAGCGTTTTCCCTGTGCCGCAGGCCGACACCATGTGTCCGCGGGTGTGTTCGCGTGCCAGGTGACGTGCCGCGCTGTCGACCGCCCGCTGCTGGTCCGGACGTAGGGAGAGTCGGGCGGGGCGGGTGCGGAAGGCGGTGACGGCGGAGATCTCGGCGACGGGCTCCTCGGAGAGCATGAAACAAGATCCTCAGTGCGCGATGGAGCGGTGGCCGGCGGGATCCATCGTGTCGGGTGTCCTTCGCTGAGTGGTGTTGTGGGAGGAGTAGGCCGGGTCGGTGGGTGTGGGTCGTGTCCGTGCAACGTTAGGGGATGGCGTGGGGCTGGTCTGGGGGCTAGGCGAACAGGGTTTCTACCAGGACTGCTTGGAGCCTTCCTTCCTTTAGCGCGGTCGTGATTTCGGCTGCTGAGGGGTCTCCGGTGAGGCCGGTGCACAGGACCGCGCAGGGCTCGTTCTGGACCATCTTCCACATCGCGTCGGACAGAACGGTGGCCGGGACGCGGAAGGTCTGCGTCTCTTCAAGGGTGGGGCCCTCGTAGTAGATGCCCCTGAAGGTGCGGTCCTGGGTAGCAAAGACGGCCTTCCACTTCTGGTGGGCCTCGGGGATGGTCTCTCCCTGCCAGGTCGGCCAGATGAAGCGGCTTGGATCGACGTCGGTCTCGGCCAAGTGGGCGGCGGGGCTCACCACGATCACGATCACGTCGGTGCCCAGAGTGACTTCGTTGATGAGTTCGGTCAGGCGGTTGACCTGTACCTGTGAGGTGGGGAGCGTGACGTGGGTGAGGCCGATGTTGAAGACAGGCAGCCGGCCGGGCGAGTGGGGCGGTGTCGTCATGATGCCGTACTCCTGGTTGAGGTCGTTCGGTTCTTTCGTGCTTTTGGGCTGCGGTACGTCTGGTGATGTCAGCCGGGCTGGGGTTGCGGGTCGGTTGGACGGGTGCGGCGGCCGCTGCCGGGAGGATCCCATGCAGCTGTTCATGCGGGGGGCGGAGCGCAGGGGCGCGCCCGTGGTCTGCCGGTTGGTCGGCGGTTCAGGGTGTGCGGTGCCGGTGGCGTGAGATCCAGCGCATGTCGAGGGCTTCCAGGGCGTCCAGTTGTTCTCGCGAGAGGGCCTGCGGAAAACGCCGCTTCTCGGCGAGCCACCTTCCCAGGGCGAAGGCGTCTTCGCAGGTGTAGTTGTAGGGAACGTCCAGGTGATGGTGGCGGCAGCGGTAGGCGTAGGCGGCCTTCAATCCTCGGGCGAAGGCCCGTTGGGAAGCGCCGCGCGGGCGGCGCAGCAGGAGGGCCAGGGGGTGCTCGATGGGGAGGTCGCCCATAAGGTGGCGCTGGTAGTCCTCGAGCTTGTCGAGGTTGTCGATCTGCTCGGCCAGCCATTGGGTCAGCACAGGGGCGGCGCCGGTGAGTTGGTGTGGGCCGGGGAAGATCAAGGTCTTGTCGCGTGCGGCGGCGTGGGCGCGGGCGTAGGTGCGTTTCCATTCGGCTCTGCCTTTGGCGTTCCACCAGGGGTAGATCTCGTTCAGGGCCCGCTGGTAGCAGTAGGGCAGGCGACGGGTGTTGGCTTCCTTTCGGCTGTCGGCGAGCCAGCGACCCAGGTGCAGGCCTTGGTGGTGTTCGCCCCACCGAGGTGCGAGGTGTCCGTGGCGGGTGACGTAGTCGCGGGCGATGAGGAGTTTGCGCTCGATGCTGTGCGGGGGGTGCTCCCAGATCATGCTGAGGGTGTCGAGTGCTGCGATGCGTTCGGGCAGGAGCAGGCCGTTGTTGCGCATGGAGCGTTGTGCGCCGATCCACCATCCGAGGTAGAAGCGGCCGTCGTGGAGGTAGCGGCTGGGGACGTCGAGGTGGCCGTTTTGGAGGTGGAAGCCTGTGGCGACTTCGAAGGCGGCCTCCCATACGCGGTTGGGGGCCATGACGTCGTTCAGGTCGAGAACGGGGATGATCTCGTCGGCGCGTTCCGGGCGCGGGGCGATCTGAGGGGTGTCGGTGGGGTCGCTCGGGTACCGGAAGTGGTCGACAAGGTGGAAGGTGTGCTCGTCGTAGACGTCGAGGTCGATGAGGACCCGGTAGATCAGGTGGAAGGCGGTTTTCTTGACGGCCTCCTCGAGGGTCTCGCCGGGTGCCATGTAGATGGGGATGACGATGGTGGAGATCTTGTTGTCGCCTGGGGTCTGGCGCAGTGCGCGCCCGATGGACTGGATGATGTCGATGCTGCTGGTCTTGGGATGGGCGAAGAGCAGGGAGTCGATGGCGGGGATGTCGACGCCTTCGGCGCAGCAGCGGCAGTTGGTGAGGATGGCCCGGCGGGGCGGCTGCTGTGAGGCGGGGGTGTTGAGGGGCGCGGAGGCGAAGTCGGTGTAGTTCTTCTGGCGTTCGAAGGGGCTCTGCCTGGAGCTGACGGTGCCGACCTGCAGGGGCGCGTGGTAGGCCGGGGACATGAGGGCCGCGGTCTCGTGGAGTGTTTCGGCGAAGACGTCCGCTGCGGCGATGCAGGGGTGGAAGGTCAGGGTGCGGCGCAGGTCGTAGCGGTGCTGCGCGACCAGCAGGGCCACTTGAGCGGCTGCGGCACGCAAGGCTTCGCCGGTCCAGGTGTTCGCGGGAAGCCGGTTCAGAAGGCCTCGCAAGTCTTCGTCTCTGATCACGACGCCGGCGATGCGGTAGTCGGCGAGGAGCCCCTCGTCGATCGCTTCTCTCAGGGAGATGCGGTAGACGACGGGCCCGTAGATGCTCACGTCGTCCATGGAGGCGACGACAGTGTCCGCGTTGATGCCCTTTTCGCGGGCTTTCTTCTCGTCGAAGACACGGGGTGTCGCGGTCATGTAGAGACGGTGGCGGGCGGGCAGCTTGTCGTCGTGGTGGACGCGGGCCCAGGGCTTGTCGTAGTCACCGGCGGTGCGGTGGGCTTCGTCGGCGACCACGACGTCCCAGCGGGGCAGATGGAAGTCGCGGTGGGCTTCGACGACCTTGTCCAGGGAGTCGTAGGTGCAGAACACGTTGAGCGGTCCTGGGGTGTCGGCTGCCTGCCAGGCCAGGTCGTCGGCGGTGCCCACCATGGTGAGGACGTCGGCCAGGTACGGGTCTGCCGGGTGGCTTGAGGAACAGACACCGAGGTAGCGGCCGGGACGTCCTTCGCTGTGCCATTTCGCGGCGGTCTGCTCAAGCAGTCGCAGGGAGGGGACTGCCACCAGGGAGGCGCCTTCGGGTGCGGTTTCCTGGACGACGTGCAGGGCCACCAGGGTCTTTCCGGTGCCGGTGGCCATGTAAACGCTGACACGACGGTAGCCCTCGATGAAGCTGCTCGCGGAGGTGTCGACGGCGATTTGCTGGCCTCCGCGCAGGCGGGTCTTCAGGCGCGAGGCAGTCGCGGGGGCGGGGACGGTCGTGTCCGGGCGGATGCGTGTCGTCGTGGCCATGGTCCTCCCCCGGGTGACGGTGTGCACAGGCACCTGGTTCACAGGGTGGAAGGAGTGTGCGAGGCCGTGCCTGGGCGTTCGCCTGGGTTCACCTGAACGAGTGCCGGCGCTCTTGACCAGCCTCCGGCGGGCCGGTCACGGTGGGCTGTGGTGGCGGCTTCAGCGGAAGGGCAGCGGTGCTGGACGATCCCGGCCTGTACGGACCTCGCATGCCTCTGCCGCTGCGCGTAAAGCCGGTGCCGGGTGAGTCGACGGGGTCGTTCGTGAACCGGCTCGCGCACGCCAACGGCCTGAGCCTGGCTGCTTTCCTCGACCGGGTCGGACAGGGCGAGGCACCCGCGGACCCCGAGCGGGTGGAGAAGTACCCGCAGTCCACCGAGATGTACGTGAACGAGGCGGGACTGCGCTACCTGTCTGTCCTGGCCGACCGGTCACCCAGTCTCCTGCAGCAGGATCTGCCCAGCCTGAACGCAGACCAGCTGCAGGCAGATGGCGAGGACGAAGAGGCCGAGTGGAGGTGGCCCTGGGAGCCGCTGACGGGGCACCTCGTGCGGTACTGCCCGCTGTGCGGTGATGACCTGGGTGTCGGCGAGGCGGTGTGGCTGATGTCGTCGGACAGCTGGCAGGTGTGCCTGCGGCACGGTTACTGGACCGACGACTCACGCGGCCGTGGTCCGCACTTCGTGCAACTGGCCGAACTACCCGAGACGATAGGGGCGCACCACGTGCGCCGGCAACTGGCCGAACAATGGGGGCCGGCCGGTGAGGAGCTGTTCGCTGATGCCTTCCAGGTGGCGGTGTACTGGTGGACGCGGATGCCGGACACCGCGCGCTGGGTACAGCGAGCCTGGACGGCCGGGCTGGATGCGCGGGAAATGCGGGCGGCCCCGCTGGTGATCTACCCGGAGGCGGCCGAGCTCGCGCGCGCCATGGTGGACTTCGAACGCGCCGGACAGCGGGATACGGCGGCCCGGACCCGATGGCTTGTGGGCGTGGAGCAGTTGATGTCCGGGTTGGGCGTGGACGTGGCTGCAGGGCGTCAGGCGCTGCTGGTGTGGCTGGGACGGCATCGTATGGGGTCGCCCGAGCGGGGCTATCCGGTGGGTCCGCCTCGCCTCGCGCTGGCTCTGGGGCACAACAGGATCGCGTCCCGGACCGGGTCTGTGAGCCAGCGCTCGTGCCTGACCTGGCAGTTGGGCATGGCAGCCGCCGACATGTAGGCCTCATAAGGTTGGAGGGCCCGACCCGTACCGGTTTCGGGCCCTCCAACCTGCATCTGTGCAGCGGAGTTCCACGCGGCCGCAATCAGCCGCTGTGGTGGACCCTGCGACGCCCGCGGCGGCCACTGAACTACAACGCCGCTCGCGCCATGTTCACGCGGGCGGTTGAGTTCTTGGGCACACCGCGACCTATCAACCTCACGCGGGCGGGCCACTGGCCCGCCCATTGCCTACAGGTCGTGCAGGTCCTCGCCGTGCTGGTGGCGAAGTTGGGTCAGAACCAGGCTTCCCAGCCCGAGTACGCCGAATGCGTATCGCTTTGCATCGTCCCGCTTTTGAATATTATGGCGGTCCACATTGCTCAGAGCCTGAGCGAACCCCATTCCCAGCCCTCGCCACCCTTCCCATTCTCCCGGCTCCTTGCCGAGTCGGTACTGGGCATCAGTGGCAAATACTGCAGCGAAGAGGCCCTTGCCGACCAGTGCCTGGCCGTTGTTTCCCCGGGGGTTTCCGCACCATCTCCGAACGCAGTCCTCCACATAGATGGCGGTCTGGCTGGCGACCGTCTGCCAGTCCTCATTCTGGACATGTGCCTGAACGTGAGACCACAGGTCCGGGTCGAATGCCGTTTCGTCCACTGCGTCGTCGCTGGTTCCTGCCTCTTGCAGCTCGAAGACGGCTGCCTCGATGACTCCGCTGGCCTTCCGCAGCCCTCCCAGAAAGGCCCTCTCGAAGGACGAGTCAGGCGTGTCAGTACTGAATGCCATCAGCGAGTACCGGACACTCTCGAAATCGGCCAGCAGGTGATGGTCCTTCCCGAGGGCTCGGATGAGGGTGGATCTCACGCGTCCTTTCCAGGATGCAAATTCACCAGGCGGCCGAAGCTCCGCCCCTCGCCGGTCTGCTTCTTCCTTGAGCCCCGTCAGGACCTCAATAGCTCGCTGAGCGTTCATCGCCACAAGGTATCGGCCGCTCACACGCTCGGCATAGCGGTTGGTTCAGAGAAGACCTCTGGGTCATGAGCCCAGCGAGCTACCGAGCTGCTCCACCACCGCGTCGGTTCGCCCCACCAGGTCCCGTGGCCCTTTTCCGGTCCGGAGCCTGTTGGTCCGGCAGCGGGATACTGGCTCGTATGACACCGGATCACGCTGCCGACAGCCGGCCCGTCGTAGATGTAGACGATCCCGCCACGTGGCCCCGGCCGGTGGCAGATCTCATCTACGAGATCGCCGACGAAACCGAACTGGCCGAGCCGGATCTGTATGTCGACTTGGAGTTGGAGGACGAGGAAGCGCGGCTCCTCGACCTACTGAGTGACCACCTGCTGCGGGCGCAGCACTGCACCAGACTGCTCGACCACGAGGCCGATGCGATTCGTGCTCATGGCCTGCGGCCCCTGGACCTCGTTCTCGTGGATGACCGCCTGAACCAGGCTCAGGAGCGAGGTTATCTGACCGACGCCGAGCGGGAGTTGCTGCGCTCCCAGAGCATGGTCGTCCCGGGGAGGCAGAAGTCGGGCAATCGAGAGGGGCAGGTCTGTCTGACGCTCTCCGCCGAGGCCACCTCCCACAACATCAACGGGGCGTGGCGGCTGTTGTCCTTCTGGGGTGGCGAGGCGATCTACTGGCAGCACTGCGACGACCATGCCGGCGTTGCTCAGAGACTGCGTTCGCTGGGCCGGCCCGCTTTGGTCACCGCCTACGTGGACCTCGCCAGTCCGGGCAGGCACCTCGTCTTCAAATCGGTGGTGCACACCTTCGTCGGCAAGGCCATCGGCCATACCCCGGCCAACGCTGACGTCCTCTACCGCAATGCGATCCCGCCGCAGCACATCGAGTCCATCGCCTTCCCCGGCGATGTTGCCTACGACCGGCTTCCGGGGCTCCCCGCCGCGTGATTGATCGCTCCGCTCGCCCCGGTGAGACGGCCTGGTTGGACGTCCAGATTCCGTCCTGGACCAGACGGGCGACAGCGTCACGCAGCGGCTGCTACGCGGCGAAGCCGATGTTTTTGACGTATTCATACTGGCCCCACTGGGAGCCCAGATCGGGCAGGACATCGGCCGTCCAGACGTCGTCCAGGCCTTGGTGGTCGCCGGCCGCCCAGGATCCGACGATCTTGTCCCAGCGGCGCACGTTCATCGTCCGGTGTGCCACCACCCGCTGAAGCTGGCGGGCCACGCCGGACTGGTCGAGGGGGTGGATCTCCACGCGGGTGCCGCGGCCCTCGCGGTTGAGGCGGGCGGTGAGGTGGCGGGCGACGTTGCGGCGCCGCACCGCCCGGTAGGCGGTGTCGATGCGTTCCAGGTTGGCCTTCGAGGGACGGCGGGTGCCCTGCATCCACGCCTTCAGCGTCCGGTCGCTCACGGTCAGGCCGGCGTCCTTGGCTGCCTGCCAGGCCCTGTCCGACGTCGTCAGGTAGTGCAGGCGTGCCATCAGGCCGCGCCTGGCGGTCACCGGGGTGGCGATGTGAGCGGCGAGCCGGTCGAGCTGGCGGGCGACGGCTTCGCTGCCCTTGATCCCGCTCGCGCCGAACTTCCCGAAGTCGATGTTCTTCTCCGGCATTTACTGCTCCTGCCCCGTGCCGGCTTCGGTGCCGGTCCCGGCGGTGTAGGTGTCTTTGACCTTGACCTCGGTAACCGAGCGGCCTTCGGGGAAGACACGGCGCCAGTCTCCGATGATGTGGAGTTCGTCGGTTCCCATCGCCCGTACGACCGTCAGTCCCGCGTCGTGGGCCTTGAGCGCCTTCATCCAGAGGTTGGCGAAGGCCTGGGAGCGGATGATGTGCATCCAGTCCGGGCGGTAGAGCTCCCGGTTGTAGTTCGACTCCCCCATCGTGGACACGAACTTGGAGTACATCGCCTTCACGTATTCCAGCGTCAGCTCGTCGCCGTCTGCGATCGCGGTGTCGCGGGCGTCCTTGAGGGCGATCCGGAACTTCTCCAGGAGGTTCTCGGTGGCGCCCGAGGTGTACGACTCGTGGATCTCGGGCGGCTCGCACAGGCCGTGCTTCGGGCCGGACAGGCGCAGCAGCAGGCGCAGGGTCGGTTCGGTGACCCACAAAGGGCCCGGTTCGTCGCGCTGGCCGATCGGGTTGGGCAGCACCGCGTCGTGCTCCCAGGCGGGCGGGGTGATCAGGTGGACTCCGGCGCGGCGCCGGTCGTGTGCGAAGCCGCTGGAGTGTTCCAT
Organism: Streptomyces sp. SirexAA-E; assembly: GCF_000177195.2. Classification (GTDB taxonomy): domain Bacteria; phylum Actinomycetota; class Actinomycetes; order Streptomycetales; family Streptomycetaceae; genus Streptomyces; species Streptomyces flavovirens. The sequence continues at coordinate 18,677 of NC_015953.1, forward strand.
CTGGCCGAGCGGGAGGTGGGTCTTGAGGGCCGAGAGGTAGGCGCCGTTGATGTCGAGCGCGGTGACGTCGTGCTTCCCGGGCGGCAGTTCGGGCCGCGTCCACTTGGGGCGGGCTTCCCAGATCTGGTCGGCGCCCTTGGACGTTGGCTTCTTGAGGATGTCGGGGATCCAGGGGTGGGCGATCACGTCGTAGCGGGCGCCTTTGCGGGTCTCGTCCAGCAGGCGCATCGCGTCCGGGATGGCCCGCTTCAGCAACGCGGCACTCGCGGCTTCGACATCGCCTTGGTGCTCGGCGAGCGCGGCGCGAACCGCTTCGTGGATCAAGTCGCCCGGCCCGGACGGCTCCTGGAACGCGCGCCCGCGCGGGGCCGTACCTTTCCCGCCGGCCGGGCGGGGCGGGCGTGCTGTGCGCGACTCGTGGGGCCGGGCAGACAGCGCGGCGAGCTCGGGCTTCGGGGTTCCGACAGGGGTCGCCTGGCAGTCGGAGAGGTCGAGGTGCTGAGCGAACCCCGCCACGCGTTGTTCGGCCGGACGGCCGCACAGCACACACGGCTCGGGCACGGCGAGCAGTTCCACCTCGTCCTCGTCCTGGCCGACTTCCGGCGAAGACGTGGAAGTGACGGCCGCCGCAGCAGCGCCTGACGCCATGGGCTGCTCGGCCAGCTCCGCCGTGTTCTCGGTCTCGGTCGGGGTCTCCTCGGTGGCGAGCTTGGCGTTGAGTCCGTCCAGCAGGTATGCGTACTTGGCCCGGGCCTCACCGGCCGGGTCCCGGCCGCTCTCCCATCCGCTGAGGGTGGACGGGCTAACGCCGAGCGCGCGTGCCACCTGCGCCTTGGACAACTGGGCCCGTTCCCGCAGCTCGCGGCGCACCTGGCAGGGCGGGAGTTGGGCCTGCGGGCCAACGGCGTCGAGCAGCGAGTCGATCTCGTCGAAGTCGCTCACCGGCTCGTGCCCTTCGCATCGGCCCGGGCGGAGCGGTGCCGGTCGGCGGGCAGCACCTCGCACGCGCGCGTCGGCCCCGCCAGCAGGTCCAGCGCGCCTATGCCGTAGTGCTCGGCCAGGACATCGACGTCACGCAGGCTCCACGAAACGGCACCCGACTGTCTGCGCGACACCTGCGTCTGCGTCAGTCCCAGCACCCCCGCAACCGACCGCTGCGAGTCACCCGTCACCTGCATCAATGCGGCCACCGTCAGCCGCAACGACTCCTCCAAAGCCAATCCCATACCCCTAATCTACCCGATTCCATGCACCTTTCGCATTGAAATTAGCTAATTGCTATCAGTGATGCATAGAAGCTTCACCTGTTCACGAGTGAGCTGAGGACCCTCGCTATGGCGTCTCTCGCCCGGGCCGACAGGCCAGCGGTGAGGACCGCTTTACTCACGCGGAAGTCTGCGGGACGCCCGCCGGGCGTCCCACCTCGCCTGGCGTGCCTCTTCAACCGCCCGATCGGACAGGCACCGCGGGCACACGAGGTCCAGGACACGGCGGCGCAGGACCCGGCGCAGCCGGGGTCCGGGAGGCAGCGGCCACCCACGGCAGTGACGGTGCACCGTACGCGCGCGGGTGCCCAAGAGCGCAGCGACCACAGAGGTGTTGCCGGCGTAGGCGGCCAGGAGGAATGCCATCTGCGCCTGGTGGCCTGCCGGGAACCGCGCGGCGGACTCGGCCTGCTCTTCCGGGTGGAGGAGGGCGTCGTGGCGCTCGCAGCGCAGCGTCGTCCTGCTGTTCCGGGCGATGCCCGGCGAGCTGGTGTTCATGGTGTGGGGAGCCTGCCTGATGCCGCCTGTGGACAGCGGCGGCCTGGCGGGCCGCGGCAGGACGGAAGGCGGGACATCTGTGACTTTGACTATTACTTGGCCACCTTTGACGTGCAGCTGGCCTCTGATCAGTCGTCACCACGGCGATGCGCTGAGCAGCAGTTGGAGCCAGTTCGGGAGCTCCGCTCCTGCGGTGCTCCCCAGGCCCGTTGCGATTCCGCCGATGAAGCCGAGGATCACGACCGCGGCGGCGCGGCGTAGGCGGGAGGTTTTGCGCTGGGGAGCTTCTGGAGCCGTCTGGGTCATGCTGCGAGCTTGAGGTGCGCGGAGGGTAATGCGCAGCGGGCAACAGTTGCCAACGATGTGCAACGCGTTGCCAATTCGTGCGCAACAGTGAGCGTTTTCAGCGTTGCCGCTCCAGGGCGAGGACGGCTTTGGTGATGACGGTCATGCGGTTCGGGCTGATGCGGGATCTGCGGAAGATCTGCCAGGACTTCAGCCGTGCCATGCCGCGTTCGACCGGTGCTCGGGCTGCGGCCAGGGCCCGGTTGACGGTGCGCTGGGTGAGGGTGAGCTCGCCACCCGGTGGCCGTTTGAGTCCAGTGGTGACCCAGAAACCGGCACCCTGGTAGGCACGGTCGGCGAGGACGGGGATGCCCTGGCGTTCGCAGATCCGGATGATGCGATGGGTTCGGGCCGCGGTCAGGTCATGGGTGCGACCGGGCAGCGCGGGCGAGATCCACAGCAGTTCGCCCGTCGGATTGGTCACGACCTGGATGTTCACGCCGTGCCGGCGGTGCTTGGCCGAGTAGTCGGCCCGGCTGTCGCCGACGCGGTCGCATTCGGCGAGGGTCCCGTCCAGCAGGACGAACTCCGGATCCTGCTCGCGCAGCGTTCTGAGCAGGCCGGGGGCTCGTTCGGCGAGCAGGCCGGTCACGGCGGTGACGTAGGCGTGGGCGGTGCCGACGGATATCCCGAAGCCGGTCGCGATCCGGGCGAGGGTGTCGTGGCGGCGCAGGTACACCAGAGCGACGAGCGCACGCTGGTGCGGCGGGAGCTTGCAGCGGCGGTCACCCTCGCGGGTGACGATGAGCATGGTGACCCACTCGACCAGGGCGTGAGGAAGGTCGAGTGCGGCAGGATAGGGAACCAACAGGGCTCCTGTGCCGGTGGGTTGAGACGTCGAACACCTCCCTCAACGGCACGGGGGCTTTGTGCGTTGCGGCCCTCACCTCAACCTGACCGGCGTCACTCGATCAGTGGCCACGCTGAAAACGCTCCGTCTGACAGGGCCAAGTGGTGGCCGACACTGGGGCAGTGACGACCAGTAGACGTCGAAGTGGGGCTGGCGCCCTCGGCCCGCTTCACCCGGATGCGGGCCCTGAGCGCCGGGAACTCGCCCTTGTTCTGCGCGAGTTGTTTCAGAGACTTGAGATGCCCCTGCGGAGGTACGCGGACAAGGAAGCGCGCGCCGCCAGCTCTGTAAGCCGCACACTCAGTGGCGAGCGGCCCGCGCAGGAGGATTTCGTGAGGAATCTCCTCCACGACGCGGGTGAGCCCCCTCGGCCGCCGCTGTCCGAGGAGGAGCCACGCGCTCCTCGGCCCCGTCAACGTGCTGCTGCGGGACGAGCCGGATGCCGAGATCGTTCCCATCGCCGACCGCTCCTACCAGCTGTACGGCGACGAGAAGCACCTCAAGGACATCGCCCGCCACCACCTCGTGGCCAAGGGGCTCCTCGACGTGGCCACGCACCTACGGGCGCGCCCTACCCCCGCCCCGCTGGCCATGTTCGAACTCGGGCCCGCGCCCTGGATGCTCATCGTGGAGAACACCGCCGCGTTCACCAGTCTGCGAGAGATCCTCGGGGCATGGTCCGACCGTGGCCAGGTGGGATGGCTCGGCTTCGGATCCGGCGACCAGCTGGTCGCCTCCATCCCCACCGCCCTGGCCTCCTTCCGTGAACGCGACCACCCCGCCGACACCCTGCTGATGTACGCGGATCTCGACGTCGACGGCCTGCACTGCGCCCAGCAGGCCAGCCACCACGCACAGACCGTCGGCCTCCCCCCGCTGCTGCCCGCAACCGGCCTCTACAAAGCTCTCCTCCGGGCGCCCACGCTCCGGTCCGCCCGCCACAGCCGACGAAGCACGCGCTGCGGCCGCCTGGCTCCCGCCGCACCTCGCCCCCTGCGTGGCCCAACTGCTCGCCGACGGCCGGGTTCTGCGGCAGGAAGCCTTCCCCCTGCCTCATCTGCGTACGTTGCTCACCCCGGAGGCACCCTTGCTGCCCCAACTGCGCGACGGAGCTCTGCCAACAGACCCAGTCGGTCAGGCCCACGGCGGGCTTTATTCACCGGAGGAGCTGTCGCCCCAGGGCGGACTGGCAGGGGGTGCAGGCTGAGCCGAATGGCCGTGCCGATCAGTGGGTGAGCTGCGCAGCTCCTCAAAGCGGGCCGCCCCTGGGCCAGCCTTCCAGGCCGGCGCCGTCACCACCGGCGCCATAACCGTCCGTAGGGCACGGGCCGCAGCAGCGGGGCCGCATCTGACCTGCACCGACCTGCCCGTCCCACCGGCAGCCGAGAACCTCGTGTGTCAGTGCGGCCCTTTAGGCTGGAATCCGATGCGCGCGCCGTGGGGCGGCAGAACGGTTCAGAGGGCGGCAGTGACAGCGAACGACAGCAGGGCACACAACTGGCAGAGCATCCGGGAGTGGGACGGAAGCCAGCATCGTGCCTTTGAAGAACTGTGCTTCCAGCTCCGAAAGCCGGCCCCTCCGGGTTGGGAGACGATCAAGACCGCTGCTCCGGACGGCGGCGTCGAATGGTACGACCAGGCGCCCGACGGCAGTGCCGCGCACGGATACCAGGTCAAGTTCGTCCACAGCATCGAAGACCTGATCCCCCAGGCGAAGAAGAGCGCCGCGACCGTCGGCGAGAACATGGCGAACCGGAAGATCGTCCGACTTGAGTTCCTGACGCCCTTCGACCTTTCCGACCCCACCCCCGTCACCCCGCGCGGAAGGCCGCGCACCGGCGCAAGGGAGCGGTGGAACAAAAACGTCGCCCAGTGGAAGGAGCAGCTGCCCGGTCTCGCCGACGTCGACATCTGCTACGTCGGCGGTGGTGAACTGCTGGAACGGCTGACCCAGCCTGGAAATGAGGGACGCCAGTGGTTCTTCTTCGAAAGGCGTGCGCTGGGCAGCGAGTGGTTCCGGGAACAGGTCACGCTTGCTGAGCGTCTGGCCGAGTCGCGGTACACACCCGAACATCATGTGGCGTTGCCGCTCGCTCAGGTGGCGGACGCGTGCGCCCTGCCGCAGGAATTCTTGCGGCAGGGCGTCCAGCGGGCCCGGGACCTGCAGGCCGCCGTTGAGACTCTCCTCGCCGAGATGATGCGGTGGCATAGCCGCTATCCCGCGCCGGACAGCAGCCCGGCGCACCAGGCGCTGTCACAATGGGTGAGCTCGTGGACGTTTCCGTTGCGGGAGGGCGCGCAAACCTTGGTCCACGACCTGTCCGCGGTATCCGCGACGTCCGGTTTCCCCGCTGAGCAGGCAGCCGCTGTGGCCGAGGACATGCTGGAGCAGCTGGGCGAATTCCGGGAGCTGGCCGACCGGTTCGCGGAGGAACTGCCCGAATCCGCTGAATCTTCCGCGGCACCTGTGGCACAGCCGGGCAGGGGCGGGCCGGTGACGGCTTCGCAGAGTGTGGCGCCGTTGTGTGAGGGCGCTCTGGCTCGTGCCCGCAGCGCCTGCGCGCGGGTGGAGGACCTGATGCAGGGCGCCGCTGCGAAGGCAGCGCAGAAGAGAGCGTGGCTGCTGTTGGGTGAAGCCGGGCAGGGCAAGACGCACCTGCTGGTCGACGCCGCGCGAAGGGCCGTGGACGATGGCCGGCCGGCGCTGGTGGTGTTCGGGCAGGAGCTCAGCGGGCACAACACGTTGAGTGAGATCGCGCAGAAGCGCGGACTGGGCCCCCTTGCCGAGCGGGACTTCCTCCAGGCGATGGACGCCGCCGGCGCGGCCAGCGGCTGCCGCTTCCTGTTGATCATTGATGCCCTCAACGACTCCGACGATGCCGGGAACTGGAAGAGCGAGCTGCTCGCTCTCCAGGGGCATCTGGCCGCGTACCGGCACATCGCTTTGGTGGTGTCCTGCCGCTCGACCTTCAGGTCTTTGGTGGTGCCTGATCGTTTCGACGGGCCGGCTTCGGTGCATTCCGGCTTCGCCGGACGGGAGATGGAAGGTCTCGAGAGCTACCTTCGTGGAAATCCCGCTGCTCTTCCCAACACTCCCCTGCTTACCTCGGTCTTCACCAACCCGCTGTTCGTGAAGCTGTATGCGGACAGCCTGGGCAAGAGCCAGCACCGGGGCGCGGCCGGCTCGGGCAGCCATCCGCGTGACCGCAGCGCGGTGTTCGACGCCTATGTCGATCACCGGGCAGAGACCATCTGCAACCGGCTTGGACTGGATCCTCTCGAGCGGCCCGTGCACCGTGCGGTGGACGCCCTTGCCTCACGCATGGCCGCCGCACGGCTTTCCGTGCTTCCGCGTGATGAAGCCCGCACCCTTGTCGACGCCTACGCTCCAGCGGCCACAGCGTGGCCGGACACCATGCTCGGCCAACTCCTCGCTCAGGGCATCGTGTCCAACGAGCGCACCTATAAGGCCGCGGAAGGCATCGGCATCGGCATCGGTTTCCCCTACCAGGCGTTGGGCGACGACCGCGTCGTGCGGTCGGTCTTCGCTGCCCACCAGGACGAGATCGACTCGCTACGTGAAGGCCGGCCGCTGGACGCCGACTCCCCTTTGCGGAGCTGGCTGCGTCAAGCCGCCCCGAACTATCAGGAAGCTGCATCGATTCTCCTGCCCGAGCAGGCCGGCACGGAACTCGTCGACCTGCTGGCGTGCCCTACCCTGCCGGCCACGGACACCGCCGGGCCCGGCCGCCGCGCGGACACCCAGGGCTACCTGCTGGCCCGGAGCTTCCTGGAGACGCTTCCCCTGCGCAGCACACGAAGCGTCAACGAACGCACGATCACGCTCCTCAACGAGACGGCCTCCCGTCACGGACGCGCTGCCGATGTGCTGGAGGCCGTTTTGGCGGTCACCGCGGAGCCGGGGCATCTGCTGAACGCCGACCGTCTCCACCGGGTGCTGGTGAGAAGGCCGCGGCCCGAACGCGACGCGTGGTGGGGCGTCGAGACCTACGCGATGCTGTGGGACGTCACGGCGCTGCACCGGCTGCTGCGTTGGGCCGAGCAGTACCCCACCCCGCATGCTCTGCACCCCGCGTCCCGTCCGGCCCGGCCGCGGCTCGGGGACCGCTCACGCGGGCCCGTGATAGTGCCTGGCGCCACCGATGAGGAAGTCGTCCGGCTGGCGGCGACGACGCTGGTGTGGACCCTCACGTCCTCCAACCGGTTCTTGCGGGACCGGGCGACCAAAGCCCTCGTGCAGCTGCTCCTGGGCCGCGGGGACGTTTTGGTGTCCCTCCTGGACAGATTCCTACACGAGGACGTCGAGAAGGTCGACGACCCCTACCTCTTCGAGCGCCTGGTGTGGGTCGCATACGGGGTGGTGGCCCGGCGCGGCGAGGGCGAGGAGCAGCGCGGCCTCCTCGGGCAGGTCGCGCGGCGGCTCGTCGAGTACCTCTACGGTGATATCGCATCGCCCGCGCACGCCTCACGGAACGCGCTGCTGTGCGATGCGGCCACCCGCATCGTCACCATGGCGCACGCCGCTGGAGCCATCACCGGCGAAGAAGCAGGCGCGGTCAGGCATCCGCACGCCTGCCCCGAGGTCGGGCAGGCTCCTGCGGAGGAGGATCTCGACGTCCTCTTCCCCCGGCGGGAGCAGAACGAGTCGCTGTGGGGATCGGTTCGCTCGTCCCTGTCATCGCTGGGTGACTTCGCGGACTACGAGGTCCGCCCGGCCGTCCACCACTTCAGCATGTTGCCGCTCGCATCCGACTATCCCCGCCGGCCCTCGTGGCAGCGCCGCGATGATCCTGTCGTGGTGGACCCGGGCCGCATCCCGGCCTTCGCGGAAAGTCTCCCGGAGTCCGTCCGGCCTGCTCTGAGCACACCGGTCGCCGTCGAGCAGCTCCTCACCGGGTGGAAGGCGAGGCAAGTCCTCGACCAGGACCAGTACGCGCTGCTGCAGGACTGCCGGGTGCCGCCGGCCGTGGACGAACGCCTCGCCGATGCCCAAGTGGACGCGGAGTGGGCCGCCAGGTGGGTGCTCGCCCGTGTCGCCAGCTTGGGCTGGTCGCCCGAACTCTTCGCGGAATTCGACAATTCCCGGGGACGCATGTCCGGCTCCCGCCAGTCCCACAAGGGCGAACGGATCGGCAAGAAGTACCAGTGGATGGCTCTCCACGAGTTGGTGGAGCGGCTGGCGAACCACCGGCACCCCCATCGGAGCGGTGAGCACGACCCGGCCGACTACCCCGGAGCGGCACGATTGTCGTTGCTTGACATCGATCCCTCCCTCCCCCCGGCCCGGCACCCGTTCGCCGGTGCTGACGAAGAAAGCGGCAGCAGCGAGGCCGACAACGCCACCTTTGCGCCCGCCGGCCCTTCGCATCCTCTGGCACCGCCCGTTCCGGCGCTGCCGGACGCCGACGGTATCGACGAGTGGATCAGCCATCCGGGCAACCTGCCCGACCTCGGTGAACTGGGGGTACGAACCGACGGCCAGGGCAGGGAATGGGTCGTGCTCCATGAGCAGGCCACCGATGACCACGACGGCCGAGGATGGAGCGCCACCCACGGCCAGGCTGAGCAGTGGCACCGCGTCCACAGCTGGATCGTGTCCGACGATCAGTTCACCAGTCTGCTCACCTGGCTTGAAGGCCGTGCCCTCACACACCGGATGATGCCTGACGGTCCCGACCGCCATAGTCTCCTCTTCGCCGACTTCCCCACCGTGCCCGGTCCTTGGACCGACCCCGAACCGGACTCCTGGCACGTGAGCATATTCCAGCATGAAGAATATGAAACCGCCCAGGACTATCCTGATATCTCGGACGATGACAACGACCTGGCCTCGCCGGAGACAGCCCTTGGACCGGCTGCCGACGCCGAGACCGTCGACGCTCTCGCCATGTGGCGGAAGAGGAGGGAAGAGAGGCAGGCCGAGTCGCTCGTTGACCTGGCGGAGCAGTGGGCGGACGGCCCGGTCGACGACAAGGACGACTGGCTCGAACGCGCCCTCGCCGCACAGCCGCAGGGCCGGATCGACCGCGCCATGGACCCCGCCGGACAACCCGTCACCGCCATCCCCACCGACCAGACCTACAGCTGGAGTGGGCAGAGCTCCGACTGCTCCCTCGACGCGCCCGTCTCCGTGACGCTGCTCAATGACCCGCTCCTGAGAGACAGCGGACTGCGACGCGACCCTGACCGTCCCTGCTGGTACGACGCCGACGGGCACCTCCAGGTGCAGTACCTGACGTGGGACCGTCCAAGCGGCACGGCCTACAGCCTCCTCGCCTCCAGAGAGTGGCTCGAACAGCTGCTCCAGCGCATCGGCCACTGCCTGGTCCAGGGAATGCTCGGCGAACGGCAGACCGTGGCCGCCGAACGCCCCTTCGCCTGGCGAGAATTCAGCCAGAGCGCAGGCCACACCGCGCGGGGACGGCGGACGTCGGCAACAGCCGTCACTGCACTCAGGAGAAGCCTCCGATAGCGGCCCAGCCGGGGCGGGGAGTATCTCCTCGCACGGTTTCAGCTGCTTGCGGACAGGTTCCTGGAGGCAGATCACGTCATCGTGACCCCGCCCGGTGATCATCAGGGTGTGCCTGGCTCGGCGGGGTGCCGTCCGGGTGGTCGTAGATCCAGGAGAGGCCTCCCAGGTCGAGGCGTCGGCGAGTGCGGGTGACGGCGACGTAGGCGAGACGGGCCTCGGCATCGTCCACGGGGGCGGGGACGAGTGCGGGCGTGTTTCCCGTCTGGCCGGTGGTGTCGTCGAGGGACCGGGCGAAGTCCTCGGCGATGAGGACGCTGGGCCATTCGCGTCCCTTGGCCTTGTGAGCCGTGGAGACGGTGACGTGTGCGTGCGGTTCGGGGGCGAGGTGGGTGAGGGCGGCGAGGATGGCGTCGGCGCCATGGGTGTCGACGAGGTTGACCAGGGGCTGCAGGTCCCGGCCCGCAGGATCGTGGGCAGCGTAGTCCTGCAGGTCGCCCCAGCAGGGAAAGAGAAGCAGTTCGGGATGGTGGGTGCGGCGGCCTTCTTTGAGGTCGCGGGCCGCGAGGGCCAGGGCGTGCAGGCTGTCTCCTCCCCCGGCCAGGGCGACCCGGTGTCCGGCTGCCATGTGGGTCATGACCTGGGCCATGGCGCCGACGTTGGTCCGGCACAGGACGGCGTCCGGCTGTGTGACGAGGCCGAGTTCGGTGGGCACGGCGGGGGTGCCGGTGAGGCGGATCGGCGCGTCGGCCAGGTGCAGCCAGCGGTTGGCTTCGGCGGCGAGGTCGGGGCCGAAGCGGAAGGACTGGGACAGGGCGAGCTGGGTGCCGTCGAAGCCGGTCATGATGTCCTTGGCGCCGCGCCAGTGGTAGATGGCCTGGGCGGAGTCGCCGACCATGACCAGCTGGGCGTGGTCGCGCTGGGCGAGGAAGATCTGTTCGACGACGGGGTTGGTGTCCTGGGCTTCGTCCAGCAGCAGGAAGTCGGCCTGGATGCGCGGCCGGGTGAGGGCCCAGATCTTCAGGTAGTGGTCGTGGTCGAAGCGGACGGCGCCGTCGTCGGGGTGTTGCAGGTCGGCCCACGCCTTGTGGGCAAACGGCACGATGTGGGCGGCGAGTTGGGTGTGGAGGTCGGTGTCGTCCAGGCCGCGCAGCCGGGGCACGTGATGGGGGGTGATGGCTTCGTCGGCGGTGTGGCAGAAGCGTGCGACGGTGCGCAGGGTGGCGTTGGAGAGGGCTCGTTGCGTCACCTCGCGGTCGCCGATGCGGACGGCTTTGTTAATGCCGAGCATCTGTCCGGTCTGCCAGGCGGGGCGGCGGGGTGCGTTCAGGCGGTGGGTGTAGCGGTGGCCGACGGCCGCGTAGGCCAGGGCGTGGGCGGTTTTGCACTGGACGGTGTCGGGGAAGCGGGTGCAGGCGTCCTGGGCGATGGCCCGGTTGTAGGCGAGGTAGCGGCCGCGGCGTGTGGTGGTGCGGGCGAGCAGGGCCAGGGTGGTGGTCTTGCCCGTGCCGGCGCCGGCCTGCAGGGCGAGGTGCTGGCCGGCATGGAAGGCGTCAGCCGCTGCCGTCTGTTCGTCGGTCGGGTTCATGCGGGGGCTGCTCCGGGGGTGCGGGTCAGGGCGTGGCCGACGGCTGCCAGGAGGTGTGCGGCCGTGGTGTGGGCGAGCAGTTGCTGCACGGCCCGGTCGAGCCGGTGGGCCTCGTCGCTGGCGTGCTGGGCCAGCGCGCGGTGCAGGGCCAGCTTCACGAAGATTTCCGGGCTCTGCCCCGCTTCATGGGCAGCCTGGCGGATCGCAGCGTGGACGGCGGGTGAAAAGGCGAGGTTGAGCAGGACCTGTCCTGCGGCATCCGGGTAGTGGGTGGTGATCACGTCCACGGGAAGCCGTGCGGCGAGGCGTTGGCGCAGCCGGTGCGCGGCGCGGTGGGGGGTTTCGGCGCGTACGAGGGTCATGAGGCGGGTGGTGTCGTGGTTGGTGGCGAGCGGCAGCACGCGGACGGCTTCGCGGAGTTCGGCTGAGCTCAGGGGGCGGGTCAGGACGACTTCCAGGGCGTGGTGCGGCATCGTCACCGCTCTCTGCTTTCGTGTGCCGGTGGATAGGGCAGATCGGTACGCAGGTGCTCGGCGTGCAGAAGGGGATCGAAGACCTGCCATCCGGCCAGTGCCAGATCGGCGGTGCCGTGGGGGACGGCGTGCGCGGAGCAGCGCTGGATGCGCCAGCGTCGTTGTTCGGCGTGAGGCAGCCGGCTGAGGTCGTAGACGGCCATCGTCTGTTCGGGCAGAGCAAGCTCGCCGCGCCGGGGGCCGACAGGCAGCAGGCTCCAGGATCCGGCCGGGCCGTCCGGGTCGAGGACGGGGCGGGGGCAGCGGCGGCGGTGGTTCGTCTGGGCTACGCAGCGGACGGCCTCCACGGGGCCGTCGGCGAGGTAGAGGCACAGCAGCATCCGTACGACCGGGTGGTCGGGGGAGCCGGTGCCGGTGGGCGCTGTTGTGGTGGGAAAAGCCGTGGGCGTGAAGGCGCCGGTGTCGATCAGGCGGCGGGTCCGTACGGCGAGTTGGCGGCGCGCCGACTCAAGGGGCCGGCTGATCCGGCAGATGGGGGTGCGTTGCGGGCAGAGCACGGCGTGCGGAATGCGGCACCAGGTACGGCCGTCGTCGTGCGGGTGGGCGATGCCGGAACTCAGGTGCCAGCGGCAGGGGGCGGGGACCTGGGCAGTGGCGAGTTCGGCGGGATGCAGGGCGGTGGGCCGCCCGTCCGTACGTGGGTAGAGGTCGATGCGGTTGCCGCATTGGGGGCAGCGGCGGCTCTGGCCGGCGCGCAGCAGGCGGCTGGGGCTGGTGGTGGCTACCCGCAGCGGACGGCGCACCGGTGCGGTGCGGGGGCTGCCGTCCCAGTGGCAGCCGGTGGGGGCGGTGTTGGGGCGCATGGCGAGGACCGTGCCAGGCGCCCCCTGCCGGAGGCGGGGCAGGCGGGCCGGCAGTCCCCCGGCCGGCCCAGCGGTATCGAACGGTGACGCGGTTCTGCGAGTGTGCGTTCTATGCGTGCTCGCCGGTTCGGGTGATTTGTGCCGCGCTTCAGGCCTGGCGCGACCGGAGTCAGGCGCCCTTGGATCCGGGCGGGGTGTGGCCTTCGCAGAGTGAGCCGAGCAGCTGCTCGATGGGGACGTCGAAGGCGTGCGCGAGGGCATGCCAGGTGGTGACGGTGCCGGCGGCTCGGCCGTGTTCGAGGTCGATCAGCGTGCGCCGGGCCAGGCCGCTGCGGCCGGCGAGTTCGTCGAAGGTCCACCCGCGCTCATTCCTCAACCGTGCCAGCGTCACACGCAGGGCGTCGCGGTCCGGGTCGGGGGGCAAGATCGTCACTCCACCATCCGACGGTGCAGACACCTGCCCTGTCAGTGCGGATTTCTGCACTATCAGTGCAGGTGAGCGCACCAGGCCCCCGCTTCTGCGCGAGTGCAGGAATCTGCACTACGGTGCGGGCGGCTCCCGCGTGCGCACCGGGAGACCACCGCGCGACGCCGGCGCAGACCAGAGCGGAGGGACAACGAGCCGATGCGGCTTGCCAGCACACACGCCACGGTGCAGCGCATCTGGACAGTGCGCCTGCGCCCGCAGACGGGCGGACCGGCCCTGGCCTGCCCTCGCTGCACGCACAGCCCCGTCCTGCAGGCCGTCTCCGCCCGCTCGGCCGCCCTCACTCATCTGGCCCGCCATGCCCGCGCCGACGCGTTGCCCGGGCATCTGCGCACCTGCCAGTGCCGGGCGCTGGGCTGCCGCTGGCACCCCCGCCACCGCGGCTGTGCGGGGCCCGTTCTGCTCGCCCTGACCTGCGACCGCGGCGGCCGTACCTGGCGGCTGGCCGATGCCTGCGCCGCCTGCGCGGCGGCGATGAGCCGCACCGCCGTCGTACCGCCCACCCTGCTCCGCGCCGACCGCACCCCGACGCACTCCAGTACGTCGCGCTCTGCGCGCATCGCACCGCCATTCGGCCCGGCAGAGCAGCAACGCGTACGCGAAATGCTCACCTACCTCGCCACAGCACTGCCGCGTTTCTCCTCCCCCGCGGCCCGGCTGCTCGCCCTGCAGTGCGCACTGCGCGCTGACCGCCAGGGGCAGATCCGCCTGCCCCACGGCTTCCTGCGCGGCATGCGGCTGCACGGCCGCGCAGAGCTGTGGCTGGAGCTGGAACACGCCGGCTGGCTGCACCGCTTCAGACGCAGATGCTCCCCCGTCCAGGCGCAGTTGCTCGATGCCCCCGTCCTCCACCAGGATCCCGGACGCACCGCGCGCGTCCGCGCCGCCCAATGGGCGCTGCGCCCCGCCCCGCTGATCCTCTCGCCCGCCCTGCCCTCCGCTCTACGGCTGGCCGCACTGGCACTGGCCGCCCACAGCACCGCTGGGGCGGGCGGGGGTGAGCTCGATGCTCTCGCCCGCCAGTGCGGGCAGCCGCCTCAGCAGTTGGAGGACCTCCTCGACCAGTTGGTCCGCGCCCGTCTCGTGACCACCTGGCGCCTCCATCACGACGGTGACGAGGTGCGGTGGGAGCTGCCCGGGCACTCCTGATCGGGCAGAAGTCGTCCAGCGGGCCGAAGTCGGCTTCTTGGCAGGCGAGTTCAGCAGCTGAGCCGCCGCGCGGGATGGCGACCGGGCAGCGCCCGGCGTCCTTCGTTGTCGCCGACTTGTTCACCCTTTCAGGTGTATCCGGCAGGCGGGAAAGTCCTCGCAGCGCGGAGCGGAGCAGCATGGGCATGCCGGGCTACGGCAGCAGTCATCACCGAAAGAGGCAGGGGCGGGTGAACAGGTGACGGGAGCTTGGCTGTCCGGCTCCTGCCAACCCGTGCCGGTGCGGGGGCAGTCGACGGCGGGCGGGTTTCGTGGGGCGGCCGGTGCAGGTCAGGGACTGGGCCCAAAAGGGGCTGCCGACCGGACAGGTATGCGGGACCCTGCGGCGGCACGGCAAGGGGTGGGCGGCGTGAACGCGGCGGAGGGTCCCGGCGGCCTGATGGAAGGCGAGGCCGTGCCGAAGGCGGGGCAGGGTGTCGTGGTTTTGTACCGCGAGCCCTACGGGCCGGTGCGCCTGCGCAGCGCGGCCGGGCTTCGGGGCGTGGCACTGGAGGAGTTCGGGCCGGTGAGCGAACCGGTGCCCTACCGGGGCCGCAAGGGCATCATCACCTACTGGCCGGTGGCGACCCGGGAGCAGACCGTGGTGTGCGGCAGCCTGCGGCAGTGGCGGCTGGCGATAGAGCTGGACTTCGAGCCGGCCTGGGCGGCGTTCAGCGCCGGCCCGGTGGAACTGCGGTGGCGGGCCGGAGGACGCCTTCGCCGCTGGCGCCCCGACTTCGTGGCGCGCACGGCCGAGGGCGAGCGTGAGGTGCTGGTGCTGAAGCCGCCCCGACAGGAGAGCCTGCCCGCGGTGAGACTCGAGGTGCTTCAGGAGGTGGCGCAGGCGGCCGGGTGGCGGGTGCGGCAGGTGCGTGAACCGTCGGGGCTGCGCGCGCGGAACCTGGGCTGGCTGGCCGGTTACCGGTTTGCCGTGGGCGACGAGGAGGGCCTGGGGCGGGCGCTGCTGGAGGCGTTCAGGGCGCCGACCGGTCTGCGGGCGGGGGTGGCGGCCAGCGGGCTGGACGAGCTGACCGGGCTGGACCTCGCCTACCGGATGCTTTGGCAGCGGCGGCTGCTGTTCGATGCCGCGTATCCGCTGCTGCCCGACGCCGTGGCCTGGACGGCCTGAACGACCAGGAGGGGGCACATGGCGGGAGCAGACGAGGGCCGGTCTGCGGGGTCGCTGTCCATCGGGGCGCTGGTGCGCTGGCACAGGCACGAATGGGAGGTGGCGGAGTGGCAGGGACCGCTGGTCACGCTGGTGCCTCGGGACGGCGCCGAGGCACCCCGGGCGGTGTCGTTCCGGTGGCTAGTGGGCGCGGAGGACTTCGCTGTCCTCAGTGGCGGTGCGGCACCGGCCGCGGGTGGGGCGGCTCTCGGCGGGTGGGGCCGGCCGGAGGGGCGGGAGGAGGAGGCCGCACTGTGGCAGGCACGCATGGTGGAGATCGACACCGGTCTGGCGCCGGGCCGAAGCGAGCATGCGCGGGGATTCGGGCCGGACACGACGCTGGCCCAGCGGTGCGCCGCGATGTCGGCGCGGCTGGCCGCCGACGGCATCCGCTGCTCCGCCCACACCCTCGCCGACAAGCGGCGCAAGTGGAAAGCGGCCGGGGAGAACCCGGTCGTCCTGCTGCCTCAGCCGCGGGAGGGGCGGCCGGGGGGCTTCACTGATCCGCGGTGCCTGGCCGCCATGCAGGAGGTGGTGGCCCGGCGTGCGCATGCGTCGGACGTGACCATCGACGTGATCCGCGAGGAAGTCGAGGACCTGCTGCACTCGCGGCACGCCGAGGAACTCGGCTCGGCGGCCGTGGCGGCCCTGCTGCCCTCCCGTTCCACCTTCTACCTGCGGATGAAGGAGTCCGGCCTGGCCGATGCGCTGGGCCAGCCGACACGGGCCCGGGCCGCCCTGGCCTCCACCCCGCCGCTGCCCCATGGCGGGCGCGAGGTCGTGCTGCGGCCGGGACAGGTGACCCAGACCGACACCACGCCGCTGCGGATCCTGGCCCGCGGCGACGACGGCCGGCCCACCGCAACGGAGCTGTCCACGCTCATCGATGTGGCCAACCACAACGTGTGCGCGCTGATGATCACGCCCAGCCGCCCCCGGGACGCCGAGAACGGGCAGGTGGGCCAGGCGACCCGGGCGATCGACCTGACCCTGATGCTGGCTCAGGCCTTCGCGCCCTGGCCGGTGATGCCCGGCTGGGACCCGCTCAGTGGGGCCGCCGCCTCCAGTCTGCCGTTCGGAGCGCTGCGGGCGGCGGACGAGCGGTTCACCGAGGCCACCGCCGCCCGCCCGGTCATCCGCCCCGAGCTGATCATCTACGACCAGGGCAGCCCCTATGTGAGCGAGCACTTCACCGAGGTCTGCGACCGGCTGCGCATCGCCCGCCGCCCGGCGCGCAAGAAGACCCCGACCGACAAGCCGCTGCCCGAGCACTTCTTCGTCACCCTCGCGCACCGCTTCAGTCAGCACGTCACGCACGGCTGGCAGGGCCGCAGCCACAAGAAACGCGGCCGCGGCATCGACCGGATGCCGCTGTACACGATTGCCGAGCTCCAGCAGATGGCCCAGGAGTGGGTGGCGCTGGAGTACCAGCAGACCCCCGACGCGGGGCTGCGCGACCCGTTCCGGCCAGGCGTCGTGCTGTCGCCCAACGAGATGTACGCGGTCCAAGTGGCCCGCAGCGGCTACCGGGCGGTGCCGCTCTCCCCCGCCCAGAACCGCTTCTTCCTGCTGCGGCAGTGGGTCCGCCCCGGCAAGGGCGGCTTCATGATCGACTATCGGACCTATCAGCCCCTCGCGCAGGACGCCGGGCACTACCGGGAGATCCTCCTGCGTGGCGGCTCGAAGCTGCCCGGCCGGGAGAAGCAGTGGGAATGCCGCTTCAACCCCTACCGTCCCGAGCGGGTGTGGTTGTACGACCACACGGCCGATACCTGGGTGACCTGCGATTTCCGGCTCCGGCACCTGCTGCACGATCCGTGGACCGCGGACATGTGGCAGGAGCACGCCGAGCGGCACCAGGCGGCCGGCGGCAGCAAGCAGGACGAGGAGGTGATCGCCCTGTCCCTGGCGCAGCGCGACCGGCGTCGTCGCAGTCGCAGGCCGCCACCGAAGCGCACCGGGGCCGAACCGCCCTTCCAGGGAGTGGAGTTGGAGACCGAACAGCTCTCCCATGACCCCTACGCGGGTCTGGAGGAGTTCGACCTGTCGACCCTGCGGCCCTACCCGGCGCAGCCCATCTCCCCTCTGGCGCCCCCGTCCGCGCCGCCCGCCCCGGCGCTGCCCGCCTGCACGGGCGGCGCGGACCGTCCCCCGGGCAGCGGGCAGGCTCCGCATCCGCTGGCAGCTCTCTTCCCCGACGACGGCGACGACAGCCCGCCGGAGGCCTCCGCGGCCGTAACACCGGAGGCTGCCGACGAGGTCGTCGAGGCGGAACTCCTCGACGACCTCGATCCGGACGGTGATGACGGTACCGAGGACGAGGGCGACGTATGGGAGATGTAGGCGACCGGTGACAGGGGCCGTGCACCATGCAGCCGCAGGCCGGCCCCGGGGGCGGAGAGGTTTCCCGGTCCGGAGCCGGTCTGCCGGTGTGAGCCAGGACCGTGACGAGAGAGAAGCATGATGAAGGCATCCGTCGAACTGCGTGCCAAACGTGAAGCCCGCCTGCGTCAGCAGCTGCAAGAAACCCCGATGCGGCCCCTGCCGCTGTTCCAGCTCACCGGCTGGACCCACTTCGTCGACGAGAAAGTGGAGCCGCCCGTCCTGCCGACGGGCGGCACTCCCACTGCCGGCAGGAAGCAAGACGACCAGGCCATCGCCTACCATCGCCATCTGCGGATGGTGTCCACCGACGCGACGACCCACATGCAGGAGACGGTCGTCGAAGCGGTCCACCGCAACAGCGGGTGCCGTGACGGGCTGATGGACCAAGTCATCGACGGGCCCCCGGGCACCGGCAAGACCTGCCTGCTGCGGGCGATGGGACGCACCGCCCAGAAAGAGATCGAAGCCGTCACGAACGGCAGGCAGCCAAACACGATCCCGGTGGTGCACATCACCACTCCCGCAGACCCGGAGCCGAGGGTGAACTGGCTCTGGGAGATCGGCTCCTACCTGGGCCTCAACCCCGAGCCGAAAAACCTCCAGGAGGTTCTGGAGATGCGCAAGCACCAGGACGTGACCCTGCCGGTCAACTACGTCCTGGAGACGGCGCAGACCCGTCTGCTGCTCATCGACGACATCAACCGCGCCTCGCCGCAGCACCTGGCGAACGTGCTGCCCTACTTCGACTACCTGCGCGAGAAGCTGGGCATCTCCATCGTCTTCTGCGGCACCGGCGCCAGCCACCGCCTGCACCAGGCCCGCATCCTGGCCGGAGAGCTGACCCGGGTCAGCGAGGAGAATCGGGTACGGCTCGAACGGGCGGGACAGCCAGCCCAACCCGTCTCCCCCTCACCGATCGCGCTGCTGCCGGTGACCTGGCTGCACCCCCTGCCCCTGGGCACCAAGGCCGAGGAACAGGAGATGTTCCGGCGCGTCCTGGCGAGCTTCGAGGCCGACCTGAGCTTGTACCAGCTGGAAGAGAACGCCCTGAGCCAACATGCAGCCGTACTGCACCAGCGCACCGGCGGTTACTTCAAAGCCCTCGCCTATGTCGTCTCCACGGCCGCCGTCATCGCGATCCGCAGCGGCAGCGAGAACATCACCATGAAGGAGATCGACGCCGCGACAGCCCAGATCCGCTACTAAAACAAGCCGCGGGTGCCATCAGCGGACGGCCGGTGCAGACCCGCTGCTTAGGTCGGTGCGCTTGCCGTAGTGTCGTCTGCCGTTCCTTCCGGGCCCATCAACAGCGCGCGGCGGCACTCAGGTCTGCGGCCGCAGGTACCTGCCAGACGTTCAGGGCGCCGAGCAGCATGCCGGCCCGGCCGTTGTCGATCGTCTCGATGGAGGCCGTGTACCTGATATCACACAGCCTTTCCATCATTGCTGTTGTGGCGAGCACATGCGGCGCACCCGGAGCAACCAGCGCCTTCCGCGGCACAGCCGCCGGGGAGCCGTCGGTGCGTGACAGGCCGGTTGAGGATCCACCCGGCAACAGAAGGCTCCCGGGCGGCGGCACCGGACGCCATACGCGGAGGCTTCGCCGTCAGCCCCTCACCCCGAGATGCCCCACCTTGGCCACACGGGTCCTGAATGGCGGAATGCACGCTTTCGGGACACGGCGGGTAATGGTAAGAACGTGCCCTGGGCAACGATCATGATCATGCGACGGGGGATGCATGAGTTCACCCGACGGCTCCGCCGAGCCGCTGTTCTCCGAGGTGCCGAAGCCGTCGCAGGTCCCAGTGACAGTGCTGTCCCCCATGATGGCGACAGGCCCTGCGGTGACGCCCAAGCAGATCCTCGCGCATCACTCGCCGACTCAGTTCGAGGAGTTCGTCTACGAGTGGCTGCTGGCGCTGAAGGAGGAGGAATACGTGGACGTGATGCAGCTGGGCGGCGCCCACGACGGCGGCGCCGATGTCGCCGCGTTCCTCACGGCGCACCGGACGGACGACCGGTGGCACTGCTATCAGTGCAAGCACTACGGGAAGGCGCTCACCCCGGCCATTGCCTATGTCGAGATACTGAAGATCATCGCAGTGGTGGCCGGCGGCAAGTACCGCACTCTGCCCGAGCGTTACGTCTTCGTGGCACCCAGGATCGGCGCCTCACTCACGCAACTGCTGGCCAAGCCCGCGGAGCTGAAGGAGTCGTTCCTCGACTGGGTCGCCAAGGGTGCGGACCGGCTAACCGCGGAGTACGGCGCAGATCCGCTCGGAGCGGCGCTGGAGCTGGCCCGAGAGACGGACTTCGCCCGCTTCGAGGCGGCCAATCTCGACCGGATCCTCGAGCAGCACGCCACCACGCCGTATCACGTGCGCAGGTTCGGCACGCGGCTGCCGGACCGCGAGGCCCGTCAGGCGCCCCCGCCGGAGCACACACCGGTGGAAACCCGGTACATCCAAAAGCTCCTGGACGTCTACCAGGAGAAGTGGGGCTGTGACCCCGGAGCGATGGGGCAGGTGCGCGCGCATTCCAAGGCGGGCCCTCACCTGCAGCACCAGCGGGAAGCCTTCTACTGCGCCGAGCAACTGCGGGTGTTCGCCCGTGACAGCGTGCCGGAGGGCACCTTCGAATCGCTGCAGAAGAACGTCTACGACGGTGTCGTCAACGTGACCTGGCGGGACTTCGCCACCGGATTCGACCGGCTCAACGCGGTGCAGGACGCGGCACGCGACATGCAGCTGGGAACGAACGTCCTGGTCCACGTGGTGGAGCCCATTGACCGCATGGGCATCTGTCACCAGCTCGCCAACGACGACCGGCTGACCTGGGTCGAGGAGGAGACGTGAGAGCGCTCAACAGCCCGCTGGAGGTCGGTGTGCGCGCTCTGGTGCTGCTCGCAGCCTCCTTTCCCCGGCCGCTGGACCTGCCTCAACTGGTGTACCTGGATTACGCGATGCTGCACAGCGGCGAGATGGACGGGCCGCCCAGTGTGCACCCGTCACTGCCGGCCGGCCCGGGCGAACTGGCCATGAAGCGCCAACTGCTCGAGCAGGGACTGGTGGTGCTGATGCGCGCGGGGCTGGCCGACGTGCAGGCGGACGACAGCGGGCTGATGTACCGGGCGAGCGAGGAAGGCCCGGGCTTCCTCGACTTGCTCGAGGCCCCATATGTCGGAGCCCTGCGGGAGCGGGCGCAGTGGGCGCTGGCCTTCCATCACCGCGTCCCGGCGGACAGCCGTGCCGCCACGGACGACATCACACAGCGGTGGATGGGGACGTTCGAGAATCGTCTGCCGCGCCAGGGAGGCGATGATGACTGAGCTGCGCCTGCTGCATCTGACCTACGCCGGCATGGGCCGCGAGACGGCCCGCGTGGACTTCGACCCCCGCCTGACGATCGTCTACGGCGCCTCGGACACCGGCAAGTCGTTCGTCACCGAGTCGATTGACTACATGCTCGGCGCCCGCAAGCTGAACCTCATCCCCGAGGCCGAGGGCTACTCGCAGATCCTGCTGGGCATCGCCTTGCCCGACGCATCGGTCATTACCCTGATGCGAGCGCCTCAGTCCGGGCGGGTCAGCGTCTTCGAGGACGATATCCGCGACCTCGTCTACCGGTCGCCGGACCTGGTGCTCTCCGCCCAGCACAGCCCCCGGACCACCAAGAACCTCTCCCGCTACCTGATGGAGCGTATCGGGCTCGACGGCTCGCTGCTGGCCACCAACGACTCCGGTGGCACCAAACTCGCCGGCTTCCGGGACCTGCTACACCTGTGCCTGATCAGCGAGACCCGCATGGTCTCGAAGGTCTCCCCCGTCCTGCGCACGTCGGGCACCAGCGGCCAGACCGCGCACAAGTCGGCCCTCAAGCTCCTGCTCACCGGGGCGGGTGAGCAGCCCTCGCCAAGCCGCCTCAACCAGGCACAGCGCCGCGTCCACAAAGGCAAGATCAGCCTGCTGGACGACCTAATCCTCGGACTGCAGCGCCAACTGGCCACACGCGAGGCCAACCAGAGTCAGCTGCAGCAACAGCTGCGGCGGCTGCTGGAACATCAAGAAAACCGCGCCGAGTCGCTGCGGAACGTCACCCGCCGTCACGCGCAGGCGGCCTCCGACCGCGCGACCCTGTCCGTGGCGCTGGCCCGTTACGCGCAGCGCCTGGCAGAGACCGATGACCTGCTGGGCCGGTTCGAGCTGCTGCGGGCCCAGTACGAGTCCGACCTGGCCCGCCTGGGCATGGTCAGCGAGGCCGGCAGCCTGCTCGGCTACTTCCGCAGCGGCCCGTGCGTGTTCTGCGGCGCAGAGCCCCACCACCAGCAAGCCGGTCACGACTCCATGGAAACCACCGCCCTGCACCAGACCGTCACCGCTGAAAGCACCAAGACCCGCACGCTCCTGGCCGACCTGCTGCTCACCATCGACGACCTGCGCTCTCAACGTGAGTACGTGGCCGAAGACCAGGCCGCGCAAGCCGCCTTGGCCGAGCAGGCGGACGCCGAGATCACCCGCATCGAACGCGAGGAACTCAACCCCCTGCAGGACGAGGTGGCCGAGGTGATGGCCGCCCGCTCCCGCCTGGAGAACGAACTCGGCCTGCACGCACGGATCGAGGAGCTGGAAGACGTCAGAGCGCAACTGGTCTCCGAAGAGGCCCAGCCTGGTGGGCAGCCCAGCCGCGGCATCCCGCCCGCCACGCTGACCGGCTTCGATCGCACCGTCGAGCGGACGCTGGATGCCTGGCAGGTACGGCGGGAGGAGGAGGTGATCTACGACCAGTACACGGCGGAGCTGTATGTGGGCGACCGGTCCCGTTCCGGCCACGGCAAGGGCATGCGTGCCGTCCTGCACGCCGCCTTCATTACAGCTCTGGCCGACTACTGCCTGGAGCAACGGCGCAGCCATCCCGGCTTCATTGTGCTGGACTCCCCCCTGGTCACCTTCCGGGAACCCGGGGTGCGGGAGGCGGATCTGCGCCAGAGCGTGCCCCGGCACTTCTACCGGCATCTGCTCAACGCCTTCCACGGCCAGGCCATCGTCGTGGAGAACACCGACCCGCCGTCGGACATCCTCGATCAGGCGCAGGTCTACATGTTCAGCCGCGAGGCACACGGCCAGCGCTTCGGATTCTTCCCTCTCACGTCTTCGTCCTTGCCGACGCAGTAATCAGATAGAGGAGGTCCGAACCTGGCGCGGCTTCGGGCTGTCGGGGACGAGGCAGGGGGGCATCGGCGCTCTGTCCCAGAAGCAGGTCCAGGATGGCGCCCCGGACCGGCTCCCGATCCGTCGCCGTCCCTGATCCCTCCGGGCCCGGAGCCGGTACCGACTCCGGAACCTGGGCCGCCGCTCAGCTGAGCGGGGAGGAGGGCTCGGACAGCGCGGCCGAGCGTGGCAGGGAAACGGCCAGGCCCACCAGTGGAGCCGTGACCTCGTAGTCGACGGTCTCCTCCCCCCGGACCAGGTAGATCGACAACAGAGCCTGGTCCGGGCGGCGCACGGCCTCCACCGCCGCACGGGAGGGCCGCGTCGGCTCATGCCCCCGGGCCGGACGAGCCGGATCGACCGCCGCCGCGGAGCGTGTCACGTCGATAGCTCTGAGGTACTGGTCCGGGTCGAGATCCGCGTACTCGTTTCCGACAGCGGACAGCCGCCGGATCCTGAACCCGTCCTCATTGCCGCGCGGCAACGGAGCACGGCGAACCGTGCCGACCCGATGCCCCGCAACCTCAACCAGTACCGGCGATTTCGACGGGCTCACCAGCTGAACGGTCCACTCGCCCAGCCCTCCTAGGCCGGCGCCCCGGCGCAGGTACCGGCAGATCTCGGCGAGCCGGTTCCACGATGGCTCCGAACCTGGCAGATAGGCGTCGAGGAACTCCGCGATCTTCGCGGGTGTGACGCCATGCCACAGCAGGTTCGCGGCGGTGCGTGGGTCCGGGGTGCCGGCTCGGCCGAGGCCGCGGATGAATGCCTCCAGGGTCCGGAAGTTCTGCCGCACCCTCTCGAGGGCCAATGTGAAGTCCAGAGTCTCCCACGACCTGCCGGGCGATTGCGTGGCCCGGACATGCAAGACGGCCTGGGCGGGGGTGATGTCGAGACCGGCCAGCTCCTGCAGTTCCTTGCGCTGTCCGTTGATCGTCGCCGTCAACCGGTGTTGGGTGTCGAGGACTTCCAGCGTGGCGTAAAGACGGCACAGGTCCTGGTAACCGGTGTGGGGCCCGAACGGCGTGGTCAGCAGGCGCAGGGTTTCGTAGTTGGCCGGAGCTCGGAGACAGTAGCTGGTGGTGAGCCCTTCGAGAGGCAGGCCCTGGGCCGACTTGGCGCCGCCGACCGCCACGATGTTCAGACCGCCGTATTCGCTCTCGTGCAAGTGGGGCATCATGTCGGAGGCGGAGTTGGCCGTGACGACGACCAACTGTTGGGCCACGATCGGCAGTTGGTCGGCCACCTGTTTCCATGAGACCGCCGGTACGGCCGCGTCGGCGATCGCTTCGCTGGTCGGGACGAAGTCCTGGCGCCACAACTCCTCGAAGTCGGCCATGAGCCGCTGTCCGCGCGGGCCGCGCCGGTCTCTGAGGTCCTCGGCGATGACGCCGACCCGCTCGGCCAGCTGGTCGCAGACTCGCGTCTGGACCGCGACGAACCGACTCACGGACACCAGCATCGAGTTGCTCGTCCGCTTCCGGTCTCGGACTCGGCGTGCGGCACACGCCAGCACGAACGACTTCAGCGCGGTGAAGAGAGAGACCGGCAACTCCCGGCCCGGCACGTGGTCGGCCCGATGCCCGGGCGGCAGCCAGCGGTCCTGATCGAACACCGTGCGGACCAGGGGCAGCGGTTGCTCCGTGTCGGTGAAGAGCTGTTCGGGGCCGAAGTGACCAGGGGGCTGCGGGACATGGTAGATGAAGTCGGGGAGGACCTGCGATGTCGTGAGGAAGGGCGTATAGGTGTAGCCGACATAGCCGACCCTGGGACACGAGGACAGCAACCGCTCCACGCTCTCGTCCACTTTCGAGGGAGAGCTGAGCGTGCCCCTCGCGTCGCCTGTCGTGTCGATGACGAGCATGGGCCGGTCTTCGGGCTGTGAGGTGTGCATGAGCCAGTCGCGGACTCTGTCGACGATCCTACGGTTCTTCTTGATCACGAAGATCTGCGGGTGGGCAGGGGAAGGATGCCTGAGGCCTATGGCCTTGTACGGCGAGAAGTCGCCCTGCTCGCCACGGGTCGTCACGGACACGATGGGGAGGGCGCGGGCATGGGGCATGGCACCCGCGCCGATCCGGCCGCCGGTTTCCGAACTCGCCGCGTACTGACTATCGAAGCCCAACAGCCCCTCGTCCACGCGCTGCTGCATCTGATCGCGTGCGGCATTGGTCGTACCGGCCAGAATGACGACCGTGCCGTAGCCGGCGTCGACCGCCTTGGCGGCCAGGGCGATCACCGAGGTGGACTTGCCCGAGCCGACGGGCGCCATGACGAGACCCGTGCGCCGCCAACTGCCCGGCCGACGAGGGTCCTCCAGCTGGGAGAGCAGGTCACGGGTGACATCGTCCAGCTGACGGACCTGTGCCGGCGGCAGGATCCGCTCGTACTCCAGGAACCTCAGATAGCGCTCCCAGAACTCCCGTCCTCGGGTGCCGTCACCGTCCGGCGACCACGGCTCGTGGTCCCGGTCGTCCTGCAGAACGGCGGGCCGCGTGACGAACTGGAAGACGGAAGCCTCCAGTTGCCTCAGCAGAACCGCCTTGTCGACCGCGAGGCCCCGCGCGGCGAGCAGGGTGACGACCGAGTGCACGGTCTCGTGCAGCTCGCCCGCCTCCGCCTGCCGGTCCTGCGGCAACATCGCCAGCGCCACCCGCAGCGCGAGGTCGGTGGCATCCGCGGGCTCCGTCGCCGCCCCGACGCTCTCCGGCAGTTCCGTACCGCCGGTCGGCAGGGGGAGCCCAAGCAGCTCCAGCGTCCGACCCCATGCGACGCCCGCCGCCGTGGCCTCCGCGGCGATCGCCTCCTCGCCGTCCGGTCGGCCCGCCACCGCCGACAGTCGTCCCCCGCCGCCCTGACCCGAGGAGATGTGCCGGTCCAGCACCCGGTTGAGCCGCATGGTGTCGTGCTCCGTCAACGCCTCTTCCAGGCGGGCCCGCACCTGGGGAGCGGGCGTCAGTGTCACCGGGCCGCCGGTGTCCGTGTCCAGTGCGTACAGCCCGGAGCCGAGCAGCTCGGCCAGGTCCTCGGTCGTGGCCTCGGGCACCAGCTCTTGGCGGAGCACATGGAGCAGGGCCAAACTCAGCCGGTCGAACACGGAGGTCAGCATCGCCAGACGGGCGGCCGAGGGCGACGCGGTGCGCAGAAATCCGTCCGTTCGGGCCTCGGCGCTTCTGCGGGCCGGACGGCCCGTGCCGAGCGGAGTCGGGCGGCCGGCGGGCGGGATCAGGGCCGCCGAGCAGCCCTCGGGGGCGGCCAGCATCACTGTCCGCGACCAGCGCCCGAGTGCGTGAGGGGAGAGCGAGAGCACCGGCAGCGCGAGCCACTCGTCGGGGTCCGCCTCGCCGACGGCCAGCAGCGGAGGCAGCCGGAAGCGGAGTCCCGTGTTGCCGGTGCCCGGGGCGTCCGGGGACACCCGCACGGTCGGCAGATCGAGTCCGGTGCGCCGCCACAGCTTGGGCGGCAACGGGTTGAGCAGGGCCACCGGTTCATGGCCCGCCCAGGCCCGCAACTGCTGCCAGATCTCTGGTGCCCGCCAGGCCGGTGCCGCGCAGTCCGATACCACGACGATCAGCCGACGGCCGTCGGGGGAGCCCAGCTGACCGGTCGAGGTCGGCAGGCCCTGACGGTCGGTGAGGCCGACGCCGTCATCCGGGTCCACGGTGAGGTCGCGCACCTGAAGGGTGCGGAACGCGCCGAGCCGGTCGAGTAGCCCCGCGAAGGCGCTGACGGTCTCCCGCCACACCTGCATCGAGGGCGAGCGGTCGACGACGAGCACGAGGTCGAACCAGCGTTCTGGAGCGGGAGCGAAGACCGGGATCAGCTCCCCGCTGCGGGCGTACCCCGCCACGGTCGCGTCGAGGTCGAGCGCCTGCCGCCGCCCCGTGCGCCACGGGCGTTTCCAGGGGCGCAGGGCACGCGTCATCTCCAGCGCCGACGGCAGCGCCGTCGCCCGGGGGACGGCGACCGCGTCACCGGGGACTCGGCCGGTGGATCCGGGCAGCCGCTCGTGGAGGGGACGGGCCGACCGGTTCTCCGGGGCCGTCGGAGGGCTCTGGCGCACAAAGTCACCCACGCGCGGCAGGCGCTGGACGGACGGCCCGGTCAGTGCGGGAGCCTGCGCCGACGCCGGCGCCGGTTCTTCGGGTGCGGGCGAGGCCGAGCCGGCGGCCATACGGGAGGCCAGCCACAGCGCCTCCGCGAGCGCCGTCCCGTCAAGCCCCGGAGCCACGGCGCCGATCGCCGACACGGCCCCGTTCAGGCCGGTGACCCGCTTCACGCCCAGGGAATCCCCCGGCCCGTCCGCTTCCTCAGGCACCGGTCAGCTCACGCAGGATCAGTTCCCTGACCTCCTCGGCGGCGGCTCCCTCCGGCGCCTGGGCACCGGTCAGGACGTGCACGGCGTTGAGCAACTGGTCCACGGCCAGGCTCTCGCCCGCCCGCAGCCGGTCGACGAACGTGACGATCAGCGAGTCGACCGGACCCGAGGGCGCCACATCGGTCTCGAAGTGGGCCGCCACCACCCGCCGCAGCGACTCCGTGTCCGGCATCGGCATCGTGTACCGGATGCAGCGCCGCAGGAAGGCGGCCGGGAAGTCGCGCTCGCCGTTGCTCGTCAGCACAATGAACGGGAAGTTGTCGCACCGCACGCGGCCCTTGACGATCCGATGGACGGCATCGCTGTCCCATTCCCGCACGTCCACGTCGTCGTCCCGGTACCGCGCCAGCTCCGGGATCTCGAACTCCCCGTGCTCCAGCACGTCCAGCAGATCGCTCGGCAGATCGAGGTCGCTCTTGTCGATCTCGTCGATGAGCAGGGCGCGGGGCTGCTCGGACGGCGCCTTCGACGGCAGCAGTGCCGTCCCCAGCGGTCCGAGCTGCAGGAAGGGGGCGATGTCGTCGGTGCCCGAGTCGCCGCCCAGGCGTTGCGCGTGGATGCGCCCCAGGGCGTCGTAACGGTAGAGCGCGTCCACGAGGGTGCTGCGTGAGGTGATGTGCCAGCGCAGTGGCTCCCCGAGCCGCAACTCCGTCGCCACCTGCTTGATGACCGACGACTTGCCGGAGCCAGGCGCACCCGTCAGCAGCAGCGGACGGCGCAGGGCGAGCGCGGCGTTCACGGCCTCGACGAGCCCGGGTGGCGGCTGGAACCGCTCGGGCCGGGGCTGCCGGGAAAAGGTGCGCCAGGGCGGCGGGGCACCGAGGTCCACGTCCCGGGGGGTGCCGTCGCCGACGTAGAAGGGTGTCCAGGTCATCGCGGGTTCTCTCCATCGACCGAGTCGTTCGCGAACGCGTCGCAGAAGTCCAGCCATTGCTCGTCCAGCCACACGGAACGCACCCGGGCGAGATCGGTGTGCTCGTGCGCCGGGTCCCCCTGCTTCCAGGAGGTGCGGTAGGCGGCGCTGAACTCTCCGGGGAGTCTCGCCCAGTTGCGTTCCACGCTGTCCTGCGACGCCTGCGGCAGATCTCCCGTGCCGTCTGGCCACAGCATCATCGGGGCGTACGCGAGCAGGGGTTCCAGGAGTTCCTGGAGCCGCTCCGGCCGGTGTCTCAGCGCCAGCGCGCCGCCGTAGCAGCCATTGCCGAGGCTCTCCACCAGCTTCTGCACCGCGCTGAGTTCGGCCTTGTCGAGCCAGTTCACGGGCGTGGCCGGGCCGTCCTTCATCTCGTCGAGCTGGTTCCGGGCGAACTCGTTGATCAGGCCCAGGTGGGCGGGGAGGTTCAGACGGTCGCTCCAGCGCAGGACGATGTCGTAGTAGAGCCCCAGTCGCTGCCCGAGCCTGGCTTCCTCGGGGCGCCAGCAGGCGAGCAGCGCGGCGGGCGCTGCGATGTCGATGCGTTTGAGCCTGAATCCGGTGCACCGGGCCTGCCGGGTCGCCCAGGCGAGCACCGCGCCCAACCGCTGTTCGACGCCGGCCTGCGTCGGAGGGCAGCGGAAGTCATCACGTCCCACGAGGGTTTCGCCGTCCAACAGCCAGACGAGAAGGGTCTCGGGCCACTCGTCGGCCATCGCGGAGTGCAGGCTGACCACCAGCCGCAGCCTGTTCTCGGCGGCTCGACGTGCCTGGGCGGCGAAGGCGTCGACGAGTTCCACGCCGGCCCCGATGCCTCGCGCCCACCCCGTGAGTCCGGGCGTTCCCGCCGCGAGACCGTCTTCCACGGCCAGCGCGGCGACGAAGGTGGCGAGAGGCGCCGTGGGACTGCCCTTGGCGCGAGGAACTCGCAGGCACAGTGACTCGACGCAGTCACGCAGCAGTTCGTCCCCGTCGGACGCGGACGCGGGCCGGCCGGCCGCCGTCACATAGGCGCGACGGATGCGTTCCGACTCGGGGAGGCTGCCTGGCCAGGACGACAGAAGGAACTCGCGGGTGCGTACGGCGGTCGCGAGCCGGTCGACCGTGCGCAGGGCGTGGGCGAGGTGCTGGTCGGCGGTGGCCTGGTACCGGTCAAGGGCCGCCAGGGTCCGGCGCAGCCGGGCCAGATCGCCGGAGGTGACGATCGGCAGGGCGGGAGCCGCATCGCCGAGCGGGTCAAGGGCGAGCCGCAGATCCTCCTCGCCCAGCGGCCCCAGCAGCGCGCCGTCGGCCCTGTGCCGTGCGTTGCGGGCGAACCAGGGTCGGGCATCCAGGGAGAGGCCGTTCAGCGTGACCAACTGGGAGCTGGTGCCCGCTTCCTTGTCCACGGCCTCCTGTACGTCCTGCGGCGAGAGGAACATCCCCGCGTCGGGCAGGCCGTCGCGCAGCACGCGCACCAGCGTCCGGGTGTACGCGAGACCGTGGGCCGACTCGACCGCGCTCGCGGACATCAGCAGGGAGAGGCTGGTCGCGCCCTGCCGGACCCCTCCGGCCAGCCCACCGAGATCCGGTACGGCTCCGCCAGCGCGGCAGGTGTCCACCAGGGCGATGACGCCCCGCACACCGGGGACGTCCAGGGCCAGGGTGAGCAGCCCGCCGACGTCCACGACACTGGTCGCGACGTCCTCGTGGGAGTCGCTCGCCATGAAGGCCAGCTTGGGCGTCTGGCCGAGGGTGGTGCCGTGTCCGAGGAACGCGATTACCAGCACCGCCTCCGCGGCCCCGGCCCGGTCCGCCGCGTCCCGGACCGACTGGTCGATCTCGGCCCTGCAGACGCTGAACCCGCACAGCAGGGAGGGCACGCCCGGCGGGCTCGGCTCGCAGCCGCCCAGCTCGTCGTCCAGGAGGACGGCGTGCAGGGACTCGGCGGTCTCCTCCAGACCGGTCAGCAGTCCTTGGGCCGGGCACTGCGGCGCGATGACCAGCAGGTGACGCGGCGGTGTGGACGGTGTCATGCGACGGTGACCGCGTCGAGCGCCTCGATCAGCGGGCCCGCGACGGCGGGCTGCGCCAGGTACTTGACGGCCGGATGCACATTCAGTCCGTCCGAATCGACCCGCGTGCTCACCGGAGCGACCGAGGCGGCGTTCGAGGCGATGCACAGGGCCAGTTCGGTGCCACCGGTGACGAAGTCGTCGCGGTCCCAGAAGTTCAGCCAGCGGCCGACCGGTTCCGGGGTCTGTACGGGCTGCGGGCGCACCCGCGGCCGTACTGCCGTGCGCATTCCGAGCGGTGATCCGAGCGTGACGAACAACGGGACGTGCGCGGAGTGCGCGTGCAGTGTCTCGAACGCCACCACGGTCCCCAGCGAGTGCGCGACGACGACCGTGGGTCCCTCGGGGTCGAGTTCCGTGGCGACGCGGGCACGGATGCGCCGGTCGAGGCTCAGGCCAGCCTCGTCGGTCTCCTTGCGGGCGAGATATCTCCTGACCTGGTGCAGATCGTGCTTCATCGCTCCGGCACTGAGCCAGCCGCCGAAGGTGCGGAGACCCGGCACCGCGAAGAGGGAGTTGGCCCCGACGAGCACCTGCCGTGCGAGGCTGCCAGGTCCCTGTTCCTCGCCGGTCGGCGCCAGTTTGTTCCTGGTCACCCGGAGCGCCTGTGCCTGACGGTCGTCGCGGGGCGCTTCGAGCTGCTCGTCGACCATGTCGAGGAGCAGCTCCCGCAGTTCCTCGTCCGGTCCGGCGGGTGCGGGTGCCACAGCCTCATTGTCGGGAGCGGCCCCCGGGAGGAAGAGATCGCCGTAGTACGCGAAGTGGATGTCGACCGCTCCGCCGTCGAGCAGCTCCGCGGCCTTTCGGGAGTGCCCGGCCGCTCGCGCGCCGACGGTCAGCGCGGCCCGCCACGCCTCCAGCTCGGTCTTGGCCTCCCGTGGCTTTCCCACCCCGTGCACGAACACTAGACGTGGCCTCATCTACTCCACACCCCCGAACCCCTGTGCCCACACCTGTTGTCGGGCGGGGCAGCGAGAATATCAACGCACCAGTGGGCCAGTGGCGACACCGGCCCACTGGTGCGTCACGGCTGGGTCAGCCCGTCACCTCGGACCCGCCCCCGCCCCACAGCGTGTGGAACGAGCCGTCACGGTCCGTCCGCCGGTACGTGCGGGCACCAAAGAAGTCAGGCTGCCCCTGGGTGAGCGCGGCTGGCCGCGCTACCTCGCCTTTGAGCTGAAATCAGATGGGTTGGCTTTGTATGTGGGACTCGACACCGCTGGTGGTGTCGTCGTGCAGATCAAGGCCCGCGAGGGTGAGCCTGTCCAACGACCAGCGCTCGTCGGTAAGTTTGCGCCCGCACCACGTGCACACCGGCCGCTGCGCCTCCCGCGGCGCGGCCCTGCATGTCCTCCGCGTCGGCGCGGGCGTACTGGCGAAGGAAGAGGGCGCCGCTGTCGGGATTGTCGAGCGCGGCCGTCAGGGTCTGTCCGTCCTTTCGTCCCAGGCATCGCCACACCGCCGCGTCCACGCCGTGCTCCTGGAGCCGTTCCAGGGTGGTGACGACGACGGACACCGCATGGCCGTAGTCCCACGCGGTGACTGTCATCGGGGAGAGGGTGCCGTACCGGCGCGGAGCCCAGTAGCGACAGCCGGCCCCCTCCAGCACGACGACCGTGTTGGCGACCTTCGCCTCGGTGGTGTCCGCGAACACGAACGCGAAGGGCATCAGGTCCTCTCGGCAGGTCGGCGGATAGACCCACCGCCACAGCCGATTCTCGCGGCCAACGTCCTCGATCGCGTCCGGCCGGGGAGCGGACCAGGTCCACGGTGCGCCTGTCCACATCCGGTGCCAGCAGCCGACCCCCTCGCGGGTCCGGCGCAGCTTGACCACCAGCTCGTACGCGTCCTCGCTACGGCGGTCGGTCTCCGGCAGCACCGGCACCCGGGCCTCCGGCACCCGCACCACCATGTCCGTCCTGTGGACGAAGCCGCTGCCCTGGTCGCGATCATGCCAGCATCTGCCGGGGTCGCGGCATCAGGTCCGTTCCGGACCCGGGGCGTGTAGTGCCCTGATGGCGACGGTGATGTCCGGGCGTCCGTATCGGTCTGTGAGGGTGGCCAGGGTGTCAATCAGGTGAGCCTTGGCGCCGTCAGTCAGGTTATCGGCGAACGTGTGCAGCAGTCGGGCCAACGGTGCCCACTGGCCGTGGGGGGCGTAGGCGGCGGCCGTGCTGAACAGTTCCTCCAGGCGGGCGAGGGTGTCGGTGTCGATGGTGTGAGGGGCTGCGGCAAACCAGTAAGACAGGGCCAGGGACGGGTCGCTCATCAGCGTGTCACGCA
Source organism: Streptomyces sp. SirexAA-E (assembly GCF_000177195.2). Classification (GTDB taxonomy): domain Bacteria; phylum Actinomycetota; class Actinomycetes; order Streptomycetales; family Streptomycetaceae; genus Streptomyces; species Streptomyces flavovirens. Next base: position 51,112 of record NC_015953.1, read on the forward strand.
GGGCGCGGGCCTCGGACAGGCGGCGTTGTTCTTCTGTACGGCGCTGTTCTTGTTCGTGCGCGAGGCGCTGCTGAGTGAGGGCGGCTTGTTGGGCGCCGGGCTGGGCGGTGAGGTGGGCCGTGGCCCAGCAGAGCCGTACGGGCAGGCTGGGGACGTCACTGGGGCGGCCGAGGACGGTGTTGATGCGGGCGGTGGCTGCGGCGGTGTCGGTGGCCAGGTAGTTAGCGGTGATGTTGCGGACGACGGTGAGAGCGTGGTCGGTGGCTGCAGCCGCCGGAGTGCGGTGCGGGGTGGGTGCAGGCAGTTCTTCCCACGCCCCGTCGAGGGTGAGCTCGAAGTAGTAGCCCGGCGTGATGGTGGGAGCCGGGCAGGTGAGTTTGAGCGTGCCTGCCCGGGGTGTGGGCCATCTGCTGCCGCTACTGCGCGAGCGGGGCATGGCGCGCGGTCACAGGTGCGGCGGGGTCTGCTTGGGTCAGGGCCCATACGAGGGCGTCGCGCAGGAGTGAGCGTTCACCTGGGTGTGATTCGGCGTGTGTGGGCTGCCAGCCGAAGGCTGCTTGGTTGAGACGCAGGTAGCGCTCTGCGAGGTAGGTGCGGTCGGCGTCGGATCGGAAGACGGCTTCGGTGAAAGTGCGCAGGACGGTGGTCCGCAGCGTCGGGTGGTTCAGTGCGGCGTCGAGCCAAGCATTGACGGCTCGCTGTACCGGCGCGGTGGCGGGGCCGTCCAGGGCGCAGCGCCACCCGGCGAGCGTCCAGGGATCGGGGGTGTGGTCGGTGTGGTTCACCAGCAGGGGCAGGCTCTCGGCGGTGGTCCGGTCGGCCAGGTGGAGGAAGGCTCGGCGTGCGGCTGCGACGTAGTGGGTCTGGGGGGAGGTGAACCAGGAGGAGAGGATTGTGCGGACGGTGGTTTGGAGGGCTTTTTGGTCCCACAACTGGGTCAGGGCGTCTCCGACGGCGTCGGCGACCGTTTCGTCGGTGGTGTGGACGGCGAGTTCGGACAGCCGTTTGAGGGCGATCTGGGGGTAGGCGGGGGCGAGTTGGGCCAGGGCCCCGGCGAGAGCTCGTTTGAGGGCGAGGGGGATGTGCTTGCGGTTGCTGGGGTCGTCGGTGTCGGGGGCTTTGGCCCAGGTGAGGTACTGATCGCGTGCGCGTTTGCCGTCGGTGGGGTCGACTGCAGCGGCCACGAGGAGGTCCTGGGCTCGGTCGTGGAGGCGGGGGTTTTTGGCCCAGTCGGTGGCGATGGCCCTCAGCACGGTGAAGCTCTGCTTGGCGATGGTGTAGTGGGTGGCCCACTGGGTGACGCGTTCGGCCAGCGGGTCACCGAGGTCAGGGGGCAGTGTGGCGGCTTGTTCGGCGGTCCAGCGGGTGAAGGCTGCGACGTGGTGGGGCCGGTCGACCCAGAAGTAGTCGACGACGGCTTCGGCGTATCCGGGGTTGAGGAAGCGGACGCGGTCGTCGCTTCCGAGTTCGGCGCCGATGGTGTGGGTGAGTTCGATGATGCCGGGGCCTTGTTGTCCCCGGGTGGGCTGTGGCGTGTCACCGAGGATCTTGCCCAGTGTGGTGTGGGCTTCGTAGATGTCCTCGGCGGGTGCGCCGTCGAGGGTCGCGGCGGCAAGCAGGTAGTTGCGGTGGGTGCTGTCGGTGTTGCAGGTGTGCCATGTGCGCAGAGTGTGGCGCCAGTTGCGGGCAGCCTGGACGACAGCGTCGACCAGTTCCGGAACGCTCTTGGGGTCGGTGCTGGAGCTGTTGAAGGCGGCGGTGGTGCGGATGATGCGGGCCCAGTGTGCTGCGGTGGCCGGGCTGGCGCCTTCCATTTCGGTGACGATGGCGTCCTGGGCGAGCCATTGTTCGAGCTCGTCGATGCCTGGCTGGGGGCAGTTCAGGTGCGCGCGCAGCGCATTGAGGGCCACGGGCGGGGCGACGGGGCGGGCGAGTTCGGTGGCTTCACTGGCCACGCAAGCCCAGGTGTCGGTATGGGTGACCACGATGACCAGGGAGCGGGTTGCGCTCAGGTGCCCTTCGGCCTCTCTCAGGTGCAGTCCGAATCCGGTATGCAGGGTCTCTTCTTCGTCTCTGAGGTCCAGGATCCAGCCGGTGTCCTCGTCGGTGAGTCCCTCGAGGTCCACTGCGTCGTTGGGTTCTCGGCGGACTTGCCGGATGGCCGTTACGGCGGACTGGCGGGTGAGGGTGTGCAGTGCGGTGGAGTAGCGGCCGGTGCCGGGCAGGCCGTGGAGCACCGCGACGCGGTTGTTTTTGAGAATTCCGCTGATGGCGTCGGTCAGTTGGCTGTCTGGGAGGTAGGAGGCGAGACGGTCCTCGATCCAGTCTTTGGGCAGCGGAGTGCCTCGCAGGCGGCGGATCTCGCTGATGTTCTGTGTCCCGATGACCGTGCCGAGGTTGACGGGGACGTTCTGCTGGACGGCTGGTGCGGAGGTGTGCCTGCCGTCGTCCTCGCGGGCGCCAAGTCCGGGGTCACGGTCTGGGACAGAGGGCTGGGCATCAGCGCGGGGCGGCTGGTGACCGGTGCTGCCGTGTACGGGTTCGCCTCCGCGGGCTGCGGCCGGGGGCGCGCTGGCCGGTGTGGGAGCAGCGCCGTCTTCGGCGTCCGTTTCTCCGGTGTCCGCGCGCGTCTTTTCGGTCTGCGCTGTGTCCTCGCGGACAGGCGGGAACCCGCCGGGTGCCGGGGCTTGCAGCCGACTGGATGGAGCTGAGGGCGGCGTGGCGGTGTTGTCGGGGTCGGCCGGCGGAAGCGTGGTCAAGGCTCAGCCCTTCAGGATCGGGGTACGGCGGTGCCGCATACGCAGGCGTGGTCGATGGCCGGTTCTGCTTACGGGCCGATCCGCCGGGCCTTCATTCCGGTCATCTTGGCGTCCCGCTCCACCCGGCCGACGTCCTGGACGACCCGGGCGTTGCCGGTGATGTCGTCGGCGTCCATGCCTGTGGCCTCGCCGGTGAGGACGTCGGCCTTCTGGTGCACGAACGGTCCGGAGGCTGGCCGGTCTTCTCCGGCGAAGGTCAGGCGCTGGCTGTAGATGTCTTCCAGTGCGTCGCGGAGCCTGGCCCAGTTGCGCAGCAGGGCCGGTGAGGCGGGGACGGGGACGTCGCCGTGGGAGTAGTCGGCGAGGGCGTCCCGCAGCATCTCGAGTTCGTGCCGGCGCTGGTCTAGGAGGGCGTGGTCGGGTTGCAGCGGCAACTGCAGCGTTCCGGTCAGGGCGTCGGGTACGGCGATGTCGGCCTCGGGTTCGACACCACGGGAGCTGAGGAGGCGTTCCACGCGCTGGAAGACGAAAGTCAGCGCGGCTGGAAGCGAAGCGGTAATCAAAGCTAGCTCAGTGGCATCGGGCATGTTTCGCTCTCCCGGTTGTCTAGGGAATGACCGCTCGATTCTTTCTGACACAGCCTCTCGACACGGATTATTTCCGTGAGGATGGCAGGTTTCTCTCCCTCTCCCCGGCCAGAATGAAGCGACCAGAATGCAGCGCATGTCAATTCGGCCACTTGTCCGATCGGCGCATGGTGCCGTCTCGCTCTGGCGGGCGGGATCCGGGCGCGTGGCCGTGTTGCCGATAGAGGGCTTCGTCGGGAAAACGCTCCACGCGCGCGCGGCGCCAGGCCACGTCGAACGATGCCTCTCCGTGACTTGTGATGCTCTGCCGGAAGGCAGCTAAGCTGGTGACGGGGTCAAGAACCCATCGCAGCAGATGAAGTCGCATGCCCACAGAATCCTTACGGCGGGCACGGCAGGTGGATCCTTTTGGGCAGTGATGAGAAAAGGCTGCCGCACTGCGTACGGTTTTAGCCAGTTGATCTTTTTGACTCGCGACACGGGAGTGGCTGCCGTGTTTTCTGTTGTTCGTGGGATTTCGGCAGGACGGCAGTTTTCGGCCACGGTCACTCGGAGAAGCGCCGTACCGGCGCGGGAGGCGGATCCTAGGTTATTTCTTCATCAGTGCCGTCGATGATTCGACCACCAGAGCGGTGCCGGCGCATGCCAGCTGCTCTCGACAAAGGCAGCTGGGCATGAGATGCGGGCGTCGCCGCGTCTGCTTCCGCACGGCGTTCACGGGGGTGATACCGGTGATGTCGCTGCCCCAGCCGTCGGGGTGGGGGCGCAAATGGACGGCCTAACGGTGGCCGGCCAGGCGTTTGTGCTCGGTGGTGAGAACCGCGTCCAGGGCGGTCAGCGCCGGGTCGAGGATCCACACGCCGACCAGCGGCGGATGACGGCGGCCACTGCCCCCGGGGGCAGGCGACGGGCGCTGCACGCTACTGCTGCACCATCTGCAGCCCGACGGCCGGGTTCTGGGCAGCGAAGGCCTCTCGGCCGGACCGTTCGTGGCCCGGCAGGGCCGGGACCGCGCGATCCTCGAGCGGGTGATGGTCAGGGCGCGGAAGACGGTCCGGCCAGGTCTCTAGCGCGGTGCAGCGGCGGTCTGTGGCTTCGGCCAGGCAATTCACCCGCCTGCGCCGCACTGGACTGGCGACGTGCGTCCTCCGGATCGCTACCAGTCGGCTACGGGGCGCAGGGCCAGGGCGTCGGAGGTGCGCGCGTACTCCCATGAGCAGAGGCGGTACGCCCTTTTTGGCTCATGGAGCGGGTGGTGTGACCGCAGGGCGCAGATGAGCAGTTCGCTTTCCGCGACCCGGCCCGGCCACGCGTCCGGGGCAGACCTTCCGTTTTCGTCGCGGTGCGGATTTCTCACCGCAAGGCCTGTGACCCACTCTTCGGGCGCGCCGTCGCAGTCGGGCAGGTCCGGCCCGCTGGGCGAGACGATGTAGCCGACGGCTTCCAGCGGAACTGTCTGCTCAGGGTGGTGGCGAACGACTGCTGGGCTGTTCAGCGGGCGGAAGTAGCTGAATGTTGCGGCGTCGAATTGCTCGAACAGGTGTCGGATGGGTTGGAGGTCCACGGGGACGCCGGGCAGTTGGAACGACAGGCGGCAGTCGTAGACGGCCCGGGACCGGTAGTTGGCGATGCTTGCGGTGAGGGTGTAGAAGCCTCCGCCCTGGCAGGTATCGAAGTAGGTGACCTGTTCGGTGTGGTGGGCGCTCTTCAGGGCGTCTTCGCGGTTCTTCCAGGCACGCAGCGTCTCGACGAACTCCTGGGCTCCGGTGCCGTGCCAGTTCGCGCTGGACTGCTGGATGTTCCACTGTGGTGCGGCTGTGGTCCAGCCCATCGAGTCCAGTGCGTACAGCAACTCCACGATGCCGTCCTCGTTGTACGGCCTGACCGGTACATCGAGTGAGACGCCGCTGCCGCTGCCGAACGCCCAGTCCACGTCGGGCAGCTCCGGCACGAAGACGAACTCGCCGAACCCGCCCCCGGACGTGATGTACGGCAGCGGCTGCTGGTCGAGGCCGAGTAGTCGTGCCTCGGCCGCCGGGAGACTGGTGGCCGGCCGGCGCTGGCGCCGGGGCTTGGGGGCGGCGGCGAGGTGCACGCGGCCGTGGGTGATCAGCTCCTCCCGTTTCACCTGCAGGAGGTTGACCAGAGATCTCGGTGTGCTCAGAACCTGGGTCAGCTCCTCTTCGCCGAGCAGCAGGATCGTCCCCCGGTCCCGGCGCGCCCGCAGGTCATCCACTGCCGAGTCGGTGAAACCGTTCACGCTAATGATGACGCCGATGACAGCGGATGAGGCGGCCCGCTCCATCCGTGACCGGACGGCGTCGAAGACGTTGATGTCGGCTGGCTCGTTGTGCCACTTGGCCTCGATCAGGTACCAGGTGTCCCCGTAGCGGGCCACCAGGTCCGTCTGCCGCGGTTTTGCCACGGAGGCGTTGCGGTCGACCCGGAAGTGTGCCCGCCTGAACAGCTGCTCCAGCAGCACCTCAAGCTGGTAGCCCCGCCTGTGCGCGGACGGCAGTGCCCCAAGCCGCGTGAACTCCGCCAGCAGCGAGGACCCTCCCGCCCTGACGCGCTTTCCCTCACCAGCAGCCATGGGCTCCCCTCCCCTTGATCCCCGACGATGAACTCTCTCAGCTCCGCCACAGGGTAGGGAGCCGCTTTCGACCGGCCCTGGGCAATCGTCAAGCACAGCGGCCAGGACCGTACTCTGTGCGATCGCCTCCGCCACCACCGCCTCTTCGGCACAGCGGCTCTTCCCACATCAGGGTCGTTCGGGCCCACCGACCGACGGGTCATAAGCAACCAGTGGGTACCACCAGGTAGAGCGGTCGGCCAGGTACCGGCACAGACGGGCGGCGGTCGGAAGGCGACACTGCCGTCCTCGGACAGGAGCCAGGGGCAGGCCAAGGCCCGGGACGGCAACTGGCGGACAGGGCTCAGCGGATAGCGGGCGGAGGGACGCTGCGACCCAGGACGGCGTACAACACTGGCCCGCAGCCAACCGGGATCGACTCGAGTCATCACTACGTCGAGTCGGATCTTCCCCATCGCGGGCCGACACAGCTCGGTCAGCCCTGGGCAGCACTCCGGAAAGCCAGGCGCTGCTGACCCCGCCGCCAATAATCAGACACCGCCCAGCCCTTGACCAGCGCAAACCAGCCCATTTGAACCACGCATCAATAGAGAAATCCCACGCCGATCACTACATTCCAAGACAATCACTGAAACTGCACTCCAGAGCCCCTCCGGCATCTGCACCTCCACGGAAATCCCAGCTCAGAGACATGCCACACCACAGCACAAAATCCTGAAACGATCACTAGACACCCAGGCCAGCGACATCACTCATCTAGTGATCACTGAAGGATTTGTCACAGCCCCGTTCACCGGGCTGAGCCCGCGCGCCTTCGGGAAGCTGGTGACGGTTCTGCGCCGCGAGGGTGCGGACGCGGTCCGCAAGGGCCGGCCGTGGGGCCTTCCGCTGGAGAACCGGACGCTGCTGGTCGCGGCGTACTGGCGCACGAACCTGACCATGCGCCAGCTCGCACCGCTGTTCGGGGTCTCCAAGCCGGCGGCGGACCGGATCATCGACCACCTCGGGCCGATGCTCGCTCTCCAGCCCCGCAAGCGGTTCGCCAAGGACACCGTGCTCATCGTGGACGGCACCCTCGTGCCCACCCGCGACCATGCCATCGCGGAGAAGTCGAAGAACTACCGGTACTCCACCAACCACCAGGCCGTCATCGACGCCGACACCCGCCTGGTCGTCGTGGTCGGCCGGCCGCTCGCCGGGAACCGCAACGACTGCAAGGCATGGGAGGAATCCGGGCCAAGTCCGCCGTCGGCAACACACCCACGATCACCGACGGTGGCTACCCGGGCACCGGCCTCGTCATCCCGCACCGCCGACAGCACGACCAAGCCGAACCGCCGGACTGGAAACAGGAGCACAACAAGTGCCACAAGCAGGTCCGTGCCCGAGTCGAGCACGTCTTCGCCCGCATGAAGACCTGGAAGATCCTGCGCGACTGCCGCCTCAAGGACGACGGCGTTCACCACGCCATGCCCGGCATCGCCCGGATGCACAACCTCGCACTCGCCGGATAGACCAGCGGGCCGCACAGCAGCCAACCACGCCCGAGACAATCCGAAGATCATTTACGGGACAACCCTTAGGACCTCTAAGCGAACAAGGGGATATCGATGAAGCCCGTCGACTGGCAGCAACAGCTCAGCAGTCCGTCGCTGTCGACCTGGACGACGTCACCGCCGCCGCCATCGGAGCCTCGGCAGCCGACGGGGTTGTCGGCGTGCTGGAGGAGGTACGGGGAGGTGCTCTGCGCGAGTCGGTCGGCCATGGCCTCATCCTTGCGCACGCCCACCCGGCCGCCCACGTACGACAGGGGCCGAGTGCGAAAAGCGCTTCGGGTGGTCAGACGAAGTATCTGGCCTGTAGGCGGTACAGCTCGGCGTAGGTGCCGTCGGCCTGGATCAGGTTGTCGTGGGTGCCTACCTCGGCGACCCGGCCGTGGTCCAGGACGACGATGAGGTCGGCCGCGCGGGCGGTGGTGAAGCGGTGGGTGACCAGTACGGTCACCCCGCCGTCCAGGCGGTCGAGCTCGGCGTACTGCTGGAACAGCCACTCCTCGGCCCGGGCGTCGAGACTGGCGGAGGGCTCGTCGAGGATGCGCAGGAGCGGCGTCCGCCGCATCGCGGCCCGGGCGTTGGCGAGCGTCTGCCACTGGCCGCCCGACAGGCCCTTGCCGTCCCAGGAGGTGCGTCCGAGCCGGGTGTCCAGGCCGTCGGGAAGCCCGGAGAAAAGCCTGTTGCCGCCTGCGGTCCGCAGCGCTTGGAGGACGCGTTCCGGGTCGTCGCGGTGGTCGAGGAGGCCCAGTCCGATGGTGTCCTGGAGGGTCATCTCGATCGGGACCGGGTCCTGGAAGGCCACGGTGGTCCGGGCCCGCCACTCCTCCGGCGAGAGCTGGGCGAGGTCGGTGCCGTCCACCAGGGCGCGCCCCGCGTCGGGGCGGTAGAAGCCGGTGAGCATGGTGACGAAGGTGGATTTCCCGGCGCCGTTCTCGCCGACCAGGGCGACCACCGCACCGGCCGGGAGGTGGAGGTCGACGGCGTCCAGCGAGGGCTGCTCCCGGTTCCAGTACCGGAAGGTGAAGCCCTCCAGGGTGATCCCGTCGCGCAGTGCGTCCGGCACCGGCGCCGGGGTGGCTGGCACGACGGCCGCCCGCTCCGCGTCGGCGTCCTCGACCACGTCGAGGAAGACCCGGGTCGCCCGCAGCGACTCCAGGGTCCAGAAGCTCAGGTTCAGCAGGCCGTGCACCTGTCCGGTGATCTGGCTGCTGACTGCGACGGCCGTGATGACCAGGCCGAGTGAGGCCTGGCCGGACAGTGCGGCCCGCACCATCAGGACGATCGCGCCCGCGTAGGCCAGCACGAAGAGCAGCCACGCCAGGGCGACCCTCACCCGGGCCCGTCCGTCGGTTTGGGCGATGTCGCGGCCAGCGGCGTCCCACTGCGCGCGGTGCCTGCGCCGCAGTTCGCCCGCGAGTCCGAACAGACGGGTCTCCCGGCCGGGTGCGGCGGTGGTGGCGAGCGTGAAAAGGTGCCCGGCCAGCCGGGTGCTGGGCGTGGTGCGCTCTTCGGCATCGCCGCGTCGCTTGTCCGCGGCCTTGGTGGCCAGCACGGTGGGTACGGCGAAGAGGGGCAGCGCCGCGAGGACCGGGACGACCGACGCCATCAGCACCGCCGAGACGATCAGCGCCAGCGCGGCTCCGGTCAGCCACAGCAGCCGGTCGAAGGCCGGTCCGATCTGGCCGCGGGTGGCACGGGCCGTGGCCGCCTTGTCGGAACGGCTCGGACGCTCGTGGACCTCCAGGGTCGGCGTCGTGCCGACCACGCCGATGAACCGCAGCTCGATCCGGTGCTGGATCTCCTCCTGCAGCCGCAGCCGGGTGAAGTACCCGGCCACGAACGTGCCCTGGGTGAGCATCACGAATACCGCCGCGGACAGCGTCAGGACGATCAGGCCGTCCGCCGAGTGGCGGGTCGCCACCTCACTGAAGAGGCCGAGCAGCACGGCCAGGCCCACCCCGGTGGCCGGTTCGAGCAGGGCCACCGCCACCACCAGCAGGGACCGGACCCGATCCGTGCGTGGTCCGATCGCCAGGACGAACCGCAGCGCGCCGATCACGACGCCACATCCTCAAAACGCTTGGCCTGCAGGCGGAACAGCTCGGCATACCGGCCGTCGGCGGCCAGCAGGTGCTCATGTGTGCCGTCCTCGACGATCCGGCCGCCGTCGAGCACGACGACCCGCTCCGCCTTGCGCACGGTGGCAAAGCGGTGCGAGATGGCGATGGTGGTGGCCCCCGCGGTGAGCTCGTGGAACGTGTCGTAGAGCCGGGCCTCCGCACGGGGGTCCAGGCTGGCGGCCGGCTCGTCCATGATCAGCAGTTGTGCACCATGGCGCAGGCCGAACAGCGCTCGGGCGATAGCGATGCGCTGCCATTCGCCGCCCGACGCGTCGACCCCGCCCGCGTAACCGCTGGACATCACCGTGTCCCAGCCGTCGGGCAGCCGCTCGATGAAGTCCAGCAGCCCGGCCTGTCGTGCCACGGCACGCAGTCCGTCCTCGTCGTCCGCGTGGAGCAGCGAGCCGAACGCGATGTTGTCGCGCACGGTCAGCTCGTAACGTCCGAAGTCCTGGAACACGGCGACGACTTGACGCTGCCAGCCGCGCCGACCCGCGTCGTCGACCGGCACCCCGCCAATGTTCAGCGAGCCCCCGCTCGCAGCGTCCAGTCCGGCGACGAGGCGGGCCAGTGTGGTCTTGCCGGCGCCGTTGAGGCCGACGACGGCGAGCGACTGACCGGCAGGGACGGTGAGGTCGATGCCGTGCAGCACCTCGCCCGCGCCACCGCCGTAGGAGAACCGCAGACCCTCACAGGCGATGGTGCCGGAGGACACCGGCTCGCCCGGCGGCGGCGGCTCCGCGGCCGGTTCCACAGCGGGGAAGGACAGCGCCTCGCCGGCGGCCTTCCCCCCGAAGCCCATGCGGAGGTCGTCCTCGTCCGCCCGGAGCACCTGCATCAGCGCCCGCACGGCCAGGCCTCCGATCGCCAGATCACCCACGGTCGTCCCGTCGGCGCGTGACGCGGCCCGGTACGCCAGGTAACAGAAGACCAAGGCCACGGCGGCGCCGGTGAGCAGCACGACCACCACCACGAACAGATCGTGCTCGCGCCGGCGCCGCCAGACCTCCGCCATGTTCGTACGCCACCCCGCCTCGTACGCCTCGCGGAAGAAGCCGGCCAGGCCGAACAGCCGCACCTCCCGGGCAGCTCCGGACGTGATGGACACATCCCGCAGATAGGACGTACGGCGCAGCCCCGTAGTCCGGTTCACCGTCTCGACAACGGCCTTGCGGTAGTTCCGGACCAGCCGGCAGTGGAGCAGGGTGAACACGACGAAGACGATCGGCCCCAGCCACCAGGCGACCCCGGTGAGCAGCGCCGCGGAACCGATCGCGGTCACCCACAGCGTGGACCTGGTGGAGTACCCGAAGACAGCCTCCCCGGGAGGCATGTCGATGGTCCCGGCACCCCGGGCCCGGCTGATCCGGCCGAGGTAGGCGGAGTCCTCCAGGTGGCCGACGGTCGCCGGCTCCGAGGCCGCCCCCATCACGCGCTCGCCCAGCCGCCCGGTGACCCGGCGGCCGAGCGCCCGGCCCAGCGCGCTGCGTGCCGACTCGGCGAGGTGAGTGACGAGGAACAGCAGGACGATGACCCCGACCCAGCGGAAGCACTCGTCCGCCACCGGCCCGCTCGTGCCCTTGCCGGCCGCCGAGGCGAGACCATTCACGAGTTCACCGATCGCGATGGTGATACCGACCGGCGCAGCGCCTGCCAGCACGGCCGTGAGCGCGGTCAGGGTGCTCACGGCCGGGGCCTCCACGAAGGAGTACCGGACGAGAGCGGGCATCACCCACTGCTTCACCGGGGACGCGGAATGACCCGTATCCGTAGTCATGTCTTCCCCTGGGTGCTCGACATCGCTCTTTCTCCTGCTCGGTCAGTGCTTCCGCGGCACTGCGGTGCGATCAACACCCATGGACGGCCGCGGCAGCATACGCCCCGCGAAGCCTGCGCCTGAGTACTTTTCCGGTGACGCCCACCGGAATCAACTCCTATTCGACCGACCGGAGTTCAGCCAGCGGCGGCTTGACCAGGCCGCTGAGGATCTCGTTGACCCAGGTCCAGCCTTCCATCGGTGCCGTGGCCGTCACGGAGGCAGACCAGGACAACGGCGCGGACTTCCCCGTCCGTCCTGTTCGGACGCCACCACCACACAGTCATCAGGCTCTGGCAGCCGGGCGGGGCGAGCCGCAGACGGTAGGAGAACCTCAGCACGAAGCCGACCAGGGACTCACCGTCCAGCGGGTCGAGGCTGCGGCCGAAGGCCCGCGGCCCGGGTTCCGTGCTCCGGTCAGTCACCGGCGGCCGACCTGCCGCCGCGGTCGTCGAGGACCGTGTTCCGCCGCGCTTGCGACGAGACTTCGGCCGCGGTGTCACGTCCTGCGGGATGTCGGGGATCTCTCCGGCCTCGGGGTCGAGATCGCCCAGGTTGCCGAGGTGGATCGTGGTCTTCGCGAGCAGTTCGGGGGTGAGGCGGGGGGCGGAGCCGGTCAGCCGAGAGCGTGAGCGCGGCAGGTCCGCAGAATCTCGTCGGACAGTTCGGGCTGGACGTGGCTCACGGCGCGGGCGAGGACCATCGCCCCTACGAGTCGGCTGAGCAGCAGCACCGCGCGCTCCCGCGCCTCCTGTGAGGTGATCTCCCCTTCGCGCTCGCGGGCGAACTCCTCGGCGAAGCCGGTGAGGTACCCCTCCACGCCGACCGCGTAGGCGCTCTGGACCGTGTCGCTGTGCCGTCCGGCGTCGATGACCAAGGAGGCGGAGGGACAGCCGCCGTCCGAGGCATCGCGATGGGCGGCCGAAAGATAGTTGTCCACCACTCGCTTCAGCGGTGGGCCGGTGAGATCGGGGCCTTCCTCAAGGGTCTGGTCCAGGACGCCCAGAGAGGCTCTGAACGAGGCGCCGCACGCCTCGGCGGCCAGATCGTCTTTGGACGCGAAGTGGTTGTAGAAGCCGCCGTGGGTCAGGCCCGCTTCCTTCATCAGGTCGGCGATGCCTACGGCGTCGACGCCCTGCGAGCGGAACATGCGCCCGGCTGCCTCGACGATGTTCTGCCGGTTCCTGGCCTTGTCTTCCCTGGTGATCCGCGGCATGGCCGCCCTCCTGTGTCGGCAGTGTTTGACGTTTTCGATGTTACCCCTCATTATTCCTTTTAATGATGGGCATCATTAAAGAGCGAGTGGAGGCGCCTATGCGCACCGTGGAGTACACGCGGCATGGGGAAGCCGCACAGGTACTGACGCTGAGGGAGGAGGCCCGCCGGCCGACTCCCGGCAGCGGAGAGGTTCTGGTCCGCATGCTGGTCCGGCCCATCCATCCGGGGGACCTGATCGGTGTGGAGGGTCTGCCGGGGCAGCCCGAACAGCAGTCGGGGGCCCGGACTCCCGGAGTGGAGGGGATGGGCGTCGTCAAGAGCGTCGGAGCGGACGTCCGCACACTGCGCCCAGGTCGGCGGGTTGCGGTCTTCCCGGCGCCGGGAACATGGAGCGACTTCGTCGTGATCCCAGCCGATCTGGCAGTGCCGGTGCCGGACGGGGTCAGTGACGAGACTGCAGCCCTGATGCTGGTCAACCCGCTGACGCTGCGCATGCTGTATCGCGCGATGAAGAAGGCCTTGCACGGGCAGACGGGTCTGGTTCTTCAGACCGCCGCCGGCTCGTCCATCGGCAGGTTGGTCAGCGCAGCCGCGGTCCGGCACGGCCTGCAGTTGATCAACCTCGTGCGCAGCACCTCCGGTGCCGAGAAGATGCGGACGTTGTACCCCTCCCAGCTCACGATCGCGACATGCGACGACGACTGGCGGGAACAAGTCCGCCGCCATGTCGGCGAGCGGGGCGTCCAGGTGGTCCTCGACTGTGTCGGCGGTTCCATGACCCAAGACCTCGCCGAACTGCTGGCCGACGGCGGCACTCTGATCTCCTACGGACATCTGAGTTCCGGCACGACATCGTTGGAGGCGCTGCCTCTCATAGCGCGGGAGCTGACGGTACGGGGAGTGTCGATACTGCACTGGATGAGCCGCGCCCCCAGGAAGCGGGCCGAGGATGTCGCCTTCGCCCAGGACCTGGCGCAGAACACGCCAGACCTGCTTGACGTCGCGGCCAGCTACGACCTCGCCGACTTCAAGGCGGCCATCGAGCACGCCCGCCGCCCGGCCAAGAGTGGAACCGTCCTGCTCACCACACCGCGGACGGCCGACTCCGGACACGGGGCCGCCTGATGAAGATCGGAATGCTCGGAGCCGGAGCAATCGCCCAGGCCATCGCCCGGCATGCGATCCGTCACGGTCACGAGGTCGTGCTCAGCAACAGCCGAGGACCTGCCTCCCTGGCCCCACTGGCCAAGGACCTGGGCGCGCTCGCAGCAGCCGCGCCTCCCGAGGAGGCCGCCGCCGCAGACCTCGTCGTGCTCGCGGTTCCCTGGCCGCAAATCCCTGACGCCGTCGCCGGGTTCCCCCGCCTGGACAAAACCATCGTCATCGACGCCACCAACCAGTTCGTCTCCCTTTCCCCGAGACCCGAGATCGCCGACCTGGGCGACCTCACCGGCAGCGAATACGTGGCCTCCCTGCTTCCCGGCGCACGCGTGGTCAAGGCATTCAACGCCCTATACGCGCAGTTCATCGCACCCGATCCCCGCCACGAGGCGGGGCGGCAGGTGCTGTTCCTCGCAGGCGACGACGCCGACGCCAAGGACACCGTGAAAGACCTGACCTCCGAGTTCGGCTTCGCCCCCGTCGACCTCGGAACGCTGCGCGAGGGAGGACGCCTCATCCAGCTCGGCGGCCCCCTGTCCGCCCTTCACGCCCTCAAGCAGGACTGATCCCACCAACCCGATCGCGCTTCTCGTGTCCGCGCGGAGCGCCTCCCATCACGAAGGAGATGTTCATGTCCGACCTGACCTCAGTACCCGGCACCCAGCCCCTCCTACAGCCTGTTCAACTGGGCGCACTCAAGCTGCCCAACCGCGTCGTCATGGCTCCCATGACGCGCTCCCGGGCCGACAACGAGGAACTGGCCCCCACCGGCCTGCACGCCACCTACTACACACAGCGCGCCGGCGCCGGCCTGATCATCAGCGAAGGGACCTGGGTCAGCACGGACGCGATCGGCTTCATCAACGTCCCAGGCATCTACACCGACGCCCAGACCACCGGCTGGACCAAGGTCACCGAAGCTGTGCACTCAGCGGGAGGCAGGATCGTCTCGCAACTCGGCCACGCCGGCGCCGCCTCCCACCCGGATCACCACGGCGGCAGGCTCCCCGCCGGCCCTTCAGCGATCAATCCCCACGAGATGTCTTTCACCCCCGACGGCCCGAAGGACTCCCTCACGCCACGCGCCCTGAGCGCCGCAGAGATCGCCACCACGATCGGCACCTACCGGCAGGCAGCCACCAACGCGCTGCGTGCCGGATTCGACGGCTTGGAGATCCACGCGCAGGTATCCCATCTCGTGGCCCAGTTCCTCAACCCACGGCTCAACCAGCGCACCGACGCCTACGGCGGCAGCAGTGAAAAGCGGGCCCAGTTCCTCCTCGACGTCGTGGACGCCGTCAGCAGCGTGTGGGGCAGCGACCGCATCGGAATCAAACTCTCCCCCTACTGGAACAGCGGGACCGCCTTCACCGCAGACGCCGAGGCACTGGCCGAGTACGACCAGCTCCTCAGGCGTCTCGACGACAGCAACCTGGCATACCTCCACCTCCTCGGCCCGGAACCCGACACAGAAACCGACACTCTCACCGCGTTCACCCGCTACCGCGCCCATTACCGCGGCGCCGTCATCGCCAACCTCGGCTTCACGCAAGCGAGCGGCAACGAGCTGCTCGAACGGCAACTGGCCGACGCGGTTTCCTTCGGCGCCCCCTTCATCGCCAACCCGGACCTCGTCGATCGGTTCACCCACGGCCATCCTCTCGCCGCCGACAACCGCGACACGCGCTTCGCGGGTGGCGCGGAGGGATACACGGACTACGCCACAATGATCGGCTCCTATGAGGAGTGCTTCGTTAGGTTGGGGTGTGGCACGCACTTTTGCGGCGTTGCCGGCGTCCCCCAGCCTTCGGCCGGGGCGCCCCCAGCGCAGTACCAGCGGCAGGGGTGGTCCGACTCCGGGTCGATGAAGGGTAGCCGCGCCGCGTGCGTCATACCCTCGGCGTCATGAACGACCGAGTTCAAGATCTCCTCCGCCGCAAGGACGGAACGATCAGCCCTCAGCTCGATCCCCTCGTCCAGGCCCTCGCCGGCATCGACAACCTCTGACCCACGACACGGTGGACAACCCGCCCCAGGACGCGGCCGCCCGTCACGTCCGCGAGATCCTCGTCGCCTCCGGTGTCCTGCCCGCCGACAAGAGAACTTCGCCCGTCTCCGACTCTGGCTGGACGCCGCGCTAAAGCCGCTGCCGCCGCACCAGAAGAAGATCATTCGCCCGTTCGCCGAGTGGCACGTGGTCCGCGACGCACGACGTCGCGCCGACCGCGGTCACTACACCTTCTCTGCCGCGGCCGCCGACCGAACCGACATCCGCGTCGCCGACAGAGGGGCTGTCGCGCGTGCGGGCTCGGTGTTCTCGGCGCCTGCGGTATGGATGGGGTAGAGGACGTCGGCGGGCTACTGGGTGTCGGCGAGCGGGCCGTTCACGGGTGGTCCGCATCATCGTCCGGCGCTTCGTCGATGATGGTGCGGAGGTGGGACAGGGCTTCCGCCAGCAGGTCGCGGAGCGGGCGTTGTTCGTCGGGCCGTACCCACTGCGCCTCTGCGGCCTGCTGCACGACGAGTCCGAGTCCCGCGGTGATGGCGGCTGCCTTCTCATCCGTTCCGCGCCGGGAGAGCGCCGAGGTGATCGTGGCTGCGAGAGCGGCGCGTTTGCCTTCTTCGCGTTCCTGGAGTTCGGGAGTGACGTTGATGATTTCCCGCCGCGGGCGTGCGGGTACGCGGAAGGCACCGAGGACCTCGTCCGCCGCGGCCTGGAGGCCGTGAAGCACAGCCTCCAGGGGCGGGGTGCTCTCCGGGCAGGCCGCGATCTCGCGTGCCACGACGTCCTTCTGCTTCTGCGAGGTCTGCCCGAAGAGGACATCGCGCTTGTTGGTGAAGTGATTGAAGAAGGTGCGTTCGCTCACGCCTGCGCGCTCGGCGATCTGGGCGACGGTGGTCCGCTCGTACCCCTGCTCGGTGAACAGTGCGAGCGCGGCGTCATGGAGGCGTCCAGCGGCGTCCGGTTCCCAGCGTGGCATGGCGCCATTGTACGTGATTGCAGTGTCTGCAATCACAGCATAACCTTGATTGCAGACACTGCAATCGGGCTTGCCGTGACAGGCGAGCCGAAGGAAGGCGACCATGAAGGTCTTCGTTACCGGGGCTTCCGGGCACATCGCGTCCGCCGTGATCCCCGAGCTCATCACCGCAGGGCACGCCGTCACCGGTCTCGCCCGCTCCGGCGCCGCAGCCGCCCGGGTCGAGGGCCTCGGCGCCGAGGTCCGCCGCGGCGACCTCGGCGACCGGGACGCCCTGACCGCTGCCGCCGACGAGGCCGACGGCGTCATCCATCTGGCGTTCGACCACGCCGCCCAGGGCGCCGGGGACCTGGCCGGGGCGGCGGCGACGGACCTCCTCGCCGTCCAGTCGATCGGCGCGGCGCTCGCGGGCACGGGAAAGCCATTCGTGAGTACGAACGCGACCGGGGGCATCTGCCTGGCCGGTTTCACCGGGCTACTCACCGAGGACGACGTCCTGCCGGGCGGGCCGCGCGTCGACGCGGAGAACGTGACCATCTCGCTCGCGTCCCAGGGCGTGCGTTCATCGGTGGTGCGGCTGCCCCCGGCCGTACACGGAGACGGCCGCTACGGCTTCGTCTCCGGACTGATCGATACCGCCCGCGCCACGGGCCGTGCCGGCTACTGCGGCGACGGCGGCAACCGGTGGGGCTCCGCCGATACCCACGATGTCGCCGTCGTGTACCGCATCGCGCTGGAGTCGGCGCCCGCAGGAGCGCGGCTGCATGCCGTCGCCGAGGAGGGAATCCCGCTGCGCCGGATCGCCGAGACCATCGCCCGCCGGCTCGGCGTGCCCGTGAGCCCTACCTCTGCAGAAGAAGCAGAGAAGCGATTCGGATACCTGACGCCGTTCGTCGCCATGGACAACCCGGCCTCCAGCCGCGTCACCCGCACATTGCTCGGGTGGGCTCCGTCCGGAACCGGACTCATCGAGTCACTCGAACAGGACCCGGCACTCGTCGCTTCGGCCGGATGAGCGCCGGCACGAAGGGATCAGGAAGAAAGGGAAAGATGTCCATCGTTCTTATTGCCGAGGCCGGACCGGCATCGGCAACTCCGACCGCGAGGTGTCCGGCGTTGCGTACGACGACATCGATGCCGTCGGTCTCCGCGAGGATGGTCGCCACCGCCGCTTCGGCCGATGCGTCGCTCCGGACGTCCAGAGTGACCGTGCGCAGGTCGAGGCCTTCGTCAGTGGCGGGCCGGCGCAGCGCTCATGCGTGCTCGGCGCCGGTGTCCCGCATACTCGCGTAGACGGTGTGCCAGGCCCGGGCGAGAGCTCTCGCGGTGAGGTATGTCGAGGCTTTCACCGCCGAGGACATTGCCCATCTGCTCGACATCAACGTGCTCGGCGCCCAGCGGGTCAACCGCGCCGTTCTCCCCCATCTGCGCGAGCGGAGGAAGGAAACGCTGCTCTGTGTCGGAAGTACCTCCGTCATCGACGCACCTCCCTTCCTCACACTTCCAGAACGCGAGCCGCGCCGGCGACCAAGAACGCTCCCAGGGCTACGCGGCTCTCGCCCCCCTCGTAGCCCGAATACGGAGGCGACCAACAGCCTCTTCGAACCCGGCATCGCCCCCGGCCCGGCCACCGTCGCCAAGGAGATCACTCGCATCCTCGCTCTCCCCCACGGCGCACGACCGTTCCGCAGCGTGGTTGATTTCACCCGTTTCGTCATAGGCGAAATCATCGACGCGACCGAATCCCACATCCGGGAGGCCATGACGCACATGGACCCGACAAACCTTCTCACCGTCAACCAGAGTCGAGAGAACGCATGAACATCACCGGAAACACCATCTTCATCCCCGGCGGCACCAGCGGCATCGGTCTCGCCCTCGCCCACCGATTCAAGGACCGCGGCAACACCGTCGTCCTCGGCGGCCGTCGCACCGAGGTACTCGACCAGCTCCGCGAGCAGGGGTTCGGCACCATCCGTATCGACACCACCGATCCCCTATCCGTCACGGACGCCACCGCACAGGTCATCGCCCAGCACCCGGACCTCAACTGCCTCATCGCCATGGCCGGCGTGATGCTGCCGGAGGACTGGCACAAACCCGAGACATTCCTGGAAACGGCCGAGACCACGGTAACCACCAACCTCCTCGGCCCCATCCGCCTCATCGCCGCATGCATCGAACAACTGCAGACCCAGCAGAGCTCCACCATCGTCACCGTCTCCTCCGGCCTCGCCTCCGTCCCGCTCGCACGCACCGCGACCTACTGCGCGAGCAAAGCCGCCATCCACTCCCTCTCCCAGGGGATCCGTCAGCAACTGGCCGACACCTCAGTACAGGTCATCGAGCTCGTACCCCCCGTCGTCGCCACCGGACTCGGCGACACCGCCGCCAACCCGCGCGCCCTTCCCCTCGACGACTTCGCCGACAACGTCATCGACCTGCTCGCCACCCAGCCAGACGCACACGAGATCCTCGTGGAACAGGTCAAGCTCCAGCGCTACGCCGAACACCGCGGCGACTACGAGAAGGTCTTCAACATGATCAACGGCCTCCACTGACTCGCGCCTCGGGCACCTCCCGAGACACGCGGACGAGAACACAGCAGACCTGATGCGCTCCCGGCCCGGACATCGTCGGTGTCCGGGCCGGGAGACGACGCCCGCGCGATTGGCCAGGACGCCGCGGACCAGACCTCGATGCACGCGACGACGGCCACAGCCCTCAGCTCAGTCACCCGGTACCAAAGGCGTACGCGCTCGACTCCGTCGGCGTACTGCCACAGCAGGGACCGTCAGCACTGCCAGGGACCGGCTCACCTGGCGCTGGGGGCGACGGAGAGGACCACCAGGGTACGGTTCCAGGGCGTACAGCTCGGCTTCGCTGGTGATGGCGTCCAGCGCTGCTTGGCGGCGGAGTCGGTGGACGCGATCCGGGCGGGTCCGTGGGGTGCGGGCATCAGGCGACGGCCGGGCGCTGGGCCGCGAGCCGGGCGAGGCGGGTCTCGCGCGGCTTCTCCCACGGCGTGCAGTCCTCCGCCGCCGGGAGCCCGTTGGTGGCGATGTCCTCCAGGACGGCGGCGAACTGGTCAGCGCTCCCGCGGGTCCGGGCAGCGTACGCGCGAAGCCCGTCGGCGGCTTCGGGCTTCCCTCGTACGGTCAGAAGCGCGCCGAAAGCGACAGCCTGATGGGCCGGACAGGTGGCCGCAGGCCCGGGCGTGCCGGGGCTGACGGGTTGCTGGTTGGGGATTCAGCGGACGCCCGCCAGTCCGGCAACGGCATCCTGATCACCTCTACCCCTGCCGAGATCGACGGCGTTGCGGCCTCATGGCCGCTGCGCCTGCGCAACGATGTCGACGGCCGACTGAACAGGGTGGGCGCGGCGCTCGCGGCCGGGCGCGGCCACGTCTTCGGCGTGACCGAAGGCCCCGGCCACAGGTCCGTCCTGGCGTTCATGCCCGACCATCCAGAGGAAGGCGTCGGAACGCTGGCCCGGGTCCGCACCCCCGAGGACCCGAACGGCCCGTCCTGCGCAGGAACGCCCCGAACCTCTTCAGCGGGCTCAAGGCCGAGCAGTTGGCAAGATCTCCATACATGTCCAAGATGATCATCGCCGGGGCAGCCGTCCTGTTCGACGCCGCCCTGAGCTACCTCTGAGACGAGATGATCACCCAGCTGCGGGACCACGTCGCGGGTGTCGACGTGGCCTGCTTCTTCGTCCTCGCCGAGGCCGGCCCGGCCAACCGGGCGTCCCTGCAGACCCACGACGACCTCTCGACGGTCAACACACCGCGCTGCTGGATGCCGCCAAGACGATCCAGTTTCTCGGCGACGTCGCTCACCAGCAGCTGACGCACATCCTGAGGGAACTTGGCAGGCCTCGCGGGGGGGGGCGGGACCACGAAAGTCCACCTGCCCTGCCAGCAAGGGCGGAGGCCGTTAGCTCTGCTGGTCAACACCGGGCAACGGGGTGACAGCCCGCAGTTCGGGGCCGTACTGAAAGCCGTCAAGGTTCCTCGTCCCGGTCTCGGCCGGCCCCGCGTTCGCCCACTGTGGGCATCAACCCGCTCAAGCGCAACCGGGCCGAGGCAACCCGGTTCGACAAGCTCGCAGGCCGCTTCGAGACGACCGTCCGTGCTGCGGCACCACAGGATGCCCGGAAGCATGAGGCGTGCTACTGACGCGTCTCGTACCATCGGACGCCACCGACCGTCGAGTACCACCAAGGACTTTGTGAATCTCTCCGATCTTCGAGCCAAGGCCCCCTCGCTGGCGTCCGGCATGGCCGCCGCCGATCACAGCCCCGACAGCCAGCTGTCCCAGACTCGCCACCGCGCCGCTCTCGTGGCGAGCTGGCACATCGCACCAGGTTCAACCGTCCTCGAACTCGGCTGCGGCCAGGGCGATATGACCGCCGTACTGGCGGAGGCGGCCGGTCCCGACGGGCGCGTGGTGGCCGTCGACGTGGCCGAGCCCTCCTACGGAGCGCCGGTGACGCTCGGGGAATCGGCAGCCCGGCTCGCGGCGGGCCCCCTCGGGCCGCGCATCGATTTCCGCTTCGGCACCGACGTCCTCGACCCCTCGGTGGAGTTCCCCGAAAGTGCCTTTGACCACGTGGTGCTGGCCCATTGTTCCTGGTACTTCGCGTCGCTCGAACAACTGAGAGACACACTGGCCCGGGTACGGCCGTGGGCGCGGCGGCTGTGGTTCACCGAGTGGGACATGACGCCTGCCTCCGGCGACCAGTTGGCGCACCTGCTCGCCGTGCTGATCCAGGGACAGATCGAGGCCGCAGGGTCACACGGCCAGGGCAACGTCCGCACGCCTTTCTCCCGTGAGGGGCTGTTGCGGCTCCTGCCCGAGGCCGGCTGGACGGCCGACGGCAGCGGGTCGGTCGATACCGAAGAGCTTCAGGACGGTGACTGGGAAATCGCTGCTTGCCTCGACCTGGCCGGAACGGAGGAGCGTCTGGCCACACTGCCCGAGCCGGTGCGACAGCTCGTTCTGAGTCAGGTCGACGTTCTCCGGGCCATCGCCAAGCCGCGCTGCAACCGTGCGCTCACCGCGTATTCAGTCACCGCGCACTGACATACGTCCCATCGGTGTCGAGGGACCGGGGCCTGGGCGCCCTGGTGCAGGTACTGGGCGGTGAGGCAGCGCAGCATCGTGGTACTGCCGCCGCCGGTGGCGGTGCCGACCAGGATGTGGGGCGGCCTGCTCCAGCCACCGGATCCGCACGCGTTACCCTCCGTACAAACGGATCCGCCGCCTACGGGGCCACGCCGGCTCCCGATCCCCGTCGACGGTGCGTCGTCAACCTACTTGGGGATCCTGCTCCGCAGCTTCCTCAGGGGTGCGAGAACGGCATCCTGGTCCGTGTCGTAGGCAGGTACGACACGGACCAGTTCATGCTCGGAATCGCCCGACGCTCGGAAGCCTTGTCGGATCGCCCAGAGTGCCGCCTCCGGGTTGTGTTCCGTCTGGTGCAGGCGAGCCAGGCGCGCAGAAGCGTCGACCAGCGTCTCGGTCGGGATGACTGCATGTCCTTGGCCGGTCCTTGGCCCGCTCGAACCGTCCTGGCCGGGCATCCGCGAAGGGGTGCCCACGAACGAGCTGTAGTGCTGCTTGCAGGTGGCTGGCTGCGCAGACACCGGCGTTCCGGCCGGTCGGCCGATGGTCCTGAAACTGTTTCCAGTCACTGACGACGTGCTGGGCGAGCCGGTAGCCCGGTGCGGGTCGATACGGGGAAACGCCTCAGCGCCGATCCAGGACCGCGGGCGGGAGGATTCGGCATTCCGCCCTTGCTCTCCCCTGCTGCTGCCTGGACGAAGGTCACGTTCGAGATCCTGGGGCCCGGCACCGGGGTGGAGGTATACCCAGCAGGCCAGCTCGGTCAGCAAGTTGCGACGGTTGCTCTGCACTGCTCCTGACGCGTTGACGACACGGGCAGGGCCGAGAAGAAGAAGGGACACTTCACCGCCGATCATTTCGTGATCGCGGTGCAGGTGCGTGCACTGGACGCTCCGCACGGCTGACGGCGAGGGTTGTTGTGCCAGGGCCCGCAGTTGAGGAAGGTGAAGGTGGGCGGGGGGTGCGAGGGAGGAGAGCGGGTCTGCGTGATGAAGTGTGGGCCTCTGACAACTCCGACAGCAGGGAGCGTTTCTTCCGATGACCGCACAGCCTCCACGCCCTGAGCGCAGTGGTCCAGAGACCGACTCGGTCACGGATCTCTCCCCGTTCAAGCCCTCTCTCGTCAAGGCGGTGTTCAGGGACGTGACTCCGATGCACCTCTCTCGGTCGGCCGCGTGGGCCGCCGCGTCGGTGATACGGACAGTGCTGACGGAAATCATCGACGGCGCGAGGAGAGCGGCGGCGGCGGAGGGCCGAAAGAAGCTGGTCCCCGGGGACCTTCTCGCGGCGCTTGACCGGAACGCCGAGCTCGAGGTCGGGAACAAGTGGTACGACCACAGCCCGACCTTTCGAGGCCTGACCGGTGTCCTGTACGACGCCGAGGGTGTCATCGTGCCTTCTCGTAAGCGCAGCAGGTCACGCAAACCGAGCGCTGTGGTCGGCGCCCACAGGTTCGAGGCCGGAGTCAAGAAGCTGCTGCGGAGCCAGGGGGCGACGGCCGCCCCAGCGATGGTCCGCGACCTCGACGGCATTGCGAGCGTGTTCCTGACGGACCTCGCCCGAGACGCGGCCGTGGTAACCCGTGAGGGCGGGGTCGCACGTTTCGGTACAGCCGCCCTGGTGATGTCGGGCGAACCGGTCCCGGCCCCGTTCCTCAACGATTCCCTCCGGGCCCCGTCCGCCCGCAAGAGGAACGGGCGGACCATCGGCAGGGATGACGTCCTGGCCGCCACCACGATGCAGCTGTTCGGCGGCAACCTCAGGCAGCGAGCCCTCACCAAAGCGCGCGAGGCGACACAGGACACGTCGGCCGACTGATCGGGTACGACCAACCTTCGGCGCCTGCATCCTCATCTCCACCGCGGACTCGCCAATCGAGATGACTTCCCAATGACACCAAGGGGATGGGCAATCCAGCGCCAGGGCTGGTTGCGAGCGGCGTTTCGGACACGAGCCTCAAGAGACCGAGCCCCCAGAAGGGTGCAGGTGGCCAGGTTCGTGATGCCGGCTCCCGGGTCGGCTTGCATGCCGGCGCTGGTGGTCGCCTTGACGGTACAGGCGTCGGGCATACCGGCGACCCGGCGGAGCCGGTCATATCGTGGGTCGGCAGCGCATTGGCCAGGAGGATCTCTTGGCCGCCGTTCGCGCGCGTCGGCCGTAGTCCACCTCGCCCAGCACCATGGCGCGGCTGGCGGCGCCGTCCGCGAGGGGCACGAGTCGCTCGGCGAGGACGGCGGGCTCGCAACCCAGTTCCGTTACCAGACCGGTCACCAGCCGCACCATCAGCAGTTTCCGTTCGCGGGCGAAGGAGTGGACCGCGTTCCGGGGGTCGGGGAACTCCGCGGCGGCGTCGACGAACGGGCATCCGCGCACGGAATCCGCGCACGCTGGGGGCGGGTCGAACAGTGCGAGGGTTCGCTCCCTGGTGGGGACATCCTCGCGCACCAGCATTCCCTCCAGGGTGTGCCCCTCGAGGAGAGGTCCTTGAGATGGGCCAGGACCAGCTCGCCCTTGGTCCTGAAGTGCGCGTAGAGGGTGCGCTTGGACACCGGCGCCCGCTCCGCGATCTGCTCCACGCCGGTCGCGTTGATCCCGTGGACCGCACTCCGGCCACAGCGGCCAGGATGCACTCCCGCCCTCCACTTCCACCTGGACCTGATCAAACGATTCGTGCGGGCGCCGCCGCGCGAAGGGGTTTCCTGGCACGACCACGGCCGAAAGATGACCGTGGGGGCCCGACTGCCGCAAGGATGCAGCAGGCCAAGAACCGCGACGAGATGCTTCGGACCATCGCCCGGATTTGCACTTCACTGCTCCATCAGATGATGTCGCGGGCGAGTTGGAGTAGACCGAGGATGACTGCTGGGCACTCGTCTCGTCCAGACACCCCTCGCGGCTCACGGTCCCGTCACCGGCGTGCTGACGGTCCAAAGGTCCGGCACCATCCGGCGCATAGGCTAAGCGGCGTGGCGGAGAAGATAGAGAAGATCGTGGCGAAGCTGCCGCGCATGCGGGACGTCAGCAAGGTGGCGGGGATGGCCGAGCGCCGCCTCGCGGAAGGAGACGCCACTTTCGTGGCGGATCTCGGCATCGTCTTGCACGGGAAGTACGGTGCCGAAGGTGACTCCCTTTGGCAGTACCGAAGCCTCTTCAGCACGCTGCTGAGGCTCCTGACCGTCACCCCGGGACAGGAGAACTTCGAACAGGGCCTCCGCCTGGTGGCCACGACCGAGTCCGGCAGACGGAGCCAGAGCCGCCATGTGGCGTCCTTGCTTGCCTCCAGCCATCCTCCGCATGACCTCGTCCTGGTGTTCGACGGCGGTGCCCCGCATGCGCGCGCCTCCGAGGAACTGCGGGCGTGTCTTGTGCACGAGCTGGTCCTCCGAGGCCTGGACGTTGCCGAGATGCCCGGGATCGCGCGTTGGGCGACCTCGCCGCACTGGAGTCACCACCCGCTGGGGTGGCTGCCGCTGTCGCTGTCTGTGTTCGAGGAGGAACCCGGACTGCCCAGCTACCATGCTCGCGGGGGCAGTTGGTCGATACCGTACGTGCGGTCTGACGACGGTCCGCAGACGGCACCGGACAGGACCGCAGAAGTCCCGCCGGCAGCCGAGACGACAACGGAGTCTGCGTCCGGAGCCATCGCCGCGGCGGTGTCGAACTGGGCCGAAGAGTCCAACGGACGGATAGAAGCCAGGACTTTCGAGCTTTCTGCGCCGGTCCGGGCCCCCGTTGTCCCAAGCGTGCTGGCATCCATGGAACTGGAGTCCCTTCGAGGGCTGACATCCAGCGACCTCGCCGCAGTCTCCTCGTGTCCAGCGGCTCAGGCTTGGCGCTTGGTCTTCGCAGCGGCATCAACGGGCGGGGCGTACAACCACGGACTGCGGGGAGCTTATGGGCGTTTGGCCGCCTGGCGGTCGCTCGCCGGCCTCTCGGGAGCGGCTGTGCACGCGTCGGCCGCTGAGGTCGAACATCAGGTACTCGAATGCGACTGGTACAGCTTTGGGGCTGCCACCAAGTGGTTCGAGCGAGTGGCCTGGGACATCGGCCTGGCAGCCGTTGCCCCGGGGCGTCGCCAAATGGCGGTGCTGGCCGCGACGGACACGGACTGAAGGGCCTGATCCGCGCTTCCGTCCCCGGCTGACGTTTGGTCAGGTTGCTCCCGCTGCACGTCGCTGCCACTGAGATCCACGCAGACAGCCAGCTCAACAAGTGCAACGAACCCAACAGATCCAGATAACGGCCTGCTCGTCAGTCGGCGACTTCCCCCGGCACAGGCGGACCGTAGCCAGCACGGGGACCCGCCCGGCGCGATCTCTCCGCGAACCCCGGTGGAGCCTCCAACCGATGTGCTACGGGCCGTCCCGTAACTGGCGGCGTCCCGTCTCAGTGAGGTTCAGCCGGTACCTTCAAGGGCCCGAGCGATTGCTGAGCGACAAAAAGGTCGACTCAGGTCAGTGCGGTGCCCGATTATCCGTTCGTGCCCCTCAGAGAAACCCTTGCCCGAGTCGATGCGGACCTGGCCGCCGGCCGGATTCCCGTCGCGCGCCAACGCCTGCGGGGTCTCGTCTCGTCCTTCCCGCACGACCTGGCGCTCCGCCGCCGTCTGGCCGAGGTGTACCGGCTCTACGGCGACGCCGCCGAGACCGGACGCTGGATGTACCTCGAAGAGGACCGGAACGCCGACGAGATCGCTGCCTTCGAGGCACGGTACGGGTCTCCCGGGTGGCGGATGAAGGCCCTCGCCTGGCAGGGCGCCGAGGCGGAGGCCGCCACCTCTTTCGCGGAGGGGCAGCTGGTCGCGGTGCGGGCCGCCTGCGCCGAGGAGCTGGGGCACCCCGTCGACTGGGACGCCCCCGCCTCCTACCGGGACGACCTGGGAGGGGAGTGCGAGGCGCCCTCCGAGCCGTGGACGGTCGGCGGTGTACTGGCGGGCGCCGGCTGCCTGGTGGCGGCCCTTGTGTTCCTCGCGATCTGGGTGAATGGACTCGTTTCCCTCTTCGACTGACTCGGGTCACCGGGGCTTGCGCAGAGCGCGCTCAAGGTTCGGTGAGACTGTCCGGAACCGCCGTGAACGGGGCCCCGGTGACGGGTGGAACGATCTCGCGGTGGCTGGTGTGTTCACGGCTTCGGGGCCGTCCTGGACCGCCCCGTTCACCGGGCTGAGCCCTCGCCTGCTGGGCAAGCTGGTGATCGTACTGCGGGGCGAGGGGGAAGACCTTCCGACTGGAAAGAAGCACACAAGACGTCTCACCAGCAGGTCGGCGCCCACGGCGAGCACGTCTTCGCGCACATGAAGACCTGGAGGATCCCTCGCGACTGCCGCCTCAAGGACGACGGAGTCCACCACGCCGTGCTGGACATCGCCCGGATACACAACCTCACCCTCGGCGGATGGGTGAACGCCTGGCAATGGACATGGCAGACAAATCGTTCGAGAGGAGTGGATCAGGACTGGACCCCAGCCCTTCGCAGCTGGACTCCTTGCCGAGATGCGGGAGACCGTCGGCACAGTGGCGTCGGCCGCATCGAGTTGGTGCGCTGCCGCGGGCGGTACCGCCCAGTCGTCGGCGTCGCCTCCGAGGTCGCCGCTATCCGCGGAGGGCCGTCAGTACGACAGCGGTTGCGGACGACTGCGACACCTTACTCGGATCCGAGTAGTAGGATCCGAGCGCAAGTGATCCCGAGCCTGAATGCGGAGTGAGATGCCCGTGAAACGACCGGCCAACCCCTTGGCCCTTGCGGTCTTGGGCGTGCTGCTGGAGCAGCCCATGCACCCCCACGCCATGGCGACCGCGTTTCGGGAGCGCCAGATGGACTCGGCCTTCAAACTGACCACGGGGTCGCTGTACGACACGGTGCGGGCCTTGGCC
Organism: Streptomyces sp. SirexAA-E; assembly: GCF_000177195.2. Lineage (GTDB taxonomy): Bacteria > Actinomycetota > Actinomycetes > Streptomycetales > Streptomycetaceae > Streptomyces > Streptomyces flavovirens. Next base: position 78,902 of record NC_015953.1, read on the forward strand.
CGAGACGGCTGGATCGAGGCGACCGACACCGAGCAGGTGGGCGGCCGCCCGATGCGTACGGTCTATCGGCACACCAGTGACGGGCAGCGGTGGTTCACCGAGTGGCTGGACGAAATCGTCCGCGAGCCCTCCCGGGAGTACCCCAGGTTCCTGTCCGCCGTCAGCTACCTGGGCGTACTGGGGAAGCAGCGGGCGGCGCAGGCGCTGCGCGAACGGGCGGCGGCCTTGCAGGCCCGCGTCTCCGAAGGCGAGCAGGCGTATCGGGCCGCCAGGGAGGAGCACAAGGCGCCACGGCTGTTCGTGATCGAGGCGGAGTACGCCCGAGCGATGCTGCAAGCGGAGATGCAGTGGGTACTGCGGACCGCCGAGGAGATCGAGCAGGGCACCCTGGAATGGCCGGAGGTCTCCCCCCATGCCTGACACAACTGGGCCCGTAGTTATACGGGCTGAGCAGCACTCACCCGATGCGCCGATATCCACCGGCCCGCCGACCGCCCCGCGCTCCCCGCTACCGGCGTCGCCGACAGATGCGCCGGACGGCGACGCGGACGTCCTGGTGGTGGGGGCCGGGCCCGCAGGCTTGATGCTGGCCTGCGAGTTGGGCCTGGCCGGTGTGCGCACCGTGGTACTCGAACGGCAGCCGGCCCCGCCCGGCTTCTGCCGCGGCTTCAACCTCAATGCCCGGAGCCTGGCGTTGCTCGACCGCCGCGGCCTCGCTGATCGCTTCCTCGCCGAGGGCCCCACCATGCCGACCACCGCGTTCGTCGGAGCGGCCCAGCTCGACCTGGCCGCTATGCGCACCGAACACCCCTACGTGCTGGGGATCGCGCAGACCAGAGTGGAGGAGATCCTCGCTGAGCGGGCCGTGGAACTGGGCGTGCGTATCCTGCGCGGTCATGATCTGACCGGGTTCCACCAGGACGGCAGCGGGGTGCGCGCCGAGGTCGACTCCCCGGCCGGGCGCATACCGCTGCGCTCAAGATGGTTGGTCGGCTGCGACGGCGGTCGCAGCACAGTGCGAAAGCTGGCCGGCATCGGTTTCCCCGGAACACCCGCACGCCACTTCACCCTGCTCGGGGACGTGGTCCTGGCCGATCCGCAGGCGATCCCGTTCGGCGTGACGGCCGGCGCGAACGGCATGGTGTTCGCCATCCCACGGCCCGGCTGTGTACGGCTCATCACCCACGACCCTCAACCGCCGGACAACCGCAACGAGCCGGTGACGCTGTCCGGTTTCCAGGACGTGCTGGACCGGGCATTGGGGCGGCACGTGGAGATAGCCGAAGCCCGTTGGCTCACCAGGTACGGGGACGCGGCCCGGCTGGCCGAACAGCTGCGGCAGGGCGCGGTGCTGCTGGGGGGCGACGCCGCACACATCCATCCCCCGGCCGGCGCCATCGGCGTCAACGCGGCTATCGACGACGCCATGAACCTCGGCTGGAAGCTGGGACTCGTGGCGCGCGGACAGGCTCCCGGGACTCTCCTGGACACCTACCACACCGAGCGGCATGCGGCTGGCGCCAGGTTGCTGCGCAACACCCGGGCGCAGGCGGCGGTTGCCGCGGAGGACGAGCGGCTGGCACCGGTGCGCGAGCTGCTCGCCGAGCTGGCGCAGGCCGAGGAGACGGCCGGATACCTTGCCGAGGCGATCACCGGCGTCGGCACCCGCTATCCGGTTCGGCACGGTTGTGGTCATCCCTGGGAGGGGAGGATGGTGCCGGACGTCCAGCTGGAACGCGACAGTCTGCTGCCGCTACTGGCCCGTACGGCCGGCGGAGCGCTGCTGGTGGACGAGAGCAACGGAACGGACTCGCTGCGCGAGGCGGCAAAGGCGTGGGCGGACCGGGTGACCGTGGTGTCGGCGCGATCTGATGGCTTGTCAGGTGCGTCCGCGGTGCTCGTCCGCCCGGACGGCCACGCCGCCTGGACAGGAACGCCCTCGGCATCCCACCGCACCACCGCCCAGCGGTTGCGTGAAGCCCTTCACCACTGGTTCGGGCCCCCGGCGGGAGTGGCGGGGCCGTGAACGTCCGCTCCGGGCCACGCCTCCGGCACGGCTTCCGCCGCCCGCCGCCCTCGCCTCAGCCCACTCGGCATCGATCAGGCCCAGATCCGTCGACGCCCCGACTCCTGCCACCTGCGATGCGATGAGGGTCCGACAGCCCTCTCCGGCGGAAGTAAGTCCGGCCGGCCAAGGCCTGATGGGCGGCGTCGCGGTCACAGCCAGCCGTTGGCTTCCGCGAGCCGGGCCGCCTCGGCGCGGGTGCGGGCCTGCGTCTTGCCGATCGCCGATGACAGGTGGTTGCGCACGGTGCCCTGGGACAGCCGGAGCGCCCTGGCGATGTCGGCCACGGTGCCGCCCTCGGCGGCGACGCGCAGCACGTCCGCCTCGCGCCCGGTCAGCGGGCTCGCACCGCCGGCCAGCGCTTCCGCGGCGAGGGCCGGATCCACGAAGCGCAGGCCGGCGTGGACGCGGCGGATCGCGTCGACCAGTTGTTCGGGCGGGGAGTCCTTCACGACGTACCCGGACGCGCCCGCGGACATCGCCCGCGAAAGGTAGCCGGGTCGGCTGAAGGTCGTGCAGATGATGGTGCGGCAGGCGGGCAGCGCCCGCTGGAGGTCGGCCGCGACCGTCAGGCCGTCACGCCCGGGCATCTGTACGTCGAGCAGCGCGATGTCGGGCACGGCCCGCTGCGCGGCGGCCAGCACCTCGGTGCCGGTGCCGATCTCGGCGACCACGTCGATGTCGGGTTCGAGCCGGAGCACGGACGCGAGGGCGCCGAGTACGAGTGCCTGGTCGTCGGCCAGTAGGACTCGGATCATGTCGGCTCGGCTTTCTGAGGAGGTGCGGGGTCGGTCGCCGGGGCGGGCCCGCGGGCCAGGACCCGGAACCCGCCGCCGGGGGCAGGCCCGTGTTCGAGCGTGCCCGACACGGCGGCCAGTCGTTCCGTGAGGCCGGTGAGCCCGTTCCCGGCACTCGTCACGCCGGTGGGACTCCCGTTGTCGGTGACCTCGACCCAGTCGGGCCCGAGGCGGACGGTGCACAGTTCGGCGTCGGTGTGCCGCAGCACGTTGGTGACCGTCTCCCGCACGACGTAGCCGAACACCTCGCGCAGCTCGGCACGTACGGTATCGGTCGCGGTGGGCAGATCGGCCCGTACACCGGCGGCACGCAGCGCCAGGCGGGCGCCGGAGAGTTCGCTGTCCAGCGACAGGGTGCGGTAGTCCGAAACGGTGGCCCGGATGTCGGACAGCGCCGTGCGCGCCATGGTCTCAAGCTCGGTGACCTCGCCGACGGCGAGAGCCACGTCTCCGGTGGACTCCAGGATGCGTCGTGTGAGCCCCAGTTTGACGGTCATCGTGGAGAGGCTGTGGCCGAGGACGTCGTGCATGTCCCGGGCGACCCGTTCCCGTTCCTGGTTCACGGCCAGCCTCTTGACCTGCTCGCGCGCGGCCCGCAGGTGACCGATCGTGAAGTTGAGCGCGAAGACGGTGCCGAGTGCCGCGGTCACGCCGACGAGGATGGCCACCTGCGCCCAGGCCACCTCGCCCTGGGCCAGACGCATCCAGACGATCTGCCCCAGCACGGTGGCGAGGCCGAGCAGCAGCGCGTGGCGTAGCGGCAGCAGCATGAGTCCGATCGCCAGCGCATAGGTCAGATCGGTCAGGTAGTACGGCGACACGAGGAGCACGGCCGGTGCCGCCCCCAGCAGGAACAACACCGCCACGATGGTGACACGCCCCCGTCGCAGCGCCACGGGCCCGTACCAGGGCGCCAGCATGCAACCGATGCCGTAGCAGGCTACGAGGCCGATCGCGAGCGCGGTGAGCAGGGGAGGTTCGGTGCCGTGCGCGATGTCCCGGGCCCGTGCGATCAGGGTGAGAGAGGCCAGCGCGGTGGCCGTGGCGACGGCTACGCGGCCCCGACTGCGGGCCCTGTATCCGTCCGGCGGGTTCTTCCAGAAACTCCAGTCCGGCCACTGGCCGACGGAGAACTCGTCCGGATCGCGTGCGTCCACGGCGCTCATGTTACGGCCCGGCTGTCGCAGGGGCGGACGAGCGGGGACCCGATGCGGGGGTCGAGCAGGTAAGCATGGCCCTCCCCTGAACGGTGCCCCCGTTCGCGTTCTCCCCCGGTCATGCATGACAAATGGCATGGGTCCGGCCAGTGGGCGGATGCTGCGATGAAGTCATGTTGCACGCGAAGAGGATCCATCTGCCGAGCCAGGAGTACGAGCTCACCGAGGACGGCCGGGCGCTGACGACGTTCTCGTTGCGCAGGGGCCGCGTCGGCGCGCGGTTCACCTTGCACGGGAGCGACTACCACGTCCGCACCCACCGCTTCAGCGGCGTCTACGAACTGCTCGACGCCGGCGGGACCGTCGTCGCGAGCACGGACCGGGTGCGCCGGAGTTGGAACCTGACGTGCTCCGAGCGGGTCGTCCCGTTCCGGCGGACCGCGGCGGCAGACCGGGAGTACACCATGTTCGGCGACGACGGTGAGCCCGTCGGCACGATCCGCCGCACCGGGCACGTCCGCTCCGAGGCCACCGCCGACCTGCCGGACCTGGATCTCTTGCTCCAGCTCTTCGCGCTCGTCGTCGTGCTGCTGCGCAGGCGGCGCAAGAGGGCGGCGGCCGCCGTCCGGTCGACCTCCCTCGCGGGCGGCTGACGCACGAGGAAGCCGGAGCGCGGTGGCGGAACAGCCTGATGTTGACCAGGGCGTCCGGTCCGCGACGCAGTGCCCAGGCGAGGTGTCCGAGCAGCAGGGCGAGTCCGGCGGTCAGGGGAAGCCACACCTTGGGAGTGGTGAAGCCGTCGGATCCGCTGAGCCGGGTCAGATCGTAGATGGCGGCGGTGATGCCGGGCGGGAGCAGGAGCATGCCGACGACGTCCAGGCGCCGGCGGGGAGCGGGCCGGTTCCCGTCAGGAGGCCCCGGGACTCGGCGCGTCGGCCAAGTCCCGGGGCTTCGAAGTACGCGGGTCAGCGTTCTGTGGGCCGGCCGCCGTAGGAGCGGCGGGCCGCGTCGGCGGCCTTGTCGGTCTGGGCGTCGTACTTGTCGCCGGTACGCTCGTCGACCATCCGCTCGGCGCTCGTGACGCCCTTGTCGGCCTGGTCCGGGTGGCCCTTCGCCATCTCCTTGGCCTTGTTCGCCATGTCTCCCAGCTTGCCCATGGGGGTACCTCCCTGGATAGCGCGTGCGTCGTACGCCACCGCGCGTACCCCGGGACCACACTTGTAACCCGGGACCCACGAGCACGTGACCGACCGCTCCACCGCGCTTGTCGCCGGTCATGGACCGGGACAGGACGGGCAGGGGGTGGTGGCGTGAACTGGCTGGTGGCTGGCGGGGCCCCGTCGCCGGGTCCGCTGGCACTGAGAGCTCGTCGCCGATCGAGCCACCGTTGCCTGCGTCGACCGGTTGAACAATGCGGTTGCGATGGATCAGGCGGATGCGGTGATACTCCGGCATGAGTAGAGACGCCGAGGTCATCGTGCTCGCCCGCTGGGCGGACGAGGTGATGGAACCGCTGACCCAGGACGATCCGGAACGCCTGTGGCGCGGCCGCTTCGTCCCGATAGCGGGGCAGTGGGGCCACGAGTTCGGGTGGGCCCTGGAGTTCGAGAAAACGCGGGCCCGCAAGGGCCTGCTCAGGCACCTGGAGTCCCTGCCGTGGCCGTATCCGCATACGGTGCAGGTCCTGCTTCGCGACCAGGACGACGACTGCTTCGGGCTGTGGATGTTCCAGGAGGGCCGACTGGTGGAAGTCACCATTGCGCGCACCGAGCGTTTCCACCAGCCGGCACCTCCCGATGAGGACTTCGAACCCGATCCGGGCATGCTGCTGCGCACCGACCAAGACACGGCTCTGCCCGAGCAGACCCCGGAAGCACGCCGCGACACCCGCCCGCCCTGGTAGACCGAGTTCGACAGCTCATCGAGGGACGGCAGGGCTGTCGACGCGCGTGCCCGGCGGACAGCGCCACCACTGCGGCGCTTCCTCGCCGAGCATTCGACGTCGCCTGCGGTACTCGCCCTGGTCGCCGAGTCGGCCAACACCAGGAAGGCACGAAACGCCGCCAAGAACCGAGCCTTGAGCCGCAAGCTGAGGATCGATGAGCGGTAGTGGCGATGGGCGGCGCGCGATTCACCTACGTCTTCGGCTTGGACGACGACTGGGCCCATCCGTGCACGGTGACGGATGAGCGCATCGCTCCCCTCGACCAACTCGGCGAGGTGCCCGTCCGCCCGGCTTCCTGCTGGGGGCTCGGGCAATCTCCCGGATCAATACGCGGGCGCCGGAGGGACGACGGGCAGTCACCGACGCGCGTCACTCTGCTCGCGGATACACCTTCCGCAGCGAGCAGGCCGTCAGCGCGGGCCACTCCGGCACTCAGCGGTTCTTCTTCCGGTCGAACCACAGCGTCGCCACCGTCGGCACCATGCCGACCCAGAACAGCCCGAGGGAGAACGTTCGTTGTGTCCAGGGGACCTGGGTGATCAGCAGGGCACAGAGCATGGCCCACGCCGCCTGGCCGAGGACCACACGGGGCCAGACTCGGCGCCGGACGAGTGAGTGCAGGTTGACCCGAATACCGGCGCGCAGGCGCCGTCGGCGACGGCTTCGTCGGACCGGTCCGCCTCCAGCAAGAGCTGGGCCAGGTGCAAGCGCAGGGGTACATCCGCTGAGGCGGCGGCGACCGCTGTACGCAGGCTCTGTATGAGAGGGAGTCGTCCGACATGATCCACAGACCATCGCCACCGTACGACACCTCAGGAGACGGCCGGCGTCCGGCTGCCCGAGCGGCGCATGGCATCGCAACAGGGGGAAGTCGTGCCGGACCCGAAGGCCCAAGGCTCCGTTGCGGAGCCACGAAGAAGGTATCGGGGGAACATCGCTGGACGGCTTGCTGTTGGCACGCCCGTAGGTCTGACGCGACCCAATGTTGGAGGGCTGAGTGCCGCTCACATCACGACCGCTGCGCAAGCTGGGGTTCCTGACCATCGGGCTCTTCGACGAGACCGACCCGGGCCAGGGCCACGAGGCCACGCTCCAGCTGATCGAGCTGGGCGAGCGCCTGGGCTTCGACAGCGCCTGGGTCCGCCACCGCCATCTCCAGTACGGCATCTCCTCTCCCGTCGCCGTGCTGGCGGCCGCCACGCAGCGCACCCGGCGCATCGCTCTCGGCACCGCGGTCACGCCGCTCGGCTGGGAGAACCCGCTGCGGCTCGCCGAGGACCTGGCCACGGTTGACGTCCTGTCCGGCGGTCGACTCAATCCGGGTATCAGCGTCGGCCCTCCGATGTTCTACGACCGGGTCAAGGACGCCCTGTACCCGGATACCGCGGACGCCGAGGACTTCGGTTACGGACGAGTGGAACGGCTGATGGACCTCGTGCGAGGCGAACCCGCCGCTGATTCCAGCGGCAGAGAGGGCTTCGAAGTCTTCTCGGACCGGGTACAGCCGCACTCACCGGGCCTGGTTCGGCGGATGTGGTACGGCGGCGGCAGTCTGCGGTCGGCCCGGTGGGCGGGCGAGCACGGGATGAACTTGCTGACCAGCAGCGTCGTCAAGGCCGAGGGCCCAGGCGATGAGCCCGCCGACTTCGCCGCGATCCAGCTCTCGCACATCCGCGCCTTCCGGGCGGTGCACCCCGACGGGGAGGATGCCCGGGTCTCCCAGGGCCTGGTCGTCATCCCCACCGACTCGGCCTCACCCGAGCAGCGGGCCAGGTACGAGCGGTACGCCGCCGAGCGGCTGCCCCGCACCGCGGCGCCACAGGGCCCGGCGCGCATGATGTTCGCGCCCGACCTGGTCGGCACCTCGGAGGTGATCGCCGAGCGGCTGCGGGCGCACCCGGCTTTCCGTGAGGTGGACGAGGTGGCGTTCGCCCTTCCCTTTACCTTCGAGCGTGAGGACTACGAGCAGATCCTCACCGACATCGCGTCGAAGCTGGCACCGGCACTGGGCTGGCGGCCCTGCGCCTGAACCCGGCCGCCGTAACTACCGGCGCGTGCGGAGCACGCTGCGCGCGTGGATCCGGCCGGTGGGCGGGTGTCCCTTCCGGTGGCGGGTATCACCGAAGCTTCCGCTTCTCCCGGGGCGGGCAGGCACCGGTTGTACAGCCACTCCCCCGGACCGGACCACCTGCCCGAACTGGCCATGCGGAGCATCGCCGATCCCTGCCCGGGCGAGGTCGGGACCGACGCGAAGGACGCCGCCGTGTCCGCTTGTTCGCGATGCTGTGACGGCGCCTTCCACGAATTCTCGTGCGCCCCGGGCAACGGCCGCATGAAGCGACCCGCTGGAAGGTCGCGCAGATCGATCATCACCGTGGGTCGGCCGCCCATGCCGCGATGTGCGCGGCCCCCTGACGGACAGCTCCTTCCGGATCCCGGGCGAGCTTTCCACAGGCCGCGAGGACACCCGGCGCACCACCCGGCCCCATGAGCGCGTCGTGCACGCCGGTCTGCAGCCAGTCGGCCCGGTTGTCGTCGGCCTCGGCAACCGCGCGAGCGATGAGCCTTACGGAGGCCTCGGTCCCCTCCCGGGTCAAAGCCTCTGCCGTCTGCCGCGTCACCGCTGTGTCATCGGCGTCCAACAGCAGACCCACCAGTGCTTCCGCAGCCTCAGGTACATCGGCCGAGGAAGCAAGGTCACGCCCGGCACGAACACGTCGCGTCCACGCGGGAGACGACGCCTCAGCCAGGGTGGCCTCCAGTTCCTTCGTCATCTTTCGCACGACCGGACAGTCTCATGCCCCACGAGAAGGGACGCCTCCGGGCCGAACCCCTGAGCCGGATGTCCGGCCGAGGCGGCGCGCCGGATCGCTCGGTCACGAAAGGAACTCGACGTGCCCGTCGGTTCCGTGCACGCGGATCCGCTGCCCGTCGCGGATCAGCCGGGTGGCCTGCTCCACGCCCACGACGGCGGGCAGGCCGTACTCCCGGGCGATCACGGCGCCATGTGTCATCAGGCCTCCCACCTCCGTCACCAGGCCCGCGATCCCGACGAACAGCGGCGACCAACTGGGGTCCGTGAAGGCCGTGACCAGGATGTCGCCTGCTTCGAGGTCAGCCTCCGCCATGTCGAGGACGACCCGGGCCCTTCCCTCGACGGTCCCGGCGGAGACCGGCAGGCCGGTCAGGGCGCCGGCCGGTACGTCGTCGCGCCGGTACGCCCCGTTGAGGGCCTCGCCGTCCGATGTCAGCACCCGGGGTGGTGTCAGCGCGTGGTAAGACCGGAACTCGTCCTTGCGCCGCTGGATGAGCCGGTCGTCCACCCGGGCCGAGCGGACGACGTCGTGGAACTCCTGGAACGTGAGGTGGTAGACGTCCTCCTTCTCGGCGAGTACACCGGCCCGCACGAGGCGCTCGGCCTCCTCCAGCAGGGCGCGCTTGTAGACGAAGTAGCGGCTGACGATTCCGTACTTCGGGTATTCCCGGTATCCGATGAAGGTCCTGACCCGGTCGATCATCCGCTTGGCCTCGTCGGCTTTCCGGTCCCCGTCCGGCAGGGTCCGCAAGCGTGACAGCACGTCCTGCTCCTTCTCCCGCGCCTTCTGACGCCCGTGCTCGAAGTGCCTCCCGGCGGCGCCGGGTTCGAAATTCCTGACGTGGTCGAGGATCACTGGCAGAAGCGTGCTGGGGCGCTCGCACCAACGCGGTCTCGTGATGTCGATCTCGCCGACGCAGCGCATGCCGTAGCGGTCGAGATAGGACTCGATGGCGTCACGCGCCTCGGTTCCGCCCGGAAGCCCCACCAGCTCGTCCAGGAAGTCCTCGCCCTCGACACCCTGGAGGAACGCCACCACCTCCGGGTGCGGACGGATCACGTCCGCCACATCGAGCAGTGCCAGGCCCATCTCCGAGGTGACGTTGCCCGGGGCGGACAGCGTGAGCGTGTCGGCCGCGTTCCTTTCGCCGAGCCACTCCCGCAACTTGTCGTTGAGCCACCCCGTGGCATCCATCCCCGCCGTGATCACCTGGAGGCTCAGTGGATCACCGAGAACCCGCCTGTGCTCCTCGAATGCCTCCAGCAGAAAGTCGAACAGCGCAGGCCCGGCCTTCGTCCGGATGTCGTGCTCCAAGGCGGCGACGGACGTCCGGCTGCGCTCGATCAGCTCAGTGACGACGGCGGGATCGGCCTCGATCGGCTCGGAGGTACCGCCGGACGGCGGCCCGCCCGGATCGGCGTCCGGGAGCGACGGGACGAAACCGTCGCGGTCGAGGACGGTCTCCAAAGCGTCCCGGACCAAGGGGTCGCCCTTCCCCATGGCGTCCAGGAGGCCGGCGCGGCTCGCGGGCGAGGACAGGCGAGGGGTGACGTCGACGAACAGCCTCCCGCCGGCCGCGTGCATCGGCACCATGGCCGTCAGCTGCCACATGGAGAGCCCCAGGGGCCTCATGGGATCGGTCATCATCTGCCCGTGACCGACGGAGACGTAGACGTGGTTCTCCCGGTCACCGGTCTCGGGGACAGGGAACAGCGTCGTGATCGGCCGACTCTGAACGATCTGGAAGGTGCCGTCGGCCAGGCACCATTCGATGTCCTGCGGGCGCCCGAAGTATGCTTCCGTCCGCCTCCCGATCCGCACGAGCTGTACGACCTGCGCATCCGTCAGCGAGGGCTGCCGCTTCCGCCGCTGTGCGTCGACCACCGCTTCCCGCTCGGCCGGCAGGACGCCAACGGCACGCTGCTCGGCGGCGATCGCCTTGGCGACGATTTCACCGTGCCGCACCGTGAAGACGTCCGGGTTCACCAGGCCGGAGACCAAGGCCTCTCCGAGGCCGAAGCCGGCCTCCACGGTGGCGACCTCCCGGTTGCCGGTGACGGGGTCGGCCGTGAACAGGACGCCGGCCGCGTGTGGGAAGACCATCTGCTGCACGACCACGGCCATGCGGACCGTACGGTGGTCGATGCCGTTCCGTCGGCGGTAGGTCACGGCCCGCTCGGTGAACAACGAGGCCCAGCACCGCTTCACGTGCTCGATGATCGCCGTCGGCCCCACGACGTCCAGGAAGGTGTCGTGCTGGCCGGCGAAAGAGGCCGTCGGCAGGTCCTCCGCCGTGGCGCTGGACCGAACGGCGCAGGCCGCCTGCTCGCCGAGCCGGGCGAGCGCGCCGGTGATCGCCGCCGCGAGGTCGTCCGGGACGGCGGCTCCCTCGATGGCACGGCGGATCCCCTCGCTGAGTGCGCGTACCCCCTCGCGGTCGTCCGGCTCGAGGTGGGACAGCTGCTCGATGCGGCGGTCGAGGACCGGCACCTTGTCCATGGCCCGCCGGAAGGCGTCCGTCGTCACGCAGAAGCCGGTCGGCACGTGGATGCCTTCGATCCGGCCCAGTCCGCCCAGGTGCGCGCCCTTGCCGCCGACGACCGCGGCCTGCGTCTCGTCCACCTCGTGCAGGTCCAGGGCATACTGCTCGATCATCGGGCCGCCTCCGAGGCGGCCATGTTCCGTAGCACTGCACCGACCGACCGAATCATCGGTATCTCACTCTCCGTCGAGCCCCTTGTCGGACACCCCGTCACCAGTCGGTGTCCCGTTCGGTGTCCCGTCCCTCCGACGACCGGCCGGTCGGCAGCCCCGATACGTCGACGACAACAGCCGCACGTCGTGGCTCCGTTTTCCGCGGGCCGTGGCCTCGGTCGACGATTCTGCGTCACGACCCGGGCCTTGCCACAAGCCCCCCGGTGCGCTATACGTTGGGTACGGCAAGGAGAAGGAGTGCCTTGCGTTCTTGTGCCGCACGCCGGAACTGACCATCGCCCGTACCGAACAGGTGCGGGCTTTCGCATGCCGTGCGCCGAAAGGCGGGCGGGGGCCACGCGATGTCGACCACCGACGGTCTCCGTCCGGGCGTATCACTCGCCAGTGCCGCGCGGGACTGCTGAGCTGCCTGCCGAGAGAAGGGCGCTCGGGTACCGAACACATGGAGCGCAGGAATGCCGCGTACGGCACCACGATGTGCAACCAGCACAGTGAGGCCACGGCGGTCGGCGGAACAGCCCGAAGCGGCGGGACGGGCGGCGGCCTCGCTCGGCAGCCGGTGGCCCGGCCCGTCCCCGCGACAACGGCGGCGGTGGCGGTGGCGGTGGCTCACAGCGGAGACACCCTGATCCGCACCATGCCGCTCCGGCGCACCGCCGCCGGCCCGTCGGTGCGCCGGAGCGGCACGGTGTCCCCCGGCGTCGGCGTGTGGCGCCGGGCGAGCAGGTGCCGCTGTTCATCCACCGCTCGCGGTCCCGCAGCCGGACGGCGGCCGCGAGGTCGCGACGCTACGGCGCGTGACGGGCCGGTCACGACCGCCTGGGCGTACGGGTCAGCAGACCTCGCGGACGTACCCGGCATCACCAGGGGACAGGACATCGCGGTCGCGCATCACGATGCTCAGCCGGTCCGCGAAACCGCTGCACGCCTTGTCGAAATGCTCCTGCTCGTACTCGATGACGATCACGTGGTCGCCGTAGCCCTCCGCGTAGTCCCCGCACTCGTCCCACTGTCCGCACTCTTCCGCCACGGCGAAGTCGAGACCGGTCTCGTCCCGCATCGTGGAGAACTCTGCGGTGTTCTTCTGCGCAGTCGCCAGACCCTTTTGGTGGGCGTGGTCGGCCAGAAGCCTGATCATCGCCTTCGCGTCGTCCGCGCCGAGGAGGTCGGTACGGTCGAAGGTGTCGAGGTTGTCCGGTTCGACGGCGTCGAATCCCTTGTCGGCGCAGGAGTCGACCCAGGCGTTCACCTTGGCGGCGATCAGTTTGCGGTTCTTGTCGGTCCGGATGTCCAGCATGGCCTCGCCCCAGTCGCCGTCGTAGACGATCTCGCCGTCGGCGTCCTTCAGCAGCAGGTCCTTCCACTCCCCCTCGGCGCCCGGCTGCGCCTGGAAGGCGTTGACGTAACAGATGTTGTAGAGCCCCGGCGCGGGTGACGCGGTGTGGTCACGGCTCACGACCTCGACCCCGGCCGGAGGCTCGTAGGGCTTGTTGATCTGGTAGTCGAAACCGGCGTGCGCGGGCGGGAGGGTGATCGTCTGGCTCGCCGCGTCCGCGGCGGAGCAGGCGAGCAGAGGCGCGATCGCGGCGGCCGTTACCGCCGCCCGTACGGTGAGGCCTTTCCAGGACCGCTCGCGGTGGATGTTGGGCATTTTTTCGTACTCCACGACGTGGGAGGGCACGTCCCCGCCTCGGACTCCGCTTCACGCGGTCCTGGCGACTCGGTCCGGACTGACGGCGCGAGGGCCGTATTACCGGATGGGCGTACCTCTGGCGTCGAGCGCTCGGCTCTGACGTTGCATGAGTAAACCGAGCGAACCACAGGGTGTCAACTGCTCGGATCAGCTCATCCGGCCTGCCGCACCAAGCGGTTCGGGAGCTTCGTCCGGGATGCCCGATGCTCGCCTGTTCGGTGCCTTCACGCCGCGCGGCGCCCTGTCCCGCAGCACTGCCACCACCTGAGCCGGGCTCACGTCGACGTGACACCAGACCTGTTGTGAACGCCGGGACGGGGGCGTGGGAGTGGCACGAGCGAGGGCACCGGCGGGCAGCGGCAGCCGAAGGACGGCCGGGGCGTGATGCGCCATGAGGGAGAGCGCGCCCCCGGACGTGTACGCCGGCCAAGGGATACGTGTGGGGCGAACGATCGATCCTGCCCAAGGTCGCGGGTGATCGGCAGGGGGTTCGGTTCGCGTATCCATCGACGGCTACCTCACCGAGACCGGACCGGTCGTGCCTTCAGCAGCGGTGCGCTCACCGTCGCCGGGAATCCTGGGCCAGGCGCCTCCGCCGAGGTCGATGCCTCTGACGCACGGGATGTCGCGACGCCGGTCTCCGACCGGTACCGGCTGAGCACGCGGAAACCCGACCCCGACGTCCGGGACGACCGATCCACCGCGACGACTGCTCGACGCCCTGACCTGCCTCCCATGCGGCTGCTACTGCCACCTCGGACGACCCCGCCACCGGGACTGCGCAGACCGGCCCGGGCCGGAGCCGTACAGGATTACCCATAAGCGACAGACGACAACTATTGTCGGACGGCAACTTAAGATGGAGCTGGGCGCCGGGTCCCCCGCGCCTGGGCGGCTGCCGGCGGTAGCGCGCTGCGGCATGCCGCGTCGCTGGAGACCGGAATGGAAGAAGGAGTTACTTCAGTGCCTGAGCAGGACACATGCACAAGGCTCGTCGAGCTGCTGACCGCGGAGCAGGAGTCGCTAGGTGCGGCTTGGGTGGAGGCGGTCTCGCGGACGTTGCGTGGGCGTATCTCGCTGGCCGAGCTCGACCGTGAGCTGCGTGAGTTGTACGCGGCGTTGGTGGAGGGGCTGCGTGGGGGCGGTCTGGACTGGCGGGGGGATGCGTTCGGGGAGGTGCGGGCGTTGCTGGCGGAGCTGTCGCGGACGCGGGCCCGGCAGGGTTTCACGCCGACGGAGACCGCGACGAGTGTGCTGGCGGGCAAGGATGTGCTGGCGCCCTCGGAGGACACTTCGGCGGGGGACGTCCGGGCCTATCTGCATCTGAGCAAGCTCATCGACGCGCTGGGTCTGTTCACTCTGGAGGTGTATGCCAAGACGCGTGAGGAGATCATCAGCGCGCAGGCCGAGCAGCTGATGGAGCTGTCCACCCCGGTGGTGAAGCTGTGGGAGGGGGTGGTGGCTGTTCCGCTGGTGGGCACGCTGGATTCGGCGCGGACGCAGGTGGTGATGGAGAAGCTGCTGCAGGCTCTCGTCGATACGGGGTCGGATCAGGCGATCATCGACATCACGGGTGTGCCGGCGGTGGACACCGAGGTGGCGCAGCATCTGCTCAAGACGGTGGTGGCGGCCCGGTTGATGGGTGCGGAGTGCATCATTTCGGGGATTCGTCCGCAGATCGCGCAGACGATTGTGGCGTTGGGGATCCAGTTCGGTGACATCGTCACCAAGTCGTCGTTGGCCGATGCTCTCAAGCATGCGTTGCGTCGTGGTGACGCGGCTGTCGTGCGGCCCGGTGGCCGGGCGTGAGCGAGCGCGTACCTGTGCTGAAGATCGGTGACGTCCTTCTCGTCTCGATCCAGGTGGAGCTGGAGGATCAGGTCGTTCTGGAGTTGCAGGACGATCTGGCGGCGCGGATCGTCGATTCGGGTGCGTCGGGGGTGGTGATCGACATCACGGCGGTGGAGATCGTGGATTCGTTCGTGGGGCGGATGCTGGCGACGACGGCGGCGATCTCCCGGATGCTGGATGCGCAGACCGTGGTGGTGGGTATGCGGCCGGCGGTCGCGATCACGCTGGTGGAGCTGGGGTTGTCGCTGGGGGGCGTGCGTACGGCTCTGACTCTGGAGAAGGGGCTGGAGATCCTGGCCAGGCGGGACGATTCCCGTCCGGCTCAGCTATGAGTGGGCTCGCGCCCGTTCCTGACGCCGAGCACGAGAGCGTTCCGATCGGTTCCAACGATGATGTGGTCCGGGCGCGTCAGCTGGTGCGTGCGCTCGCCCAGCAGTGCAAGCTCTCGCTGGTCGACCAGACCAAGCTGGTCACCGCCGCGAGTGAGCTCGCCCGGAACACTCTCGTCTACGGCGGTGGCGGGGTCATGCGGGTGGGTCTGGTCCACCGGGACGGGCGGGTCGGTGTGACCGCGGTGTTCGAGGACTCGGGTCCCGGCATTCCCGATGTCGACCAGGCGCTGACCGACGGGTGGACCTCCGGCGGGGGCCTGGGCCTCGGGCTCAGCGGAGCGCGCCGCCTCGTCGACGACTTCACCCTGCAGACCGAGGTCGGCGGCGGAACCCAGGTCGCGATCACCAAATGGGCACGCTGACCCCGCCTCGACCACGCCGACTCGCCAAAACCCAACGCGCCGCCACTCCTCCGCGATCTCGCTCCGGAGCGGGCGGCGCAGCCAGTAGGCGAGCCCCCCGCGCAGTGATGCCGGCCGGCCGGAACCTTGCCGCACCCCTGCCCCTTCACCCGGAACCGCCCGCAGGCGATGTCGTGACACATGCTTGACACGAACACCTCCGCTTGTATGGTCTAGTCCAACAGAACTCACCGCTCCGCTTCCGGAGTTGATCCCTGTCGGCATCTCCGCACGCCGACGAGGACGGTGAGTGCGCGTGACCTTCGCGCCTCTTGGCCCCCACCCAGAGGCCGTACCCGGCGCGTGCGGTCACCCCCACACATGACCGCGCACACCCCGGGCGGCCTGATGTGAAGGAGTTCCGTATGCACGCCAGTAGGAAGACAGCGGCACTGATCGGTGCGGCCCTGGCCCCCGTCATCGCGATCAGTCTGCCCGCCGGTTCGGCGAGCGCCCACGGCTACATCTCGGACCCGCCCAGCCGGCAGGCTCAGTGCGCCGCGGGCACGGTGTCCTGCGGGGACATCACGTACGAACCCCAGAGCGTCGAAGGGCCCAAGGGCCTGACCAGTTGCAGCGGCGGGAACAGCCGCTTCTCGGAGCTGGACGACGACAGCAAGGGCTGGGCCGTCACCTCGGTCCCGAAGAACGCGACGTTCTCCTGGAAGCTGACCGCTCAGCACTCCACCAGCACCTGGGAGTACTACGTCGGCGGTCAGCAGATCGCATCGTTCGACGACGGCGGCGCCAAGCCGGGTGCCGTGGTGAACCACGAGGTCGATTTCGGCGGCATCACCGGACAGCAGAAGGTGCTCGCCGTGTGGAACGTGGCCGACACCGACAACGCGTTCTACGCCTGCATCGACGTCAACGTCGGCGCCTGACACACCAAGTGGAGTGAGGCCGGGAGAGCGGTGGCCCCGTACGGGCCTGCCGACCGCGCCCGCCCGCGGGAGGGGCTTGTCACGGCAAGCCCCTCCCGACCTCCCACCCGTCTCGCCTTCGTCCCCGTCCAGCAGGAGTCGACATCATGAAGTCCCGCAAACTCGCACTACTGGCCGCCACCGGCGCGGCCGCCACCCTCTGCACCCTGATCCTCGCTCCGACAGCGGTTGCCCAGAAGACGGACGCGCGGTCCACTGCCGCCGAGTTCGTGCTCTCCGAGGCCCAGTTCGACGAAATGTTCCCGAACAGGAACTCCTTCTACACCTACAGCGGTCTCACGGCCGCGCTCAGCGCCTATCCGGATTTCGCCAACGCCGGCAGTGACACGGTGAAGAAGCAGGAGGCCGCAGCCTTCCTCGCCAACGTCAGCCACGAAACCGGTGGGCTGGTGTACGTCGTCGAACAGAACACCGCCAACTACCCGCACTACTGCGACGCCACCCAGCCGTACGGCTGCCCGGCGGGCAACGACAAGTACTACGGACGCGGGCCCATCCAGCTCAGTTGGAACTTCAACTACAAGAGCGCAGGCGACGCTCTGGGCATCGACCTGCTCAACAACCCCGACCTGGTCCAGAACGACGCGTCCGTCGCCTGGAAGACGGGCCTGTGGTATTGGAACACCCAGAGCGGGCCCGGCACCATGACGCCGCACGACGCGATGGTCAACAGCGCCGGCTTCGGTGAGACCATCCGTGCCATCAACGGCAGCCTGGAATGCGACGGTGGCAACCCCGGGCAGGTCCAGAGCCGTATCGACATCTACGAGCGCTTCACGCAGGTTCTGGGCGTCGAGCCCGGAGAAGGTCTCAGCTGCTAGGTCCTGTCTGACAAAGGATCTTGGGCGGGTTCGCGGAGCCAGAGGATGAGTGCGGCAAGGTGGACTCCGGCCTTGTAGCGGGCGGCGAGTTTGTCGAAGCGGGTGGCGATCGCGCGGAACTGCTTGAGACGGTTGAAGCAGCGTTCGACCACGTTGCGTGCCTTGTAGAGCTCGCGATCGAAGGCCGGCGGTCTGCCCCCGGCCTTCCCTCGCCGCAGGCGGTTGGCCTTCTGGTCGGCCCGTTCCGGGATCACGGCCCGGATGCCTCGCCTGCGCAGGACCCGGCGGATTGCCCGGGACGAGTAAGCCTTGTCCGCGATGACCGCGTCGGGCCTGCGGCGGGGCCGCCCGGCACCGCCCCGGGGCACCCGCAACTCGTCCATGACCGTGTCGAAGACGGTGGAGTCGTTGACGTTGCCGGGCGTGACGACGACGGCCAGGGGCAGGCCCCGGCCGTCGCAGGCGAGATGACTTTTCGTGGTCACCCCGCCGCGGGACCGGCCCAGCGCCTGACCAGCCGACGCGCGTGCCGGATTTTCCAGTTCGTCCCCCGCCGTCGCCCCTTTTTGCGGGCGCCGGCGGCGTGCTGATGGGCCCGGTTGATCGTGGAGTCCACCGACACCGTCCACTCCACGGCTCCGACGGAGTCGTCGCGGACCTGGACCTGTTCGAGCAGACGGGCCCAGGTGCCGTCCGCTTCCCAGCGGGCGAACCGTTCATAGGCCGTCTGCCACGGCCCGTAGCGTTCCGGCAGGTCACGCCACGGGGCACCGGTCCGCAACCGCCACAACACCCCGTTGATCACCTGCCGGTGATCTCGCCACGGCCGCCCACGACCGTCAATACCCGGCAGCAGGGGCTCGATCCGTTCCCACGCCGCATCCGTCAGCTCACCACGACCCACCACAAGTTCAATTATCAGACAGGACCTAGGGCGTGTTTCAGGAGTGATCTTTGTGAGCCGGGGCACCGAGGCTGATCGTGGCTGCGGACTCGATGCCCCGGCTGATGTCAGTTCTGGGCCGGCGCTGCTTGCCGAATGTCGGCCTCCGCGAGACCGCCGGGCGAGAAGACCGCGGCAGCGATCCGAAGGTGAGCCGACAGGGAGGCGCACAGCTCATCGAGGAGGCCGCTGCGGTTTTCGGCGGCGATGCGGACCTCGGCGAACGGGTCGCCGGTAGCGACTTCGTGCCCGCGCCAAGTAGGTCGCCGTCGCCGGTTCGGCACCACAGCACCCCGCGTCCGGGGTAGCGGCTTTCCGCTAGTACCTTGTTCAACCCGTTCACGAGCTCAGCGCTTATCCGATTTCGTGGCACCCCCGCATTGCGCGAAGCTGTCGACGACATCCAACCGGAGCGGGGAGCTCTGCCTTTCGCGGGGGTTGGCGCCGGTCTGTCACGGCCACTCGTCGATGGCCGCGACCAACACGGTCGCTTCGTAGCGGACGGAGCGCTTGTCGTACCTCGTGGCAACCGCGCGCTGCCTCTTGAGGTGGTTGATCCCGCACTCGACCGCGTGACGCGTCCTTGTCGAATTTCGGTGGCCTGCCCCCGTGCGAGCCGCGCTTCTTGCGGTTGCCGATCTGTTCGCGCTTATGCCCTGTCCGCGCGGACCTTGTCCGGCCGGGTGCGTGGCCGTCCTGGGCCGAGACGCGGCACGCGTATGTGGCCCAGGACCACCTGGAACTTGGGGAGTCGCCGGTTCCAGCACAACCCACTGAGCGTCAGTCAAGACTCCCCACGTCACGTGCTGTGATCAGCGCACGCCTTGGTCGACTTCTTGCACACGCCCTAGCAGAACCTGAGAAGGTGTTTCCGACGGCTGACACCGCATGCCCGTGGCGGCATCGTGGCCGACTGGATTCGGCTTCACGTCCCGTCGGCGCCGACGGGACGTGAAGCACCCTCGCGAAGACGCCCCCGGTGCCCCCGCGTACCACTCCGTCCTGGAAGTCGCGGGCAGCGAGGCCCCCTACGCCGTCAGCGCCCGATCGAAGTGGGCGTAGGCCTCCTCGTCGAAGAGCACGAACCGGACCTCGGTGATCGAAGGGAACGCTGCCTCACGAACCGTACGCACGGCAATCCGCGCACCGTCGTCGAGCGGCCAACCGTAGATGCCCGTCGAGATCGCCGGAAAGGCGACCGTCCGGGCCCCCAGCTCCGACGCCACGCGCAGGGACTCCCGATAACAGGAGGCCAGCGATGCGGAGCGGTCCTGCGTACGCGACCAGACCGGGCCCACCGTGTGGACGACGTGCCGCGCATGCAGTCGGCCGGCCGTCGTCGCCACCGCCTGCCCGGTCGGCAGCCCCTTGCCGTAGTGCGAGGCCCGCAGGGCCCGGCAGGCCGCGAGGATATCGGGCCCGCCACGCCGGTGGATCGCGCCGTCCACCCCGCCACCGCCGAGGAGTGAGGAGTTGGCGGCATTGACCAGGACGTCGGAGTGCTGCTCGGTGATGTCCCCGAGTACCAGGGTGATCGTCGGTCGTTTCGTCGTCATGCGGCCATATTGCCGCCTGCCAGTAGGGCGTGCGGGGCCATGGCCGTCACAGTGCGGCCGGTCGACTCACCCGTTCGGTGCCGCCTGTCGTCCGAAGGTCCTCGCCTGTGAATGTCTCGGCCTCCTGCACTCAGCGACGACGAGCGCGGGCACTGCTGAACGCCCGCCCCTGCCGCCGCGGTCCACTTCGCCGCGGCCCGTGACGGCACGGCCGCCGTCGCACCGAGCGGGCTGCCGGTGGGGCGGGTTGGGAGTGGTGGCGGTGTTCCCGCTCGTGGCCGGCGTTCTCGGTCGCTCGGTGCGCAACCGGCGGGCCTACTTGGCGGCCGTGGAGGAGCGGGCCCGGGGGGCCGAGAAGAGCCGGGACGGCGAGGCGCGCCGGAGAGGGGCCGAGGAACGGGTGGCTCATCGCCCGGGAACTGCGCGATCTGGTGGCCCGTCCCCAGGGGGAGCCCTCTTCCAGATCTGAGCCGCGAACCACGGTTACGGACCACACAACCCCTGCCGGTATCCGAGTCTTGGCTACGGGGGTGCTTGCCGGGAAAGCATCGTGCCCCTGACACGTACGCTGCGGTCATGGACGACCCTGTGCTCACCGCCCACGAACTGGTCCGGGATCGCTTTCCCGCCGCCCGGACGGCCTTCCTGGCCGGCAGCGTAGTGACCGACCGCCGAACGCCGACCTCCGATCTCGACATCGTGGTCGTCCTTGACGGTCCGCCGGCGCCCTACCGGGAGAACCTGGTGTACCACGGCTGGCCGGTGGAGCTGTTCGTGCAGACCGAGGCCACCTGGCATGACTTCGCTGACCAGGAGACGGCGAAGCGGAATTCGCCGTTGCTCGCCATGTGCTCCGTCGGCATCCTCCTCGTGGACATGGACGGGCTGGGCGCTTCGCTCCAGGCTGAGGCGCGAAGGCGCTGGGCTGCGGGCCCGCCGCCGCTCACGGCCCCTGAGCGTGACCGCCACCGGTACAGCATCACGGACCTGCTGGACGACCTGCGTGGGTGCGGAGACCCGGCCGAGCGGGTGTACCTGGTCTCGCACATGCTGCAGCGTGCCTCGGAGATCGCCCTGCTGACCGGGGGGCACTGGATCGGCGGAGGCAAATGGCTGTCACGGCGGCTGGCCGTGGCCGACCCCGGCCTGCACAGCGCGTTGACCGAGGCTGCCGAGCAAGCCGTAGCCGGGCACACCGGCACCTTCGCCGCGGTCGTGTCGGATGTGTTGGACCAGGCCGGGGGTCCGCTGTGGGACGGGTATACCGTCCGATGAATCGGTGGCCCGGGCTACGAGCACGCCACCGCAGCCGAGAAGGCCGAGCCGGTGAGGGCGCGACGGCGTTCACCTGTCGGGTGCGTCGGTCCGCGCGATCAGTGGGGCGTCGCGGCCGAGCCGGCCCGCCCACGTCACGTCCGTCGCCTCTCCGAAGGTGACGAGCCTGCCGCCGTGCGGTCGCCGCGCGGTCATCTGCCGGCCGTGAAGAACGCGGGGTGCTCGCGCGCCCACCGGACGTATGCGGCGACCTGGTCCGCGAGGCCGGCCGGCTGCCAGATCAGCTCCTGTCGTGCCCGGTCGGAGGAGTAGACGCCGTTCTTGCCGGACTCGGTGGCGGGGTCCATGTCGGCCTCGGCCGAGTCGGCCGGTACCTGGAGGGTCTCCACGCCGAAGAGAGCCACGAGGTCGGGGACGCTTGTCCGGACGCCGCTGGAGATGTTGTACGTCCCGTCTCCTCGGCCCTCCCCGCGGGCGAGCAGTTGCAGGGCGCGGGCGGCCTCGGTGGCGCCGAGCCAGTCGCCGCCCGCCCGGAGCGTGCGTTCCGTGACCTTGACGGCTCGGCCCTGCACCGCGGCGGCCGCGAGGTGGTACGGCAGGGACATGACCGAGCGGCCCGAGCTCGGCCGTTCCATCGGCCCGAACATCTTGGTCAGCCGTGCCACGGGGACGTCGAGACCGTAGAGCCGACCGAACCTGCGGGCGACGAGTTCACCGGCCAGCTTGCTGATGCCGTACATCTCGTCGGGCGAGGGCGGGGCGTCCTCGGCGAGCAGCCGCAGGGGTGAACTTCCGTAGACGGCACCGCTGCTGACCAGCAGGACCCGCCGTACCCCGCTGGTGCGCCGGGCGGCGTCGAGGACGGTCGTGGTGCCCTGGGTGTTGACGTGGACGAAGCGTCCGGGGTCGCGGTGTTCGCTTTCCGGGTCGTGGGTGACCGTGGCGCCGTGGACGACGACGTCCGGCGCACTCCGTGCGATCACGTCCGTCACGGCCGCGCTGTCGGTGACGTCGGCCTGGACATGGTGGACGCGTTCCTCGTGTCCGGCGAGGGAAGCGGTGAGTACGTCGTCGGGTGCGTGCAGATCGACGGCGGTGACGACGGCGTCGGGCTCCGTGGTGAGCAGTCGCTCGACCAGGACGCTCATGACGAAACCGCGGGCGCCGGTGACCAGATAGCGCATGTTCAGCAGACCTTGTCGTCGTGGGGAAGGGGCGTTGCCCCGGGGCGCGGGCGGGCGAGGACGGTACTCATCTCGCGTACGGCGTCGTCGACCGTCAGCACACCCGGCAGCCCGAGTTCGGCGGCGAGCACCGCTGCCTGCGGGGGCCGGATGTTGGTCTCCTGGAGCACCTCGCGCTGCGAGAAGACCTCTGCGGGGGTGCCGTCGGTGAGTACGCGGCCCTCGCGCATCGCGATGACACGGGTGGCGTACTCGGCGACCAGCGCCATGTCGTGGGAGATGATGACGACCGTGCGGCCCAGGGCGTGGTGGTGGGCGAGCGAATCGAGGATCTTGCGTGACTCGGCCCGGTCCTGACCGGTGGTGGGTTCGTCGACGACCGCGACGTCGCAGCCCATGACGAGGGTGGAGGCGATGGCGAGCCGCTGGCGCTCACCCCGGGAGAGGTGGACGGGGTTGGTCTCCTCGCGCCCTTCGAGTCCCACCAGTCGCAGGGTGTCGGACACCTCGCGGGCGAGCGTCGTGGGGTCCGCGCCGAGGTTGCGCGGGCCGTACTCCAGCTCTTCGCGGCAGGTGTCGTGGAAGATCTGGCGATCCGGGTTCTGGAAGACGTATCCGACGGTCGCGGCGAGGTGGTGGAGGCGGGTGCCGCGGGTGTCGACGATCGCGCCGTCCCGGGTGTGCAGACGGACCGTACCGCCGGGATTCGTCGGCCTGAGCAGGCCGTTGAAGTGCTTGGCGAGGGTCGTCTTGCCGGAGCCGTTCCGCCCGATGATCGCGACGAACTCGCCCCGTCCGATGGTCAGATCCACCCCCGCCAGGGCCTTGGCCCCTCCGCCGTAGGTGTGCTCGACGCCGGTGATCTCGATGACGGTGTCCTTATGGTTCATGCGTGGTTCCTGTCGCTGTGCGGGTCGTGCGTCATCGACTGCCAGCCGGCGACCGCCGCCGGCACGGACAGCGGGAGTTCGGTGTCCCAGTGCCCTCGCTGCCGCAGCCGCAGGGCGATGTCGAGCACCTGGGGCCGGTCCGGGGCCGCCGGGCCCGTGAGTACCTCGCGCGGGGTGCCGGCCGCTTCGACGCGGCCGGCACGCATGGCGACGAGCCGGTCGGCGTAGACGGCGAGTTCCTCGATCTTGTGCTCGACGACGACGACGGTGACGCCTTCGTCCGCGAGCACGCGGATGGCGTCCATGACACCTTCGGTTCCGGCGGGGTCCAGTTCGGACGTCGGTTCGTCGAGGAGCATGATCCGTGGGCTGAGGCAGAAGATCGAGGCCACGACGACGCGCTGCTTCTCTCCGCCCGAGAGGGCGTGCGTGAACCGGTCGAGGAGGCCGCCGATGTCGAAGAGGTCGGTGGCGCGTCGCAGACGCCGTTCGATCTCCGGTACCGGGATCCCCCGGTTCTCCATCCCCCAGACCAGCTCTTCTCGCACCACGGTGTTGACGAGTTGCACCTCCGGGTCCTGCATGACGAGGCCGACGGTCTCGGTGATCTCGGAGAGGCCGGTGAAGTCCTCCAGCGGGCGTCCGAAGACCTCGATGCCGCCGCGCATGGCCGCGCTGTCCTCG
Source organism: Streptomyces sp. SirexAA-E (assembly GCF_000177195.2). Lineage (GTDB taxonomy): Bacteria > Actinomycetota > Actinomycetes > Streptomycetales > Streptomycetaceae > Streptomyces > Streptomyces flavovirens. The sequence goes on from NC_015953.1 coordinate 103,031, forward strand.
TGGTGGGGGATGACGCCGGACAGGCACTGCAGGAGGGTGGACTTCCCCGCGCCGGTCGGGCCGAGAATGCCCAGGATCTCCCCGGGAGCGACGACGAGGTCGACCTCGTCGAGTGCGCGCCGCTCGGCGCCCTCGTAGCGGACGGTCAGGCCGGAGACGGCCAGTGCCGGTGCGGTCATTTCATGCCCCTTCGGTGAACGGTGCGGGCATCTGCCACTGCATGACCAGGAGCGCGGCGGCCAGGAGGACCACGCCGATGACCAGGAGGGCGTCGCCGGCCCGGAAGGAGGACGTCCGGTAGAACGTCCGCGGGCCCGGCAGGCTGTAGCCGCGCAGCTCCATCGACAGGGCGATGTCGCTGCTGCGCTTCATGGAGCCGGCGAGCATCGGGAACAGCATCCGGACGATCGCGCGGCCCCTCCGCAGCGGGTGGCGTGAACTGCTCTCGGCCGAACCACGGACCGCCATGGCGGTGAGCAGGGTCCGTGCCTCGTCCTGCAGAAGGGGCAGGAAGCGGAAGGCGAAGCTCGTCAGGTAGGCGAACTTGTAGGGCACGCCGACCTTGTGGAGCGCGAGCGCGATGTCCGACGGACTGGTGGTCACCGAGAACCCGTAGAAGCAGATGCCCATGGCGAACAGGCGCATCCCGATGCCCAGACCGAGCAGGACACCCGCCCTGGAGAGGGAGAGGCCGCCGATCGTGGCCATCGCCGGTCCGCCCTGGACCAGGGCTTGCAGGAGGGTGAGGAGGAGGACGAGCGGGATGATGAGGAGCAGGGCCTTGGCGTACGAGGCGGGCGTGATCCGTGCGAGCGCCGCGAGCCCGATCACGACGACGGCGGTCAGCGCGACGAGGACGTCGATGCGGGTCGTGGTCAGTGCGACGACGAGGACGACGATGATCGCGGCGATCTTCGCGCGGGCGTCGGCGCGATGCAGAAACGTTTTTCCTGGCTGGTAGAGCATCGTTCCGCTCATCGCGGTACCCCTTCGGTTCGTGTGGGCCGGTCAGATGGCATCGGCGGCCGCCTTGAGGTCGCGTTCCTTCTGGACGAGCCCGGTGTTGACCAGCCGGCGCATGATCCCGTACGTGATGAGGGAACCGACGAGGTAGCACGGCTGGACGACGAGGACCTGGCCGGTGATGAAGCCCCAGGGCAGATGCAGGATGACGCGGTTGCCCACGCCGAACATCAGCGCGTCGCCCAGACCGCCGATCTGACCGATGAGGATGAGCTGCCACAGCTTCAGGCCCTTGTCGCGGGACTTCATGGCCCACACCAGCAGCGCCACGGGGATCGTGTGCGCGGCGTTGGTCAGGAACAGGAAGGGCGCCATCGGCTGGGAGGCCGTGAGGTTGGAGATGACCGGGTTGATCCACGCGGTGATCAGCGCTCCGGTGAGGCCGTAGAAGGCCGCGGCGGGCACCCAGATCGCGCAGACGACGATCGCCGAGACGATCGGGACGCTGCCGCCGGTCAGGGCCAGGTCGAGGCGCTCGGTGATCTGGAGGATCACGGCCATGGTCAGCCCGAGGAACACACACGTGATGATGGTGCGGGTGTCCCGGGGAAGGAGCTGGAACTTCCAGTTGGGGAGCGTCGTCCACCGCTTCTGCGACACTGTCTTCGCCGTGGCCATGGGTCTTTCCTCTGCTGGTGTGTGCGGGCGCGGACCTCGGGTGCGTACGCCCTGGGGGACGGTCGGGCCGATCGGAGCGGGCGCCCGGTCACCCGGCGGCGGCGGAACCGGAGGGCGACGGTGCGTCACCCTCGGGCTCGGGCAGGGCGAGAGCGCGGTTGACGACGATCCGGGCGGCGGAGCCGGTGCTGCCCATACGGCCGGCCAGGACGTCGTCCTCGGTGAACCGGGCGAGGTAGACGGCCCGGTCGCCGAAGCGGTCGTGGTCGTAGACGACGAAGATCCGGCCGTCGGCACCGACGGCGGCGTCGGGGTAGGAGACGTCGTCGCGGTCGTCGAGGAGGAGCCGGTGCGGCCAGGTGGCGCCGTCGTCGTCGCTGAGGAAGGCCGTGAGGTTGGTACGGCCCTTCCATTCCTTGACGTTGCCCTGCTCCTCGATCTCCTCGCGGGACCGCCGGTCACCGAAGTCCGCGTGGTTGATCATGAGCAGGCGTCCTGACGGGAGCCGGCGGATGTGGAAGCGCGAGCAGGGGCCGTCGATGTGGCTCCGGCGGCCGGGGGACCAGGTCCTTCCCCCGTCCTTCGAGAAGCTCTCGCCCACGCCGTCGAAGCACCGGACGAGCATCCACAGCTCGCCGTCACGCTTCTCGACGACCATGTGCTCGTCGAAGCTGCGGTTCGGCACGTCGGCTCCGCCGAGGTAGGCGAACGTCTCGCCCTCGTCGGTCGAGACGTAGACGTTGGAGAACCGTTCGGCCTCCAGGGCGTGTTCCTCGGTCGGGGTGTGGCATGCCCAGATGGCCGCGGGGAACAGCCAGGTGCCGTCGGCGAGCACGGTGGGCTTGTTCATCATGATCCCGTTGGCGATCCGCCGCGGAGCGGTCCAGACGGGCTCGTCGTCGTCGGGGTTGCCGCTCGTGGCGACCCAGACACCGATCCTGCCGTCGAAGAAGTCCCGGCTCTGGTTCCACGTCGCCCAGAGGCGCCCGGCGGGGTCCCGCCAGAGACAGGGGTCGTACACGCGGACCTCGGGGTCGTCGTGCTCGACGACGAACCTGGGGCCGGTCCAGGTGGTGCCGTCGTCGTCGCTGCTCGTGATGACGACGAAGTTGCCGCCGGTCTCCGTCTCCATCCCCGTGTACCAGTTGGCGTAGAGCCGCCCGCCCCGGGTTCGCTCGACCGACGGTATGCCCTGCCACCTGCGGTACGCGTCCTGGTACCGGGCGCCGGTGGGACGGGGGTGAATCCGGGCGGGGGACATGGTGCCTGTCCGCGTCATGCCTGCTCCTGTCGTCGGTGGTGCCGTGCCGGTGGCACGTGCGTCGGTGCACGACAGTGTTGAGCAGGCACCAACGTCTGTCAATACTGACGAACACCCTCCTCCGCTCGGGCGGCGTCGGGCACCCAGTCGAGCAGCCGCTGGACGAGCACCTCGTTGCCGCCGACGATCGACGTCTCCACGGCGGCGATCATCGCCTCGAAGTGCGCCCTCATGGCCTCCTCCGCACCGGCGGGGTCCCGCCGCTCGATCCGGTCGAGGACCGCCTGGTGCTCGGCGACGACGTTCTCCTCGTCGCGGCGGGTGGCGAGCACCGTGTCGAGCACCGCCTCGACCCGGTCCAGGTGCGGCGCGAGCATCATCTCGGCCGCCACCTTGAGTATCCGGTTCGTCGACATCTCGACTATGGCCCGATGGAACCGCAGCCCCGGCTGCTCGATCATCGGGGCGCTCCCGACGACACGGACGTGCTGGTCCGACAGGCTCCGCAGTTCCCGCAGCCGGTCCTCCTCCGGCGCGCGGGCGGCATCGCCCGCCACCGCGCTCTCCACGGCGCTGCGCGCCCTGAGCAGGTCGAGGAGGTCCTTGGTGTCACGCACCGCGTGCTGCAACGAGTCCGACGCGCGATGGGTCAGAACCGCCTCGGCCGCGCGTCGCCGCCCCTCAGCGGCCAGCGTCCGCCCCTTGGTGCCCACGGGCACGGTCCACCCACGGGCGTCCATCTCCCGCAGCAGGCGCGAGACGGAGGACTCGCTGAGCTCCCGGCCCCGCTTCGCCAGCTCTCGCTGCGCGTTGCGCGTCCCCAGCGGCCCGCTCGACGCGGACATCAACTGAAGGAGCGCAAGCATGGCCCCTTCGCGGTCATTCATGGTCGTCCCCTCGCTCGTCCCGCCGGACGCCTCGTGTCCGCCGGCCGTTCCGCCCCCGCCCTCGGCGAGGGGCAAGCCGCCGAAGTCCCGCCCTTGACTGCGCACACCTCCGCCGCCATGGTTAGTCAGAACTGACCGACGCCTGCCGAACTCAGGATACCGTGCCTGTTCCTGTGGCGGCACGGCCTTCCGCGATCAAGGCAGGACTCTCGATGACGCGCACCCTTCCCCCCAGCGACTACCCCCGCGACCTGGCCGGCTACGGCGGGGATCTCCCCCACGCGCAATGGCCCGGCGGGGCCAAGGTGGCCGTGCAGTTCGTCGTCAACGTCGAGGAGGGCGGCGAGAACAACGTCCTGCACGGCGACGAGGCGTCGGAGGCGTTCCTCACCGAGGAGCCGACCAGCGCGCTACGGGGCCGTCGCAACCTGAACGTCGAGTCCCAGTACGAGTACGGCACCCGGGCGGGCTTCTGGCGTCTGCGCCGGCTCTTCGAGGAACGCGGTCTGCCGGTGACGGTCTTCGGTATATCGGAGTCGCTCCGGCGCAATCCCGGACTGGTCGCGGCCGCGCGGGAGTCCCGGTGGGAGATCGCCTCGCACTCGCTGCGGTGGATCGACTACGCCGCACTCGACCCGGACACCGAGCGCGAGCACATCGAGCGGGCCGTACGGATCCACACCGAGGTGTGCGGTGAGGCACCGCACGGCTGGTACACGGGCCGCAACAGCGCGAACACCCGCCGCCTCGTCGTCGAGCACGGGGGTTTCCTCTACGACTCGGATTCGTTCAGCGACGACCTGCCGTACTGGACCGACGTCGACGGCACCGCGCACCTGGTACTCCCCTACACCCTCGACAACAACGACGGCCGGTACGTCAACACCTACGGCTTCCAGTCCGAGTCCTTCTCCACGTATCTGACACACGCGCTCGAACTCCTCCTGGAGGAGGGCACGGAGCGCCCGCGGATGATGAGTGTCGGGCTGCACCTCCGTATCAGCGGACGGCCCGGCCGTGCCGCGGACCTGCGCCGCTTCCTCGACGTCGTGGCCGGCCACCCCGACGTGTGGGTGGCCCGCCGCGTGGACATCGCACGTCACTGGCGCAGAGTCCATCCCGCCTCGGAATGGCTGCCGCGCTCCGTCGACCCGCTGGCCGGGGACGCGTCCGCGGACGCCCTCACGGCGACTCCGCCCCGGGGCTGAACGGACGCGGGCGGGGGCGCCGTGGCCGCGCTCACGCGCCCTGACAGGACCCGCGCTGTCCGGCGGACGGCCGGGCCGGACCGGTCAGGGGCCAGGCGCGGTGGTGCCCACTGCCCCGTCTGACCGGCACACGCGGACCGCCCCCTCTCCCCGAGCGGGGTGCGCAGCGGCTCGCCGGCGCGCTCACCCCGGGAGGGGAAGCCGCTCGGGGCGACGGGCCGGGGCAGCGGGCGTCCCGCCGGGCAGAGCAGGCGAGGCGGAGCCGAGCCCCTCCCCCGGACGCCCTGGCACTCCTGTACCCGCCGAGGGCTCGCGCGTCTGCGAGAATCGCCGTTCCGCGAGGTTTTCGAGCTGGGCGGCCTCTGGGCTCACGCTCGCCCCGGGCACCTGGGGCAGCAGGCCGTGCTCACACTTTCCGTACCCCTCCCAGGAGCAGCGTGATGAAGCGACCTACCCGCCTGGCGCTCGTGCTGGCACTGAGCGGGCTGCTGGGCGGATGCGGGACCGCTCCGACAGGGTCGCCCTCTTCCTCGGCCGGTGAGGAAGTCTTCTGGCAGGCGGAGTTCGAGGGGGCGGCGGGCGCCCGCCCGTCGGAACGGTTCTGGAACACCGAAACCGGCAACCTGGATGCCGAGGGGTGGGGCAACAACGAGCTCCAGTACTACACGGACGACGTGGCCAACTCCGCTCTGGACGGCGCGGGCCACCTCGCGATTTCCGCGCGTCCGGCCCCCGACGGCTCCGAACTGCCGTGCTACACGCAGGAGTTCTGCACCTGGACGTCGGCCCGCCTGACGACCGAGGGGAAAGTCGCGCTCACCCGTGGACGCGTGGAGATCCGCGCGAAGATACCCACCGGCACGGGACTGCTGCCGGCGATCTGGATGCTGGGCGAGAACGGAGCCGAATGGCCCGCGCAGGGTGAGATCGACATCTGCGAGGTGGTCGGCGGAGAACCGCGGACGGTGTACGGCACCGCGCACGGGCCGACCTACTTCAACGAGAACGGCGCGGGTGGCAGCACCGACCTACCGGCCGACGCGTCGGAGGCCTTCCACACGTACGCCCTCGACAAGCAGCCCCGCCGCATCACCTGGTCCGTCGACGGCGAACCGTACTTCACCTTGACACCGTCGAAGTTGCCCGCGCCACGCGACTGGGTCTTCGAACAGGACATGCATCTGCTGCTCAACGTTGCCGTCGGAGGCGACTGGCCCGGCCCCCCGGACGCCTCGACACCGTCTCCCGCGACGATGACGGTCGATTACGTGCGCTTCTACGGCCAGGGCCGCGCGTGAACCGGAATCGGGTGAAGGCGACGACGCGTCGGAGCGGCTGCCGCGGCGCCGAAGGCGGGCGGCAGAGGTACCGGCGCGATCCTGCCGGTCGGCGGCGGCGCAGGCGCCTGAAGGGAGCGGAGTCAGCTCGGCCGCGGCGGGTTCCTCGGCTCGTGCCCGCGTATGCGCGAGGTGGTGGCGGCAGTGGTGCCCGTCTCGACGATCGTGCCGTTGGGGGTGAGGCGGTCGACGGCCGGGCGGAGCCGCGGATCCGTGAACGGCTTGGTCCGGCCGAACGGGACCGGCGCTTGTTCCCCGCGGGGAGTCCGCCCTGTCACCTGCTGCTGCTTCCCGCCGGTGTGCTCACGAGGTGCGCGCTCACGGAAAAGCCGTTGTGCGATGATCAGCTCGGCGTCTAGCGTCTACCGTCATCGGCGTGTAGCTCAGCAGGAGAGCACCGGGCTCTGGTCCCGGAGGGCGCAGGGGCGGAACCTGCCACGTCGGCTTATGAATGACGACGCTGAGCAGCAGCCTCTCACCGTGGCCCTGTCCTATCCGGAGGGCCAACTGGCCAAGGCCTTCGTGACCGCGTTGACCCATGAGGACGTCGGCGCACGGCATCGCGCCGAGGTACGCGGGGAGCGCTGGCGGGAGGTTCTGGCGGCGCTGGCCGCAGACCGCCTCTCGGTCGGTTCGCGTACGCCCGTGGTCGGGCTTCCGCCGTGGGTCACTCCCGAGGTGGTCCGGGGCGGCTTCGCCACCGGTTCGGCGAGCGCGGGCGGCCCGCTCCGGACCCACGAGACCGAGGCCGCGCGGAGTTTCCGCGTGCCCGCTCAGCGGCGTGCGCTCTTCGCGTACTGCCTCACGGAACCCGGACTTGCCTGGCTGTGGGCCCGGTTGGACAGCGGCTGCTACGAGATCGGCGTACCCGAGGAAGCCGCACTGCTCACCGTGGCCTGGCTGGTGCGCCGTGGGGAGACCGGCGCGGCGCTCGACCTCGTGGCGGAGCTGGAGCCGTTCGCCGACCGGCTGCGCTTCCTGCCCCGCCCGGCGGACGGGCCCGCACCGGACGCCACCGCGGCCGTCCATCGGCGCACCGTCTCCGAGACCGTCGACACCCTGGCCCGGCGGCGGCCCAACGCGGCCGTCGAGACGCAGCGCGAGGCGCTCGCCGTGTGGCAGCCCTTCGCCGACGAACTGCTCACCCACTGGCTGCGGACAGCTCAAGGCGGCGACGTTCTCGGGCTCGCTCCGGAGGCGAACTGGCCGGCGCAGGGCGAGGCTCTGCTCGACCGCTACCGGGTGCTCGCCGCGGAGCACACCTTGTGCACCAAGCACCGCGACCCCAAGGAGAACCTGGGCATTCTTCGGGAGGCGCTGGAGGAGGTCGTCGCCGGACGGCCGCTGGAGGCGCGTCGGCTCGGTCTGCTGCGACACGCGGTGCGGTCCATGGTGCGGCGGCGCGGTCTGCCCGGCTCGGCCGCGCACACGGCCTTGCGCCGTCGGCAGGCCGAGCAGGCGGCGCTTCCCTCACATCACGCCCTGGCGCAGCTGATGTCGCGTCGGCTCGCCGCTCTCCCTCCGGGGACGGGCATCACCGACATCGCCCCGCTCCTGGGTCCGGTGGACGGGGAGGAGAGCCGGGAGACCGGCCTGCCCCTCGGAGCCGTCGTACCGGCCACGGTCAGCAAGGTGGTCGAGTCCGCGCTGAGCGCCCCGATCGGCACGCTCGTGGAGCGGGGCGTCATCCCGTCCGCCGAGGTCATGGCCGAGTTGGTGCCGCAGTTGGTCGCCGCCACCACCGCACACGCGTACGGCGACGCGGCCCTGCGAGCCGTGATGGCCGCGAACTACCGGGCGTTCCGCAACCGCCGCTCGTTGCTCCTGCTCAATCTGGAACGGCAGGTGCGTGTCGAGGAACTGCCCTGGGTACGGGCGGTTTCGCGGCAGCGATCGGCGGCACCGGACACGCCGGACGGCGAGGGCGCGCTCTTTGTGCTGCGGCACCTGGGCGAGCTGGCCGTACAGGCCTTCCCGGGGACACTCCTGCCCAATCCGCTGATCCGCGAGTTCGGCGTCCTCGGCCGCCAGGGCGACCTCGGGGCCCCGTTCGTGGAGGAGCTGGCTGCCGACATCTTCATGGGCACGTTCAGCCCGAAGTTCCTCAAGGCCGCACGGGTCGCGGGCGAGCTGCTCGGCGGCACGCTGTACGAGCGTTACTACGGCATCGACTACGCGGCCATCCGCAATCTGGCGATCGTCGAGACCGGTGAGGCTCTGTCCCGTTCGTCCGGCACCCGCACCTCTCCCGGCTTCGCGCGGCTGTGCGCCGAACGGGCTGGGCCGGCCTCGCGGGCCTGGTCGGTCGCGGCGAACGGGATGGTGATCGAGCAGGCGCAGATCCTCACCACGCACAACCTGGCCACCCTGGTGAACCGGGTGGGCATCACCCCCCGGGCCGGATGGTCCGACCTGGCGCGCCTCTGCTTCGCGACCGTGTGCCGGCTGACCGCCCGTGTGCACCGCAACCCGCGGCCGTTGGGCACGATCAAGGACGCCGCGTACGCGTGGCGCCAGATGGTGTTCCACCTGTCCCTGTGCCCGCCGCAGGAGCAGCGGCGGGCCATCGCGGGCATGACGGAGGAGACGGCCCGCCACCCGGCCCATGTCGCTGCCCGGCTCGCTCCAGCCCCGGCGGGCCTGGTTCTGGTCGGCGAGGGGGGCGCCTTCGGCCGTGACGGGACGGCGGACACCGGACGGGCCCGGCGCTTCGTGGGGTGGAGCGCGGACGGGCACTGGATGCGGTGAGCCCGGAGTCGGCCGTGCGGCAGGTGCACGTGCTCGGTCGCCGTCCTCAACCGGCCGGGCCGGGTGCGCCTGATTGCCCGTCAGATTGCTGCCGGCTGTGTTCCCTGACCGACTTCTCGATGGTGCGCGCACATCTGGTGAACGCCTCGGCCTGGTCAACGGTCAGATCGGGCATCTGCCCAAGGTGCGCCACATACCGGCGATGGGCTCCCGCAGGGCGCGACCGGCATCGACGATCTCGCGGTTCCTTGACGGGCGTTTTTCGGCGTCACCGGTGCCCTCCCCGTAAGACGGCGGCCGCGCCCGGCACGCATGGCCCGGTCGGTGCCGCCGTACTCGGCGTGGTGAGTCCGGTCTTCTTCACGGTGCGGGCCACCTGGGCGCAGGCGGTGGTTTCGTCCTCGCCGACAGTTCCGTCAGCGAGGAGATCGCCGGCGCGGACGTCAGCGAGGAGATCGCTGACGTCCGCGATGCGGGAGAAGAATGCTCGTATCTCCCCGAGGGGAGCCGTCACGGCCTTCTGGGGACCGGCGTCACCGGTGCTGTGCCCGTCCGGAGCCCGCAGGACGCCGCCGGACTGTCCGCGGTCGTCATGCGGTCGGGCTGTCCGAGGGCTGTGGCTCGCCGAGCATCTGACACGTGGCCGCGTCGACGAGGGCCTTGTTCGCGGTGGCGGCCTTCTCGTCCTTGATGCCGAAGTTCGTGCTCGTCAGGACGGCGACGCTGCGCCGTCCGCTCACGTCGGTGTAGATCTCGCTGGAGTAGCCGGGCAGACCTCCGGTGTGCCCCCACACGGTGCCGCAGGAGGTGTCCACCCGCATCAGGCCCAGTCCGTAGCCTCCGCCCTCCTCAGGAGCGTCGACGGTGGTGCGCATCTGCTCCAGCTGCGCCTCGGGCAGCAGCTCGCCCGACATCAGCGCGGTCAGGAAGCGCTGCCAGTCCTGTGCGGTGGAGACCATGCCGCCCGCCGCCCAGGACCAGCTCGGGTCGATGGCGGAGGTGTCGATGTTGTCCCCGGGACGCTTAGGACCGGTGAATCCGACGCCCTCGGGCAGGTCCACGGTTGCGGAGAGGATGGTCTTCAGGCGCTCGGCGGCCGGCTCGTAGCCGGTCACGTGCTGCTTCCCGGTGGTCTCGTCGGTGTCCCAGTCGGCGTTCGTCGCCAGGAACGAATTCTCCATACCCAGCGGCTCGGTGATCCTCTTCTCGATCAGCTCGGCCAGGCCCGTGCCGGTGGCCTTCTCCAGAATGAGCCCCAGTGCCTCGTAGTTGGCGTTGCTGTAGGAGTACGTCTCACCGGGCGCGGACACCCGTTGGGGCGTGCTGGCGAGGAGTTGCTCCGGCGTCCACGTGCGCTGTTCCTGGCCGGTGAGAGAGGGCAGGAACTGGGAGGTCAGCAGGAAGTCGCCGAGCCCGCTGGTGTGGTTGAGCAGCATCCGTACGGTGATGTCCGCGCCGTCCTCCAGCTGTCCCGGCAGCCACTTCTCCACCGGGTCGTCCAGGCCGATCCGGCCCTCGGCGACCTGCTGGAGGACGAGAGTGGCGGTCACTGTCTTGGTGTTCGAACCGACCCGAAACAGGTCGTCGGCGGCCAGGCGGTGATCGTCCTTGGTCCAGGCGGCCTGCCGGGCGGCCTCGGCGGGCTTTCCGTCGCCGGAGTCGACGCGGACGACGATGCCCAGGGAGCCCGCGTCCGCCGCCTGCTGTGCGAGACCGGCCAGTTCTTCGCCGGCCGCCGGGCTCGCCGCACTCCGCCCGTCCTCCTCCGCACCCGCGTCCGAGCAGCTGACGAGCGCCGCTCCCATGCAGGTCGCCAGCACCATGGTCAGCGCTCCCCGGAAAACTCGGTGGCGGCGGGACGAGGTGTATCGAGACGACGTGTATGACGTCGCGTCTGGCGTGTGTACGGACATGGCGGTTCCCTTCGGCGCGTGACGATGTGCTGTGTGCGTCGAGGGACCGGGCAGGCACCCGTCGAGCGGCCGCCGGCGGGTCCCACGCACAACAACCATTCAGTCAGTGGCGCGCCGCCGGCACATCGCTCGATGGCGGGCTTCCCGTCGGCCCGGGGTCACTCCAAGGAGTGACCCGTAGGCGCCCAGGTCAGGACAGGGTGTTCCTGGCCAGCACTGCGGCCTGCGCCCGGCTCTGGCAGCCGGTCTTCATGAGTACGCGGCTGACGTGCGTCTTCACCGTGTGCAGGCTCACCACCAGTTCCCCGGCGATCTCGGCGTTGCTCAGCCCGTCCCGGATCAGTCGCAGCACGTCGACCTCCCGCTCGGTGAGGTCCCGCAGCCGGGCCAGCTCCTGGTCGCTGGGCCGTGGACGGCCGCTCAGATGGCCCTCGATGATCCGCCGGGTCACCGCGGGGCTCAGCGCGCTGTGCCCGGCCGCCGCAGCACGGACGGCCTCGGTCAGTTGTTCGTACGAACTGTTCTTCAGCAGGAATCCGGACGCCCCGGCCGTCAGCGCGTCGTCGACGTACGCGTCCAGGTCGAACGTCGTCAGCATGAGCACTCGGCTGCGCCCCGGCCCGAGCAGTCCGCGCCGGCCCAGCTCGGCCAGTGCCCACAGGCCGTCGCGACGCGGCATGCGGATGTCCATCAGCAGCACGTCCGGCCGTAGCCGCGCGCACGCCTCGACGGCTTGTTCACCGTCGTCCGCGGTGCCCGCCACGGTGATGTCCGCCTGGCTGTCCAGGATGGCGCTCAGCCCGGCGCGGATGACGGGCTCGTCGTCCACCACGAGGACGCTGATCGGCCCTTCGCCCAGGACGGACCCGCTGATCTGCTCAGACACCCGCGGGCTCCCACCGCATCGTGGCCATGACGCGGAATCCGCCGGCCTCGGTCGGACCCGCGACGAGTTCGCCGCCCAGCGCGTCCACCCGTTCCTCCATGCTGACCAGTCCGAGTCCGACACCCGCGCCGGGCGTACCGCGCCGGGCGGCACGACCGTTCACGATCTCGCACCGCAACTCTCCCGCGTCGCCTTCGACACTCACCCGGACCGGTGCCCCGGGCGCGTGCCGGCGCGCGTTGACCAGCGCCTCCTGCACGATGCGGTACCCCGCCAGCTGCACCGGGCCCGGCACGGGTTCCGGCGCGCCGCCCGTCGTCAGCTCCACCGTCCCGCCCGCGGCCCGGTGACTGTCCAGCAACGCCTCCAGCTCGCCGAGGCCCGGCACCGGCTGGAGCGGGACGGCGTCCGCCGGGTCGCGCAGCATCCGCAGCAGGTCACGCAGTTCGCCGCTGCTCTGCCGGCCCGCCGCCGCCAACCCGTCGACCTGGGCGCGAGCCCAGTCGGGCAGCTCGCCGCCGCGGGCCCGCAGGGTCTCCGCGTGTACCACCAGCAGGGTCAGCGAGTGGGCGACCACGTCGTGCATCTCACCGGCGATCCGTGCCCGCTCGCGTTGCGTTGCCTGCGACGCCTCCAGAGCCTGCGCCCGGCGCGCGTCGGCCGCCCGTCGCTCGGCCGCGGCCAGCAGCGCCTGCCGGGTCCGCGCGGCGAATCCCATCGCCCAGGCCAGCGGCATCGGGGCCAGCGCGGCGAGGACGTCCAGGCCGCCCTGGAAGTCACCGGAGTCGGTCGTCATCCGGTTCAGCCACAGACCGGCCACGCCCAGCACGACGGCGGCGAGGACCGCCGACACCGTCCTCCGCCAGCTCGCGCAGTGGTTGCCCAGGTTGTAGAGCAGCACCGCCAGCGGCAGGAAGACCAGTGGCGACAGCTTGGCCCCCGCGCCCGCGCTCCCCACCAGCGCCGCCAGAAGGGCCGCGAATCCCACGACGAAGGCGGTGGCCGGCAGCCGCCGCCTGAGCAGCAGGGCCACCACACCCACCGCCTCGTACGCCGTGAGAGACGCCCAGGCCGGCCCGGATGTGTCCACGTACGGCTGTGACAGCAGCGGCGGCAGGAACGTCAGCACGACCAGCCCGGTGTCGGCGCCCCACCGGGGCCACCTGTCGTCCATCACTCTCATCCCTCCGACACTAGGACCTCGCACGCCGCCCTTCGTCACTCCAAAGAGCCACGCGCGCCGCGCCACCGGTCCCCCGGGGCGCCGACGGTCGTTGCATGGTCCGACCGAGGCCCCGGCGGGTGCGGTGCCAACCGGCGATCCGGGCCCTTGCAAGGGAACGCGGTCCCGTGCCGTCAGCCGTCCGGGACGACGTCGACGGAGTCGACAGAGCGGCGCTCCCCCAGGGCTTCACCTGGCACGACTCGGCTCCTGGCCTCTCGGTGGTGTGTCCTGTCGCCCGATTCCGCCGCGGCTACTTCCTGATCCCGTGCTTCGCCGCCCAGTCGTGGGCGACGTCCTCGGGGTCCTTGCGGTCCTTGTCCACCAAGCGGTTGAGCTCGGTGAGGTCCTTGGTGGTCAGCAGGCCGCCCAGGCGGGCGAGCGCCTTGCGCACCGTCGAGTCGGCCTTGCGGTCGGCGATCAGCGGGACGACGTGCTGGCCGGGGATGAGGTTCTTGGGGTCGGTGAGTACGACCCAGCCCTCGGCGACGATGTCGGTGTCGGTGGTGAAGAGGTTGGCCACGTCCACGTCGCCCTTCTTCAGGGCGCCCTTGACCAGCGGGCCCGAGGAGTCGAGGGATTTGAACTCCTTGAACTCCACGCCGTACACGTCCTTGAGGCCCACCGAGCCCACCGCGCGCTTCTTCACCTCGGGCGCCGCGCCGATGACGAGCTTGCCGTTGTGCTTCGCCAGGTCCGCCAGGGACTTGAGGCCGTACTCCCTGGCGGTCTCCCGGGTGACGGCGAACGCGTCGGAGTCCTCGGCCCTGCCGTAGGGGAGGATCTGGAGTCCGCGCGGCAGGGCCATGGCGAGGGCGTTCTGCATCTCGCCCTCCTCGGTGGCCGTGGCCTTCGCGTCGAGGTAGTGCAGCAGCGCGCCCTGGTACTCGGGCAGCAGATCGATGTCGCCGCCCTTGAGCGCGGGGATGAGGATCTCGCGGGTGCCCAGGTTGGGGCGGACCGTGTTCTTCACCCCGGCGGCATCGAGCGCCGCGGCGTAGAGATGGCCGAGGACCTGGTTCTCGGTGAAGTTGGCGGTGCCGATGGTGACGCCGCCCTCGCTGGAGCCTCCGCCCCCGCCGCTGGATCCCCCTCCGTCGAGAGAGGTGATGCCGCTGCTGCACGAGGCGAGCGCGGGGACGGTGGCAGCGGCGAAGAGGCCGCCGAGGAGAGTTCTGCGGTTCATGGTGCGTACTCCTAGGCCGGCGTGGCGGGGCGGTGGCGGAAAAGGACGCGCTGGAGGGCGGAGAGCGCGAGATCCAGGACGACGGCGACCACCGCCACGAGCACGGCGCCGCCGAGTACCTGCACGAGGTCGCGCTGGGCGAGCCCGTCGAAGACGTACCGGCCGAGTCCGCCGAAGGAGACGTACGCGGCGATCGTGGCGGTCGCGACGACCTGGATGAGCGCGAGCCGCAGCCCGGTCATGATCAGGGGGAGCGCCAGGGGCAGTTCGACCTGGAGGAGCACTTGGTGCCAACGCATGCCCTGGCCCCGCGCCGCGTCCCGTACCTCGGGGTCGACAGCCGTCATCCCGGCGTACGTGTTGGTGACGATGGAGGGTACGGCGAGTGCCACCAGGGCGATGTAGACGGGCCACATGGACAGGCCGCTGGCGAGGAAGACCAGCACGACGAGCCCGACCGTGGGCAGGGCCCGTCCGAAGCTCGACAGGTTGATGGCGATGAACGCGCCGCGCCGGGTGTGACCGATGAGCAGGCCGACGGGCAGCGCGATGGCTGCGGCGACGAGGGTGGCGAGCAGCGAGTACTGGAGGTGCTCGGTGAGGCGGTGCCCGATGCCGTCGGAACCGGCCCACTGTTCGCTGCTGACCAGCCAGGCGCCGAGGCCCTTGAGAAGTTCGTACATGAGGTCAGACCCCCCGCTTCTGCCGACGGGTCCACGGCGTCAGGACGTACTGGACGGTGACGAGCAGGGCGTCCGCCACGAGTGCGAGGAGCAGGGTCAGGACGACGCCGACGATGACGGGCGTGGGGAAGTTCCGCTGGAATCCGTCGGTGAACAGCTGCCCGAGTCCGCCGTCGCCGATGTACGTGGCCACGGAGACCAGGGAGATCGCCATCACCGTCGCGATCCGCACGCCTGCCATGATGACGGGGAGGGCGAGAGGCAGTTCTACGGTGATCAGGGTGCGCAGCGGCCGGGTGCCCATGGCCTTCGC
The DNA here is from genome assembly GCF_000177195.2 of Streptomyces sp. SirexAA-E. Classification (GTDB taxonomy): domain Bacteria; phylum Actinomycetota; class Actinomycetes; order Streptomycetales; family Streptomycetaceae; genus Streptomyces; species Streptomyces flavovirens. The sequence goes on from NC_015953.1 coordinate 118,316, forward strand.
GGCCTCCTTCGTCCGCGCGGGGACGGAGTCGAGGCCCTCGACGGTGTTCCGCAGGAGCACGACGAGCGTGTAGATCGTCAGGCCGATGACGGTGGTGGTGCGGGTGAGTCCGCTGACCGGCAGGAGGAGTACGAAGACGGCGATGGACGGGATGGTGAAGAGGATGTTCGACAGCCCGAGGAGCAGTCCGCGCAGCCTGCGTACCCGGTGCGCCACCACGGCCAGGGGAAGCGAGACGAGCAGGCCGAGGAGTACGGCGGTGAGGGCGGCCTGCAGGTGGGAGAGGGTCAAGGCGGTGAGATCGTCGGTGTGGTCGGCTATCCACGACCAGTCGACGCTCATGCGGCCACCGCGCTTGCCTCGCTGTGTACACGGCCCGCGCGGTCGTGGATGTCCTCGCGGGAGGAGACGCCGGTGAGGACACCGTCCGCGTCGACCCGGGCGACCAGGCCGCTCGGTGCGGCGATCGACTCGTTGAGCGCCGACAGGAGCGAGTCGGTGTCCTGCAGCGGCCGGAGCGGTAGCGCCGTGTCGTTCTCCGTGTCGTGCCAGACCAGCGGCTTACGGGCGGAATCGAGGGTCAGCTGCCAGCGGGCTCCCTCGGGGGCGGGCCCCTGGGCGACACCGGCGAGCGTCGTCAGGGACAGCAGCTTCAGGCCGCGCTCCGCGCCCAGGAAGTCCGCCACGAAGGCGTCCGCCGGGCGGGCCAGCAGTTCGGCGGGGGCGGCGCACTGGACGAGATGGCCGCCGGTCCGGAAGACGGCTATGCGGTCACCGAGCCGCACCGCCTCGTCGACGTCATGGGTGACGAAGACGATCGTCTTGCTCAGATCCCTCTGCAGGCGCAGCAGTTCGTTCTGGAGCTGAGTGCGGACCACTGGGTCGACGGCACCGAACGGCTCGTCCATCAGGAGTACCGGCGGGTCGGCGGCAAGTGCGCGGGCCACGCCGACGCGCTGCTGCTGTCCGCCGGAGAGCTGGTGCGGATAGCGCTTGCCGGCGTCGGCCGACAGGCCGACCGTCTCCAGGAGCTCCGCCGCCCGAGCCCGGGCCTTCCTGCGGCCCCAGCCGAGCAGCAGCGGTACGGTCGCGATGTTGTCCGACACGGTGCGGTGCGGGAAGAGCCCGGACTGCTGGATGACGTAGCCGATGGAGCGGCGCAGCTCGGCGGCGTCCTGCTCCAGGACGTCCCTCCCGGCCACCCTGATCGTCCCTGAGGTCGGGTCGACCATCCGATTGATCATGCGGAGCGTCGTCGTCTTACCGCAACCGGAAGATCCCACAAGGACGGTCACGCCGCCTTCCGGCATGTCGAGGGTGAGGTCCTGCACTGCGGTTGTGCCGTTCGGGAAGCGCTTGTGGACCGCATCGAACTGGATCATGAGGAGTCCCTTGCCCGGCTGCATATCATCATGCAGAGTTCTCGGTGACTGAATAGGTTGTCAATAGTTGGTCAACAGGTTGTCGCCGCACAGGTGGAGATCCCTGGTCACGGGTGGCCGCAGAACAGTACGGAGCGCCCGATAGAGGAGCAATTGCTACCAATGTCGTCTCATATTGCGGACTGGGCGGCCAGCGGCAACGGCACGGCCATCGTCCTCGACGGCCGCCGACTGATGGTCGCAGATGTCGTACGCATGGCCGAATCCGTCGCCAGGCCCGTTCCGTCGACCGACGGCATGAAGCGCGTGGAAGCCTCCTGGAACGCGGCGCGCGAGATCGCCTCCTGGGGCCGGGTCTACGGCCGCTCCACCGGCGTGGGGGCGAACCGGAATGAGTCCGTGCCCACCGAGGCGGCCGCCGACCACGGACTACGGCTGCTGCGCAGCCACGCCGGAGCGATCGGCGAGGAGCTTCCCGCGCGCCAGGTCCGCGCCATGCTCGCCGTCCGTGCCAACCAACTCCTCGCGGGGGGCGCGGGGCTGCGGCCGACCGTCGTCACCGCGCTCTGCGAGGCCCTGGAGACGGGCGCCTACCCGCAGGTCAACGAATTCGGCTCGGTCGGCACCGGCGACATCGCGGCACTCGCGCAGATGGGCCTCGCGCTGGCGGGCGAACACCCCTGGCGGGGAACGGGGGCCGCCCCCGCGGCGCAGCCTCTCGACAACAACGATGCCCTGGCCCTGATCAGCAGCAACGCTCTGACCCTCGGCCAGTCCGCGCTCGCCCTGCACGAGCTGCGGGGCCTGATCGCGGCCACGCAGGTGGTGGCGGCGCTGTCCCTGATGGCGATCGACGGGTCGTTCGAGGCGTACGCGCTGCCCGTGCACGAGGCACGGCCGCACGCCGGCTCGACCGCGGTCGCGGAACGCATGAGGCTGCTGCTGGGCGCCCCCGACCGCCCCACACCGCCGCTCGGCCGGATCCAGGACCCGTACGGCTTCCGCTGCGTACCGCAGATCCACGGGCCCGCGCACGACGCGGCGGACGCGCTCGAAGAGGTCCTCACGGTCGAGATCAACGCGGCCGCCGAGAATCCGCTGATCTCGGCCGACGACATGGCGGCCTACCACCACGGCGGCTTCTATCTCGCCCAACTCGGCCTGGCTCTGGACCACTTCAGACTGGCGGTGACGCAGGTGGCCCGTCTGTCGACCTCCCGCCTCTCGACGCTGAACGAGCCGGGCTTCACTCGTCTGCGGCCCTTCCTCGCGGACGGCGAGCCGGCCTCGTCGGGAGTGATGATCCTCGAATACGCGGCCGGAGCAGCCCTCGGAGACCTGCGGGCCTTCTCCGCGCCCGCCTCCCTCGGCCACGCGGTGCTCTCACGGGGCGTGGAGGAACAGGCCAGCTTCGCGTCCCTGGGGGCGCGGCAGACCCTGCGGGCGTGCCAGGCGTACCGGCTCGTCGTGGGGTGCGAACTCATCGCCGCTGTGCGGGCGTTGCGCCAACGCGACCTGCGGATCGATCCCGGGCTGCCGTTCGGACGCGCCTTCCAGCTGGCGGACTCGGTCCTCGACGCGGAGCTGGCCGACCGGCCGCTGACGGACGACGTGACGGCGGCCGCCGGACTGCTCGACCGGTTCACCGAGCTGTGGCTGGACCTCAAGTCCGCAAGGGGAACGCTCCCGTAGTTCCCGATCACCCCGAACTCCCGAGGTGCTGGGGACGACCGCCTCGGCGGCGAGGCCGCGCCCGCGTGTCGAGAGACCCCGTCGGCTCCCACGTCCCCTATGACGGACAAGGGCAACGTTTGGAGGACCGGGAATCGCCATGCCGGACGACACCGAACAGATCCGCACGCTGGTCGAGGAGTGGGCGCGGGCGGTGCACCGCGGTGACCTGAGCACCGTGGTGGCCGATCACGCCGAGGACATCGTCGTTTTCGACGTGCCGCCACCGTTCAGGGGCGTGCGCGGCCTGGCCGCCTACCGGGAGCTGTGGCCGCCGTTCTTCGAGTGGCAGGCACAAGGCGCGGACTTCGACGTCGAGGAGCTGGAGGTCACCGCAGGCGGGGAGGTCGCGTTCGCGTACGCCCTGCTGCGCTGCGGGACGCCCGACGAGTTGGCCGCCCGTCCCGGTCTGCGGCTGCGGCTGACCCTGGGGCTGCGCAAGCAGTCCGAACGGTGGGTGGTTGCACATGAGCACCACTCGTTCCCCTGCACGGAGGCGCCGTGATCCCCTACGGCGATGACGCCGAGCACCGCGCCACGGCCGGCTCGACGAGCCCCCGCAGCCAGACATCACGTTCGATCCGGATGACGCGCACGACGCAGGTGGCGCCCGCCGCCAGGGGTGCCGGTGATCGCGACGACGGCACTCCCCCGGATCAGCCGCTGACCGTCAGCTGGATGTCGCCGATCCGCCCTATCCGGTCGAAGGAGACAACGGCGGCGTTCCCGGTCGGCAGATCGGCGATCAACCGGTCGCCTTCCACACGCTGCGGCACCCCGTGGCGCTCGAAGTACCCCATGACGGCTTGTCGCGGCGCATACCCGATGAGCGAGGCCCCGGTCATGAGCACGCGTGGCAGGGCGACGGGATCGAGCTGGGCGCTCGGCACCTTCGGGTCGTCGGGCAGGAAGTACACCTGGGTGCCGGGACCGGCGGGCTGACCGATGTATCCAGGGGTGTTCGCTACCCCCATCCCCGCGAAAGCCAGCATCTCGGCGGCCCGCCGAGGATCGTCGAACCCGGACAGATCCATTTCCTCGGCGGTGAGCTCAGGAATCCCGTGCGTCTGCCCGTACCGTGCCACCGCAGCGGACAAGGCAACGACCTCACTCCCGCCGAGCCCCGGATTCGCCCAGCCCCACAGCCAGGAACCCGCCTCCATGTCGTACGTGCCCAGGACACCGACCCGTAGCTGCACCTCCCCCTGCCGGTACGAACACGTCGGCAGGTCCGCGCTCCACGGCGCCTCGGGCAGGAACTCCATCAGCGCCTCGAGCTGAGCAGCGCCCCAGACGGAGTGCCGTTCCGCCTCGAGCAGGAATGGTTCGCTGAATCCGTTTGTCATGATCAAGAGCGTAGGGGCGAGACCCGATGACGGGTGGTCCGGGCCGACTTCGGGAGTACCACGCCCTCTTTCCTAGGCCCTGATGTCGGTGCCTGGAGCCGGCGTCAGGGTGAAGAGTTCAGACCTCTCGGTCCGGGCACAGGCCCCTGCCGAGCGGCAGCACGTCGCTGGTCATAGTCGAGAATGCGAACAGCTCGGGAAGCGCCTTGTCGAGCGTTCCAGCGATCCGACGGACCGATGCCCGGACCGCCGGACCCGTCGTGACGCCACCGCACCGCAAGTTCAAGAAGAAGAACGACCCGCACTCTGGCGGGAGAAGACGCGCGAGCGCCGAGGCAAGGCCCACTCCTCACGCCGCGTCCAGGCCAGGCACGACATCGCCCGCCGGGGGAACTGGCGAGCACCGGCCCGTCGCGTCGGCCGCCGCGAACACGTGGACGACACCGTCGTCGACTTGCTGTCCAGCAGCAGACCGCAGACCCGATCCTGGCTTGGCAGCCGTGAGCGCCGAGGCCCCACCGGTCCTTCGGCGTCTCACCGCCGACCGTGCACGGGCTCGTCAGGAAGCGGACGGGACCGGGGCGGCGGAAGCCAGGCTGTAGAAGACCGAACGCCCCTGCTTGGAACGCTCCAGCAGACCCTGCGCGACCCCCTGCTCCAGAGTGTTGCGCACCACCGTCACCTGGACCGCGCGCTCAGGGTGTGCCTCGGTGAGCGAGGCTGCGACTTCCGCCGCCGACTTGGGTTCGCTCTGTCCCGCCAGGTAGGAGGTGGTCAGCTCCAGCCACGTCGGCTCCCCCAGCTTCTTGGGAGAGGCCGCCTTCTTCGGAGAGGCCGCCTTCTTGGGCGTCCTGCGCCCTGGGGCGGCAGCCGACTTGCCTGCCGCTGTCTTGCCGCCGGAGCGTCGGGGCGCGGGAGCCGCAGCCGTCTTGCGGCCCATGCTCTGCTTCGCCACCCGCTTGGCCGTGCCGCCCAGCACCTCCTGCATCTTCGTGAGGACCTGCTCGCTTTCCTCCAGGCGGACCAGCTCGTCCTGCAACCGTGCCAGTTCGGCACGTACGCGCTCCTGCTCGCTCCGGTTGGCGGACAGGTCGTCAGAAACCCGCTGGGCGTAGTCAGCCGTGACGCTCGTAGTGGGAAGGTGTCCGGACATGTGGTCCTCAGCTCTCGACATGGGGGGTATGTGTAGAGACGATCGTACTCATACGGATCAACCCAATCCTCCGGCGCTTACTGCCTCATGGCCGTCACGTGAGCAGCTCTCCTGCCGAGCGCGAGGCACACCTGCATCCGTCCACGCGTTCGTTACCTCCACACGTGGCCGCGAGTGGCGTCGCCACTCTCCCTCCGTGGGACAACTCAGCGACACGGAACGAAGATCCACACGCCTGTCCGCGTTCCGAGCCGCGAGACGGCTTGCGAGGGGAACCCGTCCTGGACGCGGCGGAAGGCGCTGCCGTAGGCAGTGGCCACATTCGAGGACGCCGTGACCCAGCGGAAGAAGCGGGGGCGCGGTCTGTGTCCGGAGCGGTCCGGTGCGCCACCCGTCCCGCTTCCCTCGGTTTGGTACCTTTCAGGGGACACGAAAATCGATCGGATGTTCGCTTTCAGGACCTCCGACACGTCCGTTGTCGGCAGTAGACGCTCACGTTCTCCGACGTGCGGCGTGCCACTCAATCGGACCGGGTGAAACTCATGGCAGGAACCGACCACGAGAAGGCACTGGACACCGCGCTCGCACAGATCGAGCGGAAGTTCGGCAAGGGTGCGGTGATGCGTCTCGGTGAGCGGCCGAACGAGCCGATCGAGGTGATCCCCACGGGATCGACCGCGCTCGACGTCGCGCTCGGCGTCGGCGGTCTGCCGCGCGGCCGCGTGGTGGAGGTGTACGGCCCGGAGTCGTCCGGCAAGACGACGCTGACGCTGCACGCCGTGGCGAACGCCCAGAAGGCCGGCGGGTCGGTGGCGTTCGTCGACGCCGAGCACGCCCTGGACCCCGAATACGCCAAGAAGCTCGGTGTCGACACCGACAACCTCATCCTGTCCCAGCCGGACAACGGTGAACAGGCGCTGGAGATCGTCGACATCCTGATTCGCTCCGGCGCGATCGACCTGATCGTGATCGACTCCGTCGCGGCCCTGGTGCCCCGTGCGGAGATCGAGGGCGAGATGGGCGACTCCCACATGGGTCTGCAGGCCCGTCTGATGAGCCAGGCGCTCCGCAAGATCACCAGCGCGCTCAGCCAGACGAGGACGACAGCGATCTTCATCAACCAGCTGCGCGAGAAGATCGGTGTGATGTTCGGTTCGCCGGAGACCACGACCGGCGGCCGGGCGCTGAAGTTCTACGCCTCGGTGCGTCTGGACATCCGGCGTATCGAGACGCTCAAGGACGGGATCGACGCGGTCGGCAACCGCACCCGAGTCAAGGTCGTCAAGAACAAGGTCGCGCCGCCGTTCAAGCAGGCCGAGTTCGACATCCTCTACGGCCAGGGGATCAGCCGTGAGGGCGGGCTGATCGACATGGGCGTGGAGCACGGCTTCGTCCGCAAGGCCGGCGCCTGGTACACGTACGAGGGCGACCAGCTGGGCCAGGGCAAGGAGAACGCCCGCAACTTCCTCAAGGACAACCCCGACCTCGCCAACGAGATCGAGAAGAAGATCCTCCAGAAGCTCGGAATCGGAGTAGCGGCGAAGGTCGCGGTCGCGGAGGACACCGACCCCGCCCCCGACACCGCCCGGCCCTTGGCGGGAAGCGCCGCCTGACAGGTGTGGGCGGGGCCCGGCCGGAGGTCAGGCTTCCGACGCGTTCGGCGTCGCGGCACGCCCCGCGGCGTCGGTCCACTCGCGTCCCTGTTCCGTGCCAAGGACCTGCTCGTGCGCGTACGGGTGGCACCGGCCCACCGGCTCGTACGCGTGACGCGGCGAACAGCTCGCTCGGCAAGGAAATCGTCGAGCGGCCAGGAGCGCCGCTCGACGGACTGGCGTCGGCGATGGGGGCCTTGCCTGACCGGTGTGTTGCCGCGGCGGCCTTCCCCGCGACGGCCCGGACCCACTTGGTCGGCGCGGACGCCACCACGGTCCGGATCCACCACGGCCCGGATCCACCACGGCGCCGCCGGGGACGCATCTCGGTAACGGTGCCTCAACGCTAGGGGTATCTCCCACCGCTGCCCGCCTGTCCCGCACGCCCAGCGGGTCTCCGAGCTGAGCGCACCGGCCTTTCAGTCCGTGGACACATCAGTTGTGCTCCTCGTCGATGGTGACGGCGACGCCGTCCTTGATCTCGACGACGACGGCGACACTGCCCTTCTTGGCCGCGGCTTCGAGTTCTTCCTCGGTGCAGTCCGTGATCTTGGTGCGCTCGCCACAGATCCAGCCGGCGCCGTTGACGGTGGTGTCGGTGGAGGTGAAGAACGCACGCTCGGGACCGTCACCCGTCAGGGTGTACTTGCCGGGGGCCATGTATCCGAGCTTCCCGGAGAAGAGGCCGGAGGCGTCGCCGCCGGTGCCGCTGTCCGCGTGGTCCTCCACGATGCTGACGGCGACGCCGTCCTTGAGCTCGACCGAGGCACCGAAGCCCTTCTTCGCCGCGGCTTCGAGCTCTTCCTCGGTGCAGGGCGTGGCGGCCTGGCCGTTCGCGTCACCGCAGATCTTGCCCGCGCCCTGGATCTCGGTGTCCTCGGAGACGAAGAACGCCTGCCGGCCGTTGTCCTTGCCGGTGACCATGTACTTTCCGGGGGCCATGTAGGAGACCGTTCCGCTCCGTTTGCCGGTGACGCCCTTGCCGGCCGTCCTACTGTCGGACCCCTGGCCCGACAGCCCCTCGGCGGTGTCGGTGCCCTTCTCACCGTCTCCGGCCTTCCCCCCGGGATCCGAGTCCGAGGCCGAAGCCGACGTCGAGGCCCCCTTCGACTCGCTGCCGCTGTCCGCGCCCCCCTCCTGGCAGGCCGTGAGAAGCAGGGTCGTCGCCATCAGGGCGGCGGCGGTGAGGACGGTCTTGCGGTTGTGCCTACGGAGCATGGCGCGCATCCCTCTGCTGGTCGTGATGGTGCGGTCGGTTGGTCATTCCGCCCGGTTGTCGCTCGGTCGACTACCAGCGTGACCGACGCGACGATCAAGGAACAGCGCAGTTACGAAACAAGGACACTTCTGACAAAGCCATGGGACAGAAGCGCCTGAAGCGGTCATACTTTCCTCACTTCGGGCACACTTCTCACATGATCTTTCCCCACCTCGGCTCCGAGTAGAGGCTCGGTGCCGGTGTCCGCAGTCCCGTCGCGTCGGCGCGGTCGCGGTCAGGTGTGGTCGTTCGTGGTCAGGTCTTGTCGTGGTCGCCCGCCCACACGACAGGGTTCCGCTGCGCCCAGGGAGCGGCCTGTTCGAGCTGTCCCGCGAGGCGGAAGAGGATGTCCTCGCGCCCGTAGCCGGCGGCGAACTGGATGCCTATGGGGAGTCCCGTGGCGGGATCGGTCTCCAAGGGGACGGACATGGCCGGGGTGCCCGCGACGTTGAAAGCGACGGTGAAGGGTGAGCGGTGGAAGACATGCTCGATCCAGCCGAGTCCGTCGGCGCCTTCGGAACCTTCGGCGTACGTCCCCAGGCGGACGGGGAGTTCGGGCAGAGTCGGAGTCAGCAGCAGGTCGTAATCGGCGAAGTACCGGCCGATCGCTCGCGCGACGCTGTTCCGCGTCGCCAGCGCTCGAACGAACTCGGGCCCGCTGACCCGCCGCCCGTAGGCATAGCCGGCCAGAATCTCGGGTTCGAGGGTGGTGAGGTCGACGGGACGCCGGAAGGCCGTGGCGAGGTCGTCGATCGACGTCACCAGATTGGCGGTCCACATGCGGGCGTTGGCCAGGATGAACTCCTCCCAGTCGACGCCGAGGCCGAGTTGGACCTCCTCCACTCTGTGGCCCAGGGACTCGGCGAGTCGCGCGGAGCGCAGCGTGGCGTCGGTGACGGTGGTGTCGACGGCCCGACCGCCCCACGGCCGTGTGAGGAGGCCGATCCTCAGGCTCCCCGGCGAGCGGGTGGATTCCCGCGCGTAGGGCCGCTCCGGCTGCTGGGCGAAGTAGGGGTCGCCGGTTTCGGGGCCCTGTATCAGGTCCAGCAGGGTGGCGCTGTCACGTACCGAGCGGCTGAGGGCGCCGTGGACGGCCAGCCCGTTGAAGACCTCGTCCGCGTCGGGGCCCATGGACACCCGGCCACGGGTCGGCTTCAGGCCGAACAAGCCGTTGGCGGCGGCGGGTACGCGGATGGATCCGGCGGCGTCGGTGGCATGCGCGATCGGGACGATGCCCGCGGCGACGGCTGCCGCTGAGCCGCCGCTGGAGCCGCCAGGGCTGCGGGTGGCGTCCCAGGGGTTACGGGTGGCGCCGTAGAGGACTCCTTCCGTGGTGGTGCTGTACGCGAATTCCGGGGTCGCCGTGCGTCCGAGCGTCACCAGTCCGGCACGACGGAGGCGCGCCATGAGAAACGAGTCCGCCCCGGCGACGTTCCCCGCGGCGAGCCTGCTGCCCAGCTCCACCCTCTTGCCGGCCATCGCGACGGCAAGGTCCTTGATCAGGAAAGGCACTCCCGCCAGTGGTGTGCTGCCCGGAGCCGGCGTGTCCTGTGCGGGCCACGTCTCCACGACGGCGTTGATGTGCGGATTCACCGCGTCGGACGCCGTCTGGGCGGTCGAGGCGAGTTCGACGGGTGTCAGTTCGCCGCGAGCGACCAGGTCGGCCAGGCCGACAGCGTCATAGGCCACGTACTCGGAGAGCTTCATTTCCGTCCTCCCGGAAGAAGAGTGATGGGCCGCCTCGCGATACCGATCAGTGGCATGTGATACCGCTGGGTATCGCCTGAGACTGGTCGGTACCGTAACATGGGAACAGGGTGACGCAACGCCCGGTCAGGACCGACGAAAGGCCGTACGCCGACCATGGACAGAGTCAGCAGGCAGAGCAGAGTGGCCAAGCTGCCGCCCCGGGAGCGCATCCTCGACGCGGCCGAGGAACTCTTCGCACGCGAGGGAATCAAGGCGGTGGGTGTCCAGGCGATCGCCGACCGGGCGGAGACCACCAAGATGGCGCTGTACCGCCATTTCGCGACCAAGGACGCGCTGGTCGAACAATGGCTCCGGATCGTCGCGGCCGACTACACCGCCGCGTTCGACCGGTTGGAGGCCGCACATCCCGATGACCCGAGGGCCCAGATTCTCGGGCTGGCCCGGTTCATCGCCGACGGACTGTCCGAAATCTCCCACCGGGGCTGCCCGTTCATCAACTCCATCGCGGAACTGCCCGACCGCACCCATCCAGCACGTCGGCTGATCGAGGACCACAAGGCCGACCAGGCGCGCCGGCTCACCGCCCTGTGCGTCCGAGCTGGGCTGTCCGGGCCGGACGAGGCAGCCGCGGAAATCACCTTCGTCCTCGAAGGGGCTCAGGTAAGCGCCCAGAACGGAAGCATCGACCAGGTGGGCGAGCGGCTCATGAGGATCGTCGAGACCGTCTTGGACCGCCGCTCGGCGCGTGGCACCGCCGCCCTCTGAGGCACCCGTTCCGCGACCGGCCTTCCGAGCGGACCACGGCCGCCGGGGCGGAGGGGCGGGCGATGACGGCAGTGCACGCCCTCGGGGTCTTCGTCTTCGTCCTCCGCCCCGTCACCGAGAGCCGGGCAGTCCCTTCCGGACGGTCGATGCCGCGCGCGAACGGACAGCTCACATCCCCGGTCCGGTCAGGAAACGGAACCGAACAGAGAGATGTGGGCGTCCAGAACGTCATGAACGATCACTCTGATGGCACTGCCCCTGCGACCGAGCCACGGGCCGTCGCCGTCCCGCTCGACGGAGGCGTGGCGGTACCGGTCGCCCGCAACGAGCAGCCGCACGGGACCCGTCGTCCGTGCGGTCGGTACGGCGGGCACGGCCACCGCGGGGTGCGGCCCGCCGCCCACGCGGCCGGGGAGCGGGAGTGTGCCCCACGATGACCAACAGTTCCGTGACCAGCTCGCACGATCCTCGCGCCGACGCCTCCGCCGTGGCCGAAGGACTGCGCATCACCGGCCGCGACCGGCGCCCGGTGTTCGGTTCCGCCTTCCTGGTCGGCGCGACGGCGCTGCTCGTCGGGGGCGGAGCGGTGGCAGGCGGGTTCGCCGCCGCGTGGGGCCTCTTCCTGCAGGCCAGAAGGTCCGCCGAGAGCTCCATCGACTACGAGGAGTCCTACGCCGCGTACATCGACCAGTGGGACGGCCTCGTGCGGGTCGCGATGTGGGTGTACGCACTGCTGTTCCTCGTCGCGATCGTGTCGGTCGCCTGGCTGCTCACCGCCCAGGCCGTGACCGTCCGGCACGCGCGGGAACGCACGGACACGGCCTCCCCCACGCTCACGCTCCGCACCCTGTGGCGCCGCTCCCGTCCGCACTTCGGTGCCGCCCTCCGCATCCAGGTGCTCACCCTGGGGTCCGCGCTCGTCCCGGGGGCTGCGGGCCTGCTCGTCCTGGCCGCCGTCGACAGGGAGATGGTGCCCGGGGTCGTCTGGCCCACGTACCACGAGCCCGCGACCCTGCAGTTCATCCTGGTGGGCCGGATCCTGCCCGCCGTGATCTGGGCGTTCGGGCTCGTCCTTCTCTCCCGTCTGTCACTGGCCACCGCCGTACGGGTGGCGGACGACTCCTCGGCGACGGCCGCGATCCGCCGTTCATGGACGCTGACCCGGACGGCCCGGCTGCGCACCACCGGCGTCTTCCTGCTGTGCTCGGCCGCGATCACCATCGTCTTCATCGTGCTGAAGTGGCTCGGTACGTATGTGGCGCACTGGGCCGGACTGCTGATGCTGGCCACCACCGACGACAACGTATGGGTGACGGGTGTGCTCGTCATCATCACTCCGGTCGCGGTGGCGCTCGTGCTGCTGCCTTTGGTGCTGGCCCCGGTGGGCGTCGTGCTGGCGTGCCTGCGTGAGCGGCTGGACGACGGCGTGGGGCGGGCCGGAGCCCCGTCCGGGCGTCGGCCGGGGGTCGCGGCAAGCGGATGACGACGGCGAGGCGCGCGCCTCCGCGGCGTCCGGCGAAGTTACCCCTTGGGGTACACGATCCGGGCGTCGCATCGGGGCCGTCCGGGGCCACAGGAGGACGCGTATGCACGCCATCTGGCATGCCCTGTCGATCACCGGCTCCATGGCGTGGGAGATCGCCTGGGCCCTGATTCTGGGCTTCACCCTTTCCGCCGTGGTGCAGGCCGTGGTCCGCAAGTCCACCGTCGTCTCCCTGCTGGGCGACGACCGCCCCCGCACCCTGGTCACCGCAGCCGGGCTGGGTGTCGCCTCCTCGTCCTGTTCCTACGCCGCGGTCGCGCTGGCCCGCTCGCTGTTCCGCAAAGGCGCGAACTTCACCGCGGCGATGGCTTTCGAGATGGCCTCCACCAACCTCGTCGTCGAGCTCGGCGTGATTCTCGCCCTGCTCATGGGCTGGCAGTTCACCGCCGCCGAGTTCGCCGGCGGCACCGTCATGATCGTCGTCCTGGCGGTGCTGTTCCGCTTCTTCCTGCGTGACCGGCTGCTGCGTGGAGCCCGCGAGCAGGCCGAACGCGGGGTGGCCGGCTCCATGGAGGGCCACGCCGCGATGGACATGTCCGTCCAGGGCGAGGGCTCCTTCGCCCGGCGCCTGTTCTCCCGTGCCGGCTTCACCTCGGTGTCCCATGTCTTCGTCATGGAATGGGCGGCGATCCTGCGCGACCTGGCCGTCGGCCTGTTGGTCGCCGGCGCGATCGCCGCCTGGGTGCCCGACTCCTTCTGGCGCTCCTTCTTCTTCGACGGCCACCCGCTCCTGTCCAAGCTGTGGGGCCCGCTGATCGGCCCGGTGGTGGCGATCGCCTCGTTCGTGTGCTCGGTGGGAAACGTGCCGCTCGCCGTGGTGCTGTGGAAGGGCGGAATCAGCTTCGGTGGCGTCGTGGCGTTCCTCTTCGCCGACCTGCTGATCCTTCCCATTCTGAACATCTACCGGAAGTACTACGGCACGCGGATGGCCCTCTTCCTGCTCGGCACCTTCTACACCGCCATGGTCCTCGCCGGATACGTCGTCGAGTTCGTCTTCGGCGGTATCGGCCTCGTGCCCGACCGCGCCCACGCCACCGTCCCGGACAGCGGGGTGAGCTGGGACTACACCACCTGGCTCAACATCGTCCTTCTCCTGCCGGCAGCAGCCCTGGTCGCCCGGTTCCTGCGCACGGGCGGCAAAGACATGCTGCGCATGATGGGCGGCTCGCCCGACTCCCCACACGACCACGACGACACCCCGTCGCCCCCTTCCTCCACCGCTACGAGCCCACCGTCCGAAGGGGGTGACAGTTCGTCAGGCCGTTGAGTTCCGCCGAAGGCCCTGGTCGGGCGCGTACGCCCGCACCTGGGTGAGGGTGGCACCTACGGACCGGGCCGTGGCGAGCACGCCCCGCAGGGGTGCCATCGCCTCGCCACAGCCGTCGAGCCCGGCAGGGGCCGGGCAGAGGAACGTCAGGCCCCCCGGGACGCAACGCGCGACCGACGTCGGCCGAACGCCGCTGCGGGGCCGGCGAAGAACATCACCCCGTAACGGCCGACCGCCCTGTCGCAAGTGTTCGGGCGGAGGGGTGCGCCTGTGCTTCCCCTTGCGCGAGATGGGGCCGTCTTGACCCTTGTCAGTATACAAAATCCTGGTTACTGTCCTGTCGTGAACGATTTCGACGACCGCTTCCTCACACGCAACGGCCTCGCCGCGCGGCAGCTGGCCGTCCTGCTCCTGCACCACGAGCCGGACACCCGCCTGCCCCGTGTACGTGACTTCGCGGAGGAGCTGGGTTGCGGAAACGGAACGGTCCAGGCCGCTCTCCGCCTGCTGGAGGAGTCCGGGGCGATCTCCACGACCGCACGCGGTCATCTCGGCACGTTCCTCGTCCACTCGGACCGCGCCGTCCTGTGGCGGCTGTCCGGTCTGGGAACCCTGCTCGCGGCGATGCCGCTCCCCTACTCGCGGCGGTACGAGGGCCTGGCGACCGGGCTGCGCAGCGCGTTCGAGGACGCGGGTGCGCCGTTCGCGATCACGTTCATGCGAGGCGCCGGAGCCCGGACCGCCGCGCTGCTGGAGGGCAAGGTCGACCTGGTCGTCCTGTCGCGCTTCGCCGCCGACCAGTTGATCGCCGAGCATCCGGTGGAGCTGGTGGCCGACCTGGGTCCTGCCACATATGTGGGCGCGCACGGCATGCTGGTCCGGCACGGCGTCGACCTGGACACGCCAGGACTGCGGGTGGCCGTCGACCACGCGTCGGAGGATCTGCGGATGCTCGTGGAGCGGGTCTTCGCCGACCGCGAGGACGTGGAGTGGCGGGAGGCGTCGTACATGCAGCTGGGCGACCTGTTCGCCCGCAACGAGGTCGACGCGACCGTCTGGAACCTGGACGAGGCGCAGGACCGGCTCGGGATCGGGGTCGATGTACTTCCGCTCGGGGACGAGGTCACCCGGGAGCTGGCCCTGCGCAACTCCAGCGCCGCGGTGATCGGCCGGTCCGAGGGGGCCAACGCGCTCGCCGCGGTCCGTGACTCGCTGGATCTCTCCCTGGTGACCCGACTGCAGAGTGAGGTGCTCCGCGGCGAGCGCGTCCCCTCGTACTGACCGACCGGGTCCGAGCGGCCCGGGTGCGTACTGACCAGCGGGTTCAGTGACCGGGGTCTCACAACTCCCGAGAGTCGCTCGCCCTCAAAATACAAAATCCTGGTTACTGTTGATTTTAGGAGGATCACCATGGACGACCAGCTCGCACAGCGGATCCAGCTCTTTCGCGAAGGCGGTCAGGTCCGGCCCGAGGTGGCGGATTTCGTCACCACCGAGCTGACCTCTCTGGAGGCCGAGGGCCGCACGGTCACCGAGGCGACGGCGGGGATGCTGACCAGTCATCTGATGATGGCCCTCGGCAGGATCCTGGACGGTGAACCGATCGAGCAGTTCCTCACCGACGACCAGGTCGCCGCCGAGCTGGCCGGACACCCCGACGCCGTGGCCCGCGCCCGTGCCGTCTCGGCCCGTGCCGAACGGGAACTGGGGGCCTCGCTGCCCGAGTCCGAGGTCAACTTCCTCGGCATGCACCTGGCCGTACTGGCTCAGCAGCCCCCTGCCGCACCCCTGTCCTGACCGGTCGCGGCAGGCGGGGAACACCGCTCCGGCCCGTACACGAACCGACGAACCGACACAGAGAGAAGAACAGCCATGACGAAGATCCTCACCGGTGGAGTGGGCAAGGCCGAGGTCACCGAGGCCATCGGCAAGCTCGGCATCGACTCGCTGGACGTCGTCGCCTCCAGCGACATGGACGCGGCGATGAAGCTGCGGGCCGGCCAGGCCGACTACTACCTGGGCACCTGCCACACGGGCGCCGGCGCCTCGCTGGGTGTGCTCGTCGGCCTCATGGGCAGCGCCGCCTGCCATACCTTCGGGCGGAGCGTCCCGACCGAGGAGAAGATCACCGAACTGCTCGCCGACGGCAAGAAGGTCTTCGGTTTCTCGATGGACCAGATCGACGTCATCGCGCCCCTCATGGCACGCGCCATCGCCGCCCGCGGCTGATCCCAGCCTGTTCCCATCATCCCGGGCACCAAGGAGTGACTCGTGAGTACCACACTCGCCGCCGGCGCCGGCCTCGACTTCACGCTGGCCCAGCAACTCACCGTGATAGCCCTCTGTGCGCTGACGGCCTACATCTCGCACATGGCCCTGGCCGTCTTCAACGACGGGGTACGTCCCTTCATGCTGGACTTCATCCAGGGGCGTACCACCCGCAGCGCGACCACGGCGGTCTCCTTCGGTCTCTCCGCCGGGTTCATCTTCGGACTCGGTGCCCCGATGGCGCTGTCCACCGGCGTCCTGAACCCGTGGCTGGTCTTCCTGCCCACGGACATCCTCGGGATTCTGGCGCCGAAGAAGTGGCTGGCCCCGATCCTGGGCGGCGCCTGGGGCGCGGTGGTCGTCTTCGGTCTGAACGGCGCGAACAACGTCGCCCATGACCTGCCGGTCGACTTCCTCACCGCGATGCAGCAGATGTCGACGCCGATCCTGTTCCTCTTCTCGCTGTTCCCGGTGCTCGCCATCACCAAGCAGTTCGGCCGCAGGTGGGGCGGTGTCGCGGGGGTCCTCGAACTGGCCCTCGTCGTCATGACCATGAAGCTCTGGCCGAACATGTTCGCCGGAGCGCTGGCCATGGCCGCCGGTGTGCTCATGCTCATCGGGCTGGCCGTCTCCAAGGACGTCCGGCAGCGCCGGGCCGACCGGGCCGCGAACGTCGAGGAGGTCGTCCTGGAGGACGATCCGATGGCGTCGCTGTTCAGCGCCAGCGCGGCACGGCTGCGCCGGTACCTGCCGCTGTTCATGGTGCTCGGGGCCGGAGTCTGTGTGCTCGCCCAGATGCACATATTCGGCGGCGGTGAGGCGACCAGCTTCCTGATCGCGAAGGGGCAGTACTCCGAGGCCGCCCAGGTCGACTTCTACCGGGTCTTCGGCTTCATCCCGCTGATCGCGACCACCGCGCTCGCCTCCGGCGCGTACGGCATCGCCGGCTTCACGCTGGTGTACCCGATCGGCTACCTGATGCCGAACCCGTTCCTGGCGGCCGTCGTCGGTGCGCTCGTGTTCGCCGTCGAGGTGCTGGCCCTCTCCTGGATCGGCAGGGTCCTCGGCAAGCTGCCCAGCGTCCGGGACTCCTCCGAACACCTGCGCAGCGCCATCGGCGACACCCTCCAGCTCGCGATCCTCTTCGGTTCGCTGATGGCCGCCAACGCCATGGGCGGCGGGCTCGGCATCCTCGTCGTCGGCGGACTGTACCTGCTGAACGAGGCGATGGGCCGCCCCGTCGTCAAGATGGCCGCCGCACCGGCTGCCGTGATCGTCGGCGGCATCCTGCTCAACCTCCTGTACTGGCTCGACCTGTTCACCCCGATCAAGGGCTGATCCGCCCTCGAACCGGACAGGGCCCGTACACGAAGAAGGAAACCCCACGATGAAGCAACCGGCCCGGCGCACTCTGCGTACCGTGAGCGGCGATCTCCCGACCGCCTCCGTGCGTGGCCCCGCCCTCGCCCATGAGCACCTCGTCCTCGACCTGGACCAACAGGGCGACGGCGCGGCCGTCCTCGACCCGCGGCTCCACGCGGCGGCGGTGACCGCCGAGCTGAGCGCGTTGCGGGAGGAGTTCGGGCTCGGTCTGGTCGTCGAGCTGACCTGCCGGGGCATGGGACGCGACGTCCGTGCCCTGGCCTCGATCGCGCGGGACGCGCAGGTGGCGGTGGTCGCGGCGACCGGCTGGTACTACGAGCCGTTCCACACGCCGGAGATCGACGACGCCGACGTGGAACAGCTCACCGCGGTCCTCGTCGGCGAGATCGAGGACGGGATCGGCGGGACCGGGATCCGGCCCGGCGTCCTCGGCGAGATCGGCAGCCACGGGGACGTCCCGACCGCTCCCGAGGCCAAGGTGCTGCGGGCCGGCGCACGGGCCGCGCGGGCCACCGGTCTCTCCCTCGCCACCCACGCGCAGCTGGGCAGGGGCGGGCTCGCCCAGCTGGAACTGCTCACCGGCGAGGGGCTGCCCGCCCACCGCGTCAGCATCGGCCACCAGGATCTGCTCGACGACCCGGGTGTCCACCGGGAGCTCGCGGCCAGCGGGGCGTACGTCGCGTTCGACACGGTGGGCAAGTCGTCCTACCAGAGCGACCGGACCCGGCTGCGGCTGCTTCTCGCTCTGGTGGAGGCCGGGCACGCCGACCGGGCACTGCTCAGCTGCGACATCTCGCGCCACGGCTACCTCCGGGACGAAGGCGGCCAGGGTTACGGGCACCTCTTCCGAGGCTTCCTGCCCGAGCTCCGGGCAGCGGGCGCCGACGACGATCTGATCGACCTGCTGACCCGCCGCAACCCACTGCGCTTCCTGACCGGCGCGAGCGTGGAGGAGAACTGACATGAGCCCCGAACTTCCCGTACTTCCCCCCACCTCTCCACTGCCGACCGTCGGACTGGACGCCGCCGTCGCCACGCAGTTCCGACTGCTGGAGGCGACCGCGGCACACTTCGAGGGGCACCAGCTCTTCTCCTCCGACGCCGGAGTCGTCCCGGGCCTCGGCCGGCCCAGGACCACCGCCCTCGTCGAAGCCGTACTCGCGGACTTCTTCGGTGCCCAGGACGCGGCCTTCGTCCAGGGCGCCGGCACCGGCGCGATCCGGGCCGCGCTCAACGCGGCCGTCCGTGCGGGCGATCCGCTGCTGATCCACCGCGCCCCGGTCTACCGCACGACGGCGGTCACGCTGAGGGGCATCGGTGTGCGGACCGTCGAGGTGGACCTCAACGACGCCCAGGCGCTGGGCGAGGCCCTCGCGTCCGGAGGGTTCCGGTGGGCCTACATCCAGCACACGCGCCAACGGCTCGCCGACTCCTACGATCCGGCCGAGGTGATCGCCGCCTGCCGAGCAGCCGGGGTCCGCACGATCGTCGACGACAACTACGCCGTCATGCGCACCCCCGCCGCCGGTGTGGAGCTGGGAGCCGACGCCTCCTGCTTCTCCCTCTTCAAGCTGCACGGGCCCGAGGGTGTCGGCCTCGTGGTCGGCGCCCGCGACCTGGTCGCGCACGTCCGCCGCGACAACTACTCCGGCGGCGGGCAGGTCCAGGGCCACCAGGCACTCGACGCCCTGCGCGCCCTCACCCACGTTCCCGTCATGTGGGCCGTGCAGTCGCGGGTGGGCGCCGAGGTCGCGGAACGGCTGACAGCCGGTGAGGTCCAGGGCGTCGCCGAGGTACGTCTCGCCAACGCCCAGGACCGCTGCCTGCTCGTGCGCCTCGACCGGCCGGTCGCCGCGAAGCTGCCCTCCGTCGCCGCCCGCTTCGGAGCCGCGCCCTACCCCGTCGGCTCCAACTCGCGCTACGAGATCGCCCCGCTCTTCTACCGGATGTCCAGCTCGGCTCTCGACGACTCACCCGAACTCGCCGACTGGACCGTACGCATCAACCCGATGAGGGCGGGTGCGGATCTCGTCATCGACATCCTGCGCCGTTCGCTCGCCGCCCTGGACGCCCCGGAGGACGACTGACCGTGTTTCTCGACACCGTGCTCACCCGCAACCCCGGGCTCGTCGACGCGGCGGCCGCGCTCCACCGGAACGGCGAGATCCCGCCCGACACCTATGTCGTGGACCTGGACGCCGTCGAGGCCAACGCCGCACTGCTGGCGGCGGAGGCCGAACGTCTCGGCCTCGGCCTCTGGTTCGTCGTCAAGCAGGTCGGCCGCAACCCCGAACTGATCCGGGCCGTCGCCCGGCACATCCCCCGCTCGGCCGCCATCGACCCGGCAGAGGCCCGCACCCTGCACGCCGCGGGAGCGCAGCCCGGCAACCTCGGCCACCTCGTCCAGATTCCCCGGCGTGCGCTGCCCGAGATGCTGGCCTGGCGTCCGGAGACCGTCACGGTCTTCGACCTGGCCAACGCCCGCGCCGTTTCCGAGGCGGCACGCGAACTGGGCTTCGTCCAGGACATCTTGATCCGGCTCGAAGGTGCCGCCGGCACCGTCTACCCCGGCCAGGAGGGTGGCGTCCCGCTCGACCGCCTGGACGCCTTCGCCAAGGACGCCGAGGCACTGGACGGCATCCGGATCGCGGGCGTCACCGCCTTCCCGTGCGTCCTGTGCGATCCGACGACGGGCATGCCGGCCGCCACCCCCAACCTCGGCCTGGCGATCGAGGCCCGCGAACTCCTGGCGGCGCGCGGGCACCACGGCCTCAAGCTCAGCGCCCCCAGCGCCACCTCGATGGCCTCACTCCCGCTGCTGGCCGAACTGGGGGCCACCCACGGCGAACCGGGCCACGCCCTCACCGGCACGACCCCGCTGCACGCCCTCGACCCCGCCCAACCGGAGAAGCCCGCGTACGTGTACGTCAGCGAAGTCGCCCACACCCTCGACGACGGCCGCCCGGCGATATACGGCGGCGGCTTCTACAACCGCTCCCACATCCGCAGCGCCCTCCTGCCGCGCACCGGCATCCGGCTGGGCGTGCAGAGCGCGCCCGCCGAGAACATCGACTACTACCGGCTGCTCGACGCGCCCACCCGTGCGGCGGACGTCCGCGTCGGGGACACCGCGCTGCTCGCCTTCCGTACCCAGATCTTCGTCACCCGCTCGACCGTCGCCGTCGTCTCCGGACTGGCCTCCGGCAGCCCCCGGCTGAACGGGCTGTACGACGCCCATGGCCGAGCCCTGTAAGGAGCACCTCATGGCCAAGACCGTCATCGTCGTCATCGACGGATTCGGCGTCGGTGCCATGCCCGACGCGGGCGTCCTGCGCCCCGGCGACATCGCCGCCGACACCTGCGGGCACGTACTCGACCACTGCCGCACCGCATTCGGACGGCCGCTGCGCCTGCCGGTGCTCGGGGCGCTGGGGCTCGGGCTGGTGCACCCGCACCCGGACCTGGCACGCCGCACCCATCTGCCCGTGGCCGCGGGCAGGGCCGCGCTCGGCTACCCGGGCGCGGACACCTTCGCGGGCCACCAGACCATGATGGGCGCCGACTTCAGCCGGGTGACGGTGGCCAGGCTCGCCGATCACCTCGACGAGGTGTCCGACGCGCTCACGACCGCCGGCCACCGGGTCGAACCGCTGGACGGGCAGCCGCTGCTCGTCGTCGACGGGGCGGTCCTGGTCCACGACAATCTGGAGGCCGATCCCGGAATCAACTGGAACGCCTCCGGCCGCGTCGACGACCTCCCCTTCGAGGGACCCGGCGGAATCCTCGCCATCGCCCGTACCGTGCGCGCCGTCGCTCCGGTCGCGCGGGTCATCGCCGTCGGCGGACACGCGGACGGCCCGCTGAGCGGCTTCGTCCGCCCCGGCGACGGGCGGACGATCGGGCTGGACACGCCCGCCAGCGGCTTCTACCGCAACGGCGGCCTCCAGGTGCAGCACCTCGGGGCCGCGCTCGACCACACCCGCCAGCTTCCCGAGCTGGCAGCCCGGGCGGGCATCCCGGTGACCCTGGTCGGCAAGGCCGCCGACATCCTGGAGTGCGCGGGGGCGACACGTCATCCGGCCGTCGCCACCGTCGACGTCCTGTCGCACACCCTGGAGGCGGTACGCGCCGAGGGCGATGCCCTCGTGGTCGCGAACGTCCAGGAGACGGACCTGGCGGGGCACCAGCAGGATCCGGAGCGGTACGGACACCTGCTGGAACAGGTGGACGCGGGCCTGGCCGGGCTGGTGGCGCTGCTCGCAGCCCCCGGCGACCGGCTGATCGTCACCGGGGACCACGGGAACGACCCCACGATCGGCCACGCGCTCCACACCCGTGAGTACGTACCGGTGCTGATCCACCGGCCGGACGCCCACGGGGTGGAACTCCTCCCGGACGCGCACAGCCTGGCGGACGTCGGCGCCACCGCCGCCCTGTCGCTGGCGCTGGACCCGGAGGACCTCGCCGTCGGCACCCCACTGCACACCGGCCGGCGCGCGGCCTGAGCGAGGGCCCCTCCCCCGCCACGACCCTGCCTCCCCGCGCCTCCCGCGCTGATCGAGTACGTCGACTCGGTCGCGCGGGCGGGTAGCGGTCCGGTGCCTTGCGGCGGCGCAGCGGGGCGCGTCGGGCACGGTCGGGCGCCCGTGCGGGTCACGCCGCCGTCGACGTGCAGGATCTGGCCGGTGACGAAGCCGGCGTCGTCCGAGACCAGGAAGCCGAGGGCGCTGCCGAGATCAGCCGGGACCGACCGGCGTTTGATGGTCTGCATGGCCGTCATGCGGGCGACCACCTCGTCGGCGGTCGGGCCGTTCGTCCTGACGCGGCCCAGGAAGCCCTGCGTCGCCACCAGGCCCGGGGCGATCGCGTTGACCGTGATGCCGCTGTCGCCGAGTTCGTTGGCGAGCGCCCGGGTCAGCGCGTGCACGGTGCCCTTGCTGGTCATGTACGCCAGGTCGCGGTTCTGCGTCGTGGTGATGCCCGAACCCGTGTTGACGACGCGCCCCCACCCGACGGCCCGCATCCCCGGCGCGAACGCCTGGGTGAAGAGCAGGATCGCCTCGACGTTGACCGCCTGCACCCTTCGCCACAGTTCGATCGTCACGTGGTCGAGGTCGGTGAAGGGAAAGACCCCGGCGTTGTTGACGAGGATGTCGCAGTGCCCGTACCGGTCGAGGACCGTGCCGACCACGGCGTCGACCTGTGACGGCTCGCTGATGTCGCACACCAGCCCCAGTCCGTCGCCGCTGCCCGTCAGCTGTGTCACGGCGTTCGCCGGGTCGTCGATGTCGACGGCGACCACGTTGGCGCCGTCCGCGGCGAGCCGCTCGCAGTACGCGTACCCGATGCCACGGGCTGCCCCGGTCACCACCGCTGTCTTTCCCTCAAGCGCCACGGGTGAACTCCGGTCCGATCTGGGTGGCGATCGCGAAGTAGTCCTCCAGATGCCAGGTCCGCACGATGCGGCCGCCGACCACCCGGTGGAAGTCGGCCGCCCGGAACTCGACCTCGCGGCCGGTTCCCTCGACGCCGAGCAACTCCCCCGTGTGCTTCGCGCGGTTGACCGCACGCACCGCGACCATGTCCCCGTTCGCGACGACGGCTTCGAACTCGACGGTCAGGTCGCTGAAGACGCCGCGAAGGTGCGCGATGCTCGCCTTCCACCCCTCGGGGCCGCACCCGGTACGCAAGGGCGGCACGGCTTCCCAGTCGGCGGCGAGTGCCTCGTCGACCAGCGCGGTGTCACCGGTGGAGAGGGCCTCGTAGAAGCGCCGGACCACGATCTCGTTGTTGGTTGGCATGGATCTCACGCTAGGGACGCGTCCCCTCGGTGATCAAAGACCTGTTCCGGAACACGTCATACACTTCAGGCATGACGGATCTCGACCTCCGGCTGGTGCGCTACTTCACCGCCGTCGCGTCGCACCTGCATTACGGCCGGGCCGCAGCCGAACTGCACATCGCGCAACCGTCGCTGAGCCGGCAGATCAGACAGCTCGAGACGCAGGTGGGTGCGCGGCTTCTCGACCGTACGCGGCAGGGCACGCGGCTCACCGAGGCCGGAGAGTCCTTCCTTCCCCACGCACGCGGCCTGTTGCGCTCGGCCGAGCGGGCCGCGGCCGCCGCCAGGGCCGCCGCGGAGCCCACCCGGATCACCGTCGGCTACACCGCGGGGCTGATCGTCACCCCGGCGGTACGGGACGTGCGGCACAGACATCCTGACGCCGACGTACGCACACTGCACCTGGAGTGGAACGAGCCGCGCGAGGCCCTGCTCGACCGACGGGTCGACGCGGCGGTCACCCGGCTGCCGCTGCGGACCGACGGCCTGGACGTGACGGTCCTGTACGACGAGCCGAAGTTGCTGCTCGTACCCGCCCGGCACCGGCTGGCGGGAAGGGAGTCGGTGACGCTCGACGACATCGAGGAGGAGCCGATCCCCCGTTTCCCGGATCCGGAGTGGGACGCTCACTGGCGCATCGATCCGCGGCCGGGAGGCCGCCCCGCACCAGGCGGGCCCCCGGTCACGACCATCGAGGACAAGATCGAACGCATTGCCGCCGGAGAGGCCGTGGCCATCATTCCGGCCGCGCTGCACACCGGCGGCACACGACGCGACCTCACCACCGTCCCGCTGCACGGCGTCGAACCGGGCCACGTCGTCGTGGCGACCCGGGCCGGGGACCATGGCCGGCTGGTGGCCGCGTTCCGCGCTTCGGCCCGTGCGTGCCTGAGCGGTCACTGACCTCGGCCGTGGCGAGACTCCGTCCGCCGCGCGAGCGTGGTGTCCCCTGTCGGGCCCGGATCGTCGTGTGTGTGAGCGCGTTCTGCTCTCACCGGCACCGGCGACCACGACGGGCAAATCCGACTGCCCCGGCATGTTCAGTGATCAGGGGGTAATCGCTTCTTCGGCGACTTCTGACGATCACGCCCACAGGGCCCGCCCTGTGCCGGCCCTGCCAGGAAGCCGTCGACGGCCTCCCGCCGGTAGCGCAGCCGGATGCTGTCAGGCACCTGTCGCCCGCCGGGTATCACGGGAGAGCCCTCAGCCGACCAGGCGGCGCCGCCAGTCCAATGGGGTGACGGTGACGGCCCGGTCGGGGTCACGGTCCCACTCGGTGCGGAGTCCGGCTGCTTCGAGGGCGGCCACGACCTCGTGGCCGATGGCCGCCGTGGTCTCGGACGAGCCGTCGAAACCGCCGTAGAGGAGCATCAGTCCGTGGCCGGCTGCGGCGGAGTCCGTGCACTGGGTGTGGAAGTAGACGAAGCCACGGGCGCCGGGCTCGCGTTCGCCGCCGATCTCGGACTGACCACAGGTGCGGCAGCAGGTGAAGTTCTCGCGGGCCGTGATGCCGGCCTCCCGCAGGGCGGTGAACGCGCGGGAGAGCCGCTCAGGGTCGGTCTCGCCCTGCCATGCGGCCTGCTCCGCGACCCGCTCCAGCCACAACCGGTCGGCCAGCGCCTCCGCTTGCTCGCGCAAGACGGGCCGGCGGTCCCGGGTGACCAGGAACTCCTCCGCGAGCTCCGCCAGTTCGGCGCGGGAGGCGTAGCCGCCGACCAGCACCTCGCGGACGTGCCTCTCCAACTCCACGCGCTGGTCGTCGTCGAGTTCGAGCGGCGGCACTTCGCGGGCGGGGCCCATGTCGAGCGGCGACCAGGTCAGGCCTTGGTCCCGACGAACCCCCTGGCGGGCCCAGCCGGTCATCGCCGCGATCACGGGTTCGGGCCCGTCGGCCGTCGTCCGGAAGTGCCGGTCGACGGCACCGTCCCGGCGCTCCAGCGTGTAGTCCGCACCGGCCTCGTGCCAGACCTGGGCGAAGACGTCAGGCAGGTCGGGTATCCGCTGGACCACCAGAAACCGGTCGCCGTCGCCACCGATGCGCCGGACCAACCCGGCCAGCTCCTCGGCGGACACACGGACGTGCCGCTCCCCGTTCTCGGTCTTCACCACGATCTCAAGCATGCACAGACTCTGACACACCCCTCTCACTCACCACACCCCTCCCCGAAGCCGCCCCGCCTCGCACCTGGTTCGACCGCGAGTGTTCGGTGTCCGGCCCGGGCGTGCTGCGCGGTGCTCGTGACGGCCGGACGACCTGTCACGGGGTCAGGACCGGTTCTCGCCGCCGTTGACGTGCAGGGTGGTGCCGAGCACGAAGCTGCTGTCCGCGGAGGCGAGGGAGGCCGCGGCGGCGGCGACCTCCTCCGGGCGCCCCCTGTGGCCGATCGGCACTCCCGCCGCCAGTTCCGCCTTGACGGTGACCGCGTGCTCCTCGCCTATGGCGATGTCGACTCAGGGGGGCGATCGCGCCCGGAGCGACCCGCCCAGGACGCCCTGACCGCCTGGCGCGAGGACGGCCGCAGCCGCCTCCGCCACCGGTTCCAGCGGGCCGTCGACGAGTGGGACCTGCCTTCGGCCACGGACCCCGACCTGCTCGCCCGATACGTGATGACAGTGGCGAACGGCATCGCCGTCAGGGTCACGCGCTACGGCCACGCGTTACGAGAGGCAGCCCTCCACGCGCGGTGAGCGCCGCTTCCGGTGCGTCCGGGCCCGGCAGGTCACGACGCACCGGAACCGGGCGACGGCCGCCGACGCGTCCTCGTCGGCCGAGCACGGCGACGGGTTGCCGTGCACGACGACCGCCGGCCCGACCATGACCAACCGGCTCCCTTACGACCGCGACGACTTCGGCAGGGTGAGGATGTCGGCTCCGTCCTCGGTGATGGCGATCGTGTGCTCGCTGTGTGCCGTCCGGCAGCCCGTCGCGCTTCGGAGGGTCCATCCGTCGGCGTCGGTGACGAGTTCGGCGGTGTCCGCCATGATCCACGGCTCCAGCGCCAGCAGGAGCCCGGGGCGCAGTTTGTATCCGCGGCCGGGCCGCCCGGTGTTCGCGACGTGCGGGTCCTGGTGCATCGTCGACCCGATGCCATGGCCTCCGAATTCGGTGTTGATCTCGTAGCCGGCCTGGCCGAGGACCGTGCCGATGGCGTGGGAGATGTCGCCGATACGAGCTCCGGGTCCGGCGGCGGCGATCCCCGCAGCCAGTGCGCGCTCGGTCGTCTCGATCATGGCGACGCTTTCCGTCGGCCGCGCATCGCCCACGACGAAGCTGATGGCGGCGTCCGCGGCCACCCCGCGCTTGGAGACCGCAAGGTCGAGAGTGAGCAGATCGCCGTCGGCGAGCGTGTAGTCGTGAGGCCGCCCGTGGAGCACGGCGTCGTTGACGGCCGTGCAGATGTAGTGGCCGAACGGACCGCGCCCGAAGGACGGCGCGTAGTCGACGTAGCAGGACAGCGCTCCCGCCTCGGCGATCATGGCCTTGGTCCACCGGTCGATGTCCAGAAGGTTCGTCCCGATCGTGCTCCGCTCCTTCAGTGACTGCAGGATGTCCGCGACCAGGGCACCTGTGTCTTTCGCACGGGCCAGCAGGGCGGGGTTCAGGATCTCGATCATGTGCCACTTTCCTCACGTGAACCAACAACTATACCGGTCAAACTATACCGGTATGAGAATCGGCGCGATCACCCGACACCGACCCCCGGACCTCCCGACCTCGGGGATGTCGCGAACCTGACACTTGATCTTTCAACATCATTACGGTTAGCGTGAACGAGACGTCTCCGGAAGGGATACCCCCATGCGCTTGAGGACCATCGCCCTCGCAGCACTGCCCGCGGCCTTCCTCGGAGTTATGGCCTCGGCGCCCACCGCTTCGGCATGGGCTTCCGGCAACTGCCCGCAAAACACGTTCTGCGTCTGGCCCGAATTCTGGTACGGAGACACCGATATGCCTCCGTCGCTGGCGACCCAGGGCGAATGGTCCGGCAGCGCTCGCGGCCACATCTTCTACAACAACACGTCCCGGGACGTCACGATGACGTACGTCGTCGCCCAGGACGAGGGACAGGGGACCGCGCGCACGGCGTGTGTCAGCAGGGGCCAGGGCAGTTACTTCACCGTGCCCATGTCCGTCACGAAGGTGACCTGGCGCGAGGACGACGGCAGCCCCTGCTGGTGACCACCGGCCGCCGCACGGTGGTGCCTCGCACCGGGCCTGGTGCGTGCGGTTCCGGCCACGCCGGCACGACACAACGGCGGCCGCGTCCGGCGCCCGCGCGCCGCGTCCCCACGGAGGCCCGTGACGTCCGCGCGGTCTCGCCCGCGTCGAACGGTGCGGGGCGCCCAGGTCTCATGGGTGCCCCGCACCGGCAGAGGGTCCCGGGCCTCAGCTCAGCGGTTCGATGCGGATGTCGCGGAAGCGCACCTTGCTCCCGTGGCCCTGGAGGCGGATCGCTCCTGCCGACGGGAGCTCCGGCGCACCCGCGCCGGTCGGTCCGTCGATCGCGACGTCGTCGTGGACCTTCCGGCCGTTCCACACCACCGTCACGCGGGCGTCGGCGGTCTTGCGGCCGTCGTCGTCGAAGCGCGCCGCGCGGAACGTGATGTCGTACGTCTGCCACGTCTCCGGGGCCGTGGCCGCGTTGACGTCCGGTGCCCTCTTCTCGTAGATCGCACCCGCCTCGTTCGCGCCGAGGGTGGTGTCGCCGTACGAATCCAGGATCTGGAGCTCGTAACGGTCCTGGAGGTAGATGCCGCTGTTGCCGCGGTCCTGGCCGGTCACGTCGTCCGGCAGCAGCGGCACCCGGAATTCCACTCGCAGCCGGAAGTCCTGGTAGGCGTCCTTGGTGCGGATGTCCCCGCAGCACACCTCCATCGACCGCTCGTCGGTCAACGGCCATTCGACGCGGCGGCCGTCCGTGTGCTGCCACTGCTCCTGGGATGCGGCGGTGCCGTCGAAGAGGGAGACCGGTGCCCCAGGGGCTCGCACGGTGATCAGGTCGAGGTTGACATGACCGGTGTCGCCCGGGTCGAAGCGGTACGAGAGAGTGTTGGCCCCCGCGTGCAGACGGACCCGCTCGGTCTGCGTCGACCAGGCGTCCCAGGTGCCGGTCGAGGCGAGTTCCGTCTGCCGCAGCTTCTTCCCGTTGGCGTACAGGGACAGGGACTTGGTGCCCTCGAAGGGGTCGGGGCCGTTGGAGTAACGCAGGTTCACGTCGTACTCGCCGGCCTTGGGGACGGTCACCTCGAAGGTCGTGGTGCCCTGGCCCTCCGTGGCGTAGCGGTCGACGAAGCCGCTGCCCGAGTATCCGGTGTGGTCGGTGCGGATGCCGACCGCGCCGGTGAGCCGCGCCTCCTCCGCCTCGTACAGCGTGGCCGGCGGCGGCTGCTCGCCCGGCAGGGCGTTGAGCGTGTACCAGGCCTCCGTGCTCCACAGCGTCTCGCCGGACGCGGAAGCGAAGGGGCGCGGTGAGCGGAGGTGTACGACCCGGTCGGGCTTGAGCCCGTCGAGTCGCAGCCGCACGGTGCGGCCGTCGTCGGAAAGGGCCGCCGAGCGAACGGCGAGCCGCTCCTCCGCGATCTTGGGACCGCCGTAGTCGGAGGTGGGGGTGTAGCGCCACTGCTCCGCCTGGTAGTGGGACGCCAACTGCTCGGCGGCGGCTTCCGAGAGCGGCTGGGTGTACTCGAGGTCGAAGCCGCCGGGTACGGCGCGCATCTCCTTGATGTCGAAGGTGTTGCCGCCGTTCGGCGTGAGCTTCTGCAGGCCGAACTTCAGTTTCCCTTCCTGGCCCCAGTTGCCGTCGGCCCCGAGGCCGCCCGCGTATATGGCACCGTCGGGACCCATGGTGATGCGGTTGACGCCGGCCTCGAGC
Organism: Streptomyces sp. SirexAA-E; assembly: GCF_000177195.2. Classification (GTDB taxonomy): domain Bacteria; phylum Actinomycetota; class Actinomycetes; order Streptomycetales; family Streptomycetaceae; genus Streptomyces; species Streptomyces flavovirens. The sequence continues at coordinate 147,489 of NC_015953.1, forward strand.
CCCTGCGTGTAGCGGAACACGGCGCCTTGGTACTGGCCTTTCACCTTTTCCAGATAGCCACGCTGGAGTCCGCCGTAGGTGACGTCGCCGAACAGCATCTGGCCGGCGAAACGGCCCTTTGTCAGGTACAGCGGCGTGCTGGGAGAATTGGCGATCTCGTTCTGCGGCAGCCACAGCACCGGCTGGGTGACGGGCCGGTCGTCGAACCGGCCCGACGGCTGGGTGTAGTGGTTGAAGAAGCGATCCTGCTTTATCTGGACGAGCTTCGACGCGGGCAGCCAGCCGCCCTGGTTGTCGGTGGTGAAGAGGGAACCGCCCGGACCCCAGCCGATCCCGTTCGGGGTCCGCAGGCCGCCCGCGATGGCGTGGATCCTGCCCGTCTTCTTGTCGATCTTGTACGTCGTGCCGCGGCCCTCGACCGGCTGCGGCGTGGTGGTCGCGCCGCCGTAGTCGATGGCGACGGACAGGTTCACGTAGAAGTAGCCGTCGCGGTAGAGCAGTCCGAAGGCGAACTCGTGGAAGTTCCCGCCGTACGGCCAGGTGGCGACCGTGCGGTACTCGTCGGTGACGATGTCCTTGTCGTTGTCGACGAGTTGCGTCAGCTCGTGCTTCTGCGAGACGTACAGGGAACCGTCGACGTACTTGATGCCCATCGGCTCGCGGAGGCCCTCGGCGACCTTTTTCACCGTCACCTTGTCCCGGCTGGTGCCCCCGGTGACGTGGTCGAGGAGGTACACCTCGCCGGTCCGGCTCTCGGAGCCACCCCAGGTGGAGAGGGCCAGACGTCCGTCAGGCAGCCAGTCCATGCCGGTGACCTGTGGTTCGAAGCCGTCCGGGCGCAGGTCGGTGAGATCGAGGTCGGGACGCACATCGGCGAGCGGCAGGCCGTCGCCGGGACTGTCCGCGCCCGATTCGCACTCCTTGCGGCCCGGCGCGGTGACCCGGACGACCCCGGCGTCGGTGCTCAGGGCCTCGCGCGGGACGACGCCGAACTCCTCCACGCCCGGTGGCTTCCAGGCGAGCGTCAGTTGCTGCTCGCCGCCCCGCTCGAAGTAGTCGACGCGGAACGGGTGTGATCCCGCGGTGAGTTGCACGGACCCGTCCTTGGGCTCGGCACCGTGCAGACCGTCGTGGTCGATGACCTCCCGGTCGTCGATGGTCAGCCGTGAACCGTCGTCGCTGTTGAGACGGAAGGCGTACGTCCCGTCAGCGGGGACGACGAGATACCCGGAGACCTCGGCCACGAAGTTGTCGGCGTAGCCGCCGAAGTCCTCGACCGTGGACCAGTCCACCGTGGGCATCAGCTTGTCGTGGTTGGGGGTCTGGCCCGGCTTGAGCGTACACAGTTCGCCGAGGGGCACCTGGGTGTCGAAGACGCGCAGGGTGACGCCCGGTTCCTGGGGCGGGATGTCGTCCGGTGCGGCGGCGACCGGCGGTGCGATCCCGACACCTCCCGCGAACAAGCCGCCGACGAGCAGCGTGACGAGCCGGCTTCGGGCACGTTGGAACAGCCGTGGATGCATAGGTCCTCCAGAACGGGGTTGCACTCCGGTCGGGCTGTACGGATCCGCGAAATAGCGCTACGCCTGCGGTTGCGCCGTCACGTTAGGGGACTTCTGCTGGGCAAGTCCATACTTTGTCATCTCCGAGTTCAAAGTTCGGCCCGGCGTCGTGGGCGGCCCCCCTTCCCGCCGACAGCGCCCTACGATCTCGGCCGGTACGACGGCGCGTCCGGTCCGGCGACCGGCCTCCGGACGCTGTCGGTTGTCAGCTCGCGCCGCGGCCCGCCACTCGCCGCGCCGACCCGGCGACCCGGCGACCCGGCGACCCGGCGACCCGGCGACCCGGCGACCAACAGGACGTACCGTCCGGGGGCCTACAGAGCCGGGCTCGCGCCGAGAGTCCGCGCAAGTGCGTCGAGGGCCACGTCGACGACGGCGCGCAGCCGCTCCGCGCTCGTCCCGGCCCTGCTCATGACGGCGAGGGACTGGTTCACGGCCGCAAGGTGGGTCGCGAAGGACTCGGCCGCCTCCTCGGGCAGCCGGCCGGCCCGCAACGCGGCGCGTAGCCGGGTGTGCTGGAAGCCGATCGCCTCCCGTGCACGCGCCGCGACGCCCGCGCTCAGCACCGGGGTCGCCATGACGGTCTGGGCCACCAGGCATCCGTCGGGCAGACCGGGATCCGCGATGCGTTCCAGGGTGATGTCGAAGAACGCCCGCACGGCCGCCAGGGGCCGGTCGGCGGCGCAGGACAACGCGGCGTCGTACTTGTCTCCGTAGCGGGTGGTGTAGCGCTCCAGGCAGCGCAGGAAGAGTGCGTCCTTGTCGCCGAGGGAGGAGTAGATGGAGCTGCGGTTGAGCCCGGTCGCCCGGGACAGGTCGTCCACCGACGTGTCCGCGTAGCCGGCCCGCCAGAACTGGATCATCGCCGCGTCGAGCGCCGCGGAGACGTCGAACCGCTTCTTGCCCGCCATACCGCCCCCCCCCTGCTCCGCCTTCGTGGTGCAGACCATCCAACCATCTTGAACCAAGCAGTTCAAGATGGTTTAGGGTGAAGGCATGATCCCGGCCGGACATCCCGCAGACCTCACACGCCTCACACGCCTCACACGCTTCACACCGGTGGAGGAGAACCATGAATGACCCCGCAGGCGCCCCCCGCGACTCCGGCAACCCGGTCCGCGACCTGCCGCTGCCCGACCTGGCCGGTTTCACCCACCGGTGGGTCGACGCGGGCGGCGTCCGGCTCCACGCGGTCGAAGGCGGCCAGCCGGACGGGCCGGCCGTCGTGCTGCTCGCCGGGTTCCCTCAGACCTGGTGGGCATGGCGCAAGGTGATGCCGAACCTGGCGGACCGATTCCGCGTCATCGCGATCGACCTGCCGGGCCAGGGCCACTCCGAACGCCCGGACATCAGCTACGACACGCATACGGTCGCTTCGCACGTCCACGCCGCGGTCAACGCGCTCGGAGTCTCGGCATACTGGCTGGCCGCCCACGACATCGGCGCGTGGGTCGCCTTCTCCCTCGCCTTGAAGTACCGGAGCCGGCTGCGTGGCCTGGCACTGCTCGACGCCGGAATCCCGGGCATCACACTCCCTGACGCCGTCCCGACCGACCCCGAACGGGCGTGGAAGACCTGGCACTTCGCCTTCCACCTCGTGCCCGACCTGCCCGAGACCCTGCTCGCCGGCCGCGAACGGGAGTACGTCGGCTGGTTCCTGAAGGCCAAGGCCCTGGCCTCCGACGCCTTCGACGACGCCGAGATCGAGCGGTACGCCGCGTCGGTGGCCGCCGACGGCGGCCTCCGTGCGTCCCTGGCCTACTACCGGGACGCCACCGAGTCCGCGCGGAAGAACCATGAAGCGCTGGAACGACAGCGCCTGACGGTCCCTGTCCTCGGGGTCTCCAGCAGCCACGGCTCCATTCCCGACATGGCGGCCTCCATCAGACCGTGGGCCGACCACGCCACCGGGGTCGTCGTACCGGACGCGGGACACTTCATCCCCGATGAACAGCCCGGTGCCGTCGCTGCCGCGCTGACGGACTTCATCACCGAAGAGGTCTGAGCAGGCGTCAGGACCGGCAGCCGCGCCCCCCGACCGGCTCAGCTGCCCGGCACTGCGGTACCGCGATGTCGCCTGGTTCCGCTCTGCGGGTGACAGGTGCCGCCGACCTCGTCACGCAAGGCCGCTCGGAGGAGGCGGGCTTCGGTGTCCGCGCGGCGGGCGTTGACGGCCAGGTGCATGGCGAGGGCGCGCACTCCCGCCAGCACGCGGTTGGTCGGCACGAACCACTGGTGCTTGAGCCGTGCCATGCGCTGATGCGTGGCGACGAAGGGCCGGAGCCCCGCCTCCCAGGCGGCCGGCGCCGCGCCGAGGTGGTCAGGGCGCTCCCGCAGGACACGGCCGAGCTCCGCCCCGCCCCTCAGGGCGGCTGTGGTGCCCACACCGGAGAACAGGTTCAGGCACCATGCCGCATCGCCGGTGACCATGACCCGCCCCGTGCTCCACCTGTCCGTCTTCACCTGGTGCACGGAGTCGAACAGGTGGTCAGGGGCTTGGGGCAGCGCGTCCAGGACGTGTCGCACGGCGGGGTGGCCCATGTCGTGGAACACGGCGCGCAGGCGCTCGGTCCGGTCTCCGGTGAACTGCGCGTCGATGTCCTTGGTGCAGTACGTCAGCAGGGCGGTGGGCGCCCGGTCGGCCAGGCCGAACACCCACACCGCGCGCCCTGGGCGTGCGCTGACGATACTGTCCTGCGCGCCGAAGGACGGGGCCTGTTCGGGCGGTCCGAAGGCGCAGATCATGGCGTTCCATGAGGTCATGAAGCGCTCATGAGGGCCGAACGCGAGCCGTCGTACGGTGGAGCGCAGCCCGTCCGCGCCGATGACCAGATCGAAGGTCTCGCGGTAGCGTGTGCCGGAGGAGACGTCCTCCAGCATCACCTCCACCGCTCTGTCGTCCTGGACGATCTCCAGGGGCACGGTGGCCATGCGCACCTCCACGCCGCCCTCGCCCTGCCGTCGACCGGCCATCGTGTGCCAGAGCGCTGCCTCCACGTCACCGCGGACCATCGCCGTGGGCCGACTGGGCAGATCGAGCCAGCTCAGAGCGGGCCTGCGGTGTCCCCGACGGTTCAGTACCCACGTGGTTCCCCGCTCGGGATCGCGGGTGTGCAGGTCGTCGAGGCCCAGGTCGGCAGCCGCGTTCACGCCCTCGGGCATCAGGTTGACGAAATAGCCACCGGTGCGGCGCCGGGGTGCCCGCTCGACGACCACGGGGTCCCATCCGGCCTCTCGCAGTCCGACGGCCGCGGACATGCCCGCGATACCGAGGCCCACGATCAACGCGCGTTTCCGCATGTTCACTCCCTGGCTCCGGCCGGCCGCCTGCCACGGCTCTCGGGCGGCGGGCGGCCGGGGATTCCGCATGTCGGGGTGGGGGCTTCCGGCGCCCGCTTCGGGGGCGGGGCAGCAGGCACTACGGGACGAAGACGAGGCGTTCCCTGGTCCGCTCGGTCCACGCCTGCGCGATCTCCGCCATAGGCACGGCCCGGGCGTGGACGTCGAGGGCGCCCTCGGTGACCGCGTCGGCCAGCTCGGGCAGTTCGGCGATGAAGTCGCGAGGGGTGACCGAGCCGATGCCGCTGCCCAGGATCTGCAGTCGCGCCGCGCGCAGCGCCGCCGAGGGAACAGGGGCGGTCGCGCCGGCCATGGACCCGATCTGGATCCAGGTCAGCGGGGCGGAGCGGTCGGCGCGGGCGGTGAGCATCGGGAGCATGGCACCGGCGGCAGGTTCGCCCCACAGGAAGTCGAGGACGACATCGACGTCGGCCGCGACCCCGGCCTCGTCGAAAGTGATCGTCCGGTCCGCTCCGAGAGCCTCGATGGCCTTGAAGCGGGTGGTGTCGCGGCCTGCGGCGACGACCTGCGCGGCGCCGAACCGCTTGGCGATCTGGACCGCCATACCTCCGGCGCTGCCGGTGGCGCCGAGGACGAGCACACTCTGGCCCTCGCGGAAGGCGATGCGCCGGCGCAACGCCACCCAGGAGGCCATGGCCGGATTCATCGCGGCGGCGACGCGGACCGGGTCGATGTCGTCCGACAGGAGCACGCTGCGGCGGGCGTCGATCACGGTCCGCTCCGCGAACGTGCCGAGATTCGTGTCGTCCAGGACCGCGTAGCGGAGGCGTCCCGCACCGTCGCGTACGACGCCGTCGACGCCCGGCACGAGCGGGAAGTCGCCGGTGGCGGAGTAGTGCGTGCCGTTCGCCTTCGCCCGGGTGAGGTGGTGCAGGCCCGCGGCGAGGACCTCCACGACCATGTCGTGCTCGCCGGTGGCGACCGGATCGGGGTGCTCGCCGTAGGCCGGCGGAGCGTCGAACGAGGTGATGACCGCAGCACGCATGAGGGACTCCCCAGGGGTTTCGTTTGCATTACCAAGCACATCCAGAGTCATTGGGATTACAAACAATGTCAAGTAGGGTGCCTCCATGCCCACCGACGACTCCTACGACTCCTCCGACGACTCCACGGACGCCCTGATCGACGGACTCGTCCGCAGCGCGTTCCAGATCATGGGCGTGCTCACCCGCATCGGTGCCGAGCACGACCTGTCCCTCACCCAGCTGCGGGTCCTCGGCATCCTCCGGGACCGGCGCCCCCGCATGAGCGACCTGGCGGCCTTCCTCGGGCTGGACAAGTCGACCCTCTCCGGCCTCATCGACCGCGCCGAACGGCGAGGGCTCCTGGCGCGTGCCGCCAACCCGGACGACAAGCGGGTCGTCGACGTCCTCATCACGGACGCGGGGCGCGAGCTCACCGGACGGCTCTACGAGGAGGTCAAGGACGCTCTGGCTCCGGCGACAGGCCGACTCGACGCGGCACAGCGCCGGCAGCTCACCCAGCTGCTCGAACCCGTCCTGACTCCGCCCCTGCCCTTCACACCGCGCCCCGCCGGCCGACGCTGAGCGCTCTTCAGGGTGCCCGCCGCAGCCCGTCGGCACTTCCCCGACGGGCTGCGGCGGGAACACGGGACGGCCCCGGAGAAGGACTGGCCGTCTGCCGTCCGTCCGGGGTTCGTTCGGCCTTGTCACCACGTGATCTCGTACGCAGTCCGATCATGGGAGGAACGACCTGAGGCGCTCGATGCGTTGGCCGGGCCGTGCGGGAGTGGTGAGTGCGGGGCCGGCCCTGGCGGCCGGGTCGGCGGCGGTGCCCGCACTGGCGGCGCCGTCCGCGCATTCCGCCGCCCCCGCGGCTGCGCGGGCGACGGCCGAACCGGCGCCCGCCCCGACCGTGCTGAGCCACACCTACGACGCGGACACGCGGACGGTGACTCACCTGGGATCCCAAGAGCCCGACGGACACGGCCACCCAGTACGACGGCATCGCCGTGCGCAACGGCGGTGAACTCGGCCCTCCAGCGCACGGGCTCGGCATTCCTGACCGTCACGACATGAGTGACTGATCCCTGACGCCCCATGAGAAGAGACACCGGCCCGCACCCCTCAGGTGGGGCGTGGGCCGGTGTGCTCCTCGGTTCCCGTCAGGACGTCGTGGTGACGGAGCGCGGCTGCGGCTGGGCCGCGGCCTCGGCGGCCAGCCTCTGGCGCCGCGTCGCCGGGCCGAAGACGGCCAGCACGAGGGCGCCGACGGTCCACGTACCGGCGATGAACATGAAGACCGCCTCGTAGCCGACGCCGTTGTAGATGCCGGCGATCATCAGCGGACCCGCCGCGTTCGACAGACGCCCCAGGCCGTAGGCGATGCTGGTGCCCAGCGAGCGGCCGCTGGTGTTGTACAGCTCGGGGGCGTACGCGTACGCCAGGGCGGTGTAGCCCCGTTCGAAGAGGTTCACCAGGAACCCGAAGACGACGATGAGCACCGGGGTGAACGTCAGCCCGTACATCAGTCCGGACGCGGCGATGACCAGGCCGAAGACCGCCAGGGTCCACTTGCGTTCGAACCGGTCGGTGACCATGGCCGCGAGGAAGGAGCCGAGCGGCGCGCCGACCGTCGTCAGGGCGACGTAGAAGATCGAGTCCTCCACGCTGACGCCCTCGGCGGCCAGCAGCGTGGGCGCCCAGCTGGAGTAGCCGAAGAAGCCGATCGTCTGGGTGACCCACAGGACCGACAGCAGGAGCGTCGGGTAGAGGAACTTCCTGTCCTTGAGCATCCTCAGCCCCGGCCTGACGACCGGGCCCTGCGGCTCGGGCGCCCTCGCCTCGGGAAGGGGGCCGTGCTCCGCCGTCGCGCTCGCCTCGATGCGTGCGAGGGTGGCCTCCGCCTCCTCGTGGCGGCCGCGGGACTCGAGCCACTGCGGGGACTCCTCCAGCTTGCGCACGAGGAGCAGGAAGAACACGCCGAGCGCGCCCCACAGGTAGACCAGGCGCCAGGACCAGTCGGAAAGCGGCACCACCGCGGAGGCGATGAGGTTGGTGACGGGGGTGCCGCAGATGCCGACGACGATGGCGTACGCCTGGAACTTGCCGCGCTTGGCGCTGGGGAAGAGCTCGCTGATGTAGACGACGGCGACGACGGTCATCGCGGACAGACCGGCCGAGCTCAGGACGCGGAAGACGCCGAGTGACCAGATGTCCCAGGCGAAGACGCACGCGAACGACCACAGGGTGAACCACAGGGTGGTCCCGGTCAGGGTGCGCTTGCGTCCCAGCCGGTCGGCCAGCCCGCCGGCCACGACGGCGCCGATGAACATGCCCACGAAGGACGTCGAGGTCACATAGGCGATGTGGTTGACGTCGGTACCCCACTGCTCGCGTACCACCGGTGCCGTGATGGCGAAGGTGTTGATGTCCGCGAACTCGAAGAAATAGGCGAACGCCACCGCGAGGAGAGTGGTCTTGTGGAACCTCGAGATCGGCAAACGGTCGAGCCGGTTCGCCGCGTTGGTGGTGCGGATGTGCTGCACGGCACGCTCCTGGAAATGGGGGGCCCGGCTCCGTTGCCGGGCCCAGGTGACGTCAGCGGGCCTCTTCCGGCCAGTACAGACGCATGGGGTTGTCGACCAGCAGGGCCTGCTGCCGGGCCGACGTGGTCGCCACGTGGGGGATGTGGTCGACGAGCAGCCCGTCGTCGGGCATGTGGTCCTTGAGGTTCGGGTGGGGCCAGTCGGTGCCCCACAGGGCGCGGTCGGTGAACTCGTCGACGACCTTCCGGGCGAAGGGCACCACGTCCCGGTAGGCGTGCCGCTCGCCGTCCAGGGCGCGCGGTCCGGTCACGGTCAGACGCTCGGGGCAGGAGACCTTCACAAGGACGTCGTTGGCCTCCACGAAGCGCAGGAAGCGAGCGAACTCGGGCCCGTCCGGGCTCCGGGTGACGTCGGGGCGCCCCATGTGGTCGATGACGAGCGGCACCGGAAGGGAGGCGAAGAAGGTCTCCAGGTCGGGCAGGTCCGCCGCCTCGAAGTAGAGGACGACGTGCCAGCCCAGAGGCGCGACGCGGCGGGCGACGGCGGCCAGCACCTCGGTGGGCGCCGCGTCGGCCAGGCGCCTGACGAAGTTGAAGCGCACGCCGCGCACACCGGCGTCGTGCAGGCGCCGCAGTTCCTCGTCGCTGACGTCGGGGCGCACGGTGGCCACACCACGGGCCCGGTCGCCGGCCGTGAGCAGCGCGTCCACCAGGGCGCTGTTGTCGGCGCCGTGGCAGGTGGCCTGCACGATGACGTTGCGCGCGATCCCGAGGTGGTCCCGCAGGGCGAACAGGTCGTCCTTGGAAGCGTCGGCGGGCGTGTACTTGCGCTCGGGAGCGAAGGGGAACTCGGCGGCGGGACCGAAGACGTGGCAGTGGGCGTCGACGGCACCCGGCGGCAGGGCGAAGACGGGTTCGCTGGGATCGGGGTGCCGGTCGAGCCAGCCGGGGGTGACGGTGAAATCAGTCATGGCGGGTTCTCCTCGGGGCGTCAGTCGACGTAGGTCAGGCCGAGCTCGGCCAGGGGGCCGCGCATGGCGTACAGGTCGAGTCCCAGCTCGCCGGACCGGAAACGCTCACGCTTGCCCTCTTCCGCGGCCTCGCGCTTCGCGGCCGCCTCGGCGACCTCGGCGGCCCGTGCGGCGGGGACGACCACGACACCGTCGGCATCCGCGACGATCACATCGCCGGGGGTGACCAGTGCGTTGGCGACGACGACGGGGACGTTGACCGAGCCGAGGGTGGCCTTGACGGTGCCCTTGGCGTTGACCGCGCGGGAGAAGACGGGGAAGTCCATCCGGCGCAGGTCGTCGATGTCGCGGCAACCGCCGTCGATGACCAGGCCCTCGGCCCCGCGGGCGCGCAGCGAGGTGGCGAGCAGTTCCCCGAAGAAGCCGTCCTCGCTCTGGGTGGTGCAGCCCGCGACGACGACATCGCCCTCGCGCACCTGCTCGGCCGCCACGTGCAGCATCCAGTTGTCGCCGGGCTGGAGGAGGACGGTGACGGCCGTACCGCAGAGCCTCGCCCCCTCGTAGACGGGGCGGATGTAGGGGCGCATCAGGCCGAGCCGGCCCATGGCCTCGTGCACGGTGGCGACCCCGAACCCGGACAGCGCCTCGACCACCGACCGGTCGGCGCGTTCGATGTTCCGGTGGACGACTCCGAGGTGGTGCATGGTGCGGCTCCTTCTCTGAGGGGACGGGGACCGGCGCGGGCGGCGCCCGTCCGTCCCCCGCTCACGGGGTGGGGGGGGTTCAGCGGCCTCGGGCGGTCAGGCGGGCGTCCAGCGCGGGGTAGACCCGACGGGCGTTGCCCTCCTCGACGGCGACCAGGTCCTCGGGGGACAGTCCCGCCTTCTCGATGTAGCGGCGGGTGTCGTCGAAGTGGTGGCCCGTGCGCGGGTCGACGCCACGGACGGCGCCGATCATCTCCGAGGCGAAGAGGACGTTGTCCACGGGGATCACGTCCAGCAGCAGGTCGATGCCCGGCTGGTGGTAGACACAGGTGTCGAAGTAGACGTTGCGCAGGAGCGACTCCTCCGGTTCCGGCTTGCCGAGTGCCTGGGCCAGGCCCCGGAAGCGGCCCCAGTGGTACGGCACGGCGCCGCCGCCGTGCGGCACGACCAGGCGCAGACCGGGGAAGTCGGCGAACAGGTCCCCGGCCAGCAGCTGCATGAACGCGGTGGTGTCGGCGTTGAGGTAGTGCGCCCCGGTGGTGTGGAAGGCCGGGTTGCAGCTGCTGGAGACGTGCACCATGGCGGGCACGTCCAGTTCGACGAGCTTCTCCCACACCGGGTACCAGGAGCGGTCGGTCAGAGGGGGCGCGGTCCAGTGGCCACCGCTGGGATCCGGGTTGAGGTTGACGGTGACCGCTCCCAGGTCCCGTACGGTCCGCTCGATCTCCGGGACCACGGTGGCCGGGTCCACCCCGGGCGACTGCGGCAGCATCGCCCCCGGGACGAAACGGTCGGGATACAGCTCGGAGACGCGGTGGCAGAGGTCGTTGCAGATGCGCGCCCAGGCCGAGGAGGTCGCGAAATCGCCTATGTGGTGTGCCATGAACGAGGCGCGGGGGGAGAAGACGGTGACGTCTATACCCCGTTCGTCCATCAGCCGTAGCTGGTTGGTCTCGACGGACTCGCGGATCTGGTCGTCGCTGATGACCGGACCGGCCGGGTCCGGAGCCTGCACCGGGTCGGTGAGCGCGGCGGCCTGGGCGTCACGCCACTGCCCGAGCGGTGCGGGGGCCGTGGTGTAGTGGCCGTGGATGTCGATGATCACGAGGACTTCTCCTGAGCGGTGGGAGCCGGGTCCCAGACGGAACGGGGAACGAGCACGTCGCCGGCCATGAGCAGGCGGGCGGTGCGCAGCAGCGCGGAGCGTGTGACCCGGCGGGGGTCATCGGGGTCGCGGCCCAGGATCACGTCGAGCGCGCCGGACGGGTGCTCGACGCGGACGGTGGGCTCCGTGCCGGACACGGCGGCGGCCACGTCGTGGGCGACGGTGCCTTCGAGTACGGAGGCGGTGGCGGCGGTGACGGCGGCCAGCACGCCGATGGACTGGTGGCACACCCGGGGGATGAGGCTGCGGGTGGAGAGGATGCCGCCGTCGCGCGGCGGCGCCACCAACGTCATCTTCGGGTAGTTCCGCTCCGTCACGTCTCCCAGGCCCATGGCCTCGCCGCACACCAGGCGCAGTGCCTCCACCCTGGCCCGGAGGTCCTCGTCCGCGTCGATCTCCTCCGGTGTCTCGTAGCCGGTGGCTCCCAGGCGCTCGGCGGCGACGATCGCCAGAGGCTGGCCGTTGTCGATCAGGGTGACGTCGACGGAACCCGTCCCGGGCACCTCGACGGTGTCCCGCACCCGCCCGGTGGGCAGGAGGGAACCGGCGACGGAGCCGGCGGTGTCCAGGAACGCGATCTCGATCGGAGCGGCACCGCCGGGGACTCCGTCGATGCTGACCGGGCCCTCGTAGGAGACGTACCGCTCCCCCGACGGGGCCGCCGGGGTGTCCACGGTGATCTCGGCGACCATGCCGGTGTTGCGGGTGAGCACGCGGGCGGTGGTGCGGTCCCCGGTGGGTGTGACCATGCCGGTCTCGACGGCGAACGGCAGTACGGCGGCGAGCATGTTGCCGCAGTTGGACGACGTGTCGACGTCCTTGCCGCCGGGCTGCACCTGGGCGAAGGTCCACTCCAGGTCGTTGGCGGCGTCCGTGGCCGGGCGCACGAGACCGATCTTGCTGGTGAGGGGGTGCGCGCCGCCGATGCCGTCGATCTGCCGCGGGTCCGGTGAGCCCATCACCGCCAGCAGGACGGCATTCCGGAGGCCGGGGTCGTCGGGCAGCCGACGTGCGTCGAAGAACGGCCCCCGTGATGTACCGCCCCGCATGAACAGGCACGGAATCGCGGTCTGGGAGCCGCGACTGGTGACCTCTGGGGCCCAGGGGGCCGCTACGGCGGGCATGGCCGACTCCTTCGTGATCGGGGTATGCAGAGGAAGCTAAATCATCAACGAGATTGTTGACAAGATGTTCGATAAAATTGTCGACCTAGGGGGACTCGGGTGCGGGCACGTCTCGTCCGCACACTAGGGTTCTCCCTGCAGGAGAACCGCCGATGAGACGACGGAAGAGGTCGACCGAGTGACGGACAGGCTCACGGGTGCCGCCGGCCGCCAGTACGTGGCGGACGCCATCAGGTACGCTCTGCGCTCCGGTGACCTGGTCCCTGGGCAACGGCTCGTCGAGAACGACCTCGCCGAGTCCTACGGGGCGACCCGGGGCGCCGTCCGTGAGGCACTGCAGGACCTCGCCGCCGAGGAGATCCTCGAGATCGTCCCCCGCCGGGGGGCCCGGGTGCGCACGGTCTCCGTGGAGGAGGCCATCCAGATCACGGAGTGCCGCTCGGCACTGGAGCAGTTGTGCGCCCAGAAGGCGGCGACACGGGCGAACGAGGAACAGCGGGCGGAGCTGAGACGCATCGGGGCCGACATGCGCCGGGCCGTCACCGACGGCGCGTGGGATGCCTATTCGGCCCTCAACCAGCGGCTGCACGAACTGGTCATCGAGGCCAGTGGCCAAGAGGTCGCCCGGCGCCACCTCGACCGGCTGAACGGACCGATGGTGCGTTTCCAGTTCCGGCTGGCCCTGCGGCCCGGACGCCCCGCGCAGTCCCTGCCGCAGCACTTGGCCATCATCGACGCGGTGGTCAGCGGTGACGCCCCGGCGGCCGCCCGGGCCGCCGCGGCGCACCTGGACGACGTGATCGAGCAACTGCGGTCCTCAGCCGTCCCCTCACCCACCCAGGCCCCGCCCCGCGCCTGACCGGCCCCGGGCGTGGGTGTGCGTGCGCCGGGGGCACTCCGAGACGACGGCCAGGGCGCCGAACGAGGCGCGTCCGGGCCGCCACGAGGCGCGTCCGGGCCGCCGAACGGTCTCCGGGGGCCGCGGAGAAGTACGCGCTCGTGGTCGCCGCCCCCACACGCCGCGGATGTCGAGGAGTGATCCCTCCGCCCGTCCGACGTCGCTGACGAACGGCACGTCAGGCCCCCGTCGAGCGACTCGTCGAGTGTCTGCTGCTCTCGTGGTCGACGTCCCGTCACGCAGAACCGCAGGCGCGGAGCGGGCATACACGGGTGCGACGCAAGCATGGACCGGGAGTGGTGAACGGCCGGACAACGGTCAGGGGCGCGGCCGTGAATGCTGGCGGAGGGTCCGTCTCCCCGCCCGCCGGAGCGCTCCGGGAGGCGGGTCTCCGTGCTTACGATCCGTCGGACCAACACCTCGGGCAGCGGCGTCTGTTCGGGCGTACACGGCTCCAGGAGAGAGGCCCCCATGACCGTCACAGCGATGGCCGGACCGTGCCGCACGCCCTTCCGCGCTCCGGCCCGGGCCATCGGCCTCACCGCCCCCGCCGACGCACCCGCGGCCGGTCCGCGGCCTGTCCAGGAGCAGGGCGTCCGGGGATGAGCGGGGTGTACGAGGCGGACCCGAGCGGTCTGCGGCGCAGCGTCGAGGAGATGAAGAGCCTGCCCGTCCTGGCCAAGCGGATGGTGCGGGACTTCCGGCACCAGGAGAGCGCCTACACGGCCTGGCCCGGCTGGACGGACGACTTCGCTCTCCAGGTACGTCCGCGGTACCAGCGGAACAACACGTACTGCGCCGACGTCGTCCAGGGACTGTACGAGGCGCTGGACGCACTGGTCTCGGCGACGCTCGCCAACCTGGAGAACATCGAGAGCACCCGCACCGACGCCACCGAACGGATCGAGGCCCACGGCAGGAGAACGCACGAGGGCTCCCAGGTCCAAGGCGGGCAGGGGAAGCACTGAGTGCGGGAGATCGATTTCCCCGAGGACGTCAGGAAGATGCTCTGGGTCCTGCTCGGCGAGATGCCGTTGCAGGCCAGGGAGAACCTGGCCTGGAACAGCCGTGACCTCTACCTCGACCTGGCGAAACGGGTCCTCGAACTGCGCGGTGCCATACAGCAGTCCGTGCGCAACGCCGGCCACGCGCTTCCGGAGGACGTCGCACGTGGGTACACCCAGGGGCTGTCCCTGCTGACGGGCGACGGAGGGGTCGACCGGCTCCAGGGGTTCGTCGATCAGCTGGACGACATGGCGCGCGGTCAGATCGACTACTCGATGAAGATCCAGGAGTCGAAGTGGGAGATCATCGCCGAGATCGTCATGCTCCTGATCGAGCTGGCCTTCCTGGCCGCCTTGGCGTTCTTCACGGGCGGCACCTCGATCTCCCAGATGGCTCTGGCCCGGGCACGCAGCAGGCTGGCACTGCTGATGATCATCGACCGGCTGCTGCGGATGACCCACCTCGCACCCGCGCTCAGCGAGGCCTTCGTCGAGGCGATCCAGACGCTGGCGGTCAAGCTCACCCAGATCGCGGTCAATCCGCCGGGCCGCAGGCCGTCGGGCATCGACTGGGGTGATGTCGGCAAGGCGGCGGCCTTCGGTGCCCTCGGGGGTGTCTTCGGGAGCGTCTTCGGACACTTCTCGAACCATTTCAAGAACTGGTTCGGAAAAGGGGGCGGCCAGTACCTCGACCACCTGAACATCGACATCCCGAAGCGGAATCCCGTTCTGTCCAAGGGACTCAACGACGCGTACGACGTCCCGGCGGTCTTCGTCGTCTCGGGACTCAGCGAGACGCTCGCGGAGGTGCTGGTCACCGGACTCTTCGACGGGACGTGGGAGTTCAAGTGGGAGACCTTCGTGGGGTCCGGCACCAGCGGGGTGTTCGGCATGTACGCCGAGTCGGCGGTCGGCCGAGGAGCGCTCTGGCTGAACGACAAGTTCCCCGCTCCGCCGGTGGCTTCCGGCAGGCTCAATGATCCGCCGCGGACGGGCGGTACCCCCGGCGACGGGCCGGTCGCGCGTACGGCGCCGTCCACGGGGCCCGGGGCCGGCCCCGGCACGGTCATGGGACGCGGCCTGCACCTGACCACGACACCTCCGGGCACCCCGCCCCCTCCCGTGACCGTGCCGTTGCCGGCCGTGCCGCCCGCGTCGCTGTCCCCGGCGCCCGAGGCACCACCGGCGGCCCCGTCCCCGCTCGCCACGACGTCCGTGGCGCCCACGGCGTCCGGCGCGCCCACGACGCCCGCGCCGTCCACGCCTCTGACGTCCACTCCGCTCGCCACGTCCTCGCGGACGGTCGACGGGCCCGCATCGACGCCCGTCCCGACGCCGCCGGACGGTGTCCGAAGCGGTCCGTCGGACACGGCCCGGCTCGCAAGTGGTGCGTCGGTGCCGTCCTGGGGCTCCGCGCCCGTTTCGCAACGGTCCGTGCTGCCGCCGCTCGCCGAGACGCTTCTGCCCCCTCCGGAGTCCGTAGGCGACGACGCGGTGGCACCTACGGAGGCGATACGGCCGACGGCCGGTCCGGGCGCGGCAACCGGGGCCCCGCAGCGGTCGGCCGAGGTGACGGAGACGAGCGTCGACGACACGGAGGCCACCCTCGGCAGGGAGCCGTCCGGGGCTCCGGCCACCGTGCCGCACGTCCCGGTGTCGGCCTCGCCCACCGCTTCGGCGGACCCTTCTCCCCCGCCCGCGCGAAGAGCGCCCGGCGTGGACCGGACCGGCCCGGCCGATGAGCCGGGGCGGGAACTCCCCGCCGATTCCGGGGCCACCGATGCCGGGGCCGCCCGTTCCGGGGCCGCCTACTCCGAAACCACCCGTTCCGGGGCCGCCTACTCCGAAACCACCCGTTCCGGGGCCGCCGGCTCCGAGACCGCAATCACTGGTGCGGCGCCGCCGAGCGCACCGGCCGTGGCGCCGGACTCCGCCTCCGCCGCCCTGTCCGTAACACCGGCGTCGCCGATTCCCACCACGTCGGCCACGGGTGTGCCGGGCCCGGCCTCCCCCGTGTCCGCCTCGTCCCCGGCCGTTCCCGCCACCACCTCGCCCGTCTCCGGGCCGGGCACTCCCCCCGCCCCGTCGGCCGCATCCACACCGCCGTCGCCGGACATGCGCTCCGGGGGAGAGCAGGAGCCGTCCGGGGCAGCGGCCCCGGACGGCCTCGCGGCCACGGAGAGTCCGGAGGCTTCCGGGGCCCCGGGGCGCGGGGCCCTCGGATCGCCCGCCTGGGAGGCGGCGCGTGCCGGGGCGGTGCCGGAGGCACGCTCGCACACCTGGGTCGATCCGCTGTCGACGCCGCCCGACCCGCAACGGCCAGGGCGGACGACCCAGTTCGTGGTGAGGTCGAAGTTCGACGTACGGCGCTTCGATGTGGGGGGCGAGCTGGTCACCGATCTGACCGTCCAGGTCGGCGTCGGCCGTTCCGGCCGGCTGCCGGAGGGCGTCTGGGAGAAGGTCGTCAGCGGTGTCGAGACGGTGTTCAACGCCCCCGGCCACCGGCTGCCGAACGGGGACCTTCTGCACGTGACCGTGGAGCGCGTCGAGAGGGATCCGCACCCCAACGGTCTCGACGTCCACCTCGTCGGCCGCGACCGGCAGATGACACGGTCCGCGTGGTGGGCGGACGCCGATCCCGTCGACTACGCCCACGAGATCTCGCACATGCTCGGCCTTCGCGACGAGTCCCGGCACGCGGTCGCACCGCACCGCCCGGACATCGAGGGAAGCCTCCTCGGGGACTACCGGCGCCCCGCGCCCCAGGGGCTCGCCCAGGGCGGCCTGCGCGGGCGCCACCTGGACCTGATCGCGGCACACATAGGGGACCCTCCCGCTGTCCGGCCCGCCACCACCGGGTCGACCCCCGCGACACCGGCACCCACCGCCGCCCCGGCCCCGATCACCGCCCCTGCCACCGCGCCCGCACCCGCGACGGCGACCGCGTCCGTCGCCGTGCGGCCGGCCACGGCCGGCCGTGCGCTCGGTGCCGAGCCGTACGCCCCCGTGCTCCCCGGCGCCAGGCCGCCCGTCCTGGACCGGAGCCTGCCCCGCCCGCTCGGCGGGCGCCGGGAGCCGGTCGACTTCGGCAACGGCACCCGGATGCCCGCCTACATCGACGACGTCGGCGAACTCGTCGGGGACGTGCCGCCCGACATCCTCCTCTCGCTGGTCTCCGGCGGCATGACCTTCGGACACAGCGACGTCGTGCTGCGCGGCACGGGGCAGGCACTGGCCGAGATCGGCCGGGTACTGGCGGAGGGCGGTGACACCGTGCGGCCCGCGCCGCCGGGGAAGGGCCGGCCGACCGGGTCGGCCCTGATGGACGACGTCACGTACGCGTTCACGCACGAGCCCAAGACGCTGGCCGGGGACGGGCGTGTCTTCCCGTACACGGCGCGGGACGGCGGTGTGCGGAAGCTGGCGGTCACCGTGCGCCACTACGGCGACTGGGAGCAGTTCACCGATACGTACGGCAGTCCCGTGAAGGTGGACGGGATGCACCGTTCGGTCGCGGCGGCCGGACAGAACAAGACCATGCAGTCGGTGACCCAGATGGCTCTGGGCGGGCCCGTCGGGCCGGTGGGGGCGGCGGCGTTCAGCGGTTTCGGACGGATCGGTCTGCGGCTCGGCCGGACCGACCGGGTGGGGTACGGACAGACCGAGCAGGGGACGACCCAGACGGAGACGCGTTCGCTGGACGGCTCCCGGGTCTACCTGGACCACGTGTACTACGAGCTGCGGGTGACCGACGCGGAGGGCCGGACCGTGACCGGCGCCGGGCCCGCCCTCCGCGGGTTCGCGGTGCGGGACGGGCTGTCCGTGCGGCTGCCGGACAGTGTGACGAGCACCAAGGCCGCCCCCGGGCGCATCCCCCGCTCCATGGAGCTCGACCGGCAATCGTCCTACCGGCTGGTCAGGACGGAGGGCTTCGGGCCGGTCTCCCGGATGCGGGACTGGGCGGCGCAGGAGATCGGCGTGGCACCGGGCAGCACCGCCTACGGTGAACTGAACTCCTTCTTCTCCTCGTTGAGCTTCCAGCGGCAGAGCCCCGCCCTGTCGAGGGGCCGCGTCACCACCGTCCCGCTGTTCGCCGACGACAAGGCCCGCACGCCCCTGGGTGTCTTCGTCGTCGACGTCGTGCCGGGCCGGGCGACGCTGATCACGGAGACGGCCGACGCCGAGATGCGCGACATCAACACCCTGACCGTGCGCAACGACCGGAGTCTCCAGAAGACGGCGGCGGTCGGCATCGACGGGGTCGCGGGCCCGGCCTTCAACTTCTTCGACCTGGCGGACAGCACCCTCAATCTCCGGCTCCAGTTCGGCGGGGCGTTCCGCTGTCTCTTCTCCGTGTCACGCACCGCGGGACTGGGCGGATCGGGGGCGATCAAGTCGGCCGGCCAGGTCAAGGGCGACCTCACCGGCCTCTATCTGGTCCGCAAGACGGTCCACGTCCAGCTCAGCGGCAGCGCCACCCCGCCCCGGCAGTTCCACACGTGGAGCGTCGACCGGATGACCCGTACGGAGGCGCGGCGGCTGGCCGGCTGGGACGACGGGCTGCGGCGTGCGCTGCGGACGGGAGCGCCCGAGCCGTTCGCCCCCGCGTACCTGACCCGGGACAGGCCGCACACCCTGGGCATGCACCGGGTGGAGGAGTTCGCCTTCGACGACGGTACGAGGACGGGACCGCCGGGCCCCGCGGGGCAGCGGCGCACCCTTCTGGACTCCTTCGCCGACGAGGTGCTGACCGTGCTCGCGGAGGCGTACCCGGGACTCGTCGCGCGGCTCGACCAGTTGGCGCCGCCGGAGCGCAGGACGTGGCGGGAGCGGACGGCGGCCCTGCTGGCCCCGTCCGGGCCGTCCGCCGGTGCGCGCGCCCTGCCGCCGCGGTGGCGCGACGACGACGAGTACCGTACGGCCCTCGCCAACACGCTCGAGGTGCTCACCGCCCTGTCGCACCGGAGCATGGCCGGGAATCTGGAGGCGCTGACCACGACCGGCATCCGGGTCCGCTTCGTCGAGCCGGGCCGGATCGGGCAGGGGCACCGGTACATATGGCTGCGCGGAGAGCTGACCAACCGTCGCTTCGAGGGTGTGCAGGACGACTTCAAGCTGCGCTACAGCTCGGTCGGTGTGGAGCGGGTGGACGGGCAGAAGAGCGCCAAGCGCCTCGGGGAGGCGGGTGTCGAGGGGCTGCTCGCCTTCCGCGACCCGATGGCGGACGACATCGGCGCCCCGCACAACGCGGGCGGGCCGAGCGCCGGTGTGCGCTGGGGGTGGCAGTCGGACGACGAGACCAGCTTCGGCGCGACGGCCACGTACGAGCCGATGACGGTGAGCGCCGGGCCTTCGCACCTCTACCGCTACGACCTCTCGCTGACCGTGGACCGCGGCGGGTACTGGCGCTTCCGCGGCCTGCTGCGCGGGGCCGCGACGCTGGGTCTGCTGGGGACCCAGCCGTTCGTCTTCCGGCAACCGCTGGACCTGCTCATCGGGACGACGCCCGGCGGCCGTACGGTCGGTGGGGGCCCCCGGACCGGGCAGGTGCTCATCAGCATCCCGGGCTCGCACGCCCCCGCCGTGGACCCGCACGGCCGGGGGGCGGCCAACCCCTACACGGCCGTCGCCACGCAGCCGGTGCGCACGCTGCGGCCCGACCGGGCACGGGCGCTGGCGCTGGGCGATCTGTCCCGGCCCGGGAGCCTGGTGCGCGCCGCCGACCTGGTGGGTGAGGCGGGCCCGGTGACACCGGACGGCCGGGGTTCGCGGATGTTCCGGGAGTTGCAGAACCATCCGTTCCTGACCGTCGGTGTCGTGCCCTCCCCCGCGCTCGTCGCGGCGCTGGGGCAGGTCATGACCTCCGGGTCGGGCGGCGCGTGGCAGCTCACCGAGGAGGGCGCGCCCACCCGCGAGGCGGTGCTCCGGGCCTTCCAGGCCCAGTACCTGACGGCCAACTTCGACCAGAGTTCCGGACCGCTGGGCTGGAGTGCCTCGGGGCTGATGGGCAAGGGCCCGTACGCCACTCTCTGGGCGACCTTCCGGCATCTGACGGCGGTGGACGGCATCCGGGCGCTGACCGGAGCGGTGCCGATGGACACGGAGATGGTGCTCGGCGGCAGCGGCCAGTCGGCCGGCAAGCTCACCAGGACCCGCACCTTCTTCACCGGCGGGCAGATCGTCTACGCCCGCTCCCACGCGACCGGGCCCGGACTGCTCGGCACGTACGGCCTGGTCGCCTCCCCGTGGTCGACGGCCGACCAGACGAGCAGGACCGTGGCCCGCTCCTTCGTCCACGACATGAACCGCAAGGGCTTCGGCCATCAGGTACTCGTGTCGGGCACCGCCGAGCACTGGCTGGCGCTGACGTCCAGCCTGCTGGGCTCCGGAGCCGCGGGCAGGCCGCTGGTGCCCGACCGGCTGGCCGCGGCGGCCGGGCGGATGACGACCGTGCCCGGCGGCTGGCTGGCCCACGTACCGGAGAAGAGCGCCCACCTCGTGGGGCTGATCGAGGACGGCATGGGCGAGGTGCCGCGCTACACCCAGGCCCGCTGGTCCCCGCAGCCATGGCTCAGGGAGAACAACTTCGGCACGTACGCCGTCAACGCGCTGGACCCGTCGACGGTGCTCGCCGCGTTCGAACGGCGGGTGGCCACGCTCGGTCTCGACGACGCGGGCCGGGAGCGGGTACGCACCCTGGTCTCGTCACGGGTCATGCGGTCCCTGGACAAGGAGATGACGGGGGGCGGCGCGTCAGTTCCCGCCCGCACCGGGGCGTGGGGGTGGCACAGCATCCGCCTCGGCAAGCGGCAGATCCGGATCCGGGTCCAACTCGTGCCCGGTGAGGCGGTGTTCACGATGCTGGATCACAGCGTGGAGATGGAGGAGAACCGGCGGGCGATCGAGACGGTCACCGAGAGCGCGGAGTCCACGAAGGGCGCCGACTTCGGATACCTCGTCGGCGAGGCGGTGCACACGGAGAACTCCACGGCGGTGGCCGCGGGCCCCACCTTCACGGAGACCGGCTCCGGCCGGAAATCCAGCGGCCAGAGCCGTACCGAGTCCACCCTGACCGTGTTCCGGGTGGCCTCGACGGAACCGTACGCGGAGATCGCGACGCCCTACACCCTCCGGATCACACTGGAGGCGGACGATCCGCCGCCGGAGGGGCGAGGCACGGTACGCACCGGGTTCGACCGGTTCCGGGGCAAGCGGGTCCTCACCGAGGAGGGGCCCGCCGGGACCCTGCGGGAGCACGTCCCCCTGAGTCTGATGGCCCCCGACACGGATCCGGGCGCGGACCTGCTGGACGCCCCGGACCTGACGGCGCTCGCCGCGCCCCGGCAGGACGTCTCGCCGTATGTGTTGGGGCCCGACACCCTGCACGGGGACGGTTCCCTGAAACCGTTCCGCTTCCCCGACACCGGCTTCGACGTGCGCCGGATCGTCGGTCTCACCGACATCCAGGTCGCGAACACCTACGCGCTCGCCCTCTCGTACGACGCGGGGTTCTCCATGGACGGGCCCGACGCGCCCCGCCGGGCCCGGGACACCGGGCTGACCCGGCTCGGCACGGCATCCGCCCAGGCGCTGGAGGACGGAACCGGCAACGCCGCCCTGACGGCGTACTACCACCGGGCGACGATGCCGCAGGGTTACGGCATCCCGGGTCTGAGCGAGAAGAACATCGTCGGCGACGAAAGGGCTCAGCTCGACCTGTACGCCAAGCCCGACTTCAGCCGTGCCCGGCTGCTGACCGTCGCCGACGGCAAGAAGATGGAGATGCTCCGGCGGACAGGGGTCGGCGCCGCGGCGACCGTCGGCCGGGAGAACGCCCAGGACTCCGCGCTCGGGGCCGGTGTCCTGATCAGCTCCGACAAGACGGGGCTCCACCAGCTGGGCGGGTCGGGCACCGGTCCCTACGCCGCCGAAGGCGACGCGCTGCCCACCTCGGCGGACCAGCTGACCTCCATCAACACGAAGCCCAAGACGGGGCGGGTCTTCCTGTTCGCGGTCCCCACCTCCTGGCTGAGCGTCGCCGACGTACGACGGGGCGTCAAGGACAGCCGGGTCGGGCGCTTCGTCGGCGGCACCTTCGGCCACGTCCGGCCCGGTCCGAAGGCCGTGAGTTCCCAGGCGTACGCCCTGGCCTGGGTCAGGGACGACGTCGCCAGGGAGCTCGGGCTGATCGACGACACGAACTTCCCCGCCCGGGTGGGCGCCGCGTGGGACGCCGTCGGCAGCGCGAGCAAGGCGTGGGTCGACGCCGACAAGGCGTACTGGAAGAAGCGGCGGGCGGCGATCGGCCTGCGGGAGGAGCGGGACGCCGCACGGGTCACCCTCGCCGACGCGGAGAGGTCCGCCGAGGCGGACCGCCGGCGCCTGGCCGCGGCCGGCCGGGCCGCCGAGGGGCCCCGCAACGCCCTGGCGGCGGCGACGGCCCGCCGGAACGAGGTGCGGGCGCAAGTGGGGGCGGCCCGGACAGAACTCGACGCGCTCGTGGAGTCGGCCGGCGAAGTCGCTCACGAAGGCTGGGCCGACCTGATGCGTGAGCAGATCGCGGCGGTCCGCGGCACGCTTGCCGCCTCCGAGGCGCGACTGCGGGCCGCCGAGGCACGGATGGCCGCCCTGCGCGGGCCTGCGGAGGAGGCCGACCGCGCCGTGGGCCGTGCCGAGGAGGCGGTGGCCGCCGCGGCGCTCCGCGTCGCGGCGGCCACCCGCCGGCGCGATGCCGCCGTCACCGCCTTCGACAACCGGCGCGCCCTGCTCGACGCCCTGAGGACGACGGCGGAGACCGCGGCGGCGGAGTACCACCGGGTGCGGGCGGCGACCGACCAGCTCACCCGCTGGCACCAGGAAGCGGCCACCGCCGAGGGCCGGGCCCGCCTCGCGGGGCGGCCGGAGCCCCCGGCCGTCAGCCACCGGAAGCCCGCCGCCGCTCCCCCGCCGCCCAAGCCGCCTGCCGCCACCCGGCCGCCGGTGTACACGAGGGCCGGCACCGGCGAGGGCTCCCGGCTGACCTCGCCCGACCACGTCACGTACGCCCTGCACGATGTGCCGGAGGACGGGGACGCCTTCCTGCACGCCCTGGTGGAGGGGCTGAGCAGGAGCGCGCCGGACCTGCTCACCGACCGGGGGGTGGACCTCGCGGACCGGCGGGCGGCGGTGGACACCGTGCGACGGGCGCTCGCGGCCAGGCTCATGGACCCGTCGGACGCGGACCTGCTCGACGCCGTCGCCCCGGACGTCACCGACACCTTCAGCGACGCCGAGGCCTCCGGGGCCGGGCTGCGGGGGTCCGGGCCGCTCGGGGAGAACACCCCCGGCGGCCGCGAGTTCGACGGGCTCGGCGGCCTGGTCCCGCACTCCGTGAACCTGGGTCCCGAAGCCCGGGCCGCGCTGGCCGTCGCCCAGTTGACGCGTCCGGGGAACACGGAGGGCGAGGCGGGCTGGGACCACGGGGCCGCGGACCTGCTGCCGGTGCTGGCCGCCCGGACGTTCGACGTCGACATCACGGTCGTGGACGGCGAAGGGCGCTTCCAGGACTTCGGCCCGGGCCCGTCCGACCCCACCGGGCACCTGGCGGGTTCGCTGGACGTACGGACGGGTGGCCCGAGACCGCGTGTGGTGCTGAGCCTGGTCGGCCGCCACTACCAGCTCGCGGTACGGGAAGCGGCGGTGGAGGTGACGGACGAGTCCGGTGCGGAGACCGAGGCGCCCTCGGCGAAGACCGCTGAGACGGCTGAGACGGCGAGGCCGACGGTCGACGTGGTCGATCCGGCGGGAGGGACGGTCGGGGCCGACTCCGGCGTGTCGGGTTCCGGGCCCCGGTTCGACCAGCCGAAGCACGGCCACAGAACCGATGAGCCGGGGCCGGAGCAGGCCCCGCCCGCCCCGCCGTCCCCGCCCGCTCCGCCGTCCCCGCCCGCTCCGCTTCCGCCTGGCGCTGCTGCCGCTGCCAGGGGGCGGCCGGTGCGGGTTCCGGGCACCGGGGAGTGCCTCTTCTTCTCGCTGATCGCCAGCGACCCCGCTCATGTACGCAGCCGACTGCCCGGCCTGGCGGAGTCCCACCCCGACGCGTACGCCTGGCTGGGCGACGCGAGCGGCGTACGCCGGGACCTGAGCGGCCGCGCGGTGGTCAGGTCCGCGACCCGGTACGAGCCGGGCGGCCCGGAGACCGCTGTCGTCAGCGCGATGCGCGAGGCCGTCCGGAGCTACCTGACCACGAGCGAAGGCCGGCTGCCCCAGTCCGTCATCGGCCAGCTGCGCCTGTCGACGGTGACGGAGTTCGGGCAGCGGATCGCGCGACTCCACCGGGCCGGGCTCGTTCCGCTGCTCGCGCACCACGGCGTGGACGCGGACGTGCTGGCCGACCGGTCGGAGGCGGGCCTGCGCGCGGAGCTGGCCGCCGTGTACCCGACGAGTACGGCCCCGCTGGACACCGTGGAGACCTACGCGGTCCTGGACGCCGTCTCCCATTGGGAGGACCGCTACATGACCGACGTCGGCGAGATCTTCCTGCCCCTGCTAGCCCACGCGTTCGAGGCCCGAATCGAGGTGGCGTGGAACGGCCGCCTGGCCGACACCCGCAGGGTCGGACCCAGCCGCGCGTCCCGAGTGATCGAGGTCCACTACAACGGCAGGGACCACTACGACGGAAGCACCGCGGAACCCACCGACCTGCTCGTCTTCGGCGAGAGCGTGGCTCCGAAACGCGTCGAGCCCGAGGAGCGGGACGCCGCCGGCGACGTACGGGTGAACCCGCTGTGGACGCCCCTGGACGAGGTCGACCCCGCCCTGCTGATCACCGGCAACAAGGACGCGGTCTGGATCTACACGGTGAACGCGGAGGGGCGGGTCCTGCTCGGCAGCGAACGGCCGAGCGCGATCGTCACGCCCGAACAGTTCGAGGCGCTGCTCGCAGGCATGCGGCGGGTGACCCCGGACCTGACGCCGGACGAGCTGCGGGACGACCTGGACGGGCTGGGGCACACGGGCATCGCGGCCCGCTTCGGTGAGTCAGGACGGTCGGACACCGGGATGAGCCGGATCTCCGGAGAATTCCGGTGGAGTCAGGAGCTGGAGCGGTGGACGGTGAACGACAAGTCGGGCCGCTACATGAGCGGGGCCGTCCGGCCCGGTCTCGATCCGGCCGTGGCGGCGGGCTGGCTGGGAGAGGTGGCGGGACTCTTCACGGAACGGCTGGGTGTGCGGGTGGTGCCCGAGCAGGTCAAGACCGCGTCCGCCGGTCCGCCCGATGCTCCGCCTCCCCCGCCGGCGCCCGTGGTGCCGGTCAAGGGGATGGTGTCGCTCGCGGAACTCGCCGCCGCCGGGGTGACGCTGTCTCTGTCCCAGTCCACGCAGGCCGCGCTGCTCGGTGACAAACTCCCCGTGGCCGAACTGGGGCTGACCTCGGAACAGCACCGGCTGGTGCGGGTGCAACGGGGCGAGCCCGACACGTCGGCGCCCGTACATCCGCTGCTCGGCTGACGGAGCCACAGCCGCCTGGCGCCCCGCGTGCTCCCGCCGGAGTGCGTCGGCCAGGGCGTGGGGAGCGGTCCGAAGACGGTGCGCGGCAGGGACCACCGCTTCCGGCCGGCGGCTTCTTCGAGCGGCACTCCGCCTTACGGCGGGGCTTCGGCCGCCTGGGGGGCGATACTGACCGTGACAGTCGCCTCGCCACCGGACCGGCTTCGGTACGCGCCCGGCCGGTGAGGACGCACCTTTCCCGATGTCTCCGAGGGGAGCCGTTCATGACCACGGCGAAAGACCTGTTCATCATCGCCATGGACCAGGGGCCGGAGCAGGCCGTGGGACAGGGCGACCTGTCGCTGGCACTCGCGGGAGCCGAGCTGATCGACCTCATCGGTACGGGGGACGTCGCCGTGGACGGCGACCGCATCGTGCCGGGTGGGCCGTCGGCGCCGGACGATCGGCTCCTCGAAGAGGCCGCGGCACAGCTCACCCGGCAACCGCCTTACGAGCGGATCGAGGACTGGTTGTGGCGCCGGGGCCAGGACCTCTCCGCCGCGTACCAGTCCGCGCTGGAGGAGGACGGCGAGCTGGCACGGAAGCGAGGTGGACCGCTGTCCTTCGGCTCGGAACGCGTGGAGCCGGTCGACACGGCCGGCCGCCGCCGGGCAGCCGGCCGCTGGGAGGAGAAGGAACCCGTCCTGGTCGCCCTCTCCGCCGTCGTGGGGATCGACGACGGTCGTTCCGACGACGAGGCCGGGCTCGACGACGAGGCGGTGACGACCGTGGTGGCCGCCGTGCACGACGCGGTGATGGAGCTGGAGGCCGTACGCCAGAGGCGGTCCATCGAGAACGCGGCTTTCGCCAACGTCTGGCGCGGGCCGTGAGCCGACCCGGCTCCGCCGTGGACCTCGTGGACGCGACGGCCTGCGCAGCCGCCACGGGGCCCGGACTCCGTGGCTCACCGGCCCGCGCGGGAGCGGCAAGCCGGTGAGTGGCCGGAGCTCCGTCCCCTTCCCGTCGACGCCCGCCCCGGTCCTCCCGGGTCCGCCCCGGCCCGCCTACAGCGAGGGGTCGGTCAGGTCGATGGTGAGCACGTCCTCGTCCCTCGACGGATGCTCGATCGTGAGCGAACCCGCGGCGCCCACGTAGGTTCCGGTGCCTCCGGTGACCGCGAAGACGTGGGACCACTGCCGGGCGCCGACCGGTGGTTCGGTCACGGCGGGAAGCGGCCGCTGGAAGGCGGTGGCGGCCGTGATCATGCCGTCGTCAAGGCTCAGGACCAGCGTCGCCATGACGAACGAGCCGTCCAGTCCCACGGCGACGGGCAGGCAGTGCGCGTTCTCGGTCCCCACGCTGCGGCCTTGGGCGTCCGACAGGTCGTACCGAACGAAGTAGGGCACTCCGGCCGTGAGTACGTCCGGGATGTTCGCGCCCGTACGCCTCCCCGTCAGGACGAGCCGGCGGACGGCCCCGCGCGCGGCGTGGGCGGCCCCGCCCGCCCCCAGGACCAGTCCGCCTCCGATCGCGGCCGCCGAGGTCAGCTGCAGAATGCTCCTGCGATCCATGTCAGTCATCGCCTGCCTCACACCCTTGCCCGTCGTGTGTTCCGGCGCGTGCGCGCCTCACGGGTAACCGTCCTACCGAGCGGAACGGATCGCCCCGCACACGCAATTCGCCGGATCGGACGAGCGCACGGCGATGCGGGCGGAATTCCGCGGCTCCCCCGGGGCTCGCCGGTTCGGCGGCCAACGGGCGGCGTCGGAGGAGTAGGTGGCAGAGCCCTTGCCGCCGTCGCCCCCACGGGTGAATGGGACGGACGGGGGGTGCCGGATAGGGGCCGGGTGCGTGCCCTGCGAGGGGCGGACGCGTTGTACCGGCCATGAACGCATGGCGAACCCTCACCGCGGCCGGAGCACTCCTGCTGGCCGCCGCCCCCGCCGCCCAGGCCGACAACCTGGCTCCGGCACTGACCGACACCGCTCTCACCCTCGCCACCGCCGGAGAACGAACCGGTATGGCCGCCGACGAGATGGCGCAGCGGACAGGCCTCGCGGATGACGTGTCGGCGGTCACCGACGTGGTGCAGGCCGGGGCGGAAGCGGTGAGCGCACGCGACCGGTCCGTCAACGACTGACCGCGGGACGCCCCGGACAGGCGTCGCCCGGACTCACACCTTGCGGGCCACCGCGCCGTACATGGCGATGGCCCGGCCGTCCACACCGTCTTGTTCGGGGCCGGGCCGCCACGTGTGGACCTGGGTCACGCCGGGCTCGACCGGTTCCATCCCGTCGAAGAACGAGGTAGCCGTCCGCAGGTCGCGCAGCACCATCGGCATCCCCTGCCGGGTGTACTCCTCCGCTACCCGGCCGACCTCCTCCGGAGCGAAGTCGCCGGTACCGATGGTCATCGCCAGGTAGCTGCCCGACGGCAACGGGTCGAGCAGCCGCTGTACCAGACGCCGGTCGTCCGGAGGCAGGATGAAGTGGAGAACCCCGATGATCATCAGGCCGACCGGCTCGTCCAGGTCGATCAGCGCCTGGAACTGCGGGCTGTCCAGGATGGCGTCGGGTTCGTGCATGTCGGCGTCGACATAAGCGGTGGCGCCCTCCGACGCCCCCTGCAGAAGGGCTCGGGCGTGGGCGAGGACGATGGGGTCGTTGTCGACGTAGACCACCCGCGACTCCGGTGCCACCTCCTGCACCACCTCATGCAGATTCGGTGCGGTGGGCAGGCCGGTTCCGATGTCGAGGAACTGACGAACCCCCCGCTCCTGCGCGAGGAAGCGGCCGGCCCGGTGCATGAACCGGCGATTCTCCTTCATGTGCACGGGGAGCGCGGGCCAGTGCCGGCACATCGCGTCGCCCGCCTCGGCGTCCACCACATAGTGGTCCTTGCCGCCCAGGATGTAGTCGTACACCCGTGCGGAGTGAGCCGTCGAGGTGTCTATCCGCTCGTGCAACCCAGCCATACCGCTCCGCTCCTCCTCATCGACAGTGCCCCCAGACCGTATCCCGGCCGGCCCGGCGCCCGACACCCGGCGCCGGGAGGCCGGGAGCACGCCTCCCGGGCTGGTCAGAGACGCTCGCGTCGCGCGAACAGCAGCCCGTACCGGCTGCGTTGGGTGGTGAGGCGGTGGGCGGGGAGCACCCCGGGACCGCAGGACGCGCTGCCGATACCTCGGGTGGCCAGGGCGAGGGTGATGTGGGTCCGCCGTCGGGTCGCAGTTCGTGCGTGTGCGTCGCTCGGGTGAGCTCTTCGCTGGACCACGGCCGTACCGCGAGCCCGGTCGGCCGGTCCGTCCCCGGGGAGCCCTGCGGCTTTCCGGGCCGGTGGCGCCGCCCCTGCCGGTTGACCAGCACCTCGGTCCCCTCGTGCCACCCCACCCTCACCGGTGCGAAGACGGCGCTCACGTCGGCCAGCGCGTGGAACACCTACGCGGGCAGACCCGGATCGCTGCCGGACCCCATGCAGAGCGCTCTCCAGCAGGGGCCGAAGCAGGGGCCGACCCTCTACGACGACCCCGAACTCTACATCGAGACCACCGGAGGGACACCGGGACGGGGCCGGGCGCCCCGCCCCGGAATGCGGACGCCCGGCTTTGTCGTCGGCTCGTCGTCGTCAGCTCGTCTCGGCCGCGAGCGTCGTGCGCAGCTGTTCGTACGTCGGAGCGAGACGGCGCAGGAGGTCTGCCGACGCTCGGTCCTCGCCCCTGACCAGCGGGTACTGAAGGCTGCCCACCAGCCGTGACTGCCCGGCCGCCACCCCTGCCGAACGGGTGAGCCCCAGCGAGGCCAGGCAGTGTGCGGCATCGGCGAGGCGACGTGCACCGACCCGGACGGCGAAGTGCGCGAGGAACCCGCGCGTCCCCGCGTCGAGTCCGCCGTCCGCCTGGGCGGCCAGCGCCTCCACACCGGCGGTCCCGCCGAGCGTCCCCGCGGGGACGGCCCGGTCACCGCGGCCCGCCAGCCACCGCTGGGCATCGGGCAGGGACCGCCGCAGCGCGTCGGTCGCCGTGACCTGTCGCTCCCGGACGAAGCCCGCGCGCATGACGTAGGGGGCGTCGGCGTAGCCGACCGCCTTCGCCTCCCACGCGGCCAGGAAGTCCGCGACCGGCAGCGTCGCGTACGGATGACCGTGCGGGTCGTGGAACACCACGGTTCCGGCGTCGACCTCCAGCACGACCACGAAGTGGTCGCCGCCTTCGGTGGTGGGCGTGCCCGGTTGGTGGAGCAGCAGCCCCATGTCGACGGGGCCGACCAGCACGGGCCCCCTGGCGGACAGCTCGCGCAGCCGTTCTTCGGCTTCCTCGGCCGTGCCGCCGCAGGTGCGCTCGCAGCGGACGCCGAGCAGCTCGACGGCCGCGTCCAGGCCGAAGTCCGGGTCCCAGCCGTAGGGGTCGAACAGCGGCACTGTGCCGCCGAGCAGTTCGAAGCCGAACGGCGAACCGGTCAGTACCTCGATCACCGCCGGGGGCTGGGCCGTATCGCCGAGCACCATGGCCAGGGAGTTGGCGTAACAGTAGGGGCCGGAGCCCGTGTAGTGCGTCATCGTCGTCCTCTCTTCGGTCCGGCCGGACGGCGGTGACGACCCGTCAGCTGAGTAACCGATGGCAGGTGTACAAGAGGTGACGGGGCATCGACTGAGGGCATGGCGGCGCCTCTCGCTCTCGGCCGTCCGGAGCCTCGCCTCGCCCCGGGCTTCCCTGCCGGCGCCTGTGCGGCGGCGGAGGCCCGGGCAGGCCGACCGGAAGGGAACGGCCCGACGGCGGCGTCCCGGCGCGAGGGACGCACCGGCACGCGGCCGCACCTGGCGGGGTCTCAGGTGGTGAACTTGACGCCGTCCAGTGCAGGCCCTCACACGGTGAGAAGGTCAAGCGCGAGATCGCGCGTCCGTACGGCGTCGCACCGATGACCGGCTCCTGACTGCATCCCGTCGGGCCGTACGCGTCGTCGAGGGGCCGGTCGAGCCCCGACCTTCGCCTGCACAGTCGGCGAGAAGGCGCGTCAGTGATGGTGGCCGTTCCGGCCGAGCGTCTCCACGGGGGTGGCACCGGGGCGGGTCCACTGCGGCACGGGCCGGCTGGTCGGGCCCCAGGTGGCGGTGCCGTCGGCGTCCGAGCGCCAGTACCAGCAGGACTGGCCGCCCTCGGCCGGGTGGCCCTCCCGGACGGCGCCGATCAGGGGCCGGCCCTCGGGGCGGTCCTCCCACGCCTCGCCGCGGCCGTTGGGCGTCATGTCGAGCAGAGCGAGGGAGCCGTTCACCGGCTCGTTGCCGCGGCCTGTCGTGGAGTAGGTGAGGAACACCCGGTCGCCGTCGCGCAGGAAGCAGACGAGGTGCCCCATTTCGCCGCCGATCGGCGCCTCCACGCCCCGTACCGAGTACCAGGGCTGCGTGTACCCCATGAACTCGACGTACGGAGCCACCTCGTCCCACGGGCCCGAGGTCAGGACGGCGAACGAGACGCCCCGGGCGTTGAGGTACACGGCGTCCTTCGCGTGCCAGGCCGTGGTGGTGCAGCCCTCGCACTGCCCTTGGTGCGGCGCGCCGTCGTACCACATGTGCTGGTAGACCATGAGCTCGTCGCGGCCCTGGAACAGGTCGAGGAACGGCACGGGCCCGTCGGCCCCGGTGACCTCGACGGTGCCGTCGACCTGGACCATGGGCAACCGTCGGCGGGCGGCGGCGATGGCGTCGCCCTCGTGGGTGTACGCCTTCTCGCGTACCAGCAACTCCTCGCGTGCCGCCTGCCAGGCGGCCAGGTCGACGACGGGCGGCTTGCCGGTGAGGCCACTGCTCGTGTTGCCGGGCGTGTTCGTCATGGCGTCCTCCGTGATGTCTCGTTACCGGGCGGCGTCGTACGCCACTCACCGGAAGAGACTCCCGAGCCGTCCGCAACTCATCGCGGCGGGGGGCGCCCCCTGCCGGGCCCGCACGGACCACGTCGGGCCGGCGCGTTCGTCCCTCGCACCTGCCGCCCTTCCGCCGGGGGCTCGGTCACCGGCGGACCGCTGCGGTGAGGCGTCGCAGTGCCGCGTGGGCGGGCGGGCCCCAGGTGGGCTTGCCGCCGGGGCGGCCGTGGACGCCGGCGTCTGCGATGTGGACGCAGGCGAGGGCGCGCAGCACCGCCCAGCCGCGAGCGCGGCGCAGGGTCGCGGCGTCCGGACGCGGCCGGTAGGCCGCGTGGAAGAGGTCGGCGGCGCCGTCCGGCAGCAGGATCCAGGCGGCGGCGAGGTCGAAGGCCGGGTCCCCGGCGAAGAGGTCGCCGAAGTCGATCACGCCACAGAAGGTGCCGTCCTTGGTCAGGACGTTGGCCGGGTGCAGGTCACCGTGGAGCCACAGTCTCGGGCCGGTCCATTCGGGTGCGGATGCGGCGTCCTCCCAGACCTCGCGGACGGCGTCCGGGTCGCGGATCAGCCCCCTTTCGGTGGCCGAGACGAGCCCCCGGTCGAGGTGTTCGGCGGTGGCGGCCAGCGAGCCACCGCGGTCTCGTCCTGTGGGCGCCTCGTCGGGGGCGGGGCGGTGGAGGGCGGTCAGGAAGGCGGCCAAGGTGACGGCCGCCTCCGCGGCGCGCGTGGCGGGGGCGTGGTCGGCGGGCTCTCCCGGTACCCAGGTGGTGACGAGCCAGGGTCGCGGAAACCGTTCGGAGGGCTCGCCGAGGCGCTGTGGGACGGGAACGGGCAGAGGCAGGTGCGGGGCGAGGACGGGCAGCCAGGCGTGTTCCTTGCGCAGCAGCGCGTCCGCCGACCCTGTCGCCCAGGGCACCCGGACGGCCAGGTCGTCGCCGAGCCGCCACACCTGGTTGTCCCAGCCGCGCGCTCCGAGCGTCACGGGGCGGTCCGCGAGGTCGGGGTACTGGTCGCACAGCAGGTCCCGGATCAGGTCCTCGGTGATGTCCGTCTCGGTGGCCGTCATGTGGGGCAACGGTAGTAGGTCGGCGGCGGCCTCACCGTCGGCCGGTCCGTGTCGGGCTCTGCCCGCTCTCCCCGTCCTCCGCGCGGGTTCGGGTGCGGATCCGTACGGGCCGTTTCCGCTGCCGTTCGAGGCGGCGGAGCCGCGGCCGGGGGCTCCGCGCGGGCGACGTGCGCCGCAGGACGGGTCCGTTTATCGGTTCGTCACGGAACGGCCTGCCGCGCGGGCCCACAGGTAGAGCGGGATCTGCAGCGGGAGGCGGCCGTAGGCCAACGCCCGCTCCGGTGCGGGGCGAGCGCGCCAGTCGTACGCCATCTTGACGTTGGCGGGAAGGACGCCGACGAAGAAGAGCGCGGTGGCCCGGGCGCTGAGGCGTCGGGTGCGGGGCACGGCGAGACCTGCGGCGAGCGCCAGTTCCACGACGCCGCTGGCACGGGTCCAGGCCCGAGGGCTGCCGGGGAGGGAGCGGGGCACGATCGCGTCGAACGGCGCGGGGGCGGCGAAGTGCGCGGTCCCGGATGCGGCCAGGAAGGCGGCGAGGAACAGCGCGGAACGAGAGGTGCCGGGAACACGTGCCATGGAAACTCCCAACTGGGGCAGGACGGGGCGGGATCCGAAGGTTACTCCAAGGTAATAGCGGCTCGGGGCTCCTGTGCTCCGGCTCTTCGCACGACACACCCCGGGGCGTCGGCATCGGCGTCGGCGTCGGGTATGAAGCCCCGTCGTGCTACCCGTTCCTCCCATCGACCCCCTCTGCCCTTGCACGGGAACGACAGGGCCTGCCGGGCCGGTCGCCGTATGTGACGGAGCGTTGTCAGTGGCGGATGGCAGCATCGGGCGCATGACGGACACCACGACATTCGACTGGCGGCCCTTTCTCCTCAGATGGAGTGCGGAGTGGGCTGATTCCCTGCCGGACGACGAGACGCGGAGCGAGGCCGACGAGGCGGCGCGGCAGGCCCGATGGCTGGGGTTCCCGGCTGCCCCCGAGGAGCGGATAACAGCCATGGAGGAGCGCCTCGGCCACCGAATGCCCCCGTCGTACCGGGAGTTCCTCGAGGTCAGTGACGGGTGGCGGCACGCGGGCGGGTTCGTGTGGCTGCTGGCGGGGACCGCGGACGCGCGCTGGCACAACAACGAGTCGCGACTCGCGGACGTGTTCGAGGAGTACTTGGATGACGACTCCGAGCCGGAGGAGCGGCGGGAGGCGGACCTCTGGCGGCGAGGGCTGCAGCTCGACGTCGAGTCCGACATCACCCATGTCCTCATGGATCCCGAGGACGTGGACGAGGACGGTGAGTGGGCCGTGTACACGTGGTCCAGCTGGCGTGCCGCACCCCCCGAGCGGCACGCGAACTTCGGCACGTTCATGCGGGAGATGCACCGTGAGTTCCACAGGCTGCGGGGGCGTTCGGGAGAAGGGGAGCCGGTGTTCGCCAACGACACGACACGCGAGCTGGACGCCCTGGTGGAGGAGGCCCGGCTGCAGGCGCTGCGCGGCGGATGGGAGCGGGCCCAGGAGGCGCTGGACAAGGCCAAGGGGTACGGCAGGCCGCGGGCAGCCGGTCTGGGCGACCAGATACGCCGCCTGCTCGGACAGACCTACACGGTGTACTTCGACGACCTGGTGACGGACCCCCGGTACGCGCCCGAGCTGCTGCCCCCGCTGGTGGCCGAGCACGCCGCGCACTCGTACTGGGACGACTCCACGCTGACGTTCCATCTGCGCGGCGCCGACGAGGACTTGGTGGCGCTGGCGTACGCGACGCTGGAGCAGATCAGGAACGGAACGTACCGGTACACGGCGGCCGGGCCGTTCGGCGAGGCGGTCGAGCGGGCGCGGGAGCTGGCGCGTTGGGGAGACACCGACGGGGCGTGGCGGACGCTGCGGGAAGCTCTCCCCCTGTGGGAGCCGCTGGGAGCGCACCACCTGGCACCACTGGGCTGGGTGGCGGATCCGCTGCTCGGACCGCTCCTGACACCGGAGCGGGGCCGCGAGTTGCTGTCGACGCCACGGGGCGGGCAGGGGGGTGCGGCAGCGACGCCGACGGCCGGGCTCGACCTGGACGGCCTGGCGTGGCTAGCGGAACCGGGCCCGGGCGACAACCGCACCTCCTACCGCTTCGTCCTGGTGGAGGGGGTGGAGCCGGAGGATCTGCCCCGACGTCTCGCGGACGGGGACGTCACGGCGCTGAACGAGCCCATGACCTTCGAGGAGGCGCGCTACCGGTGGCTGCACAACCGCACGGAGTTCTCGTCCTACGACGACAAGGCTCGCGTGGCGGTCGGCCGTGCGGGCACGGGGTGGAGCTTCGCCTTCGACGGCGACCCCGGCCCGTTCGGCGGGGCCCGGTTCGTCTCCCCCGCCGCGGCGGCCTCCGCCGGCACCCGCGCGGTGGTCGTGTGGGGCGGGCTGAGGACGTGGAGCGGGGAGCCGTTCTTCCACCTCTCGGTGGCTCGGGACGGCGCCGAGCAGTACGCGTTCACGTACGAGGACGGAGAGGTCCGCACGAGCGGGGAGATACCGCGGGCGCTGGACCCGAGCCTGTTCTTCGGTGGCCCGGAGGGCGGTGCCGAGGGGGAACGGTCCCTGCTGGAGGCGGTGACCGGGGAGTTCGGCGTCCGTCTGCCGCGTCACGCCTTGAAGAACGGGCGGTTGCACACCTTCACCACCCGCTCCTGGACGCGGCCGCCGAGGGACACGGAGACGTACGCGGTGATCCACACGAACGGGGGTGCCGCGCGCACGACGGACATCGAGCCGACGGTGGGCGACGGGCCGGGCAGCAAGTAGCCCGCCCGTACGACCGGCTCGTGACGGGGTCCACGGTGAGCGGGACGGCACCCGGACCCTGGCCGAGGTCTCACCTCTGGGGGCACGATGAACGTGCCCCGGGGGAGCATCGGTTCATCGGAAGGCGGCGGCATTCTCCGAGGCCCATTGCCTGAACGTCCTGGCCGGGGCACCGACGATCCGCGGAACGGTGTCGCGCACGGCGAGCAGCTCGTCGTTGACGTCGCCTCCCGCCAGGTCGAGCACCGCGTCCGCGGCTTCGTCGCCCAGGAGGGCGGCCATCCGGCGGTGGGCTTCCTGCCTGCCGGTCCCGGCGAACGGCACGTCTCGCCCGAGTGCTGCCGCGATGGCCCCGACCTGCTGCCGGGCCGTGATCCGTTCCGGACCGGTCAGCGCGTAGGTTCGCTCGTGGTGACCGGGCTCGGTCAGTGCCACCCGGGCCACCGATGCGATGTCCGCGGGGTGGATCGTGGGGAGGCCGGTGTCCGCATACGGCAGACGGACCGTTTCGTGCTCGCGGATCGCTCCCGCCCACCAGAGGGCGTTCGAGGCGAACTGCGTGGGCCGCAGGATCGTCCACGCCATGCCGCTGTCCTTCAGCAGCTGCTCGACGGCCAGGTTCTCGACGGCGGGGCCCAGGCGCGGATGGGTCCGGACGGTGATGGAGGACACCAGCACCACGTGCTCCACGCCAGCTTTCCTGGCCTCGTCGATGATCGCGGCGTCCGAACCGATGCGTGACACGAGGAAGAGAGATCGGGCCCCCTCCAACGCGGGTTTCAGCGAGGCGGTGTCGGCGAGGTCACCCGTGACGGCTTCGACGCCATCCGGGAACGCGGCCCGTGCGACGTCACGGGTGAGCCCTCTCAGCGGTCCGGCGCCGGACGCACAAAGCTCCCGCAAGAGGGCGCTTCCTATGTTCCCGGTGGCTCCGGTCACAAGGATCATGAGGTCTTCTCCTGTCATCAGGCGGTGTCAACCTGCCGTGACGCCAAGACCTCGATCAAGCTTCAGGTCAAGCGGGCCTCGGGTACCCACCAGGCACGCACGCCCATCCGGACGTCAGCCACCCCAGCCCCTCGGGCCCCGCGACGCCGGTCCGGTCTCATGCCGCATCGCCGTCGACGGGGACGCCCAGGCGGGATGCGACGGTGGTGAGAGTCGCTCCCAGTGGGAGCGCGACGCGAGTGAGGGCGTGCCGGTCACCCCGGGTCGGGTCCCGGTTGACGATCAGCACCGGCTTCCCGTCCTGGGCCGCCTGGCGGACGAATCGGAGACCGGACATCACCGTCAGCGAGGAGCCGAGGACCAGCAGTGACGACGCTCTGCGGACCAGTGCGCGGCAGTGCTCGACCCGCTGCGGCGGGACGGCTTCGCCGAAGAACACCACGTCCGGTTTGAGGATGCCGCCGCAGACCGTGCAGGGCACCACACGGAAGTCCCCGACCTGGTCATCGGTGAGGTCGGCGTCGCCGTCGGGGTTGATGCCCGCGGCCACCGGTTCGAAGCCCGCGTTGACCTCCTCCAGGCGCCGGGCGAGCTCCCGGCGCGGGGTGAGGGCGCCGCAGGAAAGGCAGACGACACGGTCCAGACTGCCATGGAGCTCCACCACGTCCTCGCTGCCGGCGGCCTGGTGCAGGCCGTCGACGTTCTGGGTGATCACGCCCGACAGCAGGCCGTGCCGGCCGAACGCGGCCACGGCCCGGTGCCCGGCATTGGGCCGGGCCCGCCCGAAGGTGCGCCAGCCGAGGTGGCTGCGTGCCCAGTACCGGCGCCGGGCCTCGGCACTGGCGGTGAAGTCCTGGTACGTCATCGGGGTGTGCCGGCTCAGGCTGCCACCCTCGCCCCGGTAGTCGGGGATGCCCGACTCCGTGGAGATGCCCGCACCGCTGAGCACCAGCACACCGCCGGCGCCCAGGGCATCGGCGACCGGCTCCGGGTCCGTGGTGCCCGGAGACAGGTCCTCGGTGGGGGTCCAGCTGAGAGTGGGGCGCATCCGCATGCACCCAGGGTACGAAACGAGCTGCCCCCGCCGTTCGTGGCGGGGCAGATGTGTCTCGCCGTTCACGTGGTGGAACACACCGGCATCACGGTCACTGGTCTTGGCGGGGGCACGGGCCGGACACCGGTATCACCATGGCCGTCGTTGTCGCACCCGGCGGCCACCGCGTCGGCTCCCCCGGCACCGCCGGCCCCCGGACCGTGTCGGCTGCGGGAGTCCCAGGCGACTCAGCGGTGACGGTCGGAGAGTTCGCGGCAACCCCGCAGGTCGGAGGCTCGGTCGAGGGCGATCTGACAGCCGGTCGTGTGCGCGACGTTTGGAAGCGGACTTGCGGTAAAGACGGTGTGTTAGCACCGGCTTTTATGACGAGGTAGGGAAAACATCATGGGCATCATCGCTTGGATTCTCATCGGACTGCTCGCGGGCTTCATCGCCAAGGCGCTGATGCCGGGCAAGGACCCCGGTGGCGTCATCATCACGATGCTCATCGGTATTGCGGGCGGTCTTCTCGGCGGCTGGCTCGGTAAGGTCATCTTCGGCGTCGACTCCATCGACGGGTTCTTCGACCTCTCCACCTGGATCGCCGCCATCGTCGGCTCCGTCATCCTTCTCGCTGTCTACCGCGTGATCACCGGCAATCGCCATTCCCACCGTCACGCCTGATCCGAGCCCCGCAGATAGCGTCAGGAATTCAACGGCTCCTCGTCACATACGACGAGGAGCCGTTCTCTTTTTCCGGCAGCGCCGCCCCACGGGGCTGTTTCCGCGCGGAACGGTCCCGCAACGTGTGCCGTACAAGACGTTTTCATACGTCGGGATTCACGCACTCCTGGATGGGCTTCGCCAGGATGTTCCGACCGGGGTCGTGAACGCCTGCGCTGTCACGGTCGCGTGCGGCGACCGCCCCCCTTTCGCCCCGCCCAGTCAGGTCAGGTCGGGTCAGGCCAGGTCAGGGGCCTCCGTACCGGCCCGGTGGCAGGGTGGGCACACGTGCCGGTCAACTCGGCTGATGTGCCGGTGCCGTTGTGGTGGCCGACGTCGCAGCGGTGAGCGCCTCGGCAACCGTTCCCACCCCGCACGCGTCTTCTGTACCGGCGCCCTGTGGGTGGCGTCGTTGCGGAGGAAGGAGGCGCTTCGTGGGGATCCGCAGGGTGGCGAAGGGGACCGGCGAGTTCCTGCTGGAGACGGTGGGGGAAGCCGTCGCGGACATGATCCTCACCGTGCTCGCATGCGCTCTGCTCGCCTGCCTGGCTCTGATCGCCTACCTGAGCTGGTCCTTCAGCCCGCGCTTGAGCATCGCGGGTGCCGGACTGCTCAGCCTCTTCCTCGCGCACGGCGCCTGGGGGACCTTCCGTGACCGCGCGAAAGGTCGCCGCCGCCGGGGTATCGCCGCTGTCACCACGGCCGGCTTCACCCTGACCGCCGTGACAGCCGTCTTCCTGGTTCTCTACGCCGGGGACTGCGGCTGCCTGTGACGTCGTGGGAGTGATCCCCTGACCCCTTCGTCCCCGGTGTCCGCCAGAGCGAGCGGTCGTCGATCCGGCTCACCGCAGGCCGGTCGCACGCCTCGCGGGCCGTGTCGCGCGCCGTCGCCAGGTGCGACGACGCCCGCGCCCTGCGACGCCGTAGGACAGAGTGTGGACGGGCGTGCAGGCACCACGAGCGACCGTCTTGGCCGGGCGGGACTCCCCCGGGCCCCGGTCCGACCGTCCGGCCCGGAGGAAGGAATGCGGCAGGTCAGTCTTCGTCCGCGCTGGTCAGCGCTTCGGTGATCAGGCGGGTGGCGAAGTCGGGATCGTCGGTGATCCGGTTGATGTGCTCCGCGAGCAGGGACGCGGTGGCTTCCAGGGGAGTCATCTCCTCCTCGGTCCACTCTCCGTACTGTTTCCGCCACAGGTTGGGGCTCAGGCCGGTGCCCGCGGCGACGACGAGTCCGGCCATGGTGGGCACGGCCTCGGGGCGGACGCTCTTGGGCATCATCCGCATCGTGGCCACGAGGTTGGGCACCACGTACTCGATGACGTCCTTGTCGTGGTCTTCGTGGGCCTTCCGTAGCCAGGTCATGAACATGAAAATGAGCGTGCACACGCCGTCCAGCACGTCGTCGGCCCCCTTGGGCCCCAGCGACGCGGCGAACTGGTCGATCAGCGCCTGTTGTTCCGGGTCGGTCTCGGTCCTGCCGTCGTGGATTCCCTTGAGCCGAGAGTCGATCATCATGAGTGCTGTGCCCACATCGCCGACGGGAGCGTACTGGGGGTCGTAGGACGATGACACAGGATTCCTCCTCGGGTGGCTGCGGTGGGCAGCGCGGCATGTCCGTACAGTAACGGCCGGTGGGACAGGGGCCGGTGGTTCGAGATCACTGACCGAACACGAGCGCGACGGCCGTACGGCGGGGCGGGGGCACAGCGGTCCGGGTGCCCGTGTGAGCGATGAGTTCGGGCGGCGGATCCTCGCCTCCGCGTGGCTCCGTCGGCGGACGTGATCCGGGCCGGGAAGGAACGGCGGCCACGCCGATCGGCCATGGCCGACCGCCGCCGCCTCCCGGGCACGGGCAACGGCGAGGGGCGTACAGCCGTCGGGCGGCCCACCTGCGGGTGGCCGCCCGACGCCGGTGGTGTACGAAGTTCTTCGTGAACGATCAGATCCGGTCCGCGACCGTCCGCGTCTTCGTGGCCCTTGCTCCGCCCGACGACGCCAAGGAGGAGTTGGCGCAGGCGCTGCGACCCGCCTACGCCGCCCACCCCCGTATGCGGTGGAACCGCATCGAGGACTGGCACATCACCCTGGCGTTCCTCGGTGAGCTGCCGAGGTCGGCTGTGTCACCCCTCCGTCCGCCGCTCGCGGAACTCGCGGCGAGGCACAGCCCCCTGCACCTGGCGCTGCGCGGCGGCGGGCACTTCGACGAGCGTGTGCTGTGGAGCGGGATCGGCGGGGACGTCGAGGGGCTGCGGCTGCTGGCCGGGGAGGTACGGGAGCTGGCCAGGGCACACGGCGTCGACTTCCCGGACCGTCCGCTGAACCCCCACCTGACGCTGGCCCGTTCGCGCCGCGACGACGCTCTCAGCGCGGTCCAGGTGGCCGCGGGGCTCTCCTCGTTCACCGGCCGTACCTGGCGGACCGAGCGTCTGCATCTGGTCGGCAGCAACTCCGGCCGCGGTCCAGGGCCGATCCGCTACCGCGACGTCGAGGCCTGGCCGTTCGGCGACACGGGATGAGCCGTCGCGGGGACGGAGGCGGCCGGGGAAGGGGTCAGCCGAATCGGCGGAGGACTTCGTGGAGGTAGTCCTCCAGTCTGCTCGTGAGCAGGGCGGGTGTCAGATCGGTGCGTCCCAGCTCCCGCCAGGGGAGCGCGACCTTCTCGGTGTTCGCGAAGGCGAGGGCGTCCAGGACCCGCCAGTACAGATGGGCCGACGAATCACCGCTCAGGACGCCCCCGGCGGCTTCGTAGTGCTCGGCCAGCCGCATCGCCTCACCGGTTCCGTGGAGCAGAGCCAGGGCCGTGGAGCAGTGGGCCACGTCGAGGTCGGCCGGACCCCAGGACGTTTCGACCCAGTCGACGACTCCGGTGATCCTCGTGTCGGCGCCCTCTCCGCCGAAGAGGACGTTGCCGGGGTGGAAGTCGCGGTGCAGGAAGCAGGGCCGGTAGTCCGGAGGTTCACGGCGGATGACGTCCACCGCCCGCTGCCACAGGTCCATCCGCCCGGTGGCAGCGGGCAGGCTCACCCGGTCAGGCGCGGTCCACGCCTGGTAGACGCGTGGCCGGGCGCCGGGCGGGACCCGCACCTGATGGATGCCGACGAGCCGGCGGGCAAGGAGTGCGGTCCGCAGCCCCGCGTCCTCGTCGTCCAGGCGCACCCTGCCGGGCAGCAGCGACATCAGCAACGACGGGTGGTCGCACTGCCGCGCGGTCGCGTCCACAGCCTTCAGTCGGGCCACGGGCACGTCCGTATCCGCGAGGAGGCGCAGGATGTCCGCCTCCCGCGTGAGGAGCGCCTCCGCGTGGCGGACGAAGAAGGGCTTGACGAACGAACGCAGCACGAACCACTGCGAGGCGCCCGCTCCGCCGAGGCGCAGGCGGCGCATCTGCGACGTCCATCCGCCCCGGAGCCGTTCGGCGGCGTCGACGCGATGGCCGCCGCCCACCTGTTCCTCGACCCACCCGCGGGTACGGGACCACCCCCGGTCGTCGACGGCGGTCCGGCCGGGGCCGACAGGTTCGTCCATCCGGGCAATCTATCGACCACCGCGCGCAGGATCCACCGGCGGAAGAGCGCGGCACTCGGCCGCCCTTCGGTCTCCGTCGGCGGGCCCGGAGCCGGGGGTTCGGTTTTCCGCACCCCCGATCCGGGTGCGGGCATGATCGATCGCCCTGTCCTGCCCGTCCAGGATGAGGACATGGCTGAGACGGCGACAGAGATCGGGACGGGAACCGCCGCACGGGCGGAGGGGCTGCACCGTGAGTACGGGCGCGGCGGTGCCGCCGTGCGGGCGTTGCGCGGGGTGTCGGTGACCCTTGAGCCGGGGACGTTCACGGCGGTGATGGGGCCGTCCGGCTCCGGCAAGACCACTTTGCTGCACTGCCTCGCGGGGATGGACCGGCCCACTCGGGGTTCGGTCTGGTGGGGTGGTACGGAGGTGTCCCGGCTGCCCGAGCGGCACCTCGCGAAACTGCGGCGCAGCCGGGTCGGGTTCGTGTTCCAGGCGTTCAACCTCATGCCGGCCATGACGGTCGCGCAAAACGTCGAGCTTCCCGGCCGGCTGGCGGGTCAGCGGCCGGAGCGGGGCCGGGTGCTGGAGGCGCTCGCCCAGGTGGGCCTCGCCGGGCGTGAGCGGCACCGGCCGGGCCGGCTGTCCGGTGGGCAGCAGCAGCGGGTGGCCATCGCGCGAGCCCTGGTCTCCCGCCCTCAGGTGC
Organism: Streptomyces sp. SirexAA-E; assembly: GCF_000177195.2. GTDB lineage: Bacteria > Actinomycetota > Actinomycetes > Streptomycetales > Streptomycetaceae > Streptomyces > Streptomyces flavovirens. Next base: position 189,879 of record NC_015953.1, read on the forward strand.
TTTTCGCCGACGAACCGACCGGCGCCCTCGACCGGGCCACCGGTCACGAGATCCTCGCCCTGCTGCGTTCCGGTGTGGACAGGGAGGGGCAGACCTGTGCGATGGTGACCCACGATCCGGTCGCGGCCGGGTACGCGGACCGGGTGCTGCTTCTCGCCGACGGCCTGGTGGTGGACGAGCTCGACCGGCCCACCGCCGCCCAGGTCGGCGAGGCCCTGAGCCGGCTGGGAGCGTGAGCCCGGTGATCGCACTCGCCCTGGGACAGATGCGCCGGCGTCCGGCTGCCTTCGTCGGCCTGGCGGTCGCGCTCTTCCTCGCCATCGCCACCGTGACGCTGTTCGGTTCGTTGTTCGCCACCGAGGTCACCGCCTCCCCGGGCGTGCGGGAGGCGGACGCGGGGCCCGGACTGATGGTGATCGCCGGAATCTTCGGTGAGATCGCCGTGGTGGTCGCGTTCTTCGTCGTGGTCAACGCGCTGGGCTTCGCCCTGCGTCAGCAGCACCGTGAACTGGCCCTGCTGCGCACCGTAGCGGCGACGCCGCGTCAGGCCAGGCGGCTGGCCCGTAGCCAGGTCGTCGCGACCACGCTGCTGGTGACGGCGCCGGGCTGCGCACTCGGCGCGGTCGCGGCCCGTCGCTTCCTCGCCGAGCTGCAGCAGCGCGGAATGGCGGCGCCGGGCCTTCGGGTGCCGGGGACCCCGGTACCGATGCTGGTCGCGTCGGCCGCGGCCCTCGCCGTGGGCCTGGCCGCCTCGGCGGTGGCCGCCCGACGGATCTCCCGGCTGACACCCGCGGCTGCGCTCACCGCGAGCTCGACCGAGCACGGGCGGACCGGCGCGTGGCGTCTGCTCGCCGGAGCCGGTGTGCTGGCGGGCGGTGGTCTGCTGCTGCGACTGGCCGCGACGCGCCCGGCGGAACAGGCGGACAAGGCGGGGCAGGCGGCGTTGCTCGGTTCGCTGGTACTGCTAATCGCGGTCGCCCTGGTGGGGCCGTTCGCCGCACGAGTCCTGTCGGCCGTGCTGGGCGGGCCGGTCCGGGCCCTGGCGCCGGGTACGGGGTGGCTGGCCGATGCCAACCTGCGGGGGCACGCGCGGCGGCTGTCGTCCGCCGTGGTGCCGGTCGCACTGCTCGTCGGACTGTCGGGCACCATGCTGATCATGACCAGTACCGCCGGACACGCCTCGGGCACGACAGCGAGCAGTGTCACCTCGGCCACGGACGTCTGGCTACGTCAGGCGGAGCTGGCCATGCTCATCTGCTTCGCGGCCGTCTCCACGGTCAACACGCTGGTGGCTGTGACGGCCGACCGGCGCCGTGAGTTCGCCCTCCTGCGGCTGGTGGGCGCGACCTGGTCGCAGCTGATGCGCATGCTGGCCGTTGAGGCGGTACTGACCACGGCGGTGGGTGTGCTGCTCGGCGCCTCGGTCGCGGGTGCGGCGTCGGCGGCGTACAGCGCGGCGGTGACCGGCTCGGTGGTGCCGTCCGTCCCGGTGGCCGCCTGCTGGTGGGTCGCCGCGGGCGCGACGGCGCTGACGGTCCCGGCCGTTCTTGCCTCGGGTCTGCGGGCGGTCCGTGGCCCGGCGGCGGCGCTGGTGGGTGGTGGGCGTGACTGAGTACAGCGGCGGACCGGCCGACGAGGACGCGGTCCGGGATCGGGCTCCCGGACGTACGGGACCGGCGAAGAGTGCGGAGACGGTCGGGGCCGGTCGTGGCTGAGCGGCGGCCCTGCCTTTCCGTCCGTGGCGGCGAATGGCTGTTCGCCGTCGTCGGGCTGCCGTTCGCGCTGTTCGGCGGCGTCTACGCCCTCGCCGTCCTGTACGCGGGGGCCCTGCTCTCCCTCACCGTGCTCGGCCTGCCGTTCGTGGTCGCCGCGCTGCTGGGCGCGCGGGGGCTCGGCGCGCTGCACAGACGGCTGACCGGCCGGCTGCTCGGCGAGCACGTCGAGGCACCGGCGGGGCTGCCGCGCTCGGCGGGCGTACTCGCCCGTGGCCGCGCCGTCCTGACCGACCCGGTCGCCTGGCGGACGCTGCTCTACCTGGTGCTGCGGTTGCCGCTCGGCGTGCTCGGCTTCGCCGCCGCCGTGGCGCTCCCCCTCGGCTGCGGCTGGCTGATCGGCTTTCCGCTCTGGGTGCGCCTGCTGCAACCGGGCCCACGGCCTGCCGGCCTGCTGGACGCCGTCGCCGTCGTGCTGGGCGTGATCCTGCTGTTCCTGGTACCCGCCGCGGTCCGGGCGCTGGGCGGAGCGAACCGGCGGCTCGCCCGGCTGCTGCTCGGCCCCGCCCGTGTCCAGCAGCGCGTCCGGGAGCTGGAATCCGCCCGCGCGACCCTGCTCGCGGAGAACACCGATCAGTTCCGCCGCCTCGAACGCGACCTGCACGACGGCACCCAGGCGCGGCTGGTCGCCCTGGCCATCACGCTCTCGTTGGCCGAGGACGCGCTCGCGCCCGCCACCGGCCCGGACCTCGTGCGGCTGCGGACGCTGGTGGACCGCGCGCGTGGTCAGACCGACGACACCATCGCCGAGCTGCGACAGCTCACCCGGGGCATCCACCCGGTGGCCCTGGACGACGGCCTCGGCCAGGCGCTGCCCGCCCTCACCGCCACCTCGCCCGTGCCGGTCACCGTCCGCCTGGACCTACGGGAGCGGCCCCATCAAGCGGTCGAGCGGGCCGTCTACTTCTGCGCCGCCGAGCTGCTCACCAACATCGCCAGGCACAGCGGTGCCCGCTCGGCGGAACTCACGGCGAGCGCGGCCGACGGCCGCATCCGCCTCACCGTGCGGGACGACGGCCGCGGCGGTGCGGCTCTCGGCGCCGGCACCGGGCTCACCGGTCTGGCCGAACGGCTCGCGGCGGTGGACGGCGCCTTGCGGGTCGACAGCCCGCCCGGTGGGCCCACGACGGTCACCGCCGAGCTGCCGACCCGCCTGTGACGGGCGGTCGGCCTCGGGTCTCCGCCAGGTAGGCGAGGACGGCCTTCACCCGCCGGTTGTCGGTGTCCGTCGCCCTCAGGCCGAACTTGGTGAAGACGGCGGCGACGTGCTTCTCCACCGCTCGCTCCGACACGTTCAGCAGTCCGGCGACGGAGCGGTTGGAGTGGCCTTGTGCCATCAGCTCCAGTACCTCACGCTCGCGTGGCGTCAGGGTGTCGACCCGGTTGCGCTGTCCGCCCCGCATCAGACCGGTGACGACGTCCGGGTCGAGAGCCGTGCCCCCGTCGGCGACCCGGTGCAGTGCGTCCACGAGCTCGGAGGTACGGGCGACGCGTTCCTTCAGCAGGTATCCGATGCCCGCGGCACCGTCCGCCAGCAGCCGCGATGCCAGAGCGGTCTCGACGTGCTGGGAGAAGACCAGGATGCCGACCCCGGGCGTCCTCGCCCGGATCTCGACGGCGGCCCTGATGCCCTCATCGGTGTGGGTGGGCGGCATACGGATGTCCACCACGGCGACGTCGGGCCGGTGCTCGGCCACCGCTGACAGCAGCTCGGGCGCCGTCCCTGCGGTGGCCACCACCTCGCATCCGCGGGCGCCCAGCAACTCGACCATCCCGTCACGGAGGACGACGGAGTCCTCGGCCAGTACCACGCGCAGCTGTCTGTCGGTCACGAGGCCATTATCGGACCCGGCCGGCGGCCCTCGCGGCCGGTGCCGTGGGCGGGGAGGCGGGCCCGGGCACCGTCCCGGTGTCCGGTCAGCGGGTGGCGAGGAGTTCGAGCGTGTCGATCACTCGGTTCGAGAAGCCCCACTCGTTGTCGTACCACGCGACCACCTTGACGTGGCGGCCGTGGACGCGGGTGAGCGCCGAGTCGAAGATCGCCGAGGCGGGGTTGCCCGTGATGTCGGACGACACGAGCGGATCGTCCGAGTACTCGAGGATGCCGGCGAGCGGGCCCTCCGCCGCGGCGCGGTACGCCGCCAGCACGTCGTCGCGCGTCACGTCGCGGGCGACGGTCGTGTTGAGTTCGACGATCGAGCCCACCGGCACCGGTACGCGGATCGAGTCGCCCGACAGCTTGCCGTCGAGGTTCGGCAGCACCAGGCCGATCGCCTTGGCGGCGCCGGTCGTGGTCGGCACGATGTTGACACCCGCGGCCCGGGCACGACGGGCGTCGCGGTGCGGCCCGTCCTGCAGGTTCTGCTCCTGCGTGTAGGCGTGCACCGTCGTCATGAAACCGTGCTCGACACCGGCGAGTTCGTCGAGGACCGCGGCCAGCGGTGCGAGCGCGTTGGTGGTGCAGGAGGCGTTCGAGACGACCGTGTGCACGGCAGGGTCGTAGGCGTCGGTGTTGACCCCGAAGGCGAGGGTGACATCGGCGCCGTCCGACGGCGCGCTGACGAGCACCTTCTTCGCGCCCGCCTCGATGTGGGCCCGGGCGGCCTCGGCCGAGGTGAAGCGGCCGGTGGCTTCCAGGACGATGTCGACGCCGAGTTCGGCCCACGGCAGCCGCGCCGGTTCGCGCTCGGCCTGCACCGTGATCCGGCGGCCGTCGACGACGAGGGTGTCCCCGTCGACGGTCACCGGGCGCCCGAGTCGGCCGGCCGTGCTGTCGTAGGCGAGAAGCCGGGCCAGAGCGGCGGGCTCCGTCAGGTCGTTGACGGCGACGACCTCCAGGGTGCTGTCGCGCTCCAGCAGTGCGCGCAGCACATTGCGTCCGATGCGGCCGAATCCGTTGATGGCGATGCGAGTCATGAGTGATGTCCCTTCCTCTCCCCACCAGGCTCGCCCGCGGCCGGCGCCCCTGACAGTGGCGGGATCGCCACGGTTCAAAAGGATCCCGCCACCGGCGGTCGAGAGGACCCGCCACCCTCGTTCCGCGAGGCTCCCGCCGCCCCGGTGCCGGGCGGGTCACTCGCCCCGGGTGAAGGTGCGCCGGTACTCGCTCGGTGTGGTGCCGAGGATGCGCTGGAAGTGCAGGCGGAGGTTCGCGCCGGTGCCGAGCCCGATGTCGGCGGCGATCTGTTCCACGCCGCGCTGCGAGCGCTCGAGCAGTTCGCGGGCCAGGTCGATGCGGGCGCGCATCACCCACTGCATCGGCGTGCAGCCGGTCTCCTCGACGAAGCGCCGGGAGAACGTGCGCGGCGAGACCCCTGCCTGCCGCGCCAGTGTGTCGAGGGTGAGGGGCTCACCGAGCCGGTGCAGCGCCCATTCGCGAGTGGCGGCGAATCGCTCGCCGAGCGGCTCGGGAACGCTGCGGGGCACGTACTGCGCCTGGCCGCCGCTGCGGTAGGGGGCCGCGACCAGACGCCGGGCCGCATGGTTGGACGCGGCCACTCCGAGGTCGCCGCGCAGGATGTGCAGGCACAGGTCGATGCCGGAGGCGGCGCCGGCCGAGGTGAGCACGCTGCCCTCGTCGACGAACAGCACGTTCTCGTCGACCCGGACGAGCGGGTGCCTGGCCGCGAGTGCCCGCGTGTAGTGCCAGTGCGTCGTGGCGCGCCGTCCGTCGAGCAGGCCCGTGGCGGCGAGGGCGAAGGCGCCCGTCGAGATGGCGGCGAGCCGCGCGCCCCGGTCGTGGGCGGCGATCAGTGCCGCGACGACGGCCTGCGGCGGGTCGTCGCGGTCCGGGAACCGGTAGCCGGGGACGAAGACGATGTCGGCCCACGCGAGGGCGTCGAGGCCGTGGGCGACGTGGTAGGCGAGGCCGTCGCCGCCGGTCACGGGGCCGGGTGCCGCCCCGCACACCCGTACCTCGTACGGCATGCTCGCGCGGGTCGTGAAGACCTGCGCGGGGATTCCGACATCGAGCGGCTTCGCACCCTCGAGCACGAGGACGGCGACGCGATGCTGGCGGGGTTCAGGCACGGGAAGAGGTTACGCGGGGCGCGGCTTCGGACCGGGCCGCTGCTCCGTCGCCGTGAGGAGCCTGTCGGCTCACTGACCGATGCCGGTCCGCCTCCGTGGTCCGGACCCGCCCGTGACACACCGGCCGGAACCGCGGTGGTCCGCCGGGGACCACCGCGGCCCGGAGGCGAAGGGGTCAGCACGACCGGGTGGTGTCCGCGGTGTACTCGGTGACCATCCACCGTCCGCCGTCCCCCCGCTCGACGGTCGCCGTCGCCGCCTGCCTCAGTGGCTGACCGCTCGGCAGCGGGATCGGCCAGCCGGTCGTCGTGTCCAGGACCCGCCACCGCGACAGGTCCACGCAGTCCTCGACCGTCGCCGTCGGCGGCCGCGCGTCGGCACGGAGCACGGTCACCTCGGGCGCGTGCCGGAGTTCGCCCCGGAACACCGTGTCGTTCTCCTTCATCCGGGCCAGGTCCCGCTCGAACCCGCGCAACGCGTCGAGCGCCGCGTACCGCTCGAGGTCCGTGCCCTCAGAGGTCGCCTGCCGGTAGGCCTTCGTCCGCTCCGTCCACATCGCGGAGTACACCTCCAGCGCCGCCGCCCGGCCCGCCGCGGCCGGATCCGCCGGGGAGGGCGGCCCCGTGGGTGCGCCCGGGGGCGTCGCGGAGGTCACCGGAGCCGCGGCGGGCGGCTTCGCGTCGGTGGCACCGTCGTCGCCGCCGCAGGCGGTCAGGGCGCCGACGAGCGCCACGGTGCACAGTGCCAACGCGCCTGCTTCGAGGCGCGCCTGTCGGAACGTCGTCACCATCAGATCCCCACTCGCTCGCTGTCCGATCCGGACACCGGACCAACGAGGACCGGCCCGCCAGGTCACCGGCCGTGCGTCTGCCGCGCGGGTGAAAACACCTCGTGCGGCGGGTGCCGGGATACAGGCCGGCTGCCGCGAGGGGGATGTTGACGGCCGGGGTCGCGCGCCGGCCGCCGACTCCGAACAGCAGGCCGCCGAGGCTGGGTCCGATGACGGCGATGGTCCGGGTGGTGACGGCGAGGGCGGTGAGGACACCCGCCGGGCTCTCCTTGCCTGTGCGCCGGGCCTCGCTGCGCATGAGGTACATGGCCGCCGGACAGCCGGAGCAGGTACCGAAGCCGAGCGGCACCCGCGCGACGACGAGTACGCCGAGGTCGGGGGCGAGCATGCCGACGACCCCGACGACCCCGGCGACGCCGGTCAGCGCCGTCCCGGCCAGGAACAGGCGGCGGGGCCCGAAGAGGTCGATCAGGCGCCCACGACGGGCTGCCCGAGGGCGGTGGCCAGGCGGCGGTCCTCCAGGAAGGCGTGGCCGCTGTCGGTGACGAAGACGAGCTGGCGGCGGCCGTCCCCGGGGTCGGGGCGGCGGGAGACGAGGCCGCGCTCGACCAGGACACCGCCGGTGGCGGCCACCGACTGGTGCCGGAAGCGCTCGGCGGCCGCCCGGCCACCGACCGACGACACGCCGTCCTTGTCCAGCCGGCTGAGGACGGAGGTCTGGGACGGGGTCTGGAGCCCGCGGCCGACGGCCGCGAGGTCCGCCTCCGCGTGAAACCCCGTCAGGACTCCGCGCTCGCGCAGCGACCGGATCCGCTCCAGACAGGTGGACGGGGCGATGCCGAGCACCTGGGCCTTGTCCCGGTTGGTGCGCCGACCGCCCTCCTGGAGCATGCGCACCAACGCCGAATCAAGTTCGTCCATGCTCGCCTCACTCTACCGAATTCCGATTCACCTTGGCCGCCTTGCTCCTCGGCGTGGCCGTCCGGCTGAACCGGCGGCGTACGGCCCGGCCGGACGCGCACCGGCAAAGGCAGCTCCACCTGAGCGGTTTTCTCGGGATCACCGTCTACTTCGTCCTGGAGAACGTCGGCGTCGACCTGTCCACGGCGTCCGACGCGTCCCTGATCGTGGCCACGTACCCGCTCATGACGATGCTGCTGGAGCTGGCCGCCCGGATGCCTCTCCCGCGCGTGACGGGGTACCGCCGGCCACCCCGGGGGCCTTCCTCGTCGTACGCAACGGGGCCCAGTTCGGAGGGAGTTCACGGTGGACGGGGGACGTCCGGCTGCTCGTCGGCGGGCCGGCCTGGGCCGGGTACAACGTGCTCGGCAAGCCCGCGAGCGCCGGCCGGGAGGCCATGAGCGTCACCTACTACCAGACTCTGGCGGGTGCGGCCGGGTTCCTCCTCGCCTCCCTGCTGGAGGCGGGCGACTGGCGGATGCCGGGTGCGACCGCCTCGTGTCCCCTGGGCTACCTGGCCGTGGCGTGCTCGGTCGGCGGTTTCCTGCTCTACAACTACGGGCTGCGCAGGATGCCGTCGAGCGTCGCCGTGAACATCCTCAACCCGGTTCCGGCCTTCGGTGTCATCGGCGCCGTCTTGATCAACGGCGAGTCGGTCCGGCCGGCCCAGGCAGTGGGGGGCGCCGTCATCGTCGCCGGGGTGGCACTGAGCATGGTCGAGCGGGGACCGAGGGCCGCCGCGAGGCCGGACGCGAGCGAGCACGAGCCCTCCGGGCCACCGGCCGCACGGGCCGGAACGGCGGCAGGACCCGTACCGGACGAGCCGGTTACGACGGCGCCGTTTCGCTCGGCCCGTGGCGGACCGCGATCCCCGTGAGGATGAAGTCGATGCCGGCGAGGAACTCCTCCCGGTCGTCGTGATCGCGCAGCTGCTCCGCGACGTTCCGGGTGAACGCGTAGGCGTCGGGATCGAGCTCCGCCCAGGAGGCGGAGACGGCGCCGAGGAACTGGGCCCGGCCCGTGTCCGGCCGGCGCTCCTGGTGCGCGCGGGCGTTGGCCGCGTTCTGTCCGGCCACCCCGAGGATGTAGTTCAGCAACGCGGACACGGCGGTGAACTGTGCGGCTTCGGGCACACCGATCGCCCGGACCTGACGTCCGAGACGCTCGAAGACCCGCAGCATCGGCGACCGCCACGGAGCACGGGCGAATTGCGCACCGACCCACGGGTGAGCCTCGACCGCGTCGAACACGCCGAGCGCGAGGGCACGCGTCGCCTCCCTCGGTGCCGCGTCGGCGGGGCCTGCCGTCAAGGCGCCGACGACCACGGCGTCGGTGGCCGCATCGAGGAGTTCACCCTTGCCCGCGATGTGCCAGTAGAGCGCGCCGGGTCCGGTGGCGAGGCGCTCCGCCAGCGCACGGAACGTGAGTCCGCGCTCGCCCGCCGTGTCGAGAAGCTCGATCGCGGCCCCGACGATGCGCTCACGGGAGAGCGGCTCCTCCCGTCGCTCCGGCCGACGCGCCCTGGTTGCCATGCGCACATTCTGACACACGCCTGGAACGGCGTTCCAGCTTGACATCCCTGGAACGCCGTTCCAGTCTGGTGGTGGAACAACGTTCCAGACTCCTGCCGTGCGTTCTCCGGCGGGAGTGCGACACGAAAGGAACCACCATGACCACTGACGTCACGATCATCGGCGCCGGCCTCGGCGGGCTCATCCTGGCCCGCGTCCTCCACGTCCACGGCATCCGGGCGACGGTCTACGAGGCGGAGGCCTCCGCAACGGCGCGCGCACAGGGCGGGATGCTCGACATCCACGAGGAGAACGGCCAGCCGGCCCTGCGTGCGGCCGGCCTCATGGACGAGTTCCGCGGCCTCGTCCTGGAGGGCCGGGAGGCGACGCGCGTCCTCGCGACGGACGGGACCGTCCTCTTCGACGACGACAGCGCGCGTGGGCGCCCCGAGGTGCTGCGGGGTGAGCTGCGGCGGATCCTGCTCGAATCGCTCCCGGCCGGCACCGTCCGGTGGGGCCACAAGGTCAGCGGCGTCCGCGCCCTGGGCGGGGGCCGCCACGAGGTGACCTTCGCCGACGACTCCACGGTGGTCACGAGCCTGTTGGTCGGTGCGGACGGCGCGTGGTCACGGGTCCGGCCGCTCCTCTCCGACGCCGTACCGGAGTACACCGGCCGATCGTTCGTCGAGACCTACCTGCTCGACGGCGACACCCGGCATCCGGCAGCCGCGAAGGCGGTCGGCGGCGGGTCGCTGTTCGCGCTCGCGCCGGGCAAGGGGATCCAGGCCCACCGGGAGAGCGGCGGGACGCTGCACACCTATGTGGCACTCTCCGAGTCGCAGGACTGGTTCGCCGCCGTCGACTTCACCGATGCCGCCGCGGCCGCCACCCGGATCGCCCAGGAGTTCGACGGCTGGGCGCCGGAGCTGACCGCCCTGATCACGGACGGAGAGACCACACCGGTCCTGCGCCCCCTCCACGCCCTGCCGACCGGGCATCGGTGGGACCGGGTGCCGGGGGTGACCCTGCTCGGCGACGCCGCCCACCTCTCGGCACCGAACGGCGAAGGCGCCAACCTGGCCATGCTCGACGGCGCCGAACTCGGCAGGCTCATCGCCACGCACCCCGACGACATCGAGGCCGCGCTCACCGCGTACGAGGAGGCCATGTTCCCCCGCAGCGCGGAGGCCGCCACCGATGGCGCACAGCTCCACGAGCTCCTCTTCGGAGAGGACGCGCCCCACGGCCTGATCGCCGTGTTCACCGGCCACGAGCAGCCCTGAGCGCCCGGGCCTCCGCGGGCGGGAGCGGCGGCCGAACCGAGCGTGGGAAGGAAAGGCGGCACGGGCGGACGCAGGAGCCGGGTGGTCGACACCCGGAACGGAGCCGACGCCCGGAGGGAGGGAGAGCTCGGGAGCCGGCGAACACCCTCGGTGAGGCGGCGTTCCCGGAAGCGGGAAGCCGTCGTCATCACCCACGGGTCCATTCGCGGGGCACCGCCGCCGTCGCCTCGGTTCGTCGGTACCCTGGCCCACCATGACACGCGCGTGGATTCTGCCGATGCTGTCGGTGCTCTGCGGCTCAGCCGTAGCGGCCGGTCAGCTCCTTCGAGGGAGCCCGGTGGCAGCGGCGGCGCTTTTGCTGGTGTTCGTACTGCTCGCGGTCTGGAACTCACCGCTGATGTTCCCGAAGGCGATCGGTGCGCTGGAGGCACAACGCCGTAGCGCGGTCGACGGCCGACCGGTCGTCTTCTGGCGGGCCGGGTGCAAGTACTGCCTGCGGCTGCGCATCCGGTTGGGCCGTGGTGCCCGTCGGGCCCACTGGGTCGACATCTGGCGTGACCCGGCCGGTGCGGCGGTGGTGAGGGCGGCCACCGGCGGCGACGAGACCGTGCCGACCGTCGTCGTGGCGGGCGAGCCGCACGTCAACCCCGATTCCGCGTGGGTGCGTCAGCAGCTTCCCCCGGCGTGAAGGGTCGGGAGACCGCCCGAGCGGCCCGCCGACACCGGCGGGCGCCCCGCCCTCTACCTCCATCCGGCTCGGGGTTCCGATCCAGCTGCGCGCGGCCCACGACCCGGGCCTGTGGCAGTGGCCGGGCGGCAACACGGACCCCGGCGAGACGCCGTGGGACTGCGCGGTCCGCGAGGGCCTGGAGGAGACCGGCCTGCTCCTCGGCGTGCACTTCCTGACGGAGCGGACGGACTGGCCCGCCCTCAAGGTGGGACCGGTCCTCGACGGCGGCCGGGTCACCCGCGAGCGGATCGGCCGCACCGTCCTGCACCCTGGGGGGCCACAGCGAGGCCGCCGTGCGCTCCCTCCGGGAGTGGCAGAAAAACATGAGCCCCGGTTCCTTCGACCGCCTCGCCGCCGTGGCCGAGGCTCGACGCACCGGGGCCGCCTGTTACCTCCAGCAGACCGACCCGGCGTAGCCCGGCCCGTTCACGATTTGCGGGCCACGAGCCCCCACTGGTCGACGAGGGTGGGGTTCTCCTCGTCCGGCCGCCAGGACGGGATGGACACGAAGCCCGGCTCCAGCAGTTCCAGGCCCTCGGCGCATCCGGTGATCTCCTCGGGCTCACGCACCAGGTAGGGCGGGTTGTCCCCGGAGTCGTACGCTTCCTGCGCGGCGAGTGTCTGGGGAGTCTTCACCGTGTCGCAGAGCACCAGGTAACTGCCTGAGGGCATCCGGGCCATGTACTGCTGGACGACCCTGATCCCCTCGGACGGAACGAGATGCCCCAGGGTCGACAGCAGCAGGACGGCCACGGGCTGGGACAGGTCCAGGGTCTTGGCCGCTTCGTCCACGACGGCGTCCGTGTCGGACAGATCGCCGTCCACGTAGGCCGTCCTGCCCTCCGGGGTGCTGGTCAGCAGCGCCGCGGCGTGGACCAGGACGATGGGGTCGTTGTCGACGTAGACGATGCGGGCGTCCGGCGCGACGTTCTGGGCGACCTCGTGGGTGCTGTTCTCCACCGGCAGTCCGGTGCCCACGTCCAGGAACTGACGCACCCCCAGCCCGGCGAGATGACGCACCGCGCGGGCCTGGAACGCGCGTGACGCCTGCGCGAGTTCGGCGGTCTGCGGGTACGCGGCCGTCACCGCGTCGGCCAGCTCCCGGTCCACCGGATAGTTGTCCTTACCGCCCAGCCAGGCGTTCCAGACCCGCGCGGAGTGCGGAATGTCCGCCCGCACCTTCTTGCGGAACTCGGCATCGTCGACCGTCATCAGATACTCCTACTCGCCGTCGGGGCACGGTGGTTCGCGCCGTCGGGGACGCGCGCCCAGCATGACCGTACCCGCGGCGGCGGGGCGCCCGTCGGCGGGTCCCGTCCCGTCCGGCGCCCCTGGTCCACGAGGCACCGGCCCGTGTATCCCGCCCGTGGTGAGGAGCTCGCCCGGCACGGGACACCGGCCCTACCCTGGCGGAAGCGGGACCGCGCGGTACCCGCAGGCTGCGGGGCCGTGGCAGAGCGGCCCATTGCGATCGGTGCGGGCGAGGCCCCGCTCACGCCGACTGACGGGGAACGGGCGGGTCTGCCCCTCCCTGTCCGCGGGTTCGAATCCCGTCGGCCCCGCAGCCGACCTGCCTGCGCCGGACACCGCTCCGGTGCCCGGGAAGGGCAGCGGAGCGGCGGACCGGGGGCCGTTCAGGGACGGACGGTGCAGGCGGCGAGCAGGCAGAGGTTGAATCCCTGGGTGTTGCTCGGACCGCTGTGTCCCCACGGTCCGGAGTCACCGACCGTGCAGCGCGCCAGCAGGCAGAGATTCCCGCCCTGGATCCCGCGATAGCCACCCAGCGGTCCGGCGTCCCAACCGGTCGTGGGCCGGCTGTCCGTGCCGACGGTGCGTATCGACTCCCCTTGGCGGTGCGGTGTCTGAGGGGCGGTCGCCGCGCCCGCGCCGGGTGCGGCCGTCAGCAGCAGTGTGCCCGCGGCGGCGGACGCGACCGCCCAGCGCAGAGCGGTGGGGACAAGGTTCATGGCTTCTCCAGACAGTACGGAACAGAAAGGCGGACGAAGGTGGTTCGGTGCCGCGCCCCGCCCGGATGGGTGTCCGGCGCCGATGCGTCGACGAGTTGCCTGGTATGCGCCCGCGAAGCTCCTTCCGCGACAGAACCCTCGTGGCGTACGTCACATGACCAATCCGAGATACCCGTGCCTCCGAACGACTCATGTGAGAAGCCCGGATGAAGAGCCGATTGCCGGCCGGAGGGACGTGAGTGTGCGCGGGAGTGCCGACGAACGATGTTCGCGATCGCGACGCGCTGGTCGAAGGGCCGCCCCGCTGCGCCCACCGGCCGGTCGCGTACGCCGGTGTACGGACCGGTCCGCGGCCTCCGGACCGCGCCGCCTCCGGGCCGCGCGCCTCCGCGTGCCGCAAGCCTCCTCCCCCACCGGGCCCACCCGTCCTGTTCCGCCCTGCCTCCGGCACCGGCCCGACCGGCCGTTGCTCCCGCAGGTCTTCCACCGAGGTGAAATCGCGTGACCGACGCACCGCACAACGGGACCCCGCCGGACACCCTGCGTCTGACGTCCGCTCAGCGGGGGCTCTGGTTCGCCCAGCGACTCGATCCGGCGGACCCGTCCTACAACGTGGCGGAGTACGCCGATATCCGGGGACACCTGCGACCCGGTGCGCTACGCCGGGCGGTCGGCCACACCGTGGCCGAGACGGAGGCGCTGCGCAGTACCTTCGGTGAGCGGGACGGCGTCCCCTTCCAGCGCGTCCACGAGCGCGCCCACGTCGACGTGCCGCTGGTGGATCTGTCGGAACACGAGGATCCGCACACCGAGGCCGTGCGGCGTATGGAGCGGTTTCTGTCGGAGCCCGTGGATCTCGGCACCGGCCCGCTGGTCCGGATGACGCTCTACCGCCTCTCCGAGACCCACCACCTCTTCCACCAGCAGGTGCATCACCTGGCGCTCGACGGCTACGGTGCGGTGCTCACGCTCGCCCGGATCGCCGAGGTGTACACCGCCCTCTGCGACTCCCCCTCAGCCGCCCCGCCGTCGGGGCCCGTCGCCCCGCTCGCCGCCCTCGTAGCGGAGGAGGACGCCTACCGCGCCTCCCACCAGCACGACGCGGACCGTGCGTTCTGGACGGACCATCTCGCCGGGGCCCCGGCCCCCACCGCCCCGCCCGTGAGGACCGGGCCCGCCACGTACGGCGCCCGGTCCGTGCGGCGGGAGTTCACCGCCGAGGAGACCGCGCGGCTGCGGGCGGCGGCCAAGCGGGCCGGCACGGGCTGGCCGACGTTCTTCATGGCGGCCCTGGCGGTCTGTCAGCACCGGGACCGGGGGCTCGCGGAGGTCGTCCTCGGGCTGCCGGTCACCGGCCGGCGGACCGCCCTGGCACGGGCCACGCCCGGAATGCTCAGCAACGTGCTGCCGATGCGTCTCGCGGTCTCCCCCGCCGACCGGGTGGCCGACCTGGCCAAGCGTGCCTCCGCCGTGGCCCGTAAGGTCCTGCGGCACCAGCGCCACCCTTCGGAGAGCCTTCGCCACCAGCTCGGCCTGACGGGGAGCCGGACACCGCTGACCGGGCCGTCCGTCAACATCCTTGCCTTCGACGACACCCTCCGCTTCGGCCCCTGCCCCGCGACACTGCACAACCTCTCCATCGGCCCGGTCGAGGACCTGGCCGTGGCCGTCCACGCCTCCTACACCGGTGGCGGAATGCGTCTGGACCTGCTGGGCAACCCCGGCCTCCACACCCCTCAGGAGCTGACGGCCCAGCACGCGCGCCTGTGCCGCGTGATCGATGCCTTCGCCGACGACCCGTACCGCACCATCGGCTCGCTGCGCCTGGTCGGTGACGACGAGCACCACCGCGTCCTCGGCCTGGGCGCCACCCGGCCCCCGGCCGAACGGGACGGGGACTCACTTCTCCCGCTGCCCGAGCAACTCGCCCTCCAGGCGCGCGCCACTCCGGACAGGACCGCTGTGGTCTGCGCGGACGCCCGGCTCACCTTCGCCCAGCTCGACCGGCAGGTCGACGTGCTGGCCGGGGTGCTCGCCGCCCGCGGGGCACGGCCCGGCAGCAGGGTCGCCGTCGGCCTGCCCCGGTCCACCGATCTCGTCGTGGCGATGCTCGCGGTGATGCGGACGGGAGCCGCGTACCTCCCGCTCGATCCGTCCTACCCGGCCGACCGGCTGGCCTTCATGATCGAGGACTCCCGGCCGGTCGCGCTCGTCGCGACGGCTCGGTCCGCCCGGACGATGGACCCCGGGGCCACGGTGCGTCTGGTGGACCCGGCCGGGGCGGCGGCGGAGACGGAGCGGCGCGAACCGGTGCGGCCCGGGCCCGGGGACGCGGCGTACGTCATATACACGTCCGGTTCCACGGGGAGGCCCAAGGGCGTCGTGGTGGAACACCGCTCCCTGAGCAATCTGCTCGAACACCACCGTCACGAGGCCCACGCTCCGGCCGAGGCCGCTCTCGGCCGCCGGCTCCGGGTCGCGCTGAGCGCGGCCACCTCGTTCGACGCCTCCTGGGACCCGGTGCTGTGGATGGTCGCCGGCCATGAGCTGCACATCGTGGACGACGACGTGCGCAGGGACCCGCAGGCCCTGGTGGACTTCCTCGTCGAGCAGCGCATCGACGCCGTCGAGACGACCCCCACCTATCTGCGCCAGATGCTGACGGCGGGCCTGCTCACCGATCCCCGGCACCGCCCCCGGGTCATCGCGCTGGGCGGCGAGGCCGTGGACGACGCGCTGTGGGACGAGCTGGCCGACGATCCCGGGCTGCTGGTCTTCAACTACTACGGGCCGACGGAGACCACGGTCGACGCGGTGACCACCCGGGTCACCGGGGGCTCACCGGTCATCGGGCGGCCGGTCGCGGGCACGGGCGCCTACGTCCTGGACCCGTCGCTGCACCAGCTGCCGCAAGGCGCGGTCGGTGAGCTGTACCTCACCGGCGAGGGACTGGCCCGCGGCTACGCGGGCCGTCCGGGGCTGACCGCGGAACGCTTCATGCCGGACCCCTTCGGACGTCCCGGTGGCCGGATGTACCGGACCGGTGACCTCGCCCGGTGGAGCGAGGACGACACGCTGGAGTTCCTCGGCCGCAACGACCGGCAGATCAAGGTCCGGGGCTTCCGGGTGGAGACCGGCGAGATCGAGGCCTCTCTGCGTTCCCTGCCGGGGGTGGCGGACGCCGCGGTCGTCCTGGCCTCCCCCCAGGACGGGCCGGAGCGGCTGGCAGCCTATCTGGTGGCCGCGACTAAGGAGGCCGCGCCCGGTCACGCCGAGGTGCGGGACGCACTCGCGAAGGTGCTGCCCGGCCACATGGTCCCGGCCGCGTGGGCGACCGTGCCCCGCCTCCCGGTCACCCCCAACGGCAAGCTGGACACCGCCGGGCTCCCGGAGGCGGTACCCCTGGCTTCCGGCGGGGCCGAGCCGCGCACCCCGGAGGAGGCCCGGATGTGCGCGGTCTTCGCGGAGTGCCTGAGCCTGCCCCGGGCGGGCCGGGACGACGACTTCTTCCTGCTCGGCGGCCATTCGCTGCTGGCGATGCGGCTGATCGGCCGGATCCGGGGCGAGTTCGGCGCGGAGCTGCCGATCCGTGCGCTGTTCG
Organism: Streptomyces sp. SirexAA-E; assembly: GCF_000177195.2. Taxonomy (GTDB): domain Bacteria; phylum Actinomycetota; class Actinomycetes; order Streptomycetales; family Streptomycetaceae; genus Streptomyces; species Streptomyces flavovirens. Next base: position 206,522 of record NC_015953.1, read on the forward strand.
CCTCGCCCACCCCGGCCGGGCTGGTGGCCGCGCTCGCCGAGGCGTCCCCGGCCCGCCCTGCCGTGGCCGAGGTGCGGCCGCGCCCGGACCCGCTGCCGCTCTCGTTCGGTCAGCGGCGGCTCTGGCTGCTTCAGACGCTGGGTGACACCGGCACCTCGTACCACCTGCCGGTGGCCCTGCGGCTGCGTGGCGCGCTCGACCGGGACGCGCTGGCGCACGCGCTGGCCGACCTGGTGGCACGCCATGAGAGCCTGCGCACGGTGGTGGGCGAGGGACCGGACGGGCCCGTTCAGCGCATTCTGCCCGCCGCGACGCGGCCGCCCCTGCGGGTGATGGGAGCGGCGGACCCGGTGCGGCCGGATCCCGCCCCCTTCGATCTGGGCCGGAATCTTCCACTGCGGATCCAGCTCTTCCCCGCCGGCCCCGAGGACCACCTGCTGGTTGTGACGCTGCATCACATAGCAGCTGACGGCTGGTCGATGGGACCACTGATGCGGGACCTGTCCACCGCCTACGCGGCCCGCCGCGCCGGTGAGGCCCCGGAGTGGACCGCCCTGCCGGTGCAGTACGCCGACTACGCCCTGTGGCAGCGCCGGCTGCTCGGCGACGTCGAGGATCCCGGCAGCCTCGCCGGACGCCAGCTCGCCCACTGGGCGGGCTCCCTGGCGGGGCTGCCCGAGGAGTCCGTGTTCCCGGCGGACCGGCCGCGTCCGGCCCGCCCCTCGGGACGAGGCGGAAGCGTGCCGGTACGGATCGGCGCCGCCGACCACCGTGCGCTGGTCCGGCTCGCGGGCGACTGCGGGGCCAGCGGGTTCATGGTGCTGCACGCGGCGCTGGCCGCGTTGATGTCACGCCTGGGAGCGGGCCCCGACATGGCGATCGGCACCCCGGTGGCGGGCCGGACCGACGAGGCCCTCACCGATCTGGTCGGCTTCTTCGTCAACACCCTCGTGCTGCGGACCGACACGTCCGGCGCACCGGACTTCCGTGAGCTGGTACGGCGGGTGGCACGGGACGACCTCGCCGCCTACGCCCACCAGGACCTCCCCTTCGAGCGGATCGTCGAGGAGTTGGCCCCGGCCAGGTCGCTGTCCCGCCATCCCCTCTTCCAGGTGATGCTCAGCCTCAACAACACCCCTCCGCCGGAGGCCGCGTTCGACGGCCTGAGCGTCCGTCACGAGCCGTCCGTGGGGCGGAGCGGTGCCAAGTTCGACCTGACCTGGGATCTGGTCGAGCACCACGACGACCGGGGCGCTCCGGCCGGGATCCGCGGTGAGCTGGAGTTCAGCGAGGACCTCTTCGACCGGGGTACGGCCGAGCGTTTCTGCGAGCACTTCTGCCGGCTGCTGTCCGCCCTGCTCGCCGATCCGGACCGGCCGGTGGCGGACGCCGGGTTCCTGACTCCCGAGCAGCGCGCCGCCGCCCTGGACGAGCTCCCTCGCGCTACCGCCAGGCCGCTCACCGGCGCCTCGTCGGCACGGCCGGGCGGGCCCGACGGGGAGTGGACCGTGGTGGACGTCCTGGAGACCCGTGCCGCCGTCCAGCCGGGCCGTACCGCCGTGGTGGCACCGGACGGCCGTCTCCCCTTCGGGGAGTTGCTCGCCCTCGGCCACCGGCTGGCCGCCGCGCTCGCGGAGGCCGGGATCGGCCGGGGCGACCGGGTGGCGGTGGCGCTGCCGCGTACCTCGCTGCACATCGTGGCCCTGCTCGGCGTACTGCGCGCCGGTGCGGTGTACGTCCCGCTCGACCCGTCGCACCCGCGCGCCCGCAACCAGCTGATCCTGGACACCGCCTCCCCCCGCCTGGTGCTGGCCACCGCCGGGACCCGTGCGGCGCTGCCCGGCACGGCGGACGTGCTGCTCCTGGACGGGGACGCGCCGTGGCGCGACGCCCGCGGGCCGCTGCCTGCCCCGCCGCGCGGCCGGGACGCCGCCTATGTGCTGTACACCTCCGGCTCCACCGGGGTGCCCAAGGGTGTCGTCGTGGAGCACCGGTCTCTGGCCAATCTGCTGTCCGGTCACCGGGAGCGGCTGATGGAGCCCGCGGAGACGGGCAACAACGGCCTTCCGCTGCGGGTCGCGCTCACCGCGGCGATGACGTTCGACGCGTCGTGGGACCCGCTGCTCTGGATGGTCGCGGGACACGAACTGCACCTGGTGGACGACGCGACGCGCCGCGACCCTGAGGCACTCACCGCGCTGCTGCACGAGCGGGCGATCGACGTCGTCGAGACCACCCCGTCCTTCGTGGAACAGCTGCGCTCCTGTGGGCTGTTCGCCCCCGGGCGGCCGCGCCCCCGGGTCCTGGCCCTCGGCGGGGAAGCGGTCAACGACGCGCTGTGGAGGGAGCTCTCCGCACTGAACGACGTCACGGTGTGGAACCTCTACGGGCCCACCGAGACGACCGTCGACAGTGTGATGGGCCGGATCGTGCCGGGCTCCCGGCCGCACCTGGGCCACCCCGTCAACGGCACCCGCGCCCGGGTGCTCGACGCGCGTCTCCAGCCGGTCGCCCCGGGCGCCGTCGGCGAACTGCACCTGGCAGGACCGGGCTTGGCCCGTGGCTACGAGAACCGGCCGGCCGCGACCGCCGCCCGCTTCCTGCCCGACCCGTACGGCGCCCCGGGCGCCCGGATGTACCGCACCGGTGACCTGGTGCGGCGGAAGGAGGGGCGGCTGGAGTACGTGGGGCGGGCCGACGGGCAGATCAAGGTGCGGGGCTTCCGGGTGGAGACCGGCGAGATCGAGACCGTGCTGGCCGACCACCCGGACGTCGCGCAGTCGGCGGTCGCCGTGCGCCACGGGGCCACGGGTGAGGGGCGGCTCGTCGGCTGGGTGGTCCCCGCCGACGGCCGCGAGCCCGCCGTCCGCGCGCTCCGCGCCTTCGTCGCCGACCGGCTGCCCGCCCACATGGTGCCGGGCACGATCGTCCCGGTCGCGGCGCTGCCGCTGACGTCCCACGGAAAGGTGGACCTGGCTGCTCTGCCGCTGCCGCCCAAGGACGCGTCCGGGGCGGCGCTCGACGATCCGCCCCGCTCCGCGCCCGAGGAGATCCTGTGCGCCCTGTTCGCGGAGAGCCTGGGCCACGAGCAGGTCTCCCGCGCCGACGACTTCTTCGAACTCGGCGGCCACTCGCTGCTGGCGACCCGGCTGGTGGGGCGGATCCGTTCCGCGTTCGGCGTCGAGCTGCCGGTGCGGGCCCTCTTCGAGTCCACCACCCCGGCCGCGTTGGCCGAGCGGCTGGGCGAGGCGGCTGCGGCGCGGCCCGCGCTGCGCCGGGCCGTCCGGCCGGACCGGCCGCCGCTCTCACCGGCGCAGCGGCGCCTGTGGTTCCTCAACGAGCTGGACCCGGGGACGGCGGCGTACCACATCTCGTTCGCCGTACGGCTGCGTGGCGCCCTGGACCACCGTGCGCTGCGCCTCGCGCTCGGCGACGTACTGGCCCGGCACGAGAGCCTGCGGACGCTGATCAAGGAGAGTGACGGGGAGCCGTATCAGGCCGTGCCGGCTTCCGGTGACGCGCGCGTCACGCTGCCCCTCACGCCGGTGGACGACGCGTCCCTGGACGCGGCGCTGCGGGACTCGGCGGCGCTCCCGTTCGACCTGGCGCGGGAGGTGCCGCTGCGCGCGGCGCTGTTCCGCACCGCCGACGACCGGCACACCCTGTTGGTGACGGTGCATCACATCGCGGCCGACGGCTGGTCGATGGGTCCGCTGGCCCAGGACCTGGCCGGCGCGTACGCGGCCCGGACGGCCGGGCGGACCCCGAGCTGGACGCCGCTGCCCGTCCAGTACGCGGACTACACGCTCTGGCAGAAGGACCTGCTGGGCTCCACCGAGGACCCCGCCTCGCTGGCGACCGGCCAACTGGCCTACTGGCAGGCCGCGCTGGCGGGCGCTCCCGAGGAGACGCCGCTGCCCCGGGACCGGCCCCGGCCGACCGCCTCCAGTGGCCGAGGCGGCATCGTCGCACTGCCTCTGACCGAGGAGACCACCGCGGACCTGGCCCGCCTGGCGAGGTCGTCGGCCACCAGCACCTTCATGGTGCTGCACAGTGCGCTGGCCGCTCTGCTGCACCGGATCGGCGGTGGCGCGGACGTCGTCGTCGGCACACCGGTGGCCGGGCGCACGGACGAGGCGCTGGACCCCCTCGTCGGCTTCTTCGTGAACACGCTCGCCCTGCGCACCGAGGTGCGTGCCGAGGAGCCCTTCGACGGTCTGCTGGCCCGGGTAAGGGAGACCGACCTGGCCGCGTACGCCCACCAGGAGCTGCCCTTCGAACGGCTCGTGGAGGCGGTCCGGCCGACCCGCTCGCCGGCCCGTCACCCGCTCTTCCAGGTCATGCTCGGCCTGAACAACCACCGCCCGCCGCAGCTCGACCTGCCGGGGCTGCACGCCCGGGTGGAGGGTGTCGACACCGGGAGCGCGAAGTTCGATCTGTCCTTCTCCTTCACCGAGCGGCCCGGCCCCCGGGGCGGCGAGGCGGCACTCGAAGGCACGCTGGAGTTCAGCCGTGACCTGTTCGACACCGGCACGGCGGAGCGGATCGCCGAGTGGTTCGGCCGTCTCGTCGCGCACGCGGTGCGCGAGCCCGGTACCCGGGTGTCGGACCTGCCGCTGATCGGTGCCGAGGAGCGCGGGCGGCTGCTGGCGCTCGGCGACGGCGGCGGCCTCGGGCCGGAGCCCGCCGGTGTGCTGGAACGGTTCGCCCGGACCGTCGCCGCCGCGCGCAGCGGCGACATCGCGGTCACGGCCCCGGACGGCAGCGTGTCCTTCGCGGAACTCGACGAGCGCTCCGACCGGATCGCCGCTCTCCTCGAAGACGCGGGTGTCGGCGCCGGTGAGCCGGTGGCCGTGCTGCTGCCGAGGAGCGTCGACTCGATCGCGGCGCTGCTCGGCGTGCTGAAGGCCGGAGCGGTCTACGCGCCGCTCGACGACTCCCTGCCGCAGGGCCGGATCGACGCCGTGCTGGCGGACGCCCGCCCCGGCGCGGTCCTGACCGCCGATGCGACCGCCGCCCGGGTGCCGGACGGGTACCGCCGGCTGGATCTCGGCGCGGCTCCCACCGCCCGGCTGCCCGAGGGGACGGCCCGGCCCGGTGCCGGTAGCCCCGCCTACCTGCTGCACACCTCGGGTTCGACCGGCCGCCCCAAGGGGGTGCTCGTCGGGCACGGCTCACTGGCCCGGCTGCTGGACCACCACCGCCGCCGGCTCTTCGGCCCGGCGGTGCGGGAGACCGGGAGGTCCCGGCTCCAGGTCGCCCTGACGGCCTCCCTGTCCTTCGACGCGGCCTGGGACCCGGTGCTCTGGATGATCGACGGGCACCGGCTCCATGTGCTCGACGACCTCACCCGGCGCGACCCGGAGGCGCTGGCCGAGGCCGTGCGCACGCGCGGTCTCGACGTCCTGGAGTCCACCCCCACCCACGTCCGCCAGCTCCTGGATGCGGGCCTGTTCGCCTCGCCCGCCGACGCACCGGCCGTCCTGGTCCTGGGCGGCGAGGCCGTACCGCCCTCGCTGTGGAGCGCCTTGCGGGAGCAGGCCGGCGTGCGGTGCCTGAACTTCTACGGGCCGACCGAGGCGACGGTCGACACCCTGACGGCCGATGTCCGGGACTTCACGCGTCCGGTGCTCGGCACGCCTGTCGGTGGCACCCGCGCCTACCTGCTGGACGCGCGGCTGCGGCCGGTGCCGGTCGGGGTGACCGGTGACCTGTACCTGGCCGGGGACAGTCCCGCGCTCGGCTACCACGGCCGGCCGGCCGAGACCGCGCGCGTCTTCCTCCCCGATCCTTACGGCCCGGCCGGGGCGCGGATGTACCGCACCGGCGACCGGGCGGTGCGCGTGGCGGACGGTGCCCTGGAGTTCGCCGGGCGCGCCGACGGCCAGGTGAAGGTGCGCGGCTTCCGGGTCGAGCCCGACGAGATCACGGCCGTCCTGGAGTCCCACCCCGATGTCGTCCACGCGGCGGTGGTGACCCGCGGGGACGGCCCCGTGGGAGCCTCACTCGCGGCCTACGTGGTGACGCGCCCGCCCTACGGGGCCACCGATCCGGACGGACGGACCGCGGCTCTGCTCGCCGCGCTGCGCGACCACGTGGCGGCGCACCTGCCCGCTTACATGGTGCCGTCCGGGTGGCTGGCGGTGGACGGGATACCGCTCACACCGAGCGGGAAGCTCGACCGGGCGGCCCTGCCCGAGCCTTTGCCGGTGGTCTCGGTGGCCGGTGCCGGGCGCAGTCCGCGCAATCCCCGCGAGGACGTGCTGTGCACCCTGTTCGCGGAGGTGCTGGGCGTCGACAAGGTGCTGATCGACGACGACTTCTTCGCCCTGGGCGGCCACTCCCTGCTGGCCACCCGGCTCATCGGCCGTATCCGGGCCACGCTCGGCGTGGACGCCAGCATCCGCAGCCTGTTCGAGGCCCCGACCGTGGCGGCGCTGGCGGAACGGCTCCTCGACGGGGTGCGGGACGACCCGCTGGCGACGCTGTTGCCGCTGCGCACCACCGGCAGCCGGCCGCCGCTGTTCTGTGTGCACCCGGCGGGCGGACTGGCCTGGGTGTACGGCGGTCTGCTCCCGCATCTGGACGACGACCAGCCGGTGTACGGGTTGCAGACGCCGAACCTGGACGGCACGGCGCCGTTCCCGGACAGCATCGAGGACATGGCCGCGCTCTACGTGGCCGAGCTGCGGCGCGTGCAGCCGCACGGGCCGTACCACCTCTTCGGCTGGTCCTTCGGCGGCAACGTCGTCCAGGAGGCGGCCGTCCAGCTCCAGGAGGCGGGCGAGCGGGTGGCCCTTCTGACGATCCTGGACGCCTTCCCCCTCGCCCCGCTGGACGACCTGGACAGCGCCGGCCGCGACACCGTGTTCCGGGCACTGCTGGACAACCTGGGAGTCGGCGGCGAGGCCCTGGCGGGGGCGGAGAAGGTCGAAGCGGCCTCCGTACGGGAGGAGTTCCGCCGCGTCGGCAGTCCGCTCGGCTCGCTGGAACCGGCCACCATCGACGTGATGGTGGACAACTTCGCCGGTCAGGCCCGGCTGATGCGGGCCTACACCCCGCGCACGTTCCACGGTCCGGTGCTGTTCTTCACCGCCACCGAGGGCCGTTCGCGCGACACCTTCCCGCTCGGTCTGTGGGCCCCGTACATCGAGGGACACATCGAGAACCACGACGTGGCGTGCGCGCACGCCCAGATGATGAGCCCCGCCGCGCGGGAGCAGATCGGCACCACCGTGTCGGCCGCCCTGCGCGCCACCCATCACATCGCACAAGGAGATCTCTCATGACCAATCCGTTCGACGACCCGCGGACCGAGCACCGTGTCCTGGTCAACGACGAGGGACAGCACGCGCTGTGGCCGTCGTTCGCCGCCGTACCGGCCGGCTGGGAGGAGGTGTTCGGCCCGGCCGGACACGGTGCCTGCCTGGAGTACGTCGAGTCGAACTGGACCGACATCACGCCCAGGAGCGCCCGCGTGCGTGCCGCCTGAGCACCACCGGCCCGCCCCTACGAACGCCAGGAGAGGCACCCATGAGCAAGCCGCAGTCCGGCCCGGCCATACGCGCCGAAGGGCTCACCAAGAGATTCGGGAGCAAGCGGGCGCTGGCGGGCGTGGACCTCGAAGCGGCCCCCGGCACCGTGCTGGGCGTCCTCGGGCCCAACGGTGCGGGCAAGACCACCACGGTGCGCGTCCTCACGACGCTGCTGCGCCCGGACGGCGGACGGGCCTGGATGGCCGGGCACGACGTGCTGGCGGACCCCGAGGGCGTACGCCGCGACCTGGGTCTCTCCGGCCAGTACGCGGCGGTCGACGAGAAGCTCACCGGCCGGGAGAACCTCTACCTGGTCGCCCGGCTCTACGGCCTCGGGCGGCGTGCCGCGCGCGTCCGTGCCGGGGAGCTGCTGGCCGGGTTCGACCTGGAGGAGGCGGCGGACCGGCCGAGTGGCACCTATTCGGGCGGGATGCGCCGACGGCTCGATCTGGCCGGTGCACTGGTGGCGCGGCCTCCCGTCGTCGTCCTGGACGAGCCCACCACCGGGCTCGATCCCCGCGGCCGGGCGGATACCTGGCGTGCCGTCAGGGAGCTGGTGGCCCAGGGCACGACGGTGCTGCTGACGACCCAGTACCTGGAGGAGGCGGACCAGTTGGCCGACTCCGTCGTCGTCATCGAGCACGGCAGGGTGGTCGCCCACGGCTCCGCGTCCGAGCTCAAGGCCCGGGTCGGCGGCGAGCGTCTCTCGCTGACGGTCGCGCAGACGTGGGCGCGTCCGGCCGCCGCCGACATCCTGTCCTCCCTCGGCGCCCACCGCCCCGAACTGGAGCCGCGGACCGGGCGTTTCACGGTGACGACGGACCACGGCGCCCAGACCCTGGAATACGCCCTGGGCTGTCTGCGGCTGGCGGACATCGCGGTGCGGGACGTCGTGCTGGCACAGCCGACCCTCGACGACGCCTTCCTCGCCCTCACGGGGCAGCCGGCCTCGGCCGGCGCCCAGGGAGGTGGCCGGTGATCGCCGTCCGGCGGCTGGGACGCGACTCCTCCCTCATCGCCTGGCGCAATCTGCTCAACCTGCGCCGCACCCCCGGCTCCGTCATCGCGGCCTTGGTGCAGCCGGTGATGTTCGTCCTGCTGCTGGCCTACGTCTTCGGCGGGAGCCTCGGCGGGGCCGGGTACCGGACGTTCCTGATGGGCGGGATCTTCGCCCAGGCCGTCACCTTCAACGCGGCGTTCACCGCGCTGGGCCTGGCCGGCGACATGGACAAGGGGATCGTCGACCGCTTCCGGTCGCTGCCGATGCCCGCGATGGCCGTACTTTTGGGCCGGACGTTGTCCGACCTGACGATGAGTGCGGTGACCCTCGCCGTCACCTCGCTGTGCGGGCTGCTGGTGGGCTGGCGGATCGCCGGGTCCCCTGCGGACGCACTGCTCGCCTACGCGCTGATCCTGCTGTTCGCCTTCGCCATGTCCTGGGTCGGCGCGGCGATCGGACTGCTGGCCCGCAGCGTCGAGGTGGCGCAGAGCGCGGGGCTGATCTGGCTGTTCCCCGTCACGTTCGTCTCCTCGGCGTTCGTGTCGACACAGACCATGCCGGGTCCGCTGCGCACGGTGGCGGAGTGGAATCCCGTCTCCGCCACCGCGACCGCGGTGCGGCAGCTCTTCGCCAACCCGCCACCGGGCGGTGTCCCTGCGGGCGACGCGTGGCCGGTCGTGCACGCGCTGCCGTACGCGGTGTTCTGCGCGTGCCTGATCACCGGGGCGTTCATGCTGCTCGCGCTCGGGCGGTTCCGCCGGATCACCCTCGGCTGACGCCCGTGTTGGTGCGCGGGCTCTCTTCGCCCCTCGTCGTCCCGGACGCGGTTCATGAGGCCCGGGTGCGCTCACGGGTGGCACGCAGCCGCAGGGCGAGACGGATGAGGAGGGCGGCCAGGCCGGTGAGGAAGCCGGCCTTCCCGATCAGCATCCCCGCGTCGTAGGGGACGGATGCCAGCAGCCCGTACTCGTACACCAGGGCGCACGCGGCGGCGACCACCACCGTCGCGACGGCCCCTCCGTGACGGGACCGGGCCAGTCCGAGAGCGGCCGGAAAGGCCAGGACGAGCGGGGCGAACTGCAGGAGGACGCGTACCGGTTCCGGACGGGCGGACTCCACGGCCCCCGGGCCCGCGACCGCCTGGAAGACGGTGGTCGAGGCCACCAGCAGGGGCACCCCGAGTGCGAGGGCGGTCAGCGTGGCGTTGCGACGGGCGCGCGGCGCGGTCGGCGGCAGGTCCGGCGGGGCGGCCAGCACCGCCGTGGCGGCCGCCGCGAGACCGAGCACCGTCGGCAGGTTCTGCGACAGCCCCTCCCGGCCGCCCGACCAGAGGGCGAGCGGCACGGACAGAGCGGCACCGGCCAGGGCCGCGGCGGCGCCGATCCGGGCCCATGCCCAGCGGCCCGCGATCAGGCATCCGAGCACCGCGAGCCAGGGGGCGTACGCGAGCGGTGTGTAGGTGCGCTCGCCGTCCCATGCCTGCGGTTCGAGCGGCCACACCACCAGCAGCGCGGCCGAGAGCGAGGCCGCCACGGCGACGACGTACGGGGCCAGCCCGGCCAGCGCTCGCCCCGTCGGCCTTGCCGAGTCCAGGCCCGTACGCATGCGCAGCGCGTGTCCGGCGACGGCTGCCGTCTCGCGCCGTGCGCCCCATCCGCCCTCGGCGTCGGCGATGTCCGCCAGGGTCGCGGCTATCTCCGCGCCGTGCTGTCGGCGGTAGGCCGTCGGGTACAGCCGCACCACGCCGCCCGGCCGGGGCGAGCGGCCCTCGGCGGACTCGGACCTGTTCCCCGTCATGCGCCCGCTCCGTCCTGTGCGGGGCGGAGCGTCGAGCCCGGACGGCCCAGCCCGATGCGGCGCTCGGCCTCCCGTACGGTCGTCCGCAGCCGGTCCGCCTCGGCGGCGAGCACCTCGTACCCGGCGTCCGTCAGCGCGTACGTACGGCGCAGCCTGCTGTCGACGACCTCTTCCCGTTCGACCTTCACGATCCCCTGCCCCAGCAGGCGGTCCAGGGCTCCGTAGAGCGTGCCCGCCCTCAGGCGCACCCGGCCGCCGGATATGGCGGCGACCTCCTGGATCAGGGCGTATCCGTGCCGCGGTGCGTCGGCGAGAGCGGTGATGAGGAGTAACGTCGGCTCCTGCAGGGGGCGTTCAGTCATGAGCGGCACTATATACCGGCGATCGGTATATGCAGCTGACATGGAGCCGCCGCGGGCAGACCACCGTGAGCGGCCCGGCCGGGGTCACGACGCGACGCGTCGCTCGCACCCCGGCCGCCGTGGCCGAGATCATCCGCGGCGGGACCGGACCGTCCGGTCCGTCGGCGGACGCGTACCCGACAGCACTCAGAAGTCGGGGCACAGGTGCGCGAGCGCCGCCGCGTTGATCCTCGCGGCGGTCGTCTCCGCACGGCCCTCGGGGTGCTTCGGGCTGGTGAACCGCTGACGGGCCTGGTCCACCTGCTTCTCCTCGTCGTCGGGCCAGTTGTGGATGGTCTGGCACTGGCTCCTGCCTCGACTGACCGCCTTCTCCGCCTCTCCGTGGGCGATGTCCTTGTCGATCGAGTCGAGCGCCGCGACGAACGCGGCCTCCTGTTCCGGCGTGGTGTCGGGCAGCCCGGTCGCCGCGCGGGCCTCGGCGAGCTGTTCCTCGCTGAGGGTGGCCGGGCCGCCCGGCTCGCCGTCCGGGGTCTCGCTGCCGCAGGCGGTGAGGGCGGTGAGGAGCAGGACGGCCGCGACGACGGCCGTGGTGGTGCGGGTGTGCATGAAGTACCCCAAGAGCGTGGTGTGTTGAGAGGTCCATCATGTGCGGCCGACCGGGAGCCTCGTGCGGATGTGGCTGTCCTGTGACCTGGGAAGGGCTCCCCCGGCCGACGCGCGACCCAGATCCGGGCCGGACGGTCGAGTCGCCGGGCCGGCCAGGGCCGGTGTCGCGGCGCGGACGTCCCGAGGGCACGGCCGTCCCCTGTGCCGCACCCCCGGGCGCCGGGCGACAAGAGGGCTCTCCTCCGGATCGGGCCGGGCTCACCCGGCGGCCCGGCTCCGCGGGACGTCCTGGACGAACACGAGGCCGTCACTGTCTGCGAGGTGGGCCGGGTCGAGTGGGGCGTAGCCGTACCAGGGGGACACCCGGTGTGCGAGCCGCTTGCCGCCGAGGGCGGCGGCCAGCCGCGAGGCGTCGACGAGGCAGCGGTCCCCCGGGAGCGCGTACAGGTGTCCTTCGACGGTGTCCGGCTGCGGAGTGTCCACTCCTTCGTGCCGGATCGTGCCCAGGGCGGTGCCCACGAAGGCGTACTCGTCGCCCAGCCGGGCGCTCACCAGCGCACCGGCGCCCCACCACTCCAGCGGCACCCCGCCCATCCGCATGGTGCTCTTCTCCCGCTGGAGATGGGAGTTGTGCGCATGGACGAGTGCCGGGCCCCGGGCGGCGACCGCGAGGAGGTTGTGGGCCATCATCTGGTCCCGCACAGTCACCAGCCGGGTCATCCGGGCCGGCGAGGTGTCGGCCATCCCGTGGTGGTAGCGCAGCAGACCGGTCGCGGTGCGCGCGTGCAGGCATGCCCGGTCCCGGTCCTCCTGCGGGGTCGCCGTGATCAGGTGCGGCGTCCAGGCGTCGAGCAGCGCCACCAGGTCGTCGGTGAGCAGCCGCAGTCGAGCGGCTTCGGCCGACCGGCCTACGGACCGGGCCGGATCGGTCATCGCGGCGGGTTGGGTCCACCGGTCGTCGGCGCCGAGCAGACGGTCCAGCGTTTCCCCGGTGCAGGGGAGCAGGTCCGCGTCCACCCAGGCGGAAAGGTAGTCGTGGAGTGCGGTGAGGGCCTGCCTGGGGCTCTCGGCGCCGGTGATCTCCAGCGGGCCGTCGAAACCGGCGAATCGGAGCCGCTCGGAGGCGGGTCGGCCCTCGTTGTGGGCACGCATCCAGCTCACGAGCTCGCGGTTGGCCGCGAGGGCTCCCCAGCCGTGGCTGAATCCATGGGCCATGACCTCGTCGAGGGTGCCCGTGCCCGAGGTGACGTAGGCGTCCACGGCCAGGCCCTTCACGCAGTCGCTCTCGATCGCGATCGTGCGGTAGCCCTCCTGCTCGACGAGCTGCCGGAAGAGCTCGTTGCGCAGGTCGAGCAGCGTGTCCTGGCCATGGGGCATCCTTCCGGCCGCCGGTCGCACACCCCACGGGTACCGCACCTACACCCCGCTGCACGCGCAGGCCCTGGCGGCGTTCCTCGCGTTGGTGCCAGGCCACGGCCACCGGACGGCGACGTCGGTCATGCGGGCCGTGAACCAGGGCGCGGCCGACGAGGCGTTCCGTCTGATCGACGAGAGCCATGCCCAGCTGCTGGAGGACCGGCTGACGCTCCGAGCCGTGGAGAACGCCCTGCGCGACCTGGAGTCCGCCGATACGTCCGGGCCCGACGCGGTCGCCTCCGGGCCCGGCGGTACGTTCATCGGCCCGCTGGCAGGCAGGCTCGGGATCCGGCCGGCGACGCTGCGCGCCTGGGAGCGTGCGGGGCTGGTGCGCCCGCGCCGCGACCGGCTGACCGGCTACCGCGTCTACGACGAGGCCGACGTGCGGGACGCCCGGCTGGCCCACCAGCTCAGACGTGGTGGCTACCTGCTGGAGCAGATCGCCCCGCTGATCACCCAGGTGCGGGCGGCGGGCGGCCTGGAGCCGCTGGAGGCCACTCTGTCCGACTGGCACGGCCAACTCTCCGCCCGTGGGCGGGCGATGCTCACCGGGGCCGCGGAGCTGGAGGCGTACCTCCGTGAGCGCGGCTGAGACGTCGGACGAGGGGGTGGGGCGTATCCGGTCCCCGGCCCGCCGCGGGATCCGGTCGCGCGCGGGCACGGGTTCCGTGCGCCGATCGAGGGCTCTGGGGCTGTCCGGCCTCCACGTAACCTTGCTCGGGCACAGGACCGTTCTCCGGGAGGCGGCCCGGCGTGACCGCTGCCCCCTGGCTGCCCGTCACTTCGACGTGGCCGTTGGGGGGGCGCCCCGTCGCCGGGTCGGCAGGGCGTCGCAGGTAGGGAGTTGGCTCATGGGGGCACAGGGCGCGGGCGCGCAGGACACGGCCGAGAGGCTGCGGGCGATCGTCGGTGAGTTGTCGGACCGCTTCTACGAGCGGGCCGACGTGGTGCGGACGCTGGTGGTGACGTTGCTGGCCGGGCAGCATTCGCTGGTGCTCGGCCCGCCCGGGACGGCGAAGTCCGAGATGGCCCGGGATCTCACGAGCCGGGTGGAGGGGGCGTCCTACTGGGAGATACTCCTGTCCAAGTTCACCGCGCCGACGAGGATGTTCGGCCCCATCGACGTCGCCGCGCTGGCCCGGGGCGAATACCGTCAGGTCTACGACGGCCGCGCCACGACCGCGCACGTCGCGTTCATCGACGAGATCTTCAAGTGCTCCACGGCCGCGCTGAACGAGACGTTGGGATACCTCAACGAGCGGATCTACCACCCCGAGAGCGGCGGCGAGCCGATCCACTGCCCTCTGATCGGGGCCATCACGGCCAGCAACGAACTGCCCGGCGGGGAGGACACGGCCGCGATCTACGACCGGCTGCTGGTGCGGATCGAGGTCGGGTACCTGGCGGACCCCTCGAACTTCGCCGCGCTCGTACGCTCCGCCGTCAGCCGCCCGGCGGCGCCCGCACGCACCACCGTGGAGCTGGCCGCGTTGCAGCAGGCCGTGACCGAGGCCGTCCCGGCCGTGGAAGTCCCCGATGCGATCGTGGACGCGGTGTGCACGCTGCGGGCCGCACTGCGCCGCAAGGAACTCGTCGCCTCCGACCGCCGCTGGCGCCAGTCGGTGAGCCTGCTCCAGGCGTCCGCTTACCTCGACGGCCGCCCGGCCGTCGCCGAGACCGACCTGTCGATGCTCACCCACGTCCTGTGGGACTCCCCCGCCGAACGCCCGGCCGTCGAGCGCGAGGTGCTGCATCTGGTCAACCCCGACGCCAAGGAGGCGCTCGACCTGGGCGACGCCATCGAGGAGTTGGAGACCCAGCTCGACGCCATGGCCGGTCAGTCCCGTGAGGCGCTGAGCGAGTGGGTCATCAAGAAGGCCCACAACAAGCTCGCCATGGCGGGGAAGCGGCTGGAGAGGCTGCGCGAGGAGGCGGCGACCGCCGGCCGCTCCACCGCCGCCATCGACCGGGTCACCGGTCGCCAGCGCGCCGTCCGCGCCCGCGTCCTGACCGAGGCCCTCGGCGTGGACGCGAGCATGGTCCAGGCCCAGCTCTGACCACCGAGGGGATCAGGACCGTGGGGACGACCCCGAGCACGCTCGACGAGCTGATGAGCCGGTCCGGGAAGTGGCTGAGCCTGTCCACCACCTCCCGGCGGCACACCGCGGCCGTCGTCGCGGACCGGTTCGACCGGATCACATGGCGCGACACCTACGAGCAGTCGGCGGGACTGCGCGAGCTGGCCGAGGAGCTGAACGAGCGCCACGACCACGCCGGCGATCTGCTGACCGATGTGTTCCTGGCCGCCTACAAGGCCGGGCCCCGGTTGCGCGAGCGCGAGGAGATGGCCCCGTCGCGGCTGCTCAACCACCGGATCATCGCCTCACTGCTGGAGTCACCGGGCTTCGCCGAGCTGCACCGCGAGACGGCCGGCGACCCCTACGCCGCCGCGATGGCCGTACTCGCCCAGGCCGCCGCGCTGCGCCGGATGCTGGAGCGGTCCCGGGAAGCCCTGGAGCGGTCCGAGCAGGCGGAGAAGGCACAGCAGGACGCCGAAGAGGCGGCGAACGCCGTGGGCGAGGCGCTCCGCCAGGCCGCCGAAGAGGCCGACGGGGACGGCACCGTACCGGCTCCGGCCGCCGATGCCGTCCAGCGGTCGGTCGTGGCGGCCGAGACCTCCGAGGCGGACGCACGGCAGGCCGCCGAAGGCGCGGCGCAGGCCCTCGCCGAGGCGGCCCCCGGTATCGGTGCGGCCGCCCGGAACGCGGCGGCGAACGCCGCCGCGGCCGCGCGGGAGGAGGCCATGCTGATGCGGGCGTGGGGTGTCGCTCCCGGCGAGCTGGAGCGGATGCCGTTCGACGAGCGCGCCCGGCTCGCCGAGCGGCTGCGCACCGGTCGTCTCGCCCGGTGGGCCGAGCTGATCGGCCGCTTCCGGCAGATGGCCGACGGCGAGCGTGCCCGGAGGGTGGAGAACGCCACCGGGGAACTGGTCGGCGTGACGCTGGGCGACGACCTCTCCCGCGTCATCCCCTCCGAGCTGGCCAACCTCGGGCTGCCCGGGCTGCGGGCCGTGTTCGCCGCGCGCTACGCCGCCGGGGAGCTGATGCTCTACGACACTCAGGGGGAGCAGACCACCGGCAAGGGCGCCGTCGTCGCGTGCGTCGACACCTCGCACTCCATGTACGAGGCGGGTCCCGGCGGAGTCACCCGGGAGGCATGGGCCAAGGCGTGCGCTCTGGCCCTGCTGGACCAGGCGCGCCACGGCGGGCGTGACTTCGTCGGCATCCTCTTCTCCGCCGCCGACAAGCTCCAGGTCTTCCGCTTCCCGGCCGGCCGGCCCGCCGACACCGCCCGGGTGCTCGACTTCGCGGAGACCTTCCTCGGCGGCGGTACCAGCTATCAGACGCCTCTGACAGCGGCCGCGGACCTGCTGGAGGAGGAGTTCGACGCCACAGCCCGTACGCGCGGCGACATCGTGATGATCACCGACGACGAGTGCGGCGTCACCGAGGAGTGGATGCGCGGCTGGATCGGCGCCAAGCGCCGACTGGACTTCCGGGTCTTCGGCGTGGCCGTCGGCGCCCCGCTTGCCGCCGGCACCGGTTCGGTCCTGGAGGCCCTGTGCGACAACCTCCGTTCCGTCGAGGACTTCACCGACGTCCACGCCGCCGCCGACCTCTTCCGCGTGATCTGACCCGGCCGCTCCCCCGTTCACCGCTGGTCAGCGGTCGGAATCGCCCTGCCCTCGCCGGGCCGCCGGGCCGCCGGGCCGCCGGGCCGAAATCTCCTTGTTCCGCGAGACCGGCTCCCCTAGCGTGAGACCACTCCGACGAGACGTTCCCCAGAAGTACGCCGTAGAACGGGAACGCCCCACCTCACCGAGGTGCCGGAGGGGCGGCAGCACTCTGTCGCCCCTTCCCCCCGGAGGTCTCCTTCATGAACATCGGAATCGGCCTGCCCATCGGCGAGCCCGCCGCCCTGCTCACCTGGGCCGAAAGCGCCGACGCCGGGCCTTTCAGCACGCTCGGCCTGCTCGACCGCCTCGTCTACGACAACCCGGAGCCGCTGGTCGCCCTCGCCGTCCTGGCCGGCGCCACCTCCCGTATCCGCGTCCAGACCGAGGTGTTGCTCGCTCCGCTGCGCGACACCGCCCTCCTGGCCAAGCAGGCCGCCACACTGGACCCGCATGGCCGGTGGCCGTCTGGTGCTCGGTCTGGGCATCGGTGGCCGGGACGACGACCACCAGGTCACGGGCATCGACATGCGTACCCGGGGCCGTCGACTGGACGAGCAGATGGCGGTGATGCGCCGCCTGTGGTCCGGCACACCGTACGGCGACGGCGTCGGTCCGATCGGTCCCCCGCCCGCCCGTCCCGGCGGCCCCGAGGTACTGTTCGGCGGCTTCCGTCCGGCCGCGCTCGAACGCGTCGCACGCTGGGGCGACGGCTTCCTCGCCGCCGCCCCACCGTCCTGGGCGGGCGGCCTGTTCGACATCGTCCGCACGTTCTGGCGGGAGTACGGTCGCGACGGCGAGCCGCGCGTGGTCGCACAGGTCGATGTCGCGCTCGGCCCCCAAGACGTGATCGACGACGCCCGCTCGCGTATGCACGACTACTACGCCTTCACCGGCACGGCCGACCGGATGGTGGCCGGACTGCTCACCACGCCCACCGGGATCCGCGACGCGATCGCCGCCTTCGCCGGCCTCGGCGCAGACGAGGTCATGCTCTACTGCCACGGCCTCGACCCGCACCAGGTGGACCGCCTCGCCGACGCCCTCTGACGGTGGTTTCCGAGCCCGGCGGCCAACGTTGGAGATACTCGACGGCGTGTGGTTTGGTTGATGGAAGGCTCGTGAAGGGACCGTCAACGCACTGCCCGCCGTGACGGCGTGCCGGCCGATCGGCCGGCGTCCTGCCGACGGTCCGACGGTGCGAGCAGCACCGTCGGACCGTCGGCCGCAGCCCCCCGCTTCCGAGATCGAACGCTCCTCGAAGCGGCACCCGGACGTCGCATGCGCTACCGCACCTCACCGCACGGAGAGGGAGATCACCTCATGCAGCATGACGAATTGATAGGGAAGGTACAGGCGCTGGCTCAACTGCCGGGTCGTGGGCCTGCCGAGCGCGCGACCCAGGCGGTGTTGACCACGCTGGCCGAGCGGGTGCCGTCCGGACTCGCCCATCACATGGCCGCTCAGCTTCCTCCGGAACTGGCGGTGTGGCTTCGGGACGCGGCGGGCTCCTCGGCCGACGAGGCCGCACACTCCTCGGCCGAGCGCTTCGACCTCGCCACCTTCGCCGGGCGCGTGGCCGCCCGCGCCGGAACGGACGAGAGCGCGGCTCTGCGGGAGGCCGCCGCCGTGCTGGAGGTACTGGACGCCGCGCTCGCTCCGGAACTGATGGAGAACTTGACCGACGCGCTGCCCGCGGACATCGGCGAGCTGCTGCCCTCGGCCCGTGCCACCGACGACACGGACTGACACGGACGTCACGGCCCAACCCGTCGTGCCTCAGCCGCCCGTGAACCGCGGGCGGCTGAAGCGGCGGCCTGCGGGATCGCCACGCCCGTGCCAGGCGCTTACCGGGACTAGGCACACAACATGCGGATACGGCGCGACCGGTGCCGGTGGCCACCGGCACCGGTCGCGCCTTCGGCCCCTCCCTGCTTCTCAACCGCGGGTCAACGGTCGTAGCGCGTGGGCGGATAGGGGTCGCGGTCCTCACGGGCCCGCAACTGGTCGGGCTTCATCTCGCCGCGCTTGACCTCGCGGTCGATCTCCGCCTTCTCGGCCCGGTAGGCGTCCGTGTCTTCGACGCGGGTGCGGGACGGTGTGTCGGTGGCCGGGGGCACGTTGTCCGGGTTGTAGTCGGCGACGCCCGCATCCACGCGTTCCTGCTCCGTGCGCGTCTCCAGCGCCCTGTCGTCGGGACGCCGCGGCATGCCCCGGCTCTCGCCCGGCTCCCGGGGGGTACGGTTCTCCGGGCTGCGGTCCGGCTTGGGGTCGCGGTCTCGCTCGGTCATGTTTCCTCCCGGAAATCCCGTAGGACGGGTGACGCCGACCCGGCTGCCCGGCACGCGCGCCGGGACCGGCCCGGTGCCGACCTCCCATCGCATACGGGATGAAGGGGTACGAACTTCTTGCCTTCCATGCTGGCACCGCCCCGGCTTCCCCGCTCGACGCCGGAATCGACGGCCCCGCGCGACCGGCCGCCGAACCCTGGCACGGAGACGGACGGCGCGGCATCCGCCACCGACACGGGAACGGCGGGCGGCGGCGAAATCACGTGCCGCGGGGGGTCAGACGGACGGAGCGGCGAAGTAGTGGCCCTTGTCGAGGTCCTCGACGAGCCCGGGCCCGGTCGGCTGCCATTCCAGCAGTTCGCGGGTGTACGCGCTGGAGGTGGGGCTGTCCATGCCGAGGAAGCCTGCCAGCCAGGCGAAGTGTCCGGCCGCGTCGTCAGGCGAGACCGAGGCCACGGGCAGACCGAGGTGCCGCCCGATCACCTCGGCGAGGGTACGGATCGGGACGCCCTCGTCCGCGACGGCGTGCAGCGTGGAGCCGGCCGGAGCCCCCTCCAGGGCCAGACGGAAGAGGTGCGCGGCGTCGGACCGGTGCACGGCGGGCCACCGGTTGGCGCCGTCGCCGATGTAGCCGGAGACACCCTTCTCACGGGCGGTGGCGACCACGGCGGCAAGGAACCCCTGGTCCCCGTCGCCGTGCACGGTCGGAGGAAGCCGTACGACCGACGAGCGGACACCCCGCTCCGCGAGAGCGATCGTCGCCTGCGCGTTGGCGAACCTCCCGGCGGGGCCGGTGGCCCCTGGGGCGCCGGCCGGGGCGGGCAGCAAGCCGTCCCGCTCGGTCGCGACCCGCCCCGGGGCCAGCCCGACCGTTCCGGACGCGATGAGGAACGGGCGGTCGGTGCCCGCGAGCGCCTCACCGAACGTGTCGATGGCGCGCCGGTCGGCATCGGTGGCCTCCTCGAAACCACCGCTGAAGGCGATGTCGTGCTTGAAGGCGAGGTGGATCACGCCGTCGGTCTCGGCGGCCGCGCCGCGCAGGATGTCGAGATCGTCGAGCGTGCCGCGGAGCACCTCGGCGCCGGCCTCCGTGAGGGCGGCGGCCGAGGCCTCGGAGCGGGCGAGCCCGACGACCTGGTGACCGGCGCCGATGAGTTCGGGAACGACCGCTGAACCTATCCAGCCGGACGCACCGGTGACGAAGACACGCATGAGGAGAACCTCCAGGTAGGCCGACCGCCCTTGCCGCAGGGCCTCGGAGGCCCTGGACGAGGAGGGACGGTTCGATGTCAGTGACTGTCTTCAAACCGTAACACCGATGACAGTGACTGTCATCGCGTAGGATCGGGGCATGGGTCGATGGGAACCGAACGCGCGCGGTCGGCTTGAGCAGGCGGCGCTGGCCCTCTACAGCGAGCGCGGCTTCGAGCAGACCACCGCCGCGCAGATCGCCGAACGCGCCGGGCTCACCGAGCGGACGTTCTTCCGCCACTACGCTGACAAGCGTGAGGTGCTGTTCGGGGGCGCGCACGCGCTGGAGGAGGCTTTCGTCGACGCTCTCACCGGTGCCCCGGACACCGCCGCGCCGATCGACGCGATGGCGTCGACGCTGGAGGCCGTCGCCTCCTTCTTCCGGGAACGTCACGAGTTCGCCCGGCAACGCCAGGCCGTCATCATGGCGAACGCGGAACTGCGCGAGCGTGAGCTGATCAAACTCGCCTCGCTGTCCTCGGCACTCGCCGCCACGCTGCGCCGGCGCGGTGTCAAGGACTCCGTCGCGGCCCTCACGGCGGAGGTGGGCATCGCGGTCTTCAAGGTCGGGTTCGAACGCTGGGTCGAGGACGACGGGAAGCGCCCCTTGGCGGACTTCCTGCGGGAGTCGCTCGGCGAACTCACCGTGGTGGCCTCGGGCGACTGACGTCAGGCACGGCTCATGTGCGGCGGGCGGCAGGCACCCGGGCACGATCGCGCGGACCGGGCGCGGCTACCGGAGCGGGGCGGAGTGCCGCCGGAAGCCCGAGGCCGGGTCAGACCGGCCGAGGGCCGTACAGACGCTCCGCACGGGCCGCGCGCCGTCGCCGGGCATCGCGCCACCGCACCCCGAAGTGGACGCCGGGCAGCAGCACCACCCAGACCGCCGCCAGGACGAGCCATCCCCGGTTCTCGTGCCCGTGGCCGCCCGAAGCGAGGGCACCCGCCATTCCCGCCGGAACCACGGCGACAGCCGACCACACCGTGCACATGCCGAAGAACCGGAAGCCGTACGGCAGCCCCTCCTCGGCTGCCTTCCGGGCGCGGGCGAGGAGCGTGACCCCCACGTAGAGGAGGTAGCAGGCGAGCGTCAGGCAGATCGCGCCCAGACCCGCCTGCCACTCGGGCTCGCTCTCCGGGCTGTCCCTGGTCTGCTGTGTCACGCCGCCGCGGCCGAGCGCGGTGGCGTAGTCGCGCCACCGGGTGACGGTGACCTCGTCACCCGGCTTCAGCCGCTCGAAGAGCGGCCCGTCCGCCCCCAGGTCCACCTCGCCGGGGACCGCCTCCGGCCCGTCCAGCCGCACCTTGTACTCCGGGTTCCTGCCGCCCGTCCGCTCCGTGCTCCGGACGGTGGCGCTCGTCGAGTGGAAGCAGTCGGCGCGGGCTTGTCCGTCCGCGCACGTGTCGGCCGAACGGAAGGCGCGGACCGTGCCCACAGCCTCGGACACCGAACCTACGAAACCGGCCAGAGCGAGCAGCAGCACGAGGGCCCCGAGCAGGGAGCCGACTCCCCATCCCCGCCACCACCAGGGCCGACGAGACACGGAACGGCCCCCGCTCGGCCGCCCCTGGGAAGGAGGCCGAAGAAAGGCCCTCGAGCTGTTTCCCTGAGAGCCGCCGCGTGGTGGTATTCCGGATTTCACGCCACATACGTTACGGCTCCGGCGGTGCGGCCCGGGCGACGCCCGTGGCCCCAACGCCGCGGCAGCCAAACGGCAGGAGGCTCACCGTACGGTGCCTCGACGCCCGGCGTGCCGAGCCGGACTCCGCCTGACGAACCCGTCCACCACGCCTCGGCGGGACTTGTGAACCACCCGGATGTCGCCGGCACTCTGCGCGTCGAGGTCGTCCGGTTCCTCGGCGGGAACCCGCAGTTCGGGGATGGTCCGCCCGTCGTCCTGCTGGAGGGGGTGGCGGACCAGGAAGTCCGACCCGACCTCGAATCGGGTGACGTAGCCGACGCCGTTGTGCTTCATGTTCCGGTCCCTCGCGATCCTCGTCTCGTCGTCCTCGTCGAGGGCCGGGTGGAAGAGCGGCTGCTCGACGAGCCGGGGCGGCCGGGCAGCCCGTTCGACCCACGGGCGAGCCCGGCTCCTGAGGACCGGTCGAGTGCCACAGGGTCACCGTCTCCCACGGTGCACGCTTCACGGTGAGTGAGCCGGAAGCGCTGAAGGTGAACGAGGCCAGAGCCTGTTGTCAGAGCCCCTCGATAGCGTCGCGGCAGCCAACCGCCCTCTCTTCGGGAGAACCACCGTGGACATCCTGCTCATCGCCGGCCTGTGGCTCGACGGATCCGCCTGGGACGACGTCGTGCCCGAACTCATCGCGCTCGGCCACCGTCCCGTGCCGCTCACCCTCCCCGGCCAGGGCGACGGCGCTGCCTCCGCGACGCTCGACGACCAGCTGGAAGCAGTCCTCGCCGCGGTGGACGCGGTGCCCGAAGACGCCTTGGTGGTCGGGCATTCCGCAGCATCGACCCTGGCCTGGCTGGCCGCCGACGCACGACCGGAGAAGGTGGCCAAGGTCGCCCTGGTGGGCGGCTTCCCCACCGCCGACGGAAAGGCCTACGCCGACTACTTCGCGATCGAGGGCGACGTCATGCCCTTCCCGGGCTGGGAACCCTTCGAGGGCCCGGACGCCGCCGATCTGGACCAGCGGGCCCGGGACCGCTTCGCGTCCGCCGCCGTTCCCGTCCCGGAAGCGGTCGCCAGGGGCGTCGTACGCCTCGCCGACGAGCGCCGCTTCGGCATCCCCGTCGTGGTTGTCTGTCCGGAGTTCACCCCCGCCCAGGCCGCGAAGTGGATCGCCGCCGGTGAGAGTCCTGAGCTCGCCCGCGCTGCGCATGTCGAGTACGTGGACCTCGACTCGGGCCACTGGCCGATGGCCACCCGCCCCCGCGAACTCGCCCGTGTCCTGGCCGAGGCCGCCCACCGCTGACGCTGCCCGGGCCGGGTGGCAGGCCGACGTGGGCAGCGGCCGGCCCGCAGGCTTCGACAAGACGATCTACAGGCGCAGGAACGAGGTCGAGCGGACGAACAACGCCTCGAAGAACTCCCGGACCGTGGCCACAAGGTTCGACGAGCGCCGCTCCGTCTTCCACGGCACCGTCACGGTCGCCTCGATCCGACTCCGGCTCCGCCCGTCAGCTCCGTCGTATCTACCAGCCGGTCGTGCCGTCGAGCATCTCGCGCAGGATGTCCAGGTGGCCGTTGTGGCGGGCCGTCTCCTCCGTGAGGTGGAGGAGAATCCAGCGCAGGTCGACGTGGAGGCCGTTGCGGATGGTTCCCACGGCCCGCTCGTCCAGGTCGTTTCCGGCGACCAGTTCGCGGTAGCGGGCGCTCTGTTCCGCGTACTCGTCGAGCAACTGCGTGAGCGGGAAGTCGACGGCGATACGCATCTCGCGGTCGGGGTCCTCCTCCGTCATGGGGGCCCGGTCCTCCTCACCGAGGAAGATCACCTGGAACCAGTAGTACTCGACCCAGCGCAGGTGGTTGATCACTCCGCTCATCGTCATCAGCGGTGAACCCGGCAGGAGCACCTTGCGTGCGTTCTCCGAGGAGACGCCGACGCACTTGGCGCGGGCGGTTTCCCGTGCGTAGTCGAGAAACGTGGTGAGCTGGGTGCGCTCATCCCACGCGGGCGGTGTGTCATCGATTCCGGTCATCGCGCGAAGCGTCCCTGATCACCGCGCCCGCTGTCGAGGTGTTTGTCACCGGACCCGGCCTGCTCCACCCAGCGCCTTTCCCAGCGGGCCGCCTGTTCGCTGACTGCGAGGGCCTCGGCGACGACGGTCCACCGGGCCCGCTGTCGCCCGCACCTCGGGCATCACAAGGTGCGCGTACCGGCATCAACCAGGGAAAATATGAGAAAGAGCGGCAAACCCTGCCCTCACGAACATCGACCGGAGACACACAGACGACGGATGTCCTCCCAGGCCCGGTACGAGCATCACGAGCAGGACGGGCCCGGCTCGGCGCGATGAGACCAAGGAGTGTTCCATGACCGCGCACACCACCGTGCACGAGGTTCTGAAGGCATTGGACGCGGTTGACTTCCCCGCGGGCAAGGACGATCTGCTGACGGCCGCGCAAGCCGCCAACGCGCGAGACGAGGTGATCAAGGCGCTGCAAGGCATTCCGGCGGAGCAGTACGGCAACCGCGAGGACGTGGCTCACTCGGTGCGCCTCGACCCTGATTCGGACATGGACCGGACCCCGGGCCAGAAGGGGCAGCAGGCCCGCCAGGGCGGCAAGCCGGGCCTCTCCCAGCATCTGCGGGACACGCCGAAGCCCCCGGTCGACGAGGAGTTGGAGCGATAACGCCCGTAAGCCCGCACCGCCGCGATCCTTGCCGGGCCGCGCACGTGGGGACACGTGCACGGCCCGGCAGTTGCCGACATGGGGCGATCCGAAGTGCGGACCGGCAAGCGGTGGTCAGGCGGGGGCCTCGAAGGTGCCGGGGCTGTCGGGAGTCGCCTGCCAGTCCGGCGTCCTCTGCCGGTCGGCGTCGGCGAGCGCGCGCTTGACGCCTTCGGCGTCCTTGTCGGCGGTGTACACGGGGGATCCGGGCTGCTGGCGCCAGGATTCGTCCAGGCCACCGGTGTCCACCGAGTCGAAGCCCAGCTCGTCCACGAGGTCCATGACGACCGCCTTGGCCCTCGGGTCGTCACCGGCGACCGGCAGAGCGATACGTCCGGGGGTGCCGGCCGGGCGACCGTTCTCGGCCAGGTGCTGGGCGTAGATGTTGTTGAACGCCTTGATCACCGGGTGGTGGAGCTGCCGCTCGACCCACCGGCTCTCGGGCAGGCCGGCTTCGATCTCCTCGATCTCGCCGTCTCGCTGGCGCGGGTAGTAGTTTCCGGTGTCCACGACGATCAGGTTGTCCGGTACTCCCTGGAACAGACCCGACGGCAGGTCGGGGACCCGGATCTCCGGGATCGTGACGATGACGAGATCCGCTCCGGGCGCCACCTCGCTCACGGACACCGCCCGCGCACCTGTCTCCGACGCGAGGTCGGCGAGGGTCTGTGGTCCGCGTGAGTTGGCCACCGCGACCTCGTGCCCGAGAGCGGTGAGCCGACGGGTGAGCGTGCCGCCGATGTTGCCGGCGCCGATGATGCCGATCTTCATGCGCGTCTCCTGTCCTCGCGCGGGGCCGAGCCGACCTTGCCGCCGGCCACGGTCCGCTCCTGCCAGCGTGCGACGGCCGGTGCCGGTGGTGCAAACGAGGCGGGTCCCGGCGGATACGCTTGCCGGGCCGCTCATGGGGCAGCGGGGGCACCCAGCGATGAGTTCTTCCGGCCCGGGGAGTCTCACCGGTGTCATCGACGACCTAGGAGAAAAAAAGCATGGCGCAACTGCTGAGAGTCCAGAACTTCACTGTCTCGAGTGACGGGGTCGGTGCCGGTGCGGAACAGAGCCTCGATCGACCGTTCGGCCACGTCGATCCGCAGAGGCTGTTCGCGTGGGCCGGCGCCACGGCGAGCTGGCCCGGGCGCACCGACCCCGGCGGGAGCCGCGGTCTGGACGACTACTTCACGCGGGACTTCACCCACAACATCGGCGCCGAGATCATGGGGCGCAACAAGTTCGGTCCCGTGCGCGGCCCCTGGAACGACCTCGAGTGGCAGGGCTGGTGGGGGGACGAACCCCCCTTCCATACCCCGGTATTCGTCCTGACCCACCACCAGCGGCCTTCGTTCACGCTCGCCGACACCACGTTCCACTTCGTCGACGGTGATCCGGCCACGGTTCTCGATCAGGCGCGGGAGGCGGCGCAGGGCAAGGACGTCCGACTCGGCGGCGGGGTTTCCACCGTGCGGCAGTTCCTGGACGCCGACCTCGTCGACACGCTGCACGTGGCCGTAGCCCCGGTGAAGCTGGGATCCGGGCTACGGCTCTGGGAGTCTCCCGATGAGTTGCTCGACCGTTTCGAGCTCGAAGTCGTGCCCAGTCCGAGCGGCGTGGCCCATCATCTGTTCTGGCGGAAGTAGGGCGAGGTTCCCCGTCTGCCGGGCGGTCACATCGTCGCTGTCACACCCTCGATGAGCATGGACAGGACCGACTCGAACAGGTCACCCGGCGGCTCGGAGGCGGATACGTCTTCGATGCGGCGAAGGTGCGGCAGTTCTCCGGCCGCCGGATTCGGGGGCACGCCGGTCCACGCGGCCGGTTCGGACCCGGCCGCGTACCCGGAAGACCCGGCCGCCCGGGATACGGTCCGGCCGCGTCCGGTCTCCTGCAACCGGTGCGGTCGGCTCCGGACAACCGCGCCTCAGCCGGCCAGGACCGCGACACCGACGCGTCCACCGTCGACGTCCACCACCGTCCCGTGCACGAAGGCGGCCTCGTCGCTCGCCAGCCAGACCGCCGCCTGGGCGATGGCCTCGGGACTGCCGACCCCTCCCGCCGGAGTGCCCTTCATCATGCTCTCGCCCGGGTGCGGCTCGGCGGCGGGCGTGACGATCACGCCGGGCGAGACGGCGTTCACCCGTACGCCCTGAGGTCCGAACTCAGCGGCCCAGGCCCGCGTGAGGGTCTCCATCGCCCCCTTGGTGGAGCTGTAGAGGGTGCCGACCGGAATGCCCAGCCGGGCGACCCACGACCCGAGATTGATGACGGCCCCGCCCCCGGCCCGCACCATGGCCGGAGCGATCGCGGCGGTCAGGAAGAAGGGGGCCTTGACGTTCACCGCGTAGACGCGGTCGAAGGTCTCCTCGTCGGTGTCGGTGGTGGTGGACCCCGGGAAGATGCCGGCGTTGTTGACCAGGATGTCGATCCGGCCGCCCAGCGCCCCGGCCGCCTGCTCGGCCAGGCGGCCGGAGGCCGCGGCGGTACCGTCGAGATCCGCCGCCACGAAGTCGGCACGGCCCCCGGCGGCGCGGATCTCCTGCACGATCCGTGCCCCCCGTTCCTGGCTGCGGCCCGACACGACCACATGGGCCCCTTCGGCGGCGAACGCCGTGACGATCGCCCGCCCGATGTTGCTCGTCGATCCCGTGACGAGCGCGGTCTTGCCCTGAAGCCGTCCACCCATGACGTGTCTCCTCTTCTCGTACGCACTCCCGCGGCCGGAGAAGTCGGCCGACCGGCTCCACGGGGCGGCCCGGCGGTCCGGACCACGGGACCGACTGTGCTCCGCCAAAAATGGACCGGCAAGTCCAGCCCGAGCAGGCGGCCTGTGCCCCATACTGGACTCATCAGTCCAGTCCAGGAGGGTGCCCGATGCCGAACGCGTCGACCGCGTCGACCGCGAAGGGGCGTGCCACACAGGCCCGTATCGTCGAGGGCGCCGCGCAGGTGCTGCGCGAAAGAGGCATCGCCTTCACCACGCTCGACGACGTGCGCGCCCGCACCAGCACGAGCAAGAGTCAGCTCTTCCACTATTTTCCGGGCGGCAAGGACGAACTGCTCCTGGCGGTGGCCGAGTTCGAAGCGAGCCGCGTACTGGAGGACCAGCAGCCCCACCTGGACCGCCTGGATTCCTGGGAGTCCTGGTACCGGTGGCGGGACGCCGTCGTGGAACGCTACGAGCTGCAGAACGACCAGTGCCCGCTGGGCAATCTGTTCCTTCACATCGGCCGTTCGGAGCCGGGCACGCGGGCGATCGTCGTCGAGCTGATGCGCCAGTGGCAGGAACGCATCGCCAACGGTATCCGCGCACTCCGCAGCCGCGAGCTGATCCCTGCTTCCGTGGACGTCGACCGAAGCGCGGCCGCGCTGCTGGCCGGTATCCAGGGCGGGGTGTCGATCATGATGTCCACCGGCAGCTCGGCCCACCTCAGAGCCGCACTCGACACCGGGATCGACCAGCTCCGCACCGCAACGGCCCACGAGCGCTGAACGGCCCCGCGGTATCCGGCCTGAGGTTCAGCCGACCCGTCGGGCCAGCACCTGCCCCGGCCATGAGCCGACCAGGAAGCGGTCGGTGGGCGTGAAACCGGTGCCCTCGTAGAACGCCACCAGTGCACCCCCTCCCCCCGCCCAGCAGTCGACCCGCAGAAGCCGCACGCCGGCCCGCCGGGTCTCCTCGGCGGCATGGTCCAGCAGGGCCGCCCCGATGCCCCTCCCGGCGTGCCGTCGGTCGGAGACCAACAACCGGACATACCGCTCGGGTTCCTCGGCCGGAGGGATCGGCACCTGAGGGCTGGGCCCTGAGTCCAGCACCAGGGCTCCGACCGGGGTTCCGGCCAGCTCCGCGATGTACGGGGTGTTCGCGGTCGTGTACCGCTCGACCCGCGCCACCCCGCCGGGCTTCTGCGAATACGGCGTCGTGCCCCACTGCTCGGTGTTGCCTCGGCCGTTCATCCAGGCCACGGCGGCGTCGAGCATGGCAAGAATCGCGGGCGCGTCGGTCAGGCCGCCTGGTCTGATGCGTATGTCGTGTGCGGTGTCGTTCACGGCGGAAGCCTAGATGTCGCTCCACCCGGCGGGGTGCGCGGGCGGGCCCGGCGGTTCCGCGCGGTGACCGGCTCGCGTCCGGTCGCCCGGCCCCGCGCGTTCCGCGCCTAAGGGGTGTCGCCGACCCAGTCCCAGCGGCCCGTGTCACCCGGCCGCGGCTGGTACTCCGCCCGGCCGCCCGGTCCGTGCATGCCGATCTCCGTGGTCAGCGCCGCCCCCGTGGTCAAGGACTCCGGAGGCCGTCCCGTCACATCGAGGAGCAATCCGTCGAGGGGGCCTCCCACCAGCTCCGCGTAGTCGCGGCCCGGCTGCTCGTACCGTTCGGGGTCGTCGTGGTCGGCGCCGTACACGCGCCGCCGCATGGGCTCAGTCATGCAGGGCATGATCGCACCGGCCACTGACACCGCCGGTGCGGCCCCGGTGCGGCGGCCGGGCATGCACCGCCGCACGGGGCGCGCTCCCCTCAGGGCCTCCAGCGGCGCCTGGCCGAGCCCTCTTCGTACGGCTGCGGGTCGGGGTAGGTCAGCAACTCCAGGGTGCTCCCCCAGGGCGTGCGGAGATAGGCGAATCGGTTGCGCGGCCCTTCCTCCGGCCCGGGGAGCGGCTGAGGAGGCGCGAGAGGAGTGGCGCCGGCCTCGACGGCGCGGGTCACGGCGGCGTCCAGGTCGTCGACGTACAGGGCCACGTGCTGCCAGCCGAAGTCGGTGGGCAGAGCGGGCGGTTCCTGGTGCGGTGCGCGGAACTCGAAGAGCTCCAGACCCGGTCCGTTCGGCAGGGCCAGCATGCGAACCGCTCGCTGCTCGGTGCCCTCCGGCGCCCCGAGCCGCTGTTCCAGCTCAGGACCGGTCCGTGGACCCTCGTCCCTCCGCAGCGTGTCGTAGAGCACTTCGGCGCCCAGCGCCCTCCCGAGAAACAGCGTCGCGGTCTCCAGGTCCGGAACCGTGACCCCTACATGATCGATGCCTCGCACAGTCATGGACGCATGTTCTCCGAAGCCGCCGCCACTCCCCCGTATTGAGGGCGTGTGGCTTCCCCGCCGCGACGGACGCACGACGGCCCATCCGGCCGACCGGCGGAGGTGATGCCCACTCAGGTGTGCCCGGGTGGCCCATAGCATCGCCTCCCATGAGCACCGTTGTCGTCACCGTCACGCTGGCGTTCGTCGGCTACATAGCCACCTACCTCAACGGGCTGCGTCTGGCGCAGAGGCAGGAACGCCTGGCCCGCCTGAACCGCCAGCTCAGCGATTTCTACGGACCGCTGTTCGCTCTCACGGAGGCGAACAGCCGCATCTTCGGCGCGTTCACCCAGCGCAACGCCCGCCCTGACGGCAGGTCACCCTTCGTCCACGAGATCCCGCCCTCGGAGCACGAGCTCGCCGAATGGCGGTTGTGGGTCGACACCGTCTTCCTCCCGAACATCCAGGCGATGCGCGACCTGGTCATCGGACACGCCGACCTCCTGAGCGAATCGGAGATGCCGCCGATCCTGCTTCAGCTGTGCGCTCACGTATCCGGCTACGAGATCACGTCAGCCCGGTGGGAGCAGGGCAACTACGACCAGCACCTGTCCGTGGTGCCCTTCCCCAGCGAGGAGATGGCCGCGTACGCGCGGCGCTCCTTCGCGAGCCTCAAGCAGGAGCAGAGCCGTCTGCTCGGGGGCCGGCGAAGCCGCTGATCCGCTCGCGCCGGTTCTCCGGATCCGTCACCCTCACGCACGTACACGAGAACGCCCGGCCTCCCAGGCCGCCTCGATCATCGGGAAGATCTCGTCCACCGCGGCCTCCGGATCAGCCGCCTCACGGGCCAGCGCATAGGCGTCGACCACGAATCTCGCGATCGTCCGGCCGACCGTCGCGGTCCGTGACAGTTCCAGATCGGCGGCGATGGCCGCTGCCAGCGTCTCCGCGTGGCGCAGCCGCATCGACTCGTCGTACCTCCTCAGGGCCGGCGATTCGTCGATCATGCGCCAGATCGGGGCGGCGCCGTCCGCCGTGCAGTGGCGCACCAAGGCGTGGACCTCGCGGCGCAGCGCGGGGATGAGCGGCTCGTGCGGCGCCCGGCCGGTGACCGCCCGCGCGAGGCGTTGCTCGAAGTCTTCGTCCTGCTCGAACACCAGGGCCTCTTTGGAGGCGAAGTGGGAGAAGAGCGTGGTGACGGCGACGTCGGCCTCGGCGGCCACTTCCCGGATGCCCACCGCGTCGTACCCGCGCTCCAGGAAGAGCCGCAGGGCGGTGTCGGCGATCTTCTGGCGGGTCGCGGCCTTCTTGCGTTCACGGCGTCCGGGCGGCTCGGTCATGCGGTGATGCTATCAGCTACGAACCCGTAACGACTTCGAAAAGCTAACGGTTAGTGCTACGGTCCACCGCATGAAGAAAGTGAGCTTCGCCGAGTTCGGCGGCCCGGACGTACTACGACTGACAGATGCCGAGGAGCCCCATGCGGGCCCCGGCCGGATACGCATCGCCGTGCGGGCGGCGGGTGTGAACCCCGTCGACTGGAGGATCCGTGAAGGGCAGGTCCTCGGGGCCCATCCCGTCGAGTTGCCCGCCGGTGTCGGGCTGGACGCCGCCGGGGTGGTGGACGAGGTGGGCGAAGGCGTCGAGGGGATCGAGGTCGGCGACCATGTGTTCGGCGAAGGCTCCAGCACCTACGCCGAGTTCGCCGTGCTGTCCGCCTGGGCCCGGATGCCCGAGGGTCTGACCTACGAGGAGGCCGCCGGGTACCCCTCGGTGGTGGAGACCGCGCTGCGCATCGTTCGCGAGGCCGGTGTACGGCCCGGGCAGACACTGCTGGTCAGCGGCGCCTCCGGCGGGGTCGGATCGGCGGTGCTGCAGATCGCCCGCGACCGCGGCATCACGGTGATCGGCACCGCCGGGGCCGCGAATCAGGAGTATCTGCGGAGTCTGGGTGCCCTCGCCACGACGTACGGCGAGGGCTGGCCCGAGCGGGTGCGGCAGCTCGGCCGCGTCGACGCGGCCCTGGATCTGTCCGGTTCGGGCGTGATCCGCGAGCTCGTGGAGCTGACCGGGGACCCGGGGAAGGTGGTGTCCATCGCCGATCTCGACGCACCGAAGCTCGGTGTCCGCTTCTCCGGTGTGGCGGGGAGCGTGCCGGACGCGCTCGCCGAGGCAGCGGCCCTCATCGCGCGGGGGAGGCTCCACATACCGGTCGAGAAGTCGTACACGCTCGACGAGGCGGCGGCGGCACACATCGACAGCCAGGCCGGACACACACGCGGACGCCGGGTCATCGTCGTCTGAGGTGTCCTCCCCCGTGGCCCCGGCCCCGTGCCGGGCGGGGCCACGAGGGAGGCCACCCGTTCGACGTACCCCAGGCAGCGATCGGGCCCTGCCGGGAATAGCGGCCACGAGGCGGTGTTGATCACACCATGACTTCTGAGACACGCGAGGCATTCGGACGGGTCGGCATCTGGAGCGGTGCGCTGCACGAGTCGAGGGTGGACGACGCGGGCAGGAAGGCGATCGCCCGGGCGCTGTCAGAGCTCGAGGAGCTGGGGTACGGCACCGTCTGGATCGGGGGCAGCCCGTCGCCGGACGACGCCGCGGCTGTCGTCGCCGCCACCCGCACGATCACCGTGGCCACCGGCATCCTGAGCATCTGGGACCACACCGCGCAGGACGTGGCGGCACGGATCGCGGCGATCGACGCGCACGCGCGCGGGCGGTTCGTCCTCGGCCTGGGGGTCAGCCATGGCCCGATGGTGCCGCAGTACACCAAGCCGTACAGCTCGATGGTGGCGTACCTCGACGCTCTGGACGCCGCCACCCCGCCCGTGGGTGCCGGAGCACGGGTCCTGGCGGCGCTCGGCCCGAAGATGCTGAAGCTCGCGGCCGGCCGGGCACTGGGCGCGCACCCCTATCTCGTCACCGCCGAGCACACGGCGGAGGCACGCGAGGCGCTCGGCCCCGACGCGTTGCTGGCCCCCGAGCTGTCGGTGGTGCTCGACACCGACCTCGACCGGGCCCGTACCACCGCGCGGACCATGCTGGCGATGTACCTCCGGCTCCCCAACTACACCGACAACCTGCTGCGCCTGGGGTTCGCGGAGAGCGACTTCGAGGACGGCGGAAGCGTCCGCCTCCTCGACGCCCTCTTCGCCCTGGGCGACGCCGAGCGGGTGAAGGCACGGACGCGGGAGTACCTGGACGCCGGTGCCGACCATGTCGCGCTCCAGGTCCTCACCGCCGACGAGGGCGGTTCCGGCCTGCCGCGGGCCGAGTGGCGTGAACTGGCCGAGGCGTTCGGCGACGAGCTGTAGCGGACGGCCGGTAGGGGAGGGCCGCGCCGTCCCGGGCGGGGCCCTCCCCTGCCGGAGCCCGGGACCGCGGGAGGCTCCCCGCCGGGAGCGTCCTGCGCGACGGCGGTCCCCGGCGGCCTGCCCGTCGTTCACGGAGACGGTCGTCGCCGGGCGGACCGGGCCAGCCGGTCGGCGAGTTCCTCGACGAGGCCGCGAAGCTCGTCCGGTCGCTCGATGACGAACGGCCGGTCCAGCGAGGCGAGCACCCCCGGCAACCAGTCGAGCCGCTCCACCCGCAGCTCCACCCGGCACCAGCGTTCGTCCCCCGGAGCCTCCGTGCCCGGAGCCGGGGACAGGCCCGGAGCCGGGGACTCCCGCACGGTCGCGACGCCCGCGGGAAGCCTGGTACGGATCTGCTCGGGCGTCCCCTGGATCCGCAGGACCACCTCGTGCCGGTAGGCGGCCGTCGCGAACCCGGACAGGACGCGCTCCGCGGGATCGAGTCCGGCAGGCGGTGCGAACGAGCCGGGCAGGGTCGCCACCCCGGTGATGCGGTCCAGCCGGAAGGTGCGGTTCTCGTCGATCGCGGGGTCCAAGCCCGTCACGTACCACCTGCCCGAGTGGGCGACGAGCCCGTACGGGTGCAGTGTGCGCTCGCTGCGCCGGCCGTCGGCGGCGGTGTACCGGATCGTGAGGGGCCGGTGATGGCGTACGGCATCGGCCGTCGAGAGCAGGACGCCGACGTCCGGGGTGGCCGACGCACCGGACGGGGCCGTGAAGGCAAGAGTGCCGAGCACCGAGTCGAGTCTGCGGGCGAGCCGCTCGGGCAGCACCCGCCGGACCTTCGCCGCCGCCGTCTCGCTCGCGGTGCCCGCGGCCGTCGTCAAACCGGCGCGCTGCCCCGCGACCAGGCCGAGCAGCACGGCCAGCGCCTCGTCGTCGCTGAGCATGAGCGGCGGCATGCGGTAGCCGGAGGTGAGCCGGTAGCCGCCGTAGCGGCCGCGCACCGATTCGACGGGCACGTCGAGGTCGAGGAGGTGGCCGACGTACCTGCGCACCGTGCGCTCGTCGACGTCGAGCCGCTCGGCGAGCTCGGACACGGTCCGGACACCGCCCGACTGCAGCAGTTCCAGCAAGGTGAGGACGCGGGACACGGGACGGGACATGTCCGAAAGTCTGCCGCACATACCGGGCGGGTTCTGTCCGGTATCCGTCGTAGCGTGCGAGCACAGGAAGAACCCGCACCACCAGGAGAGAACCATGGACTTCGTGTCGATCCGCATCATCACGGGCGACGTCGCCCGCCTCGTCGCCTTCTACGAGCGCGCCACAGGCGTACGGGCGGACTGGTTCACCGAGGACTTCGCCGAGCTTCGGACCGCCTCGGCCACACTCGCGATCGCCGGCACCCGTACCGTGCCCCTGTTCGCCCCCGGCTCGGCCGCTCCGGCCGACAACCGCAGCGTCATCCTCGAATTCCTCGTCGACGACGTGGACGGCGTCCACAGGAACCTGTCCGGGTTCGTGGAGGACTTCGTCAACGAACCCACCACCATGCCCTGGGGAAACCGCGCGCTCCTGTTCCGCGACCCCGACGGCAACCTCGTCAACTTCTTCACCCCGGTCACTCCGGCCGCGATCGAGAAGTTCGCTCGCTGAGGACGCGCGACCGGCCCCGGAGCCGCGAAGCCGCGACCGTCCCCCCGGGACGCGTCAGGCGCCCGTCCGGGGCCGTGAACCGTCCAGGGCCAACGTGATCAGCCTCGGTACGAGCGTGTCGTCCCAGGACGTGCCGCTCAGCAGGACACGGGCGAAGAGGGGGCCGCTGACCGACTCGATCAGCAGGCCGGGGTCCGTGTCCGGGGCCAGCTCGCCCCTGTCGACGCCTCGTTCGACCATGGCGGCGGCCCGCTCCAGCCGGTCCGTCCAGTAGGCGCGGCGGCGGTCGTCCAGGGTGTCGTCGCGTTCGACGCTCAGGCGGAGCAGCGCCTGTCCCTGCGCGCCGGCCAGCAGGGAGGCCAGTGCGCCGAAGAAACGCTCCAGGTCCTCGCGCACGTCACCGGTGTCGGGGATCGGCAGGGCCGCGTCGAGTTCCGTGGTGAGTGCGTCGAGGATCAGGTTCTCGCGCGTCTTCCACCGCCGGTACACCGATGTCTCGTGGACTCCGGCCGAGCGGGCGACGGCGGCCACGGTCGCTCCGGCCAGTCCTTCGGTCGCGAGGATGTCGACCGCGGCGGCGAGCACCGCTTGCCGCATGCGCTCCCCTCGTCGGCGGAGCGGCTGCGCGGCGGGCTGCGAAGGCGTCATCCGGCCAGCGTAAAGCAAGGCTCCTTGCTTTACGAGATTCGAGAGCCGTACCCTTAACGCAAGGCGACTTGCGTAATCAGTGAACGCAGGACCCGCCGCGCACCAAGGAGGCCCCCATGGACCAGATGCTCGCCGCCCGCCTGCACATACCGAGCCGCACCCTGCGGATCGAGGAGATACGCCGGCCTCAGCCGGGGCCCGGCCAGGTGCTGGTCAAGGTGGAGGCGGCAGGGGTCTGCCTGTCGGACGCGCATCTCATCGACGGAACGCTCACCCCCCTGCTGCTGGACGGCGACACCGTCACGCTCGGGCACGAGGTCTCCGGAACGATCGCCGAAACCGGCGCGGGCGTCACCGCCTGGTCGGTCGGTCAGCGCGTGGTGCTGTACGCGGGCGAGGTGCGCGACGGTGCCACCTACACACGCGGCGTGGACTACGACGGCGGCTGGGCCGAGTACGCCTTGTCGTCGGCGACCGCGTTGACGGAACTGCCGGACTCCATCCCCTTCGAACAGGGCGCGATCATTCCTGACGCGGTGTCGACTCCGTGGGGCGCGATCACCGCGACCGGGGCCGTCAGGCCTGCCGAGGCGGTGGGCGTGTGGGGCGCCGGGGGGCTCGGCGTACACGCCGTCCAGCTGCTGCGCGCCATCGGTGCCTGCCCGATCATCGCGGTCGACCCCAGCGGAACCGCCCGCGAGCGGGCCCTGGCCGCCGGAGCCGACCTCGCCCTGGACCCGGCCGATTCCGCTCTGCGGGAGACCGTCGCCGCGGCGACGGGCGGCACAGGTCTCGCCGCCGCCTTCGACTTCGCGGGGGTGCCGGCCGTACGTGAACAGGCGCTCACCGTCCTGGCCCCCAAGGGCAGGCTTGTCCTGGTCGGGCTGACCGACCGGCCCCTGACGGTCACGGACGGCACCAGGTTCAGCTACCTCCAGCAGCAGATCCTGGGCCATTACGGCTCCGACATGCCGGTCGCCCTGCCCCAGCTGCTGCGGCTCGTCCAGTCGGGACGGCTCGACTTCGCGGGATCGGTCAGCGATGTCCTGCCGCTCGCCCGGGCCGCCGAGGCGGTCGACATCCTGAACGACAGGACGACCAGCCCCATCCGCTTGGTACTGCGCCCCTGACGCCGCCGCCGGGGCCCGGATGTGCGGCACCACCACGCGGTAGCGGGTGGACGGTCGTCAGCGCCCGCCCACCTGCGCGGCGGGCTTGGCGCAGACGCAGAAGAGATTGTCCTCGGGGTCGGCGAGAACGACGTAGTCGTCCTCGGGATCGTCCGTGACGTGCCGGACCGTCCGCGCGCCGAGTCGGACGAGCCGTTCGACCTGCGCTTCCATGTCGTCGCTGTAGAGATCCAGGTGCATCTGGTCGCGGGCGGTCACGGGCGTGAGCGCACGTTGCAGTGAGATGGTGCCGCGGTCACCTCGCAGAAGCCGGAAGGTGTCCCCCGGAGCCGTCGAGGACGGCCGGAGACCGAGCGCCTCACACCAGAAGCGGGTCATGGCGTCGATGTCGGCGCAGTTGACGACTGTGCTGCCCAGGCGGATACCCATGGGTGATCAGGTTTCCCGCGCGCCCATCCCCAAACCGGCCGTCACCGGCCGATACGCCACCCGGCTCGGCCCTCACCCCATCGGCCGGGCGCAGGCGGGGACGGGAAGGGGGCGCGGCCGTGACGGCCGCGCCCCCTTCCCGCACGAGCGGGCCCCACATCGTCACCGCCGACGGCCACGTCCTCCCCAGCCGGCCCCTACGCCCGCCACGTGAAGGGCCAGGACGGTGAGCCCGAGAAGCATGACGTTGACCGACGAGAACACCTCGTTCGTCCCGATGTCGGCGGCATTGATCAAGAAAGCGATGAAAAACAGCACTGCGGCAACGATACCGAGCACGATGGAGCTCCTTCCGCTGTGGTGGTGCAGCACGTGTACCCCTGCACAGCGCGGTCAGACCGATGTGCGCCGACCGATGCCCGCCCTACCCGCCCGAGTCCGTCAGGGCCTCGGACCAACGGCCGCAACCGGTTGACCCGCCGTCAACTCCCCGGTCGAGCCGACGGGGAACGGGCCTGGTGTCACGAGGACGACGCCCCGCTCCGGAAGGTCGCCGCCGCGGACGCCGCGCAGCACGGCAGGCGGGAATCACAGCACCGGCCGGCATACGACCAGGGCGGTGCACAGCCTCCGCGCACCCGCCCCCGGCGCGGCCGGCCGGCTCCGGCCGAAGCGGGCGGCGCCGACCGGAGTCAGCTCGTCCGCGCACGGGTGCTCACAGAGCTCACCGGTGCGCCGGGCTGGGCCGCCTTGCCGGGCCGCAGGGTCCAGGGCACGGGTTCGGTGTTCGTCAGCCACCCTTCGGCGATCAGCTGCCGGACGATGTAGATCCGCAGCCGACGCGACTGCTTCCGGTCGGCCAGACCCTGGCAGAGCTGCTTGACCGACGGGCCATGACCGTGCGCCGCGCGGAATTCCGCGGCGAACTGCGCCGCCCGCGGGCCCGGTTGGGGGTGGCTGTGCCTCCACGCGGCGTAGGCGGCGAGCACCTTGTCGTCGAGCTGGGCGGGGACCGGCTTACGCATGAAGGCCTCGGACACCCTGCCCGGCGAGAGCGAGCACCGGGGGCAGTTCTCGACGGCCTCGACGTGCCGGCGCAGTGCCACGCTCGCCTGCGCCTTCCACGCGTCCCAGCTCAGCGGTTCCGCCACGTCCTCTTCCCGGGCGCGGACCGCGGGCGCGGGCGGTGGGCGCATGCCCGACAGATGCCGTACGGCATCGGCCAAGAGATAGGTGGTGCCGTCCAGCTCCTTGAGGAAACCCTTGGCCAACAGGTCGGGGAGGACCGCCCGGCAGTGCTCGGGCATATCCGCGGGCAGGGCGCCGGGCAGGTCGGGCTTGGCGTGAGCGGCCAGGTACAGGGCGGCCAACCGCATCGCGGGCGGTGTCTTCTTGACCGGCTTGGCGTTGAGCGTACGGCTCGTCCAGCCCGACACCCGGGACCGCTTCACCTTGCCGAAGGGAAGCAGGCGATCGGGGCCGTCGGCGAGGCCGGGCACGGCGATGCCGACGGGGATGTCCGGGTTGCCCCCGATCAGGTCGCCCCGCACCTGCCACCCCAGGGCGGTGACCGCGGCCACCGCGCCTTCGGCGTCGGCCAGGCGCAGTGACCGCAGGTCCTGGCCGGTGAGGTTGCCGACGCCCTTCTGGGCGGCACGGATGGCGACGACCACGGCGAGGAGCTGGGCGTCCGCCGCGCGCAGCGGCAGGGAGGTGACGTACGAAAGAAGCCGGCGGGCGGCCTCTCCCTGCTGAGGGGTCAGCAGGAACGGGACCGGAGACGGGGCACCCGTGGTCGCGGTCACAGAGATCGGGCTGGGTGATGGGCAGGGCACGCCGTGCACAACGCCGGCCCGGCGCAGAGGTCACTGTCGAGCCCTGCGGGCGGACTCCGGTGGGCCGCTTTTCGGCCACCCGAGGGGCCGGGCACAGGGACCCGCGAGCGCCGAGCCCCTGTCGGCACCGCCCCGAGGACGACGCCCGCCCGGAAGACGGCCCCCGTCCGGACGGCTGCCCCCGTCCGGACGGAACCGGGGGCGTCCCGGTCCGGACGCGGCCCTCCAACCCCGGCCGGCCGATCTCCGCCGCTCCCGGCCGCGGAGGAAATCCGTGGTGGCGGGCGGTCCCGACCGATTACCGTCCGCCCATGACCATGCTGCAGCGACTCAGGGCCGACCACGCCCCCGCCCTGCTGGCCTTCGAGCGGGAGAACAGGGCGTATTTCGCGGCCTTCGTCCCGGACCGCGGCGATGTCTACTTCACCCGGTTCGACGCGCGCCACGCGGAGCTGCTGGCGGAACAGGCTGCCGGGGCACACCATTTCCACATCCTCGCCGACACCTCGGGCGCGGTCCTGGGCCGGGTCAATCTCGTGGATGTGGCGGACGGCTCGGCGGAGGTGGGGTACCGGATCGCCGAGCGGGCCGCGGGGCAGGGCCTGGCCACCTCGGCGGTCCGGGAGGTCTGCGGCCTCGCACGCTCCAGGTACGGCCTGCGCTCCCTCCGGGCTGTGACGACCGTGGACAACCCCGCTTCGCAGGCCGTGCTGGCCCGTGCGGGCTTCGTCGTGGGCGGTGGGACCACCCTGGGCGGACGTCCCGGACTGCGTTACGCACGGGACCTCGACGACGAGGACGCGGACGTCTGAGACCATCGCCGTCCGGTACACGCGGGGCGGCGAACGCGGATCGGTGGCGAACCGCCGCGCGGTCCGCCACCGATCCGAGTGGGTGGAGTGGATATCAGTCGTTGTCGACTTCCTCGTTGGTGATCTTGCCGTTCTCGGCGTCCACGTCGAAGGTCGTCTTCTTCCAGTCCTCGGTGACCACGTCGACCTGCCAGACCAGGGCCTGGCTGTCGTTCTCGTCGAGCTTGACCGAGGTGACCGTGCCCTTCTTCTTGTCCGTGGCGACCTTGGCCGCCTGCTGCGGCGTCTGCTTCGCCTTGGCGATCCGGTCGGCCATCTGCTGCTTGTCGGACTCGCTCTGGTCATCGTCCGGCTTGGAGTCGAGCACCTTCCCCGACACCGCGTCGACGGTCACGACGTGAGCGGTGCCGTTCTCCTCGACGACCTCTGCCTTCCACTGGGGACCGGCAGAGCTGCCACTCGGGCTGGGGCTGGTGCTGCCCCCGGGGCTCGCGCTGGCGGAGGCCGACGGGCTCGCGCTGCCGCTGGCGTCGGCGCTCGGGCTCGCGCTGCTGCTGCTGTCGTCGACGCCCTCGAGCTCCAGCTCGGTCAGCTTGCCGCCCGACACCTCGCCGACCGCGGTCGTGGCAGCCTTGGAGAAGGTGACCTTGACGGCCGAGAGCGTCTCCTTGCGCTTGGCCTGGTCCTCGGTCAGCTGCGCCGTGCTGGTGGGACTGCCGGAGACGCTGGAGGAGGGGCTGGTCGACTGGTTCGGCATGACCTTCGCGGCCTCGGAGGTCGCCGAGGACGTCCCGCCGCTGTCCTGGCCGCAGCCGGTCACGAGGGCGGCGGCGAGGACGGCGCCCAGGGCGCCGACGAGGCGGAGGCGGCGGGTGCGCGGGGAGACGGACTTGTTTCGTGGGGACTCAAATCTCATACCCGCATCACTAGCCGCCCGGCCGATCGGTCATGTTGGCCGACAGGCGCCTGTCACCCGATCGACGGCGCGGTCCGCCCGTTCGCCGTCGTCACCACACCGCGTGTGGCGCCCGGACGGCACCGGGGCGACCGGCACGGCTCCCGGCCCGCGCACAGCGGACGACGCCGGTCCGAGAGGACCGGCGTCGTCCGGCGGGGCTCCGCGCGGCTGTCAGGCGGTGAGTTCAACCTCGGACAAGGGCGACGGCGAGCCTGCCGGCAGCACGGCGCGCAGCTGCGTCTCCGCGGCGAGCAGCGCGTCGGGGACGGTCCTCGTTCCCGTGGTGACGCAGAGGGTGTAGGACACGTCCTCGAGGTGGCGGCTGCTCTCGGAAGTACCGAGCC
This sequence comes from Streptomyces sp. SirexAA-E, assembly GCF_000177195.2. Taxonomy (GTDB): domain Bacteria; phylum Actinomycetota; class Actinomycetes; order Streptomycetales; family Streptomycetaceae; genus Streptomyces; species Streptomyces flavovirens. The sequence goes on from NC_015953.1 coordinate 246,987, forward strand.
GTGCGTGGGCACTTCGCAGGGCCTCGTAGCGCTTGACGAGTTTCCGCAGCGTCGCGGGATGGGCAATCAGCACGGCAGTTCCTCTCTGCAGGGCGGCCGGGAGCGCGTGGCCCCGCGCCGACGAAGGACGATCGCGCCGGCGATCCGCCTGGCGTCACGGGCGGCGGTGCGAAGGTCAGCACACGTCCGGTCCCTTGCAGTGATGGTCGCCCCGCCTCACCGAATCCGCATCCGCAGTCACCGGTAGTGACACGAACACGCGCCGAGTGCACCATGCGCGCCGGTGCGAAACAATGAAGAGGACGGGTGCACGGCTGTGTCCCGTGCCCGGTCGGGAGGCATACATGGGTTACCCGGAAAGCTACGAGCTGATATTCCAGACGACCGGCGCCGAGGACGACGTGGTCGTCGTCCATCTCACCGCCCGGTCCGGAGCCGGCGGCTACCCGGTCTACGAGGACGAGACCGGCATCGTGCGCGCCGAGATCAGCGAGCGCGGCGAGGTTCGCATGCAGGCGAGCGGCGGGCACCAGGCCCCGCGCGTGCCGCTGCTGGCCAGGCCGCTGAGCCACGGCAGCGGCCCGAGGGCGGACTGAGCGGCCACTCCCATCCCCACAAGCGGCCCCGTCGCCGCGCTCCGGCCTGTTTACTGGGCCTGTGGACAGCGGCGCCCAGGGGCGCAAGACGGCGGAGGGGTGGGCGGCGTGGCCGATACGTGGGACGAGTCCGGTGCGGGTGTGATGCGACTGCCCTCGGGGCGGCTGGTCCGCGGGCGCGGCCTGCGGCGGCCGCTCCCCGACGGTCCGGCACCCGGCTACGCGGTCCATCTCCTCGGCCGGCGGCCACCGGCCGTCGACTGGGAGGCGCGATGGCTGCGCTGGCCCGACTTCAGGCTCCCCGCCGACCGGTCCGAGGCCCGCCGTGTGTTTCAGGAGGCATGGGACCGCTCGGCACGGGAGCGCGTCGAGGTCGCCTGCGGTGGCGGGCGCGGGCGTACGGGTACGGCGCTGGCCTGCCTGGCGGTCCTCGACGGGGTCCCGGCCGAGCAGGCCGTGTCGTACGTACGACGGCACTACCACCCCGGAGCCGTCGAGACCCCGTGGCAGCGGCGGTACGTGAGGCGCTTCGGGGACGGCGGACGCTGAGGCCCGCCCGGCCGCTTCAGTCCACCGTGTACGGCACGGGTACGGTGGCCGCGCCTCCGGCACGGACCGCCTCGACGACGTTCTGGTGGAAGGAGCGGCTGTCCTCCTCCGACGGGCAGGGCACGGGGCTTCCCGCCATGGTGAACCAGTCGGAGGCCCCGCTGTACTGCACGGCCACCTCCGCCTGCCCGTCGGACCATGTGGTGTGTACGGTCAGATCGCCGTTGACGACGCCTACCTCTTCGGTGCGCACTCCGCCGGTTCCCGCGAAGACACCGCAGGTAGTCCACGATGCCCAGTTCATGACGCGTCACCTTTCGGGACGTTGACAAGCCTGTCGAGCGGACTGCTTCCGAGTATGGCACCGCGCAACTCCATTCGCACACATGTGCCCGCATGTATCCCGGGCGTAGCGCAGCGCGGTCGTCAGGGGTGCATCGAGGCGCCCTTGACGATCTTGTCCACGTCCTTGCGCGGCCCGTACACCGCCAGCCCCACCAGGTCCAGGCCCTGCCGCGTCACCGCGCGGACCGCGGCCCGGTTAGCGGCGTCGTGGCCGGTGGCGAAGAGGTCGCCGGTGAACACCGCGGTCGCCGTGCCCCGGGTCACCGCCCTGCCGTGCGCGGTGGTGAGCAGTTCCTTCGACCCGGCGAAGACCATGACCGGCTGCCGGAACATCGGCAGGTACGGGGTGTCGTCGGCGTCGGCGTACGGCTCGCCGACCACTTCCGGGGCGTGTGTGCCGAGACCGCTGACCAGGAAGGCGGTGACATTGAGGCGCTGCCACGTCAGGAGGTCGTCACGGAGCAGCACGGCGATCTTGGTCTCGAAGCGTACGGGTGCGTTGTCGTCGTTCATGTACGAGAGCCTGCCGGGGCCGCGCGCGCGAATCTTGTACGAAGTTTGCAGGCTGTCCGGCCACCGGGGCCGCCCTTGTACGCTTCCGGTATGGCCGCACGCCCGGAGGTCACCGCATGGCGTCCGCGGGTGGAGGGGATCGACGAGGTCTTCCACGCCCGCTTCGCCGATCACGCGTACCCGATGCACACGCACGATTCCTGGACGCTGCTCGTCGTCGACGAGGGCATGGTCCGCTACGACCTGGACCGCCATGAGCACGGCGCCCCGCGTCCGGTGGTGACTCTGCTGCCGCCGCACGTCCCGCACAACGGCGACGCGGTCACGCCGGACGGCTTCCGCAAGCGTGTCCTGTACCTGAATACCGCGCAGATCGACGTGGACCTCGTGGGCCGGGCGGTCGACCGCCCCGTGCTGCACGACCCGTGGTTGCGGCACCGGGTGCACCAGCTCCATCAGACCCTCGCGCACCCCGGTGACGAACTGGAGGCGCAGAGCCGTCTCGCCCTCGTACGCGAACGGCTCGCCGCTCACCTGCTCGACCGCCTCGGCGCGCCGCCGCCGGTGCGTGACCCCAAGATCGCCCGTGAGCTGCGCGACCTGCTCGACGGTCATGTGGTCGAGGGGCTGAGCCTGCGGGACGCGGCTCGGCGCCTGCACACCCACCACACGCATCTGGTGCGGGCTTTCAGCCGCGAGTTCGGCATGGCCCCGCACCAGTACCTGACGGGCCGTCGGGTCGATCTGGCACGGCGCCTGCTGCTGGGCGGGATGCGTGTGTCCGACGTGGCGGTGGCTGCCGGTTTCTACGACCAGTCGCACTTCTCCCGGCACTTCAAGCGCGTGGTCGGCACGAGTCCGGGCCGCTACGCGCGCACCGGGCCGGCCTACCGGCGTTCCAGCGCTCCCCGGACGAACGCCGCCTGACCGGCGTGCTGCAGGTCGTCGGAGAGAACACTGATCAGTCGCACCCCGAGGGTCACCGGCGGCGACCACGCCTCGTCCACGACGCGGTCCAGTGCCCGGCCGTCGAGCCCGTGGACGAAGGCGAGGCTCTGCTCGTGGACGGCGTCGTAGTAGCCGAGGAGCAGGTCGCCCGAGGCCACCTCGACGGACCCGACCTGCTCGCTGCTGTGCCCGTAACCGGTCGAGTCCTCGGGGAGGGGGAGCTCGAACCGGGAGGCCCAGTCCTCGGAGAACCAGACCTGCTCGGTGCCCGCGGCGTCGGAGACGTGGTCGTCCTGGACCCGGGTGAGGTGCCACACGAGCCAGGCGATCGAGTTCGCGTCCTCGTCGAGCCTGGCGTTGAGCATGTCGGGCGGGAGACCTTCGACTGCCGCGTGCACCGTTTCCTTGATGCGTTCGAACGCTTCGGCGAGAATCCCAGCACTGTTCATGAACCCACCATGGCCGGTCCCGGTACGGGGTCCCGGCTCCGACACGCGGCCGGAGCCGGGACAGGGCGTTGCGGTCAGGCGTGCACCGTGTGCAGCCACCGCGTCAGCAGGGTGTTGACCTCAGACGCGCGTTCCTGCTGGATCCAGTGGCCGCAGCCCTCGATGAGGTGTGAGGAGACCAGGCCGGGCAGCGTGTCGGGGTAGGCGGCGATCGCGTCGGCCATCCAGGTGGTCGAGGAGTCGAGGGATCCGCCGAGGAAGAGGGAGGGCTGGCTGAGGACGGCGCCGTCCCAGGCGGCCAGGTCCTCCCAGTCCCGGTCGACGTTGCGGTAGCGGTTGAGTCCGCCGGTCAGCCCGGTCCTCTCGAACTCGGCGCTGTAGACGTCGAGGTCCTCCTCCGTGAGCCAGGACGGCAGCGGTCCGTCGGTGAAGCGGTCCCGCATTTGGGCGCCGGGCGGCACGAAGTAGGGGCTGCCCTGGTCGGGCGGGGGCATCGTGTCGGCGGAGAGCGATGCGTAGAGCCCGGCGAGCCAGCCGCGCACGTCGGGTTCGATCTCGGCCTCGGCACGGCCCGGTTCCTGGAAGTAGCTGATGTAGAACTCCTCGCCCCCTCCGATGCGCGCGAAGGCCTCGGTGGGCCGGACCGGGTTCCACGGGGAGTAGGGGACGCTGAGGAACGCGGCGGCGGTGAACAGGTCGGGCCGCAGCAGCGCGCTGTTGGCGGCGATGGGCGAGCCCCAGTCGTGGCCGACGACGGTCGCCGTCTCCTCCCCCAGGGCGTGGACCACCGCGACGTTGTCGGCGACCAGGGCCGTCATCCGGTAGGCGTCCACTGCGCGGGGGGCCGAGGAGCGGCCGTACCCCCGCACGTCGACGGCGACGGCGCGAAAGCCCGCCTCGGCCAAGGCCGGAAGCTGGTGGCGCCAGGAGTACGACGTCTCGGGGAAGCCGTGGATCAGCAGGACGAGCGGGCCGGTCCCCTGTTCGAGGAGGTGGATCCGGCCTCCGGGGACGTCCACCAGCCGGTGGACCGCCCCGGGGACGGATCGTGAGGGGGTGGACGAGGGAGCGGGCTGCCGCATGGGGTCTCCTTGGTGGTGGCCAGGGCTGCGGATCAACGATCATCCGGCGACCGGCCGCCGGGCAAGGGAACTCACCGGTCCGGCGAACCGGCCCCCTGTGACGCCCGGCTCAGACGAGCAGGTGCAGCAGGTGACGGCAGGCCGTCTCCTCGTCCGGATGCCGGGCGAACGCGTCGTACACACCTCGTTCGTACGCGCCGGTCTCCCAGGTCCCGTCGGGCGCCTGTCGGACGAACAGGAAGTCCGGAGGCGTGGGAACCGGTTCGTGGACACCCTCGACGCGGTAGTAGCCGTCGGGCACCCCCGCCGCGATCAGCGCGGACCGCAGTCCGTGGCGGTCCATGGCGGGTCACACCCCGGCGGGCGTGAGGTAGTCGTGGTCGAGCAGCCATTTCACGTTGAGGCGCTCGCCCTCGCCCGGGTCGAGGAAGACCGCGTCGAGCTTGATCTGCTGACCGCCGCCGGGCTGTTCGAACCACGGGGCGATGCCGCCCTGCCAGACCCAGAAGGGCTTGGCGACCTTGTAGACGCGGTAGTCGCACGGGGTCGCCGTCTCGCGGGTGTTGAGGTTCTGCGGCGGCAGTGCCCGCTCCGCGTAGGCGTCGCCCGCCGGTGCCAGGTAACCGCCGTACTCGGAGCCGAAGCGGTCCAGGCGCTGGCCGGGGCGCAGCTTGGTGGGCTCCTTGTCGATCTCGCCGTTGACCTCGGCGAAGCCGTCGTTCGGCGGGTACTTCCAGCTGCCGGTGTCCTCAGGGCCTTCCCAGTACTTCTTCAGGAAGTTCGCCGGCGACAGGGCGCCCGTGCGCTTGTATCCCTTGAGCAGCGGGCCGACGGGCGCCTGGGTGGTGCTCGGCAGCCACTGGGGGCCCAGCCGGGCGTCGTCGCGGAACTTGCCGGTGCAGGGGTCATGGTGTGCGACCGCCGTCGACGGGGCGCGCTCCTGGTGGGGCGCGGCGTTCGCGGCGGGGGCGGCCACCAGCCCCGCGGTGACGCCCATCGCGGCGAGTACGGTGCGGACACGGTTCATTCGGGATTCCCTCGGTTGCCGACACTGCTCGGTCAGCTACGAAGGGTAATCCGTTGAACGCAACGGGTGTTCACGCCATGCCGTCCTCGGTCAGACCCGCCAGGACCGCCGCGCCGAGCGCCTGCACAGCGGACATCGGGCGGACCATCACCGTGAACTCCTTGATCAGGCCGTCCTCGTCGAACTGGAGGAGATCGATCCCGTGGATCTCCTTGCCGTCCACCGCTGCCTTGAACAACAGGATTTCCGACGGCTGTTCGGTGTCATCGGTGCTGGTGAGGGCTGCGCCCTCGAAGTGTCCGATGTAGCGGAAGTCCTGGAAGGTACGCAGGAGGACGCCGAAGAGTCCGAGCACCATGGGCCGCCCCTCGAACGGGGTGAACTTCACCGGGCTGAGGAGGCGGACGTTCTCGGTGAACAGGGCCTCCATCGACGCGAGTTCGCGCTTCTCCACGGCGGCGCGGAAGCGTTCCGCGGTGTCGGCGGCGGTCATGGACACCACTCCCCAGATCCTTGGCACTCAACAAGGTGACTGTTCAATTCGTTGAGTATGCGGCACGATCTGGCGTGAGCGGAACAGCTCAGCCGTAGTGGACGGTGACCTTCTCGAATCCGAGGGAACCGAGCAGCCCTTGGAGCATGGCGGTGGTGTTCTTCTCGGCCCGCGCGGTGAGTTCGCTCTCCTCGGCCGCCTCTCCGATGTGCTGGGCGGCCATCTTGTTGACCGCCTGTTCGCTGCCGGGGTTGTCGGAGAAGAAGTCACCGAGCCGGTCGAGGAGGCCGCGCTGCTTGGACACGGCGTACGAGCGGTCCGGGTCCAGGGCGGGCTTGCCCAGGACCGCGTGCGGAAGGCGGAGTTCGGCCTCGGTGCGGTCCTCGTTGACCTTCACGCCGTCCTCGGCGATCTGGCCGAGGTCCACCGAGGCGCCCACGGTGCCCGCGCCCACGTACAGGGTGCGGGTGCCACGGATGGCGTCGGGCAGGAACTTGGTGTCCTTCTCCAGATCGACGACGACCTGGAAGTTGCCGGAGGCCGCCTCGTACGAGCTCATGTCCTGGACCGCCTTGAGCACGGCCGGGCCGGAGCGGTCCGTGGCCCGCTCGCCGAAGAAGTCGCCGAAGCCGGGCAGGAGGCCGATGCGCGTACCCAGCAGGAGCAGGACCAGGGCCGCGGCGCAGACACCGGCGAACGGGAGGCAGCCCCGGGTGCGTGCGCGGCTGTTTCGTCCCGTTCCCTCGGGGTCGGGAGCGCCGTCTGTCCTTACGTCAGTGGACGTCATGTCCTCCGTGTGACCCGGTACCGCCGTTTCAGTCCGCCCCCGGGACGTGACTACGTCAGAGGATGTACGGGCCGGGGGGTCAGGCCCCGGTGACCCCGTCCAGACGTTCCCTCAGGAGGTCGGCGTGGCCCACGTGGCGGGCGTATTCGCTGATCATGTGGATGTGTACCAGCCGCAGCGAGTAGACCGTGCCCCGCCGGGTGAACACGTCGTCGAGCGAGGCGCCGGCGACCGCCTCGTCCGCGAGGCGTATCTCTTCGACGAGGCGGGCGTAGTCGTGCTCGGCGTGTGCCGGGTCGAGGTCCTCGAAGTCCGCGTCCTTTCCTTTCCCGGGCTCGTACATCGGCGGGAGTTCCAGCCCGGCGAATCCCTCGCGGAACCAGACGCGTTCGACCTTGGCCATGTGCCGGACGAGGCCGAGCAGCGTGAGGGTCGAGGGCGGGACGGTCCGGTCGGCGAGTTGCTGCCCGGTCAGCCCGGCGCACTTCTGCAGGAGAGTGGCACGGTAGAAGGCGAGGAAGCCCGTGAGCGTCTCCCGCTCACCGCCCGTGAGGGGTCCGTGGGTGCGGGTGGCTTCGGGAGCGGTCCATGTCATGGGCCCATGATGCCCGCCGGCGCGGTCGGCGGTCCCCCGTTTTTCGTCCGGGGCGCAGTGGCGGGTGCCCCGGTCGGCGGCCGGGGCACCCGCTGGGGCGCCGTCACTCACTCCAGGAGGTCGGCGTACGCCCCCAGGGCCAGTGCGATGTCGGCCTGCGCCCAGAACCGGTGGTAGGTGAAGACCGGGGCGGCACCGCCGTCCAGGTACGCCTGCACCTGGGGCCAGTTCGGGTCGTCCTTGTAGAAGGAGCGGATGGAGAGGAACGTCGAGTCCTCGTCGACGGTGTCACCGTTGGGCATGGCGCCCGTCCAGCCACCGGGGACGTAGACCGGGTCGTCGAACCGGTTGTAGTCGGCGCGGGTCTCGGGCACCGCCACGCCGGCGTCGTCCTGGTGGTGCTGCCACATGCCGTCGAGCAGCGCCTCGGCGGTGGCCTCGGCCTCCGTGTCACCGGACTTGGCGGCGTAGTAGGTCAGTGTCCGGGCGTACGCGCCGGCCACGCCGACGTCGTCGGTGTAGTCGGCGACCGTGACGTGGAGCTGGGCGTTGGCACCGGGGTTCGAGGCGTTCCAGGTGTCCGGCGCGCCCGACCACTGGAGGGTGGAGGGCATCAGATAGGTGCCGTCCGGGTTGACGGTCGTCTCGGACAGGGCCCAGTCGACCCACTTGTCGAGCACGGCCTTCGCCTGGGCGTCACCCGACTCGTGGTAGTACTCGGCGACGCGCTCCATGGACCACGCCTGGAAGCCGAACCACTGGTTGGACGGCGGGTCGTGGTACACGGGCTTCTCGTCGTAGTACATGCCGTAGAAGGTCGGCGTGCCGGCCGGGGGCTGGGCGTAGCTGCCCTTCCAGCTGTTGGTCGCACCGCCCGCGATGGCACCCTCGTCGGACTGGAGCCACTGGTAGAAGTCCAGTTGGCGGTCCAGGCTCTTGGCCCAGTCCTGCGCTCCGGTGGCCGACTTGGGCTTGAGGTCGGCCACGGAGCTCAGCGCGTAGGCCGCCATCGGGTTCTGGTATCCCCCGTGGGCGTGGCTGGAGCCGATCCGCCAGGACCAGCCGGCCGAGGTGTCGGTGGCGCCGCCCCAGGCGTAGTACCAGGACATCAGGTAGTGCGCGCTGTCCTTGCCGGAGCCGGCCGGGCAGGTGGTCGGGCCGACGCAGTCGCCGATCTTCTTGAAGTACTTGTCGAACATGGAGTAGCGCAGGTAGTCACCCATCTTCGCCGCCTTGCCGACGGTGTCGGCGACTTCGCCCGCCTTCCCCTGCTCCTTCGCCCAGACGTCGGCCCAGTAGGCGGCCTGCACGGCGCGGGCGTCGGCGTCGGGGGCGTTGGTGAACTTCCACTGCTTGGCGTACGAGGAGTCCCCGGTGAACAGGTCGAGGTAGCCGTTGGCGCCGCCGTACGTGAAGTTGTCGCAGGTCGGGTGGGTGACGGTCTCCCAGACCGACTCCTGCGAGCCGCGCTGGAAGGTGTTGATGTAGGACGGACCGGCCTGGGTGGGGCCGGCCGCGCACGTGCCGGGCGCGTTGCCGTATCCGTAGACGTTGTCGACGTCCTGGATCCAGTGCATGCCGTAGATGTCGTCGGTGCCGTACGCGCTCTTCAGCTCTGCCGCGATCGGGTCGGAGCCGGAGGAGGCGGAGCCGTCGAGCACCGCGGGGTACTCGTTCGGGGTGTCGTGCTCGGGCGCGTAGGTGGCGGGCTTGGACGCGTCGTAGAAGGAGTTCGTGGGCTGGTCGGCGTGGGTGGGGATCATGTACGTCTCCATGGTGTCCCACGCACCGTTGAACTTGGTCCAGTCGCCGGTGATCTTGCCGTACATCGCCTGCAGCCAGATCAGGTAGCTGTAGGCCTCCGAGGTGGTCTCGTGCCCGTGGTCGGGCGCCTCGACGATCAGCGTCTCGACGGAGTGGTAGGGGATTCCCTCCGGCGAGAAGTAGCCGTTCGCGGGATCGGTGATCTTCCCGTAGAGGTCGAGGAAACGGGCGTCGTACTCCTTCGCCGCCGCCAGCTGGGTGACGGTGACCTCGGCCTTGCCGTGGCCGGGGGCCGTGACGGTGAAGGTCGCGGCCCCGGTGCCGGAGCCGTCGGCCGTGACGGTCACCTTCTGGGGTGTGGACCAGTTCGCGGGGGTGAAGGTGAGGGTCGACCCGCCGGTGACGCTCAGCCCGGTGTTACCCGCGGACCGGGCGGCCGTGACGGTGACGTCCGCCGCGGGCGCGGTGGACAGCGAGACGTCGAAGGTTCCCGACCTGCCCTGCTGGACGCCGAGTTGAGCGGGGGAGACGACGACCGCGGGGCCGGTGACGACGGTGATGCCGGCGGGCGGGGAATCCGCGGAGGCGCCGAGGCTGTCGTAGGCCCTGGCGTACACGGAGTGGCTGCCGGCCGCCAGTTGCCCGGCCTCGTAGCTGTACGGGGAGGTGGTGTCGGTGCCGAGGAGGGTCGTGTCGTCGTAGAACTCGACCTTGCTGATCGTCGCCCCGTCCGCGGCCGCGGCGGTCGCCGCCAGCGGAACCGGGTCCCCGGCGGAGAAGACGGCGCCCGCCGCCGGGGAGGTGAGGACGGCGATCGGCGGCTGGTGGGCCCCCGCGCAGACCGTGCCGTTGACGGCGAAGGTGGTCGGTGCGGTGTTGGCGCCGCTGTAGGTGAACTGCGCGCCGGTCGTGACGGCGGCACCGGCGGCGATCGCACCGTTCCAGGCTGCGTTCTTCACGCTGACGGTCTTGCCTGACTGGGACCAGGTGCCGCTCCAGCCGCTCGTGAGCTGCTGGTTCCCGGCGTAGTCGTACGTCAGGGTCCAGCCGTCGATCGCGGCGGAGCCCCGGTTGGTCAGGGTGAGTTCGGTGGTGAACCCCGATCCCCAGTCACTGGTCGTGTAGTCGACGCTGCACGCGACGGCGGCGGCCTGGGCCTCCGTGCCGGCCGCTGCGGTCATTCCCAAGGGGAGGGCGAGGGCGGCCACCAGGGCCGTCCACAAGCGTCTGGTTCCGGCTCCGGTTCTGCCGGGTCTCCCCGGTGACCAACTTCTTCGTGCGCTACCCGATGGCATGCGCGTACCTCCTCGCGGCTCGGAGACATGGGGGGCGTGCGGGGCCGAGCACAAGCCTTGAACCAGTGGGAGCGCTCCCAGAATGGGGACGAGGAAAAAGAGAGTCAAGAGACTTGAAGAGTCGAATTGTTTCGACAACAAGAGTTCGGAACCGGTGTGTTGACCGACGAGACTTGACGCTCTACGGTCAAGCCACACCAGTGGGAGCGGTTCCACCGGACGACGTGCCGTAGGGGGTACGCCGGGCCTGTGAGGAGTCGCTCAGGCGACACCCCGCACGTTTCGCACCTGTACCAGCTGCTCCCGCGAGCAGTGCTCGCCACGGCCGGCCGCGCAGCCGGCCTCGTGGCGGCAGCCCCGGATCCGCCTTCCGTAAGCGCGGTGGAACGCCGTGCCGTGACACCCAGGGGACGGCGCTCCACGGGCCCAGGGGCGACGGCGGGCCCGCACCCGGCGTACTCCTGCCCAACGGCACGCCGCGCACCGCGGATCCCTCACGGGATCCGGACCGATCCGGCCGATCAGGCCGACCGCACGCCCCACCGTCCGTGTTCCCCGAACGAGGAGTGCCCGGCTGGCCTTGACCAGAGATCCGCGGAAAGCGGAAGAGAACGGCATCATCCGCAACCGGACCTGCCGGCGGGCGACGACTGCCGCCCCGGTGGCCCCGCCACGATTCGGCACGTCCCTCGGCCGACGTCCGTGCGAGCGGACACCGCCGGACCATCCGTGATCGGCTCCACGACCGCCGAAACCGCCCTCGTCCCGGGTGTGTTCGGCGAAACCGCCTGACCACGGACCTACCTGTCCCGGAGGGACTCCGCACACAGGGACCGCTCCACGGGTCCCTCCCCGATCAGCGACCACGACGGAACCCCACCCGTACGGAATCGGGCCGCGCGACCACCGCGCGCCCTCGACAACTGAGGAAACGGAATTCGTATGAGCCGCACGAGCCGCACCACCCTGCGCCGATCCCGAACAGCACTCATGGCGGCGGGCGCCCTCGTCGCCGCAGCCGCGGGCTCCGCCGCAGCCGCGGCACCCTTCGGTGCCACCGCCGCCGCGGCGGCCGGCTGCACCGTCGACTACAAGATCCAGAACCAGTGGAACGGCGGGCTCACCGCCTCGGTGAGCGTCACCAACAACGGGGACGCCATCTCCGGCTGGCAGCTCCAGTGGAGCTTCGCCGGCGGCGAGCAGGTCAGCCAGGGGTGGAACGCCACCGTCTCTCAGAGCGGCTCCGCCGTCACCGCCAAGGACGCCGGCTACAACGCCGCCCTGGCCACCGGGGCATCGGCCTCCTTCGGTTTCAACGCGACGGGCAACGGCAACAGCGTCGTCCCCGCGACGTTCAAGCTGAACGGCGTCACCTGCAACGGCGGCACCACGGGCCCGACCGATCCCACGGACCCCACGGACCCGACGGACCCGACCGACCCGCCCGCGGGCAACCGTGTGGACAACCCCTACCAGGGAGCCAAGGTCTATGTGAACCCGGAGTGGTCGGCGAACGCCGCGGCCGAGCCGGGCGGCGACAGAATCGCCGACCAGCCCACCGGCGTCTGGCTGGACCGCATCGCCGCGATCGAGGGCGCGAACGGTTCGATGGGTCTGCGCGACCATCTCGACGAGGCCCTGACGCAGAAGGGCTCCGGCGAACTCGTCGTCCAGGTCGTCATCTACAACCTGCCCGGGCGAGACTGCGCGGCGCTGGCCTCCAACGGTGAGCTCGGACCGACCGAGATCGGCCGCTACAAGACCGAGTACATCGACCCGATCGCGGAGATCCTCGGCGACCCGAAGTACGCGGGCCTGCGCATCGTCACCACGGTCGAGATCGACTCGCTGCCGAACCTCGTCACCAACGCCGGCGGCCGCCCCACGGCCACTCCGGCCTGTGACGTCATGAAGGCCAACGGCAACTACGTCAAGGGCGTCGGCTACGCGCTCAACAAGCTCGGCGACGCGCCCAACGTCTACAACTACATCGACGCGGGCCACCACGGCTGGATCGGCTGGGACGACAACTTCGGCGCCTCCGCGGAGATCTTCCACGAGGCCGCGACCGCCGAGGGCGCGACCGTCAACGACGTGCACGGCTTCATCACCAACACCGCCAACTACAGCGCGCTGAAGGAGGAGAACTTCTCCATCGACGACGCCGTGAACGGCACGTCGGTCCGGCAGTCGAAGTGGGTCGACTGGAACCGCTACACGGACGAGCTGTCCTTCGCGCAGGCCTTCCGCAACGAGCTGGTCTCCGTCGGCTTCAACTCCGGCATCGGCATGCTCATCGACACCTCCCGCAACGGCTGGGGCGGCGCGAACCGGCCGAGCGGACCGGGCGCGAACACCAGCGTCGACACCTATGTGGACGGCGGGCGCTACGACCGCCGCATCCACCTGGGCAACTGGTGCAACCAGGCAGGAGCGGGTCTCGGCGAACGGCCGCAGGCCGCCCCCGAGCCGGGGATCGACGCGTACGTCTGGATGAAGCCCCCGGGGGAGTCCGACGGTTCCAGCTCGGAGATCCCGAACGACGAGGGCAAGGGATTCGACCGGATGTGCGACCCGACCTACACGGGTAACGCCCGTAACAACAACAACATGTCGGGGGCGCTGGGTGGCGCCCCCGTCTCCGGGAAGTGGTTCTCGGCCCAGTTCCAGGAGCTCATGAAGAACGCCTACCCGGCGCTCTAGGCACCGCGTCGGTCCGGTCCGGGTGTTTCCCCGCCCGGACCGGACCGACGGCTGCGCCACTTCTCCACCAGGCCGCTTCCGCGGGTGGACGGCTTCACGGCCGGAGGTCGGCCGCCCTCGGCCGGCTCCGCGACGGCGCCGGGCGGCGCCTCGGCCGCCGGGACGTCCGCCAGTGCGTGGTAGCGGTGGCTGATCCTCCGGCCGATCAGGACGTATCCCAGCAGGGCACCGGTGGTATTCAGGATGACGTCGTCGATGTCGAAGGCGCGGCCGGTGACGAGCGCGCCCTGGACGAGTTCGATGACCGCCATGACCAGGGCGGTCAGCAGGACCATCCGGATCATCCGCAGCCGGCGAGGCACCAGGATCGGGAGCAGCACCCCGAACGGGACGCCGAGCAGGAGGTTGCCTCCCGCCTGCTTGCACGCGGCGAGGAACGTGTACTCCTCCGCGTACTGCCGCAGCGACCGGCCGGGGCGCAAGTTGGACGTCACGATGCCTTCGGAGGCGGGTGACGGGGTCAACGTGACCTTCGCCAGGGCGATCGAGAACGCCACCAGGCCCAGTAACGCCACCACGAGCACTGCGGCCCGCAGCAGGAGACGGCCTGGACTTCCGTGTCGTGCCCGGGGCTTCGCCTCTGTGTTCATGGCCCGCGTCTTCCCCGGACCGTGACGGCCACACCCGGATCCTGGAATGCGACGATGTGCCCATGAGTGCTCAGAACAAGGATGAACTGCTCGCCGAGGCCGTACGGCTCCGCGAGCAGGGCCACCCGGAGCAGGCCCGGGAGCGACTGCTCTCCCTGACGGCCTCTTTCCCCGACGCCGCCGACGTGGCATACCAGACGGCGTGGGTGCACGACGTGCTCGGCCTGGAGGCCGAGGCCGTGCCCTACTACGAGCGGAGTCTCCAGGGGGACGGCCTGAGCGACGAGGAGCGCCGGGGGGCGCTGCTCGGTCTCGGCAGCACCTACCGGGTGCTGGGCCGGTTCGGCCAGGCCGCCGAGACGCTGCGCGGCGGTGTCGCGCAGTTCCCGGACGACGGCGCGCTGCGGACCTTCCTCTCCATGGCGCTGTTCAACACCGGCGACCACCACGAAGCGATGCAGATCCTGTTGCGCCTGGTCGCCTCGACGAGTGAAAGTCCTGAGGTTCGGCGGTACCGGCCGGCCATCGAGCACTACGCGGACGACCTGACCCGGACCATGTGAAAGCCCCGACCGGATCGGGGGAATCCAGCCGGGGCGGCTCACACGCGGGTGGGGCGGACGGTGCCGCCCGGGCGGACTGTGCCCGCTCACTCCCACGTATATATGAACGATAAACCACCCAGGTCCGTTCCCGGGAATCGGCGGAACCTCTTGTGATCCACACCACGGCGACCTGCGACAACGGTCGGACCGGCGTCGTGCGGCCGCTCCGTCAGCGGGCCTCGCGGAACAGCAGGTGCCGGCCCGCGACCGGGTCGAACTTGCGCAGCTCCAGCCGGTCGGGGCTGGTTCGGCGGTTCTTGCGCGTGACGTAGGTGTGGCCGGTTCCCGCCGTCGACCGAAGGAGTACGACGGGCCTGGTCTCGCTGCGTGCCATGGGACCTCCAGGCGTGGATTCCGACCCCGTCCCCCTGATGGGAATGGGTATCGTTTTCCTGCTGCCCTGACAACACGCCGGCGTGCACCGTCATTCCCGTCCACGCGCCGGCGCCGAACGTGCCCCCTCCCCCGCCGGACGCGCCGCGCGGGGGCGGCACGCGCGGGCGCGAGGGCCTCGGATCGCGCCGGGCGGCTTGCGTCAACTCGACCACACGGGCAAGGGTGTTCGGCGCAACCGCACTCCGCGCAGCCGAAGGCATATGCCAGAAGCAACAACCTGTCGAGTGTTGCCAAACCCCTTACGGGCTCCCCCGGCCTGTGCAACAGTCGTGTCCGGTCCACCCCCATGAACCGGCCGTGCCGTGTCTGTATCGGAGTACGAGATGCCGTCCCATCTGTTTGCGGACCGCCCCGCCACGCGACCGCCCGAGCGGGACGCCGTCGACGCCTTGATCAGCCGCACCCGTCGGCTGCGTGGGGACGTGGCGGCCGTGCGGCGGGACGGCTCCGCAACGGACGAGGACGACCCTCAGCTGCGCTGGCAGCGCGCACTCTGCGAGCTGGCCGTGAACCAGCTCGACGACCTCGGTGAGCAGCTGGGACAGCTCAGGAACGGGGTTCCGGCGCAGCCCGCACAGCCGGCGGACGGGACCGCGCGGCAGTCTCCCGAGGCCCGCCCGCAGAGCTCGCTGCTCAGCAGGGTCGGCAGTGCCGAATGGAATCTGCTCACGGACGAGGTCAGCTGGTCCGACGAGCTGTACGAGATCTTCGGCAGGGACCCGGCGACGGGTGCGCTGTCCCTGGACGAGCTCCCGTCCGTACTCCTCGCCGAGGATCAGCCGCTGTTGACGTCGATGGTCACGGACTGCCTGGTGGACGGCAGGCCGATAGACGGCGAGGTCCGCATCCTCCTCCCCGACGGGCGGATGCGGACCCTGCACATGACGGGCGAGCCCGTGCTCGACGCGGACGGCTGCACCGCCTCGATGTGGGCGGTCCTGCGCGACGTCAGCCGGCTCAGGCGCAGCCAGCACCTGGTGGACCGGTCCCGCTCCTCGCTCCACAGCCAGGAACACCGGGCCAGGGCGGAGCGCCGGATGGCGGTCGAGCTGCGCGAGGCCGTGCTGCCGTCCTGGCGCGGTTCGCTGCCCCCGTCGGCGCAGGGCCCCGACCGGCTGGACGTGGCCGCCCACCACCTCCCCGCCCGGACGAACGACCTGATCGGCGGCGACTGGTACGACGCCTTGCGCCTGCCGGACGGCAGGACGCTCCTCACGGTCGGGGACCTGACCGGCCACGGGATCCCCGCGACCTCGGCCGTGGCGACCCTGCTCGGCGCACTGCGCGGGATGGCCGTCGCGGGCATCGAGCCGGGAGCGGTGCTGAGTTATCTGAACGAGCTGATCCAGTGTTCCGCACAGCCCGTGCTGGGAAGCGCCCTGTGCTGCCTCTTCGACCCGGCGACCGGCAGGCTCACCTGGGCCCAGGCGGGCCACCCCGCACCGCTGCTGTTCCGCGGCGGGGTGGGGCGTCCGCTCCCGGCTCCGGACGGGGTGCTGCTCGGCGCGGCGTCCGGAGTCGTCTACGAGCAGGACGAGGTGGTCCTGTCGCCCGGCGACGTGCTGGTGTTGCACACCGACGGACTGACGCGCGGAGGTGACACGGATGCCGGCCCCGAGGTGCTGCCGGGCCTCGCCCCGCGACTCGCGCACGGCGACACGGCACAGGACTGTCTCCGCACGCTCCTCGACGAGTTCGGCACGGCCGAACGGCTGGACGACGCATGCGTACTGGTGGCCCGCGTCGGGGCCTGATGACGCGCCGGACGGCATGGATCCGGCGGGCCGGTCCGCCGGCCGCGACAGTGTGGGCCCTCAGATCTGGGAACCCTTCGCCTTCTTGAACACGCTCTGCGGCAGAACGAGTTCGATCTCCTTCCGGAGGTCCTCGATCTTGGCGTATCCCGCGAACTGACCCGTGAGGCGGTACATCTCGCGGAGCCGGTCCCATGTGCGGTGCGAGGAGGTCTCCCCCATCGACACCAGTGCCAGCCGCGCGTAGCGGTCGGCCTGCTCGGGGTCGTCGGCGATGAAGCAGGCGGAGGCGAGCGAGATGTAGTCGAAGATCTTGGACCGCTGACGACCGTTCTTCCGCAGATCGAGCGCCTGCTTGGCGTGTCGCTGGGCGGTGTTGGCGGCGGCCGGGTCGTGTTCGGCGAGCGTACGGAAGGCGAGGGCCTGCATCCCGTGCATGTCCGCCTCGTCGAACATCTGCATCCAGCTCGGGGGCGGCACGTCGCCCTTGTCGGAGACGAAGAGCTCCTCGGCCTCACCGAGGGTGCGCCGCATGGCCTGCCCGTGCCCCATGGCGGCCTGGGCCCACGCCTCGATGGTGCGCAGCATGGCCTGGGTACGCGGCAGGGTCTCGTCGCCCGAACCGGACTTGGCCAGCTTCATCAGGTCCAGGGCCTCGTCGGGGCGGCCCAGATGGACCATCTGGCGGGCCGCGCGGGAGAGTGCCTCACCCGCGCGCGGACGGTCGCCGCCCTCGCGTGCCGCGTGGGCCGCGATCACGAAGTACTTCTGTGCGGTCGGTTCGAGGCCGACGTCGTGGGACATCCATCCCGCGAGTACCGCGAGGTTGGCGGCGACGCCCCACAGACGGCGCTGCAGGTGTTCGGGGTGCCGGTAGGCCAGCATGCCGCCCACCTCGTTGAGCTGTCCCACGACCGCCTTGCGCTGGAGCCCGCCGCCGCGGGAGGCGTCCCAGGCACGGAACACCTCGACGGAGCGCTCCAGGGCCTCGATCTCCTCCGACCCGACGGGTGCGGCCTCGTACCGGTCGAAACCGGCGTTCTCCGCGTGCTGGGGTTCGTTGGTACGGGCGTTGTGGGCCGCCGGAGCGGGATCGGAGTGGAGCCAGTCGTACATGGCACCGGTGATGGCTGAGCCGGCGGTGAGCGCGGCGCCCGCGCCCACCAAGCCGCGTCGGTTGAGCATGAGGTCCATTCCCGTGAATTCGGTGAGGACCGCTGCCGTCCGTTCGGGCGCCCACGGCATTCCGTCGGGATGTTCCTGCGTCCCGGCCTCTCGCCGCTTCCCCACACGCCCGCGCCGGCCGAACCCGAGGTCCTCGATGGTCACGACACGGCCGAGCCGCTCGGTGAACAGAGCTGCCAGCACCTCGGGCACGGGATCGCGGGGTGACTCCCCCGTGTCGATCCAGCGCCGGACCCGCGAGGTGTCGGTCGCCAGCTGCGGGTGGCCCATGGCCGCCGCCTGCCGGTTCACCATTCTCGCGAGCTCCCCCTTGGACCAGCCGGCCAGGCCGAACAGGTCGGAGAGGCGGGTGTTGGGTTCTCCGGTCACTTCAAGCCCCCAGGTTCTCGGCTGACTTGACACTAACCCCCTGTCAGATGCTGAGGGACTATTCGCCAGGGTTCGCCAGGGTCCGCCAGATGGTCTGCCACCCGTGCTCCGGTGTCAGGTAGGAAAGCGCCACCCCGCCCGGCAGCCCTCGGTACTCCCCAGGGTGCCGAACGGCCGCCGGCCGGGGCGGCGTACGCAACTTGTCGGCGCACGAAGGGATCTGTCTCGCCCATGTACACAGCATCGTCCTCCGTGTCCGCCCCGCCCCGGCCGCTTCGTCCCATGGGGGCGGGCGGCGGGCCGTATCTCGACCCCCGCGCCGCTTCACCGGCGTCCGGCACGGGTCGGACCCGGCGGGCGGCGGGGCCGGGCACCCAACCGCTCAGCGGACGGCTCGACCTCTCGGGTCCGCAGGGAGCGCAGCTGAGGATGGCGATCGCCTCGGTGCACCGCATCTGTCCCGAGTTCAACCCGGTCCAGGTGCTGCGGCGCAGCGGCCGCTCGGTGCTCATCGTGGGCACCACCGGCCGCGCGACGGCCGTGGCCAAGTGTTTACTGGACCACTCCCCCGCGTGGACGGAACGGTTCAGGCACGAAATAGCTGCATACCGCGCCTTCGTCAGGCATCGCCCGCCGGTGCGGGTCCCGCGGCTCATCGCGGCCGACCCGGAGAACTGCACACTGGTGATCGAGCGGATGCCTGGCCGGGTCGCGGCACTGACGAGGCACCCGGTGGAAGCGCCGCCCCGTGCGGACATCCGCGCGGTCCTCGATGCCATCAGGCGGATCAACGCGTGGCGGCCGCCGGCCGGCCTCTTCGGCGCGCCCCTGGACTACGCCTCGCGCATCGCCCGTTACCACGAGCTGGGTCTCTTCACCGACCGGGACCTCGGCGACCTCCAGAAGTTGCTGCACGGTCTGTCCCACGCGGGCGGCCGGCAGGGCATGGGCCAGTTCTGCCACGGAGACGCGTTGCTCTCCAACATCCTGGTGCCGCCCACCGGCCCGGTCCTGGTGGACTGGGAGCATGCGGGCTGGTACCTGCCGGGCTACGACCTGGCGACGTTGTGGACGGTGCTCGGTGACGCCCCGGCGACGCGGCGCCAGATCAGCCAGCTCGCCCAGTCGCAGGGGGCCGCGGCTCGGGACGCCTTCCTGGTCAACCTCATGCTCGTACTGACCCGGGAGATCCGTACGTACGAGACGGCGGTCCAGCGGGCCATGCGGGACGGAGCCGCGGCACCGGCCCGTCCGGGTGCCCTCTCCTCCAGCGAGGAGCAGCGGCTGCTGCTGCGCCGGCTGCACGACGACTGCGCGATGGCACGCCGAGCCGTGCGCGCCGCAGTGGGGACCCGCTGACCGACGGGGGACGCGTGCTGCGGGGCCGGTGCCGACACACGGGTCCCGCAGCACGCAGCACGCAGCACGCAGCACGCCGGGACGGTCTCACGCGGTGCGGGCCCCGTTCATGAGCGGGCCCGCACCACGTCCACGTCGGATGCCTTGACGAAGCCGATCCGGTGCCCGATCTGGACGGTCACATACCTCTCGGTTCCCCGGAAGTACGTGTGGTCGTACGGCAGGGAGGAGTCGATGGTCGGTGCGTAGAAGTATCCGGTGGGAGCGAGGCCACCGCCCGGGTAGGCCTGCCCCGCTTTGATCGTGTAGACGAGCGGGGCGCCGACCGCCGGCTCGGTGAAGTCCCCCGGGTATTCCGCCTTCTCCGGATAGGCCACTCCGTACACCGGGACGTCGCCCTTGCCCGCCTTCGGCCGGACGATGTGTCCGGCGGTGGGTGTGGTGACACGGGTGCCCGCCGGGGTCCGGAACCATGCCTTCTGCCCGTACCACCAGATCGCCGTCCAGCCGGGCGCGCGGTCGGCGACGACGGCCTGCTGGGTGGCGCTGATCTTGCTGCCCCAGTCGGCGGCGCAGTCGGTGCCGGGGGCGCCGTCCGGGTGCAGCCCGGGGTCGGAGAAGAGCGGCGCGTCCTCGGCCGGCGCGGTGTGCAGGGGCACGGCGCTGCTCCCCTGTACCGGCAGGTCGATGTCCTTCTCGCAGTCACGGAAGGACTGCGTGTTCTTGGCGAAGTCGGCGCTCACGGTCACCAGTCGGCTGCCTCCCGGCGCGCTCGGCACGGTGGGTCGGCCGAGGAGTGCCATGAAGCGGTTCCAGTCCCAGTAGGGTCCCGGGTCCCAGTGCATGTTCTGCGTCCCGGCGGCGCTGGTGGGGGGCACGCCGTCGTGCCCGAGGATGTGCTGCCGGTCGAGCGGAATGTCGTACACCGCCGCGAGGTGGCGTACGAGCCGGGCGGTGGAGCGGTACATCGCGTCGGTGTACCACTTCGCCCCCTCGGCCGCGACGCCCTCCTGTTCGATACCGATGGAGTGGGTGTTCAGGTACCAGTTGCCGGCCTGCCAGGCGACGTCCTTGTTCTTCACCATCTGGGTGACGTGGCCGTCGGCGGAACGCACCACGTAGTGGGCCGAGGTCTTGTTGGCCGGGTCCTGGAAGATCTTCAGGGTCGTGTCGTAGTCGACCTCGGTGTCGTGCAGCACGATGAACTCGACGGCGTTGCTGCGGGGCCGGTCGGCCGTGTCGTAGTTGCCGTACGCCTCCTTGTCGGCCGGATCGCCGGTCTGCCGGTAGGCCGCGGGGACCCAGTCGCAGGCGAGTCCGCGGGGGCATTCGGGCCGTACGGTCTCGGCGCCGGCCTCGGCGGAGGGGGTGAGCAGGGCGACGCCCAGCACGCCCGCGCTGATCAGGGCGAGCGCGGTCCTGGTCCTCTGGTCGGGCTTCATGGCGACCCTTTCTGGACCGGTGGCACCGGCCCGTTCCTGGGGTGATCTCATCGTTCCGTCGTCCGCGCACACTCTGTGACCGAGGGTGATGGTGCGTCAAGAGCGTTGTCCACAGCCCCCTGAGCTTGTGTGACTAATTCGCGCGATGCGTGCCCCGAATGGCGGAGGGGTAGTGCTGGCGCCGACAGCACCGATCCGCGTGCAACGCGCGGAGTTCTCGGAAAGGCCGGACGTACATGGCACAGCCCTTCACCCTGCCGGACTTCTACGTGCCGTACCCGGCACGTCTCAACCCCCATCTGGAGGCGGCCCGGACTCACACCCGCGCGTGGGCCCGGCGGATGGGGATGCTGGAGGGTTCCGGGATCTGGGAGGAGAAGGACCTCGAGTCCCATGACTACGCGCTGCTGTGCGCGTACACGCATCCCGATTGCTCGGACGAGGCCCTTTCCCTGGTCACCGACTGGTACGTGTGGGTCTTCTTCTTCGACGACCACTTCCTGGAGCTGTTCAAGCGCACGCCCGACCGTGAGGGCGGGAAGCGGTACCTGGACCGGCTGCCCGCGTTCATGCCGATGGAGCGGGGCGCCCCGACACCGGAGCCCACCAACCCGGTCGAGGCGGGTCTGGCCGACCTCTGGGCGAGGACGGTCCCGGCGATGTCGGACGCCTGGCGGGCCAGGTTCGCCGAGGCGACGGAGAACCTGCTCAACGAGTCCCTGTGGGAGCTCGCGAACATCAACGAGGGGCGGATCGCCAACCCCGTCGAGTACATCGAGATGCGGCGCAAGGTGGGCGGCGCGCCGTGGTCGGCGGGTCTGGTGGAGTACGCGGCGCACGCCGAGGTGCCCGCCTCGCTGGCCGACGCGCGCCCTCTGCGGGTGCTGCGGGACGCCTTCTCGGACGGCGTGCATCTGCGCAACGACCTGTTCTCGTACCAGCGCGAGGTCGAGGACGAGGGCGAGAACAGCAACGGCGTGCTGGTGCTGGAGAGGTTCCTGGGGTGCTCCACCCAGGAGGCCGCCGATGCGGTCAACGACCTGCTGACCTCTCGTCTCCAGCAGTTCGAGAACACCGCCCTGACCGAACTGCCGCCGCTGTGCGCGGAGAAGGGCCTCAGCCCCGACGAGACGGTCGCCGTCATGGCGTACGTCAAGGGCCTGCAGGACTGGCAGTCCGGCGGCCACGAGTGGCACATGCGCTCCAGCCGCTACATGAACGACGGCGGCGCGGCCCAGGCGGCGCCCGGTTTCGCGATGGCGGCGGCATCCATCCGCTTCACCCCCCGGTCGGAGTCGGCCAGGCTGCGCAGCCACACCCACGTCCCCTACCAGCACGTGGGCCCGTCGCTGCTGCCCGACTTCGAGATGCCGTTCTCCACGACCCTGAGTCCGTACCTGGACGGGGCGCGGGTGCGGATCGTGGACTGGTCGCGGCGGATGGGGCTGCTGGAGGCGCAGCCGGGGGTGCCGGGTTCGCACATCTGGGACGAGGAGCGGCTGATCGCCACCGATCTGCCGCTGTGCGCGGCGGGGCTGCATCCGGACGCGACGCCGGAGGAGCTGGATCTGTCCTCGGGGTGGCTGACGTGGGGGACGTACGGCGACGACTGGTTCCCGGTGGTGCACGGCCGTTCCCGTGACCTGGCCGGGGCGCGGCTGGCCAACGAGCGGCTGTCGCTGTTCATGCCGCTGGACGGGACATCGGTGCCGGAGCCGGTGAACGCGCTGGAGCGCGGGCTCGCCGACCTGTGGCGGCGTACCGCGGGCCCGATGGACGAGAGCGCTCGCCGTACGTTCCGGGAGGCCGTGGAGTCGATGACGGCGAGCTGGCTGTGGGAGCTGGCGAACCAGGCGCAGAACCGGATCCCGGACCCGGTGGACTACGTGGAGATGCGGCGCGCGACCTTCGGTTCGGACCTGACGATGAGCCTGTGCCGGCTGGGGCACGGCAGGAAGGTGCCCGAGGCGGTCTACCGCAGCGGTCCGCTGCGCTCCCTGGAGAACGCGGCGGCGGACTACGCGTGCCTGCTCAACGACCTGTTCTCGTACCAGAAGGAGATCGAGTACGAGGGTGAGGTGCACAACGGCGTCCTGGTCGTGCAGAACTTCTTCGGGGTGGACTACCCGACGGGCGTGGCGATCGTGCACGACCTGATGAACGGCCGGATGCGCCAGTTCCAGCACGTGGCCGAGCACGAGCTGCCCGTGCTGTACGACGACTTCGGGCTGGACGCGGAGGCGCGGGAGATCCTGGCGGGCTATGTGGTGGAGCTCCAGCACTGGCTGGCCGGCATCCTGATCTGGCACCGGGACTGCCGTCGCTACCGCGAGGAGGATCTGCGGCGGGGAACGGGAACCCCGTGGCACCTCAGCGGCCCCACGGGGTTCGGTACGTCGGCGGCGCAGGTGACCAGGCTGTTGACGCAGGGACGTTTCAGCCCTGCTGGAACAGCTCGGCCGGCAGCGGTTTGAGCAGTGCGTACAGGTCGTCGGTGATCGGCCGGTCCCAGCTGGCGATGGTGACCAGCACACCGTCGCTCCGGTCGAACTGAACGCAGGAGATACGGCTCTCGGAGAGCTTGACGCGGCGGACGATCAGGAGGCTGTCACCCTGCATGACGGGCACGTCCTCGGTGGCGGTCACCTCGACCGGCTCGTCGTTCTCCAGGGCGAGGAGGAGCTGGGCGACCTCGAAGGGAACCTGGCCCTCCTCGGTCTCGCGGGCGGGCGAGCCCTCCGGGAGGTTGCCGATGATCATCGCCGGGCCGCGGCCGCCGTACAGGTCGTAGCGGAGGAAGACGCCCTGGCAGCTCCCGTCCGGGGCGGGGAGGAGACCGGCGCCGAGGTTGCCGGGCCAGTCCCCGGGGTCCATGGCCAGGACATCGAAGTCCGGGCCCGCGGGTGTGGCGGCGCTGCGGCGGCGGAGGAAGGACATGGGTGCCATGTTACGTGGCCCGGCTCACGTTGCGGAGCCGGGCGGACCCGGTGCCTCGGGGCGGGCCGCGCCCGCCCCGAGCGGGCGCGGCCCGCCCCGAGAAGGGCTCAGGACTCCCGGGCGAGCGCCTCCAGCACCCTGACGGCCTCGGCCGCCCGCTCGTACGGGACGAACAGGTGGTCGTGGTGGTGTCCCGCGACCACGTTGCAGCTCACCCCGGCATCGGTGAGGGCGAGGGATACCGCCGCGGTCAGTCCGACGGCGTCCAGGGAGGAGTGGACGCGGAGCGTGATCCATCCGGCCACGAAGTCGTACGCGAGCCGCGACTCGACCGCCTGGGCCTCGGGCAGGACGAGCGTCAGCCCCTCGGGCTCGACGACGGTCACCACGGGAGTGACGCCCGGTGGCGTCTCGACGCCGCGCAGGGTGGTGAAGACGAAGCGGCCGGGATTCAGCTCCGGCCGCATGCCGCGCAGCAGTGTTCGAAGATCGCGTTCGCCCGTCATGGGGGCCACGTTACGGCTCTCCCGGGCCGCCGCGCCGTTACGGGCCTCCCGCGTCCGGGCGGTAGGCCCCCGTACCGCCGTAAGCCATTCAGGCACGCCATGTGTGCACACGCTCACCTTGCGTGGCAGTGCCCGGTGATCGCCCCTAGCTTCGGCTCATGAGGAAAAGACACATCACCTGTTCGGCGGCCGTCACCGTCGCCACGGCGGCCCTCGGTCTCGCGGCGGTCCCCTCCTCCGCGTCCGTACCGGGCCACCACGTGGTGCGCCCCGGCGAATCGATCCAGCGCGCGGTGGACGCGGCGGCCCCCGGTGACACCGTCGTCGTCCTGCCCGGCGCCTACCGGGAGAGCGTCCAGATCACGAAGCCCGGCCTGACCCTGCGCGGTACCGGCGGGCGCACCGTGATCACGCCGCCGGCCGCCGGGGCGAAGACCGCCCACGCGTGCGCGACGGGCGGCAACGGGATCTGCGTGGTCGGCAGCGCGAGCCGCACGGTCGACGACGTCACCATCCGCTCGCTCACGGTCTCCGGGTTCTCCGGGAACGGTGTCTGGGCGTCCTGGACCGACGGTCTCTCCGTCAGCGAGGTGACAGCGAGCGACAACGGCACCTGGGGCATCGCCCAGGAGCGCTCGACGCGTGGCGACTTCCGGCACAACACCGCCACCGGCAACGGTGACGCCGGGATCTTCGTCGCGAACTCGGTCAGCGAGGAGGGCGGGGCCACCGACACACAGGGCACCCGGGTCACCGAGAACACACTGAGCGACAACCGCATCGGGGTCACCGCCCGGCGGGTCAGGAACCTGGTGATCGGCGGCAACCACATCACCGGCAACTGCAGCGGTGTCTTCGTCGTGGGTGACGAGTCCAAGCCCGCGGCCGGGGCGATGACGGTCACCGGCAACGAGATCGTGGAGAACAACAAGTTCTGCGCGGCCACGGAGCGGCTGACGGCCCTTCAGGGCTCCGGTGTCGTGCTCACCGGCAGCGAGAAGACCGTCGTCCGCGACAACGTCGTACGCGGCAACGTGGGCACCACCCCCCACTCCGGCGGGATCGTGCTGTTCAAGAGCTTCGTGGGCGCCCTCAACACGGGCAACACCATCAGCGGCAACCTCGTGCGGGACAACCGGCCGGCCGACCTGGCCGACCGGGACACCTCCGGCACGGGCAACACCTTCGTCAGCAACGAGTGCGGGACGTCCGTGCCCGCCGGGATGTGTGCCGAGTAACGGCTCCCCGCCGCACCAGGAGAATCGAGACGGTATGACCACCGTGAGTCCCACCCCCGACACCACCACCCTCACCACACCCGTCACCACCCCCACGGCAGCCTCCGTGACGGCTCAGGCCCCGCCGCCCGCCATGCGGCTGAGGGAGCTCGCGTTCGGAGCGGCTGTCGCCGCGGCCGTACGCGCGGCGGCGAGACTGGGTGTCGCCGACGCGCTCGGCGAGTCGCCTGCCTCGGCCGAGGAGCTCGCCCAGGCCGTACGGACCGATCCGGTACCGCTGCGCCGACTGCTGCGCGCGCTGTGCTGCCACGGCGTCTTCAGCGAGACGGAGGACGGGACGTTCGCCCACACGGAGATGTCCCGGCTGCTGCGCGAGGACGACCCGCACAGCCTGCGGTACATCTCCCTGTGGTGCACCGAGCCCTGGACCTGGGAGGTCTGGCCGCGGCTCGACGACGCGGTGCGCTCCGGCTCGAGCGTCTTCCCCGACGCGTTCGGCAAGGGCTTCTTCGACTACCTCCACCAGGACGCGGGCGAGTCCGCCCAGGTGTTCAACCGGGCCATGACCACGTCCAGCGTGCAGTCGGCCCGGGACGTCGCCGAACTGCTCGACCTCACCGGGGTGTCCTCGGTCGCCGACATCGGCGGGGGCCAGGGGCACGTCCTGGCGAGCCTGCTGGAGAAGCACCCCTCGGTCCGCGGCATCCTCCTCGACCTGCCCGGCGTGGTGGCGAGGGCGGACGCCCGGCTGCGCGAGGGCGGCGCGCTCGCCGACCGGGTGCGGATCGTGCCCGGTGACTGCCGTGAGGGCGTCCCGTTCGAAGTGGATCTCTACATCATCAAGAACATTCTCGAGTGGGACGACGAGAGCACCCGCAGGACGCTGGCCAACGTGATGGCTGCGGCCCGCCCCGGCGCCCGGGTGGTGGTCATCGAGAATCTCGTCGACGACACGCCCTCCATGCGGTTCACCACCGCCATGGACCTCCTGCTGCTCCTCAACGTCGGCGGGGCCAAACACACCAGGGAGAGCCTGGTGACCCGGATCGCGGACGCCGGTCTGGAGATCGGCGAGGTCCGGCCGGTCAACCCGTACCTGCACGCGTTCGAGTGCGTCGTCCCGGACTGATCTCCTCAGGTACGACGACCGCCCCGGGCCCGGCACTCAGGTGCCGGGCCCGGGGCGACACGTCGGTGCGTCAGGCGGAGCCGTCCCGCTGCCACCGGTAGAACTGCTGCGCCATCGCGTCCTTGGGACCGCGCCAGGTCTGCGGGTCGTACGGGCTCACGTAGGCGGTCAGCCGGTCGCTGATGGCCTTGAACTCCGGGTGCTCCGTGACCTTCGCGATCTCGGGCCCCGGCGGCTGCTCGGACTCGATCAGGTGCAGGTACACGTCCCCGAACTGGAACAGGGTGCGCCTGTTGACCCCCACGAGGTGGGGCAGTTCGGTGTTGTCGGAGGCGGCGAACAGCTCGGCGATGTCCGGGGCGGACTCGGGCGCCATCCGGGCGACGATCAGTGCGTGGTGCATCCGGTTGCCTTTCGGGCCTCAGTTGGCGGGGACAGAGGCGGAGCGCCGCTCCCGGTCCCGCTGCTCGATCTTGTCGCGGATGAGCTCCATCTGGACGCGGGAGTTGCGGTTGATGTTGTCGGTCATCCACGCGTCGTCGACCGGGGCGTCGGGCCGCATGGCGAAGTCCTGGCGCCAGCGCATCTCGGTGCCGCCGGGGACCTCCGCGTACTCCCAGCGGATGTCCATGTGCTGGAACGGGCCCGGCTCCACGCGCCGCGCGTTCACGGTGCGCGTACGGCGGTCGGTGGTGCGCTCGGAGACCCAGCTCCACACCTTGCCGTTGTCGTCCGGGTGCATCGTGAGCCGGAAGGTGGTCGTCTCGCCCTTGCGGTCGATCACCTCGACGGCCGCGTACTCGCTGAACAGCTGGGGCCAGTTCTCGAGATCGTTCGTCATGTCCCAGACCAGGTCCAGGGGCGCGGCGATGGTGATCTCGTTCTCGGTGTGTCCGGACACGTCAGACTCCTGTCAGGGTGTTGTTCACGAGGTCGAGGAACTCCCCGGGCGTCTTGCACCGGTCGGCGTCGGCCGGCAGCGGGCGCCCGTACCGGTTCTCGAGCGCGGCGACGATGCCGAGCAGGCCGAGCGAGTCGAGGCCGTACTCCTCGAAGGCGGAGCCGGGACTGCTCTCCATCTCGGACGGGTCGACCGTGAGGCCCGCGCCGTTCTTCATCAGCACGGCCAGCTCTTCGTACGTCAGTCGGTCGGACATGAGAGTCGCTCCTTGTCAGTCGGGGGTGTCGGTGGGGCGCCGCAGCACGAGGGCCGAGTTCGACCCCATGAGGCCCCGGCTCAGCACCAGCGCCGTCCGCAGTTCCGCGGGGCGGGCGCGGCCGGTGACCACGTCGAGGTCGTGGCACACCTCGAAGACGTTGGGCGTCGGCGGGACCAGGCCGTGCTCCATGGCGAGCACCGCCGCGGAGACGTCCAGCACGGGCGCTCCGCAGTAGGCCCGGCCGATACCGGTCTTGGGCGCCGTCACGGGGACGCGTCGGCCGTGGGTGCCCAGCGCGTCGGCGAGTGCCAGCGCCTCGGCCCGGTCGGCCGAGGGCACGCCGAGTGCGTCGGCGAAGACGACGTCGATCTCCTCGGGCGCGCAGTCCGCCTCGCGCAGTGCACCCTCGATGGCCCGGGCCAGCCCTTCGCGGGACTGCTCCCAGCGGCCGGCGCCGGTGAAGGTGGCGGCGTGGCCGACGAGTTCGGCGCGGACCCGGGCACCGCGCGCGCGGGCCGCCGTGTCCTCCTCGACGACCAGCATGGCACCACCCTCGGCCGGCACGAAGCCGCAGGCGTCCGCGGTGAACGGCCGGTAGGCGCGGGTCGGTTCGTCGCAGACGCTGAGGTCCTCGTAGCCGAGCTGGCAGACGACCGAGTACGGGGCCAGGGGTGCCTCGGCGGCGCCGACGACCACGGCGTCCGTGCCACCCCGGACGGACCGCGCGGCGTGCATGAGCGCGTCCAGGCCACCGGCCTCGTCGCTGGCCACGACGGCACACGGTCCCTTGAATCCGCCGCGGATGGAGATCTGGCCGGTGCTGGCGGCGTAGAACCAGGCGATGGACTGGTAGGGGCCGACGAACCGGGATCCTTGACCCCACAGCCGTTGCAGCTCGCGCTGGCCGAACTCCCCGCCGCCCGACCCGGCGGCCGTCACCACACCCACCTTGAACGGCGTGTCCTGGTAGTCGGCGCGGCCGAGCCGCGCGTCGTCCAGGGCCAGGTCGGCGGCGGCCATCGCGTAGTGCGTGAACCGGTCGGTCTGGACGAGGTAGCGCTCCTCCACGGAGGCGACCGGGTCGAAGTCCCGGACCTCGCCCGCGACCCGCAGCGGTAGGTGTTCACAACCCTCGCGGGAGACCCGGTCGAGGACGCTGACCCCTTCCTGGGTCTGCTTCCAGAAGGCACCGGTGCCTGTCCCGTTGGGGGCGACGACGCCGATGCCCGTGATAACGGACCGCCGGTGTGCCGGGTTGCTCATGGTGTCCTCCCGCCTGGTCGGGTGAGGGCGACGGCGGACTGGAACCCGCCGAACCCGCTGCCCACCGAGAGCACGCTGCGCAGCTTGAGGGGCCGTGCGGTGCGCGGCACGTAGTCGAGGTCGCACTCGGGGTCCGCGGTCTCGTAGTTGGCCGTCGGGGGCACCGTCTGGTGCTTCAGCGCCAGGACGCACGCCGCTATCTCGATCGCCCCGATGGCACCGAGCGAGTGACCGACCATGGACTTGATCGAGCTCATCGGCACCTTGTACGCGTGTGAGCCCAGGGCCTTCTTCACCGCGGCGGTCTCGTGCCGGTCGTTCTGCTTGGTGCCCGAGCCGTGCGCGTTGACGTAGTCGATCCGTGTGGGGTCGATACGGGAGTGCGCGAGTGCCGTGTTGATGGCTTCTGCCATTTCGAGGCCTTCGCTGGTGAGCCCGGTCATGTGGTAGGCGTTGCCGAAGGTGGCGTAGCCCGATATCTCGCAGAGGACGGTCGCCCCGCGGGCCCGCGCGTGCTCCAGCTCCTCGAGCACGAGGACGGCTCCGCCCTCGCCCATGACGAAGCCGTCGCGGCGTGCGTCGAACGGCCTGGAGGCGTGCTCCGGGTCGTCGTTGTTCGCGGAGGTGGCCTTGATGGCGTCGAAGCACGCGACGGTGATCGGGGTGATCGGGGTGTCGGACGCGCCGGCGACGCAGACGTCGACCCGCCCTTCCTCGATGGAGTGGAAGGCGTAACCGATCGCGTCCAGGCCGGAGGTGCAGCCGGTGGAGACGGTCTGCACGGGTCCGTGCGCGCCGACCTCCTCGGCGACCGCCGAGGCGAGGGTGCTGGGCGAGAACGCCCGTTCCAGGTGGCGGCCCGCCGGCCGGTGGTCGACGTCCCAGCGCGCCCCGCTGTCGCTGACGGCGACGTAGTCGTGTTCGAGGCGGGTGGTGCCGCCGACCGCGGTGCCCAGGGAGACCCCGATGCGCCAGGGGTCTTCCTTCTCGAGGTCGAGGCCGGCGTCGCCCAGCGCTTCCCTGGCCGCCACCAGGGCGAACTGGATGTACCGGTCGGAACGTGCGACCAGTTCGTCGTCCAGGCCGTGTGTGGCCGGGTCGAAGTCGCACTCGGCGGCGATACGTGAACGGAAGGGCGCGGGGTCGAACAGGGTGATGCCGCGTGTGGCGGTGCGGCCGTTCGACAGCAGGTCCCAGAACGCCCGGGTCCCGATGCCGCCGGGTGCGACGACGCCGACTCCGGTGACGGCGACACGCCGGCTCACGACGCGGCCCCCGTTCGTTCTGGCGGTGCTCCGCGCTCGGCGGCCTGTACGGTCTCGGCGCTGTCCGTGACCTCGGTGTCCACGTGGCCGAGTTCCGGGCGCGGGGCGAGCGGTCCGAGGTGGAAGACCATGCGCGCCTCCACGTCACCCACGTTGCGGAAGCGGTGGCGTACGTGCGGCGGGATGAGCAGCCCCTGGTCGGGCCGCATGGCGTGCGCCTCGCCGTCCAGGTCGACCTCGAGGAGGCCGTCCACGACGTACACGAACTCCTCGGAGTACGGGTGGTAATGCTCACCGATGCGCTCACCGGGGCGGACGATGGCCAGTCCCATGAAGCCGCTGGTGGCTCCCACTGCTGTTGGTGTGAGCAGGGCGCGCAGATCCCCTCCGCGCCTGCGGTTGGGCTGCGTCTCGCTGAGGTCCACGATGCGAGGCCGGTGCGTGGTCATGACTGCTCTCCTCCGGGCGCGTTGTGCGAGGTGACGGCAGCGCGGGCCCGTGCCCGGGGCTGCCGGTGGGACACGTCAGGACTCGGTGGCCCGACGGTCGGTGATCAGGTCCATCTCCGACTGGGCGAGGAACCGGGCGGCCTCCGGATCGGTCGTCGGCAGGCCGTTCGCGCCGCCTTCGAGGAGCCGGCCGAGCATGGCAGCCTTGCGGGGACCGCCGATACCGAGCGCCTGCGCGGGCTGCGCGTCGAGGGGGCCACTGACTTCGAGCAGGCGCACCACCACGTCGTCACGCTGGAAGATGGTGCTGCTCTCGATGGGGCCGGCGACGTCCTCCGCCGCTTCCTCGTCCTGGCCGGCGAGCAGCCGGGCCAGAGCCATGCCGCAGCCTTCCTTCGCCTGGTAGAAGAGCGCGTGCCGTTGGACCTCGGTCGCGGCGTGCCGTCCCGCCTTCACGTGGTGGACGGTCGGCAGGGCGGCCCGGGTGAAGAACATCCGGGCGGAGTCCGGGTCGGACAGGTCCCGGTCCTGCTCCAGGTACGGGTTGATGGCTTCCTCGACGGCCCTGACCTCGGGCTGGCGGGAGACGTGGCGCAGCGCGGCCATCAGGTCGCCCTCGACCTCGACGGCCCGCACGACGCGGTTGCCGTACATGAAGAGCGAGGTGCGGCGCAGCCGGGTGTTCTCGTCGACCCGTGCCTGCGGGGAGTCGTAGTCGGCGAGGATCTTCGCGACGATGTCCTCGGTGCCGGGTTTCACCGTGAAGGTGAGCGCGTGGCGGACGATGCCGTCTCCCAGGCGCGGGGCGGACTGGAGGCGGCCCTTGACGGGTTCGGGCGCGTTCTCGAACGCGGCACCGGTCTCGCGCAGCACGCTGAAGCGGAGCGAACGGGTGTCGCGTACGCAGCTGTGCAGGGGCTGGACCGTCTTGACGTGCTCCTCGCTGTTGACCCACGCGAGGAAGGGGGGAGCGCTCTCCCACTCGCTGGTGATGAGCCACTGCGAGGGGTTCTCGATGGACTGGCAGAGCTGGTCGCTGATGTGTCCGGGAACCGACGCCACCTGGTTGCGCATGTGCTCGTACGCCTCGAGGAACTGGTTCTGAGCGCCGTCGTGCAGATCCAGCAGGAGTATGACCCGGAGCCTGGAACCGTCGAAGGCGGACTGCGATATGCGTTCCGAGAGGGTTGTCATCTTTCGCTCTCCTTCGAGACGGTGCGTACGGCCACGTCCGGTGGTCTGTCGTCATCCGTCGGTATCGGTGGAGTGGAAGCGGAGCAGGGTCCTCCCCGCTGATGCGTTCGTCTCCGCCCCGGCATCGCGAGCATCGCTCCCGCGACTGATCGTGGAACGCCGTCACGGGCCGCGCGAGATTTATGAACCGTTCAGGTGAGGAGGTCGCCGAAGCCCTCGTACGAGGGCATGGACACTGCATCCGTCCTGCGTCCGAGCTGGAGCAACTGATGAACGAGAACGTCGACCACCGTGTACCGGTCCTCATCGTGGGCGGCTCCCTGGTGGGCCTGTCCGCCTCCCTCTTCCTGAGCCGGCTCGGCGTCCGCCATCTCCTGGTCGAGAAGCACGCGGGCACCTCGACCCACCCGCGGGGACGCGGGAACAACGTCCGCACGATGGAGCTCTTCAGGACCGCGGGGGCGGAGCGGCTGATCCGGGACGCCGCCTCGGTGCTGGCGGACAACCACGGCATCCTGCAGGCGGCCTCGCTCACCGGGGACGACCAGGAGTGGCTGTTCAAGGAGATCGACCCGGGCGGCGGGCTGGCCCGGTTCAGCCCGAGCGGCTGGTGCCTGTGCAGCCAGAACGACCTGGAGCCCGTACTGGTGGAGCACGCGCGTGCTCAGGGCAGCGACCTGCGGTTCTCCGCCGAGCTGCTCAGCTTCGACCAGGACCCTGAGGGCGTGAGCGCCGTCGTGAAGGACCGGGAGACCGGGGAGCACACCACGGTGCGCGCCGACTACCTCGTGGCGGCCGACGGACCGCGCAGCCCGATCCGGGAGCAGCTGCGGATCGGGCAGTCGGGTCCCGGGGACCTGTTCCACAACGTGAGCATCACCTTCCGGTCCCGGGACCTGGCGTCGGTGGTCGGCGATCGGCGGTTCATCGTCTGCTACCTGACGAACCCGGAGGCGGACGGGGCGCTCCTGCCGGTGGACAACGAGGAGCGCTGGGTGTTCCACGCGCCGTGGAAGCCGGACCTCGGCGAGACGCTGGAGGACTTCACCGACGAGCGGTGCGCCGAGCACATCCGCAAGGCGGTCGGTGCGCCCGGTCTCGATGTCGAGATCACGGGCAAGGCGCCGTGGCACGCCGCGGAGCGGGTGGCCGAGCGGTACGGCGCGGGCCGGGTCTTCCTGGCGGGCGACTCCGCCCACGAGATGTCTCCGACCGGGGCGTTCGGCTCCAACACCGGTATCCAGGACGCGCACAACCTGGCGTGGAAGCTGGCCGCCGTGGTGGCCGGGGAGGCCGGTCCCGGGCTTCTGGAGACGTACGAGGCGGAACGGCTTCCGGTGGCGCGCGCGACGAGCGCGCGGGCGTCGGCCCGGTCGCAGGAGCACAGCCATCCGGGGTACGCGGGGACGCCGGGCCCGGTCGGCGGGCGCAAGGGCGGCATGCTCACGGTGGCCCTGGGTTACCGGTATGCGCGGGGTGCGGTACTGGGGGTGGATCCGGGTCGGCCGGTGGTACCCGAGGGCATGGACCTGTCGGGCGAGCCCGGTACCCGCGCCCCGCATCTGTGGGTGAGCCGGGGCGGGGCGCGGGTGTCGACCCTGGATCTGTACGAGCGGTCGTTCGTGCTGCTCTGCGGCGCCGGGCAGGACCGGTGGCGGGCGGCGGCGGAGCGGGTCGCGGAGCGGATGGGCGTCCGGTTGGACGCGTACACCGTCGGTCCGGGCCCCGGGGCCGATCTGGTGACCGAGGACGGGGCGGACTGGGCGGCCGCGCACGGCACGGGTGCGGAGGGCGCCGTGCTGGTGCGGCCCGACGCCTTCGTGGCCTGGCGATCGCCGGGCGCGGTGCCGGACGCGGACGCCGTGCTCCGCGACGCTCTCACGGCTCTGCTGCACCGGGCCTGACCCGCCGGACCCCGGGCGCGGCCCGGCTCGCGGGGCGACACGCCGGGCCGGCCGTCCGGCGCACCGGGTGCGGCGGCGGGCCTGGGTCTCAGCCGGTTCCGAAGGCGTGCAGCGCGGTGAGGAACCCGTCCGGGTTGTCGGTGTGCACAAGATGGTTCGCGTCGACCGGGACGTACCGCCCGCCTGTCTGCTCCGCGAGCCAGGCCAGTTGCCGCTGGTCGACGTGGCTGCGGGCCCTCCGACGACGAGCACCGGTGCCGTCACATTCCTCAGGGCGGCGACGGTGGGGGGCTGGATCGAAGCCTTCACCCGGGTGGAAGAGAGCGGCGGCGTCTTCGGCGGGTTGTGTGGCGGCGTGCGCCTGGGCCTTCGCGTCCCAGCGGCCGTAGGACAGCGGCGTTCAGGCCGGGCCCCGGCCGTGGCCCGCCCGGCGAGGAGTTCTTCCGGTGCGGCTCAGGCGTCGGGGTACCAGGGTTCGTGGGCGTGTGCCGTAACGGTGTCGGACCCCTCGTCCTACCGGTGCGACCGGCTCGTCGACGACATCGAGGCGCTCCGCACCCACCTCGGCTTCGAACGGATCGACCTGCTGGGCCACTCCACCGCAGGGAACTCGGCGGCGCTCTACGCGGCGGCCCACCCTCAGCGGCTGCGCTCCCTCACACTCGTCACCCCCGGGGACACGCGCGGTCGGGCTCCCCGTCACCGACCAGGACCTACGCCGGGGACCGCGGATCCGCCGGTGCCGCGCAGGTCGAGCAGGACCAGTCGGCGCACGCGGGAGAGATCTCCGCGGGCGCCCAGGTAGGCGGACGCCCGCATGGGGCCACCGGGCAGACAGATCAGCGGCTCGCCCTCCCACACGAGGTGGTAGGCGAGTTCGTATCCGTCGTACGCGCTGAGGGTCGGCATGACCGCTGTCCAAACAGGCGGTCCGGCCGTCGGCGGCGTACGCGCACAGCGAAGGGGAGAGGCACGCGAAGTTTTCCACAGGTGCCGCCCTCCCCCTTGCCAGGAAGACTCTCGTCCTGAATTACTGCTCTCAGGAAGATCGACCGAATGATCGGTCGTCCGTTTTCGGGGAGAGGAGCATCCGCATGACGCCGCTGCTGCACGACGCCGAGCGGCTCGGTCGCGAGGAGTTGGAGGCGCTGCAGCTGGAGCGGCTGAGAGCCACGCTGCGGCACGCGTACGACCACGTCGGTTTCTACCGGAAGGCGTTCGACGAGGCCGGGGTGCGGCCCGAGGACTGCCGTTCCCTGGCCGATCTCGCCCGTTTCCCGTTCACCGTCAAGGCGGATCTGCGGGACAACTACCCGTTCGGGATGTTCGCGGTCCCGGAGGAGAGGATCCGGCGGATCCACGCGTCCAGCGGCACCACCGGGCGGCCCACGGTGGTGGGGTACACCGAGCGGGACCTGGACATCTGGGCCGATGTGGTCGCCCGGTCGATCAGGGCGGCCGGGGGGCGGCCGGGCCAGAAGATCCATGTGGCCTACGGGTACGGGCTGTTCACCGGCGGCCTCGGGGCCCATTACGGCGCGGAGCGGCTCGGCTGCACCGTGATCCCCGCGTCCGGGGGGATGACGTCCCGTCAGGTGCAGCTGATCCAGGACTTCCGGCCCGAGATCATCATGATCACGCCCTCGTACATGCTGACCCTGCTGGACGAGTTCGAGCGTCAGGGGGTCGATCCCCGTTCGACGTCGCTGAGGACGGGGATCTTCGGGGCCGAGCCGTGGACCGAGGGGATGCGGGAGGAGATCGAGGAGCGGTTCGCGATCGACGCCGTCGACATCTACGGGCTGTCCGAGGTGATGGGCCCGGGTGTGGCGCAGGAGTGCGTCGAGACGAAGGACGGTCTGCACGTCTGGGAGGACCACTTCTATCCCGAGGTCGTCGATCCGTTCACCGGGGAGGTGCTGCCGGACGGGGAGGAGGGCGAGTTGGTGTTCACCTCGCTCACCAAGGAGGCCATGCCCGTGATCCGCTACCGGACGCGTGATCTGACGCGGCTGCTGCCGGGGACGGCGCGCGCCTTCCGGCGTATGGAGAAGGTCACCGGGCGCAGTGACGACATGGTGATACTCCGGGGGGTGAACCTCTTCCCCACTCAGATAGAGGAGATCGTGCTGCGCACGCCCGGGGTGGCTCCGCACTTCCAGTTGCGGTTGACCCGGCAGGGCCGTCTGGACGCGCTGACCGTGCGGGCGGAGGCTCGTGCGGACGCGACGGCCGACGAGCGTGCGGTGGCCGCGCGGTCGATCGCCGCCGCGGTGAAGGACGGGGTCGGGGTGAGTGTGGAGGTGGAGATCGTGGATCCGGAGGCGTTGGAGAGGTCGGTCGGGAAGATCAAGCGGATCGTGGACGCGAGGGGTGCGGGATGAGGCCTACCGACGCTCGGGGCGCACCGCCGCCCGTTCGGGTGAGGACCGTGCGCCCGGGTGGGCGCCCCGGGAGCCATGTGCGCGGGGCGCTCCCCCGCCCGGCCGGTCAGGCCGGTGCCGTGGAGAAGCGGTTCCGTAGCTCCCGCTTGAGGATCTTGCCGCTGGCGTTGCGCGGGAGCTCGTCGACGAACAGGACCTTCTTGGGTGCCTTGAAGTGGGCCAGCTGCTCACGCGCGTGCTCGATCAGTTCCTGCTCCGTGACCGCCGCCCGGAGGACGACGATCGCGGTGACCGCCTCGATCCAGCGTGCGTCGGGCAGCCCCACCACCGCGGTCTCGGCCACCGCCGGGTGGGTGTACAGGGCGTCCTCCACCTGGCGGGAGGCGACGAGGACACCGCCGGAGTTGATGACGTCCTTCACCCGGTCGACCACGGTGAAGTAGCCGTCGCCGTCGCGTACCGCGAGGTCGCCGGAGTGGAACCAGCCGTCGCGGAACGCCTCCGCGCTCTCGTCGGGTTTGTCCCAGTAGCCCTGGCACAGCTGGGGCGAGCGGTAGACCACCTCGCCGACCGTCCCGTCGGGCACCCTGGCGCCCTCCTCGTCGACGACCTCGGCCTCGACGAAGAGCACCGGGCGGCCGCAGGAGTCCATGCGGCCGTCGTGCTCGGCAGGGCCCAGGACCATGGCGAGCGGCCCGATCTCGCTCTGTCCGAAGCAGTTGTAGAACGCCAGCTCCGGCAGTCGGGCACGCAGGCGTTCCAGTACCGGCACCGGCATGATCGACGCCCCGTAGTACGCCTTGCGGAGGGCGCCGAGCTCACGGGTGGCGAAGTCCGGGTGGTTGGCGAGGCCGATCCAGACGGTCGGCGGGGCGAAGAGGCTGTCCGCCTCTCCGGCCTCGACGAGGTCGAGGATCCGGCCCGCGTCGGGGGCGTCCAGGATGGTGTTCTCGGCTCCCACCGCGAGATAGGGCAGGAGGAAGACGTGCATCTGCGCGGAGTGGTACAGCGGCAGCGAGTGGACGGGCCGGTCGGTGGCGCGCAGGTCGAGCGCGGTGACGGCGCTGACGTACTCGTGGACCAGTGCTCCGTGCGTCATCATCGCGCCCTTGGGCTGTGCGGTGGTGCCGGACGTGTACAGCAGCTGTACGAGGTCGTCGGCGCCCGGGGCGTGTCCGGTCAGGAAGGGGCGGGGGGTGTCGAGTGCGCCGAGGAGCGAGTCGGGGGCGTCGCGCAGCGCGCGCACGGCGTACGCCGAGGGGATGCGCGGGGCCAGGTCGGGGTCGGTGAGGACCAGGGAGCTCCCCGACTGGCCGAGGATGTACGCGAGGTCCTCGCCCGTGAGGTTCTGGTTGACCGGCACGTGGATCAGTCCGGCGCGGGCGCAGGCGAGATAGGCGATCAGGTAGACGTCGGAGTTGTGGGCGTAGGAGGCGACCCGGTCGCCCGGGCGCAGGCCGTGTTCGGCGGTGAGTACGGCGGCCGCCGTACCGACCGCCGTGTCCAGGGCCTGGTAGGTCCAGGTCCGGTCGGCGTACCGCACGGCGGTGCGCCCGGGGGTGCGCCGTGCGCTGCGTGCCACTACACCGTCGACCGTGCTGCTGCGTACACCGTTCATGGCGTGATCCTGGGTGGCCGGGCGTCAGGGGTCAAGGGGCCGGACGGACCCGCGCGGCGCACGGGCGCGGTGTGCGGACACGGCGATGTGCCGGAGGGGTCAGGGGCTGATCGCCAGGAAGACGAAAGCGGCGAAGATCGCCAGATGCACGCCGCCCTGGAGCAGGGTCGCACGGCCGGGTAC
Source organism: Streptomyces sp. SirexAA-E (assembly GCF_000177195.2). Classification (GTDB taxonomy): domain Bacteria; phylum Actinomycetota; class Actinomycetes; order Streptomycetales; family Streptomycetaceae; genus Streptomyces; species Streptomyces flavovirens. The sequence goes on from NC_015953.1 coordinate 285,123, forward strand.
GACGGTCAGGGCGCCCACCACGACGGTAAGCACCAGCAGCACCATGTGCGTGGCGCCCAGCCCGAGGTGCAGCGGTCCGTCCAGCCAGATGGAGGCGAGCGCGATGGTGGGGATGGTGAGGCCGATGCTGGCCATCGCCGAGCCGAGGGCCAGGTTGAGACTGGTCTGCACCCGTTCGCGCCGTGCGGCCCGTACGGCGGCGAGCGTCTCCGGCAGCAGGACCAGGAGTGCGATGACGACGCCGACCACCGCCTGCGGCATGCCGACGGCGTCGACGCCCGATTCGACGGCCGGCGAGACCGACTTGGCGTTGCCGACGACCGCGACGAGTGCCACCAGCAGCATGATCAGGCTGAGCGTGGTCTCCCTGCGGCCGGGCAGGGCGCTCGGGTCGTCGTCCGGGCGGAGCCGGCCGTCCTGGGTGAGCGGCAGGAAGTACTCGCGGTGCCGGACGGTCTGCACGGCGACGAACAGTCCGTACAGCAGCAGGGAGGCGACGGCTGCGAAGCCGAGCTGCGCCGGGGAGAACTCCGGGCCCCGCTTTCCGATGGTGAAGGTCGGCAGCACGAGACTGAGGGTGGCGAGGGTCGCCACCGTCGCCAGCGCCGCGCCGGTCCCCTCCGCGTTGAAGACGGCGACCCGGCTGCGTACGGCCCCGACCAGGAGGCAGATGCCCACGATGCCGTTGCAGGTGATCATGACGGCCGCGAAGACCGTGTCGCGGGCCAGGGACGACGCCTTCGGACCTCCGTCGATCATGAGGGTGACGATCAGGGCCACCTCGATGACGGTCACGGCGACGGCGAGGATCAGGGAGCCGTAAGGGTCACCGACCCGGTGGGCGACGACCTCGGCGTGGTGGACGGCGGCGAGTACGGAGCCCGCGAGGCAGAGCGCGATCAGGGCGACGGCGACCGGGCCCAGGTCGCGTCCCCAGCTCAGCGCGAGGACCAGTGCCGCGATCACCGGCACCGCGACGGTCCACCGGTCGGCCAGGGCCCGTGCCGTCGCGCTCGCGTTCATGGCCCACAGGCTGCCAGAGGGCGCCGGGGATCGCCCGGTGGACATGGCGCGGGGGCGGTGAATCTCGCCGGGGGTCGGGTTCGCGGTCGCGAACCAGACCCGGCCACGGTCCGGCACCGCAGCTGATTACCCGTCAGGTTCTTTGTCCGGCCAAGGGCGTACGGGACGGCGGGGCCGACAGTAATCTCTGCCTCGGCAGGAAGTTTCACACTCGGACCGGGTTTCGAAAGTTACTTTCGCGCCGGTGTCGCGCCGACGCCACGAGGGGAAGGGGTTCCGGATGACCGGGTACGTGTCGGGCGGGGGAATGAGCCGCCGGAGGCTGGGCGGCGGGATACTGGCGCTGGGCGGAGCGCTCGCGCTCGCGCCGGTCCCCTTCGCGCGGGTGGCCGGGTCCGCGGAGGGGGCGGAGCGGGGAGGCGGATCCGCCGGCACACCATCGGCCACCGGGACGGGCATGGGATCAGGGCCGCACAGACCCACACTGAGCCGGGGTCCGGCCGCGCGGGCCGGCCTCCTCCAGGAGCAGCTCGACCTGCTCGTGACCGACGCGGAGAAGTATCTGACCGGCTCCCCCGAGCACCCGTGGTACGCCGGTGCGGTCCTGCTGGCCGGGCGCGGCGGCACCGTCGCCCTGCACCGGCCGATCGGCAAGGCGGTGCGCTACGCGGCGTACGACGAGAAGACCGACACCGGAGTGGAGTTCCCCGCCGACCGGCAGATTCCCATGGCCCGGGACACGGTCTTCGACCTGGCGTCGGTGTCGAAGCTCTTCACCTCGATCCTCGCCGTGCAGCAGATCGAGCGGGGCCGGCTGGAGCTGGAGGCCACGGTCGCCTCGTACCTCCCGGACTTCGCGGGCGGTGGCAAGCAGGACATCACCGTCCGTCAGCTGCTGACCCACACCTCGGGTTTCCGGTCATGGATCCCGCTGTACGGCGAGCCGACCCGGGAGGGCAAGCTCCGGCTGCTGTGGAACGAGGTCCCGGCGTCCGCTCCCGGCACGGTGTACCTCTACTCCGACCTCAACCTCATCTCGCTCCAGCTGGTTCTGGAGAAGATCACCGGCCGCACCCAGGACGTACTGCTCCGCGAGGAGATCACCGCTCCGCTGGGGATGCGCCGCACCCGCTACAACCCACCCGCCTCGTGGAAGCCGAAGATCGCCGCGACCGAGGACGCGCGACTGCCGTGGTCGGGCCTGGAGCGCGGTCTGGTCTGGGGCGAGGTGCACGACGAGAACGCGTACAGCCTCGACGGGGTGGCGGGCCACGCGGGCGTCTTCTCCTGCGCCTGGGACCTCGCCGTGCTGGCCCGCACACTGCTCAACGGCGGCGTCTACGGCCGCTCACGGATCCTGTCCGAAGAGTCGGTGGAGCTGCTGTTCACCGACTTCAACACCGCTTTCCCCGGCGACGCCCACGGGCTGGGCTTCGAGCTCTACCAGCACTGGTACATGGGTGCCATGGCCACGCCCCGTACTGCGGGACACACCGGTTTCACCGGCACCAGCCTCGTCCTGGATCCGTCGACGGACTCGTTCCTGATCGTCCTGGGCAACTCGGTGCACCCGGTGCGCACCTGGCGCTCCGGCAGCGCGCCGCGGGTCGCCACCGCCAACCGGATGGCGCGTGCGGTGCCCGTCCAGCCCGCCCACGGCGGCGTCGCGTGGTTCTCCGGCATGGAGAGCGCGGCCACCACCACGCTGGCGCTGCCCGCGCTGCGCCCCGCCTCCTCCCGTGCGGTGCTGAGCTGCGCGCTGTGGTGGGACACGGAACCGGCGTCGGACTTCCTGTTCCTGGAGGCGTCCGGCGACGGCGGGGCCACCTGGCGGCCGGTGCCGTTCACCACCCGGGCGACGGGCAACGGCGGGGCTCCCGGCACGCCTCGTCCGCATCCGGAGGGCTCGGTGTCCGGCTGGTCGGGCCGCGTCTGGCACCGGCTGGAGGCGGACCTGGCCGCCTGGCGCGGCACCGAGGTGCGGCTGCGCTGGCGCTGCACGACCGACCAGCTGTACGTCGGACGCGGCGTGTACGTGGACGCGGTCCGGGTCGAGGACGGTGGACGCACCCTCTTCGACGGTGAGAGGCCCGCGGACGCGCGCCGCGTCAAGGTCTCCGGATGGGCCGTGTCCGCCGACTGAACCGGGCTCGAACCGGTGACCGGGCGGGCACCGGCTGCTTGGATGGCCGCCATGAACACTGACCAGCACATAGGGACCCCGTGGGGCGTATCGGTGTCCGGCACGGCGAGTGAGGACGCCGTGCCGGACCTGGCCCGCCTGCGCGTGGCGATCGAGCAGACCGAGGACACGCCGGCCGAGGCGTTCGCCGCCACCCGCCGCGGCGTCGACCGTGTCCGGGAGGTGCTGCGGGGACACGGGGTGCCCGAGGCGGCCGTGTCGACGTCCCGCCTGAACCTGGAGTCGAGGTGGAGCTACGGCGATTCCCGCCGGTTCCTCGGCTACGAATGCACCGCCTCGTTCGTCGTCGAGCTGCGGGAGCTGGACGTCCTGGAGACCGTGCTCATCGACCTGGTCGACGCGGGGGCCAACCAGGTCGCGGGCGTGGAGTTCGACGTGCGCCGCAAGGAGGAACTGCGCGCACGGGCCCGGGCCGGAGCGGTGGCCGCGGCACGCGAGAAGGCCGTGCTGTACGCCGAGGCAGCCGGGGCACGGCTCGGACCGGTCGTCCACATCACCGACGTGGACGCCGGGCAGACGCAGGGCTACCGCGGCCACAGCTCCCAGGGCGGGGGCGGCGAGGGCGACCTGACGCCGGGAAAGGTGACCGTGTCGGCGGGTGTCCTGCTCGGCTTCTCCCTCCTCGACGACTGACCACACACGGACCGTACGGTCATGGGCGCGGCCCGTCCCGGGGAGGGGCGGTCCGCGCCCTCCGTGTCCGGTGGCCGCCGCTGTCGGCCCCACCGGCGGGCAGGTCGGAACGCATCCCTTCCGCCCTTCCGAAACTTTCGCCCGGAACGCTGACCAGCTTTCGCGGCGCCCGACCACCGAGACTCCCCCTCCGGCCGCCAACCGCCCTCCCCGCACCGGGACAGAGCCGTCCGTGCAGGTGGGAGCATCAACTGCCGACAGCCGAGCGGTTATCAGCTCGGAAATATTTCGGAAATGCAGCGTTGACGTGAACACGCCCCAGGCGCATACTCTCCCTCGCTCCCCTGTTTCACCTCTCGTCCTCCCGCCGAGGCGCTCTGCGCGGATCGCCCCGGCGGGCGGCTGTACAGCACCTCGAACGGTCCGCATCCCCCTGCCCGGGCGCACCGCTCCGTTCCCTCCGCCCGGCAACCGGAAGAAGAGGCTGGACAACGTGATGGCCAAGAAAATCCCCGCCCGTGCCAGACGGGCACTCTCCGTCCTGACGGCGGGCGTGCTCGCCGCCGCCGGCGTCGTCTCGCTCGCCGGCACGGCCGAGGCAGCAGGCACCCTGGGTGACGCGGCGGCGGCGAAGGGCCGGTACTTCGGCACCGCGGTCGCGGCGAACCACCTCGGCGAGGCACCGTACGCGTCCACGCTGGACGCCCAGTTCGACTCGGTCACCCCGGAGAACGAGATGAAGTGGGACGCGGTCGAGGGCAGCCGCAACTCCTTCACCTTCACGGCCGCCGACCAGATCGTCAGTCACGCCCAGAGCAAGGGAATGAAGGTGCGCGGGCACACCCTGGTGTGGCACTCGCAGCTGCCGGGCTGGGTCGGCGGCCTGGGCGCCACCGACCTCCGCGCGGCGATGAACAACCACATCACCCAGGTGATGACGCACTACAAGGGCAAGATCCATTCCTGGGACGTGGTGAACGAGGCCTTCCAGGACGGCAACAGCGGTGCCCGGCGCAGCTCTCCCTTCCAGGACAAGCTGGGTGACGGCTTCATCGAGGAGGCGTTCCGCACCGCCCGTACGGTCGATCCGACCGCGAAGCTCTGTTACAACGACTACAACACCGACGGCCGGAACGCGAAGAGCGACGCGGTCTACGCCATGGCGAAGGACTTCAAGCAGCGCGGTGTGCCGATCGACTGCGTGGGCTTCCAGTCCCACTTCAACAGCAACTCCCCCGTGCCCTCCGACTACCGGGCCAATCTCCAGCGCTTCGCCGACCTCGGTCTCGACGTCCAGATCACCGAACTGGACATCGAGGGTTCCGGCTCGGCCCAGGCCGCGAACTACACGAGCGTCGTGAACGCGTGCCTGGCCGTGACCCGCTGCACCGGCCTCACCGTCTGGGGTGTCACCGACAAGTACTCCTGGCGCAGCAGCGGCACGCCGCTGCTCTTCGACGGCGACTACAACAAGAAGCCGGCGTACGACGCGGTGCTCGCCGCGCTCGGCGGCACCCCCGACGGTGGCGGTGACGACGGCGGCGGCGACAACGGCGGCGGGAACACCGGCAGCTGCACGGCGACGTACACGCAGACCGCCACGTGGAACGGCGGGTACAACGGTGAGGTGACGGTCAAGGCAGGCTCCTCCGGCATCACCACCTGGTCGGTGCCGGTGACCGTGCCCTCGTCCCAGCAGGTCTCCGCCCTCTGGAACGGCGCCCCCACGTGGAACGCCGGCAACACCGTGATGACGGTGAAGCCCACCTACAACGGGACCCTGGCGGCCGGTGCCTCGACGAGCTTCGGGTTCACCGTCATGACGAACGGCAACACCTCGGCGCCCGCCGTCGGCGCCTGCACCGCCTCCTGAGCACGAGGCGCCCTTCGCCGGGACGGGCGCGGTGGGACCCGCAGCCGCCCCGCCCGTCCCGATGTCAGCCCCGCCCGGTTCCGCAGGCCGGGCGGGGCGGTCCGCGTCGGCACCCCGCCCACGGCCCGACCCTCACCCTGAAGTTGAGCTGGAGGGAAAGCCGTACCCGGCCCCAGGTGGCCGTCCGTTCAGCGGCCCAGCGCCGCCATGGCCGCGTTGTGCCCGGGCACCCCGCTGACCCCGCCCCCGCGGGCGGCGCCCGCACCGCACAGCAGGACGTTGGCGTGCGCGGTCTCCACGCCCCACCGGCCGCCCGCCCCGGTGGCGTACGGAAAGGAGAGGTCTCCGTGGAAGATGTGGCCGCCGGGCAGGCCCAGGTCCCGTTCCAGGTCGAGCGGGGACTTCGCCTCGATGCACGGCCGGCCGTCCCCGTCGAAGGCCAGGCACTCGGCGAGCGGCTCCTCCAGATGGGCGTCGAGCTGCGCGAGCGTCGCGTCCAGCAGGGCCGCCCGGGCCGTCCTGTTGTCCGCGGCGAAGAGCCGTGCGGGGGTGTGCAGGCCGAAGAGGGTGAGGGTGTGGTACCCGCGGGCCGCGAGTCCGGGGCCGAGGATCGAGGGGTCGGTCAGCGAATGGCAGTAGATCTCGGACGGTGGAGCGGCGGGCAGCCGTCCGGCCGCCGCCTCCCGGTAGGCGTCGGCCAACTGCCCGTATCCCTCGGCCACGTGGAGCGTCCCGGCGAACGCCTGCCGCGGGTCGACGGACCGGTCGCGCAGCTGGGGCAACCGCGTGAGCAGCATGTTCACCTTCAGCTGCGCGCCTTCGGCGGCCGGCGCGGGCGGTGCTTCGCCCAGAAGCGCGGCCAGCGTCTGCGGCGAGGCGTTGACGAGGACCCTGCGGGCGGCGACGACCTGTTCACCGTCCGCCGAGCGGACGGTGACCTCGGCGCGGGTGCCGTCGGTCTCGATGCGGGTGACCTCGTGCAGGACCCTGATCTCGGCCCCCGCCGCCCGTGCCGCACCGGCCAGGGCGTCGGTGAGCGCGCCCATGCCTCCGACCGGGACGTCCCAGTCCCCGGTGGAGCCGCCGATCACGTGGTACAGGAAGCAGCGGTTCTGGACCAGGGACGGATCGTGGGCGTCGGCGAAGGTGCCGATCAGCGCGTCGGTGAGGACGACTCCGCGGACCAGGTCGTCCCTGAAGTTCCGCTCGACGACGGCACCGATCGGCTCCTCGAACAACGCGCGCCAGGCGTCCCGGTCGTCGACTCGGGCCCGCAGGGCGTCACGGTCCGGCAGTGGCTCGGTGAGCGTCGGGAAGACCCGCTCGGCGACCCGCCGGGTCATCCCGTAGAACCGCTGCCAGGCCTCGTACTCCCGGTCGTCGCCGGTGAGGGCGGCGAAGGAGTCCCGGGTGCCCTCCCCGCCGACGAGCAGTCCCGTGTGCCTCCCGCCGCGTACGGCCGGGGTGTACGACGAGACGGAGCGTTTGCGCACCGCGAAGTCGAGACCCAGGTCGTCGACGATCTTCTGCGGCAGCAGCGAGACGAGGTAGGAGTAGCGCGAGAGCCGGGCGTCCACCCCGTCGAACGCCTGGGCGGAGACGGCCGCGCCGCCGGTACCGGCGAGGCGCTCCAGGACGAGGACGGACTGCCCGGCGCGGGCCAGGTAGGCGGCGGCGACCAAGCCGTTGTGGCCGCCGCCGACGATCACCGCGTCGTAGCGGCCGTACGCGGGCGGGCCGGGGGTGTGGGTCTCGTCTGCGGACATGTCCCTTCGTAACACGCCTCGCTCGCACCCGGCCAGAGGCCGGGCGGCCCAGGAAGGGGACGGCGGCTCACGGTGTCGTGCCGTGCTGTCGGCGCACGGCCGCGACCTGCCGGTACAGCTCCACCGCCTCCGTGTCGCGGCCGAGCTGTTCCAGACAGTGCGCCTCGTCGTTGCGGCCGGCGAGGGTGTCGGGGTGCTCGGCGCCCAGGAGGCGTTCGCGGGCGTCGGCGACCTCGCGGTAGTCGGTGAGGGCCTCGGCCCATCGGCCCAGCCAGCCGAGGCCGACGGCGATCTCGCGTCTGCTGACGAGCGTGTCGGGGTGGTCGGGGCCCAGGACGCGTTCGCGGACGGCGCACACGTCGCGGGCCTCGTCCAGCGCCTCCTCCCAGCGTGCCATCCGTCCCAGGTTGACTCCGAGGCCGTGCCGGGCACGCAGGGTCTCGGGGTCCTCCGGTCCGCTGACGCGGGATCGGTCCTCGACCAGCACGCGGTACAGCTCCAGCGCCTCGGCGCTGCGGCCCAGCCGCCCGAGGCTGATGCCGATCTCGTAGCGGGCGGCGAGGGTGTCCGGGTGGTCGGCCCCGAGCGCGGCGGCCCGGGCCCGGGCGACGTCACGGTAGGTCTCCAGCGCCTCCCCCCACCGGTCCAGCTGGCCGAGGGTGTACGCCACCTCGTAGAGGGTGACCAGCGTGTCGGGGTGTGCCGCGCCGAGCAGTCGGCTGCGGACCCCGACCACCTCGCGGGCCATCCGGTACGCGTCCTCCAGGCGGCCCAGCCTGCCCAGGTTGAAGGCCAGGTTGTGGCGGCAGCGCAGGGTGTCCGGGTGGTCCGGGCCCATGGTGCGTTCCCGGGAGGCGAGCACCGCGGCGTAGACCTGGTGGGCCTCGAAGTGCCGGCCGAGCTGTCCCAGGACGTACGCCGTCTCCTGCCGTGCCGCGAGCGTCTCCGGGTGGTCGGCGCCCAGGACGCGTTCGCGGCCGTCGGCCACCGTGCCGAACTCGCGCAGGGCTTGGGCGGCTTGTCCCATACGGCTGAGGGTGAACCCGATCTCGTAACGGCTGGCGAGGGTGTCGGGATGGTCGGGTCCGAGCGCGTGCTCGCGCGTCGCGGCGACCGACCGGTGGACCTCACCGGCCTCCGCCCAGTGGCCCAGACGGGCGAGGTCGAGGCCGGCGCTGTGCCGGCTGGCCAGGGTGGCGAGCAGTTCGGGCGACGGGGTGGCGCGCACGGTGCCCGCGGGCGGGAACACTCCGGACAGGGCCCGTGTCCGTGTCCCGGTCGTCCACGTCCCGGTGAGGCCCGCCGAGTGGTCGACCGGCGCGGTCCCCGGGGGTGCGGCACCGACGGCCTTGTGCCCTGTGGTCATGTTCCGGGTCCAGGGGGGCAGTGGGGGCTCGTGCGGGGCGGGGTGTGTGACGGGGACGGGCGGGGCGAGCAGGACACCTCCGGTGGCCGGCACCTGGGTCTGCCCGCCGGTCCGGCCGACGGCGATGCGCTGCCGCAGGTCGCCGGCGTCGGCGGGCCGGCCGTCGGGGGTCTTGGCGAGGAGGTCCAGCACGACCCGGTCGAAGAACCCCGGCAGGTCGGCCCGGTGGGTACGCAGGGGCTCGGGCTGCGTGTCGCGGTGTCCTACGAGGACCGCCCAGGCGTCCTCCTGGTCGAACGGGGGGACGCCGGTGGCGATCTCGTACAGCACGCAGCCCAGGGAGTACAGGTCGCTGCGGTGGTCGACGTCCTCTCCGCTGATCTGCTCGGGCGACATGTAGTGCGGGGTACCCATGGCGATGCCGGTGCCGGTGAGACGCGAGGTGAATCCGATGTCGTGCCCGAGCCGGGCTATGCCGAAGTCGCAGATCTTCACCGTGCCGTCGGGCAGCCGCATGATGTTGGCGGGCTTGAGGTCCCGGTGCACGATGCCCTGCTGGTGGGTGTAGCCGAGGGCGTCGGCGACCTGTTCCGCGATGTCGACGACGTCGGGCACCGGCAGCGGATGCTGCCGGTTGTCCTCTAGGAGCTGACTGAGATTGCGCCCTTCCAGCAGTTCCATGACGAGGTAGAGGACTCCCTCCGACTCGCCGAAGTCGTGCACGACGGTGACGCCCCGGTGTTGCAGGGAGGCCGCCACCCGCGCCTCGCGGCGGAAGCGTTCGCGCAGGACACGGGTGAAGGACCGGTCCTGCTCAGGGCCCATCGGTTTGAGGCATTTGACGGCGACCTGCCGGCCCAGGGACTCGTCACGGGCACGCCACACCTCGCCCATGCCGCCGCGTCCGATCAGATCGAGCAGCCGGTACCGGCTCTGGAGCAGCCTGGTCTCCGCCATCTCCCGCAGTCGCCCCCGTCGTGTCGCCTACCGCTGCGCCCTCCCCGGCCCGTCCAGTATGGCGGCCTGTCTGCGGAGTTTGTACGGGGAGGGGCGGCTTCCGGGGCCGAGTCGCGCCATCGCCTCGGCGACGTGTCCCGGCGGCAGACGCCGCCTCAGACGTGCGGGTATGCGTCGCAGGGCGGTACCGGCGGCCCGCAGGCGCCGGTCGACGGCGGCCGGGGGCGGCGCGGGCCTGCCGTACAGCTCGTGGGCGTACGCGGGCAGCGCGTCGTAGGCGAGTGCCGCCACGCGCCGCCACAGCAGCGCGCGCGCCGGGATCAGCGGGAAGGGGACCGGCGGCTCGCGCAGGAAGTCGTCGACGTCCCGGGCGTCCGGTCCGGCGGCGAGCTCGGGGCGGACCCGGGCGAAGTATGCCTCCAGCGCCGCCGTGGTGGCGGGCACCCCCGAGGGCTCGAGGCCGACCAGGCGGGCCGCCTCGCGCTGCTCGTCGACGTAGCGGTCGGCCTGGGCGTCGGTGAGCGGGAAGCCGGAGCGGCGTTGCACCTGGAGGTAGGAGTCGGCCTCGGCGCAGTGCACCCAGAGGAGCAGGGCCGGTTCGTCGATGCCGTAGGTCGCGCCGGTGCGGGGGTCGGTGGCTTTCAGCAGACGGTGGATCTTGCGGACCCGTGCGCCGTACCTCTCGGCGTCCCCGGTGCGGGCGTAGGTGACGGTGCCGACGAAGTCGGCCGTACGCATCAGACGCCCCCAGGCGTCCTTGCGGAAGTCGGAGTTCTCCATCACCCCGCGGACGGCGCGGGGGTGCAGTGCCTGGAGGTAGAGGGCGCGCACCCCGGCGACCCACATCATGGGGTCGGCATGCATCTGCCAGGTCACGGACCGGGGCCCGAACAGTCCCGGGTCGGCTTCACTCATCGGCTCGTACCTTCCGCTCGGCGGTGGCGACGGGGAGGCCTCGCGGGGCGCGTCGTGCCGGGGGCGCGGTCGTACGCGTCGGACGGGCGATCCTAGTATGGCGCTCCGCGCCCCGACAGATGCAGACGGCAGCCGGGCGCGGAACGGGAGGGGTGGACGGGCGTGGCCAGATGGGGGCTGATCGTCGAACAGAACATGGGGTACGGCAAGGGGCAGATCTGGTCCGTCGAAGTGCTGGGCCACGTGGACGGGACCCGTCAGGAGGCGCTCGACGTGCTCCGGGCACGGGCCGAGCGGTTCGAGCCGCACCACCCCGCCAATCCGGAGCGGCGGGAGCTCTACCAGGAGGCGGAAGGATTCCTGCTGGTCGTCAAGGGCTTCTGGAGGACGTTCCACTGCCGCTTCCGCGTCGCCGAACAGCTGTACGACAGCCATCCGCCCGAGCCCCCGGCCGCCGCTTCGCCCGAGCCCCCGCCCGAGCCCCCTCAGCCGGCCCGGAAGCCGAGGCGGCGCACCACGGAACGGAAACCGCCCCGCCGCGCCCCCGAGCCGGATCCCGGCCCGCCGCCCGTCTGGGACGCGGACGTGCCGCAGGTGCCGTCCTGGCTGGGACGTGACGACCTGTCCTGAGCCCGCTCAGCGCCGGACGGCCCGCAGGACCACGAACTTCGGGTCGCCGGCCACAGTGGTGCAGTTGCCGAAGATCCTTCGCAGCTGGGTGTGGTGGCCGAGGTGCCGGTTGCCCACAACCCAGAGTTCCCCGCCGGGGCGCAGCGCGGCGCGGGCACCGCGGAACATGGTCCGGGCGGTGGCGTCGGTGACCGCCTGGTGCGAGTGGAAGGGCGGATTGCTGAGGACGAGGTCGACGCTCTGCTCGGGTACGTCCGCCATCGCGTCGCCGACGACGAAACGGGCCTCGGCACCGGCCGGCGCGTTGGCCCGGAAGGTCTCCTCGGCGGAGGCGACCGCCTGGTACGACTCGTCGATGAAGGTGACACAGGACTCGGGGGCGGCCAGTGCGGCGGCCGTGCCCACCACACCGTTGCCGCAGCCGAGGTCGACGACGCGGTCGGGGCCCGACCTCCGGGGCAGGTGCTTCAGGAAGAAGCGGGTGCCGATGTCGAGACGGTCCGCGCAGAAGATCCCGGCGTGGTTCGTGACCGTCCGGCCGGACATCACACCGATGTCCTCGGGCAGCTCGTAGCGGTACGGCCAGGGGCTGGGGGCCATGGGCAGTCCGGGATCAGGCGTGCAGTGGATGAGCCGGGCCTTCTTCACCGCGAGCGAGGTGCGGGTGGGGCCGAGGATCCGCTCGAAGAGCTGGAGGGTGGAGGTGTGGATCTCCTTCACCATGCCGGTGCCGATCACGACGGTCCCGGCGTGCACCGCGGGAGCGAGCCGGTGCAGCTGGTCCTCCAGGAACGCGAGGCTCTTGGGCACCCGCAGGAGCAGGGTGTCGATCCGCTCCGGAGGGGTGTCGCGCGCCGACAGCATCCGTACCGCGTCCGGGTCGGCTCCGTTGCGGGCGAGGTTGTCCCGCGTGGCCTGCTGGGCGAGGTACGAGTCGGTGATCTGTATCGGCCGGTACCCGGCCAGCGCGGTGGCGAGGGCGCCCCACCGGTCACCGACCACGACGACCGTCCCGCCGGCCTCCGGAGCCGGCTCGCCGTCCTCGGGGCCCTCCAGCCGCCGCAGCAGGTACTCGTCGGCCGCGTCCCAGGCACGGAGCCGGTCGCGAGGGTCCTCGGGATAACGGGTGAGCTCGAACACGCCTTGTGACGTCGTCAAACGGTTCATATCGCGTTCAGGCTAGCCGAGGGGCGGGGAGCGCTCCGCACGCTCCCCGCCCCGGCTCTCCTCAAGGAAGCCGCTTGTCGATGGCCGACCGGCCCTCCTCGGCCAGTCTGCGCTCGGCCCATTCGACGTTCTCCGGGGTCAGGTCGCGCCCGGAGGCGAGGACCAGGTCCTCGGCGCTGGGCGGTCCGTCGCCGCCGGTGTGCAGCAGACGGTCGGGTGTCGCCTCCCGCGCGTCCGGCGCGGGTGCGGATAGGGATTCGGACTCTTCGCTCATACCGCCTCCTCGTCCTTGCGGCAATTCTCGCCCCCGACCGGCGGCGCCGCATCTGAGGCCCGTAGGCCCGCCGTCGAGCGTCACTTGACTTGCACATGATGAATACGCCACGTTCACACAGCGGCACCGTGCGTGTGCGAGGCTCCCGGCTGACCAGACATCGACCTGCCATCCGGCACCGCTCCCCCACGCACCCCCGGTGGCGGCGGAGCGGTCCCCTTTCCCGGGAGAGGACACCACATGTCCGTCCGCCGCCGTTTCTACGCGCGTCCACTACTGGCCACCGCCACCTCGATCGCGGTGCTCACCGGCCTCGCGGCCAGCACCGCGCCCGCGGTCGCGACCCCCGCGGCCGCCACCGCCCTGGACGACACCTACTACCAGGACGCCGTCGGCAAGACCGGCGCCGCCCTCAAGAGCTCGCTGCACACCATCATCAGCGACCAGACCACGCTCACCTACGCACAGGTCTGGGACGCCCTCAAGGCCACCGACGAGGACCCGGCGAACCCCTCCAACGTGATCCTGCTGTACACCGGCCGCTCGCAGTCGAAGAACGACAACGGCGGCAACACCGGGGACTGGAACAGGGAGCACGTCTGGGCCAAGTCGCACGGGAACTTCGGCACCTCGACCGGCCCGGGCACCGACATCCACCACCTGCGCCCGGAGGACGTCCAGGTCAACTCCGTCCGAGGCAACAAGGACTTCGACAACGGCGGCAGCGCCGTGTCGGGCGCCCCGGGCAACTACACCGACGGCGACTCCTTCGAACCGCGCGACGCCGTCAAGGGCGACGTCGCGCGGATGATCCTCTACATGGCCGTGCGGTACGAGGGCGACGACGCCTTCGCCGACCTGGAGCCCAACGACAAGGTGAGCAACGGATCGGCCCCGAACATCGGCCGGCTGTCCGTCCTGAAGGAGTGGAGCCAGGAGGACCCGCCGGACAGCTTCGAACGGAAGCGCAACGACGTCATATTCGAGCAGTTCCAGCACAACCGGAACCCGTTCATCGACCACCCGGAATGGGTCGAGGCCATCTGGTGACCCCCACGCGCGACCGGGTCGGCCGCCCTGCGGGCCCGGCCCGGCCGCGCGGAGGCCGCCCGGCGGACAGCGGGAGCGCGGCCCGTCCGAAACGAGCCGAATAATTCGCCCCTATGGGGATCGAAAGGTATGAATTGACTCGTTGAGCCATCCGCTCCTCACCCCGGAGCGGGCTCAGTACCGCGGACCCCGAGCCCTCCGGGAGGGAACGATGGATACGGACGCCCTGACTGCCGGCACCTTGCAGAACCTACGGGCGACCAGGCCCTACCCCGCCGTGTCCCTGACGATGCCGACCCACCGCCGGGCGCCGGACAACACCCAGGACGCCGTACGGCTGCGCAACCTGGTGACGGAGGCCGCGAACCGGCTGGACGCCGACCCCCGGGTGTCCCGCGAGGCGCGGGACGCGGTGAGGGCGCAGTTGGAGAGGGCGGCCGCCGACGTCGACCCGCGCCGGGCACTGGAGTCCCTGGTCGTCCTGGCCGACACGGACGAGTACCAGATCTGGCAGCTGCCGCGCACCGCCCCCGAGCGCGTCGTCGTCAGCGACTCCTACCTCACGCGCAACCTCGTCGCGGCCAAGGCGGGGGCCCGGCTGTTCTGGGTGCTGAGCATCTCGGCCGAGCACGCGACGCTATGGTCCGGCACGAACGAGGGGCTGCGCAGGGAGGACGCCCACGGTTTCCCGCTGCGCCCTCCGCACCAGAACTTCGACCCGGAGCGACAGGCCCGGAGCGGCGACGCGCCGAGCATCTACGCCAACGAGGACACGCGCAACTTCTTCCGCACGGTCGACGAGAAGCTGCGCGGTGTGCTGGCGGCGGACTCCCGGCCGCTGTTCCTGATCGGTCTGCCGCAGGCGATCTCGCTGATCGAGGACGTAGGCGAGTGCGCCAGGACGGCCGCCTGCAAGGTCGCGAAGGGGACGACGGCGGAGACGACCGCGACCGAGCTGGCCAAGGAGCTGGCGCCCGCGCTGGACGACTGGCGCGAGCAGCGGGTCGCCGCCGCCCTGGGCAGGCTCGACACCGCACGCGGTGCCAAGTCCTTCGCGGGCGGCCTCGACGAGGTGTGGGCGGCCGCCCGGGAGGGCCGCGTCGCCCTGGTCGCGGTCGAGGAGCACTTCCAGCGGACGGTCAGGGTCACCGACGAGCACCTGGAGGCGGTGGACCCGGCGGACGTCGGGCCCGGGGACGAGGGGATCCGCGAGGACATCGTGGACGAGCTCATCGAGACGGTCCTGGACAACGGCGGTGAGGTGGCGTTCGTCGCCGACGACTCCCTCACCGACCACGGACGCCTCGCCGCCGTCCTGCGCTTCTGACGGCATCCCCGCCGCCCCGGAGGCGGGCGGACACACCTCGGCCGGCCCGCACGACAGCGAGCCGGCCGAGGTGTGTCCGCCCGCGGGTCAGCCCTCCCAGGTCCAGTCGGCCACCTCGGGCAGGTCGGTGCCGTGCTCACGGATCCAGTCGTGGTGGCGGCTGCGCACGTCCGCCATCGCCTGGCGCACGCCCACGGCCCGGACGCCCAGGCCGGGCACCCGGTCGATGACGTCCATGACGAGGCGGTAGCGGTCCAGGTCGTTGCGGAGCACCATGTCGAACGGCGTGGTGGTGGTGCCCTCCTCCTTGTAGCCCCGCACATGCAGGTGCGCGTGGCCGGCCCGCCGGTACGCGAGCCGGTGCACCAGCCACGGATAGCCGTGGTAGGCGAAGATCACCGGCTTGTCCCGGGTGAACAGGGCGTCGTACTCCGCGTCCGGCATCCCGTGCGGGTGCTCCTCGCGCGGCAGCAGCCGGGCCATGTCCACCACGTTGACCACCCGCACGGCGAGTTCCGGAAGGTGGCGCCGCAGCAGACCGGCCGCGGCGAGGGCCTCCAGGGTCGGTACGTCACCGGCGCACGCGAGGACGACGTCGGGCTCGCGGCTGCCGTCCTCGGTACCCGCCCACTCCCACGCCCCGACTCCGCGCGCGCAGTGCGCGCGTGCCTGGTCGAGGGTGAGCCAGTCGAAGCTCGGCTGCTTGCCCGCGACGACCACGTTGACGTAGTCGCGGCTGGCGAGGACGTGCTCGGCCGTGGCGAGAAGCGTGTTGGCGTCCGGCGGCAGGTAGACCCGGACCACCTCGGGCGACTTGTTGAGGATGTGGTCCACGAAGCCGGGGTCCTGGTGCGAGAAACCGTTGTGGTCCTGGCGCCAGACGTGGGAGGTGAGCAGATAGTTCAGGGAGGCGATGGGGCGGCGCCAGACCAGCCTCCGCGAGGTGCGCAGCCACTTGATGTGCTGGTTGACCATCGAGTCGACGATGTGGGCGAAGGCCTCGTACGAGGAGAACAGGCCGTGCCGACCGGTCAGCAGGTACCCCTCCAGCCAGCCCTGGCACAGGTGCTCGGAGAGCACCTCCATCACCCGGCCGTCGCGGGAGAGGTGTTCGTCGGTGGGGAGGGTCTCGGCCTGCCACGCCTTGCCGGTGGCTCCGTACAGCGCGTCGAGGCGGTTGGACGCCGTCTCGTCGGGGCCGACGACACGGAAGTCCCTGCGGTCGGCGGTCGCCGCCATCACGTCCTCGAGCAGGCCGCCGAGGACGCGGGTGGGTTCGTGCATGACCGTGCCGGGCTTGTCGACGCGTACGGCGTGGTCCGTGAGCGGCGGTACGGGCAGGTCGCGCAGCAGGAGGCCGCCGTTGGCGTACGGGGTCGCGCCGAGCCGGGAGGCGCCCTCGGGCACCCAGCGCAGGACCTGTTCGGTGGGCCGGCCCGAGGAGTCGAAGAGTTCCCCGGGGCGGTAGGAGCGCAGCCACTCCTCGAGTTCGCGGAGATGTCCCGGGTTGTCCCGGACACCGGAGAGCGGCACCTGGTGGGAGCGCCAGGTGCCCTCGACGGGCAGTCCGTCGACCTCCTTCGGGCCGGTCCAGCCCTTGGGGGTGCGCAGGACGATCATCGGCCAGCGCGGGCGTTCGGTCGCGCCCTCGGTGCGGGCGGCCCGTTGGTGGCCGGCGATGCGGTCGAGGGCGAGGTCCATGGCGGCGGCAAGCGCGCGGTGCACGGTCCCCGGGTCGTCTCCCTCGACGTGGATCGGATCGTGTCCGTAGCCGCGGAGCAGGGAGTCCAGTTCCTCCTCGGGCAGCCGGGCCAGCACGGTGGGGTTCGCGATCTTGTACCCGTTGAGGTGCAGGATGGGCAGGACCGCACCGTCGTGGACGGGGTCGAGGAACTTGTTGGAGTGCCAGGACGCGGCGAGCGGGCCCGTCTCCGCCTCGCCGTCACCGACCACGCAGGCGACGAGCAGGTCGGGGTGGTCGAAGGCGGCGCCGTAGGCGTGGGTGAGCGCGTAGCCCAGCTCCCCGCCCTCGTGGATGGAGCCCGGCGTCTCGGGCGCGATGTGGCTGGGCACACCGCCGGGGAAGGAGAACTGCTTGAACAGCGCCCCCATACCGGCGGCGTCCCGGCTGATGTCGGGGTACGTCTCGGAGTAGCTGCCCTCGAGCCAGGAGTTGGCGAGCACGGCGGGGCCGCCGTGGCCGGGTCCCCAGACGCACAGGGCCCGCAGGTCGCGTTGCCTGATCACCCGGTTGAGATGGGTGTGGACCAGGTTCAGCCCGGGCGAGGTGCCCCAGTGTCCCAGCAGGCGCGGCTTGATGTGCTCCGGGGCCAGGGGTTCGGTCAGGAGGGGGTTGGCCATCAGGTAGATCTGGCCGACGGCGAGGTAGTTGGCGGCGCGCCAGTGCGCGTCGAGGTCCTCGATGTCGGTGGCGGAGAGCTCGGAGGTGGTGGGCGGTGCGGTGGCGTCGGTCATCTGCGTCTCCTAGCGGGCGTCCGGGCCCGGGCCGTACCAGACGGTGGTGGCGTTGCAGAACTCGCGGATGCCGTGTCCGGCCAGCTCGCGCCCGTAGCCGGAGCGCTTCACGCCGCCGAAGGGCAGCGCGGGGTGGGAGGCGGTCATGCCGTTGAAGAAGACGCCGCCCGCCTCCAGGTCGCGCACACAGCGGTCCATCTCCGCCTCGTCACGGGTCCATACGTTGGAGCTCAGGCCGAACGACGTGTCGTTGGCGATCTCCAGTGCCTCGTCCAGGTCCGCGGCCCGGTAGAGCGTGGCGACCGGGCCGAACGTCTCCTCCCGGTGGATGCGCATGTCCGGGGTGATCCCGGCCAGGACGGTCGGTTCGTAGAACCAGCCCCGCTCCAGCCCGCCGCCCAGGTGGGCGGGGCGGCGGCCCCCGCACAGCGCGGTGGCGCCTTGGCCGACGGCGTCGTCCACCAGCTCCTCGATGTCGGAGCGGCCCTGTTCGCTGGAGAGGGGGCCTACGTCGGTGGACTCCTCCAGCGGGTCGCCGACGGTCAGCTCGCGCATCCGGGCGGTGAAGCGTTCGGCGAACTCGTCGTAGACGTCCGTGTGGACGATGAAGCGCTTCGCCGCGATACAGGACTGCCCGTTGTTCTGCACCCGGGCGGTCACCGCGGTCTCGGCCGCCTTCACGACGTCGGCCGTCGGCAGGACGAGGTAGGGGTCGCTGCCGCCCAGTTCGAGCACGGTCTTCTTGATCTCGTCCCCGGCGACGGAGGCGACCGAGCGGCCGGCGGGTTCACTGCCGGTGAGCGTCGCCGCGACGATCCGGGGATCGCGCAGGATCGCCTCGATGGCGCCCGAGCCGACCAGCAGCGTCTGGAAGCAGCCGTCCGGGAACCCCGCCCTGCTGAAGAGGTCTCCGAGGTAGAGGGCGGTCTGCGGGACGTTGGAGGCGTGCTTGAGCAGTGCGGTGTTGCCCGCCATGAGGGCCGGGGCGGCGAAGCGCACGACCTGCCAGAGCGGGAAGTTCCACGGCATCACGGCGAGGACGGTACCCAGCGGGCGGTAGCGCACCAGGGCCTTCGTCGCCCCGGAGTCCTTGACGTCGGCGTCGTCTGGGTGTTCGTCGGCGAGCAGCCGCTCGGCGTGGGCGGCGTACCAGCGCATCGCCTTGGCGCACTTGGCGGCCTCCGCACGGGCGGCGGCCAGCGGCTTGCCCATTTCGGTGGTCATGGTGCGCGCGATGTCCTGCTGGTCCTCGTCCAGGAGGTCGGCCGCCCTGTTCAGCAGCCGGGCCCGTTCCGCGAAGCCGGTGGTGCGGTAGGTACGGAACGTGCTCGCGGCGGCGGAGATCCTGCGTTCGATCTCCTCATCGCCCAGTGCGTCGAACGTCCTGAGTGTTTCGCCGTTCGCGGGGTTGACCGTCGCGATGGGCATGGCTGTGGCCTCCTTGCATCGGTTCTTCGACCGTGCCGCGCCGCGCCCTGCCGCGCAACGCGGCTCTGTGCTGCACACGTACCCGGCCGGTGCGGATCATGCGTGCCTGGGGCACGCCGTCCGCACCGGCCGGGCTGCGCTCACACGAGTGCGGCGGCGGGCCGCCTCCGGGAGGTGAGGCCACCGGGCAGGGGTGTGCGCGGCAGGAGCTCGGTGGGGACCGGAGTCTCGGCGTAGCGCGTGAACCAGACGACTTTGCCGCCGTCGGTCCGGCAGGTGCCCCAGCTGTCGCTCAGGGCCATGACGCGGCTCAGGCCGCCGCCACCGCCGTCGAGCAGCCGGGGCATCCGGGAATCGTCGTCGGCCACGGACACCGTCAGGTGCCGGCCGGACCAGCGGAGCTCGACGACGCACCGGTTGTCGTCGCCGACGTGCCGCCGGACGTTGGTCAGGAGCTCCTCAGCGGCCCGGCACACGGGCCGGACCTGCAGATCGAGGTTCCAGTGGCGAAGGTGTGCGGCGACGATGCGCCGCATCTGGGAAATGCGCTCTGCCGACACCTGCAGTTCGGCCAGATAGTGCCGGTCGAGTGGAACGGTCATCGTCGAGGCTCCTCACCGCGAGGTCTACTCCACCCCGTTCGAACCAACGACCCCCGAACACGAAGCGTGAGCAATGATCACTTCTGGGTCACTCATCAGGGTGACCCGAGGGGGCCGTTCGCGCAACCGCGGCGGCGCGGAGCCAGGTGTCAGAGGTAAGGGAGCAGCTTGTCGGGCGTGAGCGGGAGGGAGCGCAGCCGGGCTCCGGTGGCGTGGCGTACGGCGTTCCCGATGGCGGCCGCCGTGCCGACGATGCCGATCTCCCCGATTCCCTTGCTGCCCATGGGGTTGAGGTGGTGGTCGTCCTCGTCGATCCAGTGCGCCTGGAGGTCGGTCACGTCCGCGCAGGCCGGCACGTGGTAGGAGGCGAGGTCGCGCTCGGTGAAGTCACCGTAGACCGGGTCCATGGTGCTTCCCTCGGTGAGTGCCATGCCGAGTCCCATGACCATGCCGCCGATGAACTGGGAGCGCGCGGTACGGGCGTTGAGGATGCGCCCGGCCGCGAAGACCCCCAGCATCCGGCGCACCCGGACCTCGCCGGTGAGCGAGTCGACCGCCACCTCGGCGAAGTGCGCCCCGAAGGCGTGCCGGGAGTACGGCGAGTCCTGGGACGCCTCCTCCTCGGTGTCGGCCGTGACGGTGACTCCCTCGGGCGGTACGGTGCCGCCTTCGGCCAGTCGGCGCACCAGGGCGGTGGCGGCCTTGTGCACGGCGGTACCCCAGGACGCCGTGCCGGAGGAGCCGCCGGCGACGGAGCCGAAGGGCAGGTCGCTGCTGCCGATCTCGATCGTGACGTTGTCCTGGGGTGTGCCGAGCGCGGCGGCGGCGATCTGGGCGAGCACGGTGCGCGCTCCGGTGCCGATGTCGGTGGCGTTCACCCGGACGGTGTACAGGCCGTCCGGTGCGACGTGTGCCGAGGCGGCCGACGGCGACAGCAGGACCGGATAGGTCGCCGAGGCGACGCCGGTGCCGAGCAGCAGGCGGCCCTCCTGCCGGGCGGCGGGGCGCGGGTCCCTCTCGTACCAGCCGAAGCGCCGGGCGCCCTCGTTCAGACAGCCGGCGAGACCGCGGCTGCTGAAGGGGCGGCCGCTGTCGGGCTCGGTCGCCGGCTCGTTGCGCAGCCGCAGCTCGACGGGGTCGATGCCCAGGGCGCACGCGAGCTCGTCCATGGCCGATTCCAGGGCGTACATCCCGGAGGCCTCCCCCGGGGCGCGCATCCAGGACGGGCTGGGCACGTCGAGGGGGACCACCCGGTGCACGGTGCTGCTGTGCGGGGAGGCGTACATGATGCGGGCGGGGACGGCGGCCTGCTCGACGAACTCCTTGATCCGGGAGGTGTGCGTGGCGATCTCGTGGGAGACCACGCGGAGGGTGCCGTCGCGGTCGGCGCCGAGGCGGACCCGCTGCACCGTGGGTGCGCGGTGCCCCACGAGCGCGGGCATGTACCGCCGGGGTACGGAGACCTGGACGGGCTGCCCGGTGAGGCGGGCGGCCATGGCCGCCAGGACGACCTGGGGGCGCGGGGTGCCCTTGGAACCGAAGCCGCCGCCGACGTGTTCCGAGACGACGGTGACCTCGTCGTCGCCGAGCCCGAGAGCCTGGCCGAGGGTGTCGCGTACGGTGGTCGACCCCTGGCTGGAGTCGTGGACGCTCAGGTGCCCGTCGGCCCACCGGGCGCTCGACGCGTGCGGCTCCATGGGGTGGTTGTGGAGCCCGCCCAGGGTGTAGGTGGCGTCGACGGTGACGGGTGCCTCGGCGAGGGCGGCCTCCGCGTCGCCGCGTTCGCGGACCGCGGGATAGCCGCCGTTGGCTTTCTCGGGGGTGTACATCCCCGGGTGGTCCCAGGTGAGCACGGTGTCGTGGTCGGCGCTGTCGTACTCGACGCGGACGGCCTCGGCGCCGGCGCGGGCGGCTTCCAGGCTTTCGGCGACGACCAGGGCGACGGGCCATCCCCGGTGCGGGACGCGGGTGTTCTGGAGGACGGCGAGGACCGGGTCGTCGGGTTCCTCGATCCGTGGCGCGTTCTCGTGGGTCAGCACGGTGTGCACGCCCGGCACGGCGAGCGCGTCGGCGGTGCGGATGGCGGTGATCCGGCCGCTCGCGACGGTGGCGGGCACGATCCGGCCGTACAGGAGGCCGGCCGGGTGGTGCTCCGCGGCGTAGCGGGCGGTGCCGGTGACCTTCTCCCGGCCCTCACGGCGGACGACGGGCTCGCCCAGCGGCTGGGGGGCGTGGCTCATGGCGGAAGTCCTCGGTTCGTCGGGGTGTGCGGATCGCGGGGTTCAGCCGGACCGGTCCGCCCGGGCGGTCAGTTCGGCGAGCGCGCCGACGGCCAGGTTGCGGGCGAGGGCGACCTTGAAGCCGTTGTCGCGCAGGGGCTCGGCCGCGGCGAGTTCGGCGTCCGCCGCGCGGGCGAAGGTCTCCTCGGTCGCGGGCGCGCCCCGCAGCACGTCCTCGGCGGCGCGGGCACGCCAGGGCCGGTGCGCGAGTCCGCCGAAGGCGAGAGCCGCGTGGGCGACGCGCCCGTCGCGCACGGTCAGGACGGCGGCGACGGAGGCCAGCGCGAAGGCGTACGAGGCGCGGTCGCGGGCCTTGCGGTAGAGGGAGAAGGCCCCCTCGGCCGGCGGCGGCAGCACCACCTCGGTGATCAGCTCGCCCGGCCTGATGACGGTGTCCTGGTCCGGGTTGTCACCGGGCAGCCGGTGGAACTCGGTGGCGGACACGGCCCGTTCGCCCTCGGGTCCGTGCAGGTGCACGGTGGCGTCGAGCGCGGCGAGGGCGACGGCCATGTCCGAGGGCTGGGTGGCCACGCAGTCCGGCGAGTGCCCCAGGACCGCGAGATCGCGGTGGGCGCCCTCACGTGCCGGGCAGCCGGTGCCCGGGGCCCGTTTGTTGCAGGGCTTGGAGGTGTCCTGGAAGTACGGGCACCGGGTCCGCTGGAGCAGGTTCCCGCCGGTGGTGGCGGCGTTGCGCAGCTGCCCGGAGGCACCCGCCAGCAGGGCCTGCGAGAGGGCGGGGTAGCGCTCGCGTACGACGGGGTGGGCGGCGAGGTCGCTGTTGCGTACGGTCGCGCCGATCCGCAGGCCGCCGTCGTCCGTGGGGGTGACCAGGTCCAGCGGGAGGCGGCTGACGTCGATGAGCAGGCCGGGCGACTCCACGCCGAGCTTCATCAGGTCGACCAGGTTGGTGCCGCCGCCCAGGAAGTGGGACTCCGGGCGCTCGGCGCTCACCCGGACGGCTTCGGCGACGGATCCGGGGCGCAGGTAGGCGAAGGGTTTCACGGGGCCACATCCTCGATCGCTTCGACGATGCGGGGGTATGCGCCGCACCGGCACAGGTTGCCGCTCATCCGTTCGCGGATCTCCTCCGCGTCCAGTGGCACCGGCCCGCCGGCCGCCGCCGTGCCCGGCTCGGTGACGTAGGACGGGGAACCGTCGGCGGCCTCGTCGAGCATGCCGAGCGCCGAGCAGATCTGCCCCGGGGTGCAGTAGCCGCACTGGAGGGCGTCCCGTTCCAGGAAGGCCTCCTGGAGCGGGTGCAGCCGGTCTCCGTCGGCGAGCCCCTCGATCGTGGTGATGTGGGCGCCCTCCTGGGCCACGGCCAGCAGCAGGCAGCTGTTGACGCGGCGGCCGTCGACGAGCACCGTGCAGGCGCCGCACTGGCCGTGGTCGCAGCCCTTCTTGGCACCGGTGAGCCCGAGGTGTTCCCGCAGGGCGTCCAGCAGGGTGGTCCGGTGGTCGAGGGTCAGCTTCCGGTCGCTGCCGTTGATGTGCAGCGTGAAGGTCGAGCGGTCGTCGGAGGGCGGTGGCTCCCCGGCGTCCGTGACGTCCCGCCAGGCGATGGTGTCCATGTGCGCGTGTACCTTCCGGGGTGCGGTTCGTACGGGGTCTCAGGCGGCGTCGCGGCTCTCCAGCCGCAGCCGGACCTCCTGCTCCTGGTCGCCGGAGGCCGTCCCGACGACCTTCACGGTGAAGGTGTCGGAGAGGCGGCGGCGGAGCCGGTCGACCGCCCAGTAGCCGCCCTGCGCCTCGAGGGTGACGGGGCCGGAGAGCCGTGCGGGCCGCGCGTCCTGGCGCGTCTCCGACACGTCGACGGTCGCGGTCCACACGGTCGGGCGGGTCTCCGACTCGCTCTCGGGGACGTCGTCCGCGGGGCGGTCGGAGACGAAGGAGTGGCGCAGGACGTCGAACACGGCCCGCGCGTCCTCCTGCGGGCAGCCGGTCACTTCCACGACCACGTCGCCGCTCTCCTGGTGTTCCTGTGCGTGTGCGTCCGAGTTGTTCACTTCGGTTCCTTTCACTGGGAGAGCGTGGTGCGTCGAGCGACGGCCTCGCGCTGCGGGCCGACGGTGTGTGCGGGGTCCTCGGCGGAGGCGATTCCGGCGGCGAAGACCCCGAAGCGGGTGCAGACGGAGCCGGCGAGCAGGGCGATCCCCGCGGTGGCGGCGGCCGTCCGGCTCCGGTGGCCGAACAGGACGGCGCCCGCGGTTCCGGCGGCGGTGAGGGCACGGGCGGCCCGCATCAGGCGCCCGGCCCGGCCTTCGCGGTAGGTGACCGCGACGGAGCCCAGCCGGCGTTCGGCGGCCCGGAGGGCGGCGTCCTCCCCGACGGCCGCGACGACGGCCCCGTACCGGGCCGGGGTGTTCTCGCGCAGGGGCCCGGTGACCAGCGCCATCCCGGAGGCGGCGGCGGTCGCCGACGCCGCGAAGAGGTAGGGCAGTTCGCGGTGTGCCCCGTGCCAGGCGGGTACGGCGGTGTCGGCGGCGAGCACCGCGGTGTAGGTGGCCAGGACGGGGCCGAGCACGGCGGCGGCCGCGGTGGCCGACGCGCCTGCCCTGGGCAGCAGCCCGGTCACGGAGGTGAGGGCGGCCGCTCCGGCGGCGGGCCCGTAGGCGGAGAGCAGCCACGAGCCCATGCTCATCGGGGAGGTGGGCTTGAAGACACGCAGCATGTTGGGGAAGCGCGAGGGCCTGCCGAGGTCGTGGATCAGGGCGGCCGCGGAGAGGCTCACGGCTGCCAGCGAGGAGACCTTCAGCGCCTTCGCGGTCGTGGGCCGGCCGGTCAGATGGGCGCCCGCGGCGAGGACGGATCCGGCTCCCGCCAGTCCGCCGAGGAAGAAGTATCCGGCGATGTCGTGGGGTGCCCAGGAGGGCGCCTTGATGATCGGCCGGCCGTAGTAGGAGTCGGTGCGGGCGGCGGGCGGGCCGGAGGTCATCGGGGCCCCTTCGTTCGGGTGAGCGCGGGAAGCGCGAAGGACAGGGCGGCTCCCGCGGCCAGTGACAGCGCGGCCAGTCCGGCGTGACGCCACATGGCGCCCAGGTCGCGGGTGGTGACGACGGGGTCCGGAGGCAGTCCGTACACCTCCGGTTCGTCCAGGAGCAGGAAGAACGCGCCGTCCCCGCCCACGCCGTTGTCCGGTGCGTGCCCGTAGAGCCGGGCCTCGGTGACCCCGGCCTCGTGGAGCTGGTCGACCCGCAGCGCGGCGCGCTCACGGAGTTCGTCGAGCGGGCCGAACTGGATGGACTCGGTGGGGCAGGCCTTGGCGCAGGCGGGTTCCTGCCCCGCGCCGAGCCGGTCGTAGCAGAGGGTGCACTTGAACGCCCGCCCGTCGGTGGGGCGTTGCTCGATCACCCCGTACGGGCAGGCGGGGACGCAGACACCGCAGCCGTTGCAGATGTCCTCCTGCACGACGACCGTGCCGAACTCGGTGCGGAAGAGGGAACCGGTGGGGCAGACGTCCAGGCAGGCGGCGTGCGTGCAGTGCTTGCAGACGTCGGAGGACATCAGCCACCGCATGCCCGA
This sequence comes from Streptomyces sp. SirexAA-E, assembly GCF_000177195.2. GTDB lineage: Bacteria > Actinomycetota > Actinomycetes > Streptomycetales > Streptomycetaceae > Streptomyces > Streptomyces flavovirens. The sequence goes on from NC_015953.1 coordinate 310,613, forward strand.
GTCGGCCGCCTCGCCTTCCGCGCGGGTGTCCGGCTCGACGACCGGCAGCTCCGTACGGCCGGCCGGCACCGGCTGTTCGACGAAGGCGACGTGCCGCCAGGTGGAGGCGCCGAGCCCGCCGGTGTTGTCGTACGACATGCCGGTCAGCGACATCCCGTCCTCGGGGATGGCGTTCCACTCCTTGCAGGCGACCTCGCACGCCTTGCAGCCGATGCAGACGGATGTGTCGGTGAAGAAGCCGACGCGCTCCGGGGCGTCCTGGTGCCCCGCGTCCCGTGCCGGGTCGGGCTCGGGCCCGCTGAACAGGTCGTCCCTCACGTCGCCTCCTGCGTTCCGGTCGTCTCCGTGATGCCCGCCCGCCTGCGGTACTCCGCGACGAGCTCGGGGAGGGCCGGGCCCCGGGGCCGGCGGCCGGGCCGGATGTCTGCGGTGAGCGCCTTGTCCTCCTGGATCAGGGCGTTGGGGTCGAGCGCGATGGCGACCAGTTCGTTGGCGGCGTCGCCGGTGGAGATGCCGTTCGGTCCCCAGTGGAAGGGCAGCCCGATCTGGTGGACGGTGCGGCCGTGGACGGTGAGCGGGGTGATCCGGCCGGTGACCATCACCCGGGCCTCGACGGCGTTGCGCGCCGTGACGATCGTGGCCCATCCGCCGTGCTCCAGGCCGCGCTCGGCGGCGAGCTGGGGGGAGATCTCGCAGAAGAACTCCGGCTGCAGCTCGGACAGGTAGGGCGACCAGCGGCTCATCCCGCCCGCGGTGAAGTGCTCGGTGAGCCGGTGGGTGGTGACGATGTACGGGTAGACGCCTGCACCCGGCTCGTCCCCGCTCGGGTGGTAGCGGTTGCCCTTGCGCGGGTGCAGCTGTCGCACCGGCGATCGCGAACGCGAGGGGTACAGGGCGTTGGTGAAGGGCGAGTCCTGCGGCTCGTAGTGGGTGGGCATCGGCCCGTCCTCCAGGCCCGCGGGGGCGTACAGCCAGCCCTTGCCGTCGGCCTGCATGATGAACGGGTCGTTCCCGCGCAGGGCGTCCGGGCCGGTGGCGCCGGGTTCCGGCACGTGGCCGGGGGGCCGGTCGGGCACGAAGTCCGGGACGTCGTGGCCGGTCCAGCGCTTCTCGGCGTCGTCCCACCAGACGTACGCCTTGCGGTCGCTCCAGGGGGTGCCGTCGGGGGCGGCGGAGGCACGGTTGTAGAGGATGCGCCGGTTGGCGGGCCAGGCCCACGCCCACTCGGAGGCGACCCAGTCCTGCTCGGTGTGCGGTTTGCGCCGGGCGGCCTGGTTGACGCCGTCCGCGTACACGCCGCAGTAGATCCAGCAGCCGCACCTGGTGGAGCCGTCGTCCTTGAGCTCGGTGTACGCCGACAGCGGCGCGCCGTCCGGGCCGTGGCCGTTGATCTCGGCGAGGACGGACGCGGCGACGGGCTCCTCCAGCGGGCCGTCGACGGGGTAGTCCCAGGTGAGGTCCTGCACGGCGCGGTCCATCGGATCGGTGGAAGCCGCGAGCCGCTCCTTGATGCGGCGGCCGAGGTGGTACATGAACCAGAGGTCGCTGCGCGCGTCGCCCTCGGGCTCGACCGCCGCGTGGTGCCACTGGAGCCAGCGGTTGGTGTTGGTGAAGGAGCCGGACTTCTCGGTGTGCGCGGCCGCGGGGAAGAAGAAGACCTCGGTGCCGACGTCCTCGGTCTTCATCTCGCCGGTCTCGGTCTCCGGGCCGTCCTGCCACCAGGTCGCGGACTCGATGAGCGAGAAGTCGCGGACCACCAGCCATTCGAGCCGGCTCATGCCGAGCCGTTGCAGCCGCGCGTTGGCGGAACCGACGGCCGGGTTCTCCCCCATCAGGAAGTAGCCCTTGCACGCCCCGTCGAGCTGGGCCATGACCGTCTCGTACGTGCCGTGGGAGCCGGTGAGGCGGGGCAGGTGGTCGAAGCAGAAGTCGTTCCCGGCCGTCGCCGCGTCCCCGTAGTAGGACTTGAGCAGGCTGACGAAGTAGGCCCGCATGTTGCCCCAGAAGCCCTTGTCCGTGCGGGTCGCCCGGATGAAGGCGTCCAGGTTCTCGTGGGCGTGCGCGTGCGGCATCGGAAGGTAGCCCGGGAGCAGGTTGAACAGGGTCGGGATGTCGCTGGAACCCTGGATGGAGGCGTGTCCGCGCAGGGCCTGGATGCCGCCGCCGGGCCGCCCGATGTTGCCCAGGAGGAGCTGGAGGACGCTGGCGGCGCGGATGCACTGGGAGCCGGTGGAGTGCTGGGTCCAGCCGACCGCGTAGGCGAAGGCGCTGGTGCGGTCGGGGCCGGAGTTGGACGTCAGGGCGTCGCAGACCTCCTGGAACGCCTCGCGTCCGATGCCGCAGATCTTCTCGACCATCTCGGGGGTGTAGCGGGCGTAGTGGCGCTTGAGGATCTGGTAGACGCACCGGGGGTCCCGCAGCGTCTCGTCGCGCGGAGGGAGGGCCTCGGTCTGCGCGCCGCCGGACCCGTGCGTCTCGGACTCGGCCGCCTCGTGGATGCGTTCGTGGTCCTCGGCGCTCTCGGTGTCCCCGTTGCGGCGGGCGTAGAGCTCGTCGACGTCTCCGGAGGGGGCCTGGACCTCGGTGCCGCGGTACTGCCAGGTCTCGGTGTCGTAGTGGTGCCGCTCCTCGTCCAGCCCGGAGAAGATCCCGTCGAGGTCCTCGGTGTCCTGGAACTCGTCGCCGACCAGTGTGGCGGCGTTGGTGTAGTTGAGGACGTACTCGCGGAAGTCCTTCTCCTCGGTCAGGACGTGGTTGATGATGCCGCCGAGGAAGGCGATGTCGCTGCCGGCCCGGATCGGCACGAAGAGGTCGGACAGTGCACTCGTGCGGGTGAAGCGCGGGTCCACATGGATGATGCGGGCGCCCCGTGCCTTCGCCTCCATCACCCACTGGAATCCGACGGGGTGGGCCTCGGCGAAGTTCGAGCCCTGGATGACGATGCAGTCCGCGTGCTGGAGGTCCTGCATGAAGGTGGTGGCGCCGCCCCGGCCGAACGAGGTGCCCAGGCCCGCGACGGTGGAGCTGTGGCAGACCCGTGCCTGGTTCTCCACCTGGACGATGCCGAGTCCGGTGAAGAGCTTCTTGATGAGGTAGTTCTCCTCGTTGTCCAGGGTCGCTCCGCCGAGGCTGGCGATGCCCATGGTGCGGGCCGTCCGCAGCCCGTCGTGCTCCCATTCCCAGGTCCGGCGCCGTGTCTCCACGACCCGGTCGGCGACCATGTCCATGGCCGTCTCCAGGTCGAGCGGCTCCCAGTCGGTGCCGTACGGGCGCCGGTAGAGGACCTGGTGGCGCCGGGCGGATCCGGTGGTCAGCTGCAGGGTCGCCGAGCCCTTGGGGCACAGCCGGCCGCGGCTGACGGGCGAGTCCGGGTCGCCCTCGATCTGGACGACCCGGTCGTCCTTGACGTACACCTGCTGGCCGCAGCCGACCGCGCAGTACGGGCAGACGGACTTGACGACCCGGTCGGCCGTGGCGGTGCGCGGGCGCAGTTCCTCGGTGGCGGACGACATCGCCGCCCGTCCTCTGCCCAGGGGATCGGTGCCGGTCAGCTGGCGGTAGGCGGGCCAGCGGCCGAGCAGGTTGTGCACTCCCATCGCGTTCCTCCAGCGATCCGGGGATTCACTCAAGGCTCACCCCACGGCCCCGGGTCGGCGACACGAGCGCCGTGCCCGTCCCGCGAGGGGCTCCCGGCGAGCCGCCTACCCCATGGGCCCGGGCGAAACATGCGCGGCACCGCTCAGAGCTCCCGCAACGCCGGCAGGAGCGTGCTCCGCGCCCAGTCGATGAAGGGCCGCTGGTGACCGCCGCCGATCTGGACGAGGGCGATCTCGGTGAAGCCCGCCTCCTGGTAGGGGCGTACGGCTTCGACGAACGCGTCGACGTCCGAACCGCAGGGGATGGCGTCGGCGACGTCGTCCGTGCCGACGAAGCGGGTCGCCTGGTCGAAGGCCGACGGGCCGGGCAGCTCGGAGTTGACCTTCCAGCCGCCGAGGGACCAGCGGAACTGGTCGTGGGCGCGGGCGATCGCCGCGTCCCGGTCGGGGTCGTAGCAGACGGGCACCTGGCCCACGCGGGGTTTGCCGCTGCCGCCGTGCCGGTCGAATCCGCTCAGCAGTTCGCTCTTGGGTTCGGTCGCGATCACCAGGTCGGCCAGCCGGCCCGCGAGTGCGCAGGACCGCTCCCCCGAGACCGCGATGCCGATCGGGACGCGCTGCTCGGGCAGGTCCCAGAGCTTGGCGTTCTCCACGTCGAAGTGGGTGCCGTGGTGGTTGACGTAGTCTCCGTCGAAGAGTGCGCGGATGATCTGCACGGCTTCCTCGAGCATCTCCAGCCGTACGTGCGCCGCGGGCCAACCGGCGCCCACTACGTGCTCGTTGAGGCTTTCGCCGGACCCGAGGCCGAGCCGGAAGCGGCCTTCGGCCAGCAGCTGGACCGTCGCCGCCTTCTGGGCCACCACCGCCGGGTGGTAGCGGGTGGTCGGGCACGTCACGTACGTCATCAGCGGGATCCGGGACGTGGCCTGGGCGGCGGCTCCGAGCACCGACCAGGCATAAGGCGCGTGCCCCTGGGAAACCAGCCAGGGGAAGTAGTGGTCGGAGGTGACGGAGAAGTCGAAGCCGGCCTTTTCGGCGGCGACCACATCCGCGACGAGTTCGCGGGGACCAGCTTGCTCGGTCATCATCGTGTAGCCGATTTGAACCATATGAAACTCTTTTACTCTGACATCGCCATAAAACATGAATTCATGTCAATGGCTGTCTGCGAGCGGGTCCTCGGGGTATGCGCCATGCATGGACGTAACGAATGGAGCAAAGGATTCGCTCGCCGCGACTCTCGCCGACGGGCGGGGCGCTGTGGGTGTGGTCGTCGGCGTCGTCGGGATCGCCGTGGTGCTCGTACTGATCGGCGCCTTCTGGTGGGGCATGCGGCGGCGGGACAAGGAGTCCCGGCCGCCGCGCCCCGACGAGCAGCCGCAGCGCCCGGCCCACCGGACCGAGATCCAGGAGACCGACGTGCACGGGTCGGACCACTTCCCCGAGGACGGCCGGGCCCTGACCCCGTACGAACTCAGTGACCACGGAAACGAGGCGATCCCGCCGGAGGACGACACGCGCCGCGACGAGCCCCGGCGCGACTGATCCGCCGCCGCGCCGCGGGACCGGACCGGCCGCTCACCGGTCCGGTCCCGCGGCGTGGCTGGCGGGGCACGGGCGCCCGGGACCACCGGTGCGCCCCTCATCCATCTGAACGGGGACACAACAGCGGGGGGACCTATGAAGAGGCCGGAGTCCGACCGCAGGACGCGCGTCACCGTCCTGGTCGCGCTCGCCGCCAATCTCGTGATCGCGGTGGCCAAGGCCGTGGGGGGCTTCATCTCGGGCTCCCCCGCCCTGCTGTCCGAGGCGGCGCACTCCGTCGCGGACAGCCTCAACGAGATATTCCTGCTGGCCGCGTTGCGTCGCAGCCGCCGTCCGCCCGACGCCCGCCACCCGTTCGGGTACGGCAAGGAGCGCTACTTCTGGTCGCTGCTCGCCGCCGTCGGCATCTTCGTGATGGGCGGCTGCTTCTCCTTCTTCCAGGGCTTCGAGGCGCTGCGTGAGAACGCGCGGGAATCGCCGAGCGGATACACGGCCGGGCTGATCGTCCTCGGTGTCGCCTTCCTGGCCGAGGGCGGTTCCCTGGTCAGGGCGCTGCTCCAGCTCCGCGGCGAGAAGGCCGGGGCACGCGATCCCGCACTGCGGACCGTGATCGCCGAGGACAGCACGGCCGTACTCGGTGTGGTGCTGGCGATGGCCGGCATGGTTCTCCATCTCGTCACGGGTGACGTCGTGTGGGAGGCCTCGGCCTCACTGGGGATCGGGCTGCTCCTGGTCTACGTCGCCTTCCGGCTCGGCCGCGACGCGCGCGACCAGTTGATCGGGGAGTCCGCCGAGCCGGATCTCCGCCACGGCGTCGAGGAACTCCTCGGTGCCCAGGCCGAGGTGGACAACGTGGCGGCGCTGCTGACGATGCGGCTCGGCATGGACTCGGTCCTCGTCGCCGCCCGGATCGACCTCGCCCCGGGCATCGACAGCGAGGAGATCGAACGGGTCTCGATGCGCATCAGGAAGGCCGTGGCCGACAAGTGGCCGCAGGCCGAGCACATCTTCCTCGACATCACCAACGCCCCGCCGCCCGGTGGTGTGTGAGCACCGCGTCCGCGTGTTGCGGGAGCGGCCCGGGCGCACCACGCTGGTTCTGGCCCCGCGGCACCGAAGAAGTCGTGCCGCAGAACCGATAAGGCAGTGGGACCATGACCCCAACCGAACCGGCACCGCTGACCGGCGCCTCCGCGCCGTGCTGGGTACATCTGGTGACCCGGGAGCTGGACGCGGCGCGACGCTTCTACGGTGCCGTTCTCGGCTGGACGTTCCGCCCGGGGGCGATGGGCGACGACTTCGTCATGGCTCGCTCCGGCGGTGTGCCGGTTGCGGGGATCGGCGCGGTCGCCTCCGCCTACCACGTGGCCGTCGCGTGGACACCGTACTTCTCGGTGCGGGACGCCGACGTGGCGTCGGACCGCATCCGTGAGCGCAGCGGCACGGTCGCGGTGGGCCCGCTGGCGCTCGGCCTGGGGCGTGCTCTGCTGGCCGCCGACCGGGACGGGGCGTCCTTCGGTGTCTGGGAGTGGACCGGCCGCGCGGCCGCACTGGCCCCCAACGGCAGCCCGGCCCACGCCTGGCTCAGGCTGCGCACCCGGAACGCCTTCGACGCGGCGATCTTCTACGGCGAGGTGCTCGGCTGGGAGAGCGGGGAGCCCGGCGGCTGCGAGGTCGCGTACGTGAAGGAAGAGGTGCTCGTGCGCTGCGACGGCCGCCCGCTGGCCCGGATCAGCTCGGGTGCCGTCGAGTCCGCGCCCGACCCCATGGTGCGCCCGCACTGGCAGGTGCAGTTCCCGGTGGACGACGTGGCGGCGACGGTGCGCGAGGCGGAGCGGCACGGGGGTACGGTGCTGGAACGGCGCGGTGTGCCCCACGGCAGTGAGGCCACGCTGCGCGATCCCGACGGCGGGCACTTCACCGTGACGGACGTACGCAGCCCCGCCGACTCCGACGACGGCTGAACGGCGTCAGTCCTCGTCCGGTCCGGGGTGCTCCCCGTCCTCGCCCGAGGTCCGGTCCTCCCTGTCGGCGGGTGCGTTGCCGCGGATCAGGGCCCACACGGGGAAGACGAACCAGCAGAGCAGGAACCACAGGGCCATGGCCCCCACCAGCCACAGGGCCAGCGTGTTGTGGAGCGCCACGCGGAGGATGAGCAGCAGGGTGCTGCACATCGTGCAGAAGAGCAGTACGAGCCCGAGCACGGTCAGCCGGGAGGCCCAGGTGACCGTCTGCGGCTTCATCCGCCTCCCGGTGAGCAGCCGGTGGTAGGAGACCGGGCCGATGAGGGCGGCAGCCGTGGCGGAGCCCAGCATGACGGTCACGACGTAGATGTTGCGGTCGGCCGTGGGGAGGTCGGCGAACCGCGACTGGAAGACCACGGCGAGCAGGAAGCCGAAGAGGATCTGCACGCCGGTCTGGGCGACCCGGAGCTCCTGGAGCAGATCGCCCCAGCGCCGGTCCGCCCGCTCGTCCTCGGTCTCCTCCCGCCCGGTTGCCCTGGTCTTCGGGGTGTCCCGGTCTCTGCCGCCGGCTGGTATTCGTCCCATCGGTGCCTCCGCCACGTCGTGCGAGTCAGCTGGGCCGTACGGGTGCCCCGCGCCCGCCCGGTGAATCCGGTCGGCGCCGGTCAGAATTCCACGGTGTCCGCGGTGCGGATGTCGGCGCCCATGTTGCGGCGCATCATCGTCAGTGCCGCGTCGGCGAGGTCCGGGTGGATGTGGGCGACGGCGTCCTCGGGGACGGTGACGCCCAGGTACCGGATGTGGGCGTCGAGTGCCGAGTAGAGGACGCACTGCTCGGTCACCTGGCCGCAGAGGATGACGTGGTCCACTCCCAGCTGGTTGAGCAGATAGGGCAGCGGCGTCTCGTAGAACACGGAGTGGCGGGCCTTCACCACGAAGAGGGAGGCGTCGTCGGGCAGGAGGGGTTCGACGAGCTCCGGGTGGGCCCCGGCGAGCGCCTGGTCGACGATCTCCCCGTGGTGGGAGCGCCACTCGCCGAAGTTGTCGTTGACGTAGATCACGGGGACCTCCTGCTCCCGGGCCCTCCGGATCAGTTCCGCCATCGCGGGGACGCACCGGGAGACGGACGGGACGAGCAGGTCGGCGTCGGGGTGGTCGTAGCTGTTGATCATGTCGATGACGACGACGGCGCGCTTACCCATGTCCTCCATGGTCGCAGCCGTCCCGGAATGCACCACACAGGCCGGTCCCACGTCAGGACAGGCCCTCGACGCGCGCGGACGAGGCGTTTAGGATCATCGGCACGGCATCGCGCGTCGGTCACCGGCCGGGTGAGGCGTGGAGGTAGCCCGTGAGATGCCCGTTGGAGGCATTCCACAATGTCGGTCGAGTTGAATCACACCATCGTTCACAGCCGGGACAACCGTGAGTCCGCCGAGTTCCTGGCACACATTCTGAATCTGAGCACCGGGGAGGAATGGGGCCCCTTCATTCCTCTCGTCCTCGCGAACGGCGTCACACTGGACTTCGCGACGATTCCTGCCGAATCGATCACCATGCAGCACTACGCGTTTCTGGTGTCGGAGGCCGAGTTCGACACGGCTTTCGAGCGGATCGAGGCGCGGGGAATCACGTACTACGCCGATCCCCACCGGAAACTGCCCGGCGAGATCAACCACAACGACGGCGGACGGGGGGTGTACTTCTTCGATCCCGCAGGTCACGGGATGGAGCTGATCACGCGCCCCTACGGCGGCTGGTCGTAGCGGACATCCGGGTGGCCCGGCCGGGCCACCCGGTTCTCCGGCGGGCTCAGACCCCGTCGATCGTGAAGGTCAGTTCCGGGCGGTCCCACATGACCGCCGGCGGATCGGCCGGAACCGTAGCCGTGCGCTCGGCGCCCACGGCGCGGTAGAAACCCTCGGACGGCGGGTGCGCGACCACCCGTACCCGGGTCAGGCCCGCCCGGCGTGCCTCGTCCCGCAGATGACCGGCGAGCAGGCGCCCGATCCCCCGCCCCTGGGCCTCGTCGGCGACGAACATCAGGTCGATCTCCGGCGGGGCCAGGAGCAGCGCGTAGAAGCCGAGCACGCGCTCGTCGGGGTCCACGGCCGCGAAGACGCGGTGCGCCTCGATGTAGTCCGGGCCGACCCGGTAACCGGTGACCATCGGGGCGTACGGGCCCTCGTAGGCGCGGGAGGTGGTGACCAGGCGGGTGAGCCGCTTGGCGTCCCGGGCGACGGCCCGCCTGATCCGGATCCCCTCGGGAGGACCGGCCGGCGCACGCCGGTACGCCCTGCTCACTCTCATACGCCGAGTATCGCGCACACGGCAGAACGCCCGGGCGCGGGGACGGGGGTGCGCCGTCCCGTCAGGCGCGCCGCTCGTGCCACTGAGCCACGACCGCCTCGACGTCCAGCGGCCTGATGTTCAGCGGCGGGCCCTCCGGGGGCGTGCGCAGGGCCTCGCGGATCCGGTCGTTCACCTCGGCCAGGATGCGCCGCGCCTCTCGCTCGGACCTGGCTCCCAGCGCCTCTTCCCTGGCGTCCTCGGCCTCCTTGCGCAGGGCCAGCGACGGCGGGAGCACCGAGACGCCCTCGCGCTCCAGCTTCGCCTTGATCCACCAGTTCTCGTCGTAGGGCCGTTCGAGACCGGGGAGCGGCTTCCCGAAGCCGGGCAGATGGGAGAAGTCTCCGCGTTGCTCCGCCTCGCGGATCTGCTTGTCCACCCATGACTCGAAGCTGACACCGGCGGGTTTGCGCTCCGTCACCGTGCGCCCCTCTCAGAACTCGTCCCGCGAGCAGCGGGGTTCGGCCGTTCTCGGCACTCTCCACGATACCGAGCACCTGTTCGGCTTGAACGGCGGTGAGGGGGTACACGACTGCTGCGCACCGCCCGGCCGGAGTCCGGTCGGGCCCGATCCGAAAGGGGTTGAGGAGAGTGGGACAGAACGACGCACCGACCGCTGACCGACAGGAGCGTCGGTCATGACGACAACCGTGGTGATCATCGTTGCCGTCGTCCTGGTGCTGGCGGTACTGGGCTTCTTCCTCGTCCGCGGCAGGACGCGCGGCGGGCAGGGCCTGCGACGGCGTTTCGGGCCCGAGTACGAACGTACGGTGGCCGAGCACGGCGGGGACACCAAGGCCGCCGAGCACGAGCTCGCCGAGCGGGTGAAGCTGCACGGCTCGCTGCACGAGCAGCCCCTCTCCCCCGAGGCCCGCGAGGGCTACGCAGGTCGCTGGGCGATGGTCCAGGAGACCTTCATCGACTCGCCGCGGGAGGCGGTCGCCGAGGCCGACGCACTGCTGGCGCGGCTGGCCCGCGACCGTGGTTTCCCGGACGGTGACAGCTTCGAGGAGCAGACCGCCGCCCTCTCCGTGCACCACGCGGGAGAGCTCGACGGCTACCGCCGGGTGCACACGGCGGTGCACGACCACAGCAGCACGGAGGAGATGCGTACGGCGCTGATCGAGGCGCGGGCGCTGTTCGACGTACTGCTCGGTGACACGCCGTCCGACTCCGGACGGCGTGGACGGCACGAGACCAAGAACCTGAACGAGACCGAGAACCTGCACGGGACCAAGGGAAGGACCACGGCATGACGCATGACACCGAACGCACCGATCTGTCCGCCACCGAGACGTCCAGGCCCGCACCGGGTAGCCGGCGGGGTACACCGACGGCACGACCGGCCACCGGCACCGAGCCCGTCGCACCGCAGGAGGCCGCACCCGAGATGCGGCGCACCGCGGCGCCCGGAGCCACGTCGCGAGGTGACGTGGCGGACCGGGGCGCGGCCACGACGCCGGGTTCGGACGACGACGGCCGCGGCGCCCCGTCCGCTTCCCGCACGGGTCCGGCCACTCCGGCGGACCGGCCGGCGACACCCCCTGCCCAGACCGCCGCGTCGGACCGGCACGCGGACGCCGCCGCATCGCCGCGGCAGGACCGGGCCGGGACCCATGACCCCGACGCGGCCGCCGACCGCCCACTGATGCCGGCGCACGAGCGGGACGCCCTGTCCCTGCGGATGCGGCAGGCGGTCAGCGACTTCGTCGAGAACCCGCGCCAGGCGGTCGAGGAGGCGGACAGCGCCTTCGACAGCATCGTGGCGGACCTCACGGAGGCTCTCGACGAGCGCAGGCGCACCCTGCGGGCGAGCTGGCAGGGCGAGGGCTCCGAGGCGCGTACGGAGGAGCTGCGGGTGGCCCTTCAGCACTACCGTGACGCCGGGGAACAGCTTCTGCGCATCTGAGCGCGGCTCGGGACGCACGGCGGCCCGGGGCCAGGTCTTCACGGACCTGGCCCCGGGCCGTCTCCTGTGTCAGGCCGTGACCACCAGGTCGGCGCGCAGCCGCTCCACCACGGACCCCGGGAGCCGCAGCCCGTCGCGGAGGTACCCGTCGAGGCCGCCCCAGCGTTCGTCCATGGCGTCCAGCGCGGCATCGAGGTACCGGGGCCGGACCTCGACGATCGCGGTGGCGATGTCCGGGTCGCCGCCCGCCTCCAGGTAGCGGCGGACTTCCGGTCCGAGGGCCCGCCGGGCCACCCGGTTCACGGCGAGGAACTCCGCCCGGACGACCTCGCGCGAGGCGCCCGCCATCATCAGCAGCAGTGTCGTCGCCCATCCGGTGCGGTCCTTGCCGGTGGCGCAGTGGAAGAGCAGGGGCCTCGCCGCGGGGTCGGCCGCCGTCTCCAGAAGAGCCCGGTAGGCGGCCGACGCGCCGGGCGTGAGAACCATCCTGCGGTAGGTCTGCGCGAACAGTTCCTCCGCCCTGCCGCCGCCGAGCGCGGCGGCTGCTCCGTCCGGGTCACGGAGCAGCGCCTTGAAGCGGCCCTGGAGGACCCCGGGGTTGTCGCCGAGCACGTCGGCGACGAAGAGCCTGGCGCCGCGGGGCAGCCGGTCGGGCGCCCACTGGCGTTCGTCGGCCGTGCGCAGGTCGACGACGGTTCGGATGCCGAGGGCGGACACCGCCACGTCGTGCTCCGCGTCGAATTCGCTCAGCTGGCCCGAGCGCAGGAGGATCCCCTGCCGCAGGCGGCGGTCGCGTCCCAAGGCGATACCGCCCAGGTCGCGCAGGTTGACGACGGTGGAGGCCGGTACGGCCCGGGCGGTCTGCACGATGAACTGCCTCTTTCCCGACGGCCTGCACAGGTCAGGGACAACGTCGCATGGGGCGCGGAGATCGACAAAAGAAGGCTTCGGGACCGTGCCGCTGTCAGTCGGCGAGGATCCTGGTCTTCTGGGCGGCGAACTCCTCGTCGGTAAGCGCGCCCTGTTCACGGAGCGCGGCGAGCCGTTCGAGCAGCGTGATGACGTCGTCCTCGCCGTCCACCGGTACGCGCTCGTGCGCCACGAGCTGCCCGCCCGCCGTGCGGACGGCCCCGGTCAGGGGCACGGACCAGAGGTCCTCCCACACGATCAGCGCGGCGAGGCTGCCGGCCGGCAGGTCCTCCAGGGCGCGGATCCTGGTGAGGTCGGGCCCCCGGGGTGACTCGCCGGGTGGCTCGAACGCCACCAGGCCCCGTGGATCGAGTTCGCTCAGCTCGACGGTCTCGGTCGTGCCGTCCTGGGCCGTCCGGGCGAACGCGAGGTCGAGGATCCGCACCGCCTGCGCGGAGAGCGCCTCGGCGAGCACGGGCGCGACCGTGTCGGCGAACCGGCTGCCCGGAAAGGTGACGACGAGGTATTCCACGGGTCCCATGGGCACGACGCGTCCTTTCAGCTGCGGTGCTGGATCGCCAGCAGCTTAACTTCGGGCAAGGGTTGACGCCTGGTGAGGATTCGCGGCGAAGAGGACGGAACCTGACACCGCCACCTCTCTGTCGGTCGGTCGCACGCCGTCCTGCTCCCCGGACGGAGCGCGGGTGCGGCGACGAACTCCGTTGCCCTCCAGGCCTGTTGCGGATGCCGGGCGAAGCTGCCGGGCAGAGGGGCTTCCCGGATCCGGTGGCGCGTGGTATCTTCCGAACAACGACATATGTGTACGCCCCTTCACCGGGCGCCGATGCCGTTTCTTATCTTCCGCTGTCGCCCCCGTCCTGTGACGTCCGGCGATCCAGCTCTTCCTCACTCCGGCCCGGGCTCATCCGCCCGTCGCACGAGGCGTGATCATGCCGCCTCGCCTTCGCCGGACCTCCCGTTCGCCATGTCCGCGAAAGGACTCATCCATGACCAGCACACTCGAACGCCCCGTCACCCAGCAGAACCGCCCCGTCACCGCCGTGGGTGTCCTCGACACCGTCGGCGGCGGGAACGCCGTCCTGCGCACCGTCGGCGGCCGTCCGACCCCCGGCGACGTCCAGGTGCCCTCGGCCCTCGTCCGGCAGCACGGACTGCGCAAGGGCGACCTCGTCGAGGGCGTCTGCGACCGTCCGCGGGCCCTGTCCCGCGTCGACTCCGTCAACGGCCTCCCCACGCCCGCCCTGCGCGGCAGGCCCCACTTCCGCGACCTGACCCCGCTGCACCCGCGTGAGCGGCTGCGCCTGGAGACACCCGGCGGAGCGCCGGCCACCCGCGTGGTCGACCTCGTGGCACCCGTCGGCAAGGGGCAGCGCGGCCTGATCGTCGCACCGCCCAGGACCGGCAAGACGGTGCTCCTCCAGCAGCTCGCCGCGGCCGTCGCCGCCAACCATCCCGAGGCCCACCTGATGGTGGTCCTCCTCGACGAACGCCCCGAGGAGGTCACGGACATGCGCCGTTCCGTGCGGGGCGAGGTCTACTCGTCCACCTTCGACCGGCCCGCCAAGGAGCACATCGCGCTCGCGGACCTGGCGGTGGAGCGGGCGAAGCGGCTCGTGGAGCAGGGCCGCGACGTGGTGATCCTCCTCGACTCGCTGACCCGGCTGTGCCGGGCCCACAACAACGCCGCCGGATCCGGCGGCCGCACCCTGAGCGGCGGCGTGGACGCGTCGGCCCTCCTCGGCCCCAAGAAGCTCTTCGGTGCCGCCCGCGCGGCCGAGGAGGGCGGGTCGCTGACCATCCTCGCGACCGCGCTGGTGGAGACCGGTTCCCGTGCCGACGACTACTTCTTCGAAGAGCTCAAGGGCACCGGCAACATGGAACTCCGCCTCGACCGCGCGCTGGCGGAGAGGCGCGTCTTCCCCGCCGTGGACATCAACGCCTCCGGCACCCGCCGTGAGGAACTCCTGCTGTCCGCGGGCGAGCTGGCGGGCGTACGGACGCTTCGCCGTGCCCTGCACCACCGCGACGGCCGCACCGCGCCGGAGGCGCTGCTGGAGTCGATCCGCCGGACACCGGACAACGCCACCTTCCTGCGGCAGCTCCGCCACACCGTGCCCGGTGCCTGACGGCGGCGACGCGCCCGCCCGCTCCGCCCGCCGCCCTCAGCCGCCGGCGCCCAGCGCCTCCGAGACCAGGGCGCGGGCCTCGTCCTGGACCTCGGCCAGGTGTCCGGGGCCCTGGAAGCTCTCCGCGTAGACCTTGTACACGTCCTCCGTGCCGGAGGGGCGGGCCGCGAACCAGGCGCTGTCGGTGCAGACCTTGAGGCCGCCGATGGCCGCGCCGTTGCCGGGGGCCTCGGTGAGCACCGCGGTGACGGGTTCTCCGGCCAGTGTGCCGGCGGTGACCTGGTCCGGGGAGAGCCGGGCGAGCACCGCCTTCTCCTCGCGGGTCGCCGGGGCGTCGACCCGGGCGTAGGCCGGGTCCCCGAAGCGGGCGGTGAGTTCGCCGTAGTGCTGGGAGGGGGTGGAGCCGGTGACGGCGGTGATCTCGGAGGCCAGCAGGGCGAGCAGGATGCCGTCCTTGTCGGTGGTCCACACGCGGCCGTCACGGCGCAGGAAGGACGCGCCGGCGGACTCCTCTCCCCCGAAGCCGAGGGTGCCGCCGAACAGCCCGTCGACGAACCATTTGAACCCGACGGGGACCTCCACCAGTCGGCGCCCGAGGTCCGCGGCGACCCGGTCGATCATGGAGGAGGAGACCAGGGTCTTGCCGATCCCGGTGCCGTCGGGCCAGTCGGGCCGGTGGGAGTAGAGGTAGCGGATCGCGACGGCCAGATAGTGGTTGGGGTTCATCAGCCCGCCGTCGGGGGTGACGATGCCGTGCCGGTCCGCGTCGGCGTCGTTGCCGGTGGCGATCGTGTAGGCGTCGCGCTGCTCGATCAGCGAGGCCATCGCGTGCGGCGAGGAGCAGTCCATCCGGATCTTGCCGTCCCAGTCCAGCGTCATGAAGCGCCAGGTCGGGTCGGCGAGCGGGTTGACCACGGTCAGGTCCAGGCGGTGGCGTTCGGCGATCCGGCCCCAGTAGGCGACCGAGGCCCCGCCGAGCGGGTCCGCGCCGATGCGGATCCCCGCGTCGCGTACGGCGTCCAGGTCGAGGACGGCCGGGAGGTCGTCGACGTAGGCGGTCAGGAAGTCGTGCCGCCGGGTGGTGTCGGCGGCCAGCGCCTTGGCGTAGGGGACGCGCCGGACCTCCTTGAGCCCGCCCTCGATCAGGGCGTTGGCGCGGTCCTGGATCCAGGCGGTGGCGTCCGAGCCGGCCGGGCCGCCGTGCGGCGGGTTGTACTTGAAGCCGCCGTCGGCCGGGGGGTTGTGCGAGGGCGTGACCACGATGCCGTCGGCGAGGCCGCCGTCGCGGTCCCGGTTGTACGTGAGGATGGCGTGCGAGACGGCGGGAGTGGGCGTGTAGCCGTCGTCGGCGTCGATGAGGACGGTGGCACCGTTGGCGGCGAGCACCTCCACGGCGGTGACCCGGGCGGGTTCGGAGAGCGCGTGGGTGTCGGCGCCGAGGAACAGCGGGCCGTCGGTGCCCTGCCGGGTCCGGTAGTCGCAGATGGCCTGGGTGGTGGCGGCGATGTGGTCCTCGTTGAAGGCCGCCGCCAGGGCCGAGCCGCGGTGTCCCGAGGTCCCGAAGGCAACCCGCTGGCCCGGTTCGGAGGGGTCGGGGTGGAGGGCGTAATAGGCGGTCACCAGCCGTGCCACGTCCACCAGGTCTCCGGGCTGCGCCGGCTGACCGGCCCGATCGTGAACCATCGTTTCTCCTTGTGTCTTCGTCGGCCGGCCCGGCCGCACGGTCCGCCACGAGGCGGACGATCATCACGAGTTGTACCCGATCCTGCCCGTCCGATCGCACCCGAGGGGCGGAGGCCGGACCCTGCCGGTACATCCGGAGCGAAGGGCGGGCGCGGGCGTCTTCCCGGTGAACGGCCGGTTCGCGAGGGCCACGCGGGGCCCCGGCGGCGAAAGGACGGAACGCGGAATACCGGGCTCCGGCGGAGAAGGCGGTACACGCGCCCGGTCGACTCCCGGCACGCGGCAATCGCTTCGGCGTGCGGACCGCCGGGAATGCGTGCCGAGTTGTCGGTGGAGGAAACACACAGGCCTTTGATGATGCGGCATCGGACCACGCGTACGGCGTCACCGGAAGCTGACACGCCGCAGCAGGTCGGAGACGGTCACCCCCTGCGGTATGAGACGTAATCAAATCGGTCCGGCGAGCGAGTCATGCGTGAATCTCTTCGCACTGTCTGCAAAAGTGCACTTCGTTTTCATCCACTTGATCTCCGCCGCCACATTTCCTGCCGTCGGGCTTTATCCGATACGGCTCTTCGGGGGCGTGTGAGAAGAGAGCCGTGCGTGCTGCAGAGAAGTTGCACCGAGGAAAGCCGACTGACGGTCCTGCACCTGGTCCAGCCCGTGGAGGGCGGAGTGGCGCGGGTCGTGACCGACCTCGTGGCGGCACAGGTCCGGGCGGGGCTGCGGCCCGTCGTGGCGTGCCCTCCGGACGGCTGGCTGGCCACCGGCGCGGCCGAGGCGGGAGCACGGGTGTGGGCCTGGCCGGCGGAACGCGTGCCCGGCCCCCGGCTGGGCGGGGAGGTCGCCTCCGCGAGCCGTCTGGTCCGCGCGTGCGCGCCCGATGTGATCCACGCCCACAGCGCGAAGGCGGGCCTGGCCGGGCGGCTGGCGGTCCGGGGCCGGGTCCCGACAGTGTTCCAGCCGCACGCCTGGTCCTTCGAGGCACTGGAGGGGCGCGCCGCGGGACTGGCGACGACATGGGAACGGTTCGGGGCGCGGTGGAGCGACCGCATCGTCTGCGTCAGCGAGTCGGAGCGCCGCGCCGGACAGCGGGCGGGTATCGCAGGACGGTGGTCGGTGATCCGCAACGGCGTCGACCTGGGCCGCTTCCGCCCGGTCTCCCCGGAGGCCGCCCGGTCCGCGCGGGCCGGGCTGGGGCTGCTCGCGGACGTACCGGCCGGGGCTCCGCTGGCGGTGTGCGTCGGGCGGCTGAGCCGGCAGAAGGGGCAGGACGTCCTGCTGCGTGCCTGGCGGCGGGTCCGGGCGCCCGGAGCGCGGCTGGTGCTGGTCGGCGACGGCCCGCGCGCCGGGGAACTACGGCGTGCGGCTCCCGAGGGCGTGCTGTTCGCCGGGGCGTGCGGGGACGTACGGCCGTGGATCCACGCGGCCGACGTCCTGGTGCTCCCGTCGCGCTGGGAGGGGATGGCGCTGGCCCCCCTCGAAGCGATGGCCTGCGGCCGGCCGGTGCTGCTGTCCGACGTCGACGGCGCACGGGAGAGCCTGCCGCCGGGGCAGGACCCCCACTGCCTCGTGCCGCCCGAGGACCCCGCCGCGCTCGCGTCCGCGCTCACCGCCCTGCTGGGCGATCCGGCGCTGCGGGCCTCACTGGGCGACGCGGCACAGGCGCACGCCCGGTCCGCCTTCGATCTGACCAGGACCTCCCGCGCGGTCCTGCGGCTCTACCAGGAACTTGTCGGCCAGTCCCGCCCCACCACGAGGGAGCGCACCGAGCGATGACGACGGAGAGTGCACCGATCCCCCTGGCCGCCCAGGCGACCGCCGTACGCGGTACGGCGTCCGTACATCCGCCACGGGACGGGGGCGGCACCGGGGAGCTGCCCCGGGCGGCCCGGGACCGAGCGCGGTGGGTGGCCCCGGCGGGGCTGGCGGCCGTGGACGGGGCGGCTGTGGGGACCGCCGCGGTCCTGGTGGCCCCCGCGTCCGTGCCGTGGCCGGTCGCCGTCGCGCTCTCCCAGGTGGCCGCGCAGGTGCTGCTGCACGCCGTCCGCCGGCTGTACCGGGGCGGGTTGTCCCCGTCCGTGTCCGCGGAGCTTCCCGCGCTGCTCGGTGCGGCGCTCGTGCAGTGGTGCGTCACCGGGCAGGTGCTGGCCGCGTGCGCCCATGGGTGGGTCTTCGGCTGGACGGAGCTGCTCTGCGCGGTCGGCACCCAGGTCCTGCTGGCGTCCTGCGGGCGTGCTGCCGTGTACCGGGCGCGGCGGCGGTCGGCGGCGCGCTCGCCCCGGTCGGCCCTGGTGATCGGCGACGGGCCGGTCGCCGAGCGGGTCACCGCGGTGCTCCAGGAGCGCGTGGAGTACGGGCTGCGGCCGGTCGGCCGGGTGGGAGGCGGTACCGCCCCAGGGGACGGGGAGCGCGGGCCGGAGCCGTCCGAGGGGGCGCCGCTGCCCGTCCTCACCACGGGGCAGGACGTCGGCCGTGCGGTCATCCAGAACTCCGTGCGGCACGCCGTGTTCACCGCCGCGCCGGAATCCGTGCCGGACGGCGCCGCCCTGTTCGAGCTGTTCGTCCGGCACGGCTGCCGGGTGTGGCTGGTCACCGACCGGAGCGGCCCGGCCCCCGCGACACCTCAGGCACGGGACCATGTGTGGGGTTTCGCCGCGGCCCCGCTGCACGACCCCCCGCACCATCCGGTCGCCTACCGGGCGAAGCGGGCCATGGACGCCGTCCTGGCCGCCGTCGCCCTGGTGGCCGCGGCTCCGCTGATGGCGGCCTGTGCCCTGGCCGTACGCGTCTGCGACGGTCCCGGTGTGCTCTTCCGGCAGGAGCGCGTCGGGCGGCACGGGCAGCCGTTCGTCCTGCTGAAGTTCCGTACGCTGCGGCCGTCCGACGCCCATGAGGCCGCCACCCGGTGGAACGTGGCGTCCGACCGCCGGATGAGCCGGGCCGGCCGGTTCCTCCGGCAGACCTCGCTGGACGAGCTGCCGCAGTTGTGGAACGTGCTGCGCGGGGACATGAGCCTGGTCGGCCCACGTCCCGAGCGGCCTTACTTCGTGCAGCAGTTCAGCCGGATCCATCCCGGTTACCGGGCGCGCCACCGGATGCCGGTCGGCATCACGGGTCTGGCCCAGGTGCACGGGCTGCGCGGGGACACGTCGATCGAGGACCGGGTCCGCTTCGACAACCGGTACATCGAGACCTGGTCGCTCTGGCAGGACGTGTGCGTGCTCGCGCGCACCGCGGGCTCCGTCTTCCGGCTGGGGGGCAGCTGAACCGTGGCTTCCACCGTCATCACGGCGCCCCCCGCACGCCCCGGCACGGGCACGCCGGCCGCCGTGCCCGCCGTCCGGCGTCCCGCCTTCGGCACCTGGCGCGGCAGATGGCCCTTGCTGCCGCTGCTCGCGGCGGTGCTGCTCCTGGCCGTACCCGCCGGCGACACGGAGGCCGGGGCCGTGTACGGCGTGCCGCTGGCCGACGTTGCGTCGGGTGTCGCGGTGCTGGTGTGCGTGGGCCGGCTGCTGTTCCTGCGCCGGCGTCCGCTGACCCCGGCCTCCGCGCTGGTCCTCGGTCTGCCGGCGGTGGGGCTGGCGCTGGCCACCGTCACGGCGACGGATCCGGTGGCGGCGCTGCCGGGGTTCGTGCGCTATCTGCAGATCTTCGTCCTGGTGCCGGCCGCGGTGCTCCTGCTGGTCCGGGACGCGGCGGACTTCCGGATCGTCACGGGGGCGCTCGTGCTGCTGGCGCTCGTCCAGGGCGCGACGGGCGTGCACCAGTACGTCACCGGGTCCGGCGCCTCGTACATGGGCGAGGAGATCCGGGCGGTCGGCACCTTCGGTCCGGGCGACGTGATGGGGATGGCCACCGTCGTCGGGTACGGGCTGCTCGCGGCCGCCGCGTACGCCTTCCGGCCGGGGGCGGCCCGCTCCCGTTGGCGGGTGCCGTGCGCGCTCGGGGCGGCCGCCGCGCTGGTCGTGCCGCTCACGCTCTCCTTCAGCCGCGGGGCCTGGATCGCGACGGCCGCGGGCGCGGCCGCGATGATCGCGCTGACCGGGGCGCGGCAGGCGCTGCGCACGCTCGCGGTGCTGGCCGCGGTGTCCGTCGTCCTGGTCGGCGGCTTCGGCGTCGGCTCCCAGATGCTCTCGCAGCGGCTCGCCAGCATCACCGAGGTGACGAGCGCCCCCGACCGCTCGGTCACCGACCGGTACACCATGTGGGCGGCGGCGGCCGGGATGTGGCGGGAGCGGCCGGTGACCGGCGTCGGGCTGAAGGCCTTCCCCGCGCACCGGGACGGGCACGCCTCCATCGGGCTCTCGGCCGGAAGCGATACGGAGGGCGCCGGGCAGGAGTTCGTCAGACAGCCGCTGCTCTCCCCCCACAACATGTATCTGCTGGTCCTCGGTGAGCAGGGGCTCGTCGGTTTCACCGCGCTGGTGGGTGGCTGGGCCGCCCTCCTGGTGGGCGGGGTGTGCCGGCTGGTGCGCTCCCGGGCGCGGCGGGCGGCGGCCGTGGACTGCGGCCTCGCCGCCGTCGGGCTGACGGTCTGGCAGTGCGTGGACTTCCTGTACGCGGACATCGGCGGCCCCTCCACGGTGCTGACCGGCGTCGTGCTCGGGCTGGCCGCGTGGTGGGCGCTGGCCGCGCCGGAGAGGACGGCCGTCGCGTGAGCGGGACCGTGGTGCGGACCGCCGGAAAGGCGTCCGGAACATCCACGCGTGGTGTTCCGGGCAGGCCGTTGTTGGCGCGGGCCGCGGCCGGGGCCGCCGGGCTGACCGTCGTCGCCGCCCTGCTGGGGCTGGTACGGGACCAGGCCGTCGCCCGGCTCTTCGGCGCCGGACACGCCAGCGACGCGTTCCTGGTGGCCTGGACCGTGCCGGAGATGGCGGCCACCCTGCTGATCGAGGACGGGATGGCCCTGCTCCTGGTGCCGGCCTTCAGCCACGCGCTGGCGCGCCGTGCCGCGGCCACGGCGCCTGGGGACCCGGTGCGCGCGCTCGTCGCCGACACCTTCCCCCGGCTGTCCGCCGCCCTGGCCTGCGCGGGCGCGCTGCTGATCGCGGGTGCTCCCTGGGTGGTGGGAGTGCTGGCGCCCGGTCTGGAGGACCCCGGGCTGGCGGTGGACTGCACGCGTCTGACGGCGGTCACGGTGCTCACCTTCGGCGTCACCGGGTACTTCAGCGCCGCGCTGCGGGCGCACGGGCGTTTCCTGGCACCGGCCGGGGTCTACATCGCGTACAACCTCGGCATCATCGGCATGACGCTCGCGCTGCACTCCGTGTGGGGGGTGCGGGCCGCCGCGGCGGGGGTCGCGACCGGCAGCCTGCTGATGATCCTGACCCTGCTGCCCGCCTTCGTGACGTTGGTGCTGCGCCGGCACGTGCGGGCCGGGGAGCGGCCGGCGGAGCGGGACGCGACGGCCCCGCTGCTCGGTGCGGCCGTGCTCGCGCCCGTCGTGCTCTTCGTGGTGAGCCGTCAGTCGCAGGTCTTCGTCGAGCGGTTCCTCGCCTCGTCGCTGTCGGACGGGGCGATCTCCCACCTGAACTTCGCGCAGAAGGTCGCCCAGCTGCCGATGGTGCTGTCGATGATGATCTGCACGGTGACCTTCCCGGTCGTCGCCCGGGCCATGGCGTCCGGGGACCGCGAGGGCGCCAGGCGCAGGGTGGAGCGGGACCTCGCCCTGGCCGGGACGGTGGTGCTGCTCGGCACCGCCCTGGTCATGGGGTACGCCCCGCAGCTCGTCGAAGTCCTCTTCCAGCGTGGCGCCTTCGACGCGGCGGACACCGCCGCGACGGCCGGCGTCATGCGGGTCTACGCGCTCGGTCTGCTGGGTCACACACTGGTCGGCGCGCTGTGCCGGCCGTACTTCTCGGCCGGGCGGCCGACCTGGTACCCGCTCGGCGCGATGGGCGCGGGCCTGCTGGTCACCGCGGGGGCCGGTTTCGCCCTGACCGGGCCGCTCGGTGTCGACGGCATCGCGGCGGCCAACGCCCTCGGCATCAGCACCGCCGCGATGCTGATGCTCCTCGGGCTCGGCTCGCGCGCGGTCGCCGTCCGGGTCCGCGCCGTCGCTCTCTCGCTCGCCCGGCCGGCGCTCGCGGCGGTGGCGGCCGGTGCCGCCGGGCGACTGGCCGCGCCGCTGGTGCCCGGTCCCGCGGTGCTCTCCCTGGCGGCAGGCTGCCTGCTCGTCCCCACCGTCTTCTACCTCACCGCACGCGCGCTCGGGGCTCCCGAGGCCGTCCACCTGCCAGCCCTCGTCCGACAGAGGTTCACCCATGGCCGCTGACACATCGCCACCCCGTGCCCGGACACGCCCGATCCCGGCCCCGCCGTGGATCCTCACCTACCACTCGGTGACCGATCCGACCGACGACCCGTACGGCATCACCGTCTCCGCCGACCGCCTGGACGAGCAGCTGACGTGGCTGCGCCGCCGGGGCCTGACCGGGGTGGGCATCGCGTCGCTGCTGCGCGCGGACGCGTCCGAGCGGCGCGGGCTGGTCGGGCTGACGTTCGACGACGGGTACGCCGACTTCGTCCAGGAGGCGCTTCCGGTGCTCCTCGGACACGGCTGCACGGCGACCGTGTTCGTCCTGCCCGGCCGGCTCGGCGGGTCCAACGACTGGGATCCGCTGGGCCCGCGCCGGCCGCTGCTCACCGAGGAGGGCATCCGGACCGTCGCGGCGGCCGGTATGGAGATCGGCTCGCACGGCATGGTCCACCTGGACCTGACGGCCCTGTCCGACGCCGCGCTGCGCCGCGAGACGCACGGCAGCCGGGAGGCCCTCGGCCGCGTCACCGGGGTCCCGCCGGCCGGTTTCTGCTATCCGTACGGCAGGGCCGACGCACGGGTGCTCGCCTCGGTGCGGGACGCCGGGTACGCGTTCGGCTGCGCCCTGGACCCCGGCCCGTTGCGCGGGCCGCTCGCCCTGCCGCGCACCCACGTCAGCCACGCCGACCGGTCCACCCGCCTCCGCGCGAAGGCGCTGCGCCACCGGCTGCGGCACCGGTCGGCGGACGTATCCGGGGGGCACCGGTGAAGGTGCTGCACGTCATCACCGGTCTCGGCGTCGGCGGGGCCGAGCAGCAGCTGCGGCTGATGCTGCGTCACCTGCCCACCCGTTGCGACGTCGTCACGCTCACCAACCCGGGGGCGGTCGCCGAGGGACTGCGCTCGGACGGGGTGCGGGTGCGGCACCTGGGCATGCGGGGCAACCGGGACCTGGCCGCTCTGCCGAGGCTCGCCCGGCTCGTGCGGCAGGGCGGGTACGACCTCGTACACACGCATCTGTACCGGGCGTGCGTCTACGGACGGATCGCGGCCTCGCTCGCCGGTACCGCCTCGGTGGCCACGGAGCACTCGCTGGGCCGCGACGAGATCGAGGGACGCCCGCTCACCCGGGGGACCCGCGCGCTGTATCTGCGGACCGAGCGGATGGGCTCGGCGACGGTCGCCGTCTCCGACACGGTCGCCGGACGGCTGCGGGACTGGGGGGTGCCGGCCGCCCGGATCCACACGGTGCCCAACGGCATCGACGCGGCGGCGTTCCGCTTCGACGGCCGGCGGCGGCGGGCGGCCCGGGCACTGCTCGGCGTTCCCGAGGACGCCTTCGTGGTGGGCGGTGTGGGGCGTCTGGTGCCCGGCAAACGCTTCGACGTGACGCTGCGGGCCGTCGCGGCGCTGCCCGGCGCCTGGCTCCTGCTGGCCGGCGACGGCCCGCAGGCCGGACCGCTGCGCGCCCTCGCCGGCCGGCTGGGGATCGCCGACCGGGTCCGGTTCGCCGGGGAGTGCGGCGTGGACGGCGCGCCGGACGTCCCGGCGGCGCTCGCGGCCATGGACGTCTTCGTCTCGGCGTCCCGGGAGGAGTCCTTCGGGCTCGCCGTCGTCGAGGCGCTGTCCGCGGGGCTGCCCGTCGTGCACGGCCCCTGTCCCGCCCTCGACGACCTGCCGGCCGGTCAGGTCCCCCAGGGCGCCACCCGTCTGCGGTCCCCGGCCGACCCCGCCGCCGAGCTGACGGACGTGCTGCGGCGCCACAGGGCGGGCGGGCCGCACAGGCTGCCGGTGCCCCGGGCGGTGGACCGCTACGACATCCGGCTCAGCGGCCGCCGGCTCATGGACGTGTACGCGCACGTCCTCGGCTCCCCCGCACCCGCCCCGACCCACTCGACCACCCCCTCTACCCGGAGGTCACACCGATGACCGACTCCCCCGACCAGCAGCCCTCCCCCGGACGGCTGCGCGGGCTCCGCCCCTCCTTGCCCTCCTTCGTACGGCCCAGCTGGTGGCCGCTGCCCGCCTGTGTCCTGCTCGGGGCGGCCTGCGGGCTCGGGTACGGGCTGCTCGCCACCCCGCAGTACGCCGCGACCGGGTACGCCGTGGTGACGGCCGACAAGGGCGTCGACCCCGCGGCGGCGCTCGGGTACGCCCAGTCGTACGGGCGGCTGGCGACCAGCGACGCGACGCTCGCCTACGCCCACGGCGCCGCCGGCGAGTCCGTGCGTGACCTCCGCGCCCACGTCCGGTCCGAGACCTCCCCGGACTCGCCGATGATCGCGGTCACCGGCACGTCGTCCGACCCGGACCGGGCCGCGGACATCGCCAACGCGGTCACCGAGGCCGTGGTGGCCGGTGCGGGTCACGTCGCCGAGGACACCGGCGTGAAGCTGGTCGAGTTCTCGCACGCCCTCGCGCCGGCCGATCCGGTCTCCCCCTCCGCGGCACTCGGCACGGCGGTGGGCGCGAGCGCCGGGGGGCTGGTCGGCGGGCTGGTCCTGCTCGTACGGCCGCGTCCGGGGCGCCGGGGCGTCACCGCCCAGGTCCCGGGGCCGGCCCAGGCGGGCGGCGCGCTGCACACCGGGGAACGGGAGCTCGTGGGATGACCCCGGAGCGTCACGGCCGCGTCCGTGTGACCCTGTGCCGGGATCCGCGGGAGTTCTCCGCGCTCGCCGGTGAGTGGGACGCGCTGCACCGCCGGTGCCCGACCGCAACGCCGTTCCAGAGCCACGCCTGGCTCCACTCCTGGTGGCTGTCGTACGGGGTTCCGGGACGGCTCAGGGTCGTCCTCGCGCGCCGGGACGGCCGTCTCGTCGGCGCCGCCCCGCTGATGCTCGTCCACCGGCCAATGCCGTTGCTCGTGCCGCTGGGGGGTGCGATCTCCGACTTCTTCGACGTCCTCGTCGACGCCGAGCGGACCGGGGAGGCGGTCGCCGCCCTGGAGCGCGGGCTGCACCGGGCGGCCGCGCACAGCGTGGTGGACCTGAGGGAGGTACGGCCCGGCGCCTCGGCCCAGTCGCTGTTCGCGGCATGGTCCGGTGCCCGCAGCCGGCTGACCGACTCCACCTGCATGGAGCTGCCCGCCGAGCCGGTCGGCGCGCTCATCGGCCGGATGCCGGGCTCACGCGCCCAGCGGGCCCGGGCCAAGCTGCGGCGGATCGACGCCCTGGGCATCGAGTGCCGCGCCCTGCCCGAGGACCGGGTGGCCGACGGGGTGCGCACCCTGCTGCGGCTGCACGAGCTCCAGTGGCGGGGCCGGGGCGTCAACCCCGAGCACCTGCGCCCCCGGTTCCGCGCCCATCTGGTGCGCTCCGTGGGGCGGATGGTACGCGACGGCGAGGCGGCGGTCCGGGAGTTCCTGCTCGACGGGGAGGTGGTGGCGGCCGATCTGGCCCTCGGTTCCGCCGGTCTCACCGGCGGCTATCTCTACGGGGTGGACCCGCGCCTGAGGGAACGCAAGGTCGATGTGTCGACGATGCTGCTGCGGGAACTGGCCCGGCAGGCGGCGGACTCGGGCGGCGGCGTGCTGAGCCTGCTGCGCGGCTCCGAGCAGTACAAGGGCCATTGGGGCCCCGAGCCGGTGGTCAACCAGCGTCTGCTGCTGGCGCGTTCCTCCCTGGAGCCGTTGCTGAGGCTGCGCGAGTCCCAGGTGGTGGTGCGGGACCGGGCGGCGCGGACCGTGAAGACGCGTTTCCCGGCCGCGCGTGACTGGCGCGAGCGGCTGGGCGCCCTCCCGTCGGCGAAGCCGTCGGCCACCGTCCGGAGATGATCCTGGATTACGACTTTTGCTCCGATCCGTGACCGTCTGTCGACTTCCGCGTTGTCAGGGCATGCCGGGCACGTTCTGTGGCCGGTTCCGATTCCTTCCAAGGAGAATTGATGTCCCGCATCTCGAAGGCAGCCGTTGTCATGGCGGGTACCGGCGCGCTGATCGCCGGTGGCGCCGGCTTCGCCTCCGCCGACGCCGGCGCCGAGGCCGTCGCCGCCCACTCCCCCGGTGTCCTCTCGGGCAACGCCGTCCAGGTGCCGGTGCACGTCCCGGTCAACGTCTGCGGCAACACCGTCAACGTCATCGCGCTGCTGAACCCGGTCTTCGGCAACTCCTGCGCGAACGTCTCCGACGACCACGAGGACGAGGGCGACTACGGCTACGGCTACTGAGCCCCGCAGCTGACGCACCCCGGGCCTTCCCTCCCCGCTCAGGCGGGGCGGGAAGGCCCGGTCCCGTTCCGGAGCCAGGTGGTTCAGACGTACCGGTAGAGGCGGCTGTGGTCCAGCAGCTGCGAGGGCTTCGCGTCCCAGGGCGGCATCGGGTCGTCCAGGGCGAAGATCCGGCCCCGTTGCGGGTCGCCTGCCGCGGGAGCGCGGTCGGGCAGGTAGCGGGCTCGGGGGTGCGCCTTCTGCCAGCGGGTCCAGAGCAGGTCGATGTAGGCGTGGTGCAGCCAGAAGACCGGGTCGTCGGGCGACGCGGCACCGGCCATCGAACCGCCGATCCAGCGGTGGACCCGGTTGTGGTTGCCGACGCCCCGTACGCCCCGGATGCCCCAGCCCTCGATCCTGTTGCGGAACCCGGTGGTGCTGAGGCTGTTCCAGGGCGCGGCGTCGTAGACGGGGTCGCCGAGGGCCCGGTCCACCTCGGCCTTCGTGGGCAGGGTGACCGGTGCCGAGGGGCGGCCGAAGTCGCGCCGCAGGAAGCGGTCGTCGGTGACGCCCGCGCGGATCCTCCAGTTGCCCTCCGCGTACGCGAACGGCCCGGTCACGACCTGGCGGTCGCCCGCCCGGCCGTTGCCGCCGAGGAAGTCCTCCGCCCAGAGGGAGGCTGCCGGGGTGTTGTCCTGGGTCCAGTCCCAGTACGGGACGGTCACCCCGGAGTCGACGGTCTGCAGGGCCTTCTCGAACTCCAGGAGGTATCTGCGGTGCCACGGGAAGAAGGACGGGGTCATGTGAGCGGGCCTCGGCCGGCTCTCCGCGTCGGTGACGTAGTACTGCCGGTGCAGCGAGACGAACTCGTCGTACCGGCCCGACCGCTTGAGTTCCAGGATGGCGCCGACGAGGCGCTTCTTCTCGGTGCGTGTGAGGTTGCGCTGATTCTTGCGGCTGTACACCCGTGCTCGTCCTTCGCCTCAGATGGTGTGGGGGGTGGTGGCGGACAGCTGTGCGGTGCCGAGCTCGTCGACCGCGGCGCGGGCCGTTTCGAGGAGCGTCGGGAAGGACTCGTAGTGGTTGACCTCGCTGAGGTAGCTGCCGTCGGCGCGCCGCATCACGTGCAGCGGCCGGCCGTCGATCGTGACCTCGGCGACCGTCGCGGTGGACGCCGCCGCGGCCTCGCCGGGCCGTGCCTGCCCTCCGGCGGGCACCAGGCCGGAGACGCCGCCCCGGATGTCCCGGCCCCGGTACCTCTCGGAGAAGCGTTCGGGGGCCTGGGATCTGCGCTCCCCGCGCCCGGGGGTGCCGGGGTCCTTGAAGAGGACCGGAGCCAGTACCCCGCCGGTACCGGCGACGACGGCCGCGGTGAAGGCGGTCCGCAGTACGGCGCGGCGGGCGGGGCGGTGCCTTCCGGGGGCGCCCGCCGGGGTGGCGTCAGGGCTGTGGGGGGTGTCCGCCGGCGGGACGGCCGTGGCGGTCGTGCCGTCCGTCGCTGTGGTCGGGTCCATGAAGATTCCTGTCTGTCGTCCACTCTCGTGTGTGGTGCGTGCTCTCGAGGTGGGCAACGAGACGGCGGACGAACGGTTCTCGTCCTGTGCGCGTCACGCGACCGTGGGAATTCCGCGCCGACGGCGGCCACGTCGGCCGTCCGGCGGAACGCTTCGGGCCAGCATGGCGGTCCGTACGTCCGGGAGGCTGCCCATGAACGCACCGCCGCAGGTGTCCACCGACCGTGTGCGGGGAGCCGGCCCGGCCAGTCTGCCCGACCTGGCCGATCCGTCGTTCTGGCGGTTGCCGAGGGCCGATCGGCTGGCGGGCTTCGCCCGGCTGCGGGAGCACGGCGAGCCGGTGCTCTTCACCCCGCGCACGGGCGCGCACCAACCGTTCCGGGCCCTGGTCGGGCACGCCGACGTGAGGGCGGCGAGCCGGCAGCCGCGCGTCTTCGCCAGTGCGCCGGGGGTCACCACGCCCGAACCGGCGCGCTGGGCGAAGGCGGTGTTCGGCAACTCCATGGTGCACATGGACGGCCCCGAACACGCCGGTCTGCGCAGGACCATCTCGCGGGCCTTCACGCCCCGGCTGCTCACGGCGGCCGAGGAGAACATCGCCGGGACCGCGCGGCGGCTGGTGGACGAGGTGGTCGCGGGACGGCCTGAGGATTTCATGCGTTCGGCCGCCGCCCGTCTGCCGTTCGAGGTGATCTGCGACCTGATGGGCGTCCCGGTCCGGTACCGCCCCGAGATCGCCGCGCAGATCGACCACGCGTCCGAGTACGTCGGGGTGCAGCGCCGGGGCCGGGCCCGGCTGCGGGTGCCGGGGCGCGGGCTGCGGTCGCTGGCCCGGATGCAGCTCGTGATGGCCCGGCTGGCAGCAGAGCGGCGCCGACGCCCGGCCGAGGACCTGGTCTCGGCGCTGGTGCGGGCGGACGTCGACGGGCGGTCGCTGTCCGCCCGCGAACTGGGGGCGTTCTTCTCGCTGCTGCTCGTGGCCGGTGTGGAGACCACCCGTAACGCGCTGGCGCACGGGCTCCACCTGCTGACCGTCCATCCGGAGCAGCGAGCCCTGCTGGAGTCGGACTTCGAGCGGTACGCGGACGGCGCGGTGGACGAGATCGTGCGCCATTCGACGCCGATCATCCAGTTCCGCCGGACGGTGCGTGAGGCACACGAGCTCGGTGGCCGCGTCTTCGTCCCCGGCGAGAAGGTGATGCTCCTCTACGCCTCGGCGAACCGGGACGCGTCCGTCTTCACCGCCCCCGACGTCTTCGACATCACCCGGTCCCCGAATCCGCACCTGGGGTACGGCGGCGGCGGCCCGCACCACTGTCTGGGCGCGCATCTGGCGCGTCTGGAGATGAAGGCCCTCTACCGCGAACTGCTCGGCCGCCCGGTACCGGTGCGGGCGGCCGGCGACCCGGTGCTGGTCGCCTCGAACTTCGACCACCGCGTCCGTTCGCTCCCGCTGTCCTACGGCCTCTTTCACCCGAACGAGCCGGTCTGATCCTCCGCACGCCACGAATGCCGTGCCCGGCGGACGTCGTGCAGCACATCACCGGGCCTTTCTCCATAGGGTCGGCAGGGCCGGGGGGCCCACGTTTCGAGGAGGAGCCGTGCCCGCACAACGCCGTCTCATCAACTTCGGTATCGGGACGGCTGTGCTCGGCCTTCTCGTCGGTGGCGTGCTGGTCGCCGACCGGAACGGCGCGGACTCCGCGGCGGGCAAGGGCGCCGACGCGTCCTTGCCACCGGTCGCCCAGGGCCCGACCGCCGTCGGCGCCTATCTGGACTACGGGCCCCAGGGCGTACGGCGGATGGCGGAGCTCTCGCGCTGGCTGGGCGGGACGGAGCTGCGCGTGGGGCACAGCTACCTGCCGGGAGACGTGTGGGAGAACATCGAGGGCCGCCCCGGTTTCCTCGGTTCGTGGGCGGCCTGGCGCAAGGCCGCGCCAGACCGGATGTTCGTCCTCAACACGCCGATGCTGGAGCGGAACGAGGACCACGTCCCGGACGACGAGGTGCGCTCCCTGCTCCGGCGGGGTGCCGGCGGGGAGTTCGACGCGCACTTCCGCAAGCTCGCCGAGCGGCTGGTCCTGCTGGGTGTCCCGGACACGGTGCTCGTCCTCGGCTGGGAGATGAACGGCACCACGTACACCCACCGTTGCGGTCCCGACCCGGCCGCGTGGAAGGCGTACTGGACACGCATCGTCACCGCGATGCGCTCGGTCCCCGGCCAGGAGTTCCGCTTCGACTTCGCCCCGAGCCGCGGCCGGGACGCCGTGCCGTGGACGGAGTGCTATCCCGGTGACGACGTCGTGGACATCATCGGCATGGACTCCTACGACCAGCCGCCGGCCCGTACCTTCGAGGAGCAGGTGAACGAGCCGTACGGGCTGCGGAAGCAGGTGGACTTCGCGGCGGAGCACGGCAAGCCGATCTCGTTCCCGGAGTGGGGCCTGTTCCGCAACGGCGACAACCCGCGGTACATGCGCGGCATGCTGGAGTGGATGGAGCGGCACAAGCCGGTGTACCAGACCATCACGGACTACTGTCCGCACGGTGTGTGGCAGTGCGCGGAGAACCCCGAGTCCTCCCGCGTCTACCGCGAGATGCTCTCCGCCGGTCCGGACGACGGCGGGCCGTCCGCCCCCGCCCCGACCCCGACCCCGGAGACCACACGGACGTCCGAGGCCCCCGTTCCGGACGAGCCGGAACCGGAGACGGGGACCGAGGCCCCCGGGTGGTGCGTCAGTCTCCCGTTGAGTGATCTGTTCGGGCCGTGGGCGCGGGACCACGAGTTCTGCGCGGGCTCCTGAGAGGCGTGGCGCCCCCTCGTCACCGCCCGGTGCGGCGGCCGGCGGCCATGGGGTGATGCCGCCGCACCGGGTGGGGCGTCCGCCTCCGCGAGCGAGGTACGCGCCGAGCCGGACGGCCTCCACCAGGGGGACGGACAGGTCACCGGTCCTGTTCGGGACCGGATTCCTTGTCGGAGTGCCGGTGGCCGGGAAGGAACTCCTGCATCTTCGCCTTGATGCCCTGTTTGACCATGCCTCCGCGGTCGCTGTCGCCCTTCACGATGGCGGACGCCACCGCTTCGGCCTGCTCCCGGGTGGCGTGCGGCGGGATGGGCGGGACGGCCGGGTCGGTGCGGAAGTCGATCACGAAGGGGCGGTCGGCGGCGAGCGCCTGGCGCCATGCCGCTTCCACCTGGTCCGGCTTCTCGACCCGTACGCCGCCGAGCCCGACGGACCGCGCGAAGTCGGCGTACGGGACGTCCGGAATGGCCTGGGACGGCAGGAACTGCGGGGCGCCCGACATGGCACGCATCTCCCAGGTGACCTGGTTGAGGTCCTGGTTGTTCAGCACGGCGACGATGAGCCGCGGGTCCTCCCACTCCTGCCAGTACTTGGCGGCGGTGATCAGTTCGGCCATGCCGTTCATCTGCATGGCGCCGTCCCCGACGATCGCGAGGGCCGGGCGGCCGGGGTGGGCGAACTTGGCGCCGATGGCGTACGGCACGCCGGGGCCCATCGTGGCGAGTGTGCCGGACAGGGAGCCGCGCATCGAGCCGCGGATGCGCAGGTGGCGGGCGTACCAGTTGGCGGCGGAGCCGGAGTCGGCGGACAGGATGACGTCGTCCGGCAGGAGCGAGTCGAGGCTGTGCACGACGTGCTCCGGGTTGATGGGATCGGCCTCGACGGCGGCGCGGCGTTCCATGACGTCCCACCAGCGGGCGGTGTCCTTCTCGATCTTCTTGCGCCAGGCCCCGTGCTTCTTCCGCTTCAGCCGTGGCAGCAGGGCCGCCAGCGTCGCCTGCGCGTCGCCGGCCAGGTTGACCTCGAACGGGTAGCGCAGCCCGAGCATGGACGGGTCGATGTCGATCTGGACCGCGCGCGCCTGGTCGAACTCCGGCAGGAACTGCGCGTAGGGGAAGTTGGATCCCACCACCAGCAGCGTGTCGCAGTCCGTCATGAGTTCGTAGGAGGGGCGGGTGCCCAGCAGGCCGATCGATCCGGTGACGTACGGCAGGTCGTCGGGGAGGACGTCCTTGCCGAGCAGTGCCTTGGCGACGCCGGCGCCCAGCAGGTCGGCCACCGCCTCGACCTCGGCCCGGGCGCCGCGCGCGCCCTGCCCGATCAGGACGGCGACCTTCTCGCCCGCGTTCAGCACCTCGGCGGCCCGGTCCAGCTCGTCGTCCGCCGGTACGGGTACGGAGCGGGACAGGCCGAGGCTGGAGGGCACCATCTTGAAGGCGTGCGTGGGCGGCGAGTAGTCGAGTTCCTGCACGTCCGCGGGGATGATGACGGCCGTCACCGTCCGCCTTCCGTAGGCGGTGCGGATGGCCCGGTCGATGACGTTGGGCAGCTGTTCGGGGACGGTGACCATCTCGCAGAAGTCGGAGGCCACGTCCTTGTACAGGCTCAGCAGGTCGACCTCCTGCTGGTAGGAGCCGCCCATGGCGCTGCGATTGGTCTGCCCGACGATGGCCACGACGGGGACGTGGTCCAGCTTCGCGTCGTAGAGGCCGTTGAGCAGGTGGATGGCGCCCGGGCCGGACGTCGCCGCGCAGACCCCGACCTTGCCGGAGAACTTGGCGTAGCCCACGGCCTCGAAGGCGGCCATCTCCTCGTGCCGGGCCTGGACGAACTTCGGCTTGTTCTCGGCCCGTCCCCAGGCGGCCAGCAGGCCGTTGATGCCGTCACCCGCGTAGGAGAAGACGTGGTCCACCTCCCACTCGCGCAGCCGCTGCAGTACGTAGTCGGACACCTTCATCGACACAGTTCTCCGCTTTCTCTCTCAGGTAGGGGCGGGCGCCCCGCACCGTCGGTCGGTTGCTCGGCGCCGAGACCGATCGGCACCTGCCGGTAGCTCGCCCCGTCGGTGGAGCGGGCGCCCCGGCGGCCGGCCCCACGGCTCACCCCGCTTCCGCGGCGGATACGCAGTCGGACTTCATACAGGTACAAAACCCCATGGCAGTCCCACGGGCATCCTGACCGCCGCCTGACCCGTGACGCGGCGCGGAAACACGCATGACCGGCAAAAGCCGGGCCAAGAATCGGGCCCCACCGCACGTCGGCGCCCCGGCCGAGCCCGCCCCCGCGGAATGCGGCCATCGGCATGACGGTGCGCCACGCGGTGAGGCAACTTACTCACCCTGGGTATCCGTACTCACATGACTGTGAACCCCATCGAACTCCAGAAGGCCCTCGGCGGCGTCGGCTACCCGGCGGACAAGCAGCAGATCCTGGACCAGGCGAAGCAGCACGGCGCGGGCCATGACGTCATCGACGCCTTGGGCGCCCTGCCGGACAAGAGCTACGACTCGCCCGCCGACGTCAACAAGGAAGTGAGCCAGGAAGGCCGGTAACCCGCGGTCCCGGCGTCGTTCCCGCGGCCCGGCCGGGCACCGGCCGGCCCCCGGCCTGCGAAGCCCCGGGGCACCAGGCGGCGGATCGCCGACGGACGGGGGAACCGTGCCGGTGCGCGGAGGGGCGCACGGCGCGCCGTTCCGGGTCCCTGCCACGGTTCCCCGGAATGGGAGGGTTGGCCGTACAGGGACGACCGGGCCCGTGACGGGCCCATTTCCGGGAAGGGCGAACGGTGTCGGTGCGCGAGCGGCCGGAAGCCGCACCAGTGGAGGCGGCGACCCGTCGGCGGGTCGCTCAGGGGTCGAGGCTGCTGGATCTGCTGTCGACGACCGATCACAAGGTGATCGGCAACATGTACCTGGTCACGTCGTTCGCCTTCTTCCTGTTCGCCGGCCTGCTGGCGATGCTGATGCGTGCCGAACTGGCCCGTCCGGGCATGCAGATCGTCTCCCCCGAGCAGTACAACCAGCTGTTCACCGTGCACGGCACGATCATGATGCTGCTGTTCGCGACCCCGACCTTCACCGGCTTCGCCAACGCGATCATGCCGTTGCAGATCGGCGCCCCCGATGTGGCCTTCCCCCGGCTGAACGCCTTCACCTACTGGGCCTACCTCTTCGGCGGTCTGCTGGTCGTCTCGGGCTTCCTCACCGCGAACGGGGCGGCGTCCTTCGGCTGGTTCGCGTACGCGCCGCTGAACGGGCCGCTCCACTCCCCCGGTTCCGGCGCCGACCTCTGGGTGATGGGGCTCGTGGTCTCCGGACTGAGCACCATCCTGGGGTCGGTCAACTTCATCACCACCATCGTCTGCCTGCGCGCTCCCGGTATGACCCTGTTCCGCATGCCGATCTTCACCTGGAACGTGCTGTTCACGTCCATCCTGGCACTGCTGGCCTTCCCCGTGCTGACGGCCGCGCTCCTCGCGCTGGAGGCGGACAGGAAGTTCGGTGCGCACATCTTCGACGCGTCCAACGGCGGGGCGCTGTTGTGGCAGCACCTGTTCTGGTTCTTCGGCCATCCCGAGGTGTACATCGTGGCCCTGCCGTTCTTCGGGGTGGTCAGCGAGATCATCCCGGTGTTCAGCCGGAAGCCGGTCTTCGGCTACGTCGGGCTGGTCGGCGCCACGATCGCCATCACGGGTCTGTCGGCGACCGTCTGGGCTCACCACATGTTCGCCACGGGGTCGGTGCTGCTGCCGTTCTTCTCGCTGATGTCGTTCCTGATCGCCGTCCCCACGGGTGTGAAGTTCTTCAACTGGATCGGGACCATGTGGCACGGCTCCCTGTCGTTCGAGACGCCGATGCTGTGGTCCGTCGGTTTCCTCGTCACCTTCCTGCTCGGCGGACTGACGGGGGTGCTGGTGGCCTCGCCGCCGCTGGACTTCCATCTGACGGACAGCTACTTCGTCGTCGCGCATCTGCACTACGTGCTCTTCGGCACGATCGTCTTCGCCACGTTCGCGGGGTTCTACTTCTGGTGGCCCAAGTTCACCGGGCGGATGCTCGACGAGCGGCTCGGGAAGATGCACTTCTGGACCCTGTTCGTGGGCTTCCAGCTCACCTTCCTCGTCCAGCACTGGCTCGGTGAGCAGGGGATGCCGCGCCGGTATGCCGACTATCTGGCCGCCGACGGGTTCACCGCCCTCAACACGATCTCCTCCGTCGGGGCGTTCCTGCTGGGCCTGTCCACGTTGCCGTTCCTGTACAACCTCTGGAAGACCCACCGGCACGGCGTAAGGGTGACGACCGACGACCCCTGGGGCTGGGGCCGTTCCCTGGAGTGGGCCACCAGTTGTCCGCCGCCCCGGCACAACTTCCACGCGCTGCCCCGGATCCGGAGCGACTCCCCCGCCTTCGACCTGCACCACCCCGAGGTACGGGTCGGATCCGCCCACCCGAGCGGGGCGGCGGGCCACCACTCCACTCCGGACCCCGACACCACCCGGCAGGTGACCGGATGAGGGGCGAGGCCTGGCTGTTCACGGGCGTGGCGCTCTTCTTCGCGGTGACCGGCTCGGTCTACGCCGCGTTCTCCACCGACCCCGCGGGCATCGCCGCGCTGCTGGTGTCGTTCCTGATGTCCGCGCTGATCGCCGGCTTCCTCTGGTGGGGCTACGCGAGCGTCGGCCGCCGCCCCGAGGACCGCAAGGACGCCCAGGTGCGGGAGGTGGGCGGCAGGCGCGCGTACTTCCCCGCCCGGAGCTACTTCCCCGTCCTCACCGCCGCCGGTACCGCTCTGCTCGGTCTGGGCACCGTCGAGGGGCTGTGGCTCTTCCTGATCGGGGCCGGCGTCCTCGTCCCCGGTGTCTACGGCTTCGTCTTCCAGAACGCGGACCGCTCGGGCTGAGCCGCGCGCCCGTTCAGCCGGGCCGGTCGGGCCCGGCCAGGATCTCGGCCGTCTCCCGCCGCTGCTTCTCGGTCGCCGGGGGCCGCACCGCGTCCCGGTAGTACCAGCGGCTCAGGGAGACCCGGAGCCGGTCGGCGAGGCGGGCGGGAGCCGGGTCCCGCCCGGTGGTGCGCGGCTCCAGCGGCCGGGGCAGGTCCCTGGCCGTCAGCACGTACCGCTTCCCGGCGGGCAGTCGCCGGTGACCGGGGTGGTAGCCGCCCTCGACCGACTGGCGTACCTCGCCGGTCTCCTCGCCCTCCTCCAGCAGGTCCCTGTCCCGTGCCTGGGCGGCGAGGCAGAGCCGCCCGGTCACCAGGAAGGCGGCCACCGGGAGCACGAACAAGGCGACGCGGAACGTCCAGGTCAGTGCGTGGACG
Source organism: Streptomyces sp. SirexAA-E (assembly GCF_000177195.2). Taxonomy (GTDB): domain Bacteria; phylum Actinomycetota; class Actinomycetes; order Streptomycetales; family Streptomycetaceae; genus Streptomyces; species Streptomyces flavovirens. The sequence goes on from NC_015953.1 coordinate 346,753, forward strand.
GGCACGTCGAAGACGTACCCGAGCACGTCCTGTCCGCCGGCGAGCAGCAGCACCGCGTACGCCGTCAGCGCGGCGACACCCAGGCCGGTGCGGACCGGCCGGTCGCGCGGCCGGTCGCACAGGTGGTGCTCGCCGGAGCCCCGGGTGATCCAGCGCTCGAAGAAGGGATAGGCGTACAGCACGAGGAAGAGGGCGCCCGGCAGGATCACCCCGGGCACGAGCGGGTTCCAGATCAGGGTGTGGCCCCACAGCCGGGTCTCCACCCCCGGCATCAGCCGCAGCGCGCCTTCCAGGAAGCCGACGTACCAGTCGGGCTGGGACCCGGTGGAGACCTGGTCGGGGCGGTAGGGGCCGTAGTCCCAGACGGGGTTGATCTGCGCGACTGCGGCCAGCAGCGTCAGGACACCGAAGACCAGGAAGAACAGACCGCCCGACTTCGCCGTGTACTGGGGGTGGAAGGGCTTGCCCACGACGTTGCGCCCGGTCCTGCCCGGGGCCGCCCACTGGGTGTGTTTCAGGTGCACGACGAGCAGGAGGTGCAGGCTGATGAGGCCCAGCAGCAGTCCCGGGACGAGCAGGATGTGTACGGGGTAGAGGCGGGAGACGATGTCGTCCGCGGGGAACTCGCCGCCGAAGACGAAGAAGCTCAGGTAGCTGCCGACGACGGGCACCGACAGCATGATGCCCTGGGCGGTGCGCAGACCGGTGCCGGACAGCAGATCGTCGGGGAGCGAGTAGCCGGCGAAGCCCTCCAGCAGGGCGAGGAGGAACATCGTGACGCCCACGGCCCAGTTGAGCTCGCGCGGCCTGCGGAACGCGCCGGTGAGGAAGACCCTCAACAGGTGCGCGCCGATCGAGGCGACGAAGACCAGTGCACTCCAGTGGTGGATCTGACGGACCAGCAGTCCACCCCGTACGTCGAAGCTGATGCGCAGGGTGGAGGCGTAGGCCTCGGACATCCGCAGGCCGCGCAGCGGACCGTGCGAACCGTCGTAGACCACTTCGTTCATCGAGGGTTCGAAGAACATCGTCAGGTGGACGCCCGTCAGCAGGAGGACGAGGAAGCTGTAGAGCGCCAGTTCGCCGAGCAGGAACGACCAGTGGTCGGGGAAGGCCTTGCGCAGCAGTGCCCGCCCCGCCTCGGCGAGCGGCAGCCTGGCGTCCAGGGCACCCACCGCCCCCTTCGCCGTGTGCCGTCTCCTGCTCCTCCTCGCGCGGGCCCTCTCCTTCGCCAGCAGCACCGGTGCGCTCCCTGCCGTCAAGTCGTCCGCCGTCACGTGCGAGGTAAGCCCTACCCCGCGGGGCGTGGACGATCACGGCGCCCGCCCCTGCGTCTGGCGGCCCGTCAGCCTTGGCGGCGACGCCGGTGACGCTCTTGACCGGGTGTCGGGCGTGCTGCTTGGATCGCCGCATGAAGTGTCGCCAGGACCTCACGCGACGACGCCACGTCGATCTCGTGCGTACCGCCGGCGCCCTCTGTCTCCGCGTGGGCTGACCTCTTCGCCTCTCCGTCGCGGAGGGAACCACGTCCTTCGGCCGTCCCTGGGCCGCTCCTGCCGTCCGCGGCAGCCACCGCTCGCCGTCCCGGACACCGGCTCACGCTTCCGGCCACCTCGCCGCCCGTGGCCTCTCCTGCCCTGACGTGCGGTCAGCCGTGATCCGGCGCCGCTCACCGGGCGCTCCCCCCGCGCGCACCGCCCACGCCCCTCACTCCGCACCGTTCCCGAAAGGAACCTCCCGTGTCCCTCTCCCCCGGCCGTCGCCGGACCCCGCGGTGGAAACCCGTCGGCGCACTCCTCGCCGCCCTCGTCCTCGGGTGCGCAGGCTCCGCCTCGGCGGCCCCGCCCGCCGCGTTCGGCCCGGCAGCCCCGCACCACCCCTACGCGGGCCCCGCCGGTACCGCCACCATGCACGGGGACACGGCGTCCTCCGACACGACGCCGCTGGCGGGCCCGGGGGCCGGCACCCTCGCCTCCACGCGTACGGCCCTCGCCTCGGCGTGCCCCACGGTCCTGGTGGGGGCCGACGGGTATCCGGTGGCCCTGTGCACCCCGATCCTCGGCCAGGTACCCACCGTGCACCTGCTCGATCCGGCCGACGGCTCCTCCCTGACCTCGCTGAAGCTCACCAAGGGCTCGCTGCTGGGTGGTGTCTACGCCTACATCGACCACGAGGACCGGCTGGTCGTCGCGGACGGCAGCCGCAGCCTGCTGCGGGTCGGGCACCGGCGCGACGACCGGGGCGACTGGCGGCTGTCGGTCGACCGGCGGCTCTCCCTCGCCTCCGCGATACCCGAGGGCGACGCGGTGACCGGTCTCTCGCCGGACTGGGACGGTCGGGTCTGGTTCGCGACCGGCGGGGGGATCGTCGGCACCGCGGACGACACCACCGGCACCGTCCGGGCACTGGCCCTGCCCGCGGGCGAACGCGTCGCCAACAGCATCTCCACCGCCCCCGAGGGCACCGCCGTCACGACCACCCACGCGACGTACCTGCTCACCGCGGACGACGGCGGCCCGCGGATCGTCTGGCGCAAGGCGTACGACCGCGGCTCCGCCCGCAAGCCCGGACTGCTGAGCTGGGGCAGCGGATCGACCCCGACGTTCTTCGGGCCGGGGACGGGCACGGAGTACGTCACCGTCGTCGACAACGCCGACACCACGGTGAACCTGAAGGTGTACCGCACCCGGGACGGCTCGGACGTCTGCTCGGTCCCGGTGCTCCGGGCGGCGAACGGACCGGGCAGCGAGAACTCCCCGGTGGGTGCCGGCCGCAGCGTCTTCGTGGCGGGCACCTACGGCTACCCGTACCCGGCGGTCCCCGAGGGCGCGGGCGACAGCGTGCCGTCCTCAGCCGCCTTCGCCGGCGGACTGACCCGGGTGGACGTGCGGGAGGACGGCACGGGGTGCTCGCTCGTGTGGGACACCACCGTGCGTTCGGCCGCCGTGCCGAAGCTGTCGACGGCCGACGGGCTGCTCCACACCGTGGTGCGCGACCCGCTCATCCCCGGGACCAAGGGCACCAGCCTGCTCGACCCGTTCCGCTACGCGCAGATCGACCCGGACAGCGGGCAGATCGTCCGCTCCGCCCGGGTCGGGGTGGGGTCGCTGTACGACACCTTGCAGATGGCGGGGACGATCACCCGGGACGGGGCATATCTCCAGGGCACCGTGACCGGGATCCTACGCATCACCGCGGGGTGAACGCGGCGCGGCGGGCCGGAGGGTTCCCCCTTCCGGCCCGCCGTGCGCGCGGATGTCAGGCGTGCAGTTCGCGGTGGGCGCGGATGATGTCCGCGTACCGGTGGCCGCTGGTCTTCACGGTGCGCTTCTGCGTCGGGTAGTCGACGTGGACCAGGCCGAAGCGCTTGTCGTAGCCGTAGGCCCATTCGAAGTTGTCCAGCAGTGACCAGGCGTAGTAGCCCTCCAGAGGTGCCCCCTTGCGGACGGCTCGGGCGCAGGCCGCCAAGTGCTGTTCCAGGTAGCGGGTGCGCTCGGGGTCGTCCACGGTGCCGTCGGGGCCGACGGTGTCGGGGAAGGCCGAGCCGTTCTCGGTGACGTACAGGCGGCGTACGCCGTAGTCGTCGGTGAGGCGCATCAGCAGCGCCTCCAGGCCGCCCGCGTCGATCTGCCAGTCCATGCCGGTGCGCTCCACACCGGCCACGCCGACCTCCCGGGCGTGCGGGACCGGGCCGTTCGGGTCGTCGGCGACGGTGACCGGGAAGTAGTAGTTCAGGCCGTGCCAGTCCAGCGGGGTGGCGATGGTGTCCAGGTCGCCGTCGCGTTCGGGCAGTTCGACCCCGTACAGCTCGCGCATGTCGGCGGGGAAACCCCGGCCGTAGACCGGGTCGAGCCACCAGCGGTTGGTGTGGCCGTCCATGCGGGTGGCCGCCGCGATGTCCTCGGGACGGGAGGACGCGGCGTCGACGGTGGAGTGGTTGGTGACCAGCCCGATCTGGGCGCCTGGGACGGCGGCCCGGACGGCCTGGGTGGCGAGGCCGTGTCCGAGCAGCAGGTGGTACGAGGCGCGGACGGCCGCGGTCAGATCGGTGAGGCCGGGGGCCATCCGGCCCTCCAGGTGGCCGATCCAGCCGGAGCACAGCGGTTCGTTGAGGGTGGCCCAGCGATGGACGCGGTCGCCGAGGCGGGTGGCCACCACGGAGGCGTACGCGGCGAGGTGCTCGGCGGTGTCGCGGACCGTCCAACCGCCCCGGTCCTGGAGTGTCTGGGGGAGGTCCCAGTGGTAGAGGGTGATGTTCGGGGTGATGCCGGCTTCCAGGAGGCCGTCCACCAGCCGGTCGTAGAAGTCGAGGCCCGGGGCGTTGACGGGGCCGTCGCCGGCGGGCAGGACGCGGGGCCAGGCGGTCGACATGCGGTAGGCCCCGGTACCCAGGCGTTTCATCAGCGCGATGTCCTCGGGCCACCGGTGGTAGTGGTCGCAGGCCTCGTCGCCGTGGTCGCCGTTCTCGGTCTTGCCGGGGGTGTGCGAGAACGTGTCCCAGATGGAGGGGGAACGGCCGTCCTCGCCCACGGCCCCCTCGATCTGGTACGCGGCAGTCGCGGTGCCCCAGACGAAGTCCCGGGGGAAGGCGGCGAGGTCTATCGGTTCGGACACTGGGTACCTCACAGGTCTGTTCAGCGGGTGGGGGAAGGCTGGGCGCCCGCCGCGGGGCTACTTGACGGCGCCGGCGGTGAGGCCGGTGACGAGGTAGCGCTGGAGCAGCAGGAATCCCGCGACGACGGGCAGGCTCACCACCAGGGAGGCCGCCATGATCTGGTTCCAGTACACGTCGTTCTGCGTGGAGTAGCCCTGCAGGCCGACGGCCAGGGTGCGGGTGGCGTCGTTGGTCATGACGGAGGCGAAGAGGACCTCGCCCCAGGCGGTCATGAAGGCATAGACGGCGACGGCGACGATGCCCGGGATCGCGGCGGGCACGATGACCCGGAACAGCGCGCCGAGCGGTCCGCAGCCGTCCACCTTCGCCGCCTCGTCCAGGTCACGCGGTACCGAGTCGAAGTACCCGATCAGCATCCAGATGGAGAAGGGGAGGGAGAAGGTGAGGTAGGTGAGGATGAGGCCGCCGCGGGAGCCGAACAGCGCGATGCCGGTGGCGTTGCCGATGTTGACGTAGATGAGGAACAGCGGCAGCAGGAAGAGGATGCCGGGGAACATCTGTGTGGACAGCACGGTGACGGTGAACACGCGCTTGCCGCGGAAGTTGTAGCGGCTGACGGCGTAGGCGGCGAACACCGCGATCACCACGGAGCAGACGGTCGCCGATCCGGCCACGACGAGCGAGTTCATGAAGTAGTGGGCGAGCGGGACGGTGTCCCAGATGTCGAAGTAGGGGCGGATCGTCAGGCCGGAAGGGATCCACTGGAACTTCCCGGTCACGTCCTCCAGCGGCTTGAGCGAGCTGGTGACCATGACGAAGACCGGCAGCAGGACGAAGACGGTCAGCAGCGTCAGGAAGATCCGCCGGCTCCACAGGAAGGACTGCGGCGGTGCCATCGGCGAGCGGGACGGCCGGTGGGCGGGGCTAGCCATCGCTGGCCTTCTTTCCTCGGGACGTGAACAGGAGGTAGAGGCCCGTCACGACGAGCAGGAACAGCAGCAGCAGGACGGACATCGCGGAGCCGGTGCCGAAGTTCCAGGTCTGGAAGGAGGACTGGTAGATGTGGATGGAGATCAGGTCCGCCGCCGCGGGTGCCGACTTGCCGAAGAGGACGAACGGCGTGTTGAAGTCGTTGAACGTCCACAGGAACAGGACCAGGACGAGGACCTGGTTGACGGGGCGCAGGGACGGCAGGGTGATGCGGCGGATCTGCTGCCACACCCCGGCGCCGTCGAGCGCCGCGGCCTCGTAGATGTCCCGGGGGATGTTCTGGAGTCCGGCCATCATGATGAGGAAGGCGAACGGCCAGCCCTTCCACACCGATACGACGAGCAGGGTGATGAAGCTGTTGTCGCCCAGCAGCCAGAACGGCGGGCTGTCCGTGAGTCCCAGTTGGTCGTGGATGACGTGGTTGATGATGCCGTTGTCGCGCTGGAACATGAACGCCCAGGTGATGACGGCGGCGTAGACGGGGAGCGCGTACGGCACGAGGAAGAGCGTGCGCAGGAAGCCCCGGCCGCGGAAGGTCTCCTGCATGAAGACGGCGGCGGCGGTGCCGAGCAGCCAGCACAGGCCCACCGACAGCACGGTGAAGAGGCAGGTGACGAGGAACGAGTGGAGCAGCGCCTCGCCCACGGGCGCGTCGAAGTCGACCGAGACGGAGTAGTTGTCGAAGCCGGCCCACGGTGAGGTGGTCCAGTCGCGGATGTAGAACTGCGTGAGCTCCCGGAAGCTGACGACGATCCCGATGATCATCGGTACCAGGTGGACCAGCAGTTCGAGGAGGAGAGCGGGGAGCAGCAGCAGGTACGGCAGCCCGATGCGGCGCAGCCGCCCGGAGCGGCGTCTGCGCGGCGCCGCTCCGGGGTCGTTCTTCCGTGCTGTCCGCTCGCCTGTCGCGGGGGCGGCGGCGGTGGTGGTCATGGTGGTGTCCGTGCTCACTTCTTGGGCATCTGCTGCTGGGCCTTTTCGAGCTTGGCCTTGACGGACTCGGTCGTCACCGGGCGGCCGGCGGCGGCGTCCGCGAAGAGCTCCTTGACCGCGGTGCCGACGACCGTCTCGAACTGAGACTCCTCGGGGACCTGCGGGAGGGCGGCGGCGCTGGTGGCGAGGGCCTCGCGCAGCGGCGACAGCGCGAAGGTGCTGAACGCCTCGTCCTCCTGGGCGGCCTTGACCGGCGGGATGGAGCCGTATGCCTTGTTGAGGAGGATCTGCTCCTGGTCGCTGGTCATGAACTTGACGAACTTCTTGGCGCCGTCGACGTTCTTGGTGTTGTTGAAGACGGCCATGTTGATGCCGGCGACCATGGAGTTCGTCCCGGTGCCCTGGCCGGGCTTGCCCGACTGGACGGGTGCGGGCGCGATGCCCCACTCCGACTCCTCCATGCCCTGGGACTTGAAGGTGGCGGACGCGGTCTGCCACAGGACCATCGCCGTCTTGTCCTTGGCGAAGTCGCTGAGGGACTGGTTCTGCGCGTACTCGGCGTTGCCGGGCGCGATGATCTTGTCCTTGGCCATCAGGTCGACGTACTGCTTGACGGCGGCGACCGCTCCGTCGGACGTGAAGTCCGCCTTGCCGTCCGCGGTGAAGAAGTCCGCCCCGTGCTGCTTGCCGAGCACGAAGATCTGGTGGATGTTGTTGGAGAGGTTCGACCCCTCGGCGCCGAGCGCCCACTTGCCGTCCTTGGACAGCTTCTTGCCGGTCGTGACGAGCTCGTCCCAGGTGGTGGGCGGCTGCTTGATGCCGGCGTCGGCGAACATCTTCTTGTTGTAGTAGAGCGCGTAGGCCATGGAGTACAGCGGGACGGCGGCCGGATCCTTGCCCTCGACGCCGGTGGAGCCGAGTGCGGAGTCGACGAAGCGGTCCTTGCCGCCGATCGCGTCGAAGTTCTTCGCGTCCCAGGGCAGCAGCGCACCGCTGGCCTGCAGGGAGGCGCTCCAGGTGTTGCCGATGTTCAGGACGTCGGGGCCCTGACCGGACGTGGTCGCGGTGAGGATGCGGTTCAGCAGGTCACCCCAGGGCACCACCTCCAGCTTGACCTTGATGCCGGTCTCCTTCTCGAACTTGTCGAGTTCCGGCTGGAGGACCTTCTTGTCCACCTCGAGGCTGGCGCCCTGGTTCGAGGCCCAGTACGTGAGGGTCTTCGGCTGTTCGTTGGACCCGCCCGCGCCGGAGGACCCGCCGCCGCAGGCGGCCGCGGTGAGGACGAGCGAGAGGGTGACGGTGCCGACGGCCGCGGCTCTGATTCTGCGCATGACAGCGGGGGCCTTTCGAAAGTGGACGGATGTGCACCGGGGGCGAGGACCCGAGCAACGCCCCTGCGAGCGGACCCCGAAACCCCTACGGCTTAATTTAGGATGTGAGTTAAACCTCAAGCGAAGGTCGCGTCAAGGGGGTTCGCAGCGGTACGTTGCGGTCTGGAGCTTCACGAAGAGGGGGCAGGGTGGAAGTGCGCAGCGGCCGTACGGTGCGTGACCTGCGGCGGGAGAACCGCGCCGCCGTATTGCAACGGTTGTATTTCGACGGCCCGTCGAGCCGCTTCGCGCTCGGCCCGGCGACCGGGCTGAGCTCCGGCTCCGTCAGCAACGTCGTGGCCGAACTCGTCGCCGAGGGTCTCGTCGAGGAGGCCGGAAGCATCGACTCCGCCGGCGGGCGCCCGCGCACCCTGCTGCGCGTCCGCCCCGACAGTCACTACATGATCGGCATCGACATCGGTGAGACCCGGGTACGGATCGAGCTCCTCGATCTCACCCTCACCGAACTCGCCCGGGTCGAGAAGCCGTTGGCGGCCGACGGCCCGCGCCGTGTCGACCGCTACGACGTCGGCGTCGTGGTGGAGCATCTGCGCACCGGGGTCGCCGAGGTCCTGGACAGGGCCCGAATCGCGACGGACCGGCTGCTCGGCGTCGGCATCGGCGTGCCCGGCATCGTCGCCGAGGCACCCGGTGAGGGCGCGGTGGTGCACGGCCAGACCATCGGCTGGAACGCGGTGCCGCTGGAGCGCCTGCTGCGCGAGTCCGTACGGCTGCCCGAGGACGTGCCGTACTACATCGACAACGGCGCCCGGACGCTCGGCCAGGCCGAGATGTGGTTCGGCGCGGGGCGTGGCGCCCGGAGCGCCGTGGTGGTGCTGTTCGGGTCGGGCGTCGGCGCCTGTGTCGTCACCGACGACCTGGGTCAGGGCCGGGCGGTGGAGTGGGGCCATCTGACCGTGCGGGTGCGGGGCCGGCGCTGCCGTTGCGGGGCGCTGGGCTGCCTGGAGGCGTACGCGGGAGCGGAGGCGCTGCTGGAGCGGTGGCGGGAGGCGGGCGGACGGCCGCTCGCGGACGCCGACGAGGAGACGGCGCTGACGGCGATGCTCGCCGCCGCCTACCCGGAGAACTCGGCGGACGGCACCGGTGCCGAGCCCGACGCGACGGCCCTGGCGGTCCTGGAGGAGACCGCGGAGTACCTGGGCGCGGGCTTCTCCGACCTGATCAACCTCTTCCAGCCCGAACGCATCCTCGTCGGCGGATGGGCCGGTCTCCAGCTCGGTGCCCGCTTCCTGGACTCCGTACGGGCGTACGCGACGTCCTACGCGCTCGACCACCCGGCCGCCCATGTGCGCATCGGGCTGGGCATGCTGGGGCCCGACGCGGTCACCGTCGGGGCGGCCGCCCTGCCGCTCGCCGGCTTCTTCGCCCGCGGCGGGCGCCAGGTGGAGGCGGGGCCGCGGGAGACGGCCCCGGCCTGGCGGACGGCACTGCGGGGGCGTGCGGCGCAGTGATGCGGCGCACGCCCCCGGCGCTCCGGGGCGCCCTCGCGGGCGGCCCCGGGGGATCAGCTGTAGATGCCGAACTCGTGGAGCGAGTACCCCCACTCCGTCCCGCGGGCCGTCAGCTGGAGGCGCACGTAGCGGGCCGTGGCCGCGACGTCGAGCGTGTCGATGTCGCCGTCACCCGCGGTGGTCGTGTGCACGGTGCGCCAGTCGGTGCCGTTGTCGGAGACCCGGACCTCGTACGCCTTGGCGTAGGCGGGGTCCCAGACCAGCTGGAGGGTGCGGAAGGCGGTGGGGGCGCCCAGGTCCACCTGGATCCACTGCGGGTCGCTCCAGTCGCTGGCCCAGCGGGTGTCCGCCCGGCCGTCGGTCGCCAGGCCCGGCGCGCAGGGGCAGTCACCGTAGGACTCCTGGAAGGAGGAGGCCGTGGTGGGCCTGTTCAGCGCGACGTTGGTGCCGTCGACCGGGGGCGCGACGACCTTGACCGACTTGGTCTCGATGCCGGCGTTGCCGTGGCCGTCCTCGGCCTGGATGTACACCTTCCACACCCCGAGCTTCTCGGGTGCGGTGACGGCGAAGGTGCCGTTGCCGGTGGAGCGCCACTTCGCCTCGACGAGGCCCTTGTCGCCGCTGGCGTAGTTGCCGCTGAGGAAGACCTTGTACGTCACCGGGTCGCCGTCCGGGTCCCGTACGTCGGCGCGGACGGTGAACTCCTTGCCGGCGGGCGCGGACGAGGCGGGGCTGACCGTCATGCCCGAGATGACGGGCGGGGTGTTGTCCCCGCTCGTCGATCCGGCGTACGCCTTCTTCACCGCGTAGTACGACAGCCGCTTCAACCCGTCCGGTACCAGGTTGAACCAGACACCGCCGAAGTCGTGCTCCACGCCGTAGTGGAAGAGCGTCGCCCCGAGTGCCACGCCCTGGTGTCCGGTGACGCAGCCCCAGGCCTTGGTGTAGCCCTCGGCCTTCTGCACGTCGGTGGGTTCGTCGGGTACGCCGTTCGCGTCGTCGGGCACCTCCCACTCACCGGCCGGCCCGCCCTCGGTGATGATGTAGGGCTTGGTGTAGCCGCCCTCCTCCCAGGCGCCGCGCACGTTGCAGACGTCGCCGTAGGAGTTCATCGAGTACAGGTCGAGGTCGGGGGCGTTGCGCTTGTAGTACGGCCAGGCACCCGTCCAGGCGTCGGTCGAGGTGACCGGGTGGTCGGGGTCGATGGTGTGGATCTTCTTGGCCACGTCGTTGACGAAGCCGGTGTACGCGTCGCGCTGCCTCTCCAGTTCCTCACCGCTGTAGCAGTTCTGAAGGCCGAGGACGGATTCGTTGCCGACGTTCCACATCAGGACGCCGGGGTGGCTCTTGTAGGCGTCGACCCACTTGGCGAACTCGGTGAGCGAGTCGTTCTTGTACGCGGTGTCGGTCACGTAGTTGACGCAGCCGCCGCTGCCGGGGCCGCCGCCGGGCTGGAGCCAGAAGCCGCTGACGACCTTGATGCCGTTGGCCGCGGCCTCGTCGAGGAGGGGCTTGCTGGAACCGTCGGTGCCCCAGGTGCGGATGGTGTTCACGCCCATGGACCTCAGGTCGGGCAGGTAGCGCGCCGCGTCGGCGACGGACGGGCCCCAGGTGAGCCCCTTGACCTGGTACGGCTCGCCGTCGACGGTGAGCTGCCAGTTGCCCTGCGAGCCGGTGACGGCGACCGCGCCCCCGGCGGCCGGCGGCGCGGTCCCGCCGCCGCCTCCGTAGACCTGGAACTCCCAGAGCGAGTAGCCGTAGCCGCCCGCCCGTGCGGTGCCGAGCATGCGGACGTAGCGGCCGGAGCCGGAGACGGCCAGGTCGTCGGTGCCGCCGTCGCTGTCGGTGACGGTCTTCAGGGTGCGCCAGTCCGTGCCGTTGTCGGAGGCCTGGATCTGGTAGGCCTGTGCGCGGGCGGCCTCCCAGGTGAGGACGACCCGGCTGAGGTCCTGGACGCTGCCGAGGTCGACCTGGATCCACTGCGGGTCGCTCCACGCGCTGGCCCAGCGGGTGCCGGTGAGGTCTCCGTCGACCGCGGCGGACGCGGAGTACGCGTCGCCCTCCTGGGAGGAGGCGGTCGCCGTCCTGCCCTGCGACAGCAGGGTCTCGGCGGCCCCGGCCGACGGGGAGGCGGCGAAGGTGAGCGACGACGCGATCAGCGCGCCGAGGGCCATCAGGGGGACGCCGGCGCGTCGGCGTACCGGGGCTCGGCGTGCGAGGGGTTTCGGGGAGAGGGGCGTGAGGGGATGCGACACAGTCTGCTCCTGGCAGGTCGGGATGCGGACGGCCGGGCCGCGGTGAGGGGTTCAGCGGCCGTCGGGGCGCCGTCGGGGCGGTCCGCCCGCCGACGGGCCGCCCTGACGTGCACCACGGGTGCGGGTTTCCTCCGGTCCGGGCCGCGGGGAAGGCACCCGGGCCGGAGGCGTTGCTGTCCCCGCCCCCGCCGGACGGGCCGGCGGGGGCGGGGGCCGATCAGGGGAAGGAGACCAGGGTGGACGGCACGGTGGAGGTGCCGGCCGGGACCGTGGACGCTCCGGTGCCGTTGATCACGTGCTCGTAATGGCCCATCCCGCCGAGGGAGACCACGAGCAGGCTGTGGAACTTGACCCCGGGCTTCACCGGTGCCTGGAAGCCGTGCTCCTGACGGATCGACGGGTCGGAGGTGAAGTTGCAGTAGCTGCCCAGCCCCCACGCCTCGTGGGTGTTCACCGAGTCGTCGACGCGGTAGGCGGCGTATCCCTTGGTGGAGCCGTTCTGGATGGCGGCCTGGTTCGGGGCGTCGTACGCCTTCTCGTTCTGGTAGAAGATCGTCCTGCCGCGCTCGCCGTACCACTCCACGTCGAACTTGTTGAAGTGCTCGACGAACAGGCCGGTGGCCAGCACGTCGTCACCGTTGACGCGCACGCCGTAGTCGGCCCGGTTGGTCTCCCAGCCGACGCCCGCGCCGTGGTCGGCACGCCACACCCAGGTGTGGTCGATGATGACGTCGTCGCTGTTGACGACGATGCTGGTGGTCGCCTTGCCGGGGCCCGCGCCGCCGACGCGGACGTAGACGTCCTGGACGGTGGTGGGGTTGGCCGCGTGGTCCGCGGACGCGCCCTGGCCGCCGACCTCCAGCAGGGTCGGGGAGTTGACCGGTCCGGCGTCGATGAGGAAGCCGGCGAGCTTCACACCGTCGACGTCGGCGACCTTCATGGCCGTCACCCCGTTGTCGGGGATGATCGTGGCGAGACCGAGGCCCAGGACGACCGTGTCGGCCCGGTTCACGTTGATGGTGCGGTCCACGTGGTAGACGCCGGGCGTGAAGAGCAGGTGCAGGCCCTGCTCCAGGGCGGCGTTGATGGTGGCGGCGGTGGCGCCGGGCTTGACCACGTAGAACTGGCTCAGCGGGATCGACTGGCCCTGCGGGGTGCCGTTGGCCCAGGTGGTGCCGCGCGCGTTGGTGCGCTTGGCGGGCACGAAGACCTTGTAGTCGTTGCCGTCCAGGTAGAGGAACGGCTTCTCACGCGAGACGGGGGTGGTGTCGAGCGTGGTGTACGGGGGGTTGGGGAAGGAGGTCGCCGGGGCGCCCTCGACTCCGGAGAACGTCATGTTCCAGACGCCGTTGGTCCAGCCGCCGACGGAGCTGTCGCGGGTGTACCACTGCTGCTGGGAGTAGGGGCCCACGGTGCCGTCGATCTTGCTGTCGGCGATGTAGCCGCCGCTGGCCCAGCCGTATCCGTCGGGGGCGAGGTTGAGGCCGCCCTTGACGTGCATCCGGCGGAAGGAGGCGGCCTGCGAGACGGCCCAGCGGTTGGTGCCGTTGACCGGGTTCAGCGCCAGGTTCTCGGCGGCGCGCCAAAAGTTCTGGGTGGCGTTGCCGTTGAACCAGCCGGCGTCGACGGTCACGTCACCGTTGATGGTGGTGTCGTCGGGCCTGAGGCCGAGACCGGCGATCTGGGTGTAGAAGCCGATCTGCGCGTTGAGGTTGTTGTACGTCCCCGGCTTGAAGAAGAAGGCGTGCCTGCCGGTGCCGAACTGGGCCGACTCCTGCTGCTGGAACACCTGGTCCAGCTTGGCCTGGATGCCCGGGGTGGACGGGTCGAAGACGTGCACGTTGGGGCCGAGGTCGCCGCCGCCCTGGATCGGGCCGGTGCCGCCGCCGTTCGTGGTGCCGAAGACCTTGAACTCCCAGAGGGAGTAGCCGTATCCGGTGGCCCGGGTGGTCCCGAGCACACGGACGTAGCGTGCGGTGCCGGAGATGCCGAGCGTCTCGTTCCCGCCGGTCCCGGTGGTCGTGGAGTAGGCGGTCGACCAGTCGTTGCCGTTGGACGACAGCTCGATCCGGTAGGCCTTCGCGTAGGCCGTCTCCCAGCTCAGTTCGACCCGGTCGAGGGCGGCCGGGGCACCGAGGTCGACCCGGATCCACTGGGGGTCGGCCGCCGCGCTGGACCAGCGCGTCCCGGGGTCGCCGTCCACGGCGGCGGAGGCCGGGGTGCCGCCGTTCTCCTGGCTGGACGCCGTCGCCTGCTTGCCCTGGGAGAGCAGCGTGGGTGCGGCCTCGGCGTGCGTGGCGGGGGTCAGGGCGAGGAGGGCTGCGGCCAGTGCGGTGACCATCACGCCGACGAGGCCCTTGCGCACGGGTCTTGGTGGCGGTGACGTGGTGGGGGGTATGCCGACTGCGGGCATGGGGGCTCCTAGAAAGAGTCCGGAAGGGGGTGGGCGCTGGAGAGCGCTCTCCGGAACCCTGCCGCGCACCGCTCACGCGGTCAAGAAGTCTGACACCACTTTTCTTTTGTCTTTCATTAAGGGGAAGTTGGCCGGGTGGGCGCCGAACCGCCCCTCCCTGGCAGGTCGGTGGGCGCCGCGGGGTGGCGGGCACCTCCGCCTCGACGGCACCCCTGCCCCCTGTCGCCCGCCCGCGGAGGCGTCCCGAAGAGGGCTTACCGCACGATGGCGGATGGAACCGTCCTTGTGCCTGGATGCCGACGTCAGGAGTGACACCCGCGCCCCGAAACGACCCTCGTCGCCCGGAAGTCGGGGCGGGACGGCGGGCGGCGCCGGACACAGGAACGACATCCGGACACACCGGATGCACACAAGGGCGGCGAGGCCAGGCACACTCTGTGTGTCGCATCATCGTTTGAAGGAAGATTTGCGCATGATCACGCTCAAGAAGGAAGACGGCCCGGCGGACCTCGACGGAGTGACGCACCTGTCCATCGGTGCGTCCTGGGACCCCACCGCCGGCAGCAGCGGTGGGGTGATAGGCGCACTGCGCCGCAAGACCGGTACCGACCTCGACCTGATCGCCATCGCGATGCAGGGCGAGGACCCGGTGCGTCTGGCGGGGCTCGACTCGCTCGACCCGATGGGCAACGGCTCGGTCGTCCACAGCGGCGACAACCAGACGGGCCGCGGTGACGGGGACGACGAGACCGTGACGGTCGACTTCGCCAAGGTCCCGTCGAACATCACGTCGATCGTGTTCGTCGCCGCCGCCTACAAGAAGGGCAGTTCCTTCCAGAAGGCGCGCAACATCAGTTTCAAGGTGTACGACGCCACCGGCGGTAGCTCGCAGCAGGTCGCCGACATCTGGCCCAGCCTGCTCACGTCCGACAACGGATGCGCCGTGGCGAAGGCGTTCCGCGTCGGCAGCACCTGGAAGCTGGAGGTCATCAACGCCACGGGCAAGATCAAGCAGGGCAGCGAGCAGGCCCTGATGCGTTTCGCCGTCAGCAAGTAGCCGCCGGCCGTCCGGTCCGCCTCGCGGCCGGCACCCCGGGCCCGGCGTCCGACAGCGGATCGCCGGGCCCGCGCCGTCTCCGCCCCGCGCCGTTCCCGCCCCGGCGCCGGGAACCCGCGCGCCCGTGAACGGGCGTGGGCCACCCACACCACTCGGGCCCCGAGAAGGCGGCGTCCAAGAGACGCGCCTCGCGGGCACGCGACGCCGGCGCCCGCGCCGGATCACGGGCACCGCACCGGGTCACCGGCGTCGCGCCGACCGGACCCTCGCCGCCGCCGTCAGGAGGCGGTCTCCAGGGCGGCGCGCCAGACGGCGCTCTCCACGTAATGGTTGTCGAAGCGCTCGGCCGACGCGGCGATCTCCTTCGGGTCCGCCTCCCCCCGCATCACCCTGCCGAGCAGCCGCAGATACGCGAAGCGGTCCATGGGACGGTCGAAGGTGAACAGGACGTCGGCCGTGGAGCCGGGGGCGGCGGCGAAGGCGTGCGGCGTGTGCGGCGGCACCGCCAGGAAGTCGCCCTCGCGCAGGACGGTCACCTCCTCGCCGACCAGGACGCGCAGCGCTCCACCGAGTACGAAGAACAACTCGGTGGCCTTGGTGTGGAAGTGGGCCGGCGCCCCCGCCGCCCCTTCGGCGAAGGTGGACCGGTAGCTCGTAAAGCCGCTGTCCGCTCCGCCCGCCTCCCCCAGCAGCGTCATCACGCTGCTCGGATCGGCGCAGGTCTCGGCGTGCGCGTGGCGGGTGAGTACCGGGGGAAACGTGCTGGCTGTGTTCTCGGTCATGACGACGACTCTACGAGCCCATTTGCCCAATCCCCAGGGCCACTTGACGCCGATTCTTCTGGGCCATCCACGCGGCGCCGCACGGTCCGCGGGGCCGCGGCACATCGCCGGACGCCCCGACTCCCCGCTGCGTGACGGTCCGCCAGCCGACACGACGTCACCTGCTTGGCCGGTGACGCCCACTGTGTCACAGTCATGCCGCCCGCACCGCACGACACGGCGGCCGACGGCCACGACCGCGCGGCGCGGACGCGGTTCGGCATCCGCACACCGGCACACACGGAGGGCTTGACGTGATCGACAGGCGCGCATTCACCCGGACCCTGGGCCTGGGCACCGGCCTGGCGGGGGCCTCACTGGTCGGCCTCGCGGCCCCCTCCGCCGCCGCCCCCACGAGGTCCGCGGACGACACCGCGCCGGGCACCGGGGAGAAAGGCACGGCGGAGCCCGTCACGCCTGCGGGCACCCACACCTCGTTCGGCAGGACGAAGCAGGTCAGGGCGGGCCTGCTGGACGTCGGTCACGCCGAGGTGGGCCCCGCCCACGGACCGGTGGTCATCTGCCTGCACGGCTGGCCCTACGACATCCACAGCTTCGTCGACGTTGCCCCGCGGCTGGCGGCCCAGGGCTACCGTGTGATCGTTCCGTACCTGCGGGGCCACGGCACGACCCGCTTCCTCTCCCGCCGGACCTTCCGCAACGCCCAGCAGTCGGCCATCGCCCTGGACATCATCGCCCTGATGGACGCCCTGGCGATCGACGAGGCCGTGCTCGCGGGCTTCGACTGGGGGTCGCGGACGGCCGACATCATCGCGGCGCTCCGGCCCGACCGCTGCAAGGCCCTGGTCTCGGTGAGCGGTTACCTGATCACCAGCCTGGAGGCCAACCTGCGGCCGCTCGCCCCGAAGGCGGAGTACGCCTGGTGGTACCAGTACTACTTCTCGACGGAGCGCGGCCGGCTCGCCATGGAGGACTGCGACCACCGGCGTGACCTGACCAGGCTCGTCTGGGAGACCGTCTCCCCCACCTGGGACTTCGACGACGCCACCTTCGAGCGTACGGCCGCCGCCTTCGAGAACCCCGACCACGCCGCCGTCGTGATCCACAACTACCGCTCACCCTCGGCCTGGCCGAGGGTGAGCGGCGCTACGACGCCTACGAGAAGCGGCTCGCCGCCCGCCCGGTCATCACGGTGCCGACCATCACGCTGGACGCGGAGCTGGACCCCTTCACCGCGCCGGACGGCGGGGCGTCCTACCGGGACCGGTTCACCGGTCCGTACGAGCACCGCACACTGCCGGGCATCGGTCACAACCTGCCGCAGGAGGCGCCCGGCGCCTTCGCCCAGGCGGTGATCGACGTGGACCGCTTGTGAACCACTCCGCGCTTCCGTCACCAGCTTGACAGGTGACGCGGGGGGTATGAATCTGAAAAGGGAACAGCGACGGGCGAAGAGCGGTCCGCCCGGACCGGGACGGAGGTCGGACATGCGATCCGAGAACACGGTGGACACCGCTGTCGCGGCACGGCACGAGCGGTTCGGCAGGCTGCCCGACCGCGTCCCGTACGAGGACATGGTGGAGGAGCGGACCAGCACGCCGAGGGACCTCGCGAGCGCGTACGACCCCGAGGGCTCCTGGCTGTCCTTCTCCTGCGTGGCGGCCGACCTGGGGCTGTGATCCACGGGTGCCGAAACGGCGGGAGGACCCCGTGAGGGCCGTCCGCCCGCTGGTACTCGCAGGCGCCATACTCAGGCCGAGGAGGTCAAGACACGGTGGCGGACGACGACATCTCCGGGTGACTCCGGAGCCCCCGGGCCACCGGCCGATGCCACGCGCATCGCCGATGTGGCTGTTCCGTCCCCCCTTTTCACCATGTCCGGGCGGCACCGACGGTGGCCGCGTCGTACGGCCCGACGGTCTCGGGCATCTCCACCAGGAGATGCCTTTCGACGTCTCCGCCACGGTCGCCGACGCCCTGCGCGACCCCGCTGAAGGTGCTTCGCCGACGGCCTCCCGGCCGACGGCGATGTGGTCAGGCGCCTCGGGCTCACGGTGGGGATCCTGGCCCAGGACACGGTGATCGAACGGCCCCACCGCACGGTCCGTGACGTCTACGAGGCGTCGCTCGGAGCCGAGCGCGCGGAAGCGGTGCCGCTGCGCACCCTGGAACTGCTCGGCGAAACCGACCCGGACAAGCCCGCCGGGTACCTGTCGGTGGGTCAGCGCCGCGGGCTCGCCCTGGCACACCTGGGGGGCCCGCCCACCCCACCTGCTACTGCTCGACGAGCCGACGAACCATCTGTCGCCCCGCCTCTGCGACGAGTGGGAGGCCGCCCTGGGCACCGGGCCGGGCGCCGTCGTCCTGGCCAGTCACGACCGCCGGCAGGGCCGCCGGCTGCGGCTCCGGGCCGGGCGGACGGAGAGCGACCTCACCGGTCGGACGGTGACGGTGCTTGTCAGGGGTGACAGTCACCCGTCAGGATGGTGACGTGAGCCTCGATCATGTATTCGTCTGCGGCAATCCGGCCCTCGACTTCGCGGCGACGCTGCGCGCCCGCCGGTCGGCCCGGTTCGAGATGTTCCCGTCACCGGAGCGGCTCAACGCCTGGTACGTCGAGTCGGGGGTCGTCGACGCGGTCACGCCCGCCCGGGAGTCCGACGTCGAGCAGGCGACGACCGTGCGGGAGGCGGTCTACCAGCTGGTCACGGCCCGCAGGCTCGGCGCCGGCTACGACGACACGGCTCTGGCCGTCCTGAACCACGCGGCGCGCAGGCCGTCCGCGGTACCGCAGCTGACACCGTCCGGGCGGCGGACCGAGGCGACTCCCGAGGAGGCGCTGTCCACGGTGGCGCGGCTGGCCGTCGAGCTGCTGAGCGGGCCGGACGTGCCGCTGCTCAAGGAGTGCGGGAACCCCGAGTGCACCCGTGTCTACATCGACCGTTCCCGGGGCACCCGTCGGCAGTGGTGCGGCATGGAGTCGTGCGGCAACCGGATCAAAGCCGCCGCCTACCGGGCCCGCAAGAAGGACGTGCGAACCGCCTGAGGACCGGCTCCCGGGCCGCGCAGCCGCGCCGGGTGCCACCGCTTGGCGGCACCGCACGGCGGAACGGGCGCCCATTTCCGTGACATGCGGGGCGCGGAGCGGGCACATGTGCTGTTCGATCCGGTTTTCGCACCGCGACGGAGAGGACGCGCCATGGCCACCAGCACGGACGGGGTACGCGGGATCGCCGCCCCCAGGAGCATCCGATTGCCGGGCATCGTGCTGGGGGTGGGGCTGGGCGGATTCGTCGACGGCATCCTGCTGCACCAGCTGCTCCAGTGGCACCACATGCTGTCGAGCACGAACGACGACCGGATCGGGGTGAAGTACTACTCGCCGAACACCGTCTCCGGTCTGGAGATGAACACCGTCTGGGACGGCATCTTCCACGCGGTGTGCTGGATGGCGGTACTCCTGGGACTGGGCATCCTCTACGCGCGGGTGACGCACCACCGTCGGCGCGTGTGGACCTCCCGCGTGCTGTGGGGCTGGATCCTCGCCGGCTGGGGCCTCTTCAACCTCGTCGAGGGCCTGCTGGACCACCAGATCCTCGGGATCCACCACGTCTACGCCGGTGACCAGCAGATCTGGTGGGACATGGGCTTCCTGCTCCTGGGACTCCTGTTCCTGATCGGCGGCTACCTCCTGCAGCGCGGTGGCCGGCCGTTGGCCCCCGACACCGCCGGACCGCGCGGGGAGCGGCCCTGATGGAAGGCGGCACGCACCACCCGCACGACGGCGGTACCGGAGGCGGCGACGTCTGGGAGGCGTTGTTGCCCGCGTCGGCCGTGGCCCTGCTCGCGGTCGGGTACCTGCTGCTCGCCCGCCGGGCGCGGGCGCACCGACCGGTGCCCGGGTGGACACGGTGGCGGACGGTGAGCTTCCTGGGCGGGTGCACCCTGCTGGCCGTGGCCCTGCTGCCGCCCGTCGCCTCCTTCGCGCACGGCGACTTCCGCGGGCACATGGTCCAGCACCTGCTCATCGGCATGTACGCGCCCCTCGCCCTCGTACTGGGCGCCCCCGTCACCCTGCTGCTGCGGACGCTGCCCGCCGCCCGGGCCCGGCGTCTGACCGCCCTGCTGCACAGCCGCCCCGTGCGCCTGGTCGCCCGTCCGGTCCCGGCTCTGCTGCTGAGCACCGGGACCCTGGCGGTGCTGTACTTCACCCCGCTGTTCAACGCGACCATGGGGCAGCCGGTGCTCCACTGGGGCGTGCACGCGCATTTCCTGCTCTCGGGGTGCCTGTTCGCCTGGGTGATCGCCGGTCCCGACCCCGCGCCGTCGAGGCCCGGGGTCCCGGCCCGGCTGGTGGTCCTGGGTGTCGCTGTCGCCGCGCACGCCACGGTCTCCCAGCTGATGTACGGCGGCTTCCTGATCGACGTACACGCTCCGGTCCCCGAGGTCAGGGGTGGGGCGGAGATCATGTACTACGGCGGGGACATCGCCGAACTCCTCCTGGCCGCTGCCCTCGTCACGACCTGGCGGCCGGTCCGCCGGCGGCGCCCGGCCGCCACCGGACCCGTACCGGTGTCCGCGGCCGGGACGTCCACCGGCTGACCCCGCCGCCCGCACGGCTCACGGCGCGGGCGCGACGCCCCCCCGAGCCGTTGCGCTCGCGGTGCCGGGTCGGCACCATGCACAGGGTGCCGGTGGCTGTTCCCCCGACCTGGTGGCCATGGCTGCGGGGACCGGCCCGGACCCGCAGGATCAGCAGTCCGACTCGCTGGAGGATTCCGTTGCGCATGCTCATCAACGTGCCCGAGACCGTGGTCGCGGACGCCCTCCGCGGCATCGCCGCCGCCCACCCCGACCTCACCGTGGACGTGGAGAACCGCCTGGTCGTACGGCGCGACGCGCCGGTGGCCGGAAAGGTGGGGCTCGTCTCCGGCGGTGGGTCCGGGCACGAACCGCTGCACGCGGGGTTCGTCGGGCCCGGGATGCTGTCCGCCGCCTGCCCGGGTGAGGTCTTCACCTCTCCCGTACCCGACCAGATGGTGCGCGCCGCCGCCGCGGTCGACAGCGGGGCCGGGGTGCTGTTCGTCGTCAAGAACTACACGGGCGACGTGCTGAACTTCGACATGGCCGCCGAACTCGCCGAGGACGAGGGCGTCCGCGTCGCCCGGGTGCTGGTCGACGACGACGTGGCGGTGGCCGACAGCACGTTCACGGCCGGGCGCCGCGGGACCGGGGCGACCCTGTTCGTCGAGAAGATCGCGGGTGCCCTCGCCGACGAGGGCGCGCCCCTGGAGCAGGTGGAGGCGGTGGCGCGCCGGGTGAACGAGTCGTCCCGGAGCTTCGGGGTGGCGCTCGGCGCGGTCACCACGCCCGCCAAGGGCAGCCCGACCTTCGACCTCCCGCCCGGGGAGCTGGAGTTGGGGATCGGCATCCATGGTGAGCCCGGACGTGAGCGGCGTCCGATGATGACGTCCGGGGAGATCGCCGACGTCGCCGTCCACGCGGTACTGGACGATCTGCGCCCGACCGGACCGGTGCTGGCGCTGGTGAACGGGATGGGCGCGACGCCGCTGCTGGAGCTGTACGGATTCAACGCCGAGGTGCGGCGGGTGCTGTCCGAGCGGGGCGTCCCGGTGGCTCGTACGCTGGTCGGCAACTATGTGACGTCACTCGACATGGCCGGCTGCTCGGTGACGCTGTGCCAGGCCGACGAGGAGATGCTGCGCCTCTGGGACGCCCCGGTGCGGACGCCCGCGCTCCGTTGGGGCCGATGAGGCACGTACCCGTCCGACGAACAGGAGACCATGTGCTCGACACCGACTTCTTCCGCCGCTGGATGACCGCGACGGCATCGGCCGTCGACCGGGAGGCGGACCGTCTGACCGGTCTCGACTCCGCGATCGGGGACGCCGACCACGGGAGCAACATGCGGCGCGGTTTCGGCGCGGTGACCGACGTGCTGGAGAAGGAGTCCCCCGGGACGCCGGGCGCGGTACTGGTCCTGGCGGGGCGTCAGCTCATCTCCACGGTGGGCGGGGCGTCCGGGCCGCTGTACGGAACTCTCCTGCGGCGTACCGGAAAGGCGCTCGGCGACGCGGCCGAGGTGAGCCTGGACGAGCTGGCCGAGGCGTTCGGGGCGGGGGTCGCGGCCGTGGCCCAGCTGGGCGGGGCGAAGGCCGGGGACAAGACGATGCTCGACGCGCTGCTCCCGGCCGTCGAGGCGCTCGGCGAATCGGTCGGGGCCGCCGGGGACGCGGCCCTGGCCGGTGCGCTGGCGACCGTGCCGCTGCGGGCGCGCAAGGGCCGGGCCAGCTATCTGGGCGAGCGCAGCATCGGACATGAGGACCCGGGGGCGGCTTCGGCCGCCCTGCTGGTGGCGGCGCTCGCCGAGGCCGCCGGCACGGGCGACGGAGGTCGGGCATGAGCGGACAGGCGCAGGTCGGGATCGTGCTGGTCTCGCACAGCGGGCCGGTGGCCGAGGCGGTCGCCGAGCTGGCCAGAGGTCTGGCAGCGGGAGGTGCGACGGCGCCCGTCGCGGCGGCCGGGGGCACGAGCGCCGGTGGTCTGGGCACGAGCACGGATCTGATCGCGGCGGCGGCCGGGGAGGTCGACCGGGGCGCCGGGGTGGCGCTCCTGGTGGACCTCGGGAGCGCGGTGCTGACGGTGAAGGCCATGCTCGCGGAGGACGGCGAACTGCCCGGCGGTGCCCGGCTGGTGGACGCCCCGTTCGTCGAGGGCGCGGTCGCGGCACTGGTGACCGCGTCGGCGGGCGGCGATCTGGACGCGGTGGAGGCGGCGGCCACGGACGCGTACGGCTACCGCAAGGTGTGAGCCCGGGTGTCCGGCCCGCCAGGCCCGCGGAAGGCGCGGGGCGGCGGGCCGTGGGCCGGCGGCGCGAGGGCGCCGGGTGCCGCCCACGAGCCGGCGCCGCCCCGGCCGGCGTCCGGCGGCCCGGTCACACTCCGGCAACGCGGTCGCAATCAACAAACTGTTCAAGGCGCTTACGGTCTCGTGCTGTCGGGCCTTCCCGGTCCGTCCCACCCGCCCGTCCTGGGAGCGCCCATGGTGTCCACCACACCCGTCCACCCCGTCGACGCCGTCCCACCGGTCCGCCATCTGGCGGCCTTCGGGCTGCAGCACGTGCTCGCGATGTACGCGGGCGCGGTGGCCGTGCCGCTGATCGTGGGCGGCGCGATGAAGCTGCCGCCGGCCGACCTCGCCTATCTGATCACCGCGGACCTGCTGATATGCGGCGTCGCCACCCTCGTCCAGTGCGTGGGCTTCTGGCGCTTCGGCGTCCGGCTGCCCGTCATGCAGGGCTGTACGTTCGCGGCCGTCTCACCGATGGTGCTGATCGGCACGACGGGCGGGGGGCTCCCGGCGATCTACGGCTCCGTGATCGTGGCGGGACTCGCGATCGTGCTGCTGGCCCCGGTGTTCGGCCGGCTGCTCCGCTTCTTCCCCCCGCTCGTGACGGGCACGGTGATCCTCGTCATCGGTGTCTCCCTGCTGCCGGTGGCCGGTGACTGGGTGGCCGGCGGAGCGGGGGCGCCGGACTTCGGCGCCCCGAGGAACCTGGCGCTCGCGGCGTTCGTGCTCGTCGTCGTCCTCGCGGTGCAGGGCTTCGCGCCGGCCTTCCTGCGCCGCGTCGCCGTCCTCGTCGGGATCGCCGTCGGCCTGGTCGTCTCGGTGCCGTTCGGTTTCACGGACTTCGGCCAGGTCGCCGACGCCGGATGGTTCGGCGTCAGCACGCCCTTCCACTTCGGCGCCCCGACGTTCCACGCCTCGGCGATCGTGGCGATGCTGGTGGTCGCCCTGGTGACGATGACGGAGACGACCGGGGACTTCATCGCGGTGGGCGAGATGACCGGACGGAAGGTCGATGCCCGCACGCTGTCGGACGGTCTGCGGGCGGACGGCCTGTCCACCGTGCTCGGCGGTGTGTTCAACACGTTCCCGTACACCGCGTTCGCGCAGAACGTGGGGCTCGTCGGCATGACCCGGGTCCGCAGCCGCTGGGTGGTCGCCGCCGCGGGCGGGATCCTCGTCCTGTTGGGGCTGCTGCCCAAGCTGGGGGCCGTGGTGGCGGCGATCCCGGCTCCGGTGCTGGGCGGCGCGGGTCTGGTGATGTTCGGGACGGTCGCCGCGAGCGGTCTGCGGACCCTGGCGCGGGTGGACCTCAGGGACGGCGACAATCTGACGATCATCGCCGTGTCGGTGGCGGTGGGCGTGCTGCCGGTCGGTGTGCCGACGCTCTACGACGGGTTCCCCGACTGGTTCCGGACCGTGATGCACAGCGGGATCAGCGCGGGCTGCCTGACGGCCGTGGTACTCAACATCCTTTTCCACCACCTGCCGTCGAGGGCGGGCGGCACCCCGGATCCGTCCGGCCCGCGCGCCGACGGCGTCCTCGTCCCGGAAGACGGCGGTCAGCGGGCGGAAACGGCCCGCACCGGCGAGTGACGGTGGTCCGCCCGGCCCCGCGCCCGCACACTGGCGGCATGTCTTCAGCCAAGCGCAGCGCAGGGCTCCTGCTCTTCCGGGCCGTCCGGGACGAGGCCGGGGAGCAGGACGTCGAGGTGCTGATCGGGCACATGGGCGGCCCCTTCTGGACGGGCCGCGAGGACGCCGCCTGGTCGCTCCCGAAGGGTGAGTACGAGCCCGGTGAGGAGCCGGCCGCGGCCGCCCGCCGGGAGTTCGAGGAGGAGCTGGGCCTCCCGGTGCCGGACGGCGACTGGGTGGAGCTGGGCGAGGCCCGGCAGCGCAGCGGGAAGACCGTGGTGGCCTGGGCGGTGGAGGGCGACCTGGACCCCGCGCGGGTCACCCCTGGCGTGTTCACCATGGAGTGGCCCCGGGGGTCCGGTGTGCAGCGGGAGTTCCCGGAGATGGACCGGTTCGCCTGGTGCACACCGGACGAGGCGGCCCGGCTGCTGATCGTGGGCCAGCGCGTCTTCGTGGAACGGCTGCGCGCCTACGTACGCGAGGGGCGCGCGCCCGGCAGTGCGTAGGCCTCGGTGCCCGGCACCGGCCGGCCGGCCCGCAGTTCCAGCCGGTCGCCCGGGAAGCGGGCACGGAAGCTCCGGTCGTGGGAGACGACGACCACGGCTCCCCGGAACCGGGCGAGGGCTTCCTCCAGTTCCTCGACGAGGACCAGGGCGATGTGGTTCGTCGGCTCGTCCAGGACCAGCAGATCGGCCGGCCGGGTCACCAGCCGTGCCAGGGCGAGCCTGCGCTGCTGCCCGATCGAGAGCGCGGCGACCGGCACGTCCAGATCCTCCGGGCGGAACAGGCCGAGGCCCAGCAGCTGGTCGGCGTACTCGTCGGCGAAGCCGGGACGCCCCGCCGCGAACGTGGCGAGCAGTGAGCGACGGGTGGGACGGACGGGCAGCTCCTGCGGGAGGTAGCCGATCCTGGCGCGCCGCCGGACGGTGCCGGAGTCGGGGGCGAGGTCACCGGCGAGCACCCGCAGCAGGGTGGACTTGCCCGCGCCGTTGGGTCCGGTGACCAGCAGCCGCTGTCCGGGCTCGATACGCAGCGCGGGCACCTCCAGCCGGTCCCCGACGACGACGGAGTCGAACTCGGCCGACGGCCCGAGGGCCCGGTCCGGCCCGCCCTCGCGGGCCAGGGCGAGGTCGGCCGCGAACCGCAGAGGTTCGGGCGGTGCGGGCACGGGTGCGCGGCGCAGCGCCTCCAGCCGGGTCCTGGCCGCCCTGACCTGGCCGGACAGCTTGGCCTCGTGGGACCTGCGGTGCTTGCCGAAGCCCTGTCCGGGGTCCTTGCCACTGCCGGCGAGCCGCCGTCCCGCCGCGTCGACGAGCTCCTCGGTGCGGGCCAGTTCGGTCAGATATTCCTGGTGCTCCTGCGCCCGGCGGCGGCGTGCGGCGGCCTTCGCGGTGCGGTAGCCGCCCCAGCCGTCGCCGTACCGCGTCACCCCGCGCAGGTCGCGGTCGACCTCCAGGATCACGGTCGTGATCCGCTCCAGGAAGGCGCGGTCGTGCGTGACGGCGACCAGGGTGCCTCGGTGCGCGCGTAGGTGGTCCTCCAGCCAGCCGACGGCCGTGGCGTCGAGGTGGTTGGTGGGTTCGTCGAGCAGCAGGAGGTCGGGGGCCGAGGCCAGCACGCAGGCGAGCGCGAGCCGTGACTGCTCGCCGCCGGAAAGGGTGCCCAGGACGCGGTCGCGGGTGAGGTGGCCGAGCCCGAGGCCGTACATCGCCGCGTCGGTCCTGGCGTCCGCCTGGTAGCCTCCGCGCTCCTCGTAGGCGGTCAGCAGGTCACCGTAGGCGGTGAGCCGAGCGTCGGTGGGATCGGCGCCCGACATCTCCTCCTCGGCGGCCCGGAGCAGCCTCTCCATGGCGCGGAGTTCGCCGAGGGCCACGTCGACGGCGTCCTGGACGGTGTGGCGGAGGTCGAGGGCGAGGGTCTGGGCGAGGTAACCGGTACCGCCGGGGAAGCGGACGGTGACGTCGCCGCCGTCCGGGGCCTCGGCCCCTGCCATCAGACGGAGCAGGGTGGATTTCCCGGAGCCGTTCTCACCGATGACCCCGGCCTTCTCGCCGGGGCGGACGGTGAGGGACACCTGGTCGAGGACGGTCCGGGTGCCGTAGGTCTTGGAGACGTCGTTCATGGACAGCTGGGCGCTGTCGTGCGGGGATGACATGAGTGGCTTTCCCTGAGGTGACGGGCCCTCGGCGGCACGTGCCGGTACGGCACACACGGGTGCGCGGCGGGGGCGGGTTTCGTCGGACGGCGGGAAGGACCGCGGCACGCGAGAGCGGCGACCCGGTGGGTCACCCGGTGACGGCGGGCGTCACGCGGCGGCGTCCTGGCCGACGATCAGAGAAAGAAGTAGTGCCTGCTCATGCGGGCCAGTGTAACCGCGCCCGGCCGGAGCGCGGGCGGGATCACGGCGGATCCGTCAGGCGGGCCCGTCCGCGGCGGGCCCGTGGCCCGTCGTGAGGCCTCCGCAGCCCTCCGGCCGTCTGGTCAGGACGAGTACGGCGACGTCGTCGCGCCGCACACCACCGGAGAACTCCTCCAGATCGGCCTGGAGCGAGCGCAGCAGCTCGCGCGGTTCGTCCCGCGCCCATCGGCCGAGGCGCTCGTCGAGCGGGTAGAAGGCGCCGGTGGCGTCGCGTGCCTCGGTCACGCCGTCGGTGAACACCACCAGGGCCGCGCCGAGCGGGAAGCCGAACGTCTCCGCGGCACGCGCCTCGCCGCTCAGCTCCGCCATGCCGAGCGGTACGGAGACCAGCCGCAGGGCCACCTTGGTCGCGGTCCCGTCGTGCAGCATCCGGGGCAGGAGGTGTCCGCAGTTCACGGCGGCCACCCGGTCGCCGCCGTCGAACCCGAGCAGCAGGGCGGTGACGAAGCGTTCGGTCTCGCCCGTCTCGGCGGTGAAGGCGTTGTGCCGGACGACGGCGTCCTCCAGCGCCGCCGCGACCGCCGTGAGGTCGCCCTCCCGGAAGGCCGCTTCCCGGAAGGCTCCGAGCGCGGCGAACCCGGCGCCGATCGCGGGGAGCCCCTTGCCCTGCACGTCGCCGATGATCACGCGGGTCCCGTGGGGCGACTGCACGACCTCGTAGATGTCGCCGCCGACGAAGCGGTCCTCCTCGATCGGTTCGTAGATCCCCTGCGCCCGGAGCTGCCGGGTGACGACCGGGAGCGGACGGAGGATCTGCCGCTGGAGTGCGACGGCCGCGGAGCGCAGCCGGGCCACCTCCGTGGCGTGCCGGATCCGCGCGGCACAGGCGACGACGCCCAGGGCGCAGGCGAGGACGGTGAAGCCGATGAGGAAGAAGACGTCCCAGAAGGCGCCGGTCGCCGCGATGCGCGAGCCGACGACCACCAGGGTGACCCAGCAGGCCACACCGACCGTCTGACGCACCGTGCAGAACACCGACGCCAGCGCGGGCAGGACGACCAGGAGGGGGATCAGCGGCAGGTCGGTACCGGTGAGGCTGTCGAGGAGGACGACCCCGGCGGTCAGCAGCAGGAGCCACAGGGCGAGTGCCCGGTTGCCGATGCGGGCGGCGCCCGCCGCCGCCTCGCCCGGATCGGTCCCCGGGAGCGCCGGCCTGCGCGCCGCCGGGCGCCGGAGTCCCATGACCACGGCTTGCCTCCCGCACTATGTCGCTATTGGCCCAGTTGTTCCAACCTACCCGCCTCCCGGGCCGGGGTCCTGGCGTCGACGGGCCGCCCCGGCCGGCCGGGAACCAGCGCGGAGAGGAACGCGGTACGGCGTCGCAGCCGGAAGCCCAAGGACTCGTAGAGGCGGACGGCCCCGGTGTTGGACGAGGCGGCGTGCAGGAAGGGCGTCTCGCCCCGCTCCCTGATCCCGTGGGCGACGGCGCGGATGAGCCGCGTCGCCAGCCCCTGGCCGCGTACGGACTCGTCCGTGCAGACACCGCTGATCTCGGTCCAGCCCGGCGGGTGCAACCGCTCCCCCGCCATCGCGACCAGCACTCCCTCGCGGCGGACGCCGAGATAGGTGCCGAGCTCGACGGTGCCGGGCAGGAAGGGGCCCGGACGGGTGCGGGCGACGAGTTCCAGCATGTCCGGGACGTCGCGGGGACCGAGCAGGACCGCTTCGGCGTCGGGCCCGGTGTCCATGCCGTCGTCCACCATCTGTACGCCGTCCGCGTGGAAGACGATCTCCCAGCCGGCGGGCGGCGGCTCGCGGAAGGCCGTCAGGGTGACGCCGCCGCCCGGGCCCGCCAGCGCCGCGGCGTCGGCCCAGTCCTCGGCGCCGGGCGCGTCCGGCAGGGCGGCCCAGGGCGTGATGTCCGGCCGGTAGCGCAGGACGCGGCCGCGTCGTTCGGCGAAGTGGGCGTGGGGTCCGGTCAGCGAGCTGCGGACCGGGTTGTCCAGCGGGTGGCCGAGGCCGGGGGTGGCCGAGGGCACGGCGGGGTGCGGGGCGGTCATGCCGCGTCCTCCCCGGGCGCGGTGGGCCGGCCGTCGCCGGGCAGGCGGGAATCGGACTGGCGGCGCATGGGCATGGTCTCCCTCGTGGGCTCGGTCGCGGGACGGACGACAGCAGCGGAAAGCGCGTCGGGTCCGCGCGTATTCCCGAGGCCGGTCGACGGGGCGTTGCGGCGGGCCGGTTCCGTCGGCGGTTCCATGCGTCGGGTCGACCGGCGTTCGCGCGTAGCTCCGCGGGCTTGAGGGGCGGGATCGTGGCGGGTCAGGCTTCGTGGGCGCCCTCGCCGGGCCGTCGGCCGGACGTGGGGCCCGCGTCCCGTCCGCCACGCCCGTCCGCGGGGCGCGTCCGGCCCGCCGGTACCGGGCTCTGCCGCGATCCGGCCCCAACGCCCCGCCCACTGTGGCACCCTGGACATGGCCGCCCCACCGGGCTCCCCCGTACCGGTGGGGCGGTCTTCTGCGTGCGGACCCGTGCCCGGCCCTCGGGCACCTGGGGCGACGGCGACGCATACCGGCCGTCAGCGGACGCCAGATGTCCCGATTCCTCTTTGCCACACATGAGTTGTCATATTCCGGGCAGGTGCATGTCACCTCAACGCCTACGATCCGGGAGCGTGACGAGATGACGGCGCACACGGCACGGACCGCCGCTGCGGAACGGGCGGGCGCCGCAGGAGACCTGCCGTGGATCGAGGACGCGGGACAGGTCGCGCCGCGGGACGCACGGCAGTTGTCGAAGCTGTTCTTCGACCGGCTCCAGCTGCTCGACGAGGGCACGCCGGAGCACCAGTACGCCAGGAACACGCTCATCGAGATGAACCTCTCCCTGGTGCGGTTCGCGGCCGGCCGCTTCCGCAGCCGGGGCAGCGGCGACATGGAGGACATCGTCCAGGTCGGCACCGTCGGCCTGATCAAGGCGATCGACCGGTTCGACCTGGCCCGCGAGGTCGAGTTCACCTCGTTCGCCGTGCCGTACATCGTGGGTGAGATCAAGCGCTTCTTCCGCGACACCACATGGTCCGTCCATGTACCGCGACGGCTCCAGGAACTGCGGGTGGACCTCGCCCGGGCGAAGGAGACGCTCGCCGTCGGCCTGGACCGGGACCCCACGGTCCAGGAGCTCGCCGCCCACCTCGGCCTCGACGAGCAGGAGGTCACGGACGGGATCGTCGCGGCCAACGGCTACACGGCGGGCTCACTCGACATGCCCGCGGAAGCGGGCGACCCCGCGGGCCGCGCGACGGGCGGGCGCACCTTCGCCGATGTGCTGGGCGAGCCCGACCCGGCGATGGAGACGGTGGAGAACCTCCACGCCCTGGCGCCGCTGCTGGAGGATCTCGACGCACGGGAGCGCCGCATCATAGAGATGCGGTTCGGCCAGGAGCTGACACAGGCTCAGATCGGGGACGAGCTGGGGATCTCCCAGATGCATGTGTCCCGGCTGCTCGGCCGGACGCTCCGCAAGCTGCGCGCCGGGATGTTCACCGAGGACTGACGTCCCCAGCGCCCGGCCCGCCTCCAGAGTCCGTGGTCGCGCCCGGACCGGCCCGCGGGCCGCCCGTGTTGCGGCCGGATGAAATCATGTACGGCGTGCGCCGGTGCGCGAGCGGCCCGCCCCGCGCAACCCTTTCCCGGACCGCTGCTCCGCCGGACCCGGTGAACCCCCAGGTCGCATCGCGTCCGCCGCTGTCCGGCGGTGGCGGGAAGCCGCCGCACGGCTGTGGGACACACGCGTCCCGGCCCGTCCGGGCGGGTGTTGACGCCCCGTACGGCCGCTGCGAGCCTCCCGCATGACCGGTCGCACCGCCCTCCGTCCCGCGGCGTCGTCACGGTCGGCCCCGGCGGCCTGAAGCCCGGCCCCGTCCTCCCCGGTCCCCAGGAGCGTTCATGAGTCCTCTGCCGTCGTCCGAAGCCGCGTACGACCGGATGCGGCTCGGGCAGTGGTCCCGGGGCCGCGCGAGGTCGGCCGGAATCGCCCGCCGCGACCTGATGAGGCTGGTCGCGGCGGCCTCGGTGGCCGCCCCACTGGTCCCGGCCGGCGCCTCCCCGGCCCGCGCCGCCGGCTCCCTGCCCGGCGTGGTGAAGCCGCTGCCGCCGGAGCTGTTCACGGTGCGCGGGACGAACGCCGAGACGAACTTCGCGTCACTGCGGGACACCGGACTCCTCACCCCCGCCGACCGCTTCTTCGTCCGCAACCACACCGCGACACCGTCCGTCGACAGGGCGTCCTGGAAGCTGACGGTCTGGGGAGACGGCCTGACGGATGGCCCGGTGGACTTCACGTACGCCGCCCTGCGCGCGCTGCCGTCCACCTCCCGGACCGCGTTCGTCGAGTGCGCGGGCAACGGCCGCAGCTTCTTCGCCTCGCAGCAGGGCCAGGAGGTCAGCGGCACCGCGTGGACGCTCGGTGCCGTCGGGGCGGCCCGCTGGCGCGGGGTGCGCCTGTCCGACGTGCTGCGCCGGGCGGGCATCGGCCGGCACGCCGTCGACGTACTGCCGCGCGGGCTGGACGACGAGGTGATCAGCGACGGGACGAACCTCGGCCGGGTCCGCAGGCCGCTGCCCGTCGCCAAGGCGATGGACGACGTGCTGCTGGCCTACGAGATGAACGGCGAGCCGCTGCCGCCCGACCACGGCGCTCCGGTGCGGCTGATCGTGCCGTCCTGGGTCGGCGTCGCCCACATCAAGTGGGTGGGTGACATCGAGGTGAGCGACGAGCCGCTGCTGACCCCGTGGAACACCGGCCTCTACCGTCTGTTCGGGCCCGGCCATCCGCCCGAGGGCAGTGCGCCGCTGAGCCGGCAGACACTCAAGAGCGCCTTCGAGCTGGAGCCGGGCGCCGCGTTCGCCGCCCGGCGCGGGCACCGGCTCACCGGCCGGTCCTGGTCGGGCGGCGCGCCGGTGCGTTCGGTCGCGGTCAGCACGGACGGCGGCACCCACTGGCGTCCGGCGCGGCTGCGCGACGAGCCCCGCGCCGGCAGCCGGGTGCGCTGGTCGGTGGACTGGGTCCCCGAGGAGCCGGGGCCCGCCGTGCTGCTCGCCCGGGCGACGGACCGCTCGGGCCGCCGCCAGCCGGACACGGCGGCGTACAACACGCAGGGCTACCTCTTCGACGCCGTGGTGCGTCATCCCGTGACGGTCATCTGACGTGCCGGCCCGGCTGCCGGTCCGTCAGGCGCCGCGCCCCGCGTAGTAGGTGGCGATCATGTCCTGGTCGCCGTGTCCGGCGTCCTCGGCACGGGCGAACCGCTCGGCGGAGGCGGCGACCAGGTCCAGCCTCACCCCGGCCGCCTCGGCGGCCTCCAGGATCAGCCGGGAGTCCTTGAGCGCCGTGGACAGGGCGAAGCTCGGGGTGAGGTCGCCGTTGAGCACCGCGGCGGACTTGCCCTGGAGGTACGGGGTGTCCAGCGGGCCGCCCTTCATCGCGTCCAGGAACAGCTGCGGGTCGATGCCGAGCCCCTCGGAGAGGTTCAGGCATTCCGCGGCGCTGTTGACGAGGTTGATCACCCAGGTGTTGGCGACCAGCTTGAGGCGGGTGGCCGCCCCCGGGTCCTCGCCGACCCACACGGTGCGCTGCCCGATCGCCTCCAGGACGGGCCCGACCGTCGCCCGGGCGGCGGAGGGCCCCGAGACGAAGACCGTCAGCGTGCCCTGCTCGGCGGGCTGTCTGGTGCCGGAGACCGGGGCGTCGAGGTACACCAGGCCCAGCCCGGCGGCGCGGTGGGCCAGGTCGGTGGCGGCGTCGAGGCCGACGGTGGAGCTCTGCAGCCAGATCTGTCCGGGCCGCAGGCCTCCGGTGGCGGCGGTGAGGGTCTCGGTGACGGCGCGTCGGTCGTTGAGCATGGTGAGGACGACGTCGGCGCCGCGTACGGCTTCCTCGGCCGTGTCCGTCACGGTGGCTCCGGCCGTGGCCAGGGGCTCGGCCTTGGACCGGGTCCGGTTCCAGGCCCGGACGGGCAGCCCGGCCCTGAGCAGGCTGTGGGCCATTCCGGATCCCATGATCCCGGTGCCGAGGACCGCGACGGCCGGCTTTCCGGGGACGGCGTCGGCCGAGGAGGCGGTGGTCATGGGCTCGTTCCCTTCGTCGGTGGGCCCGGCGGCTGGTGCGCGGCGCGGCGGGCGCCGGGCGTGGTGCCGGACTCGGTTCTCTCCAGAGTGCGGCAGCGGCCGCCGGGGTGCCGTTCGGTCCCGCCCTCGGGCACCCCCGGTCTCAGGACTGCCCCGCCCCGGTGAGGACGGCGTGGTGCACGGCTCTCGCCAGGCGTGCGCCCCAGCGCGAGCGCGGTCCGGCGAAGAGTTCGCCGGTGTCCGTCCCCGGCGCGGGTGCGGCGACGCACACCGCGTCCGTGGGTGTGCCGGAACAGTCGAGTCCGGCGTCCAGGAGCGCTTGGACCTTCGCCTCCGTGGCGGTCGCCACCGCGTTGACCAGTGCGGCGTCGGAGAGGGCCACGGGCAGGGTGACGACGATGTTGACCGTGCCGGGCGGCGGCGGCCCGTCCTCGCCCTCCACGGGGGCGGCGGCCCAGCCCCGTACCCCGAGCCCGCTGGTGACGGTGGCCGTCACCCCACCGTCGTGCCCGGTGGTGTACGCCGTGACGTCGGCGGCCGTCATCAGTCCGGCACCGGCACCGGACAGCCCCTCCGCCGCGGCGATCTCCGCGAGGTGCCGGTCGGGGTCCAGCCGTGGGTATCCGCCCGGGACCTGTGCGTTGAGGATCCAGGCGCGGGGCCCGATCCCGCCGCCGAGGACGGCGCTGCTGCACACCCGCCAGCCCGGGCCCAGTCGCCAGACCAGGTGGTGGAGGCCCTGGCCCCTCTCCCGCCGGGCCAGGAGCTCCCCGCGCTGTCCGGGCAGGTCGACACGTACGGACTCGATGGTGCACCCCCGTCGGCGGGCCGTTCCGACGGTCGGCGACGGCGCGTCGATCATACGTGGCGCCCCGCGCCCGGGTCCGGCCCCGCCGACCCTCCGCCCGGACCGCGTCCCCGGCGCCGCCCGCAGGGGGCGCTCACCCGTTCGGCGTAACGTGGCGAGACAGCCGTCACCCGCGTCCCGCGGGGCCACCCGCCGGTCCCGCGACGTTCGGGGCCCCCGTCGCGGGTGCCGGGAAGTTGCAGCGTCCAACCGGGCGAGGCGCGATGGAGTACGGACGCGCCTCCCCTGTTGGAGCCAGCCACAGGACGCGCCCGGACGAGGAGGTATCGGCCATGGGAGCCGCTGACGGTTTCACGGATTCCGGAGAACTCGACGGTCTGACCGTCTTCGACAGTGACGGCGAGAAGGTCGGCACCGTCGGGCGGGTGTACGTCGACGACGACACCGGCAAGCCGGACTGGATCACGGTCAAGACCGGCATGTTCGGCATGAAGGAGAGTTTCGTGCCGCTTGCCGGGGCCCGCCGCGTGGGCTCGGACCTGCACGTCTCGCATCCGAAGGACAGCGTCAAGGAAGCCCCCCGGGTGGACGCCGACGCGCATCTGTCCGTCGCGGAGGAGGAGGAGCTGTATCGCCACTACGGCCTGACCAGGAAGACCACCGGCCGCGGCGGTGACGCGCGCACCACCTCCGGAACCGGGGCCGCGGGCGCCGCCGGCACGGGAGCCGCGGCCGGAGCGGCCGGGGCGGCGGGGACCGCACGCGCCGGGCAGACCGGCAGGGCGGCCACCCCGGGCGGCATGGGCGGGCACCGGGACACGGACGCGTCGCGGCCGCTCGCCGGGGCCGGGGCCGAACGGTCCGCGGCCGGTGCCGGTGGCCGGGACGAGATGACCCGCTCCGAGGAGCAGCTCACCGTCGGGACGGAGGAGTACGAGAGCGGCAGGGCCCGGCTGCACAAGTACGTCGTGACCGAGGAGGTCACGCGGACGGTGCCCGTGTCCCACGAAGAGGTACGCGTGGTGCGCGAGCCGCTGAAGCCGGGCGAGAGGACGGCCGGCACGTCGGACCTCGGCGACCAGGATGTCGAGGTCACCCTGCACGCCGAGCGCGCCACCGTCCGCAAGGAGGCCGTCCCGGTGGAACGGGTCCGCCTCGAGACCAACAAGGTCACCGAGCAGAAGGAAGTCTCCGCCGAGCTCCGCAAGGAGAAGATCGACTACGCGGACGGCAAGGAAGCGGGCAGCGGCAAGGACATGGGCGGCGAGTTCGGCCAGGGACGTCGTCGCTGACCCCCTCCCGGAGCGGCGACAGGCCGCATGAGCACATGCGAGGGGCGGACCCGGAGTCTCCGGGCCCGCCCCTTCGCCGTGCTCCTCGCGACGGCCGTCAGGAGATCCGGGCCGCCGGGGCGGGCCGCGCGTCTCCCGGAAGGAAGCGGACCGAGGGGCGGCCGTCGGGCCCGTCCGGGGTGACCACCGCCCGCACCCGGTAGACCTCCGCGATGAGTTCCTCGGTGAGCACCTGGGCCGGGGGCCCGGCGGCGACCACCTTCCCGTGGGCCATGACGGTGATCCGGTCGCAGAACATCGCGGCCATGTTGAGGTCGTGCAGCGCGATGACCGCGGTGACGGGCAGGGCCGCGACCAGGGCCAGCAGCTCCAGCTGGTGCTGGATGTCCAGGTGGTTCGTCGGCTCGTCCAGGAGGAGTTCACGCGGCTGCTGGGCGAGGGCGCGGGCGATCTGCACCCGCTGGCGCTCCCCGCCGGAGAGGGTGTGCCAGGACTGGCCGGCGCGGTCGGCCAGTCCGGTGCGCTCCAGCGCCTCGCGCACGGCGTGCTCGTCCTCGGGACCGGAGGCCGACCAGGCGCGGCGGTGCGGGATGCGGCCGAGGCGTACGACGTCCAGCACGTTCATCTCCACCTGGGTGGCGGCGTGCTGGTCGACCACGGCCACCCGCCGGGCGACCGTGCGACGGCCGGTCTCGGCGAGCGTACGGCCGTCGAGGGTGACCACCCCGGAGTGCGGGGCGAGGACCCCCGCCATGATCCGCAGCAGGGTGGACTTTCCGGAGCCGTTGGGGCCGATCAGCCCGACGGTGGCGCCGGGCGGCGGTGCCATGTCCACACCGTCGAGGACGAGCCGGCCGCCCGCCTCCCTCTTCACCCGCGCGGCGCTCAGGCCCTCGCCGTCGGCGGCTGTCATGGGTTCCTCCGGGTGCGGTACAGGACCAGGACGAAGGCGGGGACCCCGATGAGGGCGGTGACCACACCGACCGGCACCTCCTGGGGGTCGAGCACGGTCCGGGCCAGGGTGTCGACCCAGACCAGGAACACCGCCCCGGCGAGCGCGGTGATGGGCAGCAGCCGGCGGTGGCCCGAGCCCGTCAGTGCGCGGGCGGCGTGCGGCAGGACGAGGCCGACGAAGCCGATGGCACCGGCGGAGCTGACCAGCGCCGCGGTCAGCAGCGCCGTGGTGCACAGCAGTACGACGCGGGTACGGCCGACGTGGACGCCGAGCGAGGCGGCCGCCTCCTGCCCGAAGGCGAACGCGTCGAGCGTACGGGCGTGACCGAGACAGATCAGCAGGGTCACCGCGAGGACGGCGGCGCAGACCCACACATCGGTCCAGCCGACGCCGCTCAGCGAGCCGAGCAGCCAGAACAGCACGCCCCGGGTCTGCTCGGCGTCGGCCGCGGTCATCACGACGAAGGAGGTGAGCGCGGAGAAGAGCTGCATGGCCGCGACCCCGGAGAGCACGACCCGGTCGGTGGTGCCGCCGAGGGTGTGGCTGAGCAGCAGGACGAGGGCGAACGAGCAGAGCGCGCCGGCGAAGGCTCCCGCCGAGACCGACACCGCTCCCCCGCCGGCCCCGAGCACGACGACCGCGACCGCCCCGGTCGACGCCCCGGAGGAGACGCCCAGGACGAACGGGTCGGCGAGCGGGTTGCGCAGCAGGGACTGCATCACCGTCCCGCAGACCGCCAGCCCGGCACCGCAGACCGCGGCGAGCAGGGTGCGCGGCATGCGCAGGTTCCAGATGATGCCGTCGCGGATCGGTGTCAGCCGGGACTCGCCTGGCCCCAGGTGGGCGGCGACGGTGGACCAGACGTCCGGGACGGAGATGCGCGCGGGCCCGATCGTCACGGCGACCGCGACGGACAGGACGAGCAGGGCCGCCCCGACGGTCCACAGCAGCCCGTCCCGCAGCACCCGGACACCGATGGCCCGGGGTACCGGCGCCTTGCTCGGAACGGGGACGGTCCTGGTGCCCGTCACCGGGTGAGCCCGAACGAACGCAGCCCGGCGGCGACGCGCTCGACGCCTTCCACGGTCCGGATCGACGGGTTCATCGCCTGGCCGCTGAGCAGGACGTACCGCTTGCCGCGGACGGCGTCCATGTTCTTGGTGGCGGGGTTGGACTCCAGGAACTCGATCTTCTTCTCGGCGCCTTCGGCGGTCTGCGACCTGCGCGTCAGGTCGCCGATGACCAGGACGTCGGGGTTGCGGTCGGCGACGGTCTCCCAGTTGATCTGGGGCCACTCCTCGTAGGTGTCGTCGAAGACGTTCTTCGCGCCCAGTTCGTCGGTGATGATGCCGGGGGCGCCGCAGCAGCCCGCGAGGTAGGGGGACTCGGCGTTGGCGAACCAGTACAGCAGCGTGGTGTCGGACGCGTCGACGTCCGCGGTGGCCTCGTCGATCCGGGCCCGGAGGTCGGCGACCAGCTTCTCGCCGCGCTCCTGGACGCCGAACACCCGCGCCAGGTCCGTCACTTCCTGGTAGACGCTGTCCATGGTCAGCGGCTTCGTACGGGAGCCGTCTCCGCTGCCGCTGTTGTCCTTGGCGGTGCAGTCGGCGGGTGAGACGTACGTCGGGACGCCCAGCTCCTCGAACTGCTCACGGGGCGCGACACCGCCCTTGCCGAGGGTGGATTCGAACGAGGCACTGACGAAGTCGGGTTCCTGGTCGAGGACCTTCTCGGAGGAGGGCCGGTTCTCCGCGATGCGCGGCACCTGGGAGTTGGCCTTCTCCAGGCCCTTCATCACGGGGTCGGTCCAGGTCGCGGTGGCGGCGAGCCGGTCGGCGAGGCCCAGGGAGAGCAGGATCTCGGTCGATCCCTGGTCGAGGGAGACGGCACGGCTCGGGGCCGCGTCGACGGTGACCGTACGCCCGCAGTTCTTCAGCGTCACCGGGTAGCCGGCGGCGGCGCCGTCCGCCGCGCCGGTGTCCGCGGTGCTGCCGCCGGTGCCGCCGCAGGCGGTCAGCAGGACGGCCGCGGCGGTGAGCAGGGTGGTCAGGCGTACGGCACGGGCTATGGACTGCACGGGATCCCTCGGCGTCTCGGGGCTCTTCCGCGAAGCCCGCTACGGTGTGCCGCTTCCGGGGCGGAAGCGGTACCAGCAGGTCTTCGGACTCGGGTTCACCCGGACGGGACGCCTTCCCGGGGCCCCGAAGGCGTCCCAGTGGCCGTGGCCCCGCCCGTCCCCCTCACCGCTGCGCGTCAGCTCCGGATTCGCACCGGATTCCCTGACTCCAGGTGGAGTGTGACTGGCCTCTGCAAGCTATCACGCAGCGGGTGGACGGCCTGCGGGCCCGGTGCGGGGCCTTCCCGCGCGTGGACTGCGCCGGTAGGCGGCTCGGCCGGGACGGGCCGTCAGGGCTCCGTCCCGGCCGGCGGCCTCAGGGCATGCGCTGCGCCTGATGAACCGATTCGCCTCGGTGTGGGCGCGGCCGGCACCGGCGCGTGAGCACGGACGTCGTGCCCCAGTACGCCAGCAGGACGGCCCGCAGGCCGATGACCTCCAGGGTCTCGCGCATGCCCGCCCTGCCGGGCCCGGGAGTTGCGCTCATACGGCGCCCTCCCGGGCCGGCGAGGCCGGTGCCATGTGCCAGGGCGCGTCCGGGTCGTCGTACGCGTCGGCGTAGTCGGGCCCCGCGATCGGCCAGTCGGCGAGCAGCTCGCGCGGCAGGGCGAACGCCTCCACCAGCTGCGGCGCGTGCGTGGCCACCCGTGCGATCAGATCCTCGGTGACCTCGGGCAGGGCCGCGACCTGATCGGCGTCCAGCAGCCCGGCGGCCAGCAGGTCGCCGCTGTTGCGGGCCACCCACTCGACGGTGAACAGCCGCTCCAGCTCGGCCAGACGGTCCCGGGCCGCTCCGTGCGGCAGTGCGGCGCGGGCCTCGGCGTAGGCCTCGGCGGCCTGCCGGTACGCGTGGGCCTCGACGCCGCGCAGGGCGGGGCCGGCTGCCGCGTTCCAGCGGGCGAGCCGGTCCGCGTCGGGCAACCGCAACGCCCGCTCCCCGGCCCTCGTCAGCCAGATGTCCTCGACCGCGACGAGGAGCCCGTGCAGGAAGCGGGGGTCTCCCAGGTCACCCGTCCCGGGGTCGCGTGAGTCCGTGTCCGGGGCGGGCCGGGCGGCGACGAGCAGTTCGCCCGCCGCCTTGGCGTACAGCGCGATGTTGTCGCCCTCGGCGGTGATGGCGCCTTCGATCCCGGTGACCAGTTCGCTCATGCCGTTGTTCTCCAGCAGCGCCTGTGCCCCGCAGCGTTCGCGGCTCTGGACGATGACCGAGCGGGCCTGCCAGGTGATCCACGCCTTGGCAACCGCAACCAGCCGTTCCGCCTCGTCGCGGCCGGCCTCCGTGCAGACCTCCCAGCGGTCCAGCGCGCGGCGGTGGAGCAGGCTCATCGCGAAGACGGTCGCCAGGGCCGAGGCCAGCGGGCCGTGGTGGGTCCGGTGGGCGTTGACCGGTACCTGCCGTGTGCCCCGGGCCCCGGAGATCGTCCGGTGTCCCCCGTAGCGGACGGCGACGGCGAGCGCGGCCCGGGCGGAGCCCGCCGCACAGGCGCTCATCGAGACCCTGCCGGGGACCACCCGTCCGATCGAGGACAGGAAGTGGCGGCGGCGCTCGGCGCGCATGCGGCCGGGGTCCTTCTGCGCGCCGGAGCCGTCGTGGGTGCCGAGCAGCGCGTCCCGCCCGACGAACAGTCCGTCGAACGAGGTCAGGCAGTGGTCGACGGGACTGCCCATCCTGGCCGGCAGCGGGCGGACCCGGACGCCGGGCAGGGGCTGTTCGTCGTCCGTCAGCGGCACCAGGAAGAGGCGGACGCCGTGGTCGGTCCCGTCGTCCATCAGACGGGCGGCGACCAGCCCGGCCTTCGGACCGCCGGCCCGGCCGGTGTTGGGCATGAACTTCTGCGCCCCGGCGTGCGGCGTGTGCAGGACGAAGCCGTCGCGTGCGCGGTCGTAGGTGGCGGTGGTCTCCATGGAGGCCGCGTCGTTGCCGTGCGCCACCTCCGTGCAGAGGAAGGTGCCGATGCGCCGCATCGTCAGGTACTCGGACAGGTCACGGCTGCCGACGGGGTCGTGGTCGAGCAGGCTGCCGAGGAACAGGTTGTAGTGGATGCCCGCCACGGTGGCGAGCGCGGGGTCCACCGGGCCCATCCACTCGTGCAGGGCGGCCAGGGCACGGGGGTCGGCGGCGAGGCGCGCCCCGCTGTCGAGGGAGCGGTTGAGGACGCGGAGGCGCTCGTAGGCGAGGGCCAGTCGCTCCTCGGGGGTCTTGCCGGCCGGGCGGCGGAACGGTTCTGTGCTGATCAGCCGCTGCCAGAACCCGTGTTCGCGACGGTATCCGCTGCCGAGGAGGACTCCGGTCAGCAGTTCGACGGTGGACGGTGGAGCGGTCGGGGTAAGGGTCACGGTCATGCAGTGATGAACGATCGGGGTGGGGGCGAGGACACCGTCAGCGGCCGGGCGCGGGCGGGCTGTTCGGCGCCGCCGCGAGCTCACGCGCGTCCGGTGGCGGGGCGCCGGCCCGGGAGACCGTCACGGCGGCAGGGATGGGCGAGCCGCTGCCGTCGGTGGGCGCCCGGCCCCGGGCCGGGACGAGGTGCAGTGGCGGCAGGGTGTCCGGACCGACCGTGGTCTGCGGACGCCCTGCCGCCGCACCGTGCCCCGCGGGCGGGGAACGCCGCTTCCGCCCCCGGCGATCGGCGGCTGCCGTACAGGTCAGGGGGCGTCGCCCCCGCGCCCTTCCTCGCCGTACCGGCGCTCGAACTTCGCGACCTGCCCCTCGGTGTCGACCACCCGCGCCTTGCCGGTGAAGAAGGGGTGGCTCTCGGCGGAGATCTCCACGTCGATGACGGGGTAGCTGTTGCCGTCGTCCCAGTCGATGGTCTGCTCGCTGGACGCGGTGGACCGGGTCAGAAAGGCGTAGCCGGCGGAACGGTCACGGAAGACCACCGGACGGTACGCCGGGTGCTTGTCCTGCTGCATGCCTGCTCCTGCTCCTGGGGGACGGGGTCGCTCCGGCCAGCCTCGCCAACGGCGGCGGACCGCGCGATCCGGGACATCCGTACGGAGCAGCGGGCCGGCTCGGCTTTCGGGCTCGGGTGCGGTGCGCGACCGTCGCGGTTCTCCCCCCGGTGGTGGCCGGGCGACGCCGACGGCTCCCCCGTGCCGGCCGGTACACGGCGGGAGTCGTCGACGTGCGGTCGTGCCGGGGGACCGTCAGGCCGCCCCGGCCGCCTCCACCGCGTCGGCCACCAGCAGCAGGAAGCGCGCCAGTGCCTGCGGGCTGCACAGGGGCTCCGGGTTCCACGGCACGATGCGCGCCCCCTGGCGGGCCGCCGCCCAGGCCGGGTCGTCGATCCCGTCGAGCGGGACCGCGTTCGACCGGATGTCCGTCAGGACGATGCCGGGGCTCAGGGCCGCCGCCCGGTCCCAGCCGTCGGTGGACCAGTTGGCCCCGGGCCCTTCCTCCGGGGCGACCAGGGCGACCCCGAGCTCCGCCAGGACCCGGAGCTCGGGCCACATCGGGGGGCGGGCGATGTGGACCTGTTCCGGGCCGGCGGGTGACAGCGCCACCACTCTCGGCCGGTCCGGTCGGGCGCCCACGACGTCGCGCAGCCGCCGGCGGGCGGCTGCCAGCTCCCCGTCCGCGCCGGGGTCGCGGGTGCCGCCCAGCGCCAGCGCCAGCTCCGCGAACCGCTCGGCGACCCGGTCCAGGGTGCGCGCCTGCCCGACGTCGACGACGACGACCGGGACCCGCTCCTCCAGGTGTTTCGCGGTGTCCGGGTCCAGCCCGTAGATCTGACCGTGGCCGTAGCTGACGGCGACCACGAGGTCCGGGTCACCCCTCAGCAGCGTGTCCACGTCCAAGGCGTCACCCGCACCGCGGTAGTCCACGGCGTCCAGCGGCAGTGTCCCGGTCTTGGCCCGGTCGGGGGCGGCCCCGTCGTGGCCGGAGCCGAATATCCCCTCCGGGCGTATCCCGTAGTCCCAGAGGGTCGCTCCGGCCTGGACATAGGCCAGCACCCGCGTCGGCCGTCGCTGTGCCGTCGTCAACTGCCTCCGGTCGTCCGTGAACCTCCATACGCTCTGTTCCGTCACTGTCACTCATCCCTCCGCGTGGGCCGTCCCGGCCCTCGCCCGGGATCGGCACTCACTACCTGCCCACCTCTCCCCCGCCACACCCCTGCGTCGAGCGCCCCAGATACGTGAGCGGCCCGGGGTCGGGGACCGCGATCTCGTGGAAGCCGAGTCGGTCGTAGAAGGCCCTGGCCGGGGTGTTGGCCGTCAGCATGGACAGATGCACGGCCGCGACTCCCTTGTCCCGCAGGGCACCCAGGAAGGCGTCCATCAACTTCCGGCCGAATCCCCTGCGTTGCCATGGCGGAAGCAGGTCGATGTGCAAATGGGCGGGATACGAGTCCAGTTCGGGGAGGACCATGCGCTCGGGGCGGTACAGGAGTGCGGTCATCTCCTCGGTGAGCGTGCCGGGCGAGCCCGTCGGCTCGGGGAAACGCTCCGTCACCCGCCCGATCCAGTGCTCACGGAACGCGTCCACGAACCGCCGGGTGTCCGCCGTGCCCAGGACGTACCCGACCGCCCTCCCCGTCCCGTCGTCGAGGACGAAGGTCAGCTCGGGTTCGAGGTGGGCGTAGGGAGCGGCGAACAGCGCCGGCATCAGCCCGGGGTCGGGGTACAGATGGCTGGAGTCCCCGCCGTTGTCGGCCGTGCGGACACAGATGCCCGCCAGGGCCTCACGGTCGTCCGGACGGTAGGGACGCACATGCGCGGTCTGGTTCATCGGGCCATCCTGACCCTACTGGGAGCGCTCCCACAACGGGTTTTGCAGCTGGCCGTGAGCGAGCTGGCCACGAACGTCTGCAGGCACGCCCCCGGCCCCTGCCTGCTCGACCTCGAAGCCGCCGGTGAGCTGCTGGACATCGTGATATGGGACTCCGGCCCCGTGACCACGGCGGATCGTCGGCGGGCTTGGGTACCGGGAGGTTCAGGACGGCCTTGCGGGTGATGCGCGGGTTCTCGCTCTCCGCGTCGGAGTTCGCCGAGGCGGGCGGTCAGATCCTCGATGGACGCGCGGAGCTGCCCTCGCCCCGGGCGAACCGCTCGGCCGCCTGGAGCCGTAACTCTTCGCGGAACTGCTGCCGTTCGGCGGTCAGCCCGCCCCCTTGTGGATACCGTATGACTCCGGTGACACCGCGACCACCGGCCAGCCGTCACCCCCTACGACACCAGCCGTTCAACCTCAGCAACAGGAGCCTGGTCCGAACCCTCGACCGCCGCGGCTCCGTTGAGGGAGGATAAGCGATGGGACTGTGATGCCTGATCGTTGAACCGCTCAGGAATGGTGCAAGGCATGCATTCTTACGCTCTGTTAATGCTCGTTTCCGTGGTCGTTGCCGCGGTCTTCCTGTTCCGAGAACTCGGCGGCGGTGGCTCCCCGGCGAGGGAGCAGCGGCCATGGGAACAGGCACACGGCCCTTCGGCAGCGCGCCCGGACGCCCACCCACCAGCTCATTTCCCGCCCCGGCAGGGTGAACCCGAGTACGAGCGGCCCACTCCGGAGATGATCGTCCCCCCGACGGTTGGGGGCCACCAGCACCTCGTTATCGATACCGGCGCTGAAGACACCAAGTGCACGTTATCGTCCTACAGCGACCGGGTGGCCTTGGGGCGAGCCGATCCTTATCTCGTCATCCGCATTCCCGCATCCACTCGTGCACAGCTTTACGACTTGCGTGCCGGGACCTACGACATCCTTATCGAGACCGGGCAGGACTGGGACCGCGAATCCAACACGTTCCTTATGCCTCGTAGCCAGCGGCGCTCCATGCAGCCACTCCGCCTCTTCGGCCCTCACACGCTCATCCTCACGACCTACCCGGTCCAGAACGGGGATTTTCTCCTCACCGACATCTGAGTGCGGTACGTGCTT
This sequence comes from Streptomyces sp. SirexAA-E, assembly GCF_000177195.2. GTDB lineage: Bacteria > Actinomycetota > Actinomycetes > Streptomycetales > Streptomycetaceae > Streptomyces > Streptomyces flavovirens. The sequence goes on from NC_015953.1 coordinate 390,675, forward strand.
CGCCCACGCCTTCTGCACCCTGCAGCGACTGAACCGATCCCCAAAGAGACGGCGCCGGCCTGCGCCTCTACCGAGTCGTCCGCGAACCGCAGATACTCCTCGCGACGTGGACCGGCGCCTGCCCCACCTGTCACCGCGACATACCAGACGCCGCACTACTAGCTGTTGCGGGTCAGAACGTTGTCGGCGCGGCGTAGATCACGGTAAGCCCGGTCCTGGTGCTTGATCCGTGTTCACCGAGCCCGGTGAACACGGGCTGGACGTTCGCACGGTGGGTTCACCACCAAGCTGCACCTGGCCGTCGAGCAGGGCCAAAGCCCATGTCGGTCGTGATCACGGCCGGGCAGCGCGGAGACTCGCCGCAGTTCGAACCAGTGCTGGAGAAAGTCCGCGTGCCCCGCATCGGGCCGGGCCGGCCACGCGTCCGCCCCGATCGCGTGCGAGCCGACAAGGCGTACGCCTCCCGCGAGAATCGCGCCTACCTGCGCCGCCGCGGGATCCGCTGCACCATCCCGGACAAGACCGACCAGGCGCGCAACCGGCGCAAGCTCGGCACCCGCGGCGGTCGGCCGCCGAAGTTCGACAAGGCTGACCACCGTGAGCGTCATGCGGTCGAGTGCGGGATCAACCGTCTCAAGAGGCACCGCGCCGTCGCTACGCGATACGACAAACTCGCAGTCCGATACGAGGCGACCGTCCTTGTCGCGTCCATCAACGCGTGGCTGTGACGACTCGGACAGCGCGGTGCATGCACACCAGCTGCTTTCGCTCCTCCCACGACTTGGTGACCGTGAAGCCGAGCCGTTCGTACAGGGCAATGGCATCGCTCCGCCATTCCCACACCGAGAGTCGGACGGTCTCCACTCCGTTCTCGGCGGCATGGGCGAACGCGGCGCCGAGCAGGGCCGAGGCGACGCCCCGGCCGCGGAAGACAGGGTCGGTCCAGAGCCGTTTGATCTCCGACCGTCCCTCGGACGGGGCGGTCACCACCAGGCACCCGACGGCGGTGTCGCCCTGGAGAGCCACCAGTACGGCGTCGGCGGCGAACGCCGTCCACGGGTCGGTGATCTCCGCCCGGTACCGGTCCGGCAGATCGCTCGCCTCGGCAACCGCCTCCCCCTTCTCTGCTTCGGTCCGAAGGTGGTACGCCGCCAGCAACGCGGCCAAACCGTCCTCGACCGAAGCGGTCTGACCCGGCCAGCGAACTACGACAACCTCGCGATGATCAGCCATGACGCCAGCATCACACGACAGGGACTACCCTCCCCAGCAGCTACGAAGATCACTTCCGGTACACGGCCTAGTCGTTGACCGCCGTCAGCAGCACCACCGCGTCCTCCAGGGCGAGCACCCCGTGCCGCTCCCGCGGGACGGGGTGCAGGGTGCCCGCGGTCAGCTCCACGTCCCCGGACCCCGCGGTGAGCCTGACCGAGCCCCGGAGGACGAGCAGCGAGGCGGCCGGAGGGGCGTTGTGCTCGTCGAGGGCGGATCCCGAGGTGAGCGCGATCACCGTCTGGCGCAGCGGTGCCTGACGCAGCAGCAGGTGCGCGCTGCGTCCGTGCGGGTTGGCGCGGGCCAGGGTCAGGTGTTCGTCGGCGAGGGCGTTGAGATCATCCATACGTCCACTGTGCCGCAGCCTCCCGCCGGACACGGCGAGGCGCGGCGGCATCGGCCGCCGCGCCACACGTGCGGTGGGGCTTCGTCCCGCTCGGGTCAGCTCGTGGTGCAGGAGACGGTCGGCCAGGTCCAGTTGCCGTTGGCCTGGATCGTCGCACCCCAGTTGTTCCCGCTCCCGTTCGGCTTGGCGACCAGGACCTGCGCGCTCGGATAACTCGCGCTGACGTTCCAGGTCGTCATGACCCTCTCGCCCGACGGCACGTTCATCGTCACCGTCCAGTTGCTGGAGCCGCTCACCGCCACGTTCAGGTTGTACCGGTCACCCCACTTCTCACCCGCCGACAACGTCGCGGTGCACCCGCCACCGCCACCGCCCCCTCCACCGTTGCCGCCGCCGTCGGGAGCGACGGCGCGGCCGGTCTGCGGGGAGATCATGCCGGAACACAACCCCTTGGCGGACAGGGTCTGGGCGATGCGCGGGATCGCGGCGAGGGTGTTGGCGGGCCACTCGTGCATCAGGATGACCTGACCGGCGGTGAGCCGGGAGACCGCCTGCACGATCGCGTCGGTGCTCGCGCCGTTCCAGTCCTGCGAGTCGACGTCCCAGATGACCTCGGTGAGACCGTACTTCGCCTCGACCGACCGCAGCGTGGCGTTGGTCTCGCCGTACGGCGGGCGGAACAGTTTCGGTGTGCCGCCGCCTCCGGCGGCGATGGCCTGCTGGGTCCGGGAGATCTCGGAGTCCATCTGCGCCTGGCTCTGCTGGGTCAGGTGCGGGTGGCTGTAGCTGTGGTTGCCGACCCACATGCCGGCGTCGACCTGGGCCTTGACCTGGGCGGGGTTGGAGGCGGCGTAGTTGCCCTGGTTGAACATGGTGGCCCGCAGGCCGTTCTGCTTGAGCGCGGACAGCAGGGCCGGGGTCTGGGCCGCCGACGGTCCGTCGTCGAAGGTGAGCCCGACGTAGCCGTTGCAAGCGGCGGCCCGGGCCGGTGCGGCGGTGACGGCGCCGCCCGCCAGGGCGGACGCGGCGACGGCGAGACCGGTGACCATGGCGCGCAGGGAGGGACGGGGTGTGATGCTCATGCGGGTGAGTCCTCCTCGTGCCGCTCCGTGCCGACGGGACCGCGGTCGGCCGGCACGGAGCGGTTCAGCGGTTTCGGGGGGTCAGCTCGTGGTGCAGGAGACGGTCGGCCACGTCCAGTTGCCGTTGGCCTGGATCGTCGCACCCCAGTTGTTCCCGCTCCCGTTCGGCTTGGCGACCAGGACCTGGGAGCTCGGATAACTCGCGCTGATGTTCCAGGTCGACAGCACCTTCTCCGCCGACGGCACGTTCATCGTCACCGTCCAGTTGCTGGAGCCGCTCACCGCCACGTTCAGGTTGTACCGGTCACCCCACTTCTCACCCGCCGACAACGTGGCGGTGCACCCGCCACCGCCACCGCCCCCTCCACCGTTGTCGCCGCCACCACCGGATCCGCCCTCGCTCACCGTGATGTTGGAGCTGCCGCTGCTCTGGTAGCCCTCGGTGGCGAGGATCATGTAGTTCATGGTGCCGAGGTTCATGCCGTTGCGGGCCCAGGCGTCGAAGTGGTTGCCGGTGGTGATGGTGCCGCCGGTCCGCTTCGACTGCCGGACGCTCCAGAACTGCTTGAAGGTCTTCGTACCCTCGATGGAGGGGGCGTTGGTGCGGGTGGTCTCGTAGATGTCGTACGTGCCGCCGTCGCTGGAGACCGTGCCCTTGAACGTACCGGTGGGCCGGTAGGTGCCCCAGTTGTCCACGATGTAGTACTCGACGAGCGGGTTCGTCGACCATCCGTACAGCGTCAGGTAGGCGTTGCCGGACGGGTTGAAGGTGCCCGAGTAGGTGACGCTCTTACGGCCGCCCGTGCTCCAGCCCTTGCCGGCGACGAAGTTGCCGGTGTTCGTCCACGAGGTGCTGTAGCTGCCGCCGGAGGCCAGGTTCATGGAGACCTGGCCGCCGCCGTCGGTCCAGAACGAGTAGTAGTAGCCGTTGTTGTTGCCGGTCTGGTTCGTCGTGACGACCGTGTCGGCACTGGCCGTGCCGGGCAGCAGCATCGCGGCCGCGGCGGCCAGTACCAGGGCGCAGACGCTGCCGGCCAGCGAGGTGAGCCGGCCGCGTCTGCGGCGCTCCGTGTACACGAGTGGGTTCATGTGCGTACTTCCTCCTCCGAGGAGTGACGGCGGGGCGGGTGGCTCGGCGGGATCGTGGCAGGGCCGGTCCCGCATCCAGGAGTCGACCCCGACGCGCGTCGGGGTCAGGTGCCGCGGTAGGGCGCGGCCCGGCCGTCGTGCGCTCGACGGCCGGGAACCGGGTCGCGGTGACTTCCCGGGCCGACAGCGGTTGAGGTCTGTCGACGGCGAACAGTGTTGACCTGACCCCATCAAGTGTCAATAGTTTCGGTAACCGAAGCGAAATCTTCGCGCGTGCCGTTCTTTGAACCGTAGGCATCGCCCCTGGTGGAGCATCACATACGCGGAGCTGTGACCTCTTGACCGGAAGTCGTGTTCCCGCCGGAGAGCCGATCACCGGAGACTGCATTCCGAATGTTTCGACGCTTCGACGAATGATGCGGACGGTCGGCGGCGTCCGACTGATCCGTCCGGTCCGGGGGCGGACATGACAGAGGACCGGCCCCCCGTGGCGGCCGGTCCTCGTTCCGTGGCGCGGCCGGTGCGGGCCGGCCCCGGTGGTCGCGTCAGCGTCGCAGCCAGGCCGCCGTGTCACCGGGCAGCAGGCCGGAGCCGTCCAGCGGGCCGCTGGTCAGCAGCACCTCCGTGTGGTCCGGGAGTTCCACCGCACCGTCCGACAGGTTGACGACGCAGAGCAGGCGGTCGGTCCGGGTGAAGGCCAGGACTCCGGGGGCCGAGGGCAGCCAGTTCAGGCGGCCGCCGGACGTCTCCTCGACGGTGGCGGCGAATCCCGGTTCGCCGCGGCGCAGCCTGAGGGCCTCGCGGTACAGGGTGAGCATGGACGTTGCGTCGCCGCTCTGGGCGTCCGCCGCGTACGACGGCCAGGACTGCGGCTGGGGCAGCCACGGTTCGGCGGTGGACCCGAATCCGGCGTACGGCTCCCCGGCGGACCACGGCAGCGGCACCCGGCAGCCGTCGCGGCCCGGGTCGACGCCGCCCGACCGCAGATGCATCGGGTCCTGGATGCGGTCCCGGGGGATGTCGGCCTCGGGAAGGCCCAGCTCCTCGCCCTGGTAGATGTACACGGCGCCGGGCAGGGCCAGGGAGAGCAGGGCGGCGGCACGGGCCCTGCGGGTGCCGAGCTCCAGGTCGGTCGGGGTGCCGAACACCTTGGCCGAGAAGTCGAAGCCGGTGTCCTCACGGCCGTACCGGGTGACGGTCCGGGTCACGTCGTGGTTGCACAGCACCCAGGTGGCGGGGGCGCCGACGGGGGCGTGCTCGGCGAGGGTGTCGTCGATGGCGGAGCGCAGCAGCCCGGCGTCCCACGGGCAGGCCAGGAAGTTGAAGTTGAAGGCGGTGTGCAGTTCGTCGGGGCGCAGGTAGCGGGCGAAGCGCTCGGAGTCCGGAAGCCAGACCTCGCCGACGAAGACGCCGTCGTACTCGTCGGCGACGGCCCGCCAGGAGCGGTAGATGTCGTGGAGTTCGTCGCGGTCGACGTACGGGTGCGGACCGGCGCCCTCGGTGAAGTCCGGCAGGGCGGGATCCTTGGCGAGCAGGGCCGCCGAGTCGATGCGTACGCCCGCCACCCCCCGTTCGAACCAGAACCGCAGGACGTCCTCGTGTTCCTGGCGGACCGCCGGGTGCGCCCAGTTGAGGTCGGGCTGCTCGGGGGCGAAGAGGTGGAGGTACCACTGGCCGTCGTCGAGGCGGGTCCAGGGCGTCCCGCCGAATTCGGAGACCCAGTCGTTGGGCGGGATCTCGCCGTGCTCGCCGCGTCCGGGGCGGAAGTGGAAGAGGTCGCGTTCCGGGCTGCCGGGGGCGGCCGCCAGCGCGGCGCGGAACCAGGCGTGCCGGTCGGACACATGGTTGGGGACGATGTCGATGATGGTCCGGATGCCCAGTTCACGGGCCTCGGCGATCAGCTTCTCGGCCTCGGCCAGGGTGCCGAACGCGGGGTCGATGTTCCGGTAGTCGGCGACGTCGTAGCCCCCGTCGGCGAGCGGCGAGAGGTACCAGGGGGTGAACCACAGGGCGTCCACGCCCAGCTCGACGAGGTAGGGCAGTCGGGCCCGGACTCCCGCGAGGTCTCCGGTGCCGTCCCCGTCGCCGTCGGCGAAGCTGCGTACGTAGATCTGGTAGATGACGGCGTCGCGCCACCAGGATGCGGTGGTCTCGGTCGGACGGTTGGCTGCCACGTGTGCGTTCCTTTCGGGCAGGTGGTACTCCGCCGCCGGGCCCGACGCGGGGCGTGTGGTGGTGGGGCCGGCGGCGGAGTGCTGAGGACGAGACGGTTGCGCACGGCGGTCGGGGCCTCAGCCCTTGAGGCCGCCCGCGGTGAGGCCGCTCACGATGTTGCGCTGGAAGATCAGGAAGATCAGCAGGGTCGGGACCGACGCGATGGTGAGCGCGGCGATCAGGACGTTCTCCGGCACACCGCTGGCCAGTGAGTAGATGCCCACGTTGAGCGTCTGCTTGCCGGGGTCGGGCAGGGTGAGCATCGGCCAGAGGAAGTCCTTCCAGACCCCGACCACCGCGAAGATGGAGACGACGCCGAGAATCGGCCGGGAGATCGGCAGCACCACCGAGCGCAGGGTGCGCAGCGGGGAGGCGCCGTCGATGGCCGCGGCGTCCAGCAGCTCGCGCGGGATCGAGTCGAAGAACCGCTTCAGCAGGAAGATGTTGAAGGCGTTGGTGACCGAGGGGAGCCAGATCGCCCAGGGCGAGTTGAGCAGGTTGCGCTCGAAGATCGGCACGTCGAGCACGGTCAGGTACTGCGGCACGACGAGGACGGTCGCCGGGATCATCAGGGTGGCGAGCATCATGCCGAGGATGACCTTGCCGAAGACGGGCCGCAGCTTGGAGAGGGAGTAGGCGGCGGCCACGTCGAGGACCAGTTGGAAGGCCAGTGCGCCGAAGGCGTAGTACAGGGTGTTGAAGAGCAGCTTGGACAGGTCCATCACGTTCCACGCCTGGGAGTAGTTCTCCGTGTGGATCGAGCTGGGGAACGCCGTGGGCGGGCTCTGCACGACTTCCTGCGTGGTCTTGAGACCACCGGTGACCATCCAGTACAGGGGGCCGAGGAAGGCGACGGTGAAGGCGGTCACGACCAGGGCGAAGACGATCCAGTAGACCGTTCTGCCGCGGCGGCGGCCCAGTTGGGCCGGTGAGATCAGGGTCCGCTGACGGCCCGGGTCCGACTCGCGGCCGCGCCTGCGCCGGACGTCGCGCGCCTTTTCGGTCCCCCGCCGGGAGACAAGCGTGTTCGATGCCATCGTCGTGCTCCCGTCCTAGTCTTCGCTGCTGCGGCTGAGGCGTACGTACACCGCGGAGAATCCCGCGAGTACGACGAGCAGGACGAGTCCGAGGGCCGCCGCGCTGCCGTAGTTGTTGAAGTTGAAGGCGTATTGGTAGATCAGGTAGACGACCGTCGTGGTGGAGCCCTCGGGGCCCGCTCCGTTCGTCAGCAGGAAGGGCTCGGTGAAGACCTGCATCGTCGCGATGATCTGCATGAGGAGCAGCAGCGACAGGATGAGTCTGGTCTGCGGGATGGTGACGTGCCAGATCTTGCGCAGCAGTCCCGCGCCGTCGAGCTCCGCCGCCTCGTACAGCTCCCCCTGTATGCCCTGGAGGGCGGCGAGGTAGATCAGGGTGGCCCCGCCCATGTTCATCCAGGTGGACGCGATGACCACGGAGAGCATCGAGATGTCGGGGTCCTGGAGCCATTGCTGGGCGGGCAGGTGGAGGAGTTCCAGGATGCGGTTGAAGAGTCCGTAGCCGGGGTCGTAGAAGTACTTGAAGAGCAGGACGGAGGCGACCGGCGGCAGCATGACCGGCAGGTAGACCAGCAGCCGCAGATACCCCTGGGCGTGCCGGAACTCGTTGAGTACGACGGCGACGACGAACGGGACCGCGAAGCCGAGCAGGAGGGCCAGGACGGTGAAGAGCAGGGTGTTGCGCCAGGCCTGCCAGAAGGCCGGGTCGTTGAAGACGTAACTCAGGTTGGACCAGCCGGCCCAGGTGGTGCGTCCGTCCTCGGTCTTCTGGAAGGCCAGGATGAACTCCCTGACCATCGGATACCAGGAGAAGAACGAGAAGCAGAGGACCGCGCCGATCAGGAAGCCGTGCGCGGAGATGTTGCGGCGCAGGGCGCGCACGAACTCCTGTCGGGGGGAGTCCGGCCCGGCCGGGCGGTGGTGTCCACGCGGCGGCGGGCTCGCCTTGCTCGTCGTGGACAGGGTGGGGGCCGACATGGTGTCTCCTCGGTGCCGGTGCAATCAGTCGCGGGTCGGACGGTCGAGATCGCGGGGCAGGGTCCGGGCGACCCGGCCCCGCGGATCCGTCACTGGTTCGCGAGAACCTGGTTGACCTGCTGCTCCGCGGTGGCGAGCAGCCTGTCGATGTCGGCGTCCTTGTTGGTCAGGACGGCGGACATCGCCACGTCGAGGACCTTGTAGATCTCCTGTGCCTTCGGCGGCTCGGCCTTGCCCGGGACCGGGTTGTCCATGAACGCCTTGAAGTTCTCGACCGGCATCGTCGCGTTGGCGGCGCGTGCGGCGTCGTCCTGGGTCTTGCTCTCACCGGTGAAGAAGTTCGGCTGCGGCAGCCCGACGGGCAGCTTGTCGGCCTTGGTGCGGGCCCAGTCGAACTGTCCCTTGCCGGGGGTGAGGTTCTTGAAGTTCAGCCAGGCCACGGCGGCCTTGATCTTGTCGGGCGAACTGCCCTTCTTGATCATGTAGTTGTTGCCGCCGAAGAGGGTCCCCTGGCCGCCGGGGATCGGACCCATGCCGAAGTTCTCGTACTTCGCGCCGAGTTGCTGCACCATGTAGGCGATGTCGTCGGGTGCGGCGAGGAACATGCCGAGCTTGTCGCTGGCGATCTGCTTCTGGAGGTCGCCCCACTTCAGCAGCTGGGTCTTGCCCATGCTGTCGTCCTCCCAGCGCATGTCGTGCAGCTGCTGGAGGACCTGCTTGCCCTTGGCGTCGTTGAAGGCGGCCTTCTTGCCGCTCGCGTCGACCACGTCGCCGCCGAGGGCGTACTGGGTCGCGGCGAAGTGCCAGCCGCCGTTGTTGCCCGCGCTGTACTCGCCGAAGCCCGCCACGCCCTTGCCGAGCGCCGCGATCTTCTTGCTCGCGGCACGCACCTCCTCCCAGGTGGCGGGCGGCGTGTCGGGGTTCAGGCCGGCCTCGGTGAACAGCTTGCGGTTGATCATCAGGCCCATGGTGTAGTTGCTGGTCGGCAGGGCGTAGAGCTTGCCGTCCTTACGGGCCACGTCGAGCACCTGGGGCTGGATGTCCTTCAGGGCGGGGACGGTCTTCTCGGTGACGTACGCGGAGATGTCCTGGGCGCCGTCGTTGTCCAGCACCTGCTGGAGGTCGGTGAAGTAGGCGTAGAAGACGTCGGGCTGCGACTTGCCCTTGAGCATGGCCGTGAAGCGCGGGGGCTCCAGGCACTGGCCCGGGGTGGACTTCCCGTTGATCTTGACGTTCGGGTACTTCGCGTTGAACGCCTTGATGTCCTCGTTCCACTCCCGCAGCTCCGCGGCCTTGGCGGCCGGCGGCATGCAGTCGATCGACAGCGTCACCTCGGCCTTCGGGTCCAGTGGCGCCGTGGGATCGGACGATCCGCTGTCGGAACCGCTGCCGTCGTCCCCGTTGCCGCTGCTGCTCGTGCCACAGGAGGCAAGGGCAGTCAGGGCGAGTGCGGTGACGAGCGCGGCCGCGGAGGCTCTGCGTGTGCGAGAACGGCGGAACCCAGCACTTCTCATCGGTGGTCCCCTTCGGGCATGAGCATGGAAGGCCCTCGGCGAACTCTCCGCCGGGGCGCGGCTTACTCAACCACCGCCGACATGTGAACGCAATATCTCGCGCAGATTTCGTAAATGCTTGACATCCTTCCGTATCCGGCGCGTGACGTGCGTCCGCCCCGCGGCCTCGGGGGCGTTGCCGACAGGCCCCTCAGCGGCGCACCTGCGCGGTCGAGCCGCGGACCACGAGCTCGGGCTCGAAGAGGAGTTCGCCGGGCGGCACGGCGCCGCTCTGGATGAGCGCGGAGAGCAGTTCGACGGCCGCCCGCCCCATCGCCTCGATGGGCTGCCGCACGGTGGTCAGCGGCGGTTCGGTGCAGTTCATGAAGGCGGAGTCGTCGAAGCCGACGACGGAGACGTCTCGGGGCACCACGAGGCCGCGCCGGCGTGCGGCGCGTACGGCGCCGAGCGCCAGCGGGTCGCTCGCGCAGACGATCCCGGTGACCCCGCGCTCCAGCAGCCGCGAGGCCGCGGCCTGGCCGCCCTCCAGCGAGAACAAGGAGCGCTCGACGTGCTCGGCCGGGAGCGCTCCCGCGACGGCCCGCGCGGCGGCGAGCTTGCGCCGGGACGGCGCGTGGTCGGAGGGACCGAGGACCAGCCCGATGCGCTCGTGGCCCAGCGACTCCAGATGGCGCCACGCCTGTTCGATCGCGACGGCGTCGTCGCACGACACACAGGGGAAGTCCAGGCCCTCGATGGACGCGTTGATCAGCACGACCGGGATCCGGCGGTCGGCGAGCCGGCGGTAGTGGTCGTGGGGTTCGTCGGCCTGGGCGAAGAGCCCTCCGGCGAAGACGACGCCGGAGACCTGCTGCTGGAGGAGCAGCTCGACGTAGTCGGCCTCGGAGACACCGCCCTTGGTCTGCGTGCACAGCACGGGGGTGAGCCCCTGCTGGGCGAGGGAACCGCCGATCACCTCGGCGAAGGCCGGGAAGATCGGGTTCTGCAGCTCGGGCAGGACCAGCCCGACGAGCCGGGCCCGCTCGCCGCGCAGCTGGGTGGGCCGCTCGTAGCCGAGGACGTCGAGTGCGGTCAGCACCGATTCGCGGGTGGTCCGCGAAACCCCTGGCCTGTCGTTGAGCACCCGGCTCACCGTGGCCTCGCTGACCCCTACCTTCTGCGCCACCTGGGCAAGTCGTCGCGTCATGACGGCAACGCTAGCGCAATCCTTGCAAGCTACCGACGTATGACTGCAAACTCTGTACGCACAGAGGGGTGCCCCACGATGTCGTGGGGCACCCCCGCTGTCCGGCGTGCCGGGCCTCCCTACGGTTTGACGTCGATCTTGAAGGTGGAGGTGGTGTTCCTGATGTCCTGGGCGTTGTCCTTGAACTTCAGGCCGTTGAAGGTGACCTCACCGACCGCCGGCCCCTGGCCCGCCTCGGGCATCTCGTTGGCCCAGAGCCCGAACCCGGACTTCGCGTCGAACGCGTCGCCGCTCTTGCGCGCACCGGTGATCGAGATGTCCGTGAGCACGGTGTCCTTGATCGGGAACTGCGGCTGTCCGCCCACGTAGTTGGTCTGGAACATGATCCCGCTGTACGTCGGGTCCACGATGTCCACGTGCGAGATGCGGATGCCCTGGAACACCTTGGAGGCGGAGAACAGCCAGATGCCGGGAAAGGTCTGCGAGCCCCAGAAGTGGCCGCCGGAGCGCACGACCGACACGTTCTCGATGGCCGTCGGCCCGGTCCCGAAGCCGTTCATCGGGTAGCCGAAGTCCAGCGAGCTGACCGTGATGCCGGAGTACACCAGGGTGTCGGCGATGTGGATGTTGCGGAAGGTGTTGTCGTAGCCGCCGTACACGGCCACACCTGCCGCCCGCCAGGTGAGGATCGAGGTCAGGTTCTCGTAGACGTTGTTCTTCATGTCCGCGCCGCCGGCGTCGATCGCCGAGAACAGGGCGAAGCTGTCGTCTCCGGTGGCCCGTGCCTCGTTGTTGGTGACGAGGTTGTCGGTGGATCCGTTCGTCATGTTGATGCCGTCGGCGAACATGTCGCGGATCCGGGAGTTCTTGATGGTGACGTTGTCGGTGTTGGCGCCCCAGTAGAGGCACACCATGTGCTCGTTCCAGATGTTGTCGATGACGATGTCCGACACGTTGGAGAAGTCGAACACCTTGCCGGGCCCGTCGATACGGGAGGTGTAGTTGCCGAAGTACGCGAAGTTCGCGAAGGACGAGCCCTTCGCACTGGCCTCCGCGCGGAAGCCGATGTCGGTGTTGTCCTGGGTGGACGGGGCGTGGAACCGGGTGAACCAGGGTCCCGCGCCGACGACCTTCACGGCCTTGCCGTAGACCTGGAACTTGCTCGCCGTCTGGTAGTCGCCGGCGGGCAGGTAGACGCCCTTGAGGGTTCCGGTGGTGTCCATGCGGACCTTGTCCAAGGCGTTCTGGACGTCCTGGTGGGTGAATCCGGCCGGCACGGTGTAGGTGGCCGGGTCGGGGTTCGGCACCTGGGTGACCTGCTCCAGGCTGACGAAGTCGATCGCGTAGGTGCTGGTGTTGGCCGCGTCCTTCTGCAGCCGGATCCTGCTGCCCGCCGGGACGGTGCGGCCCAGCACGAGGTTGGCCTCGTCGTAGATGTGGCGGGGCGCTCCGGCGCCCGGGGAGTTGCCGGGCGCGGTCTCGTTGCCGTAGAGCCAGGCGTACTTGGAGGTGAGGTCGACGGCCTTGAGGAAGGTGCCGTCCACGTAGACGTTCAGCTTCGAGTCGATGCCCCCGCCGCCCGGTGCGTCGGGGATGGAGAAGCGGGTGACCAGGGTGTTCGTGGAGGCCCTGGTGGTGAACTCGACGTACTGGCCGGTGGCGTCGAGGGTGACGGCCTTGCGGCCGGAGGCCTCGCCGGCGACGTCGCCCACGGTCCTGTTCGGGCCGACGACCTTGGCGCCACCGCCGGTGACCCCGTCCTCCGCCTCGTACATGTCGTACGGCATGTTGGCGCCGCGTCCGACGAACAGGGCCTGGGTACTGGTGTTGTTCTCCCGCTTGACCGGCAGCTCGTTGGCGTCGTCGGCGAGCTGGACCTTCACCGTGTACGAGCCGTTGACCGCGGTCCAGCTGCCGAGCTGGACCGGGGCGGTCGTGGCACCGGCCGCGATGGCGCCGTTGTGCGCGCCGGTGAGGGTCTTCACCGTGGCGCCCTTGGCGTCGAGGAGGCTCAGGGTGATGCCGTGGCTGCCGCTCGCGGAGGCCACGGTGCCCTGGTTCTTCACCGCGACCGAGAAGGCCACGGTGTCCCCGGCGGCCGGGGCGGACGGCGAGGTGGTGACCGCGCTCGCGACGAGGTCGGAGCTGGAGACCGGCTTCACGACCAGCGGGGCGGCGGCGGTGAAGCGGTTGTCGGTCTCGTTCTGCTCGATGACGGCGTTGTCCGGGTCGGCGACCGCGCCGAGCGTGTAGCTGCCCGCGTCGCGCGCTCCAATACCGGCGCTGACCTGGGTGGAGGCGCCGGGGGCGAGGGTGCCCACGGAGACGGTGGCCACCTTGGAGCCGCCCAGCTCGAAGTCGAGCTTGCTCGCCGGAGCGGCGACCGCGCCCGTGTTGCGTACGGTCGCCGACAGGGTGATGTCGTCCGACTCCACCGGGGCGGCGGGCGAGGCGCTGACGGCCGAGACCTGGAGGTTCGGGTTGGGCGCGGGGGTGCCCAGCACCTGGAACTCGGCGACCTGACCGGCGCCTGACCCGGTGTTGGAGGTGAACTTCAGCTGGACGTCGGCGACCCGGGCGGTGACCGGGATGGTCACCGTGTTCCCGCTCGCCGGGTCGAACCGGTAGTCCTTGGCGGCGGCCAGGCCGGTGAAGGCCGTGGCGTCCTGCTCGCGTCCGAGCACCTGGATGTTCTGGGTGCGCGCGCCCCAGCTGCTGTCGGGGTTCAGCTTGACCACGACGCTCTGGGTGTCGGCGTTGGCTCCCAGCTTCACCGTGAGGGTGTTGGGGTAGCTGCCGCCCGCACCCTCCCAGTAGGTGGTGAGCGAGTTGTCGTTGGCGTTGGCCGCGACGAAGGTGTGGACCACCGACGAGGCGGTGATCGGCTTCGACACGGCCAGGTTGGAGGCGGTGCCCGTCGAGCCGTTGCGGGTCACGGTGTTGCTGGGCGCGGATATGTTGCCCGCCGCGTCCTTGGCCCGGACGACGTAGCTGACCGTGGTGCCCGCGGGCTGGGTGTCGGTGTAGGTGGTGACGTCACCGGCCACGCTCTTGCGGAGCACGTTGTCGGCGTAGACGTCGTACCCGGTGACACCCTTGTCGTCCGAGGACGCCTGCCAGGTGAGCTTGATCTGCCCGGCGGCCGGCTCGGTGAACGCCAGGCCGGACGGGGCCGTGGGCGCCTGGGTGTCGCCGGAGGCGCCCTTGCGGGTGACGGTGTTGCTGTCGGCGGACTGGTTGCCCGCCGCGTCCCGGGCCCGGACGTGGTAGGTGACCGTCTCGTCGGCCCGCCGGGTGTCGGTGTAGGTGGTGACGTCGCCCGCCACGCCGGCCAGCAGTGTTCCGCCGGCGTAGATGTCGTACCCGGTGACGCCGGTGTCGTCCGAGGACGCCTTCCAGGTCAGCTTGACCTGTCCGGTGGCCGGCTCGGTGAACGCCAGGCCGGACGGCGCGGTCGGCGCCTGGGTGTCGCCGGTCTCGGGGCCGTAGATCTCCAGTTCGGAGACCTGGGCGGCCGGCTGGCCCGAGTTGGCGGTGACGAGGACCCGGACGTAACGGGTGGTGGTGGCGTCGAAGGAGATCGTGGCGGACTGCCCGTTGGCGGCGCCGAAGGTGTACGCCTGGGACGCGGTGAGGTCGGTGAAACCCGAACCGTCGGTACTGCCCTGGATCTTCAGGGTCTGGCTCCGCTGGGGCCAGCCGTCGGGCAGCCGCAGGACGACCCGGTCGACCCGGACCGAGGAGCCGAGGTCCGCCTGGAGCCACTGCGGGAGGGCGTTGTTGCGGCTCTCCCAGTAGCTGGCCCGGTTCCCGTCGTTGGCCTGGGCCGGGACGTACGTCTCGGTGTGGCTGCTCGCCGTGAGGGTCTTGCCCGCGGCGAGGTTCGCCGAGGACTCCCGCGCCTCGTGGACCTCCAGCTCGGAGAGCTGTGCGTTGCGCCCCGCCGTGTTCGCCGTGACGTTCACCCGCACGAAGCGGGCCTTCGTCGCGGGGAAGGGGATCGTCACCGTGTTCGACGATCCGGGACTGAAGCTGTACGTCGCCGAGGTCTTCAGCGTCGAGAAGCTGGTGCCGTCGGCACTGCCCTGGACGGAGAGGGTCTGCCGCCTGCTCTTCCATCCGGCGGGCAGCTTCAGCGTCACGGCGTCGACCCGGGCGGCGGCGCCGAGATCGGTCTGCACCCACTGGGGCAGCGAGCTTCCGGCCCCCTCCCAGTACGTCGACTGGCTGCCGTCCGTCACGTTCCGCGCGCCGTACGCGCTGCCGGCGCTGCTCGCCGCCGCGGCCCGGCCCGCGGCGATGCTGGGGCCGTCGGCCGCCGCGGCGGTCAGCGACGGCCATCCGATCATCAGAAGACTGGTGGCTACGGCTGCCGAAACGGCCCGCCGTCTCCAGCGTTGGGCTCTCATAGATCCCCGATCTTCGGCCTCGGCACGGAAGGCACCGAGGGTTGCGGCTCTGTCCGGACAGCTCTGCGACAACGATTTCTGCATGTGACTGAGCTGTCTTTTGCGTAGTGCGGTCAGAGAATTGCAGAGAAGAGCGAGGGAGTCCACAGGTGCGACAGAAAGCCGGGACTCACAGAGGCACGGCGTCCGCGAACAAGGTGCTTCGACAGAAGGGCACTTGTGCCGAGACAGGGAGGTCCAGCCGGGACGAAAGAGGCCGCAAAGCTACGCAAGCCACTTGCACAGAAGTGAAAGGGCGCGGAAAGCCGCTGTTCCGGAGGCACGGCACGGAGCGGGGCCCGCGAGACGCGGACCCCGCTCGGGCGGTGCCGGGGTCCGCTCAGAGAGCGCCGGCGTACAGCAGGCGGTCGGGCGAGCCCGTTCCCAGGTTGGTCAGGACGTCGGGGGTCGCGCCCCCGACGAGCCAGTCCTCGATCTCCTGGGGCGTCGCGGCGGGGTTCGCCTCCTTGTAGAGGGCGACGGCGCCGGTGACGTGCGGGGCCGCCATGGACGTCCCGTCGAGTGCCGTGGAACCGCCGCCGAGCTTGGCGGAGACGATCTCCGTGCCGGGCGCGTACAGGGCCACGCAGGTGCCCCAGTTGCTGAACGACGCCTGCCGGTCCTGGCCGTCGCTCGCACCCACGGAGACCGTGCCGTCGGCACCCGCCGGGGAGACGTCGCAGGCGTCCTGGTTCTCGTTGCCCGCCGCGACGACCGGCAGGGTGCCCTGCTTCACCAGCGCGTCGAACGCGTCGTCGACGGCCGAGGACGAGGGCCCGCCGAGGGAGGCGTTGACCACGGCGGGCTGCTGGGCGTTGTTGGCGATCCAGTCCAGCCCGGCGATGATGCCGGCCCAGCTTCCCGAGCCCTCGCAGTCGAGCACCCGGACCGGTACGAGCGAGGCGGAGCGGGCGACGCCGTAGGTGGAACCGGCCACCGTGCCGGCGACATGGGTGCCGTGCCCGTTGCAGTCCTCGCCGTCACGGCCGTCGCCGATGGCGTCGTAGCCGGTGCCCACCCGGCCGCCGAACTCGCTGTGCGCCGACTCGATGCCGGTGTCCAGGATGTACGCGGTCACCCCCTGCCCGGCCCCGGGTGCCTCGTAGGCGCCGTCCAGCGGCAGGGCCCGCTGGTCGATCCGGTCCAGGCCCCAACTGGCGGCCGCGACACGGGAGGCGGCCGACGGCTGCACGGCGGGCGGGGAGACGGATGCCTCGCTGTTCTCCTCGACCGTCTGGACCCCGGTGGCCCCGCGCACCTTCTTCAGCTGTGCCGGGGTGAGCTCGGCGGCGAAACCGTGCAGGACCTTGCTGTACGTGAACAGAGGGGTGACGCCGAGACGTTCGGCCGTGGCGCCGGGTGTCTCGTCCTTGGAGACGGTGACGATGTACTGACCGGGGACCGCCCGGGTCGACCGCTGCACCGGCACCAGGACCTCGCCGGTGTCGGCCGTGGCCGGGGTGGTGCCGATCAGGGGGGCGATCAGCAGTAGAACGGCTGGTGCCCAGCGGGCGCGCAGGCGCATGCGTTCTCCCTTGGTGTGGAGGATCCGTGCACGGACCGGCAGGTCCGTGAGGTGCGAACACCTGACGTTTCGTCCATATCCGGGGAAGGCCTTGAGCCGCGTCATCCGGACAGCGCAACGATCGGCGCCTCGCGCGGCCATTCGGCCCATCGCGTGAAAGGTTTCACAGCACTCGCCGAGGCACTCAAGCACCCCCGCCGCAGAACCGTCAATGACTCGCACGCGGGTTTCTTCAACGCCCCCGAGTCCGGCATCGATAGCGCGTCCAGCATTGACAGGGACAGGTCACAGCCCTAGCGTCCCGGTGAGCTGAAACGATTCATGAACGCGACCTTACGGAGCCGAGTTGTGATCAGCAGAAGACGACTGCTCAGCACCACCGCCGCCACCGCCGCCCTCGCCGCGGTCTCCTCGCCCGCCGCCCGCGCCGCCGCCCCGGCCGACACCGCGGCCGGTCGGCTCCGCGTCACCGGGCCGACCGTGGAGTACGTACGCCGCCCGCTCGGCCTCGACGTCTCCCGCCCCCGGCTGAGCTGGCCCCTCGCCTCGGACCACCCGGACCACGGCCAGTCCGCCTACCAGGTGCGGGTCGCCACCTCGCCGGACCGCCTGGCCCGCCCCGACGTCTGGGACAGCGGCAAGGTCGTGTCCCCGACGTCGGTGCTGGTCCCGTACGCGGGCCCGGCGCTGGTCTCCCGTACGCGCTACCACTGGTCGGTGCGCGTGTGGGACCAGGACGGACGCGTCTCGGCCTGGAGCGAGCCGTCCTGGTGGGAGACCGGGCTCCTGGACGAGGCCGACTGGTCGGCGGGGTGGATCGGCGCGCCCGCCGCGCTGACCTCCTCACCCTCCCTGGAGGCGGCCTCCTGGATCTGGTTCCCGGAGGGCGATCCGGCCGTGGGCGCTCCGGCGGCCACCCGGTGGTTCCGCGGCCGGGTGGAGATCCCCGAGGGCGTCACCCGCGCCCGCCTGGTCATGACCGCCGACGACGGCTTCACCGCCCTGGTCGACGGTGTCCAGGTGGCCCGTACCGAGCCCGACGGCCCCGCGGAGAACTGGCGTCGTCCCGTGGTGGTGGACGTGACGGCGCACCTCTCCCCCGGCTCCCGGGTCGTCGCCGTGACGGCCACCAACGCGGTGGACGGCCCGGCCGGTCTGCTCGGGGCGCTGGAGCTGACCACCGCCGACGGTGCGGTCACACTCGCCACGGGAACCGGATGGCGGGCCACCGACCGGGAGCCGGACGGGGACTGGGCGTCCGGCGGCTACGACGACACCGGCTGGCCCGCCGCAGCGGTCCTCGCCCCGTGGGGTTCCGGCCCCTGGGGCGAGGTACGGGCGGCCCTCTCCCCCGCCACCCAGCTGCGCACGGAATTCCGGCTGGGCCGCAAGCGCGTCGCGCGGGCCCGGCTGTACTCGACCGCGCTCGGCCTGTACGAGGTGTTCCTGAACGGCGCACGTGTCGGCGAGGACCGGCTCGCGCCCGGCTGGACCGACTACCGCAAGCGCGTCCAGTACCAGACGTACGACGTGACGGCACTGCTTCGGTCCGGCGGCAACGCTCTCGGGGTCACCCTCGCGCCGGGGTGGTACGCCGGGAACATCGCCTGGTTCGGACCGCACCAGTACGGCGAACGTCCGGCCGTACTGGCCCAGTTGGAGGTCACCTTCACCGACGGGTCGATCGAGCGGGTGCTGTCGGGCACCGGCTGGGCCGCCGCGACCGGGCCCGTCACCGCCACCGACCTCATGGCAGGCGAGGAGTACGACGCCCGGCTGGAGACCGACGGCTGGAGCCGCGCCGGATTCGACGCGTCGGGGTGGCTCGCGGCAGAAGCGGTGGAAGGGGTCACGGCCGTGCCGGTCGCCGCGGTGGACGGGGCCTGCCGTGTCGAGCGCGAGCTGACGGCCCGCGAGGTGACCGAACCCGAGCCCGGGGTCTACGTGTTCGACCTCGGACAGAACATGGTGGGCACGGTACGGCTCCTTGTCTCGGGGCCGGCGGGCACGACGGTGCGGCTGCGCCACGCCGAGGTGCTGAACCCGGACGGCACCCTCTACACGGCCAACCTGCGCACCGCACGGGCCACCGACACCTACACGCTCAGGGGCGGCGGACCGGAGACGTACGAGCCCCGCTTCACCTTCCACGGTTTCCGCTACGTCGAGGTGACGGGCTTTCCGGGCCGCCCCGGGCCGGACGCGGTGGTGGGCCGGGTCATCCACACCTCGGCGCCGTTCACCATGGCCTTCTCGACCGACGTCCCCATGCTCGACCGGCTCCACAGCAACATCACCTGGGGGCAGCGCGGCAACTTCCTCTCCGTCCCGACCGACACGCCCGCGCGCGACGAACGCCTCGGCTGGACCGGCGACATCAACGTCTTCGCGCCCACCGCCGCGTACACGATGGAGTCGGCCCGCTTCCTCGGCAAGTGGCTCCAGGACCTGCGCGACGACCAGCTGGCCGACGGCGCCTTCCCGAACGTCGCCCCGGACCTCCCGGGCGTCGGCAGCGGGGCGGCCGGCTGGGGCGACGCCGGGGTGACGGTCCCGTGGGCCCTGTACCAGGCGTACGGGGACGTGCGGGTGCTGGAGCAGTCCTGGTCGTCGATGGTGGCCTGGCTGGAGTACCTCCAGGCGCACAGCGACGGTCTCCTGCGGCCGGCCGATGGGTACGGGGACTGGCTCAACATCGAGGACGAGACACCCAAGGACGTCATCGGCACGGCGTACTTCGCCCACAGCGCCGACCTCACGGCCCGGACCGCCGAGGTGCTGGGCAAGGACCCCGGGCCCTACCGCACGCTGTCCGGCCGGGTGCGCGACGCGTTCCGGGCGGCGTACGTGGGCGACGGCGGGCGGGTGAAGGGCGACACGCAGACCGCGTACGTCCTGGCCCTGTCGATGGACCTGCTGGAGCCGGGCGACCGCGCACCGGCTGCGGACAGGCTGGTCGCGCTGATCGAGGCGAAGGACTGGCACCTGTCGACGGGGTTCCTCGGCACACCGCGCCTGCTGCCGGTGCTGACCGACACCGGGCACACGGACGTCGCCTACCGGCTGCTGACGCGGCGGACGTTCCCGAGCTGGGGGTACCAGATCGACCGGGGTGCCACCACGATGTGGGAGCGCTGGGACTCCGTGCGGCCGGACGGCGGTTTCCAGGACGCCGGGATGAACTCCTTCAACCACTACGCCTACGGGTCGGTGGGCGAGTGGATGTACGCGAACATCGCGGGCATCGCCCCGGCGGCGCCCGGCTTCCGCGAGATCCGGGTGCGTCCGCGTCCGGGGGGCGGGGTGCACCGGGCCGAGGCCCGGTTCGACTCCCTGTACGGGCCGGTCACCACCCGCTGGACCTCGGACGGGGGCGGCTTCGCGCTTCGGGTGGTCCTGCCCGCCAACACGACGGCCGAGGTGTGGGTGCCGGGCGGTGACGGGAGGAGCTCCGTCCGGGGCACCGCCGTGTTCCTGCGGCGGGAGGACGGGTGCGCGGTCTTCGCGGCCGGCTCGGGCATCCACCGCTTCACCGCGCCGGCCTGACGCCCGGCGTGCCCCGGGGGACGTCTCGTCCCCCGGGGCGCACGCGGTGCTACACGCCGGAGAGGAAGGGCGTCGCCCCGGCCTCCACGCGCAGGACGGCGACCTCACGCGGCGGCAGGACCAGACCGCCGCCGGCCGGTGCGGGGCCGGTCAGGGCCTCACCGTCCACCGCGTCGAACTCGACGGGCTCGTCCGTGCGGTTGACAAGGAACCAGTAGGCGTGGGTGCCGTCCGTCCGTACGGTCGCCTCCACCCGTCCCCGCGCGCCGGCGGGCAGTTCGCTGACCACTCCGGCGCCGGACAGCAGGGTCTCCAGCACACCGGTCAGCCCCTGGCTGCCGAGCCGGGTCGACAGGTAGGAGGCGGAGCCGCCGTCCGCCGGGACACGCCGGGTCAGGGCGGGGCGCCCCGCCTGGTCCCCGGTCTCGTAGCGTGCGAGGACCGTGACCTCGGGATCGGTCACCTCGATCCGGTCGGTCCACAGGGTGCCGGTCAGGCCGTTGTCGAGGCGTACGTCCGCGTCTTCGAGCAGGGGGCCGAACTCCTCGATGCGGATGCCCAGCAGGTCGCGCAGCGCCCCCGGGTAGCCGCCGAGGTGGACGTGGTCGTTCTCGTCGACGACACCCGAGTAGTAGGTGGTGGCGAGGTGGCCGCCGCCGCGCACATAGGCGTCGAGCCGGTCGGCGAGGTCCTTCGGGACGACGTGCAGGACGGGGGCGGCGACGAAGTCGTAGCCGGTGAGGTCGGCCGCCGTGGTGACGACGTCCACCCGGACGCCCAGGGCCAGGAAGGCGGAGTACCAGTCGAGCGCCTCCTGCCGGTAGCGCAGCAGGGAGGTCGGCTGGGAGTCGCGCTCGACGGCCCACCAGGAGTCCCAGTCGTACACCAGCGCGGCCCTGGCCGGCTCCCGTACGGAACCGGTGACCGGGGTGAGCTCCCGCAGCGTCCGGCCGAGGGCCGTCACCGCGCGGAAGACCTCGCTGTCCGGGCCGGCGTGGGGCACCATCGCGGAGTGGTACTTCTCGGCGCCGGCGGCGGACTGGCGCCACTGGAAGAAGCAGACCGCGTCGGCTCCGTGGGCGACGTGGACCAGGGAGTCGCGGGCGAGTTCGCCCTCGGTCTTGGCGACGTTGACGGTCTGCCAGTTGACCGCGCTGGTGGAGTGCTCCATCAGGAACCACGGCCTGCCGTGGGCGATGGAGTGGGTGAGCGCGGCGGAGAAGGAGAGTTCGTCCAGTCGCTGGGGGCCGGGGTGCGCGTAGTGGTCGTTGGAGACGAAGTCGATCTCGTCCGCCCAGTCCGGGTAGTTCATGCCCTTGGTCTCGCCCATCACCATGAAGTTGGTGGTGACGGGGACGTCGGGGGTGATGCGGCGCAGGACGTCGCGTTCGGCCCGGAGGTAGTCCTTGAGCGCGTCGGACGAGAAGCGCTTGAAGTCGAGCTGCTGGGTGGGGTTGGCGTGGCTCGCGGCGAGGCGCGGCGGCTGGATCTGCTCCCACTGACCGTAGTACTGCGACCAGAAGGAGGTGGCCCAGGCCCGGTTGAGCTCGTCGAGCGTGCCGTAGCGGGTGCGCAGCCAGTCGCGGAAGGCCTGGGCGGCGTCGTCGGAGTAGTCGTAGATGTTGTGGCAGCCGAGCTCGTTGGAGATGTGCCAGGCGACCAGGGCGGGGTGGTCCGCGTAACGGGTCGCCATGGCCTCCACCAGCCGCAGGGCGTACGCGCGGAAGACCGGTGAGGTGGGCCGCCAGTGCTGTCGCGCTCCCTGGGAGAGGGTCTCGCCGGTGCGGGTGACCGGGAGGATCTCCGGGTGCAGGGTGGTGAGCCAGGGCGGCGGCGAGGCGGTGGCGGTGGCGAGGTCCACGGCGATGCCGTTGTCGTGGAGCAGGTCGAGCACCTCGTCCAGCCAGGCGAAGTCCCAGCGGTCCTCGGCCGGCTGGAGACGGGCCCAGGAGAAGATCGCGACGGAGACGACGGTGACACCGGCCTCGCGCATCAGCCGGACGTCTTCCTTCCACACCTCGCGGGGCCACTGCTCCGGGTTGTAGTCGGCCCCGTAGGCGAAGCTCGCCGGGCGGTCGTCGGAGGGCGGGCGCAGCCAGCGGCGCTCGGAGGCGGGGGTCATGATGATCCTCTCGGATACGGGGGTTGCGAGTACGGCACAGGGCGGTCGCCCGCGGGCGACCGCCCTGTGCCGGTTCAGTGGCGGGACGTCACTTGTTGACGTCGAAGCCCTGTTCTGTGCCGTAGTCGACGGCGGCCTTCTGCCACTCCTTCAGGCCGTCGGCCAGCTTGGTGTCGGAGACGTAGGCCTTGCCGACGGAGTCGTTGAAGATGGAGTTGGCGTACACCTGGTAGGGCAGGTAGGACCAGTCCTCGGGCACCTGGGCGGCCGACCGGGCGAAGATCTCGTTCGCCTTCTGGCCACCGAAGTACGGGAAGGTGGTGTCGAGGAACGTCGGGGAGGCCAGGTCCGCCGTGGTGGCGGGGAAGGCTCCGGCCTCGATGCGGGCCTGGACGCCCTCCGAGTGGTTGGCGTACTCGTTGAACGCGTACGCCAGGTCCTTGTTCTTGCTCGCCTTCATCACCGCGAGGGAGCTGCCGCCGTTCTCGGAGCTGACCTCGTCGCCCTTCTTCCACTGCGGGAGGGCGGCGGCGCGCCAGTCACCGGAGGCCGACTCGACGCCGGAGACGAAGTTGGCGGGCATCCAGGCGCCGGTGGCGAGGGTGGCGATGGTGCCGTCCGCCAGACCCTTGTACCACTCGTCGCTCCAGGAGCTGATGGGCGCCAGCAGCTTCTCGTCGATGAGCTTCTGCCAGACCTTGGTGTAGGTGGTGACGCCCTTGTCGTTGGTGAGGTCGACCGTGATGTTGGTGTCGCGGTTCTTGAACGGGGTCCCGCCGGCCTGCCAGATCATGCTGGTCGTGAACCCGGCGTCGCCGGTGTCGTTGGCTATGTAGGCCTTCGGGTCCGCCGCGTGCAGGGCGCGGGCCGCCTCCAGGTACTCGTCCCAGGTGGTGGGGACGGCGATCTGGTGCTTGTCCAGGACCTTCTTGTTGTAGAAGAGCGCCATCGGACCGGAGTCCATGGGCAGCGCGTACACGGCTTCGTCGACGGTGACCGCGTTCCACGGGCCCGGCGAGTAGTCGTCCTTGAACTTGTCCGCGCCGTAGCGGCTCAGGTCCTCCAGGGACTTGCCGAGGGCGAACTGCCCGAGGGCGTAGTACTCGACCTGCGCGACGTCCGGGACCCCGGATCCGGCCTGCACGGCGTTCTGCAGGGCGGTGTACTGGTCGTTGCCGGTACCGGCGTTGACCAGCTTCACCTTGACCTTCGGGTACTCCTTCTGGAAGTCGCTGACGACCTGCTTCAGCGTCGGTTCCCAAGCCCACACCGTGATCGAGCCACCCTCCTTGAGGGCCGCCCGCAGATCACTTCCCGATACGGCCTTGTCCGAAGCGGCTTCCTCGGAGGACCCGCACGCGGTGAGGCTCAGCGCGGCCGCGCACAGCAGGCCGACGCCACGCATCGCGCGTCTGGTCATGGTTCTCATATCGTTTTCACTCCGTTGTGGTGAGGGTGGTGCACGAACCGTCGAGCGTCCGCGCCACAGGGTGCGGAAGGTGGAGAGGGTGGAACACCGCACCGGCCGAGCGCCGGGCTAACCCGGTCTCGCAGCGCGGAGATTGGGTGGCCGGGGACGGGATCATCCCTTGACGCTGCCCGCCGCCAGTCCGGACTGCCAGTAGCGCTGGAGCAGCAGGAAGGCGAGGACGAGCGGCACGATCGTCAGCAGTGACCCCGTGATGACCAGGTTGAAGACGGGCTGGCCGCCGGCGGTGGAGGCCTGCTCGTTCCAGGCGTTCAGCCCCAGCGTCAGCGGGTACCAGTCCGGGTCCTTGATCATGATGAGCGGCAGGAAGTAGTTGTTCCACGTCTGCACCATGGTGAACAGCAGGACGGTGACGATGCCCGGCGCCAGCAGCGGGAGCGCGACGCGGAAGAACGTCCGCAGCTCGCCGGAGCCGTCCACCCTGGCCGCCTCCAGGAGTTCGGTGGGGACGGCCTCGGCGGCGAACACCCACATCAGGTAGAGCCCGAACGGGGATATGAGGGACGGGATGATGACGGACCACGGCGTGTTGGTGAGGCCCATCTTGCTGAACATGAGGAAGGTGGGCACCGCCAGCGCGGTCGCGGGCACGGCCACCGCGCCGATGACGGTGGCGAACACCGCGCGCTTGCCCGCGAAGTCGAACTTGGCCAGGCCGTAGCCGCCCAGGACAGCGAGGAAGGTGGCTCCGCCGGCTCCCACCACCACGTACAGCAGGGTGTTGAGGAACCAGCGGACGAAGATGCCGTCGTCGTAGGTGAGGGTCTGGGAGATGTTGTCCCAGAGGGCGAAGTCCCCGCTGAACCAGAGGCCGAAGGAGTCCAGGAGGTTCTTCTGCGTCTTCGAGGCGTTGATGACGAGCCAGACCAGCGGCAGGAGCGCGTAGAGCGCGGTCAGGCCCATGAGCACGGTGAGCAGGACGCTGCGGCGCGGCCGGTCGGGCGAATGGCGCCTGCGGGGGGCACGCCGGGACGCCGGGGCGCGGTGGGTGGTACGCCGGGTCGGCTCGGCGGTGAACGAGGGTGCGGTCATCGCTCACGCCTCCTTTCGCATGCCGCGCAGCTGGACCGCGTAGGCGATGATCATCGTGACGACGCCCATGACGAGGGAGACGGTGGCCGCGTAGTTCTGCTGTCGGCCGGAGAAGGACAGCGTGAAGGTGTAGAGGTTGGGCGTGAAGTAGGTCGTGATCGCGTTCGGCGCCAGGCTCTTCAGGATGCTGGGCTCGTTGAACAGCTGGAAGCTGCCGATCACGGAGAAGATCGTCGCGATCACCAGGGCCCCGCGGATCGCGGGGATCTTCACGGCGGTGATGATCCGCCACTGCCCGGCGCCGTCGATCTCGGCCGCCTCGTAGAGGGACTTGGGGACGACACGCAGCGCCGAGTAGAAGATCAGCATGTTGTAGCCGATGAACTCCCAGGTGACGATGTTGCCGATGCTGGCCAGCACCAGGGAGGGTGAGAGCGGGTCGGGCAGGGACACGCCGAGGGCGTCGTTGATGTTCCCGACCAGCCCGAAGCGGGTGCCGTAGATGAAGCCCCACATCAGGGTGGCGACGACGGCGGGTACGGCGTACGGGAGGAAGACGGAGATCCGGAAGAAGCTCTTCCCGTAGAGCCTGCCGCTGTCGAGCGCCAGGGCCACGAGCAGCGCGAGCCCGAGCATGACGGGCACCTGCACCGCGAGGAAGAGGACCACCCGGCCCACGGCCGCCCAGAACTGGTCGTCCTCGAAAGCCCGCTGGAAGTTGTCCAGGCCCACGAACGAGGTGCCGCCGACCAGCTGGTCCCGGAAGAAGCTGAGGTACAGCGAGTAGGCGATCGGTGCGAGGAAGACCAGGGCGAACACGGCCATGAACGGACCGACGAAGAGCCACCCGATCCGTCCGCGCCGGGAACGGGAGCCTCCGGCTGGTGGGCGGCGTCCGGTCGTGAGCGGCGTAACGGCCGTCATGGGTACTCCTACTGGTCCGGCGTTGAGCATGGCCCCGGCCGGAGGGAGACACCGGACATCGTGGAGGCGCTGTGCTTGAGAACCGATGTTTACGTAAACAGCAATCGGTGAAGTGATGTTTACACGTCTGCTCGGCGCACCGTCAAGGCGAGGATTCCCTCCGCCCGCCGAAGAGTTGCGCCCTCCACCGCCCGGCCTCGCCCCCTCCCGGGTGACGCCGCCCGGGCCGGTCGGCGTGGAGCGTCCGATAGTGGTAGAAATGCCGGTGGTCCGAGCCCTCGCCGGCGCCCCGGCACGAGCCGCACGCGGTGCGGCGACAGGGCGGGAACCGATCGACACACCCCCGGACGACCGCGGTGGAAGACGGCCCGCGGCCGGGACGGCGCCCTGCGCACGCGGCGAAAGGCTCACCACACCACGACGGAGGCACAGTGCACGGACAGGAACCAGCCATGGAACGGCCATCCCGCAGGGAAGCCTCCATGGCCGACGTCGCCCGCCTTGCCGGTGTCTCCTCGCAGACGGTCTCCCGCGTGTCCAACGGGCACTCCATGGTCTCGGAGGAGACCCGCCGGCGCGTCCTGTCCGCCATGAAGGAGCTGAACTACCGGCCCAACAGCGCGGCGCGGGCGCTCAAGAGCGGCAGGTTCCGCACCCTCGGCGTCGTCCTGTTCACCCTGGCCACGACCGGCAACGTCCGCACTCTGGAAGCCATTTCGGCCTCCGCCGCGGACGAGGGATACGCCATCACCCTGCTGCCCGTGGCGACCCCCACCAGCACGGGGGTCAGGGGTGCCGTCACCGTGCTCGGCGAGCAGGTCGTGGACGGTATGATCGTGATCATGGAAGTCCACCTCCTGGACGCCGCCATCTCCCTGCCGCCGAACACCCATGTCGTGGTGGCCGATTCCGACGCGGGCGACCGCTACAGCGTCGTGGACACCGACCAGTCCGGCGGTGCCAGGGCAGCCGTACAGCACCTGCTGGACCTCGGGCACCACACGGTGGCGCACGTGGCCGGCCCGGCGGAGTCGTTCGCCGCACAGCGCCGTGCCGTGGCCTGGCGGCAGACCCTGGAGGAGGCGGGACGCCCCGTTCCGCCTCCGGTGGACGGCGACTGGTCGGCGGTCTCCGGCTACGAGGCCGGTCTCACGCTGGCGGCCGATCCCTCCGTCACCGCGGTCTTCGCGGCCAACGACCAGATGGCGCTGGGTGTTCTGCGCGCTCTGCACGAGCGCGGCAGGCGCGTCCCCGAGGACGTCAGCGTCGTGGGGTTCGACGACATCGCCGACTCCGCGTCGTTCTTCCCGCCGCTGACCACCGTCCACCAGGACTTCGCGGAGATCGGCCGGCTGTGTGTGGACGGTGTCCTGCGGCAGATCCGCAACGAGGCGGCGGAACGCGGCACGACGCTGGTCCCGACCCGCCTGGTCGTCCGGTCGAGCACGGCCCCGCCACCGCGCTGAGACGGCCGCCTCGACGGCTTCCCACCTGTCTCACCCGCACCCGCGGACCGGCCGCACAACCCCACCGCCACCACCCGCAGCCGCCCGACAGCCGGTCCGCGGGCCCGCAGGAGGGCCCCCGCAGGGTGACGAACGCCTTACGGGGCTCCCCGACGGCACCCCGCACGTTCGTCACGCGAGGAGACACTCCGGAGGGCCCCCGCCCACGGCGGGCGCGCGCCCCAGGCGACGGTGCACCCGCCACGGCGGGCGCACCGCCACATGACCGGCCCCGAGGGCAGGCGCACTGCGCGTGACGGCGCCGCCCCAGCCCGTCCTGCGCTTGAGGACGGACCCCGCGTCCCCGCGCGGGCCCCCCGGTGAAGGAGCCGTCAGCCACGCCCCGGCAGGTGCGGGAAGCGCAGTTCCGTCCGGCTGCGGGCCGTCTCGCCGGGCCGCAGGACGGTCGAGGGGAAGTCCGGCCGGTTGGGCGCGTCGGGCAGGTGCTGGGTCTCCAGGCAGAGGGAGCCGTGCCGTTCGTGGCGGCGGCCGGTGCCGTCGGTGAAGGCGCCGTCGAGCTGGTTGGCGGTGTACACCTG
Source organism: Streptomyces sp. SirexAA-E (assembly GCF_000177195.2). Lineage (GTDB taxonomy): Bacteria > Actinomycetota > Actinomycetes > Streptomycetales > Streptomycetaceae > Streptomyces > Streptomyces flavovirens. The sequence continues at coordinate 418,523 of NC_015953.1, forward strand.
GATGCCCGGCTGGGTCGTCCACACCTCCAGGACGCGGCTCTCGTCCGGCGCGGTGAGCCGGGCGGCACGGCGCAGGCCATCCGCCCCCGTGGGCTCGCGCAGCACCCAGCAGTGGTCGAAGCCACCCGCCGCGCGCAGTTGTCCGTCCTCCCGGCCGAGCCGTTCCCCGAGCACGCGGGGCTCGGTGAGGTCGAAGGGCGTGCCCTGGACACCGGCCGGCGCTCCGAGCGGGATGCCGTCGCCGTCCACCGGCAGATAGGCGTCGGCGTCGACCTGGAGACGGTGGCCGAGGACGTCGCCGTAGCCGGCCAGGTCGAAGTAGGCGTGGTTGGTGAGGCTGACGACGGTGGCGCGGTCGGTGACGGACTCGTAGTCGACGGCGAGCGTGCCGGCCGTGTCCAGGGTGTAGGTGACGGTGGTGTCCAGCGCGCCGGGGAAGCCCATGTCGCCGTGGGGACTGTGCAGGGTGAGCCGGACGGACGCGGTGTCGTCCGTGTGGTCACCGGTGGCCTCCCACACCTTGGTGTGGAAGCCGTCGGGGCCGCCGTGCAGGGCGTGGCCCCGGTCGTTGGCGGGGACGTGGTGCTCGGTGCCGTCCAGGGTGAAGCGGCCGTGCGCGATGCGGTTGGCGTAGCGCCCGACGACGGCCCCGAAGTAGGGGTGCTTCGCCGTGTAGTCGTCGATGCCGGTGAGCGACCGTACGACGCCTCCGGCGGTCCCCGAGGTGTCGGGGACGGTGAGGCGGTGCAGCGTGGCTCCGTAGGTGAGTATCTCGGCCCGGACCCCCGCCCCGCTGTCGAGGGTCCACAGGTGGGTCTCGGTTCCGTGGGCGGAGCCGAAGGGGGTGCGGTGCACGGTGGGGCGCGGCATCAGTGGTCCTCGGTATGGCCGGATCGGGGCCGGGGCGTGGTGGATTCGCGGACGACGAGACGGTAGCCGGGGCGCGGTCTGCGGGGTTCGGCGGCGGCCTCGCCGGAGAGCCGTTCGACGAGGCTGTCGACGGCGAGGCGGGCGATGGCCTCCTTGTCCGGCGAGATGGTGGTGAGTGTGGTGGTGGTGTAGCGGCTCTCCTCGATGTCGTCGAAGCCGACGACGGCGATGTCCTCGGGGATGCGGTACCCGCGTTCGGTGAGGGTCCGCATCGCGCCGATGGCGATGAGGTCGTTGTACGCGAACACGGCGTCGGGCCGCTCGCCCCGGTCCAGGAGGGCCGCCATGCCGGTGGCGCCGTCCTCACGGCCGTAGCCGTCGGTGACGACGACCAGGGACTCGTCGGGTTCGAGGCCGGCGGCGGCGAGTTCCTCGCGCCAGCCCCGCAACCGCAGGTGCGCCGGCTGGCGTTCACGTCCGGTGCGCGAGCCGAGGAAGGCGATGCGCCGGTGGCCGAGGCCCAGGAGGTGGCGTACGGCCTCACGGGAGGCGGCCACGTTGTCGATGGCGATGTGGTCGTAGGGGGCCTCGTACTCGCGCTCGCCGAGCAGCACCAGGGGCGCCGTCTCGGTGCGGGCCATCAGGTCCTCGGTCTCCAGATGGATGGGGCTGAGGATGAGGCCGTCGATCACATGGGACCGGAAGCCCTGGCTGACCAGGAGTTCCTTCTCCCTGAGGCCGGCGGTGTGATCGACCAGGACGGTGTAGTCGTGCCGGGCGGCCGCGTCGACGACCTCACCGGCGAGCTCGGCGAAGTACGGGTTGCCGAACTCGGGTACGGCGAGGGCGATGATGCCGGTGCGGCCTTTGCGCAGGTGGCGTGCGGTGAGGTTCGGCCGGTAGCCGAGCTCGTCGATGGCCCGCTGCACCTTGGCCCGCATGGCGGGTGTGACGTGCTGGTAGTTGTTGACCACGTTGGACACGGTCTTGATGGACACGCCCGCCCGTTGCGCAACGTCCTTGAGGCTGACGCCCACGGCACTCCTTGGTTCGGCTTGACTCGGTGGTTCGGCTCCGCACGGCGGCCGCGTTCGTCACGTGGTTCTGCGACTGCGCGCCAGGTAACGCTGGGCCACCACGACAACGATAAGGAAACCTCCGCTGACGACCGACTGGTACGAGGAGTTGAGCGAGCCGATCTGGTTGATCAGGTTCTGGATGACGGCCAGCAGCAGGACGCCCCAGAGCGTGCCGCTGATCGAGCCCGCGCCGCCGATGAGGAGGGTGCCGCCGATGACGACGGCGGAGATCGCGTCGAGTTCCATGCCGACGCCGATGATGGTGACGCCGGAGGACAGCCGGGCGGCGTTGAGGGCGCCGGCGAGTCCGGCCAGCAGGCCGCTGAGGGTGTAGACGAGGATCTTCGTACGGGCGACGGGCAGGCCCATCAGGGTGGCCGCGTCGCTGCTGCCGCCGACGGCGAACAGCGTCTGCCCGAACGAGGTGCGCTGAAGGACGAGTCCGCCGGCCCCGAACAGCACCAGGGCGATGATGATCGGGTAGCCGAAGCCCCAGACGCTGCCCTGCCCCAGCTCGCCGAAGGCGGAGTCCTTCGGGACGAGGTAGGTGGTGGCGCCCTCGTCGGTGAGGGCGAGGAGCAGTCCGCGGGCGCCCAGCAGGGTGGCGAGCGTGATGATGAAGGGGGCCATGTTGCCCCGCGCGATCAGGAGCCCGTTGAGCAGGCCGATCGCGCCGCACACCACGAGGGGGACGAGCAGCGCCGCCAGGAAGCCGTACTGCGAGGCCCAGGCCGCGAGTACGCCGCCGAGGGCGAAGACGGAGCCCACCGAGAGGTCGATGCCGCCGGTGATGATGACCAGGGTCATGCCGAGGGCGACGACGGCGAGGAAGGACGCCTGGATGGTCACGCCGCGGGCGTTGTCCAGCGAGGCGAACGTCGGGTAGATGAAGGAGGCGGCGATCACGACGATCAGCAGGACCGCCAGCACGCCCTGGCGCTGGAGGAGTTCGGCCGCGCGTTGTCTGCCGGTCGGGCGGGAGGTGTCGGCGGGGCGGGTCTTGGGTCCGCCGCCGGGCTGCGCGGCGGGTGTACGCCGGGCCGGGGCCCGGACGGCGGGGGCGGGTGTGGTTTCGTTCATCGGGACCGACGCTCCCGGGCGACGTAGACGGCGGCGACGATGATGGCCGCCTGGGCGATCTGTGCGGTGGAGTCGGGCAGGTCGTGCTTGACGAGCGTGGCGCGCAGCAGCTGCATCAGCAGGGCTCCGGCCACGGTGCCCAGCACCCGGACGGAGCCGCCGTTGAGCGGCGTGCCGCCCACGACGACCGCGGTGATGGCGGAGAGCTCCATGAGGGTGCCGAGCGAGGACGGGTCGCTCGCGGTGAGCCGTGCGGTGGCGAGGATCCCGGCGAGCGCGGCGAGGACGCCGCACAGGACGTACACCCCGATCAGCACCCGCTTGACGGGCAGTCCGGCGAGCGCGGCGGCGGAGCGGTTGCCGCCGACGGCGACGATCTGCCGGCCGAACGTGGTGCGCTGGACCAGGAAGGCGACGGCGACGGCGAGCAGTCCGGCGATCCAGACGACCAGCGGGACACCGAGGAAGGAGCCGGTGCCCAGCGACAGCAGGTCGGGGTTGACGATCTGCTTGAGCTGGCCGTCGGCCATGACCAGGGCCAGTCCGCGTCCGCCGACGAAGAGGGCGAGGGTGGCCACGATGGGTTGCAGCCCGACGAGCGAGACCAGGGCTCCGTTGACCGCGCCGACCACCGCGCCCGCCAGGAGGGCGACGACCAGGGCGGGCACCAGCCCGTATCCGAGGTAGAGCGGGAGGAAGGCGGCGGCCAGGGCCATGGTCGAGCCGACGGACAGGTCCACACCCTCGGTGCCGATGACCAGGGCCATGCCGAGCGCCACGATGACGATGGGGGCGACCTGGACGAGCTGGGTGCGGAAGTTGTCGGCGGTCATGAAGTGGTCGGTGAACAGGGCGTTGAAGAGCAGTACCACCGCCACGGCCACGTAGACGCCGTACTCCTGGTACCAGGCGGGGTCGCGCAGCCGGGCCAGCGGGGAGGCGGGCCGGTCGGGCTTCGCGGGGTCCTCGGGCCGCGCGGGGCCCGGGGAGGGGGAGACGGCGGCCTGGGTCATCGGGGGTCCTCCTCAGCGGCCGGGGCCACGTCCTGCCGCGCGGGGGCGGCCTCGGCGCCGGGTGGTACGGGGTCGTCGTGCCCGCCGGACGCGGGGCCGGGGTCCGGGGCGGGAGTGTGGTCGGCGAGTACTTCGAGCAGCCGGCTCTCGTCCACCTCGTCGCCCTCCAGCTCGCCCGCGACGGCACCGCCGCGCAGGACGACGATCCGGTCGGCGCCCTCGATCAGCTCCTCGATGTCGGAGGAGATGAGGAGCACGGCCAGGCCCTCCCGGGCGAGGTCGTCGATGAGGCTCTGGACCTCGGCCTTGGCGCCGACGTCGATGCCGCGGGTCGGCTCGTCCAGCAGCAGTACCTTGGGTTCCAGGCAGAGCCAGCGGGCCAGCAGGACCTTCTGCTGGTTGCCGCCGGAGAGCTCGCCGACCTTCTGCTCGGGGCTGGACGCCTTGATCCGCAGGCGTTTCATGAAGATGTCGACGATCCGGTCCTGCCTGGCGCGGGAGACGACACCGGCGCGGGAGAGCCGCGGCATGGCGGCCAGCACGATGTTCTCGCGTACGGACAGTCCGGGAACGATCCCCTCCGCCTTGCGGTCCTCGGGCAGCAGGCTGATTCCGGCCCGGATCGCGGCGGCCGGCGTGAGGCGCTTCAACGGGGTTCCGTCGACGGTGAGTTCGCCCGAGTCCAGTGGCAGCGCGCCGGACAGGGCCTTCGCCGTCTCGCTGCGCCCGGAGCCGAGGAGCCCGCCGAGGCCGAGCACCTCGCCCGCGTACAGCGACAGGGACACGTCGTGGAGCTGGTGGCGGCTGGAGAGCGCCGTGGCGGTGAGCACCGGTGTACGGGCCGCCTCGTGTCCCTCCGCCGTGAAGCTGGTGACGCCCTCCCGGCGGACCTCGGCCAGGTCGCGGCCGAGCATCATCGACACGAGCTGCATCCGGTCGAGGTCGGCCAGGTCGCCGGTGTGGATGTGCCGGCCGTCGCGGAGCACGGTGACGCGCTCGCAGACGCGGTAGAGCTCGTCCATGCGGTGGCTGACGTAGAGCACGGCGATGCCCTGGGCGCGCAGGTTGTCGATGACCCGGAACAGGGTCTCCACCTCGCGCGGTTCCAGCGACGAGGTGGGCTCGTCCATGATGACGACCTGGGCGTTGACCGAGACGGCCCGGGCCAGGGCGACCATCTGCTGGGTGCCGATCCCGAGGGTGTGCAGCGGGCGGCGCGGGTCCACGCGTACGCCGAAGCCGTCGAGCAGTTCGGTGGCCTCGCGGTACATCCGGGCGAAGTCGATGAGGCCCAGGCGGTTCCTGGGCTCGCGGCCCAGGAAGATGTTCCGCGCCGCGCTCATCAGCGGGACGAGGTTGACCTCCTGGTAGATGGTGGAGATCCCAGCCTGCTGGGCCTCGAACGGCCGGGCGAACCGGACCGGTTCGCCCGACATCCGCAGCTCTCCCCCGTCGGGCCGGTACACGCCGGTCAGCACCTTGATGAGGGTGGACTTGCCCGCACCGTTCTCGCCGACCAGCGCATGGGTCTCACCCGGGCGCAGGGAGAAGGAGACGTCGTCGAGGGCGACGACACCGGGGAAACGCTTGCTCACCGAACGGGCTTCGAGCACGGCGGAGCGCTCGGGCCCGACGGCCGCCTCCGGGGGCTGAGGTTCTGCTTCGGGTGGTGCCATGAGTGGTCTCGGCCTTCCGCTGTTCCACTGTTCGTAGGGGCGGGCGGCCCGGGGGCCGCCGTGGGCCGGTGCGGGCGCCACGGCGGCCGGGGCCGTCGGTGGATCGGGTCAGAACGCCCCGCCGAGCGATTCCTTGGCGTTGGTCTCGTCGTAGGCGCGGTCGGTGATGATGACGTTCTCGGGGATCTCCTCGCCGCCGTAGAACTTCTGGGCGGTGGCGAAGGCCAGCGGGCCGAAGCGCGGGTTGGACTCGATCACCGCGTTGTACTCGCCGTTGACCAGGGCCTGGACGGCGTTGCGGGTGCCGTCGACCGAGACGACCTTGACGTCCTTGCCGGGCTTCTTGCCGAGGGACTTGATCGCGGTGACGGCGCCGAGACCCATCTCGTCGTTCTCCGCGTAGACGGCGTCGATGTCGGGCTTGGACTGGAGGAGCTGCTCCATGACCTGCTGGCCCTTGTCGCGGGCGAACTCACCGGTCTGCTGGGCGACGATCTCGATCCCGGGGGCCTCGGCCTTGATCTGGTCGACGAAGCCCTTGGTGCGGTCGGTGGTGACGTTGTTGCCGGAGGCGCCGAGGAGGATGGCGACCTTGGCCTTGCCGTCCGTCGCCTTGATCATCGCGTCGGCGGCCCGCTTGCCCTGCTCGACGAAGTCGGAGCCGAGGAAGGCCACGTAGTCCTTGCAGGCCGTGGAGTTGACCTTGCGGTCGACGGTCAGGACGGGGACCTTCTTGGCCGCGGCCGCCTTCAGCGCGGGCTCCAGACCGTCGGAGTTGAGCGGCGCGATGATCAGGAACTGGGCGCCCTGGGACAGCATGTCCTGGATGTCGCTGATCTGCTTGGACAGCTGCGACTGGGCGTTGGTGGTGAGGAGCTTCTTGACGCCGATCTTCTTCGCCTCGTCCTTGATGGACTGCGTCTCGGCGATGCGGAACGGGTTGGCCTCCTTCTCCGACTGGGAGAAGCCGACGATCGCGTTCTTCAGGTCCAGCTTCGGGGCGCCGTAGGTCGTCAGCGAGCAGCCGGAGCCGGAGCTGGACTCGGGGGTCTCGGCCGCCTGGGCCCCCTGGCTGCTGTCACCGCCGGCGTTGTCCGACGTCTCCGACTTGGAGCAGCCGGAAGCGGCCAGCGTGGCGGTGGCGGCGAGCAAACAGGCCGCGGCGAGGGTACGGGATCGACGCTGGGTCATCATGCGCGGGACGCTCCTTGGCGGGATGACGGCACGCCGGTCGGCGTGCGGTCGGGCATGGCTGGACGGTGCATCGGCCGCTCGGCGGCAGATGGCGCTGCGCCCCTCACGACCCCGTCGCGAGCTGCGCGAACGGCGGTCATGAGGGCCTGTGCGGCCTCTCGGCGGCTCGGTTTACAACGTTATATAGGCGGGTCGGCACGGGCGGCAAGAGAGTTGTCGCCGCGTTTCCAAAATGTGTCGCGCCGGGCGGCCCCCGGCACCGGGATCACTTCGCACCAGCTGTCGCGCCTCCTATGGACAGGGACTTGACGGCGTGCTGTCATACCGCCGACGCCAGTTTTCCAACGTTGCAAGCCTGCTGTCGTGTCCCCGCACCCCCTGCGCGGCGGCGGCCCTCGTCATGCGCCGGAGCACTCCGGCCGGTCGCATCCCCCTCCCGCCAGGCAGAAGCGGAGCCCCCCACGATGCCCCTGAACCGACGACAGCTCCTCACCGGCGCCCTGCTCACCGCCGCGACGGCCACCGCGGGCGGCCGCTGGGCCACCACGGCGACCGCCTCCGGGCACACCGCCCTCGCCGCGCGCGGCGGCCACTACTCCCCCAACGCCGCGCCCCTGCACCCGACGGCGTTCCTGCGACTGCCCCCCGGCCGGGTCACCGCCCGCGGCTGGCTGGCGGGACAGCTCCGGCTCCAGCTCGACGGACTCTGCGGCCGGTACGAGGAGTTCTCGCACTTCCTCGACTTCACCACCTCCGGCTGGGTGCACCCGGACAACGACGGCTGGGAGGAACTCCCTTACTGGTTGCGGGGGTACACCGACCTGGCGATCGTCACCGGGGACGCGACGGCGCTGGCGGCCACCCGCCGCTGGATGGACGCGGTCCTCGCCACCCAGCAGCCCGACGGGTTCTTCGGCCCGAAGTCCCTGCGCACGTCACTGAACGGCGGCCCCGACTTCTGGCCGTTCCTGCCGCTCGTCCAGGCGCTGCGCTCCTGGCAGGAGTACACCGGCGACGCCCGGATCGTCCCGTTCCTCAGCCGGTTCTTCCGCTTCATGAGCGTGCAGGGGCGCGGGGCCTTCGACACCAGCTGGATCGCCCTGCGCTGGGGCGACGGACTGGACAGCGTCTTCTGGCTGTTCAACCGGACCGGCGAGACGTTTCTGCTGGATCTCGCCGACACCATCCACCGGTACGGCGCCGACTGGGGCGACAACCTGGTCGACCCGCACAACGTCAACATCGCCCAGGGCTTCCGTGAACCCGCCCAGTACGCCCTGCGCAGCGGCTACGCCCAGGACACCCGCGACACCTACGGGACGTACGCCAGGGCGATGACCCCCTACGGGCAGTTCCCGGGCGGCGGCTTCGCCGGGGACGAGAACGTCCGCGACGGCCGCGGCGACCCCCGGCAGGGCTTCGAGACCTGCGGCATCGTCGAGTTCATGGCGAGCCATCAGCTGCTCACCCGGATCACCGGCGACCCGCTGTGGGCTGACCGCTGCGAGGAGCTCGCCTTCAACTCGCTGCCCGCCTCGCTGGACCCCTCGGGCAGGGCGGTCCACTACATCACCAGCGCCAACAGCGTCGACCTGGACAACGCGCCCAAGAGGCGGCGCCAGTTCCAGAACGGCTTCGCCATGCAGGCGTACCTCCCCGGCGTCGACCAGTACCGCTGCTGCCCGCACAACTACGGCATGGGCTGGCCCTACTTCACCGAGGAGCTGTGGCTGGCCACCCCGGACGGCGGGCTCGCCGCCGCGATGTACGCGGCCTGCGAGGTCACGGCGAAGGTCGCCGACGGCACGGAGGTCACCTTCACCGAGGAGACGGACTACCCGTTCACGGACACGGTCGCCCTGACCCTGAGCGCACCGGGGCCGCTCCGCTTCCCGCTCGTGCTGCGGATCCCCGCCTGGTGCGCCGACCCGGTCGTCGAGGTCGACGGCAGCCGGGTGGACGCGCCCGCCGGCCCCGCCTTCACCCGGATCGAGCGCACCTGGGCGGACGGTGACCGGGTCGTCCTGCGCTTCCCGCAGCGGACCACCGTACGCACCTGGGAGGGCAACCACGGCTCGGTGAGCGTCGACCGCGGCCCGCTGACGTACTCCCTGCGGATCGGCGAGGAGTACCGGCGCATCGGCGGCACCGACCGGTTCCCCGAGTACGAGGTGCACGCGACCGGGCCGTGGAACTACGGGCTCGTGCTCGACGCCCGCGACCCGGCCGCCTCCTTCCGGCCCCGCACCGAACGGGCGGTGGGCTCCAACCCGTTCACGCTGGGCGGCACCCCGTTGAGCATGACGGCCAGGGCCCGCAGGATCCCGGAGTGGACGGCCGACGACGAGCACGTGGTCGCACCGCTCCAGGCCTCCCCGGCGCGCAGCACCGAGCCGGTCGAGGACGTCACGCTGGTGCCGATGGGGGCGGCCCGGCTGCGCGTCTCCTCCTTTCCCACGGCGGACCCGCGGGGCACGGCGTGGCTCGCCGACCGCTGGTACCGGATCGGCAACCGGCACTCGGGCAAGGTCCTCGGCGTCGACCTGATGTCCACCGCCGACAGCGCCCACGTCGTGCAGTTCACCGACAACGGGACCGCCGACCACCTCTGGCGCCTCGTCCCCGACGCCGACGGCTGGTACCGCATCCTCAACCGCCACTCCGACAAGGTCCTCGGCGTCGACCTCATGTCCACCGCCGACAGCGCCCACGTCGTGCAGTTCACCGACAACGGGACCGCCGACCACCTCTGGCGCCTCGTCCCCGACGCCGACGGCTGGTACCGCATCCTCAACCGCCACTCCGACAAGGTCCTCGGCGTCGACCTCATGTCCACCGCCGACAGCGCCCACGTCGTGCAATTCGCCGATTCCGGCACGGACGACCACCTCTGGAAGCTGCTGTGACCAGCTCGTCACCCGACAAAGGAGTCCGTTCGATGAATCCCGCACACGCGCCCGGCCGCAGGCCCTGGTCAAGACGGCTGACCGCCGTTTCTGGGCTGCTGGCCCTCGTCGCCACCGCCCTGGTCGGCGCCGGCGCCTCCGCCTCCCAGGCCGCCCCCGCCGCCTGGTCGCCCAAGCCCTCCCCCATGACCACGCCCTGGACGAACCAGGTCCCGGTCGACAAGCCGCTGCCCGAGTACCCGCGCCCGCAGCTCACCCGCCCCGACTGGTCCAACCTCAACGGCATCTGGGACTTCGCGGTGACGGGCCGGGACGCCGGTCAGCCGGCGGCGTTCACCGAGCAGATCCGGGTCCCGTTCGTCGCCGAGTCCGCCCTGTCGGGCGTCAAGCGGAAGATCACCGAGAACGACAAGCTCTGGTACAAGCGCACCTTCACCGTGCCGTCCGACTGGAACGGCCGCCGTACGGTGCTCAACTTCGGCGCGTCCGACTGGCAGACCACTGTCTGGGTCAACGGCACCCAGGTCGGCGCGCACAAGGGCGGGTTCGACGCGTTCTCGTACGACATCACGCCCCAGCTGAACGGCGGCACGAACACCGTCGTGGTCTCGGTGTACGACCCGACGCAGACCGGCGGCCAGGCCGTGGGCAAGCAGCGGATCAACGACGTGGACCCGCACCCGGGCGGCGGAATCTTCTACACGGCGGCCTCCGGCATCTGGCAGACCGTCTGGCTGGAGCCGGTCGCCGCCGCGCACATCACCCGCCTGGACATGACGCCGAACCTCGGCGACAGCACCCTGCGCGTCAAGGTGCAGGCGGCCGGTGCGGCCGGCCGCACCGCCCGGATCACCGTCTCCAGCGGCGGCACGGTGGTGGGCACGGCGACCGGGGCGCCGGGAGCGGAGACTGCCGTTCCCGTCCCGAACGCCCGCCTGTGGAGCCCGGACGACCCCTTCCTGTACGACGTGCGCGCCGAACTCCTGGACGGTACGACCGCCGTGGACACGGTGGGCGGCTACGCGGGCATGCGGTCCATCGCGGTCGCCGAGGTCGACAACGTCCTGCGCCCCGTCCTCAACGGGAAGTTCGTCTTCCAGACCGGCACCCTCGACCAGGGCTACTGGCCCGACGGCATCTACACGGCGCCGACCGACGCCGCGCTCAGGTACGACCTCCAGGCCCACAAGGACCTGGGGTTCAACATGGTCCGCAAGCACATCAAGGTCGAGCCGCAGCGCTGGTTCTACTGGGCGGACAGACTGGGCCTGCTGGTCTGGCAGGACATGCCGGCGATGGACACCGGCAAGACGCCCGACGGCCCGGCCCGCACCCAGTGGGAGGCCGAGTACCACGCGGTCATCGACCAGCACCGCAGCTCACCCTCCCTGGTCATGTGGGTCGACCAGAACGAGGGCTGGGGGCAGTACGACCAGGCCCGGATCGCGAACGAGGTGAAGGCGTACGACCCGTCGCGGCTGGTGAACAACATGAGCGGGGTCAACTGCTGCGGTTCCGTGGACGGTGGCAACGGGGACGTGGTCGACAACCACGTCTACGTCGGCCCCGGCAACACCGCCCCGACCTCCACCAGGGCCGCCGTCCTCGGCGAGTTCGGCGGTCTCGGCTACAAGGTACCGGGCCACGAGTGGTCCCCGGGCAACGGCTTCAGCTACGAGGACCAGGCGAGCACCGCGGCCCTGAACAACCGGTTCACCGGGCTCATCGACGCCATCCGCGTAGGCCAGCTGCCCGCCGGGCTCTCGGCCTCGGTCTACACGGAGATCACCGATGTCGAGAACGAGGTGAACGGCCTGCTCACCTACGACCGCCAGGTGGTCAAGGTGGACACCGCCCGGGTGAGGGCGGCCAACCAGGCCCTCGTCCAGGCGTCGGAGAACCCCGCACCGCCGGTCACCCTGCCCACCGGCCAGTACAGGTCGCTCCGGGTCACCACCCCCGGGCACACGGACAAGTACGTGCGCCACTACGACCAGCTGGCCTTCACCGCGGTCGTCGACGGCAGCAGTCCGGCCGTCCTCAAGAGCGACGCCACCTGGAAGGTCGTGACGGGGCTGGCCAACGGCTCCTGCTACTCCTTCGAGTCGCGCAACTACCCCGGTGAGTATCTGCGCCACAAGGACTTCCGGGTCCGCCGCGACGCGAACGACGGCTCGGCCCTCTTCAAGGCGGACGCGACCTGGTGCGCGGTCGCCGGTTCCGGTGGCGTACGGCTGACCAGCGCGAACCTGCCGGGCAGCTACCTGCGTCACATCGGCTCCGAGGTATGGCTGGCCACACCCGGCGGCACGCACGCGTGGGACGAGCAGGCCCTGTTCACGGAGGACACCACCTGGGCCGTGGAAGCGCCCTGGGCGCCCTGAGACCCACCCCGGGCCCGGTGGCGGCCCCGCGCACAGCGGGCCGCCACCGGGCTCCCGCCTGCGTCCCGCGTTTTCAGGCGTCTCCCATGACCAGGCCCTCGATCGTGTGCTTCTGGACGATGGGGGTCAGTTCCTCCACCACCGGGCAGTGCAGATGCGCCCGGACCCGGTCGGGCAGGGACGACCGGAACGCCCGGGTGACCGCCATGTCGTGGTGGCCGTCGTTCCCGGCGCCCGGCGCGTCGACGCCGAGGACCAGGACCGGCCGCGGGTCGGGCGAGTGGTTGGCCGTCCCCCGGTGGATCGTGAGCGCCGAGCGGGCCGAGACGTCACCCCGCCGCGGGTACTTCCGCTCGGCGAGCGCGGCGTAGCGCGGGTAGTCCTCGCGGGGCGGGAACATCGCGTGGCCGAAGCGCGCGTCGTCGTCCCACTGGGTGCCGGGCGCGATCTCGAGCGGGCCCATGTCCTCCCGGGTGTCGACGGCTGTCAGGTTGAAGGCGAGGGAGGTCAGCCGGCGCTCCCGGCGGGTCTCCTCCGGCATCGGGAAGTCCCGGTGCCAGGGCTGGTTCACCGCACCGGCCAGCGGTATGTCGAAGCCCAGCTCGACGATGCGGTAGTCGGGCCCCAGGACCGCTTCGCTGACCGCCCGCACCCAGGGATGGTCGACGAGTTCCACGAAGCCGCCCAGCTGCTCGGGGTGGATCTCCACGTAGTACCGGTGGGGGCCCCGCCCGACCGCGCCGCCCTCCCGGCCGCGTGCCTCGGCGAAGGCCGCCTCGATGTCCTCGCGCATCCGGTCGGCCCACTCGGGCTCGAACGCGCCACGGCACGCGGTGATCCCGGCCGTGTGGAGGTCGCGCACGGCGGTCTCGATGTGTGCGGTGGTGACGGGAACGGTCGCGGAGTCGTGCATGGTCACAGTCCTTCCAGGAGTGGGCGCGGGGGCGGGCCGGCTCCGGAGAGGGGGACCTCGCCTCGTCCCGGCACCCGCAGCGCCCATATTGCAACGTTGCAATCAACGTGGCAAGAGGGAGCGCGGCCTGCTGTGCGCAGCGGCTGTTACGGTGCATCCCGAAGAAGGACGGGAGCACATCCACCATGGCTGCGAGACTCAAGGACGTCGCCGCGCTGGCCGGCGTCTCCGTGCGGACCGTCTCCAACGTCGTGAGCAACACCGCGACCGTCGCGCCGGCGACCCGCGCCCGGGTCATGGCCGCGGTGGAGGAGCTGGGCTACCGCCCCAATCTCGCCGCCCGCAACCTGCGGCAGGGCCGCACCGGGCTCGTCGGCGTGGCCGTACCCGAGATCCACTCCCCCTACTTCGGCGCGCTGGCCGGTCATCTGATCGACGCGGCCCAGCAGCGCGGCTGGACGGTCCTCCTGGAGCGGACCGGAGGGCGGCCGGAGCTGGAGCGGCGGCTGCTGGACGGCTCACAGGGCCATCAGGTCGACGGGATGATCATCAGCCCGTGGTCGACCTCCCCGGCCGAACTCGCCTCGCTGGCGGGGGGCCTGCCGCTGGTCGTCCTCGGGGAGCTGGAACCGCACGGCTCGATCGACCACGTCGCCCTGGACAACGTGGCGGCCGCCCGGGCCGCCGCTCGGCATCTGACGGCCGCCGGCCGCCGCCGGATCGCCGCCGTCGGCCTGCAGTCCGGGCTGGGTCACGGGACGGCGGAGCTGCGCGCCGAGGGGTTCCGGCAGGGGCTCGCCGAGGCCGGTCTGTCTCCGGTGGCCGAGGTGGAGGTGACCGATCTGCACAGGGCGGAGGGAGCGCGGGCCATGCGTGAGCTGCTCGCGACGGCCGGGCGGCCCGACGCGGTGTTCTGCTTCAGTGACGAACTCGCCCTGGGGGCCCTGCGGGCGGCCGCCGAGCAGGGGGTCCACGTGCCGCGGGAGCTGTCGCTGATGGGGTTCGACGACATCGAGGACGGCCGGTTCTGCACCCCGTCCCTCAGCACCGTCGCCCCCGACCGTGAGCAGATCGCCGAGCGGGCGGTGCAGTGTCTGGCCGAGCGCGTCCTCGGCCGGCTGGACACGCTGCCGGGCCGGCGGATCGTCGTTCCGCACCGTCTGCTGGTGCGGGAGAGCACCGGGGGCGCGGCCACCCCCGTGTGAGCGTCGGTGTCCGGGCGGCCGGAACTCCCGGCGGCGCGGTCCGTACGCGCGCCGCCGGGAGCGGTCCTGGGCCGGGGGCCCTACGGCTTCTCGCCGTCGTGGAGCGTCTTCACCTCCTGGTCGGTGAGCGCCTTGTCGTAGACCCGCACCTGATCAATGGATCCGTTCCAGAAGTCGGTGTTCCCACCCGACCACTTGGCGCGGCCCACGGAGAGCGGGCCGCTGCTGACGTCGGCGGACCCGGCGGTCTCGGTCGCGGCGAGGGCGCCGTCGACGTAGAGCTTGATCCGGTCACCGCTGCGGACGCCGACGAGGTGGTACCAGCGGCCGAGTTCGGGCGTGATCTCCAGCCGGGCCCGGTGGGCGCCGGGGGTGGAGAAGGCGAACGCGCCCTGCCCGTACTGGAGGTAGAAGGGGTTCTCCTGGCGCCGGCCGTCCTGGCTGACGACGGTGGCGTAGTTGCCCGGAAGGGCGTCGAGCGAGGCCCAGGCCGAGACGGTGTAGTCGCCGGTGGTGTCGACGACCGGCCCGTCGGTCTGGGCGTACCGGCCCGCGCCGTCGAACTTCAGCGCCGAGCCGTGCACGCCCGGCGTCCAGGACGTCCCTTCGGTCAGGGTGAGGTGCTTGCGGTTCGGGCCGCTGTCGGCGGCCTTGGTGCCCTTGTTCTCGTCGAGGGACCAGGAGCCGCCGCCCTTGAGGGCGTCGCGCTCACCGGCCGCGGCACCGGCGGCGATGACCTCGCGGTTGATCTTGCGCACCTTGGCCGGGTCGACCTTGATCTCACGGCGGTCGTACGTCCAGAGGCCGTTGAGCTCGTTCTCCAGGTCGGTCACCTGGGTGTAGATGGAGCCGGAGAGTTCGGCGCCGGCCGCCTCCAGGTAGTACGTGCGGGTGTTCTCGACGTACTTGGCGGTCAGGGCGTCCTTGTCGGCCACACCGCTGTAGATCGCGGTGGGCGCGCCCGGCCACATGTGTCCGGGCATCCGCAGGGTGAAGCCGCCGTGCTCCCCGTCCATCGCGGCGCGCTTGTCGTCCGGGAAGGCCGGGTCGGTGTTGTTGTAGTCGTGGTGGTCGATGATGTCGCCCTTGCCGGAGTCACCCTTGGAGTTGCAGCAGTTGACACCGCTGTGGGCGTTGACCACCCGGGACGGGTCCGCGGCCTGGACCTGCTCGGTGATCTTCCCGGTCTCGGTGCGGTCCCACTCGCCCCAGCCCTCGTTGAAGACGATCCAGGCTCCGATCGAGGGATAGTTGTGCAGCTGCTCCATCATCTCGGCGCCCTGGTCGAGGAAGGCCTTCTGGCCCTTCTCGCCGGTGATGTTCCCGGAGACGAAGTCCTGCCAGACCAGCAGTCCGAGCTTGTCGGCGTGGTAGTACCAGCGGGCGGGCTCCACCTTGATGTGCTTGCGCACGGAGTTGAAGCCGAGGTCCTTCTGCGCCTTCAGGTCGAAGACGAGGGCCGCGTCGCTGGGCGCCGTGTTGAGGCCGTCGGGGTAGAACCCCTGGTCGAGCTGGGCGAGGGAGAAGAACGGCTTCCCGTTGAGCACCAGCTTCTGGTAACCGCCGACCTCGGCGACGCCGAAGGAGCGCATCCCGAAGTAGCTGTCGACGGTGTCCTTCGAGCGGCCGTCCTGGAGCGTGACCTCCAGGTCGTAGAGGTACGGGTCGTCCGGTGTCCACAGGTGCTGCTTCGCGACCGGCAGGCTGAGCTCGCGGTTGGCCGCACCGGTGACCTTGCCGACGACCTTGCCCTTCTTGTCGCGGGCGACGGCGGTGATCCGGGCGGACTTCGAGGCGTCCTCGGAGTTGACGGTCAGGGCGAGCCGGCCCTTGTCGATGTCGGGGGTGGTCGTCAGGGAGTCGACGGCGGCGGGGGCGACGGGCTCCATCCAGACGGTCTGCCAGATGCCGGACGAGGCGGTGTAGAAGATGCCGCTGGGGTTCGCGGACTGCTTGCCGGTGGGCTGGTCGTCGCCGGTGGTGTCGGTGACCGCGACGACGATCTCCTGGGAGCCGCTGCCCTTGAGCGCGTCGGTGATGTCGGCGCTGAAGGCGGTGTAGCCGCCGGTGTGCGTGGCGACCTGCTTGCCGTTGACCCAGACCGTCGCCTGGTAGTCGACGGCGCCGAAGTTGAGCTTCAGGCGCTCGCCGTCGCGCTTGCCGACCTTCCAGCCCTTGGGGACGGTGACGAGCTTGCGGTAGAACATGTGGTCTTCGTGGCGCTCGATCCCGGAGAGCTGGGACTCCACGGGGTAGGGCACGGTGATGCGCTCGCCGAGCTTCTTGCCGAAGGCCGGCTTCTCGCCCGCCTTCGCCCCGGCGAACTCCCACGGTCCGTTGAGGTTCTGCCACCGGTCGCGCACCTGCTGCGGACGCGGGTACTCGGGCAGCGGCTTCTTGGCGTTCACCTTCTCGCCCCAGGGGGTGAGCAGGCGCTGGGTGGAGCGGTTCTCGGCGCGGCGGGTGATCTCGGGGACCTTCTCGCCGCCCGCCTTCAGGCCGCCCTCGCCGTCGTACGCGAAGCGGACCCGCTGGTCCTTCTGGACGGCCTCGCCCAGGGTGACGAGCAGCGTCCTGGAGTCACCCGGGGCCTGCGTGACCGACTTCACGGGCATCGGCGTGGTGTCGGCCTCGACGGTGAGGTGGTCCGCGACGCCCCGGATGTCACGGACGGGGCCGTCGAAGGTGGCGCGCAGCTTGCGCCCGTCCTCGCCCAGCCGCAGACCGACCGGGTAGACCTCGAAGTCGGCGGGCGGGGTGAACGCCGACTCGGGCACGATCTGCTTGGCGAGCTTCGGGCTCGACCAGCGCAGGAACATGTTGGCCCCGCCGGTGTCCTGGAACATCTCCAGCTTGAAGTCGTGCTGTTCGCCCGCCTTCAGCGTGAGGGGCGCGCTGGTCTGCTCCTTGTCCCAGTCCGGCTCCCAGTGGTCGATGACGGCCTTGCCGTCGATGAAGAGCCGGAAGCCGTTGTCACCGGTGGCGTAGAACGTGTAGTCCCCGGTCTCCGGGGCCTCGATCCGGCCGGTCCAGCGGGCGGTGGTGTGCTCGGTCTTCCCCGTGGTCGACTGGAACTCACCGGTCAGGCCGGGGAAGTTGATGTCGGGGTCGAGCGCCACGCCGCCGAGTTCGGCGAAGTCGCGGGCGCCGGGCGCCGACATGGAGAAGTACTCGCCCTTCAGGCCGTGCACCTCGGTGGCGGGGTTCTTCGCCCCGAAGGCCGCACCGGCGGCGCTCGCGGACTCAGGGGCGGGGGCGGCGGCGGCCGGGACCAGCGTGGCCCCGACGGGCAGCAGCAGGGCTGCCGTACAGACAAGCGTTCTCAGCAGGGTGCGGTGACGGGCTGGTTGTCGCATCAAGGCGTCGTCCTCATCGAAGAAGCCGTAGTGCCCCTGACCGCGAGGCACTGCACATAGTCGAACATTGAGCCACAGCCCCAAACACCTGACAACGGTCGTGCACGGAGAATTTTCAACGATAGAAAAGCGTCGGCCGTCCACCCTCCCTTCCGGCGCCCCGCCCTGGCGCACCGGGCGCCGGTGCGCGGACGGCATCCGCGCACCGGCGCCCGGGACAGGCGCCACGGGATGGTTACCGCGGCAGACCCGCAGGTCCGGTGGCCCATCGGAGGTTGGGCCGGTCCGCGAGCCGGTAGCTCAGCGACCCTCCCCGGGTGACCAGGGAGGCATCCGTCCAGGACCGGTCGCTCGGGCGCCCGCCGACCCGGACGGCGTCGATGTACGAATGTGTCGCGTCGGCCGCCGGGGCACTGATGGTGATGTCCTTCCCCCGCGGACGCTCCAGCACCGCGGACGGGAAGAGCGGCGCGCCGAGCAGCATGGTGGCGCTGCCGGGCGACTGCGGGAAGAGGCCGAGCGCGGAGAAGACGTACCAGGCGGACATGGTGCCGAGGTCGTCGTTGCCGGGCAGACCGCGCGGGCCGGTGCCGTACACCGTGTCCACGATCTCCCGCACGGTCTCCTGGGTCTTCCACGGTCGGCCCAGCGCGTTGTACAGCCACGGGGCGTGGATGCCCGGCTCGTTGGTGGGGTCGTAGCGCAGGGCGTCGCCGCCCTTCACCGACCAGGACCCGTCCGGCTTGTGGAAGAAGGCGTCCAGCCGCCCGGCCGCGACGTCCCGGCCACCCATCGCCTCGGCCAGCCCCTGCACGTCGTGGGGGACCATCCAGGTGTAGGTGGCGCTGGTGCCCTGCGCGAAGCCGTTCTCGCTGCCGGGGCTGAACGGTGTCACCCAGGAACCGTCGAGCTTGCGGGCCTGGACGTAGCCGGTGGTGCCGGAGCCGTCGGTGGCCTCGGGGTTGAAGACGTTACGCCACCAGCGGCCGCGCTCCTCGAAGGCGGCGGCCTCGTCGTCCCGGCCCAGCAGCCGGGCCCAGCGGCCCAGCGCCGCGTCGGCCACGGCGTCCTCCAGCGTCTCGGCGGCGCCGCCCCAGCAGTGGCAGACGTCCTGGGCGGCGTAGTGGGACTCCAGGTACTGCGCGAGGTTGGGCCGCTGGCCGGTGCACTGGCCCGGGCACCCGGCGTCCGACAGCCCGTCGGGGTGCGGGACGGTGGCCTGCCTGGCCAGGGACTCGAAGGCGCCCTCGTAGTCGAAGTTCCGTACACCCATCGCGTAGAAGGTGGCCAGTGTCGCCGCCGACGGGTCGCCCGTCATCACGTGGGTCGCGCCGTTGACGTGCACCCAGCGGTCCCAGACGCCGCCGTTCTGCCGGGCGAAGTTGTACAGCGACTGCGCGAAGTCCCCGGCGATCTCCGGTTTGAGGAGCGCGAGGAGCTGGATCTGCGCCCGGTACTGGTCCCAGCCGGAGAAGTTGCTGTACTGGGCCTGCTGACCGCGGGTCAGGCGGTGCGCCGCCCCGTCCATGCCGGGGTAGCGGCCGTCGCGGTCGCTGATCAGGTTGGGCTGCATGAGCGCGTGGTACAGCGCGGTGTAGAACGTGGTGCGCTGCGCCTCGCTGCCGCCGCCGACGCGCACGGACCCCAGTTCGCGGTCCCAGGCACGCGCCCCGGCGCGTGCGACGTCGTCCACGCCCGCCCTCGGGGCTATCTCCTGGCGGAGGTTGGCCTCGGCCCCGGCCTGGCTGACGTAGGAGATGCCGATCCGCATCCGCACGTCCTCGTCCGAGGAGGTGTCGAAGCCGACCCAGCCGCCCGAGCCGCGTCCCGCCCGGTCCGCTCCGGTGGCGTAGCCCTCGCCGCCGCTCGCGCGGGTGGATCCCGGCGCGAGGGTGCTGTCCTTCCAGGTGCCGGTGGAGCTGAAGGCACGGTCGAAGGTGGCGCTGAAGTGGAGCCGGTAGTAGCTCTTGCGGTTGTTCGTACCGCCGTTGGCACGCCGGCCGCAGAACGCGCCGGTGAGCACCGAGCCGGTCACCTTGCGGTGGGCGGTGTCGATGTGGATCTCGGCGTCCTCGCTGCCGTTGAGGGAGTTGGAGACCCGGAAGAGCAGATTGGCCGGCTGGTCCTTCGGGAAGCGGAAGTCGGCCACCCCGGCGCGCTCGCTCACCGCGAGGTCGACACCGGCGCCGGAGTCCAGGCCGAGCGTGTAGCGGCCGGGGACGGCCCGCTCGTCGTCGTGCGAGAAGTCGGCCGCGTAGACGGCGTCCTTGGTGTCGGCGGACGGGGACGAGGTGACGTCCCCGACGAACGGCATGATCGGCACGTCACCGGCGGCGCCCGGGTTGCACCCCGCGCCGTTGACATGGGTGAGGCTCAGCCCCCGCAGCCGGGTCGCCCCGTACTCGTAGCCGTTGGCCGCACCGGTGCCGGTCTGGTCGCCGGTGGTGCTGGTCGGTGACCAGGCCATCATGCCGTACGGGAGGACGGCGCCCGGGAAGGTGTTCCCCCCGTTCGCGGTGCCGATCAGCGGATCCACGTACGCCGTGGGGCGGGTGACCTGCGGGGCGGCGGCCTGGGCGGCCGGCGGGGTGACGGCGCCGGCGAGGGCGCCGGCGAGGGCTACGGCGGCGGCTCGGGTGGCGAGCCTCCGGAGAGCGGGGCGTCTGGGTGGCATGTCGCGGTACTCCTCCTGGTTGACAACGTTGTCGGAGCAGCGGCGGGACCGGCTCCGCCGTGCTTGACCGTGTACGGCCGAGCGTAGATCGCCGGGGCGTGCGGGGGAATGCCCCGGAGCCGGGCGCCCGGTGAACGAGTGGTGAACGGGGTCGCGGAGCAGACCGCCTGACACGATGGGAGGCCAGGACTCCCCGGACCGTGGAGAGCACCGTGATTCGCTGGACGTACGCCTTCGTCGACCGGCCCGCCGCGGCCGCCGGGCGGGCGACGGCCTTCTGGGCCGCCGTCACGGGGACACGCGCTTCCGCCCCGTGGGGCGAGCGTGGCGAGTTCACCACGCTGCTCGCCGAGGGGGCCGACGCGTGCCTGGCCACGCAGGCCGTCGGCGGGGCGGGCGGGGCGCACCCGGACTTCGCGGTGGAGGACATGGCCGCCGTGACCTCGCGGGCGACCGGACTGGGCGCCCTCGTCGAGTCCCGCCGGCCGGAGCTGACGGTGCTGCGCTCGCCGGGCGGTATGCCGTTCTGTCTGGTGCCCTGGCGCGGCCAGCGGACCAGGCCGCCGGTGGTCACCGGCCCCGGCGGGGTACGCGGCCGGGCGGATCAGCTCAGCCTGGACGTGGCGCCGGACGCGTTCGAGTCCGAGGTCGCCTTCTGGTCGGAGCTGACCGGCTGGGACTCGGCTCCCGGGGAGCGCGCGGAGTTCCAGGTACTGCGTCCGGCCCTCGACCTGCCGGTCCGTCTGATCGTCCAGCGCCTGACCGCGCCGCGTCCCGCGTCGGCCCACCTGGACGTGGCCTGTCCGGACCTCGACGCCGGCCGGAGGTGGCACGAGGACCACGGCGCCGCGTTCGTCCGCCGGGGCCCCGCCTGGCTGGTGATGCGGGACCCCGCGGGCGGCGTCTACTGCCTCACCCGGCGTGACCCGGAGACCGGCGAGTAGGGTCGCCGGTCCCGGGACGGCTACGGCGTGGTGACGGCCGGCCGGGGCGCGGTGGGCGCCCCGCTGCCGATGGCGAAGCTGGGGTGCGGCGGCTGGTTGTACGCGGTGTTCTGCCAGGCCAGCGCCGTGCGGTACTGGGTGTCGTGGAGCAGCGTGGTGATCTTCGTGCCGGTCTCGTACGGCGTGGAGTAGATCCTCAGCGCGGTGTTGTTGGTGGTCGGCCAGACCACTTCCTCGCGCCAGTCGCCGAGTATGTCGCCGGAGAGCGACGGGGTGGCCTTGGTGCCGTTGTTGGAGTGGACCGAGGCCGCGGTCAGCTGGCGGGTGTCGCCGGATGTGCCGTACTTGTCGATGTGGGTGCCGTCGAGGAGCTCGCGGGTGGTGTCGCCGTCCCACCAGGCCAGGAAGTTGGTACTGGAGGGCTTGCGGCTGCTGACCACGGTCCCCTTCGGGTCGCGTACGCCGGAGACGGCGGACGACCAGGACTCGGCGCCGGGGCTTCCGGCCCAGATGTCACCGGACACCCCGCGCCCGTTGTCGCCGGCGGCCGGGGTGGACCACAGGATCTGCCCGGTCTTCGCGTCGGCCATCCAGGAGGACGGCTTCGAGCTGTCCTCGTCGACCTTGAACTCTTCCAGGCCGGGCCGTGACGGGTCGAGGTCGCCGACGTGCTGGGCGTCGCCGTGGCCGTTCCTCGTGGTCCACAGGGCGCTGCCGTTGTCGTCCACGGCCATCGCGCCGTACACGATCTCGTCCTTGCCGTCGCCGTCGACGTCGGCCACCGAGAGCTGGTGGTTGCCCTGGCCGTCGTATCCCTTGCCGGTGTTGGTCGAGCTGTTGGTGTCGAAGGTCCAGCGGCGTGTGAAGGCGCCGCCCCGCCAGTCCCAGGCGGCGACGACGCTGCGGGTGTAGTAGCCGCGCGCCATGATCAGCGACGGCCGGGAGCCGTCCAGATAGGCGGTGCCGGCCAGGAAGCGGTCGACCCGGTTGCCGTACGAGTCGCCCCACGAGGAGACGGTGCCGCGTGCGGGGACGTAGTCGACGGTGCCCATCGCCGCACCGGTGAGGCCGTTGAACATCGTCAGGTACTCCGGTCCGGACAGGATGTAACCGGAGGAGTTGCGGTGGTCGGCGGAGGCGCTGCCGATGACCTTGCCGGTGCCGTCGACGCTGCCGTCGGCGGTCTTCACGGCCACTTCGGCCCTGCCGTCGCCGTCGTAGTCGTACACCTGGAACTGCGTGTAGTGCGCCCCGGAGCGGATGTTGCGCCCGAGGTCGATCCGCCAGAGCCGGGTGCCGTCGAGTCTGATGCCGTCGAGGACCGTGTTGCCGGTGTAGCCGGACTGCGAGTTGTCCTTGGCGTTGGTGGGCTGCCACTTCAGTACGAAGTCGAGGGCGCCGTCGCCGTCGAGATCGCCGACGGACGCGTCGTTGGCCTCGTAGGTGTAGGCGACCCCGTCGGGGGTGGTGCCGCCCGCGGGCGGGCTGATGGGCACGTCCTTGTAGCCCGCGCGGAACTGGACCGCGTGCACGGAGTCGGCCTGCTCGACGCCGTTCACGACCGCGCGCACGGTGTAGTCGGCGGTGGCGGGGGCGTCCGCGTGGAAGTAGTTGGTCGACGCGGTGACCGGCGAGGAGTTGACCTTGGTACCGGCCCGGTAGACGTTGAACGCCACGTTGTCGGGGTCGGTGCCCAGCCAGCGCCAGCTGACGAGGTTCCCGCTGTCGGTGTGGACGCTCACGACGCCGCGGTCCAGCGCCTCGGCCTGGCGTGCGGTGGCGGCCTGTGAGGCGGGGCCGAGGGTGACGATCGCGGTGGCGGCGAGCACTGCGGCGGCGAGGGAGCCGATCAGCGCTCGGCGGCGGGTGAGGCGGCGCCGGCGGCGCGAGGGGGGTTCGGGGTGGGGAAGCACGGGCTCCACGAGAGGCACCTTCTGCCGGGGGCGGGTTACGCCCCGTCAGTCGCTCCCGGTCGCCGAAAGGTTGCCGCCGCATTCCGCTTTTCGCCGGCGGCGGAGCGGGTACCGACTCCGGCCGCCCGCGCGGCGCCGTGCAGCGAGCGCAGGGCGAGCAGCAGGAAGCCGATGTCGTCGAGGTAGACGGGGTCCGGCAGCAGGTCCACCGGGGAGACCGTGTAGATCACCGCCGCCCAGACCAGCGCCTTGTCACGGAGCGGGATCCCCGCGTCGACGAGCAGCTTCCTGGCCCTGAGGACGCGGACGAGGAGGACGACGGCGGTGCCCGCCATGAGCAGGGCGAGGAGCGCGCCGAGAAGAAGCCAGACCGTGGTGTTGTCCATGCCTCATCGTCCTCCCGTCCGGTCTCTGTGGCCCGCAGGTCTCATCCGTGGCTCCTGGCCTGTCGGCGGGAGCGGCGCTTGAGGGCCCTGCGCTCCGTCTCGCCGAGGCCGCCCCAGACGCCGGAGTCCTGGCCGTTCTCCAGGGCCCATTCCAGGCACTGCTCCCGGACGGGGCAGGTCCGGCAGACGGCCTTGGCCTCCTCGGCCTGCACGAGGGCGGGGCCGGTGGTGCCGATGGGGAAGAAGAGGTCGGGGTCCTCGTCGCGGCAGGCCGCGTGCATGCGCCAGTTGTCCATGGTCTCTCACATCCTGTGTGCCGAAGTCGTGCCGGACGTCGTACACAGTGCGGGTGACCGTCATCGGGCCGTCGAAACCATCGTGGGCCACGGGACTCACGGCGCGGGCGGGTCGTAGGGCAGGGGCGCGCCGGGGTGCGGGGCGGCGGCGCACGCGCCGTCGAGCCGGATGCGGTGCTCCATGACGGTGGCGGGATCGTCGACGACGTCCGCCCGGCCGCCGGGGGTCTCCAGGACGGCGCGGTCGCCGACCTCCGGGACGGGTACACGCAGCAGGTGCAGCGGCGGCACCGCGGTCATGGGGTGCGGAGGGGCGTCGAGGGGCACGATCTGGACGGTGAGGTGCGGCCGGTCCGCGGCCTCGGCCAGCATCGCCCGCTGCTCGGCCATCACCCCGGCGTCGCCGACCCGGGTGTGCAGGGCGGCGGCCGGCAGCAGGGCCCACAGCGTGGCGCCCCGTTCCGCCAGGCGCCGCTGCCGCTGCCCGAGCAGTTCCACGCGCCGGTCCCGCCGGGCGGGGGTGTCGGCGGGGTACCGGGTCCGGCAGAGGGCCGCCGCGTAGGCGGAGGTGCGCAGCAGCTCGGGTACGAGGGCGGGGTGCCAGGTCCGCACCAGGCTCGCGGACGACTCGATGCCGATGACCTCCTGCTGCCAGGACTCCATGGCGTCCCGCCAGTCGTGCCACCAGCCGGGCAGATTGGCGGCGCCCAGGCCCGTCATGATCGGTTCGGCCTCGGCGGCGGGGACTCCGTAACGGTCCAGGAGGGTGCGCACCTGGCGGGCGTCCAGCCCGGTCTCGGCGCGTTCGATGCGCCGTACGGTCGCCGGGTGCGCGTCCAGGGCGCGGGCCGCCGCCTGGAGGCTCACACCCGCGCGTTCGCGCAGTGTGCGCAGCCGCGCGGCAAGGACACGGTGCTCGACCGTGGGGCCGGATCGGGGCCTCATGCGGGTGCCTTCCCGGTGGTGCGGAATCGGAGGAGCTGGAGCATTCTGTCGCTTGCAAAGTGTGCGCTTTGCACCGAGAGTACATACATGTCGGAAATAGCCACGTGTGCTCGGCGCGCCCCGGGGGACGCCGGCGGCCGGAGCGCACTGACCTGGTGGGTCCCCCGCCTCCCCGAAGGCGTCCCCGAAGCGAGGCACCGCGCGCAGGAGGCGATGCGGGGCTGGGGCGAACCCGGTGACCGCGTCGAGACGGCCGCCCTGGTCGTGACGGAACTGGTCACGAACGCGGTGCAGCACACGGCGGGGCGGCGGATCAGGTGCCGTCTCCTGCGGTCGGCCGACGGGGTGCGCGTCTGCGTGTGGAACCGCGGGCGGGCGCGTGTGCCCTCGCCGTCGCGCTCCGTGGACGCCGGTGCCGCCCCTCCGGGGCCCCGCGCGCCACTCCCCCGCCGTCCGGAGACGCCCTCCGGGCGACTGGTCCGGGGCGGGACGCCCGAGGCACCGGGGCGCCTGTCCGCCGACGGCGCGCACGTCCCCGCGGACGTGGACGCCTTCGACCTCGCCTCCCTCTCCGAGGACGGCCGGGGCCTGATGCTGGTGGACGCCCTGGCGGTCCGCTGGGGGACGCGCACCAGCCTGTCCGGGCGGCTGGTCTGGGCCGACCTGTGAAGGCCGGCCCGGCGGATCAGACGGGCGCCGTCCGGCACTCGGGGTGACCCCAGCCGTTGGGGTTCTTCGCGATCATGTCCTTGGCCGCGTACGGCTTCCCGCAGTGGCACCGGCCCGCGAACTTCGCGCGGATCGTCGCCCCGGCACGCGCGGCCCTGCCCGCACCGGAGGCTCCCGGAGCGGTCGCTGCCCGGCTCTTCGCCGGGCGGCCTTTGGTCGCCCGCGCGGGCGCCGGCACCGGCTCCGGCGAGCCGTACGCCGTCCCGGCCGCCTGCTGCGAGACGGCCGCCTCGCTCGCGGCCTGGTCGGCGAGCGCGTTGAGCGGGTCGCCGTCGACCTGGTGCGCCGGCACGTAGCGGAAGCTGACGCCTCGGCCGTCGAGCAGGCCGTCGATCTCGACCACCAGCTCCCGGTTGGCCACCGGCTTGCCGCCCGACGTCTTCCACCCGTTGCGCTTCCAGCCGGGCAGCCACTTGGTGACGGCGTTCATCGCGTACTGGGAGTCCATGCGCACCTCGACCGGCACCGTCGGGTCGGTGGACGCCAGCAGTTCCCGCAGCGCGGTGAGTTCGGCGATGTTGTTGGTGGCGCTGCCGAGCGGCCCCGCCTCCCAGCGCTGCGGGCGCCCCTGCGCGTCGGCCACGACCCACGCCCAGGCGGCCGGTCCCGGATTTCCCTTGGATGCGCCGTCACACGCGGCGATGATGCGGTCTTCCATGCCCCGATCATGCCAGCCCGGCGGGTCAGGGCACGATCGAGTCGATGTAGCCGCCGTCCACGCGCACCGCGGCCCCCGTGGTGGCGGACGCCTGCGGCGAGCTGAGGTAGACGATCATGTGCGCGATCTCCTCGGGCTCGATGAGCCGCTGCACCAGGGACTGCGGGCGGTGGCGGCGCATGAACTCGCGCTGGGCCTCGTCCCAGGGCAGGTCGTCCCCGACCAGCTCCCGGACGAAGTCCTCGACGCCGCCGGTGTGGGTGGGTCCGGCGATCACCGAGTTCACCGTCACCCCGGTGCCCGCGGCCTCCTTGGCGAAGCCGCGCGAGACGGCCAGCAGCGCCGTCTTCGACATCCCGTAGTGGATCATCTCGGCGGGGATCCCGATCGCGGAGTCGCTCGCGACGTTCAGCACCCGGCCCCAGCCGCGATCCGTCATGCCGGGAAGGTAGCGGCGGATCAGCCGGACCGCGCTGAGCACGTTCGTCTCGAAGTAGGTGCGCCACTCCTCGTCCGTGATCTCCAGAGGCGGACGGGAGGCGAAGACGCCGAGGTTGTTGACGAGGACGTCCACGGCCGGAACGGCCTCGTACAGCTGCTCCTCACCACGCTCCGTGGTCAGGTCGCAGGCAACCGCGAGGACGTCGGCGCCGGGCACGTTCCCGCGCAGCCCGTCGGCCGCGGCGTCCAGCCGCTCCCTGCCGCGCCCGGTCAGTACGACCCGGGCCCCCGCCTCGGCGAGCCCGGTGGCGACGGCGAGGCCGATGCCCTGGGATGAGCCGGTGACGACCGCGGTCCTGCCGGCCAGATCGATGCGCATACGACGGTCCTTTCGTCCCACGTCCACGGTGCGGGTGTCGTCCTCCACCCTGGCAGTCCGGGGGCCGACGCGCTCTCCGCCGCACCGTCGTCGCGCGGGCCGAGGCTCCGAAGCCCCTCGGTCCGCGTGCCCCGGGCCGCGCGGAGCACACGCGTGGAGCCCGTGGACGCCGACGCCGCGGGGCCCCGGCAAGGGGGCCCCGCGGCGGGTGTCGCGGGTCGCTCGGAGCGGATCGCTCAGAGAACGCCGGACGCGGAGACGGCGATCGGTGCCTTGGTCTGGCCCGACTGGGAGCCGTAGGACTCGATCTTGCGGACGAGCGCCAGGCTGTCCTCGTCGGCGACCTCACCGAAGACGACGTGCTTGCCGTCCAGCCACGGGGTGGCGACGGTGGTGATGAAGAACTGCGAACCGTTGGTGTTCGGGCCCGCGTTGGCCATCGACAGCAGGCCGGGCTTGGTGTGCTTCAGCGTGAAGTTCTCGTCGGCGAACTTCTCACCGTAGATGCTCTTGCCGCCGGTGCCGTTGCCGCGGGTGAAGTCGCCGCCCTGGAGCATGAAGTCCGGGATGACACGGTGGAACGGGGATCCGGCGTAGCCGAAGCCCTTCTCACCGGTGGCCAGCGCGCGGAAGTTCTCCGCGGTCTTGGGTGCTACGTCGTCGAACAGGTTGAACACGATCCGCCCGGCGGGCTTGTCGTCGATGGTGATGTCGAAATACGCCTTGATGGTCATGGGTCCATCCTGACATCACCGGCCGCTTCCCCGTGCACGGACCCCGCCCGACGCGGCTCCCCGCCGCGCTGCCGCGGGGCTCCGCCGCCGCGCGCGGGAGCTCTCAGGTGGCGGCCCCGCCGCCGCTGCTCGCCCCCGGCCGGACCACACGGACCCGCCGTACGAACGGGACCGCGCCCTTCTGGACCCCCGCGGTCCCGCCGCGGGCGAGCAGCGCACGCGTGCGGGCCCGCAGGACGAGGCGCGAGGGCGCGATCCGGGCACGCTGCCCCCCTCCGGTGACCAGGGCGTTCACGGATGCCATCGGGTCGACCGGCACCGCCCTGGCGAGCAGGACGCCCACGGCCAGCGGCAGCAGGGTCACGGCGAGCGCCGTGCCGGCGGAGGTGAGGTTCTGGACGCGGGGATGCCGCTCTGCTTCACGGGCCATGCGTCCCATTCGACCAGCGGCCGGTCCGCACGGGACCGGTCGACGTACTCAGCCTGCCCGCGGCCGGATACTCATCCGGCGCCCGACGGCGGCGCGGTGGTCAGTCCTCCGGGTCGCCGGACGGGCCCCAGTGGGAGAACCGGGGCAGCCACTTCACCCGGTAGTCGGGGTGGCCGGCGTGCTCGGCGGCCATCTGCCGGACGACGAATCCCAGCCCCACTGCCCGGCCCGAGGAGAAGTCCTGCCGCGGCCGGTCCGTGTCCAGGGACGCGATCTCCTCGTACTCGTCCAGCAGGACCCGGTTCGTCTCGATGCGCTGGAGTGTGCGCGCCGGGTCCTGGAGGGCGATGTGGCGGTCGTAGCCGCGGGACCGCACGACGAAGGCGATGCCTCCGGTCCGGTCGTGCACCTCGCCGGGTACCTCTGCGGGGCACCGCCATCCGTCCCCTCCGGCCTCCTGCGCCACGCGCTCCTCGTCGGCGAGGCGCGCGCGTACGAAAGCCAGCAGGTCCGAGTTGTCTGCCA
The DNA here is from genome assembly GCF_000177195.2 of Streptomyces sp. SirexAA-E. Taxonomy (GTDB): domain Bacteria; phylum Actinomycetota; class Actinomycetes; order Streptomycetales; family Streptomycetaceae; genus Streptomyces; species Streptomyces flavovirens. The sequence continues at coordinate 447,253 of NC_015953.1, forward strand.
TCTGGTTGCGAACCCTTCTCCGTCACAGGCAGGCACGACGATATACGCGCACCGGCGGCGGGCCGCTGCCCGACCAGCAGAGAATGCCTCACGAGCGTGTCTCGGACGCACTCGGGACCGGACACCGTCCGTGTGCCGCCACGTCCGCGTCAGCCCGGTACGGCGGGGCGTGCGGCCGGCAGCAGCGCGATGTCGTCGGGGCGGTTCTCGTCCTGGCCCACCTGTGCGACGACCCGGCCGACCGCCTCGGCGAGCGGCGTCCCGCCCACCCCGGCCAAGGTCGTGCGCAGCCGTTCGGTGCCCTCGTCGATGTACTCCCCGGCCTGTTCCACCAGACCGTCGGTGAACGGCGCGAGCACGTCCCCCGGGGCGAGGCACAGCTCGGTGGGCGGGTACGACGCCTTCGGGTCGACGCCGAGCTCGACTCCGCCCGCTGCCGGGGTCGAGCAGCACGTGGCAGCAGCTGGCGAACTGCCCGGGGTCGAGGCCGGGAAGGCGCGGGCCCCCACGCCGGTGTCCATGGGGGTGCCCGGGCAGGCCCCGGCCGGCTTCTCCATGGACTCGGTCTCCCGGGCGAGGTGGAGGCGCCGCTCGCGCTGGAGGCAGATGGCGAGCTGCCGGCCGCCGAACGCGGGCAGCAGCTCCTCGGTGACCACGGCGGCGCATGGCCTCCTCGGCGTCACCTAGGTACACCGGCCGGCCGGAGCGGTAGGCCTCCGCGACCGGAAAGGAGCGGGTTGACGCCACCAGGGGCGCGTCAGTCGGCCCGGCAGCCCGGCGGGCACCGCCATCAGCAGGATCCCGGGCTCCCGGAGCGCAGGTGGACGCCGCCGACGTATCCGCCGACGGCATCCACCGCGCTCATCACCGCGCGAGCCGCCACCGGGGACAGCCCGTCGGGGGCGCGGCTGCCGTCCGGTCTCGGGGTCGCACAGACAGGGTGCGCAGCCGCGCTCCGGCGCGCACGTCCACCCTTCGCCCGGTGGGCCTCGTGCGTCAGCCGCGCACGGGTACCGAGGGCTCGGTGCCCGCGTGGGCACACACCGACGCGGCGACCTCGGAGGCGAAGGCCAGCATGGCTCGCAGCTCCTGGGGGGCCGGCCGTGCGGTGAAGGCGCCCCGGGCGGCCATGGCGTTGAGCAGACCCGCGACGAAGGCGTCGCCCGCGCCGATCGTGTTGACGACCTCGACGGGGACGGCCGGGACGGACACCGGCGGGGCGCCCTCGGTCCAGGCCGTACTTCCCCGGGCGCCTCTGGTCAGGACGACCAGCCGCCCGCCGTCCGCCAGCGACCGGCAGGTGTCCTCCGGTGCGGCCTCGGGCCACAGCCGCTCCAGATCCTCGTCGCTCGCCTTGACGACGTGCGCGAGGCCGCAGAGTCTCCGCAGCGCCGCCCGGCCCCGCTCCGGGTCCAGGGTGCGGTCCAGGCGGACGTTGGGGTCCACCACGAGGAGGGACCGCTCGGCGGCGGCGAGCGCCGTCGCCCGCACGGCCTTCGCCGCGGGGTCCACCACGGCGGCGAGCCCGCCGACGTACACGGCGCCGAACCCGGCGGCGTGCGCCGAGAGGTCCGGCAGCCGGAACGTCGCCGTGTCCTGGAGGTGGAAGTGGTATCCCGTGCCGTCGGCGCCCGGGTCGGCGACGGCCAGCGCGGTGGGCAGGTCCGAGCGCGCGCAGAGATCGAGGCCGACCCCGGCCGCCAGCAGCCGTGCCTGGACGCTGCGGGCGAAGCCGTCGCCGCCGAGGCCGCCCGCGAACACGGTCGGCGTGCCGAGCCGGGCCAGGGCGACGGCGACGTTGGCCGGCGCGCCGCCGAACTGGGCGGCCCGTACGTCACCGTCCCCGTCCTTCGGGACGAGGTCGACGAGGGCCTCGCCCACGACGAGGACCGAGCCGGAGCCGCCCGTCACGGCTGGACCACGATCTTGCGCCCGATGCCCGCCTTGAAGCGGTCGATGGCCTGCGGGTACTGCTCCAGCGGCAGCCGGTCGCTGATGAACACCGACGGGTCGAGCACACCGGTGGCGAAGAGCGCGGCGGCGCGTTCGTAGCTGTGCAGCACCGCCATCGAGCCGGTGATGGTGATCTCCTGGTTGTAGATGCGGTACGGCTCGATGACCGCGGTCGTCGCGTAGTCGGCGACCCCGAACTGGAGGAAGGTGCCGCCCTTGGCGACACGGCCCAGGCCGTCCTGGATGGCGGCCGCGTTGCCGGTCGCGTCGATGACGACGTCCCAGCCGCCGGGCTGCTCCAGCTCCTCGGCGCCCGCCGCCGACCGGGAGCAGCCGAGGAGGCCCGCGGTGCCGAGGCGGTCGGGGTTGACGTCCAGCACGTCCACGGAGGCCGCGCCGGTGCGCTTGGCGAGCTCCAGCATCATGAGGCCCATCGTGCCGGAGCCGTAGATCAGCACCTCGGCGCCGAGGGTGCTGCTGAGGACGTCGTAGCCCCGCACCGCGCAGGACAGCGGCTCGATGAGCGCGGCGTCCTTGACGTCGATGTGCTCGGGCAGTTTGACGCAGTTGGCGACGGGCGCCACGGCGAACTCCGCGGCGCCGCCGGCGACGGTGACGCCGATGGCGGCCCAGCGCTCGCAGAGGTTGCCCCGCCCGATGCGGCAGTAGCGGCACTCGTGGCAGTGCAGGGACGGATCGACGGCGACCCGGTCGCCGACGGCCAGCTCCGTGACGTCACGGCCGATGCCCACGATCTCGCCGGCGAACTCGTGCCCCGGGACGATGGGCAGGGTGGGGGCGAACTCACCCTGCAGGATGTGCAGATCGGTACCGCACAGCCCGCAGGAGGCGACGGACACCACGACCTCGCGGGGGCCGGGGGTGGGGTCCGCGACGGTGGTGACGGAGACCTTGCCGGGGGCTTCGACGATCGCTGCCCGCATTATTTCACTGCTCCAAGAGAGAGGCCCTGGACGAGTTTGTCCTGGGCGGCGTAGCCGGCGGCGAGCACCGGCAGGGACACGACGACGGACGCGGCGCACAGCTGGGCGAGGAACAGCCCCTGACTGGTGACGAATCCGGTGAGGAAGACGGGTGCCGTCTGGGCGACGACGCCGGTGAGCACCCGGGCGAAGAGAAGTTCGTTCCAGCTGAAGATGAAGCAGATCAGCGCGGTGGCGGCGATGCCGGGGGCTGCCATCGGGGCGACCACCCGGGCCAGGACGGTCGGCAGCCGGGCCCCGTCGACCTGGGCGGCCTCGATGACGGAGACGGGCACGTCCGCGAGGAAGGACTGGAGCATCCAGACCGCGATCGGCAGGTTCATCGAGGTGTAGAGCAGGACCAGGAGCCAGATGTTGTCCAGCATCCCCGTGTTCTTGGCGAAGAGGTAGATGGGCAGCAGCCCCGCGACGACGGGCAGCATCTTCGTGGAGAGGAAGAAGAACAGCACGTCGGTCCACTTGCGCACGCGCCGGATGGAGAGGGCGTACGCCGCCGGGAGCGCCAGCAGGAGCACCAGGAGCGTGGAGAAGAAGGACGCGCCCAGGGAGTTGAGCAGGGGCGGCCAGGGGGTCACGCCGGTGTCGGCGCCGAAGAAGGCCCGGTAGCCGTCGAGGGTGAGCGGTGCGAAGAGGGAGGGCGGGTTGGTGGCGGCGTCCGACTCGGCGTGCAGCGAGGTCAGGAACATCCACAGCGCGGGCAGGCAGAAGGCGAGCCCGGCCGCCCAGGCGAGCAGGCCCAGTGCGGTGGAGCGCCGCTTGGCCCTGCGCGCGGCGCGGGGCACGGCCGGGGAGGACGCGGGAGCGGTGGTGGCGGTCATGCGCGGTTCGCCTCCTCACTGAAGAGGGACGAGACGACCCGGAGCGCGAAGGTGGCGATGATGATCGTGCCGATCACGACGACGACTCCCGCGGCGGACGCCAGTCCGTATTCGTGGGCTTGGTAGAAGGTCTGGTAGATCGTGTACGGAAGGTTGGCGGTGCCGAGCCCGCCCGCGGTGAGGGTGAACACCGCGTCGAAGTTCTGCACGATGTAGACGGCCCCGAGCAGGACGCCGAGTTCGAGGTACCGGCGCAGGTGGGGCAGGGTCAGGTAGCGGAAGGTCTGCCAGGCGCTCGCCCCGTCGAGGCGCGCGGCCTCGATCACCTCGGCGGGCCGGCTCTGGAGTCCGGCGAGCAGGATCAGCATCATGAACGGCGTCCACTGCCAGACCAGTGCGGCGATGACCGCGAGCAGCGGCATGTCGGCTATCCAGTCGGGCTGGCTGGGCGAGGTGTCCCCGAAGAGGTCGCCGATCCAGCTCAGGGCGCCGTTGAAGAGCCCGTACTCCGGGTTGTAGAGGGCGTGCTTCCACAGCAGTGCGGCGGAGACGGGGACGAGCAGGAACGGCGTGATCAGGAGCGTGCGGACCATGCCCCGGCCGAAGAACGTCCGGTCCAGGAGGAGTGCCAGGGCGAGCCCCAGGACCACCGTGGCGATGACGACGCCCGCGGTGAGCAGCACCGTGGTGACGACCGAGTCGCGCAGCGCGGCGTCGGTGAAGACGGAGGCGTAGTTGCCGAGCCCGTTGAAGCTGCGCTTGTCGGGGTTGAGGGAGTTCCAGTCGAAGAGCGAGATCACCAGGGTCGCCACGAACGGCAGCTGGGTGACGACGATCAGGAAGACCAGGGCGGGCAGGAGCGGCGCCCGGGTGGCCCAGGCCTTGCCTCCGCCCTTGCGGGGCGCGGGTGCGGGTGGCTGGGGCGTGGAGACGGGTGTGGTGCCGACTGCTGTGGTCATCGGTACTCCTTGGCGACCTGCTCGGCCAGCTTCTGGGAGGTGGCGAGCGCCTTGTCGACGGACTGGCGGCCGGCGATGGCGGCGCTGATCTCCTGGGCGACCTTGGTGCCGAGATCGGTGAACTCGGGGATGCCGACGAACTGGATGCCCGCGACGGGGCGCGGCTGGGTGCCCGGGTTCAGCGAGTCGGCACCGGCGATGGCCTGTTCGGTGACGTCGGCGAAGGCGCCCGCCTCCTCGCGATAGGCGGGGTTGTCGTAGGTGGAGGCGCGTTTGCCGGCGGGTACGTCGGACCAGCCGCTGGTCTCGCCGACGAGCTCCTCGTACTCCTTGCTCGACGCCCAGGAGACGAACGTCCAGGCGTCGTCGGCCTTCCTGGAGGCCTTCTGGATGCCCCAGGCCCAGGTGTAGAGCCAGCCGGAGCTCTTGGTCTTCTCGACCGGCGCGGGCACGTAACCGATCTTGCCCTTCACCGGGGAGCCGGAGGCCTCCAGCGATCCGGCGCCCGCCGTGGCGTCGTACCACATGGCGGTCTTGCCCTGCGTCATGTTGTTGAGGCACTCGGCGTACCCGGACTGGGAGGCGCCGCGCTCCCCGTGCTTGCGCACGAGGTCGACGTAGAACCGGGTGGCCTCCTTGAACTCCGGTGCGGTGAGCCGCGCTTCCCAGTCCTTGGTGAACCAAGTGCCGCCCATGGTGTTGACGACGGTGGTGAGCGGGGCCATGAGTTCGCCCCAGCCCGGCAGTCCGCGCAGGCAGATGCCCTTCATGCCGGGCTCGGCACCGTCGGCCTGTGCCGCGAGACCGGCCACCTGCTGCCAGGTGGGGTGATCGGGCATGGTGAGGCCCTTGGCGTCGAAGACGTCCTTGCGGTACATGAGGAACGACGACTCGCCGTAGAAGGGCTCGGCGTAGAGCTTGCCCTCGGCGGTGAGCGCGTCCCGCAGGGGCTTGAGGATGTCCTCCTGGTCGAAGTCGGCGTCCTGCTCGGCGTAGTCGTCCAGCGCGTGCAGCCAGTCGTTCTTCGCGAAGAAGGGCACCTCGAAGTTGCTGATGGTGCCGACGTCGTACTGACCCGCCTGGTTGGAGAAGTCCTGGCTGATCTTGTCGCGGACGTCGTTCTCCGGGAGCACGGTGAAGTTCACCTTGATGCCGGTCTCCCGGGTGAAGTGCTCCGCGGTGAGCTTCTGCAACTGGAGCATCTGCGGGTTGTTCACCATCAGTACGTTCAGCGCGTCACCTCCTCCGAAGGAGGTGCCGCCGGCTCCGGCGCACCCGGCTGCCAGAAGTGCCATCGCTGCTGTGCCCGCGACCGCACGCACGCGGGTTCCACGGCGTCGTTGCTGGTGGGGCATGGATTCTCCTGATCGGTCGTAGCGGCTCGTCCTTCGGTGCCCGTGGCGCGTGTCCGGTGGGTTCCGGGCACGGCGGGGCTGCCCCCGGCCTCCTCGGCGGAGGTCGGGGGCGGGTCCTTCGTGGTTCAGACGCGGATGACGTTGGGGCCGAGGAGGGAGTAGCGCTGGGCCTCGGCCGCGGGCAGCCCGGTGTCGGTGACGACGGCCTCGAAGTCGCCGACCCCGGCGAAGCGGCAGAAGCTCACCGCTCCGAACTTCGTGTGGACGCCGGCGAAGACGCGGCGGCGGGCGCTGCGCATGGCCTGCGCCTTGACCTCGCTGACGGCCGGGTCCGGGGTGGTGAGCCCGTACCGCCGGGAGATGCCGTTCGCGCCGACGAACGCCAGGTCGATGACGAAGTCGGCGAGCATGCGGGTGGTCCAGTGGTCGACCGTCGCCATCGTGCTGCTGCGCACCCGTCCGCCGAGCAGGAGCACGGCGGTCTTCTCCGCGTCCGCGAGGACCGTCGCCACGGCCAGGGACGCGGTGACCACGGTCAGCGGCCGGTCCCGGGGCAGGGCCTCGGCGATGAGCTGCGGGGTGTAGCCCTCGTCGACGAAGACCGTCTCGGCGTCCTGGAGCAGGTCCGCGGCGGCCGCCGCGATCCGGGACTTCTGCGGTACGTGGCGTGTGGTGCGCATCGCGAGGGTGGTCTCGAAGCCCGCGCTCTCCACGGGGTACGCACCGCCGTGGGTACGGCGTACGAGGCCGTGTTCCTCGAGGGTGTGCAGATCACGCCTGATGGTCTCCTTGGCCACCTGGAACTCGTCGGCCAGCCTGTTCACGTCGACCGAACCGTCCCGTCGGGCCGTCTCGAGAATTCCCCGCCGGCGTTCCTCGGTGCCCACGACACCATCCCTGTGCTAGGTGCGAATTCGCCAGGGTCCGGTGTCCGTTCGGGCCCTCGCATAGTTTGTACAAGCAGTAACGGGTGTTCGACCACCTCCTTCGCTCCACGGACTGTGCCCGTTCGTGCCCGTTCCGCCCGAGGGGACCTCGCTGGTCAACGGGCTTTCCGGTGGACGGGGCACCATGGGCACCGCCTGTTCCGGCCGGTATCCTGCCCGTTCGGTGCCCGGTTCGCGGTCACGGGTGCCCGCCCGGTACGGGCACGAGGGTGGCCGGTGTCCGCTCTTGCCGAAGCGCGCGCTGTGGCAGACTTCGCGGGCGTAACGCTTCGATTCGCCACTTCCGCAACGGAGTTCGGTAATGAAGACCGGGATACCTCAGCCGCCGATCGACACCGGCAAGCCGCATCCGGCCCGTGTCTACGACGCGCTCCTGGGCGGCAAGGACAACTACCCGGTGGACCAGGCGGTAGCCGAGCACCTGCCGGCCGAGGCGAGGACCGGGGCGTTCCAGCAGCGGGCGTTCATGAACCGGGCGACCGCGTGGCTGGCGGGCGAGGGCGTGGACCAGTTCCTCGACATCGGTACGGGCATCCCGACGGCCCCGAACCTCCACCAGATCGCCCAGGAGATCGTCCCGGCGTCACGGGTCGTCTACTGCGACAACGACCCGATCGTCCTGCGGCACGCCGAGGCCCTGCTGGTCAGCCGCCCGGAGGGAGCCACCGACTACGTCCACGCCGATGTGCGCGCGCCCGGCACGATCATCGAGGCCGCCCGCCGGACCCTGGACTTCGGCCGCCCCGTCGCCCTGTCGCTCCTGGGGCTGCTGCACTTCCTGCCCGACGACGAGGACCCGTACGGCATCGTGCGCACCCTGACCGCAACGCTGGCGCCCGGCAGCTGGGTGGCCCTGTCCCAGGGCGCGTCGGACGTGAACCCGGAGCGGGGCGAGCAGGGGACGGAGGAGTACGGCAAGGGCGGCATCCGGCTGGCGCTGCGCACCCGCGCCGAGTTCGCCCGCTTCTTCGAGGGGCTGGAGGTCGTGGAGCCGGGTGTCGTGACGGCACCGCGCTGGTTCCGCGGCACGGCGGCCCCGGAGCCCGAGGAGAGCGGGATGTACGTGGCGGTGGCCCGCGTCCCGTAGGCCGAGTCCGCCGAGCCAGGCGAGGGCGGCCACCGCCATGGCACTGACGCCGGTGTCCAGGGTCGGCTGGACGACGGGGGGCGAACGTGGCGCTGTGGTTGACCGGGATGTCCTGCGGGACGGTTCCCTTCCTGGCTGCCTCGGCGTAGCGCTCGGGGTCGATGCCGCCGATCGCCCAGGAGGTGAAGGGCACACCGAACGCCCGGGGGATCTCGCTCAGGTCCTCGCTGGCGGTCTGCGGTTCGACGGTGTGGGCGTCGTCGCCGAAGTACGCGCCGAAGGCGTCCGCGACGCGCCGGGTCGGCTCCTCGTCGTTGACGACGGGCGGGAAGGAGGCCGTCCGCTCGAACTCGGGCTCCCGGGGTGCCAGAAACGCCTCGCACTCGGCTCCGACGATCCGCTCGATCGCGTCCAGGACCTGATCGCGTGTGGCGTCGAGCATGGCGCCGTCGGCTTCCTCACGACGGCCGTGGACCCGGCCGCCGAGAACGAGGTCGGGGCGCGCCCGGCGGTGGACCGGCTCCCGCTCGTCGGGCCTCTCCCGGCGCCTGGCCCGGTGGCGTACCGTTCCCCGCGACGCGCGGGCCGTCGGCGGGGCGGAACCTGTTCTGCCGGGCGGCCCCGCGACGGGCGGCCGGAGATCCGGCGGCCCACTCGCCCGCCCGGCGGCTCCCGTTCGCCGGCCGACGGAAGGAAGGCACATGACCGAGGCCGCCCGGCCCCCCGCCGCCGTCGCGTTCGACGCCATCGGTGCCGCGTACGAGCAGGCCTTCGCCGGCTCGGCCGCGCACCGTGCATCACTCGGCCGTCTGCTGGAGGAACTCGCCCCGCGCGGCCGGGTCCTGGACGTCGGGAGCGGCACGGGGCGCCCGACCGCCGGGACGCTGGCCGGCGCGGGGCACGAGGTGCTGGGGGTCGACGTGTCCCCGGTGATGGTGGACCTCGCGTCCCGACGGGTGCCGGAGGCCGACTTCCGCTGCGCGGACATCCGCGCTCTGCCGTTGGAGCCGGCGGGTTACGACGCGGTCTGCGTGTACTTCGCGCTGTTGCAGATGTCCCGCGCGGACCAGACCCGGCTGGTGCGCCGGCTCGCCGCGTCCCTGCGGCCCGGGGGCCGGCTGGTGCTGGCGACGGTGCCGCTGGACGTGGAGGACGTGGCCGCCGAGTTCATGGGCCAGGAGGTGCGGGTGACCAGCTTCGGACCCGAGGCGCTCGGGGAGCTCGTGACGGGGGCCGGGCTCACGGTGGAGTGGGAGCGGCACACCGTGTTCACGCCCGACCGTCCCGGTGCGGTACCGGAGCCCCAGGTGTTCCTGCACTGCACACGCGGCTGACGCCGTCGCTCACAGGTCGTCGCCGGGCAGCGGCTGCTCGGTCCAGATGACCTTGCCGCCGTCGTCGGTGTAGCGGGTGCCCCAGCGCTCGGCGAGCTGGGCGACGAGGAAGAGCCCCCGGCCGCCCTCGTCGGTGGTGGCCGCCTGGCGCAGGTGCGGCGAGGTGCTGCTGCGGTCGGACACCTCGCAGATGAGGGCGCGGTCACGGACCAGGCGCACCCGGATGGGGCCGGTGGCGTAACGGATGGAGTTGGTGACCAGCTCGCTGAGGATCAGCTCGGTCGTGAACGCCTCCTCGACGAGGTTCCACGCGGTGAGGGTGCCGGACACCTCCGACCGCACCTCGGAGACCGCCGCCGGGTCGGAGGGCACGTCCCATTCGGCGACGTTCTCGGCGGTGAGCCTGCGGGTGCGGCCGATGAGCAGTGCCACGTCGTCCTGGGCCCGTCCCGGCACCAGGGCGTCGATGACCGCCTCGCAGGTCTCCTCCGGGGTCCGGCCGGGATGTCCGTCGAGGGTGGTGCGCAGGAGTTCCAGCCCCTCGTCGATGTCCCGGTTCCGGTCCTCGACGAGCCCGTCGGTGTAGAGGACCAGCCGGCTGTCCTCGGCGAGCTGCACGTCCAGGGTCTCGAAGGGCATGCCGCCGAGCCCCAGGGGCGGCCCGCCGGGCACGGTCGCGAACGCGGCGGTGCCGTCGGGGCCGATGATCACCGGCTGGAGGTGGCCCGCCCGTGCCATGGTGCAGCGGCCGGACGCCGGGTCGTAGATGGCGTAGAGGCAGGTGGCCCCGGTGACCGCGTTCCCCGAGTCCTCCGTGGACTCGTCCTGGTCGATGCGCGCCACCAGTTCGTCCAGGTGCCACAGCAGTTCGTCGGGCGGCAGGTCGAGGCTGGAGAAGTTGTGGACCGCCGTGCGCAGGCGTCCCATGGTGGCCGCCGCGTGCAGACCGTGGCCCACGACGTCGCCGACGACGAGCGCGACCCGGGCGCCGGGGAGCGGGATGATGTCGAACCAGTCGCCGCCGACCCCGCCCAGACCGCCCTGCCCCGCCTGGGCGGGCAGATAGCGGTAGGCGGCGTCGATGGCACTCTGCTCGGGCAGGCCGCGCGGCAGCAGGCTGCGCTGGAGGGTGACCGCGACGGCGTGCTCGCGGGAGTAGCGCCGGGCGTTGTCGATGCTGACGGCGGCCCGGGCGACGAGTTCCTCGGCGACGGACAGGTCCTCGTCCTCGAAGTGCTGGGGGTTCTCCGCGCGCCAGAACATGGCGACGCCCAGGATGAGTCCGCGGGCCCGCAGGGGAACGGCGATCATCGAGTGGAATCCGTACTCCAGCAGCCGCTCGGCCCGGTCGGGGCTCACCTTCTGCCAGCCGCGCATCGAGGCGAGGTCGGTGTCGAGGACCGCCTCGCCCCGCAGCAGCGCGGCGCCGGTGACCGTCTCGGGCATGAAGCGCAGGACCGAGCCGAGGGGGAAGAGCTGCGCGTCCTGCCGCGCGCCGCTGAAGGCGGTACGCCGCATCTCGTTGATGGCCTGGACCACCGTCGGCTCCTCGCCGCGCAGGACGTTCTCGGAGACGTCGACGGTGGCGTAGTCGGCGAACCGGGTCGTCGCGAAGTCCGCCAGCTCCTCGCACGTGCGTACGACGTCGAGCACGGTGCCGATCTCCGTGCCCGCGTCGTAGAGCAGTTTGAGCCGCTGCCGCGCCACGTCGGCCTTGCCCGAGAGGGCCTGGAGCTCGGTGGTGTCGCGCAGGGTCGTGACGCTGCCGGGCGGGCCTCCGTCACGGTCCGTGGTCCGCTGGCTGACGGCCAGCAGCCGGTCCCCCACCGAGTGGACCTCGTCGGTCGCCACCCGTCCTGAGGCGAGCAGCCGCGTGGTGGCGGGGTCGAGGCCCAGGTCGGTGACGGCGCGGCCCTCCACGTCCGCCGGGAGGCCGAGGAGCCGCCGCGCCTCGTCGTTGGCCAGCAGCAGCCGCCCGTCGCCGCCGACGATGAGCACGCCCTCCCGCACGGAGTGCAGGACGGCGTCGTGATGTTCGTACATCCGGGTCATCTCGGCGGGGCCGAGGCCGTGGGTCTGGCGCCGCAGCCGCCTGCTGACCAGGGCCGTTCCGGCGGTGGTGAGGAGCAGGATGCCCGCGGCGGACCCGAACAGCAGGACGTACTGCTCCTCGACGACCCCGCTGACCCGGGAGATGGTGATGCCTGCGGAGACCAGGCCGATGACCTTGCCGTCCGAACCGAAGACGGGGACCACGGCCTGGACGAGGGGGCCGATGGTGCCGTTGATCCGCTCGGTGACGACCTCGCCCCTGAGCGCGGGGCCCACGTCACCGACGAACCTCTTCCCGATGCGGTCGGGCAGCGGGTGGGTGAAGCGGATCGCGTCACGGCTGAGGACGACGACGAAGTCGACGCCGGAGCCCTTCCGGGCCGCCTCGGCCTTCGGCTGGAGCACCGCGGTGGGGTCGGGGCCCTCCAGGGCGGCTTGGATGCCGGGGGCGTTCGCGAAGGTCTCGGCCACGGCGACCGACCGGTTGCGTGCCTCCCGCTCGCTGTCGGCCCGGGACTGGAGTACGAGCGCGGCCACGGCGGCGGTGACGAGCAGCACCACGATCGCCACCTGCAGGAGGAAGACCTGACCAGCGAGCGTCCTCATCCGGAGAAACGCACGCGGGCGGCCGGAGCGTGCGGCCATGCTCCCTTTTGTACACCCTCGACATACGCCGGGCGAACCGTGCGGGACGGCCCGCGTGGCCCTCGCTGTGACACGCCGGGCACGGTCCGTCACGGGGTCGGGATGCCCGCGGACCGCGCCGGGCGGCCGAGGTGTACGGGCCGCTGGGGCGGGTCGGGCGTGACGTCCTGCGGGGCGCGGGGCTCGGGCGGCATCCCGAAAGCATGGCAGAGCCGCCCTCCGGTCCCGGCACAGGGTCACTGGCCGGCGAGGCCGGTGTGGGCGATGCCCCGGACGATCTGCCGCTGGAAGAGCGCGAAGACGACCAGCAGCGGCAGTCCGGCGATCACGAGCGAGGCCATGATCTGCGCGTAGCGCACGCCGAAGGACGACTGGACGTTGACGAGGCCGACGGGCAGGGTCATCCCGTTCGGGTCGGTGGTCACCAGGAACGGCCACAGGAAGTTGTTCCAGGTGGAGATGAAGGTGAAGATCGCCACCGCCGCGAGCACCGGCCGTGACAGCGGCACCACGATCGTCCAGAACACCCGCCAGCGGCCGGCCCCGTCGACGAACGCCGCCTCCTCCAGCTCCCTGGGCACGCCGTCGAAGAACTTGACCAGGATGAACACCATGGCCGGCACGGCGACCTGCGGGAGGATCACGCCCCAGTAGGTGTCGACGAGGCCGAGCTGGACCATCTCGCGGAAGAGCGGGGCGATGAGCACCTGCGGGGGCACCATGATCCCGGCCAGTACCAGCCCGTGGAGCAGCCGTCGGCCCCGGAAGTGGGTGCGGGTGAAGCCGTAGGCGGCCATCGCGCACGTCAGCACGGTCAGCGCGGTCGTCATGAGCGAGATGTACGCGGAGTTCAGGAACCAGCGCGTCAGCTCTCCGGACTCCCAGACCTTGGTGTAGGCGTCGAACGTGACGCGTGAGCCGATCCAGGCGAGCGGGGTCCCGGTCGTCTCGCTCTCGGGTTTCAGCGAGGTGGCGACGGCCCAGGCGAGCGGCAGGAGCCATGCGGCGGTGAGGACGAGGGCGGCGAGCAGCAGGGCGATCCGGCCGGGGGTCCACCTCCGGCGGCGGCCCCCGCCACCGGTCTCGGTGGGTGTGGGGGCGGTGACGGTGGTGCTCACTTGGCGGCCTCCTCGGCTCGGCGCCGGGCCGACAACGGCCGCACCAGGGACACGGGCAGGATCAGGGCGAAGAAGATGTAGGAGACGGCCGAGGCGTAGCCGATGCGGTAGCCGGTGAAGCCCTGCTGGTAGACGTACTGCAGGATCGGCCGGGTGGAGTCGTCCGGGCCGCCGCCGGTCATGATGTACACCTGGTCGAAGATCTTGAGCGAGGCCAGCACCTGGAGGACGACGACCAGGACGGTGGTGCGGCGCAGCAGCGGCAGGGTGATGTGGGCCAGCCGCTTCCAGGCGCCCGCGCCGTCGAGTTCGGCGGCTTCGTAGAGGTGGGCCGGGACGGCCTGGAGGGCCGCGAGGTACAGCAGGAAGTTGAAGCCGACGGTCCACCACACGGTGGTCGCCACGACGGAGAGCATGGCGTAGCGCTCGTCGCTGAGCCATCCGATGCCCGGCTCCAGGCCGACGGAGGCGAGCAGCTGGTCGGCGAGGCCGAAACCGGACGGGAAGACCATCTGGGCGAAGAGCAGGCACACCACCCCGGACGGCAGCAGGAACGGGGCGAACCAGCTGAGCCGCCACAGCCACTGCACGACGCGCAGCTGGTGGGCGAGGAGCGCCAGCCCGAGGCCGACCAGGACGAGCGGGACGGTGGACAGGACGGTGAACCAGACGGTGTTCCACAGGGAGGACCACACCTCCCCGTCGCGTATCGCCTCGGCGTAGTTGTCGAGGCCGACGAACTCCCCTCCGCTGCCCGTGATGTTCTCGCTGGTCAGGCTGATGCCGACGCCGGATATCAGGGGCCAGATCAGGAACACGGCGTAGACGGCGAGGAAGGGGGCCACGAAGACCAGGCCGTGTTCGGTCCACGGGCGGCGCACCGAGCGGGCCGCGGGCCGTCGTGCGGTGCCGGTCCGTTTCGCCACCGGGGGCGGTGGGGCGGCGGTGGAGGTCATGACGCGGCTCCCGGGAGGGGGTTCCTGGTGCCGAGGAGGCCGTGCAGCCGGGCCTTGGCCTCGCTCAGGGCGCCGCGCGGGGTGCGGGACCCGGTCAGTACGCCGGAGAACACGGCGCCGAGTTCGATCCAGAGGCGGGAGGCGGAGCCGGCGAACCAGGCGGGGTCGTCCAGGGCCACGTCGTCGATCACGTCGCGGTACTCGGACTGCGGCTTCAGGGCGAGGTAGGCGGGGTCGTCGAGGACCGGCCGGTAGGCGGGTACGTGGCCGCCCTCGGCCCAGGCGACGGAGTTGCGGAGCATCCAGGCGACGAGGGTGTGCGCGGCCTCGTTCGGGGCCCCGCCGCGGTCGGCCTGGTGCGGCAGGACGAAGGTGTGGCAGTCGGCCTGTGCGGCGGCGCTGCCGAAGAGCGCGGGCACCCGGGTCATCGAGAAGGGGATGCCCGCGCCGCGGTAGGTGGTGATCTCCCACTCCCCGTTGAGGTGGAAGGCGGTCCGGCCCTCGTTGAAGATGCCGACGCAGGCGGGGTAGTCCGCACGGCGCACCATCAGTTCCTCCTCGACCAGGTTCGCCAGGTACTCCAGTACGCGCAGCGCCTTGGTGTCGTCGAGCGCGAGGTGCTTGCCGTCGGCCGACAGGACCGTGCCCCCGGTCTGCGCGTAGAAGGTGGAGAAGAGCCGCCAGGGGGTGATGCAGTCGGGGCCGAGCGTCTCGGTGACCAGGCCGGGCCGGCCGGTGGCCTTCTTCGCGGCGCGCAGGGCGTCGGCGAACTGCTCGGCGCCGCTGATCGGCTTCAGCCGGCCGCCCGCGGCGAGTCCGGCCTTCTCGCAGATCTCGGTCTGGAAGTAGAGGACGAAGGGGTGGGTGTCCAGCGGTACGGCGTATTGCTTGCCGCCGGCCTGGCCGCGACGCCAGATCTCCGGCGGGAAGTCCTGTTCCAGGATGCCGTGTTCGGCCAGCAGACCGAGGTCGAAGGGGTCCAGGAGCCGGCCGGGGGCGAAGCCGGCGAGCCGGGCCAGGTGCAGGACCGCGAGCTCGGGAGCCCGGCCGCCGGCACCGGCCATGCCGAGCTTGGTGTAGTACGGGGCGCCCCACTGGAGGGTGGCGGCCTCCAGGGCGATGCCGGGGTGCGCGGCGCGGAAGTCCGCCAGCATCGCCTGCATGGTGACGCCGTCGCCGCCGCCGAACAGGTGCCAGTACCGCAGCGCTGTCCGCCCCGGCCCGACGGCGGTGGCGGGTGCGGCGCAACCGGACAGGGGTCCCAGGGCTCCGGCGGCGACCAGGGCTCCGGCGCCGCCCGCGAGGGCGCGGCGCCGACTGACGTGAGGTGGATGCATGGCGGCTCGTCTCGGCTCGTCTCGAAGAGGTGGGCGGGCGGCGGATCCGGCTCTCGGGCAGGGACGGCGGCGGGCGGCGGACTCTCGATCGTTCGATATACCGACAGTCGACCGTGACTTCGGACGGGACCGTAGGCCCGCCCCATCCCGGCGTCAATGACTTGCGCTGAGATCGCGAACGATGTCCGAGATGACGAACCGGTAGGCGCGTACACCTCCCCTCCGGGTGTGCGGCGACCCGCCGACGAAGCCCGTCCCGTGCCCGGACGAAGGGGAGATGTCGCACCGGAGCGGACCGATTTCCTACTCAGGGGTAGGCCGGTCGGGTGCGCTTGTTATACCTTCCGTCTAACAGGCGGTGCGGGAGCCGCCCCCCGCGCCCGTCCTCCGCCCCCTCCCGCTCAGCTCTCCCCCGGCGGCCGCCATGTGCCGCCGCACACAGGGGTGTTGACGGCGCGTCAGTACTGCCGCGACAACCCGAAGGAACCGCACGCGCGAACCGAGGAGCCGCACCATGGCAAGCAGCACCGTTCGACCCGGGCCCGAGGAACGGCCCCAGGAGCACGACGTCGCCCGCCGCCTGCTCGATTCGGCCGCGATGCTGGCGTACGACCCGGCGACGGAGGTCGACTGGGAGACCCCGCTGGACAAGGACTTCCACGGCGCGAGCCCGGAGTGGAGCACCCTGTACGGCACGGCGTACTGGCACGAGATGACCGACGCCCAGCGCAAGGAACTGACCCGCCAGGAGGCCGCGTCGGTGGCCAGCACCGGGATCTGGTTCGAGATGATCCTCCAGCAGATGGTGCTGCGGGACGTCTACGCGAAGGACCCGACGAGCGCGGACGTCCAGTGGGCGCTCACCGAGATAGCCGACGAGTGCCGGCACTCCATCATGTTCGCCCGCGGCGCGCAGAAGCTGGGCGCCCCGGCCTACCGGCCGCACCGGCTCGCGGTGGAGCTCGGCAGGGCGTTCAAGACGGTCGCCTTCGGCGAGGCGGCGTACGCGGCGATCCTGGTCGCCGAGGAGGTCCTCGACGTCATGCAGCGGGACTGGATGCGCGACGAGCGGGTCGTCCCGTTCGTCCGGACCATCAACAACATCCATGTGGTCGAGGAGTCGCGGCACATGAAGTTCGCCCGCGCCGAGACCCGCAAGCACCTCGCCGGCGCGGGCCGGGTGCGCCGCCGGATCCACGCCTTCGTGATCGCGGTGGCCTCGTACGTGATCGTCACGAGCATGGTCAACAAGGACGTGTACGCCAACGCCGGGCTCGACGGCAAGCGTGCCGTCAGGGAGGCGAAGGCCAACGAGCACCACAAGTCGATGATGCGGTCGAGCTGCTCGGGCCTGATGGACTTCCTGGCCTCCGCACGCCTGCTGACCCGGCCGGCCCTGGTCTTCTACAAGCGCGCCCATCTGATCTGAGCGGACGACATGACCTACGCCATCACCCAGACGTGTTGCAGCGACGCCACCTGCATCGCGGTGTGCCCCGTCAACTGCATCCACCCCACGCCCGAGGAACGGGACTTCGGCAGCACGGAGATGCTGCACATCGACCCGAAGTCCTGCATCGACTGCGGCGCCTGCGCGGACGCCTGCCCGGTGGACGCGATCTTCCCGGTGGAGAGCCTGACCGGCGCGCTGCGGGAGTACGAGCAGATCAACGCGGCCTACTACGAGGGCCGGGAGGCCGAACCGGCCGTGGCCGGGCCCAACTTCCACGCATGGGGCGAGCCGGTCTTCGGGCGCAGCCTGCCGTCGGACTTCGCACCGATCCGGGTCGCCGTCGTCGGCACCGGCCCCGCGGGGATGTACGCCGTCGAGGACCTGCTGCTGCACACCGGTGCCGAGGTGACGCTGATCGACCGGCTGCCGGTGGCGGGCGGGCTCGTGCGGTACGGCGTGGCGCCGGACCATCCGTCGACGAAGAAGGCGCAGGACGCCTTCGCGCGGTTCCACGCGCACCCCCGGGTGCGGATGCACCTCGGCCTGGATGTGGGCGGGGACGTCACGCACCAGGAGTTGGCCGCACACCACCACGCGGTCGTCTACGCGGTCGGTGCCGCCGCCGACCGCAGGCTCTCGGTCCCCGGCGAGGACCTGGCGGGCAGTCTCTCCGCCAGGACGTTCGTCGCCTGGTACAACGCCCACCCGGAGGTCGCGCCGGACGCCGTGGACCTCTCGACGGAGCGGGTCGTCCTCGTCGGCAACGGCAACGTCGCCCTCGACGCGGCCCGCATCCTGGTGTCGGACCCGGACGCCCTGGCCGGCAGCGACATCGCCGGCCACGCGCTGGAGGCGCTGCGGTCCTCCCCGGTGCGCGAGGTCGTGGTCCTCGGGCGGCGCGGGCCCGGTGAGGCGGCGTACACCCGGTCCGAACTGCTCGCCCTCACACACCTGCCCGGCGTCGGACTGGTACTGGACGACCACGATCCGCGGACCGGCGCGGCCGTCGACGCCGCGGCGCCCGGGGACAAGGCGGCGGTGCTGCGGGGCATCCGGCGGGAGGCGGTGGACTGGTCCGCCGCACCGCCCGAGGGACGGCGCATCGTGTTCCGCTTCCACTCCGAGCCGGTGGAGGCACGGGGCGAGGACCGGGTGCGGGGTGTCCGTGTCACGGGTGGTCGCGACGGGGCGGAGATCCCTACGGGCCTGCTGCTCCGGGCGGTCGGCTACCGAGGCCTGCCGGTCGCCGGACTGCCCTTCGACGAGGCGACCGGGACGGTCCCGCACGAGGGCGGCCGGGTGACGGGCGAGCGGGGCACGTACGTGGTGGGCTGGATCAAGCGCGGCCCGTCCGGCGGCATCGGGGCGAACCGGACATGCGCCGAGGACACCGTCACCACGCTGCTGGCCGACGCCGTCGCCGGCCGGCTCGTCGAACCGGAGCACGGGCCGAAGGCCTTCCGGCGTCTGGCGCGGCGCCGCAACCGCCGCCTCGTCGACGCCCGCGGCCTCGCGGAGATCGACCGGGCCGAGCTGGCCCGGGGGCGCCTGGAGGGGCGGCCCCGCGTCAAGCTGGCGACTCTCCCGGAGCTGGTGGCGGCCGGGCGCGCCCGCCGGAGACCGGTCCGCTGATCCCGGCGGGGGCGTGCGCCGGCCGCGCAATTTCTCCCAGGGGCGGCCCGGTCACACGCCGTGGACGGGACCGCTCCCGGCGGTCAGTGGCAGTCCGCTGCCACCCCGGCGTACGGCGACGATCTCGGCCATGATCGACAGGGCCGTCTCCTCGGGCCCGCGCCCGCCGAGGTCCAGCCCGATCGGCGAGTGGAGCCGGGCGAGTTCCGCGTCGGCCAGGCCCGCCTCGCGGAGCCGTACGAGCCGGTCCTCGTGTGTGCGCCGGCTGCCCATGGCCCCCACGTAACCGGCACGGCTGCCCAGGGCGAGCGCGAGCACGGGCACGTCGAACCGGGCGTCATGGGTGAGGACGCAGACGGCTGTCGTCCCGTCCACCCGGTCCTGATGGTGGCGGAACCATCGGTCGGGCCGGTCGGTGACGACCTCGTCGGCTCCCGGGAAGCGTTCGGGCAGTGCGAAGGCGGGCCTGGCGTCGCAGACCGTGACGCGGTGGCCGAGGGCGGCGCCGATACCGGCCAGCGGACGGGCGAACTCGGTCGCGCCGAAGACCAGCAGACGCGGCCGGGCCGCGAAGGACTGCACCAGCAGGTCCTCCTCCGGCGCGCAGTCCGGCTCCCCGCTGCCGGCCCGCACGAGCCCGCCGGCGCCACGGCCCAGCAGTCCTTCGGCCGCGAGCACCGCCGCCCGGTCCCCGCGCGGGTCGCCGAGCGTGCCGGTGACCGAGCCCTCCCCGACGGCCAGGGCGGACCCTCGGGCGACGGAGGTGACCAGGGCGACGGGGACACCGGCTTCCAGGTCGGCCGCGATCCGGTCGAGCGGCACCGCGGGGGTGATCTCGCGGACCAGCACCTCGATCGTCCCGCCGCAGGTCAGTCCGGCCTCCAGGGCGTCGCCGTCGTCCACGCCCCAGCGTCCCACCGCCGGCGTGGCATCCGTCAGCACCTCCTCGGCCATCGCGCAGACCGCGGCCTCCACACAGCCCCCGGACACGCTCCCGGCGACCCGCCCCTGCGCGGACACCAGCATGGACGCGCCGGGGCCGTGCGGTGCCGACCCCCAGGTACGCGTCACGGTCGCCATGGCGAAGCGGATCCCGGAGCGCTGCCAGGCGGCCGCCTGCTGGATGACGTGTCTCATGTCGTTCACCTCGGACCGGAGGATGGGGGGAGTCCCGCGCGGTGGATGACCTTCAGTGTGCGTCACCGCGGGCACCGGGGCCGGTCCGCCGGGCGGTCGCCCGCCCCGCTCACCCGCATCGGCGCCCCGTGTCGCGGGCGCCGGGTTTCGGGCGTGAAGTAGGGGTACCCGGGTACACAACGGCACGCAAGGGACAGCCGTGCCGCCGCAGGGCCCGACGAGAGCAAGGAGAGCGTCATGCCGGCAGGATCCAACCGCAAGCGGGAACGCCAGTACGAGCACATCAAGGAGAGCACCGAGAAGCGCGGCGCCTCCGAGGGCCGGGCCGAGGAGATCGCGGCCCGCACGGTCAACAAGGAGCGTGCGCGGGCCGGTGAGTCGAAGACGGCGAGCAAGACGTCGATCCGTGATCCCAAGTCCGCCTCCGAGCGCGGCGGACAGCGCTCCCACAGCGGGGCGAAGGGGCCGACCCGGGACCAGCTGTACGAAGAGGCGAAGAAGAAGAACGTCGAGGGCCGCTCGACCATGAACAAGGACCAGCTGCGCAAGGCCGTCGGCCGCTGATCCCGCCGCGGGATCCGGCACCCGTCGGCCGTCCGGCCCCCGTACCCCTACGAGCGGGTGAACGGCCGCGCGGGTCGGCGCGGTTCCCGTCCCTCCGACGCGAGAGTGGGAGTCATGCGCGCCCTGGTGATCAACTGCACCCTCAAACCGTCCCCCCAGCCCTCGAACACGGAGGCCCTGGCCCGACAGGTCGTCACCGCTCTGCAGGGGCACGGCGCGACGGTGGACGTCGTGCGCGCCGTCGACCTGGACATCCGGCCGGGCGTCGAGAACGACATGGGCGGGGGTGACGAGTGGCCGTCGGTGCGCGAGAAACTGTCGTCGGCCGACATCGTCGTGGTGGCTTCCCCGACCTGGGTCGGCCGCCCCTCCTCCGTGGCCCAGCGCGTCCTGGAACGCATGGACGCGATGATCAGCGAGACGGACGACGAGAACCGGCCCGTCGCCTACAACCGGGTGGCGGGTGTGGTCGTCACCGGCAACGAGGACGGCGCCCACCACGTCATCAGCGAGATCTGCGGGGCACTCGGGGACATCGGGTACACCGTGCCGGGCCAGGCGTGGACGTACTGGCACCTCGGCCCCGGGCCGGGCCCCGACTACCTCGACGACGATCGCGGCCACGACTGGGCGGCTTCCACCGCCCGGGCGATGGCCTCCAACCTCTTCCACACGGCGCGCGCCCTCACCGAACACCCGGTGCCCGCACCGCCGTCCTGAGAGACGAGTGCGCATGACACGCGGAACCGAACTGCCGGGAACGGACGAGTCCTACTGGATGGCGACGTCCGAACACCCCGCCTTCCCCGCCCTGGACGCCGACCGGGCGGCCGACGTCGTGGTCGTCGGCGGCGGCGTGGCGGGACTGAGCACCGCATGGGAACTGACCAGGGCGGGGCGCAGCGTCGTCGTGCTGGAGGCGGACCGTGTCGCGGCCGGGGTGACCGGTTGCACGACGGCCAAACTCACCGCCGCGCACTCCCTGGTGTACGACCGGCTCCGGCGCACCCGGGGGCCCGAGGGCGCGGCGCGGTACGCGCTGTCGCAGCAGGCGGCGGTGGAGCGGGTCGGCGCGGTGGTGGCGGAGCTCGGCATCGCCTGCGACCTGGAGAGCGCCTCGGCGTTCACCTTCACCACGGACCCGGGGCGCCGTGCGGAGTTCGAGGCGGAGGCCGAGGCGGCCGCCGAGGCCGGGCTCGACGCCGCGTGCGTACGGGAGACGGAGCTCCCCTTCCCCGTGGCGGCCGCGGTCCGGGTGAGGCGTCAGGCGCAGTTCCATCCGCGCCGGTATCTGCTGGCACTGGCGTCCGACCTCCGTGCGCGGGGCGGTGTGATCCATGAACGGACCCGGGTCACCGGTCTGAGCGAGGGCAGCCCCTGCCGGGTGACCACGGAGTCGGGGCTGACGGTGTCGGCGCGTGACGTGGTGATCGCCACGCACGTCCCCGTGTTCGACCGTGCTCTGCTCTTCGCCCGGATGTCGCCGCGCCGTGAACTCGTCGTGGCGGCCCCACTGGCGGCCGAGGCCGCGCCGGAGCACATGTACATCACCGACGAGGGCGGCAAGCGTTCGGTGCGTACGGCGCCGCTCGACGCGGACCGGCGGCTGCTCATCGTCACGGGCGAGGACTTCACACCCGGTACGGGGGACGCCCGTGAGCGGTTCCGGCGGCTGGACGCGTGGATGCATGAGCACTTCCCGGCCGGTCCGACGGCGTACCGCTGGGCGGCCCAGGACAACGACGTCAGTGACGGGGTGCCACTGATCGGCCCGTTCCACCCCGGCGCGCGCCATGTGTACGTCGCGACGGGGTTCGGCGGCTGGGGCATGAGCGGAGGCGTGCTGGCGGGGCAGCTCCTGACGGCGACGCTCACCGGGGACACCCCCTCCTGGGCGGGGCTCTACGACCCCCGCCGACTACGGAGCACGGTCCGCGAGGGCGCCAAGCTGCTGACCCAACAGGCGGAGGTGGCCCGGCACTTCGTGGGCGACCGCCTCAAGGGCACGCGGGTGGACTCCGCCGAGGAGATCGCCCCCGGTACGGGTGCCCTCGTGCGGGACGGAGGGCGGCACCGGGCCGTCTACCGTGACGAGGAGGGCCGGACGCACAGCGTGTCGGCGCGGTGCACGCATCTGGGGTGCCTGGTCGCCTTCAACCCGGCGGAGACCTCCTGGGAGTGCCCGTGCCACGGCTCGCGGTTCGGTGTCGACGGTGAGGTGCTCCAGGGTCCCGCCGTTCGTCCGCTGCCTCCGGCCGAGTAACCGGGGCGTGCGCCGAGGGCGCCGCCGGAGCCCGCTGCTGCGGGGCTCCGGCGGCGCCCTCGGCCGTGGTGCCCGTCGTCGAAACTGCGCCATTGTCCGCGTGGCAGTGCCCCCCGGGCCCGGACCGGCAGCTCGGTGTGCGCGCTTCCGCGAGCCCCGGCTTTCGGTAACACTCCTTGTGCGCACGGGGGTTGGCGCGTGCTCGGGCCCGTCGCCGCGCCTCCGTGCGGGCTGCGATCAAATTCAGTCAGTCGATTGACTTAGGTGTGGTCGGTCGGGTTGGCTCCGGTCAGGCGGTTCCCCCTCCCCCACGACTGGAGCAGCCATGACCGACATGTCCGCGCGGGTACCGGCGGTGAGCGGATGAGTGCGACCGGAGCCCGGGTGGCACGGTCCGCCGCCACCCGTGAGGCGATCATGACCGCGGCCGAACGGCTCTACGCGGAACAGGGGCTGTCCGCCATCTCCAACCGGCAGATCAGCGAGGCCGCCGGCCAGGGCAACGTCACCGCCGTCAGCTACCACTTCGGCTCCCGGCTCGACCTGGTGCGCGCCATCATGGTGCGGCACGGCGAACAGGTCGACGCGCTCCGCACCCGCCACGTGGCCGAGGTGGGCGGCAGCACCGATCTCAGGGACTGGGTGCGCTGCCTGGTACGCCCGGTCTCCGAGCACCTGGCGGCCCTCGGTGTCCCGTCCTGGCAGGCCCGGTTCGCGGTGCAGGTCCTCACCGACCCGGTGACGCGGAACCTGATCGCCGAGGAGGCCCTCGGCCGGCCCGGTCTGCACGCCGTGATGCTCGGTCTGAAGCAGCGCCTGGCGGATCTCCCGCCGCACGTCCGCCGCGTGCGGGGCGAGATGGCCCGCCATCTGATCACCCACACCTGTGCCGAGCGGGAACGGGGGCTGGCGGACAGGACCGCCCGGCCCCGCGCGTCCTGGTCGGACACCGCCGACGAGTTGGAGGACGCGCTCGTCGGCCTGTTCACCGCCCCGGTCACCCACCCCCACCCCCGTACCAAGGAGACCCTGTGAAGATCACCGTCGACGAAGAGAAGTGCTGCGCCGCCGGTCAGTGTGTGCTGATAGCCCCCGAGGTCTTCGACCAGCGCGACGAGGACGGCATCGTGGTCCTGCTGGACGACGAGCCGCCCGCAGGCCGGCACGACGTCGTGCGGGAGTCCGCCGACATCTGCCCCGCCGCCGCGATCCGTCTCCACGAGGACGCGTGAGCTCCCCCGGGCACGTCCTGGTGGTGGGAGCCTCCGCGGCCGGGCTCGGCACGGCGGAGGCCCTGCGCCGGAAGGGCTACCAAGGACGTCTCACCCTGCTGGGCGCCGAGTCCGGACCGCCCTACGACCGGCCCCCGTTGTCCAAGCAGGTGCTCTCCGGCGCCTGGGAGCCGGACAAGGCGCGGCTGCGCCCGCAGGACGCCCTCGACGGGCTGGACGCCACGTTCGTCCTCGGAGATCCGGCCGTCTCGCTGGACGCGGCACGGCGTCGGGTGGAGACGGCGTCCGGTCGGACACTGACGGCGGACGCGGTCGTCGTCGCCACCGGCGTACGGGCCCGCCCGCTCCCCGGCCCGGGCGGACTGCGCGGCGTGCACGTCGTGCGTACGCTCGACGACTCGGCGGCCCTGCGCGCCGATCTGGTGGCCGCCCGTCGCCTCGTGGTGGTCGGTGACGGGGTGCTGGGCGCGGAGGCCGCGGCCACCGCACGGCTGATGGGGCTGGAGGTGTGCGTGGTCGGCCCGCAGCCGTCCCCGATGACCGACCAGCTCGGCCCGTTCGCCGCCGGGCACCTCGCCGCCCTGCACACCCGCAACGGCGTGGTGCTGCGGGGAGGAACCCTGGTGGAGTCGCTGCTGTCACGGGAGGGCCGGGTCGCCGGCGTGCGGCTCGTGGGCGGCGAGGAGCTGGAGGCGGACGTGGTGGTGGCCGCGATCGGCTGCGCACCCGCCACCGACTGGCTCGCGGGCAGCGGGCTGGAGCTGGACGACGGCGTCGTCTGCGACGCGTACTGCCGCGCGGCGGACGGCGTCTGGGCGGCGGGGGACGTGGCGCGCTGGCATCACGCGGGAGTCGGACGGGCGATGCGGCTGGAGAACCGCGCCAACGCCACCGAGCAGGCCCTCGCCGTCGCCGGGAACATCCTCGGCGAGAACCGGCCGTACCTGCCCGTGCCCTCCTTCTGGACCGACCAGTTCCAGGTGAAGATCCAGGTGCTCGGCACGCCCACGGCGGACGCCTCCCCCGAGGTGGTGGACGGCGATCCGGCCCAGGGGCGTTTCGTGGTGCGGTACGACGCCCCGGGAGGGCCCACGGGCGTGCTCGGCTGGAACATGCCCAAGCAGACCCGACTGCACCGGGCCGTCCTGACGGACCGCTTCACCCGCCCGCCGGAGCCGGCCGGCCGGTGAGCCTGCCCGGCCGGCGCCGGGCCCCCTTGTTTCCTCGACCCCACCCCCGGAGGCATCCCATGACCACCCACCCCCAAGCGGCGCCGGACATCCCCGCCTTTCCCGCGCCCCGCTCCCCCGTCTGCCCGTTCGACCCGTCGCCCGGGATGCGGGCGCTGAGCGACCGGGGTCCCGTCACCCGGGTCCGTTCCTGGGGCGACAGCACCCCCTGGGCGGTGACCGGGCACGCCGAGCAGCGGGCGCTGCTCGCCGACCCCCGGCTGAGCGTCGACTTCTCCAACCCGGGTTTCCCCAGTCCCGTCGATCCCCGTCACCACCGGGGAGGCGGGTCCACGGACCTCAGCTTCGTCGGCATGGACGACCCCGAACACGCCCGCCTGCGCCGCATGGTCAGCGGTGCCTTCACCCTCAAGCGCGTCGAGGCCCTGCGTCCGGCCGTCCAGCGGATGACGGACACCTTCATCGACCGGATGCTGGCCGGTCCGAAGCCCGCCGACCTCGTCCAGGCGCTGGCGCTCCCCCTGCCCTCGCTCGTCATCTCCGACCTGCTCGGGGTGCCCTACGAGGACCACGCGTTCTTCCAGCGGAACAGCGGCACCCTGGTCTCGGCGGTCGCGACCGGTGAGGAGCGGCACGCCGCCCACACGGCGCTGGCGGAGTACCTCGACGACCTGGTCGCGCAGAAGACCGCCGAACCCGCCGACGACCTGCTGTCCACGCTGGGCGGGCAGGTCCGGGCGGGCGAGCTGACCCGCCGGGAAGCGGCCACCATGGGCGTCCTGCTGCTGCTCGGCGGCCACGAGACCACCGCGAACATGATCAGCCTGGGCACCCTGCTGCTGCTCCACCACCCCGACCAGCTCGCCGCCGTCCGCGACGCCGAGGACCCGCAGGTCGTCGTCGGCGCCGTCGAGGAGTTGCTGCGCTACCTCTCCATCGTCCATCTCGGCCGCCGCCGCACCGCCCTGGAGGACATAGAGATCGCCGGGCAGACCATCGCGGCCGGCGAAGGCGTGATCCTCCTCGGCGAGCTCGCCAACCGTGACCCGCAGGTCTTCGAGGACCCCGACCGCCTCGACATCACCCGCAACGCCCGACGCCACCAGGCGTTCGGCGCCGGCGCCCACCACTGCGTCGGCCAGCCGCTGGCCCGGCTCGAACTCCAGGTGGTCTATCCCACCCTCTTCCGGCGCATCCCCACGCTGCGCCCGGCCGTCCCGCTGGAGGACACCCGGTTCAAGTACGACACCGTCATCTACGGCCTGCACGAACTGCCCGTCACCTGGTGACACCGGGACCGGGCCTCCCCGGGGAGCCGTGCGGGCGGCGGGTCAGTACGATGAACCGCCCCGCGGCGACCCGGGGGCACGGCGGCGGGAAGAGGAACCGGAAGTGGCGGCAGAGGACACCAGCGGCGGGCAGCCCCGGCGGCGCGCCCAGGGCGAGCTGGAGGCACAGGTCCTGTCCACCCTCTGCCGCGCCGGTGAGCCGGCGACGGCCGCCTGGGTGCAGGAACGGCTGGAGGGCGCCGTGGCCTACACCACCGTGATGACGATCCTGACGCGGCTGCAGGCCAAGGGCGCGGTGGAGCGGCGACGGCAGGGCCGCTCCTTCCTGTGGACCCCGAGGTCCGACGAGGCGGGCCTGGCGGCGATGCGGATGCGCCGGGTCCTGGACGGCGAGAGCGACCGTGAGGCCGTCCTCGCCAGCTTCCTGACGGCGCTGACACCCGGCGACGAGCGGCTGCTGAGAGACCTGCTGGGCCAGGCGGCCGACGAACCGGAAGCCTAGGGCCATGGGCGTCTTCGTCTTCCTGCCGCTGGTCCTGCCGCTGAGCGCCTGGCCGGTGGCCCGGCTCGCGGAGCACCGGCTGCACCCGCGCACCGCGACCTGGCTGCTGTCGGCGGTCGCGGCGGTGCTGGCGCTGTGCAGCACGCTCTGCCTGGCCCTGCTGGTGGTGGTCGGTACGGCCCAGCTGCCGGGCAATCCGCTGCCCGACGGGTGGTCGGACCCCGAGGTGCGCGAGGCGGTGCCGTACGACGAGGTGGCGGGCACCGCGGCGATCCCCCTGCTGGCCGCGGTCCTCGCCGCGTGTTCCGGGGCGGCATGGCGCCACCACCGGGTACGGCGGGACGCCGGGCGCGCGCTGGCCGGGTTGCGCCCCACCACGGTCGCGGTGCTGCCCGACGACGCCCCGTACGCCTACGCGCTGCCCGGGGGGCGAGGGCGCGTCGTCGCCTCGACGTCGCTGCTGGCCTGCCTGGAGCCGGCGGAGCGCCGGGCGCTGTTCGCCCACGAGCGCGCTCACCTGGCCGGTCTCCACCACCGTTTCCTGCTCACCGTGCAGCTGGCGGCGCGGGCCAATCCGTTCCTGCGGCCGTTGCGTACGACGGTGGCTTACACCGCGGAGCGGTGGGCGGACGAGGACGCGGCGTCGGCGGTCGGCAGCCGGCGGGTGGTGGCCCGCGCCATCGGCAAGGCGGCTCTGATCTCCCGGGGGTCGCCCGCGGCGACGCTCGCCCACTTCGCGGCGCCGGGGCCGGTGCCGCGGCGGGTCGCCGCCCTGCTGGCGCCGGCGCCGGCCGCGCGGGTGTGGCCGCCCGCCTTCACCGCCGTGGGTCTGGCCGCCTGGGGGGCCGCGGCCGGGACGACGGTCTCCGCGCTCTCCTCGGCGAACGCGGCGGTCACGCTGTTCTTCGTACTGAAGGCCGCCACCCCCCTGTAACCGGCTCCCCGTCCGCTCCGACGTGGGCACTTTACGGACCCTTTACCCTTGAGCCGGGACACTTTCCGTCCCGGGCCCCAGCGGTCCGCCCTGTCCACGAAGCGTGAAGGAGCAGCACCCGCAATGGGTGAACCTGTCAGTACCAGCCGTGTCACGGCCCACCCGCACTCGACCGCCGGGACGGGGGTGGCACGGTGACGGAAGTACTCCTGTTGCTCGTCGCGCTCGTCCTGACCTTGGCGTGCGCGGTGTTCGTCGCGGCCGAGTTCTCACTGACCACCATCGAGCGCGGTGAGCTGGAGCGCGCCGCCGAGGCGGGCGAACGGGGTGCGGAGGGCGCCCTGCGGGCGGTCAGGCGCCTGACCTTCCAGCTCTCCGGAGCCCAGCTGGGCATCACGGTCACCTCGCTGGTCATCGGGATGCTGGCCGAACCGTCCCTGGCCGTGCTGCTGCGCGGGCCGCTGGAGGCCGCCGGTCTGCCCGAGGGAGCCGTCTCGACCGTGGCGACGCTGCTCGGCGTCATCGTGGCCACGGTGGTGCTGATGGTCGTCGGTGAGCTGGTCCCGAAGAACTGGGCGATCTCCAGCCCGCTGGCCGTGGCCAAGGTGGTGGCCGGACCGCAGCGGGCGTTCACCGCGCTCTTCGCCCCGCTGATCCGGCATCTGAACGACACCGCCAACCGGATCGTGCGGCGCTTCGGGCTGGAGCCGCAGGAGGAGCTCGCCTCGGCGCGGAGCCCCGAGGAGCTGGTCGCGCTGGCCCGGCACTCCGCGCTGCGGGGCGCCATGGAGCAGGACTCGGCCGAGCTGTTCGTCCGTACGCTGCATCTGGGCGAGCTGACCGCCGAGAACGTGATGACGCCCCGGGTGGACGTGCGGGCCCTCCAGGCCCGCGCCACCGCCCAGGACGCCGCCAACCTCACCCTGGCCACGGGGCTGTCCCGTTTCCCCGTCTACCGCGACAGCCTGGACGAGGTCATCGGCACGGTCCACGTACGGGACGTGCTCGCGCTCGACGAGCAGGCGCGCTCCCGCACCCCGGTGACCGACCTCGCCACCCCGCCGCTGCTGGTGCCCGACTCGCTGCCCGTGGACCGTCTGCTGCAACGGCTGCGGCGCGGCCGCACCATGGCCGTGGTGATCGACGAGTACGGCGGTACGGCGGGCGTCGCCACGGTGGAGGACATCGTGGAGGAGGTCGTCGGCGAGGTACGGGACGAGCACGACCCGCACGAGCGGCCCGACCTCGTGGCGCTGGAGCCGTCGCCGGACGGCCGCGCGGTGTGGGAGGCGGACGGCGGCGTCCGGCTCGACCAGCTGGAGGAGATCGGACTGGCCGCGCCTGACGGACCGTACGAGACGCTGGCCGGACTGGTCGCGGCCCGTCTGGAGCGCATCCCGCTCGTCACCGACCGCGTCGAGATCGCCGGCTGGCAGTGCGCCGTCCTGCACGTGGCGCACCACCGGGCCGACCGTGTCCGGATCACGGCCCCCGTCCCCGAGACCGTCCAGGAAGTGCGATGACCACCGTCCAGCTGCTGATCGGCGCGCTGACTCTGCTCACCAACGCCTTCTTCGTGGGCGCCGAGTTCGCCCTCATCTCCGTACGGCGCAGCCAGATCGAACCGGCCGCGCTGAAGGGCGGCACCCGGGCCACCTCCACCCTGTGGGGACTCGAACACCTCTCCGCGGTGATGGCCACGGCCCAGCTCGGTATCACGGTCTCCTCGCTGGTGCTCGGCGCGGTCGCGGAGCCGGCCTTCGCCCATCTGCTGGAGCCGCCGTTCGAGGCCGTGGGGGTGCCGCAGGGGCTGATCCACCCGATCGCGTTCGTGATCGCGCTGACGGCGGCGACGTATCTGCACATGCTCGTCGGGGAGATGGTGCCCAAGAACATCGCGCTGGCGGCGCCGGCACCGACGGCGCTGCTGCTGGGCCCGCCGCTGGTCGCCCTGACGCGCGCCCTGCGCCCGTTCGTCTTCGGGATCAACGCCTTCGCCAACGCGATCCTGCGGCTGGTGAAGGTGGAACCGAAGGGCGAGGTCTCCTCCGTCTACACGGACGACGAACTCGTCCGGCTGGTGAAGGACTCCAGCGAGGCGGGTCTGCTGGACCCCGCCGACGGCGAGCGGCTGCGGGACGCGCTCGAACTGGGGACGCGGCCGGTCGGCGAGGTGATGGTGCCGCTGGCCAGGACGGTCACGGTGGGGCACGACATCACGCCCCGGCGGCTCGAACGGGCCGCCGCCGAGAGCGGGTTCTCCCGGCTGCCGGTCACCGGGCCCGGTGACGCGATCCTGGGGTACCTGCACATCAAGGACGCGCTCGGGGTCGCGGAACGCAGCGAGCCGTTCCCCTCCGACGATCTCCATCCGGTCATCCGGGTGGAGATCGACACGCCCCTGGACGACGCCATGACCGCCATGCGGTCCGCGGGCACGCATCTGGCGGCGGTCGCGGGCGACCGGGGGACGGTGATCGGGTTCGTCACGATGGAGGACGTCCTGGACGAGCTGGTCGGCCCGTCCACGCCGAGCTGACGGCCCAGGGGCTCCGCGGGTGAGGTGCGGCGGCTCGGGCGGTCACCGGCCGCCGCCCGTGCCGATGGTCCAGCGCGGGTCGACACGGCCCAGCCAGGCATGGGGCAGCCGTCCGTCGCGGCGGACGCCGTCCGCTCATGCCCCGCGCCGGTGGAGGCGGTCCAGGGCGGCCAGTTCGCCGTCGGTGAGGCGCAGTGCGCCCGCCGCCACGTTGTCGTCAAGGTGCCGGACGTCGCCGGTGCCCGGGATGGCCAGCACATGGGGTCCCCGGTGCAGCGTCCAGGCCAGGCGTATCTGGGCGGCGCTCGCCCCGTGCGCCCGCGCGACGGCGAGCAGTTCGTCGCTCTCGGTCCCCGTCGTGCCGGCCTGCCGGCCGGTGCCGGCGATGGAGTAGAACGGCACGAACGCGATGCCCTGCTCACCGCAGGCGCGCACGAACTCGTCGTGCTCGGGCCGCACGCCGATGCCGTACATGTTCTGCACGCAGACCACCGGCGCGATGGCCTGGGCCTCGGCGAGGTGGTCCGGGGTGATGTTCGAGAGGCCCAGGTGGCGGATGAGCCCGGCCCGGCGCAGCTCGGCCAGTGCGCCGAAGCGCTCGGCGATCGGGTCCGTACCCACGATGCGCAGGTTCACCACGTCGAGGTGGTCGCGGCCGAGCTGGCGCAGGTTCTCCTCGACCTGGCCGCGCAGCTGTTCGGGGGTGGCGTGGGGCAGCCACCGGCCCGAGGGGTCCCGGCCGGGGCCGACCTTGGTGGCGATGACGAGGTCGTCCGGGTAGGGGGCCAGCGCCCGGTTGATCAGTTCGTTGGCGGAGCGCAGGGGCGAGAAGTAGAAGGCGGCGGTGTCGATGTGGTTCACACCGACCTCGACCGCGCGGCGCAGCACACGTGCCGCCGCGTCCCGGTCGCGCGGTACGGCACCGGCCGTCAGAGCCTCGCCGG
Source organism: Streptomyces sp. SirexAA-E (assembly GCF_000177195.2). Taxonomy (GTDB): domain Bacteria; phylum Actinomycetota; class Actinomycetes; order Streptomycetales; family Streptomycetaceae; genus Streptomyces; species Streptomyces flavovirens. Next base: position 478,497 of record NC_015953.1, read on the forward strand.
TCTGCGGCAGGCGCATCGCGCCGAAGCCGATCCGGTTGACCGTCAGGTCGCCGAGGAGCCGACTGCCGGAGGCGGCGGCGGTGATCGTCTGTGAAGTCATGCCCGGGATCGTCCCCGCGCAGTACGATGACCGCCACTGATTCGGTCATGTATGAATCCTCGGGGCGGCAGTGACGGCGGAGCTGGTGTTCTCGACGAGGGATCTGGCGCAGGTCCGGTTCGCCGTGTCGCCGATGTGGGAGGTCGGGCCGAGCTGCCGGCTGCTGCGCTCCGGCCGCCCGGATCCCGTCCACCGGTCCTGGACCGAGCAGGTGGGGCCCCGGCTGACGGCCGCGGGCCTGGACCGGGGCTGGCTCGCCGAACTGGTCCCGCCGGCGGGGTACGTACCCGACTTCCTGAACCCCGCGCCCACCTCGCCGGCCCCCGCCCTGGCGGAGGAGCTGGCCAGGATCCGGGCCACCCCCGCCGCCCGGGTGCGCCAGGATCTGGACCGCCTCGGGGACGAGCAGGGCGGTCTCGGTCCGCGGTCGCGGGCCCTGTACGCCGAGCCGGAGGCGCGCCTGATCCGGGTCACGGAGGAGATCGAGGCGTATTGGGAGCTGGCGCTCGCCCCGTACTGGGTGCGGGTCCGGGGCGTCCTGGACGCCGATGTCTTCCACCGGTCCCGCAGGGTGGCCGAGCGGGGCCCCGGCCACCTCTTCGACGACCTGCACCCCTCGGTGACCTGGGCCGGTGACGCGCTCAGGCTGGCCCGTCGCCGCGGTTCGCTGTCCCGGGGCACGGCGGGCCCGGGTCTGGTGCTGATCCCGTCCGCCTTCACCGGCCCGGTGCCCTTCACCCGGGTGACGCCGCCCGATCCACCGCAGCTGGCCTATCCGGCGCGCGGCATCGGCACGCTGTGGGATCCCCGGCCGAACACCAGGTCCGCGGCCCTCGCCGCCGTCCTGGGCCGCTCGCGGTCCAGGTTGCTGGCCGAACTGGAGACGCCCGCCTCCACCACCGAACTGGCTCGCCGCACCGGGCTCTCACGGGCAGGGGTGTCCCAGTGCCTCACCGCGTTGCGTGACGCGGGCCTGGTCAGTGCCCACCGGGCGGGCCGTTCGGTGCTCTACGCCCGTACCGCCGCGGCCGACATCCTCCTCGCCGGATGATCCCGGGGCGTCCGAGGACCGGGGGCGGGACGGCGGGGGCCACAAGGGTCGTCGTGGCGCGGCGGACGGCGGAAATCGGGTCGGCCCGTGCAACGGGTGCGCCGCCGCGGGGAACGGTGGGGTGGCCAATCCCGCGCAGTGAAGGAGCGCTACCTGTGACCGAGACCGCGAACAAGGGTGCCGACGGGCACGACGACCGGCCGCACCTCACCAACCGGCAGGGCCATCCCGTCTACGACAACCAGAACCAGCGCACGGTCGGCGCGCGGGGCCCCGCGACTCTGGAGAACTACCAGTTCCTGGAGAAGATCAGCCACTTCGACCGGGAGCGGATCCCGGAGCGCGTCGTCCACGCGCGCGGCGTCACCACGTACGGCTACTTCGAGGCCTACGGCAAGTGGGGCGACGAACCGATCGGCCGGTACACCCGGGCCGGGCTGTTCCAGGAGGCGGGCAGGCGGACGGACGTCGCCGTTCGCTTCTCCACCGTGATCGGCGGCCGGGACTCCTCCGAGGCGGCCCGGGACCCCCGGGGCTTCGCCGTGAAGTTCTACACCGAGGAGGGCAACTGGGACCTGGTCGGCAACAACCTGGGCGTCTTCTTCATCCGCGACGCCATCAAGTTCCCCGACGTGATCCACGCGCTCAAGCCCGACCCGGTGAGCCACGAGCAGAAGCCGGCCCGGATCTTCGACTTCATGTCGCAGACCCCGGAGAGCATGCACATGCTGGTGAACCTCTTCAGCCCCCGGGGCATCCCGGCCGACTACCGCCATATGCAGGGCTTCGGCGTCAACACCTACAAGTGGGTGAACGCGGAGGGCGACACCGTCCTGGTCAAGTACCACTGGCTGCCCAAGCAGGGGGTCAGCAGCATGACCGAGGAGGACGCGGCCAACGTCCAGGCCGGCGATCTGGGACATGCCACCAAGGACCTGTACGAGGCCATCGGACGCGGTGACCACCCCGAGTGGGAACTCGTCGTGCAGATGATGTCCGACGACGACCACCCCGAGCTGGACTTCGATCCGCTGGACGACACCAAGACCTGGCCCGAGCAGGACTTCCCGCCGAAGCCGGTGGGGCGCATGGTCCTCGACCGGGTCCCGGACAACTACTTCGCCGAGAACGAGCAGGCGTCCTTCGGCACGGGTGTCCTCGTGGACGGGCTGGACTTCTCGGACGACAAGATGCTGGTCGGCCGGACGTTCTCCTACAGCGACACACAGCGCTACCGGGTCGGTCCGAACTACCTGCAGCTGCCGGTCAACCAGGCCAAGCACGCCCATGTCGCCACCAACCAGCGCGACGGACAGATGGCCTACGACAACGGTCACGGCGGCGAGAACCCTGAGGTCAACTACGAGCCGTCGATCACGGGCGGGCTGAGGGAGTACACCTACCCCACCCACGACGAGCAGGGCCCGGTGATCGAGGGCCGGCTCACCCGGGCCCGGATCCCCCGCACCAACGACTACCTCCAGGCGGGCCAGCGCTTCCAGCTGATGGAGAAGTGGGAGCAGGACGACCTGGTCAAGAACTTCACCGACCTGTTCGCCCAGTGCGCGCGCCCGGTCCAGGAGCGGATGGTCTGGCACTGCCTGATGGCCGACAACGACCTGGGGCTGCGGGTCGGCGAGGGCATCGGCATCAGCGCCTCCGACGTCGCCCACCTCCCGCCGCTGGCCACGCAGAACCTCAGCGACGAGGAGAAGAAGCGGCTCGCGCGTCTCGGCGGCAACCCGCCCCGGGACGTCACCGGGCTCACCATGACGCACTGCGTCCCCAACAAGCGCCACGTGGTGGAGCGCTGACCCTCCGGCCGCCGGTCACGGGCGAAGCGGGCACCCCGGGCACCGGATCCGCACCCGGTCCGGCGGCCGTCCGCGGAGGTGGCGGCCCGGGGCGCCCGGTCACCGGTACGCCCAAGTGGCCGACCCGCAGAAGCTGTGTGAGGGCTGAGGGATGGATCGTCTGACCGCTCGCCGTCCGTCCTGGCGGTGGGCCCCGCCCGCGCTGATCGCCGTCGCGGCGTGCATCGACGTGACGACCCCGGCCGTCTACACGGCCGCGCCGCTGGTCGCGGCGGCGTGTGTGCTGGCCGGCACGATGCTGAGCCTCCGGGGCGCCATGGGCACCGGGGTGCTCGCCCTGGTCCTGACCGTCCTGCTGGAGTGGGACTCGGGGCGGCTGGCCGACGCCCTCGGCTGGACGGAGGTCGTCAACGTCGTCCTGGCCGTCGCGCTCGGCGTCGACGTGAACCTGATGCTGGAACACCGCGACCGGCGCGTCGCCGCCGCTCGGTCGGTGGCCGCGGCCATGCAGCGCGCGGTGCTGCCGGCCCCGCCCAGGGAGATCGGACCGGTGCGGGTGGCGGCCCGCTACGAGGCGGCCGACGCGGAGGCGAGGATCGGAGGCGACGCCTACGCCATCCAGGACACGCCGTACGGCGTACGGGTCCTGATCGGTGACGTCCGGGGTAAGGGGGTCGAGGCCGTCTCCACCACCGCCACGCTGATCGGCGCGTTCCGCGAGGCGGCCCACTACGTCCCCGACATCGGCGAGCTCGCGGCCCGTCTGGAGGACTCCCTCGAACGCGAGAGCGTCCAGCACGACGACGACCGGCGCACCGAGGAGTTCACCACGGCGCTCCTCGCCGAGATCGACCACGGCTGCCGCGGCCTGCGGGTCGTCAACCGGGGCCACCCGGAGCCCTATCTGATCCGCGACGGCCGCATCACCGCGCTGCCCCCGACCACCCCTGACCTGCCGCTGGGCATGGGGCACCTCAGCGACGTCCGGGCGCGGCCGGACGTCGTCCCCCTCTCCCCCGGTGACGTCGTGCTGTTCGTCACCGACGGCGTCACGGAGGCGCGCACCCCGGACGGCGTGTTCTACGACCCCGGGAGCGACCCGCGCCTCGCGGCAGGGGAACCCGTCACCCCCGACACGGTGCTCGCCGCCCTGGAGGACGCCGTGCACCGCTGGACGGGCGGCCCGCGCGACGACGACATGGCCACTCTCGCCCTCACCCCGCGGTGCCCCGGGCCGCCGGCGCGGGACGGCCGGGCAGACCGGCCCGTACGGGGCAATAGTTGAGGGACAGGCGCAAGATCTCCGCGAAGGAAGCGAGCGAGGACACATGACTGTGCACCCGACTCCCGGCAAACGCATCGTGGTCACGGGGGCCACCGGCAACGTGGGGACGAGCGTGGTCCGCGCGCTGGCCCGGGACCCCGAGGTCGGCTCCGTCCTGGGGCTGGCGCGCAGGCGCCCCGATCTGCGGATCGAGGGGGTGGAATGGGACACCGTGGACCTGTCGCGGCCGGACTGTGAGGACCGGCTCGCGACGCTGCTCTCCGGTGCCGACGCGGTCGTGCATCTCGCGTGGCGCTTCCAGCCCACCCACGATCCGGTGGTCACCTGGCGGAGCAACGTGCTCGGCTCCCTGCGCCTCTTCGAGGCGGTGGCCGCCGCGGGCGTTCCGGCGCTCGTCCACGCCTCGTCCGTCGGCGCGTACTCCCCGGGCCCCAAGACGGAGCCGGGGGTCGACGAGGGATGGCCGACCCACGGCTGGCCGGACGCGGCGTACTGCCGTGAGAAGGCGTACCTGGAGCGGGTGCTCGACAGCTTCGAGCTGCGGCATCCGCAGATCCGGGTGGTGCGGCTGAGGCCCGGCTTCCTGTTCAAGGAGACGGCGGCACCCGAGCAGCGCCGGATCTTCGCCGGCCGGTACGTCCCCGGGAACCTGCTGAGGCCCGATCTGCTGCCCTTCGTACCGGACCTGGAGGGGCTCCGGTTCCAGGTGCTGCACACCGACGACGCGGCCGAGGCGTACCGGCTCGCGGTGCTCAGGGATGTCCGGGGTCCCTTCAACCTGGCGACGGACACGGTGACCGACGCCCGGGAGCTGGCCGACCTGCTCGGCGCCCGCATCGTCCGCGTGCCCCGGGCCGTGGTGCGTACGGCTCTGTCCGCCGCCTGGCGCGCCCACGCCGTACCGGCCTCTCCGCACCTGTTCGACGCCGTCCTGCGGCTGCCGGTCCTCGACTCGGCCAGGGCCCGCGAGGAGCTCGGCTGGGAGCCGGTCCACACGGCGGCCGAGGCGCTCACCGCCTTCCTGCGGGGCGTGCGCCGGGGCGAGGGCGAGGACACCGAGCCGCTGGCCGGGAAGCGGCTGGGATGACCTGGCGCCGCACCGTCGCGAGGAGGCGGGGATGAGCGCGGCGAAGGCGTACGAGGGGGCTCAGGCGTATCTCCCCGTCCGTGGCGGGATCGCGGCGCTGCGCCGGGCTGCGGCCGGCTGCCACGGCTGCCCGTTGTACGCGGACGCCACACAGACCGTGTTCGGCACGGGGCCGGTTCCGGCCCGCGCGCTGCTGGTCGGGGAACAGCCCGGTGACCAGGAGGACCGGTCGGGCGAGCCGTTCGTCGGGCCGGCCGGAGGGCTGCTGCGCAGGGCGCTGGCCGCGGCCGGCGTCGACGACCGGGACGTCTACCTGACCAACGCGGTCAAGCACTTCAAGTTCGCGCCCGTCGCGGAGGGCCGCAGACGCCGGATCCACAAGGCGCCGGACCTCCGCGAGCTCGCGGCCTGCCGCCCGTGGCTGGCCGCGGAGCTGCGCCGGGTGGATCCGGAGCTGGTGGTGGCACTCGGGGCGACGGCCGGCAAGTCCGTGCTGGGCAACGCGTTCAAGGTGTCCGAGTCCCGTGGGGCGCTGCTCTCGCTTCCGCCGGATGAGGACCTTCCCCTCACCGCGGGGGAAGAGCGTCCCGGGGGCCGCCGGTTTCTCGCCACGGTGCACCCCTCGGCGGTGCTCCGGGCCCGGGACCGGGACGAGGCGTTCGACGGCCTGGTGTCCGACCTGCGCGTGGCCGCCCGCTTCCTCGGCTGAGCGGCCGGGATGCGGGCGGCCACGGGGCCGGACGCGCTACTGCCGGCAGAGGCAGAACGGATGGCCGGCCGGGTCCGCGTACACCCGGAAGCCCCGCTCGCCGCCGCGGTCGTCGAGGTCCAGCGGCGTCGCCCCGAGGGCCAGGACCTCCTCCTGGGCCCGGTCGATGTCGGTCACGTCGAAGTCCAGGTGGGCCTGCTGGGAGTCGTGATCGCCTTGCGGCCACGCGGGCGGCCGGTGGTCCGGCGCTTCCTGGAAGGCGATGCGGGCTCCACCGGGCACCCGGAGTTCGTACCAGCGGTCCGATGTGTTGCTGACCTCGCCGCCCAGCACCGACCGGTAGAAACCGGCCAGTGCCTGGGGATCGGGGCAGTCGAGGGCGACGAGGCTGTAGGTCGCGATGGGCATGTGCGGTCCTTCTTTCCGCCGATCGGTCACGCCGAAGGGCCGCGCGCAGGTGTCGCGGTCCCACGGCAGGGTACGCAAGAGGTACGAAGCTTTATCCGTTAACGCCCTGGAAGGAGACGATATGTCCAATCCGCAACAGCCCGAGCTACGACGCAGCGGAAAGGGTGGCGCGACGCCCCAGGAGAGCGGAGCCCACAAGGCGGCGGAGCCGAAGTCCTGGCAGGGGAAGGGTGGCCGTGCCCACGGGAGCGACCGGGGCGGCAAGGGCGGCGGGCGCCCGCCGGAGCAGGCGCCCGACCACCCCTGAGCCACCGGGGCCCGCGACGGGGCGGCCCTGGCCTCCGGCTCAGTCGTCGTCCCTCGCGGTGTCCTCCTGGGCCCGGGGACTGGGGCTGATCGCGTCCCCTTCCAGCGGCTCCTCCTCGCCGGCCGTCGACGGGACGGGGCGGCGGGCGGCGCGCTCGGCCTCCTCCGTGACCTCCTCCAGCCCGGTCTCGTCCTCGCGGCGTCCGGTGTGCTTGCGTGATGCCATCGGTCTGCTCCTCATCGGTTGTCGTCGGCGGCCGGCCCCGGGTTCAGGGCCGGCGCCAGTCGTGGGACGTCAGGTGCGACCCGGCCTGCGGGCCCATGCGGAGCATCCCGCCGTCCACGGCCCAGGACGCCCCGGTCGTGTACGACGCCTCGGGCCCCGCCAGGAAGGCCACGACGGCGGCCACCTCACGGGCGTCGCCGGGCCGGCCGAGCGGGATGCCGGGCCGCTCGGTGCTGTACACGTCGGCGTCCTCCTGCCCGGTCATCGGGGTGGCGATCTCCCCGGGCGCCACGGAGTTCACCGTGATCCCGTATTCGGACAGCTCCAGGGCCATGACCTGGGTCAGCATGCCCAGACCGCCCTTCGCGGCGCAGTACGGCGCGGCGCCGACCCTCGGCTGGTGCTCGTGCACCGAGGTGACGTTGACGATGCGCCCTCCGCCGCCCTGGGCGATCATGCGGCGCGCCGCGCGCTGCGAGCAGAGGAACGGCCCCACCAGATCGACGTCGAGCACCTGCCGGACCGTCGCGTGGTCGAGGTCGAGGAACCGGGTCGCCGTTCCCGTGCCGGCGCAGTTCACCAGGACGTCCACCCGGCCCAGTTCCTCGGCGAGGGTGTCCACCGCGCCGGCGGCGCCGGGCGGATCGGTGAGGTCCAGCCGTGCCGACGCTGTACGGCGGCCGGCGTCCCGGACCTCACGGACCGTGGCTTCGGCGCCCTCGCGGTCGCGGTGCCAGGTGACGCCGATGTCCATGCCCTGCTGCGCCAGTCTCACGGCCACGGCGCGGCCGATGCCGGAATCGGCGCCTGTCACCAGTGCGACGGGCGCCACCGGTCGGATCTCCTCGGTCATCGTTCCTCCCTGTGCCGGATGCGTCGCCGGGACGGTGGACCGGCGCCCACGGCCCCGGCTACCCCCATTACCGGGCAGCAGGCGTCGGCGCGCCAACGCGCGGTCAGGTATGCCGGGGGTCCGCGCCCGACCGGTCGTCGGACGGGGTCAGATCGTCGAGCAGGGCCTGGGAGGCGGCCACCAGGCTGCCCACGGAGGCCCGGGCGTCCGGGTCGGTGTCCGGCTGGCGGCCCTTCATCCGGACGTGTGCCTCCCGGGCCCGCCCCAGGTGCTCGTGGCGGCGGGCCGTCAGCTCGTCGTCGTACCCGTGCTCCATGGCCTGCTGGTCGACCAGGCAGACCTCCGCCGCGGCGACGAGCAGGACGCCCAGCTCGGCGAGTGCCTCCCCGGGCGGCCTCGGCAGCCGCCGCCAGTCGGACGCCGCTTCGCTCAGGGCGAGCGAGAGTGTCAGGAGCCGGTCGCTGACCTGGGTCCACACGGTGTCCCAGTCGTCCGACGGGGCGGCCGGGACCCGGCGGCGCAGGCGGTGCCCCGGGTTGAAGCGGGCGCTCTCGGAGGACCAGGCCCGCGCGGTACGCAGCTCCGACAGCGCTCTGTACAGCCCGCCCGCGGCCTCGTACCACTCCGCCGCACGCGCCTGCGAGTAGTCGTCGCCCACGCCCTCCCCCATGCGGCGCAGGAGGCGGGCGCAGTCACCGGGCAGCGAGCACGCCAGCCGGGTGACCTGGAGCGAGTGGACCGGCGGCAGGACGAGCGCGTTCACGGTGACGCCGACCGCGGCCCCCACGAGCGTCTCCAGGAGGCGGTGTCCGACGGCGATGGGCGAGTACGACCCGTAGGCCAGGACGAACAGCGCGGTGGTGGGAGCGTACAGCCCCTGTTCGCCGACGGGCGCCCAGTTACCGAGGAGGACGGCCACCGGCAGCGCGATGAGCATGGCCGTCATCGTGTTCCCGGTGAGGGCGGCCGACCCGGCGGCGAGCAGGGTCCCCGACGCGATCATCGACAGCAGCTCGACGCCGGTGCGCATCGACCGGTAGACGGTCCCCTGCACCAGGGCGACAGCCGCCCACGGCGCCATCAGGGCCATGGGCGCCGCCAGCCACCAGCCCGTCACCGCCCACGCCAGGGCCGCGGCAGCCGCGGCCTTGAGCGACTGCACCACCAGATAGCGGTCGGGCTTGCGCACCACCCAGGCCAGGCGGTCCGGCCACAGCCTCACCGGGGGCGGCCGGGGGTGGTGGCCGGGGGCCGGCGACGGGAGGGCGGGGCAGCCATGGGTCACTCCTCGACGGGTGGTGCTCTGAATGCAGAGAACACCTGTACCCGGCCGCATATGACACAAACGCCGCACCCGGAGCACGGGCCCCCGCCCTCCCCCGGGCGCTCCGACCAGGGCCGGACCGCCCGCGTACGCCTCGGCGTCACCGTGTCAGACCGCCTCCCGGGCGCCGGCGAAGGCACCGCGGGCGAAAGCCAGTTCGGCGAAGCGTTCACCGATACGGCGGTGGGCGGCGGCGTCCGGGTGGAGCTCGTCGGGGAGCGGCAGTTCGGCGTAGTCCGCCTCGCCGTACAGCTCGCGGCCGTCGAGGTGGTACAGGTTCGGGTCGTCGACGGCACGCCGCTGGACGAGGGCGGCCAGTTCGTCCCGGATGACGGTGAGCGTCAGCTTTCCGGCCGCCCGCTCCGCGGGGTCGCCCATGGCGCGGAACCGGAGCCGTCCCTCGGCCACGTCGCTGAAGTCCGGACCGCTCGGGCCGGGGGTGTCCTCGTGGATGGGGCAGAGCAGGGGCGAGACCACCAGGAGGGGGGCGGTGGGGTGCCCTTCACGGATGGTGTCGAGGAAGCCGTGGACGGCGGGGCCGAAGGCCCGCAGCCGCATCAGGTCGGCGTTGACCACGTTGATGCCCAGCTTCACGCTGATCAGGTCGGCCGGGGTGTCGCGCAGGGTGCGGGCGGTGAACGGGTCGAGCAGGGCACCGCCGCCCAGACCCAGGTTGATCAGTTCCACACCGCCGAGGGACGCGGCCAGGGCCGGCCAGGTGCTGGTGGGACCGGCCGCGTCGGAGCCGTGGCTGATCGAACTGCCGTGGTGCAGCCACACCTTGCGGCCCGGGTCGGCGGCGGGTTCGACAGAGGCGTCGGTCCGCAGGGCGACCAGCTCCGTGGTCTCGTTGTGCGGCAGCCAGATCTCGATGTCCTTGGGACGGTCCGACAGCCCGGCGAAGCGGAGGGTGCCGGGCGGGCCGGGCGCCCACTCGGTGGTCCCGGTGGTCATGTCGACGGTCAGGGTGTTGCCGCCGGTCACGGTGGCCCGGCCGGCCGGGCGGCCGTCGACGAGCAGTTCGTAGACGCCGTCGGGCCGGGGCGGTGCGCCCACGTACGCCCGCTTGGTGGGCAGGGTGTCCAGCTCGACGACGGTGGCCCGGGTACGGAAGGCGAGCCGTACACCCGCGGGCTGGGACTCGGCCATGGCCAGCTGCGGGTCGGCGCACTGGGCGCGGGCCCAGGCCGGCAGCCGGTGCGGCAGCAGCCCGTGCTCGGTGTGCTCCACGTCGACGACGCCGCGCAGGAGGGACGCCGTGACGGGGGTGGTGATCCAGCTGTGTTCGGTACGCATGCCTCAACCTGTCGTTCGGAGTGGGTACGTGGGGCCGGCTCCGGGCTCGGCCGACCGGGGGCGGGTCGCGGCCTCGGTCAGTTCGCGGGCCAGTTCCGCAGCAGCGCGTCGAGGGAGTCCAGGATCCGGTTCCAGGTCTCCTGGCTGTCGGGGGCGCTGTGGTCGAAGCCGCCGCCCAGCTCCAGGGTGACGTAGCCGTGGAAGACGCTGCCCAGCAGCCGGACGGCGTGGGTCTGGTCCGGCTCCGTCAGGTCGTAGCCCCGAAGGATCGCCCGTGTCATCCGGGCGTGCCGGACTCCGGCGCTGGCGGCGGCCGTCGACGGGTCGAGCCGCAACTGGGCCGCCGCGTAGCGGCCGGGGTGCTCGCGGGCGTAGTCGCGGTAGACGTTGCCGAGGGCGGACAGGGCGTCCTTGCCCGCGCGCCCGGCCAGCGCGTCGTCGCCCCGGTCGGCGAGCTCCTCCAGCGCCAGCAGGGCGATGCCCGTCCTGAGGTCGTGGGAGCTCTTGACGTGGGAGTACAGACTCGCCACCTTGACGCCGAAGTGCCGCGCCACCGCCGAGACGGTCACCTGGTCGAAGCCGGCCTCGTCGGCCAGCTCCGCACCCGCTCGGACCACACGTTCGGTGGTCAGCCCTGCCCGCGCCACGGTCTCTCCCTCGTTCGACGGGCTCCAGTGTGCATTTACCTAAAGGCTTTAGGCAAATCAGAGAGAGGTTAAGGCGCGGGTGGTGCTCAGCCGACCCTGATACCGATGATGCAGGTGTCGTCGTCCGTGTCCGACTCGCTGTGGGTGAGCAGCCGGTCCAGTCGCCGTTCGAGGGTGGGGGCCGGTGCGCCCGCGGTGGCGAGGAGCTGGGTGAGGGAGTCCTGGACGCTGGTGTCCCTGCGCTCGATGAGCCCGTCGGTGTACATCAGCAGGGTGTCGGACGCCTCGAGCTGGATCTCCTCCTCCTGGTAGTCGGCCTCGGCGAGGGCGCCGAGCAGCAGTCCCTGGAGCAGCGGCAGCGTGGTGGCCTCCTCGCCCCGCACCAGGACCGGCGGAAGGTGCCCCGCCCTGGCCCAGCGCAGGACGCGGGTCTCCGGGTCGAACAGGCCGCAGACCGCCGTCGCGGTGACCTGTTCGGTGAGGTGGTGGGCGACGATGTTCAGCCAGGACAGCAGCTGGCCGGGGCCGGCGCCGGTGATGGCGAGGCCGCGCATGGCGTTGCGCAGCACGACCATGCCCGTGGCCGCCTTGATGCCGTGGCCCGCGATGTCACCGACACACAGCAGGATCTGCTTGGAGGGCAGTACGACGGCGTCGTACCAGTCGCCGCCGACCTGGGCCTCCGACTCCGCCGGCCGGTAGCGGACGGCGACGTCCAGACCGGGCGCGTCGAGCGGGGCCTGGGTCGGCGGCATGATGGCGTGCTGGAGCTGGAGGGTCAGCCGGTTGCGTTCGGCGGACTCCTGCTCCGAGTGCGCGAGCTGGTCGCGGGTGGCGGCCAGGGCGACCTCGGTCCAGTGCTGCGAGGAGATGTCCTGGTAGGCGCCGCGGACGGCGAGCAGCCGGTCGTCCGCGTCCAGCACCGGTTCGGCGATGACCCGGATGTGGCGGGTCACTCCGTCGGGACGCATCAGCCGGAAGGCGGTCGAGGCGGGCTGGCGGTGGTGGAGCACGGCACGCAGGAAGCGGCCGATGGCCACGGCGTCGTCCGGGTGGGCGTGGCCGGTGAGGTCCTGGAGGGAGACCGGCGGCTCGGTGGCGGCCCGCCCGTACAGGGAGAAGAGCGGCCCGTTCCAGGTGATCCCGCCGGTGACGAGGTTCTCCTCGAACCCGCCGATGCGGCCGAGGCGCTGCGCGTGCTGGAGCAGGCTGGCGAGCCGGGCCGTCTCGTCCTCGATGCGCCAGATCAGCAGCACGCTGCCGTGGTGGCGGGTGATGCTGAGGTCGGCGACGGACGAGAGGGGCACCTCGTCCACGAGGGCGGTCAGGGTCATCCGCCGGGCACGGAAGGGCTCCCCGGTGGCGTAGACGCGTTCGGTCTTCTCGAAGAGTTCGCTGTCGCCGGCGGCCATCGGGTAGGCCTCCAGCAGCAGGGCGCCGCTGACGGCACCGCGCGGCCGCCCGGCCGGGTCCAGGAAGTGGCTGTTGGCGTGCCGGATCCGGAAGTCGACGAGGGTGCCCTCGGCGTCGAGGTGCGGTGTGAGCACGAGGGCCGGGTCGTACAGCCCCTCGGACAGGTCCACCAGCTCCGCGAGGTCCGCCGCCTCCCCGCCGCCCGGGTGCCGCGCGTCGGCGGCCGGGAGGCTTTCGAGGGTGTGGGCGCACAGCTCGGCCAGCGCCTCGATCTGGCGGAGTACGGCCGACGGCTGCTCGGGCAGCCGCTGCGGCCAGCAGATCTCCAGGACGCCGTACATCCTCCCGCCGGTGCCGGCGGGCAGCGCGATCCGGCCGCCGTCCGGGGTCTGCCGGTGCCCGACGGAGGGGATGCCGGCCTCGGCGAGGGAGGCGATCCGGACCATGCGCAGATCGCTGAGCGCGTGCCGGGCCACGGTCGCCACGCCGGGCGGGACGTAGCGCCAGCGGTCCGCCTCGTCGGCGCTGAATCCGGCGTGTCCGCACAGGGCGAGGGAGGCGTCCGTCCCGGCCGCCCAGACGGCGACGGCCGTGGCACCGAGCGGCGCGAGCGCGTGTTCCAGCAGGGATTCGGCGACGGCCTGGGTGTCGCTCGCGGCGAGCGCGGCGCACTCGGCGGTACGCAGGCGTACGGCGACGGAGCTGTCGCCGCTCCCGCCCTCGTCGCCGGGGGCGGCGTTCGCCTGCCGTACGAAGTCGTCCGCCACCTGGGCGACCTGGTCACGGGCGGCCTGGTTGACGATGTCCGCGGCGAGTTCGAGCGGCGACAGCTGGGCCCGGGCCGCGAGTTCGGTGAGCTGGCGGGCGGCCTGGGCCGGTCCGCAGCGCAGCCGCTCGATCATGACGCCCTTGGCCAGCTCGACCAGGGCGCGCCCGTCGGCCTCGGCCTGTGCGGCCCTGACCTCGGCCCGCAGCCGCTTCACCGTGGCGGCCAGCCGCCCGACGCCTGATGTGGACGGGGATCCGCCCGTTTCGAGCTCCGGCTCGGCGGGGCCGGCCGGGCGGGGCAGTCCGGTGGTGCCCTCGCCGATGGCTTCGCGGGTCACGACACCACCGGCGCTTCGTCGGACCGCCGGCCCAGCCACCGGCGTACGCAGGCGATCAGGTCGTCGGCGTCCAGCGGCTTGGTGACGTAGTCGCTGGCTCCGGCCGCGAGGCTCTTCTCCCGGTCACCGGGCATCGCCTTGGCGGTGACGCTGACGATGGGCAGGGTGGCGTGGGCGGGCACCTCGCGGATCTTCATCGTCGCGGTGTATCCGTCCATCTCCGGCATCATCACGTCCATCAGGATCAGGTCGATGCCGGGGTGCTCCCGGAGCGCCTCGATCCCCTCGATGCCGTTCTCCGCGTGCAGGACGTTGATGCCGTGGAGCTCCAGGATGCCGCTGAGCGCGTAGAGGTTGCGGGCGTCGTCGTCGACGACGAGCACCGTGCGGCCGTGCAGGCTGTCGTCTATCGCCGGCGGGGCCTGCGGGTGGATCTCCTCGCCGCGCACCAGGGGCACCACGGCTCCGGGCTGCTCGGCCGACAGGTGCAGCGCGATGCGTTCGCGCAGTTCGTCCAGGCTGGAGAGGAGCTCCAGCGGGCGGACACGGCCCCGGGACTGCAGCGCCTGCTCGTGCGCGGCGTCCATACGGCGGTTGTTGTGGGCGAGCACGGGAACGGTCTTCAGTGCGCGGTCGCCGTCCATGGCGTCCAGGAAGCGTGCCGCCCCGTCGTCGGTCATGTCGAGTTCGAGGACCACGCAGTGGAACGGTGCGGCGGCCAGCGCGCTCGCGGCGTCCTGCGGGCCGACCGCGGTGATCACCTCGATGTCCTCGCGGTCGTGGCTGCCGGTGAGTTCGGCGACCGCGCTCTCGGCGACGAGGGAGAGCAGCCCGCGCGGACGCTCCTCGATCACCAGCAGCCGGCGCGGTTTGCGCGGCTCCGGGTCCGCCGGACCGCTCGGCCGGCGGGTGTCGGAGGGCTCGGCGGCGGCCGGGGAGTCCGCGGCGGAGACCTCGGGCGACGGAGCGGCCTGGTCCTGGAAGTCCGCCCGGGCGACGGGCAGGTACAGGGTGAACGTGCTGCCCCGGCCGGGCGTGCTCCGGGCGGTCAGGGCGCCGCCGAGGAGATGCGCGATCTCCCGGCTGATGGACAGGCCCAGGCCGGTGCCCCCGTACTTGCGGCTGGTCGTGCCGTCCGCCTGCTGGAACGCACCGAAGATCGTCTCCAGCTGCTGTTCGGCGATCCCGATCCCGGTGTCCTTCACCCGGAAGGCCACGACGCCGCCGCCGCGGTGCACGGAGTCGGGGAGCTCGTGGTCGGCCGCCGGTTCGATGCGCAGCTCGACGCTGCCGCGCTCGGTGAACTTGACCGCGTTGGAGATCAGGTTCCGCAGGACCTGGCGCAGCCGCGAGTCGTCGGTCAGCAGGTCGACCGGCACGCCGGGAGCGGTGCTGATGGTGAAGGTGAGGCTCTTCTGCGTGGTCATCGGCCGGAACGTGGCCTCGACGTAGTCGAGGAGCTGGCGCAGCGTGAAGCGTTCCGGGTTGAGGTCCATCTTCCCGGCCTCGACCTTCGACAGGTCGAGGATGTCGTTGATCAGCTGGAGCAGGTCGCTGCCCGCGGAGTGGATGATGCCGGCGTACTCGACCTGCTTGACGGTGAGGTTGCGGGTCGGGTTCTGGGCGAGCAACTGGGCCAGGATGAGGAGGCTGTTGAGCGGGGTACGCAGTTCGTGGCTCATGTTGGCCAGGAACTCCGACTTGTAGGTCGAGGCCAGCGAGAGCTGCTGGGCGCGCTCCTCCAGCTCCTGGCGTGCCTGCTCGATCTCCAGGTTCTTCGCCTCGATGTCGCTGTTCTGGGCCGCCAGCAGGGCCGCCTTCTCCTCCAGCTCCGCGTTGGACCGCTGCAGCTCGTCCTGCTGCACCTGGAGTTCCTCCGAGCGGGACTGGAGTTCACCGGTGAGGCGCTGCGACTCGCCGAGGAGTTCGTCGGTGCGGGCGTTGGCGACGATGGTGTTGACGTTGACGCCCACCATCTCCATGAGCTGTTCGAGGAAGTCGCGGTGGATGGGGGTGAAGGCGGTGAACGAAGCGAGCTCGATGACGCCGAGCACCTGGTCGTCGACGACGACGGGCAGCACGATCAGGCTGCCCGGGGTCATCGGGCCGAGACCCGAGGAGATGCTGATGTAGTCACCGGGTACGCCGTCGGCCGCGATGGTGCGGCGGCTGCGGGCGGCCTGGCCGACGAGCGACTCCCCCATCTTGAAACGGTCGTGGCCGTTGCCGCCGGCCGGGCGGCCGTAGGAGCCCACGATGCGCAGCTCGGTGCCCTCGGGTGTCTCCTCGGCGAGGTAGAACGCGCCGTACTGGGCGGCGACCAGCGGGGTGAGCTCCTCCATGACCAGTGCGCCGACGAGCTCCAGGTCGCGGTGGCCCTGCATCAGCCCGGAGACCCGGGCGAGGTTGGACTTCAGCCAGTCCTGTTCCTGGTTGGCCCGGGTCGTCTCGCGCAGCGATCCGACCATCGAGTTGATGTTGTCCTTCAGCTCGGCTACCTCGCCGGACGCGTCGACGGTGATCGACCGGGTCAGATCGCCCTCGGCCACCGCGCTGGCGACCTCGGCGATGGCCCGCACCTGACGGGTGAGGTTCCCGGCGAGTTCGTTGACGTTCTCGGTGAGCCGCTTCCAGGTGCCCGACACGCCCTCGACCTCGGCCTGTCCGCCGAGCCGGCCCTCGCTGCCGACCTCGCGGGCGACGCGGGTCACCTCCGCGGCGAAGGAGGACAGCTGGTCGACCATCGTGTTGATGGTCGTCTTCAGCTCCAGGATCTCGCCGCGCGCGTCGACGTCGATCTTCTTGGAGAGGTCGCCGTTGGCGACGGCGGTGGTGACGAGGGCGATGTTGCGGACCTGTCCGGTCAGGTTGTTCGCCATCGAGTTGACGTTGTCGGTGAGGTCCTTCCAGGTACCCGCGACGTTCGGTACCCGGGCCTGTCCGCCGAGGCGGCCCTCGGTGCCGACCTCGCGGGCGACCCGGGTCACCTCGTCCGCGAAGGCGGAGAGGGTGTCCACCATGGTGTTGATGACCTCGGCCAGGGCTGCGATCTCGCCCTCGGCGTCCACGGTGATCTTCCGCGACAGGTCGCCGCGGGCCACCGCGGTGGCCACCTGGGCGATGGACCGCACCTGTCCGGTCAGGTTGGACGCCATCACGTTGACGTTGTCGGTGAGGTCCTTCCACGTCCCGGAGGCACCCCGGACGGTGGCCTGGCCGCCGAGCTTGCCCTCGGTGCCGACCTCGCGGGCGACCCGGGTCACCTCGTCGGCGAACGCGGACAACTGGTCGACCATCGTGTTGATGGTCTCCTTCAGCTCCAGGATCTCGCCCCGGGCCGTGACGGCGATCTTCTGGGAGAGGTCGCCCTGGGCCACGGCGGTCGCCACCTGGGCGATGGACCGCACCTGTGCCGTGAGGTTGCCGGCCATGAAGTTCACGGAGTCGGTCAGGTCACGCCAGGTGCCCGACACACCCTTCACGTCCGCCTGGCCGCCGAGGATGCCCTCGGTGCCGACGTCCCGGGCCATGCGGGTCACCTCGTCCGCGAAGGACGAGAGCTGGTCGACCATCGTGTTGATGGTGTCCTTGAGCTCCAGGATCTCGCCCCGGGCGGTGACCGTGATCTTCTGCGAGAGGTCGCCCTGGGCCACGGCCGTGGTCACCTGGGCGATGTTGCGGACCTGGTCGGTGAGGTTGCCGGCCATGAAGTTCACGGAGTCGGTCAGATCGCGCCAGGTGCCCGACACACCCTTCACGTCCGCCTGGCCGCCGAGGTTGCCCTCGGTGCCGACCTCGCGGGCGACCCGGGTCACCTCGTCGGCGAACGCGGACAGCTGGTCGACCATCGTGTTGATGGTCTTCTTCAGTTCGAGGATCTCGCCCCGGGCGTCGACGTCGATCTTCTGCGAGAGGTCGCCCCTGGCCACCGCGGTGGCCACGTGCGCGATGTCGCGGACCTGTGTGGTCAGGTTGCCCGCCATGGCGTTGACCGAGTCGGTCAGGTCGGCCCAGGTCCCCGAGACGCCCGGTACGTCGGCCTGACCGCCCAGGGTGCCCTCGGTGCCGACCTCGCGGGCGACCCGGGTCACCTCGGAGGTGAACAGGGAGAGCTGGTCGACCATGCCGTTGAAGACGGTGGCGATCTCGCCGAGCAGGCCCTCGGCCTCGTCCGGCAGACGCGTACCGAAGTCCCCGTCGCGTACCGCCGTGAGCCCCGCCAGCAACTGCCGTAGCTCCGGCTCCCCCACCTTGCCCGTCCTGCGCGTGCGTTGCACAGGACGCGGGTTCTCAGCTGTCGTCGTCTCCGCCATGGCCAATCCTCAGTAGGCTCCCCGGCAGCCGCCGGAAGACGGCATGCCCCGACGGCCCGCACCGCGGACCGTCCCCCTCCGGCGTCCCCCACGCCGGCCAAACCGTTGCCGCCAGACAACTGTGGCTCAGGATACCCCGGTGGGGCCCCGGCGGCGCGGCACGGGTCGGTTCCGGCCGGGACCCGGACACGGCGGCGCCCGGCCCGGATCCCGCGTTGCGAGCGAGGGTTCCGGGCCGGGCGCGGGGCGGAGGCGGAGTGCCGTGGCGGACCGCCGGCGGCGGTCAGTCCGGCCAGGTGCCGGTCAGCCGGTGCACCGTGACGGCACCGCCCCGCCCGACCGCCGCCTTGACCGTGGAGAAGACCGCTCCCTGGAGTGCGGCGGCGACCAGGATCTCGGTCCAGCCCCGGTCCTGGTCGGTGGCTTCGGGCGCCTCGTCCTGGCCGCCGACCACCTTCCACACCTGCCTGAAGACCGCGCCGGCCAGCAGACCACCGGTCAGTCCCAGCGCGAGTCCGACCGGCTTGTACATGATCTCGACGGTCTTCATCAGTGCCTCCCCCGGCGCCGGGCGACGAGCAGGACGACAAGGGCCGCCGTACCGACGGCGAGCAGGACGCCCGGCCTGTTCCGCGCGGCTTCCACGGCTCGGCCGGCGTTCTCACGGACCGGTTCGGGTGTGTGGTCCTGCACCTTCCCACCCAGTGTGTGGGCCGTGGTGCTCAGCCGGATCCGGGCCTGTCCGGCTGCCTCCTGGGCCCGGTTCCTGACCTCGGTGCCCTTCTCCTGCGCCCGGTTCCGTATCTCGGCCGTCTTCTCCTGGGCGCGGTCCTTCACCTCGGCCGTCTTCTCCTGGGCCCGGTCCTTCACCTCGGCCGTCTTCTCCTGGGCCCGGTTCTTGATGTCGGCCTTGCCCGCGAGCGCCTCGACCGTGCGGCCCAGTTCGTCACGTGTCTCCTCCACCTGCGCACGCAGTTCCGCCGGGGTGGGTACGGGCCTGTCGTCGTTGTCCGTCATCGCTGTCCACTCTCCTTGTTCTCGGCCATGCCGGTCCTCGCCCCTTCGGCGCCCGCCCGGGAGCGGGAGGGGAGGCCGGGGTCCTGCTGCTCCTGAGCGGCACGGATCCGCCCCCCGCCCGCCGGCGTGTGCGGGCATCCGCCGTCCCCGGTACGCCTGACGACCCGCATCCGTCGCAGGAGGTCGCGCGTCAGCCGCCGGTCGACGGTGGTGCGCCACACCAGGCCGGGGTGCCGGGCCCTCAGATGCGAGAGGGCCCTGGTGCCCAGGCCGCTGCGCCGGAACCTCTCCTCGAGGAACACGCCGGTGATGACGCCCTCCGCGCACGAGGAGCAGAGGCGGTAGTCCACCTGCCCGACCACCTTGCGGACATGCACCAGCAGCAGGCACTGCGCGTCACCGCCGTCGGGCGACGGCGACCGGACGAGCTCGACCTCGCGGTAGGCGAGCAGGCGCCGGTGCCACGCCCCTCTTCGGTGCCCGCCCAGCCGGTGACGGCCGTGCGGGTGTCCATCGGTGGCGCGGGCGTGCACGCCACCGGATGCGTGGGGGACCGTCCGTGCGTCGCTTCGCTGCATGCCCCCCGCCTGCCCCGCCAGAAGTGACCGATGCGTCCTTGTCGGCGGGACATAATGCGACACGGAACCACGACAGCGAGCCCACGAAGGAGTCCTTCCATGGCACTGACCCGTGAAGAACGTGAGCAGTTCCTCGCAGAGCCGCACGTCGCCGCACTGGCCGTGGAAGCGGGGCGTCAGGACCGGGCCCCGCTCACCGTGCCGATCTGGTACCAGTACGAACCGGGCGGGGAGGTCTGGATCATGACGGGGCGTCACTCCCGCAAGGGCCTGGCGATCGCCGAGGCGGGACGGTTCGGTCTGATGGTCGACCGGGTGACCCCCACGGTCCGCTACGTCTCGGTCGAGGGCCCGGTCGTCTCGACCCGCCCCGCCACCCGCGAACAGCTCGTGGAGATCTCGTCGCGCTATCTGCCGGCGGAGAAGGTCGATGCCTACGTCGACTTCGCGTGGAAGGAGCACGGCGAGCAGGTGGTCATCCGCCTGCGACCCGAGCACTGGCTCAGCTCCGACCTCGGACGGGTCTGACCGACGGGCCCCCGGGACCGGGCCGTCGGCCTATCGCCCTACGGGTGTACGCCCGGCCCCTCGGTGTACGACGCGAGGCGGGTGGGCGAGAGCTCGCTGTCCTCCTCGCCCGGTTCCAGCAGCGTGGCGGCGGGGCCCACGACGAGCGGGTCCGGCCTGCCGACCGCGCCGGCGTCCTTCGCGGCGTAGTCGACGCGGGCCAGGAGGCTGCGCATCGCTTCGAGGCGGGCCCGGCGCTTGTCGTTGCTCTTCACCACCGTCCACGGCGCGTGCTCGGTGTCGGTGGCGCGGAACATGTCGATCTTCGCCGTGGTGTAGTCGTCCCAGCGGTCCAGCGAGTCGACGTCCGTGGGCGAGAGCTTCCACTGCCGCACCGGATCGACCTGGCGGATCGCGAAGCGGGTGCGCTGTTCGGCGCGCGAGACGGAGAACCAGAACTTCACCAGGACGATGCCGTCGTCGACCAGCATCTCCTCGAAGAGGGGGCACTGCTTGAGGAAGATTTCGTACTCCCGGGGCGTGCAGAACCCCATGACGCGTTCCACACCGGCCCGGTTGTACCAGGAGCGGTCGAAGAAGACGAGCTCGCCCGGAGCCGGGAGGTGGGCCACGTAGCGCTGGAAGTACCACTGGCCGCGCTCGCGGTCCGTCGGCTTGTCGAGGGCGACGATGCGCGCGCCGCGCGGGTTGAGGCGTTCGGTGAAGCGCTGGATCGTGCCGCCCTTGCCCGCCGCGTCGCGCCCCTCGCACACCACGACGACGCGGGCCCCGGTGTCCTTGGTCCAGCGCTGGAGCTTGAGCATTTCGATCTGCAGGACGCGCTTGCCCCGCTCGTACTCCTTGCGCCGGACCTTGCGGTCGTACGGGTAGTTCTCCCGCCAGGTCTTGATCGCCCGGCCCGCCTCGTCGAGCAGGATCGGCTGCTCCGGCCTGCTCGTGTCGACGGTCAGGCCGTCCAGCAGCTGCTCACTCACGCGATCACGGTCCACGGGGCCACAGTGTCACCCGTTCGCTCCATGTGCCACCGCACCCCCGGTGGACGGCCGGGCTCAGGTGCCGTAAGGGGTCAGTACTCGCTGTCGATGCCGGTGACGACGGCCGGGCCCAGCGGGGCGTCCTCGGCCGTGAGGCCGTTCTCGCGCAACGCGGCCTCGGCCAGGCGCTTGGCCTGGGCCTCGGCGTCCGCCCGGCCGTGCGCCTCGATCTCCAGGCGGAGCGAGAACGTGTTGCCTTCCTGCACCGTCAGCAGCTCCAGCTCCTCCGCCTCGCCCAGTTCGGTGTTGTGCGGGTCCCTCGGGCGCAGCCTGCGCTCCACGCCGGAGAGCTGGTCCTCCGTGACGTCGTGCAGGAAGGTTCCGGGGACGGTGATGACGTAGGTGGTCACAGGGCCTCCAGGAGTGCCGGCCCGGGCGGAGCCGGGCTTCGAGCTTTTCATGGGAGTGCCCCCGATTCACCTCGTGAATCCTCGGCGGGAGACGCCCCTGGGAGCTCCGGACGGCTCGCCGTATCCGGCCGGAGAGGGGGTAGGCGCCTGGCGGGAGACGCTTCCCGGGTGCCGCGTTCTGCCGAGAGCCGCGCCTTGCTGTGAATCGCTTCCCGGGAACCTCTTCCCCGGGAGCCTGACGAGGGAGACGCTGTGACAGGACCACGGGATACGTCGATGCGGGCGGTGGGCTGGGCCCAGTCCTTCCCGGTGTCGCGCGGCGTACGGGCCGGTCGCCACTGGACTCGCGAGCACCTGGAGTCCCTGGACTGGACGAAGGACGCCCCCGAGACCGTGGACGCGATCCTGCTCAGCGTGTCGGAACTCATCACCAACGCCCACGTGCACGCGCACAGCGAGGCGCAGTTGGTCCTGACGTGGGACAGCCGCTGCCTGCACGTCAGCGTCCACGACGGCGATCCGGCCCCGCCCGCCCAGCAGGAAGCCGACGGCACGCGGACCGGCGGACGCGGTCTGGCCATCGTGGACGCGCTGGCCGACAGCTGGACCACCCATCCGCAGGAGTCCGGCAAGACCGTCATCGCCTGCTTCGTACCGCCCGGCGCTCCGCCGGTCGACCACGGGGAACCCGCCGGCTGACCGAGCGGCCGCGCTCAGCCGGCCGCCCCGGGACGGGCCCGCCGCCTGCGGTACACGGCGTACAGGAACGCCGCGGCGGCCGCGCCGCCCGCGCCCCAGGCCACCGGGTGCGGCAGAGCACGGTGGAAGGGGGCCGGTGCGGCCTCCAGCGGGATGACGCCGGTGTCGTTCCCGGGGGTGCGGTCGTAGGGGTTGTACGTGCGTATGGTGCCCCGTGCTCCGGGGACCTGGCGGTCGATGCGGAAGCGGAAGCCGACGACCGTGGTCCCGGCGTCCTGCCGCCCCTCGGTGAAGCGGGGGTCGGCCGCGTCGCAGACGAAGGCGCCGCCGGGACTCTTCGGCCGCTCGCACGCCCACTGCCCGTCCGTGTCCTCGAAGGTGTACGGGATGGCTGTGACCGTGGTCCCTTCCGGCGGGACCACTTCGAAGCGCCCCCGGTCCTCGTCGCCCGTCGGTCTGCCGGGCCCCAGGTCGCGCACGCCGAGCCGCACCTCCACCGTGTCGCCGACGCGGCCCCGCACGGTGCCGGTGACGGGCCTCTGGTCGGCCTGCACCGTGGTGCCGACCGCGACGGTGGAGGGGCCCTCGGAGAAGCCCCGGGCCGGTGTGCGGGTCAGGGTGAGGGGGGCGCCCGTGCCGCGCACGGCGTGGCCGTCGGGCCTGTGCGGCGCGGAGGACCAGTCGTAGACGAGAGTGCCCTTCAGTTCGCGCTCCGCCGCCGTGTAGGTGAGCGGCGTGCGGGTGCGGTACGCCGTGCCGGGCGCCGCCTCGGTCGGGAAGGCGCACCAGGCCGAGGTGGGCGCGGTGCCCGCGTAGAAGCAGTTGCTGTGACGGGGCGTCAGCGTGAGGCCGCCGTCCGCCGTGATCCGCACGGCGACCCCCTCCTCGGCCGTGAACCGGGTGCGGTTGGCGAACGCGGGGGTCAGCTCTGCCGGTCTGCCGGGCTCGAGTCCGTTCACCCGGGCCTCCTTTTCGGGCGACAGCAGGGTGGGGCCGCCGACGGCCATGCGGGTACTGCCGGTGACGGCTGCCGCGTTGTCGGCGCTCGCGGTGTAGGTGACCGTGCCGCTGTCGCCCGGCTCCACGCCGTCCACGCCGAGCAGGGCGAAGGGCACGTTGCTCTCGCCGTCGTTCCTCAGGGTGCCGTACGCACAGGTGAACACCCAGCCCTCCCCGGTGCAGTTGCCGTAGCCGCCCTTCGCCACCCGGGCCACGCCCCGGAGCCCCGAGGCGTCCACCACGACCTTGACGTTGCGGGCGGCTGCGGTGCCGCCGGGCACGACGGCGACGGGTATCGCGAATCCCTGGTCCGTACCCCGGTCTCCCTCGTCCGCGTGGTACATGACGTAGGTCTCCGGGGTCTCCAGACGCAGCCGGGCCTCGTCGGTGGGGGCGGACGCGGCGGGCGGGGCGGATACCGCGAGAAGGGCGGCGAGAACCGCTGCCGAGGCGGCCGGCCGGCCGACGGTCCGTGCACGAGAGGGCATGCGGGCACTATGCCACCCGCCGTACGGCCCCCGGGGGCCGTACGGCGGGATTCCGGCGGAGCGCGGAGCACGGCGGTCCCGCTCCGGCGAAGGCCGCGGTGGACCGGTGGCGCGTGTGCGCGTGCGGCAGGCCCGGTACGGGGTAGGCGGGGGCGCATGGGCAAGGTTCTGGTCGGCACGTGTTCCTGGACGGACAAGGCGCTCCTCGCCAGCGGTTGGTACCCGCCGGACCGCGGCGACCCGGAGGGAAGGCTGCGGTACTACGCGGACCGGTTCCCCGTGGTCGAGGTCGACGCCACCTACTACGCGCTTCCCAGCACCCGCAACAGCCTGCTGTGGACGGAGCGCACCCCGGAGGACTTCCGTTTCGACGTGAAGGCGTTCTCGCTGCTCACCGGCCACCCGACGGCGCCGAACGCCCTTCCCGCCGATCTCCGGGCACATCTGACGCGGCGTCACCAGCGGCCGGGGCGCGCCTATGCCGACCCCGGGCTGCTGGACGAGGTGTGGCTCCGCTTCGGCGGGGCGCTCGAACCGCTGCGCCGGGCGGGCCGGCTCGGCACCCTGTTGTTCCAGTTCCCGCCGTGGTTCGCTCCGGGCCCCCGGTCCCAGGCGTTCCTGGACCGGTGCCGGGAACGGACCGAGGGGTGGCCGGTCGCCGTCGAGTTCCGGCATCCGGACTGGTGGCGGCGGACCCGCCGGGCCGCGACCGCTGCGCTGCTGTCGGACCTGGGCATGGCCGCCGTGGCGGTGGACATGGTGCAGACGCTGCCCGCGTCCATACCCCCGGCCACACCGGTGACGTCACGCGACCTGGCGGTGGTGCGTTTCCACGGCCGCAACAGCGCGTGGGGCAGCGGGACCAAGGAGGAGCGCTTCCGCCACCTCTACTCCGAGGCGGAACTCGCGGAGTGGGTCCCGCGGCTGAGGAACATGGCCGACCGGACCGAGGAGCTGCACGTCCTGTTCAACAACTGCTGCGCCGATGCCGCGGTCCGCTCCGCCTCGGCGATGCGGCGGTTCCTGGAACCCAGTCAGGTGACCGGCCGGCGGGTCTGAGCCGGGCCGGCTCCGTTCGCCCGGGGGTGTGATCGCCGGAGCCGGCAGCGTGCCACCGCCCCGCGCGGCGCGAGGTGCGAGCGGGTCCTCACCGGTGTCCGGTGGGGACCCGCCCCTCCTTCCGGGCCGGGATCCGCGTCCGGGCCCGTGCCAGCAGGGCCGCGGGATCCGGCTCCGCCTGCAGGGACTTCAGCACCAGCAGCCACCAGTGGTCCAGCCGCGTCCCCCAGTCCTGCCCGCCCCGCACCTCGTCGGTCAGGGTGCACAGACCGAAGAACGCGCAGACGAGGGTGACGGCGGTGTCCGACGGCTCGATGTCCTCGGCGAGTTCACCTCTCGACCGCGCCTCCGCGAGGAGCCGGGTGGCGGCCAGCGCCCAGGCGTCGAACGGTGTGGGTACGGCGGCGTCGATGCTGCGGCGCTCCGCCCAGAGCCGCGCGCCGGCGCGGGCCACGACGTCCTCGCTGAGGGCCCGCGCGATGTCGAAGCTGAGCACCACCAGCTTCTCCAGCGGGGGGATCTCGGGGGCGGCATAGGGAGCGGCGAGCTGAGGCCAGCTGGCGAACTGCTCGCGGACCACGGCGAGCGCCAGTTTCTCCTTGCTGGAGTAGTGGAAATAGATCGCGCCGCTGGTCCGCCCCGAGTGGTCACTTATGTCGTTGACACTGGTTCCCACATATCCACGTTCGACGAAAAGATGTGCTGCGGATTCCAGTAGCACTTTACGGGTCGCACGCGCCCTGTCCTGCACCTGTGTTCCACCTTCGCTCTTTTGTTCTATCACCACGACGCGAACGGGCTGCACCCTCCCAGGTGAAGGGCGCGGTCGCGGTGCGCGAAGATTTTATTATTCTTCGACCGTGCGCGTGTGCGGGCGATATCGCGCAATCCGACGCGCCGAGTACCAGCCCTCTCCCACCGGCCGGCACGCCGCACGCGAGGCGCCCGTCGATTCCCACAAAACACCTGCTCAGCAGGGTGATCGATGGCCTCTCGGACCTCTCCGCCCCCACCTCGCCGCGCCGCGCGAGGGCCGGCCCCGGAACAGCGCGCAATTCCTATGCACCCGAATTGGTGATTGCGGCAGGCGACGTCGGCAAATTAACGTAATGATCACGATGTTTTCGGGCCCTGTCGGAAACGACGGACGCCGCGTCTGTCGCGGCACGCCCCCGGCGCATCGAGCCACGTCGGTGTGTGGCCGCATAAGGCCGTGCGACATCGCCACTTCCAGAGGCCGAGCGGATCACCCCACCGCCCGGCACCAGCCCGGACCCGCGAACCGAACGGGTCGGCGCCCCTTCCGAGAACGGCGGAGAAATGACAGCTCATCCCATCCTTTCCTGGTCCCCGTCCGCGATCGTCTTCGACTGCGACGGCACCCTGATGGACACGGAACGCCACTGGCAGGAAGCCCGGAACATCACCTTCCGCTCGTTCGGCCTCAAGCCCCCGGCCGGCTTCGGCGAGCGGGCCAAGGGGGTGCACTACGTCGAGTGCGGGGCCCTGATGGCCGAGGAGACCGGCAAACCCGACCTGGTCGACGACCTGACCGAGGCACTCCTGCGCCACTTCACCGCGCTGGTCGACGAGGACCCCGTCACCATGCCGGGAGCCTCCGCGCTGGTCCGGCTGGCCGCCCGGCACCGCCCGCTCGCGGTCGCGAGCAACTGCCCGCGCGAGATGGTGGAGTCCTGCCTGGACCGTGCCGGGCTGCTGGGCTGCTTCGGCCATGTGGTGGTCGCCGGCGAGGACGTACGGCCCAAGCCTCAGCCGGACGTCTACAGCGTCGCCGCCCGCCTCTGCGGTGTCCCGCCGGAGGAGGCGCTCGCCGTGGAGGACTCGCTCACGGGCATGGAATCGGCCCGCCGGGCCGGTCTCCGCGTGCTCGGTACGGGCCCGTGCCCGCCCGGACCCGACGGCGAGGCCGCCGACCTCTGGGTCTCCAGCCTCGCCGACCCCGAACTGGTGGCCTGGGCGCGCGACCACATCGGAGCGTAAGGGGGGTGGCCGCGGGGCCGGGCGGCCCCACGCGCTCCCGGTGTCATCCGCCGCCGGGCAGGTAGGGGGCGAGGGTGTGCACGGGACCGGCCGCCGAGGCGAACAGCAGGGCGACCCCGACCGCTCCGGGGTCGGGGATGCCGGTCACCCGTTCGCCGAGGTAGCTCGCCCGTCCCATGCGCGCCGACAGTCCCGCCGTGTCGTGCACCCCCTGCCAGGCGGCGTCAGCCGCCAGGGACAGTGCCCGGTCGGGGGGTGTCCCTCCGGACGCCCCCCGCAGCGCGGCCGCGGCCGGGGTCAGCGCGTCGACCAGCGTCTTGTCCCCGGGGGCAGCGTCACCCACCCGGCGGATCGCGGCGAGCCCCTGCTCGACGCCCTCCGCGAGTCCGTCCGACGTGAGGCCGTTCCCGGAGGCGGACCTGCTCAACGCCTGGAAGAGCAGACCGAAGAGCGGACCGCTGGTCCCACCGATCTCGTCGAGGAAGGCCGTGGCCATGCATCCCAGCGTCTCCGAGGGCCCGGCCTCCGCTCCCCCGGCGTCCAGGAGGTGTCCGGCGGCCCGGACCCCGGCGGTGAGGTTGGTCCCGAAGTCACCGTCACCCACCCGCTGGTCGAGCGCGGTGAGTTCCGCCTCGGTGGCGTACACCGAGTCGGCGAAGCGGTGCATCCAGTCGCGCGTCAGCGTTCCGTCGAAAGCGGGTGTCGTCATGGCGTCGTCCTCCTGCTCCTGTCACCGGCTGCCGGGGACCCGGCCGCTGCACCCGTCACCAGCGCAGCGCCGGGGTGTGTACCGGCGCGTCGTAGAAGTCCAGCACGGCGGGACCGGCCACCAGCAGCGTCAGGGAGAAGCCCCGCATGTCGAGTGCCGTGACGTAGTCGCCGACGAGATGGCGGGCCGGCCGGATCCCCCGCGCGTCGAGCACCTGCCCGAGTTCGCCGAAGATCCCGTACAGCTCCAGCGAGGTGACCGATCCCAGACCGTTGACGAGCGCCACGACCGGTTCGTCGGTGCCGGGACGCAGCTCGTCCAGCAGGGCCCCGGCCATGTCCTCCACCAGGGCGCGCACGCTCTCCTGGGGCCGGGTGCGGTCGGCGCGTTCTCCGTGGATGCCGACGCCGTACTCCAGTTCCCCGGCCGGCAGGTCGAAGGCCCTCTCGCCGGTGCTCGGAGCGTGATGCGCGGCGGAGGCGACCGCGAGGGTCCGGCACCGGCTCACCACCGCGGTGCCGAGTTCCGTCAGTTCCTCGATCCCCAGGCCCGCGTCCGCGGCGCCGCCGAGGATCTTCTCCACCAGCACCGTGCCTCCGGTGCCTCGGCGTCCTGCGGCGATCTCCTCGGAGTCGGAGGCCAGGTCGTCGTCGACGAGGACCCGTTTGCAGGTGATGCCGTGGTCGGCGAGGCGTTCGGCGGCGATGCCGAAGTTGATCCGGTCGCCCGTGTAGTTCTTGACGATGTGCAGGACGCCGTCCGACCGGGCCGCCGCCAGGGAGGCCCGGTAGATCTGCCGGTTGTGCGGGGAGGCGAAGACGCGCCCGGGGCACGCGGCGTCGAGCATCCCCGCGCCGACGTAACCGGCGTGCATCGGCTCGTGCCCCGACCCGCCGCCCGAGAGAAGACCCACGCGCCGTCCCGGTGCGGTGTGCCGGGCGGTGACGTATCCGTCCACGGGGTCGTACTCCACGAGATCCGCGTGTGCGCGGGCGAACCCGGACAGCGCATCGGGGACCAGACCGTCGGCGCTGTTCTCGAAGTACCTGGCCATACGCGGCGCCCCTTCCGTCCCCGGCCGGGCACGGCCGGATGAGACGACCTCCGGATGAGACCTCCATGGTGCGGGTGACCCAGGGCATGCGGCAACTCGCGGAGAGTGCCGGATGTCCCGCGATCCGCAAACGGCCTGTGCTCCGGGGCCCCGTACCGCCTCAAACGGGACGTTCCTCCCCGCCCGTCCCCCGGGCGCAGGAGACCGCCACCATCAGGGGCCAGAAGGACTGTTCGAAGGTGACGACGCGCTCGGCGGCGCCGGCCGTGCCGTGGAGGAAGAGGGCGAGCAGGAACCAGGCGCCGCCGAGCCACATCAACCCGGCGGCCACGAGGGACGGCCCGGGGCGCAGCCCCCAGGGCGCGGCCGCCCCGCCGGGCGCGAGCGGGGCGGAGCCGCGCCGTACGGCCAGTACCGGCCACAGGGCGAGGAGGCAGAAGCCGACGGCCACCACCGTCCCGTGGTCCAGCGACCCGCCGCTGCTGGGGGCCGGGAACAGCGCCAGCAGCATGGCCGTCACTCCTCCGCCGCCGAGCGCCAGCCGCCCGGCTCGCGCCGCGGGCCGCAGTCCGCACGCGGTGACCACGTGGCAGACCCCCAGGCCGAGCAGGGCCGAGGTCATCACCCAGTAACCGTGGGCACCGTCGGCGGCCAGGATGCTGATGGTGGCGGAGGCGGGGTCGTAGCCCGGCCCCTGGAGGACCGCCGAGATCGTCCAGCCCCCGACCAGGAGGACCGGGGCACAGGCCGACGAGAGCAGGACCCACCAGGGGACGGAACGCATCGGATCACGGTAGGACGCCGGGCCCCCCGGCGGGCGCCGCACACGCGGGGCGGGCGGCCTGTGGTTCCCCCCGGACCTCCCGTGGCGCGGCGCCAGGCGTCAGGGCGCCATCTCGTACGTCCCGGAGAGCGCCGCCACACGCTCCCAGACCCGCGCGGAGCGGTCCGCGTCCGTCACGGGACGCCGCACCGCGCCGATGGCCCAGTCCTGCTGCTCCTGGGTGGCGGACTCCTTGCCGTGGAGTTCGACGGCGTGTGCGGAGAAGTCGCGGACCAGGACGGAGAACAGCTCGTCGAGCACGTCCGTGTCCAGGTCCGTCGCGCGGGCCTGTTCCAGGATCAGCTGCGCGTGGACCACCAGGGCGAAGAGCTGGCCGACGGACAGCAGCAGGTCGAGGTCACGGCTCTGCTCCTCGCCGGGTGCGGCCGTGCGGACGAAGTCGCACAGCGCGTCGGCCTGCTCCCGGAAGCGGGCGACGTTGGGCACGTCGGCGTAGGCGTCGAAGGCGGGGCGCCAGTCGTGGAAGCGGATGGAGCCCAGCCCTCGCGCGGGTCCCTGCCGGAAGAGGAAGGCGTCGTCCGCCGCGTCCAGCCGGGCCGGGACGGGGTCGTAACCCGCCGGGGCGAGCAGGTGGTTGCGCAGGAACTTCAGGATGAGGGCCAGGTTGACGTGGACCGTGCCCTCCAGCTTGGGCAGGCTCCGGATCTCGACGGCCGCCTGGGCGAAGTAGGTGTCCTTCTCGAAGCCCTTGGCCGCGATGACGTCCCACATCAGGTCGATGACCTTCTCGCCCTCCGTGGTCACCTTCATCTTGGTCATCGGGTTGAACAGCAGGTAGCGGCGGTCGTCGGGGCCGGCCGAGCGGAAGTAGTCCACGGCGCGGTCGCTGAAGAGCTTCATCCCGACCAGCCGGACGTAGGCGTCGGCCAGTTCGCGGCGCACGTGCGGGAAGGCGGTCACCG
Organism: Streptomyces sp. SirexAA-E; assembly: GCF_000177195.2. Classification (GTDB taxonomy): domain Bacteria; phylum Actinomycetota; class Actinomycetes; order Streptomycetales; family Streptomycetaceae; genus Streptomyces; species Streptomyces flavovirens. The sequence continues at coordinate 508,697 of NC_015953.1, forward strand.
GGCGGCCGTAGAGGACTCGGTTGTGCGCGTGGGTGACGGCCTCGTACATCGCGTGCTCGCAGATGCCGATCGAGGCGGTGCAGAGGTTGAACTTGCCGACGTTGACGGTGTTGAGGGCGGCGTCGAAGGCGGCGCGGCCGGTGTGCAGTACGTCGTCGGGGCCGACGGGATATCCGGCCAGCCGGAACTCGCTGACGTACTTGGAGGAGTCGACGACGTTCTTGACCAGGTGGTAGGCCGGGTGGCGGCTGTCGGCCGCGAAGAAGACGTAGCCGTCGGGGCCTTCGACGTCCGTGCGGCGGCCGAAGACGGAGACCAGTCCGGCGGCGTTGCCGTTGCCGATGTAGTACTTGGAGCCGGAGGCCAGGAAGCCTCCGTCGCCGTCCGGCTCCAGCAGCATGTCGGTGGAGTAGATGTCGGCCCCGTGCGCCCGCTCGGACAGGCCGAAGGCGAACACCTCACCGCGCGAGAGGAGTTCGGCGGCACGGGTGCGGGCCGCGGCGTTGTCGCTCTGCCAGACGGGCCCGAGACCGAGGATGGTCACCTGCCAGGCGTACCAGTAGTCGAGCCCGTAGAACCCGAATATCTCGTTGAGCGCCGCGATGCGGGCGGTGTCCCATCGCTGGTCCTCGTGTTCCGCGACGGCGGCCGGGGTGAGGAAGGTGGCGAACAGCCGTTCCTTCGCGGCGAAGTCGAGGAACTCCCCCAGCCAGGCGCGGGAGCGGTAGTCCTCGATCAGCCGGCGCTTGCCGCGGTCCTCGAACCAGTCGACGGTGGCGCGCAGCAGCCTGCGGGTCTCGGGGTCGAAGTGCGCCGGGTCGTAGGTGCGCGGGTTGAACAGCAGCGGGTCGGTCATGGCGGACCGTCCTTCCGGGTGTCGGGGGTGGCTGGAGGGTGGGGAGGGGCGGGGCGCCTCAGGTTCGCGGAGCGGCCGGGCCGATCCGGTGGAGGGTGGCGAGTACGTCGTCGAGCCAGGCGACCGTCATCCGCTCGTAGGCGATGCCGCCCCGCAGCACGACGTGCTGGAGCTCCTGCCCGGCGTCGAGCGGGGCGGGGGCGCCGGGACCGGTGAAGTCGCGCCGCTCACCGGTGAGGTAGTGCTCCAGCCGCTCGCTGTGCACCCGGTGGTGGCGCTCGACCTCGCGGATCAGCGCGGCGGGGTCGTCGAAGGCCGCGCCCCGGATCTTCACGGCGAGGTCGTGGCGGAGGCTCTCGGGTTCGATCGGCTCGTGCAGCCATGCGGCGAGGGCGTCGCGGCCGGGCCCGGCGACGGAGTACTCCTTCTTGTCCGGCCGGCCCTGCTGCGGGATGTCGCGTACGTCGAGGAGGCCGTCGGACTCCATGCGCTTGAGGACGCGGTAGATCTGCTGGTGGGTGGCCGTCCAGAAGTACCCGATGGACCGCTCGAACCGCCGGGCCAGCTCATAGCCGGAGCCGGGCTGTTCCAGCAGGGAGACGAGGATCGCGTGGTCGAGGGCCATGCCCCGATCGTTCTATGCAACTCGTTGCATATCAAGAGGCGGCGGGCCGGTGAGACACGGCTCACCCGCGCACCCCGGGGCGATCGCATGGGACACAGGTGGTTTGCGTGGCTCCGTTCCGGTCACACGACGGAATGTTCCTGACGTCGACCACAGCAAGGTGTGAGTGATCATGGCTGCCGATGAGAAGAGCCAGGCCAAGACCGAGCAGGCCAAGGGCAAGATCAAGGAAGTGGCCGGCCGGACCGTGGGCAACGAACGCCTCACCGCCGAGGGCCGCGCCGACCAGGTCAAGGGCGACGCCCGCCAGGCCAAGGAGAAGACGAAGGACGCCTTCAAGCACTGAACACTCCTGGTGCCGCGCCCCGTCCGGGCGCGACAAGGGTGGGGTCCGTGCCCGGGGACGCGCGGTCGTTTGCGCGCGCCCCCGGGTACGGACCCCACGGCATGAGCCCTGACGCCTCCGGGTGTCGGGGCTTCGCTGTGCGCCGGTGTACCCGTCAGGCCGCCGCGGTCAGCTCCGCGCGGCCGAACAGCAGCGCGTATCCGCGGGGCAGCGCGTCGAGGAGACGCCCGGTGACGGCCGCGCCCAGGTGGTCACCGAGCAGCGTGAGGACGGTCGCGGAGGCCCACCGGGCCTGCGGGCCGGTGCAGTCCAGCCGGGCGGCGACCGCGTCCACGAAGGCGGGCGCGGCCAGCGGCCGGGGGTGCGGTATGGCGCGGGTGAGCGGCGTCGCGGCCTCGGCGGGCAGGGCGGCGGCCAGCTCGCACCGCTCCTCGCCGGTCACCTGGGCGCCCAGTACGGGCAGGACGGCTCGCAGGACCTCCTCGGCCTCCTGGGAGGTGGCGTACCTGCCCGAGTAACGCACCTGCTCGACGAGTTGCTGCCAGTTCACGCTGATGGTCCTTTCCGGGTACGGAGGAATGGGTGCGGGTGGTCGGAGGGAAGGCGGCCCGGGACGCTCCGGACGGCCGAGGAGCACGTCGTGTCCCGGGGGAGCTGGACCAGCGGCCGACGCGCGAGGCCCTCCCCCGGCGCGTCGGCCACGACGCGAGCACGGCACCGGCCGCCCCACTGCACCGTCCACTCGGTGGCCCCCTCGATCCGAGCGGCGGTCGCCCGGTCGAACCGCTCGGGAACCAGGGGCACGACGGCGGGCAGCGGGTTCAGCCGGGATCCCCGGGGGCGGGACGGGCCGCGCCCGCCCGCCCCCGGACCGCGGCGGCGCCTGCTCAGCCGCCGATCTGCTTCCGTTCACGCGGGGACCGGATGCTGATCTTGCGGGGCTTGGCGCGCTCGGCGATCGGAATGCGCAGGGTCAGGACGCCCGCGTCGTAATCGGCCTCGATGCGCTCGGTGTCGAGCGTGTCGGCCAGCACGACCTGCCGGGAGAAGACACCCAGGGGCCGCTCGGAGAGCTCCATCTGCACGTCGTCGGCCTTGGCGGCCGGCCGCTTCTCGGCCCGGACCGTCAGCATGTTGCGTTCGACGTCGACGTCGATCGCGTCCTCCGGGACACCCGGCAGGTCGAAGGCGATCACATAGGTGTCGCCCTCGCGGTACGCGTCCATCGGCATCGCCGTCGGCCTGGACCAGGTACCGGCCGTGCCGGTGAGCTGCTGGGCGAGCCGGTCGAGTTCGCGGAACGGGTCGGTGCGCATCAACATCGCGGAACACCTCCAGTGGTAGTGCCAATGCGCTGTCACGTGCCTCTGTTGTAGCATGTCATCGGAACGACGACAAGTGACCACGTCATCCATCCAACGACATGACGGAGGAGCTGCCGTGACCGGCACCGCCACACCTGGGCCGCCCGACGGCCCCGCCTCCTTCGAGGCCGCCGTGGAGGCTCTTCGGCGGATCGACGGCGCGGTCCGTGACGCGATCGGCGAGAACGGGGCGGACGCGACGCCGCCTCACGCCGGGGCCGGACAGGCCCTGGCCGCCCTGCTGCTGCTGCGCGAGGTGCGCCACCGGCTCGCCGGCTGGGAGACCGGGCTGATCGAGACCGCCCGCGGAGCCGGCGCCAGCTGGGCGGATCTGGCGGAACCGCTGGGGGTCGCCAGCCGCCAGGCGGCCGAGCGCCGCTATCTGCGCCTGCGCCCCGGAGCCGACGGCACGACCGGCGAGGAGCGCGTCCAGGCGACCCGGGACCGGCGTGCGGCCGGACGCAGCGTGTCCGCCTGGGCCCGGGACAACGCGGCCCATCTGCGCAGCCTCGCCGGCCGGATCTCCGCGCTCCCCGACCTCTCCCCCGGCGCCCGGTCCGCGGTCGACGACCTGACCGACGCGCTCGCCGGTGACGACGCGGCCGGCCTCGTCGCACCCCTCACCGGCACCCGCCCTCACCTCGACCGCCATCCGGAGCTCGCCGCGGGCGTCGACGCTCTCGCCCGGCACACGGAGCAGCTCCGGCGGGACAGCACCGACCAGCGGCGCGAGAAGGCCTGACCGGGCCACGGGAGCCCGTACCGGCAAGTCACCGGCAGGCCCACGGCAGGCGCGTCGGTCCGCCGGAACACGCCGGGCGTACACCGGGCGCAAAGGGGTAGGCGTTCAAGGCCTGCTCACGCACCCTCGCGCCCCGCGCCGGCCTGTCCGGCGTCACGGCACGACGAACGGCGACCACCGGGCAGGGCACGGAACCGGACCGACCCGGAGGAGAACCCGCTGTGCTGACCCCTGGTCCCCAGGACCTTCGCGTGGCTCTGGCCCGCTACGCCGACGCACGTATCGAGGACGACCGGCGGCCCACCGCGGCCACGGCCCGGGCCGTGGAGGACGCCACCCGCACCCTGTGCGTCCTCACCGGGACGCTCGATGTCCCGCAGGCCATCGCCATCGCCGACTCCGTGCTCGCCCGGCACAGCACGGTCCTGCCGGGCCCCCGCCCCGCCAAGCCCCGGCGCGGGGACAACCTGCAGACCGCCTGAGGCGGAAGCGGCGGGGTCCGTGGTCCGGCATCCGGCCGGACCAGGCCCCGCGGCACCGAACCTTCTCTACTCTGGGGCGAGTTGATCACCATCACCTCGACCCTGGAGTTCGCGATGACCGCACCCGAGCAGGACGGCCTCACCCCGCGCATCGACACGAGCCGGCCACACCCCGCACGGATGTACGACTGGTTCCTCGGTGGCAAGGACAACTACCCGGTCGACGAGGCGATGGGCCGGCAGATGCTGGCCGTAGAGCCGGGCGTGCCCGTGATGGCCAGGGTGAACCGTGCCTTCATGCACCGCGCCACCCGCTGGCTGGCCGGCCAGGGGGTCGGGCAGTTCCTCGACATCGGCACCGGGATACCGACCGAGCCCAATCTCCACCAGGTCGCCCAGCGGACGGCCCCCGCCGCCCGGGTCGTCTACTGCGACCACGACCCGATCGTGCTGGCCCACGCCGAGGCGCTGCTGCGGGGCACCCCGGAGGGCGCCGTCGACTACGTCCAGGCCGACGCGCGGGACGTGGACGCCATCCTCGAACAGGCCGGGAAGACACTCGACTTCGGGCAGCCGGTCGCACTCTCGATGATCGCGCTGCTGCACTTCGTGAGCGACGAGGACGGCGCCTACGCCCTGGTGGACCGGCTGGTCTCCGTGCTGGCACCGGGCAGCTACGTGGTGATCTCCCACCTCACCGCCGACTTCCACCCGGAAGCGGCCCGCAAGGTCGACGAGATGTACCGGGCGAACACGCTCACGCTGGCCCCTCGCACCCGCGACCGGTTCGCCGCGTTCTTCGAGGGCCTGGACATCGTCGCGCCCGGCATCGTGGCCGCCGAGGCCTGGCACCCCGAGCTCGGTGAACCGGTTCCCGGCCAGGACGACGTCGTCAGCGCGGGCTATGTGGCGGTGGCGCGCAAGGGCTGACGCCGCTCGCCGCCGGGCCGTCGATGGCCGACAAGGCGCTGTTGACCGGGCCCACGGCCGCTGGTGATGCTCGGTGGGTCACGCTGAGCAACTGGAGGTCACACCATGACGACCACGGCCGAGCAGGCGCCCCTCCCCTACCCCTTCAACGAACCCGCGGGGCTGGGGCTGGCAGAGGCGTACCGGGAGGCGCTGGAGCAGCCGGGGCTGTTACGCGTCCGGCTGGCCTACGGTGAGCCGGCGTGGCTGGCCACCCGGTACGCCGATGCGCGCCTGGTGCTCGGCGACCGTCGCTTCAGCAGGGCGGAGGCGCTGCGGCACGACACACCGCGCCAGTCCGAAGGGCGCCAGGACAGCGGGATCCTGAGCATGGACCCCCCGGGCCACACCCGTCTGCGCACGCTCGTGGCGAAGGCGTTCACGGTGCACCAGGTGGAGAAACTCCGGCCGTGGGTCCGGGAGCTGTCGCAGGGCCTGCTGGACGAGCTGGAGGCCCTGGGGCAGCCCGCCGACCTGGTGGAGCACTACGCACTGCCGATCCCGGTCGCCGTCATCTGCCGCATGCTCGGCGTCCCGGAGGAGGACCGGCCGAAGTTCCGGGTGTGGAGCGACGCCGCGCTCTCCACCAGTTCCCTGACGGCCGAGGAGTTCCGGCGCAGCCGGGAGGAACTCCGTGCCTACATGGCCGGCCTGATCGAGGACCACCGGCTCCGGCCGCGGCCCGACCTGATGACCGGGCTGATCGAGGCCCGCGACACCGGGGACCGGCTCAGCGAGGCCGAACTGGTCGATCTGTGTGTCGGGATCCTCGTGGCGGGCCACGAGACGACCGCCACGCAGATACCGAACTTCGTGCACGCCCTGCTCGACCACCCGGACCAGATGGCGTTGCTGAGGGAGCGCCCCGAGCTGATCCGCGGCGCGGTCGAGGAGCTCCTGCGGTTCGTGCCGCTGGGCAGCGGCGCCGGCTTCGCCCGGTACGCCACCGAGGACGTGGAGGTCGGCGGGACCCTGGTCCGGGCCGGTGAACCGGTACTGGTCGCGATCGGCGCGGCCAACCGCGACGCGCTGAAGTTCGACGCGCCGGGCCGGCTGGACGTCACCCGGTCCGGGGTCCAGCACCTGGGCTTCGGGCACGGGGTGCACCACTGCCTCGGCGCGCCGCTCGCCAGGCTGGAGCTCCAGGAGGCGCTGGAGGCACTGCTGGTGCGCTTCCCGGGCCTGCGGCTGGCGGGTGACGTGGAGTGGAAGACCCAGATGCTCGTGCGTGGTCCGCGCGAGATGCCGGTGGGGTGGTGACGGCGGTGTCCTGGACGACCGAGGTGGACCGGGGCCTGTGCATGGGATCGGGCATGTGCGCGGGCATCGCACCCGAGCTGTACGGCCTGGACGACGAGGACCGGGCGAAGCCCCTGCGGTACCGGATCGCCCCGGACGAGCGCGCGCTGGACGCCGCGGACTCGTGCCCGGCGGCGGCGATCCTGGTGCGTGAGGGGGAAGAGCTGATCGGGCCGCGGCCCTGAGCGGCGGGGGCCCGGGTCGCGGCCGGGCCCCGGTCCGCCGGTCCGGACCCGTGGGAGCGGCGGCGCTTCGCGACGGGCGGGGACCGGCGTAGGGTCGCGGTCATGGTGCACGTCCTGAGCAGCCGCGTACTCCTTCGTCCCCGCGACCCCGAGGCGTCACGCGCCTTCTACAGGGAGACCCTCCGGCTGGAGGTGTACCGCGAGTTCGGCACCGGGCCCGAGCGGGGGACGGTCTACTTCCTCGGCGGTGGCTTCCTCGAGGTGTCGGGGCGGTCCGACGGGGCCGCGACGCCGACGCTCCAGCTGTGGATGCAGGTCGCCGACTGCGAGGCCGCCCACGCCGAGCTGTCGGGCCGCGGTGCGCGGGTGCTGCGTCCGCCGGTGAAGGAGCCGTGGGGCCTGGTCGAGATGTGGGTCGCCGATCCTGACGGCCACCGCATCGTGCTGACCGAGGTGCCCGCCGACCATCCCCTGCGCTACCGGCCCTGACGGTCTCGGAACGCGCGGCCCGGGGAGACGCATGGTGGATGTAGTGACCACATAACGAGACGCGCTTGCGGGGTCCCGGTCGCACGGCGTCTTATCGCGCCTGTGCTAAGCGAACAGAAAACCCCTGATCAACCGGGATCCGACGACAAGGCGGCGCGGCTCGCCGTCACCGTGTTCCCCGTCCTCGTCCTGCTCGCGGGCGCGGCCGGCCTCGTCACGCCCGGTACGTTCGCGGGCTGGACGGAGTCGGTGCCCTACCTGCTGGGCGTCGTCATGTTCTGCATGGGGCTGACGATGACCCCGCTCGACTTCAAGGGTGTCGCGAAGCGTCCGTGGGCCGTCGCGATCGGACTGGTCGCGCACTACGTGATCATGCCGGGTCTCGGCTGGATCATCGCCCACGCACTCGGGCTGCCGCCCCAGCTGGCCGCCGGTGTGATCCTGGTCGGCTGCGCCCCGAGCGGTACGGCATCGAACGTGGTGACCTTCCTGGCGCGGGGCGACGTCGCGCTGTCCGTCTCCGTCGCCACCGTCTCGACCGTGCTCGCGCCCCTGGTGACACCGCCGCTGACCCTGCTGCTCGCGGGCGCCTACCTGCCGGTGGACGCCGGTTCGATGATGACCGACATCCTCAAGACCGTGCTGCTGCCGGTGATCGGCGGTCTCGTGGTGCGGCTGGTCGCCGGCAAGGTCATCGACCGGGTGCTGGGCGTGATGCCGTGGCTGTCGTCACTGGCCGTGGCCGCGATCGTCTGCGCCGTCGTGTCGGGAAGCGCCGACACCATCAAGTCGGCCGCCTTCAGCGTGCTGGTGGCCGTCGTGCTGCACAACGGGCTCGGGCTCGCCCTCGGTTACGGTGCGGGCAAGATCACCGGTCTCGGGCGACCGGCGAGCCGCGCCATGGCCTTCGAGGTCGGCATGCAGAACTCCGGGCTCGCCGCCTCGCTGGCGACCGCGCATTTCAGCCCCCTGGCGGCCCTGCCCGCCGCCGTGTTCTCCGTGTGGCACAACATCTCGGGCGCACTGGTCGCGGCCTGGATGTCCCACAGCTCCCGGCGCCGGGAGCCGGCACCGGAGACCGGCCCCTCCCCGGCGGCCGTTGCCGAGGAGGCCTGACCCCGTGGCCTCGCCGCGGACATTTTTGGGTACACCTGACCCGTGTATCGCCGCGCCCGTGACGCGCGCCGGTGCCGCCCCGCCGATGGTGTCGGCGGGGCGGCACCGGGCCGGGTTCAGCCGTTGTACTGGGCGAAGACCCGGGTGAAGTCCCACGGCTGCTGGGAGACGCCCGAGCAGGTGTCGGCGCCGCCGCCGGTGCAGGGCCGGTCCCGGTTGACCGACCAGAAAGTCAGCCGGGCGAGGTGGCGCTGCTGGGCGTAGCCGAGGATGGTACGGAAGTCGGCCACGGTCACCGTCTCGTTGTTGTCGGTGATGCCGTTCATCGAGGAGATGCCGGTGTGCCGGTAGGCCTGGTCGTCCGAGTAGCCGTAGGCGTTCTTGACCGCGGTCTTGAGGCCCTCGGCGGCGCGGACGGTGAGCTGACCCATGTTCTGGCCGACGCCACCGAAGTTGAACGGCATGATGGTCCAGCTGTCGACGGTGAGCCCGGAGGCCGCCGCCCTGCCGATCAGGCTGGAGTCGGGGCCGTTCTGGCCGGTGCCGAAGGTGACGTACACCTTGATCCCGGGATTGGCGGCCTTGACGGTCTTCAGCGCGTCGACCGTGCGCTGCTGGACGGTGGGGCTGTCGTACGCCGCGGCCTCGATGTCGATGTCGATGGCCTTGAGCCCGTAGGCGTTGATGACCTTCTGGTAGGCGGCGGCCAGCTCACCCGCGCTGGAGCAGGAGCTCTCCAGCTTGTTGCCGCTCCAGCCTCCGAAGGAGGGGATGACGTCGCCGCCGGCCGACCGTACGGTGTTGATCGTCTGCTGGTCCACGCCTCCGGTCAGCGGCCGGCCGCCGTCCCACTGCGGGTTGCAGTAGCCGTTGCTGAGGACGAAGGCGAGCGTGAACCACTTGACGCCCGTCGCGTTCATGACGGTGGTGGGGCTGGGCGGGCTGCCCCAGCCGTTGTAGAGGTACGGGGCCACGGCCATGGCGCCCGGTCCCGGGGGTGTGGTGCCGCCGCCGCTCGGCGCGGTCCACTTCTGGTTGGCGGCACCGGTGCAGGTCCAGATCTGGAGCCGCGCACCGTTGACCGCGTTCCCGCCCGTCACGTCCAGGCACTTGTCGGCCTGCGGATTCACGATGTCCCGGGCCGCCGGCGTCGCCCACTGCTGCGCCGCCGAACCGTTGCAGTCCCACAACTGCACCTGCGTCCCGTTCGCCGTACCACCCGACGCCACATCAAGGCACTTGCCCAGCGCCCGGATCGTCCCGTCACCACCGACCGTCCACTGCTGCGCGGCCGTACCGTTGCAGTCGTACAACTGCACCGCCGTACCGTTCGCCGTACCACCCGCCGCGACATCCACACACTTGCCGCCCAGACCGCTGATGGGTCCCCCGCCGCCGCCCGGCTGTCCGCCGTCGGAGCTGACGCGGACGTAGTCGACGACGAGTTGCTGGGGCAGGGGCGTGCTGCCGTCGGGGTCGCCGGGCCAGTAGCCGCCGACCGCGAGGTTGAGTATCACGAAGAACGGCTTGTTGAAGACCCACTGCCGTCCGCCGAGGTCGGCGGGGGTGCGCCGTTGGTAGACGGTGCCGTCGACGGACCAGGTGATCGCGTTCGGGCTCCAGTCCACGGCGAAGGTGTGGAAAGCGTCGGCGAACGCCTGCCCGCCGGGCAGGCTGTACCCGGCGCCTATGCCGTCACTGCCGGAGTAGCCGGGGCCGTGCAGGGTGCCGTGTACGGTACCGGGCTCGAAGCCGACGTTCTCCATGATGTCGATCTCGCCGGAGTTGGGCCATCCGACCTGGCCGATGTCGTTGCCGAGCATCCAGAACGCGGGCCAGATGCCCTGCCCGCGCGGGATCTTCATCCGGGCCTCGACACGGCCGTAGGTGGTGGTGAACTTCCCGGCCGTGTTCAGCCGTGCGGAGGTGTACTCGCACCGGCCGTACCAGCACTGGTAGTTGCCGGGGTTCTCCTTGCGCGCGGTGATGACCAGGTGGCCCTGGCCGTCGAGGGCGGCGTTGCGGTTGCCGGCGGTGTAGTACTGCCGCTCGTGGTTGTTGACGTTGTCGCCGGTCTCGATCTGCCACTTGCCGCCGTCGACGGCGGCACCGGCGGGGCCGTCGAACTCGTCGGAGAAGGTGACGGCGGCCGCGGCGGCGGTCCGCGCGGGGGCCTCGGCCGCGGGTGCGGGCGCGCCCTGCGCCAACCCGGTGGTCAGCGATGTGAGCGCGAGCACCGAGGCGAGGGAGAGAAGCAGGCGTCTGGAGCGTCTGGACAGACGTGGGGAGTCCATGGTTGCCCTTCATAGACATGACAACGAAGCCTGGCATGGCATGCGCATGACAGGCACGGGCGGACAGGGCGGCGCGGAGATCTCGCCGAGCGGAACGGACGAGTGACGACTCACCCTGCGGGGGGCTTAGTTCACTACGCGATTTAAGAAGTGAACGATAACCCTGTCAAGAGCTTGGTATGGACCACATACATGAACGCGGTCCGGTCCCCTGGGCCGCTGCCCCGTACAGCCCGTGGCGGCCCGGACCGGCACCCCGCCGTTCGAGGGGGTTTCCCGGCCCGGGCGCGAGCGGGCAGCGCCGGTCAGGCCCCGCCGGTCGGCTCGAACCAGGTGGGTCCGTCCGTGAGCGACTGCTTGATGCGGAACAGCGAGAACTCGCTCAGCGGGGGCAGCGCGTCGACGGCGAACCAGCCCACCTCCAGCGACTCGTCGTCGTTGACCCGCGCCTCGCCCCCGGTGGCCCGGCAGCGGAAGGTGACGTCGAGGTACTGGCACCGGTCGCCGTTGGCGTACTCCACCGGCTTCAGCGCCTGGGTGAGGACGACCCGTTCCGCCACGCAGCGCACGGCGGTCTCCTCGTACACCTCCCGCTCCGCGGTCGTCGCGGGCTGCTCGCCGGGCTCGGCGATGCCCCCGATGACCGACCAGGAGCCGGTGTCGGACCGTCGGTTGAGCAGCACCCGGCCCTGGTCGTCGAAGACGACCGCGGTGATGCCGGGGAGCAGGAGCAGCTGGTGACCGGCCGTGGCACGGATCTCGCGGATGAAGTCGGGAGTAGACATGCGTCGAGCCTACGGGGCCGCCAAAGCGTCCTCGGGCCCCGCCCCACGGCCCTTCCGGGCGCGCACCGAGCGGACCGTCACCCAGCCGATCCCGGCCACCGCGACGAGCGCGAGGAGCCCCTCGGGCAGGACCCCCAGCCGGGTCGCCGGGGTGAGCGAGGAGCGCAGCGGCACCTCGTCGACCAGGGCGTCCGGGGTGAACATGCCGCTCTTCTCCACGATCGTGCCGTCCGGACGGATCACCGCGCTGACCCCGCTGGTCACCGGGACGACGACGGACCGCCCGTGTTCCACGGCGCGGACCTGGGACATCGCGAGCTGCTGGTAGGTCATCTCGCTGCGCCCGAAGGTGGCGTTGTTGCTCGGTACGGCGATCAGCTGCCCGCCGTGCTTCACGGTGTCGCGCACGGCGTCGTCGAACGCGGCCTCGTAGCAGGTCACGAACCCCACCTTCGTCCCCGCCAGGTCGAAGACCCCGACCTTGTCGCCGGGGCCGAACTCCCGCTGGACCCGGTCGACGTCCTTGCTGAAGATCCGTACGAACGACCGCATGGGCATGTACTCGCCGAACGGCTGGATGTGCCGCTTGTCGTAGGTGGCGCCGGGGCCGCTCACCGGGTCCCACTGGATCAGCGTGTTGCGGAGCGCCCCCGTGTCCGGGGTCAGGACGGCGCCGACGACGGTGGGGGCACCGATCGTCTTCACCGCCTGGTCGATGACGTCACGGGCGTCGGCGTTGCGGAACGGGTCGAGGTCGGAGGAGTTCTCCGGCCACAGCACGAAGTCCGGCTGCGGCACCTTGCCCGCCTTCACGTCCCGGGCGAGCTCTTCCGTACGGGCGGCGTGGTTGTCCAGGACCGCCCGGCGCTGGGAGTTGAAGTCGAGTCCCAGGCGCGGCACGTTGCCCTGGATCGCGGCGACGGTCGCCGTGCCGTCCTCGGCCGAGTCGTCGACGAGCGGCAGGGCGGCGAACGCGGCGAGGGCGGGTACGGCGACGGTGGCGGCGGCCGCGACCGCGGCGGCCCGGGGCACCCCCGCGGCGGCGCGGTGGCGGCGGACCTGACGTACGGCCTCCAGGAGCCCGAACCCGCACAGCACCACCGCGAAGGAGAGCAGCGGGGTACCGCCCAGCGCGGCGAGCGGCAGGAACACGCCGTCGGCCTGGCCGAAGGCGATCCTGCCCCAGGGAAAGCCGCCGAACGGCACCCGGGCCCGCACCGCCTCGTCCAGGGTCCATACGGCCGCCGCCCAGACGGGCCAGTACGCCAGCCGGGAGACGGCCGCGATCCCCATGCAGCCCACGGCGACGAACAGCGCTTCGGCGAGCGCGAGCGCGAGCCACGGGACGGGCCCGACGTCCTCGCCCGTCCAGTGCAGGAGCGGAAGCATGAAGCCGAGACCGGCGAGGAGACCGAGCCCCAGCGCGGCCCGCATCCTGCGCGCGGACAGGACCCAGCCCAGCAGCGCGAAACCGGGCAGCACCAGCCACCACAGGGGCCGGGGCGGGAAGCTCAGGTACAGCAGCACGCCGGAGAGGACGGCCGCGGCCGGCCGGACGAACCGCGTCCGGTGCCTCGTGCCGCGGGCGGCGGGGGCGGGCGGCGGTTCGGCGGTGGTGATGGTGGCGCTCACCCGCCGGAGTCTACGGTGCCCGCCTGTGCGGACGGCGCGACGGTCAGGACCCGGCGGACTTCCCGGCGGACTTGCCGGTTCCCGTCCCCAGGTGCAGCCGGTCGCGGATGAACCGTACGGCCGCCTCCGCGTCGTCGACGGTGACGGTGAACGTCCGGCCGTCGCCGAGGGAGAGCACCAGTCCCTCGCCCCGGCGCACGACCACGGCGGTGCCCTTCTCGGGGCGCCAGCGGTAGCCCCAGCCGCCCCACTGGCGCGGGGTGACCCGGGGGGCGAAGTGCGCGCCGACCACATGGGTGAGCAGGATCCGGCGCCGGGGCAGCCCGATGTGGCCGCAGCGCACCTCCAGGGCGTCGCCGTCGACCGTGACCGCCACATGCACGAAGGCGAGGGTCCCGAAGAGGATCAGCAGTCCGGCGGCCAGGCAGCCGACGACCGCCATCAGCAGCGGGGCGAAGCCGGAGGTCCAGGCCGAGTCGACGGCGAGCTTGACGCCGAGCGCCATGCACCCGGCGCCCGCGACCGCGAGCAGCCACTGGAAGCGGTTGGTGGCCCGACCCGTCCAGACCACGACCGGGGTCTGGTTCGAACCGTGCCGCGTGTTGCCGGGGTGGTCCGTCATGCGAAGCAGCGTACCCAGGTTCCGCCCTGCGGGTACCGGCACCGGCGGCCCGCATGGGCGGCGCGCGGGTCAGAGCGCGGGGCTCACGGGGCGCAGAAGCCGGCTCTCCGTGTAGGCCAGAGCGGGTACGGGCAGGTCGGCGGGGTGCCCGCCGAGGAGGACGGTGAGCGTGCCGGACGGTTCGGCCGACGGAGCGGGTACGGCACCGACGCGGCGCAGCGCCTGGGCGGCGACCGCGTCCGCGGAGCCGTGGAACGTGGCGTCCGGGTGGCCGGGGTGCCGCACGGCGGCGCGGATACGTTCCGCCACGAGCTCGTAGTGGGTGCAGCCCAGCACGACGCCCGCCGTACCGGGCGGGGTGAGGGCTGCGGCAGCGGCCACGGCGCGGTCGATCGCCGCCTCGTCCGCGTGTTCCACGGCGTCGGCGAGCCCGGGGCAGGGCACCTCGGTCACGTCGACGTGGGAGGCGAAGTCCTCGATGAGTCCGCGCTGGTAGGGGCTGCCGGTGGTCGCCGGGGTGGCCCAGATCGCCACCGGGCCGCCGCCGGCCGCGGCCGGTTTGATCGCGGGCACGGTGCCCACGACGGGCAGTGCGGGCTCCAGTTCGTCCCGCAGCGTCGGCAGCGCGTGGACGGACGCGGTGTTGCACGCGACGATCAGCACGTCCGGCCGGTGGGCCGCTGCGGCCCGCGCCACGGCGAGCGCGCGCTCGGTCACGCCCTCGGGTGTGAGGGGGCCCCAGGGCATCGAGGCGGGGTCGGACGACAGCACCAGATCGGCGTCCGGCCGCAGCCTGCGTACCGCGGCCGCGGCCGCGAGCAGGCCGATTCCCGAATCCATGAGTGCGATCTTCACCCAGTCACCATAGTCGACCGCCCTTGCGCGATCGCCGAAGTGGTGCAGACTTCGGCGGATGAGCGCCGTTGCCTGGATCGCCGTCGTTTCGTTGTCCGCGTGGGGGTGGCTGCTGCTGGGCCAGGGGTTCTTCTGGCGGACCGACCAGCGGCTGCCCGACCGCGCCGAACCGGCTCGCTGGCCGTCGGTGGCGGTGGTCGTCCCGGCACGGAACGAGGCCGCCGTGCTGCCGGAGAGTCTGCCCTCGCTGCTCGCCCAGGACTATCCCGGGGAGGCGGAGATCGTCCTGGTCGACGACTGCAGCGACGACGGCACGGGGGAACTGGCCCGGTCGCTGTCCACGCGCTGCGGCGGGCTGCCCCTGAGTGTGGTGACGCCGGGCGAACCCGAACCCGGCTGGACGGGCAAGCTCTGGGCGCTGCGGCACGGGATCGCGCTGGCCCGGCGGCAGAAGCCCGAGTTCCTGCTGCTGACGGACGCCGACATCGCCCATGAGCCGGACAGTCTGCGCGAACTGGTCCGCGCGGCGGCCGGGCCACCGTCCGACGGCGCCGAGGACGGCGCGGGCGGCTTCGACCTCGTGTCCCAGATGGCGCGCCTGAGGGTGACGAGCACCTGGGAACGGCTGGTCGTACCGGCCTTCGTCTACTTCTTCGGCCAGCTCTACCCCTTCCGGTGGGTGAACCGGGCGCGGTCGCGGACGGCGGCGGCCGCGGGCGGCTGCGTGCTGCTGCGCGCCGACGCCGCCGAACGCGCGCGGATCCCGGAGTCCATCCGGCAGGCGGTGATCGACGACGTGACGCTGGCCGGCGCGGTGCAGCGCGGCGGGGGCCGGATCTGGCTGGGGCTCGCGGACCGGGTGGACAGCGTGCGGCCGTACCCGGGGCTGCCCGATCTGTGGCGGATGGTCTCGCGCAGCGCGTACGCGCAGCTGCGGCACAGCCCGCTGCTGCTGGCGGCCACGGTGGTGGGGCTGCTGCTGGTCTACGTCGCGCCGCCCGCCACGCTCGTCGCCGGGCTGATGGCGGGCGACTCCGCCGCCGCGTGGGCGGGCGGAGTCGCCTGGGTGGTGATGGCCGGCACGTACATGCCGATGCTCGGCTACTACCGGCAGTCGCTCTGGCTGGCGCCGCTGCTGCCGTTCACCGCGGTCCTCTACCTCCTGATGACGGTGGACTCGGCGGTGCAGCACTACCGGGGCCGGGGCGCGGCCTGGAAGGGGCGTACGTACGCCCGTCCCGAGGCCGCTCCCGAGCCCTGAGGTACGCCGGGGCGGCCGGGATCACTTACGGCCGGGTGTCCAGTTCATGCCCCAGCCGTAGGCGGCGTCGACGGTCCGCTGCGGGCTCACACCGCGCTCCGGTACGAGGTAGCGGGCCTCGCGCCGCACGGTGAGGCCTCCCCCGCCGTCGTCGGTGATCAGGGCGAGCGCGCAGACGGTGGAGGGCACCGTGCACTCGTCCAGGGAGAAGTCGATCGCCGCCCCGTTCTGCGGCTGGAGGGTGACGGTGGCGTGCAGATCGGCGAAGCTCCGGGCGCCCTCGTAGATGGTGACGAAGATCAGCACGCGGCGCAGCCGGTCCTTGTGGTCGAGGTTGACCGTGAGGTTCTCGCCGGTGGAGAGCGCGCCGGTGCGGTCGTCGCCGTCGAGGTGGATGTACGGCGGCTGCGCGAGGGAACCGAAGGCGTTGCCGAGTGCCTGCACGACGCCCTTGCGTCCGTCGGTGAGTTCGTAGAGCGCGCAGAGGTCGAGGTCGAGGTCGGCGTGCGTGGCGACGGCCCTGCCGAGTTTCGCTCCCCAGCCCTTGAACTGCTTGCGCGTTTCCCAGTTGAGGTTGACGCGCAGCGCTCCGGAGGTACCTCCCTGCTTCGTCAACGAGACGGAAGGGGCCTCCTTCGTCAGAGTGACCTTGGTCAGCCGCACCGGCTGCGGTGCCGGGGGCGGCGAGGACGCGGGGGCCGCCGACGGCCGGGGAGGCGGGGACGCCTGCGGCGCGTACGGGGCCTGCTGCGGGGCGGCGGGCGGCGTCGCCGGCTGCTGCCGGGGTTCGTCGACGGAGATGCCGAAGTCCGTCGCCAGGCCGCCGAGTCCGGTGTCGTACCCCTGTCCCACCGCCCGGAACTTCCAGGCTCCCTGACGCAGATACAGCTCACCCAGGATGAAGGCGGTCTCGACCGTCGCGTCCGCGCTCTCGAAGCGTGCGAGCTCCGCGCCGGTCGACTGGTCCACGACCCGTACGTACAGGCCGGCCACCCGGCCGAAGGTGCCGCCGTCCGCCGAGGCCGCGACGACGACCCGTTCGACGGCCGGCTCCATGCGGCCGAAGTCGACCGTGAGCGTGTCCGTCACGGTGCCGCCCGTGGTCCTCTTGCCCTCGTGGCGTACCGCGCCGGACGCGTGGGCCGGCTGGTTGTAGAACACGAAGTCCGCGTCGCCGCGCACCTTCCCCGACACGAGGAGGAGCGCCGAGGCATCCACATCCGGCGCCCCGGGCGCGGCGCGCCAGCCCAGTTCGACCCGCACGGCCCGGGCCGGCACCGCGACATTGGTTCCCTTTTGCATGGTCATGCTCGCCCCCAACACGAGTCCGGCTGCCCGGAGAGTTTCCGGCCAACCTAATCCCCGGGGTGCCGCCACGCCCACACCGCGACGGAGGGACGCGGTCGGGACGGGCGCCGCCCCGGTGAGCGGCTATCGGTCGCCACGCAGATAACGAGTGACCATGTCCACCAGTTCGTTCTCGAACGTCTCGACCGGAATGTTCCGCGGGTCGGCCATGAGCTTGTGCGTGTTCATCTCCACGGTGAACACGATCAGTTCGGCCGCCGTGTCGAGGTCGCGCACCTGGACGTCCGCGTGCCGGTCGAGGAGATCGCGCACCTGACCGACGCGGGCCTTCCCGTGCCGTTCGATCGTGGCGAGCAGTTCCTTCGAGAGCGGCGCCTCCTCGATCATGATCCGCAGCAGCTGCGGGTCGTCGCGGTGGTTGTGGACCGCGTCGCGGACCAGTGCCCGTACCGCCGCCTCCAGGCTTCCGGGGGACAGATCCAGCTGGTCGGCCCGCGTCCACCTGCCGCGGTCGATGTGCCGCACCAGCAACTCGGCGAGGATCGCGTCCTTGTTGGGGAAGTACTGGTACAGCGAGCCGATGGAGATGCGGGCGTGTTCGGCGATGCGGTTGGTGGTGCCGGCGGCGTAGCCGTACTCGGCGAAAACGTGAGCAGCGGCGGTCAGGATGCGCTCGCGGGTGAGCTCGGCGCGGACCTGACGGGGCTTGCGACGTGGCTGGAGGCGGTGGTCGGCCGACGGCATCCGGGGTTCTCCTCGGGGCGTGGAAAGCGAGTAGCCAGAGAGCTGAGCTATTGCTCACAATAGTGCCATGACCTGCACAGACAAGAGCATGCTCGATGTGGGTGACACGTCGTGATCCCCAAGGTGTACCGGCCCGAGACACGCACGATGATCACGCTGGAGGTGCGCCGGCGCGCGTTCCTCACACCAGGATTCGCGAGCGTCACCCTCGGCGGCCCGGCCGTACGGAACCTGGACGTGGTCGGCGACGACCAGGCGGTCCGCCTGTTCTTCCCGCGTGAGGGCCAGAGCGCGCTGCGGATGCCGACCGCCTCGAACGAGGCGTGGATGGCCCAGCTGTTGCTGCTGCCCAAGGCGGTCCGCCCGTGGGTCCGCAATCTGACCGTCCGGCGTGCGCGGCCCGCCGACGACGAGGTCGACATCGAGTTCGCCCTGCACGGTGACTCCCCCATGTCGTCCTGGGTGCGCCGGGCCGAGCCGGGCGACCCGGCGGGGATCTTCGACATCGGCACCACGTACCGGCTGCCGGAGTACGCGGAGGGCCGGTTGCTGGTCGGCGACGAGACCGCGCTGCCCGCCATCCTGTCGATCCTGGAGAGCACACCGCGCTCGCTCGCCACGGTGGTCCATCTGGAGGTGGCGGCCGCGGCCGACGTCCGGTCCCTCGACGTGCTCGCCGGTGTCCACGTCCACTGGTCCAGTCGCGACGACAGCGGCCTGCCGCCCGGCGCCTCGGTGCTGGAATCGGTGCGCCGCGCGCCGCTGCCGCCCGGCCGCTTCTACACGTGGGTCGCGGGCGAGTCCCGGCTGGCCACGTCGGTGCGGCGGCATCTGGTCAACGACCGCGGCGTGTCCAAGCGGGACATCTCGTTCATCGGTTACTGGCGTCTGGGCCGGTCGACCCCCGGCTGAGAGGAACACTCGTGCAGCACGCACACGCGCACCGGCTGACGACGGTGGACGAGGTCGAGACGGCTGTCGGCCGTCCCGCGCCGATGGTCATGCGCAAGCAGATCGGCGCCCTCGACGAGGGGTGCCGGACCGTTCTCGCCCGGTGCCCGATCGCGGCCTTCGGCTACCGGGATGCCGACGGGACCAGCAGGACGGTCTTCGTCGGGGGCGCGGCGGGGTTCGCACACGTCCACTCGCCCACACGGATCTCGTTCCCCCTACCCGGGCCCGGCGCCCCGCGCGGTCCGGTCTCGCTCTTCTTCCTCCTGCCGGGCGTCGGGGAGATCCTGCGGGTCAACGGTTCGGTGGCCGCGCGGAAGGGGGCGGAGACGGTCGTGGACATCGCCGAGGCGTACGTCCACTGCGCGCAGGCCGTCCTCCGGTCCCGCCTCTGGCAGCCGCCCGCCCCGGCCGGCCCGGCCGCCGGGATCAAGGGTGACGGGCCGTTGGGCCGGCCCGGTGTCGCCGAGTTCCTGGCCGCGGCACCGTTCCTCGCCCTGTCCACGTGGGACGCGTCCGGAGGGAGCGACACGAGTCCGCGCGGGGACCGGCGGGCGGCTGCGCGGATCCTGGACAGCCGCACGCTCCTCATCCCGGACCGGAGGGGCAACAAGCGCGCCGACACCCTCCGCAACCTGCTCCAGGACGACCGGCTCTCGTTCGCCGCGCTCGTGCCGGGGCGCAGCGGCGTGCTGCACGTCCACGGCCGGGGCGCGATCACCGACGACCCCGCGCTGCTGGAGACCATGGCGCTGCGCGGTGTGCCCCCGCACCTGGGGCTGCTCGTCGACGTCGAGCACGCCGAGGTGACCGGCAGCGACGCCGTGGCGCGCTCGCGGCTGTGGAGCCCCGGCGCACACCTGGAGAGCGGTGCGGTACCGGACCTGATGGCGCTCGCGGGCCGACACCTCGCCGCCAACGCGGTCGAGGGCGGCGGCGGTTCGCCCGCGTTCCTGCTGAGGGCCCTCGGGGCTCTGCCCGGGATGCCCCGGCTGTTGCGGCTGGTGATGAACCGCGCCTACCGGTCCGGGCTGCGGAAGGAGGGGTACGAGGACGTGGAGCCCGGCACGGGCCTACGCCTGGCCGGTGCGGGCGGGGCCGGGAGTCCCCTGGGGGAGGTGCGCGTGGCCGAGGTACGCAGGGAGACACCGAGCGCCGTCACCCTGGTGCTGGAGGACGCCGACGAGAAGCCGGGGCCGTTCGACTTCCGGCCCGGCCAGTTCTTCACGCTCGTGGCCGACATCGACGGGCGCCCGGTGCGACGGGCCTACTCGGCTTCGTCGGCACCCGGCTCGTCCCGGCTCGAGGTGACGGTCAAGCACATCGAGGGCGGCCGCTTCTCCACCCATGTTCACCGGGATCTCCGCGCCGGGGACCGCATCGCGCTGAGGGGCCCGTCGGGATCCTTCCACGCCGGGCCGAGCCTCGGGGACGACGTCGTCCTCGTCGCGGCGGGCAGCGGCGTGACGCCGATGATGAGCATGATCCGTACGCGGCTCGCCACCCGGCCGGACCGTGGCCGGATCGCGCTGCTCTACAGCAGCCGCAGCGAGGAGGAGGTCATCTTCGCCGACGAGCTGACCCGGCTGGAGAAGGAACACCCCGGACGGCTGTCGGTCACCCACGTACTGACCCGCCGGGACGGGCGGCTCGACGCGGACGGCGTGCGCCGCTGGATCACCGGCCTGTCCGCGGCCCGGGACGCGCACTACTACGTCTGCGGCCCCGGACCGCTGACGGACACCGTCCGGGACGTCCTGGGACGGCTCCGGGTCCCGGACGAGCGGGTGCACCACGAGCGCTACAGCGGCGGAGCGGACACCGGGACCGCGGTCACGGAGCCGCAGGAGATGACCGTCGAGGAGGACGGGCGCCTCGTCGGCACGGTGGTGGTCGAGCCCGGCCTGACGCTCCTCGACGCCGGACTCGCCGCGGGCATCGCGATGCCGCACTCCTGCACGGTGGGGAACTGCGGCGACTGCGTGGTGCGGCTCCGCGGCGGTGAGGTCACGCAGAACGAGCCGAACTGCCTCACGCCACGGCAGAAGGCCGACGGCTACGTCCTGACGTGCGTCGGCCGTCCCCTGTCCGGGGTCATCCTCGACATCACGGACCCGTGACCGCCGGCCGACGCGTCAGGGGACCCGCACCCAGTCCAGGGTGCGTTCCACGGCCTTCTGCCAGCCCGCGTAGCCTTCCGCGCGCCGCTCCTCGGACCACTGGGGCTGCCACCGCTTCGACTCGTCCCACTGGGTGCGCAGTTCGTCGGTGTCCCGCCAGAACCCGACGGCCAGCCCCGCCGCGTAGGCGGCGCCCAGGGCGGTCGTCTCGGCGACGACGGGGCGGCTGACGGGTACGCCGAGGATGTCGGCCTGGATCTGCATGCAGAGGTCGTTGGCGGTGACACCGCCGTCGACCTTGAGCACGTCGAGGTGGACGCCGGAGTCCCGCTCCATGGCCTCGACGACGTCGCGGCTCTGGTAGCAGATGGACTCCAGCGTCGCCCTCGCCAGGTGGGCGTTGTCGTTGTACCTCGCCAGCCCGACGATGGCCCCCCGGGCGTCGGAGCGCCAGTACGGGGCGAACAGGCCCGAGAACGCGGGGACGAAGTACACGCCGCCGTTGTCCTCGACGGTACGGGCGAGTTCCTCGCTCTCGGGAGCGGACTTGATGATCTTCATCTGGTCGCGCAGCCACTGTACGGCGGACCCGGTCACGGCGATGGAGCCCTCCAGCGCGTACACCACCGGGCTGTCACCGAACTTGTACGCCACGGTGGTGAGCAGGCCGTGCTGGGAGCGGACCAGTTCCGTACCGGTGTTCAGCACCAGGAAGTTGCCGGTGCCGTAGGTGTTCTTCGCCTCGCCGGGCGCGAAGCAGACCTGGCCGACGGTGGCCGCGTGCTGGTCGCCGAGGACCCCGGTGATGGGGACGGCGCCGCGCAGCGGCCGGGAGGTGCGGGTCACGCCGAAGGCTTCGGGGTCCGACGAGGGGTTGATCGTGGGAAGCATCGCCCGGGGGATGCCGAAGAATCCCAGGAGTTCGTCGTCCCAGTCGAGGGTTTCCAGGTCCATCAGCATGGTCCGGCTCGCGTTGGTCACGTCGGTGGCGTGGATGCCGCCGTCGGGTCCGCCGGTCAGGTTCCACAGCACCCAGGCGTCCGTGTTGCCGAAGAGGGCGTTGCCCGCCTCCGCGGCCTCCCGTACGCCGTCGACGTTCTCCAGGATCCACTGGATCTTGCCGGCGGAGAAGTAGGTGGCCGGCGGCAGCCCTGCCTTGCGGCGGATGACGTCGCCGCGTCCGGTGCGTTCGAGGTCGGCCGCGATGGCGTCGGTCCTGGTGTCCTGCCACACGATGGCGTTGTAGTAGGGCCGCCCGTTGCGCGGGTCCCAGACCACCGTGGTCTCGCGCTGGTTGGTGATGCCGATGGCCGCCAGGTCGTTCGCCGACAGGCCGCCGAACCGCAGGGCGTTCTGCATCACCGAGTTGGTGCGCTCCCAGATCTCCACCGGGTCGTGCTCCACCCAGCCGGAGCGGGGCAGGACCTGGGCGTGTTCCAGCTGGTGCTTGGCGACCTCGTTGCCGCCGTGGTCGAAGACCATGAATCGGGTGCTGGTGGTCCCTTGGTCCACCGCGCCGATGAAGTCCGCCATGATGTGCCACCTCTCCGGACGGTGCCGTCAGTCCTTGGATGCCGGGGCGCGTCCCGCCGGCTCGGGTACCGGGGTGGGCAGGAACCGGCCGACGAGCCCCTTGTACAGCCCCGCGCCGAGCAGGCCGCCGACCAGCGGGCCCACGATGGGCACCCAGAAGTAGAGATTGCCGTACTGATCGCGCCACGCCCCGTCGTACCCGGTGATGAAGCTCGCCAGCCGGGGGCCGAAGTCACGGGCCGGGTTGATCGCGTAGCCCGCGTTTGTTCCCCAGGCCATACCGATGGCGACCACGATCAGACCGGTGATGAACGGGCCCAGGTTCGCGCCCGGCGGTGTGTTGAGCATGTCGGTGACGGCCATGATCAGCAGCAGCAGGATGGCGGTGCCGATCACCTGGTCGCGGAAGGCACCCCACTCATGGACGGGCAGCGCCGGATTGCCGTTGGCCGGGAGTGTGGAGAACACCGTCTGCGTCTTGACGGTGTGCCCGGGGTCGGCCTTCGCCAGCGCCTCGCTGTAGTTCCAGCGGACCAGCAGCGCGGCCACGAACGCGCCGGCCGTCTGGGCCAGTGCGTAGGGCGCCACCTTGCTCCACGCGAATCCCCTGAACGCGGCGAGCGCGAGGGTCACCGCGGGATTGAGGTGGGCACCGCTCAGCCGGGCCGCCACGTAGACACCCAGGGTGACACCGAGCCCCCAGGCCCAGGCGATGCTGTCGTGGTCCCCGAGCCCGCCGGGCGGGTCCGTCAACGCCCCGCCCGCGGCCACCTGGGCCACCACGCCGCATCCGAAGAGGATGAGGATCATCGTGCCCGCGAACTCGGCCGACAACTCGCCGATCAGTCCGGATCTCATGCGTCGCTCAGCCATGGGAGCTCGCCCTCCGCCGGCTGAACCGGCCCTCGATTACCCGAGCAATGTCAGTAGGCTAAGACCCCGGAACAAAGTGCGCATATCAGGATGAAGCCGGACCGGGGCCCCTCCGGCGACGACGTGGCCCGACCGGGCTCCGCCATCACCTCGGCTGGTCCCCCGCGATGGCGGTGACCGGTCGGAGTCGTTCCCGGGCGTGATGAAGAGCCCGGCGTGGGTACCTCCGAAGAGTCCCGGCACGTGACGGCGGCGGGTACGCGTACGTGACTTTCCGGCCACACGCCACCGCGCAGGCCGGTCGACCGCGGCCGGTCCGCGACCCCGGTCCGGGAAGCCCGCGGTGAAGACCGCGAAGCGGCCCCGTCGCGCCCGGGAACGTTATCCGGGTGCCCGGTCGTTCATCGGCCCGCACGAAAGGACCGGGAAATCCGATCTCGATCTCCGGCCGGACACGGGAGTGAAGGCGGAACAGGTCGTACACAATGTCCTTCACCGATCCGCGCCGTCACGACGGGAGTTCCTTCCGTAAGGGCACGGCCGTTAGCGAGGTCGACTTGCCGGGACCGTAGCGGTGATCCGTGGCACCAGGGGCGGAAGAACTGCGCGGGCTCGGGCGCCGCCCTTTCCGTTTCAGGTTCTTCACCGTCCGCTCGCGGGCTCCGCCGTCCGGTCGCGAGGTGCGCCGACCGGAAAGGGCAGCCGCCGCAGCCTGCGGCATCACGGGGGCGTCGCCCTTTGTAGCCAGGCGAACACTTCTCGTCAACCACGGTCGTCCCGCGCGGAAAAGCCTTCGTTGCAGACGGAAGCTTTAACGATGTTTTGGCAGGCCAGGCGCGCAGAACCAGCGTAAAACGGATAACCCCGAGGCTGGGACTCCCCAATCAGCACATCGTGGGCTTAACTTATGTCTCATGACCTCCCCCCGCTCCACCTACGGCGGCGGTTACTACGCCGCGCCGTCGTTCCCCGACACCCCGATCTACGACTCCCTGGTCGCGGAGCGGGGTACCCCTCAGATCGCACCGATCCGAGTTCCCGCCGCCTACGACACCGGCAACAGCTATCTGCCGGCGCTGCCTTCGGCACTTCCGGCCCTGCCGGCGGCCCCGTCCCAGCAGCACACCGGGTCCTACGGCTATCCGCAGCAGACGGGGCAGCCGCAGTACCAGAACGCGGGGGCGCAGCAGGCGCCGATGATGCAGCCCGCACAGCTGCACCCGGCGCCGACGCCCTACATCCCGCAGCAGCCTTCCGCGCCCCGCGGCTATCAGCAGCAGCCGCCGCCCCAGCAGCAACAGCCGCGTCCGGGCACGGGTTACGAGGCGATGCGTCCGGCTTCGCCGCGGCCCGCTCCGGCGCAGCCGCAGCCGCAGCAGCAGTCGCCGTACGAGGACCCGTACAACCGGCCGTATCAGAGCCGGGGGTACTGAGTCGGCGGGCGCGGCGGACGTCGGCCCCGCCTGGGGGCCTGGTGCGCCACGTCTGTCCGCGTGAGCGGTGCCGCCGGGCCGTGATCCGGCGGCGGCCGTCCGCACGGCGCGCGTGCGCGCCGGACTCCGCCCGTCCGCCGGGACGGTGGAGGACGCCGCCGTGCCGTGGCGGAGGAACGCGCGGAGCGCATCGCGACCGGGGAGGTCGCTGTCCGCGTGGCGATGCCGGGCGGAACGGTGCCCGCCTCCGCCGTCGGCCGGGAACTCGCGGGACCACTCGGTTCGTTGGTAGCGCGTGGCCGCTCCCGTCGCCACTGCCGCGCCTGTCCGGTGGCGGAGGGGACGGGGTGCGGAGTGCTGTGGACGCGCGGGCGCGGACGAGGGGGTGCGTGACGGTGCGGGCGATCCTGGGGATCCGCCGGTGGCGGCACAATCCCCTGTGCAGGCCCACCGACCGCCACGAGGCGTGGCTGGGGCTGTCCGCCCTGCTGCTGATGCTGGTGGTGGCCCCGCTGCTCGGCCGGCTGTGCGGTTCGCTCACCGGTGACGCCCTCCAGGAGGCGGTCAGGACCCAGCGCGCCCACCGCCATCTGACGACGGCCGTCGTGGTCCGCGAGGCCCCTGACAGCACGTCACCCTTCGCCCGTCCCGCAGAGGATGTCGTGACGGAGGCCACCACCCGTGTCTCGGTGGCGGCCGTCTGGACGGCGCCGGACGGCACCGCGCGTGCGGGCACGCTCTCGACGACGTCCGAGACGACCGCCCCCGGCACCCGGATCCGCCTCTGGACGGACGACCGCGGCGCTCCCGCGATGCGCCCCATGGACGCCTCGGCCGCTCGTGCCCACGCGGCGCTGGCCGGTGTCGGTGTGACGCTGCTCGCGGCCGGGCTGGTGGAGGCGGCCCGGAGACTGGCCGTACGGCTCATGATGCGACGGAGGTACCAGCTCATCGACCGGGCCTGGGCCGAAACCGGGCCCGACTGGGGCAGAACGGGTACGGGCACCTGACCCCGGGGGCGCGGTGTCCGACGGGGGGCGCCCCGGCGCGCTCACGAAGGAGACCGGGAGCCGGCCGACCCGTCAACCCGCACCCGCGACGCGCGCTACGGTGGACCGGCCGGCCCGACTCCTCCGGCAGAGGCTGACGCCGAGCCGCCGGGCAGCCGCGGCGAGGACAGCGGCACGGCATGCGGACAGGCACGAGGCAGCGCACACGGCACGAGGCGGGGGCACAGCAGCACCATGGCACAGGGCACGGTCCAGGTGACGCACACCGGCACATCGCGATGGCGCCGCCGCACGGGCGAATACGCCTCCCTCACCGCGGCCCTGGAGGCGGCGGCGGACGGTGACGTCCTCACCGTCGCCCCCGGCACCTACCGCGAGAATCTCGTCGTCCACCGGGCGGTGACCCTGCGCGGCGCGGAGGGCTCCGCCGGTTCCGTCCGGATCGCGCCGGCCGACGGGGTGCCGCTGACCGTCCGCTCCGCCGCGGTGATCCGCGACATCCATGTGGAGGGCCAGGACTCGGCGGCTCCCGCGCTGCTCGTGGAGGAGGGCACACCGGAGCTGACGGATCTGCGGATCGTGACCAGGTCGGCCGCCGGCATCGAGGTCCGGGGCGGGGCCAGGCCGACCGTGCGCCGGTGCGGTGTCGACAATCCGGCCGGGGTCGGGATAGCCGTACTCGACGGCGCCGGGGGCGTGTTCGAGGAGTGCGAGGTCGTCTCGGCGGGCCAGACCGGCGTCTGGGTCCGCGACGGCGCCCGCCCCCGCCTCGACCGCTGCCGTGTCCACCACGCCTCGGGGGCGGGGCTGAGCGTGACCGGTGAGGGCAGCGTGCTGGAGGCGGTGGGCTGCGAGGTGTACGAGATCAAGGGCAGCGGCGTGCAGGTCACCGCGCGGGGCTCCGCGTACCTGACCGACTGCACCGTGCACCGCACCTCCGGGGACGGGGTCACCCTGGACACCGATGCCCTCCTCACCCTCGCCGACTGCGACATCCACGACATCCCGGAGAACGCGATCGATCTCCGGTCCCGCGCGGTGCTCACCCTGACCCGCTCGACCGTGCGCCGCTTCGGCCGCAACGGCCTGTCGGTCTGGGACCCGGGCACGCGCGTCGACGCCAACCAGTGCGAGATCCACGACTCCACGGGCGACTACCCGGCGGTCTGGGTCAGCGACGGCGCCACGGTCGTCCTGGACTCCTGCCGGGTGCACGACGTGCCCGACGCGCTCTTCGTCCTCGACCGGGGCTCGCGTGCCGATGTGGTGGACAGCGATCTGTCGCAGATCCGCAACACGGCGGTCTCGGTGAGCGACGGGGCCACCGCCCAGCTCGACGACTGCCGGATCCGCGAGGCGTCCACCGGGGCGTGGTTCCGCGACCACGGCAGCGGCGGGACCCTGAACAACTGCACCATCGACGCCGCCCAGACCGGGGTGATCGTCACCAAGGGCGCCGACCCGACGATCGAGCGCTGCACGGTCACCTCGCCCGCGGAGGCCGGCTTCTACGTCTCCGCCGAGGGCCGCGGCACCTTCCGCGGCTGCCGGGTCACGGGGAGCGAGGGCTACGGCTTCCACGTGATGGACGGCTGCCGTTCGACGCTCAGCCGTTGCCGCACCGAGCGGTGCGCACGCGGTGGTTACGAGTTCGCCGACGGCGCGGGCCCCGGTGGCGACGGCCGTTCGGGCGGCCCGGTGGTGGAGGACTGCACCAGCGACGAGAGCGGGCTGCGCCCCGCCGCTCCCCCGGCTTCGCCCGTCCTGACCTCGGACCGGCCGGTGGGCGGGCTGCTCGGCTCGACGCCCGGGCAGCGGACCACGGAGCCTGCCCCCGCCCCGGCGTCCCCGGCACCGGCCACGGCACCGCCGGCTCCGGCCGAGGCGCCGCGCGACGCCGGTGCCGTCCTGGGCGAACTGGACGCGCTGGTGGGCCTGGAGAGCGTCAAGCGCGAGGTGCGGGCGCTGACGGACATGATCGAGGTGGGCCGGCGCCGTCAGCTGGCCGGCCTCAAGGCCGCGTCGGTGCGCCGCCACCTCGTCTTCACCGGCTCCCCCGGCACGGGCAAGACCACCGTGGCGCGGCTGTACGGAGAGATCCTGGCCGCCCTCGGGGTGCTCGAACACGGCCACCTCGTCGAGGTGTCACGGGTCGACCTGGTCGGCGAGCACATCGGGTCCACTGCCATCCGCACCCAGGAGGCGTTCGACCGGGCACGCGGCGGAGTCCTGTTCGTCGACGAGGCGTACGCCCTGTCCCCCGAGGACTCCGGCCGCGACTTCGGGCGGGAGGCCATCGACACCCTGGTGAAGCTGATGGAGGACCACCGCGACGCGGTCGTGGTGATCGTGGCCGGGTACACCCACGAGATGGCGCGCTTCCTCACCGTCAACCCGGGCGTGGCGTCCCGTTTCTCACGCACCATCACCTTCAGCGACTACCTCCCCGAGGAGCTGCTGCGGATCGTCGAGCAGCAGTCCGAGGAGCACGAGTACAGCCTGGCCGAGGGGACCGGGGAGGCGCTGCTCAAGTACTTCACCGCGCTTCCCAAGGGCCCGGCGTTCGGCAACGGCCGCACCGCCCGCCAGACCTTCGAGTCGATGGTCGAGCGCCACGCGGGCCGGGTCGCCCAGCTGACGGACGCCAGCACCGACGACCTCACCCTGCTCTACCCCGAGGACCTGCCCGAGCTGCCCTGAACCTTCCCGGTGGCCTGCCGGGGCAGTGCGGGTCCGAGCCGGTCCAGGAGCGCGGCCCGCTCCACGGCGAAGGACGGGTCGGCCTGGTAGTCGGAGTGGCCGAGGACGGGCTCGGGCAGCGGGTGCGCCACCGTACGGCCGTAGACGAGCGGGTCCTTCAGCGGGCCGCGGTCCACTTCCGGGCCGTCGCCCTCGTCGATCCGGACGGGCCCGCCGATGGGATCGGTGGCGCGCCACAGGTTGCGCCAGCAGTGCACGGACCGGTGCAGCCCCTGGAGCGCTCCGGGGCCGAAGTAGGCCGGGAACCAGCGCCCGTAGAGCCGCTCGATCGGTGAGCCGTACGTGAGCAGGGCGACCTGACGGCGTGCCGCGGCAGGCAGTTGCCACACGGCGGCGGCCGCCAGCACGCTGCCCTGGGAATGGCCGGAGATGACGAGCCTGCCCCGGGTGCTGCCCGTCCAGGCGCACATCCGGGACGACAGGTCGGGGACGGCACGCTCCGCGTAGCACGGCGGGGCGAAGGGGTGGGCGGCGCGCGGCCAGAACGTGCCGACGTCCCAGAGGATGCCGATGGTGCGGCGCGCGGAGACGTCACGGTAGGCGCGGCGCCCCCAGGTGACGAACAGTATGAACCCGACCCCTATCAGCCAGGATCCCGTCGCCTGCGCGGCCTCCGCGACGGACTCCACGAGCGGACCCGCCTCGTCCAGGGCCCGCCCGGGCACCTGTCCGCTGACCCAGGACCCGACGACCGCCCCGGCCCCCAGGAACAGGGTGGCCCCGGAGACCAGGGCCACGATCCGGGGTGCGGAGTCGGTGAGCGCGGCCGTGGCCCTGATGCGGGCGATCTGCCGGGTGCGCCCCGGGTCGGGGTGCGCCTGCGCGTACTCGGCCTCGATCCCGGGCCCCATCCGGCGGGCGCGTCGTGCGGTGCGGACGACGAGCCAGGTGACGGGGAACACGAGCAGGAGCAGGAGGACCGGGATCACGGAGGCCTGCCAGCTCAGGAGCACGGGCGGGCCCTCCACGACGGACGGGCCGCCCATCCCGGGTGTTCCGGGGCCGTCGAGCCAGTCGGCGACACGCTGGGCCACCCCGCCGGTCATCACGCCCCCGAGCGCGCAGGCCAGCATGGCCACGGCGGGACCTCCGAGCCCCCGCAGGGTGGTGCGCGGTTCGGGCGCACGCCGGTAGAGGCCCAGCGCCACACCGGCGAGCACGACGACGAGGAGCCCCTGGCCGAGCACGAGGACGCCGAAGACGGCCTCGCCGGGGAGGGCGCCCGAGGAGACCCAGCGGGGACGTGACCAGGCCGCGTAGACCGCGGCGAGGAACAGCAGGGCGAGCGCGGTGGCCGGCAGGAAGGAGGTGACCGCGCGGTCGATCCGGTTGTCGAGGCGCCGCTCGCTGCGGCCCCGTCGGCAGACCACCCCGACGACGGCGATCGAGCACAGGACGAGCGCCACCTCGAACAGCCGGCCGACCGGGGCGGGCACGGGGCCGTCGGCGGACCGGTCGTACCGGGCGGCCGCTCCTCCGACGGCGGCCGCGACGGTGAGGAAGCCCGCGGCCGTGTGCGCGGCGCGCAGCCGGGCCACCAGCCTGCGTCCGTACCAGAAGCCGGGCCGGCCGAGGGCGGGGCGGACGCCGGGGGCGCCGGGCGGCTCCGGGACCGCCGCGGGTGCCGGGGGATTGTCCGACTCCTCCAGGTCGAGCGGTCGCTGCGACTCGTAGGCGCTCCAGGTGCGGTTGGACAGGTACCAGAGCAGTCCGACGAGCGCGGCGGGCAGCAGGGCGGCGAGCGCGAGACGTCGGCCTGGCTGGGACCACCAGCCGCCCTGGTCGGGCGAGAGGAACCCCAGCCAGGAGCGGCGCCCGACGCACTCGGTGGCACCGGCGCACTGCCAGGCGACGAGATCGAGGGCGACCTCGCAGACGGCGGCGGTGAGCAGCACGGTGAGGCTGAGGGCGATGAGCCGCACCATCACTCCGTACAGGCGGACCGCGGTGCCGCTCCCGCGTGCGCCGGGGCGCATCCAGTGGGCCAGGTTGACCACCATGAAGGGGAGCAGCAGCAGCCACAGCGCCCGCGAACCGTTGCCGGAGGTGAGGTTGGACCAGCAGTACGCCTCGGGGACGGGCCCGTCCCCCCGGCGCTCGGGGTCCTGCTCGGCGCCGAGGTCCTCGGTGCGCCGGTAGACGGCCGCGGTGACGTCACCGGTGACCCGGGTGATCCTGGGGTCGCCGAGCATCTCGTGCGGGGTGGTTCCGCCGACACCGTGGACGAGCAGTTCCAGCGCTGCCCCGCCGCTCGGCGGGTCCTGGTGGGCACGGGTCAAGGTCGGTGACTCGCTCTCTGGTGCGTCCGGCCTCTCGGCCTCCGGGAAGGGGACGACGGCGCCGCGCGGAGCTGTCCACTGACGCACAGTCACCACTGTCCCGGACGGACCGGGTCCACGGCACCCCCCTCACCGAATCTCCCCAGTGGCACGGCCGGTGGGGGTGCGTGAAAGGATGAGGCCGTCCCGCAGGCCGCTGCCGGACCGTGTGGACTCCAGGGAAGGACCGGCCCGGCGTTGAGCGAGAACCAGAATCTGCTCGCGGAGCAGCGGCGTGCGGTCATCCTCGACGAGGTGCGCAAGCGGGGCGGCGTCCGGGTCAACGAGCTGACCCGCAGGCTGAGCGTCTCCGACATGACCATCCGCCGGGACCTGGACGCGCTGGCCCGGCAGGGCGTGATCGAGAAGGTGCACGGCGGGGCCGTCCCGGTGGTCGAGGCGAGCACGCACGAGCCGGGTTTCGAGGCCAAGTCGACGCTGGAGCTCAGCGCCAAGGAGGACATCGCGCGGGCGGCCGCGGCGATGGCGGTGCCCGGCAGCGCGATCGCTCTGTCCGGCGGTACGACGACGTTCGCGCTGGCCCGTCACCTTCTGGAGGTTCCGGGGCTGACGGTGGTGACGAACTCGGTGCGGGTCGCCGACGTGTTCCACGACGCGCAGCGACCGGTCTCGGGCAACGGGCGCTCCGGTGCGGCCTCCGTGGTGCTGACCGGCGGGATCCGTACGCCGTCGGACTCGCTGGTCGGGCCGGTCGCCGACCGTGCGATCGGCTCGCTCCACTTCGACGTCCTGTTCCTCGGGGTGCACGGCATCTCGGTCGAGGCCGGCCTCTCGACCCCGAACCTCGCGGAGGCCGAGACCAATCGACGTCTGGTGGGGGCGGCACGCCGGGTCGTGGTGGTCGCCGACCACACCAAGTGGGGCACGGTGGGGCTGAGTTCGTTCGCCACGCTGGACGAGGTCGACACCTTCGTCACGGACGCGAGCCTTTCGGACGAGGTCCGGCGGGAGATAGAGGAGCATCTGCCGGGGCTGGTCGTGGCGGGCGAGGCACCGGCCTCCTGACGGCCGCCCGGACGCGGGGCCCGGCACCGACGCGCGCGTTCCGCTCCACGTCCCGCGGGCCCCGGACGTCCTAGGATCCTGCTGTGGCCGTCTTCCGGATCGAGCGTTTCACTCCCCTCCCCGCCGCCGAGGCCTGGCGCCGGGTGACCGACTGGGAGCGGCACGGCGACACCGTTCCGCTCACGGCGGTCACCGTGCGGACCGACCCGCCCACCCGGAACGGCACCGTCTTCGTGGCGCGTACGGGCCTGGGCCCGCTGGGATTCGACGATCCGATGGAAGTGGTCCGGTGGGTCCCGCCCGCCGCCGGGCGGGCCGGGCTGTGCGAGCTGGAGAAGCGCGGCTCCCTCGTCCGGGGCCGGGCATCCATCGACGTGTGCCCGACGGGTGCGGGCTCGCACGTCATCTGGGTCGAGGAGCTGTGGGTGCGGCTGCTGCCCCGGGGGGCCGATCCGCTGCTGGCGTCCGGGGGCCGACGGGTCTTCGGCCGGGTGCTGGACACGCTGCTCGCCGATTAGGGCGCGTCCGGGCGGTCGGATGTCTGTACACGCCTCGGCGCACCGGTGTACGGTCTCGGCCCGATGGGTGGGAGCGCTCCCATCATGCACTGTTCCCGCTTCACACGAGGAGGAACGCTGTGAAACGCTTTCTGGCCTTACTGGCCACCTGCGCGACGGTCCTGGGCCTCACGGCACTGACCGGCCCCCAGGCGGTGGCCGCCGCGGGCTGCACGGCCGACTACACGATCACCAGCCAGTGGCAGGGCGGCTTCCAGGCCGCGGTGAAGGTCACCAACCTGGGAACCCCCGTGACCGGGTGGAAGCTCACGTTCACCCTGCCGGACGCGGGACAGAAGGTCGTCCAGGGCTGGAACGCCGCCTGGTCGCAGTCGGGTTCCGCGGTCACCGCCGCCGGCGCCGACTGGAACGGCACACTGGCCACCGGCGCGTCGGCCGAGGCGGGCTTCGTGGGCTCCTTCACGGGCGCCAACCCGCCTCCCACGGCGTTCGCGCTCAACGGTGTCGCCTGTACGGGCTCCACCGGAGAACCCCCGGCCGGCTCCGACGGCGGCACCCCCGTGGACGTCAACGGGCAGCTCCACGTCTGCGGGGTGAACCTCTGCAACCAGTACGACCGGCCCGTGCAGCTGCGGGGTATGAGCACGCACGGCATCCAGTGGTTCGACGCCTGCTACGACGCCGCCTCCCTGGACGCGCTGGCGAACGACTGGAAGTCGGACCTGCTGCGCATCGCCATGTACGTGCAGGAGGACGGTTACGAGACCGACCCGGCGGGCTTCACCCGGCGCGTGAACGACCTCGTCGACATGGCCGAGGCCCGCGGCATGTACGCGTTGATCGACTTCCACACCCTGACCCCGGGCGACCCGAACGTCAACCTCGACCGCGCCAAGACGTTCTTCGCGTCCGTCGCCGCGCGCAACGCCGGCAAGAAGAACGTGATCTACGAGATCGCCAACGAGCCCAACGGCGTGACCTGGACGGCCGTCAAGAGCTACGCCGAGCAGGTCATCCCGGTGATCCGGGCCGCCGACCCGGACGCCGTCGTCATCGTCGGCACCCGCGGCTGGTCCTCGCTGGGCGTCTCGGACGGCTCCGACGAGAGCGAGGTCGTCAACAGCCCCGTCAATGCCACCAACATCATGTACGCGTTCCACTTCTACGCAGCGAGCCACAAGGACGCCTACCGCTCCACGCTGAGCCGGGCGGCGGCGCGGCTTCCGCTCTTCGTCACCGAGTTCGGCACGGTGAGCGCCACCGGCGGCGGGGCGATGGACCGGGCGAGCACCACGGCCTGGCTGGACCTGCTCGACCAGCTGAAGATCAGCTATGCGAACTGGACCTATTCCGACGCGCCCGAGAGCAGCGCGGCGTTCCGGCCGGGCACCTGCGGCGGCGGCGACTACAGCGGCAGCGGCGTGCTGACCGAGTCCGGGGCGCTGCTCAAGAACCGGATCAGCACCCCCGATTCCTTCCCCACCGGCTGATCCCCCGCGGGGCTCCGGCCGGGCCGGGGCTCCGCCTCCATCACGGGAGCGCTCCCACCTCTCCTTTCCCGTAACCCGCGACCCTGCCTGGAGGCACACGTGCGCGTCCTTCCCCCACGATCACCGCGCCGGCCCCCCGCGATTACCGCGCCGGCCCTGGGCGGTGGCCCTCACCACCCTCGCGCTGCTGGCGTCCGGCTTCACGGCGATGTCCGCGAGTGGTGCGGAGCCCGGCTGCCGGGTCGACTACACCGTGAACGGCTGGGCCGACGGCTACACCGCCCAGATCAAGGTCACCAATCTCGGCCCTGCGCTCGACGGCTGGCGTCTGACCTGGACCTACACCGGCGACCAGCAGGTGACGTCGGCCTGGAACGCGACCGTCACCCAGACCGGCAGGTCCGTGGTCGCCGTCGACGCGGGCTGGAACGGCGCGCTGGCCACGGGTGGTTCCGCCGACTTCGGCCTCCAGGGAACCTCACGGCCGGCCGACCCCGCACCGGCCGACTTCGCCCTCGACGGCGTGCCGTGCGGTGGTGACGGCACCCCGCCGCCGACCACGCCGCCCACGGACCCGCCCACGACCCCGCCTTCCACGGACCTGCCGACCGGCGCGGACTGCGGCGACGCGGTGATCTGCTCGGACTTCGAGGACCAGACCGGTCCCGCTCCGTCCGGCGCCTGGCGGTTCGCCGCACCCGACTGCGAGGGCACCGGCACCGCCGCCGTCGACACCGCGGTCGCGCACAGCGGCAGCAGATCGCTGCGGATCGACGGCCGGGCCGGTTACTGCAACCACGCCTTCGCCGCCGCCACCGCGGACCTGTCCTCGGTCGGCCCGGTGATGTACGTACGCATGTGGGTGAGGCACACCACGGCCCTCCCCGACGCGCACGTCACCTTCGTCTCCCTGTCCGACGCCTCCCAGGGTGGACGCAGTCTGCGCGTGGGGGGCCAGAACGGCGCCCTCCAGTGGAACCGGGAGAGCGACGACGCCACCCTGCCGGCGCAGAGCCCTGCCGGTGTGGCGCTGAGCAGGCCGCTGCCGACGGGAAGCTGGCAGTGCCTGCGGTTCGCGATCGACACGACGGCCCCCGGTCTGGACACCTGGCTCGGTGACGATCCGGTCCCGGGCCTGCATGCCGACGGCGTCCCCACCCAGGACGTCGACCAGCAGTGGCTCTCCGGCACCACCACCCCTCCCCGGCCCACCGCCCTGCGCCTGGGCTGGGAGAGCTACGGCACGGGCGACGACACCGTGTGGTTCGACGACGTGGCCGTCGGCTCCGCTCCCCCGGCCTGCTGACGGCCCGTCGGCGGGGCACGGCGTGAACGGCCCCTTCGCCCGGCGGTCTCACCGGACGTCCGGGTGAGCCGCGGAACCGAAGGGGCCTTCTCGCCGAAGGGGCCTTCTCGCCGCCCGCGCCGACGGGTCAGGCCCAGGTGCCGGTGGCCAGGAAACGGTCGAGGGTGGCGGTGTACGGCCGGATGTCGAGGCCCTGGTCGTCCAGCCAGCTGTCTGAGTAGTACTTGTCGAGGTAGCGGTCGCCCGGGTCGCAGATCAGGGTGACCACACTGCCGGTCCTGCCCTGCTCCACCATCTCGGCCACCAGCGTGAACGCGCTCCACAGGCCGGTGCCCGTCGAGCCGCCGGCCCTGCGCCCGATGACGCGTTCCAGGACGCGGACGGCGGCGACGGTGGCCGCGTCCGGGACCTTCATCATCCGGTCGATGGCGCCGGGGACGAAGCTCGGCTCCATCCGGGGCCTGCCGATGCCCTCGATCCGTGAGCCGCAGTCGCTGGTGGCCAGCGGGTCGTTGCGCGTCCAGCCGTCGAAGAAGCAGGAGTTCTCCGGGTCGGGCACGCAGATCAGGGTGTCGTGCTGCATGTAGCGGACGTAGCGTCCGATGGTCGCGGAGGTGCCTCCGGTGCCGGCCGTGGCGACGATCCAGGCGGGTTCCGGATACCGCTCCAGGCGCAGCTGCTGGTAGATCGACTCCGCGATGTTGTTGTTGCCGCGCCAGTCGGTGGCCCGCTCGGCGTAGGTGAACTGGTCCATGTAGTGGCCGCCGGTCTCGGCGGCGAGGGCGGCGGACTCCTCGTAGATCCGCCGGGCGTCGTCCACGAAGTGACAGCGGCCGCCGTGGAATTCGATCAGCCGGCACTTCTCGGGGCTGGTGGTCCGGGGCATCACGGCGATGAACGGCACCCCGATCAGCTTCGCGAAGTACGCCTCCGAGACGGCCGTGGAGCCGCTGGACGCCTCGATGACGGGCTTGCCCCGGCGGATCCAGCCGTTGCACAGACCGTAGAGGAAGAGCGAACGGGCCAGCCGGTGCTTGAGGCTGCCGGTGGGGTGCGTCGACTCGTCCTTGAGGTAGAGGTCGATCCCCCACCGCTCGGGCAGCGGGAAGCGCAGGAGGTGGGTGTCGGCGGAGCGGTTGGCGTCCGCCTGGACCTTGCGTACCGCGTCCTTCAGCCACGCCCGGTACTCCGGGTCGCTGCGGTCGACGTCGACGGTCGCCGCGGCCGCACCGTCCCGCCCGTGCCCAGTGGTGTCCATCGGCGCTCTCCCTCGTGTCGCAGCGGGGCCTTCCCCTCTCTCACGATAGTCCCCCCACCTGCACAAACGTTTGCTTTGAGGGCCCATAGCCCGGCCTTGGCGCAGGCGGAACGATTCGGCCGGGACGCGGTCTGGCGCGAACGCCCCCTCCGGGGGAAACTTCTGAGGAGAAGCCGGGACAAGGGGGGTGAAGTCGCCGTGACCGCGACCGAGTTCAATGCGACCGATGTGAGGATCGAGCGGTGGTTCCGCTCCCTCACCAGGGCCGGCCAAGTGATCGTGAAGGACGGCCGGCTGGCACTGCTGACCAGCTACGGCCGGGAGATCGACAGTGCGCCGCTGAGCGCGGTGACCGCCCGCCGGCGGTGGTTCCTGGCGGCCGATTCGGCCATCGCGAGCGTCAACGGCGTGCGTTACCGGCTGACGATGGGCCAGCGCAACCGCCGTCCCGGCGGGGCCGCGCCTGTCCGCAGTTTCCTGGAGGCGCTGCGGGGCGGCGGGGCTGACACAGCGGTTGCGTACGGGCACCGCGAGTTGCGCGCCCCAACCCCCTGAGTCACGCTGGTCACACGTCACTGATCGTGTACCGGCGGTGACGGCGCAAGCCGCTCCGCCGGGCCGATCAGGGCGGACCACGCATGACCCGACCAGAAACAGCAGTCAGCCATCTGCTGGATCCGTCCCTTCGTCTTCTTCCGGACCTATTTCGGGGAGTCGCAGCCGTGATCAGCGAGCCAAGCAGGCACTGCGCGGTGGAGCTCCAGGCCCTGCCGTCGCGGATCGGTCAGGTCCGCAGAATCATTTCGGCGCAATTGCGTTACTGGCATCTCGATCCGCTGATCGACCATGCCGCGCTCGGCGTCACCGAACTGCTGACCAATGTCCACCGGCATGCCCAGCCGGACAAATCATGCACCGTCGAGATCGAGCTGCTGCTCGACCGTCTGACGGTCTCCGTCCACGACCACGACCCCCGGCTGCCGACCTTGTGCGACGCCGACTCGTCCGCGACCTCGGGTCGCGGCCTGGCGATGATCGCGGCTGTCAGCGAGAGCTGGGGCGTACGACCGAGTGACGACACGGGAAAGGTCGTCTGGTTCACCTTGCCGGCACCTTCCTTCGTCTCCGCCCTGCCTCCCCTCCCGGTGTACGGGTCGACGACCGACGGTCCTTTCGGTTCCGGCCTCGGCATCACCGTGGAGCCGGTGGCGGCACCCACACGGGCCCGGTCGGCCGTCGTCGGCTGACCGTCCCGGGCGGCGTGCCGCCACCCGGCCGCCACCATGCTCGCGCGTGCGCGCCGGTCCCCGGGGACCGGCGCGCACGCGCGTGACCGGGAACCCGTACGGCGGGCGGCGGCGTCCCCGATGCCTCTTCCCGAGGCGGGGCCCGTCAGGCAAGCGCGGCCAGCGGGTCGTCCAGTACGGGCTGCCAGGCGAGTTCGGCCGCGCCCACCAGGCTGTTGTGGGCCAGGGTGCACGAGAGGATCGGCACGCTGCCGCTGCGGCCCCACAGACTGCGGTCGGCGACGACGGCGCGCAGCCGTTCCGGGTCGGCCTCCAGCAGGTCGCGGTGCAGACCGCCGAGGATGATGCGGTCCGGGTTGAGGATGTTGACCAGCCCGGCCAGACCGAGGCCGAGCCGGTCGATCAGCGCCTCGGCGGCCGACCGCACGGCGGGATCGGCGTATTCGGTGCGCAGCAGGTCGCCGGCCTGCTTGAGGAGTGATTCCTCCGGACCGGGTGTCCGGCGAGCCGCGGTGAGGAAGGCGAGGGGGTCCGTCTCGACGTCCAGGCAGCCGCGTCCTCCGCAGTGGCAGGCGCGGCCCTCGGGGTTCACGGTGAGGTGGCCGACTTCGAGGGCGAGGCCCGAACTGCCGCTGTGCAGACGGCCGTCCAGGACCAGGGCGCCGCCGACGCCGCGGTGGCCGGTGGCCACGCAGAGCAGGTGCTGGGCACCGCGTCCGGCGCCGTGCCGGTGTTCGGCCAGGGCCACCAGGTTGACGTCGTTGCCGGTGAACGCGGGTCCGGCGATGCCCGCCGCGCGTACCCGGGCGGTGAAGATCTCTCGTACGGGGGCGCCTGCGGGCCAGGCCAGGTGCAGGGGGTTGAGGGCGGTTCCCTCGGGTTCGGCGACCGCCGAGGGGACGGCGAGTCCGGCGCCGACGCACCGCAGGCCGGTCTCCCGCAGCAGCCGCGCACCCGCCTCGACGACCTCGCCCAGCACCTGGGCGGGGTCGGCCATGACCGTGACGCAGCCCGGTGCGGTGGCCACGATCCTTCCGCCGAGCCCGACGAGAGCGGCCCGGAAGCCGTCGGAGTGCACCTGCGCGGCGAGGGTGACCGGGCCGTCGTCCCGGATGGACAGCCGGTGGGAGGGACGGCCCTGCGAACCGGCGGCGGAGCCCGGGCTGGAGTCGACCGAGATGAGTCCCAGCGCCTCCAGCTCCGCGGCCACGGCGCCCGCCGTGGCACGGGTGACGCCGAGTTCGGAGGTCAGCACGGCGCGCGTGGGCGCGCGGCCGGTGTGTACCAGCTCCAGGGCGGGCCCGAGGGCGCTGCGGCCCCTCTCCAGCCTCGTCCGCGTGGTGGTCGACTTGCCGTTCATGGGGGCGAGTCTCCCATGATCCTGGGGCGCCGCCGACGCCCCGGCGTCCCGCACCGGTCACGGCGCCGAGGGCCTTGCGTACGTGATCGGGGCGCCCCTATGCTGCCCTTTGTGCCGCAACTAAACAAATTGCGGACGGTGCTGCCGGGGGGCCGGGACGGAGACACCGCCGCGCCCTCCTCGGCCCGGCTGCGTATCGCACTGACCGTCTTCTTCGCGCTCGACGGCTTCGTGTTCGCCGGCTGGGTGGTCCGCATTCCGGCCGTCAAGCACCAGACCGGAGCCAGCGCCTCCACGTTGGGGCTCGCGCTGCTCGGGGTGTCCGCCGGCGCCGTGATCACCATGATGCTGACCGGGCGGCTCTGCCGGCGTTTCGGCAGCCCTGCCGTCACCGTGGTCTGCGCGGTGCTGCTGTCGCTGAGCATCTCCCTCCCCGCGCAGACGCATTCGGCTCTCGCCCTCGGTCTGGTCCTGCTGCTGTTCGGCGTCGCCTACGGCGGTACGAACGTGGCGATGAACAGCCTGGCCGTCGATCTGGTGGCCGCGTTGCGCCGCCCCGTGATGCCGAGTTTCCACGCGGCGTTCAGCTTCGGCGGCATGGCGGGCGCCGGGCTCGGCGGGCTGGTCGCGGGCAGCCTCTCCCCCGCGACCCACCTCTCGCTGCTCGCCGGGACGGCGCTGCTCGTCACCGCGCTCACCGGCCCGGCACTCCTGCGGAACCGGCACGCCGCCGAACCGCCCGCCCGGGAGTCCGTACCGGCGTCCGCCCCGGGAGCGGCATCCGCCCCGGCATCGGCGCCCCGGATCGACGGTGGCGCGCGCCGGACCGTGGTCCTGTTCGGGGTCATCGCCCTGTGCACCGCGTACGGCGAGGGCGCGCTGGCCGAGTGGGGAGCCCTGCACCTCACCCAGGACCTGCACGCCGGACCGGGCCCCGCGGCCGCCGGTTACTCGCTGTTCGCCCTGACCATGGCCATCGGCAGGCTCAGCGGCACCACGCTGCTCGAACGCCTCGGCCAGACCCGGACGCTCGTCGCGGGCGGGGCGACGGCCGCCGTGGGCATGCTGTTCGGCGCGCTCGCCCCGACCGTCTGGCTGGCGCTGGCGGGCTTCGCGCTGGCCGGGCTGGGGCTGGCCAACATCTTCCCCGTCGCGGTCGGCCGGGCGGGCGCGCTGACGGGGCCGAGCGGAGTGGCCGCAGCGTCGACCCTCGGCTACGGCGGGATGCTGGTGGGCCCGCCGGTCATCGGCTTCCTGGCCGACTGGCTCTCCCTGCCCGTGGCGCTCACCACGGTGACGCTGCTCGCCGCGGTCGCGGCGGTGCTCGGCTACGCGGCCCGGGGCGCCACGCAGCCGCCTGCGGCTGAGTAGGGGTACTCAGGCGCGGCCCGCTCCCCGGGCACAGGATGGAGGCATCGGCTATCCACGGGGAGCGGGACATGAACCAGCGGCTGACACACCACCGGCGCCTTCGTACGGCGGCACACCTGACGTTCGGCACCGCGGCCTCGCGCGTCTACCTCGGACTGGTGCTGGCGGTCACGGTCTTCGTCGCGGTGGACACCCTCTTCGTGGTCCACGACGACGCCTCGCTCGCCGGGGTGTGGGTGTTCTTCCTGGCGGCGCCGACGGTGTTCCTCTTCCTCATCGGCGGCTCGCTGGTGGGGGCGGAGGGAGGCGGCCCGGCCTGGTTCGTCTACCTCGCCCTGGCCGTGTCCGTCCTGGTGCAGGCCTGCGCGCTGGGCTGGTTCTCGCGGCTGCTGCGGCGGACCGGCCGCACCCGCTCCGCCCACCCGCAGGGTGCGTGACGGTTCCACCTACGGGTGTCGGCCGGCGGGGCCCGTCCCACCTGTACGCCAACGCCCGGCCTTGTCAGGCGGGTCGGCCCAGGTGAGACTTCTGGCATGGGGCTACGTACGCAGGCCGAGCGGGACGCCGTGACCGTCGAGATCGCGTACGCGGTGGTGAGTGGCTGCCTGATGGCCGCGGCCACGTGCGCCGGGATCTGTCTGCCCGCGCTGTTCCTCGCCCTGCCGGCGACCGGCGAGCGCTTCCTGTTCATAGGCGGCGCCGTGCTGGGTGCCTTGGTCTTCGCCGTCCGCGTGGTGCACGTCCTGTGGCGCTTCCCCCGTTCCCCGGCCGGTCCGCCCCGGCGGGCGGACCGGCCGGGCGGGACCCGCCCCGAACTGGAGCGTCGCCCCCGGTGACAGGGGCCGTTCACCGGCCACGACTGCCCGTACCGCGCGTACCGCCCCTGGCAGTCCGTCGCGCCTCCGCCCGGACGGAGGCGGGTGCCTCCGTGGGTGACACCCCGTCAGTGTTGCCTGCGGCCGGTGACCTCTCGCACGGCGCCCCTCCGCCGCCGGACTCCAGGGGCGCCGCTCAGGCCGTCGTCCGGTGGTTGACCCAGGCGACCTTGTACGGGTGACGGGCCTGCCACTTGTGGATGACCTCCCCTGCCCCCGGAGCGGCGAACAAGGCGACCAGCGCGTCGCGGTCCGCCACGCCGAACTGGAGTACGGCGGTGGCGATGAACGCCGGGATCGCCTCTTCGCCGGGGACCGGAATGTGGTGCTGCGCGGAGAAGGTTTCCACGACACCTGTGTTCCGCATCGACTTTTCGATATCCGAGATGAACTGATCGAGGTCGCTGTCGGAGATGGGATCGGTGAATGAGACGAGCATCGTGTGAGTGATCATGCGGCTAGCAAAGCCGCTCAGGCCTCACATGTCCAAGACCTGGAATGACTCGTGCGATAACCTCAAGGAATGGATCACGTCGAGAGCCGCGAACTGCGGTACTTCATCGCCGTCGCCGAGGAGCTCCACTTCGGCCGCGCTGCGGACGCCCTGCACATAGCCCAGCCGGCGCTGTCCAAGACGATCCAGCGACTCGAAGCACACCTCGGGGTCAAGCTGCTGGAGCGCACCAGTCGCAGCGTCGCCCTCACCCCCGCCGGGCAAGCGTTGCTCGAACACGGCAGGCACGCGATCAGCGCCCTGGCGTTCGCCAC
Source organism: Streptomyces sp. SirexAA-E (assembly GCF_000177195.2). GTDB lineage: Bacteria > Actinomycetota > Actinomycetes > Streptomycetales > Streptomycetaceae > Streptomyces > Streptomyces flavovirens. Next base: position 550,888 of record NC_015953.1, read on the forward strand.
CAGCCAGGCCCAGCAGGCAGGAGCCCGCGAGCACCTGCGTCTTGTGATCAAGCCCGGCGGCGACGCGCACCTGCTCTCCGACATCCTTGCCGCATATGCCCAACGGGCTGACGCCCGCCCCGTCGACATCTTCTTCGGCGGTCCGACCGACCGTACCGACTATCTCCATGACGGCCGCGCGGATCTCGCGCTGCTCTACGCGCCCTTCGACGACCTCACCGGACTCGCCCACCAGACGCTACGGACCGAGGGCCGTGTGGCTGTGCTCCCGGCCTACCATCCACTCGCAGACCGGCCCGCCGTACGCCTGAGCGATCTCGAGGGCGAAGTCTTCTCACGCTGGAGCGGAGTCGAGACCGACGCAGGCCCAGGACCCGAGGTGGCCGACGCCGCGCAACTATTTCCCCTCGTCGCCATCGGCCGGGCGATTGCCGTGCTCCCGGCTTCGCTTGTCATTCCTCCACCGGCAGGAATCGTCTGCGTGCCCGTCGAAGACGCCGAACCCAGCGAAATCGTCATCGCTCACTCCGCACGCGACCACAGCGCCGCTGTCGGTAGCTTCATGGAGGCCGCCACCTCACGCACACGCCCCTGACGGGCCGGCAAGAACGGACTCCTCGTCGTGACCCGTATTCTTCACATACCGCCGTTCCGCTCCGGGCTCCCGGACCTTCTTGTCGGCGCACCGCGGCCGCGTCGCGAGGTACTCGCGCGTCGCCCTCCATGCGTCGAGCGACGACATGGACCCGCCGGACAGGCCCAAGGGCTGTCCTCTGCGTCGGCGATGTGGCTGATGCGGGCTCGTGCGTGGCTTCTTCTTCGCCATGGTGACCACGCGAGTACGTACGGGTCGGGTGTGGTGGTGGAGGGGTGAGGAGATGCGCTTGAGGAGCCGCCGGGCCTCGTTCGTGGCCATGGGGATGAGGGATGGGTCGCTGCCGGGGCCCCGGTGGGACACGAGGGCCTCCTGGCGGTCGGCGGTAGGTGTCGCCGTCCACGCCGAACCCAGAAGGCCCTCACCCGTTCAGGCACAGAGGCCGCATGTCACCGACGTTGCCGAACAACACACCTAGCGGCGGTCCATCGCCGACATCGCGCGCTGCGCCAGCGGGTGCGTCCGTACCAGCTCCGCGAGTGAGGTCGTCCCCCGGGTGACCCCCGCGAAGGCGTTCCAGGCCGGACGGAAACCCGTCAGGACCGCGTGCAGGAGCCCGGGGCGGCGCTCGAACAGCTGGAGCATGCGGCGGCCGACGCCCATCTCGACGCCCAGCCCCGCCTTGATGGCGAACGCGTAGTTGAGCGCCTGGCGCCGGGCGTCGACCGCGTCGTGCGACTCCGCGATCCGCACCGCCCACTCGCCCGCGAGCCGCCCGGACCGCAGGGCGAAGGAGATGCCCTCCCTGGTCCAGGGTTCCAGCAGGCCGGCGGCGTCCCCGCAGACCACCACACGGCCGCGGGAGAGCGGCGAGTCCTCGCTGCGGCACCGCGTCAGGTGGCCCGAGGAGATCGTGGGTTCGAAGCCGGCGAGTCCCAGCCGGCCGATGAAGTCGTCCAGGTACCGCTTGGTCCCCGCTCCGTCGCCGCGTGCGGCGATGACTCCGACGGTCAGGGTGTCGCCCTTGGGGAAGACCCAGCCGTAACTGCCGGGGATCGGGCCCCAGTCGATGAGGACCCGGCCGGCCCAGTCCTCCGCGACCGTCTCCGGGACCGGGATCTCCGCCTCCAGGCCGAGGTCCACCTGGTCGAGCTTCACCCCGACGTGTGCCCCTATACGGCCCGCACTGCCGTCGGCGCCGACGACCGCCCTGGCCAGGACCGTCTCCCCGTCGGCCAGCACGACCGCGACCGTACGCCGGTCGGGCACCGCCGGACCGTGCTGCTCGACGCGCGACACCGACGCTCCGGTGCGCAGCTCCGCGCCCGCCTTCTGCGCCTCCTCGACCAGCCCGGCGTCGAACTCGGGCCGGTTGATCAGGCCGAAGAGCATCCGCTTGGAACGCCGGGTACGCGACAGCTTCCCGTTGAGCGAGAAGGTCACCGCGTGGATCCGGTCCTTCAGGGGGAGTTCGAACCCTGGCGGCAGGGAGTCCCTGGAGTATCCGATGATGCCGCCGCCGCACGTCTTGTAGCGGGGAATCTCGGCCTTCTCCAGCAGCAGGACCCGCCGGCCTGCGACGGCCGCCGCGTACGCCGCGGAAGCTCCGGCCGGACCCGCGCCGACCACGACGACGTCCCATACCGACGACGACTCTTCCGGCTCACGTCCGGCGTCTGCGTTCTCGCTGCTCACGATGTGCTTCTGCTCCCGATCCCGACCTGTGGCCCCAGTTGCTCACGGCATCCTACGGCGCGTTGTGGCCGATTCCCGCTGTGGGAGGATCAGCCATGAATTCGTCGTACACGCAACGCCGTGTCCACGGCCTCGTCCACGGTTGCGTACACACCGCGCCACAGTCCTAACGTCGCACCCACCAGGAGCGTGCCCATGACCGCCCGTCCGATTTCCGAGACCGTTGCCTCGCTGATGCCCCGTGCCAAGGCGGAGCTGGCCGAGCTGGTGGCCTTCCGGTCGGTGGCGGACCCCGCGCAGTTCCCGAGGAGCGAGTGCGAGGCGGCGGCCGACTGGGTCGCCGACGCACTGCGCGCCGAGGACTTCGAGGACGTCGCCCTCCTCGACACCCCCGACGGCACCCGGTCGGTGTACGGATTCCTTCCCGGGCCTGTCGGGGCCCCGACGGTGCTGCTCTACGCGCACTACGACGTGCAGCCTCCGCTCGACGAGTCGGCCTGGCTCTCCCCGCCGTTCGAGCTGACCGAGCGCGACGGCCGCTGGTTCGGCCGCGGCGCGGCGGACTGCAAGGGCGGCTTCGTCATGCATCTCCTCGCGCTGCGCGCCCTCAAGGCGAACGGTGGTGTCCCGGTCTCCGTCAAGGTGATCGCCGAGGGTTCGGAGGAGCAGGGGACGGGCGGACTGGAGCGGTACGCCGAGGCGCATCCCGAACTGCTCGCCGCCGACACGATCGTCATCGGCGACGCCGGGAACTTCCGGGTCGGGCTGCCCACCGTCACCACCACGCTCCGGGGCATGACCATGCTGCGCGTGCGGCTGGACACCCTGGAGGGCAACCTGCACTCCGGGCTGTTCGGCGGTGCCGCACCGGACGCGCTGGCCGCGATGATCCAGCTGCTGGCGTCGCTGCGCGCCGAGGACGGGACGACGACGGTCGACGGGCTCGCGACGGACGAGGCCTGGGACGGACTGCAGTACCCGGAGGACGAGTTCCGCACGGACGCCAAGGTGCTCGACGGTGTGGAGCTCATCGGCGCGGGCACGGTCGCCGACCGGATCTGGGCCCGGCCCGCGGTGACCGTCATCGGCATCGACTGCCCGCCGGTGGTGGGTGCCACGCCGTCCGTGCAGGCGAGCGCCCGCGCACAGATCAGCCTGCGGGTGCCGCCGGGCCAGGACGCCGCCGAGGCCACGAAGCTGCTGACCGCCCACCTCGAGGCGCACACCCCGTGGGGCGCGCGGCTCTCGGTCGAACAGGTCGGCCAGGGCCAGCCGTTCCGCGCCGATGTCTCCAGCCCGGCGTACACGTCGATGGCCGAGGCCATGCGGGTCGCCTACCCGGGACAGGAGATGCAGTCGTCCGGCATGGGCGGGTCCATCCCGCTCTGCAACACGCTCGCGGCCCTGTACCCGGAGGCGGAGATCCTGCTGATCGGGCTGAGCGAGCCCGAGGCCCGGATCCACGCGGTGAACGAGAGCGTGTCCCCCGAGGAACTGGAGCGGCTCTCGGTCGCCGAGGCCCTCTTCCTGCGCAACTACGCGGAGTCCAAGGCCTGACGGGCCCCGCGGGGCCGCGCGTCGCCCGGAGCGGCATCCCGGGCGACGCGCGCCACGTTGGGACTTCACGCCGACGGTTCCGCCGGCGCCGCCCACCCGCGTCGACCGGAAGGTGGAGGGCGTCGAGGAGCTGACGTCCGGTGGCGGTGCCCGGGTCGTCCGCTCCCCCGGTGCACACCCGGGTCCGTCACGGTCCGTCTGCCGCGCCGCGGCGTGCTGTTCACCGGTGACTGCGGGGCGGGAGCCGGCCAGGTGATGCTCGGCGTCTTCGACATCGACCGTACGAGGGCCCAGGCGTCGTTCCACCGGCCGGGCCGGGTCGGCGCACGCCCGGGGTACGTCCCTCAGCCGACCGGGGTCCCGGCCTCCAGGTTCAGGACGGCGCCCCGCTCCCTGGCCCGCAGTGCCCAGCGCAGCCGCTCGTAGCGGGTGGGCGGGAGCAGGGAGGCCGCCTCCTCCTCCGTGACGAAGCGCCAGCCGCGCAGTTCGGAGCCGGGGAGCAGCAGGCGTGCGGCGTCCGGGGCGGTCAGGCGCCCGCCGTCGAAGAGGAAGCGCAGGCCCCCGTACCCGGGCGGCTGGGGTGCCTCCCAGTCGACCAGCAGCAGCCTGGGAGGGGTGTCGAGGGTGATGCCCAGTTCCTCGGCGACTTCCCGGATGCCGGCTTCCGCGGGGGCCTCACCCGGTTCCACGACCCCGCCGGGGACCTCCCAGCCGGGTTTGTACGTCGGGTCGACGAGCAGCACCCGGTCCTGCTCGTCGAAGAGCAGCACCCCGGAGGCGACGGTCTCGGCCCGGGGTTCGGGGCTCTGCACGATGCCGCACTCCTTGGCCTCGCCGGTGCGCAGGGCCTCGGCTATCCGCTCGGCCGTCTCGTACGGGGTGAGGGTGCTGGTGTCGATGGTGAGGGCGTCGCCGGTGATCCAGTTCAGTGCCTCGCGGTAGGGCGCGATGTGGTCGTAGGCCCAGCCGGCCCCGCCGCTGGGCGCCGGACCGCCGGCGCTCCGCTCCCGGTCGGCGATCCGCTGCCGCAGGATCGTTTCCTCAGGTGAGAGCAGTACGTGGCGCACCGGGATGCGCCGGGAGGCGAGTCCGCCGAAGATCTCGTCGCGGTACTCCTGGCGCAGGAGTGTCATCGGCACCACGAGGACCCCGGGGAGCTCGGCGAGGAGCGCGGCGGCCGTGTCCACCACCAGGCGCCGCCACATCGGCAGGTCCTGGAAGGCCGTGATGTCGGCGAGTCTCTTCTGGGGCAGCAGACGGCACAGGTGCTCGCCGGTCGCTTCGGGATCGTAGAAGGTGCTGTTCGGGATCAGGTCGATCAGTTCGTTCGCGGTGCTGGTCTTGCCCGCACCGAACGCACCGTTGATCCAGACGATCATTCATACTCCAGGACCGGAAGGCCGCTGAAAAGCGGTGAAGTGGATATCTCAGGATCGTCTGGGAGAGGTATGGGAAATGGGGGCGTCCACAGCCCAGCTCCCACCACCTCCTTCTCCCACACCCCCTGGAGATACCCAACGATCCGCTCTTCCATCGCGATCGTCACTTCGCTGTACACACCCTCCACACCCGGAAGCTCATGCCCCATTCGCTCCTCGACCGCGACGCACGGGATGTCGCCGCTCAGTTCGCCGACCAGTTCCTGGGCCCGCGACTAGGGCTTGTTGCGAAAGTCCCGCCTGTCCGGCGACGCCTGGCACGCACGCTCGCTGCGTTGTCGGTATCGCCCCGATACATCCAGTATCGGGGCGACCCTCCGCCTTGCGATCGCACGCACCAGACGCCGCCGGCCCCGCCCTCCGGGCGGACGGCGCTACTTTCGAAACAAGCCCTAGGAGACCGCCGGGACTTCCCTGAAGCCCCTCCCCCTGAGCCCTCGCGCGTACAGGTGCTACAGGCTGTGCGGGAGGACCCGGAGTCCGCCCGCAGGGCGGGACGGACGAGGGACAGCCAGAACAGTCGCGTCTGCTCCGGCTCACGCAGTGCGGTCGGCCTGGGGGTCGCCGGCACAGCGCACCGCCATGCCCTCGATCTCGATGAGCATGTCGGGGTCGGACAGCGCACTGACCTCCGCCAGGAGGCTGGTCGGACGGCAGCGGACCGCGGCGAGTTCGTCCATGAGGACCCTGTAGTGGGCCTTGCAGTCGGCCAGGTCGGTGGTGAAGACGCGAAGCTGTACGACGTCCGCCATCGTCATTCCTGCTTCAGTGACGGTCTGCCCAAGCCGTTGCAGGGCAAGCCTCATCTGCCCGGCCATGTCCCCCGTGCAGGCGATGGTGCCGTCGTCGTCGCGGGCCTCATGCCCGGAGACAAAAAGCCAGCTCAGGGGCGATTCAACCCGGACCGCACGGTTGTACATCAGCCTCTCGCCCACCATACGTGGACCGATCTCGTGCACGCCCATCTCTCCCACCCTTCCGGTCGGATTCCGGAATCCAGGCAACCACCATGGCCACGGCGCCTTCCGGACCCGGTCGGAACGGGCGTGTCGCTCCAGGACCGCGCCGCCGCCCCCTGCCGCGTGGACACCGGCCTCGGGGCGCAGCGGACAACGGACAACGGTTGACGATGGGAGACGTGGCCGCGCAGGGGAAGGAGGGCCCCCGGCGCCCGCCGCGGATGGCAGCGGGGCGGGGATCAGTCGCGCGAGTGCTCCGGGGAGGTGGGTGGTTCCGCCAGGGTCCATGACGCGAGCAGGTTCAGCGCATGGGCGGACGCCGATCCGGGTTCGGCGGTGTAGAGGAACAGGGTGGTCTCGCTGTCCCCGGGGAGTGCGAGAGTCTCGTACTCCACCGTGAGTTCGCCGACCAAAGGGTGCCTCAGCCGCTTGGAACCGTGTGTGCGCTGATGCACGCGGTGCTGCTGCCACCAGTGGTCGAAGTCCTCGCTCCGTTCCCGCAGATCGGCGACGAGCGCCTGCGTGGCCTGCCGCTCCGACGCGCGGACCGCGTCCAGGCGCAGGTTCTCCACTGCGGCGCGGGCCTGCACTTCCCAGTCGACGAACAGGTCGCGCGCGTCCTTGTCGAGGAAGAGCCAGCGGGTGTAGTTGCGCTCCTTGGCGGGCATGGCGTCGAAGTCCGCGAACAGTGCCCTGGCCATCCGGTTCGCCCCCAGGACGGCTGACCGACGCCCCAGGATGAGCGCGGGAAGAGCGCTGTCCAGGGAGTCGAGGAGTCGGTGGAGCCCGGGGCGCAGGCGCTGCACGCTGGGCGCACGCGCCGAAGAGCGGGTGGTGGTGACGCCGACGAGATCCTTGAGGTGGGCAAGGCTTGCCTCGTCCAGTCTCAGGGCATGCCCGATGGCTTCGACGACGGCAGGGGACGGATTGATGGGACGGCCCTGCTCGAGACGGGCGTAGTAGTCGGCGGAGACCCCCGCCAACAGGGCGACTTCCTCTCGCCGAAGTCCCGGCACGCGCCGTACCCGTCCGTCCGGCGGCAGCCCAGCCCGCTCGGGATCGCACTGGGCACGGCAGCGCTTGAGGAAATCGGCGATTTCGCGGTTGACGGAAGCCATAAGAACAAGTCTGTGGCACGAAAAGCGCTGGTGGCCGCCCAAGCTGGGTCGGTCGGTCCTAGTCAGCCGCGACCTGGGGCGCCCAGGGCATGGCATGGCCCCGAAAGCCGCTCCGCCGCGCTTCAGGCTTGAGTCAGCGCCGGAACACCGGCCCTGCTCCGGCTTCCCCTTGAACCCGCACCAAAGAGGAAACACCCATGCCTTCCACCACCGCACCCGCCACCTGGTTCATCACCGGCGCCTCCCGCGGGATCGGACTCGAGCTGGTCCGGCAGCTGCTCGCCCAGGGCGACAACGTGGCCGCCACCACCCGCTCCACCGAGCGCCTCACGGCCGCACTGGGCGGCACGGCCGACACCAGCCGGCTCCTCGCGCTGACCGTGGACCTGACGGACGAGGCCGAGGTCGGGAGCGCCGTGGACCAAGCCGCCGAGCGATTCGGCCGTCTTGACGTCGTCGTGAACAACGCCGGTTACGGCTTCCTCGCCGCCGTCGAGGAGACCAGCACCAAGGACGTGCGGGACATGCTCGACGTCCAGGTCGTCGGAGTCTGGAACGTGCTGCGCGCGGCGTTGCCGGTCCTGCGTGAGCAGCGCGCGGGCCGCGTCATCAACATCTCCTCGATCCTGGGTCTGACCACGATGCCCGGGTGGGCCCTGTACTGCGCGGGCAAGTTCGCTCTCGAAGGGCTGAGCGAGGCGCTCGCCGCCGAGGTCGCGGACCTCGGCATCAAGGTCACGGTCGTCGAGCCCGGCTACTTCCGCACCTCCTTCCTCACCACGGACTCACTCGCCCTGCCCGCCGAGACCTCAAAGCACTACCCGGCCGTACGGACCATGGTCGAGGACCACCTCGAGCTCCAGGGACGCCAGCTCGGCGACCCGGTCAAGGGAGCCGCCGCCATCATCGAGCGCGCGGGCCACGACGACGGTCCCCTGCGCCAGCTACTGGGCTCCGATGCCCACGCCTACGCCACCGCGAAGGTCGATGCCCTGCGCGCCGATCTCGACGCCACCGCCGCCTCCGCCGCGACCACCGACTTTCCCGGAGTCTGAGCACGCGCGGCGGCCCGCCGGCCGGTCCGGTCCCCGGGAAAAGGAGGCTGCCTGCCGTCACCCGATCCAGCCCGCAATAGCCGCACACTGTTGTTATAGGCTATAACTAAAGCGTGTGGCGATAGCAGCGAAAGGGCTACGTCGCCCCAGCCGAAGGGATCACGACATGACTGCAACATCTGGTGCACTCCACACCGTTCTGGGAGCCGGGCCCGCCGGCACCTCCGTCGCCTTGGAACTGGCACGCCGCGGGCATGCGGTTCGGCTGGTCGACCGGGCCGGTTCCGGTGAAGCGCTGGACGGCGTCGAGCGGCTCGCCGGGGATGTCGGCACGGTGGACGGGGCGCTCGCCGCGATCGAGGGCGCGGACGTCGTCTACCACTGCGTCAACGTGGCCTATCACCTCCAGGTCGACGTCATGCCGGGCATACAGGAGGCGGTGTTGGGCGCGGTGGCGCGCACCGGCGCGCGCCTGGTCGTCCTGGACACGATCTACCCCTACGGCGAGACGCGCGGCGAGGTCATGACGGAGGACACCCCGTGGCGGGCGGCCACGGCCAAGGGCAAGATGCGTGCCGCGCTGGACGAGAACTACCTCGCCGCACACAAGGAGGACCGCGCGAAGGTCGTGCTCGGCCGCTCGGCGGACTTCGTCGGCCCCCGCGTGCTCAACTCCACGCTGGGCGGGGCCGTTTTCCCGGGCGCACTCACGGGCGGCGAGGTGCTGGCGCTGGGCGACATCGACCTCGAGCACAGCTACAGCAGCATCCTCGACGTGGCCCGGGGCCTGGCCGTACTCGGCGAGAACCCGTCAGGAGACGGCCGGGCCTGGCACCTGCCCACCGCCCCCGCCCGCACCACACGCGAGATCCTCACCACGCTGGGCGACCTGGTCGGTCACCCGCTGCGGACGGTCACGGTGGACCAGCCGCGCCCGTTCGGGCCGTTCGACGAGACGTTCATGAACTCCTACGCCGAGCTGTTCTACCAGCACACCGAGCCGCAGATCATGGACTCCTCCGCGTTCCAGCGGAAGTTCGGCATCGCGCCCACCCCGATCGAGACCACTCTGAGCCAGACCCTGGAGTGGTACCGGGGCTTCCTCGCCGCGCGGGCGAAGGACTGAGAGCGCAGCGACGGAGGACCGCCTTCCGGCCCGGACCGGGCCGGTCGGGTTCATGCGCCCGCGACTGAGCGGGCCCGGCACGACGCCCGAACAGTTCGAAACCGACCCGGGGCGCACCGCCCTCGTCTCCCACGTCAACCAGTACGTGGGCAGCGCTGCCCCGGCTCCCACGCGGCCTGACGCTCGGCCGGGCGGCGGAGCGGCAGGGCAGCGCTGCCGCCCCGCCGCTCGGCACCCCCAAGCGTTCACCGGTCAGTCGACCCGGTCCGACTCCCCCGCCTCCGGCGTTCGTAGGGTCTCGGCGTGCCGTCGCCGACGGTCCAGCACTCGTTCGACGACCAGGGTGGAGGGCAGAGCGGTGCCGCGAGCACGGCGAAGACGGGGAGGACGAAGCGTCCACGGATCCCTTTGGGCACGTGCGGACGCGGGCCCCCGGCGGCGCCGCACCTGACGAACAGGACCGAGGGCGCGGCTATCCTCCGCCACAGGCGGAGGAGCGCCCTCGGATTCCGTCCAGGAGGTACATGGTGCGGCGGTCGTAGTCGTCCCGGGGAGGCCGCTTGCCGTGCTTGAGGGCAAGGGCGTTGTCCACGACGAGTGCGTGCAGGTCGGCCGCCGTGAACTCCGGCCGCAGCGCGTCAGAGGCTCGCGCCGCGGCGACGAGCTCCTCGTTGGCCTCGCTTCCGACCCGGCAGATCTCCATCAGCTGCCGCGAATGCGGATACGTCTGCAACAGCACGTCGTTGAAGGCGGGCTGGCGGTACTGGAGGTCGCGGAGCGCGGTGAGGTAGTACGTGATCCGCTCGCCCACGTCGTCGACGGCCCGAGCATGGTCGATGACGGCGAACAGCTCACTCGCCACGAGTTCTTCGATGACGGCTTCGATGAGGCCGACCCGCCCACCGAACCGGTTGAAGATCGTGGCCTTGCTCACCCCTGCCGCCTTGGCGACCTCCTCCAGCGGCACCGTCAGGCCCTGCCCATGGAAGGCGCCGATCGCGGCGGAGCGGATCTTCTCGGAATTACGCCGGGCGTCGGCGCGCAGCCGGGATCCCGAAGGCACCGCGCTCACCGACCCCTCCTGCCGATCGACGCAACTTGACTCATGCGGTCAGCTTACCTACGGTCGCAGCCGGAAGCGAAACTAACCCACATGGTCAACTTGTCGTTCCGAGAGGTCGAAAACATGATCGTTGTGACTGGCGCCACCGGTGGGCTGGGCGGCACGACCGTCGAGCACCTCCTCAAGCGCATACCCGCCGACCAGATCGGCATCAGCGTCCGCGACACCGCCAGGGCGCAGCACTTCGCCGACCGCGGCGTACGCGTACGGCAGGGCACCTACGAGGATCCGGCCGCGCTGCGCGACTCCTTCGCCGGTGCCGAGCAGGTCCTCCTGGTATCCGGTAACGACCCTGACGCCGACATGGTCGGCCTGCACCGCAATGCCGTCGAAGCCGCAGTCGCGGCCGGCGCGCGGCGCATCCTCTACACGAGCCAGCACGGCGCCGTCCCCGGCAACCCGTACCCGCCGTCGGACATCCACATCGCCACCGAGGCGCTCCTCGACGACTCGGGCGTCCCCTGGACCGCACTGCGCAACGGCGCCTACGGCCCGCTCGACCAGGTGCTCGGCCCGTGGCAGCGGACCGGAGTGATCGCCCAGCCGCAAGACGGCCCCGTCCCGTACACCGACCGTGCCGACATAGCCGAGGCCACCGCGGTCGTTCTCACCGGCGACCGCTCCTTCGACGGCCCCGTCGACCTCACCGCACCGAACGCCGTCACCTTCGACGATGTCGCCGAGATCGCCTCCGCCCTCACCGGTCGCCCTGTCGAACGCGTCGTCCTGGACGACGAACAGTGGGTCGCCGACCGGATCGCGATCGGTGTCCCGGAGCAGATGGCCCGGCTCATGCTCACCTGGTACCAGGCCGCCCGCTCCGGCTGCTTCGCCGAAGCCGGTCCCCTACTGGCCGAACTGCTCGGCCGCGAGCCCCGCACCGCCGCCGAACGGCTCGCAGCCCACGTCGCCGCCTGAAGCTGAGCTTCTCTTCGATCGCCTGCCCCTCATCCGTAGCCCACTGCGGTTTGCCCGCAACACCCCGCTGCGGAAGCCCCGTCGAAGCGGCGTGGTTGCCGCCGGGGCCCGCCCCCTGTACGAGTCCCGGCCGCCGGTGGCGGAGGGCTCGGGGCGCGTGGGAGCGGGTCGGCGGCCGTGACCGGGGTCCGCCGGGGCCCTGGCACTACTGCGCCGCCACCGCCCGTACGCCGTTGCTCCCGCTCGCCGGGAGCGCCGCGGTGGCCGCCGCCGCCGCGCCCACCAGGCCCGCGTCGGTGCCCATGCGCGCGGGGGCCACCGTGAGCCGCTGGACGAAGGAGAGGGTGGCGTAGTCGCGCAGGGAGCGGCGCAGCGGTGCGAGGAGGACGTCGCCCGCGCCCGCCACTCCTCCGCCGATCACCGCGATGTCGATCTCGACCAGGGTGGCGGTCGCGGCGATGCCCGCGGCGAGCGCCTGGGCCGCCCTCTCGTACGAGGCGACGGCCACCGGATCGCCGGCCCGCGCGGAGGCGGCCACGGCGGCCGCCGACCTGTCTCCGTCCGGCCCGGGGCGCCAGCCGTGCTCCAGGGCCCGTCGGGCGATGTTCGGGCCGCTGGCGAGGCGCTCGACGCAGCCGCGGGCTCCGCACGGGCAGGTGTCGCCGTCCAGGTCGACGCTGATATGGCCGATGTGACCGGCGTTGCCCGTGGGGCCGGGGCGCAGCTTTCCGCCCAGCACGAGGCCGCCGCCGACGCCGGTGGAGACCACCATGCACAGCGCGTTGTCGTAGCCGCGCGCCGCGCCGAGCCAGTGTTCGGCCGCCGTCATCGCCACACCGTCGCCGACCAGCACGACCGGCAGCCCGCCCGTCGCCTCGGCGACCCGCTCCACCAGCGGGAAGCCGCGCCAGCCGGGGACGTTGACCGGGCTGACCGTGCCCGCCGACGCGTCGACGGGCCCCGCGCTGCCGATGCCGAGGGCGCGCACGCCGGACCACAGCGGGGAGGACGTCAGCTCGGCCAGGACCTCGCCGACCGCCCCCATCACCGATTCGGCGTCCTCCTGGGCGGGCGTCTCCCGCCGGGCCCGCACCAGCAGGGATCCGGCGTCGTCCACCAACGCGCCGGCGATCTTGGTGCCGCCGATGTCCAGAGCGGCGACGAGGTCGGTTTGCATCGGTGGCGACTCTCCGGAGGGGTGCGTGGCGGGACCTGCGACTTCGGTCGGTGTTCCGCCCAGTCTCCCCTCCCATGACAACGTTGTCCAGGGCCTATGCTCGACGCCACAGCCTTCGGCGGCCCTCCCGCGCCCCACGTGGGAGGGACCGAAGGCACCCGCCTCCGACGACAGGACAGCGCACCGTGGCCGAGACCGCCCGCCATCCCGAGCCCCGTTACGGCACCAGGCCGACCATGAAGGACGTGGCGGCCCGCGCCGGAGTGGGCCTCAAGACGGTCTCCCGGGTGGTGAACAGCGAACCCGGCGTCACGCCCGACACCGAACGCCGCGTCCAGGAGGCGATCGACGCGCTCGGCTTCCGCCGCAACGACAGCGCGCGCGTGCTCCGCAAGGGCCGCACCGCGTCCATCGGACTCGTCCTGGAAGACCTCGCGGACCCCTTCTACGGCCCGCTGAGCCGGGCGGTGGAGGAGGTGGCCCGCGCCCACGGCGCCCTCCTGATCAACGGTTCGAGCGCCGAGGACCCCGAGCGCGAGCAGGAGCTGGTGCTCGCGCTCTGCGCGCGCCGGGTGGACGGCCTCATCGTGATCCCGGCGGGCGACGACCACCGCTACCTGGAGCCCGAGATAAGGGCGGGCGTCGCCACCGTGTTCGTCGACCGCCCGGCCGGCCGGATCGACGCCGACATGGTCCTCTCGGACAGCTTCGGCGGCGCCCGGGAGGGGGTCGCCCACCTGGTGGCGCACGGCCACCGCCGGATCGGCTTCATCGGCGACCGGCCGCGCATCCACACGGCCACCGAGCGGCTGCGGGGCTACCACGCGGCCATGGCCGACGCCGGGATCACCGTCGAGGAGGACTGGGTCTCGCTCGGCCCGACCGAGCCGGAGCGCGTCAGGACGGCCACCGAGACCATGCTGGCGGGCCCGGAGCCGGTCACCGCCCTCTTCGCGGGCAACAACCGGGTGACGGTCACCGTCGTCCGCGTCCTCGCGGAGAGCGAGCGCCGAACCGCTCTGGTCGGCTTCGACGACATCGAACTGGCCGACCTGCTCGGCATCACGGTGGTCTCCCAGGATGCCGCCGCGGTCGGCCGGACCGCCGCGGAGCACCTCTTCCGCCGCCTCGACGGCGCCGGGCACGCACCGGCCAGGGTGGAGCTGCCGACCCGGCTCGTCGCCCGGGGCTCCGGCGAACTCCCGCCCGCCTGAGCCCTCCCCGACCCGGATCCCTCACGGACCCGGATCCCTCACGGCGCGGTGACCGTCAGGCCGCCGCGCCGGGGCGAGGCGAAGCCGTCCAGGTCCGCGCGGGTGAGGCCGGTGAGCCGGGCGACCTCGTCGGTGTCCAGCGCACCGCAGTCGATGCCGCGCAGCAGGTAGCCGCTGAGGGCCTTGGCGGTCGCGGGCTCGTCCATGACGTCGCCGCCGGCCTTGGCCACGTAGGCGGCGAGGCGGGAGGCCGCCTGGTCCAGGCCCTCGCGGTAGAAGGTGTAGACGGCCGCGTAACGGGTGGGCAGGTGCCCCGGGTGCATGTCCCAGCCCTGGTAGTAGGCGCGGGCCAGCGCACGCCGGGTGAGGCCGTAGTGCAGCCGCCAGGCGTCGTGGACCTGTCGGGCGGGGCCGACGGGCAGCACGTTGGTGGAGCCGTCGCAGACGCGTACGCCCGTGCCGGCGGCGGCGACCTGCATGACCGCCTTGGCGTGGTCCGCGGCCGGGTGGTCGCTCGCCTGGTAGGCGGGGCTGACGCCGACGCAGGCGCTGTAGTCGAAGGTCCCGTAGTGCAGACCCGTCGCACGGCCCTGGGCGGCGTCGATCATGCGGGCCACGGCGGCGGTCCCGTCGGCTGCGAGGATCGACTGACTGGTCTCGATCTGGATCTCGAACCCGATCCGTCCCGCAGGCAGCCCGTGGGCGTCCTCGAAGGCCTCCAGCAGCCGGACGAAGGCGGTGACCTGCTCCGGGTACGTCACCTTGGGCAGGGTCAGGACCAGCCCGTCGGGCAGGCCGCCGGCCCGCATCAGGCCGGTGAGGAAGATGTCCGTGGTGCGGATGCCCCGGTCCCGCACGGCGGCCTCCATGCACTTCATGCGGATACCCGTGTACGGGGCGGCGGTCCCGTCGGCGTACGCACCGGCGACCAGCCGGGCGGCGCGGGCCGCGGCCTCGTCCTCCTCGGCGTCGGGGCGGGGCCCGTAGCCGTCCTCGAAGTCGATGCGCAGGTCCTCCACCGGCTCGCGCTCCAGCTTGGCGCGTACGCGGTCGTGGACGGCCTCCGCGAGCTCCTGCGGGACGGACAGGATCTCGGCGAACGCCGCGGCGTCGGGGGCGTGTTCGTCGAGCGCCTCCAGCGCCCGGTCGCCCCACGAGCGCAGGGTGTCGGCCTCGAAGGCGTCGGCGGGGACGTAGACGGTGTGGACGGGCTGGCGGGTACCCGGGTCCCCCGGGTAGCGCCGGGCGAGTTCGGCGTCCACCGCGGTGAGGGAGGCGCCGATCTCCGTGCCCACCGTGCCGGCGAGGCTCGTCGCCACCTGCTCCTGCTGACCCATGACCATGCCCTCCACCTCTTCAAGGTTTCCGCTTGACGGAATCAATCATCCGCA
Source organism: Streptomyces sp. SirexAA-E (assembly GCF_000177195.2). Classification (GTDB taxonomy): domain Bacteria; phylum Actinomycetota; class Actinomycetes; order Streptomycetales; family Streptomycetaceae; genus Streptomyces; species Streptomyces flavovirens. Next base: position 566,255 of record NC_015953.1, read on the forward strand.
TAGTGAAGTTATAAGCCTCCGGACCGGGCGTCAATGGTGACCGGAAACGGCCCGGGGCCGCGCGGTGCGAACACCACGCGGCCCCGGGCCGTCGGATCGGTACGACGTCGGCCGATCAGCCCTTGCGGGTCTTGACCTCGTCGGTGAGCTGCGGGACGACGGCGAACAGGTCGCCGACGACGCCGTAGTCGACCAGGTCGAAGATCGGAGCCTCTGCGTCCTTGTTGATGGCGACGATGGTCTTCGAGGTCTGCATACCGGCGCGGTGCTGGATCGCGCCCGAGATGCCGGAGGCGATGTACAGCTGCGGGGAGACCGACTTGCCGGTCTGGCCGACCTGGCTGGCGTGCGGGTACCAGCCGGCGTCGACGGCGGCGCGCGAGGCGCCGACGGCGGCACCGAGCGAGTCGGCGAGCGCCTCGATGATCGCGAAGTTCTCCGCGCCGTTGACGCCACGGCCGCCGGAGACGACGATCGCGGCCTCGGTGAGCTCCGGGCGGCCGGTCGACTCACGCGGGGTGCGGGAGAGGACCTTGGTCCCGGTGGCCTTCTCGGAGAACGAGACGTTCAGGGCCTCGACGGCGCCCGCGGCCGGGGCGGCCTCCACGGCGGCCGAGTTCGGCTTGACCGTGATGACCGGAGTGCCCTTGGAGACACGGGACTTGGTGGTGTACGAGGCGGCGAACGCGGACTGCGTCGCGACCGGGCCCTCGTCACCGGCCTCGAGGTCGACGGCGTCGGTGATGATGCCGGAGCCGATACGGAGCGCGAGGCGGGCCGCGATCTCCTTGGCCTCCGCGGAGGAGGGCAGCAGCACGGCGGCCGGGGACACGGCGTCGTAGGCGGCCTGGAGGGCGTCCACCTTCGGGACGACGAGGTAGTCGGCGAACTCCGGCGCGTCGGCGGTCAGGACCTTGACCGCACCGTGCTCGGCGAGCGCGGCGGCGGTGTCGGCGGCGCCGTTGCCGAGGGCGACGGCGACGGGCTCACCGATGCGGCGGGCGAGCGTCAGCAGCTCCAGCGTGGGCTTGCGGACGGCACCGTCCACGTGGTCGACATAGACGAGTACTTCAGCCATGGGACTTCAATCTCCTGCGTGCGAGGGAGGCGGGGCGGGAAGGAACGGCCCGGGGCGCGGACGCACCTCCGGTGGTCCGTGAGGGCTAGATGAACTTCTGGCCCGCGAGGAACTCGGCCAGCTGCTTGCCGCCCTCGCCCTCGTCCTTGACGATCGCGCCCGCCGTACGGGCCGGACGCTCGGCCGCCGAGTCCACGGCGGTCCAGGAGCCTTCCAGGCCGACCTCGTCCGCCTCGATCTCCAGGTCCTCGAGGTCCAGCGACTCGACCGGCTTCTTCTTCGCCGCCATGATGCCCTTGAAGGACGGGTAGCGGGCCTCGCCCGACTGGTCCGTCACGGAGACCACGGCCGGCAGGGAGGCCTCGAGCTGCTCGCTGGCGCTGTCGCCGTCGCGGCGGCCCTTGACCGTGCCGTCCTCGACCGAGACCTCGGAGAGCAGCGTGACCTGCGGGACGCCCAGGCGCTCCGACAGCAGCGCCGGCAGGACGCCCATGACACCGTCGGTGGAGGCCATGCCGCAGACGACCAGGTCGTAGCCGGTCTTCTCGATGGCCTTGGCGAGCACCAGGGACGTGCCGATGACGTCGGTGCCGTGCAGGTCGTCGTCCTCGACGTGAACGGCCTTGTCGGCGCCCATCGACAGCGCCTTGCGCAGCGCGTCCTTGGCGTCCTCGGGGCCCACCGTCAGCACGGTGATCTCCGCGTCGTCCGCCTCGTCGGCGATCTGCAGCGCCTGCTCGACGGCGTACTCGTCGAGCTCCGACAGCAGACCGTCGACGTCGTCTCGGTCCAGGGTCAGGTCATCGGCGAAGTGCCGGTCGCCGGTGGCGTCGGGCACGTACTTCACACAGACAACGATCCTCAAGCTCACGCCGGCTCTCCTACTGCATCGTCTTTTCCGGGCTGCCTTGTTGCACGCAACATAGGCGCCTTCTGGGGTGGTTTCCGGTCGGGTCGACCGATGTGCCAAGCGAAATATTACTCGCCAGTACAACCAGTGTTTTACCCATGAGCAAGCGCTTGGAACTGTGACCTTGCCAACGCGGCCGGTTCGGGGGCACCTGCTCGCGTTCAGTCTCGCAGAGCCGTGAATCGGCCTTGGTGGTAGACCAGCGGCCGGCCGTCGTCCGGCGGCTCGCCGAGGACCGCCTCGGCGATCACGATGCGGTGGTCCCCGGCCGGGACCCGGGCCACCACCCGGCAGATCAGCCAGGCCACCACCCCGCCGAGGAGGGGCACGCCCTGCGGTCCGGCACGCCAGTCGGTGGACGGCCCGAACCGGTCGGCGCCGCTGCGGGCGAACGTGGCGGCCAGCTCCCGCTGGTCCTCGCCGAGTATGTGCACGCCGACGTGCTCCGCCTCGGCCAGCACCGGCCAGCTCGACGACGAGGTGCCCACGCCGAAGGAGATCAGCGGGGGCTCGGCGGCGACGGAGGTGAGCGAGGTGGCGGTGAAGCCCACCGGGCGCTCACCGGACGCGGTGATCACCGCGACACCGGCGGCGTGCTGACGGAAGACGGAGCGCAGCAGGGCGGGGGAAGCCGTCCGGGGCGTGCCGATACCGGTCGAGGCCGTCATGCGGGAGTCCTTCTTCGAGGGGTGTGCGGTCGGGGCGGGGTGTGTCAGGCACCCGGACAGCGCGCACTGGCGTGGCGCATGAGGTCCACGTGGGCCCGGCCGTGAAGAAGGAGTGCTGGCGGCATAACGTCAGACTGACGATGCGTGGTGTGCACCGTCAAGCCCGTTCCACCAGGTGGGAGATGTGTCACGGCCCGTCACATCGCCTGGCCCAGGGCCGCGACGACGTCCGCCGTACGCGGTGTTCCGGTCGCCCTGCGCACGACGCGGCCCTGCGCGTCGAGCACCAGGACGGTCGGTGTGCGGCTGATGCCGAGCCGGCGCACCAGCGTGAGATGCGCCTCGGCGTCGATCTCGATGTGGGCCACCCCGTCGACCATCCCCGCCACCTGCGTGAGGACGCGCCGGGTGGCCCGGCACGGTTGACAGAAAGCGGTCGAGAACTGCACGAGCGTCGCCCGTTGCCCTCGTTCCGCGCCGAGTTGGTCCGCGTCCAGCGTGTCGGCGGCCGTTCGCCCTTCCATTCCGCTCTCCTTCCGAGTCCTCCGCACACAGCGTCAGCACCGCGTCGACGCATTGCATTCCCGGTGGATTCACGTGACGAGAATCTCCCGCTCAGGCCCCTGTGGGGCTGGCCACGGCGTCGCGCATGGGGCACGATCGCCCCAATGCCGAAAACCTACGGCTGCGTAACTTCCGCCGGGAGAACCCTCCCGAGGCATTGAAGAAGGGTCCTCATCCAGATGGCAGAACTCGTCTATCGACCGGTCATCGGCGCCGCTCGCACCCTGTTCAAGGCGCTCGACCTGAAGATCGACACACAGGGTTCGGAGCACATCCCGAAGACCGGTGGTGCGGTGCTGGTGAGCAACCACATCAGCTATCTGGACTTCATCTTCACCGGACTCGGGGCGCTGCCCCAGAAGCGCCTCGTCCGTTTCATGGCGAAGGACTCGGTCTTCCGGCACAAGGTGTCCGGACCGCTGATGCGGGGTATGAAGCACATCCCCGTCGACCGCAGCAGGGGCGAGGACGCCTACGCGCACGCGCTCGCGTCGCTGCGGTCCGGCGAGATCGTGGGTGTGTTCCCCGAGGCGACCATCTCCCAGTCCTTCACGCTGAAGAGCTTCAAGTCGGGTGCGGCACGGCTGGCCCAGGAGGCCGGGGTCCCACTGGTCCCCATGGCGCTCTGGGGCACCCAGCGACTGTGGACCAAGGGCCGCCCGCGCAACTTCCGCCGCAGCCACATCCCGGTCACGATCCGCGTGGGCGAGGCCCTGGAGGCCCCCGCCGACCAGTACGCGGGCGCGATCACCCGCCGGCTGCGGGAACGCGTGCAGGAGCTCCTGGAGGCCGCGCAGCGCGCCTATCCGGTGCGTCCCAAGGACGCGAGCGACACCTGGTGGGTGCCCGCCCACCTCGGCGGTACGGCCCCGACGCCCGCCGAGGTGCGCGAGCGCGGCTGATCCGCGGCCTCCTCGGACCCCCTTCCGCGGCCCGCCCGGCACCCGGCTCTCCGGTGCCGGGCGGGCCGTACGGCTGTCCGGGACCGGATCACAGGGCGGTGGGGTAGTCCCGCCACAGCGCCGGGCGGTCCCGGGCGTTCCGCAGCGCGCGCAGGATCGCCGGGTGCGCCACCGCGTGGACGAGGGGGTAGTCCACTTCGCCGTACTCCGCACGCGGCACCCAGGCCAGTTTCTCCTCGTCCACGGAGAAGTGGGCGTCCACGCCCGGCTTGTTGCCGCGCGGGTCCTGCCGCGCCCAGCCGGTGGATCCGGGCAGCCGCACCGCGATCAGGCCGTGCACGGCCGGACGCGCGCCGTCGTCGGTCAGCCGCTGGTAGCAGAGTCCGGCGGGGACGCCTCCGGCCCGCAGCAGGGCGGCCAGGGCGTGCGCCTTGGCGCAGCAGATGCCGGTGCGTGCCTCCAGGACGTGGGACGCGCGCCAGGTGACGCGCGGGTCCCCGGTGTCCGAGGAGTGCGGGATGTCGTCGCGCACGTGAGCATAGGCGGCGGCCGCGTACGCGTATGCGTCGAGGGCCCCGGCTCCGAGGCGCCGCGCCGTCTCCCGTACGAGCGGGTGCCCGTGGTCCATGACGTCGTCGGCGGCGAGATAGGCCGACAGGTCGGGCTCCTGCTGGGTAAGTTCCATGACCGGCGAGCATAAGGATGCGGTCGACCGAATAGCAATACTCTTTCGGTCGACCGCATAGGTATGCACTACGAGGAGGCCATCTCCTCCTTGAGCGCCTGCACGAACGCGTCGACGTCCTCCTCGCGGGTGTCGAAGGCGCACATCCAGCGCACGTCCCCGGCCGTCTCGTCCCAGAAGTAGAACCTGAAGCGCTTCTGCAGCCGCTCGGAGACGTCGTGCGGCAGCCGGGCGAAGACGGCGTTGGCCTGCACCGGGTAGAGGATCTCCACCCCGTCCACCGCGCCGACGCCCTCGGCGAGCCGCCGCGCCATGGCGTTGGCGTGGCGGGCGTTGCGCAGCCAGAGGTCGCGGGCGAGCAGGGCCTCCAGCTGGACGGAGACGAACCGCATCTTGGAGGCGAGCTGCATCGACAGCTTGCGCAGGTGCTTCATGGCGCGGACGGAGTCCGGTTCCAGGACGACGACGGCCTCACCGAAGAGCGCGCCGTTCTTCGTGCCGCCGAAGGAGAGGACGTCGACGCCGGCCACGGTGGTGAACGCCCGCATCGGGACGTCCAGCGACGCTGCGGCGTTGGCTATCCGCGCTCCGTCCAGGTGCACCTTCATCCCGCGCTCGTGGGCGTGGTCGCAGATCGCCCGGATCTCGTCGGGGGTGTAGACCGTGCCCAGCTCGGTGTTCTGGGTGATGGAGACGACCTGGGGCATCGCCCGGTGCTCGTCGTCCCAGCCGTACGCCTGGCGGTCGATGAGCTCCGGCGTCAGCTTCCCGCCCGGGGTCTGCACGGTGAGCAGCTTCAGCCCGCCCATCCGCTCCGGCGCCCCGCCCTCGTCCACGTTGATGTGCGCGGACTCGGCGCAGATCACGGCGCCCCAGCGGTCGGTCAGCGCCTGGAGGGCGACGACGTTGGCACCGGTGCCGTTGAAGACGGGGAAGGCCTCGGCGGTGGGCCCGAAGTGGCTGTGCATGACCCGCTGCAGGTGGCCGGTGTAGTCGTCCTCGCCGTAGGCGACCTGGTGTCCGCCGTTGGCGAGGGCGAGGGCCGCGAGGATCTCCGGGTGCGCGCCCGCGTAGTTGTCACTGGCGAAACCGCGTACCTGCGGATCGTGGTGCCGTCGCGCGTCGGTCCTCACGGTTGCGGGGTCAGCCACAGGCGCTTTCCGTTCACTTCTCCGGCGGGCGTGTCCCAGACACCGGCGATGGCCTCGGCCAGCTCCCCGACGTCCGTGAATCCCGCGAACTTCGCATTCGGGCGCTCGGCGCGCATCGCGTCGTGCACCAGTGCCTTGACGACCAGGATCGCAGCCGCCGCCGTCGGGCCCGCGTCGCCCCCCGCCTTGCGGAAGGCGTCGCCGAGGGCGAGCGTCCATGCCTCCGCGGCCGCCTTGGACGCCGCGTAGGCCGCGTTGCCGGCGGTGGGCCGGCTCGCCCCGGCGGCGCTGATCAGCACGTAACGGCCGCGGTCGCTGCGCTGGAGCACGTCCTGGAAGGCGAGGGAGGTCGACTGCACGGTACGGATCAGCAACTTCTCCAGGAAGTCCCAGTCGGCCAGGCTCGACTCCCCGAGACCGGAACCGCCGCGCCAGCCGCCCACGAGGTGCACCAGCCCGTCGATCCGTCCGAACTCCGCCTCGGTCCGGTCGGCCCACGCGCGGGCCGCGGCCGGGTCGAGCAGGTCGACGGTCTCACCGGTGACGGTCGCGCCACCGTGTGCGTAACGCGCCGCGTCCACCGCTTCGGCGAGCCGCTCGGGGTGCGCGTCGCAGGCGACCACGGTCGCGCCCCCCTCGGCCAGCCTGAGCAGCGTGGCCCGGCCCGCCGCTCCGGCCGCTCCGGCGACCGCGACCACCGCACCTTCGAGCACGCCGCTCCCCTCACCCCTGGATGCTGTTGCGTTCATGGCCACCGCCTCCTTGGAACCTGCGCTCACGCAGCTGCCCGCCCGGTCTCCGCCGCGGTGATCCCCTTGGTCGAGGCGATCACGTGCTTCAGCTTCTTGGCGAGCGCCTCATAGAACATGCTCAGGGGAAACTCGTCCGGAAGCACGTCGTCGACGAGCTTACGCGGGGGCAGAGTGAGGTCCAGCGCGTCCGGGCCCTTGGCCCAGCGGGATCCGGGGTGCGGAGAAAGATAGCGGGCGACCAGGTCGTACGCGGCGAACCAGTGCACCAGCTTGGGGCGGTCGATGCCGTCGCGGTAGAGCTTCTCGATCTCCGCGCAGAGCTGGTTGGTGACCTCGGCGGCACGGGTCCAGTCGATCTTCAGCGTGTTGTCGGTCCAGCGGACCACGTCGTGCCGGTGGAGGTAGGAGAAGAGCAACTGCCCGCCCAGGCCGTCGTAGTTGCGGACACGCTCGCCAGTGACCGGGAAGCGGAACATCCGGTCGAACAGCACGGCGTACTGCACGTCACGGCCCTGGGAGAAGCCGTCGGCCTCGAGCTTCACGGCCTCCTTGAACGCCGTGAGGTCGCAGCGCAGCTCCTCCAGGCCGTACATCCAGAACGGCTGGCGCTGCTTGATCATGAACGGGTCGAAGGGCAGGTCGCCGTGGCTGTGGGTGCGGTCGTGGACCATGTCCCAGAGCACGAAGGCCTGCTCGCAGCGCTTCTGGTCGCCGATCATCTCGCGGATGTCCTCGGGCAGTTCCAGGCCCAGCAGGTCGACGGAGGCCTCGGTCACCCGCCGGAACCGGGCGGCCTCGCGGTCGCAGAAGATGCCGCCCCAGCTGAACCGCTCGGGCGCCTCGCGCACGGCGATGGTCTCGGGGAAGAGCACCGCGGAGTTGGTGTCGTACCCGGACGTGAAGTCCTCGAAGGTGATCCCGCAGAACAGCGGGTTGTCGTAGCGCGTCGCCTCCAGGTCGGCGAGCCACTCGGGCCACACCATCCGCAGGACGACGGCCTCGAGGTTGCGGTCCGGGTTGCCGTTCTGCGTGTACATCGCGAAGACGACCAGATGCTGGAGCCCGTCGACGCGGTTCTTCGCGGGCTGGAAGGCGAGCAGCGAGTCGAGGAAGTCCGGTATGCCGAAGCCGTCCGCGACCCAGCGGCGCAGGTCCGAGGCGAGGGCACGGTGGTAGGCGGCGTCGTGCGGGAGCAGCGGCGAGAGCTCCTCGACCGCGGCGACCACGCGCTCGACGGCCGCGGCCGCGGCCTCGGCGGAGGGGGCGCCTTCCGCGGCGAGGTCGACGGAGCCGTCCTTGGACTGCCAGGGGCGGATCTCCTCGACGGCGCCCTTCAGCGTCGCCCAAGCGGGGTGCTCGACCACCCTCGGGGAAGGATCTTTCGTGTCAGGCGCGGGAGCTTGCTCAAGGATTTCCGTCATGACACTTCCTTCACGGGAGAACCTGCCGTCACGGCCACCGTATCCGTGGGCTGCTCGATCGGACAAGTGGAGAGCAGAAAATTATCCGGTCACACCTCATTATCACCGCGTTTTTTCCTGTCATACATCCCTGAGGCAACTTCTTCCGCCGCGGGGCGGAGGAGATTCGGCGCCCGGCGCACAAGAACTGGTTGTCTGGGTAGGAACTGCACTCGGTACAGCCGACGACGGACGGAAGCAGGGGTGTCTTGACTTTTCTCATCCTCGGTCACCGCGGGGTGATGGGCGTGGAACCGGAGAACACACTGCGGTCGTTCGCGCACGCCGAGCGGGCCGGCATGGACGCCGTGGAACTGGACCTGCACCTGAGCAAGGACGGCGCGCTCGCGGTGATGCACGACGCGGACGTGGACCGCACGACGGACGGCAGCGGGCCGATCGCGGAGAAGACCCTCGCGGAGCTCCGCGCGCTCGACGCCGGCGGAGGCGAGCGGGTCCCGGTCTTCGAGGAGGTGCTCGACGCGGTCGGCTCCCCCGTGCAGGCGGAGATCAAGGACGTCGCGGCGGCACGCGCGCTGGCCGAGGTGATGCTCCGACGCGGCCTCGTCGACAGGGTCGAGGTGTCCTCCTTCCACGACGAGGCGGTCGCCGAGATCGCGCAACTGGTGCCCGGGGTGCGCACGGTGCTGATCGCGAGCCGCTGGGGCGGCGACGTCGTGGAGAGGGCGAAGGCGGCGGGCGCGGCCACGCTGGCACTGAACATCCGCCGCCTCACGCTGGAGGTGGTCGAGCAGGCGCACGCGGAGGGCCTGAAGGTGATCGGCTGGGTGGTGAACACCGAGGACCACCTGCGGCTGGCGCACGCGCTGGGTCTGGACGGCGCGACGACCGACTACCCGGAGATCCGCCGGGCGGGCCGCCTCACCGCCTGACCCCCGTGCCCGGACCGGCTACAGCTTCTTGACCAGCAGCTCGAAGGCGAGGTCGTCGCGCTGCGGGATGCCGAAACGCTCGTCGCCGTACGGGAAGGGGCTCATCTCTCCCGTACGGCGGTAGCCGCGGCGCTCGTACCAGGCGATCAGCTCCTCGCGGACCGAGATCACGGTCATGTGCATCTCGCCCACGCCCCAGTCCTCGCGGGCCGCGCGCTCGGCCTCCGCCATGACCGTCTTGCCGAGGCCGCCGCCCTGACTGGCGGGGTCGACCGCGAACATGCCGAAGTAGGCGGCGGCGCCCCGGTGTTCGAGCTGGCAGCAGGCGACCGTCTCGCCGTCGCGCTCGGCCACCACCAGCCGGCTCGAGGGTCCGTCGATCACCGCGCGCACACCGTCGGCGTCCGTCCGCCGCCCCTCCAGCAGGTCCGCCTCCGTCGTCCATCCGGCACGGCTGGAGTCGCCTCGGTACGCGGACTGGACGAGGCGCACCAGGGCGGGCACGTCGTCCTCGGTGGCGTCACGGAAGGTGAGCTGTGACTGCTCGGTGGCCGGTGCGGTGTCCATGATGGCGTTCTCCGGGTGTGTGGTGGCCGACGGTGCCGTCCGAGACTAACGGCCTGGTTCGGGTGACGGGCCCGCTCGCCACCGGGCCGTGACCCGGCACCGACCGCCGGCGGCGGGCCTCGCGCGCTCCCCCCGCACGCCTGTCTCTACGCCCGTGCGCCCCGGTAGAACCGGCCCGGGCTGGGCATGGACCGGATGACACCGGCGTCGATCGCCGTAGGGGGTGCGCTGTGCACGGACCGGCGCTGTCCGGCTGGCTGCTGATGGTGCTGTGCTCGGTCGCGGGCGGGTACTGCCTGCTGCGCACGCGCAGCGGCACGGCGGGGGAACGCGCGACCGCACGCGCGGAGGCGGTCATGGCCTTCGGGATGGCCGCCATGGCCCTGCCCGCCGCGGTGCTGACACCGCCGCGTTGGGCGTGGACGGTGTACGCGGTGGTCTTCGGCGCCGCCGCGCTGCGGGCCCTGACGGGCGCGCGCAGCGGCGGGCACCACGTGCACCACCTGGTCGGTTCGCTGGCCATGGTCTACATGGCGGTGGCGATGGCCCCCGGTCTTGCCGGAGCCGCGCACGAGGGCCACACGGCCCACGCGGCGGCCGGAGGCGTGCCCCTGCTGACCGGGGCACTGCTGGCCTACTACGCGCTCTACGTCCTGCGCTCGGCGGGAGGCCTGATACCCGTGACGGCGGCCCCGGCGGGCACCCCGGTCGCGGTGGGGACCCGCATCGCCTGGGGGGCCCGTCCCGAGCTGGCGCTGGCCTGCCGGCTGACGATGGGGATCGCGATGTTCGCCATGCTGCTCACCCTGTGAGACGGCGGCCCCCGTCGGCCGTGTCCTGCGTCACTTGGCACGCGCGGCCATATCGGTGGGTGCCGCGGCCCTCATAGGCTGACACCCATGTTGGTCTCCCTCGTGCTGCTGCTGCTCGGTGCGCTGGCCGCCGTCGTGGCCCCCGGCCTGATGGCCCGGGCCCGGTGGCCGGAGCGCGAGCCGGTGGTGGCGCTGTGGGTCTGGCAGTGCGTGGTGGCGGCGGTGCTGCTCTCCTTCGGTCTCTCCATGACGTTCAGCGCGGCCGCCGCCTGGCAGGCGGTCCGGGGTCACGTCTTCGCGCCCGCCCCGCACGCGGTGGTGGAGGCGTACGCACTGGGCGCGTACGGGCCGTGGTCGGCGGTCATCGCGGTGCTGCTCGCGCTCGGCGGGCTGTGGACGGCCGCGATGCTCGTCCGCGAGGTCCGGCGGGCCCGGACGCGCCGCAGGCAGCGGCGCGCGGAACTGCTGGTCCGTTCCCCGCTGTTGCCGGGCGAGGAGCCGGGCGCCGGCCGCCTGGTGGTGCTGGAGGGTGAGCGCCCGGACGCCTGGTGGCTTCCCGGTACGGCTCCCCGGCTGGTCATCACCACCGCCGCCCTGGGCCGGCTGAAGGGGCGTCAGCTCGACGCGGTACTGGCCCATGAGCAGGGGCACGCGCAGGCCCGCCACGACTGGCTGCGGCACTGCTCGTCGGCGCTGGCGACGGGCTTCCCGCAGGTGCCGGTGTTCGCCGCGTTCCGCGACGAGATGCACCGGCTCGTGGAACTGGCCGCCGACGATGTGGCGTCACGGCGCTTCGGCCGTCTCACGATCGCCCTCGCCCTGGTGGAACTCAACGAGGACCGTGGGGTGTTCGGCCCCGGCCCGGCCCCTCAGGCTCAGCTCCCGCTGCGGGTGAACCGGCTGCTCGCCCCGGTGGAACGGCTCACCGCGGCCCGCCGGCTGCGGCTGACGGCGGCCGCTGCGCTGGTCCCCGTCGTACCGCTGTTGGTGGCGTTCGTCCCGGCGCTCCGCGCTCTGGGTTAGCCGACCGGGGAGACGGTCCGCGAGGATCACTCCCCATGTACTCCCCTCCGCGTCCGTCCCGCGCCATCCGCCGCCGCGCCCTGCCCGCGGGCATCGTCTGCGGGGTGCTGTCCGCCGTCCTGCTGGCCCTGGTCGCGGTGGGCTGGACCCCCCTGATGTCGCTGGACCGGACCGTGGCCGAGGCGCTCCACCGCTCGGCGGTGGCCGCGCCCGGAGCGGTCCGGGTCAACCGGGTGCTGACGGACTGGGTCTGGGACCCGTGGACGATGCGCGCGCTGATCGCCGTGGTGGTGATCGCCCTGTGGCGGCGCGGCGCCCGGGTGCTCGCCGTGCGGACGGCGGTGACCTGCGTGGCGGCCTCGCTCCTCCAGCAGGGGATCAAGGCGGCGGTCGGCCGGGAGAGGCCGCGATGGCCGGATCCCGTGGACTCCGCGCAGTACGCCGCCTTCCCGTCGGGACATGTGATGACCGCGACGGTCAGCTGCGGGCTGCTCCTGTGGCTGCTGCGGCTCTCCGGTGTGGCACCCGCCCTGTGGTGGGCCGGGGCGGCGGTGGCGGTGGTGTCGGTGACCGGCGTGTCCTTCACCCGTCTCTATCTGGGCGTGCACTGGCTGTCCGACGTGCTGGGCGGGTTCCTGCTGGGGGCCGCCGCCGTCGCGTTCTGTGCCGCCGGTCACCCCGGGCGCCCTGCGGGGCTGGGCAAAGCGGTGCCGCGCTTGTGAAGGGGGACGGGGAACGGCGACGATCGGTCCATGCGAATCAAGGGCGTGCTCTTCGACTTCTCCGGGACCCTCTTCCGTATCGAACCCGTCGAGACCTGGCTGCGCGCCGTACTGGACGAGCGCGGTACGGCGGTGGAGCGGCGGGATCTCGCCGCGTACACCGAGGGGCTGACCCTCGCGGGGGCGCTCCCCGGCGGCCCGTCGCCGCGGCGGGTGCCGCCGGAGCTGGCCGAGGTGTGGGCCGACCGCGACCGGAGCGCGGACCTGCACCGGCGGGCGTACACCGGCCTGGCGCGCCAGGTGGACCTGCCTGATCCGGGGTTGTACGACGCGCTGTACGAGCGTCACATGAGCCCGGCGGCCTGGCAGCCCTATCCGGACGCGGCACAGGTCCTGGCCGGACTGCGCGGCGCCGGTACGGCGGTCGGCGTGGTGAGCAACATCGGCTGGGACCTGCGTCCGGTCTTCCGCGCGCACGGCCTGGACGAGTTGGTCGACACCTATGTCCTGTCCTTCGAGGAGGGCGTCCAGAAGCCCGATCCGCGCCTGTTCGCCACGGCCTGCGCACGGCTGGGGCTCGACCCCGCGGAGACGGTGATGGTCGGTGACGACCGCGTGGCCGACGCGGGCGCCGCCGTGCTGGGCTGTGAGGTGCGCTTCGTGGACCATCTGCCGGTGACCGAGCGGCCGTCCGGGCTCACGTCGCTCGGGCTGGCCCCGCACACGCCGAGGAAGCCTGATCCGCACGCGGTGTGACGCCGCGCGGTAGGTGCTCGCCGGTAGGGCGCGGTGGTACGGAGGGTGAAGGATTCCGGGAGGAGATGTGAGAGATCTCCCGTCCCTGGACGGCGTGGGGACGGGCACCCCGGCCTTAGCCTGGAGGCATGTCCCCGTACCCGAACACCTCCGTTCCCGTGCGCTCCGCCTCCGTGGTCAACGACGAGATCCGCGACCTGTGGCAGCGCTCGGGCGGACTGCTGTCCCCGGAGGACGAGACGGAGTACCAGCGGCTGCTGGTGGAGTGGGCCGCGGCGGCGGGTACGAGCGTGCGGCCGGCCGTCGCGTCGGAAGCCGGCTGACGGCCGCCCTGGAGCGGGTGGCGCCCGACGGGCCGCGGCCGGTTCCGGCGATCCCCCGCATCGCCGGAACCAGGGGCATATCATGTCCCCGCCCGGCTTCCCGGTCAACGAGAATTCCGCGGACGTCCCGCCGGGCGGAGGCCGCCCGGCGGGACATCTCGTTCCGCAGGGGCGCGGGTGCGCGTGTCAGCGGTCGAAGTACTCCGGCTGCGTCTGCACGTTGAGCTCCTTCAGCCGCACCTTCTTCGCCGGGTCCGTGCGCCGGTCGTTCAGCTTCAGGACGTCGAAGCCCTTGGCGATGTCGTTGGAGTAGATGTAGCCGTTGTAGTAGTACGCCGACCAGGGGCCGGCCGTGGTGACCGCGTCCGTGGAGACGGGGCCGCGCTCGAAGTAGGCGATCTCCTTCGGCTTCGAGGAATCGGTGAAGTCCCATACGGAGACCCCGCCCTGGTACCAGGCCTGAACCATCAGGTCCTTGCCCTTCACCGGGATGATCGACCCGTTGTGCGCGACGCAGACCTCGGTCTCGGCCTGCGGGCGGTCGATCTTGAAGTAGCTGCGGAAGACGAGCTTGCGGTGGTCGCCGCGGCCCTTGATGTCGTAGATGCCGTCGGCGCCCCGGTTCGGCCCGATCTCCTCGTTGCAGGTGGCCGCGCCACCGCCGCCGAGTTCGTCGGTGAAGACGACCTTGTCGGCCTTCTGGTTGAAGGTGGCGGAGTGCCAGAACGCGAAGTTCACGTTGTCCTGGACCCTGTCGATGATCTTCGGATGCGCCGGGTCCTTGATGGAGAACAGCAGACCGTCGCCCATGCAGGCGCCCGCCGCCAGGTCCTTCGACGGCAGCACCGTGATGTCGTGGCAGCCGGTGGTCTGCGACACGCCGGGGTTGGTCGGCGCGCCCGGGTTCCCGCCGTCCGGGAAGAGCACCGGGAAGTTCACGATCCGGGACTTCTCCGGCGCGTTGCGGGGCACCTTGATGACGGAGATGCCGTCGTGCGGCGGCTGGCAGTCCGGGAACGCCGCGTTGGGCGCGTACGAGGAGACGTAGATGTACACGTCCCGGCGCTCCGGGATGATCGTGTGGGTGTGCGAGCCGCACGCGGTCTCGACGGCGGCGACGTACTTCGGGTGACGCTTGTCGCTGATGTCGAAGACCTTCATGCCCTCCCAGGAGGACTTCTCCGTGGCGGGCTGGGTGGTGCTGGAACACGAGTCGTCGCTGCGCGAGGAGTCCGTGGACAGGAACAGCAGGTCACCCGAGACGGATATGTCGTTCTGCGAACCGGGGCAGAGCACCTGCGCGACGGTCCTCGGCTTCTTCGGGTTGCTGATGTCGAAGATGCGGAAGCCGTCGTAGTTGCCGGCGAAGGCGTAATCGCCCTGGAAGGCCAGGTCCGTGTTGAGCCCCTGGAGCGCGTCCTTGGGGACGTTGGTGAGGTGCTGGATGTTGTCGCTGTGGACGATCTCGTCCACACCGGGTACCTCACCGCTCCTGATGGCGGCTTCCGCCTCCGCTTCGGCCTGCCGGCTCACGGAGACACCGCCGCTGGTGGTGGCGGTGTCACCGGGGTCGGGCGTCGCGGCCGCGGGTCCGGCCGTGAACAGCGTGGCGATCAGCCCGGCCGCGGCTGCCGCCACTCCCAGACGTCTGCGCCGCACGCTGGTGGTGTGCAACGAGGTCACTGATTCCTCCCTTGTGTCCGTCCGCAGGTGAACGGTTCCTGGACCCCGGCAGTATCGCCCGTATCATGTACACACCAACAGACGGCAACAGAGATGTAATGAAAGTTTCTGATCACCGCCTCGCGGAAGGTGTTAGGACGGTCTGCGACACATCCGTGCGGCACAGGAGGCCACCGTGTTGATACCCCGTCACCTCGCGCGCGGGCGCGCAGCCGTCCTCGGGACGCTCGCGGCCGCCGTGCTCGCGCTGGGCGGCTGTGACGCGGACGGCGGCGACGGGGAGGCCGCGGAGAAGGCCGCGGGCCCCGCGGTGGTGGCCCCCGGCAGGCCGGGTGAGCCGGCCAGGACACTCTCCCCGGACGAGGCGGTGAAGGCCGCCGGGAACGACAGCCCCAACTCCGCCGACTTCCGGTACGCGCGCATGATGATCGAGCACCACAAGCAGGCCGTCGTCCTCACCGGGCTCGTCCCCGAGCGCGCCTCCTCCACCTCCGTGAAGCGGCTGGCGGAGCGCATCGCGGCCGGCCAGCAGCCGGAGATCGGCGCCATGGAGGGCTGGCTGACGAACAACGGCGGCGACGAGCGCGAGGCGGAGGCGCACGACCACTCGGCCATGGCGGGGATGGCGACCGAGGCCCAGCTCAAGGAGTTGCGGGCGGCCCGGGGTGAGGAGTTCGACCAGCTGTTCCTGACGCTGATGATCACGCATCACCAAGGGGCGATCACCATGGCCACCGAGGCCCTCTCGGACGGCAACAACGTGCTGATCGAGGAGATGGCCGGGGACGTGCTCGCCCAGCAGACCGTGGAGATCGACCGGATGCGCGCCCTGCTGACCTGAGGCCCGGGACGCCCGTGCCCCGGCACGCGGCCGGGGCTCAGTCCTCGCCGAGCCGCTTCGCCTGGAGTTCGGCCGCGCCCAGCACGCTGTCCAGCAGGCCGGGGAAGAGGCCGTCCAGGTCCTCGGCCCGCAGGACGCTCAGCTTCGCCGTACCGCGGTAGACCTGGCGGATGACCCCGCTCTCCCGCAGCACGCGGAAGTGGTGCGTGCTGGTGGACTTGGACACCGGGAGGTCGAAGTGGGAGCAGGCCAGTTCGTCCCCCGCGCCCGCGAGCCGGCGGACGATCCGCAGCCGTATCGGGTCGGAGAGCGCGTGCAGCACGCCCTCGACGCGGATCTCCTCGCGTGAGGGATGCGCGAGCGCACGGGCGTTGGGCGTCACGGTGGCTCCCTTTCGTCCTGGGCTGTCCATTGTACGAGAGGCGTCGTAGCTCCGGTGTACGAGAGACGTCGTGGCTCCGTGTACGAGGGGCGTCGCGGCTCCGGCCCGCCCCGGCACCGGGCGGCCGCGGTCACCCGCGGGTGGCGACCACGAGCCGGGCCCTGGGGCTGCCGTCCGCCCGCCGCCCGAGATCCTCCAGCGGCAGCAGCCGCACCCCGAATCCGGCCCGCACCAGGTCGTCCGTGACCCCGGTGAGCGGGAACGTGCGGTAGTACATGACGAACCTCGGGCGCCACAGCGCGTTGCGCACCCGCATGGCCGCGTCGAATCCGAGCATCGACCAGTACGCCCGCGAGCCGACCGCGGGCGGCGCGCCGACCGGGAAGACGAAGCTGCCGCCCGGTCGCAGCGAGGCGTGCACCTGGGCGAACAGGCCGGGCCGTTCGGCGGGCAGGAAGTGCCCGAACGCGCCCAGGCTCAGGGCGAGGTCGAAGACGGGCCCGAAGGGCAGGGCCCGGGCGTCGGCACGTACCCAGTCCACCGCGGGGCCGGTACCGGCGTCACCGGCGGCGGTCCTGGCCACGGCCAGCATGCCGGCGCTGAAGTCGACGCCCGTGACCCGCCGCCGGCACAGCCCGCGCAGGACCTCCACGCCCGCCCCGGTTCCGCAGCAGACGTCGAGTCCCCGGTCGAAGGGGCCGAGCGGCCGGACCGCGCGGGCGACGGCGTCGAGCACGCGGTCCGGGGTCCGGTAGGGCGTCAGGTCGAATTTCGGGGCGAGCAGGTCGTATCCGCGCATCGTCGAGGAGAGCGCCTGGACGGCCAGTTCGGGGAGGGTGGGTCCCTGAGGAGTGAACATCGCCGCCCAGCGTACCGACGGACACCGGCCCGGACGGCCGGCGTCCCGGCCGGCACCTCGTCAGATCGCGTAGCCGTACGGTTCGGGTATCGCGACGTCGCCGCCCAGCGCACGCGCCGCGTTGCGGGCGAAGTAGGGGTCGCGCAGCAGTTCACGGCCGAGCAGGACGGCGTCCGCCTCGCCCTCCGTGAGGATCTTCTCGGCCTGCACAGGGTCGGTGATCAGCCCGACGGCGGCCACCGGGAGGTCCGTCTCGGTGCGCACCCGCGCGGCGAACGGCACCTGGTAGTTCGGCCCGACGGGGATGCTCGCCCTCGGCGCCAGCCCGCCGGTGGAGACGTCCAGCAGGTCGACGCCGTGGGCCCGCAGTTCGCGGGCCAGGCGCACGGTGTCGTCGCCGGTCCAGCCCTCCCGGTCGTCCTCGGCGTTCTCGCTCAGCCAGTCGGTGGCGGAGATGCGGAAGAACAGCGGGAGCTCATCGGGCCAGACGGCGCGCACCGCGTCCACGACCTCCAGCGCGAGGCGTGTGCGGTTCTCGAAGGAGCCGCCGTAGGCGTCGGTGCGGCGGTTGGTGTGCGGGGAGAGGAACTGCCCGATCAGGTACCCGTGCGCGCCGTGGATCTCCGCGACCTGGAAGCCGGCCGCGAGGGCCCTGCGCGCGGCGTCGGCGAACCGGGTGACGACCTCCTGGATCTCGTCGGTGGTCAGCTCGGCGGGCACCGGGTGGCCTTCGTCGTACGGGAGGGGGCTCGGGGCGGCCGTCCGCCAGCCCTCGCCGGACGGGTCCGTCTCGGCGATGGGGCCGCCGCCGCGCCAGGGACGGTCGTGCGACGCCTTGCGGCCGGCATGGGCGAGCTGGATCCCCGGGACGGTTCCCTGCGCGGCGAGCGCGCCGGTGACGCGGCGGAACGCCTCGGTCTGGCGGTCGTTCCAGAGGCCGAGGTCGGCGGGGCTGATCCGGCCCTCGGGGCTGACGGCCGTGGCCTCGACCAGGACCAGGCCGGTACCGCCCGCCGCACGGGACGCGTAGTGGGCGAGGTGCCAGTCGTTCGCCGCGCCCGTGTCCGGCCCGGACGGCTCCGCGCTGTACTGGCACATGGGTGCCATCCAGATGCGGTTGGGCACGGTCAGTGACCGCAGGGTGTAGGGCTCGAACAGGGCGCTCACGGGGGCTCCGCTTCCTCGGGTGCGACGGCAGGGCGGACGGCGCGGCCCGGGCACACCGGGCCGCGACTCGTACGAGATTCACCGTACTACGAGATCCACCGTAATACGCAACCTGTCGTACCAGCCCCCCGGCTCCGCCTCCTCAGCCTCCGGGGCGCAGTCGGCGCCGGAGCCGGATGTCGGTCTCGGCCGCGTACACCTGGCTCCAGCTGCGGCCGCCGTCCGAGGCCCAGGTCACCTGGACGTTCGCCCCGTCCGTCCGGACGGCCTCGACCGTCATGACCCGGTGCCCGTCCCGGACGTCCCCGCGCAGCAGGTCGCGCGCCTTGACGGTGACGGGCCGCGACGGCTCCTCCTCCGCCTCCCGGGCCGCGCCGGCGAGCGCCGCGGCCAGTTCCCTGGCCGCGGCCGGGGAGCAGGACCAGGAGGCGCGGCCCGACGGGTCCTCGATCAGGATGCCGACCCGCGGCCGGTCCCCCGGCTGCCCGGGGGTGACCTCCAGCGTCGCCCCGCGCCCTTCGGTGTCCTCGATCCGGATTCCCATCCGCGCCTCCTCGTCCCGCCCCGGTCAGCTCAGCCGGAGGCTCTCCGGCGGGCCCAGGTAGCTGGGCTTGAGGCCGCCGGTGTCGACCACGAGGTTCTGCAGCACCACCGTCGGGTCGACCATCCAGAATTTCAGCACATGCGTCCCGGCCCGGCCGATGTGGTGCGCGGTGCCGGTGCGGTTGACGTTGTCCGAGGTGTTGCGGGCCCACTGCGGGTTCATGGCACCGTCGTCGGAACCGGTCGCCTTCGTGATGTCGACGGACCGCGGCGCGTCGTCGTCGAAGGAGACGGCGTAGGTGAGCCCGTCGGAGGCCAGCGTGTTGTTGCGGGGCGAGAGGTACGCCCAGACGGTGACCGGTCCGGTGGTGAACAGGCTGAGACGGTACTCCAGCCGGGACCCGGTGCCGCCGGGGGTCTGCCGGGGCGCGGTGACCGGGAAGGGCTCCATGCCCGCGCCGGTGCGGCCGATGCCGGGGATGCGGCGCCAGGAGACGCCACCGCGCCCGACCGCGCGGTGGAAGTGGTCGGCGCCGATGGAGACGTACCCGTTGGCCTCGACGAATCCGGTGAGCCGGGAGCGGTCCGTACGGGGGCGGTCGACCACGGCCCGGACGACGACCTCACGCCCCCCGGGGCCCGTGACGGTGACCGGGACCCGGGTGACTCCCTTGGGCGCGCGGGCCCAGTCCACCCGGAAGGTGACGCGGGTCTGGGTGCTCACCCTCCCCCGGGTCCGGTCGGCCACCAGCCAGGGTGCGCCGGTGCGGACGTGGAAGTCGAAGGGCACCGTGCCGCGGTTGAACACCTCGACGTACTGCGCGGGCTGGCTCTGGTACGGGCTGAAGACCGGCAGTTCCGGCGCGCCGCCGTCCTCGGCACCGCCCGGCCACCAGTGCTCCGAGCCGTCGACGGCCACGCCCATCTCGGCGCGCCGGGGCAGCGTGATCCGCTTGACGGCCGGGAAGATCTCGTCGGCGATCGCCACGTCGTTCAGCTCGGGCTGCTGCCAGGGGGCGTTGGGGCCGTAGCGCTCCACGTCGCCGTAGCCGATGTGCGGCTGGGACTGGAAGCCCTCCCACTTCCCGTCGGCGACCTCGGTGCCGAAGCGCCGGGCCAGGGCGAAGTCGTCCTCGAGGCGCGCCTCGGCGGTGGCCGCCAGTTCGTTGGTCAGGGCCCGGCCCTGCGGCGCGTAGTGCAGGTTGGTGAACTCCGCCTCGCGCAGGGCGTACAGGTTGGCGGTGGCCCGTACCGCGTAGCCGACCAGCTCGTACCAGGCGTCCTGGGCGGATGCCGGGAGCCTGCGGCGGACGCGCTCGGCGGTTCTGTCCAGCCGCTGCCACTCCTCGGTGACCCGCTCCAGCTCGCGGTAGTCCACCAGGCTGAAGGGGGTGGCCTCGTCGTCGTACACGACGGCCGAGGAGTCCGTCGCGAGGTCCTTGGCCGGGTCGAGGGTGATCCTGCGGTTGAGCAGTTCGGGCTTGCGGCGGGACTGGAGCGCGGCGTACGCGCGCAGTACGCCGGCGATCTCCTCGGCCTGCTTCTCGCCGAAGTTCTGCCGGGCGTAGCCCTCCTCCCACTCCGGGAGCTTCTCCAGCGGCCGGCGGTCCGGATTCCAGGCGTACTCCAGGAAGAACTGGGTGGGCAGTTCGTTGCCCTTGAGGTCGCCGACGTTGGTGACCCACAGTCCGCGGTTGCCGTACGCGGCGCACTGGTGGAGCTGGTCCCACATGTTGGGGAGCGACGTGGTGTCGACCCACTTGTAGTTGCGGCCCACCCCGACGTAGTCGAAGTGGTAGTAGAGGCCGTAGCCGCCGCTGCGGTCGTCCTCGGCGAGGTCGGGCAGCATGCGGAGGTTGGCCCAGTTGTCGTCGGTGAGGACGACGGTGACATCGTCGGGCACGCGCAGACCGCGGTCCCAGTAGTGCTGGACCTCCTTGTAGAGCGTCCACACCTGGGGCACCGCGGTCTCGGAGCCGAGCTCGTCGGCCAGGATCGCCCGCTGGGTGGCGATGATCTCCCGCATCAGCTCGATCCCGTCGCCGTCCGGCAGGCCGACGTCGCCGTTGCCGCGCATGCCGAGGGTGACGACGCCTTCGAAGTCCTCGTCGGCCATGCGGCGGACGCCCTCGCGCCAATAGGCCTTGACTGCCTCGGCGTTGCGGCGGAAGGACCATTCGCCGGTACCGCCGTAGGGGTCGTGTCCGGGGGTGGTGACGTTCCCCTCGGCGTCGCGTACGGCCGCGACGGCGTGGCGGTTCCACTCCTCGATGCCCCGCATCATGGGCGCCTCGTGGGAGGTGCCCATGACCACGCCGTACGCCTTGGCGGTGGCGTGGTTGAGCGGGTCGTCCTCGGCGAAGGCGCGGCCCCACACGGCGGGCCACAGGTAGTTGGCCTTGAGTCGCAGCATCACCTCGAACACCTTGGCGTAGAAGCCGGAGTTGAAGCCGCCCTCGAAGCCGGGGGCCTTGCCGGGTCCGAAGTACGCCGGGGCCCAGGTGCCGAGGGCGGGGTTCTCGTCGTTGACGAAGAAACCGCGGTACTTCACGGCGGGGGTTCCCTGGCTGTACCGGCCGGGCAGGACGTACAGCGCGTCACGGTGGACGGGGACGACATCGTCCCACCAGTACCAGGGCGAGACGCCGATGCCCCGGGAGACGTCGTAGGCCCCGAAGATCGTGCCGCGCTGGTCGCTGCCCGCGACGACGAAGGCGCGGTCGACACCGGGCAGCGGCGCGTCGACGACGGTCTGCAAACTGGTCTCCCAGGCGCCCTCGACGCCGGAGACGTCCAGCTTGCCGGAGGCGATCAGCCGGTCGATCAGCGGGCTGCGGCCGATGGTCCCGATCAGGACGATCTCGCGGGCCCGCGCCGGCACGTCGGCGGCCAGGGCCGGGCGTGCACCGGTCACCCGCCGGATGTCGTCCCGGAGGTCGCCGGCCGCCCGGACGACGCCGGGGTGGTCGCGGTCACTGACCACCAGCGGGACCGCCCGCCCCGCCTCGACCAGGGCGAACGCCCCGGACCGCGGGGTGAAGGAGACATAGGCGCCGGGGTCGGTGGACCGTACGGTGCCGGGCCCGGCCGGACCGTGCGGTGTCGCCGCCGCCTCGCCGGTGAGTCCCGTCAGCGACCCGAGCGGGGTCGCCGTCAGCGCGGTGATGCCGAGGCCGGCCCCGAGGAGCGACCTGCGGCTGGTGTGATGCGGGGTGTGCTGGTCCATGCTGGCTCTCCCCATGGGTGCGTATGCGTGACGAGCGGGCCCGCGCTGTGCGGGCGCGGGCCCGGAAGGGCGGGTCAGTCGGTGGTGCCGGGTGCGGCGGCGGGCCGCGGGCCGGGAGCCGACGTGGGCACGTCGTCCCCGTCGGGCGCGGGCGAGAGCGCGGCCACGATCGCGTCCGCGGTGTCGTCGGGCTCCGGACCGGTCAGGCCGACGACGAGGTAGACCACGAGCGAGGTGGCCAGCGGGGTGACGATGACGAGCGTCTGGTCGGTGCTGTCGAGCACGAACTTCACCAGGACGTAGCCGAGCAGGCCGAGCGCCCAGGACGAGAGGGCGGCGCGGGGCCCGAACCGCCGGAAGGCGGGGAGCAGTCCGAGCAGCATCGGGATGGAGATGGGTCCCATCACGGCCGCCACCAGACCGACGATGATGCCGAGGACGCCGCCGAAGTGGTCGGCCTCGATGGCGACGGCCATGCTGACGCCGATGAAGACGACCGTGCAGACGCGGGCGAGGAGCAGTGCGGTGGCCGGGGACAGCTCGCGGGCGCGGCGCACCACCGCGGGGATGATGTCGCGGGTGACGACGGCGGAGACCGCGTTGGCGTCCGAGGAGGCCATCGCCATGGTGTGGGAGAACATCCCGGCCAGCGTCAGCCCCACCAGTCCGGCCGGCAGATAGGACTCGGCCATCAGCGCGTAGACCTTCTCCGGGTCGGCGATGTCCGGCAGCAGCACCGCCGCGGCGACCGGAGGGAACAGCAGCACGGCGGGCCACACCACGTACAGCAGGGCGGAGAGGGCGGCCGAACGGCGGGCGGCCTTCGGAGAGTTGGTGGCCATGTAGCGCTGGGCCAGGTTCCACATGCCGCCGTTGTACTCGAAGAGCTTCACGACGACGTACGCGCCGAGGAAGGCGGCGGTGTACGGGCCGACGAGGGGCCGGCCGTGCCCGTCGGGGAGCCGGTCCCAGATGGTCGCGAGCCCCGACGGTCCGTCGCCGAGCCGGTCCAGTACGACCCAGAGCATCGCGAGGGCGGCCACGCCCTGGATGACGAACTGCCCGAAGTCGGTGAGCGCGTCGGCCCAGAGGCCGCCGACGGTGCAGTAGAGCAGGGTGACGACGCCGGTGATCAGGATGCCCACCGTCATCGACATGCCGGTGAAGACGTTGAGCAGCACGGCGACGGACGCCCATTTCGCGGCGACGTCGAAGACCTTGAGCAGGGCGCCGCTCCAGGCGAGTGCCTGCTGGGTGGGTATGTCGTACCGCGCGGCGAGGTACTCCAGCGGCGAGGCGACGGCGTACCGCTGCCGCAGCCGCTGCCAGCGAGGGGCGAACAGCCAGGCCCCCACGGCGGTGCCGAAGGCCAGCGGCAGGAACGCCCACACGTAGACGGTGATGCCGTAGCTGTAGGCGATCGCCGCGTAGGCGACGAAGACGGCGGCGCTGTAGCCGGACATGTGGTGGGAGATGCCGGACAGCCACCAGGGCATCCGGCCGCCGCCGGTGAAGTAGTCACCGACGTTGCCGACGCGGCGGTGCGACCAGAGGCCGATGAGCAGCATCACCAGGAAGTAGCCGCCCAGGGCGGCCCAGTCGAGCATGGCCATCGAGAACTCCTTGCTGTGCGTCGGGCGTACCGGGGCGGGCGGGGGGGCGCCGGCCGCGGCGCACTACCAACGGGGCGTCTTCTTCTCGTAGTCCGGGTCGATCCGCCGCATGTATCCGGTGTCGTCCCGGTTGCGCAGTCCGCAGGTGAGGTACTGCTCGTGGAGCCGGGCGAGCGCGTCGCGGTCCAGTTCCACGCCGAGGCCCGGCGCGGTCGGGACGCGTACGGCGCCGCCGGTGAAGGTGAGGACGCCGGGGACCACGACGTCCTCGTCCTTCCACGGCCAGTGGGTGTCGCAGGCGTAGGTGAGGTTCGGGGTGGCGGCCGCGAGGTGGGTCATGGCGGCCAGGCTGATCCCGAGGTGTGAGTTGGAGTGCATGGACAGGCCCATGCCGAAGGTGTCGCAGATCCCGGACAGGAGGGTGGAGCGGCGCAGCCCGCCCCAGTAGTGGTGGTCGGACAGCACCACCTGGACCGAGCCCTGGGCCACGGCGGGCGCCAGGTGCCCGAAGGCGACGACGCACATGTTCGTGGCGAGCGGGATCGGCGTCTCGCGGGCCACCCGGGCCATGCCGCCGAGCCCGGGGGTGGGGTCCTCCAGATACTCCAGGACGCCTTCCAGCCGGCGGGCCACCTCGATGGACGTGGGCACGCTCCAGGCGGCGTTGGGATCCAGCCGCAGCGGCACCCCGGGGAACGCCTGGCGGAGGGCGAGGACCGCCTCGGTCTCCTCCTCGGGCGGCCGGACCCCGCCTTTGAGCTTGATCGCGGTGAAGCCGTGGTCCGTGATCATGCGCCGGGCCTGCGCGACGATCGCCTCCGGGTCCAGGGCCTCCCCCCAGTCGTCGGGCTCGCCGCCCGGGTGCCCGGCCCACTTGTAGAAGAGGTAGGCGCTGAACGGGACGCGGTCGCGGACCGCGCCGCCGAGCAGATCGCTGACGGGCCGGCCGGCCGCCTTGCCCTGGATGTCCAGACAGGCCACCTCGAACGGGGAGAAGACCCGGTCGACGGCGCTGCTGGTGGTGATCATCCCGGTGAGCCCGGATCCGTCGGTGCCGCTGTCACCGGCCAGGAGCCGGGACAGTTCGCGGTGCATGGCACCGAGCGCGTACACGTCCATGCCGGTGAGCAGGTCCGCGGCCGCCCGCAGCCGGCGCAGGTGCCCGTCGTCCGCGTAGGTCTCGCCGAGACCGGTCAGGCCGTCGGCCGTGGTCACCTCGACGACGGCTCGCAGGGCGAAGGGTTCGTGGACGCCGACCGCGTTGAGCAGCGCGGGGTCCCGGAAGGCGACGGGGGTGATCCTCACTCCGGTGATCCGGAGGGCTTCCGTCATGTGCGTGGCCTCTTTCCGCTACCAGGGTGGGTGTGCCGCGTCCGGACGCGGCGGTGTCGTGGGCCGGGCCGTACCGGACGGGGTGCGAGGCGGCGACCGGGCCATCGATATTTGCCCTGGACATGCCATACACCTCTCCGTGGGGGCGCGCCGGCGCGAACCCGGGCCGGGCGGCGGGACGGGACCGCCTTCGAAAGTTTCGGCGCCCTCTGCGCGCGCATACCGGGGACGGAGGGCGGCGGGGCGGCCTCGGTGGATCCACCGAGGCCGCCCGGACTGTCAGCCGGCCGCGGGCACCGGCTCGACGGAGGTGGCGCAGACCAGGGTGCGCCGGTGGTCGACGGTGCGCTCGGGGCCGGTGAGGCGCAGGCGCACCGTGTGCCGGACGTCCGCCGGGGCGCTGGAGGTGGCGAAGCGCAGCTCCAGGTCGCCCGGTTCGACGATCCGGTGGCCCCGGGCGCCGGTGAACGACACGAGGTCCGCGTGGAAGCGGAAGCGGACCCGCCGGGACTCCCCGGCGGTGAGCGGCACCCGCGCGTAGCCGATCAGCCGGGCCTGGGGGCGCGTCGTCTGGGCGACCGGGTCATGGACGTAGAGCTGGACCACTTCGGCGCCGTCCCGGTCACCGGTGTTGGTGACCGTGAGGTCGAGATCCGTCTCGCCGTCGGTGGGCAGTTCGTCCGGCGCGCCGGTGCCCGGCTCCCAGGCGAACGACGTGTACGAGAGTCCGTGGCCGAAGGGGTGGAGCGGGGTCGGGTCCAGGTTGCTGACCCCGTTGGCCAGGCCGAGCGGCGGCTGCAGATACGTCCACGGCTGGCCGCCGGGGCCGTCGGGGATGCCGACGGGCAGCCGGCCCGAGGGGTTGACCCGCCCCGACAGGATCCCGGCCAGCGCCGGTCCGCCCTCCTCACCGGGGAAGAAGGCCTGCACACAGCCGGCCAGCCGGTCCGCGTGCGCGCCGAGTGCGTACGTACGTCCCGTGAGCAGTACCAGGACGACGGGCGTCCCCGTCTCCAGCAGCGCCTCCAGCAGCGCGGCCTGGCGTCCGGGCAGCGCGAGGTCGGCGGCGTCGCAGCCCTCCCCCGAGGTGCCGCGCCCGAACAGTCCGGCCCGGTCGCCCAGCACGGCCACGCACACATCGGCGCCGGCGGCCAGGTCCGCCGCCCGGGCGATGCCGGAGTCGTCGTCGCCGTCCACGTCGCAGCCCGGCCGGAAGTCCACCTGGGCGCCGGGGAACTCCGCGCGCAGGGCGTCCAGCGCCGTGGGGATCTCGATGCCCACGGGCATGTCCGGGTAGGAGACGCCGACATGGCTGGGGAAGGAGTAGCAGCCCAGCATGGCCAGCGCGTCGTCGGCGCGCGGGCCCACCACCGCGATCCGCCCGGTTCCGGCCAGCGGCAGCGCGCCGTCGCGGTTGGCCACCAGGACGCAGGAGCGCTCGGCCAGCAGCCGTGCCAGAGCCCGGTTGCGTGGCGGATCGAGGTCCACGGTGCCGCGGGCCCGCTCCGGGTCCACCCCGTCGAGGGCGGTGGGCAGGGCGGTGCTCCGCGGGTCCAGGAGGCCCAGTTCGCACTTCTGGAGCAGCACGCGGTGCAGGGCGCGGTCGACCAGTTCCTCCGGGACGGCCCCCGCGCGGACGGCCGCCACCAGCGCGTCGCCGTAACCGCGCACGGTCGGCAGTTCGACGTCGACGCCGGCGGTCAGGGCGAGACGGGCCGCGTCGCCGCGGTCCGCCGCGACCTTGTGCAGGGTCTCCAGGAAGCCGACGGCGAAGTAGTCGGCGACCACCGTCCCGGTGAACCCCCAGGTGTCGCGCAGGAGTCCGGTGAGCAGCGTCGGGTCGGCCGCGACGGGGACGCCGTCGATCTCGGCGTAGCTGTGCATCACCGAGCGGACGCCGCCCTCGCGGACCGCCATCTCGAACGGCGGCAGGATGACGTCGGCCATCTCCCGGGCGCCCGCCCGGACCGGCGCGTGGTTGCGGGCGCCGGCGGAGGCGGAGTATCCGGCGAAGTGCTTGAGCGTGGCGACGATCCCGGCGGACTCCAGCCCCTTGACGTAGGCCGTGGCGATGGTGCCGACCAGGTAGGGGTCCTCGCCGATGGTCTCCTCGACCCGGCCCCAGCGCAGGTCGCGGACCACGTCCAGGACGGGGGCGAGCCCCTGGTGGACGCCGACCGACCGCATGTCCTCGCCGATCCGCCGGGCCATCTCACCGACCAGCTCGGGGTCCCAGGCGGCGCCCCACGCGAGCGGGACGGGGTAGGCGGTGGCGCCCCAGGCGGTGAATCCGGCCAGGCACTCCTCGTGGGCGAGCGCCGGGATGCCGAACCGGCCGGCCTCCGCGATACGGGACTGGGCGCGGGCCAGCGCGACGGCGCCGACGCCGGGGTCCACCGGTGCGGTGCCGAACGGCCGGGTGAGCTGGCCGAGTCCGCGGGTGGTGATCTCCTCGAAGTCCACCGTGTCGACCATGTCGTTCTGGTGGGGCGCGACTCCGTCGCCCTCGGCGTCGGCGCCCACCCAGATGCCGTACAGCTGGGCGGTCTTCTCCTCGAGGGTCATCCGGGCCGCCAGATCGGCCACCCTCTCCTCGGGGCTCAGCGAAGGGTCGCGCCACGGGCCGTCGGTGGCGGGGACCTGCTCGGCCTGTCGGGCGGGCGGGACGGGGTGGATTGCCATGGCGGCAGGGGTTCCTCTCATGAGTGCGGTGGTGCGGGGCGGCGTGGGTGTGCAGGAGGCGGTGCGCACAAGGGGATGTGCGAGCGCCTCCTACTTGCCGCCCACCCCCATCAGTCCGTTGACCAGCGCGCGACGGGCCACGAGGTACACGGCGAAGATCGGCACGACGGAGAGGACGATCGCGGCCAGGACGGCGGGGATGTTCACCCCGAACTGGGTCATGAAGTTGAAGAGCCCCAGCGTCAGTACCCGGTTCTCCTCCGACTGCGTCAGGATCAGCGGGAACAGGAATCCGTTCCACGCCTGGAGGGCGGAGAAGATCGCCACGGTGGAGATCCCGGCCCTGGACAGCGGCACCGCCAGCTGCCAGAGCATCCGCACGGGCGAGGCGCCGTCGAGCGACATCGCCTCGTACATCTCCTCGGAGACGTCGCGCATGGTGCCGCTGAGCACCAGGACCGCGACCGGCATGGCGAAGGCGGCGGTGGGCAGGATGATCGCCCACAGGGTGTCGTAGAGGCCCATCTTGCCGATCAGCAGGTAGAGGGGCACGATCACCGCCTGCGCCGGGATGGCGACGCCGAGCAGGAAGGTCCGGAAGGCGAGCGACGAGAGCCGGCTGCGGGTGCGCACGGCGACGTACGCCACCGGGACGGAGAACACCAGCACCAGGACGACCGTGACCACGGCCACGATCGCGGTGTTGCCGAGCAGCGTGAGGAACCCGCTGTCCAGCACGGTGTTGTAGTTCTCCAGGGTCGGGTCCGTGGGGATCGCCAGCGGGTCGCCGTTCAGTGCCTGGTCCTGCCGCATCAGCGAGGCGGAGACCAGTGTGTAGAGCGGTACCAGGACGATGACGAGCCAGATGAGCGAGCCCACGCCGGCCACCGGGTTGCCGAACGGCTTGCGGCGGCGGGCCGGGCCCCTGCCCGGCCGCGGGGCGGGAGCGGAACGCTGCCGCGGCGCGGCGGGACGGGTGTCGGTCGACATGGGCGTCACATACCTTCCCGGGTGGACCGCATGGAGCCGAAGCCACTGAGGCGCACCATGATCAGCGAGATACCGGTGGCCACAACGACGAGCGCGGTGGCGATGGCCGCGGCGTATCCGAGGTCGTAGGTCTGGAAACCGGTCCGGTACATCAGGTAGGGCAGGATCGTGGTGTCCGTGCCGGGGCCGCCCTTGGTCATGATGAGGACGGTGTCGAAGTAGGTCAGCGAGCCGACGATCATCAGGACCGAGGAGGTCGTCATCGTGTGGCGCAGCTGCGGCAGGGTGATGTGGAAGAACTGCCGCACCATGCCGGCGCCGTCGATGGAGGCCGCCTGGTAGAGGACCTCGGGGATCTGCCGGGCGCCGCCCTGGTAGATGAGCGTGTGGAAGGGCATGAACTGCCAGCCGCCGACGAACGCGACGACCAGCAGGGCGCCGGTGGACGATCCCATCACGTTGGGGTCGACGCCGATCCAGGGGCCGATCTCCTTGATGACACCGAAGTTGGGGTCCAGGAGGGCGTGGAAGAGCATGGCGATCGCGGTGGTGGAGAGCAGCAGCGGGATGAAGAAGATCGCCGACAGCACGGCCCGGCTGCGTTGGCGGCCCGCAGCCCAGACGCCCAGCAGCAGCGCCACGGGGGTCTGGAAGACCCAGCTGATCGTGGTGAGCAGGAGGCTCAGCCAGGCGGCCTGGCCGAACTCCGAGTCCTTGAACAGCCGGGACCAGTTGTCCAGGCCGGTCAAGGACGGGGAGTTGAGTCCGTCCCAGTCGCAGAAGGAGAGGTAGACGGCGATCCCCAGCGGGATGATCGCGAAGACGGCGAAGAAGACGATGCCGGGCAGGGCCCAGCTGACCGGCGGGCGGCCGACGTTGCCGACGGCCGCCTTCCTGTCTCCGCGCGTCTTCGCTACCGGAGTGTGGTGGGACATGTCTACTTGGCGGCCTTCATCGCTTCGACGAACTTCTCAGGGGTCGTCTTGCCCGCGAACAGCTTGCTGATCTCGGTGAGCAGCGGGGTGGCGTACTGCGCTTCGAGCGCCTGGTCCCAGGAGAGGGTGAAGCTGGGGGCCTTCTCGACCATCTGGTACTGGTCGGTGGCGAACTGCGGGTTCGGGGAACCGCTCAGCATCGAGGCGGCGTTGGACGTGGTGGGGACGTCACCGTTGTCGACGAGGGACTGCGCGTAGGTCTTCGACGCCATCGTCCTCAGGAACTCGACGGCGGCGTCCTTGTACTTGGTCCGGGCGTTGACGGACCAGTAGTTGGTCGGGTTGCCCACGATGTTCGCCGGGTCGCCCACCCCGCCCGCCACCGTCGGGAAGGTGGTCCAGCCGAGGTCCTTCTCGGCGAACTCGGGCGCCTTGCCCAGCTGCGTCGAGTACTCCCACGACCCCATGAGGTGCATGGCGGCCTTGCCCTTGTTGAGCAGCGTCGGGGCTCCGCCGTTGCCGTAGTCGACCGAGTTGAAGTTCTTGCCGAAGGCACCCTGGTCGACCAGTCCCTTGACGGTCTGTGCCGTCTTGAGGACCGCAGGGTCGCCCCAGCCGTCGGTGTCGCCGTTCTGGATCTTCTGGAAGACCTCGGGGCCGCCGATGCGGTCCAGGAGGTACTCCATCCACATCAGTTCGGGCCACTTGTCGCTGCCGCCGAGCGCGAAGGGCGTGATGCCTTCGGCCTTGAAGGTGGTGATGGCCTTCTGGAGGTCCTCCCAGGTCTTGGGCGCTTCCAGGCCGTGCTTCGCGAAGAGGGTCTTGTTGTAGAAGAGCATCACGGGCTGCATGCCGCGCATCGGCACCCCGTAGATCTTCCCGTCGAGGCCGCCGGCGGTCATGATCGAGGGGAGGAAGCCGTCCTTCAGCGTGGCGTCGTTCTCGACCGTGGAGGTCAGGTCGACGAGTTGCTTCGCGTCGACGTACGGCTTGATGGAGCCGCCGCCCCAGTTGTAGAAGACGTCCGGGGCGTTGGGCGAACCCATGGCGCTGCGGAGCTTGTTGACGTAGTCGGTCCCGGGAACCGACACCAGCTTGACCTTGACCTTCGAGGTCTTGTTGAACGAATCGACCGCGGCCTGCTGAACCTTGACCGAGTCGTCACCGTAGACATAGGCGGTGATGGTGCCGCCGTCCGACCCGCTGTCCCCGGATCCGCAGCCGGCCAGCAGGCCGGTCATCGCCAGCGCCGCAGCGGTTGCGGCCCATCTCGTCGTACGTGTGCCCTGACTGAAAATCCCCGACCGCATGACCGCACCTCTGTCGAATGTTTCGGCGTGCCTTTCGAATGTTGCCGGAACCGTACGGTCGTGTTTCGGGCCCGTCAAGAGGGCAGGACCAAGGATTTACGATCCTTGCCCGTCGCCTGCCGGAGGGGATGTGCGGCTACGATTCGTGCATGAGCCCCGCAAAGGTCCAGCCACCACAGGAAAAGGCGTCCGCCGGCGCGTCGTCGGAGAGCACCGCCACGCTGGCGGAGATCGCCCGAGCGGCCGGAGTTTCGGCTCCGACAGTTTCGAAGGTGCTGAACGGCCGCGCCGATGTCGCCCCCGGTACGCGCACGAAGGTGGAGGAACTGCTGCTCCGGCACGGTTACCGCCGCCGCCGCGGCGCCTCCCAGCAGTCCCAGCTCATCGACCTGGTCTTCCACGAACTGGACAGCGCCTGGGCGATGGAGGTGGTACGGGGTGTCGAGAACGTCGCCCGGGAGGAGGGCCTGAGCCTGGTCCTGTCGGAGAGCGCCGGTCGCCTGACGCCGGGCCAGACATGGGTGGACGGCGTCCTGGCGCGCCGGCCGGCCGGTGTCATCCTGGTCCTGTCGGACCTCGACGCCGCCCAGCGCGCCCAGCTGAACAGCCGCTCCATCCCGTTCGTCGTGGTCGACCCGGCCGGGGACCCCGGGGACGACATCCCCTCCGTGGGCGCCGCCAACTGGCAGGGCGGTCTCGCCGCGACCCGCCATCTGACGGGCCTGGGACACCGGCGCATCGGCGTCATCGGCGGCCCGGCCCGCATGATGTGCAGCCGCGCCCGGCTGGACGGCTACCGCGCCGCACTGGAGACCTCGGGCCTGCCCATGGACTCCGAGCTCGTCCGTGAGGGCGAGTTCAACCACGAGGACGGTTACCGCACCGCGCTGGAGCTGCTGCGGCTGCCGGAGCCGCCCACCGCGATCTTCGCCGGAAACGACCTCCAGGCGCTCGGTGTCTACGAGGCCGCGCGTGAACTGGGGCTGCGCATCCCGGAGGACCTCAGCGTGGTCGGCTTCGACGACCTGCCGGTCACCCGCTGGATCGGGCCGCCGCTCACCACGGTGCGCCAGCCGCTGATCGAGATGGCCGAGACGGCGGCCCGTCTGGTGCTCGACCTCGGCCGGGGCAGGCAGCCCGCGACGACCCGGGTCGACCTGGCGACCAGCCTGGTGGTGCGCAGCAGCACGGCACCGCCCGCCGAGCGCCCGCAGGCGTGACACCCCGCCTCGTCACGGAATCCCTTGTCACGGAACCCCTCGTCACGGAACGACGTGTCACGCAACGACGTGTCACGCAACGACCGGAGCCGGCGGGCTGGACACCGAGAAGGCAGGCGGGAGCGTCACCCGCCGCATACGGACCGTCGCGGACGCCGGGACGTACCACCGGTACCCGACAGCGCCCTGCCACGGGGCGGCGCTCCGCCCCGTGAGGAATCGCGAGCACGGAGTGAGGGGCCGGGAACGGCCGGGAAAGCCGGGCAAATTAGCCCGTTTTGCGCATGTTGTCAGAGTCGTCATGATGGGTAAGGACGCGGTCCGTCCGACCCCATGACCACACATGCCGGGTACCGGCAGGACCGACCGAGGAGGAACATTGAGTGACTTCGACGGTTCCGACCGCTTGGGCAGCAAAGCATCCGAGGCCGTACCACCGGCCGTACGCGACAAGGCCGGCGAGGGCGCCGGGCTCGTGAGCGACAAGGCCGGCGAGGTGGCGGGCACCGCGAAGGACCAGGTGTCCGACGTCGCGGGTGAGGCCACCGCCCGTGCCCGTGACGTCGCCGGCGAACTGCGGGAGCAACTGCGGGAACAGGCCCGGACACAGACGGAACGTCTCGCGGAGAACGTCCGGCGGCTGAGCGACGAACTGCGGGACATGAGCGACAGCGACCGGAACGGTTCGTCGGCCGCCCGCGCCGTGCGTCAGGTCGCCGACGGCGGCCACCAGGTGGCCTCCCGTATCGAGCACCGGGGTCCCGAGGGGCTCGTCGGCGACCTGCAGGACTTCGCCCGGAGGCGCCCGGGCGCGTTCCTGGCGGGAGCCGCTCTGCTGGGTTTCGCCACCGCCCGCATCGGCAAGGGCGTCAAGTCCGCGGACGGCGGCGCAGGCGGTGGCAGCCCGGCCCCGGCATCCGGCGGTCGGGACCGGTCCCGTCCCGCGGCGGGGGACGACGGATACCCGTCGCCCTCCCCCGGCGTCACGCCGCCCTACGGCGGTTCGGCCCCGGCGCCGGGACCGGTGCCCCGCGTCGACCCGTACACGGACCCGCGACAGCCGTAAGGGAGCTGAGACGTGGCCATGTCATACGCGAAGAACGAGGCCGCCCGGTCGGACACCCCGGCCGCCGGATCGCATCAGGCCCCCTCGTCGGACCCGTCCATCGGGGAACTGGTCGGCGAGATCAGCGAGGACCTCACGCAGTTGGTGCGGGAAGAGATCGAACTGGCGAAGGCCGAGGTCAAGGAAGAAGCAGCCAAGGCGGGCAAGGCGGGCGGCATGCTCGCCGGCTCCGGCTACACCATGCATCTGGTCGTGCTGTTCGGCAGCTTGGCCGCCGTCTTCGGCTTCGCGCACGTGGTCGACATCGCGTGGGCCGCGCTCATCGTGACCGCGATCTGGCTGGTCGTGGGCGCGATCCTCTTCGTGACGGGCCGCAGTCGCCTCCGGGCGGTGCGGGTCAAGCCCGAACGGACCGCCGAGACGCTGAAGGAGGACGCGAAATGGGTTCGCAACCCGACGAGTTGAAGTCCGAAGTGGAAGACACCCGGGCCCACCTGGCGCACAACGTGGACCGGCTCGCGGACAAGGTGACGCCCGGCAAGGTGGCACGCCGCAAGGCCGGCGCCGCCCAGCACAGGCTCGCGGGGATGAAGGAGCGGGTCATGGGTGCGGCGGACGACGCCCGGTCCACGACCGCGGAGAACGCCCAGAACGTCGCGGGGTCCGCCGCCTCAGCCGCGGACCGGACGCGGGAGACGGCCAGGAACGCGGCGGACGAGGCCGGCGAGGCCGTCCGTTCCGCTCCGGGCCAGGTCGCCGAGCAGACGCAGGGCAGCCCGCTCGCCGCGGGAGTCATCGCGTTCGGCGCCGGCATGCTGGCCGCCGCACTCCTCCCGACGTCGGCTGCCGAGGAGAGGGCCGGGACGCGGATCCGTGAGCATTCCGACGAACTGCTCGGTCCCGTCAAGCAGACCGCTCAGGACATCGGCCAGGACGTGAAGGAGGAGATGCGCGAACCGGCCGCGGAAGCCGTCGGTTCGCTCAGGAGCACGGCGCAGGACGCGGCGCGGACCACCAGGGAACGGGCCCGGAGTTCGGGCCAGGACGCCGCGAGCGGCCTGCGGGAAGCGGGCCGGGACGCCGCCCAGGAGACGCGCGGCCGGTAGAGACGGCCCCTCGGCGAAGTCGTCTCCGCCGAGCCGGCCGGAGGCCGGGCCCGTCGCCCTGCTCGGGCCGCGGGCCCGTCCGTGCGCGCCAGCGAGGATCCGGTGCCGCTACGGAAGGGACCAGTCGACCGGCGGATCGCCGGCCTGGGTCAGGTAGGCGTTGGTACGGCTGAAGGGGCGGGAGCCGAAGAAGCCGCGGTCAGCCGACATCGGCGAGGGGTGGGCCGACTCGACGGCCGGCAGATCGCCGAGCAGCGGCCGCACGTTGCGGGCGTCGCGCCCCCACAGGACGGACACCAGCGGCTTGCCACGGGCCACCAGCGCGCGGATCGCCTGCTCCGTGACCTCTTCCCAGCCCTTGCCCCGGTGCGCACCCGGCTTGCGGGGAGCCGTGGTCAGCGCCTTGTTGAGCAGCAGGACCCCCTGCCGGGTCCACGGCGTCAGGTCGCCGTTCGAGGGGCGCGGGATGCCGAGGTCGCTGTTCAGCTCCTGGAAGATGTTCTCCAGGCTCCCCGGCAGCCGCTGCACGTCCGGCGCCACCGCGAAGCTCAGGCCGATGGCCATTCCCGGTGTCGGGTAAGGGTCCTGACCGACGATCAGGACACGTACGTCGTCGAAGGGCTGCTGGAACGCGCGGAGCACGTTCTGCCCGGCCGGCAGATAGGTGCGGCCCGCCGCGATCTCCGCGCGCAGGAAGTCGCCCATCGCCGCGATACGCCCGGCGACGGGACTCAACGCCTCGGCCCAGCCGGGCTCGACAAGTTCACTCAACGGTCGTGCTGCCACAGTCCGTCACCCTACCGGCCCACACGACCGCACATGATCACGAGGGGTCCCGGAAGAGCCGGTCCATGGGTAGGGTGCCTGTCGTCGTCCCCTCCCCACCCCTCCCGGAGCCGGTTCATGAGGTCGCGCAGGCATACGTCCGGGCCCCGGGCACCGCACACGCCCTCCGGGGCGGGCAGGTGACCGCCGACGGCCCGGACGCGTTCGTCCTCGGGGTGGACTCGGGCGGTTCCGGACTGCGGGTGGCTCTCGGCTCCGCCGGGACGGGCGGCCAGGTGTTCACCGCGGCCTGCGCGGAACCCGTACGGACGGGCCCGTCCGGCATCGACGCCGCGCATCTGCTGGCCCAGGTACTGCCGGTCGCCCGGGATCTGCTGGCCCGTGCCGCCCCGGGCGCGACGGTGACCGCGGCGGCGGTCGGGGCCGCCGGAATGGCGACGCTCGGCGACCAGTTGCGCGCCTCGCTGCCCGCCGCGCTCGCCGACGCGCTGGGCGTACGCCGCGTGGCGCTGGCCGCCGACGCGGTGACCGCGTACGCGGGCGCGCTCGGGCAGCGGCCGGGAGCGGTCGTCGCGGGCGGGACGGGCATGATCGCGCTCGGCACCGACCTCACGGTGTGGCGCCGGGCGGACGGCTGGGGGCACCTGCTGGGAGACAGCGGCGGCGGCGCCTGGATCGGGCGGGCCGGGCTCGACGCGGCGATGCGCGCCCACGACGGACGGCGCGGTGGTTCGGCGGCCCTGCTGGCACGGCTGGAGGCGGTCTTCGGCCCGGCGGCCGGGCTCCCCGGCCTGCTCTACCCACGCACGGACCGTCCCGCGCTGCTGGCGTCGTTCGCGCCGGAGGTGGCGGCCTGCGCCACCGGGGACGAGGTCGCGGCGGGCATCCTGCGGACGGCCGCCGCGCACATCGCCGAGGCCGCCGCCGCGGCCTGTCCGCCGCCGCGCGCCGCGTCCGGACGGAGCGAGGGGGACGACGGGGAGCCGTGCGAAGTGGCCCTGACCGGCGGCCTGTTCAAGATGGGCGACCCGCTCCTCGGGCCGCTGCGCGCCGAACTGGCCCGGCAGGTACCGCAGGCGCGCGTCGTGCGGGCGTCGGGCGATCCGCTGGCGGGGGCGCTGGAGATCGGCCGCGCCCTGGCCCGCTCGGAGCTGCGGCTCCCGCCCCACCCGACGCTGCTGTTCCTGCCGGACGCGGCCTGAAGAGTACGGTCGGACGTCCACCCGTACAGGTCCCGTCCGCCAACCGGTAAGCGACGCAACAGACATAAACGGACAGATGACGCCCGACCACCCCCTCCCCGAACAGAGGGGCACCCAAAACCAGTAGCATGCGGCGCCATGAGCACCCCCACTGGGCCCGCTTCCGGCCTGCCAGTACGAATGCCGCGACCTCGCCAGTCCGGACGGCACCGCCGCCCGGAGCCCGTGGTCGCACCCGAGGGCGCTGCGGCGCTCGTCCTCGCCGTTCCCGGTACCCCTTCCTCGGCCACGCGCAGCCTGGCCGAGGAAGTGATCAGCATCGCCCGTTCCGAGCTGCCCGGTCTCAACGCGCGGATCGGCTACCTCGACGGTGACGACGCGGAGTACCCCGCGCTCGCCTCCGAACTCACCCACGCCTCCACCGAGCGCACCGCGCGCTACGAGCAGGCCGTCGCCGCCGGCCGCGAGGTGGCCGCGCCCGAGGGCCCGTCGGCCGTCGTGGTGCCGCTGCTCGCGGGACCGGACAGCTCGATCGTCCGGCGCATACGGCAGGCCGTGATGGACAGCGGTACACAGGTCGAGCTGACCGATGTGCTCGGCCCGCACCCGCTGCTGGCCGAGGCCCTCCACGTACGCCTC
The DNA here is from genome assembly GCF_000177195.2 of Streptomyces sp. SirexAA-E. Lineage (GTDB taxonomy): Bacteria > Actinomycetota > Actinomycetes > Streptomycetales > Streptomycetaceae > Streptomyces > Streptomyces flavovirens. The sequence goes on from NC_015953.1 coordinate 603,103, forward strand.
TCGGAGGCCGGGCTGGCGCGCGCCGACCGCGCCAGGCTGTTCACCGTGGCCACTGCGGCCGACGGCATCGTGCTGGCCACCGTGGGCGGCGAGGAGGCCGTCCAGGCCGCGGGGATCACCGGCATGCTGCTGGCGGCCCGTCTCGCGGTGCCGGTGATGGCCGCCGCGCTCGACGTGGACGGATCGGTCTCCTCGATCGCCGAGCAGCTGCGCAACGCCGGTTCGGCTCAGCTCGCGCTCGCTCCGTACCTGGTGGGGCCGGAGATCGACGCGAGTCTGCTGGAGGCCGCCGCCAAGGAGGTGGGCTGCGCCACCGCCGAGCCCCTCGGCGCGTACCCGGCCATCGGCAAGCTGGTCCTCTCGCTCTACGCGACCGCGCTCGGGATCACCCCGGCGACGCCGCAGGGAGCCCCGGTGCACTGACCGCGCCGTCGTGGGCGGCACGGACCGGCGCAGCCGGACGTGCCGCCCACGCGTGTGTCGGGGCGGTGCTCGTGCGGGTCAGCCGAACACCACGCAGGAGGCGGCCGGGGCCTCGATCGAGCCCGCGTGCGCGGGGACGCCCGTCGCGGCGTCCACGGCGAACCAGCTGACGTCGCCGGAGCGCTCGTTGGCCACGTACAGCCACTGCCCGGACGGGTCGAGGGTGAGGTCGCGGGGCCAGTGCCCGCCGCAGCCCACGGCCGCCGCCAGGACCGGCTTCTCGGCGCTCTCGTCGAGGGTGAGGACGGAGATGCTGTCGTGCCCGCGGTTGGCGGTCCACAGGAACCGTCCGTCCCGGGCCACCACGACCTCCGACGGATAGCTGCGGCCCCCGTCCCCGGCGTGGGCGCCGTCGGGCAGCACCGGCGTCTCGCCGACGGGGTCGAGCAGCCCGGCGGCCGCGTCCCAGCGGCACACGGTGACCGTGGGCTCCAGCTCGTTCACGACGTAGAGGTGTCGCCCGGACGGGTGAAAGGCCAGGTGCCGGGGGCCGCTGCCGGGCCGTAGCGCCGTCTCGGCGTGCGGCCGCAGCTCCCCGGTGCCCGGGTCGAGGGCGCAGACCCGTACGGAGTCCGTGCCCAGGTCGACGCTGAGCACCCAGTTCCCGGACGGGTCGGGCAGCACCTGGTGGGCGTGCGGGCCCTCCTGGCGTTCGGCGTCCGGGCCGGTCCCCTCGTGGCGGAGCACGCCGGTGGCGGGGCCGGGTGTGCCGTCGCCCGCCAGGGGCAGCGCGGTGACGCTGCCGGACGTGTAGTTGGCGGTGACCAGATGGTTCCCGGCGACGGCGAGGTGGGTGGGACCGCTCCCGCCGACGGGCTGCGGCATCCCGGTGGGCCGGGGCGCGCCGTCACCGTCCGTCGAGAACGCGGCGACGGCCCCGTCGGCGGTCTCGCTGACGGCGTACAGCACCCGGGCCCCCGTGGCGGGGGCCCGGCCGACGGCCAGGAAGGACGGATCGGCAACGGCGTCCGTGGTCCCGAGCACGGTCAGCGCCCCGGTGTCCCGGTCGACGGCCGCGGCCGTGACGCCGTGCCCGCCTGCCGAGGTGAACGACCCTATGTATGCCCGCTCCGCGCCGTTGCCGTCCATCGCGCTACCCCTCTTCGCATCCGTCACGATCTTCCCTGTCGACGGTAGCAGGCAGCGTTTTCTGGTCCAGACCAAATCGGGAGGGGTGCCGGGCGCGCGACCAGGGGCGTGCGCGGCGGACCCACTCCGGCCCGGACGGTGGACGAGGGACGCGAGCGACAGCCGTGCCGGCCCAGCGGCGTCACGCCTGCCGGAAGGCGACCGCGCCGTCCCGATCGCCCCGATCCGGATGTCGGGGGCCGACGCGCCGGGCCCGGGTGATGCCCGACGGCCTCGCCCGGCCCGACGGCTCAGGCGCCGGCCGGAATCCGGCTGGACCTCCGCAGGGGCACGGCGAGCTCCAGCAGGGCGCGCTCCAGCGCATGGAGGTGGGCGAACACCGGTTCGGCGCCGGTCGGCTCCGTGGCCGTCGCGCTGTCGAGTCGGAGGTGCTGCCCGACGGTCGGCGCCTCGGTGAGGGCCTGGACCGCGGCTTCCACACGCCAGCAGGCCGCGGCGAGCCGGACGTCGTGCGAGGCCTCCGGGTCGGCAGCGACGGATGCCAGGCCGCGCACCTCGCGTGCGCAGTCGTCCAGCAGCGCGAGCACATGCCGCGCCCGCCGCTTGCGGGTCTTCATCGGGTTGAGCGGATGCACCAGCGGCGCGAGCGACAGGCGCACTCGGCCGAGGGTCGCCTCCAGTTCGACGACGCGCCGGAGCGGGTCGGCGTCCTCGCTCCCGACGAGCCGGGCGGCGGCCTCCGCCGTGCAGGTGTGCACGCACCGCAGTGCCCGCTCCACCCACGCCTCGGTCACCGAATGCGTGGTCACCGGCAGGACGAACAGCACCGCCAGTACGGCACCGAGCGCCCCGGCCGCCGTCTCGACCACCCGCAGCACGAGCAGCCCCGCGTCCAGCACACCGAGCAGCCCGTACAGCATGCTCGCCATCACGGTCACGGCCAGCATCATCCAGGTGTAGGAGACGGCGGCGGTGTAGAAGATCCCGAACACGCTCACCGCCACGACCACGGCGGCCACGACCGGCTCGTGATGCAGCGGCACAGCCACGGCGAGGCCCAGCACGATCCCGAGCACCGTCCCCAGGAATCGTCTGAACCCGCGCACGACGGTCTCACCTCGCGAGGTCGTGGCCACGAACACCCACCAGGTGGCACCGACCGCCCAGTACCACCGCTGCTCGGAGAGCACCTGCCCCACACCCAGCGCGAACCCCGCCCCCAACGTCGCTTGCACGGCTTGCCGTGTCGTGATCCGCCCGAGTCCCGCCGCCCCGGCGGGGAGGGTGACTGCCACCGGTGCCGCAAGCCGCCGCTCGTAGCACCACACCCCGAACCGCACCACCGACGACGCGACGAGCGACAGGAGTACGGCCGCGTACAGCTCGGGCAGCCGGCCTGGCACGGTGTGGAGGAACTGGGCGGAGAAGTAGGCCATGAAGCCGAACACGCCCAGCGAGTGCCCGCGGGGCCCCCACCGCCGCGCGTACACCCCTGCCCCCACGACGGCGAGGAACGCCAGGTCGCGCGCCACGGGCACGTCGTGCAGCACGGCGGCGAGCGTGAGCACCGGGAGACCGACGACGGGAAGGAGCGCGGTCGTGATCGCCTGCCCGCGCACCGTCGGATCCGTCACGGTGAACAACGCGAGCAGCGCGGCCAGGCCCCCCGAGACGGTCGCCATCAGCGAGTGCCCGGCCGCCCCGCACAGCGCGACGGCAAGCCCGATGCCGAGCACGGCCCGGGACGCGAACCGCAACCGGATCCGTCCCGGATCCGGTGCGACGAACGCCCTCTTCAGCAAGTTGCCCCACCCCTTTCGCACCGCGGACCAGCGCGGACATGAGAAAGGCGCCGCATGGATCCCAGGGGACCCGCAGCGCCATTGACCTTCCTATCTCAGCATCCGGGGGGCTGATGGTTCAAACTGAACCCGATCCACTGGACCAATGGCCCAGCACGGTGTCACCTCACCTGACCACAGCAGAGCCAACGGACCATCCTGACGGCACCGGCGCCCCGACGGCGCTCCGACCCCTGGGCCTGCTCGTGTCCGGCCCCGGCCGCCGCTCACAAGGCCGCGGCTGCCGCCTCGGCCACGGCGCCGTCCTGCTCGCGTGAGCCGCCGCTGACCCCGACCGCGCCCACCACCTCGCCGTCGACCACGAGGGGCACCCCGCCCGCGAAGACCAGCACCCGGCCCAGCCCGGACAGGGCCATGCCCCAGAACTGTCCGCCCGGTTCGGAGTCCTGAGCCAGATCACCGGTCGCCGACCGGAAGAGAACGCTGGTGTGCGCCTTGTCGATGGAATGCTCGATGCTGCCGAGCTGCGCTCCGTCCATCCGCACATGGGCGACGAGACTGCCGCCCGCGTCCACCACGGCGATGTTGCTGGGCGACTGGATGCGGTCCGCCTCACCGATACCCGCATCGATGATCCGGCGGGCATCGGCGAGATCCACTGTCCGAATAGTGTGCACAGGGCCACGTTAAGGTCCTTGGCGGCCAGGACGCCTCTTGGCGCGGACACCCGGAGGAGGTCGACGCGCCGCCCGGTACGGTCCGTCTCCCTGGGGCGGGCCCGGGCTCCGGCAGGTGCTGATCAGCAGGCCAGGGGCTCGCCCGGCGCCCGGTAGGCTGCCCCGGGGCGGGCCGAGGGCCCGGCGGGCAGGAGGCATTCGGAACATGGCGGTGGACGTGCTCGACACCCGCATCCTGCGGCTGCTCATCGAGCAGCCGCGCACCAGCGTCCGCGAGTACGCGCGCGTCCTCGGCGTGGCGCGCGGCACCCTCCAGGCCAGGCTGGACCGGCTGGAGCGGGACGGCGTGATCACCGGCACCGGCCCCTCGCTCTCCCCCGCGGCGCTCGGCCACCCGGTGCTGGCCTTCGTCCACCTGGAGGTCACCCAGGGCCATCTCGACGAGGTCGGGGACGCCCTCGCGGCCGTCCCTCAGATCATCGAGGTGTTCTCGACGACGGGAGGCGGCGACCTGCTGACCCGGGTCGTGGCACGTGACAACAGCCATCTGGAGGACGTGATCCAGCAGTTGATCCAGCTACCGGGCGTGGTCAGGACACGCACCGAGGTGGCACTGCGTGAGCGGGTGCCGCACCGGGTCCTGCCGCTGGTCGAGGCAGTGGGGCGGGCCGCCGACGGCCCCGGCCGGCCGGCCTCCGGCATGCTGGGCACATGAGCACCCCGGGCCCTTGTGTCCTCTTCGACCTCGACGGCACCCTCGTCGACAGCGAACCGAACTACTACGAGGCGGGGCGCCGCCTCCTCGCCCGGTACGGCGTCCGGGACTTCGGCTGGGACGACCACGCCCGCTTCATCGGGGTCGGCACCCGCGAGACCCTCACCACCCTGCGCGCGGAGTACGGGATCGAGGCCCCGGTCGACGAACTGCTGGCCGGCAAGAACGCCCTGTACCTGGAGCTCGCCGGACGGTCGACCGAGGCCTTTCCCGAGATGCGCGCCCTGGTGGAGCGGCTGCACCGGCGCGGTGTGCCGATGGCGGTGGCCTCCGGGTCCTCCCGGGCCGTGATCGCGGCCACACTCGCGGTCACCGGGCTGGATGCCCACCTCCCGCTGTACGTGTCGGCGGAGGAGGTGGCGCACGGGAAGCCCGCGCCCGACGTCTTCCTGGAGGCGGCCCGGCGGCTCGGTGCCGAACCGGCTTCCTGCGTGGTGCTGGAGGACGCCGTGCCGGGTGTGGAGGCGGCCAGGGCCGCGGGCATGCGCTGCGTGGCGGTCCCGTACGTCGAGGCGGAGGCGGACGATCCCGCGTTCCGCGCCGCGGATCTCCTCTTCCCCCACGGGCAGCGGGAGTTCGAGGCCGACGCCGTGCTCGAACGGCTCGCCGGGGACTGGAACCAGCCACTCGGCCCGGCGCCCGGGGCACCGTACCGGCCGTCCTGAGCCGGATGGGGCCGCCCGGGCGAACGGCGGTCCACGGGACCGATAAGCTGATCATGTCGCGCACCCCCACGCACCGTACCGAGCCGCTGAGCCCGATGAGGTCGCCGCCGCGGCAGTCGGAGAGCAGGCCACAGTTCGAGATTGGTGTGCACAGGTGCTGGTAGCTGGTCGGTACCGTTTGATATCCCCCATCGGCCGGGGCGGCATGGGTGAGGTGTGGCGCGCGACGGACGAGGTACTGGGGCGGGCCGTGGCGGTGAAGCTGCTGCTGGGCGACCACGCCGACGCCTCCTCGACCGCCAGGTTCCGCCTGGAGGCGCAGACCGCCGCGCGGCTGAGCCACCCCCACCTGGTCGCGGTGTTCGACTTCGGGTCGTGGGAGGACCGCTTCTATCTGGTGATGGAGCTGGTCGAGGGCCGGAGTCTGGGCGATCTGCTGGAGTCCCAGGAGGTGGTGGGCCCCGAGCAGGTCGCCCACATCGCCGGCCAGGCCGCCGCCGGGCTGGCCGCCGCGCACCGGCAGGGCATCGTGCACCGCGACATCAAGCCGGGCAACCTGATGCTGGACGCCGAAGGCTCCGTGAAGATCGGTGACTTCGGCATCGCCCAGTTCGTCGACGACCCCTCGACGGCACTGACCACCGCCGGCCACATCGTCGGGACGAGCCTGTACCTGGCCCCGGAGCGCGCGCTGGGCCGCACGGCCGACTCCGCCTCGGACATGTACTCCCTCGGCTGCGTCATCTACCAACTGCTCGTCGGCCAGCCCCCGTTCCGCTCGGACACGGCGACGGCGACGCTCTACCAGCACGTGGACACGCCGCCGGTCCCGGTGCGGCAGCGCGGGGTCGACATCTCCCCCGCCTTCGACTCGTACCTTCTGGGCCTGCTGGCGAAGAAGCCCGAGGACCGGCCGAGCGCCCAGCAGGTCTCCGACTGGTTCCGTACGGACGCCTGGCGGGGCCGCCCCGAGCCGCTGCCCCAGCACCTGCCGACGAGCACGCCGCCCGCTCCCCGGGCGGCCTCCGCGGCGCCGGGGAACCCGGCCGCGGGCGGCTCGGCGACGTACCGTCTGCCGCAGCCGTCCGGCCGCAGACGGGCGGCGCCCGCGCCCCGGGCCGCGAGATCCGCTCCCACCCGAAGACTCAGCACGAGTGAGGCCATCCGCCGCCGCCCGCGGGTGGCGAGCGCCGTCGCCGGGACGATCGCGTTCATCGCGGCGGTGTACCTCGGGACGGTCCTGTTCTCACCGGACACCCCTGACACCCCGGACACCGGGACCACCCCGACGGCGGAGGTCGACGCACCGGCCGCGGGTTCCACCGGGGACGGGCCCGGGCAGAACGCTCAGCAGGACGACGACGGGGACGACGAGTAGGTCACCAGCGGCCGTGCACCTCCGCGCGGATGCGCCGGTCGTACAGGTCGCGCACCGCGTCCAGGGTGCTCTGCGGGAGCGCCGGCAGCGAGGCCGCCGCGGCGTTGGCACGCGCCTGCTCCACCGAACGCGCGCCGGGGATGACGCTCGTGACACCCGGCTGCTGGATGATCCAGCGCAAGGCGGTCTGCGCCGGGGTGGCGCCCTCGGGGGTGAGCCGGGCGAACTCCGCCGCCGCGGCGACACCGGTCGCGTAGTCGATGCCGGAGAAGGTCTCGCCCTGGTCGAACGCCTCGCCGTGGCGGTTGTACGTGCGGTGGTCCTCGGGCGCGAAGACGGTGTCGGCGGTGTACTTCCCCGACAGCAGCCCGGAGGCCAGCGGGACCCTGGCGATGATGCCGACCCCCGCCTCCACGGCCGCGGGCAGCACCTCGTCCAGCGGCTTGAGGCGGAAGGGGTTGAGGATGATCTGGACGCTCGCGATCCCCGGCCGGGCGATGGCGGTGAGCGCCTCCGCGCACGTCTCCACGCTCACCGCGTAGGCGGCGACGCGCCCTTCGGCCACGAGGGTGTCGAGCGCGTCGTAGACCTCGTCGGACGCGTAGACGGCCGTCGGCGGGCAGTGCAGCTGCACCAGGTCGAGGGTGTCGACGCCGAGGTTGGCGCGTGAGCGGTCGTTCCAGGTGCGGAAGTTGTCGAGTACGTAGTTCTGCGGGATCTGGTCGGCGCGCCGGCCCATCTTCGTGGCGACGAAGACGTCCGCGTCCGGCCGGTCCTTCAGATAGCGGCCGATGAGCTGTTCGCTGCGGCCGTCGCCGTACACGTCCGCGGTGTCGAAGAACGTGACGCCCGCTTCGACGGCGGCGTCCAGGACACCGAAGGCGTCGGCCTCCCGCACCTCGCCCCAGTCTCCGCCCAGTTGCCACGTGCCCTGTCCCACGACCGATACGTCACGGCCGGTCCTGCCGAGTGTGCGCTGCTCCATGCGGGTCACTCTACGTCGGCGCGCCCGGGGCCGGAGCGCCCCGGGGCCCGGCCCCGGAGGTCCTTCCCGGGGCCGGGCGGCAAAGGGCGGGGACGGCGGTGTCAGCCGTCGGTGGTCACGCGGACGTAGTCGACGACGAGCTCCTGGGGGAACGTGGTGCCGCCGTCCGGGTCGCCGGGCCAGTAGCCGCCGACGGCGAGGTTGAGGATCAGGAAGAACGGCTTGTCGAACACCCAGGTGTTGCCGTTCAGGTCGGCCGGGGTGCGCTGCTGGTAGACGGTGCCGTCGACGGACCACGTGATCGAGTCGGGGGCCCAGTCGACCGCGAACGTGTGGAAGTCGTCGGCGAACGCCGCCCCGCCCGGGAGGGTGTAGCCGGCGCCGATGCCGCCGGATCCCGAGTAGCCGGGACCGTGCAGGGTGCCGTGGACGGTGTCCGGCTCGAATCCGACGTTCTCCATGACGTCGATCTCGCCGCTGTTGGGCCACCCGACGTCACCGATGTCGGCCCCGAGCATCCAGAAGGCGGGCCACATGCCCTGCCCGCGCGGCACCTTCATACGGGCTTCGACGTGCCCGTAGGTCTGGGTGAACCGGCCGGCGGTGTTCAGGCGCGACGAGGTGTACTCGCAGGTGCCGTACCAGCACTGGTAGTTGCCGGGATTCTCCTTGCGGGCCGTGATGACGAGGTGGCCGTCACCGTCGAGGGCGGCGTTGTCGTTGCCCTGCGTGTAGTACTGCCGCTCGTGGTTGTCGACGTTGTCACCCGTCTCGACCTGCCATTTGCCGCCGTCCACCGCGGAACCCGCGGGGCCGTCGAACTCGTCGGCGAAGACGACGGCGGCGGATCCCGCGTCCCGGACCGGGACGGAGGCGGCCGCGTCGGAGGCGGGCGCGGCCGACGCCCCGGCGGGCAGGGCGGTCAGGAGTGCCGAACAGCACAGCAGGGACAGCGCGTACAGCGTGGCACGGCGCGGCTTCGCCGCCGGCCTGCCGTCGTGGGGGGAGGTGGGCACGGTCATCACATCTCTTCCGGAGGCGGATGGGAGAGCACGAGTGGGGTCATGCTCATGACACAGCCGCGCCGAGAAGTGAACGCGGGGCACACCCGCCCCGGCGCGAATGCTTCAACACTTGATTTAAGAGGGGCCCATCGGAAACCGTCAAGGGTCCGGACCGGACGGTTCCGGTCCGCGTCACGTGGCGGCGGTCCGGCCGGCCACCACTGACGAAGCCCGGCCGGACCGGGGCCGGTGGGCCGGCAGCACCGGGTGTGCCTCCGCCCCGACGTCGTGCGCGAGGGGGATGACTCAGCCGGACGTGGCGCCCGCGAGCCAGACACCGAAACACCCGAGCGCCAGAAGTCCGGCACCTGCCCCGAGCAGTGCCTTGCGCCGTCGGGCTGCCCGCTCACGGCGCAGCCTTTCCTCACGATCCGGAGCATTCTGCTCGGCCCGCAGGCGGGCAGTGAATGCCGCAGGATCGACCGACATGTTCCCCCTCCACCCCGCGCCGTCCCCACGGCGCGCAGAGGAGGAGCCTCTCGTACGCCGACCTGGTCTCTTACCGGTTTTCCGCGAGTTGGCGCGGAAATCCGGCCGCACAGCGAGTACCGCTCCGCGAAGCCGTAGGACCCGGTATGCCCGGGAGCGCACGCGTCCGAGCCGTCGTGCGGAGCCCGGTCGGCGGCGGCAGAGTGGAAGACGGGGACGCGGCGGTGCCGGACAGCGCCGTCGCGGCCACGCTCCCCGGGGCGGAAGGAGCAGGATGTGAGCAGCGACGGCGCACAGCGGTTCGTGGTGCAGATCCACGACGCCCGGCGGATGCACTTCGACTTCCGGCTCGAGGTGGACGGGGTGCTCAGATCCTGGGCCGTCCCGCGCGGCCCGTCGGACAATCCGCGGGACAAGCGGCTGGCCGTGCCGACGGACGACCACCCGCTGTCCTACCGGACCTTCGAAGGCGTCATTCCGGCGGACGAGCAGGGCGGCGGCACGGTCATCGTCTGGGACCAGGGCACCTACCGGCCGCTCGGCCACGCTCCGGACGGCTCCCCCCTGCCGTTCGGCGAGTCCCTGGAGCGCGGGCACGCGACGTTCTGGCTGGACGGGGCGAAGCTGCACGGTGAGTTCGCCCTGACGCGCTTCCGGGTGGGCGACGAGGAGGTCAATCCCGGCCCTGAGGCCTGGCTGCTGATCAAGGCCAACGACCGGCAGGCCGTCCGCGACCGGCCGGGCACACCCGACCCCCACCACGCGCGCTCGGCCCGCAGCGGCCGCACTCTGCGCCAGGTGGCCCTGGCGGAGGGGCGCGGCGAGGACGTCGGCTGACCCGGCCCCTCGCGTGTCGCGGGCTGTACGTCGCTCTGCGCGACATCGGCGGGCCCCGGCCGTACCGTGAGAAAATGGTAAATGGCACATAAGGGTCAAACGGCGCGGTCCTTTGCCCTGACGCGACCGGCTCTCGATCACCACGAAGAGGTTTTCATGAGCACAACCACTACGGCTCCACAGGACTCCACCTCCCCGTCCGCGGCGGGACACCGGGCCCTGGACGTCGATCCTCGCGCACTCGCCGCCGAATTCTTCGGCACCCTCCTGCTGGTGTTCTTCGCGGTGGGAGTGGCGATCTTCGCCGAGCCCTTCGTGGGAGTGCTCGGCATCGCGCTGGCCTTCGGTTTCGTCCTGCTGGCCCTCGTCTACGCGATCGGCCCCGTCTCCGGCTGTCACGTCAACCCGGCGGTGACCCTGGGCATGGTGCTCGGCCGGCGCATCTCCCCCGTCACGGGCCTCTGCTACTGGGTGGTCCAGCTCGCGGGCGGTCTCGCCGGAGCCGCGCTGCTGGCCTGGCTGGCCGACAGCGTCCCGGTGTTCCAGGTGGCGGGACGCGGCTCCTTCGGCAGCGACGGGTACGGGGCCAATTCCCTCGTGCACATCTCGGCGGGCGGTGCCTTCCTCGCGGAGACGATCCTCACCGCCCTCCTGGTCTTCGTGGTGCTCTGCACGACCCACGGCAAGGGCGCCAAGGGCCCGGCCGGCATCGCGATCGGCCTGAGCCTCGCGGTGATCCATCTGCTGGGCATCCCGCTCACGGGTACCTCGGTGAACCCGGCCCGGGCCCTCGGTCCGGCCGTGTTCGCCGAGAACGACGCACTGAGCCAGGTGTGGCTCTTCCTCGTCGCCCCGCTCGTGGGCGCGGTGATCGCGGTCCTCGTGCACTTCCTGACGCACGGCCTGCCCGGCACGGACAACGCGCCGACCGACCAGCCGGCGGTTCCCGCCTCGGAGACCCCTGGCGGCACGACGCCCGACGGTGCGCCCCGACCCGCCCCGGCGCACCGCGACGACGATCTGGAATGAGCGACCGCGTAGACGACGAAGGGCCGCCCGCGCACGCGGGCGGCCCTTCGTCGTACGCGTCCGTGCGGCTCAGCCGTTCTTCGCGGAGTCCAGGTGGGCGAAGACGACCACGTTGTCCTCGTAGTCCTTCGCCTTCTTGTCGTACACACCACCACAGGTGATCAGCCGCAGCTGGGCGGTGCCGTTGTCCGAGTACACCCGGTCGCTGGGGAAGTCCGCCTTGCTGAACGTCTCGACGGCGTCGACCTTGAAGGTGGCGACCACACCGTCCTTGCGGGTGATGTCGACCGTGTTCCCCGCTTTGAGGGTGCTCAGGAGCAGGAAGACCGCGGGTCCCGTCTTGGTGTCGACGTGTCCGGCGACCACCGAGGTGCCGCGCTCACCCGGGGTGGCCCCGTCCTTGAACCAGCCGACCAGGTTCGCGTCGTCGGCCGGCGGCGCGTCGAGCTGGCCCGAGGCGCCGATGGAGAGCGGCGTGAAGGGCGCGTTGACGGCGATCGACCGGATCGAGATGCGTGAGGGCTCCGACCGGGACAGTCCCGGGTTCACGGCCGCCGCGGAAGGTGACGGCGCGGGCCTCGCGGAGGCGGACGCCGACGCGCCGGTGGTGGGCGCGGAGACCGCGGCAGCCGGCGGAGGGACACCCGCGGAGGCGTCGAGGGAGTTGTAGACGAGGAGGAAACCCAGCCCTACCGCCGCGGCGGGCCACAGCAGGGATCGGGCGGGGGCCGGGGACGGCGCGGGGTCCGTTCCGGACGGCTGGGGGGCGGCCATGCGCTTGCTGCCTTTCGTCTGGCGGGAGGGTGCGGGCGCGGAAAGGGAAATCGGCGCGGCCGCCGCCCTGGAGGGGACGGCGGCCACGACGGCGTTCACTCAGCTACGGCCGCCCGTCAGGCTGCCGCGGTACCCGAGGCGTTGCGGCGGCGCAGACGGTACGCGGCGGCACCGATACCACCGAGCATCAGCACCGAACCCGCGGCCAGGCCGCCGCCGGACAGCGCCATGGCGCCGCCACCGGCGTGCACGCCGCCCTCGGGCTTCTCGTGCTTCCAGGACTCCGGCTTGTCACGGTCCGCGTTGTTGCCGGACCCCGACTCGTCCTTCTGCCAGTCGTCCGAGGTGACCTTGGCGAGCGCACCACCACCGGCGTGGACACCGCCCTCGGGCTTGCCGTACTTCCCGGAGTCCGACCTGTCACCGTGGTCGTCACCACGCGACCCCGAGTCCTTGTCCTTGTCCTTCTGCCAGTCGTCCGACGTGACCTTGGCGAGCGCGCCACCACCGGTGTGCACACCGCCCTCGGGCTTGCCGTACTTCCCGGAGTCCGACTTGTCGTGGTGGTCGTTGCTGCTGGAGGAGTGGCCGCTGTCCTTGTCCCAGTCATCCGCCGAGGTCACGGCGTAAGCGGCGGGGACGGAGACCGCGAGGACCGCCGTGACGGCGGCCGATGCGAACAGGGTGCGGGCAGAGCGCATGGATACACAGTTCCTTTCGCCACTCCTGCGAGGGCGGGCCGGCTGCCCGCTCGTCTGACCACAGGGGCGACGTGATCCACCGTCAGCCTGATCTCCGCGGCTCACCACCGGAGAACGTCGCATTCGAGGGACGCCGTGGGCCCAACGTGTGACTTCGGTGCGGATCTCACCCGTTGGACGGCACGCCACGCCGACGGCATGTTTGGGCTCCGACGATCTTCGATGTATGCGCGGTGCCCGAGGGGAAGCCGGGCGGTGCGGCGGGCGCTCGTAGGATCACGCCATGACCGACACCACCCCTCCCAGCTGCTGTTCCCCCGCCCGCGGGGAAACAGCCGTCCCGCACATACCGGCCCCGGTGGACCTGGCGCCGCCGGTCCGGCCGGATCTCGCCGTCCCGCCCGTGACCATGCCGCTGCTGCCCGGCGGGACGTTCCTGATGGGGGCCCAGGACCAGGACGGCTTCGCGTCCGACGGCGAGGGACCGGTGCGCGAGGTGCGGCTGTCCGCGTTCCGCGTCGAGGCGCACGCGGTGAGCAACGAACGGTTCGCACGGTTCGTGGCGGCGACCGGGCATGTGACGGAGGCCGAGCGCTTCGGCTGGTCGTACGTGTTCGCGGGTTTCCTGCCCGCCGCGCTGCGGCGCGGTGCCCCCAGGCCGGACGGTACGCCGTGGTGGTGCGGGGTGGAGGGCGCCCGGTGGAACGCCCCGGAGGGGCCGGGCAGCGGCCTGGACGGCCGCGAGGACCACCCGGTGGTGCACGTCTCGTGGAACGACGCCCGGGCGTACTGTCGTTGGGCCGGTACGCGGCTGCCCACGGAGGCCGAGTGGGAGTACGCCGCACGGGGTGGCCTGGAGCAGCGCCGCTATCCGTGGGGCGACGAGCTGACCCCCGGCGGCGAGCACCGCTGCAACATCTGGCAGGGGCGGTTCCCGGTGAAGAACACCGTCGAGGACGGGTACGCCGGTACGGCACCCGTGGACGCCTATCCGCCCAACGGCTTCGGGCTGCACAACATGGCGGGCAACGTCTGGGAGTGGTGCGCGGACCGCTGGGGCACCGACCACGGCGACCGGCGCCGCACCGATCCGCGGGGACCCGCCTCCGGCGGCCAGAGGGTCATGCGCGGCGGCTCCTACCTGTGCCACCACTCGTACTGCAACCGCTACCGGGTGGCCGCCCGCACCCGGAACACCCCGGACAGCACAGCGGGGAATCTGGGGTTCCGCTGCGTGCGGGACGCGTGACCGCCAGGCATTGCGGCAACATGAATATTTTTCCGGGAGGTTGACGAAAAAATCGTCACGTCAGCATGCTGAGCGGCATGCACACTCACGGTGGCCCTCTCACGCAGCTCAGACGCGGGCACGAGGAAAGCGTGCTCGGCCTGCTGCGCAGGCACGGACCGCAGAGCCGCGCCGAGCTCGGACGCAGGGTGGGGCTGTCCCGCACCACGCTGTACGACATCGTGGCGACCCTGGTGGCGAGCGGTGCCGTGGTGTCGTCCGCCGCCGACCCCGGTCCGCGCCGGCGGGGCCGTCCGGTCGAGCGCCTTTCGCTGGACCCGTCGGCCGGTCAGGCCGTGGGTGTCGACTTCGCGCGCCGGGCCGTGCGCGTGGCGGCCGCCAACGTGGCCCACGAGGTGACGGGTTCGGCGAGCGCCGCGCATCCGGCCGGGCTCTCCTGGCGGCGCAGGGTGGCCCTGGCCGAGGAGCTGGTGGGGTCGGTCGCCGGCAAGACACTGCGGCTGACCACGCTCGGCACGGCGGGCGCCGTCGGGGTGGGCGTGGTGGGACCGGTACGGCTGACCGGTGAGGGCCATGTGCCCGACGGGCCGCTGGCCGACCTCGCGGAGCTGCTGGGTGAGCGGTTCGGCGCTCCCGTGCTGCTGGACAACAACACCCGCCTCGCCGCGCTCGCCGAATGCTCCTGGGGTGCCGCCGCCGGGAGCCGCGACGTGCTGTACCTGCGCCTCTCGCACGGAGTGGGCGGGGGGCTCGTCGTGAACGGCTCGCTGCACCGGGGAGTGGACGGCCTGGCGGGCGAGTTCGGGCACATCACGGCCGAACCCGGGGGCCGGCCGTGCGAGTGCGGCGGTTCCGGCTGTCTGGAGACGGTCGCCTCGGTGGGCGCGGTGCTCGACGCCTACCGGGCCGGCGGTGGGCGCGCCGACGACGTCGACACGCTGCTGGCGGCCGCCGCGGCCGGTGACCGCGTGGCACTTCGCGTACTGGAGGCGGCCGGGACCCGTACGGGCGCGGTGCTCGCCTCCGTCGTCAACGCCGTCGGCCCCCTGGTGATCGTGCTGGGCGGCGAACTCGCCGCGGCGGGCGACGCCCTGCTCGGTCCGGTCGGCCGGGCCCTGGACGCCCATGTCCTGCCGCTCGCCCGGGACGGTGTGACGCTGCGCCGGACGGCGCTCGGTGAAGCCGCCGGCGCGCTCGGCGGTGTGGCGCTCGCCCTGCACGAATCCCCGCTGCTCGCCCGCTATCCGGGCGCCGACGACCTCGAGGAAGCGCTGTGAGTTCCACGGAGACCACGTTCGAGAAGGCGGCGCCCGCCGCACCGGGCGAGCCGGGCCGGGCGCTCCGCCCCAAGCGCCGGTTCCCGCCCGCGCCGGTGCTCAACCTGGCGGCGCTGGCCGCCGGGCTGGGCATCTGGGCCCTCCTGGCCCGGGCCGGGGTGCAGGCACTGCCGGGGCCGGTGGCGGTGGGGAAGCGGGCAGCTGAGCTGATCGCCGACGGCACGCTGGTGGTGGACGCGCTGGCGAGCCTGCGCCGGGTCCTCGTGGGCTTCGCGCTCGGCACGCTGCTGGCCGTGCCCGTCGGTTTTCTGATGGGGTGGTACCCGGTGGCCCGCGGGCTGCTGGAGCCCTACATCCAGTTCTTCCGTACGGTGCCGCCGCTGGCGATGATCCCGCTGGCGATCGTCCTGATGGGCATCGGGGAGGTGCCGAAGATCTTCGTGATCTTCCTCGCGGCCTTCCTGTCGAGCGTGGTGGCCGCCTTCCAGGGGGTCGTCGGCGTCGACCGTACCCTCATCGACGCGGCACGGGTGCTCGGCGCACGCGACGGGACGGTGTTCCTGAAGGTGGTGGTGCCGGCGTCCGCCCCGTTCATCCTCGTCGGGATGCGTATCGGGCTCGGCTCGGCCTGGGGCACGCTGGTCGCCGCCGAGCTGATCGCCGCCCAGGAGGGGCTCGGCTTCCGCATGCAGAGCGCCCAGCTGTACTACGACCTGCCCACCATCTTCGTCGGTCTGATCACCATCGGCCTCCTCGGCCTGCTGATGGACCGTCTGCTGCTGCTCGCCGAACGCCGTCTCACCCGCTGGCAGGAGACCCGATGAACCCCAAGATCAGCTTCCGCCGGGTCTCCCGGACCTATCCGCTCAAGGACTCCGTCTTCACCGCCCTCGACGAGGTCGACCTGGACATCGGGGACGAGGAGTTCGTCACCGTCGTCGGCCCGTCCGGCTGCGGCAAGAGCACCCTGCTCTCGCTGGCGGCCGGGCTGACCGCCCCGACGGGGGGCGAGGTCCTGGTCGACGGGGAGCCGGTGACGGGGCCCGGCCCCGACCGCGGCGTCATCTTCCAGCAGTACGCGCTCTTCCCCTGGCTGACGGTGCGCGGCAACGTCGAGTTCGGGCTGAAACTCGCCTCCGTGCCCCGGGCCGAGCGCCGGCGGCGGGCGGAACACGCCATCGATCTGGTCGGGCTCTCGGACTTCGCGGACGCCCTGCCCAAGACGCTGTCCGGTGGGATGAAGCAGCGCTGCGCGATCGCCCGCGCCTACGCGGTGAACCCGCGGGTGCTGCTGATGGACGAGCCGTTCGGCGCGCTGGACGCCCTGACCCGGGTGCGGTTGCAGGACCGGCTGCTCGACACCTGGAGCCGGGAGCGGCGCACGGTCCTGTTCGTCACCCATGACGTGGACGAGGCGGTGTATCTGGCGCGCCGCGTCGTGGTGATGGCGGCCAGGCCGGGCCGGATCCACTCGGTCGTCGACGTCGACCTGCCGTATCCGCGTACGGAGGCCATCCGCCTCTCCCCCGAGTTCGCCCGCATCCGCAACACCGTCTGGCAGGCGGTCTACCACCAGTCACCGGCTGCCTCCGCCCTCTGACCCCTCCCTCCACCGCTTCTCTAAGGACCACTTCGACATGCGTATACTTCAGCGCGCCCTGACGGCGGTCGCCGCCGTGTCCGTCCTGGCACTCTCCGTGACCGGCTGCTCCGGAGACTCGTCCTCCGACGGCGGCCGGAAGGTCCGCTTCGGCTACATCAGCGACTACAACGGCGCCTCCCTGCTGGCCATCGCCGACAAGCAGGGGCTGTGGAAGGAGCAGGGGCTCTCGCCGGACTACAAGGTCTTCACCAACGGCCCCCTGCAGATCCAGGCGCTCGGCTCGGGCGACCTCGACTTCGGCTACATCGGGCCCGGCGCCATGTGGCTGCCCGCCTCGGGCAAGGCCAAGGTCGTCGCCGTCAACACGCTCGCGCGCGCCGACCGGGTGATCGCCCAGCCCGGCATCGACTCGATCCAGGACCTCAAGGGCAAGAAGGTCGGCGTCCCCGAGGGCACATCGGGCGAGATGGCGCTCAACCTGGCCCTGCAGAAGGCGGGGATGAGCGAGAAGGACGTCGAGAAGGTGCCGATGGACCCCTCCACGGTGGTGTCCG
Organism: Streptomyces sp. SirexAA-E; assembly: GCF_000177195.2. Lineage (GTDB taxonomy): Bacteria > Actinomycetota > Actinomycetes > Streptomycetales > Streptomycetaceae > Streptomyces > Streptomyces flavovirens. The sequence continues at coordinate 620,474 of NC_015953.1, forward strand.
CGTTCGTGTCGGGGCAGATCGACGGCGCCGGGCTCTGGTATCCGCTGATCGACACCATCAAGGCCAGGAAGCCCGGTCTGAAGGAGGTGGCGAGCACCGCGGACTTCACCGACAAGGCGTTCCCGACCGCGTTCGTCAGCCCCGCGAAGGCGGACAAGGAGCTGACCACCAAGGTCGTCAAGGTCCTGCAGAAGGCCAACGACTGGCGGGCCGCGCACCCCGAGGAGTCCGTCGACGCGGCGGCCGGTCTGCTGAAGATCGACCGCAAGGCCGTGGCGGCCGACGCGGCGAACGTGGAGACCCTGTCCACCGGGGAACTGGTCGCCAAGACGAAGGACGGCACGGTCGGCGGCTGGCTGGACGGGCTCGGTGAGTTCTTCGTCGGCACCGGGCAGCTCCCGAAGGCGCCGGCCTCCACCACGTACTACGAGGGCGACCTCTACACGGAGGCGTACGGCAAGTGAATCTCCTCTTCCTCATGACGGACCAGCACCGGGTGGACACCCTCGGCTGCTACGGGAACCCTCATGTCGCGACCCCGAACCTGGACCGGCTGGCGGCGACCGGCACGCGGTTCGACCGGTTCTACACACCCACCGCCATCTGCACCCCGGCGCGGGCCAGCCTGCTCACCGGGCAGGCCCCGTTCCGGCACCGGCTGCTCGCCAACTACGAGCGGAACGTGGGGTATCTGGAGGATCTGCGGGAGGACGCCTTCACCTTCCCCGCCGCGCTCGCCGAGCGAGACTACCGCCTCGGCCTGGTCGGCAAGTGGCACGGCGGCACCCACCGCAACGCCGCCTCCTACGGCTTCGAGGGCCCGGACCTGCCGGGCTGGCACAACCCGGTCGACCACCCCGACTACCTGGCGTACCTGGAGGAGCGCGGCCTGCCCCCGTACCGGATCTCCGACCCGGTGCGGGGCACGGCGCCCGGCGGCAACCCGGGGAACCTGCTGGCCGCGCGGCTGCACCAGCCGGTGGAGGCGACCTTCGAGTACTACCTCGCCACCCGGGCCATCGAACAGCTGGAGGAGTACGCGGCGGGCGGCCGCCCCTTCTTCCTGGCCACCCACTTCTTCGGGCCGCATCTGCCGTATCTGCTGCCCGACGCCTACTACGACCTCTACGACCCGGCGCTGGTCGAGCTCCCGCCGTCGGTCGCGGAGACCTTCGAGGGCAAACCGCCGGTGCAGCGCAACTACAGCGCCCACTGGGCCTTCGACACCATCCCGATCGAGACCTCGCGCAAGCTGATCGCCGTCTACTGGGGTTATGTGACTCTGATCGACGAGCAGATCGGGCGCATCCTGACGCGCCTGGACGAGCTGGGGCTCGGGGAGGACACCTCGGTGTTCTTCACCGCGGACCACGGGGAGTTCACGGGCGCGCACCGGCTGCACGACAAGGGCCCGGCGATGTACGAGGACATCTACCGCATCCCCGGGATCGTGCGGATCCCCGGGGCGCCCCCGCAGGTCCGGGACGAGCTGGTGAGCCTGACCGACTGCACGGCGACCCTGCTGGAGCTGGCGGGCTGCGACACCTCGCCCGCGGTGGACAGCCGCAGTCTGGTGCCGCTGGTGCGCGGTGAGGAGCCCGGGTGGCCGGGCGAGCTGGTCGCCGAGTTCCACGGCCACCACTTCCCGTACCCGCAGCGGATGATCCGCGACGACCGCTACAAGCTCGTCGTCAACCCGGAGTCGGTCAACGAGCTGTACGACCTCGAGGCGGACCCGCACGAGCTCAGCAACCGGTACACGCACCCGGAGTTCGCGCCGGTACGCACCCGGCTGACGCGGCGGCTGTACGAGCTGCTGCGGGAGCGCGGTGACAACTTCTACCACTGGATGACGTCGATGTACGACATCGGCGCCTCCGACTACGACCCGAGTCTCAGCGCCTTCGAGACCGGTGACACCACATGGACCCCGGACGCGGATGCGGCCGGGGCCGGGACGGGGGCCCCGTGAGACGCACGCGCGGGACCGTCAGCCCGTGGGCCGCGGCGGCCGCCGCCCTGCTGTGGCTGTGCACCCTGGCCGCCGCGCCCTCCCACGGCGCCCCGCGGCCCCCGGCCGCGCCGGCGACGTACACCAACCCGGTGACCGGCACCACCGTCGACACGTTCCCCGACCCGGTGATGATCCGGGGCAAGGACGGGTTCTGGTACGCCTACGGCACACAGAACCCGGTGTTCCAGAGCAAGGGTGAGGACGGGGAGCGCATCCTGCCGATCCTGCGTTCCGCGGACATGGTCAGCTGGGAGTACGCCGGGGAGGTCTTCACCCCGGCGACCCGTCCCGCCTGGCTGGAGGGTTCGCGGCTGTGGGCGCCGGACGTCCACTACGCGTTCGGGCGGTACTACCTCTACTACTCCGTGCCCGGCCGCAACACCGTGGGCCTCGTGACCGCGCCGACCCCGACCGGCCCGTGGAGCGACCGGGGCGCGGTGCTGCCGTCCCCGAGCGGCTGCCCCGCGGGCAACATCGACCAGGCGCAGTTCACCGACACCGACGGCACGCCCTACCTGTACTGGGGCAGCTACGACACGATCTGCGTCGCGAAGATGAACGGCGACCGGACCCGGACCGAGGGCGAGGTCACCCAGGTCGCGCGGGGCCGCCGCGTCGAGGGCGGGTTCGTCGTCCAGCGGGACGGGTTCTACTACCTCTTCTACTCCGACGCGGGCTGCTGCGACGGCGCGTTCAGCGGCTACCAGGTGAAGGTGGGCCGCTCCACCTCGCCCACGGGGCCGTTCACCGACGACGAGGGCACCGATCTGATGGCCCTGACCAGCAAGGCGGGTGTCGTCGTCTCGGCCGGCGGGAACCGGTGGATCGGCCCGGGGCACAACGCGATCCAGACCGATCTGTCGGGTCAGGACTGGCTGGTCTACCACGGCATCCCGAGCGAGTCGCCGGATCTCGCCCCGGCGTCGAACGGTTCGCTCAAGCTGACCCGGCGTCCGATGCTGATCGACCGGCTCGACTGGATCGGCGGCTGGCCCGTCGTCCGCGCGGGCGCGGGCCCCTCGGACGGTCCGACGGCCGCCCCGGTCACCTCGTGGGCTGCCGGGGGGTCCTTCGGCGGAGGGCTGTCCGGCTGGCGCGCCGAGGGCGCGTCGCCCGCCGGCTGGTCCGCCGGTACGGACCGCGACTCCGGCGGGTACGCGGCGTACGCGCCGGCCCGTCCGGCGACGGACCCGGCGTATCTGCTCGCCGCGGGACGGGCGCCCGCCGCGCTGCGCGCGGAGGCGGATCTCCGGGTGACGTCCCCGTCCGGGGCCGCCGGGCTGACGGTCGCCCACAAGGACGCGGGCAACCGGGTGGTGGCCTGGCTCGACCGCGCCCGCGGCGCCCTGGTCACCGACGTGCGGGTGGGCGGTGCGAGCCGCGGCGAGCGGGTGACCGCGCTGCCGGCCGGTTTCTCGTGGGACACCTGGCACACCGTGTCGGTGGAGGTGCGGGGCACCCGGATGACGGTCGAGGTGACCGGCGACCGGCTGCGGGACCCGGTGGCCGTCCAGGACCGGGTGCTGCCCGCCGGGGCCGTCCGTGAGGGCGCGGTCGGCGCGGCGGCACGGGGTGCCGGCGCGGCGGCGGACAACGTGGGGGCGGCGGCGCTGTACCGGCCGGTGGTCTCGCGGGTACCGCAGGCGGGTCCGGGCAGGCCGCTGCCCGCGTTCAGCGACGAGTTCGACGCGGCGACCGTCCCGGGTACGACGGAGGGTTCGCCCTGGCGGTGGGTACGCGGCCCGGCCTCCGGGGTGCGGGCGACGGGCGGTTCGCTGTCCTGGCCGACCCAGGACGCGGAGCTGTATCTCGGCGACAACAGCGCCTCTGTGCTCCTGCGGGACGCCCCGCCGGGGGACTTCACGGTCGAGACGAAGCTGCGGTTCGCGCCCGCCCAGGCGGCCCAGCAGGCCGGGCTGGTGCTGTACGAGAACGACGACCGCTGGTTCAAGCTGGTCCACTCGGTGCTGCCGCTCACCAACGGCGACGGGGCGGTGCTGCACGTGAGCGAGTTCGGCAAGGAGGGCGAGCGGCCGACCACCACCCCGCCGACCGCCGTCGCCAACGCCCCCATGTTCGGCGGCCCCACGGCGGACACCATGTGGCTGCGGCTGGCCTACCACCGTGACACCGCGCATCAGGAGCACGAGGTCAGGGCTTCCACCAGCCGGGACGGTGCGCACTGGTCGCCCGGCGGTGTCTGGACGCTCCCGGCGCGGGGCGATCTGCGGATCGGGCTGGTCTCCCTGAACCGGTCGGGGGCGGTGGCCGACTTCGACTACGTGCGGACGTACGCTCCCTGACAGCCCGTCAAGTCGTGCGGGGCCCGGCGGCGACTGCCGGGCCCCGCGTGCGTGCCGGAGGGGTCAGCCCACGGTGCAGGCCTGGCCGTCCAGGGTGAAGGCGGCCGGTTCGGCGTTGCTCCCCGCCCAACTGCCGGTGAAGCCGAAGCCCGCCGACGAGCCGGGCGCCACCGTGCCGTTCCAGCCGGCGTCCGTGACGGTGACCTTCACCCCGTCCTGCCGGTGCGAGGCGTTCCAGATCTGGCTGATCTGCTGCCCGCCGGGGAACGACCAGCCGAGCTTCCAGCCGTTGTACGCGGCGTCACCCGTGTTGGTGACCGTCACATCGGCCTGGAAGCCGCCCGGCCACTGGTTGGTGACCGCGTACGTCACCGCACAGGCGGCGTCCGCGGGCTGCTCCGGACCGGGATCGGTGCCGGGATCGGTGCCGGGATCGGTGCCGGGGTCCGTGCCTCCGCCGCCGCTGTCGGAGGTCTCGCCCACCTGGATCCCGCGCCCGTTGGTGGAGACGTAGACGCGCCCGTAGACCCTGGGGTCGCCCGTGATCGCGGCGCCGGTCCAGCCCCACTGGTGGGCGTCGTCGTTGATCCTGGTCCAGCTCGCCCCGGCGTCGGTGGACCGGAAGATGCCGCGCACCCCGCCGATCTTCGCGCTGACGAACACCGTCCGGTACGAGGCGCCCGGGGCGGCCTTGCCGAAGCCCACGCTGTCCGCCTGCTCGACGCCGGCGGACTTCGTGAACGTCGCCCCGGAGTCGGTGGAGCGCCACAGACCGTACGCCCCGGTGTCGGAGCCGCCCGCGAGCCAGATGTCGCCCTCCGTCCCGGGCAGTGCCTGGAAGCGGACGTTGCCCTCGGCGGGCAGCCCGGTGGCCTCGGCGGTGAAGGTCGCCCCGCCGTCGGTCGAGACGTAGAAGGTGCCCGCCTCGAATCCGTAGAACTTCTCGGGGTTCTTCCGGTCGGACTCGACCGTGGCACCGGCCGGGATGCCGGTGGAGGCGGTCCAGGAGGTGCCGAAGCCGGTGGTGTGGTGGACGCCCGCGCCCTCCGGGCTCCACACGAAGCCGCTGCCGTCCGCCGCCGCCGCGACCGTGCCGCCGCCGGTGACGCCCGAAGGCTCCGAGCCCTGGAACCAGTTGGCCCCGTTGTCGGTGGAGAAGCCGATGTGGGGCGCGGCGTCGGAGTTGCCGACCCGGACGACCGTGCCGGGCGAGCTCTCCGCGAAGTCCAGGCTGGTGGTCGAGTCGAGGTTCGGGGAGGTGTACATCAGGTCCGGCACGGCGTCGAGGTCGGTGTGCCGGAAGCCCCCGATGTCACCGAGTGCGCTCAGCAACGGTGCCCCGGAGGGCGGGCTGGCCAGGTCGTTGACGGCCGTCTCCTCGATCCCCTTCACCATGGGGGTGATCCTGAACGTGCCGCCGGAGTCCCAGGACGTGAGGTCCTCGGTGCCGTAGACCGTCGCTCCGGTGCCGTACATCATCCGGTCCGAGTCGAACGGGTCGATCTCCAGCGCCTCCGTCATCCAGCCCAGCTTCGGGGCGGTCTCGGGCGGTGCGGGGGAAGCGCCCCAGGAGAGCCACGGCACGGAGGAGACGTCCAGCGTGTAGCGGTTGGAGCGGTTCGGGTAGCCGGTGTAGTCCCAGGCCTGGGTCCAGGTGGCACCGCTGTCCGTGGAGCGGAAGATCTGGGTGTCGGGCCACCAGGAGCTGTAGGCGGTGGCCATCAGGGTGCCGGGCTTCTGCCGGTCCACGGAGAGCCCGCTGAAGCCGTAGTAGGCGTCGGCCTCCGCCACCGGGCTGACGTCCTGCCAGGCGCCGGACGCCGTGTCGTACCGCCAGATCCGGCCCTTGCCGCCGTCGTAGGGGCCGCCCGTGTCGCTCAGCGTCAGATAGAGGTGGCCGGTCGCGGAGTCGAGTACGCCCTTGTGCGCGAGGTAGCCGGTGGGCTGGCCCGGGATCCGCGACCAGGTGGCGCCGCCGTCCGTGGAGCGGTAGACGGTGTTCTCCTTGTCGGCGACCCCGACGTAGATGTCCTGGGTGGCGCTGCCCGCGCTGCCGGAACGCTCGTCGAAGGTCACCCAGACGATGCCCTGGTTGTCGTTGCCGTAGCCGCTGGTGTCCGACGGGTCCTGCGCGTAGTTCCCGGGGTTGGGGAAGGCCGTCACCTCGGACCAGCTGACTCCCGCGTCGGTGGACCGCCAGAGGCCGTTGCCGCTGGGCGCGCCCAGGTAGAGCACGGAGTTCTTGTTCGGGTCGACCGCGAGCCGCTCCCCCATGCCGCGTCCGGGCATGTTGCCGCCGAGCTTGAACGGGAGGGTGGCCGCCTTCCAGGAGGCGCCCCGGTCCGAGGAGCGCAGGACCGCGCCGTCGGTCGGGTCCCAGCTGTTGGTGTACGTCCCCACGGCGGCGTACACGTTGTCGGGGTCGACCGTGTCGGAGGCGAGGCTCACCACGCCCGTCCAGCCCCAGCGGTCCCAGTCCACCCAGTCCAGCAGGGGCTTCCACTGCTTGCCGGACTGGTCCCAGCGGTAGGCGCCGCCGATGTCGGTCCGGGCGTAGGCGAGGTTCTTCTCGGACCGGTTGAAGACGATCCCGGGGACGAAGCCGCCGCCGTCGATCCGGGCGTTCTTCCAGGTGTAGGTGTCCGCGGCTATGGACACATCCGATGCTTCTGTCGCAGCAGGTGCCTCGTCGGAGCGCGCCACGGCAGGGGTTCCGATGAGTGACAACCCTGCGGTCAGGGCGAGCGCCGCCAGCAGGGCGGCGAAGGGTCTGGGGCTTGAACGCACGGGAGCGTCCTCTCCGGACTGGACCGCCGCAGGGGCGGTGGAGGGCATGGCATACACATGGGAGCGCTCCCAGAACACCGTGATCGTAGCGTCGCCCCCTTTCCTGGAGAAGGGTCGTGCACAGCTTTCATCGGATGACTGGACGGGCCGTCGGCCGGAGGGACACAAACGGCCCCCGCCGGACACCTTCGTCCGGCGGGGGCCGTGCGGTCGGTGCGGCGGCGCGCTCAGCCCGCCTCTCCGCGACGGCCCCCGGGCCGGGTCGGCTCGGTGGCGTCGCGGATGCTGTCGCGCGCGGCCGCCGCGACGGCTTCGGCGGTGATGCCGAACTCCTTGTAGAGCCGCTCGTAGTCGGCGGAGGCGCCGTAGCGTTCGAGGCTCACGATGCGGCCCGCGTCGCCGACCACCTCGCGCCAGCCCTGACCGACGGCGGCCTCGACGCTGACCCGGGCACGCACGGCGGGCGGCAGCACCTCGTCCTGGTAGGACAGGGGCTGTTCGGCGAACCATTCACGGCAGGGCATGGAGACCACCCGGACGGCCAGCCCCTCGCCGGTGAGAGCCGCCCGGGCCTCCAGGGCGATGTGCACCTCGGAGCCCGTCGCCACCAGGATGACGTCGGGCTCGGGCTCGGACCCCCCGGCCAGCACGTACGCGCCGCGGGCCGCGCCCTCGGCGGACGCGAGGGTGCCGTCCTCGCGGTCGAGCACCGGCAGGTTCTGGCGGGTCAGGACGAGTCCGGTGGGGCGGTCGGTGTGCTCCAGGGCCATCCGCCAGCAGACGGTGGTCTCGTTGGCGTCGGCCGGGCGTACGACGTCCAGGCCGGGGATCGCGCGCAGTGCGGCGAGGTGCTCGACGGGCTGGTGGGTGGGGCCGTCCTCGCCGAGGCCGATCGAGTCGTGGGTCCAGACGTAGGTGACCGGGAGGTTCATCAGGGCGGCGAGGCGGACGGCGGGCCGCATGTAGTCGCTGAACGTCAGGAAGGTGCCGCCGTAGGGCCGCGTCAGGCTCTGCAGGGCGATGCCGTTGAGTACGGCGCCCATGGCGTGTTCGCGGATGCCGAAGTGGAGGGTCCGGCCGTAGGGGTTGCCGGAGAACTCCTCGGTCTGGCGGTTCTCCGGGATGAAGGACGGCTCGCCCTCCATGGTGGTGTTGTTGCTGCCGGCCAGGTCCGCGGAGCCGCCCCACAGCTCCGGCAGCACCGGGGCGAGGGCGGTGAGCACCTCGCCGGACGCCTTGCGGGTGGCCATGCCCTTCGGGTCGGCGGCGAACACGGGCAGGGCGTCCGTCCAGCCGTCGGGCAGCTTCTGCTCCGTCAGCCGGTCGAGCAGGCGGGCACGCTCGGGGTTGGCCTTCCGCCAGTCCTCGTACCGCGGTGTCCAGCGCTCCCGTGCCGCCCGGCCGCGCTCCTTGACCTCGCGGGTGTGGGCCAGGACCTCGTCCTCGACGGCGAAGGACACCTCCGGGTCGAAGCCGAGGAGCCGCTTGGTGCCCGCGACCTCCTCGTCGCCGAGGGCCGAGCCGTGGGCCTTGCCGGTGTTCCGCTTGGTGGGGGCGGGCCAGCCGATGATGGTACGCAGCATGATCAGGGACGGCCGGGACCGCTCCCGCTTGGCCGCCTCGACGGCGGCCAGCAGCGCGTCGACGTCCTCGACGTAGTCCCCCGTGCGCATCCAGTCCACCGTCTGCACGTGCCAGCCGTACGCGGCGTAGCGGGCCGGGACGTCCTCGCTGAAGGAGATGTCGGTGTCGTCCTCGATGGAGATGTGGTTCGAGTCGTAGAACGCCACGAGGTTGCCGAGCTGCTGGTGACCGGCCAGGGACGCGGCCTCGGACGCGACGCCCTCCATCATGTCGCCGTCGGAGGCCAGCACGTACACGTGGTGGTCGAAGGGGCTGGTGCCCGGCGCCGCGTCCGGGTCGAGGAGGCCGCGTTCGCGGCGTCCCGCCATCGCCATGCCGACGGCGGAGCCCATGCCCTGGCCCAGCGGGCCGGTGGTGATCTCCACGCCCCGGGTGTGCCGGTACTCCGGGTGTCCGGGGGTCGCCGAACCCCAGGTCCGCAGGGCCTCCAGGTCCTTCATCTCCAGGCCGTAGCCGGCCAGGTAGAGCTGGATGTAGAGGGTGAGGCTGGTGTGACCGCAGGACAGGACGAAACGGTCCCTGCCCAGCCACTGGTCGTCGGTGGGGTCGTGTCGCATGACCTGCTGGAAGAGCAGGTAGGCGAGGGGGGCCAGGCTCATGGCCGTACCGGGGTGTCCGTTGCCGGTCTTCTGCACGGCGTCGGCGGCCAGCACCCGGACGGTGTCCACCGCGCGCAGGTCCACCTCGCTCCACCCCGCCTCGTCGGCCACCGGACGGGCGAGCCCGGGGTCGCGGGATGCGGTGATGCCGGAAGAGGGTTGCTGAGGTGCCATCGGTGTTCGTCTCCCTCGAGATGTCGCTGTGTCGCTTCTCGGTTCGTGGAACCGGCCCAAACGCCTCGTTCCCTCTTTGGCATCCTCGATTCGTTCCGGCCGCCCCGCATCCCGTGACGGCGGCGACGGCGCGGTGCGGCCGTGCCGCTCAGGGGGCGGACCGCGTCGGCCGTGCAGGTTTGCGGATACACCGGGTCGGGCGGGTGAGCGGTGTGGCAGAGTCGTCCGCGTGGACGAGCTTCGGCCCCAGGACCCCTCGCACATCGGCGCTTACGCGCTCCTCGCCCGGCTGGGCGCGGGCGGCATGGGACTGGTGTTCCTCGGCCGGTCCCCGGGCGGGCGCCTGGTCGCGGTGAAGGTGATCCGTGCCGAGATCAGTGATCACCCTGAGGCCCTGGCCCGGTTCCGGCGGGAGGTCGCCACCGTCCGGACCGTGCGCGGCAACTGCACCGCGCAGCTGGTCGACGCCTCGCTCGACACCCCGCCCTACTGGCTGGCCACCGAGTACGTCGCGGGGCCCACGCTGCGCCAGGCGGTGGAGGCGGCCGGGCCCCTCCCGCCCGGCAGCGCCGTACGGCTGCTCGCCGCGCTCGCCGAGGGCCTGGTGGCCGTGCACGCGCACGGGGTCACCCACCGGGACCTCAAGCCGCAGAACGTGATCCTCGCCCCGCAGGGACCGCAGCTGATCGACTTCGGGATCGCCCGGGGCCTCGACCAGACGGTGCTCACCCGTGAGGGGATGGCGTCGGGGACCCCGGGGTTCGCCGCGCCGGAGGTGGTGCGGTTCAACGAGGCGGGGCCGGCGGCGGACGTCTTCGCGCTGGGGGCCACGCTCGCGTACACGGCGACGGGCCGCCCTCCGTACGGCACCGGCGACCCGGCGGTGGTGAGTTACCGGGCCGTGCACGAGGACATCGACCTCGCCGGGGTGGAGCCCTCGCTCGCCGCCCTGATCCGGGACTGCGTCGCCAAGGACCCCGCGCACCGGCCGGACCCGGCGACGGTGATCGCGCGGTGCGCGGTGGACTCGGCCCTCGCGATGGACCCTCACTACCGTGCGCTGGCGCTGGAGCGGGCCGACAGGCCCGTGCCCGCGGGAGGGCTCGCGGCCACCGCGCTCCTGCCGGGCCACCCGGCGACGGGCCGGGCGCCCGCACCGTCCGAGGACGCGCCCGCACCGCCGGAGGACGCGTCCGTCCCGCCCGGGAGCGACCTGGGCCCGACCCCCTACGACCGGGCCGGGCGTGCGCGGCGCCGGGGGCTCCGGGCGGCGCTGGCCTGCGCGGTGGCGGGCGCCGTCGCGGTGACGGCCTGGCAGCTGTCGGAACCGGACGGCGGGGACACCGGTGGGGGCGGATCCGGGGCGGCCTCGCCCACCGGCGGCACGGCCGTGTCCCCAAAGCCCACCGGCGGCGCCTCCGCCGGCCCACCGGACCACATCGTCGACGACCGTGTCTCGCAGGACCGCTGGACGCTGTCCGAGGATCCGGCCGAGGCCGCCCAGGGCATGGGCTCCTGCGACCTGAGCCGGCTGTCCGTGGCGACCGGTCTGCCCGGGAACCTCCAGTCTTCCGTCGGGCACACCACGGGGTCGGACACGGCGACGGTGACCCTGCGACCGGGGAAGGCCGCGAAGGGCGAGCGGGCGCCCTACTACGTGGCGGTGGGAGTGCGGCCCCCGCACGGCACCGACCGGGCCACGGGCCGGCCCACCGAGGCCGTCAGCGAGGGCATCGGCTTCACCAGCAAGCCGGTGGACATCTTCTCCGGCGGGTCCCCCGACGGCACCCTCTCCTTCCGCTACCCCGACGACTTCCGGGGCCACTTCGCCGACCGGACGGTCGAGGCACTGCCGGTGGGTGACGACCGTGGGGACTGGACGGTGGTGCTGTACCACGTCGAGGGCGGGCCCACCGAGTACACCTCCGTCGCGTGCAACGGCTTCCACGCCTGATCCTGGCCGGCGGGCCTGTTCCGGGAGGCCGGTGAGGGCCGTCCCCCGGGGTGTCCCGAGCGGCGGGGACGGCCGGGCGGATGAATGATGGGGCTCAGGCAGCGGTGCCGCGGGTGCCGGCCCGGCTCCCCCGCCGGACGGCACGTCCGCGCTCCGACCCCGAACCGGAAGGGCATGAGCGCATGACCTCCCAGACCGCTTCCCGCGCGGCGGACCGCGTACCGCCCGCCGGGGCGCCGTCCCCCGGCGCTCCGGCGGGCGGAGGAGCCCATGGGGGCACCGGGGCGGTCCCGGCGGGAGCCGCCCGGTGAACGGCGAGGACAGCGCGCCGGAGATCGGTTTCATGCGGGCCGTGTTCGACAGCCTGGGGGCGGGGGTCTTCGTCATCGACCCCACCGGCCGGCTCACCACGGCGAACCCGCGTGCGCGGCGGCTCCTCGGCCGTTCGCGCGAGAACCTGCTCGGCTCGGACATGCACGATCTGCTGCACCGGGGGTCGGACGGCGGCGAGGTGCCGCGGGGCCGGTGCCCCATGCTGACCGTGCTCGACGACGGCCAGCCCAACGAGGGGAGCGAGGAGTTCCTGCTGCGGGGGGACGGCAGCCTCCTGCCGATCATCTGGGCGGCCACCCCGCTGCGGCACGACGGTGCCACGGAGGGCGCGGTGATCGTCTTCCACGACTTCAGCCTGCACCGTGACGCCGCCCAGCAGACCGCGGCCCACCTGGCGGCCCTGGAGGGGCTCACCGCCCGGCTGTCCATGGTGGCCGAGGTCTCCACGGTCCTGATCTCCACCATGGACATGTCCAACATGCTCAACCGGCTGGCCGGACTGCTGGTGCCGGACATGGGTGACTGGGCGGCGGTGGACGTCCGTACGCCGGGGCAGACGGGCGAGTTGCAGCGCGTCGCCGTGCACGCCCTCGGTGGCCACGCGGCGGCCCGGTCGCTCACGGGCCCGCTGCCGCCGCTCCCGGAGTCCTCCCGCTCGGCGCTGGCACGGGCACTGCGGAGCGCGCAGCCCGTCGTCCTGGACGCGGACGCGCTCGCGGAGCGGCCGGAGGCGCCCCTCGACGTCGCCCACCGGGAGCTCTTCGAGCGTCTGGGCGGCACCAGTGCCGTCGTGGTGCCGCTGCACACCCGGCGGCAGGTGTTCGGCGCGCTGACGGTGGCCCGCACCGCACCCGGGTCCTCCTACTCCGAGGCCGAACTCCTCGTACTGGCGGACCTGGCCCGGCGGGCCGGGCTGGTGATGGAGGGTGCCGAACTCTTCGAGCAGCAGCGCCACGTGGCGGAGACGATGCAGCGCCAGCTCCTCACCCCGCTGCCGCAGGTCGGCAACCTGAGGATGGCGGCCCGCTACCTGCCCGCCCAGAGCGCCGCCGAGATCGGCGGGGACTGGTACGACTCGTTCCTGCTCGGCGACGGCGTCCTGACGATGGTGATCGGGGACGTGGTGGGGCACGACCTGAAGGCCGCCGCGCACATGGCCGAGGTCCGCAACATGTTGCGTGCCCTGGCGTGGGACCGTACGGAACCGCCCAGCCTGATCATGCGCCGCCTGGACGAGGCCATGACCCACACCAGCGACGCGCCGATGGCCACCTGTGTCTTCTCCCGTATCGAGGGCCCGGAGGAAGGGCCCTGGCGGCTGCACTGGGTCAACGCCGGGCACCCTCCGCCCCTCCTGATCACTGCGGACGGCCACACCCGTTTCCTGGAGGAAGGCCACGGCCCGCTGCTCGGTCTCAGCTCCGCCCTGCACATGGGTCTGGGCTGGCCGAACGCGCACGCGGACCTTCCGGCCCGGTCCACGCTCCTGCTCTACACCGACGGCCTCGTCGAGAGCCGCTCCCGTGACATCGAGGCCGGTCTCGCGACACTGCGCCGGCACGCGGCCGCCCTGGCCCGCCGCGACATCGAGGAGTTCCTCGACGAGCTCCTCGCCCGTATCGGGCCCAGCGGGGACGACGTCGCGCTGCTGGCGCTGCGCATCCCGCCCGCGGGGACGGAGGACGAGCCACCGCGGCAGCACGCGCACAGCCCCGCCGCCGCCAACCGCAGCGCCCCCGGCTCCCGTGTCGAGGACACGCCCGTCCGGGACACCTCCGAACCGGAGCATCCCGCACCCGGCGGGCCCCCGGCGGACGACCCGGCCTGACGGGCGTCCGGCTCCGGTCAGGGGTTGCCTGCCACCGCCGCGTCGGTGGAGCCGGTGCCGTCCGCCTGCTCGCAGGCTCCGTCGTCGGTGGGCACGGGATCCGTCCGGGGGCGCCCGGCTCACGGACCGCTCGGGGCCTTCCTACGGCGCGTCGCGGAGCGCGGCGGCGAGTTCGGCGAGGTGACGTGCGACGGGCCCGGCGGTGAGCAGTCCGCCGGCGCCGCCCTCCTCCGCCTTCGCCGGGGCGAGCGCGCGGGCGGCTCGCTCCATCGTGGCCCGGTCCGACACGGCGATGGCCGCCTGTGCCGTGAGGCACCACAGCGCTTCGAGGAGCAGGCCGGGAGGCGGGTCGGGCAGTCGGCGCAGGTGTGCGGCCGCCCGGTCGGGCGCGTCCCGCGCGAGCAGGACGAGGGGCGTGGCCCAGGGTGCGTAGGGCCCCCAGTCCGTGGAGGTGCCGTCCGGCGCGGGCCGGCCGTGCCGGACGCGCAGGCAGAGCAGGGCCAGCGGGAGCAGGCCTTCTTCGAGGCCGGGCATGCCGACGCCGTCGAGCTGGGCGGCCGCGTCCCTGTACGCCTCCTCCGCCGCCTGTTCGGGCCCGGTCGCGGCGAGGCGCAGGGCGCGGAACCACGTGGTGAACACCCCGGCGAGCGGGAGTTCGTGGTGTGCGGCCAGGCGGTCGACCGCCGTCGCGTGTTCCTCGGCTCCCTCGAAGTCGGCCAGCGCGCCGCGCGCCTGCATGCGGACGAGGTGGCCGAGCACCGTGTAGGTGGGCAGGTCGTGCCGGCCGGAGAGGGCGACGAGTTCGGCCCCCGTCGCGTCGCGGCGTGGGGAGAGGCCCGCTCGGTGGAAGGTCTGCATGAAGACGCCGTTGAGGGCGAACGCCAGCAGGGCCGGGTCGTCCAGGCGCCGTGCGATGTGTTCCGCCTGCCGGGCGGCCTGGGGCCCCCGGGCCGACCGGGTACCCCGCGACTCCAGGGCGATCGTGGCCAGCAGTCGGGCTCGCGCGGCCTCGTGCCGCCCGGGCGGGAGGTCCTTCAGCGTGCGCTCGGCCGCCGCGACCACGTCCGCCGCGTGCTGCGGGTCGTCGACACGGGTCCAGATCGCCGGTACGTCGTAGGCGCCGATCACGCGGGCGGTCAGCTCCGCGTCGCCCAGCTCCTCGGCGGCCGTGACGGTGGCCGAACGGTGGCGGCGGGCGGCCTCCAGGCCGCCGCCGCCGGTCACGGCGAGGTTGCGCAGCAGCCCGACGGCCGACTCCAGCCGTGCCCGGGACCCGTGCCGCACGGTGCGGTCGTAGTCGGCCGCGGCGCCGGCCCATACCTGCTCGGCGGAGGTGTCCGGTTCCAGGCGGTGTTCCTGGGTGAGGATGTCCGCCTCCAGCCGGCGCAGCGCCGTACCGGGTTCGAGCCCGAGCCGGTCGACCAGGAGTCCACGCGCCCGGCGCAGTACGGCCAGCGCGTCGCCCTGCCGGCCGCTGCGGTACAGCGCGAGGGCCAGCAGCCGCCACCCCTCCTCGCGCCAGGGGTGCTCCGCCACGTGGGCGTCCAGGTCCGCCACCGCACGGGCCGCCTGCCCCAGGGCCAGCCGGGCCTCGCCCCGCCGCTCCACGGCGTGCAGCCTCAGCTCCCCCAGGCGGGCGCGCTCGGCCCGGGCCCATTCCTCCTCGGCGAAGTCGGCGAGGGCGGGCCCCCGCCAGGTGCCGAGGGCCTCGTCCAGCCGGGGCAGCGCCTCACGGGGCGGCAGCGCGGCGGTGTCGGCGAGCGCGTCCTCGAACCGCCGGCCGTCGACGGCGCCGGGCTCGGCCCGCAGGGCGTACCCCGGTCCTTCGGTGACCAGCAGCCGGGCCGGGGCGCGGGGCGGACGCTCGGGTTCGAGAGCGCGCCGCAGCGCGGACACGAAGGTGCGTACGGCGCCGACCCCGCCCGCCGGGGGCTCTGTCCACAGGTCCTCGACCAGGCGCGTGACCGGGACGACGCGTCCTTGGGCGATGACCAGCCGGGCCAGTACCGCACGGTGGCGGGGTCCCTTCAGGTCGAGCGGGACCGCCCCGCCGTCCCAGGCGACCACCGGCCCCAGAATCCCGAACGAGACGCTCACTGCCCATGACCTGCTTTCTTTCCTGTGCCTGGTCACGCTAGCGGTCGCTCATCGGATGCTCATCCGCGGCACCCAGGGTGGAGACACCTGCTCGTCGCGAGAAAAGAGTCTGATCATGACACCCACCGGCACCGGCTTCGACTACCGGCGGATCACCGTCGCGGACGGGGTCGCCCTGAACACCGCCGTCATGGGTTCGGGCCCGGCGATCGTCCTGCTGCACGGCTTTCCGCAGACCCATCTGATGTGGCGGCACGTGGCCGCCGATCTCGCGGCCGACCACACCGTGATCTGCCCCGATCTGCGTGGCTACGGGGACAGCGACAAGCCTCTCGACACGGACGGCACCGTCTACTCCAAGCGCACCATGGCGGCGGACGTCGTCGCCCTGGCCGGAGCCCTGGGACACGAACGGTTCGCGCTCGCGGGACACGACCGGGGCGCCCTCGTCGCCTTCCGTACCGGCCTCGACCACCCCGGCCGCGTCACACACCTGGCCTCCCTCGACGTGCTGCCGACCCTCGACATGTGGGACGTGATGCACGGGGTCGGCGCGGCCGTCGGCTTCCACCTCTATCTCATGGCCCAGCCGCCGGGCCTGCCCGAGCAGATGATCGCCGCCGCCCCCGACGCGTTCTTCGGGTACTTCCTCGACCTGTGGAGCGGCTCCTCGGGTGCCGTTCCCGACGACATCCGGGCCGCGTACCTCAGGGCCTGCCGGGAAGCGGTGCCCTCGATCGTCGCCGACTACCGCGCCTCCGCCGGTATCGACATCGAGCACGACCAGGCTGACCGGGCGGCGGGCAACCGGCTGCGGATGCCGGTCACCGTGCTCCAGCAGGACTGGGGCGCGGCCCTCGGCTTCGAGGCCGCCGCCCTGTGGTCGCCCTGGGCGGCCGACCTGCACCACGCCACGGTCACCTGCGGTCACTTCATGGCCGAGGAGGACCCCGCCGAGGTCACCCGGAGCCTCCGGGCGCTCATGCGGCGCTGAGGGCGGGCGGACCGGGGCCGCGCCCTCCGGCTCGGTGCGAGTCGGCGGGCCTGCGGCGTGGGATCTGACCTGGCGTCGGGCGGGTGGATCATAGTGGGGCGCTATGAGCGCCACCGACATCGCCGATTCGCCTCCCGACGGCCCCGGCCCCGGCCCCGAGTCGCCCGAGAATCCCGGTCATCCGTCACGGCCGGACGGTCCGGTCGTCGCGATCGGAATCGCCGGGATCGTCGCCGTGGTGCTGTGGGCGAGTCTGGGAGGGGCGTCCTTCCAGGGTTTCTCCGACAGCGCCCTCCCGTGGGTGCTGAAGAACTTCGCCTGGCTCTTCGTCGTGGCGGCGGACGTCTTCCTCGTCCTGTGCGTGCTCATCGCCTTCAGCCGTTTCGGCCGGATCCGTCTCGGCCGTGACGACGGCGTGGAACCGGAGTTCACGGATTTCGCCTGGGTGTCGATGATGTTCGCCGCCGGTATGGGCATCGGCCTGATCTTCTACGGCGTGGGCGAACCGGTCACCCATTACCTGGTGCCGCCGCCCTCCACGGGTGTGCGGGCCGGAACCCCGGAGGCCGCGGGTACGGCCCTGGAGTACTCCTTCTTCCACTGGACGCTGACCCCGTGGGCCATCTACGGAGTCGTCGGCCTCTCGCTCGCCTACACGACGTTCCGCCTGGGGCGGGGGAACCGTCTCAGCGCGGTCTTCGTGCCGCTGATCGGTGAGCGGCTGGCCGACGGGGTGGTGGGGCGGCTGCTGGACCTCCTGGCCGTTTTCGCCACCGTGTTCGGGACCGCGACCAGCCTCGGTGTGGGGGCACTCCAGATCGCCACGGGACTGCATCTGACCGCGGGAATCGCCAATACCACGGGCCTCCAGCTGATCATCATCGTTTCCCTCGGCGCGGCATTCGTGGCTTCGGCTTTCACCGGTCTCCACGGCGGGGTGAAATGGCTCAGTTCCGTGAATCTGGTGATGGCCGCCGTCCTGATGGTCTTCGTCTTCGTCGTGGGTCCCACCGTCTATCTCCTCGATGTGATGCCTTCGAGCGTGGGCGGCTATCTGAACCAGCTCATTCCGATGGCGAGCCGCACCGGTGCTTTCACGGACGGCGGTTGGCTCGGGGAGTGGACGATCTTCTACTGGGCGTGGTGGCTCTCCTGGGCGCCCTTCGTCGGCACGTTCATCGCCCGTATCTCCAAGGGCCGTACGATCCGTGAGTTCCTCCTCACGGTGCTGCTGGTCCCCTCCGGCGCCTCCGCCGTCTGGTTCTGCGTCCTCGGGGGCACGGGTATCCGCCTCGACGAGACCGGCGTGGTCGACATGGCGCAGAAGGAGTCCCAGGGCACCGAGGCGACGCTGTTCGCCATGCTCGACGCGCTGCCGCTCTCGGCGGTCACGTCGTGGTTCGCCATGATCCTGATCATGATGTACTTCATCACCAGCGCCGACTCCGCCTCCCTGGTGATGGGGTCGCTCACCAGCCGTGGTGCCCTCAACCCTCGTGCCTGGCTGAACGTCACCTGGGGCATCCTGATGGCCGCCGTGGCCGCCGCGCTGCTCGTCTCGGGCGGTCTGGACTCACTTCAGTCCGCGACCATCCTCGTGGCCCTGCCGTTCGTCGTCGTGATGCTCGGGCTGTGCTGGGCCACCGTGCGTGAACTCCGCGAGGACCCGAGCGCGGGGCCGCCCCGCGGCCAGGCGCTGCACGGGCTGCGCGACGCGATCCGGAAGATGATCGGCGAGACCGTCTCCGAAGGCGTCCCACCCGCGCCCACGCATCCCCGGCTGCGCCGGGTGGCGAAGACCCGGGCGCAGCGGCAGGACGAGGAGCAGGAGGAGGATGGCGAGGCGTAGGACCGCGGGCCCGGCCGGGGCGGGTGGCCGCGACCGGCGTTCCCCGGCCTCGCCTCGCCGGGCGGTAGGTGGGGCGGGCGGCCGCGGCTACGCGGGGGTGAGGCGCCTCAGGCCACCCGGCAGATCCTGGCTCCCCAGGTGGGGCGAGGCCCGCAGGATCTTCTCGGCGATCCGCCCCTGGGCGATCACGCCGTCGGGGACCGGCGGGACCTTCTCTGCGCCGTACAACATGATCGGGTCCCAGTCGGCCGGGTCCGAGACACCGCGCCGGTCGACGATCACCGCGCGCGTCGGTACGTCCAGGGCCGCCACGGCCTCGACGACCGCGGCCTCCACACGCCGCGCCTCGTCGGGGTACAGGCCGTCCAGCCAGAGCGTCTGGATCTCGCAGCCGAGTGGCTCGTACACGTACTGGTCGGTCACGTCGGTGTCCGCCGAGAGCCACCAGTTCATCGTGACGGACGCGATGCGCAGGGCGAGCAGGCGGCCGAGCTCCTCCTCGGGCACGAGGACGTCGTCGCCCTCGACGTCGAGTACGACGGCCGCGCCCCTGACCGGGTGCCGGAGCATGATGCCGTACTTCTCGAAGACCTCCGCCTGTTCGGCGAAGACCGACGTGGCCGCCGATTCGCGGTACCACCGGATGAACCCGTCAGCCATGCCGGCCGGCCGGTCGGTGTGCGCGTGTGCCCATGCTGTCTCCCCCGAGTCCCCGAGTCCCCGACTTCCCCCGGCCGTGCGCCCGTCGTGTCGGGCACGCCGTCGGCCGGGTGGTGCCACCGTAGCGGGCGGTGCGCGCCGTTTCGGCCGGTGTTTCGAGGGCGCCGGGTGGTCGGGCCCTGTCGCCCCGGGGACAGCCGGCGGATCACGCCGAGCGGGCCCGAAACGAACACGCGTGCGCGACCATGAGGCGTGACCACGACGAACAGCAGCCGGCCCGCCTCCGCCATCAGCCTTTCCAAGGTGCGGGAGCGCGCGCCCGACCTGGTGAGCCTGTACAAGGTCGCGGGCGACCGGGTCCGCCGGCACGGGCTGGAGGGGGTCCGGGCCGCGGTGTATCTCGTGCTGGACCGGTCCGGATCCATGCGCCCCTACTACCGTGACGGGAGCATGCAGCACCTGGCCGAACAGGTCCTGTCGCTGTCGGCCCATCTGGACGACGACGGAATCGTGCCGGTGGTGTTCTTCTCCACGGACGTGGACGGGTCCACCGACCTGACGCTGGGCGGCCACCGCAGGCGTGTGGACAAGCTGCACGCGAACCTCGGCCACATGGGCCGCACGAACTACCACTGGGCCATGGACGAGGTCATCGACCACTACCTGGAGTCCGGGAGTTCCGCTCCCGCGCTGGTCGTCTTCCAGACCGACGGCGGCCCCACCAGCAGGTTCGCCGCCGAACGCTACCTCTGCAAGGCGGCGCGGCTGCCGCTCTTCTGGCAGTTCGTCGGCTTCGGCGACCCGGACAGCAACGAGTTCGCGTTCCTGCGGCGACTGGACACCCTGGCGGTCCCCGCCGACCGCGTCGTCGACAACGCCGGCTTCTTCCATGCCGGCCGCACCCCGAGGAGCACGGCCGACCACGAGCTCTACGACCAGTTGCTGCACGAGTTCCCCGACTGGCTGTCGGCCGCCCGTTCCCTGGGTGTCATACGGTGAAGGGTTGCGCGGTCGGCACCCGGGGTGCACGCGGGGCCTGGCCGGAAAAAGGGGTCTCCGAGCAGCGCGGTGGCGGCTGAGCAGGGACCCCGGGGTATCGGTTCGGCGGTACCGGCGCCGCTCAGACCCGCCGTCTCACTCGGCGGCGGCCGGGGACTCCTTCTTCCTCGCTCCGGGGCCGAAGAAGAAGACGAGCGCCGTCAGGATGGCCAGCGCGGTGATCAGCGAGGCCCAGACGAACACCTGGGAGATGGTGTCGGCGGCTCCCGCTCCGTCGGTGAAGGGGACGAGGAGGACGGCGAGTCCGACGGATCCGCCGATGGTGAGCGCGGTCTGCAGGATGCCCGCGGTGACGCCGGCGTGCTCCGGCGGCGCCGTGGTGAGGATGACCATGTTGAACGGGATGATCGCCACACCGACCCCGATGCCGATCAGTACGATCTGCGGCAGCACTCCGCTCGCGTAGGAGCTGTCACCGTCCAGCAGGGTCAGCCAGCCGACCCCGGCCAGGACGACGACGAGACCGCCGACCGCCCGTATCTTGAGGTCGACGGCGGCGACGAACCTGGTCAGTACCTGCGTGGTCAGCAGCAGGGCGACACCGAAGGGCAGGATCGCGAGCCCGCTTCCCAGGGCGTTGAAGCCGAGCACGTTCTGGAGGTACTGCACCAGGTAGATCAGGAAGCTGGTGAGGACCGCCGCGAGGAGCAGCAGGTCGAGGAAGGCTCCGGCGCGCGTCCGGTCGGTGAAGATCTTGCCCGGCAGCAGGGGTTCGGCGGTGCGCCGGTCCACCACGAGCAGGACCGCCCACAGGACCACCGACGCGGCGAGCGCGCCGAGCGTCGTGCCGTCGCCCCAGCCCTTCTCGGCCGCGTGCACGAGTCCGTAGACGCCGGCGGTGACGGCGAGGGTGACCAGCAGGGCGCTGGGCAGGCCGAGCGAGCGGGTCTGTGTGCTGTCGTCCTTCAGCCCGAGGACGCGGAGGCCGATGAGGATGACGACCAGGCCGACGGGGACGTTGACGAGCAGGCTCCAGCGCCAGTCCCCCGCCCAGGTCAGTACACCGCCGAGGACCATGCCCGCGGACGCGCCGAGTCCGGTCACCGTGGAGTAGAGGCCGAAGGCGCGCCGGCGCCGCTCCCCGTCGAAGACGACGGCCAGCAGGGCCAGTCCGGTCGGTCCGGCGATGGCGGCCCCGGCTCCCTGGAGCACGCGGCCTACCAGCAGGACCTCCAGGTCGGGGGCGAGGCCGGCGACCAGGGAGGCGATCACCACCAGGCCGATCCCGCCGAGGAAGACCTTCCGGTGGCCCAGCACGTCACCGAGGCGTCCGGCGAACAGCAGCAGCCCCCCGAAGGCGAGCAGGAAGGCGTTCGGGACCCAGGAGCCGCTGGTGGCGGAGACCCCCAGGTCGTCCTGGAGCGTGGGCAGGGCGACGTTCACGATCGTGCCGTCGAGCTGGAGCATGAACTCCGCTCCGACGATCGCCGTCAGGGCGAGGGCCCAGGGCCTGGACGGCGCCTGGGGTGCGGGAACCCCGTCGGAGACGGTGTCGGTGGTCATGGATGTCCTCCACGTTCGACGGCCCGGGTTATATGGTGAGATGGCCTCAGGTTAAGTGGAGGCAGTTAACCTGAGGCAACCTCAGGTAGTCAAGTGGAGGCGGTACCCGTGTCAGACGCCCAGCCGTACATCGCCCGGCGGCCCAAGCGGGCCGACGGTGCCCGCAACTACGACGCGATCCTCTCCGCGGCCCGCAAGGCCTTCGAGACCCAGGGCGCGGACGCCTCGCTGGAGGAGATCGCCGGACAGGCGGGGGTGGCGATCGGCACGCTCTACCGGCACTTCCCCACCAGGGCGTCCCTGGTCGAGGCGACCACCAGGGAGGGGCTGGCGGAGCTGATCAGCCGGGCCGAGGCCCTGGCGGGCACGGAGGACCCGCTGGCCGCCCTGGACGAGTGGATGCGGCGGGCCGTACGGCACATCAGCACCTTCCGGGGCCTGGTCGGCATCCTGACCCGGAGCATGTACGACGAGGGCACACCGTCGCACGCCGCGTGCAGCGCCATGCACAGCAGCGGGGCACATCTGCTGCGCGCCGCCCAGGAGGCCGGGCGGGTACGCGAGGACCTCACCGCCGACGAGCTGTTCGACCTGCTGAGCGGGGCCGCCTGGGTGCGGGAGAACGCCCTGGCCGACCGCGACGGCAGCCCCCGCTTCGTCCAGATGGTCCTGGAGGGCATCGTGACCCGCCCCGCGGCCGGCTGACCGGGCCGCCCCGCCACCGATCCGCCCCGCGAGCGTGCCGACCACCCCGGTCCCGCCGGGGCGGCGCTCCTGAGCGGTGATCAGCGCGTCCGGGTAGTCCCACAGCGCCTTTCCGGCCGCCTCGGCGCCGGCCGCGTCCTCGGCCTGAAGCGACCCATGGTCTGCTCCCCGAAGAACGCGCGTCCGGTGGCCGGCAGCGGCGACGCCACGTCGACGGTCTGCACGGCGCCCGAGCAGCCGGACTGGAGCTGGAACGTCGGGATGCCGTCGATCCTCAGCCGGTCGGCGATCACGTTGACCGTGGCGGGCATCAGGGTGTCGGGGGTCGCCGTGCCGAGCACCACGAGATCGACGTCCCCGGCACCGAGCCCGGCACCGGCCAGGGCGCGCGCGGCGGCGATCTCACCGAGGTCCGCCCATGACTGACCCGGGCGGCCGGTGGCCAGGTCGACGGCCAGGTGCCGGGTCCTCGTCCCGATGAACGTGTCGACCCACTGCCGCCAGAGCCGGTCCGTTCCGAAGCGTACGGCCAGGGCGGCGGTGTCGATCGGGGGCCCCGGCAGCGCCGATCCCACCGACAGGACGCGCACCGTGCGGTCACTCATGGCGGACTCCTTTCGCGCTACCGATTCCGGACGCCAAGGTCGCCGCCTAAAGAGGGACCAAGTGCTTCCACCCTCCCCGCCGTTGCCGCGGATCCGTGCGGCCTGAGGCCTCGTCATATGACGATCATGTGAACGAATGCCGGTGCTGGGCGGGTAACCGGTCCGTACGGCGAAAAGCAGTGATGCCTTGGCCTACGATCGGCGCTCGTACGGTCGGCACCTCCCGGCCGGCCCCCGTCCCAGGAGGTAACAGTGCCGCGTGTCCGCGTCCCCGCAGTTCTCACCGCTTGCGCCGCGGTGGTCGGACTGGTCCTCACCACCGGTTGCTCGTCGTCCGGCGACGGGCCCGGGCAGGCCAAGGGCGGCGTGGACGTGGTGGAGAAGGACAAGCTGACCACGTGCACGCACCTGCCCTACCCGCCCTTCCAGTCCGAGCAGGACGGCAAGGTCGTCGGCTTCGACGTGGCTCTGGTCGACCTGGTCGCGAAGAACCTGGACGTCGAGCAGAAGATCCTGGACACCCCGTTCGAGAACTTCAAGACCGGCGCCTTCCTCAACTCGGGCGAGTGCGACCTCGCGGCCGCCGGTATGACGATCACCGACGAGCGGAAGAAGAACGTCGACTTCTCCGTCCCGTACTTCGACGCCACCCAGGCGCTGCTGACCACGAAGAAGAGCGGCGTCACGGCGCTGGCCGACGTGAAGTCGAAGAAGCTCAAGCTCGGCGCCCAGGCCGAGACCACCGGCGAGAGCTACGCCACGGGTCAGGGCTTCGACCCGGTGGCCTTCGAGAGCTCCGACGCCGTGCTCAACGGCCTGCGTACCGGCCAGGTCGACGCCGTCGTCATCGACTACCCGGTGGTCCAGGGCTGGCTGAAGGACAAGGCGAACGCGGACGCCTTCGCCCTCGGCGAGAACATCGAGACCGGCGAGCAGTACGGCTTCTCGGTCAAGAAGGGCAACACCGAGCTGAAGGCGGCGATCGACAAGGCGATCACCGACGCCCGCGCCGACGGCACGTACGACAAGCTCTACGAGCAGTGGATCGGGCCGCTTCCCGAGGGCCGCTCGTGACCTCCCGGCTCTCCCGGCGCCAGTGGCGCCGCGTGTCCCGCGTCGTGCAGTACGTGCTGTTCTTCGCCGTCGTCGCCCTCCTGGTCGCGCTGGCCGACTGGAAGCAGCTGGGCAACCAGTTCGCCCAGACGGACCTGGTCGCCCGGCTGTTCCCCGACATCATCACCACCGCCCTGGTCAACACCGTCGTCTACACCGCCTCCGGGTTCCTCTTCGGCCTGGTGCTCGGACTGGTCGTCGCGCTGATGCGGCTGTCGTCGGTGGCGCCGTACCGCTGGGCGGCCGGTGTGTACATCGAGATCTTCCGGGGTCTGCCCGCGCTGCTGATCTTCATCTTCGTCGGTGTGGCCGTCCCGCTCGCCTTCCCCGGCACGGAGATACCCGGCGGCACCTACGGGAAGGTCGCGCTCGGCCTGGGGCTGGTCGCCGCCGCCTACATGGCCGAGACCTTCCGCGCGGGCATCCAGGCGGTGCCCAAGGGCCAGATGGAGGCGGCCCGTTCGCTGGGCTTCTCGCACGCGCGGGCGATGGTCTCCGTCGTCATCCCGCAGGCACTCCGCGTCGTCGTCCCGCCGCTCACCAACGAACTGGTCCTGCTCTTCAAGGACTCCTCGCTGGTCCTCTTCCTCGGCGTCACCCTCCAGGAGCGCGAACTGACCAAGTTCGGCCGCGACCTGGCGAGCCAGACCGCCAACTCCACGCCCATCCTCGTCGCCGGGCTCTGCTACCTCCTGGTGACCATTCCGTTGAGCTTCGTGGTCCGACGCCTCGAAGCCCGCGCCGCCCGAGCCAGGTGAAGGTGAAGGAAGCCATGGCATCCGACGACAACGACGCGACCCCGCAGCCGGCGGAGATCGAGATCCGCGATCTGCACAAGTCCTTCGGCGCCACCGAGGTGCTGCGCGGCATCGACCTCCAGGTGGCGTCCGGCGAGGTGGTCTGCGTCATCGGGCCTTCCGGCTCCGGCAAGTCCACCCTGCTGCGCTGCGTCAACCTCCTGGAGGAACCGTCCCGCGGGCGGATCGTGGTGTCCGGCACCGACATCACCGATCCGGACGTCGACATCGACGCCGCCCGCCGCCGTATCGGCATGGTCTTCCAGCAGTTCAACCTCTTCCCCCACCTCACCGTCGCCGACAACCTCGTCCTGCCCCAGCGCCGGGTGCTGGGCCGGGACAAGCGGACCGCCGCCCGCGTCGCACAGGAGAACCTGCGACGGGTCGCCCTGGAGGACAAGGCAGGGGCCTACCCCGCGCAGCTCTCCGGCGGCCAGCAGCAGCGGGTGGCCATCGCCAGGGCACTGGCCATGGACCCGGGGGTGATGCTCTTCGACGAACCGACCTCCGCGCTCGACCCGGAACTGGTGGGCGACGTACTGGCGGTCATGCGCTCGCTGGCGGCGGACGGCATGACGATGATGGTCGTCACCCACGAGATGAGCTTCGCCCGCGAGGTCGCGGACCGGGTGGTGTTCATGGACGAGGGCCGGGTCGTCGAACAGGGCCCGGCGGCGCAGGTGGTCGGCTCCCCGCGGCACGAGCGCACCC
Organism: Streptomyces sp. SirexAA-E; assembly: GCF_000177195.2. GTDB lineage: Bacteria > Actinomycetota > Actinomycetes > Streptomycetales > Streptomycetaceae > Streptomyces > Streptomyces flavovirens. The sequence goes on from NC_015953.1 coordinate 646,203, forward strand.
GTAACTTCCTCACCCGCATCCTCGACCCGGCGGCGTCGGAGCTCTGACCCGCGACGGGCCGCTCACGCGGGGGCCGCGTGGTCCCCGCCCCGGTCCCGGGGACGCCCCGTCCCGTGCGGACGGCCGGCGATCCGCCGACCATCCGCGGGAGGCGTTCAGCAGACGCCGTCGCCCGGCTTCGGGTTGCCCAGGCCGAACAGCGGGCGGAGCCTGATCCCGATCCAGGTCCCGCCCAGCGCGACGGCGCCCCACAGCCAGCCGCTCAGGCTGCCCGAGGCGATGCCCGCCAGGTAGGCACCGATGTTGCAGCCGCCGGCCAGCCGGGCGCCGATGCCCATCAGCACTCCGCCGAGCACGGACGCGACGGCGGTGCGCCAGGGGATGCCGCGGTGCAGGGCCCAGGTGCCGCCGAGCGCCGCAGCCACCGCCGCCCCGATCATGATGCCGATGTCGGTGAGGCTGGTCCTGTCGGCCAGGACCGGGCCCGCCAGCATCTCCGCGTTGCCGGACTGCTGCCACCACGTCCAGTTCTCCGGGTGGCCGCCGAGCGCACCCACCAGTTCGGAGCCCCACAGGGAGAAGGCGCTCGTGACGCCCCAGGCGCCGCCGGACACGAGCAGTACGCCCGCTCCGAGCACCGCCAGCACCAGGGCCCCGACGGCCAGCGGCCAGGAGCCGCGGACGGCCCGGACGGCGGCGTCGCGCGCCGAGGGCACCGGTCCGAGCGGTGGTGGGTTGCGGCGGGCCTGGACGCGCCGGGTGACCGCGACCACCAGCAGGAGCACGGCGATCGTCACGGCCCAGGAACCGGGCCAGCCGATGTGGTCGGACAGGACGACCGGCTCCCAGGCGGGAAGGTCCTTCCACAGGTCGAACTGCCAGGCGGCGAACGTGGCGCCCACGATGAATCCGCCGAGGGTCAGCAGCACCGAGCTCTGCCCCGAACCGACGGCGAAGAGAGTGCCCGAGGCGCAGGCGCCGCCGAGTTGCATCCCGATGGCGAAGAGCAGCGAGCCGACGGCGAGTCCGACCCCGATCGACCCGCCGGACGGGGCCGGCTGCGCGCCGAACAGCCCCGTGCCCGTGCCGATGATCAGGGCGAAGAGGGTGGCGGTCGTACCGAGCAGCAGCGCGTGCGCCCGCAGTCCGGTGCCGTTGCCGACCGCGATGAGCTGCCGCCAGGCGGAGGTGAAGCCGAACCTGGAATGGAACAGGGCGACGCCCAGGCCGAGCCCGAGCAGGAGCAGCACCCCCGGTCGGGCTCCGTGCGCGGACCACACGTAAGCGGTCAGGGCCACGGCGAGCAGCCCCGACACGACGAGCGGTGTCCTGCGCACCGGAGGCAGCGGCGGGGCCTGCGGGCGCGGCGCGGAGGTGGGGGAAGGGACGAACGGGGAGGGCAGCGCGCGCGACGGCGCGGCCGGCCCTGCGGGTGGGGCGGTGGTCACGGAAGGTCTCCGGAAGGGTGCACGGCGGACGGCGGCACTGCTGGCCGGCCGCGCTGGACACGCGGCCGGCACGGGACTCGACGCGTCAGAGTCCGTCGTCGACGCACCATGCCGAGTGCGCGAACAGCGCGAGGCACAGCGACGGAGCCGGTACAGACATACGTACGACCATACGGAGGCTGTTCCTCCGGATGCCGTGCCGTCTCGCCATGCGGATGGCTTCCCGGGACGACGCCTCCGGCCGCCGGCCTCTGCGCCGGTCAGGGCCGGCCGGCGCCCCGTCGGCCCGCGGCGTCGGCCGTCGCAACACGCGGCGGGCTCAGCGCCGCGCGCAGGACGGGGGTGAGGACGCGGCGGGTCTCGGCCGGGGTGAGGGCGGCGGGGGTGGGAAGCGGGTTGAGGTAACGGGTGTAGATGAGGCCGCCGAGGACCGTCACCACGGCCGTCGCGCGGGCGGTGGCGTCCCGCCCGCCGAGAAATTCAACGAGCCGGGCCAGCAGTTCGTGTTCCAGGTACTCGCGGATGACCGCGGCGGCCTCCTCGCCCTGGGCCGTGAGCCGGAGGAAGTCGGCGTCCTCCCAGAGGCCGGTCACCGCGTCGACCAGCCGCCCGGGCAGGGTGGCCCGGTCGCCGCCGAGGACGGCGTCCACGGCCAGCGCGTTGGCGCACTGGAACTGCATCACGTCCGCGAACAGGCCCTTCTTCGAGCCGAAGTGGTACGCGATGAGCGCCGGATCGACCCCGGCCGCGCCGGCCACCGCACGCAGGGTGGTGCCCCGGTAGCCACGTTCCAGGAACAGCGCGTGGGCCGCGGAGACGATCGACTCGCGGGTCGGCGGGTTGCCGCGGGGGCGGCCCCGGGTGCGGGCGGAGGCGGGAGTGTCTTTATTCATCGGCGTTGAGCCTGCGTGCGCTGATCAGCACAGTCAAGGGTGTTCCGGCCACCACACGAAGGGATGACCCGACACCATGCGTATCGCAGTCTTCGGCGCCACCGGACCCACCGGGCGCCAGCTGACGGACCAGGCACTCGACGGCGGCCACGAGGTCGTCGCCGTCGTCCGCCGCCCCGGCGCTCTGCCCGCCCGGACAGGCCTCACGGTGGCCGTCGCCGACGCCACCGACCCGGCGGCCGTCGACGCCGCGATCGGCGGGACGGACGCCGTGCTCTCCGTACTGGGCGCGCGCTTCGACAAGGCCGCCGTCACCACGTACTCGGCGAGTGCCACGGCCATCACCGGGGCCATGGAGCGCCACGGCGTCGAACGGCTGCTCGCCGTCAGTTCCAGCGTCGCCGACCCCGCGTGGCGCCCCACCGGAGCGCACTTCTTCAACCATGTGCTCGACCCGCTGGTGAACCGGCGTCTCGGCCGCACCCTCCACGAGGACATGCGCCGCATGGAGACCGTGATCCGGCGGACGGACCTCGACTGGACGCTCGTCCGGCCCTCGGGCCTCTTCGACCATCCCCGCGTCACGGACTACCACACGGCCGAGACCAGTGCCGACGGCGTCTTCACCGCCCGCGCCGACCTGGCCGCGAGCATGCTGCGCGAGCTGGAGGAGCGGCGGTACGTCCGTACGGCCATGGGCGTCGTCACCACGGCCGCACGGCCGAACATCGCCAAGCTGATCTGGACCGAGGGGGTGAAGAAGAGGTGAGCCGGTGCCCCGCCGGGCTCACGGACGGCACGCGGGAGTTCCTCGCTCTGCCCCGGACCGCCACCCTCACGACCCTCCGCCCTGACGGCTCCCCGCACGTCGCCCCCGTCCGCTTCACCTTCGACCCGGCCACCGGCACGGCCCGGGTGACCACCAGGGCCCGGGCCGTGAAGGCCCGCAACGTGGCGACGGGTGGCGAGGCGGCCCGTGCCGCACTCTGCCAGGCGGACGGCTTCCGGTGGGCCACCCTCGAAGGCCGATCCACCGTCACCGACGACCCGGCCCGCGTGTCCGAGGCGGTCCACCGCTACACCCTCCGCTACCGCACGGCCCCGCCCGCTCCACCGGACCTGGTCGTCGTCGAGATCGTCGTCGACCGCGTCCTGAGCCTCAACCTCTGATCCGCGGAACCCTCTGCTCGCGCATCACCCGCCGAGTGGGCGTCACCCTCTGCGCCCGCATCGCCCTCTGAGCGCGCGTCGCCCCTGGTCTCGCGCACCCTCCGCATCCTTCCGACGAAAGCGAAGTGACACCGTCGTGCCCACCCTGCCCGTCCTCGGTACCACCCTGCACCACCGCGAGTCCGGCGACCCCGAGGGGCTGCCGTTCGTCTTCCTCCACGGCAACCCCACCTCCTCCCACCTCTGGCGGAACGTCCTGCCGGCTGTGGCCGCGCCCGGCCGCCGCCTGCTGGCCCCCGATCTCGTCGGTATGGGCGACTCCGGCAAGCCCGACCTCGCCTACTCCTTCGACGACCACGCCCGTCACCTCGACGCCTGGTTCGACGCGCTCGGGATCACCGAGGCCGTGCTGGTCGGCCACGACTGGGGCGGCACACTCGCCTTCGACCGCGCCGCCCGTCTGCCGGACAGGGTCCGCGGCCTCGCCTTCACGGAGACGATCGTCAAGCCGCTGTACGGCGACGAGTTCCCCCCGGCCGGGCGGCAGTTGTTCGAGCTCCTGCGCACCCCCGGGGTGGGCGAGGAGATGGTCCTGGAGAAGTCGATGTTCGTCGAGGGCCTTCCGGCCACGCTCGCCACCACCCTCGACCCCGCGGACCTGGAGGTCTACCGCCGCGCTTTCCCGACACCCAGGAGCCGCCGCCCGGTGCTGGAGTGGGCGCGCATGATGCCGCTGGACGGCGAGCCGGCGGACATCGTGGCCCGCATCGAGCACTTCGACGCCTGGCTGGCCACCAGCCCCGAGGTCCCCAAGCTGCTCGTCGCGTTCGAACCGGGCCCGGGAGCGATGACCGACCGGGGGGCCGTGGCCTGGTGCGAGGAGAACATCGCGGGCCTGGAGGTGTCCCGCAACGGCCTCGCCGGCCACCACTCCCCGGAGGACCGCCCCGTGGAACTGGCCGCGGCGATCAACACCTGGGCGGACCACCACGGGCTGACCCGCGCGTAAGGCCGGCCGCGGCCTCGATGTGGGCGGCGAGGATCTCTTCGAACGCCATGAGGCCGAGCACGCGCTCGCCGCGGACCGTCAGAAGACGGGACACCATGAGGGCGATTCGCGCCTGCCCCACGCGAGAACCGCCCCGGCCGACGGCGTGCCCGCGCCGCCGGATCAGCCCACCAGATCCGGGGCACGCAGCATCTCGGACGGGATGCCCCAGGCGTCGACGAGGTCGACCGCGAGGGGCCGGACCTTACGGCAGAGGTCGTTCACCTCGCGGCTGATCGCCTTGGAACGCTGGACGGTCAGCCGGCCGTGCTCCATGAACCACGCCCGGTCAGCCTCGATCGTCGACAGGGCGAACAGGTCGCACAGCAAGCCCAGCGCGACCTTGTTGCCGCTGTCGGGCAGCGCACGCACCTTCTCGACGAAGGCCTCCAGCACCAGCCGTTCGACGTGCGCGTGCGCGACCGCGATGACGTGGTCCTGCACCTGGGAGAAGACGACGCCCGGATTCCCCTTCTGGTCGACCCCGCGCTTGAGCCGGCGGGCCACACCGGCGAGCATGTGCTCCTCGCGGTAGCGGAGCATGGCGAGCTGGTACTCCGAGTCGAGCAGCCCGGCCTCCTGGTCCCACTCGTCACCGCCCGGCAGCAGGTCACGCACCCGTTCGAGCAGCTTGTGGGCCGACGTCTTCTCCATGACCGTCTCGACGGCGAGACCGGCGACGTAGCGGACGGTGCCGAGTTGGTCCAGGTCCTCGAACTCACTCGCGTAATGGGTGAGCAGTCCCTTGGCCACGAGCTGCAACAGGACGTGGTTGTCGCCCTCGAAGGTGGTGAAGATGTCGCTGTCGGCCTTCAGCGCGGCGAACCGGTTGACGCTGAGATAGCCGGCGCCGCCGCACGCCTCGCGGCACTCCTGGACGACCCGGGTGGCGTGCCAGGTACCGAGTGCCTTGGTGCCCGCGGCCCGCGACTCCAGCCGGCGCCGCGCCTGAGCGTCGTCCTCGATGCCGGAGAAGACCTCGTGCAGTTGCGTGCGCACGACGTCCTGCGCGAAGTGCAGCGCGTAGGTACGCGCGACGAGCGGCAGCAGACGCCGCTGGTGGAGGCCGTAGTCGAGGAGCCGCTGCTCCTCCGCGCCCGAGGCCGCTTCGAACTGCCGGCGCCGCACGGCGTACTTCGTGGCGATCGCCAGCGCGACCTTGGCGGCGTTGACACCGGCCCCGCCGACGCTGACCCGGCCCTGGACCAGCGTGCCGAGCATCGTGAAGAAGCGCCGGTCGGGGTTGTCGATCGAGCTCTCGTAGACGCCTTCGGCGGTGACGTCGGCGAACCGGTTGAGCAGCGCCTCGCGCGGCACCCGCACACCGTCGAACCGGATACGGCCGTTGTCCACACCGTTGAGGCCCATCTTGCGGCCGTCGTCCTCGATCCGGACGCCGGGAGCCACCTCGCCGTCGACCCGGATCGGCACGACGAACGCGTGCACCCCCTCGGACTTCCCGGCCACCTCCAGCTGGGCGAAGACGACCGCCAGCTCCGCGTGGCGGGCCGCGTTGCCGATGTAGTCCTTGCGCGCCTGGTCACCCTGCGTGGTGATGACGAATTCCTGGCCTTCGGCGTCGTACCGCGCGAGGGTGCCGAGCGCCTGGACGTTGGAGCCGTGCCCGGTCTCGGTCATCGCGAAGCACCCCATCAGCCGCCCGGTGATCAGGTCCGGCAGATAGGCGTCGTGGTGGCGTTCGGTGCCGAGCTGGAGGATCGCTCCGCCGAAGAGTCCGAACTGCACGCCGACCTTCACCAGCACCGACAGGTCACCGAAGGCGAGCGTCTCGAACGCGGCGATCGAGGCCCCGATGTCGCCTCCCCCTCCGTACCTGCCCGGGAAGCCCATGCCGGTCTGGCCCGTCGCGGCCATCTCGACCACCAGCTCACGCACCCGCTCGCGATACGCGTCGACGCCGAGCTCCTCGGCCTCCTCCAGGACGGAGGCGTACGTCACCAGGTTGGTCCGGACGAGGTCGCGGATCTCGGCGTACTCGCCGTCGAGCACTTCGGTCAGTGCCCGGACGTCGACCTCGGGCTCTACATATCCGCTCGTGGCAGTGTGTGCGTTGTCAGTGGCCATGCCACCTCGCTACCCCGCGTAAGGACGATCAAGCGGGAGGAGGGGTGCTCTGAGGGCCATCCGGGGGTAGGACGACCGCGCGTCAGCCCGACTTCGGCGGCTTCTGCGCGTCGAAGGCGAAGAGGGTGTTCTCGGCTGCGGCCACGATCACCGCGCGCCCCGCGACGGTCACGCGCGGGCTCGCGCCCTGCTCACCCGTCAGTCCGTCGGCCTGCGGGTCTGTCGTCCACAGGGGTGTGCCGTCCTGCGGCGACAGCGCGACCACCCGGCCGGTGGCCGAGCTGAAGTACAGCGCGTCGGAACCCGCGACGGGACCCGACGCCCCCTCCACGCTCGTCTGCCGCGACCACTTCTTCCGGCCGGTGGCGGGGTCGAGCGCCGTCACCAGACCGGTCTGCCCGCTCACGTACAGGGTGCCGTCCGCCATGCCGGGGGTCCCTCCGTACGTCCTGGCCAGTCGGGAGTAGGTGACCTTCCGCGAGGCCGGGTCGACCCGCGCCACCCCGTCGTAACCGGTCAGATCGGCCCCCTCCCTGTGCTCCTGGAGGAGCACGAGCGTGCCGTCGGCGACACCCATGGGCACGGCGGGACCGTCGACCGCGATGGGCCTGCCCAGTGTTCCCGAGGCGCGGTCGACCGAGTACAGGGTGGGGTGGCGCACCTCCAAGGCGTCCAGCTCCGCGTCCGTCGCGCACATCGCGAGGAGCTGTGGGCCCACGGGGACGGGGGCGCATCGCTTGCCCGCGGGGAACGGCGTCGTCCAGGTGATCTCACCGCTGTGCGCGTCCCGGGCCTCGAAGCCGGAGTCGGACGCGTCGACGGTCACCACGGTGGAGCCGACCACGAGGGCGTCCTGGCTCCGGCCCGTGACGGCCTGCGACTGGGCGCCGGAGGGTACCGACCACAGCTCCCGGCCGGTGTCCGCGTCGACGGCCACCACCTCGCGGGGAGGGCCCTGCGGGTCGTCCTGGGCGGCGAAGCGGTAACCGAGGACCGTGTCCGCGGTGGCACCCACCAGGTGCATGCCCTGGACGGGGACGCCCGGACTCTTCACCGTCCACACCCGCGAGCCGTCCGCCGCGCTGATCCGGGTCGCGACGACGCCGCCGCCCCCGCAGAACAACGCGTCGCCGCGCGCGACGCAACGCAGTTCGTCGGGGATGTCCTCGGCGCCGCCCCGCACGGTCGTGCGCCAGGCCTCGAAGCCTTCCGGAAGCGCGGCACCCGCAGCCGCGACGCCGTGCCCCTTGTCGCCGCCGCCGTCCGCCTGGAAGTCGCCCGCCGTGAGCGCGGCGACTCCTCCGCCGATCGCCGCCACCGCGACCGCGGTCGCGAGCGCGGGGCGCCAGCGGTGACGCAGGCGGCGGCCGACGGGGGCCGCGGATTGCTCTGGGCCGGGAGCGGCCGAAGCGGCGGGCGGAGCGGTCGGCGCCGGGGTGGCCGTCGAGAAGTGGTGCTGGGTGATCACGTCGCGGGTGCAGCCGGCGCCGCCTCCGTCCGCGTCGGTCCCGCCGAGGTCGGCCGGCAGGTCCCGGAGCAGCACGAGGAGCGCGTCCGCCGAGGGCCGCCGCTCGGGCTCCTTGTCCAGGCACGACTCGACGACCGCGCGCAGAGCCGCCGGCACGGCGCCCAGCGACGGCTCCTCGTGCACGACCTGATACGCCGTCATGTACGGACTGTCCGCGTCGAAGGGCCCGCGGCCCGTCGCCGAGTACACCAGCAGCGTCCCCAGCGAGAAGACGTCGGACCCCGGCCCCACCCCGCGCGGCGCCTGCAACTGCTCCGGCGACATGAAGGGCGGCGTACCGATGACCCGCCCCGTCATCGTCAGTGTCTGCTGGTCCACGGCGCGCGAGATGCCGAAGTCGATGACGCGCGGGCCCTCGGGCGAGAGCACGACGTTCGAGGGCTTCAGGTCGCGGTGGACGACCCCCACCCGGTGGATGTCGCGCAGCGCTTCCGCCAGCCCGATGGCGAGCCTTCTCAGCTCCGCTCCGTCCAGCGGGCCCTTCGCGGCGATGTGTTGGGCGAGCGTGTCTCCCTCGATGTAGGTCGTCGCCATCCACGGCTGCTCGGCCTCGGGGGCGGCGTCGACCACGGCGGCGGTGAACGCGCCGCTCACCCGCCTCGCCGCCGCCACCTCCTGCCGGAAACGGATGCGGAACTCGTCGTCCCCCGCGAACTGCTGGTGGATCAGCTTGATCGCGACGGGCCGCCCCGAGCTCGTACGGGCCAGGAAGACCGTGCCCATGCCACCCGAGCCGAGCCGCGCCTCGAGCGGATAGCCGCCGATCTCGGCTGGATCACCTCCGCGCAGCGACACTCTTCCCGACCTCCCGTCCCCCGCGCGCCTCTGCCGCCACGGGCCTGCGTACCTGTCCCGCACCCAAACTAGCCGCAGGGTGGTACGGCAGGGCAATGCGGGTGAGGAACAGGGGGGCCAGGTCCGTCCCTACCGGTGCTCGGAGGCCGATCGGGAACGCGCGGGGCGAGGCCGCACGAGGTCGTCGCCTCAGCCGTCCGTGAGGTGCGCGAGTGCGGTGATGACACGGTCGTCGATGTCGGGCGGCCAGGGGAACGACAGGGCGACCGCTCGCTGGTGGGCGAGTCCGTGCAGCCCCAGCCACAGCGCGACCGCGTCGGCGGACACGTCGGTGCTGGTCGCGCAGCCGGCTGCGACGCAGTCCCGGAGCGCCTCGGTCAGTCGCCGCATGCTCGCCAGACCGAGTGCGGCCAGGTCCTCCTGGGTCACGGAGCTCTCGTTCGGATCCGGCGCCCAGAGCCCTCCGAACATCGTGCGGTAGCGCCCGGGATGCGCCTGGGCGAACCGCAGATACCCCCGGCACACGGCCATGAGTCGCTCACGGGGCTCGGCGTCCGCCGCCTCCACGGCGGTGCGCAACTGTTCGTCCAGTTCGGCGAAGGCGTTGCGGACCACGGCCAGCATGATGGCGGGCTGGTCGGAGAAGTGGCGGTAGATCGAAGGGGCGGCGATCCCGACGCGGCGAGCGACGGATCGCAGGGTGACGGCGCTCTCGTCACCGGTCTCGTCGAGCAGGGCGACCGCCGCCGCCACGATCTCGCCCCGGAGCCTGTCACCCTCCCCACGACGGTTGCGGACGCGGACGTGTGGTGCTGAGGTCTCGTCTCCCATGCCGTCACCTTACGGCGTGAAGCTTATGGGTGTTCCCTTTGCGAGCCCATGGGTGTCCCACCCGAGAAGAGGCGGCGCCGACACCCGTCGCCCCACACCGCGAAGTTCATCGGGACCGCCACTTGCCGACTTAGAACTAACGCGCGTAGCCTTACGGCCGTAAGCACACGGGAGAAACCTCCAAGGGGTACGCGATGAACAGCACCGTCACCACCTCCGTCACCGAGATCGTCCTGCCCGGCGCCGTCGAGCCGGACGGCCTGGAGCTCCGGACCCGCGCGCTCGACGACCCGGCCAAGGGCCAGGTCGTCCTGCGGATGGACGCCACCGGCGTCTCGTTCGCCGAGCAGCAGATGCGGCGCGGTACCTACTACGACCAGCCGCCGTTCCCCTTCGTGCCCGGCTACGACGTGGTCGGCACCGTGACGGCGGTCGGCCCGGAGACGGACGCCGCGCTCGTCGGCCGCCGGTTCGCCGCGGTCACCAAGACCGGCGCGTGGGCCAGCCATCTGCTCGTCGACGCCGTGGACCTGATGCCCGTACCGGACGAGGTGGAGGCGGCCGCCGCGGAGACCGTGACCGTCAACGGCATCACCGCCTGGCAGATGCTGCACCGCGTCGCCGGGGTCCGCCCCGGCGGGACGATCGTGGTGCTGGGCGCCAACGGCGGAGTCGGCTCCACCCTCGTACAGCTGGCCCGCCACGCCGGGATCACGGTGATCGGCACCGCGTCGGCGCGCCACCACACGACCGTGCGCGAACTGGGAGCGGCCCCGGTCGACTACCGCGACCCGGACATGTACGGCCGGATCCGCGAGCTCGCACCGGACGGCGTGGACGCGGTCTTCGACCACGTCGGTGGCGCCGGAGTGGAGCAGTCATGGCAGCTGCTGCGCAAGGGCGGAACACTCGTCTCCTACGGCACCGCGGCCTCCAAGAACGACGAAGGCAACTCACAGCTTCCGGTACTGAAGCTGTTCGGACGGCTCGCCGCATGGAACTCCCTGCCCAACGGCAAGAGCGCGCACTTCTACAACTTCTGGGCCGGGAAGCGCCGTTGCCGGGCCTCCTGGCAGCGGCGGATGACCGAGGACCTCACCCAGGTGCTGCGCCTGGTGGCCGACGGCACCCTCACTCCGCAGATCGCCGCGACGTACCCGCTGCCGGACGCCGCATCGGCGCTGTCCCTGGCCGAGTCCCGCACCGTCGCCGGCAAGATCGTCATCGTCCCTGAGGCGTGACATCCGCACGCCGAACCGACTCCCCGCCACGCCGGCGGTCTGTGCGCGTGACCGCCGCCGCCGGTAGGACACATCGCACACGTCGGCGTCCCGCCGGCCGCGACCGCCCTGCTCGATCGGGGCGGCCGGCGGACCTCGGCCGGCTCGTGACACCAAGGCCGCACACCGGCCCCGCCAGGCGCCGGCCCACCGGGCCCACGCCGTCCCCCGCTCCGCGCTCGAACACCTGGGTGACGCCTCGTGGGCTCACGCGCCCTCCGACGCTCCGCCCTGACTCCGGAGGAACCCCGCCATGTCCGTCACCGCCCCACTCACCCCGGCCTCCACCGCCCCCGGCCGCCCGGCCGCGGCACGCCGCCCGGCCGATGTCGACAACCGCGCGACCTACATCAGCTTCGGGTTCGCCTACGTGCTCGGCCACGGCTCCGCCGCGGTCTCCCAGGGTGACGCCCCGCTGCTCGGCCTGCCCGGCTGGCTGCCCACGACCCTTCTCGGTGCCGGACTCGCCGTCGGCACCGTCCAGGCCACCGCCGCCGCCCTGCGTGCCCAGCGCGCCGCCACGGAACCCGACGACGTCCTCTCCGGCAAACTCCTCGGCGCCGCCTGGGTCACCGGCTTCGCCGCCCTGTACCTCGCCATCACGGGCCTGACGTCCACCCTCGGCCTGCCCGACGTGCAATCCCTGCTCTGGCCCACCGGTTCCGGCTTCGTCGTCGGCCTGCTCTACATCGCGGAAGGCGCCCAACGCCGCAACCTGCTCCACTACGGCCTCGGCAGCTGGCTCGCCCTGACCTCCACCGCGGCGCTCCTCCTCGGCACCCCCGGCCTCTACTGGGTCCTCACCGTCGCCGGCGGCGGTGCCTACGCCGTCGCCACCCTCGCCGAGCACCGCCGCACCTCCTCCCCCGCAGGACGCCCCGGCACCCGCGGCGTCGCCTGAGCCGAAACCACGCCGCCACTCCGCCCGCACGGCGGAAGACACCGTCAGGAGAGGCACGCCGGGGCGTGACCGCCGAAGGCCCGGGCGGGATCCCCGCCTGCCCGACCGCCACGCACCGTACGGCGGGCCGCACCGCCGACCCGGACTCCGTGAACTCGCCCCGGGCCGCCGCCTGTCGCACCGCGGCGGCCTGGCGGGAGCCTTCCGCGATGCGGTGCCGAGCGTCAGGTCGCGGGTCGGATCGCCACTTCCAGGCGGTCGAGGCCGCGCGACCCGTTGTTGATCAGCGGTCGGCGTCCGAGTACGCCGAAGCCGGCGACCCGGTCCGCGAGTCTTGTCAGCAGTGCGCTCATTTCCGGCCTGGCGAGATGCATCCCGACGCAGACGTGCTCTCCCCGTCCGAAGGCGAGGTGGTCCGAAGGGCGGCGGGTGATGTCGAAGCGCGCGGGGTCCGGGTAGTGACGCTCGTCGCGGTTGGCGGATGCGTGGAGCAGCGCGACCCGTGACCCGGCGGCCAGCCGGACTCCACCGGTCTCGTGGTCTTCGGTGAGCACCCGGCCGAACTGGGGCGCCGGGGTCTCCAGACGCAGCGACTCGTTGATCGCGTGCGGGATCAACGAGCGGTCGGCGCGCAGCAGATCCCACTGGTCCGGGTTCTCGGCGGACAACGCGACCGCGTTGGTGATCGCGAGAATCGTCGTGTCCAGGCTGGGAGTGACGTAGTCGAGCATCCTCGCCGGGCACTTCGCGTGCGGGATCTCGCCACGGTCGGCGGCCTCGTAGAGCTGTGCGGCCCAGCCGTCGGGGTCGATCTTCCCGGGCACGGCGTCATGCACGGCGAATGCCATGAACTCCTCGACGGCGGGTCCCGCCGCGGCCGCCCGGTCGTCCGCGGGTCCTTGGGTGTTCCAGATGGCCTCGGCCCACTCCAGCATCTTCTCCCGCCCGTGATCGGGGAGCCCGACCAGATCCGACACCACGGTCATGGGCAGGTACTCCGCCAGTTCGGTGACGACCTCGAACCGGCCCCTGCCGACCAGCCGCTCGACGACCCGGTCGGCCTCGGCCTCGCTCCGCGGGGTCACCTCACGCATCCGATCCGGCCGCGGCGGCCGCCCCAGCACCGAGCGCATCGCCGTGTGCTCGGGCGGATCACTGCAGAGCGTGATCCCCTCCAGTCGGGCGTTCACCTCCGGATCCACGAACACCCCCCGCGCCGAGGAGAACGTCTGCCAGTCCATCAGGGCGGCCCGCACCTCGTCGTAGCGGGGCAACGCGTGGAGCCCGTGGCGGGACAGGTACACCACGGGCCCGAGAGCCCGCAGCTCGGCGTAGACGTCGTACGGGTCGATGCGCGCCGATTCGGTGTACGGATCGACGTCACTGGTGGGTGTGCCGCTGGTGGGTACGGGGGACAACGGGCCTCCAGGAGGCGGGTGGAGCGAAGGCGGCGGCGACCGGTGTGCTGGTGCCGGGCGGAAGGGAGAGCGGGGAAGGCCGAAGGCCCGCACGGACCGGTCGCGCCCGGCCTCGGTCATCCGCCCTCGGTGACGGGCGTGGGCGTCCAGTGCGGTGATCGGCCGGCGAAGCCCAGCAACCGGTCCAGCGCCGGGGCGTCCTGACTCACCGGCACCTCGGGGGCGAACGGCATGCCGGCGCCGCCCCGGTACTCCGGTTCGATCCGGTCGGCGAGCAGCGCGTGTGCCCGCTCCGACGCCGCGGGATCGGGCTGCCATTCCTGACCGGTGGCGCGGGCGATGTCCCAGCCGTGCACCACGGCTTCGGCCACCAGCATGCTCAGCACGCGGTCACCGGGGAACGTGCCGCCCAGCGCGGGCACCCGCACGGAAGCCGTTTCGATGCCGTCGGCCAGGGCGGCACGCACGGCCGCCGAGAGTTCCCGGATCGCCGCGACCAGGACCTCGGGCCCGTCGGGACCGGTGTAGGCCCGCGGGTCCGGCCGCCGGTCGCCGTCGGGGTCGGCCAGGACGATGGTGAAGTACCCGATTCCGCCGAGCAGATGCCGGCGCAGCGAGGCCACGTCGAGACCGGTACAGGGCGTGGGCGCCGTGTCCTGCCGGGGAGTCGTCGCGCCGATCACGCGTGCCAGGTGGTCCAGGACGGGAAGCACCGGATGGGAGGACATCGGTCCCCTTCGTTCGTCGGGGTGAACACGGACAGCGGGATGAGGAGGCGTCCGGCGTCCGGCAGCGGTGCGGCGACGGCGAACCCACCGAACGCGGCCACGGCCGCCGAGGCGCTGGACGCCGGACCGGAAGAGCATCCCGCGACGGGGGATCCTTCGCGTCGGCAAGAACTACGTACGTACGTGGGCGCGCACCGCGCTGCCCGAGGCGCGCGGGCGTCCGCTCGGTCGCGACCGGCCCCGCTGCCCTGCGTACACGCGGGACCCCTGGGTCTACGTAATTCATGCCGACGCGAAGGATCCGTCCGCGCCGGGACGGTGTCCCTATGAAACGACGCACAGCGCTGAAGGCACTCGGCTTCGGCATCGGGGGCGCGGCCGTCCTCACCGGCGGTGGCTACGGTGTCTACTACGCCGCCGCGAAGCAGGACACGGTCGGCGAGGTCACCTTCGACACGGCCCTGTCGGTCCCGCCGCTGGCGGAGTCGACGGTCGACTCCACGGGTACCCGGGTCCTCACGCTCGGCATCCGGTCGGGCAGGACCCGGTTCAAGGCCGGGTCGGCCACCCGCACCTGGGGCGTGAACGGTACCTACCTCGGTCCGACGATCCGCGCACGGCGCGGCGAGCGGGTCGAGTTCGCCGTGCACAACGGCCTGGACCGGGAGACCTCGATCCACTGGCACGGGATGCACCTGCCCGCGGCCATGGACGGCGGACCGCACCAGACCGTCGCGGCCGGAGAGACCTGGCGACCAGGGTGGACGATCGATCAGCCCGCCGCGTCGCTCTGGTACCACCCGCACGTACACGGCTCGACCGCCGACCACATGTACCGGGGCCTGGCCGGACTGTTCATCGTCGACGACGAGGACTCCGAGGCGTCGACGCTGCCGTCCGAGTACGGCGTCGACGACCTCCCGATGGTCGTTCAGGACCGTGCGTTCGACGGGGACAACCAGTTCCGGGAGCGGGTGCCGCTGGGCGGCTCGCTGGGCGTGATCGGCGACGAGGTGCTCGTCAACGGCACGATCGGCCCGTACGTCGACGTCACGACCGAGCTCGTACGGCTGCGGCTCCTCAACGGCTCCAACGCCCGCCTGTACCACTTCGGGTTCTCCGACGACCGGACGTTCTCGCTCGTGGCCACCGACGGCGGTCTGCTCGCCAGACCGTGGAACACCGAGCGCCTGTACCTCTCACCGGGGGAACGCGCCGAGATCGTGGTCGCCTTCAAGCCGGGAGAACGGGTCGAACTGCGCTCCTACCCGTCCGAGTACGGCGGCACCCTGGGACGGGTCGACGGCTTCGACGACCGTCTCGACATCTGCCAGTTCCGGGCCGCGGCCACCCTGTCCGACGGCGCCGGCATACCTGCCTCGCTCGGAATCGCGCCGGACCTCGCCGGCGAAGAGGTCGCGCGAGAACGCTCCTTCGTACTCGCCTCGGACCGGATCAACAGCCGGTCGATGGCGATGGACCGCATCGACTTCGGTGTCCGCGAGGGCACCGTCGAGGTGTGGGACGTGGTCAACGACAACGGGTTCCTGCACAACTTCCACGTCCACGACGTGCGGTTCCAGGTGCTGGCGGTCGACGGCGGGAAGCCGGAACCACACCTGCGCGGCTGGAAGGACACCGTCCTGCTGGCACAGGGAAAGCACTACCGGCTGGCGATGCGCTTCCACGGCCACACCGACCCGAACACCCCGTACATGTACCACTGCCACCTCTTGCGGCACGAGGACGACGGAATGATGGGCCAGTTCGTCGTCCTGGGCGAGGGCGAGAAGGTCGGCGCGGTGCCGCGGTCACACCACCACTCCTGACATCTCCACCGCCTCTCCGGCACCTCCACCGCCACTCGGCATCTCCGCCGCCCTCCGGCATCTCCACCACGACGAGAGACAAGGATCTCCATGCACATCTCCGCCTCCCCGCGTCACCCCGCCAGGAAGGCCGCCGCGACGGTCGCCGCGGCCGTGGCCCTGTCCATCGCCCTCCGCGGTTGCGCCTCCGGCGACTCCGGGCCAGGGACCCAGGACGCCAGGACCCCCGCCGCTTCCGCCACCGGGGCGGCCGGACAGGCCCAGGACGACCGGTGCGGCGGGAGGAGCACGGACTCCGGGGCGGCCGTCACCCGCTCTGCCGACATCGACATCGACGCTCCCGCCGAACAGGTCTGGGACGTGCACACCGACGTCGTGAGGTGGAAGGAGTGGCAGGACGCGGTCCTGACCGTCGAACGCCTCGACTCCGGCGCCTTCTCCTCCACGTCCCGGTTCCGGTGGACCACGCCCGTCCCCGCGTCGGAATTCGCTCCGGCGGACACCCTGACGATCACGTCGGGCGTCAAGCACGTGGAGTCCGGCAGGTGCGTGATCTGGGAAGGGCCCGCGAAGGGCAAGGCGATCACCATCGACAAGGGAACACACCTCTGGATCTTCACCAAGACCGACAAGGGCACCCACGTACACACCCAGGAGTCCTGGGACGCCCCGCTGTTGGACTCGCTGCAAGGCGCCGACCGTGACGCCGTCGCCGACATGCTGGGCGGAGGGCTGGAGGTCTGGCTCCAGGCGCTGAAGGCCGAAGTCGAGGCCCCGGCGAACTGACGGCCGTACCGCGCCGCCCTGTACGGCGGAGCCGACGACGCCCCGGGCCGTCCGGACGGCCCTGGGACGGCTCGACGACCCCGCGGCCGACTCGGTGCCCTCGGGCCGGGGCGATGACCTGCGCGCTGTAGCCTACGCGCTGTGCGAACGTCGGCTCCTCCTCACGGTCCCCTGCTCGGCAGGCAGTTGGAGACACGGCGCCTCCGCGAGCTGATCGGGGCGGCACGGACGGGCCGGGGCGGCGCTCTGGTCCTGCGTGGTGAGGCGGGGATCGGCAAGAGCACGCTGCTGGAGCATGTGGAAGAGGCCGCGTCCGGATTCCGTGTACTCCGCGCGGGTGGGTCCGAGCTCGAGGCGGAGCTGCCGTTCGCCGCACTGCACCAGCTCTGCCTTCCGGTGCTGGGGCATCTGACCGGGCTGCCCGCCGAACACCGCCGGGCGCTCCGGGTCGCCTTCGACCTGGCGTCCGGGACACCGGACGTGTTCCGGGTGGGCCTGGCGACCCTGGGGCTGCTGAACGCAGCGGGCCAGGAGCGCCCGGTGCTCTGTGTGGTCGACGACGCGCACTGGCTCGACGCGGCCTCGTCGAAGGCACTGGCGTTCCTCGCCCGGCGCGTCTCCGCCGAGTCGGTCGCCATGGTGCTGGCCGTCCGGCTGCCGTACGAGGCAGGCGAACTGGACGTCCTGCCGAGCCTGGGCGTCGGCGGGCTGAGCGACGCCGACGCACGGGCGCTGCTCGCCGCGCAGAGCCACGAGACGCTCGACGAACAGGTGCGTGACCGGCTCGTGGCCGAGGCGCGGGGCAATCCCCTGGCCCTGCTCGCCCTGCCCAGAGCCGGTGGGTTCGCCCCGCCGCGACTCACCCCGGTACCGACCCGGGTCGGACAGCAATTCAGGGCCACGCTCTCCGGCCTGCCCGCGCAGGCGCGGCTCCTGCTCACCATCGCCGGCGCCGACCCGACCGGCGACCCCGGGCTGCTCTGGCCCGCCGCGCGTCGTCTGGACATCGACCTGCCGGCCGCCGGTGCGGCCGCCACCGCGACCGGACTGGTCGAGTTCGGCACCCGGGTGCGCTTCTACCACCCCTTGGCCAGGGCCGCGGCGTACGACGCCGCCGCGGCGGGCGAACGGCTGCTGGCCCATCGCGTGCTCGCCGACGTCACCGACCCGGTCGCCGACCCCGACCGGCGCGCGTGGCATCGCGCCCAGGCCGCCGCCGCCCCCGACGAGGACGTCGCCGCCGAGCTGGAGCGCTCGGCGTCCCGGGCACAGGCGCGTGGTGGTGCGGTGGCCACGGCCGCCTTCCTCGAACGCGCCGCGGAGTTGTCGCTCGACGCCGCACAGCGGATCGAACGGACCCTCGCTGCCACGCGCGCCCACCTCGACGCGGGTGCCACCGACAAGGCGGCCACGCTGCTCAGGACAGCCGAGAGCGCGGGGCTCGACGAGCTCCAGCAGGCGGAGACCGACCTGCTGCGGGGCCGGATCGCCCTGGTCCGGGTCGACGACAGCGAGGGCCCGGCATGGATGCTGCGTGCCGCGCGGCGGCTCGCGCCCCTGGATCCCGAGCGCTCCCGGGAGAGCTACCTGGAAGCCCTCGAGTCGAGTCTGCTCGTGGGACGCGCGAACGGTGTCATGGACGCGGTCCTCGCCGAGGCGGGATCCGCGCCGCCGCACCCACCGGACATCCTGGACGCGCTGGACATCCTGACCACGAACGGGCACCGGGCAGCCGTACCCCTGATCAAGGAGGCCCTCGACGGGGCGGAGGGTCCCCTCTGGACCCGGCACCCCGCGCTCGGGATCATCCTCGCGGCCGAGCTGTGGGACCCGGACACCCATACGCGGGTCATCGAGTGGCTCCTGAAATCCGGCCGTGAGTCGGGATCGCCGCTCGTCCTGCGGCTCGGTCTCGCGCAGGCCGCCTCCGCCGCCGCGCTCACCGGCGACCTCGACGGAGCCATGGCCGCGATCGCCGAGGAGGAGGCGATCGCCGACGCGACCGGTGCGCCTCCGATCATCTACCACCGGCTGCAGTTGGCCGCGATGCGCGGACGCCGCGAGGAGGCGTCCGCGCTGTTCGAAGCCGTCATGACGACGGCCACCGCCACGGGGCAGGTGGTGTCCAACGTCCACTGGGCGAGCGCCGTGCTCAACAACGGCCTGGCCGACTACCAGGAGGCGCTGGCCGCCGCACGCCGTGCCACCGCGGACGGGGAACTCTTCACCGCGGGGTTCGCCTTGCCGGAGCTGGTGGAGGCCGCCGTACGGTGCGGCGAACACGCCACCGCCGTCGCCGCGCTGGAGTCGCTGACCGAGCGCACCGAGGCCTGCGGAACCCCCTCGGGCCTGGGGATCGCCGCCTACGCGCGAGCGCTGGTGACGGGAGAGGAGAACGACTACCGGGAAGCGGTCGCCCACCTCACCGACACACCGATGCTCCCGTACCGGGCCAGGGCCCACCTCCTGTACGGGGAATGGCTGCGGCGGCAGGGCCGGAGGCAGGACTGCCGGCCGCACCTGCGCACCGCGCACGAGCTGTTCTCCGGCGCCGGGCTCGAGGCGTTCGGCCGGCGCGCGGCCGACGAACTGCGCGCCACGGGCGAGACGGCGCGCAGCCGCACCGGTCACGCCCGCGACCAGCTGACCATGCAGGAGCTGCACATAGCGCGGCTGGTCGCCACCGGCGCGACGTCGAAAGAGGTGGCCGCCCGGCTGTTCCTCAGCCCACGGACCGTGGACACCCACCTGCGCAACATCTACCGGAAGCTGGGCATCAACTCCCGCAGGCAGCTCAGGGACCGGCCCGACTTGCGGCCTGCCGACCAAGGGCTGTCCGCAACGTAGCACCGTCCGCCCGGAGAACGGGTCCGGCGGGGATGTCGGACGCCGCTGAGTTCGAGCGCGCTCCGACGGCGCGACGCAGAGTGGTCCGCAGAAGCCTGGTCTCACCGCTTGCCCTCACCGGTGCTGCCCGCCGCTGGGGCCCGAGCGGTTCCGGCTCCGGCTGTTCACCGCCACCGCCCGCCTGGTGAACACCGGGCATCGCCTGCTGTACCTCACGTGCCGGGATCCGGGACCGGCCGGTCAAACCGAGCCTCGCTCCGGCGGGCCCACCACCGTGAGCAGGTCCACGACGAAGAGCAGCGTCGAGCCCGCCGGGATCAACGGGGAGGGTGACTGCCTGCCGTATCCGAGACGCGGGGGAACGATGATCTCGCGTCGGCCGCCGACCCTCATGCCCCTTACCCCCCGGTCCCAGCCCTTGATGACCTTGCCACCGCCCACGGCGAACTTGAACGGCCGGTCCCGCTCCCAGGAGGAGTCGAACTCCTTCCCGGACGCGAGCGTGACCCCTACGTAGTGAACCTGGACCACGTTGCCCGGCTGCGCCTCGGCCCCCTCCCCGACCACGAGGTCCCGGATCGTCAACTCGGTGGTCGTGACACCCTCCGGAACCACGATCACGGGCTTCGTCAGTTCACTCATCACGGTCCCATCGCTCGCCACCGGAACGGCTCGTACGGGCCGACCGGACACATGGGCATTCCATGCGGCAGGCGGTCACGCTACGGCAATGCCCGTGCCTCAAGGTGCACCCCGGCCGCCGGAGCCGGGTCGGGGACCGAAGGAGCGTACGGCCGGAGCAGCAGGTCGCCCTGCCGCTGGGGAGGTGGCAGCAGGGCGCCCGTACCGGAGCCCTCACCTCTTCGTTGCCACGTTGCCCGGCAGGGGCGTGGCCCGATTCCGGCCACACTCGGTCCCTACATCGCCTTGTGTACCCTAAAGTCAGGACGCCCCGGCGCATGGCTGCTCTTCCCGGACCTTGGGGGAAGTACTGGCGTCCGCGCCGACTTTGTGACGCGCGCTGAATGCCAGTGCTGTGCCGGCACAGTGTGGAACCGATCTGTTGGACGCCTCGCCACGGCGGCGTCGCAGATGCAATCCCCCTACCGCCCCGACCCGACTCCGTGTACGGCGTGCCGTTGTGACGTCGTCCGCGCGCGGGCCGGCGCCGGAAAACGAGGCATCATGCCGACCACTCGTCCTCCTTCGACGACCGTCCGTCCCCGCTCCGTTCGCGAACGACAGGACCGACGATGACCACAGACACGACGCGATACGCGAGCGACACCGCACCGGTTCGGGAACGACGCGCGGGCAGTGACTTCTCGCGTCTCTCCAAGCAGATCAAGGATGCCGGGCTGCTGCGGCGTCGCCCCTTCTACTACGGCGTGCGCATGGCGCTGGTGACCGCGGCCTACGCGGTCGGCTGGCTGGCCTTCGTGACGGTCGGCGACAGCTGGTGGACGCTGCTCCCCGCGGTGTTCCTCGCTGCGGTCTTCGGGCAGGTCGCACTCGTCGCGCACGACGTCGGTCACCGTCAGGTGTTCCGACGTAGCCGTTCGAGCGCGCTGATCGGGCGGCTCGCCGCCAACATGGGGATCGGCATGGGGTACGGCTGGTGGCAGGACAAGCACTCCCGCCACCACGCGAACCCCAACCACGAAGAGCTCGACCCGGACGTGGCGCCCGACATCCTGGTCTGGAGTCAGGCCCAGGCCCGCAAGGCGACCGGCCTGCCCCGCATGCTCGGCAAGGTACAGGCGTATCTGTTCTTCCCGCTGCTGACGCTGGAGGGCTTCAACCTGCACGTCTCGGGGATGCGAGCGCTGGCGGACCGCAGCCTCAAGCAGCGCCGGATCGAAGGAACTCTGCTCGTCGCTCACTTCGTCCTGTATCTCGGCGCGCTGTTCCTCGTGCTGTCCCCGGGGAAGGCCGTGGTGTTCCTCGTCGTGCACCAGTGCCTGTTCGGGGTCTACCTGGGAGCCATCTTCGCCCCGAACCACAAGGGAATGCCCACGCTCACCGGCGGCGACCGGCCCGACTTCCTGCGCAGGCAGGTCCTCACTTCCCGCAATGTACGCGGAAACTGGTTCACGGACGTGGTGCTGGGCGGACTGAACTACCAGATCGAGCACCACCTGTTCCCGAGCATGCCCTCGCCGAATCTGCGCAAGGCACAGCTCCTCGTGCACCGTTACTGCGACGAGCTGGGCGTGGCCTACCTCCAGACCTCGCTCATCGCCTCCTACGGGCAGGCGCTCAGGAGTCTGCACAAGGCAAGCAGCCCGCTGCGGCAGCAGTCGCGTCTCGTCTGACGCCAGTGACACCGAAGGTGCGACCGCCCCCTGACGAAGCGGGCGCAGACGGCCCGACGTCACTCCGAGGCAGTGCGGAGTGACACGGCATCACGTCTCGAGCCGGCCGGGCGCATGCCGGCTCAGCAGGTCGCCCATCGCGTCGCGGATGTGCGCCGGCCCGCTCCCACGCTCTTGCGCGCCGCCCGGCGACAGCCGCCGTGTGATCCGGTCGAAAAGCTCCGCCAGCGGCTCGCCGGCGTCCCTGCCGAACTCGGTCAGCCCATAGGTGACCTGAGGCGGCGCCGTCGGCTCGACCTCCGGCCGGACCAGGCCGTCCTGGACAAGCGCCCGCAGGGTCTGGGCGAGCATCTTCTCGCTGATGCCGCGTAGTTGGTGTGAGAAGGCGTTGTCGTACCGAGCTTGATGGACGTGTTCCCCAGGTCAGGCATGACGTCGGGGCCGGCGAGGCTGACTCAGCCTATCGTTCTCTCTCGTCGGTGAGGTGCCTGATGGCGTCGGTCGTAAGGTTGTTGGAGGGCCGCGAGCCGGCCGCGCGCGTGCGCGTGGAGGGATCGCGGGAGGAAGCGGACCGAGTACTGGCCGAGCTCGCCCAGGCGGAGACGGTGGCAGGAATGGCTGATCGCCCAGCAGCGCGTGGACGAGGACTTGTCCGCGCCCCGGCGCTCTGAGACGGGAGCAGTCGGTCCCGTCTCGGTCGAGAACTCGTGTGTGCCGGAGCCAGTGGCGGCGACCGAGGTTCCGTCCGTCGGGACGCCCGCGCTGAGGGCCGCGCCGGCGGGTGCAATCGTGCCGGTGTGGCGGCCCGCGCCGACCGCGGATGTGCTTGCAGTGGACCACCAGCGAATCCTTGCCGCCCTGGCGGAACGCCGCACGAAGGAGGACGGCGGTGATGACGTGCCAGGAGATCGCCGGCGTACTCGGGCTGACGCCGGGGCCGGCCGGTGTGGAAGGGGTACGGTCGAAGATGAAGCGCCTTGTGGACCGCGGCTGGGCAACCGAGCTGACCCCTGGCCGGTTCACCCTCGCCGACGGGCCATCCCGCGGCTCATGAGCATTGAGACAAGGGAAGTTCTCCATGGACGGCAAGCCCCCACTGTGCGTCGTGATCACCGGGCCTTCCGCCGCCGGGAAGTCGACGTTGGCGGGCGCCATCCAGGAGCACGCCCGTGAGCCCCTGCTGCGCTTCGGAGTGGACGAGCTTTACCAAATGGTTCCCGGACAATGGGCCGGTGGCGTTGCAGATGCCCGATGCGCTGAACGCGGTTTCACCTACCAGGATGTTCCGTCCATGCCTGGAGCGCGCCGGATCAACAACGGTGTCGACGCCATTGCCATGCTCCACGCGATGAACGCGGGGATCGTGGGAATTCTCAGCGCCGGCGTCGGTGTGATCGTCGACGGTCAGGCGTTCGAGCCCGTCGTCAACACAGACCTCGAAGGCCGACTCCTGGACTTGCGTGCACGGGGGCTGGCCCGGGTCGCCTTCATCGAGCTCGCGGTCGACGACGAGCCGCTGGCTGACCGGCAGCGCCGCCACTCTCATCCGGTCGGCCTTTCACTGCATCAGAACAGCCTGCCCAAGCAGGCCACCAAACCCGACCTGGTCGTCGAGACGAGCGGTATGTCGGCCGCCGAGGTGGCCGCGTTCGTGTGCCGTTGGCTCGAAAAGGAGTATCTGGAGGTGTGACCGCAGGCGTACCGGCCACACCTCGTCTCTGCTCGGTGCAGACCAACCTGATCAGCCATGATCTGCTCGGTCAACGCGACAACGTATCGGCCCTGCGCCGGTTCACGCTCGCCGATGGGCCGGCCTGCGGCTCATGAGCATGGTCATCGACCACATGACCATCCACTCGTGGACGGTGGGCAGCGTCTCGTAGTCGCGTACCAGCCGGCGCGAGCGGAACAACCACGCGCACGTCCGCTCCACGCACCAGCGCCTCGGCAGCACCATGAACCCCGATACGTCGTCCGAGCGTGTGACGATCTGCACGGTGAGCTGGAGTTCTTCCTTTGTCCAGATGACCAGGCGGCCTGTGTAGCCGCCGTCGGCCCACACCGGGCAACCGAGTTGGCTTGCACCGGCACGGACCCACGAGGCCGCGACACAAGGGCCTCCTGTTCAGGTCGTTCGGACTTCGACAATTCCGAACTGGACAGGTGGCCCCGCCTTCATGCCTGCCGGATCCGAAGGTCACGCGACCGAGTCACTGCTCTCGAACTGGCGCCCGGCAAGGTCGGTGAGACAACGGCTTCTTAAGGGGGACCCGCCTCCTCCCGGTCAGGAAAGGAGGCTGCGGCCGGTTTCGTGCAGGAGCTGCGCGAAACCGTCGGTGGAGTGCCGTGCAAGAGACTCCAGCACCCCGTCGAGGGTCAAGGAGTCGCCGTATACCTGCGACTGCGGCATCTCGAGGAAAGCTTCGAGACCGATGGTGGGGCTGTAGGAGGCGCGGGAAGCTGCGGATGTCAGGTCGTCGCGGGCATGTTGCCGGCGCCCTTCGGAGCCGCGTCGTAGGTGCAAGAGCCGCTGCGCCTCCAGTTCACCGGCGCGAGAAAGCCGGTAGAGGTTCCCTTGCGGAACACGAATCGCCGCTCCGACTGGCCCTTGCCGACGAGGTCGTTCAGATCAGCACGGAGCCTGAGCGGGCACGGCGCCGCCACCTCGACCGGTGACACCACCGCATGCGAGTCGGACCTCGCCACCGACCACTCGGGCCCGTTTCCTCGCACCCGTGGCATCGGCATCCAGGACCGCTCGCGCGACCACGGTCAGAGCCGGGCGGGCTCTCACTCGGTACGGCCGGACATCACCCGGGAAGTAGCGACCGCCCCCGGAGCTACCCGAGGAACGACAACCGCACCTGCCGCTCCGCGTTGTCGACGTTCGTGTCGACCAGGCAGACCGACTGCCACGTCCCCAGTTCCAGCCGCCCCCCGATCACCGGCAGCGTGGCGTGCGGCGGTACCAGGGCAGGCAGGACGTGGTCGCGGCCGTGGCCAGGGTGGCCGTGGCGGTGGCGCCAGCGGTCGTCGGCGGGGAGCAGGTCCTTCAGCGCCGCGAGGAGGTCGTCGTCGCTGCCGGCGCCGGTCTCCAGGATCGCGATCCCCGCGGTCGCGTGCGGGACGAAGATGTTGAGCAGGCCGTCCCTGCCCTCGGCGGCTCGGGTGAGGAACTGTTCGCAGTCGCCCGTCAGGTCGGTGACCGTCTCGGTCCGTCCGGTCGTGAGGCTCAGCAGGTGCGTGGCGAAGGAATCAGACATGGCCCCATTCTGGCTCCACCGCCTGTCCGGGCGTGGCTCCGGCGGGGCCGGGCCGCCGGGAAGATCCGGGCGCAGGACAGAGTTGGTAGAAGAGTGAACAACTTTGGGGCGCGTGAGCTGGACGTGGTCGTGATCGGCGCGGGGCAGGCGGGGCTGTCCGCCGCGTATCACCTGCGGCGCGCCGGATCCGAGCCGGACCGCGACTTCGTCGTCCTCGACCACGCCCCCCGGCCGGGCGGCGCCTGGCAGTTCCGGTGGCCCTCACTGACGTACGGCAAGGTGCACGGCATGCACTCCCTGCCCGGCATGGAGCTGACGGACGCCGATGACAGCCGCCCCTCGTCCGAGGTCATCGGTGCCTACTTCGCGGCGTACGAACGCCGATTCGGACTGCGGGTGCACCGGCCGGTCGAGGTGAGCGCCGTGCGCCAGGGCGAGGGCGGGCGGCTGCTCGTCGAGACCTTGGAGGGTGCGTACGCCCCGCGCGCGCTGATCAACGCGACGGGCACCTGGGACCGGCCGTTCTGGCCGCGCTACCCGGGCCAGGAGACCTTCCGGGGGCGGCAGCTGCACACCGCGGACTATCCAGGGCCGGAGGAGTTCGCCGGTCTGCGGGTGGTCGTGGTCGGCGGTGGCGCCTCGGGTACCCAGCATCTGATGGAGATCGCGGAGGTGGCGGCCGCGACGTACTGGGTGACCCGCCGGCCCCCGGTGTTCCACGAGGGGCCGTTCGGCCAGGAACAGGGGCGGGCCGCCGTCGCGATGGTGGAGGAGCGGGTACGGCGCGGGCTGCCGCCGCAGAGCGTGGTGAGCGTGACCGGGCTTCCGCTGAACGACACCGTCCGGCGCGCCCGCGAGCAGGGCGTGCTCGACCGGCTCCCCATGTTCGAGCGGATCACGAAGGACGGGGTGGCGTGGGCCGACGGCCGTACGGCCGAGGCCGACGTGATCCTGTGGGCGACCGGTTTCCGGCCCGCGGTCGACCATCTGGCGCCGCTGAGGCTCCGCGAGCCCGGGGGCGGCATCCGCGTCGAGGACACCCGGGCCGTACGGGACCCACGGGTGCACCTGGTCGGGTACGGGCCGTCCGCCAGCACGGTCGGCGCCAACCGGGCGGGGCGCGCCGCGATCCGTTCGGTCGGGCGGCTGCTGGACCGCGTGCCCGCCTGAACCGGTCGTAGGACGAGCGGGGCGTACGGCGACGGCCGCGTGCGGTCCTGCCGGGCCCGCCGGCTGCCGACGCCCGGCACCCTCCACACCCGGCACCCGGCAACCGGCCTCCACGCACTCGCGGATGCGGTCACGGCCCCATGGGGTGGGGCCGCGCCGTCAGGTGACCGCGGGGGCCGGGGCGGGGGCCGTGCTGCCGTCGCGGCGGAGCAGCGCGGCGTACCGGCCGTCCTGTTCGACGAGTTCCTCGTGGGTGCCGCGCTCGGCGGCGCGGCCGCCGTCCAGGACGACGATCTGGTCGGCGTCGCGGACGGTGGAGAGGCGGTGGGCGATGGTCAGGGTGGTGCGGCCCGCCGACAGCGCGTCGATCGCCTGCTGCACGGCGTGTTCCGTACGGGTGTCGAGGGCGCTGGTCGCCTCGTCGAGGATGAGGACGGGCGGGTCCCGCAGGATGGTGCGGGCGATGGCCAGCCGCTGCTTCTCGCCGCCCGAGAAGCGGTGACCGCGTTCGCCGACCAGGGTGTCGTAGCCGTCGGGCAGGGACGCGATGTGCTCGTGGATCTGGGCGGCGCGCGCCGCGGCCTCGATCTCCTCGGAGGTGGCGTCCGGCTTGGCGAAGCGGAGGTTCTCCGCGACGGAGGCGTGGAAGAGGTAGGTCTCCTGGGAGACCACACCGACGGCCCGGGCCAGGGTGTCGAAGTCCAGGTCCCGGACGTCGACGCCGTCGAGGGTGACCCGGCCGCCGGTGACGTCGTACAGCCGCGGCACCAGATAGCTCAGCGTGGACTTCCCGGAACCGGTGGGCCCGACGACCGCCAGGCTGTGTCCGGCCGGCACGGTCACGTCGATGCCGCTCAGGGTCGGAGCGGACTGCCCGTCGTAGCTGAAGGTGACGTCCTCGAAGGCGATCTCACCGCGGACCTTCTCCAGCCGGACGGGCTTCTCGGGCTCGGTGATGTCCACGTCGAGATCGAGGTACTCGAAGATCCGCTGGAAGAGGGCGAGGGACGTCTGCATCTGCACGCCGGTGGAGAGCAGGCTCACGGCCGGGCGGAAGAGGCCCTGCTGGAGCGAGACGAAGGCGACCAGGGTGCCGAGGGAGACCGATGTCACGCCGGAGCGGAGGGTGAGGCCGGCCGCCCAGTAGATGACGGCGGGCATGGCCGCCATGACGATGCCGATGGTGGACATGCGCCAGCGGCCCGCCATGCTGGAACGCACCTCCAGGTCGACCAGCCGCTCCGACTCCTCGGCGAACGCCTTGGTGAGCGAGTCCGAGCGGCCCATGGTGCGGCCGAGCAGGATGCCGCTGACCGAGAGCGACTCGGTGACCGTGGCCGCCATCGCGGCCATCTGCTTCTGGCGCTGGGTGGTGATCTTCTTGCGCTCCTGGCCGACGCGGCGGCTGATCCACACGAAGACGGGCAGCAGGAGCAGCGAGACGACGGTGAGCCGCCAGTCCAGCGCGAGCATGGCGACCACGGTGGCGATGACCGCGGTGAGGTTGGAGACCAGCGAGGTCGCGGTCGAGGTGACCGTCGCCTGCATCCCGCCGATGTCGTTGGCGATGCGGGACTGGACCTCACCGGTGCGGGTCCTGGTGAAGAAGGCGAGCGGCATGCGCTGGAGCTGGGTGTAGACGGCGGTGCGCAGGTCGTGCATGACCCGCTGGCCGACCGTCGTGGAGATCAGGGTCTGCAGCACGCCGAACACGCTGTTGGTCACGGCCGTGAGGACCATACCGAGCGCGAGCAGCGTGAGCAGCCCCGTGCGCCCCTGCGGGATCGCGGTGTCCAGGATCTCGCGGAGCAGGAACGGGGAGGCGACGGACACCAGCGAGGAGGCGCCGACCAGCAGCCCCACCAGGGCGAGCCTGCCGCGGTAGGGGCGGAAGAGGCGGAAGATGCGGCGCAGCTCGGCGGGCGGCTGGCCGCCGTCCCGCGCGGGGGGTGTCCACAGAGGTTCGTCGGGTTTCATGGGCTCCTTCGACCGGGACGAGGCGGGCGGAAACGGGATCAGGAAGGACAGGGAGCCGGCCTCTTCGAGAGGATAGCTCATTGTTACCTGTACTCACAATGAACAAGGTCCTGTTATTGTTCCCCCATGGACTCCCCCGACTCCGACGGCCTCCTGGCCGAGCAGTTGCTGCGGCTCACGCGCCGGCTCCAGCGCATCCAGAGCAGGCAGCTGGAGCCGATAGGCATCACACCGGCCCAGTTCCGGCTGCTGCGCACCGTCGCGCACTACGACGAGCCGCCCCGGATGGCCGATCTGGCCCTTCGGCTCGACGTCGTGCCGCGCGCGGTGACCACCCTGGTGGACGGTCTGGAGGCGAGCGGCCGCGTCCGCCGCGCCCCGGATCCGACCAACCGTCGGGTGGTCCGCATCGAGATCACCGAGGAGGGCCGTGCGGTGCTGCGCTCCCTGCGCGACGCGCGCAGGGCCGCCGCGCAGGAGATCCTGGCTCCGTTGACCGCCGAACAGCGTGAGGTGCTCGGCGGGCTGCTGACCGCTCTGGTCGACGGGATGCCGGAGCGCCACCACCGCTGAGGCACACGGTGCGGCCGCCGCACCCCGTCGTCGAGGGATCACGAGATGCCGCTGTTCGAGCCGAAGCCCGAAGCCCTCCGCCCGGACACGGCGCGGGAGCCCGCGCCCGACCGGGTGCCCGCCCGCCAGGCGCCGGGCACCCCCGCTCCCCTGCGGGAGGGTCTGGCGGCCCTGCTCGGTCCGGAGAAGGTGCTGTGGAAGATCTCCGACCTCGTGCGGTACGCCTCCGACGCCAGCCCCTACCGCTTCCTGCCCCAGGTCGTGGTGGTCCCGGAGGACATCGACGACGTCTCGGCGGTCCTCTCCTACGCCCACGGACACGGCCGCAACGTGGTCTTCCGGGCCGCCGGCACCAGCCTCAACGGCCAGGCGCAGGGCGAGGACATCCTCGTGGACGTACGCCGCCACTGGACCGGGATCGAGGTGCTGGACGGCGGCACCCGGGCCCGCATCCGCCCCGGGACGACCGTCATGCGGGCCAACGCCGCCCTCGCCCGGCACGGTCGGCTGCTCGGCCCCGACCCGGCCAGCGCGATCGCCTGCACCGTCGGCGGTGTCGTCGCGAACAACGCCTCGGGGATGGCCGCCGGGACGACCCGCAACTCCTACCGCACGGTCGCCTCGCTGACCTTCGTCCTGCCGAGCGGCACGGTGGTCGACACGGGTGACCCGGACGCCGACGGCCTGCTGCGGCGGGCGGAGCCGGATCTCTGCGACGGGCTGCTGGCCCTCAAGTCCGAGATCGAGCGGGACAAGGCGCTGACCGCCCGGATCCGCGCCAAGTACGAGATCAAGAACACCAACGGATACCGCCTCGACGCGTTCCTGGACGGTGCCACGCCCGTCCAGATCCTGCGGGGTCTGATGGTCGGTTCCCAGGGCACCTTCGGGTTCATCTCCGAGGTGGTCTTCGACACCCTGCCCCTGGACCGGTACGTCTCCTCCGCGCTGCTGTTCTTCCCGTCGCTGCCCGCGGCGGCGGCGGCCGTCCCCCGGTTCAACGAGGCGGGTGCCGTAGCCGTGGAGCTGATGGACGGCAACACGCTGCGCGCCTCCGTCAGTGTCCAGGGCGTCCCCGCCGACTGGGCGGGGCTGCCGGCCGGGACGACCGCGCTGCTGGTGGAGTTCCGCGCTCCGGACGAGTCCGCGCTGGCGGCGTACGAGCGGGCGGCGGCGGCCGTCGCGGGGCTCGACCTGGTGGTGCCGGTGCCCTCCGTGACCAACGGGTTCACCCGGGACCCCGGCACCGTCGCCGGGTACTGGAAGGCCCGCAAGGCGTTCGTCACCGCCGTCGGCGGCTCGCGCCCCGCGGGTACGACGCTCATCACGGAGGACTTCGCCGTACCGCCCTCCCGGCTCGCCGAGGCCTGCGAGGCCCTGCTGGAGCTCCAGGAGGTGCACGGCTTCGACGCCGCGGTCGCCGGCCACGCGGCCCACGGGAACCTGCACTTCCTGCTCTCCTTCGACGCCGCGAAGCCGTCCGACGTCGAGCGGTACGCCGCGTTCATGGACGACTTCTGCGCCCTGGTCGTCGAGCGGTTCGACGGGTCGTTGAAGGCGGAACACGCCACCGGCCGCAACATCGCGCCGTTCCTGGAGCTGGAGTGGGGGTCCCGGGCGACGGAGCTGATGTGGCGTACGAAGCAGGTCATCGACCCCGACGGGGTGCTGGCCCCGCGGATCGTGCTGGACCGCGACCCGAAGGCCCATCTGCGCGGCCTCAAGACGATCCCCAAGGTCGAACCGGTCGCCGACCCCTGCATCGAGTGCGGCTTCTGCGAACCGACCTGCCCCAGCGAGGACCTGACCACCACCCCGCGCCAGCGCATCGTGCTGCGCCGCGAGATGATGCGCCAGCCGGACGGCTCCCCCGTGCAGACGGGCCTGCTCGACGCGTACGGGTACGACGCCGTGGACACCTGCGCGGGGGACTCCACCTGCAAGCTGGCCTGCCCCGTCGGCATCGACACCGGCGCGATGATGAAGGACTTCCGCCACCACCGGCACACACCCCGCGAGGAGCGCGTCGCCACGCTCACCGCGAAGCACTTCAAGGCGTTGGAGGCCTCGGCCCGGCTCGCGGTCGCCGCGGCCGACGTCCTGACCGACCGGGTCGGTGACCGGCTGCTGGAGTCCGTGACCCGGCTCGCCCGCAAGGCCGTACGCCCGGACCTGGTGCCGGAGTGGCTGCCCGAGATCCCCGGCGCCGCCCCGCGTCGACTGCCTCCCACGTCGCGCGCCGGTGCGCACGCCGTCTACTACCCGGCCTGCGTGAACCGCATCTTCGCGGGACCCGAGGACGCCGGGGCGCTCTCGCTCGCCGACTCCGTGGTCTCCCTGTCGGCCCGGGCCGGCAGGCCCGTCTGGATCCCCGACGACGTCCGCGGGACGTGCTGCGCGACCATCTGGCACTCCAAGGGGTACCTCGCGGCCAACGCCGTGATGGCCAACCGCATCGTGGAGGCCGCCTGGGGCTGGACCGCGGGCGGCACGCTGCCCCTGGTCGTCGACGCGTCCTCCTGCACCCTGGGCATCGCTCATGAGGTGGTGCCGTACCTCACCGACGACAACAGGGAGTTGCACAGCGAGCTGACCGTCGTCGACTCGCTGGTCTGGGCCGCCGAGGAACTGCTCCCGACGCTGACCGTGTTCCGCACGGTCGGCTCCGCCGTCCTGCACCCCACCTGTTCCATGGAACACCTGGGCGACGTGGCGCAGCTGCGCACGGTCGCCGAGGCCTGCGCCGACGAGGTCGTGATCCCCGACGACGCGGGCTGCTGCGGATTCGCCGGCGACCGCGGCATGCTGCACAAGGAGCTCACCGACTCGGCGACCGCCAAGGAGGGCGCGGAGGTGGCCGCCCGGGAGTACGGCGCCCATCTGTCGGCCAACCGGATGTGTGAGATCGGGATGGACCGGGCCACCGGGCACCGCTACCGCTCCGTGCTCATCGAGCTGGAGCGGGCCACCCGGCCGGTGCTCTGACGGGCGATCAGCGCGTGGGCGTGCCGCCCCAGGCCCGATCGGGCACCGCGGCCGGCCGCGTCCCGCCGTGCCCGATCGCGTGAGGGCTGTCCCGCCAGGTACGACGGGGCAGCCCTCACCCGCGAAAAGTCCATGGTTTGGACGCGGGAGTCCAATCGCTTTCCTTGCGTCGCAACAGCCCCACCGTCCAGGGTCCTTACCGAGGTTCCGACCCGCCGCAGCCATCTGTCCACGCGGGCCGGTGCCTCCGTACGCGCACCGTCAGATCCCCTTTTGTGGAGGCTCGATGAATGACGACGTACCTGGGGGCCTGGACCCTCGGGGCCAGGACCCGCAGACCACGAACGACGGCTCGCCGAGCCGTCGTTCCGTGCTTCGCACCACCGCCGGTGTGGTCGGGGCCGCGAGCGCCGGGCTCGGGCTCGGAGCGCTCGGCACCGGCTCGGCGTCGGCCGCGGAGCACACGGCGGACGCCGACCCCCTGTCCGTACCGGCCCGCAGGGGCGCCACCATGGCCGGGGTCCGCTTCGACCGGCGTTCGACCGTACGGGTGGGCATCGTCGGCCTGGGCAACCGCGGCGGCAGCATGATCGATCTCTTCCTCGCCGTCGAGGGGGTGCGGGTCGTCGCCGTGTGCGACCCCGTGAAGGACAAGGCCGAGCGTGCCGCCGCCAAGGTGACGGCCGCGGGTCAGCCGGCCCCCGCGGTGTACGCGCACGGGGAGGACGACTACGCGAACCTGTGCAGGCGCGGGGACATCGACTTCGTCTACGTGGCGACTCCGTGGGACTTCCACTTCGAGATGGCCAGGACCGCCCTGCTCAACGGCAAGCACGTCGGGGTCGAGTGCCCCGTCGCCCTGCGACTGGACCAGCTCTGGGAGCTGGTCGACCTCTCGGAGCGGACCCGCCGCCACTGCATGCAGCTGGAGAACTGTTGTTACGGCCGCAACGAGATGCGTGTACTGCGCATGGCGCACGCCGGTCTCTTCGGCGACCTGCTGCACGGGGCGGGCGCGTACAACCACGATCTGCGCGGCCTGATGTTCGACCCCGGCTACTACGAGGGCCCCTGGCGGCGGCTGTGGCACACCCGGCTGCGGGGGGACCTGTACCCCAACCACGGCTTCGGCCCGGTCGCCAACTACATGGACGTCAACCGCGGCGACCGCGCGGTCAGCATCACGAGTGTCGGCTCCCCCTCGCTCGGCCTGGCCGCCTACCGCAAGGAGCACATGCCGGCCGGTGACCCGAGCTGGAAGGAGACGTACATCGAGAGCGACCGCACGATCAGTCTCGTCCAGACCGCCAAGGGCCGGGTGATCCGCCTGGAGCACGACGTGTCGACGCCCCACCCCTACTCACGGATCAACAGCCTCGGCGGTACGAAGGGGGTGTTCGAGGACTATCCCGAGCGGATCTACCTCGAACCCGACCACACGAACGACGAGTGGGCGGACTTCTCCGCGTACGCCGACTGGGACCACTGGCTGTGGAAGAACCACGCCAACCCGCCCGGCGGTCACGGGGGCATGGACTACATGATGGTGTTCCGGCTGATGCAGTGCATGCGTCTGGGCCTCGCCCCCGACTTCGACGTGTACGACGCCGCCACCTGGACCGCGCCCGTACCGCTGAGCCACCTCTCCATCAAGGCCAAGGGCGCACCGCAGCAGATACCCGACTTCACCCGGGGTGAGTGGAGGAAGGCCCGTTCCGGCATGGACTCCACCGAGCCCGTGGAGTAGGTGCGTTCGACGCCCCGCCGCCCCTGCGGCGGCGGGGCCTGTCCCGGGACCGGCAGAGGCTGTCACGGCGAAATAAATCGCTTGCCTCGCAGAGGGGCGGGAAGCGAACCTTGCACGGTTTGCTCCCCCTGTTCCACGAGATCCCTACGGGTCTCCGCTCCTTCCGATCCTTGGGACGTCATGCAGATTCGCGATCTTCCGTACTCGGATCCCGGCGATCCCGACGTCAGGTCGGGTCCACGTTTCCTCCTGTGGCTGGGCCGCGGTCAGCTCACCGGCCAGCTCAAGTCCCTCTTCTGGGGGCTGATGCACCAGTGCGCGATCGCCGGGCTGCCGCTCGGCGTGGGACTCGCGGTCCAGGCCGTCGTCGAACGCTCCGGCCGCTCTCTCGCGATCGCCGGGGTGCTCATCGCCGCGCTGGGCGTCCTGATCGCGGTGGGTGACACCATGCTCCACCGGACGGCGGTCACCAACTGGATCACCGCGGCGGCCCGGGTGCAGCAGCTGCTGGCGCGCAAGACGGCCGAGCTGGGGTCGGCGCTGACCCGGCGGGTCGCGGCGGGTGAGGTCGTCGCCGTCTCCACCGGGGACGTCGAGAAGATCGGCTGGTTCGTCGAGGCACTGTCACGATTCGCCGCCGCCGCGGTCGCCCTCGTCCTGATCTGCGTGGGGCTCGTCCTCTACCTCCCCTCCCTGGGCCTGCTGGTCGCGCTCGCGGTGCCCGCCCTCGCCCTCGCGGTCCTGCCGCTCCTCCCCCGGGCCACCCGGCGGGCGGACGTCCAGCGTGAGAAGGCGGGTCACGCCACCGAGCTGGCCTCCGACACGGTGGCGGGGCTCCGGGTGCTGCGAGGGATCGGCGGCGAGGAGTTGTTCCTCGGCCGCTACCGGCGCGCCTCCCAGGAGGTGCGCGAGGCGGCGGTGCGCAGCGCGCGCATGTGGGCCCTGATCTCGGCGGTCCAGGTGCTCCTGCCCGGGCTGCTGCTGATCGCACTGGTCCGGTACGGGGCCGCACTGGTCCAGGACGGCCGGATCGAGGTCGGGCAGCTGGTCACCGTCTACAGTGCCGCGACACTGATGCTCTTCCCGCTGCGGCACTTCGAGGAGATCGCCATGGCGTACTCCTTCTCCCGGCCCTCCGCGCAGCGGGCCGTCCGGGTGCTGGCCCTGAAGCGCAGCACCCAGCCGTCGACGCTCGGTGCCATGGTCCCGGAAGGTGACCTCTACGACCCGGTGACCGGACTGCTGGCGCCTCGGGGCCTGTTCACCGCCGTGGTCTGCGGCGACCCCGACGAGGCGGGCCGACTGGCCGACCGGCTCGGCGGCCACGCCGAGCCGGACAGCACACGGGCGGACGGCGGCGAAGGGGGCGGCGAGGCGGACACGGCCGGAGCGGACGGCACCGGGCAGGACCGTGCCGGTCCACGGCCGCTCCCCTCGGTCCTGCTGGGTGGCGTGGCCCTGGACGAGC
This sequence comes from Streptomyces sp. SirexAA-E, assembly GCF_000177195.2. Taxonomy (GTDB): domain Bacteria; phylum Actinomycetota; class Actinomycetes; order Streptomycetales; family Streptomycetaceae; genus Streptomyces; species Streptomyces flavovirens. The sequence goes on from NC_015953.1 coordinate 681,288, forward strand.
TGCCGCTCGACTCGGCCCGGACCGCGGTGCTCGTGCAGGACAAGGACCCGGTGCTGCTCTCCGGGACGCTGCGCGAACTGCTGGACGTACCGTCGGCGGGCACGGTGGCCGCTGAGGACGCCCTGGCAGCCGCGCAGTGTGCCGACGTGCTGGACGCGCTGGCCCAGGCGTCCGTCGACGCGGACGGCGATCCCATGAACACCCGGATCACCGAGCGGGGCCGCTCCCTCTCCGGCGGTCAGCGGCAGCGGCTCGCGCTGGCGCGCTCCCTGGTCACCGATCCCGAGGCACTGGTGCTGGACGAGCCGACGTCCGCCGTCGACTCGCACACGGAGGCCCGGGTCGCCGCCGGTGTGAAGCGACTGCGGCGGGGCCGCACGACGGTGGCGTTCTCCTCGTCCCCCTTGCTGCTGGACCTCGCCGACCGGGTGGCGCTGGTGCGCGGCGGCCGGGTCGTGGCAGCCGGTACCCACCGTGACCTGCTGCGGGACGAGCCGTACTACCGTGCCGTCGTCACCCGGGAGAGCGACGACGGCACCGCGGCCCCGGCCGCCCAGGACGCACAGGACCGGCTCGCCTCGATCGACGCGTCGCGGACGGCCGCAGCCATCGAGGACATCGAGGAGAGGGCATGACCGGCCTCGCACCACCGGCGTACGACCCGGCCGCACCGGAGTCGGCGACGACTCTGCCGGTCGGCACGCCCACGACCGTACGCACGTACGTCCGTTCCCTGCTTCGGCGTCACCGCAGGCCGTTCGCCGTGCTGATCGCGGCCAACGCGGTCGCGGTGATCGCCTCGATCACCGGTCCCTATCTGCTGGGCGGCCTGGTCGAGGACCTGTCGAACGGCGTCGGGGACCTCCATCTGGAGCGCACCGTGGCGGTGTTCGCGGTGGCCCTGGTCGTGCAGACCGTCTTCACCCGGACCATGCGGCTGCGCGGCGCGATGCTCGGCGAGGAGATGCTCGCCGATCTGCGCGAGGACTTCCTCGTCCGCTCGGTCGGACTGCCCCCGGGTGTACTGGAGCGGGCGGGCACCGGTGATCTGCTGTCCAGGATCACCACGGACATCGACCGGCTGGCCAACGCGATGCGGGAGGCCGTGCCGCAGCTGGCGATCGGTGTGGTGTGGGTGGGGCTGCTGATCGGCGCGCTCACCGTCACCGCCCCGCCGCTGGCCCTCGCGGTGCTGATCGCCCTGCCGGTGCTGCTCGTCGGCTGCCGGTGGTACTTCCGGCGGGCGCCGTCCGCGTACCGTTCGGAGGCCGCCGGATACGCGGCGGTGGCCGCGGTGCTGGCCGAGACGGTGGACGCCGGGCGGACCGTGGAGTCCCACCGTCTGGGGGCCCGCCGGGTCGCCCTGTCGGACCGCCGGATCACTCAGTGGACCGCGTGGGAGCGGTACACGCTCTTCCTGCGCTCGGTGCTCTTCCCCGTCATCAACGCCACCTATGTGACGATCCTGGGCGCGGTGCTGCTGCTCGGCGGCTGGTTCGTGATCGAGGGGTGGCTCACCGTCGGGCAGCTGACGACGGGGGCGCTGCTGGCGCAGATGATGGTGGATCCGATCGGCCTGATCCTGCGCTGGTACGACGAGTTGCAGGTCGCCCAGGTGTCGCTGGCCCGGCTCGTCGGCGTGCGGGAGATCGAGCCCGACGCCGGGGACGACCGGGTCGGGCCGGACGGCCGGGAGGTCCGGGCGGAGGAGGTGCGCTTCGGCTACCGCGCCGGTGTGGACGTCCTGCACGACGTGTCGCTGGCTGTCGCCCCGGGCACGCGGGTGGCGCTGGTCGGGCCGTCGGGGGCGGGCAAGTCCACTCTGGGCCGTCTGCTGGCCGGGATCTACGCTCCCCGGAGCGGCGAGGTCACCCTCGGCGGGGCCGAGCTGTCCCGGATGACGGCCGAGCGGGTGCGGAGCCATGTGGCCCTGGTCAACCAGGAGCACCACGTGTTCGTGGGGACGCTCCGGGACAACCTGCTCCTGGCCCGTACGGACGCCGAGGACGCGCAGCTGTGGGCCTCGCTCGCGGCGGTCGACGCGGACGGCTGGGCCAAGGCGCTGGACGACGGCCTGGACACCGAGGTCGGCTCGGGAAGCGTGTCGCTGACCCCGGCGCAGGCGCAGCAGATCGCCCTGGCCCGGCTGGTGCTGGCGGACCCGCACACGCTGGTGCTGGACGAGGCGACCTCACTGCTCGACCCGCGGGCGGCCCGGCACCTGGAGCGTTCCCTGGCCCAGGTGCTGGACGGCCGTACGGTGATCGCGATCGCCCACCGGCTGCACACGGCTCACGACGCGGACGTGATCGCGGTCGTGGAGAACGGCCGGATCGCCGAACTGGGCAGTCACGACGAGCTGGTCGCGGCGGACGGCGCGTACGCGGCCCTGTGGCGCTCCTGGCACGGGTGAGCCCACCGAGGGCTGTCCCGGCATATCTGCCGTGGACAGCCCTTAGGGTGCGGCCATGACGGATTCGTACAAAGATCCGGGGACCCCGGACTGTCGTAGCGCCGCGCGATACCTGCTCTGGCTGATCACCCGTCAGCGCCGCCGGATCGCCGCCGGTGCGCTGCTGGGCAGTGCCTGGATGGTCTGTCTGACGGTGCCGCCGTACCTGCTCTCACGCGCCATCGACGACGGGCTGGAGTCCGGCCGGTGGTCCGCCCTGGCCGGCTGGGTGGCGGCGTTGCTGGGTGTGGGGGTGCTGAACGCGTGGCTGGCCATCATGCGCCACCGCACGATGACCAGGGTGCGGTTGGACGCCGTCTTCCGGTCCGTGCGGGTCGTGGTCGCACAGGCGACCCGCCTCGGCGGGGCGCTTCCGGGCCGGGTCACTGCCGGGGAGGTCGTCACGATCGGGTTCGGCGACGTCGCCGTCATCGCCAACACGCTCACGATCACCGGCCCCGGTGTCGGAGCGGTCCTCGCCTATGTCGTCGTGGCCGTCCTGCTGTTGACCGTGTCGCCGCTGCTCGCCGTGGTGGTGCTGCTCGGGGTGCCGCTGCTCGCCCTGGCGGTCGGCCCGTTGCTGGGGCGGCTGCAGGGCGTCGAGGCGACGTACCGGGAGCGGCAGGGCGGGCTCGCCGCCCGTTTCGAGGACATGGTCAAGGGCCTGCGCGTCCTCAACGGCATCGGCGGCAAGGACGTGTACGCCGAGCGCTACCGGCGCGGCTCCCGGGAACTCCGGGCGGAGGGGTACCGCGTCGGCACGGTGACCAGCTGGATCCACGCCCTCGGTGTCGGTCTTCCCACCTTGTTCCTCGGGGCCGTGACCTGGCTCGCGGCCCGGATGGCCGCTCAGGGGACGATCAGCGTCGGCGAGTTGGTCGCGGTCTACGGCTATGCCGCGGTGCTGGTGGTTCCGGTCTCGTTCTTCATCGAGGGCGGCTACGACCTCAGCCGCGGACTCGTGGCAGCCCGCCGGGTCGTACGGTTCCTGTCCCTGGAGCCCGATCCCGTCGGCGGGAAGGCGGCCTCGGCCGGTCCCGGGGCGCCGTCCACGCTGCGCGACCCGGAATCCGGCGTCGAGGCCGAGCCCGGGAGGCTGACCGCGTTGGTCAGCGCCAGCCCCTCGGAGTCCGCGGCGGTGGTCGACCGCCTCGGCCGGTTCGCCCCGTCGGCCGTCACCTGGGGCGGGACACGCCTGGACGACATCGATCTGACCCAGGTCCGCCGTCGGATCCTCGTCGCGGACAACGAGGCCGACCTGTTCGCCGGTCCGTTCCGCGAGGTGGTCGGCGGCGCTTCGGACCGGGACGAGGAGGCCATCGGCAGCGCTGTCCGCGCGGCCGTGGCCCAGGACATCGTCCGCGGGCTGCCGGACGGCCTCGACTCGCTCGTCGAGGCGCAGGGCCGCAACCTCTCCGGTGGCCAGCGGCAGCGCGTCCGCCTGGCCCGGGCCCTGCTGGCCGACCCGGAGGTGCTCCTGGCGGTCGAGCCGACCTCGGCGGTCGACGCGCACACCGAGGCTGCTGTCGCGACCCGGCTGCGCGCCGCGCGGTCCGGCCGCACCACGGTCGTCACCAGTACGTCACCGCTCCTGCTGGACCGGGCGGACACCGTGTACTACCTGGTCGACGGGTCCGTCGCGGCCGTGGGCGACCACCGTGAACTCCTGGAGACGGAGCGCGGTTACCGCCTCCTCGTGTCACGCGGCGCGGATGACGACGAGGGCGGTGACGGGGTCGGTGAAGGCCCCGTCCCGCCGCTCCGGGAGGCCGTGCGATGACCGCCGGTTCCCTTCCCGTCGCCGGGCCCTCGGCCGTCCGCCGGGCGGCGCTCCGGCTGGTCCGGCAGGACGGCCGTGCCTTCGCGGCCGTGATCGGCCTCAACGCGTCGGCCGCCGGTGCCGGGCTCGTCGGCCCCTGGCTGCTCGGCCGCATCATCGACGAGGTCAGGGCGGGGGCTTCGGTCGCCGCGGTGGACCGCCTCGCACTCGCCATCCTCGTCTTCGCCCTGGTGCAGCTCCTTCTGGTCCGTTACGCCGGTCACCTCGGGCACCGCTTCGGCGAACGGACCCTGGCGCGTATCCGCGAGCAGTTCGCCGACCGGGCACTCGCCCTGCCCGCCACGGTGGTCGAGCGCGCCGGCACGGGCGACCTGCTCACCCGCGGCACCACCGATGTCGCCGCGGTCGGCGCCACCCTCCGGGACGCCGGACCCGAGATCCTCATCGCCGCGGCCCAGGCGCTCTTCATCCTCGGCGCGGTCTTCGCGCTCGACCCGCTGCTCGGCGCGTGCGGGGTGCTGGGCCTGTGCGGCATCTGGTTCGCCGCCCGCTGGTATCTGCGCCGGGCGCTCGACGCGTACCTGGCCGAGGGAGCCGCCAACTCGGCTCTCGCGGAGCAGCTGGCGGCCACCGCCGCCGGTGCCCGCACCGTCGAGGCCCTCGGGCTCCAGCGGCGCCGTGTCGCGGCGAGCGAGAAGACGATCGCGGAGTGCCGGAGCACACGGGTCCGGACGCTGTTCCTGCGCAGTGTCCTCTTCCCGGCCGTGGACGTCTCCTACGTCGTTCCCGTGGCGGGTGTCCTGCTGCTCGGCGCGGTGCTGCACGACCACGGTTCCATGAGCCTGGGCGCGGTGGTCGCCTCGGCCCTGTACCTGCGGCAGCTGTCCCAGCCCCTGGACACCGTCCTGCAGCAGATGGAACAGGTGCAGAGCAGCAGCGCCTCGTTCGCCAGGGTCGAGGGCCTCGGCCTGGCGGCGCAGGCGCCGCCGGCCTCCTCCCCCGTACCGGCCGACGACCGGATCGAGGTGTCCGCGGTGCGCTACGCCTACGAGGGCGGCGGCGACGTCCTGCACGGGGTCGACCTGACGGTCCGGCCCGGCGAGCGGCTGGTGATCGTCGGCCCCTCCGGTGCGGGCAAGACCACGCTGGGCCGGCTGCTGGCGGGCATGGACCGGCCGCGCACCGGCTCGGTGACCGTGGGACGGGTCCCGGTCGCCGGCCTCGACCCCGAGCGGCTGCGCCGGCACGTCGTCCTCGTCACCCAGGAGCACCACGTGTTCCTCGGCACGGTCGGGGACAACCTCCGGGTCGCCTCCGCCCACGCCACCGACGACGAACTGCGCGCGGCACTCGCCACCGTCGGAGCCGGGTGGGCCGACGAACTGCCGGACGGCCTGGACACCGACCTGGGCCCCGGAGGGTACCGGCCGGACGGCGCCCAGGCGCAGCAGCTCGCCCTGGCGCGGGTGGTGCTGGCCGACCCGCACACACTGATACTCGACGAGGCGACCGCGCTCCTGGACCCCAGGACCGCACGGCACACGGAACGGGCACTGGCCGCCGTCCTCGAAGGCCGGACCGTCATCGCCGTCGCGCACCGACTGCAGACGGCGCACGACGCCGACCGGGTGGCCGTGATGGAGGACGGCCGGCTCACCGAGCTCGGCACCCACGACGAGCTGGTGGCGGCGGACGGCGCCTACGCCGCGCTGTGGCGTTCCTGGCACGGAGAGGGGCCGTCCTCCTCCTGCTGAGCCGGCCTCCCTCCCGCCCCCGGGACTGGCCGCTCCCCGGGGGCGGAAGCACGCCGCCGCGGCCCGCACAAGAGGCGAAGTCCGTCACCTGCGGTGAGGATGAGGAGTGACTGGCCCCGGATCCGGGGCAGGCGAGCGATGACCGCGTAAACCCGAGAAGGGACGCACACCGTGGCACGACCCAGGATTCTCGTTGTCGGCGCCGGCTTTGCCGGGATCGAGTGCGTACGCCGGCTGGAACGCAGCCTCGCTCCGGGTGAGGCGGACATCGCGCTGGTCACCCCGTTCTCCTACCAGCTCTACCTGCCGTTGCTTCCGCAGGTCGCCTCCGGGGTGCTCACTCCCCAGTCGGTCGCCGTCTCGCTGCGGCGCAGCCGGCGCCACCGCACCCGCATCGTGCCCGGCGGGGCGATCGGGGTGGACCCCAAGGCGAAGGTCTGCGTCGTACGGAAGATCACCGACGAGATCGTGAACGAGCCGTACGACTATCTCGTGCTGGCCGCCGGCAGCGTGACCAGGACGTTCGACATCCCGGGGCTGGTGGAGAACGCCCGGGGCATGAAGACGCTGGCCGAGGCCGCCTACATCCGGGACCACGTCATCTCCCAGCTCGATCTGGCCGATGCCAGCCAGGACGAGGCGGAGCGGGCGTCCCGGCTGCAGTTCGTCGTGGTGGGCGGCGGGTACGCCGGTACGGAGACCGCCGCCTGTCTGCAGCGGCTCACCACCAACGCCCTCAAGCACTACCCCCGGCTGGACCCGAAGCTGATCAAGTGGCATCTGATCGACATCGCGCCCAAGCTCATGCCGGAGCTCGGCGACAAGCTCGGCCTGGCCGCGCTCGACATCCTGCGCGACCGGGGCATCGAGGTCTCGCTGGGCGTCTCCGTGGCGGAGGCGGGTCCGGACAAGGTGACCTTCACCGACGGCCGGGTCCTTCCCTGCCGCACCCTGATCTGGACCGCCGGCGTCGCGGCCAGTCCGCTCGTCGCCACGCTGGACGCCGAGACGGTACGCGGCCGGCTCGCGGTGAGCCCCGAGATGTCGGTGCCCGGCGCGGACGGCGTGTTCGCGCTCGGTGATGCGGCCGCGGTGCCGGACCTGACCAAGGACGACGGGGCGATCTGCCCGCCGACCGCGCAGCACGCCATGCGCCAGGGCCGCGCGTTGGCCGACAACCTCATCGCCTCGCTGCGCAACCGGCCGCTCCAGCCGTACGTCCACAAGGACCTCGGCCTGGTCGTGGACCTCGGTGGCCGGGACGCCGTGTCCCGGCCGCTGGGCATCGAGCTGAAGGGCATGCCCGCGCAGGCCGTGGCACGCGGCTACCACTGGTCGGCGCTGCGGACCAATGTCGCCAAGACCCGGGTCATGACCAACTGGATGCTGAACGCGATCGCCGGTGACGACTTCGTCCGCACCGGCTTCCAGGCGCGGAAGCGGGCGACCCTGCGCGACTTCGAGTACACGGACGCCTACATGACGCCCGACGAGGTCCGCGCGCACACCGCCTCGGCGGTCCTGCACGGGTAGCGGTCCGGGTGTGACGGCGGGCCCCGTCCCTCGTGTGGGGACGGGGCCCGCCGTCATGCCCGGCGCGAGAGGACCGTGTCGACGGTGTCCGCCTCCTCGGGCGGCTTGTCCTCGCGGTAGCCGAGGACCCGGGCGAACCGCAGGGTGACGCCCGCCGGGTAGCGGGTGGAGTCCTGGAGCCCGTCGTAGGCGATCTCCACGACGAGTTCCGGGCGGACCGTCACGACGTGCCCGTCGTCGCCGGTGGACAGTTCCAGGAGCCGTTCGGTCTGCCAGGCGAGCATCGTGTCGGTGAGGCCCTTGAAGGTCTTGCCCAGCATCGCGAAGGTGCCGTCCGGGCGGCGTGCGCCCAGGTGCAGGTTGGACAGCTTGCCGGTGCGCCGTCCGTGGCCCCATTCGGCGGCGAGCACGACGAGGTCCAGGGTGTGGACGGGTTTCACCTTCAGCCAGGACGCGCCCCGCCGTCCGGCGCTGTACGGGGCGCTCGCGCCCTTGGCCACCACGCCCTCGTGGCCGCGGCCCAGGGCGGCCTCGAAGAACTCCTCGGCGGCCCGGCGCGCTGCCGGGTCCCGCGGGTCGGTGACGGTGACGCGCCGTACCCGCATGGGCTCGGGCACCAGCGTGTCCAGGGCCGTGTGCCGTTCGGTGAAGGGGAGGTCGATGAGTTCGCGTCCGTCGAGCGCGAGGACGTCGAAGAAGACCGCGACGACGGGGACCGCCGCCGCGGCGGTGGCGACGTCCCGCCGGGACCCGACCCGGGCGGCCGTCTCCTGGAAGGGCCGGGGGCGCCCGTCCGGTCCGAGGGCGATCACCTCGCCGTCCAGGACGAACCGCTCGCCGGGGAAGCGGGCGACGGCCGTGGCCGGCTCCGGCAGCCGGTCGGTGATGTCGTCGAGGGTGCGGGTGTAGATCCGCACCCCGGCGCCGTCCCGGTGGACCTGGACGCGGATGCCGTCGAGCTTCTCCTCCACGGCGCACGGCCCCAGCTTGTCGACGGCCTCGGTGACCGAACCGGCGGTGTGGGCCAGCATCGGCAGGACCGGACGGCCGACGGTGAGGCGGAAGGCCGCGAGGGCCTCGGGACCGTCGGCGAGCAGGGCCCGGGCGACGGACTGGAGCGACCCGGCGAGCATGACCGCCCGGCGCACGTCGGCGGGCGGCGCCCCGGTGGCGGCGGCCAGGGCGTCGGCGGCGAGGGCCTCCAGGGCACCCTGGCGCAGCTCGCCGGTGAGCAGTCCGCGAAGGAAGTGCTGTTCGTCGGCGGTGGCCGCGGCGAACAGCCGCCGCAGCCGCTCCTTGCGTGCCGCCTGCGAGCCGGGACCGGACAGCGCCCCGACGGCCGTGAGCTCGGCGTGGGCCTCCGCCACCGTCAGTACGGGGGTGTCCGCGGGTCGGGGCGGATCGGAGAGGGCGCTCCACCCGATGCCGAGCCTGCCCTGCGGGAGGCGGCCCGCCAGGTACGGGATGACGGTCGGGACGTCGTCGGGCCCGGTCTCCCGGAAGAGACCGGCCAGCAGGGCGACCTTGCGGTTCCGGGCCGAGGTCGCGGCGACCTCCAGGGACACGTGGGCGAGCCGGGCGAGCAGCATGCAGTCATGGTGCTACGCGCACGCGGGCGCCGCCCCCGGAACGGCTCGGTGCCGTCAGCCGAGGTTGAGCGCCGCGATGCCGCCTATTCCGCCGAGCACCATGAAGACCGGCATCAGCACCTTGATCTCGACCCAGCTGCCCGCCCGGAACCGCATGGCCTTCGGCGGCCCGAGCGGGTACCAGCGCTTGCGGCCTATCGGCAGGGGCCACAGGATCGGGCAGCCGGAGACGGTGAGCGCGTCACCGATGTCGTGGACGAGGGCGCCGAGCACGATCGGCAGGCCGAGCCACAGGTACTCCATGCCGGGTTCGGAGAACAGCCAGGTGGAGCCGTTGCCCGGCTCGTCCAGCACTCCGGCCAGGATCCACGCGCTGGTCGCGCCGAGCAGCCACACCAGGACGTCGCTGGAGACCCGGGCCGCCCGCCACAGCAGGCCCTCGACGGCGAGCACCAGGTGGACGAAGAGGATGGCCAGCACGGCCCACCGGCCGAGGGTGACCGCGGCGAGGGAGCAGCCGCCGCCGATCAGCACCGCCCACAGCCAGGTGTGGGTCAGGGTGCGGTGACCGCCGGTCCTGCGCGGGTCGCCGGGTCCCTTGGTCGCCTTGTAGACGGTGTACGAGAGCTTGTCGACGACCTCGCAGACACCCTTGGACACGGGGCCGAAGGCCCGCGAGATGGTGGCGGACTTGTGGTCCAGGTCCGGGGCGAGCGCGGCGCCCGCGCAGATCAGCGCCCCGACGACCAGGACGGGCCAGGGCATCGCGTGGCCCGCGCCCGCGGCCGCGGCACCCACCCCCAGCCAGGCCGCCGCTCCTGACAGCGAGTGTGCCGGTCCCATCATCGCTTCTGCCCGCCCCCATCGTGATCCGGCCGCGTCCACGGCCGGGCCGCCATCGCCTGTACGCGGCGGCCGAGTTGAAGGAGGAAGCGTATCGTCCATGATCTTCGCCCGGTCCGCCGGTTCCCTGATCGGGACGTGGGGCAGGCAAGATGGGGGCGTGACCCTAATCGATCAGCTGCCCCCGACCGCCGACCCGGACGCCCTCTTCGAGGCCTTCTCGTCATGGACCGAATCGCAGGGCATCACCCTCTATCCGGCTCAGGAGGAGGCGCTGATCGAGGTGGTCTCCGGAGCCAACGTGATCCTCTCCACCCCCACCGGTTCCGGAAAGAGCCTGGTGGCGGCGGGTGCGCACTTCACCGCGCTGGCCCAGGACAAGGTCACGTTCTACACCGCGCCGATCAAGGCGCTGGTCTCGGAGAAGTTCTTCGACCTGTGCAAGCTCTTCGGCACGGAGAACGTCGGGATGCTGACCGGCGACGCCTCGGTCAACGCCGACGCCCCGGTCATCTGCTGCACCGCCGAGGTGCTGGCGTCGATCGCGCTGCGTGACGGCAGGTACGCCGACATCGGCCAGGTCGTGATGGACGAGTTCCACTTCTACGCCGAGCCGGACCGCGGCTGGGCCTGGCAGATCCCGCTGCTGGAGCTTCCGCAGGCACAGTTCGTGCTGATGTCGGCGACGCTCGGCGACGTCTCGATGTTCGAGGAGGACCTGACCCGGCGCACCGGGCGCCCGACGTCCGTGGTGCGCTCGGCGACGCGGCCGGTGCCGCTGAGCTACGAGTACCGGCTGACGCCGATCACCGAGACGCTGACCGAGCTGCTGGACACCCGGCAGTCGCCCGTCTACATCGTGCACTTCACGCAGGCCGCGGCCGTGGAGCGGGCGCAGTCGCTGATGAGCATCAACATGTGCACCAAGGAGGAGAAGGAGAAGATCGCCGATCTGATCGGGAGCTTCCGCTTCACCACCAAGTTCGGCCAGAACCTCTCCCGCTACGTGCGCCACGGCATCGGGGTCCACCACGCGGGCATGCTCCCCAAGTACCGCCGCCTCGTCGAGAAGCTGGCGCAGGCGGGCCTGCTGAAGGTGATCTGCGGTACGGACACGCTCGGCGTCGGCGTCAACGTCCCCATCCGCACGGTGCTGTTCACGGCGCTCACCAAGTACGACGGCACCCGGGTGCGCACGCTGCGGGCCCGCGAGTTCCACCAGATCGCCGGCCGGGCCGGGCGGGCCGGGTTCGACACGGCGGGCTTCGTCGTCGCTCAGGCGCCCGAGCACGTCATCGAGAACGAGAAGGCCGTCAAGAAGGCGGGCGACGACCCCAAGAAGAAGCGCAAGGTGGTCCGCAAGAAGGCCCCCGAGGGGTTCGTCGCCTGGTCGGAGACGACCTTCGACAAGCTGATCCAGTCCGAGCCGGAGCCGCTGACCTCCCGCTTCCGGGTCACCCACACGATGCTGCTCTCGGTGATCGCGCGTCCGGGCAACGCCTTCGAGGCGATGCGCCACCTTCTGGAGGACAACCACGAGCCGCGCAGGGCGCAGCTGCGGCACATCCGGCGGGCCATCGCCATCTACCGCTCGCTGCTCGACGGCGGTGTGGTGGAGCAGCTGGAGACGCCCGACGCGGAGGGCCGGATCGTGCGGCTGACCGTCGACCTCCAGCAGGACTTCGCGCTCAACCAGCCGCTGTCCACGTTCGCCCTGGCGGCGTTCGACCTGCTGGACGCCGAGTCCCCGTCGTACGCCCTGGACATGGTCTCCGTGGTCGAGTCGACGCTCGACGACCCCCGCCAGATCCTCGCCGCCCAGCAGAACAAGGCGCGGGGCGAGGCCGTCGGGCAGATGAAGGCGGACGGCGTCGAGTACGAGGAGCGGATGGAGCGGCTCCAGGAGGTCACCTACCCCAAGCCGCTGAGCGAGCTGCTCTGGCACGCGTACGACGTCTACCGCACCAGCCACCCGTGGGTCGGCGACCACCCGGTGTCGCCGAAGTCGGTGGTCCGGGACATGTACGAACGGGCCATGACCTTCACGGAGTTCACCTCGAACTACGAGCTGGCCCGCACCGAGGGCATCGTGCTGCGTTATCTGGCGAGCGCGTACAAGGCGCTGGAGCACACGGTCCCGGACGACCTGAAGTCCGAGGACCTCCAGGACCTGATCGCCTGGTTGGGTGAGCTGGTGCGCCAGGTGGACTCCAGTCTGCTGGACGAGTGGGAGCAGCTGGCCAATCCGGAGGTGGAGACGGCCGAGCAGGCGCAGGAGCGGGCCGACGAGGTCAAGCCGGTCACGGCGAACTCCCGGGCGTTCCGGGTGCTGGTGCGCAACGCGATGTTCCGCCGGGTGGAGCTGGCCGCCCTGGACCGGGTGCGTGACCTCGGTGAGCTGGACGCGGGCTCGGGCTGGGACGAGGACGCGTGGGGCGAGGCGATGGACGCCTACTGGGACGCGCACGAGGACCTGGGGACGGGTCCGGACGCGCGCGGCCCGAAGCTGCTGAAGATCGAGGAGGACCCGGAGCACGGTCTGTGGCGGGTGTGGCAGGCGTTCGCCGACCCGGCGGGCGACCATGACTGGGGGATCCGTGCGGAGGTCGATCTGGCGGCCTCCGACGAGGAGGGCCGGGCGGTCGTCCGGGTCACGCAGGTGGGGCAGCTGTGACGGCGCGTCCCGGAGAGTGGAGCAGAACCGCATGACGAACCCCGCCGAGAGCCTGGTCGACCTGCTCGACCTGGAGCGGATCGAGGTCAACATCTTCCGTGGCCGCAGCCCCGAGGAGTCCCTGCAACGGGTCTTCGGCGGGCAGGTGGCGGGTCAGGCGCTGGTCGCGGCCGGCCGCACGACGGACGGGGAGCGCCCGGTCCATTCGCTGCACGCGTACTTCCTGCGGCCCGGCCGGCCGGGGGTGCCGATCGTGTACGACGTGGAGCGGGTGCGCGACGGCCGGTCCTTCACGACCCGCCGGGTCACGGCGGTGCAGCAGGGCCGGACGATCTTCAATCTGACGGCCTCCTTCCACAGGCCGGAGGAGGCGGGTTTCGAGCACCAGCTGCCGCCGGCCCGTGAGGTCCCGGGCCCGGAGGAGCTGCCGACGGTCGCGGACGAGGTGCGCGAGCACCTGGGCGGCCTGCCGGAGGCGCTGGAGCGGATGGCCCGGCGCCAGCCCTTCGACATCCGCTACGTCGACCGGCTGCGCTGGTCGCGGGAGGAGGTCGAGGGCGCCGAGCCCCGCAGCGCGGTGTGGATGCGCGCGGTGGGCCCGCTGGGCGACGACCCGCTGGTGCACACGTGCGCGCTGACGTACGCGAGCGACATGACGCTGCTGGACGCGGTCCGCATCCCGGTGGAGCCGCTCTGGGGTCCGCGCGGCTTCGACATGGCGTCGCTGGACCACGCGATGTGGTTCCACCAGCCGTTCCGGGCCGACGAGTGGTTCCTGTACGACCAGGAGTCGCCGATCGCGACGGGCGGGCGCGGGCTGGCCCGGGGCCGGATCTACGACCGCAAGGGCCGGTTGCTGGTGTCCGTGGTGCAGGAGGGGCTGTTCCGGCGTCTGGACGGCGCGTAGCCCGGCTGCTCTCAGGTGCCGGGCAGCGGGTCCTGCTCCACCTCGTGACGGCGGGTGCGGATGTCCGGCCCCGGTGGGTGCAGCTTGGCGTCGCAGTCGGGGCCGAGTCCGGTACGGCGTGACTCGGCCCCGGTGAGGGGGCGCCCGCACAGGGCGCAGCGCACCGGGCGGCGGGCGGCGGGCCGCGCGGGGCCGGCCGGCGGGTCGGGCGTCAGTCCGGGAAGCGGCTCGGGGGATTCCACCCCCGGATCCTCTCAGGCGCGGCGGGCCGGGGCTGACCGTGACGGCGGGGTCGCCCCGGGCATCGCGGCCATGGGCGCGGCGATGCCGAGGCTGCCGACGACCTCGGTGCCGTCGGCCACGCTGCTGCCGGGCCGTGAGGGCGTCACCGTGATGCCGCTGGTTCGTGGCGGTGGTGGTCTCCTGCGTCCCCGTGTCGCGGCTGGAGCGTCCTTCCGCCCCTGCCCGGCGGGCCGGTGCGGACGTGAAAGGATCCGGGGCATGACCGAGATCGTTCCCGTGACCGGACCCGAACTGGTCACGTACGCCGATGAACTGGCCGCCCTGCTGGTGGAGACCGTGGAAGGCGGCTCCTCGGTGGGTTTCCTCGCCCCGCTCGACCGGGAGGCCGCCGCCGACTGGTGGCGCAGGCGCGCCGCCCTCGTCGAGTCGGGGGACCACCAGGTCTGGATCGCCCGGGACGACGAGCGGGTGGTCGGCACGGTGGGCCTGGTGAGAGCCCCCCTGCCCAACGCCCGCCACCGCGCCGAGGTCGCCAAGCTGATGGTCCGTCCGTCGGCCCGGGGCCTGGGTGTCGGCCGGGCCCTGCTGACGGCCGTCGAGCGGTCGGCCGCCGCGGACGGGCTGAGCCTGCTCGTCCTGGACACCGAGACGGGGAGCCTCGCCGAGGAGCTCTACCGGTCGGCGGGGTGGACGGAGTGCGGTTCGATCCCGGCGTACGCCGGTGACCCGTCGGGTGCGCTGAAAGCAACCACGTTCTACTACCGGGTGATCGGCCCGTCCACCGGCACCGCGCGACAATGGACCGGTACGTCACACGACCGAGGAGAGCACGCATGACTCTGCACGACATCCCTCTGCGCACCCTCGCCGGCGAGCCCACCACGCTGGGCGCCTTCGAGGGTTCGGCGGTGCTGCTGGTGAACGTCGCGTCCCAGTGCGGGCTGACCCCGCAGTACGCGGGCCTGGAGCGCCTGCAGAAGGAGTACGCGGGCCGGGGGTTCACCGTGGTCGGCGTACCCTGCAACCAGTTCGCGGGCCAGGAGCCGGGCAGCGCCGAGGAGATCGAGACGTTCTGCTCCACGACGTACGGCGTGAGCTTCCCTCTGCTGGAGAAGACCGAGGTCAACGGCGAGGGCAGGCACCCTCTGTACGCGGAGCTGACGAAGCTCACGGACGCCGAGGGCACGGCGGGCGACGTCCAGTGGAACTTCGAGAAGTTCCTGATCTCGCCGGCCGGTGAGCCGGTCGCCCGCATCCGCCCGGGTGTCGAGCCGGAGGCACCCGAGGTCGTCTCCGTGATCGAGGCGAACCTGCCGCAGCGGTAGGACGCGCCAGGGGGCGGACCGCGGTCCGCCCCCTGGGCCCCTCGGCCGGTCAGCGGATCGGCATGCCCGACAGGGTGCGGGCGATCACCAGGCGCTGGATCTCGCTGGTGCCCTCGAAGATCGTGTAGATCGCCGCGTCCCGGTGCATCCGCTCGACCGGGTACTCGCGGGTGAAGCCGTTGCCGCCGAGGATCTGGACGGCCTGCGCGGTCACCGACTTCGCGGTCTCGCTCGCGAAGAGCTTGGACATCGACCCCTCGGCCGAGGTGAACTGCTTGCCCGCGGTGGCCATCCAGGAGGCACGCCACACCAGGAGCCGGGCCGCGTCGATCCGGGTGCGCATGTCGGCGAGCTGGAAGGCGATGCCCTGGTTGTCGATGATCGGGCGGCCGAACTGGCTGCGGGTCTTGGCGTAGTCCAGGGCCACCTCGTACGCGGCGCGGGCGGTGCCGACCGCCATGGCGCCGACGGCCGGGCGGGAGGCCTCGAAGGTGGCCATCGCTGCGTTCTTCACGCGCTCGCCCCCGGACTTGGCGCGCTCACGGGCCCGGGCGAGGCGCTCGTCCAGCTTCTCCTTGCCTCCGAGCAGGCAGCTGCCGGGGATGCGCACGTCCTCCAGGACCACCTCGGCGGTGTGCGAGGCGCGTATGCCGTGCTTCTTGAACTTCTGGCCCTGGGACAGGCCCGGGGTGGCCGGCGGGACGATGAAGGAGGCGTGGCCCTTGGAGCCGAGCTCCGGGTCGACGACGGCGACCACGACGTGGACGTTGGCGATGCCGCCGTTGGTCGCCCAGGTCTTGGTGCCGTTGAGGACCCATTCGTCCTTGGCCTCGTCGTACACCGCGCGGGTCCGCATCGAGGCGACGTCCGAACCGGCGTCCGGCTCGGAGGAGCAGAAGGCGGCGAGCTTCACGTCGTCGGCGTCGCCGTACATCTGCGGGATCCAGGTGCCGATCTGCTCCTCGGTGCCGTTGGCGAGGACGCCGACGGCCGCCAGGCCCGTACCGACGATGGACAGGGCGATGCCCGCGTCGCCCCAGAACAGCTCCTCCATGGCCACGGGGATGCCCAGGCCCGTAGGGTCGAAGTACTGCTGGGCGTAGAAGTCGAGGGAGTAGATGCCTACCTTGGCGGCCTCCTGGATGACGGGCCAGGGCGTCTCCTCACGCTCGTCCCACTCGGAGGCGGCCGGGCGGATCACGTCCGCTGCGAAGCCGTGCAGCCAGTCACGGACCTGCTTCTGGTCGTCGTTGAGCTCGAGCGTGAACTCGGCCATGTTCCCTCCATGCACTTCCGGACAACACCATGCGTTACCTGCGGTAACAACAGTCTGTTACCAGCAAGTAGCCGCTGTCAACCGCCCGGCTCGCCATCCGCGCTCCGCGACACAGGGTGTTACGTTTCCCGGGCACCAAGAGATCGCGGACAGCCGGGCGGGCGGGGAGAGACCACATGGAGACCACACGAGGGGCCGAGCGGCAGCGGACGGCGGCCGAGCACCGCCGCCGGGAACTGCTCGAGGCCGCGGACCGGGTGGTGCTCAGGGACGGTCCGCAGGCGTCGATGAACGCGATCGCCGCCGAGGCCGGGATCACCAAGCCGATCCTCTACCGCCACTTCGGCGACAAGGGCGGCCTGTACCGGGCACTCGCCCAGCGCCACACGGACGCCCTGCTGAGCGCCCTGCGGGCCGCGCTCGACGCGCCCGCGCACCGGCGGGAGCGGGTCGAGGCGACGCTGGACACCTATCTGGCGGCCATCGAGGCCCGTCCGCAGGTCTACCGCTTCCTGATGCACCCCGCCGACGACGCGGCACCCTCCCCCGAGCAGGGATTCGACGTCGGCCGCCATTCGGCCCCGCTGCTGCGCCGGCTCGGCGAGGAGCTGGGCAAGGTGATCGCCGAGCGCGTCGACCTGGGCCCGGACGGCGAACAGACGGCCCGGATCTGGGGCCACGGCATCGTCGGCATGATGCACGCGGCGGGCGACTGGTGGCTCGGCGACCGCCCCTGCTCACGCGAGCAGTTGGTACGCAGCCTGGCCGACCTGCTCTGGGGCAGACTGGCCGAGGTCGGCGACCTGCCGGGCGGCCCCGTCTTCTGAGGCACCGGCGGATCGGCGCGAGGCCTCCCGGCGTACCGCCCTCCCTCGCGGCCCCGCGCCCGGGGTGGCGGGAATCAGTCGGTACGCGCCCATGACGCCCGCCGGGCCGCGCGCAGCACCCGGCGCCGCCGCAGACCGGTCAGCCGGTCCGGGTAGACCGTGCCGTCGAGGTGGTCGCACTCGTGCTGGAGGCAGCGGGCGAACCAGCCGGTGCCGGTGACGCGCACCGGCTCGCCCGTCACCGTCCGGCCCTCGACCACCGTCCGGTCGAAGCGCGGGGTGCCCGCCTCCAGGCCGGGAAGCGACAGGCAGCCCTCCGGACCGCGTACGGTGATCCCGTCCGCCTCCACGCACACCGGGTTGACGAGATGGCCCAGGTGCCTGACCTCGTCGTCGTCCGGGCAGTCGTACACGAACACCCTGAGCGGGACGCCGATCTGGTTGGCGGCGAGCCCGACACCGTGCGCCGCGTACATGGTGGCGAACATGTCCTCGACCAGCCGGGCGAGGGAGGGCCCGAAGTCCGTGACCTCCTCGCAGGGGCTGTGCAGCACCGGGTCGCCGAGCAGACTCATGGCACGAACCAGTCCGGAACTGCCGGGGATCGGGCGATTTCGCATGGGGAGAAGCGTACGTTCCACGTGACCTCCACGTATCGCGTGGTGCCGTGGTGCGGTCGGCCCGCCGGACATCGATAGGCTGGGGCGCGGACTGACGCAAGGAGGATCTAGGACGATGGCAGGCAACACGGAGCCGTTGTCGCCGCGGGCCAAGCTCGCCGTGACGGCGGGCAAGGCCGCGGCGGCGGTGTCGCGCGCCGCGGGGCGCGGCAGCGGATCGGTGATCGGCGGCCGGGTGGCGCTCAAGCTCGACCCCGACCTGCTCGGGCGGCTGGCGCAGCACCTGGACGTGATCCTCGTGTCCGCGACGAACGGCAAGACGACCACGACCCGGCTGATCGCGGAGGCCCTGCGGGCCGCCGGACCCGTCGTGTCGAACGCGCTCGGCGCCAACATGCCCGCGGGGATCACCTCCGCGCTGGCCGGCGGCTCGGACGCGAAGTACGGCGTGATCGAGGTCGACGAGAAGTACCTCGCCGGTGTCGCCCGCGACACCACCCCGAAGGTGATCGCGCTGCTCAACCTCTCCCGCGACCAGCTGGACCGGGCGGCGGAGACCCGGATGCTGGCCGAGAAGTGGCGTGAGGGGCTGTCCGGCTCGAAGGCCGTGATCGTGGCCAACGCGGACGACCCGCTCATCGTCTGGGCCGCCTCCTCCTCCCCCAACGTGGTGTGGGTCGCGGCGGGACAGGCCTGGAAGGACGACGCCTGGTCCTGCCCGTCCTGCGGCGGTGTGATGCAGCGCCCCGGCGACGACTGGTTCTGCGGCGAGTGCGGTTTCCGCCGTCCCGCGCCGAGCTGGGCGCTCAACGGGGACTACGTGCTGGACCCGCACGGTTCGGCGTGGCCGATCCACCTCCAGCTGCCGGGCCGCGCCAACAAGGCGAACGCGACCAGCTCGGCCGCCGTCGCCGCGGTGTTCGGGGTGCCGCCGCAGGTCGCCCTGGAGCGCATGTACCAGGTGCAGGCGGTGGCCGGCCGCTACGACGTGATCACCTTCATGGGCCGCGAGCTGCGGCTGCTGCTGGCGAAGAACCCGGCCGGGTGGCTGGAGACGTTCTCCCTGATCGATCCGCCGCCCACCCCGGTGATCCTCTCGGTCAACGCCCGCGGCGCCGACGGCACGGACACCTCCTGGCTGTGGGACGTGGACTACACCCAGCTGTACGGCCACCCCATCTTCGTGCTCGGTGACCGCAAGCTGGACCTCGCGGTCCGGCTGGAGGTCGCCGGGCTGGACTTCCGCGTCTGCGAGTCGCTGGACGAGGCCGTCCAGATGGCACCGCCCGGCCGCATCGAGGTCATCGCCAACTACACCGCCTTCCAGGATCTGCGCCGTCGTGTCGGCAACTGACCCCCGCGCGGGCGACCCCCGGAGAGGACGAAGCATGAGCAACAACGGCCTGCGGCTGGTGTGGGTCTACCCCGACCTCCTCAGCACCTACGGCGACCAGGGCAACGCCCTCGTGGTGGAGCGCCGGGCACGGCAGCGCGGCCTCGACGTGTCACGCGTCGACGTGCGCAGCGACCAGCCGATCCCGACCTCGGGCGACATCTACCTGATCGGGGGCGGTGAGGACCGTCCGCAGCGGCTGGCCGCGGAGCGGCTGCGCCGTGACGGCGGGCTGAGCAGGGCCGCCTCCAACGGGGCGATCATCTTCTCGGTCTGCGCCGGTTACCAGATCCTCGGCCATGAGTTCATCAACGACCTGGGCGAGCGCGAGCCCGGCCTCGGGCTGCTCGACGTCGTCTCCACCCGGGGCGAGGGCGAACGGTGCGTCGGCGACGTGCTCGGCGACCTCGACCCGGCGCTGGGCCTGCCGCCGCTGACCGGATTCGAGAACCACCAGGGCGTCACCCATCTCGGCCCGACGGCCCGGCCGTTCGCCCGCACCCGGATCGGCCGGGGCAACGGCACCGGTGACGGTACGGAGGGCGCGTACAACGACACCGTGTTCGGCACCTACATGCACGGTCCGGTGCTGGCGCGCAATCCGCTGATCGCCGACCACCTGCTGAAGCTGGCGCTCGACGTGAACGCGCTGCCGCCGTGCGACGACCGCTGGTACGAGGCGCTGCGCGCCGAGCGGATCGCCGCCGCCACGCAGCCCGCCTGACACCGGCGGGCGGCTCCCCGCCCGCGTACGCCCTCCGGCCGTCACGTACTCCCGGTCCGGACCGCCCCCTTGACGGGCGGTCCGGACCGGGGGCTCGCGTGGCGGCCGGAGGGCGTCCAGCAGGCGGACGGTGGGTTCGGTCCGGGCACCCGGCGCCGGTAGGGTGGCGGGGATCCAACCGGACGACGTGGTCCGGTCGTCGGCCCACGTTGCAAAGGTTTCCCGGGCAATGCGAATTGGTGTGCTCACGTCCGGCGGCGACTGCCCCGGCCTCAACGCCGTCATCCGTTCCGTCGTGCACCGCGCGGTGGTCGACCACGGCGACGAGGTCATCGGCTTCCACGACGGGTGGAAGGGCCTGCTCGAGTGCGACTACCGCAAGCTCGACCTCGACGCGGTCGGCGGCATCCTCGCCCGGGGCGGCACGATTCTCGGTTCCTCCCGGGTCCAGCCGGCACACCTGCGTGACGGGGTGGAGCGGGCCAGGGGCCACGTCGCGGACCTGGGCCTGGACGCGATCATCCCGATCGGCGGCGAGGGCACGCTGAAGGCGGCGAATCTGCTGTCCGAGGCCGGGCTGCCCATCGTCGGGGTGCCCAAGACCATCGACAACGACATCGCCTCGACCGACGTGACCTTCGGTTTCGACACGGCCGTCGGTGTCGCGACGGACGCGCTCGACCGGCTGAAGACGACGGCCGAGTCGCACCAGCGGGTGCTGATCGTGGAGGTCATGGGCCGCCACACCGGCTGGATCGCCCTGCACTCGGGCATGGCCGCCGGAGCGCACGCGATCGTGGTACCGGAGCGCCCCTTCGACATCGACGAGCTGACCGCTCTCGTCGGGCAGCGGTTCTCCGACGGCAAGAAGTTCGCGATCGTCGTCGTCGCGGAGGGCGCCAAGCCGCGCGCCGGTTCGATGGAGTTCGCCCAGGGCACGAAGGACATCTACGGTCATGAGCGCTTCGCGGGTGTGGCCACGCGGCTCTCGGGCGAGCTGGAGCAGCGCCTGGGCAAGGAGGCCCGGCCGGTGATCCTCGGCCATGTGCAGCGCGGTGGTACGCCGACCGCCTACGACCGGGTGCTGGCGACCCGGTTCGGCTGGCACGCGGTGGAGGCGGCGCACCGAGGTGAGTTCGGGATGATGACGGCGCTGCACGGCACGGACATCTCGATGGTGCCGCTGGCGGCGGCGGTCGAGACGCTGAAGACCGTCCCGGCCGAGCGCTACGCCGAGGCCCAGTGCGTGCTCTGACCGACACGAAGCCCGACGAACCGCCCCCGGCCGCACTCGCGGCCGGGGGCGGTTCTACTCTGGTCCGGACAACCGGCACGAATCGGGGACGTCCCCAGCGGGAGTGAACAGATGGACCACAGCGGGCACGGCATGAACATGGATCTGCCGCCGTTCACGCTGGGACGTGGGCTGGGATTCTCCGCGGACCCGTTCTTCCTCGTCGGCTGCGTCGCGGCGCTCGCCCTGTACGGGTACGGGGTGCTGCGGCTGCGCCGGCGGGGCGACGCGTGGCCGGTCAACCGGACCGTCCTCTTCGTCGTCGGGGTGCTCACCATCGCCCTGGTGATGTGCACCGGGCTCAACGACTACGGCATGGTCATGTTCAGCGTGCACATGGTGCAGCACATGGTGATCAGCATGCTGTCGCCGATCCTGCTGCTGCTGGGCGCCCCGGTGACGCTGGCGCTGCGTGCGCTGCCGGTCGCCGGACGGGGGCGTACGGGGCCGCGCGAGCTGCTGCTCAAGCTGCTCCACAGCCATTACATGCGGATCGTCACGCACCCGGTCTTCACGATCCCGCTCTTCATCGCCAGCCTGTACGGGCTGTACTTCACCCCGCTCTTCGACTTCCTCATGGGCTCGAAGACCGGGCACATCGCGATGATGGTGCACTTCCTCGCGGTCGGACTGGTCTTCTTCTGGCCGATCATGGGGGTGGACCCGGGCCCGCACCGGCCGGGGTACGTGATGCGGATGCTGGAGCTGTTCGCGGGCATGCCCTTCCACGCGTTCTTCGGCATCGCCCTGATGATGGCGAGCCAGCCGATGGTGGAGGCGTACAAGAACCCCCCGTCCTCGCTGGGGATCGACGCGCTGACCGATCAGTCCGCCGCGGGCGGCATCGCCTGGGCCTTCA
Organism: Streptomyces sp. SirexAA-E; assembly: GCF_000177195.2. Classification (GTDB taxonomy): domain Bacteria; phylum Actinomycetota; class Actinomycetes; order Streptomycetales; family Streptomycetaceae; genus Streptomyces; species Streptomyces flavovirens. The sequence continues at coordinate 703,381 of NC_015953.1, forward strand.
GCGAGATCCCGTCGGTGCTGGTGCTGATCGCGCTGGTCTTCCAGTGGTACCGCTCCGAGCAGCGGACGGCCCGGCGCTCCGACCGTGCCGCGGACCGTGACGGTGACCAGGAGCTGAACGCGTACAACGCGTATCTCGCCTCATTGCAAGCCCGCGGACGGTAGCGGTGGGGGTGCCCTCCGGGTGACCATGGCTGCGATGGCCGTGCGGCCTGTGAGGAGCGTGTGCTCATGCCGGGATCCACGAAGACCATGGGAGTACTCACCGTAGGGGCGCTGGTCGCGGTGACCGCGTACACGGTGGCGTTGGGGAGCAACGGCTGGCTCTGGTTCGGGTGGGTGGTGCTGGGCATGGCCACCCTGGGGATGCTGGCGACCCGCGACACCTGAGGCGGGGTGCCGGCCACCCGTGGCACCTGAGGCGGTGCGCCGCCTCTGTGGCCTGCCGCCGATTTAGGTTAGGCTAAGCTAATAAGCCATGGCAGGCCGACGCCGAGCGCGTGCGTCATCAGGGGAGGGTGATCGGCATGAGTGCGCCCGCCGTCCGCCCGTATCCCATGCCGGCCGACGCCGCACTCCCCCGGTCCCGCGCCCCCTGGAGCATCGACCCCGCACGCGCGGCGCTGTTGATCCAGGACATGCAGAATCATTTCGTCGGCGCGTTCCCGGCGGGGCGTTCTCCCGTGGTGGAGCTCGTCGGCAACGTCGCGGCGCTCCGGGAGGGCGCGGGGCGGCTCGGCATCCCGGTCGTCTTCGGGGCGGAGCCCGCCGGGCAGCCGCCCGGACAGCGCGGACTCCTCGGTGACCTGTGGGGCCCCGGCATCGGTGACGAGCCGGACGCCGCCGCGATCGTCGCGCCCCTCACCCCCCGCCCCGGCGAGCACCTGCTGACGCATGTCCGCCCCAACGCCTTCCTGCGCAGCCACCTGGGCAGGCTGCTGCGCTCCGAGGGGCGCGATCAGCTGATCGTCTGCGGGGTGTACGCCCACCTCGGCGTCCTGCTGACCGCCGCGGACGCCCTCATGAACGACATCCAGCCGTTCGTCGTCGCCGACGCGGTGGCCGACGTCTCCGCCGAGGAGCACGCACTGGCGCTTCGCTGGGCCGCGCGCAGCGGCGTGGTCTGTACGACGGGCGGCCTGCTGGAAGCACTCCTTCCGCCCCGGGAGCCGGAGCGCGCGTGATCACCGCGCGGCACGGCAGGGAGCGGACACGCCGACACCACGAGAGACGGAGCCCATGACCGAACGCGCCGCCGGAGCCGAAGTCCCGACCGACGGAGAGATACGGCCGAGCGGTACGGTCGTCGTCAAATTCGGCGGCAACGCCATGGTGGACGCGGACCTGCGGCGGACGTTCGCCCGGGACGTGGTGGAACTGCGGCACAAGGGGCTGCGCCCGGTCGTCGTACACGGGGGCGGACCCCAGATCAGCGCCATGCTCGACCGCCTGGGCCTGCAGACCCGCTTCGAGGCCGGTCTGCGGGTGACCACACCGGAGACCATGGACGTGGTCCGCATGGTGCTGACCGGCCGGGTCCAGCGGGAGCTGGTCGGCCAGATCAACGCCCACGGGCCCTTCGCCGTGGGGATGACGGGCGAGGACGCGCACACGATGACGGCCGTGCGGCGGCCCGCGCTGGTGGACGGCCGTCCGGTGGACATCGGTCTCGTCGGTGACGTCGTCGACGTGAACCCGGGCATGGTGCGCGCCCTCCTGGACCAGGGGCACATCCCGGTCCTCTCCCCCGTGGCGCGCGGTGAGGGCGGAGAGGTCTACAACGTCAACGCCGATCTCGCGGCGTCGGCCCTGGCCGTGGCGCTCGGGGCCGAGCGGCTGGTGGTGCTCACCGACGTGGAGGGCCTCTACGCCGACTGGCCGCGCAGCAACGAGGTGATCGAGCGGCTGACCGCCGGTGCGCTGGACGAGCGGCTGCCGGGGCTGGCCGGCGGGATGCTGCCGAAGATGGAGGGCTGCCTGCGGGCCGTCCGTGGCGGCGTGGGCAGTGCGCGGGTGCTCGACGGACGTGTGCCGCACGCGGTGCTGCGCGGCGTCCTCGACGAGAACGGCCCCGGCACCACCGTGGTCCCCGACCGCAGTCCCGACCGCGCCGGGAGTCCCGTGTGACCGCCGGGCGGCGCTGACACGGGCCGGGCGCGGTCCGGTGGGCGCGGCGAACTCCGCCGCGCCCGGCGGACGTTCACCCGTGGACGCGGCCCGGTGGTGGTCAGAGGGTCCGCGCGAGGACCCGCGCGCCGCGCCGGGGGTCCAGGGAGTGGGCCCAGGACCGGGGCGCCAGGCGTGCGTCACAGGGCGTGAATCCATGGCGGAGGAACAGGGCGCCGGTGCCCGTCGTCGCCGTGAAGAGGCCGCCGAGCGACCGGGCGCGCGCCGCGGCCAGCGCGGCCCGCAGGAGCACGGCTCCCACTCCGCACCCCTGACTGGGCCCGGCCACGCAGAAGTTGTACAGGACGCCCGCCGGCTCACGGCACTCCCCCGGGCCGGCCGGGTACACGCGCAGGCCCACACAGCCCTCGAGGTCACCGCCGGGGGCCTCGGCCACGAGGAAGTCGGCCGCGTGCGCGGCGTAGAGCGGGACGGGCCTCTCCCGCAGCGCCCCCGAGCACACGAAGGGCCGGGACAGCTCGGCGAGCGCGGCGGCGTCCTCCGCGCGGGCAGAACGCACGCGGGTCGTCGGCGCGAGAGGCCCGTGCGGCACCGGGGCGGGGTGCGGTTCAACCGTGATCAAGGCGTACCTTCCTCGTTTCCACGGTCGATACGGCTCGTCGCCGCATCACCCCGCGAGCACGTGGTTAGGTTAGCCTTACCTAAATGCCGAGTCCAATGGCACCTCCGGGCACGGCCGCACCCGGAGGCGACACACACCCCCTGACGGCGGGTCAGGCGTCCATGGACGCCGCGAGGGACCGGGGGCGCAGATCGGTCCAGCGGGCCTCGACGAACTCCAGGCACGCCTGACGGGTGTTCTCCTCGAAGGCGATCGTCCACCCTCCGGGCACCTCGGCGAAGGACGGCCACAGCGAGTGCTGACCCTCGTCGTTCACCAGGGCCAGGAAACGGCCTTCGGGGTCGTCGAACGGATTGGTGCTCATTGTCGCTGCCTCCTCGGTACGACGGGCCGGCGGTGGCCGCGTCGGGCGTGCGTGCCGGGCCGTCCGGCGCGGTCGGCACCGGGCCCGGTGATGTCGGGTCGGCGGCCCGCCCTCGGGACTCCCGTACCGCGATCTCCACCCAACGGCCCGGCCGTGCCCGCCACTTACGGGCCTCCCCGGCGAAGCCGCGAGGGCCCGTCCGGGGCAGGGGTCGGGGATGGAAAGGAAGGTCACGCTTAGGTTAGGCTCGCCTAATCGAGGCGAGCTTAGCTTTTCACCCTCCCTCTCACAAGGAGACGTTCATGAGCCTGCTGATCGCACGGGTCCCCGCCCGGGGCGGCCCGGACATGCCCGACGGCGGGCCCTCCCGGGCCGTGCGCGACCGCCTCGCCGGCCGGCCGTGACCGGGCGCGTGTCCGGCCCCACGGCCGACGGGAACGGCCCCTTCGCCGCGTTCGGGCTGCCCGGCGAGCCAGGCGGCGACGCGTTCTGGGCGGCGGTGCGGACGCCCGTGTCGGTGCCCTCCGGCGACGGTGGCTGGGTGACCCTGTTCCTCTGGCGCGGATCTCCGGCGAGCATCGACTTCGAAAGCTGGTCCGAGCCCGTCCCTCTGGCCCGGTGGGGCGGCACCGACTGCTGGTACGCCGAGGTGCGGATGCCCGCCCGGCTGCGGGTGACCTACCGGTTCCTGGTGGAAGGCGCCCCGTACGCCGACCCGTTCAACCCGGCCGGTGCGGGCGGTGACCGGTCCCTCGCCGCGACCCCGGACGCTCCGGCCCAGCCGCACTGGCCCACCGTCGGCGCCGATGACGTGCTGCCCGTCCCGAGCACCCGGGTCCGCTGGAGGAGCGAACGGATCGGCGGGCGGCGCACGGTGCACATCCACCCGGCCGGCGGCGGCGGACCGGTGGTCCTGCTGCTCGACGGGGACGACTGGCTGTACCTGCACCCGGCCATGACGGCGTTCGACTCGGCCGTGGCCGCCGGTGAGATGCCTCCGGTGACCCTGGTCTTCCTTCCGGCCAAGGACAGGAGGTCCGAGTTCGGGTGCAGCCCCGCGCTGTGGGAGGCGGTCCGGGACGAACTGCTGCCGCTGGTGGCCGGTTCGGGCGTCCGGGCCGACCTGGACCGGCTGGTGGTCGCCGGCCAGAGCCTCGGGGGGCTGAGCGCGATGTACGCGGCCCTGGAATTCCCCGGCCTGGTCTCCCGTGTCGCCTGTCAGTCGGCCTCGTTCTGGTGGTCGTCCGGTATCCGGGGCGCGGGGGCGGACCCGCTGGCCGGCCCGGTCGGCGGCGCCGTCGCCGCGCGCCTGCGGGAGTGCCCCGACCTGTCCGGCCTACGGGTCGCGTTCGACGTCGGGGAGCACGAGACGCGGATGCTGCCGCACTGCGAACTGGCCGAGACCCTGACCGCGAAGGCCGGGGCCACCGTGCGGGTGTCCCGGTCTCCGTCCGGCCACGACCGGGCCGGCTGGCGGCACGCCCTGCTCAGGGACGTCGCCTGGGCGCTCGCCTAGGGACTGTCCTGTCATACCTGGTGGATCAGCGCGCGGCGTCGGATGCGGTGGGTCGCAAGGCGGAGGGCCGCCCCGGCACCGATGTGCCGGGGCGGCTCCGACGACGCGGCTCACCCGCTCCGACGCGGCCCCGGGCCGGTCACCGGGCCACGGCCAGGCAGTAACCCTCGTCCGTGGCCAGGAGGTTGCGGTGGGTGTCCTCGGCGGTGACGGCGCCGTCGTCCAGCACGAGCACCCGGTCGGCGGCGTCCAGGAGGGCCGGGCTGCTGGTCAGTACGACGGTGGTGCGGCCCCGGCGCAGCTCGGCGATGTTGCGCGCGACGAGCTGTTCGGTGACCGCGTCGACGGCTGTCGTCGGGTCGTGCAGCACCAGGATGTCGCTGTCGGCGGCCAAGGCGCGGGCCAGGGAGAGCCGTTGGCGCTGCCCACCGGAGAGGTTGGCACCGCGGTCGCGGACGGCGTGGTCGAGTCCTGCGCGGTGGAGGGCGACGACATCGGTCAGCATGGACGCCTCGACGGCCTCGGCGACCGTTCGGCTGGTGCCCGACGGGTCGATGTTGCTGCGCAGTGTGCCGGCGAAGATCTCCCCGTCGTACGGGTTCACCAGCATGTGCGTGCGGACCGCCTCGATCGAGAGGTCCGCGATCTCCCGTCCGCCGATCCGGACCACACCTTCGTACGCCTGGGGCGGGGTGTTCACGGCCAGGATCGACGCCAGGTCGGCGGCCGCGCGCGGCTGGTAGGCGGCGATGGCCACGAACTCGCCCGCGGAGACGTGGAACTTCAGCTCGCGCAGCGCCCCGTACCGGACGCAGTCGATGTCCAGTCCCGCCCCGGGCGCCGGGCGTTCGGGCCCCGGGGTCGTCACCGGCGGCGCCGTCAGTACCAGCGCCATCCGCTCGGCCGACGCGCGCGCCATCATGACGTACTTCGGCATCTCGGAGAACAGCTTGAGCGGCTCCATGATGAACTGGGCCAGCCCCACGGCCATGACGAGTTCCCCGACGGTGATCTGCCCGTCGAAGGCCAGCCGGCCCGCCGTCAGGGTCACGGCGGCGGCGAGGACCGCGTTGAGGGCCAGCGCGGTACCCGCGTACACGCCGTTCACCTTGGCGACGGTGACCGCCTGGTGTTTCGCGTCCGTACTGACCTTGCGGTACGACAGGAACGCGGCGTGGTTGCCGCCGAAGCCGTGCAGTGGTCGCAGGCCGGTGATCAGGTCGGCGACCTTCGCACCGGCCCGTGCCACCCGGGCCTGCTGTTCGCGGGTGCTGGAGCCGATCCGTCTGGACATCACGCTGAGGATCGACAGGATCCCGACGGTTCCCACGATCACCAGCAGGCCGAGCCGGATGTCGGCGACGCCCAGCGCTACGGCGGCGACCAGCACCGCGACCAGCGAGCTGACCAACAGCGGCACCACCTCGATGATGTCGGCGGTCTGGTCGGCGTCCTCCGTGGCGATGGTCAGCACCTCGCCGGACTTGAGGTCGACGTCCCTGGCCACCGGCTGGAGCCCGCAGGCCGCGACCCGCACCCGCCACCGGTGCGCCTCGGTCGTGTTCGCCTTCTGCAGGACGCGCATGCCGAACCGCCACGACAGCGACACGGTCGTGATGATCACGGCCAGCGCGGCGATCGACAGGCCGAGCGCGCCCGGGCTCCTGTGTTGCAGGGTGTGCTCGACGATCAGGCCGAGCGCGATGGGGAAGGCCGTCTCACCCGCCTGGTACAGGCCCATGAGGACGGTGCCCCAGGCCATGGCGCCGATGTTGCGGCGCAGGGCGGTACGGAGGATGTCGGACCCCGGACGGGGCCGCTTCGTGTCAGGAGTGGTCATCGAGATGGCGGGCAATCGCTTCCGGGGTTCGTAGGGTGAGCAGGTCTCGGATCGTGATCACCGGACCGTACTCCCGGCGGAGCAGCCCGATCAGCCGCACCGCCAGCATGGAGTGTCCTCCCAGGGACACGAAGTCGCTCACCGCGCTCACCTCGTCGTCGTCCAGGTCCAGTGCCTCGGCGAAGAACTCGCACACCACGGTCTCGGTGCCGGTCTCCGGGCCGCGCTCTCCACCCGTGGTCAGCACGCCCAGCGGCTTGGCCTCCGGAAGCGCCTTGGTGTCGGCCTTCCCGTTCACCGTGAGCGGGATGCGGTCGACCTGGGCGAAGTGTGTCGGGCGCAGGAAGTCCGGCAGCCCGGCGCCCACCTCGGCGGCGACCGCCGCCAGGTCGGCCCCGTCCAGCACGAGGTAGGCCGCCAGCCGGTACGCCCCGTCGACCTGCGGGTCGGGCTGGGCGACCGCGGCGACGAACCGGACAGCCGGGTGGGCGGCGAACGCGGCCTCGACCTCTCCCGGTTCGACGCGGTGCCCCCGGATCTTGACCTGCTGGTCGGTGCGGCCCAGGTACGCGAGGTTCCCGTCGGACCGGCGGACCACCAGGTCACCGGTGCGGTACATGCGCTCGCCCGGTCCGCCGAACGGGCAGGCGACGAAGCGGTGGGCGGTCTGGGCGCTCTGTCCGAGGTAGCCGCGCGCGATCCCGACGCCCGACACGTACAGCTCACCGGGGACGCCGTCGGGCAGCGGGCGCAGCCACGGGTCCAGGACGTACACCTCGGTGTTGTCGATGGGCACCCCGACCACCGGGTCCTGGCATTCGAAGGTGCCGACGCCGAGGGTGTTGATGGTGTATTCGGTGGGCCCGTACAGGTTGTATCCGACGGTGCCCTCGGTGTCCGTGAGCCGCTGCCACAGGGCCGGGGTGACGGCCTCGCCGCCGAGCAGCACCAGTGCGGGGCGCCGCCCGGGGGTGTCGAGGAGTCCTTCGGCGATCAGTTGCTGCGCGTAGGTCGGGGTCACGTTGACGACGTCGATGCCGTGGTCACGGCAGTACGCCACCAACCGGGGCGCGTCCCGGCGGAGTTCTTCGTCGCAGATGTGGACCTCGTGGCCGTCGGCGAGCCACAGCAGCTCCTCCCACGACATGTCGAACGCGAACGACACGGTGTGGGCGATCCGGAAGACCCGGTCGGCGTGTTCGGCGAGGACGGGTCCGAAGACGCGGCGCCGGTGGTTGATCAGCATGTTGGTGAGCCCGGCGTACTCGGTCACCACACCCTTGGGCTTCCCGGTCGACCCCGAGGTGTAGATCGTGTACGCGGGGTGCCGCAGGCGGTCCGGGTCGCCGGGCGCGAACGTCACGTACGGCTCGGCCTCGGGCAGCGGGCGGTCCAGCTCGATCAGCTCGCCGGACAGCCGGGGCGCCACGGCGCTCACGGTGAGGGTCACCTCGGGCCGGGCGTCCGCGACGACGGCCGCGATCCGCTCGTCCGGGTGGTCCAGTTCCAGCGGTACGTACGCGGCGCCGACGCGCAGCACGGCGAACAGTGCCACGATCCAGTCCGGGGAGCGCGGGATCGCGAGGCCCACGGCCGTCTCGGGCCCGATCCCCCGGCGCGCCAGCACGCCGGCCACCGCCCGGCTGCGGTCCCGGAGTTGACCGAACGTCAGCTGTGTGTCCCGGGCGACGAGCGCGACCCGCTCCGGGTGGCGGTCCGCCGCCCGGTCGAAGCGGTCGACCACGGTGTCCGTACCGATGTCGGTACGCTCGGCGGGCTCGGGGGCCGGGGCCGGTCCGGGAAGCGCGCCCAGCGGTCCGGTCGCGCGGGCCAGGTCCTCCAGGACGCGGAGGTAGTCGTCCAGCAGACGGCGGGCGCCGTCGGGGTCGCCGTCGCGGTGCTCCAGCTTGACGGTGAGCCGGTCGCCGGGGGTGACGACCCAGGTGAACGGGTAGTGCGTGGAGTCGTCGGCCCGCACCGAGGTGATGCCGTGCCGGGCGTTCATCTCGGCGAGGGCGTCCAGGTCCAGGAAGTTCTGGAGGACGAACAGGTTGTCGAAGAGGGTGTCGTGGCCGGCGGCCCGCTGGATCTCGCCGAGTCCGCGGTGCTCGTGTTCCATGGCCGCGACCCGGTCGGCCTGCACGGCCGCCAGGTAGTCGCCCACCGTGGCGTCGGGGCGGGCCCGGGTCCACTGGGGAACGGTGTTGAGCAGCACCCCGACGATGCCCTCGTGCCCCTCGCCCTCCCGGCCCGAGACGGTGACGCCGAACACGGCGTCGCTCCGGCCGGTACGGGAGCCGAGCAGCAGGCCGAACGCTCCGGTCAGCACGGTGTTCAGGGTGACGCCGTGCGCCTTGGCGGTGTCCCGCAGCAGCTCGGACAGTGCGGCGGAGAGTGTCTCGGTGAGCGCGGGCGGCAGGTCGTCGGAGAGGTCCGGGGCGGGTCCGGCGAGCAGTGTCGGACCGGACAGGCCCGCCAGGTGCTCCGCCCAGAAGCGGTCGGAGGCCGCCGGGTCCCGGGCGTCGAGCATCCGCGCGTAGTGCTCGAAGCCCGGCTCGGCCGGGGAGGCGTCGAGCGGTTCGCCCGCCACCACGGCCTCGTACGCGTCGAAGAGGTCGCGCAGCACGATCTCGCGGGACCAGCCGTCCCAGAGCAGCAGGTGGTAGCTGAACAGCAGGCCGTCGCGGCCGTCGGGCAGGCGCACCACGGTGAGCCGGACGAGCGGCGGCCGGTCCAGGTCGAACCCGGACGCGCGGTCCCGGGCGCGCAGGGCCTCGACCTCGGCGTCCGAGGCCGGGGTGAGGGTGCGGACGTCGGCGCGGCGGCCCGCCTTGAGTACCTGGACGGGGTTGCCCTCGTCGTCGGTGGTGAAGCCGGCGCCCGCGACCGGGTGCCGGGCGATGACGTACGCCGCCGCTTCGGCCAGCGCGTCGGGGTCCAGGCGCCGGTCGAAGGTGAACCAGCTCTGCGCGACGTAGTGTCCGGCGGTGCCCGCCAGTTGGGCCTGGAAGAACAGGCCGCGCTGGAGCGGGGTGACCGGTGCGGTGCGCTCGGCGGTCGCGGCGGTGTCCGCGAGGTGCTCCAGGGCGGTGCGCCAGTGGTCGGTGAGCGCGTCGGGGACGCCGTCGGCGAGCGTGAACTCCGCGTGCAGGCGGCCGGTGGCGTCGTCGGTCCAGGCGTTGACCTCGACGGCGTACGGGCTGACCTGGTCGTCTCCGGTGAGCCGCAGCGCCTGGGACTCGCTCCCGCGGCCCAGGTAGTTGAACAGCACCTGGGGGCGGACGGTGAGCAGCGGGGCCGTCTGCGGGTCGAGGTGGCGCAGCCGGCCGTAGGCGACGTGCCCGTGCTCGTCCGGCTGGCGTGCGGTGAGCTCGCGGGCCGCCGCGACGGGGTCGGTGTGCGCGGTGAGGCGCACCGGTGCGATGGAGGTGAACCAGCCGACGGTGCGCGTGTAGTCGTGGTGTTCCCGGGCCGGGACCCGCCCGTGCCGCTCCAGTTCGATCGCGAGGTCGGTGGGCGCGGGCTGGATGCGGGTCAGTGCGGTGCGCAGGGCGCCGCAGAGCAGCTCGGTGAGGCCCAGGCCGAGTGCGGCGGGCGCGGTGCGGGTCACCCGGTCGCTCACCTCGGGCGCGAGCACCACCGTGGTCCGGCGCGGGTCGCGTACCTCGGGCAGCAGCGGGGGCGCCTGGAGTGTGGTGAGCCAGGGGCCGACGTCGTCGGCTCCCTGTGCGGAGCGCGCCGCCAGTGCCTCGGCGTACTCGGTGTAGGAGGTGGTCGGCGGTGCCAGGGCCTCGCCGCGGAGGGTGGTCGCCAGGTCGTCGAGGAGGATCAGCCAGGAGACCGCGTCGACGGCCAGGTGGTGCACGGTGACCACCAGGGTGCGGCTCGCCTCGATCCAGGAGAACGCGATCACGTCGCCGGACTCGGGGTCGAGCCGTCCGGCGGCCTCGTTCGCCGCGGCCGCCGCGTCGGCGGTGTCCGCCGCCACGACGGTGGCCTCGCGGGCGGGCTCGGTCCGCAGGCTCCATACGCCGTGCTCCACGCGCAGCCGCAGTCTGAGGGCCGGGTGGGCGGCCACGACGGCGTCCGCGGCGCGCCGGACATCGGCGAGGCCGGTGCCCTCGGCCACGGTCAGCGCCCTGGCCTGGGCGAACCGGGCGAGGGAGACGCCGAGCTCGCGCAGGCGCAGGATGATCGGGGTCGCCGGCAGCGGGCCGTCCGTGGGGCGGGCGGGCGCGGGGGGTGCGGCCTGCGGGGTGCTCGTGCCCAGGTGGGCGGCGAGCGCGCGGGGTGTCTTGCGCAGGAACACGTCCCGGGGCGCGATCGGCAGGCCGAGCGCTCTGGCCCGGTTGATCACGGTGATGGCGACGATGCTGTCGCCCCCGGCCGCGAAGAAGTCCGTGTCGCCGTCCACGGCCACGGTGCCGGGCAGTGCCTCGGCGAAGATCTCGACCAGTGCGTCGAGCGCGGAGTCACCGGCGGTCACCGGCACGGCGTCCTGCGCGGCGTCCTGCGCGGCATGCTCGGTCAGGGCCGCGCGGTCCAGCTTGCCGTTGACCGTCAGCGGCAGGGCTTCGACGCCCAGCACGCGGCCCGGCACCATGTGGACGGGCAGCTTGGCGGTCAGGAGCGCGGTGAGGTCGCCGGGCACCCGGCCCACCACGTGCGCCACCAGGTGGTCGCCCCCGGCCGCCACGGTGACGGCCACGTCGACGACGCCGTCGAGCTCCCTGATCGCGGACTCCACCTCGCCGAGCTCGATCCGGAACCCCTTGAGCTGCACCTGGTCGTCGGCGCGGCCGGCGAACTCCAGCTCGCCGTTCAGCGTGCGGCGGGCGAGGTCGCCCGTGTGGTACATGCGGGAGCCGTCGTTGGCGAACGGGTTCGCCACGAACCGGCCGGCGGTGAGTCCCGGCCGGCCCAGGTAACCGAGGGACACCTGGTCCCCGGCGACGTAGACGGCGCCCACCCGGCCCGGCGGCACCGGCCGGAGCCGGTCGTCGAGCAGGTGGGTGGCCAGGCCGGGGATCGGCCCGCCGATGGGGCTGGTGTCGTCCTCGAAGTCCTCGTCGGTGAGCACCCGGTGGGTGACGTGGACGGTGGTCTCGGTGATGCCGTACATGTTGACCAGCTCGGGGGCGCGGGTGCCGTGCCGCTCGACCCAGCCGCGCAGCCGCGTGGGATCCAGCGCCTCGCCGCCGAAGACGATCCGGCGCAGGGCGGTGGCCGGTGCGCCGGCGTGCCGGTCGGCCTCGGCGAACTGGTGGAAGGCCGACGGCGTCTGGTTGAGCACCGTCACTCCGCGCTCGCGGACCAGTCGGTGGAAGTCCACCGGGGAGCGGGTGAGGGCGTACTCCGGGACCAGCAGTTCGGCGCCGTGCGCCAGCGCGCCCCACAGCTCCCAGACCGCGAAGTCGAAGGAGTAGGAGTGGAACTGGACCCAGACGTCGTGGGGCCCGAAGTCCATGGCGGGCCGGGTGTTCTCCAGGAGTGCCACCACGGCGGAGTGCGGGACGACGACGCCCTTGGGCCTGCCGGTCGACCCGGAGGTGTAGATGACGTACGCCGGGTCGTGCGGCCCGGCGGCCCCGGGCACGTCGGTGGCCGGCGGCGGCTCGTCCCCCTGGACGAGCACCCGGGCCCGCACGCCCGCACGCTCCAGGAGCCGGGTGAAACGGCTCCGGTGCTCGCGGTCCACGAGGACGGCCTGCGGAGCGGCGTCGGCGAGGATGTACTCCAGCCGTTCGTCCGGGTACGCGAGGTCCAGCGGTACGTACGCGCCGCCCGCGGTGACGACGGCGACCAGGGCGACCACCTGTTCCAGGGAGCGCGGGACGGCGACGGCGACGCGTGCGCCCGGTCCGGCACCGGCCGCGCGCAGCACGGAGGCCAGCTCGTCCTTCTCGGCGGCGAGTTCGCCGTAGGTCAGTGACCGGGTGGTGCCGTCGAGGGCGCACTGGGTGAGCGCGGTGGCCGCCGGGTCGCGGCGGGCGGCGGCGTCGAACAGCCCGCCGAGGGTGGCCGGGGTGGTGGGGGCCGGGCGCCGGGTGTCCTCGGCCGCCAGTTCCTCGGCCAGGGCGTCCGGGGTGGTGAGCAGGCCGGTGAGGATACGGGTGAACGTCCCCAGGATCGCCTGGGCGCCCGCCTCGCGCAGCAGTTCGGCGTCGTAGATCAGGTTGAAGCGGGGGCGGCCGTCGGTGGTGCGCTCCGCCACCAGGGTCAACGGGTAGTGCGGGGCGCCCTCGTTCACGATGGCGGCGACGGCCAGCTCGTGGCCGGGGGCCCGCAGTGCGGCCACGTCGGTCGCGACGTCGAACACCACCAGCGTGTCGAACAGGGCCCCGGTCCGGCGGCCGGTCCTGGCCAGCGAGACGTGCTGGTGGGGCAGGACCGCGCCCTGGTGCTCCCGTACCGAGGCGAGCAGGTCGCCCGCCGTGGTGGTGCGGCTCCACCGGGCCCGTACGGGGACGGTGTTGATGAACAGGCCCACCATGTCCTCGATGCCGGGAACATCCGCGTCGCGCCCGGACACCGTGGAGCCGAACACCACGTCGTCGCCGTGCAGGAGACCGCCCAGTGTGAGCGCCCAGGCGCTGTGCACGGCCACGCTCAGCGGCACCCCGGCCGTGCGGGCGGCCGCGTCGACGTCGTCCGCCGGCTCCACGGCGGTGTCGGCGAACCGGTCGGACGGGGTGTGTCCCTCGGCGACCAGGGACGGGCCGGGCAGTCCGGCGAGCTGTTCGCGCCAGACCCGGTCGCCCTCGTCGTCGTCCCGTCCGGCGAGCCAACGCACGTAGTCGGGGAAGCCGCCGGCCACGCGCACGGTGCCCGGCGCGTGGTACTCGGCCAGCAGCGCGCGGAGCATCGGCGGCACCGACCAGCCGTCGGCGACGATGTGGTGCACGGTCTGCACCAGCACGTTCCGTCCGCCGCCGGCCCGGACGAGCGTGTACCGCATCAGCGGGCCGGCGGCGAGGTCGAAGCCGGCGCGGCGGTCCCGTTCGGCGAGGTCGCGGATCTCGGCGTCGGTGATGCCGGGCCGGTCCAGCGTGGTGAAGGGGGCACGGGCCCCGCTCTCCAGGACGGAGACCACGCGTCCGTCGGCGAGGGCCGTGAACCGTGCTGCCAGGTTGGGGTACAGCGTCAGCAGCCGGGTCGCGGCCGCCGAGAGCCGGTCGGCGTCCACCGGGCCTTCGAGCGTGAGCAGTTGCTGCTCGACGTAGCCGCCGGCCGAGTCGTCGTCGAAGACCGAGTGGAAGTACAGGCCTTCCTGCAACGGGGTCAACGGCAGGATGTCGCGCAGCGCCGGGCCGTCCAGGACGTCGACGTCGGCCTGGGTGAGCGGCACGAGGCCGAAGTCGCTGGGGGTGTGGCCGCCGTGGTCGAGCGCGGCCAGCCCGGCCAGGGCCTCCTGGAGGTACGTGGCGAGGGTGGTGATGTCCTCGTCGGTGAACACGCCCTCGGGCCAGGAGACGGTGGTGACCAGCTCGTACGCCCCCGCCGGGGAGGGCTCGGCGATGGCGTTGAACTCCAGGGCGCGCGGCAGACGCATCCTCGGGTCGCGCTTCTCCCCCAGCTGGCCCGCGGCACCGGCGAACCGCCAGTCACCGGGTGCGCCCGAGTCGAAGCGGCCGAGGTAGTTGAACAGCACCTGGGGTGCGGGCGTGTCGAGCCCGTCGTCGGTCAGGTACCGCAGGACGCCGTAGGAGAGGCCGTTGCCGGGCACCCGGGCGAGGTCCTCCTTGACCGCCTTGAGCGCGGCGGCAAGGTAGGCGGGTGCGGTGGGATCGGCCGCGGGACCGGGGTCGACGGTGACCGGGAAGAGGGTGGTGAACCAGCCCACGGTCCGCGACAGGTCCGGCTCGAAGCCCGCCGTGTCCGCCACGAACCGCCCTTCGCGGCCGTGGCCTTCGAGCTCGATGTGAGCGAACGTCTGGTCCTGCCCGAGATCGCGCCGCCACCGGGCCAGCGTGACGGCGAGCGCGGTCAGCAGTACGTCGTTGACGCCCGCGTGGAACTTCGCGGGGACCTCGCCCAGCAGCGCGGACGTGACCTCGGGGCCGACCGCGACGGTCCGGGTCCGCTCCCGCGCGACGGTGTCGTCCCCGGTCGGCGCGCGTCTGCCCAGCAGGTGGTCAGGGCCCGGCAGCGGGCGCCGGAAGCAGGCGCGGTCCGCGCCGGGTGCCGCCTGCTCCAGCAGCTGCGTCCAGCGCCGGAAGGAGGTGCCCACCGGGGGCAGCGCGACGGGCGCGCCCGCCGCGAACTGCCGCCACGCCGTGGCCAGGTCCTCCATCAGGATCCGCCAGGACACGCCGTCGACGACCACGTGGTGGACGGCCACGACCAGCTGCCGTGCGGCACGGCGCCAGACGGCGCGCAGCATCACGCCGTGGTCCGGGTCGAGTCCGTCGGTGGCGAGCGCGACGCACGCGTCGAGCGGCCGGTCGCTCTCCTGCCACCGGGCGACGGCCTGGCCGGCCTCCGGGATGTCGAAGCCCCAGCGGTCGCCTCGCACCAGCCTGGCCCGCAGCATGTCGTGCCGTGCGACCACGGCCGTGAGGACCGCCTCCAGGGCGTCGGAGGTCAGCTCCGCCGGGGTGTTCAGCACCACCGACTGCACGAAGCCGTCGATCGCGTCGGTGCTCTCGCCGAGCCACTGCACGACGGGCGATCCCACGACCGTGCCGGTCGGGACGTCGCCGTGGTCCGTCGGTGAGACGTCCTCACGGCTCGCCACGGCCGCCAGCGCCCCCACGACCCCGTGGGCGAAGATCTGCCCCGTGGTGACGTGCAGACCCGCCTCGCGCAACGCTCCCAGCAGCGAGATCGCCAGGATGCTGTCCCCGCCGAGCCGGAAGAAGTCCTGGTCGGCGCCGACCTCGTCCAGTCCCAGCACCTGCGCGACCGCCGCGCACACCAGACGTTCGTTCTCGGTGGCGGGCGCCACGAGCGGGCCCGTACCGGTGACGGGTTCGGGCAGGGCGCCCCGGTCGATCTTGCCGTTCGCGGTGAGCGGGAACTCCTTCGTGACGACGACGTGGGCGGGCACCATGTACTCGACCATGTGCTCGGCGGCCCACGCCGTGACGTCGTCCGCCCGCAGGTCCTCGCCGCCGGATACGGGGATCACGTATCCCACCAGGTAGGTGCCGCCCGCGGAGTTCTTCCTTGCGACGACACAGGTGTGGCGTACTCCGGGGTGCTCGGCGAGACCCGCCTCGACGTCCTCGATCTCCAGCCGCATCCCGCGGATCTTGACCTGGTTGTCGGCCCGGCCGAGGAAGTCCAGCGATCCGTCGGGGGCGAAACGGGCCAGGTCGCCGGTGCGGTAGAGCCGCGAACCGTCTTCGGCGAAGGGGTTCGCGACGAACCGGGACGCCGTCAGGCCGGGCGCGTTGACGTATCCGCGTCCGAGCAGCAGGCCCCCCACGTACAGCTCGCCGCCGACGCCGACGGGGACGGGGCGCAGCTCGTCGTCCAGTACGTACAGCTGGGTGTTGGGGTTGGCCCTCCCGATGGAGGTGGAGAGGCGTTCCGCGGCTCCCCGGTAGATGACGTGCGAGACGCCGATGGTCGTCTCGGCGGGGCCGTAGCCGTGGTAGAGGGGGATGCCGAGCCGGGAGCGGAAGCGTTCGTACAGCTCCGGGGTCAGCACCTCGCCGCCGCACCAGACGTGGCGCAGGCTGTCCAGCCGGCCGGAGTCGCCCGCGATCTCCAGCAGCACGTCCAGCATGGAGGAGACGAGATAGGTGAAGGTGACGCGCTGCTCGGCCATGACGCCCAGCAGGTGGTGCGGGTCGCGTTCGCCGCCGGGCCGCAGGACCACCAGCCTGCCGCCGCGTACCAGCGGCAGGAAGATCTCGTTGACGGAGATGTCGAAGGAGAGCGGCGCCTTGAACAGGGAGGCGTCGTCGTGGCCGAAGGACAGGATCTCGCCGCCCTGCCACAGCAGACGCTCGCTGATCGCCTCGTGCCGGATCATCGCCCCCTTGGGGCGGCCGGTCGAGCCGGAGGTGAAGATCACGTAGGCCAGGGCGTCGCCGGGGACGGTGACCTCGGGCGCCTCGGTGGGGCAGGAGCCGAAGCGCCAGTCGCCCAGGTCGACGGCGACGGCTTCCGGCTCGCCCGGGGCGTGTTCGCCCGACTCGTTGATCTGGAGCACGGCCCGGGCGTCCTCGACGACGACGGCGCGGCGCGTGGCCGGCCACTGCGGGTCGAGCGGTACGAACGCGCACCCGGCCTGGAGGACGCCGAGCAGCCCGATCACCATGTCGGCGGAGCGGCCCAGCGAGATGCCGACGACCTGTTCGCAGGTGAGTCCCCGCCCGATCAGGTGGTGGGCCAACTGGGCGGAGAGCCGGGCCACCTCACCGTAGGTCAGGGACCGGTGCCCGTCGACGACGGCGACGGCGTCCGGCCTGGTCCGTGCCTGCTCGCGGAACATCTCCACGACGGTCGGGCGGTCCCGGTCGGCCCGGGTGTCGTTCCACTCGGCCAGGGCCGCCAGCCGCGCGGCCGCACCGGAGGGCCGGATGGTGCCGAGGGGGCGGTCGGGGAAGTCGGCGAGGTCGTCCAGCGCGAGCTGCGCGTCCGGCCGGTCGACTCCTTCGGGCAGGGCGATGCTCCGGCCGTCCGCCCCGGCCTCCCAACCGCAGGGCGCCGTACCGCCGTTGCCGGTCCACGCCAGGACGTCGGTGAAAAGGGTGCCCGGTGTGAGGTCGAGGCCGTCGGGGCTCTCGCCCGTGGCCCAGTACGACAGGCCGATGGCGCACGCCTCGGCGATCGTCCTGTCGGCGTGGTCACCGGTCCGCCGGCGTATGCCGGCCAGGCTCGCGGGGGTGAGCGTGACGAGACGGGCGATCGGTTCCATCATCGAAGACACAGCATCCCTTCCAAGGTAGGAAAGTGAGGCTAACCTAACTGAGGGTCGCCTAACTACCCTCTCGCCACGCTCGCCACAGACGTGCGTACCGCCCGCCCATGGCCACCAACTCCTCGTGTGTGCCCTGCTCCACGACGCGTCCCGCGTCCAGGACGGCGATCCGGTCCGCCGCCATCGCCTGGGTCAGCCGGTGGGCCACGAACAACGTGGTCCGGCCCGCGCACGCGGCCAGCACGGCACGCTCCAGCTCGGCGGCCCCCTCGCTGCCCGCCTCCGCGGTCGACTCGTCGAGGACCACCACGGGCGCCCGGCCCAGCACCAGCCGGGCGAGGGCCACTTGGGCGACCTTGGTGACGTCCAGGCGCTCGCCGCCCTCACCGACCGGGGTGTGCAGCCCCTCGGGCAGCGCCTCGACCCACTCCCCGGCGCCGACCGTGCGGAGGGCGTCCATCAGCTCCGCGTCGTCCGCCCCGGGTGCGGACAGCCGCAGGTCCTCGGCGAGCGGTCCGGAGAAGACATGGGTCTCCTGCGTCAGGATGCTCACCAGCGCCCGCGCGCCGGCCTCGTCCAGAGCGGCGAGATCCGTCGGCCCGACGCGCACCGACCCGGCCTCCGGGGCACCGATGCCCGCGATCAGCGCGGCCAGCGTCGACTTGCCCGCACCCGTCGCCCCCACCAGGGCGAGCGAACCGCCGGCCGGGATCGTCAGACTGACGTCCTGGAGGACGGGACTCTCGCCGCCGGGGTAACGGAAGGTCAGCCCCTCCACGCTCACCGGGTACGGCACGTCCTCGGCCGGTGCGACGGAGGCGTCACCCACCAGCCGGTCCTCCGCCTTTTCCCCCAGCACCCCGACCAGCCGGGTCAGGCTCGCGCCCGACTTCTGCGCCTCGTCGAAGGTGAACATGATGGCGCCCAGCGGGGTGAACAGCCGGTGGAACATGAGCGGGGCCGCCGACACCTCGCCGAGGCTGGCTGCGCCGGCCTCCAGCAGTGCGTACCCCACCAGGAGGATCAGGACGAGGCCGATGAACTCGGCGCGGTTCTCCCGGCCGACGAACCGGCCGAAGAAGCGGAACACGTCGATGCCGAGATCGCGCACCCGCCACGACTCGCTGGTGACCTTCTCGCGGACGGCGCCCTCCAGGCGGTAGGCCCGGACCGTGTCGATCCCGTTCAGACCGCTGATCAAGGCCTGCGCACGGTCGGCCTGGGCCGCCCGCTGCTGCCGGTAGAGCGGGGCCGACCGGGGGAGGTACCAGCGCAGCGCCAGCGCGTACGCGGGCAGTGCCCCGGCGCCCGCCAGTCCGAGCCTCCAGTCCAGTCCGAACATCCCGACGGTGGCGATGGCGACGAGCACCCCCGCCGTGAACACCGTGGGGATGGCCGCCCGGATTCCCCTGGACAGCACGGCCACGTCGTCACCGACCCGGGAGAGCACATCCCCCCGGCCGACCTGTTCGATCCGCGCGCTCGGCATGCCCAGGACCGCCCGGACGGCGTTCTCCCGCAGCCGTGCGAGCAGGTCCGCGCCCAGCCGCCCGATCAGATACGTCGACAGGGCGGTGGCGGCCGCGCCGAGCAGCGCGGCCGCCCCCATCAGGACCCCGACCGTGACCAGGACCGAACCCGAGGCACCGTCCACCACCCCGTCGACCACCCGGCCGAGCAGCAGCACCGGAAGCACCTGGAGCATCGCCCCGGCCACCGTGCTGAGCACGGTGGCGGCCGTCAGCCAGGGCACCGCGCGACAGTGCGCGAAGACCCACCGGGTGGCCTCACGTCCGGTCGCCGTGCGCAGGGCCGCCGGGGCGACGCGCGTGCCGGTGCCGCTCACCCGGACACCGGGGCATGGTGGCGGGACGGGTGGAACGGTGTCACCGGTCGACCGACTTGACGAGCTCGTCGATGGCGTACGGCAGGGAGAGCAGCGTTCCCTGGGACATGGCCGCACCGACCGCGGGGCCCTCGCTGTCGAGCAGGTAGGACACCTTGTCGTTCTTGACCGCGGAGAGGTTGGTGAACAGCTCGAACTTCTTCAGCGCGTCCGTGTCCGCCTTGTCGTTGATGACGAAGATGCGGTCGACGTCGACCAGGTCGACGCGCTCCGGGGAGAGCACGGTGAAGAAGTTGCCCTCGGCGATCTCGTCGATCTTCGTGGCGCCCTTGTAGCCGATGCCCGTGATGAGGCGTCCGCGTACGTCGGTGGTGGTGAACGGCGCGAGCGAGTCCTTGTACCAGGACAGCGCGACGGCGGTCTGGTCGGCGAACTCGGGGTGGGCCGCGGCCGCCGCGGCCATCTTGTCCTGGATGCCCTTCACCAGCGCCTTGCCCTCGTCCTCCTTGCCGAGCGCCTTGGCGATGTGCACCGCGTTGTCCTGCCACGGGGCACTGAAGGGCTCCTTCTCGCCCTTGGTGCGGCCGACCGTGGGGGCGATCTTGGAGAGCTTCTCGTAGGCGGCCTGGTCGATCTCGGAGTAGACCGCGACGATCAGGTCCGGCCGCAGGGAGGCGATCTTCTCGTAGTTGGGGCCCGAGTCACCGTTGCTCATGATGACTTCGGGCTCGGTGTCGCCCCACTTGTCCTTCACCCAGGGCCACTGGGTGTTGATGTCGGGGGACCGGCCATCCGGGTTCGGGTACTGGTCGACCATGCCGACCGGCTTGATCCCGAACGCCAGGACGGCCTGGTCGTCCGTGTAGCCGACGGAGACGACGCGCTGGGGGGCCTTGGTGATCTCCGTGGACCCGAACGCGTGCTCCACGGTGACCGGGAACGCACCGGTGGCGGCGGCCGGGGCGTCGTCGCCCGGCGTCTTCGCCGAGTCGGAACCGCATCCCGAGAGAAGGCCGATGCCGAGGGTCGCGGCGGACAGCATCACCGCCAGCCTGCGCCGTGGCTTCGTGACCGTCGTTCTGTGGATGAGCATTCCGAATCCCTTGCTTTAGCGCCGTCCGCTGCACCCCTGTTCCAGGGCAGCCAAACCTTAACCCGACGTGGTGAGGTTAGCCTAGCCTTACCTTCCCATCGACGTTAATTCGTCGACCAGTTGAGCGAGGGACGGACATGCGTACGGCCGATCGGCACGATGAGCGGCCGGTCCCCCACCGGGTCGTCGATCACCTGGGCGCTGAGCCCGAACGCCTCGTGGAGCAGCTCGGCCGTGATCACGTCACGGGGGTGGCCCTGCGCCAGGATCGCTCCAGCCCGCATGACGACGAGGTTGTCGCTGTAGCGCGTGGCCAGATTGAGGTCGTGCAGCACCATGACGACGGTGCACCCCGACTCGTGGAGGTCGTCCACCAGGTCGAGTACGTCGATGGCGTGCGCCAGGTCCAGGTAGGTGGTCGGCTCGTCCAGCAGCAGCAGGTCGGTTCCCTGAGCCAGCGTCATGGATATCCAGACGCGCTGCCGCTGTCCCCCGGAGAGAGAGTCGACCGGGCGGTCGGCCAGGTCGGACACCCCTGTCATGGCGAGCGCGCGTTCCACCACGGCGGCGTCGTCCGACGACCACTGCCGCAGCCAGCTCTGGTGCGGATGGCGCCCCCTGGCGACCAGGTCGGCCACCGTCAGCCCCTCCGGCGCGACCGGGGCCTGGGGCAGCAGCCCGAGCTTCTTCGCCACGTCCCTGGTCCTGAGCGTGCCGATGTCCTCGCCGTCCAGCACGACCGCCCCCTTCGCCGGCTTGAGCAGCCGTGTCAGGGTGCGCAACAGCGTCGACTTCCCGCAGCCGTTGGGGCCGATGATGGTGGTGACCACCCCTGAGGGGATCGTCACGTCGAGGGCGTCGATGACGGTCCGGGTGCCGTATCCGACGGTGACGCCCTCGGCCGCCAGTCGCGGCTCGCCGCCGGCCCCCGACCCGCTCCCGATGATGTGCTGAGTGGCCACAGGCCCCCCTCTGTCTAGGTGATGACCTTCACGTGCTCTGTCTGAGGTTCGCCCGCACCAGCAGGTGGACGAGGAAGGGACCGCCGATCGCGGCGGTGACCACGCCGACGGGCAGGGTCATCGGCAACGCCGTGCGCGCGACCAGGTCCGAACCGATCAGCAGCAGCGCCCCCACCAGGCCCGAGGCCACCATCGGCGGCGTGGGGAACCTGGCCAGGCGCATCGCCACCTGCGGCGCCACCAGCGCGACGAACGGGACCGGCCCCGCCGCGCTCACCCCCACGGCGGCCAGCAGCACCGCGCACAGCAGCAGGACCGCGCGTACCCGGGAGAACCGGACGCCGAGGCCGGCCGCGACCTCGTCGCCCAGGTGCATCGGCTTGAACTGGAACGCGACGCACGCCACGACGGCCAGGAGGGCGAGCGTGCACCACAGGGCCACCCCCACCTCGTCCCACGACCGGTTCTCCAGCGAACCGACCAGCCATGCCTGCGCGCGGGCCACGTCCCGGATGTCGGCGCCGACCAGGAGCCAGGTCGTGATCGCCTCCATGACGGCGCTCACCGAGATCCCGATGAGGATGAGCCGGAATCCGTCGATACCGCGCCGCCAGGCCAGGAAGTACACCAGCAGACCGGTACCGAGACCGCCCGCGAGCGCCGCCGCGGAGAGGCCCACCGAGCTGATGACGGCCGCGCTCGCCCCGCCGGACACGGTGACCAGGAACACCGCGACCGCGCCGGCGCCCCCGGTGATCCCCAGGATGTCGGGGCTGGCCAGCGGATTGCGCGCGACGGACTGCGTGATCGCCCCGGACACCCCCAGGGCGATGCCCACGACGAGTCCGGCCAGAGCGCGCGGCATCCGCAGATCCATGATCACGAACTCGTCGACCGGCTCGCCCCCGCCGAGGAGTGTGGCGATCACCCGGGACAGGTCGACGGGGAAGTCACCGATGCTGATGGACAGGCAGAACACCAGGAAGGTCGCCGCCGTCAGCAGCAGCGTGACCAGGACGAGCCAGGGCCGCCAGACGAACGACACAAGGCCGAGGCGTACTCCCGGCGCCACCGAAGGCTTCACCGCTGTCCCGTTCACAGGCTCCTGGACCTTCATGCGTTCTTGAACTTTCCTCGCCACACCAGGGCCGCGAAGAACGGGGCGCCGAGGAGGGCGACGACGACTCCCGCGTCCAACTCGCCCGGGCGTACGACCAGTCGGCCCACGATGTCACAGACGAGCAGGACGACGGCCCCGAGCAGACCCGCGTACGGCACCAGCCAGCGGTAGTCCGGACCGGTGAGGTAACGGGCGACATGGGCCACCATCAGGCCGAGGAACGCGACGGGGCCGCAGGCCGCCGTCGCCGCTCCCGCCAGCAGGGTGATCGAGACGATGCCCACGGTCCGGCTCAGCGCGACGTTCACCCCCAGCCCGCGCGCCACGTCGACGCCCAGGTTGAGGAGGTTGAGGGAGGGCAGCGTGGACAGGGCCGACACCAGCCCGGCCGCGACGAACCCGGTCACCGGCCAGATGACGTCGAATCCGACGCCGGCCACCGAGCCGGCGTTCCAGAACCTCAGCGCGTTCAGCGACTTCAGGTCCGACATCGCGACCGCCGTCGTCATGGCGGCGAGGAAGACGGTGACTCCCTGCCCCGCCAGCGCGAGCGTCAGCGGATTGCCCGCTCCCCGGCCGATGCTCGCCAGTCCGAACACGACCACCCCGGCGACGGCCGCTCCCAGGAAGGCGAACCAGACGTACTGGAACGGGTCGGTGAAGCCGAACAGCGCGATCGCCGACACCACGGCGAAGGAGGCGCCGCTGTTGACCCCGAGCAGCCCCGTGTCCGCGATCGGGTTGCGCGTGTACCCCTGGATCAGCGCACCGCCGACCCCGAGCGCGACGCCCGCCACGACCGCGAGCACCGTGCGGGGCACCCGCACGGTCTGCACGATGAGCCTGATCTCGGTGAGCCGCCGGTCGGAATCGGGGGCGGCGAACAGGCCGTGCCACACCTCGGCGGGACTCAACGCGCGCGCACCGACGGCCAACGACAACGCCCCGGCGACCACGAGGATCACCACCAGGACGCCCACCCCCAGCACCCGTCTTCGACGGATGTCCATCGTCCCCCTGAGCGCGGGACGCTCCACTGCAGTCGTGCTCATGTCGACGTACGTTATCCCTTGGATCCACCGGCCGGACACGGCAGTTGGCCCTCTCACAGGGGGCGGGCCGGCGCCGCCGCCTGTTGTCCCGGCCTTTGTCGGGGGGGAGGGTACGGGACAGCCCTCAGCGTGCGGCGGTGCCGGTCCCGTCGACGACCGGCCGGGCCTCGTCGGAAGCGGCCTTGACGCCTTGGCCGACCAGCGAGTCGAGGATCTCCCCGACCCGGATCGCGGTGTTGGACAGCAGGGCCGACGTGATGCCGTGCGTGTGCTCCGTACCGCCTTGCAGGTAGATGCCGCAGTGCAGGCCGGGGTCGGTCGCGATGCGGTAGTCGCGCTCGACGCGGACGCGGCCCTCGTCGTCGCGGAGGCAGTGGTCGGCGACCTCGCCGAGGAGGCCGACGGGGTCGACGGGGCTGTAACCGGTGGCGAAGACCACGACATCGGCGTCCAGGAGTGTCTCCTCCCCCGTGACGAGGGACTTCACCGTGGCGCTGACCTTGTCCGGTGCCTCCTCGACGCCGACGAGCCGGGAGACGTTGAGGAAGCGCAGCCGCTCGGTGCCGAGGACCTTCTCCCGGTAGCTCTGCCGGTACAGGTCGTCGATCAGGTCGATGTCCACGACGGAGTAGTTGGTGTTGCCGTGGTAGCCCATCAGCCGGCGCTTGATCTCCTCGGGGGCGGCGAAGTACTCGTCGACCGCGCCGGGGTCGAAGATCCGGTTGGCGAAGCTGCTGTCGTCGGCGGGGCTGTAGCCGTAGCGGGAGAAGACCGCGCAGACCTCGGCCTCGGGGAAGCGGCGGTGCAGGTAGGCGACGTTCTCCGCGGCGCTCTGGCCGGCGCCGACGACGACGAACCGGGAGGGCGAGGTGCCGTTCAGCCCGTCGACCTTGGCCAGCAGGTCGGAGTTGTGCCAGACACGGTCGCCGCGTTCCACGCCTTCCGGCATGAGGGGGCGCAGCCCGGTGCCGATGACGAGGTTGCGGGCCCGGTGGAGCGCGAGGCCCTCCGGCGAGCGGACCGTCACGTCGAGGTACTCCACGGCGCCGTCGCGGACGACCGGCGTGACGCCGACGACCTCGTGGCCGTAGGAGACCATGTCGTCGACCTTGGCCGCGGCCCACTCGAAGTAGTCGTGGAACTCCACGCGGAGCGGGAACAGGTTCTTGTGGTTGATGAAGTCGACCAGCCGGCCCTGGCTCTGCAGGTAGCACAGGAAGCTGAACTCGCTGCTCGGGTTCCGCAGCGTCACCAGGTCCTTGAGGAAGGACACCTGCATCGTCGCGTCGTCTATCAGCATGCCGCGGTGCCAGCCGAAGCGCGGCTGCTGCTCGAAGAAGTGAGCGGTGACCGCCTCCTGGGTGCCGGCGCGGGCGTTGTGCTCGGCGAGGGCGATCGCCATGGCCACATTGGACGGTCCGAAACCGATGCCAATGAGGTCGTGGACCGTTGGTACGTCGCCAGGACGAACCTGTGACATGTCACTCCCATCGTGCGGGGAAGCCGCTGTGAAGCGTGGGGGAAAAAGAGCGGAATGCGGGCACACCGACAGAGCGACCCACATGGAACTTAGGTGAGCCTAAGCTAATCCTGTGGAGCTGTCGATACCGCACGGAGGTCACCCCTCACCGACGGCGAGCGTCAACTACGATCCGCTATGCGCGTGTTGCGAGCTAAGGTAAGCCTTGCTTTACTGGGCCTCCATCAGTCCCTGCTCTGAGGAGGAACCCCATGCGGGTCGTCATGTTCGGATACCAGACCTGGGGGCACCGCACCCTTCAAGCCCTCCTGGACTCCGAACACGACGTGGTCCTGGTGGTGACGCACCCCAAGAGCGAGCACGCGTACGAGAAGATCTGGAGCGACTCCGTCGCCGACCTCGCCGAGGACCACGGCGTCCCGGTCCTGATCCGCAACCGCCCGGACGACGACGAGCTGTTCCGACGCCTCGAGGAGGCCGCCCCGGACATCATCGTCGCCAACAACTGGCGGACCTGGATCCCTCCGCGCATCTTCCGCCTCCCGCGCCACGGCACGCTGAACGTCCACGACTCGCTGCTGCCGAAGTACGCCGGGTTCTCCCCGCTGATCTGGGCCCTGATCAACGGCGAGTCCGAAGTGGGCGTCACGGCGCACATGATGAACGACGAGCTCGACGCCGGTGCCGTCGTCCGGCAGGAGGCCGTCCAGGTCGGACCGACGGACACCACCACCGACCTCTTCCACAAGACCGTCGAGCTGATCGCCCCCGTCACCATCGGCGCACTCGACCTCATCGCCTCCGGGCGGACCGACTTCACCGAGCAGGACCGCTCCCAGGCGACCTTCTTCCACAAGCGGTCCGCAGAGGACATCCGCATCGACTGGAACTGGCCCGCCGAGGACCTCGAACGCCTGGTCCGCGCACAGTCCGAGCCCTACCCGAGCGCCTTCACCTACCACAAGGGCAAGCGGCTGGAGGTGCTCGCCGCGGCGGTGTCCGAGAACCGCTACGGGGGTACGCCGGGCCGCATCTTCTACCGCGAGGGCGACGGCGTGGTGATCGTCGCGGGGGCCGACGCGCGCACGGGCCGCAACCACGGTCTGGCCATCCGGCGCGTACGCACCGAGGACGGCCGCGAGATACCGGCGACGGAGTACTTCACCTCCATGGGCGGCTATCTGACCGGCCGCCCCTGACCCACCGGATCGCACGCGGGGCCGGTCGGCCGGACCGGACGGCCCCGTCACGTGCGGGCCCGCCCGCCGTCGGTCGTGCGCGGCGTGCCGCGCACGACCGGGCGAAGGCGCCCGGGACCGGGCTACGATCGGTCGCTCGACAAGGACGCCGGCCCCGGCCGGCGTCCCGGCCACCGGCCCGGTCCAGCAGAGTGGGTAGACGATCGTGTTCTATTACGTCCTGAAGTACGTGGTGCTGGGGCCCCTGCTCCGGTTGGCGTTCCGGCCCCGTATCGAGGGTCTGGAGCATGTTCCGGACGACGGTGCGGCCATCGTCGCGGGGAACCATCTGTCGTTCTCCGACCATTTCCTGATGCCGGCGATCCTCAGGCGCCGCATCACCTTCCTCGCGAAGGCCGAGTACTTCACCGGCCCCGGCATCAAGGGGAAGCTGACGGCCGCCTTCTTCCACAGCATCGGGCAGATCCCGGTCGACCGGTCCGGCAGGAACGCCGGCCAGGCGGCGATCCGCGAGGGGCTGGGAGTACTGGAGAAGGGCGAGCTGCTCGGGATCTACCCCGAGGGCACCCGCTCGCACGACGGCCGCCTGTACAAGGGCAAGGTCGGGGTCGCGGTCATGGCGATCAAGGCGGGCGTGCCGGTGGTCCCGTGCGCGATGGTCGGCACCTTCGAGATCCAGCCGCCCGGCAAGGTCGTCCCCCGGATCAGGCGGGTCACGATCCGCTTCGGGAAGCCCCTGGACTTCTCGCGTTACGCGGGCATGGAGGACCAGAAGGCCGCCGTCCGCGCGGTGACGGACGAGATCATGTACGCCGTCCTCGGCCTGTCCGGTCAGGAGTACGTCGACGCGTACGCGGCGGACGTGAAGGCGGCCGCGGCCGGGCAGCAGGACAAGAAGTTCCCACGGCCGTGACGCCGAGCGGGGAATCTGCTGACGGCAGACCGCTCTGTTCACCGGACGGGCACCGCCCCTAGCGTCGTCCTCATGAGCAGAGGACGAGCATGTGTGCTGGGCGCCACCGGGCAGATCGGGCGGGCGGCGGTACGGGCCCTGGCCGAGGACGGCTGGGAGGTGACGGCCGCATCGCGCGGGGGCGGCCGCGACGCCTCGTGGGACGCGGACACCCGCTCCGTGGCGCTGGACCGTGACGCGGAGGGGGCGTTGGCGGCCGCGCTCGGCGACGGGTGCGACGTGCTGGTCGACATGGTCGCGTACGGCGGCGGGCACGCCGCTCAGCTGGCCGGCCTGTCCGGCCGGATCGGTTCGGCGGTCGTCATATCCAGCGGCGCGGTGTACGTGGACGACGGCGGGCGCGGTTTCGACACCCAGGACGAGCCGGACGGTGCCGCGCGCTATCCGGTGCCGATCCCGGAGACCCAGCCCACCGTCGCGCCCGGCGACGCCACGTACGCGACGCGGAAGATCCAGCTGGAGCGGGGGCTGCTCGCGGCCGGCGCATCCCTGCCGGTGACGCTGCTGCGGGCGGGGGCGGTGCACGGCCCGTACTGCAGGGGCCCGCGCGAGCTGTACTTCGTCAAGCGCGCGCTCGACGGGCGCCGTCGGCGGGTGCTCGCCCACGGCGGGACGTCCCGGTTCCATCCGGTCCATGTGTCCAACCTCGCCGAGCTGATCCGGCTCGCCGCGCTGCGGCCGGGCTCACGGGTGCTCAACGCCGGGGATCCGGAGGCCCCGACGGTTGCCGAGATGGGCGCCGCCGTCGACGCGGTGCTGGGCGTGGAGACCGAGACGGTGACGGTGGACGGGCCGCCCGAGGACGGTGTCGGCCTGACCCCGTGGAGCGCCCCGCATCCGATCGTCTACGACATGGCGGCCGCCGAGAGGGAGTTGGGCTACCGGCCGGTGACGGGGTACACCGCGTCGCTGCCGGGGACGGTCGAGTGGATAGCCTCCGAGCTCCGGGGGAGCACATGGTCGCAGGCATTCCCCGCGATGCGGCGGAGCTACGGGGAGACCCTCTTCGACTACGCGGCGGAGGACGCCTGGCTGGAGCGGTACGACCGGCGGTGCCGGGTCAGCGGCACACCGGGCGGGAGCGGGCGGCCGGCTGGGGGGCCGTGAACGCCCGCTCCCGCGGATCAGACGGTGCTCACGGCGTCGGCGTGGCGTGCGGGGCACACGTCACATCGCGCCGGTCGGTCCGGCCGGTGAGCAGGTAGGTGTCCACCCGCTCGTTGACGCAGGGGTTGACCAGGCCGGTCACCCCGTGCGACCCGGCGTTCTTCTCGGTGACGAGGCGGGAGCCCTTGAACCGCTTGTGCAGCTCGACGGCGCCCTCGTAGGGCGTGGCGGCGTCACGTGTGGACTGCACGATGAGCACCGGGGGCAGGCCCTTTCCGGTACGGACGTCCAGCGGGGTCCGCTGCTTGGCCGGCCAGGTCGCGCAGGGCAGGTTCATCCAGGCGTTGGCCCACGTCATGAACGGGTGGTCCCGGTGCAGCCGGGTGTTGTCGCGGTCCCACCTCTGCCAGCTGGTGGGCCACTTGGCGTCCGCGCACTCGACGGCCGTGTAGACCGCGTTGCCGTTCTCCGAGGAGGCGTTGCCCGCGGTGTCCGACAGGTCGGGGGCCGCGGCGTCGATCAGCGCCTGGGTGTCGCCGCCCCGGTAGTCGCTCCAGGTCCGGGCGATGGGAGCCCACATGGAGTCGTAGTAGGGCGCGCTCTGGAAGAAGCCGATGAGTTCGGCGGGGCCGACGACGCCACCGATCGGGTTCTTCTTGGCCGCCGCGCGCAGGGTCAGCCACGCCTTCTCGACCTTCGCGGGCGTGTCACCGATGTGGTAGGTCGCGTCGTTCTTCGCGACCCAGGCCTTCCAGTCCTCCCAGCGCGTCTGGAAGGCGACGTCCTGGTTGAGGTTCGCCTGGTACCAGATGTTGTCCTTCGCCGGGTTGACGACGCTGTCGACGACCATGCGGCGCACGTGGGACGGGAAGAGCGTGCCGTAGACCGCGCCGAGGTAGGTGCCGTAGGAGACGCCGAGGAAGTTGAGCTTCTTCTCCCCCAGTGCGGCACGGATGACGTCGAGGTCGCGTGCGGTGTTCGGCGTCGTCATGTGCGGCAGCATGTCGCCGCTGCGTTCGGCGCAGCCCGCCGCGTACTCGGCGGCGAGCTTGCGCTGGGCGCGCTTGTCGGCCTCGCTGTCGGGGACCGGGTCGGCCTTGGGGGCCTTCACGAACTCCTGCGGGTCCACGCAGGAGATCGGGGCCGAGTGCCCGACTCCACGCGGGTCGAAGCCGACGAAGTCGTACGCCTTCGCCGTCTTCGTCCAGAGCGGGTTCTTGGTGGCGACGCGCTTGGGGAACGCCATGCCCGAACCGCCGGGGCCGCCGGGGTTGTAGACGAGCGCCCCCTGGCGCTCCTTCTTGGTGCCGGTGCTGACGTGCCGGTCGACGGCGAGCTTGATCTTCTTGCCGTCGGGCTCCGCGTAGTCGAGCGGTACGGTCACCCAGCCGCACTGGACGGGTGCGGCGATGGCCCAGTCGGCCGGGCAGTCGGCCCAGTCGATTCCGGCCTTGGCGGCTCTGGCCGCGGCGATCTGGACTCCGCGCGCCTCCCGGTCGCCGTGGTGGCGGTCGTGGGCGCTGGCGGCGGGTGCGGCTATCGCCCCCGCTATGAGCGTGCCCGCGATCAGGGTGCCGGCGGAGCCGAGCACTGCTGTGCGTCGCAAGATGAAACCTCCCCCTGTGTGAGGTGCCGCTCGTGGCGGCGCCGTTGTTCGTGCGTCAGCGGATCCTTTCGTCTGTGGGGTTCCTGAGAACAGGGCGTACGTGTGTTTCTTTACCGAACCAATAACCGGTGCATCCGGTCCCGCTGAGCGAACTCCCGCCCCGCACACGTGCGGTCACCTGGGCGACAGCCGTTCCAGCGCCTCGTCCAGCAGCCCCCGCAGCAGCCGTGCGTCGGGCGCGAGCGCGGTCACCAGGACTCCGGGCCCGGTCAGCGGGGTGAGTACGGCGGTGGGACCGAGCGACGTCGGCGGGACCGGTTCCTCCTCGTACGCGGGGTCGACGACCAGCAACTGGCCGACGGCCCGGTGGCCGCCGAGGACGGCCGGGCCGTCCCAGCCGCCGGATGCGCCGGGTCCGTAGGCCAGCTGCTGGTCCAGCAGCGGCCGTCCGGCCCGGTGGACGGTCAGCCGGGTGGTGAGGGTTCCGGTGGGCTCGCCGTGCCGGCCGAGGACCTGTTCCTCGCGCAGGACCAGGCGGGCCGTGGGAGCCAGTTCGGCCCGTGTGGTCATGGTGAGTGCGCTCCGGTGGGCGCAGACGAGCTGTTCCGGGAGCCAGCGGACCTCCGCCCCCGGGCCCGCCTCGATGCGGATGTCGTACGAGGCGGGGCCCGCGTCCTGCGCGGCGCCGGGCAGGGCGACGGTGGCCGCCGCGGAGTCCACCGTCAGCCGCGCCCCCGCCTCGGCGCGCACCTCTACGGCCAGCCGGTCGCCGCCGAGCGGCGCGCTCATCGCGCCGACCACGGTGACCCTGGCCCGTCCCGCCGCGGCCGACCGGGTGCGGCGCAGGGCGAGCGGGCCGTCGCTCTCCAGGACGGGGAGCGCGGTGGAGCCGCACCCGTCTGGGGCTGCGGTGATCCGGGCGGTGGCCTGGACGCTCATGCGGTCCAGGCGGCGAGTTGCGCGCGCACCCAGTCGGCGACCGGTGCGACGCCCTCGGCGGAGGTCAGGGAGGTGAACACGACGGGGAGTTCACCGCGCTGGGCGGCCGCGTCCCGGGCCATCCGGTCCAGGTCGGAGCCGACGTAGGGGGCGAGGTCGGTCTTGTTGACGACGAGGAGGTCCGCTGTGGTGACCCCGGGGCCGCCCTTGCGCGGGATGTCGTCACCGCCGGCCACGTCGATGACGAAGACCTGGGCGTCGACGAGCCCTTTGGAGAAGGTCGCGGTGAGGTTGTCTCCGCCGGACTCGACCAGGATCAGGTCGAGCGGGCCCACCGCGTCCTCCAGGTCCTCGACGGCTTCGAGGTTGGCGGAGATGTCGTCGCGGATCGCGGTGTGCGGGCAGGCTCCGGTCTCGACGGCCTGGATGCGCTCCGGCGGCAGGACGGCGTTGCGGAGCAGGAAGGCGGCGTCCTCGCGGGTGTAGATGTCGTTGGTGACGACGGCGATGGACAGCCGGTCGCGCAGGGCGCGGCACAGGGCGGCGACGGTGGCGGTCTTGCCCGAACCGACGGGCCCGCCGAGGCCGATCCGCAGGGCACGCCGGGTGCCGTCGGGCCGCGCGGCGTCCGCGCCGACGGCCGCGGGGCCTTGGTGGGTGTGGTCCAGGTGCATGGGTACGGCTCCAGGGTGGTCGAAGGGGGTCAGGACGCGAACAGGCGTACCGGCCAGGCGGCGTGGGCCTCGGCGGTGATGTCGAGCAGCGGTGCGGAGGCGGCGGGCAGCGCGCCGATGCCCTCACGGGCGGCAGCGGCGGCCTGTGCGGCGACCCGGTCGAGCGCGGGTGTCAGTCGGGCGAGGACGGCGGTGGCCTCGAAGGGGTCCAGGGAGAGCAGCCGGACGACCGCGGTGGCCGGCCCGCTGACCGTCTCGTACGCGACGCAGTGGGCGGCGTCCTCGGGTCCGAGGCCGGCCGCACGGGCGGTGAGGCCGAGGACCACCGGCTGGTGGGCTCCGCGTGGCCTGGCCGCGGCGAGGGCGGCCAGTTCGGCGCTGGGCCAGGTGGCCCGGGCGGCCCGCATCAGCTGGCGGCCCAGCTTGCGGGCGACGGCCCTGAGTGCCGGTGAGGGGGTCCGGGCGTCGGCCGCCTCGTCGAGGGCGAGCGGGTCGAGGCCGTGGGCGGCGGCCGCGGCGAGTGCGGCCGAGGTGAGTCCGGTGGTGTGGAGGCGCCCGAGGCAGTAGTCGGCCAGGTCCTGGGCGTCGCGGATGCGTCCCGCCGCGACGGCGGGTTCGGCCCCGCCGGAGTGGGCGTGGCCACCGGCGGGGAACCGGCCGTCGGCGAGGACGAGGAGTGCGGCTCGTGTCGTCATGGGAGCTGACGGCCCTCAGAAGAGGAAATAGCGCTGGGCCATGGGGAGTTCGGCGGCGGGCGCGGGCTCGACCGGCTCTCCGTCGATGGTGACCGCGAAGCTGTCGGGGTCGACCTCGACCCTGGGCAGGGCGTCGTTCTCCCGCATGTCCGCCTTGGTGACGCCCCGGGTGCTGGTGATCGGCACGAACTCCTTCTCCAGCCCGAGGCGCTCGGCCAGCCCGTCCTCGACGGCCGCGGCCGAGACGAAGGTGACGGAGTTGGCGGCGGGGGCCCGGCCCATCGCGCCGAACATGGGGCGTGGCATGACGGGCTGCGGGGTGGGGATCGAGGCGTTGGCGTCCCCCATCTGCGCGTAGGCGATCTGGCCGCCCTTGATCACCGTCTGCGGTTTGACGCCGAAGAAGGCGGGTTCCCACAGCACCAGGTCGGCGAGCTTGCCCGTCTCGACCGAGCCGATCTCGCGGTCCAGCCCTTGGGCGACCGCGGGGTTGATGGTGTATTTGGCGATATAGCGACGTGCCCGGTGGTTGTCGGCGCGGCCGTCGCCCGGCAGGGCCCCCCGGCGCCGCTTCATGACGTGGGCGGTCTGCCAGGTGCGCAGGATCACCTCGCCGACGCGTCCCATCGCCTGGGAGTCGGAGGAGATGATCGAGATGGCGCCGAGGTCGTGGAGGATGTCCTCGGCCGCGATGGTCGAGGGCCTGATCCGCGACTCGGCGAACGCGAGGTCCTCCGGGACGGCGGGGTTGAGGTGGTGGCAGACCATCAGCATGTCGAGGTGTTCCTCGATGGTGTTGACGGTGTGCGGCCGGGTCGGGTTGGTGGAGCTGGGCAGGACGTTGGGCTCCGAGACGACGCTGATGATGTCGGGGGCGTGCCCTCCGCCGGCACCCTCGGTGTGGTACGCGTGGATGGAGCGGCCGGCGATCGCGGCCAGTGTGTCGGCGACGAATCCGGCCTCGTTGAGCGTGTCGGTGTGGATGGCGAGCTGGGCGCCGGTCTCCTCGCAGACGCCCAGGCACGCGTCGATCACGGCCGGGGTGGCGCCCCAGTCCTCGTGGATCTTGAATCCCAGCGCGCCGGCCCGTAGTTGGGAGTGCATGGCCTCGCGGGACGTCGTGTTGCCCTTGCCCAGCAGCCCGATGTTGACCGGGCTGTTCTCCAGCGCACGGAACATCCGGGCGAGATGCCAGGGGCCTGGGGTGATGGTGGTGGCCTTGGTCCCTTCGGAAGGTCCGGTGCCGCCGCCGACGAGGGTGGTGATGCCCGAGGAGAGGGCCTGGTCGACCAGGGTCGGCGAGATGAAGTGGACGTGGGCGTCGATGGCGCCGGCGGTGACGAACTTGCCGTTGCCCGCGATGATCTCGGTCTCCGGGCCGATGACCAGGTCGGGGTGGACCCCGTCCATCGTGTCCGGGTTGCCCGCCTTGCCGATGCCGGTGATCCGGCCGTCGCGTATCCCGATGTCCGCCTTGACGACGCCCCAGTGGTCGAGGACGACGGCACCGGTGATCACGGTGTCGGGCGCGCCTTCCGCACGGGTGGTCCGCGCCTGGCCCATGGATTCGCGGATCACCTTGCCGCCGCCGAACACGGCTTCGTCACCGGCCCGGCCGGGTCCGCCCGAGCGGTCCTCCTCGATCTCGACGACCAGGTCGGTGTCGGCGAGGCGTATGCGGTCCCCCGTGGTCGGCCCGAACAGGTCGGCGTAGACGGGGCGGCTGAGTTCAGGCATCGAGGGGTCCTCCGGTTTCGCCGCGCAGTCCGGGGACGTGGCGCAGACCCGCGAGCGGGACGAGCTCGACGTCGACCGGGATGCCGGGCTCGAAGCGGACGGCGGTTCCCGCCGCGATGTGCAGCCGCAGCCCGTGGGCGGCACGGCGGTCGAAGTCCAGGCCGGGGTTGGCCTCGGCGAAGTGGTAGTGCGAGCCGACCTGCACGGGCCGGTCGGCGGCGTTGAGGACGGTGAGCCGGGTGACGGGGCGTCCTTCGTTGAGCGGCACCGGGGTGTCGGCGTACAGGATCTCTCCGGGGGTCATCGCTCGCTCCCCCGTCAGACGATCGGGTCGTGGACGGTGACGAGCTTGGTGCCGTCCGGGAAGGTGGCCTCGACCTGGACGTCGTGGATCATCTCCGCGATGCCGTCCATGACGTCCTCACGGGCGAGCACCTTCCTGCCGGAGGCCATCAGTTCGGCGACGGTCCGGCCGTCCCGGGCGCCTTCGAGCAGATGGGAGGTGATCAGCGCGATCGCCTCGGGGTGGTTGAGGCGCAGTCCGCGCGCCTTGCGCTTCTCGGCGACGTCGGCCGCCACGTGGATGAGCAGGCGTTCCTGTTCGTGCGGGGTCAGTTGCACGCTTCCACCCTCTTCGTCTTCCGCCCGGTACCGGCCCCGGGCGCAGCGGGACCTTATCCGCCTTCAACACCTTGTTGAACAGCGAAGAGGGGCCCCGCGGCCAGGTATTGCACGTTAGGGCGGAAGTTTTTCCGGCGCGTTAACTGATCCTTTGCGGATCGATGGACATCAGGCCCCGCAGCCCGTTCTCCAGCGCCTCAGGCTCGACCCCGCCGAACAGCGCCTCCTGGGCGATGAATCCCTGCGCGGTGGCGATCATCGTCCGGGCCACGTCGTCGGCGGGGACGTCGGCGCGCAGGAGCCCCGCCGTCCGGTAGGCCTCCACCAGCTGCGCCCAACCGGCCCGCATGCCCCCGTACCCCTCGCCGAGCGTCTTCGCCAGACGCTCGTTGCGCATCGACTCGGCCCACACCTGGACGATCAGCGCGGCGCAGGTGCGCCGCTCCAGTCCGTACACCTGACCGGTGAACACCCCGCGCACCACCCGGCCGAGCAGCACGTCGGGGGTGGGCGGGGGGCTGATCTCCGCCGCCTCGGAGAAGGCGTGCCGGATGTACTGGAAGGCCTCGTCGGCGATGGCCGCGATCAGGTCGTCCTTGCCGGCGAAGTAGCGGTAGACGGCCCCCGCCGACAGTCCGACCTCCTTCAGCACGTCCTGCATCGAGGTGCCGTGGAAGCCGTTGCGGGCGAAGCATCGCGCGGCACCCGTGAGGATCTGCCGGCGGCGGGCGTCGAGGTGCTCCTGGGATACGCGTGCCATACGAGAATCGTAAAACGAACATTCCTTCTTGACAACCGGAGCCCCGACGGCCGACAGTGAGCGAGGTAAAACGAACGATCCTTCTCTTTGCACCTCTTCTTGAACCTCTCCTTGAATCGAGGCATCCGTCATGCCTGCTGCACCCAACCGCCGTGCGGTGGCGGTCGTCCTGCTCGTCCCCCTGCTGGTCACCCTCTCGCTCTGGGCCTTCGCGTGGCCGGCTGCCAGGATCGCGCCCCGCGATCTCCCGGTGGGCGTCGCCGGCTCCGCCCCGGCGGCGGACCAGCTCCAGAAGCGGTTCGAGGAGCGCGACGGCGCCTTCGAGGTCCACCGCTACGAGGACGCGGCCGCCGCGCGCGCCGCGATCCGGGACCGGGCCGTATACGGCGCCCTGGTGGTCACACCGAAGGGACCGGAACTGCTCACCGCGTCCGCGGCGAGCCCGGTCGTGTCCCAGCTGCTGACCGCGGCGGCGGCCGAGGCGGCCCCGCCCGGCACCCAGGTGCCGGTCACGGACGTCGTCGCGGCACCGGACGCGGACCCGCGCGGCAGCGCGCTCGGGGCGAGCATCCTGCCGCTGGCCCTCGCGGGTGTCGCCGCGGGGGCGATCGTCACCCTCCTGGGACTGCGTGGCGTCCGGGCGGCCCTGACTCTGACCGGCGCCTCGGTACTGGTGGGGGTCGTCGCCGCGGCGATCGCCCACAGCTGGCTGGGCGTCCTCGCGGGCGACTGGTGGACCGAGGCGGGCGCCGTCGGGCTCACGGTGCTGGCGATCGGCGCGGCCGTCGCCGGTCTCGCGGCCCTGCTGGGGACGCGGGGCATCGGACTGGGCGCCGTGCTCATCGTGCTGCTGGGCAATTCGTTCTCCGGCGTCACCAGCGCGCCCGAACTGCTGCCCGAACCGGTGGGCGCGATCGGCCAGTGGCTGCCGCCGGGGGCGGGCGGTTCGCTCCTCCGGTCGGTCGCCTTCTTCGAAGGGAACGCGGCGGGAGGCTCCGTGCTGACCCTGGCCCTCTGGGCGCTGCTGGGGCTGACCGCGGTGGTGCTCGGTGGCGGCCGGAAGCGGCCCGACACGACCGCCACCGACCCGGAGACCGCCGACTCCCCCGTCCGCGAGCCCGAGGCCGCGCGCGTGGGCTGAGCAGCCCCCGTCGGCACACCCCTGGAAGCCGTGCTTTCCGCCCTCACGGGCCGGACCGCACGGCTTCCGCCGTGGCGCCGCCCGCCCCACCGCCGCCCGACCGCCGCACGACGGCCGGAGACGTCAGCGGGGGGTCAGCCCTCTCGGTCGCGCCCGCCCCGGTGCCCGGCCGAGGTCCCGAAGCGCAGCCGTACGCCCGGAGCGGACGCCACACGACCCAGCGAGGAGACCGGGCCGATCACCTGCTCCTGCGCCGCCTCTTCCTCCGCGGCTTCCAGCCTTCCCAGGTCAGCGGCGGAGATCAGAGCCACCAGGGGCTTTCCGTGACGGGTCACGACGACGCGTTCACCGGCGTAGACGACACGGTTGATCAGTTCGGCGAGCGACCTGATCGCCCCGTTCATCTACCTGGAGCACGCCGAGCCGGAGGCCGGCCCGTCTCCCTGTACATCAACTCCCCCGGCGGCTCGTTCGACGCGATGACGGCGGTCTACGACACCGTGCGCTTCCTCAGCTGCGACCTGGAGACCTTCCGCCTCGGCCAGGCGGGCTCCGGCGCCGCCGTCCGCTCGCGGCCGGCGCGCCGCGGCGGCGACATGCCCTGCCCGGCGCCCGGGTAGTCATCCAGCAGCCCTCACTGGACGAGCCGGTGCGAGGAAAGACTTCCGATCTCGAGACCCGGGCACGCGAGTTGACGCACATGCGCGAGACGTTCACCGCGATGCCGGCCAGGCACACGGGACGTCCGGCGCAGGATGTCGACGCCGACCTCGAACGGGACACCGTCCTCGACGCCCAAGCCGCGCAGGCGTACGGGCTGATCGACCACGTCATCGAGAACCGCACGCCGCACCCCGCGAGGTGAATCGCCGATGCTCTCCCCCCAGCTCCCGCCACTTCCCGCACTGACCCGCGCCGAGGCCGAGTTCATCGACTGCTATCTGGAAGTCCTCGACCAGGTGGGCCGGATCAACCCGGCCCACGGCGGTGACACCTACGGCGCCCTGCGCGCCGCCCAGGCACTTGCCTCCCGGGCCACCGCGCTGCGCGACGCTCTTGCGCTGATGCACGACCGGGGCGAGAGCCGGCTCCACGCGGGCACGCTGACCCGCACGCTGCGGCTGCTGGACGGGGAACGACGGGCCGGCCGGAGCGCCCTTCCCCCGGCGTCCGGGAGTTGACCGGCATCCCCGCCCGACTCCCCCACCGCGCCGGTGTTTCGACCCGGTTTCACGACACGCCCAACGGCGGGATCGGTTTTCCTCGCTCGTTCGGCGTAGGCCGCCCCCCGTGCGAGCGACAGGTCAACTTGCGCAACGGGGGCGGACACTGAGCGGAATCTGTTGTTCCGTCGCTGGTTGAGGGCTGGTCGGCGCCCGCCACGAGGGCGCCGCGCCCGCTCCGGCCACCTGAACGGATCAGTCGTGACCACTCTCACATCACGCCTTTTCAGCTCGGAAATCCGGCGGTCCGTGCGTAAAGATCCCTGGGACGACAAGCCCCCGCCACCGCGGCGGGGCGGTCCGGGCGGACGCCGAGTCCTGCCGCCGCCCGGATGACTGGTCGACACAAGTGGATCGGCAGGAGTGGAGGACCCGAGCACATCGGGCCGACCGGACTTCCGGTCAGCCCTTGGGGTGAAGCCGCCGTGTGCGGCCGGGCAACTTCGCCAGCCCGAACCCGACAGGTCATCCTTCACAGGCGGCTGACGAAGGGTTGCGCATGACTGCGCAGGTTCATGTCCCGTCTCTGTTCGCCCGGGTCGGCACCGCCTCGGTCCTCACCATCGCCGTCGGCACCACGATGCTGGCGCCCGGCATGGTGAACGACGCCGAGGCCGCGACCCACTCCGCGAAAGCGCTCAGGATCGCCGCCTCGAAGAAAGGCGCGCCCTACAGATGGGGCGCCGCGGGCCCCCACCGGTTCGACTGCTCCGGCCTGACGCTCTATTCGTTCAAGAAGGCGGGGAAAAAACTTCCCCGCACCGCCCAGCAGCAGTACAACTCGACACGGCACCTGACCAGGTCACAGCGGCAACGCGGTGACCTGGTCTTTTTTCATTCCGGTAGCAACGTCTACCACGTGGGGATCTATGCGGGCGGGGGCAAGATCTGGCACTCGCCGAAGACTGGGGCCGTGGTCCGCCTGGAGAAGATCTGGGCGAACAACGTCTGGTACGGAAGAGTCCGGTAGGAAGACCCGCCGGACACCTCGTACGGGGGTGTCCGGCGGAGCGGAGCGCCTCAGTGCAGTTGGGGGCCGGCCACCAGGGCCAGCCCCAGCGCGGTGAGCGCCACCCCGCTGCCGCCCTCGATCGCCCGGGCTGTACGCGGCCGGCGCAGCCACCGGCCGAGACGGTCCACCAGCAGAGCGACGGCCGGGAACCAGATCAGCGCCAGCAGCACGACCACGGCGGCGAGCAGCAGCGTCCTGGGCAGGGGCGGCTGCCCCTGCGGGACGAACTGCGGCAGCAGGCTGAGGAAGAGCACGGGTGCCTTGGGGTTCAGGGCGTTGGTGAGGAACCCCTGGCGCAGTGCCCGGCGGTGTCCGGTCCGCGTCCGGTCCTCCGGCCCGCCCTCGTCGGCCCCGGTACCGCGCCGCCGCCACGACGCGTACAGCGCGCGGAGCCCGAGGTGGAGGACGTACGCGCCGCCGAGCAGCTGCACCGTGCGGAACAGGGCGGGCACCGCCACCAGCACCGCGGCGAGCCCTGCCACGGCCAGGGCGGTGTGCACCAGCAGGCCCCCGGCGACCCCGACAGCCGTGGCGAGCCCGGCGCGGCGTGAGACGAGGGCGTTGCGTACGACCACGGTGAAGTCCGCGCCGGGCAGGGCGACCATCCCGGCGGCGACGGCGACGAAGGCGAGCAGTTGTGCGTCCATGGGTCCACCCTGGCCCGGCAGACCCTTTAGCGTGTACTTGCAATCTTCTGGGTCTGCCTAAAGGAACGCTTCATGTACGACCCGACGCGGCTCGCCGCGCTCGTGGCGGTGGCCGAGGCCGGTTCGATCACCCGGGCGGCCGCTCGGCTGGGCTACACCGCGCCCGCGCTCTCGCAGCAGCTGGCCAAGCTGGAGCGGGAGGCCGGTGCCGCACTCCTGGTCCGTCACCACCGCGGGGCACGCCTGACGGCGGCCGGTGAGCTGCTGGCCGGACGCGCCCGGCGGGTGCTGGACGAGATGGACCAGGCCCGGCACGAGCTGGCCCGGCTGGCGGGCCTGTCGGGCGGCCGGCTGCGCGTCGGTACGTTCACCACGGCCGGGATCCATCTGCTGCCCCCGGTGCTCAGCGCCTTCCGGCGTGCCCATCCGGATGTGGAGCTGAGCGTGAGGGACTACGAACCGCCGAGCGGGGTCGCGGCCGTGGCGTCGGGTGAGGTGGATCTGGCGCTGACCCATGCCTACGAACCCGCGGCGCCCGATCCGATGCCCGCGGGGGTGTCGGTCGAACCGCTGCTCGTCGAGGAGCTGGTATTGATCTCGGCGGTCGGGCACATGCTGTCCGAGGGCACCGGTCCGCTGCCCGTGACCGAACTGGCGGGCCGCCCCCTGATCAGCAGCGCTCCCGGGCATCCGCCGCGGCGCGGTGTGGAACGCGCGCTGGCCGAGGCCGGGGCGACGCCCGCGGTGGTCTGCGAGTCCCCCGGGTACGCCCTGGTGTGCGCGCTCGTGAGCGCCGCCCTGGGGGTGGCGGTGGTACCGGAGATGGTCGCCGCGATGTCACCCGCGCCCGTCGCCGTACGCCGTCTCGAGCCTGCTTCCTTCCGGCGCACGATCTCGGTGGTGCACCGGGGTGAGCGTGACACCTCCGCGGCCACGACACTGAGGGCGCTGCTGCGTGGCGGTTTCGGGCGGTCCGCCGCGCCGTGAGGGTCAGGCGAGGGTGGGAGCGGGCCAGGGCACGGTGACCGCCACGGTCTTGCCGCCGTCCCGGGTCGGACGGACGGCGAGCCGGCCGCCGCACTCCTTGGCGAGTGCCCGGACGATGACCAGGCCCCGTCCGTTGTCCTGCCGGACCGCCGCGGGCAGCCGCTGGGGCCGCCGCGGGTGACTGTCCGTCACCCCGAGGTGCAGCACGGCGTCCCGGTCCAGGCGCAGGTCCACGGTGAAGGTGGGCGACTGGCCGAAGGTGTGCTGGACGGCGTTGGTGGTGAGCTCGGAGACGATCAGCCGGAGGGCGTCGGCGGCGTCGGTGGCCTCGGGCAGGCCCCATTCGGCCAGGACACGGGCCACGTGTCTGCGGGCCCGGGAGACCGAGGCCGGATCGCTCGGCAGGGTGACGGTGGATTCCTGCTGGTCTGCCATGGCGAGCCGTCCCTTTCCGCCCCGGCCGATGCGCGACCGGCCTGGCCTGTTCTGCGCGCCAGCCTGCCACCGATCCCGCGCCCGGTCAGGACGATGAGCCAAGATGTGCAGATATCTGTCGCTCGATACGGTGAACCGCACCCGAGAAGCCGGATATCGGCACCCCGGGCCCCTTCGCCGGGCCGCGTCAGTCGGCCGCCAGGGGTGCGGTGTCCACCACGGTGGCCACCGCGGTGGTGATCTGCCGCTCCGTCAGGTCTGCGCGGGCCGTCAGCCGCAGCCGGGAGACGCCGTCGGGGACCGACGGCGGCCGGAAGCAGCCCACGGCGAGCCCCGCCGCACGGCAGTCGGCGGCCCAGGTGACCGCCTGGTGGGCGGACGGGGCCCGGACGGAGACGACGGCCGCGTCGGGACGTACGGCGGTGAGCCCCGCCCGGGTCAGCCGCTCGTACAGCTCGGCGGCGACCGCGCGGGCCCGGTCCGCGCGGTGCGGCTCGTCGCGCAGCAGCCTCAGGCCGGCGAGGGCGGCGCCTGCGGCGGCGGGGGCGAGTCCGGTGTCGAAGATGAACGTACGGGCGGTGTTGACCAGGTGGTCGATGACGCGGGCGGGGCCGAGGACCGCCCCGCCCTGGCTGCCGAGGGACTTGGAGAGGGTGACCGTGGCGACGACGTCGTCCGCTCCCGCGAGTCCGGCGGCGGCGAGCGCTCCCCGTCCGCCCTCGCCCAGGACGCCCAGTCCGTGCGCGTCGTCGACCAGCAGGGCGGCTCCCGTCTCCCGGCAGGCGCCGGCGAGCGCGGTGAGCGGAGCGGCGTCGCCGTCCACCGAGAACACGGAGTCGGTGACGGCCAGGGCTCGTCCGGGGTGCCCGTCGAGCGCCTTGCGTACGGCGTCGGGGTCCGCGTGCGGCACGACGGCGGTGCCGGCCCGGGAGAGACGGCAACCGTCCACGATGGAGGCGTGATTGCCCGCGTCGGAGACGATCAGCGCCCCGGGTCCGGTGAGGGCGGTCAGGGCGGCGAGGTTGGCGGCGTAGCCGGAGGAGAACACCAGCGCGGCCTCGAAGCCGCAGAAACGCGCCAGCTCGCCCTCCAGTTCGGCGTGCAGGGCGGTGGACCCGGTGACCAGCCGTGAACCGGTCGATCCCGCTCCCCAGCGCCTGGCCGCCTCGGCCGCCGCCTCGGTGACCCGCGGATGGCGGGTGAGGCCGAGGTAGTCGTTGCTCGCGAGGTCCAGCGGACCGGTCCCGGCGGGCCGGGGGCGCAGGTTCCTGACGAGTCCGGCTCCGGCGCGGCGCCGGGCCTCGTCGTCGATCCAGTCGAACGGGGCGGAGGACATGGCTGGGTCCCTTTTGTAGGCAGCTCACAGACCCTAGCGGGGCGCGGAGCAGGGCAGGGTGTGGCAAGGCACACACCATCGGCCGTCTCTCCTGTCCGGTTCCTCCTTGGCCGATGGCCGTGCGGTAGGCCAGGATCAGGCTCATGGACCTGCTGAACACGCTGGTGGACAAGGGGCTGCGGCGCGAACTGCCGACCCGTGAAGAAGCGCTCGCCGTGCTGGCGACCTCCGACGACGAACTGCTCGACGTGGTGGCCGCGGCCGGAAAGGTGCGCCGCCAGTGGTTCGGGCGGCGCGTGAAGCTCAACTACCTGGTGAATCTGAAGTCCGGGCTCTGCCCCGAGGACTGCTCGTACTGCTCGCAACGGCTGGGCTCCAAGGCGGAGATCCTCAAGTACACCTGGCTGAAGCCGGACGAGGCGTCGAAGGCCGCCGCCGCCGGGGTGGCCGGGGGCGCGAAGCGGGTCTGTCTGGTGGCCAGCGGCCGGGGGCCCACGGACCGGGACGTGGACCGGGTGTCGAAGACCATCGAGGCGATCAAGGACCGGCACGAGGACGTCGAGGTCTGCGCCTGTCTCGGCCTGCTCTCCGAGGGCCAGGCGGAACGGCTGAAGTCGGCCGGCGCCGACGCGTACAACCACAACCTGAACACCTCGGAGGCCACCTACGGGGACATCACCACCACCCACACCTACGCCGACCGCGTGGACACCGTGCAGCAGGCCCAGGCCGCCGGGCTGTCCGCGTGTTCCGGTCTGATCGCCGGCATGGGCGAGAGCGACGCCGATCTGGTGGACGTCGTGTTCTCGCTGCGTGAGCTGGACCCCGACTCCGTGCCGGTGAACTTCCTGATCCCCATGGAGGGGACGCCGCTCGCCGAGGAGTGGCATCTGACCCCGCAGCGGTGCCTGCGGATCCTCGCCATGGTCCGCTTCGTCTGTCCGGACGCCGAGGTGCGGCTGGCCGGCGGGCGCGAGGTCCATCTGCGCTCGCTCCAGCCGCTGGCCCTGCACCTGGTCAACTCCATCTTCCTGGGCGACTACCTGACCAGCGAGGGCCAGGCCGGCCAGACGGACCTCGACATGATCGCCGACGCCGGTTTCGAGGTGGAGGGCGCCGGCACGACGACGCTGCCCGGGCACCGCGTGCCGGCGGCGGAGGACGGCTGCGGATCGCACGGCGGCGGCTGCGCCCCCTGCGGTGACACGCCGGAGACCGCCTCCGAAGGGGCGCCGTCCGGCGCCGAGGCGTCGTCGGCGCGTACGGATCTGGTGGCGGTCCGCCGTCGCGGGGCCGGTACGGACATCGCGCCCAATGCCTGATCCGCTCTCCCCCGCCGAACTCCGTTCCCTGGACCGGGCGCACGTCTGGCACCCCTACGGCCCGATGCCGGGCCGGCAGGAGCCGCTGGTCGTGGAGTCCGCGTCCGGGGTGCGGCTCCGGCTCGCCGAACCCGCGTACGGCCAGCGGGAGTTGGTGGACGGTATGTCGTCCTGGTGGTCGGCGGTGCACGGTTACAACCATCCGGTGCTCAACGAGGCTGCCCGCGGCCAGCTGGACCGGATGAGCCATGTGATGTTCGGCGGGCTCACCCACGAGCCCGCGGTCCGGCTGGCCGCCCGCCTGGTGGAGATCACCCCGGCCCCGCTGCGGCACGTCTTCCTCGCCGACTCGGGTTCGGTCTCCGTCGAGGTGGCGGTGAAGATGTGCCTGCAGTACTGGCGTTCGGCCGGGCGGCCCGGCAAGCACCGGTTGCTGACCTGGCGCGGCGGCTACCACGGGGACACCTGGCAGCCCATGTCGGTGTGCGACCCCGAGGGCGGCATGCACGAGCTGTGGTCGGGGGCCCTGCCCCGGCAGGTCTTCGCGGACGCCCCGCCGGACGGCTTCGACGCGGAGCCGGACGAGGCATACGCACGGCATCTGCGCACGCTGATCGCGGACCACTCCCATGAGCTGGCCGCGGTGATCGTGGAGCCGGTGGTGCAGGGCGCGGGCGGGATGCGGTTCCACTCGCCCGCGTACCTCCGGGTGCTGCGGGAGGCGTGCGACGCCAACGACGTCCTGCTGGTGTTCGACGAGATCGCCACGGGGTTCGGCCGCACCGGGAAGCTCTTCGCGGCGCAGCACGCGGGGGTCTCCCCCGACGTCATGTGCGTCGGCAAGGCGCTGACCGGCGGCTATCTGACACTGGCGGCGACGCTGTGCACCTCGCGGGTGGCGGAGGGCATCTCCCGCGGGGAGGTGCCGGTGCTGGCGCACGGGCCCACCTTCATGGGCAATCCGCTCGCCTCGGCGGTGGCCTGCGCCTCGGTGGACCTGCTGCTGGAGAGGGACTGGGAGGCGGAGGTGAAGCGGATCGGCGCCGGGCTGGAGCAGGGGCTCGCCGGGGCCGCCGCGCTGCCCGGGGTCCGAGACGTCCGGGTGCTGGGCGCGATCGGGGTCGTGCAGCTGGACCACGAGGTGGACATGGAGGCCGCCACACGGGCCGCCGTGAGCGAGGGCGTGTGGCTGCGCCCGTTCCGCGACCTGGTGTACACGATGCCGCCGTACGTCACCGGTGACGACGACGTGGCGAGGATCTGCCGGGCCGTGTGCGCGGCTGCGGAGAGGGGCTGAGATGACCGTGTTGGTGGTGTCCGGTAC
Source organism: Streptomyces sp. SirexAA-E (assembly GCF_000177195.2). Classification (GTDB taxonomy): domain Bacteria; phylum Actinomycetota; class Actinomycetes; order Streptomycetales; family Streptomycetaceae; genus Streptomyces; species Streptomyces flavovirens. Next base: position 748,013 of record NC_015953.1, read on the forward strand.
GGGCACGGAGATCGGGAAGACCGTCGTGACGGCGGCCGTGGCGGCCGCCTTCCAAGACCGCCGTGTGGCGGTGCTCAAGCCCGCGCAGACGGGGCTCGCGCCCGGGGAGCCGGGGGACGCCGCGGAGGTGGCCCGGCTGGCGGGCGCGCACGTCACCGCGGTGGAGCTGGCCCGTTTCCCCGAGCCGCTGGCCCCCGAGACCGCGGCGCGCCGGGCGGGTATGGCCCCGGTCCGCCCGTACGAGATCGCCGAGGCGGCACAGAAGATGGCGACCGAGCACGATCTGGTGCTGGTCGAGGGCGCGGGCGGGCTGCTCGTACGGTTCGACGGTGCGGGTTCCACGCTCGCGGACGCCGCCCGGCTGCTGGCAGCGCCGGTGCTGCTCGTGGCCCCCGCGGGTCTCGGCACGCTGAACGCGACGGCACTGACGACGGAGGCGCTGCGGACACGCGGCCTGGAATGCCCCGGCGTGGTGGTGGGCAGCATGCCGGCCGAACCGGACCTGGCGTCCCGGTGCAACGTCGAGGACCTTCCGGTCGCCGCGGGTGTCCCGCTGCTGGGCGTCGTGCCCGCCGGAGCGGGATCGCTCGCCCCGTCCGACTTCCGTGCGCGGGCGGCGAGCTGGCTGGCCCCCTCGCTCGGCGGCCACCGGCAGCCCGGCTGAGCGGCGGGGCGGGGCGGCGGGTCAGGGCCGGATCACAGGCTCCACCGACGCAGTTCGTCGGCGATGGCCCGGACGTCCGCCTTGCCCTCCTTCACCAGCCGGGCGAGGTCGCGTACCCGCTCGGGGGAGGTGACGACCTTCAGCCCCGAGGCGACGAGGTAGCCGTAGGCGACGGCGGACGCGAACATCGCGTTGGAGTGTTCGAGCGCGGGGACGTGCAGCAGGAGCTGGAGCAGCGCGGCAGCCCTGGCCTGCGGGTCGCTGTACACGGGGCTGCCGAATATCTCCGCCTCGTGCCTGCTGACCGCGGCGACCAGCGCTCCCCAGTCGGCGACCTGCGGATCACCGGGCGTCTTGTGCTCGGCCACCATGAGCAGCCAGGCGAGGTCGATCCGCAGGTTCAACGGCTGCCTTCGCGCTCCGGGCCGAACTCCTCGGCGAACACCGACTCGTACTGCTTCATGAAGTCGGCCGCGGCCTCGACGAAGGTGTGTCCCACCTCGCCCGCGTCCTGTCTGACGAGCTCTTCGATGTAGCGGTTCACGCTCACTCCCCGTTGCAGCGCGCGCTGCCGCGCCGTCTCGGCGGTGGCCTCGTCCACTCGGACGTTCAGCTGGGTCTTGGGCACGCTTTCACGCTAGCGCGAGGGTGCTAGCACCGGCAAGAGGACCGGGATCGTGTCCCGTACACCTGTTCTTCCCCGGACCGTTGCGGGCCGTGAGCGGGAGAGCGGCGGACCAACAGGGACAGCACGGCTGCGACGGCGCACAGGCCGCCCACGGCGACCCATACGGGGTCGTAGGTCCCGAACGCGTCGCGGGCGGGCGAGCCGCTGTGCGTCCGGGCCGCCCGGCGCTGATCGCGGCCCGGTGTCGGTGGCCGACGGCACGATGCCGGTATGAACCCACCCACGGCGGCCGACTACAGCTGGATACGGTCCTCGTCCTCGCTCTTCGCGTACGTGCTCGACTCCGGATACGCCCTGACGCCGGTGGGGGGCGTCCCGCCCGCGGAGTTGTTCCGGCTGGCGGTTGCGGAGCCGCTCGGCACGTGCGAGGGGCTCGCCGAACTGATCGGGCGGCACGGCGTGTTCACCGACGAATGCGACGACTGACCCGTGTCGTTCCTCGCCCGCGCGTCCACCGTGCCGGGTGCCGGCGGCGACTGGACCCTCGCGCTGACCGACCGTCTGACGGGCGTGGGGGTGACCGAGCGGTTGCTGGGGCAGACGGAGTACCGGGTGGCGGAGGAGCCGGACGAGGAGTGGCGGGGCGTCACGGCCGACGTCACCGACGCGTACGGTGAGCGGACCCACGTGACGTTCCGGCCGGAACGGCTCTGAGCCCGCTCACGAGCGGTACCGGCTCACGCCTCCTGGCGCTTTGCCGTCCTCCTAGAATGGCTTCCCGCTGTTCGATTCTTCGAAAGGTGTGAACGTCCGCCCATGGGCGAGCCTCCCAGTAGCCGGTACCGCCGTCGTCGCGCGGGCCTCCGACATCGCGCGAACCTCCTGCCCCTGTCCGATCATGGGACGGAGGTGAACCGATGACCGAAGTGCTTCTGCTCCTGGTGGCCGTGCTGCTCTCCCTGGCCTGCGGCGCGTTCGTGGCGGCCGAATTCTCTCTGACGACCGTCGAGCGCAGCGAGCTCGAACGGGCCGTCGAGCGGGGAGAGCGGGGCGCGGAGGGAGCCCTCAAGGCCGTCCGCAGCCTCACCTTCCAGCTCTCCGGCGCCCAGCTCGGCATCACGGTCACCAATCTGGTGGTCGGCATGCTCTCCGAGCCGTCCATCGCCGCGCTGATCCGCGGCCCGGTGGAGGCCACGGGGCTTTCGCCCGGTGTGTCGTCCTCGCTCGCGCTGGTGATCGGTACGGCACTGTCCACCGTCGTGCTGATGGTGGTCGGTGAGCTCGTACCGAAGAACTGGGCCATCTCGTCGCCGCTGGCCGTCGCCAAGAACGTCGCCACGCCGCAGCGGATGTTCACGGCCGTCTTCCGGCCGTTCATCGGCCACCTCAACAACACGGCCAACCGCATCGTGCGCCGGTTCGGCCTGGAACCGGCCGAGGAGCTGGCCTCGGCGCGCAGCCCTCAGGAGCTGGTGGCCCTGGCGCGTCACTCCGCGAAGGAGGGGGCTCTGGAGGCCGACACGGCCGAGCTGTTCGTGCGGACCCTCAGCCTCTCGGAGCTGACCGCCGAGAACGTGATGACGCCTCGCGTCCAGGTCACGGCGCTGGACGTGCTGGCCACCGCGGAGGACGTCGCGAACGCCACCCGGGCGACCGGTCTCTCCCGGTTCCCGGTCTACCGGGGCAGCCTGGACACCGTCGTCGGTGTGGCACACATCAAGGACGTCCTGGCGGTCCCGGCCGCCGAGCGGCCCCGCAAGAGGGTCTCCGAGATGCTGCGCGAGCCGCTGCTCGTACCGGAGACGCTCGCGGTGGACGAACTGCTGGACCGGCTGTCGGGCAAACTCGCCATGGCGGTCGTCATCGACGAGTACGGCGGGACGGCGGGCGTGGTCACGCTGGAGGACATCGTCGAGGAGGTCGTCGGCGAGGTGCGGGACGAGCACGATCCGCACGAGACACCCGACCTGGCGCCGGCCGGCGAGGACGCCGACGGGCGCACCCTGTGGTCGGCGGACGGCGCCGCCCGCACCGACCAGCTCAGGACCGTGGGGCTGCGGGTGCCGGACGGGCCCTACGAGACGCTGGCCGGGCTCATCGCCACCGACGTCGGACGCATCCCGGTGGTCGGCGACACGGTCGAGCTCGGCGGCTGGCGGATCGATGTGGTGGACGCCTCGGGGCACCGCGCCGCGCGCGCCCTGCTGCACGCACCGCTGCCCGGGAACGACGAGCCGACGGAGGAGGCACGATGATCGCTCTCCAGCTCTTCATCGGCCTGCTGACGCTGGTCGTGAACGCTTTCTTCGTCGGCGCGGAGTTCGCCCTGATCTCCGTACGCCGCAGCCAGATCGAACCGGAGGCGGAGGCCGGCGACAAGCGGGCGCGCAGTGTGATCTGGGGACTCGAACACGTCTCGGCGCTCCTGGCGGCCGCGCAGCTGGGCATCACGCTCTGCACGTTGGTCCTGGGCATCGTGGCCGAACCCGCCATCGCCCACCTGCTGGAGCCCGTGTTCGACACGGTGGGTGTGCCGCACGGACTGGTCCACCCGGCCTCGTTCGTGATCGCCCTGGCGCTGGCGACCTATCTGCACATGCTGCTCGGCGAGATGGTGCCGAAGAACATCGCGCTGGCCGAGCCCGCGCGCACCGCACTGCTGCTCGGGCCGCCGCTGGTGGCCCTCTCCAGGGCGCTGCGCCCAGTGATCTTCGCCATCAACGCGTTCGCCAACGCCCTGCTCAAGCTGTTGCGGGTGGAGACCAGGAGCGAGGTGTCCGCGACCTTCTCCGACGACGAACTCGCGCTGCTCGTCAAGGACGCCGGGGACGCCGGACTCGTCGACGACCGCTCCGCGGAGCGGTTGCGGCACGCCCTGGAGCTGGGCCGGCGCCCGGTGCGTGACGTGCTGCTGCCGATCGACAAGGTGCTGTACACCCGGGTCGGCACGACACCGGAGGAGCTGGAGCGGCTGTCCTGGGAGTCGGGGTTCTCGCGTTTCCCGGTGATGGACAGCAAGCAGCGGATCCTCGGGTACCTCCATGTGAAGGACGCCCTGGACGCCACTCCCCGGGACGTTCCGTTCCCGGTGTCGGCGCTGCGCCCGATCGCCCGGGTGCGGGCCACCACCCCCCTCGACGACGTGCTGACGGCGCTGCGCCGGAGCCGTACGCACCTGGCGGTCGTCGTCGACGACGACAACCGGCCGACGGGCCTGGTCACGATGGAGGACGTGCTGCGCGAGCTGGTGGGCCGGCACCAGACCCACTGACCGGGCACGGCGGCGGGCGTACGGGCATCCGTTCCGTGACGCGGGCGGGGCCGGGGTCTTCCGGGCCCCCGGTCCCGGCCCGCGTCGCGGTACGATCGCAACCGCCATGGAATTGAATGCCTCCTACACCAGTCTCGTCGCGGTCGGTGACTCCTTCACCGAAGGCATGTCGGACCTGCTGCCCGACGGTTCGTACCGCGGCTGGGCCGACGTCCTCGCCTCCCGGCTCGCGGCCCGGACGCCGGGCTTCCGTTACGCCAATCTCGCGGTGCGCGGCAAGCTCATCGGCCAGATCGTCGACGAGCAGGTACCCGTGGCCGCCGCGCTGAAGCCGGACGTCGTCACGCTCGTCGGCGGTCTCAACGACACGCTTCGCCCGAAGTGCGACATGGGCATGGTGCGGGGCCGGCTGGAAGAGGCGGTCGAGCGGCTGGCCCCGGCCTGCGGGACGCTCGTACTGATGCGGAGTCCCGGCCGGAACGGACCGGTGCTGGAGCGCTTCCGCCCCCGGATGGAGGAGCTCTTCTCCCTGGTGGACGAGCTCGCCGCCCGGCACGGGGCGCTGGTGGTCGATCTCTACGGTGCGCCGTCGCTCGCCGACCCGCGGATGTGGGACGTGGACCGCCTCCACCTGACGGCCGAGGGGCACCGCCGGGTCGCCGAAGCGGTCTGGCAGACGCTCGGCCTTCCGGCGGAGTGCGACTGGCGTGAGCCGATGCCCGTGACACCGCCGGTGCGCTGGGCCACGCGACGGGTGGACGACGTGCGGTTCGCCCGTCAGCACCTGATGCCGTGGATCGGGCGGCGCCTCACGGGCAGGTCGTCCGGTGACGGGCGGGCGGGAGCCCAGTTCGACGCGGCGCTCGGAACGGCCTTCTGGATCACCCCGGAGGATCTGGACGCCCCCGGGCCCGTGGCGGGCTGGCGCCGCCTGGACGGCTGACCTCCACCGGTCACCACCGATGCCGGTGGACGTTCCCGGCCGGCGTCAGCACGTGTGGTGTGCGATCGGATCAGACAGGCGGCCGGGCGCCACGGCCTCGCCGTCGGGCGGCTCCGGCCCTGAGACAGGACACCACCGAGGAACGGCTCGCGGAAGCGGGTCCCGCGGCCCTGCCGACCGAGGGGGTCCTGCGCCCGGCAGCCGCTCACCGTGCGGCTCCGGAGGTGTCCGGCCCCAGGAGCCCTGACCTGTCAGGGCCGGGCCGGAAGGCCCCGGACCTGGAGGTTCCTACGTCATCGAGACGGTTCGGAGCCTGTATGGACGACCGGTAAACTCCGGCTACGTGACTGCTGTGTCTGCGAAGCCTCGCATCCCCAATGTCCTGGCCGGCCGCTATGCCTCTACGGAGCTGGCCGTCCTCTGGTCCCCCGAGCAGAAGGTGAAGCTGGAACGCCGGCTGTGGCTGGCGGTGCTGCGCGCTCAGAAGGACCTCGGGATCGAGGTACCCGACGCGGCGCTGGCCGACTACGAGCGGGTGGTCGACCAGGTCGACCTCGCCTCGATCGCCGAGCGCGAGAAGATCACGCGCCATGACGTGAAGGCCCGGATCGAGGAGTTCAACGCCCTCGCCGGCCATGAGCAGGTGCACAAGGGCATGACGTCCCGGGACCTGACCGAGAACGTCGAGCAGTTGCAGATCCGGCTCTCGCTGGAACTGATGCGCGACCGGACGGTGGCGGTGCTGGCGCGTCTCGGCAAACTGGCGGCCGAATACCGCGAGCTGGTCCTCGCGGGCCGCTCGCACAACGTGGCCGCGCAGGCCACGACGCTGGGCAAGCGCTTCGCGACCGCCGCGGACGAGCTGCTGGTGGGCTACGGGCGGCTGGAGGACCTGCTGGACCGTTACCCGCTGCGCGGCATCAAGGGTCCCGTGGGTACGGCGCAGGACATGCTGGACCTGCTCGGCGGCGACGCGGACAAGCTCGCCGACCTGGAGCAGCGCATCGCCGGGCACCTCGGCTTCACACAGTCCTTCACCTCCGTCGGCCAGGTCTACCCCCGTTCGCTCGACTACGACGTCGTGACGGCGCTGGTGCAGCTGGCCGCCGCGCCCTCGTCGGTCGCCAAGACGATCCGGCTGATGGCCGGGCACGAGCTGGTGACCGAGGGCTTCAAGCCCGGCCAGGTCGGGTCGTCGGCGATGCCCCACAAGATGAACACCCGCTCCTGTGAGCGTGTGAACGGCCTGATGGTGATCCTGCGCGGTTACGCGTCGATGACGGGCGAGCTGGCGGGCGACCAGTGGAACGAGGGCGACGTCTCCTGTTCCGTGGTGCGCCGGGTGGCGCTGCCGGACGCCTTCTTCGCGTTCGACGGCCTGCTGGAGACCTTCCTCACCGTCCTCGACGAGTTCGGCGCGTTTCCCGCCGTCGTGGCGCGCGAGCTGGACCGCTACCTGCCGTTCCTCGCCACGACCAAGGTGCTGATGGGAGCGGTGCGCGCGGGGGTCGGCCGCGAGGTCGCCCACGAGGCCATCAAGGAGAACGCGGTGGCCTCGGCGCTGGCCATGCGTGAGCAGGGTGCCGAGCGCAACGAACTGCTGGACAAGCTGGCCGCCGACGCACGTATCCCGCTCGACCGTGCGCAGCTGGACGCGCTGATGGAGGACAAGCTCTCCTTCACCGGTGCGGCCGGCGACCAGGTCACCGCGCTGGTGGCCAGGATCGAGAAGATCGCCGAGCAGTATCCGGAAGCCGCCGGTTACATCCCGGGCTCCATCCTCTGACGGCCACTTCCCACTGCCCGATGACACCCGAGGAGCTCCAGGCCGCCCGTGACCGCGTCGTGCCCGACGTGGTCACGGGCGGCCTGCGCGTGCTGTTCTGCGGTATCAACCCGAGCCTGACGACGGCCGTGACGGGGCACCACTTCGCCCATCCCGGCAATCGGTTCTGGCCGGTCCTTCACCTGTCGGGCTTCACCCCTCGTCGATTGCAACCGTCGGAGCAGAGCGAGCTGCTGGGCTACGGGCTGGGCATCACCAACGTGGTGGCCAGGGCCACGGCCCGGGCGGACGAGCTGAGCACCGACGAATACCGCGCGGGCGGGGAGGCTCTGTCGGCGAAGGTGGCGGAGCTGGGGCCGCTCTGGCTCGCCGTCGTCGGTGTCACCGCCTACCGCACGGCCTTCGGTGAACGCCGTGCCCGCATCGGCCCCCAGGAGCGCACCGTCGGTGGTGCCCGGGTCTGGGCGCTGCCCAATCCCAGTGGTCTCAACGCTGGTTGGACGGTGACGACGATGGCGGCCGAGTACGCCCGGCTGCGGGCGGCCGTCGATCAGGGAGCAGGCCCGTCCGCGTATGACATGAGACGTGAGGCATAAGGCGTAGGGGGGAGGGCGTAGGAGCGCAGCCGGAGCCGCCGTTCGATCCTGGCTGCGGGCCGCCTTTCGTGCGGTCGGGTCTGCCCCGTCGTCCTGGCGCCGAGCGGCACCGCCGGCGCGGATGCCACGCACACACGCGCCGCGCTCCGGCTCTTCGCGCAGCACGCGCCCCCGCTTGGACCATCCCGACCGTCACAGCCGTCGGCGTCGGCCGCCGGCGTGGCCATCCCTGCGGACGCCGCCGTCCCGCCCTGCGCGGCGCGTCCCGACCGTCGCGGCACCTGCCGGCCGTTGGGGCGCCTGTTAGCCGTGGTGGCGCATGCCAGCCGTCGTGGCCGGGACGGTCAGGGAGGGTCGACGGCCGTCACCAGGACGCTCAGATCGCAGCCGGGCCCGTCGCGCTCGAGGTGGAGTGACACAGCTATCCACCGGTCGTCGACCCGCCACAGCGGAAGGTATTCGCAGCCGGCGACGGAGTCGGCCCAGGGCTCCGCCACCTCCTCCCCCGCGAGCATGCGCTCCTGCGCGCTCCACAGGCTGATGACCTGGGGCTCGCCCCATCGCAGAGTGAGCAGGGTGATCAAGGCGTCGTGCTCCGCCTGGCATTGCGCCCGCCGTTCCATGTGGTCCCCCTCGTCGCCGGACCACAGCACCTCCTCCCCGTACAGGTGGACGGTGTGGAACCCGGGCCCGCTGACTCCCGAGCCCGACACGGTACGCACCGAGGGGAATTCCCGGGAGCGCATTCCGTCGATGAGGCGAAGGTGATGTGCGGTGGTCATACCGTCAGTAAACCGCCTCCCACTGACACATGGGCTTCGCCCCCGTCCCCGCCGACGCCCAGCCGACCGGAGCCGTCTGGCTGCGGCGGTGCGCCTCGACCGCCGGTGCCACAGTGGCCGTTCGGACCACGGTTCCCGCCAGGCGGCCCCGAGCGAACGGTGGTTCCGGGCGGTGGCCCCGACGACTCGTCAGGCGTCCCTCGTGCTCACGGCCCACCAGCCGGCCAGCAGGGCGAGCCCCGCCCATCCCGCTGTCACAGCAAGTCCCGTCCAGGGGCCGAGGCTTCCGTCCTGCGCCTGGTGGAGGATCAGCTGTCCGGCTCGGTCCGGCAGATACTCGGCCGCCCCGCCGGCGATGTCCCCGACGACGAAGGACACGATCAGGACGAACGGGACCAGCAACGAAAGCACGGCGACCGCGCTGCGCAACAGCGCTGTCAGCCCCGACGCCAGCAGGGTCATCAGGGCGAGATAGATGCCGCCCCCTATGACCGCACGCATGGCTCCCGGCTCCCCCAGGCCGATCGCGTACTCCCCCATGAACAGCTGTCCGAAGACGAAGGTGCTCAGGCTGGTGACCGATCCGACGACCAGGGCGAGCGTGCCGATCACCGCCATCTTGGCCGTGTAGAAGAGACCCCGGCGCGGGACGGCCGAGAGTGATATCCGCAGCGCGCCGTTGAGGAACTCGGACGACACGGCGGTGGCGCCGAAGCTCATGGCCGCGATCTGGCCGAAGTTGAGCGCGTAGAAGGCGGAGAAGACCGGGTCATGGCCCGGGGCGTCCGCCTCCGCCTGCCCCACGGTCGAGAACGTGAGCAGAGTGACGAGCAGAGTCGCGGCGAAAACGGCTATGAGAGAACCGGAGACCGACCGCACGGATCTGATCTTGATCCACTCGGAGCGCAGTACGGCAGTCGTCGACATCGTCACGGGATCAGTCCTCCGGGGTGTCGTGGGTCGGCTGTGCGGCGAAGGGGGCTTCGTTCGCCGTGAGGGCGAGATAGGCCTGTTCCAAGGTCGGTCTCCGGTCGGTGAGTGCGAGCAGAGGTATGCCCTCGGCGGCGGCCAGGGCGCCGACTTCCTCCGCTCCGGCTTCGTCGACCGTCCACCAGCCGTCTCTGTCCCTGCCCTCCACCGCCGTGTATCCCCGGCGGGCCAAGGCCTGGCGGAGCAGCGCGGGTTCGGTGGTACGGAGGCGGGCTCCGGCCCGGCTCCGGAATTCCAGGAACTCCCGAGTCGGCAGATCGACGAGGAGTCGGCCCTTGCCGAGGACGATCAGGTGGTCGGCGAACGAGGAGGTCTCGTTCATCAGATGGCTGGAGACCAGGACCGTGCGCCCTTCCCCGGCCAGCTTCCGCATCAGTTCGCGTATCCAGACGATGCCTTCGGGGTCCAGCCCGTTGGACGGCTCGTCCAGCATCACGACACCCGGGTCGCCGAGCAGCGCCGCCGCGATTCCCAGCCTCTGACGCATGCCGAGGGAGAAGGTCTTGATACACCGACCGCCGACCGGCCCGAGGCCGGTTTGCTCGATCATCTCCTCCACTCTGCTGCGGCCTATGCCGTTACTCGTGGCCAGCGCCGTCAAGTGGTCGCGTGCCGTCCGCGAGCCGTGTGCCGCCTGAGGGTCGAGCAGGGCGCCGACGCTGAGCAGGGGGTTGCCGAGGCGGGCGTAGGCCTGCCCGCCGAGCGTGGCGCTGCCGGCGGTGGGCCTGTCCAGTCCGAGGACGAGACGCATGGTGGTGGACTTTCCCGCGCCGTTCGGCCCGAGGAAGCCGGTCACACGGCCGGGCCGCACGCTGAACGTGAGGGTGTCCACGGCTCGGGTCGGCCCGTAGTCCTTGGTGAGTTCGTGGACGTCGATGCTGGTCATGACCTCAGACTGGCGGCCTGCCCCTACCCGGCACCTCCCCCGCCGGAGTGGACCGTCTCCCTCTCACGGGGGAGCCGTGCGCCACCCCCACGCTGGCACGATGGCCCGCATGCGCCGCATCCTCAGACCGCTGGCCCTCCCGGCCACGTACAGCCGCTGGCTGCATCTGCTCATTCCGGGCACGGCCGTCAGCGTGTGGCTGTTCATCAACATGGACACGCCATGGGTGCCCATGGTCGTAGCCGTGCCCGTCGGCCTGATTCCCGCAGTGCGGCTCGCCGAGGGGGTCCAGGCGCAGCACCTCCTCAGGCCCGAGGAGCGCGGACACCCGGGGGCCGCGATCTCCACCGCTCCGTCCGCGACGTGGAGCGACCGCTGGCGCACGGTGGTCTGGCTGGAGGTGCGGCTGCTCCTCACCGCGGCGGTCGGCTTCGCGACGGTCTTCCTCTCGGCGACCACCGTGGATCTGGTCCGGGGTGCGCTCGGTTCGCAGCCGAGCGACGAGTGGCTGGCTCGCGGGATCCAGGCAGGCTGGTGGTGCGCTCCCCTCGCACTCGTGCCGATCGTCCTGCTGCTCTGCGTCGTCGTGGCGGGCGGGGATCTCGTCACCGCCGTCGCCCGTCAGCTGCTGGGGCCGTCCGCGACGGAGCGGATGACCGCCTTGGAGGAGCGCACCGAGCGCCTCCTCGAGCGCAACCGGATGGCGCGCGAGCTCCACGACTCGATCGGACACGCGCTCACCATCGCGGTGGTACAGGCCGGCGCCGCCCGGGCGGCGGGCGACGCGGTGTTCACGGCCCGGGCGTTGGCGGCCATCGAGGAGACCGGCCGCCACGCGCTGGACGACCTGGAGAGAGTCCTGAAGGTGTTGCGGGAATCCGACTCGCCCGTCTCGGCACGCCCGACCCTGGCCGAGGCGGACCGCTTGCTGGATTCGGCCCGTGATTCCGGGGCCGACGTCGACGCGGAGGTGTCCGGGGCTCTGACACTGGTTCCCGGGCCGGTGTCCCGTGAGGGGTACCGCATTCTTCAGGAGGCTCTCACCAATGTGCTGCGTCACGCCGGCTCCGTTCCCGTGCGGGTGAGAATCGGCGTCGCGGGCGGGTGGCTGGAGCTGGAGATCGTCAATCCCCTGCCTGCTTCGGTGCGGGGCTCGGGCGGCGGCAGCGGCCTGCGGGGCATCCGAGAGCGGGCAGCCCTGTTGGGGGGCAGCTCCGAGGCGGGTCCACGCGAAGGACAGTGGACGGTGCGGGTGAAGCTCCCGCTCGACCGCATACGCTGACCTGATGGCGGTCTCCGTTCTTCTGGTCGACGACGAACCTCTGGTGCGTGCGGGACTGCGCGCGGTCCTGGAGGCTCAGCAGGACATCGAGGTGGTGGGTGAGGCTGCCGACGGAGCGGCTGTCATCCCCTTGGTACGCCGACTGACGCCTGACGTCATCGCGATGGATGTGCGCATGCCGTTGATGGACGGGATCGAGGCGACGCGAGCGGTGCTGCGTGCCGTACCCCAGCCGCCGAAGATCCTCGTGGTGACGACCTTCGAGAACGACGAGTACGTGTACGAGGCGTTGCGGGCCGGTGCCGACGGTTTCCTCCTCAAGCGGGCCCGGCCCGCCGAGATCGTCCACGCGGTGCGGCTGGTGGCGTCGGGAGAGTCGCTGCTGTTCCCGGCGGCCGTCCGGCAGCTCGCCGCCGAGTACGGCACGAGCGAGGCCAGGGCCGCTATGGATCGAGCGGCGCTCACCGAGCGCGAGTCCGCGGTGCTCCGGCTGATGGCACGAGGGCTGTCCAACGCGGAGATCGCCGCCGAACTGGTCGTCGGCGTGCAGACGGTGAAGACCCACGTCAGCGCCGTACTGGCCAAGCTGGGCGCCAGGGACCGCACCCAGGCGGTGATCGCCGCCTACGAGTCCGGCTTCGTGGCGCCGCGCTGACGAGGGGCGCCCTCCGCTCCGCCTTCCGGGTTTCCCCCGCAGCGGTGACCGCGTGGCCCTGGGCGATCACCTGAGGCCGGACAGGCGACGCGGCACCCGGGCCGACTGCCCGGAGCAGCCCGGCCCGGGGCCGTTGCCGGGGCCGGCGGCCGGGAGCGCTCGCGGGCAGTTGCCGGACCGGTCCCTCTGCCCCTACCCCCCGCACCGAGCCGCCCTGCGCGGACCCTCGTCCAGTCCTTCCGCCCGGTCCCCGTACACAACACCGGCAGGCTTCCCATGGTGCTCCGGGGCACCCCGGACGGCGTACCGGACCGCCTCGCGGAAGCGGCCAAGGTCACCTCTCGATACCGGCTTCCGGGGTCTGTCGCTCCGGGGCGGGGCAGCGAGTACGATCCGCAGACACGCGCACGACCTGGGAGGACACACGGTGGGCCGGCTGACCGGTGGGGACCCGTCTCTGCTGCGGCGGATCAATTCCGCGGTGGTGCTGCATGCCCTGCGAGGGGCTCATTCGCCGACGCTCACGGACCTCACGCGCATCACCGGGCTCTCCCGCCCCACGGTCGAGGGTGTGGTCGAAGGACTCTTCGAGGCGGGTCTGGTGGTCGAGGCCGGGCCCGAGGACGGCGCGGCGCGTCGGCAGGGGCGCCCTGCCCGGCGTTTCAGGTTCCGTGCCGAGGCCGGATACCTGCTGGGCGTCGAGATCGGCTCGCACCGGGTCTCCGCCTTGTTGTCCGGGCTGGACGGCCGGATCATCGGTGCCGGATCCCGGGAAGTCTCCGAGACGGCATGCGCGGACGACAGACTCGACCAGGTCAGAGGGGTGATAGCCGATGTGCTGCGGCGCACCGGTGTCGCCCGCAGCAGTCTGCGCGCGGTCGGCGTCGGCAGCCCCGGGATCGTGGAGGCGGACGGCACCGTGCGGCTCGGGACGGCGCTCCCGGACTGGACGGGGCTTCCGCTCGGTGAGCGGCTGCGCCGTTCCTTCCGGTGCCCAGTACTGGTCGAGAACGACGCCAACGCGGCCGCTGTGGCCGAACACTGGAAGGGCGCGGCGACCGAGTCGGACGACATCGTCTTCGTCCTGGCGGGGCTGAGCCCGGGGGCCGGTTCGCTGATCGGGGGGCGGCTGCACCGAGGGTTCGGCGGTGCGGCCGGCGAGATCGGGGCGCTGCATCTGCTGGGCCGGGACGTCACGCCCGAGCACCTGCTCTCCACGACGGACACCCCGCTGGACCCGCTGGACGAGCATGCGGTCGCCGCCGTGTTCGCCGAGGCACGGCACGGTGACGCGGGTGCGCGGGCCGCCGTCGAGCGCTTCATCCAGCGGTTGGTGCACGACGTCGCGGCCCTCGCGCTGGCGCTCGATCCCGAGCTGGTGGTCGTCGGCGGCTGGGCCGCGGGGCTCGACGGAGTGCTGGATCCGCTCCGGGACGAGCTGGCTCGCTACTGCCTGCGTCCGCCCCGGGTGGCACTCTCCCTGCTGGGTGAGGCGGCCGTCGCCACGGGCGCCCTGCGGCTGGCGCTGGACCACGTCGAGGAGCAGCTCTTCGCGGTGGAGGGAACGGTGACGGCCCGCCGCTGACTGCGAACGACGGGCCGTACGGGGCGTGGAGCGGGTGTTGCGCGGGGCCCGCGGTGCCCTCGCGTCAGGATGCCTGGCGCGTCTCCACCTGTTCGTCGTGGCTGATCTCCAGGGCCCCGGAGTCGCCGAAGGTGAGACGGCAGGTGTCCGCGCGGTAGGTCGCCACGGACACGGCCACGGTGCCGGGGGCGGCGAAGTAGCGTGTCGTGACCACGAGGACCGGCGCACCCGGGAGGCGGTCCAGTTCCTTGGCGTCGTCCGCGCGGGCCGAGCCGAGCTCCACGGAGCGGTCCTGGCCGTCGAGCCCCCGCCGGTGGAGCTCACGCAGGACGCTGCGGGCCCGGGCCGGGCCCGAAGGCACGTCGATCGCGGAGAGTTCGGGCACGGACGACGTCGGGACGTACAGGAGTTCCGCCGCGACGGCCTGCCCGTGGGTGAGACGGATGCGGCGCACCACGTGCACCGGAGCGTCGGCAACGATGTCAAGGAGGGCGGCCACGGACGCCGGTGCGGTCGCGGTGGTGCACTCGACGGGCTGCCAGGCCTCGTCCGTGTCGCCACCGTCCGCCCAGTCGTGCTGTACGGCCGCGACGGCGACCCCGACCCGCGGAGGTGCGACGGTCGTGCCCACGCCACGGCGCCGCTGAAGACGGCCTTCCAGCTCCAGCTGCTCCAGGGCCTGCCGCAGCGTGGCCCTGGCGACGCCGAAACGCGCCGCCAGATCGCGCTCGTTGGGCAGGATCTCGCCCACCGCGAAGTCCGAGTCGAGCGCCTCACTGAGCACGGTCTTGAGATGCCAGTACTTCGGCTCCTGTACCGATTCCAGCTGCGTGGTCCCCACCCTGTCCTCCGCAATCACCCGGCGTCTTTTCCGCGACGTTATTTATTAAAGGTTCCTGTCTTAACGTGTCGACCTTAGGGGTGCCCACCACCTTGGTCAAGACCAATCCTCGCGCGGTCACGGAGCGAAACGGCCTCTTGCCGCAGAGCGTTCACAGGACGTTCGCGGTGCCGTGGTCCTGCGCAGCACAAAGCCCCACGTCCGGTGGGGTCCTGGGCGTGGGGCCGCCGATGGAGGGCCACAAATGAGCGCAGGGCCGGCGATCCGAGCGCGCTCGGCTTCGACCGCGTCGGGCCGCCCCGCCGACCTCAGGCGAACGTCAGCCCGGCGAGCTTGTCGGGGTTGCGGATGATGTAGGCGCCCTGGATGACCCCGCCCACGGCCTCCACCTGGAAGACGGTGTCCGCCTTCCCGTCGAGAGTGAGCACCAGCGCGGGGCCGCCGTTGAGTTCGACGATCCGGGCCTCCAGGTTCGTGGTGCCCGGGTCGTGCGCCACGGCGAACAGGAAGCGCCCCACCTTGTCCGCGGTCTCGATGACGCGTCGCGGCGCCTTGGCCTTGCCGCCGCTGTCGCTGACGAGGCGGACATCGGGGGCCAGCAACGCGAGCAGCTCTTCGAGGTCGCCGCCGCCGGCCGCGGCGAGGAAGCGCTCGGTGAGGTCGCGGCGTACGGCGGGGTCCACGTCGTACCTCGGCTTGCGCTCCTCCACGTGCCGCCTGGCACGGCCGGCCAGCTGCCGTACCGCCGCCTCGGACCGGTCGAGCGTCGTGGCGATCTCCGCGTACGGGAAACCGAAGGCCTCACGCAGGACGAAGACGGCCCGTTCCAGTGGCGAGAGGGACTCCAGGACGACCAGTACGGCGAAGGACACCGAATCCGCGAGCACGGCGCGTTCCGCGGTGTCCGGGGCGGACGGCCCGTAGGCGGTGACGACCGGCTCGGGCAGCCAGGGGCCGACGTACGCCTCGCGTCGGGACTGCACGTGCCGCAGCCGGTCGATGGCCAGCCGGGTGGTGACCCGTACGAGGAAGGCCCGCGGCTCCCGTACGTCCTCACGATCCGCGGCAGAAGACCAGCGCAGCCACGCCTCCTGCACCACGTCCTCGGCGTCGGCGACGCGGCCGAGCATGCGGTAGGCGACCCCGGTGAGGACGGCCCGGTTTTCTTCGAACAGATCGGTCAGGGTGTCGGCGGTCACGGCCCCATCCCAGCCCACAGGCCGGACGGTGTCCAGCGGGAATCGCCGGGGTCGGCCGGGTCCCCGAACTCGGGGCCGGCCGACGGCGGTCGTGGGTCCGCGAGCCGACGCCACGCTCACTTCCGACGGGTCCGGTCACCTCACACCGCCCGGCGGCGGCCGTGCCCGGCCCGGCCTCCGTTCAGCCGGCGCCGCCACGCGTGAGACGGTCGTGCCGCGTGGCTCCGCCGCTGCCCGGCGGAAGGGGGCGTGGCATGGCCTCCACCGGCGCCACCGGTCACCGTCGCGTTTCCCCCCGCTCCCCGGCGGCGCGCCAGCACCCCCGAGCCGAGAGCCACACCCGCGCCCACGAGAAGGCTGCCGGCGCCCTGTCCGACTCCGTACGTCCCGGCCCCTGCGAGCGGCGCGGTGAGCGCTGCCGACACGGGGATCAGACCGGAGAAGAGGGTGGCGCGTTCGGCACCGATCTGCCGCATCCCGCTGTACCAGCAGACGAAGCCGATCACCGTGACCACGGCCGCCTGCCACAGAAGGGCCAGGGCCTCGTGCCCGGTGGGGAGCCGCAGGAATCGCTGCCCGTCGAGCAGTACCCCGAGAAGCACCGATTCCACGGCCGCCACGGCGCAGACCGCCGCCGACAGAAGTTTCGGGCCGAGCGGGCGCAGGACCGGCACGGCGAGCACCGCGAAGCCGACCTCACCGGCGAGCGCGCCCACCGAGAACAGAATGCCGCCCAGGTCCGTGCGGCCCCAGCCCTGCACGGTGAACGCGCCGGCGGCGACGAGACCGGCGGCGTACAGCACGGTCCGTGAGGGGCGGCGTCCTTCCAGCGTGGGGACGAGGACGCCCACGACGACGGGCGCGCAGCCGACGAAGACCCCCGGGACCGCTGGTTCGGCGGAACGTTCCGCAGCCAGCACGGCCAGGTTGAACCCGACCATGCCGATGGCCGCGAGCGCGGCGAGGCGGATCCGTTGAGGCCACGTGAGCGTGCGCAGACGGGCCCGGGGGCTCGATCCGTGACGGGAACGCAGCAGAGGCAGGAGCAGGAGCGCCGCGAGGCCGTAGCGCAGCGCCTGTCCGCCCGCGTACGGGTAGTCGCCGAGGACGCTGTTCGCGGTGAAGGAGGCACCGACCAGGGTGCAGGCGAAGGCCGCGAGAAGGGCCCCGCGGAGCGGTGTGGCGTTCATGGGGGCGACGCTAGGTTCAGGGACGGTCCCGTTTAAGGTCCACTTCCATGACGTCTTCGGGGACCAATCCGGGTGCGGGGCCGGACGCGGCCGAGACGGGTGGAGGCGCGCACCCGGCCTGGGAGTTGCTGCTGCCCGCCGTTCTCGCGCCGGCGCGTCAGCGGGGGCGCGTGTTGCAGTCGGCGCTCCGTCAGGCCGTGCGTGCGGGCCGGCTGCTCCCGGGCACCCGCCTCCCGGCCAGCCGTGAGCTCGCGGCCGATCTGGGTGTGTCACGCGGCCTGGTGACCGAGTGCTACGAGCAGTTGACGGCGGAGGGCTATCTGCGCAGCGGGCGGGGCGCGGGCACCTGGGTCAGCGACGCGGTTCGGCCTTCTGCCCTGGGCCCGGCACGGGACTTGGCACCGCGTGCGCCCGATGTCCGGGTGGACTTCCGGCCCGGGACCCCGGATCTGTCCCTGTTCCCACGAGCCGCCTGGGCGGCGACCCAGCGGGCGGTGCTGGCCCGGTTGCCGCACCGGTCCCTCGGCTACCCGGATCCGCGCGGGCTGCCGGAACTGCGGGAGGCGCTGTCCGCCCTGCTGACCCGGCGACGCGGTGTGGTGGCCGATCCCGAGCGCGTGGTGGTGTGTTCGGGGGTGGCCCAGGCGACGACCCTGTTCGGTTTCGTGCTGCGCGGGCGCGGCGCGGAGGCGGTCGGTGTCGAGGACCCCGGCAGTCCGGAGCACACGGCTCTGTTCGCCTCGACGGGACTGCGCGTGACACCCCTGCCTCTCGACGACGAGGGGCTCGCACCGGAACCGCTGGCGCGCTCCGGCGTACGCGCCCTGGTGACGACGCCGGCCCACCAGTTCCCCACCGGCGTCGCCTACTCCGCCGAGCGGCGCGGCCGGCTGCTCGACTGGGCCCGGGAGTCCTCCGGCGTGATCATGGAGGACGACTACGACGGCGACTTCCGCTACGACCGGGCTCCGGTGGGGGCGTTGCAGGGGCTGGACCCCGAACACGTGCTGTACACGGGTTCGGTGAGCAAGTCGCTCGCTCCGGGGCTGCGGCTGGGCTGGCTGATCGCGCCCGCCGCGATGACCGAGGAGATCGTGGCCCGCAAGCGGACCATGGACCTCGGCAACCCCGCCGTCGACCAGGCGGTGCTCGCCGACTTCGTACGGCGGGGCGAGTACGACCGCCAGTTGCGCCGCTGCCAGCGGGCGTACCGGGAGCGCCGGGACGCCCTGACGGCGGCCCTGGACGCGTACTTCCCCGGCACCGAGGTCACCGGCATCGCCGCCGGGCTGCACATCATCGCGCGTCTGCCGGACCGGTTCGGCCCCCAGCCGGCCTTT
This sequence comes from Streptomyces sp. SirexAA-E, assembly GCF_000177195.2. Lineage (GTDB taxonomy): Bacteria > Actinomycetota > Actinomycetes > Streptomycetales > Streptomycetaceae > Streptomyces > Streptomyces flavovirens. The sequence goes on from NC_015953.1 coordinate 766,651, forward strand.
CTCCGCCGGGCGGACGCGGCGGGTATCGCGTTGCGGCCGCTCAGCGACTGCGGGACGCCGCGTGGGGCCGGGGACGGCACCGTCCGTCTGGTCCTCGGCTACGCGCATCTGAACCCGGCGGACATCACGCGCGGTGTGCGGCTGCTCGCCGCCGCGGCGCGCCGGTCCTCCTGGCAAGAATGATCAACGTCCGGGCGCGGGGGCCGAGTCCGGCGCCCGTTCGCCGCGGGGCGCGCTGTTCATCCGGCGTTGGGGTAGCGGTCGCTCCCGGCGACTAGGCATGGGGCGGAGATCAGCCACGTACGTCCCGCGGTTCGGAGAGTCCCGGTCCGCCTCGTCCCGCCCTGGAGGGCCTTCGATGTCGTACCGTCCCCGTGTCCCGGCTCCGGGCCGCCGCACCGTGCTGCGTGGCACGCTGCTCGCCTCGGCCGCCGCGGCCGTGCCCACCGCCCTCACCGCCGCGCCCGCCCTGGCCCTTTCCGGGCGGCCGAACGCGTCGTGGGGTGTGCAGGTCGGTGATGTGACGGCTTCGTCGGCGCTGGTGTGGGTACGCTCCGACCGGCCGGCGCGGATGCTCGTGGAGACCTCGGCGACGGAGTCGTTCCGCCGTGCGCGGACGTGGCGCGGCCCGCTGCTCGGCACCGGGACCGACTTCGCCGGGACCGTGCCGCTGTTCGGGCTTCCGGCCGGTACACAGGTCCACTACCGCGTGACGCTCGCCGACCCGTTCGACCCGCGCCGGACGGGCGCGCCCGTGTACGGCACCTTCCGTACCGCTCCGGCCCACCGCCGTGACGACGTGCGCTTCCTCTGGTCGGGGGACATCGCGGGCCAGGGCTGGGGCATCAACCCGGACATCGGCGGCTATCGCGTGTACGAGGAGATGCGCCGCCTGGACCCGGACTTCTTCCTGTGCAGCGGTGACACCGTCTACGCGGACGGGGTGCTGGAGCCGAGCGTCACCCTGCCCGACGGCCGGACCTGGCGGAACGTCACGACGCCCGAGAAGTCGAAGGTGGCGGAGAGCCTCGACGAGTACCGGGGGAACTTCCGCTACAACCTGCTGGACACCAACGCCCGCGCGTTCAACGCGCAGGTGCCGTCGATCGTGCAGTGGGACGACCACGAGGTGCGCAACAACTGGTACCCGGGGCAGATCCTGGACGACGACCGGTACACGGAGAAGAACGTGGACGTCCTGGCGGCACGTTCCGTGCGGGCGTTCCGGGAGTACTTCCCGGTCTCCACGCTGCACGGCGCCGGCCGGGAGGGGCGCGTGCACCGCGTCGTCCGGCACGGCCCCCTGCTGGACCTGTTCGTCCTGGACATGCGCTCCTTCCGCAACGCCAACTCCCCCGGCCGGCAGCCCGACGACACCACGGGCATCCTGGGTGCGGAGCAGCTGAGCTGGCTCAAGCGAGAGCTGTCCAGGTCGCGGGCGGTGTGGAAGGTGATCGCCGCGGACATGCCGCTGGGCCTGGTCGTCCCGGACGGTGAGACCGACTTCGAGGCCGTGGCACAGGGCGATCCGGGCGCGCCGCTGGGCCGGGAGCTCCAGATCGCCGAACTGCTGCGCCACATCAAGCACCGGCGGATCACCGGGACGGTCTGGCTGACGGCCGACGTGCACTACACCTCGGCGCAGCACTACCTCCCCGAGCAGGCGGCCTTCAAGGACTTCGCCCCGTTCTGGGAGTTCGTCTCGGGGCCGCTGGCTGCGGGCCAGTTCCCCGCCAACGCCCTCGACGGCACCTTCGGCCCCGACCAGGTCTTCGTGCGGGCACCGGAGCGGCCGAACGTGTCGCCGATGGAGTCGCCGCAGCTGTTCGGCCAGGTCGACATCGACGGGGAGAGCGGCGAGTTGGCGGTGAGTCTACGGGCGCAGGGCGGATCGGTCCTGTTCCGCAAGGTACTTCAGCCAGGGCGCGTCGGGCAGTAGATCACACCGCGCGGAGCGGCCCCGGCGTTCGTCCGGGGCCGTTGACAGCCCAGCAGGGCGTCAGTCAGTGGTAGAGCCACAACCACCGGGACCTGAGTACCAGCATCAATGTCAGTGGTGGGTCCTACGGTTTTTCCCATGACCCGATCCGTACAGGCTTTGGCCTACTCACGCGCGTCCGCACTGGAAACCTCGCAGGCCGGGGGGCAGTTGCTCGGTCTGGAGACCTCCGGCGGCCTCACCCCGCGCGGCGCCGAGGCGCACCCGCGGTTCTTCACCGGTTTCCTCACCTCGCCGAGGATCGCCGCACGCGGCCTCCTGGCCGTCGCGGACGTGGCGTCCACACGCTACTACCGGCGGACCCTCCTCTCGTCCCTGGACCCGGTGGTGACGGGCAACGGCGACCGGCTGCGCTTCGAGTCGTTCTCCGGCTGCTGCGGGGTGTACGCGCGCCTGGACGTGCTGCGCGACGGGCTCGACGGCGCGGAGACCGGCCACGGTACGACCAACGTGGATGTCAACCAGCCGTTGCGGGAGGCGCTCTCCCGGATAACGGCGGACGATCCGCTGCATCTGCGGGTGGGACCCGGCGAGATGGCGGTGACCACGACGGACGGCCCGGTGGTGGAGAAGAAGGTGCCGCTGCCGGACCGCTGGCTGCGCGGTTTCGCCGAGGCGCAGGTGGTGTCGGCCGGCTTCGATCTGCGTGCGGAGCTCCCGGCGGCCGAGGCGGTGCGCTTCCTGCGTTCGCTGCCGCGCACGTCGGCCAACGCGTCGCGGGGCGCGCGGTGGGTGGTGCCCGTCGGGAACACCCTGCGGCCGACGACCCGACCGGTGGCGGGTGCGGTGTGCCTGCCGGGACCGGAGCGGCTGGCCGCCCTCCAGCGGGTGCTGCGCCACGCCACGGCCCTGCGGGTCTACGGGCCGGTGGTGGCCGGCACGGCCGCCGCCGCGAGCGCCTGGGAGGTGGTGCTGCCGGGAATGCGGCTCACGCTGACCCTGTCACCGGAGGCGGCCCGCGGATTCTCGGGTGAGGGCGGCGTCCTGGAGGCACTGGCCACGGACGACGCGGAGGCGGATGCCGAGCTGGTCTCGGTCCTGCTGGCGTGGGAACCCCGGATCGAGCCCGCCGACCTCGCGGAGCGGGCCGGCCTGTCCGTGGAGCGGGTGCGCGCGGCGCTCACCCGGCTGGGGACCGCCGGGCGCGTGGGCTACGACCTCGCGGACGCCGCCTACTTCCACCGGGAGCTGCCCTACGACGCGCACCGCGCCGAGCGGCACAACCCCCGTCTGGTCGCGGCACGGGAGCTGGCCGCCTCGGGGGCTGTCGCCCTCGACGGTGCTCTGGCGGCCGTCGCCTCCGCTGACCGCCGCTACCAGGTACGGGAGGCGGACGGGGTGCTCAGCTGCACCTGCCGGTGGTGGGCGGACCACCGGGGACGCCGGGGCCCGTGCAAACACGCGCTCGCGGTCCGGATGGTCCGCCGCGGCGCCGCGGTCGCCGGAGGGTCCCGATGAACGAGCTGCTCACCGCCGTACGGGACGGACGCACGCGGGATGCGGCGCTGCTGGTGGCCGGCCTGGACCGGGCCGGGCGCAAGGAGGCGCTGGCCGGGCTGAAGCTCCTGCGCAAGGAGGCGCGCGGCTGGGACTGGCGCGAGCGGACCAAGGTGCGGCACCCGCTGCTGGTGGCGGGCGCCGGCTGCCACACAGGCGCCGCCGCCTGCGCCGCCTGGATCGGTGGCCAGGACCTGCGGGACTGGTCGGGCATACCGCACAAGCTGCTGCTGAAGGTGCTGGCCGACCGGGACCCCGTCTGGCTCGGCGATCTGTCCCACCGGCTCGCGGCGCGCCCGACGGCCACCTCCGGCACGGACTTCCAGCTCGTCCAGGAGCTGGCGCGCATCGCCCGGTGTCCTCTCCCGGTGACGGCGAGCGTCGTCGAGGCGTGGGTGGCCTCGGTCAACACCGTCCGCCTGCACGACAGGAAGCACCAGACCCTGATCGGCGTCCTGCGGGAGGAGGCGGATCTCGGCGTCCTGGCACCGAGGCTGTTCGACGGCATCGAGCCCCCCTCCGGCCTGTACTGGTACGACCACGGTGACGCGGTGGGTGCCGACGGGTGGCCGACGGTGCTCGCGACGCTGGCCGGCGAAGGCCTGGTGGAGCGCGGAGCACTGATCGACGGTGCTGTGAACCGGTTGCTGCGTGGGGGCAGACCCGGCGACCTGCGGTTCTCGCTGGCCGTGGTGCGGGCGCTGGAGCTGACCGCGGACGAGGAGGCCGAGCGGGTTCCCGACTGGATCGCCATGGCGGCGGACGGCGTAGCTCCGGTCGCGGGTCACGCGCAGGGCGTGCTCACCCGGCTGGACACCCTGGGCAGGCTGACCACGTCCGACCTCGCCGACGTCTCGGCCTCGATCCTGTTCCGTACGGAGAAGAAGCTCGTACGGGCCCAACTCGTCCTGCTGGGCAAGGTGCTGCGTCGTGACCCGGCGAGCGTCGAACCACTGCTCCCCGTGGTCGCCGAGGCGTTCGGCCACGAGGACATGGACATCCGGGAGCGCGCGCTCAAGCTGACGGCCCGCCACCTGACCACGGCACCGGCATCGTTGATCGAGGAGCTCGCGCCCGCCGCCGCGCAGCTGGGCCCGATGCACCGGGAGCTGGCGCGGGAGCTGTTCGGCGATCTGCTGGACGACGAGCGGCAGGCACCGCCGTACGAAGAGGCACTGCCGCCCGTCCCGGCCCTCCGCCCCCTCGGTGCCGCCGTCGCCACGGTGTCGGAGCTGGTGGAGGAGGTGGCCGCCCTGGTCAAGACGGGCAGCCTGGAGACCACGCCCTTCGAGCGGGCGCTCGACGGTCTGATCCGCCACAGCCGGTCCGACCGTACGGCCCTGACCGAAGCCCTCCGTGACGCGCTCGCCGGCCAGTGGTGGCTGGAGGACCAGCCGCGGAGCCAGGTCGACCGCTGGTTCACCACCTCGAGCCCCCGGGGGCTCGACATCGTCGCGGCCGCTCTGCTCGGCCGCGTCTCGGCCGATGCCGTCAAGGACGGCCGTGCCCGCCGGACGGCCACCGGCAGATGCGCCCACGCCGCACTGGACGGTGTGCTGTACGCCCGTCTGTGGGAGGCGGCGTCCTTGGTGCGGGCGGATCGCCGAGCGCATCCGGTGCCGTTCCTGCTGGCGACGCCGACCTGGCACACCGGGGCGCTGGACGCCGCGGAGCTGGTGGAGCGGCTGCGGACCTACCGGGATCTCGGCGCCTTGCCGGGGCCCGTCGACTTCGGGCAGGCGTTGCTGCGCGTGAACCGGTCCGGCGCGGACCACGTCGCCGAGGAAGCGGCCCTGCTCGGTACGGCGGAGGGTGACCGGCTGGCCACCTGGCTGCGCACGGCCGGGCCGGTGGCCCCTGTGCTGCCCCACGGCCTGGACAGCGACCGCCCCACCCGGGGCGACCGGCACGGGCGGGGCGCCCCGGGGGCCCGCCGGGTGCTGCTCCCCACCGCCGAGGGCAGCGTGACGGCGGCGGAGTTCCCGCGCGCCTTCCACTGGCTCGGCCACGCGCGTCACGCGCACGGGGACCTGTGCCATCACGAGTTCTCGGCCCGTTCGGAGCACTGGCTGGCGGCCCTGCCGCAGGACCCCGACTCCGTGGCCGCCTGGATGACGCCCACTCTCATGTACGGGGCGGAGGAGGGGATGCGCGGCAGTGCGTGGTTCCTGCCGAGGCTCGTGGAGGCCCGCGACGGATCCGCCGAAGGGCGCCCGGCGGGGGAGGCCACACATCTGGCACTGGCGTACGGACTGGGCGCCCGGCATCCGGAGGACCGGCTGTCGGCGGTCGACGCACTGCTCCTGCTCGCGGCACAGGGCCGTCTCGATCCGGCTCTGCTCGGCCGGGAGCTGGCGATACTCGTCGACCACCAGCTGCTGAAGATCAACCGGCTGGCGGACTCGGCCCGTACCGCCGCCTCGACGGGTGCGTACCGGACGGTGCTGGCGGTGCTGTCGTCGGTACTGCCGACGCTCCTGGCCCACGAGCCGGCGCCGCGCGGACTCGGTGAGATCCTCGCGGTCGCGGCCGAATGCGCGGAACGCTGCGGTCCGGTGGCGGACGAGCCGGCAGCCGGGCTCGCCGCCGCGGCGGGACGTGGCGGCACCTCGCAGCTGGTCCGGCAGGCCGGCCGTCTGCTGGCGGCGTGGGGAGGGGCTCCGGGGAGGTGACCGGACGGGCGGAGGTGCCCGGCACCCGCCGGGCAAACCGACAGGAAAGGCGGATGCCGGAAGCAGCGGACGAAGGGCGGAAGGTGTTGATAGGCGACCAGATCCACACGTAACCCATCAGTCACAATGCGTTCGTGATCAGGCAACACCGTTCGGTCACAGTGAGGACATGACTGATGTGACATCCGCGAAGAATGCCCGTCGCCCCCACCACTGGCGGCGGGACGTGATCGAGCTGGCCGCGCTCTTCACGGCGGTCGCCGTGGCCGACGCGATCGCGAATCTGATCGGGCACCAGCCGGACGGGCCGTATCTGCTCATCGCCGCGGCGGTGGCGCTGGTCGCCACCGCCGCGTTCCACACATGGTGGGCACGAAGGCACAGCCACGCACCGCCGCCCGATGCCGACGGCCCCGGCGAGACGGCGGGACCGGCCGGGGCGCCCGAGCAGGCCGTCGAGACGGTGCTGTGGCGGATGCGGACGACGGTGCGGGACGCCCCCGGGGCCCTGGCGGCGCTCTGCACCGTCCTCGCCCGGCACCGGATCGACATCCTCACCCTGCAGACCCACCCGCTGGCGCAGGGCACCGTGGACGAGTTCCTGCTGCGCGTGCCGGAGTCCCTGCCGGCCCAGCACCTCCGCCGGGAGATCTCGGCAGCCGGCGGGACCTCCACCTGGATCGAGCGCGCCGACGCGCACGACCTGGTGGACACCCCGACCCGGGTGCTCGGTCTCGCCACCCGGACGGCACTGGACGCGGCGGAACTCCCCCTCGCGCTCAGGCAGCTGCTGGGCCGGTGCACCATCCACTCGGTGCCCGCGCTGACGGTCTCCGGACGCCCCACCGGTGCGAGCGCCCCGGTGGAAGGCGTCCTGGAGGACACCGTGATGAAGCTGCGGGACCCCTCGGGCGGAGTCATCACGGTCGAGCGCCCGTATCTTCCGTTCACGCCCACCGAGTTCGCCCGCGCCCGGGCCCTGGTCGAGCTCGACGCCCGGCTCGGCCCCCGGGTACCGCGCAGTGAGGACGTGCTCACCCTCCCGGAGGGCAACGAGATCACGGTACGGCGTGCTGACGGCGAGGACCTGGCCGCAGCGCGGGCCATGCACGACCGCTGCTCCGAGCGGACGCTCGGCCTGCGCTACCACGGACCGGTGCGGGACGCGGACCGCTATCTGGACCACCTGCTGAACCCGCGGTTCGGCCGCACGCTCACCGTGCAGACCGCGTCGGGCCGGCTCGTCGCCCTCGGCCACCTGCTCTGGGACGGTGACGAGACCGAGGTCGCCCTGCTGGTGGAGGACGACTGGCAGCGCCGGGGCATCGGCTCGGAGCTCCTAGGCCGGCTGGTGGCCATGGCGGCCGAGGCGGGCTGCGAGAGCGTGTACGCCGTGACGCAGGCGCACAACACGGGGATGGTCGCGGCCATGCGCGCGCTCTCGCTGCCCCTCGACTACCAGATCGAGGAAGGCACCCTGGTCATCACCGCCCGGCTCACCGCCTCCCCTGCCCAGCCGCATGCGGCACAGGAGCAGGAGCGGCCCCGGCTCCGCGGCTGAGCGCCTGGCACAGGTCGGCCCAGATGTCCTCGACGTCCTCCAGGCCGACCGACATCCGCAGCAGCCGGTCGCCGACGCCCGCCGCGCGCCGGTCTCCCTCGTCCACGATGCGGTGGCTGATGGAGGCCGGGTGCTGGATGAGGGTGTCCACGCTGCCGAGGCTCACCGCCGGGGTGATCAGGCCGACCCCCGCGATCACCCGGTGCGGGTCTCCGTACACCTCGAAGGAGACCATCGCCCCGCCCAGCGCGGGGTAGTGCACCCGTGAGACGCGAGGGTCGGCCGTGAGCCTGCGGGCGAGTTCGGCGGCAGAGGCCGACGCCGCCCGGACCCGCACGGCGAGCGTGGACAGGCCGCGCAGCAGCAGATAGCCGGCCAGCGGGTGCAGCACCCCGCCGGTGGCGAACCGCATCTGCCGAAGCGTCGCCGCGAACTCCTCGTCGCAGGCGACGACCCCGCCCATCACGTCCCCGTGCCCGCCGAGGTACTTGGTCGCGCTGTGCAGCACGATCCTGGCCCCGTGTTCGACGGGCCGTTGGAGCACGGGCGTGGCGAAGGTGTTGTCGACGAGCAGCGGTACGGTCCCGCAGGAGTGCGCCACCGCCCGGATGTCGATCTCGGCGAGGGTGGGATTGGCCGGTGTCTCGACCATCACCAGCCCGGTGTCGGGGCGGATGGCGTCGGCGATGCCGGCCGGGTCCGTCCAGGTCACCTCGGTGCCGAGCAGACCGGAGCCGAGCAGGTGGTCGCTGCAGCCGTAGAGCGGGCGTACCGCGACCACGTGCCTGAGCCCGGCGCTCGCGCGGGCCAGCAGCACCGCCGAGAGGGCGGCCATCCCGCTGGCGAAGGCGACCGCGCTCCCTGTCCCCTCCAGCGTGGCCAGCGCCTTCTCGAAGCGGGCCGTCGTGGGGTTGTCCAGACGGGCGTAGACGGGCGGGCCGTCCGGTTGCGCACCGGTGGCGGCGAAGGCGTCGATGCGTTCGGCCTCGGCCCGGGAGTCGTACGAGGGATAGGTGGTGGACAGGTCGATCGGCGCGGCGTGCAGTCCGAGAGAGGCGAGGTCGTCGCGTCCGGCGTGCACGGCTTCGGTGGCGAGCGCCCTGGACCGGTCAGGTGCAGGGGAGGTCAGCGAGGTGGCTTCGGCGTCCATGACACCACTCTGAACAACGACCGGTCCGGCGCGGGCACCCTCCGTGTAACGTTCGCCGCATGCCCGAATCTGTCGCTCTGGACCCGGTGGATCTGCATATCCTGCGCCTTCTTCAGAACGATGCCCGGACGACGTACCGGGAGCTGGCGGCCGAGGTCGGTGTGGCGCCCTCCACGTGCCTGGACCGGGTGGCGCGGTTGCGCCGCTCCGGGGTGATCCTCGGGCACCAGTTGCGGCTCGATCCGGCACGGCTGGGCCGAGGCCTGGAGGCGCTGCTGCTGGTGCAGGTCCGGCCGCACCGCCGGGAGCTCATCGGCCCGTTCGTCGAGCGGATCCGTGCGCTGCCGGAATCGCGCGCCCTGTTCCACCTCACCGGTCCGGACGACTACCTGGTGCACGTGGCGGTCTCCGGGACCGCCGGTCTGCAACGGCTGGTCCTGGACGAGTTCACCTCGCGGCGAGAGGTCGCACGGGTGGAGACCCGGCTGATCTTCCAGCAGTGGGAGTGCGGACCCCTGCTGCCTCCCGCGCCGGACCCGCCTGTCCCGGGCCCGCGCCCCGGCCCCGCGACGACGGGTGCGGCGGCCGCGCCGACGGAGGCGGGGCCGTGAGCCGATGCCCGCGCACGGCCCCTCGGGGAAGGGGCGGTGACGGAACTTCCGGGTTCCCGTACCGCATACCGGTGACGCGGGAACCCTGAGCGTACGAGGATGTCTCCATGTCAGATACATCGAGCAGCGCACTGCCCCGCCAGGTCGCCGACGCCTACGTCGACGCATTCATCGAACTCGACCCGATCACCGGTACCTATCTCGGTATCGCGGAAAGCTCCAGCAAGCTGCCCGATTTCTCGCCGGCGGGACAGGCCGCCCAGGCCGAGCTGATCCGCGGCACCCTGGCGGAGCTCGACGCGGCGGAGCAGGTGCCCGGCGCGGAGACCGACGCCGAGAAGCGCTGCGCACGCCTCCTCCGCGAACGGCTGACCGCCGAGCTCGCCATCCACGAGACCGACGAGGGCCTGCGGGCCGTCTCCAACATCCACTCCCCCGCGCACAGCATCCGGGAGGTCTTCACGGCGACTCCCACCGCGACGGAGGAGGACTGGGCGGCCGTCGCGGCCCGTCTCCGGGCGGTCCCCGCCTCGCTGGAGGGCTACCGCGCCTCCCTGGCGCTCGGTCTGGAGCGCAAGCTGTACGGCGGTCCCCGCCCGACCGCCACGTTCATCGAGCAGTTGGGCGTCTGGGCGTCCGGGGAGGACGGCCGGGGATTCTTCCGGGAGTTCGTGGCTCCCGGCCCGGACACGCTGCGCGCGGAACTGGACGCGGCCGCCGGAGAGGCGACGGCGGGGCTGGTGGCGTTGCGGGAGTGGATGAGCGAGGTCTACGCCCCGGCCGTCGAGGGCGCTCCGGACACCGTGGGCCGTGAGCGGTACGCCCGCTGGTCGCGCCAGTACAACGGCACGGATCTCGACCTGGACGAGGCCTACGCGTACGGCTGGTCCGAGTACCACCGCCTGCTGGCCGAGATGAGGACCGAGGCCGGGAAGATCCTTCCCGGCGCGGGCCCGTGGGAGGCGCTCGCCCACCTCGACGTGCACGGCAAGCACATCGAGGGCGTGGAGGAGGTACGGGAGTGGCTGCAGAGCCTGATGGACGAGGCCATCGAGGCGCTGGACGGCACCCACTTCGAACTCGCCGAGCGGGTCAGGAAGGTGGAGTCCCGGATCGCCCCGGCGGGCGGGGCCGCGGCCCCGTACTACACCGGCCCCTCGGAGGACTTCTCGCGTCCCGGCCGCACCTGGCTGCCCACCATGGGCGAGACCCGCTTCCCCGTGTACGACCTGGTCTCCACCTGGTACCACGAGGGTGTGCCCGGTCACCATCTGCAGATCGCGCAGTGGACGCACGTCGCCGACAGCCTCTCGCGCTACCAGGCGTCGATCGGTCATGTCAGCGCCAACGCCGAGGGCTGGGCGCTGTACGCGGAGCGGCTGATGGACGAGCTGGGATTCCTTCCCGACGCCGAGCGCCGGCTCGGTTACCTGGACGCGCAGATGATGCGCGCCTGCCGGGTGATCGTGGACATCGGCATGCATCTGGAGCTGGAGATCCCCGCGGACTCGCCGTTCCACCCCGGTGAGCGCTGGACCCCTGAGCTGGCCGAGGAGTTCTTCGGCAACCACAGCGGCCGGCCGGCCGACTTCGTGGAGAGCGAGCTGACCCGCTACCTGTCGATGCCCGGCCAGGCCATCGGTTACAAGCTGGGTGAGCGGGCCTGGCTGCTGGGCCGGGAGAACGCCCGCAAGGCGCACGGCGACGCGTTCGACCTGAAGGCCTGGCACATGGCGGCGCTGTCCCAGGGTTCGCTGGGGCTGGACGACCTGGTGGAAGAGCTGTCCGCGCTCTGATCCCGGTCCCGGGAGGGCCGACGCACACCGCGTCGGCCCTCCCGCCCGCGCCGGGCCCCGGCCCGACGTCTCCCCCACCCCGACACGCCCCGAAGGGTGAGCCGCCATGCCCCCGGCCTCGTTCCTGTTCTGTTCGGACCCCCTGCGGCCGGGCCGCCCGGACCCCGGGTTCGCCCATGAGGCGGCCGTGGCCCGTGCCAACGGCGCCCGGGTCGACCTGGTCGACCATGACGCGCTGCTCGCGGGCAACGCGCAGACCGCCCTCGGCCGGCTGGGCGAGGGCTCGGCCGCGTACTGGTACCGGGGCTGGATGGTCCCGCCGGACCGCTACGAGGCGCTGGAACGCTCGCTCACCGAGCGGGGCCACTCCCTGCTGACGGGCGTGGACGCCTATCGCACCGCTCATGAACTCCCGGGCTGGTACGCGTCCTTCGCAGGGCTCACCCCGAAGAGCGTCTGGTGCTCTCTGCCCACCGGCGCCGCCTCTCCCCCGCCCGCCGCCCTGGCCCGCCTCGCCGCGCCCCTCGGTCCCGGGCCGGGCGTGGTGAAGGACTTCGTCAAGTCCCGCAAGCACGAGTGGCACGAGGCCTGCTTCGTACCGGAACTGGCGGACACCGCCCGGCTGTCCGCGGTCGTCACCCGCTTCGTCGAGCTCCAGGATGACTTCCTGGCGGGCGGTGTGGTGCTGCGGGCGTACGAACCCTTCGTGGCGGGCGGCGAGGCCCGGGTGTGGTGGGTGGACGGCCGCCCGGTGCGGGTGACCGCCCACCCCGACACCCCGGGCCAGGTCCCCTCCCCGCCTCTCGACGCCGTCGGCGAGGCCGTGCGGCGTCTCGGCTGCCGCTGGGTGACGACCGATCTGGCCCTGCGCGAGGACGGGGCGTGGCGCGTGGTGGAGGTGGGTGACGGCCAGGTCAGCGGCCTGCCCGCCGGGGACGACGGCGAGGCGCTCTTCGCCGCGCTGCCTGCGGTCTGAGGCGTCGTCGGCGGGCGGGTTCAGCAGCCGCAGTCGTCGGCACCGAGCGGTGCGGTGAGCCGGTCGGGGGGCCAGAAGAGCGGCCGCCTGCCGGGAGATCAGGTCGGTCGGCAGGTGTACCGCGCCCGGCACACGTCCCTGGTCCCAGGCGGCGGTGGACCTGGAGTCCACGACGACGAGGCGACGAAGCCGGGGTCGTCCCCGGCAGCGAGCACGGCGGCCACGTCGGAGACGTCCGCGTGGGACGCCAGGATCGCCCCGAAGTACGCGGCGGCCGCGCCGGTTTCGCCGAGCTGGCCCGCGCCGTGGCGATGTCCCCGGACGCGGTGACCGAACGGGTGCGCCGCTTGGAGGAGACCGGCGTGATCAGCGGATACGCCGCGGTGGTCGCCCCGGAACGGCTCGGGCTGCCGATCCTGGCCCTCGTACGACTTCGGTATCCGAACGGCAGCAACGACAAGCCGTTCCACGACCTCGTGGAGACGACGCCGGAGATCGTGGAGGCACACCATGTGACCGGGGACGACTGTTTCGTACTGAAGGTGACCGCCCGGTCGATGCGGCATCTGGAGGAGGTGACGGGGCCGATCGGCACCCTTGGCTCCGTGACCACCAGTGTCGTGTACTCGTCCCCGCTCCCCCACCGGGCGATCAGCCGCTGAGTGTCCCGGTGGCACGGTGCCGTACCGCCGACCCGTCCCGCTCCTTGACCACTTCGAGCTGGGCGGGGATGCGGCGGCGCAGGTCGGCGACGTGGCTGACGATGCCCACGCTGCGGTCCCGTTCCCGCAGGGAGTCCAGCACGTCGAGCACCTCGTCCAGGGTCTGGTCGTCGAGGCTTCCGAAACCCTCGTCGATGAAGAGCGTGTCCAGCCGCACGCCTCCCGCCTCGTCCGTCACCACGTCGGCGAGTCCGAGCGCCAGCGCGAGTGAGGCGAAGAACGTCTCGCCCCCGGACAGGGTCGCGGTGTCGCGTTCCCGGCCCGTCCAGGAGTCGACGACGTGCAGTCCGAGCCCCGCCCTGCGGCCCCCGCCGCTCCGGGCGTCGGAGTGGACCAGGGTGTAGCGGCCGGACGACATCCGCCGGAGGCGGGCCGTCGCCGCGGCCGCCACCTGTTCGAGGCGCGCCGCGAGTACGTACGCCTCGAGCCGCATCTTGCGTTCGTTGTCCGCCGAGGTGCCCGCGGTCAGCCCGGCGAGGCGGGCCACCCGGGTGTACTCCTGGCGCAACGGCCCCAGCGCACGCACCTCGTCCTCGGCGCGCCGGGAAAGCCGGTCGAGCTCCGTGCAGCGCTCCTGGGCGGCGGCGAGTGCGGTGGCACTCTCGCGCAGCTCCCGTGCGGACCGGTCGTACGCCGCCTGCGCGGTGTCCGGGGCCGCCGGCGGGCGTTCGGCGGCCTCCCGGGCGTCGGTCTCGGCGAGCCGGTCGGCTACGGCGGCGGCCTCGGCCTGCCAGGCGTCGATCCGGTGCTGGAGTTCGCGCTGCGCGGTGTCGTCGAGGAGCTTCGCGGCGGCAGCCTGCGGGGTGTCGAATCCGGCCCGGAAGGCGGCGTCGGCCAGTCGGCCGTCGGCCTCCTTGCGCTGCCGGTCCGCGCGCCGCTCGGAGCGGACCGTCTCGGCCGCGTCGGCGAGCAGTCCCGCCCGGCGCTCCAGGAGCGCGGCACGGGCGGCCACGGAATCCGACGCGCCCCGGGCCTCGGCCAGTTCGGCTTCCAGCGCACTCTGTTCACGGTCGAGCGCTTCACGCTCCGAGGTACGGGCGGCGGCACGGCTCTCGGCCCGCTGCCGGGCGTCGAGGCGTTCGAGGTGCTCACGCTCGGCCGCCGCGAGAGACTCCTGGGCGGCGTGTGTGCCGGCGGCCAGGCGGTGGGCATCGGTGTGTTCCCGGGTCAGCCGTGCGACGAGGTCGTCGAGTTCGGTCACCGGCTCCGTGCCGGCCGCGCCCGCGGTGTCGTCCGTGTCCCCCGGTGCCTCCGCCACCGCGGCCAGCGCCGCGTCGAGGCGTTCGCCGATCAGACCGAGGTGGCGCTCCGCCTCCGCACGCGCCTCCTCGGCGCGCCGGTGGGCGGCGAGCGCGGCCTCCTCGGTGGCCGGGTCCACGTGGCCGTCACCCGCACGGGCGGGCTCGGGGTGGTCGGCGGATCCGCACACCGTGCAGGCGACTCCGTCGACGAGCTGGACGGCCAGCTCGGCGGCGATGCCTTTCAGGCGTCGCTCCCGCAGTCCGAGCCACGTCTCGTGCGCGGCGAGCGCGCGTTCGCGGGCCGTCGTCAGCGCGTCCTCGGCCTCGGCCTTCTGCTCGGTGAGCGCGTCGCGCCTGCGGGCGGCCTCCAGTCTGCGGCGCGCGGGGGCGAGCAGCCCGGCCAGCTGCTCGGCCCGGGTCGCGGCCTCCTGGGCCCGCTCCACGCGCGACCGCAGCTCCTGGTGGACCGTGTCCCAGCCGGCCAGCCAGTCGGCCGTCTCCCGGATCAGTTCGCCGTCGGCTCCGGACTGCCGGTCGACGCGGGCCCGTTCGGTGTCGATCTCCCTGCTGCGCCGCTCGGCTCGGCGGGCGGCGTCGAGCGCGCCGAGCTCGGCCCGAAGTTCGCGCTCCCGTTCGGCCAGCTGCTCGGCGCCCGCGTCGGCCAGCTCCGGCGGCAGCGAGGCGCGGGCTCGGTCACGGGCCTCACCTGCCGCACGGTGTGCGCGATCGGCCTCGTCGCGGAGTTCGAGTGCCGGGGCGACCAGGTCCGCCTTGCGGGCACGTGCCAGTTGTTCGCGGCAACGGTCGTACTCGGCGCGGCGCTCCTCGAGTCCAGCGGCGCGGCGGCGGGTCTCGGCGTACCGCTGTTGGAGCCGGGCCAGCTCGCGGGCGTCGTCGAGGGCACCGCGGGCGTCGTCGTTGCGGCGCTCCGCCTCGGCCAGGACCGACCGGGCGATACCGAGCCGTTCGCGCGCCCCGCTGCGCGCGACGGCGGCCCATTCCAGTACCCCTTCGGCCAGCCCGGGTTCGCCGGGCCGGTCCTCCGGCAGCTCCGCCTCGGCGGCCGCGGGCCCCGCCGCCTGGGCGATGCGCTGGGCGAGGGCGAGGATCTGTTCGTCGGCCGTCCGCACCCGTGCCTCGGCGGCGCGGCGCAGTTCGGCCAGGCGCTCCTCGACGGCGGCGAACCTGCGGGTGTCGAAGAGCCGGCCGAGCAGCTTGCCGCGCGCCTCGGCGTCGGCGCGCAGGAAACGGGCGAAGTCCCCTTGGGGCAGCAGCACGACCTGGCAGAACTGTTCCCGGCTCATGCCGATGAGCTGGGAGATCTCCTCGCCGATCTCCTGGTGGGAGCGACTGAGCCCCTGCCAGCCGTCCTCGGGCCGGTATTCACGAAGCCAGCTCTGCGCCTTCTCCGTCGTGACGCCGCCGCCCCTCTTCTTGGGGCGGGGCTGGGCGGGCCGCCGGGTGACTTCGAGCCTGCGCCCGCCGACGGTCAGTTCCAGGCGGACCTCGGTGGGCAGGCCGGCGGGGGCGTGGTCGCTGCGCAGGGGGGCTCCGGGACTCTGCCGGGCGCCCGGAACCGCCGCGTACAGCGCGTAGCAGACCGCGTCCAGGATGCTGGTCTTGCCCGCGCCGGTCGGCCCGTGGAGAAGGAAGAGGCCGGCTGACGACAGCGCGTCGAAGTCGACCTCCTGGGTGGTGCCGAAGGGGCCGAAGGCGGTGAGGGTCAGTCTGTGCAGCCTCAACGGGACACCTCGTTCACCGTGTCGTTCACCCGTACGTCGTCGAACGCGGCGCGCAGCACGGCGCGTTCCTGCTCACTGGCCCCGCTCCCGCCCCGTACGTGGGCCACGAAGTCCTCGGCGATCTGGTGGTCGTCGCGTCCGTCGAGGCGCTGCGCGTAGGAGGCCCGGGGGTCCTCGGGAGCCCGTTCGGGGTCGAGGACCAGGGCGAGGACGTGCGGGAAGCGCTCGGTGAGCCGGGCCATCGGCTCGTCGGGCCGGACGGGATCGGTGAGCGTGGCCTCGACCCACGCCTCCCGGTGCCGTTCCAGGGCCGGGTCCTCCAGCAGCGAGGCGAGGCGGCCCCGCAGCCGGGCGAGGGGACGCGGTACGGGGCAGTCGAGGCGCTCGGCGGCCGGCTCTCCGGCGGGCCCGAGGTCGACCAGCCACATCGTCTTGCGGTGGGTGTGCTCGGAGAAGGAGTACGCGAGCGGTGACCCCGAGTAGCGCACGCGGTCGGTGACCGTCTGGCAGCCGTGCAGATGCCCGAGCGCCACGTAGTCGACGCCGTCGAACACGCCGGCGGGGACGGCGGCGACACCGCCGACGGTGATGTCGCGTTCGCTGTCACTGGGTTCGCCGCCCGCCACGAACGCGTGGGCCAGCACGACGGAGCGGGTGCCGTCCGGCCGGGTGGCGAGGTCGGCGCGGACCCGGTCCATGGCCGCGGTGAGGACGGCCTCGTGTCCTGCCCTGTCCGCGCCGAGGGTGTCCCGGACGAGGGCGGGTTCCAGGTAGGGCAGCCCGTAGAACGCCACGTCCCCGTGGGCGTCGGGCAGGACGACGGGGGTGGCGCAGTCGGCCGGGTCGGTCCGCAGGTGGATCCCGGCCCGCGCGATGAGTCCCGCCCCGACGCCGAGCCTGCGCGCCGAGTCGTGGTTGCCGGAGATCATGACGGTCGGCACACCGGCGGCGGCGAGCCGGTGCAGCGCGTCGTCGAAGAGGCGCACGGCGGTCAGCGGGGGCACCGCGCGGTCGTACACGTCACCGGCCACGACGACCGCGTCCACCTCGTGCCGGGCCACGGTCTCCACGAGGTGGTCGAGGAAGACGGCCTGGGCGTCGAGCAGCGGGACGCGGTGGAAGGACCGCCCCAGATGCCAGTCGGAGGTGTGCAGGATCCTCAACGTACCGCTCCGACCCGCATGTCCGCCCTCGCTCCGCTTCCGCCCTCACCGCCGCCGGCCCCTTCCTCCGGCCTGGTCGGCGCCTGTTCCTCAGGGCCCTCAGTCTGCCACCGCGACCGGCCCTGCCCTCCGGGCCCCCTCCGCGCGCTCGGGGCGGCGCGGGGCCGTGGGGCCGTCCTCATCCGGGCACGCCGTCCCCGTAGGTCTCGCCACCGAGCTCGAACGTCGCGGAGCCGGCCGTGGTGTCGGCCAGCCAGGCGCGAAAACTTTCGACGTCGGCGTCGGGCAGGCCGATCTCGATGGTCACGGCCTCGGCGTACCGCACCTCGCGCACCGCCCGGCCGGTGGACCGGAGGTCGTTCTCCAGCTTCCCGGCGCGCTGGTGGTCGACGGTGACGCTGGCGAGCCTGTACCGCCGCCGGGTGATCGTGCCCAGCGCGTCGAGGGCTTCGCCGACCGCTCCCCCGTATGCCCTGATGAGCCCGCCCGCGCCCAGCTTGACCCCGCCGTAGTAACGGGTCACGACGGCGACCGCGTACCGCACCTCGCGGCGCATGAGCATCTGCAGCATGGGCACCCCGGCGGTGCCGCCGGGCTCGCCGTCGTCACTGGCCTTCTGCACGGAGGCGTCGGCACCGATCACGTACGCGAAGCAGTTGTGGGTGGCGGTGGGGTGCTCGGCGCGGACACGCGCGACGAAGGCCTGCGCCTCCTCCTCGGTGGCGGCGGGGCCCAGCGCGCACAGGAACCGCGATCGGTTGATCTCGGTCTCGTGTACGCCCGCGCCTGCGACGGTCCGGTACTGCTCCTGCATCAGGCCACCCTATGCGCCCGGCCCGCCGCCTCGTTCACCCGTACGTGGGGAATGGTCCAAGGCCACCGTCCGTTGTCCGGGCATGTACGCAGACGATGAGACAGTCCGCAGGATTCTTCTCGACACCGGTGACACCTGGGCCGTGGTCGGCCTGTCCGACAACCGCTCCCGGGCGGCGTACGGGGTGGCCGCGGTCCTGCAGCGGTTCGGCAAGAAGATCGTTCCGGTGCACCCGAAGGCCGAGACGGTCCACGGCGAGCAGGGGTACGCCTCGCTGGCGGACATACCCTTCCCGGTCGACGTGGTCGACGTCTTCGTCAACAGCGACCTCGCCGGCCGGGTCGCCGACGAGGCGGTCACCACGGGCGCCAAGGCGGTCTGGTTCCAGCTGGGTGTGGTCGACGAGGCGGCGTACGAGCGGACGCGCGCGGCGGGCCTGGACATGGTCATGGACCGCTGCCCCGCCATCGAGATACCCCGCCTGGACGGCCGCGCGTGATGACGCGTCTGCCCTGAGGCGGCCTTCCCGGCCGGGGAGGCGTGGTGTCGGTGGGCGGCCTCGGACCGGGAGCCCCGCGCACCCGGTCCACCGGCCGGGTCAGATCCCCAGGCCCTCGACGAGGACGGCTCCCGGGAGAGCGGCCAGGGCCTTGCCCGGGACGATCAGCTTGCCGCGGCGGCGACCACTGCCGAGCAGGACCCACTCCTCGTCGACCACTGCGGGGTCCACCAGCAGGGGCCAGGTCGCGGGCAGCCCGATCGGCGTGATCCCTCCGTACTCCATGCCGCTCTCCTCGACCACCGTGTCCACCGGGGCGAAGGTCACCCGTCGGGCCCCGAGGTGACGGCGCACCGCCCCGTTCACGTCGACGCGCGTACGGGAGAGCACCACGCACGCGGCGAAGGTGGCGACTCCGCCCCTCTTGGCCTTGACGACCAGGCAGTTGGCGGACCGGTCGAGCAGCTCCGGACCGTGGTGCTCGACCAGGACGGCCGTGTCGGCGATCGCCGGGTCCGTGTCGACGTAGACGATCCGGTCGGAGGGGAGGCCGCCCCAGCCCTCCGCCACCACGTCCGCCACGGGCGGGGTGAGCAGGTCGAGCCGGTCGGCGGCGGGCGAGACGTCCTCGAAGGAGCCCAGGGGTGCGCGCATGCGGTCACGCTAACAGCCGCCGAGGCCAGATCAGTTGCTGTTCCGTGGCGCCCGCGGTGCTGTTTCGTGGCACCGGTGGACGGACACGCCCGAGGTCAGCGGGCCCGGTTCCGTACTGCCGTCGCGGTGACCCCGGGACAGCCTCACCCGGTCACCCGTGAGGAGTCCCCCTCCATCCGTGGGGCATCCCCGTCATCCGTCCGTGAGGTGTTCCCGTCGGCCAGGTCCGCCACCGCCAGCAACTGCTCGGGGGTGACCCCTTCGGGAATCGGCACCGGAGCCGGAGTCCGCAGCGGCGGCTGCCACCCCTTCTCCGGATCCCAGCTGCGCACGACCCGGGCCGGCGCCCCCGCCACGACCGCGTGGTCGGGCACCGTTCCGCGCACGACGGCGCCCGCCGCGACCACCACGTTCCGGCCCAGTCTGGCTCCCGGGAGGATCACCGCCCCGGTGCCGATCCAGCAGCCTGGCCCGATCACCACCGGCTCCATGCGCGGCCACTGCTTGCCGACGGGCTCGTGCGGATCGTCGTAACTGTGGTTGGTCGAGGTGACGTAGACGTACGGGCCGCAGTACGTGTCGGAGCCGATCGTCACCGTGGTGTCGGCCACGACATGGCTGCCGCGTCCGAGGACGACCCCGTCGCCCAGGGTCAGGATCGGGTCCGCCCCCAGGTCGAGACCGGGCATCAGCCCCGCGGTGAGCGTCACCTGTTCCCCGATGACGCAGTGG
This sequence comes from Streptomyces sp. SirexAA-E, assembly GCF_000177195.2. Classification (GTDB taxonomy): domain Bacteria; phylum Actinomycetota; class Actinomycetes; order Streptomycetales; family Streptomycetaceae; genus Streptomyces; species Streptomyces flavovirens. The sequence goes on from NC_015953.1 coordinate 786,480, forward strand.
TCGCCGAGCTCGATCCACGGCTCACCGAAAACGGTGCCCTGGGGGAAGGCGAGCCGGGTGCCCGTGCCTATGCGGCCGAACCGCAGCCGTCCGGGGTGCTGCGCGGTGACCGCACCGGCCTCCTGCACCCAGGCCCAGCCCCGGTGGACGGCACGGGACAGGACCCGGCGCCTCCAGCGGCTCAGCGGGGAGGACGTGTTGCGGTTCTTCGGCACCTGATCACGGTAGTCCGCCGGGCCGGGTCCATCCGCGCCCCCGGCTGTGATGTTCACCCCACCCGCCGGGGCCCCGGGGGCCGTCGCTTACGGTGCCTGTGGCACGAGGATCCCTGGGCGGAGCCCGGCGGGAGCCCTCGGCGGGACGGCGACCACAGCGGCGGCAGCGAAGGAGCACGCGATGGCAGAGCAGGCGTTGATCACCGGCGTCGGCGGCAAGGAGCCGGACATCGACCCGGACGCCTTCGTGGCGCCGACCGCAGTCGTCATCGGCGAGGTGGCGATGGCACCGGGTTCGAGCGTCTGGTACCAGGCGGTGCTGCGGGCCGACTGCGGCCCGATCTCGCTGGGCCCCGACAGCAACATCCAGGACAACTGCAGCGTGCACACCGACCCCGGGTTCCCGCTGACCGTCGGCGCCCGGGTGTCCGTCGGCCACAACGCGGTCCTGCACGGATGTGTCATCGAGGACGACGTCCTGGTCGGCATGGGCGCCACCGTGCTCAACGGGGCGCACATCGGGGCCGGTTCACTGATCGCCGCGCAGGCCCTCGTACCGCAGGGCATGCGGGTGCCGCCGGGGTCACTGGTGGCCGGTGTGCCCGCCAAGGTCAAGCGGGAACTGACCGCGGAGGAGCGCGAGGGCATCGCGTTCAACGCGGCCGGTTACGTGGAGCTGGCGAAGGCGCACCGTTCGGCGCACGAGGCCTGACGGCTCAGTCGGCGGCGGGCACCGCGTCCGGCTCGGCCGCCGGGGCCACCGGTCCGGCGGCCGTCGGCGCCGAGGTGTCCCCGGCCGCCGCTGCCGACTTGTCGGCCGCCGGGCTGTCCGCCGTCTGCTGCCCCGCCTTCCTGGCCCGGTTCTTCAGGATCAGCATCGAGCCGAGGCCGATGAGGACGGCGAGCAGCAGGCCCAGCCACGAGAAGCGCTTGAGCCATGCCTCCGCGACCACACCGACCGAGTAGATGACGGCCGTGGTGCCCCCGGCCCAGAGGATGCCGCCGAGCACGTTGGCGGTCAGGAACTTCCAGTAGGGCATGCGCAGCACACCGGCCAGCGGGCCGGCGAAGATCCGCAGCAGCGCCACGAAGCGGCCGAAGAAGACGGCCCACATGCCCCACTTCTCGAAGGAGCGCTCGGCCACGGAGATCTGGGCCGGCCCGAAGTGTTTGGGGAACCGCCCGCCGAGCCAGGCCAGCAGGGGCCTGCCTCCCTTGCGGCCGATGGCGTAGCCGATGGAGTCACCGATGATCGCCCCCGCCGACGCGCAGGCGCCGAGCACCACCGGGTCGATCTCGCCGTGCTGGGAGGCGAGGAGGGCGGCACTCACGAGAACGATCTCGCCGGGCAGCGGAATGCCCAGGCTCTCGAGACCGATGACGACCCCCACCAGGAGGTAAATGCTGACCGCGGGCACGGTCTCGAGCCACTCCTGGACGTGCAAGGCCGGTTCCTCCCGTAAGACATGCGCCGCCGTGCACACGCGTCGTGCACGGCGTGCAGCCTACCCGTCCCTCCGGGAGCGGGCTCCGCCGGGACCGGAGGGGCCGCCGGGGTCAGCGGTGGGGACGCAGGGTCCAGACGACGCTCATCTCGCTGGTCACCGCGCCGTCCGCGCGGCGGATCTCGACGGCCACCGGGAACTCGGGCCGCTCGCCCGCGTCCAGCTCGGCGACGACGTCGGCGACCGGCCGCCCCAGCGTGGCGGTCGCGGTGAGCGTGCCCATGGCGACCTTCTTGAACGCCATCTCCGTGGTGACGGGCAGCGGGACGGCCCGGGCCAGCTGGTCTCCGAACGCGGCGATGACGATCGCGCCGCTCGCGGACTCCGCCAGCGTGAACATCGCTCCGGCGTGGGGTCCGCCGAGGTGGTTGTGGTAGTCGGCCTGGTCAGGGAGGGACAGGACGGCACGCTCCGCGGTCGTCTCCAGGTACTCGAGGTTCAGGGTGCGGACCATCGGGACGCTCGCGGTCAGCATCGCGCCGACCGTCATCTCTTCAGTGCTCATGGCCGGATGTTACTTGCGGGTAGCACACTTTGACCATCCCCTCACAGGGGCGGCCGTAGCAGGCCCTGCCCCCGTCCCTCTATGGTTACTGGCCATGTGGCCAGGACAGCAGCCGCCCGGGGGCGAGCAAAACCCGCAGGACCAGAATCAGAACCCGTACCAGCAGCCGGGGTACCAGCAGCCGAATCCCTATCAGCAGCCGGGATATCAGCAGCAGGGCTACGGGTACCCGCAGGGACAGTCCGGGGGTCAGCCGGGTCAGACGGGCCAGCCGGGGTATCCGCAGCCGAACCCGTACCAGCAGCCCACCGTGCCGCAGTACGCCGTGCCGGGTGGTCCGCCCGGTGGTCCGAAGGCGCCGGACGACAAGAAGAAGACCACGATCGTGGCGATCGTCGCGGCGACCGCGGTCGTCGTGGCCGCTGCCGTGACCGGGTACCTCGTCCTGGGCAACGACGACGGCGGCAAGGACGTCGCCGACGGCAAGAAGGCCTCGCCGTCCGCGAAGCCGTCCGAGACCACCTCCTCCCCCGCCGCGAACCCGCGGGGCGGTGAGGACGCCGCACCGACCGTCCCGGGGTGGAAGGTCGTGACCAATCCCAAGTGGGGCACGCAGTTCGACGTGCCCGGGGACTGGGAGGTCGCGGGAACCGGCGTGTTCGCGGGCTTCGAGGACGTCAAGGACCCGACCGGTGCTCCCGCCGCCGGCTTCTCCGCACCCGCCTACTACAAGAGCAAGTGGTGCGTGGACGACGCCGACAAGGACGGCAAGAAGGAGGAGACCGAGCTGGCCGGCGTCGGTACCAAGGGCGCCCAGGGCGCCAAGAACACCGACGAGGCGGCCACCAACGAGGCCGCCAACTGGGTCTGGGCCGCCTATGCGCAGGAGGACCCGAAGGACAAGGTCAAGATCGGCAAGGCCGAGCCCTACACCACCGAGTCGGGTCTGTCCGGCAGTGTCGTGACGGCCACCGCCACCGGGCTGGCCAAGAAGACCAAGTGCGACACCGACGGGAAGTCGATCGCCTTCAGCTTCAAGAACGGCAAGGGCGAGTACTCGACCTGGGTCCTCTTCACCGCCGCCGGGGTCGACGACGAGCTCCCGGACACCACGATCCAGAAGATCCTCAGCACCGTACGCCTGGCGGACAGCACGTCCTGATGTCCCGCAGGACGCCCCTGTCCCGGCCGATTCCATTTGGCAGGGCGGGGGCCGGGCGGCGATAGTCCCCTGGTGACCTCCGCCGACACCTCGCGCGCCGCCGCCTCCCGCAACTACGGTCTGCTGACCGCCGCCGCCGTCATCACGGGCCTGGGTACCCATGGCGCGCTGATCGCGGCGGCCTTCGCGGTCCTGGAGTCGGGCGGCGGCGCCGGTGACGTCGGGCTGGTCGCCGCCGCGCGCACCGCGCCCCTGGTGCTCTTCCTGCTGATCGGCGGAGCGGTCGCCGACCGGCTGCCGCGCCACCGGGTGATGGTCGCGGCGAACGCCCTCAACTGCGTCTCCCAGGCGGCGTTCGCCTGGCTGGTCCTGAGCGGTGACGCCCGGCTCTGGCAGATGATGCTGCTGACGGCCCTGTGCGGCACCGGCCAGGCGTTCTTCAACCCGGCGGCCGAGGGCATGCTCCTGTCCAGCGTCACGGGCGAGCAGGCGGCGAAGGCCTTCGCCTTCTTCCGGATGTCGATGCACGGCGCCGCCATCGGCGGGGCGGCGCTCGGCGGCGCCATGATCGCGGCGATGGACCCGGGCTGGGTGCTGGCGGTGGACGCAGCCGCCTTCGCGGTGGCCGGCGCGCTCCGGGCGTTCCTCGACGTGAGCCACATCCCCGACCGGACCGGCGGCGGGGGTCTGCTCACCGATCTGCGGGACGGCTGGCGTGAGGTCGCCGGGCGGCCCTGGCTCTGGGCCGTGGTGCTGCAGTTCTCGGTAGTCGTGGCCGTCGTGGGCGCCGCCGAGGCGGTGTACGGCCCCCTGGTCGCCCGGGACGAGCTCGGGGGCGCGCGCCCCTGGGGGTTCGCGCTGGCCGCGTTCGGGGTGGGCACACTGCTCGGGGCGCTGCTGATGATGCGCTGGAAGCCCCGCCGGCTGCTGCTGGCCGGGACGCTGTGCGTGTTCCCGCTGGCCCTGCCGTCCGCGAGCCTCGCCGTTCCGGTGCCGGCGACCGTGCTGTGCGGGGTGATGTTCGTGACGGGCGTCGCCATCGAGGTGTTCGGCGTCTCCTGGATGACGGCCCTGCACCAGGAGATCCCCGAGGACAAGCTGTCCCGGGTCTCGGCGTACGACTGGTTCGGGTCGGTGGCGATGGTGCCGCTGGCCACCGCGGCGGCCGGGCCCGTGGAGTCCCTGGTCGGCCGGAGCCAGGCGCTCTGGGGCTGTGCAGCGCTGATCGTGGTGGTGACGGCGGGGGTGCTGCTCGTCCCGGACGTACGCAATCTGACGCGCCGCGGCACCGTGAAGGAGACGGTGGCGGCCGGACCCGTCCCCCCGACGGTGTCAGCCGAGGGAGAAGGCGCCGTCGGGCGGCTCGGGTGACGCCACGGCGTCGCCGTCCCGTACGGGCCGCGCTCCGCCCATGAGCCGGGTGAGCGCCTCTCCGTGCGCGACCCGGGCGGGGAACGCGTCGGCGGCGCACAGCCGGGTCAGCCGTGCCAGGTCGAGCGGTTCCTGCCCCGCGAGGAGCACGACGTTGCCGAAGCGCCTGCCGCGCAGGACCGCCGGTTCGGCGATCAGCGCGAGCTCGGCGAACACCTCGGCGGCGTTGGCGAGCTGGGAGCGGAGGAAGCCGAAGGGCGCGCCGTCGGCGAGATTGGCCGCGTAGACGCCGTCCTTCCGCAGCACCCGGGCGGCGGCGCGCGCGTAGTCCAGCGAGGTGAGCTGGGCGGGCACCCGCGCCCCGCCGAAGACGTCCGCGATCAGCAGATCCGCCGACGCCTCGGGTGCCTGTTCGATCCAGCTCCGGGCGTCGACGCCGTGCACGGCGATCCGGGCCCCCTCGGGCAACGGCAGGTGCTCCTCGACGAGTGCGATCAGCGCGGCGTCCGCCTCGGCGACCTCCTGCCGGGAGCCGGGACGGGTGGCGGCGACGTACCGGGGCAGCGTGAGCGCGCCGCCTCCGAGGTGCACGGCGTCCACCGGCGCTTCCGGTTCCGCCACCAGGTCCACGACGTGGGCGAGCCTGCGCACGTACTCGAACTCGAGGTGCTCCGGCGCGTCGAGGTCGACGTAGGACTGCGGGGCGCCGTCGACCGTGAGCAGCCAGGCCCGCTCCCGGTCCACGTCGGGCAGCAGCCGGGCGGTGCCGCGGTCGGTGGAGCGGATGACGGGTATCGACTCGTTCACGCCCCCATTCTTCCCTGTCCGCGGGGCTGCTCCGGCCCGCGGAATCCGTCCCCGTTCGTGCGGGGACGGATTCCGCGGTGGTGCCGGCCGCCGTCAGAGCAGTCCGGTGACGGTGCCCGCGCCGACCGTCCTGCCGCCCTCGCGGACGGCGAAGCCGAGTCCGGCCTCCAGCGGGACCTCACGGCCGAGCTCGACGGTCATGGTGACCGTGTCACCGGGCCGTGCCACCGCCGCCTCGCCGAGGTCCACGTCCCCGACGACGTCCGCCGTCCGGATGTAGAACTGCGGCCGGTACCCGGTGGCCACCGGTGTGGTGCGGCCGCCCTCCTTCGCCGACAGGACGTACACCTGCGCGGTGAAGCGGCGGCTCGGGGTGACGCTGCCGGGCGCCGCCACCACGTGGCCGCGGCGGACACGGTCGCGCTCGACCCCGCGCAGCAGCAGCGCGACGTTGTCGCCGGCCTCGGCGGACTCCATCGGCTTGCCGAAGGTCTCCAGGCCGGTGACGACCGTCTCGACGTCCGCGCCGAGCACCTCCACCCGGTCGCCGACCCGCACCGTGCCGCGCTCGACGGCACCGGTGACGACGGTGCCGCGGCCCGTGATGGTCAGCACGTTCTCCACGGACAGCAGGAACGGCGCGTCGGTGTAGCGCACCGGCATCGGTACGTACGTGTCGACCGCGTCCAGCAGGCCCTCCACGGCGGCGGTCCAGCGCGGGTCGCCCTGGAGCGCGCCGAGCCCCGACACCCGTACGACGGGCACGGTGTCCCCGCCGTAGCCGTGAGCGGTCAGCAGCTCGCGGACCTCCAGCTCGACCAGGTCGGTCAGCTCGGGGTCGCCCGCGTCGGCCTTGTTGAGGGCCACGACGATGTGGTCGACACCGACCTGACGGGCCAGCAGGACGTGCTCCGCGGTCTGCGGCATGATCCCGTCGAGCGCGGAGACGACGAGGATCGCCCCGTCGAGCTGCGCCGCGCCGGTGACCATGTTCTTGATGTAGTCGGCGTGTCCGGGCATGTCGACGTGCGCGTAGTGCCGGGTGTCGGTCTCGTACTCGACGTGCGAGATGTTGATGGTGATGCCCCGCTGCGCCTCCTCCGGCGCCCGGTCGATGCGGTCGAACGGCACGAAGGTGCCGGTGCCGCGGTCGCTGAGGACCTTGGTGATGGCGGCGGTCAGGGTGGTCTTGCCGTGGTCGACGTGGCCCATGGTGCCGATGTTCAGGTGCGGCTTGGTGCGCACGTATGCCGTCTTGGGCATGGCTCGTTCCTTGGTGCTCGAAGCTGAGTGAGAAGACCCCAGGGCCCCGCCGACCCTCCCCTTGCGGGGTCCGCCGGACTGTCGGGGGAGGGTCAGCTTCGGGCGCCGCCGATGGGCGCTGCGGCAACGGCGAACGCTGCGTCAGCTGCTGCTGCCGGCACGGTCGCGAGGCTCACGGCAGCCTTCGGCACGGCCGCGACTGCGGGCCGTGCTGCGAGGAAGGCGTACCGGGACATGCCCTTGAGCATGGCGGAACAGGACGGCGGCGTCGAACGGTTTTCGGGCGGGCCCGGCCCTGCGGCCTCGGGCGAGGTTCTTGGGAGGTGGCGCAGGACGGGTGCGAAGCCCGGGGTGCGGGGCCCGAGATGACGGCGCGGGAAGTCAGCGGCGAAGTAGTGGTACTCGCGCTCCGGCAGCTCCCAGCGGCGCAGGCCGACCGCCGTGCGGTCGGCCCCGTCCGGGCGGCCCGTGCCTGCCAGGACGGCCCTCGGAGGGCGCGCCGGTGCGGGGCGGGGATACCGAGGAAGGGTGCGACGTTTCTCATGTACACGACGGTGTCGATGGCGCGTTCGGGGTCGGCGGCCTCCGGATACACCCTGGTGAGGCGGTACGGCACGGTGTCTGCCGGAGCGCTGTCCGGTACGCCGGGGGCGGACTGCGCCGAGGGCCTCATGACGGCACATTACGGCGATCACACACCTGTTTCGGTTACTCTCCCCAAATGTTCGAGCCCGTCCCCGCCGACCGGCCTGCCGGCGGTCTCGTGGTCCGCTGCACGAGGCTGCTGCTCTCCCCCTGGTCCCGTCTCTCCCTGCTCGTGGCACTGCTGTTGGCTGCCGCCTCCACGATGCTGCTGTTCGAACCACAGCGGCTGCTGGCGTCCGGCTGGCCGCCACAACTCACGGGTTCGGCGGCGGTGATGCTGTTCGCCCTCGCGTACGGCGTGTGCACCGTGGCCTTCGTGCCGCGGCCGCTGCTGAATCTGGCCGCCGGCGCGCTCTTCGGGGCGCAGGCGGGCCTGGCCGCGGCCATCGCCGGCACGGTCCTCGGCGCGGGCGTGTCGTTCATGCTGGGCCGGGTCCTGGGCCAGGACGCCCTCCGTACGCTGCTGCGCGGCAAGTGGCTGCGGGCCGCGGACGGGCTGCTGAGCCGGCACGGGTTCCGTTCCATGCTGGCGCTGCGGCTCTTCCCGGGTGTTCCGTTCGCCGCGGCCAACTACTGCGCGGCGACCTCCCGGATGGGCTACCCGCCGTTTCTCCTGGCCACCGGGATCGGTTCGATCCCCAACACGGCGGCGTACGTCGTCGCCGGCGGCTCGGCGTCCTCGCCGACCTCCCCGGTGTTCCTGGCGGCGATGGCGTTCATCGTCCTGTCCGGGGCGGGCGGGGCGGTGGTCGCGTGGCGAAGGCGTCACCGGCTGGGCGCGGCGGGCGACGCCGCGTAGCCGGGGGTAGCCGGGCTCCGTTCACCTTCAGGCGATACGCTGCCCGCGACCGACAGAGGATGTCCGGGGCCGTGGCGTCCCGTCCTCTTTTCTGACCAGATCCGCACGCTGCTGACGGCCTTCGTGCCCGTCCGCCGTTGCACGAGCACTTCCGGGATGGCCAAAGCCCCATGAGCTGGTTCGAATCATTCGTCCTGGGCCTCGTTCAGGGACTGACCGAGTTCCTGCCGATCTCCTCCAGCGCGCATCTGCGGCTGACCGCCGCGTTCGCGGGGTGGCACGACCCGGGTGCGGCGTTCACCGCCATCACGCAGATCGGTACGGAGGCCGCGGTCCTCATCTACTTCCGCAAGGACATCGGCAGGATCCTTTCGGCGTGGTTCCGGTCGCTGACGAACCGCTCGATGCGCGGCGACCACGACGCCAAGATGGGCTGGCTGGTCATCATCGGCTCGATCCCGATCGGCGTGCTCGGCATCACGCTGAAGGACCAGATCGAGGGCCCCTTCCGCGATCTGCGCCTGATCGCGACCACGCTGATCGTGCTGGGCGTCGTCCTCGGGGTCGCGGACCGCCTGGCGGCGCGCGACGAGACGGGCGGCAAGCACCGGGCGATCAGGGAGCGCAAGTCGCTCAAGGAGCTGGGCGTCAAGGACGGGCTGATCTTCGGCTTCTGCCAGGCGATGGCACTGATCCCGGGTGTCTCCCGCTCGGGCGCCACGATCAGCGGTGGCCTGCTCATGGGGTACACCCGCGAGGCGGCGGCCCGCTACTCCTTCCTGCTGGCCGTCCCGGCGGTGCTCGCCTCGGGCGTCTACGAGCTCAAGGACGCCGGCGAGGGGCACGTCTCCTGGCCGCCGACCATCTTCGCGACCGTCATCGCGTTCGCGGTGGGGTACGCGGTCATCGCATGGTTCATGAAGTTCATCACCACCAAGAGCTTCATGCCGTTCGTCGTGTACCGGGTGGTTCTGGGCATCGCCCTGTTCATCCTGGTCAGCGCGGGTGTACTGAGCCCGCACGCGGGTGAGTCGGCGGGCTGAGAAGCTCAGCGGGTTCCGCCGGCCCCGGAGCGGGCCGGCGTCCGGGTCACCGTCAGGACCGGATCGACACCGTGGGCCTGTCGTGCCCTACGTCGCGCCGTCGGGCACGGCCTTCCGGGCGAGCGGCCACGGCTCTGTTCACACGACTGACAGAAGGCTGTCGTACAGGGACGGAATGCACCGGCGTCCGATGGCGGTTGGTGAGGGCATGACTACTGGCGTAGCACTCCACGCGATCGACGCGGACAACCAGATCGACGCCACCGTGCGGCTCGCGCACGAGGCATCGGCCGCCGGGCTGCGATCGGCCTGGTTCGGGCAGACCTTCGGTGCGGATTCACCCCAGCTCGCGGCGATCGTCGGGCGCGAGGTCCCCGGCCTCCAGGTGGGGACGTCCGCGATCCCGGTGTTCGGCCGCCATCCACTGGTGGTATCCAGTCAGGCGCAGACGGCTCAGGCGGCCACGCACGGCCGCTACCACCTCGGGCTGGCACTCGGGACGAAGCTCCTGACCGAGGGCGGTTTCGGTATCCCCTTCGAGCGGCCCGTCGCCCGCCTGCGGGAGTTCCTCACCGCCCTGCGGCAGTTGACCGAGACCGGCACCGCCGACTTCCACGGCGAGCTGCTCACCGCGCACACACCGGTCCCGGCACGGGTGCCGGGCGCGGAGGCGGGCGTTCCGCTGCTCGTCGCCGCGATGGGCCCTCAGGCGCTGCGGGCGAGCGGCGAGCTGGCGGACGGGATCCTCCCCTACCTGGCGGGTCCGCGCGCACTCGCCGAGCACATCGTCCCGGCCGTCACCGCCGCGGCTCAGGCCGCCGGGCGGCCCGCGCCCCGCATCGTCGCCCTGGTGCCCGGTGTGGTCACCGACGACGTCGACGCCGTGCGCGAGAAGGTCACCGAACAGCTCGCGTTCTACGAGCAGATCCCCTCCTACGCACGGGTGATCGAACTCTCCGGCGGACGGCGGGCCGCCGACGTGGCGGTGATCGGTGACGAGAGGCGGATCGCCGACGAGGTCCGGCGCTACCGGGACGCCGGGGCGACGGAGGTGGTGTTCTCCGGTACGGAGGTCGCCGGTGACGCCGACCGCCGCCGGACCTGGGACGTGCTCGGGGCGCTCGCGGGCTGAGCGGGGGCGGCGCGTCGCCGGGCCGCTCAGTACACGTCGCGGGCGTACCTCTTGTCGGCGGCCGGCTGCTCGACGTACGCCGTCGCGGCCTCCCGCGTCAGCCCTCCGTGGGCCACGGCGATGCCCCGCAGGGCAAGGGGGCCGTCCGCGCGCAGGGCGTCGAGTTCCTCGCGGTGGTAGAAGCCGGTGGCCGCGCGCTGTTCACCGAAGAACTACCAGTTGGCGCCCTGGTGCCCGAGGGCACGCCGTTCGTCGAGGAAGCGTATCTGGGTGGCGGTGTCCGGCTGGGGGCTCGGCGCGGTCAATGGTCGGCCTCTCGTCGGGGGGCCGGTTCCGGCGGCCGTACGAAAGGCCCGCTTCCCGGGTGTCGCACCGGACGATCGGGCGGGGTCACGTCCGCCGCACAGCGCTCGGGACCGGCCGGTGGGGGTGCCTCGGGTACCGGGCCGCCCGGCCGGGGCACGGGCCGGCGGGTCATAATCGCCGATGACCCCCGTCCGGGCGTCGCCCACGGTGCGGGCCGGGCGGGGAGGTCTTCCACCGGCGCCTGGAGGCACGCATGACCGCCCACGACCTTCCCGTGATCGCCGCTGTCGACGGTTCCTCGCACAGCTGGGACGCGCTCGACTGGGCCACCCAGGAGGCCGTACGGCGTTCCCTGCCGCTGCTGATCGTGCACGTGCGGCCGCTCACCCGGCGTACCGCCGAGGAGGTCCAGTCGGCCGAGGCCCAGGAGCTGCTCGACCAGGCCGTGCTGCGCACGTCGGGGCTCGCCCCCGAGCTGCCCACCTCCACCCTGGCTCCGCTGGACTTCCCCTCGGCCGCACTGACCTCGCTCAGCCGTGACGCCTCGATGGTGGTCGTCGGCTCCCGGGGGCTCGGCGGGTTCCGCTCGCTGCTGATCGGCTCCGACAGCCTGGCTACCGCGTCGATGGCGCAGTGCCCGGTGGTCGTCGTCCACAGCGGCCGGACCGCCGAGGACGAGGAGGAGGCGGCCGATGCGTTCCCCGACATCGTGGCGGGTGTGGCGGCGGACGAGAGCAGCGACGCGGTCCTGGAGTTCGCCTTCGAGGCCGCCGCTTCCCGGCCCGGCGCCCGGCTGCGGCTGGTACACGGCTGGACGATGTTCTCCTCGATGCTGTCGGGCGGGCCGGTCCTGGACCGGGCGGCCGCAGCGGACGCCGCGCAGCGCACCCTCACCGGACTCACCGCGGCCTGGATCGAGAAGTACCCGCAGGTGGAGGTCGCACGCGAACCGGTCAGCGGATCGGCCTCGCGCACCCTGGTGACCGCATCCGCCACGGCCGCGCTGACCGTGGTCGGGCGCCGCAGGGGAGGCGAGTCGCTGGGGCTGGGACTGGCCCCGGTGGCGCAGACGACGGTGACACACGCCCTGGGGCCGGTGGCCGTCGTCCCCTGCTGAGTCCACGGGCTCTTCGGCCGAGCGGCGCAGCGGGATCCGGGACGGGACGGACGCCGGCCCGCCGCCCCGGCCCGCCCCGCCGCCCCGGCCGTCGCCCGGTCCGATGGGACCGGGGAACGGGGAGCCCCACGCCCTTCCGGATCTCGGCATCCAGCCCCACGGCCAGGTCGTTGTCCCGGCCCGCTTGTTCGATCGCCGCCAGGTACGCGTCACTGTCCGCGGCCCGCGCCGCCCGCTCCCAGCGCGGAACGGCCGCTTCGAAGACCACCACGATCTCCCCCGCCGGTTCCCGGACGTCTCCCGGCAGCCCTCCTCGGGCATCCCCGAGCAGCCGGGCGGCCTCCGCGTACGCCGCGGCCATCTGCCCGGCCCATCGGCTCGCCGTGGCCAGGTCTTCCTCCGGTCCCCGCTGAGGGGCCCGGAGCTGCGCCTCCCACAGGGGCCGGAACGCCGAGACGTACGCGAGCTGGGCCGGTGCGAACGCGCTTTCCTCCTTCCGTATCGGCTCGTCGAGGTCCCCCCGCGGTGCCCCGGCCCAGCACAGGACGGTGCGCCCACCGCGCTCCCACCCGGCCCGGTCCGGGTGGGAGAAGTACGTCTGCAGCGGGCCGTGAGCCGTCAAGTGCACCGCGTAGTGCGGGAGAAGCGGCCCACACCGGTCACGAGAGGCCTTCATGACCTCTTCGGTACCCGGAAACGCCTTCCGGCCGGTCAGCTCGAAGCGGCCGTAGATCTCGCCGCGGTGCGGCTCTTCACAGGACAGCCGCTCCGCCGCGCCGTTCCTGATCGACCCCTGGTTGTCCTGTGTCGGTTCGGTGGCCGGGGTGAAACAGTCCCCCGTCTCCAGGGCGAAGACGCTCCTCCCGCGGTCCCCCTGACCGGCCCGGCCGGTGAGCCACTCGACCAGGCCGAGAAACGCAGCGCACCGACCAGCGTCAGGAAGGCGAGGACCAGTACCGCGCCGGAGACGGCGACGCCGGCCACCGCGAGTCCCTTGCCACGCTCGCCACGGTGGGATGTCCGGACCAGCGCGATGATTCCGAAGACGAGTCCCAGGGGCGCCAGGCAGACGAGCGAGCAGACGAGCGAGGCGATGGCGAACCCGCTGACCGGCGGCGACGGGAACATCTGCGGGCCGGGCGCGGCGGGCGGTCCGTAGGAGGGCTGCTGCCACGGTGGCTGGGGCCGGCTCGGGGGCGGAAGCGTCATGAGCGCGAATCACTCTCCCGTGCGCCGGGGAGTCCGTTGGTGGCCCCCGCTGGCGAGTGGAACGTACTGTCCCTTCCGCGGGGAATCACAGGGCCGGAACCACCCGGTTCACGTCGCGGTACGTTGCCGGATCCCGGCAATCACGCCCGCGTTCCGGGCGGCGGGCCCCTTCCTCGTCCCGCGGGTCCGCCGGGACGGCGGATCGTGGGACCACGCAGGTGAGAAGCCGACTGCTTGCGGGTACGGGCTCACGGGTATGTCCGTGACCCGGACCGGACGGTCACCGGGCGCGGACCCACGGCCGCCGGCGCGCGTTTCCCGGACACCGGCGGACCGGCACGGGCGAGGAGGACACGGCATGCCGAAGCAGGGCGGCGGACTTTCGGTGGACCGGTCGGCAGGCGCCCCGGAGGCACACGGAACCGGGCTGCGCGGCGGGCTGCTCCACACGCGCGTGGGGCGCGGGGCCGCCGCACTCCTCGCGGGCGCCCTGCCCGCCCTCGCGTTCCCCGCCCCGTCGCTCTGGTGGCTGGCCTACGTCGCGCTGGTGCCCTGGCTGCTGCTGATCCGGTCGGCGGACAGCGGGCGCCGCGCCGCGCTGGACGGCTGGCTCGGCGGCACCGGCTTCATGCTCGCCGTGCACCACTGGCTGATGCCGAGCCTGCACGTGTTCATCCTGGTGCTCGCGGCGCTGCTCGGTCTGCTGTGGGCCCCGTGGGGGCTGCTCGTCTCCCGGGTGCTCGGTGGTGCGCCGTCCCTGAGGCGTTCGGTGGCCGCCGTCGCCGTGGTGCCGTCCGGGTGGCTGATGATCGAGCTAATCCGCTCATGGGAGGGGCTCGGTGGGCCCTGGGGTCTGCTGGGCGCGAGCCAATGGGAGTTCGCGCCCGCTCTGCGTACCGCGTCGGTGGGCGGTGTGTGGCTGGTCAGCCTGCTGGTGGTGGCCGTGAACACCGCGGTCGTCCAGCTCGTCGGCCGGCCCGCCGTGCGTACGGCCGCGGCGGCCTGCCTGGTGGTCTGCGCCCTGGGTGTGGGTGCGATCTGGGCCTGGGCGCCGCGGCCGGAGAGCACCGGGACGACCCGGATCGCCGTCGTGCAGCCCGGCGTGGTCGAAGGCCCCGGGAGTGTCGACCGCAGGTTCGCGCGGAGCGAGGAGCTGACCCGTACGCTCGCGGGCCGGGGCGTCGGTCTCGTGGTGTGGGGCGAGAGCAGTGTGGGCGTTGACCTGACGCGCAGTCCCGGGACGGCCGCCAGGCTGGCGGCTCTGTCCCGCACGGTCGGGGCCGATGTGCTGGTCAACATGGACGCCCGGCGCACGGACGCCCCGGGGCGCACCGGCATCTTCAAATCCGCGGTGCTGGTGGGGCCGAACGGTCCCACGGGCGACCGGTACGACAAGATGCGCCTGGTGCCGTTCGGTGAGTACGTCCCGGCCCGCGCCCTGCTCGGCTGGGCGACCTCGGTGGGCAAGGCGGCGGGCGAGGACCGGCTGCGCGGCGAGGCTCCGGTGGTGATGGACCTGCCGGACGCGGGCGGACTGCGGATCGGGCCGCTCGTCTGCTTCGAGACGGCGTTCCCCGACATGAGCAGGCACCTGGTCCGGGACGGGGCGCAGGTGCTGGTGGCGCAGTCGTCCACCTCGACGTTCCAGCACAGCTGGGCGCCCGCCCAGCACGCCTCGCTCGGAGCGCTGCGGGCGGCCGAGACGGGGCGGCCGATGGTGCACGCCACTCTCACGGGCGTCAGCGCGGTGTACGGCCCGCGGGGCGAACGGCTGGGCGCGCCGCTCGGCACGGACGCGAGCGGGACCGCCGTGTACGACGTACCGCTCGCCCGGGGCACCACGCTCTACGTCCGGCTGGGCGCCTGGCCCGTGTACGGGGCACTGGCGGTGCTGGCCGGCTTCCTCGGCGTCGCCGGGGCGCGTGCGGTCAGGACGCCTGCTCCAGGGCGTCGCGGACCACGCGTTCGCACAGCCGGTGGGTCTCCAGAGCGTCCCGCGCACTGAGGACTTCGCCGGCCCGGACCGCGTCCAGGAAGGACACCACGCACTGCTCGATGCCCCGCTGGCGGGCGACCGGCACCCAGTCGCCACGGCGCCGCAGGCTGGGCTGGCCCTTGTGGTCGACGACGTCCGCGAGGTTGAGGACCTGTCGCTTGCTGTCCTGGCCGGAGACCTCGAGGATCTCCTCGGTGGAACCGCTCAGCCGGTTCATCGAGCCGATCGCCGTGAACCCGTCCCCGGACAGCTGGAGCACCACGTGGTGCATCAGGCCGTCGACGATCCGTGCCCGGACGATCGTGCTGTCGACGGGGCCCGGGAGCAGGAACCTCAGGGTGTCGACGACGTGGATGAAGTCGTCCAGGACCAGGGTGCGGGGCTCCTCGGGGAGCCCGACCCGGTTCTTCTGCAGGAGGATCAGGTCGCGCGGGTGGTCGGCGCACTGGGCGTAGGAGGGGGCGAGGCGGCGGTTGAAGCCGACGGCGAGGCCGGTGCGGCGTTCCTCGGCGAGGGCCACCAGCCGCTCGGAGTCGGCGAGTTCGTAGGCGAGCGGCTTGTCCACATAGGTGGGTACGCCCGCTTCCAGGAGCCGGCCGACGATCTCCGGGTGGGCCAGGGTCGCGGCGTGCACGAAGGCCGCGTCCAGGCCCGCGGACAGCAGCGAGTCGAGGTCGGCGTGGCGCTGCCGGGCGGGGATCCGGTGGTCGGCGGCGAGGCCCGTGAGGGTGGCCGGGGTGCGGGTCTGCAGGTGCAGCTCGATCCCGGGCAGCGCCGTCAGTACCGGCAGGTACGCCTTCCGTGCGATGTCGCCGAGCCCGATGCAGCCGACCTTCACGTATATCTCCCTGGAGACCTCACCGCGGCCGTGTCACGGCCGCGTCACCCGCGTCATTGGTCCCGGCAGCATACGTGCGCTGCGGCGGCCGCCAGTCGGCGATGCCGTCGAAGGTGCGCAGGACGGTCCCGGGGCCGAGACGGGAGACGGCGGACATCAGCCCGTCGCGGAGTGCCACGGCGGGTGCGGCGGACAGCCGCGTCAGCCGGCATGCCTGTGCCGCCTTGCGGACGATCGCGGTCGTGCGGGGCAGCCGGTCCGCGCTGTACGCGGCGAGCGCGGCCCCGTGGTCGGCGCCGGGGGTGGCGTGGTGGGCGAGCACCACGGCGTCCTCGACGGCCTGGTTGCCTCCCTGGCCCAGTGAGGGCGCCATGGCGTGCGCCGCGTCGCCGAGGAGCACGGTGCGGCCCCGGTGGAAGGCGGGCAGGGGGTCGGTCATCTGGTACACGTCGTGGCGCAGCACCTGCCCGGGCGCGACGGAACCGATGATCGCGGGGATCGGATCGTGCCAGGTGCCGAACCTCCTCAGCAGCTCCGCCCGCTCGTCGTCGGCCCGGGCTCCGGCGGGGGCGGCGGCGGCCGCGTAGGCGTAGACCCGTCCGTCCTTCAGCGGATGGCTGCCCCACAGCGCGCCCCTGCCCCACGTCTCGTGCGGGCTGAAGGGCCGGCCGAGCGCCGGGGCGACGACGCGCCAGGTGGTGCACCCGCTGTACGAGGGGCCGGGGTGTCCCGGGAAGAGCGCGGTGCGCACGGAGGACCCGATGCCGTCGGCGCCGACCACCAGGTCGGCCTCCAGCTCTCCGTCGGCCGTGCGGACGAGGGCGCGGCGGCCGCCGGGTGCCCCCGGGTCGGCCAGCTCCGCGGGCGTACCGGTGCGGACCGCGCCCTCGGGTGTCCCGGCACGGAGCAGGTCGATCAGGGTGGAGCGGTGCAGCAGGACCAGTGGCCCGCCGAACCGCTCGGCCGCGGCGGCGCTGTCCGTACGCGAGAGCCACCGTCCCGACGGGGTGCGCATTCCTCCGTCGCCCTGCCAGGCCGCGAGGGGCCTGATCGCGTCGCCCAGTCCGATGACGTCCAGGGCCCGCTGGGAGTTGGGGGCGAGGCTGATGCCCGCACCGGCCTGCTCCAGGGAACCGGCCCGTTCGAGCACGGTGACCTGCCAGCCGCACCGGTGCAGCGCCACCGCGGCGGTGAGCCCGCCGATCCCGCTGCCGATGACCACCGCGTGGGACGTCCGGGGCGTCGTCATGGCCGAGCCTCCTTTGGGAGAAACTACACCTGTAGTAGCGACACCCTCACCGTACTACAGGTGTAGTGAGGGCGGTAGATTGGCCGCATGCCCGCACGCACCACCGCCCGCACACCTGGGGTCTCCGCCCGCGCCGATCTGATCGCCGACACCGCGCTGACCCTGCTCGCCGAACGCGGTATGCGCGGTCTCACCCATCGCGCGGTGGACGAACGCGCCGGGCTCCCCCAGGGCTCGACGTCCAATCACGCGCGCACCCGCCAGGCCCTGCTGGAGTCGGCGGTGCTGCGGCTCGCCGAGCTGGAGGCGCGGGTGCTCGCCCCGGGACTGCTCCCCGAGCCGCCACCGGGGCCCCAGGGCGACGGGGCCCGGCCCCCGGCCGCCGCACTGGCCCAGGCCCTGCACGCCTACCTGACCGGCCGCACCGACCTGCTCGTCTGCCGGTACGAACTGGCGCTGGAGGCCACCAGGCGGCCGGAGCTGCGGGCCTTCTTCGACGCCGCCGGACGGCGTTTCCGCGAACCGCTGGTGGCACTGATGACCGCGGCGGGCTCCGCCGAGCCGGAGCGCCACGCCCTGTCGGTGGTGGCCTGGTCGGAGGGGATGATGTTCTCCTGCGCCGCCGGCGCGTACCACGGCTCGGTACCGACCGAGGCCCAGCTGCGGACGGGATACGCCGAGCTGCTGCGCGGCATGCTCGGGGCGGACGGCGCGAAGACGCCCGTGGCTCCGTGATCGGTGGTCAGCCGGTCCGGGGGCGAGCGACGGTGGGCCCGCATGACGACGGACGAGCGAGTTCCGCGAGGTTCTCGCCGTCGAGGACGTTCCGCCGATCCACGGCACGGACGAGGAGCCGGACGGGGAGTTCCACGTGACCGAGGCGGACACCTGGGACGAGGTGCCAGGACCACCTGGCTCGCGGAGGGCGTGGCGGCCGTGGCGAACACCGCCGCGCTGGGATCGACGGAGCCACGGGCGCCGGACACCGACAGGACGGGACGCCCTGTCCGGCCGGGCCGACCCTGCCCAGGTGGGCCGTCACCGCTGTGTCCCGCTTCCCCCCATACGCAGCTCCAGCCGCCCGAGGGCGGCGCGGACCCCTCCCCCGTACCCGTCGTCGTCGAGCGCGCCCACCGCCTCCCACGCCCGGTCCAGGTGTGCCCGGGCGGCCTCGGTGCGTCGCAGCGTGAGGTAGTCCGCCGCGAGGTTGAGGTGCAGCGAAGGGAAGAAGGCCCGCACCGCGAGCGCGTCCCGGGAGACCGCGGGCTCGGTGGGGCGGGTGCCTGCCAGCCCTTCGGCCGCGGCCAGCGCACGCAGGTCCCAGGCCAGCTCGTCCTCCGGGTCGTCCTGGGTGTCGGCCATGTAGTGGGCCAAGGTGCAGCGGTGCAGGGCGTCGCCCCGCTCCCCGATCTCGGCCCACAGCACCCCGAACCGGTTGCGGGCCTCCTCCCGGTCCCCTCCGTGGAGCAGCATGACCGCTTGGCCGATCCTGGTCATGACGGCGTCCTTCGACGCTTCCCGCTGCTCCACGACAGAGGTCTCCTGAGGGTGGTCCGGCCTGTTCCGGTCGGTCCGACGCTAGCCGCAGCCGCCCGAGATCGCGCTCAGGCGCGGGCCGGAGCCGCCTCTCGTGCCGGGCCGGGCCGTCAGCCCAGGTCGGGGATGCGCCAGTCGATGGGCTCGTGGCCCTGGGCGGCCACGGCCTCGTTTATCCGGGTGAAGGGACGGGACCCGAACCACCTCTTCGCGGAGAGCGGCGAGGGGTGCGCGCCCTTCACGATCACGTGGCGCTCCTGGTCGATGAGCGGGATCTTCTTCTGCGCGTAGTTGCCCCAGAGGACGAAGACCGCCGGGTCGGGACGGTCCGCCACCGCCCGGATCACCGCGTCGGTGACCTTCTCCCAGCCCTTGGACTTGTGCGAGTTGGCCTCACCGCCGCGGACCGTCAGCACCGCGTTGAGCAGCAGGACACCCTGCTCGGCCCACGGCATGAGGTATCCGTTGTCCGGGACCGGCAGCCCCAGCTCGTCGTTCATCTCCTTGTAGATGTTGCGCAAGGAGGGGGGCGTCCGGACACCGGGTCGGACCGAGAAGCAGAGCCCGTGCCCCTGTCCCTCGCCGTGGTACGGGTCCTGGCCGAGGACGAGCACCTTCACCCGGTCGTACGGCGTCGCCTCCAGCGCTGCGAACACCTGCTCGCGCGGCGGGTACACCGGCCCGTTGGCCCGCTCCTCCTCGACGAAGTCCATGAGCTCCTTGAAATAGGGCTTCTGCAGCTCTTCGCCGAGGACGCCGCGCCAGGACTCGGGCAGCAGGTCGGTGTCGGTCACGTGCACAACCTCCGGTAAGCAATCGGTTCTTGCTCCCAGAACCTACCGGGGGCCACTGACAACGCCGCTGCCCGAGCCCTCCGCGTGCTACCAGCTGGCCTTGCGGTACAGCTCCCACATCTGCATGACCGTCTGCGGGTCCAGTGCGCGCTCACCGCCTCCGATGTCGTCGCCCGCGGCGACGTAGAGCTTGCCCTGCCACAGCGGCAGCAGCCGTACGTCCTCGACGAGGATCGCCTGGGCCCGCTTGAACTGCGTGGAGACGGCTCCGCGGTCGCTCTCCTCGCGGGACTCCGGCAGCAGTTCCTTGGTGATCTCGTCGGTCAGGTAGGGGGTGCCGGTCACGCTGTCCTTGCCGACGAACGGGGCGATGAAGTTGTCGGGGTCCGGGAAGTCCGGGAACCAGCCCCGCCCGAAGACCGGGTACTCGCCCTTGCTGAAGCCCTCCTGGAAGGCCGTCCACGGCGCGCTCTTCAGCTTGATCTTGAAGAGCCCGGACTTCTCCAGCTGACGCTTCAGCTCGGCGAACTCGGGTGCCGTGGAGGAGCCGTAACGGTCGGTGGTGAACCAGAACGTCATCGGGACGGGGGTCTCGACACCCGCGTCGTCCAGGAGCGCCGCGGCCTTCTTCCTGTCCGGTTCGCCGAAGGAGTCGAAGAAGCTGGTGGCGTGTCCGGCGATGCCCTTGGGGACCATGGAGTACAGGGGTTCCGCGGTGCCCTGGTAGACCTTGGCGACGAGAGCGTCCCGGTCGACCAGTTGCGCGATGGCCCGGCGGACGGCGAGCTTCCCGGCCGCCGGGTCGTCGGGGTTGAAGACGAGGAAGCGGATGTCCGCGCCGACGGTCTCGACGATCTGCAGGCCCTTGTCGTCCGCCTTGCCGTCCTCCAGGGCCACGACCTCGTCGGCGGTCAGCCCTCGGTAGGTCGCGTCGATCTCGTTCTTCTTCAGGGCGTCCACCATGGGCGCGGAGTCCTTGAAGTAACGGATGGTGACCGCGTCGTTCTTGCGGTTGGCGAAGCCCTTGTAGTCGGGGTTCTTGGCCAGCTCCGCCTTGTTCCCCGCCTCGTACGAGTCCAGGAGGTAGGGACCCGAGCCGGTGACCTTGCCGTCGTCACGGATCCTGTCGGCGGGGTAGTCGCCGGGCGCGACGAGCGACATCGCCGGGGTGGCCAGGATGAACGGGAAGGTGGCGTCCGCCTTGTTCAGATGGAAGACGACCTTGTCGTCGCCCTTGGTCTCCACATGGTCGAGGGAGCCCAGGAGGCCGGCCGGGCCGCTCTTCACCTTGATCTTGAGGATCCGCTCGACGGAGTACTTCACGGCCTCGGCATCGACCTTCTCGCCGTTGGAGAAGCGCAGGCCCTCACGGAGCGTGCACCGGTAGGCCATGCTCGACATGTCGGTGAACTCGCAGGACTCCGCCGCGTCCGGTTCCGGGCTGGTCGCACCGGTCGGGAAGCTCACCAGGGTCTGGAAGACGTTCCTCATCAGCTCCCATGAGCCGTCCCAGGCAGCGGCAGGATCGAGTGTCGACGGGGAACTCGTCGTCCCGACGGTTATCCGCTGGTCCGTCTTCGAACCGCTGTCGGAGAACAGACCGCAGCCTGCCAGCAAAGAAAGGGAAGCAAAGGCTGCAGTGGCCTGCAGACTGGCCCGGTAGAACACGTGCACGCTCCTCGATCAGCCATGGGTCGGCAGACCATACCGCAGCGCCCTACCAGGTCAATCCCTAGGCCTGGCAGGGCACTTGAGGCAATCGCGGCCAAACCGACCCAGGCCGATCTCAGCCCACGCCGGCGTTCAGGAAGATGCCGCCGTCGATCACGAGGGTCTGCCCGGTGATCCAGCCGGACTTCTCGGAGGTGAGGAACTCGGCCGCGCCCCCGATGTCCTCGGGAACGCCCAGCCGGCCGAGCGGATAGGCCGCGGCGGCCTCGGCCTCGCGCCCCTCGTACAGCGCCTCGGCGAACTTGGTCTTCACCACGGCCGGGGCGATCGCGTTGACCCGCACGACCGGCGCGAACTCGTGGGCCAGCTGGAGGGTCAGGTTGACCATGGCCGCCTTGCTCATGCCGTAAGCGCCGATGAAGGGCGACGCGGAGACGCCGGCGACGGAGGCGATGTTGACGATCGCCCCGCCGTTCTCCCTCTGCCAGGCCTTCCACGTCCGCTGGGCGAATCCGAGCGCGGAGATCACGTTCGTCTCGTAGACCTTGCGGGCGACGCCCAGGTCCAGCTCGGCCATCGGCCCGAAGACCGGATTCGTACCGGCGTTGTTGATCAGGAAGTCGACGCGGCCGAACACCTCCATGGCCCGCTCGACGGCCGCCGCCTGGTGCGCCTCGTCGTGCGCCTTGCCGGCGACGCCGACGGCCCGGTCGGCGCCGAGCCTCTCGACGGCCTCCTTGAGCGCGTCCTCGCCCCGGCCGGTGATGACGACCCGGTCGCCCCGGGCGACGAGCGCCTGGGCGATCCCGTAGCCGATGCCGCGGCTCGCACCCGTGATGAGCGCGACCTTGCCGCTGTCCTGCACAGTCATGGTGTCGGTTGCCCTTCCCGGGTCAGTTGAGCGGTCCGCCGGCGACGTACATGACCTGCCCGGAGACGAAGCCGGCGTCGTCGCCGGTGAAGAAGGCGATGGCGTTCGCGATGTCCTCGGGACGGCCGACCCGCTGGACCGGGATCTGGGTGGCGGCGGCGGCCTGGAACTCCTCGAAGCCCATGCCGACGCGGGCGGCGGTCTGCGCGGTCATCTCGGTGACGATGAAGCCCGGGGCGACGGCGTTGGCGGTGACACCGAACTTGCCGAGCTCCTTGGCGAGCGTCTTGGTGAAGCCCTGGAGACCGGCCTTGACGGCGGAGTAGTTGGCCTGGCCGCGGTTGCCGAGGGCGGAGGAGGACGACAGCGAGACGATCCGGCCGAACTTCGCCTCCACCATGTGCGACTGGACGGCCTTGGCCATCAGGAACGCGCCCTTGAGGTGCACGTTCATCACGAGGTCCCAGTCGTCCTCGCTCATCTTGAAGAGCAGGTTGTCGCGCAGCACACCCGCGTTGTTGACGAGGATCGTCGGGGCGCCGAGCTCGGCGGCGACACGCGCGACGGCGGCCTCCACCTGGGCGCTGTCCGACACGTCGCAGCCGACGGCGAGGGCGGTGCCCCCCGCGGCGGTGATCTTCTCGACCGTGTCCTTGCACGCCGCCTCGTCGAGGTCGAGTACGGCGACGGCGCGGCCCTCGGCCGCCAGGCGTACGGCGGTGGCGGCGCCGATGCCCCGTGCCGCTCCCGTCACGATGGCGACGCGCTGCTCGGTGGTGGACATGCTTGGTTCTCCTCGCCCTTGGATCGCGGCTCAGCGGACGTCAGGAAGTTCCCGATAACTGAGCAACCGCTTAGTACCTTCAGCAGGACGAGACGCTAGAAGCCCTGGCACCCGGTGTCAACGGCGCACGGCGGCAGGGGCGCATGTCACACCCGGCGGCGCCGCGGCCGGAGACGTCACGGGCGGCGCCACCGGGCCCGGGGTCAGCGCACCAGCAGGTCGAGCAGGCGCCCGACCTCGGCCTCGGGGTCCGCCGTGAGGCCGCTGTGCACGACGCCCGGCTGGACGACGGTGGAACGCGGCGCGATCAGCCAGCGGAACCGCCTGCCCGCGTCGTCGCCGGCCGCCTGACCGGCGGCGTCGCCGCCGCAGCAGACCCCTTCGACCGCGCGCAGGGCGGCCTGGACCCCGACCACGTCGGCGGCCGGGTCGAGCGCGAGGAGCTTGCGCTCGTCCAGGTGCGTCCGCGCCGCGACGAAGGACTTGGCTCGGCAGTACACGAGCACCCCGGCGTTGAAGCACTCGCCCCGCTCGACCCGGGGCACGACGCGCAGCACCGCGTACTCGAAGACATCGCGCTCGCTCATCGGCCGCCGTCCTTGCCCGCGCGCCCGGCGTCCGCCTGCGCCGCGCGATCCTTCTTGGTGGGGTGGGGCCACGGGGTGAGGTGCTCGGTGAGCCAGCCCGGAGCCTGGGAGGGCCGCGCCTTCGTGGGCGCGTCCCGCTCGATGCGCTCGTGGATGCTCCCGGCGCGGGCCAGCAGCGGCTCCACGTACGCACGGCGCAGCTGGTCCGTCGAGTCGAAGCCGGGCTCACCCTCCAGCCATGCGTCGGGGACCTCGGCCGCCACCTCGGTGAGCAGTTCCTCGGTGACGAGCGGGGCGAGCTCGGCCGCGGCGGCCTCGATGTCGGGGCCGAACGGTGCGAGGACGTGGTCGGAGGCGTTGTACGGCTTCGCGGCGGATGCCTGGGCGCCCGGCCAGTTGTGGTGCCAGATCATGGTGGCCCCGTGGTCGATCAGCCACGGATCACCGTGCCACACCAGCATGTTGGGGTTGCGCCACGACCGGTCCACGTTGTTGATGAGAGCGTCGAACCAGACGACCTTCCCGGCCTCGGCCGGGCCGACCTCGTAGGCGAGCGGGTCGAAGCCGAGCGATCCGGGCAGGTAGTCCATACCCAGGTTCAGTCCGGCGCTCGCCCGCAGGAGCTCCTGGACCTCTTGGTCCGGCTCGGCGAGGCCGATGACGGGGTCGAGCTGGATGGTCACCAGCTCGGGGACCCTGAGCCCCAGCCGCCTGCCGAGCTCTCCGCAGATGACCTCCGCGACAAGGGTCTTGCGGCCCTGCCCCGCTCCGGTGAACTTCATGACGTACGTGCCCAGGTCGTCGGCCTCGACGATCCCGGGAAGCGAGCCGCCCTCACGCAAGGGCGTGACATAGCGGGTCGCTACTACTTCTTCCAACACTTTCCCAGGCCACCCATCTTTTCAGCCTTACATTCAACGGAGGGCTCCTCCTGGGCGTAGAGGCGGGAATCGCCGGTCGATGACGCTGGGGAGAATCTGGGGGTTTCGGCCAGCAAGCCGATGCCCCGCGCTTCCCCAGCAGACCGTCGATGGTGCCACGCCCCTTCCTACCGGCCTCCGGCATGAAGTGAGCATAGTAACCGAGAGTGATCGTGGGCGAGGGGTGCCCTAGGTCCTGTCTGACAAAGGATCTTGGGCGGGTTCGCGGAGCCAGAGGATGAGTGCGGCGAGGTGGACTCCGGCCTTGTAGCGGGCGGCGAGTTTGTCGAAGCGGGTGGCGATCGCGCGGAACTGCTTGAGACGGTTGAAGCAGCGTTCGACCACGTTGCGTGCCTTGTAGAGCTCGCGATCGAAGGCCGGCGGTCTGCCCCCGGCCTTCCCTCGCCGCAGGCGGTTGGCCTTCTGGTCGGCCCGTTCCGGGATCACGGCCCGGATGCCTCGCCTGCGCAGGACCCGGCGGATTGCCCGGGACGAGTAAGCCTTGTCCGCGATGACCGCGTCGGGCCTGCGGCGGGGCCGCCCGGCACCGCCCCGGGGCACCCGCAACTCGTCCATGACCGTGTCGAAGACGGTGGAGTCGTTGACGTTGCCGGGCGTGACGACGACGGCCAGGGGCAGGCCCCGGCCGTCGCAGGCGAGATGAATTTTCGTGGTCACCCCGCCGCGGGACCGGCCCAGCGCCTGACCAGCCGACGCGCGTGCCGGATTTTCCAGTTCGTCCCCCGCCGTCGCCCCTTTTTGCGGGCGCCGGCGGCGTGCTGATGGGCCCGGTTGATCGTGGAGTCCACCGACACCGTCCACTCCACGGCTCCGACGGAGTCGTCGCGGACCTGGACCTGTTCGAGCAGACGGGCCCAGGTGCCGTCCGCTTCCCAGCGGGCGAACCGTTCATAGGCCGTCTGCCACGGCCCGTAGCGTTCCGGCAGGTCACGCCACGGGGCACCGGTCCGCAACCGCCACAACACCCCGTTGATCACCTGCCGGTGATCTCGCCACGGCCGCCCACGACCGTCAATACCCGGCAGCAGGGGCTCGATCCGTTCCCACGCCGCATTCGTCAGCTCACCACGACCCACCACAAGTTCAATTATCAGACAGGACCTAGGCCGGGTATCGAAAGTGGCTGGTAGCGAGCTGTGGGCATGCTCGAGAATCCGGTAGCTGCTCGTATCGCGGGCCTGCGATGGTGTCTGCATGGATTCCGAGCCACGTACTGATCTCGTCCGTCACTATGACCCAGGGGGCATTCTGGCTCGGTTCGCGGGTCGGGTGCTTGTGGTCTGTCCGCGATGCGGGGGCCGTGCTCTCGTGATCCCCCGGCCTGGCCTTCCTGACCCCAGATACTTCAGCGAGCTCCTGTTCCAGCCGCGTCGTCTGGCTTGCGGAGGGTGCGGTGCCGTCGCCGACTGGAAACCTGAGGTGCAGGGGGCTGGGCTGGTCGGCGCGGTGTTGGGCGGTAGTGAAGACCCGTTCTTCCAGCAGCCGCTGTGGCTACAGACCCGTTGCGCTAGCCACATCTTGTGGGCCTACAGCGAGGAGCATGTCGACGAGTTGTCTGCTTACGTCGGGGCGCAATTGCGAGAACGCGGTGGCGTGCGGCCGACGATGTCGATGTTCGCGCGACTGCCAGCATGGATGAAAAGGGCGGACAATCGCTCGGAGGTGCTGGCCGGTCTCGAAACACTGCGGGAGCTGGCGAAACGGATGGCACCTGCTGACCGCTCCGATGCCGCGCACGGGCGTGGTGACCGTCCCCGCGCGCACAGGAGTATGTATTTCCGGGGCGGCCCTTATGGGCTTTGAAGGCCCTGGTCACAACCATTCGTTGATGGCCGCGACGAGAACGGTCGTCTCGTAGCGGACTGCCAGCTTGTCGTACCGCGTGGCGACAGCCGGTGCCGCTCGATGCGGTTGATCCCGCACTCGACCGCGTGACGCTCGCGGTAGTCGACCGGGTCGAAATACGGCGGCCGGCCGCCGCGGGAGCCGAGCTTCTGGCGGTTGCGTGCCTGGTCGGCCTTGTCCGGGATGGTGCAGCGGATTCCGCGTCGGCGCAGGTAGGCGCGGTTTCTGCGGGAGGCGTACGCCTTGTCGGCCCGCACGCGGTCGGGGCGGACGCGTGGCCGACCCGGTCCGATGCGGGGCATGCGGACCTTCTCCAGCACGGGTTCGAACTGCGGTGAGTCGCCGCGCTGTCCTGCCGTCACCACGATGGACATGGGTTTCTGACGTTGCTCGACGGCCAGGTGGAGCTTGGTGGTGAACCCGCCGCGCGACCGTCCCAGCCCGTGGTCAAGGGGCTCGGTGAAGATGCCGGCCGGTGGTTCCTTCTGCAGGTGGCCCTCCTTGCGGGCCCCGGCCGCGTGCTGATGGGCGCGGCACACCGTGGAGTCGGCACTCAGGTCCCAGACGATCGCGCCTTTCGCGTCGGCCAGGGACTGGAGCCGGGTGAGGATCCGCTGCCAGGTGCCGTTCCGCTGCCACCGGCGGAACAGGTCGTAGACCCGGTCCCATGGCCCGTACTCCACCGGGACGTCCCGCCACGGAACTCCGGTCCGGACCCGGAACCGCATGCCGTCGATCAACTGCCGCCGAGGCCGGACAGGCGGCCGCCCCGTCCTGGCACCCTTCGGCAACAGCGGTTCCAGCACCGCCCACTGCTCGTCCGTGAGATCTCCCCGACCCATGAACCGTGATCATTCACAGGCCCAAGATCCACGTTCGACACACGGCCTAGGGCTTGTTTCGAAAGTAGCGCCGTCCGCCCGGAGGGCGGGTCCGACGGCGTCTGGTGCGTGCGATCGCAAGGCGGAGGGTCGCCCCGATACTGGATGTATCGGGGCGATACCGACAACGCAGCGAGCGTGCGTGCCAGGCGTCGTCGGACAGGCGGGACTTTCGAAACAAGCCCTAGTACCGCAACGGCGTCTGGTGTGACTGGTGGCCAGGAGAGTCGTTGATCCGAATACAGGTGCGCACTCGGTGAGGTCAGGGCGTGGACAGCGGGTCCGGGCGAGTCGCATGAGCGGTTCGTGCACCGATTTGCTCGGTCGGAGCCGCGGGAGTCGGCGCTGGCTTACATGCGGGGGCTGATCGCTCCGTCGGAGCGGAAGAACGGTTGGACGCTGGCGGAGGAGGCCGGCCACGCGGCTCCTGATCGGATACACCGGCTGTTGAACCGGTGCGTCTGGGACGCCGATGAGGTCCTCGACGATGTCCGCGACCACGTCGTGGAGCATCGCCGAGCTGCGCGAGGCGGGGCTGCTGCGGGCGGTCGCGGAGGCCGGCACCCGGGAGGTGTACCTGGTGACGGCCGGTGGCGACGCACAGGAGATCGCGGAAGCCAGCGCGGCGGCGATCAACGTACACCGTCAGGATCCTGATCCCGGCTGGGGCTTCACACCCGCACTCTGAAACACCAGGGAGGCCCTCATCGATCGCGGTGAGGGCCTCCTGCCGTGCCACGGCGAGCCGATGGCCGTCCCGGCCGGTACGGACAGCCGCCGGCCCAGGTGCGGGGTGGTGTCAGTCGCCGGTCTCGTGGGGGATCCCGTCGTCCAGGACGATACGGATGGTCTGGCCTTCTCCGTCGACGCCGGTGAGTTCGGCGGCGATCCGGTTGTAGGCGGTGGTGGCCAGCGCCCAGTCCGCCTCGAGCGGGGTGGTGGCGTGGCGGGTGTCCCACAGCTTGATGAGCAGGCCGATGAGGGAGCGGCCGGACAGGACGGTCTGGACGCGTCCTTCCTTGACGTCCTCGACCGAGGGCGGGGTGCGGAAGTGGTCGTGGTCGACGGCCAGGGCGGTGAGCCATTCCCAGGTGTCGCGGTGCGCGATGAGGTCCACGGAGGCCACCCCGGCGGCCTTCAGCAGCAGGACCCCGTGGTTGACCCGCGGGTCCTCGCCGCCGGTCGGCGGGGCGACGGCGGAAGTGGGCGGGCTGGGTGTGCCGTTGCCCTGGTAGGCAGCCTGGATCGCACGCTTGAGAGCGTCGTCCTGATCCCGGTTCTGGCGCTCCGGTTCCGGCTGTGGCTGCTGCTGGCTGCTCTCCATGGTTCCCCCCTGGAAGTCGGTGTCGGATGAGGTGGGCGGTGCCGTTGCGAAGGCGGCGGGCTCGTGGCCGGGCTCAAGGCCGGGCTCCGGGGCCGCAGGCCCCACCGGTGTCGGTGCGCCGGGGTCCGGTTCGTCGGCCGGCCTCTGGAGTTCCGCGAGGGGGCGGAGGGTCTCGGCGAGTTCCAGCAGCTGGCGGAGCTCGCCGCGGGTTTCGCTGAGGTCGCTGATCATCCGGTCCTGGCGACGGCGTACCTCCCGGTTCTCCTCCCGCAGCCCGGTGACACCTCCCTGCACGACCTCCAGGATCTTCAGGCGGGTCTGGGTGAGCTCACCGTGCAGGGCCGTCAGCCCGACCGTCGGGTCATCAAGACGACCGACCGGCGCCAGCAGGGCCCGTATCGCCTTCAGTTCCTCCATCGCGCTGCCGAACGCGTCTTTCCACTTCACGTAACCCCCTGGTCACTCAGAGCTGCAACCGGCCGTATCTCCCCATAAACACTCCATGTGACGCGCCACTTTCCGGCCCTTCCTCTGGCCGGGACTACACCCCCGCTCTCCGAACGGCAGGGACACCGCGGTGCGCCGACCCTCGGTGTCAACCTGCCGCCTGCCCGGTCGTCCTTTCCAGTGACCTCCGCATCGGCTTCCGTTCCGTGAGGTGCGTTCGTGGCCACACTCGCGGACGTGACAGACGGCCTCGCCCCTAACGACCTCCCCGCCACGGCCGGGCCCGGCCCGGTAGCCTCCAGCACCGGGCGGGTCCGGCTTTCGATGGCCCGGTGGCTTCTCACTCCGCGCACCATGTGGCACGCGCGCCGCCTGGCCGCGGCGGCCCCCGGAATGGACGCGCAGACCGCGTGGGTGGTGGCCCGTCTCACCCGTCACCCCGATGAGTACGCCTACGCCCTGGCCCACCCCAGCTCCTACGCCCACGCTCTGGCCCACCTGGACGACAGGCGTACCTGAAGGCGCCTTGCCGGTGGTTCCCGGCCGGGTGCGACCGTTCCGGCCAACTCCTGCGGACGTTCGGCGGGTTGCGATCACCGGCTGCGGTGATCAGGACCCGCTGAGCTGTCCGTGAGGGAGAGGGTGAAGACGTCGCTGGTTCCCCGGTGTATCAACCGGATTCGTTCGCGCAGTTGCTGGAGCGGCGGCTGAATCTCACGCCGGGCTTCGAGGCCGGGCGCCTGGAGGCGGAGCAGGTGGCCAACCTGGCGCTGCTGACCGGGGCCCAGGCTCCCGCCTACACGGGTACGGCCCGGCTGGTCGCGCTGATGCGGAGCCCGCCCGTGCCCAGCGAAGAGCCTCAGGACTTCTGGTTCAAGCTGTGGACCGAGGCCGACGATCCGGTCCTGCTGCCCGGTAACCTCCGGCACCAGCTGCTGCGTGCCGTGGACGGTGACGGTGCCGCGCTGGCGCGGGGCTGCGACACTTCTTGGCAGCACTTTCTGGGCGAAGCCACCTAGGGCTTGTTTCGAAAGTCCCGCCTGTCCGGCGACGCCTGGCACGCACGCTCGCTGCGTTGTCGGTATCACCCCGATACATCCAGTATCGGGGCGACCCTCCGCCTTGCGATCGCACGCACCAGACGCCGCCGGTCCCGCCCTCCGGGCGGACGGCGCTACTTTCGCAACAAGCCCTAGCTGTATGGGCCACGAGCGTTGTTGACAGGGATGGGCGCCCCTGACGCAGCTCAGAAACGGGGTGCCTTGGAACCGCTCCCGATCTACCGGCGTCATGACGCGCGAAATCGAGAACGAGAACTTCCGCTCGAGAAACCGAGGTAGCGCCCATAGGGCCGTGCCGCAGGATCAGTCGGCGCGGAGACCTGCAAGATGGATGCGGACGAAACGACGCCAGGGGCCGTCGTCTCCGTCCGGTGAAGCGGCGACGACCCCGCGTATGGCCACGATGAGGGCCTTGACGTCGTCTCCCGTCACACCCTGCGTCAGATACCCCGACTCGACCGCATTCTGCGTCAACTGCCGGACGCGGTCCGCGGTCCGCGCGCTCACGTCGTCGTCACTGGGCACGCGGTCCGTCAGGGAGGCCGCGTAACGGCGCTTCTCCGCGTTGAAGGTCCCCACGAAGTCCAGAAACCACTCAAGACCGGCGGCGGGATCGGGATCTTCGAGCGCGGTCGCTGCGGCCCGGTCCATTTCCTCAACGAAGAGCCGCGCGATGGCATCGAGGAGAGCGTCCTTGCCCGCGAACCGCCGGTAGATCGTACCGACGCCCAGACCGGCACGGGCAGCAATGGCCTCCATGCTCGCCTGCGGTCCCTGCTCGGCAAAAACCGCACGTGCGGCGTTGATGACGATCGCATCGTTGCGCAGCGCGTCCCGGCGTGGGGTGCGGGGGGCGGCCGAAGGGCTGGTTCGTGGGCTCATCGGCCCGAGTGTACTCAAACCGGAATCAGGATTCCGCACCGTGTTAAAGTGAATACAGATTCCGTTTTGATGAGGAGGACCTGCTCATGAGGACCACGACCGGCTGGCAGAGCCTGGACCCGACCAGCAACGCACTGACTCGCGTCACCTTCGAGCGGCGTGATCCGCGCTCGGATGACATTGCCGTGCGGATCGACTACTGCGGCGTCTGCCACAGCGACCTGCACCGCATTCACGGGATGCTCGGCGAGAAGGACCTCGTCCCCGGCCACGAAGCCACCGGCGTCGTCGTCGCCGTCGGTCAGGCCGTCACCGGCTTCGCCGTGGGCGATCGGGTCGCCATCGGCACGATCATCGACTCGTGCGGCGAGTGCGCCATGTGCGAGGCCGGGCAGGAGAACTACTGCTACAGCCGGCCTACCACCACCTACGGCGGCACCGACCGCATCGACGGCACCCCGACCAAGGGTGCCTACAGCCGCGAGTACGTCCTGCGCGAGAAGTTCGCCTTTCATCTGCCCGACGCGCTCGACCCGGCCGCCGCGGCGCCGCTCTTGTGCGCCGGCGTCAGCGTCTGGGAGCCGCTGCGGGCCGCTGGTGTCGGCCCAGGCAGCCGTGTAGCTGTCGCCGGGCTGGGAGGGCTCGGCCACATCGCGGTCAAGCTCGCCGCCGCGCTGGGAGCCGAGGTCACCGTCCTCAGCCGCAGCACGGCCAAAGAGCAGGACGCTCGGAGCCTGGGGGCCAGCGGACTGCTCGTGACCGCCGACGAGGCACAGGTCGCCGCCGCCCGGGGCCGTTTCGATTTCATCCTCGACACCATCTCGGCCGACCACGAGCTTTCACCGCTCATCGGCATGCTGGGCCTCGACGGGACCCTGTGCGTCCTCGGAAACCCTCTGCTGGCCGGGCCGAAGCTCTGGGAACTGGGAGCGGGCCGCAAGAAGCTCACCTCCTCCGGCACGGCAGGGCTGCGGCAGACCGTGGAGATGCTTGAGTTCTGCGCCGAGCACGGCATCACAGCCGACGTCGAAACCCTTCCTTCGAGCGAGATCGAAACCGCTCTGGACCGCCTTGCTGCTGGCGACGTCCACTACCGGTTCGTGCTGGACATGTCCGACCTCGACAAGTAGGCGACCTCCGCGAGGCCAGGGCCCAAGGCACAGTACGGCCGAACCCTGGCCTCGCCTTTGGAACACGGCCTACCGAGGTCGCTATCCGTACCGACCGGACAGTGATCATCGTCGCTCACCGGCTGCGGACCGTCATGTCGGCCGTGGGGTACCGATCTCCGCTCCGGCGCCGGTCGCAGGAGGTTCCGTGGTCCGTCGCTGAGGCGGGGCAGGGGCCGCCGGGCGGCGGGTGCGCAGGACATCCTCGGCTGTGTGGGACGTTGCCGGCCGACGGCATCCACGCGCGCCCGCCAGAACCGGGCGTACACCCGTCGGCGACGAGCAGGCAGGCGGGCGTCCCGTCAGCCTCCGGAGTACCGCAGATGCGGGGCGACGCTGCGGAGTTTCTCGCAGGTCTCCTCGATCTCGCGTTCGGGGAGGGACTGGGCGGTCACCCCCGCGCCCGCGCGCAGCCATGACTCCTCACCCTCTCCGATGAGGGTGCGCAGGACGAGGGAGGCGTCGAGAGCGCCCGCGAAGCTGCCGCGGAAGACCGCGCCACCGTACAGACCTCGAGGCCCTTCCTCATGACGGGCCAGGGCCTGGAGCGCTGCGGGTTTGGAGACACCGGTGGCAGTGATCGCGGGGAAGAGGGAGGCGAAGGCATCCCACGGTCCGGCGTCCTCCCGGAGCCGGCCCGTCACCCGCGAGGCAAGGTGCTGCACCGAACCGCGCGGCCGGACCCTCATGAACTCCTCGACGGCGACGGAGCCGGGCCGGCAGACCGCCTCCATCTCCTCCCAGGCCAGGCGTACGGAGACGGCGTGCTCGTGTATCTCCTTGGGGTCGCCGAGCAGTTCCACGCGTCGGCGCTCGTTCTCCTCCTCGTCGGGGCCGTATGCACGGGTGCCGGCGAGCGGCTGGGTGCTGACGCGGCCGTTCTCCGCGACCTCGAGGACAGTCTCCGGGCTGAAACCGGCCGCCCGGTAACCGCCGAGATCCAGCAGATAGGAGCGGGCCGGGGTGTTGGAACGGCGGCCCGCGAGATAGGTCGCCGGGAAGTCCACGGCCAGCCCGGCGGGCAGTGGGACCTTGCGGGAGATCACGGCCTTCTCCAGCAGACCGGAGTGGATGTCTTCGACCGTCCGGGCCACCGCACTCCCGTAGGCGGCGGTGCCGGCGGCGATGATGCGTTCGGCTCCCTCCGGCGTCGTCCCGTCGGGCGGCGGCTGTCGAGGGGTCGGTTCGGCGAGCAGGCCGGCGACCTTGCCGAGCCACGCCTCGTCCACCGCGCGGACCACGGTCTCCTTCTCGGTGAGCGTCACCTCGACGGAAGGGATCAGCGCGTGCAGCAGCGGGCCGTCACCGGTGGCCGCAGGGTCCGCGTGGAGGAGATGGGCTAGTTCGAAGGTCGCCCAGCCGTAGAAGTGGCGTCCACCGGCTTGCGCGCCGTATGCAGCGGACAGGGTGTTCAGCGCGGTCGCGAACGCCGTCAAGGGCCCGCCGTCGGTGCGAGAGGTCCACGTCTGCCCCATCGCCCGCGCGGTGATGCCGGTGGCGTCCGCAGTGAGGCTGACGGCGGAACCGGCCGCGAAGTGCCAGATGCCGCCTTCCGCCTCGTACACCATGTACTGGTCGGCGAGGCCCGCCCGGGCGAGGCGGGTCGCTGTAGCTGCGGCGTCGTTGCTGGGTTCCATGGTGCCCACGGATTCGAGCGGCGGGACGGAACCCGCCCATGAGTCCCAGGTGTTCCGGGGGCGATTGCGCATCGTGTCGTGCCTTCCTTGTGCCGCTGCCGCTGAGGCCGGTGAATCAGGCGCCGGGTGCGAGGTCACGAGCGTGCCGCCTCCAGCCGCCAGCCGTGGGCCCGGCTCCGGCGCTGCCAGAAGGAGGCGTAGGTGCCGTCTGCCGTGACCAGGTCGTTGTGCGTACCACGTTCGGTGATCTCCCCGTCCTCCAGGACGAGGATCTGGTCCGCGTGGACGACGGTGCTCAGCCGGTGTGCGATGACCAGCAGGGTCTTGCGGTCGGCGAGGGTGCGTACGGCTTCGGCGAACAGCGCCTCGTTCTCCTGGTCAAGTGCGGCGGTGGCCTCGTCGAGGACGAGGACGGGGGCGTCCTTGAGCAGGGCGCGGGCGACGGACACGCGCTGGCGCTGTCCGCCGGACAGGCGTGCACCTCCCTCCCCCACCTTGGTGCCCCAGCCGTCGGGCAGTTCTTCGAGCACCCGGTCGAGTCCGGACAGGGATGCGGCCTCGGCCAGTTCCGCGGGCTCGGCGTCCGGGGCGGCGATCCTGACGTTCTCCTCAATGGTGCCGTCGAACAGGTAGACGTCCTGGAACACGAGGGAGACGTGTGCCGCCAGGTCGTCGGCGGCGATCTCTCGTACGTCGACGCCGCCGATGCGGACGGTGCCTTCCGTGGCGTCCCGGAAACGGGCGATCAACGAGGCGACCGTGGTCTTGCCGGCGCCGGAGGGTCCCACCAGGGCGGTCATGCTGCGCTCGGGCAGCCGAAAGGTCACGTCGTTCAGGACCGGACGCGCCGAAGCTCCGTCCGCCGCCCCGGTGTCGTAGCGGAAGCCGACGCCGGAGAACTCCACGCTCGCGTCGCGCGGTGTCTTCGGCTCGGCCGGCTGCGGGAAGGGCGGCTCGTCGAGGACGGCGCCGAGGCGTTCCAGGGTGTTGCGGGCGATGCGCATGCCCGCGCCGGCTTCGGCGGCGGACGCCACGCTGTCGATGAGGCGGACCAGCAGCACCAGCAGTGCCAGGAGGGTGGGGGCGGTGAGCGACCCTTCGAGCTGCCAGGAAACCCCGAGTGCGAGCAGCAGGGCGAAGACGAGCCGGGTCGCGAAGGTGAAGGAGACCAGGCCGGGCAGGCCGCGGACGATGAGCCGCCGGTCGGCGCGCGCCTCGGCCGCCAGGGCATCGTCCAGCGCCCCGTAGCCATCCGCGGTCCGGCCGAACGCCCGCAGGACCGGCTGGTTGCGCGTGTACTCCAGAACCCGGTCGGCGGACTCTCCGATCGCGGCGTCACGGCCGAGGTCGAGCCGGCGCATCAGCGCCGTGCTCGCCTGCTGCACGGCAAACAGCACCGGCACGCAGGCCAGGAGCACCAAGGCAGTGCGAGCGTCGAAGAAGAAGGTCGCGACGACCAGCGTGACCGGGGTGAGCAGGGAGGTGAGGAACGGGCGGAGCAGGTGGGCCGGTGTGCTCATCACCTGGATGACGTTCTGTCCGGCGAGCCTGCTGAACTCGGCCGTACGACCGGCGGTGAACCAGCCGAGGGGCAGGCTCAGTGCCTGGTCCGCCATACGGCGATGGAGTACCCGGGAGAGCTGGGAACCGACCGCGAAACCGCCGCTGATGGCCGCGCCCTGAAGCGCCGCGTAGACGAGTACACAGCCGGTGAACGCTGTCAGCCATGGCCAGACGTCGTCGGGGTCCGTGCTGAGCAGGGCTTTCAGGACGGGCACGAGGAGGGCGAAGGCGACGCCCTGGAGGACGGCCGCTCCGGACTGGAGGAGCACCAGCCGGTTCAGTGGGCGGGAGCCCTCCGGCCCCAGGACGCGGTAGAGCTGACGGATCATCGTGCACTTCCCTCTCGGATGTCGTCCGCGGCGTGGTCGGCCCCCACGGGTGCGGACCGGTGGTGTGCCGCGCCGTCGGTCTCGTCCGGGCCCGCGGTCCGCTGGGCCTCCCACAGCGCGGCGTACCGGCCACCGGCGGCGAGCAGGTCGGCGTGGCGGCCCTGTTCCGTGACGCGTCCGTCCTCCAGCACCACGATCCGGTCGGCGGTGCGGATGGTCGGCAGCCGGTGGGCGATGACGAGGAGGGTGCGACCGGCCGCGAGTGCCGACAGGCCGTCCTGAATCAGTGCCTCGGAGTGCGGGTCGGCGTAGGCGGTCGCCTCGTCGAGCACGAGGACGGGTGCGTCGGCGAGCAGCGCCCGTGCGATGGACAGCCGTTGCGCCTCTCCGCCGGAGAGGGTGACGGCCGTGCCGATCTCGGTCGCGTAGCCGTCGGGCAGCTCCATGGCCCGGTCGTGGATGCGTGCGGCGCGGGCGCACCGCTCGACCTCCTCGTCGGTGGCGTCAGGCCGCCCCAGGCGGATGTTGTCGGCGACGCTTGCCCGCAGCAGCCGTACGTCCTGGAGGACGAAGCCGACCCGTCGGTACAGCTCGGTGGCGGGAATGTCCCGCAGGTCGGCACCGCCGAGGGTGACCGTGCCGGCCGTGACGTCGTGGAAGCGGGGCAGCAGAGACGCCAGGGTGGACTTGCCCGAGCCGGAGGGACCTACCAGCGCGGTGACCGTGCCGGGCGCGAGGTCGAGGTCCACGCCGCTCAGGACGTCGGTGTTCCCGTCGTAGGAGAAGGAGACCTCCCGCAAACAGACGTGGTGGCCGTCGGGAAGGACGGCCGTCGTCGGCTCCGGCAGGGTGGGCGCATCCAGCAGTTCGGTGATGCGTACGGCGGCGGCCTGGCCGGCCCGGATCTGCTGGATGCGGGGCCCCACGACGCCCATGGGGGCGGCGACGGCCGGGCCGAGCAGGAGGAAGGGGACGAGTTCGGCCCCAGTCGTCCAACCCTGGGTGACGAAGACCGCGCCCAGCACGGTCAGGAGCAGCAGGACCACGGCCGGGGCGACCACAAGGATCGCGGCGGTGGAGGTGAGCAGGGTGGAGCGGACCCAGCCGGAGAAGAAGTCGGCGAAACCCTCGGTCGCGCGGACGAAGCGCTCGTGGGCTTTGCCTCCGCGTCCGAAGCTCTTGAAGACGGCGATGCCGGAGGCGAACTCCACGGCGGCGGCGGAGATCCGGCCCACCGCGGCACCGAACTCGGTCATCTGGGCCGCGGCCCCGGCCATGGCTCGGCTGAACAGGAACACGCCCAGCAGCAGGGGCACCACGCTGACCAGGGCCAGGCGCCGGTCGACAGTGAACAGGTAGACCAGGATGGGCACCGGGGCGGCGAGCACGGAGACGACATCCAGGAGGGTGTGGGCGAACAGGGTGTGCAGCGCGCTCACGTCGTCCTGCACGGCCTGCTTGACCTCGCCGGTTCCTCGTCCGGTGAGCCGGCCGAGCGGGAGCCGCCCGATGTGCCGGGCGAGCCGGCGGCGGAGGGAGAGCTGAAGGTCGTTGTCGGCGATGTGGGCGAGGGTGCCGGCCGCCGTGCCGCACACGAGGGCGACGAGGCCCGACACGCAGGCCAGCGTCACCAGCGGCCAGAGCGCGGAGCCGTCGGCCGGGACCCCTGCGGTGAGGCGCCCGGCGATGCGGGAGACGGCGATGAACGGGACCACTCCGCAGAGGGCGGCAAAGGCCTGGAGGCCTACGGCGAGAGCCAGTCGTTCGCGTACGGGCTCGGCCAGCGTGCGCAACGGTGGCGGGGTGGGGCGGGCGTCGGCGGTTGCGGCGTCCGGGGCCCGGCCCGGTTCGGGTGGTTGTGACTTCACTTGACGAGAACTCCGATTTCAGGGATGGGCCTGCCGCCCGCCTCGGTGACGCGGCGGCTGGTCATGCCGGCCTCGCGGGCCAGCCGGGCGACGTCGAAGGTGTGCCAGTCGTAGCTGTCGGCGACCTCGCGCACGGTGCGGCCGTCGCGCATGACCTTCCAGGTGGTCGTGAACCGCATCCCGTCGCCCTCGGTGGGTTCGCCGCCGATCCACCACTCGTACGTCTGACGGCCGATGGTCTCCCTCAGGGACATGACCGGGGGGATGACGCGTGGCGAGGAGACCCCCATCAGTTCCACGACGATGGGCGCCCCGTCCGGCAGGCGGTCCGCCAGCCGTTTCCACAGGGCCACGCGTTCGGGGACGGTGAGATGACCGGCCACGCCGAAGATGACGACGGCGGAGAGCCGGTCGGGCAGGACGAGGTCCTGGGCGGCCCCGTCCACGACGGTGACGCGCCGGCGCAGGTCCGGGTCGCGGGCGACCCGGGAGGTGAGCATGGCGCGCATGCTGGCGGACGGCTCGGCGGCGAGAATCTCGGCGTCCGGCAGGGCGGCGGCGATGACCTCGGTGACGCGGCCGGTTCCCGCGCCGATCTCCAGGACGGGTCCGTGGGAGACGTCGAGGCCGGTGAGGAGACGGGTCAGGGGCGGACCACTGCTGGCGGTGTGCCGGGTGGCGACCAGTTCGTAGAACTCGGCCGAGGTGGAGTAGTAGTCGATCACGATGCTCTCCGGGTTCGGAGGACCGGGCGGGCGTGCCCGGGGCGGCGGCTCACGGGGTGCTCGGCCAGGCGTGTACGCCGCCGGTGGTCAGCGAAGGGTCCAGCCTGCGCAGGACGGTGGCCACGACCTCACGGCGTCGCGGGGTGAGGTAGAAGTGGTCGCCGGGGAAGACGCGTACCTCGGTGCGGGCGGTGGTGAGGT
Source organism: Streptomyces sp. SirexAA-E (assembly GCF_000177195.2). Taxonomy (GTDB): domain Bacteria; phylum Actinomycetota; class Actinomycetes; order Streptomycetales; family Streptomycetaceae; genus Streptomyces; species Streptomyces flavovirens. The sequence continues at coordinate 824,758 of NC_015953.1, forward strand.
CCGCCCAGCCGCCGGCCCGGTCGCGGCTCCGTTCCTCGCCGAGCTCCGGGTCCGTACTGCCGGTCAGGACGTGCAGGGGGCAGGACAGTGGCTCCCGGTCGGGTGGCCGGTACGTCTCGATGATCCGGTAGTCGTGGCGTACGGCGGTGAGGATCAGGGGTCGCAGTCCGGGGTCGTCCAGGACTTCTTGGCTGGTGCCGCCCAGCCGGGCGAGTTCGGCGCTCAGGGTTTTGTCGTCCTGGCGGTGGAGTTGCCCGGTGACGGCCGTGCCGGGGGCGGCCCGTCCGGACGCGAATACGCGCCGCGGGCCCGGGAGCCCGCGGCGGTTCAGCTCGTGGGCGAGTTCCCAGGCCACGGCGGAGCCCATGCTGTGTCCGAAGAGGGCGTACGGCCGGTCGAGCAGCGGCGCGACGGCGTCGGCCACCGCTGCCGTCAGCTCACCCATGTCGGCCGCCTCGGGATCACCGAGGCGGTCCTCGCGGGCGGGGTATTGGACGGCGAGGAGCTCGACCTCGGGGGGCATGAGTGCCGCCCAGGGCCGGTAGAAGCCGGCGCTGCCACCCGCGTGCGGAAGGCAGATCAGCGTGAACCGGGGTGCGGCGCCACCGCTCCACCGTCTGATCCACGGGCTGTCGCCACGGGTGGCGCGGGCGGGGGGCCGGGCACCGGGGCGCGTCGCGGGGCGGGCCGAGGGCTGCAAGGACGCGCTCGGCGGGAAGGGCGCGGTCACCAGGCAACCCTCAGTTCTTCGAGGCCGAAGGTGGCCGAGTCGTGCTTGACCACGACGTCCTCCCGGTCACCCGCGAGGCGGAGCGTGGGGACGCGGCGGATGAGCGTCTCCATGGCGACCTCCAGTTCCAGCCGGGCCAGGTGCTGCCCGACGCACTGGTGGACGCCGTAGCCGAACGCGACGTGGTGGTTGTCGGTGCGGTGGAAGTCGACCCGCTCCGGCTCGTCGAACTGCTCGGGATCGTGATTGGCCCCGGCCAGGAGGGCGATGACGCCGTCGTCGGCGGGGATCGTCCGGCCGGACAGGTCGATGTCCTCGGCGGCCACTCGCAGGGGGATGGAGTCGGCGACGGACAGGACACGCAGGAATTCGTCGACGGCGGCCGGCATCAGGGAGGGGTCTCGGCGCAGTTCCTCCAGCAACTCCGGCCGCTCCAGCAGGAGCAGCGTGCTCAGGGCGATCATGCTGGTGGTGGTCTCGCGGCCGGCGTTGATCGTGATGCCGAGAGTCGACAGGAGCTGGTCCATGGTCACGTGGCCGGGGACGAGGTGCTCGGTGACGAGCTTGGAGGTCAGGTCGTCGCGGGGCTCTTCCCGTCGCTCACCGATCAGCTCGGCGAGCAGGCCGAAGAGACCACCGAGGGCCTCGGAGACCTGCTCGGCCGTGCTGTGGCGGGAGCCGGAGATCCGGGTGACGTCCCGGAAGAACTCCAGGTTCTCCCGCGGGATGCCGAGCAGTTCGCAGATCACCGAGGTGGAGACCGCGTTGGCGTACGCGGAGACGAAGTCCACCGGGCCGCCGGCGGCGAGCATGCCGTCCAGTATCTCGTCGACGCGGGCCTGGACGACCGGGCGCATCGCACGCACCCGGCGCACGGTGAACACCGGCAGGAGCATGCGCCGGTACTTGGTGTGCTCGGGGGCGTCGGTGCGGATGAAGGGGCGGAACTTCGCCCCGGCTTCCTGCTCGCCCTCTCCGAGGGCCGGGAAGTCGGGACGGCGGATGTCGGCGCTGACCCGGGGGTCGGAGAGCAGTTCCCGTACGTCGTCGTAGCGGGTGACCACCCAGGCTTCGCGCTTGGTCGGCAGGGTGACGCGGGCGACCGGATCGTGGGTGCGCAGCGCGTCGTACTCCGCCGGCGCCGCGAAGGGGCAACCGCGCTGGATGGGGAAGTCCCGGGGCGGGGTCGCGGTGTCCGCGTGGGGATCGCCGAGGTGCTGGGGCGCCGTCGGGGTTTCCGGGCTGGTCATGGAGGGTCCTAGTCGTCGGTGGGGAAGGAGGAGAGGAGCGGGCTGCCGGGGGGTGCCGGGACGCCCGGTGTGCTGGGACCGCGCGGCACGTGCGGTCCGGCGGTCGGGGCGGACGTGTCCGGTGTCAGGGTGAGCACGGCCAGCGGGGGCGCTCCGGGTCGGGTGGGCAGGATGCGTGCGGTCATGCCGGACTCGGCGACGACGTCCTTCAGCCCGAAGGGCTCCCAGCGGTAGGCGTCGTGTACTTCGCGTTCCGCGTGCGGGGCCCCGTCCCGGTAGACCCGCCAGGTGGAGTGCAGGCGCATGGTGCCGTTCTCCGCCTCGTCCGGTGCGCCTTTGAACAACCATTCGTAGCGGTGGCGCCCGGCGGTCGCGGTGGCGAGCCGGGTCTCGGGAAGGGTCATCGGCTCCTCGAACTGCATGAGTTCGACGATCACGAGCCCGCCGGGGGCCAGCCGCCGGGTCACCCGCCGCCACAGCTTGGCCCGTTCCTCGGCGTCGAGGTGGCCGAGGACTCCGCAGAGCAGGACGACGCTGATCCGCTCGGGGAGATCGAGATCGGGAGCGGCGTCCGCGGTGACGGTCACCCTGGTCCGCAGGTCCTCGTCGCTGAACACCCTGCTGGTGAGCACGGCGCGCATGCCGACCGACGGTTCGCAGGCGATGATCTCCGCGTCCGGCCGGGCCCGGGCGACGGCATCGGTCAGGAGACCGGTGCCGGCGCCGATGTCCACCACAGGCCCGGTGCCGAGGTCGGCGTCGGCCAGGAGGGCGGCCACGGCCGGGGCGCTCGCGGTCGCGGTGTGTCCGGTGGCGACGAGGTCGAAGAACTCGGCCGACGGGGAGTACGCGGTGTCCGGCGGTCGGGCCGATGGCGTTTCCGCTGCGGGGCCAACCGGCACTCCGGCGGAGCCGGGACCCGCCCCGGTCCACGCGCCGAGAGGCGGGGCCGGGGCGGGACGGGGATCGGCGGTGTCGCGGAACCGCGCCTGCGTGGGGAAGACGTCGCTCACCGCCAGGGGGCGCGGCGTGGCCGGCCGGACGATCTCGGGCGGTCCCAGTCGGGCCGCGAGGTCGGTCCAGATGCGGCACACGGCCAGCTCGTACTGGCCCGCGCGCAGAGCGTCGCCGCCCCGCGCCACGGCGTCGCGGAGCCCGTCGAGGGCACTGCCGATGGCTTCCGGCCACAGGTCGGAGAAGACGGTGCGGAAGGAGCCCGTGCTTCCGACCACCGCCGTGCTCCCGAGTCCCAGGCTGCCGGTGCCAGGACCGTCCAGGACGAAGCGCCGGTCGGTGTCCCGCCCGATGTGCAGCCGGGGGCTCCACAGCACGGGGCCGTGGGTGTCCGCGAGGGTGAGCACTCCGCCCTCGGTCCCGAGCGAGATCCGGTGCCAGTGGAACGCGTGGTTGTCCCGGTCGGAGGGATCGAGCTGGTGGTGGACCCGCAGGGTGAGGGGGACCCCGGCGAACACGCCGTGCAGGGAGCGGAACGGCTGCGGCCCGATGCCGGCGGGCAGCGGTGCCGGATCCGCGAAGCCCCAGGGCCGCAGGGCGCCCATGGCCTGCCCGAGGATGTCCACCAGCGGGTGCATGAGGTGGATGGGGGTGGCGGCGTCCACGAAGAGCGGTCGCTGCTGGGCGACGAGCCGACGGGCCGCCTCGATGAAGGCGCGAACCGGGGCGACGTCCGGGTAATGGGTGTTGAGGCGGTACCGCACGCCCCGGCGGCGCGCGTGCCTGAGGTTGTCCGTCAGCTCGGTCAGGTGCACGGGGTGTTCCTGGAGCACGTGGATGCCCCGGTCCATCAGCGCCCGGGCCAGGTCGGTTCCCTGGCCGCCCGAGATGGAGGAACTCACCGCCACACAGGCGGCGTCGATGTCACCGGGGAGGTCGTCGACGTCGGCATGGAAGGGGACGCCCAGGCTCGCCGCGTACTCCCTGGAGGCTTGCGATCCCCGGCTCAGGATGCCGGCCAGGGTGTACCCGGGGCGTCGGCGTACGGCTTCGGCGTAGAAGCGGCCGAAGTTGGTGCCGCAGACCAGCACACGCAGGGGCGCCGGGGCGTTCACAGGATCCCCTCCTCGTCCCGCTCGGGTCCGGCAGCCGTCCCTGTGAGCCGGAGGTCGGCGACGCCGTGGGAGCGCAGGTGCCGTACCACGGTTTCGGGGTCCAGCACGTCGCAGGCGAAGTGGACGCCCGCCGGGACCTCACTCCGCAGTACCGCGTCCGCTGCCAGGGCTCCCACGGCGGCGGTGAGCCGGTAGCTGCTGGCCGTGCGCAGGGTCAGTCCGGCGGTCGCGGGTGCCCCCGAAGCGGTGCCCGACAGCGCGAAGTCCATGGCGTAGTAGGGCTTGCGCCCGGCCAGGTCGAGGTCGGCGGCGAGGATCAGCCGCTCCGCCAGGCGGCCCTGCTCCTCTCCGGCCGCGAGGCGGCCGGGCAGGAGGTTGAGCAGGGCGCGTACGGCGGGACCCGGGTGGACGTTGTACCAGTCGAGCCGGTCGAGGCCCAGGACGGAGGCGAGGCGTTCGCTCTCGCCGCTGAGGTAGGGCTGCACGGCGACCCGGCCGGGGAACGCCTGGTGCACGGTGTCCTCGTCGGCGCGCAGGGCTCGTGGCGCGCGGCGGCCGCCGCGGACGGCCGCCAAGGCCTCGCCGTAGGCCGCGCCGTCCGCGCCGCCCGAGCTGAGGGAGAGCATCAAGTCGTGCGCCACCGTGGGCGAACAGGGCTCCAGCCCCCCGCAGTAGGCGGTCAACGCGGCGACGCTGTCCAGGCCCTGTCGGGCCAGCCAGCGAGGCAGGAGGCTGGACAGACCGGGCAGTGCGCCCGCGGACAGGACGACCGTGCGAGTGTCGCGGGCCGGCTCGCCGCCTTTGAGAAGGTCTTCGGCTGCCGGGTCGTCGCCGGCCACGTCGACGCAGTGCGCACCGGCGTCCAGTGCCGCGAACGCCACGGTGGCACGGAGCCGGTAGGTGGGGCCGACGCAGTTGAGGACGATGTCGCAGCCCTCGGTGAAGGCACGCAGACCATCCGGTGCGGTGGCGTCGGCCCAGACCGTCTCGTCGTGGCCGCCGGGGTCGTTCTCGGCGACCTCGCACAGGGCCGACGCGGTCCGACCGCCCAGCCGCAGGCCGCTGTGGCCGAGGGCGTGCAGTTCGTGTACGGCGGCCCGCCCGACCGCGCCGGAGGCGCCCAGGACCCCGATCACTGGCTTGGTCATCGGGTGATCGCCCCCTGGGTCAGCTCGGCAAGGGTCTTGAGGATGCCGGGCGCGTGCTCGACGGACAGGCAGCTGTAGTGGTCGCCGCCGATGTCGACGATGTCCAGGTCGCCCAGGGTGAGTTCCTCCCAGTAGGTGGTGACGGCGTCCTTGCTGCCCGGGAAGGGGTACGCGCCGTCGTGGCGCAGGAAGGTGATGTCACCGGCGTACGGCTCGGCGTCGTAGCGGGTGATGGCGAAGACGCTCTGCCGGAAGGCGAGGAAGAGCCGTGTCATGTGGTCGGGTTCGTAGGTGCCGGCCGAAGCGGGCACCGCCTCGCACATCCGCGCGATGCGAGTGGCGCGGGGGACGCCGGTCAGCTCCCGGAAGCGGCCCGCGACGTCCGCGAACTCCTCGGGCAGCGCGGCAAGGCCGCCGTCCGGCAGGACGCCGGGGCTGGTGGCCAGGACCGCGTCGGCCGCCGCGGCCACCCGGTACTGGTCGTCCGGGAAGCCGAGGTCGGCCGGGTCGATGCCCATCATGACGGCGAATGAGTACTCGGCGAGCAGTTCGTCGTCCAGGCGGAAACGGGGGCTGTGGCTGCTGATGACGGTGAGGCTCTCCACCTCCGCCCCGGCCTCGGCGAGGTTGCGGGCCACCTCGGTGGCGATCAGGCCGCCCAGGCAGTAGCCGACGACGTGGAAACGGCTGCGGCCGTCGGCCGTCAGGGCGCGGGCGTAGTCGGCCGCCATCCGCTCGATGAGCCCCTGCGGCGGGGCGGCGAGGAAGCCGTTCAGGTCCGGGACCTCCACGCCCACGACCGCGGCGGTCCCCGGTGAGCGGCGCCGGATCTCGGTGATCAGCGCTCGGTACGGCATGATCGTCGCGGTTCCGGCGTGCACCAGAACGGTGGTCGGCTCGTCCCCGGAGCGAGCGCCGTGCAGGTGGATCACCGGGTCCGTGCGCACGGCACCGGCGGCCGGCGCGTCCCCGGTGCCCGCGAGCCCCCGCAGGAACGCGGCGAGCCCGGCGACCGTCGGGCGGCGCAGCATGTGGCGCAGCACGACCTCCCACTCAAGGTCGGCTGCCTCCGGTACGCGTTCACGCAGCAGCCCCACCATGCGAGCGACGAGGAGCGAGTCGCCGCCGAGATCGAAGAAGTCGTCGTTGCGGGTGACACTCCCGACCGCGAGGAGTTCCGACCACAGCTCGGCGAGGCCGTTCTCCAGGTCGTCCATGGGCTTCTCGTCCACGACGGGCGGGCCGCTCTCGCGGGGCAGCCAGCTCCGCAGGCACCCTCGGTCGGTCTTGCCGTTGGCCGTGCGGGGCAGGGAGTCGACGACCTGCCACACCGAGGGGAGCATGTACTCCGGGAGCCGGGTCGCCGCCGTGCGGGCCAGTTCACCGACCGGGACGTGGTGGCGGTCGTCCTTCAGCGTGGCGAAGAACACCTCCTGGCCGGTCAGGGCCAGCGCCTCCCGGGCGGCGGGCAACGAGGTGACCTCGGACGCGCCGTGCGCGTCGAGGAGTTCACACCACTGCGCGTGGGTGAGGAAGGACTGCCCTGTGTGTTCGCGCACGTCGGTCCACGTCCGTCCCGCGACCTCGAGGAACTCCATGGAGACCAGCAGCGGCAGGTTCTCGTCGCGGGTGTTCTCCACGAACACGAGCTGTCCGCCCGGGACCAGCAGTTCCCGCAGCCGGCCCACGGCCGCGTCCGCGTCGGCTGCGGCGTGCAGGGTGTTGGCGCAGAGCACCACGTCGAAGGTGTTGGGCGACAGGTGCTGGGCGCGCGGGTCCTCGTCGACGTCGAAGCGCTGGTAGCGGACCCAGGCGTGATCGGCGAAGCGCTCGCGGGCCTCGTTCAGGAAGAACGCGGAGGCGTCTGTGAACAGGTAGTCGACGCCGTACTCGGCGAGAGCGGGCACCAGTTCGCCCGTGGTGCCGCCGACGCCGCCGCCCACCTCCAGAATGCGCAAGCGCTCCTCACCCGTGTGGCAGGCGGCGATCTCGCGCAGCGCGGCGACCACCGCGCGGTTGAGGTGCCGGATGGCGAGGTTGTCCCGGTAGGCGGCATCCGCGGCCTCGGTCGCCGCGCCGGGGAAGAGGAGCTCCCGGATGCCCGTCTCCCCGGAGACCAGCTCGGGCAGCCGCTCGGCGCAGGTGCGCATGACGGTGAGCAGTTCCGTGCTCCAGCCGACCTCGTGTTCCAGCTCCGCGGCCCGCCGCCGGCCACGTTCCGCTCGGCTCTCCGGGACGGCGACGAGACCGGTGTAGGTGTCGTCGGAGCCGCGGTGCAAGAGGCGGTCGCGTGCTGCCAGAGCGCGCAGCCATCGCCGCACGATGTGCCGGTGGCGGGGCGTGGCACGCAGGGCCGTGCCCACCTCCTCGGCCGTACGCGGCGTGCCGTCCGCGAACACCCCGGAGGCGTCGAGGACACGCGTCATCTCCGCGAGGGCCACGTCGTCGAGGGCGGCCAGGAACTCCTTCAGCCGCGCGGCGTCGACGGCCGCGGCGGCTTCCCGCACGGCGTCGGCCGCGGCCGCGCGCGCCTGTGTCCGCGTCGCGGGGGTTCCGGCACGGTCCACGTCCGCCGTGCCGTCCTTGCGGGCCGTCTCCACGTATGCGGCAAGGCGTCGGCCTCCGGCCGCCGAGTCGTCGACGATGACGGCGCCCGCCGCGACCCGGGCGTGGGCCTGCACGGCGGCCTCGACCTCGGCCAGTTCGACCCGGTAGCCGCGAATCTTGACCTGGGCATCCTCCCGGCCGAGGAACTCGATGGTGCCGTCGGGGAGGTACCGCCCGAGATCACCGGTGCGGTAGAGCCGCTCCCCGGTGGCGGGGTCGGTGAGGAACCGCTCCGCGGTGCGGCCCTCGTCACCGAAGTAGCCCAGGGCGACACCGGCACCCCCGATGTACAGCTCGCCCGGCACCCATTCGGGCCGTGGACGCAGGTGCCGGTCGAGCACGGCGAACGTCTGATTGGTCAGCGGGGTGCCGTACGGGACGCTCGGGCGTGCGGTGTCGACCTTGTCGATGGGATGGACGATGGACCAGATCGATCCCTCGGTCGCTCCGCCGAGGGAGATGACCTCCAACCCGGGAAGGAGTTCGCGAGCCTGGTCCGGCAGGGCGACCGGTATCCAGTCGCCGGATATCAGGGCGAGACGCAGCGAGGCGTCGTCCGTGGGGGGCACGGAGCGAAGCCAGTCGCACAGCATGTGGAGCTGGCCGGGGACGGAGTTCCACACCGTGACGCCGAAGTCGCGGACCAGCTCGGCCCAGTGGGAGGGGTCGCCGCGCCGGTCGGCGTGGGGCAGGACGAGGGTGGCACCGACGGCAAGCGGTCCGAACAGGTCGTAGACGGAGAGGTCGAAGCCGAGCCCCGCGATACCGAGGACCCGGTCGCGCCCGGTGACGGTGAAGCGGCGGTTGATGTCTTCGACGGTGTTGAGGGCGGCTCGGTGGCTGATCATCACGCCCTTGGGCGTCCCGGTGGAGCCCGAGGTGTAGATGATGTACGCGAGGTCGTCCGGGTCGCGCCGAGCCGCGGTCTCACCGGGCGTGGCCACGGCGTCCTCGGGGAGCAGGTCGACGGCGAGTGCCGTGACGTCCGCCGGGAGGTCGTCGATCTCGGCCAGCCAGGACTGGGTGAGGACCGTGCGGACGCCCGAGTCAGCGATGATCGTGTCCCGGCGGGCCGGTGGCTGGGCCGTGTCGACGGGCAGATAGGCACCGCCCGCCATGAGCGTGCCGAAGACGGCGACGACCTGCTCCCAGCCCTTGTCCGCCCAGATCGCCACGGGCTCCCGGGGGCGCAGTCCGGACTCGGTCAGCGCCTCGGCGAGAACGCTCGCCCGGGCCACGAGCTCCCGGTAGGTGAGGGCCCGTTCGGGAGTACGGACCGCGATGGCCTGCGGTGTGGCCCGGGCCTGGGCGAGTACGGGTTCGTGCAGGAGGGCGTCCGGCAGAGGCCCCCCGGTCGCGTTGACCGCATCGCGGCGCACCGCCTGTACCTCGGGAAGCGGGATACGTGCCGGTGCGTCCCACGCGGCATCGCCGGCTTCGCCCTCGGCCGACAGGGCCCGTACGAGTGCCGTGTACGCCTCGAACATGGCGTCGGCCACCCCGTGGGCGAGCGCGCCCTCGCGGATGTCCCAGGACAGGCTCAGCGTGTCGCCGCGGTGCATGACCTGGCAGTCGAGCCACACCTGCGGGGTCCGGGTCAGGGCGTACGTCACCTCGGGAGGCACGCCCTCGGAGGTGGCGCCGGTGCCCAGTGCGCTGGTGAAGACGACCGGCATCAGCACCGGGGCGCCGGCCCTGCGGGACAGCTCGGCAAGCACATCGGAACCGGTGAACAGGGGATGCGCGAGGTCGTCCAGGAGCTGCGCTCCGACGGAACGCGTCCGCTCCGCGAAGGCGGCGGGCTGGTCCAGGTCCACGGCGAGCAGTTCCAGCGACGTGAAGTCTCCGACCAGGCGGCCGATGTCCTCGTGCAGTTCGGGGCGGTCCACCGTGGGCACGTTGAGCATGAAGCGGCTGGTACGCGACCAGCGGGCGACCGTCTCGGCGTACGCGGTGAGCAGCGCGGTGGAGAGGGTCAGCCCGCGCCGCGCGGCCCTCTCGGTGAGACGGTCCCGGTCGGCCGCGGGCAACAGGACCTCCAGCCTGCGGAAGGTGACGGAGTCTGCGGAAGCCGGTGTTCGGGCCGTCTCCCCCGGGTCGCCGACGGCCGCCTCCCAGGCTTCGGCAAGGGGCAGCTCGGGCGCGGGCGGCAGGGTGTCGAGCCGTTCGGTCCAGTAGGCGCGGTCGCGGGTGAGCGCGCCGGAGTCGGCGAGGGCGCGGCGGGCCAGGACGTAGTCGCGGAAGGCGATCCGGGGTGCCTCGGAGAGGGGTTCACCGCCGTAGCTCCGCTGGAACTCCGCGAGCAGGATGCGCAGGCTGGCGTGGTCGACGACCAGCATGTCGAAGGAGAGGTGGAGCACGGCCCGCTCCGCGGTCCGGCTCACGTGCGCCTCGAAGAGCGGCCACCGGTCGGTGGGTGCCTCGCGGGCGGACAGCCGCGCCCGGGTGTGTGCCACCTGCGCCTCGGCGGCGTCCGGTGCCAGGGTGGTCAGGTCGTCGGCTTCGACGACGAGGGAGGGTACGTCGGCCAGGACCTGCTGGTAGCCGTCGTTGTGGATGACGGCGCGGAGCATGTCATGCCGCCGGACCAGCTCCCGCCACGACGCGGTGACACGGTCCACGTCCAGGTCGGGATATTCGAGTTCGACGTAGGCGTGGCAGCCGACGCCGCCGTAGGCGTAGGCGCCGGTGCGGCCGATCAGGTAGGCGGCCTGGACGTCCGTCAGCGGGAAGGGCGCGTGGCAGTTGTCCGGGTCGGCCCGCAGCGTCGGTTCCTCCGCCTCCAGGTGGCGCAGGACGGCTTCCTTGTGGGTCCGCAGTTCGGCTCGGTGGTCCTCGGTGAGGCGGCCCTGCGGGGCGCGGAAGCGCAGTTGTCCGTCCTGGGCCCACAGCACCACGCCTTCGTCGGCGTAACGGGCCAGCAGTTCAGCGATGTTCACAGCTCTCCGGTCTCGTAGGCGGTCCCGTGGGCCGCCGGCGTTCGGGTGATGTCCGCGGCGAGCGCGGCGATGGTCGGTGCGGCGAAGAAGCGCCGGGCGGGCACGGTGGCCCCGAGGCGGCGCTCCATCGCGGTGAGCAGGCGCAGGGCGGTGAGGCTGTCGCCGCCCGCGGTGAAGAAGTTGGCGTTACGGTCGGGCGTCCAGTGCGGCAGGTGCTCGCTCCACAGACCGGCAAGGGCCGTCTCGGTCTCCCCGTGCGGTGGTTCGGCCACGGCGGACACCGTTTCCGGTCCCGTCAGAGCGGCCAGGGCGCCCCGGTCGACCTTGCCGTTCGCGGTGAGCGGCAGGGACGGCAGCGTCTGGATACGGGCGGGAACCGCGTAGACGGGCACGCGCTCGGCCAGCAGGGCGAAGAGGCTCCGGGTGAGGTCTTCGGTATCCCGCACTGTCGGGCCGACGGACTCCGTGGATGTCCGCTCGTGCGGTACGACGAAGGCGGCCAGGCGCTTCGCGGTACGCTCCCCTACCGCCACGACCGCGGCTCGGGCGACGGCCGGGTGAGACTCCAGCGCGGCCTCGATCTCACCGGCCTCGACGCGGTGGCCGGCGATCTTCAACTGGCTGTCGAGGCGGCCCATGAATTCCAGCAGGCCGTCTCCCCGGAACCGGCCCAGGTCACCGGTCCGATACCAGCGCTGCCCGTCCCGTCGGACGAACTTCTCGGCGGTGCGGACGGGGTCGGCCAGGTAGCCGCGGGCCAGTCCCGCACCGCCGATCCACAGTTCGCCGGGCGTCCAGTCGGGGCAGTCCCGTCCGTCCCGGTCGACCACGCGGTAGTGCTGCCCGGTCAGGGGGCGGCCGTAGGGGATGGAGACCCACCCGGGGTCCGGCTCCTCGACGGTGAGCGTGTTGGACCAGATGGCGGCCTCGGTCGCGCCGCCCATCGCGACGAAGGCGCAGGGGCGCGCGGTGCGTGCCCGCAGGCGGCCGGGCAGGTCGAGCCCGATCCAGTCGCCGGAGACCAGTGCGGTCCGCAGCCCCGCGATGCGCCCGCCTTCCGGCGCCTCCTGCTCGTCGGCGTCGAGGAGCAGGTCGAGGAGGGCCGGGACGGTGTTCCAGACGGTCACCCCGTGACGGTCCAGCAGGCTCGGCCAGCGGGCCGGTTCCCGACGCTGGTCCTCGGTGGGAAGGAGGAGGGAGCCGCCCGCGCCGAGCATCCCGAAGATGTCGTACACGGACAGGTCGAAGTCCAGCGACGACAGGGCGAAGACCCGGTCGTCGTCGCCGATGCCGTGCCGGGCGTTGATGTCCGCGATCGTGTTCCAGGCGGCCGCGTGGGTGATCTCCACCCCCTTCGGCTCACCGGTGGAACCCGAGGTGAAGATGACGTAGGCGAGTGCTTCGGTAGACGTTTCCGACGGTGCGGGCAGCGGATCGAGGGCCTGTGTGTCCGTTACGGACAGAGCGCGGGGAGCCGTTCCCCCCGGAGCGGGCCAGTGGCCAACGACGACCTGGAAGGCTGCGGTGGCGTGCACCCTCTCCAGCCGTGCGGCGGGCTGTTCGAGGCTCAGCGGTACGTAGGCGGCGCCGGCCGCGAGGACACCGAGGACCGCGGCGACCTGCTCCGGCCCCTTGGGCAGGGTCACCGCGACCAGTTCGCCCGGAGTCACGCCGGCGTCACCGAGCGCGGCGGCTGTGCGCAGCGCCTGGTCGGCGAGGACTCCGTACGTCACCTTCTCCCCCGCGGCCGTGACGAGTGCGGTCCGGTCGGGCACGGCCTCGGCGTGGGCGAAGAACGCCGCGTGCAGCGGGCGCGGGGCCACCGGCTCCAGGGCGGCCTCCCGTGCGACGGCGGCCCGCCGTTCCATGTGGGAAGCGGGCAGCAGGTCGGGCAACGGCGCGTCCCAGTCACCGGCGACGACGTACCCCAGCAGCCTCTCGTAGGCGCCGAACATCGCGTCCAGCACGCCCTCGGGGAAGAGTTCCTCCACAGCGTCCCAGGTGACGACCAGGTTCCCGGACTCTTCGGTGACCTGGTTGTCCAAGCACACCTGCGGGGACTGCGAGATGCCCCAGACCTTCGCGGGGAAGCCTGAGCCGGGTCCGGCCAGCGTCGCGTCACCGACTCCGACGGCACTGGTGAACACCACGGGCGCGGCAGCGTCCACGGTGCCCGTACGGCGACCGAACTCCCTCAGCAGCCAGTCGATCGGGACGTTCAGGTGGTCCAGGTCCTCCGCCTGGCGGCGTTGCAGTGCCTCGGCCGCCGCCAGCCAGGACGCTCCGTCGCGCCGGTGCCCCGCCGGCGAGAGGGAGGTGAAGTCACCCAGAACCCGGTGGATGTGGGGGTGGACGTCGCGGCGGTTGAAGAGGGTGAGCGTGACGGTCAGCGCGTCCGTCCCGCTCCAGGCCTCCAGGACCTCCGCGTACAGGGCCAGCAGGACGGTGGACGGGGTGAGGCCGTGCCGGGCCGCCTCTCGCTTGACGGCCTGCCAGTCCTCGGCGGGCAGGCTCAGCCGGCGCCGGGTGAAGGCGGGCACGTCGAGGGTCGCCGGGTCCCGGTCGAGAGGCAGGGCCGGCGGGGGCGGGAGTTCGGACAGCCGCTTGCGCCAGTGGGCGCGGGCCGGCTCGGCCGACTCCGGGTCGGTGGGGAGTCCGGTGAGGTAGTCGCGGAACGACACGTCGACGGGCGGCAGTTCATGCTCGGGGTCGGCGTGGAGCGCGTTCAGTTCGGCGTAGAGCGTGGTGATGGAGAGGGCGTCGAGGACCAGGTAGTCCAGACCGATGCCGATGCGTGTGCGGGCGGCGCCCCCGTCGTGGTATCGCACCGCCTCGACCGCGAAGAGGGGCCACCGGGCGGGGTCGCGCACCTGCTGGGACAGACGGGCGCGCAGGCCGGCCAGCGCCTCGGGCGCGTCGCCGTCCGGGACGTCCGCCACCGGGATGCGGAAGGGCGGTGTATCGGGCAGGACACGCTGGTGTCCGTCCTCCACGACCGCGCGGAGCATGCCGTGCCGGCGGATCAGGGTGTTCCAGGCGTGCTCCAGTCGGTCGAGGTCGACGTCCGCGCCGTCGAACTCGGTGTAGTGCCAGGTGCCGACGCCTCCGAGGGTGAAACGGGGGTCGCGGCCGGTGTGGTAGGCGGACTGGACGTCCGTGAGTGGGAAGGGCTCGTGGGCGCGGTCCGGGTCGGGCACGAGGACCGGCGCGGTGGCGGGTACGGGCTGTGCGTCGGTGGCCGCCCGGGGGCGCAGCGTCCCGCAGAAGTGCCGCAGCACGGGGTGGGCGAAGAGGTCGGCCACGCGCGCGCCGGAGAATCCGGCGGCACGCAGCCGGCCGATCATCCGGGTCGCGACGAGCGAGTCCCCGCCGAGCAGGAAGAAGCTGCTCTCCCGGCCCACTTCGGGCACGTCGAGCAGTTCGGCCCACTCGGCCGCCACCGCGGTCTCCACCGGTCCGACCGGGGCCGAGGCGCGGGGACCGTCGTCCCCGGCCGCCTCGGTCAGCGCCCGGCGCACGGCCGCCCGGTCCAGCTTTCCGTTGGCGGTCAGCGGCAGGTTCCGCAGGACGAGCAGTCGCTCGGGGACCATGTAGGCGGGAAGACGCTGCGCCGCCCGCAGGCGTACCCGGTCGGGATCCGGTGCCTCGCCGGCGGCTGACACGGCGGCTGCGAGGTGCCGTGCGGGAGTGTCGAGGACACAGGCGACCGCGTGCAGCACGGCGGGGTCGTCCTCCAGGGCGGACTCGACCTCGCCGAGCTCGATCCGGTGACCGCCGATCTTCACCTGGTGATCGGCACGGCCGAGGAATTCCAGTACGCCGTCGGGCCGGTAGCGGGCCAGGTCGCCGCTGCGGTACCAGCGTTCGCCGTCGTATTCGACGAAACGTTCGGCGGTGCGTTCGGGGTCCGCGCGGTAGCCGTTGGCCACACCGGGTCCGCCGATCCACAGCTCGCCGGGGACGAGGTCCGGGCAGTCGCGCCCCCGTCCGTCCACGACCCGGGCCCGCATGTTGCGCAGCGGAACGCCGTAGGGGACGGACTTCCAGGCGGGATCGGTCTCCTCGACCTCGAACACCGTGGAGTGGACGGCGGCCTCCGTCATGCCGCCGAGCGCCACGAAACGGCAGCCGGGCACGAGGGCACGCAGTCTGCGGGGCTGGTCGAGGCCGACCCAGTCCCCGCCGAGCAGGACCATGCGCAGGCAGTCGCCGAGACCCTCGTCCTCGCCTGCGGCCAACAGCAGGTCCAACAGGGCGGGCACGCACTGCACCAGTGTCACCCCGTGCGTACGCACCAGGTGGGCCCAGTGGTGGGCATCCCGGCGGTGCTCCTGTCCTACGGTCACCACCTGACCGCCGAGCGACAGCGGGGCGAAGATGTCCCAGGTGGCGAGGTCGAAGTCGAGCGCGGAGATCGCGAGGGCCCGGTCCGCGGGGCCGAGTCCGAGCTGCGCCTCCATCGCCTCGACGGTGTTGACGACCGCGCGGTGCGACACCTCGACGCCCTTGGGCAGCCCGGTGGAGCCGGATGTGAACAGCACGTAGGCGGGCAGGGCGGGGTCCGGCCGGACGACTGGGGCGGGTTCGTGCGTTCGGGCGTCCTCCAGGAGCAGCACCGGGGCCGCGGAGACCGTCTGGCAGAGCGGCGCGTGTTCCCGGTCGGTGAGCACGGCGGAGGCGCCCGCCATGGAGTGGATGCGTCCGCGCCGTACGGCGGGTTGCTCGACGCCGACGGGGGCGTATGCGGCGCCCGCGGCCAGGATGCCGAGGACGGCGGTGATCTGGTCCGCGCTCCTGGGCAGCGTGAGCGCGACGGTGTCGCCCTCACGCACGCCGTGGCCGCGCAGCAGCGCGGCGATCCTCCGCGCGGAGTCGGCGAGTTCGCCGTAGGTGAGGGTGTCGCCACCGGTGCGGACGACCGCGACGCGGCGCGGGTCGGTCTCGGCTAGCTGGAAGAAGCGGGTGTGCAGAGCGCGGTCGGGCACGGGCGTGGGGGGCAGCGCCGCCACCGCGCGCCCCGGCAGGACGTCGGGGGCCAGCAGGCCGTCCACCGGCCGGGCCCAGGTGTCGGGGTCCGTGATCAGACGGGTGATGAGGCCGCGGTACGCGTCGAACGCGGCGTCGGGCACCCGGGCCTCGAATACGCCGTCGCGCACGTCCCAGTTGAGGAGGAGGCCGCCGTCGAGTTCGGTGACCTGGGCGTCCAGGTGGACCTGGGGGCCCTGGGAGATGATCCAGGAGGGGCGGCCGAAGGACTTCTGGACGTCCTGCTCGAAGATTTCGCCCAGTCCGATGGCGCTGGTGTAGACGACCGGGGCCAGCACCGGGGCTCCCTCGGCGCGGGCGAGGTCGCGCAGGACCTCGACGCCGCCGTACGCGCCGTGGGAGATGCCTTCCTGAAGGCGTTCCTGAAGACCGCGGGCTTGCCGGGAGAACGGCAGGGACTGGCTCATGTCCGTGTCGAGCAGGACCGAGCTGCTGAAGTCCCCGACCAGACCGGCCACATCCGGGGTGAACATCTCGCGGTCGAACAGGGGGAGGTTGAGCAGGAAGCGGCGACTGTCGCTCCAGGCGGCGATGACCTCGGCGAAGGCGGTGGCAAGGGCAGCGGCGGGGGTGATGCCGTGCCGTCGTGCGGCGCCGATCAGTGCCGCTTTGTCGGCGGGGCCCAGCCAGTGGTGCAGGCGGCGCGAGTGGGTGAGCGTGGTGTCGTCGGCGCTGACGGGGGTCAGCGGGTCGACGGTCGTCGGCAGGCGCGGCGCACGGGGCAGCTCCGGCAGGCGCTCGCGCCACCAGGCCGCGTGCCGCTCGCGTTCCGTCCTCCGTCGGGCGTCATGCTCCGCGAGGTACGTGCGGTAGTCGAGGCCGAGTGCGGGGGGCTGGTCGTCGGGACAGTCGTAGAGGCGGCGCAGATCGGACAGGAGGACGCGCAGACTCAGAGCGTCGCCGGCCATCATGTCCAGGTCGATCTGCAGCCGCGTCCGCCCGTCGGGGAGCAGGCACAGGGCCGCGCGGAAGACGTCGCCGGAGATGATGTCGGGGCGGGCGTGGGTGTTGCGTTCGCGCAGCAGCTCCAGCTCGTTCTCCGCGTCCTTCGGAGCGCGGTCACGCAGGTCGTGGACGGTGAGGGGCGTTCCCGGCGGGCCGAAGCGCTGCCGGCCCTCCCCGTCGAAGACTGCCCTCAGCATGCCGTGGCGGAGCACGAGGGCGCGCAGGGCGGTGTCGAGCCGGCCGGGGTCGACGTCATGGCCGTCGAGTTCGACGTAGAAGTGCGCGGCGACGCCGCCGAGCGGCTGGCCGTCCTGGCGTCCGATCCAGTAGGCGTGCTGCATCGTCGCCAGCGGGAAGGGCTCCGCCGGCTCCCCGTCGGTGGGCGCCTGGAGCGCGGTGGCCGGACCGGCCGGCGCGGGACTCGTCGGTGCCTCGACGGAACGCTCGTGCGCGAGCAGGGCCGTCCATGCGTCGAGGGTCGGGGTGCGGGTCAGCTCCTGGAAGGTGACCGTACTGCCTGCGCGCCGCCAAGTGCCGACCAGGGACATCAATATCAGTGAGTCGAGACCGAGTTCGAAGAGGTCACGGTCGTCGTCCAGCTCGTGCGGCGCCATCTCCAGCGCGTGTGCCACCGCTTCACGCACGGCGTCCGGCGCGTGGAGGGACCGCTCACCTTTCGCTGTTCGCGCTGGGACGACTGCTTCGTCACTCACTGATGGGGCCTTCCGGTCTGAGGGGTGGGCGAGGTGGCCGCGTCCGCGGCGGGGCTCCGTCCGAGGGACCGAAGCCACACTAGATAGAAATGATTTTCATTTCTATACTTCACATCGTAGTCACACAAGGGACCGTGGCGCCAGAGTCCGCGGCCCGGCGATGAAAGGCAGAGCCCCATGACCGAGACTGAACAGCGCTGGCCCGAGGCGGAATCGGCGCGCTACCGGGCCGTCGGCCACTGGCAGGGGGTCACCTTCGGCGCACGCCTGCGGCGGGCGGCGGCGGACCACGGCAGCCGTGTCGCCCTGGTCGACGGAGACCGCCGGTGGACATACGCGGACCTGGACGCCGAGGCCGACCGCGTCGCCCACGGACTGCGCGGGCTCGGCGTCGGGCAGGGCGACCGCGTCGTGGTCCAGCTCCCCAACCGTGCCGAGTTCGTGCTCGTCTGGTTCGGGCTGCAGCGCCTCGGAGCGGTCCCGGTGCACGCCATGCCCGGCCACCGGCGCCGGGAGATCGGTCATCTGGTGCGCGTGTCCGGTGCGGTGGCCTGTGTGGTGCCCGACCGGCACGCGCGGTTCGACCACCGTGACCTGATGCGCTCGGTGCGGGCGGAGAGCGGGCCGAACCGCTCGCCGCTGACGGTCGTGGTGGTCGGCGATCCCGGCCAGGAGGACGGATTCGTCTCGTTCGAGGCGCTGCGGGCGGCTCCTCCCTCGTCGCCCGGTCACACCTCGCCGGACGCTCTGCCGACCGCGGCCGACGACGACGGCGGAGCGGACCCCGGCGACGTCGCCCTCCTGCTGCTGTCCGGCGGCACCACCGGCCTTCCCAAGCTCATCCCGCGCACGCACGACGCCTACGCGTACAACGCCCGCGCGTGCGCCGAGGTCTGCGCACTCGACGACCGGACCGTCTATCTGGCGGTGCTGCCGCTCGGCTTCAACTTCGCCTTCGCCTGCCCCGGCGTACTCGGCACCCTCATGGCCGGCGGTACGGTCGTGGTCGCCCCGGATCCCAGCCCGCAGACGGCGTTCGCCCTCGTCGAGCGGGAGGGCGTGACCCTGACCTCCCTCACGCCCCCGCTCGTCTCCCCCTGGATGGACGAGGCCGCCTCCGGCTCCTGGGACCTCGCCGGCCTCGCCGTGGTGCAGGTGGGCGGGGCCCGGCTGCCGGAGGAGCAGGCCCGGAAGCTCGGCCCGGCACTCGGAGTGACCGTGCAGCAGGTCTTCGGCATGGCGGAGGGGTTG
The DNA here is from genome assembly GCF_000177195.2 of Streptomyces sp. SirexAA-E. Taxonomy (GTDB): domain Bacteria; phylum Actinomycetota; class Actinomycetes; order Streptomycetales; family Streptomycetaceae; genus Streptomyces; species Streptomyces flavovirens. The sequence goes on from NC_015953.1 coordinate 843,456, forward strand.
ATCAACCTCACGCGGCTCGATGATCCCGAGGACCTCGTCTGCGCCACCCAGGGCCGTCCCGTCTCGCCGGACGACGAGATCCTGGTGGTGGACACCGACGGCGGGCCCGTGCCGGACGGGTCGGCGGGTGAACTGCTCACCCGGGGCCCGTACACGCTGCGTGGCTACTACCGCGCCGAGGAGCACGACCGCACGGCGTTCACACCGGACGGCTACTACCGGACCGGCGACGTGGTGCGGCGGCTGCCGTCAGGGCACCTCGTCGTGGTGGGTCGGATCAAGGACCAGATCAACCGCGGTGGCGAGAAGATCGCCGCGGTCGAGGTGGAGGAGCAGCTGCTCGTACATCCGGCGATCACCGCGGCCGCACTGGTGGGTGTGCCGGACGAGCACAGGGGTGAGCGGACCGTCGCCTTCGTGGTCTGCGACGGCGAGGCTCCCGGCGTGCGGGAGGTGGCCGCCCATCTGAAGGAGCGCGGACTCGCCGAGTACAAGGCGCCGGACGAGGTCGTCCAGGTGTCCGGCCTCCCGCTCACCGCCGTCGGGAAGGTCGACAAGGCCACGCTGGCACGGGAGTTGCTCCGCCCGTGACGCGCGGCCCGGAGGGGCGCCCGCCTCTGTGCCGAGCGCCCGTCCGGGCCACCGTGCGAAGCCCGTCAACCGTGCCTACTTCGGCACGGTGAGACCCTCACCGCCCTCATGGGCGAGCAGGTTCCGGGTGACGGCGTGCTCCGGGTTCACCAGTACGCGGTCGGCCCGGCCCGCTTCCACCACCCGGCCCTCGTCCAGGACGACGACCTGGTCCGCCCGGGAGGCCGCGGCCGCCAGGTCGTGCGTCACCATGACAACGGTCAGGCCCAGTGTCCGCCGCAGCTCGTCCAGCAGGTCCAGGACGCGGCCCGCCGTCTCCGGGTCGAGCGCCGAAGTGATCTCGTCACAGACGAGGACACGCGGTCCGGCGGCAAGCGTCCGCGCCAGTGCCACGCGTTGACGTTGGCCCCCCGACAACTCCCCCGACCGGCGCCCCCGTACGTCCTCGTCCAGCCCGACCAGCCCCAGGAGCCGCGCCGCTTCGTCAGACGCGTCCCGCGCCGACCGGCCTCCCACCCTCCTGAGCGGGCGCGTGAGCGCGGCGTCCACGGACTCCCGCGGGTTGAGAGCACCGCGGGAGTCCTGCGCGACAAGCTGCACCGGGGCCCCACGCCCCTGGGCCGTTCCGTCGCTCCGCCACTCGACACTCCCCTCCATTCCCGGATGAAGCCCCGCAAGGCAACGGGCGAGGGTGGTCTTCCCCGACCCCGACGCCCCCACGACGGCGGTGCAGGAGCTCGCCGGGACGACGAGGGAGACGTCGTGCAGCACGGTGGACCGACCCTGGACGGCATGAAGTCCCCGTACGAAGAGCCCGCCGACCACGCCGGGGTCGGCAGCAGTGGCACGGGGGGCGCCGTCCGAGGAAGCACCGGACGGCTGCACGGGCAACGGCGCGACCGGCATCCCGCGCCCGACGATCCGCCCCCCGTCCAGGCGGATCACGTCGTCCGACACCGTTCCCAGCCAGGCCGGGTCGTGGCTGACCAGCAATGCGGCGCGGTCGCCCTCCCGCAGGGTCTCGGCCAGCAGACCGCGCATCCCGTCCGCCAGGACGGGGTCGAGCCCGCTGGTTGGCTCATCGAGGACCAGCAGGCCGGGCCGGCCCGCCAAGGCCAGCGCGAGGGCCACCCGCTGGGCCTGCCCGCCCGACAGCTCCCGGGGCAGCCGCTGCCTGAACTCCTTGTCGGCCGGCAACCGCACGGACAGCAGCAGTTCCTCCACCCGCGCGCGGACGCCCTCTCCGCCTGCCACGGCCGAGCGCAGTCGCACTGCCTCGGCGATCTGGGTGCCGATCCGCAGCGCGGGATTCAGCGAGGAGGCCGGATCCTGGCCCAGGAAGGAAACGACCCTGCCACGCAGCCGGCGAGCGTCCCCCCGGTCGAACGGATCGAGGTCGGCCACCCGGACGGTTCCGGCCCGGACCTCCAGCCCGGGACGCACATGTCCGAGCAGGCCGTGCGCCAGACTGCTCTTACCCGACCCCGACCGGCCGACGACGCCCAGCACCTGCCCGGCCGGCACCGAGAGGCAGGCGTCGCTCAGGACGGGCGGCCCACCGAGCGCGGGGCCCACCGTCAGCCCGCTGACCTCGGCGAGCGTCCCACCGTCCGACGGGCCGACGGTCACACGGCCGGTCATGCGGCACCCCGCCCCGCCCGGTCCGCCAGCCGCCCGGCCAGCAGGCCGACAGCGACGGACAACAGCACCAGCAACAGCGCCGGAGCGAGGAACGGCGTGACGGCCAGTGCCGCTCCTGGGACGTTCTCACTCACCATGCGTCCCCAGTCGGGCGCTGCCCCGCCCGGTCCCAGGCCCAGGAATCCCGCGGTGGCGCTGAGGTGCAGGGAGGCGACCAGGCGCAGCGCGGTGTCCATCAGGGCCGGTCCGGCGATGTTGGGCAGCACGTCGTGGCGCAGCACGGCCCAGCGGCCGTCGCCCCGGGCCAGGGCGGCTTCGACGTACCCGCTCCGGAGAACGGTGTCCGCCGCAGCACGCAGCACACGGGTGGAGAACGGGGCGGTGGCCAGGGCGACCGCCGCCACCAGGGCGGCGTGGCTACCGGGGAACCCCGCGGCCAGGACGAGGACGACCAGGAGGCCGGGAAGCACCGCGAGGGCGTCCACGCAGCGGAGCAGCAGGTCACCCGATCGGCGGGAGGCCAGGGCCGCCAGCACGCCTGCGGCCATCCCGACGGCTCCGGCCGCCGCCGTACCGGCCAGGGCGGTGAGGACAATGGTGCGGCCTCCGCCGAGCACCCGGCTCGCCACGTCACGGCCCAGCACGTCGGTGCCGAGGAGGAACTGGCCGTCGGGCTGCTGGAAAGGTGCGGCGAGCTGCGCGGTCGGACTGTACGGAGCGACCAGCGGACCCAGCAGGGCGAACAGGATGACGAGCAGCGTGCCCGCCCCCGTGATCAGCGGAGACCGCCGACGTCGTGGTGTATCCGGCCGGTTGTCGCGCACGCGTCTCCCCGGTGGGGCGAGAATCGTCGTCATCGTCTGTGTCCTTCCCTTGCGCCCAGCAGACGCGCGCAGATGTCGCCCGCCAGCAGGACCGCGAGCATCACCCCGGCGAGCGCGGTGGCGATGCCCTGCACCATGGGTATGTCCCGGGCTGCGACGGCAAGTTGGAGTTCACGGCCGATCCCCGGGTAGTCGAAGACGTTCTCCACCACCACCGCCGAGCCGACCAGCGCCCCTGTGGTGAGGGTGAGCGCCTGGACGGCGGGTCCCGCGGCGTTGGGCAGAATGTGGCGGACGGCGAGCCGCACCCCGCGAACTCCGTTGAGCCGTGCGGCTTCGCAGTAGGGGCTGGCCGCCACGTCGGTGACGGAGACCCGCAGCAGCCTGGTGGCCACCGCGAGACCGACCGCGCTGAGCGTCAGAACGGGCAGGATCAGCGCGTGCGGCACGTCGAGCGGCGTCCCACCCAGGGGGATGACAGAGACCCGGGGCAGGATTTCCAGCCACACGGCCAGAACGGCGACGAGCAGCGCGGCGATGACGAACTCCGGTACCGCGGCCAAGGTCTGGGCGGCCGTCGAGACGAAGCGGTCGGCGCCGCCGCCCCGCAGACCGGTCCACAGCCCCAGCAGCGTGGCGAGCGGCGCAGTGATCGCCAGTGTCAGTCCGGCCAGGAGCAGGCTGTTCGGCAGTCGGGTCGCCAGGACCTCGGTGACCGGCCGGTCCCCCACGAAACCACGGCCGAGGTCTCCCTGGACCGCACCCGCGACCCAGTCCGCGTACCGCTCGGCGGCCGGCCGGTCCAGGCCGAGCTCGGCCCGGACCTCGGCGCGCCGCGCTGCGGAAGCGTCCACTCCGGCGACCGCGCTTACGGCGTCCCCGGGGAGAACCGCCGTCGCTGCGAAGATCACGGCCGACAGCAGGACGAGCAGGACGGTCGCCGCCGCGAGGCGACGGCCGACGAAGGCGGCCAGGTTCACGCCAGTGAGGCCTGGGAGAAACCTGGGAACTGCTCGAAGAGGTCGTCGCGGACCCCGGAGACCCCCTTGGCCTGGGCGTTCAAGTTCGGTTTGAAGACCGGCAGCACCTGGTTGCCGTCCTCCCAGCGCCTGCGCTGCGCCTGGGTGCCCACCCTCTTCGCCTCACGGCTGTCGCTCTCGGCACGTGCCTCGGCGACGAGGGCGTCGGTCGCGGACTCCTTCCACCCGAACGCCGAAGGCGATCCGCCCGCCGTACTCATCTGGTAGGTCGACAGGGCGGGGACGGGCATCTGGTAGGAGCCGGCCAACGGCAGCGCCGCGTAGGCGGGGAAGTCCGCGTACAGCTGTCCTGCGGGCAGTTCCCGGACGGACGCGCGGACACCCACCTTTTTCAGGTCCTCGACGAAGAGGGTGGCCATCTCCACCATGCCCGGCGTCTCCGGGCCGGTCGTCAGCGTCACCTTCATCCCGTCGGCCCCCGCCTCCTTGAGCAGCACACGTGCCCGCTCCGGGTCGTGGGCACGCTGGGGCAGACCCTGGGCGTAGTCGGGGAAACCGATGGAAGGGAGGTCGTTGCCGACCTGGGCGTTGCCGTGGAACACGGTCTTCACCATGGTCTGCCGGTCGGCGGCGAGTTTGAACGCCTCTCGCACCCGGGGGTCGTCGAAGGGCTTGGCGCTCATGTTCATCTGAAAGGAGAGACCTACGAGATAGGGGCTCTTCGTGGGGACGAGTTCGACCTTCCCGTTGTCGTCGAGCGTGCGCGCGGTGACGGGTGACAGGTCGTGTGCGAAGTCGATGTCGCCGCTGGTGAGTGCACCGGCCCTGGCGGTCGAGTCCGCGATCGACCGCAGCTCCAGACCGTCCAGGAGAGGCACGTGGCCGTAGTGGTCGTCGTAGCGCTCGAACGCCGAGCCCTGGCCCGCGGCGAAGTCCGTCAGCCGGAAGGGACCGCAACTGGGCATGCCCTCGCGGAAGGCCTTCGTGCCGTTCTTGACGACGAGGAAGTTGCCCTGGCAGAGGACCATTCGGCCGTCGGCGATGGGCCGGAGCGTGGGCAGGACGACCTTCAGGTCACCGTCGGCCTTGGCATGTGCGAGATCGAAGTCGGCGGCGGCGAGCCGGTACACGGGCAGGGTGCTCTTGGCCGCGAGGGCGCTGAGAGAGTGCAGGATGTCGGCGGAGGTCAGTTCGGAGCCGTCGGTGAAGCGGACGCCGGGCCGCACATGCAGTGTGTAGGTCGACAGGTCGTCGGAGATGTCGATGCCCTTGAGCACTCCGTAACGCACCCCGTCGGCTCCGCTGGGGTCGAGATTGCCGAGCGTGCCGTGCCAGGCGCGGGCGCGCACGAGATCCAGTGCGGAAGGGCCGTTGAAGAAGTCGAGGGACTCGGAGGCGCCGCCACCGACGAAAGCGGCTCGCAGTGTGCCGCCCGAGCGGGGCGAGGCACCGGCTCCGGTCTTCCCCTCGGAGCGAGGCCGGTCGGTGGAGCACGCGGCCAGCAGGCCGGGCCCCACCGCCAGAGCCGCGGCACCTGCCGCGCCTCGACGGAGGAAGGCACGGCGATCGAGCTGTCTGGACATGTTTCTCCTTGACGTTCTGCAAGCGAACCGAGCACCGGGAGGTCTCCACGGCACATGAACTCAGGCCCGGACGAGGGCGGATGGCCCGGTGGATGACGGGCACGCCCACGGACGGGTCACGGCGTCGACAGCGAGCGGCCCGGCCGAGGGCTACCGCAGGGTGAGAGCTCCGGACGGGCAGGACCACACGGCCTCACGTACGGCATCCCGGTGGGACGCCGGCGGCCTCTCGGCGAGGACGAGCACAAGCCCGTCCTCTTCGCCCTGATCGAAGACGGTGGGCGCGGCGAGCACGCACTGTCCCGCGCCCACGCACCGGTCCCGCTCCGCAACGACTCTCTCGCGTGCGGACGCCTGGCCCGACAAAGTCATGAGGCCCTCCCCTGTAGCCGCGCACGCCATCGGCGGCACGACAACCAGACGATAGACGAAAACGACTTCCATATTCAACAAAGGTCCCGTCCTTCATCCCGGCGCCTGCGACAGCGCCCACGCCACCCGTCAACCACCCCCCGGTGTGGGTACCTCGCTCTCGGCCACGATGCGTGCAGTGCGTTCTTCACCTGGGCGGTGAAGGCGGCCCTCTCCCCTGCCGTGTGCTGCTCGGCCTCCTGGTCGGGCTCGACGGTGACCGGCGAAGCCGCGGCGCCCTCGCCGCCCGCCGGAGGTCCGGTGGGAAAGAGATGCGAAGCCACGTGACACGCTGGTGCGCGTGACAGCATCCGAAGCCCCCGCACCCACGTTCACCCAGCTCACTCGGCCGTCCGAGCTGCCGTTGTCGATGAGACGTGAACTGGCCGCCTGCTGGGCCGCGGTGGTCAACGCCGGCGGGGCGGTCCTCCCGGCGGACTGCCCGCTGCCACCACTGACCCCCACGCACACGAAAGCCGCCGTGGACCGGATCGCCGGTGAACTGACACCCGAACACAGCAGGCTCCTGGTGGCCACGGTCGACGGCGTCCTCACGGGCTGGCTGCTCGTCCGACGTGAGGCACATCCGCTCGAAGCGCACTGCGGCACGGTGAACCACGTGCAAACGCACGTGCGGTTCCGGAGATCAGGGGTGGGGACCGCACTGATGCACCGCGTCCGTCGGATCGCGCGCGAGGAGATGGGCTTGGAGCGACTCAAGCTGACAGTGCGGTCCGGCCTGGGGCTCGAGGACTTCTACGGCAAGGCCGGTTGGACGGAGGTCGGACGGTGGCCGGGCGCGCTACGCCTGGCACCCGGCGACGACCGCGACGAGATCCTGATGAGCCTTGCCCTGTGAGCGAGCCGGATCGGGTCGGTACTACGAGCCGGTCGGGCGCTCTCAGTCCTTCAAGGCCACCAGCACGCAGCTGTCCCCCACCTGCCACACCGGCGTGACACGGCTGAACCCCGCCTCCCGCAGGAGTTCGGCGTGGCGGCGCACCGGCAGGTGCCAGTTCTCGCCTCCGTCACTGGACGACGAGCGACTACGCTCACGCTGCTCGAAGAGGTTCGCCAGCTCCGGGTCCGCGGCCGCCGCCGACCACCAGGACTCCCAGTCCTCGTCGCCTCCGTCACCCGCGCGCTCGGCCCGACGGCGTCCCACGTGGGCGGTGAGGTCGGAGCAGGAGCGCGCGTCCGGCGGGAAGTGGTCTCCGTTGACCAGCGCTCCCCCCGGGCGCAGCAGGGCCGCGAGGCTCTGATAGGTCTTCAGCAGGGCGGGGGCCTGGAGGTAGTGCAAGGCCGTCGTCGTGACGGCGCCGTCCAGCCCGCGCTCCAGGCCGAGAGCGTCGGTCCAACCGGCCTCGCCGATCACCGCATTCACCCAGCGCGCGACGTCCGCGTGATGCGCGCGCGCCAGTTCCAGCAGCATGGGGTCCATGTCGACCGCGACGATCTCCGCCTCCGGCAGCCGTCGCGCAAGTCGTGCGGACAAGGATCCGGGCCCGCAGCCCAGGTCGAGCAGGGTCGGCCGGGGACGGTCGACGCACACGTGCTCCACGACGTCACAGATGACGGTGAAACGCTCCTCGCGGTCCAGCGCGTATCGCCGCTGCTGCCGCTCCCAGCGCTCGACCCAGGTCCTGGCCGTCTCCACGCTCACGCCCACCGGTCGCGCACCTCTTCCGTCTTCCACACTCTTGCGACTACCGCGTAATCTACAGGTGGAAACGGTTATCAATAGCCATTCACTCCAAGGCAACCAGCACGTCCAGCAGGCGATCGATCTCCTCGTCGGTGTTGTAGACGTGCAGGCTCACCCGGACGGACCCCTCCTTCTCGTCCGCGCCCGCCTGGCAGAGGCTGTCGGCCCGGACCATGAAGCCATGACTGAAGAGGATGAAGCCCAGGTCGTCGGAGGGTATGTCTCGGTGTCGGAAGGTGACGATGCCGTGCCGTCGCTGGGCCGCGGGCAGCGACGAGTCGGCGGCCAGACTGGCGGGGCAGCCGAGGACCTCGTAGGCGTCCAGTCGGCGCAAGTGGTCGGTCAGGCGGCTCGCCAGCCGGGAGACGTGGGCGGAGATACGGTCGACGCCGACCGCGTCCAGCCAGTCGAACGCCGCCAGCAGCGACACCACCCCCGCGGTGTTGGGGGTGCCCTGCCAGCCCCGGGGCCGCAGAGCCGGCCCCCGGGTGTTGCGTGCCCACACCGCCCCGGTGCCGGGCAACGCCAGCGCCTTGTGCCCGGAGAAGACGACGAAGTCGACGTCGAGCGCGGGGTCGTCGAGCCGGAGCGGCAGGTGGCCGACGCTCTGCGCCGCGTCCAGGCAGATCGGCACATCGGAGCCGACGGCGGCGCGGATCCGGTGGACGTTCATGTCGCCGCCGTAGACGTGGTGCACGTGGGTCGCGGCGACGAACCGGGTGCGGGGGCCGACGGCCTCGGCGAAGGCGCGGTGGTCGTAGTCGCCTGAAGCCTGCCGGGGCAGGGCACGCACCCGCACCTCGGTGCCACGCTCAAGGAGCAGACGCTGGGCCTCCAGCCATGGTTCGAGGTTGGCCTGGTGGTCGGCGAACGGGACCAGTATCTCGTCGCCGTCGGCGAGGTGTCGGGTGAGCCAGTCGCGGGCGACAGTGCGCAGGCCCTCGGTGGTCCCGCCGGTGAAGAGCACGGTGGAACGATCCGGCGCGGGGTCTCCGAGAAAGGACTTGACCCGCTCCCGGGCCTGTTCGACCAGCTCCGTGGTCCGGTTGGCCCACGGATAGGTGCCGCGTCCCGCATTGGCGTTCGTCGTCGTCAGATAGGTGTGCACTGCATCCAGGACGGCCTGCGGCTTCTGCGACGTCGCCGCGCTGTCCAGGTACACCAGCTCCGGGTCCGCGGTGAGGATGGGGAACTGGGCACGCGCCAGGGCCTGCCAGGCCTCGTCGGCATCGGGGATCTCGCCGCGCATCGGGCTCACTCCCTCACCAGCGGTGCGCCCGCGTCCCGCCAGGCCACGATGCCGCCCGCGAGGCTGCGCACATCGGGGTGGCCCATGCGGGTCAGAAGTGCGGCGTAGCGCAGCGACTTCTCCCCCACAGGGCAGGCGAGCAGTACCGGGGTACGCTTGCTGAACGGCAGTCCGCTCCGCACCAGTTCCTCGAAGACCTCGTCGACGATGTTGGTCGCTCCCTCGATGTGCAGGGTCGCGTAGGCGTGCGGACCGCGCAGGTCGATCACCAGCGGGCGGGGTTCTCCCCGGGCAAGCCACTGCCGCGCCTCCTCTACGGCGACGGTACGCGCGTCGGCACGGATCTCGGCGTCGGTGAGCGACGCGGACGAGTGGCCGCGCCGCGTCCTGCCGAGCAGCTCGGGTCGGCGGTCGCGTACATAGCTCAGGTAGCTCTCGGCCCGGTCGCAGACGATGAACACGGCGGTCTGCCGGTCTCCGGTTCCCGCGAGTTCGGCGTCGACTGCGGCGAGTTGGCGGACCGCTCCCTGGTAGGCCGCGCCTCCCGTCGGCCCGGACAGCAGCCCGCAGCGGCGGATCAGGGTGACCATGCCGTCGATGGCTTCCTGGGAGGTCACCGAGGCGATGGAGTCGTAGGTCGCCGGATCGAAGAGCCCTACCTGGTGCACCTCGTCGATGGTGCGGATGCCCGGGATGAAGTCAGATTTGTCGGCCACCAGCCCGAGCACGCGCACCTGCGGGTCGTGCTCGCGCAGCACCTTGGCGACACCGGTCGAAGAGCCCGCTGTGCCCACACAAGCCACGAACCAGTCGGGGGCCCGGCCGTCCAGGTCCTTGACGATCTCAGGCCCGGTCCCGGTCGCGTGCGCCTCGACATTGCGCGGATTGAAGTACTGATCGGTGTGCAGGTAGGTGCTGCCGGGCTCGGAGAGCGCCTGGTGGAATCGGGTCAGCGGATCGTCGGTGTCCGTGGGGTCCAGGCACTCGCTCCGTCCGGGCAGTTCCTCGATCTCCGCACCCAGCAGGAGCAGCAGTTCCTTGATCTCGGGAACACGCATCCGGTTGGTCACGCTCTTGAACCTCAGCCCGTTGAGGCCGGCCAGGAGCGCGAGGGCCTTCGCGGTGTTGCCGCTGGACAGTTCCACGACCGTGCCGTCGCCGCCCGCCGCCTCCGACAGCAACGGACGAGCCATGTGCCAGGCGGGGCGGTCCTTGACGGATCCGAAGGGGTTGAGCATCTCCAGCTTGGCGTACAGGTCGATGTTCCTCAGTCCGTGGACGGCCGCGTCGATGCGGACCAGCGGTGTGTTGCCGATGGCGTCGGTGATGCTGTCGTACCTCAAGACGAACCCTTCCGCGGGTGTATGAGTGGCCAGTAGTCCTCATCGGGGCACCACCGCCAGGTGCCGGCGTCCTGTGTGACCGCCACCGTCCTTGCGACGGGCTGCCGTTGCGCTTGGTGGGCGTGGAAGTCCATGGCGTATCCAGCGGTATTGACGAAGGCCAGAACGTCTCCGGCACGGGGCAACCGCGGCAGGTACACCAGTCGCCGGGTGATCAGGTCGGCCTCCAGACACAGGTTTCCGACCAGGTGGACCCCGACCGGGCGGCCGCCCCCGGCCCCGTCACCGTCCGGCCCGCCCGGGGCTCCGTCGCGGGGCAGCAGGACGGGGTCCACGAGTACACCGTGCTCCTCGAGACTGACGTCCCCCGCGTTCATGCCCAGGCGCACCAGGTACCGGTCGGGAGCGTCGTTCGTGCGCCGGACCTCCAGCACCCGAGCCAGTGACACCCCGCACTGGTCGACCAGGGCCCGTCCCGGTTCGATGTACAGGTCGTTCAGGTGCTCGAGCAGCAGGGTGGCCGGCGAACGGCCGAGGGCCGGGGCCGGGCGGGAGAGCAGCTCGTCGAGGTAGCGGGGCCCTGCGACGGTCCTGTGGGCGGGATACAGCGCGGCCGTGCCCCGCACCGTGCCGCCCTCGGCGCGAAGCCCGTAGCCGTGGCCGCGCCAGGTCAGCGGCGAGCGCACCCCGAGCACGGCCTCGCTCAGCGCGGTGGTCCAGCTCTCCCACTCGGCGGCCTCGGCGACGTATCCGACACCGAACCCCCCGCCGATGTCGACGGCACCCGGCGTCAGGCCGCGCTCCCGGCACTCGTCCATCAGCAGCACACACCTTTCCAGGGCGCGGGCCTTCTCCTCCAGACCGGTGGTGTCCAAGTGGTAGGCCAGGCCGATGAGTTCGACGGCGTCCATGTGCTCTTCCAGTGCCGACCACAGCGTCTCGGCCTCGGCGACCGGCGTGCCGAACCGACTGCCACGCGACAGGACCCGTGTGCCGACACCGCCGTACCCGGCGTCCGACTCGAACCCCGACAGGCGCGCCAGTACCCGCGTCCTGCTCAGGCCGTGCCCGCGGACGAGCCCGGCCAACTCCCGCAGCTCATCGGCCGAGTCCACGTTGACCGTGGCTCCCACCCGGGCCGCGAGCCAGAGGAACTGCGGGTCCTTGGGGCCGGTGGCCATCACCCGATCCCCTGTGAACCCGCAGGCCAACACGTGTCGAAGCTCTCCCAAGGAGGCCACGTCGACGCCGACTGCTGCCGGATCGCACCCGGCCAGCCTCCGCACCAAGGCACTGGACCGGTTCGCCTTGTGCGCGAAGTACACCCTGCCGGAAAGGCGGTGGCGGCGGTACACGGAGAGGAAGCGTGCGGCGTTCTCGGCGACCACTTCGGGGAGCAACACGTTCAGCGGTGAGCCGAGTGCGTCCACCAGCGAGTGCAGGAACCTCACCTCCCCGAGCAGCGCGGCGAGCGGCGGTTGCACCCGCGGCCTCAGATACAGAGGCGCGTCCTTTTCCACGTACCCTCCCCACCTTCACGTGTCGCCGCCTCATGGTGACGACAATCGTTCCCGGGTTAGTCGTTTCCACCTACACGCGACGCTAAGCCTCATCTTGCGTGCGCCGTCGCCCCATCTCGGTCCGCGCTCTTGGCCCGGCCCGGACACGGCCGCCGCGGCCATCGCGTCACTCACGGGACGCTTCCGCGACCGGGCTGCTGACGCCCACCGCGGTCGGCACGGCGGAACCGCACGCCATGGTCGGCAGCGAGGCGAGGAGTGTGCGCGTGCGCGCCGCCCCTCCGGCTCAGCCGTCACCACGACGACTTGGTCGCTCCCGGCAGGTGCCCGGCGTGGGCCTGCCCGCGCGATCCGCGACAGCGGGAGGGTGTCCGGGCCCCCGTTGGTCTTGGACTCCGGCCTTCCAGGTGCAGGTCAGCCGGACGGTCTCGCCGTCGAAGGAGGCCGTGCCGTCGCCACCCGGACGGTGACGGGCTGGGCAGGGCCCGTCCCGGCGCTGGTCAGCCCTGCCGACCTGGCCCGCCTCTCGGGCACCTGGGCCAGGCGACCTCGCCTCGACGAGGTGAGGTGTCAGTTGCCGCGCGGGGCGTACATGATCACGGCCATTCCCGCGAGGCACACGAGGGCGCCGATCACGTCGAAGCGGTCGGGTCGGTACCCGTCGGCGATCATGCCCCAGGCGATCGACCCGGCGACGAAGATCCCGCCGTACGCGGCGAGAATGCGCCCGAAGTCGTCGTCACTCTGGAAGGTCGCGACAGCACCGTAGAGACCGAGGGCGATCACTCCGGCGCCGATCCAGATCCATCCCTTGTGTTCGCGGATGCCCTGCCAGACCAGCCAGGCCCCTCCGATCTCGAACAGGGCGGCGACGACGAACAGGGCGATGGAGCGGGCGACGAGCACGTCAATGGTCTCTCTGGCAGGCGGGTAGTGAGGGCGGTTCGGGTGTGGTCAGGAAGCCGTGCCGAACAATTCGGTGACGAGCGCGGCGTCCGCGGGCGCGCGTACCTCCAGACGCAGCCGGTGGCCGTCGAGGTGGAGGCGGAAGTCGAAGAAGCGGCAGCACTGCTGCTCGTCGGCTGCGAGTTCGGCGACCGCTCCGGCCCGGTCGGCGGGCAGGGTCAGCCGGATTCCGTCGTCGACGGCCCGTCGCTCGGCCCCTTCGAGGACCTGGTGCCATAGGTCGGCGCGCTCGGAGTACGCGCCGCCGGTCAGCGAGCAGGCCACAGGGGCGGTACGCCAGGACTCCGGTTCCGCCGCTGCGGCCCGGCGGCTGGGGGCGACCGCCACGTCGACCGGCCGTGCGACGGTCCTGACCGGCCGGCCGAGGAAGCCGCACTCCAGGTCGCAACGCCCTGCCCGATCGGGCAGGGCATCCGGGTGCTCCGACGCGGAGTGCAGGCAGTCGGTGAACGCGGTCAGCTCTGCGGCGCGCCGCTCCGCCTCGCCGAGACGGCCGGCGATCCGGGGCCGGAGGTCGGCCTTGACCTCGTGGCAGGCGCCGCTCTCCCCGATGCCGAGCAGTTCGCCGATCTCCTCCAGGGGCAGGCCGAGGAGCTTGGCGGCACCGATGAAAGCCAATCGCTCCACGGCGTCCTCGCTGTAGGAGCGGTGGCCGCCCGGTGTCCGGTCGGCGGGCAACAGACCGACGTTCTCGTCGAAGCGCAGGGTGGTGGCCGGTACACCGCTCCGTTCGGCGAGCTGGGAGATCCGCATGGTCATGCCTCCGACGGTAGACCCTCGACCCGGCTCGAAGGTCAAGCCCTGGCGTCCACCGGCGTGAGCGGTGCGGCGTCACGGGTATCCCGAGCGGCAGAGTCGCCCGACCCGTCACCGAACGGCACACGACGTCCCCATAACCCGCGGGCATGAAATTCTGCCGATCCCGGGTCGGACGTACCAAGTAGCCATCTCCTGCGTTCCGGGCCTTGGATCTGTATCAGCCCGGGCGTTACGCCGAGGCGGATGCGGAGGCGAGCACCGTGGTCCGGTCGCACCCGCGTGACGACAGGGGGGATGTGCCGCTGGCGCTGACCGTCGCGGCACTCCCGATCGGTGCCTCGGAGCAGCGCGGTCAGGAGGTCGGATCCGTGGAGCTGGTCGTGGCCACCGCCCTCCTGGGGCTGGGCCGCGATGGCGAAGCCCGGGTCCGGCCCGGCGGCGCTCACGATGCCTGTCCGGCCTTTCGGTCCGGTCCACCGCCGGACCGTCGAGGCTCGGGCATTGCTCGACCAACTCGACGGCGCCTGATCCGGCCCGCGACGGCCGGCCATCCCTGTCCGCCGACCACGAGACACAGAACCGTCAGCTGTGCATTCGGGCGAGGGCGTGTCCCACCCGGCCCCGTACGCGTCGGCGTTCCCGTGTTGCCGGGTTCCTCGCCGGGTGGCAGTGGCGGCCGGGCCGGCGAGCCGCCGCGTGGGTCAGGCCGAAGCGGGCTCGGCCTCCGCATCCGCGCGGCGGCCGGGGGCGAGCACTCCGGCCAGCGTGGAGGCGACGACCAGCAGGGCGAGGACGACGGTCATCGTGAGCCGGAGTCCGACGCGGTCCGCGAGGAAGCCGAGCGCGGGCGGCCCGACCAGGAAGGCGACGTATCCCGTCGTGGCGACCGCGCCGACACGCGCCGCCGCGTCGTGCGGGTGGTCGCCCGCCGCGGACAGGGTGACGGGGAAGCCGAGCGACGCGCCCAGCCCCCACAGGATCGTGGCGGCGCCCGCCATCAGCGGGCTGGGCGAGACGATCACCACCACCAGGCCGAGGGCCGCGGTCACGGCGCTGACCCGGACGACCTGGACCCGGCCGTAGCGCTCCAGGAGGGGCCCGCCGGCGAACCGGCCGAGCGCCATGGAGGAGGCGAAGGCCAGGAAGGTCAGCGATCCCGCGGTGGCGCTGACGTGGTAGCCGTCCACCATGAGCAGCGGCAGCCAGTCGTTGGCCGCCCCCTCCGCGAAGGCCATGGCCAGCACGATCACCCCGATGAGGAGGAGCCGCCGGTCCCGCCAGACGCGCGACCGCCCCTGTGTGCCGCCCTGCTGCGGGGAGCCGCCGAAGGGCGCCTCCTTGCCCGTGCCCTGCGGGAGGGAGAGGACCGACCGCACAGCGGCGGCGGCGATGAGAGCCGCGACGGCCGTCAGATGCCACCCGACGGGGAACTCGACGGCGGTCAGCGCCATGCCCAACAGGGCTCCGACGACGGTGCCCAGACTGAAGCAGCCGTGCAGCACCGGCAGGACGGGCCGGCCGATGACGCTCTCGACGGCCGCTCCCTCGATGTTGAACGCGACCTCGGCGAGTCCCATCCCGCCACCGAACAGTGCCAGTCCGCCGAAGACCCCGGCCGCCAGCGACAGACTCGCGCCGGCGGCGACGACGAGCAGCCCGGCGACGACGAGCGTCGCACCGGCGCTGATCGTCACCCGGCCCCCGTAGCGGCGGACGAGTGGGCCGGAGGCCGTGACCCCGGCCATCGAACCGGTCGAGAGTCCGAACAGCACCAGGCCCATCGCGCCGGTGGACACGTCGAGGCCGTCCCTGACCGCCGGGGTGCGCGCCACCCACGAGGCCATGCCGGTGCCGGCGGCGAGCATGAAGAGGAACAGAGCGGCACGCCAGCGGCGTGTGGCGGAATCCATGGCAGCGGGGCCTCGGCAGACGGATCGGGAACGGGCGGAGGAGCAGGGAGCGTACGACCGTACTCCTGGAGTGTACGATCGTACTCATGACGGACCACTTCGCGGGAGACCCCCGTACGAACCACGAGCGGATGCTCGCCGGGGACCTCTACATCGCCGACGATCCCGACATCGCGGAGGCCCAGCGGCGTGCCGTGCGCCTCGCCGCCCGCTATCTGGCCGCCTACGCCGAGGACCCCGACGCCGCGCGGCCCGTCCTCGGCGAACTCCTCGGCGGCCTCGGGGCCGGTGCCCACATCCGGCCGCCGCTGTTCGTGGACTACGGCTCGTACATCACGGTCGGCGAGGACACCTTCGTCAACTACAACCTCACCGCCCTGGACGTCGCCCCCATCACCATCGGCCGTGACTGTCAGATCGGGCCGAACGTACAACTGCTCACCCCCACCCACCCGGTGGAACCGGAGCCCCGCCGGGACAAGCTGGAGGCGGCCAGGCCGATCACGATCGGCGACAATGTCTGGCTGGGCGGTGGCGCGACGGTGCTGGCCGGGGTGACCATCGGGGACAACAGCGTCATCGGCGCCGGAGCCGTCGTCACCAAGGACGTACCCGCCCGTGTGATCGCCGTCGGCAATCCGGCCCGGGTGATCCGCTCGATCTAGCAGTTCGACGCAGAAGGAAGCACCGTGGCGACCGGACAGAACGACCCCGAGCGGCGGGAACGCATCATCGCCGCCGCGCTCGACCTGATCGCGGAGGAGGGGGTCGCGGGGACCTCGCACCGCAAGGTCGCCGCTCGTGCCGGTGTGCCGCTGGGCTCGATGACGTACCACTTCGACGGCATGGGCGAGCTGCTGCGAGAGGCGTTCACACGCTTCTCCGGCGGCATCGTCGCCGTCTTCGAGGAGCGCCTCGGCGCCGCCTCCACCACCGACGAGGCCCGGGAGGCGGTCGCCGATCTGGTCCACCACCTGTCCGGCGGCAATCAGCGCGAGCTCGTGCTCACCCACGAGCTGTACACGCTCGCCGCCCGCGAGCCCGTCTACCGCGAGCTGACCCGGGAGTGGATGCGCCGCAGCCGCGTCGCCCTGGAGCGGCACTTCGACCCGGCGACGGCCCGCCAGCTCGACGCGATGATCGAAGGCCTGTCCATCCACCGCGCCCTGGAGACCGAGCCGCACGACCGTGCCCTGACCGTCGAGGCGATCGCTCGCATCACCCGGAGCCCCTGCGCGCGTTCCTGACGCGCGCCTCAAGTCCCCTGGCCGGCAACCCACCTGACCGGGGTGCCGGCCAGGTCTCCCGTCCGCGGCGGACGCCGATCGGACCCGCCGGTGAGGGTGTGTGTGGCGCCCGCACCGCCCCCGCGGCCCTCGAGGCGGCAGGGGCGGTGTGCGCGGTCAGTCTCCGGCGACGACGCCCGACAGCTCGTTGGTGCTCTTCGGCAGGGTCACCGAGGTGATCTTCCTGCCGGTCTCCAGGTCGATGGCGTGCAGGGCCTTTTCGCTGGGCTCGGAGACGTACGCGGTGCCGCCGCGGACGAACAGGGCGGGCCGGGTCTGCTGCCAGTCCAGCGGTTCCTGCCACCTGCCCACGGCGGGGATCTTCCTCTCGACCTTGCCGCTGTCCTGGTCGATGACGTGGATGGCGCCGTCGGTGCCGAGGACCAGGGCTTCGCCCCGGGGGCCGCGGGCCAGCGAACGGAAGGAGTAGCTGGTGCCCAGCTCGACCAGGCTCAACTTCTTCTTCTCGGTGTCGATGAGGGAGACCCGGGTGGGCCTCTCCAGCTCGGCCTCGGGGTCGGTCTTGTAGTCGCCCAGCAGGATCGGGGAGGCGTCGCTGCCGGCCTGGTTGCCGATCCGGCCGTAGTCGTCGGGGGCGTCCACCTTGGTGAACTTCCCGTCCTGGTAGATCAGGACGCCGTCCTCGCAGCCGACGGCGACGGCCTCGTTCCGGGCGGCCGCCTCACCGTGCACACCCGGGCACGTCTCGTTGCGCGCGATCTCCTTGTCGTTCCCGTCCAGCACGAGCGCGCCGGTCCGCTTCTCCTCGGTACCCAGGGTGCTGAGCAGCTCACCGTCGGCCAGTTCGATGGCGACACCGTGGTGTGCCTCGGCGGAGGTGTAGGTACGCCCTTCCGGCTTCTCGCCCTTGCCCAGGTCGGCGGGGTCGAAGACGTTGACCTCGCCGGTGCCGTCGGTGAAGAGCACGGTCCTGCCCCCGTGTCGTACGACGTGCCCGGGCTTGGCGCCCTTGTACTCGATACCGGTGAGGGCCTGCCCGGTGGCGTCCAGCACCCGGAAGCCGGTGTCGGTGGAGACGATGACGTGGTCGGCGTCACCGGCGGGGTTGACCCGGTTGAAACCGGACAGCTCGATCGTCCCGGTCAGTGCGAGGCTCTTGCCGTCCAGGATGTAGAGGCCGCCGTCGAAGGTGGCGACCAGCGGGTCCTTGACCGCGGTGGCGGGCTTCGCGCTCGCGGCGCCCCCGGCCTCGGCGGCGTCCCCGGTGGAGTCCTTTCCTCCGCAGGCGGTCAGTACCGTGGACACCGCCAGGGCGAGTGCCGTCCCGGTGAGTGCCCTGGTGCGTATCGACTTGTGCATCAGTGTGTTCCTTCCGCGCCGCCCGGTGGCGGCAGTGGGTGTGTGGTGGTTCCGGCCCGGTCGGCCGGTGCCCGTCGCGGGCTCCGACGTCAGCCGCCGGTCAGGCCGTCGGCCATGGCGGTGGTGTTGGCGCGCATCATCCGCAGGTAGGTGTCGGCGCCCTCGCCCTCGGCGGTCAGCGACTCCGAGTACAGCTCCACGACCTGGACCGTGCCGCCCAGTTCCGTGCGCAGGACCTCGGCGAGCCGTGTCGGCTGGGAGGAGTCGGCGAACACGGTGCGCACCCCGGCCTCCTCCATCGCCTCGGTGAGCGAGCGCAGGTCGGAGGAGCTGGGTGAGGCCAGCGTGGTGCCGCTGGGAATGACCGCGCCGATGACCCGGAAGCCGAAGCGGTCGGCGAGGTAGCCGAAGACGTGGTGGTTGGTCACCAGGGATCGCCGGTCCTCGGGGACGCGGTCGAAGGACTTCTCCATCCATGCGGTCAGGCCGGCGAGTTGATCGCCGTAGTGGGCGGCGTGTGCGCGTACGGCCCGGTCGTCCACGCCGTCGACGTGCTCGATCACCTGGTCGGCTATCAGGCCGACCGCCTTCCGTACCCGGTCGGGATCGGTCCAGAAGTGCGGGTCGGGGTGCCCTCCCCCCTCCTCGGGGCCTCCGTCGTCGGCCGTCCGGAAGGTGAGCGGGTCGACCGCGTCGCCGACCGCGAAGGCGGCGACCCCGGACTCGCGGGCGGCGTCCACGTGCCGCAGGACGTTCTCCTCCAGCCCCAGACCGTTGTAGACCACGAGGTCGGCGCGCTCCAGCTCGGCGGCCTGCACCGCCGACAGGCCGAAGGAGTGGGGATCGGCGTTGGGCTTCATCAGGACGGTGACGGCGGCTTCGTCACCGACGATCTCCTGGGTGATGTCGCCGAGGATGTTCGTCGTGACGACGATCCGGGGCCGCTCCTCGCCCGACGTGCAGGCGGAGGCGGCTGCCGCCGTGGTGAGAGCGAGCAGACCTGCGATCAGATGGCGCAGCCGTGCCGCGCCCACCCTCAAGCGCCGCTTCGCCGCTGCCCGGCTCATCGGCCCGTCTCCGCCATGAGGACCGGCTCGATGTCCAGCTCGAAGGAGCGGGCGATACGCAGGTCGTCGTTGTAGTCGATCTCGAACACCCTTTTTCCCTTGGGGTCGTTGACGTAGGCGCGGCCGCGGTCGACCTCGATGACGGGGGTGCTGCCGCCGGTGCCGGCCGGCTCCCCTCCCGTCAGCAGCGTCGTGGTCCGCGCGGTCCGCTTCCCCGTGGCGATGTCGTAGCCGTGCAGCGAACCGTCGGTCTCCAGGACGAGCAGCGGGGAGCCCTCTCCGGCGGTGTTGACGGCGACGACGCGCCCCGTGTCCATCCGGGTCCAGCTCCGCTCGGTGACGTCCAGGACCCATACGGCGCGGTCCCCGGCCGGCGCGGTGAGGGTGTCGCTGCCGGGGCGGCCGTGGAAGGAGGTGGCCCGCTCTGCCGCCGGCACGTCCTGGTCGTAGGGGATCTCCTCGGCGGTGAAGGCCCCGTCCTCCTCGCGGACGAGCAGGGCGCCGTCGGCGCAGCCCAGGACGACGCCGCGCCGGGTGAGGGCGTCGCCTCGCGGTTCCTCGCACTTCACGTCCGGGAAGGAGACGCGCGCGCCCTTGCGGTCGAGCACGACGAGCTTCGCGGTACCGCCCTCGTCCGCGAAGGCGAGCAGATGCTCCTCGTACGGCACGACGGCCCCGGTGTAGGTGCCCTCCAGCGTCCTGGACGGGGCGATCCCGCCCTTCTCCAGTTCGCCGCGGTCGTAGAGGACGGTCTTCCCGTCCTCGTCGGTCACGGCGGTCACGGCGACGTCGCTGCGCACCTCGGCCCGGCGGCCCACGGGAAGTTCGCCGACGTCGCGTACCGCCGCGCTGTAGTAGTGGACGTGGTCCCCGTGATCCACCGTCCAGGACCCGCTGTCGAGCACATGTGTGCCACCGGGGGCGTGGAGGTAGCCGAACCGTCCGTCCGTGCCCAGCCGGACGGCGCCTTGTGTCCGGGCCGTCCTGTGCACCTCTCCGGTGACGAGGTCGAGGACCCGGCTGTTTCCGCTGCCGGGATCGTTGAGAAGCAGGCGGGACTGCTGTTCGGCGGCCTCCTGGGCTCCTTCGACGTACCCGTGCGGAGTGGCGGACGGGGAACTCGCTTCGGGCCGGGAGCTTTTGTCCGTCTCCCCCGCACAGCTCGCGGTGAGCAGCGCGGTGAGCACCAGGGCGGCCGACACCCATGGAGTGACGTTTCTGCGGACGGTCATGACGATCGCCTCAGGCTTCTTTCAGTCGACGTGTGCGGTGGGGACGTGGACGAGGCGCGTACGGCGGTGACGCAGGCCCGATGCCACGTGGGAGAGGAAGAAGAGGCTCACCGCGAGGGCCGAGACGGTCGCCCCGGCGGCGGTGCCCAGGTGCCAGGAGAGCAGCAGCCCGCCGAAGGTGGCGGTGACACCGAGGAGCGCGGCGAGCGCCATGACCCCGCGGACGCCCCGCGCCCACGGGAGGGCCGCCGCCGGCGGAGCGATGAGCAGGCCGAGGACGAGCAGCGTCCCCACGATGTGGAACGAGGCCACGATCGCCAGGCCGAGCAGACCGAGCAGCACGGCGTGGGCCAGGCGAGGCCGGAGCCCGAGGGTCGTGGCCTTGCGTGGGTCGAACGCCAGGGCGAGGAAGGCGCGGTGGCCCAGGACCGACACCGACAACGCCGCGAACAGCGCCAGCGCGAGCAGGACGAGGTCCTGCCGCCGGACGGCGAGCACGTCGCCGAACAGGAAGCCGGTCAGGTCCACGGCGAAGGACTGCGAGCGCGACACGATGATCACGCCGAGCGAGAGCATGCCGACGAACAGCAGCCCGATGCCCGTGTCCTGGGACAGCCTCGGCGTACGTCCGAGCACGGTGACTCCGGCCGTCATGACGGCGGCGCTGGCCACCGCGCCCACCAACAGGTTCCCGCCGAACAGCGCCGCCAGCGCGACCCCCGGCAGCAGACCGTGGGACATGGCGTCGCCGAGGAAGGCCATCCCCCTCAGCACGACCCAGGTGCCCGCCAGCGCACAGATCGCGGACACGAGCATCCCGCCCCACAGGGCTCGCTGCACGAAGGACACCTCGAACGGTGCCGTCAACCATTCCATGCCGAGGACAGTACAATGAAAATCATGTTCAACAAACCCGCCCACTCGGCCGCCGCGACCCGGGAACGGATTCCCCGTGTCCGCTTCACCGAGCTGTGCGCCGGCTACTCAGGACGACTCGTACTACGCCAAGTCAGCGCGGAGATACCCAGGTTGCAGGCGACCGCACTCGTCGGCCCGAACGGCAGCGGCAAGTCGACCCTGCTCGGCGTCCTCGCCGGTGTGATCCGGCCGACATCCGGCGAACTGCACCACGACGAGGGCCGGGCACCCGCGTTCGTACCGCAGCGCGGAGCCGTGGGCGACACGCTGCCCCTCACCGTGCGGCAGACCGTGGAGATGGGGCGCTGGGGCGAGCGCGGGCCCTGGCGCCGGCTGACCCGCCGGGACCACACGGCGGTGGACCTCGCTCTCGGCCGGCTCCAGATCGGCGAGCTCGCCTCACGCCAACTGGGGGAGCTGTCGGGCGGGCAGCGTCAACGCGCCCTCATCGCCCAGGGGTTGGCGCAGGAATCGGACCTGCTGCTTCTCGACGAACCGACCACGGGCCTCGACCCGGAGGCGAGGGAACGGATCGGCGCGCTGCTGACCGCGCTCGTCGCCGAGGGCGTGACGGTCGTCCAGGCGACGCACGACCTGGAGGCCGCGCGTGCGGCGGACGCGTGCCTCCTGCTCCAGGACGGCCGCCTCGCCGGACAAGGGCATCCCGACCAGGTGCTCACCACGTCGGCACTGGCGCGCCTGTGGCAACCGCTCTGAACCACCCGGCGGATCGCCCGGGCAGCCGGAGGCGCCCGGAACCGTGCGGGCCCGTGCCGGCGTCCCCTACCGGTAACCGGTGATCATGATGATGCCGCCGGGTGGATTCCAGGGTGGGGACGAATGACAGGCACTGCTGCTGGAGCCCCGCGCACCGCGGCCCGGCGACGGGCACGCGGGCGGGCATGGGGACTGCTGGGCTGCGGCGTCGTGCTCGCCGCACCCGCCACACTGCTCGCCGTCCGGCTGACGGGGCTCGACGCGGGGACACCGTTCGCGATGCCCATGGTGTTCTTTCCCTGGTCGACCGCTCTCTGTGTGCTGGTGCTGGGCGTGATGGTCGCCGTCCCCACCCTGCGGTCGTGGTGGGCCGTGGCCGTCGTCGCGGCTCTGGTGGCCGCCCAGGTGGCGCTGCTGATGCCCCGGTTCGTGGCCGAGAGCAGGTATGTACCCCCGGGATCGGTCCAGTTGCGCGTCGCCACCGTCAACACCGACGGCGGCCGCGTCGATCCCCACGCGCTGGTGGACCTGGTGCGCACCGGGCGGATCGACGTACTGGCCGTGGAGCAGACGCCGTCGCGGGGTTCGGACGCGCTCGACAGAGCGGGGCTGGGTGCGCTGATGCCGTACCGGGAACTGCACCCCGAGTACGACTCCTCGATCTACTCACGGCACCCGCTGTCCCACGCCGGCACGACGCGGATCGATACCGCGTGGCCCCAGACCACCGCCCAGGTCACGGTCGGCGGGCGCAGGGTGGAGCTCGTGGCCGTCCACACCTACTACCCGCTCGGAGACCCGAAGCGCTGGACGCGGGACATGGCCGCCCTCACCTCCCTGGCCGGGCGGAGCGGCCCGGACACGGTGTTCCTGGGCGACTTCAACGCTTCGCTCGACCACACCCCGATGCGGAGACTGCTCGCGGCCGGTCTCACGGACACCCACGACGCACTCGGCCGCGGATGGGCGCGCACCTGGCCCGTCGGCCACGCCCTCGTCCCACCCCTGATCCAACTGGACCACGTCCTGTACGGCTCCGGCCTGACCGGGGTCTCCGTCGCCGAGCGCACCCTGCCGGGTACGGACCACCGGGCCGTCGTCGCGGTGCTGGCGCTGCTGCCCACCTAGGGCTTGTTCTCGACAGTCCCGCCTGTCCGGCGACGCCTGGCACGCCCTCCGGGCGGACGGCGCTACGTTCGAGACAAGCGCCAGGGGCTGCCGCACGGATCCCCTGATCCGAGCGGGGTGCCGGGGCAGGCCGGGCCCACGCGCCGTGCGGATGCGGCGCGTGCGGAGCGGAACCGGCCGACGTCGCTCGGCACGCACCTACCGGCGGGGCGGGGGCGGCGGCGCCGCTGCTCACTCGGGCCGGGCCCCCTGACCGTCCGTAACCGCTCGACGCACGCCGGCCAGGCCGTACTCGAAGGCACGGTCGACGTCGCCCCCGAGCCGGAAGGCGCCGCTGATCTCCATCTCGATGAAGCCGGTCGCCCAGGCCGTCACCAGGCGCGCGGCGTCGAGCGCGTCCCGCGCGCCCGCGAGCTCCCGGCAGGTGCGCAGCACCGGACCCGCCGCCCGTGCGAGGGACCGGGGTGACACGTAGGCGGAGTGCATCAGCCGGAATCCTTCGGGCCGGGCTCCCGCGAACCGCCGGTAGCGGCGCAGCAGTTCCTCCAGCGAGCCGTCGGTCGCCTCCAGCCGCGACGCCAGGTCGTCCACGGTGGCCTCGGCGACGGCGGCCAGCAGGGCCGCGCGGTTGCCGACGTGCTTGTACAGCGACGGAGCCCTCACTCCCACCCGCTCGGCGACCTTCTGCATCGTCAGACCCTGCCGGCCGCCGGCCTCCAGCAGATCGCGGCCCGCGGCGACGATCTTGTCGAGCGAGGTCTTCTCAGGGGTCGGCATGCTCCACCCTCCGCACTTATGGCTATTGACGTTAGCCATCATAGCTAAGTAGCTTAGCCATCAACAGTCCCGGTCCCGCCAGAGGAGAACCTCCGTGAAACTCGCACCCCACCTGCACCGACTCGGCAACGACCTGGTGGCCTGCTACCTCATCGACACCCCCGAGGGCATCACGCTCGTCGACGCGGGCATGCCCGGACACTGGCGGGACCTGCGGCGCGAGCTGGCCGCCCTGGGCAAGTCCCTGACGGACATCCGCGGACTCGTACTGACCCACGGCGACTCCGACCACATCGGCTTCGCCGAGCGCCTGCGAAGCCGGTACGGCGTGCCGGTGTTCGTGCATGCCGCCGACGCCGCGCGCGCCCGCACGGGCGACAAGCCCAAGACCCCGGCCGGCCCCATGCGCCCGGGGCCGACGCTCACGTTCTTCGGGTACTCACTGCTCAAGAACGCCCTCCGCACCCCCCAGGTCGGCGCCGTGGCGGAGATCGGTGACGGCGACGTGCTGGACCTGCCCGGGGCACCGGTGATCGTGGGCATGCCGGGGCACTCCCCGGGAAGCGTGGCGGTCCACGTCCCGCAGGCCGACGCGGTGTTCGTCGGCGACGCCCTCACCACCCGGCACGTCCTCACCGGGCGCACCGGCCCACAGGCCGCTCCCTTCACCGACGATCCGGCCGAGGCGCTCGCCTCCCTCGACCGGATCGCCCACCTGTCCGCATCCTGGGTGCTCCCGGGCCACGGTGCTCCTTGGCGCGCCTCACCGGCGCAGGTGGGCGAGACGATCAGGAAGAGCTGAGGTCCGGGGCGCCCGCCGGTCAGGAGTCGGACGGCGTCCGCGGAGCCGCGCGTCGCTTCCGTACCGCGGCGAAGACGGCGAGCACCACGCCGACCGCGAGCACGATCAGCCCGCGCAGCCACACGTCCGCCTCGATCCGGGTGGCGAGCAGGACACACGAGGCGGCACCGAGGACGGGGATCACCACGGGTACCCGGAAGTGACCGGGTACGCCGCCGTCACCGCGCAGCACCAGGGCCGCGGTGTTGACGATGAAGAAGACCACCAGGAGCAGCAGCACCAGGGTCGAGGCGAGCGTGGCCACGTCCCCGGTCAGGGCCAGGAGCAGGGACAGCACCGTGGTGGTGACGACGGCGGCGACGGGGGTACGGCGGCCCGGCAGGACCCTGGTCAGGAACCGTGGAAGCAGTCCGTCCCGCGCCATGCCGTAGGCGAGCCGGGACGACATGATCCCGGTGAGCAGTGCCCCGTTGGCGACGGCGATCAGGGCGATGACGCTGAACAGGCCGGTCGGGACTCCGCCCGCCACCTTGACCACTTCGAGCAGCGGGCCACCGGACTCGGTCAGGACCCCGGTGGGCACCGCCGCCGAGGCCGCCACACCGACCAGGACGTACACCGCTCCCGCGGTGAGCAGGGCGCCGAAGAGCGCTCGCGGGTAGGAGCGCCGGGGATCGCGGGTCTCCTCGGCCACGTTCACGGACGTCTCGAAGCCGACGAACGAGTAGTACGCCAGCACCGCCCCGCTCAGCACCGCGGTCGCCGGGCCCTTTGACGGGGTGCCCAGCTCCGTGAGACGTCCGAGGTCCGCGTCGCCGCGCAGGATGATCCAGGCACCGAGCGCGACGACCAGGACGAGCCCGCCCACCTCGATGAGCGTGGCGACCACGTTGGCCCGGGTCGACTCCCGGATGCCCCGCGCGTTGAGCAGCGCGAGGGCCGCGAGGAAGACGACCGCGACGAGGGCGACGGGGAGGGTGACGAACTCGGTCAGATAGTCGCCGGCGAAGCCACGGGTGAGCGCGGCGACCGAGACGATGCCGGCGGTGAGCATGCAGTAGCCGGCGATGAAGCCGGTGAACGGCCCGTACGCCAGGGTCGCGTAGTGGGAGGCGCCGCCGGCGCGCGGGTACTTGGTGGCCAGTTCGGCGTACGAGGCCGCGGTGAGCAGCGCGAGGCAGAGCGCGGCGAGGAGAGGCGCCCAGACGGCTCCCCCCGCTTTGCCCGCGACCTCGCCCACCAGCACGTAGACACCCGCGCCGAGCACGTCTCCGAGGATGAAGAAGTAGAGCAGCGGAGTCGTCAGGGTCTTCTTGAGGGGCGTCGCGGAGTCCGGCGCGTCCGAGCGCGTGCGGGGTGAGTTCACTGGGGCCGTCTACCCGGATCGGGGGCAGGCAGACGACGACTCCCCCGGATGGCGGGGCAGGGCGCACCGCTCCCCCGGTACCTCGACGACGGCGGCCACGGCGACCGTTCGCCCGCCACCACCGGGCGAGGGCGGGCAGCTGCACAACCACGCCCGAGGGCTGTCCCCACGGAGCGGTCAGGCATACCGGTCTCCGTGTTCCGGCCACCGTGGCCGCGGTCCGCCCCCGTCCCGCACACGGGTCGGTGCATCCCTCATACGTTGCTTCCCACGTCCACCGCGATCCCGCCGCGTCCGAAACACACGCGTGCGAACACCCGGCCCCGTCGTTGGTGCTCATGGCATGACCAAGTGCCCTCACAGGAAGCGAGGTCGACCCATACCGGCGGCCGGCCGGGCGGGCACACCATGGAGCGGACCGGGTGCGGGGAGGCAGCGAGTGAAGAGGTTCTTGGGACGGGTCCGGATGGCCGAGCCGGCGGTCTCCGATGCCGAGCGGGAGTTGTTCGGCGGGCCGTTGCGCTACGACGCGGGATGGGCCGAGCACGAACGCGCCTGGCTCGATCTGACGATGCTCTCGGCGATCCGGGCCATGCCCCGGCTGGTCGGCGGGACACTGCGCCGGGCCTGGGCGGCCGATCGGCCGGCCCTGCTCGTCGTGGCCGCGAGCGAGGTCGGCCAGGGCATCGCGGCGGCGGTCGGTCTGCTGGCGGTCAACGCCGTGATGCACGCCCTGCTCGGCGGCGGCGAGCCCGTCGACCGGCTGCACGCCGCCCTGCCCGCACTGGTCGCGGGCGCGTTGGTCGCGGTGGTGAACGCCGGCCTCGCCGGGCTGTCGACGTCCCGCGCCGGACGCCTGGAACCCCTGGTGGAGCGGATCGCGACGACGGAGTACCTGGAAGCGGCCACCGCCGTCGAGCTGGAGGCCATCGAGGACCCGGAGTTCCGCCGCCTGATCGACGTGGCCCAGTACGGGGCCGCCTCCGCCCGGCGCATGATCGGTGCCTGCGTCGCCGCGCTGAACGGCACGATCTCCCTGGTCGCGACGGCCGGCATCCTGACCGTCCTGCACCCGGCCCTGCTGCCCATGCTGCTGCTGATCGCGGCTCCGCGCGGCTGGGGCGCGATGCGGGTGGCGCAGGAGCGGTACGTGTCGGTGATGAACTGGGTCGAGCACGTACGGGCCGGCCGCCTGATCGGCAATCTGCTGACCGAGCGTGACGCGGCCCAGGAGGTACGGATCCACGGGGTGGGGACGTACCTCCTGGAGAAGTACCGAGGCATGGCGGAGAGCGCGGAGGCCGAGCAGAAGCGGCTCGCCGACGGCAAGGCGCTGACGGAGCTGATGGCGGCCGGGCTGTCCGGCCTGGCGATGGCCGGCACCTACGGCGTGATGCTGGGGCTGATCCTGTCCGGGCACATGGGGCTGGCGGTGGCCGGGACCGCGGTGATCGCCGTGCGAACGGGCTCGGCGAGCCTGGGCGCCCTGGTGATGAACGTCAACCAGCTGCACGAGGAGAGCCTCTACGTGCAGGACCACGACCGGTTCCTGGTGGAGGCGGCCCGTCGGGGCATCCCCACCGCCGGACAGGACCTGCCGGAACGGCTGGACGGGGTGGTCCTCGACGGGGTCACCTACCGCTATCCCGACCGTGACGAGCCCGCCCTGGACGGGGTCTCGCTCGTGCTGCCCATGGGGTCGGTGACCGCAGTGGTGGGTGAGAACGGCTCGGGCAAGAGCACGCTGATGAAGGTTCTCGCCGGTCTGCTGCTGCCGCAGGGCGGCAGCGTGCGCTGGGGCGGGGTGGACCTGACCGGCCTCGACCGCTCGCAGGTCTTCGACCGCGTCTCCCTGCTGACCCAGGACTTCCAGCGCTGGCCGGTGACCGCCGCACTCAACATCCGTATCGGCCGCCCCGCGACAAAGGCGGCGGACGCGGAGCTCCAGCCCTCCGTCGACTACGCGGGGGCCGCCCCGGTCGTCGCGAAGCTCCCCCACGGTCTGCGGACGCTGCTGGCCCGTATGTTCCGCGGGGCCAGTGAACTCTCCGGCGGCGAATGGCAGAAGATCGGCCTGGCCCGTACGCACTGGCGTACCGAGACCTGCGCCGCGGACAGTGTGCTGATCGTCGACGAACCCACCTCGGCCCTCGACCCGGAGGCCGAGATCGCCGCCTTCGACGCCATCCGCCGGCTGGCCGGCCCGCACCGGGCGGTCGTGCTGGTCACCCACCGCATGTCCGGCGTCCGCCACGCAGACACCATCTACGTCCTCGACCGGGGCCGTCTCGCCGAACAGGGCAGCCATGACACGCTCATGGCCGCCCGCGGCCGCTACGCCGCGATGTTCGACACCCAGGCCGCCCAGTACGCGCCCGGGCCGCGCACCGGCGTACCGCACCCCAGCGCCCCGCCGGTTCCGGAACCCTCCTGACGCTTCCCCGGCGGCCGGTCGCCGCGCGCCGTCGTGTGACCGGCAGAGGTCACACGACGGCGCGCTCCGTGCCGGCGGGGGCGTCGGTGGAGAGGCCGTGCTGTTCGTCCTCGGGCCGGCCCCTCTTCGGCAGCAGGAGGGTGATGGCGAGGAACGCGACCAGCAGGCACGCCTGGACGACGAGGGCCCGATGGAAGCCGCCGGTGAAGTCGCCGGACGTGGCCTGG
Source organism: Streptomyces sp. SirexAA-E (assembly GCF_000177195.2). Classification (GTDB taxonomy): domain Bacteria; phylum Actinomycetota; class Actinomycetes; order Streptomycetales; family Streptomycetaceae; genus Streptomyces; species Streptomyces flavovirens. The sequence continues at coordinate 872,212 of NC_015953.1, forward strand.
GCGAAGAACACCGAACCGAAGACGGCGACACCGATGGAGCCGCCGACGGACTGCACGGCCGACAGGACACCGGAGGCGGAGCCGATCTCGTCGTCGTCGACGGCCGCCAGGACGAAGCTGAACAGGGCGGCGATGACCATGCCCGCTCCGATACCGGCGACGGTGACGCCCGGGGCGATGTCCCGGACCGAGAAGGACGCGGTAGCCAGACCGTCGAGTTCGAACCAGAGGAGGACCGCGCCCGCGAGCTGCACGAGCGGGCCGATCTGGAGCACCTTGCGGCCGATCCTGTCGGCGAGCACGGCACCGCTGACCGCTCCGCCGATCGCGGTACCGAGGGCGAGGGGCAGATTGCCCAGACCGGCCTCCCCGGCGGTGAACTGGCGCCCGATCTGGAGGTAGAGGGTCAGCACGAGCTGGGTGCCGACGAGCCCGGCGAAGAACAGGGCGATGCCGCCGAGCCCCACGGTGAAGGCGGGCTTGCGCAGCAGCGCGGGGGTCACCAGCGGCTCACGGCCCGCCGCGGCCGTACGGCGCTGCTGGAGCGCGAACCCGGCGAACCCGAGCGCGGACGCGGCCATGGACAGCCAGGTCCACAGCGGCCACCCGTCCTCCTGCCCCTGGTTCAGCGGCAGGACCAGCAGGGCACAGGACACCGCGACGAGGGCCGCCCCGGTCATGTCGACCCGCACCGTGCGGTCGCCGGACTTCTTCGGGACGAACCGTGCGGCGACCGCCAGGGCGGCGATCCCGATGGGCAGGTTGACGAGGAAGACCGACCGCCATCCGAGTCCGAAGATGTCCCCCTGGATCAGGCCGCCGCCCAGGACCGGGCCGATGATGCCGCCCAGACCGAGGACGGGGCCGAAGATCCCGAAGACCTTGGTGAGCTCGGGCCCGGAGAAGTTCTCCCGCAGCAGTCCGAGGCCCTGGGGCAGGAGCATGGCCCCGGCCGTGCCCTGGACCAGCCGGAAGGCGATCAGGGACCCGATGTCCGGTGCGAGCGCGCACAGCAGCGAGGACGCCGTGAAGGCGGACAGCCCGAGCAGGAACATGCGGCGGCGTCCGTAGCGGTCACCGAGCCGGCCGCCGAGCACGAGCCCGGCCCCCAGGGTGAGGGCGTAACCGCCGATCACCCACTGGAGGCCCACCGGGCCCGCGCCGAGGGACTCCTCCAGGGCCGGTCCGGCGACGTTGACGATCGAGGCGTCCAGAAGATCCATGATCTCCGCGACGAGCATGACCACCAGGATCAGCCATCGCCACCGGTAGGGCGTATCTGTCCCGTCGGTGGCGGGGGAAGGGTCGCGCATCTCGGTACCTCCATGGTGAAGTAATTCCACGGTGAAGGTAAATTGGCGACGGTAGGTTGTCAAAGCGGGCCACCGACGCGGGGCCGAGCGACAGAGCGGAAGGTGGCGTGCCTCCATGGAGGAACCGATGCGCGGTGACGTGACGGCGCAGCGCGAGCGGCTGATCGAAGGACTGAGGATCTACGGCGGCCACTACGCCGAGCTCGGGCGGCGCTTCGCCGCCTGGCTGGGCCTGCACTCCACGGACGCGACCGCGGCGCTGGAGATCGCCGCGGCGGAGGAGCGGGGAACCCCGCTCTCACCTGCCCGGCTGAGCGAGCGCATCTCGCTGTCCACGGGAGCCACAACCGCGCTCCTGAACCGCCTGGAAGCGGCAGGGCACATCACCCGCACCCGCGAGCACTCCGACCGGCGGGTCGTCACCCTGCGCAGCGGCGCGCACATCCAGGAGCGGGCCGACGAGTTCTTCGGCCCGCTCGCCCGCCGGCTGGACGCCTCGATGACCCCCTACCCCCCGGAGCTCCTGGACCGGTTCGAGTCCTTCGTGTCCGATCTGAACGCCGCCCTGGACGCCCACCTCGCCGAGCGGGCCGACGGGACCTGACGGCCCGCGCCGTCCACCCGGCACCGCCCGTCGGTGCCGCATGCCCGAGGGCCGGCCGTCACCCCTGCGGCCGCCCACGGCCGACCGCACCGGCGGAGGAGAGCGAAGGAGAGAGGACGGAGCGGGAGGGCCCGAGCCTCCGCGCCGCGACGGCGGCAGAACGGCGACACCCGGCAGGACGACTGTCACCGACGGTGGCATGCGGGCATCATGTCCCATATGTCTTGGCGGCGCGGCGTAGAGATGATCCCGTGGGCAATCATCGTGATTGCCGTGGTCGCCGACCTCGCGACACCGACGGACGTCAGCACCGCCCCCCTGCTGGCCGCCGCGCCGGTGACGGCCGCACCGCTGAGCCGCACCCGCACCATCGTCGGTGTCGGCCTGGCCGCGATGGTCGTCCACGTCTTTCTCGCCGGCGTCGACCACACGTTCGGATGGCGGCTCGGGATCGCCAACCAGCTGACGCTCGCCGCGGTGACCGTGCTGGCCGTCGGCCTCCACCGCATGCTGCGGCGCCGCGAGGAGGGCGCCCGACGGGCCGAGCGTGTCGCCGAGGTCGCCCAGAAGGCCGTCCTGCCGACCCCTCCGGCCCGCATCGGCGCCCTGGAGATCGCGGCGTCGTACATCGCGGCCGAGGACGAAGCCCTGATCGGCGGCGACTTCTACGCGGTACGGGAGACGGCCCGTGGCACGCGCGCCATCCTCGGCGACGTGCGGGGCAAGGGAATGGCCGCGGTCCAGGCGGCCTCCGTGATGGTGGGCGCCTTCCACTCCTACGCCGACTACGCCGAGGACGTGACGGAGCTGGCCGGCTGGCTCGACCGCCACCTGGAACGCGAGGGTGAGCGCCGGGCCGGTCTGGAGCAGTCGGAGGGCTTCACCACCGCACTCCTGGTGGAGTTCGATCCCGTGACGCACACCGTGGCCCTGCTCAACCGCGGGCACCCGGCACCGCTGCTCCTCGACCGCACGGGGCGGGTGCGGTCGCTCGACCCCTCCCAGGAGGCGCCGCCCCTGGGGATGACGGTCCTCGGCGTCGTACCCGCGCCCATCGACCGGTTCGCCTTCCCGCCCGGCTCGACCCTGCTGTGCATCACCGACGGGGTCACGGAGGCGCGGGACCCCCTGGGACGCTTCTACCAGCCCGAGCAGAGGCTGTCGCTCCTCGCCCGCCGCCCCTCGGGCCCCGCCGAGCTGCTGCGGCTCCTCGCGGAGGACGTGGAGCGCCACAGCCACGGGCGGCCCAAGGACGACCAGGGCATCCTCGCGATCACCCATGTGGCGCCGTCCCCCGCGCCGTGATCTCGTTCGCCCTGGTGTCTCAGTCGGGCGCCACGGCGCGGCGGACGCCGTCACGGAGCAGGGCGCGGCGCCTCTCGTGCAGTTCCGCGGGCTCGTCGGCGGTGGCGGCGTAGACGTTGCTGACCGGCGACCAGGCCATGGACATGGCGATCACCAGGGCCATCAGATCGAACGGGTCACCCGCGCGGACCAGCCCGGCGGCCTGCGCCTCGGCGATCGCGCGCAGTTTGACGTCGTCGAGACGGTCCGGATCGTCCACCAGGTGGCCTGCCGGGCGCCGCTCCAGGCGTGCCCAGGTGGCCAGCCGGATGAGGTCCGGCCGGCGCAGGTACTCGTCGTACAGGCGCACGGCCCAGTCCGCGAGGTCGGTGGCGTCGATCGGGGCGACGTTGACGATCCGTTCGAGGGAGCCGAAGAAGATGGCGTCGAAAAGGCCTTCCTTGCTCCCGAAGTAGGCGTAGAGCTGCGCCTTGTTGGTCCGGGCGCCGGCCACGATCCGCTCGACGCGGGCACCGGCGATCCCGTGCTCCGCGAACTCCCGCGTCGCCACCTCGATCATCCGCCGGTAGGTGGCCGCTCCGCGGGCGGTCAGAGGCTCCTCGGTCATGTCCGCACGCTATCAAACAGAACAGTTGGTTTGCCTGTCCGGGTCTCGGAGCCTACCCTCCGACAGACCGAACAGTCTGTCTGGGAGGAGTCGACATGAGGACCACTGTGGGATGGCAGGCGACGGGCTCCGGCCGCGCGCTCCGGCGGGCCCCGCTGCGACGGCGTGACCTGCGCGCCGACGACGTGGCCGTCCGCGTGGACTACTGCGGCGTCTGCCACACCGACCTGCACGCCGTCGAGAGCCGGGACGGCGCGGCCGACGAGCCACTGGTGCCGGGACACGAGTTCACGGGAGTGGTGACCGCGACCGGGTCCGAGGTCACCCGCTTCACCGCCGGGGACCCGGTGGCGGTGGGCAACATCGTCGACTCCTGCGGCACGTGTGCCATGTGCCGGGCCGGCCAGGAGAACTTCTGCCACTCCTTCCCGACCCTCACCTACGGCGGCACCGACCGCCACGACGGGACGCCGACCCAGGGCGCGTTCTCCCGCGAGTACGTCGTCCGCGACCGGTTCGCCTACCGGCTGCCCGAGGGCCTGGACCCGGCGGCCGCCGCCCCGCTGCTCTGCGCGGGCGTCACCGTCTGGGAGCCGCTGCGCGCTCTCGGCGTCGGGCCCGGGACGCGGGTGGCCGTGGCGGGACTGGGCGGCCTGGGCCATCTCGCGGTCAAACTCGCGGTGGCGCTCGGCGCCCGGACGACGGTGCTGAGCCGTTCACCCGGCAAGGCGGAGGACGCGCGCCGCCTCGGCGCGCACGGGTTCGTCGTGTCGTCGGACCCGGAGCGGATGGCCGAGGCGCGGGGCCGCTTCGACGTCCTCATCGACACGATCTCCGCACCGCACGACCTCGGCCCCTACCTGTCACTGGTCGCCATGGACGGCACCCTCAGCCTCCTCGGGCACCTCGGGCCCGTCACCGTGGAGGCCCTCGATCTGCTGGTGGGCCGCAAGAAGCTCAGCTCCGCCGGCAGCGGCGGCAGCCCCGCGACCGCCGCGCTGCTGGACTTCTGCGCCGAGCACGGCATCACCGCCGACATCGAACTGCTCCCCTCGGCACGGGTGAACGACGCCCTCGACGGCCTCCGGCGCAACGAGGCCCACTACCGCTACGTCCTCGACCTGTCCGACCTGGACTGAACACCGGCGGGCGGCGGCGCGGGGCCCCTCCGGGATCCGCCCGCCTCATCCGCGAAATGCCCGCCGACGACGTCTCAGGGGAGTTCCGCACGTTCCCCGGAGCCGTCCGGGGCCCCCGCCGGGGCGGGTTCGTGCAGCGCCCGGCCCGCGGCGCGCAGAGCCGATACCGCCGCCCTGATCGAGGGCCGCCGGTCCGCGTCCGTGCGCCACACCGCGTGGACGTGCCGACGCATCGTCTGCCGCACGGGCACCAGCCGCAGCCCTTCCGGGACCGGCCCGCGCCCCAGCCGGGGTGCGACACAGACACCGAACCCGGCGGCGATGAGGGCGAGTTGGGTGTGATGCTCGCCCGCGAGATGGGCGATGCGCGGCTCGATCCCCTTGGAACGCAGAGTGAACATCAGCCAGTCGTGGCAGAACTCGCCCTCCGGCCACGACACCCAGTCGTCGTCGGCGAAGTCCTCCAGCCCGACCTCCGCGCGCTCCGCGAGCGGGTGGTCGGCCGGCATGGCGATGTCCGGTGCGTCTTCCAGGAGTTCGGCCTTGGTCAGACCTCCGGGGACCGGCAGCCGCTTGTTGCTCCAGTCGAGCACCACGGCGAGGTCGACGTCCCCCCGGAGCACCGCTCGGATCCCCGCCTCGGGCTCCAGCTCCGTCGTACGCAACGTGAGTTCGGGGTGATCGGCACGCAGCGTGGTGAGAGCCGCCGGGAAGAGCCCGCGGGCGGCGGTCGGGAAGGCCGCGAGCCTGACCTCGCCCACCACCTCGCCGCGCTGCGCCTCGATGTCGGACTGGGCCAGCTCCACCTGCGAGAGGATTCTGGCGGCATGGTCGGCGAGCAGCCGGCCGGCATCGGTGAGGCGGACCCCCCGGCCGTTCCGGGCGAGCAGCCGCTGACCCACCTCGCGCTCCAGCTTGGACATCTGCTGGGAGACCGCGGACGTGGTGACGTGCAGACCGTCGGCGGCGCCGCTCACCGAGCCGTGCCGGGCGAGGGCGTCCAGCGTCCGCAGGCGCTCCAGGTTCAACATGTAAGCGATGCTACACAGTCACACCGACAAGGTCTCACTTGTCCTACGAAGAGGTGCCCGTCATCGTTGAACCATGAGCACCCCTACGGCGCCACCGACCGCACCCCGCCCACCCCTCACCCCGGCCCCCGCCGTGTCCGCGCCCGCCGATGCCGCGCCCGCGGTGCCGGACTCCCGCCGGTCGGTCGACTGGCGGCTGCGCTTCGTGGCGCTGTCGCTCATCTGGGGGTTCAGCTTCCTGCTCATCAAGGTCGGCACCGACGGGTACGCGCCCTTCCAGGTCACCCTCGGCCGGCTGCTGTTCGGGGCGGCGGTCCTCGCCGCCGCCATGGCGGTGCGCCGTGAGCGGGTGCCGCGCTCCGCCCGGACGTGGGGCCACCTCCTCGTCGCCGCGTTCCTCCTCAACGCGTTGCCGTTCTCGCTGTTCGCGTACGCCGAGCTGACCATCCCGTCCACCCTGGCCGGGATCTGCAACGCGACCTCACCGCTCTGGGGCATGGCCCTCTCGATGGTCGCGCTCTCCGAGGACAGGCCGACCCGCCGCCGGGTCGCCGGGCTGGGCCTCGGCTTCCTCGGTGTCCTGACGGTGCTGGGGGCCTGGCAGGGCTTCTCGGGTCTGGACTTCGGCGGTACGGCGATGGCGCTGCTGGCGTCCCTGAGCTACCCCGTCGGCTGGATCTACGTCCGCCGCACCCTGGCGGGAACCGGTCCCTCCGCCCTCGCTCTGACGGGCAGCCAACTGTTTCTCGGTACGGTGCAACTGGCTGTGATCACACCGGTGTTCACCTCGATGCCGACCCGCTTCCCGCTTCTGCCGACGCTCGCGGTCGTGGCGCTGGGTGCACTGGGCACCGGGCTCGCCGTCCTGCTCCAGTACGGCCTCGTCCAGGAGGTCGGCCCCACGACGGCGCAGATGGTGACCTACTTCATCCCGGTCATCGCCACCGCCGCCGGTGTGGCCGTGCTCGGCGAGCAGCTGAGCTGGAACACCCCGGCCGGCGCCCTCGTGGTCCTCGCCGGCGCCGCCCTGACCCAGAGCCGTGGCCACCGGAAGGCGGCGCGGGCACCCCGCCCGGTCAGCCGTAACTGACGGGACGGACCGGCCCCGCCGCGGCCGCCACCGCGTCCGCCAGCGGCTCGATGTCGGCGGCCGTCAGCGGAGACACCGTCAGGCGCACCGCCTGTGGCGAATCGGTCCGGAAGCGAGCCCCCGGGGCCACCGCCCATCCCGCGCGCAGCAGCCTGGTCACGGCACCCGTCTCGTCGCTGACGGGCACCCAGACGTTCATGCCGCTGCGGCCGTACGCCGCCACCCCCCGCTCGGCCAGCGCGGCCACCAGCGCTTCCCGCCGCTCCCCGTAGGACCGTGCGACCACCCTCGGATCGACGGCCCCCGAGGTCCACAGGTGCACCACGGTCCGCTGGAGCAGCCGGCTGACCCAGCCGGGCCCGAGCCGCAGACGCCCCGTCACCCTGTCCATGGTCAGCGCGTCCCCGGTGAGCACGGCGAGCCGCAGATCGGGACCGTACGCCTTGGCGGCGGACCGTACGAGCGTCCAGTGCTCGGTGACACCGGCGAGAGGGTGCAGCGGGAGGTCGACGATGCCGTGGCCGTGGTCGTCCTCGACGAGGAGGGTGCCGGGATACCGGGCGAGCACCGATCGCAGTTCCGCCGCCCGGTCCGCTCCCACGACCGCCCCCGTCGGGTTCTGCGCCCGGTCGGTGACCACCAGCGCCTTGGCCCCGGCGCGCAGGACACGTTCCACCTCGGCGGGCAGCGGGCCGTCCTCGTCGAGCGCGACGGGGGCGGCACGCAGGCCGAGCGCGGGGACGAGGTCCAGCAGGGCTCCCCACCCCGGGTCCTCCACGGCGACCACGTCACCCGGCTTGAGGTGGGCCGCGAGCACCCGCTCGATCGCGTCGAGCGAGCCGGACGTCACGGCCACCGGCCCGGCGGGGACCCCGTCGGCGTCCAGCTCCGCCCGGGCGAACCTGGCGAGTTCGGGCAGCACCGCCTCCTCGCCGTACCGGCCGGGCCGGCGCGCGTACTCCTGCGCGGCCGCGGCCAGCGCCTCACCGAGAGGGGGCAGCAGCGCGAAGTCCGGGTTGCCCTCGCCGAGGTCGCGCACCCCCGGGGGCGCCTCGACACGCAGCGAGCCGCGCGCCGTCCCCGCGGGGCGGGGGCGCACCCGGCTCCCCCGGCGCCCCGCGGTCTCGATGACACCGCGTTCCCGGAGCGTGCGGTAGGCGGCGGCCACCGTGTTCGGGTTGACGCCCAGCCGCACCGCCAACTCCCGCATGGGGGGCAGGACTTGGCCGGGCGGCAGCGCGCCCGAGCCGACCCCGCTCTCGACACTCGCGGCAATCTCCGATGCGCGGCGCCCACTGATCCAGTACTCTCCTAGCACAAAAGACATTATGCACTAGTGCAATGGAGTAGGTACATGCCGGAGACCGCACCGCCCGAGGACAGGGCTCAGGAGACCACCGCTTCCTACACGCCGACCGCGCGCACGGCCCCGACCCGGGGCCGTGCGCGCGCGTCGTACGACAGGGAGCTGGTCCACTCGATACTCGACGAGGCATACGTCTGCCATCTGGGCTTCGTGCGCGACGGTGCGCCGGTCGTCCTGCCCACGCTCTTCGCACGGGTCGGCGAGCGGCTGTACGTGCACGGGTCCACCGGCTCCCGTCCGCTGCGCGAGACGGGGGCCGCGGACCCGGGTCTGCCGGTGTGCCTGACGGTCACCCACGTCGACGGTCTGGTGCTGGCCCGTTCCGCCTTCCACCACTCGATCAACTACCGCTCGGTGGTGGTCCACGGCACCGCGGTCACAGTGACGGACCCCGGGGAGCGGCGCCTCGCGCTCGACGCCATCGTCGACCAGGCCGTACCCGGCCGTTCCAAGGACTCCCGCCCGGCCGACGCGAAGGAGCTCGCCGCCACCGCCGTCGTCCGCCTCGATCTCGACGAGCTCTCCGCGAAGGTGCGCACCGGCGGACCCAACGACGAGCCGGGGGACCTGTCGTTGCCGTACTGGGCGGGCGTGGTCCCGCTGGCCCGCGGGTACGGTGCGCCGGTGCCGGCCGACGACCTGGACCCGGCCGTCCGCGCGCCGGACTATCTGACCGCGCGGACCGTCTGACCGCGCGGACTGCCTCACCCGGTGCCGACGTACCTTCGGCCCGGCCCCGCGTCAGGCCGGCACGGCGGGCCGGCTCCGGCCGGCCTTCGCCGCGTCCCGCGTCTCGGCGAAGGCCAGCCCCGCCACCGCGGCGAGCAGCAGCAGCGTGCCGGTGACCGTGGCGGCGGTGAGCCGCTCCCCCAGCACGGTCACCGCGATCAACGCCGCGCTCACCGGCTCCAGCAGCATGATCACGGAGACGGTCGCCGACCGGACGACGGCGGCCCCGGTGAAGTAGAGGGCGTAGGCGAGGGCGGTCGGCACCGCCGCCACGTAGACCATCAGCCACAGCACCTGCCCCGGCGCGGCGGTGTGCGGCACGAGCCCTTCGGCCGACGCCAGGGGCAGCAGCCCGACCGCACCGATACCGAAGGCCCAGGCGCTGGTGGCGAGGGCGTCACCGGACGAACCGTCGCGGCCCAGCCACCGGGTGAGCAGGGTGATCGCCGCGTAGCCCGAGGCGGACAGCAGCGCCAGCAGCACACCCGTGGGCCGTACGTCCGCCGTCTCACCGCCGAGGACCAGCACCGCGAGCCCGGCGAGCGCACCGGCCACGGCGACAATCCCGCCCCGGCCCAGGCGCTCCCCCAGGATCAGCCGCGCCCCCACCGCGATGAGGACGGGCCCGGCCCCCAGGGTGATGACGGTTCCGACGGCCAGTCCGGTCGCCTCGACCGCGGCGAAGTAGGCGCTCTGGAACACGGTGAGCCCGAGACCGGTCCCCAGGATGCGCAGCAGCCGCCGACGGCCGGACTCGGCCTGGGCGCGAGGACGGCGCGGGCGCACCACGAGCACCGCGGCCAGCAGCACCAGTCCGCCCGCGCACCGCCAGAAGGACAGGGACAACGGGCCGATATCACTGTCCCGGTACAGCAGCGAGGCGGCGGCGCCCGCCGTCCCCCAGGCGATACCGGCGACGACGAGATAGAAGAGGCTCCGCCCGACGGGCAGGCCGAAAGCAGGGTGGGACACGAGAGTTCTCCGCACGAAGAGGGGGTGGTGGTCGCTCGGCTCCGCGTGCGGGCAGCGACGGACCGCCCGGGGCGTACCCGGGCCCGGTCTTCGTCAGGAGTGGCCGCCGCGGACTAGGAAGCGGGCGGCGGAAGGACGGTGAGCCTCATGATCGGCACCCTACGGCGTGCTCCGGCGCCCGGACAAGCCTCCGGCCCCGCTGGAAGCATCGCCGTCCGCGCCGCCGTGCACCGCGAGCCCCGGTGCGCCGGGACCGGCCGCCACCGGCCCGGACGGCGGCCTGGGTGCGGACGACTGCGCGATGAACGCCCCGGCCAGCACCACCGCTCCGCCCACGAGTTGGGGGGCGGAGAGGTGTTCGCCGAGCAGCACCCAGGCGAGCACGGTCGCGATCACCGCTTCCAGGCACGCGACGACGCCCGCCACCTGCGGGGACAGCAGCCGCACGGACACCACACCGGTCACGTAGGCCAGGACGGTGGCCAGCAGCACGATCCAGCCGAGCAGCAGCCAGGCCGGCACATCGTGGCCGTTCATGACGGCATTCGCGCCGAGGGTGCCCCAGTCCATGCCCCAGGGTCTGGCCACGACGGTGAGGATCACCGCCCCGACGAGCAGCCCGTACGCGATCACGCCGACCGGATGCGGGGGCTCCGCCCGCTCACCGGTCCCGCCCTGGCTTCCCTGGTCGGACAGGACGAAATAGCCGACCTGGCAGCAGGCCGCGCCGAGAGCGAGCAGGAGTCCGAGGGCGTCGAAGCTCAGCCCCGCCCACACCTCGACGACGCAGGCGAGTCCGCCGACCGCCAGGACCACCCCGGCGGCTGCGGCCCGCGTGACGGGCCTGCGCTGCACGAAGCGCACCCAGCCCAGCACCAGGGCCGGAGCGAGGTATTCGACGAGGAGGGCGACCCCGACGGGGATGCGGGAGATCGCGGCGAAGTAGCAGGCCTGCACCCCCGCGACGGCGAACAGCCCGAATCCGGCCAGCAGGGCGGGCCGTTCCCGCACCAGGCCCCGGTGCCGCCAGGCGACCGGCAGCATGATCAGGGCGGCGCCGGCCACTCGGAGCCACACCACGTGCAGCGGATCAAGACCCGCCTCGATCAGCGGTTTGGCCGCGACCCCCGAACCACCGAATGCGAACGCCGAGGCAAGGGCGAGGCCCAGTCCGGCACTTCTGCCGTGAGTCGCGTGCATCGGCACATCATGGCAGTCGGCGTCAGCAGCGTCACCCCCGTCGCGCCTGTCGCGCGGTCACGCCCGGGGTCATCCGGCACGGCGGGCCTCGGCGAGACGTCCCGCCGCCCGGAGCGCGACCCTGGCAGCGTCGGCGCCCGCCCGCTCCAGGACCTCGACGGCACGGCAGCGTGGGTCCGCGACCAGGGCCGCGAGCAGATCGAGGCCACCGGCACGGGGCTCCCCGCGGAGCGCCGCGCCGCGGACGGCGCGGTCGAGTGCGGCGGCGGCCGAGGGCGACCAGGTTCCCGCGCCTGGCTCCGGGAGCGCGGGGAACGCTCCCGAGTCCTCACGGGTGCCCTGCCAGCGCAGCCCGTACCCGATGCTGCGCTGCACGAGGTAGCCGAGGACCCTGGCCAGCTGGGGGCCGCCGTCGAACATCTCCCTGACCTCGGGGTCGGACTCCACGAGGGAGTGCAGGAGATGGGCCGTGTCGGTCTGCCGGTCGCCGTCCCGGACAGCGCGCCTGCGGGCACCGGACGCCACCACGGCCAGCTCGGCGGTGAGCCGCGTCGTGTCGGCGGTGGGGCTGGGCGGGGGTTGTACGGGTGTCCATGTCGTCCGGTGGTGCACCCTCTTACTCCACCATTTCCCGCGGCCGGAATCGTCGCCTGGACGGCCCATCCGCACATCCCGCGAAAGGTGGGCGGCGGGAGTGGTCCCTCATCCTCCGGGATGAGACCGCACCCTCATACGGGCCCCTCGTACGGGCGGGGCCCGCAGCGACCCCGGTTCCGGTGATGCGCTGCGGGCCCCTGCCCTGCCGCTGTCCGTACGGCACGGCTCAGCTCTCGTCCGCCAGGATCAGGTAGAGCTTCTTACGGCTCTCGTTGATCACGGCGAGCGCCTTCTCCCGCTGGTCGGCCGATCCGGTCTTCCAGACCTGACCGAACGCCTCCATCAGACCGAAGCCGGCCTGCCGGATCTCGTTCATGCCCTCCCAGTCGACGCCGCGCCCGGCGTCCTCCCAGGGCGCCTCGGGGCCGGACTCGGCCTCCGTGCGCCCCGTCTCGGTGAGCGTGAACAGCTTCTTGCCGCCCTCGCTCACGCTGACGATGAGTCCTTCGTCCTCCAGCAGTTGGAGGGTGGGGTAGACCGATCCGGGGCTGGGCCGCCAGGCCCCGCCGCTGCGGTCGCCGATCTCCTGGATCATCTCGTAGCCGTGCATCGAGCGGTCCTTGAGCAGCGCGAGGATGGACGCGCGTACGTCGCCGCGCCTGGCCCTCCCTCGGCCGCCACCCCTGCCGCGTCCGCCGCCTCCGAAGGGGCCGCCACCGCCGAAAGGCGGGCCGAACGGCCCGAAGGCGGGGCGCCCACCGTCGAAGTCACCCCTACCGGGGCCTCGACGTCCCGCGCCGTATCCGTGCTCGTGTCCGTGGTCGTGTCCATGTGAACGCATGACTGCGCTCCTCTCTCATGTGTCTTCCGAGCTGTTCGTGTCGCGACTCCTGTCGTTGATCTGTCGCGATGCCTCAACGATATATCGGAAGGTATCGCATGGCAAGGCCCCGCCGATATGGGCTTGGTGACCTGTGCCAGTGAACGTTGATTGATTGCCAGCGAAGGGCGACCGACTAACTTCTGTGCCAGTTAGAGCTGACCGCTTATGGGTTTGTGACAGTGGAGGATGACCGCTGGCGGTGAGTGTCGGCCGTCGTCAGCCTCGGGCGCATCGCCGGCTTCTTGTCAGAGCCACGTGGTTGGGTGGCCGCATCCTTGAAGGAGGACCACGTGACCGATCTCAAAGCGGAGTTGCACCGCAAGCTGCAGGCAGGACGGGCCGGCCTGCTCTCCAAGCTGGAGGGACTCACCGAATACGACATGCGCCGGCCCATGACGCCCACCGCCACAAACCTGCTGGGCTTGGTCAAGCATCTGGCAGGCCTTGAGTACGGATATCTCGGCGAATCGTTCGACCGCCCGGCACCAGAGCCGCTGGCCTGGGTCGAGGACGGTTCAATCTGGGAAGGCGCAGATATGTGGGCCAGGCCCGATGAGTCCAGCAAGTACATCGTCGGGCTCTATCAACGTGCCTGCGCGCATGCCGACCGGACCATCGCGGATCTCGCACTCGAAACCCCGGGCCAGGTGCCGCACTGGCCCGAAGACCGCCGGGCCACCACCTTGGGCGTGCTGCTCGTCCGCATGGTCTCCGAGACTGCCCAGCATGCTGGCCACGCCGATGTCCTGCGAGAGCTCATCGACGGCAAAGCCGGACCAGATCACGATGGCTTCGGCGACGATGCCAAGTGGCAGCAGTATCACGCCCGCATCCAGGCGGCGGCCGACACCCACCGCGCGTAGACGCGTTGAGACCGCCCAACCTTCGATAAGACGGGACAGCGGCGACGATCTTCTATCGGGGCTGCGTCGCCTTCCGCCGTCGATATGCCTTCTGGCGGCAGCGCTGGGAGCATGTCCGGCGCTGTGACCTGCGGCTTCCTTCTGGCATAGGGCCTGAACAGACCGGGCAGGGCGGTGTTTCAAGGGGTTCGTTGCGGGCCGGGGCGAGGGCGTCAGCCCTCGCCCCGGCCGTATTGGGTGAAGCCGCAGGTCCAGGCAACGGGACGGGGCTGGGGGTTGTCGCCGGAGCGGCTTGCTGAGCACGTTGTTCTTCGGACGACCGGTAGGCCCGCTGACGGCATCGGGCTGAACACGTGCGGCGCCGTGACCGTCCGTGGCCAGGAGGTAGGGGCTGCTCGCAGATCTCGCATGTGCGGGCAGGCGTCGGTGCCGGTTTGCGGGGCGGGGCCGGTGGACGGGGTGGACGTGGTGGTGTTGTTCTCCAGCGGTAGGCGGACTGGCGGCAGCGTTGCGAGCACGTGCGTCGTCGGCTCTTCGTGGTGCTCGGTGCCAGGGGGCCTTCGCAGATCGGGCAGGCCGGCGGTGAGTCGCCCTCCGTGTTCGAAGACACCTCAGCGACCTGTTGCTTGCGTTGTTGTCGTTCGAGGTAGGCGGTCCGCCGACAGGCCGATGAGCAGAGTGGGCGGCGCTGCCCGATCTGCATCTTCATGAGTTTTCCGCAGATCCGGCAGGGTTCGCGGCGCCATTCGCTGGCCGGGTAGCGCTTGCGGTATCTCTTCTGGCGGCAGGCTCTTGAGCAGGTCAGGGGTTTGGGGCCGAACATCGACTTGGCCTGGATCGGGGCTCCGCATTCCTTGCACTCGACCGTGTTCAGGATCAGCTGGAGATCCGTCAGGTCTCGGCCAGCGGCCGCTGCGATGCGGGGCCATGTCGGTTTGCCGCGGTGCAGGGGCGGTTCGGTGAGGTACTTCCGCAGGTAGGCGGGAGGAAGGTGGTTGGCCTGGGCCAGGCGTGTGATGAAGGAGGCGGCTCCTTCTCCGCGTTGCGGACGGACTTTGAACGGAAGACGGGCGACATCGGTGTCCGAGGCCAGCGATGTCATCCGTCGGTGCCGGGCTGCTTGCGGCGGGAGGCGATATCGAGGTCGACGGCCAGCAGTCCTGCTTTGGTGATCTTTTCGGTGCCGGTGAGGATGGCGTCGACGGCGGCCCCGCGGAGCTGGTGGGACAGAGTGCCGATCATGCCGCCGGTGCGGGTGTGCAGGAACCGGTCCAGGCGGGTGAGGGTGCCGGGCTTGTGCTGGTGCAGCAGGAGGTTCGCCTCCAACTGGGCGACCAGGGCCTTCCATTCCGCGTTGTAGGGGAAGGGGTGGGTGTCCACTGCTGTGAAGCGGGCGGCGATCTGGTCGCCGCGGGTTCCGGTCAGGAGACTGCTGTCCTCGATGTCGATGCCCGCGTAGGCGAAGGTCGCCGGGATCCGCTCGGAGAAGTACTTGAGTGTGTCGGACGCGTCGGCTCCGGTGCGGGTCTGCAGCGAGATGTTGTGGATCTCGTCGACCAGGACGAGGCCGGTGCGGGCCTTGGTGCAGACGCCGACCACGGCTTCGGTGAGGTCGGTGATGTTGGAGCTTCGCAGGACCGGGAGACCGAGGAACCGGGCGAACTCGGCAGCGATCATGCGGGGTGTCGCGGCGGGCGGGACGGTGATGTAGATGACCGGTATGCGCTCGTCCTGGCCGGGGTGCCGGCGACGGTCCTGGAGTTCGTGGGCCAGGCCGAGCTGGGTCAGAGCGATCGTCTTGCCGGTGTTGGCCGGACCGGTGACGATCAAGCCGCGGCGTGCGCTGATGGCACCGCGGTTGAGGACGGTCAGGCGACGTCCGCAGGTGACGGTGCGGCGGACGGTGGAGGTGGCGACCACCTGGAGACGGGCGTGGTGGTCGAGCCGGTCCTCGTCGTAGTCGTACTTTTCCTCTTTGCTCAGGGCGTCGTACTCGTTCTTCGTCAGCACGGTCATCGTGGTGCTGGTCGTCGACGCGACAAACTGCTGCCAGCCCGGCAGGACGGTCAGGTACTGGCCGAAGTCGTCGTGCGGGCCACTGTCGGGCATCGTCGTCATGATCTCTTCCAGGGGTCCTCGAGCGGGTCGAAGAGCCCCAGCGGGATCACCTCGGCCATGGTTTCGTCGCCCTCCGCCGACTCATGCGGGGCGAGTTCGTTCTGCGTGCTCGGCGGTGGCGGTGTTGCCGCCGCCGTCGGCGTGGTGGCCTTGGTGCGGGCCGCGACGCGGCGGTCCTTCTTGGCCGTTGCGGCCTTCCTGCTCTTCTTCGCCGTCGGCCGGTCGGGGCCGGCGTGTGCGCGGGTAAGCAGGGCGGCGACGGCCTCGGCGAGTTCTTCCTCGGTGGCTTTGGGCAGTTGGTGGCTGACGTGGTCCCAGGCCAGGTCGCCGAAGGGGACCGGAGCCCGGTTCAGGTATTTCCAGGTCGCCTGGACCCATTCGCCGCTGCCGCGGTGATTGCGTACCCAGACGCGGGAGACGTCGTAGGGGTCACGGTGGACCTCCCAGAGCCCGCGTTTGGCGGTGATGCCCGAGTCTCGCCGTCGCATCGGCCCGAGTTCGGGGGCGTCGTAGGTGCGGTTGTTGATCCGGATGCCATAGGAGTTGACGGCCCGCCAGGCCGCGGGCAGGAGCTCGATGTAGTCCTGGCCGCTGAGCGCGACCGGGACGTAGCCGCAGGCCTCGACCAGGGCGGCGTACCTCTGGTTGGGGGTGAACAAGCGTCCCGGGTGGTCGGGATCACGCAGCCCCTCGTGCGGGCGGTTCTGCCACTTCGCGACGATCCACTCGTCCAGCAGGTCCTGGAGTTCAGGCAGTGACCACAGGTTCTCCTCCTCCGGGTGCCGACCTCGGTGGTCGGTGTTGCGGCCGGTGTAGCCGGGGAGGAACTGGGCGAACATCGTCGCGACGGAGCCCAGCATCTTCTCGATGTGGCCCTTCTCGAAGGGCGAGCCCTTGTGCGTGGGCTGGAAGTCGATCTCCAGGAACCGGCAGGAAGCCCGGAAGTTGTGCGAGACGAACACCTTGCCGTGATCGCAGACGATCATCTCCGGGACAATCACCGGCTTGGCCGCAGCATGCTCGAGGCGTTCGTCGATGGTCAGCAGGCGGCGGTGCGGCAGCACCGAGCGCGACATCTTCAGTGCGTCGATCCAACCCGGCCGCATCAGTTCCGGCGTGACCGTCCGGGCCAGCAGCACGCTGGCGTCGACCGACTTCGTGGTGGGCCTGAGCACCGCCGCGGTCAGCGTCCTGGACGCGACGTCGATCATGCCGGTCAGTTCGACCTTGCCGACCACTCCGTCGTCGAGGCGGACCATGACGTCCAGCGGAGTGGAGTCGATCTGCATGACCTCGCCCGGAGCCGACACCGTCAGCTCTCCGAACGGGGCAGCGGCCCCGTGGGCCTTCGACCTGCGGGTGACCGCCGACCCGGTCGTGTGCGTGCCCGCCGCCAGCCTGTCCAGCAGGCGGTAGAGCGTTCGCCGCGACGGCAGTTCGGCCAGGTCCCCGCCGTTCTCCCGGAGGATCTCCCCCGTCCTCCAGATCAGGTAGGCCCCGTTGCGTGTCGACGTCTCGACGCCCTCTTTGATTGCCTGCCGCATCGCCTCGATGACAGCGTCCGGCGTGTCGCCGAACTCCTTGCGCTTGCGGACCGAACGGTGGTCCACGAGCCTGGCCAGTCCGACCAGGCCGTCCTCCGTGTAACGGCGTCGCCGCAGTCCGACCGCCCCGGACTTGATCTCGTGGCCGAGGGCCGCGAGTTCGGCAGCCTTGGTCTTCTGGCGTGAGGTCACCGACGTGCCCGGCCCGTAACCCGGCCGCGGCGGTGTGCCGGGTTCGACGCCGGGTGGCAGGCCGTGCAGGACCTCGAGAATGTGCCCCTCCCACCAAAGTGCCCGCTTCATCACGTCGGGAGCGAAGGTCTCCAGCAGGCCGGACGGGGGCAGCGGCATGCGTTCGGGCTGGAAAAGGATCTCGAAGTCCGCCGTCTCGAACAGGTCGATCAGAGCGACCACTCGGTGCGGTGTCTCGGTGTCCTCCAGCACCGCCGCCTGTGCGGTGACCTCGAGAACCCCCCTGATCTGGCCTTCGAACCGGACCCGCTGGCCGACCGCCAAGGCCGGCGGCCGCTTCAGGCTGCCCATGTGTTTCCTTCCGTCCAGACCAGGCTGTCGGTCTCCATCAGCCCTCCCACCAGGTCCGTCTTCAAGGCACCGGACCACAGCAGATGGAACAGCACCGGCAGAACCTGCAGACGGTCTCCGACCAGCCCGGCGCCGTCCCAGAGCCCCATCGGTTCACGGAAGACCTCCAGCAGCCGATTCGCCACCAGCACCGGCCGCCCGCAGCGGGCCCGCCGATACCGGGACAGCCAGCGGACATTCGCCATGAACACCGGCTCAGGCCGCCCGACCCACTCGAACTCCCAGCCCACGGCCCCGCAGGCATGCCCGGTCGCGTCGAACGCCTCCCGCGTCGCCTCATCCATCTCGTCCGCGGCCCGGACGTCAACGATGCGACCGCGGCCGTCGGACAGCCGGACGAAATAGTCGGGAGCGTGCCGACGCTTGCGTGTGCCGTCGTGCCAGTGCAGCCAGAACGGCTGCGAGGCGATCGCGACCACCTGTGGATCACGGTCCAGCAGGATCAGCTGGTCTCTCTCCAGCCACGATTCGTAGCCCACGTGATCCCGCATCGTCGAGGAGTAGTACCAGCCGGCGAATCCGTGACTGTCCTTGTGCCAGCTGAACTCCCGCACCGAGTCCATGGCCTCGAACGGCATGTCCCAGCTGCCCCCCAGCGATCGGCGCACGAGCGTGCCGTTGACGGAAAAGGCCAGGTCAAAGGCTGCAAGGGCAGTCTCGCCGAACACACCGACAGGTGCCTCCACCACGTCCCCCGCGTACCTGTACATCAAATGATCAACCTGCGGTGGCACAAACTAGCGTTGATCATCCTTCAGTGGCAATCGATCAGCGATCACTGGCACAGGTCACTTGGGCGTGATGGTCATCGTCCTGATCGTGGCCGCCGGCTCCTCCGGCCCCCGATGGACCCTGACCGTTTCTGGGGCTTTCACGGCCTGTCCCTTCGCGCACCGACCGTCACGCACATCGGCAGCGGCCGTGGCTGGGACGCCGTGCGCGGCGTGGGGCGCGGACGAGGCCGAGTGCTCGGCCCGTCGCTCAGCCCTCAGCCCTTGCCGAAGTGCACCGCGGGGAAGGCGCCCGCCGCCCTGAGGGCTCCGGCGAATCCGCCGGCCAGTTCGGTGAGGCGTGCGGTGGCGGCAGGGCCGAGGTGATCGTACGGGGCGGTATCGAGTTGGTCGGTGAGCGCCTCGGTCTCGCCACGCAGGGCCGCGCCCGCCCGCGTGAGGTCGCCCGCCTCGTCCAGCAGACCTCGGTCGCACAACTGGTGCCGGGCGGTGTCCCATTGCCGCGAGGACCAACCACGCGTCCGCCTGAACAGTGCCGAGGTCGGTGCCGTTCCGGTGGCGTTGTGCAGGATCAGCGCCTCGATGCCGGACAGGCCGGCGACCGTCAGGGCGGCGAGGTGACCGTCACCCCGGTGCTCGCGCAGCAGTGTCGCGGCGTACCACAGGGCCAGGTGGGGCTCTTCGGGTACGGGGAGGTCGGCGTTGGCCGCGTACAGCGGCCGCGCCTCCCGGCGGCATGCTTCGGTGGCGCGCAGCGCCAGTTCGGCGGCCTCGGCCATCTCCGCGGAGGCGAGAGCCTCCTTTCCGAGTAGCCGCCGCAGCGTCCGGTCCGCGCCGCGCAGCCGCGCCGTCAGCACCGCCTCCGGTGTCGTGACGGTCCACGCGGCGGGGATGTACCGCCGCACATGCTCGTGGTCGAAGTTGTAGAACGTCGCCGTGACGGTACCCGCGTCGACGGCCCCGAGCGGTGCCGCGCGGCCCGCGAGGTAGACCATGGCCCCGCGCTCCAGCCCGAGTGCGGCCAGTTCGTCCTCCAACTCCGGCGCGAAGTACATGGATACGTGCAGGGGGCTGACGGCGTTGTGACAGTGGCGGCCCGAGCTCGCCTCGGGGATGGTCATGCCGTGACTCCGGTTTCGGTGATCAGGTGCGGTCGTGCGGCCGGGCGTACAGGGCGCATCAGGCTTCGTTCGTGGGTTCGCGCCGGGGGCATTCGGTCAGTCCCGCCGCGGTCTGGGTGAGGTGCCGGGTCAGGACCTCAGCCGCGGTGTCGGCGTCACGGGCGAGCGCGGCCTCCTCCAGCCGGCGGTGTTCCAGGACGCCGTCCCGGCCGGGGTTACGGTGCGCCGACCAGCGCCGGGCCAGCTCACTCGCGGTCCACATCCGGTCGAAGGTCTCCAGGAGGACAGGGTTGCCGCATCCCTCCAGCAGGGTGCGGTGGAAGACCCGGTGGGCCTCGGCCCAGGTGCTGCTGTAGTGCTCACCCTCCTCCGGTACGTACGCCGGGGTGCGGGCCAGACGGTGGTGAGCGGCTCGCACGCGGGCTTCCCAGTCGACATCGCCGCGTTCGACGGACATGCGCAGCATGACCGGTTCCACGGTCCGGCGGGCCTCCGTGATCTCCTGCCAGCGGCGGTCGGAGAAGGCGGGGACGGCGAAGCCGCGGTTGGGCAGCCGGTCGGCGAGTCCCTCGCCGACCACCCGCACCAGCGCCTCGCGCACGACGGCCAGGCTCACACCCTGCTCCTTGGCGAGGTCCTGGGGCTTGAGGGGATCACCAGGAGCGTGATCCCCGCGCATGATCGCGTCCCGCAGGTGTGCGTAGACCTGCTCGGAGAGCATCTGCTTCCCCGCCGAGGCCGACGGGTGGGTTGTCTGAGTCATGGTTCCACAATAGACGATCGGTTCAATAATCGATTATTACTGCTATGGTCGATCCTCGTAAGTGAGCGAGACGGGGCGGTGGGGCCTCGCGGTGGGGCCTCTTGGAGGCCGCATCTCTCCACCCGCCCCGCAGCACGGCCCGAAAGGAACGACGATGAGCACCAACGACCCCTTCGCCCGCCTTCCCGAGGCGGCCTCCTTCACCGTCACCAGCACCACCGTCACCGACGGCGGGACCTGGTCGATCGAGCAGTACTCCGGCCTCTCCGGCGTTCCCGGCGGGAAGGACGTGTCCCCCCAGCTGTCCTGGAGCGGTGCCCCGGAAGGCACCAAGAGCTACGCCGTCACGGTCTTCGACCCCGACGCCCCCACCGGTTCCGGGTTCTGGCACTGGGCGGTCGCCGACATCCCCGCCACCGTCACCGAACTGCCCGAGGGGGCAGGCGACGACAGCGGCTCGGGCCTGCCCGAGGGCGCCTTCCAGCTGCCCAACGACGCCCGGGCTGCCCGTTTCATCGGCGCCGCCCCGCCGGCCGGGCACGGCCCGCACCGCTACTTCACCGTGGTGCACGCCCTCGACGTCGACGCCATCGGAGTCCCGGCGGATGCCACCCCGGCCGCTCTCGGCTTCACCATCGCCGGTCACGTGCTCGGCCGGGCTGTCCTGACCGCCACCGCGGAGACTCCCGCCTGACGGACAGCCACGGGGTGACGCCCGCTGACCGCCGTCACGGCCGGGAGCCGTATCGCGGAGGTCCCGACCGGCCTTCTTCACGTCGATGTGGACCACGTGACGGGCCCTGCGGGCGGTGGTCTTGCGCGGCTCCCGGTTCCGGCGGCTCAGGCCGGGGCGAGTAGAGGGCGAGGGGCCGTGCGGCGGCCGAGCGGGATGCCGTCCTCTCGGGTCTCTCGGGTCCCGAACGCGATCCGGGCGCTCGCTGCTCGCACCTTGGCCCCGGCCGCCCGGCACAGCGGGCGCCGGTCGGACCTCGCCGACGCCGTCGGCCCGGGTGCGGGTCACCTGACGGTGTGACCGGCCGCACGGTGCCCCGCTCATCGCGACGGGGGCCGAGACGGCGCCTGCGGCTGGGCCGGGGCTGGGGGATTCAGCCGAACCACCGGGTGAGGGCGCTTTCGAGGGGTTCCGCGTCCGTGCTGGACCAGGCGACGTAACCGTCGGGCCGGACGAGCAGGGCCACGGCGCCGCACGTGTCCTCGTCGGTTTCGGCGACGACGTGTCGAACCCGGCCGGAGTGGGCTCCCAGTGGCCTCTCCTTGCCGTCGAGGGAGAGGAGCAGCCCCTGGCCGGTGTGCATCAGGTCGCTGGCGCGGATGGAGCCCTCTTCCGTGGTGAGGCGGTAGTCGATGAGACGGGGGCCGACACCCGGATAGCGGAGGTCCAGCCCTGACATCATTCCGGAGACGTAGCGGTTGGCATCGGGCAGGCGCAGCAGCTCCGTCATCAGGTCGCGGACCGCGTCGGTGTCCTCGTCGCGACCGGCATTCATGATCAGGCTTTGGGCCTGGGTGTGTCGCAGCACGCGCGCGGCCACGGGATGCCGTTCGTCGTGGTAGCTGTCCAGCAGGCCGGCGGGCGCCCAGCCGTGCACCGCTGCGGCGAGCTTCCAGCCGAGGTTGACGGCGTCCTGTACGCCCAGATTCACCCCCTGGCCACCGATCGGCATATGGATGTGCGCGGCGTCCCCCGCGAAGAACACACGGTGCTCGCGGTAGCGCTCGACCTGCCGCGCGGCGTCGCCGAACCGCGACGCCGCCCGCAACTCCCCCAGCTCCACCTCCGGCCCGTACACGGCCTGGAGAGCCTCGCCGACCTCTTCGGCGGTGACGGGCTCCTCGCGCCCCGGACCGTCACCGGACAGCTTGCCGAAGAGCATGCGGTACAGGCCGCCGTCGAGGGGGTGCAGGATCGTGAAGAAGCCACCCCCGGAGCGCGGATACCGGCTGAAGTGCCCGCGCGTGGTCGGGACGGCGTCGGACAGGGACGCGAGAGTGAGGTCGGCGGCCACTGCCGCCATCCGGCCCGACCTTCCCGGGAAGGGCACGCCCAGCAGGGAGCGGACGGTGCTGTGCGCACCGTCGCAGGCGACCAGATAGCTGCCGTGGACGTCCCCGACCCTTACGCCGTCCTCGTCCTGCTCGACCTCCGACACCTCGTGACCGCGCAGCACCGGAACACCCCGGCTGACGAGGAGCCGTTCCAAGTAGGCCTCCAGTCGCGCCTGGGGAAGCGTGACCGGGGACGGGTGACGGGTACGCCACGGGCGGCAGTCCAACGCGACGGGAAGCATGGCGAAGTGGCCGCCGGCCGGGTCGTCGGGCAGCACGCCGTCGAGCAGTGGGCCCAGGATCCCGCGCAGGTCGAGCACCTCTGCCGTGCGCGGCTGCAGTCCGCCCGCACGGGACTGCGTGCCGCGCTCGCGCTGCTTCTCGAGGACCACCGCCGGCACCCCGGCCAGGGTCAGTTCGTAGGCCAGCATCAACCCGGTCGGCCCGGCGCCCACCACGATCACCTCGGTACGCATGCCACTCCCCTTCCTCCTGCATCCAGTGCAAAGATGCACTCAGTCTACCATGGGGTAGACTGAGTGCATGAATGAACCTGTGGGCCTGCGGGAGCTCAAGAAGGAGCGGACGCGGGAGACGATCGCGGAAACGGCGATCCGCCTGTTCCTGGCGAAGGGGTTCGACCAGGTCTCGGTCACGGAGGTCGCCGCCACGGCGGAGGTCTCCCGGCGGACCCTGTTCGCCTACTTCCCGACGAAGGAAGACCTCGTGCTGCAGCGCTTCGCCGACCACGAGAGTGAGGCCGCCCGCATCGTGCGCTCCCGCCCGGCCGGGCAGGATCCGCTGGAGGCCCTGCGGGAAGCCCTGCTGGCGGCCTTGGAGCAGCGGGACCCGAACACCGGGCTGACCGACGACCCGGAGGCCAAGGCCTTCTTCGGGATGATCCTCGGCACCGAGAGTCTGGCGGTGCGGCTGACGCGGTACGCGTCACGCGGCATCGACGCGCTGGCAGAGGCGCTGCGGGAGGCGGGGGCGGATCCGTTGGTCGCGCGCCTCACAGCGGCTCAGGTGCTCGTGGTGCAGCACGAACTGGCCGTCATGAACCACACCTGCCTCACGGCCGGCGAGTCCGCCGGCGAACGTCATCCGGAGGCTGTCCGGGCGGCTGAGCGCGCCTTCGACCTGCTGAGTCATGGGGTGGGTGACAAAGCCTCCGGCGCTCCCCCGGCCCCACGATCCGAGCAAGTGCCCAGACCTCAGTGAGACGTTCACCTCCGCCGGGAGCGACGGAACGCTCCTCGTGGCGGGGTGTGCCGTGGCGGCCGGACCCCGGAAGGCGTCATCGGTCGTCGCGTATCCCCAGGACGTAGATCGCGGTCAGCGCGACGCCACGGTCCTCGTCATGGGACAGGTCCGCGAGGGCACGTGCCGCCGCCGGACCCGGGATGCCGGCGAGCGCCTGGGTCAGCCGTCGGCGCGCGGACGCGGCGGCGGTGCCGTGGGCGAGGCGGTCGACGAGCCCGGTGGCGATCCGGTCCGCCGACGCCGGATCACATGCGAGGGTGCTCAGCGCATCGGCCGCGTCGACGTCGTTGACGTCCTCGTCGACCATGCCGATCAGCGTCGGAACGGCGTCGGCGACTCCGCGTGTCCCGAGCGCCAGAGCCGCGTACCGGCGGACCACGACGTCGGGATGCTCCAGCGCCTCCCGCAGCAGGGCCGTCGCCTCGTCGCCGGGCAACTCGACGATGGACTGGACGGCACGTTTCCGGACCTCGGCCAGCGGAGAGCCGAGGCCCTCGGCGAGCAGGGCCGGTCCGCCGTCGCCCCGGCGCGCCAGGGCCCAGCGAAGGGCTCCGGCGACGTTCAGGTCCGTCTCGCTCAGCGCCGCCTCGACCAGGACCTCCACCCCGCCCGGTACCTCGTGGTCCAGGGACAGGGCCGCACGCTGGCGCGTCCCGGCGCTCTTCGACCCCAGCGCCTGGAGGAGTGCGACGCTCTGGAGGACGTCCTCCCAGTCGGCGGGTTCCGCGGCGTCGATCCGGCGGAGTCGTGTCAGCAGGACCGTCTCGTCGGCGATGCGCTCCCGGGTCCGGCGGATCAGGTCCTCGACGAGCTCCGAGGGACGGAAACCCGGATCGTCCAGCGCGCGCCCGACGTCACGCAGGGACAGCCCCAGCGACCGCAGGCTCTCGATGTGGAAGATCCGCCGGATGTCCTCGCCCGAGTACTCCCGGTAGCCCGCACCGTTACGACCGGTCGGCCGTACCAGGCCGAGCGACTCGTAGTGCCTGAGCATCCGGGCGCTGACTCCGGACCGTCGTGCCACGTCACCGATCAACACCGGTTGTCACCCCTCCTCGCCACTCGTGCCCAGGGCCACGGTGCGCTTCGCCTCCTCCACCGCGGACTCGAACCCCGCATCCGGGTCACGCCACAGCTGTTCCGTGGCGATCGCGTGCTGACGCACGCGGGGGTCGGCGTCCGCCGTCGCGCCCCGCAGGGCCGGCGTGATCACCTCACCGAGCGCGATCAGCGCCCGGCTGAGGCTCAGCCGCGTCTCCCGCTCGCCCCGCCCGAGCTGCGTGACCAGCACCCCGGCCAACCCGGTCTCCTCACCGTCGGGCACGAGGACGACCGCCGCTCTCCAGGCGCTCCGCGCCACCTCGTCGTCGGCATCCGTCAGGAGTGCCCGGGTGATCGCCGGCCACGCCTGCCGGTCCCCGATCTTGGAGAGCGTGTGCAGTGCCTGGCTCCGAGCCTGCGCCCGTTCCGAGCCGAGCTCGTCGACGAGCCCGGGGACCGTGGTCGACGAGGGGTGGCGGGTGAGTGCCCAGGTGAGCATTTCGCGCACGTAGAACTCGGGCTCGACGGCGCATCGTTCGACGAGCTTGCCGACGAACCGCGGATCCGGGGTCGTGCCGACCGCCAGGGCCGCCTTCAGCCGTACCGACGCGTCGGCGTTCTCCAACGCCCGCAGAGCTCGCACCGTCCTGGTGTCCTCTTCCGGCATGGTCATCGGGACCACCTCCTCGGCTCCCAGTGAAGAGCTTGTCACCGTGGCAAGGTCAAGCGGAACCGTGCCCGGGGAGAGACGGGCTCCCCGATGCCAACCACCCGCAATTGGCCTTGGACCCCGCGCGAGCGCCCCGTTTACGGTCGGCGCATGAAGATTCGCATCGTCGACGCGTTCACCGACCGGCCCTTCGCCGGCAACCCCGCCGGGGTCCTGCTCCTGGAATCCGACCGCTTCCCCGGGCCCGACCGCCTCCAGCGCGTCGCGGCGGAGGTCAACCTGTCGGAGACCGCCTTCGCCCATCCGCTCCCGCCGGGCGGTCAGGCGGACTGGGCACTGCGCTGGTTCACGCCCACCACCGAGGTCGACCTCTGCGGGCACGCCACGCTCGCCGCCGCCCATGTCCTGCGCACCACGGGCGTCGCGGAGGGCACGGTGCGTTTCGCGAGCCGCTCCGGCGTCCT
This sequence comes from Streptomyces sp. SirexAA-E, assembly GCF_000177195.2. Classification (GTDB taxonomy): domain Bacteria; phylum Actinomycetota; class Actinomycetes; order Streptomycetales; family Streptomycetaceae; genus Streptomyces; species Streptomyces flavovirens. Next base: position 898,296 of record NC_015953.1, read on the forward strand.
GCGCACCACCGCTCATCAGGACGGCTCCCTCACCCTGGACTTCCCGACGGCTCCGCTGACACCGGTCACCGCCCCGCCCGGCCTGGCGGAAGCGCTCGGCGCGGTGCCCCTCTCCGTCCACGACACCGGGGACAACGTGGGCGACCTTCTGGTGGAGCTCGCCGACGAGGCGGCCGTACGCGCGCTCCGGCCGGACTTCCCCTCGCTCGTGGCCTGCTCGCGGCGCGGCGTCATCGCCACCGCGGCCGCAGGCGACCCGTCCGACGGCTACGACTTCGTGTCGCGCGGCTTCTTCCCCCGTGTCGGCATCGACGAGGATCCCGTCACCGGAAGCGCCCACACCGCTCTGGCCCCCTTCTGGTCGGCGCGGTTCGGCCGTACGGACCTCACCGGCCTCCAGGCGTCGGCGCGTTCGGGCCTCGTCCGCACCTCGCTGCGTGGCGAGCGCACCTGGCTGACCGGGCAGGCGGTCACCGTCATCGAGGGCGAACTGCTGGCGCCGCTCTGAGGCGGCCGGGGACCGTTCACAGGGTGGGCAGCCAGCCCACCTTCCCCGCGAGCAGCGCGTAACCGACGAACGCCCCGATGTCCAGCAGGGCATGGGCGACGACCAGCGGCCCGACACGCCCCCAGCGCCGGTACAGCAGGACGAAGACCACACCCATCACCAGGTTGCCGATGAAGCCGCCGATCCCCTGGTACAGGTGGTACGAGCCGCGCAGGACGGAGCTGGCCACCAGCGCGGCCATCGGCGTCCACCCCAGCTGACCGAGCCGCCGCAGCAGATAGCCGACGACGATCACTTCCTCCAGGAGGGAGTTCTGCACGGCCGAGAGGATCAGCACCGGGAACTTCCACCACACCGGGGGCAGCGACTCCGGCACCACCGTCAGGTTGAACCCGCCTGCCCGCGCCGCCAGGTAGAAGGCCAGTCCGGCACTGCCGATTCCCGCCGCCACCAGTGCCCCACGGCCGAGGTCGGTCCAGGGCCGGGTCCGGTCGAGACCGAGCGACCGCAGCCCGGCCCCCTCCCGCAGCAGCAGATGGGCGACGAGCGCGACCGGCACCAGCGCCGTGCTGATGCCGAACAGCTGCCAGGCGAGGTCGAGCCACGGCCGGCCGGGCGCGTGCGAACCGTTCAGCGTCGCGGCCTGGTCCTTGAGTCCACCGGGTTTCGTCAGCGACCCGATGAAGCTGATCAGGGCGGACACCCCGCTGGCCCCGAGCGAGAGTGCCAGCACCAGCACGGTCTCCGACGCCAGGGTCCGCCGCGGAACCCCCTCGTGAGCCATGGTTCCCGCCACGTGCTTCGCCTCCACCCGTACACCCACCGTCGGCACCGCGGTGCGCCCCGGTGCCGCACCGGGCACTAGCTTGCCCGACGATCACCGCCCGGCCTGCCACGGGGCACGGAAGCGGCGGTACGCACGGGGACAGGCACGGTACGACGACGGGGCGCGGGCCCGGCGTGGTGGGCCGCCCGATTCGGCGGCCCACCACCTCAGCGTGCGGGAAAGCCGATCGGCCAGGTGTGCACGGGCTCCCCCGACTGCATCAGATCGCCGTAACGCCGGGTGGTGGCGGCCAGCGCACCCTCCCGTTCGAGGCCGGCCTCCCGTGCCCGGTGGTAGGTGTCGGCCTGCCAGGAGGCTCCGTTGATCCGGCGTCGGCAGCGTTGCTCGATGACCCCCAGATACAGGTCACGGTCCGCGGGCTCGATGTTCCAGGCGTCGAGTCCTGCGGCGGCCAGCGGCAGCAGTTCGTCCCGCACCAGCTTGACGGCCGGAACCTTCGTCACCCCGCCCGAACGTCCCGGGCGCGGCCACAGCAACTCCGCGTCGATGCCGTGGCGGCACGCGGTGTCGAAGTTCTCCGCCGCCGCCTCGAAGGGCAGTTTCGTCCACACCGGCCTCGACTCGTCGGCCAGTGCGCGCACCAGGCCGTAGTAGAAGGCGGCGTTGGCGATCACGTCGACGACCGTGGGCCCGGCGGGCAGCACCCTGTTCTCCACCCGCAGATGGGGCACGCCGTCGGCGAGCCCGTACACCGGCCGGTTCCACCGGTAGATGGTCCCGTTGTGCAGGACGAGCTCGGCCAGGGTCGGCACACCTCCCTCGTCGAGCACCTGGAGCGGGTCCTCGTCGTCGCAGATCGGCAGCAGCGGCGGGTAGTAGCGCACGTTCTCCTCGAAGAGCTCGTACGCCGAGCCGACCCACCGCTCGCCGAACCAGGTCCGGGGACGCACCCCCTGGTTCCTGATCTCGGGCGGCCGTACGTCGGTGGCCTGCTGGAACAGCGGGGGCCTGGATTCCCGCCACAGCTCCTTGCCGAACAGGAACGGCGAGTTGGCGCCGAGGGCGATCTGCACCGCGGCGACCGCCTGTGCGGCGTTCCACACGTCGGCGAATCGTTCCGGCGTCACCTGCAGATGCAACTGCACGGATGTACAGGCCGATTCCGGGGCAATGGAGGAAGAGGTGGAGACCAGCCGTTCGACGCCCTCGATATCGAGGACGAAATCCTCGCCGCGGGCAGCGGCCATTTGATCGTTGAGGAGGGTGTACCGGTCCACGTTCGACAGGTTCGCCGACACCACGTCGTGGCGGCCGAGCGTCGGCAGGATGCCGATCATCATGATCCCGGCGTCGACCTCGGCGGCTTTGCGGTGGGCATATGCGAGCCCGGTCCGCAGCTCCTCCGCGAGCTGATCGAATACCCGGCCGCTCAGCCGGTGCGGAAGAATGTTCACCTCCAGATTGAACATCCCCAGTTCCGTCTGGAAATCCCGGCTGGCGATGCGCTGGAGCACCTCTGCATTCCGCATCCTCGGCATACCGTCCGAGCCCGCCAGATTCAGCTCGATCTCCAGGCCCATGAGATTCCTGGGCCGGTCGAACCGCCGGTCCGCCAGGAGCAGCTCCAGCCCCTCCAGACACCGGGTGAGCTTCGTGCGGTACTCCTGCCGATCGGACAGGTCAAAGGTGCCCGCCACGACCTTCTCACCCATCGAAGGGTCCCTCCTCGAGTGGACGGCCCGCGGCACAGGCCGCTCTTATCACGATCGATAATGCCCCGAGGAAGTGATCCGTAACGCCTCCACGGCAGGTCGGTACCCAGTAGTCTGTGGACGGCGGCCTCGGGCACATTCCAACGGCATGCGGCATATGCAGTACCGGACAGGTGCGGCGCAGGGGAAACACCGGCGATTTTCGGCCGACCGCTGCATAGGGAAAATACCTGGCGAAGGGCTCGGCGAACGGCCCGAACCCACAGGAACACCGCATTTCCAAGGCTCGAAACCGCCTTGCGGGCAATACGCGGGACGGCTAGCCGAAACACCGTGTGAACATTTGTCGTATAAACTCTGCGCACGGGGCAGAGAGTTGACGCACCGGCCCGGCCGCCCGTCACCGGCCTTCCTCTGGCCCCGCAGCCGACACCGCCGTCTGCACCCGCCCACGCTTCACCGTGTCTCCCAAGTGAGAGGCGACCCACTATGCCGCTGCTTGTTTCTCCGGCTCCCGCGCCCGCACTGCGCAGCGTTCTCGCGGCACTCGGTTCTCCCACCGCAGTCCGCGAGGCCCACACACCCGCCCTCCGGTCCGTCCAGGGACCGCTGAGCCCCGAACTCCCGCTTCCCGTCCATGTGCTCGACCGGATCGCACCGACCGAGACGGCCCCGTCCACCCGCCTCGCCGGCTGGCGCTTCCTGGTACGCGACGGCGAGCGCACCGTCGCCGCCGCGGACACCGTGCTCACGGCCGACGGATGGACCTTCTCCCACTTCTTCGAGGGCCCCTACCTGGCCTCGACCGAACTCGCCGTCAGGCAGGCGGAGTCGTCGGCGACGCCCTACCAGGCGCGGCTGCTGTCGGTGCCGGAGCTCTACATGCTGACCCTGTGGCTGCACGAGGACACCGAGGACGACGCGGCGGGCGGCACCCTCGCCCCGACCGATGTGCTGGTGCCGCTGGCGCCCGCGCCCACCGGTATCACCGCCCACCGTCCTCACCGGGTCGCCGCACTGCTCCCGGTCATGACACTGCGTGTCACCCCGCCCAAGCTCCCGGGTCTTCCGGGCGTCCCCGGGCTGCTCGGGTCGCCCGCCTGACCGTCCCGGTCGTCCCACCGCGCGCCCTTGCCGGATCCTCGGCGGGGGCGCGCGTTGCGCCCATGCGGGCTAGCCCGGTCAGGTCACCCCGAACCACCCGAAGAGACAGTGCAGTTGCCGTCAACCCTCCGGCCGGGTGACGTGTCAGGGGCGGGGAACGGGGGCTGCGGCGAAATCCCTGCGGAACGGCGCCCGTAGGGCAACACTGGTACCGGACCGACTTGATACGGGGGCGGCCATGCACGCATCGTCACCACGCACACCCGACTCGACGCAGCGAAAGAAACCATCCATGTGTCAGCACCAGCCACCCTGCCCGACCGCGGACTCCAACGACCGGGAGGCCGCCCGCCTGACGGCGCACCACCCGGAACAGGGCTGGAGCCTCCTGTGCAACGGCGTCCTGCTCTTCGAGGACACCGGTGAGCTGCTTCCGGACGGCCAGATCATCGCCCCGCACCGGACGCTGAGGTCCGGTCAGGTGATGAGGGCGGCCTGACCGCCGGGCCGCGACCCGGCGGAAGGAGAAGGGGCCGGCCCGGACGGACGTCCGCACCGGCCCCCACGCGTTCCTACCGGTCGTACGCGTCCAGCGGCGGGCAGGAGCACACGAGGTTGCGGTCGCCGAAGGCACCGTCGATCCGGCGGACGGGCGGCCAGTACTTGTCCGACGGCAGGACCCCGGCCGGGAAGACCGCCTCTTCACGGCTGTACGGGCGCTCCCACTCACCACCGAGCGCGGCGGCCGTGTGCGGGGCGTTGCGCAGCGGGTTGTCGTCCGCGCTCCAGGTTCCGGAGGCGACCTTCTCGATCTCGGCGCGAATGGCGATCATCGTGTCGCAGAACCGGTCGAGCTCCGCGAGGTCCTCGCTCTCGGTCGGCTCGATCATCAGCGTCCCGGCCACCGGGAACGACATGGTCGGCGAGTGGAAACCGTAGTCGATCAGCCGCTTGGCGACGTCGTCGATGCTGACGCCGGTCGCCTTGGAGATCGGGCGCAGGTCGACGATGCACTCGTGCGCGACCAGACCGGCCGGACCGGTGTAAAGGATCGGGAAGTGCGGTTCCAGGCGCTTGGCGATGTAGTTGGCGGCCAGCACGGCCACCTGCGTCGCCCGCTTCAGCCCCTCGCCGCCCATCAGGCGCACGTACGCCCACGAAATGGGCAGGATGCCCGCCGAACCCCACGGAGCGGCCGAGATGGGGCCGACGCCGGTGTCGGGCCCCGCGGCGGGCTGGAGCGGGTGGTTGGGCAGGTAGGGAGCCAGGTGGGCACGGACGCCGACCGGGCCCACACCCGGGCCGCCGCCGCCGTGCGGGATGCAGAAGGTCTTGTGCAGGTTCAGGTGCGAGACGTCGCCGCCGAACTTGCCGGGCCTGGCGAGCCCGACCAGGGCGTTGAGGTTGGCCCCGTCCACGTACACCTGGCCGCCGGCGTCGTGCACCTCGCCGCAGATGTCGGCGACGTGCTCCTCGAAGACACCGTGCGTGGAGGGGTAGGTGATCATCAGGACGGCGAGCTCGTCGCGGTGCTTCTGGATCTTGGCGCGGAGGTCCTCGATGTCGACCTCGCCGTCGTCGGCGGTCTTCACGACGACGACCTTCATACCGGCCATCACCGCGCTCGCGGCGTTGGTGCCGTGTGCGGAGGAGGGGATGAGGCAGACGGTACGCCCTTCGTCACCGTTGGCCCGGTGATAGGCGCGGACGGCCAGCAGGCCGGCGAACTCGCCCTGCGAGCCGGCGTTCGGCTGGAGGGAGACCGCGTCGTAGCCGGTGACCTCGGCCAGCCGCTCCTCCAGCTCGCGGATGAGCGTGAGGAAGCCCTGGGCCTGCTCGGCGGGCGCGAAGGGGTGCAGCGCGCCGAACTCGGGCCAGGTGATCGACTCCATCTCGGCCGTCGCGTTCAGCTTCATGGTGCAGGAGCCGAGCGGGATCATGCCGCGGTCCAGCGCGTAGTCGCGGTCGGCGAGCCGGCGCAGGTAGCGCAGCATCGCGGTCTCGGACCGGTACTGGTGGAAGACCGGGTGGGCCAGGACCTCGTCCGAGCGCAGCAGCCCCTCGGGCAGCGCGTCGGCGGTCCCGGCGTCCAGCGCCTCGATGTCACCGTCCGCGCCGAAGGCCGCCCAGACGGCGGCCACGTGGCTCCGGGTGGTGGTCTCGTCACAGGCGACGGAGACGTGGTCGGCGTCGACCAGACGCAGGTTGACCCCGCGCTCGCGCGCGCCCGCCACCACGTCCGCGGCGCCGCCCGGGACACGCACGGTGAGCGTGTCGAAGTAGTTCTCGTGGACGACGTCGACGCCCGCACCACGCAGCCCCTCGGCGAGGATCGCCGCGTAGCGGTGCGTACGGCGGGCGATCGTCCGCAGGCCCTCCGGCCCGTGGTAGACGGCGTACATCCCCGCCATGACGGCGAGCAGCACCTGCGCGGTGCAGATGTTGCTGGTGGCCTTCTCGCGGCGGATGTGCTGCTCACGGGTCTGCAGGGCCAGCCGGTACGCCTTGTCGCCGTCCGCGTCGACGGAGACCCCGACGAGGCGACCGGGCAGGCTGCGCGCGAACTTCTCGCGGACCGCCATGAATCCCGCGTGCGGACCGCCGAAGCCCATCGGAACACCGAAACGCTGCGTGGTGCCGACGGCGACGTCCGCGCCGAGCTCGCCGGGCGAGGTGAGCAGGGTCAGTGCCAGCAGGTCGGCGGCGACGGTGACGATCGCACCCAGCTCGTGGGCCTCGTCGATGACGGGCTTGATGTCGCGTACGGCCCCGGAGGCGCCCGGGTACTGCAGGAGCACGCCGAAGACACCGCGCTCGGCGGCCTCGGCGGGGACGCCCTGGCTCAGGTCGGCGACGACCACCTCGACGCCGGTCGGTTCGGCACGGGTCAGGATCACCGCGACGGTCTGCGGCAGGGTGTCGGCGTCGACCAGGAAGACGCCGTCCTTCACCTTGCCCACGCGCCGTGCCAGGGCCATGGCCTCGGCGGCCGCGGTGCCCTCGTCGAGGAGGGAGGCGCCCGAGGTGGGCAGCCCGGTCAGGTCGGCCACCACCGTCTGGAAGTTCAGCAGGGCCTCGAGCCGCCCCTGGGAGATCTCCGGCTGGTACGGCGTGTAGGCCGTGTACCAGGCCGGGTTCTCCATGACGTTGCGCAGGATGACGGGCGGGGTGAACGTGCCGTAGTAGCCGAGCCCGATCATCGGGGTCAGCACCTGGTTGCGGTCGGCGAGGCGCCGGAGCTCCGCCAGGACCTCGGCCTCGGTGCGCGCGCCCGGAAGGTTCAGCGCCTCGGCGCTCTTGATCACGTCGGGCACCGCGGCGGCGGTGAGCTCGTCGAGGGATCCGTAGCCGACCTGCGCGAGCATTTTCGCCTGGGCCTCGGCGTCGGGACCGATATGGCGCTGCTCGAAGGGGATGCCCTGCTCCAGCTGGGAGAGCGGAGTGCGACGGGGGGTCATGATGGAGGCCTCCTGGTCTGTCACGACCTGCGAGGGGCACCACGGCGTGGCTGCCCGAACGGCCTCCCCCTCTGTCATCTCGACCTGAGAGCTTCACCGGCCCACCTCGCGGCGTGCCGGTTTTCACCGTCGGTGAGGCCGGGCTCGTCCCGGCACGTTCGCCGGTCCGGATCCCGCCCTGCTTTCCAGAGTGGCTTCGTCCGTGCGGTACGGGGGCCTGAGAGATTCCGGGGAGGAGTTGCTCCTTCGGCGCCTCCGGACGATGTCCGGAGGACTCTCCCGCACGGGGTCGGCAGCCGGCTCCAGCCTACCAGCGGGCCGGCAGCGGCAGTCTCGAGTGGCCGAACCCCCGGTTCTGGCCTTTCGTAGAGCCTGTGGAGCAGTTGCGACCACGCCGATGCTGTTGCGACCAGTGGGAGGCACCGTGCAGACCGACATCGATCCGCGCAGCCTGATCGGCCGCAAGGCCTTCGACCGTGCAGGCGCCAAGATCGGGACGGTGGACGAGGTCTACCTCGACGACGCCACCGGCGCGCCCGAGTGGGCCGCCGTCCGCACCGGCCTCTTCACCCGGGACGCGTTCGTCCCGCTGGAGCCGAGCGCGTTCGTCGACGGCCGGCTGCACGTCCCCTTCGACCGCGCCCTGATCAAGGACGCGCCCGACTTCGGTGTCGGCCGCCACCTCTCCCCGGAGCAGGAGCTTCAGCTCTACCGCCACTACGGGCTGGACTCCGCCACCCCCTCGGGCACGGCCCCGGACAGGGACTTCGGCAAGCTCGCCGGCCACGAGGAGTAGTCCACCGGGTCACTGACCAGCGGCAGCGGGTCGGACGGCCGCAACTGCGGATCGTCGACCCTGAACGTCCGCACCCGGCCGGGCGTCGAGCCGGGCTCCTCGAAGCGCACGGTGACCCGCCCGACCCCGCTGCCCTGCACCCAGCCGTACCCGTGGACGTCGTGCCGTACGTCGTGTCCGGCGGACCACCGCCGGGCGGCCGCGCCGTCGACGGCCTCCGGGGCCGGATCGTCCGCCGCGGACCCCGCACCCTCCGCACCGGCGGCCATCGGCCCCTCGGCGTCCGGCCCGCTGTCTCCGGGGGGCTCCGCCCCGGCGGTCTCCCGGGCATCGGCCGCCTGCTTCGCTTCGGCCGCCTGTCTCGCGTCGGCCGCCTGCGCGAAGAGGTCCTCCTGCGTGAAGTCGGCCAGCCCGGTGACGCCCACCCCGAGCAGCCGAACGCCTCCGGTGGTGTCGACGGCCTCCAGAAGCCTGGCGGCCGCCTCCCTGACCACCACGGGGTCGTCCGTGGGACCGCGCAGGGTCTCGGAGCGGGTCAGTGTCGAGAAGTCGTACCGGCGGACCTTCAGCACCACCGTCCGCCCCGACCGGCCCGCTCCCCTCAGGCGCTGCACACAGCGGTCGGCGAGCCGCTCGACCTCGGTGCGGACCCGCACCCGGTCGTGCAGGTCCACATCGAAGGTGTCCTCCACCGAGACCGATTTCGCGTCGCGTTCCGCGACGACCGGCCGGTCGTCGTACCCGAGCGCCATCCGGTGCAGCGCGGCGCCGTGCGCCCGGCCCAGCAGACGGACGAGCTCGGCCTCGCCCGCTTCGACCAGGTCGTGGACCACCGTCATCCCGGCACGTCTGAGATGGTCACCGGTGGCCGGGCCGACCCCGGGCAGGATCCGCACGGACATCGGTGCGAGGAGTTCACGCTCGGTCCCCGGCTCGATGAGCAGGAGCCCGTCCGGCTTGGCCTCCTCCGAGGCGATCTTGGCCAGCATCTTCGAACCGGCCAGGCCTACGGAGCCGCTGAGGCCGGTCACGGCCCGGATGACGAGCCGGAGCTGCTCACCGACGGCACGTGCGGACCGGGAGTCGTCGGCGACCCCGCCGGCCTCGAGGTCGACGAACGCCTCGTCGAGGCTCAGCGGCTCGACCAGCGGGGACAACCGCCCCAGCAGCTCCATCACCTGGTCGCTGACCGACCGGTAGAGCAAAAAGCGGGGCACCAGATAGGCGGCGTTGGGGGCGAGGCGCCTGGCCTGCGCCATGGGCATCGCCGAGTGCACACCGAACCGCCGGGCCTCGTACGACGCGGTGGCGACCACCCCGCGCATCCCCAGACCGCCCACCACCACCGGTTTGCCGCGCAGACTCGGCTTCGCCGCCTGCTCCGCAGAGGCGTAGAAGGCATCCATGTCCAGATGCAGGATGGTGGGCGCTGCTCTCACACCACCGATGCTGCCCTACGCCACTGACAACGGGGCCTGTGCCGGCGCCGGTGAGGCACCGGGCACACGCCTCAGCCCGCGCGGTTGCGCCGCCGCGCCAGCTCGTCGGTGGGGTTGTGGCCGATCAGCGTCTCCCCCGTGTCGACCCGCTCCCCGTGGAGCTGGGAGAGGGCCGCGTCCACGTCCCGCCAGACGACGCCGACGGCGATCCCGAAGACCCCCTGGCCCCCCTGGAGGAGGCTCACCACCTCGTCGGGCGAAGAACACTCGTAGACCGTCGCGCCGTCGCTCATGAGGGTCATCCGCTCCAGATCGGTGAACCCACGCGCCCTGAGGTGCTGGACCGTGGTGCGGATGTTCTGCAGAGCGACACCCGTGTCCAGGAACCGCTTGACGATCTTGAGGAGCACCACGTCCCGGAAACTGTAGAGGCGCTGCGTCCCCGACCCGTACGCCGGACGTACGCTCGGCTCCACGAGCCCCGTGCGCGCCCAGTAGTCCAGCTGCCGGTAGGTGATCCCGGCCGCCGCACACGCCGTCGGCCCCCGGTAGCCGATGCCCTCCGCCGTTGTCACACCGTCCGCCACCACTACCGCCGGTTTCACCGGCTGTCTGATGGTCTGGTCGGCCGCACTGCCGTGCTGCCGGTACAACCCACCCGCAGCCGTACCGTCGCCGCTGCTTCTCACGCCGACCTCCGTCCTTGACCTGCCATCTCGAAGGTAGGCAGTCACCAGGGGTGCGTCAACGATCGCCACACTCGGCACGCCGAGTGATAATCACCCTGAGGGTGGTTTCCCGTGACTCGTGGCGGGGAACGGCTTCTCGGATGCGCTGACGGCGGCCCGCGCCACGCTCACTGACTGTTGGTGTCGAAGTCCTCCGGCGAGATCTGGTCGAGGAACTCGCGGAACTTCTCCACCTCGTCCTCCTGCTCGTCCGGGATGGCGATACCCGCGTCGTCCAGCACCCCGTCACTGCCGTAGATCGGCGTGCCGGTGCGCAGGGCGAGCGCTATGGCGTCGGACGGCCTCGCGCTCACCTCGACCCCACTGGCGAAGACCAGCTCCGCGTAGAAGACCCCTTCTCTGAGGTCCGTGATACGGACCTCGGTGAGCTCCTGGCCGACGGCCTCGAGCACATCCTTGAAGAGATCATGGGTCAGCGGCCTGGCCGGAGCCATGCCCTGCTGGGCGAAGGCGATCGCGGTCGCTTCACCAGGGCCGATCCAGATCGGGAGGTACCGGTCGCCTCCCACTTCACGCAGGAGCACGATCGGTTGGTTGGAAGGCATTTCCACCCGGACACCCACAACGTCGAGCTCGTTCACACAGCAACCCTAGGACGTGCCCGAGGTGTTTGGATAGTCGGGCTCCTCCACGGTCAGTGGAAACGCACCTTCAGGGCCGTCTGCACGAGCGCGGCGTGCAGTCGCACCGACAGCTCGGCGAGCTCCTTCGCGGTGGCCTCCGCATGGGCTCTGGTCTGCGGATTCCTGTGCCGGCGCAGGGGCGCGACCACCTGTTCGACCAACCCGGCCTCACGCTCGGCGGCGGCTCGGACGGCCCGCAGATGCCGGGGTTCCAGACCGAACCGGCCCAGGTCGGCGACGAGCCGCGCCACGGTCACCGCCTCGGCCTCGTAGCTGCCTCCGGGACCGGCCGAGATCAGCCCGTAGGACTCCCACTCGGTGAGCTGGTCCTCGGTGACCTCCGCGGTGGCGAGAAGCTCCGAGCGGCCGATTCTGGCGGCCGTGGCCTGTTCGCGGTCCTGGTCCCAGACGCCGTCGGCGATCTCCCCCTGCCCGGCAGGGGTGAGCGAGACGCGCTCGCCCCTGGCGAGGGCGTCCAGATGCTCCCTGATGACCTTGAGCGGAAGGTAGTGGTCCCGCTGCATCCGCAGCACCTGTGCCAGCCGGTCGACGTCCGCCGGGCTGAACTTGCGGTACCCGGCGGGTGTCCGCTGCGGCTCGACGAGCCCCTCGGCCTCCAGGAAGCGGATCTTGGAGATGGTGACTTCGGGGAACTCGTCGCGCAGGCGCAGCAGCACGGTGCCGATGCTCATGGCGCGTTCGTCCGCGGCGGCGGTGCCGTGGCCGGCACCGCCTGTGGGTGTTCGCAGCATGGACCTTCCTGGGGTCCCCCCGGACAGAGTCCGGGGGAGGGTCACGCGCTCCGCTGGCTCGCGTAGAAGACCAGCCGGTACTTACCGATCTGGACCTCGTCGCCGTTGGTCAGCGCGACGGAATCGATGCGCTCGCGGTTGACGTAGGTGCCGTTGAGACTGCCGACGTCCCCCACCGTGAAGCTACCGTCCGGGCTCCTGTGGAACTCCACGTGGCGCCGCGACACGGTCACGTCGTCGAGGAAGATGTCGCTCTGCGGGTGGCGGCCGGCCGTGGTCAGGTCGCTGTCCAGCAGGAATCGGCTGCCGGAGTTGGGGCCACGGCGCACCACCAGGAGCGCCGAACCGGCCGGCAGGGCATCGACGGCGGCCTGTGCCTCGGGTGAGAGGGAGGGCAGAGCCGTCTGGCCCGTCGCCTCGGCCTCGTACGCCTCGATGCCGGAGATCGAGATGGTCGAGGTCGTCTCCGAGGCACGCTCGGGCACTCCGCCCCTCAGCGGCGCGCCGCAGTTGGAGCAGAACCGGCTGTCCGCGGCATTGCGGTGACCGCACCTCGTACATACCGACATGGACGAACCCTCCGAGGCGGAGGCGAATCCTCCACCCGTACCCGAGGTCGCTGAATCCCCGAAACCTATGCGTCCGGCACCGTGGGGGTCAACGGACGACGCGCCGGTCCCGCCGGCGGGACCTCCCTGCACCTCGTCGCGGAAGAGCGGGCGCTCGGCACCCTGCTCGTCGGCTCCCTGGCCGTCCCGCGGAGCGCGGTGGCGAGCAGCGCTGTTGCTGTCCTCGCGGGAACTCTTTCCGAACAACTTCGCAAAAAACTTCACGGGCGTTTCCCCTTGACCGAAATAGACCCGCCCGTGGGGCAGGACGAACCCTGAACGAACACACCTGCCGACCCGGACACCCTCACAACGTCCGTATCCACCCGACAGTTTCCACCACAGGTCACCGATCCGATGCGGCGACCCCCCGCTACCTCTCCCCCGTGTCCTCCGAGCGCCGCACGCGACGGCCTCACTGTGACGACGACCGAGCGTAGTCAGGCTGCTTCGCAGGTCGCAAGGCGTCGACGACGATGTCGTCGGAGCGGGTCACCTCCGCGGTGGCCTGTTCCTTCTCCAACGTCTGCACCACTCCGCCCGGAATGTTGAGAGCCGGCTCCAGGTCCTGCGGCTTGCCGATGACCTTGAACGCGTACGGGGCCCGGATCCTGCGGCCGTCGACGCTCAGCTCTCCCCCGTCACCGGAGAAGTATGTATCGGCCACCACCCGCACACCGTTGACCTCGATCGCCTCGGCTCCCGCGGCGCGCAGCTCCTGGACGGCGTCCAGGAGCATGTCGGCCTTCACAGCGCCCGAGGGGTCCTCGACGGTCAGGGTGATGCCCGGTCCGTGGGCCGCCACGGTACCGGCGAGGACGCCGAGCTGACGCTCCTTCTCCAGCGTCTGCTTACGGGCCTCCTCCGCCTGGTCTGAGCTGTTCTCCAGCTCCTTGCGCTGGTCGTCGAGGCGTTGCTTCTCGTCCTCCAGACGCTGGGTCCGGTTGTCGAGCTCGTCGAGGATGCGGACCAGGTCCTCCTGGCGAGCGCCGCGCAGGGCGCTGTTGTCGCTGTTGGACCTGACCTGGATGGCCAGGCCCAGGCCGAGGACGAACAACAGCAGTGCCACGACGAGTTGGGCCCTGGTGACCCGGGGAGGCCAGAGGCCCGCCAGCAGGCGCCGGCGCCCGTCCGACGCGTCCTTCGGCGCCTGCGCGGCCGCGGGCGGCGGCATGGGCACTTCGGGCGGCAGCGCGCCGCGTCCAGGGATGTGCGGATGCTCTTCGTTGGTCATCGGCCTCAGGCCCGGAAGACGTGGCGGCGGATGGCCGCAGCGTTGGAGAAGATACGGATACCGAGGACGACCACCACGCCCGTGGAGAGCTGGGCACCGACCCCGAGCTTGTCGCCGAGGAACACGATGAGGGCGGCCACCACGACGTTCGACAGGAACGAGACCACGAAGACCTTGTCCACGAAGATCCCGTCGAGCATGGCGCGCAGGCCGCCGAAGACGGCGTCGAGCGCGGCGACGACGGCGATCGGCAGGTAGGGCTCGACCACCGCCGGCACTTCGGGCCGGACCAACAGTCCGACCACGACTCCCACGACGAGGCCCAGTACGGCGATCACGATGTGCCCTTCCCTGTGTCTGCCGCACCACTTCCCGTGTCTGCGGCCCGAGGCTCTGCTGTACGTACGATCAGGCTCGGCGCGGCCGGCAGGCGCACCTGCTTCTGCTCGGAGATGCTGGTGCGGATGTCGAAGCTCTCACGCAGTGCCTGGAGGTACTGGCCGTCCGCGCTGTCCCGGAACGCGGAGGCGAGCCGTGCGGCGTCCCCCACCGCCAGCACCGTATAGGGCGGCACCAGAGGCCTGTTGTCGACCAGTATGGCGTCGCCGGCCGCGCGGATGGCGGAGAGGGCTGTCAGCCGCTGTCCGTTGATGGCGACCGCCTCGGCCCCGGACTGCCACAGGCCGTTGACGACCCGCTGCATGTCGCGGTCGCGTACCCGCCCGGTGTCGGCGAAGCCGGTCGACTCCCGGGGTCCGCCGCCGCCTTGGTCGGTGTCCTCGGCGTCGTCGACGACCAGCTTGATCCCCGGACCTTCGACGGCCGTCGCCCCCGACAGCAGGGCGACCAGGCCCCCTTGGTCCCCGCCGTGCTCCTCGAGTGCCTTGCGCTGACGTTCACCGACGTCCTTGCGCAGTTCCTCTACGTCGGCCTCCAGCGTGTCGGCCTTCGCGGTCTCCGCGTTGACGCGGTCGATCAGCTCCTCGCGCTCCTTGGCGACGACCGGTGCGGCCACCCGTGCCTCGGCCGCCCCCAGGGTCACCACGAGGGCGGCCAGGACGAGACCGGCCGCGAGGCCCAGTTTCGCCTTGAGCGTGCGGGGCATGCCTGCCCGGCCCTCGGCCTCACGCCGGGCGGAGGCCTCGGCGTACCCCTCGTCGAGGCTGTGCTCCATGACCGTGGTCAGCAGCGACATGGACGCGTCGGGGCGAGGAGGCGGCGGTGCGCTACTCCGATCGGGGGGCGGCTGCGACATGCCGCACATCGTCGCACGTCATGGCGACTGCCGCCGAATGGCCCCACCGCCGGAAGGGAAGCCGCGGTAAGCGGCTTCCCTTCCGGCGGGCGTGGGTGGTGGTGCCCGGGGTCAGTCCCCCGCGCTGTCCACGACCGCGGCCCATTCGTCGAGCAGCGCCTGGGCGGAGGCGTCGTCAGGGCCTTCGGCCCACAGGTGCGTCACGGCCTCCGACGGGTCGGGCAGCACCATGACCCACCTGCCGTCGGTCTCGACCACGCGGACGCCGTCGGTGATGTCCACGTTGCGGTCTCCGGCCGCCTCGACGACCCGGCGCATGACGAGCCCCTTGACCGCCCACGGCGTGGCCAGATCCCGGCGCAGCACATGGGCGCGCGGGATACGGGCATCGATCTGGCTGAGCGTGAGCTGCGTCCTGGCCACCAGCCCGATGAGCCGGACGAACGCGGCCGCACCGTCGAAGACACTGCTGAACTCGGGAACGATGAAGCCGCCGCGCCCGTCCCCGCCGAAGATGGTGGTGTCCTCGCGGCCGACCCGCGTCAGGTCGTCGGGGGAGGTGGTCGTCCACTCCACCTGGGTGCCGTGGTAGGCGGCGACCTGCTCGGCGACGCGTGTGGTGGTCACCGGCAGGGCGACACGGCCGCTGCGCCGCTCGGCGGCCACGAGGTCGAGCATGACCAGCAGGGCCCTGTCGTCCTCGATGATGCGTCCTCGCTCGTCGACGAGGGAGAGCCGCTCGCCGACGGGGTCGAAGCGCACCCCGAAGGCCGCCCGCGCGGACGAGACGATCTCGCCGAGCCGGACCAGGCCCGCCCTGCGGGTCTCGGCGGACTCGGTGGGCCGGGACTCGTCGAGGCCGGGGTTGATGGTCAGCGCGTCCACGCCGAGCCTCCCGAGGAGGCTGGGCAGAACAAGCCCCGCGCTGCCGTTGGAGGCGTCCACGACGACCTTGAGGCCCGCGTCCGCGATGCCCTCGGTGTCGACGTTGCGGAGCAGGGAGCCCGTGTACGAGTCGAAGACGCTGGACGGGAAGTGCAGGTCCCCGATCTCTCCGGGGAACGCCCTGCGGTACTCCTGACGGGCGTAGACCCGGTCGAGCTTCCGCTGACGGGCCTGGGAGAGGTCGGCGCCCCGCTCGTCGAAGAACATGATGTCGACCGAGTCGGGCACCCCCGGCGACGTGCGGATCATGATGCCGCCGGCGCTGCCCCGCGCGGTCTGCTGACGGGCGACCGGCAGCGGCACGTTCTCCAGGTCACGGACGTCGATGGCGCTGGTCTGCAAGGCGGAGATCACCGCCCTCTTGAGCGCGCGGGCACCTCGGGAGTGGTCACGGGCCGTGGTGACCGTCGAGCCCTTCTTCAGGGTGGTGGCATAGGCGCCCGCGAGTCGGACGGCCAGTTCGGGGGTGATCTCGACGTTCAGGATCCCGGAGACACCGCGCGTGCCGAAGAGGTGGGCCTGGCCGCGGGACTCCCAGATCACCGAGGTGTTGACGAAGGCACCGGCCTCGATGGTCTTGAACGGGTAGACCCTGACGTTGCCCTGGATGATCGATTCTTCACCGATCAGACACTCGTCGCCGATGACGGCGCCGTCCTCGATCCGGGCCGCCCGCATGACGTCCGTGTTCTTGCCGATCACGCAGCCGCGGAGATTGCTCTGCTGGCCGACGTACACGTTGTCGTGGACGACCGCCCGGTGCAGGAAGGCACCGGACTTGACGACCACGTTGGATCCCACGACCGTGTGCTCGCGGATTTCGGCCCCGGCTTCGATCTTCGCGTAGTCCCCGATGTACAGGGGTCCGCGGAGCACGGCGTCGGGGTGGACCTCCGCGCCTTCGGCGACCCAGACACCGGGGGAGATCTCGAAGCCGTCCAGCTCGACGTCGACCTTGCGTTCCAGCACGTCGGCCTGGGCCTTCACATAGCTCTCGTGAGTGCCCACGTCTTCCCAGTAGCCCTCGGCGATGTAGCCGTAGATCGGCTTCCCGTCCTTCATGAGCTGGGGGAAGACGTCACCGGACCAGTCCACGGAGGTGTCGGCCTGGACGTAGTCGAAGACCTCGGGTTCCATGACGTAGATGCCGGTGTTGACCGTGTCGGAGAAGACCTGGCCCCAGGTCGGCTTCTCCAGGAAGCGTTCGACCTTGCCCTCTTCGTCGACGATCGTGATCCCGAATTCCAATGGATTGGGGACCCGTGTCAGACAGACCGTGACCAGCGCCCCCTTTTCCTTGTGGAAGGCGATGAGATCGGTCAGATCGAAGTCGGTAAGAGCGTCGCCGGAAATGACCAGGAAGGTGTCGTCCTTCAGGGCGTCCTCGGCGTTCTTCACGCTTCCGGCGGTACCGAGTGGCTTCTCCTCATTGGCGTAGCTGAGCTCCATGCCGAGTTCTTCGCCGTCGCCGAAGTAATTCTTCACGAGCGAGGCGAGGAACTGTACGGTCACCACGGTCTCGTTGAGCCCATGACGCTTGAGCAGCTTCAGCACATGCTCCATGATGGGCCGGTTGGCAACCGGCAGGAGTGGCTTGGGCATGCTCGAGGTCATGGGGCGAAGACGTGTGCCTTCGCCACCTGCCATCACGACGGCCTTCATGTCGGTAACGTCCTCCTTGAGAGACGACGGTCCAGCCGACTTCACCCGTCGGGGAAAACCTCAGCATCCGCTGCGTGCCGGCGACACTGCACGGCACCGCATCAACGAGCTAATCGGCTACTACGTCCGCCTTGACGAGTCGGCGGACTTGGACCACATACAGGATCCCTGCCCACCAATAGAGGGTTGTACCCCATCCTGCGAACGCCCATCCGAAAATGGCGCCCAGCGATGCCAGCCAACCACTTCCGTCGCTGAGCAGCAACAAGGGGAAGGCGTACATCAGGTTGAAGGTTGCAGCTTTACCGAGGAAGTTGACCTGCGGCGGCGGATAGCCGTGACGGCGGAGGATTCCGACCATGACGAGCAGCATCAGCTCCCTGGCGAGCAGCGCCGCGGTGAGCCAGAGGGGGAGGATCTCCCGCCAGGTGAGTCCGACGAGCGTCGACAGGATGTACAGGCGGTCGGCCGCCGGGTCCAGGAGTCGCCCGAGGCTGCTGATCTGGTTCCACTTGCGAGCGAGCTTGCCGTCGAGGTAGTCGCTAACGCCGCTCAGCATCAGCACCAGCAGGGCCCAGCCGTCGCTGTTGGGGCCTCCGAACACGGGGCGGAGGATCAGCCACAGGAAGAGTGGTACGCCGACGAGGCGAGCCATGCTGAGGATGTTGGGGATGGTGAGTACTCGGTCCGTCTGAACTCGAGTCTCCTGGACCTCCACCCGGGGGCCTCCTGTGAAGAATGTGCCGATGATGCCCCATGACCCTACCCTCAGCCCGTGCCGGCAGACGCATGGGGGTGGCGAGGACAAGGGGAAGGGGGACCGTCGGATGCGGTCTCCGGAGGGGGAAACGCAGAAAAGCCCCGTGCCACAAGGGCACGGGGCTTTCCCGGAATAATAGTTCGGCGGCGTCCTACTCTCCCACAGGGTCCCCCCTGCAGTACCATCGGCGCTGAAAGGCTTAGCTTCCGGGTTCGGAATGTAACCGGGCGTTTCCCTAACGCAATGACCACCGAAACACTATGAAATTAACCAACACCGGAGAAAACACGGCAGTTCGTTATTTCAGAACCAACACAGTGGACGCGAGCAACTGAGGACAAGCCCTCGGCCTATTAGTACCAGTCAGCTCCACCCGTTACCGGGCTTCCACATCTGGCCTATCAACCCAGTCGTCTACTGGGAGCCTTAACCACTCAAGGTGGTGGGAATACTCATCTCGAAGCAGGCTTCCCGCTTAGATGCTTTCAGCGGTTATCCTTTCCGAACGTAGCCAACCAGCCATGCCCTTGGCAGGACAACTGGCACACCAGAGGTTCGTCCGTCCCGGTCCTCTCGTACTAGGGACAGCCCTTCTCAATATTCCTACGCGCACAGCGGATAGGGACCGAACTGTCTCACGACGTTCTAAACCCAGCTCGCGTACCGCTTTAATGGGCGAACAGCCCAACCCTTGGGACCGACTCCAGCCCCAGGATGCGACGAGCCGACATCGAGGTGCCAAACCATCCCGTCGATATGGACTCTTGGGGAAGATCAGCCTGTTATCCCCGGGGTACCTTTTATCCGTTGAGCGACAGCGCTTCCACAAGCCACTGCCGGATCACTAGTCCCGACTTTCGTCCCTGCTCGACCCGTCGGTCTCACAGTCAAGCTCCCTTGTGCACTTACACTCAACACCTGATTGCCAACCAGGCTGAGGGAACCTTTGGGCGCCTCCGTTACTCTTTAGGAGGCAACCGCCCCAGTTAAACTACCCATCAGACACTGTCCCTGATCCGGATCACGGACCCAGGTTAGACATCCAGCACGACCAGAGTGGTATTTCAACGGCGACTCCACAACCACTGGCGTGGCTGCTTCAAAGTCTCCCACCTATCCTACACAAGCCGAACCGAACACCAATATCAAACTATAGTAAAGGTCCCGGGGTCTTTCCGTCCTGCTGCGCGAAACGAGCATCTTTACTCGTAGTGCAATTTCACCGGGCCTATGGTTGAGACAGTCGAGAAGTCGTTACGCCATTCGTGCAGGTCGGAACTTACCCGACAAGGAATTTCGCTACCTTAGGATGGTTATAGTTACCACCGCCGTTTACTGGCGCTTAAGTTCTCAGCTTCGCACACCCGAAAGTGCACTAACCGGTCCCCTTAACGTTCCAGCACCGGGCAGGCGTCAGTCCGTATACATCGCCTTACGGCTTCGCACGGACCTGTGTTTTTAGTAAACAGTCGCTTCTCGCTGGTCTCTGCGGCCACCCCCAGCTCAGGAAGCAAGTCCCCTCACCAGTGATGGCCCCCCTTCTCCCGAAGTTACGGGGGCATTTTGCCGAGTTCCTTAACCATAGTTCACCCGAACGCCTCGGTATTCTCTACCTGACTACCTGAGTCGGTTTAGGGTACGGGCCGCCATGAAACTCGCTAGAGGCTTTTCTCGACAGCATAGGATCATCCACTTCACCACAATCGGCTCGGCATCAGGTCTCAGACTATATGCACGACGGATTTGCCTACCGTGCGTCCTACACCCTTACCCCGGGACAACCACCGCCCGGGCTGGACTACCTTCCTGCGTCACCCCATCGCTTACCTACTACAAGTCTGGTTCATCGGCTCCACCACTACCCTCAACTCCGAAGAGATCGGGCCGGCTTCACGGACTTAGCATCGCCTGATTCAGTACTGGGCGTTTCAAAGCGGGTACCGGAATATCAACCGGTTGTCCATCGACTACGCCTGTCGGCCTCGCCTTAGGTCCCGACTTACCCTGGGCAGATCAGCTTGACCCAGGAACCCTTAGTCAATCGGCGCACACGTTTCTCACGTGTGTATCGCTACTCATGCCTGCATTCTCACTCGTGAACCGTCCACAACTCGCTTCCGCGGCTGCTTCACCCGGCACACGACGCTCCCCTACCCATCCATACTCCCGTTGAGGATATGTGTATGAATGACACGACTTCGGCGGTACGCTTGAGCCCCGCTACATTGTCGGCGCGGAATCACTTGACCAGTGAGCTATTACGCACTCTTTCAAGGGTGGCTGCTTCTAAGCCAACCTCCTGGTTGTCTCTGCGACTCCACATCCTTTCCCACTTAGCGTACGCTTAGGGGCCTTAGTCGATGCTCTGGGCTGTTTCCCTCTCGACCATGGAGCTTATCCCCCACAGTCTCACTGCCGCGCTCTCACTTACCGGCATTCGGAGTTTGGCTAAGGTCAGTAACCCGGTAGGGCCCATCGCCTATCCAGTGCTCTACCTCCGGCAAGAAACACACGACGCTGCACCTAAATGCATTTCGGGGAGAACCAGCTATCACGGAGTTTGATTGGCCTTTCACCCCTAACCACAGGTCATCCCCCAGGTTTTCAACCCTGGTGGGTTCGGTCCTCCACGAAGTCTTACCTCCGCTTCAACCTGCCCATGGCTAGATCACTCCGCTTCGGGTCTAGAGCGTGCAACTCAAACGCCCTATTCGGACTCGCTTTCGCTACGGCTTCCCCACACGGGTTAACCTCGCTACACACCGCTAACTCGCAGGCTCATTCTTCAAAAGGCACGCAGTCACGACGCACCGAGCAAGCTCGATGCGCGACGCTCCCACGGCTTGTAGGCACACGGTTTCAGGTACTATTTCACTCCGCTCCCGCGGTACTTTTCACCATTCCCTCACGGTACTATCCGCTATCGGTCACCAGGGAATATTTAGGCTTAGCGGGTGGTCCCGCCAGATTCACACGGGATTTCTCGGGCCCCGTGCTACTTGGGTGTCTCTCAAACGAGCCGTTAATGTTTCAGCTACGGGGGTCTTACCCTCTACGCCGGACCTTTCGCATGTCCTTCGCCTACATCAACGGTTTCTGACTCGCCTCACAGCCGGCAGACTGTGAAAAAGAGATCCCACAACCCCGCATGCGCAACCCCTGCCGGGTATCACACGCATACGGTTTGGCCTCATCCAGTTTCGCTCGCCACTACTCCCGGAATCACGGTTGTTTTCTCTTCCTGAGGGTACTGAGATGTTTCACTTCCCCTCGTTCCCTCCACACTGCCTATGTGTTCAGCAGCGGGTGACAGCCCATGACGACTGCCGGGTTTCCCCATTCGGAAACCCCCGGATCAAAGCTTGGTTGACAGCTCCCCGGGGACTATCGTGGCCTCCCACGTCCTTCATCGGTTCCTGGTGCCAAGGCATCCACCGTGCGCCCTTAAAAACTTGGCCACAGATGCTCGCGTCCACTGTGCAGTTCTCAAACAACGACCAGCCACCCATCACCCCGTTCTGACGAACGAGTGCACTGGGGCCGGCAACCAAAGGGACAGACTCAAACGAGCCCGTACCTTCAGATACCCAACAGCGTGCCCGACCCGACCAACCCGTTCCCGTTTTCCACGCCGAAGCAGTACTAACGAAACCGTGCTCATCGTGCCGAATAGTCAACGTTCCACCCATGAGCAACCAGCACCGAACATTCGCCGGTGTACTGGCCTCTGACCCAGCGAACCGGGTAAGAAGTGCTCCTTAGAAAGGAGGTGATCCAGCCGCACCTTCCGGTACGGCTACCTTGTTACGACTTCGTCCCAATCGCCAGTCCCACCTTCGACAGCTCCCTCCCACAAGGGGTTGGGCCACCGGCTTCGGGTGTTACCGACTTTCGTGACGTGACGGGCGGTGTGTACAAGGCCCGGGAACGTATTCACCGCAGCAATGCTGATCTGCGATTACTAGCAACTCCGACTTCATGGGGTCGAGTTGCAGACCCCAATCCGAACTGAGACCGGCTTTTTGAGATTCGCTCCGCCTCACGACTTCGCAGCTCATTGTACCGGCCATTGTAGCACGTGTGCAGCCCAAGACATAAGGGGCATGATGACTTGACGTCGTCCCCACCTTCCTCCGAGTTGACCCCGGCAGTCTCCTGTGAGTCCCCATCACCCCGAAGGGCATGCTGGCAACACAGAACAAGGGTTGCGCTCGTTGCGGGACTTAACCCAACATCTCACGACACGAGCTGACGACAGCCATGCACCACCTGTATACCGACCACAAGGGGGGCACCATCTCTGATGCTTTCCGGTATATGTCAAGCCTTGGTAAGGTTCTTCGCGTTGCGTCGAATTAAGCCACATGCTCCGCTGCTTGTGCGGGCCCCCGTCAATTCCTTTGAGTTTTAGCCTTGCGGCCGTACTCCCCAGGCGGGGAACTTAATGCGTTAGCTGCGGCACCGACGACGTGGAATGTCGCCAACACCTAGTTCCCAACGTTTACGGCGTGGACTACCAGGGTATCTAATCCTGTTCGCTCCCCACGCTTTCGCTCCTCAGCGTCAGTAATGGCCCAGAGATCCGCCTTCGCCACCGGTGTTCCTCCTGATATCTGCGCATTTCACCGCTACACCAGGAATTCCGATCTCCCCTACCACACTCTAGCTAGCCCGTATCGAATGCAGACCCGGGGTTAAGCCCCGGGCTTTCACATCCGACGTGACAAGCCGCCTACGAGCTCTTTACGCCCAATAATTCCGGACAACGCTTGCGCCCTACGTATTACCGCGGCTGCTGGCACGTAGTTAGCCGGCGCTTCTTCTGCAGGTACCGTCACTTTCGCTTCTTCCCTGCTGAAAGAGGTTTACAACCCGAAGGCCGTCATCCCTCACGCGGCGTCGCTGCATCAGGCTTTCGCCCATTGTGCAATATTCCCCACTGCTGCCTCCCGTAGGAGTCTGGGCCGTGTCTCAGTCCCAGTGTGGCCGGTCGCCCTCTCAGGCCGGCTACCCGTCGTCGCCTTGGTAGGCCATCACCCCACCAACAAGCTGATAGGCCGCGGGCTCATCCTTCACCGCCGGAGCTTTTAACCCCGTCCCATGCGGGACAGAGTGTTATCCGGTATTAGACCCCGTTTCCAGGGCTTGTCCCAGAGTGAAGGGCAGATTGCCCACGTGTTACTCACCCGTTCGCCACTAATCCACCCCGAAGGGCTTCATCGTTCGACTTGCATGTGTTAAGCACGCCGCCAGCGTTCGTCCTGAGCCAGGATCAAACTCTCCGTGAATGTTTTCCCGTAATCGGGATGAACACCACGAGAGCGGAACGACCAGGTCGGAATAAGACCGGTCGTTCACAGCGTCCTCGCTGTGTTTCGCCTACCAGCACCCAAGGGCCTGGCAGGTCTTTTCAAAGGAACCACCAACCTGCCGAAGCAGGCCGGGGTATCAACATATCTGGCGTTGACTTTTGGCACGCTGTTGAGTTCTCAAGGAACGGACGCTTCCTTCGGTCCCGTTTCACCGGGGCCCTCCGGGCGCTTCCCTTCGTTCTTGCGTTTCCGACTCTATCAGACTCTTTCGTGTCCGATTCCCGGTCGAAGCGGGTTCCTGCTCGGCGGTTGATTCACCACCATGCTTTCCAGTTCTTCGCTTTCGCGTTTCCCTTTCCGGCGAGTCCGACTCTATCAGCCTTTTCGCTATTCCCTTGACCACGTCCTGCGGGCATGCAGGAGCACGGATCAGAGTTAGGGTCTGTGCTTGGGAGTCGCCGCCGGCCCCGACTCACGAGTCGTGATGGGGCCAGGCAGGGGTACGACAGTACAGGCCCCTGTGAGTCGAGGCAAATCGTTCTGGGTGCGTCGCTAGGTCCGTCAAGCGGTAGGTCTCGGGCGGAACCGGGACTTCGTATGACTTACGCTGCTGATCAGTACGCCGTCCTCCATCCGCTGCGGCGGCGACCTCTATATCTCCACCCCCTGGGAGGCCCCCCATGACCACAGTGACGTCCCCTCTTGCCGGTCGTGCCATCGGACTCACCGAGGTCCCGGACCCCGTGTTCGCCGGAGCCATGGTGGGTCCCGGTACCGCGATCGATCCCGTGCGCGAGCCGTCCGAGGCCGTGTCGCCGGTCGACGGCATCATCGTCTCCCTTCACCCGCACGCGTTCGTCGTCGTGGACGACCAGGGCCACGGCGTTCTGACCCACCTCGGGATCGACACGGTGCAGCTCAACGGCGAGGGTTTCGAGCTGCTGGTGAACAAGGGGGACACGGTCACCCGGGGCCAGGCCGTCGTCCGGTGGGACCCGGCGGCGGTCGAGGCGGCCGGCAAGTCGCCCGTCTGTCCCGTGGTGGCTCTCGAGGCGACCGCCGACTCGCTCTCCGAGGTACGTGAGAGCGGCGAGGTCAAGGCCGGCGAGACGCTGTTCGGCTGGCAGTGACACCCTCGGCGCGGTGAAGCGCCGGAGACGGAGCGACAGCCAGTTGGACATACACCGCGGTGGCACAGCCGCCGCACAATCGGAGACGGGTGAAATGGAGACAACGCTGCGAGGCGTCGGCGTGAGCCACGGTGTGGCGATCGGCGAAGTTCGGCACATGGGTACGGCGGTGCTCGAACCGCCGGCCAAACAGATTCCCGCGGAGGAGGCCGAGCGCGAACAGGGGCGTGCCCGCCAGGCCGTGGAAGCTGTGGCGGCCGACCTGATCGCGCGGGGCAATCTGGCCGGGGGCGAGGCACAGCACGTGCTCGAGGCCCAGGCCATGATGGCGCAGGATCCCGAGCTCATCGCCGATGTGGAGCGACGCATCGCCGTCGGCAGCACCGCGGAGCGCGGCGTGTACGACGCGTTCGCGGCGTACCGGGCTCTCCTGGCCAACGCCGGGGAGTACCTGGCGGGGCGCGTCGCCGACCTCGACGACGTGCGCAACCGGATCGTGGCGCGGCTGCTCGGTGTGCCGATGCCCGGTGTCCCGGACAGCGACGAGCCGTACGTGCTGATCGCGCGCGACCTCGCGCCCGCCGACACGGCGCTGCTGGACCCGGCGCTCGTGCTCGGGTTCGTGACCGAGGAGGGCGGGCCGACCAGCCACAGCGCCATCCTCGCGCGGGCGCTCGGGGTGCCCGCCGTGGTGGCCCTTCCCGGTGCGGGCGAGATCGCCGAGGGGACGGTCGTCGCGGTCGACGGCAGCAGCGGTGAGGTCTTCGTCGAGCCGGCCGAGGGCCGCCGCGCGGAGATGCGGAGTGCCGCAGCGGCGCGCAAGGCCGCACTGTCCGCCGTGACCGGACCCGGTGCGACCTCCGACGGGCACAAGGTGCCGCTGCTGGCCAACGTGGGCGGACCCGGTGACGTCCCGGCGGCGCTGGAGGCCGGCGCCGAGGGTGTCGGGCTGTTCCGTACGGAGTTCCTGTTCCTGGACGACAGCAAGCAGGCACCGTCCGAGGAGAAGCAGATCGCGGCCTACCGTGCCGTGCTCGAGGCGTTCCCCGAGGGGCGCGTGGTCGTGCGGGTGCTGGACGCGGGTGCGGACAAGCCTCTGGACTTCCTGACTCCTGCGGACGAGCCCAACCCGGCACTCGGTGTGCGGGGTCTGCGCAGCCTGCTGGACCACCCCGACGTGCTGCGGACGCAGCTGACGGCGCTCTCCAAGGCCGCCCAGGGGCTCCCCGTCTACCTCGAGGTCATGGCGCCCATGGTGGCCGACCGCGCCGACGCCAAGGCGTTCGCCGACGCCTGCCGCGAGGCCGGACTGCAGGCGAAGTTCGGTGCGATGGTGGAGATTCCGTCCGCCGCGCTGCGGGCGCGTTCGATCCTGCAGGAGGTGGAGTTCCTGTCGCTGGGCACCAACGACCTGGCGCAGTACACCTTCGCCGCCGACCGTCAGGTCGGTGCCGTGTCGCGGCTGCAGGACCCGTGGCAGCCCGCGCTGCTGGACCTCGTGGCGCTGTCGGCCGAGGCCGCCGCCGCGGAGGGCAAGAGCTGCGGTGTCTGCGGTGAGGCCGCCTCGGATCCGCTGCTGGCCTGTGTGCTGACCGGTCTCGGGGTCACCTCCTTGTCGATGGGTGCCGCGTCCATCCCCTACGTCCGGGCGACGCTGGCGAAGCACACACTCGCGCAGTGCGAGCGTGCGGCCTCCGCCGCGCGTGCGGCGGACTCCGCCGAAGAGGCTCGGCTCGCGGCGCAGGCGGTGCTGTCGGGCGAGTGAGGCGTCACGGCCGCGCCGGTGCGCGCGGCCGGGCAGTGGAAGGGGTTCCCGCCGTCTCGGCGGGGACCCCTTCTGTCTGCCTGTCAGGTCAGTGGTGCGCCTCCGGTTCGTCGGCGCCCAGGTCGAAGCCCGCGCAGTACTCGACGCCCGACTCCGGTGACACGGGCTCACCTGTGTCGGCGTCCGTGCAATAGGCGTCGAAGACCTCACCGGCCGTCAGTGGGACGAGGTTTCCCCGGACCAGCCGCCAGCCGTGGACGCGGTCGGCGGTGTCCGGTGCGGTGGTGCGCAGGACGACGCCGCCCCTGGACTCCAGTGCGACGCCCACGGCGAGGACGCTGGCGAACTCGGCGCCCTCCGACGCTTCGAGCTGAGCGGGGCCGCCGTCCGGGTCCCGTGCGGTGTGCACGATCGCGAGGAGTTGTTCGTCCTCCGTGGGCACGCTGCACACCACGTGGTGTGTGCCCGGCCCCGCTGTCTCCAGCAGGCGCGCCAGCAGGTGGGACGCCCGGTCGAACGCCGCTCGGCCGATCTCCTGCCCGCAGTCCGAACAGTCCCCGAGATCGGCGAGGAGCATCGTGGCGTACTCCCAGGTGGCCCGGCGAACGGCACGGGAGACGAGGAGCGGGATCAATGTGTCGATGGGCTGGCCCGTGTACGCCACGGTGGCCCCGGTGGCGGCGACCTCCGCGGTGAAGCGGCTGCGGCTCGTGTGGAGATCGGCGTCGATGCCCGCTTCGGCGCAGTACTCCGCGTAGTCCTGCGGATCGAAGAGGGCGACGGTGGCGTGCCTGCCCTGCGCGGTGAAGGTCCTGAGCAGGCCTTCGACCTGCCGCAGATAGACCGAGTGGTCGTCGAAGGTGAAGCTGCGGTAGTGGCGCATGGCCGCGAAGTCCTCGGCGTCCACCAGGAGGCCGACGGTGCTGGGTGCTTCGCGGCGCAGCGCGCGGCGCATGGACGGATCGCCCGGCCGGTGGCGGGCGCGCGCCCTGCTCCGGCCGTTCTTTCCGGTCCCGGCGTCCCTGGTGTTCCGGTGGTTCCTGGTGTGCGTCATGAGTCCCCCTGTGCACGGTTGATCGTTGCTCACTCAGCGTAATCAGGGGGACTGACAACGGGGTCGGTCAGCGGCGCGTGCGGGCGAGCTGCTCGTAGAAGCGCAGCAGTCCGACGTCGTCGATGGATCCGGCGTTGACGGCCTTGGAGAGTTCCGTGCCCTGGAGGAGGCGCTTGACGGGGACCTCGATGCGCTTGCCCGTCAGGGTGTGCGGGATGCCGGGGACTTCGATGACCTCGTCGGGCACGTGGCGCGGGGAGAGGTTCTCGCGGATGGTCCGCTTGATGGCGGCGCGCAGGTCGTCGTCGAGCGTGGCGCCTTCGGTGAGGTGCACGAAGAGCGGCATCCAGTACCCCCCGTCCGGCTCCTCGACGCCGATGACGAGCGATTCCCGGATCTCGGGGAGTCGTTCGACGGCCTCGTAGATGTCCGCGGAACCCATCCGTACGCCCTGGCGGTTGAGGGTGGAGTCGGAGCGGCCGTGGATGACGACCGAGCCCCGGTCGGTGAGGGTGATCCAGTCCCCGTGGCGCCAGACGCCGGGGTACATGTCGAAGTAGCTGTCGTGGTAGCGGCTGCCGTCGGGGTCGTTCCAGAAGCGGATCGGCATGGAGGGCATGGGGGCGGCGACGACGAGTTCGCCGACCTCGCCGGTCAGGTCCTCGCCCGAGGGGCCCCAGGACCGGAGGTCGGTGCCGAGGCACGGGGCCTGCAGTTCGCCGATGTGGACCGGCAGGGTGGGGACCGCGCCGGCGAAGCAGCTGCACACGTCGGTGCCGCCGCTGACGGAGGCGATCCACAGGTCCTCGGCCACCTCGTCGTGGAGCCACCGGAACCCGTCGGGCGGAAGGGGCGAGCCCGTGGTGGCGACGCACTGGATCCGGCTGAGGTCGAAGTCGCGGCCGGGGTGGGTGCCGGCCTTGCGGCAGGCCATGACGTAGGCGGCCGAGGTCCCGAAGAGGGTCGCGCCGGTCTGTTCGGCCACCCGCCACTGGGCACTGACGTCGGGGAAGCCGGGGCTGCCGTCGTAGAGGACGACCGTGGTGCCGGTGAGCAGGCCGGAGACGAGGAAGTTCCACATCATCCAGCCGGTGGAGGTGTACCAGAAGAAGCGGTCGTCCGGGCCGAGGTCGCAGTGCAGGCCGAGCTGTTTGAAGTGTTCCAGGAGGATGCCGCCCTGGGACTGGACGATCGCCTTGGGCAGGCCGGTGGTGCCGGACGAGTACAGCACCCAGAGCGGGTGGTCGAAGGGGAGCTGCTCGAAGACCGGCTCGGTGTCGGAGGCGGTGAGCGCGGACCACTCCAGGGTGCCCTCGGGCGCTTCGGTGCCGAGGAGGGGGATGTGGACGACCGCGCGGAGGGTGGGCAGTTCGCGGCGGAGCTCGGCCACGGTGTCGGTGCGGTCGTGCTCCTTGCCGCCGTAGCGGTAGCCGTCGACGGTGAACAGCACGACGGGTTCGACCTGCTGGAAGCGGTCCAGGACGCTGCGGGCGCCGAAGTCGGGGGCGCAGGAGGTCCAGACCCCGCCGACGGCGGCGGTCGCGAGGAAGGCGACGACGGCCTGCGGGATGTTCGGCAGGTAGCCGCTGACCCGGTCGCCCGGGGTGACGCCGAGCGCCCGGAGCTCGGCGGCCAGCGCGCCCACCTGGCGCCTCAGTTCGCTCCAGCTGACCGGGACCTGGGTGTGGGTCTCGTCGACGTGCAGCAGGGCCGGGGCGTCGGCGCGCAAGGGGTCCTCGGCCGTGCGCAGGGCGTGTTCGGCGTAGTTGAGGGTGGATCCGGGGAACCACTGGGCGCCGGGCATGGCGCGGTCGCCGATCACGGTCGTGTACGGGGTGGAGAAGCGGACGTCGAACCAGTCGGCGACGGCCTGCCAGAAGGTGTCGAGCGCGTCGACGGACCAGCGGTGCAGTGCGGCGTAACCGCCGTCGGCCGGGGCTCCGTACCGCTCGGCCGCCCAGCGCTGGAAGCGGGTGACGGCCGCGGCCTCGATGCGTCCGGGGTCGGGCTGCCAGAGGGGGGCTTCGCTGGCTGGTGAGGTCATGGGGCGGCTCCCTGGCCTTTCTACGGGTACGCGGGGTGGGCGTCTCTCGCGCACGGGCGGGGTGTGCGCGTGAGCGGCAGTTACGGACGATGCCATGTGATCGTCTTTCGCACCAGGGTCCGCCGGGGGTGGCCGTCGCCGCGGCCGGGTGGCCCCGGCGTGGGGCGCAGGTGAACGGATGCTGAACGGAGCCCGTTGCCGGCCGTGCGGCTGGCAGGGTGGCCCGCATGAACGGTCGTGGCCTGGTGGGCTCGGTGAGATTGGTCGGATCGGTGCGGGGGATGCGGGCGGTGCGCTCGGCCTGGCGGAACCGGCGGGCGGACGCGCGGGCGCTGGCGTCCCGGGGCGCGGAGCGGGCGCGGGTGCCCGGTCTCCTGGTGAGCGCCGAGCCGGAGCCGGGCGGCGGGATCGTGCGGTTCGTCCGTTCGCGGCTGCGGATCCACGTGGCGGTCGGTGGAGCGGTCTTCTGGTCCTGGGACGATGCCGGGCCACTCCCCTCGTACGCCCTGCCGGGAGCCGCGCCGGAGCCGGATCCGCGGGCGGGGCTGGAGCCGGACACCGACGGCGGCTGGCAGGTGGTGTCGGAGCGGCTGACGGTGGCGGTGTCACGGCAGGGGGCGGTGGAGCTGCGGACGCCGGGCGGGGTGCTGCTGCGTCGTGAGCTGCCGCCGCGCTGGTGGGAGCCGGTCGACGGGGGCATGGCGCGGTGGGTGCAGCGGTCCCAGGTGCCGGCGGACGCGCGGTTCTTCGGGCTGGGCGCCCGGGCGGACGGGCCGCGGCTGCGCGGGGGCACGTACGGGCTGTGGAACTCGGGTCCGGGGGCCCGGTCCGGGCCGGTGGGGGATCCGCCGTCCCTGACGATGCCGGTGCAGGTGGTGGTGTCGGACGCGGGGACGCATCTGCTGTTCCACGACAACACCTGGGCGGGCCGGGTGACGCTGCGCGAGGGCGAGGAGGGTGCCGGTTCCGGGCACGACCGGCCCGGCACCTGCGAGGTGCGGATGGAGGGCGGTCCGCTGCGCTGCTGGGCGGTGGCGGGTACGCCCGCCCGGGTGCTGCGGGGGTGGACGGCGCTGACCGGGGCGCCCGCGGTGCCGCCGTCGTGGGCGCTGGGTCCGCAGCAGGCCCGGTGCGGGTCCGTGGACGAGCGGGAGGTGCGGCGGGTGGTGGCGGGTCACCGGGAGCACGGACTGCCGCTGACGGCACTGCATCTGGACACCGGGCGTCCCGGTGCCCGCCGTACGGCCGAGCGTGAGCGGTTTCCCGATCTGCCGGGGCTGGCGAAGGAGTTGCGTGAGGACGGGGTACGGCTGGTGTCGGCGGTGGACCCCGCGGTGCGGGCGGCACCGGGCAGCGCGGTGTACGAGGCGGGGCGGCGTGTCGGTGCCGCCGGGGCGTTCGTCCGTGACCCTCGGGGGCGTGAGGTGCTGGGCGAGGCGGGGCCGGGCGCGTGCGTCTGTCCGGACTTCACGGATCCGGCGGTACGGGAGTGGTGGGGCACGTTGTACGAGGAGCGGCTGGCCCAGGGCTTCTCCGGGGTGTGGCACGGCGGGAGCGGGCCGGCTCCGGCGCTGCCGCGCTCGGCCCGGCACGCGCTGGAGGGGCGGGGCGGCGACCACCGTGAGGCGCACAACGTGTACGCCCTCGCGATGGCGCGGGCCGGGTACGAGGGGTTGCGCGGACGGCGGCCCGGGGAGCGGCCGTTCCTGCTCTCGCGCTCCGGCTGGGCGGGGAGCCAGCGGTACGGGGGCGTCCGGTCCGGTGAGGTGACGGAGGGCTGGCCGGGGCTGCGGGCGTCGCTGGCCCTGGTCCTGGGGGCGGGGCTGTGCGGGCTGCCCTACTCGGGTCCGGACGTGGGCGGCTTCGAGGGATCGCCGTCGCCCGAGCTGTATCTGCGCCGGCTCCAGCTGGGGGCGTATCTGCCCTTCTTCCGTTCACGTGGGGGGCGGCGGGAGCCGTGGGAGTCAGGGGGACGGGTGCTGGCGGACGCGAGGGCCGTGCTGGTGGAACGGGAGCGGTTGCATCCGTACTTCGTGTCGCTCGCCCATCTGGCGCGGCTCTCCGGCGCCCCTTGCGTGCGGCCCGTGTGGTGGGGCTCGCCCGGTGACCGGGCGCTGCGGGACTGCGAGGACGCGTTCCTGCTGGGTGACGGTCTGCTGGTGGCGCCGGTGCTGGAGTGCGGTGCGGTCCGCCGGGTGGTGCGGCTGCCGCGGGGGCGCTGGTACGACACGGTCACGGGTCGGGCGTACGAGGGGCCGGGGCAGGTGGAGGTGGAGGCGCCGCCGGAGCGTGTGCCGGTGCTGGCACGGGCCGGTGCGGTGATTCCGGTACGGGGTGCGGGCGGTGGCCTGGAGCTGGAGGTGTGGGCTCCGGCGGCGGGGCGCGGCGGGGGCGGGGCGGTCGTGCGGGACCCGGGTGACGGGTGGGAGCGGGCGGAGGTGGAGCGGTACACCTCGCGGCTCGTGGAGGGGCGGGTGGTGGTCGAGCGGGACGGTGGCGAGGGGCCGGTGCCGTGTCCGGTGCGGGTGCGTGGGGCGGCTGCGCCGGGTCAGCGGTAGCGGCCGGCGAACCAGTTGCGTACGGCCTCGGTGTGCAGCGGGAAGGCCAGTTCGTCGGGGGCGCGCAGGACTCCGTGGCCCTGCGTCTCGTCGGTGGGGGCGGAGGGCGGGAGGTCCGCGGCGGGGCGGGCCGGGAGCAGACCGAAGAGGAGCAGGTGGCCGTCCGGGGAGCTGAGGGCGTCGGCGAGCCGCACGTCCCTCTCGTCGGCGTGGATGCCGGTTTCCTCGCGGAGTTCGCGTACGACGGCGTGCCGCCAGTCCTCTGTGTGGTCGATGTATCCGCCGGGCAGGGCGACCTCGCCGCGGTGCGGTGGGATGTCACGGGTGATGACGACGAGGCCGGTGCCGTCCGGTCCGGTGACGGGGAGCAGGGCGACGGCGACCGGCAGCGGGTTGCGGTAGGCGGTGTGGCCGCAGTCGGCACAGGTGCGGGGCCAGGTGTCGGCGTGCGAGCGGGCTCCGCAGGCGCCGCAGTGGGAGTCCTTCACGGGCGGGACTGTATCCGATCACCTTTCTCCGGGGTCGCCGGAGCTGATAGACGATGTGCCCATGACAGCAATCGCTCGTACGTTCCGCGTTCTGGCCGCCGTCGCCGCCTCCCTTCTCGCCGCGACCGCCCTCGCTCCCGCCGCGCGCGCGGCCCCTGCGCCGAAGGCGCCGAGGGAGTTCGTCGATCTGCGGTCGGTCGATCCGACGATCATCACGGAGATGCGGTACGCCACCGCGCACACCTTCATGGGAGAGCAGGTGGACGGCTACCGGCAGCCGGTCTGCCTGCTGACCCGCCCCGCCGCCCGCGCGCTGCACACGGCGCAGCGGCGACTGCTGCGCCAGGGGTACTCGCTGAAGGTGTACGACTGCTACCGGCCGCAGCGGGCGGTGGACCACTTCGTGCGCTGGGCGAAGGACCTCGACGACCAGGCCATGAAGGGCGAGTTCTATCCTCAGGTCGACAAGTCGCGGCTGTTCGAGGACGGTTACATCGCGGAGAAGTCCGGGCACAGCCGCGGCTCCACGGTCGACCTCACCCTGGTGGAACTGCCCGCGGCACCGACCCGGCCGTACGTGCCGGGCGAGAGGCCGGCACCGTGCTTCGCCCCGAGGAGCGAGCGCTTCCCGGACAACTCGGTGGACATGGGCACGGGTTTCGACTGCTTCGACACCTTGTCCCACACGGACGACCCGCGTGTGGTGGGTGCGCAGCGCGCCAACCGGCAGTTCCTCAGGAGGACGCTGACGGACCTCGGCTTCGTGAACCTGGCCGAGGAGTGGTGGCACTTCACCTACAAGCCGGAGACCTTCCCGGACACCTACTTCGACTTCCCGGTGGACAGGCGGTCCGTCACGGGCCGCTGAGTCCGGACGCCGGACAGGCGGGGGCTCCCCCGTGGGCCCCGGCCGCGCGTCCCTCCCGTCGGACGCGGAAGGGCCGTGCCCGGTGGCCAGTGGAGCCGTTACGGTGCCCGTATGCCACAGCAGACGTTCGGATCATATGAAGAGTTCTGGCCCTACTACGTCGCGATGCACTCGAAGGCGGCGACCCGGTGGGTCCATCTGACCGGCACCCTGACCGGCCTCGCCGTCTCCGCGTACGGGCTCGCCCGGGGCAGGAAGCGGTACGCGGCGGCGTTGCCGCTGATCGGCTACGGGACCGCGTGGCCGGCCCACTTCCTCGTCGAGGGGAACAATCCGGCGACCTTCGGGCACCCCGCCTGGTCGCTGCGCGGGGATGTGCGGATGATCCGGATGATGCTCGCGGGACGGGACCGGGAACTGGCCGAGACCGCTGCCGGGTGGCTCGCGGAGAACCGCTGAGACCCGCATCGCGTACAGGGTTGACGGCCGTTCACCCCGGGTGAAGACTCCTGCCACGGCTCCGGCCCCGTGCGCGCGGTCCGTACCCCGGTCGGCGGGGGTACGGGCCGCGCTCTCGTACGGACTCCTCAGGTCCTGGCGGGCTCCCTGGGCACGTCCGCGCGTGCCATCGCGTCCTCCACGACGGCCACGAGCACGTCCCGTACGGACGAGCGGTCGCGCGCGTCGCACAGGAGCACCGGCACCTCCGGGTCGAGGTCGAGGGCCGCCCGTACCGTCTCGATCGGGAACCGCTCGGCCCCCTCGAAGAGGTTGACCGCGACGGTGAAAGGGATACCGCGGCGCTCGAAGTAGTCGACGGCCGCGAAGCAGTCCTCCAGCCGCCGGGTGTCGGCGAGGACGACCGCGCCCAGAGACCCCTGGGCCAGTTCGTCCCAGAGGAACCAGAAACGGTCCTGCCCGGGGGTTCCGAACAGGTAGAGCACCAGGTCCTCGCGCAGGGTGATGCGCCCGAAGTCCATGGCCACCGTGGTGGTGCTCTTGCCCTCGACGCCGACGAGGTCGTCGACCGGCCGGCCGGCCTCGCTCAGCCTCTCCTCCGTGCGCAGCGGCCGGATCTCGCTGACCGCCCCCACCAGGGTCGTCTTGCCCACACCGAAGCCGCCCGCCACCAGGATTTTCAGGGTAACGGGCTCCACGGGCCGCTTTCTGCGGCTAGAGCGCCCGAAGGCCATTGATCACCTCGCGAAGAATGTTCACGTCCGGCAGCTCGGCCGGCGGAACGGGACGGGTGACGTGCACCAGCTCCTCCTCGACGAGGTCACCGACCAGGACGCGGACCACCCCGACGGGGAGGTCCAGTCCGGAGGCGAGCTCGGCGATCGACTGGGGCATGTCGCTGCACAGTTCGACGATCTCCACGTGTTCCGGGGAGAGCGTCTGGTCCCGGCCGCGATCGTCGGCCGCGGGTTCCGGGACGACGATCGCGATCAGGTCGAGACGGTGGCGGGACGCACTGCTGGTACGCCCCCGGGTCATGGCGTAGGGGCGGACCACCGGTCCCGCTTCGGCGTCGTACCAGCGCGAGGAACCCGCGCCGGCCGACGCGCGGGGCGATCCGGGGGTCTCCCGGGCGGATTCGGCGCTCATGCCATCCCCTCACCCTCCGGCTGACATACCGGTCGTCCGGGGTGCGTTGGCCAGGTGGGCCCCCACCCGCTTGACCATCAGGGTCATCTCGTACGCCACCTGCCCGACGTCCGAGTCGGCGTCCGCCAGGACGGCGAGGCAGCTGCCGTCACCGGCCGCCGTGACGAAGAGGAACGCCTCGTCGAGCTCGACGACGGTCTGCCGGACCCTGCCCGCCTCGAAGTGGCGGCCCACGCCCTTGGCGAGGCTGTGGAATCCGGAGGCGACGGCTGCGAGGTGCTCGCTGTCCTCACGGGTGAGGTCCTGCGAGGCGCCGGTGGCAAGGCCGTCGCTGGAGAGCACCAGCGCCTTGCGGATGCTCGATACGCGCTCGACCAGTTCGTCGAGGAGCCAGTTGAGCTGGCCGGAGCCCTGGCGTGCGGCGTCGGGTGCTGCGGCGTTCGGTGCGGTCATGGACCGTCCCCTCCCGGAGTGGTTCCTGGTGCTGTCTCGCCGGGGCCGGTCGCGTCCTCGGCGTTCTGCCGACGACCGCGCAGCCAGCCTCGTTGGAGCGAGGCCATGCGATTGCGTACGTCGTCCGCGTCCCGTTCGAAGTCATCGGCGGTGTCCGCGGGGGCGTGGCCGGGAGCCCGCCCTGCGGCGTTCTCCCGGAGCTGTGGGGCGATGCTGGCCTGCCGGACCCGGCGCGGCAGGCCGCCGACGGTGTCCCGGGGCGCACTGTCCGGTGCCTGGGCGGGCGGCCGTTCGGTCGCGGAGCGGCGGTCCGCGACACGGTCCTCGGAGGGAGCGGGGTGCGAGCGGCCTGCCTCGGACACCCGGCGGCCCCGGTCGGTGACCAGCGTCGGCGGCTTGCGCCGGGGCAGCGGGACGGGACCGGCGGGGCGCATGGGGCGGACGTCCGCCGTGTGCTCCTGTGCCGGGTCCGACGCCTGCTGGTGCTGGTCGCGCTCCGTGTTCCGGCGCAGGTCCCGGGCGCGGAAGATGCCGCCCCGCTCGCTCTCGGTGTCCTCCAGGTCGGACACCCCGTCGAGGACGGGCCCGAGCGCCGGATCGAGGTCCCGGGCCAGGGCCGGGTCGTCGGCGAGCTCCAGCGCCCCGACGGGGCCTTCCAGCTCGACCGGGCCGTCCAGCGCGGTGGGGTCGGTGAGCCCGGTGGGTACCGGCGCGAGCCCGGGGGACCTGCCCGTGTCCGCGGTGCCCCGGGAGGACGCCGTCCCGGCCGCCCGGCCGCCGATCGCCTTCTCGGCCCTGCGGTCGAGGCGGAAGCCGGTGCCGTGGGTGTCAGGAGCGTCGGTGAGCAGCTGCCCCGGGATGAAGACGACGGCGGTGGTGCCGCCGTAGGGCGAGGTCTGCAGCGAGACCCGTACGTTCTGCCGCTGGGCGAGCCGGCTGACCACGAAGAGGCCCAGCCGGTCGGTGTCGGAGAGCTCGAAGTCGGGGGTCTCGGCGAGCCGGAGATTGGCGTCCAGCAGGATCTCGGGGGCCATGCCGAGGCCCCGGTCGTGGATCTCCAGGGTGAAGCCGTTGGCCACGCGTTCGCCGTGCACCTGGACCGCGGTGTGCGGGGGCGAGAACACGGTGGCGTTCTCCAGGAGTTCGGCGATCAGGTGGGTCAGGTCGGCCACGGCGGGGCCGCCCACTCCGATGCGGGGCAGCCGCCTGACCTCGATGCGTTCGTAGTCCTCCACCTCGGCGACCGCCGCGCGCACCACGTCCATCAGCTGGATGGGCTTGCGCCACTGCCGGGACGGTGCCGCGCCGGAGAGGATCACCAGGCCCTCGGCGTGGCGTCGCATGCGGGTGGTGAGGTGGTCGAGGCGGAAGAGGTCGGCGAGTTCGTCGCCGTTCTCGGTGCGGCGCTCCATGGCGTCCAGCAGCGTCAGCTGGCGGTGCAGGAGCACCTGGTTGCGGCGGGCCAGGTTGACGAAGACCTCGGACACGCCGCGGCGCATGTCGGCCTGCTTGACGGCGGCCTCGACGGCGGCCCGCTGGAGCGTGTTGAGCGCCTGGCCGACCTGGCCGACCTCGTCCTTGTCGTAACTCAGGTGCGGGGCCTCGGTCTCCACGTCGACCTGTTCGCCCGCGGCCAGCCGTCGCATCACGCTCGGCAGCCGGACCCCGGAGACCTCGTGGGCGTCCTTGCGGAGCCGTGAGAGGTCGCGGATCAGGGCGCGGCCGACGCGTACGGAGACGAAGACCGAGACGACCAGGGCGAGGAACCCGAGGACACCGGCCACACCGGCCTGGATCAGGATCCGATAGCCGGCGGGCTCGGCACGGTCCTGGAAGCGGTTGGCCATCTCCGTGTTGTCGTTGGCCAGGTGGTCCAGCACCGTGGGGGCCACCTGCTGCCAGCCCTGCGCGTCGACGGCTCCGGGCTTCTTGAACGGCCCGGCCGCGATGAGCTTCTGCTCCGCCGTGCGCAGCGGTTCGGTGTCGGGCCCGGACCAGTACTGCTCCATGCGGCCGCGCTCGGTGGCCGGCAGGAGCTCCAGGTTGACCTCGTAGAGGAGGCGGCGGTTGGCGGCGAGGTCGGACACGGCGCGCAGTTCGGGGGCGCCGAGGCGGCCGGCGATCAGCCCGGACGCCACCAGGGCGTCCTCGCGGGAGAGCATCTCGCGTGCCCGCGACACGCCGACCAGCGCCCGGAACTGCTTGTCCGCCGAGACGTTCTCCATGGTGTGGAGGCCGTTGAGGAAGCGGTAGCAGGGGTCCACGAGGCCGTTGTAGAAATCGAGCGCCCGGGTCCGGTCGATGGTGCGGCGCTCGACGGAGGACCGCAGGGCGTCCAGGCCGTCGACCTCGCTGAGGATCGAGTCGAGCTGCACCGCGGCCTCCGGGCTCAGCGCGTCCCGTACGTCGTCGCGTCCGGCACTGCGCCGGACGTCCGCCACGACCCGGTCGGTCGCCGCGCGTCGGCGCAGCAGAAGCGGCAGGGAGTCGGAGGCCCGGGGATCGGCGAGGAAGACGAGGGTCTGCCGGCGTTCGTCCTGGACGGCACGGACGGTGTCCTCCAGGGGGTGCCCGACGTTCTCCATGATGGAACCGGCACCGAGCAGGTCGCGGGCATCGCGGCCGGTGATGTAGGTGGCGAAGACCCACAGGCCGGTGAGGGAGACGAGCGGCACCAGGAGCAACGCCACGATCTTCCTGCGGATGGACTTCCCGCGAAAGCGCATGGCCTCCCCCAGCTCGACCCCGCACCGCGGGGGTGGTCGTGTCGGTGTTTCCGGTCTTCCGGCAGTGGCGCACCGGAGGTCCATCGGTGTTCCGTCAACAAACGGCGCGAGCCTACTACTGACCCACAGACAACTCGAAGGCACGTCCGGACGATTTTCAGCCGCCCTTTCCCGTGTTGATTACCAGTTGTCCCGGTATACACGGCGAAGAAATTCGCGCATGTGACACAGAAGGCCAGGCCGTAGCCCGCTTGTTCACGCCGGTCAGTTGGCTGGAAGTCTTCGTTCCATGGCTTTCGGTGCCGATTGAGCGTGTTCGGCGGGAATCTTCACGCCCCGGCGTTCGTCCAGCTGTACGGGGGCAGACGACCTTGTGGGGTACGCGTGGCACGGCGGAACGCTCCGCCGGCGTAGAACGGGCGCGCGCCGGGCAGCCACCCCTGAGTTCGTAGGCGGAGGGGAGTTGAAGGTCCGTGAAGACGGATGAACGCCGGAGTACGCCGGCGACGGCCGTACCGGCGGGCGGTGGTGGAATCCCCCGGCAGCAGCTGTGGGTGGAGGAACCGGCGCTACGGCGGCGGATGCCGGATCCGGTGCGCACCGCGGCCGTGCGGGCGGTGCTCATCATGTCGCTGACGCTCATCCAGGCCATGGTGGCCTTCCTGTGCACCCTGGCGGGGGCGTGGCTCGCGTTTCCGATGGTGCTCGGCGGGGTGGCCGGCACGGTGGTCGCCACCTGGTCGGTGCTGGACGTGTGGGTGACCCGGCAGGTGTGGAACCAGCGGCACGGCGTCGTCTCGGTGCCGAGCAGCACGGCGCGGCAGATGCGGCGCGAGCGGCGCAGGGCCAGGGCCGCCGCCCGGGCGCAGGACCGCCGGACCGACCGAATACGCCGCCGGGGTGCGGGCGGCCTCTCCCGGGCGGCCTGACCGCGGCAGGCCGGCTCGCCTGTGGCGTCCCGGCCCCGCACCAGTGGGTACGGGGCGGCGCCCGCCTGTCGCGCCACCCCGCCCCGTCGGCCCCGCTCGGCTTCCGGCTTCCGGCTTCCGGCTCAGCGTCCCTGTGGGTCCGGTGACGCGTCCGCCGACGCGCGGACGTCCGTCTCCGAGCGCATCTCCGGGACAGGCGCGGTCCCCGGAACATCGGCGGGCTGAGGAGTCCGCTTGAACATGCGGGTCGCGGTGATCTCGCCGTGCACCGTCTCGCCGTCGGGGTCCTGCTGCGGAAGCCCGGGCCTCAGGTGCTCCTCGACGCTGATGTACTTCAGCCCCGCGCGCAGGTCCGCATCGTTGCGCAAGCGGATCACGAGCGGGAATTCGGCGAGCGCCGTGGTGTCGAAGAGGCCGGTCGTGTACAGCAGTTGGACGCCCAGCGCGTCGGAGACGGCACGCTGGAGCTCCAGCAGATACGTGGCGTTGGCCCTGCCGATGGGGTTGTCGAGGAAGAGCGTCCCGGCGTGCCGGTGCCGGTCGCGTCCCCGGTCGTTGCTGCGCAGAGCCGCCATGGTGCAGTACAGCGCGATGGCCGCGGTGAGCAGCTGGCCGCCGGAGAAGACGTCTCCCATCTGGCCCACGGGCACCCGCTCGGCCCGGAGCACCGCGTCCGGCTTGAGGATCTCGACCGCGATGCCCTTGGGCCGCAGCGCCGCCTCGACTCCGCGCAGCAGCAGGGACATGCCGTCCCTGCGCAGGTCGGAGTTCTTCTTCAGGGCGGCGTGCGTGGCCTCGTCGACGACCTCGCCGAGCCG
This sequence comes from Streptomyces sp. SirexAA-E, assembly GCF_000177195.2. Taxonomy (GTDB): domain Bacteria; phylum Actinomycetota; class Actinomycetes; order Streptomycetales; family Streptomycetaceae; genus Streptomyces; species Streptomyces flavovirens. Next base: position 938,441 of record NC_015953.1, read on the forward strand.
TTCGGTGAGGGTGGCCTGGTCGGGTTCCTCGAAGCGGATCCGGAGGAATTCCTGTCCCGACCACTCCCCCAGTCCCTCGGGAAGCCGGGAGAGCCGCTGGGCGGACCGCAGCGTGGTGAGCGCGGACTCCACCAGACCGCGCAGCCGGTCGACGATGGAGTCGCGGTTGCGCTCCAGCTGGGCCAGTTCGTCGGTGAGCACCCGGAGCCGGGGCGCGAACGCGACGGCCCACTTCTCCGCGTGGTCGGGCAGGGCGGCGGCCGGGAGTTCGCGGATCTGCTGCCGGGCGGGGGTACGGACCTGTTCGTAGCGGGTGGAGTTGGCGTGCCGTACGAGCACGTCGCTCGCCTCGCGCACGGATGCCTCGGCCGCCGAGAGATCGGCGGCGCAGCCGCGCAGTGAGCGCCGGGCCTCGGCGGCGGACTGCCTGGCCTCGTCGAGGGTGCCGGGATACGGCTCGGGGGCTTCGGCCTCTTCGTCGGGCGTGTGGTCCCTGAGCAGGTCGCGCAGCAGGGCCGCGGTCTCGTCGAAGCCTCCGGCGGAGTCCTCGGCCGTGCGGTGGGCGCGGAGCAACTGGGCGTGGGCGGCGCGCGCCGTGTCCAGGGCCTCGGTGGCGGAGGCCAGTTCGGCGGTCGCGGCGCGCAGCAGGCCCTGCGCCTGGTCCGCGTCGGCCGGGACGAGGTCCTCGGGGAGTTCGGTGTGGTGGGGCTCGCCGTCGGCCGGGGCGAGCCGTTCGGCTTCGCCGCGCAGCCGGCCGAGCTGCTCGCTGGCCGTGGAGGCCCGGGTCTCCAGCAGCTGGACGAGGGACTCGGCGCGTGCCGCGGCGGCCTGCCGGGAGGGCCCGTCCGCTCCGTCGGTGCCTTCCAGGAGGGCCGCGGCGCGGGTGCGGACCTTGTTGGTGAGGCGGTCGAGCTCCGCCAGGGCGGCACTCTCGTCGCTCTCGGCGCGGGCCTGTTCGGCGCGCAGGTCGGCACCGACGCCGACCTTCTCGTACAGCTGGGAGGCGGCACGGTAGGCCTCGCGCAGGGCGGGCAGGGAGGTGCGCGCGCTGTCGGCGGAGGGTTCCGGGAGCGATTCCGGGGCCCCCGCGATCTCGGCGCGTTCGGCGCGCAGGGCGCGGGCCGTGCGGTGGGCGTCGTCCGCCGCACGCTGGGCGGCCCTGCGGTCCTCGTCGGCGGCGCGCGCCCGGTCCAGGCAGGAGGCGGCGCGTGCCTCGGACTCGGCCGCCTCGTCGGTCAGTTCCCGGAGCCTGGCCTGCCAGGCGGCCCGGTCGCGGAGGCGGTGGGCGAGACCGGCGAGCGCGTCGGCGGTGCGGCGGGCGCGCTGGGCGGCCTCCTGGCGCTCGTCGCGGACGCGCGCGGCGTCGGCGGCGGCCTCGTCGGCCTCGGCCCGGACGGTGCGGGCCTCGGCGAGCGCGGCCTGGGCGGTCTCGGCCGCGGCGCGCGCGGTGAGGGCGGCTTCCCGGAGTTCGGTGAGCATGCCGGGCGGGCAGTCGGCGCGCCAGGAACCGATCCGGGCGGCGAGGGCACGGTCGGCGCCGAGCCGGGCGGCGAGCGTCCTGATGTCCTCGTCGCGCGCGGCCGCCCGGGCCCTGAGCTCCTGCCGCTCCTCGTCGGCGGCGTGTTCGTCGTGCATCGCCGGGTTCGGCGGGACCAGGAAGACACCGTCCGCGGCCGGGGTCTCCCCCGCCGGGACCGGTGCCAGGAGGGCCGCGGTGGTGCCGACGGCCACGGCGGAGCGGGGCAGCAGGGCGGCGGTGCCGAGTACGTCACGGGCCCGGGTGTGTGCGTCGGGGTCGGTGATGACGACCCCGTCGACCAGCTCGGGGCGGGCCGCCAGCACGGCCGCGTGGTCGGCGGGGTCGACGGCCTGGGCGAGGTAGCGCCAGCCCGGCAGGGCCGGGATGCCGTGTTCGCCGAGGTACTCGACGGTGGCGAGGACGTCCGGGCCGGGCGGCAGCAGTCCGCCGTCACCGAGGGCGCCGAGGATGCGGGAGTCGTCCGCGGCCGCCGTCCGCAGGTCGAAGAGCCTGCGTTCGGCAGCCGCGACGCCTTGGTCGAGCAGCTCGCGCAGTTCGTCGGCGTTCTGGTCGAGCTCCTCGGCGGTGAGCGGCTGGGAGCCCTCCGGAGCGGCCGGTTCCTGGGGGTTTCCGGCCGCTCTGCGGGGATGGGGGACGCCACCGGCCGAGGGCATGCCCAGCAGATCGGCGAGACGGCGGTCGGCCGCGATGGACTCGGCGGCCCTGCGCTCGGCCTCGTAGGACTGTTCGGCGCCGCGGGCGCCGTCGGCGGCCCGGGCCGCCGCGAGTTCGGCCCGGCTCTCGGCCGCCGCCGCCTCCCTCGCGTGGTCGGCCGTGGCCCTGGCCGCGTCCCTGGCGGTGTCCCAGGCGGCGACGGCGGTCTTCTCCGCGTCGTTCGCGGCGAGGGCGGCACGGGCGGGGTCGGCGTCGGGCGCGGTGTCGTCGAGCCAGCCCGCCCGCACCGCTTCGGCGGTCTCCTGCTCGACCTCGGTCAGACGCTGGCGGAGGTGCCCGGCCTCGCTGCGGGCCCGCTGGGCCTCGGTGGCGGCGGTGGTGGCGTCGCGGTGCGCCGTCTCCCCGGTGGCCTGGAGGGTCGCGGAGCGCTCCTCCTCCTCGTCGGCGACGCGTTCGCCGGCCTCGGCCGCGGTGTGCAGGGCGCGTACGAGGTCGGCGGCGGCCGTGGCGCGGGCGGCGAGGGCGGGTGCGGCGTCCCGCTCGGCCTCGCGGATGGCGACGGCGACCCTGGCCGAGCGGTCGGCGGCCGCCCGGTGCCGCAGCACCGCTTCGGCGGCCTGCCAGGCGGCGTGCAGGGTCCGGGCGTCGCCCAGTTCACGGCGCTGGGCCGCCGCGCCCTTCTCCGCCGCCGCGAGGGCGAGCGAGGCGTGGCGGTAGGCGAGTTCGGCGGCGACCAGATCACGGTGGCCCCGGGCGGTCTCCGCCGCGGTGACGGTGTGGGCGGCGGCGGTGACCTGCTCGGCGAGTTCCGCGGTGCGGCCGCGCTCCTCCGCGGCGCGGGCGAAGAGCCTGCGGGCCAGGGTGCGGGTGCGCCGTTCGGCGGCGGCGTGGACGTCTCGGCTGCGGGCCCGGGTGGCGGTGGCGTCGACGATACGGCCGAGCAGGTCGACGGACCCGGCGGTGAAGTCGCGTTCGGCGGTGAGCTCGGCGCGGCGGCCGAGCTTGTTGCCGAAGCCGCCGACCAGGTCGGCGAGGCCGTCGGTGTCCCGGGTGTCGGTGACGGCGCGCAGCAGGAGATCGGTGAAGTCGGAGTCCTTCTTGACGGCGAACAGACCGGCCGCCTCGCCCTCGTCGGCGTTCATCTCGCGCTGGTAGCGGAAGAGTTCGGGGTCCAGGCCCAGGTCGCCGAGGTGTTCGTTCCAGCGGTCGTGGATCTCCTCCCAGTGCACGTCGAGGTGCTGGTAGAACTTCCCGGCGTCCATCAGGGCGTCCCGGAAGCCCTTCATGGTGCGGCGCCGGCCCTGGGCCCCGGAGGCCCCCTCGACGGGGCGGGCCACCGAGGTGGCCTCGGCGACGGGCAGGCTGTCGAGGCTGAGCCCGGGTCCGGGGCGGAAGGAGTACCAGGCCTCGGCGAACTTGCGCGGGTCGTTGGAGACCTGGCGTCCGCGCCATTCGCTGACCTTGCCGACGACCACACACTCGCCGGTGAGGGTGTGCTGCCACTCCAGCGCGACGTGTCCGCAGTCGTCGGCGAGCAGGAACTTGCGCAGGACGCCGGAGCTGGCGCCGCCCAGGGTGTTGCGGTGGCCCGGCAGCATCACCGAGAAGATCAGCTTGAGCAGGACGGACTTGCCTCCGCCGTTCTCCAGGAAGAGCACACCCGCGGGCGCGGGGCGGCGCGGCGGCCCGACCGGCTCCTCCTCGAAGAACTCCGCCTGGGCCGGGGCGGGGTCGGGGACGGGCTCCCCCACCCCGCGCAGGTCGAGCACGGTGTCGGCGTAGCGCGCGCCGGCGGGTCCGATCGAGTAGAGGCGGACCCGGGACAACTCGTACATGGCGGCGGACTCTCGTCGTTCAGGAAGCGGGTGGGGCAGCGGCGCCGACGGCGCGCGCGGAGGCTGGGGGGCGGGCTCTGCGTCAGGAGTGGAAGGGCAGACCCGCGTCGGCGGCCAGCTCCAGGCCGTCGGTGTCGGGCGGGGGCAGCAGCGTGGCCGAACCGTCGGTGACCGGGACGACGCCGAGCTCCAGCAGCTCGGCCATCGCCGCGCTGCCCGCCATGTCGCGCACCTGGAGCTGGTAGCGGGCGGTGGTCCGGTAGGTGCCGCCCGCGTCGTCCCCGGTGCGCTGAAGGAAGCCCGAGTCGGCGAGGAAGGCGGCGGCCTTGCCGATGATGCCGGTGGTGGACCCGGCGAGCCGGCGGGCGTCCTTGGTGGCTCCCGTGGAGCTGCGGCGGGCGTAGACGCGCCAGCCGGACTCCAGGCCGGGGGCGTCGGTGGCCGGGTCGGTGTTGTCGCCCTGTTCCGCCGCGCGCTCTTCCAGGCGGTGGCAGGCCTGGCGGACGAAGGCGTCGACCCCGTTGACCGTGATGCGGCCGATGTAGGCGTCGTCGGCGAGGTCCTCGGGGCGGGGGAAGGCCATGGCGGCGACGGCGAGGTGGGCCAGTCCGTGCAGGAAGCGGTCGGCTGTGTCGGAGGAGGCGCGCCGGGCGTAGTCGCCCATGCGTACGGCGAAGACGGAGTCCTCGCCCGCGGTCACGGCCATGCCGGCGCGGGTGGAGACCTCCAGGACGACGAGTCCGAGCCCGGTGGCGACGGCGTCGGCGAGCCGGGCGAAGGCGGGCTCCTCGCGGTAGCGGCGCAGCAGTTCGCCGTACTCGGCGTCGCGGGCCGGCATCAGCTTGGGCTGTAGTCCGAAGGAGACCAGGCGGGCCGCGTCGGCCGCGTCGGCGGGGGTGACGGACGCGGGAGCGGCCGGCGGGGCGGCCTCCGCCGGGTACGCGGGCTGCGGTTCGCCCCACGCGTCGTCGGGCTCGGCGTGCTGCTCGGTCACTGCGGTGGCTCCTCGGTACGGGTGGTGCGGCGCTCCCGGTGCGTCCCAGGGGATGCCCGGCGAATCGGAGGGCGGGTCGGAGCCGGGCGCCTCCCCGGGCGGCGGGCGGGGGCCCTCATGAGGCGTCCTTGCGGTCCGCGGCCATGCCTGCGGCGTCCAGCAGGGCCGTGCCCACTATCAGGTCGGCACCGCCGAACTCCGGGTCGTCGAGCGTGGCGCCGTCGTCGACCGCGAAGAGGAGCCTGCGCTCGCCCTGCCGGTAGGCGGTGCCGACCGGCGGGCTCGCCGCGTGGACCGCGAGCAGGGCGACCAGGTAGGGCAGCTCGGGGTCCTGGAGCCGCGCCTCGGCCAGCAGCCCGGAGAGCCGGCGGGGCGCGTCGTGCTCCAGGTCGAGCAGCTCCATGGCGTGGGCGAGCTGCTCCTCGCTGAACCTGCTGTCGTCGGGGGTGGCGACGAGGTCGGGCTCGGGCATCTCGGCGCCCAGGTGCTCCCGTTCGACCGGGGGCGTGAGCAGCAGGTCGACGAGGTCGCCGACGCGCACGGAGACCGGGGTGCGCAGTCCGGTGCCGTGCGCGAAGAAGGCGTCGGTGGCCCGGGTGGCCTGGTCGACCGGGAGCGGCAGCAGGGGGGCGACGAGCTGGCCGTACAGGTCGAGGCCCGCGCGCGCGGTGGGGGCGGCGAACGCCTGCCGGTCCTGTTCGGCGCGGAAGAGCGGCCCGGCCTCCAGCAGCCGGGACTGCAGCTGGGTGTGGCGGCGGATGCAGTCCTTGACGATGTCGACGAGCTCGGCGGCGCGCCGCTTGTGCTCGGGCTCTTCCGCCTCGTCCCTGGCCTTGCGGATGTTGGTGAGGATCGCGTTCTCGTGGCGGTAGCGGTCGGCGACGTGGTCGAGCGCCTCGGCGATCATGTCGGGGACCGCGTTGAGCCAGTCGACGGCGCGGACGTTGCGCCGGGTCGCCTCCAGCGTCCTGCGGAGCGTCTCGGCGTACTGGACGGTGCGGTAGCGGGCCTGTTCGGCGGCGAGCTGGGCGTCGGCGAGGCGGCCACGGCTGATGAGTACCTCCAGCTTCACCTCGGCGGCGATCTGCGCGCTGGTGACGTCGGTGTCCAGGGCGCCGACCAGGACGTTGACCGCCTCGTCGGTGGCACGGAGGTAGACGCCGCCGCCGGGCCCGGGGACCTCCTCGACGAGCTTGAAGTCGTAGTCCCGGCGGACGTACACACCGTCCGCCCCGAAGGTGCCGTACACCGCGCGGAAGCCTCGGTCCACGCTGCCCACGTTGATCAGGTTCTCCAGGACCCAGCGGGCGACCCGTTCGTGCTCGGTGACGGGTCGGTCCGGCGCCTGGGCGGCGATCCGCGGGAGGAGTCTGGCCACTATCTGGTCGTGGTCGGCCCCGGTGTCGAAGTCCATGTTGAGGGTGACCAGGTCGATGGCCGAGAGGGCGACTTCGGCCATCGCGTAGACCGTGTACGCGCCGGCCAGATTCGCCTTGCGCGCGTCCAGGTCGTGCAGCGGGGCGGTGCAGGCGAGCGCGCGCAGCCGACGCGAGAGCCCCTCGTCGGCGGCCGGGCCCGGTGCGGGCCGCGGCCCCGCGCTGAGCTGCGACGCAGCGGTGTGGGTGTCGGCAGGCGAAGTCACGCTGCACAGATTAGGTCCTCGCACCGACAACGGTCGAAACGGTGCGGAAGCGACCGGCTACGCCGCCCCGTAGCCGCCTCCGCCCGGGGTCCGCAGCACCAGTACGTCACCGGCGCCCAGTTCCGCCGTGTCGCGGCCCTCCAGCGGGGTCACGGCCCCGCCGCCGGCCCGTTCGACGTACTGCTCGCCCAGCGCTCCCGGCCCGCCTCCCGCCATGCCGTACGGCGGGACGCGGCGGTGGCCCGACAGCAGCGCCACGGTGACGGGTTCCAGGAACCGGATGCGGCGTTCGACACCGCTTCCGCCGTGCCACCGGCCCGTTCCGCCGCTGCCCTCCCGTACGCGGAAGCTCTCCAGCAGCACCGGGTACCGCCATTCCAGGATCTCGGGGTCGGTGAGCCGGGAGTTGGTCATATGGGTCTGCACGGCGTCGGCGCCGTCGAATCCGTCGCCCGCGCCGGAACCGCTGGCGACGGTCTCGTAGTACTGGACGCGGTCGTTGCCGAAGGTGAGGTTGTTCATGGTGCCCGACCCCTCGGCCTGGACGCCGAGCGCCGCGTAGAGGGCGCCGGTGACGGCCTGGGAGGTCTCCACGTTGCCGGCGACGGTGGCCGCGGGGTGGACCGGCGCCAGCATCGATCCGGCGGGGACGCGGACGTCCAGGGGGATGAGGCAGCCGCTGTTGAGCGGGATGTCCTGGGTGACGAGCGTCCTGAAGACGTAGAGGACGGCGGCCGTCACCACGGACGTGGGGGCGTTGGAATTGCCCGGCTGCTGCGGGGACGTGCCGGTGAAGTCGATGACGGCGGCACGGCGTTCGCGGTCCACGGTGACCTTCACCGCGACGACGGCGCCGTCGTCGGTCTCGTAGCGGCAGGAGCCGTCGCGCAGTCCGGCCACGATCCGGCGTACCGACTCCTCGGCGTTGTCCTGGACGTGGCCCATGTAGGCGTCCACGACGTCCTGCCCGAACTCGCCTGCGACGCGACGCAGTTCCGCGATGCCCTTCTCGTTGGCGGCGATCTGGGCGCGGAGGTCGGCGAGGTTGCTGTCCGGGTCGCGCGAGGGGTACGGGGCCGTGCTGAGCAGTTCCCTGGTCTCCCGCTCGCGGAGCCGGCCGTCCCGTACCAGGAGCCAGTTGTCGAACAGGACGCCCTCTTCGTCGATGGTGCGGCTGAAGGCGGGCATCGACCCCGGGGTGATGCCGCCGATCTCCGCGTGGTGCCCCCGGGAGGCCACCAGGAAGCGCGGCCCGGTCCGCCGTACGCCGTCCGGCCCCTCGTCCGCGCCGTCGTCGGGTTCGTCGAACACAGGCGTCACGACCGTGACATCGGGCAGGTGGGTGCCTCCGTGGTACGGGTCGTTGACGGCGTAGACATCGCCTGGCCGCATGGAGTCCCGGTTGCGCCGCAGTACCTCCTTGATGGACTCCCCCATCGAGCCGAGGTGCACCGGGATGTGCGGGGCGTTGGCGACGAGGCCGCCGTCGGCGTCGAAGAGGGCGCAGGAGAAGTCCAGCCGCTCCTTGATGTTGACGGAGTGCGCCGTGTTCCTCAGGCGGACGCCCATCTGTTCGGCGATCGACATGAAGAGGTTGGTGAACACCTCCAGCATCACGGGGTCGACCCGGGTGCCGACGGCGGTCCGTCCGGTGCGGGGGCGCACCCGGTGCAGCACCAGGTGGCCGGAGGGTTCCGCGGCGGCGTGCCAGCCGGGGTCGACGACGGTGGTGGAGTCGTCCTCGGTGACGACGGCCGGGCCGTCCACGCCGGTGGAGCCGCGCAGGTCCCGGCGCCGGTGGAGGCCGGCGTCCTGCCACGCGCCGTCGGTGAACACGCTGACCGTTTCGAGCGGGCTCGGCGCCCCGGAGCGGCCGGTGTCCTCGGCTTCCCGGGCGGGGCCGCCCGGCCCCGCCCGCCCGGTCGCCTCGACGGAGACCGTCTCGACCACCAGCGGCTTGTCCATGACGAAGCCGTAGCGGGTGCGGTGGGCGGCGGTGAACTCCTCGGTCATCGCGCCGACGCCGCCGAGCGCGACGGGGAGGCTCGCGTCCGTCCCGGCGTAGCGCAGCAGGACCCGCGTCCGGGTGGAGACGGCGCCGTCGGGAATGTGGTCGGCGCGGAGTTCGGCGCGGGTCCGGGCCTCCAGCCGGTCGGAGACGTCCTGGGCACGGGCCCTGCTCTCCTCGTCCAGTTGGGCCTCGACGGACTCCTCGCGCATGGCGGTGGCGTCGGCCAGACCGATCCCGTAGGCCGACAGGACGCCGGCGAGCGGGGGCACCAGGACGGTGTCGACGCCGAGGGCGTCGGCGACCGCGCAGGCGTGCTGTCCGCCGGCCCCACCGAAGCTGGTGAGGGCGTGGCGGGTGATGTCGTGGCCCCGCTGGACGGAGATCTCCTTGATGGCGTTCGCCATGTTCAGCACGGCGATCTCCAGGAACCCGGCGGCGGCCTCGGCCGCTGTGCGCGGGCGCCCCGTGGCGGCGGTGACCTCCTGGGCCAGTTCCTCGAAGCGCCGCCGGACGACGTCCGTGTCGAGCGGCTCGTCGCCCCGGGGTCCGAAGACGGCCGGGAAGTGGTCCGGCCGGATCCGGCCGAGCATCACGTTGGCGTCGGTGACGGTGAGCGGACCACCTCGGCGGTAGCAGGCGGGGCCGGGGTCCGCACTCGCCGAGTCGGGACCGACCCGGTAGCGCCGGCCGTCGAAGTGCAGGACCGATCCGCCGCCCGCCGCGACGGTGTGGATGCTCATCATGGGCGCGCGCATCCGCACACCGGCCACCTGGGTCCCGAGTTCACGCTCGAACTCGCCCGCGTAGTGGGACACATCGGTGGAGGTGCCGCCCATGTCGAAGCCGATCACCCGGTCGTGTCCCGCCTGGGCGGAGGTGCGCGCCATGCCGACGACGCCCCCGGCGGGGCCGGAGAGCACCGCGTCCTTGCCGCGGAAGTGGTCGGCCTCGCGCAGCCCGCCGTTGGACTGCATGAACATCAGACGGATGCCGGGCAGTTCGGCGGCCACCCGGTCGACGTAGCGGCGCAGGACCGGGGAGAGGTAGGCGTCGACGACCGTGGTGTCCCCGCGCGGGACGAGCTTGATCAGCGGGCTGACCTCGTGCGAGCAGCTGACCTGGGTGAACCCCGCCTCCCGGGCCGTCTCCGCGACGGCCTTCTCGTTCCGGGGGTGGCGGTAGCCGTGCGTCAGGACGACCGCGGCGCTGCGGATCCCGTCCGCCCTGACCTCGCGGAGCAGTCCGGCGACGGCGTCGCGGTCGAGGGGCCTCACCGTCCGGCCGAAGGCGTCGAGGCGCTCAGGGACCTCGATCACCCGGTCGTACACGGCCTCGGGCAGCAGGATCCGCCGGTCGAAGAGGCGCGGCCGGTTCTGATACGCGATCCGCAGCGCGTCCCGGAAGCCCTCGGTGACGACGAGGACGGTCGGCTCACCGCGCCGCTCCAGGAGGGCGTTGGTGGCGACGGTGGTGCCCATCTTGACCCCGGCGACCCGGTCCGCCGGGACCGGGTCGCCGGGACCGAGGCCGAGCAGGAGGCGGATCCCGGCGACGGCAGCGTCGTCGTAGCGCTCCGGGTCGTGCGAGAGAAGTTTGCGGGAGACCAGGCGCCCGCCGGGATCCCGGCCCACCACGTCCGTGAAGGTGCCGCCCCGGTCGATCCAGAACTCCCAGCGTCCGGTCACCCGTCCATTCTGGCGCGAGGGCGGGCGCCGCGCAGAGGGGGCGCGTGGACGGCGTGCGGCCACGTGCCCCGGGGCGCCTGGACGCGTCGCCCCGGGGCACGGCCCCCGGAATCAGACGGCGGGCGCGTCCGGGCCGATCCGGCTGCGTACGGCGGTCTGCACCTCGGCCTCCTCGGCGGGGTCCGCGGCCAGCCTGCGCAGGCGTTCGGCGACCCGGATGTCCCCGGTCTCCGCGTGGAGGGCGGCCACCTCCCGGGTGGTCTCCTCGCAGTCCCAGAGGCACTCGACGGCGAAGCCGGTGGCGAAGGACGGATCGGTGGCGGCCAGGGCCTGGGCGGCCCGGCCGCGCAGGTGCGAGGAGGACGTCTCCCGGTAGATGTGGCGCAGCACGGGGGCGGCGCAGGCGATCTCCAGGCGGCCGGTGCCGTCGACGAGGGTCCACAGGCGGGGAGCGTCGGGGCCGTCTCCGCGGACCGCCTCGCGCAGCGCCGCGAGGACGAGCGGGGCATCCTGCGCCACGCCCCGGCAGGCGAGCACCCCGGACGCCGAGGCGCCGAGGGCGTCGGGCCGGTGCGCCCAGCGGCGGGCCCGCTCCACGGCCGTGTCTCCGCACATGCGCTCGAAGGCGGCGACGGCCGCGTCCGCGACGGTCCGGGAGGTGTCCACGGCTGCCTGCTCGATCAGGTCCAGTACGGCCGGGTCCTGCGCCTCGGCGAGGTAGTGCAGGGCCGCGCACCGGGCGCCGTCCGGGCCGCCGCGGGCGGCCTCGACGATGAGGGGCCGGTCCTCGGCGCCGGCGACGGCGGTCAGGCAGCGGGCCGCGGGGACGTGGAGCACGCTGCCGCGCTCGAGTCCCTGCTGGGCCCAGTCGAAGACCGCCTGCACGCTCCACCCGGGCCGGGGCCCTCCGGGGCGCATCTGCCGCTGCCACCGGTCGAAGGAGCCCTGCTCCCCGGCGGCGCGGATCCGGGCGCCGATCGCCGGTCGCGGGTCGTCCGCCCAGAGCCGCCAGGGGCGCGGCTCGAACGCGTCACGCACGGCGGCGGCCAGTTCGGCGTCCCCCTCCGGGGTGGCGGGGAAGCGGTCCGTCACGGGTCCGGCCAGCGAGCGCAGCCCGGCGTCGTCGTCGCGCAGGGCCAGTTCGTCGAGCGCCCAGGCCCAGTTGGCACCGGTGGCGGCGTAGCGCCGCAGGAGGACCAGGGCGTCGTCGCGGCCGTACGAGGCGAGGTGACCCAGGACGGCGAGGGCGAGACCCGTGCGGGAGTCATCGGTGTCGAGGTGGTCCTCGGGGGCCCACAGGTGGCGCTCGATCTCGTCGGTGCCGCCGTCGAGATCGAGATAGAGACGGGCGTAGTAGAGGGAGCGGTTCTCCACCTGCCAGTCGTGGCGCGGATCACTCAGGACGCAGTGGTTGAGCGCTGCGAGGGCCTCGGGGCGGGGTGCGGCGAGCGCGTGGAGCGTGCCGTCGCCACGGCCCCTCTGCAGCAGACCGAGCAGGGTGCCGCTCGGCGCTATGAACGGATCGAACATGGGGAAAGCCTCACATCAAGCTGTCGACGCGACCGGGACTGTGCTGTTCCACGTGCCGGGGGGAGCCGGGGAGTGTCCGGCGAGTGGGGACCGGTCAGGTCGCGGCGGCAGGAGCGGTGCGTCGTGGGGCGCCGCGGCGTCCGCATCGCGGAGCGATCCGGATGCCCCCGGCGACGCCGCGAGGTACCGCGCCGTGCGTCGCGACCATGGTCAGGACCCGCCGGAACCCGCGCGACAACATGATCGGCCGGCCGTCGTCCTCTGCCTGGTGCTCATCTTCCCCTGCCTCTCGTCGGTGGTCCGGAGCGGACCCGCGACGTCATGATGACCCAGCCATTTCGCCGACGCGACCACATTTACGACGCACCGGTCATCCACGCGTCCCCGCGGCGTCTCAGCGGGCACCGAAGAGTTCCAGCAGGTCGTCCTTGCCGAACATGCGCGCGGTGTCCACGGCGGAGGGTGTTCCCGCGGCCGGATCCGCCCCTGCGGCGAGCAGCGCCTCGATCACCGCGCGCTCGCCCTTGAAGACGGCCCCGGCGAGCGGCGTCTGCCCCCGGTCGTTGGCGCGGTCCGGATCGGCTCCGCGCCCGGCGAGTGCGGTGACGGCCGGGGCGTGCCCGTGATAGGCGGCGAGCATCAGCAGCGAGTCGCCCCGGTCGTTGGTGAGGTTCGCCGGGACGCCCGCGTCGACGTAGGCGGCCAGCGAGTCGGTCTCACCGCGGCGGGCCAGGTCGAAGACCTTGGTCGCCAGCTCGACCACCTCGGGATCGGGGGTTTCGCTCATCGGACGGACCGCCTTCCGTGTAACCGTTCGCGCCGTCGCCGGCCTGGTGGGTGCAAGTACGGCGGGAGCCGTACGAATGAACCGACAGGGTACTGCTCCGTAACCGACGTGAGCCTGCCCGGACCGGGCGGAAGGTCACCACGGGCGGTGGTTCTTTCCGGAACGTTCACGGACCGAGTCCGCCCCGGGTGCCGTCACGGCGGAACCGGGCACCCACTTTTCACCCCCCGGTCGAGTGAAAAGTATCTCTATTCACTCGATTGCACCTTTATCCATACAGGCACATCTTGTGATGCTGGAAGTACTCATGGTGACCGTCCCCCTCAACCAGGAGAACCGCTCATGATCCTCTCCATCTCGGGCGTCGTACTGCTCGGCATCATCGTCTTCCTGTTCTTCAAGAAGGACGGGCTCAAGGCCTCCCACGCCCTCATCTGCGCGCTGTTCGGCTTCTACCTCGCCGGCACCGCCATCGCTCCCAGCATCACCGCCGGCGGGGCGAGCCTCGCCAGCATGCTGGGCGGGATCAAGTTCTGACGCTCCGCGACCGCTCCCACCTCTCCAGGAGACCGATGTGGCCCGGCGACCACTCCCCCGCATTCTGAGCAGCGGCAGCGCCTCGATCACTCGCGGACGCGAGTTCGCGCGCACGGCCGCCGACAGTGCCACCGACGTCCTCCATCCGCTGATCACGGTCACCCGGGGCCTGCGGCTGCTGGCGGGAGCGGGACGGCAGAAGTGGGCCGCGACGCCCAGGGACCGGCGCGGGCACGTGCTGTTCCTGGTCGCGGCCTGCGTACTGGGGATGGCACTCATCCCCTACGGATCCTTCCTGGCGCTCGTCTCGGTGATGGGCGCGGCGGCCTGGAAGGGCCGCGAACGGACCCCCGCGAGGACCGGCCCCGACGAGGCGGAGTCGGCGCGGCTCCGGTCGCTGTACGAGGCCCTGGTGCCGCATTTCTCGGTGGCCGAGGACCCCGGTCCGCTGTTCTCCCACGGCGGCGACTGGGACAAGGCCTTCGGCTCGTCGTACGCCTTCGACGGCGACGGCCGGCTGACCCGGCTCCAGGTGACCTACCCGGCGTACTTCCCCGATGGCGACGCCGCGTCCCGCACCCGCGTCGAACGGGTCCTGGACGCCAAGTCGGGCCGGGGACGGGAGTACCACTTCGTCTGGGACGAGGAGGGCAACCGTCTCTCGATGACGGTGCTCGACCCGCTGCCGACCACGATCGCCGCCCAGCGCTTCGTCACCGCACCGGGTGAGACGGTTCTCGGCTTCACGGACGCCGACGCGGTGTGCCGCACCGTCCCGGTGCGGGACGGCGACGCGGTCCGGGACGCCGCACCCGTGATCTGGCGCACCGGTCCGCGGTCGACCGAGCCGCACCTGCTGGCCGTCGGGCATCCCGGGAGCGGCACCACGACCCTGCTGCGGTCCCTGGCCCTGCAGGCCCTCCAGCACGGCGACGTCCTCGTCGTCGAGGGCGGCGGCACCGGGGAGTACGGCTGCCTGGCCGGACGCGACGGCGTCCTGGCCGTCGAGCGCGGCCTGTCCGGGGCGCTGGCCACGCTCGAATGGGCGGCGCACGAGACGGAGCGCCGCCTGATCGCGGCCGACCGGGCCCGCCAGGCCGGCCACCCGGCGCCCGAGGACGTCGGGCGGCCCCTGTGGATCCTGCTGGACCGGCCGAGCGCCCTGGGTCATCTGGCCGCCTCCGAGGGCAGGCCCGACCCACAGGATCTGCTCCAGGTGCCGCTGCGGCACGGCCGGGCCGCGGGGGTGACGGTCGTCGTCGCGGAGCAGTTCGACAGCCTGGACGCCCTCTCGGAGACCGTGCGCGTCCACACCCGGGCCCGCGCCGTCCTGGGTCCCGCCACCCGCGACCAGGTCGAGACGGTGCTGGGGACCGAGCCGCACACCACACCGACCCCCCAGGTGCCCCCGGGCCGTGGCTACGCCCGGCTCGGCACGGGGGCCGTGCTGCGGCTCCAGGTGCCGGCGACCCCGGACCCCTACGACGCGGCCACGAGTGAGACGCACCGGCAGGCGGTCCTCGACCTGCTGCCCGGCGGGCAGGGAGCCGTCGAACGGGCGCAGGAGGCCGAGCGGGGCGATGGGTACGGGACGGCCGGTCCCGTCGCCGTGCACAAGGACCCGCTGACCGTGGCTCCGGCCGCCGCGGAGGGTTGACCGGGCCGGACGGCCGGGGTGACGGCCCCCGCCGTTCAGGCCACGAACGTGCGGGGCGTCTCCGCACCGGCGCTCGCACCGGAGACGACCAGATCCGCCGCGGCCGCCAGCCGCACCGCCGCCTCGTCCGCGACCGGGCCCGCCACGGTGAACGGCAGCCGCACATAGCCCTCGAAGGCCCCGTCGACGCCGAACCGGGGCCCCGAGGGCACCCGGACACCCACCCGTTCCCCGGCCACCGCGAGGCGCGAGCCGGAGATCCCGCCGGTACGCACCCAAAGAGTCAGCCCGCCGTGCGGCACCTCGAACTCCCACTCCGGCAGGTCCCGCCGCACCGCCCGCACCAGCGCGTCCCGGTTCACGCGGGCCTGATCGCGCCTCAGGGCCACGGCCTCCTCCCAGCCGCCGGTGCGCATCAGCCAGTTGATGGCGAGCTGCTCCAGCACCGGCGTCCCCATGTCGGCGTACGCACGGGCCGCCACCAGGCTGCGGATGACGTCCGGGGCCGCCCGGACCCAGCCGATCCGCATGCCCGCCCAGAAGGCCTTGCTCGCGGAGCCGACGGTCACGACGGTGCTGCCCGCCGGGTCGAACGCGCAGACGCGGCGGGGCATGTCGACGGGGTCCAGGCGCAGCTCGTTCATCGTCTCGTCGACGACCAGTACCGTCCCGGCGGAGCGGGCCGCCTCGACCAGGGCGCGACGCCGCTGCTCGTCGGCCAGGGCGCCGGTGGGGTTGTGGAAGTCCGCGACGACGTAGGCCAGGCGGGGCGCGGTGTCGCGCAGGACCTGGCGCCAGCGGTTCATGTCCCAGCCGCCCAGCCCCTCCTCCATGGCCACCGGGACCAGCCGGGCGCCCGTCTCCCGCATCAGCTGGAGGATGTTGGCGTAGCTGGGGGACTCCACGGCGATGCGTTCGCCGCGCCCGGCGAAGAGGTGGCAGATCGCGTCGATGGCGCCCATCGCGCCCGTGGTCACCATGATCTGTTCGGGCATCGTGGGGATGCCCTGTCCGGTGTAGCGGTCGGCGATCATCCGCCGCAGGTCGGGCAGGCCCGCCGGGTAGTCGCCGTGCGTGTGGGCGTACGGCGGCAGCTCCTCCAGGGCGCCCTGCACGGCCCGGGTCAGCCACGGTTCGGGGGCGGGCAGTGAGGCACAGCCCAGGTCGATCATCGAGCCGAGCGCCTCCGGGGGCAGCGGTTCCAGGCCGCGGGCCGGCAGCGGATTGCCCGCCGGGACGGCCGTCCAGCTGCCCGCGCCGCGCCGTGACGCCAGGAAGCCCTCGGTCCGCAGCGCCTCGTAGGCGGCGGCGACGGTGGTCCGGCTGAGCGACAGGGCGAGCGCCAGCTCCCGTTCGGCGGGCAGCCTGGCGGCGACCGGGACCCGGCCCTCCAGGACGAGCAGGCGCACGCCGTCGGCCAGGGCGCGGTAGGCGGGGGGCTTGCGGCTGCCCGGGGGCAGCGGGCGGGGCTGCTGAGCCCGGAGCTGACGGGCCAGCTGTGCGGCACCCACCGTCGATGTCCACTGCGCCACAGAAATCAGTCCACCTTCCTCGAATTGGCCCTAGTTGGTGGCCGATCCTCCGCCACAGAGTGACACGCAGCAGTCCACTCACACCACAGGGGGTACCACATGGCCGACAGCACCGCTCCGAGTGGGATACGTGCCGTCCGGCGGCTCACCCATCTCTTCGTGGGGCTCGCGCTGTACGGGGCGAGCTCGGCGCTCATGGTCCGGGCCGGTCTGGGGATGGAGCCGTGGGGGGTGCTGCACCAGGGCCTGGCCGGGCGGACGGGCCTGTCCATCGGCGTCGTCTCGATCGTCGTCGGGGCGGTCGTGCTGCTCCTGTGGATCCCGATCAGGCAGCGTCCCGGCTTCGGCACCGTCTCCAACGTCTTCGCGGTCGGCCTCGCGATGGACGGCACCCTGGCCCTCGTACCGGATGTGAGCGGGCTCGCCGCACGGATCGCGGTGCTGCTCGCGGGCATCGCGCTCAACGGTGTCGCGACGGGGCTCTACATCTCCGCGCGCTTCGGCCCCGGGCCGCGCGACGGGCTGATGACCGGCCTGCACCGGCTGACCGGGCGTTCCATCCGGCTCGTACGTACGGCGATCGAGGTGGCTGTCGTGGCGACCGGCTTCCTGCTCGGCGGTTCGCTCGGTGCCGGGACCGTGCTGTACGCGCTGGCCATCGGCCCGCTCGCCCAGTTCTTCCTGCGCGTCTTCGCCCTCCCCGCACCCGGCGCCGTCCCTGCGGCTGCCGTTACGGCGCCCCCGGGGGCGATACTTCCGCGGTGACAGCAGTGAACGAGGCGTCCCGGGGACGCCACCCCTATCTGGACCACCCGTCGACGATCCCCTTCGCCCACCGGGGCGGGGCCGCGGACGGGCGGGAGAACACGGCGGCCGCGTTCCGCCGGGCCGCGGACGCGGGCTACCGCTACTTCGAGACCGATGTGCACGCCACCGCCGACGGCCGCCTGGTCGCCTTCCACGACGCCACGCTGGACCGTGTGACGGACGCCCGGGGCCGGATCGGCCGGCTGCCGTGGAGCGAGGTGAGCCGGGCGCGGGTCGCGGGAAGCGAGCCGCTGCCGCTCTTCGAGGAGCTGCTGGAGGAGTTCCCCGACGCCCGCTGGAACGTGGACGTCAAGGCGGAGCCCGCCCTGGCCCCGCTGCTGGACCTGATCCGCCGGACCGGCACCTGGGACCGGGTGTGCGTGGGCTCGTTCTCCGAAGCGCGGGTCGCCCGGGCGCACCGCCTGGGGGGCGAGCGGCTGGCGACCTCCTACGGGGTGCGGGGCGTGCTCGGCCTGCGACTGCGCTCGTACGGCCTTCCGGCGGCGGTTCGGGCGGGGGCGGTGTGCGTCCAGGTCCCGGAGAGCAGCAACGGCATCCGGGTGGTGGACCGGGCGTTCGTCCGCACCGCGCACTCCCGGGGCCTCCAGGTCCACGTCTGGACCGTCAACGAACCGGAACGGATGGCGGCTCTCCTGGATCTCGGGGTGGATGGCATCATGACCGATCACATCGAGACGCTGCGCACGGTGCTGAGCGACCGGGGGGCCTGGGCCTGACGACGCCGGGCCGGCCGCGTCCGCACAGGACGAGCGAGGGGGCGCCGCGTGAGCACCGGCACCGATACGGGTACCGAGGGAACGGCAGACCCGGCGGCGGACCGGAAGAGGGAACAGCGCGGCTGGTACTTCTACGACTTCGCGTGCTCCGTCTACTCCACCAGCGTCCTCACGGTCTTCCTCGGCCCCTATCTGACGTCGGTCGCGAAGGCCGCCGCCGACGCGGACGGATATGTGCACCCCCTGGGCATACCGGTGCGGGCGGGGTCCCTCTTCGCCTACTCGGTGTCGGTCTCCATCGTGGTCGCGGTGCTCGTGATGCCGCTGGCGGGGGCGGTGGCGGACCGGACGGGGCGCAAGAAGCCGCTGCTCGCGGCGGCCGCGTACATCGGGGCGTCGGCGACGGCCGGCATGTTCTTCCTGGACGGCGGGCGCTATCTGCTGGGCGCGTTCCTGCTGATCGTGGCGAACGCGTCGGTCTCGGTGTCGATGGTCCTGTACAACGCCTATCTGCCGCAGATCTCCACCTCCGAGGAGCGTGACGCGGTCTCCTCACGTGGCTGGGCGTTCGGATACACCTCGGGCGCGCTCGTGCTCGTACTGAACCTGGTCCTCTACACGGGCCACGACTCCTTCGGCCTGTCCGAGCCGGACGCGGTCCGGGTCTGCCTCGCATCGGCGGGTGTGTGGTGGGGTGTCTTCACCGTGGTCCCCCTGCGCCGGCTGCGCGACCGGCGTGTGGCGCCGACCGGTGAGGGGGCGGTGGGGTCGGGACGCCGGCAGCTGCTGGCGACCCTGCGCGACATGCGCCGCCATCCGGTCACCCTGGCGTTCCTGCTGGCCTACCTCGTCTACAACGACGGCATCCAGACGGTGATCTCCCAGGCCTCGGTGTACGGCTCGGAGGAACTGGGCCTCGACCAGACGACGCTGATCACCGCCGTGCTGCTCGTCCAGGTGCTGGCGGTGGCCGGGGCGCTCGGGATGGGACGGCTGGCCCAGGTGCACGGCGCGAAGCGCACGGTCCTCGCGTCGCTGGTCGTCTGGACGCTGATCCTGGCCGGGGCCTTCGTCATGCCGGCGGACGCGCCGGTGTTCTTCTACACCCTGGCGGCGGCGATCGGCCTGGTGCTGGGCGGCAGCCAGGCTCTCTCGCGCTCGCTGTTCTCGCATCTGGTGCCGAGCGGCAAGGAGGCGGAGTACTTCTCGGCGTACGAGATGAGCGACCGCGGCCTCAGCTGGTTGGGGCCATTGGTGTTCGGTCTCGGGTATCAGCTGACCGGGAGCTACCGGGATGCCATCCTGTCCCTGGTGATCTTCTTCGCGCTCGGTGCCGTGCTGCTGGCGCGGGTCCCCGTGCGGGCCGGTGTGGCCGCCGCGGGGAATCCCGTTCCGGACCGGATTTAGACGTTGAAGTGAAAGGCCGGTAGTGTACGCCTTTGGCCTGCCCGGAGGACCGTTACTGCGAGCGGAAGAAGCCGAACCGTTGGGTGACAACTTCCGCCACAGGTGACAAACCGGGCGGCAGTGGGTACTCAACCCTGATAATGCAGCGGCACGACGGGCGACGCAGGACCGGCAACGGGAATCTTTACCGCCGACCGGACGTTGACCGGATGACGACGACAGCGACACCTGTCCTGTGGGCGACAAGCCCGGGAGGCACGATTCATGAGTGAGCGAGCTCTCCGCGGCACGCGACTCGTGGTTACCAGCTACGAGACGGACCGCGGCATCGATCTGGCCCCGCGCCAGGCGGTGGAGTACGCATGCCCGAACGGCCATCGATTTGAGATGCCGTTCTCGGTAGAGGCGGAAATTCCGCCGGAGTGGGAGTGCAAGGCGTGCGGCGCCACGGCACTCCTGGTGGACGGGGACGGCCCCGAGGAGAAGAAGGGCAAGCCTGCGCGTACGCACTGGGACATGCTCATGGAGCGGCGCACCCGCGAGGAACTCGAGGAGGTGCTGGCCGAGAGGCTGGCCGTCCTCCGCTCCGGAGCCATGAACATCGCAGTGCACCCGCGGGACAGCAGGAAGTCCGCCTGACCCGCACGCAGGGGCGCAGCACAAGAGCCGAGGGCCGTGACACCGACCAGGTGTCACGGCCCTCGGCTCTTGCCGTGCGCGGAGGGAGCGCCCGGCGGGCCGCTCCCCGGCGTCAGCGGCCGAGCGGCGGCCGGTGGTCCCCCGCACCGTCTTCGGGGCCCTGGCGGGCGTCCGTGCCGTCCTCCCGGATGACCTCACCCTGGACCACCTTTCCGTCCGGCCGGTGCATCCGGGCCTGCTGGAAGGCGTCCGAGAAGCCTCCGGGAGCCACCACGCGCATCCGGCGCTCCAGCGAGCGCTCGGCGTACCGGCCGAGCATCGAGCGGACCGGGGGCAGCAGGAGCAGCAGGCCGGCGACGTCCGAGATCATGCCGGGGATCATCAGGAGCACACCGCCCAGCATCAGGAAGCCGTTGCCCTTGCTCCCGGTGGCGGCGGGCTTTCCGGTGGCCGGAGCGCCCGGCTGCCCGGGCATCTGCTGGAGCGTCTCGGTGAGGTTGCGGAAGGCTCGTCGTCCCGCCCGCTTGACGACCACGGCCCCGAGCACGGCCCCGGCGACCAGGAGCAGCAGCACGGTGAAGCCGTTGGCCGCTCCGGCGACCAGGGTGAGCAGCCAGATCTCCAGCACCAGCCAGGCGGCGAGGGCCAGCGGCAGGAAGGAGCGGGCGCGCGAGCGTCGTGGACGGTTCGTGGGCGGGGTGCCGGTCGTCATGCCCCCAGTGTGCCTGCCCGCGCGTCCGAGCGGCGTAAGGGGGTGATCATGAACGGCACCCGGCCCGGGTACGGCGGCGCGGCGCCCTGGGGCTCAGGTCTTCTTGCGGCCCAGGATCTTGTCCGCGCGGCCCGTGACGCCCCAGCTGGTGACCCTCCACAGGGCCTCGACCAGGATGTCCCGGCTCATCTTGGAGTCGCCGATCTCGCGTTCCACGAAGGTGATGGGCACCTCGACGACGTGGTAGCCGGCCTCCACGGCACGGCGGGCCAGGTCGACCTGGAAGCAGTAGCCCTGGGAGGCGACCTCCTCGAGCCCGAGGCCCTGGAGGGTCGCCGTGCGGAAGGCCCGGTAGCCCCCGGTGACGTCCCGGACCGTGAGGCCCAGCAGCATCCGGGAGTAGAAGCTTCCGCCGCGGGAGATCATCTCGCGGTGCCGGGGCCAGTTGACCACCCGGCCGCCGGGGACCCAGCGCGAGCCGAGCACCAGGTCGGCGCTCTTGAGCGCGGTCAGGAGCCGGGGCAGCTCCTCGGGCTGGTGGGAGCCGTCCGCGTCCATCTCGACGAGCACGCCGTAGTCGTGTTCCGAGCCCCACCGGAAACCCGCCAGGTAGGCGGCGCCGAGCCCTTCCTTGCCCTTGCGGTGCAGCACATGGATCTGGCCGTCGTCCGCGGCGAGCTCGTCGGCGACCTTGCCGGTGCCGTCGGGGCTGTTGTCGTCGGCGACCAGGATGTCGGCTTCCGGAACGGCGGCGCGCACCCGGGCGACGATCAGCTTGATGTTCTCGGCCTCGTTGTAGGTCGGAATGATCACCAAGACTTTGCCGAGCGGGCCGAACTGCCTCTGACCGCCGTCGTTCACTACTGCCCCTTAATGTCCGTACGCAGGTGCACACCATATCCAGCGCGCGGCACCCGGACTCCGACGCGGTCGAAAGGTGTCGCCGCGGATCGTCGGCCGCGGGGCGGGAGAAGCGTGGATACACGGACAGAACGGAAGGATCTGCGGATGGGGGCCCGGTGTCCTTCGGGCCGACCTGGGACCCGCTGGCTGCGGGTCGACCGAAAGCCGTTGTCTACTGAACCGCCGGGCCCCACCCGGGTCGCACCTGCCGTCCGGACGAGACCTTCCCTCGCCCCCGAGGCGCGGGCGCTGAACCTGGCTGTCAGTGGTGGTGTGCCGGTGCGGCACACCACCCCGTGACCCAGCGGCGTTCGACGACTGCGTGGAGGTCTGCCCGGCCGGACGTCCAGTGGTGGACCCGGCCGAACCTACCGGCCTCCGGGCGCTTTCTGTCAACACCCGCGCGACCTGCGGTTTCTGCGCAAAACGCCTGGTCAGTGCCGGGGCGCCCGAGGGCGCCGCGGAGTGCCCGCGCCTACGATCGGCGGTACGGAACGCCCCGACGTCACTCGTTCGGCCTCACATGGACGGTCCGTCCGCCGACCACGGTCCGCAGGCAGACCGGAAGGGCCTCACCCGGGGTGAGATCGGGCAGGCCAGGGGTGCCGGAGCGGGGATCGGTCGACCAGCGGGCGACCCGGTCGTCGGGGGCCTGGACCACCAGGTCACCGGTGCGCCAGACGGCGTAGTCGGCCGGTGCGCCGGGGACCAGCACGCCCGCGTCGTCACGGCCGACGGCCCGCCAGCCGCCCCGGGTGTGCGCGGTGAAACCGGCCCGCACAGAGACGCGGTGTGCGGGGGTCCGGTGGAAGGCGGCGGCGCGGACCGTCCCCCACGGGTCCAGCGGGGTCACCGGGCAGTCCGAGCCGAAGGCCAGCGGCACACCTGCCCGCAGCAGGGCCGCGTACGGATTGAGTGTGGCGGCCCGTTCCGCGCCCAGGCGCTGGGCGTACATTCCCTCCCCGCCGCCCCAGGCCGCGTCGAAGGCCGGCTGGACGGAGGCGGTGAGGCCGAGTTCGGCGAAGGCCGCGATCGTCTCGGGGGTCAGCATCTCGGCGTGCTCCACGCGGTGCCGGGCGGCCCGGACCCGGGCGAGACCCAGGGTCTCGGCGGCCGCCCGTACGCCCGTGACGACGGCGGTCAGCGCCGCGTCGCCGATGGCGTGGAAGCCGGCCTGCAGCCCGGCCTCGGTGCACGCGGTGACGTGGGCGGCGATCCGCCCCGCGCCCAGGTGGGCGGTGCCGGTGTGCGGGGCGTCGGCGTACGGCTCGTGGAGACAGGCGGTGTGCGAGCCGAGGGAGCCGTCGACGAAGAGGTCTCCGGCCGCGCCGACGGCGCCGAGTTCGCGGACGCGCCGGGCGCCCTTCCCGTCCTCGATCAGGTCGGCCCAGTAGCCGAAGACCCGGGGCCCGGTCCGCTCGGCGGCGAGGGCCAGGAGGCCGGTGAAGTCGTCCTCGTCGGAGATCTCCGGACCGGCGCACTCGTGGACGGTGCCGATGCCGAGCGAGGCCGCGTGCGCCAGGGCCGCCCGCTGCGCCTCGGCGCGCTGGGCGGGAGTCACGGCGGCGTGGGCGGCCGCGCGTACCGCGTGGTGGGCGGCTCCGGTCAGCGGGGCGTCGGGGTGGTAGCCGGCCAGGTCCCTGACGCCCGGGACGAGGTCGAGGAGCGCGGTGGTCACGACGGCCGAGTGGACGTCGATCCGGGGCAGGTAGACGGGCCTGCCGCCTGCCGCCTCGTCGAGTTCGGCGCGGCTGGGCGGCCGCTGCTCGGGCCAGCGCGTGGCGTCCCAGCCGTGGCCGAGGACGACCCGCCGGGAGGTGTCGCCGTTCGCATACGCACGCACCAGGCTCAGGGCGTCGGCGAGGGTGGAGGCGCCGGACAGGTCAAGACCCGTGAGGGCGAGGCCGGTCGCGGTGGTGTGGACGTGCGCGTCGGTGAAGGCGGGTGTGACCAGGGCGCCTTCCAGGTCGATCACCTCGTCGACGCCGCTGGAGAAGGCGTCGGCCGCGCCTTCGGACCCGACCCAGGCGACATGGCCGCGTTCGACGACCATCGCGGTGGCGAACGGATCGGCGGGGCTGTGGACGTCTCCACCGCGCAGCAGCACGGTGCGGTGTTCGCTCTGGGGGGCGGTGCTCTCGGTCATGGGAACAGTCTCGCGCCTGCGCGGAACGTCTGAGCCCGCGCCCCCCTCCGACAAGCCCCGGCCGGCGCCTCAGATCCTCGGGGGCCGCGCCTCGTACGGGGTGGACAGGACGACGGTCGTACGGGTGGAGACGCCGGCCAGCGAGCGGATCCGGGTCAGCAGGTGCTCCAGCTCCAGGGGGGTGGCGACCCGCACCTTGAGGATGTAGTTCTCGTCGCCGGCGACGCTGTGGCAGGCCTCCAACTCCGGTACTCCGGCAAGCCGTTCGGCGATGTCGTCCGGGGCGCTCGGGTCGAACGGCTTCACCGAGATGAACGCGGTGAGGGGCAGGCCGACGGCCTCGGGGTCGACGACCGCGGCGTAGCCGCGGATCACCCCGCGCTGCTCCAGCCGGCGGACGCGCTGATGAACGGCCGAGGTGGACAGGCCGGTGGCCTTGCCCAGGTCGGTGTAGCTCATCCGCCCGTCCTTGACGAGCAACTCCACAATCTGACGGTCCAGCTCCTCCATGCGGATCAACCTATGGCCCCGAGTGCCTCCAGGCACAGCCGTAGGAGCTCCGGAAGCACGCGTTCGGGTGGCATGTGACCAACACCACAGAGCTACGGATGGGTAGCCGCCGACCTGGAGGTTACGGCCGACTGCCGACGGGAAGTGCTTGCTGTGGTCGAGGCCGTGGCGCCGAGCCGGCCCACCCGAGGGGGGAATATCCCATGCAGAGCCTGAAGCTCACCGGACGTATCGAACCGGAGCCCGTCGATCCGGACGAGGACACCGCTCCCGACGCGTACGACACCTTCGAGATGTACCGCGTGATCTGCCCGGACTGCACACAGCCCATCGCCCTGCTGGCGGACGAGGACGTGCTGCCCGAGCACGCGCTGTGCCCCACTCCGTGGAACCCGTTCGTACTCACCGTCTGCGCCGGCACCGGCCGTACCGCCTCCCAGGCGCGTCCGGCCGACGAGTCGCCGGAGGTCCAGGAGCAGGAGGCCGGGCTGCTGCTGACGCTCCCTCAGGGCCTCGACTGGCGGATGCAGCCCTTCTCGCACGCCGGGGGTCCGGGCTCGCGCCCCCTGCGGCTGCCGCCCGTGCAGCGCCGCGCCGCCTGACGCGGAGCGCCTTCCGCCGCCGCCCGGACCTGGTCCGCGCGGCGGCGTCCGTGCGTCCGGGGCCGGGGCGAGGCGCCCGTGCGGCCACGCTCCGGGCGGGCGAGAGGCCCCTTCCGGCCCGTATCCGCCCGGAGTCGGGCATACGGCGAGGAAGTGCGCGGGAGGGTGACCCCGGGGTTCTTCGCGCGTTGTTCCGGTATGACCACGCTGCCCTCGTCGGCCGGACCCGCGCGCCGCCGTCTCACCGTTCCGGCACCGGAAGAATCGATTCCGCAACCTGCCCGGCCCTCCTCCGAGGCACCCCCGCAGTCCGCGCCGCACACCACCGATCCGCCCGTCTACCGGGCCCTGTCGCGGCATTGGGAGAGTACGGGCCGGACGCTGCCGGGCCGCCAGGACCACGAGTGGAACCGGATCATGACGACACCGGTCTGGTCGGACCGGCCCGTACGGCTCAGCGGGACTCGGGACCCGCGAGGTGGCGGGCGATGACCATCCGCTGGATCTGGTTGGTGCCCTCGACGATCTGGAGCACCTTGGCCTCGCGCATCAGCCGCTCGACGGGGAAGTCGAGCGTGTAGCCGTACCCTCCGAGCACCTGGACCGCGTCGGTGGTGACCTGCATGGCCACGTCGGTGCAGAAGAGCTTCGCCATCGCCGCCTGCCGTGAGAACGGCAGACCGGCGTCGCGCAGCCGGGCGGCCTCCAGGTAGAGAGCGCGCCCGGCCTCGATGCGGGTGGCCATGTCGGCGAGCATGAAGCGCAGGCCCTGGAAGTCGGCGACGGGGCGGCCGAACTGGCGACGCCCGGTGGCGTATCCGACCGCCTCGTCGAGGGCCGCCTGGGCCACCCCGACGGCGCAGGCGGCGATTCCCAGCCGCCCCGAGTCGAGCGCGGACAGGGCGATGGCGAAGCCCTGCCCCTCGTCGCCGATCCGGCGGTCGTCGCCGATCCGCACCCCGTCGAAGTGCAGCTGGGCCGTGGGCGATCCCTTCATGCCCATCTTCTTCTCCGGCGGCGCGGCGCCGAGCCCTTCGGCGTCACCGGGCACCAGGAAGGCGGTGATGCCCCGCGGGCCCTCCACCCCGGTGCGCGCCAGGACCGTGCAGAAGTCGGCGATCCCACCGTGCGTGATCCAGGCCTTGGTACCGGTGAGGACCCAGTCGTCGCCGTCCCGTACGGCCTTGGTGCGCAGCGACGCGGCGTCGGAGCCGGAGGCGGGCTCGGAGAGGCAGTAGGCGCCCAGCAGGCCGCCCGTGAGCATCGCCGGGAGGTGGGCGGCCCGCTGTGCACCGGTCCCGAAGTTGGCGAGGGCATGGCAGGCCAGCGAGTGGACGCTGACGCCGAGGCCGACGGTGAGCCGGGCCGCGGCCAGCTCTTCGAGCACCTGGAGGTAGACCTCGTACGGCTGGTCGCCGCCGCCGGACGCGGAGTCGTACGGCAGGGCGAGGAGGCCGGATGCGGAGAGGAGGGTGAAGACCTCGCGCGGGAAACGGCCCGCTTCCTCCTCCTCGGCGGCCCGGGGAGCGATCTCCTTCGACGCGATGTCGCGTACGAGCGCGACGAGCTGCCGGGACTCCTCGGTGGGCAGTCGGCGTTCCACCGGCTGCGGGGCACGGTCGGACATGACGGCGCTCTCCTCCCTGTCGGGCGTTGCGACGGGCACGCGCGGGGTATGAGCGGCGCCGCCGGGTGGTCCCGGGCGATGCCCGGACATCCATGTCTCCCCAGCCGAATCCTGCCCTCTCGGATCGCGAGAGTCGCTGGCCAGCGGCTGTGGCGGCTTGAGTATGCCCGATCGGAGCGTCCCCGTCACCGGGTCGCGGTGTCCGATGATCAGGAAAATTGGTCCGCACCATTGACCCAACTGGTCTAGTCCTCCTACGGTCTCCCCCATGCCTCATCGCGTCCATGCCAAGCGCGGACCCGAGCCCGGCAACCACGGAAGCCCTCCCCCACGAGGAGCCAGAATGACCGGAATTCACCGTTCCCGCACCCGCCTCAAGGCGCTCGCGGCAACCGCCTGCGCCGGCGCGCTCGGCGCCGCCCTGCTCGGAGTCGCGGGTACGTCACCGGCGGGCGCGACCCCCGCCGCGGTCCCCGCCGCGGCCACCTCCGCGGCCACCTCCGCGGCCACAGAGGCCGTCCCCACGGCGGCCGGCGACAAGGTGGTCGGATACTTCACCAACTGGGGTGTCTACGACCGTGATTACCACGTCAAGGACGTCGAGACGTCGGGTTCGGCGGACAAGCTCACGCACATCAACTACGCCTTCGGCAACGTCCAGGGCGGCAAGTGCACCATCGGCGACAGCTACGCCGACCACGAGCAGGCCTACACAGCCGACCAGTCGGTGGACGGCGTGGCCGACACCTGGGACCAGGAACTGCGCGGCAACTTCAACCAGTTGCGCAAGCTGAAGAAGCTGCACCCGGACCTGAAGGTCATCTGGTCGTTCGGCGGCTGGAGCTGGTCCGGCGGCTTCGCCGACGCCGCGAAGAACCCGGCGGCTTTCGCCGAGTCCTGCTACGACCTGGTGGAGGACCCCCGTTGGGCCGATGTCTTCGACGGCATCGACATCGACTGGGAGTACCCGAACGCCTGCGGTCTGACCTGCGACACCAGTGGCCGCGACGCCTACGGCGAGCTGCTGGCCGCCCTGCGGGCGAAGTTCGGCACCGGCAATCTGATCACCTCGGCCATCACCGCCGACGGTTCGGACGGCGGCAAGATCGACGCCGTGGACTACGCGGGGGCGGCGCAGTACCTGGACTGGTACAACCCGATGACGTACGACTTCTTCGGCGCGTTCGCGGCGCAGGGCCCGACGGCTCCGCACTCCCCGCTGACCTCGTACCCGGGCATCCCCACGGAGGGCTTCGACAGCGACGCGGCGATCTCCAAGCTCAAGGGACTCGGCATCCCGCCGGAGAAGCTGCTGCTGGGCATCGGCTTCTACGGGCGCGGCTGGACCGGCGTGACCCAGGCGGAGCCGGGCGGTACGGCGACCGGGGCCGCCCCGGGGACGTACGAGGCGGGCATCGAGGACTACAAGGTCCTCAAGGACAGCTGCCCCGTCACGGGCACCGTGGCCGGGACGGCGTACGCCCACTGCGGCTCGGACTGGTGGAGCTACGACACCCCCGCGACCATCGCCACGAAGATGGAGTACAAGGACCAGCAGGGGCTGGGCGGCACCTTCTTCTGGGAGCTCAGCGGTGACACGTCGGACGGCGAGCTGATCAAGGCCATCAACTAGCGCCGACGGGGTACACGCACAGCAGGGTGGGCAGGGGCGGGGTGCCGGGCGGGCGCCCCGCCCTTCCGCGTGCCGCGGCCGCTCGGGCCGCGGCGGCCGTCGTACGGCCCGGGGTCACATGAGCCCGGCCTGCGTGACGAACATGGCGAGGACCACGACGAGGGTCCAGCCCAGGATGTGCTCCAGCACCTTCGGCCCGTCGTCGGGGCCGCCGGTACGGGCGCGGCGGAGGTTCTCGGCGGCAGTCGTCGCGGTCATGGCATCTCACTCGGTCGTTCGGCAGTGGGGGTCCCCCGTGACCCGACCACAGTGCCAGCGGAAGGGGGCCGCGGGGTAGAGATCCGCGTCACAGCGCCCCGGTCCTCCGCGCCCCTCCGCTTCCCGCTCCGCCCCGCCGCCGCACCGCGCCCACGGGTCCGGAGCGGCCGGGCGGGCCGCTCGGGCTGTGGGCGACACCACACGGTCCCCGGCCCTCCGCGCGGGCCCCTCAGCGGTCGCCACGCCGCGTGGCCGGTGCCACGCTGGAGGGGTGAGCCCGACGCGGGTACGCGTCCCCGGGACGACCTGCGCCGGGCACCCGCGACAACCAAGCGGACCACCCGCAGCCCGTGCTGCCGGGACGGCGGCCCGGGACGCGGTGCGTGGTCGGAAAGTGCGGTTCGGCATGAAGGCAGTGGTCTACAACGGCCCGCGTGACGTCAGCGTCACCGAGGTCCCCGACGCCAGGATCGAGGACCCGAACGACATCGTCGTCCGGGTCACCTCCACCAACATCTGCGGTTCCGATCTGCACATGTACGAGGGCCGTACGTCCTTCGAGCCCGGCCGCAGCCTCGGGCACGAGAACATGGGCGAGGTGGTGGAGACCGGCCCCGGGGTGAGCAAGGTGAAGGTGGGTGACTACGTCGTCCTGCCCTTCAACATCGCCTGCGGCTTCTGCAAGCAGTGCGAACGAGGGCTGACGAACTACTGCCTCACCATGCAGCCCGAACCGGCCCTGGCCGGCGCCGCCTACGGGTTCGCCGAGATGGGCCCGTACGCCGGCGGTCAGGCGGAGTACCTGCGGGTGCCGTACGGCGACTTCAACGCCCTGCGGCTCGGCGAGGACGCGGCGGCGCGGCAGAACGACTACGTGATGCTCGCGGACATCTTCCCCACGGGTTACCACGCCACCGAGATGGCCGGAGTGAAGCCGGGTGACCGGACGGTGGTCTTCGGGGCCGGCCCGGTCGGCCTGATGGCCGCGTACTCGGCCGTCCTGAAGGGGGCGGGCAGCGTATGGGTCGCCGACCACCACGAAGACCGGCTGGAGCTGGCCGAGCAGGTGGGGGCGATCCCGATCGACACGAGGGAGCAGGACCCCGCCGAGGTGGTCAAGGAGGCGACCCTGGGGCTCGGCGCGGACAACGGCTGCGAGTGCGTGGGCTACCAGGCGCACGACCCCCAGGGCGAGGAGGACGCCGCGCTGACGCTCAATCAGCTCGTCGACTCCGTGCGGTTCACCGGCCGCATCGGGGTGGTCGGGGTGTTCCTGCCGGAGGACCCGGGCGGGAAGAAGGCGCAGAACGCCTTGGAGGCGAAGGGCAAGGTGCCGTTCGACTACGGGCTCATGTGGTTCAAGGGCCAGGCGATGGGGACCGGCCAGGCACCGGTCAAGCGGTACAACCGCGCGCTGCGGGACCTCATCGCGGGCGGGGTGGCGGAGCCGTCGTTCCTCGTCTCGCAGGAACTCCCGCTCGACCGGGCCCCGGAGGCGTACGAGAAGTTCGACGCGCGTGAGCCGGGCTGGACGAAGGTGGTGCTGCACCCGGGGAGCGCGTCGGCTTAGCGCCTCGTCGGCCGCTTCCCGCCGCCGGGCCGGTGACCGTGCCCGGGCGTGCGCGGCCCTGAGCACGGTCCCGCGGGTGGAGCCGAGGGAGTCCGCTGCCGCCGGGAGGCGGAGCCCCTTGTGGGGCGAGGACTTCACAGCACCCCCAACGACCGCAGCACGCGCTGCTGACCGAGTGTCGGGCGTGTCGGCCAGTACAGATAGCACACACCCCCCGTACCGCTTCTGACCTGGCCGTTCGCGTCGTAGCGCTTCGTCCGCAGCCAGATGTTCTCCCACTCGCGCCGACGGTAGACACGGCGCACCGCCTCGTTGTCCGGCGAGGCGGGGTCGTTGGCGATCACGTCGCCGTCGGCGGTGAAGCCGATGACCGTCATCAGGTGGCCCGATGTGCCGTAACCGGCCCCGGTCAGCTCCTCCTTCAGGAAGGACTGCGAGGTGATGACCGGGATGCCCACGCCGATCAGACGTTCCACGTCGGTCAGGGATCCGAGCCGGGTGACCACCGCGTTCATGTCGCGGTAGGTCGCTGCGTAGGCGGCGTTGAAGGGCCAGTTGCCGCAGCCCTCGTACTGGTGGTCGTAGGTGTACCGGGCCGCGTGGCAGACCTGGGGGTCGGCGATGCCCGGCTTGACCCAGGCGAGGTCGTCGGCGGAGGGCCCGCGCCCCCAGTACTCGATGATCATCTGGGAGGACGTGGGGCTGCACCACGCCTCGCCTCCGTTGTCGTACTCGGGGTACTCCCCCACGTGGACGTTCTGCGAGTAGCGGGGCACCGCCAGCTCACGGGCGACGGCGGAGGGGGCGGCCGGGACCGTGAAGCGGTCCGGGACGGCGGAGGACATCGCGCCGGCGCGGTGGACCGTGGGGGTGAGGCGGCTACCGGGGGTGCGGTGGAGGGTGAGCCGCAGCCGGTAGGAGACGAGCCGCACCCCGTTCGCCGCGTCGTCCACCGCGAGGGTGTCGGTCCAGACCGAGCTCCGCCCGTCGCTCTGGTCGTCGACGGAGGTCCGCCGGACGTCCCCGTCGCCCGAGGCCCAGCGGCCCATGACGTAGCAGGGGGTGTCGGTGCCGTCGTCGTAGCGGCCGCGCAGTTCGATCTGGATCCAGGTGCCCGCGGGTGTGTGCGCGTTCCAGGAGGCGATCACCTCGGTGGCGGGGACGGCGGTGCGGTGGACCGGCGAGGTCCAGGTCGCGTACTCCCAGGTGGTGGTCACGCCCGTGTGCGGGTCGGTGTAGTCGGTGGTCGCGGTGGCGGTGCCGATGACCAGGCCGGGGCGGGGGCCGGCCACCACGCGGGTTCCGGCGGCGAAGCCGCGTGTCCAGTCGGTGCGGGTGCTCCAGAAACGGTTGTCCACGAGCGAGGCGGCCCCCGGTGACGAGGAGGAGGTACGGGTGGGGGCGGCCGCCGCGGGACCGGCGGCGGCCACCGTGCCCGCTCCGGCCGCGGCCGCGAGCGCGGCGGTGAGGACGGACCTGCGTGAAGTCGGTCTGGTCATGGGCGAGACCCCCGGTCGTGGACGGGTATGGGGCTGCGGTACCGATCGGTGGGCCAACTATCGCGGGTCACGGCCGGATCCGACCAGTGATTCGGCCTGTGCCGCCGAAGCAATATTGGTCTGCTCCACTGACGTGACCTGCGACTGCTCCGGACGGGTGGCCGCCCGACGGGGCACCGACGGGCGGCCCTTAGGGTGGACGCATGGACGATCTGGCGGGCCCCGCCCGGCGGCTGCTCCGACTGCCGCCGTCCACGGGGCCGGTGCGGCTGATCGCGGTCGACGGCCACGCGGGCTCGGGCAAGACCACGTTCGCCGCCCGGCTGGCCACCGCGCTCGGCGGCGCCCCCGTGCTTCATCTGGACGACCTGGCCACGCACGAGGAGCTCTTCGCGTGGACGGACCGGCTGCGGGACCAGGTGCTCGTCCCCCTGTCGCGGGGGGAGCCCGCGCGGTACGCGCCGTACGACTGGACCGCCCGGCGCTTCGGCCCGCCTCGGACGCTCCCTCCCGCCCCGGTGGTGCTGATCGAGGGGGTGGGGGCCGGCCGGGCCGCGCTGCGGCCGTACCTCGCGGCGCTGCTGTGGATCGAGCTGGACCGTACGAGGTCCTGGGAGCGGGGCAGGCTCCGCGACGGTCCCGGTCTCACGGAGTTCTGGGACGGCTGGACCGTCGCCGAGGAGCGGCATTTCGCGCGGGACCCGTCGTACCCCTGTGCGGACGTGGTGATCCGTCAGGTTCCCGAAGGTTATGTGTGGACGGAAGGGCCTCGGGCGACGGCAGGGAAGAGTCGGATCATCACACAGGGTGAGGAATGAGAGGGCCCGGTAAGGACGGTCGGAAAACCCTCCACGAATCGCCTCACCACTCCCTCAACTCGGCTTGACCCAGGGGGTGTACAGGTCTTACGTTCTGAATGTGCGGCTTTTCGGAGCCCCGCGGACGCGAAGCCCCCGGTTGTTCCCCCGTGATCGGGGGCTTCGTTCTGCCCTCGCACCTCGCCTTCCGGCCGCCCGGAAGCCGCCCCACGACACCCCTTTTTCACCGTGCGTCACCTCCGAGAGCACCGATCAGCCCCTCTCCCGCCCGGTGACCACACGGGTACGATGCACCCGGGTGTGGGCAATTCCCTTTCCTCGCACGGTGATTCGGAGCGCCCCGGTGGGCATGCTGTGCGGGCTGGGACATTCTGGGGGCACGGTTTGTGGGGGACCTGATGGACATCGGCATGCAGGGCGCGCAGGCCCCGGCCGACCTCGCCTGGCTGCGTGGCGTGGACGCCTACACGATGGGCGCCTACCCGCAGGCCGAGGAGGAGTTCAGAGCGGCGGTACGCCTCGATCCCGGCATGGCCGACGGCTGGCTCGGCCTCCATGCCCTGCGGATCGACACGACGACCGCGCTGTTACGCATGTACCGCCATCGCGACCGCTTCGGCGAGCAGCGCAGCCGTCACCGGCGCACGCTGAACTCCTGGTACTGGCTGGGCTGGTGGGTGCAGCCGGTGCTGGAGAGCCCGCGCGACCTGCTGCTCGCGCACGCGTCGCACTGGCTGGACGGACGCCATGTGCCGGAGCTGGACCGGGCGTTGGCGGGGTTGCCGCCGGTGGACACGGATCCGCAGGTGCGGTTCCTGCACGCCTGCCGCTCCTATCTGGTCAAGGACTGGGAACAGCTCGTACGCACCACCGAGCCTCTCGTGGACGACCCGCTGCTGGGCATCGAGGCGGGGCTCTTCGGCGGCATGGCCCGGGTCCGGCTGGAGATGTACGGCCAGGCCGAACCCCTGCTGTCCGCCGCCCTGATGCGCTGTCGCAGCGAACAGCCGCAGCGCAAAGAGCTGCGCTACTGGCTGGCGCGGGCCCACGAGGGCACCGGCCGCAGCGCCGCGGCCCTGCCGCTGTACCGGGCGGTGCACCGCGTCGACCCGGCGTTCATGGACACCTCGGCCCGGCTCGCGGCGATCTCCGAGGGCGACGGCTACGACGAGACGGCCGACCTGGCCCCGATGTCCTTGGCCGGCTTCGGCTCGGACGGTACGGGCGCGGAGGCGCTGCCGGACGGGGACATGGTGCTGGGCACCGATCTGGTGGACGGGCCCGAACCCTGGCTGGGCGGGGACCCGCGGGAGATCCCCGGCGCGGCGGTGCCGCCACCCCGGACGGGCGGGGCGCGCGAGAAGCCGCGGGGCAAGGGGCGGCCGCCCGCGCCGGTCTTCCCTGCGGGGCCGAGCGATCCGGCCCTGCTGGCCGAGGCACTGGCCGAGCTCGAACGCATGGTGGGGCTCGAACCCGTGAAGCGCCAGGTCAAGGCGCTCTCCGCCCAGTTGAACATGGCGCGGCTGCGGGCCGAGCAGGGGCTGCCGGTGCAGCCCCCGAAGCGGCACTTCGTCTTCTCCGGCCCGTCCGGAACGGGCAAGACCACGGTGGCCCGCATTCTCGGCCGGGTGTTCTACGCGCTCGGCCTGCTGGGCGGCGACCACCTGGTGGAGGCCCAGCGCTCCGACCTGGTGGGCGAGTTCCTCGGGCAGACGGCGGTGAAGGCGAACGAGCTGATCGACTCGGCGCTGGGCGGGGTCCTCTTCGTCGACGAGGCGTACAGCCTCTCCAACTCCGGTTACAGCAAGGGGGACGCGTACGGCGACGAGGCTCTGCAGGTCCTCCTCAAGCGGGCCGAGGACAACCGGGACCATCTCGTCGTCATCCTCGCCGGCTACCCGGAGGGCATGGACCGGCTGCTCTCCACCAACCCGGGCCTGTCCTCCCGGTTCACGACCCGGGTCGACTTCCCCAGCTACCGCCCCCTGGAACTCACCGCCATCGGGGAGGTCCTGGCCGCCGAGAACGGCGACGTCTGGGACGAGGAGTCGCTGGAGGAGCTGCGCTCGATCAGCGGGCACGTGGTGGGCCAGGGCTGGATCGACGAGCTGGGCAACGGCCGCTTCCTGCGCACGCTCTACGAGAAGAGCTGCGCCTACCGTGACCTGCGGCTCTCCGGCTGCACGGCCGCCCCGACGCGGACCGACCTGTCGACACTGCGGCTGGCGGACCTGATGCAGGCGTACGGCGAGGTGCTGTCCGGGCGGGGCCCGGCGGGCCGGGGCACACAGGAGCCGGGGGCCCTGTGACGGTACGCGTCCCGCCGGCCGTTCCCTTCTCGGCCGGCCGGCGGGACGGGTGGCGCATCAGCCGGTGAGTCCCAGCGGGGCCATCGCCTTCTGCTCCGTCGGCACCTGAACCGTGCGGCGCGGAACCGAGACACGGTGCGCGGGGTCGCGGACCTCGCCCACCAGCATCTCCAGCACGTCCTCCATGGCGACCAGCCCGAGCACCCGGCCCGAGGCGTCGGCCACCTGGGCGAGGTGCGTCGCGGCGCGGCGCATGACCGTGAGGGCGTCGTCCAGCGGGAGTTCCGCCCGTACGGTCGCCATCGGGCGCCAGATCTGCTGCGGGACGGCACGCTCGCCGTCCTCCAGCTCCAGGACGTCCTTGACGTGCAGGTA
Organism: Streptomyces sp. SirexAA-E; assembly: GCF_000177195.2. Lineage (GTDB taxonomy): Bacteria > Actinomycetota > Actinomycetes > Streptomycetales > Streptomycetaceae > Streptomyces > Streptomyces flavovirens. The sequence goes on from NC_015953.1 coordinate 973,397, forward strand.
GCCCATGAAGGGGCCGCCGCCCTCCGCGCAGACGGGGAACCGGGAGAAGCCGGTCGCGACGGTCAGCTCCTCGATCCGCCGCGGGGTGACGGACGGGTCGACGGTGACCAGCGAGGCGCGTTCCAGCAGGACGTCGGTGACGGGCCTGCTGCCCAGCTCCAGGGCGTCCTCCAGACGCTCCTGCGCCTCGGGTTCCAGCAGCCCCGCCTGTCCGGCGTCCTCCACCAGACGGTTGAGCTGCTCACTGGTGAAGACGGCCTCCACCTCGTCCTTCGGCTCCACGCCGAAGAGCCGCAGCACGCCTCGGGCACAGGCGCCGAGTCCGGCGGTGACCGGCCGGCAGAGCCGGGCGAAGCCGACCAGGCCGGGGCTGAACCACAGGGCGGTCCTCTCGGGGGCGGCCATCGCCAGGTTCTTCGGGACCATCTCGCCGATGACGAGGTGGAGGAAGACGACGCAGACGAGGGCCAGCACGAAGCCGAGCGGATGGATGAGCCCCTCGGGCACGTGGACCGCGTGGAAGACCGGCTCCAGGAGGTGGGCGACGGTCGGCTCGGCGACCGCGCCGAGGGTGAGCGAGCAGACGGTGATGCCGAACTGTGCCGCGGCCATCATCTGCGGCAGGTTCTCCAGGCCGTACAGGACCTGCCTGGCCCGGCCCGATCCGCCCGCCGCGAGGGGTTCGATCTGACTGCGCCGTACGGAGACGAGCGCGAACTCGGCCCCGACGAAGAAGCCGTTCGCCAGGACCAGCAGGGCGGCGAAGACCAGCTGTACGAGGCTCATCGCACGGCCTCCAGCAGCACCGGGGCGGGCTCGTGCGGTGCCGTGCCCGCCGGGAGGTCCGTGAGCCGGACGAGGCGCACCCGCTCGGCGCGGTAGTGGCCGACCTGGCGGACGGAGATCCGCCAGCCGGGCAGTTCGGCCCGGTCGCCGGGGGCCGGGATGCGGCCCAGCAGGTCGGCGACCAGCCCGGCCACCGTCTCGTACGGCCCCTCGGGCACGTCGAGGCCTATCCGCCGCAGGGTGAGCACCCGGCAGCTGCCCTCGACGTCCCAGCCGGAACGTCCGTCGTCGGCGACGACGGGGGTCATGTCGGGGCGGTCGGCGCCCTCGGCGTCGTGCTCGTCGCGCACCTCGCCGACGAGCTCCTCGATGATGTCCTCGAGGGTGACGACACCGGCGGTGCCGCCGTACTCGTCGACCACGACGGCGATGGGCTGCTCCTTGCGGAGCCACCGGAGCAGCTCCTCCACGGGCAGGGTCTCCGGGACCAGGAGCGGGGCCACGGCGATGCGGCCGGCGGGGGTGCGCTGCCGGTCCCCCGCGGGGACGGCCAGCGCGTCCTTGAGGTACACCATGCCGACGACCTCGTCGATGCGCTCCCGGTAGACGGGGAAGCGCGAGAGGCCGGTGGCCCGGGTGAGGTTGAGGACGTCCGCGGCGGTCGCCGAGGACTGGAGGGCGCTGACCTTCACCCGGGGGGTCATCACGTGCTGGGCGGTCAGCCCGGCCAGCGAGAGTGTCCGTACGAAGAGGTCGGCGGTGTCCTGTTCCAGGGTGCCCGCCTCGGCGGAGTGCCTGGCCAGGGAGACCAGTTCGCCGGGGGTGCGGGCGGAGGCCAGCTCGTCGGTGGGCTCCACGCCCAGCAGTCGCACCAGCCGGTTGGCGGCGGTGTTCAGCACGCTGATCACCGGGCGCAGGGCGGCGGAGAAGCGGTGCTGGGGTCCGGCGACGAACCGGGCGACCTGGAGCGGCCGGGAGACCGCCCAGTTCTTCGGGACGAGCTCGCCGATCACCATCTGGACGGCGGAGGCGAGCAGCATGCCGATCACGACGCTCACGCCGGGGACGGCCCCTCGGGGCAGACCGGTGGCGGTGAGCGGTCCGGCCAGCAGCTGGGCCAGCGCCGGTTCGGCGAGCATGCCCACGACCAGTGAGGTGATGGTGATGCCGAGCTGGGTGCCGGAGAGCTGGAAGGAGAGTTCACGCAGGGCACCGACGACGGTGCGGGCCCGGCGGTCGCCTTCGGCGGCGGCGCGCTCGGCGTCCGCCCGTTCCACCGTGACGAGACCGAATTCGGCGGCCACGAAGAATCCGTTGGCGAGGATGAGAAGGAATGCCGCGGTGAGCAGCAACAGGGGGGTGGTCATGCCGCCGCCTCCGGGGAGAGGGCGGCGCAGGTACTACCGGACGATCCGTCCATTGCTGGAGGGAGTCACTCCTTGGGTCGCAGGAATGCCCCGCGGGTCTCATGGACCTTCTGGTGCGGGGCGGGGCGCGCACTGGGCGCCGCCGTCCTCCAGAGTAATCAAGAAGAGGCCGTATGGGGCAGGGGGCTCAGCCGTTGCGCGTGCCCTCGTCCACTCCGCTGCCGTGGATCTCGGCGAGTGCGCGCAGGCTGCGGGCGTCGCGGATGGCGTGTTCCCGGGCGATTCCGGGCTGGATGCCGAGGGCGGGCAGGCTGGTCCCGTCGCTGAGGTCGAGGAAGACCCACGGGTCGCCGGCCCGCAGGTTGACGCGGACGACCTCGGCCCAGGCCAGCCGGCGCGTCCGGGTGATGTTGACGACCGTGACCCCGCTCTCGTCGGCGACGATCCTCGGTCTGCTGAGCAGGGCGAGGACGGCGAAGAAGAGCAGGGCGACGAAGACGAAGCTGGTCCGCTCCCCCGGGCTCAGGTTCTCCAGGAGCATCGCGATGGCGGTGATCACGACGAACATCGCCAGTCCCACGGTCAGCAGGACCACCCGGGTGCGGGTGGGCCGGAAGGTGGCCGGAAGGGCGGGGAGGGGGGCGGACATGCGGGTGCGTCCTTCGTGGCTGGGGGTCCCTGCCGTCAGAGGCGGCAGGCGTGGATGGCCGTCGTGAGGATGGCGCGGGCGCCCAGCTCGTACAGGTCGTCCATGATCCGCTGGGCTTCCTTGGCGGCGACCATGGAGCGTACGGCGACCCATCCCTCGTGGTGGAGCGGGGAGATGGTCGGCGACTCCAGACCGGGGGTGAGGGCCACGGCGCGCTCCAGGTGCTCGACGCGGCAGTCGTAGTCCATCATCACGTAGCTGCGGGCGACCAGGACACCTTGGAGGCGGCGCAGGAACTGCTGCACCTTCGGGTCGTCGCCGACGGCGCCCTTGCGGCGGACCACCACGGCCTCCGAGGTCATGATCGGCTCGCCGATGACCTCCAGTCCCGCGTTGCGCAGGCTGGTGCCGGTCTCGACGACGTCCGCGATGACCTGGGCGACGCCGAGCTCGATGGCGGTCTCGACGGCGCCGTCCAGGTGGACGACGGAGGCCTCGACGCCCGCGTCGGCCAGGTGTGCCGCGACGATGCCCTCGTAGGAGGTGGCGATCGTCATGCCGCCGAAGTCCTGCGGGCCGGTCGCCGTGCCGGGCTTGGTCGCGTAGCGGAAGGTGGAGCGGGCGAAGCCGAGCTGGAGGATCTCCTCGGCCTCGGCCCCGGAGTCCTGGAGCAGGTCACGGCCGGTGATGCCGATGTCGAGGCGGCCGGAGCTGACGTAGATCGCGATGTCGCGCGGGCGCAGATAGAAGAACTCGACCTCGTTGACGGGGTCGACGAGGACGAGCTCCTTGGACTCCTTGCGCTGCTGGTAGCCGGCCTCATGGAGCATCGCCATCGCAGGCCCGGAGAGTGAACCCTTGTTGGGGACGGCGATGCGCAGCATGAGGTCAGCTTTCCTTCGTGCGGAGGGAGTCGGGGGTGTGCGGGTGTGCTCAGAGGTGGGCGTAGACGTCGTCGAGGGAGATCCCCCGCGCGACCATCATCACCTGGACGTGGTAGAGCAGCTGCGAGATCTCCTCGGCGGCGGCTTCCTTGCCCTCGTGTTCGGCGGCCATCCAGACCTCGGCGGCCTCCTCGACGACCTTCTTGCCGATGGCATGCACGCCCTTGTCCACCAGTTCGGCGGTGCGGGAGGTGGAGGGGTCGCCTTCGGCGGCCTTGAGCTGGAGCTCGGCGAAGAGCTCTTCGAAGGTTTTGTTCGCCATGATGGTCCTCAGAATACGGGGTGCCGGTGGCCGCTCAGCGCCAGGGTTCGCTCACGGTGCGCAGGGTGGCGGCGGTGGCGACGGCCGCGGTGACCGCTTCGTGCCCCTTGTCCTCGTTGGAGCCCTCCAGCCCGGCCCGGTCCAGCGCCTGCTCCTCGGTGTCACAGGTGAGGACACCGAATCCGACGGGGACCCCGGTGTCCACGGTGACCTGGGTGAGGCCGCTGGTGACGCCCTGGGACACGTATTCGAAGTGGGGGGTGCCGCCGCGGATGATCACACCGAGGGCGACGATCGCGTCGTAGCCGCGGCCGGCGAGGACCTTGGCGACCACCGGGAGTTCGAAGCTGCCGGGTACCCGCAGCAGTGTCGGCTCGTCGATGCCCAGGTCGTGCAGGGCGCGCAGGGCGCCGTCGACGAGTCCGTCCATGACCTTCTCGTGCCACTGGGCCGCGATCACCGCGACCCGGAGGTCGCCGCAGTTGCGTACGGACAGTTCGGGTGCGCCCTTGCCGCTCATGTCTCTCCTGGTGTTCGTCGGTGCTTACTGGTTGCCGCAGGCCGACGCGGCGGGCGCGTCGAGCCAGGGCAGGTCGTGTCCCATACGGTCGCGCTTGGTGCGCAGGTACCGCAGGTTGTGCTCGCCGGCCTGGACGGGCATGGGGACGCGGCCGGTGATGCCGAGCCCGTGCCGGACGAGGGCCGCGGTCTTGTCCGGGTTGTTGGTCATCAGCCGCAGGGTGCGCACCCCGAGATCGGTGAGGATCTGCGCGCCGGCCGCGTAGTCGCGGGCGTCGGCGGGCAGACCGAGTTCGAGGTTGGCGTCGAGGGTGTCGGTGCCGCGCTCCTGGAGCTCGTACGCGCGGAGTTTGGACAGCAGTCCGATGCCCCGGCCCTCGTGGCCGCGCAGATAGACGACGACGCCGCGCCCCTCCGCCGTGACCCGGTCCATGGAGGCGTGCAGCTGGGGGCCGCAGTCGCAGCGCTGGGAGGCGAAGATGTCGCCGGTCAGGCACTCGGAGTGGACCCGGACCAGGACGTCCTGGCCGTCGCCGATGTCCCCGTGCACGAGGGCGACGTGCTCCACGCCGTCGACGGTGGAGCGGTACCCGTACGCGGTGAACGGGCCGAACGCGGTGGGCAGCCGGACCTCGGCCTCGCGGCGGACGGTCGGCTCGGCGCTGCGGCGGTAGGCGATCAGGTCCTCGATGGAGATGATCGTCAGGCCGTGCTTGCGGGCGAACGGGACGAGCTCGGGCAGCCGGAGCATCACCCCGTCCTCGCCGGCGATCTCCACGATGGCTCCGGCGGGCCGCAGTCCGGCGAGCCGGGCGAGGTCGACCGCGGCCTCGGTGTGGCCGTTGCGGACGAGGACGCCGCCGGCCCGGGCGCGCAGCGGGAAGATGTGGCCGGGGCGTACGAAGTCGCCGGGAACGGCCTTGCCGTTCGCCAGCATCCGCAGCGTGGTGGCGCGGTCGGCCGCGGAGATGCCGGTGGTGACGCCGTGGGCGGCCCCGGCGTCGACGGAGACGGTGAAGGCGGTCCTCATCGACTCGGTGTTGTGGGCGACCATCTGCGGGAGTTCGAGGCGTTCCAGCTCCTCCTCCTCCATGGGCGCGCAGATCAGGCCGCGGCACTCGCTCATCATGAACGCGACGATCTCGGGGGTCGCCTTCTCGGCGGCGACGACGAGGTCGCCCTCGTTCTCCCGGTCCTCGTCGTCGACGACCACGACGGGCCGTCCGGCCGCGATGTCGCGGACCGCCTGGGCGACGGGGTCGAGCTTCAGCTCATCGGCGAAGAGGTCGTGCGGGGCGGCGTTCATGCCGTGGCTCCTTCCAGAGCGGGTGTCCGCGTGCGCAGCCACCAGTCGCGCATACCCCACAGGACGAGGGCGCCGTAGACGACGTAGATGAGACCGGAGAAGGCGAGCCCGCTGTGGAAGTTGAGCGGGACGCCGACGAGGTCGACGAGCAGCCACGCGAACCAGAACTCGACCATGCCGCGGGCCTGGGCGACCATCGCGACGAGGGTGCCGGCGAAGATGTACGCGTCCGCCCACGGGCTCCAGGAGAGCGAGGGGAACGCGGTGAACAGCCCGCCGACCGCGAGGGTGCCGAGGGCGGCGGCGCCGAGCAGGTAGCCGCGCTCGCGCCAGGTGGCGAAGCGCACGGCGAGGGAGCCGTCCTGGGCCTGCCGCCTGCCGCGGGTCCACTGCTGCCAGCCCCACACGGCGACGGCGATGACGATCAGCTGCTTGCCGACACTGCCCGCCTGCTGGACGGAGACGTTGGCGGCGACGAGGACGAGGCCGGACAGGAGCTGGGCGGGCCAGGTCCACACCGAGCGGAGCCAGCCGAGGGCCAGGGCGAACAGGCCGATGGTGTTGCCGAGCATGTCCGACCAGATGATGTGCTGCCCGACGGCGGTGAACGCCTCGGAGTTCAGCCAGTCGACGGCGCTCATGCGACCGGCTCCCCCGGCTCTGTCGCGGAGCTCGCGCCGAGCAGCCGCTCGACGTACTTCGCGAGGACGTCCACCTCCAGGTTGACCGGGTCACCGGGGCCCTTGATGCCGAGCGTGGTCAGGGCGAGGGTGGTGGGGATCAGGCTGACGGTGAAGTGGTCGGCGCCGGCGTCGACGACCGTCAGACTCACGCCGTCGACCGTGATCGAGCCCTTCTCGACCACGTAACGGGCCAGGCCGCCGGGGAGGGAGACCTTCACGAGCTCCCAGTGCTCGGAGGGTGTGCGCTCCACGATCCGGCCCGTGCCGTCCACGTGGCCCTGGACGATGTGGCCGCCGAGCCGGCCGCCGAGTGCCATGGGGCGCTCCAGGTTGACCCGGGAGCCGGTGGTCAGCGCGCCGAGGCTGGAGCGGTCGAGGGTCTCGGCCATCACGTCGGCGGTGAACTCGCCCCCGTCCAGGTCCACGACGGTGAGGCAGACGCCGTTGACGGCGATGGAGTCGCCGTGCTTGGCGCCCTCGGTCACGACCGGGCCGCGCAGTCGGAAGCGGGAGGCGTCGTCGAGCTTCTCGACGGCGGTGACCTCACCCAGTTCTTCGACAATTCCGGTGAACACTCAGTTTCCCTTCCGAGCAGGGACGGGGACGGCGGTGACGCGCAGATCGGGGCCGATGCGGACGGTCTCGGTCACTGCGAGGCGCAACGCCTGGGAGAGGGTGGTGATTCCGGCGTCGGCGAGGGCGGCGGGGCCCGCACCGAGGAGGACCGGGGCGAGATAGCCGACGACGGTGTCGACCGTTCCCGCGGCGACGAAGGAGCCGGCCAGCACGGGGCCGCCTTCGAGGAGTACGGAGCGGACGCCGCGCGCGTGCAGGGCGGCGAGCAGTGCCGGGACGTCGAGGCCGCGGCCGTCGGCGGCGCGCGGCAGCCGGAGCACGGCGTCCTTCGGGAGGTGGGAGGCGTCGGCGTCCTCGGCGACGGCGACCAGCGTGGGCGCGGAGCCGTCGAGGACCCGGGCGCCGGGCTTCACGGCGGTGGCGCCGGTGTCGACGACCACCCGGAGCGGCTGGACGGCGCCGTCGATGCCGCGTACGCCCAGCTGGGGGTCGTCGGCGCGGGCCGTGCCGGAACCGACCACGACGGCGTCGGCCTCGGCGCGCAGCCGGTGGACGTCGGCGCGGGACTCGGCGGAGGTGATCCAGCGGCTGGTGGCGTCGGCGGCGGCGACCCGGCCGTCGAGGGTGGCGGCGTACTTCCACAGCACGTACGGGCGGCCGAGGCGCACCGAGGTGAGCCAGGCGGTGTTGCCGGTCTCCGCCTCGTCGGCGAGGAGGCCCTGCTCCACCTGGACGCCTTCCGCGCGCAGGGTGTCCGCGCCACCGGTGGCCTGCGGGTTCGGGTCGCCGACCGCGTACACGACACGGCGGATCCCGGCGTCCAGGAGCGCCTGGGCACAGGGGCCGGTGCGGCCCGTGTGGTTACAGGGTTCGAGGGTGACGTAGGCGGTGCCGCCGCGGGCCCTCTCGCCGGCCTCGCGCAGGGCGTGGATCTCGGCGTGCGGCCCTCCGGCGCGCCGGTGGAAGCCCTCGCCGGCCGGCTGCCCGGCGGCGTCGAGGACGACACAGCCGACGACCGGGTTGGGGCTGGTGGCGCCGAGACCGCGGGCCGCGAGCGCGATCGCGCGCCGCATGGCGGTGATGTCGGCCGTGGTGCCCACCGGGTCCTCCTGCCTCTTCGGGCACGGACTCCGGGGCCTGTCGATGACGACAGATGAAGCGGAACGCAACAGGGGACGCCGGAACCGATGGCGAGGACGCGGCTGCGCCGGGAAACCCCGACAAGCCCGTCCGCCGACGGCGGCGTACCTGTGACGGCCCGCCGCGCACTGCCTCCCATCCGGACTTTAACCGTCGGTCCAGGAATCTCACCTGGTCAACCGGCCGCTGGATGCGGACGGGTCGCGGACTGTAACCGCCGGTTCGGAATTGCACCGACCCCGGAGTGCGCTGCTGCTGGTACAGGACTCATTGTGCCACGGTCGACTTCGGGCCGAACGGGTGCCTCCTGTGGCGCGGCTCACAGGGCGGGGCCGGCGAACGGCTGGAGGGCGGAATGGTCCAGACCTATTGACTCACTGGTCTAGTCCTCTTAATCTCTGCGTCACCTCCGAGGAACGTCTGCCCGGGTGTGCGCACACCCGGATCCCCGTGCGACTCATCTCCTTGCCAGTTGTGTTCAGCCGACCTCCCCAGGAGGAACAACACATGCTGTCCCCCACCCGAGCGAGACCCACCCTGCCGGCAGCCGTCGCGGCCGTCGCCGGACTGCTGCTGGGCGCGCTCGCCGTCATCCCCTCGACCGCCGCCGCCACCCCGTCGGCCGCCACCGCCGACCAGGAGTCCTGTCGTCCCGACGGGCTGTACCGGACGCCCGGCGTCGACGTGCCCTACTGCTCCGTGTACGACACCGAGGGCCGCGAGAAGATGGGCGCCGACCACCAGCGGCGCGTCATCGGCTACTTCACCAGCTGGCGTACCGGCAAGGACGGCAAGGACGCCTACCTCGCCTCGGACATCCCCTGGGACAAGGTCACCCATCTGAATTACGCGTTCGCGCACGTCGACGGTGACAACAAGATCTCCGTCGGCTCCGACGGCCCGCGGAACGCCTCCACGGGGATGACCTGGCCGGGCGTGGCGGGCGCCGAGATGGACCCCGCGCTCCCCTACAAGGGCCACTTCAACCTGCTGAGCAAGTTCAAGAAGCAGCACCCGGACGTGAAGACGCTGGTCTCGGTGGGCGGCTGGGCCGAGACGGGCGGCTACTTCGACGACAACGGCGACCGGGTGGACTCCGGCGGCTTCTACTCGATGGCCACGAACGCCGACGGATCGGTCAACCAGAAGGGCATCGACACCTTCGCGGACTCCACCGTCGCCTTCATCAAGAAGTACGGCTTCAACGGCGTCGACATCGACTACGAGTACCCGACGACCATGAAGGACGCGGGCAACCCGCTGGACCACACCCTGGCCAACGCGCGCCGGGCCGGTCTCGTCAAGGGGTACGGCGCCCTGATGAAGACCCTGCGCGAGAAGCTCGACCGCGCGTCCGCCGCCGACGGCACGCACTACCTGCTGACCGTCGCCGCGCCCTCCTCCGGCTATCTGCTGCGCGGCATGGAGACCTTCCAGGTCCAGAAGTACCTGGACTACGTGAACATCATGTCCTACGACCTGCACGGCGCCTGGAACGAGTACGTCGGCCCCAACGCCTCGCTCTTCGACGACGGCAAGGACGCCGAACTGGCCCAGGCGGGCGTGTACTCGACGTCCCAGTACGGCGGCGTCGGCTACCTCAACACCGACTGGGCCTACCACTACTTCCGCGGTTCCATGCCGGCCGGCCGGATCAACATCGGGCTGCCGTACTACACCCGCGGCTTCAAGAACGTGCAGGGCGGCACCGACGGCCTGTGGGGCAAGGCCGCCACCACCGACTGCCCGGCGGGCGCCGGACTCACGAAGTGCGGTGACGGCGCGGTCGGCATCGACAACCTCTGGCACGACCTGGACGCCAACGGCAAGGAGTCCCCGGCCGGTTCCAACCCGATGTGGCACGCGAAGAACCTGGAGAAGGGGATCGTCGGCGACTACGTCACGCAGTACGGCTTCCCCGCGGACACCACGCTGACCGGCACCTACACGCGCAAGTACGACTCCACCCTGGTGGCGCCGTGGCTGTGGAACGCCCAGAAGAAGGTCTTCCTGTCCACCGAGGACGAGCAGTCGGTGGCCGCCAAGGCGGACTACGTGGTCGACAAGGGCATCGGCGGCACGATGATCTGGGAGCTGGCCGGCGACTACGGCTGGGACGCGGCCAAGGGGCAGTACGAGCAGGGCTCCACGCTGACCTCGGCGATGTACGAGAAGTTCAAGGCGGCCTCCCCGTACGGTGCGACGCGCTCCACGATCGACCTGCCGGCCCAGGCGCTCGACATCGACGTGTCGTTCGAGCAGTTCGCGCTGGGCGACTCGAACTATCCGATCGGTCCGAAGCTGAGGATCACCAACAACACGACGGCGACCCTGCCGGGCGGCACGGAGTTCCGGTTCGACTACGCGACCTCGGCCCCGGCCAACGCCAAGGACCAGTCGGGCTTCGGTACGACCGTCGTCCGCAGCGACCACACGGCGGCGGGCAACGTCGGCGGGCTGAAGGGCGACTACAACCGCGTCTCGCTGAAGCTGCCCGCCTGGCAGACGCTGGCGCCGGGAGCCTCGGTCCGGCTGGACTTCGTCTACTACCTGCCCACGTCGACCCCGTCCAACTGGACGGTCGCCTTCGACGGGTCGACGTACGCCCTCGCCGGTGACCTGGCGCGCGGGACCACGGTGGTCCAGCCGGGTGCGGGACCCGGCACCGGCCCCGGCACGTCCCCCAGCCCTGACCCGGGCGGCGGCACGTGCTCCCCGGCGGCGTGGAGCGCCACGGCCGAGTACGGGACGGGTGCGACGGTGAGCCACGGCTCCCACACCTGGAAGGCGAAGTGGTGGACCAAGGGCGAGACGCCCGGCTCCACCGGTGAGTGGGGCGTCTGGCAGGACCTCGGGGCCTGTTGAGCCCCTTACCGACCGCCCGGCGGTGGCGACGGCACAGGCCCGCCACCGCCGGGCTCCTCAGCGCCCCGGGGCCTCACGTCAGAGGGCGCCCTCCGGGGCGAACAGCGCGTCCTGGGCGGCCTCGCGGGCGGCGATGACGGCACCGCGCAGGACCGCGCCGCCGCCCAGGGTGCCCGCCCGGACCTCCGTGGGCAGCGGGGACATCCGGGCCAGCCGCTCCTCGACGCGGGCGGCGAGCGCGTCGCCGCCCGCGCGTCCCACCTCGCCGGCCAGCACCACACAGCCCGGGTCGAGGACGGCGACGACGGAGGCGGCACCCAGCGCGATGCGGTCGGCCAGCTCCGCCAGGAACGCCTCGCCCCGGGACCCTCCGTCCGCCAGCGCGGCCCGGACCGCGAAGGCGGCGCCCGGGTCCCGTTCCTGGCCCGTACCGGCCGGGCCGTGCGCCTCGATGCCGTGGGCCGCGGCCAGGTCCAGTACGGCGGCCGAGCCCGCCAGCGAGTGGAATCCGCCCTCGCAGTTGACGGCCGAGGGCACCCCCGCCGTACCGGGGACCGGGAGGAAGCCGATCTCCCCCGCCCCTCCCGAGGCACCGCGCCGCAGGACCCCGTCCAGCATGACGGCGGCCCCGATGCCGTGGCCGAGCCAGAGCAGGGCGAAGGTGTCACGGTCCGGCGCGGCCCCGCCGCGGTGCTCGGCCACGGCGGCAAGGTTGGTCTCGTTCTCCACGATCACGGTCGCCGGCAGCCGGTGCTGGAGCTCCTTGACCAGGCCCCGGTGCCAGGCGGGGAGGCCCGCGGTGTCCCGCAGTTCCCCCGAGACGGGGTCGATCAGGCCGGGGGCGCCGACGGCGACGCTGTGCAGCGGGGCGGTACCGGCCGAACGAGCGGTGCGTTCGACCGCCGCGACGGCCTGCTCGACGGCGGGGCGGGCGGGGGTGCCGCCGCGGATCGACAGGGTGGCCTCCGCCAGCGTGACGCCGAGGAGGTCCGCCACGACCACGGCGACGCTGTCGGTCCGGACGTCGAGGGCCGCCAGGTGGGCCCGGTCGGCGACGATCCCGTAGAGCCGGGCGTTGGGTCCGCGCCGTTGCGAGCCGCTCTCGCCGACCACCCGGACCAGCCCGGCCTCCTGGAGCCGGTCCACCAGGTCGGCGACGGTGGGCCGGGAGAGTCCGGTCAGGGTCTTGAGCTGGCCGGCCGTCAGCGGCCCGTCCTGCTGGAGCAGTCGCAGGGCGAGGCGGTCGTTGATGGCCCGGGCGGTACTCGGGGATGCGGGCATGCCGGGATCCTTCCAGATCACTGCCCGCCGGAGACCGCGGGCTATTTATCAGGCAAGGTTCCTGATAGTTTACTGCGCGCACCGCACAGGGGCGCCGAAGCCCCGGCGTACGCGTCGCACACAAGGGGAGGGCACGGCACATGACGACCGATTCCACGGCCACCGTCTTCGGCACGGAGCAGATCGGACGGGCGCGTTACGCCGTCGCCGCGGTCTTCACCGTGCACGGGGCGGTGACCGGCAGCTTCGCCACCCGGGTCCCCTGGATCCAGGACCACGCCTCGGTCGGTGCGGGCCAGCTCGGCCTGGCGCTCGCCTTCCCGGCCATCGGCGCGTCGCTGGCCATGCCGCTGGCGAGCCGGGTCAGCCACCGCTTCGGCTCCCGGGCCGCGCTGCGCGGGCTGCTGGCGCTGTGGACGCTGGCGCTGATCCTGCCGTCCCTGGCCCCGAACCTGCTGACGCTCTGCGCGGCGCTCTTCGTGTACGGGGCGTCCGCCGGGATGTCGGACGTGGCGATGAACGCCCTGGGGGTGGAGGTGGAGAACCGCCTCGACAGGTCGATCATGTCCGGACTGCACGGCATGTGGAGTGTGGGCGCGCTGCTGGGTTCGGCGGCGGGCACGGTGGCGGCCCACCTGGGCGCCGATGCCCGGCTGCACCACGCCGTGGCCGCGCTGGTGCTCACGGCCCTCGGTCTGGCCGCCTGCCAGAGAGTGCTGGATCTGCGCAGCGAGCCGGACGAGGAGCCGCCGCCGCGCTTCACCCTGCCTCCGAAGTCCGCTCTGGTCATCGGCGCCGTCGGGTTCTGCGCGGTGTTCGCGGAGGGGGCGAGCCTGGACTGGTCGGCGGTCTACCTCAAGGACGTCCTGGGCGGCTCGGCCGGGGTCGCCGCGGCCTCGACCACGGCGTTCGCCCTGACGATGGCGGTGGCCCGGATCGCCGGCGACAAGGTCGTCGACCGCTTCGGCGCGGTGCTGACGGTGCGGGTGGGCGGAGTGCTGGCCACGCTCGGCGGCCTGCTGGTGGTCCTCGCGCCGAACGTACCGCTGGCCCTGTGCGGCTTCGGCCTGCTCGGGCTGGGCGTCGCCGTCGTCGTCCCGCTGGCCTTCGCCGCCGCCGGGCGGGCCGGGGACAACCCGAGCCGGGCCATCGCGGGTGTCGCCACCATCACGTACACCTCGGGGCTCGTCGCCCCGTCGGCGATCGGATCGCTGGCCGAGGCTACCTCGCTGCTGGTCTCCTTCGGCCTGGTGACGGTGCTGGCGTTCGGGCTGGTGCTGGGCGCGGGGGTGCTGCGCGCCGGTGACCGTACGGTGGCCGGGGGCGGGGCCCGCACCGCACCGGAGAAGAGCCGGGCCGAGAGCTGACCGGCGGGCGGCCGCACGGGGCCGCCCGCCGGGGCGCGGTGGTACGGCACTACCATGGCTCTGATCTTTTCCGCGGTGGCCGACGAGTGGACACGCCGCACACCCCACACAGGGAGCGACCATGGGCGGCTTCGGCGTGCGCCGGAACCCGCACGGCGACGGGAGAACACCCGCGCGTGTGACGCCCCCGCACCCGTGACGGGCACCGGCGGTCCCCGTTCCCCCGCGGAGCGGGAGTGCGCCAGGCGGGTGCTCCCCCCGGGGCCGCCCCTGGCGTCCTGTGTGTGAACCGGCCCTCCCGCCAATGATCGAAGCTGCCCGGCCCCGTCGGCCGGGGCTCGGCACCACCCAGCGACACATCGAGGAGCAAGACCATGGCGGCCTTCGGCTGGAAGCTGCACGGCGACGGCAAGAGCCTCGCGCCGGGCGAGGTCGTGAGACCGGACGAGCGGCTCACCTGGGGGCGCACCACCGGCCTCGGCGCGCAGCACGTGGTCTCCATGATCGGGGCCTGTTTCGTCGCCCCGGTCCTGATGGGTCTTGACCCCAACCTCGCCGTCATGGCGTCGGGTGTGGCCACCATCCTCTTCCTGCTCATCACCCGCGGCCGGATTCCCAGCTACCTCGGCAGCAGCCTCTCGTTCATCGGCGTGGCCGCCGTCATCAAGACCCAGGGCGGTGACGCGGCGACCCTCACCGGTGCGCTGCTGGTCGTCGGCGCGGTCCTCTTCCTGTGCGGGGCCGTCGTGCGCGCCCTGGGCGCGCGTGTCATCCACACCGTCCTGCCGCCGGTGGTCACCGGTGCGGTGGTCATGCTCATCGGGTTCAACCTGGCTCCCGTCACCGCGGGCACCTACTGGCCCCAGGACCAGTGGACCGCGCTGCTCACGATGCTCTTCACGGGCTTCGCCCTCGTCGTCCTGCGCGGGTTCTGGTCGCGTATCGCGATCTTCCTCGGCCTGGCCTTCGGCTATCTGGTCTCCTGGCTCCTCGACCGCGTCTTCGGCAAGATCCACTCCCCCGCGGGCGGCACCGAGTCGGTCGACCACTGGCGGCTCGACCTCTCGGGGGTGGCCGACGCCCACTGGGTCGGCCTGCCCACCTTCCACGCCCCCGGCTTCTCGCTCTCCGCGGTCCTGGTCGCCCTGCCCGTCGTCATCGCGCTCATCGCCGAGAACGCGGGTCACGTCAAGGCCGTGGGCGAGATGACCGGTGACCCGCTGGACGACAAGCTGGGCACGGCGATCATGGCCGACGGTGCGGCCACGATGCTGTCCACGTCGGCCGGCGGTCCCGCCACGACCACGTACGCCGAGAACATCGGCGTCATGGCAGCCACCCGCGTCTACTCG
Organism: Streptomyces sp. SirexAA-E; assembly: GCF_000177195.2. Taxonomy (GTDB): domain Bacteria; phylum Actinomycetota; class Actinomycetes; order Streptomycetales; family Streptomycetaceae; genus Streptomyces; species Streptomyces flavovirens. The sequence goes on from NC_015953.1 coordinate 988,494, forward strand.
ACCGCCGCCTACTGGTGCGCGGCCGGCTTCGCGATCCTGTTCGGGCTCTGCCCCAAGTTCGGCGCCGTCGTCGCGGCCATCCCCGGCGGCGTGCTCGGCGGGATCACCGTCATCCTCTACGGCATGATCGGCCTGCTGGGCGCCCAGATCTGGGTGCGTTCGCGCGTCGACCTGTCCAACCCGCTGCGCCTCGTGCCCGTGGCCGCCGGGCTCATCGTCGGCATCGGCGACGTCAGCCTGTCGCTCACCGACAACTTCCGGCTGAGCGGCATCGCGCTGGGGACGCTGATCGTCGTCATCGGCTACCACGCCCTGCGGGCCCTGGCTCCGGCCCACATGAAGCAGGAGCCCCCGCTCGGCGCCGCGGACAACCCGGGGTACGACCGGGGGCGCACCGAAGGCTCCTGAGCGCCCACGGCACGTGGGCGCCGGGGGGGATGGGCCCTGCCCCCACCCTCCCGTACGTCCAGGCCCGTACAGCGCCGCCCGGGGGCCTCGTCCTCACCGCCTGTGTCACCCGGGGCGCCGCGCCGCGCGCCGTCCACCCGTAGGGCCCCCTGCTCCTTCCGCCCCCCGCCGGGCGGCGGCTGAGCGCCCTTGCCCGGGTGGGGCGAGGTGTGGTCTCGTGGTTCCGGTCAGGAGCGTGCGGGGGCGGGGGAGATCGAGTGGCCGACGGTAGCGGGCAGTTGCTGGCCATCAGCGACCTGCACATCAGCCACGCGGAGAACCGCGCCTTCGTCGAGCGCATGGCGCCGGACTCCGAGGACGACTGGCTGATCGTCGCCGGGGACGTCTCCGAGACCGTGGACGACATCCGATGGGCCCTCAAGACGCTGGCCGGCCGCTTCCGCAAGGTCGTCTGGGCTCCCGGCAACCACGAGCTCTGGACCCACCCGCGCGACGCCGTCACCCTCCGCGGCACCGCCCGCTACGAGTACCTGGTCGAGATGTGCCGCGAGCTCGGCGTGGTCACGCCCGAGGACCCCTACCCGGTCTGGGACGGCCCCGGCGGCCCGGTCGCCGTGGCTCCGCTCTTCCTGCTGTACGACTACACCTTCCTGCCGGCCGGCTGCGCCACCAAGGACGAGGGGCTCGCCTACGCGCACAGGACGGGCGTCGTCTGCACCGACGAGTACCTGCTCCACCCGGATCCCTACCCGAGCCGCGAGGCCTGGTGCCGTGACCGGGTGGCCCTGACCGAGCAGCGGCTCGCCGCGCTCCCCGAGGACATGCCGACGGTCCTCGTCAACCACTATCCGCTGGACCGCCATCCCATGGAAGTCCTGTGGTACCCGGAGTTCGCCATGTGGTGCGGCACCCGGCTCACCGCCGACTGGCACCGCCGGTTCCGGGTGGCCGCCATGGTCTACGGCCATCTCCACATCCCGCGTACGACCCGGCACGAGGGCGTCCGCTTCGAAGAGGTGTCGGTGGGCTATCCCCGTGAGTGGCGCAAGCGCCCGGGGACGCCCGGCAGACCGCGCCGCATCCTGCCGGTGGAAGGACAGGACAGGTGATCGAGGAACTGTTCCCGGACTCCGTGGTGGCCGTGGAGTCCTACGGGGACGACGGGGCCGACCAGGCACCGCTCCACCCCGGGGAGGAGGCGGTGGTGGCCCGGTCGGTGGACAAGCGCCGCCGCGAGTTCACCGCTGTGCGCACCTGCGCCCGCCGCGCCATGGAGAAGCTCGGTGTGCCGCCCCAGCCCGTCCTGCCTGGTGAGCGCGGCGCGCCGCGCTGGCCGGACGGTCTGCGCGGCAGTATGACCCACTGCGACGGCTACCGTGCCGCCGCCCTGGTCCGCGCCACCGATCTGGCCTCGCTCGGCATCGACGCCGAGCCCCACGGTCCGCTCCCGGAGGGGGTCCTGCGCAGTGTCGCGCTCCCCGTCGAGCAGGAGCGGCTGGCCCTGCTCGCCACCCGCCTGCCCGCCGTCCACTGGGACCGGCTGCTGTTCAGTGCGAAGGAGTCCGTCTACAAGGCGTGGTTCCCTCTGACGGGGATGTGGCTGGGCTTCGAGGAGGCCGACATCGAGATCCACCCGGATCCCGGCACGGAGCCGTGCGGCCGCTTCCGCGCCCGGCTGCTCGTCCCGGGGCCGGTGGTGGGCGCCCGGCGCCTCGGTCACTTCGACGGCCGGTGGATCGTCCGCCAGGGCCTGGTCACCACCGCGGTGACGGTCCACCACACCTGATCACCGCCCCGCGGGACCGGTACGGACGTGCCGAACGAACGGCCGAGGCGGGGCCGCCGGACGGCCGCGCCCGTCGAAGGGAGTCACGCGACCGCCGAAGCGCTCCCCCGGGGCCGCGCCCGTGCCGTCAGTCCTCGATCCACCCGTGCCGGGTGCCGAGCAGCGCGAACTGCTTGCGCACCGCTTTGATCTGATGGCCCGTCATGTCCGGGGCGGCGGTCAGCAGCAGCTCGGTCACCTCACGGAGGTACTCCGCCGAGCTGAGCACGTCGCACATCGGCTCCTGGCCCTCCGTGAAGGGAGCGGGGGCCACCGGGGTCCGCGGGACCGGCGGGACGCCCGTCAGGCCCTCGGCCTCAGAGGCCAGCCGCACCTCGGACGCCTTGAGCCCTCGGTCGCCGTCCTCGATCTCGAACTCCACCATGAGCCCGGCGCGCACCGCCGACTCGGGGATGAGCAGATCGTTCACGTGCATGAAGACGTCTTCCCCACCGTGCTCCGGCGCGATGAACCCGTACCCACGCATTCCGTCGAAACGGATCACCCGACCTGCAGCCATCCCCAGCCCTCACTACTCGCACACCCGCCCGGCGTTTGGCCCCGATCGTAATCACATCCCTCCCCGAGGTCACGGCCGCGGCGGGCTCGACGCCACCGCGCCGTACGCGCGGCACCCGGCCCCCGGTGTTCGTCCGTTCCGATGAACGTCCCGGCCGGTCGGCGCTCCGGCCGGCCGCCGGGCTGGGACGCTGCCGGCATGGACCGGTTCGAGCAGTGCGCGGTTCCGGCCGTCCCGGGCGGCCCGGCGGCCGATGTCGGCACGGTGATCGCGCGGATGCGCGCCTATCGCTCCAGGTGGCCTCCCCAGGACGGCGTCGCCGTCTTCAACCAGGTCTATCTGACGGTGACCGAGGCCGTCGGCGGGCGGATCGCCGACGGTTCCTTCGCGGACCCGCAAGCCGTCTCCGTTCTGGACGTCCGCTTCGCGGAGCTCTATCTGACGGCCGTGGAGACCGAGGCCTCCGGCGGGCGGGCACCCGACTGCTGGCGGGCGCTCTTCGCCTACCGGCGCCATCCGGGTGTGCGCCCGCTTCAGTTCGCCCTTGCCGGGATCAACGCGCACATCGGTCACGACCTCGCCCTGGCCGTGGTGGACACCTGCCGTGCGCTCGACTGCGCCCCGGAGGACCTGGAGGGCGAGTTCCGCCGGGTGGGGGACCTCCTGGTGACGCTGGAGGAGGAGATCCGCGAGGACCTGATGCCGGGGCCCGACCTGCTGGAGATCGCCGATCCGCTGACCCATCTGGCGAGCACCTGGAGTCTGGAGCGCGCCCGGGAGGCGTCCTGGGCGGCGGCCCGGGTGCTGTGGCGGCTGCGCGGGGTACCGCCGCTCGCCGAGGAGTTCCGGACGCGCATGGACGCGGGGGTGGGCCTGGTGGGGCGCCTGTTGCTCACCCCGTGCCGCTGAGACGTCTCGCCACCCGCCCCTCTCCCGCGCGCCCCCTGCCTCAGTCCTCGGGCAGTTCGACCGGGGCGATCTCGTCGAAGACGTCGCCGGGGCCGGGGTTCGACGGGTCCGTGCCGCCGCCGAACTGGTGCATCACGCCCCACACGGCGTTGAGCGCGGTCTGCACGGCGCCCTCCGCCCAGCCCGCGGTCCACGAGATGTCGTCGCCGGCCAGGAACAGGCCGCGCTTGTCGGCGGGCAGCCGGTCCTGCATGAAGTGGGTGAACAGGCGCCGCTGATAGCGGTAGTGGCCCGGCAGGTTGGCCTTGAACGCGCCCATGAAGTACGGCTCGTTCTCCCAGGACACGGTGACCGGGTTGCCGATGACGTGCGAGCGGATGTCGACGCCCGGGTAGATCTCCCCGAGCGACTTGAGCATGACCTCCATGCGCTCGTTCGGTGAGAGCGGGAGCCACTTCAGGCTGTCGTCGCACCAGGTGTACGAGAGGCAGATGACGGCGGGCCGGTCGGGGCCGTCGTCCAGCAGGTAGGTGCCCCGGGTCATCCGGTCGGTGAGGGTCATGGACATGGTGTCGCGGCCGGTCGTCTCGTCCTTGTCCAGCCAGAACGGCCGGTCGACGGGGACGAACAGCTTGGACGACTCCATGTAGTGGGTGCGCTCCATCGCCGTCCAGTGGTCGATCGGGAAGAGCGCGTCGTCGCAGGCGATCTTGGAGAGGAGCAGCCATGACTGCCCCGTGAAGACCACGGCACGGTAGCTGCGGATGTCGCCGGCGGCGTCGGTGACGGTGATCCGGTTCCCCGCCGTGCGGTCGAGCCGGGTCACGGCGGGCCGGGGCTCCCCGCCGTGCAGGGAGGACAGCGACGTGCCGAGCGGCCAGTGCGTGATCTTCTGCGGCTCGCGGTCCCAGAGCCGCAGCGGAAGCTGCTGGCTGCCGCCGACGATCCCGCGGTGGTGGTCGTCGGCCTCGGTGTAGACGACCCGCAGGATCTCCAGGATGGAGTTGGGGAAGTCGGTGTCCCAGCCGCCGGTGCCGAAGCCGACCTGGCCGAAGATCTCACGGTGCCGGAAGGAGGTGAAGGCGTCCGAGGCGCAGAGGAAGCCGTAGAAGGTCTGGTTGTCGAGCTTCTCGACCAGCTTCGACCAGATCTCCCGGATGCGCGGTACGTCGCGCTCGCGCATCGCCCGGTTCATGTCGGAGAAGTCGGCCCCCTCCTCCAGGCAGGTGTTCCAGGCCGCGGCCACGTCGCGGTAGACCTGGGGCAGGTCGTCGATGGTCCGCGCGTAGTGCGACTCGCCCTTGAGGTCCACGACGGTGGACGGGGTGGCCGGTGCGAGCGGGTTGGGGAACGGCCTGGTCTCCAGGTCCACGAGGTCGATGTAGTGCTGGAGCGCCGTCGAGGAGGGCGGGAAGCGCATCGCACCCATCTCGGCGGTCAGCGAGGGGTCGCAGCCCTCGAAGCCGACGGTCCGCAGCCGGCCACCGATCCGGTCCGCCTCGTAGACGACCGGCTTCAGGCCCATCTTCATCAGCTCGTAGGCGGTGATGATGCCGGAGAGCCCGCCGCCGACGACGGCGACCTCGGCCCCGTGCTCGGTGGCGGGTACCTGGCCGATGCCCGCGGGGTGGGCAAGGAAGTCGTCGTACGCGTACGGGAAGTCCGGCCCGAACATGGTGATCGGCGGCTGGGCGTCGGTGTGCTGGACGGCGTTGGGCACCGTGGACGTCATGGGGTACGGACTCCTTGGCGGATGGCAGCGTGAGGTCGGGGGGAGAGGCCGTTCTCCCATGGTCGCCCGGAGCGGGTGCTCAGGCGAGCGCGCCGTACAACGCGGGCCTGCGGTCCCGGAGGTACGGGTTGGCCGTGCGCGAGGCGTCGAGCAGGCCGGGGTCCACGTCGCCGACGAGGAGTTCCTCGCCGCGACCGGCCCGGACCCGCGCGGTGCCGTCGGGGCCGGCCAGGCAGCTGAGCCCGATGAACTCGAACTCGCCTTCCGGGCCGGTCCTGTTCACGTAGGCGATGTACATCTGGTTCTCGAACGCGCGGACCGGCACGACCGATTCGGCGACGAACGGATAGGGGTGCATCAGCGCGGTCGGCACCAGCAGCAGCCCGGTCCCGGCGAGCGCGTGCGCCCGGACGTTCTCCGGGAACTCGACGTCGTAGCAGATCAGCAGCCCGATCCGGACGCCGTCCAGCTCGGCCTGGACCACCGGGCGGTCGCCGGGGGTGAACCAGCGCTGTTCGAAGGGGCCGAAGAGATGGGTCTTGCGGTAGTCGGCGAGCGCCGTCCCGTCCGGGCCGACCAGCCGTGTCGCGTTGAAGACCAGCTCGCCGGAGCGCTCCGGGTAGCCGTAGAGGACGGCGATGCCGTGCCGTGCGCAGAGCTCGGAGACGGCCTGCGCCGAGGGTCCGTCGGCGGGTTCGGCCAGGCTGGGGAGGTCGTCGCCGAGGGCGTATCCGGTGAGGAACAGCTCGGAGCAGACCAGCAGCCGGGCGCCGGCGGCGGCGGCCCGCCCGGCCGCCTCGTCGATCAGGCCGAGATTGTGTTCCACGAAGCCGGGGCGTCCGGAGCTCTGGAGCAGGGCGGTACGCAACGACGGCATGGCTGACCTCGGACGGTACGGGCGGGGCGGGGAGACGTATCGACGGTACGGGGCGGCGCTCGGGCCCGACAAGGCGTGGATGTTGCGCATCCACCGTCGATTCGTTGCGCGAGAAGGCGCTGTGGCGGCGATTCGTTGCACGGCGCGTCGTCGCAGGTCAGAAGGGTGATCTGGGTCGGTGTCCGCCTACGGCTTCGCCCACCTCCGCGACCGCCGCCACCACCCGGACGTACTCGACCGCCCTCGACCCGTACCCGGGCCGCTTCGTCGTCCACGGCCCGCCGGCCGCCGTCCTGGAGGGAGGCCGGCCCGGCGGCATGGTGCTGATCGAGGGCGTCGGCCCCGGCTACGGCCCCGCCGGGCGTGCGGAGAAGCTACGGGCCGAGACCGAGGGCAGTGCGGCCCCGCCGCGGACGGATCTTCCTCAGGCGGGCGGTCCCTGGGAGTAGCGGCGCAGCAGCGGCGACAGCACCAGGACGGACTTGGTGCGCTCGATGTAGGGCTCGCCCGCGATGCGTTCGAGTACCTGCTCGAAGTGGCGCATGTCGGCGGCGAAGACCTGGACGACCGCGTCGGCCTCCCCGGTCACGGTGGAGGCGGAGGCGACCTCCGGGAAGCGGGCCAGTCCCTGCTTGATCGCCTCGGGGGCGGTGTTGCGGCTGCAGTAGATCTCGATGAAGCCCTCGGTCTGCCAGCCGAGCGCGGCCGGGTCCACCCGGACGGTGAAGCCGGTGATGGCTCCTTCGGCGCGCAGCCGGTCCACCCGGCGCTTCACGGCGGGGGCGGACAGGCCGACGAGCGCTCCGATGTCGGCGTAGGAGCGCCGGGCGTCTTCGGCGAGGGCGTGGACGATGCGTTCATCGAGGTCGTTCAGGCGCACGTCGGGCGGATCACTTCTCTGCGGTCGGATTCGGGGGCGGCGCGGGCCGCCCCCGAAGTAGACCACGGGACCCGGTGACCTGCCCGAGCCCGCCGGGTCAGAAGGGGAACCGCGAACGGCCGTACTGCACCGAGATCCACTTCTGGGTGGTGAAGGCCTCCAGGGTGGCGTCGCCGTTGAGACGGCCGAGGCCCGAGTTCTTCTCGCCGCCGAACGGTACGACGGGCTCGTCGTGGACCGTGCCGTCGTTGATGTGGATCATGCCGGTGTGGATGCGGCGGCCCACCCGTACGCCGCGCTCGATGTTGCCGGTGTGTACGGCGCCGCTGAGTCCGTAGGGCGTGTCGTTGGCGATCCGGACCGCCTCGTCCTCGCCGTCGAAGGGCACCAGCAGGGCCACGGGGCCGAAGATCTCCTCGTGCAGGACCGGGGATCCGGCGGGAATGCCGGTGAGCACCGAGGGGCTCACCAGGTTGCCGTCGGCGCGGCCGTGCAGCAGCGCCGTGGCACCCTCCTCCACCGTGCGGTCGACGATCTTGGACACCGCGTCGGCCTGCGAGGAGTTGATCAGGGGGCCGATGTGGGTCGCCGGGTCGGCGGGGTCGCCGACGCGCAGGGAAGCGACCTTGGCGACGAACTTCTCGGTGAACTCCTCCTCGACCGCGCGGTCGACGAGGATCCGGTTGGCAGCCATGCAGACCTGGCCCTGGTGCACGTACCGGCTGAAGACGGCGGCGTCGACGGCGTAGTCGATGTCGGCGTCGTCGAGGACGATCAGGGCGCTGTTGCCGCCGAGTTCGAGTACGGCCCGCTTGAGGTGGGCGGCGCACACCGTGGCGACGTGGCGCCCGACCTTGTCCGAGCCGGTGAAGGAGATGAGCTGCGGGACGGGGTGCTCCAGCAGCGCGTCGCCGATCTCGGCGATGTCGGTGACCACGACGTTCAGCAGCCCCGCCGGGAGGCCGGCCTCCTCGAACACCTTGGCCAGCAGCGTGCCGCCGCAGACCGGGGTGTTCTGGTGCGGCTTGAGGACGACGGCGTTGCCGAGCGCCAGGGCGGGCGCCACGGACTTGAGCGAGAGCAGGAAGGGGAAGTTGAAGGGGCTGATGACCCCGACGACGCCCACGGGGACGCGGTGGACGCGGTTCTCCTTGCCCTCCACCGGCGACGGCAGGATCTCCCCGGTGGGCCGCAGCGCGAGCTGGACTGCCTCGCGCAGGAACTCCTTGGCCAGGTGCAGTTCGAACGCGGCCTTCAGACGGGTGCCGCCCAGCTCGGCGACGATCGCCTCGGCGATCTCCGCCTCCCGCTCCTCCACGACCCGCAGCGCCTTCTCCATCACGGCCCGGCGCTCGTACGCGTTGGTGTCGGCCCAGCCCCGCTGGGCCCGCTCGGCCGCCCGGTACGCCTGGTCCACCTCACCGGCCGTGGCCACGGTGATCGACGCGAGCTTCTCCCCGTCGTACGGGTTGAAGTCGATGATGTCCCAGGACCCCTTCCCCGGCCTCCACTCGCCGTCGACGTACTGAAGGGCCAGGTCGGTGAAGAAGGAGGACATGAGTTCCCTTACCGCAGAGGGGGGGCAGCTGATTGCCGCTCATATTACTTATAAATCAGCTGAGTTGAAGGACCGTCCGGCCCTGGCGGTTCGGCCGGAACTCATGCGCGTGGCCCCTCCCGGAACACTCCGGGAGGGGCCACGTGCGAGGCGGTGCGGGGATCAGTTCCAGCTGGCGTGCAGCGGCTTGCCCTCCGCGTAACCGGCCGCGCTCTGCACGCCCACGACCGCCTTCTCGGCGAACTCCTCCAGCGAGCCGGCACCGGCGTAGGTGCACGACGAGCGGACCCCGGCGATGATCGAGTCGATCAGGTCCTCCACACCCGGGCGTGCCGGGTCGAGGAACATCCGGGAGGTGGAGATGCCCTCCTCGAAGAGCCCCTTGCGGGCACGGTCGTAGGCGGACTCCTCAGAGGTGCGGTTCCTGACCGCACGGGCCGAGGCCATCCCGAAGGACTCCTTGTAGTACCGGCCGTCCGCGGACTGCTGGAGGTCGCCCGGCGACTCGTACGTACCGGCGAACCAGGAACCGATCATCACGTTGGACGCACCGGCGGCCAGGGCCATGGCGACGTCACGCGGGTGCCGGACACCGCCGTCGGCCCAGACGTGCTTGCCGTGCCTGCGCGCCTCGGCGGCGCACTCCAGGACGGCCGAGAACTGAGGCCGACCCACACCGGTCATCATCCGGGTGGTGCACATGGCGCCCGGGCCCACGCCGACCTTGACGATGTCGGCACCGGCCTCGACGAGGTCGCGCACACCCTCGGCCGCGACGACGTTGCCCGCGACCAGCGGCACCCCGGGGTCGAGCGCCCGCACCGCGGCGACCGCGCCGAGCATGGACTCCTGGTGGCCGTGGGCGGTGTCCACGACGAGGGTGTCCACCCCCGCGTCGAGGAGCTGCCGGGCCTTGCCGGCGACGTCCCCGTTGATACCGACGGCGGCGGCGATCCGCAGCCGTCCGGCGTCGTCCGTCGCCGGGGTGTAGAGCGTCGCCCGCAGCGCCGCCTTGCGGGTGAGGATGCCGACGAGCCGGCCGTCCGCGTCGACGGCGGGGGCGAGCTTGCGGTTGGCCCCGTCCAGCGTGTTGAAGGCGTCCCGGGGCTCGATGCCGGCGTCGAGCACCACCAGGTCCTTGGACATGACCTCGGACAGCTGGGTGAAGCGGTCCACACCGCTCAGGTCGTGGTCGGTCACGACGCCGACCGGCCGGTTCTCCGAGTCGACGACGATGCCCGCCCCGTGCGCCCGCTTGTGCAGCAACGACAGGGCGTCGGCGACGGTCTGCCCCGGGGCCAGCACGATCGGGGTGTCGAGCACGAGGTGACGCTTCTTGACCCAGCCGATCACCTCGGTGACGACCTCGAGCGGGATGTCCTGCGGGATGACGACCAGGCCGCCGCGGCGGGCCACCGTCTCGGCCATCCGGCGGCCGGCGATCGCGGTCATGTTCGCGACGACGAGCGGGATGGTGGTGCCGGTGCCGTCCGGCGAGGAGAGGTCCACCGCCTGCCGGGACCCTACGGCGGAACGGCCGGGGACCATGAAGACGTCGTCGTACGTGAGGTCGTAGGGGACCGAGGGGGAGGCCGTGTGACGACCGGTGCCGGGCTCAAGAAAACGCATAACACTCATTTTTTCATACGAAACGGTGCAGGTCGTTTCTCCGAAGACACAGCAATGAACCCCCGCGTTCGTATGTTCCTCCGAAGAGGCGACCGGGGGGGCCGGGACAAGCGGAACCTGCCTTACCCGGGGACCTTACCCGAACAGGATTCAACCAATCGTGATCACGATCCCTGGACCAGGTGACGAGGGGTCAGGTAGCTTCACCACCGCAGGATCCGTGGTAACCGGCGCACCGCTCACGGATGCCCGGAACACCGTCACGCGTTCGACCGGAGAGGATCCAGATCCACCTGTGGAGAGCGAACTGCCTGACATCTACTGCCCGTTCCCGCAGCGGAGCAACCCGCACGTCGCGGCCACCCGCGCGCACCTCGACACCTGGACGCGCTCCACCGGCCTGGTCCACCGGGACTCGGCGAGACAGCGCTTCGAGCAGGCCGACTTCGGTGCGTTCGTCGGCATGGTCCATCCGACGGCCGGCAGCGAGCACCTGGACCTGGTCGCCGACTGGTTCGTCTGGCTCTTCCTCGTCGACGACCAGCTGGACGACGGCCATCTGGGCCGCAGCCCCGAGCGCGTACGCGACGTGGTGGCCCGGATGCGGGCCGTGGTCGAGGGCGTCGCTCCGCACCCGCTGCCCGGCGAGGAGCCGCCCGCGGCCGTCGTCGCCCTCTGCGACCTGTGGGAACGTACGGTCCCGCGGGCGGCCCCGCACTGGCGCACCCGTTTCACCTGGCACCTCATGACGTACCTGACGACCGCCACCACCTGGGAGGCCGGCAACCGGGCCGGCGGTGTGGTGCCGAGCGAGGCGACGTACATCGCCAAGCGCCGCCACACGGGCGCGATCCACGTGTGCATGGACCTGATCGAGATCGTGGCGGGCATAGAGGCGCCCGAGTCCCTCCACAACGATCCCCGGTTCATCACGGCGCTGGAGGCATCGTGCAACGTCGTCTGCTGGGCCAACGACGTCTACTCCTACGAGAAGGAGCAGGTGCTCGGCGAGATCCACAACCTCGTCCACCTGGTGCGCCACCACCGCGGTTACGGTGAGCAGCGGGCGCTCGACCATGTCTGCGCCGAGATAGCCGCGGAGACCGAGCGGTTCCTGACCGCCGAGGACGAGCTGATCGACATGTACCCGCAGCTCACGGACCTGCTCGTGCCCTATCTCGACGGGATGCGGAGCTGGATGCGCGGCAACCTCGACTGGTCGCGGCAGACCCCCCGCTACAACCCGGCGGCCGTCAGCCAGTACACGGCGCCCGGGGAGTACCTGGAGGAGACGGTGCTCGGCGTGGCCACGGACTCGGCGGGCCACTGAGCGGCCGGGCGGCGAACGGCACGGCGAAGGCCAGTCACCCCCTGGGGTGACCGGCCTTCGCCGTGCCCGCGCGGAGCCGCGGGCACGGGTCAGTCGTCGGGGTCGGCCCGCTCCAGTGCCGGGCGCTGCCCCGCGGCGGACTCCGTCAGCAGGTAGTCGGCGGCGGCCGTGTCCGTGACGAGGCTGGTGACCAGGCCGGAGCGCAGGACCGCCCCGATCGCCGCGGCCTTGCGCTGCCCCCCGGCGATGGCGACGACCTCGGGGATCCGGCGCAGCCGGTCCGCCTCCACGGTGATGCACCGCTCGCCGAGGTCGCGGCCGACCCGGCGGCCGTCGGAGTCGAAGAGGTGGGCGGACATCTCCGCCGCCACCCCGAGCGAGGCGTAGTGCGCCCGCTCCTCGTCCGAGAGCATGTCGTGGACGGTGGAGATGCCGGGCTCCCAGGAACCGATCGAGACCGCGGCGACCGTCACCTTGTCGAAGTACTCGAAGGCGCGGGCGATCCCCGTCTGGTGGCGCAGCGCCGCGGCGGTCGCCGGGTCGGGCAGCAGCATGGGCGCGTAGATGGGGTGGGCCTCGCCGCCGGACACCTGTGCCGCGCGGCGGACCGCCTCGACGGAGCCGCGCTCGGCGGTCCCGGCGTCGTAGACCCCGGTGAGCTGGACCACGGTGCACGGGGGCAGGCGGTCGAGCGCCGCCGCCATGTGGATGGTGGACCGGCCCCAGGCCAGGCCCAGCACATCGCCCTCGTTCACCAGCTCGCCGAGCAGGTCGGCGGCGACCTCGCCCAGGTTCTCCGGATCGGCGGCGTCGTCCTGCTCCTCCGCCGGGGACTCCACCACGACCGCGTGCCGCAGGCCGTACCGTGCGCGGAGCGCGTCGGAGCGCTCCGCGTCGAGCTCCGCCGGTACCCGGATCTCGATCCGTACGAGATCACGCTCCAGGGCCGTCTCCAGGACCCGGGCCACCTTGAAGCGGCTGACGCCGAACTCCTCGGCGATCTGGATCTTCGACTTTCCCTCGAGGTAGAACCGGCGGGCCATGGCCGCCGCCTGCACCAGCTCCGCGGGTCCCATCCGCATGGCTGACCGACCCGCCGAGATGCCAGACACCGCGATCTCCTTCAACTCTCTACGCGCTCGATACGCCGTCATCCTGTCAGATCCGGCGATCCTTGATCAGGCCCGTGGGGCCGCGTTCATCTGCCCTTTGTTCAATGGCCGCAGGCCCAGGTGGCCCCGGCCGTGGCCGCGTCCGCCCGGGCGCGCAGCGCCCGGACCGCGTCGGCCGGGTCCTGCGCCCCGTACACCGCCGAGCCCGCCACGAAGACGTCCGCACCGGCCTCCGCGCACCGCTCGATGGTGGACGCCGAGACCCCGCCGTCGACCTGGAGCCACAGTTCGAGCCCGTGCTTGGAGATCAGCTCACGGGTGCGGCGGATCTTCGGCAGCATGATGTCGAGGAACGCCTGGCCCCCGAACCCCGGCTCCACCGTCATGATCAGCAGCATGTCGAGCTCGGGGAGCAGGTCCTCGTAGGGCTCGACGGGCGTCGCGGGCTTGAGCGCCATCGAGGCGCGCGCCCCCTTCGCCCGGATCTCCCGCGCCAGCCGTACGGGCGCCGCCGCGGCCTCGACGTGGAAGGTGACGGAGCCCGCACCGGCCTCGACGTACTGCGGGGCCCAGCGGTCCGCGTCCTCGATCATCAGATGGCAGTCCAGCGGGGTGTCCGTCGCCTTGCTCAGCGCCTCCACCACCGGCACGCCGAGGGTCAGGTTGGGGACGAAGTGGTTGTCCATGACATCGACGTGCAGCCAGTCGGCTCCCTCGACGGCCTTCGCCTCCTCGGCGAGACGTGCGAAGTCGGCGGACAGGATGCTGGGGTTGATCTGCGCCATGGACCAAGCCTGCCATGCTCCGGCCCACTTCCCCGCCTCGGTGCGCCCCAAAGCCTCACGGGATCATTACGGTTCGCACAATTCCGGCTTTTCACCCTGCCCGCAGCGAGGTGTGCGGCGCTCAGGCCGTCCGGCGCAGCAGGGCCAGGTACATCGCGTCGGTGCCGTGCAGGTGCGGCCACAGCTGGATGTCGGGGCCGTCGCCCAGCGCCGGTACGCCCGGCAGCAGCGGGCGGGCGTCCACCCACTCCGCCTCCGCGCTCGCACCGCCGCGTCCCTTGAGCACGTCCTCGACGACCACCCGGGTCTCCGCGAGGTGCGGGGAGCAGGTCGCGTAGCCGACCACGCCGCCGACCCGGACGGCCTTCAACGCCTCGCGCAGCAGACCGCGTTGCAGGGGGGCGAAGCTCTCCAGGTCCTGCGGCCGGCGACGCCAGCGGGCTTCCGGCCGGCGGCGCAGCGCGCCGAGGCCCGAGCACGGGACGTCCATCAGGACCCGGTCGAAGGAGCCCGGCCGCCACGGCGGCCGGGTGCCGTCGGCGGTGATCACCTGGTGCGGGCCCGGGTTGCCGGCCAGCGCGCGCTCGACGAGGCGGGCGCGGTGCGGCTGCTTCTCGGCGGCCAGCAGGGTGGCGCCGCGTGCGGCGGCGAGCGCGCCCAGCAGGGCGGCCTTGCCCCCGGGGCCCGCGCAGCCGTCGAGCCAGCGGCTGTCGCGGCCCTCGACGGGCGCCTGGGCGAGGGCGGCCGCGACGAGCTGGCTGCCCTCGTCCTGCACCCCGGCCCGGCCCTCCTGGACGGCGGTCAGGGCGCCGGGCTCGCCGCCCTCGGCCATGCGTACGGCGTAGGGGGACCAGCGGCCCGCCAGCCCGCTCTCCTCACCGAGGGCCGCCAGCAGTTCGTCGGTGGTGGAGCGGCCCGGACGGGCGACCAGCGTCACCTCGGGGCGTTCGTTGTCGGCCTCCAGCAGGTCCTCGATCCCGGCCCGGCCGCCCCCCAGCGCGTCCCAGAGGGCGGAGACCACCCAGCGGGGGTGGGAGTGGACGACGGAGAGGTGCTCCTCGGCGTCCTCGTCGTAGGCCGGGGCGACCCGCTCCAGCCAGCCGTCGAGGTCATGGGCCGAGACCTTGCGGAGCACCGCGTTGACGAACTTCGCGCGCCCCTCCCCCAGCACGACCCGGGCGAGCTCGACGCTGGCGGACACGGCCGCGTGCGTCGGGATGCGGGTGCCGAGCAGTTGGTGCACGCCCATCTCGATGACGTCCAGCACCGGGGGGTCGACCTCGCGCAGCGGCCGGTCGACGCAGGCGGCGACGATCGCGTCGTAGGTGCCCTGGCGGCGCAGGGTGCCGTAGACCAGCTCGGTGGCCAGCGCCGCGTCGCGGCCGTCGAAGTCGCCCTTGGCGCGCGCCTTCTTCAGCAGCGGCGGCAGGACGAGGTTGGCGTACGCGTCGCGTTCGTCGACGGCCCTGAGCGCTTCGAAGGCGAGGAACCGGACGGGGTCCTTCTCGGGGCGGCGGTGCTGCTTGGCCGGACGGCGACGCTGCTGGTCGTTCACGTGAAAGGTGCTCCGCTTGAGGGTGAGGGGACGATCGCCTCCAGCGTACGTCGGGCCGCCGCCGGGTCCGCGCCCGCGCCCGCTCAGGCCCCCAGCAGCTCCCCGTGGGCGATGCGCACACCGCGGGCCCAGTCGGCGGCGCGCATCGGCTTCTTGCCCTGCGGCTGGACCCAGAGGAGCTCGACGGCGTACGAGCCGGTGCCCACGTACACGTTGTTCTTGCCCGCGGACAGTTCGCCGGGGGCCAGGTCGGTGCGGTCGGGGACGGGGACGGCCTGGACCAGCTTGAGGCGCTCGCCGCGGAAGAGCGTCCAGGCCCCCGGTGCGGGGGTGCAGCCGCGTACGACGCGGTCGACCCGCAGCGCCGGCTCCGCCCACCGCACCTGGGCGTCCTCGACGGTGATCTTGGGGGCGAGGGTGATGCCCTCGGCGGGCTGCGGGACGGCGTGCAGGGTGCCGTCCTCGATGCCGTCCATGGTCGCCGCGAGCAGTCCGGCGCCCGCGAAGGCCAGCCGGGTGAGCAGGTCGCCGCTGGTGTCGGTGGGCCGGACCTCCTCGGTGAGGACGCCGTAGACGGGCCCGGAGTCCAGCCCCTCCTCGATCAGGAAGGTCGACGCCCCGGTCACCTCGTCGCCGGCCATCACCGAGTGCTGGACGGGGGCGGCGCCGCGCCAGGCGGGCAGCAGGGAGAAGTGCAGGTTGACCCAGCCGCGGGCGGGCACCTCCAGGGCGGACTTGGGCAGCAGCGCGCCGTAGGCGACGACCGGGCAGCAGTCCGGGGCGATCTCCCGCAGCCGGGCCAGGAAGTCCTCGTCGCGCGGCCTGGCCGGCTTGAGGATCTCGATACCGGCCTCCTCGGCCCGCTCGGCCACGGGGCTGGCGACCAGCCGGCGGCCGCGCCCGGCGGGAGCGTCGGGGCGGGTGACGACGGCCGCCACCTCGTGGCGCTCGGAGGCGATCAGGGCGTCCAGGGCGGGGACGGCGACCTCGGGGGTGCCTGCGAAGACCAGCTTCATGGGTGGCGCACTGCCTCTCGGGGCGGGACGTACGGGCGAGCAGCGCACCAGTCTAAGCGCTGCCCCGTACGGCGGCGGGGGGCGTACGCACGCCCGTGCGCCCCGCGCATATGCGCATACGCCCCTGTTGCGTGACCCCGAGGCCAGGTGCGGCGTTGGTCAAGTGAGATTGACCGAAGCGGACCGTCGTACGCGGTCCGATCCCTTCAACGCCGGTTCGAGAGGCTTGTTCATGGCCGACCACGCAACCCACGACGCCCAAGCGCGTGCAAGTCTGCACCTGTTGGTGCGGGACATCGAGCGGGTCCGGCGGCAGGTGGACGCGTTGCGCACGCTGACCGCGCAGCTGGGCAACGTCTACCGTCCGCGCCGCTCCGGCCCGTCCGCGGGCTTCGTCGTCTACGGGAGGGCCCCCGCCCCGACGGTCCGGCTCGCGCAGGAACTGCGGGACAGCGTGGAGACGCTGGTGACGGCCGCGGTGGACTTCGACCGCTCGCTGGGCTTCTCGTGGGACGCGGTGGGCTCCGCCCTCGGCGTCACCAAGCAGGCGGTGCACCGCCGTTACGGTTCGCGCCGCACGACCGCGCAGTCGGCGGCGGGTGAGGCGGCGGAGACGGCGGCCCGCAAACAGCCCGCCCCGGCGGGCACTTCGGCCGCACTGCCCGTCGTGCCGGCGGCCCGCTCCATGCCGCCGCAGCCCTCTCCCGGACCGGCTTCCCCGACGGACCGTGCGGCACCTCGCGAGGAACTGCGGCCCGGTGCCTTCCCGGGCCCGCGCAACGGCTGACGGTACCGGGCTGCCCGCACCGGGGCAGCCCACCGTGGTGCGCCCGGTCCTCGCCCCCCTCAGCCGATGTCCGGCGGATCGATCCTGATCCGCACCGGGTCGCCGCTCCCCCGGGCCGTACGCGCCGCCGACGCAGCCTTCAACGCGTGCGCGAGCGCCGCTCCGCGCCCCGGCGGCACCCTGATCAGTGCCCGCTCCCAGACCTCGCCCGGCGGGGCGTCCCCCGGCCTGCGGGGCCGCCCGGCCGCCGTCGCGGGCACCGGTACGGGCCCGAGGACCTCGGCCTGTGCCGGCAGCTCCGCCGTGGCCAGGAACGCGGCGAGCGCTTCGGGCGGGCCCGTCACCGACGCCATCCGTGACACCGGCGGGAAGCCGAGCTCGGCCCGTTCGGCGAGCTCACGGCGGGCGTGGCCCACCGGGTCCCAGCGCACCAGCGCCTGCACGGGCCGCAGGGTCGGCTCGGCGACGACCACCACCGTGCCTCCCTCGGACCGGCCGCGCACCAGGGCGGCCGCCGCCGTCCAGCGCCGCAGCGCCTCCTCCCCCGCCCGCAGGTCGGGGCGGCCCACCATCGCCCAGCCGTCCAGCAGCAGCGCAGCCGCGTAGCCCCCTTCGGCCACCGGCTCGGCCCCGGGTGTGCTGACGACCAGCGCGGGCTGGTCCGGTACGGAATCGAGCACATGGTCGCGGCCCGACGTCCGCACGGGAACGGCCGGGAACGCCCGCCCCAGCTCCTCCGCGGTCCTGCGGGCGCCGACGATCTGCGCCCGCAGCCGCACGCCACCGCAGGCTCCGCACCGCCAGGCCGTCTCGGCCCTCCCGCACCACGCGCAGTCGAGGTCCTGCCGGTCGGTGGCCTGCAAGGGGCCCGCGCAGTGCCGGCACCGCGCGGGTTCGCGGCAGCGCTCGCAGGCCAGCCGGGGCGCGTAACCGCGGCGCGGCACCTGGACGAGCACCGGGCCGCCGCGCAGCCCGTCCCGGACGGTCTGCCAGGCCAGGCTGGGCAGCCGCGCCGAACGCGCCGCCCCGTCGCGCGCCAGCTCGCCGTCGTCGACCGTACGCACGAGGGGTGCTGCTGACCGCAGCCGCTCCCGTTCCGCACGCAGCGGCAGCGCCCAGCCGCTCTCGACCAACTGGGCGGCCTCCACCGTGCAGTTGATCCCGCCCAGCAGGAATCCGCACCGGCCGTGCGCCGCCCGCAGCTCCAGTACCTCCCGGACGTGCGGGAAGGGGGCGTTGTCGTCGCTGTGGCTGGAGTCGCCGTCGTCCCAGACGGCCACCAGTCCCGGATCGGCCACGGGGGCGAACATCGCGGCCCGGGTCCCGACCACCGCGCGCACGGACCCGCGCCGGACCGCGAGCCACTGCCCGTACCGCTTCTCGGGCCCGGAGTCGGCGGTGAGCAGCGCGTGGTGCCCCTTGCCCAGCAGCGCGGTGAGCGCCGCGTCCACCCGCCCCGCCGCCCGGCCGTCCGGTACGACGACGAGCGCGCCCCTGCCCGACGCCAGGGTCGCGGCGACGGCCCGGGCGATCTCCTCGGGCCAGTGCGGGCCGGGCAGCGCGGTCCACACGGCCCGGGGCGCCCCGCCCTCGGCCAGCGCCCGCAGGAAGCCGGGTCCCTGGGTGTACCGCTCCCAGGTCCCGGGCGAGGGGACGGGCGGCGGCGGCAGGGGCGCGGGCGAGGCCTTGGACTCGGCCCTGCCGTTCCTCGGGGGCACGGCGAGCTGGAGCACGTCGGCGAGGCTGCCCGCGTAGCGGTCGGCGACGGCACGGCAGAGGGCGAGCAGCTCGGGCCCGAGCACCGGCTCGGGCGAGACGACGTAGGCCAGGGCCGCGAGGGCGCCCTGGTAGTCGGAGGAGGCGCGCCGCTCGACGAGGAACCCGTCGATGAGCCCGCCGCCCTCGCGCCGTCCGCCGCGCACCTGCCGCCCGCCGGCGCCGAACCGCACCCGGACGCGGACGCCGGGCTGTGCGTCGGCGTCGAGCTCCTCGGGGACGGCGTAGTCGAAGTACTGGTCGAGGTGGAGCGCGCCCTTGTTGACCAGGACGCGGGCGACGGGCAGCTCCTCGGCGAGCGCGGCGCCCCGCCAGGTCCGGGGCTTCGCGCGGGGCACCTTGGCCCGGCGTACGGTCTCCCGGATCAGCGCAAGCTGCTCCGGTGCCCCGGCGTCGGGCTCCTCGGACCGCTCGTTGTCGCTGCTCACAGCCACCTTCCTACCAGACCCCACTGACAGCGGCGGGGCCCGGCCGGGCCCGCGGCGCCCCGCACGCACCGGGGCCCGGGCACCGTCGTGCGGTGTCCGGGCCCCGGCGTACGTGACGGCGGCGGCGGGACCTCAGAGCCCTGCGGCCGTGCGCAGCGCGTCCACCCGGTCGGTGCGCTCCCAGGTGAAGTCGGGGAGCTCCCGGCCGAAGTGGCCGTAGGCCGCGGTCTGGGCGTAGATCGGGCGCAGCAGGTCGAGGTCGCGGATGATCGCGGCCGGGCGCAGGTCGAAGACCTCGCCGATCGCGTGCTCGATCTTCTCCGTGTCGACCGCGGCGGTGCCGAAGGTCTCGACGAACAGGCCCACCGGCTCGGCCTTGCCGATCGCGTAGGCGACCTGGACCTCGCAGCGGGCGGCGAGCCCGGCGGCGACGACGTTCTTGGCGACCCAGCGCATGGCGTAGGCGGCCGAGCGGTCGACCTTGGACGGGTCCTTGCCGGAGAAGGCACCGCCGCCGTGGCGGGCCATGCCCCCGTAGGTGTCGATGATGATCTTGCGGCCGGTCAGGCCGGCGTCGCCCATCGGGCCGCCGATCTCGAAGCGGCCCGTCGGGTTCACCAGGAGGCGGTAGCCCTCGGTGTCGAGCTTGATGCCGTCCTCGACGAGCTGGTTCAGGACGTGCTCGACGACGAACTCGCGGATGTCGGGCGCGAGGAGCGAGTCCAGGTCGATGTCGGACGCGTGCTGCGAGGAGACCACGACCGTGTCCAGGCGGAGCGCCTTGTCGCCGTCGTACTCGATGGTGACCTGGGTCTTGCCGTCGGGCCGCAGGTAGGGGATGGTGCCGTTCTTGCGGACCTCGGAGAGGCGGCGCGAGAGCCGGTGCGCCAGGTGGATCGGCAGCGGCATCAGCTCGGGCGTCTCGTCGCAGGCGTAGCCGAACATCAGCCCCTGGTCGCCCGCGCCCTGCTTGTCGAGCTCGTCCTCGTCGCCCTCGACGCGCTTCTCGTAGGCGGTGTCGACGCCCTGCGCGATGTCCGGGGACTGCGCCCCGATGGACACCGAGACACCACAGGAAGCTCCGTCGAAGCCCTTCTTGGAGGAGTCGTAGCCGATCTCGAGCACCTTGCTGCGCACGAGGTTGGGGATGTCGGCGTAGGCCTTGGTCGTGACCTCACCCGCGACATGCACCAGACCGGTGGTGATCAGGGTCTCGACGGCGACGCGCGAGGAGGGGTCCTCGCGCAGGAGCGCGTCGAGAATCGTGTCGCTGATCTGGTCAGCGATCTTGTCGGGGTGGCCCTCGGTGACGGATTCCGAGGTGAAGAGACGGCGGGACACATCGCTCCCTGGGGTTGCAGCGGCTGCTGGCTGATCATGGGTGGACGGCCGGGAGCTGCGCCCGGCACGTCCGTCGACCAGTTTATCGGTCGCTTCCGGCGGATGGGTCACGTGTCTCGCCCCTTGGGAGCCCTGTGACCTGCGGCACTGTTGACTGCGGTACGACAATCACTCCTTCCGGGCGCGGTGACACGTGCTGGTTCAGGCTTCTGCCCGCCGGAGCGGCGCATAGGCAATCTAGCCCAACCGGGCCGTCACGAGGTCCCAGACCACGTCGGCGAGTGCTTCCTTCGGCCCGTACGGCACCGGCGTCTCGGAGCCGTCGGCGCCGAGCACGACCGCCTCGTTCTCCTCGGAGCCGAACGTCTTGCGCTCACCGACCTCGTTGACGACCAGCAGGTCGCAGCCCTTGCGGCGCAGCTTGGCCCGGCCGTTGGCGAGGACGTCGTCGGTCTCGGCGGCGAATCCGACGACGAGCTGTCCCGGGCGGGCCCGCTCGCCGGCCACCTCGGCGAGGATGTCGGGGTTGCGGACCAGCGCGACGGGGGCGGGCTCCTGGCCGTCCTTCTTCTTGATCTTGCCGGTGGCGTACGCGGCGGGCCGGAAGTCGGCGACCGCCGCCGCCATCACCACGACGTCCGCGTCGGCCGCCGCCTTCAGCACGGCCTCGCGCAGCTGGACGGCCGTCCCGGCACGCAGGACGTCGGCGCCGGCCGGGTCGGGCAGCCCGGTGTTCGCCTCGACCAGGGTCACCCGGGCCCCCCGGGCGACGGCGGTGCGCGCCAGGGCGTAGCCCTGCTTGCCCGAGGAGCGGTTGCCGAGGTAGCGGACCGGGTCCAGGGGCTCCCGGGTGCCGCCGGCGCTGACGACGACATGACGGCCGGCCAGGTCACGCTCGGCGGGCCCGCGGTCCAGGACACGGCGGCAGACCTCGAAGATCTCCCCGGGGTCGGGCAGCCGCCCCTTGCCGGTGTCCACGCCGGTGAGCCGGCCGACGGCCGGCTCGATGACGACGGCGCCGCGCCGGCGCAGCGTCGCGACGTTCTCCTGGGTGGCGGGGTGCTCCCACATCTCCGTGTGCATGGCCGGTGCGAAGACGACCGGACAGCGGGCGGTGAGCAGGGTGTTGGTGAGCAGGTCGTCGGCGAGGCCGTGGGCGGCCTTGGCGAGCATGTCGGCGGTGGCCGGGGCGACCACCACGAGGTCGGCACCCTGGCCGATCCGGACGTGCGGCACCTCGTGCACGCCGTCCCACACCTCGGTCGAGACGGGGTGGCCGGAGAGCGCCGACCAGGTGGCGGCCCCCACGAAGTTCAGGGCCGACGCGGTCGGTACGACCCGCACGTCGTGGCCCGACTCGGTCAGCCTGCGCAGCAGCTCGCACGCCTTGTAGGCGGCGATGCCCCCGCTGACCCCCAGGACGACCTTCGGCTTCTCCACTGCGTCTCCCCGCACTCGTGTCTCCGTGCACCCGGCCGGTGCGCTGCGGCACCGTGGCGTACGCGCTCCATGCTGCCTCACCGCACGGCACGAGCCGCGGCGGCCCCGGCTCCGGACACACCCCAGGCCCGGCGGTTCGGGCCGCCGGGCCTGGGGTGAAGGTGCGTTCCCCGCTGGTGCGGGACGTGGTTCCCGCTACTGCGCCGGGCCCTCGATGGCCTCGGAGGTGAGCAGGCCCGCGTTGATCTCGCGGAGCGCGATCGAGAGCGGCTTCTCGTGCACGTGGGTGTCGACGAGCGGACCGACGTACTCGAGGAGGCCTTCGCCGAGCTGCGAGTAGTACGCGTTGATCTGGCGCGCGCGCTTGGCGGCGTAGATCACGAGGCTGTACTTCGAGTCGGTGGCCTCGAGGAGCTCATCAATCGGCGGGTTGATGATGCCCTCGGGCGTGGTGATGGAAGAGGACACTCTCTGCCTTCCGAAGGGGATAGAGATCAAAGAGATCTTTGATCATGCTGGTTCCGCAGTGGTGCTGCTCTGCGTCCGCGGCCGTCGACTCGGGGGGTGAGCTCAGTCGTCGGTGCCGGGGAGGCCGGAAGCCTGCAGCATCAACGTTAGCAGCTCGCGTGCCACGTCCTCGACGGAGGTGTTGACCAGCGTGGTGTCGAACTCGGCCTCGGCGGCCAGCTCGACCCTCGCGGCCGTGAGCCGGCGCTCGATCACGTCGGGCGCCTCGGTGCCCCGGCCGGTGAGCCGGCGCACCAGCTCCTCCCAGGTCGGCGGCGCCAGGAAGACCAGCTGCGCCTCGGGCATCGACTGGCGTACCAGCCGGGCGCCCTGGAGGTCGATCTCCAGCAGCACCGGCTCGCCCGCCTCCAGGCGGTCGAGCACGGCCCGGCGCGGCGTGCCGTACCGGTTGCCCGCGAACTCGGCCCACTCCAGCAGCTCGCCGTTGGCGATCAGCTTGTCGAACTCCTCGTCGTCCACGAAGAAGTAGTGGACGCCGTTGCGTTCGCCGGGCCGGGGCTTGCGGGTCGTGGCCGACACCGAGAGCCAGACCTCGGGGTGAACCTTGCGCATATGGGCGACGACCGTGCTCTTGCCGACCCCCGAGGGGCCGGAGAGCACGGTCAGCCGCGGACGTACGTCCGGGGGTACGGGGGACGTCCCCCGGGATGTTGCAGCCATGGAGCGATTATCCAGGTTCTCAGGAGTGCCTGAGAACGTCAGGCGGCGGTGCCGCCGAACTCACGCTCCAGGGATGCGATCTGGTTGGAGCCGAGACCCCGGACCCGTCGGCTCTCGGAGATGCCGAGCCGCTCCATGATCTGCTTGGCGCGGACCTTGCCCACGCCGGGCAGGGACTCCAGGAGGGCGGAGACCTTCATCTTGCCGATGACGTCGTTCTCCTGGCCCTGCTTGATGACCTCTTGGAGGGAGGCGCCGGAGTGCTTGAGTCGATTCTTGACCTCGGCCCGCTCCCGGCGAGCCGCGGCGGCCTTTTCGAGCGCGGCTGCGCGCTGTTCAGGGGTAAGGGGCGGAAGAGCCACGCCTACGTCACCTCGGATGTCGATCTGTCGGATACGGACCGGTGAGAAACCTCATGGCTGCCCACCTGGTGAGCAACGGGCACGTTGTGCGCGTTGGCTCTCGACGGAGACTAGCGGCCATGGCCGCCGGAGTCAGCGAGAACGGACGAAAAGTCCTGGTCAGCCTTACCCGACTAGGACTTTTCGGTCATAACGACCCTGTTTTTTGGTCAGGATTCCGTCAACTCGATGTCACGTGGCATCGTCAGCCTTCCGAGACGGCCGTACGGACCTCGTCCGCGAACCGTCCGGCGGCTTCGCGCAGCCCTGACGCGTCCGGTCCGTGGCGCAGCACGCCCCGGCTCACGCTCGGCACCACGTTGCCCACCGAGGCGCCGAAGACGCGCGGCAGATCCGCGGGGGTGGCGCCCTGGGCACCGATGCCGGGAGCCAGCAGCGGCCCGTTGACCGCGAGGTCCGCGCCCGCGTCGGCGAGCGTGGCGCCCACGACCGCGCCGACGGAGCCGAGCGGGGTGGCCCCCGCGTTCTCGGCGGCCATGTGGTCGAGCATCACCTGGGCCAGCGACCGGCCGTCCGCGGCGGTGGCGCGCTGTACCTCGGCGCCCTCCGGGTTGGAGGTGAGGGCGAGGACGAAGACCCCCGCGCCGGAGACGGCGGCGGCGTCGAGCGCCGGGCGCAGCGAGCCGAAGCCGAGGTAGGGCGAGACCGTGACCGCGTCGGAGAACAGCGGCGAGTCCTTGTCGAGGTAGGTGGCCGCGTAGGCGGCCATCGTGGAGCCGATGTCGCCGCGCTTGGCGTCCATCAGGACGAGGGCCCCGGCGGCCCGCGCCTCCTCGACGGCCTTCTCCAGGACCGCGACGCCGCGCGAGCCGAACCGCTCGAAGAAGGCGGACTGCGGTTTGAGCACGGCGACCCGGTCGGCCAGCGCCTCCACGACGGTCCGCGTGAAGCGCTCCAGGCCGGTGATGTCGTCGTTCAGGCCCCAGGAGGTCAGGAGCGAGGCGTGCGGATCGATGCCCACGCAGAGCGGCCCGCGGGTGTCCATGGCATGGCGCAGCCGGGCGCCGAAGGGTTCGGGGGTCACTGCACGGCCTTCCGTGTCTCGGCGCCGACGGCCTCGGCGAGGGTGGCGTAGGGCGAGGCGGCCAGGCGTGCGGCCAGCCCCTTGTGGATGGCGCGGGCATAGAACGGGCCCTCGTAGATGAAGGCGCTGTAGCCCTGGACGAGCGTGGCGCCGGCGAGGATGCGCTGCCAGGCGTCCTCGGCGTTCTCGACGCCTCCGACACCGACCAGGGTGATCCGGGTGCCCACCCGGGCGTACAGGCGGCTCAGGACCGTCAGGGACCGCTCCTTGAGGGGTGCGCCGGAGAGCCCGCCGGTCTCCCCGACCAGGGCCGGCGACGACTTCAGGCCGAGTCCGTCGCGGGCGATCGTGGTGTTGGTGGCGATGATGCCGTCCAGGCCGAGCTCGACGGCGAGGTCGGCGACCGCGTCGATGTCGTCGTCGGCCAGGTCGGGGGCGATCTTGACGAGCAGCGGCACGCGGCGGCCGGTGACGGTCCGGTCGGCGGCCTCGCGTACGGCGGTGAGCAGCGGGCGGAGCGCCTCGGTGGCCTGGAGGTCGCGCAGGCCGGGGGTGTTGGGCGAGGAGACGTTGACGACGAGGTAGTCGGCGTGGGCGGCGAGCCGTTCGGTGGACTTCACGTAGTCCGCGGCCGCCTCGGCCTCGGGGACGGTCTTGGTCTTGCCGATGTTGACGCCGACCGTCGTACGGAAGACGGGCGTGCGGGCGGCCAGGCGCTCCGCGACGGCCGCGGAGCCCTCGTTGTTGAAGCCCATGCGGTTGATCAGCGCCCGGTCCGCGACGAGGCGGAACAGCCGCTTCTTCGGGTTGCCGGGCTGGGGTTCGCCGGTGACCGTGCCGATCTCGACGTGGTCGAAGCCGAGCATCGACATGCCGTCGATGGCGACGGCGTTCTTGTCGAAGCCGGCGGCCAGCCCGAAGGGACCGTGCATCCGCAGCCCGAACGCCTCGGTGCGCAGCTCCTCGTAGCGGGGTGCGAGCGCGGCGGCGGCGAAGGTGCGCAGGACGGGGACGCGGGCGGCCAGGCGGATCCAGCGGAAGGCGAGGTGGTGCGCCTGCTCCGGGTCCATCCGCTTGAAGACGAGCTGGAAGAAGAGTTTGTACATCACGGTGTCCTCATGAAGAGGGGGACACCGTTTCCGGTGTCCCCCTGGGGGCGGCGGGGCCTCAGTCGCGGGCCGCGGTGAGGCGTTTCGCGTGTTCCTGGAGGGAGCGCACGCCGACGTCCCCGTGGTGGAGCGCGTCGATGCCCTGGACCGCGGCGGCCAGCGCCTGGACCGTGGTGAGGCAGGGCACGGACCGGGCGACGGCCGCGGTGCGGATCTCGTATCCGTCGAGCCGGCCGCCCGTCCCGTACGGGGTGTTGACGATGAGGTCGACCTCGCCGGAGTGGATCAGCTGGACGATGGTCTTCTCGCCGTTCGGGCCCTCGCCCTCGGACTGCTTGCGCACGACGGTGGCGTTGATGCCGTTGCGCTTGAGGACCTCGGCGGTGCCGGAGGTGGCCATCAGCTCGAAGCCGTGGGCGACGAGTTCACGCGCCGGGAAGATCATCGAGCGCTTGTCGCGGTTGGCGACGGAGATGAAGGCGCGGCCCTTGGTGGGCAGCGGGCCGTAGGCACCGGCCTGCGACTTGGCGTACGCCGTGCCGAAGGCCGAGTCGATGCCCATGACCTCGCCGGTGGAGCGCATCTCCGGACCGAGGACCGTGTCGACGCCGCGGCCGTGGATGTCGCGGAAGCGCGACCACGGCATGACGGCCTCCTTGACGGAGATCGGCGCGTCCAGCGGCAGGGTGCCGCCGTCGCCGTGCCGAGGCAGCAGCCCCTCCTCGCGCAGCTCGGCCACGGTCGCGCCCAGCGAGATGCGGGCGGCGGCCTTGGCGAGCGGGACCGCGGTGGCCTTCGAGGTGAAGGGGACGGTCCGCGAGGCGCGGGGGTTGGCCTCCAGGACGTAGAGGATGTCGCCGGAGAGCGCGAACTGGATGTTGATCAGTCCGCGCACCCCGACGCCCTTGGCGATGCCCTCGGTGGAGGCGCGCAGCCGCTTGATGTCGTAGCCGCCCAGGGTGATCGGGGGCAGGGCGCAGGCGGAGTCGCCGGAGTGGATGCCCGCCTCCTCGATGTGCTCCATGACGCCGCCGAGGTAGAGCTCGGTGCCGTCGTAGAGCGCGTCGACGTCGATCTCGATGGCGTCGTCGAGGAAGCGGTCGACCAGGACCGGCCGGGTGGGGCTGATCTCGGTGGACTCCTCGATGTAGGCGGCCAGCCGGGTCTCGTCGTAGACGATCTCCATGCCGCGCCCACCGAGCACGTACGAGGGGCGGACGAGGACGGGGTAGCCGATCTCGTCGGCGATGCCCTTGGCCTCGGCGAAGGTGGTGGCGGTGCCGTGCTTGGGGGCGGGCAGACCGGCCTCGGCGAGCACCCGGCCGAAGGCACCGCGGTCCTCGGCGGCGTGGATGGCCTCCGGGGAGGTGCCCACGACCGGTACGCCGTTGTCCTTGAGCGCCTGCGAGAGGCCGAGCGGGGTCTGGCCGCCGAGCTGGACGACGACACCGGCGATCGGGCCTGCGAGCGACTCGGCGTGCACGATCTCCAGCACGTCCTCCAGGGTGAGCGGCTCGAAGTACAGCCGGTCGGAGGTGTCGTAGTCGGTGGAGACGGTCTCCGGGTTGCAGTTGACCATCACGGTCTCGTAGCCCGCGTCGCTCAGCGCGAAGGAGGCGTGGACGCAGGAGTAGTCGAACTCGATGCCCTGGCCGATGCGGTTGGGGCCGGAGCCGAGGATGATCACCGCGGGCTTGGTGCGGGTGGCGACCTCGCTCTCCTCGTCGTAGGAGGAGTAGAAGTACGGCGTCTTCGCGGCGAACTCGGCGGCGCAGGTGTCGACCGTCTTGTAGACCGGGCGGATGCCGAGCGCGTGCCGGACCTCGCGGACGACGTCCTCGCGCAGGCCGCGGATCTCACCGATCTGCGCGTCGGAGAAGCCGTGCCGCTTGGCCTCGGCGAGGAGGTCGGTGTCGAGGCGCTCGGCGGCGGCCAGCTCGTCGGCGATCTCCTTGATCAGGAAGAGCTGGTCGACGAACCAGGGGTCGATCTTCGTGGCGTCGAAGACCTCTTCCTGGGTGGCACCGGCCCGGATCGCCTGCATCACGGTGTTGATGCGACCGTCCGTGGGGCGGACCGCCTCGGCGAGCAGCTCGGCCTTGTCGCCGGTCTCGCCGGTGAAGGCGAACTGCGAGCCCTTCTTCTCCAGGGAGCGCAGGGCCTTCTGGAGGGCCTCGGTGAAGTTGCGGCCGATCGCCATGGCCTCGCCCACCGACTTCATGGTGGTGGTGAGGGTGGAATCGGCGGACGGGAACTTCTCGAAGGCGAAGCGCGGGGCCTTGACGACGACGTAGTCGAGGGTCGGCTCGAAGGAGGCCGGGGTCTTCTCGGTGATGTCGTTGGGGATCTCGTCGAGCGTGTAGCCGACGGCCAGCTTGGCGGCGATCTTGGCGATCGGGAAGCCTGTGGCCTTGGAGGCCAGCGCCGAGGAGCGCGAGACGCGCGGGTTCATCTCGATGACGATGATCCGGCCGTCGGCGGGGTCGACGGCGAACTGGATGTTGCAGCCGCCGGTGTCGACGCCGACCTCGCGGATGATCGCGATGCCGATGTCGCGCAGCCGCTGGTACTCACGGTCCGTGAGCGTCATCGCCGGGGCGACGGTGATGGAGTCACCGGTGTGGACGCCCATCGGGTCGAAGTTCTCGATGGAGCAGACGACCACGACGTTGTCGTTCCGGTCGCGCATCAGCTCCAGCTCGTACTCCTTCCAGCCGAGGATGGACTCCTCCAGGAGCACCTCGGTGGTCGGGGAGAGTGTGAGGCCCTGTCCGGCGATACGGCGCAGCTCCTCCTCGTCGTGGGCGAAGCCGGAACCGGCGCCGCCCATCGTGAAGGAGGGGCGGACGACGACGGGGTAGCCGCCGAGGGTGTCGACGCCCGCGATGACGTCGTCCATGGAGTGGCAGATCACCGAGCGGGCGGACTCGCCGTAGCCGATCTTGGCCTTGACGGCCTCGACGACGCCCTTGAACAGGTCGCGGTCCTCGCCCTTGTTGATGGCCTCGACGTTGGCGCCGATGAGCTCGACGCCGTACTTCGTGAGGACACCGTTCTCGTGCATGGAGATCGCGGTGTTCAGCGCGGTCTGGCCGCCGAGGGTGGGGAGCAGCGCGTCGGGGCGCTCCTTGGCGATGATCTTCTCGACGAACTCGGGGGTGATCGGCTCGACGTAGGTGGCGTCGGCGATCTCCGGGTCGGTCATGATCGTCGCCGGGTTGGAGTTCACCAGGATGACGCGCAGGCCCTCGGCCTTGAGGACGCGGCAGGCCTGGGTGCCGGAGTAGTCGAACTCGGCGGCCTGCCCGATGACGATCGGACCGGAGCCGATGACCAGGACGGACCGGATATCGGAGCGCTTAGGCACGCTGGCCCTCCATCAGGGAAACGAAGCGGTCGAAGAGGTACGCGGCGTCGTGCGGGCCGGCGGCCGCCTCGGGGTGGTACTGGACGCTGAAGGCCGGCCGGTCCAGGAGCTGGAGCCCCTCGACGACCTGGTCGTTCAGGCAGACGTGGGAGACCTCGGCGCGGCCGAACTCCGTGTCGGACGGCTTGTCGAGGGGTGCGTCGACGGCGAAGCCGTGGTTGTGCGCGGTGACCTCGACCTTGCCGGTCGTGCGGTCCTGCACGGGCTGGTTGATGCCGCGGTGCCCGTACTTCAGCTTGTAGGTGCCGAAGCCGAGGGCGCGGCCGAGGATCTGGTTGCCGAAGCAGATGCCGAAGAGCGGGGTCTTCCGCTCCAGGACGCCCCGCATGAGGGAGACGGGGTGGTCGGCGGTGGACGGGTCGCCGGGGCCGTTGGAGAAGAAGACGCCGTCCGGTCCGGCCGCGTAGACCTCGTCGAGGGTGGCGGTGGCGGGCAGCACGTGCACCTCGATGCCGCGCTCGGCCATCCGGTGCGGGGTCATGCCCTTGATGCCGAGGTCGATCGCGGCGACGGTGAACTTCTTGGTGCCGATCGCGGGGACGACGTAGGCCTCCTTGGTGGCGACCTCGGCGGAGAGGTCGGCACCGCTCATCTCGGGGGCCTGGCGCACCTTGGCGAGGAGCACGCCCTCGTCCTCGACCGCGTTGCCGGAGAAGATGCCGACGCGCATCGCGCCGCGCTCGCGCAGGTGGCGGGTGAGCGCGCGGGTGTCGACGCCGCTGATGCCGACGACGCCCTGGGCGGCGAGCTCCTCGTCCAGGGTGCGGCGCGAGCGCCAGTTCGAGGGGAGGCGGGCGGGGTCGCGTACGACGTATCCGGAGACCCAGATCCGCCGCGATTCGGCGTCCTCGTCGTTCACGCCGGTGTTGCCGACGTGCGGGGCGGTCATCACGACGACCTGGCGGTGGTACGAGGGGTCGGTCAGGGTCTCCTGGTAGCCGGTCATGCCGGTGGAGAACACCGCCTCGCCGAAGGTCTCCCCCACGGCCCCGTAGGCGCGGCCGCGGAAGGAGCGGCCGTCCTCCAGGACGAGTACGGCGGGAGCTTCGGCGGCTCCCCGGGTGGAGGTCGTCATCGTGCGGTGCCTTCCGTAGTGCTGGTGAGGTGGTTGACGGCGTCGACCCAGGCCTGGTGCTCGGCCGCGTGGTCGGAGCGGAACCCGGAGTCGACCAGCGTCTCGCCGTGGGCCCAGGTGATGACCAGGAGGCCGCCCTCGGGCAGGACCTTCCCGGCGAGCGCCTTGTCGAGCCGGGCCTCGCGCAGGGCGGCGGCCGGGACGAAGAAGTCGGCCGCGCCGGGACGTACGACGTCCAGGCCCTGCTCGGTGAGGGTGAGCTCGACCCGGCTGCGGGTGCCGAGGCCGTGGGCGACGATCCGGTCGAGCCACTGGCCCGCCGTCGTCGAGGCGTGGTAGCGGCCGTGGAGTGTCAGCAGCGGCTCGCGGTCCGCGAAGCCGTCCGGGGTGGTGGCGAGCTCGGGCAGGCCGGACTGGAGCCTTCCGCGCCATTTCCATCCCTGGCGCATCAGCCAGTAGACGAAGGCGATGAAGAGGATCAGTCCGACGACCCAGCTGATGCGGGCGGACCAGTCCGTCACATCGGCCGACTTCTGCTCGGCGGCCAGTTGGTACAGGGGGTTGAGTGTTGTCACGCGAGCTTCCCGTCGACGACCGTGGCACGGCCCCGCAGGAAGGTGTGGGTCACTCGGCCCGGCAGCTCGCGACCCTTGTAGGGGGTGTTGCGGCTGCGCGAGGCGAAGCCCGCGGGGTCCACCGTTCCACGGTATGACGGATCGACCAGAGTGAGGTTGGCGGGCTCACCCGCCGAGACGGGCCGGCCGTGTCCTTCGAGGCGTCCGATGGCCGCCGGGCGGACCGACATGCGGTCGGCCACACCCGCCCAGTCGATCAGTCCGGTGTCCACCATGGTCTGCTGGACCACCGAGAGCGCGGTCTCCAGGCCGACCATGCCCATGGCGGCCGCCGCCCACTCGCAGTCCTTGTCCTCGTGCGGGTGCGGGGCGTGGTCGGTGGCGACGCAGTCGATCGTGCCGTCGGCGAGGGCCTCGCGCAGGGCCATGACGTCGGCCTCGGTGCGCAGCGGCGGGTTCACCTTGTAGACGGGGTCGTAGGAGCGTACGAGCTCGTCGGTGAGGAGCAGGTGGTGCGGGGTGACCTCGGCGGTGACGTCCCAGCCCTTGGACTTGGCCCAGCGGACGATCTCCACGGAGCCGGCGGTCGACAGGTGGCAGATGTGGACCCGGGAGCCGACGTGGGCGGCGAGCAGGACGTCACGGGCGATGATCGACTCCTCGGCGACGGCGGGCCAGCCGCCGAGACCGAGCTCGGCCGAGACGACGCCCTCGTTCATCTGGGCGCCCTCGGTGAGGCGGGGCTCCTGGGCGTGCTGGGCGACGACACCGTCGAACGCCTTCACGTACTCCAGGGCGCGGCGCATGATCACGGCGTCGTCGACGCACTTGCCGTCGTCGGAGAAGACCTTCACGCCGGCGGCGGAGTCGTGCATGGCGCCGAGCTCGGCGAGCTGCTTGCCCTCCAGGCCGACGGTGACGGCGCCGACGGGCTGCACGTCGCAGTAGCCGGACTCCTTGCCGAGCCGCCAGACCTGCTCGACGACGCCGGCGGTGTCGGCGACGGGGAAGGTGTTGGCCATGGCGTGCACGGCGGTGAAGCCGCCCGCGGCCGCGGCCCTGGTGCCGGTGAGGACGGTCTCGGAGTCCTCGCGGCCGGGCTCGCGCAGGTGGGTGTGCAGGTCGACGAGGCCGGGCAGCAGGATCTGGCCGGCCGCCTCGACCACGGTGGCGTCACCGGCCTCGATGCCGGTGCCGACCTGCGTGATGCTCTCGCCCTCGATCAGCACGTCGGCCGGCTCGCCGCCGAGGATCTTCGCGCCGCGGATCAGGATCGTGCTCATGGTTACTTGTTCTCCTCGGTACGGGCGGCGGCGGACGGCAGGGCGGTCTCGGAACCGCCCAGCAGCAGGTACAGGACGGCCATGCGGACGGACACCCCGTTGGCGACCTGCTCGACGGCGGTGCAGCGGCCGGAGTCGGCGACCTCGGCGGTGATCTCCATGCCGCGGTTCATCGGGCCGGGGTGCATCACGACGGCGTGCTCCGGCATCTTCGCCATGCGCAGGCCGTCCAGGCCGTAGCGGCGGGAGTACTCGCGCTCGGTCGGGAAGTACGCGGCGTTCATCCGCTCGCGCTGCACCCGGAGCATCATGACGGCGTCCGAGGCGGGCAGCACGTCGTCCAGGCTGTAGCTGACCTCGCAGGGCCACCGCTCGACACCGACCGGTACGAGGGTGGGCGGGGCCACCAGGGTGACCTGGGCACCGAGCGTGGTCAGCAGGTGGACGTTGGAACGGGCGACACGGCTGTGCAGGATGTCGCCGACGATCGTGACCCGGCGGCCGTCGAGGTCCTTGCCGAGCCCGGCGTCGGCACCCACCAGCCTGCGGCGGATCGTGAAGGCGTCCAGCAGCGCCTGGGTGGGGTGCTCGTGGGTGCCGTCACCGGCGTTGACGACGGCGCCGTCGATCCAGCCCGAGGTGGCGAGGCGGTACGGGGCCCCGGAGGAGCCGTGCCGGATGACGACGGCGTCGGCGCCCATGGCCTCCAGGGTCAGGGCGGTGTCCTTGAGGGATTCGCCCTTGGAGACCGACGAGCCCTTGGCGGAGAAGTTGATGACGTCGGCGGAGAGCCGCTTGGCGGCGGCCTCGAAGGAGATGCGGGTGCGCGTCGAGTCCTCGAAGAAGAGGTTGACGACGGTACGGCCGCGCAGGGTGGGGAGCTTCTTGATCGGCCGGTCGGCGACCCGGGCCATCTCCTCGGCGGTGTCGAGGATCAGGACGGCGTCGTCGCGGGTGAGGTCCGCGGCCGAGATGAGGTGACGGGGGTTTCCCCCGGGAGAGCGCAGCATCTGGGAGGGGCTCCGTGGAAGGTGGAGGATTCAGGCATGCGGGCGTGCGGAAGCAGCCGTACCGCCGAGAGGGCGTACGGGGTGCGGGAAGCTACTGCTCGCCTGCCGGGACGGCCGGCTTGACACCGAGCAGCACGGCGTCGCGGCCGTCCTCCTCGGCGAGCTGGACCTTGACCGTCTCCCGCAGCGACGTGGGGAGGTTCTTGCCGACGTAGTCGGCGCGGATCGGGAGTTCGCGGTGACCGCGGTCGACGAGGACCGCGAGCTGCACGGCGCGGGGCCTGCCGATGTCGCCGAGCGCGTCCAGGGCGGCACGGATCGTGCGGCCGGAGAAGAGCACGTCGTCGACGAGGACGACGAGCCGTCCCTCGATGCCGTCGGCGGGGATGTCGGTCCGGGCGAGGGCGCGGGCGGGGCGCATGCGCAGGTCGTCGCGGTACATCGTGATGTCGAGCGATCCGACGGGCGTCGCGCGTCCGGTGATCTCCTCGAGCTTCCCGGCGATCCGGCGGGCGAGGAAGACGCCCCGCGTCGGGATGCCGAGCAGTACCACGTCGTCGGCGCCCTTGGCGCGTTCGACGATCTCGTGGGCGATGCGGGTGAGGACCCGGGCGATGTCGGGGGCCTCGAGAACGGGCCGGGCGGTGTCGCCGGGCTGGTCATGCTGCGTGTCCATAAGAAACGGACCTCCTTCTCCGCCTCACTGGACGGTCGTTAAAGGACGTCGGATGTACGTCCGATACGTTACCAGGGCGGGCACGACGTCCCGGCCGCGCCCCCGGGGGCCGCGGGTCCGGACCTTTCGGCTTGACGCGAGCAAGTAACGCTGCGTAACCTCACAGTGAGTTACCAGCCACGCGGCCCAGCCGCAGAATGTCCAGCGTCCGGGGAGCCTTATGTCCAGCGAATACGCAAAGCAGCTCGGGGCCAAGCTCCGCGCCATCCGCACCCAGCAGGGCCTCTCCCTCCACGGCGTGGAGGAGAAGTCGCAGGGCCGCTGGAAGGCCGTCGTGGTCGGCTCGTACGAGCGCGGCGACCGCGCGGTGACCGTACAGCGTCTCGCCGAGCTGGCCGACTTCTACGGGGTCCCGGTGCAGGAGCTCCTGCCCGGCACGACCCCCGGCGGGGCCGCCGAGCCGCCGCCGAAGCTCGTCCTTGACCTGGAGCGCCTCGCCCACGTCCCGCCGGAGAAGGCCGGCCCGCTCCAGCGCTACGCGGCGACGATCCAGAGCCAGCGCGGCGACTACAACGGCAAGGTGCTGTCGATCCGCCAGGACGACCTGCGCACCCTGGCCGTGATCTACGACCAGTCGCCGTCCGTGCTCACGGAGCAGCTGATCAGCTGGGGCGTGCTGGACGCCGACGCGCGCCGCGCGGTGGCCCACGAAGAGGGCTGACCGGCCTCACACCGCACCCAGGACGCCGGGCAGGCGGGGCAGACGCCCCGACCGCCCGGCGTCCGTCGTTTCCGGGGACCGGGCCCGCGCTCATGCCGAAGGGCCCACGGCCGCTCGGCCGTGGGCCCTTCGTGGGGCGTACGCCACCGCGTGCTACTGCTCGCGGCGCAGATTCGCCTTGAGGTCCTTGAAGCGGGCCAGCAGGCCGTTCACGAAGGACGGTGAGTCGTCCGTGGAGAACTCCTTGGCGAGCTGGACGGCCTCGTCGATCACCACGGCGTCGGGGGTCGAGTCCATCCAGATCAGCTCGTAGGCGCCGAGCCGCAGGATGCTCCGGTCGACGACCGGCATGCGGTCTATCTCCCAGTCCACCGCGTAGGTGACGATGAGGTCGTCGATGCGGTCCGCGTACTGCGCGTACCCCTCGACGAGCTCCATCGTGAATTCGCCGACCGGCGGCTGACGGTCGTCGGTCCGCGAGAGCCGTACCCAGTCCGCGAGGACCGTCTGCACGGACTCACCGCGCTGGTCGGCCTCGAAAAGGATCTGGAAGGCGCGCTTGCGGGCCTTGTTCCGGGCAGCCACGGTTAGCTGTTCACCCGGCCGAGGTAGTCGCCCGTGCGGGTGTCGACCTTGATCTTCTCGCCGGTGGTGATGAAGAGCGGGACACCGATCTCGTAGCCGGTCTCCAGGGTGGCGGGCTTGGAGCCACCGGTGGAGCGGTCGCCCTGCACGCCCGGGTCGGTGTGCTGGATGGTCAGCTCGACCGCGGCGGGCAGCTCGACGTAGAGCACCTCGCCCTCGTGCTGCGCGACGGAGGCGGTGAAGCCCTCGATCAGGAAGTTGGCGGCGTCGCCGACGGCCTTGCGGTCGACCATCAGCTGGTCGTACGTGTCCATGTCCATGAAGACGAAGTACTCGCCGTCCATGTACGAGAACTGCATGTCGCGGCGGTCAATGGTGGCCGTTTCGACCTTCACGCCGGCGTTGAACGTCTTGTCGACGACCTTGCCGGAGAGCACGTTCTTGAGCTTGGTGCGCACGAAGGCGGGGCCCTTGCCGGGCTTGACGTGCTGGAACTCGACGACGGACCAGAGCTGGCCTCCGTCGAGCTTGAGCACCAGGCCGTTCTTGAGGTCGTTCGTGGAAGCCACGGTTGCGGAATCTCCTGGACTGAAGCTGGTGGACGACAAAGGATGCGCGCGAGGATCTCTCCTAGAGCGCGAGCAGCTCCTTGGTCGTAATGGTGAGTAGCTCGGGTCCGCCGTCCGCCTCGGGGCGTACGACGAGCGTGTCATCGATCCGGACACCGCCCCGGCCCGGGAGGTGGACCCCCGGTTCGACGGTGACCGGCACGCAAGCGTCCAGTTTACCCATGGCTGCCGGTGCCAACTGCGGGTCCTCGTCGATTTCGAGTCCGACCCCGTGCCCGGTGGCGGCCGGAAGCCCGTCGGTGTGGCCCGCGGAGTCCAGGAGATGGCGAGCCGCGTGGTCCACGTCGCGGTAGGCGGCGCCCGGCACGAGGGCTTCCCGTCCGGCCCGCTGAGCGGCGAAAACGAGGTCGTAGAGCTCGATCTGCCAGTCCGCCGGTGCGGTGCCGATGACGAACGTCCGCCCGATCTCGCAGCGGTAGCCGCGGTAGTTGGCGCCGAGGCACACGGAGAGGAAATCGCCTTCCTCGACCCTGCGGTCGGTGGGCCGGTGACGGCCCAGGCCCGAGTGCGGACCCGTCCCCACGGAGGTGGCGAAGGCCGGCCCGTCCGCGCCGTGGTCCACCAGGCGGCGCTCCAGCTCCAGCGCGAGGTGACGCTCGGTACGGCCCACCAGGATGGATTCCAGCAGTTCGCCAAGTGCCTGGTCGGTGATCTCGGCGGCGATCCGCAGACAGGCGATCTCCTCCTCGTCCTTGACCAGCCTGAGCTGTTCGACCGCGCTGCCGAGGTCCGCGAGGCGCAGCCGCGGGGCGACGGCGGACATGGCGCGGTGGCGGGAGACCGTGAGGTCGTGCTCCTCGACGGCCAGGCAGTCCGCGTCCAGGCCGAGCGCGAGGCCCGCGGCGGTGACGACCGGATCGGCGTCGGGCGCGGGCAGGACGTCCACCCGCAGTCGCTCGTCGGGGCGCCCGTGGGCGGGGTCTCCGGTCGGGGCGCGGGGGCAGAGCAGGACGTCCTCGCCGGGACCGAGCAGCAGCACGGCGCCGGGCGGGGCCCCGCCCGCGAGATAGCGGACGTTGGCGGGGCGGGAGACCAGGGCGGCCGCGGATCCGGCGGCGGCGTACCGGTCGCGCAGCAGCCCGCGTCGGACGGCGTACACCTCTGACATGTTTCCGAGCGTACGAGCGGCTGCGGCGGCCCGCCCGGTCAGCGCATCCGACCGGGGCTCCGGCTCTCCGCGGCGGGTCAGGACCGCTACCAGGCCGGCGGGCTGGCTATGGAGCGGGCCAGTACGTCGTCCAGGACGCGTGCGGTCGTCTCGACGTCGTACGTCGAGTTGTCGATGATCGGCAGCCCCGAGCCGTACCAGCCGGCCATCCGGCCGTGGATCCGGGCGACCTCCTCGTCGGAGAGGCGTCGGTTGCCGCTGCGGGCGGCGTTGCGCTCCAGGACGACTTCCAGGCCGGGCAGCAGGACGACGGGCAGCAGGCCGGGTCCCACGTGGCGCTTCCAGCCGCCGAGGCCGACGACGGGCCGGTCCGGGAACACGGCGTCGTCCAGGATGCAGGAGATGCCGTTGGCGAGGAAGTTGCGGGCGGCGAAACCGCAGGTGCGGCGGGCCAGGCGGTACTGGGCCTCGGAGTGGTCGTTCCATCCGGCCTGCGGGTCGGCGAAGCCGGAGCAGACCCATTCGCGGACGTCGTCCAGGGAGACGTGCGCGGTGGGGACGCGACGGCGGCTGGCCCAGAGCTTGGCG
The DNA here is from genome assembly GCF_000177195.2 of Streptomyces sp. SirexAA-E. Taxonomy (GTDB): domain Bacteria; phylum Actinomycetota; class Actinomycetes; order Streptomycetales; family Streptomycetaceae; genus Streptomyces; species Streptomyces flavovirens. Next base: position 1,025,822 of record NC_015953.1, read on the forward strand.
ACCGTGGTCTTGCCGGCGCCGGCCGGGCCGATCAGCAGGACCGCGAGGGTGGCGGTGCCGGTGCCGGGCTCGGCGGGCGGCGCGGGAAGCGGGACGGGCTCGCCGGGCGGGAGCTGGACGTGCCCGGTGGTCTCCCTGGCGGGAGGGCCGGGCGCGGGCTGCGGAGCGGGGGCCCATCCGGGCCCCTGTCCCTGTCCGGGCGGAGGCGCCCCGGGGGCGGGGGGTATCGGCGGCTGCCCCGGCAAAGGACCGGGGTGGCCTGTGTGCTGGGCCTGGTGCGTCCAGGGTCCGTTTCCGGGACCGTGGGGCGGCGGCAGCGGGGCCCCCACTGCGTGCTGCATCCGGTGCCACTCCGTCTCGTACAGGCAACTGGCGCTGGTCGAGGGCCAACGGTACCGCCCCCGGTCGTCATCGCGTGAACGTCCGGGGGCGGTGGGAGGTGCCCGGTGGCCGGTCCCTGTCAGTCCGTCAGTTCCTCGGCCAGCGCCCGCAGGGCCAGCCGGTAGGAGCCGATGCCGAAGCCCGCCACGGTGCCGGTGGCGACGGGCGCGACCACGGAGGTGTGGCGGAACTCCTCACGCGCGTACGGGTTCGAGATGTGCACCTCGATGAGCGGCGCGGTGCGCTGGGCCGCCGCGTCCCGCATGCCGTACGAGTAGTGCGTGAAGGCACCGGGGTTGAGAACGACCGGAATCGACCCGTCGGCGGCTTCGTGGAGCCAGCGGATGAGTTCGCCCTCGTCGTTGGTCTCGCGGACGTCGACGTCGAACCCGAGCTCCTTGCCGAGCGCCTGGCAGGTCTCGACGAGACCGGCGTAGGAGGTGGCCCCGTAGACGTCGGGCTCCCGGGAGCCGAGACGGCCGAGGTTGGGGCCGTTGAGCACGAGGACCGTGCGTGCGCTCACGCGGAGACCTCCCCGTAGGCGGCGAGCAGGATCGCCGGGTCGGGTCCTTCCAGCACGGTGGGCCGGCCGATGCCGTCGAGGACGATGAAGCGGAGCAGGTCGCCCCGGGACTTCTTGTCGACCTTCATGTTCTCCAACAGCTTGGGCCACTGGTCGCCGCGGTAGGTGAGCGGGAGCCCGACGGACTCGAGGACGGCGCGGTGCCGGTCGGCGGTGGCGTCGTCGAGGCGTCCGGCGAGCCGGCCCAGTTCGGCGGCGAAGACCATGCCGACGGAGACGGCGGCGCCGTGGCGCCACTTGTAGCGCTCGTTCTTCTCGATGGCGTGGCCCAGGGTGTGGCCGTAGTTGAGGATCTCCCGCAGGCCGGACTCCTTGAGGTCGCTGGAGACCACCTCGGCCTTCACCCGGATGGAACGCTCGATGAGCTCGGCGGTGTGCGGTCCGGCGGGCGTGCGGGCGGCTTCGGGGTCCGCCTCGATGAGGTCGAGGATCACGGGGTCGGCGATGAAACCGGCCTTGATGATCTCGGCCATGCCGGAGACGTAGTCGTGGACCGGCAGCGAGTCCAGTGCGGCGAGGTCGCAGAGCACCCCGGTCGGCGGGTGGAAGGCGCCGACGAGGTTCTTGCCCTCGGCGGTGTTGATGCCGGTCTTGCCGCCGACGGCCGCGTCGACCATGCCGAGGACGGTCGTGGGAACGGCGATCCAGCGCACCCCGCGCAGCCAGGTGGCGGCGACGAAGCCGGCGACGTCGGTGGTGGCCCCGCCGCCGACGCCGACGATGACGTCGGTGCGGGTGAAGCCGGTCTGGCCGAGCGCCTTCCAGCAGTAGGCGGCGACCTCGGCGGTCTTGGCCTCCTCGGCGTTGGGCAGCTGGATCGCGATGGCCTCGTAGCCCTGGCCGGCCAGGTCCTCGCGTACCGCCTCACCGGTCTCGGCGAGCGCCTCGGGGTGCAGCACGGCGACCCGCTTGGCGCGGTCGCCGATGAGGTTCGGCAGTTCGCCGAGGAGCTGGTGGCCGACGAGCACCTCGTACGGGTCGGTGCCCGCCGTGCCGGCGATCTGGATGCGCGTGGTGGCCTGCTCGGTCATGGATGTGTTCTCCCGGCCGGAGGCCACGGGCTCCGCCACGGCCTCCAGCAGTTCCAGTGCGTCGAGGACCGCCTGGGCGACCTCTTCGGGGGTGCGTTCGTCGGTGGCGACGGTCGTGCGGGCCACCTCTTCGTACAGATGCCGCCGGGCGTCCATGAGCTCGCGCCACTGCCGTCGCGGGTTGACGGCGAGCAGCGGGCGGGCGGTGTTCAGCCCGACCCGCCTCACGGCCTCCTCCACGTCCATCGCGAGATAGGCGACCGGACGGCCGGCGAGCAGGGCGCGGGTCTCCGCGTCGAGCACCGCGCCGCCGCCGAGGGCGAGGACACCGGTGTGCCGCTCGACGGCCTCGCGTACGGCCCGCCGCTCCAGCTCCCGGAAGTGCTCCTCGCCCTCGTCGAAGAAGATCTCCGCGATGGCCTTGCCCGCCGTGGCCACGACGTCCGCGTCGGTGTCGCGGTAGGTGGTGCCCAGCCGTTCGGCGAGGAGTTCGCCCACGGTGGACTTGCCGACCCCCATCGGGCCGACCAGGACGATCAGCGGGCCGCTCACCGGATCTGGAGGTGGGAGAGGTACGACTGCACGTTGCGGTGGGTCTCGGCCACGCTGTCGCCACCGAACTTCTCCGCGACGGCGTCGGCCAGCACCAGGGCGACCATCGCCTCGGCGACGATCCCGGCGGCCGGGACGGCGCAGACGTCGGAACGCTGGTGGTGGGCCTTGGCCGCCTCGCCCGTGACGACGTCGACGGTGGCGAGCGCGCGGGGCACGGTGGCGATGGGCTTCATCGCGGCGCGCACCCGCAGCAGTTCGCCGGTGGTCAGGCCGCCCTCGGTACCGCCCGCGCGGCCGGACGCACGCCTGATGCCGTTCTCGGTCGCCACGATCTCGTCGTGCGCCTTCGAGCCGGGGACCCGGGCGAGGTCGAAGCCGTCGCCGACCTCGACGCCCTTGATGGCCTGGATGCCCATCAGCGCGCCGGCGAGCCGGGCGTCGAGCCTGCGGTCCCAGTGCACGTGCGAACCGAGGCCGACCGGGACGCCGTACGCGAGTACCTCGACGACGCCGCCCAGGGTGTCACCGTCCTTGTGGGCCTGGTCGATCTCCGCGACCATCGCCTCGGACGCGTCGGCGTCCAGGCAGCGCACCGGGTCGGCGTCGAGGCGCTCGACGTCGGAGGGCTTGGGGTAGACGCCGTAGGGCGCCTTGGCCGCGGCCAGCTCGACGACGTGGGAGACGATCTCGATGCCGGCGGTCTCCTTGAGGTAGGAGCGGGCGACGGCGCCGAGGGCGACACGGGCCGCGGTCTCCCGGGCGCTGGCGCGCTCCAGGACCGGGCGGGCCTCGTCGAAGCCGTACTTCTGCATCCCGGCGAGGTCGGCGTGGCCGGGGCGGGGCCGGGTCAGCGGGGCGTTGCGCGCCTGCTCGGCCAGCACGTCCGGGTCGACCGGGTCGGCCGACATGACCTGCTCCCACTTGGGCCACTCGGTGTTGCCCACCATGACGGCGACGGGCGAGCCCATGGTCAGGCCGTGCCGGACGCCGCCGAGGAAGGTCACCTCGTCCTGCTCGAACTTCATCCGGGCGCCGCGCCCGTAACCGAGCCGTCGCCTGGCGAGCGCGTCCGCCACCATCCGGGTGGTGATCGGGATACCGGCGGGAAGACCCTCCAGCGTCGCCACCAGTGCGGGGCCGTGCGACTCTCCGGCGGTCAGCCAGCGCAACCTGCTCAACGGTGCTCCTCATGCTCGCGCCTGAAACTGCAACGGCGCGACCGGGTGCGCGGCCCTGGCCCGCCACCCCTGATCCTCCCACGGCCGAAGGACCCGACGGCCGCCGGTCCGTCAGGCGGACGTTCCTACCGTCCCCGCGCCGCCAGCGCGGCTTCCCCTGCCGCGCGCATGACCGCGAGAGGCGCGTCACGTCCCGTCATCTGCTCCACCTGGAGGACGGCCTGGTGCACGAGCAGGTCGAGGCCGCCCACGACGGGGGCCCCGGCCTCGGCCCAGCGGGACGCCAGCACCGTCGGCCACGGCTCGTACAGCACGTCGAACAGCGTGCCGGGGGTCTCGGGGACGGCCTGTGCCAGCGTGTCCGTCGTCCCCGCGGGTGTGGTGGCGATCACCAGCGGCGCCCGCAGACCCAGCGCCGCGTCGGTCCAGTCGGCCGTGCGGACGTCGACGCCGAGGCGTTCGCCCCAGCCGCGCATCTCGTCGGCGCGTGCCGCGCTGCGGACGTACGCGGTGACGGGACCGGTGCAGATCCCGGCCAGGGCCGCCAGTGCGGAGGACGCCGTGGCGCCGGCGCCGAGGATCGCCGCGGACTCCACCTTGTCGACGCCGCGTTCGCGCAGGGCCGCGACCATGCCGGGGATGTCGGTGTTGTCGCCGGTCCTGCGGCCGTCCTCGGTGAGGACGACGGTGTTGACGGCCTCCACGGAGGCGGCGGTCTCGCTGATCCGGTCCAGCAGCGGGATGACGGCCCGCTTGAGCGGCATGGTGAGGGAGAGACCCGCCCACGAGGAGTCCAGGCCCTCGACGAAGCCGGGCAGAGCCGCCTCGTCGACGTCGAAGCGGTCGTACGACCAGGTGTCGAGGCCCAGCTCCGCGTAGGCGGCCCTGTGCAGGACCGGGGAGAGGGAATGGGCGATGGGCGAGCCGAGGACGGCCGCCCGGCTGGTGACAGTCACTGGTCGGCCTTCTTCTGCTCCTCGTACTCCGCGCGGTTCCTGTTGTGCTCGTCGTTCGTGACGGCGAACAGTGTCTTGTCCTCGTTGATCGACACGAAGTAGTACCAGGGGCCGTCCGCAGGCTTGATCGCCGACTGCAGGGCATCGATTCCGGGATTGGTGATCGGACCGAGCGGAAGCCCCTTGATGCTGTACGTGTTGTACGGGTCCTCGATCTTGCGCACTTCGTCGACAGCACCGATGTCCAGGGTGCTCTCCTGCCGGATGTAGTTGATCGTCGAGTCGAACTCGAGCCGTCCGGCTGTCTGAGTGTTGTCCGGCTTGAGCCGGTTGTAGACGACCCTGGAGACCTTGTCGAAGTCGTGCTTGTACTTGCCCTCTTTCTGCACCAGGCTTGCGACGGTGAGGAGTTCGAGCGGTGATTTGAGGTTGAGCTTCGCCGCACTCTCCGCCAGGTCGAGCTTGGCGTATTCCTTGTTTGCCCTGGTGACCATCTTCTTCAAGGCGTCCTCGGGCTTCGACCCCTTTTTGACGGGGTACGCCGCCGGGAAGAGGAAGCCCTCCAGGGGATCCTTGATCTTCGGATCGTCGTCGGCCCACTCGGGGAGGCCGAGACTTTCGGCCCTCGTCCTGGCGACCTCCGCAGTCGTCCCTTCCTTGAGCTCAAGCCGCTTGTCGATGATCTGGTAGACGCCTGCGGTACTCGTACCCTCGGGAATGACCAAGGCGTTCTGACTGCTCGGACTCAGCATCAGTTCGACGGCACTCTTCGCCGACATCTCCTTCTTCAGGAGATAGACACCGGCCTGCAGGGACTTCCCCTTGGGATTCCCGTTCTGAGCGGAAATGAAGGCGTCGGCCGATTTCACGACGCCGGCCTTCTTCAGGATGTTCGCGATCTCGTTGCCGTACGCGCCCTCGGGAATCTCCACCTCGACCGAGCCCGACCCGCTGCCCGCGTAGTCCGGGGCCGCGCCGAATCTGTCCTGGTAGTACGAGTAGCCGAGATAGGTCACTCCGCCGAGGCCGCCGACGAGGACCACCGCGACGCCGAGGCAGGCGCAGCCGTTGCGGCTCTTCTTCTTGCCTTTGCCACGGCGCTCGCCGCCGCTCCTGCGGGGAGCGCGCGAGCCGTCCTCGTGGTCGTCATCGTCGTCGTCCCGGCGGGAGCGGCTACGCGCGTCACGGTCGTCGGCCGGTGCGTCCGTGCCCGTGAAGAAGGGGTGCGTCTCCTCCTGCGGGGCGTCCGGGTCCCAGTCCGTGTTCCGGCCCGCGGGCTCCGGCTCCGGTTCCTGCTGCTGGGGCCGGTGGCCGGGGGGCTGCGGAGGCGGGTAGGCCTCGGGGGTGCCGTAATGGTCGGGCTGGTCGCCGTAGCCGCCCGGTCCGGCGCCGTACGAGGCGGCCTGGGGGTCGTACGGCATCGCGGTCTGCTGACCGGTGTCCCAGCCACCGCCGTACTGCGGCTGCTGCTGGTGCTGCTGCTGGGCGTACGGGTCCTGCTGCTGCCCGTAGTACTGCTGGGGCGGCTGGGCGTACGGATCCTGCTGGTGCCCGTACTGCTGCTGGGGCGGCTGGGCGTACGGGTCCTGCTGATGCTGCTGCGCGTACGGGTCCTGCGGGTAGCCCTGCTGGGTGTACGGGTCCTGCGCGTAGGGCTGCTGCTGACCTTCGTACCGGCCCTGGCCCTGGCCGTGGCCGGGGGCGGCCTGCTGGCCACTCCAACCCTGGTCCCCGAACAACGGGTCCTCAGGGTGCCACGGTTCGGAGCCGGGGCCCCGGCCATACTCAGTCATCGATCCCCTAGAGCCGCGAGACGACGTTCCGTCTCTTCGCTTAGCTGTGCGGTGTCTGTTCGAACACCGGCGCATCGCGCGGAACGTTACCGTATCGCGATCAGGCAACCACTTCGACGCCCTCACCAGGGGCCGCGCCTGACGCCCGTTCGGACTCCAGAGCGTTCTGGAGGATCACCACGGCGGCAGCCTGGTCGATGACGGAACGGCCCTTCTTGGACGTCACCCCCGAGGCGCGCAGCCCCTGAGTGGCCGTCACCGTGCTCATCCTCTCGTCCACGAGGCGCACCGGGACCGGCGCGATCGCACGGGCGAGCACCTGGGCGAAGGCGCGGACCTTGACGGCGGCGGGGCCTTCGCCGCCGCCCAGCGAGCGGGGCAGACCGACGACGACCTCGATCGGCTCGTACTCCTCGACGATCCGGCCGAGCCGCCGGTGGGCGGCCGGGACGTCGCGTCCCGGCACGGTCTCCACCGGCGTGGCGAGGATCCCGTCGGGGTCGCACGAGGCGACCCCGATCCGGGCGTCCCCGACGTCGATCGCCAGTCGGCGTCCGCGGCGCATCTGCGTCATCCCGCCGTCACGCCGTCTCGGTGACGAGGCGCTCGACGGCGGCGACGGCGTCCCCGATGGCGTCCGGGTTCTGGCCGCCTCCCTGGGCGACGTCCGGCTTGCCGCCGCCTCCGCCGCCGAGGGTCTTGGCTGCGGTACGGACGAGGTCACCGGCCTTGAGGCCGCGTTCCCGGGCGGCCTCGTTGGTGGCGATGACCGTCAGCGGGCGGCCGTTGGCCGTGGTGAACAGGGCCACGACGGCCGGCCGGCCGCCCTGGACGCGGCCGCGTACGTCGAGGACCAGCTTGCGCAGGTCGTCGGCGGAGGTGCCGTCCGGCACCTGCCCGGTGACCAGGGCGACGCCCCGGACGTCCTTGGCGGACTCGACGAGTCCGGCGGCGGCCTGGAGCACCTTCTCCGCGCGGAACTTCTCGATCTCCTTCTCGGCGTCCTTCAGCTTGCCGAGCATGCCGGAGATCTTCTCGGGGAGCTCCTCGGGCCGGCCCTTGAGCAGCTCCTGGAGCTGGGCGACGACCGTGTGCTCCTTGGCGAGGAAGTTGTACGCGTCGACGCCGACCAGGGCCTCGATGCGGCGCACCCCGGACCCGATGGACGACTCGCCGAGCAGCTTCACCAGCCCGAGCTGGGCGGTGTTGTGGACGTGCGTACCGCCGCACAGCTCCTTGGAGAAGTCGCCGATGGTCACGACACGGACCCGCTCGCCGTACTTCTCGCCGAACTCGGCGATGGCGCCCTGCTTCTTGGCGTCGTCGATGGACATGACCTCGGCCTGGACGTCGAGCTCCCGGGCGAGGACCTCGTTGATCTTCTGCTCGACGTCGGTGAGGACCGTGCCGGGTACGGCGGCGGGCGAGCCGAAGTCGAAGCGGAAGCGGCCGGGCGAGTTCTCCGAACCGGCCTGGGCGGCGGTCGGGCCCAGCGCGTCGCGCAGCGCCTGGTGCGTGAGGTGCGTGGCGCTGTGGGCGCGGGCGATGGCCCGGCGGCGGGTGGTGTCGATGGCTGCGAGGACGGAGGAGCCGACCGTCACCTCGCCGACCTGCACCGATCCCTTGTGGACCGAGACGCCCGGGACGGGCTGCTGCACGTCGCGGACCTGGATGACGGCGCCGGTGTCGAGCCGGATGCGGCCCTGGTCGGCGAGCTGGCCGCCGCCCTCGGCGTAGAACGGGGTGCGGTCCAGGACGACCTCGACCTCGTCGCCCTCGGTGGCGGCAGGCGAGGGCACACCGTCGACGAGCAGGCCGACGATGGTCGACTCGCCCTGGGTGGAGGTGTAGCCGGTGAACTCGGTGAGGCCGGAGTTGTCGGCGACCTCGCGGTAGGCGGACAGGTCTGCGTGGCCGGTCTTCTTGGCCTTGGCGTCGGCCTTGGCGCGCTCCCGCTGCTCCTTCATCAGGCGGCGGAAGCCGTCCTCGTCCACCGAGAGGCCCTGTTCGGCGGCCATCTCCAGGGTGAGGTCGATCGGGAAGCCCCAGGTGTCGTGGAGCAGGAACGCCTTGTCGCCGGCGAGGACCTTGCCTCCGGTGGCCTTGGTCTCGCTGACGGCGGTGTCGAGGATGTTCGTGCCGCCCTTGAGGGCCTTGAGGAAGGCAGCCTCCTCGGCGAGCGCGACGGTCTCGACGCGCTTGCGGTCGGTGACGAGCTCCGGGTACTGCTGCCCCATCGTGTCGATCACCACGTCGACCAGGTCCTTGACGACCTGCCCGGTGGCGCCCAGCAGGCGCATGTTGCGGATGGCGCGGCGCATGATGCGGCGCAGCACGTAGCCGCGGCCCTCGTTGCCGGGGGTGACGCCGTCGCCGATGAGCATGACGGACGTACGGATGTGGTCGGCGACGACGCGCAGCGAGACGTCGGAGCCGTGCTCGGCGCCGTAGCGGACGCCGGTGAGCTCGGTGGCCTTGTCCATGACGACGCGCAGGGTGTCGGTCTCGTACATGTTCTGTACGCCCTGGAGGATCATCGCGAGACGTTCCAGGCCGAGACCGGTGTCGATGTTCTTCGACGGCAGGTCGCCGAGGATCGGGAAGTCGTCCTTGCCCTCGCCGGCGCCGCGCTCGTACTGCATGAAGACCAGGTTCCAGATCTCCACGTAGCGCTCGTCGTTGACGGCCGGGCCGCCCTCGACGCCGAACTCGGGGCCGCGGTCGTAGTTGATCTCGGAGCACGGGCCGCAGGGTCCGGGGACGCCCATGGACCAGAAGTTGTCCTTCTTGCCCAGGCGCTGGATGCGCTCGGCCGGGACGCCGATCTTCTCGCGCCAGATCTGCTCGGCCTCGTCGTCGTCGAGGTAGACCGTGATCCACAGGCGCTCGGGGTCGAGGCCGAAGCCGCCGTCCTCGACGGAGTTGGTCAGGGCCTCCCAGGCGAACTGGATGGCGCCTTCCTTGAAGTAGTCCCCGAAGGAGAAGTTGCCGCACATCTGGAAGAACGTGCCGTGCCGGGTGGTCTTGCCGACCTCTTCGATGTCCGGCGTGCGCACGCACTTCTGCACGCTGGTGACGCGCGGGGCGGGCGGCTTGACCTCGCCGAGGAAGTACGGCTTGAAGGGGACCATGCCCGCGGGGACCAGCAGCAGAGTCGGGTCGTCCGCGATGAGCGACGCCGAAGGCACGACGGTGTGACCGCGCTCCTCGAAGAAGCTCAGCCAGCGGCGGCGAATTTCAGCCGACTCCATTAGTGGTCCTCATTCCGGTTGTTCGAGTTGTAGGGAAGCGTGCGGTGGACGGTGGCGCGGTCCGGGCCGGGCGCCTCGACGGCGGTGTGGCGGATCACCGGGAGTTCGGGGTCGACGGGTGCGTCGAGACCCAGCGCCCCGCCCAGCTCGGCCTCCCGGCGGACCATGCCCTCGCGCACGTCGAGGGCGAAGTCCTTCAGGCGGTGGCCCGCGTCGATCGCCTTGTCCGCGGCCTGCGCCGCGAGGCTCTCGGGGGTCAGCTGCCTGATCTTGCGGTTGACCTTGGTGGTGGCCCAGACACCGGCGGCTGCGCCGGCGGTGAACCAGAACGTACGGCGGAACATCGCTGCGTCAGTCCTTCTGTCCGCGGGAGCTTCGGCCGTTCCGCCTCTTGCGGGCGGACGGCACGGTACGGCCGACGACCACCGTACGGCGGGGGGCCCGCCGGTCGGGCTCGGGCTCGGTCCGGCGGCCGAGGGCCTGCCGCACGCCGTACCCGAACGCGGCGACCTTCACGAGCGGTCCGCCGAAGGTGGAGGCGACGGTGGTGGAGAGCGCCGAGGCGTTGGAGGTGACCTCCTGGACGTCGCTCGCGATCGCGTCCACCTTGTCGAGCTGGGTCTGCGCGGAACGCAGCGTCGCGGAGGCGTCGGCGAGCAGCGGCACGGCCTGCTCGGTCACGTCCGCCACCAACGCGGTGGTCGCCTTGAGCGTCTGGGCCAGTCTCACCAGCACCACGGCGAGGAAGGACACCAGGATCGCCCAGAAGACGGCCACCAGGATCCCGGCCACCTCTCCACCGGACACAGCGCACCGCTCTCTGCTCGTCGATCACCCAGGACAGGGCTCCGTCCTCGGCCTGCGTCGGTCGGGCCTGCGCGTACCGCCACCACGGCCGATCGTCTTCCCTTGAGCCTATCGCGCCGGGCGTCGGCCCCCGTACCGCATTACCGGCGGGCGGGAACGGGGCGTTTTGTACGCACCGCATGTGTGCCAGTACTCTGCGTGTCCCATGAGACGCCCTCAGCGCTCCTCCCCCTGGCCCGACGACGCGCGGCCCCCGTCCGTGTCCGGGCGGGCGGACCTCCCCGCCGAACTGAGCGCGTTCGTGGGGCGCGAGGAGGAACTGGCCCGGATCGGGGCGCTCCTCGGGGAGTCGAGGCTGGTGACGCTGGCGGGAGTGGCGGGGGTCGGCAAGACCCGCTGCGCCACGAGGATCGCGGCACTGGTGGAGAAACGGTACTGCGACGGGGTGCGGATCGCCGGGCTCGCGGACGTCCACGACCCGGCCCTGCTGGACCACGCTCTGGCCGAGGCGCTGGGGGTCACCGACCACACGGGCAGGCCTCCCCGCACGGCGCTGCTGGAGTACTGCGCCGAGCGCCAACTCCTCCTGGTGATCGACGGATTCGAGCACCTGGTCGACGCGTGTGCCCGGCTGGTGGAGGAGTTGCTGCGCCGGGCGCCGCGGCTGCGGGTGCTCGCGGCGGGGCGGCGACCGCTGCGGTTGGACGGCGAGCACACCTTCACGCTGGCGCCGATGACGGACGAGGACGCGGTGGCGCTCTTCGTCCTGCGCGCCCGCGCCGTGCGACCGGACTTCCGCCCGACCGGGGCGGACCGGGAGACGGCGCGGGACCTGTGCCGGCGCCTCGACGGCATCCCGCTCGCCCTGGAACTGGCCGCGGGACGGATGCGCGCGCTGTCGATGGAGCAGGTGCTGCACCGGCTGGACGACAGGTTCCGGCTGCTGACCGGGGGCAGCCGCAGCGCGCTCCCCCGCCACCGGACCCTGCGCACGGCCGTCGGGTGGAGCCATGAGCTGTGCACGCCGCGGCAGCGGCTGCTGTGGGCGCGGCTGTCGGTGTTCGCCGGTTCGTTCGACCTGGAGGCCGTCGAGTACGTCTGCGGCGGCCACGGCCTGCCGGCCGAATCGGTGCTCGACGTGCTCGACGCTCTGCTGGCGCAGTCCGTGGTGGGGCGGGAGGACCTCGGGGCGGCCACCCGCTACCGGCTGCTGGAGACCCTGCGGGAGTACGGCGCCCGGTGGCTGGAGGCGGCCGGGGACACCGAGCGGATGCGCCGCAGGCACCGGGACTGGTTCCTGGGGCTCGCGACGTGGTGCGAACTGGACTGGTTCAGCCCGCGGCAGGCCCAGGCGGCGGCCCGTGTCGACGCGGAGCTGCCCAATCTGCGCCAGGCGATGGAGTGCTCGATGGAGAGCCCCGAGGACGTCCGTCTCGCGCAGTACCTGGCGGGCACGCTCTGGTTCTACTGGGCGGGCTGCGGCCGCCTCGCGGAGGGCCGCCACTGGCTGGACCAGGTGCTCGACGAGGAGGGGCCCGGCTACGACGCGGGCCGGCTGAAGGCGCTGCGGGTGCTGGGTTACGTGGCCGTGCTGCAGGGCGACTCGGCCGGCGCGGTCGCCGCCCTGCTGGAGTGCCGCGAGGCCGGGGAGCTCTCGGGGGACCTGTCGGCCGTGGCCTACGCGGTGCACCGCACGGGCTGCCTGTCCCTCGTGAGGGACGACCTGCCGCGCGCCGAGGCGCTGCTGCGCGAGGCACTGGCCCGGTACCGGGAGGCCGGGGAGCTGAACAGCAACGTGCTGATGGCACAGGTCGAGCTGGCGATGGCGGTGGCGTTCGGGGGCGACCTGGCCGGGGCCGCGGAGATCTGCCAGGAGGTCCGGGAGATCTGCGAGGACCACGGTGAGCGCTGGGCGCGCGCCTACGCGCTGTACGTGCTGGCCTACGTCGCCCTGGAGGACGGACATCCCGGCCGGGCCCGGCTGATGCTCCGGGAGTGCCTGACCGTCGCGCACGCGTTCCATGACCTGCTGGGCACGGTGCTCTCGCTGGAGCTGATGGCCCTGGTCACCGCGGTCGAGAGGGACGCGGCGGAAGCGGCGGTGCTCCAGGGGGCGGCCGAGCGGATCTGGCCCTCGGTGGGACTGCCGCTCTTCGGTTCGACCCACTACGGACGGCCCAGGGCCCGGTGCGCGGAGCTGGCCCGGACGGCGCTCGGCGGTGGGCGGTACGAGGCACAGCGGCACGCCGGAGGGCGGCTGGCGCCGGAGGCCGCCGTGGCGCGGGCGGTCGGCGCCCGGCCGTCCGGCGGACGGCAGGGCGGCACGGCCTCCCGCGGTCCGGGCGGCGGGTCCGGGCGGACGGACCCGGGGGCGGACGACGAGGTGCCCGGCCCGGACACGGCCCCGGACGTGCGAAGGCCCGCCGCCTCCCGGAGAACAGGGAGGGGCGGGCCCGAGCTCTGACGGTGACTACGCCTGGATCAGCGGGCGTAGTACTCGACGACGAGCTGCTCGTCGCAGATGACCGGGATTTCCTTGCGGTTCGGGTCACGGTCCAGGCGGAAGGCCAGGGCCTTCAGGTTCACCTGGAGGTAGCGCGGCGTCTCGCCCTCGGTGTCGTAACCACCCTCGCGGGCCACCTGGAAGGGGACCTTGGAGCGGCTGCGCTCGCGGACCTGCACGACGTCGTCGGGGCGCACGCGGAAGGACGGCTTGTCGACCTTGCCACCGTTGACCTCGATGTGGCCGTGGACGACCATCTGACGGGCCTGGTAGATGGTCTTGGCGATGCCGGACCGCAGGACCAGGGCGTCGAGGCGGCGCTCGAGCTCGACGACCAGCGCCTCGCCCGTCTTGCCCTCGGCCTTACGGGCGCGGTCGTAGGCACGCGCCATCTGGCGCTCGCTGATGTCGTACTGGGCGCGCAGACGCTGCTTCTCGAGCAGACGGACCTTGTAGTCCGAGTTCTGCTTGCGGCCACGGCCGTGCTCGCCCGGCGGGTAGGGGCGCGCCTCGAAGTACTTGACAGCCTTCGGCGTCAGGGCGATGCCGAGGGCACGCGACTTCTTGACCTTGGGACGCGACTGGTTAGGCACGTTCTCCAGACCTCCGTTGTAGGTTAGGTTAGGCTTACCTTACTCAAGGAGATCGTATGTCTCGCCCTGGGAACACCACTCACATCACGGACAGCACTGACAGCGACGGCGCACACGAAGGCGCCGTAACGACGGAAGGCCGATCTGATCGTGGTCAGCCGCGTCCCAGCGGGCTAGAAACCACCCGGCTGCCGTCAGCAGCCGAGCGCACACGAACTCTCGTACAGAGTACCTGCTCGTCGGTACTGCTCGTACCAGGGCTGGAGGTGGTCCATCCGGTGCAGCTGATGCCGGACAGCCGGGCGGTCGGTCCGGAGGGGGACCTGTTCCTCGGGTTCCCGGCCGACTCCCCGCTCGTACGGGCCGCCACCCACGCCCAGGGCGACGAGCTGACCGCCGTGCTGGAGATCACGGACGTCGCGCCCGTCTCCGTCCCGCACCGGATCCGCGGCCGGGCCCGGATCGGCGGGTGGCTCACCACCGTCCCCGGCCTCGCGGGACCGGGCCGGATGATGCTGCGGCTGGAGTTCGGCGAGGCGTCCGTCGACGACCTGTGGGGCGCCGAGTCGGTGGAGCCGGAGGACTTCCGGGACGCCGTCGCGGACCCGCTCGTCGCCCACGAGGCCGAGCTCCTCCAGCATCTGCACGCGGCCCACTCCGAGCAGATGGCCACGCTGTCCACGCTGCTCGGCGAGCGGAGCGCCGACGGCCGCACGGAGGGCCTGCCCTGTGCCGTCCCGGTCGCGCTGGACCGCTTCGGGCTGCGGGTCCGGTTCGTCGAGGGCGGCACGGCCTGCTTCGACGCCCGGTTCGAATTCCCCGACCCCGTAGGCGACATCGGCGAGCTGCGCCGCGCGATGCACACCCTCTTCGAGGCGGCCGCCTGCTGAGCGCCGGCGTCACGCGGACGGGGCGCCGCCCTGCTCCCCGCGGCCGAGCCGCTCGCGGACCCGGTCCGCCACGTCCGCGTACCGCGCCTCGGCGCCGTACCGCGTGGGCTCGTAGTACTTCCTGCCGCGGACGGCCTCCGGGGCGTACTCCTGGGCGGCGATGCCTCCGGGCACGTCGTGCGGGTAGATGTAGCCCTGGGCGTGGCCGAGCTTGGCCGCGCCCTTGTAGTGGCCGTCGCGCAGATGGGCCGGGACCGGGCCGGCGAGGCCCCTGCGCACGTCCTCCTGCGCGGCGAAGATCGCCAGCGTCGCGGCGTTGGACTTCGGGGCCAGTGCCAGCGCGATGGTGGCGTGGCTGAGGGTGAGCGCGGCCTCCGGGAAGCCGATCATCGCGACGGCCTGGGCGGCCGCCACCGCGGTGGGCAGCGCCGTCGGGTCGGCCAGCCCGATGTCCTCACTGGCGGAGATCATCAGCCGCCGGGCGATGAACCGCGGGTCCTCCCCCGCCTCGATCATCCGCGCCAGGTAGTGCAGGGCCGCGTCCACGTCGGAGCCGCGGATCGACTTGATCAGGGCGCTCGCCACGTCGTAGTGCTGGTCG
This sequence comes from Streptomyces sp. SirexAA-E, assembly GCF_000177195.2. GTDB lineage: Bacteria > Actinomycetota > Actinomycetes > Streptomycetales > Streptomycetaceae > Streptomyces > Streptomyces flavovirens. The sequence goes on from NC_015953.1 coordinate 1,040,944, forward strand.
CCGTCCCGGTCGTACTTCACGGCGGCGCGGTCGACGGTCTCCTCCAGCGTCTCCAGCGTGATCTCCGCCTCGTGCTTGGCGAGGGCCGCTCCGGCGGCCGCCTCCAGTGCGGTCAGCGCGCGCCGGGCGTCGCCGCCCGCGATCCGCAGCAGGTGCGCCTCGGCGTCCTCGGGCAGGGCGACCGCGCCGGTCAGCCCGCGCTCGTCGGACACGGCCCGGCGCAGCAGCGCGCGCAGGTCCTCGTCGGTGAGCGGCTCCAGCGTCAGCAGCAGGGAGCGCGACAGCAGCGGGGAGATGATCGAGAAGTACGGGTTCTCGGTGGTGGCCGCGATGAGGGTCACCCAGCGGTTCTCCACGGCGGGGAGCAGCGAGTCCTGCTGGGCCTTGGAGAAGCGGTGGATCTCGTCGAGGAAGAGGACGGTCTCCTTGCCGAAGCCGCCGGTGGCGCGGCGCGCGCCCTCGATGACGGCCCGGACCTCCTTGACGCCCGCGGTGATCGCGGAGAGCTCGACGAAGCGCTTGTTGGTGGCCTTGCTGACCACGTACGCGAGCGTGGTCTTGCCGGTGCCGGGTGGCCCCCAGAGGATCACCGACGAGGGGCCGGCCGGTCCCCCGCCGGCCTCGCCGACGAGACGGCGCAGAGGTGAGCCGGGCTTGAGCAGATGCTGCTGGCCGACGACCTCGTCGAGCGTACGCGGACGCATCCGGACAGCGAGGGGGCTGCTGGACGGGTCCTTCTCCTGGCGGTCTTCGGCTGCTGCGGTAAAGAGATCGGGCTCCACGCGAGGAAGCCTATGTCACCCCACTGACAGCGCCCCGGCCGCTCAGCTGGTCCAGAAGTCCCACCAGCGGGTCAGGATCAGCATCCCGATGATCCCGATCCAGAGCACCGGCGGCACCCAGTGGAACTCGGTGAGGCCGTTCCTGAGCCAGGCCGGGGCGGGCAGGATGCGGTGCTTGACGTTGTGCGCGGTCACGTAGCAGAACATGGTGATCGTGGCGACCCAGGCCAGGCAGCACCAGAGGCAGAGCGAGTTGATGTTGTACAGCGACTGGTACTGGAGCCAGGTGCAGAAGCCGACGCCGAACAGGGTGCCCGCGTTGAGTCCGAGCCAGTACCACCTGCGGAAGCGTGCGCCGGCCAGGAGCGCCATGCCGATGCCGATGACCACCGAGTAGGTGGCGATGCCGAGCATCGGGTTGGGGAAGCCGAAGGCGGACGCCTGCTCGCTCTTCATGATGTTGCCGCACGCGACCACCGGGTTCAGGCTGCAGCCCGGGGTGAAGCTCGGGTCCTCGAGCAGCTTGAACTTGTCGATGGTGATCACCCAGGCGGCGAGCAGACCGGCCGCTCCCGTGATCACCAGCAGCAGTGCGAACGCGCGCCCGCTGCCGAAGGTGCTCGTCCCGCTGTCCTCGTCCTGCCGGGAGGAGGGGTGGTCTACCGCTGCCATCGTCATATCGCCGTTCCATCACTGAGTAGCCAGCCGGGCAGGGCCATTGTGCCGCACCACCGACGGGAGCATCCGTTCGATGAACAGAAAGACGTACGGGCCGGGCGTCGGACGACGCGCCCCGAGGCGGCCCTTCCCCGTCACGGGCCCGCCGTGCGAGCCCGTGACGGGGAATCTGTCGGGGGTGTGAACGGCGCCTCGCCGAGTTGACGTCGCCCGGGGACTGCGGCGCTCGGCGACCGGCCCTTACGCACGGTGCCCGCCCGGACGGACCGGGCGGGCACCGTGAACGGCTCCGGGGTCAGGCCAGCTCGCCCTGGACCACGGCCACCAGATCGCCGACCGCGACGGGCCGCTGATCGCCGGACTCCATGTCCTTGAGCTGGACGTTGCCCTCGGCAAGGTCCCGCTCACCGGCCACGACGGTGTAGCGGGCGCCGGAGCGGTTCGCGCTCTTCATCGCGCCCTTGAGCCCCCGGCCTCCGAACGCGAAGTCCGTGGCGACGCCGGCCTTGCGGAGCTCGGTGACCAGGCCGAAGAGCACGCGCCGCGCCTCCTCGCCGAGCGGTACGGCGTACACGCTGGTGGTGGCGGGGATGTCGAGCTCGATGCCCTCCGCCTCCAGGGCGAGCACCGTGCGGTCCACGCCGAGCGCCCAGCCGACGGACGGCAGCGCCGGGCCGCCGATCATCTCGGACAGTCCGTCGTAGCGGCCGCCGCCGCCCACCGCGGACTGGGAGCCGAGCCCGTCGTGCACGAACTCGAAGGTGGTGCGGGTGTAGTAGTCGAGGCCGCGGACCAGCTTCTCGTCGTCCTCGTACACCACGCCCGCCGCCGTCAGCAGCGTGCGGACCTCCTCGTGGTACGCCTTGCAGGCGTCGCAGAGGTAGTCGCGCAGCATCGGGGCGCCGGTCAGCTGCTTCTGGACCTCGGTCCGCTTGTCGTCGAGCACGCGCAGCGGGTTGATCTCGATGCGCCGCCGGGTCTCCTCGTCCAGGTCGAGGTCGCGCAGGAAGCCCTGGAGCGCCTCCCGGTAGACGGGGCGGCACTCCTTGTCGCCCAGCGAGTTCAGCAGGATCCGGAACTCGCTGAGCCCCAGGGAGCGGTACGCCTGGTCGGCGAGGATGATCAGCTCGGCGTCGAGCGCCGGGTCCTCGGCGCCGATGGCCTCGGCACCGACCTGCGAGAAGTGGCGGTAACGGCCCTTCTGCGGACGCTCGTAGCGGTAGTACGAGCCGGAGTACCAGAGCTTGACGGGGAGGTTGCCCGCCTTGTGGAGGTTGGCCTCCAGCGCGGCGCGCAGCACGGAGGCGGTGCCCTCGGGGCGCAGCGCGAGCTTGTCGCCGCCCTTGGTCTCGAAGGCGTACATCTCCTTGGACACGATGTCGGTGGACTCGCCGACGCCTCGTGCGAAGAGGTTCACGTCCTCGAAGCCGGGCGTCTCGATGTAGCCGTAGCCGGAGTTGCGCAGGGGCGCGGAGAGGGCCTCGCGCACCGCCAGGTACTTCGCGGAGTCCGGCGGGATCAGGTCGTACGTGCCCTTGGGGGCCTGGAAGGTGCTCACAGCTTCTGTTCTCTCGTCACATTCCTCGGCGGGGCGCGTCCAGCCCGTGCAGGTACGGGTTGGAGGCGCGCTCACGGCCGATGGTCGTCTGGGGTCCGTGGCCGGACAGCACCACGGTCGAGTCGTCGAGCGGCAGGCACACACGGGCCAGCGACTCGAGGAGCTCGGCGTGGTCGCCGCCGGGCAGGTCGGTGCGTCCGACGGAGCCGGCGAAGAGCAGGTCGCCCGAGAAGAGGACCTGCGGTACGTCCGCGGCCTCGGGCATCCTGAACGTCACCGACCCCTTCGTATGGCCGGGCGCGTGCGCGACGCCGAACTCCAGGCCCGCCAGCTCCAGGACCGCGCCGTCGTCGAGCCGGCGGACGTCGTCCGGTTCGCCGACGGTCAGCTCGCCCATGAGCGGCATCCCGATGGAGCGGCCGAGCGCCTTCTCCGGGTCGCTCATCATGAAGCGGTCCTCGGGGTGGATCCAGGCGGGGACGTCATGGGCGCCGCAGACCGGGACGACCGAGGCGACGTGGTCGATGTGGCCGTGGGTGAGGACGACGGCGACGGGCTTGAGCCGATGCTTCCTCAGCGCGTCCTCGACTCCCTGGGCGGCCTGATGGCCCGGGTCGACGATCACGCACTCCTCGCCTGCGGCGGGGGCGACCAGGTAGCAGTTGGTCCCCCAGGCCCCGGCGGGGAACCCGGCAATCAGCACGTTCGTCCTTAGTGTTCGTCCGACGGGGCGGGCCGCGGAGAGGGATGCGGCAGACCAGAAGCCTACCGGCGCTCCTCATTCCACAGCTAACCCATATACCGTACGGGGCAATCCAGGCCCGATCACACGACGTACAAGGAGACCAACCGGTGGTCAGCAGCGATCAGCGGCGGCGGCAGCTCGCCCGGGAGAAGTTCGAGCGGCAGCAGCAGCGGCGGGAGGAAGCGCGCCGGCGGACCCGGCGTCTGACCGCGATCATCGCGTCGTCGGTGGCCGTGGTCGCGGTCATCGGCGTGGGCGCGTACCTCTCGCTCGACGGCGACGACGACGCGAAGGACGTCGCGGACGCGGCGGCGAGCCCGAGCGCGAGCCCCTCGCCGACGCCGAGCAGCGAGCCCGAGCCGGCGATGAAGATCGACAAGAAGGCCACGTACACGATGTCGCTGAAGACGAGCCAGGGTGACATCGCCGTCGAGATGGACGCGGCGAAGACTCCGCACACCACGAACTCCTTCAAGTCGCTCGCGGACAAGGGCTTCTTCGACGGCACGAAGTGTCACCGGCTGACCACGGAGGGCATCTTCGTGCTCCAGTGCGGCGATCCGCAGGGCGACGGGACGGGCGGTCCCGGCTACACGATCCCGGACGAGAACCTCACCGCGCTCGGCAAGGCGGGCGACGGCGGTGCGGTGACGTACCCGGCGGGTTCGGTCGCGATGGCGAACACCGGCCAGCCGAACTCCGGCGGCAGCCAGTTCTTCCTCGTGTACAAGGACACCGAACTCCCGCCCACCTACACGCCGTTCGGCACGATGGACGACGCGGGGCTGAAGGCCGTCAAGAAGATCGCCGAGGCGGGCGCCGAGGGCGGGGCTCCCGACGGAGCACCGAAGAAGGCGGTCGAGGTCGAGAAGGTCACCGTCGACAAGTCCTGACCTCCGGGCACCGGTCCGCCCGGCCCGTCCCGCGCGAGCCGGATAATTTCAGCCGCGCTGAGTGCGGACAGCCGGGTGGCCGGTCGCCTAGATTGGCGTTGTGCAGGGCGGGCGCTGCCCGCCCCAGGAAACTGTGGACGATGCCAGAGGGGCGAACCCCCTCGCGGGCATCAGGTGGAGGAGGCGCTGTGAGCAGCGACCCGTGGGGCCGTGTCGACGAGACAGGCACCGTGTACGTGCGTACAGCCGACGGCGAGAAGGTCGTCGGATCGTGGCAGGCCGGTTCCCCCGAGGAGGCACTGGCCTATTTCGAGCGCAAGTACGAGGGCTTGGCGGTCGAGATCGGCCTCCTCGAACGTCGGGTGAAGACGACCGACCTGTCGGCGAAGGACGCGACGGCGGCGATCGATCACCTGCGTCAGCAGGTCGACGAGCACCACGCCGTCGGCGACCTCGCCGCGCTCGGCACGCGGCTGGACGCGCTCGTCGCGACGGTCGACTCGCGGCGCGAGGAGCGCAAGGCCCAGAAGGCGAAGCAGACCGACGAGGCCCGGCGGGCCAAGGAGGCGCTCGTCACCGAGGCGGAGGAGCTGGCGCAGAGCGAGCAGTGGCGTTCGGCGGGTGAGCGTCTGCGGGCGCTGGTCGACACGTGGAAGGGGCTGCCGCGGCTGGACCGCAAGTCGGACGACGAGCTGTGGCACCGCTTCTCGCACGCGCGTTCCGCCTTCTCCAAGCGCCGCAAGGCGCACTTCGCGTCGCTGGACGCCCAGCGCGAGGAGGCCCGCCAGGCGAAGGAGAAGCTGGTCGCCGAGGCGGAGTCGCTGTCCGGGTCGACGGACTGGGGTGCGACGGCCGCGCGTTACCGCGACCTGATGACCGAGTGGAAGGCCGCGGGCCGCGCCCAGCGCGAGGCCGAGGACGATCTGTGGAACCGTTTCCGCGGGGCGCAGGACGTCTTCTTCGCCGCGCGCAGCGGGGTCTTCGCGGAGCGGGACGCCGAGCAGGGCGAGAACCTCAAGCTCAAGGAGGAGCTCGCCGCCGAGGCCGAGAAGCTGGTGCCGGTGACGGATCTGAAGGCGGCCCGGGCCGCGTTCCGTTCGGTCAACGAGCGCTGGGAGGCCGTCGGCCACGTGCCGCGTGACGCCCGTCCGAAGGTCGAGGGCCGGCTGCACGCGGTGGAGCGGGCGCTCAAGGAGGCCGAGGAGGCCGAGTGGCGCCGGACGAACCCGGAGGCGCGGGCACGTGCCGAGGGTCTGACCGGTCAGCTCCAGGCCGCCGTCGACAAGCTGCGTACGCAGATCGACGCGGCGCGTGCGTCGGGCAACAACGCCCGGGCCGACAAGCTCTCCCGTGAGCTGGAGGGCCGGCAGGCACTTCTGGACCAGGCGCTGAAGGGCCTGGAGGAGTTCGGCGGCTGAGCCGTTCCACCCTGTCGAAGGGGCTTCCGTACACGTCGCGTGCGGGAGCCCCTTTCGCTTGGCGCTCGTCACCCACGACGGACGCGGCATCCCGCTCGAAGCCGTCACGACGGCGGTCGGCGTCGTGAGGGCTCTCGTCCCCGGTCGACGCGCCCCGCCCGTCGCGGCTGCGGCTCACCGGTCACGGCACGGACCGCGAGTCGCACATCGAGGCCCCGGGCACGTCGGTCGGTCGGATCACGACCTCAAGTCCGACAGATCAGGGCCCCCTGTCCGGGCCACCGACGGCACTTCCCCGCGAAAGCCCGCCGGCGACGTGGCCGTGGCCTCGTCGCCGGCGGGCGTACGCAATCCGGTCCTCAGGGCCGACGGGCCGAGGTCACCCGGTACACGTCGTAGACGCCCTCCACACCCCGTACGGCCTTCAGGACATGGCCGAGGTGTTTGGGGTCGCCCATCTCGAAGGTGAAGCGCGAGGTGGCCACCCGGTCGCGGGACGTCTGCACGGCCGCCGACAGGATGTTCACGTGCTGGTCGGAGAGGACCCGGGTGACGTCCGAGAGCAGCCGCGAGCGGTCCAGCGCCTCGACCTGGATGGCGACGAGGAAGACCGAGGACTGGGTGGGCGCCCACTCGACGTCGAGGATCCGCTCCGGCTGCTGCGAGAGCGAGTCGACGTTGACGCAGTCCGCGCGGTGCACGGAGACACCGCTGCCGCGGGTGACGAACCCGATGATCGGGTCGCCGGGGACGGGCGTACAGCAGCGGGCCAGCTTGACCCAGACGTCCTCGACGCCCTTGACGACCACGCCCGGATCGGCCTTGGCCCGGCGCTTGTTGCGGCCGTGCGAGGGCGGCGAGCTCTCCGCCAGGTCCTCGTTGGCCGCGTCCTCGCCGCCCAGTGCCTGCACGAGCTTCTGCACGACGCCGGCCGCAGCGACGTGCCCCTCGCCGATCGCCGCGTACAGCGACGAGATGTCGGGGTAGCGCATCTCGTGGGCCAGGGTGACCAGGGAGTCGCCGGTCAGGATCCGCTGGATCGGCAGGTTCTGCTTGCGCATGGCCCGCGCGATGGCGTCCTTGCCCTGCTCGATCGCCTCGTCGCGCCGCTCCTTGGAGAACCACGCCCTGATCTTGTTGCGCGCCCGGGGCGACTTGACGAACTGGAGCCAGTCGCGCGAGGGCCCGGCCCCGGCCGCCTTGGAGGTGAAGACCTCCACCAGGTCGCCGTTGTCGAGCGTCGACTCCAGCGGTACGAGCCGCCCGTTGACCCGTGCCCCTATGGTCCGGTGGCCGACCTCGGTGTGGACGGCGTAGGCGAAGTCGACGGGTGTGGCGCCGGCGGGCAGCGCTATCACGTCGCCCTTCGGCGTGAAGACGAAGACCTCGTTGCGCGACAGGTCGAAGCGCAGGGACTCCAGGAACTCGCTGGGGTCCTCGGTCTCCTTCTGCCAGTCCAGGAGCTGGCGCAGCCACGCCATGTCGTTGACGGTGTCCTGGCCCCGGCCGCCGCCGGTGTTCCTGGGCACGTCGGTGCGGACCTTGGAGGCTCCCGCGACGGCCTCCTGCTTGTACTTCCAGTGCGCGGCGATGCCGTACTCGGCGCGGCGGTGCATGTCGAAGGTGCGGATCTGGAGCTCGACGGGCTTGCCGCTGGGACCGATCACCGTGGTGTGCAGTGACTGGTACATGTTGAACTTGGGCATCGCGATGTAGTCCTTGAACCGCCCCGGTACCGGGTTCCACCGGGCGTGGACGGTGCCGAGCGCCGCGTAGCAGTCGCGGACGGTGTCGACGAGGACACGGATGCCCACCAGGTCGTAGATCTCGGCGAAGTCCCTGCCCCGCACGATCATCTTCTGGTAGACGCTGTAGTAGTGCTTGGGCCGGCCGGTGACGGTGGCCTTGATGCGGGCCGCGCGCAGGTCGGACTGGACCTCGTCGGTCACTATGGCGAGGTACTCGTCGCGCTTGGGCGCGCGCTCGGCGACGAGGCGGACGATCTCGTCGTACATCTTGGGGTAGAGGATCGCGAAGGCGAGGTCCTCCAGCTCCCACTTGATGGTGTTCATGCCCAGGCGGTGGGCGAGCGGCGCGTAGATCTCCAGGGTCTCGCGGGCCTTCTTCTCCTGCTTCTCCCGCTTGAGGTAACGCATGGTGCGCATGTTGTGCAGCCGGTCGGCGAGCTTGATGACCAAGACCCGGGGGTCCTTGGCCATGGCGACGACCATCTTGCGTACGGTCTCGGCCTGGGCCGCCTCGCCGAACTTCACCTTGTCGAGCTTGGTGACCCCGTCGACCAGCAGCGCGACCTGGTCGCCGAAGTCCTTGCGCAGGGTGTCCAGGCCGTACTCGGTGTCCTCGACCGTGTCGTGCAGCAGCCCGGCCATCAGGGTCGCCGGGTCCATGCCGAGCTCGGCGAGGATCGTGGTGACGGCGAGCGGGTGGGTGATGTACGGGTCGCCGCTCTTGCGCTTCTGGCCGCGGTGCCAGCGCTCGGCGACCTGGTAGGCGCGCTCGATCTGGCGGAGGGTCGCGCTCTCGATCTTGGGGTCGTTGCCGCGGACGGTCCGCAGCAGCGGTTCCAGGACCGGGTTGTACGGGCTGGAGCGCTGGACGCCGAGGCGGGCCAGACGGGCCCGGACGCGGCTGGAGGAGCCGCCGGAGCGTACGGTCGGCGCGGGGGCCGGGGCCGGAGGCTTCGGCGCGGGCGATCTCGGCGCCACCGCCGGTACGGCGGGCTGGGCGGTGGGCGGAGCGGGCTGGACGGCCGGGGCGGGCGCCGGGGGCTTGGGCCCCGCCGTGGCGCTCTCCGGGGCGGCGGCGCCCTGGGCGTCGGCCTCGGGGGTGGACGTCTCCGCTGCGGGCCGCGCCGGGTCCGCGCCGGGCCCGGGGGGCGGCGTCGGCTGCGCGGCGTGGGTGGAGGCGGCCTCGGGGGCCAGGCCGTCCGCGGGCTCGCGCGCCGCGGTGTCGCCCGCCGGGGCGGGCTGCGCCTTCTCGGGCGTGGCGGGAGCCACCGCGGGCTTGTCGGGCTGCGCGGCGGCGACTGGACGGGCCTCGTCTGGCAAGAGCGCTCCTCGTGCGGATCCGGGCTACCCGGAAAGCCCATGGTATCGATCCCCCGGCCGGTCCTCGCCCGGGGACGGTGGGACGCCGGATCACCTGACAACGCAGGACGGGCACCCAGGTGTTCCCCGGGTGCCCGTCCTGGGCCGTCCTCACACCGTCCTGTCCGCCTCACCGGGCGGAGGGACGCTCAGAGCGTGATCACCGCTTCCAGCGGGGCTCCCGCCAGCGCGGAGCGGATCCGCTCGCGGCCGGACAGGAAGCCGAGCTCCATGAGCACTGACACCCCGGCGACCTGGGCGCCGGTGCGCCGGATCAGTTCCAGCGACGCCTGCGCGGTGCCGCCGGTGGCCAGGACGTCGTCGATGACCATGACCCGGTCGTCGGCGGACAGGTCCTCGGCGTGGATCTCGACCTCGGCGGTGCCGTACTCCAGCTCGTACGCCTGTCCGAGCGTCGCGCCGGGCAGCTTCCCGGCCTTGCGGACCGGTACGAAGCCGAGCCCGGCCCGTACGGCGACCGGGGCGGCCAGGATGAAGCCGCGTGCCTCCAGGCCGACGACCTTCGTGGCGCCGTGCCGGGCGCACAGCTCCACGAAGAGGTCGGTGAGCGCGCCGAAGGCGACCGGGTCCGCGAGCAGCGGGGTGATGTCCTTGAACAGCACTCCGGGCTTCGGGTAGTCCGGCACGTCCCGGATCCTGCTGAGGAGCAGCTCCCGGGTCGCCTCGCTGGTGGCGGTGTTCATCGGCGGTTCCCCGGCGTCCGGCCGTGGCCACGGGGACGGCCGCGCTGCCCGACGACGGCTCCCGCGGTCTCGGGGCCCTCGTCAAGGTCCCGCGCGTCGTCCTGCTCGTCCTCGGCGCTCTCGCCCTTGGCCGCGGCGGCGGCCCGCTTGGCGAGGATCCGCTTCTTCAGCGCCTTCATCTGCGGTTCGCGTTCCTTGAGGTCGGCGACCAGCGGGGTGGCGATGAAGATCGAGGAGTACGCACCGGCGGCGAGGCCGACGAAGAGCGACAGCGAGATGTCGTTCAGCATGCCCGCGCCGAGCACACCGCCCCCGATGAACAGCAGGCCGGCGACCGGCAGCAGCGCCACGACGGTGGTGTTGATGGAGCGCACCAGCGTGCCGTTGATGGACCGGTTGGCGATCTCGCTGTAGGTCCAGCGGGTCTGCTTGGTGATCGAGACCGTGCTCTCCTTGAGACTGTCGAAGACCACGACCGTGTCGTACAGGGAGTAACCGAGGATCGTCAGCAGACCGATGACGGTGCCCGGGGTGACCTCGAAGCCGACGAGCGCGTAGACGCCGACGGTGATGGTGATGTCGTGGATCAGCGCGACGAGGGCCGCGATGGCCATGCGCCACTCGAAGGCGATCGCCAGGTAGACGACGACGAGGACCATGAAGATGCCGAGGCCGGTCCAGGCCTTGTTGGCGATCTGCTCACCCCAGCTGGGGCCGACCAGGTCCGCGTTGATCTTCGACTCGGGGATGCCCAGGTCGTCGGAGAGCTGCGTCTTGACCTCGTTGGCCTTGGCCGTGTCGACCTCGGTGATCTGGATGCGCAGGTTGCCGTCGCCCAGCTCCTGGACGATCGCCTCGTGGCCGGAGGCCTCGACCGCGCTCTCGTGTGCCTGGGAGACGGAGACCTTGGGCTTCTCGTCGGTCGTGAAGACCGCGCCGCCCTTGAACTCGATGCCCATGTTGAGGCCGCTGACCGCCAGGCCGACGATGGCCGTGATGGTGATCAGGATCGAGACGCCGTACCAGATCTTGCGCTTGCCGATGAAGTCGTATCCGACCTCACCGCGGTAGAGCCGGGCGCCGAGATTGCCGAGTCGCGACATCTCACGCCTCCTTCGGGTGGTCGATGGGGGCGTTGACACGGCGCGAGCGACGCAGCGGCGGCTTGGCACCGAGCCGCTTCGGGTCCAGACCGGACCAGGGGTGACCGCTCGAGAAGAACTTCGTGCCGCCCATCATCGTCAGGACGGGCTTGGTGAACAGGAACACCACGACGACGTCGAGCAGCGTGGTCAGGCCGAGCGTGAAAGCGAAGCCCTGGACCTTGCCGACGGTGACCAGGAAGAGCACCGCGGCGGCGAGGAACGACACGAAGTCGGAGACCAGGATCGTGCGGCGGGCACGCGGCCAGCCCCGCTCGATCGCCGGGCGCAGCGTGCGGCCCTCGCGGATCTCGTCCCGTACACGTTCGAAGTACACGATGAAGGAGTCCGCGGTGATACCGATCGCCACGATCGCTCCGCAGACCGCGGGCAGGTTCAGGGCGAAGCCGATAGCCGGGCCGAGCAGCGCCATGATCGTGTAGGACAGCACACCGGAGGCGGCGAGGCTGAGCAGCGCGATGAGCGCCAGACCGCGGTAGTAGGCCACCAGGTAGATCACGACGAGGGCCAGGCCGATGGCGCCGGCGATGAGACCGGCCTTCAGCTGGTCGCCACCGAGGGCGGCGCTGACGGTGGTGACGCTCTGCTCCTGGAAGGAGAGCGGCAGCGCCCCGTACGAGAGCACGTTGGCCAGGTCCTCGGCGGACTGCTGGTTGAAGCTGCCGGAGATCTCGGCGCTGCCGCTGAGGGTCTCGTTCACCTGGGGGGCGGAGACGACCTCGCCGTCCAGGGAGATGGCGAACTGGTTCTGCGGGGACTGCTGGGCGGACAGCTTCTTGGTGATCGCCTGGAACTTCTTGGAGCCCTTGCTGGTGAACTCCATGGAGACGAGCCAGATGCCGCGCTGCTGGTCGAACTGCGCCTTGGCGTCGTCGACGTCCGTGCCGGACACCTCGGACGGGCCGAGGAGGTACTTGGCGTCACCCTCGGAGCTGCACGCGACCGTGGGGTCCTCGGGCTTGACGCCGTCACCGGCGGTCGCGCGGGCGGCCGCGTCGGAGCAGTCGAGCTCCGTGAACTTCTTCTCCAGCGCCGCGGTCGCCGCGTCGGGGGTCTCCGTCGCCGCGGGGGTGTCGGCCGCCTCGTCGGAGGCGCCGGGGGTCGGGGTGGCGTCCGCCTTCAGCGCGCCGGTGACCGCACGGCCCTGGGTGGTGGAGCTCGGCGAGGGCGTGGTCTCGGAGCCGGAGGCCGTCTCGTCGGCGCTCTTCTCCGCGCTGGGCGTCGCGGTCGGCTTGTCGGAGCCGGTCGCCGAAGGGCTCTCGGACCCGGCGGGCGTCGGCGCCCCGTCGGCCACCGTGAGCACGGGCCGGAAGTACAGCTGGGCCGTCGTGCCGACCTGCTCCTGGGCCTGTTTGGAGTTCGTCCCCTTGGGGATGTTGACGATGATGTTGCGATCGCCCTGGGTCTGAACCTCCGCCTCGGAGACGCCGAGACCGTTGACACGGCGTTCGATGATGCTGACCGCGGTGTCCATGTTGGTCTTGTTGATGGCGTTCGGCTTACCGGGCTGGTTCTTGGCCTGGAGCGTGATCGAGGTCCCGCCCGCCAGGTCGATACCAAGCCGAGGCGTGGTGTGGCCCGACAAGAACATCCCGCCGGTGAGCGCGACCATGGCGATCAGGATCAGAGCCAGGGCACGCCCCGGCCTGCTCTGACCGCCGGCGCGCCCTTTGCCCTTCTTCGGTGCTGCCACCTTCTCGTTTCTCCCTGTCCAACCGCCCCGCGCCGGGTACGCGCCCGAGCGGCCATGAAGTGGTGTGGGGACCCCGCCCCGCAGAAGACCTCACGGCCCGCGGGACGCCGGACACCTGTGGGTGCCCGGCGTCCCTGGATCGTGGAACTACTTGGCGTCGCTCTCGCCGTCGGCCTTGGCGTCCTTGGCCTCGACCTCCTTCGGAGCGACGTCCTCCTCGGCCTTCTTGCCCAGGTCGATCTTCGCGTCGTCCGCGTCGTCGGCCGTGTCGTCCGCCTGCCCGGAGGTGAGCGAGGAGGCGTCGTCGGGCACGACCGTGCCCTCGACGCCCAGGTCGTCGTCACCGTGGACGATGCGGTTGTACTCCGCGTCGTCGAGCACCGCGCCGATGGCGTTCTTCGCGTAGACGGCGTGGACGCCGGGCGCCACCTCGAGGAGGACCGTGTCGTGCTGGATCTCCTTGACGGTGGCGTACATGCCTCCGATCGTGCGGACGCCGGTGCCGGGCTGCATGTCGTCGCGCATCTGCGCAGCCGCCTGCTGCTTCTTCTTGGCGGACCGGGTCATCAGGAACATGGCCCCGATGAGCACGATGAAGGGGAGGAGGGTCACGATACTCACGGGACGGTACTTCCTTCGCACGACCGCGCTGGAATGCGGCCTGGACTACGGGGGTGGGTACACCGGCCCTCTGTACGGGCGGCATCGGCGGAGTCTAAGCGAGTCCGCATCATTGGAACAACGCCCAGCATGACACCCTGGTTCCCCTTCGGGAAAACCTGTGACGCATCACGCCCCGAACAGGCCCTGTTGTCCCTTTGCGGCGTGCTGCGGCGGTACGAGCCCCAGGTGGGCCCAGGCGGCGGGGGTGGCGACCCGGCCGCGCGGCGTCCTGGCCAGCAGGCCTTCCCGTACGAGGAAGGGCTCGGCGACCTCCTCGACCGTCTCGCGCTCCTCCCCCACCGCGACCGCGAGGGTGGACAGGCCGACGGGGCCGCCGCCGAAGAGCTTCAGCAGGGCTTCGAGCACCCCCCGGTCCAGCCGGTCCAGGCCCCGTTCGTCGACCTCGTAGACCCGCAGGGCGGCGGCCGCGATCTCCCGGTCGATCCGGCCCTCGGCCTTGACCTGGGCGTAGTCGCGGACGCGGCGCAGCAGCCGGTTGGCGATGCGGGGCGTGCCGCGGGAGCGTCCGGCGATCTCGGCGGCGCCGTCGGTGTCTATGGCCACGTCGAGGAGGCCGGCCGAGCGATGGACCACCCGTTCCAGTTCGGTGGGGGCGTAGAACTCCATGTGGGCGGTGAAACCGAACCGGTCGCGCAGCGGGGGCGGCAGCAGTCCGGCCCTGGTGGTGGCGCCGACGAGGGTGAACGGCGGGAGTTCCAGCGGGATGGCGGTCGCGCCGGGGCCCTTGCCGACGATGACGTCGACCCGGAAGTCCTCCATCGCCATGTAGAGCATCTCCTCGGCGGGCCGGGACATGCGGTGGATCTCGTCCAGGAAGAGCACCTCGCCCTCCTGGAGGGAGGAGAGGATCGCCGCGAGGTCTCCGGCGTGCTGGATGGCGGGGCCGGAGGTGATCCTGATCGGGGCGTTCATCTCGGCGGCGATGATCATGGAGAGGGTGGTCTTGCCGAGGCCGGGGGCGCCGGAGAGCAGGACGTGGTCGGCGGTGGCGCCGCGGGCCAGGGCGGCCTTGAGGACCAGGTCGAGCTGTTCGCGGACCTTCTCCTGGCCGATGAATTCGCCCAGGTCCTTCGGGCGCAGGGCGGCCTCGACCGCGGTGTCCTCGCCGTCGGCCCCACCGTCGACCAGGCGGTCGTGGAACCGCTCGTCGGTCAGCTCGCCGGTGTCGGGCCCGGTCTCGTCCCAGTTCATCTCGTGTCCCGCCTCGGGTGTTTCGGTGCCCGGCCGTGCGGTGTCCCGGCCGGCGTACGGGGCTTCGGGCCCCTGGATCAGCGTGCGCGGTCGGGTCAGCGTGCCCGGTTGAGGCTCTGCAGTGCGGCGCGCAGCAGCTGCGGCACGGGCGGCTGTGCGCCGTCGGCGACGGCCGCCTCGGCCTGCGGTGTCACCGCGGACACCGCCTCGTCGGCCTCGCGGGTGGCGTAGCCGAGGCCGATCAGGGCGGCTTGCAGCTGGTCGCGCCAGGAGGAGCTGACGGCCGTGCCGATGCCCTGCTGACCGATGTGCGCGCCGACCGGCTCGCCGAGCCGGTCCTTGAGTTCCAGGAGGAGCTTCTGGGCGCCCTTCTTGCCGATGCCCGACACGGCGGTGAGCGCCTTCTCGTCGCCCGTGGCGACGGCGATCCGCAGGGCGTCGGGGCTGTGCGTGGCGAGCATGGCCTGGGCGAGCCGCGGGCCGACACCGCTGGCGGTCTGGAGCAGTTCGAAGACCTGCCGCTCGTCGTCGTCGGCGAAGCCGTACAGGGTGAGCGAGTCCTCGCGTACCACGAGGGAGGCGGCGAGCCTGGCCTCCTGGCCGACGCGCAGCCCGGAGAGGGTGCCCGGGGTGCACTGGAGAGCCATCCCGATGCCGCCGACCTCGATCACGGCCGTGTTCGGGGTGAGGGCGGCCACCGGGCCGGAGACGAAGGCGATCATGCGGTGCGGCCTTTCAGCGTGCGGTGTGCGGCGACGGCCCGCTGCAGTCGGTTCTGCGCGGGCGCGCGCCAGATGTGGCAGATGGCGAGGGCCAGCGCGTCGGCGGCGTCGGCCGGCTTCGGTGGGGCGTCGAGCCGGAGCAGCCGGGTCACCATGGCCCCGACCTGGGCCTTGTCGGCGCGTCCGGAGCCGGTGACGGCGGCCTTGACCTCGCTGGGGGTGTGCAGGGCGACCGGGATGCCGCGGCGCGCCGCGCAGAGCATGGCGACGGCGCTGGCCTGGGCGGTGCCCATCACCGTGCTCACGTTGTGCTGGCTGAACACGCGCTCCACCGCGACGAATTCGGGCCGGTGTTCGTCGAGCCACTGCTCGATGCCCCGTTCGACGGCGACCAGCCGGTGGCCGAGCTCGGCGTCGGACGGGGTGCGCACCACGCCGACGCCGACCATGGTCAACGGGCGTCCCGCCACGCCCTCGACGACTCCGACACCGCACCGGGTCAGCCCCGGGTCCACGCCGAGCACCCGCATGGCTCCCCCTCGTCCTCACTGCCCGTACCGTTCGGTCACCTGTTCCGGCAGGCTATCGGCTCGCACCGACAATGCGGCGGGCCGGCGGGGTGTGTCCCCGCCGGCCCGCCGCCGTGCCGTACGCCGCGTCTCAGGCGTCGACCTTCTCCATGACCTCGTCGGACACGTCGAAGTTGGCGAAGACGTTCTGCACGTCGTCGCTGTCCTCCAGCGCGTCGATCAGCTTGAAGATCTTCCGCGCGCCCTCTTCGTCCAGCTCGACCTGCATGGTCGGGACGAAGTTGGCCTCGGCCGAGTCGTAGTCGATGCCGGCGTCCTGCAGCGCGGTGCGGACCGCGACCATGTCGGTGGCCTCGCTGAGCACCTCGAAGGTGTCGCCGAGGTCGTTGACCTCCTCGGCGCCCGCGTCGAGGACCGCGCCCAGGACGTCGTCCTCGGACAGCTCGCCCTTGGGGACGATCACGACGCCCTTGCGGTTGAACAGGTAGGAGACCGAGCCCGGGTCGGCCATCGAACCGCCGTTGCGGGTCATGGCGACCCGGACGTCGGACGCGGCGCGGTTGCGGTTGTCGGTGAGGCACTCGATGAGCACCGCGACACCGTTCGGGCCGTAACCCTCGTACATGATCGTCTCGTAGTCGGCGCCACCGGCTTCGAGGCCGGCACCGCGCTTGACCGCCGAATCGATGTTCTTGTTCGGGACCGAGCTCTTCTTGGCCTTCTGGATGGCGTCGAAGAGGGTCGGGTTACCGGACACGTCCGCGCCGCCCGTGCGGGCCGCGACCTCGATGTTCTTGATCATCTTCGCGAAGAGCTTGCCGCGCTTGGCGTCGATCACGGCCTTCTTGTGCTTCGTCGTAGCCCATTTAGAGTGGCCGGACATCTGCCTTCTCCTTCGCGTCACCAAAATCGATCCGAACCCGAGAGATCCTACCGGGATCGAGTCAGCCCACGGCGCGCACCATGTCGGCGAAGAGGCCGTGCACCCGGTGGTCCCCGGTCAGCTCGGGGTGGAACGAGGTCGCCAGCGCGTTGTCCTGGCGTACGGCGACGATGTGCCCGCCGTGCTCCGCGAGCACCTCCACCCCGGCGCCCACCGACTCCACCCAGGGGGCCCGGATGAAGACGCCCTCCACCGGCCCGCCGGGCACCGAGGTGATGGCGACGGCGGCCTCGAAGGACTCGTTCTGCCGTCCGAAGGCGTTGCGGCGCACGATCATGTCGATGCCTTGGACGGTCTCCTGGCCCGAGCGCGGGTCGAGGATCTTGTCGGCGAGCAGGATCATCCCGGCGCAGGTGCCGTAGACCGGCATCCCGGCCGCGACCCGCTCACGGAGCGGCTCCATCATGCCGAAGAGCACGGCCAGTTTGGACATCGTGGTGGACTCGCCGCCGGGCAGGACCAGCCCGTCGACCCGGGCGAGCTCCTCGGGCCGCCTGACCGCCCTGGCCTCGGCACCGGCCGAGGCCAGGGCGGTCAGGTGCTCCCGTACGTCGCCCTGGAGTGCCAGGACGCCGATGACAGGGGTGCCGGTCATCGGGGGCTACCAGCCGCGGTTGGCGTAGCGCTCGCCCTCGGGCAGCGTGTCGCAGTCGATGCCGACCATGGCCTCGCCGAGGTTGCGGGAGGCGTCGGCGATGACCTTCGGGTCGTCGTAGAAGGTGGTGGCCTTGACGATGGCCGCGGCGCGCCTGGCGGGGTCGCCGGACTTGAAGATGCCCGAGCCCACGAAGACGCCCTCGGCGCCGAGCTGGCGCATCAGCGCCGCGTCGGCGGGGGTGGCGACGCCGCCGGCCGAGAAGAGGACGACGGGCAGCTTGCCGAGCTCGGCGACCTCCTTGACCAGCTCGTACGGGGCACGGAGGTCCTTGGCCGCGGCGTACAGCTCGTTGTTGTCGTAGCCGCGCAGCCGGGCGACCTCACCCCTGATCCGGCGCAGGTGACGGACGGCCTCGACGACGTTGCCCGTCCCGGCCTCGCCCTTCGAGCGGATCATCGCGGCGCCCTCGGCGATGCGGCGCAGGGCCTCGCCGAGGTTGGTGGCGCCGCAGACGAAGGGGGTGGTGAAGGCGAACTTGTCGCTGTGGTTGACCTCGTCGGCCGGGGTGAGGACCTCGGACTCGTCGATGTAGTCGACGCCGAGCGCCTGGAGGACCTGGGCCTCGACGAAGTGGCCGATCCGCGACTTGGCCATGACCGGGATGGAGACGGCCCCGATGATCTCCTCGATCATGTTCGGGTCGGACATCCGGGCGACCCCGCCGTCCTTGCGGATGTCGGCCGGCACCCGCTCCAGGGCCATGACGGCCACGGCGCCCGCGTCCTCGGCGATCTTCGCCTGCTCGGCGTTGACGACGTCCATGATGACGCCGCCCTTGAGCTGCTCGGCCATGCCGCGCTTCACGCGGGCGGTGCCGGTGGCCGGGGCGGACTGCGGGGTGCTGGGAAGCGTGGACACGGGACCTCACTGGGGTGGAAAGACGCTGGATGCTGCGGTCCTGAGGAAACGCCCCCGGACCGGTCCACAGCAAGGGCCAATGAGGAGCCCGTGGATCGTTTTCCCCGCCGCCGTCCGCCTCCCGGACGGGCCGGTCAGCTGACGGGCCGGTCAGCTGACGGGCCGGTCAGCTGACGGGCCGGGCCGCCAGGGCCACCGGCGGCTCGTCGTCCATCTCGAAGGCCAGCGGGAACGGCGCGTGCCCGGCGAGCCGGAACAGCCGTACCGTCCGGTGCCGGCGCAGCGCCCGGGCGGCCCGCACCGCGTCGTTGTGGAAGCGCCGGGCCATCGGTACGCGGCGTACGGCGGCGGCCAGTTCACCCGCCGCGTCCTCCCCGCCGGGGTACTCCTTCACCGCCTCCACCTGGGCGCTCTCGCCGAACACGGCCCGCAGCGCGGTGCTCAGCTCGCTCTCGGCGACCTCACGCTGCTCCTCCTCGGCCTGCCGGGCCGCGTGCGCCGCCTCGTACAGCACGATCGACGCCGCGGGATCCAGGACGCCGGAGGTGGCCAGTTCCTGGGTGACCGACGCGCGGCGCAGCAGCTGGGCGTCGAGGGCCGCGCGTGCCGCGTCGATACGGGCGTGGAGCCGGTCGAGCCGGCCGGCGGTCCAGCTGAGGTACAGGCCGATCGCGAAGAGCGCGACGGCGATCCAGACGAGGGTTTCGATCACGCGCCGAGGCTACCGGCGCCGTCCGGGGCCCGGGGCACGCACCCCTTCCCCCCGGGGCGCGGGGCAGGCGACACCGCGTCCTGGTGGTCGCACGACGGCCGGCCCGGGAGCTCAGTCCCGCGCGGCCAGCCCGAACCGCGACCGCAGCCCCGGCCGTTCGTCGGTGTCGACCGCCGCCGCCCCGTCCGTCACCGTCTCGTACACCGCCAGGATGTCCGCCCCGACCGTCGACCAGTCGAACCGGCGTACGTGCGCGCTGCCGCGCACGCGCAGTCCCTCCCGCCGTTCCGGGTCGCCCAGGAGCCGGATCGCCGCCGCGGCCAGCGCGTCGGCGTCCTCGTTGGCGAAGAGGTCGCCGGCGGCGCCGTGGTCCAGCACCTGGCCGAAGGCGTCCAGGTCGCTGGCGAGCACCGGGGCACCCGCCGACAGGGCCTCGACCAGGATGATGCCGAAGCTCTCGCCGCCGGTGTTCGGCGCGACGTACACGTCGACGCTGCGCAGCAGCCGCGCCTTGTCCTCGTCGCTGACCATGCCGAGGAACTCGACGCGCTGCCGCATCTCCTTCGGCAGCGAGGCGACCGCCTCCTCCTCGTCACCGCGGCCCGCGACCAGCAGCCGGGTCTCCGGGCACGCGGCGAGGATCGCGGGGAGCGCCCTCATCAGGACGGGCAGCCCCTTGCGGGGCTCGTCGATGCGCCCGATGAAGCCGAGCGTGCCGCCCTGCCACTCGGCCTTCGGCTCGGCACGGGCGAAGAAGTCCACGTCCACGCCGTTGGGGATGACCACCGCGTCCCCGCCGAGGTGCTCGACCAGGGTGCGCCGCGCGTACTCGCTGACGGCGATCCGCGCGCTGATCTTCTCCAGGGCGGGCTGGAGGATCGGATACGCGGCGATCATCGCCCGGGAACGGGGGTTCGAGGTGTGAAACGTGGCGACGATCGGCCCCCGCGCCGCCCAGCAGGTCAGCAGACCGAGCGACGGTGAGGTCGGCTCGTGGATGTGGATGACGTCGAAGGTGCCGTCGTGCAGCCAGCGCCGCACCCGCGCGGCGGACAGGAACCCGAAGTTCAGCCGGGCCACCGACCCGTTGTACGGCACGGGCACGGCCCGCCCCGCCGACACCACGTACGGCGGCAGCGGCGTCTCGTCGTCGGCGGGCGCCAGCACCGAGACGTCGTTCCCCAGCCGGATCAGGTGTTCGGCCAGGTCCCGGATGTGGAACTGCACTCCGCCCGGTACGTCCCAGGAGTACGGGCAGACGATGCCGATCTTCACGGCGTTTCCCCTCGGGGTTCCAGATCGGAGAGCCAGAGCCGTTGCAGCATGTGCCAGTCCTCCGGATGTTCGGCGATCCCGGCGGCGAAGGCGTCGGCCAGCGCCTGTGTCATGGAGGACGTCTTCTCCCGCCGGGTGCCTGACTCCGGGACGGGGATCGGCGGATGGACCCGGGCCTGCATCACGGAGGTGCCGTCGTACCAGAGTGTGGCCGGCAGCAGCAGCGCGCCGGTCTGCTGGGCCAGCAGCGCCGGTCCGGCCGGCATCCGCGCGGTGTCGCCGAAGAACCGCACCTCGACCCCGGAGGCCGACAGGTCCCGGTCGGCGACCAGGCAGACCAGTCCGCCCGAACGCAGCCGCCGGGCCAGCTTCCCGAACGCGGCCCCTCCGTCGTGCGGCAGGACCTCCATGCCGAGCCCCTGCCGGTAGGCCACGAACCGGTCGTACAGGGACTCAGGCCTGAGCCGCTCGGCGACCGTGGTGAAGGGCACCTCCAGAGCGGTGGTGACCCAGGCTCCCGCGAGGTCCCAGTTCCCCAGGTGCGGGAGGGCCAGGACGACCCCGCGTCCGGCGTCCAGCCCTTCGGTGAGGAGGTGGACGTCGTGGACCTTCGCCGACGCCTTGATCCGCTGCGGGGACCAGGTCGGCAGCCGGAACGACTCCATCCAGTAGCGCATGTAGGAGCGCATCCCGGCCTTCGACAGCTGTGCGAGACGCGCGGCGTCCGCGTCGGGGACCACCCGGGCCAGGTTCGACTCCAGTCGCAGCACGGACTTCCCGCGCCGCTTCCACACCTGGTCGGCCAGGGTGCGGAAGAGCGCCTCGGCCACCGGTTCGGGCAGCGTCTTCACGGCGCCCCAGCCGAGCCCGTACAGCCCGTCGCTCAGCCGGTCCTTCAGACCGGACCCGCCGTCACCGGCACCGCGGCCCGGTTCCCCCGCCCCACCGTCGCTCACTGGGCGGCCTCGCTCCCTTGCTCCGCCGCCGCGGCGTCGGCCTCGGCCGACTCCCTGCGCACGGTCACGACACGCTGGACCAGGGTGACCAGGCTGCCCGCGGCGACGATCCACAGGGCGATCGGCAGCAGGATCTGGATGCCGGGCACCCCGAAGGCGTGCAGCCCGGCGAGTCCGGCGGCCACCAGCGAGATCACCAGCCGCTCGGCTCGCTCAACCAGCCCGTTGACCGCGACCGGCAGACCGATCGACTCACCGCGGGCCTTCGTGTACGAGACCACCTGACCGCTGGCCAGGCAGAAGATCGCGACCGCGCACAGCACGTCGTCGTCGCCACCGCCCGCGTACCAGAGCGCGAAGCCCCCGAAGATCGCCCCGTCCGCGACACGGTCGAGTGTCGAGTCCAGGAACGCGCCCCACCGGCTGGAGATCCCGGCCTGCCGGGCCATGTTCCCGTCGACCAGGTCGGAGAAGACGAAGACCGTGATGACGATCGTGCCCCAGAAGAACTCCCCCATCGGGAAGAAGACCAGCGCTCCTGCCATCACGCCCGCCGTACCGATGAGCGTGACCGCGTCGGGGCTGACCCCGATGCGGAGCAGCAGTGCGGCGAACGGTGTGAGGACACGCGTAAAAAATGCACGCGCGTACTTGTTCAGCATGGCCTTCCCGAGGTTCGGCGGGCCGCGCGGCCCCTTCGGCCACCGGCGGGCCCATCGTAGTCACGAGCCGTGCCGTCCCACGGCGGGGCACCCCGTCCCCGCCGGTCCGGACGGCGGCGCACGCCCTTCGCGGCCGGCCTCGACGGGGCGTACGCCGGGCGCGGAACCGCACTGCGGCTGCGCGCCGGGCGCCTCCGCGTACCACTCCATAGCGGGGCGAACCGTACATGTACCCACCGGCGGGCCGTATCCGGCCGTGCCCCGCCCACCCAATCACGGGCGGTGGCACGTTCCGGACGCTACGCTGTTGACCCCAGCTCAGCAGGTGTGCGAGACACGGTAGTTGGGAACAGCCGCAGGAGCAGGCCGTGCGGGCGAGTGGGGGCGACAGCAGCGATGGACGGATTCGATTTCTCTCCCGGAGCGCAGATCCCGCTTCAGGGTTCGGGCGGACAGGCGGTGGCGACCAACGCCCTCGCCTCCGCCGCGTATCGCGACAGCGATGTGACGGAGATCCTCAAGGCCAACAGCGAATGGCACAAGTCCGAGGTGAAGGCGGGCAGCTCCAAGCTGTTCAAGTCCGAGTACTTCAAGCCGAATCTCGGTGAGGCCTTCTCCCGCGCCGTCCAGGAGCGCATGCTCGGCGGCGGCCGCGGCGCCCTCATCCAGTCCTTCGGCCTCGACCCCCAGACCGTGGTGGAGCACTGCCTGTCCGCCACCCGGCTCCGCAAGGCCCGGGACAGCAAGCTCACCCTGGTCACGGCCGTCTTCGGGATCCTCTTCCTGCCCGGCTTCCTCCTGTGGGTCCTGACCTTCCGGCTGCGCGACTCCTTCAACAAGTCCAAGGACGTCGCCTTCCGGGCCCTGGGGACCGTACTGCTCCTCGTCGTGGGCGGGCTCTCGGTCCTGTTCCTGGTCGCCATGCCGCTCACCGGCTTCATCGCGCTCTATCTGCGTGCCGCGGTCGTCGCCCCGGTCATCGGCTGGCTGCTCGCCAAACGGATCGCGGAGGCGTCCGCCAAGGACATGCGGGCCCGCTGGGAAGGACTGCTCAGCGGATCGGGTGTCATCGCCAAGATCCCCGAGGCGGCCCCGAAGAATCCCAACGAGACGTCACGCGAGGCCCTGCGCCAGAGCCTGGAGAAGCTCTCCGCCGAACAGCAGTCCAACTCGGTCTTCTACGCGGGCCCCAAGGGCATCCTCGGCATGGGCACCCGCTGGGGCAGCTGGCATCTCGCCGAGGAGCTGCACCCGGCGGACCCGTCCAAGGAGATCCACCAGTTCCGCAGCTGGGACGTGGTGCGGGCCATCCACGACCAGCTCAAGATGCTGGAGCGCGGCCCGCTGAACACCGGCGGCTTCACCCCGCCGTCCGTGAAGCACTGGATCGTCTCGCCCGTCGGGGAGGACGCCGGCTCGGTCTCCCGCCCCGAGGGCGAGGATGTCGCGACCTTCCAGGTCAAGCCCCACGAGATCCAGCGCATCTGCAACCACCAGCAGTTCGGCAGCGGCGACCGGCACTACCTGGGCGTGCAGTTCGTCCTCTGGGAGGGCCAGCTCGTCCTGACCATGCTGATCACCGTCACGGTGCTCCACGAGACCCTGCGCATCGAGGTCACGGGCCATGCGCTGGGTCCGGTCCACCCGCTCTTCCTGACCAAGCCCGCCGCCGAGACGAAGACGGTCAAGAAGGCCGTCAGGTTCTGGGAGACCCGCTCCATCACCCTGCCCCTGGTCAAGGCGAACGAGGTCGTCAGGCTCGCCCTGCGCGCCCCGCTGACCTGGTACCCGCCGCTGCTGGACTACCTCGGCGGGAAGATAGCGCTTCCGGAGCCCTTCGGGCTGCGCCACGCCTGGGCGGCCAAGCCCTGGGGCCACCGCTTCATGGCGGACGACGCCATGCGGACGGCGACCCCCGTCCTGCGGGTCGTGCACTCCGCGGCCATGCAGGTGCTCAAGGAGCACGGGGTCGACACCGAGCGCTTCACCAGCCGCTCCATGGCCCTCAGCGGCGCCGTCCAGGACGCGGCACCGAAGAAGGCCGACGTCTACGACGCGTGAACGCCGTACGGGGTGCCCCGGGGCACCCCGTACGTCCTCGCCGTGAGTCCGCTCAGGCGGAGAGCGGCCGGGCCGGCCACACCGCGGCCAGCATCGACCGGGTGTCCCCCAGCAGTTGCGGCAGCACCTTCGTGTGACCGACCACCGGCATGAAGTTGGTGTCCCCGCCCCACCGCGGCACCACGTGCTGGTGCAGGTGGGCGGCGATACCGGCGCCCGCGGACGCCCCCTGGTTCATCCCGATGTTGAATCCGTGCGCCCCGGAGGCCGCCCGCAACGCGGCCATCGCACGCTTGGTGAAGTCGGCCAGCTCCGCGGTCTCCGGGCCGTCCAGGTCCGTGTAGTCGGCGACGTGCCGGTAGGGCACCACCATCAGGTGCCCGCCGTTGTACGGGTACAGGTTCAGCACGGCGTACACCTTCTCGCCCCGCGCGACGACGAGCCCGTCCTCGTCCGACTTCGACGGGATCTCGCAGAACGGACAGCCGTCGCCGGCCTCCGACCCGCTCGGCTTGTTCTCACCCTGGATGTACGCCATCCGGTGGGGCGTCCACAGGCGCTGGAACGCGTCGGGCGTCCCCACTCCGATCTGCTGTTCCGGCTCACTCGTCATGCCCGCCAGCATATTGCTTCGCCTCCGCCGCGCGTGTCGCCGGGGCCGACCCCGGCGGCGCACCGCGATGCTGACGCCATGAGCGACCGCCCCACCGCCCCCGTCCCCCACCGGCTCGCGGAATGGGAACGCCGCACGGAGATGCCGCTGCTCGTCGCGTCCCTGGTCTACCTCGCCGGTTACGCGGTGCATGTCCTCGTCCCGCGCCCCATCCAGCCCTGGCGCGACGTCGTCCTCGTCCTGGTCGCCGCCACCTGGCTCCTCTTCGCCGCGGACTACGGCGTACGGCTCCGGCTCAGCGGCCAGGGCCGGCGCTTCGTCCGCACCCACTGGCTGGACACCCTGGTCCTGCTGCTCCCCCCGCTGCGCCCGCTGCGGGTGGTCCAGCTGTACACCCGCTTCCAGTTGCGCCGGGAACGGCCGCTGCTCAGCCTGTACGCGCGGGTCATGGCGTACGCCGGCACCTCGGCACTGCTGCTGGGCTTCTCCGCCTCGCTGGCCGTGTACCAGCAGGAGCACGACGCCCCGGGCTCCACGATCCGTACCTTCGGCGACGCGGTGTGGTGGGCCTGCGCGACGCTCACCACCGTGGGCTACGGCGACGCGGTGCCGGTGACCCCGGTGGGGCGGGTGATCGCGGCGGGGCTGATGGCGTGCGGGCTGGCGCTCCTGGGAGCGGTGACGGGGTCGTTCTCGTCGTGGCTGGTCCAGGTGTTCAGCCGGCAGGACGCCACGAGGCCCCCGGAGGGCGGGTAGCTCTCCGGGGGCCTCTCACGCGGTGCGGGTCAGACCTGGACGCGGCGCTCCACCAGGTCGACGAGCTTGGCGATGGCCTCGTCGCGGGGGATGCCGTTCTCCTGCGATCCGTCGCGGTGGCGGAAGGACACCGTGCCCGCGTTCATGTCGTCGTCGCCGACGATGACCATGAACGGGACCTTGGCCTTCTGGTGGTTGCGGATCTTCTTCTGCATCCGGTCCGAGGAGGCGTCCACCTCGACCCGCAGCCCCTTCTTCCGCGCCTCGGCGGCGAACTCCTGGAGGTACGGGATGTGGGTGTCGCCGATCGGGATGCCGACCGCCTGGACGGGGGCCAGCCACACGGGGAACGCGCCGGCGTAGTGCTCCAGGAGCACCGCGAAGAAGCGCTCGATGGAGCCGAACAGCGCACGGTGGATCATGACCGGGCGCTGCTTGGTGCCGTCCGGGCCGGTGTACTCCAGGTCGAAGCGCTCCGGCAGGTTGAAGTCGAGCTGCACGGTCGACATCTGCCAGGTGCGGCCGATGGCGTCCTTGCACTGCACCGAGATCTTCGGGCCGTAGAAGGCGGCGCCGCCCGGGTCCGGGACGAGCGGGAGGCCCTGCTTCTCGGCGACCTGGCGCAGCGTCTCGGTGGCCTCTTCCCAGGCCTCGTCCGAGCCGACGAACTTCTCCGGGTCCTTGGTGGAGAGCTCCAGGTAGAAGTCGGTGAGGCCGTAGTCGCGCAGGAGGTTGAGGACGAAGGTGAGCGTCCGGTCCAGCTCCTCGGCCATCTGCTCACGGGTGCAGTAGATGTGCGCGTCGTCCTGCGTGAAGCCGCGCGAGCGGGTCAGGCCGTGCACGACGCCCGACTTCTCGTACCGGTACACCGTGCCGAACTCGAAGAGACGCAGCGGCAGTTCGCGGTAGGAGCGGCCACGCGCGTCGAAGATCAGGTTGTGCATCGGGCAGTTCATCGGCTTGAGGTAGTAGTCCACCCCGTCGTCGAGCTGCATGGGCGGGTACATGCCGTCGGCGTACCAGTCCAGGTGACCGGACTTCTCGAAGAGCTTGCCCTTGGTCGCGTGGGGGCTGTAGACGAACTCGTAGCCCTCCTCCTCGTGGCGGCGCCGCGAGTAGTCCTCCATGGCCCGGCGGATGACGCCGCCCTTGGGGTGGAAGACCGCGAGGCCGGGGCCGATCTCGTCGGGGAAGGAGAAGAGGTCCAGCTCGTTGCCGAGCTTGCGGTGGTCGCGCTTGGCGGCCTCCTCCAGGAACTCCAGGTGCGCCTTGAGCTGGTCCTTGGTGGGCCAGGCGGTGCCGTAGATGCGCTGGAGCATCGGGTTCTTCTCGCTGCCCCGCCAGTACGCCGCCGCGTTGCGCATCAGCTTGAACGCGGGGATGAACCGGGTGGTGGGCAGGTGCGGGCCTCGGCAGAGGTCCTTCCAGCAGAGGTCACCGGTCTTGGGGTCGAGGTTGTCGTAGATGGTCAGCTCGCCGCCGCCCACCTCGACGTCCGCGCCGTCGTCCGAGGACGCGGAGCCCTTGATGCCGATGAGCTCCAGCTTGTACGGCTCGTCGGCGAGCTCCGCGCGGGCGGCCTCGTCGGTGACGACGCGGCGCGAGAAGCGCTGACCGCGCTTCTGGATCTCCTGCATCTTCTTCTCGACGGCCTTGAGGTCCTCGGGCGTGAAGGGCCTCTCCACGTCGAAGTCGTAGTAGAAGCCGTCCTTGACCGGCGGGCCGATGCCCAGCTTGGCCTCGGGGAAGAGCTCCTGCACGGCCTGGGCCATCACGTGCGCGGTGGAGTGCCGCAGGATGTCCAGGCCGTCCTCGGAGGTGATCTCGACGGGCTCGACGACCTCGCCGTCCTTCGGCGCGTACGCGAGGTCCCGCAGCTCGCCGTCGACCCGTGCGGCGACGACGGTGCGCTGCCCGGGGAAGAGCTCGGCGGCCGTCGTGCCCGTCGTCACCACGTGCTCTTCCCGCTCGGAATCGCGTTGGATGATCACACGGACGTCTGACACCGGTCTCTCCTGACTGAGGGGGCGCGCCGCCTGTCGCGGACGCAAGAGGAATCGTACCGAGCCACGGGCCCTCGACGCGAAAGGGATACCGGCCCGCCTCCTCCCCGCCCCCGCGCGGGGGCACCCCGCGGCCGGGCGGGCGGCACGGCCGCGGGCCGTCCGGACCTGTGACGCGGGTCACCGCCGCAGGACGGCGCCCGTGAGCGGCGTACCGGGCAAACGGCCCGGGTATCACCGAACCGGGCAGAGGAATGCCGTCATCTGCCGCTCAGGGGCGAGGAGTTCGGGGATGATCCACTGGTTCGACGGCCCACTGGCCGCTTTCGGCACGGAGACGACAGGCGCGGACGTCGAGGAGGACCGGATCGTTTCGGCCGCCCTCGTCATCCAGGACACGACGGGTGGACGGTTCCGGGTCACCCGATGGCTGGTCAGTCCGGGGATCCCGGTGCCCGCCGGGGCGACGGAGATCCACGGGCTGACCGACGACCACCTGCAGCGCAACGGCCGGTGGCCCGCCCCGGTGATGGAGGAGCTGGCCCGCGCGCTGGCCGAGCAGTGTGCGGTTCGGCGCCCGGTCGTCGTGATGGACGCACCGTTCGGCCTGACCCTGCTGGACCGGGAGCTGAGGCGTCACCGGGCGTCGTCGCTGGCCGGGTACCTGGGCGACCAGCCGCTGTGCGTGCTGGACCCACGGGTACTGGACGGCCACCTGGACCGCTACCGCAAGGGCCGCCGCGCGCTGGACGACCTCTTGGAGCTGTACGGCGTGGAGCTGGACGGGACGCGCGGCGCCGCCGCCGACGCGGCGGCCTCGCTGGAGCTGGTGCGCGCGTTGGGCCGAAGGTTCTCGGCCCGGCTGGAGCGACTGAGCCCGGCGGAGCTGCACACCTTGCAGGCGCGGTGGCACGCGGCGCAGGCGCGGGGCACTCAGGCGTGGTTCGAGAAGAGCGGCGTTCCGCAGACGCCGGAGCCGGCCTGGCCGCTGCGTCCGGAACTGCCCGCGGCGGCCTGAGGGGCGCGGGTACGGGAAAGCCGGTCCGTCGGTGACGCCGACGGACCGGCTCTTCCCGGGTGGGCGATACTGGGTTCGAACCAGTGACCTCTTCGGTGTGAACGAAGCGCTCTCCCACTGAGCTAATCGCCCGGGAACGGGTTGAACCATACAGGGCCCGACGGGCTGTGTTCAAACCGTTCGGAGCCACGCCGTCAGCCCCCGCCGCCCCGAGCGCATCATCAGGGTGTGGTTGGCGCGGAAGACGGGCCGTCCGGGCACGGCAAGACGGCGCAGCAGCGCGGTGCGGACATCGACCTCCTGCTCGTAGACGATCCGGCTGCCGCCGTCGCGCGGGGTGACGGTCCAACGGGCCCAGCCGTCGAGGTCGCCGCTCATGGCGGCCTCGAGGATCCGCGCGGCCGGGTCGCGCCGGTGCCGGTGGAGGGTCACGACCAGGCTGTACGGGAGGGACGAGCGGAAGCGCGCCGTCGCGGTGGAGTCGTCGACGCGGGTGACCGCGCGGACCTGGGGCCACCACCGGGGGTAGTCCTCGGGGTGTTCGAGCGCGGTGAAGGCGGTGTCGGGGCCGACGGGCAGGTCCCAGACAGTGGTGAAGCGGTAGTGGTTCCAGTCCATGGGCCCAGTCTGCGGGTGGGGGCCTACTCAGCGGTGGAAGTGAGTACCCGAGCGCATGTACGCGCCTGTGGCCGCCGCCACACTCCGGTACATGGAACATGTGCCGCCGCCCGCCGAGGAATTGGCGCTCCTCGACCGTGAACTGGCCCGGCTGGACGCCCGTCGCCTCCAGTTGCTGAGCCGACGCTCCTGGCTGGTCGCCGTGTTGCGGCCGCCGGTCGCGCCGCTGTCGCCCCCGCCGCCCGGATTCCGGCCGGTCGCGGCCCCGTTCGCCTGGGGGCCTCCGCGGCAGGCCGCGCCGGCCACCGGTGCGCGCGGTGCGCAGAACGTGCTGCTGGGCCTGGGCGGCCTGCTGCTGGCGGTCGCGGCCATCGCCTTCACCCTGTTCAGCTGGGGCGAGATGGGGATCGCGGGCCGTTCGGCGGTGCTGACGGCGGTGACGGCCGGTGCGCTGGTGGCGCCCGCCCCGCTGCTCGGCCGGCGGCTCTCCTCGACGGCGGAGGCGCTGGCCGCGGTCGCGCTGGTGCTGACGGTGCTGGACACCTACGCGCTGCACGCGGCGGTGCTGCCGGACACGGACGGCCTGGGCTTCGCGGCGGCTTCGTCGGCGGTGCTCGCCGTGGCGTGGGCGGCGTACGGACTGGGGCTCGGGCGGCTCCGGCTGCCGTTGCCCGCGGCGGTGGTGGCGGGCCAGTTCCCGCTGGTGCTGTGGGCCTGGTACGCCGACGGGGCCGCGGTCGCCTTCGGGTGGGCGCTGCTGGTGACGGCAGCGGCGGACGTCGCGGTGGCGTCGTGGGGCGGCCGGCTCGCGGTGCGGGTCGCCGCCTGGTCCGGGGCCGCTGTGACCGGGTCGGTGGCACTGCTGATCGGTCTGGTGACGTCGCTGTCGGCGGGTGGCGCGGTGGCCGCCGTGGGGCCGGGGGCGCTGCTGCTGGCCGGTGCGGTGGTGGCGCTGTCCGCCGGGTGGCGGGCGCCGCGGGAGTGGGCCGTGACCGGGGGCGTGGTGGCGGGTGGCTCGGCGGTGGCCGGGGTGGGCGGTGTGCTGCGCACGGGTGTGCCGTGGAGCTGGGCGGTCGTGGTGTACCTGCTGTGCGGTGCGGCGCTGTCGGCGGTGGTGCGGCTGCGGGCGGTCCCCCGCCCGGTGGTGCGGGGGGTGGTGGGGGCCTCGGTCGCGGTGACGGGGGCCGCGGTGCTGGTGGTGCTGCCCGTGGTGGCGGCCGTGCTGTTCGGTCCGGCGTCGCTGGTGACGGACGTGTGGTCCGGGGCGCCGGAGGGTGTACGGGGCGCCGTGGGCGCGTCGGTGCGATGGCCGGACGCGGGGCCCGCGCCGGTGGTGCTGCTGGTGTCGGCGGCCCTGCTGGGCGCGGCGTACGCGGCCCGGGGCCGGGCGGGCGGTCCGCGCACGGGCTGGTGGGCCGCCGCCGGTTGCGGGGCGCTGGGGCTGGGCTGGGCGGGGGCCGTGGTGCTGCCCGTCGTGGTGGACGCGTCGTACGCGGTGGCGGTGGTGGTGGGACTGCTGCTGGTGGCGGGGCTGTCGGAGGTCGCGGTGCGGCGGGCGCCGGACGCTGTGGCGTGGACCGCTCTGGGGTGCGCGCTGGTCGGGGCGGTGGGTACGGGGCTGCCGGCGCTGGCCGCCGAGCCCGCCACGCACGCGGTGTTCGGTGCTCTGGTGGTGCTGTTCGCCGGGGTGGCGGTCCGGTCGCGGGTGGCTGCGGTCCGGTCGGTCGCGGCCGTCGCCTCGGTGCTGTGCGCGCTCGTGGTGGCCGGGGCGGTGGGGGCGTCGCTGGGGTGGAGCGCGCCCCGGGCCGCTGTGGCGGTGCTGGCCGTCCCGGCGGTGACGGTGGGGCTCGGGCTGCGGCTGCGGGCGGCGGCGCCGACGCTCTCGCCGTCACCGCCGCTGTCACGGCCGTTGTCGCTGTCGTTGTCGTTGTCGTTGTCGCTGGAGATCGCGGGGGCGTTCGGCGCGCTGGTGGCGGTGGGGCTGTCGGTGCCGGACGCGCCGTACCTCGCGCTGGTGCTGGGGCTGTGCGGGGTGCTGGCGGCGGCGACCGCCCTGCGCCCGGAGCGCCGGCCCGGTGCGGGGTACCTGGCGGCGGGGCTGTTCGTGGCGGCGACGTGGGTACGGCTGGGGGCCTCGGGAGTGGCGGATCCGGAGGCGTACACCCTGCCGGTCTCGGTGGTCGCCTGCGGCGTCGGTTTCCTGCGCCGGCGCGGGGACCCGGAGGCCTCGTCCTGGGTGGCGTACGGTCCGGGGCTGGCCGTGACGCTGCTGCCGAGCCTCGTGACGGCCTGGCCCGACCCGCACTGGGCGCGCCCGCTGCTGCTGGGCGTGGCGGCCTTGGTGGTGACGCTGGTGGGGGCCCGGCGCCGGCTCCAGGCCCCGCTGGTGCTGGGCGGTTCGGTGCTGGCACTGGACGCGCTGCACGAGCTGGCCCCGCATGTGGCGCAGGTGCTCGACGCGCTCCCCCGCTGGGCGTTCCCGGCGCTCGCCGGGCTGCTGCTGCTCGCGCTCGGAGCGACGTACGAGCAGCGGCTGCGCGACGCGCGCCGGGTGCGGGAGAGCCTCGGGCGGATGCGCTGAGGGCTGTCCCGCAATACCTGGTGGATCGGCGTGCGGCGTCGGACGCGGTGCGTCGCAAGGCGGGAGGACGTCCGCATACGCATGGGCCCCTCCCAGACGAAGCTCAGGGGGAGTATTCGGGCGTTCCGACGACGCGGCGAGGTGCCGTAGCCGTCGTCGCGCGCCCGCCAGGGATACGGGACAGCCCTCAGGCGTATCGGTCACCGGCAGGTCGGCGGGCGGACCGGCGGGCTTCGACGGCGGTGGCCGCGGCGGCGAGCGCCCCGAGGACAGGGACGGCCAGCGGCAGGACCAGGGCGCCGGACAGTACGACGACGGCCATGCCGCAGACGAGCAGCAGGGAACCGGCCGGGTCACGGACCGTGCACCGGCCGGCGTCGGCCAGCAGCGCCCGCCAGGTGTCACCGGGCTCCCAGCGGGCGGCGGCGCGGACCACCGCGACCAGCAGGCCGATGAGGGCGAGGATGCCGACGGCCCCCACGAGGGGCCCGCCCGGCAGTCCTGCCCGTACGGCCGCCAGGTCCGTCAGGAGCAGCACCCCCGCGGCCCCCACCGACGCGCCGACGAGCCAGCCGCCACGTGCCGCCGCGCGTGCGTCGGTGACGAAGGCGCGGAAGCCGCCGCGCTCCCCCGCCAGGTGGCGGCGCAGGTGCCGGGTCCCGGCGGCGAGGGCTGCGGGGAAGGTGAGGAGCGGCAGGGCGGCCAGGGCGATCCACACGCCGGTGAGCAGGCACTCGGAGAACAGGCCGAAGCGGTCCATGAAGCGCGGACGGGCCACCCTCGTACGGGCATCGTTCTGCACGGCGTCCCCCTCAGCCCTTGAGACCGGAGGTGGCCATGCCGTCGATCAGATGGCGCTGGAAGGCCAGGAAGAAGGCCAGCACCGGCAGCAGGGCGACCAGTGACATGGCGATCATGCCGCCGTAGTCGGCGACGGCGTCCTGGTCGATGAACATCTTGAGCCCCATGGAGACGGTGTACTTGTCCGGCTCGTTGAGGTAGAGCAGCGGACCCATGAAGTCGTTCCAGGCGTTGATGAACGTGAAGATCGCGCTGGTGATGAGCGCCGGCCGGCAGAGCGGCATGACGATCGACCAGTAGATCCTCAGGTGCCCGCAGCCGTCGAGCCGGGCGGCCTCGTCGAGTTCCCTGGGCAGACCGCGCATGAACTGCACCATCAGGAAGACGAAGAAGGCGTCGGTGGCGAGGTACTTGCCGATGAGCAGCGGGGTGAAGGTGTCGATCAGCTCCAGCTTCTGGAACAGCACGTACTGCGGGATGATCAGTACGTGGTACGGCAGCAGCAGGGTGCCGATCATGACCGCGAACATGACGTTGCGGCCGGCGAAGCGGACCTTCGCGAAGGCGTACGCCGTCAGCGAGCAGGAGAGCACCACGCCGACGACCGAACCGACGGCGACGTAGGCCGAGTTCAGGAAGAACGTGGAGATGGGGATGTCGGCGATGCCCTCGGTGAGCCGGGCGTAGTTGTCGGTGATCGGGTCGGCGGGGAACAGGTCCGGGCCACCGATGATGTCCGCGCTGGGTTTGAACGAGGCCCCGATCGTCCACACCACCGGGTAGAGGACCACGGCGAGGAGGACGAGCGCGCCGAGGTGCCAGGCCAGGGCACCGGGCCCACGGCGTCGTACGGCTGTTGCCAGGAGGCTCATCGGCCGCCCTCCTCGTAGTGCACCCAGCGCTTCTGGGACCGGAACAGGACGGCGGTGACCAGGCCGACGGTGACGAGGAGCAGCCAGCCCATGGCGGAGGCGAAGCCCATACGGCTGTTCACGAAGCCCTGTTCGTACAGGTAACAGGTGTAGACGAGCGTGGCGTCGGCCGGGCCGCAGGTGCCGTTGCTGACGATGTAGGCGGAGCCGAAGATCTGGAAGGAGTGGATGGTCTCCAGCAGGACGTTGAAGAACAGCACGGGCGAGATCATCGGCAGGGTGATGTGGAAGAACCTGCGCCAGGGCCCGGCCCCGTCCACCTCGGCCGCCTCGTACAGTTCGCGCGGGACCTGCTTGAGGCCCGCCAGGAAGATGACCATCGGGGCGCCGAACTGCCAGACGGTGAGGGCGGCCAGCGCGTAGATGATCATCTGGGGGTCGCCGATCCAGCCGCCGACCTCGACGCCGAACACCTTCTGGGTACGGTCGACGAGGGCGCCGTCCGAGAACAGCGCCCGCCAGACGATGGCCGCCGACACGGACGCGCCGATCAGCGAGGGGGCGTAGAACGCCGCCCGGTAGAAGGCCTGGCCCCACCGCTTCCGGGCGAGCAGCACGGCGACGGCGAGGGCCGCGGCCAGCTTGACGGGGGTGCCGATCAGTACGTACCACGAGGTGACCTTGACCGACTGGCGCCACCGGGGGTCGGCGAACATGTCGGTGAAGTTCCGCAGACCGATCCAGCGGGGCGCGTCGAACAGGTTGTACTCGGTGAACGAGAGGTACAGCGAGAACACCATGGGCCCGGCGATCAGGAACAGGAAGCCGGCGATCCAGGGCGACATGAAGAGATAGCCGGCCAGGTTCTCCCGGCCGCCGGTACGCTCGCGGCCGCCGGGCGGCGCCTCGGCCGCGGGACCGTTCCGCTCGGCCGCGGGCGTGAGCGTGCCCGGGGACGTCTGGATGTGAGTCACCGCGGCCTCTCAGTTGGAGGCGAGGGCGGTCTCGGCCTCGGTGAAGAACTGCTTCACCGAGTCCTGCGGCGAGGCCTTGCCCAGGGACAGGTCGGTGCCGATGCGCAGGAAGGCCGCCTCGATCACATCGGCGCCGGCCGGGTGCGGGGTGATCGGCTCCAGGACCCCGGCGTCGGCGATCTCGGTCTCGTACGCGGCGACGGCCTTGTTGGGGGCGTCCGCGGGCTGGTAGGCCTCGAACTGGGCGGTGGTGGCGGGGACTCCCCGGTCGTAGCCCATGATCCGCGCGACCTCCGGGTCATGGGTCATGAAACCGATGAAGGTGGCGACCTCGGCCGGGTGCTTGGTGCGGGCCGTGCCGCTCAGCATGAGCGAGCCCAGGTACTGGCCGGTCCTCTTCCCGTCGGTGCTGGGCACGGGCGCGAGGCCGTACCGCCCCTTGCCCTCCGCCCCGTACCGTACGGAGAAGTTGTCCCAGTTGAACTCGCCTGCGGACAGGCCCTTGGCGAGCGCCAGGGCGGGCTTGATCTGCTCGATCTTCTTGGGGTCCGCGTAGACGCCGTCCTTGACGCGTGCGAGCGCCTCGGTCCAGTACGGCAGCAGTTCGGCCTCCGAGAAGCCCATGCCGTCCTCGGTGAAGAACGCCTTGCCGTTCTGCCGGAGCACCATGTCGTAGAGGTACATCACCCCGTGCGGGCCGGAGTCGCCGGCGAGCTTCTGGGTGCTCCTGATCTTCTCCAGACCGGCGTACCACTCGTCCCAGGTCCAGCCGAGCTTCGGGGTGACGCCCGCCTTCTCGAAGGCGTCCTCGTCGATGACCAGGGCCATCGAGTTGCTTCCGACCGGCACGCCGAGCAGTTTGCCGTCGATCTCGGCGAACTTCTCCAGGCCGGCGCGGAAGCCGTCGAGGCCGAGGTTGCCCTTCTCGGCCTGGGGGGCGAGGTCGAGCAGGACGTTCTTCGCCTCGTACTTGCGCAGGAAGGTCACGGCGTTCTGGATGACGTCGGGAGGGTTGCCCCCGGCTGCCTGGGTGTTGAACTTCTTCCAGAAGTCCGCGTACTGCTGGAAGTCCGTCTTGACCTTGATCTTCGGGTGCTTCTTCTCGAAGAGGGCGACGCACTGCTGGACCTTCTTCGCCCGGTCGTCGGCCCCCCACCAGGAGTGCCGGATGGTGACCGTGCCCCCGGAACCGCTGCCCGCGCCGCAGCCGGCGGCGGTCAGCCCCAGACCGGCCGCCGAGAGGCCCGCCAGCTTCAGCAGCTGCCGCCGGTCCATGCCGTTGTTCCGAGACATAGCTCGCCCCCACCATTCGCATTGAATCGTTTTAGAAAGCGCTTGCTGGGTCAAAGTAGGGAGCGACACCGGGCCCGTCAACGGTTCGGACGAAAATCGCCGGGCGAGCGGGCCGACGGCGGAACGGCACGCTCGGACACCCGAGCGGGCAACGGGGCCACGGGACGCCGAGGCCCCGGGCGTGGGCGCCTACGGAAAACACCGATGGCCGGAAGCTTCTTTCGAAGCTTCCGGCCATCGGTCGGGGTGGGCGATACTGGGTTCGAACCAGTGACCTCTTCGGTGTGAACGAAGCGCTCTCCCACTGAGCTAATCGCCCCGGCGCACCGCAAACATTACCCCATGTCAGCGGCGCCCCCGGACCACCTCCGGGTCACCGTTCGATCTTCCACGGCATGGTGATCCCGAACTTCCAGACGTAGACCCCCACCAGCACCGCGATGATCACGAGTCCCACGGTGGTGAGGATGATGTTGCGACGGCGCACCTTGGGATCGAGGGCGCGCTGGGTGGCCTCGGTGACCTTGCGCTTCGTCCAGCGCAGCACGAGCTGCGCCCAGACGAACTCGGTCGCCCAGATCGCCATGCCTCCGAAGATCACGAGCCACCCCGGCCCGGGCAGCGGAAGCATCACGATGCCCGCGCCCACGACCGCGAGGCCGACCACGAAGATCCCGACCTGCCAGCTCAGGTGAAGCACCCGGGACGACCTGATGTACGCGGGCGCCCGCGATCCCAGCACCCGCTCCCCGGACCGCGCGTCCCCCGTCGCGGGCCGGGGCGCCGACGACACGGCGACCTCTCCCCGCTCGTCACTCTCCGCATCCATGCTGCCCAACCTACCGGAACGGCGTCCGTCACCGGAATGGACGCATACCCCAAAGCAGCACACCGCCGGACGAGTGACCCGAAGCCTCACAAATAGGTCAGAGGGGTTTACAACGCCACCGTAGGTGGCATGTCGATTTCGCCGACGTGCGAATCCCCGAGCGCACACTGAGCGAAAGGCCCTGGCGCTTATGAACACCACGGTCAGCTGCGAGCTGCACCTGCGCCTCGTTGTGTCGAGCGAGTCCTCACTGCCTGTACCCGCGGGCCTGCGGTATGACACGGCCGATCCCTATGCCGTGCACGCCACCTTCCACACCGGAGCGGAGGAGACGGTCGAGTGGGTTTTCGCCCGTGACCTCCTCGCCGAGGGGCTGCACCGGCCCACCGGCACCGGAGACGTCCGCGTCTGGCCATCCCGGAGTCACGGCCAAGGCGTCGTCTGCATCGCGCTGAGCTCCCCGGAGGGCGAAGCACTGCTCGAGGCCCCGGCACGGGCCCTGGAGTCGTTCCTGAAAAGG
The DNA here is from genome assembly GCF_000177195.2 of Streptomyces sp. SirexAA-E. GTDB lineage: Bacteria > Actinomycetota > Actinomycetes > Streptomycetales > Streptomycetaceae > Streptomyces > Streptomyces flavovirens. The sequence goes on from NC_015953.1 coordinate 1,077,815, forward strand.
ACCGACGCCGCGGTCCCGCCCGGCACCGAGCATCGTCACTTCGACCTCGATACGGAGCTCTCGCACATCCTGGCCGAGAGCTGAGCCAGGCCGAGAGCTGCGGGACGCCGTCCGACTCGGGGAGACGGCGTCGCGCGGACAACCTCATACGGCGGACACCGGTGCCGTCGCCGCGGAACCCACCGCGGCGACGGCGCCGGTGCGTCCGCAGGCCCGCACCCCCGTGTCGCACACCCCTCGCGTCGCACAGACCCCACACGCACCGGCCGAACGGCCCGTCGGGGCGCCTCGCGGCCTCCTGGGGCCCCGAAGCCTCCCACAGTGCCTCCCGGGGGCGCCCGCCACGCGGCCCCGGGCCCGCACCGGGCCGTGGGGGGATCCGGCGAGCCAGTAGAGTCATCCGCCATCGGCGGGCGCCCGCCCGCCGGAGGCCAGGGAGCGAAGCGTGCTGATCCCACACGACACCCGGATCGCCCTCGACACGGTGGTGGATCTGGTGAACACCGCGCCGGAGGGCGGGCCCGGCGACGGGCTCGCGGACATCGAGGCGCTCCACGGCTTCGCCGAACGGCACCACATCAGCGGTGTCGGGGTCCTCACCGAGAAGGACCTGTACGCCGTGCGCGACGTACGCGCCCGGTTCGCGGAGATATTCGCCGCTCCGGACGCGCCCACCGCCGCCGGGCTCGTCAACCGGCTCGTGGCCGCCGCCGGCACCACGCCGCAGCTCACCAACCACGACGGCTACGACTGGCACGTGCACTACTTCGCACCGGACGCCTCGCTCTCGGACCACCTCGCGGCGGACTGCGGCATGGCGCTCGCCTTCTTCGTCGTGGCCGGTGAGCAGGAGAGGCTGCGACGGTGCGAGGCGCCGGACTGCCGGCACGCCTTCGTCGACCTGTCGCGGAACCGTTCGCGCCGTTACTGCTCCAGCCGCACCTGCGGCAACCGGCTCCACGTCGCCGCGTACCGGGCCCGGCGCCGGGAAGCGGCGCGCTGACCGGAGCGGCGCGCCGGCCCGTCCCCCGGCCCGCTCACAGCAGGAAGAGATCGTGCAGTGCGGCCATCAGCAGCAGACTTCCGACCACCGTCAGGAAGATCATCAGCGGCGGCTGGGACAGCGCGAAGAGGCAGCCACGGGGCTCTTCGGCAGGGGGTGCGGGGGCCTCGCCCCGGAATGTGTCCACCATCTCGGAACGATCATGACGCAGTCCGGCCTGTGCCCATGGCCGACATCGTTGTCCTAGCGGTGAGTTCACTCTCTCCGGGCTGCGCGGATTCGCTCCGGCGTCCGAGGGGCGGTCATGTGTGCGGCCTGTGGATCACGGAGTGGGACGCACGGGCCCGCGCGGGGCGGAGCTGGAGGCGCGGACCACCAGCTCGGGCTGGAGGACGACGCTGCGGTGCCGGTGCACGCCGCCCGTGTCGTCCGCCTCCTCCAGAAGCATCTCGGCGGCCATCCTGCCCATCACCGTGGCGGGCTGCCGCACGGAGGTCAGAGGTACGGCCGCGGCGGCCGCGAACTCGATGTCGTCGTAGCCGACGATGGCGATGTCCTGCGGCACCCGGACCCCGGCGGCGTACAGGGACTGGAGGACGCCGAGGGCCAGCAGGTCGTTGGCGCAGAAGACCGCGGTGGGCCGCGGGACGAGGCCGAGCAGCCGGGCTCCGGCGTCCCGGCCCGCCGCCACGTCCAGGCGGTCGGAGGGGATCTCCACGAGCGCCTCCGGGCCGAGCCCGGCCTCCGCGAGGGCCGCGAGGGCCCCCTGGCGTCGGTCCCTGATCTGGTACAGGTCGTCGGGGCCGCTCACATAGGCGACGGAGCGGTGGCCCGCCGAGACGAGGTGGCCGACGGCCAGCATGCCTCCGCGTACGTCGTCCACGCAGACCGCGCAGTGCTCGGTGCTCGCCGCCACCCGGTCGACCAGGACGTAGGGGATGCGGTGGCGGGCGAACGCCTCCAGGTTGCCGCCGGTGGCGTCGGCCGGGGTGACCAGGACGCCGCAGACCCGCTGCTCGGCGAAGAGGCCGAGGTATTCGGCCTCCTCCTCCTGGCTCTGGTCGCTGTTGCAGACCATGACGCCGAGGCCGGCCTCCCGGGCGGCGCGTTCGGCGCCGCGGGCGATGTCCACGAAGAAGGGGTTGCCCATGTCCAGGACGAGCAGCGCCATGATGCGGCTGCGACCGGCCCGGAGCTGCCGGGCCGACTCGCTGCGTACGTAGCCGAGCTCCTCGATCGCCGCGAGGACCCGGGCGCGGGTGTCCGGCAGCACCGCCTCGGGACGGTTGATCACGTTGGAGACCGTGCCGACCGAGACCCCGGCCCGCCGGGCCACGTCCTTGATTCCTGCCACACGCCCCACTTGCCCTGCCCCACTGATGCGTCCGGCCGCCGCGCGGCGTGTCCCAGCCGTCCGGACGGCGTCCGGGCGGTTCGCCGCGTCATGGCCCGTCCGCCGGAGAGGGGAGTGAATTGATTCAATCCGATCCGGGACGGTAGGCACGCCCTCCGGGCGCCGTCAAGATCGCGGCGGCCCGTCCGAATATACCGGCGCCGCACGGGGGCACGGCAGCGCCCCCACCGGACATGAATCGATTCACATCCCGGAGGGGGCGGCGCGGTTCGCAGGGCCTCAGATGCCGTGCTTCTTGAGGATCGCCTCGATGTCGCTGAAGTCGTCCCCGCTCTCGGCCGGCTTCTTCCTCGCCGCGCCCTGCGGCCGGGTGTCCGGCACGGGGTTCCCGCTCGTCAGGGAGGGCGACGAGGCGCCGGGGGCGACGGCGGTGTCCTGGGAGGCCGCCCGGGCGGCCCTGCGCTCCTTGCGCGTCGTGCCGCCTCTGCGTTCCACGGCCCGCGTCGTCATGAAGAGCAGCCAGGCCACGGCCAGCAGCCCGAAGCCGATCCAGACGCTCGGCTTGAAGACGATGCCCGAGACCCAGGCGACGACCCCGGTCATCACGAGGCCGACCGGCACCAGCGAGTACGCCGCGATCCGGGTCGCCGTGAGGAAGCGCTTGCGGTACGCGGTGACGGCGGCGATGCCCAGGCCCGCCGCCGACACGGCGGAACAGATGGTCTCGGCAAGCATCAGGGCCTCCAGCGCATCGGGAACGTCCCTTCCATCGTGCACCGGTTCACCGCGTCGGGGCCACGGCTCGGGACGACATCAGGGGCTTTTCAGGGCCTCGCTCCTCCCTGAGGACTGCCGGCGGTCCGCTTCGCCCGTTCCCGGGTGCTGGTCGGACCAGGTGCGGAAGCCGCCCACCGGCCTGGAAGACTGGGCCCCATGAGCGATTCCCCCTCCGCGGCGCCGGTCGTCCTCGACCTCTGGTGCGACCTCGAATGCCCCGACTGCCATCTGGCCCTCCATGACGTCCGCGCCCTGCGCGCCCGCTACGGCGACCGGCTGGAGGTCCGGCTGCGCCACTTCCCGCTGGAGAAGCACAAGCACGCCTACGCCGCGGCGCAGGCCGCCGAGGAGGCCGCCGTCCAGGGCCAGGGGTGGCCGTACGCCGAGGCCGTGCTCGCGCGCACCGACTCCGTCGCCCGTGGCGGTGAGCCGGTGCTGCTCGAGGTGGCCGCGGAACTCGGTCTGGACGCCGAGGAGTTCGACACGGCGCTGATCGACGGCCGGCACCTGCTGATCGTCGACGCGGACCAGGCCGAGGGAAAGGCGATCGGGGTCACCGGGACACCGACGTATGTGATCGGTGACGAGCGGCTGGACGGCGGGAAGAGCCAGGACGGGCTGCGGGAGCGGATCGAGGAGATCGCCGACCGGCTGCTGGCGGAACGGGGCTGACCGCCTGGCGTTCAGAGGGCCTTGGCCAGGTGGTACCGGGTCGTGGTGTAGCCGAGCGACTCGTACAGCCGCAGCGCCGGGGTGTTGGACTCGAAGACGTGCAGGCCGAGCCGGTCCAGGCCCGCCGAGAGGGTGACGTCCTCGGCCAGGCGCATCAGCGTGCGGCCGTGGCCGTGGCCGCGCCGGTCCTCTCGGACCTCGACGTCGAAGACGAAGCCGATCGGTTCGCCCCGCTGCGTCTCCCGCGCCACCCAGACGTGGCCGACCACGTCGTCCCCGGCGGCCAGGACGTGGAAGCTCGTGCCTTCGGTGGCCAGGCCCTGCGGCAGGAGCGTGGCGTGGTCGAGTTCCGACTTGCGCCGGGCCTGCTCCTCGGGGATGCCCCGCCGGGTCCACTCCTGGGCGTACGTGTCCACGGCGGTGCTCAGCCAGACGGCGAACTCCCGCTCGGTCATGGGGCGTCCGGTGAGGCCGTCGGGCGGTGCGGGCGCGGGCTCGCGGAGGTCCTTGAGCATGTTCCGGCTGCGCGCGGTGTAGCCGAGCACGGCGGCGAGCCCCCGGGCCGCCGGGTCGTCCGCGGGCGCCTCCAGCCGGACCTGGGTGCAGCCCCAGCCGCGCAGCACCTCCTCGGCGGCGAGCGCGGCGATCGTGCCCCGGCCGCGCCTGCGGTGGGCCTCGTCGATCCGCAGGGAGCGCAGCACGGCCGCCGTGGGGCCGAAGCGGGGGTCGGTGCCGATCTCGACTGCGCCGACGGGGTGCCCGTTGTCGCACACGTCGTACGTGCGGGCCCGCGCGCCGTCGGCGCCTTCGTCGATCGGCCCCGAGGGCCGCAGTGTCGTGGTCATCAGGGCTTTCTATCCGCCCGGGAGCGGCCTGTCACCCGGATTACGGCAGGTCACGGATCGAGGTCGTCCGCCGCGCGCTCGTCGAAGATCCGCATGGCCTTCGCCGTGACCGGCCCGGGGGCGCCCGGCAGCTCGCGTCCGTCGACCCGGTGGACGGCCTGGACGTCGCGGAGTGTGGAGGTCAGGAAGATCTCGTCGGCCCGCTCCAGGACGTCCTGCGGGAGCTCGGTCTCCCGGGCGCCGGTCCAGGCGGCGGCGAGCGCGCGGGTGATGCCGGCGAGGCAGCCGGAGGAGACCGGGGGCGTGTGGATCTCGCCGTCCAGGACCACGAAGACGTTGGAGCCGGTGCCCTCGCAGAGCTGTCCGACGGTGTTGGGGAACAGTGCCTCGGACGCCCCGTGCTCGCGGGCGCGGGCGAGGGCGACGACGTTCTCGGCGTAGGAGGTGGTCTTCAGGCCGGTCAGCGCGCCGCGTTCGTTGCGGGTCCAGGGGACGGTGATCACGGCCGTGCTGTCGGGGCGGCGCGCGGCCTCGTCGAGGGCGACGACCAGACCCGGTCCCGCGTCGCCTCGGTCGGAGCCGAGCGGGGAGAGGCCGCCGGTGCAGGTGATCCGCAGCCGGCCGAGCGGCACGGGGTTGGCCTCGACGACGGCGGCCACCGCGCGGCGGAGCTCGTCCGTGTCGGGGTCGGGCAGGCCCAGGCCGCGCGCGGAGCGGGTCAGCCGGTCGAGATGCCGGGTGAGGGCGAAGGTACGGCCTTCGGTGACCTTGACCGTCTCGAAGACGCCGTCCCCCACGGTCAGTCCGTGGTCGAGCACCGACACCCGCGCGTCATCGGCGTCCCGCAGTCCGCCGCCGACCCAGATCCTCATGCCCCGGTCCTTTCCGTGTCCTCGTCCCCGGGTTCGCCCGGGTCGTACGCGCCCGACGCTACAGCGAGCAGCCGGGACGCCTTCAGCTCGGTCTCCGCCCATTCGCGGCCGGGGTCGGAGCCCCAGGTGATCCCGGCCCCGGTGCCGAAGCGGAGCAGGGGCGCGGGGCCGGTGCGGTCGATCCAGAAGGTCCGTATGCCGACGGCCAGCGAGGCGGTGCGCCGGTCGGCGTCGACCCAGCCGACGCCGCCGCAGTAGGGGCCGCGCGGCGTGGTCTCCAGGGCGCGGATGACGCGCAGGGCACTGGACTTGGGGGCGCCGGTCACGGAGCCGGGCGGGAAGGCGGCGGCGAGCAGTTCCGGCCAGCCGACGCCGTCGGCGAGCCGCCCTCGCACGGTGGAGACGAGGTGGACGAGCCCGGGGTGCTTCTCCACCACGCACAGGTCGGGAACGGTGACGCTGCCGGTCGCGCAGACCTGGCCCAGGTCGTTGCGGACCAGGTCCACGATCATCACGTTCTCGGCGTGGTCCTTGTCCAGCAGGTCGTCCTCGGTCCGCCCGGTGCCCTTGATCGGTCCCGACTCGACGGTGCGGCCGTCGCGCCTCAGGAAGAGCTCGGGGGACGCGGTGGCGATCTCCACCCCGTGGGCGGGCAGCCTGATCGTCCCGGCGTACGGGGCGGGGTTGCCGCGCGCGAGCAGGGCGGTGAGGGCGTCCACGTCGGCGGCGGCGTCGGGCAGCGGCGCGGTCAGGACGCGGCAGAGGTTGGCCTGGTAGACCTCGCCGGCCGCGATGTGTTCACGGATCCGCCGTACACCGGCCGTGTAGGCGTCCTCGTCGAGTGATGAGGTCCAGTCACCCGGGGCCGGTCCGCGCCAGGCCCCGGGGACGGGCGGCGGCACCTGCCCGGCCCGTACGGTGGCGAAGCGCGCGCAGGTCAGGCGCCCCTCGAAGTCGGCGCACACGGCCCAGAAGCCGGACGATTCGAGGGCCGAGGGGTCGCTGGTGACGTCCTGCAGGCCGGAGGCGACGAGGCCGCCGAAGCGGGCCATGGGGGCGTGGTCGTGCACGCGGACGAGTGTAGGACGGCCGCCGGTGACCTGCGGCGGGGCGACGGGGGCGCAGCACGCTGCGCAAACGCGTTTTTGTGCTGGCCCGGGAATCCGCTAGAGTTCAACACGTCGCCGGGACGCGCAAGCGGACCGGGAAAGACAAGCGGACGTAGCTCAGTTGGTAGAGCGCAACCTTGCCAAGGTTGAGGTCGCCAGTTCGAACCTGGTCGTCCGCTCGCAGAAGGTGGGGGATCTTCCCGAGCTCCCATCCCTGGTGGAGTGGCCGAGAGGCGAGGCAACGGCCTGCAAAGCCGTCTACACGGGTTCAAATCCCGTCTCCACCTCCAAGGACGATTAGCTCAGCGGGAGAGCGCTTCCCTGACACGGAAGAGGTCACTGGTTCAATCCCAGTATCGTCCACTGGTCCGGAAGGATCTGGTCCGCAAGGATCCCCGCGCGATTAGCTCAGCGGGAGAGCGCTTCCCTGACACGGAAGAGGTCACTGGTTCAATCCCAGTATCGCGCACGCAGTACACGCAGGGTCACCTGCGCGATTAGCTCAGCGGGAGAGCGCTTCCCTGACACGGAAGAGGTCACTGGTTCAATCCCAGTATCGCGCACCGTCCGAAGCCCCGGTCATCCGATGACCGGGGCTTCGTCGTGTTCGGGTCGGGCGGTTCAGCCGGTGAACAGCTGGGTGGCTTTGCGGACGAGTTCGTACAGGCCGTAGCAGAACGGCACGGCGACCCAGAGCCAGACGAACACCATGAGCGGCTTACGAGTCCTGGTGGACACGGGGAGTCCTTTCTTCCGGCGCCTCGTGGAAGCGTGCGTGGACCGGGCGGATGCACTCGTTGGCGACGAAGCCGACGACCAGCAGCACGGTCATCACGGTGAGGGACGTCGTGTAGAGGCTGGGGCCGCTGTGTCCGGCGCGCTCCCCCGCGTCGGCGAACCGGTTGACGATCAGTGGCCCGAGTACCCCGGCGGTGGACCAGGCGGTCAGGAGCCGGCCGTGGATGGCGCCGACCTGGTAGGTGCCGAAGAGGTCCTTGAGGTAGGCGGGTGCGGTCGCGAACCCGCCTCCGTAGAAGGAGAGGATCACCAGCGCGCAGCAGACGAAGAGGGGCTTGGAGTCGTTGCCGAGCCGGGCGATCAGGATGTACATGAGCGCTCCGGCACCGAGGTAGACGCGGTACATGTTCTTGCGGCCGATCAGGTCCGAGGTGGAGGACCACAGGATGCGGCCGGCCATGTTGGCGAGCGAGAGCAGGGCGACGAAGCCCGCCGCCGCGGAGGTGCTGACCGCGGCGGACGTTCCGGCGAAGAAGTCCGTGATCATCGGGGCGGCCTTCTCCAGGACTCCGATGCCCGCGGTGACGTTCATGCAGAGCACGACCCACAGGCACCAGAACTGCGGGGTGCGCAGGGCGTTGCGGGCGGAGACCTGGGCGGTGGTGACGAGCCCGCGGGCCTTCTGGTGCGGCTGCCGGCCGGCGGGGAGCCAGCCGTCGGGCGGCACCCGTACGAGGACGACGCCGAGCGCCATGAACGCGGCGTAGACGACGCCGTGGACGAGGAAGGCGGTGGCGATGCCGGAGCGGTCGGCGCCGAAGGCGTCGAGCATGGCGGTCGACCAGGGGGAGGCGATGAGCGCGCCACCGCCGAAGCCCATGATGGCGATGCCGGTCGCCATGCCGGGCCGGTCGGGGAACCACTTGATCAGGGTGGACACGGGCGCGATGTAGCCGATGCCGAGTCCGATCCCGCCGATGAAGCCGTAGCCGAGGACCACGAGCCAGTACTGGCCGGTGGACGCGCCGAGGGCGGCGACGAGGAAGCCGGAGGAGAAGCAGACCAGGGAGACGAACATCGCCCAGCGTGGGCCGTTGCGTTCGACGAGGGTGCCGCCGAAGGCCGCGGAGAGGCCCAGCATGACGATGCCCAGCTGGAACGGAAGTGCGCTGGCGGTGCCCGAGAGGTCCAGGGCGGATTCGAGCGGGGGTTTGAAGACGCTCCAGGCGTAGGCCTGGCCGATGGAGAGGTGCACGGCGAGCGCGGCGGGTGGCACGAGCCACCGGCTCCAGCCCGGGGGTGCGACGGTGCGGGACCGGTCCAGGTAGTTCATGGGCCCGCACTTTAGGCATCGGCCATGCGCATGACCAGATCATGGACGGAAGCGCTTTCCGCGGACGTCCGCGCGGGTACGGACCAGGGGCTCCCCCGCCCGCACCCGCGCACGGCTCCGGCGGGCTCAGGAGGAGAAGAGCATCCGGCCGAAACTCTTGTGCCGGTGGTGGCCGCCGTAGTGCCCGCCCTGGTGCGGTGCGCCCCAGGCGGGGGCCGGGGCCGCGGGGTAGGCCTGCGGGGCGGGCGGGGCGGGCGGCGCCTGCTGCACCCACTGGGACTCCATGCGGGTCAGGGACTCCAGCTCGCCGTAGTCGAGGAATATCCCGCGGCAGCCGCTGCACTGCTCGATCTGGACACCGTTGCGGTTGTACGTGTGCATCTGGGCGTGACACTTGGGGCACTGGAACATCGGTCGGCTCCTCACCGTCGCTTCGAGGTCGCCGGAATGCATGCCCGGCGTCCGCCGGTTCACCCTACGACGTGGACGCGGCGCCCAACTCGGCCGACCGGCACGCGATTCGGGCACAGGCGTCGATCATCAGCTGTTCCACCTCGTCCGGACTCCGGTCCTGGGCCAGGGACTTGGCCACGGCGAGCGCGGCCGTCTGCACGGTGAGGGCTCGCGCGGGGACGTCCAGCTCGGGCCACGGATCCCCGTCGGGGCGTACGGCAGGTCCGTCCTCGGCGCGGTAGGCGTCCAGGAAGCGGAGCCAGACCTCGGGGGCGAGCAGTCCGGCGGCGTACCAGGCGGCGGGGCGGGCCAGGTCCCAGGCGGGGTCGCCCAGCCCCGCGTCGTCGACGTCGATCAGCAGCCAGGGGCCGTCCGGGACGGGGTGCCGGACGAGCTGGCCGAGGTGCAGGTCTCCGTGGCAGAGGAAGCCGGCCCGGTGGGCGGGGGCGGGGGCCTCGTCACGCGCCCAGCCGGGCAGTCCTCGCCAGGCCGCCAGCACGGGCGCGATGCCCCCGGCGGCGGCACCTCCCGGAGTCCGGGCGCGGGCCGCGCGCATACGGGCGACGGCTCGGGCCGCCTTCGCCGGTCCCCGCATCGGCGGGAGGGGGTGCGGGGGCCGGGCGCGGTGCAGCCGGGCCAGGAGGACGGCCGTCTCCTCCCACGGGGCCGCGTCGGGGTCCGCCGGGTCCACGGGCACGCCGTAGGGCCAGAGCGTCACGGTCCGGCCCTCCAGGGTGCGGGCCTGCCCGAGGCCGTCCGGCGTGGGTGGTACGGCGAGCGGAGGAAGCAGGATGCCCGCCAGTGCGGGCGATGCGGCCAGGGCCAGCCGGGCCGTGAGGGCCGGGGCGTCCGCGTCCGGCGCGTGCGCCTTGGCCACCACCGGGCCGCTGCGGACCACCGTGCCGTCGGGCCGGTCCGCGAGGACCCCGGGCGGTGCGCAGTCGCAGGCGGCGGGCGCGTGGGCGCCCTGGTGCGCGAGGTCGCCCAGCGCGCGCACGGCAGGGCTGGTGGTCATGGGTACGGCTCCCCCGGGCGGCGGGACGGCCGGCCGCGCGGCCGGCCCGGGCGACGAGCCTACGCGGAGCGCCGGACCGCACAGGCCCCGGACAGCGCGATGTCCGGCCAGCTCCCCAGCTGGCCGGACAAACGCTGCCGTCCGCCGCACCCCCGTCCCCACGGGGTTGTTGGCCGGATGTCCCGGTCCGGACCGCTCTTCCGGACCCGGGGCGCCGCTCAGCGCCCCAGCATCACGCCCACGGACGACGCCTGTGTGACCACTGCGTCCCAGCCGCCGAAGACGACGACGAGCAGGGCCGCCAGGGGAAGCACCATGGCCGTCGCCACCACCGGGTGGCGGCGACCGGACGGGCGTACGCCGAAGGAGGCGTACGCCTTGCGGCTCCGTGTGCGGATCATGGTCCGCGTAGCCGTGTCCGCCATGGTTCCTCTCCTGACTCGTTCCGGAGCGGCGGGCGTCTGGCCTCGGGGGACGAGTTCCGCACCCGCCGCTTGACCCCAACACTAGGGATACGGGGTCCGCCCGGCGTCATGCCCGCGTACCGATTGGCGGGCCTCCCGGAGGATGAGCCGGCTCCCTCGGGCGTACTCCCCTGGGTGGAGACGGACCGCTCGGCCCTGGGGACTTCCCGGAGGGGACGTACGGGGGGTGTCCTCCCCGTGGCGGGTTGCCGGGACCGGAAGGGGCCGGGCGTGAGAGGCCGTGGAAGAGGGTGACTTCACTCACTCCAGGGGGCCCCGGGGTGGGGCGGTCCCCACCCCGGGGCCCCCTCCCGGAGAGTGGGGCCCGCCCGTGCCTCCGGCGCCCCCCGTACCGGACGGTCCTGGGCCTGACTGACCGTCACTGACGCAATACCCCTCCGTCGGCCGTGCCTTGAGAACGCCGGCCCGCGGCCGGCCGTACTCCCGGGCCCCGCTGACCCCGACTCACCCCGCCCACCGCGCACCGGCAATCGTTCCGGGAGCGAGGGCGCGGCCTCTGAGCGCGCCGCGCCACGGGTACGTAAGCTGTGCCTCGTCAGGCGGACCAGGCAGCGGGGATGGGCAGACGATGGCGATGATGCGGCTCCGGCGCGAGGACCCGCGTGTCGTCGGCTCGTTCAGGCTCCACCGGCGGCTCGGCGCGGGCGGCATGGGCGTCGTCTACCTGGGCTCCGACCGCAGGGGCCAGCGGGTCGCGCTGAAGGTGATCCGGCCCGACCTCGCGGAGGACCAGGAGTTCCGTTCGCGCTTCGCCCGCGAGGTGTCCGCGGCCCGGCGGATCCGCGGCGGGTGTACGGCCCGTCTGGTGGCGGCCGACCTGGAGGCGGACCGCCCGTGGTTCGCGACCCAGTACGTCCCCGGGCCGTCGCTGCACGACAAGGTCGCCGAGGAGGGTCCGCTGTCGGCGGCCGAGGTGGCCTCCGTCGGGGCGGCGCTCTCCGAAGGGCTCGTGGCGGTGCACGAGGCGGGGGTCGTCCACCGGGACCTGAAGCCTTCGAACATTCTCCTCTCCCCGAAGGGCCCCCGGATCATCGACTTCGGGATCGCCTGGGCGACCGGGGCCAGCACGCTCACCCACGTCGGTACCGCCGTGGGCTCTCCGGGCTTCCTCGCACCGGAGCAGGTGCGGGGCGCGGCGGTGACACCGGCCACGGACGTGTTCTCTCTGGGCGCCACGCTGGCGTACGCGGCGATGGCCGATTCGCCGTTCGGGCACGGCAGTTCCGAGGTGATGCTCTACCGCGTGGTGCACGAGGAGCCGCATCTCCTCGATGTGCACGACGCGCTCGCCCCGCTGGTCCGGGCCTGTCTCGCGAAGGACCCCGAGGAGCGGCCCAGCACCCTGCAGCTGTCCATGCGGCTCAAGGAGATCGCCGCGCGTGAGGCGCAGGGGCTGCATGAGCGGCGGCCTCCCGCGCAGCGCCGTGGCCAGGAACTGGACCGGCCGACCGGCCGGCTGGAGGGCCCGTACACCGAGCAGCAGACCCGGCGGTCGAGCGGGCCCGCCTCCGCGCCCCGCCCGTCCGCGAGGCGGCCCGCGCCGTCGCGGTCGGGTGCCGCGCCCCGTACGGGCGGGTCCGGGCCTCGGCCGCAGGTGTCCCGGGGCGGCGCACGCCCCGGGAAGCGCCCGCACACCACGGGAGCGGCCGGAGGGGCGGGGACGAAGGGCCGCCCCGGCACCCGGCCGGGTCCCCGGACCACGGGGACGGGCAGGAGCGGCCCGCGGCGGCCCGCCAATCCTCGGCTGCTGCGCCAGCGGCTCGTCGTCTTCGTGGTGGTGACGCTGCTGGTGGCCCTGGGGATCGCGGCCGCCCAGGGTTGCCAGGGTCCGGCGCGCGGGATGGGCGGTACGCCGGTGCCGGTCCGGGACGGCGTCGCGGTACCGGCGTACGGATCGGGGCCGGACGCGGTCAGGGCCGCGTGACGCGGGTCGCGTAGAAGGCGACGGCGGAGGCGGCGGCGACGTTGAGGGAGTCGACCCCGGCGTCCATCGGGATACGGACGTGGGCGTCGGCCGCGGCGAGCGCCTGGGCCGTGAGCCCGTCGCCCTCCGTACCGAAGATCAGCGCCAGCTTCTCGTGGGCACGGGCAACGAGTGCGTCCAGGGTGATCGAGCGGTCGCTGAGGCAGAGGGCCGCGGTGGTGAACCCGGCCGCGCCGAGCAGCGCGAGGTCGTCGGGCCAGGACTCCAGCCGGGTCCAGGGGACGTGGAAGACGGACCCCATCGACACCTTGACCGCCCGCCGGTACAGCGGGTCGGCGCAGCGCGGGGTGAGCAGGACGGCGTCGACGCCGAGGGCCGCGGCGTTGCGGAAGGCGGCGCCCAGGTTGGCGTGGTCGACGATGTCCTCGAACACGGCCACCCGGCGTACGTCCCCGGTCGCGGGGGCGAGGAGGGTGTCCACGGCCGGCAGCGGCCGGCGCCGCATCGCGGCGAGGGCTCCGCGGTGGACGTGGTAGCCGGTGACGCGTTCGGCGAGCTCCGGGGTGACCGCGTAGACCGGGGCCCGCTCCTCGTCGATGACGTCGCGCATGACGTCGAACCACTTGGCGGTCAGCATCATGGACCGCATCTCGTACCCGGCGTTCCTGGCCCGTCTGATGACCTTCTCGCCCTCGGCGATGAAGAGGCCCTCGGCGGGTTCGCGCCGGCGCCGGAGCTCGACGTCGGTCAGGTCCGTGTAGTCGCTCAGGCGCGGGTCGTCGGGGTCGTCGACGGTGAGGAGTTCAGCCACGGCTCGTACTGCCTTGTTTCGGTCGGGAGGATGGGTGGGTGGTCAGCCCGCGAGACCGGCGCCGACGGTGACGACCTCGCCGATGACGATGACCGCCGGGGGGCGTACGTCCTCGGCGGCGGCCCGCTCCCCCACGGTCGCGAGAGTCGCGTCGACCCTGCGCTGGGCGGCGGTGGTGCCCTCCTGGACGAGGGCGACGGGGGTGTCCGGGGACTTGCCGTGGGCGACGAGCGCCTGGGCGATGGCGCCGATCTTGTCGACCGCCATCAGCAGCACCAGGGTGCCGCGCAGCCGGGCGAGGGCCTCCCAGTCGACCAGGGAGCGCGGGTCGTCGGGGGCGACGTGGCCGCTGACCACGGTGAACTCGTGGGCCACACCGCGGTGGGTGACGGGGATCCCGGCCGCTCCGGGCACGGAGATGGTGCTGGAGATGCCGGGGACGACGGTGCAGGGGATGCCTTCGGCGGCCAGCGCCTGGGCCTCCTCCATGCCGCGGCCGAAGACGTAGGGGTCGCCGCCCTTGAGTCGGACGACGGCCTTGCCCGCCTTGGCGTGGTCGATCAGTGCCTGGTTGATGGCCTCCTGCGCCATGTACCGGCCGTACGGGATCTTCGCCGCGTCGATCACCTCGACGTGCGGGGGGAGTTCGTCGAGCAGGTCACGGGGGCCGAGCCGGTCGGCGATGACGACGTCGGCCTCGGCGAGGAGGCGGCGGCCGCGGACGGTGATGAGGTCCGGGTCGCCGGGGCCGCCGCCGACCAGGGCGACGCCGGGGGCGCGGGTGCGGTGGTGCGGGGCGGCGAGGGTGCCGTCGCGCAGGCCCTCGACGATGGCGTCCCGGACGGCCGCGGAGCGGCGGGGGTCACGGCCGTGGGAGGTGGTGGTGAGGACGGCGACCGTGATGCCCTCGCTGCGTCCGGTGGCCGGCGTCCACGCGGTCGCGGCCTCGGCGTCGTCGCTGCGGACGCACCAGGTGCGGGTGCGCTCGGCCTCGGCGGACGCGGCGTCGTTGGCGGCGGTGTCGGTGGTCGCGATCAGGGCGTACCAGGTGTCGGCGAGGTCACCGTCCTGGTACCGGCGCCGCTCCCAGTGGATCTCGCCGGTGTCCGCCATGGCCTCGACGGACGGGGTGGCCGACGGGGAGATCAGGGTGATGTCCGCCCCGGCCGCGATGAGGGCCGGGAGCCTGCGCTGCGCGACCTGACCGCCGCCGACGACGACGACGCGGCGGCCGGTCAGCCGCAGTCCGACGGGGTAGGCGGGGTGATCGTCGTACTCGGGCATGGCTCGTGCGGCTCCTCGTGCGGGATGCAGGGTGCGATGTGCTGCGGGCCGCTGCGGCGGTGGAGCGGCGGTGAGGCGGTGGTGACGGGGCGGGGCTGGTGGCGTCGGGGCGTGGCCCGTCGGCGGGTGCTCGGGAGCGCCCGGTGCGGGCGCCCGGGTTCCGGCGTGGGACCACGATACGGGGTGGTGGGGCGGGTGCCCCTGGCCCCCGCCCCTCCGCCGTGACCGGAGTCCCGCCGGGCGCCGTGGCGCCCGGCGGGTCCGGTCTACTTCTCGGTGACGCCCGCCGAGTCGAACGTCGCGACCTCGTGCATGGCGCGTGCCGCGCTCTGCACGATGGGGAGCGCCAGCAGGGCGCCGGTCCCCTCACCGAGCCGGAGGTCCAGGTCGACGAGCGGACGCAGGCCCAGCTTGTTGAGGGCCGCCACATGGCCGGGCTCGGCGCTGCGGTGTCCGGCGATGCAGGCGGCGAGCGCCTCGGGGGCGACGGCCCGGGCCACGAGGGCCGAGGCGCCGGCGCTCACGCCGTCCAGGATCACCGGCGTCCGCAGGGACGCGCCGCCGAGCAGGAAGCCCGCCATGGCGGCGTGCTCCAGACCGCCGACCGCGGCCAGCACCCCGATGGGGTCGGTGGGGTCGGGCTGGTGCAGTTCCAGGGCACGGCGGACCACATCGACCTTGCGGGCGTGCATCTCGTCGTTGATGCCGGTGCCGCGCCCGGTGACCTCGGCCGGGTCCAAGCCCGTGTAGACACAGATCAGCGCGGCGGAGGCCGTGGTGTTGGCGATGCCCATCTCGCCGGTGACCAGGGCCTTGTTGCCGGCCGCCACCAGATCGCGGGCGGTCTCGATGCCGACCTCGATCGCCGCGAGCACCTCCTCGCGGGTCAGCGCGGGGCCGGTCGTGAAGTCGGCCGTCCCACGGCGGACGTTGCGGGGCAGCAGTCCGGGGGACGCCGGCAGCTCGGCGGCGACACCGACGTCGACGACGCAGACCTCGGCGCCCACCTGGGCCGCGAAGGCGTTGCAGACCGCCCCGCCGCTCAGGAAGTTGGCGACCATCTGGCCGGTGACCTCCTGGGGCCAGGCGGTGACCCCCTGGGCGTGCACCCCGTGGTCCCCGGCGAAGATCGCGACGGCCGCGGGCTCGGGAATCGGCGGCGGGCACATCCGGGAGAGGCCGGACAGCTGGGCCGAGATGATCTCCAGCATGCCGAGCGCGCCCGCGGGCTTCGTCATCCGCTTCTGGCGCTCCCACGCCTCGCCGAGCGCCTTGGCGTCCAGCGGGCGGATGTTGGCGATGGTCTCCTGGAGCAGGTCGTGCGGCTCCTCACCGGGCAGGGCGCGGCGGCCGTAGGTCTCCTCGTGCACGACCCAGGACAGCGGGCGGCGCTTGGACCAGCCCGCCTGCATCAGCTCGGGCTCCTCGGGGAACTCGTCGACGTAGCCGACGCACAGGTACGCCACGACCTCCAGGTGCTCGGGCAGGCCGAGTTCGCGGACCATCTCCCGCTCGTCGAAGAAGCTCACCCAGCCGACCCCGAGCCCTTCGGCGCGGGCGGCCAGCCACAGGTTCTCGACGGCGAGCGCGGAGGAGTACGGGGCCATCTGCGGCTGGGTGTGCCGGCCGAGGGTGTGCCGGCCGCCCCGGGTGGGGTCGGCGGTGACGACGATGTTCACCGGGGTGTCGAGGATGGCCTCGATCTTCAGTTCCTTGAACTGCTTGGCCCGGGCCTTGGGCAGCGACTTGGCGTACGCCTCGCGCTGGCGCTGGGCCAGTTCGTGCATGGAGCGGCGGGTCTCCGCGGAGCGGATGACGACGAAGTCCCAGGGCTGCGAGTGGCCGACGCTCGGAGCGGTGTGGGCGGCCTCCAGGACCCTGAGCAGCACCTCGTGCGGGATGGGGTCGCTGCGGAAGCCGTTGCGGATGTCGCGACGCTCGCGCATGACGCGGAGGACGGCCTCGCGCTCGGCGTCGTCGTAGCCGGGGGCGGGCGGGGAGACGGGGGCCTCCTGGGCCGGCGGCTCCTCGGCGGCGGGCGTCTCGTCGGCGGTGGGCGTCTCGTCGGCGGCGGGCGCCTGCTCGGCGGCTGCCGGCGCCTCGGCCGTCGGCTCGGTGGCCGTCGCGTCCTGCTCCGGCTGTTCCGCCTGCTCCTCGGCCACCGGCTGCTCCTCGGCCACCGGCCGCATCTCCGGGGCCGTCCCGTCCGGCTCCCCGGCGGGGGCGGGGGCCTGCGCCTCGGCCTCGGGCGCGGGTCCGTCCGCCGCCGGCTCGGGTGCCTCGGCTTCCCGTGTCTCGGCTTCCGGTGCCTCGGCTTCCGGTGTCTCGACGATCTCCGGTTCCGGCTCGGGCTCCGGGGCGGCGACCTCCTCGGCCACCTGCGCGGCCACCGGTTCCTGCGCCTCGGGGGCGGCCTCGGCGGCACGCGCGGCCGCGGCCTCGACGAACGGCGCGGGCTCGGTGGTGACCGGCCCGGCGGTGACCGGCTCCGTCTCGGCCTCCGGCTGCTGCGCCTCCTCGGGCCGCGGCTCCTGCTCCGGCTCGACGGCGGGGGCCGGTTCCGGGGCGGGGGCGGGGGCGAGGTGCGCGTCCGTGGGGGCGGCAGCGTCCACGGCGACGAACTGGCCGCCCATGGTCCCGGCAGAGGGCGCCTGAGCGGCCTCCTCCGCAGAAGGACCGGCGGGCTGGGCGTCGGGCTCGACGGCGGACTCGGGCGCCGCCTCGACGGCGGACTCGGGCAGCGTCCGGGCGGGCTCGGCGTGCGGCTCCGCCGGAGCCTGAGGCAGGGCCACGGCGGCGGCGGGCTGCTCCGGGGCCGCCTCCGGGACGACCGTTTCTGCGGGGGCCGCCTGCTCCGGCAGCGCGGTCTCCGGAGCGGGTGCGGGTGCGGCCTCCGGGGCAGGTGCGGGGTCCACCAGGGCAGGTGCGGGAGCGGGCTCCGGCGCGGGAGCCACTTCCTGGACGGCCTCGGCGGCGGCGGGGGCCTCGGCCACCGGCTGGGCCGGCGCCGTCCCGGGCGCCTGGGCGGCCCACGGGGTCGCGCCCTGCGGCGGGATCTCCCCCAGCTGCGGGCCGGGCAGGAGCCCCGCCGCGTCGGCCGGGGCGTCGAAGTACTCGGGGCCGGCCGTGGGCGGACCGGCGTGCCGTACGGGCGCGGGTGTCTGCGGGGAACCGGCCGGGCCGCGGTCGGCCAGTGAGCGGACGACTCCCCCGGTGGCGTTCCCGCCGTAGGACGGGGCCTCGACGGGCCCCCGGTGCAGCGGTCGGCGGGTGGGCGGGGCCGCCGGGACCGACACCGGGACCTGGGCGGGCGTCTGCACGGGCGCGGGCGCGGGGATCCGCGCCCCGTCGAGGTCGACGGAGCCCGTGTCGTACGCGCCGCCCGGGGCCTGGCCCTGCGCGGGGTGCTCGCCCGGTGCGGTCGGAGCGTCGCTCCACGCGCCCTGGGGTGCGGGCATCAGCAGGAGGTCGTCGTCCTCGGGGGCCTGCTCGGAGGGGTCGAGGAAGGTGTAGGCGTCCGGGGCGGGGACGCCCGGCTGCTCCACCATGCCTGCGTGCTCCGGCAGTCCCTCGCCCGGGATCTGGCCGGTGTCAGTCATGCGTACCCCTCGCCCATCGTCAGTGCTCCTTCGGCCCTTCGCCCGGGATGCCCGAACCACGGCACGCCGGTGCTCGTCAACTAGAACGAGCGGGCTCGCCGCGCGGCACGGAACGCGCGCGGTACCGTCCGTCGGCGGTCGTTCGCCGCCGTGCCGGACCGTTCCGCGACGGCTCGCTGTGGACTGCGCCACGTTGCGCGTCCCCCGGTTGCGCTGTACCACATCGCGGACCAAAACGGTCCCCTTTTCCGGACATTGACGAACGAACCGTCGAACGGCCGGGTGCGGTACAACAATCGCTCAGCCTACCTCGCGCTCCACCGCGAGCGGGTCAGGGGGCGAGGTCGGAACGGACCGCGGAGAGCAGGAACACGACGGAGCGTTCGCGTTCCGTCCAGGCGGAGGTGTCCAGTGCGACGGACTGGAGCAGCACGCATTCGACGGCGTACCCGTTCTCGCCGAGGGCCGCGCCCAGGGCCTCGGCCTCGTCGCGGTTCGCGGCATGCGTGACGACGCGTTCCGGCCTGCGCGCGGCGACCGCGGTGACGACGGGGACGCCGCCGCCCCCGATCCGCACCACGTCGGGCTCCGGCAGGCGTTCCAGGACGTGCGGGGCCCGGCCCTGGACCACTTGGAGGGCCACCTGGCAGGTGCGGGCGGCCGCCGCCGTACGGGCGCACGCGTCCGGGTCGTCGTCCACGGCGAGGACCGCCGCCCCGAAGCCGGCGGCCTCCACCGCGAAGGCGCCGGATCCGGAGCCGATGTCCCAGACGAGGTCGCCCGTGCGCGGCCCGAGGCGGGCCAGCTGGGCGGCGCGCAGTCCGGGCGACTCGCCCTCGCCGGGGGCGCCGGCGCGGGGCCCGTGGGACCCGGCCGGCAGGGCCCATCCACGGGTGCCGGGGACACCGGTGGGGCGGCGGCCCGCGATCCACGCACCGGTGGCCGTGGTCTCGGGGCCGCTGCCGATGACGATGACGACGTTCGGGTCGCGCCAGGCGTGGTCGGCGGTCTTGTCGGAGGTGAGCACCGTGACCCGCTCGCGTGCGGTGCCGAGTTCCTCGCAGATGACGAAGGTGCGGTGGACGCCTTCCATCAGGAGGGCGAGTTCGGCGGGTCCGGCGCCCGGTGAGGTGAGGACGGCGACCTTGTGGTGGGCTCGGCAGACGTTGACCGCGCGGCGCAGGGTGCGGGGGTGGGCGACGACGACCTGGGCGTCGTCCCAGGGCATCCCGGCGCGGGCGAAGGCGGTGGCCACCGAGGAGACGGCGGGCACGACCTCGACCTCCAAGCCGTGTTCGGGTGCGCGCAGGCTGCGTACGACGCCGAAGAAGCCGGGGTCCCCGTCGGCGAGGACGACGGCGCTGCCGCGGTGGCCGGCGATCCTGCGTGCGGCCAGGTCGACGCTGCCGAGGCGGATCCGTTCCGCGCCGACCGGCACCTCGGGCAGGGCGAGGTGGTGGCCGGCTCCGGCGACGAGCGTGGCGGCGGAGAGCGCGGCGGTGGCCGCTGTGGTCAGTGGCGAGCCGTCCCAGCCGATCACCGTGACCCGGTCGGACATCGTCGTCAGTCTCCAGGGGGTGTCGCAGGCGGGGGCGCTCCGTGCCGGGTAGGCGGAGCCAGGGTGAGCGTATCCGGTCGGCGCCGGGGCCCGGCCGGGGGCTTCCGGGAGACGGGGCGGGGTCAGTTCCAGTCGTCGTAGGTGGCGTAGCCGCCCGCGTCGGCGAGCTGTTCGGCGACCCCTTCCAGGTCCTCGGGCAACAGCCCCCAGACGATGAGGTCGGTCCTGATGTCGGTCCAGCCGCCGTCCGTGCCGTTGTCGGTGCGGGTCCGCGCTATGCGCGCGTTGCGCAGGACGCCCTCGCTGATGCAGCCCAGCTTCTGCGCGACCTGCTGGGAGGCGGTGTTGTCGGCGTGGGTGCGCAACTCCAGGCGCTCGAACGTCTGGTCGCGGAAGAGCCATTCGGCGACGGCGAGCACGGACTCGGTGGCGTACCCCTCGCCGCGCGCCCAGGGTGCGGTGATGTAGCGGACCTCGGTGGCCCGGGTGCGCCAGTCGGTGTTCAGCAGCCGGACGGAGCCGACCAGGCGCTGGGTGAGGAACTCGGTGACGGCGAAGACGATGCCGTGGCCCTGGGTGCGCTCGGCGGCGGCGATCCTGCGGACCCAGCGTTCGGCGTCGACCTGGGTGTAGGGGTGGGGTGCGTCGGTCCAGGCCACGACCTGTTCGTCGTTCATCATCTCGATGTACGCGGGCACGTCGGCCATGTCGAAGGGGCGCAGCACCAACCTGTCCGTGCTGATGGAGATGGACGGGAAGGTGGTAGTCATGCGCAGCTCCATGCCTCAAGACCGTGTAAAGGCACCAGCATGCAGCATCGGACGGGTGACGCGCATGGCCGGGTGCGCGGCCGAGCCCCGCGCACCCGGTGCGGGTGTACGGGGCTCGGCCGGTGTGCGGCGTGCCGGGGTCAGGAGGTGGCGGGGGCGCCGAAGGCGGGGACGATGGAGCCCTGGTAGGTGTCCTCGATGTACTTCTTGACCTCGTCGGAGTTGAGGAGTTCGGCGAGCTTCTGGACGCGCGGGTCCTTCTCGTTGCCCTCCTTGACGGCGAGGAAGTTGGCGTACGGGTTGCCGTCGGCCTTCTCCAGCGCCAGCGAGTCCGTGGCCGGCTTCAGGTCGGCCTCGAGGGCGTAGTTCCCGTTGATGACGGCGGCGTCGACGTCGTTCAGGGCGCGGGGCACGGTGGCGGCCTCCAGCTCCTTGAAGGTCAGGCCCTTCTTGTCCGTGATGTCGCTGAGCTTGGCGTCGGTGCCGACGCCGTCCTCCAGCGTGATCAGGCCGTTGTCGGCGAGCAGCTGGAGCGCGCGGCCCTCGTTGGTGGTGTCGTTGGGCACGGCGACGGTCTGGCCGGACTTGATGTCCTTGATGTCCTTGATCTTCTTGGAGTAGAGACCGAGGGGCTCCAGGTGGACGTCGACCACCGGGACGATGTGGGTCTTGTTCTTCTTGTTGAAGTCGTCCAGGTAGGGCTTGTGCTGGAAGAAGTTGGCGTCGACCTGGCCGTTCTCGGTGGCGGTGTTCGGCAGGACGTAGTCCGTGAACTCCTTCACCTCCAGCTTGAGTCCGGCCTTCTCCGCCAGGTTCTTCTTGACGTAGTTCAGGATGTCGGCGTGCGGCGTCGGGGACGCGGCGACGACGAGCGCCTTGGAGGTGTCGGCGTTCGCACCCGACTCGCTCTTGGAGGCGGGGTCGGAGTCGGTGCCGCAGGCGCTGAGCCCGAGGGCGAGCGCGGCGGTGGCGGCGGCAGCGGCGGTGAGCTTGATGTTCTTACGCACGAAGAGTGCCTCTTTCCGGTGGTGACGGTGCGCCCGGACAAGGAGTTCGGGCTTGCGGGGAGAAGGAAGTCAGGATGTGGCGCGGCCCCGGCGGGCCAGCAGGCGTACGGCGAGGTCGCCGATGAGCTGGACCACGGTCACGATGACGACCAGCAGCACGACGGTGATGAGCATGAACTGGTTGTCGAAGCGCTGGAATCCGTAGGTGACGGCCTTGGAGCCGAGCCCTTCGCCGCCGACCGCGCCGGCCATCGCGGAGTAGCCGATGAGCACGATCACGGTGGTGGTGACGCCGGAGACGATCGACGGCAGGGCCTGCGGCAGCAGGACCTTGCGGACGATGGTGGGGACGGATCCGCCCATCGACTGGACGGCCTCGACGAGCCCGTGGTCGACCTCGCGCACGGCCGTCTCGACGAGCCGGGCGAAGAAGGGGATGGCGCCGACGGCGAGCGGCACGATCATCGCGGACGGGCCGATGAAGGTGCCGACGACCCAGGTGGTGAAGGGGATGAGGGCGATCAGCAGGATGATGAACGGCAGCGAGCGGCCGATGTTCACGATCGCGCCGACGACCTTGTTGACCACGACGTTCTGGAGGAGCCCGCCCTTGTCGGTGAGGACCAGCAGGATGCCCAGCGGGAGTCCGCCGATGACGGTGACGAGGGCGGACCAGAGCACCATGTAGAGGGTGTCGACGGTTCCCTGGCTGAGCAGTGGCTGCATTTCGGACCAGGTCACTTGGCCACCTCCTTGGTGAGCGGGTCGGCGGTCCGCGCGGGGACGTCGGGGCTGCCGTCGGACGGGGCGTCCACGGTCTCGGCCTGGAGGCCCTGCTCGCGCAGGAAGCCGATGGGGACGACGTTGTCCTCGTAGCGGCCGGGCAGCTCGATGCGCATGCGCCCGATCTGCCGGCCGCCGACGGTGTCCATGGCGGCACCGAGGATCGAGATGTCGATGTTGTACGTGCGGGAGAGCTGGGAGATCACCGGGCGGGCGGCGGCCTCGCCGAGGAAGGTGACGTCGACGACCGTGCGGTCGGGGCCGGTGGCGGCGCCGCCGACGGGGAAGAGCGCGTGGGCCAGTTCGGAGCCGGGGGTGGCCAGCAGCCCGTCCACGGTGCCGGACTCGACGATCCGGCCCTGCCTCATCAGCGCGGCCGAGTCGCAGACGGTCTTGACGACGTCCATCTCGTGCGTGATGAGCAGGACCGTGAGGCCGAGCTGCTGGTTGATGTCCCGCAGCAGCTGGAGGACGGAACGGGTGGTCTCGGGGTCGAGCGCCGAGGTCGCCTCGTCGGAGAGCAGCACCTTCGGGTCGCCGGCCAGGGCGCGGGCGATGCCGACGCGCTGCTTCTGGCCGCCGGAGAGCTGGCCCGGGTAGGACTTGGCCTTGTCGGCCAGGCCGACCAGGTCGAGGAGTTCGAGCGCCTTGCGGCTGCGGGCCTGTCCGGATATCCCGAGGATCTCCAGGGGGAGCTCGACGTTGCCCCGGACGGTGCGGGAGGACAGCAGGTTGAAGTGCTGGAAGACCATGCCGATGCGGCTGCGCGCCTCGCGGAGCCCCTTGCCCGCCCGGCGGCCGCGTCCGGCGAGCGCGGTGAGGTCCTGTCCGGCGACCGTCACGGTCCCGGAGGTGGGGCGTTCGAGGAGGTTGACGCAGCGGATGAGGGAGGACTTGCCGGCGCCGCTCTGTCCGATGACGCCGTAGACCTCGCCTTCGCGTACGTGCAGGTCCACGCCGTCCAGGGCGGTGACCTCACGGCCGCGTGACTGGTAGACCTTCGTGAGGCCCGAGGTGGTGATCACAGGGTTTCCGTCACTGTCGAGTGCACGGCGCGGGGTCCGCCGGGCACGGGGCGTTCGTCTGAAGAGACTGTGCTCAGGGGTCTGGGTGGTCGACCGGTGGGAGTCTCGGCACGGCCCGGCCCGGGGTGTCCGGGCGCGGCTCGCACCCGGGCAGGCTCGGTCCGCGGGGCGCGGACGGCACGGGCTCGGTCTCGCTTCGGGGCGCGAGGCTCAGGCGGGGGCCCTCAGAAGGCGCGCATTCGACACATACAACGAGCACCGGGCGTCAGGGTCGCCTCGGTCGCAGGGGTGCGGCAGCTCGTCGTGGTCATGCGCCCCAGTAAAACAGACGTAACGTTCCCGTGATCCGGACCGTCCGCATAGCGGACAGCCGTGGATGGGTGTCCCGAGAGGCGTACGGGCGCACCGAAAGCGTCTGCCATACGGCTCTGACCTGCGGCGACGACATGCGGACCGAAGCGCTCAGGAGAGGGCCCGCGAAGTGCCGCCGGGGGTTGTCTGTGGTCAAGGCCACGATTCCTGGACAGGACCCCCACCCGGCCTCCGCCCGCCGGACACCGCCCGGACGGCCGGGGCCGCACGCGGCGGCCCCGGCCGTCCGTAATACCCTCGGTCCATGCTCGTCGCCCTGACGGTCGCGGTCGCCGTGACCGCGCTCGCCCTCGCCGCCTGGTGCGGATTCGCCGCCTACCGGGACCAGCCCACGAAGGACTGGCATTTCATCGGGATGGCCGTCGTCTCCGTACTGGCCCTGGCCCAGCTGGTGGTCGGTGTCGTGCGGCTGGCCGGCGGCGAGCGGCCGGACCAGGGCATGACCATCTTCATCGCCTATCTCATCGGCGCCTTCGCGGCCGTGCCGGCGGCGGGGTTCCTGTCGCTGACCGAGCGGACCCGCTGGGGTTCGGTGACGGTGGCGGCCGGCGCGGTCGTGCTGGCCGTCCTGGAAGTGCGGCTCTACGACATCTGGGGAAGCTGACCGTGACCGACACCGACCGCACCGGGGCCCCGGCCTCCACGTCCGCGCAGAAGCAGCAGTTCGAGCTGGGCACCGGGCCCGGACGGGTACTGGTCTGGTTCTACGGGGTGTTCACCGTGGCCGCCGCCTCCCGCTCGGTCGTCCAGATGATCCTGGACTTCGACAAGGCGCCGCTGGCGTACATCCTGTCGGCCGTGGCCGCCGTCGTGTACGGCTTCATCACCTACTCGCTGGTGCGGGGCGGCGAGAAGGCCCGGCGGGCGGCGCTCGTGTGCTGCGCCGCCGAACTGGCCGGTGTCCTGGTCGTGGGCACGTGGACGCTGGTGAAGCCGTCCGCGTTCCCGGACGCCACGGTGTGGTCGGACTTCGGCATGGGCTACCTGTTCATCCCGGTGATCCTGCCGGTCACCGGGATGATCTGGCTGCGCCGGGCCCGCCGGGTGTGACCCCTGGACCGCGAGGGCGGTTCAGGCGCTGGTGACGAACTCCGGCGCCGCGGCTTCCTTCTCCAGCGTGATCAGGCGGACGCCGTCCTCACCGGTGGTGTCACCCACCCGTGCGTACCCCGCCTTGCGGTAGAGCCGCAGATTGCCTTCGCTGCGCTCGCCGGTGAACAACTGGAAGCGCTTGGCCGCCCGTTCGCCCGCCAGGCCGGCCTCAGCCGCACGCAGCAGCCGGGTGCCGAGCCCATGCCCCTGGAGGCGCGGGTGGACGCAGAGCCGGCCGATCCGGCCTACGCCCTCGCCGTCGATGGAGCCGCGCACCGAGCCGACGACCTCGTCGCCGAGCCGGGCGACGAACACGAGGTCGGCCGCGATCTCGTCGCGGACCGACTCCAGGGTCTGGACGAGCGGGTCGATCCGGTAGTTGCCGTAGAGCTCCGCCTCGCTCTGGAAACAGAGGTACTGGAGTCTGAAGATCTGCTCGGCGTCCTGCGCCGTCGCCGCCGAGATGGTCACGCTCATGCCCATGTGCGCATTCTCCCGCTCACCTGGTCCGCCGGTTGTCTACCGCGTCTTTCCCCGCGGTTCAGGAGCTACAACCTCCGCCGCGAGCATTCTGCGCAGACATCCAAGGCAACGGGAACGCATCGGACCCAAACTCCCCTGTGAGATACCCAACTCCCCTGCGATTTCTCGGTACGTCGGGTCGTGGTCGGCCAGTATCGCGCCGAGCAGCCGGGGACACTTCCCGGGCAGCCGCTCCACCGCGGCCCGCAACGCCCGGCGCTCGTCGGCGCTTTCGGCGATCCTCTCGGGCCGGCCGCCCGAGTCACCGGGGAGGTCGTCGCCCCGGCAGGAGCGCTCACGCAGTGCCCTGCGCCGGGCGGAGCGGGCCTCCGCGCGTACGGCGGCGCGCACCCAGCGGGCGGGGTCGGCCGGCTGCCCGTGCCCGGCCTGGCGCTCCAGCAGCCGCAGCCAGACGGACTGTTCGAGGTCCGCCGCCTCGATCCCGGCGGCCGGGGCCTCGGCCGCGGTCTCGGCCCGCACCAGCGGGTGCAGCGCGCGGACGAGGGCGAGAAGCGTCATACCCCGTCAACGTGCACCGCGGGCGGGCGGTTGCCGTACGGGCGCGGCTCCACCCGACCGGGGCATCCCGGCCGGGTGGCTGACGCGGCGGGCCGGTGGGTCCGTCAGCGCTTCCCGAAGTCCGCCGCGGCGAGCAGGGCGGTGTCCGGGTTGTCGGAGAAGATTCCGTCGATGCCCGTCTCGAAGTACGCCCGGAAGGCGCCGAACACGTCGCCGTACGCGTTCGGGTCCGTGCCGCGCCGGAAGTCGGCGGGCAGGAAGGTGTTCTCGTTGCGCATGGTGTACGGGTGCAGGACCAGGCCGCGCGCGTGGGCGTCGGTGACGAGGGTGGTGGGCTCGGTGAGCCGGCCCGCCGCGTCCTTGGGGATGACCAGGTCCAGGGTGGGGCCGATGCCCTGGGCGAAGGAGGCGATCCACTTCAGTCCGGCGGGCGTCACCAGGTCGGCCACGGTGCGCGGGTCGCCGGACTCGACGAAGTCCCAGGGCCGCTCGGTGGGGCCGGACAGCAGCACGACGCGCGGGGTGGCGACCAGCTTCGCCAGCCGCCGCATGGATCCCGGCTCGAAGGACTGGAGGAGCAGCGGGGAGCCGGCGCGGTGCCGGCCGTGGCGGCGCAGCAGCCGTGCGAGGGGTTCCTCCAGGCCGAGGCCGAGGCTCCGGAAGTAGGAGGGGTGCTTGGTCTCGACGTACAGCCAGACGGGCGCGCCCCTGCGGCGGCCCTCCCGGTCGGCCCAGCGCAGGACCTCCTCGAAGGTGGGCACCTCCCAGCGGCCGTCGTAGACGGTGTTCTCCTGGCGGTTGCCGGGGATGCGCTCGGTGGCGCGCAGTGTCTTGAGCTCGGCCAGGGTGAAGTCCTCGGTGAACCAGCCGGTGAGGCTGACGCCGTCGACCTTCTTGGTGGTCCTCCGGCTCGCGAACTCGGGGTGGCCGGCCACGTCGGTGGTGCCGGTGATGTCGTTCTCGTGGCGGCAGACGAGGTGGCCGTCCTTGGTGGGGACCAGGTCCTGCTCGATGATGTGGGCGCCCATGTCCAGGGCCAGCTGGTAGGAGCCGAGCGTGTGCTCGGGCCGGTAGCCGCTGGCGCCGCGGTGGCCGACGACGGTCGGCACGGGCAGGTCGCGGTACGAGCCCCGGCCGCGCTCGGCGGCGTGCGCCGGGCCTGCCGCCGTACCGGCCGACGCGAGTCCCGCCGTACCGAGGACGGCCGCCGCTCCCAGGAGGGTCCGCCGTCCGGGACCTGACTGCGCGCGCTGTGTCATGGATGCTCCTCGCGTGTGATGTCCGGCACCTGTCGAGCGAGTGCGATCGTAGGGAACTACGCCATCGGAAGGACGCACGCTGGACGAACACGGCGGAAACACACGTCAACACCGCGTATCCGTTCCGTGAACCCGATGTGCGTGGGGGCGGGGGCCGCGAGTATCGTCCTCACCTGCACAGACCCTTGCACGATTCCGACCCGGCCGGGCCGGCCACGACCCCGGAGGATGCGTTGTCCCGACTCACGGTCATCAAGGCAGTGCTCGGCCCGATCCTGCGCCTGCTCTTCCGCCCGCAGGTGGAGGGCGCCGAGAACATTCCGGGCACCGGGCCGGTGATCCTCGCGGGGAACCATCTGACGTTCATCGACTCGATGATCATGCCGATCTGCTGCGACCGGCCGGTGTTCTACATCGGCAAGGACGAGTACGTCACCGGCAAGGGGATCAAGGGCCGTCTGATGGCCTGGTTCTTCACCGGCTGCGGCATGATCCCGGTGGACCGGGACGGCGGACGCGGCGGTGTGGCGGCGCTCATGACGGGCCGTCGGGTGCTGGAGGAGGGCCACGCCTTCGCCATCTACCCGGAGGGCACCCGCTCCCCCGACGGCCGGCTCTACCGGGGCCGCACGGGCATCGCGCGGCTGACGCTGATGACGGGCGCGCCGGTGGTGCCGTTCGCGATGATCGGTACGGACAAGCTCCAGCCCAGCGGTTCCGGCCTGCCCCGGCCGGGCAAGGTCACGGTGCGCTTCGGCGAGCCGATGGAGTTCTCCCGCTACGAGGGCATGGACCGCGACCGCTATGTGCTGCGCGCCGTGACGGACTCGGTGATGACCGAGGTCATGCAGCTGTCCGGCCAGGAGTACGTGGACATGTACGCGACGAAGGCCAAGGCCGCCTGAGAGGCCGGCCGAAGGGCCCGTGTCCGGGGAGCGGTCCCCGGGCACGGGCCCTTTCGCGTACCGGCGGACGCCGGGTCAGGGATGTTCCACGCCGTCCTCCAGCCTCTGCCCCCGCAGCAGGAACCACGCGGCGACGGCGGTCGCCAGCAGCACCGCGGCGCCGACGCCCGCAGCGGCGGCCAGGCCGTCCACGAAGGCGTGCTGCGCGGCCGAGACGAGTGCGTGCGCCTGGGGGGCGGGCAGGGTCTGGGACGCCTCCACGGCGCCGCCCAGCGACTCGTGCGCGGCGGC
Source organism: Streptomyces sp. SirexAA-E (assembly GCF_000177195.2). Taxonomy (GTDB): domain Bacteria; phylum Actinomycetota; class Actinomycetes; order Streptomycetales; family Streptomycetaceae; genus Streptomyces; species Streptomyces flavovirens. Next base: position 1,106,192 of record NC_015953.1, read on the forward strand.
CGTGGTCGGGGCGGGGACACCGCCCGGGGTGTCGAAGCCCCGGTAGACCCCGGTGACGACGGAGCCGAGCAGCGCGATGCCGAGCGCCGCCCCCAGCTCGTACGCGGTCTCCGAGACGGCGGACGCGGAGCCCGCGTGTTCCTTGGGGACGCTGGAGAGGATCACGTCGGCGGTCACGGTGAAGGAGAGGCCCGCGCCGACGCCGACGACCAGGAGCACGGCGCCGAGCAGCGGATAGCCCGTCTCCTGGTGGATGACGGTGACGACGGCGAGGGCCAGGCCGATCCCGGCGAGCCCGCCGGAGACCACCGAGCGGACCGAGAAGCGGCGGGCGGCCCGGCCCGCCAGCAGTCCGGCGACCACCGCGCCGACGGCGGCGGGCAGTTCGGCGAGGCCGGCCTCCAGCGGGCTGCGGCCCTGGACCAGCTGAAGGAACTGGGAGAGGAAGAAGACCAGGCCGGACAGTCCCAGGATGGTCAGCAGGTCGGCGAGGACCGCGCCCGAGAAGCCCCGGTGGTGGAAGAGCCGCATGTCCAGCAGCGGCGAGGGGAGGCGGAACTGCCGCCGGACGAACCCGACGAGGGCGAGCACCCCGCCGACGGCGGCCCCGGCGACGCCCCAGCTCACACCGTGCGCGGCCGCCTCCTTGACGGCGTAGACGACGCCGACCATGCCGACGAGGGACAGCACCACGCTGAGCAGGTCCCAGGGACCGGGTGACGGGTTCTTCGACTCGGGGATCATCTTGATGCCGACGACGACCAGGACCGCCATGACCGGCAGGTTGATCAGGAAGACCGAGCCCCACCAGAAGTGCTCCAGCAGGACACCGCCGACGACGGGGCCGACGGCCGCGCCGGCGGAGGCCATGGCGCCCCAGATGCCGATGGCGAGGCTGCGTTCGCGCGGGTCGTGGAAGAGGTTGCGGATGAGGGCGAGCGTGGACGGCATGAGGGTGGCACCGGCGACGCCGAGGAGGGCCCGCGCCACGATCATCATCGCGGGACCGGTCGCGTAGGCGTTGAGCACGGAGACCGCGCCGAACGCCAGAGCGCCGCTGAGCAGCAGCTTCTTGCGTCCGATGCGGTCGCCGAGGCTGCCCATGGAGACCAGGAGGCCGGCGATGACGAAGGAGTAGACGTCGCCGATCCACAGCAGCTGGGTGCCGGTCGGCTTCAGGTCCTCGCTGAGGAACGGCGTCGCCAGGCCGAGGACGGTGGCGTCGACGGCGACGAGCAGGACGGCCAGGACGAGGACGGTGAGGGCGATCCACCGCCCCGGGGGGCGCAGCTCGTCCGGCGTCGGGGCCTCATGAGGGGGTGTGCTGGGGGTGCTCACTGCTCCACGCTCCGACGTGCTCCGCCGAGCAGCAACTCGGCGATCATGTGCGGGAAGTCCTGTCCGGCGACGCGTCCGACCTGGACGGCCCAGGCGCCGGCGCCGATGAGGGCGTAGAGCGCTTCGGTCAGCCAGGCCGGGGTGAGGTCGATCCGGAACTCGCCGCTCTCCTGGCCGCGCCGGAAGAAGGCGGCGACCCGGGCGTCCAGCCGGTCCCAGCCCTCGTTGAGGTCGTCGCCCTCGAAGAGCTGGTTCTCGGTGACGAGGAAGGACAGCAGTCCGGCGGCGGGCTCGACGGCGATCACGAGCCGTCGCAGGCCCTCCTCGGCGCTGCCCTCGTCGAGTGCCGCGGCGTCCAGGGCCGCTTCGAACTCCTGGATGCCGAGGTTCTCCAGCGCTCTGACCAGGGCGTCCCGCCCCGCGAAGTGGCGGTGCAGGGTGGCCCGGCCGATACCGGCGGCCCTGGCCACCTCGTCCATGGTGGCGGTGGATTTCCGGGAGAGCAGGGCGGCCGCGCTGCGCAGCACCTGCTCACGATCAAGAGTCATGAGACGAGACTAACTCATTTGAGACGCCAATGTCTCACCGTGGGGCGAGCGGCGCCACCCGGCAGCGGTGCGGGGCCCCGGCGGCCGGGTACCCGCACCGTCCGGTCAGGCTCCGACGTAGGCGGCCAGGTGTTCGCCGGTGAGGGTCGAGCGGGCGGCCACGAGATCGGCGGGGGTGCCCTCGAACACGATCCGGCCGCCGTCGTGTCCGGCTCCCGGACCGAGGTCCACGATCCAGTCGGCGTGCGCCATGACCGCCTGGTGGTGCTCGACGACGATGACGGACTTGCCCGCGTCCACGAGCCGGTCGAGCAGACCGAGGAGCTGCTCGACGTCGGCCAGGTGAAGACCGGTCGTCGGTTCGTCGAGGACGTAGACACCGCCCTTGTCGGACATGTGGGTGGCCAGCTTGAGCCGCTGACGCTCGCCGCCGGAGAGCGTGGTGAGCGGCTGGCCGAGGGTAAGGTAGCCGAGTCCGACGTCGGCGAGCCGGTCGAGGATCCGGTGCGCCGCGGGTGTCCGGGCCTCGCCGCCGCCGAAGAAGTCACGCGCCTCGCTCACCGGCATGGCGAGCACCTCGCTGATGTCGCGGCCCCCTAGGTGGTACTCCAGCACCGAGGCCTGGAACCGCTTGCCCTCGCAGTCCTCGCAGGTGGTCGCCACACCCGCCATCATCGCCAGGTCGGTGTAGACGACCCCGGCGCCGTCGCAGGCCGGGCAGGCGCCCTCGGAGTTGGCGCTGAACAGCGCCGGCTTCACTCCGTTGGCCTTCGCGAACGCCTTGCGGACCGGGTCGAGGAGCCCGGTGTACGTCGCCGGGTTGCTCCGCCGCGATCCCCGGATCGGGCTCTGGTCGATCGACACCACGTCCTCGCCCGCGGGGAGCGATCCGTGGACGAGCGAGCTCTTGCCGGAGCCCGCGACCCCGGTGACGACGGCGAGCACCCCGAGCGGGATGTCCACGTCGACGTCGCGCAGGTTGTTGGCCGTCGCGCCGCGGATCTCCAGGGCACCGGTGGGCCTGCGCACCGTCTCCTTCACCGAGGCCCGGTCGTCGAGGTGGCGGCCGGTGAGCGTGTCACCGGCGCGCAGCCCTTGGACGGTCCCCTCGAAGCAGACGGTGCCGCCCCCGGTGCCCGCGCCGGGGCCGAGGTCCACGACGTGGTCGGCGACGGCGATCACCTCGGGCTTGTGTTCCACCACCAGCACCGTGTTGCCCTTGTCCCGCAGCCTCAGCAGCAGGTTGTTCATCCGCTGGACGTCGTGCGGGTGCAGGCCAGCGGTGGGCTCGTCGAAGACGTAGGTGACATCGGTCAGCGAGGAGCCGAGGTGGCGGATCATCTTGACGCGTTGCGCCTCGCCGCCGGACAGCGTGCCCGCGGGCCTGTCCAGCGAGAGGTAGCCGAGACCGATCTCCACGAACGAGTCCAGGGTCTGCCGCAAGGTGGTGAGCAGCGGCGCCAGGGACGGCTCGTCGAGGCCGCGCGCCCACTCGGCCAGGTCGCTGATCTGCGTCGCGCACGCGTCGGCGATGCTGATCCCCCCGATCTTCGAGGACCGGGCGCCCTCGCCGAGCCGGGTGCCGTCGCACTCGGGGCAGGCGGTGAAGGTGACCGCCCGGTCCACGAACGCCCGGATGTGCGGCTGCATCCCCTCCTTGTCCTTGGAGAGCATCGACTTCTGGATCTTGGGGATCAGCCCCTCGTAGGTGAGGTTCACCCCCTCGACCTTCACCTTGGTCGGCTCGCGGTACAGGAAGTCCCGCATCTCCTGCTCGGTGAAGTCGCGGATCGGCTTGTCCGGGTCGAGGAGGCCCGACTCGGCGTAGGTCCGCACGGTCCAGAAGCTGTCCGACTTCCAGCCGGGGATGGTGAACGCGCCCTCGGCGATCGACTTGGAGTCGTCGTAGAGCTGGGCGAGGTCGATGTCGGAGACCGTGCCGCGGCCCTCGCAGCGCGTACACATGCCTCCGGTGCGGTTGAAGGTCGCCTTCACCGTCTTCCTGGCGCCGCGTTCGACGGTGATCGCGCCGCTCGCCCGGACCGAGGCGGTGTTGAAGGAGTACGCGCTGGGCGGGCCGATGTGCGGGTCGCCGAGCCGGCTGAAGAGGATGCGCAGCATCGCGTTGGCGTCGGTGGCGGTCCCGACGGTGGAGCGGGGGTCGGCGCCCATCCGCTGCTGGTCGACGATGATCGCCGTCGTCAGCCCTTCGAGCACGTCCACCTCGGGGCGGGCCAGGGTAGGCATGAAGCCTTGGACGAAGGCGCTGTAGGTCTCGTTGATCATCCGCTGGGACTCGGCGGCGATCGTGTCGAAGACCAGCGAGCTCTTGCCCGAGCCGGAGACCCCGGTGAACACCGTCAGGCGCCGCTTCGGGATCTCGATGCTGACGTCCTTGAGGTTGTTCTCGCGCGCCCCGTGCACGCGGATCAGGTCGTGGCTGTCGGCGGCGTGCGGCGCGGACGCCTGGGTGTCCGTCGTCGTGGCCCTGCTCATCGCGTCTCCATCTGTCGGGCGGGGCCGTCCTCGCGTCCCCGCCGGCTCCACCGGCCCGGTCGCGTCCTCACCGGTGCCGCCGACGCTACTGAGTGGGCGGCCGGTCGCGCTTCTTCTTTCCTGACCGGTCGCACGGGCGTGCACGGCGCCCCGGGGAGCCTCCGGGCGGCGCGGTCCGGCGCGCCCGTGAGGCCTTCCCGGCACGCGGTCAGGTCCAGGGGAGCGAGGAGCGGTAGCGCCAGTACGCCTCCGGTTCCTCCACGAGGGCGCTCAGCCGGTCCAGGCGTTCCGGGTCGAGGTCGAGGAGCGGGGCGTGGAGGTTGGCGGCGAGCTGGGTCACGGTCGCCGCTCCGGACAGGACGACGCCCGCCCACGGTTCGCGCAGGACCAGCGCCAGGGCCACGGCGTCGGCCTCCAGGCCCTCGTCGGCGGCGATCTCGCGGACGACGGCGGGTGCCTCGGTACCGGCGAGCCGGCCGTTGGCCACGGCCTCCTTGACGAGGATGGTGAGCCCGGCGTCATGGGCCTCGGCGAGCGCCTGTCCGGCCGAGGTCTCCAGGGCGTTGTAGGTGGCCTGGACGGTACGGAAGAGGGGCGTCCCGTCGACCGTCACGGCGAGGGCGGCGCGGATGGCGTCGGCCTGGGCGGGCCCGCTGGTGGAGAACCCGACGGTGACGCCCTGCTCGGCGAGCCGGGCCAGCCGCTCGTGCAGGGCGGTGTCGGTCAGGGCCGGGCTGTCGGCGGTCACCGAGTGGATCTGGTAGAGGTCGAGGCGGTCGCCGAGCAGTTCGGCACTCTCGGCGCGCTGGCGCTCGAAGGCGGCGAGGCTGTGGTCCTTCACCTCATGCGTCTCGGCGTCGGTGTTCCAGTCGCCGGTGTAGGTGTAGCCCCACTTGCTGCCGACGACGACGTCGTCCGCCTCCGGGTGGGCGGCGAGCCATCCGGCGAGGAACTCCTCGGAACGGCCGTAGGAGCGGGCCGCGTCGACGTACCGGACGCCCTGCGCGTAGGCGGCGTCCAGGAGTTCGTGGGTGCGCTCGCGCAGCGCGTCGACCCCGCGGTCGGCGGGCAGGTCGCGGTCGCGGTGCGGGGTGATGTAGCCGGGCCTTCCGACGGCGGCAAGGCCGAGCCCGATGCGGGCGGTCGGGGTGGTCGCTCGGTCCAGGCGGGCGAAAGGCATCGCGGGCTCCTCCGGTCGGGTTCGCACCTTCCCGTCCAACGTAGCCCGCGATGCCTCCGGGTCACCCGCGCGCGGTGGCCCAGGCGTGCTGTGTCGCCAGGTCGGCCTTCACCTCGGTGAGCTGGACGGCGACGGCGGAGGGGGCCGTCCCGCCCCGCCCGTCGCGGGAGGCGAGCGCGCCGGGCACGTTCAGGACGGTGCGGACCTCCGGGGTGAGGTGCTCGGAGATCTTCGCGAACTGCTCGTCCGTCAGCTCGTCGAGCTCGATGCCCTGCTGCTCGCACACCTTCACGCACTCGCCCGCGACATCGTGCGCCACCCGGAACGGGACGCCCTGCTTGACCAGCCACTCGGCGATGTCCGTGGCGAGCGAGAAGCCGGCCGGAGCCAGCTCCTCCAGGCGCTCCCGGTGGACGGTGAGCGTGGCCATCATTCCGGTGAAGGCGGGGAGCAGGATCTCCAGCTGGTCGCAGGAGTCGAAGACCGGCTCCTTGTCCTCCTGGAGGTCCCGGTTGTACGCCAGCGGGAGCGCCTTCAGCGTCGCCATCAGACCCGTCAGGTTGCCGATGAGGCGGCCGGACTTGCCGCGCGCCAGCTCGGCGATGTCCGGGTTCTTCTTCTGCGGCATGATCGAGGAGCCGGTGGAGAAGGCGTCGTGGAGGGTGACGAAGGAGAACTCCTTCGTGTTCCAGATGATGATCTCCTCGGCGATCCGGGAGAGGTTGACGCCGATCATCGCCGTGATGAACGCGAACTCGGCGACGAAGTCCCGGGAGGCGGTGCCGTCGATGGAGTTGGCGACCGACCCGCGCTCGAAGCCGAGGTCGGCCGCGACCGCCTCCGGGTCCAGGCCGAGGGACGACCCGGCCAGCGCGCCGGAGCCGTACGGGGAGACCGCGGTGCGCTCGTCCCACTGCCGCAGCCGCTCGGCGTCCCGGGACAGGGACTGCGCGTGTGCCAGGACGTGGTGGGCGAACAGGACCGGCTGGGCGTGCTGGAGGTGCGTCCGGCCCGGCATGGCGACGTCCGGGTGGGCCTCGGCCAGAGCGACCAGGGCGTCCTGGAGCTCGGCGAGCAGCCCGCCGATGATCCGGGCGTGGTCGCGCAGGTACATCCGGAAGAGGGTGGCGACCTGGTCGTTGCGCGACCGGCCGGCCCGCAGCTTGCCGCCGAGCTCCGCGCCGAGGCGCTCCAGGAGCCCGCGCTCCAGGGCGGTGTGGACGTCCTCGTCGGCGATGGTGCCGGTGAACGAGCCCTTCGCCACGTCGGCTTCGAGAGCGTCCAGTCCGGCGGTCATCCGGGACAGTTCGTCGTCGGTGAGCAGTCCGGCCTTGTTGAGCACACGGGCGTGGGCGCGGGAACCCGCGATGTCGTACGGCGCGAGCCGCCAGTCGAAGTGGACGGACGCGGACAGCTTGGCCAGCGCCTCGGCCGGACCGTCGGCGAAACGCCCGCCCCAGAGGCGTACGTCGCTGTTGCCGGTGCCGTTGCTCACTGCGTGCTCCTCGGGAGTGCAAGGGGTGCGCGTCCGTCTCGCGACGCGATCACGTATGGCATAACTATGCAATGGCCCGTATGCCTTGTCAAAGCTGCCGGTCAGAGACCGTAAATCACTGGGGCGTGGACCCGGCCGGCCCCTACGATCGGGATCCACCACACGCGCCTTTCCCTCGACCGGGCACGCGCACTTCCAGGGGGGCCGGATGAATGACGGACACGGGGCGGCCGAGCGCGTCGCCCGCGGCGTACCGGTGCACGAGGCACTGGACACCACCTCTCCGGCGGACTGGGTCACGCTGGACTCCGGGGTCCGTCAGTTGGCCCCCGGCGCCGCGGCCCTGCTGCCCACGCGCAACGAACTCAGGCACCTTCCGGCCGGGGTGCCCTCTCCGGCCGCGGCGTCCAGGATCGCCCTCGCCCTGTGCCACCCCAACGGCCGGGTCCGCCTGGCCGCCTTGGAGCGGGCGGCCGGAGCGGCTGTCCTGCGGCCGTTGCTGGTGGTGCGCTGCGCCGACTGGGTCGCGCCGGTGAGTCACCGGGCCCGGGAACTGCTGGCGGAGGTCTCCGGGCGGCGACTCGTGCCGCTGGCGGGCCTGATCCTGTTCCTGGCCCGGCGTGAGCGGGGAGGTTCCGCACGGGAGCTGCTGGACCGCGCGCTGCGCGAGGGACCTGGCACGGACGTCGTCGATCTCCTGACGAGCGGGGACCGCGCGGTGCGCCGGCTCGCCCACCGCGTCGCCGTGGACCGGCGCCTGCTGACCTCGGCGGAACTCGCCCGCACCGCCGCCGCGTCCGACGACATACGCGTCCAGACGCTCTGTGCGGAGGCCGCGCTCGCCACGATGGGCGACGCGGACGTCGACGACGTGCTGGATCCGCTGCTGTCCGCGCGCTCACCGCAGGTCCGCTCCGCCGGTGTGACCGGGCTGCGGCGGGCCGGCCGGCACGGCGAGGCGGTCGCGTTCCTCGCCGACCGGGCGCGTGTCGTCCGGGCCTGCGCCCGGTACGTCCTGCGGCAGGTGGGCACCGATCCGCTCCCCCTCTACCGGGAATGGTGCGCCGACCCCGCGGAACAGCCCGCGGCGGCCGCCGGGCTCGGCGAGTGCGGCACGGGCGAGGACGCCGAAACGCTGTGGGGCCTGACGGCACATCCGGTCTCCGCCGTGCGCGCCCGGGCCGTCGCGGGGCTGCGCGCCCTCGACGCCGTACGGCCCGACCGGATACGTCCGTTGCTCGACGACCCGGCGGCCCCCGTGGTCCGAGCCGCCTGCCTGGCTCTGCGGCCGTACGCCGCCGGGCTGGAGCGGGACTGGCTGCTCGCACGGACCGCGCCGGAAGTGCCGGCTCCCACACGGCTCGCCGCACGGCGGCTCGTGGTCGCCCAGGACCGCGCGCGGACCCGCGGGCTGCGCCCGGCACGGTGAAATCACCCGCTTCCGCGGGCGGGACGGGACGAGAATGCGCTCATGGGAAAGACATACGAACGCATCGACGGCCGGCTGAGGACGTTCATCGAGGAGCAGCCGGTCTTCTTCACCGCGACGGCGCCCCTGGACGCCGACGGCACGGTCAACCTCTCCCCCAAGGGGGTCAGGGGCTCCTTCGCGGTCCTCGACGAACGGACCGTGGCCTACCTCGACTTCGCGGGCAGCAACGCGGAGACCGTCGCCCACCTCCGGGAGAACGGCCGCCTCACGCTGATGTGGTGCGCCTTCCAGGGGCCGCCCACCATCGTCCGGGTGCACGGCCGCGGTGAGCCGGTGTTCCGTGACGACCCCCGCTTCACCGCGCTGCTCGGCCGCTTCACCGCCGCGGACCCCGCCTCGTACGGGCTGCGGGCGATCATCGTGGTGAAGGCCGAACTGATCCGGGACAGCTGCGGTTACGCGGTGCCCTTCATGACCTACGACAAGGACCGCACGCTGCTCAGCGACCGCTTCGGGCGGGAGGACGACGCCGGCCTGAGCGCCTACTTCGAGAAGAAGGACCACATCGCCACCAGCATCGACGGGCTTCCGGGGCTCCCCCTGCCGCTGCCCGCCCTGCCCACCGCGCCCGCCGCCGGGTGAGGCGCTGGGCCGTACGGAGCAGGTGCGGTGGGGACGCACCGCGCCTCCCCGTACGGTCCGGTCCATGCGCAGATCCCTGGTGACCGTGTCCGTCCTGTTCGTGCTGGCCGGTTCCGTCGCGGCCTCGCCCGGCGGTGCGCCGCCCCTCCCCCGGCGGCTGGCCGACACGGGCGGCGGCAGCCAGCTGATCACCGCCGTCGCCCCGGACGCCGCCTCCACCACGGGCACGGTCATCTGGTGGGAGCGGCGGCACGGCCGGTGGGTGGAGGCCGACAGGGCACCGGCGCGCTTCGGGTCGGGCGGCCTCACCGAGGGCGCCACCCGTGTCCAGGGCACGAACACCACGCCGACCGGGCTGTACGGCCTGCCGTACGCCTTCGGGACCCGGCCCGCGCCGGCCGGCACCCGTTCCCCGTACCGTCTGGTGAACGACCGCTCGTGGTGGTGCCAGGACAACGGATCGGCCGCGTACAACCGCTGGGTGGAGCCGCTGCCCGCCGACTGCCGGGCGCAGGAGTCGGAGCACCTGGCGTCGTACGCCACGCAGTACGCCCGTGCCCTCGTCATCGGCTTCAACTACCGCCGGCCGGTGCGCGGCAGGGGCGCGGGGATCTTCCTCCACGTCAACGGGAAGGGCGCGACCGCCGGCTGCGTCTCCGTGCCGGGGGCCGCGATGGACCGGATCCTGGCCTGGGCGGATCCGGCCCGGCGTCCGCACATCGCGGTCGGCACCGTCTCCGGTCCGACCGCGGTGACGCGTTACTGACGCCTGGTCAGCGGTCGTTCTGGGCCAGCCGCAGCAGGTGGTCGGCGAGCGCCTGGCCGCCGTTCGGGTCGCGGCTGATCAGCATCAGCGTGTCGTCCCCCGCGATCGTGCCGAGGATCTCGCGCAGCTCGGCCTGGTCGATGGCCGAGGCCAGGAACTGGGCGGCCCCCGGCGGCGTGCGCAGCACCACCAGGTTGGCCGACGCCTCCGCGGAGATGAGCAGTTCGGAGGAGAGACGGCGCATCCGCTCCTCCTTGGCGGACTCGCCGAGCGGCGCCTGCGGCGTGCGGAACCCGCCCTCGCTGGGCACCGCGTAGATCAGCTCCCCGCCGGTGTTGCGGATCTTGACCGCGCCGAGCTCGTCGAGGTCGCGGGAGAGCGTCGCCTGGGTGACGCTCAGCCCGTCGTCGGCCAGCAGCCGGGCCAGCTGGCTCTGTGAGCGCACCGGCTGGCGGTTCAGGATGTCCACGATCCTGCGGTGGCGTGCGGTGCGGGTCTGCGGCACCGACGGCCCGCCGTGCTCGGTGTCCTGCGCCTCGGTCATCGTCGTCGCCTCATTCTCCGGATCGTCCGTCCCCGTATGCCGCGTCGAGTGCTCCCGGCAGGATCCGCAGGAACGCGTCCACCTCCGCGTCACCGATGATCAGCGGCGGCATGAGCCGTACGACGTCGGGTGCGGGCGCGTTCACCAGGAGCCCGGCACCCTGGGCCGCCTGTTGCACCTGGGGTGCGAGGGGCCCGGTGAGCACGATACCCAGCAGAAGACCGGAGCCGCGGACATGGGAGACCAGGGGGTGTCCCAGCGCCTCGACACCGTCCCTGATCTTCTCACCGAGCCGCTTGACGCCGTCGAGGAGGCCGTCGGCGGCCAGCGTGTCCAGGACGGCGAGACCGGCGGCGCAGACGACCGGGTTGCCGCCGAACGTCGTGCCGTGCTGGCCCGGCTTCAACAGGTCGGCCGCGGGGCCGAAGGCCACGGTCGCCCCGATGGGCAGCCCGCCGCCCAGCCCCTTGGCGAGCGTGACGAGGTCGGGCTCGACGTCCTGGTGGGCCTGGTGCTCGAACCAGTGGCCGCACCGGCCGACACCCGTCTGCACCTCGTCCAGGACGAGCAGGGTGCCGGTGGCCCGGGTGATCTCCCGGGCCGCCTCCAGGTAGCCCGGGGGCGGGACGACGACGCCGTTCTCGCCCTGCACGGGCTCGACGATCAGCAGCGCGGTGTCGGTGGTGACCGCGGCCCGGAGCGCCTCCACGTCGCCGTACGGCACGTGTGTGACGTCACCGGGCAGCGGCTGGAAGGCGTCGCGCTTGCCCGGCTGTCCGGTGAGCGCCAGGGCGCCCATGGTCCGGCCGTGGAAGCCGCCTTCCGTGGCGACCATGTGGGTGCGCCCGGTGAGCCGGCCGATCTTGAACGCGGCCTCGTTGGCCTCGGCCCCGGAGTTGCAGAAGAAGACCCTGCCGGGCCGGCCGAGGAGCGTCAGGAGCCGTTCGGCGAGGGCGACGGGCGGTTCGGCGACGAAGAGGTTGGAGACATGGCCGAGGGAGGCGACCTGGGCGGTGACGGCCTCGACGATCGCCGGGTGGCCGTGGCCCAGCGCGTTGACCGCGATACCGGCGACGAAGTCGAGGTACTCGGTGCCGTCGGCGTCCCACACCTTCGCGCCGGCGCCGCGGACCAGCGGCAGCTGCGGGGTGCCGTAGTTGTCCATCAGCGCGCCCTGCCACCGCTGTGTGTACGCTGCGTTGCTCATGACTCCCCCTGTGTTTCCCGCGGTTCCTGTGGTGCGTCGGGCACGACCATGGTGCCGATGCCCTCGTCGGTGAAGATCTCCAGCAGGATCGAGTGCTGGACGCGTCCGTCGATGACGCGGGCGGTCTGGACACCGTTGCGTACGGCGTGCAGGCAGCCCTTCATCTTGGGGACCATGCCGCTGGAGAGGTCGGGCAGCAGCTTCTCCAACTCGGTGGCGGTGAGGCGGCTGATCACGTCGTCGCTGTTCGGCCAGTCCTCGTAGAGGCCCTCGACGTCGGTGAGGACCATCAGGGTCTCGGCGTCCAGCGCGGCGGCGAGTGCGGCGGCCGCGGTGTCGGCGTTGACGTTGTAGACGTGGTTGTCCTCGGCCGAGCGGGCGATGGAGGAGACGACCGGGATCCGGCCGTCGTCCAGCAGCGCCCGGATGGCCCCGGTGTCGATGGCGGTGATCTCCCCGACCCGGCCGATGTCGACGGCCTCGCCGTCGATCACGGGCCGGTGCTGGGTGGCGGTGATGGTGTGGGCGTCCTCGCCGGTCATGCCGACGGCGAGCGGGCCGTGTTCGTTGAGCAGCCCGACGAGTTCGCGCTGGACGTGTCCGGCGAGCACCATACGGACGACGTCCATCGCCTCGGGCGTGGTGACGCGCAGTCCGGCCTTGAACTCACTGACGAGGCCCTGCTTGTCGAGCTGGGCGCTGATCTGCGGGCCGCCGCCGTGCACGACGACCGGCTTGAGCCCGGCCTGCCGCAGGAAGACGACGTCCTGGGCGAAGGCGGCCTTCAGCTCGTCGTCGACCATGGCGTTGCCGCCGAACTTGATGACGACGGTCTTGCCGTTGTGCCGGGTCAGCCAGGGCAGCGCCTCGATGAGGGTCTGGGCCTTCGGCAGCGCGGTGTGCTTCCTCGCGGCGCTCATGAGCTGTACGCGCTGTTCTCGTGCACGTACTCGGCGGTGAGGTCGTTGGCCCAGATGACGGCGCTGTCGTCGCCCGCGGCGAGGTCGGCCGTGATCCGGACCTCCCGGTAGCGCATGTCGACCAGGTCGCGGTCCTCGCCGACGCTGCCGTCCTTGCAGACCCAGACGTCGTTGATGGCGACGTTCAGCCGGTCCGGCTCGAAGGCGGCCTTGGTGGTGCCGATGGCGGAGAGGACCCGGCCCCAGTTGGGGTCCTCTCCGTGGATGGCGCACTTGAGGAGGTTGTTACGGGCGATGCTCCGGCCGACCTCGACGGCGTCGTCCTCGCTCGCCGCGTTGATCACCTCGATGCGGATGTCCTTGGAGGCGCCCTCGGCGTCACCGATCAGCTGCCGGGCGAGGTCGGCGCAGACGCTCTGCACGGCCTGCTCGAACTCGGCCTGCGCGGGGGTGATCCCGGCGGCGCCGGAGGCGAGGAGCAGCACGGTGTCGTTCGTCGACATGCAGCCGTCGGAGTCGACCCGGTCGAAGGTGGTGCGGGTGGCGGCGCGCAGCGCGCTGTCGAGCGCGGGGGCGTCGACGTCCGCGTCGGTGGTCAGGACGACGAGCATGGTGGCGAGGCCGGGGGCGAGCATGCCCGCGCCCTTCGCCATCCCGCCGACGTTCCAGCCGTCGCCGCCCGCGACGGCCGTCTTGTGCACGGTGTCGGTGGTCTTGATGGCGAGTGCGGCCTTCTCGCCGCCGTGCTCGCTGAGTGCGGCGGCGGCCTGCTCGATGCCGGGCAGCAGCTTGTCCATGGGGAGCCGCAGGCCGATGAGCCCGGTCGAGGCGACCGCGATCTCGCCGGCGCTGTGGCCGGGGAGCACCTCGGCCGCCTTCTCGGCGGTGGCGTGGGTGTCCTGGAAGCCGAGGGGGCCCGTACAGGCGTTGGCGCCGCCGGAGTTGAGGACGACGGCGCTCACCTCACCGCCCTTGAGCACCTGCTCCGACCAGAGGACGGGTGCGGCCTTGACGCGGTTGGAGGTGAAGACGCCCGCGGCCGCCCGTCGGGGCCCGTTGTTGACCACGAGGGCCAGGTCGGGGTTCCCGTTCTCCTTGATCCCGGCGGCGATGCCCGCCGCCGTGAATCCCTTGGCTGCCGTGACGCTCACTGCTTCTCCTCGTTCGCTTCCGCGTCCGCGCCGCACCCCTGTGCGGCGTCCGTCCATGTCCGCAGCCCGGGGGCCGCGTCTGTGCCTGGGTCCGTGCCCGCGTCCGGGCGGGGGCCCGCCTCGGTCACGGGGCGGTTCCGACCGTGGTCAGGCCCGTCTCCTCGGGGAATCCGAGGGCGATGTTCATGCTCTGCAGGGCACCGGACGCGGTGCCCTTGGCGAGGTTGTCGATGGCGCTGATCACGATGATCCGGCCGGCCGCCGCGTCGAGGGCGACCTGGACCTGGACGGCGTTGGAGCCGTACACGGCGGCGGTGGCGGGCCACTGCCCCTCGGGCAGCAGGTCGACGAAGGGCTCGTCGGCGAAGGCCTTCTCGTAGGCGGTCCGCAGCGACTGCGCGTCCACCCCCGGCTTCGCCTTCGCGCTGCACGTGGCGAGGATGCCCCGGGGCATGGGCGCGAGGGTCGGCGTGAACGACACGGTGACGGCCTCACCGGCGGCGGCGCTGAGGTTCTGGATCATCTCGGGGGTGTGCCGGTGGACCCCGCCGACGCCGTACGGGGACATGTTGCCCATGACCTCGGAGCCGAGCAGGTGGGGCTTGGCCGCCTTGCCCGCGCCGGAGGTGCCGGACGCGGCGACGACGACCGCCTCGGGTTCGGCGAGCCGCGCCTCGTACGCCGGGAAGAGGGCGAGGGAGACGGCGGTGGGGTAACACCCGGGCACCGCGATCCGCTTGGTGCCCTCCAGGGCGCCGCGGGCCCCGGGCAGCTCGGGCAGACCGTACGGCCACGTCCCGGCGTGCGGGGAGCCGTAGAATTTCTCCCAGTCGGCGGGGTCCTTCAGCCGGAAGTCGGCCCCCATGTCCACCACGAGCACTCCGTCACCGAGCTGCTCGGCGACGGCGGCCGACTGCCCGTGCGGCAGGGCCAGGAACACGACGTCGTGCCCGGCCAGCACCTCGGCCGTGGTCGGCTCCAGCACCCGGTCGGCCAGCGGCCTCAGGTGCGGCTGGAGCGCGCCGAGCGGCTGACCCGCGTTGGAGTGTCCGGTGAGCGCGCCGATCTCGACCTGGGGATGGGCCAGGAGCAGACGCAGCAGCTCCCCGCCGGCGTATCCGCTCGCCCCTGCCACTGCCGCACGTACCACCATCGGAACCCTCCTCGTTGATGGCATGACTATACGCAATGCCGCAGTTTTATGCAAAGACTTTCAGGGGGCCGTCGCCGAGGACGGCTGTGACGTTGCGCTTCGGTTGGCGGGTTTGCAGATGACCTGGCGGGTTGCGCGTGAGGCTTCGAAGGCGTTCACGCGCCTCTTCGAGACGGACGACATCGAGCCGCGCCAACCGACACCGAGCACGTGCACCGTCCGGCAGGGGCCCCTGAACCCCCATCCAGCAGAGAATCCCGGCTTCGGCGTCGGAACACGACGGGGCATCCTTTCTGCTGTGCATGAGGATGAGATGACGCGCGAGCGCGCGCGGTACACGCTGACCGAGGCGGAGCATGGCCACGCCTGGGGCATCTGCGCCGACCTAGAGGGACTGTTCGGAGAGCCCCAGCGGAGGACGTACGAACTGTTCGAATGGGTTCGGGAGAAAGTCGAAATGCCCGCTTGGGTGGGTAGCCGGGTGTGGCTAGTGCCGGACGACGAGACACTCGATGCCTGGCTGCTGGAGGATGCGGAGAGCATGGGACGGGGCCCTACGGGCAGTCTGCTCCTCACCGGTCTGGACGACTACGAAAGTCCACCCGAAGGGTACAGAGGTCGCGTTCGAGTGCACGACGGGCACCGCTGGCTGGGCTCCTGCCGGGAGTTCGCCAGGGTCGTGTCGCCTGAGCAGGCGCCTCCACCACTTGTCCTGCGGGGGCTCGCGCCGAGCGATCAGCTGAGGGCGGCACTGATGAAGGGCACCCGGCGGGCACTGGATCTGGAGGAGGCCGCTCTGGAGATACGAGACAGCCGAGGCGAGTTGCTTACTGATCGGCTGCTGTGGGCCACGATCAGCGCCTGGCGCCCATCCTCCTGCGGGGCGGACCTAATCGACCTGGAACTCGATAGCGGCCGCTTCACACCTGTTCCCGAGTACGCCCGGCCCATCTGGGAGCGGTGGCTCGCTGGACCACCGGACGACGTGAACGCCTGGGCCAGCCTCGATACCCGTCATCGCGGGGCATGGCACGACCTCGTCCGGGAGCGGGCCTGCCGACGATCACACCGTGGCAGGCCGGCCGGTCACGCGTACGAACTCGACGGTCGGTACATAACCGATGAACCAGCGCTCTACCTGGCACTCGGCGAAGCGGTCAACGGGCCGGGCGGCTACTTCGGCGGGTGCCTGGCCGCCCTTGACGACTGCCTGCGCGGCACGTTCGGCTACACCCGCCCCGCCACCCTGCTCTGGCGAGGCGCCGCGACTGCACGCGAGTACCTGTCCAACGTCCTGACCCCGAACGGCCAGCCCTACGACCTGTTCGCCGCTGCCCTTCAGACCCTTACCGAGGGCGGCGTGGACGTCACCCTGGCATGAACCGACCACCTGCACCCATCAAGGCGGCACCCGGCCAATCAGCACAGGCACTCAACGAGCCGAGAATGCCTTCGTAGCTGGGCAGCCCGGTGACGCCAGGAGGTTCTTTCGAGATTTCACGCGGCAATCAACTCGCCCCAGCGAAGCTTCACTTACGGATTCATCGACTCCGCCACTCCCCTAGTCCTTGATATGTAGAGTTGGCGTCGCGAAGAGCCTGTTTCGTATCACGTCGACCACGCTTGACGTTCTCGAAGCCTTCCTGAGCTCCCAAGAGGAGTTGCACGGCTTCGCGGTCGCCAAAGCCGCTGGCAAGCCCACTGGCAGCGTCTACCCGATCCTTGCCCGACTTGAGCAGGCCGGCTGGCTCGACAGCCACTGGGAGACCGAGCACTCGTAAGAGGGCCGTCCCCGCAGGCGCTTTTACGTTCTTACGTCGCACGGGGGCCACGCCGCCCGGGCCATTGTCCTCGAACGCCGCGGTGAGCTGCCAACCCCGCAGACCTCCGCGCGGCCACAGCGTCCCCGCCCGGCGTTCGGCTCCCTGGAGCGTTGGGGAGCAGCCTGGTGAACGATTTCCTGTCTCAACCCGTGATCGCGCTGATCACCGCCATGATCCTGACCGAATGCACTGAGATTTCTCCGTGGCTTGCCCGCCGGATCTTGAGAACCGCCGCACAACGGATCGGCAGCCAGGAAGCTGCAGAACGCTATGAGGAGGAGTGGCTCAGCCTTCTCGAAGAGCGTCCCGGAAAAATCCTGAAGCTGTTCTCCGCAGCCTGGATCGCCCTGCGGGCAACATCGACCGTCGGCAAGCCCCATCAGACCGCCCTCATCTAGGGCTTGTTTCGAAAGTAGCGCCGTCCGCCCGGAGGGCGGGCCCGGCGGCGTCTGGTGCGTGCGATCGCAAGGCGGAGGGTCGCCCCGATACTGGATGTATCGGGGCGATACCGACAACGCAGCGAGTGTGCGTGCCAGGCGCCGCCGGACAGGCGGGACTTTCGAAACAAGCCCTAGTGCGGCGGCCATCCGCTCCAGGGTTCGAAAGCTGATCTTTCCTAGGCCAAGCAACTTGGCATCTTGCGGATGCAGAGCACGCAGCTCGGCCACTTTCGCCTGACGGCGCTGTGTCAGCGTGGTCCGTTCGGGATCGTACTGAGGGCGCGGCTCACCGGGCTCGGGCCAGAAGGAGCTACCACTACGGAACCCCGTCTCGGCCTCGAGAAGATGCGCCATCCGGGCTCGCGCCCGGTCCTGATGGACCTCATCAAGGTCATCGATCTGCCGCGGCTGGCGCTTCTCAGCCATCCCGGCCTCCCACCTGATAGATCCAGGTTGCGTCTTCGAAAGGTTGGGCCAAGTCCATAGCCAGGCGGCGGTGCCAGAGCAGATGGATGGCTTGTGTGCGGGCGACCTGGGGCAAGGAGGTGCCCAAGGTCACCAAAACGCTGCGGCTGTCCGCGTACTCCGTCCAGCAGTTGCTGCCGCAGGCCAAGCCGGTCGGTCATACTCCTGCGGCGGGCGGACAAGGTGTCGATACCCGTGATCACCTGCCGCCTCCAGCCCGTCACGACTGCATAGCGCCAGCCCGCCGAAGCAGCGGCCTGGGCGGCCGCAGCGAAGCGCAGCTCGTCTTCCGGCTTGGTCCTCGCCCCGGGCCGAACATCCAGCAGCCACACCGCCTCCGGCCCCAGAGCCAGGTAGTCCGGCGTGTGCTCACCCGCCCCGTCCGTCGAGGTGAACTGCAGTCGAAACGGTTGCGACAGCACCTCGCCCAGCCTCCCAGCGAAATCAAGCGCCAGAAGCAGTCGTCGCTCCGCGAGGCTTTCTAATCCGTGCTGGCGCCCCGTCGACACCAAGCACTCAAGACCGGGACGATGAACTTGGCCAGGGCGCCAAGAGAACCTCCGCGCAGGGACGGACCACGGCACAGGCGCCCTGGCCAATTCCCGAACCGGGCAATAGACATCAGCTCTGCCGGTCTTCCACGTCGTCATCCACCGGCGCGTCCACCCCGTGTCACTGTCGAGCTCGCGTACAGCCGACTCCGGCACCGTGTACGGAGCCTTCAGATCATCAAGGGTGCACTGGTGTGACCAGACCACAGAGGAGTCCGTGCTCCCGGCATGAGATGTGGCGTTCATGACACCAGGACACCGTTGCTCGAACCTCGGCGCGCAGATTCCCCCAAAACCGCGCCGACTGCACACTTCGATCGCTACCCTGCCCGCCAAACATCGCGCACAACCCGCCAAGCGCAATGCAAGGTCTCAACGGCCTGTTTCGGGCTCCCGACGGCGTGAACCGGCGTCGGACGCGATCTACCGCAGGCGGAGGGACGCCCGCATACTGGGTGTGCGGGCGTTCCGGCGACGTGCGAGATGCCGTGGCTGTCGTCGCGCGCCCGCCAGACAGGACGAGACAGCCCTCAGGGATCGCGGATCAAGAAACCCACCAGGAGCGAGGACATGGTCGGTCGTCCGAGCACGCGTTGACGTCCCAGGCCCTTACCGGCCCGTCATCGCGTGCCGCCTCAGACGCGCGGCACAGCGAGCCTTTCTTTCCCGCTGCCTGAAGCGGTCGGCGCACCACGCGTGCGCCGCCGCCGGGTCTCGCCTCCCGTCGTCCGAGGGATCCCTGTGCCGTCTGCTTACTCCGCCGCCTCCGCTTCGGGTCGGTCCGTTCCGACGAGCCTGTGGCGGGACGGCGACTTCCGCAGGTTCTGGGTGGGCCAGACGGCCTCCCAACTGGGCGAGCACACCAGCCTCGTGGTGCTGCCGCTCTTCGCCGTCCTGACGCTCGGCGCCGGTGCCGGCGAGTTGGGCGTCCTGCGTGCGGTGGGGCAGGCGCCGATCCTGCTGCTGTCGCTCTTCGCGGGCGCGTGGGTGGACAGGTGGCGGGCCCGTACGGTGATGGTGCTGACGGACGCCGGCCGTGCGCTGGCGCTGGGCGCCGCAGCCGTGGCGGGCCTCTGCGGCGTGCTCGGGCTGCCGGCGCTGTTCGTGGTCGCCTTCGCCGTCGGGGCTCTGTCCGTGTTCTTCGACGTGGCCTACCAGGCCTTCCTGGTACGGCTGGTGAGGCGCGATCAGTTGGTGCGGGGCAACAGCGCGCTCGAAGGCAGCCGGTCCGCCGCCCAGATCGGCGGCCCGGCCCTCGGCGGTGCGCTGGTGTCCGTGCTGTCGGCGCCGGTCGCCGCCGCTTCCGGCGCGTTGTTCTTCGCGCTGTCGTTCCTGTCGATCCGGCGGATCGGCCGCCGCGAGTCGGTACCGGAGCGCTCCTCCTCTCCCCCTCGGGTGTGGCGGCGCATCCACGAGGGCCTCCGCTTCGTCGTCGGCGACCCCTCGCTGCGGACCGTGTGCCTCGCCTCGGCCGCCTTCCAGCTCTTCTTCGCGGCCGCGATGACCGCCTATCTGCTGCTCCTGCCCCGGGACCTGCACCTGTCGGGCACCGCCGTCGGGCTGGCACTCGCGGCGACCGGGCCGGGCGCGCTCCTGGGCTCGCTGCTGGCCGCCCGCCTGCCGAGCCGCTTCGGACACGGCGCTGTGCTCGTGTCCGCGGCGGCACTGGGCGACGGCGTGTTCCTGTGCGTGCCGGCGCTGCCCGGCTCGTCCGTGGTGACGTTTCCCGCGCTCCTCGCGGTCAACCTCGTCTTCGGGGCCTTCAGCCAGCTGGTGAACGTCACGCTCATGGCCGTCCGTCAGGCCGTCACCCCGGACGGGATGCAGGGCCGCGCGGCCGCGACGATCAACTTCGTCGGTATGGGGCTGACCCCGCTCGGCTCCCTGCTCGGCGGCTTTCTCGCGCAGGGGTGGGGGACGCGGACCGGCCTCCTGGTGGCTGCCGCGGGCATGCTGCTGTCACCGGTGGTGATGGCCCTGTCCCCGCTCGCCCGCCTGGGACGGACGCTTCCCGCTCCGCCGGGGAGCGCGGCCCCGCCCGCGTGAGGGTTCTCGGCCCGGGTCACCGCCGTGCCTGGGGTTCGCTCCGCCGGGCATCGCGCCGCCGGCCGGCCCGAGCGGCCCGAGCCGGGTCAGGAACGCCTGAGCCCGGTCCGCCGCCGCGCGCGCTCCCGTCCGGAAGGGCTGCCGTGCGTACCCCCGGGCCCCGGCACGGGCGGGGCGGCACGGCCGGGGCGGTACGGGCCGGGCCCCCGGGTCAGCTCGTCCGGGTCAGGCGCGCGCGTCGTCGCCGGACCGCTCGGCGGCCCGGGCCGCGTCACGCTCCTTGATGCGTGCCGCCTCCTTGCGGACCTCCGCCTGGGTGGCGCGCTCCTTCTGGAGCCACTCGGGGTTCTCCTGCTTCAGCGCGTCGATCTGCTCGGTCGTGAGCGGTTCGGTGACCCCGCCGCGGGCGAGGCCGGCGATGGAGACGCCGAGCTTCGACGCGACGACCGGCCGGGGGTGCGGACCGTTGCGGCGCAGCTCCTGCAGCCAGGCCGGCGGGTCGGACTGCAGCGCGTTCAGCTCGGTGCGCGTGACGAGGCCCTCCTGGAACTCGGCGGGGGTGGCCTCGAGGTACACACCCAGCTTCTTCGCCGCCGTGGCGGGCTTCATGGTCTGGGTGCTCTGGTGCGACGTCATGGGTCAAGGGTATCGACCGTCGGAGAGGGCTCCGACCATGGCGGAAGCCCCGGTAACCTGGCGGGGTGACAGGCTCCGATGTTCCCCCGTCGTTCCGGCTCGCCTACGTCCCGGGCGTGACCCCGACCAAGTGGGTGCGGATCTGGAACGAGCGGCTGCCCGGCGTCCCGCTGGCCCTCGTGGGCGTGCCCGCCGACGAGGCGGCAGACGCGCTGCGGCGCGGCGACGCCGACGCCGGTCTGCTGCGGCTGCCCGTGGACCGTACGGACCTCAGCGCGATCCCGCTCTACACCGAGACGACCGTGGTGGTGATCCCCAAGGATCACGCCGGTGCGGCCGTCGAGGAGCTGTCGGTCGAGGACCTCGCCGACGAGGTCGTGCTGCACCCCCTCGACGACACCCTGGGCTGGGAGCGTCCGCCCGGCCGGCCCGCGTTCGAACGGCCGGCCACGACGGCCGACGCCGTCGAGCTGGTGGCGGCGGGCGTGGGGCTGCTGGTCGTGCCGCAGTCGCTGGCCCGGCTGCACCACCGCAAGGACCTGACCTACCGGCCGCTCACGGCGCCGGAGGCGGCCGACGGCGCGTCCGGCCTTCCGGAGTCCCGCGTCGCCCTGTCGTGGCCCGAGGCGAGGACCACCGACCTGGTGGAGGAGTTCATCGGGATCGTGCGCGGGCGCACCGTCAACAGCACCCGGGGGCCGCGGAAGCCGCCCGCGGAGCAGAAGAAGACCGCCGGGCGCCCCGAGCGCAAGGGGGGCGGCGCCCCGCGCAAGCCCTCGGGCGGCAAGGGCGGTTCCGCCTCCCGGGGCGGCGCCCGGTCCGGGAGCGGCAAGAACGGGGGCAGGGGCGGGAAGCCCCGCCGCCGGGGCTGAAGCGCGCTTCGGAAGTCACGGCTGCCCGGCCCCGGACGCCGGGCCGACCGACCCCCTACCCGTAGTACCCAGGAGCTACCCGGCGGGTGAGCTCCCGGGCGTGACGCCGACGACGCGGGTCGGTCCATAGCTTCTGTACCGGATTCACCGAAACCCCGGTACGGAAGGACCTTCCATGGCGTCCCGCCCACACACCCGCCGTCTTCGCCGCGCGCTGCTGACGCTCCTCGTCACCGCGTCCGTGGCCCTGCCGGTGTCGGGGGCGGCCCGTCCCGCCGCTGTCGCGGCCCCCGCCCCCGCCGCCCTCGCCCCGCTGGTGGCCGCCACCCCCGCGGCCCTGGACGCCCGGTACGCGGCCACCCGGGACGCGGTGCGCGACGCACTGCGGATGGCCTCCGGTCACGGCGACCGGCGGCGGGCGGACGCCCTGCGGGCCATGGCGGGCCCGGGGCGCCACTTCCTGGCGTTCGACGGGCGCGACGGGGGCCGGACCGCGGAGGTCTTCGGCGATCTGTCCGGGGCCGCGCGGATCGCGGTCCTGGTGCCGGGGGCGGGCGTGGACCTCGATCACTACTGGCGGCTGAAGCGGGACGCCGAAGCGCTCACCGCCGAGCTGGGCGAGGGGTCGGCCGTCGTCGCGTGGCTCGGGTACCGGACGCCGTCCACCGTGAGCCCCGATGCGGTGACAGCGGGCCGGGCCGACGAAGCCGCGCCCCGACTGGTCTCCTTCGTACGTGAGTTGACCGAAGCACGGCCCGGGGCCCGCGTCTCGCTGCTCTGCCACTCCTACGGGTCGGTCGTGTGTGCCCGGGGCGCGTCCGGTCTCCTGGTCGCCGACCTCGTGCTCTACGGCAGCCCGGGCACCGGGGCCGCCACCGCCGAGGAGCTGCACACCGGTGCCACCGTCCGGGCCGGCCGGGGCGGCGGTGACTGGATCGCGCACGTGCCGCACGTCCGGCTGGACCTGGCCTTCACCACCGTCGGCTTCGGCACGGACCCGGTCGCACCGGAGTTCGGCGCGAAGGTCTTCGACGCGGGCGACGGCGGCCACAGCGACTACCTGAGACCCGGATCGGTCTCGCTGCGCAGCCTGGCCCGGATCGTCGCGGGGACGGCGGACGGCCGTGGGTGACGCCGTGCGTGACCTCGTCCGGCGTATCGACGCGGCGACACCGGCCGGCCGCGACCGCGCGCTCGACGCGCTGCGCGCCTTCGCGATCCTGGGTGTGGTGTGCGGCCACTGGCTGGTGACCGCGCTGGTCGCCGACAGCGGCACCGTGCACGGGGCGAGCCCGCTCCGGTACATGCCCGAACTCACGCCCGTCTCCTGGGTGTTCCAGACACTCGCGGTGTTCTTCCTGGTGGGCGGTGCGGTCGGCGCCAGGGGGTACGCCTCGGCGCGGGCCCGGGGCGAGTCGTACGGCCGGTGGATGCGGGCCCGGACGGGCCGGCTGTTCCGCCCGGTACTGGTGGTCCTGGCCGTGTGGGCGGTGGCGGCCGGAGTGATGCTGGTCTCCGAGGTGGACCCGGACACGGTCCGCGCGCTGGGCAAGCTGGTGTGGTCGCCGCTGTGGTTCCTGCTGGTCTTCACGGCACTGACGGCCGCCACCCCGCTGGTGGCGCGGCTGCACCCGCTGTGGCCGCTGGCCGTGGTGCTGCACGTGGACCTGTTCCGGCTGGGGCTGGACGGGCCCCGGTGGCTGGGCTGGATCAACGTGGCGGCGGGCTGGCTGGTCCCGTACTGCCTGGGAGCCGCCTGGGCCCGGGGCGGGCTGCGCGACCGGCGGACCGGGTGGGCGCTGCTGGGCGGGGGCGCGGTGGCGACGGCCGGGCTGGTCCTGTTCGCCGGGTACCCGGCCTCGATGGTCGGGGTGCCGGGCGGCACGCTCTCCAACCTGGACCCGCCGACGACGGCCGCCGTCACCTTCGGCCTCGCCCAGTGCGGGGGCGCGCTCCTGCTGCTCGGCCCGCTGCGACGGGCCCTGGCCCGGCCCGGGGTCTGGGCGGCGGTGGCGCTGGTGAACCTGTCGGCGATGACGATATTCCTGTGGCACCAGACCGCGATGATCACGGTCACGTCCACCGCCCTGTTCCTGGCCGGTCCGCTGCCCGGCCTGCACACCGTGCCCGACTCCCCCGGCTGGGTGGCGGCCCGGCTGGCCTGGCTGCCGGTGTTCGCCCTGGTGCTGCTGGTGTTCCGGGCCGCTTTCTCCGCGTACGAGACGCGGGGCGGGGGCCGTTCACGGGTGGTCCACAGGGGCGGTTCCCCGGCCCTGACCCCGAAGTCGCGCCATGCCTGAGCTGAGCGGCATGACGGGGCGTCAGGGGTGGGAAGGGGGCTGGCGGCCCGGGTGCGCGCGTTCCCGCGCCGGCTGTGCGAGGGCCTGTGGGCCTCGCCCGTCGGCCCGCTGCCGGCGCCGGGGGCGGCCCGGAGCGCCGGTCTGGCGGCCGGTGTTCGGGCTGCTGCTGACCCTCGGCGGGTCGGCGACCTGACGGAGCGCGGGACACAGGTGCTGTCCCTCGTGGCGCAGGGACTGTCCGACAGGGAGACAGCGGGCCGGCCTGTCGTGGCGGAACAGACCGTGAGGACCCATGTGAGCCGGAGGCTGGCCAGGCTCCGGCTGCGCGACCGCACCCGGGCGGCGGTGTACGCGTACGAGAGCGGGCTGATGCGTCCGGCGGGCCACTGAGCCGCCGCCGCACGGTCCACGGACCCGGGGCCACCGAGCCGCGGCACGGCCCACGGCCCCCGGGACCCGGGACCCGGGACCCGGGACCCGGGACCCGGGACCACCGACGCTCCGCGGCCGGGGCGGGCACGTTACCGGGCCTCCTCCAGCGAGCCGTACACGGCGTCGACCAGGGTCGTCTTGCGGGGGTCGTCGGCGATGTGCGGGCCCATGCGGTTCATGACGTATCCGAGGGCGATCCCCGCCTCGGGGTCGGCGAGGCCGCAGGATCCGCCCGCCCCGTCGTGGCCGACCGCGCGCGGATTGGGGCCGTAGGAGCCGTTCGGGCCACTGAGCCAGAGGCCGAGGCCCAGTTCGGTCTCGTGGGTGAAGCCCGCGCCCAGGACCAGGTCGCGGCAGCTGCCCTGCCCTTCGCGGATCCGCTCGGCGGCCTCCGCGGAGAGGATCCGCCGGCCGTTCAGGCTGCCGCGTCCGGCGACGATCCCGTAGAGGGCCGCGACCGCGCGGGCGGTGCCGTGGCCGTTGGCGGCGGGGATCTCGGCGGCCCGCCACTCGGGGGTGTTGGCGGCCTCCGTGCCCGTACCGGGGTTGAGCAGGGAGGCGATGGCCACCGGTTCCATCCGGGCGAAGAGGGCGGCCTGCTCCCGTACGACCGTGTACGGCCGGACGAGTTCGGCGACGCGGTGCGCGTCCTTCTCCGGGCGGCCGATGGTGAAGTCGATGTCCAGCGGCCCGGTGATCTCCTTGCGCAGGAACTCCCCCGGCAGCAGGCCGGTGACGCGGCGGACGACCTCGCCGACCAGGAAGCCGTAGGAGATGGCGTGGTACCCGGAGCGGGTGCCCGGCTCCCACCAGGGTTCGGTAGCGGCGAGGGCGGCCGTGGTCGCCTCCCAGTCGTACAGCTGGGCCAGGCTGTGCGGCTCGCGCAGTCCCGCGACGCCCGAGCGGTGCGAGAGCAGGTGGCGCACGAGGACGGACTCCTTGCCCGCGGCGGCGAATTCGGGCCAGTACGCCGCGACGGGGGCGTCCAGGTCCAGCAGCCCCCGGTCGGCCAGGACGTGGGCGCAGAGCGCGGTCGGCCCCTTCGTGGTGGACCACACGTTGACGACGGTGTCGCGCTCCCAGGGGCGGATGCGGGCCACGTCGGCCCAGCCGCCCCAGAGGTCTACCACCGGCTCACCGTCCAGGAGGACGGTCACGGCCGCGCCCACCTCCCCGTGAGCGGCGAAGTTGCCGACGAACGCGTCGCGCACGGCGGCGAACCGGTGGTCACAGTGGCCATGGATCTGCGACACGGTCTCTCCTCGACTCGGGACTGCGCACCTGCCGGACCGGCACCATACCGACTGGTCGGACAGGTGGGAAGGCACCGCGCGCCGCTCACCCCGGGAGCGCTTCCACACTGAGGTGCCAGCGCCCCGGCGCCCCGGTGATCGTGGTGACGGACAGCGGCCGGACGTCCACGTGCCAGTACGCCGACGGCGGTGCGCCCAGGGCGTAGACCAGGGCGGCGCGGACGACGCCGGGTTCGGCGACGGCGACGACGGATCCGTCCTGGACGGGGCGGGTGTCCAGCCAGCCCCCTATGCGGAAGATGAACGCCAGCAGGGATTCGCCGCCGTGCGGGGCCGTACGCGGGTCGCCGAGCCAGGTGTTCACGGCGGCCGGGTCGTGGGCGGCCACCTCCGCCAGGGTCAGGCCGTTCCAGCGGCCCATGTCGCAGTCGCGCAGGGCGGGTTGGGACAACGGCGCGTATCCGAGGGCGTCGCCGGTGGCGCGGCTGCGCGGGGTGGGTGAGCAGTAGCGCAGTTCGGCGGCGCCCAGGGGGACGAGGGCGTGCGCGGCGAACTGGATCTCGCGCCAGCCCGCGTGGTCGAGCGGCCGGTCGTCGCCGAAACGCTCGGCGAGCAGAGCGGAGCTGCGTGCTGCGGCGACCAGCGAGACCCGAACACTCATGGCCGCGATCGTGGGGCGCGGCGCCGCGCCGGTCAAGAGGGCGGCGCGGCGTCCGTGGGTGCCGGGCTCAGTCGACCTGGAGGGCCATCCACATCTCCGGGTCCGCGAGCGGGGTGAATCCGAGCTTCGCGTAGACCCCGTGGGCGTCCTTGGTGGCGAGCACGAACCTGCGCACGCCCAGCGGGGCCAGGTGGTCGCGGACGGCGGTGACCAGGCGGGTGCCCAGCCCGTGGCCGCGGGCCGCCGGGTCCACGTACACGTCGCAGACCCAGGCGAAGGAGGCGTGGTCGGTCACCACCCTGGCGTAGGCCGCCTGTTCGCCCGACACGCGGTCGTAGGCACCGAAGTTGAGGGATCCGGCGATCGCCCGGTCCTGCTGCTCGCGGGTGCGGCCGAGGGCCCAGTAGGCGTCCGTGGAGAGCCAGCGGTGGACGCGTTCCGCGTCGAGCCGGGACGGGTCGGGCGATATCTCGTAACGCGACGGGGGCGTGGCGTGGACGGTCATGCCGGGAGGTTACCGCTCCGG
Source organism: Streptomyces sp. SirexAA-E (assembly GCF_000177195.2). Classification (GTDB taxonomy): domain Bacteria; phylum Actinomycetota; class Actinomycetes; order Streptomycetales; family Streptomycetaceae; genus Streptomyces; species Streptomyces flavovirens. The sequence goes on from NC_015953.1 coordinate 1,133,069, forward strand.
TCCGCCGGAGGGCCTGGCCCTCGCCTCACCGGGTCCGGCGTCCGGTCGCCCGCAACCCGTCGACGGCCGCGCGCAGTCGGCGTACCCCCTCGGCGATCTCGGCCGCGCCGGAGACGGCCGCGAAGCTCAGCCGGATGTGCCCGGCCGGGGGTTCGGCGCAGTGGTACGGCCGGCCGGGGGCCACGGCCACCCCGGCACGCAGGGCGGCGGACACCAGGGCGGGTTCCTCGGCGGCCGGTCCGGGGAGCCTGAGCCAGAGGCTGCCACCGCCCGACGGGACGTGCGGCAGGGCGAGTTCGGGCAGCCGGGTGCCGAGGGCGGCCGTCATGGCGGTGCGGCGGGCGCCGAGTTCGACGGCCACCGCGTGCAGATGGCGCTCCCAGGCCGGGGAGCCGACGAGTTCGAGGGCCGCCTCCTGGAGCGGGCGCGGCACGAAGAAGCTGTCGACGACCTGGATGGCGCGCAGTCGTTCCAGGACGGGCCCCCGGGCGGCCAGTGCGCCGACGCGGAGGCTGGGCGAGGTGATCTTCGTGAGGGAGCGGACGTGGACGACGACGCCGTCCGGGTCGTGGGCGGCCAGTGGCGCGGGGAGCGGGCCGGCGTCGTGGTGGACGAGGCGGCGGGCGAAGTCGTCCTCGACGACGAAGGCGCCCGCCGCCCGGGCGGCCCGCACGACCTGTTCACGCCGGCCGGCCGCGAGGGTCGCGCCGGTCGGGTTCTGGAAGAGCGGCTGGCAGACGAAGACGCGGGCCCCGGTCGCCCGGAAGGCGGCTTCGAGCAGGTCCGGGCGCACCCCGTCGGCGTCCACCGGGACGGGCACCGGCCGCAGTCCTGTGGCGCGGGCGGCGGCCAGCATGCCGGGGTAGGTCGGCGACTCGACGAGGACGGGGGCACCGGGCGGTGCGAGGGCCCGCAGGGCGGTGGCCAGGGCGCTCTGCCCGCCGGCGGTGATCAGGACGTCGTCCCGGGTGTGCGCGGGTCCGATCTCCCGGGCGAACCAGGCCCGCAGCTCGTCCAGCCCGTCGGTGGGGGGCCTGCCCCAGGCGCCGGGGCGCCGGCCCGCCCGGGCGAGGGCGGCGGCGAGGGCCCGTTCGGGCTGGAGGCCGGGGTGGAGGTAACCGCCGTTGAGTTCGACGACTCCGGCGGGCGGCGCGGCGAGCGTGACGAGGACACCGGAGGCGTCGACGGTGCGGGGCACGACCTCGGGTCCGCCGTCACCGCTGAGCGACACCTCCTGCCAGGAGGTGTCGCCCGGCTCGGGCACACCGGCGCGGGACTCGGACCGGAAGGCGCCGGAGCCGGGCCGGGTGACGACCAAGCCTTCGGCGGCGAGCTGCGCGACCGCCCGGGAGACGGTCACCGGGCTGACCCGGAAGCGCTCGACGAGCGCCCGACTGGATGGCAGCTTCCCACCGGGCGAGTAGCGGTCCAGCTCGCTCTTCAGCGAACTCACCAGGTCAGCCACGCTGCTACGCTCATGCATGACAGCACAGGATAGCGCTACTGAACACACGGCGATAGCAGTCGACCTGGCCGGGAAGGCACCGGAGGCGTCCGGGCGCGCAGGTGTCCTGCTCGCCGGTCTCGGCGTCGTCGCGTTCTCCCTGACCTTCCCCTCCACGGTCTGGGGGCTGGAGAGCTTCGGCCCCTGGTCGCTGGTGGCGCTGCGCAGCGTGCTCGCCGCGCTGATCGCGGGCTGCGCGCTGCTGGTGGGCCGGGTGCCGCTGCCGGGGCGGGAGCATCTGGCCGGACTGGCGGTCGTCGCGGGCGGTGTGGTCGTGGGCTTCCCGCTGCTGACCTCGCTGGCGCTGCGGACGTCGACGAGCTCGCACGCGGCCGTGGTGGTGGGTCTGCTGCCGCTGACGACCGCGCTCCTCTCGGCACTGCGCACGGGCTCGCGTCCTCCGCGCGCCTTTTGGGCCGCCGCGCTCGCGGGGGCGGCCGTGGTCATCGTGTTCACGGTCCAGCAGAGCGGCGGTGCGCTCTCCGCAGCCGACCTGTATCTGTTCGGGGCGCTGCTGGTCTGCGCTGCCGGGTACACCGAGGGCGGCAGGCTGGCCCGGCTCATGCCGGGCTGGCAGGTGATCGGCTGGGCGCTGGTCCTCGCCCTGCCGCTCGCGGTGACGGGCGCCGCGGTGGCCCTGCCCTTCGAACCGGTCCACCTCACCGCCCACGGCGTCGTCGGCCTGGTCTGGGTCGCGGCGGGCTCCACCTTCCTCGGCCTGTACGTCTGGTACCGGGGCATGGCGGAGATCGGGGTGCCCCGGGCCAGCCAGCTCCAGCTGGCGCAGCCGCTGCTCACCCTGGTCTGGTCGTTCCTGGCCCTGGGCGAGGAGGTGTCGGCCGCCGCCCCGGTGGCCGCGGTGGCGGTGCTGCTGTGCATCGCCGTGACCCAGCGCGCGGGTCGCGGCAGGCCGGACCGCGGGGCGCCCGGCGGCCGGAAGGGCACCCGGGACGGCGGCCTGGGCGGCGGCCGAAACAGCGGCCGGGACGGCGGCCGTGCCGCGTCATAGACTTGTCGACATGGACCGCCACCCGTGAGGAGGTCGCTCCCGATGGAGGCACACACCGGTGACCGGCTGCTGACACACGGCAGGACCGTGGGGCAGCAGGACCGGGTCGCAGAGATCGTCGAGGTGCTGGGAGCCGGGGGAAGCCCCCCGTACCGGCTGCGCGACGAGGACGGGCACGAGTCGCTCGTGTCGCCCGGCCCCGACAGCGTGGTCCAGCACACCGCCTGCCGGCGCGAGGAGCGGTGACACGCCGCTGAGACCCGGGCCGCGGCGGTGACACGCCGCCGAGACCCGGGTCCGCCGGGGGCCTCGCGTGGCCCCCGGCGCACGCGGTCGCGTCAGCGCGGGGTGCGCGCCCGGACCTGGTAGTGGTCGGCCACCACCCGGGCCAGGGCGCCGGTGGGGTCGGTCTTCGCGTGCTTGGCCGAGAAGAAGATGTGCCCGTCCACCCCGTCGTGCCCGTCGGCCAGGTCGAGGTGGCGGGAGAGTTCGGCGGGGTCCTGCCAGGCGGCGGGCTGAGCTGGGTCGCCGCACTTGTACAGGGCCTCGCCGATGTACAGGTCGACGCCCGTGCCCCGTACCGTCGTGTCCCACCAGGCGACGAGTTTGCCGTAGTCGGCGGCGGAGTTGCCGATCTCCCAGTACACCTGGGGCGCGATGTAGTCGATCCAGCCCTCCTTCACCCATTTGCGGGTGTCGGCGTGCAGGTCGTCGTAGGTCTGCACCCCGCCCCGGGTGTCCGAGCCCAGCGGGTCGGTCGCGGCGTTGCGCCATACGCCGAACGGGCTGATCCCGAAGCGGACGTCCTTCTTGAGCCCCGTGATGCGCTCGGCCGTCTCCCGGACCAGCCGGTCGATGTTGTCGCGGCGCCAGGCGGCCTTGTTCGGGAAGGCCGACCCGTGGCGGGCGTAGGCGGTGTCGTCGTCGAAGGTCTGCCCCGCCACCGGGTAGGGGTAGAAGTAGTCGTCCCAGTGCACCGCGTCGACGTCGTAGCGGCCGACGGCGTCGAGCATCGCGTCCTGGACGAACTTCCTCACCTCGGGCAGGCCCGGGTTGTAGTACAGCTTCCCGCCGTACGGGAGGACCCAGTCCGGGTGCACCCGGGCGGGGTGGGAGGCGTTCAGACGCGCGGGGTCGGTGTGGTTGGCCACCCGGTACGGATTGAACCAGGCGTGCAGCTCCAGCCCGCGGGCGTGGGCCTCCTTCACGGCGGTGCCCAGCGGGTCCCAGCCCGGGTCCTTGCCCTGGGTCCCGGTGAGGCACTCGGCCCAGGGCTCGTGCGGGGAGGGCCACAGGGCGTCCGCCGTCGGCCGGACCTGGAGGACCACGGCGTTCAGCCGCAGCTCCACCGCGCGGTCCAGGTGCGCGACCAGCTCCGCCTGCTGGGCCGCGGCGGTCAGGCCCGCCTTGGACGGCCAGTCCAGGTTGCCGACCGTGCCGATCCACACCCCGCGCAGCTCGGCCGCCGCCGCCCGGCGGACCGCCGGGGGCCCCGGGCGGGCGGCGGGGCCGGGGCGGGCCACGGCGTCACCCGCCGTGACCAGCGCGGCCACCGTCCCCGCCGCTCCCAGCACGAACGACCTTCGTCCCATACGCCGCATCTGCTCCACCTCTCGTCACTCCGTCCCTGTGCGTCACCGCGGCAGCCGCGCGTGACGCGGATCATGCCCGCCTCGGGCCGCGACCCGCGGGACACCGTTGCCGGGTCTCGGAGTAACGTCGTGGGGTCGAGGCGGGCACCCGGAATCAAACGGGAAGGGCCGCAGGAGATCAGCGAAAGGCACGAGGTGACGGACTCTATGGCCGACATTGCACGCGTCGGAGTGGTGGGCTGTGGCCAAATGGGCGCAGGCATCGCGGAGGTGTGCGCCCGCAGCGGCCTCGAGGTCAAGGTGGCCGAGACCACCGGCGAGGCGCTGGAGATCGGCCGCACCCGGCTGCACAACTCCCTCTCGAAGGCCGCCGAACGCGGCAAGATCACCGAGGAGGAGCGCGACGAGACGCTCGGCCGCCTGAGCTTCACCACCGACCTCGGTGAGTTCGCCGACCGCGATCTCGTCATCGAGGCCGTCGTGGAGAACGAGCAGGTCAAGACCGAGATCTTCCAGGTGCTCGATCAGGTGGTGACCCGGCCGGACGCGATCCTCGCCTCGAACACCTCCTCCATCCCCCTGGTGAAGCTGGCCGTCGCCACCTCCCGGCCCGACCAGGTCATCGGCATCCACTTCTTCAACCCGGCCCCGGTGCAGAAGCTCGTCGAGCTGATCCCGGCTCTGACCACGTCGGACGAGACGATCAAGCGCGCCGAGGCCGTGGTGGAGGGGGTGCTGGGCAAGCACGCGATCCGCGCCCAGGACCGCTCCGGGTTCGTGGTCAACGCCCTGCTGATCCCCTACCTGCTCTCGGCGATCCGGATGTTCGAGTCGGGCATCGCCAGCCGCGAGGACATCGACAACGGCATGGAGCTCGGCTGCGCCCACCCGATGGGCCCGCTCAAGCTCGCCGACCTGATCGGCCTGGACACCGTGGCCTCGGTCGCCGACTCGATGTACGCCGAGTACAAGGAGCCGCTGTACGCCGCTCCCCCGCTGCTCCAGCGGATGGTCGACGCCGGCCGCCTCGGCCGCAAGACGGGTTCGGGCTTCTACCCGTACGCCTGACCCGGGCACCGCACCCGAGGCCGGCCGGGACCTTCCCGGCCGGCCTCCGGCGTGTCGCGGGGGCTCAGCCCAGCAGCAGGTGACGGAGCATCAGCAGTCCGGCCGCCATGTTGGCCGCCGGTATCTCGCCGCGTGCGACGAGGTCGGGGACGAGCTTGAGCGGTACCCACTCACGGCGCGAGGACTCGATGCCGTCCGCCGGAGGACCTGTGTAGGCGGCCTCCCGCGTCCAGAAGAAGTGGTGGCGGGCGTCGATGAGCCCGTTGGCCGGTTCGGCCGTCATCAACGGGCTCAGCGCGCCGGGGCGCCAGCCGGTCTCCTCCTCCATCTCCCGGGCCGCCGCGGCGGCGACGTCCTCACCGTCCTCGACCACACCGGCGGCGAGCTCCCAGCCCCAGCTGTCGGTGATGAAGCGGTGCCGCCACAGCAGCAGGGCCTCGTTGGCCTCGTTGACGACCGTGGCCACGGCGACGGGCCTGAGCCGGATGAGGAAGTGGTCGAGATGCCGGCCGTCGGGGAGTGCGACGTCGGCCAGATTGACCCGGAACCACGGGTTCTCGTACACAGTCTGTTCGTTCAGGTTCTTCCACTGCATGGTTCTGCCACCTTCCGCCTGATTGGTGGCAACATCCGAGCAGGAGGGTTCCCGCCGGGGAATGCGCGCGGCCCCTCCCCGGAGGGCTCACAGAGGCACGCGCAGCGCCCCGTCGATCAGACCGGCCGCCGCCTCCGCGTCGGCACAGCCGCTGGCGGCGAGGTGCTCGCGGACCGCCCGCAGCCGGTCCCTCAGCCGCCGGGACTCCATCCCCCGGGCGTGTTCGGCCATCTCGGAGGCGGTCCCGGCCGCCCGGTCGGCCTCTCCCTGGAGCAGTTCGAGATGGGTGAGCAGCGCCAGCCGGTGCACCCGCCCCCGGGCGTGCGCCGGGGAGCGTACGGCCGCCGACGCGTGCTCCCGGGCCGCGGAGAGGTCCCCGAGGCCGAGCAGTGCCTCCGCCACCTGGACGTCGACGAGGCCGGGCTGGACGTAGCCCGTCTCCTCCGGTTCCCGGCCCGGGCTGATGCGCCCCGCCTCGGACTCCGCGCGGTGGATGCGCTCCAGGGCGCTGCGGGGATCGCCGAGGCGGGCGTAGGCCTTGGCCTGCATCGCGTACAGGTCGGCCGCCAGCGCCGGGGTGATGTGCGGCCCCGCCGCCCGCAGCGCGGCCTCGGCGAAGGCGACCGCCCGGCGGTAGTCGGCCAGGAACAGCGACTGGTTGACCAGCAGGGCGATCACATAGCCGCCGAGCCCCCGGTCCCCGCTCGCCTTGGCGAGCCGCAGGGCCTGGTGGAAGTAGCGCTGGGCGAGGCCGTGGGCGTCGGAGTCGTAGGCGCAGATACCGGCGACGGCGACCAGGCCCCCGACGGCCCGGTGCAGCCGGCGCCCCACGGCGTCGTCGTATCCGGCGCGCAGCAGGGGGGCGGTCTCGGCGTTGAGGAACTTGACGACCCGGGATCTGGTCGCGATGCCGCCGGCCTTTCGGTACATCTGTTCGTAGTGGGTGCGGGCGGCCCGGAGCATCTCTATGTCCGCCGCGCTCACCCGGCGGGGCCCCGGGCGGGAGACGTCGGTGTCCTCCGGCGGGTTCTCCCACTCCCAGACGGGCATCACCGCCCCCGTGCCGGTGGCGACCGGCGCCGCGGCGAGGCGGGGGCGCCGCTGGTCGTCGGAGCGCCACAGGGCGGTGGCGTGCTCGACGAACCCGGAGAGGCCGGCCGGCCGCGTCTGCGCGTACGGTCCGCAGGTGCCCATGCCGATGTCGTCGAGGGTGACGGGGCGGCCCAGCCGTCCGGCCAGCACTTCGCAGATCAGGTCCGGGACCTGGCCGCGGGGGCGCTGGCCCTTGAGCCAGCGGGCGACCGCCGTGTGCTCGTACCGCAGGACCAGGCCGCGGGCCCGGCCGGCCAGGTTGATGTGACCGGCGAGCCCGGCACGGGACACACCCGCCTCGTCGATCAGGGATTCGAGCAGGACATTGGGCTCCATTGCCCCCCCATATGCGCGTCGGGACGAGCTTAGGGGTGATTCACACGGGGTGTGAATCAAATGCCCGAACCGTCCGGCTGTGCGCTCTGCCGCCCCGGCCGGCCGGCCGCTTGAATGAACGTCTCGCAAGAGGCGGCCGGGTCGTCGGCTCCCCCTCGTATCAGCTCGACGACCCGAATCCGCGCCGTCCGTTCCGCCGACCTGCCCGACACTCCGAGGCGGAGCGGACGGCGCCGGACCGCACGCGTCCGCCGCCCCGACGAAGGAGGGTGGCCGAAGGGCCGGTGCTCCCGGCCCGCGTGCGGTCCCCGGGGCCGCCCGGCGAGACAGCGGGAGGGGCACACCCGGTGGCCGGATGCGCCCCTCCCGCACTTCTGCGCGCGCCGATGGCGCTGCCGGGCTACGCGCCCCGCAGCACCGCGCCCGTGCGCTCGGCGGCCAGCGCGACCGCGCTGTCGCGGGCCTCGGTGGCCTCCTCGACGGTCAGCGTGCGGTCCGCGGCACGGAACCGCAGCGCGTACGCCAGGGACTTGTTGCCCTCGCCGATCTGCTCGCCGGTGAAGACGTCGAACAGCCGCAGCGATTCGAGCAGCGGACCGGCGCCTTCGCGCAGGGCCTTCTCCACCGCGTCGGCGGGTACGTCCGTACCGACGACGAGCGCCACGTCCTGGGTCGCCACCGGGAAGGTGGAGATCCGCGGCGCCTGGAGCGCGCCGTCCACGGCCTGCTCCAGGACGTCGAGCTCGACCTCCGCGGCGCAGGTCCGCTCGGGCAGGTGGAGGTCCTTGACGACGCGCGGGTGCAGTTCGCCCGCGTGCCCGAAGAGGACCTCCTGGCCGTTCACCGTGACGTAGAGCGCGGCGCACCGGCCCGGGTGCCAGGGTGCGTGCCGGTCGGCACGGACGATGACCTCGACGCCCGCCTCGCGGGCGATCGTGCGGGCCGCCTCGACGGAGTCCGCCCAGTCGGCGGGCCGGCCCTTGCCCCACCAGCCGGCCTGCTCGCGGGCGCCCGCGAGGACGACGGCGGCGCGGCGCGGCTGGCGCGGGAGCGCCGCGTCCAGGGCGGCGATCTCCTCCTCGGTGGGACGGCGGTCGACGGGCAGCCGGACGGCCTTCGTCTCCTCACCGGTGGGCCTGAAGACGAGCCCGGTCTCGAAGAGCGCGAGGTCGTGGCTGCCGCGGCCCTCGTTGCGGCGCAGCGCGGCGAGGAGGCCCGGCAGCAGCGTGGTGCGCAGCGAGGGCTCCTCGTCGGAGAGCGGGTTGACGAGCGTGACCGTGCGGCGGCGCGCGTCGCCCTTCTCCAGGCCGAGCCGGTCGAGGGCGGCCTCGCCGATGAACGGGTAGCTGAGCGCCTCGACGTAACCGGCACCGGCCAGCGCCCGGCCGACGCGCCGGTGCAGCCGCTGACGCTCCGTCAGCCCGCGTCCGGACGGCGGGGTGGGCAGGGTGGACGGGAGGTTCTCGTACCCCTCCAGACGGATGACCTCTTCGGCGAGGTCGTTCGGCGCGGCGAGGTCGGGGCGCCAGGACGGGACCGTGACGATCAGCTCGTCCTGCCCGTAGACGTCGCAGCCGACCTCCTGGAGGCGGCGTACGACGGTCTCGCGGCCGTAGGAGACCCCGGCGACCTTGTCGGGGTGGTCGGCCGGCATCGCGATGGTGCGGGGCGCGGACGGGGCGCTGATCTCGGTGACGCCCGCCTCCGCCGTACCGCCCGCGAGGAGGACCAGCAGGTCGACGGTGCGCTGCGCGGCAGCGGCGGCGGCCTGCGGGTCGACGCCGCGCTCGAAGCGCTTGGACGCCTCGGAGGACAGCTTGTGGCGGCGCGCGGTCCGGGCGATCGAGATCGCGTCGAAGTGCGCGGCCTCGATGACGACCTCGGTGGTGCCGGCGTCCTCGGTGGCCGCGTCGGCGATCTCGGTGTCGGCACCGCCCATGACGCCCGCGAGGCCGATCGGCCCGCGGTCGTCGGTGATGACGAGGTCCTCGGCGTCCAGGACGCGCTTGGTGCCGTCGAGCGTGGTGAGCTTCTCGCCCTGCTGGGCGCGGCGCACGCCGATCGGCCCCTCGACGCGGGTGCGGTCGTAGGCGTGCAGCGGCTGGCCGAGCTCGAGCATCACGTAGTTGGTGACGTCGACGGCGAGCGAGATCGGGCGCATCCCGGCCTTCTGCAGACGGCGCTGCAGCCAGATCGGGGAGCGGGCCTCGGGCCGCAGCCCGGTGACCGTGCGCGCGGTGAACCGGCTGCAGCCGATCGGGTCGGACACCCGGACCGGGTGGCCGAAGGCGTTCGGCGCGGGCACGTCCAGCAGGGCCGGGTCGCGCAGCGGCAGGCCGTAGGCGATGGCGGCCTCACGGGCGACACCGCGCATCGACAGGCAGTAGCCCCGGTCCGGGGTGACGGCGATGTCGAGGATCTCGTCGACGAGCTCCAGGAGCTCGATCGCGTCGGTGCCCGGCTCGTACTCCGGCGGCAGCACGATGATGCCGTGCGTGCCGTCGTCGCCCATGCCGAGCTCGTCGGTGGAGCAGATCATGCCGTGCGAGGTCTTGCCGTACGTCTTGCGCGCGGAGATCGCGAAGTCGCCGGGCAGGACGGCGCCCGGGAGGACCACGACGACCTTGTCGCCGACCGAGAAGTTGCGGGCGCCGCAGACGATCTCCTGCGGCTCGCCGGTGCCGTTGGCGTCGCCGACGTCGACGGTGCAGAAGCGGATGGGCTTCTTGAAGCCCTCCAGTTCCTCGATGGTCAGCACCTGTCCGACGACCAGCGGGCCCTTGAGGCCGGCACCGGTCCGCTCGACGGTTTCCACCTCGAGGCCGACGGCCACCAGCTTGGCCTGTACGTCACGGCCGGTCTCCGTCGCCGGCAGGTCGACGTACTCCCGCAGCCAGGAAAGCGGGACGCGCATCAGATCTCCATCCCGAACGGCCGGGTGAAACGGACGTCACCTTCGACCATGTCTCGCATGTCTTCTACGTTGTGGCGGAACATCAGCATCCGTTCGATGCCGAACCCGAAGGCGAAGCCGCTGTACTTCTCGGGGTCGACGCCGCAGGCGGTGAGCACCTTGGGGTTGACCATGCCGCAGCCGCCGAGCTCGATCCAGCCCTCGCTGCCGCAGGTGCGGCAGGGGCGGTCCGGGTTGCCGACGGACTCGCCGCGGCAGACGTAGCAGACCATGTCCATCTCGGCGGACGGCTCGGTGAACGGGAAGAAGTTCGGCCGCAGCCGGGTCTTCATGTCCGGTCCGAAGAGCGCCTGGACCATGTGGTCGAGGGTGCCCTTGAGGTCGGCCATGGTGAGGCCCTCGTCGACCGCGAGCAGCTCGATCTGGTGGAAGACCGGGGTGTGCGTGGCGTCGAGCTCGTCGGTGCGGTAGACCCGGCCGGGGCAGACCACGTAGACGGGGGGCTTGCGGCTGAGCAGCGAGCGGGCCTGGACCGGTGAGGTGTGCGTGCGCAGGACGACACCGGACTCGTCGCTCTTCGCGCCGTCCGCGCCCTGGACGAAGAAGGTGTCCTGCATCTGCCGGGCCGGGTGGTCGGGCACGAAGTTCAGGGCGTCGAAGTTGAACCACTCCGCCTCGACCTCGGGGCCCTCCGCGATCTCGTAGCCCATGGCGACGAAGACGTCCGCGACACGCTCCATGAGAGTGGTCAGGGGGTGGCGCGCGCCGGCCGGGGTGCGGTCGTAGGGCAGTGTGACGTCCACCGCCTCCTCGACGAGCACCCGGGCGTCCCGCTCGGCCTCCAGCTCCGCCTGCCGGGCGGCCAGCGCCTTGGAGACGGCGCCGCGGGCCTGGCCCACGCGCTTGCCCGCCTCGGCCTTGGCCTGCGGCGGCAGGGCCCCGATCTCCCGGTTGGCGAGCGACAGGGGCGAGGTGCCGCCCGTGTGCGCGGTCTTCGCCTGGGCGAGCGCGTCGAGGTCACCCGCGGCCGCGAAGGCGGCGAACGCCTCGTCCCGCATGCGCTCGATCTCTTCCGGTTTCAGTGCCTCGACCTCGACCGGGTCGTACGACTTGTTCGGTGCCGACATCTCTTCCCGTGCTTCCGATTGGCTGGTGGCGCGACCTCCGACTCGACGACCGAGGGCGCGAAGGTGCCAAAGGTCGAGTCTACGGGCCGCCGGTGGGCGAAGAAGCCCGTGGGCCGCTCAGACCAGGTAGGCCGGCGCGCTCACGGGCAGGATAAATCGGAATTCCGCCCCGCCTCCGGGGCCGCGGTCCACGGTGATCGTGCCGCCGTGCGCCTCGACGATGCCCTTGACGATGTACAGGCCCAGGCCGGTGCCGCCGCGCTTGCTCCCCCGCCAGAAGCGGGTGAAGACGCGGCCCATCGACTCCTCGGGGATGCCGGGACCCTCGTCGCTCACGGTGACCGCCGTCGCACTCGTCTCGCTCCCGCCGGGTGCGGGTGAGATGTCGATGGTGACGGTTCCCTCGCCGTGGCGCACCGCGTTTTCCAGCAGGTTGCCGAGGACCTGGTCCACCTTGTCCGGGTCCGCCCACAGATCGGGCAGCGGCTGCCGGGTACGGACGAGGAAGCGGTCGGGTGCCTGGCCGGCGGCGGTGAGCGCCTGGACGTGGCGTTCGACGGCGGCGGAGATGTCCACGGGCTGGCGGCGCAGCTCCAGCCGGCCCGAGTCGATGCGGGAGATGTCGAGCAGCTCGGCGATGAGGCGGGTGACGCGGTTGGCGTCGGCGTCGACGGTCTCCAGCATCAGCCGCTTCTGGTCGTCGGTGAACCTCTCCCACTTGGCCAGCAGCGTCGCGGTGAACCCCTTGACGGAGGTGAGCGGCGAGCGCAGTTCGTGGGCGACGGTGGCGATCAGCTCGGCGTGGCTGCGCTCGGTACGCCGGCGGGCCTCGGTGCCGCGCAGCGAGACGACGACCCGGCGGACGGGACCCTTGGGCGCCTCGCGTACGTAACGGGCGGAGACCAGCACCTCGCGGCCGCCCGGCAGCAGCAGGTTGCGCTCGGGCTGCCCGACCCGGGTGGCGAGCCCGCCGTACGGGTCGGTCAGGGTCCACCAGCGCCGTCCCTTGAGGTCCTCCAGGGGCAGCGCGTGTTCCAGGTCGCGGCCGAGTGCCGCGGCCCGCGGGGTGGCGGTGATCCGGGCGGCGGCGGTGTTGAAGCAGATGACACGGCCGCTCTCGTCGGCGACGACGAGACCGTCGGGGAGATGGTCGGGGTCGATGGCGCCGACGAGGCCGCCGACGGCGTCGTCCGTGCCGTCCAGGTCGTCGATGGCGCGCACGGCTGCCGTGTGTGTGTGACGCGGCCTGCTCATGCCGACAGCCATTCTCCCGTACCCCACCTCTCGAACCGGTGCAGTGGGCCCCCGAGTTCGTCACCCTACTAGGCGTCGGACGGCGAGCGACACCCTGCGGCGGCGCACCGGGGGGTGTGGCGTGTATCGATCGGTGACGGGGCGCCGCGGGGGTGGCTCAGCCGGTGCGGCGCGGGCGCTGGGCGCGCGCCGAGGCGTACAGGCAGACGGCGGCCGCGGTGGCGAGATTCAGGCTCTCCGCCTTGCCGTGGATGGGGACCCGGACGACCGCGTCGGCCAGCGCGCGGGTCTCCTCGGGCAGGCCCCACGCCTCGTTGCCGAAGACCCAGGCGGTGGGCCCGCCCATGGTGCCGGCGTCGAGTTCGTCGTCGAGGTCGTCGGTGCCCGCGCCGTCGGCCGCGAGGATGCGCACGCCGGCGCCGCGGAGCCCCTGGACGGCCTGCTCCACGGGTACGCCGACGGCCACCGGCAGGTGGAAGAGGGAGCCGACCGAGGCGCGCACGGACTTGGGGTTGTAGAGGTCCACGGAGGCGTCGGTGAGCACGACGGCGTCCGCTCCGGCCGCGTCGGCGCAGCGCAGCACCGTACCGGCGTTCCCGGGGTCGCGTACGTGGGCGAGCACGGCGACCAGGGTGGGCTTCGCGGCGAGGATCTCCTCGAAGGGCGAGTCCAGGAAGCGGCAGACGCCGATCAGCCCCTGCGGGGTGACGGTCTGCGAGACGTCCGCGAGCACGTCGGCGTCGGCGAGGTGGACCCGGGCCCCGGCCGCGTGCGCGGCGCCGACGATGTCGGCGTACCGGTCGGCGGCCTCGACGGTGGCGAAGAGTTCGGTCAGGGTGGACGTGCCGTCGCTCCCCCGGTGCGCGGCCGCCTCGCGTACGGCCTGCGGCCCCTCGGCGATGAACCGGCGCTCCTTGCCGCGGAAGTTGCGCCTGGCCAGCCGGCGTGCGGCCGCGACGCGCGGCGAACGGGCGGAGATCAGTTCGGGGGTGCCCATGGTCGGCGGCGAGCCTCTCTGCGTAACTCTGCTTCTCTGCGTACGTTTCTCTGCGTACGCACCTCTACGTACGGCGGCCGTGCACGGGCCCCGGGGTGCGCACACGTCGCGCAACGCACCGGACCCGCAGACGGCTGCCGCCTGCGGGTCCGGCTCGGAACTCTCGAAGAGCGGCCTGGATCAGGCGGCCTTCGGGGCGTTGACGTCGCTCGGGAGCGCCTTCTGGGCGACCTCGACGAGCGCGGCGAACGCGTTGGCGTCGTTGACCGCGAGCTCGGCCAGCATCTTGCGGTCCACCTCGATGTTGGCGGCCTTCAGACCCTGGATGAGGCGGTTGTACGTCATGCCGTTCTGGCGGGCAGCGGCGTTGATGCGCTGGATCCAGAGCTGACGGAAGTCGCCCTTGCGCTTCTTGCGGTCGTTGTAGTTGTAGACCAGGGAGTGGGTGACCTGCTCCTTGGCCTTGCGGTACAGGCGCGAACGCTGTCCGCGGTAACCGCTGGCGGCCTCGAGGATCGCCCGGCGCTTCTTGTGTGCGTTTACTGCCCGCTTGACGCGTGCCACTTTTAACTCCTTGCAGCGGGGCCGTGGTCGTACTCACACGGCCCGGAAACGAATGGGGTCCCGGACGGGTCGAGGGCGCGCCTCCGGCTCAGCCGGAAGCCGCGTCCTCACTTGCCGAGAAGCTTCTTGATCTTCTTGGCGTCGGCCGGAGCCACGACGGTCGTACCGGTCAGCGAGCGGGTCTTCTTCGACGACTTGTGCTCGAGCAGGTGGCGCTTGCCGGCCTTCTCGCGCAGCACCTTGCCGGAGCCGGTGATCTTGAAGCGCTTGCTGGCACCGCTGTGCGTCTTGTTCTTCGGCATCGCGCCGTTATCTCCTCGTCAGTGGCGCCCCTCACGGTGCGGAGCACCGGACTGCAGGGGCGTCAGATCTTTGGGTGGTTCCGAGGGACCCGGGGGCGCCTGGCTGGCGCCCCCAGAGGTCACGCCTCGGAAGGTGTCTCGCCCGGAGCCTCGGCCGCTGCGGCGGGAGCCTCAGCGACATCGCCCTCGGCTTCGGCGTCCGGGGTGGTCCCCTGACGCTCCGCCTTGCGGGCGGCCTGGGCCTCACGGGCCTCGGCCATGGCTTCGGTCTTCTTCTTGTGCGGGCCGAGAACCATGATCATGTTCCGGCCGTCCTGCTTGGGGTTGGACTCGATGAACCCGAGGTCCTCGACATCCGAAGCGAGACGCTGGAGCAGTCGGAAGCCCAGCTCGGGGCGGGACTGCTCACGGCCGCGGAACATGATCGTGATCTTGACCTTGTCCCCCTGCTTGAGGAACCGGACGACGTGACCCTTCTTGGTGTCGTAGTCGTGCGGGTCGATCTTCGGCCGGAGCTTCATTTCCTTGATGACCGTGTGCGCCTGGTTCTTGCGCGCCTCACGGGCCTTCATGGCGGACTCGTACTTGAACTTCCCGTAGTCCATGAGCTTGCACACAGGGGGGCGGGCGGACGCCGCCACCTCGACCAGGTCGAGGTCGTACTCCTGTGCGAGCTCAAGGGCCTTGGCAAGCGGAACAATCCCGACCTGCTCGCCGCTGGGACCGACAAGTCGCACCTCGGGAACGCGAATCCGGTCGTTGATGCGGGGCTCGGCGCTGATGGATCCTCCTCGGTAGCACCACGCGACCGCCTGGCGGACAGCCGCGTAACGTCTGGTTTGAGACCAACCGAGCCGGGAGACGAAAAATGCCCCGGACGGGACACAGGCGGGGCTCCTGGTGATACCGGAACACCGCCGCGGCAACCGCGGGGCGCATCGGGCGGCTCCATCGTCCGTACGGAACGATGGCTACCGCCTGACCGGTGACCCACCGTCCCAGGGGACGGTCAGGTGGGAGATCGGAGCCTCCACTTGTGGGCCGGGCACATAGGTGTCCGGCCGGTCGTTACACAAGGTTAGCAGCCCGCTCGCGCGTGCGCTAATCCCCTGTTCCCCGGCCGTCCCGGCCCGCCTCCCGCCGGAAGGAGGCGTCCGGCCTGGCCTTATCGTGTGGGGCATGAGTGACGCGACCACCCCCAGCAGCGACAGCCCCGGCTTCGACGACATGGCCCGCGACATCGCGGAGGTCCCCGCGGTCGAGGTGATCGTGACGGTCGCGGTCAACCTGATGAGCGCCGCCGCGGTGAAGCTCGGTCTGACCGAGGAGGGCGAGGCGCACAAGGACCTGGACGAGGCCCGCAAGCTGGTCCAGGCGCTGGCCGGGCTGCTCGACGCGAGCGCCACCGAGATCAGCACCTTCCACGCCTCCCCGTTGCGGGACGGCCTCAAGTCGCTCCAGCTGGCCTTCCGCGAGGCCTCGCTCGTACCGGACGAGCCCGGCCACGGCCCGGGTGAGAAGTACACCGGCCCGATCTACGGCTAGCCGCAGCCCGTACCCGCCCCGAGCCCGCCGCCCGCCACCGTGGGGTGGCGGGCTCTTCCGTTCGCGTTCAGCGGCTGAAGAGCGGTTCTCCGGGCGCCGTCGCGCCGGCCGGGAGCAGCGCGAGATCGAGGCCGCGCACCAGCCGGGCGCGCAGGACCTCGCTGGCCGCCAGGGCGTCGGCGACCCGGCGGCCCGCCTCGGGCACCACCGCGTCCGGGGCGAGGACCAGGGCGAGGGTGCCGTCGGCCCGGCCGGGGCCGAGGTGGGCGCGGACCACGGCCGGTTCGGCGGCGGCGATCTCCCGTACGGCGGCGACCACCTGCGGGTCCTCCAGCGGATCGGTGCTGGTGCGGTTCTCGGCCAGGGCCAGCAGCGCCGGACCGGTCAGCTCGAAGGCGACGGGACCCGCGAGGTCCAGCACCACCGTGTCGGCCTTCTCGTGCGCGGCGGCCCGCAGCGCCTGGTGCAGGGGGACGGCGACGGGCCGGGCCTGCGGGTCCCAGCGGGCCAGCGTCCCGGTGGAGGTGAAGGCGGGCAGCGCCCGCCGGTCGCCGGCCTGGAGCGTCGGCACGGCCATGTCGCTGGTCTTCTCGCGGCGCAGACCGTTCTCGTCCTCCTCGACCTCGCCGAGGACGGCGACGACGGGGACGAGCAGCCGGGCGTCCCGCAGCGCCGTCAGGACCGGGCCGACGGCGCTCCGGTCCTCGGACCACGCGGCCAGCGCGGCCGTCAGCTCGGGCGCGGCCGAGCCGTCGTCGTCGGAGAAACCGGGGTCCGGGATGTTCTTGAGCTCCACACGGCGAGCCTAGTGGGTCCGGATTCTCATCCCCGCGACAGGTCGGGCACAGCCCGCTGCCAGCTCCGGTTCCTAGCGTCCGGGCCATGCCCCGCCACAGAACACGCAGATCCGCCCTGTCCGTGTCACTGACGGCCGCGGTCCTGCTGGCAGGCTCCACGGCGGGTGGCGCGTACCTGATGGAGCGCGTCACGGACGCCGCGCCCGCCGCCGCGTCCTCCCCGCCCGTATCGTCCACCCCGCAGACGAGTGAGGAGCCCGAGGTGGATCTCGACGCGGAACTGGCCGCCGCCCTGGCAACGGTGGCCGACGGGGCCGATGTGTCGGTGGCCGTGCTGGACCCGGACACCGGGGCGCGTGCGGTGTACGGCGACGGGGCGTACGACACGGCGAGCGTGGTGAAGGTCGACATCCTGGCGGCCCTGCTGCTGCTCACCCAGGACGAGGGGCGGCGGCTGAACGGCGCGGAACTCGCGTACGCGGACGCCATGATCCGGCGCAGCGACAACACCTCGGCCACCGAGCTGCTGAAGGCGGTCGGCGGCGCCGAGGGGCTGGACGCGGCGAACGCGCGGCTCGGGCTGACGGAGACGCGGGCCGTGCACGCGTGGGGCCTGACGCAGACCACGGCGGCGGACCGGCTCCGGCTGCTGGAGGCGGTCTTCGGTACGGATTCGGAGCTGACCGCGGCCTCTCGCGCGTACCTCACGGGGCTGATGGGCGAGGTGGAGGCGGACCAGCAGTGGGGGATCTCCGCCGCGGGCGACGACTGGGCGCTCAAGAACGGCTGGATGCCGCGTACGACGACGGGGCTGTGGGACGTCAACAGCATCGGCCGGGTGACGAGCGGCGGGCACACCTGTCTGGTGGCGGTGCTGTCGCGGGGCCACGCGTCGCAGGAGGCGGGCGTCGGCCTGGTGGAGGCGGTGGCGAAGACGGCGGTGTCCGTGGTGGCCCGGGGCGCCCGGTGACCGCGTACGGATCCCACCGGAACCACTACGGAAAGCAATCTTGCTGCATCGTACATCTAGATGCATCATGTCCTTATGTATGAGCGGGACACGGAAGGATCCGGCCCCGGGGACGACCTCGCGGTCGCCGCCGAGCACCTGGTCCGCCACGTGCGCCGGAGCTCGCGCGCCGGAGGGCTCAGTCCCACGGCCGCGTCGACGCTCGGGCGTCTGGGTCGTGAGGGACCGCGGCGTCTGACGGATCTGGCCCGCGACGAGGGCGTCTCCCAGCCGAACATGACCCAGCTGGTCAACCGCATGGAGCGGGACGGCCTGGCCCGTCGTGTCGCCGACGCGCGGGACGGGCGCGGGGTGCTGGTGGAGGCCACCGACCACGGCCTGGCGGTCTTCCGGCAGCGCCGCGCCGAGCGGGCCGAGGCGCTCCGTCGGCTGGTCGACGAGCTGAGCGAGCCGGAGCGGCGCGCGGTGGAGACCGCGCTGCCCGCCCTGGCCCGCGTCATCGAGGACCAGGCCCCCGGCCCCTGACCGTCTTCTCCCGGGATCCGCTCACATCCGACCGTCCTCAGACGCTGGAGAGAACGCGCATGAGTACCTCGCACGGAAAGTCCCCCGGCCTGTTCAGGCAACCGAAGGCCGTCTGGGCCGTCGCCTTCGCCTGTGTCATCTCCTTCATGGGCATCGGTCTCGTCGACCCGATCCTGCCCGCCCTCGCCGACAGCCTGGACGCCACACCCAGCCAGGTCTCCCTGCTCTTCAGCAGCTACCTGATCGTCACGGCCGTCGCGATGCTCTTCGTCGGCTGGATCTCCAGCCACATCGGCGCCAAGCGCACCATGGTGGCCGGACTGGCCGTCATCGTCGTCTTCGCCGCACTGGCCGGCGCCACCGGCTCCATCAACGGCATCGTCGGCTTCCGCGCGGGCTGGGGGCTGGGCAACGCGATGTTCATCGCCACGTCCCTGGCCGTCATCGTCGCCTCGGCCAGCGGCGGGTTCAGCGGCGCGATCATCCTCTACGAGACGGCCCTCGGTCTGGGGATAGCCGTAGGCCCCCTGCTCGGCGGCGAGCTCGGCGCCATCAGCTGGCGCGGCCCCTTCTTCGGCGTCGCCGTCCTGATGGCCGTCGCGTTGGTCGCGACCCTCCTCCTCGTCCCCTCCACGCCCAAGCCCGAGCGGCCGACCTCACCGATCGCCCCGCTCAAGGCCCTGCGCCACCGCGGCCTGCTGACGATGGGCATCATGGCCCTGCTGTACAACTGGGGCTTCTTCACCATGCTGGGCTACGCGCCCTACCCCATGGAGCTGGAGGCCCATCAGCTCGGGCTGGTCTTCACCGGCTGGGGTCTGCTGGTCGCGGCCTTCAGCGTCTTCTTCGCCCCGCGCCTGCAAGCCCGCTTCGGCACGGCCCCCGTGCTGTACGCCAACCTGTTCGGCCTGGGTGTCGTGATGGCCGTCATCGCGGCGGGCGTCGGCACACCGACGGTGGTGATCGTCGCGGTCATCGCCAGCGGCGCGTTCATCGGCATCAACAACACCCTCACCACCCAGGCCGTCATGCTCGTCTCCCCCGTCGAGCGTCCGGTCGCCTCCTCCGCCTACGGCTTCCTGCGCTTCATCGGCGGCGGTCTCGCCCCGTACGTGGCCGGCAAGCTCGCCGACGCCACCGACCTCGGTGTCCCCTTCTACGTCGGGGCGGCCACCTTCCTCCTGGCCATCCCGGTCCTGGCGAGCGGCCACCGCCTGCTCGCCGAGGCAGAGCGCTCGACCGGCGAGGAGACGCCGGTCGGCCCGTCCCTGGTCCCCGTGGGCGCCCCGGCGGAGCCGGGCGGCCGTCCGGTGGTCGTCGCGGTCGGCGGCCACGAACGGGCCGCCGCCGTCGTCGACGCCGCCGCCCGCCTCGCCCGCGACACGGGCAGCCCGCTCGAGGTCGTCCACGTCCGGCGGACCGCCGTCGTGGAGGAACAGGCCGTCGACACGGAGACCGACGAGCAGGCGCGGGCCGCGGTCACCTCCCACCTCGACCGGCTGGCCGCCGACGGCGTCACCGCCACCGGCCTGATCCTGACCGGTGTCGGCGACCACGCGGCCGCCGGACGGGCCCTGGCCCGGCACGCCACCGCCATCGGGGCCCGTACCGTGGCGGTCGGCCGCTCCCCGCGCGGCGCCCTCGTCCAGTTCGCCGAGGGCAGCTTCACCACCGCCCTCACCCACGCCGCCGGGTGCACCGTCGTCCTCGTCGAGGCCGACGACACGTCCCGTCACCTGACGGCGGACACGCTGGCGGAACTGCGCGGCAGCACCCTCTGAGCCGGGCCCGCCCCCGAGGACCGCGTCAGCGGCGGCCGGGACCGCCGGTCCCGGCCCGCCACAGCACCACGGCCAGGGCCAGCAGGGCGGCGCCGGCCACGCCGGCGGCCGGCGCCAGCCAACCGGCCGGCTCCGCGTGCTCCTCCTCCGGGTCGGGCCCGCTGCCGAAGTACCGCTTGCGGTAGCCGGCCGCGGCCTCGGCCCGCAGCCCGGCGGGGCTCAGCTCGGCCCCGGCCTCGATCGCGGCGGCCGGGTCGACCAGCCCGTACCCCCGGGCGTCGTCCCGCCCGCCCTGGGGTGCGTCGCGGGCGGTGTCCGTGAGCAGGGTCTTGATCTGCGCGGGCGACAGCCCCGGATGGGCGGCGCGCACCAGGGCCACCGCGCCGGAGACGAACGCCGAGGCGGCGGAGGTGCCCCACTCGATGTAGTAGTGCCGGTCGGGGTTGGCAACGACGATGTCGACCCCGGGCGCGCTGACCGTGGCGTACCAGCGGCGGGTGGAGAACGCGGCGTGCGTGCCGTACTTGTCGACGGCGGCGACGGCGATCACGCCCGGGTAGGCGGCCGGGTACGAGGGGCGGTCGCCCTTGTCCCCGCTGTTGCCGGCCGAGGCGACCACGGAGACGCCCTTGGACAGGGCGTACTGGACGGCCGCGTCCTCGCTGGGTTCCGGGTGGGCGGACTCGCTGTCGTCGCCGAGGGAGAGGTTGATGACGTCGGCGCCCTGGTCGGCGGCCCAGCGGATCCCGTCGGCGAGGGCGGTGCCGCGTGACTCGCGGGCCTTGGCACGGGAGGGGTCGGTGGACTCCAGGATCACCCGGCCCGGCAGGATCTTGGCCTCCGGCGCGACCCCGAGGACGCCTTCGCTCCCGTCGGCGCCGTTGCCGTGGCCCGCGATGATGCCGGCCATCGCCGTGCCGTGCAGGGCCCAGGACCGGTCGCCGCTCCCGGCGCCGAACCCTATGAAGTCCTTGCCCTCCAGGACCTGTCCCGTCAGGTCCGGGTGGCTGCCGTCGACCCCGGTGTCCAGGACCGCGACGGTGATCCCCTCGCCCTTCGTGGTCTGCCAGGCCCGGCCGGTGTGCAGGGCCTCGAGCCCCCACTGCTGGTCACGGATGGCGTCCGCCTGGGCGGGTACGGCGGGCAGCACCGCGAACGCGGAGGCCGCGGCCACCGCGCCGAGCGCGCGGAGCCGGTGGGGACGGGTCATTCCGGCTGCTCCGTGAGGTCGGTGATCGTCCGGCGCAGGGTGCGCTCCACCCGGTCGGCGACGCCCTTCGCCTCGTGGCCGAGACCGGCCTCGGCCACCGCCGTGGTGGCGCCCGACTTCATCGCGGCGGCGGCGGGCTGCGGTTCGGCGACCGTCCGTCCGTCGGCGAAGCCCGAGACGGAGAGGACGACGACGGGCACCTCGGTCAGCACGTGGACGCTCCAGCTGGCGCGCTGCGCGTCACCGAAGCCGGCGGCCGCGGTGTCCTTCACCGGGTACGCACGGGGCATCAGATCCGTGCGGTCGTCGAGGTGCTGGGTGGTGAACCGGGCGTCGAGGGCGCTCATCGCGTCGGTGCCGGCCTCGGTGAAGACCAGGCCGACGGTGGTGACGCTGCTCCGGGTGGCGTCGGTGTAGGTGGCGCGCACCAGGCGCTCGCAGCCGACCGGGCGGAGCGTCTTGAGGAGCAGCGGGTCAAGTCCGGCCGCGCAGCCGCTGTCGGCGGCGACCCCGATCCGGGTCCAGACCCGGTCGGTGGCCCCCGGGCCCGCGCCGTCGCCCTTGAGGGTGCGGGGGAAGAGGGTGTCGACGGGGACGCTGTGCCAGGCGGAACGGCCCACGGTGTAGGCGCTCGGGGCCTTGGCGTCGGCCGCCGGGTCCTGGATGAGCCAGGTGCCGGTGACGGCGCCGCCGATCAGTCCGAGGCCGAGCACGGCCGAGACGGCGGCCGAGGCGGTCCTGGCCGGGTGCCGGGGGCGGACGGGGCGCAGCCGGGTGGTGGTCTCGGCGGGCGTCTCGGCGTACGCGTAGGAGGGACCGGCCGGGGCGGGCCGCTGCCCGGGGCGTGGGGTGAGGTCCACCGCTCCGACGGGTCTGCGCCGGGTCGGGGCGGGCGGCGGTGGCGTACAGGGGCGGGCTGGCGGCGGGGGCGGTGTGTGGCGCTCGGACGGTATGGGGCGCAGTCGGGCGGTCGTCTCCGCGGGGGTGTGCGGTGGTTGCCGGGGTCCGCCGGGGAGCGGCGCGGACGGCACGGGCCCGGCCGGGGGCCGCGGGGGCACGGGCGGCGGTGTGGTCGGGCGGGGCGGCAGTGGAGCGCGCTGCGCCTCGGTACTCATCCGCCCCCCTGGTTCACGTCCCCGCACCGCCGGCGGTCCACCGTCCCGGACAAGGGTGGCCGGTCGATCGCCCGAGCGTCACTCTACGGGGTGCGGGGCGCCCCGTGGGACGGGACGCCGGGTGCCGGGCGGTCTGCCCCGAACATCCCCCTACCCAGCGGTACGGCCGTCTGGCAAGCTGCGCCCATGACTGCCCGCGCCGCTGACCGGACCCGTTACGACCGGGCCACCGCCCACCTCGACGCCCCCGTCGCCGTGGTGGACCTGGAGGCCTTCGATGCCAACGCCGACGACCTGGTGCGCCGGGCGGGCGGGAAGCCCGTCCGGGTGGCGAGCAAGTCGGTACGCTGCCGCGCCCTGCTCGAACGGGTGCTGGCGCGCCCGGGATTCGCCGGAATCATGTCGTTCACGCTGGCGGAGTCGCTCTGGCTGGCCCGGGCGGGCTTCGACGACGTGCTGCTGGCGTACCCGTCGGCCGACCGGGCCGCCTACGCCGAGCTGGCCGCCGACCCGAAGCTCGCGGCGGCCGTGACCGTGATGGTGGACGACCCCGCGCAGCTGGAGCTGATCGACGCGGCGCGGGCCGGCGGGACGCAGGAGGTCCGGGTCTGCCTGGAGCTGGACACCTCGCTGCGGCTGCTCGGCGGCCGGGTGCGGGTCGGCGCGCTGCGCTCCCCGCTGCGCTCCCCCGCCCAACTGGCGGAGCTGGCCCGCTCGGTGGCCCGCAGGCCGGGCTTCCGGCTGGTCGGGCTCATGGCGTACGAGGGCCATGTGGCCGGGGTGGGCGACTCGGTGGCCGGGCGCCCGCTGCGGTCCCGGGCGATCCGGCTGATGCAGGCCACCGCCCGAAGGGAGCTGACCGTCCGGCGGGCCGAGGTCGTGCGGGCGGTACGGGCGGTGGCGCCGGAGCTGGAGTTCGTCAACGGCGGGGGCACCGGCAGTGTGCAGCACACGGCCGCAGAGGCCGCGGTGACGGAGATCGCGGCCGGGTCGGGGCTGTACGTACCGCGGCTGTTCGACAACTACACCTCGTTCACCGGCCGTCCGGCAGCCCTGTTCGCCCAGCCCGTGGTCCGCAGGCCGGGTGTGGGCGTGGTGACGGTGCTGGGCGGCGGCTACCCGGCGTCCGGGGCGGCCGGTCCGGACCGGCTCCCGGTCCCGTATCTGCCCGAGGGGCTGCGGTACGACCCGCAGGAGGGGCCGGGCGAGGTGCAGACGCCGCTGCTGGGTTCCCCCGCCGACGATCTGCTGATCGGCGACAAGGTGTGGTTCCGGCACGCCAAGGCCGGTGAGCTGTGTGAGCGCTTCGACGAGCTGCGGCTGATCGAGGGCGACCGGATCACGGCGACGGTGCCGACGTACCGGGGCGAGGGCCGTACGTTCCTGTGAGAGCGGCCCGCCCGGGGCGGCCCGTCGCCGTGGCACGGCCTTCGCTCACGCGGCGGCCGGCACCGCGGTCCGGCCGCCCAGTACGGCGGAGAACCGGTCCGTCACCTGGCCCAGGGCCTCGGCGGCGCCCGGGGCGACGGTCAGGGTGCCGTCGTCGGCCACGGAGAGGTCCGTGTCGAGGGTGAACCAGCCGGGGACGATGTGCGCGGCGCCCATGGAGCTCAGGACGGGGCGCAGTGCGTAGTCGATCGCCAGGACGTGGGCGGTGCTGCCGCCGGTGGCCAGGGGCAGCACGGTCTTGCCGGTCAGCGCGTACTGCGGGAGCAGGTCGAGCAGCGACTTGAGCAGGCCGGAGTAGGCGGCCTTGTAGACGGGGGTGCCGATCACCACGCCGTCCGCCCGCTCGAACAGCGCCGCCGCCTCGACGACGGCGGGGTGCCGGAAGTCGGCGCCGAGCAGGGGGCCGGGGGGCAGGGTGCGGACCTCCAGCGAGGTGACCTCGTGGCCCTGGAGCCTGAGGCGGTCGTCGAGGTGGCGCAGGAGCCGTGCGGTGCGGGACGTCGCGGAGGGGCTTCCGGAGACGGACAGGATGGCGGCCATGGGGACCTTCCGGGTTCGGGGTGAGGTGTGCGGGTACGGGTCGGCGCTGCGGGCCCGGTCAGGGCGCGCGGGTGGCGGCGGCGTTCACCAGGCGCTCGCCTCCACCGCGACCACCGGCACCAGGTCGTTGCGCAGGGCTTCCAGGAAGGTGACGATCTCGGCGGCCACCGCGCGGTGCTGCATGTCGTTGAGGACGTCGTGGTGGGCGCCGCGGACCACGGAGAGCCGGGCGCGGGGCCGTGCCTTCGCGGCGCGGAGCAGCGCCTCGTGGTCCGCGAGCGGGTCGGCGTCGCCGGTCAGGAGCAGGGTGGGCAGGCCGCTCCCGGCGCCGTAGGCCGCGTCGAGCAGTGCGTCCGGCACCGGGTCGCCGAGCGAGCCCCGCCGCACCTGGGGGTCGTCGGTGAGCCTGGTCCGGTGGACGGGGCAGGAGGTGCGGACGTCGAGTTCCTCGTCCCACCCGCCGGCGGCGGCGGCCGTGTGGCCCGGCAGCCCCGCGAGGACGACGGCGTCCGGCGCCGCCTCCGGCTCGGACGCCTCGCGTGCCAGGAGCGCCGCGAGGGCGACGGCTCCGGTGTCGGCACCCACCCAGACGACGGGGCGGGCGGCCCCGTCGTCGGCGGTGGTGGCGGCCGCCTCGGCGAGCCGGGCGCCGAGCCGGTCCAGCGAGCCGGTCGGGTCGTCGGGGTCGAGGTCCGGGGCGTCGACGACGCGGACCCGGTAGGCGTCGGCGGCGAGGCGGGCGCCCAGCCGGGCGTAGGTCGACCGGGTCTCCCCGCGGCCGGGCACCACGACGACCGTGGCGCGGACGCGGAGCCCTTCGGGTCCGTGGTGGTCCGTGACGTCGGTGCGGCCCGTGGGTGGGGTGCGGTCGGTGGGGTCGGTCATCTCGTCTCTCCGGGGGTTCGGGCGGGGTGGCGGGGCGTCGTTCAGGCGTCCGCGTGGAGACCGCGCGCCAGGGTGTGCCGGTTGGCGGGTACGGGCAGGCCGAGGTGGCCGCGGAGGGTGTCGGCCTCGTAGGCGGTGCGGTACAGCCCGCGCTTCTGGAGGATCGGGACGACGCCGTCGACGAAGAGGTCGAGGTCCTCGGCGGTGCGGAAGGCGAGGTTGATGCCGTCGAAGGTGCCCGCCTCGAACCACCGCTCGATGCTGTCGGCGACGGTGGCGGGGGCGCCGACGAACGGGGCCTCGCGGAACGAGTTGAGCGAGTCCGCGACCTGGCGCAGCGTCAGCTTCTCCCGGCGGGCGCGCTCGATGATCTTCCCGGCACCGGTCCGGCCGCCCTTCTCGGCGAGGTGGGCCACGTCGGGGAACGGCGCGTCCAGGTCGTGCCGGCTGAAGTCGTACGCCCCGAACGAGCGGCCCAGGAGCGCGAGGTTGCGGTCGAAGTCGTTGTCCTCCTCGAAGATCTCCCTCTCGCGCCCGCGGGCGGCCTCGTCGGTCGCGGCGACGACCGGGCCGCCGTGGATGAAGATCTTGATGTGCTCGGGGTCGCGGCCGTAGGACGCGGTGCGCTTCTTGACGTCGGCGTAGTACTCCTGTGCCTGTTCCAGCGAGCCGCCCGGAGCGTAGATCCCCTCGGCGACCTGGGCGGCGAGGTCGCGCCCCTCCTCGGACACCCCGGCCTGGAAGATGACCGGCTGGCCCTGCGGCGAACGGGAGATGTTGAGCGGGCCGGCCACCTTGAAGTGCTCGCCGTCGTGGTCGAGGGCGTGCAGCTTGTCCGGGTCGAGGAAGACGCCCCGCTCCACGTCGGCCGGGAAGGCGTCGTCCTCGTAGGAGTCCCACAGTCCGCGGGCGACCTGGACGAATTCCAGGGCGCGGCCGTAGCGGGTGGCGTAGTCGAGGTGCTCGTCGAGCCCGAAGTTCCTGGAGGTTCCGGTGTCGAAGCTGGTCACCACGTTCCACCCGGCGCGCCCCCCGCTGATGTGGTCGAGGGAGGCGAACCTGCGGGCGAGGTTGAAGGGCGAGTTGTACGTCGAGCTCGCCGTTCCGACCAGGCCTATGCGCGAGGTGTGGGTGGCGACCGCGGACAGGAGGGTGAGCGGCTCCAGGCGGTTCAGGTAGTGCGCCGGGTAGGTGGCGTTGATGAACTGGCTGTCGACGATGAAGAGGGCGTCGAAGAGCGCGTGTTCTGCGGCCTTGGCCTGCTGGATGTAGTGGTTGACGTCGATGCTGGAGTTCTTCGCGACGCGCGGGTCCTTCCAGAGTCCGTGCTGGCCGGGGCCGCCGACGCCGTAGGGGTGCAGGGCGAGGTGGATCGTGCGGGGCATGGGTGTGTTCCTCTCGGGGGTGCGGGTTCAGGTGTGCAGGAGCGCGCGCAGGGCTTCGCGTTCGGCCCGGTCGGCCGAGGCGCCGCGCAGGGTCGGGGCGGAGCCGACGAGCAGGCGGGTGTAGGGGTGCTGCGGGTCGCCCACGACCTGGCGGGCGGTGCCGGTCTCGACGAGTTCGCCCCGGTAGAGGACGGCGACGCGGTCGGCGGTCCCGGCGACGGATCCGAGGTCGTGGGAGATGAGCAGGAGGGCCACCCCACCGGCGCGGAGTTCCTTGAGGATCTCCAGGATCTGGACGCGGTTGGCGGAGTCCAGGGCGCTGACCGGCTCGTCGAGGATGATCAGCTCGGGTCCGGTGATCAGGGCGCGGGCCACGGCGACGCGTTGGCGCTGTCCGCCGGAGAGTTCGCCCGGCAGCCGCTCCAGCAGGTCCTCGGAGAGGCGCACGCGGTCCAGGAGCGCGCGGGCGCGCGCGCTCGCCTCCGCCCGCCCCGTGCCCTGGATGAGCAGCGGTTCGGTCAGCGAGTCCTCGATGGTGAGGTCGGGGTCGAGGCTGCGCAGCGGGTCCTGGAAGACGTACTGGACCACACCGCGCCTGCGCAGGGCCCGCCACCGGCGGCCGCCGTGCCCGGTGACGTCCTCGCCGGCGACCCGGACCGACCCGGCTCCGGCGCGCACCAGGCCGAGGACGGTGCGGGCGAGGGTGGACTTCCCGGAGCCCGTCTCGCCGATGAGGCCGACCGTCTCACCGGGTGCGACGCTCAGCGAGACGCCGCTCAGCGCCTGACGGCGCCCGCGGCCCCGTCCGTAGTACACGTCGAGGTCCGTGACCTCCAGGGCGGGGCGCGGGCTCGCAAGCGGTCCGACCGCGCCGGGTGCTGCGGTGGTCACGAGGCCTCCTCGGGGTCGAGGAACTTGTCCGGTCCGTACTGCTCGTGCTCGGCGACGAGCAGCCGGGTGTAGGCGTGCCGCGGGTCGTGCAGCACCGCGTGCGTCGGGCCGTGCTCGACCACCTCGCCCTGCCGCATCACGAGGACCTCGTCGCACAGCTGGGCGACGACGGCCAGGTCGTGGGAGACGACCACGAGCGCGAGGCCGCTCTCCTCGCGCAGTTCGGCGAGCAGGTCGAGGATCTCGGCCTGGACGGTGACGTCGAGCGCGGTCGTGGCCTCGTCGGCGATCAGGGCCCGCGGTTCGGCGGCGACGGCGGCCGCGATCAGGACGCGCTGGAGCATGCCTCCGGAGAGTTCGTACGGGTACTGGCCGTAGACCAGTTCCGGGTCGCGCAGATGCACCGCCCGCAGCAGTGCGACGGCCCGGTGGCGTGCCTCGCGCCGCTTCAGCCCCTTCTTGACGCGGAGGACCTCGGCGATCTGGGCGCCCACCTTGACGGAGGGGTTGAGGTAGGACGCCGGGTCCTGGAAGACGGCGCTGATCGTGGTTCCGCGCAGGGCGGTCCACTGCGCGGGGGTCAGGGTCGTGATGTCGGTCCCGGTGATCTCGACGGAGCCGGCGGTGACCTCGAAGTGCGGGGGCAGGATGCCGAGTACGGCCCGGCAGGTGAGGGTCTTGCCGCTGCCGGACTCGCCGACGATGCCGACCGCCTTGCCCGGGGTGAGCGTGAAGCTCACCCCGTGCACGATCTCGCGGTCGGTGACCCCGTCGCTGATACGTACGTCGTGTACGGCGAGCACCGGCGGGTCCTCGGGTGTGTCCGTGGGGCCGGGCGCGGTCCGCGGGGACCGCTCGGGCGCGGCGTTCGGGGACAGTGTCGTCATCGTGCACCTCCTGCGGAGACGGGGCGGCCCTTGGCGAGGCGGTTGGCCCGGGCCTTGCGGTCGTTGACCAGCGCGCGGCCCGCCTCGCCCGAGACGTCGCGGATCGCGTCGGCCAGGAGGTTGCAGGCCCAGACGGTGACCATGATCAGCAGCGCGGGCGTGACGGGCCCCCACGGCCGGTGGCTGAGGTAGCCCAGGTCCGAGGCGAGCAGCCCGCCCCAGGTCGGCTGGGGCGGCTGGACGCCGATGCCGAGGAAGGTCAGGCTCGACACGATGACGAAGCCGACGCCGATGGTCTGGGCGAGGGCGACCGCGATCGGCGGGAGCACCTTCACCCGGACGTGGCGGCGGATGATCCAGCCGGTGGAGGCTCCGGCGACGAGCGCCGCCTCCACGTACGGGGAGCGGGCGACGGACAGGGTCGCGGCGCGGGCCACCCGGTAGAAGAGAGGCGAGACCAGCGCGCCCGTGACGACCA
This sequence comes from Streptomyces sp. SirexAA-E, assembly GCF_000177195.2. Lineage (GTDB taxonomy): Bacteria > Actinomycetota > Actinomycetes > Streptomycetales > Streptomycetaceae > Streptomyces > Streptomyces flavovirens. Next base: position 1,161,881 of record NC_015953.1, read on the forward strand.
TGGCCTGGGTGAGGCCGTTGCCGAGCAGGGCGATCACGGCGACGGCGAACAGCAGGAACGGCAGGGCGACGAGCGTGTCCGCCAGCCGGAGCGTGATCCACTCGAAGACCCGGCCGAGGTAGACGGACAGGATGCCGGGGATCGCGCCGACGACCAGGGCCACCAGGGCGACCTCGAGCGAGCCGAGGACGCTGACGCGGGAGCCGTCCAGCAGGCGGCTGAACACGTCGCGGCCGAGGTGGTCGGTGCCCAGCCAGTGGGCGCCGGACGCGGCGGCCAGCGTGTTGTCGCTGGTGGCGAGGGGGTCCTGCGGGGCGAGCCACGGGCCGAGGACCGCCAGCAGGGCGATCACGGCGAGGACGGCGACGGCGATCCGGCCGGACGTGAGTGCGAGGACGCGGCGCACCATGGTCACACCCCCCGCTGAGAGGCCGGCGTCACACGCGCCAGCACCAGGTTGACGATCAGGTTGAAGGAGACGACGAGCACGATCGACACCACGAGGACGCCCTGCACCGCGGGCACGTCCCCGGCCTGGGCGGAGTCGTTGGCGAACCGGCCGAACCCCTGCAGGCCGAAGATCCATTCCGTGACGACCGAGGCGCCGACCAGCGCGGGGAACTTCAGGCCGAGGGTGGCCAGCGCCGGGCCGATCCCGTTGCGCAGGATGTGGCCGAAGAAGATCCGGCGCGGGCTCAGTCCCCGTACCACCGCGCCCGTCACGTAGTTCTCGCCGCGGGCCGTGACGAGACCGGTGCGCAGCTGGCGGGCGACGTCGGCGACCACGTCGCAGCTGAGCGCGAGCGCGGGCAGGGTGATGTGCGCGAGCCACGGGCCGGTCCCCGCCTCGGCCGGGACGTAGCCGGCCGACGGGAAGAGGCCGAGGCCGACCGCCAGGACCGCGACCAGGACGATGCCGACGACGAAGGGCGGCATCACCGAGATGACGGTGACCAGTCCGGTGATCCCGCGGTCGATCAGGGTGGTGGGCCGCAGGGCGGCCAGGGTGCCCAGCGCGAATCCGACGACGACCCCGATGAGCAGGGCGAACGTGGCAATCGAGAGGCTGACGCCCAGGCCGAGGCCGATGAGGGTGGAGATGTCGGCGCCGTTGACCCAGCTGACGCCGAGCTCGCCGTGCAGGACACCGGTGATCCAGTCCCAGTACTGCGTCAGGAACGGCTTGTCGAGCCCCCACTGGGCCTCGATCCGCTGGATCGCCTCGGGGGTCGCCTCCTCGCCGAGCTGGATCCGCGCCGGGCTGAGTCCGCTCAGCGACCGCAACGCGAACGTCACGAAGGTCGCCACCAGGAACACGGGCACGAAGATCGCGACCGACCGGGCGAGGACACCCAGGACGCGGCCGAGCGTGTGCCGCAGCCGGGCGAGGGCGGCGCCGCGGCGCTCACCGGGCACGGCCCGGAGCACGGTCGTGGTCATCGGGTTGCCTCCTCTCTGTTGGTGTGTGCGTGTCTGTTCCGGACGTACGGGGTCAGCGGCCCGAGACGGTCACGCCGGTCCAGTCGATGTGGGCCGGGTTCTTCGGCAGGTCGGAGACGGCGCTGCTCTTGACCATGAGGTTCGGGGAGGAGTAGGTGAAGACCAGCGCCTTGCTCTCCAGCCCCGCCCGGGTGGCCTCCCGCAGGACCGTCTTGTACTCCGGGTCGTCCAGCGGGGTCTGACGGACCTTCGCGACGGCTTCCTCGAATCCGTCCGGCTCGTACGGCGAGCTGAGGTTGAGCGGGCCGTCGGGACCGAAGTGGGCGGTGAGGGTCTGCACCGCCGAGTCGCGGCCCGTGGTCGAGTACAGCGAGAAGGCCAGGTCCTTGGCGAAGAACGGGGTGGCCCAGTTCTTGTCGATCTTGATGGTGACGGTGATGCCGACCGCGGCCAGCTGCGACTGGACGATCTCCGCCTGCGGGTCCTCCGACGGGATCACCAGGTCGAGCTTGATGTCCCCCGGGGCGTGGCCGGCCTCGGCGAGGAGCTTCTTCGACTTCGCCGGGTCGTACGGGTAGGCGTTCTCCGACTCCGGGTCGTAGGCCTCGTACCCCTTGGGGAACGGCTGGTCGGTCGCTTCGCCGTGACCGAACGTCAGCTTGTCGACGAACTCCTTGCGGTTGACCGCGTGCCGGATCGCGTCGACGACCCGGTCGTCGTCGAACGGCGCCTTGTTGATGTTCAGGCTGATGTTGGAGGCGTTGAAGCCGGGCTGGACGAAGACGTCGAGGCCGGCCTTCTCGGCGGCGTCCGCCTGGCTGGGGTCGAGGTCGGCGAAGTTGTAGACGCCCGTCCGCAGCCCGGAGACGACGGTCGACGCGTCCGGGGCCGACACCAGCTCGACGTCCTCGATGTGGATGTTGTCGGCGTCCCAGTAGTCCGGGTTCTTCTCCAGGACGGCCTTCGTGCCGGGGATCAGCTGCTTGACGACGAACGGCCCGGCCCCGACCGGGTTCTGGTCCAGATTCTCGGGGGCGGCCGCCGCCTTGGGGCTGGCGATCTGCAGGACGCGCTGGCCGAGCAGCTGCGGGATCTGGTGGTCGACCTGGGAGAGGTGCAGCACCGCGTCCAGCCCGTCCGCCTCCACCGACTCGATGGAGGTCAGGTCGCCGAAGAGCGCGGAGTTCTTCTGCTTCTTGGCCCGCTCGATCGCGGCCTTGACCGCGGCGGCGTCGACCGGCTCGCCGTCGCTGAAGGTGAGACCGGAGCGCAGATGGAAGGTGATCCGGTCGCCGGTGTCGTTGTACTCCCAGCTCTCGGCGAGGTCCGGGACGGCCTTGCCGCTCTCGTCGGTGCGGGTCAACGAGGCATAGACCAGAGCGAGTTCACGGAACTGCGCACCACTGCCCGAGACCACCGGGTCCCAGTGGGCCGGGAAGTAGGAGGAGGCCCACTTGAGGGCGCCGTCACCGGTCGCGGAGGAGGCTCCGCCGCCGCAGGCGGTCAGGGCGGGGGCCAGCAGGGCGACGAAGGCGGTGGCGAGGACCGCGGCGCGCCGGGCCGGACGGACGGCGGGCCGGAGACGGCGGTGCGTCGTTCGTGTAAACATGTGATTACTCTCTGTGATGACCCCCGGCCCGGCTCAGGGCATGCGGGATCAGGGGACGGCGAAGGCTCGGCACGCACCCGCGCCCGTCCCCCGGGTACGTCGATGTACCCCTGCACGGGGGCGGACCGGGGCGGCGGTGCCCGGGGTCCTGCCGTGCGAGGCCGCGGAGAAGGTGCGCGAGGGGCGCGGAGTTACGCGGGGCCCCGCGGAGGCGGGGACGCGGCGAAGAGGGGGAGGACAGGCGCGGCCGGCGAAGGAGCGGCGGGCTGCCGCGCGTTCGGACGGCGCCTGTGGGCCGGGAGCGGCGGGCGGTCAGCGACAGAGAGCGCTGGAGGTGCGCCGCAGGTCCACGTAGCGGCACACCACGCCGGGGTGCGTCGTGAGCATGGTGCACATCCTGGGGGCAGGTGTCGGCGGCTGTCAATGGACACCAATTGGTGTCTCATTCCGCGAAACGTCCTCCGCCCGCAGCTCAGGGCCCTGCGGCGGCCGGAGGAACGACGGCGGGATGCGTCGCGGCCTCCTCCGGGTGGAGCCACACGGGCCCGTTTCCGGTGTCCACCCGTACGGCACCGGAGGGGCGCTCCCCTCCGGTCAGCAGCCGCAACTCGGGTTCGGTCAGGCTGCGGTAGCGCTCCAGCGCGAGCGCCGGGGCGAGCGGCTCGACGGGCCGGAGCAGCCCCGGGGAGAGCGCCTCGACGGCGCTCGCGTACGCCTCGTACGGCCGCCAGCCGGGTACCGCCCGGTGCCCGGCCGGGGAACGGACCAGCAGCGTCGGCAGCGCGTAGCGGTGGCCGCCGTCGTCGGTCTCCTTGGCCGTACCGGGGTGCGGCGAACCGCCGCGCACCGCGAGCACCTCCCGGACCGGCCGGCGGGCCTCCGCACGGTCGGCGCGCACGGCCGCGAGTGTGCCGGGTGACGCGGCGTCGGCCCGCAGCCGCGCCGGGTCCAGGCCCGGCACCCCGCGCACCGCGGACAGGGCCAGCTCCGCGGTGTCGGCCGGTTCGCCGCACGCGAAGACGCTCTCGCGCAGCCGCCGCAGCACCCGCTCGGCCACCTCGGCGCCCTGGAGTTCGGCGGCCTTGGCGACGAGGGAGGCGGGCCAGGAACTGGCCGCCACCCGGCTCAGGGTGACGGCGTACGGGGCCCGGGTGTGCGTGCTGATCTCCGCCACGTGGCGGGCGTACCAGGCGGTCTCGGCCGCCGGATCGGGCGGCGGGTCGTCGTCGTGGTCGAACAGGACGGCGTAGACGCGGCGTCGGCGCACCCGGCCGGCCAGCGCCGCCGCCAGGGCACGGAAGACGGGCTCCGACCCCCAGGCCCAGGGGCACAGCGGATCGGTGTACTCGACCACCTCCACGGCGGGCTCGGGCACGCCCGTCACGCGGCGTCGCTCCGGGGCAGGCGCGCGGCGCCGGAGGCCAGCAGCGCGGTCAGCGACTGCCCGCCGAGGAGCGCGGCGGCGCGCGCCTCGACCTCGCGCCAGACCCCGGGCAGGGGGTGCGCGGGGCCGGGGTAGTCGAGGTCGGCCAGGGGCTCGCCCCGCAGGGTGAGCACTTCGCCGTCGACGGCGCGCACGACGTCCAGGAGGGTGATGTCCTCGGCGGGCCTGCCGAGCCAGTAACCCCCCTCGCAGCCACGCTGGCTGCGCACCAGGCCGGCCTTGCGCAGCTCACCGACGACGGACTTCAGGAAACGGAACGGGATTCCCTGCGAGGAGGCGATGGCCTCGCAGGTGAGCGGACGGCCGGGCTCACAGGCGAGCTCCAGGAGAGCGCGCGTGGCGTAGTCCGCCTTCGCGGAGATATGCATGCGGACATCATGCCCGCACGACCGGCGCTCGGGGCCGGAACCGGCTGGTTCCCCTTCTCTGTTACGGCAACATTGCCGCAGGTGAAGGGCAAAGGACACCTCTTGACATCCTTTCCGGCGCCGCTTTAGCGTCCCAGCCATGAGCGAGCCGTCGACAACCCCCGGTGAAGGCTTCCACCCTCATCTCCACGACACCCCGGGCCGCACCGCGGCACCCCTGCACACGCGCCTGCACCACATCCGCGCCGACGCGCTGGACGGGGACACGGCGCAGACCGGCGGCATGCGCAGGTTCGCCGCCGTCAGCGGCGGCACCGTCGGCTCGGAGAAGCTGTGGATGGGCCAGACGCACGTGGCACCCTCCACGGCGTCCTCCGACCACCACCACGGGGCGTCCGAGACCGCCATCCATGTGGTCAGCGGGCACCCGGAGTTCGTCTTCGTGGACGACTCGGGCGAGGAACCCCAGGAGGTGCGCCTGCGCACCTCACCCGGCGACTACGTCTTCGTCCCGCCGTTCGTACCGCACCGGGAGGAGAACCCGGACCCCTCCGAGGAGGCCGTGGTCGTCATCGCCCGCAGCACGCAGGAGGCGATCGTGGTCAACCTGCCCCGGCTGTACGCGCTCGCGGCGGACGAGGGCGGCACGGAGTAGGGCCGGCGCCGGACCCTACAGCGGGGTCACGTACGCACCCGAGATCCCGCCGTCCACGAGGAAGTCCGTGGCGTTGACGAACGAGGAGTCGTCGCTGGCCAGGAAGGCGACCGCGGCGGCGATCTCGGTCGCCTCGGCGAACCGGCCGAGGGGGATGTGCACCAGCCGGCGCGCGGCGCGCTCCGGGTCCTTGGCGAACAGCTCGCGGAGCAGCGGGGTGTCGACCGGCCCCGGGCACAGGGCGTTGACCCGGATGCCCTCGCGTGCGAACTGCACGCCCAGTTCGCGGGAGAGCGCCAGCACCCCGCCCTTGGACGCGGTGTACGAGATCTGGGAGGTGGCCGCGCCCATCCTGGCCACGAACGAGGCCGTGTTGATGATCGAGCCGCGGCCCTGGCGCCGCATGTGGGGCAGAGCGGCCTTGCAGCAGAGGTAGACGGAGGTGAGGTTGACCTCCTGGACGCGCTTCCACGCCTCCAGGCCGGTGGTGAGGATGGAGTCGTCCTCGGGCGGCGAGATGCCCGCGTTGTTGAAGGCCACGTCGACGCTGCCGTAGGTGTCCTGCGCGGCCTGGAAGAGGGCCTCGACCTGTACGGGGTCGGTGACGTCGACGCGTACGAAGGTGCCGCCGGCCTCCGCCGCGGCGGCCGTGCCCGCCTCCTCGTCGATGTCGCCGCAGACGACGTGGGCGCCCTCGGAGGCCAGCCTTCGGACGGTGGCCAGGCCGATGCCGCTGCCCGCGCCGGTGACGACGGCGGTACGGCCGACCAGGCGGCGGCAGACCGCCCCGGGGGACTCGGCGGCGTGCTGATCGGACGTCAGGTCGGTGCTCATGCGCGTTCAGGCCTCCGTGCCGATGAAGACGTTCTTGGTTTCGGTGAAGGCCGCGAGGGCGTCGGGCCCGAGTTCGCGGCCGAGTCCGGACTGCTTGCAGCCGCCGAACGGGGTCCAGTAGCGGACGGCGGAGTGGGAGTTGACGGAGAGGTTCCCCGCCCGGACGGCGCCCGAGACGCGCAGCGCGCGGCCGACGTCACGGGTCCAGACCGATCCGGCCAGTCCGTAGTCGGTGGCGTTCGCCAGCCGGACCGCGTCGGCCTCGTCCTCGAAGGGCAGCACGACGGCGACCGGTCCGAAGACCTCCTCGGTGGCCACGGGCGCGTCGGCGCTCACGCCGGTGAGGACGGTCGGCGGGAACCAGAAGCCGGGTCCGGCGGGTGCGCCGCCCCGGAGGGCGTCCGCGCCGTCGGGGACGTATCCGCGGACCCGCTCCAGCTGGGCCCGGGAGATCAGCGGGCCCATCTGGGTCCGCTCGTCCGCCGGGTCGCCGACGACGACCGCCTCCACGGCGGGGGCGAGGAGCTCCATGAACCGGTCGTACACCGTCCGCTGGACGAGGACGCGGGAACGGGCGCAGCAGTCCTGGCCGGCGTTGTCCAGGAAGGACATGGGGGCGGCGGCCGCGGCGGCCTCGATGTCGGCGTCGGCGAAGACGATGTTGGGGCTCTTGCCGCCGAGTTCGAGGGTCAGCCGCTTCACCCGGTCCGCGCACCGGGCCATGATCCGCTTGCCGACGCGGGTCGAGCCGGTGAAGACGATCTTGGCGACGCCGGGGTGCTCGACGAGGGCGTTCCCGGCGACGTCGCCGGCTCCGGGCAGCACCTGGAAGAGGTGCTCGGGCAACCCCGCCTCCAGGGCGATCCGGGCCAGCCGCAGCGCGGTGAGCGGGGTGGTCTCGGCCGGTTTGAGGAGGACGGCGTTGCCGGCGGCGAGGGCCGGGGCGGTTCCCCAGGCGGCGATCGGCAGGGGGAAGTTCCACGGGGCGATCACCCCGACGACGCCGAGCGGTTCGAGGAGGGTGAGGTCGACGCCGCCGGGGACCGGGATCTGCCGCCCGGTCAGACGCTCCACTCCCCCGGCCGCGTAGTCGAGCAGGTCCCGGACGTTGGCCGCCTCCCAACGGGCGTTGCCCAGGGTGTGGCCGGCCTCGGTGACCTCCAGGCGGGCGAGCGGCTCGATGTCCTCGTCGACCAGGACGGCGAAGCGGCGCAGCAGCCTGGCCCGGTCGGCGGGGGCGAGCGCGGCCCAGGTGCGCTGGGCCGCGGCGGCCCTGGCGACGGCGGTGTCGACCTCGGCGGCGGTGGTGGCGGGGACGGTGGCGACCAGTTCCTCGGTGGCGGGGTCGAGTACGTGGTGCTCGGTGACGGCGGGGCGCACCGGGGGTGTGGGAGGGGTCACGGGTGCCTCACAGGCGTTCGAAGGAGCGGCGGAGTTCCCAGTCGGTCACCGCGGAGTCGAAGGCCTCCAGTTCGACCCGCGCCATGGTGCGGTAGTGCGCGACGACCTCCTCTCCGAAGGCCTCCCGGGCCAGGGCGCTGCCCTCCCAGAGTTCGGCGGCCTCGCGGAGGGTGGCGGGGACCCGGTCGTATCCGGCGGTGTAGGCGTTGCCCTCGCACGGCTCGGGGAGCTCAAGTCCGTGCTCGATGCCGTGGAGTCCGGCCGCGACGAGTCCGGCGACCGCGAGGTAGGGGTTGACGTCGCCGCCGGGGAGCCGGTTCTCGAAGCGCAGGGACGGGCCGTGTCCGACGACGCGCAGGGCGCAGGTGCGGTTGTCGTGCCCCCAGGCCACGGCGGTGGGGGCGAAGGATCCGGGCTGGAACCGCTTGTAGCTGTTGATGTTGGGCGCGTACAGCAGGGAGAACTCGCGCAGGGCGGCCAGCTGCCCGGCCAGGAAGTGCCGCATGAGGGGCGACATCGTGCCGTCCTCACCCGTCATGGCCGCGTGCCCGTCGGTGTCCCGGAGCGAGAGGTGGATGTGGCAGGAGTTGCCCTCGCGCTCGTTGAACTTGGCCATGAAGGTGAGCGCCGTGCCCTCCTGGGCGGCGATCTCCTTGGCGCCGGTCTTGTAGACGGCGTGCTGGTCGCAGGTGACGAGAGCCTCGTCGTAGCGGAAGACGATCTCGTGCTGGCCCGGATTGCACTCGCCCTTGGCGGACTCGACGGTGAGGCCCGCCGCCGCCATCTCGTTGCGGATCCGGCGCAGCAGGGGCTCGACGCGGCCGGTGCCGAGGACGGAGTAGTCGATGTTGTACTGGTTGGCGGGGGTGAGGCCGCGGTAGTTCCGGTCCCAGGCCTGCTCGTAGGTGTCCTTGAAGACGATGAACTCGAGTTCGGTGCCCACGTGGGCGGTCAGGCCGTGCCCGGCCAGCCGCTCCAGCTGCCGTCGCAGGATCTGCCGGGGGGCGGCGGCGACCGGTGAGCCGTCCTCCCAGGCGAGGTCGGCCATGACCAGGGCGGTGCCCTGGTGCCAGGGGATCAGGCGCAGGGTGGCCATGTCGGCGTGCATGGCGAAGTCGCCGTAGCCGTTGGACCAGGAGGACATCGCGTACCCGTCCACGGTGTTCATGTCCGTGTCGACGGCGAGGAGGTAGTTGCAGCCCTCGGTGCCGTGTTCCAGCACCTCGTCGAGGAAGAAGGACGCCGCGAAGCGTTTGCCCTGGAGCCGGCCCTGCATGTCGGTGAAGGCGAGGACGACGGTGTCGACGTCACCGCCCGCGACCAGCGCGCGCAGCTCCTCGGTGCGGAGCGGGGGGGTGCGGTCTGCCACGGGGGTGCTCCTCGGTCGGCCGGGCTGTGGGCTTAAGGTATGGGAGAAAACCTTTGGGGGGAAGGGGATATCGCGACATGACGGAAGAGACAGGTCCGTCCGGGTCCTTCACGCGGCTGCTGCCCGTGCTGCGGCCGGTGCGCGGCGGCAACGGGTTCGAGGAGGCGCTGGAACAGGTCCTCCAGGTGATCCGGCTCGGCCTGGTGCCCGGCGGCGAGCGGCTGCCGCCGGAGCGCGAGCTGGCCGAGCACCTCGGCATCAGCCGCGTCACGCTGCGCGAGGTGCTCAAGGTGCTCCAGGACCAGGGTCTGGTGGAGGCGAGACGCGGTCGGTACGGCGGTACGTTCGTCCTCCCCCGCAGCCGCCCGGCCGACGGCGACGAGCTGCGCCGCCGCGTCGAGGAGGTCGACCTGACGGACGTGCTGCGCTTCCGTGAGGTCCTGGAGGCGGGGGCGGCCGGGCTGTGCGCCGCGCACGGCCTCGACGAGGAGGGCGCGGACCGGCTGCGTACGGCTCTGGGGGCGACACACGAAGCACCTCTGCCCGACTACCGCAGGCGTGACACCTTCTTCCACCTGACGCTGGCCGAGCTCTCCGGTTCGCCCACCCTGAGCGCCCAGTACGCCGCCGTACGGGCGACGGTCAACGACCTGCTGGACTGCATCCCGCTGCTGGTGCGGAACCTGGAGCACTCGCAGCACCAGCACACGCTGCTCGTGGACGCGGTGCTGGCCGGCGACGAGGCGACGGCGCGCGCGGTGGCGCGCGAACACTGCGCGGGGACGGCGGCCCTCCTGCGGGGCTTCCTGGCTTGAACCCGCCCTTCCGGATCACGTCTCTTGCGCGCCGGTCCCGCACGCACAAAGGTATGGCCCATCACCATTGCACTGGGCCGGTGGGCAGACCGCCGCCCGCCGGAGGGACCGCACCATGCACGAACCGCTCATCGGCATCACCACCTATCTGGAGCCGGCGGCCCGCTGGGGGGTGTGGGAGCTGCCCGCGGCGGTCCTGCCCTCCGCGTATCCGCAGCTGGTCCAGCGCTCCGGCGGCCTGGCGGCCCTGCTCCCGCCGGACGAGGCGGAACGGGCCGCGACGGTCGTGGCCCGGCTGGACGGCCTGGTGATCGCGGGCGGCGCCGACATCGATCCTGAACTGTACGGAGCGGAGCGCGACTTCCGGACGGGACCGCCGGCGCACGAGCGCGACACCTGGGAAGTCGCCCTGCTGCGGGCCGCGATGGCGGCCGGTGTCCCGGTGCTGGGCATCTGCCGGGGGATGCAGCTGCTGAACGTGGCCCTCGGCGGCACCCTGACCCAGCACCTGGACGGCCACACCGGCCCGTTCGGCAAGGCGGGGGTCCTCGGCGAGCACCCCGTGGTGCCGGTCCCGGGGACGCGGTACGCCTCGCTCGTGCCCGAGGAGACGTCCGTGCCCACCTATCACCACCAGGCGGTGGAGCGGCTCGCCCCGGGCCTCGTGGTGTCGGCCCACGCGGCGGACGGCACGGTGGAGGCGGTCGAACTGCCCGGCGGGACACCGTGGGTGATGGGCGTGCAGTGGCACCCGGAGATGGGCGACGACCTCCGGGTGATGCGGGCGCTGGTGGACGCGGCACGTACGGCGGCCGCCACCCGCGCGACGGCAGAACCCTCGGTCACCGCACCGGCCTGAGAGCGTGGCGGGGCGGCCCCGTCAGCCGTGGCCCGGGCCGGACGACGGGTGCGCCGTCAGGGAGAGCAGGTCGCGGGCCGGGCCGGCCGGGCGGTGTCCGGCGGGCCAGACCGCGCGCAGCTGCCGCCGCAGCCGCACCCCCGCGACCGGGATCTCGACCAGGCGCCGGGCCGACAGCTCCTCGTCCAGCGCGAGTTCGCTGAGCACGCAGGGACCGGCACCGCTCTCGGCCGCGCCCTTGACCGCCGTGGTCGAGGAGAGTTCGAGCAGGGGCAGCGCCAGGCCGCCGTGCACGGCGAGCGCCGCGTCCAGCACCTGCCGGGTGCCCGACCCGTGCTCCCGCAGGATCAGCGGGGTCGCCGCCAGCTCCCGGGGCGTCAGCTGGGTACGCCGGCGGGCCCACGGGTGGGACGGGGCGACCACGACGACGAGCCGGTCGTGCGCGATGACGGTGCCGTCGAGCCCCTCCGGCACGGACAGCCCCTCCACGAAGCCCAGATCCGCCTCGCCCGCGAGCAGCCGCAGGGCGACCGCCGCCGAGTTCCCGGCGAGCAGCGAGACGGCCGTGTCCGGACGGTCGGCGCGCAGGGCGATCAGCCAGCCCGGCATCAGGTACTCCGCGATCGTCATGCTGGCCGCCACCCGCAGCCGGGAGTCGCGGCGGTCGCGGAGCGCCTGCGCCCCCGCGTCGAACGCCTCGGCGGCCTCCACCACCCGCCGGGCCCAGTCCGTGACCAGGGCGCCGGCGTCGGTGAGCCGGGAACCGCGCGGCGAACGGTCCAGCAGGGCGACCCCGAGCTGCCGTTCCATCGAGCGGATACGGCTGGAGGCGGCGGGCTGGGTGATCCCGACGTCCCGCGCCGCGCGCCCCAGGCTGCCGTGCCGGGCGACGGACAGCAGCAGCACCATCGCGCCGAGGTCCGGCACCCGGTGCGGCAGCGAGCGCGGGGGCCGGGCACCGCCGGAGTCGGAGGGGGCGGGATCGGCGGGCCGGAGCGGACTGGACATAAAGACAGCTTATGACCTCATAGGTCCGCGCTCCCTGGTGGGGCTCGCACCGCCCCCGGAGAATCGTGGCATGGCCATCTACTCGCGGGTCCAGGCACCGGCGCCCGCTCCCCCGCCCCTCCCGTACCGGTTCCCCGCCCTGCGGCACCTCGGCCCCAACTGGTACGCCACGGTCATGGGCACCGCCGTCGTCGCGACCGCCGGTGCGGCCCTGCCCGTGCGGGTGCCGGGGCTGCGCGGCGCCTGCGTCGCGGTGTGGGCCCTGGCCTCGGTCCTGCTCGTCGTCGTCCTCGCGGCGCGCGCCGGGCACTGGGCCCTGCACCGGGACCAGGCGCGCGCCCATCTGCGGGACGCCGCCGTCGCCCCGTTCTACGGCTGCCTGTCGATGGCCCTCCTCGCGGTCGGCGCGAGCACGCTGGCGGTCGGCCGGGACGCCATCGGCCGTCCGGCCGCCGTCGCGGTGGACTCGGTGCTGTTCGTACTGGGGACGGCGGCCGGGCTCGGTGCCGCCGTGGTGATCCCGTACCTCATGGTCGTACGCCACCGCCCGGCGCCGGGCACGGCCTCGCCCGTCTGGCTGCTCCCGCTGGTGGCGCCGATGGTCTCGGCCGCCGTCGGCCCGGCGCTGGTGCCGGAGCTGCCGCCCGGCCAGTGGCGCACGGCGCTGCTGCTGGCCTGCTACGCGATGTTCGGCCTGTCGTCCCTGGCGACGCTGACGCTGCTCCCGCTGGTCCTCGGGCGCCTGCTGCACCACGGCCCGCTGCCGCTCGCGCTGACCCCCACGCTGTTCCTGGTGCTCGGTCCGCTCGGGCAGTCCACCACCGCCGTCGGGCAGCTCGCCGACGTGGCCCCGGACGCCGTGGGGCCCGTGTACGCCTCCGCGTTCGGCGCGTTCGCGGTGCTGTACGGGGTGCCGGTCATGGGCTTCGCGCTGCTGTGGCTGGCGCTGTCCGCCGCGATGGTGGCGCGTGCCCTGCGGCGCGGCATGACGTTCACGATGACGTGGTGGGGGTTCACCTTCCCCGTCGGCACGTGTGTGACGGGCGCGGCGGGCCTGGCACGGCACACCGGGCTGACCGCGTTCACCTGGCTGGCCGTCGCGCTCTACGCCCTGCTGGTCACGGCCTGGGCGGTGGCGGGCGCCCGGACGGCCCGCGGGCTCATCGGCGGAGCGCTGTTCGCAGCGCCCCCGCCGCTTCGGCCAGCGACGGCCCGTACCACGTGAGGTGGCGCCCGTCGACGAGGACGGCGGGCAGCGCGGGGAAGGCCTCGGGCCCGTCGGAGGCCGTGAAGCGGTACGGCTCGTCGGGCAGCACCACCAGGTCGGCCCCGGACGCGTTCAGCTCCTCGACCGGCACCCGCGGATAGCGCTCGGGGTGCTCCGCGTACACGTTCCGCACCCCCAGGCGGGCGAGCAGGTCACCCGCGAAGGTGTCGCGGCCCAGCACCATCCAGGGCCTGCGCCAGATCGGTACGACCGCCGAGCACGGCGCAGGGGCGGCCGGCGGCGCCGCCCAGGCGGCCTCCGCCTCGTCCAGCCAGCGCGGGCGGGCCAGGCCGCACCCGGTGACCAGGACCCGCTCCAGCTCGTCGAAGGCCTGCGGCAGGGTACGGACCTCGGTGACCAGGACCTCCGGCCCGGCCGCGCGGAGGGCGTCCAGGTCGGACGGCCGGTTCTCCTCCTCGTTGGCGACGACCAGATCGGGGCGCAGCGCCGTGATCGCGGCGATGTCGGGGTTCTTCGTGCCGCCGATCCGCTCCGCGGTCAGTCCCGCCGGGTGGGTGCACCAGTCGGTGACCCCGACCAGCAGCCCCGGCGCGGTGACGGCGACCGCCTCGGTGAGGGAGGGGACCAGCGAGACGACCCGCCGGGGACGGCCGCTCACCGGCGGGAGTCGTAGGTCGCGTCGATGTGCTCGGCGACCGAGACGACCAGGAGCCGGGTGTCCGGCTCGGTCGCCCGCCACCGGTGCCGCACCCCGCCGGAGAGGAAGAGGGTGTCGCCGCGTCCCAGCCGGTGGGCCCGGCCCTCGGCCTCGATCTCCAGGGCGCCCTCCACCACGTACATCACCTCGTCGTTGCGGTGCTGGAACTCGCGCCCGAGGTCCTGCTCACCCACGAACTCCAGGGCGCTGAGCTGGTGGCGGCCGTGCACCAGCCGGTGCACGCCGTCGTCCTCGTGGGCCCGTACGACCTCCACGGAGCGTGCCGAGTCCGCCGCGGCGCGCAACCGTTCGGTGGTCGTCTCCAGCGCCTGGGCCACCCGGTCCAGCGAGCCGGGGCTCGGTCTGGCCCGTTCGTTCTCGATCTGGCTGAGGAACGGTACGGACAGGCCGCTGCGCCCGGCCACCGCGGCCAGGGTGAGCCCGAGGGCCCTGCGCCGTCGGCGGACCGCGGCACCCACTCGAAGGGCTTCCTTGTCGTCCATGTCCGGCTCCCTCCCCGGATCGCCATCCTCCCGGTTGCCAGCACCCTACGCATGTCCTTCGCGGGATGACGCGGAAGTGGTCGGACGAAGACCTCCCGGGGCTTCCCGGGTGCCGTCCCGTCCTGCCCGCGGGAGAGCTCCTGCGGACAAGCCTGAGGGGGACGGCTCCGGTGCGCTACCGGGGCCGTCCCCCTCGGGGTGACTGCCGTTGATCAGCCGGTGACCGGCGTCAGCTGCTCCACGACGTCGGGGTGGGCGTCCATCCAGTGCCGGGCGGACTCCTTCTCCTTGCCCGCACCGCCCTTCTGGAGCTCGACCTCCAGGGAGGCCAGCTGGTCCTCGCTCAGCTTGAAGTCCTTCAGCCAGCCCGTCAGCTCCGGGAAGTCCTTGGCGAAGTCCTTCTTGGCGACCGTGTGGATCTGCTCACCCTCGCCCCAGGCACCCTTGGGGTCCTCGAGCTTCTTCAGGTCGTGCGCGCCGTAGGCCCAGTGCGGCGACCACAGGGTCACCACGACCGGCTCCTTCTTCTTGATCGACCGGTTCAGTTCGGCCAGCATCGAGGAGGTGCTGGAGGAGACGACCTCGTACTCGCCCTCCAGGCCGTACGCCTTGAGCACCTGCTTGTTGAGGGTGCCCATCATCCCGGCGCTCGACTCGATGCCGATGATCTTGCCGTTGAACTTCTTGCCCTGGCCCTTGAGGTCCTCGAGCGAGTCGATGCCCTTCACGTACGAGGGAACCGTCAGCTCCAGCGAGGTCGGCCCGTACCAGGAGCCGAGATCGGTGAGGTTGTCCTTGTACCGGTTCCAGTAGTCCTTGTGCGTGGTGGGCAGCCAGGAGTCGAACTGGACGTCCAGCTGTCCCTGGGCGAGACCGGTGTAGAGCGGGCCCGGGTCGA
Source organism: Streptomyces sp. SirexAA-E (assembly GCF_000177195.2). Lineage (GTDB taxonomy): Bacteria > Actinomycetota > Actinomycetes > Streptomycetales > Streptomycetaceae > Streptomyces > Streptomyces flavovirens. Next base: position 1,177,009 of record NC_015953.1, read on the forward strand.
GCTGCTTGACCGTGGTCTTGTACCCCCGGTCCTCCAGCATGTTCTGCCAGAGGTAGGTGGAGGCGATGGCCTCGTCCCACGGGAAGTACCCCATGTTGACGGTCTTGCCCGCGTCCTTGCCCTGCGCGGGCCGACCGCCGTCGCTGCCGGCGGGCAGCGGGGCCGCCTTGTCGACGACGTCCGGGTTCTCCTTGAGCCAGGCGCGTACGCCGTCCTGCTCCTTGCCCTGTCCGGCCTCCTGGATCTTGTTCTCCAGGCCGGTGAGCTGCTTCTCGGTGAGCTCGAAGTTCTTCAGCCAGTCGGCGACGACGGGTGACTTCTCGGCGAAGCCCTTGTGGGCGACGGTGTGGACCTCTTCGCCCTTGCCCCAGGCACCCTTGGGGTCCTTGAGCTTCTTCAGGTCGTGCGCGCCGTAGGCCCAGTGCGGCGACCACAGGGTCACCACGACGGGCTCCTTCTTCTTGATGGAGGCGTTGAGCTCGGCCAGCATCGAGGAGGTGCTGGAGGAGACGACCTCGTACTCGCCCTCCAGGCCGTACTCCTTGAGCACCTGCTTGTTGAGGGTGCCCATCATCCCGGCACTGGCCTCGATGCCGATGATCTTGCCGTTGAACTTCTTGCCCTGGCCCTTGAGGTCCTCGAGCGAGTCGATGCCCTTCACGTACGAGGGAACCGTCAGCTCCAGCGAGGTCGGCCCGTACCAGGAGCCGTAGTCCTCCAGCTGGTCGCTGTACTTGTCCCAGTAGTCCTTGTGCGTGGTCGGCAGCCAGGCGTCCGTCTGGAAGTCGATGTCGCCGCGGGCGACGCCGGAGTAGAGGGGGCCCGCGTCGAGCTGGGTGACGCCCGTGTCGAAGCCGCGCTGCTCCAGGATCTCCTTCCAGAGGAAGGTCGAGGCGATGCCCTCGTCCCACGGGATGTAGCCCATGTTGATCTTCTGGCCCTTGCCGACGTCGCCGGCGGCGGCCTGCGAGCCCTTGGAGTCGTCGGAGGAGCCCGCGATGTTCAGCCCGCCCGCGACGAGCGCGAGCACGACGACGCCGACCATGGCGACGGCGGTGCCGGGCTTGTAGTGCGCGAACTTCATGCGCCGCGCACCGGCGGCGGCCTTGGCCGCGGCACGCCGGCCGAGCGGGGAGACCCGCTCGTTGAGCGCGCCCGTCATCCGGTCGAGGTACATGGCGAGGATGACCACGGCGATCCCGCTCTCGGCGGCGAGGCCGACCTGGAGCTGGGTGATGGCCGCGTAGACCTTCTCGCCGAGACCGCCGGCACCGGCCATACCGCCGATGACGACCATCGACAGGGCCAGCATGATGACCTGGTTGATCCCGGCCATGATCGTCGGCAGGGCGAGCGGCAGCTGGACCCGGGTCAGGGTGTGCTTCGGCGTGGTGCCGAAGGCCTCGGCCGCCTCGACCAGCTCACCGTCGACCTGGCGGATGCCCAGCTCGGTCATACGGACGCCGGGCGGCATCGCGAAGACGATCGTGGCGATCACACCGGGGGTGACGCCGACGCCGAAGAACATGACGCCGGGGATCAGGTAGACGAAGGCCGGCATCGTCTGCATGACGTCGAGAACCGGCCGCAGCGTGGCGCTGACCTTGCTGTTGCGAGCGGCCCAGATACCCATGGGCACCGCGATCACGATGGTGATGACAGCGGCCACGATCACCAGCGACAGCGTGGCCATCGCCTCGTCCCACAGGGCGAGGGAGTCGATGAGCGCGAAGCCCGCGAAGGTGAGGACGGCCGGGATGATCCCGCGCAGCCAGAACGCGAGAACGGCGAATATCGCGGCCATCAGCAGCGGCTCACCGCCGCCCAGGACGGCGTTGACGCCGTCGTACATACCGCCGAGGACGGTCTTGATGGCGTCGAAGATCCAGGTGAGGTTCGACTGGAGCCAGTCGACCGCGTCCTCGACCCACTCGCCGAAGGAGAACCTAGGCATCGGCGTTCACCTTCTTGACCTCGCCCGCGGCAGCAGGGACGGCGGGCACCTCGTCGATCTGCGGTTCCTCGCCGAGGGCGGCAAGCAGCCGGGTGCGCGGGACCATGCCGATGAGGCCGCCGTCGGCGTCCGTCACGGCGACCGCGAGCCCGCTGGTCGAGCAGGGGGTGAACAGTTCGGCGACCGGCGTCTCGGCGGTCACGGTCGCGGGGGCCTCGGCCACCAGGTCCTCGTGGGAGCGGCCCTTCTCGGGCGCCTCCATGATCGAACCGGCGGTGAGCACCCGGGAGCGGTCCACGTCCTGGATGAAGGAGGCCACGTAGTCGTTGGCCGGCCGCACCAGGATGTCCTCGGCGGTGCCCTGCTGCACGATCCGGCCGTCCCGCATGACGGCGATGCGGTCGCCCAGGCGCATGGCCTCGTTGAGGTCGTGGGTGATGAAGACGATGGTCTTCTTCAGCCGTTTCTGGAGCTCCAGGAGCTGGTCCTGCATGTCGCGCCGGATCAGCGGGTCGAGCGCGCTGAAGGACTCGTCCATCAGCAGCAGGTCGGCGTCGGTGGCGAGCGCGCGGGCCAGGCCCACACGCTGCTGCATACCGCCGGACAGCTCGTCGGGCCAGGACTTCTCCCAGCCGGCGAGGCCGGTCAGCTCCAGGGCCTGGGCGGCGCGCTCCTCGCGCACGACGCGCGACACGCCCTGGACCTCCAGGCCGTAGGCGGCGTTCTCCAGCACGCTCCGGTGCGGGAAGAGCGCGAAGTGCTGGAAGACCATGCTGATCTTCTTGGAGCGGACGTCCCGCAGATCTCGCGGACTCAGCGCCGTCAGGTCCTCCCCGTCGAAGAGCACACGGCCGGCGGTCGGCTCCAGGAGCCCGTTGAGCATGCGCAGCAGGGTCGACTTCCCCGAACCGGAGAGCCCCATGACGACGAAGATATGTCCCGGCTCCACGGTGAACGATGCGTCGATCACCGCTGCGGTCGTTCCGTCGGCGCGCAACTCCTCACGGTTCGCACCGTTCTCGAGCTTCTGCACGGCTTGATCGGGTCGTCTGCCGAACACCTTGTACAAGTGCTCGGCTTGCAGCCTTGACACATACACCTCACGCGCGTTGAACCGAAAAACGGTCTGCCACCCCCTACGGCAGACCGTGGAGCGGGCGGATTCGGTCCGCAGAGCACGCGCATTGGTTGAAAAATGGACGTGGTCCGCTCCGATGGCGCGCCTGCCCCCACTTACACGAGGCAAACACATGTGTGACCCAGCTCACTCCGGAAGCCTGTGTATGCGGGAACCGCACGCTCGCCGCCCGGGATCCTGTCGGTGCCGTGCGGCATGATCGGGAGCGTGACGCGACGCCTGATGCTCCTCGACACCGCCTCCCTCTACTTCCGCGCCTATTTCGGCGTCCCGGACTCGGTGCGCGCACCGGACGGCACCCCCGTGAACGCCGCGCGCGGGCTGCTCGACTTCATCGCACGCCTGGTGCAGGACCACCGGCCCGACGAGCTGGTCGCCTGCATGGACGCCGACTGGCGTCCGCAGTGGCGGGTCGACCTGATCCCCACGTACAAGGCGCACCGGGTGGCGACCGAGACCGCCGCCGGCCTGCCCGACGAGGAGGAGGTCCCCGACACGCTCTCCCCGCAGGTCCCGGTCATCGAGGACGTCCTGGACGCCCTGGGGATCGCCCGGGTGGGCGTGGCGGGCTACGAGGCGGACGACGTGATCGGCACGCTGGCCGGACGGGCCACGGGCCCGGTCGACATCGTCACGGGCGACCGCGACCTCTACCAGCTGGTCGACGACGCCCGCGGGATCCGGGTCCTCTACCCGGTGAAGGGGGTGGGGACGCTCCAGATGACGGACGAGGCGTGGCTGCGCGAGAAGTACGGCGTGGACGGCGCGGGGTACGTCGACCTGGCGCTGCTGCGCGGCGATCCCAGCGACGGCCTGCCGGGAGTCCCCGGGATCGGCGAGAAGACGGCGGCGAAGCTGCTGGACGCGTTCGGCGACCTGGCCGGGATCATGGCCGCGGTGGACGATCCGGCGGCCCGGCTGACACCGTCGCAGCGCAGGCGGCTGGACGAGGCGCGGGCGTACGTGGCGGTCGCGCCGAAGGTCGTACGGGTGGCCGACGACGTGCCGCTGCCCGATTTCGACCCCGCGCTCCCCCGGGAGCCGCGCGACCCGGCGGCGCTCGAAGCGCTCGCGGCGCGGTGGGGCCTGGGCGGGTCGCTCCAGCGCCTGCTCGTCACCCTTCAGGCGTGAAGTGCTAACTTAGGTAGACCTAAGTACATCTGCGTACCCGGTTCCGCACACGTGTGAGCCCCGTACACCGGGATCCGTACATTTCCAGAGCAGGGAGAACCTCGTGGCAGAGCGGCCGGCCCGCCGGGCACCGAAGGCACAGGGCGCGCAGGTCGTGCGCACCGAGCAGATCACCCCGCACATGGTGCGCGTGGTCCTCGGCGGCGACGGTCTGGCGGACTTCGCCCTCGCCGGATTCACCGATCACTACATCAAGCTGTGTTTCGCCCCCGAGGGCGCGGACTACTCCCACCCCTTCGACATGGCCCGGATCCGCGAGGAGTACCCCCGCGAGCAGTGGCCGACCACCCGTACGTACACGGTGCGCTCCTGGGACCCCGACGCACGGGAGATGGCCGTCGACTTCGTGGTGCACGGCGACGAGGGACTCGCCGGCCCCTGGGCGGCCCGTGCCCGGCCCGGTGACCAGGTGACCTTCCTGGGCCCCGGCGGGGGTTACGTGCCGGAGGCCTCGGCCGACTGGCATCTTCTGGTCGGTGACGAGAGCGCCCTTCCGGCGATCGCCGCCTCCCTGGAGCAGATGCCGGCGGGCGCGCCGGTGCACGCCTTCGTCGAGGTGCCGGACGCCTCGGAGGAGCAGAAGCTCCTCACGCCGGACGGGGTCGAGGTCACCTGGCTGCACCGCGGCGGGCGTCCCGTCGGTGAGCTGCTCACCGAGGCGGTGAAGGCGCTGGAGTTCCCCGAGGGCGAGGTGCAGGCCTTCGTCCACGGCGAGGCGGGCTTCGTGAAGGAGATCCGGCGCCATCTGCGCCTGGAGCGGCAGATCCCGGTCCAGCAGCTGTCGATCTCGGGTTACTGGCGGCTCGGCCAGAACGACGACGCCTGGCGCGCGGTGAAGCGCGAGTGGAACGAGCAGGTGGAGCGCGAGCAGGAGAGCGCCGCGTAGCACCGGCCACCGCCGAAGCGCCCCGGAGCCCGGCCGCCGTCCCCGACAGGACGCCGGCCGGGCTTCGTGTGTGCGGGCGCCGTGCGGTGTGACCGGCGCGGCGTAAGGGGCGTCACTTCGAGGCCCGAAGGGCACGGATCCGTCTCGATCCGCGGGCGTGGCCGCCGCCCCGTCGCGCCCGGCCAGGCGGCCCGGCGGGGCCGCCCCACGTCTCCTGCGGCACCGGCGTCGGGGCCGCCTCACCTCAACTCCCCTTCAAGCGCGACGCCTTCACGCCCCGGGGGGTGCTGTGGACCACGAGCGGTCCCGACCACCGGCCGACGGCCGGCCGCCCGCTACCGGCGCCCGTCGCCGCGGCGGCCCCCGCGGCCCGCCCGGATCGCCTCCCCCTCCGCATCCACCCCGGTTCTCATCAATTAGGGTTACCTAACAAGCGCCTCGGTACAGGCGTCCGCCCGAGGTCCGTCCGCGTCCACCGGGCGGCCGTGCGGACAGGCGCTTCACCCCTGCTCGCAGACAAGGAACCGTCATGCCCTCTCTGTTCACCCCTCTTCGCCGCCGCGTTCTCGCCGCGGGCGCGGCCGCGGTCTCGCTCGGCCTGCTGGTGGGCGGCTGCGGTTCGGACGACGCGGACGAGGACGCCGCGGACACCGGGGCGAAGGCCGAGGCAGGGGCGTTCCCCGTCACGATCAGGAGCGCCCTGGGCGACGCCGTGATCGAGAAGGCGCCGAAGCGCGTGGTCACCCTGGGCCAGGGCTCGGCGGAGACGGCCATCGCACTGGGCAACGTCCCGGTCGGCATCGAGAGTTACGCCTGGGGCAGCGACAAGTCCGGCTACCTGCCGTGGATCCACGACGCCGTGACGAAGTCCGGCGGGACCCTGCCCGAGCAGTTCGACGGCGGCGAGGAGCTCGACATCGAGGCGATCACCGAGCTGGAGCCGGACGTCATCCTCGCCCCCTGGTCGGGCATCACGCAGAAGCAGTACGACATCCTCAAGGACATCGCGCCGACCGTCGCCTATCCCGACAAGGCGTGGAGCACCAACTGGGACCAGCAGATCGAGATCGTCGCGAAGGCGCTCGGTCAGCCGGACAAGGCGAAGGAGCTGACGTCGAAGATCGACAAGCAGCTCTCCGACGCCGCGGCGACCCGCCCCGACTACAAGAACGTCACGTTCTCGTACATCTACACCTCCGGCCCCGGCTCCCTCGGTGTGTTCAAGCCCGAGGAGCAGCGCGTCGAGGTGCTGAGCAAGCTCGGTCTGAAGGTCGACCCGGTCGTGGACACCTTCAAGGAGACCGAGGGCACCGACTCCGCCCTGATCGGCCTGGAGAACGCCAACAAGCTCTCCGGCAGCGACGTCGTGTTCACCTTCTACAGCGACGAGAAGAGCCGCGAGGAGATCGAGGCGCAGCCGCTGTACGCGGCGATCCCCGCGGTGAAGAAGGGTGCGCTGGTCCACAGCTCCGACCAGCCGTTCGTCACCGCCTCGTCGATGATCAACCCGCTGACCGTGCCGTACAGCATCGAGCGCTACCTGCCGATGATCGACAAGGCCGTCGCCAAGGCCGGAAAGTAGTCACGGAGCTTTGGGCGTGACCGTGTCCACGTCGGCCCGGCCGGGCCCCGCCGCCCTGCGGCGGGGCCCGGCCGCGCTCTCCCTCGCCGCCCTGGTGTGCCTGGTCCTGCTGGCCCTCGCGCTCTTCGCGAGCGTGATGTTCGGCAGCAAACAGACACCGGCGGCCGATGTCCTGCGGGTGGTCACCGGGGGCGGGGACGAGTACCTCCGTACGGTCGTCGAGAGCCGCTACCCGCGCACCGTCCTCGGGGTGCTCGCGGGCCTCTGCCTCGCGGTCGCCGGCACGCTCATGCAGGGCATCACGCGCAATCCGCTGGCCGAGCCCGGCATCCTCGGCATCAACGCGGGGGCGTCGGCGGGCGTCGTCTCCGCCACCGCGTTCCTCGGCGTCTCCGGCCAGCGGGACACCGTGTGGTGGGCGCTGGCCGGCGCGCTGGTGACGGGCGTCGCGGTGTACGCCATCGGCACGGCCGGGGGCGGCAGCAGCCCGGTCCGGCTGGTGCTGGCCGGCGCGGTGCTCTCCGCGGTCCTCGGCGCGTACATCCAGGGGGTGGCTCTCTCCCGGCCGCGGGTCTTCGACACCTACCGGTACTGGGTGGTGGGGGCGCTCGGCGGGCGCGGTTTCGACGCCGCCTGGTCGGTGCTGCCGTTCGCCGTCGCCGGTCTCCTGCTGGCCCTGGTGCTGGCGCCGGGCCTCAACGCCATGGCGATGGGTGACGACAAGGCGGCCTCACTGGGCGTCAGCCCGGTCCGGATCAAGGGGGCGGGGCTGCTCGCCGCCACTCTGCTCAGCGCGGCGGCCACCGCCGCGGTGGGGCCGATCGCCTTCGTGGGCCTGGCCGTTCCGCACCTGGTCCGGATGGTGGTGGGGGCCGACTTCCGGCTCCAGATCGCCTTCTCCACCCTGGTCGGGCCCTCGCTGCTGCTGCTCGCCGACGTCGTCGGGCGGGTGCTGCTGCGACCGGAGGAGCTCATGGTCGGTGTCGTCACCGCCTTCGTCGGAGCGCCCGCCCTGCTCCTCGCCGTCCGCCGTATGAGGGGACCCGCATGAACACGGCCCGTCCGGCCGGGACCGCAGAGGCGGCCCGGAGCCACCCGGCCCCCCGACAGCGCCGCGGCGTGGTGCGGATCGGCCCCTGGGTGTCGGTGCCCGTGCGCCGGTCGACCCTGGTCGCCGGCGCCGTCGCGCTGGTCCTGCTGTGCGCCTGTGCGGTGGCGACGCTGACGCTGGGCCGGCTCGGCATCGGTCTCGCCGAACTGCCCTCCGCCCTCATGGGGGAGGCCACGGGCAAGGACGCCTTCGTGCTGAACCGGCTGCGCGGCCCCCGGCTCGTGGTGGCCGTGGCGACCGGTGCGGCCTTCGGGCTGTCCGGGGCTCTGTTCCAGTCCGTCACCCGCAATCCGCTGGGCAGCCCGGACGTGATCGGCCTCGGCGCGGGCGCCGGTGCGGGGGCGGCGGCCACGGCCCTGTTCCTGCCCGACACCCTTCCGGTCTCGGTGGGCGCCCTGCTCGGCGCGGTGCTCGCCATGGCCCTGGTCTACGTCTCCACCGGCACCGGTTTCCGCAGTCCCGGACGGCTGGTCGTCGCGGGCATCGGCGTGGCCGCGATGGCGACCGCGCTGACCCAGTACGTCGTCTACGCCGTCGAACGGGACAAGGCGAGCGCGCTGACCGCGTACATCAACGGCAGTCTCGCGGCCCGGTCCTGGGACGACGCCGCCACCATCTGGACCGTCCTGCTCGTCTGCCTGCCGCTCGCCGCGCTCCTCGCGCGACCGCTGGGCATCGGGGAGATGGGCGACGACATCTCCACCGGGCTCGGCTCGCGGCCGGGGCGGATCACGACCGCCGCCGTCCTGCTGTCGATCGTGCTGTCGGCGGGTGCGGTGAGCGTCGCCGGCCCCATCGCGTTCGTCTCACTGACGGCGCCTCAGATCGCCAAGCGGGTCACGCGCGGCGGTGGACCGCATCTGATGATGTCCACGCTGCTCGGCGCGCTCCTGCTGGTAGTGGCGGACCTCGCCGCGCAGCAGCTCCCGTTCTTCGACAACCTGCCGGTCGGCCTGTACACGATGGCCGTCGGCGGCGCCTATCTCGGCTGGCTCCTGGTACGGGAGTGGCGCCGCCCGGCGGTGTGAGACGACGTCAGGCCAGCAGGCGGTTCGGGTGGGACGCCCGGCGGGCCGCGGTCAGCAGGCCGTGGATCCGTGAGCCCGCGTGGTCGATGTCGGTCACCGGGGTGGCGAACGGCAGCCGGACGTCCTCGTAGCCGTCGGGGTACTCCAGGCGCAGGGTGACGCCGTAGCGGTCCAGCGCGACGGGGACGGCCCGCAGCAGGCCCCGGCGGGGCTGCGGCCGGACGAGGCGCAGCAGCAGCGGGACCAGTTCGCCGTGGCCGTCCAGGAGGTGGGTCAGCATGCCGGCCTCGCACGTGGCCAGCGGGTCCAGGGTGGTGGCCTGGAGGTCGTCGAGGGAGACGAACGTGCGGCCCGTGCCGTCCTCCAGGACCGCCTGGCCGAACTCCATGCACGTGCTCTCGGTGGACTCCGCGTCGTACGGGGCCGCCAGCAGCCCCGTCAGCGTGACGCGGGCGCGCAGCCGGTCGCGGACCGGGGTGGGCGCGATGTCGGTGAGCTCCAGTCTGATCGGGATGCGCACGGCCGAGGCGGCGGGCGCGGTCTCGGACGGCTCGTGCAGGTGGAGGTGTCCCATCACGCCGGTGCCGTCGAGGTGGTGCACCTCGGTGGACACCCCGTCGGTCAGCACGGACATCGAGCGGGCGGCGGCCAGGATCGACCGCACCCGCTCGGCGGGGGTCGGCTCTACGGCGCGGCTGCTGAAGGGGCGCATCCGGGTTCTCCAATGGGCGGGCCGGGGGCGACCGGACATCGGTCACTTAGGTATGCCTAACCTAACTCACACCGCAGAGGTTCGGATAGGGCGGGGGGCCCGTACGCAAAGGCGTGCGAGGATTTCCGGCCACAGGCCAATCCGCTGGGCAGTCGACTCCGAATGACAGCAGGAAACCGTCACGTGCCCGGGAGGAACGTCCGCGTGAAAGAAGCCGTACACATCAGTGGGATTCCCTCGCCGGGGCCTGATCTGCAGGAGTTGCTGGTCCAGGTCGCCCGCGGCGACCAGGACGCCTTCACGCAGGTGTACGACCAGGTCAGCGGCCCGGTCCTCGGCCTGGTCCGGAGCGTGCTCCGCGACCCGGCCCAGTCCGAGGAGGTGGCTCAGGAGGTACTGGTCGAGGTCTGGCGCACCGCACCGCGCTTCCAGCCGTCCCGGGGCAGCGCGATGAACTGGGTGCTGACCCTGGCCCACCACCGGGCCGTGGACCGCGTCCGCTCCGCACAGGCCGCGGCCGTGCGGGAGCACAAGGCCGCCCTGCTCGACCGCACCCCCGATTTCGACGAGGTCTCCGAGCAGGTCGAGACCCGGCTCGAACGGGAACAGGTCCGGCGCTGTCTGCGCACGCTCTCCGAGATCCAGCGCGAGTCGGTGACCCTGGCCTACTACCGCGGACTGACCTACCGGGAGGTCGGCGAACTGCTGTCCGTCCCCCTGGGGACCATCAAGACCCGCCTGCGCGACGGACTCATCCGGCTGCGCGACTGCCTGGGGGTGAACGCATGAGCACGGCGGAACTGCACACGCTGACCGGCGCCTATGCCCTGCACGCGCTGCCGGAGGACGAACGCCTCTCGTTCGAGAGGCATCTGGGCGCCTGCGAGGCGTGCGCCCAGGAGGTACGCGAGCTGTCGGCCACCGCCGCCCGGCTCGGTCTGGCGGTGTCCGCGACGGCGCCGGGCGCGATGCGGGCACGGGTGCTGCGGGAGATCACGACCGTACGGCAGGAGCCGCCGTCGCACGGCCGGATCTCCCGCGCCGGGGCCGCCCGGGGCCGGGCCGGCCGCTGGACGACGTACGCGCTCGCCGCCTGCGTCGCCGCCGCCGCTGCCCTCGGCGGGGTCGCCGTGTGGCAGAACCAGCTCGCCCAGGACGCCCGCCAGGAGGCGCGGCAGGCCCGGGAGCACAACACGCAGCTGTCGCGGGTGCTGGCCGCTCCGGACGCCAGGACCGTCTCGGCGGCGCTGGAGGGCGGTGCGCGGGGCACCGTGGTGGTCTCGCAGAGCGAGAACCGCGCGGTGTTCGCGGCCTCCGGCCTCGCCCGTCCACCGGGCGGCAAGGTGTACCAGCTGTGGTTCGACGACGGCGGGACCATGCGCTCGGCCGGGCTGGTGGAGGCCTCGGACACCGACGAGGCCGTCCTCATGGACGGACCGGTGGACCGCGCCTCGGGCATGGGCATCACGGTGGAGCCGGCGGGCGGATCCGCCCGGCCGACCACCCAGCCCCTGGGCCTGATGGGATTCCCGGCCGCCTGAGAGCCTGTCGTGCGGTGACGCCCGTGCACGCGCCCCCGGCCCGCACGGGCCGGGGGCGCGTACGTGCGGGGCCTCAGCCGCGGCGGCCCGGCGGCAGCGGGAAGAACCCGCTGGTGCGGGCGCGGTACTCGGCGAAGCCCGGCCGCCCCTCCATGTGCCGCTCCAGCAGCGCCTTCCCGCTCCCCTTGGTCAGCAGCAGGCTCATCACGACGGGCGAGACGAGGGTCGCCGCGGCCACCACGGGCACCTGACAGACGATCAGGAAGAGCCCCCACCAGACGCAGAAGTCACCGAAGTAGTTCGGATGCCGGGTCCAGGCCCACAGCCCCCGGTCCATGATCCGGCCCTTGTTCGCCGGATCGCGCCGGAACCGGGCGAGCTGCGCGTCACCGACCGCCTCGAAGCCGAGCCCCACCGCCCAGAGCACGGTGCCCGCCCAGGCCCACCAGCCCATCGGGCCCGTCAGGTGGTACGCGGCCTGGACCGGCAGCGAGACCAGCCAGACCAGCCCGCCCTGGAGGAGGTAGACCTTGCGCAGGGCGTACAGGTCGGGGTCGCCCGGCGCCTTGGCGAGCATGTCCGCGTACCGCGGGTCCTCCCCGTGACCGCGCCCCCGGCGTCCGATGTGCACGGCCAGCCGGCCACCCCAGACGACGGTCAGCACGGTCACCAGGACCCGGCGCGCCCCGTCGCCGTCGCCCCACGACAGGGCGTACGAGACGAGGGCGACGGCCGCGAAGCCCAGCCCCCACGCCACGTCGACGACCCGGTGCACCCCCATCCGCAGCGCGATCAGGAACGTCACGAGCATGACGGCCGCCGCGGCGCCGGCCCCCGCCGCCAGGTTCCACCCGAATCCGTCCCAGTCGACGCCGTTCACCGCACGGGCCCCGGCTGCTCGGTGGGGAGGGCGCCCCGACCCGCGTGCCACCCGCGACCGGTGGCCGGCATCCCCGACGCGCCGTCGGCGCCGGGACGTACGCACAGGATCTGGTCGACGCCCATGCGCCCTTCCTCGAAGGCGAGCGCCCCGCCCACCAGGTAGAGCCGCCACACCCGCACGGTCTCCTCGCCCACCAGCGCCACGAACTCGGGCCTGCGCTCCTCCAGGGTGCGGTGCCAGGCCTCGACCGTCCGTACGTAGTGCTCCCGCATCGACTCGACGTGGCGGACCTCCAGACCTGCCCCTTCGAGCAGCCCGGCGGTCTCGCCGAGTGGGCGCATGTGCATGTCGGGCGCGATGTACGACTCGATGAACGCGCCCCCGCCGGGTGCCGTGTCGCCCCGGGACATCTGCTGGACCAGGGCGCGTCCCCGCGGCCGGAGCACCGAGTGGAGCAGGGCGGTGAAGGCCGGGTACTCGGCGTCGCCGACGTGCTCCCCCATCTCCACGGTGGACACGGCGTCGTAGCCGCCCCGGAAACCGGGCAGCCCGGTGACGTCGCGGTAGTCGCAGCGGTGCACCTCGACGAGGTGTCCCAGGCCGCGCGCCTCGACCTGGCCGCGCACATGGTCGGCCTGCTGCCGCGACAGTGTGACGGCGGTGACCTCGGCCCCGTGGCGGGCCGCCGCGTGGAGCGTCAGGGAGCCCCACCCACAGCCGATGTCGAGCAGCCGGGCACCCGGGCCCAGCCCGAGCTTGCGGCAGATCAGCTCCAGCTTGTCGCGCTGGGCGTCGGCCGGCCCGTACTCCGGGGCGGTGTCGGTCCAGTAGCCGCACGAGTACGCCATGGTCTCGTCGAGCAGCAGCGAGTAGAAGGCGTTGGAGAGGTCGTAGTGGTGGCTGATGGCGGCCCGGTCCCGGGCCTTGCTGTGCAGGGCGCCGGTGAGTCCGGCGCGGGCGGCGGGAACCGGCGGCCGGGGCCCGATCGCGCCGAGGCGGAGCGCGGTGCCGACGGCGCGGAGCCGGCCGGCGACACCGGGCCGCGGCGGGCGCAGGCCCTGGTCCCGGGACGCGCGGCGCATGGCGCGCAGCCCGTCCGCGAGGTTGTCGGCGATGTCGATGTCACCGGTGATGTAGGCCTCGGCCAGCCCGAGTTCGCCGGGCGCCCAGAGCAGCCGGCGCAGGGCTCGCCGGGACCGTACGTGGACGAGGGGAGCGTCGGCGGGGCCGGTCTCGCTGCCGTCCCACATCCGGATCCTGACCGGCGCGGGGCCGCCGAGGAACTGCTCGATGACGGGGGCGATCCGCTGTGCCGCGCCGGGTCCCGCCGCCGGCCGGTCGAGGGTCTTCTCGGGAAGGCTGCTCACACGTGGTCCTCAGGGGTCAGGAGAATCTGCTGGACGTCGAGGTAGCCGGACCGGAATCCGGCCTCCGAGTAGGCGAGGTAGAAGGTCCACATCCGGCGGAAGACCGCGTCGAAGCCGAGCGCGTCGACCTCCTCGGCCCGTTCGGTGAAGCGCTCACGCCACAGCCGCAGCGTCTCGGCGTAGTGCGTGCCGTAGCTGTCGCGGCGCCGCGTCCGCAGGCCGGTGTGGGCGGTGGTCACCTGGTCCAGCGCCTCGGTGGAGGGCAGTGTCCCGCCGGGGAAGATGTACTTGTGGATCCAGGTGTAGGTGGAGCGTGAGGCGCGCATCCGGTCGTCCGGCATGGTGATGGCCTGGAGCGCGACGCGCCCTCCCGGGGCGAGGCACCGTTCGAGCGTGCGGAAGTACTCCGGCCAGAACTCCTCCCCGACCGCCTCGATCATCTCCACGCTGACGACGGCGTCGTAACGGCCGGTGGCTTCCCGGTAGTCGAGGAGCCGGACGTCGACCCGGTCCTGGTGGCCGGCCTCGCGGATCCGCTCCCGGGCCAGCTCACGCTGTTCCCGGGAGAGGGTGAGGGTGGTGACGCGGGCTCCGCGGGCGGCCGCGCGGACGGCGAGTTCGCCCCAGCCGGTGCCGATCTCCAGCAGTTCGGTGCCGGGGCCGACGCCGGCGAGGTCCAGCAGCCGGTCGATCTTGCGGTGCTGGGCGGCGGGCAGGAGGTCGTGCTCGGCCGGGAAGCCGCGGAAGACGGCGGCCGAGTAGGACAGGGTCTCGTCGAGGAAGAGGGCGAAGAGGTCGTTCGACAGGTCGTAGTGGTGGCTGATGTTGGCGCGGGCGCCCCCGGGGGTGTTGGTCTGCTCCGCCGGTTTGCGCGGGGCCCACAGGCGGCGCAGCCGCTGGAGCGGCGCGGGGACGAGGTCGGCCGCGTGCCCGGCGAGGACGGTCAGGACGCCGACGAGGTCGGGGGCGTCCCACTCGCCCGCCATGTACGACTCGCCGAAGCCGACCAGCCCGTCGGCCCCGATCCGCCGGAAGAAGGCGTCGGGCCGTCGGATCTCCATGAGCGGCCCGCCCTGGCCGATGCCGTCGTGCCCGGCGATCCGGACGCGCAGGGGCAGCCCGCCCAGGGCGTGCCGGACGAGGCGTTCGGCCACGGCGGTCCGGGCCCATGAGGCAGCCGGCTGGGCGGCGACGCCGGGCCAGCGCTCCGGGTCGACGCGCGCGCTCGGGGCGGCCTGGGCACGGGAGGGGGCGGGCCGTGACCGGCCCGCCTGGTCCGGGATGCCGGGGCGGGGGTGGGACGTGGTGGGCACCTTCACTGCATGCCTTCCTGGGTGCGATGGCGGGGACGGGGCTGGACGGGCAGCCGGCGCAGGTAGAGCCGGACGCCGTGCAGCCGGATTGCCGCGGAGACGGCCGCGGTGGACAGGGGGTGGCGCAGGGCGAGACGCAGCAGCTGGGCGGACGTGCCGGGGCGCCGGGTGCCGCGTACGGTCGCGGTGAACGGGCGGCCGCCGTCCCGTTCCAGATGGATCGTCAGGTCGAGCCGGGGGCCGGGTTCGGGCAGCCGCATCCGGTAGGCGCCGTCCACCGGGAAGAACGGCGAGACGTAGAAGTCCTTGCCGGTCACCGCCCGGCCCGCCGCGTCGGTGCGCAGCAGGTAGCAGTGGCGTTCCCCGTAGGTGTTGTGGACCTCGGCGACCACGCAGAGCGGGGTGCCGTCGGGGCGGTGGCACCAGTAGACGGTCAGCGGGTTGAAGACGTGGCCGAGGACCCGGGCCTGGGTGAGCATGGTGACGGTGCCGTCGCCGAGTTCCACACCCCGGGACCGCAGGAACCGGGTCAGTCCGGCGCGCACCGTGGGGGCCGTCCCGCCGAAGTGGTCGCGGGCCTCGAACCGGGCCAGCGGGCGAAGGGCGCGCGGCAGCCGGGGCGGCCGGTCCGGGTCGATGAGCCAGAGGTAGGTGCGGTGCCGCAGGGCGTACCGGCGGGGTGCGGTGCGTATGTGGGTGATGGAGCAGGGGTACAGGGCGCTGTTCACCACCTCACCCCCAGCGCCGCGGCGGCCCGCGCACCGGAGCGGCAGCCGTCCTCGTGGAACCCCCAGCCGTGGTACGCCCCGGCGTAGGCGGTGACCGGGCCCGACAGGCCGGGCAGACGGTCCTGGGCGGCGACCGACTCCGGGGTGAAGACGGGGTGTTCGTAGACCATGCGGGCCCGCACGAGGGCGGGATCCACCCGGTCGGCGCCGTTCAGCGTGACGACGAACCGCTCGGGCGCGTCCAGGCGCTGGAGCCGGTTCATGTCGTAGCTGACGGTGACCCGGTCGGCGTCTGCCGCGCAGGACGGCATCAGGTAGTTCCAGGAGGCCGCGGCCCCCCGGCTGCGCGGCAGCAGGGCGGTGTCGGTGTGCAGCAGCGTGGGGTTGCGGGAGTACCGGAAGGCGCCGAGGATGCCGCGTTCCTCGTCGGTGGGGTCGGCGAGCATCCGCAGCGCTTGGTCGGGGTGGGTGGCGAGGACGACCGAGTCGTACTCCTCGGTGCCACCGTCCTCGGTGACGATCTCCGCGCCGTCGCCGTGCCGGCGTACGGCTCTGACGGGCGTCCCGGTGCGCACGGAGTGCACCTGCTTGGCGACCCGTTCGACATAGGCGTGCGAGCCGCCGGTGACGGTGCGCCAGGTCGGCGAGCCGCCGATCGAGAGCATCCCGTGGTGGTCCAGGAACCGGAAGAGGTAACGGGCGGGGTAGCGCATGGCGGTCACCGGGTCGCACGACCAGACGGCGGAGACCATCGGTTTCAGGAAGTGGGCGGTGAAGTACGGGGAGAACCGGCCGCGCGCCGCGAACTGCCCCAGCGTCAGCGGGGATCCGCCCTCGGGGCGGCCGAGCAGGGCACGGGCCGCCCGGTGGAAGCGCGGCACCTCGGTCAGCATCCGCAGGTACGGTCCGCGCAGCGCGGACCGGGGGCGGGCGAACAGTCCGGCGGCGCCCCGGGCACCGGCGTACTCCAGGCCGCACCCCTCGCACCGCACGGACATGCTCATCTCGGACTCCTGTGTCGCGACGCCGAGTTCGCCGAAGAGCCGGAGCAGATACGGGTAGGTGCGCCGGTTGTGCACGATGAACCCCGAGTCGACGCGGTGCGTGCCGCCGTCGGAGGAGGTCAGCTCGTGGGTGTGCGCGTGGCCGCCGAGGCGGGTGTCGGCCTCGTACAGCGTCACGTCGTGGTCCCGCCCCAGGACGTGTGCGGCGGTCAGTCCCGCCACTCCGGCCCCCACCACCGCCGTGCGCCGCCGCTGACTCGTCATTCGGGTCCCTCCCGGTGTTCCACGTCCGACCGGGGTCTGTTCCCAGAGGCCCCTCGCGGGTCATTCGTGCCAGGGGCCCCGGCGGATTGGCCGATGATCGGACTTCCCTCGATCGGGTGAACGACCAATCCGCCGAGGGGCCCCGCGCCGAAGACCCGGTGTGAGCACAGACCGATACGTTTCGCAGGAGCAGGAGGCCGCGCCGTCCGGGTCCTCCCGCCGGACGCGTGCCGCGTTCGCCGCGCTCGGCGGTCTGATCGCCGCCTTCGCCGCCCTGTGCGTGGCCGAGCTCGTCGCCGCGGCCGTGCGTCCCGAGGCCGGTCCGGTCACGGCGGTGGGCGGGGCGGTCATCGACCGCACGCCCCCGGCCGTCAAGGACTTCGCCGTACGCAACTTCGGCACGAGCGACAAGCTGGTTCTGCAGCTCGGGATCCTCGTCCTGCTGGCGGTCTTCGCCGTGACGGTGGGACTCCTGACGCTGCGCCACCGGGCCGCGGGCGCCGCGGCCGTCCTGCTCTTCGGTGCCGCCGGGGCGGCCGCGGCGGCGGGACGTCCCGAGGGCCGGGCCCTCGACGCGCTGCCGTCGGCCGTGGGCGCCCTCGTGGCCGCAGGCCTGCTGTACACGCTGGCCGGCCGGCTCACCCCGTACGCCGCCCCGTCTCCCGCGGCTGGGGAGACGGAGAGCGGTGCCCCCGCGCCCGCCTGCGGCCAGGCGGGCGCCGGGGAGCAGGGCGCCTTCGACCGCCGCGGGTTCGTGCTCGCGGCGACCGCCGCGGCGGCGGCCTCGGCCGGTGCCGGGATCCTGGGCCGTCGGCTCCAGGCGTCCCAGCTGGCCGGGGTCTCCGCCTCGCGCGGCGCGATCACGCTCCCGGCGCCGTCCTCGCCCGCCGCCCCGCTCCCCGGGGGAGCGGATCTGGGGATCCGGGGCGTCGGCCCCTTCACCACCCCGAACAAGGAGTTCTACCGGGTGGACACCGCCCTGGTCGTCCCCCGGGTCGACGCGGGCTCCTGGCGGCTGCGGATCCACGGAAAGGGAGTGACGCGACCCGTCACCCTCGGCTTCCAGGACCTGCTGGACCGGGAACTCGTCGAACGCGACATCACCCTCACCTGCGTCTCCAACGAGGTGGGCGGCCCGTACGTCGGCAACGCCCGCTGGATCGGCGTGCGCCTGGCCGACCTGCTGCGCGAGGCGGGGGTGAGGCCCCCGTCGCGGGGCGGGCCCGCCGACCAGATCGTGGCGCGCTCGGTCGACGGGATGACGATCGGCACCCCGGTCGAGGCGGTCATGGACGGCCGCGACGCCCTGCTCGCGCTCGGGATGAACGGCGAACCCCTGCCGTTCGACCACGGCTTCCCCGTCCGGATGGTCGTCCCGGGGCTCTACGGCTATGTCTCGGCCTGCAAGTGGATCCAGGACATCGAACTCACGACGTTCGACGCCTACGACGCGTACTGGGTGAAGCGCACCTGGGCACGCGAGGCTCCGATCAAGACCGAGTCGCGCATCGACACCCCCCGCCCCTTCGCCTCACCGGGCGCGGGCACCGTCCCCGTGGCCGGGGTCGCCTGGGCCCAGCACCGGGGGATCGCCCGGGTCGAGGTCCGGGTGGACGGCGGACCCTGGCACACCGCACGCCTGGGGGCGGAGGCCGGGCACGACACCTGGCGCCAGTGGGTGTGGGAGTGGCCCGCCACCCGCGGCCACCACACCTTGGAGGTCCGCGCGACGGACCGTACAGGCGCCACCCAGACCGACGAGCGGGTCGGCACCGTCCCCGACGGCGCGACCGGATGGCACTCGGTGGTGGTCGACGTGACCTGACCCCGGCCCGCCCCCCTCGTTCCTTTCCGAAGCCCTTTCCGAAGTCCTTTCCGAACCGCATGACCGATCACCACTTCAGGAGAACACCATGAACACCCGTCACTTCCGTCGCATCGCCCTCGCCGTGTCCGCCGCCGCCGTGCTCCCGTTGGCCCTCACCGCCTGCTCCGGCGACAGCGACACCTCCACGTCCGGCTCCGACGCCAGCTCGGCGAAGGCCAGTTCCTCCAGTGCGCCGGCCGAGGAGACCATGCCGATGGACCAGCCGTTCGGTCCGGCCTGTTCGACCGTGCCGAAGGACGGCGCGGGCTCCTTCGACGGCATGGCGAAGGACCCGGTCGCGACGGCGGCGTCCCACAATCCGGCCCTGTCCACGCTGGTCACGGCCGTCAAGCAGGCCGGCCTCGTCGACACGCTGAACAACGCCCAGGACATCACGGTGTTCGCCCCGACCAACGACGCCTTCGCCAAGATCCCGAAGGCCGACCTGGACAAGCTGCTCGCCGACAAGGCGCAGCTCACCAAGGTGCTCACCTCGCACGTGGTGGGCCAGAAGCTGACGCCGAAGCAGCTGGAGAAGGGCTCCTTCGACACCCTGGCCAAGACGAAGCTCACGACGTCGGGTTCGGACATGACGTACACCGTGAACGACTCGGCGAAGGTGGTCTGCGGCAACGTCCAGACCGCCAACGCGACCGTGTACATCATCGACACCGTGCTCATGCCGATGAACTGACCCCGTCGCGGGGTCCGTAGGATGCCCGGATGAGTCCTCGGGCCCCCCGACACCGCGCCCCCGTCCCGCCCGTGCGGGGGGACGGGGGCCGCCGTGACCGGGTGCGGGGTGCCGTGGTCGGCTCGGCGGCCGGTGACGCGCTGGGCGCCCCCTTCGAGTTCGGGCCGCCCGGTGTCTTCTCCGCCCGGTTCCCGGACGGCGTGGGGACGCTGTGCGGGGGCGGCGGCTGGGACCCTGGCGAGGCGACGGACGACACGCAGATGGCGGTCCTGGTCGGGGAGTCGCTGGTCGAGTGCGGTGGGCTCGAACTGCCCGACGTCTTCGCCCGTTTCAGGCGGTGGGCGGCGGGCGATCCGAAGGACATCGGGCTGCAGACCGAGGACGTCCTGACGAGCGGGGAGCCGTGGGACCTGGCGGCCGCCCTGCACTTCCAGGTCAACGCACGCGCGGCCGGAAACGGTTCGCTGATGCGGGCCTCCACCTCCGCGGTGTACTTCGCACGCCGGGGCCGGGCGGCGACCATGGCCGCCGCCCGCCGTATCGCCGCACTGACCCACGGTGACCGGGCCGCGTGGGAGGGCACGGCCGTGCTCCACGAGCTGGTCCGCGTGGCCCTGGGCGGAGCCGATCCGCTCGCGGCGGTAGAGGCGGCGCTGGCCGAGGTCCACCCGGACCACCGGGCCCGGTGGGCGGCCGTACTCGCGCCCGGCTGGCACCCGGACGACGCGACCGAGTTCAACGGCGCGGTCTGGCCGTGTCTGGGCACCGCCCTCTGGGCGCTCCGCACCACCACCGGTTTCGAAGGCGCCTTGGCCGCGGCCGTCGACGTGGGCGGCGACACCGACACGGTGGCCGCGGTCACCGGGACGCTGGCGGGCGCGGTCCACGGCCTCGGCGCCGTCCCGGAACGCTGGACGCGGATCCTGCATGTGCCGCTGCCCGGCCACGGGGGCCGTGTGCTGCGGACGGCCGATCTCGTGGCACTGGCCGACCGGCTCGACGGAAGCGCGGAAATCCCTGTCCCAGATACCTGCACATAAGGGACAAATAAGGGCACACTGGTGAGAGAGTGCAAGGGCCGCACGGAGGTTGCGCGGTCGCCCTTCCACCGTAGGAAGGAGACGGAGTCCAGAGACGGAGTCCATGAGTAACGTCTCACACCGGAGTGACATATCGAGTCACCCCGACGCCCCGGAGATGCGGGAACGTCATGACCGCGTGATGCGCGGCGGCGGCCGGAGCACCGCCCTCGCGGACGCACCGGTTTTCCTGGCCGGTCTGTACGCCGCCGTGTCGCCCTGGGTGCTTCACTTCACGGCGAACCAGCCGTCGCTGGTGGTCCACAACGTCGTGATCGGTCTCGCCATCGCGGTCCTGGCACTCTGCTTCACGGCCATGCCGGAACGGATGACCGGGATGAGCCTGGCCATCTGCGCGCTGGGCGCCTGGCTGATCGCGTCGACCTGGATCGTGGGCCAGAGCCCCGACATGGGTGTGGTCCTCAGCAATGTGATCGTCGGAGGTCTGACGGTCGTACTGGGGGCCGTCTGTGCGGGGGTGGCCGTGATGAACAAGCGGAGGACGTAGGAGAACCCGCCCCGGCCCACCGCCCCGAGGCGGAGGACCGCGAACAGACGTGGCCGAAGGCCGGACAGCTCCGGGCCCTCGGCCACTTCCACGTCCGCCCGGGCCTCAGCCCAGCGAGCTGTACGCCACCACGCCCCGCAGCACCGCGTCGACCGCCTTGTGCGCGTTCTTCGCCACCGTGGAGCCGCCTTCGCGCGGCGCGGCCGCCGCGATCTGGCCGAGCACGTCGATGACCTGCTTGCACCACCGGACGAAGTCGCCGGCGGGCATCTCCGCCTCGCGCAGCACCTCGTCCAGCGTCCGGCCGGAGGCCCACATGTAGACGGCCCAGGCGAAGCCGAGGTCGGGCTCGCGCTGGCCGACCCCCTCCGTCTGGCTGATCTTGAAGTCCTCCTCCAGGGCGTCGAGCCTGCCCCAGATACGGACCATCTCGCCCATCGCCACCTTCGCCGGCCCGGAGGGCAGCTTGGGCGCGACCGCGTCGTCGGCCTGCCGGGCCTCGTAGACCAGCGCCGAGACGCACGCGGCCAGCTCCGCCGGGTTCAGGCCCTCCCAGACCCCGTCGCGCAGGCACTCGCTCGCCAGCAGGTCGAGCTCCCCGTACAGACGCGCCAGCCGTCGGCCGTTGCCGGTGACCTCGTCGCCCCGAAGGTAGTCGAGCTCGGTCAGGAGCGCCACGATCCGGTCGAAGGTGCGGGCGATGGTGTTCGTCCGGCCCTCGATGCGCTTCTCCAGCTGACGGGTGTCCCGCTGGAGCCGGTGGTACCGCTCGGCCCATCGCGCGTGGTCCTCGCGCTCGTCGCACCCGTGGCAGGGGTGCGCCCGCAGCTCCGTGCGCAGCCGGGCGATCTCCCGGTCGTCGGCCGCCGCGGAGCGCTGCTTGCGGTGCCGGCCCGGATCGATGTGCCCCGCCTTGCTCCGCAGCGCGGAGGCCAGGTCGCGGCGCGACTGGGGGGAGCGCGGGTTGAACGACTTGGGCACCCGCATCCGCTCCAGCGCCTCGACCGGCACCGGGAAGTCGATCTGGGCCAGCCGCTTGACCTGCCGCTCGGCGGTCAGCACCAGCGGGCGCGGTCCGTCGTGGTACTCGACACCGCGGTGGCCGTTGGTCCGTCCCGCCGGCAGGCCCGGGTCGAGGACGAGGGCGAGCCCGGCGAACTTGCCGGTCGGGACGTGGATGACGTCTCCCGGCTTGAGCTTCTCCAGGGACGACGCGGCGGCCACCCGCCGCTGGGCCGCTCCCTGCTTGGCCAGCTCCGTCTCGCGGTCCTTGAGGTCGCGGCGCAGCCGCGCGTACTCCTCGAAGTCCCCGAGGTGGCAGGTCATGCCCTCCCGGTAGCCCTCCAGGCCCTCCTCGTTGCGCTGGACCTGGCGGGAGATCCCGACCACGGACCGGTCGGCCTGGAACTGCGCGAAGGAGGTCTCCAGCAGCTCACGCGACCGGTGCCGCCCGAACTGGTGGACGAGGTTGACGGCCATGTTGTACGAGGGCCGGAAGCTGGACCGCAGCGGATAGGTACGGGTGCCCGCCAGACCGGCGAGCCCGGTCGGGTCCATGCCCCGCTGCCACAGGACGACCGCGTGGCCCTCGACGTCGATGCCCCGGCGCCCGGCCCGGCCGGTCAGCTGGGTGTACTCGCCGGGGGTGATGTCGGCGTGCTGCTCGCCGTTCCACTTGACGAGCTTCTCCAGCACCACGGAGCGTGCGGGCATGTTGATGCCGAGCGCCAGCGTCTCGGTGGCGAAGACGGCCTTGACCAGGCCCCGCACGAACAGTTCCTCGACGACCTCCTTGAAGGTCGGCAGCATGCCCGCGTGGTGGGCGGCGATCCCCCGCTCCAGCCCCTCGAGCCACTCGTAGTAGCCGAGGACGTGGAGGTCCTCGCCGGGGATGGACGCGGTCCGCTCCTCGACGATCTCCCGCACCAGCCGGCGCTTGTCCTCGTCGTTGAGCCGCAGACCGGCCGCCAGGCACTGCTGGACGGCAGCCTCGCAGGCGGCCCTGCTGAAGATGAAGGTGATGGCCGGGAGCAGCCCCTCGGCGTCGAGCCGGTCGATGACCTCGGGCCGCGACGGCGTCCAGATCCGGCTCCGCGCGCGCCGCTCGCGCTCGCGGTCCGCCTCGCGGACCATCTTGCCGCGGCGGCGCTCACGCGGGTTGTAGCCGCGCTGGTTCTCCATCCGGGCGAGCCGCACGAGGTCGGGGTTGACCTCACGGCGGCCGGTGCCCCGGCCGCCGTGGTCGGTCTCCTCCTCGAAGAGGTCGTACATCCGGCGCCCGGCCATGACGTGCTGCCACAGCGGCACCGGGCGGTGCTCGGAGACGATCACCTGGGTGTCGCCGCGCACCGTGTCCAGCCAGTCACCGAACTCCTCGGCGTTGGAGACGGTCGCGGAGAGGGAGACCAGGGTCACCGACGCCGGCAGGTGGATGATCACTTCCTCCCACACGGCCCCGCGGAAGCGGTCGGAGAGGTAGTGCACCTCGTCCATCACCACGTACCCCAGGCCGACGAGCGCCTGGGACCCGGCGTACAGCATGTTGCGCAGCACCTCGGTGGTCATGACGACCACGGGCGCGTCCGCGTTGACGCTGTTGTCTCCGGTCAGCAGGCCGACCTTGTCCGCACCGTACCGCCGGGCCAGGTCGGCGAACTTCTGGTTGGACAGCGCCTTGATGGGCGTGGTGTAGAAGCACTTGCGGCCCTGCTCCAGGGCCAGGTGCACGGCGAACTCGCCGACGATCGTCTTGCCCGACCCGGTGGGGGCGGCGACCAGCACGCCCTTGCCCGCCTCCAGCGCCTTGCACGCCTCGATCTGGAACGGGTCCAGCGGGAAGTCGTACAGGTCGCGGAAGGGGCCGAGAGCCGTGGCCGCTTCGGCCGCACGGACCCGGGACGCCTGGTATCGCTCAGCTGGTGAGAGGTCCTCTGTCATCTTGCGTACGAGCCTACCCGCCGGGTACGACAGTCAGCCCGGTCTTATTTTTCACCCCGCCAGGACGCGGACGGCACCGGGCACGCAGGTGGCGGTGAGCGGCAGGGCGCCCAGCGGCTCGCCGTCGGCGTAGGCGGTGACCCCGGCCGCCGCCAGTTCGATCGAGGAGACCCGGTGCACGCTCACCACGGGGTGGTTGAGGTGCGTCCCCTTGTAGACCCGGGGGAAGACCTTGAGCAGGGTGGTGCGGCTGCACGCGCCGACCACGGTCACGTCGAAGAGTCCGTCGTCCATGACGGCGTCCGCACAGATCCGCATGCCGCCGCCGTACGCGGTGCCGTTGCCCACCGCGATCAGCGTGGCCTCGATCTCCCGGACCGGGCCGCCGTCCAGCCGGACCCGGTACGGGACGGGACGGAAGGCCGCCAGCTCGGCCAGGATCGCCAGGTCGTACTTGAACCGGCCGCCGACCCGGCGCATCCGGTTGCCCCGGTCGTTGACCCGGGAGTCGAACCCGGAGGCGAGGACGGAGCCGAACCAGCGCTCCCCGACCCGGCCGAGGTCGATCGCACGGGCCGTGCCCGCCTTGAGCGCGTCGGCGGCCAGCCGTCCCGCCGCGGCCGGGTCGCGAACGGGCAGCCCGAGGGCGCGGGCGAAGTCGTTGCCGGTCCCCACGGCGACGGCCCCGAGCGGGGTCGAGGTGCCGGCGACCGCCTGGAGGGCGAGGGACATCATGCCGTCCCCGCCCACGGCTATCAGGGCGCCGGTCCCGCCGGCCACCGCGTCCTTGGCCCGCCGCAGGGCGTCGTCGGCGTCCTCGCCGAGCACCGTACGCACGGAGAATCCGGCGTCCCGCAACGCGGAAGCGGCCGGCTGCGCGGCACGCGCGCCCCGGCCGCTTCCCGCGGTGGGATTGACGAAAAGGGTGATCTCGCTGGTCACCAGCGGGACCTTACAAGGTCAGGTGATGTCGTCGTAACCGTTGAGCCGGTGCGACCGCCCGCCGTCCGCGTCGCCGCCCGCCTGCTCGGGCAGGGCCGCCCGCGCGCCGCCGCCCACCGGGCCGATGGGCTCGGGGGTGAGGTCCAGCTCGGACGCCTCGTCGTCGTCGAGTCCGGCGTCGGGGTTGTTGCGGCGCCGGCGCTTGTCGTTGAGCAGGGAGAAGCCGACGGCGATGAAGTAGAGCACCGCGAGCGGCCCGGCCAGCAGGATCATCGACAGCGGGTCGCCACCCGGGGTCGCGATCGCCCCGAAGGCGGTGAGCCCGACGATCATCCCGCGCCACCAGCGCAGCATGCGCGCACCGCTGAGGACGCCCGTGATGTTCAGCAGTATCAGCAGCAGCGGCAGTTCGAAGGCCAGCCCGAAAACGATCACCATGCGGGTGATCAGGTCCAGGAAGTCGTCGAGCGGCAGCAGGTTCTTCACGTTCTCGGGCGTGAAGCCGAGCATGATCTCGGCGGTCTGCGGCAGGATCGCGTACGCCAGGTAGGCGCCCGCCACGAAGAGCGGGACGCCGGCGGCCACGAAGGCCATCGAGTAGCGCTTCTCCTGCTTGTGCAGACCGGGGGCGACGAACGCCCACAGCTGGTACAGCCACACCGGGGTGGCCACCAGCACACCCGTCATGAGCGAGACCTTCAGCGCGATGGTGAAGGGGGACAGCAGACCGTTGGTGGTCATCTCCGCGCACGGCCGGCCGTTGATCATGGTCACGGCACCGTTCTTGCAGCCCACCGAGGACAGGATCGGGTCCATCAGGAACTCGAAGATGTCCCGGTAGACGAAGGCTGCCGCGATGACGGCGACCACGATGGCCAGGACCGACTTCAGCAGCCGGTTGCGCAGCTCACGCAGGTGATCGAGGAGGGGCATCCGCCCTTCGTCGTCCTTCTCCTGCTTGCGGGCAGACTTGAGCAACCCACTTCCCTCGTCTCGTGCGGCAGCCGTCGGTGGTGCGGGTCAGCTGTCAGCTCTGGGTGGTGGGCTTGGGCTCGCTGACCGGGCGGGAACTCGTGACGTCCCCGGGCGCGGCCTGGATCGTGCGCGCGGAGGCGGCCGGCGGCGCGGTGTCCGCGACGGTCTCCGTGGTGGGCGCCGCGGGCTCCGCGTCGTCCTTCTTCATGGCCTTGGCCTCGCTCTTGAGGATGCGGGCCGACTTGCCGAGCGAACGCGCCATGTCAGGAAGCTTCTTGGCACCGAAGAGAAGCAGGATGACAGCGATGATCAGAACGATCTCGAGGGGCTTCAGATTGCCGATCATGTGCGACTTCCTTCTCACTGAGGCGACTGGAGGGTGGGCTCGCTACCCGTACGGCCGGACATACGTCCGACCCTCGCGCTGGCAGCGATCGTAACCCGCAGGGGTAAACGCCGGGCAATGCCTGTGCGTACTCCCGCTCGCGGCCCGCACCTCCCTGCCTGGGCCACTCCAGCAGCGTACCCTCCGGCACCGCGAATCTGGAGGCCCCGCCCCCGCTATCGCAGGGCCTCACCGGTGTCGGCGAGGGTGGTGGCCGCCCGTTCGAGGTCCTCGGCCGCCCGGTTGATCCGCTGTGTGGTCTCGGCGACCTGTCTGCCGAGCCGTTGCGCCTCGACGAAGACCTTGACGGCCAGGACGCCGAGCACGGCCAGACCGAGAAATCCCAGAGCGATGGCGAGCATGGGCCAGAACATGGACGGAGCCTCGAAGTTCTCTCGTTGCCGTGCGGGTCACCGCGCGGCGGTGTGCAGACGCAGGGTCCGCACCCCGCCGCCGGTGAGGAGTTCCACGATGCGCTCCCCGGCCGGCTTGCGGACGGCCGAGCCGCACTCGGGACAGGTGAAGGAGTAGAAGGTCGTACGGCGGCTGGCGCCTATCGCCAGCCTGAGGGCCTCCGCGCCGAGCTCGAACCGGGCGCGGCAGCCCGGGCAGGCAGCCCTGAACTGTACGGCGGCGGGCACCGGGACGGTGACCGGTCCGGAGTGGGTGCGCGGCGGTGCGGTCATGTGAGGTCTGTCTCCTGTGTACACCGGTGGCCGCCGCTCAGAGCGCGCCGTCGTAGGCGGCCAGCGCCTCACGGGCCGCCTGCCGGGCGCTCTCGGCCAGCTCCTCGGGGGCGGTGATGCGCCCCTCGCCGCCGAGCCGGAGGGCGAGCCGCCGCAGCGAGGCGGGGTCGGGGGTGCGCAGGGTGATCCGCATGCCGCCGTCGGGCAGCTCCTCCGCGCTGTCGTGCGGGTAGTACTCCGCGACCCACCGGCCGCCGGGGCCGACCTCGATCACGACCTCCGGGTCCTCGGCCGCCGGCTGCACCAGCCCCTCGGACAAGTCGCGCAGTTCGAGCTCGGGCGGGGCGGACGGGGCGTCCAGCAGCCGGATCTCGGCGACCCGGTCCAGCCGGAAGGTGCGCCGGGCCTCGCTGAGACGGCACCACCCCTCCATGTAGGTGTGGCCGACGGCGAACAGCCGGATCGGGTCCACCTCGCGCTCGGTGAGTTCGTCGCGGGCGGGCGAGTAGTAGCGCAGCCAGAGCCGACGGCGCTCGGAGATGGCCCGGTCGACGTCGGCGAAGACCCCGCCCTCGGACTCGAAGGTGACCGAGAGCCGCGAGCTCGCGGCCCCCACCTCACCGGCCGCCGTCTCCAGCTTCGCGGTCGCCCGCACCAGTGCTGCCCGGTCGCTCTCGCGCAGGCCCGGCAGGGTGGCCACCGCCCGGGCCGCGACGAGCAGCGCGGTCGCCTCGTCGGCGGCCAGCCGCAGCGGCTCGGCGACGTCGTCCGGGTTGTGCCACCAGATCCGGTCGCCGTCGGTGTCGATGTCGAGCAGGTCACCGCCGCGGAAGCTGGTCCCGCACATCGGCAGGACGTCGAGGTCGGAGATCAGCTCGTCCTCGGTGATCCCGAAGGCCCGGGCCACGTCCTGGACGTGCGCGCCGGGACGCTCCCGCAGATAGGTCACCAGGGAGAGCATCCGCCTGGTCTGGTCGATCGCGTTCGTGGCCACGAGTACGGGTCCCCCTCAGTCCTTGGCCACGGCGCGCAGCCGGTCCACCACGTCGGCCCGCAGGTCGGCGGGCTCGCTGACGACGACGTCCGGCCCGAATTCGACGAGCCAGGCGTCCAGTCCGTGTCCGTACGGGATCTCCAGCTCCTCCCAGCCGTCACCGAGCTCCCGCACCGAGGTCGCCCGGGCGCGCAGCGGGTAGCCGGCGCCGGTGCGCAGTCTGATCCTGGCGGTCCGGGTGGCGGTCTCCCCCGCCCAGCTCTCCACCGTCTCGCGGACGGTCACCACGTCGGGCACCGGCGCGGTGAACGCCCCGGCACGGGAGCGGACCCGGCCGGAGATCCTGGACAGCCGGAAGACCCGCTCGGCGCCCCGCTCACGGTCCCAGCCGGCCAGGTACCAGTGGCCGCGCCAGCACTCCAGCGTCCAGGGTTCGACCTGGCGCTGCTCGGGGCGGGCGGCGTTGGCCTTGCGGTAGTCGAAGGTGACGGGACGGCGGTCACGGCAGGCGAGCATCAGCGGTTCGAAGGCGGCTTCGTGGACCGGGATCCGGGGCTCCAGGGCGCTGTGCACCTCGTAGGCGTCCTCGGCCTCCGGCATCCCGGCGGCCCGCAGCTTCTGCAGGGCGCCGCTGGCCGCCCCGGCGAGCCGGGCCTGCTGCCAGACCTTCGCGGCCAGTCCGAGGGCGGCGGCCTCCTCGGCGTCCAGGGTGATGGGGGGCAGCCGGTTGCTGTCGCGGCGGGCGAGGTAGCCCGTGTCGCCGTCCAGGTTCTCCACGGTCTCGATGACCAGGCCGAGTTCGCGCAGATCGTCCTTGTCGCGCTCGAACATCCGGTTGAAGGAGTCGTCGGACCCCGCCTCCAGGTAGGCCTCGATGGACCCGCGGAGCTCACGCTTGCTCAGCGGGCGCCGGGTACCCAGCAGGCACAGCGCCAGGTTCATCAGCCGTTCGGCCTTGGCGATCGCCATCGACGCCCTTTCTGTACGTGCGCTACGACGCTCGACCGTACCGCCCCGGGGTGTCCGGACCAAAGCGAGGGCCCGCGCCTTGCGGCACGGGCCCTCGCTGCTGTCACCCTGCGGTCAGACGGCGACCAGGTCGCAGACGAAGATCAGCGTCTCGCCCGGGGCGATACGGCCGCCACCGGCGCCGCGGTCGCCGTACGCGAGGTGCGCGGGGATGGTCAGCTGGCGACGGCCGCCGACCTTCATGCCCTGCACGCCCTGGTCCCAGCCCGCGATGACCTGTCCGGCCCCGAGCTGGAACTGCAGCGGGGTGCCGCGGTTCCACGAGGCGTCGAACTCCTCGCCGGTGGAGAAGGCCACGCCGACGTAGTGCACGGAGACGGTCTGGCCCTTCTCGGCCACCGGTCCGTCGCCTTCCCAGATGTCCTTGATCTCCAGGTCGGCCGGCGGCTCGCCACCCGGGAAGTCGATCTCGGGCTTCTCGATGCTCACTGACTTGCTCCTCTTACTGATGTACTGGGCAACCGGGACAGTCTTACATCTTCGCGAGGATGTCCACGGCGAAGACGAGGGTGGAGTTCGCGGGGATGCCCTGCTGCTCCTGGTCGGCGAATCCCTGGTCCGGCGGGACGACGAGCAGCACCCGGCTGCCGACCGTCTTGCCGATCAGGCCGTCCTTGAGTCCCTTGAGGGTGACCTGGGCCAGCGGGAAGGTCTGGGTCTTGCCCGTCTGGTAGGTGCTGTCGAACGTCTTTCCGTCCTTCCACACCAGGGCCACGTAGTTCACGACGACGCTGTCGGTCTCCTTGACGACGTCGCCCTTGGCCTCCAGCACGTAGTCGGAGACGAGCTTCTTCGGCGGGTCGACCTTGGGGATCTTCACCGAGGGGGCCTTGCCGTCGGTGTTCGTACCGACCTTGGGCAGGTCGATGTTGTCCTGGGCGACCGCGGTGCCCTTGGCGGAGGCGGGGATCTGGGTCGCCTTCAGGATGTCGACGACGAAGACCAGGGTGGCGTCGGGCTTGATGTCCTCGCCCTGGCCCTGCTTGCCGTAGCCGAGGTCCGGCGGGATGACCAGCTCGACGCGGCTGCCGACCTTCTGGCCGACGAGGCCCTTGTCCCAGCCCTGGATGACCATGCCCGCGCCGAGCGTCAGGTCGAAGGGCTGCTTCCGGTCGAAGCTGTTGTCGAACGGCTTGGTGGAGTCCCAGGCCTGCCCCAGGTAGTTCACCTGGATCGCGTCGCCGTTCTTGAGCTTCGCGCCGTCGCCCTCGCTGACGACCTCGGTCTTCAGTTCCTTGGGTGGATCGCCCTCGCCCTTCGCCAGGGTGGGCTTCTCGCCGAACTTCTCGCCCGCGGTGATCGCGGGCGCTCCGTTCGTGGACGAGGCGGAGTCGGAGGCCTTGTCGTCGCCGCATGCCACCGCGGACAGCAGCAGTAGGGGGACGACGAGAAGGCCGGCAAGTCGGCGCACTGGTTCCTCAGATCTCAGACGGCACGTATAGGGGATCCGGGCCACTCTAGGCCGTAGCACGAGCGAAGGGCCCCGTACGGAGAACGTACGGGGCCCGATCACGTCACGGCCGTGGGGTTCGGCCCGGACCGCTACATGCCGGCGATGAGCTTCTCCACCCGGTCGTCGACCGAGCGGAACGGGTCCTTGCACAACACGGTGCGCTGCGCCTGGTCGTTGAGCTTGAGGTGGACCCAGTCGACGGTGAAGTCCCGGCGCTGCTCCTGGGCCCGCCGGATGAAGTCGCCGCGCAGCCGGGCCCGGGTCGTCTGCGGGGGCACCGACTTGCCCTCGAAGATCTTCAGGTCGTTGCAGATGCGGGCGGCCTGGCCCTTGCGCTCCAGCAGGTAGTAGAGCCCGCGGCGCCGGTGGATGTCGTGGTAGGCGAGGTCTATCTGCGCGACCCGCGGGTTCGACATGGTCATGTTGTGCTTGGCCCGGTACCGCTCGATGAGCTTGTACTTCATGACCCAGTCGATCTCGGTGCCGATCCGGTCGAGGTCCTCCGCCTCGATGGCGTCCAGCGTGCGGCCCCAGAGCTCCAGGACCTTCTCGACGGTGCCGGTGCGGATGCCCCGGCGTT
The DNA here is from genome assembly GCF_000177195.2 of Streptomyces sp. SirexAA-E. Classification (GTDB taxonomy): domain Bacteria; phylum Actinomycetota; class Actinomycetes; order Streptomycetales; family Streptomycetaceae; genus Streptomyces; species Streptomyces flavovirens. The sequence goes on from NC_015953.1 coordinate 1,207,840, forward strand.
CGACGAAGTCGACCGCCTTCTCGTAGTACTCGCGCTGGACCTCTATGGCCGAGGCCTCCCGGCCGCTGGCGAGGCGCACCTTGCGGCGGCCGGTGGTGTCGTGGCTGACCTCGCGGATCGCCCGGATCGGGTTCTCCAGGGTCAGGTCACGCATCACGGTGCCGGCCTCGATCATGCGGAGCACCAGGTCGGTGGCGCCGACCTTGAGCAGCATGGTCGTCTCGGACATGTTGGAGTCGCCGACGATGACGTGCAGCCGGCGGTAGCGCTCCGCGTCGGCGTGCGGCTCGTCCCTGGTGTTGATGATCGGCCGGGAGCGCGTCGTCGCGGAACTGACGCCCTCCCAGATGTGCTCGGCACGCTGGCTCACGCAGTAGACGGCTCCGCGCGGCGTCTGGAGCACCTTGCCGGCACCGCAGATGAGCTGCCTGGTGACGAGGAACGGAATGAGGATGTCCGCGAGCCGGGAGAATTCTCCGTGCCGGGCGACGAGGTAGTTCTCGTGGCACCCGTAGGAGTTTCCCGCCGAGTCGGTGTTGTTCTTGAAGAGATAGACGTCGCCCGCGATTCCCTCCTCGTGCAGGCGGCGTTCGGCGTCGACGAGCAGGCCCTCGAGAATGCGCTCGCCGGCCTTGTCGTGCGTGACCAGTTCGGTCACGTTGTCGCATTCGGGGGTTGCGTATTCCGGATGCGATCCCACGTCGAGGTACAGGCGGGCGCCGTTCCGCAGGAAGACATTGCTGCTGCGGCCCCATGACACAACACGGCGGAAGAGGTAGCGCGCCACTTCGTCAGGTGACAGTCGGCGCTGTCCCCTGAACGTGCACGTGACGCCGTACTCGTTCTCCAGCCCGAAAATGCGGCGGTCCATGACTGAACATTACGCCTTATGGCCTGAGCTGAAACCGGGTTCGGCAGCACCGTTGCGATCATTTTCCGATCCGGCCACGACCTCGGGGGTGCGGCCGGGAGCTGCGAGGACCTTCCCGGTGGCGAGCAGCACCAGCAGCGCGGCCGCTCCACCGGCCCCGGCGACGGCGAACCCCTGGGCCGTACCGCCGAGCTGGACGGCCGGGCCGGCGACGGCCGTTCCGGCCGCGGCGCCCACGCCGAAGGTCGTCACGAGCCAGGAGAACGCCTCGGTGACCGTGCCCCGCGGCGCGTGCCGGTCCACCACGATGAAGGAGCAGGCGATGGCCGGAGCCAGGAACACCCCGGCGAGCGCGGCCAGCGCGGTCATGGCGGCCACACCGGGCGTCAGCGTCAACGGCAGGTAGCACAGGGCGAGCAGGGCGACGATGCCCCGCAGCCGGCGCTCGGGCGCTCCGGCCCACTGCCGGGCCCCGTACAGCGCGCCGCCGATCAGCGCACCGAGCCCGAGCGCGGCCATCAGCCAGCCGTACACCGACTCCCGGCCGTGGTCGTCCGCGTAGGCCACGCCGGCCACCGTGATCGAGCCGAGCGCGAGTCCGACGAAGAAGAACACGCCCAGCAGGGCCAGGAGTCCGGGTGAGCGCAGCGCGCCCAGCCAGTGCGCCTCACGGGGGGCGGAGCGCCAGGCGCGGGAGGGCTCGCTGAGCACCACCCAGAGCGCGCCGAGGACCCCGAGGGCGTTGATGACCAGGAGCGCCGCCACCGGCGACCAGAGCGACACCAGGACGGTGACGAGGAGCGGGCCGACGGTGAACATCACCTCCTGGGCCACCGCGTCCATCGCGTAGGCCCGGTGCACCCGGTCCTCGCGGCCGAGCACGCTCGGCCACAGGGCGCGCAGGCCGCCTTCCAGCGGCGGGGTGAAGAGACCGGCGACGATCACCGCCGCACAGGCGAGCGGGAGCGTGCCGAGGCCCGCGACCGCCAGGACGGCCATGCCGAGCGCGGAGACGACGGCGGCGGGCAGCTGCACGCGCGGCTGGCCGTACAGGTCCACGGCCCGCCCCAGCAGCGGCTGCCCGACGGCCGTGGCCAGTCCGTACGCGGCGGCCAGCGCCCCGGCCAGGGTGTAGCTGCCGCCCTCGGCCCGGGTGAACAGGACGATCGCGATCGGGGCGGTGCCGTTGGGCAGCCGCCCCACCAGGGTCCCGGCCAGCAGTCTGGCCGCGTGCCGCGCCCGGAGGATGTCCAGATAGCCCGCGGCCATGCCCGCCCCTCTCCCCCGGTCTGCCTCGCACCCGGGGTTTTACGTATAACTTCGGAGTCCATACGTACCATGTGCGCAGCCCGTGGGTCCATCCCGCGGCATCTGTCCGGTTCCAGCAGGAGGCACCAGTGAGCAGCGCGCGGCGGCCCGCCACGTCCCGGCCCACCAGCCGCGACGTGGCCCGGGACGCGGGGGTCTCGCAGGCCACGGTGTCGCTGGTGCTCGGCGGCAAGTGGCGCGGCCGGGTGTCCGAGACCACCGCCGGGCGGGTCCGGGACAGCGTTCGGGAGCTGGGCTACCGGCCGAATCTCGCCGCACGCAGTCTCCGCCTGGGCGACACCCGTACGGCTCTGCTCGTCGTCCCGGCGCTCACCAACGAGTTCTTCGCCCGGGTGTACACGGGCGCGGCCGCCGTCGCCGCGGAGCACGACTTCGGTGTGGTGCTCTATCCGTCGCCCGACGGCACCGGCCCGGCCCGGGACCCGTTCGCCTCCTCCCGGACGGCGCTGGACGGGGTGATCGCCTCCTCCATGGCCGCCGACGCGCTCGGGGCACTGCGGGACGCGGGGCTGCCCCTGGTGATGCTGGACAGCGATCCCGGGGACGCCGGAGCGGCGGCGTGGGTGAACCTCGACATCGCCGACGGCATGCGGCAGGTGACGGAGCATCTGCTGGGCCTGGGCCACCGCCGCTTCGTCCACCTCGCCTCCGCGGTGGACACCTGGACCTTCACGGTGCGGGCCCGCGCCTTCCACGAGGCGCTGCGGGCCGCCCCGGACGCCACCGCCCGGACGGTGACCGCCGCCCTGGACGTACGGGCCGGGACACAGGCCGCCGAAGCGGTCCTGGCCGGGCCGGGGCCGGGGCCGACGGCGATCGTCTGCGACGACGACATCCTGGCCGCGGGAGCCTGCAAGGCGGTACGGCGGCGCGGGCTGCGGGTGCCCGACGACATCTCCGTGACCGGCTTCGACGACCTGGCCCTCGCCACGGCGGTGGAGCCCGAGCTCACCACGGTGCGGCTGCCGGCCGAGCAGGTCGGCCGGCACGGCATGGAGGCGCTGCTCGCGGTGCTGGACGGCCGCCCGGCCGCCCAGGGCGACCTGCCGGTCCGTCTGGTGCCCCGCGGCTCGACGGCGGCCGCCCGGTCCTGACGGCACGGCGCCCTCCTCCGAGGGAGCGGTACGACGGCGCCCCCGGCCGCCCTACAGGGCTGCCGGGGGCGTCCGACGCTCGGTCGCCTCGCGGGAGGGCTACTCCTTCGCGGACCCCTCCGTGCCTTCGGTGTCTTCCTCGCCGGTCTTCCCGGCACCGCTGTCACCGGTGCTCTCCGGCCCGGTGCCGCCCGCGTCCACCACGGGCGGGACGTCGGTGTCCTCGGTGTCGGACGGGGCGTCGGTCGGGGTCGCCCCCGCGCCGTCCGCGTCGAGCAGCCGGGTCAGCTGCCGTCCGACGATCCGCTTGAACTTGCGCTGCTGCGGCCGGGTCCGGTCCAGGACCGCGACCTCCAGCCGCTCGGCGGGGATCTCCCGCTCGTTGCCGTTGGCCTCGCGCGAGAGTGCCTGCACGGCCAGCTTCAGCGCCTCCGCGAGTGACATCCCGTCACGGTGGCGCTGGTCGAGGAACTGGCTGATCTGCTCCGCGTTGCCGCCGACCGCGACCGAGCCGTGCTCGTCCACGATGGAACCGTCGTGCGGCAGCCGGTAGATCTGGTCGCCCTCGGGCCCGGCGCCCACCTCGGCGACCACCAGCTCCACCTCGTACGGCTTCTCGGCCGCGCTGGAGAAGATGGTGCCCAGCGTCTGCGCGTAGACGTTGGCGAGCCCACGGGCCGTCACGTCGTCGCGGTCGTAGGTGTACCCCCGCAGGTCCGCGTAACGGACGCCGCCGATGCGGAGGTTCTCGTACTCGTTGTACTTGCCGGCGGCCGCGAAGCCGATCCGGTCGTAGATCTCGCTGAACTTGTGCAGCGCACGGGACGGGTTCTCGCCAACGAACACAATGCCGTCGGCGTACTGCAGCACGACCAGGCTGCGACCACGGGCGATGCCCTTCCGGGCGTATTCCGCCCGGTCGGCCATGGCCTGCTGGGGTGAGACATAGAACGGCGTCGACACCGGCTATCCGTCCCTTTCTGTCAGTGACGAGTGCATCGGAGAAGCGTCGGGACGGTCAGAGCAGGGCGGCACGCGGGCCGTCGGGCTCCTGGAGCCGCCGCTCCACGACCGAGCGCGCGACCGCGGAGGACTCCGTGTCGGTCAGCTTCCGGAAGCCCTCGTCGGTGATGACGGTGACGATCGGGAAGAGCCGACGGGCCAGGTCGGGACCGCCGGTCGCCGAGTCGTCGTCCGCCGCGTCGTACAGCGCCTGCACCACGAGGGTGAGCGCCTGCTCCTCGGTCAGGTCGTCGCGGTAGAGCTTCTTCATCGAGCCCCGCGCGAAGAGGGAGCCGGAGCCGGTGGCCGCGTACCCCTGCTCCTCGGACCGGCCGCCGGTGACGTCGTAGGAGAAGATGCGGCCCTTCTCCCGGTCGACGTCGAAGCCCGCGAAGAGCGGGACGACGGCCAGGCCCTGCATGGCCATCGAGAGGTTGCCGCGGATCATCGTGGACAGGCGGTTGGCCTTGCCCTCCAGGGAGAGCGTGGTGCCCTCGACCTTCTCGAAGTGCTCCAGCTCCAGCTGGAACAGCTTGACCATCTCGATGGCGAGTCCGGCCGTGCCGGCGATGCCCACCGCCGAGTACTCGTCGGCCGGGAAGACCTTCTGCATGTCGCGCTGGGCGATCATGTTCCCCATGGTGGCGCGCCGGTCACCGGCGAGCACCACCCCGCCGGGGAACGTGGCCGCCACGATCGTGGTGCCGTGCGGCGCCTCGAACGCGCCCTGTACGGGCGGGAGACTGCGGTTGCCCGGCAGGATCTCGGGCGAGTGGTCGGTCAGGAAGTCCATGAACGAGGACGAACCCGGCGTCAGGAACGCAGCTGGTAGACGCCCGGTGCTACGAGTGTTGGCTTCCACGCGTTTCCCTCCAGGTATGCGATGGCCCTGCGCAAGGTGTCAGGATCATCCCCCAACTTGCCGATGGCCGAATTGCAGTTGAAGCACTACGCCACGGACCCTACCCGTCTGTCGACGGTGATCAACACGATCCCGGTGCAGAAGCGCTTCCGCGGGATGCCGGTACGGGTACGGGCACCCCGCGGAAGCGTCGGCCGACGGTGCGGGCCGGCCGACGGGCCCGGCGGACCGGGGATCCGGCCGCTACTCGCCGCCCTTCTGTACGAACGAGCGCACGAAGTCCTCGGCGTTCGACTCGAGGACGTCGTCGATCTCGTCGAGGACGTCGTCGACGTCGTCGCTCAGCTTCTCCTGCCGCTCCTTGAGGTCCTCGGACGCCTGCGCGTCCTGCACCTGCTCCTCGGTCTCCTCAGTGGAGCGCGTCGCCTTCTGCTGTCCGCCGCCGGTGTCCTTGGTCGCCATGTAGCTCACCCCGCTCGGTTCGAAGCATTCGAAGCTCTTGATCAGACCCTACCCACGGGGTCCGACATCGGCCCGGTACTTTTCTCAACGTCTCCAGGTCATCTGATTGATTCCCCTTCGGCGCGCCTTTCAGCCCCCCGTGAGCGTGCGGACCAGCTCTTCCGCGGTGCGGCAGCGGTCCAGGAGGTCCTTGACGTGTTCGCGCGTACCGCGCAGGGGCTCCATCGTGGGCACCCGTTGCAGTGAGTCGCGGTCGGGCAGGTCGAAGATGACCGAGTCCCAGGAGGCCGCGGCGACGTCGTCCGCGTACTGCTCCAGGCAGCGGCCCCGGAAGTAGGCCCGGGTGTCCTCGGGCGGCTTCGTACGGGCGCGCTCGACGTCGCTCTCGTCGAGCAGTCGCTTCATCCGCCCCCGGGCCGCCAGACGGTTGTACAGCCCCTTGTCGGGGCGCACGTCGGCGTACTGGAGGTCGACCAGGTGCAGGCGCGGGGCGTCCCAGTCCAGGCCGTCACGGCGCCGGTAGCCCTCCATGAGCTCCCGCTTGGCCACCCAGTCCAGCTCGCCCGCGAGGCTCATCGGGTCGCTCTCCAGGCGGTTCAGGGTGTCCTCCCAGCGGGCCAGGACGTCCTTGGTCTGCTCGTCGGCGTCCGCGCCGTACCGTTCCTCGACGTATTTGCGGCCCAGCTCGTAGTACTCCATCTGGAGTTGTACGGCCGTGAGTGTCCGGCCGCTGCGGAGCGTGACCAGCTGCCTGAGGCTCGGGTCGTGCGAGACCTGGTGCAGGGTGCGTACCGGCTGGTCGACGGCGAGGTCGACGTTGATGAAGCCGTCCTCGATCATCGCGAGGACCAGCGAGGTGGTGCCGAGCTTGAGGTAGGTCGAGATCTCGGAGAGGTTCGCGTCGCCGATGATCACATGCAGCCTGCGGTACTTCTCGGCGTCGGAGTGCGGTTCGTCGCGGGTGTTGATGATGGGGCGCTTGAGCGTGGTCTCGAGGCCGACCTCCACCTCGAAGTAGTCCGCGCGCTGGCTCAGCTGGAAGCCGTGCTCATGGCCGTCCTGGCCGATCCCGACGCGGCCGGCGCCGGTGACCACCTGGCGCGAGACGAAGAAGGGCGTCAGATGGCGCACGATGTCCGAGAACGGGGTCTCGCGCTTCATCAGGTAGTTCTCGTGCGTCCCGTAGGAGGCGCCCTTGTTGTCGGTGTTGTTCTTGTAGAGGTGGATCGGCTGGGCCCCGGGGATCGCGGCGGCCCGTTCGGCCGCCTCCGCCATCACCCGCTCACCGGCCTTGTCCCAGAGCACCGCGTCCAGCGGGTTGGTGATCTCCGGCGAGCTGTACTCCGGGTGCGCGTGGTCGACGTACAGCCGTGCGCCGTTGGTCAGGATGACGTTGGCGAGGCCGATGTCCTCGTCGGTCAGCTGACTGGAGTCGGCGGTCTCGCGGGCGAGGTCGAAGCCTCGCGCGTCGCGCAGCGGATTCTCCTCCTCGAAGTCCCAGCGGGCGCGGCGCGCCCGGTGCATCGCCGCCGCGTAGGCGTTGACGATCTGGGACGAGGTGAGCATGGCATTGGCGTTGGGTTGACCGGGGACGGAGATCCCGTACTCCGTCTCGATGCCCATTACTCGCCGTACGGTCATGCGGCCCTCCTTGCCCGGCGGCGCTCCCGTCCGGGAGCGGCGCTCAAGTACCGCTGCTGGTCCCCGCGCGTGCGGTGCCCGTCCCCGCAGGCGCGAAATCGGCGGTACGGCAGAGCCTAGAGCGCCTCCGCGCCGGTGGGGAGATCAATTACGTCATTGTTCGGGTGGGACCGGGGCTTCCGGGAAAACGGCCGGCTGCGGATGCCCTGCCGGGCATCCGCAGCCGGTCTGCGTTTTACAGGTACTGTCCGGTATTCGCCACCGTGTCGATGGAACGACCGGTGTCCGCGCCCTGCTTTCCGGTGACGAGGGTGCGGATGAAGACGATCCGCTCCCCCTTCTTTCCGGAAATCCTGGCCCAGTCGTCCGGGTTGGTGGTGTTGGGCAGGTCCTCGTTCTCCTTGAACTCGTCCACGCAGGCCTGGAGGAGGTGGGAGACACGCAGGCCCTTCTGGCCCTGCTCGAGGAATGCCTTGATGGCCATTTTCTTCGCCCGGTCCACGATGTTCTGAATCATGGCTCCGGAGTTGAAGTCCTTGAAGTACAGGACTTCCTTGTCGCCGTTGGCGTACGTGACCTCGAGGAAGCGGTTCTCCTCGGATTCCGTGTACATCCGCTCCACGACCGACTGGATCATGGCGTGGGCGGCGGCTTCCCTGGAACCGGTGTGCTCGTCCAGGTCGTCCGCGTGCAGCGGCAGCGAAGGTGTCAGGTACTTGGCGAAGATGTCCTTCGCCGCCTCCGCGTCCGGGCGCTCGATCTTGATCTTCACATCGAGACGGCCGGGTCGCAGGATCGCGGGGTCGATCATGTCCTCGCGGTTGGAGGCGCCGATGACGATCACGTTCTCCAGCCCCTCCACGCCGTCGATCTCGGCGAGCAGCTGGGGGACGATGGTGTTCTCCACGTCCGAGCTGACACCGGAGCCGCGGGTGCGGAAGAGGGATTCCATCTCGTCGAAGAAGACGATGACGGGGGTGCCCTCGCTCGCCTTCTCCCGGGCGCGCTGGAAGACCAGGCGGATGTGCCGCTCGGTCTCACCGACGTACTTGTTGAGGAGTTCGGGGCCCTTGATGTTGAGGAAGTAGCTCTTCCCCGCGGGCTGTCCGGTCACCTCGGCGACCTTCTTGGCCAGGGAGTTGGCCACGGCCTTGGCGATGAGCGTCTTGCCGCAGCCGGGCGGGCCGTAGAGCAGGATGCCCTTCGGCGGACGGAGTTCGTGCTCCTTGAAGAGGTCCGGGTGCAGGTACGGGAGCTCGACCGCGTCGCGGATCAGCTCGATCTGGTCGCCCAGACCGCCGATCTTGTCGTAGTCGATGTCCGGGACCTCTTCGAGGACGAGCTCCTCGACCTCGCTCTTGGGGACCACTTCGTAGACGTAGCCGGACCGGGGTTCGAGCAGGAGCGCGTCGCCGGGGCGGATGGTGATGTCCAGCAGAGGCTCGGCGAGCCGCACCACCCGTTCCTCGTCGGTGTGTCCGATGACCAGGGCACGCTCGCCGTCCTCGAGGATCTCCTTGAGGGTGACGATGTCCCCGGCCCGCTCGAATTCCATGGCCTCGACCACGTTGAGCGCTTCGTTGAGCATGACTTCCTGGCCTCGCCGGAGGCCGTCGAGCTCGACGCTGGGGCTGACGTTCACCCGGAGCTTGCGGCCCCCGGTGAAGATGTCGCAGGTGCCGTCCTCGTTGGCCTGCAGGAAGACACCGAAGCCGGCCGGCGGCTGTGCGAGCCGGTCGACCTCCTCCTTGAGGGCCACGATCTGGTCGCGTGCCTCGCGGAGTGTGCCTGCGAGCCGCTCGTTCTGCGCGGACACGCCTGCCAGATTGGTCTGCAACTCGACGATCCGCTCTTCGAGAATCCTCGAATGCCGAGGAGAGTCGGCGAGCTTACGTCGCAGGACGGCGATTTCCTGCTCGAGAAAGGCAACCTGGCCGGCTGGGTCATCGGACCCCCGCCCGGGCCGGATGCCGCGGTTGATGTCGTCGTCGTGGGCTGCCACGGTCCTCACCTCCTCCAAGGGGAGCTGGACGCTTCCTGACCCTACCTGGGTGGGTGATGATTGAAACCCCTAGATCACAAAGAGATGGGGGCGTGTCCGATCTTCACCCTTGCGCTCTCCCTCACGCCAAGGAATACCCACCCTTCGCCCCGGGAAAGCGGCCGGTTGTATCGTCGAAGCGTTCAACACCCGTCAGGGCTGGCTTCAATTGGTTCGCATACGCAGGGAAACGGCAGGACACATGACCGTGCAGCAGGACGCTCCGGGCGACAGCGACACACAGGACCTCGAGGTCTGGATCGACCAGGACCTCTGTACGGGCGACGGCATCTGTGTGCAGTACGCACCCGAGGTGTTCGAGCTGGACATCGACGGTCTCGCGTACGTCAAGAGCGCGGAGGACGAGCTTCTCCAGGACAAGGGCGCCACCACCCCGGTGCCGCTGCCGCTGCTCCAGGACGTGGTGGACTCGGCCAAGGAGTGCCCGGGAGACTGCATCCACGTCCGGCGCGTTTCGGACAACGTGGAGGTCTTCGGTCCGGACGCGGACTGAGCGCTCGCGGCCCGTCGGGCGGCCTCCGGCCGGAGAGCGGACGCGGCCCGGGGCGCGTCCGCCCGGTCGCGGGCCACCCGATCGCAGGCCATCCGGCAGGCTCTCAGGCGAGCGCCGAGCTGTCACCGGCGGACCGGACGAACGCACTCCCCTTCCACGTCCAGGCCGCACTCTCCCGCTCGTCGGGGCAGCAGCGCGGCACCTCGGTAGAGGAGTAGCCGAGCAGGGTCGCCGAGACGGTGCCGTCCTGGACGGCGAGGCCGGTGACGGTGAGGTTGTCCGCGGGGTCCACCAGGGTCGCCACGACCCGGGGTGCGGCCCCGCTCGCCTGTGTCAGGACGTAGACGCCGCCGGGCGGCGTGCCCGAGCCCGCGGTGCAGTGGACCGAGACGACCGTCTCGGGCCTGCCGTCGCCGTCGAGGTCGCCGGGCGCGCGGTCGGCGACGGTCTGTCCCGCGCCGCCGCATTCGAGCGGGAAGACGACGCCGGCCGGATCAGGTGCGGTGGCCGGGGCGGAACCGTTGTTTCCGGCCGTGGTGGCGTGCTCGGACGCCTGGGCGGTCGCGGTGGCCGCCTCGGGCTGGAGCAGCCCCGCGAGGGCGACCACGGCGGCCATGGCCGCGGCCGTGGCGAGCCAGTGCACCGGCTTGGCACCGGTGTGCGCGAGGTCCGGGAGCGCGGAGGTCTGCACGCGGTATGTCTCCTGTGGTTCCTGGAGGCCTGGTGAGGCTGCTGCCGGCCGGTCGTCGGCGGCGGCGGGGTGGCCAGCATCGTGCCACACCTCACACCGCGAGGGAACGGCGGGGTCGTGCCGGGTCTCCGGGGCCAACGAAAAGGCGCCGCCTGCCGGTTCCCGGGTCGGTCCGGGGAACTCGGCGGCGGCGCCCGTGCGTTGTCACTGGTCTGCCGGGTGGCAGGGGTCAGTCGCGGGCGGCGGATCCGCTGCGGCTGCCGGGACCGTCGTAGTCCTCGCCGTAGGCGCCCTTGGAGGGGCGTCGGCGGCGCACCGGCGGCTCCACGCCGTCGGCGAGGCGGCGGGCGGTGACCAGGAAGCCGGTGTGGCCGATCATCCGGTGGTCGGGGCGCACGGCCAGGCCTTCGACGTGCCAGTTGCGGATCATCGACTCCCAGGGCTGGGGTTCCGCGAAGCAGCCGATCTCCCGGATGGACTCGACGGTCCGCGAGAGCTGGGTGGTGGTCGCGACGTACGCGCAGAGGATGCCGCCGGGCACCAGGGCCTTGGAGACGGCCTCCAGGCATTCCCACGGGGCGAGCATGTCCAGGACGACGCGGTCGACGTCGGTGTCCGAGAGGTTGTCCTGGAGGTCGCCGACGGTCAGCTGCCAGGCGGGGTGCGGCGAGCCGAAGTAGCGCTCGACGTTCTGCTGGGCGATCTCGGCGAAGTCCTCGCGGCGCTCGTAGGAGTGCAGCATGCCCTGCTCACCGATGGCGCGCAGCAGGAAGGTGCTGAGCGATCCGGAGCCGACGCCGGCTTCCACGACGCGGGCGCCGGGGAAGATGTCGCCGAAGGCCAGGATCTGCCCCGCGTCCTTGGGGTAGACCACGGCGGCACCGCGGGGCATGGACAGGACGTAGTCGGGGAGCAGGGGGCGCAGCGCGAGGTAGGCGACGTTTCCCGTGGTACGGACAACACTGCCCTCGGGAGCACCGATCAGCTCGTCGTGCGGGAAAGAACCCTTGTGGGTGTGGAAGTTCTTTCCGGCTTCGAGCGTGAAGGTGTAGTGGCGTCCCTTGGGGTCGGTGAGCTGGACCTGGTCCCCGACTTTGAATGGGCCGCGACGGCGGGCGGCACCGGTCGGTTCGGACATGCGCCCAGCCTACCGGTATTCCCGGGGGCCTCTTTCCGGGGTTCCCGCCGGGCCGGTGCGGGCGGGCTGCGGCATTCAGGCGGCGGGGCGGGCCATCGCGGCCACGAAGGCGCGCTCCACGTCCGTGGTGGACAGGACGCCGTAGATCTCGCCGGTCTCCTCGACGACCAGGTACTCGGTGGCCGGGGTGGCCTTGAGCCGGTCGAGGAGGGCCTCTCCGGCGAGCTCGGCGGGGACCCGCATGCCCTCGGTGATGTCCTGGGCCAGCCCGCTGACGGCCACCCAGGGCCTGCGGTGCTCCGGGACACCGGCGATGGCCGCCTCACGGACGACGCCCTTGGCGTGGCCCTGCCCGTCCACGACGACCAGGGCGCGGGCGCCGGCCTCGTTGGCGCGGCGGAGCGCCTCGGAGAGCGGTGTGGCGGACTCGACGGGCACCGCGCGCCGGGTGAGGGTGCGGGCGCGCAGGTCCGGGAGGTGTTCACGGAGCCGGGCCATCCGCAGGCTGTTGCCCGCGCCGGTCCAGATGATCGCGGCCAGGATCGCCGCGAGCAGGGCGTCGGTGACGGTCTCCACGCCGCCGATGTCGCTGGTGGCACTGCCGAGCGCGCCGGTGTGGGTGAGCAGCGGGAGCCCGACGAGGACGGTGACGGCGAGACCGCGGCCGACCCAGGCGGCGGCGACGGTGCCGCTCATGGGCCTGCCGGTGATCTTCCACACGACGGCGCGGAGCATGCGGCCGCCGTCCAGGGGGAGGCCCGGCAGCAGGTTGAAGGCCGCGACGATGAGGTTGGAGACCATCAGTCCGGCGAGCAGGACGCCGGGGACGGTACCCGCCTCGACGAACTGCAGGGGGATGTAGAAGAGGCCGCCCAGGACGAGCGAGAGCAGCGGCCCCACGAACGCGAGGACGAACTCGCGGCCGGGGGTCTCCGACTCCTTCTCGATCTCCGAGACACCGCCGAAGAACTGGAGCTGGATCCGGCGCACCGGCAGCTTGTACCGCAGGGCGGCGACGGTGTGGGCCAGCTCGTGCACGAGCACCGAGGCGTAGAAGGCGATGGCGAAGAAGAGCGCCACCAGGTAGCGGGCGGCGCCGAGCTCGGGCAGGACGCGGTCGAGCTGGCCGCCGAAGACCCAGGTGATCAGGGCCGCGACGACGAACCAGCTGGGAGCGACGTACACCGGTACGCCGAAGGGGCGGCCCATGAGGAGGCCGCCACCCGGGTCCTCGGGGCGGCGCGGTCTGCCCTTGTCCGGCCCGGTGCCGGGGTCGCCGCCCCCTGCGCCGGGCTGCGGGCGCCCGCTGTCGCCGCTCTCGTCCACGTGGTCCCTTCGGTCGGTGGCGTACACCACACGTCTGCTGTGTGCGAGCTCTGTGGTCGATGGTATGCCGCTCGGTGTCGGTGGGGGGCCGTAGGGTCTGCGACATGACGTCCGTACCGCGCCCGCCTCAGCCACCCTCGTCCCTGTCGCCGTCGCGCGCGAGCGATTTCATGCAGTGCCCCCTGCTCTACCGCTTCCGGGTCATCGACAGACTGCCCGAGAAGCCCAGCGAGGCGGCTACCCGCGGCACGCTGGTGCATGCGGTGCTGGAGCGGCTGTTCGACGCACCGGCGGCGGAGCGTACGGCGCCGCGTGCCAAGGCGCTGATCCCGGGGCAGTGGGACCGGCTGCTGGAGTCGAAGCCGGAGCTGACCGAGCTCTTCGCCGGGGATCCGGAGGGCGAGCGGCTCGCCGGGTGGCTGGGTGAGGCGGAGCGGCTGGTGGAGCGGTGGTTCTCGCTGGAGGACCCGACGCGCCTGGAGCCGGCCGAGCGGGAGATGTTCGTCGAGACGGAGCTCGATTCGGGGCTGCGGCTGCGGGGCGTGATCGACCGGGTCGACGTGGCCCCCACCGGGGAGGTCCGGATCGTCGACTACAAGACGGGCAAGGCCCCGCGCCCGGAGTACGCCGAGGGCGCGCTGTTCCAGATGAAGTTCTACGCCCTGGTGATCATGCGCCTGAGGAAGGTGGTCCCGCGCCGCCTCCAGCTGGTCTACCTGGGCAGCGGCGACGTGTTGACCTACGATCCGGTCCCCGCCGATCTGGAGCGGGTGGAGCGCAAGCTGCTGGCGCTGTGGGACGCGATCCGGCTGGCCACCGAGACGGGCGAGTGGCGGCCCCGGCCGACCAAGCTGTGCGGCTGGTGCGACCACCAGTCGGTCTGTCCGGAGTTCGGCGGGACTCCCCCGGTATATCCGCTGTCCGTCCGCCCGGCCGAACCGGTGCAGGGTGTGCAGGGCAGAATGGAGCCGGTCCGGGCCGAGGCCGGACCGACGGTGGCCCTCGAAGGCCTTTAAGGAGATTCTGTGGCTATCCGCGTCCTGCTGGTCGACGACCAACCGCTGCTGCGTACCGGTTTCCGGATGATCCTGGAGGCGGAGGGCGACCTCGCGGTGGTCGGCGAGGCCGGTGACGGTCTGCAGGCCATCGACCAGGTGCGGGCGCTCCAGCCCGACGTGGTGCTGATGGACATCCGGATGCCGCGGATGGACGGCGTGGAGGCGACCCGCCAGATCACCGGCCCGGACCGGGACGGTCCGGCCAAGGTGCTGGTCCTGACAACGTTCGACCTCGACGAGTACGTGGTGGAGGCGCTGCGCGCGGGGGCCAGCGGCTTCCTGCTGAAGGACGCCCCCGCCCATGAGCTGGTGCAGGCCATCCGCGTGGTGGCCGCGGGCGAGGCGATGCTGGCGCCCAGCATCACGCGCCGGCTGCTGGACAAGTACGCGGACCACCTGCCCTCGGGCGAGGAGCCCGTCCCGGACGCGCTGCACACCCTCACGGAGCGTGAGGTGGAGGTGCTGAAGCTGGTGGCGCGCGGTCTGTCCAACGCGGAGATCGCGGCGGACCTGTTCGTGAGCGAGACGACGGTCAAGACGCACGTGGGCCACGTGCTGACGAAGCTGCGCCTCCGCGACCGCGTGCAGGCCGCCGTCTACGCGTACGAGAGCGGGCTGGTGCGTCCCGGCGCCCAGTGAGAGACGGCTGAGCACATGGGTCCGGCCCGGGGCGGTGAAGAGCCCCGGGCCGGACCGTTCTCACGTCAGGCCTTACCGAGCTCCCAGAGCTGGAGGTCGGCGGAGGAGGTGACGGCCCACTCCACTCCGGTCAGCCCTTCGAGCGAGGCGACGTACTGCTTGCCCTGCCAGACGGGGAGGAGCGGGACGTCCTTGGCAACGATGTCCTGGATCTTCTCGAAGATCGGGGACGCCTCGCTGCGGTCGGCCGCGCTGCGGGAGTCGGGGATGAGCGTCTCCTGGATGAGGGAGGACTGGTACGGCGAGTTCAGGAAGTTGTTCTTGTCCAGGAACGGCGCCGCGTAGGTGTCCGGGTCCGGGAAGTCCGGGAACCAGCCCATGCCGTAGACCGCGTAGTCACCCTTCTTCTGGGCGGCGCGGAACTTCGACCACGGGGTGCCCTTGACGTCGACGTCGAAGAGTTCGGAGGCGTTGAGCTGCTTCGCCAGCGCCTTGAACTCGGTGGCGGTGGCGGAGCCGTAGTGGTCGGTCGTGTAGTGCAGCGTGAAGGAGACCGGGGTGCTGATCCCGGCCTTCGTCAGGGTCCTGGCCGCCGCGGTGGTGCTCGGCTCGCCGTAGGTGTTGAAGAACGAGTTGGTGTGCCCGGTGATGCCGGAGGGGATCAGCGAGTAGAGCGGCTCGGCCGTGCTCCCGTACACGTCACCGGCGATCTCCCCCCGGTCGATGACCTGGGCGATGGCCTGGCGCACCGCCTTGTCCTCCACCACCGGGTCCTTGGTGTTGAAGCCGAGGTAGCTGATGGCGAGGCCGGGCATCTCGGTGAGCTTGACGCCCTCCTGGGGCTCCACGAGCATCTTCTGCGACTGCTCGGGCGACATGGTGCGCGTCATCATGTCGATCTTCTTGTCGTCGAGCGCCTTGCCCATCGCCGTGGAGTCGGGGAAGAGGTTCAGCTCGACCTTGTCGTTGAGGACCTTGAGGTCGCCCTTGTACTTGGGGTTCCTGGTGAAGACCACCTTGACGACCCGGTCGCCCTCGACCTCGGGCTCCATCATGTAGGGGCCGGAGCCGTCGACCTGGAAGCCCTCGCGGGGGGCCTTGGCCGGATACTTGTCCTTCTGGACGATCCCGGCCGCCGGGGTCGCCAGCTTGTAGGGGAAGGTCGCGTCCGGGGTGCTCAGGTGGAAGACGATCTGGTCCTCCCCCTTGGTCTCCATCGTGTCGATGTTGTCGAGCAGACCGACCGGGCCGCTCTCTTCCTTGATGTCGATGACACGCTGGAGGGAGTACTTCACGTCCTCGGGGGTGAGGGCCGTGCCGTCGGCGAAGGTGAGGCCCTTGCGCAGGGTGCAGCGGTAGCTCTCGTTCTCCGTGTCGGTGAACTCGCAGCTCTCCGCCGCCTCGGGCACCGGCTCACCGCCGCCGCGCGGTATGTGGGTCAGCGTCTGCACGGTCTGGCGCAGGACGTTCCAGACCCCGGCCTCGTAGCCGATCGCCGGATCGAGCGGGGCCGGGTTGTCCTTCGAGGCGACGAACTGGTCCGTGGTCCCGACGACGATGGCATCGCCGCCGCCGTCCGACCCGCCACAGGCGGCGAGTACGGGCGCGAGCAGGCCCACCACGGCGGGCAGCACCAGCGTCTTGCGGTTCATCTGGCCGTTCTCCCTCATTCCGTCATGTGAGAAAACCGAGATTAGTAGGCGCCGCAGGGGTGGTTGACCGGTGCAACCGGGCGGCGTATTCACTCGGTGAGCACCCATGACGGGATGTCCACGACACGCTCGGGAATGTTTCGTACAGCCCTTCATGAACCCGGACTTTTGTCCGCCCGCAAGGGACGGGCAGGCCGCGGGTACCAGGCATCAGGGGTCACCGGGAGTGATGAAGCTCACTCCCGGAGCCCCGGTCGACTGGTTGTCATGAACCTGATTTAGGTGGATTCCGAAAGCCGGACCACACATTTCCACGGCAATAGGTTTGCCGTTCATTCACAGGAGAACACTCGGTGTCCGGGTCATCGCACTTCGGTGACCAGGCCTTTCAGAAAAGCGAGATCCACATGTTCGAGGGACGGAACGACCGCCCGTCCCGGCGCGGGCGCGATCGGTGCGACGGACGGCACCGCGACCACCCGGCAGCCCGCCGCCTCCGCCGCCGCGACTCCGGTGGCGGTGTCCTCGACGACCGCGCAGCGCCACGGATCGGCCCCGAAGCCGGCCGCCGCGGCGAGGTAGGGCTCGGGGTGGGGCTTCGTCCGCGTCACCTCGTCACCGGCGATCGTGAGCGCGAAGTGGTGACGGCCGACCGAGTCCAGCACGCGGTCGATGATCCGTCGGTGCGAGGCGGAGACCAGCGCGGTGGGCACCTCGTGGGCGGCGAGCTCGGCCAGCAGCCGGGCGGCCCCCGGCATGAGCGGAACCCCGCGTCCGATGCGCTTCTCGAAACGGTCGTTGAGCAGCACCGTGAGCTCCTCCATGCCGATCGCGGCACCGGTGGCCTCGATGAGGTAGCCGGCGCTGCGGGTCATCGGTCCGCCGACGACCACGTCGCGCCAGGCGGTGTCGAGACGGTGGCCGAGGTCGGCGAAGACCTCGACCTCCACGTCCCACCAGAAGCCCTCGGTATCGACCAGTGTTCCGTCCATGTCGAGCAGGACGGCCTGCAGCGCGGAGCCTTCGGCCGTACGGGTCAAGGACGCGGGGACCGTACTGGTCATCCGGTACACCTCCATGAGGGACGAGAAGGCCGGCCGCCGTCCCGGTGGGAGCGGCGACCGGCCTGCACTGGACCGATAAGTGTACGACTCGTGCGGGTACGGCGCGCGGAGCTGAGCTCACCGCGCGTCGAACAGCGCCTTACCGTGCGTTGAAGTACTTGGCCTCGGGGTGGTGGATGACGATGGCGTCGGTGGACTGCTCAGGGTGGAGCTGGAACTCCTCCGAGAGCTGGACGCCGATGCGCTCCGGCTCCAGCAGCGCGGCGATCTTGGCCCGGTCCTCCAGGTCGGGACAGGCCCCGTAGCCGAGGGAGAACCGCGCGCCGCGGTACTTGAGCGCGAACATGTCCTCCACGTCCGAGGGGTCCTCGCCGGCGAATCCCAGCTCGCTGCGGACGCGGGCGTGCCAGTACTCGGCGAGGGCCTCGGCGAGCTGGACGGACAGGCCGTGCAGCTCCAGGTAGTCGCGGTAGGAGTTGGCCTCGAAGAGCTTGGCGGTCTCGCCGCCGATCTTCGAGCCGACGGTGACGACCTGGAGGCCGACCACGTCCCGCTCCCCCGACTCCTCGGGGCGGAAGAAGTCCGCGAGGCACAGACGGCGGCCGCGGCGCTGGCGGGGGAAGGTGAAGCGGGTGCGCTCGGAGCCGTCCTCGTGGAGCAGGATCAGGTCGTCGCCCTTGGACACGCACGGAAAGTAGCCGTAGACGACGGCTGCTTCCAGCAGGTTCTCGGTCTGGAGCTTGTCGAGCCAGCCCCGCAGGTGCGGACGGCCCTCGGTCTCCACCAGCTCCTCGTAGGTGGGCCCGTCGCCGGCCCGGGCCTGCTTGAGGCCCCACTGCCCCTTGAACAGGGCGCCCTCGTCCAGCCAGGACGCGTACTCCTTGAGCTGGATGCCCTTGACGACGCGGGTGCCCCAGAACGGCGGCTCGGGCACGGGGTTGGTGACCGAGACGTCGGAGCGCACCCCCTCCTCCGGCCGGGCCTCCTCCACCAGCGGGGTGTCCCGCTTGGGTACCCTGCGCTGCTTCAGCTCGGGGAGCGTGGCGCCCGGCACCCCGCGCTTGACCGCGATCAGGGCGTCCATCAGGCGCAGCCCCTCGAACGCGTCGCGGGCGTAGCGGACCTCGCCCTCGTAGACCTCGTGGAGGTCCTGCTCGACATAGGCCCGGGTGAGGGCGGCGCCGCCCAGGATCACCGGGTAGTCGGCCGCCATCTTGCGCTGGTTCAGCTCCTCCAGGTTCTCCTTCATGATCACCGTGGACTTCACCAGGAGGCCGGACATGCCGATGACGTCGGCCTTGTGCTCCTCGGCGGCGTCCAGGATCGCCGAGACGGGCTGCTTGATGCCCAGGTTGACGACGGTGTAGCCGTTGTTGGAGAGGATGATGTCGACGAGGTTCTTGCCGATGTCGTGGACGTCGCCGCGCACCGTGGCGAGCACGATGGTGCCCTTGCCCTCGTCGTCGGTCTTCTCCATGTGCGGTTCGAGGTGGGCCACCGCGCCCTTCATCACCTCGGCCGACTGGAGGACGAACGGCAGCTGCATCTGGCCTGAACCGAACAGCTCACCGACGACCTTCATGCCGGCGAGCAGAGTGTCGTTGACGATCTCCAGGGCCGGCCGGGTCAGCAGCGCCTCGTCCAGGTCCGCTTCCAGACCGTTCTTCTCGCCGTCGATGATGCGGCGCTGGAGGCGCTCGTCCAGCGGAAGGGCGAGGAGTTCCTCCGCCTTGCCCGCCTTCATCGACTTCATGTTGACACCCTCGAAGAGCTCCATGAGCTTCTGCAGGGGGTCGTAGCCCTCGGCGCGCCGGTCGTAGACCAGGTCGAGCGCGACCTTGACCTGTTCCTCCTCCAGCCGGGCGATCGGCAGGATCTTCGAGGCGTGCACGATCGCCGAGTCCAGACCGGCCTTGACGCACTCGTCGAGAAAGACGGAGTTGAGGACGACGCGTGCGGCCGGGTTGAGTCCGAAGGAGATGTTCGACAGGCCGAGCGTGGTCTGGACGTCGGGGTGACGCTTCTTCAGCTCGCGGATCGCCTCGATGGTGGCGATGCCGTCCTTGCGGGACTCCTCCTGACCGGTGCAGATCGTGAAGGTCAGGCAGTCGATGAGGATGTCCGACTCGTGGATGCCCCAGTTCCCGGTGAGGTCCTCGATGAGCCGCTCGGCGATGGCGACCTTGTGCTCGGCGGTGCGGGCCTGGCCCTCCTCGTCGATCGTCAGGGCGATCAGCGCCGCGCCGTGTTCGGCGGCCAGGGCGCTGACCTTGGCGAACCGCGACTCGGGGCCGTCACCGTCCTCGTAGTTGACGGAGTTGAGCACGGCCCGCCCGCCCAGCTTCTCCAGGCCCGCGCGCAGGACCGGCAGCTCGGTGGAGTCCAGCACGAGCGGCAGGGTCGAGGCGGTGGCGAAGCGGCCGGCGAGCTCCTCCATGTCGGCGACCCCGTCGCGGCCCACGTAGTCGACGCAGAGGTCGAGCATGTGGGCGCCTTCGCGGATCTGGTCGCGGGCCATCTCCACGCAGTCGTCCCAGCGCGCCTCCAGCATGGCCTCGCGGAACTTCTTCGACCCGTTGGCGTTCGTACGCTCGCCGATCGCCAGGTAGGAGGTGTCCTGGCGGAAGGGGACGCTCTGGTAGAGCGAGGCGGCGCCCGGCTCCGGGCGCGGTTCACGGGCGGTGGGCGCGAGACCGCGTACCCGTTCCACGACCTGGCGCAGGTGCTCGGGCGTCGTGCCGCAGCAGCCGCCGACCAGGGAGAGGCCGTAGTCGGCGACGAACGTCTCCTGGGCGTCCGCGAGCTCCTCGGGGGAGAGCGGGTAGTGGGCGCCGTCCTTGCCGAGGACCGGCAGGCCCGCGTTCGGCATGCAGGAGAGCGGGACGCGGGAGTGCCGGGCCAGGTAGCGCAGGTGCTCGCTCATCTCGGCCGGTCCGGTGGCGCAGTTCAGGCCGATCATGTCGATGCCGAGCGGCTCCAGCGCGGTCAGCGCGGCCCCGATCTCGGAGCCCAGCAGCATGGTGCCGGTCGTCTCGACGGTCACGGAGCAGATGACGGGCAGATCGGCGCCGGTGGCCTCCAGGGCGCGCCGGGCGCCGATGACGGAGGCCTTGGTCTGCAGCAGGTCCTGGGTGGTCTCCACCAGGAGGGCGTCGGCGCCGCCGGCGATCATGCCCTCGGCGTTCTGCTGGTAGGCGTCGCGGAGCTTGACGTACGGGGCGTGTCCCAGGGTCGGCAGCTTGGTCCCCGGACCCATGGAGCCGAGCACCCAGCGCTGCTGTCCGGTGGAGGCGGTGAACTCGTCCGCCACCTCGCGGGCGATGCGCGCGCCGGACTCGGAGAGTTCGAAGACCCGCTCGGGGATGTCGTACTCGCCCAGCGCCGCGAAGTTGGCGCCGAAGGTGTTCGTCTCGACGCAGTCGACGCCGACCGCGAAGTACTCCTCGTGCACGGAGCGGACGATGTCGGGTCGGGTGACGTTGAGGATCTCGTTGCAGCCCTCGAGGTTCTGGAAGTCGTCGAGGGTGGGGTCCTGGGCCTGCAGCATGGTGCCCATGGCACCGTCGGCCACCACCACGCGGGTGGCGAGTGCCTCACGGAGGGCTGCGGCTCGGTTCCGGCTGTCAGCGGAGGGGGTCGGCAACGAGGCCATGGGTGTTCTCCCTGGGATGCGACGGCTGTCGGCTTTGCGCCCTTCAGCGGAAGGGGCACGCGGCCAGGGTAGCGGGGGAGGGCGAGGGCCGGTCGTCGTGTCCCACGAAACGGACTGCATGCTGTGCGGGGAGCCGACCGGGTCGGATGACGGCGCGAACACATCGCACCACCGGACAAAGTTCGGCATCGACCGATAGTGTTCAGCATTGTCGAACCGAGGTGGAGGAGTACGGCGCGATGGCCAAGAACATCCAGTCGCTCGAGCGGGCAGCGGCGATGCTGCGTCTGCTGGCGGGGGGCGAGCGCCGGCTCGGGCTGTCCGACATCGCCTCCGCGCTGGGTCTGGCCAAGGGCACCGCGCACGGCATCCTGCGCACCCTCCAGCACGAGGGATTCGTCGAGCAGGACCCCACGTCCGGGCGCTATCAGCTCGGCGCCGAGCTGCTGAGGCTGGGCAACAGCTACCTGGACGTCCACGAGCTGCGGGCCCGCGCCCTGGTGTGGACCGACGACCTGGCCCGCTCCAGCGGCGAGAGCGTCCACCTCGGCGTCCTGCACCAGCACGGCGTGCTGATCGTCCACCACGTCTTCCGGCCCGACGACAGCCGCCAGGTCCTGGAGGTCGGAGCCATGCACCCGCTGCACTCCACCGCCCTGGGCAAGGTGCTCTGCGCCTACGACCCGGTCGCCCACAGCGAGGTCACCGAGGGCGAGCGGCAGTCCTTCACCCCGCGCACCGTGACCGGCGAGCAGGAGTTCGAGGCGCTGCTGGACACCGTACGCGCGCGGGGCTGGGCCGCGGACGCGGAGGAGACCTGGGAGGGCGTGGCCGCCGTGGCCGCGCCCGTCCACGACCGGCGCCGCATGCCCGTGGGCGCGGTGGCCGTGACGGGAGCGGTCGAGCGCGTCCGCCCCGGGGGCGAGCTGCGCCCCGAGCTGATCACCGCGGTGCGGGACTGCGCCCGCGCCGTCTCCCGCGACCTGGGCGCCAACCGCTTCTGAGCACCGCCGAACCCCGTGTGACGAGGCGGATCCCCAGCGCATTGGGCTGCCCGGAACCCTTGACGCGTCCCGCCCGGAGAGAAACACTGCCGTTCACCGGTCGGCATTGTCGAACACCTAACGGCAATAAGAGTTAGGGTGTGACAGTGCCGAGGGCCGGTCAAGCCCTCTACAGGTGAGTGCCCGCGTATGAGGGATACCCACCTGGGGCGCGGTCCATCGGAGGGACTTCGAGGGATCGCGCTCCCCTGGACGAAGGACAAAGGAGTCGCGGTGTCCAGCTCCGACATCTTCATCGGCGAGACCATCGGTACCGCCGTATTGATCCTGCTCGGCGGCGGTGTCTGTGCCGCCGTCACGCTCAAGCGCTCGAAGGCGCACAACGCCGGCTGGGTGGCCATCGCCTTCGGGTGGGGCTTCGCCGTCCTGACCGGCGCGTACATCTCCACCGGCGTGTCGGGCGCCCATCTCAACCCGGCCGTCACCCTGGGCCTGGCGATCCAGGGCGGCACCCCGTGGGGCGACGTCCCCCTGTACCTGGCCTCGCAGCTCCTCGGCGCGATGATCGGCGCGGTGCTGGTCTGGGCGGTGTACTACGGACAGCTCCACGCGCATCTGACCGACCCCGAGGTCGTCGAGGCGCAGCCCGCCGAGGAGGGCATGGTCGACCAGTCGACGGCCCCGAAGGCGGGCCCGGTGCTCGGTGTCTTCTCCACCGGCCCCGAGATCCGCAACGCGGTGCAGAACGTGGTCACGGAGGTCATCGCGACGGCGGTGCTGATCCTGGCGATCCTCACCCAGGGCCTCAACGACGACGGCAACGGCCTCGGCCCGCTCGGCGCGCTGATCACCGCCCTGGTCGTCGTCGGTATCGGCCTCTCGCTCGGCGGGCCGACCGGCTACGCCATCAACCCGGTGCGCGACCTCGGACCGCGCATCGTGCACGCACTGCTGCCCCTGCCGAACAAGGGCGGGTCCGACTGGGGTTACGCCTGGGTACCGGTAGTGGGACCGCTGCTCGGCGGCGCACTGGCCGGCGGGCTCTACAACCTCGCTTTCGCCTGAGGCGCGACCTTCACCACCACACAGACTTCTCCGGGAGCACACCGTGACCGACGCACACACCACCGGCCCGTTCATCGCGGCCATCGACCAGGGCACCACCTCCAGCCGCTGCATCGTCTTCGACAAGGACGGCCGGATCGTCTCCGTCGACCAGAAGGAGCACGAGCAGATCTTCCCGAAGCCCGGCTGGGTCGAGCACGACGCCAAGGAGATCTGGGAGAACGTCCAGGAGGTCGTCGCGGGGGCGATCGTCAAGGCCGGGGTCACCTCCGCCGACGTCAAGGCGATCGGCATCACCAACCAGCGCGAGACGACGCTGCTGTGGGACAAGAACACCGGTGAGCCGGTCCACAACGCCCTCGTCTGGCAGGACACCCGCACCGACGCCCTGTGCAAGGAGCTCGGCCGCAACGTCGGCCAGGACCGCTTCCGCCGCGAGACCGGCCTGCCGCTCGCCTCGTACTTCGCCGGCCCCAAGGTCCGCTGGCTGCTCGACAACGTCGAGGGGCTGCGCGAGCGCGCCGAACGGGGCGACATCCTCTTCGGCACGATGGACTCCTGGGTCATCTGGAACCTGACCGGCGGCACCGACGGCGGTGTCCACGTCACGGACGTGACCAACGCCTCGCGCACCATGCTGATGAACCTGAGCCGCATGGAGTGGGACGAGCGGATCTGCAGCTCCATCGGGGTGCCGACCGCGGTGCTGCCGGAGATCCGGTCCTCCGCCGAGGTGTACGGCAACGCCAAGGGCGGCGTGCTCGACGGTGTGCCGGTGGCCTCCGCGCTCGGTGACCAGCAGGCCGCCCTGTTCGGCCAGACCTGTTTCGCCGAGGGCGAGGCCAAGTCCACGTACGGCACCGGCACCTTCATGCTGATGAACACCGGCCACACCCCGGTGAACTCGTACAACGGGCTGCTGACGACCGTCGGGTACCGGATCGGCGACCAGAAGCCGGTGTACGCCCTGGAGGGGTCCATCGCGGTCACCGGTTCGCTGGTGCAGTGGATGCGCGACCAGATGGGTCTGATCAAGTCCGCCGCCGAGATCGAGACGCTCGCGTCCTCGGTCGAGGACAACGGGGGCGCGTACTTCGTACCCGCCTTCTCCGGGCTGTTCGCCCCGTACTGGCGCCCCGACGCCCGCGGGGTCATCACCGGCCTCACCCGCTACGTCACCAAGGCGCACATCGCCCGTGCCGTGCTCGAAGCCACCGCCTGGCAGACCCGCGAGATCAGCGACGCCATGACGAAGGACTCCGGCGTCGAGCTGACCGCCCTGAAGGTCGACGGCGGCATGACGTCCAACAACCTGCTGATGCAGACGCTCTCGGACTTCCTGGACGCCCCCGTGGTGCGCCCCATGGTGGCCGAGACCACCTGCCTCGGCGCCGCCTACGCCGCCGGCCTCGCCGTCGGCTTCTGGCCCGACACCGACGCGCTGCGCGCCAACTGGCGCCGGGCCGCCGAGTGGACACCCCGTATGGACGCGGCCACCCGTGACCGCGAGTACAAGAGCTGGCTCAAGGCCGTCCAGCGGTCGATGAGCTGGCTCGACGAAGACACCGCAGCAGAGGAGTAGAGAACATGACCACCCTGCAGAGCGTTCCCGCCCTCGGGACGCACCCGGCCTCCGGCTCCCTTCCGAGCCGGGCCGAGACCCGGGACCAGCTCTCCAAGGCGACGTACGACCTCCTGGTGATCGGCGGCGGCATCCTGGGCATCTCCACCGCCTGGCACGCCGCGCAGTCCGGACTGCGGGTGGCCCTGGTGGACGCCGGTGACTTCGCCGGCGCCACCTCCTCCGCCTCCTCCAAGCTGCTCCACGGCGGTCTGCGCTACCTCCAGACCGGCGCGGTGAAGCTGGTGGCCGAGAACCACTTCGAGCGGCGTGCGGTCTCCCGGCAGGTCGCCCCGCACCTGGCCAACCCGCTCACCTTCTACCTGCCCGTCTACAAGGGCGGACCGCACGGCGCGGCCAAGCTCGGCGCGGGCGTCTTCGCCTACTCGGCACTGTCCGCGTTCGGCGACGGCGTCGGCCATGTGATCAGCCCGTCGCGGGCCCGGCGCGACGTGCCGGAGCTGCGCACGGACAACCTGAAGGCCGTGGCCGTCTACGGCGACGACCAGATGAACGACGCCCGGATGGCGCTGATGACGGTCCGCGCCGCGGTCGACGCGGGCGCCGTCGTCCTCAACCACGCCGCGGTCACCGGGCTGCGCTTCACCCGGGGCCGGGTCACCGGCGCGGAGCTCACGGACCGTCAGGACGGCACCGAGTTCGGCGTGGACGCCCGCCTCGTCCTGAACGCCACGGGCCCGTGGGTGGACCACCTGCGGAAGATGGAGGACCCGGCCGCGGCGCCTTCGATACGCCTGTCCAAGGGCGCGCACCTGGTCCTCAGGCGCACCCGCCCCTGGAAGGCGGCGCTGGCCACCCCGATCGACAAGTACCGCATCACGTTCGCCCTGCCGTGGGAGGACATGCTGCTCCTCGGCACGACCGACGAGGAGTACGAGGGCGATCCGGCCGATGTCTCCGTCACCGAGAAGGACACGGCGCAGATCCTGGACGAGGCGGCGTTCTCCGTCCGCGACCAGCAGCTCTCGCGTGACCTGATCACCTACTCCTTCGCGGGGCTCCGGGTGCTGCCCGGCGGTCCCGGGGACACCTCCAAGGCCAAGCGGGAGACGGTCGTGACGGAGGGCCGCGGCGGGATGCTGTCGGTCGCCGGGGGCAAGTGGACGACCTTCCGCCACATCGGCCGTACGGTGATGAACAAGCTGGCCGCCCTCCCCGGGCACCCGCTCGCCGAGGACATGGAGCCGATGGCGCGGCTGCCGAAGAAACTGCCGCTGCCCGGCATCGCCAACCCGGACGCGGTGGCGCACCGGCTACTGGTCGACGGCGGGACGCCGGGACCGAGGATGGCCGCCGACACCGCCCGGCACCTCGCCACCCACTACGGCTCGCTCTCCTTCGACATCGCCCGCCTGGCGAACGAGGACCCGGCGCTCGCCGAGCGCATCCACCCCGACGCCCCGGAGATCTGGGCGCAGGTGGTCTACGCCCGCGACCGCGAGTGGGCCGAGACCGCGGACGACGTGCTGCGCCGCCGTACGACGCTGACGATCCGGGGTCTGGCGACGGACGACCTTCGCGGCCGGGTCGAGAAGCTGCTGGCCGAGCGGGACTGACCGGCTCGCACGGTCCAGGGGCGGCTCCTGCGGGGGCCGCCCCTCGGCGTGTCCGGGCCCCGGTTCTCGTGCCGGGGCCCCGTCCGGGGTGCCATACGCCCGCCACACGGCGGCAATGTGGCGCCGCGACAGTGGAGGGATGTCCCTTCCACGGAACTTCCATCTGGCGGCCGCACTGGACGGCGCCGGATCCCACCCGGCGGCGCCCGAGAAGCCCTTCACGCCCGAGGCGTACGCCCGTCTGATACGCGCCGCCGAGTCCGGCCTCCTCGACTTCGTCACCGTGGAGGACGGCCCGGGAAGGCTGGACTCCGCCCTGCTGCTGGCGCTGGCCGCCGCCGTGACCGACCGGATCGGGCTGGTCCCGCTGGGTCCGGCCGCGGGTGATCCCGAGGCCTGGGCGACCCGCGTCGCGACGCTCGACCACCTCAGTGCGGGGCGGGCGGGCGTACGGCCTCGGGTCTCCGCCGGCAACGCCGAGCACGCGCGGCTGGTGGGTGCGCTGGGCACCCCGGAGGGAGAGCGGCTCGTGGCCCGGCTCTTCGGGCGGGCGGCCGAGTTCCTCGACGCCGCGACCGGCGCGTGGGGCACCCTCGTCCACCCTCCGCAGGGCAGGCCCCCGCTGGCCGTCCTGGCGCACGCCACGGTGCCCTACCGGCTGGCGGTCTCGCACGCCGACGTCGTCTTCGTCACTCCGAAGGACACGGCCGACCTCGTGGCGATCCGCCAGGAGATCGGGACGCTGCTGGCGAAGGCGGGCCGCCCGGCCGGGTCCCTGCGCGTCCTGGCCGACGTGAACGTCGTGCTGGGCGGCAGCCGGGAGGAGGCCGACGCCCGCAGGGCGCGGCTGGACGAGGCCGCCGGCACGCCCTTCACCTCGGACGCCGCCGTCTTCACCGGTACGCCCGAGCACCTGGCCGACCTGCTGGAGTCCTGGCACCGCGAGGGCGGCGCCGACGGCTTCCGGCTGCGGCCGGCCGTCCTGCCCGACGACCTGGACACCGTCGCCACCCGGCTGGTGCCCCTCCTGCAGGAGCGCGGACTCTTCCGCACCGCGTACACCGCCCGGACGCTGCGCGGCCATCTCGGCCTCGCCGCCCTCCGAGGCCCCGGCTCCCCCGTGGACGAGAGAAGGACCCCCCTGTGAAGTTCTCCGTGCTCTCCCTCATCGGTCATGCCCCGCATCCGCTCACCGGCCACCTCCCCTCCGCCGCCGACCGCTTCGCCGAGGTGATCGAGACCGGGGTGGCGGCGGAACGGCTGGGCTTCGACGCGTACGCGGTCGGCGAACGGCACACCGGTCCGTTCCTCTCGTCCAGTCCGAGCGTGGTGCTGGGCGCACTGGCGGCCCGTACCGGTTCGATCCGGCTGCTCACCGGTGTCACGGTCGTCGCCGTCCTCGACCCCGTACGGGTGGCGGAGGACTTCGCGACACTCGACCAGATCACGCGCGGCCGGATCGAGCTGGTCGTGGGCAAGGGGGCGGAGGCGGGACACTTCGACCTCTTCGGGCTCGACGAGGAGCGTCAGTGGGACCTCCAGAAGGAGAAGTACGAGCTGCTGCGGCGGCTGTGGACCGAGGAGGGGGTCGACTGGGAGGGCGAGTTCCGCCCGCCCCTGAAGAACGTGACCACCCTCCCGCGTCCGTATGCGGGGCCGCCGCGCGTCTGGCACGGCTCGGCCACCAGCCTCAACTCCCCCGAGCTCGCGGCGAAGCACGGCGATCCGCTGTTCACGGCCAACGCGATCCAGCCGCGTGAGGCCTATGCACGGCTGATCACCCACTACCGGGAGCGGTTCGAGGCCTACGGGCACGATCCGGCCGCCGCGCGGGTGGCGGCCGGATCCGGCGGCCTGCTGATCGCGGACAGTTCCCGGCGGGCCGTGGAGCGCTACAAGGAGGTGTACGAGGCGAAGGTCGCCCAGTCCTTCAAGCCGCACCTGGAAGGGCGGGCCGGCTACAACACGCCGTTCCGCACCATCGAGGAGGCCGTCGCGGACGGCCCGCAGCTGATCGGCTCGCCGCAGCAGATCATCGACAAGATCCTCGGCTACCACGCGCTGTACCGGCACGACCTCCAGTCGGTGACGGTGGACGGCTTCGGTCTCCCCCACGCCGAGCAGCTGGAGACCCTGCAGCGGTTCGCGGAGGAGATCGCGCCGGTGGTCCGGCGGGAGGCGCCGTCCTCTCTCTGGGACCGCCCCGCCCCGTGCCCCAGGGCCCCGGTGGTACACGGGTGGCCGGTGGGAGAACGGCGGGCCGCATAATGACTCCATACATCGGATGTCTTGTGCGCGAGGAGGCCCCTTATGGCCGTCACCGACGAAGCGATCGAGAAGATCAAGGGAATGATCGTCTCGGGCGCCCTGGCGCCCGGCGACCGGCTTCCCAAGGAGAGCGAACTGGC
This sequence comes from Streptomyces sp. SirexAA-E, assembly GCF_000177195.2. Lineage (GTDB taxonomy): Bacteria > Actinomycetota > Actinomycetes > Streptomycetales > Streptomycetaceae > Streptomyces > Streptomyces flavovirens. Next base: position 1,236,551 of record NC_015953.1, read on the forward strand.
GGCCGAGCTGGGGCTCTCGCGCAACTCGCTGCGTGAGGCGGTGCGGGCGCTCTCGCTGATCCGCATCCTCGACGTACGCCAGGGCGACGGCACCTACGTCACGAGCCTGGACCCGCAGCTCCTGCTGGAGGCGCTCAGCTTCGTGGTGGACTTCCACCGCGACGACACGGTGCTGGAGTTCCTCGCGGTCCGCCGGATCCTGGAGCCGGCGGCCACCGCGATGGCGGCCCTGCGCATCGGGGAGGAGCGGCTCGACGCCCTGGGCGCGCAGCTGGACGCCCTGGGGCCGAGCCCGTCGGTGGAGGAGCTGGTCGCCTGCGACCTGGAGTTCCACCGGGGCATCGTCCAGTCCTCCGGCAACTCGGTCCTGTGCTCCCTGCTGGACGGCCTGTCCGGGCCGACGACCCGGGCCAGGGTCTGGCGCGGGCTCACCCAGGAGGACGCGGTCAGCCGCACCCTGCACGAGCACCGGGCGATCCTCGCGGCGCTGCGGGACCGGGACGCCGAGGCGGCCCGGTCCTGGGCGACGGTGCACGTGGCGAGCGTGGAGCAGTGGCTGCGCTCGACGCTGTGAGGCGGCCCGGACCGCGCGTCCGGCTCAGGCGGGGCGCAGCCGCAGCCCCTGCATCCCCCCGTCGACGGCGAGCGCGGTCCCGGTGACGGACGCGGCCGCCGGGCTCGCCAGGTAGACGACGGCGGCGGCGACCTCGTCCGCCGAGACCAGCCGGCCCATCGGCTGGCGGGCGTCGAGGGCGGCGCGTTCGGCCGCGGGGTCCTCGGCCCGCGCGAGCAGCCGGCCGATCCACGGGGTCTCGGCCGTGCCGGGGTTGACGCAGTTGACCCGGATTCCTTCCCGGACGTGGTCGGAGGCCATGGCGAGGGTGAGGGCGAGCACGGCCCCCTTGCTCGCGCTGTACAGGGCGCGCTGCGGCAGCCCGGCGGTGGCCGCGACGGAGCAGGTCTGGGTGATCGACACGGCGCCGGGCCGGTCGGCGGCCGCCCGGCGCAGATGGGGCAGGGCGTGGCGGGCGGTGCGGACCATGCCGAGGACGTTGACGTCCAGGACCTGCGCCCATTCCGGGTCGTCGTTGTCCTCGACGGTGCCGACGGCGCCGATCCCGGCGTTGGGGACGAGGGTGTGCAGGCCGCCCAGTTCGGCGGCGGCCCGCTCGACACCGGCGCGGACGGCGTCGTCGTCGCGCACGTCGGCCTCGATCGCCAGCACCCCGTCGGGGGCGCCCGTCGTCTCCCGGTCGAGCACGGCGACGCGTGCCCCGCGGGCGAGCAGGAGCGCCGCCACGGCGGCGCCGATGCCGGAGGCACCGCCCGTCACGAGGGCGGACAGTCCGTCGAAGTCCTGTGTGCCGGTCATCGGTCGGTCTCCTCGGGGGTACGGCGGGCCTGCCAGACAGGGCCCTCGGGGTAGCGGTGGCCGGCGATCGAGGCAGGGAGCATCCGGGCGGAGAAGCCCGGGGCGCGGGGCGCGACGTAGCGCCCGGCCTCGATGACGGCCGGGTCGGCGAAGTGCTCGTGGAGGTGGTCGACGTACTCGATGACCCGGTCCTCACGGGTGCCGGAGACGGCGACGTAGTCGAACATCGCCAGGTGCTGGACCAGTTCGCAGAGGCCGACGCCGCCGGCGTGCGGGCAGACCGGGACGCCGTACTTGGCGGCGAGCAGCAGGATCGCGAGGTTCTCGTTGACCCCGGCGACCCGGGCCGCGTCGATCTGGACGAAGTCGGTCGCACCGGCCTGGAGCAGCTGTTTGAACACGATCCGGTTGGCGGCGTGTTCGCCGGTGGCCACCTTGACCGGCTGGCCCGCGCGCACCGCGGCGTGGCCGAGTACGTCGTCGGGGCTGGTCGGTTCCTCGATCCAGTACGGGTCGTACGGTGCGAGCGCGGTCATCCACTCCACGGCCTCGGCGACGTCCCAGCGCTGGTTGGCGTCGACGGCGATCCGGATGTCCGGGCCGACGGCCTCGCGGGCCAGCGACAGCCTGCGGACGTCGTCCTTGATCTCGCCGCCCACCTTCAGCTTGATCTGGGTGAAACCCTCGGCGACGGCCTCCCGGGCGAGTCGCACGAGCTTGTCGTCGTCGTACCCCAGCCAACCCGGCGAGGTGGTGTACGCGGGGTACCCCTCGGCCAGCAGCCGCCGGGTGCGTTCGGCGCGGCCCGGTTCGGCGGCGCGGAGGACGGCCAGCGCTTCGTCGGGGGTGAGGGCGTCGGTGAGGTGCCGGAAGTCGACGAGGGAGACCAGTTCCTCGGGTGTCATGCCGGCCAGGAACCGCCAGACGGGCTGCCCGGCCAGCTTCGCCGCGAGGTCCCAGGCGGCGTTGACGACCGCGCCGGCCGCCATGTGCGTCACGCCCTTCTCGGGCCCCAGCCAGCGCAGCTGGGAGTCGCGGGTGAGGTCGCGGTAGAGGTCGCCGAGCGCGGCGGCGTCGCGGGGGACGGGGCGGCCCACCACATGGAGGCGGAGGGCCTCGATGGCGGCGGCCATGACCTCGTTGCCGCGCCCGATGGTGAAGCAGAAGCCGTGCCCCTCGGGGGCTTTGCCCTCCTGCCCCGGGCCACCGCGCGCCGGGTCCGGCCCGTCCGTCCGCAGGACGACGTAGGCGGCGGAGTAGTCGGGGTCGGGGTTCATGGCGTCCGAGCCGTCGAGCTGTTCCGAGGTGGGAAACCGGATGTCATGGACCTCGAGATCCGTGACGGTCTGACTCATGAACGCTCCCAGGGGATAACATCGGACCTCTTCTTGGTCATCCGATGTATATCCCTGCAAGACCCCTCGGGTCCAGGGCCGTAGGGATTTCGGACCGGTTTCGATGGGTACAGCTCGGATGAATCGGCTGCTGGCACGCTTCACTCGTCGGCGCAAACGCACTGCGGCGGGAGGGCGGGTAAGCCGTAAGGTTGGGGCGTACGCAAGGGAACTTCGGAAGGAGGCCTGGGTGATCGAGCTCGAGGGGGTACCCGAGCTGATCGACCCGGTCATGGTGGCCGCGTTCGAAGGCTGGAACGACGCCGGTGACGCCGCCTCCACAGCGGTCGGACATCTGAACCGGGAATGGAAGGGCGAGGTCTTCGCGGCGCTCGACGCCGAGGACTACTACGACTTCCAGGTCAACCGGCCCACGGTGTGGATGGAGGGCGGGTCCCGCAAGATCACGTGGCCGACGACGCGCCTGTCCGTGGTCCGTGTCGGCGGCGACAAGCCGCGCGACCTGGTCCTGGTCCGTGGCATCGAACCGTCGATGCGCTGGCGTTCGTTCTGCAACGAGATCCTGGGCTTCGCCCATGAGCTCGGCGTCGAGATGGTCGTCATCCTGGGAGCGCTGCTCGGCGACACCCCGCACACCAGGCCGGTCCCGGTCAGCGGGGTCACGTCCGACCCGGACCTGGCCCGCACGATGGACCTGGAGGAGACGCGGTACGAGGGCCCGACCGGCATCGTCGGCATCCTCCAGGAGGCCTGCACCCACGCGGGCGTGCCCGCGGTGAGCCTGTGGGCGGCGGTGCCGCACTACGTGTCGCAGCCGCCCAACCCCAAGGCGACGCTGGCGCTGCTGAACCGCCTCGAGGACCTGCTCGGCCTGCGGATCCCGCTGGGCGAGCTGCCCGAGGACGCCCGCGCCTGGCAGCTGGGCGTCGACCAGCTGGCCGCCGAGGACAGCGAGGTGGCGGAGTACGTGCAGACCCTGGAGGAGGCACGCGACACCGCGGAGCTGCCCGAGGCGTCCGGCGAGGCCATCGCCCGGGAGTTCGAGCGGTACCTGCGGCGCCGGGACGTCGGCGGCCCGGGACAGGCGCCCGGCGGCCATGCCACGGAGAGCGGCGACATGTCGCCCTATCTGCGGGACACCGCCGGTGAGCGGACGAGACCGCCCCGCCCGCAGCGCCCGGAGAAGGGGCGCCCCGGCGGCGCACGGCCGGACGCCGGAAGCGCCAAGGAGGGCGATGCGCCCGAGGACCCGTCCACCGGACCGGACGACGACACCCCGCCGACCGGCTGACGGGGTATCAGCACACAGAAGACCGGCCCCGGACCTCGTCGAGAGGTCCGGGGCCGGCCGCGTTCGGATGGGCGGTGTTACAGCGCGACACCCAGCAGGGCGTCGACGGTGCGCGACACGAGACCGGGCGCGCCCTCGTCCGTACCGCCGCCGGAGGTCTGCCGCTCGGCCCAGCGGTCCACGGCGGCCAGGGCGGCCGGGGAGTCCAGGTCGTCCGCCAGGGCTTCGCGCACCTCGTCGACCAGTGCGTCGGCGGGCAGCCCGTCGGGCCGGGAGACGGCGGCACGCCACCGGGCGAGCCGCTCGACGGCGTCGGCGAGCACCTGGTCGGTCCACTCCCAGTCGGAGCGGTAGTGGTGGGCGAGCAGCGAGAGCCGGATCGCGGCGGGGTCGACGCCGTCGCGGCGCAGCGCGGAGACGAAGACCAGGTTGCCTTTGGACTTGGACATCTTCTCGCCGTCCAGGCCGACCATGCCGGCGTGCACGTAGGCCTGGGCGAACGGGTACTCGCCGGTCAGCGCCTGGGCGTGGGAGGCGCCCATCTCGTGGTGCGGGAAGACCAGGTCGGAACCGCCGCCCTGGACGTCGAAGCCCATGCCGAGGTGGTCCAGGGCGATGGCCACGCACTCGATGTGCCAGCCGGGCCGGCCACGGCCGAGGCGGCCGCCGTCCCAGCTCGGCTCGCCGTCACGGGCGGCCATCCACAGCATCGGGTCGAGGGGGTTCTTCTTGCCCGGGCGCTCCGGGTCGCCGCCGCGCTCGGCGGAGAGCAGGCGCATGGCCTCGGCGTCGAGGTGGGAGACCCCTCCGAAGTGCGGGTCGGACCCGACGGAGAAGTACACGTCGCCGTCGAGCTCGTAGGCGGCGCCCGCGTCCAGCAGGCGTTCCACCAGCGGGACGATGCCGGGTATCGCCTCCACGGCCCCGATGTAGTGCTTCGGGGGAAGCATGCGCAGGGCGGTCATGTCCTCACGGAACAGGGCGGTCTCGCGCTCGGCGAGCTCCGCCCAGTCCTCGCCGTCGCGCACGGCCCGCTCCAGCAGCGGGTCGTCCACGTCGGTGACGTTCTGGACGTAGTGGACCTGACGCTTGGTGTCGAGCCACACGCGCTGCACGAGGTCGAACGCGTTGTAGGTCGCCGCATGACCCATGTGGGTCGCGTCGTACGGCGTGATGCCGCAGACGTAGATGCGGGCGACGGGACCGGGGTCAAGGGTGATCCGTCCGCCGGTCGCGGTGTCGTGGATCCGAAGGTCGCGGCCCTTGCCGGGCAGGGCGGGGACCTCAGAAGCGGGCCAGGCATGCATGTCATGAGCGTAACCGGACGATGCTTCCGGATACGAACCGGTCCGGAGATCCTGGCCGAATAGGCGGTCTTGCGCGGTTGCCCCTTCTGGCCTACGGGGTAACCCGTCCCGCGTCCCGGGACGCCCGGGCCTCACACGGGGGGCCAGGGAATGGCGGGCCACTCCCCGCTCGGCTGCGGGTGCCGGCCGGACGCGCGCAGGGCCGCCACCCGCTCCCTCAGGGCGTCCAGTTCCGCCTCCGTGATCAGTTCCGCCAACCGGGTGGCCAGCCCCGTGCCCGGCTCCAGGCCGACGGCGAGCCGGTCCAGCACCTCGACGGCCTCGGCGGTGAGCGGCTCTCCGGCCCAGCCCCACAGCAGGGTCCGCAGCTTGTCGTCCGCGTTGAACGTGACGCCGTGGTCGATGCCGTACAGCCGGCCGCCGGGCGCGGGCAGCAGGTGCCCGCCCTTGCGGTCGCCGTTGTTGATCACCGCGTCCAGGACCGCGAGCCGGCGCAGACGGGGGTCGTCCGCGTGCACCAGCAGGGCCGTCCGGCCCTCCCCCACCTCGGCGAAGCCGACGGCCTTCCAGCCCTCCCCGGGCTCCTCGTCCTCCACCAGCGCGAGCAGCGGCGGCAGGACGGCCGCACCCTCCTCGGCGGCCTCGGCCGCTTCGTCCGCCTCGATCCACAGCTGGCACATGCCCTGACCGTAGGGCCCGTCCCGGAGCACCGTGGGCGGCACGAGGCCCCATCCGGTGGCCTCGGAGATCTCGTAGGCGGCCACCTCGCGCTGGGCGAGCGTGCCGTCCGGGAAGTCCCACAGGGGCTGCTCCCCTGCGACCGGCTTGTAGACGCAGGGGCGTTCCTCGCCCTCGTGGGCGACCGTGCAGTACAGCACCGCGTTCGACGCGCCGCGCACCTGTCCCAGGACCGTGAGCTCGCCCTCGGCGAGCAGGGTGCGCAGCGCGGCCCCGGTCAGGAGGCCCCGCGCCGGTATCCGTTCTGACGCGGGCATACGTGTCCTTCCGGGTCGAGGGGGAGGCTGCACAGCGGGCACGGCGGCCGGCCGGCGTTGACGACGTCCAGGGCGCGCTTGGCGAACGCCCGCGCCTGGGCGCCGCTGAGGCGGACGCGCAGCATCGGCGGGCCGTTCTCCTCGTCCTGGAGGAGGCGTTCCTCGGCCTCGGCGAGGTCGTCCTCGGAGTCGGCGTCCAGCTCGACGAGGGCCTGCGCCTCGACGATCATGCGCTGTTCCTCACCGTCCCAGGCGAGCGCCATCGTGCCGACCCGGAACTCCTCCTCGACGGGGGCGTCGAGGGGCGCGGTGTCGGCCACCTCCATGGGTGCCACGGCGGGCACCGGTGAATTGCCGCCGGTCCGCCGGACGACCTCGTCGAGGAGTTCGTCGATCCGTTCGGCCAACGCGGCGACCTGGGTCTTCTCCAGGGCCACGCTCGTGACCCGGCCCCTCGAGGATGCCTGCAGGAAAAACGTACGGCGGCCAGGCAGCCCGACCGTACCGGCCACGAAACGGTCCGGGGGGTCGTAGAGGAACACCTGACGGGACACGTCCTGTCTCCCTTGAGATAGGAAGGCGAATGGGGGCGGCCAGGGCCCTGGGGGATGACCCCCGCAAGGCCGCTACGGCGCGTCCACCCTACTGCGCGGAGCGATCACGGTGCTCCCGCGCCGCCCCCGACGGCCGCGTCCGATGCCGTGTCCGTCGCCGTGCCCCCGTCCGCGTCGGCTCCCAGGGCCACTTCGCGCGGCGCCAGCGACCCCAGGTCGCCGGTGTCTCCCAGGCGCAGCAGGAAGGGGCGCAGCCGGGTGTAGCGGATCGCGGTGACCGAGCAGGGATCGGCGTGGATGCGCTGGAAGAGGTCGAGGTGCATGCCCAGCGCGTCGGCGACCAGCGCCTTGATGATGTCGCCGTGCGAGCACATCACGTAGACGGCGTCGTCCCCGTGCTCCTCCTCGACGCGGGCGTTCCACTCCCGTACGGCGTCGACGGCGCGCGCCTGCATGGCCCGCATCGACTCGCCCCCGGGGAACGCCGCGGACGAGGGGTGCTGCTGCACCACGGACATCAGCGGCTCGTCGGAGAGTTCGGCCAGCTTGCGCCCCGACCAGTCGCCGTAGTCGCACTCGCTGATCCGGTCCTCGGTGTGCAGGGGCAGGCCGGGGCGGGCGTCGAGCAGTGGCCGGAGCGTCTCGCGGCAGCGTTGCAGAGGGCTGCTGACGGCGGCCACGAGCGGGATGCCGGCCAGCCTGCCGGGGAGGGCGGCGGCCTGCGACGCGCCGCGTTCGTCGAGCGCGACACCGGGGGTACGCCCCGCGAGCACTCCGGAGGTGTTGGCGGTCGAGCGTCCGTGGCGTACGAGGATGAGCGTGGGCATACCTGCCAGCGTAGAGGGCACCGGACTGGTGCACGGAAGCCGACGGCAGGGAAGAATGCGCGCGTGATCGTGGATTGTGGCATTTACCAGGACGGGCGCAGGACCGAGGGGCCCTCGGACTTCTCCGCCGCCCTCGACGAGGCCCGTGCCGCCGCGGACGGATTCGTCTGGATCGGCCTGCACGAGCCCACCGAGAAGGAGTTCGACCGCGTCAGCAGCGAGTTCGGACTGCACCCGCTGGCCGTGGAGGACGCCCTGCGCGCCCATCAGCGGCCCAAGCTGGAGGTCTACGACGACTCGCTCTTCGCGGTCATCAAGCCGGTGGTCTACGACTCGGGGAGCGACGCGGTCACCACCGACGAGCTGATGCTCTTCGTGGGGGACTCCTTCGTGGTGACGGTCCGGCACGGCGAGGGTGCCCCGCTGACGGCCGTACGGCGCCGCCTGGAGGCCGAGCCGGAGGTGCTCAAGCACGGCCCGACGGCGGTGCTCTACGCGGTCAGTGACGCGGTGGTGGACCACTACATCGAGGTCGCGGCCGAGCTCCAGACGGACCTGGAGGAGCTGGAGGCCGAGGTGTTCGCCCCGGAGAACGGAACGGACACGAAGAACACCGCCGCGAGCATCTACACCTTCAAGCGGCAGCTGCTGGAGTTCCGCCGGGCGACCGGCCCGCTGGCGGCGCCGGTCGAGCGGCTGGCGAGCGCGGGGGTTCCGTTCGTCCACGCCCACTCACGGCCGTTCTTCCGGGACGTGAGCGACCACCTGACACGCGCCAACGAGCACGTGGAGGGGCTGGACCGGCTGCTCTCGGACATTCTCTCGGCGCACCTGGCACAGGTGGGCGTGCGGCAGAACGACGACATGCGGAAGATCTCGGCGTGGGCGGCCATGGCCGCCGTACCGACCATGGTCGCGGGGATCTACGGCATGAACTTCGAGCACATGCCGGAGCTGGACTGGGTGTGGTCCTATCCGGCGGTGATCGCGCTGATGGCCCTCGCGGTCTTCGGCCTGTACCGCCAGTTCAAGCACCGCGGGTGGCTGTAGCGCCCCTCAGGCATACTCCGCCTCCGGCACCGGCGGGGTGCCCAGCGCGTCGCGCCGGGCGGGCTGGCGGAGGCTCACCATGCGCCGCCAGCCGCCCAGCCGCTCGTACACGTACGTCGCGTGGATCCCGGCGGCCAGCAGGGCCGCCTTGGGGCGGGGCCAGCGCAGCACGGCTCCCATGTGGCGCATCACGGCGAGACCGACGTCCCGGTAGACCCGGATCTCGGCCAGGGCGCACTCCCGCAGGACCGCGTGGATGGTGCGGCCGTGCCCGGCGGCGGCGAGGCGGAGCAGCTCCTCGTGGCAGTAGGCGAGGTGGTTGTCCTCGTCCCGGGAGATCATCCTCACCGCGCGCCCCAGGGCGGGGTGGTCCCCGAAGAGCCGCAGCAGCAGCCTCATCTGCTCGGAGGCGCGCTGTTCGGTGACCCGGCTGTGGGACAGGTAGACGATGACGTCCCGCTCGGTGAGCGGTACCTCGCGGCTGAGCCGGTCGTGGGCGAGACCGATGCCCCGGCGCTCCAGGAGCAGCGTGTAGTCGGTCTCCAGGGGCACCTGGGCGGGCATCAGTCCGCGCTGCTTGAGCAGCGCGTTGAAGATCCGGCCGTGTTTGTCCTCGTCGGCTCCGTGCCGGGCGATCTTGGGGCCGAGTTCGCGCAGGCCCGCGGGGACGAGGGCGGCGATCCGGCCGTTCTCCCAGCCTCCCTGGGCCTCTCCGCCGGCGGCGATCGAGCAGAACAGGCGGAACGCGTCGTCGTTGTCGAGGATCTCCTGGAACAGACTCTTCGCCGAGAGCATCACTGCCGCCTTTCGCACCGGTGTCCGCGGAGCGACAGTCAAATTCGGTACCGGGCGGTAGGCAACGCGAACGGGGCCGCCGGGGGGACCGGGCGTAACCGTGCGGCGCCCGGCGCGTTGTCCCGGGTGACGGCCGTGGCGGGGAGGACCCCCGAGCCCCCACCACGGCCGTGGTGCTGTCCGGACGCGCCCCGGGTCAGGCGGCGAGACCGGAGCGCTCCAGGGCGTCGGTTCCGGCCCGCAGGGCGGCGAGCCGCTCGTCCAGGGTGAAGCCGGCCGGGGCCAGCGTCAGCGTGGTGACACCGGCGGCGGCGTAGGCCTGCATCCGGTCGGCGATGCGCTCGACGGGGCCGAGCAGGGTGGTGCGGTCGATGAGCTCGTGCGGGACCGCGGCGGCCGCGCCGCTCTTGTCGCCGGACAGGTACTTGTCCTGGATCTCGGCGGCTTCCTTCTCGTAGCCCATGCGCTGGGCGAGGTTGTTGTAGAAGTTCTGCTTGCGGCTGCCCATGCCGCCGACGTACAGCGCGGTGTAGGGGCGGAACATGTCGGCGAGGCCCTTGACGTCCTCGCCGACCGCGAGCGGCAGCGTCGGACAGACGTCGAAGCCGTCCATGGTCCTGCCGGCCTTCTCGCGCCCGGCGCGCAGGTGCTTGACCGCGGTGTCCTCGAGGTGGTCGGCGGACGGGAAGATCAGCAGCGCCCCGTCGGCGATCTCGCCGGTCTGCTCCAGGTTCTTCGGCCCGATGGCGGCGATGTAGAGCGGGATGTGCTCGCGCTGCGGGTGGACCGTGAGCTTGATGGGCTTGCCGGGGCCGTCCGGCAGCGGCAGCGTCCAGTGCTCGCCCTCGTACGACAGGCGCTCCCGGGACATCGCCTTGCGCACGATCTCGACGTACTCACGGGTGCGGGCCAGCGGCTTGTCGAACTGGACGCCGTACCAGCCCTCGGAGACCTGCGGGCCCGACACCCCGAGGCCGAGGCGGAAGCGGCCGCCGGAGAGCGAGTCGAGGGTGGCGGCGGTCATGGCCGTCATCGCGGGCTGGCGGGCCGGGATCTGCATGATGGCGGAGCCGACGTCGATGGACTCGGTCTGCGCGGCGACCCAGGACAGCACGGTCGGTACGTCGGATCCGTAGGCCTCGGCCGCCCAGCAGACGTCGTAGCCGAGGCGGTCCGCCTCCTGGGCGACGGCGAGATTGTCCCCGTCCATACCGGCTCCCCAGTAACCGAGATTGATGCCGAGCCGCATGGTCACGCTCCCTCTACCGATCAGTAACGTACGTACGAACCGGACTCTAGCGCGGCCGACCGGGATGCGGCAGGCCCCCTCGCGCGACGTGTGGTTGTCCACAGGCCCTCACCCCCGTGCGGTCCCGGCCAGTAATCTCAGCGCCCATGGAGCAGAGGCATCTCGGCCGCACCGGCCTTCGCGTGTCCCGGATCGGGCTCGGCACCCTCACCTGGGGCCGGGACACCGACGAGCACGACGCCGCCGAACAGCTGAAGGTCTTCTGGGACGCGGGCGGCACGCTCGTCGACACCGCCGACGTGTACGGCGGCGGGGAGGCCGAGCACCTCCTCGGGCGGCTCGTCGACAGCCTGGTGCCGCGGGAGGATCTGGTCATCGCCACGAAGGCCGGAAGCGTGCCGGACCCCTACCGCCGCTTCGACGGATCGCGCGGCCACCTCCTCGCGGCGCTGGACGCGTCCCTGGAGCGGCTCGGCACGGACTACGTCGACCTGTGGCAGATCCACGCCTTCGACTCGGTGACACCGCTGGAGGAGACCTTGCAGGCCGTGGACCTGGCGGTGTCGTCGGGCCGGGTCCGCTACGCGGGCGTGTCGAACTTCAGCGGCTGGCAGCTCGCGAAGGCCGCGACCTGGCAGCTCGCCTCGCCCGGGGTGCGGACCCGGCTGGCGAGCACCCAGATGGAGTACTCCCTGTTGCAGCGGGGCGTGGAGCGGGAGGTGCTCCCGGCGGCACTGGACCTGGGGGTGGGACTGCTGCCGTCGTCCCCGCTGGGGCGCGGGGTGCTGACCGGCAAGTACCGCACCGGCACGCCGTCCGACTCGCGCGGCGCCTCGGAGGTGCTGGCCCCGTTCGTCGAGCCGTACCTCGACGACGCGGCGAGCAGGATCGTGGACGCCGTGGCGACGGCGGCGGACGGTCTGGCGACGACGGCCCTGCACGTCGCGCTCGCCTGGATCCGGGACCGCCCCGGAGTGGCCGCCCCGGTCGTCGGCGCGCGCAACGCACAACAGCTGACCGAGGCGTTGTCAGTGGAGGCGCTTAGTCTTCCTGACGAGATCTGCCAGGCGCTCGACGACGTGTCGGCGCCCGTGCACCGTTATCCCGACCAGGACTGGAGCACGCTGTGACTGCGCTTGACCGGGGAGAGACCCCGGACCCCGCGGCCGAGAACGACGAGGTCCGCGAGGCCGGCGAGGAGGCCGCCGCCTCCGCCGACGCGCCCGGCGGCGAAGACGGCCCGGACAGCGGGAGCGTCCCTGACGGCGCACGGACGACGGAACGGGCCGCCTCCGGGACGGTCCCGGACGACGCCCCGGAGGCGGCCGGAGACCCCGTTGAGGCGACACCGGAGGCCGGGGCCGCCCCCGGGACCCCGGAGGCCGCCGAGGCCCCCGTGTTGTCGGAGGCCGAGGCTGAGCTGGCCGCGCAGCGGGAGCTGCGGGAGCGGATCGAGAGGCGCAAGGCGCAGAAGGAAGGACCCGTCGCCGCCGGGGCGAAGCTGAGCGGCCCCGCCGCCGACCTCCTCGCCGCCGTGCGGGCCGTGGAGAGCGGCGAGAAGCCGGCCACGGCCTTCTTCGACTCCCCCGCGGCCGCCCCGGCCCCCCGCCGGGCGGCACCGGCGGCCGCACCCGCGCCGGTGCGGCCTCCCGGGTCCGCCACCGCGCCCGCCGCGCGGTCCGCCTCCCCCGAGGCGGCGGACGCGGTGGCGGCGGTGCTCACCCGGGGCGGTGCCCCCGCGTCGCTGGCGCAGGCGGCGGCCACCACCCTCGGCGAGCAGGCCGCGGACCTCCTGGTCGAGGACCCGTGGCAGCTGCTGTCCGTACCCGGCGTACGCCCGGAGCAGGCCGACGGCTTCGCCCGCGCCCTGCTCGGTGCCGAGTGCGGTCCGGACGACGGGCGGCGCACGGCCGCACTGGTGGGATGGCTGCTGGAGCGGGGTGCCCTGCGGGGCCACACCGCGCTGGACGCCACGGAGGTCCGGGCGGCGCTCGCCGGGCTCGCGGTGACCGATCCCGAGGCGGCCGTGCAGCACGCCGTCGCCGAAGGCGTCGTCCTGGTCTTCCAGGACGGCCTGGACGCGGCGGACGCCGGGGAGGCCGGGAGCGCCGACGAGGAGGACACCGCCGACGCCGCCCAGGGCGCCGACGGCGCACAGGGCGACCAGGAGCCGGTGACGGTCCTGCTGGGGCTCGACCGGTACGCCCTGGCCGAGGAGGCCCTCGCCGACGGCCTGGCCCGCATCCTCAACACCTGCGAGAAGGCCGCCGACTGGTCCGACGCCGCCGCTGCCGCTCCCTCCCCGTCGGCCGCCGAGCTGATCCGTGCGACCGCGGCCGCCGGGCTGGTCGCCCACAGCGGCGGCGAGAGCGCCCGTGCCGAACCCGCCGCCCTGATCGCCGCCGCCCGCGCCCTCGGGCTGCGGGCCGTGGGGAGCGCCCACAGCGCGGACGGGATGCGCAGGCTGGCCGATGCCGTCGGCGATCCGGCGTCCGCCGTCGTCCTGGCCGATCTGCTCTCCGGTGCGGCCGGTCCCGGCCGGGACGCGGACGGCGCGCTCGCCGTCGATCTGCTGGTGGTGCTGGACGCCCCGCAGCTCGACGTGGAGGCGGGCGCGATGCTCGTGGAGTCACTCGCCGACGGCACCCGGCTGGTGCTCAGCGGTGACCCCGGGGTGCTCGGCTCGGCCGGTGCCGGGCGGGTCTTCGCGGACGTGCTCGCCGCGCGCGCCTGCCCGGTGGTGGTGTCGCGCACCCCCGACCCGGGCCCGATCGGCGAGCTGGTCTCGGGCATCGGTATCGGGGAGCTCCACCAGGTCGAGGCCCCCGGCAAGGAGGTCGTGATCGTGCCCGTCCGGGACGCGGGCGAGGCGGTCCACCGCACGGTGCAACTGGTCGCCGACTCGGTACCGCGCGCCATCGGCGTACCGCCGTCCGACACCCAGGTCGTCACGGTCGGGCACGGGGGCTCGGCCGGCACCACGGCGCTGAACGCGGCGCTGAAGCAGCGGCTCAACCCGGGGCCCGGACGGTTCGGCGGCTTCGACCCCGGTGACCGGGTGGTCCATGTGCCCGCTCCGGGGAGGGTGGTGCCCGGGACGGTGGTGTCGGCCGACGCCGAGGGCCTGCGCCTGGACTGCTCGGGGACGTCCGTCGTCGTGCGCCCGGACGCGGTGGAGTCCTCCGTCCGGCTCGGCTGGGCGCTCAGCGCCCATCAGGCGGCCGGGATGCGCTGGCCCGCCGTGGTCGTCGTGCTGCCGGGTGACGCGGCCCCGGGGCTGAGCCGGCCCTGGGTCTGCACCGCGTTCAGCCGTGGTGAGCGGCATCTGTCCGTGGTGCACGGCGTGGACCAGGCCCTGCCGCGCGCGGTGGCCGAGATCCCGGTCCAGGAGCGGACGACCAGGCTCCGCCCCCTGCTGGAGGCACTGCCGGTGCCGGACGCCACCCAGGTGTAGCGCGCCGGTGCGGTCCGTCGGCCCGGTGCCGCGCGACGGACCGCACCGGCCTCCCGCCGCGTCGCGCACCGGAGCCGGGACGGCACGGGATCAGACGCGGCGCTGTGCCGTGCCGTCCGCGTCGGTGTCCTCGTCGTCGTCGAAGACCGCGCTGACGTCGAAGCGGCACACCACCGACGAGGGGTCGGCGTCCTCGAACGGCGCCCCCAGCCACTCCCCCGGCTCGGGGAGCTCGTCCACCGCCGAGACCCAGAGCGTGGAGTCCCCCTCCTCCAGTCCGAACTCCTTGTGCCGGGAGGCGATCTCGTCCGCCTCGTACTCACCGAAGAGCACCCCGAGAGCGGCGTGCACACTGACCCCGACCACCGGCACGGCGGTGCCGTCCGGCTGGTCCGGGTCGAGGTCGGCGAGGCGCTGTGCCTGGGCGAGGAGCCGCTGGGGCTCCGCCACCGCGTAGTCACGCCTGATCAGCACGCTGAGGGCGTGCGGCTCCTCCGGACCGGCGTACGGCGGCAGGGAGTCGTCCGCGCCGGGGATCTCGAAGGGCGTGACCTCGTCGTAACGGTCGTAGAGGAGTTCGTCGTAGACCTCGGCGGCGGCGGCCAGTGCGTTGAAAGCCTCGTAAACGGCTGGATCGTCGTCCCCGGTACGGCGTTCGACGGCCTCGAGGTGGCGGTCGAGCGCGGTTTTGACTGCATCGGCGGCGGCGCGTACCTCGGCAGCGGTGGGCTGCGCAGCATCAGACATAGTGCAGACGCTATCCGTACCGGGGCTCTGCCCGCACAATAGATGCGATGCCGGAATACGAATTTATCGACGTGTACGTGCCCCGCGGGGTCTCCCGCAAGGACGCGACCCGCCTGCTGACCGACCATGCCGAGTACGGGCACTGGGAGTTGGACCGACTGACGCTGCGCCTCGACGGCAGCCGCAGGGTGCGGCTACGGCGCCGGATCATCCGCCAGCTCCGGGCGACCTGGTAGCGGGGAGCGGGCCCCGCGACCGCGGGACCCGCTCCTTTCGACGTACCGCACGGCGATGCCGTGGTGGCGTTACGCGGCGCTGCGTGACCGCCGGTAGAGGACCGCGCCCGCGCCCGCCAGCAGCATTCCGGCGCTCGCCGGGATCAGCACGTCGAGCCCGCCCGCACCGGTGTGGGCCAGTTCCTGGCCCGGCACGAGCTGGGGCTCGGGTGCGTGCGGCTGCGGCGGCGTCTCGGCCGGCTTCTCCGGTGCGGGAGGCGCCGGCGGGGCCTCGGGGACGACCGGCTCGGACTCGTTCTCGCAGCCGTTGCCGAAGACCGGGTTGAGCAGTCCGCCGACGCTGATGCCGTTGCCGCAGACGTTCAGGGGCACGGAGACCGGCACCTGCACCTGGTTGCCGGAGAGGATGCCGGGTGAGCCCGTCGCCTCGCCCTGGGCCGAGGCGCCGGACGCGCGGTGCCTGCCGGTCCCCTCGCCGTTGTCGCGCGCCTCGTCGTATCCGGCCGCGTGGCTGCCGGACCCCTGGTCCGCGGAGCTGTGACCGGACCCGGAGCCCTCGTCCGAGGTCTGTGTGCGGTCGGCGTCCGCCGGTCCGTGTCCGGCGTCGGCCGACGTGTGCCCGGCCTGTGCCGATCCGTTTCCGCAGTCGTTTCCGCTCACGGGATTGAGCGCGCCGACGACGTTGACGGAATTACCGCAGACGTTGACGGGGACGTCGACCGGGACCTGGATCGAGTTCCCCGAGAGCACGCCCGGCGAATTGGTGGCACCGCCCGCCGCACCCGCGTCCGCGTGTGCGTACCCCCCGCCGAGCGCGAGCACGCCGCCCGCCGCCGCCATCGTGATCAGGCCTTTACGTGTGACCTGTCGCATAGGTTGCTTTCCTGCCTTCTGGCTTTCGAAATACCCCCCGGCACAACCGTGCGGGGCCGAATGCCCAGCGGCCCCGGAGTGCATGGCGCGCACTCCGGGGCCGACCGGACTCACACCCTTACGGGTTGACGTTCGACGTCAGTCGTTGATGCAGACGTTGCCGAAGGCGGGGTTCAGCAGCCCGATGACGTCGATGGTGTTGCCGCAGACGTTGACCGGGACGTGGATCGGGACCTGGACGACGTTGCCCGAGAGCACGCCGGGGCTGCCGATGGCGGCACCCTGGGCACCGGCGTCGGCGGAAGCCATGCCCGCACCCGCGAGCACGAGACCACCGGTGGCAGCCGCGATGGCGACGACCTTCTTGATCATTATTCCTCCTGGTTGGTAAGTGCGGTCCCAGCCGCGGACCGCATCACCTGTAACGAGGAGGGAGTGACGGGGCTACGAGCGAATCGCCCCTTTCACTCGTTCTGGTTATGCACGTACACACTGGCGAATCCGCCCGCCGGTGCGCTCAGGAATGGTCGATGAACCGGTCGAGCACGCGAACGCCGAAGGTCAGGCCGTCCACCGGAACCCTCTCGTCCACGCCGTGGAACATCCCGGCGAAGTCCAGCTCCGGCGGCAGCTTGAGCGGCGCGAAGCCGAAGCAGCGGATGCCCAGGTCGTCGAAGGACTTGGCGTCCGTCCCCCCCGAGAGCATGTAGGGCACGGCGCGGGCGATCGGGTCCTCGGCCTTCAGCGCGAGCTGCATGGCGTCCACGAGGGACCCGTCGAAGCTCGTCTCCAGCGCCTTGTCGCCGTGCACGTCCTCGCGCTTCACCCGGGGCCCGAGGATCCGGTCGAGGTCGGCGAGGAACTCCTCCTCGTGGCCGGGCAGGAAGCGGCCGTCCACGTGGGCGGTGGCCTGCCCCGGGATCACGTTGACCTTGTAGCCGGCGCCGAGCATGGTGGGCGCGGCCGAGTTGCGCAGGGTGGCGCCGATCATCTTGGCGATCCCGCCGAGCTTGGCGAGCGTGGCCTCCATGTCCTCCGGGTCGAGCGGGGTGCCCAGCGCGTCGGACAGCTCGTCGAGGAAGGACCGGACGGTCTTGGTGACCCTGACCGGCCAGGTGTGCCGCCCCAGCCGTCCGACGGCCTCGCAGAGCTCGGTGATCGCGTTGTCGTCGTTGGTCATGGAGCCGTGACCGGCGGTGCCGTCCACGGTCAGCCGCATCCAGTGCATGCCCTTCTGCGCGGTCTCCACCAGGTAGAGCCGCAGGTTCTCGTTGACGGTGAACGAGAAGCCGCCGACCTCGCCGATCGCCTCGGTGACGCCGTCGAAGAGATCCCGGTGGTGGTCGACGAGGTGGCGGGCGCCGAACGTGCCGCCCGCCTCCTCGTCCGCGAGGAAGGCCAGCACGATGTCGCGCGGGGGCTTGCGGCCGGTGCGCATGCGCTCGCGGACGACCGCGAGGGTCATCGCGTCCATGTCCTTCATGTCGACCGCGCCACGGCCCCATACGCATCCGTCCGCGATCTCCCCGGAGAACGGGTCGTGCGTCCAGTCCGCCGCGTTCGCCGGCACCACGTCGGTGTGCCCGTGGATCAGCAGGGCGGGCTTGGACGGGTCCTCGCCCTCGATACGGGCCACGGTGGAGGCCCGGCCCTTGTGCGACTCGATGATCTTCGGGTCCAGCCCGACCTCGGCGAGCTTCTCGGCGATGTACTCCGCCGCGAGCCGCTCACCGGGACCGGAGTGGTCGCCGTAGTTGCTGGTGTCGATCCGGATCAGGTCACGACAGAGGTCCACGACCTCATTCTCGGCGGATCCGCCGGAGACGGTCCCGGCCGTGCTGCTCTCGCTCACGCTGTTTCCTTCCACTGTCGCGGTGGTGCTTGCCCTCATCCTCGCGCGCCTGCCCCCGCGCACCCAAGACCGTCCGCCACCCGACATCCGCCCTTCACACGCCCCGGGCCCCCGGCCGCGGGGACCGGGGGCGTGATCGAGCACCCCCGAATGTTTGCTATGGTTTTCCACGTCGGAACGGGCCAGGGCCCGCGAGACAGACACCTTGTCCGGGTGGCGGAATGGCAGACGCGCTAGCTTGAGGTGCTAGTGCCCTTTATCGGGCGTGGGGGTTCAAGTCCCCCCTCGGACACCAGCGAGAACCCCAGTCGATCTGGGGTTTTTTGCATGTCCGGGCCCGTTGCCCCCGGCCCCCGGGTTCTCCCACCGGCGAGAAAGGCCGACGCGATGAGAGGACGGGCCAAGCCCCCCGCCGCCCCGCTGCCGCAGCGCTCCGGTGTCGACCCGGTGCGGGTGCGGTTGCCCCAGGACCCCGTCGGGGCGTGGCCGACCGTCCGTGATCATCTGCTCGACCGCTTCGGGGGTGCGATCGGCGCCGGGCGGGTGGAGGCCATGCTGGCCGAGGGCCGGTTCGTCGGCGCGGACGGCGTGGCGGTGGGCGCCGACGAGCCGTACACCGCCGGGCGGCATCTCTGGTTCCACCGGGACTTCGCGCCCGAGGCGCCGGTGCCGTTCCCGGTGGGGGTGGTCCACCGGGACGAGCACGTCGTGGTGGCGGACAAGCCGCACTTCCTGGCCACCACACCGCGCGGCCGGCACATCACCGAGACCGCGGTGGCCCGGCTCCGCGCTCACCTGGGGATCGCGGAGCTCCAGCCCGCCCACCGGCTGGACCGGCTGACCGCGGGGCTGGTGCTCTTCGTCGTGCGGCCCGAGGAGCGGGGCGCCTATCAGACGCTGTTCCGGGACCGGCTGGTGCGCAAGGAGTACGAGGCGGTTGCGCCGTACGACCCCGAGGTGGCGCTCCCCCGCACCGTACGCGGCCGGATCGTCAAGGAGCGCGGGGTCATGGCCGCCCGGGTGGAGCCGGGCGAGGCGAACAGCGAGAGCCGGATCGAGCTGCTGGAGCACCGGGCGGGCCTCGGCCGCTACCGCCTGCTGCCCGCGACCGGGCGCACCCACCAGCTGCGGGTCCACATGAACGCGCTGGGGCTGCCGCTCGTCCACGACCCGGTCTACCCTGCGGTGCTGCCCGAGCCGGAACCGGGCGGGGAGGACTACACGCGCCCTCTGCAACTGCTGGCCCGGGTGCTGGAGTTCACCGATCCGGTCACCGGCCGGCCGCACCGCTTCGAGAGCGGGCTGCGGCTCTCCGAGTGGCCGGACCGGTGACCTCCGCCCCGCCGGTCAGTGACCCCGGGCGATCCACTCCTGAAGGTGCGGGGCTTCCGCGCCGACGGTGGTGGAGCCGCCGTGTCCGGTGCGTACGACGGTGTCCGGCGGGAGCGAGAGCAGGCGGCCCCTGATGGAGTCGACGATCGTCGGGAAGTGCGAGAACGACCGCCCGGTGGCGCCCGGCCCGCCCTGGAAGAGGGTGTCGCCGGTGAAGACGGTGTTCAGCTCCGGGGCGTAGAGGCAGACCGCGCCGGGTGCGTGCCCCGGGGTGTGCAGGACTTTCAGGCGGACGCCCGCGACCTCCAGCTCCTGTCCGTCGGCCAGTTCGGCGTCGGGGGCACGGTCCGGGTGGGTCTGCCGCCACAGCGGCAGGTCGTCCGGGTGCAGCAGGATCGGGGCGCCGGTGGCGTCGGCCAGGGCCGGGGCGGCGTCGATGTGGTCGTTGTGCGCGTGGGTGCTGATGATCGCGCGCAGGGTACGTCCGCCGAGCGCCGCCGTGATCGCGGCGGCGTCGTGGGCGGCGTCGATGACGACCGCCTCGGTGTCGTCGCCGACGATCCAGACGTTGTTGTCGACGTCCCACTCGCCGCCGTCGAGGGCGAAGGTGCCGGAGGTGACCAGGTGGTCGATGCGGGCGGTCATCAGAAGACCACCACCGAGCGCAGGACGTCGCCGTCGTGCATCCGGCCGAACGCCTGCTCGATGTCGCCGATCCCGATGGTCTCGGTGACGAAAGCGCCGAGGTCGAGGCGGCCCTGCTGGTGCAGGTCGATCAGCATCGGGAAGTCGCGGGAGGGCAGGCAGTCGCCGTACCAGGAGGACTTGAGGGAGCCGCCGCGGCCGAACACGTCGAGGAGCGGGAGCTCCAGCTGCATCTCGGGCGTGGGCACACCGACGAGGACGACGGTACCCGCGAGGTCGCGGGCGTAGAAGGCCTGCTTGTACGTCTCCGGGCGGCCGACCGCCTCGATGACGACGTCGGCGCCGTTGCCGTCGGTGAGGGCGCGGATCGCCTCGACCGGGTCACCGGTACGGGAGTTGACGGTGTGGGTGGCGCCCATCGTCTTCGCCGTCTCCAGCTTGCGGTCGTCGATGTCCACCGCGATGATCTTCGCCGCGCCGGCCAGCCGGGCCCCGGCGATCGCGGCGTCGCCGACACCTCCGCAGCCGATGACGGCGACGGAGTCGCCCCGGCCGACCTGGCCGGTGTTGATGGCGGCGCCGATGCCGGCCATGACGCCGCAGCCGAGCAGTCCGGCGACGGCCGGGGAGACCTCGGGGTCGACCTTGGTGCACTGGCCGGCGGCGACGAGGGTCTTCTCGGCGAACGCGCCGATGCCCAGGGCCGGGGAGAGCTCCGTGCCGTCCAGGAGGGTCATCTTCTGCTTCGCGTTGTGGGTGTCGAAGCAGTACCAGGGGCGGCCGCGCAGACAGGCCCGGCACTGGCCGCACACCGCACGCCAGTTGAGGACGACGAAGTCGCCCGGGGCGACGTCGGTGACGCCGTCGCCGACCGACTCCACGACGCCCGCGGCCTCGTGGCCGAGGAGGAACGGGAAGTCGTCGTTGATGCCGCCCTGCTTGTAGTGCAGGTCGGTGTGGCAGACGCCGCACGCCTGGATCCTGACCACGGCCTCACCGGGTCCCGGGTCCGGCACGAGGATCGTCTCCACCCGCACCGGCTCGTTCCTACCCGGCGCGATGACCCCTTGTACCTGCTGCGCCATGACGCGGACTCCCATCCCGACCGTTGCGGTCTCTCCGAAGATCGAACGACCACCGTACCGGGGCGGGCGGGGTCCTCAAGGCGCCAGCACGTCGAGTTCGTGCAGGGCGCCTACCGCGATCTCCTTGGTCAGCCGCTCGGCGTCGGCGGCGGCGCCCTCGCGGACGGCCTCGGCGAGACGGACGTGCAGGGTGACGGCGGCGGGGTCGGGGTCCTCGAACATCACCTGGTGGTGGGTGCGGCCGGCCAGGACCTCGGCGACGACGTCGCCGAGCCGGGCGAACATCTCGTTGCCGGAGGCGTTGAGCACGATCCGGTGGAAGGCGATGTCGTGCCGGAGATATCCCTCCAGCTGCTGGCCGCGCGAGGTGGCGACCATGCCGAGCGCGCACTCGGTGAGCGCGGCGCACTGCTCGGGGGTGGCGTTGCGGGCGGCGAGCCCTGCGGCGACCGGCTCGATCGCGGACCGCAGCACGGTCAGGGAGCGCAACTGCCGGGGGCGGTCGGCGCCGGCCAGCCGCCAGCGGATGACCTGGGGGTCGTAGACGTTCCACTCCTCGGTGGGCCGCACGGTCACGCCGACCCGGCGGCGGGACTCGACCAGATGCATCGACTCCAGGACGCGGACCACTTCGCGGACGACCGTGCGGGAGACCTCGAAGCGCTGGGCGAGTTCGTCGGTGCGTAGGACGGACCCCGGGGGGAAGTCGCCGGAGGAGATCTCCCGTCCCAGGGTGTCCAGCACACGCGTATGCAGTCCCTGGCTCCGTGCGGTCACGGCCACAGCCTACGGTGCGGCCCGGGTAGCGGAAAAGTAAGACGTTTATGTCACACCCTCTTGAATAAGTCGTACGTAATGGGTTTCAGTAGCGCGACGGACCGATGTCGAAGAAGACAGCGAGGCACCAATGAGCACCCCCCACGTCGTCGTGGTGATGGGCGTGGCAGGGACCGGCAAGACCACGATCGGCCCCCTGCTCGCCGCCGCACTCGGCGTTCCCTACGCCGAGGGCGACGACTTCCATCCGCCCGCCAACATCGCCAAGATGTCGGCGGGTACGCCGCTGGAGGACGCCGACCGCTGGCCCTGGCTGGACGCCATCGGGCAGTGGGCGCACGGCAGGGCGGGACTCGGCGGGGTCGTCAGCAGCTCCGCGCTCAAGCGGGCCTACCGCGACCGGCTGCGGGCCGAGGCGCCCGGTGCCGTCTTCCTCCATCTGACCGGCGACCGGGCCCTCATCGAACGCCGCATGGCGGACCGCAAGGGCCACTTCATGCCGACCGCCCTGCTCGACTCGCAGTTCGCCACCCTGCAGCCGCTGCGGGAGGACGAGGCCGGTGTCGCCGTGGACGTGTCCGGCACCCCTGAGGAAATAACCGACCGGGCCGTCGCCGCGCTGCGCCGGCTCGAGAACTAAGGATCACCACCGTGACCGGTCTCAGCGTCGAGATGCTGGCAGCGGATGCCGTCGAACCCATCACATCGGCAGGTAACGCACAGCTGGGCATCGCCGTACTGGCGGGCATCGCCGTCATCGTCCTGCTCATCACGAAGCTCAAGGTCCACGCGTTCCTCGCGCTGACCATCGGCTCGCTGGCGCTCGGCTCGTTCGCCGGGGCCGCGCCCGCCAAGACGATCGCCAGCTTCACCTCGGGCCTCGGTTCGACCGTCGCCGGTGTCGGTGTGCTCATCGCGCTCGGCGCGATCCTGGGCAAGCTGCTCGCCGACTCCGGCGGCGCGGACCAGGTCGTCGACACGATCCTCGCCAAGGCGAGCGGGCGGGCGATGCCGTGGGCGATGGTGCTGATCGCCTCGATCATCGGGCTTCCGCTGTTCTTCGAGGTCGGCATCGTGCTGCTGATCCCGGTGGTGCTGCTGGTCGCCAAGCGCGGCAACTACTCCCTGATGCGGATCGGCATCCCGGCGCTCGCCGGCCTGTCCGTGATGCACGGGCTGATCCCGCCGCACCCCGGCCCGCTGGTCGCGATCGACGCGCTCGGCGCCAACCTGGGCGTCACCCTGGCACTCGGGGTCGTGGTCGCCGTTCCGACCGTGATCCTCGCGGGCCCGGTCTTCTCCCGGTACGCCGCCCGCTGGGTGGACATCGAGGCACCGGAGAAGATGGTCCCGCAGCGCCCGTCCGAGGACCTGGACCGCCGTCCGAGCTTCGGCGCGACCCTGGCGACCATCCTGCTGCCGGTCGTGCTGATGCTCGTCAAGGCACTGGTCGACATCGTCGTGGACGACCCCGAGAACGGCGTCCAGAAGGTCACCGACGTCATCGGCTCGCCGCTGGTCGCCCTTCTGGCGGCCGTCGTGGTCGGCATGTTCACGCTGGGACGGGCCGCCGGGTTCACCAGGGGCCGGCTCTCCACCACCGTCGAGAAGTCGCTCGCCCCGATCGCGGGTGTCCTCCTGATCGTGGGCGCGGGCGGCGGTTTCAAGCAGACCCTCATCGACGCCGGTGTCGGCGAGATGATCCTGGACTTCTCCGAGGACTGGTCGATCCCGGCGCTGCTGCTCGGCTGGCTGATCGCCGTCGCGATCCGGCTGGCGACGGGCTCGGCGACGGTGGCCACCATCTCGGCGGCCGGTCTGGTCGCCCCGCTCGCGGCGGACATGTCCACCCCGGAGGCGGCGCTGCTGGTCCTCGCCGTCGGCGCGGGCTCGCTCTTCTTCAGCCACGTCAACGACGCGGGGTTCTGGCTGGTGAAGGAGTACTTCGGCATGGACGTCGGACAGACCGTGAAGACCTGGTCGGTGATGGAGACCATCATCTCGGTCGTCTCGCTGGTCTTCATCCTGCTGCTGTCCCTGTTGTTCTGACCGGACGGCCGGCCCGGCCGACGACGCGGATCACCCGCGGCCCCCGCCCGGGGGACCGCGGGTGATCCGCGTCCGGGGCCGGGTCAGCGCGGGGCCGACGCGGTGTCCTCCGCCGCCTTCTCCAGCTGGAACGCCTCGTTGCCGAGCCCGATCCGGGCGTGCACCTGCGGTTTGGTGGAGCGCAGCACCGCCCCGTACACCAGGCCGGCGACCAGGGCGAGGACGATGACGCCCGGCAGCAGCCAGTTCAGTACGGAGCCGGGGCCCGAGCCGACGAGTACGTCGAAGTCCCGCACCGTGAACACGGCGATCGCCAGCAGGGCGAGCCCGGCGAGCCCGGAGCAGACGAGCCGGGCGGCCTGGGCACGGCCGGCGCCGCGGCGTACGAAGAAGGCGATGACGGCGAACGAGGCCGCCGCCATCAGGACGATCACCCCGAGGGCCCCGACGTTGCCCATCCAGGTGAAGAGGTGGAGGACCGGGGCGGTGGGGTCGCCGACCGGGCCGTCGTCGGTGAGGGCGAAGGCCAGCACGACGACGGCGGACACCGCGGACTGGAGCACGGACCCGGTGGCGGGCGCGCCGCTGGCCTTGTTGGTCCGGCCGAACGCGGCGGGCAGCAGCCCCTCACGTCCCATCGCGAAGGCGTAACGGGCGACCACGTTGTGGAAGCTGAGCAGCGCGGCGAACATGCCGGTGACGAACAGCACGTGCAGGACGTCGGTGAACGTGGTGCCGAGCCGGTCCTCGGTGAGGCCGAACAGCATGCCCGGCCCCTCCTTCAGCGAGGTGTCCGCGATGAAGCCGGGGCCGGCCGCGACGGTCAGGGCCCAGGAGCTGATGGCCAGGAAGAGCGCCGCGTAGCCGACGGCCAGGAACATCACCCGGGAGACGACGATCTGCGGGCGACTGGTCTCCTCGGCGTACACCGGGGCCTGTTCGAAGCCGACGAAGGCGGCGATGCAGAAGCAGAGCGCGGTGCCCAGCCCGGCTCCGGTGAGGGTGTCCGGGTTGAAGGCGTGCAGGGACAGGCCCTCGGGTCCCGGCTTGCCGACGGCGGCGATGTCGAAGATGACGACCAGGGCGCACTCGATGACGAGCAGCACGCCCAGCACCTTGGCGTTGAGATCGATCTTCAGCCAGCCGAGTACACCGACGACGCCCACCGCGACGAGGGCCGGGATCCACCACCGCAGCTCGATGTCGAGGTACGTGGCGAAGAGTCCGGAGACCTCGAAGCCGAGGATGCCGTAGATGCCGACCTGCATGGCGCTGTAGGCGACCAGGGCGACGAGCGAGGCACCCGCACCGGCGGTCGGGCCGAGGCCGCGGGCGATGTAGGCGTAGAAGGCACCGGCGTTGTGGACGTGCCGGCTCATCTCCGCGTAGCCGACGCTGAACAGCATCAGGACGAGGCCGAGGATGACGTAGAGCAGGGGCTGTCCCACGATGCCCATGACGCCGAAGACGGTGGGCATCACCCCGGCGACGACCATCAGCGGGGCGCTGGCGGCGAGGACCGAGAGCAGCAGACCGGGGGTGCCCAGGCGGTCCGCGCGCAGGGCGCGTTCCTCGCCCTTGTAGGTGTTGATGCCGCCGGTGCCGCGCGGTGTGCCGCCGGTCTCTCTCGTGTCTGTTCTGCCCGTCGACATGGCGGGGGTGGTCCCTTCGTTGGAGGCAACGTGCATCACGGGGCGCCGAGCGCGTGGTCGCGCGCGGCGAGGAACGCGGGGTACGGGTCGCGGCCCGAGTACGACCAGGGGGCCGCGGTCGCGTGCGGGCCGATGCGGTGGAAGAGGGCGGCGGCCTCGGCGGGGCGGCCCTCGCAGACCTTGGCGTGGGCGAGGAAGTTGAGGTCGACGCAGTACCGGGGGTGGTCCTCGCGCTCCCATTCCAGCCACCAGTCGAAGGCGGCCTTCATCACCTGCCTGGCCCGGCGCCCGTTCCAGTGGCCGGAAGCCGCCGGGTCGTCGGGGGCCCCGCCCTCGGCGGCCAGGACGCGGTAGCGCTCGGCGTGCGCGACGACGGGCAGTACGGCCAGCGGGGAGTCGGCGGGCGCCCGCTCGGCGGCCCAGGCCGCGAAGTCGTAGACCTCGTGGAGGGGGTCGCTGCCGGAGCCCGCCTCCGAGAGCCGGGCCGTCATGAGGTGGTGCGCCTGGTGGTGTTCGGGGTGCCGGGAACGGATCTGCTCGAAGTCCGCGCCGGTGTCGTCCTGGCTGCCGTGGGCGCGGTCCAGGGTCATCAGGCCGAGCCA
This sequence comes from Streptomyces sp. SirexAA-E, assembly GCF_000177195.2. Taxonomy (GTDB): domain Bacteria; phylum Actinomycetota; class Actinomycetes; order Streptomycetales; family Streptomycetaceae; genus Streptomyces; species Streptomyces flavovirens. Next base: position 1,262,650 of record NC_015953.1, read on the forward strand.
GGGCGTGGGGTCGGCCGGGTCCAGGGCCGCGGCGGCCCGGCATGCCTCGCGCGCCCGGTCCCGTTCGGCGGTCTTGGCCTGCGGTCGCAGGGCGCGTACGACACCGGCGCAGGCGAGGAGTGTGGTGGCGTCCGGGCTGTCCGGCTCGGCGAGCAGCCAGTCACCGGCCCAGCCGGCGGCGGACGGCACCTCGGCCAGGGCCATGACACGGTGGCCGCGCCGGTCCCAGTCGGTGCCGGTCCCGGCGAGCAGGGTGCGTGCCCTGGTCCATCTGCCCTGGGCGAACTGGTGGCGTACGTCGACGAGTTCGCTGTCGTCGAGGGCCGGGTCGAAGGCGTGGTCCGAGCGCCCTCCCCTTCGGCGGGCGCGGCCCAGGGGCGGCGGAGGCGGAGACATCCGCAGGTTCCTTTTCGACGCGACGTGCGAGCTGCTCGCTGCTCTGCGCGAGCAGTTGATCGCGCACAGCAAAGCGGTAGGGAGTGCTCCACGTCAAGGGCCGTCTTTCCTCAACGGCACGGGCGCGCCGCGCAGTTGGGCTGCCGATCGGGAGCGGGCCGGCCATCGGCGCAGCTCTTCGCCCCGGGGAGTGCGGGACGGACGTGGCGGAAGGTGCGGAGGTGACGCGTGCCACACTGCGGCCATGGAGAACCGAGAACCGCTCAAACCGCTCCTGCTCGCCTTCCCGGGACCGGTGCGCGATCAGCTGGTGGAGGCCGTACTCCGCGGGGAGAAGGTGTCGACGACCGGGCTGCTCGCGGAGTACGAGGCGGAGAGGGAGGAACTGCCGCCGGTGGGCGAACGGTCCGCGCTGATCGACTCCGGCGGACGGGAGGTGGCGGTGGTCGAGCTCACGGAGGTACGGGTGCTGCCGCTCGGGTCGGTGGACCTGCGGCACGCGCTGGACGAGGGCGAGGGGTACACCTCGGTCGCCGCGTGGCGGACGGCGCACGAGGCGTTCTGGCACAGCGCCGAGATGCGGGAGGGGCTGGGGGACCCGACGTTCACGGTGGACGACGACACGATGGTGGTGGCGGAGAGGTTCCGGGTGGTGGAGCGGCTGGACTGAGGCCCGGGGTCCGCCCGGGCCTCGCCCGCCTCCGCCGGAGCGGCGGCCGGGCTCCTACGCCGTCGCCGTGGCCGCCGCCCGGCCCGCCGCCCGGCCGGAGAAGATGCAGCCGCCCAGGAACGTGCCCTCCAGGGAGCGGTAGCCGTGGACCCCGCCGCCGCCGAAGCCCGCCGCCTCCCCCGCCGCGTAGACGCCGGGCAGCGGGGTGCCGTCCGCCGTCAGGACGCGGGAGGACAGGTCCGTCTCCAGGCCGCCCAGGGACTTGCGGGTCAGGATGTTCAGCCGTACCGCGATCAGCGGGCCGGCCGCCGGGTCCAGGATGCGGTGGGGCTTCGCCGTGCGGATCAGCTTGTCGCCCAGGTAGGTGCGGGCTCCGCGGATCGCCGTGATCTGGAGGTCCTTGGTGAACGGGTTGGCGATCTCCCGGTCGCGGGCGGTGATCTCACGGCGCAGCTCGTCCTCGTCGACCAGTGCTTCACCGGTCAGCGCGTTCATGCCCCTCACCAGCGCGCCGAGGTCCTTCTCCACGACGAAGTCCGCGCCCTTGTCCATGAACGCCTTCACCGGTGCGGGGACGTCGGCGCGGGCCCGGCCGATCACGTCGCGGACCGACTTGCCGGTCAGGTCCGGGTTCTGCTCGGAGCCGGAGAGGGCGAACTCCTTGCCGATGATCTTCTGGTCGAGGACGAACCAGGTGTAGCCGTATCCGGAGCGCATGATGTGTTCGAGGGTGCCCAGCGTGTCGAAGCCGGGGAAGAGCGGGACCGGGAGCCGCTTGCCGCGGGCGTCCAGCCAGAGGGAGGACGGTCCGGGCAGGATCCGGATGCCGTGCCTGGCCCAGATCGGGTTCCAGTTCTCGATGCCCTCGGTGTAGTGCCACATCCGGTCGCGGTTGATGTGGTGGGCGCCCGCCTTCTCCGCGATGCCCAGCATCAGTCCGTCGACGTGGGCGGGGACCCCGGAGAGCATCTTCTCGGGCGGGGTGCCCAGCCGGTCGGGCCACTGGGCGCGTACGAGGTCGTGGTTGCCTCCGATGCCCCCGGAGGTGACGATCACGGCCTGGGCCCGGAGCTCGAAGGCGCCCGCGACCTCGCGGCCGCTCGCCGTGCCGCGGGCGGCGCCGCTCGGTTCGAGGATCTCGCCGGTGACCGTGTCGGCCGCACCGGCCGTGCGGCTCAGCCCGGTCACCCGGTGCCGGAACCGCAGCTGGACCAGGCCCTTGGCGACCCCGGCCCGGACCCGCCGCTCGAAGGGGGCGACGATCCCGGGGCCGGTGCCCCAGGTGATGTGGAAGCGGGGTACGGAGTTCCCGTGGCCGCCCGCGTCGTAACCGCCGCGCTCGGCCCAGCCGACGACGGGGAAGAGCCGCAGCCCTTGGGCGTGCAGCCAGGACCGCTTCTCGCCGGCCGCGAAGTCGACGTACGCCTCGGCCCACTTGCGCGGCCAGTGGTCCTCCGCGCGATCGAAGCCCGCGGTGCCGTACCAGTCCTGGAGGGCGAGCGCGTGGCTGTCCTTGATCCGCATCCGGCGCTGCTCGGGCGAGTCGACGAGGAAGAGGCCGCCGAAGGACCAGTGCGCCTGGCCGCCGAGGGACTGCTCGGGTTCCTGGTCGAGCAGGATCACCGTGCGTCCCGCGTCGGCCAGCTCGGCGGTGGCGACCAGACCCGCCAGTCCCGCCCCGATCACGATCACGTCAGCGTCGTACGCCATGGGTTTCGTCCTCCGGGGGCGGATGCGGGAGCGGTGGGGCGGGGGGCGGGACGGCGGCGGGGCGCCAGGTTACTCGTGCGTCAGATCTTCGGCACCGCCCGCCCCCACGTCAACCGTTCCGCCGGGACGGCCTCACGGATCTCGTACGTCCTCGGGGCTATCGTCGGAAACGTGTCCTTGCTGGTCGTCCTGTTCTCCGTCGGCGCCGCGTGTTGTCTGGGCCTCGGTTTCGTCCTGCAACAGGCGGCGGCCCGTACCGCGCCGCCCGGCGACTTCCTCTCCCCCCGGTTGCTGCTCGACCTCATGCGGGTACCGAGCTGGCTGGCCGGTATCGGACTGATGATCTGCGGCATGGTCCTCGGCGCCCTCGCCCTGGGCCAGGGCGAGGTGTCGGTGGTCGAGCCGTTGATGGCCACCAACCTGCTCTTCGCCATGAGCCTGTCACGCTGGCTGACCGGCCAGCGGCTCGGCCGGCAGGGCTGGGGCGGGCTCTGGCTGCTGGCCTGCGGCGTCGCCGTGTTCCTGCTGGCCGGTCAGCCGCAGGGCGGGGAGGAGGTCTCTCAGCCGCTGCGGCGGTGGCTGGTGATCGGTGTGGTGGCCGGGTTCTCGCTGCTGCTGACCGCGTTCGCCCGGCATCCGCGCGCGCCCTGGACCCCCGCCCTGCTCGGACTCGCGGGCGGGCTGCTGTACGGGCTCCAGGACGCCCTGACCCGGGTCTGCGGGCTGCGGCTGACCGACGAGGGGTGGGTCTCGCTGTTCACGAGCTGGGAGCCGTACGCGCTCGTCGTGATGGGCGTGACCAGTCTGATCATGGTCCAGAGCGCCTTCGAGGCGGGCCCGCTGCGGGTGTCGCTGCCCCCGCTGACCGCCGCGCAGCCGCTCGCCGGGATCGTCTGCGGGATCGGTTTCCTGGGCGACCACGTACGGACCGACCCGCTCGCCCTGGCCGGGCAGGCGGCGGGGCTCGTCGCGATCGTGACGGGCATCGTGATGCTCGGCCGGCACCCCGCGATGCCGCCCGGCAAGACCGACGCCGCGCACGGGTCCACGGCTGCACGACCGGAGTGATCGTGTGAGGCATCGGACCGTCCGGACCGACCGGCGTGTCCCTGGGCGTCAAGGGTCCCGCCGCCGCGTCCCCGGACCACGGACCACGGACCACGGACCACGGACCACGGACCACGGACACGATCCGTGCCACCGGACGCGGAGAGAGCGCGGACGACCAGGACACCCGGAACCGTTCGGGATGTCCGCGGTGCCAGGATGTGGGGGCACGACCCACTCCTGCTCACTGATGAGGAACGGTTGGATGAGGAGCATGAATCCGGCTGACGAGATCCTGGACATCGTCGACGAGAACGACGAGGTCGTCGGGCAGGCACCGCGCGGTGAGGCGACCGCGCGCAGGCTGCGCCACCGCTGCGTCTTCATCGAGGCCCGGGACCCGGAGGGCCGGATCTTCGTACACCGCAGAACGCCCACGAAACTGGTCTTCCCCTCCCACCACGACATGTTCGTCGGCGGCGTCGTGGGCGCGGGCGAGGCGTGCGACGACGCCGCCCTGCGGGAGGCGGAGGAGGAGCTGGGCGTCCCCGGTCTCCCCCGCCCCGAGCGGCTCTTCACGTTCCTCTACGAGAGCGCCGAGCACACCTGGTGGTCCTACGTGTACCGGCTGCGGTGCGAGCTGCCGGTGCGGCCGCAGGCGGAGGAGGTGGCCTGGCACACCTTTCTGACCGACGCGGAGCTGGAGCGCCGGCTTCCCGAATGGACCTGGGTGCCGGACGGGCTGGAGACCTATCACCGGTTGCGGGCGTTCCGCGCCGGGGAGGCAGGGTCCACGGCGTGAGCGGGACGAACGACTCGGGCCCCTGTACCGGCGGCCCGGACGAACCGGCCCGCCGGGGCGGCCCCGGGCGCGGGCTGCGGCTGTGGTTCGCGCCGCAGCGGGTCCGCGAGGAGGGCGACACCCCCGACTACCGCTTCTCCCTCGCCAACGAGCGCACCTTCCTCGCCTGGATCCGGACGGCGCTGGCGCTGATCGGCGGGGGATTCGCCGTCGACCAGTTCCTTCCGCACCTGGCATGGGGCGTCCGGGCCGGGCTCGCGCTCGCCCTGCTGGCGGCCGGGGTCCTGTGCGCGCTGCGGGCCGTCAACCACTGGGTGCGCTGCGAGCGGGCGATGCGGCGTGGCGAGGATCTGCCGGTGTCCCGCTTCCCGGTCCTGCTGAGCCTGGCCGTCGCGGTGGTGGCGGTCGCGATGGTGGTGGTGGTCCTGTTCGGCTGGGAGGGCCGGTGACGGGCGGGGCACGCGATCCGGGTCTCCAGCCGGAGCGGACGCGGCTGGCCTGGCGGCGTACGACGCTGTCCTTCACGGTGGTGGCGCTGCTCGCCCTCCGGCAGGTGCTGCGGGCCGGGCTCGGTGCGGCCGGCACGGTCGCCCTGGCGCTGGGCCTGCTGGCCTGGCTGGGGTTCCTGCGGGTGGCGCACCGGCGGGTCGGCGGCATGGGCGCCGCCGAGCCCGCGCCGCTGATGGTGCGGCACGCGCTGGCGGCCGCCGTCTGCACGGTCGTGCTGGCCGTGTGCGCCGCGGTGATGCTGTTCTGATCGCTCCCGTGGATCCGTGCGGGCGCGGTCAGGTGTCCCAGTCGACGGTGACGACGACCTTCCCTCGGGTGCGGCCCCGCTCGTTGAGCCGGTAGGCGTCCGCGGCCTGTTCCAGCGGGAAGGTCCGGTCCACGTGGACGGAGACGATGCCCTGCTCGGCCAGTCCGGCCAGATGTGCGAGGTCCTCGGCGTCGGGGCGCACGAAGGCGTAGCGCCCGCCGTAGGAGAAGACCTCGGCGTCCGCGATCGAGGCGAGCCGGCCGTCGGGGGCCAGCGTCGCGGCGGAGACACGCAGCGCCTCGCCGCCGACGGTGTCGAACGCGGCGTCGATGCCGTCCGGGGCCATGGCCCGCAGCCGGTCGGCGAGGCCGTCGCCGTACTCCACGGGTTCGCCGCCGAGTCGGCGTACGTACTCGTGGTTGTGGGGGCCCGCGGTCCCGATGACGCGGCAGCCCGCGTGCCGGGCGAGCTGGACGGCGAGCGATCCGACCCCGCCGGCGGCGGCGTGCACCAGGACGGTCTCGCCCTCCCGGACCCTCAGCACCTTGTGGAGCACCTGCTGGGCGGTCAGCCCGCACAGCGGCAGCCCGGCGGCCTCCTCGAAGCCCACGCTGAGCGGCTTGCGGGCCAGGGTGCGGACGGGGGCGGCGACGTACTCGGCGAACGTGCCGCGCGAGAGGAAGTCCTCGCGCACATAACCGATGACCTCGTCGCCGACCTCGAACTCGTCGACGGCGGCGCCCGGTTGCACGACGACCCCGGAGACGTCCCAGCCGGGGACGACGGGGAAGACGGGTTCCAGGCTCGCCTGGAGGTAGCCCTCGCGGGCCTTCCAGTCCACCGGGTTCACGGCGGCGGCCCGCACCTTCACCAGCACCGAGTCGGGGCCGACCTTCGGGTCGGGCCGCTCGCCGTACTCCAGGACGTCGGCCGAGCCGTACCTGCTGTAGCTGATCGCCTTCATCCTTCGACCATCGGCGCGGCCGGTCGGCCACGCAACTCAGGCCGTCACCGCCGTGGAGGGCGGCAGCAAAGTGCCCGCGCGCCGGTCGTCACCAGCGCGGGACGGCCGGGGTGACCCACCGCGGGTCGGCCTCGCGCATGGCGGCCGCGTCGTCGCGGGCGCGCATCGTGCCGTCGTCCTCCAGCCAGCGCCGGTGCAGCGCCGCGAGGCGGTCGCGGTCCAGTTCGACGCCGAGGCCCGGGGCGTCGGAGACGGCCAGGTGTCCGTCCTGGAAGGTGTGGCGGGTGGTGAGGACGTCCTCGGTCTGCCAGGGGTAGTGACTGTCGCAGGCGTGGTCGAGGTTCGGCACGGTGGCGGCGACGTGGGTCATCGCGGCCAGGCTGATGCCCATGTGGGTGTTGGAGTGCATGGAGAGGCCGACGCCGAAGGCCCGGCATATCCCGGCCAGTTCGCGGGTGCGGTGCAGTCCGCCCCAGTAGTGGTGGTCGGAGAGGACGATCTGGACCGCGTCGCGGGCGAAGGCCTCGGGCAGCTCGGCGAGGGTGGTGACGCACATGTTGGTGGCGAGCGGCAGGTCCGTGCCCGCGGAGACCTCCGCCATCGCCGCTGTGCCGCTCGCCGGGTCCTCCAGGTACTCCAGGACGTCCCCCAGCTGCTCCGCGACGCGCAGGGAGGTCTCCACGGACCAGGCACCGTTGGGGTCCAGGCGGAGCGGCTGCCCGGGGAAGGCCTCCGCCAGGGCACGGACGGCGGCGATCTCCTGGTCGGGCGGGAAGACACCGCCCTTGAGCTTGAAGGAGGTGAAGCCGTGGTCGCGGGCGAAGCGCCGGGCCTGGGCGACGACACCGGCGGGGTCGAGAGCGGCTCCCCAGTCGTCCTGTTCGCCGCCGGACGGGTGGGCGGCCCAGCGGTAGAAGAGGTACGCGCTGTACTCGACCCGGTCGCGGACCTTGCCGCCGAGCAGCGCGTGCACCGGGAGCCCGAGGGCCTTGCCGAGGGCGTCCAGGCAGGCGACCTCGAAGCCGGAGACCACGGAGAGCCGCAGCTTGTCGGCGGTCTGCACCCCGCGCAGTCCGCCCGCGTCCACCCGGTCGTCGGCGGCGCGTGAGTCGCCGCACACCTCGTCGGCCAGCGCGAAGAGGCCGTTCACATCGCTGACCGGGCGGCCGCGCAGGGCACGGGCGAGGGGCTCGGCCAGTTCCAGGTAGCCGCCGTCGCCGTAGGTCTCGCCGATCCCGGTCACGCCGCCACGGGTGACGACCTCCACGACCAGCCGCGGGGTGTAGGGCTGGTGCACGCCCTGGGTGTTCAGCAGGGGCGGATCGGCGATGAGGATCGGGGTGAGCCGGACGTCGTCGATCAACAAGGCGGTATCCATACGTGAACTCTATTCAGGGATGCGACTGAACACCAGAGTGTCCGCCGAGATCGCCTTCGGATTCCGGGCGGGTACTGGACGACATACCGACTGGTCGGCATCATGGTGCCGACCGTTCGAGCGCCCCGGAGGTACGCACCATGAGCCCAGTCCACCCGCCAGGACTCGATCTCGACCGGCTGCGCGGTCACCTCGACCGCGAGCGGCCGGGTCTGGTGAACGGACCGCTCGACGCCCGGCTGATCGAGGGCGGGCGCTCGAACCTGACGTACATCGTGACGGACGGTGCCGGGCGCTGGGTCGTCCGCCGCCCCCCGCTGGGGCACGTGCTGGCCACCGCGCACGACATGAAGCGCGAGCACCGGGTGATCAGCGCCCTGCACCCGACGGCGGTGCCGGTGCCCGAGCCGCTGCTGCTCTGCGAGGACGACTCGGTCATCGGCTCCCCCTTCTACGTCATGGAGTACGTCGAGGGCACTCCGTACCGGACCGCGGAACAGCTCGCCCCGCTCGGCGCGGAGCGCACCCGGACGGCCGTGCTGAGGCTCGTGGACACCCTGGTGGACCTGCACGCCGTGGACCCCGCCGCGGTCGGCCTCGGTGACTTCGGTCGACCCGAGGGCTTCCTGGACCGGCAACTACGCCGCTGGGGGAAGCAGTTGGACGCCTCCCGCAACCGTGAGCTGCCCGGCATCGACGAGCTGCACGCCGCGCTCGGCCGGGAGCTCCCCCACTCCCCCGCCCCCACGGTCGTGCACGGCGACTACCGCCTGGACAACGTGCTGATCGGCCAGGACGACCGGATCAAGGCGGTCCTGGACTGGGAGATGTCCACGCTCGGCGATCCGCTCACCGACCTCGGACTGCTGGTGATGTACAGCTCCGACCTGGGTCTGCCCCGGTCGCCGGTCTCCACCACCAGCGGCGCGGCGGGCCACCCGCGCCCGGCCGAGCTGATCGAACGCTACGCCGCACGCTCCGGCCGGGACGCCTCGGCCATCTCCTGGTACACGGCCTTCGCGTGGTTCAAGCTCGCCGTGATCCTGGAGGGCATCCACTACCGCTACACCCTCGGCCAGACCGTCGGGGCCGGCTTCGACCGCATCGGCGACCTGGTGCCGGTCTTCATCGCCCACGGCCTCACCACCCTCCAGGAAGGCTGATCCATCCCATGGACTTCGCATTCGACGCCCGTACCGAGGAGCTGCGCACCCGGCTGCTCGCGTTCATGGACGAGCACGTGTACCCGGCCGAGCGGATCGCCGAGGAGCAGCGCGCGCGGCTCGCCTCCCCGTGGGACACCCCGCAGGTGGTCGAGGAGCTGAAGGCCGAGGCGCGCCGGCAGGGGCTGTGGAACCTCTTCCTGCCCGACGCGGAGTACGGCGCCGGGCTGACGAACCTCCAGTACGCACCACTGGCGGAGATCACCGGCCGCAGCCCGCACCTGGCGCCGACCGCGCTGAACTGCGCGGCCCCGGACACCGGGAACATGGAGGTGCTGCACCAGTTCGGCACGGACGCGCAGAAGAAGCAGTGGCTGGAGCCGCTGCTGGCCGGTGAGATCCGCTCGGCGTTCGCGATGACGGAGCCCGAGGTGGCCTCATCGGACGCGACGAACATCGAGACGAGGATCGCCCGGGACGGCGGGGACTACGTCGTCAACGGGCGCAAGTGGTACATCTCCGGAGCGATGAACCCGGGCTGCGCGGTCTTCGTCGTGATGGGCAAGACGGATCCGGACGGCGAGGACATCCGCCGCCAGCAGTCCATGATCCTGGTCCCCCGGGACACCCCGGGTGTCGAGGTGCGCCGCGCGATGCGGGTGTACGGCTACGAGGACCACTCCCACGGGGGGCACGCCGAGGTCGTCTTCACCGATGTGCGGGTGCCCGCCGCGAATCTGGTCGGGGAGGAGGGCGGCGGCTTCGCCATCGCCCAGGCGCGGCTGGGTCCGGGCCGGATCCACCACTGCATGCGGCTGATCGGGATGGCCGAGCGCGCGATCGAGCTGATGTGCCGGCGGGCCGTGGCCCGTACGGCCTTCGGCAAGACGCTCGCCCAGCAGGGCGTCGTCCACAACTGGATCGCGGACGCCCGGGTGACGGTGGAACAGCTGCGGCTGCTGGTGCTCAAGACGGCCTGGCTGATGGACACGGTCGGCAACCGGGGCGCGCACACCGAGATCCAGGCCATCAAGATCGCGACGCCCCGGGCGGTCGTGTCCGTCCTCGACCAGGCGGTGCAGCTGTACGGCGCCGGCGGGGTGAGCCAGGACACCCCGCTGGCCGAACTGTGGGCCTCCGCCCGCACGTTGCGGCTGGCGGACGGCCCGGACGAGGTGCACCAGCGGTCGCTGGCGCGGCGGGAGATCAAGAAGTACCTCTGAGCCGGGTGCGGGCACCCCGCGCGGGGTGCCCGCGAGGTGCTCAGAAGGTGAGCTGCCAGCTGTCGATGTAGCCGGTGTCCCGGGCGGCGACGTCCCGCACCTGGAGCTTCCAGGTGCCGTTGGCGCTCTCGGCCGAGGCGTTGACCGTGTACGTGGCGATGACGTCGTCGGCCGAGTCGGAGCCGCTGGAGTTCTTCAGCCGGTACGCGCTGCCGTCGGGAGCCAGCAGGTCGACGACGAGATCACCGCGGAAGGTGTGCTTGATGTCGACGGCCACCTTGAGGGCCGCGGGGGCGTTGCCCGTGCGGCCGGTGACGGAGACGGACGAGGTGACGGCTCCCCCGTTGTCGGGGATGACGACGTCGGCCGTGTTGCCGAACACCGAGCCGGCCGGCGGGGTGGTCCCTCCCGCGGACAGGGTCCAGACGGCGTGGGCGATGGCGTCGCTGTTGCGGTCCAGGGCCGTGTCGTCGATGTTGGCCGTGGTGTCGCACGAGGAGTGGTAGCAGCGGTCGAAGGCCTGGCCCACCGTGCCGCCCCACTTCTGGGCCTGGGCGGCGGTCTTCTTGTAGTCGGCTCCGGAGAAGAGCCCGCCCACCGGGACCCCGGCGTTCTTGAACGGGGCGTGGTCGGAGCGGCCGTCGCCCTCGGTCTCTATCTCGGTGGGTATCGACAGGCCCGCGTAGTAGTCCTTGAAGGTCTGCTCGATGACCGGGTCGTCGTCGTAGACGAAGTAGCCGGGGTTGGGCGAGCCGATCATGTCGAAGTTGAGGTATCCGGCGAGCTTGGCACGCTCGGCGGCGGCCAGGTTGGCGACGTAGTACTTCGAACCGACGAGGCCCAGCTCCTCTGCGCCCCACCAGGCGAAGCGCAGGTGCTTGTCGGGTGCGAGCCCCGCCCGGGAGACGGCGAGGGCCGTCTCCAGCACGGCGGCGGAACCCGATCCGTTGTCGTTGATACCGGCGCCGGAGGTCACCGAGTCGAGGTGGGAGCCGGCCATCAGGACCCGGTTCGGGTCTCCGCCCGGCCAGTCGGCGATCAGGTTGTACCCGGTGGCTCCGCCGGAGGTGAACTGCTGGAGCGTCGTGGTGTATCCGGCCGCGTCCAGTTTGGCCTTCACGTAGTCGACGGACGCCCGGTAGCCGGCCCGGCCGTGGGCGCGGTTCCCGCCGTTGGCGGTGGCGATCGACTGGAGCTGGGTGAGGTGCGCCTTGACGTTGCCGAGCGGGATGTCCGGGGCGGCGGACGCCGCCGGGGCGGGGGCGGCCTGAACCGCCGGGGCGGCGGACGCGACCAGGGCCGCGGCGCAGAGGGCGGCGGCCAGGAGGGATCTGTGACGGGAGGATCTCATCGAAGGGCTCCGGATTCCGTTCGGGGACTGACGGAACGTGCGGGGGGGTCCCCGGCCGTGCGCGGCCGGGGCCTGGAGCTGGGGGTGCGTTGTGCGCCCCCGATGCTCGACCCCGTGACCGAGTACGGTCAAGAGTGGAATCCGGACAGCCTTGTTCGATTATCGGACGTACGAGGTCCCGGCCCTACTTCCAGTAGAGGAGCTGGGCCTGCCCCGAGACCAGGTCGTGGGTGCCGCCCGCGCCGTCGAGGACGAGGTACTCGACGCCCAGGGACGCCCCGGAGTCGCAGTGGCCGCCCGCGTTGGTCACCGCGACGAAGGTGTCGCCGCTGGTGGCCAGGTGCTCGGTGATCTGGCCGCTCTTCGACTTCTTGCCGCCCTTGGTCTCGTAGAAGCGGGACTGGATCGTCGCCCCCGCGGGTACGCCGGACAGGCGGAGGTACACGGTGCCGGAGTAGTCGGCGGGGCCGGTGACCAGGGCGGCGGCCAACGGGACGGGCAGCCAGTCGCCCTGGGGGCGGTTCTTGGTCTGCTTGACCGACGGATTGACGCGTGCGGGCATGTCGTCCTCCTCGCCCGGGCCGGTGCCCGGGTTCCAGCCGGCGGGGTGCTCGAGCCGCTCGGCGATGTCGGCGCGCAGGGCCGGCATGCCGAAGCCGCGGGGGTCGATCTTGTCGTCGGACCATTCCAGATGTCCGATCACGCTCTTCGCGCTCCAGCCGTGCGCGCGGCACAGGGCCGCCTGGACACGGACGATCGCGCCGTACTGGGCGGCGGGCCACGGGTCCTTGCCGTCGCCCATGTTCTCGCACTCCCAGCCGTAGAACCGCGCGTTCCCGTCGACGCCGTCGCTGTTGCCCTTGGTCGGCGGGGAGGGCCGGGTGCCGTACGACTCGGCGATCACCTGTTCCAGCACCCGGGGGTCCCCGCCTCCGGCGTGATTGGCGCGGCCCCAGCCGACGAGGTGCACCCGGCCGTTCTTGGCGATCACGCCGTGGCACAGCGGGCCGGGCAGGTCGGCGTACCCGTCCCGGCAGATGGCCACCGTCGACGCGGTTCCGCGGGTGACCGAGTGGTGGACCATGCTGCCGTTGACCGGGCCCCAGGCGCCCACGTGGTTGCGGTTGTGCGTGCGCCAAGCGCCTACCTCGGTGACGGCGACGCCTTCGGCGCGCAGGGCCTTGAGGAGAGTCGTCGCGGACAGTGGGGTGGCCATGGGCGCCTCCTTGCGGGATGCCTGAAGCATCCCCATCCCGCACGGCTTTTAGCTCTGCGTCATGTGTTCGATCCGCAGCACGCCTGCCCCCGGCGATTCCTGACGGCCCCTCAGGGGCGCAGCGCCCGCAGCAGCAGGTCCGCCAGGTGGTCGGCGACCTGCTGGCGGGTGAGCGGTCCGCCCGGGCGGTACCACGTGGAGAGGTGGTGGACCGAGCCGAAGTGGTAGTCGACGACCAGGTCGGCGGGGGTCGCGGTGGAGAACACCCCGGCCCGCTGGCCCTCCTCGATCAACGCGCGGAAGCGTTCGTGGTAGCGGCGGCGCTCCATGCGGACCTGCTTGTTCTTCTCCGGGCTCAGGTGGTGCATCGAGCGGAAGAAGATCGAGGCGTCGTCGAGGTTGTCGATGGTCGTGACCACCACGTCGGCGGCCGCGTCCCGCAGCCGCCGCTCGATCGGCGCCTCGGCGTTCGCGAAGGCGTCGAGCCGCTCCTGCTGGAGTCGCAGGACCCGGGCGTAGACCTCCTGGAGGAGGTCCTCCTTGGAACCGAAGTAGTGGTACAGGGCCCCCTTGGTGACGCCCGCCGCCTCGACGATCTCCTGGACCGACGTGCGGTCGTAGCCCTGCTCGGCGAAGAGCCGGGTGGCGGCGGCCAGCAGCCTCTGGGGGACGGGCGTACCGTTCCCGTCCATCGCCTTGGCCATTGCCGCCACCTGCCCTCTCGTACTGTCCATGGACCGTCTCGCGTCCCGCGTCTAACGGGGTGGACGCAGTTCCCGCCTGAGGATCTTCCCACTCGCCGTCTTGGGGAGCTCCGTCAGGATCTCCACCTCGCGCGGGTACTTGTACGCGGCGAGCCGCTCCTTGCAGTAGGCGCCCAGGGCGGCCGGGTCCACCTCGGCTCCGGGGCGCAGGCTGACGTAGGCCCGGACGCTCTCGCCGCGGTAGGCGTCGGGGACGCCGACGACGGCGGCCTCGCGGACCGCTGGATGGGTGTGGAGGACGTCCTCCACCTCCCGGGGCCAGACCTTGAACCCGGAGGCGTTGATCATGTCCTTCTTGCGGTCGACGACGTAGAGCCAGCCCTGGGCGTCCATGAAGCCGATGTCTCCGGTGCGCAGCTCCCCGTCCGGGAAGGCGGCCTCCGTGGCCTCGGGGAGGTTCCAGTAGCCGGAGACGACCTGCGGTCCACGCACGGCGATCTCGCCCTGCTCGCCGAAGGGCACGTCGTCGCCGTTCTCGTCGATGATCCGGACCACCGTGTCGGGTCCGGGCACGCCGACGGAGAGGGTCCCGGAGACGGGGTCGACGGGGGCCTCGCGCTCCGGCGGTACGGAGGCGCAGGGCGCCGTGCACTCGGTGAGGCCGTAGCCGTTGCGTATGTACGGTCCGAAGCCGTCCCGGAACCTCTCGACCAGGGCGGGCGGCAGCGGGGCGCCGCCGGAGGAGATCACCTGGAAGGAGGCGAAGTGCCCGGGGGTGGCGTCCGGGTGCGCGGCCAGCGCCATGAAGGCGGTCGACGGGCCCACGGTGTAGGCGGGCCGGTGCTCGGCGAAGGCATCCAGGACGACGCCCGCCTCGAAGCGGTGGGCGAGCACCAGGGTGCCCGCGTTGGCGACGCAGGCGGCGAGCTGGCACACCATGCCGGTGATGTGGAAGAGCGGGGCGAGCGCGAAGTAGGCGGAGCCCTCCTCGACGGGGTGGCCGGCCCGCTGCCGCTCGGCGTTGACCATGATGTTGCCGTGCGAGTTCATGGCGCCCTTGGGGGTACCGCTCGTCCCGGAGGTGTAGCTGATCAGGGCGGTGTCGCCCGCGGTGAGCTCCCGCCCCTCGGGGGCCGCGCGTCCCTGCCGGGCCACGGCCACGAGGTCGGCGGCGAGGTCCCGGGGACCGGGTGCGGGCAGCCGTTCGAAGCCGAGCACCCGGGGGTCGTCGGTGGACTGGAGGTCGAGCTCGCAGGCGGTGAGGGCGATCCGCACACCTGGCGCGGCTTCGGCGGTGGCCCGCAGGTAGGACGCCCAGGCCCGGTCGGAGCAGACCAGCGCGGTCACGCCCGCGTCGTCGAGGACGTGGCCGACCTCGCCGGACTTGTACATCGGGTTGAGCGGTACGACGGTGGCGCCGGCCTTCCAGGCGCCGAGGAGCGCGAGGACGAAGTGCGGGGTGTTCTGGAGCATGATCGCGACCCGGTCGCCTCGTTCCAGCCCCTCGGCGGCGAGGTGCCCGGCCACCGAGTCGGACAGGGCGTCGGCCTCGCGGTAGGTGAGGCGTCCGTCGAAGTAGGCGAGCGCGGTGCGCTCCGGGGCGCGCCCGACGGCCGCCCGGAAGGCGTGCACCAGGGTCTCGGCCGGGTGGACGGGGGCCAGCTGCGCCTCGCTGAGCAGGGCGGTCCAGGGCTTTGCCGCGTAGATCGACTCGGTCACGCTCCGGTCTCCTCCCACTTCCGCTGCAGATGGTTCATGTTGCCGATCCACTGGTCGGGGTCCTTGGCGCGGGCCCGGTAGAACCCGGCCACCTCGGGGTGCGGCAGGACCAGGAAGCGGTCCTGCTCCATGGCGTCGAACAGGGCGTCGGCGACGGCCTCGGGTTCGATCGCGGTGGGGGCGAGCACCAGCTCGCCGGCGGTTCCGGCCGCCGTGAGCATGTCCGTACGCACGCCCTGCGGGCAGATCGCGTGGACCTTGATCCCGCGGTGCCGGTAGGTCAGGGCGAGCCATTCGGCGAAGGCGACGGCGCCGTGCTTGGTGACGCTGTACGGGGCGGCCCCGATCATCGTCAGCAGCCCGGCCGCCGACGCGGTGGAGACGAAACGGCCGCTGCCGCGTTCCAGCCAGTCGGGCAGCAGCGCCCTGGCCGCGCGGACGTGCGCCATGACGTTGACGTCCCAGGCCGCCGCCCAGACGTCCTCGTCGGCGAAGGCGTCGCCTCCCGAGGCGAGGCCGGCGTTGGCGCAGTAGACGTCCACCGTGCCGCCGAGCGCGTCGCGTGCGGCGTCCACGATGCCGGAGGCGTCGCCGGCCACGACTGCGGCGCCGATCTCCTCGGCGAGCGGCGCGATCCGGGCGGCGTCGAGGTCGTTGACCACGACCCGGGCGCCCTCCGCGGCGAATCTGCGGGCCAGAGCGGCGCCGATGCCGCCTCCGGCCCCGGTCACCACTACGCCGGCACCCTGCACGGTACTCATCTGCTCCCGCCTCTCTCAGCCGTCCTCCCGGCAGACTAACCAGTCGGTATGTGATCCGGGAAGGGGCGTGGACCAGGACGCGGAAACTGCCCGGTCGTGGACGTTCCGCCTGGCGCGCGCCCGCGCTAGCGTGCGTGACCATGACAGTCGGCGCGATCATGGAGGTAGCGGAATGACCCTGTCCAGACGTGGTGTGCTGGCCGTCGGCGGCGCGGTGGGGCGCTCGCGGCCACCGCGGCCGGGTCCGGTACGGCGGCCGCCTCAGGGCGCGGCGGAGGGCCCGGAGCCGGACGCTCCGGCGTCCGTACCGGCTTCGCCCGGCTGGCCGCCGACGGGTACCGGCTGCTGGCCGGGCAGAAGGTCGGGGTGGTCACCAACCCGACGGGGGTCACCGCCGACGTGCGGCACGTCGTGGACGTGATGCACCCGGACCGCCGGGTGGCGGTGACCGCGGTCTTCGGCCCCGAGCACGGCTTCCGGGGGACGGCGCAGGCGGGCGGCTCGGAAGGCCGGTACGACGACCCGGCGACCGGACTGCCCGTGTACGACACGTACCTGAAGAGCGGTCAGGAGCTGGCGGACATCTTCACCGCGTCCGGTGTGGACACCGTCGTCTTCGACATCCAGGACGCGGGGGCGCGCTTCTACACGTACATCTGGACGCTGTACGACTGCATGGAGGCGGCGGCGCTCGCGGGCAAGCGGTTCGTCGTCCTGGACCGGCCGAACCCGGTGTCCGGGCGGGCCGCGCTGGGGCCGGTGCTGGATCCGGCGTTCGGTACGTTCGTGGGGCGCCGGGAGATCGCCCAGGCGCACGGGATGACCGTCGCCGAGCTGGCGCTGCTGTTCAACGAGGAGTTCCTGGCGGCGCGGCCGGTGGAACTGGACGTCGTGAAGATGTCCGGCTGGCGGCGCTCCGACTTCTTCGACGCAACGGGCCTGCCGTGGGTGCCGCCGAGCCCGAACATGCCGACGGCCGATACGGCGCTGGTCTACTCGGGCACCTGCCTGTTCGAGGGTACGAACCTCTCCGAGGGAAGGGGCACCACCCGGCCCTTCGAGCTGCTGGGCGCGGAGGGGATCGACCACCGGTGGGCGGCGGCCGTGAACGCGCTGGAGCTGCCGGGGGTGGCGTTCCGCGAGGCGTACTTCGCGCCGGTGTTCTCCAAGTTCGAGGGGAGGACGGTGGGCGGGGTGCAGCTGCACGTCCACGACCGGGAGGCCTTCGACCCGGTCCGTACGGGGATCGCGCTGCTGGTCACGGCGAAGCGGACGTGGAGCGGGTTCGCCTGGCGCTCGGACGACTGGATCGACAAGCTCACGGGCAGCACACGGGTCCGCACCATGATCGACGCGGGCGCGGACACGGACGAGGTGGTGGGGGCCTGGGCCCGGGATCTGGCGGCGTTCCGGAGGGTGCGGCGGGAGTACCTGCTCTACCGGTGAGGTCCGCGGCGGCCACGGCGAGCCGCCGGAGTCCTGAGCGCGGCGGGGCGCCGGGGGTGTGCGCGTCGTGGTCGAGGGGGAGGTCGAAGAACGCCCTCACGAACCCCACGACCCGATCCCCGTCGCAGACCAGCCACCGGATACCGCCTGCTCGGCGGGGTCGATCGGCGGGCACCGGATACGCGGGCCGGCCGCGCACGAAGGCGGGGTGCTCCGGGACCTGTCCGGAACACCCCGCCTGTGTCAGCTCACTTGCGGAAGTAGCCGGTGATGTCCGCGATCAGATCGAGACCGGCCGCGTTGTTGTAGAAACTCACCCTGCCGTTCACCACCGGCACGACCACGAGGTTCGGGACGACCTGCCCCTTCACCACGTTCAGGTTCGACGCACTCGTCCGCGTCGTCCCGTCCGGGTACACCGACACATAACTCGTCCCCGTCACGTTCGCCGCCGTCACGTTCAGCACGACCGCCGTGACACCCTCGGCCGGAACACCGTCGACACCGGCGACCTGGAGGGTCACCACGCCCTTCGCCCCCAGCGGCGCCTTCGGCACACCCAGCCCCGTACGCGTGTCCATCACACGCTTCGGACCGAGATTGACGTGCGAGGCGCCCTCACCGACCGAGGTGAAGTAGCCGGTGATGTCCGCGATCAGATCGAGACCGGCCGCGTTGTTGTAGAAACTCACCCTGCCGTTCACCACCGGCACGACCACGAGGTTGGCGACGACCTGCCCCTTCACCACGTTCAGGTTCGACGCACTCGTCCGCGTCGTCCCGTCCGGGTACACCGACACATAACTCGTCCCCGTCACGTTCGCCGCCGTCACGTTCAGCACGACGGCGCCCACGCCGGTGGCCGGGATGCCGTTGGCCCCCGTCACCTGGAGCGTCACCACGCCCTTGGGTCCGACCGGCGCCTTCGGCACACCCAGTCCCGTGCGGGTGTCCATCAGCCGCTGCGGGGTGACCGGTACGAACTTCTTCGGGCTTGGCACGCTCACGTTCACCGCGGTGGTGACCGTGCTCAGTCCCGACTGGTGGACGGCCTTCACCGTGATCTTGTGACTGCCCGGGACGAGCGTCGTGGAGGCGGTACGGGCCTTGCCGGCCACGCCGGCCACCTTCCGGCCGTCGACGAGCAGCTCGAACCCGCTGATCAGCGAGGTCGGAGTGGTCGTCGACCAGTTCACCGAGACGGGACCCGGGGTCTCGTAGCCGGAGTCCACGGGGAACGCCCCGCCGCCGACCGAGGTGACCTTGAGGCCCTGCACCGGGCCCGCGGCCAGCGTCCGGATGTCCGGGAGCTGCGGGTAGAGCTTCATACCCGGGCACTCGGTGTTGAAGCCGTCCCGGTGACCCGAGATCCGGCTGAAGGAGTAGGACTGCCCGGCGACGAAGTCCTTGCCCGCGTAGTTCTTCTGCGTGGCACCGGCCACCAGCGTGGTGCTGCCCGCCGGGTCACCGCCGTACTGCCCGAGCTTGTACGCGGCCACCCGGGCGGTCGCCTCCAGGGCGGCGTTCGACGCCCCGGCCTTCGTGTAGTCGCCGATGATCGCGACACTGGTGGACTCGCTGTTGAAGCCGTAGGTGTGCGCGCCCATGACGGGCTGGTCGATGCCGCCCTGACGGCCTTCGAAGATCGTTCCGCACTTGTCGACCAGGAAGTTGTAGCCGAGGTCGCGCCAGCCGTTCGTCTTCACGTGGTAGACGTGCAGGGCCCGCACGACGGCCGCGGAGTCGGCGCAGTTGTAGGCGCCGTCCGTGGTGTGGTGCACGAAGACGGCCTTGATGACGCCGTTCTCGAGATAGATCGGGCCCTCGTCGTTCAGCGACTCGTCGGCGCCCCACTGGGCGCGGCTGACGACCGGGGGCTGCGGGACCGTCGAGGGCGGGCCGGGGTCGGTCGCCGAGGCGGCGAAGGCGGCGGGCTCCGCCTTCGCCGCGCCGCTCTGTGCCGCGCTCCGCCCGGTGCCCGGGTCGATCATGTCGAGCCGGAGGCCGGCCGGCAGTGTGCCGGAGGCCGCTGTGTCACTCACCCGCACCTCGGCGCCGTCGGAGCGGCCGACCCAGACGGGCTCGGTGGAGCCGCGTTCCGCGGGGCGCTCGCCGTCGAGGCCGGGCAGGTACGGCTCCAGGGCGATCCAGTCGGACCACTCACCGGTCTCCGCGCTGCGGGTCCGGGCCTCGATCGTGCCCTTGATCTTCGCGTCGGCGTCGGGCCAGGACACGCCCAGCATGCCGAACGGCTCCGTCGTACGCCGAGCGAGGCGGGCCTCGCCGTGCCCCTCGGACTTCAGGGCGAGCTTGTGCACCTCGCTCCTGACCGGTCCGTCCCCCTCGGCGGCGGCACTGTACGCGCCCGCCCCCGCGGCCGGCCGTACCTCGGCCCGCGCCTCTCCCGCTCCGGCGCCGCTCGCGGCGTTCTGGAATCCCAGAACGGCGACGACTCCGAGCGCGGTGGCCACAGCCATGCCGCGCACTCGATTCGGTCTCAAGTTGTCCCCACCCCTTGATGTACATGACACTGGTGAACCCCGAAATGCTACTGGCCGCCCCACCGGTCCCGAAGGCCGGGGCGGCCGGGACGCCCACGGACGGGGCATGGCGAGGCCCCCCGCGCCGGGCCGAACGGCTGTGCGAGGGGCCTCCTGTGCCGCCCTGCCGGCCGGGGTGGACGCGGTCACGGATCACATCCGCGCCTCCCCGGCCGGGTGGACTCAGCGGTGCGAGGGGAACTCCACGACCTGCTGGTAGGTCGGGCGGTTCTGCCAGTGGATCGTCTTGTGCCCGATCCCGCCCAGGGGGCGGTGGACGATGGCGTCGCCGCACCACTGCTCGCCGGCCTTGCAACTGTCGTCGCCCGGATAGACGGTCGTCGCCGGCACCGCCGCCGCCTGCTTCAGGGTGGTCAGCAGCGCGTCACGGCAGGCGCCGAGGTCGCCGTCGCCGCAGTACGTCTTGGCCAGCGGCCCCCTGACGGGCTGTCCGAGCACCTGGCGCAGGTCCTTGTCGGCGAAGCCCCACCAGCCGTACTGGAAGGCGGAGCCGCTGTGTGCCCCGCTGGGTCCGTGGCTGGCCGCCGGGGACTCGTCGGTGGCCAGGCTCGCGGTGAACGCCCCGTAGAGGTCGTCACCCAGACCGGGGCGGAACTCCGCCTCGACGAGCTTCGGCCACCAGGCGTCCATGATCCGGACCGCGTCCGCGTGCGTGTACGTGTGTGACCCCTCGGCCGTCTCCTTGCGCTGGGCGCCGGCCGCCCGCCAGGAGTCCAGCTGCTGCACCACCGCGTTCAGCGCCGGGTCGGTGACCGGCTGGGAGCGGATCACCTTCAGGAGCTCCGGCAGCAGCTGCTCGCCCCGCAGGTCGGTGAGGGCGGCCTCCTCCATGGCACGGGTCAGGGACGCCCGGGTCACCTGTCCGTCGGCGACCAGCGCGGCCACCCGGTCGTCGAGCAGGTCGCCCCGGTGCACCGCGCCGAAGCCGAACGCGGCGGCGGCGTAGTCCTTGGCCTGGCGGTTGTTCCAGGAGATGTAGTAGTCCTGCCCGCTGGAGTGCGGGTGCTCGGCGAACGGGGTGTAGTCGGTGGTGTTGGCCGCCGGGTCGAAGCCCCGCCATTCGTACGCCTTCTCGGCCTTGACCGGCAGGGCGGCGTCCACGCCCGGCGCCCGGACCGGGTTCATCCCGCTGTTGTAGTAGGCCGTGGTGCGGGAGTCCGCGTAGAACCAGTTGAAGGCGTAGTCGATGTGGGAGGCCGCCTGCTGGAAGGAGGCCGCGTCGGTGACGTACGCCGGGTCGTTGAGCAGCTGGAAGCCGATGATCGAGTCGGCCTCGTGGCGGTAGGTGGTGCGCAGTGAGGTGTAGGCGACGGGCTTGCCGCCGACCGTGGCCCGGTGGGTGACGATGCCGTAGTCGGTCCGCCACACCTGCATGCGGTAGGAGCCCTTCGCGGTGGAGTCGGCGACGGTGGGCTTCCAGGAGTTGGTGCGCTCCATCTTCTCCATCGGGGCGCAGACGCCGCGGGAGAGGTAGTGGGTCGAGCTCCCGGACGGCGCGGAGCCGTCCGGTTCGCAGAGTTCGACGGCGTACGTGTCGGTGATGTCCTGGGCGGCCGAGGTGGCGCTCCAGGCGTAGTCCTGGCCCCGGCCCATCTGGATGTACATGCCGACACCGGCGAAGGAGACGCCGCGGGCGCTGATGCCCGGCCCCTGGAGCTCCTGGAGCATCATCAGCTGGGGCGCGAAGTAGCCGGTCTGGGGGCCGAAGACCGCGACGGGGTTGCCGCTCGCGGTGTGCTCGCCGGAGACCACCAGGGCGTTGGACATGCCGCGCTTGGCGGCGCCGTCGCCGGTGCCGGGCAGCGATCCCTCCGGGATGACCCCGTCGTCGAAGATGCCCTGCGCCGGTGCGAGGTCCGCCGGTGCGTCGACCGCGGCCTTCTTGTTCGTACCCGCCGAGCCGGTGCGGTCGTAGATCAGCGGTTCGGGGGTGACGGAGCCCGCGTCGGGGAGGGCGGTGCCGCGCGCCTGGTCGGGCTTGCCCGCGTACGGGAAGGAGGTGCCGTCATGGATGGTCAGGACGGCCTCGGGGTCGTCGCGCTGGCGGAAGGACTCCCAGACCCGGGTGCCCTCCTGGAGCCCGTACTTCTGCTGGGCGGCCAGCAGCGAGAGCGCGGCCTGGACCTCGCCGCCGCCTCCCCCGCCGAACTGCCCGCCGACCACCGAGGCGATCGAGATGAGGTCGGTCAGCTTGAACGGCTGGATCTCGCCCACGTTGGTGATGGAGTCGATCTTGCCGGTGAGGACGTACTCGCCCGGGAAGTAGCGGCCCTTCTTGGACTTCTCCCGGTAGGCGTTGATGCCGTCGATGTAGGCCTGCGCGTCGGCCATGGCCTGCTCACCGCGGGCGCCCTCGGTGGTCCTGATCCGCTCGACCTGCGCCTCCAGGTCCGCCTCGGTGTAGGGGGCCTGCGGCCAGAACTGCTGTTCCAGGCCCTGGTTGGCGAGCGCTCCGCCGGCGAAGGAGGTCAGCTCGCCGCGTCCGATGTGCCGGAAGAGGTCCATCAGCCACAGCCGGTCCTGCCCGGCGGCGAACCCGGCGCCGTACTCGGTGCCGTAGCGCGTGGTGCCCTTGATGTGAGGGACGCCGGTCTTCTTGTCACGGGTGATCGTGACGTCCTCGCGGGGCTGGGTGACGGACTCGACCTGGTTGGCGGGGACACCGAACGAGGCGTCGTTGAAGAAGTCGGTCAGCTTCTGGTCGGTGAGGCCCGTATGACCCGCGACCAGGCCGTTGTAGCGGTCGAGCTGGTCGTCGCTGTGGGCGGGGTGGGTGCCGAAGGCCTTGTTGCCGAGGATCTCGACGAGGGTGGCGTTGCCGTTCTCGCCGGGCGGCAGGATGTCGGCGCACTGCCCCTGGCAGTGGTCGGTGACGGCGGCGGGTTCGGGCTGTGCCGCGCCGGCCTGCGGGACCGAGGCGAGCAGAGACGTGCCGAGAGCGAGGACGGCCGCGACTGTGGCGGCTCTGAGCGTGCGGGTGCGTGGGGGCATGCGTGCTCCTCCGGATGGCCGATGCGCGGAGGTTACTGGCGGTACAGACCCCTCGTTAAGATGAACATCAGTCACTTTTTCCGAATCGACACATGCGGTGGCGCCTTCCTCACCATGTCATCTCAGGAAATGGACGCCTTTCGCCTTTCGATGGAGCCGAATCGGGCACTCGTACGTCCATCCCTTGACGCCGAAGTACCGAGCGACGGAGGTGGCAGTGCTATGGCCGGTTTCCGGAGTCTTGCGAGACAGGTCCGCGATCCACGGGGCGATCTGGCCTTGCGCCGGTATTCGCTGCGCAAATGCCTGGAGCGGTTCGCCCCCTACGGGCACCGGGCGACCTGGGATCATCTGTGCGCGCGGCACGGTATCGGGCCGGAGGACCGGGCGCCCGACCCTGAGCGCCTGATCCGGGCCCTGGAGGAGCTGGAGGAGGCGCGGGCGGTCTGGCTCGCGTACGAGACGGGGTTCGCCGAGCGGCGGCGGCGGGAGAAGCACGACGGGCTGCGCCGGCCGGGGACCTTCGACGACTGGCACCGGCGGACCTGGGGCGGCAGGGACATCGCGCCCTGCGACGACCCGGGGGTCCACCCGGACGCACCGCTCGCGGAGGTGCTGGACCGGCTGATCGCGGCCCTGGACGGTGAGCCGGGGACGGCCTGCCCGGTCTGCGCGGACCAGGGGATCGTCTGGCGGCAGGACCTCGAACGTGAACCGTGGTTCGGACCGGTCTGCACCGGGTGCGGCATCGTGGTCCCGCAGTCGGTGCTGACCGGCAGGGCCCTGGAGCGGGCACGCCGACGGCCCGGGGCACTCGCGTCCGCCGCCTGAGGCGTCACGGGAACCGGCCGCCGGGAGCGAAGCGCACCGCGTCCGGGGCGGGGAACCGGCCGCCGGGAGCGAAGCGCACCGCGTCCGGGACGGGGAACCGGCCCCGTCCCCGGCGGCCCCCGGTGCGGCGACGCCCGCGTGGACGGCCCCTCAGGGACACGGATCGGCACAGGGCCCGGCCGGGTCCTGGGCGGGGTCCGGCCTCGGCTCCGGGGGCGTCTTCCCGGCCCGGCGCTCCGGCATGAGGCGCGACCCGGCGATCTTCTCGCCCGAGATGTCGTCGGGGTTGGAGAGCACGCAGGCCTCCAGCGACAGGCATCCGCAGCCGATGCAGTCCGTGAGGTGGTCGCGCAGCCGCCCCAACTGCTCGATCCGCTCGTCCAGTTCGGAGCGCCACGCCCGGGAGAGCCGCGCCCAGTCGTCGCGGTTCGGGGTGCGCTCGTCGGGGAGTTCGGCGAGCGCCTGCCTGATGGTGGCGAGCGGGATGCCGACGCGCTGCGCCGCGCGGACGAACGCGACCCGGCGCAGGGCGTCCCTGGTGTAGCGGCGCTGGTTGCCGCTGGTGCGGCGGCTGCTGATCAGGCCCTTGGACTCGTAGAAGTGCAGGGCCGAGACGGCGGCCCCACTGCGCGCGGAGAGCTGACCGACCGTGAGTTCGTGGAGCGTCTGCGGGATCTGTGGCACCCCACCGAGCCTACTGGCCGGCACCGCGCACCCGCCCACCGCTTCCCGCACCGCGCACCCGCCCACCGCTTCCCGCGCCCCGGCCGGTCCGTCGTTGACAGGGACGCACCTCCCGAGCATGCTGAGCAAGCGCTTAGACATCACCCTGGAGCGGGACGCTCACAGACGTAGGCACGGGAAGGCAGGGAGCGGGACCATGGCAGAGCCGAAGATCTTCACGTCCGCACAGGAGCTGCGGGACGCGGTGGGCGAGGAGCTGGGCCACAGCGACTGGCTGGAGATCGATCAGACGAGGATCGACCGGTTCGCCGAGGCGACCGGCGACCACCAGTGGATCCATGTGGACCCCGAGCGCGCCGCGGCCGGCCCCTTCGGCAGGCCGATCGCGCACGGCTACCTGACGCTCTCGCTGCTGCCCGTCCTCGTCCCGCAGGTCCTCCAGGTCGAGGGGGCGAAGATGGGCATCAACTACGGCACCAACAAGGTCCGTTTCCCCTCGCCTGTGCCGGTGGGCTCGCGGCTGCGCGCCACGGCCGTGCTCAGAAGCGTCGAGGAGGCGGGCGGCGGGGTCCAGGTGACCGCTCTCGTCACGGTCGAGCGCGAAGACGGCGACAAGCCGGCCTGCGTCGCCGAGTCGGTGTCGCGCTACTACTTCTGAGCGCCGACCATGCGCAGGACGAGGTCGGCGTAGAGCGTGCCGACCTCGTCGGGCGTCCGGCTGCCCTGGGCGTTGAACCAGCGCGCCACGTCGATGCAGAGCGACAGCACGGCCAGCGTGGTGCCGGGCACGTCGGGGACGTCGAACTCCCCCGCCCGCACACCCTCGCCGATGATCCCGCGCACCACCGCGTCGGTCTTCCTGCGCAGGCCGACGATCTCGGCCCGGTGCTCCTCGCCGAGGGCCTCGAGCTCGTACTGCACCACCCGCGCCGTGGTGTGGCGTTCGGCGTGCCAGCGGACGAAGGACCGTACGGCGTCGGCCAGCCGGTCGGCCGCCGTGCCCTCGCCCTCGGCCGCCGCCTCCAGGAGGCGCAGGGCCCGGTCGTGGCCGATCCTGCTGATCCGGTGGAGCAGCTCTTCCTTCGTCTTGTAGTGGATGTAGAGCGCCGCGGGGCTCATCCCGGCCCGGCCGGCGATGTCACGGGTGGTGGTCGCGTGGTAGCCGCGTTCGGCGAAGGCCTCGACGGCGGCGACGAGCAGTCGCCGGGCCGCCTCGGGTGTGACCTCGCTCCACGGCGCGTCCTCGACGCCCGTCTCCTCCGCCGCGCTCATCGCCACGTGCCCCTTTCCCCTCGCAGGACGAACACCATACCCCGAAGCTGAGCAAGCGCTTAGGGGGACGGGGCGGGCGCGGCGGTCAGAGCTTCTGGAAGGGGTCGTGCTCGGCGAGGATCTTCTCCAGCCTGGCCTGGTCGACCCGGCTGGAGATCCGCCCCTCCTCCTGGCGGTCCCTGACGATCTTGGCCAGGGTGAAGCAGGAGGTGACGAGGTAGAGGACACCGACGGCGAGGAAGGCCCGCACCCAGGCGTCGGCGTCGAGGAAGAGGATGCCGAGGGCCACCGCGCCCAGGGCCACGCCGAAGGACAGGACGGCCTGGCCGTAGAAGGCCGTGGTGCTCTGCTGCTTGACCGAAGTCGTCTCACTCATGCCGCACAGCATCCGGCGCGGCGGCGTCCGCCGCATCCGTAGGCGTACTCAGCCGGTACTCAGGGCGGCGGGCGGGGCGGCTCAGAAGGCGGAGACCCCCGTCAGGGCGCGGCCGATGATCAGCTTCTGGATCTGGCTGGTGCCCTCGTACAGGGTCATCACGCGGGCGTCCCTGACCAGCTTGCCGACCGGGTACTCGTCGATGTACCCGTAACCGCCGAACACCTGGAGCGCGTTGTTGGCCGCGCGGACGGCCGCCTCGGATGCGAAGAGCTTCGCGGTGGAGGCGGCGGTCGCGAAGTCCTGGCCGCGGTCGACGAGATCGGCGACGCGCCAGGTCAGCATGCGGGCCGCGTCGACGTCCACGGAGATGTCGCTGATCAGTTCCTGGACGAGCTGGTAGCTCGCGATGGACTTCCCGAACTGCTCACGCTCGCCCGCGTACCGCACGGCGGCGTCCAGGGCGGCCTGGGCGATGCCGACGCAGCCCGCGGCGACCGACATCCGCCCCTTGGCCAGGGCCGACATCGCGATCGAGAACCCCTTGCCCTCGGGGCCCATGAGGGCGGTGGCCGGGACGCGGACGTCCTCCAGGACCAGCTCGGCGGTGGCCTGGCCGCGCAGGCCGAGCTTGCCGTGCACGGTGCGGCGGGTCAGCCCCGGCGCGTCGGCCGGCACCAGAAAGGCGGAGACACCCCGGTGGCCGGGTGTGTCGCCGGTACGGGCGAAGAGCAGGACGACATCGGCCCAGGTGCCGTTGGTGATGAACATCTTGGAGCCGTTGATCACGTAGTCGTCGCCGTCGCGTACCGCCTTCGTCGCCAGGCTGCCGGCGTCGGAGCCGGTGCCCGGCTCGGTGAGGCCGAAGCAGCCGAGGGCCTCGCCCGAGGTCAGCCGGGGCAGCCACTGCCGCTTCTGCTCCTCGCTCCCCCAGGACGCGACGGTCTTGGCGACCAGGCCGAGCGAGACGGAGACGATGCCGCGGACCGAGGAGTCGCCGCGTCCCAGCTCCTCCGTCACCAGGCAGTACGCCAGGTGGTCCCCGCCCGAGCCGCCGTACTCCTCGGGGATCGTGAGCCCGAGGAAGCCGAGCGCGCCCAGCTTCCTCACGATCGACCTGTCGACACTCTCGGCCCTGTCCCACGCGACGACGTGCGGGGTGATCTCGCGTGCGACGAAGTCCTCGGCGAGCTCCCGTACGGCTTCCTGCTCCTCGCTCAGCTCCAGGTTCATCCTGTGACACCCCACTTTTAATTAGCACTGCTAGTTTTCCCTGCGCAGGCCTTACTATGTGCCGCATGGCCCGACCGCGCAAGCCCCTCCTCAGCAGAGACCGCATCGTCGAGGCGGCGGGCGCCCTCGTGGACGCCGAAGGGCTGGACGCCGTCTCGACCCGCAGGCTGGCGGCGGAGCTGGGGGTCAGCGGGCCTTCGCTCTACAACCACTTCCGCAACAAGGACGAGATCCTGGACGCGGTGGCCGACGCGGTCTCGGCCCAGGTCGACCTGTCGATGTTCGAGGAGTCCGACGCCCGCGACTGGCCGGCCGCCCTGCACGACTGGGCGGTCTCCTACCGGGCCGCGCTCGCCGCGCACCCGCACATCGTCCCCGTCCTCGCCCAGGGGCCGGGGCGCCGCCCGGCGGGGCTGCGGGTCGCCGACGCGGTGTTCGGCGCGATGGTCCGGGCCGGCTGGCCGCCCGCCCAGGCGACGTACATCGGGGCGCTGATGCGCTACTTCGTCACCGGGTCGGCGCTCGGTTCCTTCGCCCGCGGCTTCGTGGACGACGAGACGGCGTACGATCCGGCCGACTACCCGCACCTGGGCCAGGCCCATCTGCTGGCCGAGCGCCGCCAGCAGGTCGACGAGGGCGCCTTCGAGACCGGGCTGCGGGCCCTGCTGGACGGCCTGGCCCAGCAGTACGAGCGGACGGTCACCGGCCGCACCGTTCGGCGGTCGCCGAACGGCGGCTGACGCATCCTGGACCCATGGCCCGTACGACACCGCACGATCCGCAGGCGTCCCGGCTCGCCGCCCTGGCCGGGCTGCTGGCCGACGAGACCCGCGCCCGCTTCTGCCTCGCCCTGCTGGACGGCCGGGCCTGGACCGCGGGCGAACTGGCCCGCGGCGCGGGCGTGGCCCCCTCGACCGCCAGCGAGCACCTGGGGAAGCTGGTGGCCGGCGGGCTGCTGACCGAGGAGCGCCAGGGCCGCCACCGCTATCTGCGCCTCGCCGGCCGACAGGTCGCGCAGCTGGTCGAGGAGCTGGCCGCGCACGCCGCCCCCGGCCCGCAGGCACCCGCCCGCTCGCTGCGCGCGGCGAGCATCGGCAACGCGCTGGCCCGGGGGCGCACCTGCTACGACCACCTCGCGGGGCGGCTGGGCATCCGGATCACCGAGGCGATGACCGAGCGCGGGCTCCTGCGCCAGGACACCGGCTTCGCCCTCACCGAGGACGGCCTGGAGTGGTTCGGCGCGCTGGGCCGCCCGCTGGACGCCTCGGCACGGCGGCCGCTGGCCCGTGGCTGCCTGGACTGGACGGAGCGGCGGCCGCATCTGGCGGGTGCGGCGGGCGCGGCCCTGTGCCGGCACGCGCTGGACGCCGGATGGTGCGAGCGGTTCGGGACGGGGCGCGCGGTGCGGGCCACACCGGACGGGCTGCGGGCGCTGGAGGAGCTGCTGGGTATCGCGCCCTCGACGATTGACGCTCCCTGACAATTCGGTAGGTGCCGAACCGTCGAGGACCTACGGTCGTGGCCATGACGACGACACCGGCCTCGGCAGCCGTTCCGCGCCACGACTGGCGGGCCCCGGCCGCCGCCTGCACCACCGTGGTCCTGTGGGCCTCCGCCTTCGTTTCCATCCGCAGCGCGGGCGGCGCCTACTCACCGGGGGCGCTGGCCCTGGGCCGGCTGCTCGCGGGCGCGCTGACGCTCGGCGTGATCCTGCTCGTACGGCGCGAGGGGCTGCCCGCGCGGGCGGCGTGGCCGGGCATCGTGAAGTCCGGGCTGCTGTGGTTCGGGCTGTACATGGTGGTGCTCAACTGGGGTGAGCGGGAGGTGGACGCCGGCACCGCCGCGATGCTGGTGAACATCGGGCCGATCCTCATGGCCCTGCTGGGCGCCGCGCTGCTGGGTGAGCCGCTGTCACGCCGGCTGCTCACGGGGATGGGGGTGTCGTTCGCGGGTGCGGTGGTCGTGGGGCTGTCGATGTCCGGGCACGGCGGCTCGTCGGTGCTGGGGGTGCTGCTCTGCCTGCTGGCGGCGGTGGCGTACGCGGGCGGGGTGATCAGCCAGAAGCCCTCGCTGTCGTACGGATCGCCGCTCCAGGTGACCACCTTCGGCTGCCTGATCGGCGCGGCCGGGTGCCTGCCGTTCACCGGGGTGCTGGTCTCCGAGGCGGCCGACGCCCCGGCCTCCGCGACCCTGAACATGATCTACCTCGGCGCCTTCCCGACCGCGCTGGCCTTCACCACCTGGGCGTACGCGCTGGCCCGCACCACCGCGGGCCGGATGGGCGCCACGACCTACGCGGTACCCGCGATCGTGGTGCTGATGTCGTGGCTACTGCTCGACGAGGTGCCCGCACCGCTCACGGTGGCCGGCGGCCTGCTCTGCCTCGTCGGCGTGGCCGTCTCACGGAGCCGGGGCCGCGGGAGGCCGGCGTCCGGGAACAGGGCCGAACGGCCCTCCGGCGAGGGCCACACGCCCCTGACGCCGGCCGCGCGGGAGCCCGATGCTGGGAAGTGACCCAGCGTCAGGTGCGGGCGGTGTGCCCGGCCGCACGGGACCCAGCCGCAGGAGGCCTGCGAGATGCCGTACCCCGACCACGCCCTCGACGTGCCGGAGCAGACCGCCGTGGCGGCCGCCGCGGCCTCGGCCCCCTCGGTCCTGAACTCCCAGCCATGGCTGTTCACCACCGGCCCGCAGGGGGTGGAGGTGCACGCCGACCCGCGCAGGGCGCCGACGGCGACGGCGTCGGCACAGCGCGATGTGTACCTCTCGTGCGGGGCGGCGCTGTTCACCGTACGGGCCGCCCTGGCGCGCCTGGACCGCGCGGTGCGGGTGTCGGTGCTGCCGGAGGCCGGGGACCCGCTGTTCGTCGCCCGGGTCACGGTGACCGGTGACGGTGGGGACCCGGAGGCGGCGGCGCTGTACCGCTGGGTGGGCGACCGCCGTACGAACCGCTACCCCTTCCGGCCCGAGCCCGTCCCGGCCGGGGTGCTGGCGCTGCTGAGCGGGGCGGCGGAGCACGAGGGCGCGACGCTGCGCCGGCTGGACGCGGAACCGGAGTACCAGCGGGTGCTGACGCTGATCCGCCGGGCGTCCCTGGCCGAGGACGACGCCGTACGGGAGGACCGGACGGACCGGCTCACCACCGGGGTCCCGCCGGCCGTCCCGGTGGAGAACCTGGGTCCGGTGCCGCGCCGCGACGGCACGGACAGCGGTGCCGTACGCGACCTGGCGCCGGATCTGGCGCTGCCCGGGCGCGGCACGGCCGCCTTCGAACCGCACCCGGAACTCGCCGTCCTGGAGACGGCCGAGGACGGTCCGGCGTCCTGGGTCGCGGCGGGGCAGGCGCTCCAGCGGCTGCTGCTGGAGGCCACCGGGCACGGGATCGCCGCCTCGTTCGCCAACCAGCCGCTGGAGGACGCGGAGCTGCGTGAGGAGGTCTCCAGCAGCGCCGCGCACTTCGGGCATCCGCAGATGGTGCTGCGGATGGGCTACCCGCTGACCCGGCCGCCCGCCGCGCCCCGGCGGCCGCAGCACGAGGTGCTGCGGCGCGTGGGGAGATGAGGGCCGTCAGGCCCGGGGCGCGTTCCGGAGGCGGCGCCTTCCCGCCCGCCGGGTATGACGCGACAGCTCTCAGAAGACGACCAGCGCGCGCCCGCCCCTGCCCGCGGTCATGTGGTCGAACGCGGCCGGGATGCCCTCCAGTCCGATGCGTTCGGTGACCATCATGGAGAGGTCGAAGCGCCCCTGCCTGATGTGCTCGGCGAGGACGGGCAGGTCGCGGGCCGGATCGCTGTTGCCGTACACGCAGCCGGTGAGCGAGCGGCCCCAGTGGAAGATCTCCAGGGCGTTGAAGGTCACCACCTGGTCCTTGCCGCCGATGCCGACGACCGTGGTGCGCCCGCCCCGGCGGGTCGACTCCCACGCCCCGCGGATGGTGGCGGGGCGTCCGACGCACTCGACGGCGACGTCCGCCCCCTGACCAGCCGTCAGCTTGCGGACGGCGCGCGGGGTCGTGTCGGAGGCGATCACGTAGTCGGTGGCCCCCGCCCGGCGGGCGAGGTCCTCCTTCTCCGGGGACACGTCGACGGCGATGATCCTCGACGCCCCGGCGATGCGCGCGGCCTGGAGCACGGCGAGGCCGACCCCGCCGATGCCGAGGACGACGACGCTCTCCCCTTCGCGGACCCGGGCGGAGTGGTGGACGGCCCCGTACCCGGTCAGGACGGCACAGCCGAGCAGCGCGGCGTCGGTGAGCGGGATACCGGCCGGGGCGGGCAGCACGCAGTTGGCGGCGACGACGGTCTCCTGGGCGAACGCGGCGACGTTGAGCCCCGGATGGAGCTCGGTGCCGTCGGCCGTGCGGGCGTGGATGTTCCCGGCGCCCTTGAGTGCGTCGGCGCAGAGCCAGACCTCGCCGATCCCGCAGTGGAAGCACGCTCCGCAGGAGGGCGCCCAGTTGAGGACCACGGCGTCGCCGGGGCCGACGTGCGTGACGTCCTCGCCGACGGCGAGCACCGTGCCGGCGCCCTCGTGCCCGAGGACGGCGGGGACGGGCACGCGCATGGTGCCGTCGGACAGGGACAGGTCGGAGTGGCAGACCCCGGCGGCGGCGAGGGCGACGCTCACCTGGCCGGGGCCGGGCTCCGGCAGTTCGATGTCGGTGATCTCCAGCGGAGCTCCGACGGCGGGCAGTACGGCGGCGCGGACCACGAACAGACTCCTCGGTGGATCGGCGGGCGGCTCGGAACAGCTCAGAACTGGAGGGACTTGGTCTGGAGGTACTCGGCGAGGCCGTGCGGGCCGAGCTCGCGCCCCACCCCCGACTGCTTGTAACCGCCGAAGGGGGCAAGGGGGTTGAAGCGGCCGCCGTTGATGTCCACCTGTCCGGTGTCCATCCGGCGGGCGAACGCGACGGCCTCGGCGTCGTCGGCGGCCCAGACGGCACCGGCCAGCCCGTAGACGGTGCCGTTGGCGATCCTGAGGGCGTCCTCGGTGTCCTCGTAGCGCAGGACGCAGAGCACCGGGCCGAAGATCTCCTCCTGGGCGACGGTCATCTCGGGGGTGACGTCGGCGAGCACGGTGGGGCTGACGTAGTAGCCCCGCTCCCTGGGGGCCTCGGGGCCGCCGGCGACGAGGCGGGCGCCCTCGGCGACGCCCTTCTCGATGTAGCCGCGCACCCGGGCCTGCTGCTTGGCGTTGACGAGGGGGCCGACCCGTTCCCCGGGTACGTACTTGGCGACGGCGGCGGCCGCGAGGGCGACCGCCTCCTCGTACCGTTCGGCGTCGACCAGCATCCGGGTCCAGGCACTGCACGTCTGGCCGGAGTTGGACATGACGTTGGCGACGCCCACGTTGACGGCCTTGGCGAGGTCGGCGCCGGGCAGGATGACGTTGGCTGACTTGCCGCCGAGCTCCAGGGCGACGCGCTTGACGGCGGCGCCGGCGGTGGCGCCGATCTGCCGGCCGACGGCCGTCGAGCCGGTGAAGGAGACCAGGTCGACGCCCTCGTGCTCGGCCAGTGCCTGTCCGGCGACCGGACCGAGGCCGGTGACGAGGTTGAAGACGCCGTCCGGCAGGCCCGCCTCCTCGACGGCCTCGGCGAAGAGCTGGGCGGTGAGCGGGGTGTCCTCGGCGGGCTTGAGGACGACGGTGCAGCCGGCGGCGAGGGCGGGGGCCACCTTGGCGACGATCTGGTGGAGCGGGTAGTTCCAGGGGGTGATCGCCCCGACGACTCCGACGGGCTCCAGCAGGACGGTGGAGTTGCCCAGCTCCTCCTCGAAGGAGTAGGAGGCGGCCAGTTCGGCGTACGAGCCCGCGACCAGCACGGGGACCCCGGCGTGCACCGCCTGGGAGAGCGGCGGCGGGGAGCCGAGCTCGGCGGTGACGGTCTCCGCGATCTCGTCCTTGCGGGCCGCCAGCACGTCACGCAGGGCCGCGATCCTGGCCGCGCGCCCGGCGGGCGGGGTGGCCGCCCAGCCGGGGAAGGCGGCCCGTGCGGCGTGTACTGCGGCGTCGACGTCCTCGGCGGTGCCGGCCGGGACGTGCCCGATGACCTGCTCGTCCGCCGGGTTCACGACCGCGATCGTGTCCTGGCCGCGCGCGGGCCGCCACCGGCCGCCGATGTACATGCCCTCGTGTGCCTTCATGGCAGTTCCTCCCGGGTTCGCTGTGCCTGCCGCCGGAGCCGTGCGCCGTACGGACGGTTCCCTCCCGCCGCCCCAAACTAGCGCCGTTAGTTTTTGGGCGCCAGGGATCGGCCGGAGACACAGGTCACGCGCGGAAGGTGCGTGTTCTCCGTTCCGGCGGGGCGGAAGAGGCCCGCGGGCCTCTCAGCCGAAGACCTGGGCGAGGTAGGCGCGGAGCAGCACCCGGGTCTCGGCGATCAGCGCGGGATCGCCCGACGGGTCGGTGCGGAAGGCGAGTTGGAGCAGGGCGTCGGCGGCCTCCACACAGACGAGGACGGCACGCAGGAGGGCGGGGTCGGCGGGCGCGGGGTCACCTGGGCCGGGCTCCGCGCCGGAACCGCCGGGGCCGTCCGCCACGTCCGGGCCCGCGTCCGCGTCCGGCCCCGGTTCCGGGCCGGCGACCGGCTCCACCCCCCGGCCGAAGACGGCGGCGGCCCGGCCCGGCGCCCGGACGAGGTGTCCGGCCAGCAGCGCCGCCAGCCGCCCGGCGACCCGCCGGTTGGCCTCGTCGGGCGCGTCCGCGACGGGCACGGGCGGCCCGAAGTCGACCAGGCCGAAGCCCGGCACCGCGCGCTTCATCGCCAGGTACTCGTCCAGGACGGCATCGATCGCCGCACGCCACTCGGAGGCCGGGATGTCCGCGAGGCGGCCGGCTATCCGCTCGGCGTAGACGTCCAGGTTCCGTTCGGCCAGGGCGTCGACCAGCGCCCGCTTGTTGGGGAAGAAGCGGTAGACGGAGCCGATGGGCACCCCGGCCCGGTCGGCGACCGCGCGGGTGGACAGCTGCTCGTATCCGGTCTCGTCGAGCAACTCGGCCCCCGCGTCCAGGATGCGGGCCAGCCGTTCGGCGCTGCGCTGCTGGACGGGGACACGCCGGAGGTTCGCGTGGGGGTGAGGAGGCACGCTCTCCATGATGCCGTGGGCACGGCGGCCGGTTCCGCGCGGTGCCGCCCGAGGACACACCCGGCTGCGCCACGAATGCCGTTGACGGGCAGCTCCCGGATTCCTACGGTTGCCCATAGGATTCCTCGTCAGGGATCCGGTCCAGCCACGTGATCGCACCGGGAGCGCATGATGAGCGGCATCGAAGAGACGAGGAAAGCGGCCGAAGGCCTCGCGCACAGTGCCGGTTTCGGCAACGAACACAGCTCCGAGGCCGTCCCGGGCGCACTGCCGCACGGCCGCAACTCACCGCAGCGCGCCCCCCTCGGGCTCTACGCGGAGCAGCTGAGCGGTTCGGCGTTCACCGAGCCCCGCGCCCGCAACCGGCGCTCCTGGCTCTACCGGATCCGCCCCTCGGCCGCGCACCCGGCGTTCACCCGCACCGACAACGGCACCCTGCGGACCGCGCCGTTCACCGAGACGGTCACCGACCCCAACCGGCTGCGCTGGGACCCGCTGCCCGACCCGGCACCCGGCACGGACTTCCTGGCCGGCCTGTGGACGCTCGGCGGCAACGGCGACGCCACGCGGCGCACCGGCATGGCCATCCACCTGTACAGCGCCGACACCTCCATGACCGACCGGGTGTTCAGCGACTCCGACGGCGAGCTGCTGATCGTCCCCGAGCGGGGCGGACTGCTGCTGCGGACCGAGCTGGGCCTGCTGCGCGCGGAGCCCGGGCACGTGGCGCTGATCCCCCGGGGCGTCCGCTTCCGGGTCGAGCTCCTGGACGCCACCGCCCGGGGTTACGTCTGCGAGAACTACGGGCAGCCGTTCGTCCTCCCCGACCTCGGCCCGATCGGCGCCAACGGACTCGCCAACGCGCGGGACTTCCTGGCCCCCGTCGCCGCGTACGAGGACCGCGAGGGCCCCGTCGAGGTGGTCAACAAGTTCTGCGGCAACCTCTGGTCGGCGACGTACGACCACTCGCCGCTGGACGTCGTCGCCTGGCACGGCAACCACACGCCGTACGTCTACGACCTGCGCCGCTTCAACGTGATCGGCAGCATCAGCTACGACCACCCCGACCCGTCGATCTTCACGGTGCTGACCTCCCCGTCCGACACGCCGGGGCTGGCCGGGGTCGACTTCGTCGTCTTCGCGCCCCGCTGGCTGGTCGGTGAGGACACCTTCCGCCCGCCGTACTTCCACCGCAACGTGATGAGCGAGTACATGGGGCTGATCGAGGGCGCGTACGACGCGAAGGCGGCCGGGTTCGTGCCCGGCGGCGGGTCGCTGCACAACATGATGTCGGCGCACGGCCCGGACCGGGAGACCTTCGAGCGGGCCGGGGCGGCCGAGTTGAAGCCGCAGAAGATCGACGACGGGCTGGCGTTCATGTTCGAGACGCGCTGGCCGGTCACGGCGACGGCGCAGGCCGCCGGAGCGGACCATCTCCAGCGCGGGTACGACGACGTGTGGCAGGGTCTGAGCCGCGACTTCCGGCCGTGAGCCCCCGCGGCCGGTCATCGAGCGGAGAGGCCGGGTGAACCGGATGGACCAGGTGAACGAGGCGCGCCCCGCGCCCGCCTTCGCCCCTGACTCCCTGGTGCTCAACCGGAAGCTGCCGCTCTGGTACCAGGTCTCGCAGTCCCTGCGGGCGTCCGTACTGGGCCGCCCGCAGGACGCCTCCTCACGGCTGCCGACCGAGGAGCAGCTCGCCGCGCACTACGGCGTCAGCGTGCTCACCATGCGCCAGGCGCTCAAGGAGCTGGAGTCGGAGGGCCTGATCAGCAGGCACCGCAGGCGCGGCACGTTCATCGAGCCGCGCGCCCGGCGGGTGTCACCGGTCCGGCTGCTGGGTTCGATCGACGCGATCGTCGCCCAGCAGTCCGGCGAGCGGACCACCGTACTCGGCCACGGCCCGGCCCCGGTGCCGGGGGACCTGGCGGAGTTCTTCCCGGACTGCGCCGAGGTGATGACCTACCGGCGGCTGCGCTGCGAGGAGGCGACCGGAGAGCCCACCAACTGGGCCGAGAACGCGGTGCGCCGCGACCTCGCGGACCGTATCGACGTGGCCGATCTGGAGCGGTGGCCGATGACGAAGGTGCTGCGCGACGGCGTCGGCGTACGGATCGCCCGGATCACGGACACGGTCGAGGCCCGCCTCGCCGACCCGGCCACCGCCGAGCTGCTCCAGGTGCCGCTGCTCAGCCCGATCCTGCACTGCACGGGGGTGGCGTACGACGAGGACGGCCGGGTGGTGGATGTGGCGCGCATCCGCTACCGAGGGGACCGTTTCTCGTTCTCCGTGACGGTGGACGCGCACTGACCGGGTGCGCGCACCGGCCGTCTCCCGCCGGACCCGGCGGCCCCGCCACGACCTGGTCTACGGGAAGGGCCGGCCCGCGGGCGCGGCGTGCGGCTTCCGGTCCACGGCAGAGGCGGGGCGCCGCGGACCCGTTCGCCGTCGTACGCCGGGTCGTTACGATGCCGAGGGCGGCGGACGGGTCGAGGGGAGGACCGCACGGTGGCATCGCACGAGGCGGCCGGGGCCGACGCGAGCGCGGGGATCCCGTCGCTGGACGACCTGATGCCCTGGTCGGTGCGGCCGCTGCGGACGGGGCGCCCCTGGGTGACGGCGCCCGACGCGGCCTGCCTGCGGGCCCGGTGGGACCGGCTGGTCCGGGCCGAGGGCGCCGAGCGGGAGCGGCTGTTCGGGCCCACCCGTTCCCGTACGCCGTGGACGGCGGCCACCGCGCTGCCGGGCCGGTCCACCGGGACGGGTGCCTTCGCCCGTGACCCCGGCCCGTACCCCGACCCCGTACGGATCCTGCACGGTCCCTTCGACGAGCAGTGGATGATCCCCGACCACCGGCTGCTCGACGCGGCCCGGCCCGAGCTGTGGCGGGTCGCCGACGGCCACCAGATCTTCGCCGTGGAGCACGGGTACGTGCCCGCCGCGGCCGGACCCGCCCTGTCGGCCACCGCGCTGCTGCCCGACGGCCACTCACCCGCGGGCCGCCCGGGCCGGATCCGGCCCCTCTACCGGCGGCCGGGCGGCCTGGAGCCCAATCTCACGCCGGGGCTGCCGGAGCTGCTGCACCGCCGGTACGGCGCCCCGGTCACCGCCCCGGCGGTCCTGGCCTGGGCGCTGGCCGCGGCCCGCCCCTCGCCCGCCGGACCGCTCGTGCCGCTCCCCGCCGACGGCGCCCTGTGGGCGGACGGTGTGGAGCTCGGCCGGGAGCTGCTGCGGCTCCAGCTGCGCGGGGCGCGCGGCGGGGAGCGGCCCCGCCTCCCCGGTGGCCACCGGCCCTACGTACGGGCCGCGATCCCGCCCCGGCCCCGCGCGCTGGACTACGACCCGGAGACCCGGACACTCGCCCTGGACGAGGGCCGCGTCTCGCCCGTGCCCGCAGGGGCCTGGGAGTTCCGGGTGGGCGGTGTGCGGATGCTGGAGCTGTGGTTCGCCCGCCGCACCGCGCCGGAGGGGGCCGAGGGCCTGGCGGCGCTGCGCCCGCGCGTCT
Organism: Streptomyces sp. SirexAA-E; assembly: GCF_000177195.2. Classification (GTDB taxonomy): domain Bacteria; phylum Actinomycetota; class Actinomycetes; order Streptomycetales; family Streptomycetaceae; genus Streptomyces; species Streptomyces flavovirens. Next base: position 1,300,499 of record NC_015953.1, read on the forward strand.
GGCCGCAGGAGTGGACCTCGGAGCTGCTGGAGCTGATCACCGTGCTCGCCCTGCTCGACGGGGTGCGGCCCCGGCAGGAGGCGCTGCGGGACCGGCTCGACCGGTCGCCCGCCGTGAGCCGACAGGACCTGTACGCCGCCGGGGTCCTCCCGCCGCCCGCACCGGCCCGGCGTCCCGCCTCCGTGCTGGACCACCGGGAGGAGGGTCCGGAGGGGCAGTTCGCGCTGCTCTGAGTCCGGGTGGGAGCCGGGTGTCGTGGGGCTGCCTCCCGCACGGCGAACGGGGATCGCCCGCACCGGGCCGAACACGGTCGCCGATGTCGCGGCCCGTCCGCGGCCGGCCGCGCGGGGCCGCAGGCAGGAGGGGGCTCACTCGTGGGGGCGCCGCGGGCGCTGCTTCTGCCGATGCACGCTGCCGGGTGGGGCGAGGACGCCGATGGGTGCCGCACCGGCGCCGGGGGAACACACCGACGCAACGCTGCGGGCCCTGGGGATGACGGGCGAGCGGATCGCAGCACTGCGCCGGGACGAAGTGGTCTCGGACACGGCCCGGAGCGGCGGGCCGGACCGTGTGAGCGCCGTCGGTCAGCGGCGGCTGCCGAAGAGCGAGCGCCTCAGCCGCCGCAGCGGCGCGAAGAGCGAGACACGCGCGCTTCTGCTCCTCCGGCTGTGCGAGGCGTCGCGCGAGGTCAGCTCCAGCATCAGCAGCGTCGCTTCCGCCGAATCGCCCTGCGGCACGGCAGGGCCGCCCAGCACTGCGAGATGGCGGTCGAGCCGCGAACTGGTCGCACTGCTCCCACATGTAATGGCAGGCACACGCGGCCTGCTGCGCACCGTTATCTGTTCCATGTCACTCCCCACCCGTACGAGGGCACCCGGCCCGGGCAGGTTAACCCTATCGTCCCGCGGTGACACTCGTGTATCCCGGCTGCGTGATTGCACACGTGTACACGGGTGTTGACGTCCCGTTACCGATGACGACCGGTTCCGGACCGCCCCCGGAGGACCGGCACGCCGACGGGTCTTCCGGCCCGACGCGCGCCCCCGCGGCGACGGGACATCGCGGGGGCGGCTCGCGAAACCTGCGTGCGCCGGGTGCCGCCGTGACGGATCATGGGCGCCATGTCTGCCACCCCCGAGTCCGCTCTGCCGATCCGGCTCACCATCGACGACAGTGATTCACCGTCCGATGTCGTGGACGCCCTCTTCCTCGGCCGTTTCGCGACGGGCGAGCAGCCGTACGCGCACAGTTCCTCGCTCGACCGGGTGAAAGCGGGGGCCACCCTGCTGCCCGAGGCGGCGACGGTGCTGCGGGCCGCCCGTGACGACGACCGCAGCGCGACGCTGGCCGAGGGCGAGGGGTGGACGCTGCTGGTCTCGCGGTGGAACCGGGGCGCCGACGTGACGGTCACCGCGACCACCCCCGAGCTGGCCGAGAAGGTCCTCACCGAGGCGACCGCCGGGGCCCAGGACGAACCGGAGCCGCAGCCCGACAACGTGACGATGGGCTTCTGGTACGTCTCCCCGCGCCGCGGCCCGTACCGGACGACCCGGCAGATCGCCGCGGGTACCTGGGACGAGGTCCGGAACAACTACACGGCGCCGGTTGCCGACGCGATGGACCGGCTGATGAAGGTCACCCCGGACGACATCGCCGGACGGCTGCTCCTGCTGCACGGCCCGCCGGGCACCGGCAAGACCTCCGCGCTGCGCACCCTCGCCCGCTCCTGGCGGGACTGGTGCCAGGTCGACTGCGTGCTGGACCCGGAGCGCCTCTTCAACGACGTCGGCTATCTGATGGACATCGCCATCGGTGAGGACGAGGGCTCGGCGAAGGGCCGCTGGCGGCTGCTGCTCCTGGAGGACTGCGACGAGCTGATCCGCGGCGAGGCCAAGCACACGGCGGGGCAGGCGCTGTCCCGGCTGCTGAACCTGACGGACGGTCTGCTGGGCCAGGGCCGCAACGTGCTGGTGGGGGTGACGACCAACGAGGACCTGGAGCGGCTGCACCCCGCGGTCGTCAGGCCGGGCCGCTGCCTGGCCCGGATCGAGGTCGGCCCGCTGACCCGTGCCGAGTCGGTGTCCTGGCTGGGTACCCAGGAAGGGCTCGGCCGGGAGGGCACGACCCTCGCCGAGCTGTTCGCGCTGCGGCGCGGCAGCGGCCCCGCGTCGGTCCCGAAGCAGGACGCGGGGGCGGACGCGGGCCTGTACCTCTGAGCCTGCCCCCGATCGGAGCCCGCCGGGTGGCCTTCGTCCGCACGGCCGCAGGCCACCCGGCAGGCCCTTCAGCCCCCGTAGGCCGCCCGGACCGCGTCCTCGGCCCCGGACAGGGCCTCGGCGCGTGACAGGCCGAGGCGCCTGGCCTGTTCGGCGTACTCCTGGGCCGCGGCGGCCGCTTTGCGCCGGGCCGTGCCGCCCGCGGCGGCGACGAAGGTCCCGTTGCGGCCCCGGGTCTCGATGACCCCGTCGGCCTCCAGGGCGCGGTAGGCCTTGGCCACCGTGTTGGCGGCGAGGCCCAGTTCCTCGGCGAGGCCGCGCACCGTAGGGAGCCGGAAGCCGACGGGCAGGGTGCCGGAGCGGGCCTGTTCGGAGAGCTGGGCGCGCAGTTGCTCGTAGGGCGCGACGGCGGAGTCCGGGTCAAGGGCGATCGTCAGGGTCACGGGCCGATTCTCCCCCCAGGACCCCACGGCCGGAAATTCGGAGGCGGCCGCCCCGCCCGTCCGCGTAGCGTCCGGCGCATGACGGTGAAAGTTCGCGACCTCCTCCCCGCCGACGCCGAGGACTTCGTACGGGTGCGGCGGGCGGCGCTCCCTTACATGGTGACGACCGCGGAGCAGGTCGTGCGCGACCTGGCCGACGCGCATCCCGACAGGCGCTACCGCCTGCTGGTCGCGGAGGAGGACGGCGAGGTGATCGGCACCGCGCAGGTGGGTGTCGCCCACGAGAGCCCGGTGCCGGGCCAGGGCTTCTGCACCCCGTACACACATCCCGACCACCGGGGCAGGGGCGCCGGTTCGCTGCTCGTGCGGACGGCCGAGGAGTATCTCGCCGGGGTGGGCGCCACCTCCGTCTACACCTGGGTGCTGGACGAGCCGGCCAATCGCGCGTTCGCCGCGAAGCGGGGGTACGAGCCGCGCCGCCGGGCGCACTTCCTGCGCCTCGACCTGGCACACGGCACCCTGCCGCCGCTCCCGGATCTTCCCGCCGGTGTGGAGCTGCGGACCGGGGCGGACTTCGCGGGCGACCCGCGCCCGCTGTTCCGGGCGGACGCGGAGGCGACGGCGGACGAACCGTCCGACGTCCCCGCGGAGCTGTCCGACTACGAGGACTGGCTGGCCACGACGTGGCACCGGCCCTCCCTGGACCACGGCCTCACCTCGGTCGTGGTGGTGGACGGGGAGGTGGCGGCGTTCAGCGCCGCCCAGACCGACGGGGAGAGCCGGTACGGGACGGCCATGACCGGAACCCGGCGGGCCTACCGTGGCCGGGGCCTGGCCAAGCTCGCCAAGACCGACTCGCTGCGCCGCGCGCGGGCCGCCGGCTACACCGACGCCTACACCGGCAACGACGCGGGCAACGCCCCGATGCTGGCGATCAACACCTGGTTCGGATACACCGTCTGCGCCACGGAGGTACGTCACGTGCGCCCCCTCGTCCGGCCCGGGAACACGCCCACGGTGCTATGACGCGCTTCGATGAGCTCGGCGCCCTCGCGACAACGCCGGCGCCTCCCGGTGCGGCCCTTCGCGGAGCCGGCCGAGGACGACTGGAAGCTCGCCCCGGACACCGGCCTCTTCACCACCCCCGACTTCATGGTCGCCGTCAGTCCGCCTCCGCCTCCGCGAGATCGGGCACCCGCGGCCCGATGTGGGGGAGCTGTGCGGCGGGGACGGCGGACAGCGGCAGCGGTACGGCGCGTGCGATCCGGCCCGGGTCGTGGGCGACGGTGTCGCCGTCCTGGTGCCAGTGGATCAGGAAGCGCTCCCCGGCGCGGTATCCGTCGAGGCCGGCCCGGCAGTAGGCGACCATGTCGTCGGGCAGTGCGTCCAGCCGGTACCAGGCGAGCTCGGAGCACTTCTCGGGTTCGGCGTTGCGCGGGGGCCGCTCCGGGTCGTACTCGGCCTCGAAGAACCAGCCCATCCGCGGGTCACCGCCGGGGCCGCGGTGCTGCATGACCAGGGCCACCCGCAGTTCGTCCGGGTCCAGCTCGACGCCGATCTCCTCGGCCGCCTCCCGGATCACGGCCTCGCGGACGTCCTCGCCGTCCTCCGCGTGGCCCGAGGGGGCGTGGAGCAGTCCGTCCGCGTATCCCGTGCCCGCCCGCCGGGCGAGCAGCACCTCGGGGCCGCGCCGCAGGAGGAGGTGGACGTCCACCACCTCCGTGTGCCGGTGCGGCGGTTCGGCGCGGGCCACCAGGGCGTACCGGTCGTCGTCGACCTCCTTGCCCCAGAGCCGCGCGTCACCGGAGAGCGGCTCGTGGTGGATGCGCTCGGCGAAAGGGGCGAGCAGCGCGGTGAGGCGGGCCGCCGACAGGCCCGTACCGCCCCACACCCCTTCGATCAGCACCAGCCGGCCGCCCGGCCTCAGCAGGGAGAACCAGTGGCGCAGGGCGGCTTCGGGGTCGGGCAGCAGCCACACCACGTGCCGGGCCAGGATCACGTCGAAGCGCCGGGGGCCGACCGGCGGTTGGGCCGCGTCGCCCACGAGGACCTCGGCGCCGGTCCCGGCGAGCTTGGCCCGTGCCCGTGCGGCCATGCGCGGCGACCGGTCGACGGCGGTGACCCGGTGCCCCTGGCCGGCGGCCAGGAGCGCCAGGCTGCCGGTGCCGCATCCGAGGTCGAGCACCGCGGACCGGGCCGTCGGCAGCCAGGTCTCCATCCGCCGCGCCCAGGCGTTGCGGACGGCCGGGTCGAGGAGGCCGTGATCGGGCTCGTGGTCGAAGGAGTCGGCGGCGGCGTCCCAGTCGATCGTGGTCATGCTCCGATCCTCTCAGCCGCCACCGACAATCCGTCAGGACCGGGCACGGGCGGGGAGGGGAACGCCGGAGGGCGGGTGCCGTGTTCACATGTCGCTCGGCCCCCGGTCACGCGTCGAACGTGGGCATGACACCAACACCCGGCAGTGTCTTCGAGGTTGGCGCACATCAACCGAGGAGGACCCGTGATCGACCGTTCCGTCTCCCGTCGGCAGATGTTCGGATTCGGCGGGGCCGCGGCCGCCGCACTGATGCTCGGAACGGGTGCGTGGGAGACGCATTCCGCGTTCGCCGCGCCCGCGTTGAAGGGGGATCCGTTCACCCTGGGGGTCGCCTCCGGTGATCCGACGGCGGACGGCGTCGTGCTGTGGACGCGGCTGGCTCCCGACCCCTTCGCCGAGGACGGCCTCGGCGGTATGCCGCCTGCTCCCGTCCGCGTCCACTACGAGGTGGCGCTGGACGAGCGGTTCCGCCGCGTCGTACGCCGGGACAGTGTCGTCGCGACCCCCGAACTGGCGCACTCCGTCCACCCCGAGGTGCACGGCCTCGCCCCCGACCGCACGTACTGGTTCCGCTTCAGGGCGGGCTCGGAGATCTCCCCCGTGGGCCGCACCCGCACCACCCCGGCGCCGTGGGACTCCCCGCGCCGGCTGAGGTTCGCCTTCGCCTCCTGCCAGGCCTGGCAGGACGGCTACTACACGGCCTACCGGCACATGGCCCAGGAGGACCTGGACCTGGTGGTGCACCTGGGCGACTACCTGTACGAGTACGGCGTCAAGACGAACAAGCGCGGGGTGAGCACCGACCCGAGGTTCCACACGGAGACCCTCGACCTGGCCCGCTACCGCCTCCAGTACGGCCTCTACAAGTCCGAGGCGCCGCTGCGCGAGGCACACGCCGCCTTCCCGTGGATCATGACCTTCGACGACCACGAGGTGGAGAACAACTGGGCGGACGAGACCTCCGAGAACAACGACGACCCGGCGGCCTTCCTGCTCCGCCGGGCCGACGCGTTCCAGGCCCTGTACGAGCACGCGCCGCTGCGCCACACGCAGCTGCCCAAAGGCCCCGACGTGCAGATGTACCGCAGGCTCCCGTACGGGCGGCTCGCCGATTTCACGATGCTCGACACCCGCCAGTACCGCGACGACCAGGCCTGCGGCGACGGCTCGTCGGCCGACTGCGCCGAACGGTTCGACCCGGACCGGACCCTGCTCGGCGCCCGGCAGCGGGACTGGGTCCTCAAGGGCTTCAGCCGCTCCCGGGCGCGCTGGCAGATCCTCGGCAACCAGGCGCCGATGGGCCAGACCGACCAGGACCCGGGCCCGGGCACGACGGTCTGGACGGACCCGTGGGACGGCTACGTCGCCGAGCGCAACCGCCTGCTGGCCGAGGCGGACACCCGCGGGGTGCGCAACCTGGTCGTCGTCACGGGCGACCGGCACCAGAACTACGCGTGGGACCTGAAGCGCGACTACTCCGACCCGGAATCGGCGACCGTGGGCTCGGAGTTCGTGGGCACCTCGATCACGAGCGGCGGCGACGGCGACGACATGACGGCCGAGGGCGAGAAGTTCCTCGCGGCCAACCCGCACATGAAGTTCTTCAACAACCAGCGCGGCTACGTGCGGGTCACGGTGGACCGTGACCGCTGGACGAGCGACTTCCGCGTCCTGCCCTTCGTGACGAAGCCGGACGCGCCGATCAGCACGCGCGCGAGCGTGGTCGTGGAGGACGGGACGCCGGGCGTCCAGGTCTGACACCCGGTCACGTCCGGAGGTCTCCGGGCGCCGTCCCGGAGGCCTCCGGCGGGTCTTCCCGATCCCTCCCCTAACCGACCCTTAAGCCCACCATAACGATCCCCACCTGCGGCTTTCCACGGCCGATCCCCTCCTCGCCGGCGGCTAACGTCCTGGTCACCCAGACGTGTCCGCCGAAGGAGAACCACCACCATGGCCGTCATCACCACCGCCCGCCGCAGGCTCGCCTCAGGCGTCGTCGCGCTCGGCGTCGTGCCGCTCGCCCTGACGGGTCTGTCCGCCGCCCCGGCCGCAGCGCACGGTTCGCTGAGCGACCCGGTGAGCCGGGTCTCGGCCTGTTTCGCGGAGGGTCCGGAGAGTCCGCGGTCGGCCGCGTGCCAGGCGGCCGTGGCGGCGGGCGGCACCCAGGCGCTGTACGACTGGAACGGCGTGAACATCGCGAACGCGGCCGGCAAGCACCGCGAGCTGATCCCGGACGGCAAGCTGTGCAGCGCGGGCAACGACAAGTTCAAGGGGCTCGACCTGCCCCGCGCCGACTGGCCGTCCACCCCGATGGAGGCGGGCGGCCACACCTTCCGGTTCCGGGCCACCGCCCCGCACAAGGGCACCTTCGAGCTGTACCTGACCAAGGCCGGTTACGACCCGGCGCAGCCCCTGAAGTGGTCGGACCTCCAGGAGAAGCCGTTCGCCACGGCCACCGACCCGTCGCTGGAGGACGGGTCGTACGTCTTCGACGGCACCGTCCCCGAGGCGACGGGGCGTCAGCTTGTCTACACGGTCTGGCAGCGGTCGGACTCCCCGGAGGCCTTCTACGCCTGCTCCGACGTGGTCTTCGGCGGAGAGGGCTCCGGCAGCGGCTCGGTCGCGGCCGTCCCGGCCCCGGCCGCGTCGGCCCCGTCCGAGCAGGACATCGACGCGGGCGCCGCCAAGTCGTCCGTCGAGCACGGCGGACACGGTGACGACGACGCCTCGACCGGTGCGGAGGTCACACGAGCGGCTCCGGCCGCCCCGGCCGCCACCGCCCCGGCGACCACCGCCCCGGCCCTGTCGGCCAACGCCCCGGAGCCGGACAGCGCCGCCACGGGCGAACGCCTCGCCGAGACCGGCGGCGACGACTCCACCACCTCTCTCGCGATCGGCGGTGCCGCCGCGCTGGCCGTGGGGGCGGGCGTCCTGTTCGCCTCGGCCCGGCGCCGGGCGGCCGCCGGAACGCACCGGCGCTGAGCACCGGCCGCCGGGCCCCCGCGCACCTGACCGCGTGGGGGCCCGGCCCGTCCTCAGCCGATCGCCGAGGCGCAGGTGGTCGGGGTGGCGTGCGCCGGGTCGAGGGCGTTGGCCACCTCGTGGAAGGCGACCCGGTCGATGGTCCCGATCGCGACGTGCTCGGACAAGGAGAGCGGGCACAGGTCCTGGAGCAGGACGTTGCGTACGTTCGGCCCGTCCAGGAACTGTGTGCGGTACGGGGTGACGACCTCGTCGTACCGGGTCGCTATGACGGTGTAGCGGACGCCGGGCACGGTGTCACCGCCGGCCGTGAGCCGGGTGATGAAGGGGGAGCCGGCGACCTGGTCGGCGAGGCCCGGGGTGTTCTCGGTCAGCAGGTCCCCGACGCCGGGGAAGTACGGGAGCAGCGCGGTGAGTCCGAGCAGGGTGGTGCCGTGGTTGTCGGGCGCGATCCCCACGAGGGCGTTCACCTTGGCGGCTCCGCCGAGGAACTTCAGGTAGTAGTGGGGCATCATGCCGCCCTGCGAGTGGCCGACGAGGTCGGCCTCGGGGGCTCCGGTGGCGGCGAGCACCCGGTCGACGTAGGCGGCGAGCTGTTCGGCCGACGCGTCGATGGGGCCGAGGCCGCCGATGAGCGGGACCCCGGGGAGCCGTCCGTAGTCGAGCGAGAAGACGCAGTAGCCCCGGTCGACGAGGTAGGGGGCGAGGACCAGCCAGTTGTCGACCGAGTTGGCGAAGGTCCCGTGGATCAGGACGACGGGGCGGGGGTGGGCGGCGGAGGGCTTGCAGGAGAAGTCGTTCCAGCCACGGGACGTGGTGGCCTGCGCGGAGGCGGAGGCGGAGGCGGAGGCGGAGGCGGCCGTCGCGGTCGCCGTGGGGACGACGAGCGTGAGGGCGGCGAGCAGCAGTGCGACGAGGGTTCGGCGAGCGCGTGGGGTGCGCGGGGCGGGGGACCGGGGCAGCATCGGGTGATCTCCTTGCGGCTCAAGGGAGTGGCGATGTCGGTGCGCCCTGCGGTCCGGACCACAAGTGAGATGCATTACGTGCTCATGCCAAATTACGCGTGAGTAGGGTGGCGCGGGAAGTTACGCGTCGGTAAAAAATGGTGCGGAGGTCAGGCAGCCAGCCGCCCCGGCTTCACGGCCTGCGGGCCGAACTTCGCCCGCACCCGGTCGGAGACCGCCTCGATCCGCCGGGCCCGCTCGTCCACCGGGTCGAAGGAGAGCTGACGGCTGGCCCGTTCCGCGTCGTGCAGCCCCTCCGCCCGCAGCCCGATCCCCCGCACCCGCGCCCGCTGCAGTGCGAACGAGTCCTGGATCCGGTACGCGAGCGCGGTGAGCGCCGCCGAGTGGGCGGTGGGCTCGGGGAGCGTGCGGCTGCGGGTCAGCGTCGCGTAACCGGTGCGGTCGGCGTACCGCACGGAGAGGGCGAGCGAGCGGCAGACCTGTCCGTCGACGCGCAGCCTGGCCCCCAGCTCCTCGGTGAGCGAGAGGAGGGCGCGGCGGTGCTGCTCGGGGTCCAGTTCGTCGCGGGGGAAGGAGCGTTCGGCGCCGATGGACCGGGCTGCGGCGTTCGGCAGGACCCGGGTGCGGTCGATGCCGTTGGCCCGCTCCCACAGGTCACGGCCGGTCCGCACCCCGGTGATCCGCTGCAGGGTGGCGAGCGGCGCGGCGGCGATCCGGCCGACGGAGTCGAGCCCGTACCCGCACAGGGTCCGCGCGGTCGCCGGGCCGACCCCGTCCAGCGCGGCGGCGGGTTTGGCGTCGAGGAAGGCGGCCGCCCCGTCCCCGGGCACCGTGAAGGTGGTCCCGGGTGCCGCCTGGCGCGCCGCCATCCGGGCCAGCATGGGGTTGGGGGCCGCGCCGATCGCGCAGTCCACGCCGTGCAGGGCGAGCGCGCGGACCCGGATCACCGAGGCGAGCCCCGCCGCGTCCTGCCCGAAGTAGCGCAGCGAGCCGCCGACATCGGCGAGTGCCCCGTCGGGCGGCGCGGCCTCGACGACCGGGGTGAAAGCGCCGAGGAGCGCGAGCAGTCCCTCGTAGGCCGCCCCGTCCGGCTGCCCGCCGCCGATCCGCCGGAACCGCAGGCACAGGACCGTCGGCCGCCCGCTCATCCCGCGCTCCCCGGGCTCTGGTGCCACAGCTTCCTTCCGGTGGGCTTCCCTTCGCCCGCCGGCTGGAGGTCGGCCCAGGGGTTCATCTCGTATCCGGTCGGCAGCTGGATCCGGCGTCCGCCGTCGGACGGCGCCTCGCCCTCCTCCGTCCCCGGCACCTCCGCCAGCCGTGCCGCGACCGCGTCGAGCCCGCCGGTGCGCCGCAGTTCGGCCAGTTCCGCCAGGTTCCAGGCCGCCGATCCCACCACGCTCAGGCTGCGCGGGCCGCGCCGCTGGACCACTCCGCGCACCAGCAGCAGCCAGGAGTGGAAGACGGTGTGGGCGCAGGCGGCGTGGCTGTCGTCGAAGAAGGCCAGGTCCACCAGGCCCGTGCCGTCGTCCAGGGTGGTGAAGACGACCCGTCGCCCGGAGCGGACGGGCGGGGTCTGGGTGGCTGCCTTGGCGCCCGCGACCAGCACGGTCTCCCCGTGCGCGGCCTCCCGCAGCCGCTTGGCGGAGAGCGCGCCCAGCTCCTCCAGGAAGGTGTGGTGATCCCCCATCAGGTGACGGGAGACGTCCATGCTGAGGACGCCGAGCTCGGCGCTGAGGCGTTCCGCGTCGTTGAGGTCGGGCAGGCCGACGGTCCCGGTCCGGTGTCCGTCGCCGAGCGGGAGCTGGGCGCCCGCGCCGCCTCGGGCCCCGGCGCCCCGCTGGGCGCGGTGGAGCTCGGACAGGTGCAGCAGCAGGTCCCGGCGGTTGGCGCCGAAGGCGTCCAACGCCCCGACCTGGGCCAGGCGTTCGGCGGCCGGCTTGCCGGGGCGGGCGCGCTGCCAGAAGTCCAGCAGCGAGGAGTAGGGCTGCCCGGCCTCGATCCGGGCGACCTCGGCCTCGCTGATGCCGTGGACGTCCGAGAGGGCGAGCCGCAGCCCCCACACCCCCTTCTCAGACACCAGTTCGATTCCATGAGCGGCCGCGGACCGGTTCACGTCCAGCGGCAGCACCGGCACCCCGCGCCGCCGCGCGTCCGCGAGCAGCAGCCGCTTGGGGTACATCCCCGGGTCGTGGGTGAGCAGCCCGGCGTAGAAGGCCGCCGGGTGGTGGGCCTTGAGCCACGCCGACTGGTACGTCGGTACGGCGAAGGCGACCGCGTGCGCCTTGCAGAAGCCGTAGCTGCCGAACGCCTCGACGATCTCCCAGGCCCGGTCGACCACCTCCGCCCCGTACCCCCGCTCCGCCGCCCGCAGCGCGAACCAGACCTTGATCCGGCCCTGCGACTCGGGGTCGGACAGCCCGCGCCGCACCCGGTCGGCCTCGCCCCGGCCGCAGCCGGTCATGATGTCGACCATCTCGATGATCTGCTCGTGGAAGACGACCACCCCGTAGGTGTCGCGCAGCGGCCCCTCCAGGTCGGGGTGCGGGTAGCGGACCGGCGCGCGGCCGTGCCGGGCCTCGATGAACGGCCGCACCATGTCGGCGGCGACGGGCCCGGGGCGGAACAGCGAGATGTCGACCACCAGGTCGTGGAAGGTGGCGGGCTGGAGCCTGCCGACCAGGTCGCGCTGGCCCGGCGACTCGATCTGGAAGCAGCCCAGCGTCTCGGTGCTCTTGATCAGCCGGTAGGTCTCCGGGTCGTCCGGCGGCACGGCGTCCAGGTCGACCTCCTGCCCCGAGGCCCGCTCCAGCTCGGTGACCGCGTGCGCCATCGCCGACTGCATCCGTACGCCGAGCACGTCGAGCTTGAGCAGCCCGAGGTGCTCCACGTCGTCCTTGTCGAACTGCGCCATCGGGAAGCCCTCGCCGCTGGTGGGCACGACGGGCGTACGCCGCAGCAGCGAGTCGTCCGAGAGGAGCACCCCGCACGGGTGCATGGCGATACCGCGCGGCAGCGCGTCCAGCGCCTCCACCAGCTCCCAGAGCCGGCCGTACCTCTCCTTCCGCCCGGCGACCTCGCGCAGTTCGGGCAGCTCCTCCATCGCGGCGCGGGCGTCCCTGGCCCGGATGTGCGGGAAGGCCTTGGCGAGCCGGTCGGTCTCGGCGGGGTCCATGGAGAGCGCGGCGCCGACGTCCCGGATGGCGTGGCGCACCCGGTAGGTCTCGGGCATGGAGACGGTCGCGACCCGTTCGGCACCGAAGCGTCCGATGATCGCGCGGTAGACCTCCAGGCGCCGGGCCGACTCCACGTCGATGTCGATGTCGGGCAGCACGAAGCGCCGCTTGGACAGGAAGCGCTCCATGAGCAGCCCGTGTTCGACGGGGTCGGCGTGCGCGATGCCCAAGAGGTGGTTGACCAGGGACCCGGCACCGGAACCGCGCGCGGCGACCCGGATTCCCATCCCCTTCACGTCGTCCACCACCTGAGCGACCGTCAGGAAGTAGGAGGCGAAGCCGTGGTGGGCGATGATGTCCAGCTCGTGGTGCATCCGTTCCCAGTAGTCGCGCCTGCCGTCCAGGCCGCGCAGCACCATGCCGGCGGCGGCGCGTGAGGCCAGCACCCGCTGGGCGGTGCGCCGCTCGGCGCCGACGAGGTGCGGTTCGGGGAAGTGGACGCTGCCCAGCCCCAGGTCGTCCACGGGATCGACGCGGCAGGCGTCGGCGGTGTGCCGGGTCTCGGCCAGCAGCCGCTCCCCCGCGCCCGGGCCGAGGCCGGCCGCCGAGGTGATCCGCTCGGCGGTCTCCCGCATGGCGCGGGCGTCCTTGAGCCAGCGCTCCCCGCTGTCCAGGGGGGAGCGGCGCGGGTCGACGGGGACGAGCCTGCGGGCGGAGTCGAGCACGTCGGCGACCGGGCCCTGGCCGGGATCGGCGTACCGGACGGCGTTGGTCAGCACGGCCCGCACCCCTTGGTCGGCGGCGAAGCCGACGGTACGGGCGGCGAGCCGCAGCGATCCGGGCCCGGTGCCCGCGCGGCCATGGTGGACCGCTTCGAGGCGCAGGGCGTCACCGTAGAGCTCCCGCCAGGGGGCGAGCAGTGCGGCGGCCCGGTCGGGGCGGCCCGCGGCGAGGGCCGCCCCGACCTCGGAGGCGGGGCCGAGGAGCACGGTGAGCCCTTCGGCGGGCAGCGCGGCCCGGCCGACCAGCGGCTGCCCGGTGTCCGCGGCCCCCATGTCCGGGGCGTGGGCGGCGGTGACCAGCCGGCACAGCTCGGCCCAGCCGTGTGCGCCGTCCCGGGCGAGGAAGGTGACCCGGGGCGCGGATTCGTCGACGAAGGCACCACCGCGGACCGGGGTGCGCGGCCGGTGCGTACGCCCCGCTCCCCCGCCCCCGGCGAACGGCGCCACCGCGAGCTCCGTACCGAACAGCGGCCGGATCCCGGCGTCCTCGCAGGCCCGGGCGAAGCGGACCGTGCCGGCGAGGGTGTCGCGGTCGGTCAGCGCGAGGGCGTCCATCTCCCGTTCGGCGGCGCGCTCGGCCAGCCGCTCCGGGTGCGAGGCCCCGTACCGCAGGGAGAACCCGGAGACGGTATGCAGATGCGTGAAGCCTGGCACCCGCACCTCCTGGACCGTTCCGTACTCGCCACCCCCTCGCTCTCCACCATAAACCAAGTTTCGAACGTTCGTACGATAACCGAAGCGAGGGCACCCCGGGCCGCCTCGGGCACCCCGGCCGCCCCATCCGCCATTCGGCCCCGCCCCGCCTGCACGGACGCCGGGCCGCCCGGACCGTGGGGACATGACTTTCGCCGGGGAAGTGAAGAACGCCGTCACCGTGCGGGCCGCCTTGCTCGTCATCGGGGTCCTGGCACTCCAGCTGCTGTTCATCGCGTCGTACGTCGGGGCGCTGCACCGCCCCGACCCGACCGACGTCCCCTTCGGGGTCGTCGCCCCGAAGCAGGCGTCCAAGCAGCTCGTCACCCAGCTGGACGGCCTGCCGGGCGGCCCGCTGGACCCCCGCGCGGTCTCCGACGCCGCCGAGGCGCACAAGCAGGTCATGAACCGCGACCTGGACGGTGCCCTGATCGTCGACCCCGGAGGCACGACCGACACCCTGCTCGTCGCCTCGGGCGGCGGCACCGTCCTGGCGAACTCCCTCGGCAAGATCGTCAAGCAGGCGGAGGCACCGCAGCACCGCACGGTACGGACCGTGGACGTGGCCCCGGCGTCCCCGGACGACTTCAACGGCCTCTCGTCGTTCTACCTGGTCGTGGGCTGGTGCGTCGGTGGTTACCTCTGCGCCTCGATCCTGGCCATCAGCGCGGGGGCCAAGCCGGCCAACCGGCAGCGCGCGCTGATCCGCACCGGGGTCATGGCGCTGTACTCGATCGCGGGCGGGATCGGCGGCGCGATCATCGTCGGACCGGTCCTCGGCGCGCTCCCCGGCAGCCTGTGGGGGCTCTCGGGGCTGGGCGCCCTGATCGTCTTCGCGGTCGGAATGATCACGCTGGCCCTGGAGGCGCTCACCGGCATCGTCGGCATCGGCCTGGCCGTACTGATCGTCGTGATCGCGGGCAACCCGAGCGCGGGCGGCGCCTTCCCGCTGCCGATGCTGCCCGAATTCTGGCGGGCGATCGGCCCCGCCCTGCCGCCGGGCGCGGGCACCTGGGCGGCCCGCTCGATCGCCTACTTCCGGGGCAACGCGCTCACCGGCCCGCTCCTGGTCCTCTCCGCCTGGGCGGTCGTGGGAATCGCGCTCAACCTGCTGCTGTCGATGCGGCGCCGGCCGACCGGGCCGGAGGGGGCGGACGGAGCCCGGGAGGCGGCGGCCCCGGGCGGTTCGAGCCTTGCCTGAGCGGACGCCACCGGGCGTTTCGAAGCCGGGCCGGAGTACTAGCCTGAGCACACTGCGGGCCATCCATGGGCCCGTTATAGGTCAATTGTGGAGAATAACCGAGTGTCGAGCCGTAGAGTTCCTTCGGGTGCCTGGATAACCGTCCTGCTTGCGGGCGCCCTGGCTGCAGTGACTGTCCTGGCCGTGCACGCGCGAAGCGGCTTGCCGGAAGAAGCCTCGCACACCGTCACCTCCGAGCCGAGTGCGAAACCGTCCCCGACCGCCACCCCGAAACCGCGGAATCCGATACCCGCCGAATCCGGAACCGGTCGGCGGGTCGTCTATTCGATACAGCAGAAGCGTGTGTGGCTGGTCGACGACAAGGACGCGTCCCTGAAGACCTTCACCGTGTGGCCCGGCACGATCCCTCCCGAGCCCGGCTCCTACAAGGTCTCCTTCCGCCGGGAGACCGGGACCGGATCGGACGGCGTGCCGATAGAGCACGCCGTCTACTTCGGCGCCAATTCCGCTTTCTCGAACGCGGTGGACGGCTCCTCCCCCTCGCCGGACCCCGGCCTGCGGACCAGTGCGATCAGGGAGAGCGCCGCCGACGGCCTCGCCCTGTGGGACTTCGCCGAGATGGGCACGCCGGTGAGCGTCGTGGAATAGGGCGCGAGCACCACATGAGGCCGGGCGGGCCGTGTCCCGTCCCGGCCCCCGCACCGAAAGCCCTGGCATGAAAATTGCTGGCGGGCCGCCGCGCGGAGCGGTACTGTGCCCGCGATGACCACTCATTCCTTCAGCAGAATGGGGGCCCCGTCCGCGCAAGGTGAGTGCTGATGCTCACTCAGAACGCGTACGAGGATTCCCGATCGTCCTTCTGTCCGCGCGTGCGACAGTTCGCCGTGCCGCCCTCCATGATCGAGACCGCCACCGCCCGCCGCGAGGCCGGGGACTGGGCGGGGGCGTGCGCCGCGGCCGGCGTCGACGTCGATCTCGACCTGCGGTCCGTGGCACGCGCCCACGGACCTGACCTCACGGCCCGGCTCCGGGCCGACCTGCGCCATCTGGCCCCCGACCTGCTGCGCTGGCACATGCCGAGGATCGCTCCCCACGGCCTGCTGCGCCCGGGTCTGACGGTCTCGCTGGCCCGGTACGACCTCGACGGCAGCGACGGCGTACGCCCGGTGCACCTCGTGGTGCGGACCCCGCCCGCCTGGGCGGACGCCGGTCAGCGGATCAGCCTGGCGCTGTGGGACGGTTCCCGCTCCGAACCCCACGCACACCGCCACCCGCACCCGCGTCCCGGCCCGCGCTTCCGCCTGGACCTGCACCGCCACCTGTGGGACGCCCGCAGGGCCGACGACCTGAGGGTCAGGTCCGGGGCGGACCTGTCACCCTCCGATGCCGGAGCCGGAGGCGAACCGGCCCCGGGGACACGGGAGTCGGTGCCCCTTGAAGTGCGGGAGCCGGTGCCCCCGGAGGTACGGGAAGCGGTGCCTCCGGAGCTCCGCCGCGCCATTGGCCGGTGGACGGCCGAGGCCGGGATCCTGCTCCGCGCCGAGGGCCGGTCCACCGGGGCCTTCGCCGTGCGGCTCGGCGGCCGGCGGCGGCTGTTCCTGGAGCTGGCCGGGGGCGGGGACGCCACCGGCCCATCCGTGCTGCGCACGGCACCGCCCCCGCCGGACGGGGACGCCACCTCCCTGCCGGTCCTGCCCGACGCGGCGACCTGGGTGCTGCCCGACCTGGAGCTGCTCCGTACCGGCGCGATCGATGCCGGCCTGCTGCACCCGCTGGTCGCCCGCGCGCTGCTGCCGGGGCGTCCGCCCGCGGCCGGCCCACCGCCGGTCGTGGACGGGGCGGGGCGGCCCCGCGTCGTGGAGTGCCGGGGAGCCCGGCACCGGATCGGCCTGGTCGACGGGGTCCTGGTCCCGCTGGACCACGACCCGGCCGAGATCCGCCGGGAGGAGCTGCTGGTCGCCCTGACCGGCACCCCGCTCCCCTGCCTGCGCGCGATCGACGAGGCGCACCGCAGGCCGGACTGCCTCAGCGGCGTACGCGAGCGGCTGGACCACGGGGACGTCGCCGGTGCGCTGGCCGTCGTCGAGGGGCTGCTGGGCCCCGGCGCGCTGCTGCGTGACGGCCCCCTCCCGGACGCCCCGCCCGACTGGGCCCGGACGGTCGAGATCGGCTGACCCCCACGCGGCCGGCCCGTTCCGCACCCCGCGCGAGGGGTGCGGAACGGGCCGTGTGGAGCCGGGTGCGCGGAAGGGGCGTCAGCCGATCTCGGCCCCGTACGCCGCCAGTGCCTCGGGCACCGGCTGGAAGAAGGTGGTGCCGCCCGCCGAGCAGTCACCGCTGCCGCCCGAGGTCAGGCCGATGGCGGTGTCGCCCGCGAAGAGCGAGCCGCCGCTGTCGCCCGGCTCGGCGCAGACCGTGGTCTGGATGAGCCCGTTGACGATGTCGCCGTTGCCGTAGTTGACCGTGGCGTCCAGGGCGGTGACCTCGCCGTCGTGGACCTGGGTGGTCGAGCCGCTGCGGGTCACCGTCATGCCGACGGTCGCCTCGCCCGCCTTGGTGATCTTCTGGGTGGAGCCGTTGTAGAGGTCGACCTCGCTGGGGTGGGCGGTGCCGGAGGTGTACTTGACCAGGCCGTAGTCGTTGTCCGGGAAGCTGGAGTCCTCGTTGGCGCCGATCTCCGCGCCGGTCTGCGTCTCGGACCAGCTGGTGATGGCGTCGGTGCAGTGACCGGCCGTCAGGAAGTACGGCTCGCCGTCCTTGACCACGTTGAAGCCCAGCGAGCAGCGCCCGCCGTTGCCCCAGATCGCGTCGCCGCCCGCGATGAGCGGCTTGAACTCGCCCGCCGTACGGTTGAGTTGGGCCTTGCCGCCGAGGCCCTTCACGACCGCGCCGAGCTTGTCCCAGGACGCGCTGTCGACCGTGCGGTCGGCCGTGACGACGACCTTGTTGCTGACCGGGTCGACCGCCCAGGAGGTGCCGGGGACGGTCGCCCGGTCGGCCAGGGTCTGCCGGGCGGCCTTCAGCTCGGCGACGGAGTTCTGGACGATTCTGGCCGTGCCGCCCGCCTGGCGGACCTGCTCGGCGGCGGCCTCGTCGAGGACGTTCACGACGAGGTGCTTCGCCTCGGCGTCGTAGTAGGCGCCCGCCGCGTCGGCGCCGAGGGTCTTGTCGAGGGTGGTGGCGAGATTTCCGGCCGCCTGCGCCGTCAGCGTCCGGGCGGTGAACTGGGGAACGTCATCGCTGGCGTTCGCAGTCTGGAAGGAGACTCCTGTGACGACCAGGGCCACGACCGCCGAACCCGCGAGGGCCGCACGCTTCCTGGATATGCGTCGGTGACTCAACTTCGACCTCCTGTGGGGGGCCGCGCACAGGCAAGTGGGGTGCCCGTACACGGAGGATGGGGCGCCCACTATTCCGATGCGGCCGATAGCACACAAGGTCGCCTTCCGGACGCACACATGACAACAACACCGCGCACTCCCCGCGTTCACACGGCCAGGTCAAAGGGTGTGGATTTCGTATCGCGAACATCACGTGCGGGCCGGAATCGGCGGCAGGCATGCGTTCGCCCTGTCCGGATTCCGACCTTCACGGTCCGGATGCTGGGGTCGTGCCTCCGGATACGGGGCGCGCGCCGCGCCGGTGAGGGCACCACAGGCCACGGGCCATACACGAGTTCCCTCCGGCAGGGAGCCCCGGTGGCCGGACCGGACGAGGCGGGGGCGGGGCGACCGAGTGGAGGAGGCGGAGTGCGCGGCCGTCCGGACGAAGGGCGTCCTCGGACCCGTAGACCCGTAGACCCGTCGCCCGCTTCCGCCGGCCGGACCCGGTGCGCCACCGCCGTACTCGAACCGCCGCGCACTTCGACGCGCCGGCCGTGCTGCCCGGGGCGCTCGGCTCGCTGCCGCGGCAGGAGGCCCTGGCCCCGCGTCGGGCGATCGGCCACCGCCCGGTCCGAGGCGTCCTCGATCCGCCTCGGTCTCGTGATTCCCGCCGCTCGCCAGGTACCAGCCGGGCTCGCGGGTCCCGTTCGGTCAGGACGGCCGGGCATGTCCTGACGGCTCGTGCAGGCGGACCCCGGGGATCGCAGGGGCCGACGCCGCGACGACGCGCCGGAGCAGCGGCGTCGGGAAGCGGCGTCGGCAAGGAGCCGCTCGGGGTCAGTACACGCTGACCCCGTACGCGTTCAGCGCCTCCGTGACGGGCTGGAAGAAGGTCGTGCCGCCCGTGGTGCAGTCGCCGCTGCCGCCGGAGGTGAGACCGATGGCGCGGGGGCCGGAGTGGAGCGGGCCGCCGGAATCGCCCGGCTCCGCGCAGACGTTGGTGCGGATGAGGCCCTGGACGATGTCACCGTTGCCGTAGTTGACCGTGGCGTTCAGGCCGGTGACGGTGCCGTTGTGGATGCCGGTGGTGGAGCCCCGGCGGGTGACGGGCATGCCCACCGTGGCCGCGGCGGCGCCGGTGATGTCCTGGCTGCCGACCGTGCCCTCCTTCGGGACGGAGTCGTTGGTGTAGCGCACGATGCCGTAGTCGTCGCCCGGGAAGCTGGAGCCGTAGGTGGTGCCGAGGACGACGGTCTTCCCGGGGTCCGCGTACCAGGTGCCGGCGCCCTCAGTGCAGTGGCCGGCCGTCAGGAAGTAGTAGGTGTCCCCGTTGCGGACGTTGAAGCCGAGGGAGCACCGCCAGCCGTCGGTGTAGACCGGGTCGCCGCCCGAGATGAGTTCGCGGAGCTTTCCGGGGGTGCGTTCGATGCGCAGGGCGCCCGCCTGGGCGCCCGCGGTCCGCTTGATCCTGTCGATGCCGGTCTGCGGGACGGTGCTGTCCACGGTGACGACGAGCCGCTCGCCCACCGGGTCGAGGTGCCAGGCGGTGCCGGCGACGTCGGCGTCGAGTACGGCCTGCCCTGCGGCGGCGAGCTGGTCGGCGCTGTAGGTCTCGGCCGTGCCGGCGCCGGCCGCGGGCGCGGCCTGCGCGGTCACGGCGGCGAGGCCGGCGACGGCGGCGGCGACCACGGCGGCCGTCCTGGTTCGTCGGGATTTTCCGTTGCGGGGGGTGGTGGTGCGCTTGATCCTCACTTTTCGTTCCTCCCGAGCGGGATCTGGGGTCCGCTGTGGGGTGGCCGGACCCGTGAGACGCGGTCAGGAGGAACACCCGCGCCCCGGGCGCGGACGTCTTCGACTGCGAGTTCGGGGTGCTCCGTGCTCCTGACATGCGCTGACCGGGAGTATCGGGGCCGCCCGACAGGGCGCGCAAGAACGCCTTTTCGGACATCTTTCCCGTAAGGGACAGGTGGGGCGCCCCGGTCACGCGGGGCGCCCGTGCCGGGAGGGATCAGGCGTCGACGCGGTTCCGTTCCCCGGCCGCGACCGCGACCGGCAGGGTGTTGCCCGGCGGCGGGAAGGGGCAGATGAAGTGGTCGGCGAAGGCGCAGGGCGGCAGGAGCGCCCGGTTGAAGTCGACACGCACCCTGCCCTCGGCGTCCGGGGCCGCCGGGCGCAGGAAGCGGAAGCGGTAACTGCCGCTTCCGCTGGTGGCATCGGCGAAGACGGCCCAGAGCGACCCGTCGGGCTCCACCGCGACCTGGAGCGTGTGCGCGGCGCCGTCCAGGGTGAAGGCGATCTCCCCGCCGAGTCCGAGCCCCCGCTCGCGTCCGTCGGCGTTCCCGACCCGGACGGTCCGGTCGGAGTCGTACGGGCGGAAGACGCCGTCCAGCGACCAGCGCGGGTCGTACGGGGTCGCCTCGATGGTCCGGAAGGCGTGCCGGGCGGGTGAGGCCGGGTCGAAGTCCCGTACCGCCCACAGGCCTTCGCGGCGCAGCACGACCAGCCGGCGTTCGCCCCGCGCGACCCGCGAGGTGTCGATCGGGCCGCGGTCCGGGCCCAGGCGCGCCTCGCCGGTCAGCGGTTTCGCGTCGAGGGTCAGTCCGTCCTCGGGGTCGGCGGTGAGCAGCACCTCGTCGCCGTCCTCCCGCCATCGTCCGGGCACGCCGGGGATCCGGCCGTCCGGGTGGTCCGAGAGCCAGTGGGTCCCGGTGAGGGAGAGGGGGCCGTGGGGTGCCGCCACGGCGACGATGCGCTCCTCGTGCCAGCGCCGCCAGTCGGCGAGGCTCTGGCCGTCCTGTTCTGCGTCCGTGCTCATGCGGTCAACCCTTCCACACGGGTTCGGCGTGCCCGAGGTGCGACCTGAGCGTGGTGCCGGTGTATTCGGAGCGGAAGGATCCGCGTTCCTGGAGGAGGGGGACGACCCGGTCGACGAAGTCGTCCAGGCCGCCCGGGGTCAGGTGGGGTACGAGGATGAAGCCGTCGGCCGCCTCCGCCTCGACGAACGCCTCCAGCTCGCCGGCCACGGTCCGCGGGGAGCCGATGAAGGACTGCCGGGCGGTGGCCTCGACGACGGTCTGGCGGATGGAGAGCCCCTTGGCCTCGGACAGCGCGCGCCACTTCGCGGCCACCGCGAGCGGATCGGCCACCTTGACCCTGCCCTGCACCAGGTCGGATTCGGGGTCGGGGTCGATGTCGGGGAGGGGGCCGTCGGGATCGTACGAGGAGAGGTCGCGGCCCCAGACCTGTTCCAGGGCGAGCAGGGCGTTCTGCGGGGATACCTGGAGGTGGCGGATCTCGGTGGCGTTCTCCTGGGCCTCCGCGTCGGTGTCGCCGAGGACGACGGTGACCCCGGGCATGATCGTCAGGTCGCCGGGCCGCCTGCCGTACTTCGCCAGGCGTGCCTTGACGTCGGCGTAGAAGGCCTGTCCGGCCTCCAGGGTGCCGTGCCGGGTGAAGATGACGTCGGCGGCCGAGGCGGCGAACTCCCGGCCCTCGTCGGAGTCCCCGGCCTGGATGACGACCGGGTGCCCCTGCGGGGAGCGGGGGACGGTGAACTCCCCGGAGATGTCGAAGTGCCGCCCGGTGTGCGCGAACGGGCGCGGGGTCCCGTCCGGTGTCCAGGAGTCCCACAGCTCCCGTGCGGTGGCGACGAACTCGGCGGCCCGGGTGTACCGGTCCGCCCGGTCGAGGTAACCGCCGCGGCGGAAGTTCTCCCCGGTGAAGGCGTCGGAGGAGGTCACGACGTTCCAGGCGGCGCGCCCCTCGCTGAGGTGGTCGAGCGTGGCGAGGCGGCGGGCGAGTTCGTACGGTTCGTTGAACGTGGCGTTGACGGTGGCGGCGAGGCCCAGCCGGTCGGTGACGGCGGCCAGGGCGTTGAGCAGGGTGAGGGATTCCGGGCGGCCGACCACGTCCAGGTCGTGGATCCGGCCGTTGTGCTCGCGCAGGCGCAGCCCCTCCGCCAGGAAGAAGAAGTCGAACTTGCCGCGTTCGGCGGTGCGGGCGAGGTGCTCGAAGGAGGCGAAGTCGATCTGGCTGCCGGAGCGGGGGTCGGCCCAGACGGTGGTGCTGTTGACGCCCGGGAAGTGGGCGGCGAGATGCATCTGCTTCATGAGGCGGCCTCCGTCCTGGGCGCCGCGTAGCGGTTGGCCGGACGGGTCAGTCCGAGGTGCTCGCGGAGCGTGCCCCCGGGGTAGAAGGTGCGGAAGAGGCTGCGGTGCTGGAGGAGGGCCACGGTGCCGTTGACGATCCTTTCGAGGTCGCGTGCGGGGCTGAGGGGGGTGAGGTGGAAGCCGTCCACCGCCCCGGCCCGGTACCACTGGGTGATGAGTTCGGCCAGGTCGACGGGGCCGCCGCGGAAGTAGGTGCCGTGCCCGGCGAGTTGCGGGCCGCTCTCCAGTCCGGGTTCGGGCGCGGTCTCGGCGTCCCCGAGGTCGACGGTGAGCGCGACCAGGACCCGTACGGCCTGCGGGTCCCGGCCGTGCCGGGCGGCCGAGCGGTGTACCTCCGCGCGCAGGGCCGCCGCCTGCTCGGGCGAGGAGGCCCGTACGTACACGACGTCGGCGTGCCGGGCGGCGACCCGCCCGGCCGGGGCGGTCGTGGCGTCGATGACGGTGACGGGCCTGCCCTGCGGGGGGCGGGGCACGATGGCGGGGCCCTTGACGGAGAAGGTGCTGCCCTCGAAGTCGATGTGGTGCAGCTTGTCGCGGTCGACGAACCGGCCGGTGGCGACGGAACGGATCTCGGCGTCGTCCTCCCAGCTGTCCCAGAGCCGGGCTACGACGTCGGCCACCTCGCCCGCCTCCTGCCAGAGCGCGGGGGCGGGGGCGGCCGGGCGGCGGCCGAACAGCCGGGCCTCCGCCTCGGTGGTGGACACGTCGGCGTGCCAGCCGGCCCGGCCGCGGCTGACCCAGTCGAGGGTGGCGACGGCGGACGAGACGTGGAACGGCTCGGTGTGCGTGGTGGTGAGGGTCGGTACGAGTCCGACCCGGGCCGTCTCGGGGGCGACCCGGGCGAGCACGGCCGCCGCGTCGAGGCCGGGGCGGGCGAAGGAGTCCCTGAGCGTGACGAAGTCCAGCGCGCCCCCTTCGGCGAGCCGGGCGAGCGCGACGTGGGAGGCGGCGTCGTAGCGGGGTGGGCCGCCGATCTCGGCGGCGAGATGGAGTGGCCTGGTGGCGGGCATGCGGGACCTCTCGGTTCGGTTCTCGGTGCCGGTCGGGCCGTCCGGCACCGCGGGGTTGCCGGACACGCTCACAGGACCTTGGAGAAGAAGGCGCGGGTGCGTTCCTGGACGGGGTGGTCGAGCACCTGGGCGGGCGGGCCCTGCTCGACGACACGGCCCTCGTCCATGAAGACGACGGTGTCGGCGATCTCGCGGGCGAAGCCGATCTCGTGGGTGACGATGATCATCGTGGTGCCCTGGTGCGCCAGGTCCTTGATCACGTCGAGCACCTCGCCGACGAGCTCGGGGTCCAGGGCCGAGGTCGGCTCGTCGAAGAGCAGCAGCTTCGGTTCCAGGGCGAGCGCGCGGGCGATGGCGACGCGTTGCTGCTGTCCGCCGGAGAGCTGTTTCGGGTAGGCCTGGGCCTTGTCGGCGAGTCCGACCCTCGCCAGCAGGGCCAGCGCCGAGGCGACGGCCTCCTTGCGCGGCCGGCCGAGGGCGGCTGTCGGTGCCTCGACGAGGTTGTCGAGGACCGTGAGGTGGGGGAAGAGGTTGAAGTTCTGGAAGACGAAGCCGATCTGGGTACGCCGGCGCAGCACCTCCCGTTCGCGCAGCTCGTACAGCTTGTCGCCGGACCTGCGGTAGCCGACCGGGGTGCCGTCGACGCCGACCCAGCCCCGGTCCACCTTCTCCAGGTGGTTGATGGTGCGCAGCAGGGTGGACTTCCCGGACCCCGAGGGGCCGAGCACGACGGTGACCTCCCCGGTGCGTACGGTCAGGTCGATGCCTCGGAGCACGTGGAGCGAGCCGAAGCTCTTGTGCACGGAGCGGATCTCGACCATGGGGTGGGCCGCCGTCCCGGGGGCGGGGGGCGGGGCGCTGGTCGGTGGCATGGGAGTGGCTTCCTTCGTCGAGGGGTTCGCGTGGGGTGTCGCGCTCAGGCCGTGGGGCGGTCGCGACAGGAGGCGCCCGTCAGGAACGTGAGCGCCGCGCGGGCGGTGGCGTCGTTCTGCCGGAAGGCCGGGCCGCCGGTACGGGGCCGGGTGAAGGCGCCGGCTGAGCGTGCCGTGGTGTACGGGCCGAGGGCGAAGCGGCGCGGGTGCGGGCTGCCGTCGCGGTCCAGGACGCGGCCGTCGGCGGGGTCGACGCGGAGCAGCCCGCCGTCGGTGCCGGCCGCTCCGTCCTCGTACAGGGCGCGCAGCAGGGTGCTGCGGGTCCGGTCCGTGGAGGGGTCGGGCAGCCGGGCCTCGACCAGGGCCCGGGCGGTGACGTACTGCCCGGGGACGGTGGCGCTGCCGGCCCGGAAGAGACCCTGGTCCTCGTCGGTCGCGACGGTCATCCCGGCCCCCAGGAAGCGGACCACCCCGGCCTCGGAGAGGGCGAGAAGGCTGCGCAGACGCGGTCCAGGAGGCCCGGAGGCCAGATAGCTGAAGAAGCCGTGCCACCAGGCGCCGGGCCCGCCGATGTCGCCGACCCGGGTCAGCTGCCCGTATACGGACAGCAGCCCGAGGAAGACCGCGAGGTCGGGGCTGTGCCGGGGGTCGTGGCGGCGCGCGAGGTCTGCGGTGATGTGGTCGCGCAGGGCGGTCTGAAGGGTGTCGTACGACGCGTGGCGGACGCCGTCCAGGGGCCGGTCGAGCGCCTCCAGGTCGAGCCGGTCGGCCGGGTCGGGGACGGCCTCGGCGATCAGGGTCTCCAGCTCGGGGCTGCCCGGCTCGGCGACGGCGTACTTCTCCTCGAAGTCGGTCCAGGCGGTCGTGGTGCGCTCCTGGTGGGCGGTGAACAGCCGGTGGTAGTGGGCGAATCCGAGTTCCTTGGCGACCAGGGGCCACAGGTCGCGCCGGAAGTCGAGGGGGCCGGGCCGCTCCAGCAGCGCGGCGACCTCGCCGGATCCGAAGTGGGCGGGCAGGGGCGGCCGTTCGCCCTGCCAGGGGTAGCCGATCTTGGAGTGGTACGGGACGCCGCGCCGTGATCCGACGTGGAGCACGGGTTCGCGTCCGGAGGGGACGTAGGTGCCGTTCTCGTACCGTCCGCCGCGGCCCTCGGTGAGCAGCACCATCAGGTCGACGAAGGCGAGGCCGAAGCCGCGCACGATGACGGGTTCACCGGCGGGCAGGGCGGACAGGTCGCTGTCGGCGGTGAAGTCGGGCGGCAGGTGGACGAGTCCGTGGCGGTCGGCGAAGTCGGCCAACTGCTTTTGTTCGGCGTCGGGTTCGGCGTCGAGATGGCCGATGGTGAGGACGACGAGGTCGGCGAGGAGCGGCGTGGTACGGCCTTGGATCCACACCTGCTGCCGGCCGGTGCGGGAGCCGGAGACGCGGGTGGCGTGTCCGCGGTGCTCGTGGACGGTGATGCCCGGCGGGAGGGCGGCCACGGCCTGCTCGTGGACCCAGCGCAGATAGGCGCTCTGCAGGCGCCGGCTGGGGAACTCCGCGGGGCCGAGTCCGTGGATCTCGGCCAGGACGGCCGGGTCGGCGTCGGCCGTGGCCCGGCCCGCCCGGACGTCCTGGGCCCAGGTGTGCAGGTCCGGGCCCGGCCGTACGGGGCCGTCCTGTTCCACCGTGTCGTCGGTGAACATGGTGACGTCCTCGGCCATGGAGTTCATCCGGAGCAGCGGGGACTGGCCCTGCCGCCATATGCGGCCGCCGCCGGGCGGATGCGGGTCGACGAGGTGGATGTCGAGGCGGCGGCCGGCGTACAGCTCGGGGGCGTTGGCCGCGATGCGTTCGACGACCCCGGTGCCGCGTGGTCCGGCGCCGATGACGACGAGCGCGGGGACGGCGCTCACCGGGCCTCCGCCGTGCCGCGTGCGTAGCGCCGCTCGACGTAGTACTGGCCGACGGACAGGAGCGAGGTGACGGCGACGTACCAGAGGGTGGCGACCAGGAGCAGCGGGATGACCTGGTAGGTGCGGTGGTAGACGAGCTGTACGGAGTAGAGCAGGTCCTGGACGGCGATGATGCTGACGATCGAGGTGCCCTTGAGGGTGCCGATCAGCATGTTGCCGGCGGGCGGGACGATGGCGCGCATGGCCTGCGGCAGCACGATGCGCCGCAGCCGGCGCCACGGGCCGAGCCCGAGCGACTGGGCGGCCTCCAGCTGTCCGCGTTCGACGGAGAGGATGCCGCCGCGGACCACTTCGGCGGCGTACGCGGCCTCGTGGAGGGTGAGGCCGATGACGGCGACGGCCATCGGACCGAGCAGGTGGACGGTGTCGACGCCGAGGATCTGCGGGTACAGGGCGCCGATGTTGAACCAGAAGAGCAGCTGGACCAGGATCGGCGTGGACCGGAACAGCCAGATGTATCCCCAGCTCACGGACCTCAGGACCGGGTTCCTGG
Organism: Streptomyces sp. SirexAA-E; assembly: GCF_000177195.2. Taxonomy (GTDB): domain Bacteria; phylum Actinomycetota; class Actinomycetes; order Streptomycetales; family Streptomycetaceae; genus Streptomyces; species Streptomyces flavovirens. Next base: position 1,327,093 of record NC_015953.1, read on the forward strand.
AGAGCCTGCCCATGGCCAGGAGGGTGCCGAGTGCGAAGCCGAGCGCCATCACCAGCGCGGTGAGCCACAGGGTGAGGCCGAGACCGCGGAGCACGGAGGCGGTGGTGAGGTGGTCGGCGACGACGTCCCACTGGAAGGCGTCGTTGCGGACGACGGACGTCAGTCCGGCGGCCAGCAGCGCGAGGACGGCGACGGCCGCCGCCCACTGGCCTGTCCGGCGTAGGGGGACGATACGCGGTGTGGATGCCGTCGCGTCCTCGGCGGGGGGCGCGGGGAGGGGTTGCGGGAGGGTGTCTGTCTGCGCGGACATGCGAAGGCTCCGTGGATGCAGAGATCGAACACGGGATGTGCCTTCGCGTGGGACACAACGTGGACCGGGCCCCTCAGCGCCGGTCCGTTTCCGAGAAAAGCGCCCCTCGGGGCGTGTTGTCAAGCGTGTCCACACTGTGAGCCGTGCGTCTCGGCGTGGTTGACGTGCCGTCGGATGCCTGTTCCACTGAGGCCATGTACGCACAGCAGTGGCTGGTCACCCGATCGCACATCGACTTCGGTCGTGTGTGGTCGTCCTCCTGTTGAGCTGACCCCCTGCGCCTTCACCCCGCTCGCGCCGCCACCGGCGCTTGAGCGCTTCTTCCCGCGTGTCTTCGCGTCCACAACACCGCCGTACCCCCTCCCCTCGTTCCGCTGATCTCCCGCCCCGTCGCTCCCCGCCGTCCCGGCGTGGAGCGGTCGACGTAGACCGGAGTTACCGAGCCATGCCCCGAACCCGGCACACCGCTGCCTTCGCCCTGATCACCGTCGCCGCGCTGACGCTCACCGCGTGCGGCTCGGGCGACCCGGCGGCCGCACCGGCCGGTGCCGGCAACGCGCAGAAGGTGGAGATCCCGACGACCGACGTGGTCTCCGCGGTGCGGAAGGACGAGGCCGCCGCCCGGCTGCTGCCCGCCGAGGTCCGCGCCTCGGGCACCCTCGACCTGGCCACCAGTGTCGGGGCCCCGCCCGGGGCGTTCTACCGGGAGGACGGCAGGACCCTCGCCGGGGCGGACGTCGACTTCGCCGACGCGGTCGCCCGGGCACTCGGTCTGAAGCTGAACCGCGAGGTCGCCTCCTTCGACGCGATCCTGCCCGCGCTCGGCAGCGGGAAGTACGACGTCGGCACGGGCAACTTCGGCGTGACCGACGAGCGCCGCAAGACCATCGACTTCGTGACGTACATCAACGACGGTCAGGGCTTCGCCGTCCGGGACGACAGCGACCTGAAGAAGGTCACCGCCCTCGCACAGCTCTGCGGCCTGACGGTCGCCACCAACGCCGGCACCACGTTCGAGGCGACGCTGGAGGCGAACAAGTCCGTGTGCGCCGACGCGGGCGAGAAGGCGTACGACGTCAAGACCTACACCGACCAGGGCGCCCTGTGGATCTCGCTCCGGCAGGGCCGCAGCGATGTCGTCATGTCGACGATCAACGGACTGCGCTACGCCGTGGCCCAGCAGGAGGGGCTGCGCTTCCTCGGCGAGTTCAAGCGGCTCGACGTCGGCTTCGCCTTCAAGAAGGGCACCCCGCTCGCCCCGGCCTTCCAGGCCGCGGTCAACGGGCTCAAGAAGGACGGGACGTACGACCGCATCCTGAAGAAGTGGGGCACCGACGAGTCCGCGATCGACGAGTCGCGGATCTCGCCGCCCGAGATCAGGTGAACCGGCGGGACCCTCTCAGCAGTCGCAGCCGCAGTCGCAGCCGTCACCGCAGCAGCTGCAGCAGTTGCCGCAGCAGTCACAGCCCTCGCAGCAGCCCTCGCAGCAGTCGTCCTTGTGGCAGAGCCCTTCGCGCCGCTGTCCGCTCCAGGGGTCGTGGAAGGTGCCGGCACAGCACAGCTGACAGGTACAGGCGAGCCCGGCCCAGACCAGGCAGCCGGCGATCAGGCCACGGCGGTTGCGGGGCGGCTCGGGCGGCAGCGGGGGGCCGGGCGGCGTCGGAGCGTACGGGTTGCCGGGCGGCGGGCCGAAGCCGCCCGCCGGCCGCCCGTCGTGCCCGTGCCCGCACGCGGTGGAGCCGAACGCCCGGTCCACCGAGCGCCGCAGTTCGTGGACCAGCAGCACATGGGCCAGCTTGCCGTCGGTGAACTCCGCGTCCGCCAGGGCGAGGCGTATCCCGTGCAGCGCGTCGTCGCAGAGCCGGCGGGCCTCGGTGAGCGGGGTGCCGGTCGCGGTGAGCGGGTTCCAGGCACCCGACGCGGCGTCAGCTTGCCGGTCCTCGACGGCGTCCAGGAGATGGGCGAGCCTCCCGAAGAGCCGGCCGGCCTCGGCGAGCGGCCCCGCGTTGTGCGGCCTTCCCGCGAGTACGGCGGTGTGCGCGAAGGCCGCGGCGGTCGCCGTCTCGGTGGGCTCGGTGACGGCCGTCAGGCTGGTGCCGGGGCCGGCGAGCGACTCGATGCCGGTCTGCCGGTCCACGGCGTCGACCAGGACCGCGGTGTCGAAGCCGAGCTCGGCCCCCGTACGCGCGCCTGCCCTGTCCCATCCGGCGGCGACCCTGCGCGCCGCTGCGGCCACCGGGCGGCGCTTCAACAGCCCGTCCCGGTCCGCCACGTGGTCGCGCACCTTGGCCGAGGCCAGGACGAGCGAGACGGCTGCCGCGAGCCGGGCGCCCTCCCCGCGGGCGACGGGAGCGGTGCGCATCGAGCGCAGCGGACAGGGGCCCGCGGTGCGCCGACCTTCCGGGGTGCGCTCCGCCTGAGCCTCCGTCAGGACCGAGACGATCAGGCCGTCGTAGTTCGTGACGATCCGGGCGAACTGTCCGTGGTCGGCGCGCAGCGCGAGGCAGAGCCCGCAGAGATGCGCCATCCATTCCGTCCTCAACCCGTCGGACAACCGATGGGTGCAGGGCCTCACCATTCCGAACACGTCTGTCCCCCGTACGCCGTTCCCCTTGACCGGGCGCGCCCGTGCCGCCGCGCGCGGCGTGCATCGTATCGAGTGACCCGTTCACCCGTACGTCCCCCATGTCACCCGTACGGACTGGAGCATCATATTTTCTTTCCGCAAGGCCCCTTATATGGGTGGAAACCTGACGAACCGCCACATGATCTGCACCAGTAGCGTCACGAATCCCCTGCGCGCCGACTATCCCCTTGGCGCACGATCCGCATCATGGACGACCATAGGGATAGGAAAGAGATGCGGAACACCACAGAACCGCGGTGAGAGGAGGCGTCCATGGGATCGGTGCGCAAGGCAAGTGCCTGGCTGGGCCTCGTGGAGGACAACGACGAGCGGTACTACGACGACGAGTACACCGAGGATGCCGATACCGGCTCGAACCAGGCATGGGTGACCGACCCGCGGGTGCAGGTCGCCTCCGAGAAGGCGGTGGACACGGGCCGGCGGATCGCCACCGTGACGCCGGACAGCTTCCGGGACGCACGCGCCCTCGGTGAGCTGTTCCGGGACGGCGTACCGGTGATCGTCAACCTCACGGCCATGGACCCCACCGACGCCAAGCGCGTCGTGGACTTCGCCGCGGGGCTGACCTTCGGACTGCGCGGCTCGATCGAGCGCGTGGCCACCAGAGTCTTCCTGCTGACCCCCGCCCACACCCAGGTGGTGAACGGCGAAGCCGCCGGCCGGCCCGCCGACGGCTTCTTCAACCAGAGCTGAGCAGGGCGCTCGCCTCACGCCTCCGGCGCCCCTCGGGGCATCAACGGAAGGCGTCGAGGCCGGTGAGCGCCTTGCCCAGCACCAGCTGGTGCATCTCCACGGTGCCCTCGTAGGTGAGCACCGACTCCAGGTTCGTCGCGTGCCGCATCACCGGGTACTCCAGCGAGATGCCGTTGGCCCCGAGGATCGTGCGCGAGGTGCGGCAGATCTCGATCGCCTCCCGCACGTTGTTCAGCTTTCCGAAACTGACCTGCTCCGGACGGAGCCTGCCCGCGTCGAGCCGCCGGCCCAGGTGATGGGCGAGCAGGATGCCCTTGTGGAGCTCCACCGCCATGTCCGCGAGCTTGGCCTGGGTGAGCTGGAAGCCGCCGATCGGCCTGCCGAACTGCTCCCGGGTGCGCGCGTAGTCCACGGCCGCCTCGAAGCTGGCGCGCGCCGCGCCCATCGCGCCCCAGACGATGCCGTAGCGGGCGTGGCTGAGACAGCTGAGCGGTCCGCGCAGCCCCGTGGCCTCCGGCAGGACGGCGTCGGCGGGCAGCCGCACACCGTCCAGGACCAGTTCACTGGTGACCGAGGCGCGCAGCGACCACTTGTGCCTGATCTCCGGCGCGGAGAAACCCGGGGTGTCCGTCGGTACGACGAAACCGCGGATGCCCGAGCCGCCCGCCGTCTCGTCGGTCCGCGCCCAGACGACGGCGACCCCGGCGACCGAACCGTTGGTGATCCACATCTTGCGGCCGGTGAGGATCCAGTCCGTGCCGTCGCGCTCGGCGTAGGTGCGCATCCCGGCCGGGTCCGACCCGTGGTCCGGCTCGGTGAGGCCGAAGCAGCCGATGGTCTCGCCGGCCGCCATGCCGGGCAGCCAGCGCTGCTTCTGCTCCTCCGAGCCGAAGCGGTGGATGGCGTACATGGCGAGGGATCCCTGCACCGAGACCAGGGAGCGGATCCCCGAGTCGGCGGCCTCCAGCTCCAGGCAGGCCAGGCCGTACTGGACGGCGCTCGCACCGGCGCAGCCGTATCCCTGGAGTGACATGCCGAGTGCGCCGAGCGCGCCCAGTTCGCGGGCGAGGTCCCGGATGCCGGGTAGCTCGCCCTTCTCGTACCACTCGGCGATGTGCGGCAGGACCCGGTCGGCGGCCCAGGTGCGCACGGTGTCGCGGATCGCGAGGTCCTCCGGGTCGAGGAGGTCGTCGATGCCGAGGGGATCGGCCGGGTCGAACGGGGGGAGTTTCGTCGGCTTCGCGGACAAGGGTGCCTCCGGCGGCTCGCACGGTACCAAAAACTAGCAGTGGTAGTTATCGCGTCGTGCTGACGTTACGGCTCAGCGCCCCGCCCGTCCAGAGCCGGTGGCCTCGGCTACCTCGCGCCGCCCGGCCGCCCTGTGGCGGCTTCCCGGCCCGCCCTGCGCCGGGAACGTACGGGCCTCCGGGCGGGGCCGGTCCGGGTCGGCCTGACGGGAGGCGCTCCGCTCCGGGACGGCGGCCTGCGGGGCCGCGTCCCGGCACTCCCCCGCCTCCTGGCCGCAGTCCATGGCCCGCGGCAGCCGCAGCGCGGCGAGCGCCCCCAGCAGCAGCAGACCCGCGCTGACCAGCAGCGTCACATGCAGCCCGTCGACGAAGGCGTGCCGGGCGGTGGTGCGCAGCACGTGCCCCACGGGGCCCCCGAGCCGGCCGGCCACCTGGTAGGCCTCGCCGAGCGAGTGGGAGGCGGCCGTCCCCGCGGCGGCGGGGACGCCTTCCTCGTGGAGCCGGGAGAGGCCGGGGGCGTAGGCGGCGTTCATGACACTGCCGAGCAGGGCGATCCCCATGCCCGCGCCCAGCTGGTAGGAGGTCTCGCCGATCGCGGCCGCCCCGCCCGCCCGTTCGGCGGGCGCCTCGCTCAGCATCGACTCGTAGGCCCCGAAGAGCGTGGACTGGAGCCCGAAGCCCAGCAGGACGAAGCCGGCGGTGAGCAGCACGGGCCGGTCGTGCTGGCCCATCAGGGTCAGCAGGAGCACCGAGGCGGCGGTGAGCACGAAGCCCCAGCCGACCATGCGGCGCGGGCCGACGCGGCGCAGCGTGTACGAGCCGGTGGCACCGGCCGCCATCGCGGCGAAGGTCAGGGGGAGCAGCCGCAGACCGGTCTCCAGCGGGCTGAGCCCGAGGACCAGTTGCAGGTACTGGACGGCGATCAGCTCCAGGCCGACCAGGGCCAGCATGGCCAGGACGATGCAGCCGACGGCGGTGGTGAAGGCGGGCCGGGAGAACATCGCGATGTCGATCAGCGGATGGACGCGGCGCCGCTGCCTGCGGACGAAGAGGACGAGGAGCGCGGCGCCCGCCAGCAGCGGCACGAGCGTGGCGGCGTCCGGCACCGCTCCCCCGCTGCCCAGGCGCTTTATCCCGAGGACGACACCGAGCACCCCGGCCGCGGCCGTCAGCGCGCCGAGTACGTCCCAGGGTCCGTCGTCGGCGCCGCGGGACTCGGGCAGCAGCCAGCGGCCGACCGGCAGGACCACGGCCATCAGCGGGATGTTGATCAGGAAGACCGAACCCCACCAGAAGTGCTCGACGAGGAATCCGCCGATGACCGGCCCGGTGGCGGCGCCCACGGCGGCGACCGCGGTCCACACCCCGATGGCCAGGGCGCGCTCGCGGCGGTCGGGGAAGACCTGGCGGAGGATCGACAGCGTCGCCGGCATGATCATCGCGCCACCGACGCCGAGCAGGGCGCGCGCCGCGATCAGGACGGTGGGGGTGTCGGCCGTGGCGGCGAGCGCGGAGGCGATGCCGAAGAGCGCGTATCCGGACAGCAGGACGCGCCGCCGTCCGATCCGGTCGCCGAGCGTGCCGAAGAGGATGAGCAGCGAGGCGCAGACCAGCGGATAGGCGTCCACGATCCACAGCAGGCCCACGGCGCTCGGCCTCAGGTCCTCGGTGACGGCCGGCACGGCGACGTGCAGCACGGTCGCGTCGAGGGCGACCACCAGCAGACTGAGGCAGAGGACGACCAGGACGACCCACCGGTTTCCACCGCCGGCCGCTGTGCGCAGCCGTGTCACGGCCGTGGACGTCCCCGTCATGTGCGTACCTCCCACAGTGTGTCCCTCGCGCTCGGCAGGCCTCCCGGGGACCTGGCTCACGGCATCCCCCAGGCCCGGCATCGACGGGCGAGTGAGCCGTCAGCGTACGCGAGTCCCCTCTGGTCACACGTGGCCCATCTCATACCACCGCCCGCTCCGGAGTGTGGCGTAGGCCACACCGGAGCCTCACGCCGGGGCACTTGCCGGAACCGGCGCCATCAGCCTACGAGCGGTGCGGCCGACTGCCTCCGTAAGCGCGCCGCGGACCGTCCGGACGGTCCGCGGGAGTCCTCCGGCGAATGGCGGAGAGGCCCGTCGGGCCGTTCATCGAAGACCAAACATGTCTGCGAATTAATGGCCGGAAGGAATAGCCCGCGCACACGGATCCGATTCTCCGGGCCGTACGGAATAGATGCCGGTCTGAGACAAAGTCCACATCACATCGTCATCACAAAGAGGCGGGATGGACCGGATCACACACTCACTCGCTGTAACGTCCATTGCGTGCGTACCGACATCTTTGCCCGTCTGGACCGGGAGCCGGAACCGCCGAAGATAGAGATCCCGCGGATGAGTCGTCACCGCATCGCTCTCTTCGGCGGGACTTTGGTGTTCTATCTCGCCATCGTCGTCGCCGTGCTCGACTCGTCCTGGCTGGTGGCCCTCGACTGGAAGGTCATGCTCTTCCGGCCGTACCAGCAGTGGCCCGAGCTCCACGCCTTCCTCGACTACTACGTCGTGCTCGGCCAGCGCGGCCCCACGGCCGTGATGGTCGCCGCGTGGCTCGGCTGGCGCTCCTGGCGGCAGCACACGCTGCGTCCGCTGCTCACCCTGGGGACGTCACTCCTGCTGCTCAACATCTCGGTGGGCGCGGTCAAGCTGGGTCTGGGGCGGCTCGGACCGCACTACGCCACGCAGATCGGCTCGGCCGAGATGTTCGCGGGCGGCGATATATTTCCCTCGGGTCACACCGCCAACGCCGTAGTGACCTGGGGAATCCTGGCCTACCTGGCCACCACGCCGCGGGCCCGGCGCTATCTGTCGGCCGTCTCGGCGTTCGTCTCGCTGGGCGTGGGCCTCACGACCGTCTACATCGGCACCCACTGGCTCAGCGACGTCCTGCTGGGCTGGGCGGCCGGCCTGCTGATCATGCTGGCCCTGCCCTGGTTCGAGCCGCTCATCACCCGCGCCGAGATCTGGATCCTCTCGGTACGCGCCTCGTGGCGGGCCCGCCGCACGCTCGGCGGCCCCTCCGCGGGCGTCCCGGGCGAGCCGGTGCCGGTCCTGGTGCCGCGGACCCTGGAAGGCGTCGGCGACGGGGCCACCGCCCGCAGCGAGACCGAGGGCCCCGGCCTCCCGGGCAGCACCTCGCAGGCCCTCGACGGCCCGCAGGAGCCCGAGAGCGCCCCCGGTCCCGCCACCGAGCCTCCCGGGGCGGGCGGCCCCCCGGGGACGGCGGGCCGCTCGCGGGCCCACTCCGCCCACGGCGTGCGCGCGGAGCGGACACCGCCCGGCCCGGCCGCCTCCCGCCGTCCGCCGCACGCGGACCGTACGCCCCGGAGCGGCGCGGCCCCGGCCCGCCCGGTGACCGGCGGGCCGGTCGCTCCCTGAGCCGACCGCCCGTGAAACGTCTGGAGCCCCGACACGTGTCGGGGCTCCAGACGTTTCACGGGCGTCGTCAGCCGACCCAGCAGCGGGTCACGGTCGAGTCGGCGACCTCGAAGTTGATCCGTCCGCCACGGAACTCCATGGTGATGACCGTGCCCGGCGCCAGGGCCCGGACCGTGGTCCAGCCTCGCGTTCTGGCGCGCTGTTCGGCGGTCTCGGCGTCGAGTCCGACGTACGACTCGGGGGTGTCGTCCGGCTGGGCGGGAGGGGTCGGTACAGATGCCATACCCCTCACCGTAGGGGGCGGCGCACCGTGACGGAAGCGGGGCCGCCCCGGGACCCGTCGCATGCTCGTGTACCCGGACGGTCACGCTTGTGTCACAGGATCCCCACGCCTGTTCCCTTGCTTCCGCTTCACCCGAACGGGCAGTCCCGCGATCGGAAAAAGAATTGCCCCGGCTTCCGGGAAAGGCCTCCACGGCGTGCGTGGAGAGAAAATGCACCGGGGCGCCCGCCCTCACCTTTTTCACCGTTGGACGATAAAGGTGAAGACGCGCGCCACCTGGAATTCATACTCCCTTGTACGGGACTTATATCTCTGCCCGGACGGCGTCCGCCAGGGCACCCGGGGCCCGGCGTCCTATCCAGAATCGAACAGCCCGGCCGCCGGGAGCGGACGGAGGGGCCGCCGGGGTCAGCGTCCCGTCCCGCCCCGGACGACGGCGGCCGCCTTGTACCTGAGCGCGTACGCGCCGTCCAGCACGGAGCCCTTGGAGCGGTGCAGCGCGGTGCGCAGCGCACTCTGCGACCGGCTCCCGGACCCCCGGGCGATCAGCTCGGTGAAGAGCCTCTCGTGCCGTCCGGCGATCGGCTCCGGGTCGAACCGGGCGGAGGAGGCCAGCGCGGCGCGCCCCATCCGGTGCCTCAGGTCGTCGTCGTCGACCAGTGAGCGGAGCGCGGCGGCGAAGGCCTGGGTGTCCCCGAGCGGCACCAGCCGTCCGTCCGTGCCGTCCTGGATGATCTCGGCCGGTCCGTGCGGGCAGTCGGTGGCGACGACCGGCAGGCCCCCGCGCATCGCCTCCACGATGGTCATGCCGAACGACTCCCGCTCGGAGGTGACGGCGGCGATGGACGCCTTGGGCCACTCCGCCTCCATCGGGTGGACCGACCCCATCAGATGCACCCGCTCCCGCAGACCGAGCTCGTCGACGAGCCCGCGCAGGGCCTGCTGCTCGTTGCCGGTCGCGTCACCGGCCCCGTAGATCCGCAGCCGCCACTCCGGGCGGGCGGCCGCCACCTCGGCGAAGGCCCGGACCAGGACGTCGTACCGCTTCACCCGGTGCAGCCGGCCCGCCGCCACGATCCACTTGTCGTCGCCCGTGGCGGGCGGCCCCGAAGGCGCCGGGACACTGTTGGGGATGGCCTCGATGCGTACGCCGGGCAGCCGCAGTCCCGTCCGGTAGTCCCGGGCGTCGGCCTCGGTGACCGTGGTGACCGCGTCGAGCAGCCCGTAGCGGTGCCGTATCTCCCTGCGGAGCCGGTAGCCGTGGCTCTGCAGGGTCAGGTGCTCCTGGCCGACGCGCACCGGACCGCGCCGCGCCTGCCTGCTGATGTGGACGTTGAGCCCCGGGCGGGTGCCGACGACGACGTCCGCCTCCAGGGCGCCGAGGTGCGCGGCGATGCGGCTGTCGGTGAGCCTGCTGTACTGCTTGTGACGGGTGTCCCCGCGCGGGAAGACGGTGGCGGGCCGGGCGTGCTCGGGGTCCTCGCCGTCGTACCCCGGGCTCTTCTTCCGCAGGTCGACGAGGTGGCGCATCCGCACGCCGTCGGGCGCGCCCAGCGTGGGGCTCTCGCGGTGCCGGAAGACGGAGACGATCTCCACGTCGTGGTGCTGTGCCAAGGTGCTCGCGAGCGTGAAGGTGGTCCGGATCGTTCCCCCGATGCCGTATGCGTTGTGGAGCAGGAATGAAATGTGCATCACTCGGTCGTTTCCCCTGGTCGACTGGTCTGTGTCGGACCCTACGCGGGCACCGGGACGGCTCATGGCGTGCGCACAGGAGTCGTACAGACTCGTGACAATTCGAACTGGCGAACGCTCCGAGGCCCTGCGGTACGGACGCGCCGCCCCGCGAATCGCTTTCCCGATCTGTCGACCTGTCTCCCTGCCGACACGCGGGGCGTCCGGTGCCGATTCGCGCGTGACCCCCGCCCCGGATCGAACGTTGTCTTCATGAACCGGGAATTGCCCGGCCCACGCACCGAGTTCGAGGAGCCACCCGTGCCGCGCATGCTCGACGTCAGCGAGGACGTACGTGCCGAGATCGGCGACGCCGAAGCCGACCGGCTGCTCGTCGGCGACAGCGCACCAGGCAGTTACGACTGCACGTCCTGCCGCACCCCCGGCGACTCCGCTCAGGAGCGCACCAGCACCGTGCTCTTCGTCGGCGACGAGACCGCCGTGCTCGCCTTCGCCCACGCCACCTGCATCCCCTCACAGGTCGTCAGGGTCGCGGAGGACCAGCTCAAGGGCGCCATGCGCTCCATCACCGGCGACGAGTCGCCGACCCCGGAGGGGCTCGTGCCCGAACAGGCCGTGCTCGGCGTCACCAGCGGTCTCGTCCTGATCGAGGACGACCTGCGCCCCGCCCTGGTCGTCGAACCGACCGGACCGATCGCCCGGCCCGGCACGGACGGTCGCGGCGGCGACCAGTTCCTCCAGCTGCTGCTGGAGCAGGGGTTCCAGCCCACCCAGGACCTGAACCGGCTGCCGGGCGTGCTCCCCGGCTGGTCGGTCCTGCTCGCGGTGGGCCGGCTGCACGCCGTGCTCCAGCCGGGGCCCGAGGGTGGCCAGGTCGCCTGGTGGCAGGCCCATCAGCCGCTCCAGGTGACCGAGGGCTGGCGTGCGGCGGTGAACAAGTCGCAGACCGTACTCGTCTTCGCCGCCCCGGCCGGTTCGATCGGTCAGCAGCCGCGCGAGGACCTGCTGCGTGACGCGCTGGACAAGGCGGCGGTCAACGGGCTGCTGGTCGCGGCGTCGATGCCGCTGGCCGGGACCTGACCGTCCCTCCCCGTCCGGGGGCGTGTGCGCGCCCCCGGACGGCCTTTGTCGTGCCCGCGGCCGGTCCCCACACCGGCCGCCGCGGCCTGTTTCGGCGCGCGTGCCCCGCAGCGGGCCCGCACCGTTTTCTCCGTTCCGCCCGCATCCGACGGGCGGTGGAGTCGTTGGCACCTATGTGCACTCATACGACCCTTCTCGCCAGCGGCAGAGCCCGATCCCGGCCATGCGTCCCGCCCGGGACCCCTCGGCCGGCAGGTCCCCCACCCCGATCTACGACGCGCTGTACGCAGAGTTCCGCCGGTCGTTCAGGGCGCTCCCCGGGGACCGGACCGGCGAGGAGGGTCTCGGCTTCCGGGGTTTCGGGACCGGGCTGTTCCCCGGCCGCGCGCCGTTGAGCGGCCGGGCTGCGGCGAACAGCCAGGGCAGCCAGAGCACGCACGCCCCGAATCCGGGTGCGTGGCAGCGCGTCGGACGGCACGCGGGGCGCCCCAGGCCGGCGGCGCTGCCTCCGGGGGTCACGGACGCCTGAGAGTGCACGGCGAAGCCCCGGGCCCCCGCAGGTGAGCGGGTGGCCCGGGGCTTCGCCGTCGGTGCCCTACTTCTTGCGGCCGCGCTTCTCACGCACCCGCACGGAGATGTGCAGCGGTGTCCCCTCGAAGCCGAACTCCTCGCGCAGTCGTCGCTCGACGAAGCGGCGGTAGCCGTGCTCCAGGAAGCCGGAGGCGAAGAGGACGAACCGGGGCGGCTTGATGCCGGCCTGCGTACCGAAGAGGATCCGGGGCTGCTTGCCACCGCGCACGGGGTGCGGGTGGGAGGCGACGATCTCGCCCAGGAAGGCGTTCAGCCGGCCGGTGGGGACGCGGGTCTCCCAGCCGTCGATCGCGGTCTCGATCGCCGGTACCAGCTTCTCCATGTGCCGGCCGGTGACGGCCGAGACGTTGACGCGCGGCGCCCAGGCGATCTGGGCGAGCTCCGTCTCGATCTCGCGCTCGAGGTAGTAGCGGCGCTCCTCGTCGAGGGTGTCCCACTTGTTGAACGCGACCACGATGGCGCGGCCCGCGTCCACCGCCATGGTGATGATCCGCTGGTCCTGCACGCTGATCGACTCGCTGGCGTCGATCAGGATGACCGCGACCTCGGCCTTCTCGACGGCTGCCGCCGTCCGCAGCGAGGCGTAGTAGTCCGCGCCCTCCTGGAGGTGCACACGGCGGCGGATACCGGCCGTGTCGATGAACTTCCAGGTGATCCCGCCGAGCTGGATCAGCTCGTCGACCGGGTCACGGGTGGTGCCCGCGAGGGCGTTGACGACGACCCGGTCCTCACCCGCCACCTTGTTCAGCAGCGAGGACTTGCCGACGTTGGGGCGGCCGATGAGCGCGATACGGCGCGGGCCGCCGAGCGCGGTGCCGAAGGTCTGGGCGGGCGCCTCGGGCAGCGCCTCCAGCACGGCGTCGAGCATGTCGCCGGTGCCACGGCCGTGCAGCGAGGAGACCGGGTGCGGCTCGCCGAGACCCAGCGACCAGAGGGCGGTGGCGTCGGCCTCGCCGCTCTGGCCGTCGACCTTGTTGGCGCAGAGCACCACGGGCTTGCCGGCCCGGCGCAGCAGCTTGACGACGGCCTCGTCGGTGTCGGTCGCGCCGACGGTCGCGTCCACCACGAAGACGACGGCGTCGGCCGTCTCGATGGCGTACTCGGCCTGGGCGGCGACGGAGGCGTCGAGGCCCAGCACGTCCTGCTCCCAGCCGCCGGTGTCGACGACCTTGAAGCGCCGGCCGGCCCACTCCGCCTCGTAGCTGACGCGGTCACGGGTGACGCCGGGCTTGTCCTGGACGACGGCCTCGCGGCGGCCGATGATCCGGTTCACCAGGGTCGACTTGCCGACGTTGGGGCGGCCGACGACGGCGAGCACGGGAAGCGGTCCGTGGCCGGCCTCACCGAGGGCCCCCTCGACCTCCTCGGGGTCGAACCCCTCCTGCGCGGCGAGCTCCATGAACTCCGCGTACTCGGCATCGCCAAGTGCTCCGTGCTCGTGGTCCGAGCCCTCGGAGTGAATCTGGTCGTTCATGAAGTCCGTTCCTCTTTGCATCATCATCGATGGGCCACGATCGCGCGGCCCACTACTCAAGTCTCGCTCAGCGCCCGGTGAGGCGCCTGGCGTTTTCCAGGTGCGCGGTCAGCTTCCCCTGGATCCGCAGCGTCGCCTCGTCGAGCGCCTTCCTGGTCCGCCGGCCGCTGCCGTCACCGGCCTCGAAGGCGTCGCCGAAGACGACGTCGACCCGGCTGCGCAGCGGAGGCAGTGCCGATATCAACCGGCCACCGCGTCCGGTGCTTCCCAGGACCGCCACGGGGACGATCGGCGCCCCGGCGCGTACCGCGAAGTACGCGAGGCCCGCGCGCAGGGACGCGAAGTCGCCCTCGCCCCTCGTGCCCTCGGGGAAGATCCCGAGGACCCCGCCGGCCTCCAGGACACCGAGGGCCTGGGTGATGGCGGTGCGGTCGACGGTCGTGCGGTCCACCTTCAGCTGACCGATCCCGCGCAGGAACGGGTCGAGCGGACCGACGAACGCCTCCTTCTTGATCAGGAAGTGGACGGGCCGGGGCGCGGTGCCCATCAGCATCGGCCCGTCGATGTTGTGCGCGTGGTTCACCGCGAGTATGACGGGTCCGGCGGTGGGCACGCGCCAGGCACCGAGCACCCGGGGCCGGAACAGCCCGTACATGAGCCCGATGCCGATCCCGCGCCCGACGGCCGCTCCGCGCGGGCCGGGCGCGGTGGTGGCTTCGGTCACTTGGCGACCTGCTTCTCCCCGACGAGGGTGACGACGCACTCGATGACCTGGGAAAGCGTCAGCTCGGTGGTGTCCACCTCGACCGCGTCGGCGGCCTTGGCCAGCGGCGAGGTCTTGCGGCCGGAGTCGGCGGCGTCCCGCTTGACCAGCGCCTCCCGGGTCGCGGCGAGGTCGGATCCCTTGACCTCACCGCTGCGGCGGGCGGCGCGGGCCTCCGGGGAGGCCGTCAGGAAGATCTTGATGTCGGCCCCGGGGAGCACGGTGGTGCCGATGTCACGGCCCTCCACGACGATGCCCTTCTCGGCACCGGCGGCGATGGCCCGCTGGAGCTCGGTGATCCGGGTGCGGACCTCCGGGACGGCGCTGACGGCGCTGACCTTGGAGGTGACCTCCTGGGTGCGGATCGGGCCGGAGGCGTCCTCGCCGTCCACGGTGATCGTCGGGGCCAGCGGGTCGGTGCCGGAGACGATGACGGGCTTGGCCGCGGCAGTGGCGATCTCGGCCGGGTCGCTCACGTCGACGCCGTTGTTCAGCATCCACCAGGTGATCGCGCGGTACTGGGCGCCGGTGTCCAGGTAGCTCAGGCCGAGCTGGGCGGCGACGGCCTTGGAGGTGCTCGACTTCCCGGTGCCGGAGGGTCCGTCGATGGCGACGATCACTGCGGCCGGGGCGGTCCGGGCGGCGGCGCTTACGGTTTCCACGGTGGTGGACACCTTCCTGGTACACGGGGGCGGGCATAGCGGGGCCACGGGACGGCCTCCCCCAAGGTTACCGAGTGCGCGCGGCGCCCTTGCACCCCTGCCCCCGGCCGGCCCGGGGCCCCGCGCCTACGGACGGACCGGCCAGCCCCGTTCGCTGAGCGCCGCGCTCAGCACGGGGGCACCGCTCGGCTCGACCATGAGCTGGACCAGGCCGGCCTGCTGCCCGGTCGCGTGCTCGATGCGGACGTCCTCGATGTTGACCCCGGCCCTTCCGGCGTCGGCGAAGATACCGGCCAGCTCGCCCGGCCGGTCACTGATGAGCACGGCCACGACCTCGTACGCCGCCGGGGCCGCCCCGTGCTTCCCGGGCACCCTGACCCGGCCCGCGTTGCCCCGGCGCAGGACGTCCTCGATGCCGTCGGCGCCCGTACGCCGCTCGTCCGCGTCGGCGGACTCCAGGCCGCGCAGGGCCCGGACCGTCTCGTCCAGGTCGGCGGCGATCCGGGCCAGCACGTCCGCGACGGGGCCGGGGTTGGCGGAGAGGATCTCCACCCACATCCTCGGGTCGGAGGCCGCGATCCTGGTGACGTCCCTGATCCCCTGTCCGCACAGGCGTACGGCGGTCTCGTCGGCCTCCTCCAGCCGGGCGGCGACCATCGAGGAGACCAGCTGCGGGGTGTGGGAGACCAGGGCCACCGCGCGGTCGTGGGCGTCGGCGTCCATGACGACGGGGACGGCACGGCAGAGCGCGACCAGCTCCAGGGCGAGGTTGAGGACCTCGGTGTCGGTGTGCGGGGTCGGGGTCAGCACCCAGGGCCGGCCCTCGAAGAGGTCGGCGGTGGCGGCCAGCGGCCCGGAGCGCTCCTTGCCGGCCATGGGGTGGGTGCCGATGTACGCCGTGAGGTCGATGCCCAGCGCCTCCAGCTCGCGGCGCGGGCCGCCCTTCACGCTGGCGACGTCCAGGTACCCGCGGGCGACGCCGTCCCGCATGGCACCGGCGAGCACGGAGGCGGTGTGCGCGGGCGGTACGGCGACGACCGCGAGGTCGACGGGTCCCTCCGGGGCCTCTTCCGTCCCCGCTCCGAGCGCGGCGGCCGTCCCCGCGGACGAGGGGTCCCGGTCGACGAGGTGGACCTGGACGCCCCGCCCGGAGAGGGCGAGCGCTGCGGAGGTACCGACGAGTCCGGTACCGATGACGACTGCTGTTCTCACTGGGCGATGTCCTTGCGGAGGGCGCCGGTGGCGCCGAGGTGGACGTGGCTGATCTCGGCCTTGGAGAGAGAGGTCTCCACATGGGCGAGGACACGGACGACCCTGGGCATCGCCCCGGTGATGTCGAGCTCCTGGGCGCAGATCAGCGGTACGTCGACGATGCCGAGCCCCCGCGCGGCAGCGGCCGGGAAGTCGCTGTGCAGGTCCGGGGTGGCGGTGAACCAGACGCTGATCAGGTCGTCGGCGACGAACCGGTTGCGCTCCAGGACCGCGGTGAGCAGGGCGCTCACCCGCTCGTCCATGTGTCCGGCCTCGTCCCGCTCCAGCTGGACGGCTCCACGGACCGCTCGTACCGCCACGTCGTACCCCTCGTTCCTTCGTCCTGCGTGCGCGTCCAGCCTAGAGGGGCGGCGGGGGCGGCGGTCACCGTGCTCCGTGGGTGAGACGGGACCGCGGGCGCTACCCTCACGCGCATGATCACCCCTGAGGCGGCGGCGCTGGTCCGCGATCACACCGTCTACGCGTGCGTGATGGGTTCGCGTGCCTTCGGACTGGCCACCGGCGGCAGCGATACCGACCGGCGCGGGGTCTTCCTCGCACCGACCCCGCTGTTCTGGCGCTTCACCAAGCCGCCGACGCACGTCGAGGGCCCGGCCGACGAGCAGTTCTCCTGGGAGCTGGAACGCTTCTGCGAGCTGGCGCTCCGGGCCAACCCCAACGTGCTGGAGTGCCTGCACTCCCCTCTCGTCGAGCGGATCGACGCCACCGGCCGCGAACTCCTCGACCTGCGCGGGGCGTTCCTGTCCCGACGTTCCCACGAGACCTTCGTGCGGTACGCGCGCGGCCAGCGCCGGAAGCTGGAGGCGGACGTCCGGGTGCACGGCGCCCCGCGCTGGAAGCACGCCATGCACCTGCTGCGCCTGCTGGCGAGCGGACGGGACCTGCTGCGCACGGGAGAGCTCAGGATCGAGGTCGGCGACGCCCGCGAGGAACTGCTCGCGGTGAAACGGGGCGAGGTCCCGTGGCCCGAGGTGGAGCGCCGGATGAACCGTCTCGCCGAGGAGAACGACGAGGCGGTGGCGCGCTCGCCCCTGCCCCCTGGTCCGGACCGCGCCCGTGTGGAGGACTTCCTGATCCGGACCCGGAGGGCGTCGGTCAGCCGAGCGTGAGAAACACCCCGCGGACCTCGTCACCGTCCGCCGGGCGCCACACCGCGGTCACCTGCCCTGGAGCCTCCGCGTCGCCGGGAGAGCCCGGCTCCAGGACGCGCGCGACCACGAGGGTCGCTGCCCCCTCGTCCAGCACGACGTCGGTGCCGTGCTTCGCGTCCTGGACGGCCGTGGACGCCATCGCGGCCAGGCCGTCGGCGGGCCGGACGGTGACGGTCGGGTCAGGTGTGTCGCTCACGCTCTGGGCCTGCGGCTCGGCCTGCCCCCGGAGCAGGGCGAGCACCTGGTCGACCAGCACGGGGTCATGGGCCCCGTCGTACACCCAGCGCCGCCCGAGGACCCCGTGCTCGGAGGTGCCGACGAGCGCCTGGTCCGCCCCGTCGAGCGGTGCCGCGCGGTAGGTGAGCGGCACGTGGTACGACACGGGCACGTCGCCCGAGGTGTCGGTGACCACCATGAACTCGATACCCACCTCGCCCTGCGGATCGTCGAGCCGGAACCCGCCGACCCGGGCGAGTCGGGGCTCGGCCGCCGACCCGGTGTACCAGGGACGGGTGGGCAGCCAGGCGCTGAGGAGCTCCAGCTTGCCGGGCTCCATGGTCGTTCTGTGGATGACAGCCATGTCCGGTCAACTCCTGGTGGAAGCACCGGGTTCCCGTGCCGGGCCCGGCACTGCCACGTTCACCCGGCCAAGCGAAGAACCCCGGATTCCGGATCCCGCACGGGGCCCACCGTACGGACCGCTCACGCGTCCCAGAGCGCCCCCAGGGACAGCAGATCGCTGCGGTACTCGATGCGCTCGGCCCACTCCTGGGGCCAGGCCGCCGCCCCCAGATGGGCCCCGGCCAGCGCCCCCGTCAGGCAGCTCAGCGAGTCGGAGTCGCCCCGGGTGCAGGCGGCCCGGCGCAGAGCGGTGACGGGATCCCCGGGGAAGAGCAGGAAGCAGTGCAGGGCCGTGGCGATGGCCTCCTCCGCGATCCAGCCGTCCCCCGTCCGCTCGCAGGGATCGGTCTCCGGGGACGGGTGGCGCAGGGCCTCCTGGACGGTGTCCAGGGCCGTCAGGCACTCGTCCCAGCCGCGCCGGATGTACGCCTCGGGCGAGGGGTCGCCCGCGTACCGCCAGAGATCGCCGAGCCAGCGGTGCGGGTAGCGGTCGCCGTTCTCGTAGGCGTAGCTGCGCAACCGGCCGATCAGGCCCATCGGTTCGGCGCCCCGGGCGAGCAGGAACACCGCCCGCGCGGTGAGGTCGGAGGCGGCCAGGGCGGTGGGATGGCCGTGGGTGAGGGCGGCCTGGAGCTGGGCGGCGCCGGAGCGCTGCTCCTCGCTGAGGCCGGGGACGAGCCCGACGGGGGCGACGCGCATGTTGGCACCGCAGCCCTTGGACCCGATCTGGCTGGCCTCCTGCCAGGGCCGGTCGCCCGCCAGCAGCCCGCACGCCGTCATGCAGGTACGGCCGGGAGCACGGTTGTTCTCCGGCGAGCGCGACCAGTCGACGAATTCCTCGCGCAGGGGCGCGACCAGCCGCTCCGGTGTGAGCAGTCCCTCGTCCACAGCCGTGCGGATGGCGCGCCCCAGGGCGAGCGTCATCTGCGTGTCGTCGGTGACGAACGCCGGCTCGGGGAGCTGCATCTGCCGCCAAGGCCCGCACTTGGCGAGGATGGAGGGGACGTCGTTGAACTCCGTGGGAAAGCCCAGCGCGTCGCCGAGCGCGAGCCCGGTCAGCGTGCCGGTGGCCGCGAGCGGGGTGGATGTCCTTGTCGGGATCATGGTGTCCGTCCTTCCCGGCGTCCTTCCGGGCGCAGGAGTGGTGGGTGCAGGGCGGTGGCGGCACCCGCCCGGTAGAGGGCGGCGGGTTTGCCCCGTCCGCCGGTACGGCGTGGCGGTCCCTCCGCGGCCTGGACGAAGCCGGGCGTGGTGAGGACCTTGCGCCGGAAGTTGGGGCGGTCGAGCTCGACGCCCCAGACGGTCTCGTAGACCTGCTGGAGGTCGCCGAGGGTGAACTCGGCGGGGCAGAAGGCGGTCGCCAGGCAGGTGTACTCGAGCCGGGCGCCGATCCGGTCGTGCGCGTCGGACAGGATGCGGTCGTGGTCGAAGGCGAGGGGGCCGGTGCGGCCCGTCTCCCACCACCGGGCGCGCGCCGCGTCCCCGCCGCCCCGTGGTTCGGGCAGGTCGGGGACGAGCGCGGCGTACGCGACGGAGACGACCCGCATCCGGGGATCGCGGTCCGGATCGCTGTAGGTGCGCAGTTGTTCGAGGTGGAAGGCGCGGGAGGATCTCCGGGTGAGGCCGGTCTCCTCGGCGAGTTCGCGCCGGGCGGCCTCCTCCGCGGATTCGCGGGGCAGCACGAATCCGCCGGGCAGCGCCCAGTGGCCTTCGTAGGGGGCCTCACCCCGTTCCACGAGCAGGACGTGCAACCGGCCTTCGCGGACGGTGAAGACGGCGAGGTCGACGGTGACGGCGAAGGGGACGAAGGCGTGGGGGTCGTACCCCTCGGGGGCGGTGCTCATGGTGTCTCCGGGAGGGGCGCGGTGAGGTGCCGGCCGTGGGCGAGGGGCGCGTCCACGGAGGCGACGGCGACGGCCGAACGAAGGCGGTGCGCTCCGGCGATGCCCGCGAACGGGCTCCCGGTACGGATGAGTTCGGCATGGAAACGGCCCGTCGTCCAGGGCCGCGGCTCCTGACCGTCGCGCAGTCCGTCGTCCTCGGAGGGCGCACCTGTGAAGGCGAGGGCCCCCACCGCCCCCGCCGTGACCGGCCGGGCCCGTCCGGTGCGCGTCCTCGTGCGCACCGGCAGGACGGATGCACCTGGTCCACCCCCGTGGGTCCAGGTCCACCGGCCGAACACGGCGAGGTCGGTGAGGACGATCCGCGGGACGGTCGCCAGGGGCCGCCGCCGCAGGGGACCGACGACGTCCGCGAGTGCCACGCCGCCCCCTCCCTTAATGGTCACCCTGACTATAAAGAAGGAACGGCCACGGCGAAAGGCCCGCGGCCGGTTCTCCGTCCGAAGAAAAGAACGGGAACCGGCCGCGGGCCGTCGGGGTACCGGGTGGTTACAGGCCGACCTCGCGCATCAGCATGCCCACCTCGGTGTTGGTCAGCCGGCGCAGCCAGCCGGACTTCTGGTCGCCCAGCGGGATCGGACCGAAGGACGTACGCACCAGGCGCTCGACCGGGAAGCCGGCCTCGGCCAGCATCCGGCGGACGATGTGCTTGCGGCCCTCGTGGAGGGTCACCTCGACCAGGTAGTTCTTCCCGGTGTTCTCGACGACCCGGAAGTGGTCGGCGCGGGCGTATCCGTCCTCCAGCTGGATGCCGTCCTTGAGCCGCTTGCCGAGGTCGCGCGGGAGCGGTCCCTGGATGGCGGCCAGGTAGGTCTTCTTCACCCCGTACCTGGGGTGCGTCAGCCGGTGGGCCAGCTCACCGTGGTTGGTGAGCAGGATGATGCCCTCTGTCTCGGTGTCCAGCCGGCCGACGTGGAAGAGCCGCGTCTCACGGTTGGTGACGTAGTCGCCGAGGTTCTGGCGGCCGTCCGGGTCCCCCATGGTGGAGACGACCCCGGCGGGCTTGTTCAGGGCGAAGAAGAGGTACGACTGGGTCGCCACGGTCAGGCCGTCGACCTTGATCTCGTCCTTCTGCGGGTCCACCCGCTTGCCCTGCTCCAGGACGATCTCGCCGTTGACCTCGACGCGGGCCTGCTCGATCAGTTCCTCGCACGCCCGGCGCGAGCCCATGCCGGCCCGGGCGAGGATCTTCTGCAGCCGCTCGCCCTCCTGCTCGGCGCCCGGGTTGGTCCGGGGCGTCCGGATCTCCGGCTTGTCGGCGTACCGGTCGCGGTTGCGCTGCTCGATCTTGGCGTCGAGCTCGCGCGGCCGGGCGGGCGCGCCCTGACGACGGCCGCCCTTGCTCACGTTCTGTGCGGACTTCGGGCCGCCCTTGGCGCCACCGCGCGCGGCCGTGCCACGGCCCTTGCGGGGACCGCTGCCCGGCTCGTCGGCGCCCACGTCGTAGCGGCGCTCCTCGGGACGGGGCTTACGGGGCCGCTGCTCCCGCTTGTCGTCGCGGCCTCCCGCGCCGCTCGCGCCCTGGGTGCCTCCCGCGGCCTTCGGCCGGAAGGAGCCGCCCGAGCCGCTCCGGGGATTCCGGTTGCCGCCGCTCTTGCCGCCGCCGCCGCTTCCGCTGTTCCTGCCACTGCTTCGCATCAAAATTCCGTCTTGTCGTCTGCGTGAGTTTCCGGGGTGTCCGGTGCGTCCGGATCGAACGACGGCACACCCTCTGGCGTCTCAGCCTCGATCGCGTCCGCCTCCGGAAGGAAGGGCGCGAGTTCCGGGAGCTCGTCCAGGCCACGCAGGCCCATGCGCTCCAGAAAGTAATTCGTCGTCCTGTACAGGATCGCACCTGTTTCGGGTTCCGCGCCCGCCTCCTCCACCAGACCCCTCTGCAGGAGGGTCCGCATGACGCCGTCGCAGTTCACCCCGCGCACCGCGGAGACCCTGGACCGGCTCACCGGCTGTCGGTAGGCGACCACGGCGAGTGTCTCCAGCGCGGCCTGGGTGAGCCGGGCGTGCTGGCCGTCCAGGACGAAGCCCTCCACGGCCTCGGCGTACGCGGGGCGGGTGTAGAAGCGCCAGCCGCCCGCGACGAGCCGCAGGTCGAAGCCGCGGCCCTGGACGGTGTACTCGTCGGCCAGCTCCCGCAGCGCGTCCGCGACCGCCCGGCGGGGCCGCCGCAGGACCTTGGCGAGGTGCTCCTCGGTGGCGGGCTCGTCGACGACCATGAGGACGGCCTCCAGCGCCGGCCTGAGGTCGAGCCCGGCGACCCCGGTCCCGGGCCCGTCGTCGTCTGCGTTCATTCCCGTACCTCCTCCGGCGCCTCGCGCACCTCTTGGTCGAACTCGTCGGTCACGACCGGCTCGGCCCCCTCGGCGCCCGCCCAGCGCACCAGGAGCTCGCCGAGCGCCTCCTCCTGGTCGAGGGCGACGGCCTTCTCCCGGTAGAGCTCCAGCAGCGCCAGGAAGCGCGCGACGACCGTGAGGGTGTCCGGCGCGTCCTCGGTGAGTACCCGGAAACTGATCTCCCCCTCGGCCCGCAGCCGCGCCACGACGACCTCGGCCTGCTCGCGGACGCTGACCAGGGGGGCGTGGATGTGGTCGACGTAGACCTGCGGCTTGGCCTTCGGCTGCGTCGCCTTGACCGCGAGCCGGGCGAAACCCTCCGGGCCGATGCTGATCACGACCTCGGGCAGCAGCTCCGCGTGGTGCGGTTCCAGCCCGACGGTACGGGGATGGCGGCGGGACTCGGAGTCCAGCCGGTCCTGGAAGATCTCGGCGATCCGCTTGTACGCGCGGTACTGGAGCAGCCGCGCGAAGAGCAGGTCACGCGCCTCCAGGAGGGCGAGGTCCGCCTCGTCCTCCACCTCGGCGGTGGGCAGCAGCCGGGCGGCCTTCAGATCGAGCAGGGTGGCGGCGACGACCAGGAACTCGGTGGTCTGGTCGAGGTCCCAGTCGGGGCCCATGGCGCGGATGTGGGCCATGAACTCGTCGGTGACCTTGGAGAGGGCGACCTCGGTCACGTCGAGCTTGTGCTTGGAGATCAGCTGGAGCAGGAGGTCGAAGGGGCCCTCGAAATTGACCAGCCGCACGGTGAAGCGCCGCTCGTCGCCTCCTCCCCCGTCCCCAGGGACAGCGGGTGCGGGGCGGGCGGCCTCGTCCTGCGGGGCGGCCGCGGCCTCCGGGACGGGAACGGCCTCCGGGGGCGTCCGGTCCACCGTGCGGACCGCGCCCGGCGCGTCGGACGGGGCGGTACCGGCTTCCAGGGTCTCGCCGCTCTGCCGGGCCGGCGCGACGGGCGTGCCCGGCGCCGGTGCCGTGTCGACCGCCGGCACGGCCCTCGGCTGCGGCCCGCGGCCGAGGGCACGGCGGGCGGGGCGGGGCGGGTCGTCGGCTGTCGGCATGTGCTGGGGTCCAGGGGTGCGGCGGTGGGTCGGGCGCGGAGGGGCCCGAAGGGCCGGGCCGCCCCGTTCGGCGGCCGTCTCCCCCGCAGGCTACCGGCGCCGCGCCGGTCAGCGGCCCCGCAGCCTCCGGACGAGGATGCTCGCGTCGCCCCGCGACTCCAGGTCGGCGAGCACCACGGCGACCGCCTCGCGGACGATACGGCCGCGGTCGACGGCCAGGCCGTGCTCACCGCGCAGGACGAGCCGCGCGTGTTCGAGGTCCATCAGTTCCTCGGCCGACACGTAGACGGTGATCTTCTCGTCGTGGCGTTCCCGGCCACTGGGCCGGCGGTTGGCCCCACGCCCGCCTCCGCGTCCGCGCTGCGGCTGGACGGTGGGCGCCGCCTCCTGCTGCGGCGCGCTGCGGGGCTGCGGCGGGGCGGGATCGGCGCGCCGGTGGGGTGTGCCGCTCCCGGAGCCGGCCGTGGAGTGCTCCTCCCGGGGCGAGCCCGCCGCCGGGCCCCCGGCGGGCTTCCGCGCCTCGCCCTGGTCCGCCCTGTCCGCCGCCGGGGAGTCGTTCGTCCCGCCCGGGGCGGGCGCCTGCGCCTCGCCGTTCGCCTTGCGTCGCCGGTCGGCGGGGGAAGAGGCCTGCAGGCCCGTGCCCCCGGTCGTACGGAACAGCTCGTCGGCACCGGGCAGACTCACTCGGCGTGACACCGGGCGAGCACCTCCCTGGCGAGCTGGCGATAGGCGGCGGCACCGACCGAGTTGGACGCGTACGTGGTGATGGGCTCACCGGCGACGGTGGTCTCCGGGAAGCGGACCGTACGGCCGATGACCGTGTGGTAGACGTGGTTGTCGAAGGCCTCGACGACGCGTGCCAGCACCTCTCGGCTGTGCACGGTGCGGGAGTCGTACATGGTGGCCAGGATGCCGTCGAGCTCCAGCTCCGGGTTGAGCCGCTCCTGGACCTTCTCGATCGTCTCGGTGAGCAGGGCCACACCGCGCAGCGCGAAGAACTCGCACTCCAGCGGGACTATCACCTTGTGCGCCGCCGTCAGGGCGTTCACGGTGAGCAGGCCGAGCGAGGGCTGACAGTCGATCACGATGTAGTCGTAGTCGGCCATCAGCGGCTTGAGGGCGCGCTGCAGCGTCGACTCACGGGCCACCTCGCTCACCAGCTGCACCTCGGCGGCGGAGAGGTCGATGTTGCTCGGGAGCAGGTCCATGTTGGGCACGGCGGTCTTCAGCAGGACCTCGTCGGCGGCCATGCCCCGCTCCATGAGCAGGTTGTAGACCGTGAGGTCGAGCTCCATCGGATTGACCCCGAGGCCGACCGACAGGGCACCCTGCGGGTCGAAGTCGACGAGCAGGACGCGTCGTCCGTACTCCGCGAGTGCCGCGCCCAGGTTGATGGTCGACGTGGTCTTGCCGACGCCGCCCTTCTGGTTGCACATCGCGATGATCTTGGCGGGACCGTGATCGGTCAGCGGACCGGGGATCGGGAAGTACGGCAGCGGCCGGCCGGTCGGGCCGATCCGCTCGCGACGCTGGCGAGCGGCGTCGGGCGCGAGGGTGGCCGCGTACTCCGGGTCGGGCTCGTACTCGGCATCGGGGTCGTAGAAGTGCCCCTCGGGCACTTCGGCGAAGTCGGCGAGGTGGGCGGAATCTCGGCCACTCTCGTTGCCGGCCATGGCGTTCACGTGTAGGCCGTCCATCATCTGGGGGGCTGTCGTCATGTGCTGGTGGGTGGCGAAGGTGCGGACTGCGACGGAGCCGACAGCTTCGAGCCCGCTCGGGCTCAGACCCCGTACAGGCATCCCTGGTCGACCACCCCCGGGAGTAATTGTCGACTCATTCACAAGTCGTCTTACCTCCTTGGATGGGACCAGGAAACTTATCGATAGGTCAGCGTGGCACCATGCCGACGATTGGCGACTCTATGGCGTGTCACCGGTTCGCAGCAACACAATCCGCCGGACCCGGCCCGATGTGTCGGCAATCGAACACCCTCCTGTCAAGAGTGCACGGCGCCCGGCGTGCACCATTCGCCGGGGTGCAAAAAGGGTAGAGGGTTACGTCTCCGGCGAGTTGGCGGGGGGCGCGTCAGCGGCCCGGCGCACGTCCGGCCGGACCTCGCGGTGCAAGGTCCGGCCGGGCGCATGAGGTTGACGGAGGGTGTTGACCACTCAGCCGAGAAGCGTGTCCAGTTCGACGTGGTCGAGCCCGTGCGCCTCCGCCACCTCGCGGTAAACCACTTGACCGTCGTGGGTGTTGAGCCCCTTGGCCAGTGCGGCGTCGCGGCGCAGCGCCTCGGCCCAGCCGCGGTTGGCGAGCTCCAGGATGTAGGGCAGCGTGGCGTTGGTGAGCGCGTAGGTCGAGGTGTTGGGCACCGCGCCCGGCATGTTCGCGACGCAGTAGAAGACCGAGTCGTGGACCGTGAAGGTCGGGTCTGCGTGGGTGGTCGGGTGGGAGTCCTCGAAGCAGCCGCCCTGGTCGATCGCGATGTCGACAAGAACACTTCCGGGCTTCATCCGGGCGACCAGTTCGTTGGTGACCAGCTTCGGCGCCTTCGCCCCGGGGATCAGCACGGCTCCCACCACGAGGTCGGCCTCGACGACGGCCTTCTCCAGTTCGAGGGCGTTGGAGACGACGGTGCGGACCCTGGTGCCGAAGATCCGGTCGGCCTCACGCAGCTTGTTGATGTCCTTGTCGAGCAGCGTGACGTGGAAGCCGAGCCCGACGGCGATCTGCGTGGCGTTCCAGCCGGAGACGCCGCCGCCGATGACGACCGCACGGGCCGAGCCGGTGCCGGGGACACCGCCGGGGAGCACACCGCGCCCGCCGACCGAGCGCATCAGGTGGTACGCGCCGACCTGCGGGGCGAGCCGGCCCGCGACCTCGGACATCGGGGCGAGCAGCGGCAGCGCGCGGTTCGCGGTCTCGACCGTCTCGTAGGCGATGGCGGTCGTACCCGACTCCAGCAGGGCGTCGGTGCAGGCGCGGGACGCGGCGAGGTGCAGGTAGGTGAAGAGCGTCTGGCCCTTGCGGAGGCGGTGGTACTCCTCGGCGACCGGCTCCTTGACCTTGAGCAGCAGGTCGGCGGCGGCCCAGACCTCGTCGGCGGTGGCCAGGATCCGCGCGCCGGCGGCGAGGTACTCCTCGTCCGGAATGGAGGAGCCCTCGCCCGCGTGCCGCTCGACGAGGACCTGGTGGCCGTGACGGACGAGTTCATGCACTCCGGCGGGTGTGATCGCCACCCGGAACTCGTTGTTCTTGACTTCGCGGGGGATGCCGACCTTCACGTCGATCACGGTCCTTGGCTCGAAGGTAGCTCGGACATGACGGGAGGTACCCGCATGAACCCAGCATAGGGGGAAGCACCGCAGGGATACGCGGCGCAACCATCATTAATGAAGGGCTTCCCGCTGTCTAGCCTTACAAAGCATTAAGTTTCTGACGAAGTACCGCTGGTTTCGTAGGCCATGCCCGCGTCCCCCAGCAATCGGTCGGCCGTCGCCCTGTGCAGTCTCGCGGCAGCGGGGTCGCCGAGCCGGTCCAAGGTGTCCGCCAGCCTCAGCTCCAGGGCCGCCTGCAGCCGTACGTCGCCCGCCCCTCGCGCCAGGCCGACCGCCTCGCGGCAGGTCTGCAGCGACTCCTGCGGCCGCCCCGCGTACTCCTGCACCCTGGCCGCCTCGCTGAGCGCCCGCGCCTGGGCGGCGGGGTCGCCGAGCCTGCGGTGGCCCGCCGCCGCGGCCCGCCAGTTCCGCAGGGCCTCCCCGTAGCGCCCCTGGTAGGTGTGGACGGCGCCCAGCCGCCCGTACAGCCGTGCCGCGTCGGCCCGCTCACCGTGCGTGAGCCGTTGCGCCAGCGCCCGGCCGTACCAGTCCGAGGCCCGGCTGAAGTCGCCCAGTTCCGCGTGGGCGCCCGCCACGGATTCCATGGCGCGGCCGGTCGCGTAGAGGTCCTTCGCCTCGCGTCCGGCGTCCAGGGCCGCCCGGTAGCGGGCCAGCGCCTCCTCGGTGCGTCCCGTCCTGGCGTCCAGGTCGGCGAGGTTGAGCAGGGCGGCGGCCTTCTCCCTGGGCAGGCTCCGGCGCTCGGCGACGTCGAGGACCAGTCCGTGCAGCCCGTACAGCTCCGGCGCCGCCTCCTCGGTACCGCGGTGGACGGCCAGCGCCCGCACGAGGGCGGCCACCAGTCGGCGGGCCAGGGTGTCCAGCCCCCCGTCCCGGACGGCCAGCCGGGCGGAGGCCAGCAGCGCCGGCTGCCGCATCCGCAGCCACTCGGCGGCCGCCTCCGGGCTGGGGAAGCGCAGCGAGCGCGGCAGTCCGGCGAGTTTGCGGCGGGCCGGGGAGCCCTCCGGTTCGGTGACCGCCCGGCAGGACTGGAGCTGCCGTACGGTCCGCTCCAGCATCCGGGCCCGGGCGAGCTGGATCTCGCCGGGCCGGTCCAGCTCGTCCATCAGGGCGCGCAGCAGCGGGGCCAGGCAGCCGGGCACCTCGTACTGCGGCCGGTCCGCGCCGTTGGTCCGCAGCAGCCCGAGCCGGACGAACTCCTCCAGCACGCCGCGGGCCACCGAGACCGAGCACCCGGCCAGCGCGGAGGCGGTGTGGGCGTCGGCCAGTCCGGCGGGGGCGAGGGCGAGCAGGCGCAGGGTCCGGGCGGTGGCCGGCGGCAGCGACGCGTGGACCAGCCGGAGGGCGCGGGCCAAGGGGCGTACGGCCAAGGGCTGGTCCGTGTCCTCCGGCACCTCTCGGAGCTGTTTGGTGACGTCCGCGACGGACGCGCCCGGGCTGGCCGCGAGCCAGCCGGCGACCAGGGTGAGGGCGGCGGGCTGCCCTCCGCACTCCTCGGCGAGCGTCTCGGCCGCACGCGGGTCGACGGTGATCCGGACCTGGCCGACGGCGTCGGCGAGCAACCGGACCGCCGGGCCCGCCTCCAGGCCTCCGACGGTGCACGGGCGGACCCCGGGGATCCCGGTCAGCGGTCCGGTGGAGGTGGCCACGACCAGGCAGTCCGGATTGTCCGGGAGCAGCGGGTCCACCTGTTCCGCGTCCACGGCGTCGTCCAGCAGGATCAGGGCGCGGCGTGCGGCGAAGGCCTCGCGGACCATCCCGGAGAGCTCGTCCTCGTCCGCGCCGGGCGGTGCGGTGACGCCGAGCTGGTCCAGGAGTTCGCGGGCGGTGCGCTCGCCGGGGACGCGTTCGCCGCCCGGTTCGGTGAGCGCGATCCGGTACACCCCGTCGGGGTGGTCCCCGGCGAGCCGGCGGGCGAGTTCGGCGGCGAGGGCGGTGCGTCCGGATCCGGGCCGGCCCGCGATCAGCAGGACCCGGGCGCGGGCGGCCTTGCGGCCGGCCAGGGTGTCCAGTCCGGCCCGCCCGATGTCCGCCTGAAGGTCTTTCAACTCCCGTTCACGGCCGAAGAATCGAGGTGGGGTGGCACCTGACGGCTCGTCAGCCGTGACTGTCCCGGCCGCTTCGGCCGGGCCGCTGGTGTCCACCGCCTGATCGGTCACGGGGCACGCTCCACTTCACTGCACGCGGTTGCCCGCCGGTACTCCGGCCGGCCTTTTCGAGCGTAGTTCAGTGATGCGGACGATCACGGCCGAGCGCGGCGGCCGGGTCCCTCGATCGGATGAGCGTTTCGTACGACAGGGCCCCGTGTGGCCCTGTCCCCCGGGCCGGGCCGGCGTCTCCTCCGGCCGTCCCGGGGGAACACGGGCACCGCTCTCAGGACTCGAAGGGCCGGGCCGGCCACGGCGCCTCGGCCGGGCGCAGTGCGTCCACCCCGTCGCCGGCGAGGGCGGCGGTGAGCGAGAGGGTGCCCACGACCAGGCAGCTGTTGTGCAGGTCCCCGGCGAGCACGCCCCGGACCAGCTCCTCCAGCGGCACCCGGGCCAGCTCCATGTCGGCCTCCTCCTCGGCGACCGCGAAGCGCTCGCCCTCGGCCTCGGAGAGGTCCCGGGCCAGGAAGACGCGGACGGCCTCGTCGCAGCCGCCGGGCGTGGTGTAGATGTCGGTCAGCACCCGCCAGTCCTCGGCCTTGACGTGCGCCTCCTCGTACAGCTCACGCTGCGCGGCGTGCAGCGGGTTCTCACCGGGCACGTCCAGGAGTCCGGCCGGGATCTCCCACAGCTTGTGGCGCACCGGGTGCCGGTACTGCCGCAGGACGAGCACCCGTCCTTCCTCGTCGAGCGCGAGGACGGCGACGGAGCCGGGATGGACCTGGTAGTCGCGGCTGTGGACGCTGCCGTCGGGCATCACCACGTCATCGGTGCGGACGCTGGTCTTGTTGCCGGTGAAGGGGGTCACCGTCGCGGTGACCTGCCACTCCTCGGGGGTGTCCTGGAAACCCATGTACGTCCTTCCACGGAAAACGAGAACCGGGGCACGCATCCGTCGAAGGATCCGTACCCCGGTCAACCGTATCGCCTTACGCGTCGGCACCCGTCCCGCGGGCCGCGACCTGGCGCTCCACGGCCGCCTTCACCAGACCGGCGAAGAGCGGGTGCGGGCGGGTCGGGCGGGACCGCAGCTCCGGGTGCGCCTGGGTGGCGACCAGGTAGGGGTGGGCCTCGCGCGGGTACTCGACGTACTCGACGAGCTTGTTGTCCGGGGAGGTGCCGGAGAAGACCAGGCCGGCCTTCTTCTCCAGCTCCGCGCGGTAGGCGTTGTTGACCTCGTAGCGGTGGCGGTGGCGCTCGTCGACGTACGGCTCGCCGGCGTACGCCTCGCGCACGAGGGAGCCCTCGGCGAGCTTCGCCGGGTAGAGGCCGAGCCGCATGGTGCCGCCGAGGTCACCGGCGCCCTCGACGTACGCGAGCTGCTCCTCCATCGTCGAGATGACGGGGTGGGCGGTGGCGGCGTCGAACTCGGTGGAGTTGGCGTCGGGGATGCCGGCGAGGTTGCGCGCGGCCTCGATCACGATGCACTGCAGGCCGAGGCAGAGGCCGAGCAGCGGCACCTTGTTCTCGCGGGCGAACTGGATGGCGCCGACCTTTCCGATCACCCCGCGCTCGCCGAAGCCGCCGGGGATGCAGATCGCGTCGACGTCACCGAGCTGCTGCTGGGCGCCGGCCGGGGTCTTGCAGTCGTCGGAGGCGACCCACTTGACCTTGACCCGGGCCCGGTTGGCGAAGCCGCCGGCCCGGATGGCCTCGGTGACCGAGAGGTAGGCGTCGGGCAGGTCGATGTACTTGCCGACCAGGGCGACGGTGACCTCGTGGTCGGGGTTGTGGACGCGGTCCAGCAGGTCGTCCCAGGTGGTCCAGTCGACGTCGCGGAACGGCAGGTCGAGCTTGCGGACGACGTAGGCGTCCAGACCCTCGGTGTGCAGCACCTTGGGGATGTCGTAGATCGACCGGGCGTCGGGGCAGGCGACCACGGCGGTCTCGTCCACGTCGCACATCAGCGAGATCTTGCGCTTGATGGCGGTGGGGACCTCGCGGTCGGCGCGCAGCACGATGGCGTCCGGCTGGATACCGATGTTGCGCAGGGCCGCGACGGAGTGCTGGGTGGGCTTGGTCTTCAGCTCGCCGGAGGGGCCGATGTAGGGCAGCAGCGAGATGTGCACGACGAAGACGTTGTCGCGGCCGACCTCGTGGCGGACCTGGCGGACCGTCTCCAGGAAGGGCAGGGACTCGATGTCGCCGACCGTGCCGCCGACCTCGGTGATGACGACGTCGACGTCGTCGGTGGCCATGCGGCGGATGCGGTGCTTGATCTCGTTGGTGATGTGTGGGATGACCTGGACGGTGTCTCCGAGGTACTCGCCGCGCCGCTCCTTGGCGATGACCTGCGAGTAGACCTGGCCGGTGGTGACGTTGGCCGAGCCGTCGAGGTCGACGTCGAGGAAGCGCTCGTAGTGGCCGATGTCCAGGTCGGTCTCGGCGCCGTCGTTGGTGACGAACACCTCACCGTGCTGGAAGGGATTCATCGTCCCGGGGTCCACGTTGAGATAGGGGTCGAGCTTCTGCATGGTGACCCGCAGGCCGCGCGCCTTGAGCAGGGCACCCAGGCTGGAGGCAGTCAGACCCTTGCCGAGGGAGGAGGCGACACCCCCGGTGACGAAGATGTGCTTGGTCGTCGTGGATGTGGGCTGCATAGCCAAAGGGGGCTCCCGTGGTCGCGATCGTGAGGTGCGTACCGGCGTGCCGCTCGGAGAATTCCGGGGGTGCCGTCGCTGCGGTTCGGGGGCCTCGTCCACTTCGGGACGACCACCGGTCCACGGGCTACCAGGGTATCAGCGACGGAGAGGGGCTGCTTCCGGCCGTACCCGTCACACGAAGGTCACAGGGTCGCCGCAGCCCCTCTACCTCACAACCGCCCTGCGCGGACAACATATGAACAGCGTCGCGCGGATCTTCGTGCTGCGTCGTATCCTGCTCGGACACTCGCTGCCGAGTCGGCCGGCCCAGCGGCATCATTCCAGCCCGCTACACCCGCGCAAGAGCTCGTCGGTTTCTTACAACGACCCCTTGACCAGCAGTTAGCGCCCCACGGGGCGACTGGCCGTTCGACTGGAGATACACGTGGCCGGGCGCATCGAGGATTACGCACTCATCGGAGACATGCAGACCGCCGCCCTGGTCTGCCGGGACGGCACAGCAGACTGGCTGTGCCTGCCCCGCTTCGACTCGCATGCCATTTTCGCCGGACTCCTCGGCACGGAGGAGCACGGTTTCTGGCGGCTGGGACCCGCCCGTCCGGAAGGGGCCGAGCCGCCGGCCGCCGACCGGCGCCGCTACCGGGGCGACTCGCTCGTCCTCGAATCGGAGTGGGACACCTCACGCGGGACCGTCCGCGTGACGGATTTCATGCCGCCCCGCGACGGAGCGCCCCAGCTGATCCGCATCGTGGAGGGCGTCAGCGGCCGTGTGCCGATGCGCTCGGAGCTGCGCATGCGCTTCAGCTACGGGCGGGTCACGCCCTGGGTGCACAAGGTGGACAGCCGTACGGTCGCCGTCGCGGGCCCGGACTCGGTGTGGCTGGACACCGAGGCCGAGACGTACGGGGAGAACCTGACCACGTACGCGGACTTCACCGTGGCCCCGGGCGACCGGATCGCCTTCACCATCAGCTGGCAGCCCTCGCACCACGAGCCGCCCGCCCTGCCGGACCCCGAGGGGTCCCTGGAGGCGACGGAGCAGTTCTGGCAGGAGTGGGTCGAGCAGTGCACGTACCACGGGCCCTACCGGGAGGCCGTGGTCCGCTCCCTGATCACGCTGAAGGCGCTGACGTACGGGCCGACCGGCGGCATCGTGGCGGCCCCGACGACCTCGCTGCCGGAGGAGATCGGTGGCGTACGGAACTGGGACTACCGCTACACCTGGCTGCGGGACGCGGCGATCACCCTCTCCTCGCTGCTGCGCACCGGCTACCGCGAGGAGGCCCGCGCCTGGCGCGAGTGGCTGCTGCGGGCCGTCGCGGGCGACCCGGAGAACCTCCAGATCATGTACGGGATCGCGGGCGAGCGTGAGCTCGGCGAGGCGGAGCTGGACTGGCTGCCGGGTTACGAGAACTCGGGGCCGGTCCGGGTCGGCAACGGCGCCGCGAACCAGTTGCAGCTCGACGTGTACGGCGAGGTCACCGAGGCGCTGCACCTGGCGCACATGACGGGTCTGACCCGCAACGACTACGCGATGGGCCTCCAGCTCAAGCTGATCGAGTACCTGGAGAAGCACTGGGAGGAGCCGGACGAGGGCATCTGGGAGGTGCGCGGGCCGCGCCGGCACTTCGTGCACTCCAAGGTGATGGCCTGGGTCGCGGTGGACCGCACGATCAAGCTCATCGAGGCCGGGGACGCGGACGGGCCGCTGGAGCGCTGGCTCCAGCTGCGCGACGACATCCACCGCGACGTCTGCGAGCGCGGCTACGACAAGGAGCGCAACACCTTCACCCAGTCCTACGGGTCGAAGGAGCTCGACGCGTCGCTGCTGCTGATCCCGCAGATGGGCTTCCTGCCCCCGGACGACAAGCGGGTCATCGGCACGATCGAGGCGATCCAGCGTGAGCTGTCCACGGAGGACGGCTTCGTGCTCCGCTACCCGACCGACGGCGACGAGGCCGGTGTGGACGGTCTGGAGGGCGACGAGGGCGCGTTCCTGGCCTGTTCGTTCTGGCTGGCGGACGATCTGGCGATGATCGGGCGGGTCGACGAGGCGCGCCAGCTCTTCGAGAAGCTGCTGTCCCTGCGCAACGACCTGGGTCTGCTGGCCGAGGAGTGGGACTCCCGGCTGCAGCGCCAGGTGGGGAACTTCCCGCAGGCCTTCAGCCATGTCCCGCTGATCGACACGGCGCTGCGGCTTACGGCGAGCGGCGCATACGTCGGCTGACCGGAAGACGGACGGACCCTGTGGGGCACGGCGGGCACTCTCCGCCGTGCCCCACAGGCGTGCCGCCGGGTCTCACCGCTTGCTGTGGGAGGGGCCGTGAGAGGGCTCCCGGCTCCCCAGCAGACCGGTGAGGCGGTCGAGGACCCCGTCGGTCTGCCAGTGGGCGAAGTAGCCGTAGACGCTCTGCCAGGGCGGGAAGTCGTGGGGCAGGTAGCGCCAGGGGATGCCGGTCCGGTCGACGTAGAGGATGGCGTCCATCAGGACTCTGAGGTCGTGGGTGGGTCTGCGGATCCCGGCGCGGTCCCGGCGCCAGGTCTCGAGCGTCGGGCGGATGAGTTCCCACCGTGCGTCGGACAGGTCGCTGGGGTAAGGCGTGCGCGGTCGCATGCTGCTGGGATATCGGTCCCGACGGCTTTACGGGAGGGCGCGCGAGGGGTCGCTGGAGGCATTGGACCCGATGCTTTCGCTTTCACCCGCACAGGGGGCGCACCCGTAATCGAGACAAGACCTCCGCACAAAAGTCGACCATCGAACGGTAATAGCTCCGCGCAATACCCGTAGCACACAGGCCAGATAATTTGCCCCGTGCCGGACCCGGCCTCCGGAACACGCCAAAGCGCCCTGGAAATAACCAAAACACTCGGCCGGGGTCGCCGCTCCTCACGCCGGCGGTGGCGGAGCGGCTCGCACCCGGCCCGGTCAGCCACCTCCGGGGCGCGACGCGTTCCCCGTCGGACGCACGACCGCGATCGGCGGGCGGGCCGGTACGCACTTCCTCATCAGCCCGCGGATTTCCCGGACAGAAGAGGAGGCTTCCATAAAAGTTCCGACCTTGAATTAACCTAAATATTACTTTTCTCCGATATCCCGGAGCGGGTTGCCGGAGCAAAAGGCTGGGGATATCCATGGTGAGCAGGTAAATCGAAGCCCAACGTTTACGACCGGCGTCGATTCAGCCATCCGAACGCATAAGCACATGGACTGGGGCTCTTCTTCGGCCATGTGGCGAGAACGTCGCCCTGACCGTCGGCAGTCGCTTCTGCTGCGGGACGGCCATCACGGACCCAGCGTGTGGAGAACCATACGGGAGGCACCATGGTCACACCGCCGACATCTCATCCCCCGACCACCACCGCACAGACGGCCCACTCGCCCGACGCCTCCGCCGCACCTTCTCCGGGCCCGGCGTGTGTCCCTCCGCAACAGCCACCGGAACAGCCGTGCGGCCCCCAGGGGCCTTCGGGTCCGCAGGGTCCTCCCGGCCCCCAGGGACCGCCCGGACGCACAGGGTGCACCGGCCCCGCCGGTCCCACCGGGCCGGCGGGCGGGGCGGGATGCGCGGGTCCCGCCGGTCCTCCCGGGCCGGAAGGACCGCCCGGCGCGCAAGGGCCGAGGGGGGTCGAGGGTCCGGCGGGCCCCGAAGGCCCCTGCGGCCCGCCGGGTCCCGAGGGCGCCCAGGGGCCCGAGGGAGCCGAAGGTCCGCCGGGCAGGGACGGCAGGGACGGGAAGCCCGGTGCGCACGGGCTGGCCGGTGCCGACGGTCGCGAGGGTCCTCCCGGGCCGCGCGGGCCCCAGGGACCCCAGGGTGACCCCGGGCCCGTCGGTGCCCTGGGCCCGCGGGGGCCCAGGGGCCTGAAGGGAGACCCCGGTGACACCCCCAGCCGGGAGTACTTGCGCCAGCTGATCAGGGAGTGCCTCGCGGAGGTCGGATTCTGCACTCCGGCCTGATCTCCACGAGGACTGCTCCCCACCGTGGGGCGGCGACGGGCCGCGGCACGGGCGGCGGGCCATTCCCCGGCGGTGCTCCCGGCCGACGGGCGGCGGCGCCACGGCGGTCCGTTCCTCCGCCGCCACGGGGCCGTGCGGGGGGTACGGGGCCCGGCTCCCCGTCACGTCAGGTCCGGGTCACGCACGGCCCGCCGACAGCGGCTGGACCAACTCGTCGTAGACGGACAGCACATGGGCGACGGTGTCCTCCTCGGTGGGCCATCCCGCCGTCTGCCGCCGTCCCGCCTCGGCGAGCCGTTCCCACCGGCCCGGGTCGCCGAGGAGTCGGACGACGGCGCCCGCCAGCGCTCCGGCGTCCCCGTACGGCACCAGTTCGGCGGCGCCGCCGACGAGATCGCGCAGCCCGCGGGAGTCGGCGGCCACCAGGGGCACCCCGAGGCGCAGTGCCTCCCGGGCCACGAGCGGCCGGGGCTCCTCGCGGCCGGGCAGCACGGCGAGGTCCGCGACGGCGAGGAGCTCTGACGGATCGTCCCGGCGGCCGGCCAGGACGACGGGCAGCCCCTCGTCGAGGACCCGGTGGCGCAGCGCTTCCTCCGAGCTGCCCTCCCCCACCAGGACCAGCAGCGGTACGGGATCCAGCTCACGCCAGGCGTGCGCGGCGTCCAGCAGTGTGTCGTATCCGTGGTGCGGGGCGAGGGTGCCGGACGAGACGAGTAACGGCCTTCCCACGGCGCCCAGTTCGGCACGCGCCTTGCCGTCGTGGACGACGGGCGGCCGACTCGCCGGGATCGGGGCGGGAGCGAGCCGGGCGTCCCTGGCGCCCCGTGTCCGGGCCCGGTCGACCAGCTCCGACGAGGTGCCGAGCACGACGGCCGCCGCGCGGGCGGCCCGTCGCTCCAGCAGATGCAGCATCCGTCGGCGGGCTCCCTCCACCTGGGGCCGGGAGTGCCAGGTCACCACCAGCGGCGTACTGCGCCCGCTCAGCGCGAGCCCGGCGCGCACGGCGGCGTGCAGCCCGTGGGCGTGGACGACGTCCGCCCCGGCGCACGCGGCGCGCAGGGCGGCGACGGCGGCGGGGTCACTGCGCCGGGGCACGGGGGCGAAGCGGGCGCCCGTCGCGGGGAAGGCGTGGGCACGCTCACCGTCGGCCGGGGCGCAGACGGTGACCTGCACCCCTCGCGCCACCAGGCCCGTGGCGAGCGAGGTGACATGAGCGCTGCTTCCGGCACCGCCGCCCAGTACTTGGACCGTACGCAGCTGTGACACGTCGAATGGCTCCCCGGGGCTCCCGAGTCGGCGGAATGTACAGCGCCAAGGATGCCAGCCCGTACGCGCGTTCCGGATCCGGCGAAACGTTGTTCCCCTGCCGATGGCGACCAGAAATCGGACCACCCCACTCTTCCGGGTGGGTTCAGCGGCCGAAAGTTGACGCCCGCCGCCCGGTTGCCGCATCACATGGTGCGGCAACCGGGCGGCGGGCCGGCGGGGACAGCCCTCAGCCGTCCGTCCGCGCGGTCGCCAACAGCTCCTCCGCGTGTGCCCGGGCCGTCTCCGAGTCCTCCTGGCCGGCCAGCATCCGGGAGAGTTCCCGTACCCGGTCCTCGCCTTCGAGGACCTTGACGCCGCTCCGGGTCACCGATCCGTCCACGGTCTTCTCGACCAGCAGCTGACGGTCGGCGAAGGCCGCCACCTGCGGCAGATGGGTGACCACGACGACCTGAGCGGACCGGGCCAGCTTGGCCAGCCGCCGGCCGACCTCGACGGCCGCCTTGCCGCCGACCCCGGCGTCGACCTCGTCGAAGAGGTACGTCGGCACGGGGTCGGAGCCCGCGAAGACCACCTCGACGGCGAGCATCACCCGGGACAGCTCACCACCCGACGCCCCCTTGGCGATCGGCCGCGGCTGGGCGCCGGGGTGCGGGGCCAGCAGGAGCTCGACCTCGTCGGCCCCGGTCGGCCCGTGGACGACGCTGCGGCCGCCGACGTCGATGCCGGACGCGTCGTCCGCGGCCTCGATCTGCCGGACGGCGAAGGAGACCCGGGCGTGCGGCATGGCGAGCGAGGCCAGCTCCTCGGTGACCGCCCCGGCGAACCGGGCGGCGGCCTCCGTACGCGCGTCGGTCAGCGCCTGTCCGAGCCCGGAGAGCTCGGCGCGCAGCGCGTCGCGCTCCGCCGTGAGCTCCTCGATCCTGTCGTCGTCGCCCTCCAGCTCGGTGAGCCGGGCGGCGCTCTCCTGGGTCCAGGCGAGGACGGCACCGATGTCCTGGCCGTACTTGCGGGTGAGGGCGGTGAGCGCGGCGCGGCGCTCCTCGACGGCGGCGAGCCGCAGCGGGTCGGCGTCCAGCTGGTCGGCGTATCCGGCGAGCTCCCCGGCCACGTCGGCGAGCAGGATCGAGATCTCACCGGTGCGGTCGGCCAGCGCTGCCAGCGCGGGGTCGTGGGCGCGTACGGCGTCCAGTGCCTGTCCGGCCGCCGCGACGATCGTGGTGGCGTCCACCGCCTCGGGGTCCTCCGGGTTGCCCGCGAGCGCCCCGTGCGCGAGGGCCGCCGCTGAGGCGAGGGCCTCGGCGTGGCCGAGCCGCTCGGCCTCGGCGGCGAGCTCGACGTCCTCCCCGGGCAGCGGCTCGACGGCCGCGACCTCGTCGAGGCCGAAGCGCAGCAGATCCGCCTCCTGGGCCCGCTCCCTGGCCCGGACCGTCAGCTCGTCCAGCTCCGTGACGACGGCGCGCAGCCGCCGGTAGGCGGCCGTGTACGCCGCGAGCGGCACACTCACGCCGTCACCGGCGTACCGGTCGAGGGCCTGCCGCTGCCGGGCGGGCTTGAGCAGCCCCTGCTGGTCGGTCTGGCCGTGCACGGCGACGAGCTCGTCGGCGAGTTCGGTCAGGACCCCGACGGGCACGGATCTGCCCCCGAGGTGCGCGCGGGAGCGGCCTTCCGCCGAGACGGTCCGGCTGACGATGAGCGCCCCGTCCTCGATCTCTCCGCCCGCTTCCTCCGCGCGCAGGGCCGCCGCGTCCCCCGGGGCCACCGTGATCCGGCCCTCGACGACCGCGGCCTTGGCGCCGACCCGCACCAGGGCGGGGTCGGCGCGTCCGCCGAGCAGCAGCCCGAGGCTGGTCACGACCATCGTCTTGCCCGCGCCGGTCTCGCCCGTCACCGCGGTGAAACCGGGCGACAGCTCCACCACCGCGTCGTCGATGACCCCGAGCGACCGTATCCGCATCTCCTCCAACACGGACATGACCATACGAGGTCCGGACCCCGCCGCGCTAACGGCCTGCCGGGCGGCACGATCTCCTCACACGGTGTTGACGGTCAGTGCGGTGCGCCCCGCCAGCCCTGCACGGGGAGCGCGAACTTGGCGACCAGCCGGTCGGTGAAGGAGGCCTGGTGCAGCCGTGCGAGCCGTACGGGAACCGCGCCGCGCCGCACCTCGACCCGGGCACCGGCGGGCAGTTCGACGGTCCTGCGCCCGTCGCACCACAGGACGCCGTGCGGGGTGTGCGGCTGGACCTCCACGGCCAGGACGGACGTGGGCGAGGTCACCAGCGGCTTGGCGAAGAGCGCGTGCGCGCTGATCGGCACCATCAGCAGGGCCTCGACCTCCGGCCAGACGACGGGGCCGCCGGCCGAGAAGGCGTACGCGGTCGAGCCGGTGGGGGTGGCGCAGACGATTCCGTCGCAGCCGAAGCCGGTCACCGGCCGGCCGTCGATCTCCAGAACGACCTCCAGCATCCGGTCGGGCGAGACCTTCTGCACGGCTGCCTCGTTGAGCGCCCAGTCGCTGTGCACGACATCGCCGTTGCTGTGCACCAGGACGTCGATCGTCATGCGCTCCTCGACCTGGTAGGCGCGGGTGACGACCCGGTCGACGACCTTGTCCAGGTCGTCGCGCTCGGCCTCGGCCAGGAAGCCGACGCGTCCCAGGTTGACGCCGAGCATCGGCACGCCGGAGGCCCGGGAGATCTCGGCGCCGCGCAGCAGGGTGCCGTCCCCACCGAGCACGATCAGCAGTTCGCAGCCTTCGACGGCCGCGGGTGTGGCGTCGGTGACCGTCATCACGGACGGGGGCAGCGGCAGGTCCGCCGCCTCCGCGGCCAGCACCCGCACGCCGAGGCCGTTGCGGAGCAGCCCCTGGACGACGAGCTCCGCGCTGCGGATGGCCGCGGGGCGGCCGGTATGGGCGAGCAGGAAGACGGTCCGGTCCGCGTCGCCCCCCTGTGCCGGCGTGCCCGGTTCCGGGTTCTCTTGTGCCGCTTGTGTCGTCAACGAGGCCCCTCCGCCACTGCGCGATCGACATCCGCGGGATCCGGTTCAGGTGCTCCGGCCCGCAGCCACAGAAAGTACTCGACGTTCCCCGAGGGCCCGGGCAGCGGGCTCGCGGTCACGCCCCGGACGCCCAGGCCCAGCTGCCAGGC
Organism: Streptomyces sp. SirexAA-E; assembly: GCF_000177195.2. GTDB lineage: Bacteria > Actinomycetota > Actinomycetes > Streptomycetales > Streptomycetaceae > Streptomyces > Streptomyces flavovirens. Next base: position 1,366,751 of record NC_015953.1, read on the forward strand.
CCGGCGCGCCACGTCCCGTACTGCTTCGGCGCGCAGTTCCGGGCTGCGCACCACGCCCCCGCTGCCGAGGCGCTCCTTGCCCACCTCGAACTGCGGCTTGACCATGAGGACCAGGTCCGCGTCAGGCGCGGCGCAGCGGGCGAGGGCGGGCAGCACGAGGCCGAGCGGGATGAACGACAGGTCACCGACGACCAGGTCCACCGGCTGCCCGTCGATCTGCTCCACCGTCAACTCGCGTACGTTCGTGCGGTCCTTGACGGTGACGCGCTCGTCGGACTGGAGCGACCAGGCGAGCTGCCCGTAGCCGACGTCGACGGCGACGACGTGTCCGGCTCCGGCCCGCAGCAGTACATCGGTGAAGCCGCCGGTCGACGCTCCGGCGTCCAGCGCACGCCGCCCCCGTACCTCCAGCCCGAGGGGGGTGAAGGCGGCCAGCGCGCCCGCGAGCTTGTGCCCGCCGCGCGAGACGTACTCGGGGTCGCTGTCGTCCTTGACGACGACGAGTGCCGCACTGGTCTCGACCTGGGTGGCGGATTTGGTCGCGGTGTTGCCGCCGACGGTCACCCGCCCGGCCGCGATCAGCTGGCTCGCGTGCTCGCGTGAGCGGGCGAGCTTGCGGCGTACCAGCTCGGCGTCGAGGCGGCGACGTGCCACTCCTGCCACGTTCGGTTCAGCTCCTGATGTCGTGCGCGGGCGTCGGTGCGGGTGCGGGGCGGGCGTCCAGAGCGGTCAGCTCGTCGCGCAGCCCACGGTGTACATCCTCGTACACCTCGGTGTGCCCGTCCGCCGGGAGGTGGTCGGCATCGGCCAGCCGCTCCAGCCGGACGTCCACCCCCGGGTGTCCGGTGGGAGTACGCGGGACGCCGAGCGGGGCGGGCGGTGCGGGGTCGTGGGAGGGCACGGAGGCCTCGGCCTCCGGGCCGGCAACGGGCTCGGGTGCCTCGGTGTCGGGGGCGGCCCCGGGCGTCGTGTCCGGCTCCGGCATCCAGTCGCTCATGCCGGAACGCTACCGCGAAGGGCCGGTGTACCGTCGGTCACGATGGCGACCATGGCGGAGTGCCGCAGCGCACTCGACACACTTTCCGACAACCTCGCGGGGGCGGACGGCGACGTCCGCGGTGCCGCCGAGCTCGACCGTTCGCTGAGCTGCCACGTCCGGGACCTCGACGTGACGTTCACCGGGCGGCTGACGGACGGCCGGATCCAGGTGCTGGACACCCTCGATGGGCCGCCCCGCGAGAAGGCCCAGATCCGGCTCGCGATGACCGGGGACGACCTGGTGGCCATGGTGAACGGCGAGCTGAACTTCGCGAAGGCCTGGAGCTCGGGGCGGGTCCGGCTGGAGGCGGGCTTCCGCGATCTGCTGAAGCTGAGGTCACTGCTCTGAGGGCTGCGCCGGATCCGGTCAGGCGGCCGCCGCCGCGCGCTTCCTGCGGGCGGCCGGGACCACGAGGGGCGTACCGGTCTCCGGGTCGTCGATGACCTGGCAGCGCATGCCGAAGACCTGCTCGACCAGGCCGGCGGTGACGACCTCCCCAGGCGCGCCCTCGGCGACGATCCGGCCCTGCCGCATGGCGATGAGGTGGGTGGCGTACCGAGCGGCGTGGTTGAGGTCGTGCAGGACGGCGACCAGGGTGCGGCCCTGCGTCTCGTGCAGTTCGGCGCAGAGGTCGAGCACCTCGATCTGGTGCTGGATGTCGAGGTACGTCGTCGGCTCGTCGAGCAGCAGGAGCGGGGTCTGCTGGGCGAGGGCCATGGCGATCCAGACACGCTGGCGCTGGCCGCCGGAGAGCTCGTCGACGTACCGGCCGGCGAGTTCGGCGACGCCGGTCGACTCCATGGACTCCCGCACGATCCGCTCGTCCTCGGGCGACCACTGCCGCAGCAGCCCCTGGTGGGGGTACCGGCCGCGCGAGACGAGGTCGAAGACGGTGATGCCGTCGGGGGCTATGGAGGTCTGGGGCAGCAGCCCGAGCATCCGGGCGACCTTCTTCGCGGGCAGCCGGTGGATGGACTGCCCGTCGAGCAGGACCTCGCCGCTCTCGGGCCTCAGCATCCGGGAGAGCGCCCGCAGCAGGGTCGACTTGCCGCAGGCGTTGGGGCCGACGATGACCGTGAAGGAGTTGTCCGGGATCTCGACCGAGAGGTTCTCGGCGATGGTCCGCCGGTCGTAGCCGAGGGTCACCGAGTCCGCGGTGAGGCGCTGCATGGTCGTACTCCTGGTGTGGGTGGCGTGCGTCGGAGGGTGCGCCCGGGGCATGGCCGCGGCGCCGGACCTCGGTAGGGGGACTCTCGACCGACACGAGGTGAGGCTAACCTATCCTTCCTTCCCGGCCGCTGTACGGGCGTACGGCGGCCGGAGCCGGGTCCCCCGTGCTTCTCGCGTCTCTCGCACCACCCGAGGCCCTCGCGTCCCTACAGTCCGAGCCGGGCCACCGCCGCCTCCGCGTCCAGCTCGCACGCGGCGTCCCCGCCCTGCGTCCAGGCCGCCCCGCACAGGGCTCGCAGCCCGTCCACCGGGTCGCCGTCGCCGTCCAGCGCCAGTGCGTCGCCGCGCACGGTGGCCGTCCAGCCGCCGCACCGGAACGCGTCGTCCTCCGCCGTCACCTCGGGCCGGCCGGTGAGCAGCCCGCGCAGGTCCCGGTCGACGTAGGTCGGCCGGTGGTGGGGCGCGGCCGCGAGCAGCAGCGCGGCGTCGGTCACCCCGGTGAGCACCAGCAGCGAGTCCACACCGCCGTTGAACGCGCCCTCGATGTCCGTGTCCAGCCGGTCCCCGACGACCAGCGGCCGCTCCGCTCCGGTCCGCAGCACGGTCTCGCGGTGCATCGGCGGCAGCGGTTTGCCGGCGACCTGGGGTTCGGCGCCCGTGGCGATGCGTACGACCTCCACGGCCGCGCCGTTGCCGGGCGCGATGCCCCGGGCGGAGGGGATGGTCAGGTCCGTGTTGGACGCGAACCACGCGGCCCCGCCCGCGATCGCGTACGCGGCCTCCGCGAACCGCCCCCACGGGAGGTCGGGGCCGCCGAAGCCCTGGGCCACCGCGACCGGGGCGTCGTCCGCCGACTCGACGGGCACCAGGCCCCGCTCCCGGAGCGCGACGCGCAGTCCCTCCCCGCCGACGACCAGGACCCGTGAGCCCGACGGCAACTGATCGGCCATCAGTCGCGCCACTGCCTGCGCGGAGGTGATCACATCGGTGGGTTCGGCGGGCACCCCCAGCTCCGTCAGGTGTTCGGCCACCGCGTCCGGGGTCCGCAGGGCGTTGTTGGTCACGTACGCCAGCCGCATCCCCCGGTCACGTGCGGCGCCCAGCGACTCGACGGCGTGCACGACGGCGTGCCCGCCCGCGTACACCACTCCGTCGAGATCGAGCAGGGCCGTGTCGTACGCCTCGCTCAGCGGCGTGCCGTTTCCGCTCGGGCGGGACCTGTACTGCTGACTCATCGCGCTCCTCTTTCCAAGCTTCTCCCCCGATCATCGCGCATCACGGGTGCGCACATACGATGCCCAAATGAACACATCAGGGCGCACCACCGATCACGGGCTGCGGCTGATCCCCTTCCGCGGGCTGCGGTACGTCCCCGAACGGGTCGGCAGCCTGGCCGCGGTGACGTCACCGCCGTACGACGTGGTCGTACGGCCCGACGGTCTGCACCACCTGGAGTCGCTGGATCCGTACAACATCGTGCGCCTGATCCTTCCCCAGGCGGGCAGCGCCACGGAACGCCACCAGCAGGCCGCCTCCACCCTGAAGCGCTGGCTGGCCGAGGGCGTCCTGGCCGCGGATCCGGATCCGGTGCTCTACGTCTACGAGCAGCGGGCCGGGGACGTCCTTCAGCGCGGGGTGATCGGGGCGCTGGCCCTGTCGCCCGCGTCCGACGGGATCGTACTGCCGCACGAGGACGTCATGGCGGACGTCGTCGCGGACCGCGCCGACCTGATGCGTACGACCGGGGCCCATCTCGAACCCCTGCTCCTCAGCTACGCCGGGGACGGCCGGCCGGCGGGTGCGACGGCGGTCGTCGAGCGGACCGTGGAGCAGAGCCCGCTCCTGACGACGACCACCGAGGACGGTGTCGCCCACCGGCTCTGGGCCGTCACCGACCCCGCGGACCGGGCGCGTATCGAGGCGGACCTCGCGGAGCGCCAGGCGCTCATCGCCGACGGCCACCACCGCTGGGCCACCTATCTGAGACTCCAGCAGGAACAATCGGGCCCGGGCCCGTGGGACTTCGGGCTCGTGCTGCTCGTGGACACGGCCCGCTATCCGCTGCGGGTACGCGCCATCCACCGTCTGCTGCACCGCCTTCCGGTCGTGGACGCGCTCAAGGCGCTCGACGGACGCGCCCGGGTCCGGGACGTCGAGGGGCCGCTCCCCCGGGCGCTCGACGCCCTGGCCGAGGCCGCGGCCTCGGGCAACGCCTTCCTGCTCGCGGGCGACGGGGGCTTCCACCTCGTCGACCGGCCGGACGAACGGCTGCTGGCCCGCACGGTGCCCGCCGACCGACCGGCCGCATGGCGCGAACTGGACGCCACGGTGCTGCATTCCACGCTGCTGGACGAGGTGTGGCGGATCCCCGACGCCCCGGAGCACATCGCCTACATCCACGACACGGAGGCGGCCGTCGAGCAGGCCGAACGGAACGGCGCCACGGCGGTCCTGATGCACCCGGTGGGCGAGGACGTCGTACGAGACCTGGCCAGGCAGGGCGTCACCATGCCCCGCAAGTCGACATCGTTCGGCCCGAAGCCGGCGACGGGGCTGGTGCTGCGCAGTCTCGGTACGGACGCGGGCGGCCCGGACGTGAGTTGACACGGCGTCAGCTGAGCGCAACGAGGAGAGGGCGGCACCCGTACGCGGGTGCCGCCCTCTCCTCATGCCGCTGTTCTACCGTCCTGCCGTCGTGTCGCCACGGCGGCTACGCCTTTGCGGGGCCGTCCGTCGAGTCGTCCTCGACGTCGGCTTCCGCCTCATCACCCGGGTGAGCCTGCGTCTCGTCGCTACCGGCGTCGACGTCACTGCCGCTGTCGGTGTCCGTGGCGGGCCGTGCGTCGTCCTGAGCGGTGTCCTGGACGTCCTCGTCGTCCTCACCCAGAGCGTCGACGAACTCGACGCCCTCGAGCTCGGCAAGCCGGTCCGAGGCGTCGGTGGAGCCGTCCTTGTCGGCCTCCAGGGCCTTCCCGAACCACTCACGGGCCTCGTCCTCGCGCCCGGCCTCCAGGAGGGCGTCCGCGTAGGCGTACCGCAGACGGGGCGTCCACGAGTGGACGGCGTTGGAGGCGAGTTCGGGGCTCTGCAGGGTGACGATGGCCGCGTCGAGCTGTCCCATGTCCCGCCGGGCCCCGGCCGCGACGAGGCGCATCTCCACCTGTCCTGCCTTGTCCAGCTTCTGCACCTCGGGCTCACCGGCCATGGCCATGGCACGCTCGGGCCGACCCAGGCCGCGCTCGCAGTCGGCCATGACGGGCCACAGCTCGACGGACCCGGTCATACGGCGCGACGCCCGGAACTCGGCCAGCGCCTCGGCGTACCTCTGGGTCGCGTAGGCGGCGAAGCCGGCGGCCTCACGCACCGCGGCGACGCGGGAGGCGAGGCGCAGGGCGATACGCGAGAAGGCGTAGGCCTGCTCGGGGTCCTCGTCGATGAGGCGGGCGACCACGACCAGGTTGCGCGCGACGTCTTCGGCGAGGGTCTTCGGCAGGCTCATCAGCTCCTGCCGCACGTCCTTGTCGATCTCGTCGCCGGTGACCTCGTCGGGGATCGGGAGGCGCTTGATCGGCTCACGCTCGCGGTCGTCACGACCCTGGTAGCCACCACGGTCGTCACGGCCCCGGTAGCCACCACGGTCGTCACGCCCCTGGGAGCCACCGCGGTCGTCGCGGCCCCGGTAGCCACCGCGGTCGTCGCGCCCCTGGTAGCCGCCGCGGCTGTTGCCCCGGTCGTTGTCCCTGCGCGGGCCACGGTCGTCGTCGCGACGGGGGGCGCGGTCCCGGTCACGGTCGTCACGGCGGAACCCGCCACCACCGGTGCGGTTGTCTCCCCGGCTGTCGTCGCGACGGAAGCCACCGGGCCGGTCGTCGTCGCGGCGGGGGCCACGCGGGCGGTCGTCACGACGGTCGGAACCACCGGCGCCGCGATACCCACCACGGTCGTCCTCACGACGCGGAGCGCCGCCCCGGTAGCCGCCACGGTCGTCCTCACGACGGGGGGCGCGGTCGTCACGGCGGAAGCCGCCACCGCTGCGGTTGTCACCTCGGCTGTCGTCGCGACGGAAACCACCGGGCCGGTCGTCGTCGCGGCGGGGGCCACGCGGGCGGTCGTCACGACGGTCGGAACCACCGCGATACCCACCACGGTCGTCCTCACGACGCGGAGCGCCACCCCGGTAGCCGCCACGGTCGTCCTCACGACGCGGAGCGCGGTCCCGGTCACGGTCGTCACGGCGGAAGCCACCACCGGTACTGCCGCCCCTGCTGTCGTCACGACGGAAACCGCCGGGCCGATCGTCGTCCCGACGGGGGGCGCGGTCGTCACGGCGGAAGCCGCCACCGCTGCGGCTGTCTCCCCGGCTGTCGTCGCGACGGAAACCACCGGGCCGGTCGTCGTCGCGGCGGGGGCCACGCGGGCGGTCGTCACGACGGTCGGAACCACCGCGATACCCACCACGGTCGTCCTCACGACGCGGAGCGCCACCCCGGTAGCCGCCACGGTCGTCCTCACGACGCGGAGCGCGGTCCCGGTCACGGTCGTCACGGCGGAAGCCACCACCGGTACTGCCGCCCCTGCTGTCGTCACGACGGAAACCGCCGGGCCGATCGTCGTCCCGACGGGGGGCGCGGTCGTCACGACGGAAGCCGCCACCGCTGCGGTTGTCACCTCGGCTGTCGTCGCGACGGAAACCACCGGGCCGGTCGTCGTCGCGACGCGGGCCACGCGGGCGGTCGTCACGACGGTCGGAACCACCGGCGCCGCGGTAGCCACCACGGTCGTCGTCACGGCGGGGGGCGCGGTCGTCACGGCGGAAACCGCCGCCACCCGAGCCGGGGCCGGCGCCTCGGCCGCTGTCTCGACGCGGGCCACGGTCCCGGTCACGGTCATCACGACGGAAACCGCCTCGGTCACCGTCACGTCGGGGCGCGGAGGAGCGGTCGTCGCGGCCTCCTCGGTAGCCGCCCCTGTCACCGTCTTCCCGGCGACGCGGCTCGCGCTCCGGACGATCGTCGGAAGAGTTGGTGGACATGGGGGTGACTCCTGTCATCGGGTACCACAGACATTCTCGCGCAGTCGACGATCCGACGCGCTTCGAAAAAACAAAAGGGCCCTTGGTCCCAGCGTTGAACGCTGGGACCAAGGGCCCTGAAAGATTGTTCGGCGGCGTCCTACTCTCCCACAGGGTCCCCCCTGCAGTACCATCGGCGCTGAAAGGCTTAGCTTCCGGGTTCGGAATGTAACCGGGCGTTTCCCTAACGCAATGACCACCGAAACACTATCGGCCAGTCCCCACACAGAGCGGGGATATCGGCACTTAGCGAACAAGCACACTTTTCAGTTTAAGTAGTTGTTCAACCAGCACGACCGTTCGTGGCCTGGGAACAACACAGTGGACGCGAGCAACTGAGGACAAGCCCTCGGCCTATTAGTACCAGTCAGCTCCACCCGTTACCGGGCTTCCACATCTGGCCTATCAACCCAGTCGTCTACTGGGAGCCTTAACCACTCAAGGTGGTGGGAATACTCATCTCGAAGCAGGCTTCCCGCTTAGATGCTTTCAGCGGTTATCCTTTCCGAACGTAGCCAACCAGCCATGCCCTTGGCAGGACAACTGGCACACCAGAGGTTCGTCCGTCCCGGTCCTCTCGTACTAGGGACAGCCCTTCTCAATATTCCTACGCGCACAGCGGATAGGGACCGAACTGTCTCACGACGTTCTAAACCCAGCTCGCGTACCGCTTTAATGGGCGAACAGCCCAACCCTTGGGACCGACTCCAGCCCCAGGATGCGACGAGCCGACATCGAGGTGCCAAACCATCCCGTCGATATGGACTCTTGGGGAAGATCAGCCTGTTATCCCCGGGGTACCTTTTATCCGTTGAGCGACAGCGCTTCCACAAGCCACTGCCGGATCACTAGTCCCGACTTTCGTCCCTGCTCGACCCGTCGGTCTCACAGTCAAGCTCCCTTGTGCACTTACACTCAACACCTGATTGCCAACCAGGCTGAGGGAACCTTTGGGCGCCTCCGTTACTCTTTAGGAGGCAACCGCCCCAGTTAAACTACCCATCAGACACTGTCCCTGATCCGGATCACGGACCCAGGTTAGACATCCAGCACGACCAGAGTGGTATTTCAACGGCGACTCCACAACCACTGGCGTGGCTGCTTCAAAGTCTCCCACCTATCCTACACAAGCCGAACCGAACACCAATATCAAACTATAGTAAAGGTCCCGGGGTCTTTCCGTCCTGCTGCGCGAAACGAGCATCTTTACTCGTAGTGCAATTTCACCGGGCCTATGGTTGAGACAGTCGAGAAGTCGTTACGCCATTCGTGCAGGTCGGAACTTACCCGACAAGGAATTTCGCTACCTTAGGATGGTTATAGTTACCACCGCCGTTTACTGGCGCTTAAGTTCTCAGCTTCGCACACCCGAAAGCGCACTAACCGGTCCCCTTAACGTTCCAGCACCGGGCAGGCGTCAGTCCGTATACATCGCCTTACGGCTTCGCACGGACCTGTGTTTTTAGTAAACAGTCGCTTCTCGCTGGTCTCTGCGGCCACCCCCAGCTCAGGAAGCAAGTCCCCTCACCAGTGATGGCCCCCCTTCTCCCGAAGTTACGGGGGCATTTTGCCGAGTTCCTTAACCATAGTTCACCCGAACGCCTCGGTATTCTCTACCTGACTACCTGAGTCGGTTTAGGGTACGGGCCGCCATGAAACTCGCTAGAGGCTTTTCTCGACAGCATAGGATCATCCACTTCACCACAATCGGCTCGGCATCAGGTCTCAGACTATATGCACGACGGATTTGCCTACCGTGCGTCCTACACCCTTACCCCGGGACAACCACCGCCCGGGCTGGACTACCTTCCTGCGTCACCCCATCGCTTACCTACTACAAGTCTGGTTCATCGGCTCCACCACTACCCTCAACTCCGAAGAGATCGGGCCGGCTTCACGGACTTAGCATCGCCTGATTCAGTACTGGGCGTTTCAAAGCGGGTACCGGAATATCAACCGGTTGTCCATCGACTACGCCTGTCGGCCTCGCCTTAGGTCCCGACTTACCCTGGGCAGATCAGCTTGACCCAGGAACCCTTAGTCAATCGGCGCACACGTTTCTCACGTGTGTATCGCTACTCATGCCTGCATTCTCACTCGTGAACCGTCCACAACTCGCTTCCGCGGCTGCTTCACCCGGCACACGACGCTCCCCTACCCATCCATACTCCCGTTGAGGATATGTGTATGAATGACACGACTTCGGCGGTACGCTTGAGCCCCGCTACATTGTCGGCGCGGAATCACTTGACCAGTGAGCTATTACGCACTCTTTCAAGGGTGGCTGCTTCTAAGCCAACCTCCTGGTTGTCTCTGCGACTCCACATCCTTTCCCACTTAGCGTACGCTTAGGGGCCTTAGTCGATGCTCTGGGCTGTTTCCCTCTCGACCATGGAGCTTATCCCCCACAGTCTCACTGCCGCGCTCTCACTTACCGGCATTCGGAGTTTGGCTAAGGTCAGTAACCCGGTAGGGCCCATCGCCTATCCAGTGCTCTACCTCCGGCAAGAAACACACGACGCTGCACCTAAATGCATTTCGGGGAGAACCAGCTATCACGGAGTTTGATTGGCCTTTCACCCCTAACCACAGGTCATCCCCCAGGTTTTCAACCCTGGTGGGTTCGGTCCTCCACGAAGTCTTACCTCCGCTTCAACCTGCCCATGGCTAGATCACTCCGCTTCGGGTCTAGAGCGTGCAACTCAAACGCCCTATTCGGACTCGCTTTCGCTACGGCTTCCCCACACGGGTTAACCTCGCTACACACCGCTAACTCGCAGGCTCATTCTTCAAAAGGCACGCAGTCACGACTGCTGTTCCGAAGAACAACAGCGACGCTCCCACGGCTTGTAGGCACACGGTTTCAGGTACTATTTCACTCCGCTCCCGCGGTACTTTTCACCATTCCCTCACGGTACTATCCGCTATCGGTCACCAGGGAATATTTAGGCTTAGCGGGTGGTCCCGCCAGATTCACACGGGATTTCTCGGGCCCCGTGCTACTTGGGTGTCTCTCAAACGAGCCGTTAATGTTTCAGCTACGGGGGTCTTACCCTCTACGCCGGACCTTTCGCATGTCCTTCGCCTACATCAACGGTTTCTGACTCGCCTCACAGCCGGCAGACTGTGAAAAAGAGATCCCACAACCCCGCATGCGCAACCCCTGCCGGGTATCACACGCATACGGTTTGGCCTCATCCAGTTTCGCTCGCCACTACTCCCGGAATCACGGTTGTTTTCTCTTCCTGAGGGTACTGAGATGTTTCACTTCCCCTCGTTCCCTCCACACTGCCTATGTGTTCAGCAGCGGGTGACAGCCCATGACGACTGCCGGGTTTCCCCATTCGGAAACCCCCGGATCAAAGCTTGGTTGACAGCTCCCCGGGGACTATCGTGGCCTCCCACGTCCTTCATCGGTTCCTGGTGCCAAGGCATCCACCGTGCGCCCTTAAAAACTTGGCCACAGATGCTCGCGTCCACTGTGCAGTTCTCAAACAACGACCAGCCACCCATCACCCCGTTCTGACGAACGAGTGCACTGGGGCCGGCAACCAAAGGGACAGACTCAAACGAGCCCGTACCTTCAGATACCCAACAGCGTGCCCGACCCGACCGATCCATCACCACGTTCCACGCCGAAGCAGTACTAGTAGCAACCAACCTGTCGTGCCGAATAGTCAACGTTCCACCCATGAGCAACCAGCACCGAACATTCGCCGGTGTACTGGCCTCTGACCCAGCGAACCGGGTAAGAAGTGCTCCTTAGAAAGGAGGTGATCCAGCCGCACCTTCCGGTACGGCTACCTTGTTACGACTTCGTCCCAATCGCCAGTCCCACCTTCGACAGCTCCCTCCCACAAGGGGTTGGGCCACCGGCTTCGGGTGTTACCGACTTTCGTGACGTGACGGGCGGTGTGTACAAGGCCCGGGAACGTATTCACCGCAGCAATGCTGATCTGCGATTACTAGCAACTCCGACTTCATGGGGTCGAGTTGCAGACCCCAATCCGAACTGAGACCGGCTTTTTGAGATTCGCTCCGCCTCACGACTTCGCAGCTCATTGTACCGGCCATTGTAGCACGTGTGCAGCCCAAGACATAAGGGGCATGATGACTTGACGTCGTCCCCACCTTCCTCCGAGTTGACCCCGGCAGTCTCCTGTGAGTCCCCATCACCCCGAAGGGCATGCTGGCAACACAGAACAAGGGTTGCGCTCGTTGCGGGACTTAACCCAACATCTCACGACACGAGCTGACGACAGCCATGCACCACCTGTATACCGACCACAAGGGGGGCACCATCTCTGATGCTTTCCGGTATATGTCAAGCCTTGGTAAGGTTCTTCGCGTTGCGTCGAATTAAGCCACATGCTCCGCTGCTTGTGCGGGCCCCCGTCAATTCCTTTGAGTTTTAGCCTTGCGGCCGTACTCCCCAGGCGGGGAACTTAATGCGTTAGCTGCGGCACCGACGACGTGGAATGTCGCCAACACCTAGTTCCCAACGTTTACGGCGTGGACTACCAGGGTATCTAATCCTGTTCGCTCCCCACGCTTTCGCTCCTCAGCGTCAGTAATGGCCCAGAGATCCGCCTTCGCCACCGGTGTTCCTCCTGATATCTGCGCATTTCACCGCTACACCAGGAATTCCGATCTCCCCTACCACACTCTAGCTAGCCCGTATCGAATGCAGACCCGGGGTTAAGCCCCGGGCTTTCACATCCGACGTGACAAGCCGCCTACGAGCTCTTTACGCCCAATAATTCCGGACAACGCTTGCGCCCTACGTATTACCGCGGCTGCTGGCACGTAGTTAGCCGGCGCTTCTTCTGCAGGTACCGTCACTTTCGCTTCTTCCCTGCTGAAAGAGGTTTACAACCCGAAGGCCGTCATCCCTCACGCGGCGTCGCTGCATCAGGCTTTCGCCCATTGTGCAATATTCCCCACTGCTGCCTCCCGTAGGAGTCTGGGCCGTGTCTCAGTCCCAGTGTGGCCGGTCGCCCTCTCAGGCCGGCTACCCGTCGTCGCCTTGGTAGGCCATCACCCCACCAACAAGCTGATAGGCCGCGGGCTCATCCTTCACCGCCGGAGCTTTTAACCCCGTCCCATGCGGGACAGAGTGTTATCCGGTATTAGACCCCGTTTCCAGGGCTTGTCCCAGAGTGAAGGGCAGATTGCCCACGTGTTACTCACCCGTTCGCCACTAATCCACCCCGAAGGGCTTCATCGTTCGACTTGCATGTGTTAAGCACGCCGCCAGCGTTCGTCCTGAGCCAGGATCAAACTCTCCGTGAATGTTTTCCCGTAATCGGGATGAACACCACGAGAGCGGAACGACCAGGTCGGAATAAGACCGGTCGTTCACAGCGTCCTCGCTGTGTTTCGCCTACCAGCACCCAAGGGCCTGGCAGGTCTTTTCAAAGGAACCACCAACCTGCCGAAGCAGGCCGGGGTATCAACATATCTGGCGTTGACTTTTGGCACGCTGTTGAGTTCTCAAGGAACGGACGCTTCCTTCGGTCCCGTTTCACCGGGGCCCTCCGGGCGCTTCCCTTCGTTCTTGCGTTTCCGACTCTATCAGACTCTTTCGTATCCGATTCCCGGTCGAAGCGGGTTCCTGCTCGGCGGTTAATTCACCACCATGCTTTCCAGTTCTTCGCTTTCGCGTTTCCCTTTCCGGCGGTCACTACGTTAACCGATTTCCTCGGCGACTCATAATCGAGTCGATCGGGCTGAATTCCGGCACGCCGAAATCGCACCCGCCAGGGGTGAATCGTAGGTAGTGGGTCGCCCTCTCACGGTGCTTCGGCCTGGTCCGATGGACCACGCCAACAACAACTGCATCCGTTCAAGCGGCTCGGACTACATTAGGGAAGCAGCAGACGCGAGTCAAGTTGGTCAAGACGTGCGTCGGCGGCGCGGCACATGGGCCCGGTACGGACTGACGGTCGGGTCGCCGTCGATCCAGAAGCGCCAGGGCTGGTGGGCCCCGTCTCCTCCCACTCCCGTACGGGGGCCGCTGCGCACCTGGTCACGGGGCGGCGGGGTGCCGTGCAGTACGGAAAGCGGACCCAGCGGACCGGCGATCACGTCGGCTCCGTTCAGTGCGCGGTCGACGTCGAGAGCCGTGGCCAGACGTGCCGGGCCTTTGGCCAGTTCCCTGTCGTTGCGGGCCGAGAACCGACGTTTGCGGGCGACCTCGGCCCCCACCCCGATCTCGCCGGCGCGCAGCAGGACCCCGCTCGCCATGCCCTCGGGGCCGCACACCAGATTCAGGCAGTGCCACATCCCGTAGGTGAAGTAGACGTACGAGTGGCCCGGCGGACCGAACATCACGCTGTTACGGGGCGTGAGACCGCGGAACGCGTGGGATCCGGGGTCGACCTCACCCGCGTACGCCTCGACCTCGGTCAGGCGCAGCTCGATGGGGCCCTCCTCACTGGTGCGTACCAGGACGCGTCCCAGCAGGTCGGGCGCCACGTCCAGGACGGATCGGTCGAAGAAGTCCCGCGTCAGCGGTGTGCGGTCCATGGGCTTTTCCATGCCGTCCGAGGGTACTGGGACCGCCGGCGAGGGAACCGGCTACGGTCATCGCGCGTATGTAGGGGTCAGGACCTAGGAGGAAAAACATGGGCTTCAAGCGGCTGCTCGCGAGCATGGGTGCCGGCGGTGCCTCGGTGGAGACCGAGCTCACCGAACTCAACGTCGTCCCCGGCGGAGTCGTCCAGGGCGAGGTGCGCATCCAGGGCGGTTCCGTGGACCAGCAGATCGAAGGTCTCTCGGTCGGTCTGCAGGCGCGGGTGGAGGTCGAGAGCGGGGACCACGAGACCAAGCAGGACATCGAGTTCACCAAGCTGCGTCTCGGCGGTGCCTTCCAGGTCCAGGCGGGCGCCGTGCACGTCGTCCCCTTCGGGCTGGAGATCCCGTGGGAGACGCCGATCACGATGTTCGCCGGGCAGCATCTGCGCGGCATGAACATAGGGGTGACCACGGAGCTGGAGATCGCCCGTGCCCTGGACTCCGGGGACCTCGACGCGGTCAACGTGCACCCGCTCCCGGCTCAGCAGGCCATCCTGGACGCCTTCGGGCAGCTGGGCTTCGGCTTCCGCAGCGCGGACATGGAGCGCGGCCACATCCGCGGCACGCGCCAGCGGCTGCCCTTCTACCAGGAGATCGAGTTCTTCCCGCCGCAGCAGTACCGCGGGCTGAACCAGGTGGAGCTGACCTTCGTCGCGGACGACCGCGAGATGGACGTCGTCCTGGAGATGGACAAGAAGCCGGGCCTCTTCAGTGAGGGCAGCGACTCCTACCGCGCGTTCAAGGTCGGGCTGCACGACTACCAGGGCACCGACTGGGCCGCCTATCTCAACCAGTGGCTCTCTCAGGTCGGCGGCCGCCGCAACTGGCTCTGAGGGGGCCCTCGGACGGCGGGACCTCTAGGGTCGAAGGTGAGACGTCCCATCCACAGCCGACCAGGAGAGGTGCTGACGTGACCGAGCAGAAGAAGGCGCCGCTGCCGCACGACTTCCATCCCGAGGTGCCCTCGTTCACCGTGGTGAGCGAGGATCTCGCACCCGGCGCCGTACTCGCCGACGCCCAGGTGCAGGCTGCGGGGAACACCTCCCCGCAGCTGCGGTGGGAAGGCTTCCCCCCGGAGACGAAGAGCTTCGCCGTCACCTGCTTCGACCCCGACGCCCCCACCGGCAGCGGGTTCTGGCACTGGGTGCTCTTCGACATCCCGGCCACCGTCAACGAGCTTCCGGCCGGTGCGGGCACCGGGACGTTCGAGGGCCTGCCCCCGGGAGCCGTCCACGCCCGCAACGACTACGGCTCGAAGGAGTTCGGGGGCGCCGCTCCCCCGGCCGGGGAGAACCACCGCTACGTCTTCACCGTGTACGCGGTGGACTCCGAGAAGCTCGGGCCCGACAGCGACGCGTCGCCCGCGGTGGTGGGTTTCAATCTGCGCTTCCACACCCTGGGGCGCGCCCAGTTGATCGGTGAGTACGCCGCTCCGGACAGCTGACGGTTCACCCGCTGTTTGCCCTGCCCTGGTCTTGGAGAGATCAAGGCAGGGCACTTTTTATTGCGTTGTCCCTCACGGCTCTCCCGGCCAGAGTTGATCCGGGCCTGCCGGCCGGCGGGCAGCACACGGGAGGTGGGCGGGATGCGCGACACACTGGTACTCAACGCGAGCTTCGAGCCGCTGTCGACGGTGACACTCAACCGCGCGGTGGTTCTGATCCTCCAGGACAAGGCCGTCGTCGAGCAGTCGCATCCCGGACTCCGCATGCGGGGTGCCGCCATCGACATCCCGGTTCCGCGTGTCATCAGGCTCTGCCGGTACGTGCGGGTGCCGTTCCGAAGACACGCCCCCTGGTCCAGGAGGGGGGTGCTCATACGGGACCAGCACCGGTGCGCGTACTGCGGGCGGCGGGCGAGCACCGTCGACCACGTGGTGCCGCGCGCCCAGGGCGGCCAGGACACCTGGCTGAACACCGTGGCCTCCTGTGCGGAGGACAACCACCGCAAGGCCGCCCGTACTCCGGAGCAGGCGGGCATGCCTCTGCTGCGGCAGCCCTTCGTCCCGACGCCGGCGGACGCGATGCTGCTCGCGCTGGGAGCCGGTGACCGGTCCTCGCTGCCCGAGTGGCTCGCCCGGTCCGCCGCCTGACCCGCCGGACGCATGAGCCACGGCCCGACCCCTCGTCCTGAGGGGCGGGCCGACTCCGTTCAGCGCAGCAGCAGTTGGACGATGGCGGCGGTGCCGACCACGACGATGAGCCCGCGCAGCAGACGCGGGCTGAGACGCCGGCCGACCTTGGCGCCTATCTGGCCGCCGATCGACGAGCCCACCGCGATGAGGACGACGGCCGTCCAGTCGAAGTCCGCGACGAAGAGGAAGAAGAGCGCGGCGATGCTGTTGACGATGGCCGCGAGGACGTTCTTGACGGCGTTGAGCCGCTGCATCGTGTCGTCGAGCAGCATGCCCATCAGCGAGAGGTAGATGATGCCCTGGGCCGCGGTGAAGTAGCCGCCGTAGACGCTGGCGAGCATCAGCCCGGTGAACAGGAGCGGGCCGCCGTCGGGGCGGGCGACGGTTCCGGTGTGTTCGCGGCGGCGCTGGACCGCCTTGCTGATCCTCGGCTGGAGGATGACGAGGACCAGGGCGAGGGCCACCAGGACCGGGACGATCGTCTCGAACGCGGTGGAGGGCAGCGAGAGCAGCAGGGTGGCGCCGGTGAGGCCGCCGATCAGCGCGCCGACGCCCAGCTTGAGGATGCGCCGGCGCTGTCCGGCCAGCTCCTTGCGGTAGCCGATGGCGCCGCTGATCGATCCGGGGATCAGGCCGAGCGCGTTGGAGACGGTGGCGGTGACCGGCGGCAGGCCGGTGGCGAGGAGTACGGGGAAGGTGATCAGCGTGCCGGAGCCGACGATGGTGTTGATCGTGCCGGCTCCGAGTCCCGCCGCGAACACGGCGAGCATTTCCCAGATGGACAAGGCCATCCCCTTCGGTGGTCAGTGACGCCTCCCCGCCATCGAGGTCGAGGGGCCGGACCGATCATGCACGAAGGGGAGGCCTGGTCACTCCACGGGGGGCTGTTCCCTGCGCTCGGCCCCGGTGTTGAAGCCGGGTACGCCGCCGCCGAGGTTGCCGAAGGCACCGCTGAGGCCCTTGAGCGCGTCGCCGATCTCGCTGGGCACGATCCAGAGCTTGTTGGCGTCGCCCTCGGCGATCTTCGGGAGCATCTGGAGGTACTGGTACGACAGGAGCTTCTGGTCCGGGTCCCCGGCGTGGATGGACTCGAAGACCGTACGGATGGCCTGGGCCTCACCCTCGGCGCGCAGGGCGGACGCCTTGGCCTCACCCTCGGCGCGCAGGATCGCGGACTGCTTCTCACCCTCGGCGGTGAGGATCGCGGACTGCCGGATGCCTTCGGCGGTGAGGATGGCGGCGCGCTTGTCACGGTCGGCGCGCATCTGCTTCTCCATCGAGTCCTGGATGGAGGTGGGCGGTTCGATGGCCTTGAGCTCGACCCGGTTGACGCGGATGCCCCACTTGCCGGTGGCCTCGTCGAGGACACCGCGCAGGGCCGCGTTGATCTCCTCGCGGGAGGTCAGGGTCCGCTCCAGGTCCATGCCGCCGATGATGTTGCGCAGCGTGGTGACGGTGAGCTGCTCGATCGCCTGGATGTAGCTGGCGACTTCGTACGTCGCGGCGCGGGCGTCGGTGACCTGGTAGTAGATGACGGTGTCGATGTTGACGACGAGGTTGTCCTGGGTGATCACCGGCTGCGGCGGGAAGGGGACGACCTGTTCACGGAGGTCGATCCGGTTGCGGATCGAGTCGATGAACGGGACGACGATGTTCAGCCCGGCGTTGAGGGTGCGGGTGTAGCGGCCGAAGCGCTCGACGATGGCGGCACTGGCCTGCGGGATGACCTGGATCGTCTTGATCAGGGCGATGAAGACGAGCACCACCAGAATGATCAGGACGATGATGATCGGTTGCATCGTGTGCCTCGAGCCCTTCGTTTGCCGACGGATCGCGATGATCGAGGTCGCGTGGTCATGGCGATCGCATTCTCATGATGATCGACTTCGAGTGTGGCAGACCCCGGCCTGCCGTGTGACCGGTTCGCTCACATGACGACGGCGGTCGCGCCGTCGATGTCCACGACGTCCACCTGCCGGCCGGCTTCGAAGCTCTGGTCGCCGTCGAGCGCGCGGGCGGACCAGACCTCCCCGGCCAGCTTGATGCGTCCGCCGCTGCCGTCCACCCGTTCCAGGACGACGGCCTGACGGCCTTTCAGCGCGTCGATGCCGCTGGCGTGCCCGGACCGGCCGGCTCTCTGCCTGGCGGCGATCGGGCGTACGACGGCGATCAGCGCCACCGACACCCCTACGAACACCAGGACTTGGGCGACGACTCCACCGCCGAGGGCGGCGACGACGGCCGCGGCCACCGCCCCGACGGCGAACATTCCGAATTCGGGCATCGCGGTCAGGACGAGGGGGATGCCCAGTCCCACAGCGCCGATCAGCCACCACACCCACGCGTCGATGTCCACCCCGCCATCGTAGGACCGCGGGTGCCCTTCCCGACAGGGCGCCGGGCAGCCGACTGTGGCGCGGAACCTACTTGCCGAGGGGCAGTCCGCGGGCCGTGTAGCGGTCACCGTGGTGCTCGACGACGAGCGGCAGGCCGAAGCAGAGGGAGAGGTTGCGGGAGCTGAGCTCGGTCTCCATGGGGCCCGCGGCGAGCACCTTGCCCTGGCGGATCATCAGGACGTGGGTGAAGCCCGGAGCGATCTCCTCGACGTGGTGGGTCACCATGATCATGGAGGGGGCGTACGGGTCGCGGGCGAGGCGGCCGAGACGGCGGACCAGGTCCTCGCGGCCTCCGAGGTCGAGTCCGGCGGCGGGCTCGTCGAGCAGGAGGAGCTCGGGGTCGGTCATCATGGCGCGGGCGATGAGGGTGCGCTTGCGCTCGCCCTCCGAGAGCGTGCCGAACTTCCGGTCGAGGTACTCGGTCATGCCGAGCCGGTCGAGGAAGGCGCGGGCCCGCTCCTCGTCGACGGCCTCGTAGTTCTCGTTCCAGGTGGCGGTCATGCCGTAGGCGGCGGTGAGGACCGTCTGCAGGACGGTCTGGCGCTTGGGCAGCTTCTCGGCCATCGCGACACCGGCGATTCCGATGCGGGGCCGGAGCTCGAAGACGTCGGTGCCGACGCCGCCGAGCCGCTCGCCGAGGACCGTGGCCGTGCCGGTGCTCGGGAAGAGATAGCTGGAGGCGATGTTGAGCAGAGTGGTCTTGCCCGCGCCGTTCGGCCCGAGGATGACCCAGCGCTCCCCCTCCTTGACCGACCAGGAGACGTCGTCCACCAGAGCGCGTCCGTCGCGGACCACGGATACGTCCACCAGCTCCAGTACATCGCTCATGGCGCGTTGTCTCCCCATGCAGTGTCGAGATCGTCGCGTGCCTGTGGGCACAGCTCCCAAGGAAAACCTACGCCACCCGGAGAGTGCTCCGGCTCCAGGGTCTTTCCCCGGGTCCGTTCCCTAGGCTGTGGGCATGCTTTCGGAACCACGCTCAGGGCGGCTCGCCGCATGGGGAAACGCACTTGTCGCCGGACTCGTCCCGCCGGACGACGCGGCGCAGGCGATCGTCGGCCGGGACGCGGTGCACCGCGTCGAGGGGCTGCCGGGCGAGGCGGGGCCGGTCGGGCTCACGCTGGCGCTCGGGCGGCTGCGGGCGCTCGGCGCGACCGGATTCCGGGTGGCGCTGCCCGTGCCAGGGCATCCGCTGGGGCTCAGCGGGCCGCCGGACTTCAACGCGCGGGCGCTGGACGCCCAGGAGGCGGTGGTCGCCTTCGGGGCTCCGTACGGCCTGGTGCCGGAGGTGAGTGAGGCGGGGCCGGAAGGGGACGTGCACGTCGAGGTGGTGTGGCACTGCCTGCCGGTACGGGAGGCCC
Source organism: Streptomyces sp. SirexAA-E (assembly GCF_000177195.2). Classification (GTDB taxonomy): domain Bacteria; phylum Actinomycetota; class Actinomycetes; order Streptomycetales; family Streptomycetaceae; genus Streptomyces; species Streptomyces flavovirens. The sequence continues at coordinate 1,386,498 of NC_015953.1, forward strand.
CACCGGCCGACGTGCCGTCGCTGGGCGAGGCCGAGCGGGAGCTGGCGGAGGCGCTGCGGGACGCGACGGCGGTGCTGTCGCGGCTGGACGTCGCCGCGTCCGGGCCGGTGGCGGAGGCGGCGCTGGACGCGTACCGGGCGCGGGCGGAGCGGGGCCGCGAGGTGCTGGCGCCGGGTTATCCGCCTCGGGCGGTGCGGGTGCTGGAGCTGGCCCAGCGGGTGGGGCTGCTGGTGACGGTCGCCCATGGGTACGGCCACGGGGGCGCGGTGAGCGCTTCGGAGATCGCGGCCAGGAGTGAGGCACTGCGCCCGGTGGAGCGGGTCGCCAGGCGGGCGCAGGTGGCGGCCTACAACGCGTATCTGGAGGAACGGGGACGCTGACGAGGCCCCCGGGGCCGTCCGCCGCGCCCTCGTACCGTGCGGACCCGGGGTGGCTCAGCCCGCCGCTCCGTGCCGTACGGCCCAGAGGGCGGCCTGGGTCCGGTCGGACAGGTCGAGCTTCATCAGGATGTTCGATACGTGTGTCTTGACGGTCTTCTCCGACAGGACCAGCGCCCGGGCGATCTCCCGGTTGGAACGGCCGTCGGCGATCAGGCCCAGGACCTCCCGTTCCCGTTCGGTCAGGGTGCTCCCCCGGCCGGTGCCGCCGCCCGCGTCCTCCTGTGCCAGCAGGGCCCCGGCGACCTCGGGCTGCAGCAGGACGTGGCCGGCGTGGACGGAGCGGATCGCACCGGCGAGCGCGTCCGGGTCGACGTCCTTGTACACGTAGCCACAGGCTCCGGCGCGCAGGGCCGGGACGACCGTGCGCTGCTCGGTGAAACTGGTGACGATCAGCACCTTGGCGGGGTTGTCCAGCTCGCGGAGGCGGCGCAGGGCCTCGATGCCGTCGGTGCCGGGCATCTTGATGTCCATCAGCACCACGTCGGGGCGCAGGGACTCCGCCTCCGTGACGCCCTGGTCACCGTCGGAGGCCTCGCCGACCACCTCGATGTCGTCCTGGATCTCCAGGAAGGTGCGCAGGCCGCGCCGGACGACCTGGTGGTCGTCGACCAGCAGGACCTTGATGATCTTGTCAGCCACCGGGGACCTCCATCTGGATCGTGGTGCCCTTCCCGGGCTCGGAGACGACGGTGAGCCTGCCGCCGACGCTGCCGGCCCGGTGCCGCATCGAGACGAGGCCGAGGTGGCGGCCCTCACGCCGGACCGTGTGGACGTCGAAGCCGCTTCCGTCGTCCACGACCCGCAGGACCGCGGCCGGGCCCTGCCGGCCCAGGCTCACCGAGACGTGCGCGGCCTCCGCGTGGCGCAGGGCGTTGTGCAGTGCCTCCTGGGCGACGCGGAGCAGCGCCTCCTCCTGGGCGGAGGGCAGCGCCCGTACCCCTGAGCTCTCGAAGGTGACCCGGGCGGCGTGGGCCCGGTCCAGGACCCGGATCTGGTTGCGCAGGGTCGCGATCAGGCCGTCCTCGTCCAGGGCCGCGGGCCTCAGTTCCACCACGGCGGCACGCAGCTCCTCCACGGCCTCGGCCGCCAGGACGGCGACCTGCTGGAGCTCCCCCTTGGCGCGGGCCGGGTCGCGGTCGACGAGGGCGGTGGCGGCCTGTGCGGTCAGCCGGAGCGAGAAGAGCTTCTGGCTGACGGCGTCGTGCAGCTCGTGGGCGAGCCGGGAGCGCTCCTCGGCGATGGTGAGCTCCCGGCTGCGCTCGTACAGGCGGGCGTTGGTGAGGGCGATCGCCGCGTGCTGGGCGAGGATCCCCAGGAGTTCCTCGTCGGCCTCGGTGAAGCCGCAGCCGCCCGAGGGCTTGGGGCAGCGCTTGTTGGCGAGGAAGAGCGCGCCGATCGTCTCGTCGCCGTCCTGGATCGGGAGGCCCAGGAAGTCGGACATGTCGGGGTGGGCGTCGGGCCACCCCTCGAAGCGGGGGTCGGTGCGGACGTCTGCGAGCCGCTGGGGTGTGGCGTCGCTCAGCATCGCGGCGAGGATGCCGTGCTGCCGCGGCAGCGGCCCGATGGCCTTCCACTGCGCGTCGCTGACCCCGTCGACGACGAACCGGGCGAAGCCGCCGTGGTCGTCCGGGACGCCCAGGGCCGCGTACTCGGCGTCCAGGAGTTCGCGCGCGGAGGCCACGATCGTCTTGAGGACGTCGCTCATCTCCAGGTGCCGGCTCATGGCGAGCAGCGCGGCGCTGACCGCGGCGAGGCCCGACGGTGGGCGGTGACTCATGTGCTCACCGTACCGGCGGGGTCACGGCGGCCGTATCGGCCCGGGGACCCCTGCCGTATAGGGCGCTGGTAGTAGGCCGGAGCGCTCCGGCACGGGTCCCCTCTGTACGGCCGGGCCCTTCCGGACGGCGGCGCCGACCCGCCGCACCCCACCTTCCGGAACATCACCCTCCGCATTACAGGAGCAACGTTTCGTGAACCGGAGAGGCGCGCCGTGTGAGCCCAGGCATAGGACGCACGTCACTTACGAAGCCGGATAGTTGCACCAAAACGGTCATTAGGGCTGGGCTCAAAACGGACAGGAGGGTATGAACGCCACTCGCTTCCACTACCCAGCTTCGTACGTCACACCTTTGCCAGCCCATTTTGCTGGCGCTAAGAATTGCAAGCGTCCCCGACGGAGATGTGCTTCGGCGCTTCCGTCCGCGTCCTCGCCGAGGACCCCTGCTATTCGAAGAGGTACGACTGTATGTCCATCTCCCGCATCACCAGCCGTAGCCGTCGCCTGAACAAGGCGCAGAAGCTCTCCGTCGCGGGTGTGTCCACCCTGGCCGCCGCCGCCGTCGCCTTCTCCCTGGTCCCCGACGACGCGTCGGCGACCACCGAGCCCCAGGCCGTCTCCGGTGCACCGGTCGCGTTCGCGGGCAAGGGACAGACCGACTCCGTCCAGGCCAGCATCATCGAGCAGCACTCCACCGCCGAGCAGCTGGTGAAGGCCGCCGACGCCGCCAAGGCGAAGGCCGCCGCCGCCGAGAAGAAGGCGGCCGACCAGGCCGAGGCGAAGGCCAAGGCCGTCGCCGAGGCCAAGAGCAAGGCCGCCGCGAAGGCCAAGGCGGACGCGCAGAAGCGTTCCTCCTCGACGTCGAGCCGTGCGGCCGACCGCAAGCCGGTCTACGCCGACAACCTCGACGGCTGGATCCGCGAGGCCCTGTCGATCATGCACGAGAAGAAGATCCCCGGCACGTACGAGGGCCTGCACCGCAACATCATGCGTGAGTCCAGCGGTAACCCGCGTGCCATCAACAACTGGGACATCAACGCGATCAACGGCATCCCGTCCAAGGGCCTGCTCCAGGTGATCAAGCCGACGTTCGACTTCTACCACGTTGCCGGCACCAAGAAGGACCAGTACGACCCGGTCGCCAACATCACCGCCGCGGCCAACTACGCCGCGGACAAGTACGGCTCGATCGACAACGTCGACAGCGCGTACTGAGCCACACCGGACAGGCCTGGCAGAGCGGCCACCGGTACGCGGCGTCGCGTGACCGGCCGGCACATGCCGAAGGGCGGCACCCCGTGGGGTGCCGCCCTCGGGCGTTCCCGGGCCCGGCGGGGCCGGTACGACCGGCCCGGCGCGGGTCCTACTTGCGCATGACCTCGGGCTCGTGGCGCCGCAGCAGCCGCGAGACGACGGCGAAGAGGACCACGGCCATGAGCAGCAGCACCGCGATGTTCATCCCCCACTGGCCGGCCGAGCTCTCCCAGAGCGGGTCCAGGTCGGTCGGGTTGTCCGTGTCCCACGGCGGCATCAGGTGGGCGAGGTCCAGCGTCGCCCCGGCCGCGGCGACCGCCCAGCGCGAAGGCATTAGCCAGGCGAACTGCTCGAGACCGGGCGAGCCGTAGAGCTGGAAGAGCACCCCGGTGAAGACCACCTGGACGATGGCGAACATGACGAGCAGCGGCATGGTCTTCTCGGCGGTCTTCACCAGCGCGGAGATCATCAGCCCGACCATCATCGAGGTGAACCCGAGCGCGATGATCGCCAGGCAGATCTCCACGGCCGGGGACATGAACAGCCCCTCCTCCGGCAGCTTCCGGGTGGACAGGCCGATGCCGCAGATGATCACGCCCTGAAGGGCGGTGATCACACCGAGGACGATCACCTTGGACGTCAGGTAGGCGGAGCGGGACAGGCCGGTGGCCCGTTCCCGTTCGTAGATGACCCGCTCCTTGATCAGTTCTCGTACGGAGTTGGCCGAACCGGCGAAGCACATGCCGACCGCGAGGATCAGCAGAATCGTCCCGGCCTTGCTGTTGAACCGCTTGCCGGCCACATCGGGTGCCGCCAGACCGAACTCGGCGGGAATCACCACGCTGACGAGGCCGAGCACCGCCGGAAGGATCACCATCAGGGCGAGGAAGCCCTTGTCGGAGGCGATCACCGAGATGTAGCGGCGCATCAGCGTCAGCAGCTGCGCCGTCCAGCCCTGCGGCTTCGGCGGGCGCATCTGCTGCGCCGGGGGCATGTGGACGGACTGGGCGGCGACGGCGTCGATGTCCGCGGCGTACATCTGGTAGTGCTGCGAGCCGCGCCAGCGGCCCGCCCAGTCGTAGTCGCGGTAGTTCTCGAAGGCGGAGAAGACGTCGGCCCAGCTGGTGTAGCCGAAGAAGTTCAGCGCCTCCTCGGGCGGACCGAAGTAGGCGACGGACCCGCCGGGTGCCATCACCAGCAGCTTGTCGCAGATCGCCAGCTCGGCGACGGAGTGCGTGACGACCAGGACCGTGCGTCCGTCGTCGGCCAGACCGCGCAGCAGCTGCATGACGTCGCGGTCCATGCCCGGGTCGAGGCCGGAGGTCGGCTCGTCCAGGAAGATCAGCGAGGGCTTGGTGAGCAGCTCCAGAGCCACCGAGACACGCTTGCGCTGTCCGCCGGAGAGGGAGGTGACCTTCTTGTCCTTGTGGATGTCGAGCTTGAGCTCGGCGAGGACCTCGTGGATCCGGGCGGTGCGCTCGGCCTCGGTGGTGTCCGCGGGGAAACGGAGCTTGGCCGCGTATCCGAGGGCTTTGCTGACCGTGAGTTCCTTGTGCAGGATGTCGTCCTGCGGGACCAGGCCGATGCGCTGTCGCAGCTCGGCGAACTGCTTGTACAGGTTCCGGTTGTCGTAGAGGACGTCGCCCTGGTTGGCGGGCCGGTAGCCGGTGAGCGCCTTGAGCAGGGTGGACTTGCCGGAGCCCGACGGGCCGATGACCGCGACCAGGGACTTCTCCGGGACGCCGAACGACACGTCCTTGAGGATGTTCTTGCCGCCGTCGACCGTCACCGTGAGGTGGCGGGCGGAGAAGGAGACCTCACCGGTGTCGACGAACTCTTCCAGCCGGTCCCCGACCAGCCGGAAGGTCGAGTGACCGACGCCGACGATGTCGTTGGGGCCGATGAGCGCCGAGCCGGACTTGCTGAGCGGCAGACCGTTGACGTACGTGCCGTTGTGCGAGCCGAGGTCGCGGATCTCGAAGCGGCCGTCGGGCGTCGCCCGGAATTCGGCGTGCAGCCGGGAGACCTGGAGGTCGGAGACGACCAGTTCGTTCTCCAGGGCACGACCGATGCGCATGACGCGGCCGAGGTCCAGCTGGTGGAAGGTGGTCGGGCTGCGGTCGCCGTAGACCGGCGGGGCCCCCGAAGCGCCACCGGGGGCGCCCGCACCGGGCGTCGGGCCGGGACCCCCCTGCTGGTGCGGGACCGGAGGGGCGTAGTGCATCTGCTGCTGGGCGGCGGCCTGCTGCGGGTGCTGCGCGTGCGCCGGATCCGGCCACACGGGCGCGCCCTGCTGCGGATGCGCCGGACCCGGCTGCGCGGCGGCCGGCTGGCCGCTGTGCACACCGGCGGCGGCGGCCGTGAAGCTCAGCCGCGGCCCGTCGGTGGCGTTGCCCAGGTTGACCGCGACCCCGGGGCCGATCTCCGTCTGCTGGACCCGCCGGCCCAGTACATAGGTGCCGTTGGTGCTCCCGTGGTCCTCGATGGACCAGCTCCGCCCGTTCCAGCTGATCGTGGCATGCCGCCACGACACCCTGGCGTCGTCCGCCATCAGGTCGCCCTGCGGATCACGTCCGAGGGTGTACGGCCTGGACGGATCGAGCGTCCAGGTCCTTCCGTTGAATTCCAGTACGAGTTCCGGCACTCCGCGCCCCACTAGTTGTCCCCCGTGTCGCCCCCGTCGAGGAGGGCCTAGGGATGCTGAACATCGTGGGGAACTATTCCAGGACAGGTCCCGGAACGGAAAGCCGGGCGGCGTGAAGACCGCGCGCGGGCTCCGAGGGGGCGGGGCGGACTCAGGAGGAATGGGACCGCGACGGAAGTTCCGGCGTCCGAGCCCGGGGCGTGACGGCTCCGCGCGTCCGGCGCGCCAGGCTCCGCGCGGGCGGATGTCAGTTCGGCCCGCCCCGTCCGTCCTGCCGCTGTCCGCCACTCGGGACAGGCGTGGGAGCGGCCGGGCGGGCGCTATACGGTGGTCCCACCATGAGCGCATCTGAGCCCCCTCGGTCACCCCGGTCTCCTGAGCTTCCCGATTCCCCGCAGGGCACGGGCACGCCAACGCTTCTCGTCAAGATCTTCGGGAAGGACCGGCCCGGAATCACCGCCGGTCTCTTCGACACCCTCGCCGCCTTCTCCGTCGACGTGGTCGACATCGAGCAGGTCGTCACCCGTGGCCGCATCGTGCTGTGCGCGCTGGTGACCGACCCGGCGGCGGGCGGCGCGACCGAGGGCGGCCTGCGGTCCACGGTCCACAGCTGGGCGGAGTCGCTGAAGCTCCAGGCGGAGATCATCTCGGGCACCGGCGACAACCGTCCGCGCGGCTACGGCCGTTCCCATGTGACCGTGCTGGGCAACCCGCTGACGGCCGAGTCCACGGCGGCCATAGCGGCCAGGATCACCTCCACCGGCGGCAACATCGACCGTATCTTCCGGCTGGCCAAGTACCCGGTCACCGCGGTGGAGTTCGCCGTGTCCGGCACGGCCACCGAGGAGCTGCGTACCGCGCTGGCGACCGAGGCCGCGGACATCGGCGTCGACATCGCCGTCGTGTCGGCCGGGCTGAGCCGCCGGGCCCAGCGGCTGGTCGTCATGGACGTGGACTCGACACTGATCCAGGACGAGGTCATCGAGCTCTTCGCGGCGCACGCCGGCTGCGAGGACAAGGTCGCCGAGGTGACCGAGCAGGCGATGCGCGGCGAGCTGGACTTCGAGCAGTCGCTGCACGCGCGGGTGGCGCTGCTGGCGGGGCTCGACGCGTCGGTGGTGGACAAGGTGCGGGCCGAGGTCCGGCTGACCCCCGGAGCCCGCACCCTGATCCGTACGCTCAAGCGACTCGGCTACCAGGTGGGCGTGGTCTCGGGCGGCTTCACCCAGGTCACGGACGACCTCAAGGAGCGTCTCGGGCTGGACTTCGCGTCCGCCAACACGCTGGAGGTCGTCGACGGCAAACTGACCGGCCGGGTCGTGGGTGACGTGGTGGACCGGGCGGGCAAGGCCCGGTTGCTGCGGAGCTTCGCCGAGCAGGCCGGGGTACCGCTGGCGCAGACGGTGGCGATCGGGGACGGCGCGAACGACCTGGACATGCTGAACACGGCCGGGCTGGGTGTGGCGTTCAACGCCAAGCCGGTGGTCCGGCAGGCGGCGCACACGGCGGTGAACGTGCCGTTCCTGGACACCGTGCTCTATCTGCTGGGCATCACCCGTGAAGAGGTCGAGGCCGCCGACGGTCTCGTCGACTGACCGGCCGGGGCCCGACGGTCCCGGACACGCGAGGGACCCGGCACAGCTGCTGTGCCGGGGCCCTCGTACGTCACGCCCGGGCGTTCGGCGCCCAGTACTCGGCGATCTTGCCCACACCGGGCTCCAGGCTCTTCCAGGGGCCCTGGAAGTCGATGACCGCGTAGGCGGCGGTGGAGAAGCCGTCCCTGGTCATCCGGGTGAGCGCGTCCCCTTCGGCCTGACCGGCCAGGACGTCCGCCACCCCGTGCATGCCCGGGTTGTGGCCGATGACCAGCACCGTGCGGACGTCGTCGGGGATCTCGCCGAACAGGGCGATCAGCTCGCCGACGGAGGCTTCGTACAGCCTCTCCTCGTACACGGTCCTGGGGCGCTGCGCGAATTCGTGGACCGCGAGCTTCCAGGTCTCACGGGTCCTGGTGGCGGTCGAGCACAGAGCCAGATCGAAGTCGATTCCGGAATCGGCGAGCCGGCGGCCGGCGACGGGGGCTTCCTTGCGCCCCCGTTCGGCGAGAGGCCGCTCGTGGTCGGACTGCTGCGACCACTCCGCCTTTGCGTGCCTGAGAAGGACGATCCTGCGAGGTGTTTCGGCGCTCATACCTCTCAGCTTCGCATGAAACGCACGCCCGGGCGCAGGGTGTTGGGATGCTCCCCCGGTCCGGAGGAAGGACGCCCGCACCCCCGTCACCTGGAGAGGAGCCCGACCATCAGCCCGAGCAGCCGGCCGACCGCCGGGTCGCCGGTGGCGGCCTCGGCCTGTCCGGGACCCGCGATCAGCAGGAGGAGCGCGGCGAAGGCCAGGGCGGGCAGCACGACGGCCCACCAGGGCAGCCGGGCCTCGACGGCGTCGTCCGGGGCGGCACGGCGGGTCCGGGTCTGTGTACGGGCCGTCATGGCCGCCTCCTGGGTCTTCGGTACCGGTACCGAAAACCTACGGGCCTCTCGAAGGCGGGCCCATCCGGCGGCCCACCCACCGGACCCTGAACCTGGCCCCCTAGGGGATGGTGGGGCCAGCCCCACCATCACGCGTGGACGGGCGGGATCAGGGGGAGGCGATCGTGGCGATCACTCCGATGACCACCGAGATGAGCAGCATCGCCCCGAGCACGAGGAGAAGCTTCTTCTGGCCGTTCTGGGGGTTCGGCTCGAGCACTGGCTTCATGGGCTCAGTGTCGCATCTCAGCACTCGTCCTCGATGACCCGGTTCCGCCCGGCGAGTACCCCGGCCACCGTCTGGGGCACCAGGAGGCCCGCCATCAGGGCGAGCGGCAGACCCCAGCCGCCGCTGTGCTGGTAGAGCACGCCGACGAGCAGTGGACCGGGGATCGAGAGGAGGTAGCCGGTGGACTGGGCGAAGGCGGAGAGCCGGACCACCCCGGCGCCGGAACGGGCGCGCATGCCGATCATGGTGAGGGCGAGCGGGAAGGCGCAGTTGGCGATGCCCAGCAGCAGCGCCCAGAGCCAGGAGCCCCCGGCCGGAGCCAGGTAGAGGCCCGCGTAGCCGAGGAGCCCGCAGCCGCCCAGGACCAGGACGATGGGGCCCTGGGTCCGCAGCCGGGCGGCGACCCGGGGGATGACGAAGGCGAGGGGGACGCCCATGGCCATGATCACGGCGAGCAGGACGCCCGCGGTGCCGGCCGAGACCCCCGCGTCGCGGAAGATCTGCGGGATCCAGCCCATGGTGATGTAGGCGGCAGTGGCCTGGAGGCCGAAGAAGCAGGCGAGCGCCCAGGACGTGCGGCTCCGGGTGATCCTCAGTGCGGGGGCGGGCTCCGGCGAGGTCCCGGCCGTGGGCCGCGTCCGGCGCTGTCCGGTGGAACCGTCGCGATCCCGTACGAGCGCGAGCCAGGGCACCACGGCGATGACCGCCGGGACCGCCCAGACGGCGAGCCCCGGCTTCCAGCTGCCGCCCAGCGCGTTCGTCACGGGCACGGTGAGGGCGGCGGCGAAGGCCGTGCCGAGGGCGAGCGCCATCGAGTAGAGGCCGGTCATGGAGCCGACGCGGTCGGGGAACCAGCGCTTGACGATGACGGGCATCAGGACGTTGCTGACGGCGATGCCCATCAGGGCGAGGGCACTGGCGGCGAGGAAGCCCGCGGTGCTGCCGATGTAGGGGCGGATCAGCAGACCGGCGGCGATGGCGACCATGCCGGCGCAGACGACGGCGCCGGGACCGAACCGGCGGGCGAGCCGCGGCGCCATGAACCCGAAGAGGGCGAAGCAGAACGGCGGCACGGAGGTGAGGACACCGGCGACGCTGCCGCTCATGTGCAGCCCGTCGCGGACCTCCTTCAGGAGGGGCCCGAGGCTGGTGATGGCGGGCCGCAGGTTGATCGCGGCGAGGACGAGGCCGACGGTGACCAGGCGCAGCAGCCAGGGGGACGGCCCCGGGGCGGCTTTGCCGCCGCCGTCGGCCGTGGGCGGGGCGGAAGCGGTGTTCAGGGTCGGTGACTCGTCATGACGCATGAGGCCCATCATAGAATCATGGGATGATTGACTGTCCACCTCGACCACCTGCTGGAACAATCGGACAGACGATCCAACGGGCCGCACTCCCCCCGGAACACCTCTCCCGGGGCCACGAGCAAGGAGCACCATGACGCTGACGTCTCCGCGGCGTTCGGCTCTCGCCGACCAGGTGATTGCCCAGCTGAGGAACCAGATCACGTCGGGCGAGTGGCCCGTGGGCTCTCGGATCCCCACCGAACCCGAGCTGGTCGAACAGCTGGGGGTCGCCCGCAACACGGTGCGTGAGGCCGTCCGCGCCCTGGCGCACAACGGGCTGCTGGACATCCGTCAGGGCTCCGGCACGTACGTGGTCGCCACCAGCGAGCTGGCCGGTGTGATGCACCGCAGGTTCGCGGACGCCGACCCCCGGCACATCGCCGAGCTGCGCTCCACCCTGGAGTCGTCGGCGGCCCGGCTGGCGGCGCTCCGGCGCACCGACCGGGACCTGCGGCAGCTGGACACGCTGATGGCGCGGCGCGAGGAGACCTGGGCCGCCGGGGACGCCGAGGCATTCGTCGCCGCCGACGCGACCCTGCACCTGGCCGTGGTCGCCGCCTCCCACAACGACGTGCTGACCGAGCTCTACGCGGACCTGAACGACCTGCTCCGCGACTATCTGCGCGGCGACGTCGGCACGGAGCTGCGCCCGCAGGACCACATGGACCACGCCCGGCTCGTCGAGGCGATCCGGGCGGGCGACGCGGAGACGGCCGCGACGGAGGCCGCCGGCCACGCCCTGAACTGCCTGCGGGACCGGGTCTGAGAGCCGCTCCCTCACGAGACCCGGTGGCTGACCCAGGCCCTGCCGACCTCTTTCCAGCAGCGGTCCTCGAGCCGTACGGTGCGGCCCGGCTGCACCGCGACCGCTTCGGCGTCGGCGTCGACGTCCCACCAGCGGGCGCACTCGGTGTGCAGCTGGACGAGATCCGTCGCGGGGTAGGGGTTGTGGCAGTGGGCGACGACCCGGGAGCCGTCGACCGTCGTCCGGCATTCGGCGCCCGAGGGTTCCGGGGACGGCGGGGCGGACGACGCGCCTTCCCCGGCCGCCCGGCTCGCCGCGCTGACGGCGACCGGGGCGAGAAGGCCGGCGACGGCCACTGCCGCGGCCACCAGGGCCCAGGTTCGGCGACGTGTGGAGCGCACGACCATCTCCTCCCCACAGCCTGACCAGAAGTCCGGTTCCTCCACATTCTGCGGTGAGGCGGTCATCTTTTCGACCTGAGACACGACGTGACCCGCGACCAGGCCCCTCCCGGACGCACGACGGCCGCGTGCCGCTCCCGGGTGCCAGGAGCGGTACGCGGCCGTGGGCGGTCCGCCGGGGTCAGGCGCCGATCATGTGCACGCCACCGTCGACGTGGATGATCTCGCCGGTGGTCTTCGGGAAGAAGTCCGAGAGGAGCGCGACGATGCCGCGGCCGGCCGGCTCGGGGTCGGCCATGTCCCACTCCAGCGGGGAGCGGTGGTTCCAGACGTCCGCGAGCTCACCGAAGCCCGGGATGGACTTGGCGGCCATGGAGCCGATCGGCCCGGCGGAGATCAGGTTGCACCGGATGTCCTCCTTGCCCAGGTCGCGGGCGAGGTAGCGGGAGGTGGCCTCCAGTGCCGCCTTGGCCGGGCCCATCCAGTCGTACTGCGGCCAGGCGAACTGCGCGTCGAAGGTGAGGCCGACGATGGAACCGCCGTCGTTCATCAGCGGCTTGCAGGCCATGGCGAGCGACTTCAGCGAGAACGCCGAGACGTGCATCGCCGTGGCGACCGACTCGAACGGCGTGTTCAGGAAGTTGCCGCCGAGCGCGTCCTGCGGGGCGAAGCCGATGGAGTGCACGACGCCGTCCAGCGAACCCAGCTCGTCGCGCACCAGCCCGGCGAGCCGGTCCAGGTGCTCGGTGTTGGTGACGTCCAGCTCGATGACCTTGGCCGGCTTGGGCAGCTTCTTCGCGATGCGCTCGGTCAGCGTCGGCCGGGGGAAGGCCGTCAGGATGACCTCGGCGCCCTGCTCCTGAGCCACCTTCGCGGCGTGGAAAGCGATGGACGACTCCATCAGCACACCCGTGATGAGGATGCGCTTGCCGTCGAGAATTCCGCTCATGGTGATCAGTGACCCATGCCCAATCCGCCGTCAACGGGAATGACGGCTCCAGTGATGTACGACGCGTCGTCGGACGCCAGGAAGCGCACCGCGGCGGCGATCTCGGCGGGCTGCGCGTAGCGGCCGAGCGGCACCTGCGACACGATGCCCTTGCGCTGCTCGTCGGTGAGCACCTGGGTCATGTCGGTGTCGACGAACCCGGGCGCGACGACGTTGAACGTGATGTTCCGCGAGCCGAGCTCACGGGCCAGCGACCGGGCGAAGCCGACCAGGCCCGCCTTGGACGCCGCGTAGTTGGCCTGTCCGGCCGAGCCCATCAGGCCGACGACGGAGGAGATCAGGACGACGCGGCCCTTCTTGGCGCGCAGCATCGCACGGTTGGCGCGCTTGACGACGCGGAAGGTGCCGGTGAGGTTGGTGTCCACGACGGACGTGAAGTCGTCCTCGGACATCCGCATCAGCAACTGGTCCTTGGTGATACCGGCGTTGGCGACCAGCACCTCGACGGGACCGTGCTTCTCCTCGATCTCCTTGTAGGCCTGCTCCACCTGCTCGGTGTCGGTGATGTCGCACCGGACCGCGAGGACGCCCGCCTCGGTGAGCGCCTGGGGCGGCTCGCCTGAGCGGTAGGTGATCGCGACCTTGTCGCCGTTGTCGGCGAAGGCGCGGGCGATGGCGAGGCCGATGCCCCGGTTTCCTCCGGTGACGAGAACCGAGCGGCTCAACGGATCACCCTTTCCTTGACGGTCTGGTACGTCGAAAACCTATCGGTACCGTGCCGTCGGGGCAGACTCGGCCCCTGACAGCGCCTCCGGCACGGCACTGTCGGGTTCCTACAGCCGGGACCGCGCCCGGGGCCGCCCTACGCGACCGGGACACCGGCGACGAGGGCGCTCCCCGCCCGCAAACCGGTAGCCGCCCGCCGGGACCGCCCTTCATGATTCACTGCCAGGACCATCTGAGAAGGGGAGGCCCGCGTGGCCCACGAGGTAGATCAGTCGTTCCTGGCCCTGCCGCTGCGGGCCCTCGCCGACGCGGCGCTGGCCCGGGCCCGTGCGCTGGGCGCGGCGCACGCCGACTTCCGGTTCGAGCGGGTGCGCGGCGCCTCCTGGCGGCTGCGGGACGCCCGGCCCTCCGGGACGTCGGACACCACCGACCTCGGATACGCGGTCCGGGTCGTGCACGGCGGGGCCTGGGGGTTCGCGTCCGGGGTGGACCTGACGATGGACGCGGCGGCGAAGGTCGCCTCGCAGGCCGTCGCGATGGCCAAGCTGTCGGCGAAGGTCATCGCGGCTGCCGGTTCGGACGAGCGCGTGGAGCTGGCGGACGAGCCGGTGCACGGCGAGCGGACCTGGGTGTCCGCGTACGACGTCGACCCGTTCTCCGTACCGGACGAGGAGAAGGCCGGGCTGCTCGCCGAGTGGAGCGCGCGGCTGCTGGCGGCCGACGGGGTCGCGCACGTGGACGCCTCCCTCATGACCGTCCACGAGAACAAGTTCTACGCGGACACCGCCGGCACCGTCACCACGCAGCAGCGGGTGCGGGTGCATCCGCAGCTGACCGCCGTGGCCGTGGACTCCGCGACCGGCGAGTTCGACTCGATGCGGACCATCGCGCCGCCGGTCGGGCGCGGCTGGGAGTACCTCACGGGCACCGGCTGGGACTGGGACGCCGAGCTGGAGCGGATCCCCGGCCTGCTGGCCGAGAAGATGCGGGCGCCGAGCGTCGAGGCGGGCACCTACGACCTGGTGGTCGACCCGTCCAACCTCTGGCTGACCATCCACGAGTCGATCGGCCACGCCACCGAACTGGACCGCGCGCTGGGCTACGAGGCCGCGTACGCGGGAACGTCGTTCGCCACCTTCGACCAGCTGGGCAAGCTGACGTACGGCTCCCCCGTGATGAACGTGACGGGCGACCGCACCGCCGAGCACGGGCTCGCGACCGTCGGGTACGACGACGAGGGCGTCGAGGCCCAGTCCTGGGACCTGGTCAAGGACGGCACGCTGGTGGGCTACCAGACGGACCGGCGGATCGCGAAGCTGACGGGCCTCGGCCGGTCCAACGGGTGCGCCTACGCGGACTCCCCCGGCCACGTCCCCGTACAGCGCATGGCGAACGTGTCCCTGCGGCCCGACCCGGGCGGGCTGTCCACGGAGGACCTGATCGGCGGGGTGGAGCGCGGGATCTACGTGGTCGGCGACCGCTCCTGGTCGATCGACATGCAGCGCTACAACTTCCAGTTCACCGGGCAGCGCTTCTTCCGGATCGAGAACGGCCGGCTGGCCGGCCAGCTGCGGGACGTGGCGTACCAGGCCACGACCACCGACTTCTGGGGCTCGATGGAGAAGGCCGGCGGCCCGCAGACCTACGTCCTGGGCGGCGCCTTCAACTGCGGCAAGGCCCAGCCGGGCCAGGTCGCGGCCGTCTCGCACGGCTGCCCCTCCGCCCTCTTCCGGGGCGTCAGCATCCTCAACACGACGCAGGAGGGCGGGCGATGACGCGGTACGCCGTCTCCGGCCGGGGGTCCGGGGGTCGCCCCCCGGGCAAGCACAGTCTCAACACGACGCAGGAGGGCGGGCGATGAGCCGCGTCAGCAAGCCGCACGAGATCGTCGAGCGGGCACTCGAACTGTCCACCGCGGACGGCTGTGTGGTCATCGCGGGGGAGAACTCCTCCGCCAACCTGCGCTGGGCCGGCAACGCGCTCACCACGAACGGGGTGACACGAGGCCGGACCCTGACCGTCGTCGCCACGGTCGACGGCGCGCGGGGGACGGCCTCCGGTGTGGTGTCCAGATCGGCCGTCACGCCGGACGACCTGGAGCCGCTCGTACGGGCCGCCGAGGCGGCCGCCCGCGGCGCCGGGCCGGCCGAGGACGCCCAGCCGCTGGTCTCGGGCGTCCCGGCGTCCCCCGGCTTCACGGACGCCCCGGCCGAGACCGGCTCCGACGTCTTCGGCGCCTTCGCCCCGGCGCTGGGCGACGCCTTCGCCCGGGCCCGTTCCGGCGGCCGCGAGCTGTACGGCTTCGCCAACCACGAGATGACCTCCACCTACCTGGGGACGTCGACGGGGCTGCGGCTGCGCCACGACCAGCCCAACGGGACGCTGGAGCTGAACGCGAAGTCCCCCGACCGCACCCGGTCCGCCTGGGCCGGCCGGGCCACCCGGGACTTCCAGGACGTGGACCCGGCGGCGCTCGACGCGGAGCTCGCCCAGCGCCTTCGCTGGGCGGAGCGCCGCACCGAGCTCCCGGCCGGCCGCTACGAGACGCTGCTGCCACCGACCGCGGTGGCCGACCTGCTGATCTACCAGTACTGGTCGGCCTCCGCCCGGGACGCCGCCGAGGGCCGTACGGTCTTCTCGCGCCCCGGGGGCGGCACGCGGCTCGGCGAGAAGCTGTCCGAGCTGCCGCTGACCCTGCGCAGCGACCCGCACGAGCCGGGCCTGGAGTCCGCGCCGTTCCTGGTCGCCCACTCCTCCGGCGACGCCGCCTCCGTCTTCGACAACGGGCTGCCGCTGGAGCCGACCCGGTGGATCGAGGACGGCAGGCTGGAACGGCTGACCACGACCCGGCACTCCGCGGGTCTGACCGGCCTGCCGGTGACGCCCGCCCTGGACAACCTCGTCCTGGACGGCGGCGGTGAGCGGTCGCTGGAGGAGATGGTGGCCGCGACGACCGGGCGGGCCCTGCTGCTGACCTGCCTCTGGTACATCCGCGAGGTGGACCCGGCCACGCTGCTGCTGACCGGGCTGACCCGGGACGGCGTGTATCTGGTCGAGGACGGCGAGGTCGTCGGCGAGGTGAACAACTTCCGGTTCAACGAGTCGCCGGTCGGCCTGCTGTCCCGGGCCTCGGAGGCGGGCCGTACGGAGCGGACGCTGCCGCGCGAGTGGGGCGACTACTTCACCCGGGCCGCCATGCCGGCGCTGCGCATCCCGGACTTCCACATGAGCTCGGTCAGCCGGGGCGTGTGACCCCCATAGACTGACCGGACAACCGATCGAACCCTTCGAGGAGAGAAAAGACCGTGACGGACATCGTCGACGAGCTGAAGTGGCGCGGGCTGTTCGCCCAGTCCACGGACGAAGACGCCCTGCGCAAGGCTCTCGCGGACGGCCCGGTCACGTTCTATTGCGGTTTCGACCCGACCGCGGCCAGCCTGCACGTCGGCCACCTGGTCCAGGTGCTCACCATGCGCCGGCTCCAGCTGGCGGGCCTCAGGCCGCTCGCCCTGGTCGGCGGGGCCACCGGCCAGATCGGTGACCCGCGGCCGACCGCGGAGCGCACGCTGAACGACCCGGAGACCATCGCGGCCTGGGTGGACCGGCTGCGCGGCCAGATCGAGCCCTTCCTCACCTTCGAGGGCCCGAACGCCGCCACCATGGTGAACAACCTGGACTGGACGGCGGGCCTCTCCGCGATCGAGTTCCTCCGGGACATCGGCAAGCACTTCCGGGTCAACAAGATGCTCACCAAGGACTCGGTCGCCCGCCGGCTGGAGTCCCAGGAGGGCATCAGCTACACCGAGTTCAGCTACCAGCTGCTCCAGGGCATGGACTTCTTGGAGCTGTACCGGCGGCACGGCTGCACCCTCCAGCAGGGCGGCAGCGACCAGTGGGGCAACCTCACGGCGGGCATCGACCTGATCCACCGCCTGGAGCCGGGCGCCCAGGTCCACGCGCTGGCGACGCCGCTGATGGTCAAGGCGGACGGCACCAAGTTCGGCAAGTCCGAGAGCGGCGCGGTCTGGCTCGACCCGGAGATGACCACCCCGTACGCGTTCTACCAGTTCTGGCTGAACGTGGACGACCGGGACATCTCGACGTACATGCGCATCCTCAGCTTCAAGAGCCGTGAGGAGCTCCAGGAGCTGGAGCAGCTCACCCAGGAGCGTCCGCAGGCGCGCTCGGCCCAGCGCGCGCTGGCCGAGGAGCTGACGACACTGGTGCACGGCGGTGCGCAGTGCGCGGCGGTCATCGCGGCGTCGAAGGCGCTCTTCGGGCAGGGCGACCTGGCCGAGCTGGACGAGCCGACGCTCGGCGCGGCGCTCTCCGAGGTGCCCCACGCCCGGGTCACCGAGCTCGGCCCGGTGGTGGACCTCCTGGTGGAGGTCGGCCTGTCGGCCAGCAAGTCGGCAGCCCGCCGCACGGTCAAGGAGGGCGGGGCCTACGTGAACAACGCGAAGGTCACGGACGGCGAGGCGGCACCGGCCCGCGAGGAGCTGCTGCACGGGCGCTGGCTGGTCCTGCGCAGGGGCAAGAAGAACCTGGCGGCCGTCGAGGTCACGGCCGGCTGACCCCTCCGGTTCCGGAACACGAGCACCGAGGCCGGTCACGCGGGATGCGTGACCGGCCTCGGTGCTCTGTCCGTCCGGGTCAGGTCCTCTGCCGGTCGCCCCTGCGGCCCCTGATCGCCTGCCACAGCATGTCGCCGACCGCGACGATCACGATGGCGCCGATCAGCTGGAGCACATGGCGCGTCCAGTCGATGCCCTTGGTGTCGGCGACGCCGAGCCAGCCCGCGACGGCGTTACCGAGGATGCTGCCCAGGATGCCGAACACCACCGTCAGCCACAGAGGGATGTTCTGCTTGCCCGGCAGGATCCCCCGGGCGATGACACCCAGTACGAGACCCACGATGATTGCCCACAGCCAGCCCATGTCGCCTCCTTGTGCTGCGCGATGTGCGCACGTTCGACCAGTCTCGTCCCACCCGTGCCGCGGCGCATGCCGAGCAGGGCCGTACGTGGCACGGCGGCCCGGATCCCGGCCGGGCGGGCGCCCCGGTCCCTGAGCCTGCGGATATCGGGCGTACCGTAGGAGCGGCCCGGTCGGAGATGGCCGGCGGAGCGATCTGGTGGTGGGACATGATGCGGAATCAGAGGGGCGCGCTGGTCTTCCGGATCACCGGCGCCCGGCAGTCGCTCGCCGACGACGTGCGGGGCAGACAGCGGCGCTACATCATCTCGATGTCCGTGCGGACCGTCTCCGTGGTGCTGGCCGCGACGCTCTGGAACGTCGAGAGGCACGTGGCGGTGGTGGCGCTCGCGCTGGGTGTCCTGCTCCCCTACGTCGCGGTGGTGATCGCCAACGCGGGCCGCGAGAACGCCCCTGGGCTTCCTTCGACGTTCGTGCCCGCTCCGATGCGACCCGCTCTGGGGGCGGCATCCGGGACCGAACCCGCCGGGCCTGTCCCGGATTCGGGTGGGGCCGGCAGCGCCGGAGGTGCGCCCGGCCCGGAATGAGTTCGTCCGGGTCTGTACCGACTGGAAAGCTCAAGAAAAGCTCAGATCAATCATCGGGATCCTGTGCACCGCACCCCGGTGCCCGTGGCATACTTCGTACGCGCTCCGCATCCCCCGTCGGAGCGACGGACCGACGCCGGGCAGCTCCCCCCGTGGCTGCCCGGCGTCGCCTTTTCCCCGGCGGGGACGCGGCGTGCGGCCCCGTAGGGTTGACGCCGTGAACTTCCCCGATACTCCCGCCGAGAGCGCCGCCGGCGCACCCGTCTGCTCCGCGAAGGGCTGCCGTGCCGACGCGGTCTGGGTGCTCGCCTGGAACAACCCGAAGCTGCACACCCCTGAGCGCCGCAAGACGTGGCTCGCCTGCGACGAGCACCGAGAGCACCTCTCCTCGTTCCTCGGGGTGCGCGGTTTCCTGAAGGACGTCGTACCGCTGGCCGAGTGGGAGTCCTCAGCCTCCGATCGCTGACATCGGGCGGTCGGGCTGGAGGAAGGCGGGGTCGTCGAGGCCGGAGCCCGCCTTCTTGCCCCACATGGCGAGCTTCCAGATCCGGGCGATCTCCTCGTCGGGCGCGCCGGAGCGCAGGGCGCCGCGCAGGTCCGTCTCCTCCTGGGCGAACAGGCAGGTGCGGACCTGGCCGTCGGCGGTGAGCCGGGTGCGGTCGCAGGCCTGGCAGAAGGGCCGGGTCACGGAGGCGATGACGCCGACGCGGTGCGGTCCGCCGTCCACCGTCCAGCGCTCGGCGGGGGCGGATCCGCGCTCGTCCTCGTCCTCGGCGGTGAGGGTGAAGCGCGTGCGCAGCGAGGCGAGGATGTCCCCGGCGGTGATCATTCCGTCGCGTTTCCAGCCGTGCTGGGCGTCGAGCGGCATCTGCTCGATGAAGCGGAGCTCGTAGCCGTGGTCCACGGCCCAGGCGAGCAGTTCGGGGGCCTCGTCGTCGTTGAGCCCGGGCATGAGGACGGAGTTGACCTTGACGGGGGTGAGTCCGGCGTCGCGGGCTGCCCGCAGGCCGTCCAGGACGTCCTTGTGCCGGTCGCGCCGGGTGAGCGTCTTGAAGACGTCCGGGCGCAGGGTGTCCAGGGAGACGTTGACGCGGTCGAGGCCCGCGGTCTTCAGGGCGGCGGCGGTGCGCTTGAGCCCGATGCCGTTGGTGGTGAGCGACATCCTGGGGCGGGGCTCCAGGGCGGCGCAGCGCTCGACGACGGAGACGAGCCCGGGGCGCAGCAGCGGTTCGCCGCCGGTGAAGCGGACCTCGGTGATGCCGAGCGAGGTGACGGCGACGCGGACGAGCCGGACGATCTCCTCGTCGGTGAGCAGGTCGGGCTTGGCCAGCCACTGCAGGCCCTCTTCGGGCATGCAGTAGGTGCAGCGCAGATTGCACCGGTCGGTCAGTGAGACGCGCAGGTCGGTGGCGACCCGGCCGTAGGTGTCGATGAGCACGTGGGCCCCCTCCCCGGTGATGACCGCGGTTGTGGTCTGACGCCTTCGACACTACGCGAGAGCGGTGACAACGGGAGTGGCCGATTGGCACGAGGTGGGGGACGGCCCCGTCGTAGGTCTCTACGACGGGGCCGTGCCACGCGGTGGGTGTCAGTGGGCCCCGGTGCCGGTGAGGGACTTGACCTCCAGTTCGGCGTACTTGTCGGTGTCCGGCTCCTCCTTGGAGACGACGGAACCGATCCAGCCGAGCAGGAAGCCGAGCGGGATGGAGATGAGGCCCGGGTTCTCCAGGGGGAACCAGGCGAAGTCGACGTCCGGGAACATCGAGCTGGCCTTCCCGGAGACGACCGGGGAGAACAGCACGAGGACGACGGACGAGGCGAGACCGCCGTAGATGGACCAGAGGGCGCCCTGGGTGGTGAAGCGCTTCCAGAAGAGGCTGTAGAGGATGGTCGGCAGGTTCGCCGACGCGGCGACGGCGAAGGCCAGCGCGACGAGACCGGCGACGTTCAGGTCACGGGCCATGGCGCCGAGGGCGATGGAGACGATGCCGATCGCGACGGTGGCCCAGCGGGCGGCGCGCATCTCCTCCTTCTCGGTGGCCTTCCCCCGGCGGATGACGTTGGCGTAGATGTCGTGTGCGAAGGAGGACGAGGAGGCGAGGGTGAGTCCCGCGACCACCGCGAGGATCGTCGCGAAGGCGACCGCCGAGATCACGGCGAGCAGGACGGCGCCGCCGGTGGTGCCGACCCCGCCGAGGTACTCGGCGAGCTGCGGTGCCGCCGCGTTGCCCGCCGGGTTCTTCGCCTTGATCTCGTCCGGTCCGATGAGCGCCGCGGCGCCGAAGCCGAGGGCGATCGTCATCAGGTAGAAGGCGCCGATGATGCCGATGGCCCAGTTCACGGACTTACGGGCGGCCTTGGCGGTGGGCACGGTGTAGAAGCGGATCAGGATGTGCGGCAGGCCGGCGGTGCCGAGGACCAGCGCGATGCCCAGGGAGATGAAGTCCAGCTTCGAGACGCCGGTGGCGCCGTACTTGAGGCCGGGCTCCAGGAACGCCTTCCCGTGGCCGCTCTTCTCGGCCGCGGTGCCCAGCAGGTCGGAGACGTTGAAGTCGAACTTCCACAGCACCATGAAGGTCATCAGCAGCGCGCCCGCGATGAGCAGCACCGCCTTGACCATCTGCACCCAGGTGGTGCCCTTCATGCCGCCGATGGTGACGTAGAGGATCATGAGGACGCCGACCAGCGCCACGATGAGGATCTTGCCCGTGTCACCGGTGATGCCGAGCAGCAGGGCGACGAGGACACCCGCGCCGGCCATCTGTGCCAGCAGGTAGAAGATCGACACGACGATGGTGGACACACCTGCTGCGGTGCGGACCGGCCGCTGCCGCATCCGGTAGGCGAGGACGTCGCCCATGGTGTAGCGGCCGGAGTTGCGCAGCGGCTCGGCGACGAGCAGCAGGGCCACGAGCCAGGCGACGAGGAAGCCGATGGAGTAGAGGAAGCCGTCGTATCCGAAGAGCGCGATGGCACCGGCGATGCCGAGGAAGGACGCCGCGGACATGTAGTCGCCCGAGACGGCGAGGCCGTTCTGGAAGGCGGTGAACTGGCGGCCGCCGGCGTAGAAGTCGGAGGCGCTCTTGGTCTGCCGTCCGGCCCAGACCGTGATGGCCAGGGTCGCGGCGACGAAGACGGCGAAGAGGCTGATGATCAGCGGCCGGTGCTCGGTCGTGGACGAGGCGGCGAGGACGAGGGAAGAGGAGTGGGCTGCGGCGCTCATGCGTCGGCCTCCAGACGGGACTTGATGGCCTCCGCCTTGGGGTCGATCTTCGTCGCGGCGTGGCGCGAGTAGAACCAGGCGATGAGGAACGTGGTGGCGAACTGGGCGAGGCCGAAGACGAAGGCCACGTTGAAGTTGGCGAAGACGGTGGTGCCCATGAAGTCGCCGGCGTAACTGGACAGCAGCACGTACAGCAGGTACCAGGCGATGAAGCCGACGGTCAGGGGAAACGCGAACGACCGGTGAGCACGCCGCAGTTCGGCGAACTCCGCGCTCTTCTGCGTCTCGACGAAGACCTCGGTCGTCGGTTGGGCGGGACTGTTGTCCGTACTGCCCTGGGGCGGCGGTGCATCGGTAGCCACGGATTCTCCTCGCGACGCGGGTGCGGCGGTCTCGGTGGTGGATTTCACAAGAGGGGAGTCCTCTGCGCGGTGGGGGTTGGCATGCGACTCCCTGACAACGGCACGGAGGGCGTGGCGAAGCGGTTCACCACGGATTGGCTCTTTTCGAACCCACGTACGGCGTACCCGTCGCCCCGAGGTCACACCTCGAACTCACTTGCCCGCATTCGTTGATGCTCCGGCATGATCAGCGATAGCTTCACTGGTCATGTACAGACCCGGGCACGCTCGTGTCCGGGTCCACGGGCACGGATGATGTGGAGAACCCATGGCTCATCTGGCATCCAGACGGACACGCGCACTCACGCTGCCCGTCGGACTGGCACTCACGGCCTCGCTCGGCTTCCTCCCGGGGACCGCGTCGGCCGCTCCGGGCAAGGCGCCGGCGGCGACGGTCCGGACGGACGGCCCGAAGCTGTCCTACGTGGTGAACACGCGCGTCGGTCTCGGCACGGTCAAGCAGGTGAAGCAGGCGATAGCCAAGGCGGGCGGCACCGTCGTCACGTCGTACGACCGCATAGGCGTGATCGTCGTCCACTCGCAGAACCCGGACTTCGGACCGGCGATACGCAAGTCCTGGGGCGTGCAGTCGGCCGGGGCGACCCGCACCAACCCGATCGTCCCGCAGGCCACGAAGGACATCGGGGTCGCGCAGCCGCTCACCGCCGCTCAGGCCGAGGCGGCGTCGGCGAAGGCGACGGCCGGCCAGGACGAGCTGGAACCCCTGCAGTGGGACCTGCCCGCGATCAAGGCGGACAAGGCGCACCAGAAGTCGCTCGGCAGCAGCAGGGTCACGGTCGGCGTCATCGACACCGGCGTGGACGACACGCACCCGGACCTGGCGCCGAACTTCGACCGCAAGGCGTCGGTGAACTGCGTGTCCGGCGCGCCGGACACGACGGACGGCGCCTGGCGGCCGGCCGCGAACGAGAGCGACCACGGCACGCACGTCGCGGGCACCATAGCCGCGGCGAAGAACGGCACCGGCGTCACCGGCGTCGCGCCGGGCGTGAAGGTCTCCGGCATCAAGGTGTCGAACCCGGACGGGTTCTTCTACACCGAGGCCGTCGTCTGCGGTTTCGTATGGGCCGCCGAGCACGGCGTCGACGTGACGAACAACAGCTATTACACCGACCCGTGGCTGTTCAACTGCAAGAACGACCCGGACCAGGGCGCCCTGGTCGAGGCGGTCACCCGGGCCACCCGGTACGCCGAGGGCAGGGGCGTCGTGAACGTCGCCGCGGCCGGCAACTCCGACCACGACCTGGCCCTGCACGCCATCGAGGACACCACGAGCCCCAACGACTCGACCACGGTGACCCGCACGGTCGACCCGCGCCTGTGCCCCGACATCCCGACGATGCTGCCGGGTGTCGTGACGGTCTCGGCGACGGGTGCGAAGGGCCTCAAGTCCTCGTACTCCAACTACGGACTGGGCGTCATCGACGTGGCGGCCCCCGGCGGCGACTCGACCGTCTACCAGACGCCCGAGGCACCCGCCACCAGCGGCCTGATCCTGTCCACGCTGCCCGGCGGCAAGTTCGGCTACAAGGCCGGTACGTCCATGGCGTCCCCGCACGTCGCGGGCGTCGCGGCCCTGATCAGGTCGAGCCACCCGTACGCCTCGCCGGCGGTGGTGAAGGCCCTGCTGACCCACCAGGCGGACGCCACCGCGTGCGGTGCGCCGTACGACATCGACGGTGACGGCACCGTCGACGCGGTCTGCCAGGGCGGCAAGAGCTACAACGGCTTCTACGGGGCCGGTGTGGTGGACGCGCTGGACGCGGTCCGCAGGTAGTCCCGGCACACACGTGAGGAGGGGCCGGGGCACAGCTCCCCGGCCCCTCCGGCGTTCTCAGACCCGCACCCCGCCGCCCGTACGGTCGGCGCCGGTGACCGCCGGGGAGGCACCGTCCCGGCTCCCGAGCACCCCCGCCGTCAGCAGGTACTGCGCGGCCGCATAGGTCAGCATCACCCAGAAGTCGTGGGCGGGGAGCCGCGGCCACGCGGCGATGCTCGTGGCGATGAGCGCGTCGGACAGCAGGAAGAGCGCCCCGCCGGCGCCGGCCCACCGCCCGAGGGCCCCGGCCCGCCAGGCCATGGTGGTCAGGAGCAGGCTGTAGCAGGTCAGCGGGATCCTCATCCCGCCCGGCAGGTCCGACCACAGGAGTACGAGGAGGACGGCGAGGGCCGCCGCGTACCCGAGACCCGCGGGGAGGGACGCGCGGGCGCGGCCGAAGAGCCGGAGGTAGCAGACGTGGCCCGCGGCGAAGAGCCCCATCCCGGCGAGGAACGCGGCGTCCGCGCCGGGCATCAGCAGCACGTCCCCGCCCCAGCCGCACAGCAGCGCGGCGACGAGCAGCCGGGGACCGCCGCGGGCAGCCGCGTAGGCGGCGAGCAGCGGCATCAGCAACGGCTTGGCGACCAGGTGGGCGGTGTGCGACCCGGCCAGGAGTCCCGCCAGGTCGACGGCGGTGGCGGCGAGGAAGGCGACGAGCAGCGGGCGGACGAGCCGGGGCGCTCGCGGCCGCGGACTCACCGGGCCTGCTCGGCGGCGGGCCGCACGGACGCCTCACGGGGGGCGGGCGCGGCCGGCGCCACGGTCCGGGCGGGCTGCCACCCCGGTCCGCGAAAGACCCGCCCGGCCCGCTCGCTCCAGCTGCCGGCGGCCCGTACGTCGCGGGCGATGGCGGCGTACTCGTGGGTGGCGACGCGGAGCGGGTTGTAGGTGCTGATGTTCTTGGTGAGGCCGTAGACGGGCCGCTCGGCCTCGGCGGCGAAGGACCCGAAGAGCCGGTCCCAGACGATGAGGATGCCCCCGAAGTTCCGGTCGAGGTAACCGCCCTGGGACGCGTGGTGCACCCGGTGGTGCGACGGCGTGTTGAGGACGTACTCGAAGGGGCGGGGCAGCTTGCCGACGCGTTCGGTGTGCACCCAGAACTGGTAGACGAGGTTCGCCGAGGAGCAGAAGGCGAGCGCGGCCGGGTGGACGCCGAGGGCGATCAGCGGGAGGTAGAAGGGCCAGGACGTCAGCGAGGTCCAGGGCTGGCGGAGCGCCGTGGTGAGGTTGAAGTTACGGCTGGAGTGGTGGACCACGTGGCACGCCCAGAGGATCCGGACGACGTGGTGCCCGCGGTGCGACCAGTAGTAGAAGAAGTCCTGGGCGAACAGCATGAGCAGGACCGTCCACCACAGCACGGGGACGCGCAGCGGGGTCAGTTCGTACAGGGCGGTGTAGATCGCCACGACGGGGATCTTCCACAGCAGGTCGAAGACCAGGCTGCCCAGCCCCATGGTGACGCTGGTGGCGGCGTCCTTGGCTTCGTACCCGGCGGCCTCGTCGTCCGGGTGCAGCCGGTAGGACACCATCTCGAGGACGGTCAGCAGGACGAAGGCCGGGATCGACCACAGCACGACATCGGGCAGGTTCGGCTCCATGCGTGCACCGTAGAGCCGTCGGGCGGGCGGCGGATAGACGTTGTTACCCACAAGTATGTGAGACGCGGAGTCATCAGCGTTTGGCAGATTCCACCAAGAGCGCCGCATCGTAGGATTCCGCCCAGGAACGCCATCGGCGGGGGGAACGGACGGGCCCGGTACCGAAGTTGCGCTGCTCCGGCTGGCCGCCACCACGGTCATCGGCGCGGCGAACGGGCGCCGGGCTGGTCCCGGACCCGGTGCGCCCGCTCCCCCGCCAGGCGAAGCCGGACCGGCCGGCGAGGGTCTCGGCACCCGGCTCACGGCTTCGTACACCGACCTGCCCGAGCACGAACGGCTGGCCGCGCTCGCCTCCGTACAGGACGCCTTCGCACGGGCCGGTGAGAGCTGACCGCCGAGCGGCTGTTCGCCCTGGACCTGGACGAGACGCGGCCGCGCGCGGAACTCTCCGCCCCGGATCCCGGGCTCTGCGACGACCTGCCGCTCCGCTGCCGCGCGCACCTCCTTGAACAGCTCACCGCCCAGCCGTCGTCCACCGCCCGCGCGGCCGTGGAGCAGACCCGCGCCGGGGCCCGCACCCGGGACCTGGTGGAGGACGTACGCGCCCGGCTCGGCCCCTTCCCGACGCGGCGGCGCTCGCGTTCGAGGAGCGGTACGCCGCGTACGTGGCGACGGCGCACAGCGGGATGGGGCTGTTCGGCCTGACGCCGGGGCGGTCCGCGGGCGACTGGCCGCTGGAGGCGGCGTACATCTCACTGGCGGTGAGCGCGGAGCCCGGTCGGCACGACGGCCGCGACCACGTGGGCCGGGCGACGGTCACGGTGCAGCAGGCGCCGGCCCGCTCCCGGCGGTCGCTGCCGCTCCGGCCGGTGCCAACGGCGGCCGGACCGCTCACGGTTCACGGGCCCGGGATGCCCGGATAGGGCGGTGTCAGTCGCGGCCCGTATTCTCTGTGACCATGCTCGACGACCGTCAGACCGCAGCGCCGTGGCCGACCGCCTACCCCCAGGGGTACGCGGTCGTCGACGTGGAGACCACCGGACTCGCCCGCGACGACCGGATAGTGTCCGCGGCGGTCTACCGTCTGGACGCGCTGGGCGACGTCGAGGACCACTGGTACACACTGGTCAACCCCGAACGTGACCCGGGCCCCGTCTGGATCCACGGACTCACCAGCGAGGCCCTGGAGGGTGCGCCGCT
The DNA here is from genome assembly GCF_000177195.2 of Streptomyces sp. SirexAA-E. Lineage (GTDB taxonomy): Bacteria > Actinomycetota > Actinomycetes > Streptomycetales > Streptomycetaceae > Streptomyces > Streptomyces flavovirens. The sequence continues at coordinate 1,413,315 of NC_015953.1, forward strand.
CTTCCCGGAGGTCGCCGCCCAGTTGTCCGAGCGGCTCGACGGCCGGGTGCTCGTCGCCCACAACGCGGCGTTCGACTGGTCGATGCTCGCCCGGGAGTACGCCCGCGCGGCGATCACCGCGCCGGTGCGGCAGCGGCTGTGCACGATCGCGCTCTCCAAGGAGCTGCGTCTCCCGCTGCCCAACCACAAGCTGGAATCGCTCGCCGCCCACTTCGGCGTGGTCCAGCAGCGCGCCCACCACGCCCTGGACGACGCGCGGGTGCTGGCGGAGGCGTTCCGGCCGAGCCTGCACGCCGCGGCCAGGGGCGGGGTGCGGCTGCCGCTGCTGGAGTGCCGGCCGCTGACGGAGTGGACGGACTCACCGGTCGCCCCGCGCGTCGGCTACCAGCCGTCGCGCGGCCAGGGCACGTGGCGCGCCTCCCGTAAGCGACCCGCGTGCCCGTACCCCAACCCGGGACGCTACGAGTCGGACAAACCGCTTGTGCAGGGCATGCGGGTGGCGTTCTCCGGGGACACCTCGGTCGACCGTGAACTCCTGGAGGACCGCGCCGTGGAGGCCGGTCTGCACGTGGCGACCAGCGTCTCGCGACTGACGAGCCTGCTCGTCACCAACGACCCGGACGCGGCGACCTCGAAGACGGTGAAGGCGAAGTCGTTCGGCACGCCGATCCTGGAGGAGAGCGCCTTCACCCATCTGCTGAGGGACGTGGCCCCGGCCAGGTCCGTGGCGGTGCCGCCCCCGTCACCGTCATCGGAGTGAACCGGCCGCGACTCGCCCGGCATCCGCTCGCCCGCCGCCGCCCGGCATCCCACCCTGTGGCGCATGGCACGTTGCGAGGTATGCGGAAACGACTACGGGATGTCCTTCGAGGTGCACGCGCAGGGCGCGGTGCACGTCTTCGACTGCTTCTCCTGCGCCATCCACCGCATGGCGCCCATCTGTGAGCACTGCCGGGTCCAGGTCATCGGCCAGGGCGTCGAGGTCGACGGCCACTGGTACTGCGGCGGCCACTGCGCCCGGGCCGAGGGAAGGACGGGCATCGTGGACAAAGTGTGACGGCCCGGTCGGGCCCGTACAGGGACCCTCCGTGACGCACCCCATGGCCCCGGTTGTACGGTCATGGGGTGTACCGCTTCCTGTTGACCCGGCAGTGGGTGATCCTCACCCTCATCGTCCTCGTCCTGATTCCCACGATGGTCGAACTGGGTTTCTGGCAGCTGCACCGGCACGAACACCGGGTCCAGCAGAACGCGCTGATCACCGAGAACCTCGAAGCCGCCCCGGTCCCCGTCTCCCGGCTCACCTCCCCCGGGCACACGGTCCCGCGCTCCGACTACTGGCGGACGGTGACGGCCACCGGCACCTTCGACACCCGGCACGAGGTCGTCGTACGCCGCCGCACCTCGCGGGACGAACGCATCGGCGTCCTGGTCCTGACCCCGCTGGACCTCAAGGGCGGCGGGACCGTCCTGGTCAACCGCGGCTGGGTCCCCGCCGCCGACACCCAGGAGGGCTACCCGGACGTCCCGGCTCCGCCCGCCGGTGAGGTCACCGTCACCGGCCGGCTCAAGGCCGACGAGACGACGGGCGCCAGCGGCATCAAGGACCTGGCCGGCCTGCCGGACCGCCAGGTCATGCTCATCAACAGCGCCCAGCAGGCACACCTGCTCGGCCACCCCGTCCTCGGCGGGTACGTCGAGCTCACGAGCCCCGAACCGGCCGACGGCAGCCCGGAGACGATCGCCGCCCCCGACGACGGCTCCATCGGCCCGCACATGGCTTACGCCGTCCAGTGGTGGCTCTTCGCCGCGGGCGTCCCGGTCGGCTGGGTCATCCTTCTGCGGCGCGAGAAGCGCGACCGTGAGCAGCAGGCGAAGGAGAGCGAGACCGCGGGGGAACCGGAGCCGGCCACCGCCTGAGACGCCTTCACCCCGCTCCCGCTGCTTAGCGGGGCCGCGGTTCGGGAAGACGCCGATACGTGACACCACGTATCGAGGACTACGCGCTCATCGGCGATCTCCAGACCGGCGCCCTGGTCGGCAGGAACGGTTCCGTCGACTGGCTCTGCCTGCCCCGCTTCGACTCGGGCGCCTGCTTCGCGGCCCTGCTGGGCGACGAGGACAACGGGCACTGGCGGATCGCTCCCCAGGGCGCCGGCCCCACCGACACCTGCACCCGCCGCGCCTACGTGGACGACTCGCTGGTCCTGGAGACCTTCTGGGAGACCCGGACCGGGACGGTCAAGGTCATCGACTTCATGCCGCAGCGCGACAAGGCGCCCGACGTGATGCGGATCGTCGAGGGCGTCAGCGGCAGCGTCGACATGAGCTCCGTCCTCCGGCTGCGCTTCGACTTCGGCAAGGTCGTCCCCTGGATGCGCCGCTCGCAGGGCCACCGGGTGGCCGTCGCGGGGCCCGACTCGGTCTGGCTGCGCAGCGAACCTCCGGTCAAGACCTGGGGCCAGCAGTTCAGCACCTGTTCCTCCTTCACGGTGAAGGAAGGGGAGACCGTGGCGTTCGTCCTCACCTGGCACGCCTCCCACTCCCCGCGCCCGAAGCTGATCGACCCGCACAAGGCGCTGAAACACACCCTGACCGACTGGGCGAAGTGGGCGGCCCGGTGCACGTACCACGGCAGGCACCGGCAGGCCGTGATGCGCTCCCTGATCACCCTGAAGGCCCTCACCTACGCCCCCACCGGCGGCATCGTCGCGGCCCTGACCACCTCGCTGCCGGAGGAGATCGGCGGCGTACGCAACTGGGACTACCGCTACTGCTGGCTGCGCGACTCCACCCTCACCCTCGGCGCCATGATCTCGGCCGGCTATCTGGAGGAGGCCCGCGCCTGGCGCAACTGGCTGCTCCGCGCCGTCGCGGGCGACCCGGCGGACCTCCAGATCATGTACGGACTCGCCGGCGAACGCAGACTCCCCGAGACGGAACTGCCCTGGCTCGACGGCTACGAGCACTCCCGCCCCGTCCGCACCGGCAACGCGGCCGTGCGGCAACGCCAGCTCGACGTGTACGGCGAGGTCATCGACTCGCTCCGAGTGGCCCGTGAGGCGGGCCTCGACGACAAGCCGCACGCGTGGAACCTCCAGCTCAGCCTGCTCGGCTTCCTGGAGTCCGCCTGGCGCGAGCCGGACGAGGGACTGTGGGAGATCCGCGGCGAGCGCCGCCACTTCGTGCACTCCAAGGTGATGGCCTGGGTGGCCGCCGACCGCGCGGTGCGCACCCTGGAGGAGAACCCCCAGCTGCCGGGTGACGCCGACCGGTGGCGGACGATGCGGGACGCGGTCCACGCGGAGGTCTGCGAACGCGGCTACGACCCCGAGCGGAACACCTTCACCCAGTACTACGGCTCACAGGAGCTGGACGCCTCGGTCCTGCTCATCGTGCGGACCGGCTTCCTGCCGACCGACGATCCCCGGGTCGTCGGCACGGTCGACGCCGTCCGCGCGGAACTCGCCTCCGACGGCCTGGTCCGCCGGTACAGCACCGAGGGCGCCTCCGTGGACGGTCTGCCGGGCGAGGAGGGAGCCTTCGTCGTCTGCTCCTTCTGGCTGGTCGACGCACTGCTGCGCACCGGCCGCAAGCAGGAGGCCGAGGAACTCTTCGATGAGTTGCTCTCCCTGCGCAACGACGTGGGTCTGCTCGCCGAGGAGTACGACACGGCGGCCGGGCGCCAGCTGGGCAACTTCCCCCAGGCCTTCAGCCACATCGGACTGGTCAACAGCGCGGTCGACCTCGCACTGCACGAGACGGCAGGATAGGGCCATGGATCTTGGACTGAAGGACCGCGTGTACATCGTCACCGGTGCGAGCCGCGGGCTGGGCAACGCCACGGCGACCGCCCTGGCCGCGGACGGCGCGAAGGTGATCGTCTCCGGCCGGGACGAGAAGGGGGTCACGGCGGCCGCCGACGAGCTGGGCGAGGACGCCGTCGGCGTCGTCGCCGACAACGCCGACCCGTCGGCCGCGCAGCGCCTGGTGGACACGGCGAAGGAACGCTTCGGCCGGCTGGACGGCATCCTCATCAGCGTCGGCGGCCCCGCTCCCGGTTTCGTCGCGGACAACACCGACGACCAGTGGCAGTCGGCCTTCGAGTCGGTCTTCCTGGGGGCCGTCCGGCTGGCCCGCACGGCCGCCGCCGCACTCGGTGAGGGCGGTGTCATCGGCTTCGTCCTGTCCGGTTCCGTGCACGAGCCGATCGCCGGTCTGACCATCTCCAACGGTCTGCGCCCCGGACTCGCCGGCTTCGCCAAGTCCCTCGCCGACGAGCTGGGCCCGCTCGGCATCCGGGTCGTCGGGGTCCTGCCGGCCCGCATCGACACGGACCGGGTCCGCGAGCTGGACGCCCTGTCCGGTGACGCGGAGGCGGCCCGTACGGCCAACGAGGCGCGCATCCCGCTGCGCCGCTACGGCACCCCGGAGGAGTTCGGGAAGACCGCGGCCTTCCTGCTCTCCCCCGCGGCGTCGTATCTGACGGGCATCATGGTCCCGGTCGACGGAGGTTCCCGGCACGGTTTCTGACGCCCCGTGCGGGGTGGGCCGTCAGGTCACCCGCTCCGCACGGTGCTTGACCGCCTTGAGCCGTACCTCGGCCGGCAGTTCGTCCAGGCCGGCCGAGGACCGCGCGTGGGCGAGCGCCTCGTCGGACAGCTCGCGCAGCACCTTCGCCGGTGCTCCGTGCGGTTCCATCAGCAGCCGGATACGGGCCTCGGGCGCCCTCCGCCGGCCGGCCAGCCGGACCTTGGAGTCGGCCACCCCGTCCAGCCCGGCCGTGTCGTCGCCCAGCGCGCTCTCCAGGGCCTTGCCGCGGAGCACCGCGCCTTCCCCGTCACCGCTGTCGATCAGCACCTCGGACAGCCGGGCCCTGCGCAGCTGGGCCAGCAGCCACCACAGGGCCAGGAGCACCAGGACCGCGAGGACCGCGATGACAACGGGCCACCACCAGCCCTCGTCCCGCCACCGGCCGCGGTCGCCCTTGCTGAGCAGGACGTCGCCCTTGCCGTCGAAGGGCCACCAGGACGGCAGGGAGACCCCGAGCCCGGTGACGAGGACGCCGCCACCGACGACCAGCAGGATCAGCCCCACCAGGCCGAGCAGTACCCGGTTGACCTTTCCGATCACGCGGCTCACCCCTTCTTCGGCCGACGGACACGCACGGACGGCCGGGGTGGCTTGGCGAGACCCAGCTCCTCGATGCCCGAGCGCAGTGCGGTGTCCAGGTCGTCCCGGACCTCGTCGAGTTCACGGAAGTGCGAGACCGCGGACACGGCCGCCTTGCGGCGCCGTACCTTCACCCGCACGGACTGCACCCCGGCCACCTCGACCGCGCGGTCGCGCAGCACGAGTGCGGCGGCCTCCCGGTCGAGTGCCGCCCGCACACCGGCGTGCTCGCGGCGCATCGGCAGCAGCGAACGCAGCCCGGCGGTGAGCGCGAGCAGGAGCAGCCAGAGGCCGATGGCGGCCGCCGCCGCGGATCCCGCGAGCACCCACACGTCGTCGATGCGACGGGTCGCCAGTTCGTCGGCGAGCGTGCGCCGCCACTGCATGGCGGGGTGGTCGGCCCGTACCGCCGCGATGTCGTAGAGCAGGAGGCCGGCGGCTCCGAGAAGGACCAGGGCCGCCAGCGCGGAGGGGATCCGGCGCCCGGACCGGAAGCGGCGCGCCCGCCCGCCGGAACGTTCCGGCCCGGCATCGGGCTCGGAGGCCGGGCCGTCCGCGTCCCGTTCGGCCTCCAGCACGTCACCGGAGGGCGCTTCCTGCTGTTCGGCACCGGTCGTGGGCAGGCGCCGGGTGCCGTCCTGCGGGTCATGGGGTTCGCTCATCGGCCGTTCCCCTCCGCTCCGGCACCCGTGTCCACGGCGTGCAGCCGCTCGACCTGCACCGCCACCTCGGGTACGTCCATGCCCGCCAGGGTCTCCACCCGTTCGGTCACACGGCGACGCACCGCCCCGCACCGGCGGCCGATGTCACTCGGATAGCCGAGTTCGAGACTGACGTGCACCCGGGCGGTGTCCCGGTGCACGCTGACCGTCGCCCGGGGCGCGGACGCGTCCCCGGGCGACGGGCCGACGGCTTCCTTCGCCGCCTGCGCGGCGATCTTCGCGACGACCCGGTCGGCGATCCGGGTCTGCCCGCGCTCCGCCGCGGCGACCCGGCCCTTCGTCGCCGTCACCGCCGTCACCGTCGCCGGTCGCCGCGCTCGCGACTCCGGAAGAAGTCGCCGGGCTCCAGGTCACCGTCCAGGAACCGGCCGGCGACGAAGCCGACCGCACCCAGTGCGGCGACCAGCAGGAATGCGCCGAATCCGCCGAAGTACCCGGCGAAGCCGAGCGCCATGCCGGCGATCAGGCCGACCACAGCCATGCTCATCTGTGCTCCTCAACTGCCTCGGGGTGAGGACTACTGGACGCGTGACTCGGACTCGTCCTCGTCGTCGTCCTCGTCGGGAAGCTTGACGTCGCTGACGGCGATGTTGACCTCGACGACCTCCAGGCCGGTCATACGCTCGACGGCCGCGATGACGTTCTCCCGGACCTCGCCGGCGACGTCGGAGATCGCCACGCCGTACTCGACGACGATCTCCAGGTCGAGGGCTGCCTGGGACTCGCCGACCTCGGCCTTGACTCCGCGGGTCACGGACTTGCCGCCGCCGGGGACCCGGTCGCGGACGGCGCCGAACGTGCGGGAGATGCCGCTGCCCATCGCGTGGACACCCATGACGTCACGCGCCGCCATTCCGGCGATCTTCTCGACGACTCCGTCGGCGATGGTGGTGCGGCCTCGGCCGGCGGGGGCTCCGCCGCCGCGCTTGCTCAGGGAACTCCCCCTGCCGTCGTCCCCTCCGGACGCGCTGCCGGGGTGGTCGGGCCGGTTCCGCTGTGGGGTCTCGGTCATCGCCGCTCTTCCCTTCGGGGGGCAAGGTTGACTTCTGTTGCCCACCGTAAGTGCGCTTGCCCGGTCCCGCGCCGTGGATACGGCAGGCTGGGGGAATGACAACGGCTGAGGGCCCTCTTCGGGCAGACGGATGGACCGCGGCGGTACGCCAGAGGCTCGGCCTGGGCCGACTGCTGCCGCTGGGTGGGGCCGACGACGGAGCATGGATCGCCGAACGTGCGGCCGAGGCCGTACTGAGAGGGACGGCGGTGGACACGGGCACGGTGCTGGGCCGGCTGAGGATCGCCCCGGCCGACCCGGAGAACTCCCGTACGCCCGCGGTGCCGGCGCCGCCCAGCGCGCTGCCGCCCGGACCGCTGCGGATCGAGGCCGGTTTCGCGACCACGGCACGGCACCCGCTGCACGCGACGGCCCAGGCGTTGCGGGCGGCCCTGGCGACGGCGGCGGCGACGCGGCTCGGGCTGGAGGTCGAGGAGGTGGACCTGAAGGTGACGGAGCTGCTCGATGAGCAGCCCGCACCGGCACGGCCGGAGCCCGTGGACATCCGTCCCGCCGAGCCGGACGGGGCCGCGGGGGCGGCGGCTGCCGGGGTGCCCGGGGTCGTGTCGCTGACCCGGGTGCTGGGCAGCGCGGTGCACGTCACGGACGGCCATGTCCGGGTGGAGCTCGCGACGGCCTCGGACCACCGGGCCCTCGACGTGGCCCGGGCGGTACGCGGGGCGGTCGCCGCGGCCGTGGAGGGCGGCCCGACGGTCGCCGTGCTGGTCACGGCCGTGGTGGACCGGGACTGACCCCTGCCCGGGAGGTACGGGGCAGGGGCGCGGCGAAGTCAGTCGCTGATGCCCGCCAGGTCACGGAGCCGGCGGCCCTGCGCGGCCCGCTCGGCGCTGCGCTGCTCCTCGTAGGTGCGGGAGGCGGCGCCGGCGAGCAGGGCCTTGGTCTCCACCACGGCGTCGCGCGGGGCGGCGAGCAGCGCGGCGGCCAGGTCCTGGGCCGCCGCGTCGAGCTGGTCGGCCGGGACCACGAGGTTGGCCAGGCCGGTGCGTTCGGCCTCGTCGGCGTGCACGAAGCGGCCGGTGGCGCAGATCTCGAGCGCGCGGGCGTATCCCACCAGGTTCACCAGGGGGTGGGTACCCGTGAGGTCGGGGACGAGGCCCAGGCTGGTCTCACGCATGGCGAACTGCACGTCGTCGGCGGCGATCCGCAGATCGCAGGCGAGGGCGAGCTGGAAGCCGGCGCCGATGGCGTGGCCCTGGACGGCCGCGATCGACACGAGGTCGTTGCGGCGCCACCAGGTGAACGCCTCCTGGTACGCGGCGATGGTCGCGTCGAGCTCGTCCTGCGGCCCGCGTGCCATGTCGAGGAAGGACGGCTCGCCGTCGAACCCTTCCGGGGTGAACGCCTGCCGGTCGAGCCCCGCGGAGAAGGACTTGCCCTCGCCGCGCAGCACGACCACCCGGACGCTGCCGGGCAGCGCCCGGCCGGCCTCGGTCAACGCCCGCCACAGAGCGGGAGACTGAGCGTTGCGCTTGGCCGGGTTGGTGAGCGTCACCGTGGCGACCGCGTCGTCGACGGTGAGCCGTACGCCGTCCTTGTCGAGCACAGAGTCGTGCGAGGTCATGGGGCGCCTCCGGATCGGGTGCAGTCAGCACGTACTGATAAGTGACTGAACAGTAACCACCCGGACGACCTCACGGTCGGCCGGGTGGCCACCCGGTGTTCCGGCGGACCTCCGGGGCCGGCCTCCACCTGCCCCGGACCACCACCGTCAGGCCGAAGCGGCCTTCTTGCCTCGTGTCGCTCCGCCGCGTCCCCGCAGCGTGACACCGGATTCGCTGAGCATCCGGTGGACGAATCCGTAGGAGCGGCCCGTTTCCTCGGCCAGCGCCCGGATGCTCGCACCGGAGTCGTACTTCTTCTTCAGGTCTGCCGCGAGCTTGTCGCGCGCGGCGCCGGTAACCCGGCTGCCCTTCTTCAGAGTCTCGGCCACCCGTGCCTCCTCAAGGAAGTGCGCTCTGGACTCTCATGATCACCCCTAGCGCGCTTCCTGGCCACCCATTCGGCAAGGTCCGTACGACCCGATTCCCCGCCCTGATTCCGGCCGACACAACCGGAACGCTCCATTCCATGGGGCTCCGGAGGCGTCCGGGCGGGGCGGCGGAAAGAACGGGCAGGTCAGGGCCGTACGGGGGTAGTGCCCGGATATGGGTGCGCCCGGCAGGTATCTGCCGGGCGTAGTTCCGGGGTACGAGACGTCCTCACTCAGATGACGGACCACACCTCGGCCGAATGATGCGGACGGGGTGGATCACCGGGCCGCGCGACGGCCTTCGCGCGGCCTCAGGCGAGGGCGACCAGGTCGCGGTAGTCCGCGCCCCAGAGGTCCTCGACACCGTCCGGCAGCAGGATGATCCGCTCCGGCTGGAGTGCCTCGACCGCGCCCTCGTCGTGGGTGACGAGGACGACCGCGCCCTTGTACGTGCGCAGGGCGCCGAGGATCTCCTCGCGGCTGGCCGGGTCGAGGTTGTTGGTGGGCTCGTCGAGGAGGAGCACGTTGGCGGACGAGACGACGAGCGTCGCCAGCGCGAGCCGGGTCTTCTCACCGCCGGAGAGCACTCCGGCGGGCTTGTCGACGTCGTCGCCGGAGAAGAGGAACGAGCCGAGCGTCTTGCGGACCTCGACGAGGTCGAGGTCGGGCGCCGCAGAGCGCATGTTCTCCAGGACGGTGCGCTCCGGGTCGAGGGTCTCGTGCTCCTGCGCGTAGTAGCCGAGCTTCAGTCCGTGGCCTTCGATGACCTGGCCGGTGTCCGGCTTCTCGGCGCCGCCGAGGAGGCGCAGCAGTGTCGTCTTGCCCGCGCCGTTGAGGCCGAGGATGACGACCCGGGAGCCCTTGTCGATGGCGAGGTCCACATCGGTGAAGATCTCGAGCGAGCCGTAGGACTTGGAGAGGCCCTCGGCCATCAGCGGCGTCTTGCCGCACGGGGAGGGCTCCGGGAAGCGGAGCTTGGCGACCTTGTCCGACACCCGGACCGCCTCCAGGCCGGAGAGCAGGCGCTCGGCCCGCTTGGCCATGTTCTGGGCGGCGACGGTCTTGGTGGCCTTGGCGCGCATCTTGTCGGCCTGCGAGTTGAGGGCCGCGGCCTTCTTCTCGGCGTTCTGGCGCTCGCGCTTGCGGCGCTTCTCGTCGGCCTCGCGCTGCTGCTGGTAGAGCTTCCAGCCCATGTTGTAGATGTCGATCTGGGAGCGGTTGGCGTCCAGGTAGAACACCTTGTTGACGACCGTCTCGACCAGTTCGACGTCGTGGGAGATGACGACGAAGCCGCCGCGGTAGTTCCTGAGGTAGTCGCGCAGCCAGACGATGGAGTCGGCGTCCAGGTGGTTGGTCGGCTCGTCCAGGAGCAGGGTGTCGGCGTCCGAGAAGAGGATGCGGGCGAGCTCCACGCGGCGGCGCTGACCGCCGGAGAGCGTGTGCAGCGGCTGGCCGAGCACCCGGTCGGGGAGGCTGAGCGCGGCGGCGATGGTGGCGGCCTCGGCCTCGGCGGCGTATCCGCCCTTGGTGAGGAACTCCGTCTCCAGGCGCTCGTACCTCTTCATCGCCTTCTCACGGGTGGCGCCCTTGCCGTTGGCCATCCGCTCCTCGTTCTCCCGCATCTTGCGCAGGATCTCGTCGAGGCCGCGGGCCGAGAGGATGCGGTCGCGGGCCAGGACGTCGAGGTCGCCGGTGCGCGGGTCCTGCGGGAGGTAGCCGACCTCGCCGGAGCACGTGATGGTGCCGGCGGCCGGGGTGCCCTCACCGGCGAGGCACTTGGTGAGCGTGGTCTTGCCCGCGCCGTTGCGGCCGACGAGGCCGATGCGGTCGCCCTTGGCGATGCGGAAGGAGGCGGACTCGATGAGGATGCGGGCGCCGGCACGCAACTCGATGCCGGAAGCGGTGATCACGGAAAACTCCAGAGCGGTATGGACGGCGGAAGGGTGGTTACGGACTCACGACTCGACGCCGTTACTCATGCACTGGGAGGAATGCCATGAGGTCATTCTACCGGCGTTGTCCACTCGCTTTTCCGGGTGCCTCTGACCCGCCCGACGGCACGGGACAGGGGATTGTTCCGCCGGAAACGGGATACTCGGCGCAGGGCGGCGGACGGCCCGCGGCCAGGCGGAGGTGGTGCGACCGTGCGGTTCGACGACGACGCCGATCTGGACACGTCCGAGGTCAGCGATGTGCGCGGCAGCCGTGTCCCCGGCGGCAGGGTCACGGTGGGCGGCGGGGTCGTGGGCATCGTCGCGCTGGTCCTGGGACTGTTCTTCGGGGTGGGCCCCGACCAGCTGGGCCTCTCCTCGGGCGATCCGGCGGCGGAGCCGAGCGCGTCCTCGGCCGAGCGGGTCCAGCGCAGCTGCCTGAAGGGCTCGGACGCGAACTCCCGGGACGACTGCCGCACGGTGGCGGTGGTCAACAACGTGCAGGACTACTGGCGCCAGGAGTTCGACCGCGCCGGCGAGACGTACACCCCGGCGAAGACCGTGCTGTTCGCCGACCGGGTCTCCACCGCCTGCGGGGCCGCGACCTCGGCGGTCGGGCCGTTCTACTGCCCGGGTGACCGGCAGGTCTATCTGGACCTGGGCTTCTTCGACGAGCTGCGTACGACGTACGGGGCCGGCGGCGGTCCGTTCGCCGAGGCGTACGTGGTGGCGCACGAGTACGGCCACCACGTGCAGGACCAGCTGGGGACGCTCGACCGGGCGGGGGACGGGCGGCAGGGCGCCGACAGCGCCTCCGTGAAGGTGGAGCTCCAGGCCGACTGCTACGCGGGTGTCTGGGCGAACCACGCGACGACCACGCGGGACGAGTCCGGGCACCCCCTGATCACCGAGCTGACCGAGGCGGACATCCAGGACGGGCTGGACGCGGCGGCGGCGGTCGGGGACGACCGGATCCAGGAGAAGTTCCAGGGCGGCGTGCACCCGGAGTCCTGGACGCACGGTTCGTCCGCCCAGCGCGAGCAGTGGTTCACCACCGGCTTCCGTACCGGGGACGCGAGCCGCTGCGACACCTTCCGGTGATCCGGGGCCGCGCGCACGGGCGTTGTCGGTGGCCGGTACGAGACCGAGACGGAGATCACCTCGGCGGAGGGCAACGTGTGGAGCTTCGGGACGTACGCCCCGGGGGCCACGGGCTGACCGCTCCCCCGGGATCTCCGTGCCCCGCGCCCCCGGGTCAGGCGCCGCCGGTGTGCACCTGGAAGGCCGCGCGGCGGACGGCCTTGGCGAGGGCCGGGTCGGGGTGGGCCGCCGCGAGGGCCACCAGCACCTGCACGGTGCGCGGGTGCCCCACGGCCCGTACCTCGTCCAGGAGCGCCGGGACGGTGCCCTGCACGGCGGAGTCCAGGTGGCGGACCAGCAGTCCGGTCTCGCCGTGGTCGGCGACGGCGGCCGCGGTGTCCACCCAGAGCCAGGTCGCCTCCTCGCGGCTGAGGACGTCCTGGGCGTCGTCCGGGTCGGCGCCCTCGTACTCGGCGAGCCAGAGCAGCGCGTAGGGGCGCAGGGGCGCCTCGGTGACCACCGACCGGACCACGGGCTCGGCGGGGGCGCCGACGACACGCAGCGCCTCGAAGGCCAGGCCGCGCAGCAGGGCGTCCTCGCCGCGGGCGACGGCGAGGAGCTCGGTCACGGCGCTGCCGACGGGGCGGGCGGCGAGCCAGGCCCGGTATTCGGCGCGGGCCGGTCCCGGGGTGAGCCGGGCGCAGCCGAGCAGCATGTCGGCGGCGGGCTGCTCGATGTTGCCGGCCGGGCTCTGGGCGGCCACACAGATCTGTTCGAGCTTGACCCAGACCGCCCAGTTTCCGAGGGGGGTGAGGGTGGCGTTCCCCGCGCCGAGCGTGAGGGCTCCGACGGCGGCGAGTCCTTCCAGCGCCCAGTCGAGCAGCAGCGCGTTGAGGTCCGCCGAGGTCTCGGTGGTCGCCGGGGCCGGCTGCTCCCGCGGCCCGTAGGGCACCTCGCACCGCTCCTCGTGGAGTTCCGCGACGCGCTGGCCGAGGAGGTCGAGGAGGGCGGGCACGGGGACGGGGCCCGCGGAGAGCTGGAGGAGGGAGAGGACCTGGGGGACGGCCTCGACGGCTTCGGCGACGGCGGTGGCCTCGATGCCCTCGGGCGAGGGGTGCACCAGCGACCAGGCGTCGAAGAGCGCCACCCAGCCGCGCAGTACGGCGGAGTCGTCGCGGTTCCACGCGCGTAGCCGCCAGCCGGGGCGCGCGGTGTCGCCGTGCAGTTCGATCAGCCCCGCGAGCCTGGCCCGGTCCCAGCCGGCCCGTACCTGGGCCGGGGACAGTTCCATGGCGGCCGCGGCCCGTTCCAGGGCCTGGGTCGCGAGCGTGGCGGTGCCCGGGCCCGCGCCGTCGGCGGCCCAGCGGGCGATTCGTACGGCGTCGGCCAGCACGGCTCTCGCCTGGCGGGCCAGTTCGGCGGGTGCCGGGGTGCCCTCGGGCGGGCGGGGGGCCGGCCTGGTGCGCCGGGTGGTCACGGCCTTGCGGGCGGTGGCAAGGGGTCGCGGGCGGACAAGTCGCAGCCTGGAGTCGCGCGGAGTACGGGACGTCACGGGAGCAGTCTTGCCTCTGACGGCCCGAAAGCCCAAACGGAGCCCGGATCCGGCGTCACGGGACGGTCCGCCGGCCCGTCACCAACCGGGCCGTTCCGTCCCATCCGCTCACATCAGGGGCGTGAGGAAGCGCCGGAGGATCTCCTCGTAGTCGGCCGGGTCGACGTTCCACATCGCCCCGTGCTGGGCGTCCGCCACGGGGTGCAGGGTGACGAGGTCGGGGCGGCGGGCGGCGAGCTCGCGGGACGGCTGCCAGGGGGCGAGGGTGTCGTCGGGGCCGTGGAAGATCAGGGTCGGCGCGTGCAGGGCCGTGGGCACCGAGGTGTCCATCAGCGGGGCGCCGTGCAGGCCGGTCTGGCCCTGCGCGGCGCGGACGGCGAGGGGCAGCAGCGCGGCCGGTACGCCGCAGGCGCCCGCCAGGGCGCGCAGGGTGACCTGCCAGTCCATGACCGGGGAGTCCAGGACGAGACCGGCGATGCGGTCGCGGAGCGCGGAGTTGACGGCGGCGTGCAGGGCCATCGAGGCACCGGTGGACCAGCCGTGGACGACGACGCTCTTCGCCCCGTGGCGTACGGCGTGGCGGATGGCGGCGTCGAGGTCGCGCCACTCGGACTCGCCGAGGTGGGCCAGTCCGTCGGGCGACCGGGGGGCGCCGGCGTCGCCGCGGTAGGCCAGGTTCAGCACGGGGAGCCGCTGGGACTCCAGGAAGGCCAGTACGTTCATCGGCTGTTCGCGGGTGGTCCCGAGGCCGTGCACGGTGATAACCCAGGTGTCGCGGTCGCCGGGGAGGAACCAGCCGGGCAGGGCCCCCAGCTCACCGGGGATCTCGACGTCCTCGTAGGCGAGGCCGAGCCCGTCCAGGGGGTCGCCGCTGTGCAGCTGCGGGGTGAGGCGGACCTTGGCGCCCGGTTCCAGGCTGCCCCGGGTGACCCGTTCCAGGCGGCGCACGACGGTGTCGGCGGAGCCGTCCGGCCCCTGCCCGAGGACCGGGCCGACGATGGCGTGGACGTCGCGGCCCGCCAGTCCGTACGTGCCGGGGCGCAGGGCCGCGAAGGAGCGGGTCAGGGTGACCTGTCCGGCGGCGGTGGCGTGGACGGTGAGCCTGCGGTCGCCGGGGAAGGGGTGCGGGCCCCCCGCGAGGGCGGCGTCGCTGGCGTACCGGCCGGCCGCGACCGCTGCCGTGCCGATGCCGAGGATCGTGGTGACGGCTGCTGCCGTCGCTGTTGCCGGGCGCATCGCCCCAGTCTCGCGGGCCGGGGGCCGCGTTGCCAGTGGGCCGGGCCGTCCGGTGCCCGGGTCTTCGTCCGGGCGGGAGCTCAGCCGGGCTGTCCGTAGCCCTCGAGGGCGTCCTGGACGTCGCGCAGCTGGTCCGGGGAGAGCAGGGACGGGCGGTGGCCGGGCACGGAGCTCGCGGTCAGCCAGAGCCGGCACAGCCATTCCAGCTGGGCGGTGCGCTCGAAGGCCTGGTCGAGGGAGTCGCCGTAGGTGACGGTCCCGTGGTTGCGCAGGAGGCAGCCGGTGCGGTCGCGGAGGGCGTCGAGCATGTGGCCGGCGAGTTCGCGGGTGCCGTAGCGGGCGTAGGCGGCGGTGCGGACGGGGCCGCCGAGCAGGGCGGTGGCGTAGTGCACCGCCGGGACCTCGGTGACGAGGGTGGAGACGGCGGTGGCGTGGACGGCGTGGGTGTGCACGACGGCGGCCGCGGTGGTGGCGCGGTACACGGCGAGGTGGAGGGGGAGTTCGCTGGTGGGGGCGAGACGGCCGATCACCTGGCGGCCGTCCAGGTCGACGCCGACCGTGTCGCCGGGGGTGAGCCGGTCGTAGGGCACTCCGCTGGGGGTGACCAGGACGACGTCGCCGACCCGGGCCGAGACGTTGCCCGAGGTGCCGACGACCAGCCCCTCCGCGGCGGTCCTGCGGGCCGTCGCGAGGACGTCCTCCCATGCCTGTGCGATCGTGTCCTGCCGTCGGTCCGTCATGCGGGGATCGTAGCCAGGGGGTGAGAGAAGTCTCCCCAACAGTCTCGAACGGGACAAAGACCCTTCGCCAAGAGTTCGCCAAGGCCGGGCAAAGGCCAGGTCCCGCACCGCACCAGGAGGGGCCGGGCGCCTCCCGAGCGCACAAACGGAATGCCGCCGCACGCTTGGGGTCACCACAGCGCCCTGCCCAGTTCATCTTCCGTTCACCCAGCTTGCCTACGTTCCAACTGCCAATGACGCCGAACGATTGCCTGGGTAAATGGAACACATCACCCTGCTGCTTGCGATTGTGGTCGTAACAGCTCTCGTGTTCGATTTCACGAACGGTTTCCATGACACCGCCAACGCGATGGCCACCACCATCTCGACCGGTGCCCTCAAGCCGAAGACCGCGGTGGCCATGTCCGCCGTTCTCAACCTGGTCGGCGCTTTCCTGTCGGTGGAGGTCGCCAAGACGATCTCCGGCGGCATCGTCAACGAGAACGGCCTCAGAACCGAGGTCATCTTCGCGGCGCTCGTCGGCGCCATCCTGTGGAATCTGCTGACCTGGCTGGTCGGCCTGCCCTCCAGCTCCTCCCACGCACTCTTCGGCGGCCTCATCGGCGCCGCGGTCATGTCGGCCGGCTGGTCCTCGATCAACGGCGGCACCGTCGTCACCAAGGTCCTGCTGCCCGCGATCGCGGCCCCCTTCGTCGCCGGTGTGGCCGCCCTGCTGGCCACGAAGCTGACGTACCGCATCAACCGGAACATCACCGACGAGGCCCAGCTGAAGTCGACGGCCAAGGGCTACCGGGCCGGACAGATCGCCTCGGCCGGGCTCGTCTCGCTCGCCCACGGCACGAACGACGCGCAGAAGACGATGGGCATCATCACCCTGGCCCTGGTCACCGGCGGCGTCCTCGCCCCCGGTTCCAACCCGCCGGTGTGGGTCATCGCCTCCGCCGGTCTCGCCATCGCGATGGGGACCTACCTCGGCGGCTGGCGCATCATCCGCACCATGGGCAGCGGCCTCACCGAACTCCGGCCGCCGCAGGGCTTCGCCGCCCAGACCAGCGCGGCCACGGTCATCCTGGCCTCCTCGCACCTCGGCTTCTCCCTCTCCACCACCCAGTCCTGCTCCGGCGCCGTGATGGGCGCGGGCCTGGGACGCAAGGGGGGCGTGGTCCGCTGGTCCACCGCCACCCGGATGTTCGTCGCCTGGGGCCTGACGCTGCCGGCCGCCGGACTGGTCGGTGCCGGAGCGGAGTTCCTGACCAAGCAGGGTCCCTGGGGCGTCGCCGTGGTGGCGGTGCTGCTCGTCGCGGGCTCCGGCGCCATCTGGATGCTGTC
Source organism: Streptomyces sp. SirexAA-E (assembly GCF_000177195.2). GTDB lineage: Bacteria > Actinomycetota > Actinomycetes > Streptomycetales > Streptomycetaceae > Streptomyces > Streptomyces flavovirens. Next base: position 1,430,118 of record NC_015953.1, read on the forward strand.
GCGCCGCAAGCCGGTCGACCACACCAACGTCACCGCCGCCGACGCCGAGCCCGCGGGCGTCGTCACCACCGCCATCGCCGCCGTCAGCCCGCCGCCCGTCGGCATGGGCGTGCCGGAGCTCAAGACCACCATCCCGGCCCCGGCCCCCTCCTCCGAGGCCCCCGCCGACCCGCCCCGACCGGCCACGGTGTAAGGACAGATCCGCATGAACATCGACTGGGCAGCACTCGCCTCCGTCTTCGGCGTCAGTCTCGTCGTCACCGTCGCGCTGGTCGGCCTCTTCAGCCTCGGCATCGTCGCCCTCGCCAAGCAGGCGTCGCCCGCACAGGGCGCGGCCTCCCCGGTACGGGCGCGCGCCGGTGCGTACGCCTGCTTCGCGCTGTGCGCGGCGGCGGTCGCCTACGGGATCTATCTGATCGTGGCCTGACCCGCCCGCCCTTCCACCCGCCCTTCCCACCGGGCCGGACGCACCTGCCGTGCGTCCGGCCCGGTGTGCGTCTGCGCACACTCGGCCCCGCAGGTCAGCGGCAGGTTGACGGGTGTTCGGGGGGCGTGGTGGACTGCCGTGGCCAAGTACGGCGGCAGCAGAGGAAGCCGGTGCGAATCCGGCGCGGTCCCGCCACTGTCACCGGGGAGCAGTCCCCCACACGGAAGTCACGGCCCGCCACCGCGGGCTGGAAGGCCGGGGGAACTGCCGATCCGGAAGCCAGGAGACTCTCGTCGCCGGTCACGTCGAACCAGGGCGCGGACCCTGAGTGAGGACATCTGCCATGCCCGGCCGCCGTGCGTCGGTTCCCCCGCCCCTTGTGCCGTCCGCCCTACGAGGCGCGACGGCCGGCTGAACCGTGCGAGCCGACCGCATCTTCGCGTACGGCGCCGCTGCCGGTCTGATCGGCGACCTGCTGCTCGGTGATCCCCGCCGGGGCCACCCCGTGGCCGCCTTCGGGCGTGCCGCTGCGGGCGTCGAGGACCGGCTGTGGCGCGATCACCGCGGCTGGGGCGCCCTGCACACCCTGGTCTGCGCCGGAGGCGCCGCCGGTGGCGCGGCGCTGGCCGCCCGTGCGGTGCGTGGCCGTCCCGCCGCCGCCGTGGCGCTGACCGCCGCCGCCACCTGGTCCGTCGTCGGGGGCACCTCCCTGGGCCGCGAGGCCCGGGCCATCGGCGGCGCGCTCGCCGCCGGTGACGTCGATCTGGCCCGCGAGCGGCTGCCGCACCTGTGCGGCCGCGACCCGCACTCCCTGGACGGGCCGGCGATCGCCCGCGCGGTGGTGGAGTCCGTCGCCGAGAACACCTCCGACGCCGTGGTGGGCGCCCTGGTGTGGGGTGCGCTGGGCGGAGTGCCGGGTCTGGTCGGTTTCCGGGCCGTCAACACGCTCGACGCCATGGTCGGCCACAAGTCACCGCGCCACCGCCGTTACGGCTGGGCCTCCGCCCGGCTCGACGACCTGGCCGGCTGGCCCGGTGCCCGGCTCACCGCCGCGCTCGCCGTGGCCGCCGGCGGGCGTCCCGCGCAGGCGGTACGTGCCTGGCGGAAGGACGCGGGGAAGCATCCGAGCCCCAACGCGGGCCCGGTGGAGGCGTCCTTCGCCGGTGCGCTGGGCGTACGGCTGGGCGGGACCCTGGCGTACGGCGGGCGGGTCGAGCACCGGCCCGTACTCAACGGGGAGAGCGGGCGGGACGTGCGGGTCGAGGACGTGGAACGCGCGGTGCGGCTCTCCCGAAGGGTGAGTGTGCTGGCCCTCGGGGTGTGTGTGGCCGGGCGGTTGGCAGTGGGACACCTGGGGCGTGCGGGACGCACGGGACGGAGAGGGCGGGCATGAGCGGCGGGCTGCTGGTGGCGGGGACCACCTCGGACGCGGGCAAGAGCGTCGTCACGGCGGGGATCTGCCGGTGGCTGGTGCGCCAGGGGGTGAGGGTCGCTCCGTTCAAGGCGCAGAACATGTCGCTGAACTCCTTCGTCACCCGCGAGGGCGCGGAGATCGGCCGCGCCCAGGCGATGCAGGCGCAGGCCGCCCGGGTGGAGCCGACCGCCCTGATGAACCCGGTGCTGCTCAAGCCCGGCGGCGACCGCTCCAGCCAGGTGGTCCTGATGGGCAGGCCGGTCGGCGAGATGAGTGCGCGCGGCTACCACGGCGGGCGCCAGGAGGCGTTGTTCGGGACGGTCGTGGACTGTCTGGAGCAGCTGCGGGGCGCGTACGACGCCGTCATCTGCGAGGGGGCGGGGAGCCCCGCCGAGATCAACCTGCGGCGCACCGACATCGTGAACATGGGCGTCGCGCGGGCCGCCGGCTTCCCCGTGCTGGTCGTCGGGGACATCGACCGGGGCGGGGTGTTCGCCTCGTTCTTCGGCACGACGGCCCTGCTGAGCGCCGAGGACCAGTCCCTGGTGGCCGGGTACCTCGTCAACAAGTTCCGCGGCGACGTGTCGCTGCTGGAGCCGGGGCTGGACATGCTGCACGGGCTCACCGGGCGGCGTACCTACGGGGTCCTGCCGTACGCCCACGGACTGGGCATCGACGAGGAGGACGGGCTGCGGGTGTCGATGCGCGGCACCGTACGGGAGTCGGTCGTCGCGCCTCCGCACGGCGAGGACGTGCTGCGGGTCGCGGTGTGCGCGGTGCCGCTGATGTCGAACTTCACCGATGTGGACGCGCTGGCCGCCGAACCGGGTGTGGTGGTGCGCTTCGTGGACCGGGCGGAGGAGCTGTCCGACGCGGACCTGGTGGTCGTGCCCGGTACCCGTGGCACCGTCAGGGCGCTGGCCTGGCTGCGGGAACGGGGTCTGGCCGACGCGTTGCGGCGGCGGGCCGCCGAGGGGCGTCCGGTGCTGGGCGTCTGCGGCGGGTTCCAGGTGCTGGGCGAGTCGATCGATGACGAGGTGGAGTCCCGGGCGGGGCTGGTCGAGGGGCTGGGCCTGCTGCCGGTGCGGGTGCGCTTCGGCCGGGAGAAGGTGCTGGCCCGGCCGACGGGTTCGGCGCTCGGTGAGCCGGTGGAGGGGTACGAGATCCATCACGGCGTCGCCGAGGTGCGCGGCGGTGAGCCCTTCCTGGACGGGTGCCGGGTGGGCGCGGTGTGGGGGACGCACTGGCACGGGTCGCTGGAGAGCGACGCGTTCCGGCGGGCGTTCCTGGGTGAGGTGGCACGGGCTTCCGGGCGGCGGTTCACGGCCGCGCCGGACACGAGTTTCGCGGCGCTGCGGGAGGAGCAGCTGGACCGGCTGGGGGATCTGATCGAAGAACACGCGGACACGGACGCGTTGTGGCGGTTGATCGAGTCGGGGGCGCCGTCGGGGCTGCCGTTCGTGCCGCCGGGGGCACCGGGGGCCGGGGCGCCTTCGGCGGGGCTGGTTCCCCGCCCCGGCCCTTCCCGTGACCGGGGCTCTGCCCCGGAACCGGGTCCTCGGTCCCCGGACGGGCCGGGATCGCCCCGGAACGACTTGTCGCCCCGGGCCCCGGGGTCCGGCACTGATGTTTCTGTGAACGAGGAGGCCCTGTGAGTACGCCGTATCCCTTCACCGCCATCGTCGGGCAGGACGATCTGAGGCTCGGGCTGCTGCTCAACGCCGTCAGCCCGGCCGTCGGCGGCGTCCTCGTGCGCGGGGAGAAGGGCACTGCCAAGTCCACCGCCGTGCGCGCCCTGGCCGCCCTCATGCCCGAGGTCCCGGTCGTGGCCGGGTGCCGGTTCTCGTGCGACCCGGCGGCGCCCGATCCGGCGTGCCCGGACGGGCCGCACGAGGCCGGGGCGGGTGTCGCGCGGCCCGCGCGGACCGTCGAGCTGCCGGTGGGCGCGTCCGAGGACCGGCTGGTCGGCGCGCTCGACATCGAGCGGGCCCTCTCGGAGGGCGTGAAGGCCTTCGAGCCGGGACTGCTGGCGGACGCCCACCGCGGGATCCTGTACGTGGACGAGGTCAACCTCCTCCACGACCACCTGGTGGACCTGCTGCTCGACGCGGCGGCCATGGGTGCCTCCTACGTCGAGCGTGAGGGCGTCTCCGTACGCCATGCGGCGCGGTTCCTGCTCGTCGGGACGATGAACCCCGAGGAGGGCGAGCTGCGGCCCCAGCTGCTGGACCGGTTCGGGCTGACCGTCGAGGTCGCCGCGTCCCGGGACACCGACCAGCGGGTGGAGGTCGTGCGGCGCAGGCTGGCCTACGACGACGACCCGGAGGGGTTCGCCGCCCGGTGGGCCGAGGAGGAGGGCGCGCTGCGGGAGCGGATCGCCGCCGCGCGCCTCCTGCTGCCCCGGGTGGTGCTGGGCGACGGGGTGCTGCGGCAGATCGCCGCCACCTGCGCGGCGTTCGAGGTCGACGGGATGCGGGCCGACATCGTCATGGCCCGTACCGCGACCGCGCTGGCCGCGTGGGCGGGACGTGAGGAGGTGACCTCCGACGACGTGCGGCAGGCCGCGCTCCTGGCGCTCCCCCACCGGCGCCGCCGCAACCCGTTCGACGCGCCCGGACTGGACGAGGACAAGCTCGACGACACCCTCCGCGAGGCGGGGGACGACTCCGACGGCGACGGTGGCGGCGACGACGGTCCCGGCGGAGGGGGAGGCGGTGTGCCGCCCCAGGGCGGCGGTCCCGACGCCCCGGACCGGGGCGAGACCGGGAGCGACGACGCGCCGGTGGTGGGTGAGGGCGGCTCGGAGTCCGGGCAGCAGCAGCCCGCCCCGGCCCGGGGGGCAGGCCCCGAGCAGCAGCCCGTGGGCGCGACGGAGCCCTTCCGGGCGAAGATGCTCAGCGTGCCCGGACTGGGCGAGGGCGCGGCCGGACGGCGGTCGCGGGCCCGTACCGAGCACGGGCGGACCACCGGGGCGCGCCGTCCCGAGGGGGCGCTGACCAAGCTTCACCTGGCGGCGACCGTGCAGGCGGCGGCTCCGCACCAGCGGGCGCGCGGACGGTCGGGGCGCGGGCTCGTGGTGCGCCGTGACGATCTGCGGCAGGCCACACGGGAGGGGCGCGAGGGCAATCTCGTGCTGTTCGTGGTGGATGCCTCCGGGTCGATGGCGGCCCGCCGGCGGATGGGCGCGGTGAAGGGTGCCGTGCTGTCGCTGCTGCTGGACGCCTACCAGCGGCGGGACAAGGTGGGGCTGGTGACCTTCCGGGGCAAGGACGCCGAGGTGGCCCTGCCGCCGACCTCGTCGGTGGACGCGGCGGCGGCCCGGCTGGAGTCGCTGCCGACCGGGGGGCGTACCCCGCTGGCCGCCGGGCTGCTGAAGGCGCACGACGTGCTGCGGGTGGAGCGGCTGCGTGATCCCTCGCGGCGTCCCCTGCTCGTCGTGGTGACGGACGGCCGGGCGACCGGCGGCCCCGATCCGGTGGCGCTGGCCGCGCGGGCGGGCCGGCTGCACGCCGCCGAGGGCACGGCGTCCGTCGTCGTGGACTGCGAGACGGGCGTCGTACGCCTCGGTCTCGCCGCACAGCTCGCCCGGGAACTGGGAGGCAGCGCCGTCACGCTCGACGAGCTGCGGGCCGACTCGATCGCCGGGCTGGTCAAGGACGTCACCGCAGCCGGGAGGGCCGCGTAATGCCACAGGGACAGCCGGTATCGGTACCGGACGACGGACTGACGACGCGTCAGCGGCGCAACCGCCCGCTGCTCTTCGTCCACACGGGCATAGGCAAGGGCAAGTCGACGGCCGCGTTCGGGCTCGCGCTGCGCGCCTGGAACCAGGGCTGGCCGATCGGGGTGTTCCAGTTCGTGAAGTCGGCGAAGTGGAAGGTCGGCGAGGAGAACGCGCTGAAGGTGCTCGGGGCGAGCGGCGAGGGCGGCACGGTCGACTGGCACAAGATGGGCGAGGGCTGGTCGTGGGTCCAGCGCGACAACCAGCTGGACAACGAGGAGAAGGCGCGGGAGGGCTGGGAGCAGGTCAAGCGTGACCTGGCCGCCGAGACGTACAAGCTGTACGTGCTCGACGAGTTCGCCTACCCGATGCACTGGGGCTGGATCGACACCGACGAGGTGGTCGAGGTGATGCGGAACCGTCCGGGGACCCAGCACGTGGTGATCACCGGGCGCAACGCTCCGGCGAAGCTGGTCGAGGCCGCCGATCTGGTGACCGACATGTCGAAGGTCAAGCACCCGATGGACGCCGGTCAGAAGGGCCAGAGGGGCATCGAGTGGTGAGTGTCCCCCGTCTGGTCATCGCCGCGCCCGCCTCCAACAGCGGCAAGACCACCGTCGCCACCGGCCTGATGGCGGCGTTCGCGGGGCGCGGGCTCGCCGTGTCCCCTCACAAGGTGGGCCCCGACTACATCGACCCGGGCTACCACGCGCTCGCCACCGGCCGTCCGGGGCGCAACCTCGACGCCTACATGTGCGGTCCGGAGCTCGTCGCCCCGCTGTTCGGGCACGGGGCCGCCGGGTGTGACCTGGCGGTCGTCGAGGGGGTGATGGGGCTGTACGACGGTGCCTCCGGGCAGGGGGAGCTGGCGTCCACCGCGCAGGTGTCGAAGCTGCTGCGGGCGCCGGTGGTGCTCGTCGTCGACGCGTCCTCGCAGTCCCGTTCGGTCGCGGCGCTGGTCCACGGTTTCGCCTCCTGGGACCCGGAGGTGCGGATCGGCGGGGTGATCCTGAACAAGGTGGGCTCCGACCGCCATGAGGCGCTGCTGCGGGAGGCCCTGGAGGAGACGGGGCTGCCGGTGCTGGGGGCGTTGCGGCGGGCTCCGCAGGTGGCGACCCCGTCGCGTCATCTGGGTCTGGTCCCGGTGGCCGAGCGGCAGGCCGACGCGGTGGGCGCCGTGGCGGCGATGGCGGAGCGGGTCCGGGCGGGCTGCGACCTGGAGGCGCTGCTTGCCTTGGCCCGTACGGCTCCGGCGCTGCCCGGCGCGGTGTGGGAGCCGGAGCGGCAGCCCGTGGAGGGGGCCCGGCCGGTGGTGGCCGTGGCGGGCGGGGCGGCGTTCACGTTCGCGTACGCCGAGCACGCCGAGCTGCTGACGGCGGCCGGTGCGGAGGTGGCCGTCTTCGATCCGCTGCGCGACGAGAAGCTGCCCGCGGGCACGGCGGGGCTGGTGATCGGCGGCGGCTTCCCCGAGGTGTACGCCCCGGAGCTGTCGGCGAACGAGCCGCTGCGCCGGGCCGTCACCGAGCTGGCCGCGGCGGGCGCGCCGGTCGCGGCGGAGTGCGCGGGGCTGCTGTACCTGGCGCGTGAGCTGGACGGGCGGCCGATGTGCGGGGTGCTGGACGCCTCGGCCCGGATGTCGGAGCGGCTGACGCTCGGCTACCGGTCGGCGGTGGCGGTGTCGGACAGTGTGCTGGCCGAGGCGGGCACCAGACTGCGGGGCCACGAGTTCCACCGCACGGTCCTGGAGCCGGGCGCGGGGGCGGTGCCCGCGTGGGGGCTGCACCAGCCGGAGCGGCGGGTGGAGGGCTTCGTCCAGCGGGGTGTCCACGCCAGCTATGTGCATACGCACTGGGCGGCGTCCCCCGGTGTGGCCCGGCGCTTCGTGGAGCACTGCCGTCGGCGGGCGGTGTGACCTCACTCCCCCGCGACGCCGACCACCAGCCAGATGAAGCCCACTCCGGCGACGGTGCACAGCAGCGTGGAGCGGGCCGGATGGTCGTGGTGCGCCTCGGGCAGGATCTCGGCGGCGGCGAGGTAGAGGAGCGCCCCGCCGAAGAACCCGATGTAACAGCCGAGCAGTTGCTCCGGAAGGGTGAAGAACAGGGTGGTCGCGGCGCCGGCGACCGGGGCCAGGGCGTCGGCGAACAGCATCAGGAGGGCCTTGCGGCGGGCGTTCCCGTAGAGACTGGTGATCGTGTACGTGTTGAATCCGTCGGCGAAGTCATGGGTGATGACGGCGAGCGCGACCGCGGCGCCCATCCCGCCGCCGACCTGGAAGGCGGCGCCGAGCGCGACCCCGTCCATCAGGCTGTGGCCCACCATCGCGGCCGCCGCCGTCAGCCCGACCTGCGGCACCCGTTCCTCGCCCGCTCCGTGTGCCGCCTGGCGTACCGCCAGGGAGCGCTCCACGAGATGGGCCGTCAGGAAGCCGCCCACGAAGAGCAGCAGGGCTGCGGGGACGCCGAGGACCTCGCCGCCCGCCGCGTGCAGCGCCTCGGGCAGCAGGTCGAGGCCGACGACGCCCAGCATCAGGCCGCCTGCGAAGCCGAGCACCAGGTGCCTGCGGTCGCTGACGCGCTGCGCGACCCAGCCGCCCGCCAGGGTCATCAGGAACGCGCCGAGCGCGACGAATACCGCCATGGGCCCTTGCTAGCGGATTGACCCCGCTCCCCGCACCTCAGGCCGCCTTCACCGTGTCCCGTGTCGCCGGGCCCGCGTCCCTGTGCCGCCTCGGCCCGTCCGTCCGCCCCGGGCGGCCCGTACCTCCGTGCCCGTTCCTGGAAGGATCCCCGCCATGACCCGTGTCGCGCTCGTCGTCGGTGTCGGCGCCCGCCGTGGTGTACCGGCCGGGGAGGTGCTGGGGCTGGTCATCGGGGCGTTGGGGGCGGCCGGGCTGCGGGTCCGGGACGTGGTGGCGCTGGCGACGCTGGACGTCCGGGCCGAGGAGGCGGGGATCACCGGGGCGGCGGCGCGTCTCGGGGTGCCGGTGCTCCCGTACCCGGCCGAGGTGCTGGCGCGGGTGCCGGTGCCGAACCCGTCGCGGGCGGCGCGGGCCGCCGTGGCCACCGGTTCGGTGGCGGAGGCCGCGGCGCTGGCGGGTGCGGGCGGTTCTGGTGGGGCGGGGGCGGGGGGCTCCGCCGAACTGCTGGTCACCAAGCGGAAGTCGGCGTCGGCGACCTGCGCGGTGGCCCGTGGGGTTCGGTCGATCGGTACCCCGGCGTCGACGAATGGCGCCGAGCCGTTCACCATGGCTGCCATGCTGCCCCCCACGAAGCACATCGACAGCGCCGGGCCCGACCTGCGGCACCACGGCGACGCTGAGGTACGCGGGCTGGATCTGACCGATCTCGCCGTGAACGTCCGGACCGGTACCCCGCCCGACTGGCTGCGCGAGCGGATAGCCGCGTCGCTGGGCTCGCTGGCCGCCTACCCGGACGGGGGTCCGGCGCGGGCGGCGGTCGCCGAGCGGCACGGGCTGCCCGCGGAACGGGTGCTGCTGACGGCGGGCGCGGCCGAGGCGTTCGTACTGCTCGCGCGTGCGGTGCCGACGCGGCGGCCGGTCGTCGTGCATCCCCAGTTCACCGAGCCGGAGGCGGCGCTGCGGGCGGCCGGGCACGAGGTCGGGCGGGTGGTGCTGCGCCCCGAGGACGGCTTCCGGCTGGACCCGGAGGCGGTGCCCCAGGAGGCGGATCTGGTGGTGATCGGCAACCCGACCAACCCGACGTCCGTGCTGCACCCCGCCGGTGTGCTGGAACGGCTGGCGCGGCCCGGCCGGACGCTGGTGGTCGACGAGGCGTTCATGGACGCCGTGCCCGGGGAGCGCGAGGCCCTGTGCGGGCGTACGGACGTGCCCGGGCTCGTCGTACTGCGGAGCCTGACGAAGACCTGGGGGCTGGCGGGGTTGCGGATCGGCTACGTCCTGGCCGATCCGTCGACCGTGGCCCTGCTCCAGGAGGCGCAGCCGCTGTGGCCGGTGTCGTCACCGGCGTTGGCGGCGGCCGAGGCCTGCATGGAGCCGCGTGCGCTGGTCGAGGCGGCGGACGCGGCCGACCGGGTCGCCGTGGACCGGGCTCATCTGCTGGCCGGGCTCGCGGAGTTCGCCGAGGTGCGGGTGGTGGAACCGGCCGCGGGGCCGTTCGTCCTGGTGCGGCTGGAGCGGGCGGACGAGGTCCGGGAGAGGCTGCGGTCGCTGGGGTTCGCGGCGCGGCGCGGGGACACCTTCCCCGGGCTGGGGCGCGAGTGGCTGCGGCTGGCGGTACGCGACCGGGCCACGACCAATCGTTTCCTCCAGGCCCTCGACCTGGCGTTGCAGGGGCTGCCGCGCAGACCGGCCGGCTGAGAGGAAGCGGGAGCGGTGCTCATGCGTGTGAGCACCGCTCCCGGTCCGATGCGGGAACGGCGCCCGGGTACGTGAGCACCGCTCCCCTCCCCCCGTCCCCCGGGTCAGCTCTGGGCGCGCCTGCGGGCGACGACCATGGCTCCGGCGCCGACGGCAAGCAGCAGGGCCGCGCCGCCCGCGATGTACGGGGTGGAGGAGCTGGAGCCCGTCTCGGCGAGGTCGCCGGTGCCGGACGCCTGGGTCTTGTCGGTGCCGGTCTGGGGCTTCACCTCGCCGATCTCGTCCCCCTTGCCGGCGCTGTCGCCGCCGGTGCCGCCCTCGTTCCCGGAGCCGCCGTTCCCCGAGCCTCCGTTCCCCGAGCCGCCGTTGTCCGAGCCTCCGTTCCCGGAACCGCCGTCCTCGGACCCGCCGTCGCCCGGGCCGTCACCCTTCGGGGTCTCGCAGGTCGCCTCGGCCAGCGTGACCTCCCCCTCCACCTCGGCGACGTTGAGGGCGAGCGGGTTCACCGACACCCGGAGCTGGAGGGCCGTCGCGGCGGCCGTGTTCGTGGTGGTGGCGGTCTTCGACAGGTCGAGGGTGACCGAACCGACTCCGGGGACCTCGACGTTCGTCGTACCGCCCGCGGAGAGGGTCACCCGCTTGCCGAGCACCGAGACGTGCCCCAGCACGTTCGACTCGGCGACCGGCTTCTTCCCCGCCTCGCACAGGGCCTTCGAGGTGACCTTCTCGACCTCGATCAGGGACAGCGCGGGCAGTCCGGGCACATGCACCCGGGCGTGGGCGAGATTCGTGCTGCCCTCGGCCCTGTGCTCGTCCACGGTGGCGTCCGCCGTGGCGACGTCGGCCCGCAGCACGCGCACCGGGCGGTCCTCCTCGACCCCGCCGAGCTCCACGCTGAGCGCGGTCTTCTCCGCGCTGGCCGGGGCGTGCACCTCGTTGAGCGTGGCGTTGAGCGGCAGTTGGACCGACCTGCTGAGGAGCGAGACGTCGAGCCCGGTGCGCAGCACGACGGCGCTCGCCTTTCCGTGGCCGCCGGCCGGGGTGGCCGGAGCCGTCGCGGTGGCTGCCTGCGCGGGGACGGCGACCAGCAGGGCGACGGGTGCGGCGGCGACCGCCAGGGCGGCCAGACGGAAGGTGTTGCTGTTCAAGATGGTGGAACCCCCACAAGAGACATGGAGCCACCGGCACCGCCCAATGGGGGACATCGCGGGCGCCGGTGGCCTCGACTCCGTGAATCTTTACGCACGGAGGGTGAACTGACAGACACCTGGCGTCAGTTCACTCCAAAGGGGGGTTTCCGCGTACGTATTCGAATCCTTCGGCACAGGAGTTCCCCGGAGTCACCCGTTTCACCGAGCGCGGGCGGCGCACCGGCCGCCTCGGCCCGACGAGGCACGAAAGGGTCCAACGAGCCAGGGCGGCACCAGGTCACCGCCGGTCAACATCGCACCCACACCCGCGTCGGCCGCCGCGGCCCGTCAGCCGATGACGCGGCCGTTCAGCACCACCTGCCGGGGACCCGCCAGCACGCGTACGTCGGCGCGCGGGTCCTCGTCGTACACCACCAGGTCGGCCGGGGCCCCTTCCTCCAGCACCGGACGGCCCAGCCAGCGTCGCGCGCCCCAGGCCGTCGCGGAGAGCGCGTCCAGGGGCGGGATGCCCGCCTTGACCAGCTCGGCGACCTCGGCGGCCACCAGACCGTGGGCCAGCGAGCCGCCCGCGTCGGTCCCGACGAAGACGGGGATGCCCGCGTCGTAGGCCGCCCGCACGGTGTCGTAACGGCGCTCGTACAGCTGCCGCATATGGGCCGACCAGCGGGGGAACCTGGCCTCGCCGCCCGCCGCGAGGTCCGGGAAGGTGGCGATGTTGACCAGGGTGGGGACGATCGCCACGCCGCGCTCGGCGAAGAGCGGGATGGTGTCCTCGGTGAGTCCCGTCGCGTGCTCGACGCAGTCGATCCCGGCCTCCACGAGATCGCGCAGGGCGTCCTCGGCGAAGCAGTGCGCGGTGACCCGGGCGCCGAGGCGGTGCGCCTCGGCGATGGCGGCCTCGACCTCGCCGCGCGGCCAGCAGGCGGTCAGGTCCCCGGCGTCCCGGTCGATCCAGTCGCCGACCAGCTTCACCCAGCCGTCGCCGCGCCGCGCCTCCCGGGCGACGTAGGCGACCAGGTCACCGGGTTCGATCTCGTGCGCGTAGTTGCGGATGTACCTGCGGGTCCGGGCGATGTGCCGGCCCGCCCGGATGATCTTCGGCAGGTCCTCCCGGTCGTCGATCCACCGGGTGTCGGAGGGCGAGCCCGCGTCCCGGATGAGCAGGGTGCCCGCCTCCCGGTCGGTGAGCGCCTGCTTCTCGCTCGTCGCCGCGTCGACCGGTCCGTGCCCGTCGAGGCCGACGTGGCAGTGGGCGTCGACGAGGCCGGGCAGCGCCCAGCCGGAGAGGGCCGCCGCACCGTCGGCGCCCGGCGGCCGCTCGTGGGTGATCCGCCCGTCCACGGCCCAGATCTCGTCCCTGACGTCGTCGGGGCCGAGCAGCACCCGCCCCTTGATCCGCAGTATCCGCGCCGCCTCGTGATCGCTCATGCACAGCACTGTACGAGGCACGGCACCGGGGGCCGCCGGGTGTGCTGGGTACTCTCGGACGCACGCGCCCCCGAGCGCCGACCGCGAACGACACACCTGAAGAGAGCACCCCGTGACGCACCCCTTCCTCGACCTCCCGCCGCTGACCGCCGACCACTTCGCGGCGATCGAGCGGCGGGTGGCCGGCCTCCTCGCCACCGAGCAGGACGTCGTCATCACCCAGGGCGAGGCGCTGCTGCCCCTCGAAGGCTGCATCCGGGGCGGCGCCCGGCCCGGCTCGACCGCGCTGAACGTCGTGACGGGTCCGTACGGCCAGACCTTCGGCAACTGGCTGCGGGACTGCGGCGCGGAGGTCGTCGACCTGGTGGTGCCCTTCCACGCGGCGGTCACCGCGGAGCAGGTCGGACAGGCGCTGGCCGCGCACCCGGAGATCGACTTCGTGTCGCTGGTGCACGCGGAGGCGGCGACCGGCAACACCAACCCGGTCGCGGAGATCGGTGAGGTGGTCCGGGCGCACGGGGCCCTCTTCATGCTGGACGCCGTGGCGTCGGTGGGCGCCGAGCCCCTGCTGCCGGACGCCTGGGGCGTGGACCTGTGCGTGATCGGGGCGCAGAAGGCGATGGGCGGCCCGGCCGGTGTCTCGGCGGTGTCGGTGAGCGCGCGGGCGTGGGAGCGGCTGGCGGACAACCCGCGGGCGCCCCGCCGGTCCTACCTCTCGCTGCTGGACTGGAAGGACCGGTGGATCGACGCGGGCCGCACGGCTCTTCCGCACGCCCCGGCCCAGCTGGAGATGCTGGCGCTGGATGCCTGTGTGGAGCGGATCGAGGCGGAGGGCCTGGACACGCTGACGGCCCGGCACGCCTCGGCGGCGGCCGCCACCCGGGCGGGCGCGTCCGCCCTCGGCGGCGGGCTGGAGCCGTACGTCCACGAGGCCCGGGACGCCGCGCCGGTCGCCACGACGCTGCGCGTGCCGGCCGGTACCGACGCCACCGCGCTCGTCCGGAGCGCACTCGCGGCAGACCCGTCGCTGCCCTTGGTGGCGGGCGGCGGGGCGCTCGCCCGGGAGATGATCCGGGTCAACCACTACGGCGTGGACGCGACACGGGGCGCCGTGCTCTCGTCGCTGGCCGCCCTGGGCTCCGCGCTCACCGAGGCGGGCCGGACGACCGACCTGGATGCTGCCCGCGAAGCCGTATCGGAAACATGGGCGAACGACTGAGGCGAATATGCCGGACGGAACCGGCACACATATGAAAAGAATAGCGGGGAGCTGCTTTATCGAGAGCAGCTCCCCGCATTCTTTTGCCCGCAATCACCGGACCTAAACGCCCCACTTTCGAGGGACGGCCGATCTACGTAATCCGGACACGTGTCAGGAGAGTTACAACCCTGTGACCGACTCCACAGAGACGGCGTTATGCCCCTTAAATTCCGGTCAAATCACGAGAAATCGCCGCCCGCTTCGGCTCGACTCGCGCCCGCGTGATAGCACAGACACGTGCGCCACCCAACCCTTCCCGGCGATGCAATTTCGATTTTTGCTGGGTAAATTCAATTCGCATGACCGCCGCACCAGCAGATTTTGCCCGTGCCCGAAGCGAATTCCTTACAATCGACACCCCGCGAGTGGAGGACGGAGCCGCGCTCTGGCGTATCGCCCGCGACTCCGAGGTCCTGGACCTCAACTCCTCGTACAGCTACCTGCTGTGGTGCCGTGACTTCGCGGCGACCTCCGTGGTCGCCCGCGACGAGAAGGGTGAAGCCGTCGCCTTCGTGACGGGGTACATCCGGCCCGACCGCCCCGAGACGCTCGTCGTCTGGCAGGTGGCCGTGGACGACGCCCACCGCGGGAAGGGGCTGGCCGGTGAGCTGCTGGACGCCCTGACCGCCCGTGTCTCGGCCGAGCAGGGCCTGGCGTCCCTGGAGACGACCATCACCCCGGACAACACCGCGTCCGACCGGCTGTTCACCTCCTACGCGCAGCGCCACGACGTGGCCCTGGAGCGCGAGGTGCTCTTCGACGGCGAGCTGTTCCCCGAGGGAACGCACCTGCCGGAGGTGCTGTACCGCATCGGCCCGTTCCACGCGTAGGACCGTCGCCCGCCCCGCCGGGGCGGCACGTACTACCGGCATCGGGTCCCGCCCCCGCCCGGGGCGCGTACCCGGCCCGGCCCCGCCCGGGGCCCGCACGCCTCACCCGCCTTCCGTCACACCCTCGATCAGGAGATCCGCTGTGACCATCACCCCGCCCGCCCTGAGTGTCTTCGAGAGTCTCGAATCGGAAGTACGCAGCTACTGCCGCGGCTGGCCCGCCGTGTTCGACCGCGCGCAGGGCGCCCGCCTGACCGACGAGGACGGCCACTCCTACCTCGACTTCTTCGCCGGGGCCGGATCGCTCAACTACGGCCACAACAACCCGGTGCTGAAACGCGCGCTGATCGACTACATCGAACGCGACGGCATCACCCACGGCCTCGACATGGCCACGACGGCCAAACGCGCGTTCCTGGAGACGTTCGAGAACGTGATCCTGCGCCCGCGCGACCTGCCGTACAAGGTGATGTTCCCCGGCCCGACCGGCACCAACGCGGTCGAGGCGGCGCTGAAGCTCGCCCGCAAGGTCAAGGGCCGCGAGTCCGTCGTCTCCTTCACCAACGCCTTCCACGGCATGTCGCTGGGGTCGCTCGCGGTGACGGGCAACGCCTTCAAGCGCGCCGGTGCGGGCATCCCGCTGGTGCACGGCACCCCGATGCCGTTCGACAACTACTTCGACGGCACGGTCCCCGACTTCCTCTGGTTCGAGCGGCTCCTGGAGGACCAGGGCTCCGGCCTCAACAAGCCCGCCGCGGTGATCGTGGAGACGGTGCAGGGCGAGGGCGGCATCAACGTGGCCCGCGCCGAGTGGCTGCGTGCCCTCCAGGACCTGTGCCACCGCCAGGACATGCTGCTGATCGTCGACGACATCCAGATGGGCTGCGGCCGTACCGGCGGCTTCTTCTCCTTCGAGGAGGCCGGCATCGTCCCGGACATCGTCACGCTGTCGAAGTCCATCAGCGGGTACGGTCTGCCGATGTCGCTCTGCCTCTTCAAGGGCGAGCTGGACATCTGGGAGCCGGGCGAGCACAACGGCACCTTCCGCGGCAACAACCCGGCGTTCGTCACCGCCGCCGCCACGCTCGACGCCTACTGGGCGGACGGCCAGATGGAGAAGCAGACCCTGGCCCGCGGCGAGCAGGTGGAACAGACGCTGCTGGCGATCTGCGCCGAGGAGGCCACCGCGCAGTTCCGTGGCCGCGGTCTCGTCTGGGGCCTGGAGTTCACCGACCCGGCACGTGCCTCCGCCGTCTGCGCGCGCGCCTTCGAGCTGGGCCTGCTGCTCGAGACGTCGGGCCCGCAGAGCGAGGTCGTGAAGCTGCTGCCGCCGCTGACCATCACCCCCGAGGAGCTGGACGAGGGCCTGCGCACGCTGGCCCGCTGCGTCCGCGAGACCGCCTGACCCGGGCAGCGCCCGGGACAGGCACCGATTGAGCAGGACAAGAAGAGAAAGGCACCATCCCACCGTGATCGTCCGATCGTTCAGTGACATCGAGAACACCGACCAGCACATCAAGGCGGCCTCAGGCACCTGGGAGAGCAAGCGCATCGTGCTCGCCAAGGAGAAGGTGGGCTTCTCGCTCCACGAGACCGTGATGTACGCGGGCACGGAGACCTCCATGTGGTACGCGAACCACATCGAGGCGGTGCTCTGCACCGAGGGTGAGGCCGAACTCACCAACGACGAGACCGGCGAGAAGCACTGGATCACGCCGGGAACGATGTACCTGCTGGACGGGCACGAGCACCACACCATGCGGCCGAAGACCGACTTCCGCTGCGTCTGCGTCTTCAATCCGCCCGTCACCGGGCGGGAGGAGCACGACGAGAACGGTGTCTACCCGCTGCTGACAGAGGAGGCCTGAACCATGACCACCCAGGTACGAACCGACCTCTACCCCACGCGCGGCGCCGCCGAGATGACCACTCCCCGCCAGGACCCGGTCATCTGGTCCGCGCCGGGCGCGCCCGGACCGATCGCCGCGAAGGACCTCCAGTCCTTCGAGCACGACGGCTTCCTCGCCATCGACCAGCTCATCACACCGGACGAGGTGGCCGGCTACCACGACGAGCTGGACCGGCTGATCGCCGATCCGGCGGTCCGCGCCGACGAGCGTTCGATCATCGAGCCGAAGTCGCAGAGCGTGCGGTCCGTCTTCGAGGTCCACAAGATCAGCGAGGTCTTCGCCCGTCTGGTCGGCGACGAGCGTGTGGTGGGCCGGGCCCGCCAGATCCTCGGCTCCGACGTGTACGTCCACCAGTCCCGGATCAACGTGAAGCCGGGCTTCGGCGCCTCCGGCTTCTACTGGCACTCGGACTTCGAGACCTGGCACGCCGAGGACGGTCTGCCGAACATGCGGACCGTGTCGGTCTCGATCGCGCTGACGGAGAACTTCGACACCAACGGCGGGCTGATGATCATGCCCGGTTCGCACAAGTCGTTCCTCGGCTGCGCGGGCGAGACGCCGAAGGACAACTACAAGAAGTCCCTGCAGATGCAGGACGCCGGCACCCCGTCCGACGAGGCGCTGACGAAGATGGCCGACCGGCACGGCATCAAGCTCTTCACGGGCAAGGCCGGTTCGGCGACCTGGTTCGACTGCAACGCGATGCACGGCTCGGGGGACAACATCACCCCGTACGCCCGCAGCAACGTGTTCATCGTGTTCAACAGTGTGGAGAACACGGCCGAGGAGCCCTTCTCGGCTCCGATCCGCCGCCCTGAGTTCATCGGGGCGCGGGACTTCACGCCGGTGAAGTAGCCGTAGGGCGGTTCGAAGGGGCGGGACGCGGTAGGCGTCCCGCCCCTTCCGCGTGCCGTCGGCCCGGCGCGGGCGCGCGGTCTTCCCCGGCCCTGGCTCGCGGACGCGTCCGTAACTCGCTGGACCCCGGCCCGTGCCGGGGGAGACAGTGGCGTCCATGACTTCGCTCGTACAGCACATCACCGTCGACTGCGCCGACGCCTACGAACTGGCCGTCTTCTGGGCCAAGGTGCTCGACTCGTCCGTGTCCGACGACGACGCGCCCGGTGATCCGGAGGCGCTGGTCGAGGCGCCGGGGGTGGCACTGCTCTTCGTCACGGTGCCCGAACCCAAGCGCGCCAAGAACCGCGTCCACCTGGACGTGCGGCCCACGGACCGCACCCGCGACGAGGAGGTCGAGCGGCTGCTCGCCCTCGGAGCCACCCTGGCCGCCGACCACCGCAAGCCGGACGGCCGGGGCTGGGCGACCCTGGCCGACCCCGAGGGCAACGAGTTCTGTGTGGAGTGCGGCGCCGCGGAGCGGGCCGCGTCGGCCGGGGTCCGGCTGCCCGTCACCGCGGACGACGTGACGCTGGCGGTGCGGCTCGCGGCCGACACCCTCGCGAAGTCCCCGGTGGACGGCTGGCGTGCCCCTGCGGGGACGTTGACGTGGGACTGCTGGGAGACGGTGGAGCACCTGAGCGACGACCTCTTCGCGTACGCCGTCCAGCTCGGTCCGCGCAAACCCCCGTTGAAGCACGAGGTCCCCTACCGCTGGGCCCCCGGGCGCGAGGGCGGCCCCTGGAACGCGGTCTTCGCGGACCCGGAGGCGGGGACCGTCGGGCTGCTCGAGACGCTGGAGGCGAGTGGCGCCCTCCTGACCGCGATGGTGCGGACGGCCTCTCCCGATCTGCGTTCCTACCACTCGCACGGGGTCTCCGACCCGGAGGGCTTCGCCGCGATGGGTGTGGTGGAGACCCTCGTGCACACCCATGACGTCGCCGCGGGGCTCTCGCTCGCCTGGACACCGCCCCGGGACCTCTGCGACCGGGTCCTGGCCCGGCTCTTCCCCGAGGCGCCGGACGACGCCGACCGGTGGACCGTACTGCTGTGGTGCACCGGCCGCGCGGACCTGCCCGGCCGTGAGCGGGTCACCTCGTGGAAGTGGCACGGAGCGCCCCTGGACCGCTGAGGGCGCCCGTATCCGGCCGTCTTCCGGTCGTCTTCCGGTCGTCTCCGGCCGGAAGAGGCCGGTCGGGGCGGCACGCGGCCGTCCCGACCGGGGCGGCTGTACCGTCGCGGCCATGGAACAGCCGCCCCCTCCCCCGCTCACGGACCAGGCGACGGACCAGGCGCCCGCCGACCCCGCCGCCACCATCGACGGCATGTCGGCCACCCAGCCCATCGGGTACTGGAGCGGTCTGGTCCACGCCGCCGTCACCCGGCGCCTGCGGGACGCCATGGCCGGGATCGATGTCACCCAGCCCCAGTACTGGGTGCTGAACCGGGTGCGCGACGGGCCCGCGGCGCCCACCCGCGAGGAGGTCGCGGCCCAGCTCACGCCCCTGGCCGACGGACCGCACGACATCGCCCGGGTCGTCGACCAACTGCTCTACCGCGGCTGGCTCGCCGCCGGTGCCGAGGGGCGGCTGCGCCTCACCGACGACGGGGAGGCCGCCCGGGTGCGGCTGCGTGAGCTGGTGACCGGTGTCCGCGCCGAGGTGCACCGGGGCATCGGCGACGAGGAGTACGTGGCCGCGCTGAAGGTGCTCCGCAGGATGGCGGCCAACATCGAGGGTTCGGGCGCCCTCTGACAGCGGCTGCCGGACGGCGCCCGTCGGTCTACCGGTGCGAGAACCAGCCCGCCGCCGGCAGCAGCGTCCCGTCGTAGCCGAACACCGCCTGGTTCTCCCAGGCGTTGCCCGACGACGGGTCGGCCGGGTCCCAGCCGCTGCCGGTCACGGCGGTCCAGGCCGGTTCCCAGTAGACGGCGCCGAGTCCACGGCCGTTCGGAACGGCCTCGACGACGCTCATGACGTCGCGGAGGCTGGCCGCCTGGCCGGCCGGGGTCGCCGGGTAGCCGGCGACGAGCTGGTCGGAGGTGGCGACGTTGTTCTCCAGGCCGTCGGCGTCGGCCAGCGTGTGGGCGTACGCCGTCTCGGCGACCATCACCGGCTTGCCGTAGCGGGACGCGGCGTCGTCCAGGTTGGTCTGGAGCTCGGTCAGTGAGCCGTGCCAGTAGCCGTAGTAGGAGAGGGCGATGACGTCGAAGGGCACCTTCTGCGCCACCGCGTTGTCGAACCACCAGCGGGTGCCCGCGTTGTCGCCGCCCTCCGCGAGGTGCAGGACGACCTTCGTGGTGGAGGAGACCGCCTTGGCGGCGTTCGCGCCCGAGGTGAGGAGTCCGGCCAGCTGGGACCAGTTCGAGGTGGAGCCTTCGGGCCAGAGCATTCCGGCGTTCGTCTCGTTGCCGATCTGCACCATGTCGGCGGTGGTGCCCTGGGCCTTCAGCGCGTTCAGCACGTCGTAGGTGTGGTCGTGGACGTCGGTGCGCAGCCGGCCGTAGTCGTGCCCGGCCCAGGCGGCGGGCTTGTTCTGCTTGCCGGGGTCGGCCCAGGCGTCGGAGTAGTGGAAGTCGACGAGCGTCTTCATGCCGAGCGCCTTGGCGCGCTTGGCCATGGCCAGGACGTGGGCCTTGTCGTTGTAGCCGTCGGCCGGGTCCACCCAGACCTTGAGGCGGACGTAGTTCATCCCGGAGTTCTCGAGGATGCTCATGGCGTCCCCGGCCCGGCCGCCCGCGTCGCGGTAGACCGCGCCGTGCGCCTCGTTCTTCGGGAGGGTGGAGAGGTCGCCGCCGCGCACGCTCAGCCCGGTGGAGCCCGGGGTGAACGTGATGTCGTCGAAGTTGGCCCACTGCCCGGCCCGCGCGTCGGAGTCGAGGCTGATCGTGCAGGCCCCGCCGGTCACCTTCACGGAGGTGACGATCCGCACCCAGTCGCTCCCGGCGGTCGGCGGCAGGTCGGTGCGCTGCTCGGCGGAACCGCAGTCGCGCAGGGCGATGTAGGCCGCGTTCTGGCCGCCGCCGGAGCGGACCCAGGCGCTGAGGGTGTACGTGCCGTCGGCGAGCCCGGTCAGGTGCTGGTAGGTCTCGACCTTGTAGGCCGAGGCCGACCAGTGGCTGAGCCGGGTGGAGCCGCCGTGGCCGCCGGCCTCGGTGAAGGAGGCGGCGTCCTGGCCGGTGGCCGAGTACGTCGACCAGCCGGTGGCCCCCGACTCGAAACCGGGGTTCGCGGGGGTGGTGGCCGCGTGGGCGGCCTGGGCGGGCAGGGCGGCCAGCAGCAGGCCGGTCAGTGCGGCCACCGCGCCTGCGGCTCTCCTGCGGGTGTGGTGCGTCGTTCCGTACATCGTCGATGTCCCTTCGAGCGTTGTGCGGGGTAACGGACTTGGGTGCGCCTCAGCCGTCGAGCCGTACGACGCGGACCGCGCCCGCCGGCACGGCGAGCGTCTCCACCACGCCCTCGCCGGTGAGGAGTTCGGTGCCGGGGCCGTCGAGGTGCACGTCGGCCCCGCGGTCGGAGTGGTTGACCGCGAAGAGGTAGGTGCCGCTCTCCCCCGTGCGGCGCACGACCTCGACGTCCCGGGCGAGACCGGTGCGCGGCGCGAGACCCGCGTCGGCGAGCGCCCGGCCCAGCACGGTGTCCAGGTCCGGGCCGCTCAGCCGGGTGGAGACGTACCAGGCGCTGCCCTCGCCGAGCCGGTTGCGGGTGATCGCGGGACGGCCGGCCGGGACGCCGTCGGCGTACGACCAGAGGGGCTCGGCGCCGCGCGGGATCACCACGTCCGACCAGACGTCACCGGTCAGCTCCGGGCCCTCGGGCGCGCCCTCGGGGGTGGTCAGGCGGACCGTGCCGCCGTCGAGGAGGGGGGAGAACTCCTCGACGGTCAGGCCCAGGACGTCCCGTAGGGCGCCGGGGTAGGGACCGGGGTGCACGGCGTCGTCGGCGTCGACGATCCCGGAGAAGTACGAGACGACGAGGGTGCCGCCGCCCTCGACGTAACGGCGCAGGTTGCGGCCGGTCTCCTCGGTGGCGAGGTAGAGGGCGGGGACGACGACCAGGGGGTAGGCGGACAGGTCGGCGTCGGGGTGGGCGAAGTCGACGGTGAGGTGGTGGTCGTAGAGCGAGGCGTAGAAGGTGTCGGCGCGTTCACGGGCGTCGTGGTCCTCGCTGGGCCGCCACTCCAGCCGCTGGGCCCACCAGGACTGCCAGTCCCACAGCATCGCCACGTCGGCGACGGTCCGGGTGCCCCGGATGCCCGCCAGCCGGCCGAGGTCCGCCCCCAGGGCGCTCACCTCGCGCCAGACCCGGGAGTCGGTGCCGGCCTGCGGGACCATCGCGGAGTGGAACTTCTCGGCGCCGCGCCGGGACTGCCGCCACTGGAAGAACATCGCACCCTCGGAGCCGCGTGCCACGTGGGCCAGGCTGTTGCGGGCCATCTCGCCGGGGCGCTTGGCGGGGTTGCGGGGCTGCCAGTTGACGCCGCTGGTGGAGTGCTCCAGCAGCAGCCAGGGTGCGCCGCCCGCCACCGAGCGGGTGAGGTCGGCGGCCATCGCGAGGTTGACGTGGGTGCGGCGGCCGTCGGTGATCAGGTAGTGGTCGTTGGTGACGAGGTCGACCTCGCGGCCCCAGGCCCAGTAGTCGACGGACTGGCACTGGCTGAGCGCGGTCATGAAGTTGGTGGTGACGGGGACGCCGGGGGCGTGCCGGTGCAGGATGTCGCGTTCGGCGGTGAAGTTCTCGCGCATCGTGGCGTCGGCGAAGCGCGCGTAGTCCAGCTGCTGGGCCGGATTGCCGACGGTCGGGGTGGTGCGGGGCGGCTCGATCTCGTCGAGGCCGCGGTAGCGCTGGCCCCAGAAGGCGGTGCCCCAGGCCTCGTTGACGGCGTCGACCGTGCCGTGCCGGGCGGCGAGCCAGCGGCGGAAGTGGGCGGCGCAGCTGTCGCAGTAACAGGCGCTGACCGGGACGCCGTACTCGTTGTGGACGTGCCACATCGCGAGGGCCGGGTGGTGCGCGTACCGGCGGGCGAGCTGTTCGGTGATGCCGGCCGCGGCCTCGCGGTAGGCGGCCGAGCTGTGGCAGATCGCGCCGCGTGAGCCGAAGGCGTACCGGACGCCGTCCGGGCCGACCGGAAGTGCCTCGGGGTGGGCGCGGTAGAACCAGGCCGGTGGGGCCACGGTCGGGGTGCCGAGGTCGGCGCGGACGCCGTTGACGTGCAGCAGGTCCAGCAGGCGGTCGAGCCAGCCGAAGTCGTACCGCCCCGGGTCGGGTTCGAGCAGGGCCCAGGAGAAGATCCCGACGCTGACCATGGTCACGCCCGCCTCCCGCATGAGGCGTACGTCCTCGTGCCATACCTCCTCGGGCCACTGCTCTGGGTTGTAGTCGCCGCCGAAGGCCAGCTTGCGCAGGCCGAGCGGGGCGGGAGCGGGCTCTGGGTGGGACATGGACGTCTCCTGGCTCGGGGGTGGCTCGACGGCACCATTTCTGGGAACGTGCACAGACGCGTTTAGTGAAGCGCCGGGCAACGCGGTCCCATCGGACAGCGCCGGGAGCAACATAACCGCACAGCAACAACCATTGACAAGTGTCGGTTTCGTTTCTCTACTGTGAACGCTCACAGCGTGCTTCCGGCCAGTCCGCCGATGCGTCCGCTCGTCTCGTCAGGGGAGAAACCATGAAATACCGCACCGTCGCGGTGTCCACCGCCGCCGCTCTCGCCGCCACCGCCCTGCTGTCCGGTTGCGGCGGTTCGGACGACGGGGGCGACGAGCCGGCGGCCTCCGGACACGCCTCGCTCACGTACTGGTCGTGGGCGCCCGGCCTGGACAAGGTCGCGGACATCTGGAACAAGGGCCCCGGCAAGGAGGCCGGGATCACGGTCACGGTGAAGAAGCAGGCGTCGGGCGACGACCTGGTCACCAAGATCATCACGGCCGCCAAGGCGCACAAGGCCCCCGACCTGGTCCAGGCCGAGTACCAGGCGCTCCCCACGCTGGTCTCCAACGACGTGCTCGCGGACATATCGAAGGAGGCGGGCGACGCGAAGAGCCAGTTCGCCGAGGGGGTCTGGCAGCAGACGACGCTGGGCTCCGACGCCCTGTACGCCCTGCCGCAGGACTCCGGCCCGCTGATGTTCTACTACCGCCAGGACCTCTTCGACGAGTACGGGCTGAAGGTGCCCGCCACCTGGGAGGAGTTCGCCGAGACCGCCCGCGCGCTGAAGAAGAAGGCGCCGGAGAAGGCCCTCACCACCTTCTCGTCGAACGACTCCGGGCTCTTCGCCGGTCTCGCCCAGCAGGCGGGCGCGCGGTGGTGGACCACGGACGGCGACAAGTGGAAGGTCGCGATCGACGACCCGGCCACCAAGAAGGTCGCCGACTTCTGGGGCGGCCTGGTGAAGGAGGGCGCCGTCGACAACCAGCCGATGTACACCCCCGCCTGGAACAAGGCGCTCGACACCGGCAAGCAGATCGCCTGGGTCAGCGCCGTCTGGGCGCCCGGCACCCTGACCACCGCCGCGCCCGGCACCAAGGGCAAGTGGGCGATGGCCCCGCTCCCCCAGTGGACGGCCGGCGAGAACGTCACCGGCAGCTGGGGCGGCTCCTCCACCGCCGTCACCAACGACTCCGGGAACAGGAAGGCGGCGGCCGCCTTCGCCAAGTGGCTCAACACCGACCCCGCCGCGCTCGCCGCCCTCGTGAAGGAGAGCGGGATCTACCCGGCCGCCACGGCCGCCCAGACCGGCGACGCGCTGGCGAAGGCCCCGGACTACTTCTCCGACCAGCCCGACTTCTACACCCGGGCCGCCGAGATCGCCCAGGGCACCGCCCCCGCCGCCTGGGGCCCGAACGTCAACGTCGCCTACTCCGCGTTCAAGGACGGCTTCGCGAAGGCCGCCAAGGAGAAGTCGGACTTCGGCCCCGCGCTGACCGCGATGCAGGACGCCACCGTCGCGGACCTGAAGAAGCAGGGCTTCGGAGTCTCCGAGTGACACGCGCACCCCGCAGGAGGCCGTACGGGGTCAAGAGCGCCCCGTACGCCTTCCTGGTCCCCGCCGCCGTCCTCTTCCTGCTCTTCTTCGCCCTGCCCATCGGCTACGCCCTCCACCTCAGCTTCCGCAGGACGCGGGTCAAGGGACTCGGCCTCGGCAAGGGAGCCCGCGACGAGATCTGGGCGGGCCTGGCCAACTACACCGACGCCCTGTCCGACTCCGAGCTGCTGCACGGGGCGCTGCGCATCCTGGGGTACGGATTGATCGTCGTCCCCGTGATGCTGGGGCTCGCCCTGCTGTTCGCCCTGCTCCTGGACACCGACCGGCTCCGGCTGCGCGGCTTCAGCCGGCTCGCCATCTTCCTGCCCTACGCGATCCCCGGCGTCGTCTCCGCGCTGATGTGGGGCTTCCTGTACCTGCCCGACGTCAGCCCCTTCCACTTCCTGCTCGGCAAGGCGGGGCTTCCGCAGCCCGATCTGCTGGACGGCGGGCCGTTGTACCTGGCGCTGGCGAACATCGCGGTGTGGGGCGGCACCGGCTTCAACATGATCGTCATCTACACCTCGCTGCGGGCCATCCCCGCCGAGATCTTCGAGGCGGCCCGGCTGGACGGCTGCTCGCAGCTCCAGATCGCCCTGCGGATCAAGATCCCGATGGTGGCGCCCTCACTGGTGCTGACCTTCTTCTTCTCGATCATCGCCACGCTCCAGGTGTTCAGCGAGCCGACCACCCTGAAGC
Organism: Streptomyces sp. SirexAA-E; assembly: GCF_000177195.2. Taxonomy (GTDB): domain Bacteria; phylum Actinomycetota; class Actinomycetes; order Streptomycetales; family Streptomycetaceae; genus Streptomyces; species Streptomyces flavovirens. The sequence continues at coordinate 1,455,218 of NC_015953.1, forward strand.
CGCTCACCAACTCCCTCTCCACCACCTGGAGTCCGCTGATGAAGGTCTACCAGGACGCCTTCGTCGACAACGACGTCCACGCGGCTGCCGCACAGGCCGTGATCATCGCGCTGGCCACCCTCGCCCTGTCCTTCGGCTTCCTCAAGGCGGCCAACTCCCGTACGAAGCAGGGGGATCCCCGATGAGCACACCGACCCTCACGGCCGGCCGCCGCCGGATCCCGCTGGTGCCGACCGCCGCCCTGCTGTTCGGTGCCGTGTACTGCCTGCTGCCGGTGGCCTGGGTCCTGGTCGCCTCGACCAAGTCCGGCGGCGAGCTGTTCTCCACGTTCACCTTCCTGCCCGGCTCCGGTTTCGCCGACAACGTCGCCGACCTCTCGGCGTACCGGGACGGCGTGTACTGGACGTGGATGGCCAACTCGGCCTTCTACGCCGGGGTGGGCGCCCTGCTGTCCACCGCGGTCTCGGCGGTCTCCGGGTACGCGCTGGCGGTGTACCGCTTCCGCGGGAAGGAGACCGTCTTCAACATCCTGCTCGCCGGGGTGCTGATGCCCCCGGTGATCCTGGCCGTGCCGCAGTACCTGCTGCTGGCCGAGGCCGACATGACCGACTCCTATCTGTCGGTGCTGCTGCCGGCGGTCCTCTCCCCGTACGGCGTCTACCTGGCCCGCGTCTACGCCGCCGCGGCCGTGCCCGCCGACGTGATCGAGGCCGGCCGGATGGACGGCGGCGGTGAGTGGCGGATCTTCCGCGCCATCGCGCTGCCGATGATGCTGCCGGGGCTGGTGACGGTCTTCCTGTTCCAGTTCGTGGCGGTCTGGAACAACTTCCTGCTGCCCTACATCATGCTGGGCGACGACGAGAAGTTCCCGGTCACCCTGGGGCTGTACACGCTGCTCCAGCAGGGCGCGAACACCCCGGCCCTCTACACGCTGGTCATCACCGGCGCGCTGCTGGCGATCGTCCCGCTGATCGCCCTGTTCCTGGTGATCCAGCGGTTCTGGAGCCTCGACCTGCTCTCCGGCGCCGTAAAGTCCTGACTGCTCCTCACCAGGGCTCCGCTTTCCGATGAAAGATCATGCACCATGAGCCGCACAGAACAGAACGGCGCGGGACGCCGCAGGCCGCCGACGATCCACGACGTCGCCCGGGAGGCCGGTGTCTCCCGGGGCACGGTCTCCCGGGTGCTCAACGGCGGTCACAACGTCAGCCCGGCCGCGCTCGACGCGGTCCAGTCCGCCATCCACCGGACCGGCTACACCGTGAACCGGCACGCCCGGTCCCTGATCACCGGGCGCTCCGACTCGGTGGCGTTCCTGCTGACCGAGCCGCAGGAGAGGTTCTTCGAGGATCCGAACTTCAACGTGCTGCTGCGCGGCTGCACCACCGCGCTGGCCGCGCACGACATCCCGCTGCTGCTGATGATCGCGGGGACGGAGGCGGAACGGCGGCGCAACATGCGCTACATCGCCGGGCACGTGGACGGGGTGCTGCTGGTCTCCAGCCACTCCGGCGACCCGGTCGCCGCCCAGCTGCACGAGGCCGGCGTCCCCCTGGTGGCCTGCGGCAAGCCGCCCGGTCAGGGGTCGAAGGTCAGCTACGTCGCGGCCGACGATCTGGGCGGCGCCCGGGACATGGTGCGCTATCTGTACGAGTCCGGACGGCGCCGGATCGCCACGGTCGCCGGGCCGCTGGACACCCCGGGCGGGGTGGAGCGCCTGGCCGGCTACCGGGCGACGCTCGCCGAGTGCGGGCTGCCCTACGACGAGGCGCTGGTCGTGCCCGGCGACTACAGCCGGGCGGGCGGTGAGGCCGCCGCCTCGCTCCTGCTGGAGCGTGCGCCGGACATCGACGCGGTGTTCGTCGGGTCCGACCTGATGGCCCAGGGGGTGCTGGCCGCGCTGGAACGGGCGGGCAGGCGGGTACCGCAGGACGTCGCGGTCGGCGGCTTCGACGACTCCCCCGCCGCGCTCGCGGCCCGCCCCGAGCTGACGACGGTCCGTCAGCCGTGGGACCGGATCAGCTCCGAGATGGTGCGGGTGCTGCTGGCGCAGATCGGCGGGGAGGACCCGGCCGCGGTCATCCTCCCCACCGAACTGGTGCGCAGGGACTCGGCGTAGCGTCTTCGCGCGCTCAGCCGTCCAGCGCCGGGTAGTCGGTGTAGCCCTTCGCGTCGCCGCCGAAGAACGTCGACGTGTCGGGGGTGTTGAACGGCCCTCCGGCCTTGAGCCGGGCCGGGAGGTCCGGGTTGGCGAGGAAGAGGGCGCCGTAGGAGATGAGGTCGGCGACGCCGTCGTCGATCACCTTGTGGTCCTCGGGCCCCGTCGGCCCCTCGGTCAGCACGTTGACGACGAACGGACCGGAGAACTGCTTGCGCAGCGCGAGGGTCAGTGCGCGGATCTCCGTCACCTCCTTGACGTGCAGGTAGGCGAGGCCGAGCGGCTCGATCTCCGCGACGAGCGCGGTGTAGAGGGAGTCCGGGGCGGGCTCCTCGATGCCGTTGTACGGGTTTCCGGGCGAGATGCGCAGTCCGGTGCGCTCCGGGCCGATCTCGGCGGCGACCGCCTTGACGACCTCGACGGCGAACCGGATGCGGGCCTGCTCGGACCCGCCCCACTCGTCGGTCCGCAGGTTGGTGTTGGGCGCCAGGAACTGGTGGATGAGATAGCCGTTGGCGCCGTGCAGCTCGACCCCGTCGAAGCCGGCGTCGATCGCGTTGCGGGCGGCGGTGGCGAAGTCCGCCACGGTCGCGCGGATCTCGTCGCCGGTCAGCTCGTGCGGCTCCACGAAGTCCTTCGGGCCCTCGTGGGTGTAGAGCTGGCCAGGCGCCGCTACGGGCGAGGGGGCGACCGGGATCAGCCCGTCCGGCAGCAGTACCGGGTGGCCGATCCGGCCCGCGTGCATGATCTGGGCGAAGATCCGTCCGCCGGCCGCGTGGACCGAGTCCGTCACCTTGCGCCAGGAGGCCACCTGCTCCGCGGTGTGCAGGCCGGGGGTGGAGGGGTACCCCTGGCCCACGGCCGACGGCTGGACGCCCTCGGTGATGATCAGCCCGGCCGAGGCGCGCTGGGTGTAGTAGGTGACGGTGAGGTCGGTGACCGTACCGCCCTCCCCGGCCCGGCTGCGGGTCATCGGCGCCAGGGCGATGCGGTTGGAGAGCCGGGCGCCGGCAAGGTCGATGGGATCGAACACGGTGGTCATGGAGCCCCCAGGGCAGTTACATGGTCGGCCAACTAAAGAAGCGTTCGCCACTCTAACCCATTACTTGGCCGACCAAGGTAAAGTTCATGGAGACGTCACGGATCGGGGCATCCACGGGGCCGGGTAACGTCACCGGCCCGGGGTGAGAGTCCGGGCGCAGCGCCACCGTCCCGAGGAGTTCCGATGAAGGCAGACAGCACCGCCCCCGTGGATCCCGTCTGCACGGAGCCACTGCCCGGCGCGGCCCTCGGCGGCCCGGTGAGCCACGCGGTCTCCCGGATCGCCAGGCTGCACCGGATCGCTGCCGGCAAGCTGCTCAAGGGCCTCGGGCTGTACCCCGGCCAGGAGCTCCTGATGGCGCATCTGTGGGCCGGCGGTGCGGTGCGCCAGTCGGAGCTGATCAAGGCCGTGGACCTCGACCCCTCCACCGTCACCAAGATGCTCCAGCGGCTCGACCAGGCCGGCCACGTGCGCCGCTGCCCCGACCCGGACGACCGGCGGGCCGTCCTGGTCGAGGCCACCGAGGACAGCTGCGCGCTGCACGCCTCGGTGCGCGAGGCCTGGTCGGTCCTGGAGGAGCACACCCTCGCGGGGCTGGACCCGGCGGAGCGTACGGAGCTGGCCCGACTGCTCGGAAAGGTGGAGGAGAACCTCTGCCGGGAGACCGCCGGGTGCCCCGGCGTGGCCGGCCCGGACCGGCACGAAGGTCCGGACCGCCACGAAGGCCCGGACGGTCACGAGGATCCTGAGCGCCCCGTCCCGACGGCCTGACGGCCCGACGGCAGGGCTGCCGGACCGGGCCCGGCGCGCGTCAGCGGGAGAGCACGTCCAGCGCGCGGTCGACGTCCGCCTCGGTGTTGTACAGGTGGAAGGCCGCCCGCAGGTTCCCGGCCCGGTTCGAGATCGCGACCCCCGCCCGGGTCAGCTCGGGCTCCCTGGCGCCGAGTCCGGGCACGGCCACGACCGCGGACGTGCCGGGCACCGCCGGGTGGCCGAGCGCGGTCAGGCCCTCCCGGAAGCGCGCGGCGAGGCCGGTGGCGTGGTCGTGCAGCGCGTCGATGCCGACCTCGGCCAGCAGGGCGAGGGAGTGTTCCGCCCCGTGGTACGCGAGGAACGCCACCGCCTCGTCGTAGCGCCTGGCCGTGGACGCCAGCCGCTCCACCGGCCCGTAGGTGCTGTTCCAGCGGTCCTCCGCGGACAGCCAGCCCGCGTACAGGACCGGCAGCACCTCCTGCGCCTCCTCGGTCACCGTCAGGAACGACGTGCCCCGAGGGCACAGGAGGAACTTGAACGCCCCGGTCACCGTGTAGTCGTACGCCGCCGCGTCCAGCGGCAGCCAGCCGGCCGACTGGCTGGCGTCCAGCAGCGTCCTGGCCCCGTGCGCGGCGGCGGCGGCCCGGACCGCGTCCAGGTCGGCGACCCTGCCGTCGGCGGACTGGACGGCCGAGAAGGCGACGAGCGCGGTCCCCGGGCGCACGGCTTCGGCCAGGCCTTCCAGCGGCACGTACCGCATCTTCAGGTCACCGCGTACGGCGAACGGGCTGACCACCGAGGCGAACTCACCCTCCGGGGCGACGACTTCGGCCCCGGCCGGCAGCGACGCCGCGACGAGCGCCACATGCCCGGCGACCGAACCACCGGTGGCGACCCGGGCGGGGTCGACCCCGGCGATCCGGGCGAAGCCGGAGCGAGCCCGGTCCACCGCCTCGTGGCTGCCGCCACCCGCGAGGCGGCCCAGGGCGTTGCCCTCGGCCAGGTCCTTGACGGCCTCCACGGTCCTGCGGGGCAGCAGACCGCAGCTGGAGGTGTTGAGGTAGGTGGTGTCGGGAGCGAACTCGGTGGCCCTGACGCGGTCGAGCGAAGAGGTGGTCTCCATCGCTCCAGCCTGGCCGGGGTCCGTACCGGCGTCAATCACGCGATCGTGAACGGATCACCCAAGGGCGGCTTATTCCTGCTGGTCAGGAGTGTGCGAGGGGCGGTACGCGGACCGTGCCCGGCACCCTTCAGGCCCGCGCCGGCGGCCGAACTCGCCCGCCGCGCCGCCCACTTGCGCCGGGCGGTGGTGCTCGCAGGCCGCTGGATGACCAGGGCGCCGGCTGCCGCGTGCGCCCTGGTGACGAGCGCGTACGGGCCTGTCTGGCCGCGTATCCGCCGTGCGTACCTGTACGCGAATCCATGGTGTGTGCTGTGTGGTCAGGCGGCAAATGTTGCAGACCATTTTCCCCTGAGCCGGCGGGAACTCATCGCACGGGGCGAGAGGAATCCGGATGCTGCAAAGCATCTGCGTCCACTGTGTGCCAAATGCCATAACGGAGAGACGGCACGTAATCAGCCGGGCGGATTCGCTGCGGAAGCACGGTCACGGCGCGAGGCGAACGAACGCCCGCCGTTCTGACCAGGGGGTGACTCCCACCCCTCCCCGAAGTCGCACGGCAGGGAGGCAAAAAACTCGCATGGCTCATTGAGGCGTTTCTGCGGAGGTGACCCCGACCTGATCTAACAGAAACACCCGCCCCTGTGCGCATCATTCACTGATGAATGATGCGTGCGGGGGCTTTCTTGTTTTACGCTCAGGCCGCAACCGGTGGTGGGGTGACAAGCCGTGCACGCTCGTAGAGACTACGGGCAGCCTGATTCTTGAGGTAGGGACGAATCCGAGCTTGCATCGTTGACATAGCTTTGTCGCACTGCCCCGATTGAACGTCGGGGTAAATTTCCACGACCTTGACCCATGTGGCACACGCGCTTTCGAGGTGGCCAATGTCTAGCTGACGTTCGGCAAGCATGAACAGGTAGCGAATCCGGTTTCTCTTGAAGGAGCTGTGTCGCAGCTTATCGGATTCCTCAAGGTCCTTGACTGATCCCCGAACGTCGCCCAGTTCGTACCGGACTTGCCCCGCGTGGTAGGTAAGGGAAGACGGATTATACGAGCCAAACGCCTTTGATTGGGATTCAGCCTTTTCCATTGCCGCTTCGGCCTCTCGCAGATACCTAAGCGCTTTTGTGCGCTCTCCAAGCTGCGCGGAGGCGTGCGCTCGTTGCTCCGCCAGAAAAGCGCGCATTCGCGGCATCAGTGGACGGCCCTTGCTCCCGGCCGTGAAATCTCCATCCTTCGTCAGCTCACCCCGGAACCCCACTTCTCCGGAACGTGGGAACGCGGCACCTGGGGCGCTCAACCGTGGAGGTTCGGCAACAGCCTCTATGACCGCTGGGGACACCACCGTGCCGGACCTGAGTACCCGGAACCGGACCTGAGAGACGCCGCGCAATGTGTGGCAGCGCTGGCAGCACTGCACCGAAAGCGGTGGGTCCACTGCGACATTCAGCCCGCCCACCTGATCATGGGCAGCGAAAGAACCTTCCTCATCGACCTTGCCTTAGCTCAGGGCGGGCCGGTCCCCGATGACGTGGACTTCGCCTATCGGGGGTGCCTCGTCCACTACGAGGCACCGGAGATCGCGCGCAGCGTGCTGCAAACCGGATTCGCCATTCCGACCCGGGAGTCAGATATCTATGCGCTCGGCGCATCGCTGATGATCAGCGCGACGGGAAAACGGCATGTGCAGTACCCCGACGACGCCGACCGCAGAGACCAGCGAAGAGCGATTGCGGACGGCCCGCGCCAACGCGTCGAAATTCCCGGACTGTTGGGCAGCCTGCTCACGGCCATGATGGCTCGGCTGCCCCGTGACCGGCCCACGGCCGACGACGTGAGCAGAGAGCTAGCACGCGTTCTGTAGGACTCGAACCGAGCCCCGCCCGTCAGCCTCTCCCAGGGGCAGGCGGGCGGGGCTTTCTGCTGCCCAACTCCCGCCGCATAGACGCTGGTCAGAGCGTCGCGATAACCTATGGTTCCGTTGGTTCACGCGCAGGCGATGTCGCTCCAGATCTCGACGCGCATGACTCTTCTCTTCTCCAGCTCTGCCGTACGGGTGCGGAGGCACCCTCCGCCGCCCCTTCAACGTCCGGCGCGGACGGCTGATTCCCGGCAGCCGCCCGCCGGTGCGGGGCCCCGGCGTGCCGGGATCAGCCGGTGCGGATCAGGCCCGTGTCCGGGCCGCACACGCCTCGCTGCGGGCGGGTCAGATCTTGCCCGCACCCGCTCCCGAGGTCACCGAGGCGACGACGGACGAGGCGGGCTCGGCCGTGTAGGCGTACGGCGGGGTGCTGAAGGAGCCGGTCCGTGAGATCTCGGTGGCCGCGCCGCCGAGATCGTTGCCGCGCTGGACGACGTAACCGTCCTCCTTGCTGCTGCGGCTGGTGGTGATGGCGATCTTCGTGTCGCGGAAGACGTTGTTCTCCACCAGCATCTGCGCGCCCATCCGGGAGTGCACCGCCGTGTCCGCGCCCTGCACGTAGTTGTCGTAGAAGTGGCCGGTGCCGAAGCGGAGGCTGGGGATGCGGGAGTAGACGTTCTGGAAGTGGTTGTGGTGGTACGTCACGTGCAGATGGCCGGTGTCCTCGCTCGCGTTGCTGTCGCTGTGGCCGACGAGGCTGCCCTTGTAGTGGTTCTTGAAGGTGTTCCAGGACACGGTGACGTCGTCGGATGCGTGCGTGATGTCCAGCAGACCGTCGTAGTAGTCCTTGTCGTGGTCCCGGTCGGCGAAGAAGGAGTTGTGGTCGATCCAGACCCTGGTGGAGTTCTGGACGGTGATGCCGTCGGAGGGGGCGAGCGGCTTGCTGATGTTCAGGTTGCGGATGACGATGTTCGACTCGCCCTTGAGCCGCAGGCCGCCGCCGGTGAATCCGGAGGAGGAACCGACGCCGAGCACGGTGGTGTTGGAGCCGACGTCGACCTGGCCGCTGAGGGTGATGAGACCGCTCACCTTGACGGTCTTGGCGCTGTCGCCGCTCACGGCCGAGGTGAAGGCGGCCAGGGTGCTGACGGTCACGGCGGAGGCGCTGCCTCCTCCGGTGGTGCCCGCCCCGAAGCCCACGGGCGCGGACTCGGCCGCTCCGGCGCTGCCCGGGAGCGTTCCGACGGCGAGTGCGGCGACGGCGACGGCTGCCAGCGCGGTGAGGCGGCCTCGGCGGCTGTGAAGGGAGGTGATGCGCATGGGGGGTCCCTTTCTCGGTACGACGGGGTGCGTGTGCACTCCTGGGTCGTCGCCGGGCGGCGCCGGGTTGCCGGGTCGGGACCAGAAATTCATGTATGTGGTGCAGGACTTGCGTATGTGATCGCCGTGGACGCGCGGGAACGCCTTCGCCCCCGGCCGTGACCGTGACCGGGGGCGAAGGGATCGGCGGGGTGGACCGGGTCCGTCCTCAGCTGCCGTCGCGGAGGTCGGCCGGGCCGCCGGACCGATAGGAGATGTGGTCGAAGGACACGTCGCAGCCCTCCCCCGTCGGCGACTGGACGAGGAAGCCGGCCCAGGCGGCCGCCCGCTCCCGGGCCGTGCCGAGGGTGAAGACACGGACGAAGGTCCACTTCTCGCCGTCGGCCGAGGCGTGGAAGGCGAACGCGCCACCGGTGCGGCTGAGCCGCAGCCAGCAGGTGGGGCCGTCCACCTCGAAGGAGTTGGCGTCGTCCGACCGGCCGCGGGTGACGACCGTGCAGACGGTGGGGCGTTCCGGGGAGAGTTCCAGGCAGAGCTTCGCCCACTCCCGCTCCCCCACGTGCAGGTAGAGCACGCCCGCGTCGAAGGCGGCCTCGAATCCCACCGTCACCCGTGCGGTGAGCCGGAAGTCGCCCTCCGGCACGGCGCCCAGCAGGCGCGGCGCGTCCGAGGCGGGTTCGAGGGTGTCGCCGCCCGGCGGGACGAAGCGGTCCTGCCGCGCCCCCGCCCGGCCGGTCAGCACGCCGTCCGTGTACGTCCACGTACCGTCCGGCCCGAACTCCTCAAGTGCGAAAGGGAGCTCGGGCAGCACGGGGCTCACTTCCGCCGCCCGTCGACCCGGCGGGGCAGACCCAGCGGGTTGTCCTCGCGCAGTTCCGGTGGCAGCAGGGCCTCGGGGGTCGACTGGTAGCTGACCGGGCGCAGCCAGCGCTCGACGGCCGTGGCGCCGACCGAGGTCGAGGTGGAGGTGGTCGCCGGGTACGGGCCGCCGTGGTGCTGGGCGGGCGCGACCGCGACACCGGTGGGCCAGCCGTTGACGAGGACCCGGCCGGCCAGCGGGGTGAGCTCCCGGAGCAGTCCGGCGGCGGCGCCGTCTGCCTCCTCGGTGGCGATCTGGAGAGTGGCGGTGAGGTTGCCGGGGAGCCGGGAGAGTACGGCGGTGATCTCGCCCTCGGAGTCGTAGCGGGCGACGACGGTGACCGGGCCGAAGCACTCCTCCAGGAGGGCGTCGTGCGGGCCGGCCTCGGCCAGCCGCCGCGCGGGGACGGTGAGGAAGCCGGCGGACACGGTGTGCTCGCCGCCCGCCCCGGGGGTGACGGGCGCGTCCACGTCGGGCAGTGCGGCGCGTTCGGCGACGCCCGCGACGAAGGCGTCCCGCATCCGGTGGTCGAGCATGACCCCGGAGCCCGTGCCGCTGACGGTCTCGGTGAGGGACTTCAGCAGCCGGTCGCCCGCCTCGCCGGACGGGGCGAGGACGAATCCGGGCTTGGTGCAGAACTGCCCGGAGCCCATGGTCATGGAGCCGCCCAGTCCCGCGCCGATCTGCTCGCCGCGCTCCGCGGCGGCGGCCTCGGTGACGACGACCGGGTTGAGGGAGCCGAGTTCGCCGTGGAAGGGGATCGGCACCGGGCGGGCCGCGGCCGCGTCGAAGAGGGCCCGGCCGCCGCGGACCGAACCGGTGAACCCGGCGGCGGCGACGAGCGGGTGCTTGACCAGCTCGACGCCGGCGTCGAAGCCGTGCACCACGTTCACGACGGCCTCGGGCAGTCCGTGCCGCACGGCCGCCCTGCGCAGCAGCGAGGCGCAGAGTTCGGAGGTGGCGGGGTGGTCGGGGTGCGCCTTGACCACGACCGGGCAGCCCGCGGCGAGCGCGCTGGCGGTGTCCCCGCCGGGCACCGAGAAGGCGAGGGGGAAGTTGCTGGCGGCGTAGACGGCGACGACACCGAGCGGGATCTTGATGCGGCGCAGGTCCGGCCAGGGCGGGGTCCTGCTGCCGTCCTCGTGGTCGATGTGGATGTCGAGGAAGGCGCCCTCCTCGACGACCTCCGCGAAGGCCCGCAACTGGGCGGCCGTACGGGCGAGTTCCCCGGTGAGGCGGGCCGGGCCGAGGGCGGTCTCCGCGTCGGCGGCCTCGACGACGTGCTCCTCGGCCCCGGTGAGCAGGTCGGCCGCGGTGCGCAGGAACGCGGCGCGCACGGTGCGGTCGGCCAGGGCGTCGCGTACGGCGTGCGCGGCCCGGACCGCGCGGTCGACCTCCTCCGCTGTAGCCTCCACCGCAACCTGCTCGCGCGGGTTCCCGGTTCGGGGGTCGACACTCCAGACTGGTGCTGCTGCCACCGTGTTTCCTTCCGGTCCACTGCCACACATTCAGGAGTTGTTCGGTATTCTGAACAGCGTTCCTGATCGTGAATACACGGGAACTCTATTTCCGGGCGTTCAGTGTTGGCAAGAAGTCACGGCGCCTCGCAGGACGTACAGCGCCGCTGTACCGGCAGGGTCGTACAAGATGAGGCGGAAGGGGCACAGGGCGATGGCGGTTGCCGAGGCCGGCGGGACACAGGTCAAGTCAGCGGTACGGACGGTGGAGCTCCTCGAATACTTCGCGGGGCGCCCCGGCATGCACTCGCTGGCCGCCGTACAGGAGGCCGTCGGCTACCCCAAGTCCAGCCTCTACATGCTGCTGCGCACCCTGGTGGAGCTCGGCTGGGTGGAGACCGACGCCACCGGAACCCGGTACGGGATCGGGGTGCGGGCGCTGCTGGTCGGCACCTCCTACATCGACGGTGACGAGGTCGTCGCCGCCGCCCGCCCGACCCTGGACCGGCTCTCCGACGACACCACGGAGACCATCCACCTGGCCCGGCTGGACGGGACGAACGTGGTGTACCTGGCCACCCGGCAGTCCCAGCACTACCTGCGGCCCTTCACCCGGGTCGGCCGCCGGCTGCCGGCGCACTCCACCTCGCTGGGCAAGGCGCTGCTGGCCACCCACAGCGACGAGCAGGTCCGTGCGATGCTGCCCGAGACGCTGCCCGCGCTGACGGAGCACACCATCACCGACCGCGAGAAGCTCATCGAGGAGCTGCGTCTGGTCCGTGAGCAGGGGTACGCGGTGGACCGCGAGGAGAACACCCTCGGTCTGCGCTGCTTCGGCGTCGCGATCCCCTACCGCACCCCGGCGCGCGACGCGATCAGCTGCTCGGTGCCGGTCGCCCGGCTCACGCCCGCCCACGAGCAGACGGTCAAGGACGCGCTGTTCGACGCGCGCGACCGGCTCACCCTCGCGACCCGGAGGCTCTGATCCGGTGCGCGTCACCCTGCGCGAGGTCCGGGACGGTGACCTCCCCCTGTTCTTCACGTACATGAGTGATCCCGAGGCGACCCGGGTGGCGGCCTTCACCAGCGCCGAGCCCTCCGACCGGGCGATGTTCGACGCCCACTGGCAGCGCATCCGGGGCGCGGACACGGTCGTCATGCGGACGGTGCTCGCCGACGGCGCGGTAGTGGGGAACGTCGGTGTGTACGGTCCGCCCGACGAGCGCGAGGTGACGTACTGGATCGACCGGGCGCACTGGGGCCGGGGCCTGGCGACCGCCGCGCTGCGGGCGCTGCTGGAGTCCGTACCGGAACGCCCCCTGCACGCCCGGGCCGCGGCGGACAACGCGGGGTCGGTGCGGGTCCTGCGGAAGTGCGGGTTCACGGTGACCGGCACGGACCGGGGATACGCCGAGGCGCGGGGCGAGGAGACCGACGAGCTGCTGTTCCGGCTGGACGGGCGGCCGTAGGCACGGAGCGTCACGGTCGGAAGATCCCGGGTCCGGAACGTGAAAAACCGGTGAGAAGGGACACGAACGGGAACGCCCCGGCCGCCCCCGTTCGTCTCACACCGGGATGAACAAGACGATCAGGCGCGCCTCGGTCTTCTGTCTGCTGATGGTCCTCGCCCTGCTGGTGCGGGCGACCTGGGTGCAGGGGTACGAGGCACGGGCGCTCGCGGACGACGAACACAACCGGCGGAACACCATCGCGCAGTACGCGCAGCCGCTTGGCGACATCATCGTGGCCGGTTCCCCGGTCACCGGTTCGAAGGAGACAGACGACGACGACCTGCGGTACAAGCGCACCTACGGCCAGGGCGAGCTGTACGCGGCCGTCACCGGTTACAGCTCCCAGGCGTACGGGGCCACCCAGCTGGAGGGCATCTACAGCGACGTGCTCGACGGTACGGACGACCGGCTGGGCAGCCCCACGGACCTGCTGACCGGCAAGCAGGCCGACCCGGGCGCCGTGGTGACGACCATCGACCCGGACGTCCAGAAGGCGGGCTTCGAGGCCCTCGGCGACGACCGGGGGGCGGCCGTCGCGATGGACCCGGTCAGCGGCCGGATCCTGGGCATGGTCTCGTCCCCGTCGTACGACCCCTCCACGATCAGCGGGACCACGGACGGCGACGCCTGGCAGAAGCTGCTCGCCGCGAAGGACAAGCCGCTGGTCAACCGGGCGTTGCGGCAGCCGCTCGCACCGGGTTCGACGTTCAAGCTGGTGGTGGCGTCGGCGGCGCTGGAGAACGGCCTGTACGACTCGGTCGACACGCCGACGGACAGCCCCAACCCCTACACCCTGCCGGGCACGACCACGGTCCTGTCCAACGAGAGCGCCTCGGCCCCCTGCGAGAACGCCACCCTGCGCACCGCGCTCCAGTACTCCTGCAACAACGTCTTCGCCAAGGCCGCGGCCGATCTCGGCCAGGACAAGGTGAAGGAGATGGCGGACGCGTTCGGCTTCGACACGGAGAAGCTGGACGTCCCGGTTCGCGCGTCGGAGAGCGTCTACCCCACCGGCATGGACAAGGCGCAGACCGCGCTGACGGGCATCGGCCAGTTCGAGGTGACCGCGACGCCGATGCAGATGGCGATGGTCTCGGCGGCCCTCGCCAACGGCGGCGAGCTGGCGGCCCCCCACATGGTCTCCAAGGTGACGGACTCCGGCGGCACGGCCCTGCAGACGTACGAGGACGGCGACACCGAGCGCGTCGTCTCCGAGTCGACGGCCGAGCAGCTGCGCAGCGCGATGGTCACGGTGGTGGAGGAGGGCACGGGCACCAACGCCCGCGTCGAGGGCGCCGAGGTCGGCGGCAAGACGGGCACCGCGCAGAACGGCGTGGACAACAGCAACACCCCGTACGCGTGGTTCACCTCGTACGCGAAGGACGACTCCACCGGCAAGCAGGTGGCGGTCGCCGTGATCGTCGAGGACTCCGGCTCGGCCCGCTCGGAGGTCAGCGGCAACGGCCTGGCGGCCCCGATCGCCCAGAAGATGATGGCGGCGGCCCTGGGCCGGTGACGGGGGGCGGACGCCCGAGTCGAAGGGCGGGGGGCTTTCCCGCCGAACCGCGCGGCGTCCGCCGCGCGGTTCGGCGCTTCCGGGGTCTTCACGTTTTCGCGGTGTTACGCCTTACTGGGATACGCACCCGCGTCGAAGCGCTTCCGGGGTGCGCGTTGGTACGCTCTCGTCCCCGTGGACGGGCTTGGGAACGTACACAACGGTGTTTCACCGCTTCCTACCGACAGCTCGTCGAGCACGCAGGGATCCCGTGCAGAGAAGAGGTACCCGTGGGCACAGTCGTGGACGATGCCGCTGCCGCCGAGTTCCACGCGTTCTTCGAGGCGCACTACGCCGAACTCGCCCGTCTGGCCCACCTGTTGACCGGTGAGGCAGACGCGGCGGACGATCTGGCGGCCGACGCGCTGATGGCGCTCTGGCACCGCTGGGACCGCGTCCGGGGCGCCGACCACCCGGTGGCGTACGCGCGCGGGGTCGTCGCCAACCTGGCCCGGACGCGCATTCGCAGCGCCGTCCGGGAGCGTCGCAGGATCGCCCTGTTCTGGGCGCCGCGCGGCGCCGGGGACGGGTACGCCGTGGAGGACCCGGACGTGTCGGCGGTGGTCGACGTCCAAGGCGCCCTGCGCCGGCTGCCGTTCCGCAAGCGGGCGTGTGTGGTGCTGCGGCACGCCTTCGACCTCTCGGAGCGGGACACCTCTCTGGTCCTGGGGATATCGGTCGGTACGGTGAAGAGCCAGACCTCGCGCGGAATGGCGGAGTTGCAGAGGCTGCTGGGGCCCGAGGCGCCGGCCGTGCGGGTCCAGGTGGCCGTCGCGGCGCAGCGCACCGGAGGAAGGCATTGATGGACGAGGACCTGCGGAAGCGGCTGCACCTGGCCGCCGCTTCGCACCGCCCCGACCGGGCGCGGATGCTGGCCCGGATCGAGCGGGGCATGGCCGGTGACCCCCCGGCCCGCACCGCCCGGCCGCCGCGTCGGCCGACGCCCTGGCTGCGGGTCGCCGGGGCGGCGGTGGCCGTCTGCGGGGTGCTGGCGGCCGGTGCGTTCGCGGTCACGCAGACCGGCTCCGGGCAGCGGGAGGGCGGGCAGCGGATGGCCGCACCGCCCGCGCCGGTGTCCGACGGCCCGGCGGGCGGCGGAGCGCTGCCCGCCGAGAGCGGACCGCTGCGGTCGGACGGCGTGGTCGACCCGCACAGCAACCGGTACTGGGCGCAGAACAACGTGACCGTCACGGCCGCCCGACCGCTGACCGGGCTCACCGTGGAGATCCGCGTCGCGCTGAACGGCGGGGTCGTCTCCACCGGGTTCTGGCGTTCCCTGCCGGAGGAGGACTTCACGGCCTCGGCCCGGGAGGAGGGCGGCTTCCTCGTCTACCGCTGGACGCTGAAACAGGGACGGAGCGTCCCGCCCGGCACCCACACCTTCGCCGGCCAGTACAACCACGCGGAGGGGACCCGCGACGCGGGACGCGACGACTACACCGCACGAGCCGACGCGTCCGGTGAACAGTCCCTGGTGGGCGGGGACTTCGCACCGAAGGGCTGAGGCCGCACGGCCCGGCGAAAAAGACCGGGGACCCCGGCAACCCCTGTCCGGGCGGTGGCGACCAAGGAGCGCGACACTCCCCCACCCCGAGGAACGGAACACCGGACATGAGTGAAAGAGCCGCATCCCCACGTACCCACCGGCGCCGCCCCGGCCGCCGGCGCATCGCCACCGCGCTGACGGCGGCACTGGGCCTCACCGGCGCCGCACTGGCCACCGGCGTGATGCTCCAGCCGGCCGGCGCGGCCACCACCGCGATCCCCGCCTGGCCCTCCGCCACGGGCAGCCAGTCCGTCTCGAAGACCATCGAGGTCTCCGGGACGTACGACGGCGGTCTGAAGCGCTTCACCGGCAGCGGTGACCTGGGCGACGGTGGCCAGGACGAGGGCCAGGACCCGATCTTCAAGCTGAAGGACGGGGCGACGATCAAGAACGTCATCCTGGGCACTCCGGCCGCCGACGGCATCCACTGCTCCGGCAGCTGCACGATCCAGAACGTCTGGTGGGAGGACGTCGGCGAGGACGCCGCGTCCTTCAAGGGCACCTCCACGTCGTCCGTGTACACGGTGTACGGCGGCGGCGCGAAGAAGGCCTCCGACAAGGTCTTCCAGTTCAACGGCGCGGGCAAGCTGGTCGTGACGAAGTTCCAGGTCGCCGACTTCGGCAAGCTGGTCCGCTCGTGCGGCAACTGCTCCAAGCAGTACAAGCGCGAGATCATCGTCAACGACGTCGACGTCACGGCGCCGGGCAAGTCCCTGGTCGGCATCAACACCAACTACGGGGACACCGCGGCGCTGCGCTCGGTGCGCGTCCACGGCGACAGCAGCAAGAAGATCAAGCCCTGCGTCCGCTACACCGGCAACAGCACGGGCGCGGAACCGAAGGAGACGGGCAGCGGTCCGGACGGCACGTACTGCAAGTACACCGCCTCGGACCTGAGCTACGACTAGGGCTTTTTCGTAAGTAGCGCCGTCCGCCCGGAGGGCGGGGCCGGACAGGCGGGACTTTCGGAACAAGCCCTGGGAGCACCTCCGGTCCCGTCGTGTCCCGCCCGGGTCCTGGCCGAGGCCCCGGGCGGGACACGGCTGTGCGTCAGCGGCAGGGGCTCCGGGGCCGCCGCACGCCGCACCGAGCCGCGGACGCGGTGGCCGCCCGAGCCGGGCACCGCCCGAGGACCGGCACCTACGGGCGCCAGTCCCCCAGCCAGCCGGCCGGGGTGTGCGCGCGTGCTTCCGACGCGCTGAGCTGCGGCCGGTCGGCGGGGGCGGTGACGCGGGCGCCGGGGCCGGTGTTGCGGTGTTCGGCGAAGCGCTGTTCCTGCCACGGGAAGTCGGCCGACATGTCGGCGTACGGGGTGACCGCGTCGATGCCCGGGCCCAGGTACGTGTCGCGGACGGTCAGCATCGGGTGGGCCGTGAGGTCGGAGGACGGCACCCAGGGGCGGGCCAGCTTGTAGTACGCGTCGGGGGCGGTGCTGGTGACGCGGGAACGCAGCACCAGGAAGCCGTGCGGGTTGGCCCCGGCGGTGCTGGGCGCGAAGACGAAGCCGTACGGGGCCGAGGCGAGGTCGGTGCGGGTCAGGGTGCGGAAGTGGCAGCGGTCGTAGACGGCGGTGGCGCGGCCGAACACGAAGTCGACGTCGCCCTCCACGTAGCAGTCGCGGTAGTACTGGCGGGCGAACGCGGTCAGCGAGAGGGAGTCGGCGTACAGGGTGTCCTGGTGGCCGAGGAAGCGGCAGCCGTAGAACGCCGAGCGGTCGCCCTGGACCTTGATCGCGACGGCCTGGGTGCCGGTGTACTCCGGGTTGTCGGAGCGCAGCCAGTCGTTGGAGAAGGTCACGTCGCGGACGGTGAGGCCGGCGGCCTGGACGGTGACGGTGGCCGAACCGCTGGTACCCAGGGTGCCGGAGCCGTCGGGCTTGGGCGTGCCGGCCGCGTTGTCGTGGACCAGGACGGTGTCGCGGGCGTCGCCGCTCGCGCCGATCAGGGTGAGGCCCGCCCGGTCGGCGGGCACGGTGACGGGGCCGCGGTAGGTGCCGGGGGCGATCACCAGGGTGCGGCCGCTGCCGGTGGCGGCGTCGAGGGCCGACCGTACGTCGGTGTGGTCGCCCCTGCCGTGCGGATCGACGTACAGCGTGCGGGCGTCGAGGCGGCGGGCCGGTGAACCGTGGCGGCCGAAGGGGCGGGGGCGGGCGGCCCGGGCGTGGGCGGAGGGGGCGCCGACGGCGAGGGCGGCGCCCGCGCCCGCGAGCAGGGAGAGGGCACTGCGTCTGCTGGTCATGGCGGTGCTCCTTGCGGGGGAGGGTGCGGGGAAGAAGGAGGCCGGAGCGGCGCTTTCCGGGGTGGTGGAAGGCGTGCGGTGCCGCTCCGGCCGGTTTCGGGGGTGGTCAGCCGATCAGCGTCCGGCCCGCGCCGGCCTTGAGGGCGACGAGCAGCGGGACGACGAGCGGGTGGTCGACCTCGGTGCGCAGCTTCGGCTTCCAGCCGGCGCCCTCGGTGAGGTGCTCCGCGGGCACGCCCGCGTTGTGCACGGCGATCAGGTCGGTCTTGCGGCCGTTGACGTAGTTGTCCCCGGCCGTGAGGGAGGACTCGGACCACTTCTTGAGGATGGTGGCCTTGTCGACGCCCGAGTCGAGGGTGAAGGCGTTGTGTTCGGCGACGAGCTGGGATTCGGCGCCGATGCCGTAGGAGTAGCCGTAGGCGCTGCCCTTGGTGGAGACGAAGTGGTTGTTGTAGGAGTCGACCTGGCCGAAGCGGACGCGGGGCGCGCGTTCGTTGACGTCCTTGAAGAGGTTGTGGTGCAGGGTGACGCGGAGCTTGCCCCGGTCGTCGGCACCGGCGCTGTCGCTGTTGCCGATGAGCATCGTCTTGTCGTGGTCCTTGAGGACGTTGTAGGAGACGGTGACCAGGTCGGCGCCGCGCACGATGTCGAAGAGCCCGTCGTGCTGCTGGAACAGCTCGTCGAAGTAACGGGGCTGTTCGGCGTCGGGGCGGTCGCCGTCGCTGAAGGTGTTGTGGTCGATCCAGACGTGGCGGGAGCCGTGGACGACGAGGTTGTCGTACTCGGAGTTCCAGTGGCCGGTGTCCCCGTCGGTGGGGTCCCACTGGGGGAAGCAGTCGTAGGTGTCCTCGAAGGAGATGTTCCGGATGATGACGTCGGAGACGCCCTTCACCTGGAGGCCGGCGCCGATGACCCTCGCGTCCTTGCCCACGCCGACGAGGGTGGTGTGGGACGGGACCTTGACGTCGACCGCGGCGGCCTGGAGCTTCGCCGAGGCCACCCGGGCGTCCTCCAGCGGGCCGGAGGGGACCTCGTCCATGCCCCAGACGGCCGGGTCGTAGGCGGCGAGGTACTTCTCCAGGGTGTAGCCGTCCCGCTGGTACGCCTCGCAGCCGATCGGCTTGCCCTCGGCGTCGGCGTTGCCGTGGATGGTGCCGGCGATCCTGACGATCTTGGGCGCGTCGCCCGCGTCCTCGAAGGCGGCGATGAGCTCGGCCCGGTTGGTGACGGTGTAGACGTGGTCGGGTGTGGCGTCGGCGCCGCCCCTGGTGGAGCCTTCGGCGGCGGCCCAGCCGTCACCCGCCGGAAGGACGGCGCGTTCGATGCCCTTGGTGCCGTGGGCGGGGTGGACGGTGGCCTGGGCGGGGACGCTCACGGCGAGGGCGAGCGAGGCGGTGCCCAGCACCACGGCGGTGGCGCGGAGGTGACGCATGCGTGCGGGCATGACGGATCCTTAACTGTCGTACGCGGGACGGGTGAAGGGGAAGCGGTACGGGGGCCTACGCGCGCACCGGGTCGCGACCGGGCGGGACGCGGTGCGGGCGCGGCTCAGGCCGGCTGCGGCCAGGTGATCCGGCGTTCGGGGACGTGCGCGTCGAGGCCGCGGACGTCGCGCGGGGCGAGCACCCGCGCGTCCAGGAGTGCGCGGGCGGTCGTCCGGGCCACCTCGATGGCGCCGGCCGGCCGGAAGTGGGTGTTGTCCTGCCGGCCGTCGGGGTAGTTCGGCGACGCGCCGGGCTCCAGCCAGTTGAAGAGGGCCTCGGTCCCGTCGGGGCCGAGCTCCTGCCAGCGGGCGAGGGAGAGGGCCTGGACGTCGATCAGCGGGACGCGCTCCTCGGCGGCCAGGGCGCGCATCGCCGCCGGGTACTCGCCGTGGGTGGGCCGTGCGGTGCCGTCGTCGGCGAACCTGCGGCGTTCGACCGGGGTGATCAGGACCGGTCGCGCCCGCCGTTCGCGGGCGCCCTTCAGGTACAGCCGCAGGTACTCCTGGTAGGTGGTCCAGGGATCGGTGCCGCGGGCCGGGTCCTCGGTCTTCTCGTCGTTGTGGCCGAACTGGACGAGGACGAGGTCGCCGGGGCGGACGCCGTCCAGGAGTGCGGTGAGCCGGCCCTCGTCGACGAAGCTCCGCGAACTGCGGCCGTTGACCGCGTGGTTGGCGACGGCCAGAGGTCCGCCGAGGAAGAACGGCAGGGCCATGCCCCAGCCGGTCTCGGGTGCGGCGTCGGCGTACTTCTGTGCGGCGGTGGAGTCGCCGGCGATGTGCAGCGTGCGGCCCCGGGGTCCGCCGCCCGCGCCCCCGTGGGCGAGGGCCGGTGTGGCGGTGAGGGCGAGGGGCAGCGCGAGGAGTGCGGCCGCCGTCTGTCTGCGCGTCAGTGACACAGGGAACTGCCTCTCTCGAAATCTCACGAGATCACTGGAGGTCATGCCGTACGGATGTGCACAGGGAGAAGAAGGGGGACCGGCGGCGGGGCGCGACCCGGACCGCCGCCGGTCCCCCGGTCGTCGGGGCGACGGCCGGGGCGAGGACGGGGTCAGCCGTTGCCCAGCTCCTGCCACTCCTTGTTGGACTCGTTGAGCTCGCCGGCCACCTTGTCCAGGAACGCCTTGGCCGTGGTCTTGCCGAGCAGCACCTTCTGGAACTCCGGCTCGTTGTCGGCCTTGCTGATGTTGTTCCAGTCGGGCAGGTAGTACGGCAGGTCGACGATCTTGGTGGAACCGTCGGTGAGTGCCTTGGCGGCCAGCGAGGTGGACTCGGTCTCGTCGATCCACGGGTCCTTGGCGGCCTCGGTGTTGGCCGGTATGGCGCCCGCGGACTTGTTCCACTTGCTGTTCGACTCGTGGGAGGCGGCGAACTCGATGAACTTCCAGGCCGCGTCCTTGTTGTTGCTGGACCGGAAGAGGCCGAGGCCGTCGACGGGGTTGGAGACCTGGACACGGGTGCCGCTCGCCCCGATGGGGGCGGGGATACCGGCGAACTTGTCCTCACCGAGCGCCTTCTGGTGGTCCTGCTGGGAGCCGAGGTTGTGGCTCAGCATGCCGATGGTGCCGGTGTCCCACTGGGCGACCATCTTCGTGAAGTCGTTGTTGACGTCGGCGGCCGGCGTCGTCTTCTTGAAGAGGGCGGCGTACTTCTCGAGCGCCTCGACGTTCTTGGGGTCGTTGAGCGTCGTCTTCTCGCCGTCCCAGAACGAGGTGATGCCGCTCTGGCCGTAGATCGCGTCGAGCGCCTGGGCGATGGAGCCCGCGCCGCCGCGGATGGTGTAGCCGAACTTGTTGTTCTTGGCGTCGGTGAGCTTCTCCGCGGCCTCGTAGAACTTGGTCCAGGTGCTGGGCGCGTCCAGGCCCGCCGCGTCGAACAGGTCGGTGCGGTACCACAGGACGCCGTTGTTGGCGGAGGTCGGTATGGAGTACATGTCGTCGCCGCGGCCGGCCGCGGCCGTGACGCTCTCCACCATGTTGTCGACGAGCTTGCCCTTGAGCGTGGAGCCCTCCAGCCGCTTGTTGAGCGGTTCGAGGGCCTCCTGCGACACCATGTTGGCGAGGTAGGCGGTGCCGACACCGCCGACGTCGGGCAGCCCGCCGCCCGCGATGGCCGTGTCGTACTTCGACTGGACGTCGGCGATCGGGATCGGGACGTACTTGACCTTGATGTCCGGGTACTTCTTCTCGAAGTCCTTGATGATCTCGGTCCAGATGGCGGTGCGCGGACCACCGTTGTTGTCCCAGAAGGTGATCTCGCCCTTGCCGCTGCCGTCGCCGCCGGAGCTGCTGCCGTCGTCACCGCACGCGGTCGCCGTCAGGGCGAGCACCGCCGTGAGGGAGACCGCGGCCGCGGCACGCCCCCGCTGCGTCTTCGAGATGGTCATCGTCGGCTCTTCTCTCTCGGTTCTGTCGGTTCGATCGCAGGTGTCTGTGGTGCTGTTCGGTGCGTCCGTGCCGTGGGGGGCGGTCTGTGGGGTGCGCGCTCAGGCGCCGGTGCGGAAGGCGGTGACGTGCGCGTGTCCGGCGGGTCCCGTCCCGGCCGGTGCGGTGGCGAAGAGGCCCAGCAGGGCGCCCACCCACCGCCGAGGTGTGGCGGCGAAGACCTGGCCCGAGGGCCGGAAGCCGTCGCCGGTGTCGGCGTGGAAGCGGCAGCGGGCGCCCGCGGTGACCTCGATGCGGAGCGTCGCCTTCCCGCCGGGGGCCGGCCGGGGGTGTGCCGCGTCCCGTTCGTGTTCGGCGACCCCTTCGGCGTGGCGGTGCACGAGCAGGGGCGAGCCGTCCGGTCCCGCCTCCAGGCCGATCCAGCTGAACGCGTCGCCCAGCACGGCGAGTCCGGCGTTGGCGCCGGGCACGGCGCTGTCCAGGGCGAGGTCCACCTCGACGGTGAACTCCTCGGCCGGCAGCCGCTGGACCAGGACGTTCGGCAGCACCCGCAGGTCGTGGGCGTACGCGGTCGGTACGCAGGCAAGCCACAGCCCGTCCCCGTCGTGTTCCTTCGCCCATCCGGGTCCCGGGTCGGCCGTCCACTGCCACTGCCCGCCGTGACGGCCGCCGGGGAAGTCGTCGTCGAAGGCCGGTGCCGTCACGGGCTGCTCGGGGGCGGCGGGCTTGCGGTGGACGGACACGGGCTCGCCCGCGTCGCCGATGACCGGCCAGCCGTCCTCCCAGCGCATCGGCTGGAGGTGGACCACCCGCCCGTACGCGCCTCTGGACTGGAAGTGCAGGAACCAGTCCTCACCGGCCGCGGTCCGCACCCAGCCGCCCTGGTGGGGGCCGTTGACGTCGGTGCGGCCCTGTTCCAGGACGACGCGTTCCTCGTACGGTCCGAAGAAGTCGCGGGAGCGGAAGGCGCCCTGCCAGCCGGTCTCCACGCCGCCGGCCGGGGCGAGGATCCAGAACCAGCCGTCGTGGCGGTAGAGCTTGGGGCCTTCGAGGGTGAACCAGCCGGGGAGGGTGTCCCCGTCGATCAGCGTGGTGCCCTCGTCGAGCAGCTCACGCCCGTCGGGGCTCATCCGGTGGCCGGTCAGCCGGTTCTTGACGCCGGAGCGGGACTTGGCCCAGGCGTGCACGAGGTAGGCCTCGCCGGTCTCCTCGTCCCACAGGGGGCAGGCGTCGATGAGGCCCTTGCCCGCCTTGACCAGGTGCGGGGCGGTCCACGGCCCTTCGACGCGCTCGGCGTTGACCTGCTGGACGCCGTGGTCGGGGTCGCCCCAGAAGATCCAGAAGCGCCCGGCGTGGTGGCGTATCGAGGGCGCCCAGACCCCGCAGTCGTGGCGGGGGACGACGAAGTCGGAGGCCGGCTCCAGCCGGTCCAGGGCGTGGCCGACCAGCGTCCAGTTGACCAGGTCGCGGGAGTGCAGCAGGGGCAGTCCGGGGAACCGGCCGAAGCTGGAGGCGGTGAGGTAGTGGTCCTCGCCGACCGTCACCACGTCGGGGTCGGACCAGTCGGCGTTCAGCACCGGGTTCCGGTAGGTGCCGTCGCCGAGGTCGGCGGTCCAGGGCCGTTTCATGCGGTGGCCACCTTGCGGGCGTACGCGGCGGCGGTGTCCCGGTCGAGCCGGCCGTCGGCGACGACGGTGACGATCCGGCGTACGACGGTGGCCCCGGCGGGCACGGGCAGCCGCCGGCCGGCGGCGAGGGAGGAGCCGACCCCCGGGTACTCGGTGGTCCGCACGAACCACGGGTCGCGGCGGGTCTCCTCGGTCGCCCCGGCGAAGACCAGGGTCCAGCCGTCACCGGTCAGGGCCAGCCAGTCGGCCGTCCGTCCGTGCACCGCCTCCTCGCCGTCGAGGGTCCCGGTGAACACGGCGGGGGCTGCGGGCTCCTTGGGGGCGCGCCAGAAGAAGCCGCCGTATCCGGCGCCGGGGCGGCCGTTGGTGGCGGGGCTGCCGATGGACAGGTCGCTCTCGCCGCGGTTGGTCAGCGAGAAGGAGAGGTCCAGTGCCCAGGCGGTGTCGGTGAGTGCGACGACGGCCACCGTGCGGTGTTCGCGGAGCAGCTCGGTGCCGTCGGCCTCCCAGCCGAGCTCCTGGACGAAGCCGTCCGGGTCGCGGAGCTTCCAGCCGAGGTGGCGCTGTGTCCCGTGGTTGTCGAGCGCGGTGGGGCCCTGGTCGCGGACGAAGGTGCGCCCGCCCCAGAAGTTGTACCCGGCGACGTCGGGTACGGCGACGCAGGCGCCCAGGTGGTGCGGGTGGTCGGCGGGGCGTTCCTCGGTGACGGGGGTCCCGGCGAGGGTGGTGACGGGGTGGAGGTAGGGGCGGGGGCCGTGCTCGGGCGCGTAGGTGTAGCGGCCGACGGGGCGGCCGGCGCAGCTGAGGAGTGCGGTGGTCGTCATGGTGTGCTCACCTCGCGGGGTCGCGCCCAGGAGGCGCCCAGTTCGGAGAAGAGGGTGAGGGTGTCGGCCCCGGCGGCGACGGTGGCGTCGATGCCGCGCACGACGCGCCGTACACCGCTGCCGCTGTCGGCGGGCCGGGTGTACCAGGCGTCCCGGGGCAGGGCGGTGGGCTCGGGGGCGGTGCGTACGGCTTCGACGACGCGCATGAAGGCGCCGGTGCGCTCGGGGGGCACGAGGAGCGCGGTGCCCCGTGCCAGGTGGTCGACGAGGTTCTCCAGGAGGTCGGTCCGCCCGTGCACGGCCTCCTCGGGCCCGTGTCCGGCGCGCTGGACCAGGACCCGGTCCTGCTTGTACCAGAAGGTGACCCGGCCGCGTTCGCCGTGGACGATCACGTACGGTTCGCCGGCCTCTTCGGCGCAGAGGGTGACGGCGGTGGTGACCGGAAGGCCGTCGGTGGCGGTGACGCGGACGCAGCTGGTGTCGTCGGCCTCGATGTCGTGGGCCCGGAACAGCTGGGTCTCGACGGACGCCACGTCCTCGGCGCGTCCCCGGTCCGCGAGTTCGAGGGCGGTGGCGACCGCGTGGGCCAGCGGGTTGGTGAGGACGCCGTCGACGACGTCGGTGCCGCCGAGCCTGCGGCGCCCGGCCCAGGGCGCCCGCCGGAAGTAGGCGTCGTCGCGGACCCAGGCTCCGGCGGCGCCGATGCCCCGCAGTGCGCCGATGGCCCCGGAGCGTACGAGGTCCTTGACGGCGGGCACCGCGTGCGAGCCGAAGGACTGGAAGCCGACCTGGCAGGCGATGCCCGCCTCCCGTACTCCGTCGGCCATCCGTGCGTAGTCGGCCCAGGTCGCGGCGGGCGGCTTCTCCAGGAGGAGGTGGACGCCGCGGGCCGCCGCGGTCAGGGCCAGGTCCGTGTGGGTCGGGATGGGGGTGCAGATGACGGCGGCGCGGGCCCCGGTGGAGTCCAGGAGGGCCCCGAGGTCGGCGGACTGCTCGGGCATCTCACCGGCGAAGGCGGCGAGTTCGTCGTCGGTGAGCGGCTGGAGTTCGCAGACCCCGGCCAGCCGGACCAGGCCCTGGTGCTGGAGGCGGCGGATGTTGGCGAGGTGCCAGCGGCCGTGTCCGCGGGCTCCCGCGAGGACGATCGGCAGGGGGGTGGTGGCGTGTGCGGGCATGTCCGTCATCCCTTCACGGCGCCGGCGCTGAAGCCGGTGACGAGCCACTTCTGGATGAAGGCGAAGACGATCACCACGGGGACCGCGGCGATCACCCCGCCCGCGGCCAGCGCCCCCAGGTCGACGCTGTCGGCGCCGATCAGGGTGTTGAGGCCGACCGGGATCGTCTGCTTGTCCTGTTCGCTGAGGAACATCAGGGCGAACAGGAAGTGGTTCCAGCTGTGCACGAAGGCGAAGGATCCCACCGCGATCAGCCCGGGGCGCAGCAGCGGCAGCACGACCGCGCAGAAGGCCCGGAAGCGGGAGCAGCCGTCGACCCAGGCGGCCTCCTCCAGGGTGACCGGGACGTTCTTGATGAAGCCGCTGATCAGGATGATCGACAGGGGGAGCTGGAAGACGGTCTCGGCGATGACCACGCTGACCAGTGAGTTGATCAGCTGGAGGTTCTTGAAGATCTCGAAGAGCGGTACGAGCATCAGCGCGCCCGGGATGAACTGCGAGCAGAGCAGGGCCAGCATGAAGCCGCCCTTGATCTTGAAGTCGAAGCGGGCGAGCGCGTAGCCGCCGGCCAGGGCGACGAGGGTGGTGGCGATCAGGGTCGCGATGCCGACGATCATGCTGTTCTGGAAGAAGAGGCCGAAGCTGCGCTCGTTCCAGACCTTGGAGAAGTGCTCGCCCGTCATGGGCCAGGGCACCAGTGAGGTGGATCCGGCCGGCCGTACGGCGAACAGGAACATCCAGTAGAAGGGGATGAGCGTGAAGAGCAGGTAGATGCCGAGCGGCAGGTAGATCTGCCAGCGCGGTACGTCGTCGAAGGCGCGCTCGCGCCCGGTGCGGCGGGTGGAGGAGGGCGGCGGGGCGCTGGGGCGCGCCGCGTGTCCCGGGGCGCTGTTCTTCTCTGCGAGTGCGGCAGTCACTTGTGGTCGCCTCCGAACTTGCTCAGGCGCAGATAGACGATCGAGCAGAAGAGGAGGATCACGAAGGCGACGGTGGTGAGCGCGGAGGCGTATCCGAAGTCGTGGCCCTCGATGCCTGTGTTGGCGACGTAGAGCGGGAGTGTGGTGGTCTCGCCGGCGGGTCCGCCTCCGGTGAGGGTGTAGAGCAGGTCGACGTTGTTGAACTCCCAGACCCCGCGCAGCAGGGTGGCGAGGATGATCGCGTCGCGCAGGTGCGGGAGCGTGATGTGGAAGAACTGCCGCATCCGGCCGGCGCCGTCGACCGCCGCCGCCTCGTAGAGCTCCTTGGAGACGGACTGGAGGTCGGCGAGGATGAGGATGGCGAAGAAGGGGACGCCGCGCCAGAGTTCGGAGACGGTGGCCGCCCAGAACACGGTCCCGGTGTCGGAGAGCACCGAGGTGCCGTACTCGCCGATCCCGGCGTCCGCGAGGTAGCGGCTGAAGCCGGTCGAGGAGTTGTAGAGCAGGATCCAGATGGTGCTGGTCAGGACGCCGGAGACGGCCCAGGGCGAGAAGACCATGGCCCGGGAGATGCCCCGGCCGATGAAGGTCTGGTTGACGATCAGGGCCAGCGCGAGGCCGAGGGCGAGCTGGAGGGTGACCTGGGTGAAGACCCACTGGGCGCTGAAGCCGAGCGTCGACCAGAACTGGTCGTCCTCGGTGAAGATCCGCTTGAAGTTGTCGAGTCCGGCGAAGCCGTTCCGCCACGGCTTGGTGACGTTGTAGTTCTGCAGGCTGTAGTAGAAGACGCTGATCACCGGATAGGCGATGAAGCCCAGCATCAGCAGGCCCGCGGGCGCGATCAGCAGATACGGCAGGCGGCGGGGGCTCGCCGAGCGGCGCCGGGGCGCCTTCTCCTTGGGCGGCGGTGTGGCCACGGCTGCGGATTGGGCCATGACGCGTCTCCGATCTCTGGGATGTGCGGGGAGGTGCTGGGGTGCCGTGTTCGGTGGGTGGTGCAAGCGCTTACCGCATGCCGTTCGGTATCCCGGACGAGGCGGTGCGCGGAATCCTGTTCGCCCTGGGGGTCAGCCCGCGTACGGGTCGGGCACTTCTCCCGGCCGGGCCAGGAAGGTGAAGTCGCATCCCGTGTCGGCCTGGGTGATCTGGTCCTGGTAGAGCGCCCCGTAGCCGCGCCCGTAGCGGGCGGGCGGCGGGGTCCAGGCGGCCCTGCGCTCCTCCAGCTCCTCGTCGGTGACGTCGAGGTGGAGCAGCCGCGCCTCGACGTCCAGGGTGACGAGGTCACCGGTGCGGACCAGGGCGAGCGGTCCGCCGACGAAGGACTCGGGGGCGATGTGCAGCACGCACGCCCCGTAGCTGGTGCCGCTCATCCGGGCGTCGGAGAGCCGCACCATGTCGCGTACGCCCTGCTTCAGCAGGTAGTCCGGGATCGGCAGCATGCCGTACTCGGGCATGCCGGGCCCGCCCTTGGGCCCGGCGTTGCGCAGGACCAGCACGTGGTCCGGGGTGAGCGCCAGGGCGGGGTCGTTGATGGTGCGCTGCATCTCCTTGTAGTCGTCGAAGACGACGGCCGGACCGGTGTGGCGCAGCAGGTGCGGTTCGGCGGCGATGTGCTTGATGACGGCGCCGTCGGGGCAGAGGTTGCCGCGCAGCACCGCCACGCCGCCCTCCTCGGCCAGCGGGTTCCCGCGTTCCCGGATGACGTCGGCGTTGTGCACCAGCGCCCCCTCGATCTGCTCGCGCAGGGTGGTGTGCGCGACGGTCGGGCGGTCCAGGTGCAGGACGTCGGTGAGCCGGGCCAGGAAGCCGGGGAGTCCGCCGGCGAAGTGGAAGTCCTCCATCAGGTACCTCCCGCCGGGGCGGAGGTCGGCCAGGACGGGGACGGTGCGGGCGATGCGGTCGAAGTCGTCCAGGGTGAGCTTCACCCCGGAGCGGCCCGCCATCGCGATGAGGTGGATGACGGCGTTGGTGGAGCCGCCGAGCGCGAGCACGGTGGCGACGGCGTCCTCGTACGCGTCGGCGGTGAGGATCTTCGACAACGTCAGCTGCTGCCACACCAGTTCGACGATCCGGAGGCCGGACCGCGCGGCCATCCGGTCGTGCCCGGAGTCGACGGCCGGGATGGAGGAGGCGCCCGGCACGGTGACGCCGAGGGCCTCGGCGGCGGCCGTCAGCGTGGAGGCGGTGCCCATGGTCATGCAGTGGCCGGGCGAGCGGGCGAGCCCGTTCTCCAGTTCGCCCATCTCGCAGTCGCCGATGAGCCCGGCCCGCTTGTCGTCCCAGTACTTCCACATGTCCGTGCCGGAGCCGAGCACCTCGTTGCGCCAGTGGCCCGGCAGCATCGGCCCGGCGGGCACGAAGACGGTGGGCAGGTCCACGGAGGCGGCGCCCATCAGCAGGGCGGGGGTCGACTTGTCGCAGCCGCCCAGCAGCACGGCGCCGTCGACCGGGTAGGAGCGCAGCAGCTCCTCGGTCTCCATGGCCAGCATGTTGCGGTAGAGCATGGGGGTCGGCTTCTGGAAGGTCTCGGAGAGGGTGGAGACCGGGAACTCCAGCGGGAAGCCGCCCGCCTGCCAGACGCCCCGCTTGACGGCCTGCGCGCGGTCGCGGAGGTGGACGTGGCAGGGGTTGATGTCGGACCAGGTGTTGAGGATCGCGACGACCGGCTTGCCGAGGTGCTCCTCGGGGAGGTAGCCGAGCTGGCGGGTCCTGGCGCGGTGGCTGAACGAACGCAGCCCGTCCGCGCCGTACCACTGGTGGCTGCGCAGCTCCTCGGGGGCGATGCGGCGGCCCGTGTCCTCGGTCATATGGACCACCCGGCGACCTGGTCGGCGACCTCGGCGCGCCGCGCCTCGGGCAGCACCCGGCTCGGGGCGCGCACGTCGCGGCGGCACAGGTCCAGCGAGGCCAGGGCCTCCTTGACCACCGTCACGTTGTCGGCGGACTGGCGGTCCGCGCGCAGTTCCTCGAAGCGGCGGATCTGCTCCCAGACCTTCATCGCCGCCGCGTAGTCGCCGGCCCGCAGCGCCTCCAGCATGGCCAGCGAGACCCCGGGGGCGACGTTGACGAGACCGGAGGTGAATCCGGTGGCGCCGGTGGCGAAGTAGGAGGGGGCGTACAGCTCGGCGAGACCCGCGATCCACACGAACCGCTCCAGGCCGGCGTCCCGGGCGAACGCGCCGAAGCGGGCGGCGTCCGGGACGGCGTACTTCACGCCGATGACGTTGGGGCAGCTGTCGGCGAGCTCGGCGAGGCGGTCGCCGGACAGCAGCGGGTTGCGGATGTAGGGGACGACCCCGAGCTCGGGGACGGCCTCGGCGATGGCCCGGTGGTAGTCGATCCAGCCGTCCTGCGAGACGTAGGGGTGCACGGGCTGGTGCACCATCACCATCTCGGCCCCGGCGTCCCTGGCGTGCTCGGCGGCGGCCACGGCGGTCGGTACGTCGTGGCCCACACCCACCAGGACGGTGGCCCGGCCGGCGGCCTCCTCGACGGTCAGCTCGGTGACGGTGCGCCGCTCGTCGGGGGTCAGCGCGTAGAACTCCCCGGTGTTGCCGTTCGGGGTGACGATGCGGACACCTCCGTCGAGCAGCCGGCGCAGCAGGGCGCGGTGCACGAGGGTGTCGATGCCCCCGTCCTCGGTGAACGGGGTCACCGGGATCGCCACAACGTCTGCGAGGGCCGCCTTGAGCGGGGTGAGGTCCATGCGGACTGGCCTTTCGTCGAGGTGCTGGTGGTTCGGGTCCAGCGGGTGGTTCACGCCGTGTCACCCCCGTCTTCGTCGTCGGGGAAGGCGCGGCGTACGAACGACGCGATGTGGTCGTGCAGAGCCCCGGCCGCGGCCGCCGCGTCGTCGGCGAGGGCGAGGGCGAGGATCTCGCGGTGTTCGGCGGCCTCGCGCTCCCAGGACGGGTTGGCGGACCAGGCGACGGTCGACACGAGGGCGGCCTGGTCGCGGATCTCGTCGAGCATCCGGGCCAGCAGCGGGTTCCCGCAGGGCAGGTACAGCGCCCGGTGGAAATCCCGGTTGGCCAGCGACCTGTCCGCCTTGTCGATCGCCGAGTCGGCGCGTTCCAGAGCCTCCTGGGCCGCTTCGAGCGAAGCCCTGCGGGTGATGGAACGGCGCAGCGCCTCGGGTTCCAGGAGCAGGCGGACGTCGTACACCTCACGGGCCATGGCCGCGTCCACGAGCCGCACCGTCGCGCCCTTGTACTGGCTCATGACGACCAGCCCCGTGCCGGCGAGCGTCTTCAGCGCCTCGCGTACCGGTGTCTTCGACACCCCGAACTGCGCGGCGAGTTCGGTCTCCACGAGCGCCTGGCCCGGTCTCAGCTGTGCGGTGAGGATGGCGTGCTTGATCGCCTCCAGCACGTACTGGGTCCGGGACGGGATCGGGGCAGGCGCAAAGGTCATGGGTGCAGGGCTCTCGCATCTCGCGTATCGCGTCTCATATATGACGTACGAAGTACGACGCCGATGAAGCTAGAGCGCCCCCCATGTTTCGTCAACGCTTCTGACAAAAGACGTTCCGGAGACGTACGCGGCGGCGCCGGATCGGCCGTCGCCCTGCGTGGCCGACGGCAGGTCGGGAAGTCCCGTCCGGTCCAGGAGTTCTGTGACCGGACGCGGGAGCCGTACGTCTTCTTCACCGCCACGAAAGGCGCGTCCGCCCTCGAAGGGCTGGCCGACTTCGCCGCCGAGCTGCGGGAATCACCCCTGGCGCCGAACCCGGACGTGGTGCCGGAACAGGCCCCCACCAGTTGGCCGGACGCCTTCCGGATGCTCGCCTCCGCGCTCCCGGACGCACCGGCGGTCGTCGTACTCGACGAGCTCCCCCGGCCGGCCGAGCAGGACGCCGTGTTCGACGGGGCGCCGCAGACCGCCTGGGACCGGCTCCTCTCCCACCGGCCGGTCCTGGTGCTCCTGCTCGGCAGCGACCTGCACATGATGGAGAGGTTCACCGCCTACGACCGGGCGAGGCCGCGCCGTCGAACCCCTCGTCAGGGACGCGCTCGGACTGGCCGCCGTGGCGGACGTGTTCCCGTGGCCGGACGCCGAGGCCGTCGGAGGCCGGTGGAACCGGCGGTTCGATCCGGCGGTGGACCTGATCGGCGCGGACCGCACGCCGGCGGCTCGGACGGTGTTCTACGCGGGCTCGGTCAAGTGGCTGGACGGCCCCTTCGACCAGCGCGACTTCGCCGCACTGCGGCAGGGGGCGGCCCAGGTCCCGGGCTTCGTCCCGGAGTCGTCGGGCCTGGTCGTCGTCTCCCGGGCCGGTACGCACGGGCCGGTCGACGCGGACCTGGTCCGGGGGCCGGGAGAGGTCGTCGGAGCCTGGCGGTAGGCGGCGCGCGCCCGCCGCCGGGCTCCGGTCACCTCACCGCGAGGCGGGCGGACGCTCCGGGTCATCCGGCGAGGCGGCCGAGCGCGCTCGCGACGGCGTCCAGGTCCGGCCCGGAGGCCAGCCCCGCGTGGTACAGGCGCAGTTCGGTGGCGCCCAGCGAGCGGGCGTGCGCCGCGTCCCGCTCCAGGGTGGCGGGGCTCCCGCCCATGCCGCTGACCACACCGAAGTTGGCGGCCAGCACCCCGCCGCGCCCGGCGAAGGGCCCGAGGACGGCCTCACGCGCCGCGTCCCCGCCGGTGCAGGGCAGCACCACCCCGTCCGCGGTGGACAGGATGTGCGCGGGGTCCACCCCGACGTTGGCGCCGGTGCGGTACGGGGCCGGGTCGGCGTGCAGCAGGACCTGGAAGCCGTCGGGCGCCTCGCGCCGTACGGCGGCGACGGCCGCCTCCTGGAGCCGGCGGGCGACCTGGTCGCGCCACTGCCGGGTGGCGTCGGCGAGACCGGCCCCGAGCAGCTCGCGGACACCGGACCAGCCCGAAGCGCCGGAGCCCTGTCCGGCCCAGACCGGTTCCAGGGCGCGCCGCACCGCACCGGCGAGCTCACCGGCGTCCAGCCCGGTTCCCGCGTACCCGGAGCGGCAGTCGGGGCAGAAGCACAGCGACATCAGGTACTGGGCCGCGTCCCCGAGGCCGACCCCGGCGGTCTTGTCGTGGGCGTGCAGATGGGCGAAGCCGTACCAGCCGCAGGACTCCAGCTCGGTCCCCGACGCCCCGGGGCGTACGGCGGCCTCGGCGGCCAGGTCCACCAGGTAGGCGTGGACGGCGTCCTGGGCGATGCACGGCGCCCACGGGTAGCGGTCACCGTAGGCGTTGACCACCGAGGTCCCCGGATGCTCGGCGCCGAGCCGGGAGTTGTGCGCGAGCACCACCCAGGTGTGCACCTGGAGCCCGGCGCCGGCCAGCGCCTCGGCCGCCTCGGCGTACGGGTCCTCGCCCGCCACCCAGGACTGCGGGAAGGGGCGCAGGTCGCGCCCCTTCCAGCGCGCCGCGTCCGGCGGGTAGAGCACCGCGGCGTGTTCCGCGGTGACGATCCGGTGGCCGGGGTGGCGCGGGGTCAGGGCCCGGGTGGAGTGGTAGGCGGAGGCCAGGGTGGCCTGCCGGACGCCGAGTCGGGCCAGACGGGCCGCCGCGTCCGGGTCGCCGACGACGTCCCAGGGGTAGACGAAGGCGGAGGCCCTCACTTGGCCTCCCCCGCCCGGTGCTTCTCCAGCAGGGCGCGCCCGGACGCGATGATCCCGGTCAGCTCCTCGATGTGCGCGGCCGGGGGTTCGGTGAGCGGGGTGCGCACCTCGCCGACGGCCAGGCCGCCCAGCCGCACGCCCGCCTTCACCAGCGACACCGCGTAGCCGCGGCCCTTGGCCCGCAGCTCGACGAGCGGCCGGTAGAAGTGGTCCAGCAGCCCGTTGACCAGGTCGTCGTCGCCGCTGCCCAGCGCCCGGTGGAAGGCCAGGGCGATGTCCGGGGCGAAGGCGAAGACGGCGGACGAGTAGAGCGTGATGCCGATGCCCCGGTAGGCGAGGCCGGTGAGTTCGGCGGTGGGCAGCCCGTTGAAGTACAGGAAGTCCTGCTCGGGCAGCCCGGTGCGCACGGCACTGACGATGCGCTGCATCAGGTCGAGGTCGCCGTAGCCGTCCTTGAGGCCGATGATCCCGGGGGTCCGGGCGAGGGCGAGGACGGTCTCGGGGGTGAAGACGGCGTTGTCCCGCTGGTAGACGATCGTCTCCAGGCCGGTGGCGGCGGCGAGCGCGGTGTAGTGGGCCAGCAGCCCTTCCTGGTCGGCCACGACGAGGTACGGGGGCATGGCGAGCAGCCCGTCGGCGCCCGCCTCCTCGGCGAGCCGCGCGTACCGGACCGCGAGTGCGGTGCCGTAACCGGCGCCGGCGACGACGGGCACCGCTCCCGCCGTCTCCTCGACCGCGGCGGCGACCACGAGCCGGAACTCCTCGGGGGTCAGCGCGTGGAACTCGCCCGTGCCGCAGCAGGCGAAGACCGCGGCGGCGCCGGCGTCCACCCCGGCCCGCACATGTGCGCGGAAGGCCGCGAGGTCGACGCCGCCGTCCGGCCCGTAGGCGGTGACGGGGAAGAAGAGCGGCCCGGCGACAGCGGTGAGTCGGGCGGCGAGGGGGGCTGAGGTCACGGGCGCTCCCTGAGCAGATCCAGCGTGCACAATTATGATCGGTGTCCATATTTCTGAACGCGGCCACGCTAAGCCAGCCTCGCGGCGCCGGTCAAGACGAGTGCGGCCGACCCGATGCGGAACCCGTGCTTCCGGGTCACACTTGACGGATCGGCCGCGACTTCCTAGCTTGTCCACGCATGTGAATGTCATCCATGGATTTGACGCATCGCGCGGACACGCCCTGCCCGGCCGCCGCGCACCCCGTCCGCTCCGCCCCGCGGCACCGCCGCCCGCGCACCGCGTCCGTGTCCCGCACCGAGGAGATCCCGTATGCCCGCTCCCCGCACCGTCCTGCTCACCGGCGCCGCCGGCGGCCTCGGCACCCTGATGCGGGGGCTGCTCCCCGCGTACGGCTACGAGCTCCGCCTCTTCGACGTCGTCCCCGTCGAGGGCGAACCGGACGCCGTCGTCGCGGACCTCTGCGACAAGGACGCGGTGCGCGAGGCCGTGCGGGGCGTCGACGCGATCATCCACTTCGCGGGCATCTCGCTGGAAGCCCCGTTCGACAAGATCCTCCGCTCCAACATCGAGGGCACGTACAACCTGTACGAGGCGGCGCGCGAGGAGGGGGTCGGGCGGATCGTGTTCGCCTCCTCCAACCACGCCATCGGCTACACCCCGCGCCCCCAGGACGGCGACCCGCTGATCCCGGTCGACACCCCGCGCCGCCCGGACACCTTCTACGGGCTGTCCAAGTCCTTCGGCGAGGACCTCGCCCAGCTCTACTGGGACAAGCACGGCCTGGAGACCGTCTCCGTGCGCATCGGCTCCTGCTTCATGGAGCCGACCTCGGTGCGGATGCTCTCCGTCTGGATGAGCCCCGGCGACGGCGCGCGCCTCTTCCACGCGGCGCTGACCGCCGAAGGCGTGGAGCACACCGTGGTCCACGGGTCCTCCGCCAACACCCGCCTGTGGTGGGACCTGTCGAGCGCCCGCGCCCTGGGATACGAGCCGCAGGACGACTCCGAGCAGTACGCGGACAAGCTCGTCGCCGAACACGGGGAGCTGGACCCGGACAACCCCGACCACGCCCGCGTCGGCGGCCACTTCGTGACGAACCCGCCGATCTGGCCGCACTGACCCGGCCGGGGACCTCGCGGGACCGGCGCGCAATTCACGCGACAGCGGCGGGCCCCCGCGGTCACCATGGGCGCCATGCCGAGACCATCCGGATTCCAGTACGAGCAGCACGGCGACGCGAGCGTCACGATCACCCACCACGGCCGCCCGGCGGGGACGTTGCGCGGCGGCCGGGCCGACAAGTTCCTCGCCGAGGTGGCCTCGGGCGACGCCCAGCTGGTGATGGCGCGCTGGACGGGGGCGTACAGGCACGGCAACGAACGGACGGCCCGCGCCCACCCCCGCAACCGGCCCGGGCGCAGGAGCTGAGGGCCCGCCGACCGGGCCCCTGGGCCGTACGGATCACGTCCCGAAAGGTAAGGGAACGGCAAAGCCGGGTCGTTCGTTACCCCGGACATGACCGCAATGACCCCCGGCTCGAACATCCCTCTCTCCGCCGCCCGCGTGGCGGTGGACGTCGCCGCCCCGGTGCGGCTCGACGTCTCGGGCCTGCTGCTCACCGCCGACGGCAAGGTGCGCTCCGACGACGACTTCATCTTCTACAACCAGCCCTCGGGCCCGGGTGTGACCTACCGCTCGGGCGGTGGCTCCGCCCCCGACGCGATCGTGGTGGACACCACGGCGGTCCCGGCCGGCATCGAGAAGATCGTCGTCACCGCGAGCCCCGACGCGGCCGGCCAGACCTTCCAGGGCGTCGAGCCCACCGCCACCGTGCGCAACGCGGACGACGGCAGCGCGCTCGCCACGTTCACCCCGCCCCGGCTGGGCAGCGAGACGGCACTGCTGGTCATCGAGATCTACCTGCGCAACGGCGCCTGGAAGGCCCGCGCGGTCGGCCAGGGCTATGCGAACGGGCTGGCGGGCATCGCCACGGACTTCGGTGTCTCGGTCGAGGAGCCCGCCCCGGCTCCGGCCGCCCAGACGCCGGCCCCCGCCGCGCCGCCCGCGCCGCCCGCCCCGCCGACCGCCGCGCCCTTGGACCCCCGGACGGCCCCGCCCGTGCCGCCGGCCCCGCCCGCTCCCCCGGCCTCGGCCCCCTCGGCGCCAGGCCGGATCAACCTCGACAAGGGCCGGGTCAGCCTCCGAAAGAACCAGACCGTCTCCCTGGTCAAGGGCGGCCGCCCGCTGCTCTCGCAGGTCAAGATGGGTCTCGGCTGGGAGCCCGCGTTCCGCGGCAAGGACATCGACCTCGACGCCTCGGTGATCGCCTACGGGCCCGACCGCACCCACCTGGACAGCTGCTACTTCGGCAAGCTCTCGATCCTGAACGGCGCGATCAAGCACTCCGGCGACAACCTCACCGGTGAGGGCGCGGGGGACGACGAGGTGATCGTCGTCGACCTGGGCCGGATCCCGGCGGAGGCGACGGGCCTGGTCTTCACGGTCAACTCGTTCACCGGCCAGAAGTTCACCGAGGTCGCGAAGGCCTACTGCCGGCTGCTGGACGCGGCCACCGGCGAGGAGCTGGTCCGCTTCGACCTGACGGGAGCGGAGCCGCAGACCGGCGTGATGATGGCCAAGCTGATCAAGCAGTTCTCCGGTGAGTGGGAGATGACCGCGATGGGCGAGTTCGTGAAGTCACGGACCGTCCGCGGCATGGTGAAGCCCGCCGCGAAGTCCCTGTAGCCGGGTCCCGGGCGCCCGGCGCACGGCCCAGGCCCCCGGGCACGACTCGGGCCCCCGGAACATCTTCCGGGGGCCGAGGTCGTGTCCGCGAGACAGCGGCGGCCGCGCCCTGGCGAGGCGCTGCGGGGCCGTGCGGACACGGCCTCGGCCGAACGACGCCTCAGAGCTTGGTCAGCTTGGAGTACGGGCTCAGGATCCTCCCCTGGCGCCCCGAGAAGTCGATGAGCACTGCGTCGTTGTCGCCCTCGACGGCTAGGACTCGGCCGAGTCCGAACTGGTCGTGCGACACCCGGTCGCCCACATCGAAGCACTCGACCGGTGGGGCCGCCTGGGCCGGGCGGTTGAAGGGACTGGAAGGCAGGTGACGCCGGGATCCGGCTGACTGTTTCATTACCTCGAAGTATGCGCCCTGGGGGCGCCCGACGCCATGCCCGTCACCCCGGGGGCGGCAGTCGTGCCGCATTCGTCATCAGCCGGTCCGGGGGGCCGGTCCGCCCTCCGGCCCGCCTCCGACGGCGGCACCGTCCGGAACGCCGCGTCCGTGGGTCCCCCGAAGGTGTGGCGGTTCCCACTGCCCGACGCCCCGTGGCCGGTCCGTGTCCGGCGGGCTCCAGGGGTGTGACGGCACGGCCGCCACCGCGAGGTTCGGCGGCTTCGCGGCCCGCGACAGGATCTCGCCGTGCACCGCTCGGCCGCTCCCGGTGCCCCGGACGGCCGGGGCACCGCCCGTGTGCGGTGCCCCGGACCTCTACGGGCGGTGGTGCGACCGGGCCTTGAAGGCGGCCTTGCGGGCGTCCTTCGCCGTCTTGCGGTCGCGGTGCAGGCGGCCCATCGCCTCCAGCACCTCGGCCGTGGCCGGGTGGTCCACCCGCCACACCTCGTCGAAGAAGCCGCTGTGCCCGCTGCTGAGACCCTCGACCAGTTCCTGGAGTTCGTCTATGTCACCGTCGGCGTCCAGCTGGGCCGCGATGGTGTCGACGGCGAGCCAGAAGATCATCGACTCCGGCGGCACGGGCACATCGGCCGCGCCCCGCTCCGCGAGCCAGACCCTGGCCAGTCCGCCGAGTTCGGGATCGTCCAGCACCGCGCGCACCGCGGGCTCGGCCTCCGGGCCCACCGACGCGAGCGCCTGCTGGCAGTGCAGCCGGCGCAGCGGCGCGCCCCCGTCCGATCCGCGTGCGGCGGCGAGCAGTTCGGCCGCGGCCTGTGCCGCCCCCTCCGTGCCGCGGTGCCCGAGCCACAGCACCACCTCGGAGCGGGCCGCGTCCTCGGGGTAGTACGCGATGCCGTCGAGGAGGGCGTCGGCGCCCTTGTCCGCGAGGTCGCCGACGGCGGGGGCGTCGACCCCGGCCTCCAGCATCCTTTCCCGGATGCCGTAGAGGCCGAGGGGGGTCAGCCGGACCATGCCGTAGCGGGTGACGTCCTCGTCGTCGGCCTCGGGCTCCTCGCCGTCACCGCTGAGCAGCGTCTCGTCCACCGGCCGGTACTCGACGATCCCGATGGGTTCGAGGACGCGGAACTGGTCGTCGAGCCGCATCATCGCCTCCGACACCTGCTCCAGCACCTCGTCGGTCGGCTCGTCCATGTCGTCGGGGACGACCACGGACGCGGCGAGGGCGGGCAGCGGCACGGGGGCCGCTCCGGGGCCGGCCTCCGCCAGGGTCAGCAGGTACAGGTTGCCGAGTACGCCGTCGAGGAACTCCGCCTCGGTCTCCGGGTCCCAGTCCAGGGCGTCGAAGTCGACGCTGCCGTCCTCGTTGACGAGGTCGGCGAAGTCGTCGAAGGCCGGTGCGGTGGCGTCGGCGTGCACGGCGTCCAGGCCGTCGAGCCAGATCCCGAGGACGTCCTGCGGTGAACCGCCGGTCAGCAGGGCCAGGTTCTCGCCCACGGTGACGGTGCCCTCCGCGTCGGCGTCCGGCCCCTCGCCGGGGGCGGACTCGTCCTGCGGGTCCTGGACGTCGACCAGCCCGGTGTCGACCGCGAGGCGCCAGGCCTCACTGGCGTACGCGGCGCCGTCCTCGTCGTCGGCGAGGCCGAGATGCTCCGCGGCTGCGGGGAGTTGTGCCTCCGCGAGTTCGCCGCCGGCGCCGACCCGGGTCTCGGGTCCCGCCCAGCGGGCGAGGCGGGCGGCTCGGGCGAGCAGCGGAGCGGACAGCGCGTCCCGTGCCAACTCGGCCTCGGTGTGCAGCCGCACCGGCGGCAGGGAGGGGCGCTCTGCGGACATCAGGGGG
This sequence comes from Streptomyces sp. SirexAA-E, assembly GCF_000177195.2. GTDB lineage: Bacteria > Actinomycetota > Actinomycetes > Streptomycetales > Streptomycetaceae > Streptomyces > Streptomyces flavovirens. The sequence goes on from NC_015953.1 coordinate 1,493,568, forward strand.
TTCTCCTCGGGGCGGTACTCAGGCTGGGAGCGGGGCGGCCCGCCGCGACGGGCAGGGCCCGCCGCTCACGGAGTCCGGGTGGGCCGCCGCACCAGCGTAGACGCATTTCGTCCCGAGCCGCCCGGTTCTCGCCAGGCCCGGGGACCTGTGCTTCCTCCGCCGCCCGGGGCGCGTTCCGGATGCTATTTTCGCGGGTACGCCACCGGGCGGCGAGACCCTTCCGTGCCTGGTGGACACCGTGCCCCAGGACCGCAGCCGCAGGAGGCGCGCCCCCATGACCAGCCGTGTCGTCCTCATCTCTCCCGCGACGAGCCCCGCGCTGCGCCAGGCCCGGTTCGACGCCGACGGCCCGATCGACGCGGGGGGAGCGGCGCGGGCCCGTGCCGCGGCCGGTTCGCTGCCCCGGGCGCTCCGGGTCGTCACGTCACCCGGTGCGCGGTGCCGCGGGACGGCGGTGGAGCTCGGACTGCGCGCCGAGGACGCTCCCGAGCTGGCCCCCCTGGACGTGGGCCGCTGGCGCGGCCGGACGCTCGACGAGGTCGGCGCCGGCGAACCGGAGGCGGTGGCGCGCTGGTTGTCCGATCCCGCGTCCGCGCCGCACGGCGGGGAGGCGGTACGGGACGTGTGCGCGCGGGTCGGCACGTGGCTGGACTCGGTGGCGCGGCTGGACGGGCGCACACTCGCCGTGGTCGAGCCCGAGGTCGTGCGGGCGGCCGTCCTGCACGCGCTGGATCTGCCCGTGGCGGCCTTCTGGCGTATCGACGTGCCGCCGCTGACCGCGACGGAGCTCAGCGGACGGGCCGCGCGCTGGAACCTACGGCTGGGAAGCCCGCTGGTCGGGCCGGACACCGCCCTCGCCGACTGAGCGGAGCCGGCACGGGCCCGCCCGTCCGGCGCAGCGATCCCGGTCGAGGAAGCGGCGGTTCGGCTGGCGGGCGGTGCGGGCCCGTGCCGGTCCGCGGCAGGACGCCGAAGGCCCTCCGGAAGCTTCCGGAGGGCCTTCGGCGTGCGGTGCGTCCCGCGTCCCGGAAGGACTCAGCGCGCGGCCGGGACCGCCCGTCCGGGCGCGGCCTGGGCGGGCTTCGGGTTCAGCAGCCGCTCGGCCAGTTCGCCGAGGAACAGGCCGAGTCCGCCCCACAGCACGGCCTGGATGGCCAGGGCGGAGAGCCGGAAGCGCCAGAGCAGGGTGGCCGGGAAGTCGTCCGGCACCTCGTTGATCACCGGAAGGAACGCGTAGGCGAGCCCGATCACGACGCCGAAGGCGGCCACCGCGACGACGGTCGCGTACCAGGCGCCGAGCCGGGGGGCGAGCCGCTTGCCGAGGAGGGTGGCGGCGATCGCGAGGAGCACGCTGAGGACCATCATCAGGAAGTACAGCGCCGTGCGCTTGCCGATGGTGTCGGGGTCACCGACCGCCGGCGGGTTGACGGGGTACTTCAGGTACGGCACGACGTACACGGCCAGCAGTGCGCATCCGGACAGCAGCAGGGCGGTCGCCCGGGGGCCGAAGCGCCCGATGCGGCCGAGCGCGAAGCAGAAGGCGAGGGCGGCGATGCCGCCGAAGGCGACCCCGTAGACCAGGATGCCGGTGGCGAGACCGGCCGTGGACTGCAGGGAGCGGGAGACGACTTCGACCTCGTGCTCGTGGGCGCCCCCGTGGGAGTGCGCCTGGGCCTCCTCGAGGCCGATCGCGCTGTCGACGCCCGGCTCCCCGAGGAAGTAGGCGACGACCAGGGCGAGCACACCGGCGGCGAGACCGGCGAGCATGCCCCGCACGAGGAGGTTTCTTACGGTTGCGGAGTTCATGGTGTGCGGCGTCCCTCAGGTCAGTGGCAGGGGAAGCCGAGCAGGTGGCGGGCGTCGTGTACCCACTCGTGGACGCCCGTGCCGCTGAACACGGAGGTGGCGCCCTGTTCGGCGCCGACGAAGTACAGGAGGATCAGCATCAGGATGCCGAAGAAGACCGCCCAGGGTGCTATCGCCTTCAGCGGCAGCGTGGCGGGTACGACGGGTGTGGTGGCTGTCGGCTGAGCGACGTGCTGCGCCATGGCAGGGCCTCCTCTGGGAGTTCGCGTCCCATATCGGTGGTGCACAAGGACGACGGCCACGGGTCTGACTCACGAGGCGCCCCAAGGGCCTCGCACACAGTGGCGCGACCGTGCCGGGTTCCCACCGGCTTCCGTCTCGCCGTCGTCATATCGGCACGACGGTACCGCGTGACGGGTGCATGGCCAAGGGCGTGCCGTTCGGCGTGACCTTCCTCTCCCGCCGGTGCCTTCGCCCGGCGCCGGCGCGCGGGTCCGAAGCCGAGCACCGGTGTGCAGCGGCGCACGTCGCTGCCCGACAGACCCGGGTAGCCCTGGACCCGCCGTCACTGCGGTGTCGGCGCTCCGACTCCGCCGCCGGCCGAGGCGAGCGCGTCGACGTGGGCCCGCGCGGTCTCCCACACGGCGTAGTTGACCATCCGCGCCCCGTCCGTCCCGACGTGGAAGTGCGCCGCGATACCGCCGGACGCGGGCTTCGGGTCGGTGCCCAGCGCCTCGAACACCGCGTCCGCCCAGTCCCGTCGGCGGGCCGGATCCGGTCCGTCGAACCGCACGTCGACGATCACGACGCAGCCCGGCTCGCGGGTGTCGTGCTCCGCGGTCCTGGAGCGGTACGGCTCCAGGGTGGGGCGCGGGGCGATCTCGGTCTCGGTGGACGGCATGGCGGTGGTCCTTCCCGGGCGCACACCGTGGGTACGCCTCGGTCGTCACCCTCGTACGTCGAGCGCGCTCGAGGTCAAGGCGTCACTCGGGGAGGTCGGCCCGCCAGGCGGTGGTGTTCAACTCGTCCATCAGGCGCACGTCGTGTTCCTCCAGCGGGAAGATCCGGGCACCGGCGTCGGGGGCGGCGGCGATCTCCAGGGCGTCGCCCTCGATCAGGTCGCCGCCTTCCTGGGTGGAGACCCAGGCGAGGATCGAGCGGACGGTGCCACCGGGTTCGAGCGCGACGGCCTTGGGTCCCTGGTCCTGGCCGAACATCGATCCACCCGGGTTGACCGGCACGGGGATGCGTCTGCCGTCCTCGTCGAGCGCCCGGACGGCGGGGTAGCCGTTCACCTGGTAGGTCCCGGTGCCGCAGTTGGTCAGGGTGAGCACGACGGCCCGGTGGAACATCGCCGCCTCCACCGGTCCCATCTCGACCTTCGCCCCGGAGGCGGGACAGTCCCCGGCCGGTGCGGTGGTGCCCGGGGCGCCTCGGGGAGGTGCGGACGTGGTGTCCGGAACGGCGGGCAGCGTCTCGGCCCGGACGGTGCCGGACGGCGCCGAGGCCTGTGCCGGGCTCCGTGTCGGAGCCGGTTCGCCCTCCCCCGCCGGGACCAGGAAGCCGGCGCAGCCCGAGAGCGTCAGCACGGTGGCCGAGCAGAGGACCGCCGCCGTCGTGTGCCGTACCCGCATCGCCGTGGACCCCGCCCCTGGAACGAACAGCCGCTTGCGTGTTCGATCATGCCAGACGCCCTGGCGGAGCCCGGTCGATTGTTCAGCATCGCTTGGCCCTCACCCGGAGCAGATCTAAGTGGACCTGCGCCGCCCGGCCGCCGAGACTGCGGTCATGACAGCGACCGCCCGTACGCCCGGGCCCTTCGGCCGCGCCCTCTGCGCGATGATCACACCGTTCGGCCCCGCCGGTGACCTGGATCTGGAGGCCGCCCGCAGGCACGCCCGCGCCCTGGTCGCGGACGGCTGCGACGGGCTGGTGCTGAGCGGCACCACGGGCGAGTCGCCCACCACCACCGACGCCGAGAAGACCGCGCTGCTGCGGGCGGTGCGCGAGGCGGTCGGCGAGGGCGTCCCGCTCCTCGCCGGGGTGGGCAGCGCCGACACCCGGCACACCGTCCGGCTCGCCCAGGAGGCGGAGGCGGCGGGCGCGGACGGCCTGCTGGTGGTGACCCCGTACTACAGCCGCCCTCCGCAGGCCGCGATCGAGGCCCACTTCCTCCGGGTCGCGGAGGCCACGGGCGTCCCGCTCATGCTCTACGACATCCCGGGCCGCACCGGTACCCGGATCGGGACGGGCACGCTGCTGCGGCTGGCGGAACACCCGCGTGTGGTGGCGGTCAAGGACTGCTCGTACGACCTGCTCGCGGCGACGAAGGTGATGGCGCGGACCCGGCTGGCCTACTACTCGGGCTGCGAGGAACTGAACCTGCCGCTGTACGCGCTCGGCGGCGCGGGCTACGTGAGTACGGTCGCCAATGTGGCGCCCCGTCAGATGCGTTCGGTGCTCGACGCGTTCGACGCCGGTGAGACCGCGGAGGCGGCCCGTCTCAACCAGCTGACGGCCCCTCTGGTGGAGGCGATGATGGCGGCCGGTCTGCCCGGGACCGTCACGGCGAAGGCACTCCTGGACGCCGGACCGGTCCGCGAACCGCTGCAGCCCGCCGGCCGCGAGGCGGTCGACGGGCTGCGCGCGGCGTACGGGGAACTCCTCGCCGCGACCGATTAGTCGTTGCTGTGCAGGATGTCGTTGAGCCCGTCCCAGACCGCGTTGTTCGGACGGGCCTCGACGGCTCCGGTGACCGAGTTGCGGCGGAAGAGGATGTTCGAGGCGCCGGAGAGGTCCCGGGCCTTGACGACCTGGCCGTCGGGCATCGTGACGCGGGTCCCGGCCGTGACGTACAGCCCGGCCTCGACGACGCACTCGTCGCCGAGCGCGATGCCGATCCCGGCCTCCGCGCCGATCAGGCAGCGCTCGCCGATGGCGATGCGCTCCTTGCCGCCGCCGGAGAGGGTGCCCATGGTGGAGGCTCCGCCACCGATGTCGGAGCCGTCGCCGATGACGACACCGGCCGAGATCCGGCCCTCGACCATGGAGGTGCCGAGGGTGCCCGCGTTGAAGTTGACGAAGCCCTCGTGCATCACGGTCGTACCGGAGGCCAGGTGCGCCCCGAGCCTGACCCGGTCGGCGTCGGCGATGCGTACGCCCTTGGGCGCGACGTAGTCCGTCATGCGGGGGAACTTGTCCACCGAGGTGACCTGGAGGTGCAGGCCCTCGGCCCGGGCGTTGAGCCGGACCTTCTCCAGGTCGTCGACGGCGACGGGACCGAGCGAGGTCCAGGCGACGTTGGCGAGGAAGCCGAAGATGCCGTCGAGGTTCTGGCCGTGCGGCCGGACCAGGCGGTGCGAGAGCAGGTGCAGCCGCAGGTAGGTGTCGTGCGCGTCGAGCGGCTTGTCGTCCAGCGAGGAGATGACCGTGGACACCGCCACGACCTCGACACCCCGGCGCGCGTCCACCCCGAGGGCCTTCGCCGCGCCCTCTCCGAGCCGGTTCACCGCCTCGTCCGGGGACAGGCGCTGGGTCCCGGCGGGGCCGCGGTCGGCGACGAGCTCGGGGGCGGGGAACCAGGTGTCGAGGACGGTGCCGTCACCGGCGATGGTGGCGAGGCCGGCGGCGACGGCGCCGGTGGTGCGGGCGGAGCCCTGGGAAGTCGTGTCGGTCATGCACGAAACCTAACCGTCCGAGGGCCGCTCGGGCGAACCGGTCTCGCCGTCCGGGCGGCCCCGCGCCCACCCGTCCCCGGGCGGCGGTGTCCCGCCCCGCCGCTACGGCCGCGCCCGCACGGCGCGCTCCTCACCGGGGGCCGCCGCCCTCCACGATCCGCGCCAGCATCTCCCGGGTGTAGGCGGCGTCGAAGTCGCCCCCGGCCAGCAGCACCTGGAGGCTGATGCCGTCGAGGAGGGCGACGAGCGCGCGGGCGGTCGCCGGGTCGGTCCGGCGGGCGAGCAGCTCGCCCGCCTCGTCGGCCCACTCCGCCGCGACGGGGCGCAGGGCGGGCCTGCGCAGGGCGGCGAGGTACAGCTCGTACTCCAGCTCGATCGCCCCGCGTTCGCCCGCGAACCACTCCCCCAGCAGCCGGGTCAGCTCGTCTGCCAGGTCCGCCTCGGGGTCGGCCAGACGCGCGCTCTCCCGTACGGTCCGGACGAAGTTCTCGTTGCACCGGCGCAAAGCGGCGACCAGCAGCTCGTCGAGCGAGGCGAAGTGGTACGTCGTGGAGCCCAGCGGCACGTCGGCCTCGGCCGCGACGGTGCGGTGACTGAGACCGGCGATGCCCCGGTCCGCGACGATCCGGATGGCCGCCTCGATGATCCGGTCGCGCCGCTCGGGGTCGTAACGGCGTGCCATCAGTGCGTCCCGCCGAGATTGAGCACCACGACGCCGACGATGATCAGCGCGAGACCGACCAGCTTGGCGGCGCCCGCCGGTTCACCCATCCACAGGATGCCGATGAGGGCGACGGCGGCGGTGCCCACGCCGGCCCAGATCGCGTAGGCGGTGCCGATGGAGAGGGTCTTGAGGGTCTGGGCCAGCAGCGCGAACGCCAGTACGTAGCCCACCGCCGTGACGACCGAGGGCCACAGCCGGGAGAAGCCCTCGCTGTACTTCATGGCCGTCGTCGCGGTCACCTCCGCCGCGATGGCCCCGGCCAGCAGTGCGTATCCCATGCGTACCAGCGTACACATCGTTGCGTACGGGCGTACACAACCGCGCGGGACGCTACGGTGTCCCCCGATCGGTCACATGGAACGACGAACACATCACACGACATGACGGAGCAGTAGTGGCGCAGGACGCAGGGTGGGGCGGCGGTGCGTACACAGGCGCACCGCACGGCGGGGTGCCGTACGGGGGGCCACCGGGATGGGGCGGCTGGGTGCCGCCGCCGAAGCCGGGGGTGATACCCCTCGCCCCGCTGGGGCTGGGCGATCTGCTCGGCGGGGCGTTCACCACGATGGGCCGGTACGGCAAGCAGCTGTTCGGCCTGGCCGCCGCCCTGTACGGCGGCGCGTTGGCGCTGATGGGACTGGCGGTCGCCACCGCCTACGGTGCGGTGGGCGATAGCCTGGAGCGGGTGGTCTCGCTCGGTTACGACGAGGAGCCGGCCACCGGCGACCTCTCCGCCCTGCTGATCGCGGGCGTCGTCCTCGGCCTGCTCGCCTTCGTCACGATGCTCGCCGTCACGGGCCTGATGTACGCCGCGGTCCCCGCGGTGGTGCAGGAGGCGGTGCTGGGCAGGGCCGTCACCATCGCCACGGTGTGGCGCCGCGCCCGGGCCGCGCTGATGCCGGTCATGGGCACGCTGTTCCTCACCATCCTGATCGCGTTCGTGCCCATGGCGCTGCTCATGGCCGGCTTCGTCGGGGTGATCGCCGCCTCCTTCTCCACCGCGAGCGGCGCGGGCGGGGCCGTGGTCCTGACGATCGGCATCCTCGGAGCCGTGGCGACGGGACCGCTGGCCGTGTGGCTCTGGGTGAAGCTCTCCCTGGCGCCGGCGATCGTGGTCTTCGAGCGCTGCGGGCCGGTGACCGCTCTGCGCCGCTCCTCGCGGCTGGTGAGCGGCGACTGGTGGCGGGTCTTCGGCGTCCTGCTGCTCGTCTACGTCATGGCGGCGGTGGCGGGCTACTTCATCCAACTGCCGTTCGTGTTCCTCGGCCTGTTCCCCAGCATGCTCGGCAGTGCCTCCCTGGACGACGACCCGACCCTCGCCGCGATCCTGGCCATGACGGCCGGCTACTTCGTCGCGATGATGCTGGGCCAGCTGGCGAGCCAGATCGTCTCCACCACGTTCCCTCAGCTGGTGACCGCGCTCCTCTACGTGGACCGGCGGATACGCACGGAGGACCTGGGACCGGTCCTGGCCGAGGCCGCGGGCGTACCGCGGCAGGGCGGCCCGTACCCGCCGCCGTATCCGCCCCCGTACGGAGCCGGGCAGTGGTGAACGCGGCGTAGGCCCTGCCGTTGGCCCGGTCAGTCCACCAGCGAGTTCTTCGGGCTGAGCACACAGAACTCGTTGCCCTCGGGGTCCGCCAGCACCGCCCAGGTCACCCCGGGGTCCTGCCCGACGTCCACCCGCCGGGCGCCGAGCCCGATGATGCGCTCGACCTCGGTGTCCCGGTCGTCGGGCGCCAGGTCGATGTGCAGCCGGTTCTTGACGGTCTTGCCCTCCGGGACGGGAAGGAAGCACATCCCGGGCCAGGCGGACTCGTCGGCCCCGATGACGATCTCCTCCGCGTCCTCGAAGAGCACCTTCCAGTCCAGCACCGCGCACCAGAAGCGGGCCAGCAGGGGAAGGTCGTGGGCGTCGACGGCGAGGTGGTACAAGCGAGCGGCCATGCCCGCCAGTCTGCCTGGGGGCATGGCCGCTCGTGGTGCGGCGACGATCCGGGGCCTGAATCAGCCGTACGGAATCAGACGTTGAAGCCCAGTGCGCGAAGCTGCTCGCGACCGTCGTCGGTGATCTTGTCCGGGCCCCACGGGGGCATCCAGACCCAGTTGATCCGCAGCTCGCTGACGATGCCGTCGGTCGCGGACTTCGCCTGGTCCTCGATGACGTCGGTCAGCGGGCAGGCCGCGGACGTCAGGGTCATGTCGAGGGTGGCGATGTTCGCGTCGTCGACGTGGATGCCGTAGATCAGGCCCAGGTTGACGACGTCGATGCCCAGCTCGGGGTCGACCACGTCGTACAGCGCCTCGCGGACCTCCTCCTCGGAGGCCGGCTTGGTGGTAAGAGTCTCGTTCTCGCTCATGCCGTCTTCCCTTCGGACAGCGCCTGCGCCGTCGCGTCCTTCCACGCCATCCAGCTCAGCAGCGCGCACTTGACCCGTGCCGGGTACTTGGAGACTCCGGCGAACGCGACCGCGTCCTCCAGCAGCTCCTCCATCGTCTCGTCCGGCTCCAGCTGACCCTTGGACTGCATCAGCTCCAGGAACGCCTCCTGGATCTTGTGCGCCTCGCCCAGCTCCTTGCCGACCAGGAGGTCGTTGAGCACGGACGCGCTGGCCTGGCTGATGGAGCAGCCCTGGCCCTCGTAACTGACGTCGGCGATGGTCTCGCCGTCGTACTTCACGCGGAGCGTGATCTCGTCGCCGCACGTCGGGTTGACGTGGTGCACCTCGGCGTCGCCGTCCCGCAGGCCACGCCCGTGGGGGTGCTTGTAGTGGTCCAGGATCACTTCCTGGTACATGGAGTCAAGCTTCACCAGTCAACCCTCAGCCGCTGTGCCAATTAACCGAAAAAGTTCCGCACGTGCTCCAGGCCGTCCACCAGGGCGTCGACCTCGGCCGGCGTGGAGTACAGATAGAACGACGCTCGCGTCGTCGCAGGAATTCCGTACCGCAGGCAGACCGGCCGTGCGCAGTGGTGTCCGACCCGGACGGCGATGCCCTGCTCGTCGAGCACCTGCCCCACGTCGTGGGGGTGGATGTCTCCGAGCGTGAAGGAGATCGTCGCCCCGCGGTCCTCGGCCGTCGCCGGACCGATGATCCGCAGGTCGGGCACCTCCAGGAGCCGCTTCACCGCGTACGCGGTGATCGCCTGCTCGTGGTGGTGGATGTTCTCCATGCCGATGGCCGAGAGGTAGTCCACGGCCGCGCCGAGGCCGACGGCCTGGGCGATCGGGGGCGTACCGGCCTCGAACTTGTGCGGAGCCGGGGCGTACGTCGACGAGTGCATCGACACCGTCTCGATCATCTCGCCGCCGCCGAGGAACGGCGGCAGGTCCTCCAGGAGCTCCTGCCGTCCCCAGAGCACGCCGATGCCGGTCGGGCCGACCATCTTGTGGCCGGTGAAGGCCACGAAGTCGGCCTGCAGCGCCTGCACGTCGAGCACCATGTGCGGGGCCGCCTGCGAGGCGTCCACGCAGACCAGCGCGCCGACCTGCTGGGCACGCCGGATGATCTTCTCGACCGGGTTGATCGTGCCCATGATGTTCGAGACCAGCGTGAGCGTGACGATCTTCGTCTTCTCGGTGATGACCTCGTCGATGTCCGACAGGTCCAGGCGCCCGTCGTCCGTGATGCCGAACCACTTCAGCTTCGCGCCCGTGCGCTGCGAGAGCAGCTGCCACGGCACGATGTTGGAGTGGTGCTCCATCTCGGTGGTGACGATCTCGGTGTCACTGTCGACCCGGTAGGGCTCGTCCGCCCAGCCGAGCATGTTGGCCACGAGGTTCAGCGACTCCGAGGCGTTCTTGGTGAAGATCACCTCGTTGCGGCTGGGCGCGTTGATGAAGGCCGCGACCTTGTCGCGAGCGCCCTCGTACAGCGCGGTGGCCTCCTCCGCGATGGTGTACACACCGCGGTGGACGTTGGCGTTGTGCCGCTCGTAGTACTCGTTGAGCGCGTCGAGGACCTGGCGCGGCTTCTGCGAGGTCGCCGCGCTGTCCAGGTACACGAGCTTCTTGCCGTCGTGGACCGTGCGGTCCAGGATCGGGAAGTCCTTGCGGATCGCCTCGGTGTCGAGGAGGCCGGAGAGCCCCTGTCGGGCGTCAGTCACGCGGAAGCGCCACCCTTCACGTATGCCTCGTAGCCCTCGTTCTCCAGCTTGTCGGCGAGCTCGGCGCCGCCGGACTCGGCGATGCGGCCGTTGGCGAAGACGTGCACGAAGTCGGGCTTGATGTAGCGGAGGATCCGCGTGTAGTGCGTGATCAGCAGGGTGCCGACCTCGCCGGACTCGCGGACCCGGTTGACGCCTTCGGAGACGACGCGCAGGGCGTCGACGTCCAGGCCGGAGTCGGTCTCGTCGAGGATGGCGATCTTCGGCTTGAGCAGCTCCAGCTGGAGGATCTCGTGGCGCTTCTTCTCACCGCCGGAGAAGCCCTCGTTGACGTTGCGCTCGGCGAAGGACGGGTCCATCTGGAGCCCGGCCATCGTCTCCTTGACCTCCTTGACCCACGTACGCAGCTTGGGCGCCTCGCCGCGGACGGCGGTGGCGGAGGTGCGCAGGAAGTTGGAAACCGAGACACCGGGGATCTCGACCGGGTACTGCATGGCGAGGAACAGACCGGCGCGGGCCCGCTCGTCGACGGACATCTCCAGGACGTCCTCGCCGTCCAGGGTCACCGTGCCACTCGTGATCGTGTACTTGGGGTGGCCTGCGAGCGAGTAGGCGAGGGTGGACTTGCCGGACCCGTTCGGGCCCATGATGGCGTGGGTCTCGCCCTGCTTCACGGTCAGGTCGACGCCCTTGAGGATCTCCTTCGTGGCGTTGTCGGCCTCGACGGAGACGTGCAGGTCGCGGATTTCAAGCGTTGCCATGGGTGACTCAGGACTCCTGGGTGACGGAGACGAGCACATCGTCCCCTTCGATCTTTACGGGGTATACGGGGACGGGGCGCGTCGCGGGAAGACCGGACGGCTTGCCGGTGCGGAGGTCGAAACTCGATCCGTGCAGCCAGCACTCGATCGAGCAGTCCTCCACCTCGCCCTCCGACAGCGAGACGTTCGCGTGCGAGCAGATGTCGTTGATCGCGAACACCTCGCCCTCGGTGCGGACGACGGAGACGGGTGTGCCGTCGAGCTCCACCCGCTTGGGGGTGTCGTCCTCCAGCTCACTCAGCGCACAGGCGCGGACGAAGGCCATCTCAGACCGACGCCTTCAGCTCGGCCTCGATCTTGTCGAGGAGCCGGGCCTCGACGTCGGGCAGACCGATCTGCTGGACCAGCTCGGCGAAGAAGCCGCGCACGACGAGGCGGCGGGCCTCCTCCTCCGGGATGCCCCGGGACTGGAGGTAGAACAGCTGCTCGTCGTCGAAGCGCCCGGTCGCCGAGGCGTGGCCGGCGCCGACGATCTCGCCGGTCTCGATCTCCAGGTTGGGCACGGAGTCGACCCGGGCGCCGTCGGTGAGGACCAGGTTGCGGTTCATCTCGTAGGTGTCGGTGCCCTCGGCGGCGGCCTGGATGAGGACGTCACCGATCCATACGGCGTGGGCGCCGTCACCCTGCAGCGCGCCCTTGTAGGCCACGTTGGACTTGCAGTGCGGGGTGTTGTGGTCGACCAGGAGGCGGTGCTCCTGGTGCTGGCCCTTGTCGGTGAAGTACAGCCCGAAGAGCTCGGCCTCGCCGCCGGGGCCCGCGTAGGCGACCCTCGGGTTGAGGCGGACCAGGTCGCCGCCGAAGGTGACGACGACGGACTTGAAGGAGGCGTCACGGCCGACCAGCGCGTTGTGCTGGGCGACGTGGACGGCCTTCTCGTCCCAGTCCTGGACGGAGACGACGGTCAGCTTCGCCCCGTCACCCAGGACGTAGTCGACGTTGGTGGCGAGCACCGTGTCACCGGTGTGGTCGATGACGACGACGGCCTCGGCGAAGGCGCCCAGCTCGATGACCTGGTGGCCGTAGGCGACACCGCCCTCGCCGTGCACGGCGATCCGGATCGGCTCGGTGAGCACGGCCTCCTTGGCGACGGTGACGAAGGACGCCTGCTCGAAGGACGCGTACGCCTGGGCGGCGACGCGGTCCACCGGGGTGCCCCCCTTGCCGAGCCGGGCGTCGTCCCGGCCGACGGTCTCGACCGTGACGCCCTCGGGCGCCTCGACGACGACCTTGACGGCGTCACCGGTGGCGACCGCGGTGCCGTCGTGCAGTCCGCGCAGCCGCTCCAGCGGGGTGAAGCGCCACTCCTCCTCGCGGCCGTGCGGGACGGGGAAGTCCGCGACGTCGAAGGACGGGGGTGCGCTCATGCGCGTGGCGACGGTCGACTCGGCGGCCACCGCGATGGAACCGGCGGTGGTGGAGCCCACCGGGGAATTCTGAGCCTCAGCCATGGCTGTCGTAGTGCTCGCTTTCTCAGTCAAGAACTCTTGGGGCGCGTTCGGCGGGCGGGTCAGCCGACCGAACCCTCCATCTGCAGCTCGATCAGCCGGTTGAGCTCCAGGGCGTACTCCATGGGCAGCTCCTTCGCGATCGGCTCGACGAAGCCGCGCACGATCATCGCCATGGCCTCGAACTCGGTGAGTCCGCGGCTCATGAGGTAGAAGAGCTGGTCCTCGGAGACCTTGGAGACGGTCGCCTCGTGGCCCATCGACACGTCGTCCTCGCGGACGTCGACGTACGGGTAGGTGTCGGACCGCGAGATGGTGTCCACGAGCAGCGCGTCGCAGAGCACGTTGGACTTGGCGCCGGGGGCGCCCTCGCCGATCTCGATCAGGCCGCGGTAGGAGGTGCGGCCGCCGCCTCGTGCCACCGACTTGGAGACGATGTTGGAGGAGGTGTTCGGGGCCATGTGGACCATCTTGGCGCCGGCGTCCTGGTGCTGGCCCTCGCCCGCGAAGGCGATGGACAGGGTCTCGCCCTTGGCGTGCTCGCCCATCAGGTAGACCGCCGGGTACTTCATGGTGACCTTGGAGCCGATGTTGCCGTCGACCCACTCCATGGTCGCGCCCTCGTACGCCACGGCGCGCTTGGTGACGAGGTTGTAGACGTTGTTCGACCAGTTCTGGATGGTCGTGTAGCGGCAGCGGCCGCCCTTCTTCACGATGATCTCGACGACCGCGGAGTGCAGCGAGTCCGAGGAGTAGATCGGCGCGGTGCAGCCCTCGACGTAGTGGACGTAGGCGTCCTCGTCGACGATGATCAGCGTCCGCTCGAACTGGCCCATGTTCTCCGTGTTGATACGGAAGTAGGCCTGGAGCGGGATGTCCACGTGGACGCCCTTGGGGACGTAGATGAACGATCCGCCGGACCACACGGCCGAGTTCAGCGAGGCGAACTTGTTGTCACCGACGGGGATGACGGTGCCGAAGTACTCCTTGAAGAGCTCCGGGTGCTGCTTCAGCGCGGTGTCGGTGTCGAGGAAGATGACGCCCTGCTCCTCCAGGTCCTCGCGGATCTGGTGGTAGACGACCTCCGACTCGTACTGCGCGGCGACACCGGCGACCAGGCGCTGCTTCTCCGCCTCCGGGATGCCGAGCTTGTCGTAGGTGTTCTTGATGTCCTCGGGCAGGTCCTCCCAGGACTCCGCCTGCTTCTCCGTGGAGCGCACGAAGTACTTGATGTTGTCGAAGTCGATGCCCGACAGGTCCGAGCCCCAGTTCGGCATGGGCTTCTTGTCGAACAGCTTCAGGCCCTTGAGACGGAGCTTCAGCATCCACTCCGGCTCGTTCTTCTTCTCCGAGATGTCGCGGACGACAGCCTCGGACAGGCCGCGCTTCGCCGCCGCGCCTGCCGCGTCGGAGTCGGCCCAGCCGAATTCGTACGTGCCCAGGCCCTCGAGCTCAGGGTGGGCAGTCTCCGTGGGGAGCGTCATGCGGGGTTCCTCCCGGCCGTGCTTGCGGATGCTGAATGGGTGTTCGGTGCAGTCTGTGGTGCCGTGGGGCTGCTGCGCGGAACGAACGTCGTGCACACGCCGTCGCCGTGGGCGAGGGTGGCCAGACGCTGCACATGGGTCCCGAGCAGGCTGGAGAAGAATTCCGTCTCCGCCTCGCACAGCTGCGGGAACTGCTCGGCGACGTGCGCGACCGGGCAGTGGTGCTGGCACAGCTGCTCGCCCTGCTGCGGGGCCGGCGCGCTGCGCGCCGTAGCAGCGTACCCGTCGGCCGACAGGGCCCTGGCGAGTGCCTGGGTACGTGCCTCGGGGTCCGCGGCCTCGACCACCGCGCGATACGTCTGGGCCTGTGCCGCCATACGGGCGCGGGCGAAGGCGACCAGCGCCTCGTCCCCGGCCGTCTCGGCGATCCAGCGCAGGGCGTCGGCGGCGAGCTTGTCGTAGGACTGGTCGAAGGCGTCCCGCCCGCAGTCCGTCAGGGCGAACACCTTGGCGGGACGGCCCCGGGTGCGCGCGCCGTAGACGCGCTGCTCGCGCGCCTCGACGACGCCGTCGGTGACCAGGGCGTCGAGGTGGCGGCGTACAGCGGCCTGGGTGAGGCCGACGCGCTTCGCCAGATCGGCGGCGGTGGACGGACCGTGGTCCAGGATGGACCGCGCGACCCGGTTGCGCGTCGAGCGCTCACCGGTCGCGAGTTCCTCCTGCGGAGCCTCGCCCGTGTATTTCACAACGCCATTGTTGCGTAATTCCTCCGGGAGTGACAAGCCGCCTCCGGACACGGCGCGGTGCCGTTCATCACTTAGGCGAACCTAAGTTGACCTGCGGAAATGCCGGTCCCCTCACACCTTCGCAGGTGGCGGGCGCACAGGCGGCCTCCGCCCCGCCGACCCGCCGCCCGGGGGCCGGCGCCCACCCGCCTAGACTTGCGCGCCATGAGCAGCGAGCCCGTCGTGCAGGCCAGGGGCCTGGTGAAGCGGTACGGAGACAAGACCGCGGTGGACGGCCTCGACCTGGAGGTCAGGGCGGGCGCGGTGACCGCCGTCCTCGGCCCCAACGGCGCCGGCAAGACCACCACCGTCGAGACCTGCGAGGGCTACCGCCGTCCGGACGCCGGGACGGTCCGGGTCCTCGGCCTGGACCCGGTGGCGGACGCCGCGGCCCTGCGCCCCCGCATCGGCGTGATGCTCCAGTCCGGCGGTGTCTACTCCGGCGCGCGCGCCGTCGAGATGCTGACCCACATGGCCAAGCTGCACGCCCACCCGCTCGACGTGGGTGCGCTCGTGGACCGGCTCGGCCTCGGCGGCTGCGGGCGCACCACCTACCGCCGGCTCTCCGGCGGCCAGCAGCAGCGCCTCGCGCTGGCGATGGCCGTCGTCGGACGCCCCGAGCTGGTCTTCCTGGACGAGCCGACGGCGGGCCTGGACCCGCAGGCCCGCCGCTCCACCTGGGAACTGATCCGCGAGCTCCGCGCGGACGGCGTGTCGGTGGTCCTGACCACCCACTTCATGGACGAGGCCGAGGAACTCGCCGACGACGTCGCCGTCATCGACGCGGGCCGGGTCATCGCCCAGGGCAGCCCCGAGCAACTGTGCCGCGGCGGCGCCGAGAACACCCTGCGCTTCACCGGGCGCCCGGGACTGGACCTGGCCTCGCTGCTCAAGGCCCTCCCCGACGGCACCCAGGCCGCCGAGATCACCACCGGCGCCTACCGCATCACCGGGACCGTCGACCCGGAGCTGCTGGCCACCGTCACCTCCTGGTGCGCCCAGAACGGCGTGATGCCCGACGGCATCGCGGTCGAGCGGCACACCCTGGAGGACGTCTTCCTCGAACTGACCGGCAAGGAGCTGCGCGCATGAGCGCCGGTACGTACACCCCGCGCCCCGGCGCCGCCCCGCTGCCCCGGATGATCGCCGCGCAGGCCGCGCTGGAGACGCGGATGCTGCTGCGCAACGGCGAGCAGCTGCTGCTGACCGTGATCATTCCCGCGCTGCTGCTGGTGCTGTTCAGCGCGGTCGACGTGGTGGACACGGGGGCGGGCGAGCCGGTCGACTTCCTGACGCCGGGCATCCTCGCCCTCGCCGTGATGTCCACCGCCTTCACGGGCCAGGCCATCGCGACCGGCTTCGAGCGCCGGTACGGGGTGCTGAAGCGGCTGGGCGCGTCGCCGCTGCCGCGCTGGGCGCTGATGGCGGCGAAGACCCTCGCCGTGCTCGTCACCGAGGTGTTCCAGGTCGTCCTGCTCACGGTGATCGCCTTCGCGCTCGGCTGGTCGCCCCAGGGCGGCCCGCTCCCGGTGCTGCTGCTCCTGGTGCTGGGTACGGCGGCCTTCTCGGGGCTCGGCCTGCTGATGGCGGGGACCCTCAAGGCGGAGGCGACGCTGGCGGCCGCCAACCTCGTCTTCCTGCTGCTGCTGGTCGGCGGCGGCGTGGTCGTACCGCTGGACAAGTTCCCCGAGGCGGCGCAGTCGGTCCTGGGCCTGCTGCCGATCGCCGCGCTCTCCGACGGGCTGCGGGACGTCCTCCAGCACGGGGCCGCGACGCCGTGGGGAGACCTCGGGATCCTGGCCGTCTGGGCGGTGCTGGGGCTGGGCGCGGCGGCGAAGTTCTTCCGCTGGGAGTGAGGGCGCGGTGACATCCCGCCGACGGTCCGAACCGTCCCGGAACGACACCCCTCGTGAAAACATGCACAAGCCGTTGCCTACGATGGTGCGCGTGGAAACACCCCTCTCCTACATCGCCGAGCGCTGGACGCCGTCCGCCAGGACGGCCAGGCGTGCCGCGCTCACCGCCGTCATGGTGTCCGTGCTCATCATCGTCACGGGCGGGGCCGTCCGGCTGACCGGTTCCGGTCTGGGCTGCGACACCTGGCCCAAGTGCACCGACGACAGCCTCTTCGCCACGTCCGAGCAGGGCCTGCACGGGGCCATCGAGTTCGGCAACCGGATGCTCACCTACGTCCTGTCGGCCGCGGTCGGCTGGGCGATCATCGCGGTGCGGTCCGTGAAGCCCCGCCGGCGTGGCCTGACCCGGTTCGCCTGGCTGCAGTTCTGGCTCGTGATGGGGAACGCCGTCATCGGCGGAATCACGGTCTGGGTGGGCCTGAACCCGTGGTCGGTGGCCGGGCACTTCCTGCTCGCCAACGCCCTCCTGACGGTCGCCGTCATCACCTGGGTCCGGATCGGTGAGGGCGACGGCACGCCCCGACCGCGTGCGCCGAAGCCGGTGCGCGACCTGTCCTGGGCGGTCGTCGTCACCTCGGTGGTCCTGATCGCGCTCGGCACGACGGTGACCGGTTCCGGCAAGCACGCCGGCGACAGCAGCGACGTCCCCCGTATGCCGTGGGACTGGACCGCCGCGGCCCATGTGCACGCCGTCGCCGCCTGGGTGGTCTGCGCCCTGGCCGTGGCGATGTGGGTGGCCCTGCGGGTCGTGGACGCCCCCGTCGACACCCGGGCACGGGCCAGGGACCTGCTGATCGTCCTGCTGGCCCAGGGCGCCATCGGGTACGTGCAGTACTTCAGCGACGTACCCGAGATCCTGGTGGCCCTCCACATGCTCGGGTCGTCCCTGATGTGGATCGCGGTCCTGCGCCTCGCGCTGTCCCTGCGCGAGCGTCCGGCCGTCACCGCGGCCGATGCCGATGTGCCCGCCCCGGCCGCCGGAGAGCGGCAGGAGCACGCGCCGGCGGTCTGACGCCTCGCACGCACGGACGAGAGCCTCCGCCACCATGTCCCCTCGCCGGGGCCGGGTGGCGGAGGCTCTCGTCCGTGCGTCCGGGCCCGCTCAGCCGTTCGAGGGGCCGCCGACCTGGATCCCGGCCATTCGCGACCACTCGTACGGACCGGTGCGGACCTTCGCCGCAAGGTCGCCGTCGAACGCCTCGTGCACCGTGATGCCCGCCTTCCCCGTGGCGCTCTCGGCGACGGCGTACGAGGGGGCCACCAGGTCGCCCCAGGCACCGTCCGCGCCGACCAGGACGATGCGGGTGCCCGCCTGGCCGAGGTAGGCGAGCTGCCCCTCGGCACCGCCGTGCGCCGTGGCGAAGGCGCCGATCTCCTTGGCGAGCTTGCCGGCCTTGCGCTCCGCGCGGGCCGCCCGCCTGCTGTCGTCCGTCTGCTGGGTCTGAGCCGTCTCTGCCATGCAGAGGATGCTACCGACGGGTAGCCCACATGACGACGGGCGGGGGTCGTGGCCTGGGCCACGTCCCCCGCCCGTCACAAGGCGGTGCGTGCGGGTCACCTCAGGAAGGGGTCCACCGCGACGGCGACGAAGAGGAGCGAGACGTAGGTGATGGACCAGTGGAACAGCCGCATCTCCTTGAGCTTGCCCCCGGTGACCCCGGCCTTCGCCCGGTTCTGCAGGCCGTGCGCCTCCCAGAGCCAGAACCCGCCGGTCAGCGCGGCCACCGTCGTGTAGAACCAGCCCGTGTAGCCCAGCGGGGTCAGCAGCAGCGAGACCGCGACCATCACCCAGCTGTAGACCACGATCTGGCGGGCCACCACCCGGTTGGTGGCGACGACGGGGAGCATCGGGACGCCGACCCGGGCGTAGTCGTCCTTGACCTTCATCGACAGCGGCCAGTAGTGCGGCGGCGTCCAGAAGAAGATGACGGCGAAAAGAATGACCGCGGCCCAGGACATCGAATTCGTGACGGCGGACCACCCGATGAGCACGGGCATGCAGCCGGCGATTCCGCCCCAGACGATGTTCTGCGAGGTCCGCCGCTTCAGCAGCATCGTGTAGACGACGACGTAGAACAGAAGTGCGCCGAGCGCGAGAGCGGCGGAGAGCCAGTTGACCAGCAGTCCGAACCAGACCGTGGAAATCACGCCGAGCGCGATTCCGAACGCCAGGCACTCGCGCGGGGACACCATCCCCGTGACGAGCGGCCGCTGGGACGTACGGTCCATCAGCGCGTCGATGTCCCGGTCGATATACATGTTGAGCGCATTGGCACCGCCCGCGGAGAGATATCCGCCCACGGTGGTAGCGAGTACGAGCCACAGGTCGGGCACGCCTTGAGCGGCCAGGAACATCACCGGGACGGTGGTGATCAGCAGCAGCTCGATGATGCGCGGCTTCGTAAGCGCCACGAATGCCTTGATGCGGGCCCCGAACGGGCGTTGGCCCCCTGGGCTCGGAGTCAAGGCGACCCCTGCGGGTCGGGACTCGACGGCCGTCACGCACACCCCTGACAGAGAAATCCCAGCAAGCTCCGGGCATGAAGGCCCGGTAAAGACTTGCGCGAACCAGACCACTGTAGACGTTGCGCATACGCCGCTCTTCGCGGGGGTGGTGTCGTGTTGGAGTGGCGCAGAAGTGAGCGGCGGCGCTCATACGGGAGGCGAACTCCGCAGGTCGCCCGCACTGTGGAAAGGGCAGAAGTAGGGCCTTGCCTCGGGGGTAGGCTCGGCATTGCCCGGTGCGGTAACCAGTCACCGGTTTACGACAGTGGAGAGGAGCCCTGACTCAGGGTGAGCACCAAGCCGACCACCACAGACCTCCAGTGGACCGAATTGGACCAGCGGGCCGTGGACACCGTCCGCGTTCTCGCCGCGGACGCCGTACAGAAAGTCGGAAACGGCCACCCGGGCACGGCGATGAGCCTGGCTCCTGCCGCGTACACCCTCTTCCAGAAGGTGATGCGCCACGACCCGGCGGACGCCGACTGGACCGGCCGCGACCGGTTCGTACTCTCCGCGGGCCACTCCAGCCTGACGCTGTACATCCAGCTCTACCTCGCCGGGTACGGCCTGGAGCTGGACGACCTCAAGGCGTTCCGCACCTGGGGCTCCAAGACCCCGGGCCACCCGGAGTACGGCCACACCACCGGTGTCGAGACGACGACCGGGCCGCTGGGTCAGGGCGTCGCCAACGCCGTGGGCATGGCGATGGCCTCCCGCTACGAGCGCGGGCTGTTCGACCCGGAGGCGGCCCCGGGCACCTCCCCGTTCGACCACATGATCTGGGTCGTCGCCGGTGACGGCTGCCTCCAGGAGGGCATCTCGGCCGAGGCGTCCTCGCTGGCCGGCCACCAGAAGCTCGGCAACCTGGTGCTGCTGTGGGACGACAACCACATCTCGATCGAGGGCGACACGGAGACCGCGGTCTCCGAGGACACCCTCAAGCGCTACGAGTCCTACGGCTGGCACGTCCAGCGTGTCGACCAGCTGCCCAGCGGCGACCTGGACCCCGCGGGCCTGTACCGGGCCCTGCGGGCGGCCAAGGCCGAGACGGAGCGCCCCTCCTTCATCGCGGCCCGCTCGATCATCGCCTGGCCCGCCCCGAACGCCCAGAACACCGAGGCCTCGCACGGCTCGGCCCTCGGCGAGGAGGAGATCGCGGCCACCAAGCGGGTGCTCGGCTTCGACCCGGAGAAGACCTTCGAGGTCTCCGACGAGGTCATCGCGCACACCCGCCAGGCGCTGGACCGCGGCCGCGAGGCCAGGGCCGAGTGGGAGAAGTCCTTCGCCGCCTGGCGCACCGGCAACCCGGAGCGCGCCGCCGACTTCGACCGGATCGCCGCGGGCGAGCTGCCGGCCGGCTGGGAGGAGAAGCTCCCGGTCTTCGAGGAGGGCCAGGGCGTCGCGACGCGTGCGGCCTCCGGCAAGGTGCTCCAGGCGCTGGGCGGGGTCATCCCCGAGCTGTGGGGCGGCTCCGCCGACCTCGCGGGCTCGAACAACACCACGATCGACAAGACGTCGTCCTTCCTCCCGGCGGGCAACCCGCTGCCGGAGGCGGACCCGTACGGCCGCACGATCCACTTCGGCATCCGCGAGCACGCGATGGCCGCGGCCATGAACGGCATCGCGCTGCACGGCAACACCCGCGTCTACGGCGGCACCTTCCTGGTGTTCTCCGACTACATGCGCAACGCCGTGCGGCTCTCCGCGCTGATGCACCTGCCGGTGACGTACGTGTGGACGCACGACTCGATCGGCCTCGGCGAGGACGGCCCCACGCACCAGCCCGTCGAGCACATCGCCTCGCTGCGCGCGATCCCGGGCCTGAACGTGGTGCGCCCGGCCGACGCCAACGAGACGGCGATCGCCTGGCGCGAGATCCTGCGCCGGTACACCAAGGTGTTCGGCAAGGGCGCCCCGCACGGTCTGGCGCTGACCCGCCAGGGCGTGCCGACCTACGCGTCGAACGATAACGCCGCCAAGGGCGGGTACGTGCTCTTCGAGGCCGAGGGCGGCACGCCCGAGGTCGTGCTGATCGGTACCGGCTCCGAGGTCCACCTGGCCGTCGAGGCGCGGGACGAGCTCCAGGCGGCCGGTGTGCCGACCCGTGTGGTCTCCATGCCGTGTGTCGAGTGGTTCGAGGAGCAGGACCAGGCGTACAAGGACAGCGTGCTGCCGCGGTCGGTGAAGGCGCGGGTCGCCGTGGAGGCGGGCATCGGCCTGACCTGGTACCGGTACGTGGGCGACGCGGGCCGGATCGTCTCGCTGGAGCACTTCGGTGCCTCGGCCGACGCCAAGGTCCTGTTCCGCGAGTTCGGCTTCACCGCCGAACACGTGGCCGCCGCCGCTCGGGAATCTCTCGCTGCCGCGCAGCGCTGACGCCGATATACGACTAGTAGGAGATGCAATTCTCATGACAGACGCACTCAAGCGCCTCTCCGACGAGGGCGTGGCGATCTGGCTGGACGACCTTTCGCGCAAGCGGATCACCTCCGGCAACCTGGCCGAGCTGATCGACCAGAGCCACGTCGTGGGTGTCACGACCAACCCCTCGATCTTCCAGAAGGCGATCTCCCAGGGCGACGGTTACGACCAGCAGCTCACCGACCTCGCCGCCCGCAGGGTGACGGTCGAGGAGGCGGTCCGCATGATCACCACCGCGGACGTACGCGACGCGGCCGACATCCTGCGCCCCGTCTTCGACGCCACCGGCGGCCAGGACGGCCGGGTCTCCATCGAGGTCGACCCGCGCCTGGCCCACAACACGCCGGCCACGGTCGCCGAGGCGAAGCAGCTCGCGTGGCTGGTGGACCGGCCGAACACGCTCATCAAGATCCCGGCGACGAAGGCCGGCCTGCCGGCCATCACCGAGACCATCGGGCGGGGCATCAGCGTCAACGTGACCCTGATCTTCTCGCTGGAGCGCTACCGCGAGGTCATGGACGCCTACCTGGCGGGTCTGGAGAAGGCGAAGGCCTCGGGCCTGGACCTCTCCAAGATCCACTCGGTGGCCTCGTTCTTCGTGTCCCGCGTGGACACCGAGATCGACAAGCGGCTGGACGCCGTGGGCACCGACGAGGCGAAGGCCGCCAAGGGCAAGTCCGCGCTGGCCAACGCCCGGCTGGCCTACGAGGCGTACGAGGAGGTCTTCGGCGGTGAGCGCTGGGCCCCCCTCGACAAGGCGCAGGCCAACAAGCAGCGTCCGCTGTGGGCCTCCACCGGCGTGAAGGACCCGTCCCTCAAGGACACCCTGTACGTCGACGACCTGGTGGCCCCGAACACGGTCAACACCATGCCGGAGGCGACGCTGGAGGCCGTGGCCGACCACGGCGAGATCTCCGGCAACACCGTCGCCGGCCGCTACGACCAGGCCCGTGCCGACCTCGAAGCGATCAAGAAGCTCGGCGTCGACTACGACGACGTCGTGCAGGTGCTGGAGGACGAGGGCGTCGACAAGTTCGAGGCGTCCTGGACCGACCTGCTCAAGTCGACCGAGGCCGAGCTCGAGCGCCTCGCTCCTTCGAAGGGCTGACCACCTTGTCTGGTGTTCCCGGAGCCAACCCGCTCCGTGACGCCCAGGACCGACGGCTCCCGCGCATCGCGGGGCCGTCGGGTCTGGTGATTTTCGGCGTCACGGGCGATTTGTCCCGTAAAAAGCTGATGCCCGCCGTCTACGACCTGGCCAATCGCGGCCTGCTGCCGCCAGGCTTCTCGCTCATCGGCTTCGCGCGCCGCGACTGGGAGGACGAGGACTTCGCCCAGGTCGTGCACGACGCCGTCAAGGAGCATGCCCGTACCCCGTTCCGCGAGGAGGTCTGGCAGCAGCTGAGCCAGGGCATGCGGTTCGTCCAGGGCAACTTCGACGACGACGTGGCGTTCGAGACCCTCAGGGCCACGATCGAGGAGCTCGACAAGGCGCAGGGCACGGGCGGCAACTTCGCCTTCTACCTGTCCGTACCGCCGAAGTTCTTCCCCAAGGTCGTCCAGCAGCTCAAGAAGCACGGGCTGGCCGACCAGAAGGAGGACACCTGGCGTCGGGCCGTCATCGAGAAGCCGTTCGGCCACGACCTCAAGAGCGCGCAGGAGCTCAACCAGCTCGTGCACGACGTGTTCCCGCCGAACGAGGTCTTCCGTATCGACCACTACCTCGGCAAGGAGACGGTCCAGAACATCCTGGCGCTGCGCTTCGCCAACACGATGTGGGAGCCGATCTGGAACAGGTCCTACGTCGACCACGTCCAGATCACGATGGCCGAGGACATCGGCATCGGCGGCCGGGCCGGTTACTACGACGGCATCGGCGCCGCCCGTGACGTCATCCAGAACCACCTGCTCCAGCTGCTGGCGCTGACAGCGATGGAGGAGCCCGGCTCCTTCCACCCGAAGGCCCTGGTCGCCGAGAAGCTGAAGGTGCTCACGGCGGTGGAGCTGCCCGAGGACCTCGGCAAGCACACGGTCCGCGGCCAGTACACGCACGCGTGGCAGGGCGGCCAGGAGGTGCCCGGCTACCTGGAGGAAGAGGGCATCGACCCCAAGTCGAAGACCGACACCTTCGCCGCGATCAAGCTGACGATCAACAACCGCCGCTGGGCGGGTGTGCCGTTCTACCTGCGGACCGGAAAGCGGCTCGGCCGCCGGGTCACGGAGATCGCGGTCGTCTTCAAGCGCGCTCCCTACCTGCCCTTCGAGTCCGGTGCGACGGAGGAGCTGGGCGGCAACGCCCTGGTCATCCGGGTGCAGCCGGACGAGGGGGTCACGGTCCGGTTCGGTTCCAAGGTGCCCGGCACCTCCATGGAGGTGCGGGACGTGACGATGGACTTCGCCTACGGCGAGTCCTTCACGGAGTCCAGCCCGGAGGCGTACGAGCGGCTCATCCTCGATGTGCTGCTCGGCGACGCCAACCTGTTCCCGCGCCACCAGGAGGTCGAGCTCTCCTGGAACATCCTCGACCCGATCGAGGAGTACTGGGACAAGCACGGCAAGCCCGCCCAGTACGCGGCCGGCACCTGGGGACCGGCCGAGGCCGACGAGATGCTCGCACGCGACGGACGGAGCTGGCGCCGGCCATGAAGATCGATCTCACGGAAACCACGTCCAGCAAGATCAACCAGGCGATGGTCTCGGCGCGCCGTTCGATCGGCACGCCGGCCATCGGCATGGTGCTCACCCTCGTCATCGTCACCGACGAGGAGAACGCCTACGACGCGCTTAAGGCGGCGAGCGACTCCTCGCGCGAGCACCCCTCGCGGATCATCGCGGTCATCAAGCGCGTCAGCCGTTCGCCGCGCGCCCGGCGTGACGCCCGGCTCGACGCCGAGATCCGGGTCGGTTCCGACGCGGGCTCGGGCGAGACCGTGGTGCTGCGGCTGCACGGCGAGCTGGCCAACCACGCCCAGTCCGTCGTCCTGCCGCTGCTGCTGCCGGACGCCCCGGTGGTGGTGTGGTGGCCGGAGGACGCCCCCGCGGATCCGGCGAAGGACCCGCTGGGCGCGCTCGCGCAGCGCCGTATCACCGACACCTACTCGGCCGAGCACCCGCTCGACGAGCTGGCGGTGCGTGCGGCGACGTACCAGCCGGGTGACACGGATCTGGCCTGGACCCGCATCACGCCGTGGCGCTCGATGCTGGCGGCGGCGCTCGACCAGCAGCCCGCCGAGGTCGTGTCGGCCACGGTCGAGGGCGAGTCCGACAACCCGAGCTGCGAGCTGCTGGCCATGTGGCTCGCGGACCGGCTCGGTGTCCCGGTGGAACGCACCCTGTCCGGCGGTCCCGGGCTGACGGCGGTCCGGATGGAGACCAAGAACGGGGTCATCGTCCTGGACCGGGCGGACGGTTCGCTCGCCACGCTGTGCATGGTGGGCCAGCCGGACCGCGCGGTGGCGCTGAAGCGGCGTGAGACCGCGGAGCTCCTCGCGGAGGAGTTGCGGCGTCTGGACCCGGACAACGTCTACGCGTCGACGGTGAAGTTCGGGGTGGAACGCCTCGGCGGACCCGCTCAGGCGTCGTCCGTCGGCTCCGGGCAGAAGGCTCCCGCCGCGGCGGGTGCCGGTGCCCCGGCCGCGAAGAAGGCCGCGGCCAAGAAGGCGGCGTCGAAGTGAGTGCTCCGCAGCTCGTCGTGCACCGCGACAAGGAGCTGATGGCCCAGACCACGGCGGCGCGGCTGATCACCGAGGTCGTGGACGCCCAGGCCGCTCGCGGCACCGCCTCGGTGGTCCTCACCGGTGGCCGCAACGGCAACGGGCTGCTGGCCGCGCTCGCCGCCTCGCCCGCCCGGGACGCGATCGACTGGTCGCGGCTCGACCTGTGGTGGGGGGACGAGCGCTTCCTGCCCGAGGGCGATCCGGAACGCAACGACACGCAGGCCCGCGAGGCGCTGCTGGACTCGGTGGGGCTGGACCCCTCACGGGTCCACGCCATGCCCGCCTCGGACGGTCCGTACGCCGGGGACGCGGACGCCGCCGCCGCGGCGTACGCCTCCGAGCTGGCCGCGGCGGCCGGTCCGGAGGACGACGGTCCGGTACCGGCGTTCGACGTGCTGATGCTGGGCGTCGGGCCGGACACCCATGTCGCCTCGCTCTTCCCGGAGCTTCCGGCGGTACGGGAGACCGAGCGCATGGTCGTCGGGGTGCACGGTGCCCCGAAGCCGCCGCCCACCCGGATCTCGCTCACGCTGCCGGCCATCCGGGCAGCGCGCGAGGTGTGGCTGCTGGCCGCCGGCGAGGACAAGGCGGAGGCTGCCGGTATCGCCCTCTCCGGTGCCGGCGAGGTCCAGGCCCCGGCCGCGGGGGCGTACGGCCGCAGCCGCACGCTGTGGCTGCTGGACGCCGCGGCGGCCTCCCGGCTGCCCCGGGCGCTGTACCCGCGGGCTTCCGCCTAGGACCCCGCACCGTCCGAACGGCGCAGGCCCGGTCCACTCCCTTCGAGCGGGCCGGGCCTGCGCCGTTCCCGGGGCTTGCGGTCAGGTGCCGAGCGCGTGCCCGGTCGTCGCGTCCACGTGGTCGGGGACCTCCTCGTGGCGGTCGCCGACCGTCGGTGTCCCGGTGGGCTCGAACATCAGGATGGCGGCGCCGGCGGGGGCGTACGGCCGGTGCTCCGTACCGCGCGGGACGGTGAAGACGGAGCCCCGGGGGAGCCGGACCGTGCGTTCGCCCGCGGGCTCCCGCAGCGCGATGTGCAGTTCTCCGTCGAGGACGAGGAAGAACTCGTCGGTGTCGTCGTGGGCGTGCCAGAGGTGTTCGCCCGCGACCTTGGCGATCCGGACGTCGTAGTCGTTGACGCGGGTCACTATGCGGGGGCTCCACAGGGCGTCGAAGGAGGCCAGTGCGGTGTCGAGGGAGAGGGGTTCCTTGCTCATGGCCCCATCCTCGGCCGTTCACCTGGAGCGGGGTGAGTGCTAGGAATCGCATATGACGAACGGATCCTCGCACGCCGTCCCCGCCACGGGCGCCCATCGGGTGGTCGTGATCGTGGACGAGAACTCCAACCCCTTCGAACTCGGCTGCGCGACCGAGGTCTTCGGCCTGCGCAGGCCCGAGATCGGCCGCGAACTGTACGACTTCCGGCTCTGCTCCCCCGAGCCCCGCACCCTGATGCGGGACGGCTTCTTCACGCTCGCGGGGGTCGACGGGCTGGAGGCGGCCGACACGGCGGACACCCTCGTCGTCCCCAACCGCCCGGACGTCGAGGTGCCCCGGCGTCCGGCCGTGCTCGACGCGGTGCGGCGGGCCCACGCACGCGGCGCGCGTCTGATCGGCTTCTGCAGCGGTGCGTTCACCCTGGCCGAGGCGGGGGTGCTGGACGGCCGCAGGGCCACCGCGCACTGGCAGTGGGCCGATTCCTTCCGGGCCCGCTTCCCCCGCGTACGGTTCGAGGAGGACGTGCTGTTCGTGGACGACGGCGACGTCCTCACCGCCGCCGGGAGCGCCGCCGCACTCGACCTCGGGCTGCACGTGGTGCGCGCCGACCACGGGGCGGAGATCGCCAACTCCGTGAGCCGCCGGCTGGTCTTCGCGGCGCACCGTGACGGCGGTCAGCGGCAGTTCGTGGAGCGCCCCATGCCCGATCTGCCGGACGAGTCGCTGGGGCCCGTCCTGCACTGGGCCCAGGAGCGGCTGGAGGCACCGCTGACCGTGCCGGACCTCGCGGCCCGCGCGGCGGTCAGCCCGGCGACCCTGCACCGGCGCTTCCGGGCCCAGCTGGGCACGACTCCGCTGGCCTGGCTGACGGGGCAACGGCTCGCCCTGGCCTGCCGGCTGATCGAGCACGGCGAGTCACGCTTCGAGGTGGTCGCGCGGCGCAGCGGTCTCGGCACCGCGGCCCGTCTGCGGACGCTGATGCGCCGCGAGAGGGGGATCACCCCGTCGGCGTACCGGAGCAGGTTCGGCCCCGGAGCGGGATGACACCCGCGGGCCCTCCGGGACCGGGGTGACACCCGCCGCTCAGCCCCGCTCCAGGAACGGCTCCAGCAGCCCCGGGACGGCCTCGGCCGCGAAGAGCAGGCCCTCGGTCGCGTCGGCGTCCCGCGCCGTGTAGGCGCCCGCTCCGGCAGCCGTGGTGGCGGTGACGGCGATCAGGCCCGCCCGGCGCTGGAACCAGGACTGCCGCAGGGTCCAGCCGATCACCCCGGCCCGCTGGAGCGCGGCCGTGGAGCGCCGCAGCGTCCCGGAGCGGGTCACGAGGTAGCCGCCGCTCAGCGTGTGCCCCAGGGACCGGTAGGCGTCCAGTGCCAGGGCCACCGCGACGGGGACGGCCACGGCCGCGCAGCCGAGCGCGGTCCACAGCAGTACGGGCGTCAGCCAGGCCCCCAGGAGCGCCAGGACCAGCACCGGGGCCAGGGCCGCCGCGAGGGCCCGGCGCAGCCGCCGCCCTCGGGCGGCCGGAGGGTGGGCGGTGAGCGGGGCACCGGTCGGCGCGACGGGCTCGCGCAGCACCTCGGCGGCGATCGCGTCGGCGAAGGGGCGGGGCGTGGCGGGCAGCAGGGTGTCGTGGTCGGCGCCCCGGGTCTCCTCGTCCTTGGCCAGGCCCGTGGTGATGGCGTCCACCCGGGCGGCCCCGGCCAGCCGTACGCCGAGGGGTTCCACCAGGTCCACCCCGCGCAGCCGCCGCTCCTCCACGGAGAGCGAGCGCGAGGTGAGCAGCCCGCGCCGGACCCTCAGGGTGCCGCCGGGCTCGCGCTCCAGGCGGTAGTTCCACCACCCCTCGGCCCAGAGTCCCAGCGCCCCGACGACCCCGGCGGCCAGTGCCGCGGCCACCAGCACGGTGATCGCCCAGACCAGCGAGGTGTTCCTGAACCGGTCGGCGACCCAGTCGATGACCTCGCCCTGGGCACCGACCCACTCGCTGACCTGCATCACGCCGCCGGCCGCCGCGCCGCCCAGCATGGGGGCGAGGAAGGAGACCGGTGCGTAGCGGATCCAGCGGAGGTCGAGCACGGCCAGCTCGCCCTCACGGTGCGTACCGGAGGACCGGGCGGCCACACGGTCCAGCAGTTCGCGGCGCAGCCGCTCGCCCTCGGCCCGGTCCACCGGGTCGAGTTCCAGGGTGGACTCGCCGCCGGTCTGGTCTCCGGTGCCGATGCGGACCGTGACCAGGCCGAGGATCCGCAGCAGCGGGTGGGCGGTGAGGTCGACACTGCGGATCCGCTCGCGGGCCAGTGAGCGGCGTTTGACCAGCACGAGGCCGGTGTGCAGCTCGACTCGTTCACCGCCGACGCGGTAGCGGGTGCGCCGCCACCGTACGTAGTCCCCGGCGGCGGCGCAGCCGACCAGGACCACGGCCCCGGCGAGGGCCCAGCCGACGGCCGCCGCGTACCCGAACCGTCCGGACAGGGCCGCCACGGCCGGTACCGCGGCGCCCACCGCCACCCCCGCCGTGACGAGCGCGGTGACCAGGACCGTACGCGGGTGGATCCGCCGCCACGGCGGGCCTTCCCGGTCGGCCGGGGTGCTCATGTGGCGTCCCCGGGGGTGTCCTGGGTGATCCGGGTGAGCCGTTCGGCGAGGTCGGCGGCCGTCTCGTGGCCGAGGCCCTCGATCTTCACGGCGCCCTTGGCGGAGGCGGTGGTGACGGTGACCGTGGCCAGTCCGAAGAGCTGTTCCAGCGGACCGCGCACGGTGTCCACGGTCTGGATGCGGGACATCGGCGCGATCCGCCACTCCCGCAGGAAGACCCCGGTCCGTACGTAGACCGCCTCGTCGGTGACCTCCCAGCGGTGGGTGCGGAACCACCAGAGGGGGAGGAGGGCGGTGACCGACAGGCCCACGGCGGCCAGGACTGCGGCGGGCACCAGCAGCCAGGGCCTGGCGGGCGTGATGAGCGCGCCCAGGACACCGAGCACGGCCACCGGGGCCGCCGTCAGCAGCAGGCACCGGACCCGCCACCAGCCGACGGCCCGCCGGGCCGGTGCGTTGCGCGGCGGCCGCAGCCGTACCGTCCCCTCCCCCGTTGCCATGGGTCAGCGTCCGCGCAGGCTGCGGTAGGTCTCCACGAGGTGGGCGGTGGAACTGTCCAGGCCCTCGCCGCCGGTGCCCTCGGTCAGGACCGGCTCGATCTTCTTCGCGAGGACCTTGCCGAGCTCGACGCCCCACTGGTCGAAGGAGTCGATGTTCCAGACGGCGCCCTGGACGAAGACCTTGTGCTCGTACAGCGCGATGAGCTGGCCGAGCACCGAGGGGGTGAGCCGCTCGGCGAGGATCGTGGTCGTCGGGTGGTTGCCGCGGAAGGTCTTGTGCGGCACCAGTTCCTCGGGCGCGCCCTCCGCCCGCACCTCGTCGGGCGTCTTGCCGAAGGCGAGGGCCTGGGTCTGCGCGAAGAAGTTGGCCATCAGCAGGTCGTGCTGGGCGATCAGCCCCGGCAGCAGGTCGTGGACCGGGGACGCGAAGCCGATGAAGTCCGCCGGGATGATCTTGGTGCCCTGGTGGATCAACTGGTAGTAGGCGTGCTGCCCGTTGGTGCCCGGGGTGCCCCAGACGACCGGGCCGGTCTCCCACTCGACCGGATTGCCGTCGCGGTCCACGGACTTGCCGTTGGACTCCATGTCCAGCTGCTGGAGGTACGCGGTGAACTTGGAGAGGTAGTGGCTGTAGGGCAGTACCGCGTGCGACTGGGCGTCGAAGAACTGGCCGTACCAGATGCCCAGCAGGCCCAGCAGCAGCGGGACGTTCTCCTCGGCGGGGGCGGTGCGGAAGTGCTCGTCGACGAGGTGGAAGCCGTCGAGCATCTCCCGGAACCGGTCCGGGCCGATGGCGATCATCAGCGAGAGGCCGATCGCCGAGTCGTAGGAGTAGCGCCCGCCGACCCAGTCCCAGAACTCGAACATGTTGGCCGTGTCGATGCCGAAGTCCGCGACCTTCTCCGCATTCGTCGACAGGGCCACGAAGTGCTTGGCCACGGCCTCCTGACCGGCACTCAGCTCGGTGAGCAGCCAGTCGCGGGCGGAGGTGGCGTTGGTGATGGTCTCGATCGTCGTGAAGGTCTTGGACGCGACGATGAACAGCGTCTCGGCCGGGTCCAGGCCCTGGACCGCCTCGTGGAGGTCGGCGCCGTCGACGTTCGAGACGAAGCGGACGGTCAGCGAGCGGTCCGTGAAGGAGCGCAGCACCTCGTAGGCCATGGCGGGGCCGAGGTCGGAGCCGCCGATGCCGATGTTGACGATGTTCTTGATCGGCTTGCCGGTGTGGCCGGTCCACTCGCCCGCCCGGACCCGGTCGGAGAAGGCGGCCATCTTGTCGAGGACGGCGTGCACGGCCGGCACCACGTTCTCGCCGTCCACCTCGATCACGGCGCCCCGGGGGGCGCGGAGCGCGGTGTGCAGGACGGCGCGGTCCTCGGTGGTGTTGATCTTCTCGCCGCGGAACATGGCGTCCCGCAGCCCCGCGACGTCGGTGGCGGCGGCGAGATCGCGCAGCAGGCGCAGCGTCTCGTCGGTGACCAGGTGCTTGGAGTAGTCGATGTGGAGGTCGCCGACGCGCAGGGTGTACGCGCTCCCGCGCTCCGGCGCGTCCGCGAACAACTGCCGCAGGTGTGTCCGCCCGAACTTCTCGCGGTGCTCGGCGAGAGCCGCCCACTCGGGCGTCTGGTTGAGCTTGGTTCGGCTTTGTGCGTTCATCCCGGAAATCCGCCCACTTCTTCTCGTACCTGCAACATGCCCCGCTGCCCCTCCAACCTAATTGATCTGGAGGGTGCGACGGGGCGATCACGGGGCCGGGCGGGGGCATACCGCGACCGGCCGGACACCTCAGGGGTGTCCGGCCGGTGAACAGTACGGGTTCTAGATCTCGCCGCGCAGTTTGGCGAGGGCCTCGGCGAGGATCGCCTCGCCGTCCGCGTCGCTGCGCCGCTCACGCACGTACGCCAGGTGCGTCTTGTACGGCTCGGTGCGCGGGGGGTCCGGCGGGTTGTCCTGGTCCTGTCCGGCCGGGAAACCGCAGCGCGGGCAGTCCCAGGTGTCGGGTACCTGCGCGTCATGGGCGAAGCTGGGCTGGGTCTCGTGCCCGTTCGAGCACCAGAAGGAGATGCGGAGGCGGGGCGCTGACTCGCCCCGCTCGGCCTCCCCCATCGGCCCGGCTCCGACCCGGCTTCCCCGGATCGCGTTGCCACTTGCCACGGTCGTAACTCCCTGCGTGATGGTGCTCGAGGTTGCCCCAGTCTACGTAAGGCCCAACGCGCGTCCAGTGAAAGGAGTTACACCGTTACGGGAATCGCCGACGGCGGATCAGCCGTCCAGCTTGATGAGCAGACCGAGGACCACGATGCACGCGAACCAGAGCAGACCGATCACGACGGTGATGCGGTCGAGGTTGCGCTCGGCGACCGAGGAGCCACCGACGGAGGACTGCATTCCGCCACCGAACATGTCGGAGAGGCCGCCGCCCTTGCCCTTGTGCATCAGCACCAGCAGCATCAGCAGCAGGCTGAAGACGATCAGGGCGATCTCGAACGCCAAAATCACGGCTGGCTCCTACTTTCCGGAATTCTCGGGACTGCGTCTACGAACAGCGGGGGCCGGGGGTATGAGCCCTCGGCCCCCGCAAGGGTACGACGGATCGGCGCTAGGGCATACTCACTGGTCGCGGAAGCGGACGATCTTGACGAACTCGTCGGCGTCCAGTGCGGCGCCCCCGATGAGCGCACCGTCCACGTCGGGCTGCGCCATGATGGCGGCCACGTTGCCGGACTTCACCGAGCCGCCGTACTGGATACGGACGGCGTCCGCGAGCTCCTGCGAGTACAGCTCGGCGAGCCGGCCGCGGATCGCGCCGCAGACCTCCTGGGCGTCCTCCGGGGTGGCGACCTCGCCGGTACCGATGGCCCAGACCGGCTCGTAGGCGATCACGATGGACTCGGCCTGTTCGGCCGGGATGTCCTTCAGGCCGCCGTCGAGCTGCGCGAGCGTGTAGGAGACCTGGTCCCCGGCCTTGCGGACGTCCAGCCCCTCGCCGACGCAGAGGATCGGGGTCAGACCGTGCTTGTAGGCGGCCTTGACCTTGGCGTTGCAGATCTCGTCGTTCTCACCGTGGTACTGGCGGCGCTCGCTGTGGCCGACGGCCACGTAGGTGCACTTCAGCTTGGCGAGCATCGGGCCGGAGATCTCACCGGTGTACGCGCCGGAGTCCTGGGCCGAGATGTCCTGGGCGCCGTACTTGATCTTCAGCTTGTCGCCGTCGACCAGGGTCTGCACGGAGCGCAGGTCGGTGAAGGGCGGCAGGACGGCGACCTCGACGGCCTCGTAGTCCTTGTCGGCCAGGGCGAAGGCGAGCTTCTGGACGTGGGCGATGGCCTCGAGGTGGTTGAGGTTCATCTTCCAGTTGCCCGCCATCAGCGGGGTGCGGGTGGTCATGAAAGGTCAGTCCTCCAGTGCGGCGAGGCCGGGAAGCGTCTTGCCCTCGAGGTACTCGAGGCTTGCGCCGCCACCGGTCGAGATGTGTCCGAACGCGTTCTCGTCGAAGCCCAGGATGCGGACGGCGGCCGCGGAGTCCCCGCCGCCGACGACGCTGAACGCCTCGGAGTCGACGAGGGCCTGGGCCACCGCCTTGGTGCCCTCGGCGTAGTCGGGGTGCTCGAAGACGCCCATCGGGCCGTTCCAGAAGACGGTGGCCGCGTCGGCGAGCTTCGATGCGTACAGCTTGCGGGTCTCGGGGCCGATGTCCAGGCCCTCCTGGTCGGCCGGGATGGCGTCGGCGGCGACCGTGGTGGGGTTCGCCGGGGCCTTCGTCCTCAGGTCCGGGAACTCGCCCGCGACCAGGACGTCGACGGGCAGGACGAACTCCACACCGAGCTCTTCGGCCCGCTTGAGGTAGCCCTGGACGGCCGGGACCTGGTCCTCCTGGAGCAGCGAGATGCCGACCTCGTGGCCCTTGGCCTTGAGGAAGGTGTACGCCATGCCGCCGCCGATGAGGATGCGGTCGGCCTTCTCCAGCAGGTGGTCGATGACCCCGAGCTTGTCGGAGACCTTGGCGCCGCCGAGCACCACGGCGTAGGGGCGCGCGACGTCCTCGGTGAGCTTCTTCAGGACGCCGACCTCGGTGGCGATCAGGTCGCCGGCGGCGTGCGGGAGCCGGGCCGGGAGGTCGTACACCGAGGCGTGCTTGCGGTGGACGGCACCGAAGCCGTCGCCGACGTAGACGTCGGCGAGCTCGGCGAGCTGGTCGGCGAAGGCGCCGCGCTCGGCGTCGTCCTTGGAGGTCTCGCCGGCGTTGAAGCGCAGGTTCTCCAGGACGGCGACCTGGCCGTCGGTGAGGGCGGCGACCGTGGAGCGGGCGGACTCGCCGACCGTGTCGGTCGCGAACGCGACGTCGGCGCCGAGCAGTTCACCGAGGCGGGCGGCGGCCGGGGCGAGCGAGAAGGCCGGGTCCGGGGCGCCCTTGGGGCGGCCCAGGTGCGAGGCGACGACGACCCGCGCGCCGGCTTCGGCGAGCCGGGCGATCGTCGGCCGGACGGCGCGGATGCGGCCGTCGTCGGTGATCGTGGTGCCGTCCAGCGGCACGTTGAGGTCGGCGCGGACGAATACCCGCTTGCCCGCGACCCCTTCGGCGAGAAGTTCGTCGATCGTCTTCATCTGTAGCGGTACTCCTTGGAAGGACGGAAGCATGCAAGGGGCTCGGGCGGCGCCTCATCGCGCCGCCCGAGCCCGTTGCTCACATCGAGATGCCTGCCGATCCTAGGATCAGAGCTGGCCGCCGACGAAGACGGTCAGGTCGACAAGGCGGTTGGAGTAGCCCCACTCGTTGTCGTACCAGCCGAGGATCTTCACCGAGTTCCCCTCCTGGACCATGGTCAGGGAGGAGTCGAAGGTGCAGGAGGACGGGTCGCCGACGATGTCCGAGGACACGATCGGGTCCTCGGTGTACGTCAGGAAGCCCTTGAGGTCGCCGTCGTCGGAGGCCTTCTTGAACGCGGCGTTGACCTCGTCCTTGGTGACCTCGCGCTGCAGCGTCACGACCAGGTCCGTGGCGGAGCCCGTCGGGACCGGCACGCGCATCGCGATGCCGTCGAGCTTGCCCTTGAGCTGCGGCAGGACCAGAGCGGTCGCCTTGGCGGCACCGGTCGTGGTCGGGATGATGTTCTCGGCGGCGGCGCGGGCGCGGCGCAGGTCCGAGTGCGGGAAGTCCAGGATGCGCTGGTCGTTCGTGTATGCGTGGACCGTCGTCATCAGACCCTTGACGATGCCGAAGTTCTCGTCGAGGACCTTGGCCATCGGCGCCACACAGTTGGTGGTGCAGGAGGCGTTGGAGATGACGTGGTGGTTGGCCGCGTCGTACTTGTCCTGGTTGACGCCCATCACGATGGTGATGTCCTCGTCCTTGGCCGGAGCCGAGATGAGGACCTTCTTGGCGCCACCGGCGATGTGCTTCTCGGCGTCGGCCTTCTTGGTGAAGATGCCGGTCGACTCGATGACGATGTCGACACCCAGCTCACCCCAGGGGATGTCGGCCGGGTTGCGCTCGGAGAGCACCTTGATGGTGTGGCCGTCGACGGTGATGGTGTCGGCGGTGTTGCTGACCTCTGCCTTGAGACGACCCAGGATGGTGTCGTACTTCAGCAGGTGTGCCGTGGTCGCGGTGTCACCCAGGTCGTTGACAGCCACGATCTCGATGTCCGCACCCTGCTCCAGCAGCGCACGGAAGTAGTTGCGACCGATGCGGCCAAAGCCGTTGATGCCTACGCGGATCGTCACGAACCGATCTCCTCGTTAGGTACGCCGGTTTTAGATGCCGGCGAGTTTATTAGGGATGTCCCCGACCGCCTCCGACCCTACCTCTCCGAAGGCTTTTGGGTGACATCGAGCGGCCGGTGCGAAGGGGGATATCCGTACTCCCGAGTAGGGGGTAGGGATACTCCGGCCGGGCGCCCCGCGACGGCGACCGTCGCACACCGCGCGGTCACCGAGCGTCAACGCCCCCTGAGGCCAGGCCCCTTGCGGTGAGCGCGTACCCGCCGTCGGCCGTCGGTACCCCTGTCACCCGAGGTGACTGACGCGGGCTCAGCTCCCTTGCGCCCGCGGGCACCGGTGGCCGGAAAATGCCGGCGGCCCCACACTTTCGGGGCGCCCGGACAGTTGATCGCGCACATTTTTCCCGCTCAATTGTGCGGGGTGCCACTCAAGCGATGAAAATACCGTCGGCGCACCTTTCGGGGTGCGCCGACGGCGGTGGCGGATCCGGGTCCCGCTCGATCGGGCGGGGGGCCACTCAAGCGATCGGCAAAGGCCCGGAACGGATTTCCCGAATGGCTCCGCCCGGGTCCGGTCGCATGCCCGTGCCGGACCCCCCGCGCCACTCAGCCGACGAGGCCGTCGGCCATCTCCTCGCTGAGGGTGGACTCCGTGCCCGGGATCCCGAGGTCCTGGGCGCGCTTGTCGGCCATCGCCAGCAGGCGCCTGATCCGGCCCGCGACCGCGTCCTTGGTCAGTGGCGGGTCGGCGAGCGCGCCGAGCTCCTCCAGGGAGGCCTGCTTGTGCTCCATGCGCAGCCGTCCGGCCGCCGCGAGGTGCTCCGGGACCTCCTCGCCCAGGATCTCCAGGGCGCGCCCCACCCGCGCCCCGGCGGCCACGGCGGCCCGCGCCGAGCGGCGGAGGTTGGCGTCGTCGAAGTTGGCGAGGCGGTTGGCGGTGGCCCGGACCTCGCGCCGCATCCGGCGCTCCTCCCAGGCGAGCACCGACTCGTGGGCGCCCAGCCGCGTCAGCAGCGCGCCGATGGCGTCACCGTCGCGGACGACGACGCGGTCCACGCCGCGCACCTCGCGGGCCTTGGCCGCGATGGAGAGCCTGCGGGCGGCGCCGACCAGGGCGAGGGCGGCCTCCGGGCCCGGGCACGTCACCTCCAGCGAGGAGGAGCGGCCCGGCTCGGTGAGCGAGCCGTGGGCCAGGAAGGCCCCGCGCCAGGCGGCCTCGGCGTCGCAGGTGGCCCCCGAGACCACCTGCGGGGGCAGCCCGCGGATGGGACGGCCGCGGCCGTCCACCAGGCCGGTCTGGCGGGCCAGCTGATCGCCTCCGGCCACCACCCGTACGACGTAGCGGGAGCCGCGGCGCAGCCCGCCGGGGGCCATCACGATGAGCTCCGAGCTGTGCCCGAAGATCTCCAGGATGTCCCGCTTGA
The DNA here is from genome assembly GCF_000177195.2 of Streptomyces sp. SirexAA-E. GTDB lineage: Bacteria > Actinomycetota > Actinomycetes > Streptomycetales > Streptomycetaceae > Streptomyces > Streptomyces flavovirens. The sequence continues at coordinate 1,530,429 of NC_015953.1, forward strand.
GCCGGCGCGCCGCCATCGCGGTGTCCAGCTCGGCCTCGATCACAATCCGGCCGCTCACCAGGTGCAGCCCGCCCGCGAACCGAAGAATCGCCGAAACCTCTGCTTTTCTGCAGCAGGTCCGGGTCACGGGAAGCCGAGAGATTTCGTCCTTCACCGCTGGCGTCATCGCCATGGGCCGATCCTTCCATGCATCCGAAAAATACGGTCGTACGCGGCGGCCAACAGCTCCGGATCGTGAATCGGAACGCCGTCGGGTGAGGCCACAGGGGCCAGCTCGACCGCGGCTCCGAGCCGCTTGGCGGCGTCGGCGAGGGACTCGCGGTCGGGCACGGCGGCCTCGTCGGCCAACACCACGTCCATGGCGAGTTTAGGGGCGTGTCGTCCCAAAACCTCCAAATGACGCTGCGGTGAGAAGCCTTCGGTTTCGCCGGGTTGCGGTGCGAGGTTGAGCGAGAGCACCTTGCGGGCCTTCGTGGAGACCAGGGCGTCGTGCAGTTCCGGGACGAGCAGGTGCGGGATCACCGAGGAGAACCAGGACCCCGGGCCGAGCACGACCCAGTCGGCGTCCAGGACCGCCGCGACCGCTTCGGGCACGGCCGGCGGGTCGGCCGGGACGACGTGGACGGACTGGACCTCGCCGGGGGTGAGCGCCACGGTGGCCTGTCCCCGCACGGTGACGATGTCGTCGGGCCGGTCGGGGTGGTGGCCCCGTACGAGTGCCTGGAGCTCCAGCGGCACGGCGGACATGGGCAGTACCCGGCCGTGCGCGCCGAGCAGCTTGCCGACCAGGTCGAGGGCCTGGACGTGGTCGCCCAGCTGTTCCCACAGGGAGACGATGAGCAGGTTGCCCACCGCGTGCGCGTGCAGCTCGCCCTCGGACTCGAAACGGTGCTGGATCACCCGGGCCCACGTCTGGCCCCACTCGTCGTCGCCGCAGAGCGCGGCCAGCGCCTTGCGCAGGTCGCCCGGGGGCAGCACGCCGAACTCCTCGCGGAGCCGGCCCGAGGAGCCGCCGTCGTCGGCGACGGTGACCACGGCCGTGAGGTCACCGGTGATCCGGCGCAGCGCCTTGAGCGACGCGGACAGGCCCATGCCGCCGCCGAGGGCGACGACCTTGGGCTGCGCGCCGCGCTTACGGCCGGAGAGGGCGGCCGTCGCCCTGCTCAGCCGGTGCCGGCGCAGCGGGCGACTGGTCACTCGCGCCCCATGTCCCGGTGGACGAGGACGGTCTCGATGCCTTCCGTGGCCAGCCGCGCGGCGAGCTTCTCCGACATGGCCACGGAACGGTGCTTGCCGCCGGTACAGCCGACGGCGATCGTCACGTAGCGCTTGCCCTCGCGGCGGTAGCCGGCCGCGATCAGCTGGAGCAGCTCGGTGTACTGGTTGAGGAACTCCTTGGCGCCGGGCTGGTCGAAGACGTAGTCGGACACCTCCTCGTTGAGCCCGGTGAAGGGGCGCAGTTCGGGGACCCAGTGCGGGTTGGGCAGGAAGCGGCAGTCCACGACGAGGTCGGCGTCGACCGGCAGGCCGTACTTGAAGCCGAACGACATCACCGTGGCCCGCAGCTCGGGCTCCTCGTCGCCTGCGAACTGGGCGTCCATCTTGGCCCGCAGCTCGTGCACGTTGAGGCTGGAGGTGTCGATGACCAGGTCGGCGTCGCCGCGCAGCTCGCGCAGCAGGTCGCGCTCGGCCGCGATGCCGTCGACGATGCGGCCGTCGCCCTGAAGGGGGTGCGGGCGGCGGACGGACTCGAAACGGCGTACGAGGGCGTCGTCGGATGACTCCAGGAACACGATCCGCCGGGTGACGTGCTTGGCCTCCAGGTCCGCGAGGGACTCCCGGAGGTTGTCGAAGAAGCGGCGGCCCCGTACGTCGACGACGACGGCGATCCGGGCCACGTTGCCCTGGGACCGGGCGCCGAGCTCCACCATCGTGGGGATCAGCGCGGGCGGCAGGTTGTCGACGACGAACCAGCCGAGGTCCTCCAGGCACTTGGCCGCCGTGCTGCGGCCCGCGCCCGACATCCCCGAGATGATCACCAGCTCCGGGATGGCCGGCACGGCGCTGTCGCCCTTGTCCTGGGCGCTTCCCGTACTCACGTGTGCTGCTCCGTCTGTTCGGTCGGTGCGGTCGGCGTGGTCGGGCGCCTGTTCGTCACCGTGGTCCTGCGTGTGCTCGGTCATGACGTGCTGCCCCCGTCGTCCTCTTCGATGATCTCTCCTGTGGCCGTGTTGACGGCCGGTGCGGGCGGTGCGGCCCCGGCGAGGGCGACGGCCACGGATTCCGCCGTCCGGCGGCCTATGCCGGGCACCTCGCAGATCTCTTCGATTGTCGCCTGCCGCAGCCTCTTCACGGAACCGAAGTGCTTGATCAGCGCTTGTTTGCGGGTCTCGCCGAGCCCCGCGATGTCGTCCAGGGGGCTGCTGCGGATGCGCTTGGCCCGCTTGGCGCGCTGGTAGGTGATGGCGAAGCGGTGGGCCTCGTCGCGGATGCGCTGGAGGAGGTACAGGCCCTCGCTGGAGCGGGGCAGGACGACGGGGTCGTCGTCGTCCGGCAGCCAGACCTCCTCCAGGCGCTTGGCGAGGCCGCACACGGCGATGTCGTCGATGCCCAGCTCGTCCAGGGCACGCTTGGCGGCGGCCACCTGCGGCTGTCCTCCGTCGACGACCACGAGCTGCGGCGGATAGGCGAAGCGCCTGGGGCGGCCGTCCTCCTCACGGGAGCCGTCCTGCGGGGCGTCCTGCGGGGCGTCCTGCGGACCGGCGGGCACGCTCCCGGGGAACGCGGCCGCCGGGGCCGGCACGGGACCGCTGGGCGCCGGGCCGGGTACGGGCCCGGAGGCCGCCGAGGCCCCCTCCCACTCCCCCGTGCGCTCCTTCTCCTGGAGGTGGCGCTTGAAGCGGCGGCCGATGACCTCGTGCATCGACCGCACGTCGTCCTGGCCCTCGAAGCCCTTGATCTGGAAGCGGCGGTACTCGCTCTTGCGTGCCAGGCCGTCCTCGAAGACCACCATGGACGCGACGACGTCGTCCCCCTGGAGATGCGAGATGTCGAAGCACTCGACGCGCAGCGGCGCGGTGTCCAGCCCGAGGGCCTCGGCGATCTCCTCCAGCGCGCGGGAGCGGGTCGTGAGGTCGGACGCCCGCTTGGTCTTGTGCAGCCCCAGGGCCTGCTGGGCGTTGCGCTGGACCGTGACCATCAGGTCCTTCTTGTCGCCGCGCTGCGGGATGCGCAGGCTCACATGGGAGCCGCGGCGGCCTGCGAGCCACTGGGAGACGGCTTCGGTGTCCTCGGGCAGGGCCGGGACGAGGACCTCCTTGGGCACCGCGTCGCCGGACTCCTCCCCGTACAGCTGCTGGAGCGCGTGTTCGACGAGGCCCGCCGTGTCGACGGCCTCGACCTTGTCCGTGACCCAGCCGCGCTGGCCGCGCACCCGTCCGCCGCGGACGTGGAAGATCTGGACGGCCGCTTCGAGCTCGTCCTCGGCGACGGCGATCAGGTCGGCGTCGGTGGCGTCCGCGAGGACGACGGCGCTCTTCTCCATGGCGCGCTTGAGCGCCTCGGCGTCGTCCCGCAGCCGGGCCGCCCGCTCGTACTCCATCTCCTCGGCCGCCCGCGTCATGTCCTTCTCCAGGCGGCGGATGTAGGTGCCCGTGCGGCCGGCCATGAAGTCGCAGAAGTCCTCGGCCAGGTCGCGGTGCTCCTGGGGGGTGACCCGCCCGACGCACGGGGCCGAGCACTTGCCGATGTAGCCCAGGAGACAGGGCCGGCCGGTGCGCTCGGCGTTCTTGAAGACGCCGGCGGAGCAGGTGCGCACGGGGAAGACCCGGAGCATCAGGTCCACCGTCTCGCGGATGGCCCAGGCGTGGCCGTACGGGCCGAAGTAGCGGACGCCCTTCTTCTTGGCGCCGCGCATGACCTGGACGCGCGGGAACTCCTCGTTCAGCGTGACCGCGAGGTAGGGGTAGCTCTTGTCGTCGCGGTACTTGACGTTGAAACGGGGGTCGAACTCCTTGATCCAGGAGTACTCCAGCTGGAGCGCCTCGACCTCGGTGGAGACGACGGTCCACTCGACGGAGGCCGCCGTGGTGACCATGGTGCGGGTACGCGGGTGCAGGCCGGCCAGGTCCTGGAAGTAGTTGGCCAGGCGCTGGCGCAGGTTCTTGGCCTTCCCGACGTAGATCACCCGGCGGTGCTCGTCGCGGAACTTGTAGACCCCCGGGGAGTCGGGGATCTGTCCCGGCTTGGGGCGGTAGCTGGAGGGGTCTGCCATGTCTCACACCCTACTTGCGGGCAGTGACACAACGGCATTCCGCCGGGGAACGGCGGCCCCGGCGCGGGGGTCAGGCGTCGGGACCGGCCACGAGCCTGCCGCCCTCGACCTTGACCGGCACGGCGGGCAGCGGCACGGTGGCCGGACCGTGCAGGGCCTTGCCCGTGGTCATGTCGAACCGGCTGCCGTGGCACGGGCAGTTGCCCTCGTTGCCCTCGACCTTGTCCAGGAGGCAGCCGGCGTGCGTGCACTGCGCGCTGAACGCCTTGTACTGGCCCTTCGCCGGGCAGCTCACGACGACCCGCTGCTCCCGGTAGAGCTTCGCCCCGCCGACCGGCACCTCGTCCGGGGAGCCGAGCTCCACCGGGGCGGTGGGCGTCGGGGTCTGGGCGTGGCCGAGCTTGGAGTCGGTCGAGCAGGCGGCCGCACCCAGCCCGGCGGCACCGGCGAGAGCGGCGCCCTTCAGTACGGTTCGGCGGGCGGCGGGCAGGCCGGACATGTGGTCTCCACGGGTCGGCGGGACGAAGTGCCGTGACGGCGTCGGGGGCGCCGGTGCCACGGGGACCGGGCACGGCCGCACCCGGAGGCGTCGGCGACAGACCTGACGATACCGGCGGGAACCACCGTCCTTCCGACCGGCCCCCGCTCCGGGAGCGGGGGCCGGGACGGGCCGGCGGGGCCCCGGACGGACGGCCGCCGGGCCGCTGTCCGGTCGACGGCCCGGCACCGGCGTGGCGACGCCCTGCACCGGGGACACCGGAGGCGGCCCCGGGCCGGGGCCGCCTCCGGTGGTGCCGCGTGGGCCGGTCAGGCCTTGCGCGTGCGGGTGGCCTTCTTGGCCGCGGGCGGCTCGGCCGCCGCCTTCTTCGTCCGGGCCGTGGCCGTCTTGCGGGCCGGGGCCGTCCTGGCCGCGACCGTCTTCTTGGCCGCCGTCTTCCGGGCCGGCTTGCGCGCGGCCGGGGCCGACGTGCCGGCTGCGATCCGGTCCGCCCCCAGGATGTCCTGGAGGAACTTGCCGGTGTGGCTGCCGGGAACCGCGGCGACCTCCTCCGGGGTGCCCTCGGCGACGACCAGGCCGCCGCCGTTGCCCCCCTCGGGGCCCATGTCGACGACCCAGTCGGCGGTCTTGACGACATCGAGGTTGTGCTCGATGACGATCACCGTGTTGCCCTTGTCGACCAGGCCCGACAGCACCGTGATGAGCTTGCTGATGTCCTCGAAGTGCAGACCGGTCGTCGGCTCGTCCAGGACGTACACCGTGCGCCCGGTGGAGCGCTTCTGCAGCTCGCTCGCCAGCTTCACGCGCTGCGCCTCACCGCCGGAGAGCGTCGGCGCGGACTGGCCGAGCCTGACGTACCCGAGGCCCACCTCGTTGAGCGTACGCAGGTGGCGGGCGATCGTCGGGACGGCCTCGAAGAACTCCAGGCCCTCCTCGATCGGCATGTCCAGCACCTCGGCGATGGACTTGCCCTTGTAGTGGACCTCCAGCGTCTCCCGGTTGTAGCGCGCTCCGTGGCAGACCTCGCACGGGACGTACACGTCGGGCAGGAAGTTCATCTCGATCTTGATGGTGCCGTCGCCGGAGCAGTTCTCGCAGCGGCCGCCCTTGACGTTGAAGGAGAACCGGCCCGGCATGTAGCCGCGCACCTTCGCCTCCATCGTCTCGGCGAAGAGCCTGCGGACGTGGTCGAAGACGCCGGTGTACGTGGCCGGGTTGGACCGCGGTGTACGGCCGATCGGCGACTGGTCGACGTGCACGACCTTGTCGACGAGGTCGTCCCCGTCGACCCGGGTGTGCCGGCCGGGGACCGACTTGGCGCCGTTGAGCTCGCGCGCCAGGTGGGTGTACAGGATGTCGTTGACCAGGGTCGACTTGCCCGAGCCCGAGACGCCGGTGACGGCCGTCAGGACACCCAGCGGGAAGGAGACGTCGATGTCCTGGAGGTTGTTCTCCCGGGCTCCGTGCACCGTGAGCAGCCGCTTCGGGTCGACCGGGCGGCGGATGCCGGGCACCGGGATGGCCCGCTTGCCCGCGAGGTACTGGCCGGTGAGCGACTCGTCGTTGGCCAGCAGCTCCTTGAGGGAGCCGGAGTGGACCACCTTGCCGCCGTGCTCACCGGCGCCGGGGCCGATGTCGACGACCCAGTCGGCGACCTTGATGGTGTCCTCGTCGTGCTCGACGACGATGAGCGTGTTGCCCATGTCCCGCAGCCGCACCAGGGTCTCGATCAGCCGGTGGTTGTCGCGCTGGTGCAGGCCGATGGACGGCTCGTCCAGCACGTACAGCACGCCCACCAGGCCGGAGCCGATCTGGGTGGCGAGCCGGATGCGCTGCGCCTCGCCGCCGGACAGGGTGCCGGCCGCGCGGTTGAGCGAGAGGTAGTCGAGGCCGACGTCGACGAGGAAGCGGAGCCGCTCGTTGACCTCCTTCAGGACCCGCTCGGCGATCTTCTTGTCGCGGGCGTTCAGCTTGAGCCGGCCCAGGAACTCGGCGCACTCGCTGATCGACATCGCGGCGACCTCGGCGATGGACTTCTCCATCACCGTGACCGCGAGCACGATCGGCTTGAGCCGGGTGCCCTCGCAGGACGGGCAGGGCACCTCACGCATGTAGCCCTCGAAGCGCTCCCGGCTGGAATCGCTCTCGGCCTCGGAGTGGCGCCGCTTGACGTACTGGACGGCACCCTCGAAGGACGGGGTCGTGTAGGCGCGCTCGCGTCCGTACCGGTTGCGGTAGCGGACCTCGGTCTGGATCTTGTGGCCGTACAGCAGCGCCTTCTTGGCCCGCTGCGGCAGCCCGGCCCAGGGGATGTCCGTGCGGAAGCCGAGGGCGTCGGCGAGCGCGCTGATCTGGCGCCCGAAGTACTCCTTGGTGTGGCCGTGCGACCAGGGGTGGATCGCGCCCTCGTCGAGGGACTTGTCCTCGTCGGGGACGACCAGCTCGGGGTCGACCTCCATGCGCGTACCGATGCCGGTGCACTCGGGGCAGGCGCCGAAGGGCGAGTTGAAGGAGAAGGAGCGGGGCTCCAGCTCCTCGAAGGACAGGTCGTCGTACGGGCAGTAGAGGTGCTCGGAGTACATCCGCTCACGCTCGGGGTCGTCGTCGGGCAGGTCGACGAAGTCCAGTACGACCATGCCGCCGGACAGGCCCAGCGCGGTCTCGACCGAGTCGGTCAGCCGGCGCTTGGCGCTCTCCTTCACCGTGAGGCGGTCGACGACCACCTCGACGGTGTGCTTCTCCTGCTTCTTCAGCTTGGGCGGCTCGGACAGCTGGATCGTCGCGCCGTCCACCCGGGCCCTGCTGAACCCCTTGGTCTGCAGGTCGGCGAAGAGGTCGACGAACTCCCCCTTGCGCTCGCGCACCAGCGGGGAGAGCACCTGGAAGCGGCTGCCCTCGGGCAGCCCGAGCACCTTGTCCACGATGGCCTGCGGCGACTGCCGGGAGATCGGCCGGCCGCACTCGGGACAGTGCGGCTTGCCGATCCGGGCGAAGAGCAACCGGAGGTAGTCGTAGACCTCGGTGATGGTGCCGACCGTCGAGCGCGGGTTGCGCGAGGTCGACTTCTGGTCGATGGAGACGGCGGGCGACAGACCTTCGATGAAGTCGACGTCCGGCTTGTCCATCTGGCCGAGGAACTGGCGGGCGTACGAGGAGAGGGACTCCACGTAACGCCGCTGGCCCTCGGCGAAGATCGTGTCGAACGCGAGGGAGGACTTGCCCGATCCGGAGAGCCCGGTGAAGACGATGAGGGAGTCACGGGGGAGGTCGAGCGAGACGTTCTTCAGATTGTGCTCGCGCGCGCCACGGACGATGAGACGGTCGGCCACGCCGGTCCGCACCTTTCTTCGAGAGAAGCGGGGAACTGAGCCCCTGCCCCAGGTTATGGGCGGCGCCACAGCGATGTAGGAAGCTTTCGACTTCGAGCGTATAGCACGCGCATTCGATTTACGGCCGACCGAAGACACCTTCACCCGATCGAGTGTCGGAGGCTACGCTCGGCCCATGATCGATCACGTGCATGACCTGGCGGCCCTACGGGAGGCGACCGATCGGCTGCTCGCCGCCACCGCCACGTGGGACGACGCCGCGCTCGGCGAACCGTCACGGCTGCCGGGCTGGAGCCGCGGCCATGTTCTGGCCCACCTGTCACGTAACGCCGACGCGCTCGTAAACGTTCTCCGCGGACGCCCGATGTACGCGAACAGCGAAAACCGGGACGCCGACATCGAGCGGGGCGCCTCCAGGCCCTTGGACGCGCAGGTCTCCGACCTGCGGGAAAGCGCCGAGGCCTTCCAGTCGGCCGCCGCCGTGCCCGCCGACTGGTCCCGCACGGTCACCCTCCGCAACGGTGTGACGGATCAGGCATGGCGCGTTCCCTTCCGGCGGCGCGGCGAGGTCGAGCTGCACCACGTCGACCTGGGGATCGGCTACGAGCTGGAGGACCTGCCGGAGGAGTTCGTGTCCCGGGAGAACGACTTCCTGGCGGAGCGCTTCGCCGGACATCCCCAGGTGGTCGCCACGTCGGCGACGGCCGAGGACGGCAGGATCTGGACCACGGGCGGCGGTGCCGCCGGGACGCCGGTCACCGTGCGGGGTACGGCCGCGGACATCCTCGGGTGGCTGTGCGGACGCCGCGACGGCTCCGGGCTCACCGTGGAAGGCGGCGGCCTTCCCGCGCTGCCCCCGCTATAGGCTGCGGCGTATGACGTACAGCGGAACGGTCAGGGTCGGCGGACCGGCGGACGTGCACGAGCTGACAGATCTGATGATCTCCAAGGTCGCCGTCGGGCGGATGGACAACAACGCCTATCTGCTGCGGTGCCGTGCCACCGGCGAGCAGCTGCTGATCGACGCGGCCGCCGAGGCCGGGACGCTGCTGCGGCTGATCGGCGAGGACGGCATCGCCTCGGTGGTCACCACGCACCGGCACCCCGACCACTGGCAGGCGCTGGCCGAGGTGGTGGCCGCCACCGGGGCGCGCACCGTCGCCGGTAGGCACGACGCGGAGGGGATCCCCGTCCCGACGGACCTTCTCGTCGACGACGGCGACACGGTCCGGGTGGGCCGGGTCTCGCTGACCGCTCGCCATCTGACCGGTCACACCCCCGGCTCCATCGCCCTGGTCTACGACGACCCGCACGGCGCCCCGCACCTCTTCACCGGGGACTGCCTCTTCCCGGGCGGGGTGGGCAACACCCACCAGGACCCGGAGGCGTTCGCGAGCCTGCTCCACGACGTGGAGACCAAGCTCTTCGGCCCGCTGCCCGACGAGACCTGGGTGTATCCCGGCCACGGCGGCGACACCACGCTGGGCGCCGAGCGCCCGCAGCTGCCGGAGTGGCGCAAGCGCGGGTGGTGAACGCACGACACGGCGGCGGCCGGGTGCCCCGAGGGGCCCCGGCCGCCGCCGTGTCCGTGTCTCTCCGGCCCGCCGTCGGCTACTTGTCGGCGCCGACGTTCTCGCTCTCCTCGCCGGCCGCCTTCGCGGACTCCGCCGCCGCCTGCCTCCGGGTGGCGATCAGGCTGGTGACGGTGGTGATCATAAGGACACCGCAGATGACGGAGAGGGAGAACGGGATCGAGATCTCGGGGACGTGCACCCCGGACTCGTGCAGCGCGTGCAGCACCAGCTTGACGCCGATGAAGCCGAGGATCACCGAGAGCCCGTAGCTGAGGTGGACCAGCTTCTTCAGCAGCCCGCCGATGAGGAAGTACAGCTGCCGCAGCCCCATCAGGGCGAAGGCGTTGGCGGTGAAGACGATGTACGGGTCCTGGGTCAGGCCGAAGATCGCCGGGATGGAGTCCAGCGCGAAGAGCACGTCCGTGGTGCCGATGGCGAGCATGACCACCATCAGCGGGGTCAGCACGCGCTTGCCGTTGGTACGGATGAAGAGCTTGGTGCCGTGGTACCGGTCGGCGACGCCGAAGCGGTGCTCGATCGACTTCAGGAGGCGGTTCTCCTCGAACTCCTCCTCGTCCTCGTCGGCCCGCGCCTCCTGGATCAGCTTCCAGGCGGTGTAGATCAGGAACGCGCCGAAGATGTAGAAGATCCACGAGAAGTTGGCGATGACCGCCGCACCGGCCGCGATGAAGATCGCCCGCAGCACCAGGGCGATCAGCACACCGATCAGCAGCACCCGCTGCTGCAGCTGCGAGGGCACCGAGAACTTCGCCATGATCAGGACGAAGACGAAGAGGTTGTCGACACTGAGCGACTTCTCGGTGATGAAGCCGGCGAAGAACTCACCCGACGCCTGGCTCTCCCCGAAGACCAGCAGACCCAGCCCGAAGAGTACGGCCAGCGCGATCCAGACGACGGTCCAGATTCCGGCTTCCTTGGTCGACACGTCATGGGGTTTGCGCCCGATGAAGAAGTCGACGGAGATGAGGGCGACCAGACCGAGAATGGTCAGCGCCCAGAGGGTCCATGAAACGTCCACTGCGCCTCCGGCAGTTCGCTACGGCTCTGGTTCAGCGTCGTCGCTGCCGGAGGTCTCTTCCACCCGGGACGCGGGCTGCGCGCCGGGCCGGCGCCCCGGGACCGGTCACAGTCCGTATTGACGGGAACGCCGCGATCGGGAGTACTCCCCTCCGTTCGAAGAACAGTACAGGAAACACCAAGAAAAGGTAAAGCGATAGGCAAAGACAGATCAAAAGCCCAGGTCAAGGCGGTTGGCCGGGGTGGACGCCAGACGGCCCGGCTCTCAGCGGCGGTCCGTCCGGCGTGCCGCGGCCACCAGCGCCAGCACCTGCTCCAGGACGCGGCTGCCCTCCGGGGCCCGGGACGGCTCGTACGTCCAGGCGTGGCCCACCCACGGGTCGGCGAGGTGGTCGTCGGCGACGGGGGTCACACGCAGCAGGGAGCGCCAGAGCGGGTCGAGCACGGGGCCGTAGGCGCGGGCGTCCTCGCGGTCGGCCACCATCATCAGGTGCACGCCCACCGAGGGCCCCTCGTCGGCGAGGTAGCGCAGCTGGGTGACGGCCCGGTCGTCGAAGCCGTGCGGGAAGTCGTTGACGATCAGCAGGTGCTCGCCCACGTCCAGGTCCGGCGGCAGCGAGTCCGCGGCCCCGGCCCTGACGGCCATCTGCACCAGGTCGACCCGGCGGGTGAGCTGGGCGAGGACCGCGGCCACTCCCCCGGCGCCGGAGGCGGGCGGTGCGGCCAGGACTCCGGAGGCGGTCAGCGGCGCGAGGGGACCGGCGGCGGAGCCCGCGGGGTCGATGACGTGCACCGAGAACTCGTGCGCGGGGTAGACCGCGAGCAGCCGGGCGGCCAGCGCGACGGCGGTCTCCACGGCCGACCGGCGCAGCGCGTCCCCGTCCGCCGCCGCCGCGGCCTCGGAGGCCGTACGTCCGCTGTCGATCCAGATACCGCGCTCCAGGGGCAGCCGGACCAGCAGCGGGATGCGCAGATCGGTCCGCTCGGGCAGGTGGAGGTCGCCGACACGCAACGCCATGGGAATCTCCATCGGCACGCGGTAGCCGTGCCAGACGGGGTTGTCCCAGCCGGCGTACGCAGCGGGGAGCGCGGGCTCCACCACGGCCGATTCTGCGGCGAGCTGGGCCAGGTCACGGTCCAGGGCCTCGCGCGCCCGGGCGGCCAGTTCCTCGCGCTTGGCGCGGGCCTCCTCGCGTGCCCGGTCGCCCGCGCCGCCCATGCGGTTGCGCGGGTCACCGAGGGCCCGGTCGATCTCCTGCTCCATCCGGGAATCGGCGAAGTCGACGGCGCTGCGGTAAGCGGCGACGGCGCGGGCCAGGTCCTCGAACATGCCCCATATCTGGTTGTAGAGGCGCTCGTCCATGGACCAGCCGGTGGCGTCACCCGCGACGGGCCGGGCGGGCTCCCCGGGAGCGGCGGGCGGGACCGTGGGCGGCGGCGGGGGCGGAGCGGAGGTCTGGCGGCGCGGGTGCGCGTAGTCGATGGGTCCACCGGCCGTGGAGCCCGGAGTCGGGGAGCCTTGAGGCGTGGCCCCCGGACCGGCCGCTCCCGAGGCAGTGGAGCCCGCAGCCGCGCCGGAGTCGCCGAGCGCCCCGGGGGCCGGGGCGGCCGGCTGGCCCCCGCCCGCAGGCGGGGCCGAAGGCCCGGCGGGGTGTCGGACGCGCTCGCCGTCCGGGGTACGGGGCGGTGGGGGCGTCACGGAGCGGGCCGACCCGGCGGCGACCGCTTCGTGTATCGCCGCGGCGCACTCCGCCGCCCGGTCGATCCCCTGGTCGGCGAGCATGCCGGCGAGCCCGGTCGCGTACCCCTGGCCGACCGCGCGGACCTTCCACGCGCCCTGGCGGCGGTAGAGCTCCAGGGCGGCCACCGCCGACTCGGTGTCCAGGCCGGTGAGGGTGAAGGTGGCGATCTCGGTGCCGTCGAGGCCGGTGACCGCGACGAACGGCGCGGCGACCGCGCCGAACCTGTCGGGCCGCCCGGCCCCGGTGGGGAGGGCCAGGAGCACGGTGACGCGGTGGACCGTCTCGGGCAGGGCGTCGAGGTCCACGGCCAGCCGGTGGTCGGCCGCCGCCTGCCGGGACACCTCCAGACCGGGCAGCTGGGGCGAGCCCGGGTGGGCGATCCACTCGGCGCCCCGGACCGTGCCGTGCTCGTCCCCGAGCGTGGCCCCGGCCACGACGGGCGAGCCCGCCGACACCCTGATCTCCAGACGGGTCCGGGGCAAGGTGTGGTTCTGCCCCCGGACCAGTTCGGCCGTCATCGCCCTGTCCCCCTCGACGTTCGGTGTGGTGCCCTGCCATGGGCGCAGCTCCCGGCGGCGGGTGCCTCCGGGAGCTGCTCGTACAGATGGGCGGACCGGGCCGGGGCCCGTCCTGCCGGGCCCTACAGGTGCGGCAGGATCGCCGGCATCAGGTCCTGGAAGGTCCGGCCGTTGGCCGGGTTGCCCAGGGCGGTCATCTGCCAGCCGTTGCCCGCGCGGTGCACCTTGGCCATGATCTGGGCGGTGTACTGGCCGCCGCCGTCCAGCGTGTAGCGCGCCAGCTCCTGGCCGTTGGTCTCGTCGACGATGCGGCAGAAGGCGTTCTGCACCTCCTGGAACGTCTGGCCGGTGAAGGAGTTCACCGTGAAGACGATCTGGTCGATGTGGACCGGCACCCGCTGGAGGTCGACGAGGATCGCCTCGTCGTCGCCGCCCGAGCCGGCGCCGCCGACCAGGTTGTCGCCGGTGTGCTTGACGGAGCCGTCGTCGCTGGTGAGGTGGCGGAAGAACACGACGTCCACGGGCTGCTTGTCGGCGAACAGCACCGCGGAGGCGTCCAGGTCGATCTCCCGGGTGCGCGAACCGAACAGCCCACGGCGCGGGGCCGCCTGCCAGCCGAGCCCCATCCGTACCGCGGTCAGGGTCCCCCCGTCGCTCTTCTGCAGGCTGATGGCCTGGCCCTTGGTCATGTTGACCGTCACGCGCTGTCCCCTCTCCGCTTGCCCCGCACCCGTCGGTGTGCGGTTTCCCCGCACCCTACGCAGTCATCGGAGGCGAACAGCAGGGATAGGCCGTTTTTGTGTCGGTCCTGCAACACTGCGGGTTCCCACAGGTCAGGCCAGTCCCGCTTCCCTCATCTGGCGCAGTTCCTTCTTCAGCTCGCCCACCTCGTCGCGCAGTCGCGCGGCCACCTCGAACTGCAGGTCGGCGGCGGCCGCCCGCATCCGGTCCGTCATCTCCTCGATGATCCCGGCGAGCTCGGCGGCCGGCCGGTCGGTGGCCACCACGGGCTCCCCCTTGGCCTTCTCGCGGGCGGTGGCACCGCCGCCCGGGACGGTCTTGCCGCCGAGTGTGGGGACGGGGGTCTTGGCACCCTTGGTCTGGCGGTAGCCGGTACCGAGCAGCTGCTCGGTGTCGACCTCCTCGCGGGCGATGGACGCGACGATGTCGTTGATCTTCTTGCGGAGCGGCTGCGGGTCGACCCCGCGCTCGGTGTTGTACGCGATCTGCTTCTCGCGGCGCCGGTTGGTCTCGTCGATGGCCTGGGCCATCGCCGGGGTGACCTGGTCCGCGTACATGTGGACCTGGCCCGAGACGTTGCGCGCCGCGCGGCCGATGGTCTGGATCAGCGAGGTGCCGGACCGCAGGAACCCCTGCTTGTCGGCGTCGAGGATGGCGACCAGGGAGACCTCGGGCAGGTCGAGGCCCTCCCGGAGCAGGTTGATGCCGACCAGGACGTCGTACTCGCCGGAGCGCAGCTCCCGCAGCAGTTCGATGCGGCGCAGGGTGTCGACGTCGCTGTGGAGGTAGCGGACCTGGATGCCCAGCTCCAGGAAGTAGTCGGTGAGGTCCTCGGCCATCTTCTTGGTGAGGGTGGTGACCAGGACGCGCTCGTCCTTCTCGGTGCGCTTGCGGATCTCGTGCACCAGGTCGTCGATCTGGCCCTCGGTGGGCTTGACGACGACCTCGGGGTCGACGAGCCCGGTGGGGCGGATGATCTGCTCCACGTAGCCGTCGCCCCGGGACATCTCGTACTTGCCGGGGGTGGCGGAGAGGTAGACCGTCTGGTCGATCCGCTTCAGGAACTCCTCCCACTTCAGCGGGCGGTTGTCCAGTGCGGAGGGCAGCCGGAAGCCGTGGTCGACCAGGGTCCGCTTGCGGGAGGCGTCGCCCTCGTACATCGCGCCGATCTGCGGCACCGTGACGTGCGACTCGTCCAGGACCAGGAGGAAGTCCTCGGGGAAGTAGTCCAGGAGGGTGTTGGGCGCGGTGCCCGGGGAGCGGTCGTCGAAGTGCATCGAGTAGTTCTCGACGCCGGAGCAGGTGCCGATCTGCCGGAGCATCTCGATGTCGTACGTCGTGCGCATCCGCAGCCGCTGGGCCTCCAGCATCTTGCCCTGCTTCTCCAGCTCGGCGAGGCGCTGCTCCAGCTCCCGCTCGATGCCGCCGATCGCCTTCTCCATGCGCTCGGGGCCCGCGACGTAGTGGCTGGCGGGGAAGACGTGGAGCGAGGAGTCCTCGCTGATGACCTCACCGGTGAGCGGGTGGAGCGTGGAGAGCGCCTCGATCTCGTCACCGAACATCTCGATGCGGACCGCGAGCTCCTCGTAGACCGGGAAGATCTCGATGGTGTCACCGCGCACCCGGAAGGTGCCGCGGGTGAACGCCAGGTCGTTGCGCGTGTACTGGATCTCGACGAAGCGGCGCAGCAACTGGTCGCGGTCGATCTCGTCGCCGACCTTGAGCTGGACCATGCGGTCCACGTACTCCTGCGGTGTGCCGAGGCCGTAGATGCAGGAGACGGAGGCGACGACGACCACGTCACGCCGGGTGAGCAGGGAGTTCGTGGCGGAGTGGCGCAGCCGCTCGACCTCCTCGTTGATCGAGGAGTCCTTCTCGATGTAGGTGTCCGACTGCGGGACGTACGCCTCGGGCTGGTAGTAGTCGTAGTACGAGACGAAGTACTCGACGGCGTTGTTCGGGAGGAGCTCGCGGAACTCGTTGGCCAGCTGCGCGGCGAGCGTCTTGTTCGGCGCCATCACCAGCGTGGGGCGCTGGAGCTTCTCGATCATCCAGGCCGTCGTCGCCGACTTGCCGGTGCCGGTCGCGCCGAGCAGGACGACGTCCTTCTCCCCGGCGCGGATGCGCCGGTCCAGCTCGGCGATGGCCGCGGGCTGGTCACCGCTGGGCTGGTAGGGACTGACGACCTCGAAGGGCGCCACCGAACGTTCGATCTGAGAGACAGGCCGCATGCTCACCACGGTACGACCCGCCACTGACAACGGCGTCGTGTCAGTGGTCGCGCGACTGCCGGTACCCGCCCTGGGAGGCCGTCTCGCAAGGGGTGCGCCGGCGCTGCACGGGGATGGCGGAGGCCTGCCGGCCGCCGTACGGACCGGGTCCGTACCGGTGGTCGGTGCCGGACGGCAGCCCTCCGCCCGTCACCACCAGCGGGTCGACCAGCACCACGACCCCGGCGAGCAGGAGGAAGCAGCCGGGGCCGACCAGCATGGGCAGCAGCAGGGAGGCGGGCTCGTCCCCGGCCACCGGGAGGGCGGCCGGATCCAGCTGGACGTGGAGCGCGGCCATCCCCGTGTAGTGCATGCCGCTGACCGCGACGGCCATGACCACGCTCGCGCCGAGGCTGGCCAGGAAGCCGTGGACGGAGACGGCCGCCCAGAGCGCGGTGGTCGCCGCCACGACGGCGATGACGACGGAGAGCGACACCGTGAGCGTGTCGTAGGCGAACCGCCCCGCGAAGAGCACCCCGGCCATGCCGAGGTAGTGCATCGACGCCACCCCGAGTCCGGTGATCGTGCCGCCGGTGACCAGGGCCATGCGGGTCGCACCCTGGTAGCCGACGATGAAGATGCCGATGCCCACCATGACGACCGCCACGCCGAGGCCGGCGAAGGTGAGCGTCCTGTCGTACCCGACCGGGGTCTCCTCGACGGTGAAGCCGAGCATGGCCACGAAGTGCATCGTCCAGACGCCCGACCCCATGGAGGTGGCGCCGAGGGAGAGCCAGCCCGCCCGGGCACCGCCCCGCGCGCGCAGGGACCGCAGGGTGCAGCGCAGACCGAGGGCCGCGCCGAGGCAGGCCATGAGGAACGCCACGACGGGCGTCACGAGGCCGTAGCCGAAGCCGTCAACTGTGCCCTGCATGCTGGTACGCCCTTCACGGAGGCCCGGGTTCGGGGGTGACCCTAAAGGGCGAGGCCCGGCAAGCAAACATAAGAACGGCATTTTATCCGTCCGTACCCCGCCCACAGGCCCGGTCCCTGACATTGCGTTCACACGGCGGTCACCGTCGGCCCGCCGTCCGTCGGGTGGTGGATGAGAGCCTCCTGGGGACCGCGAACCCGATGCGAGGAGTACCCGTGCCCGTACGCACCGCCACCACCTCCGCCACCGTCGCCGCCCTGCTCTGCGGCTGCGCCCTGCTGCCCGCCGGACAGGCCCGGGCGGCGGACGCCCGGACGCCGGGCGCCGGCCCGGTCGTCCACGCCCATCGCGGCGCCTCCGCGTACGCCCCGGAGAACACGCTGGCGGCCGTCGACGCGGCCGACGCCCTGGGCATCGCGTGGGTGGAGAACGACGTGCAGCGCACGAAGGACGGGGTGCTCGTCGTCCTGCACGACACGACCCTGGACCGGACCACGGACGCCGAGCAGGTCTTCCCCGACCGTGCGCCCTGGGCGGTGAAGGACTTCACCGCGGCGGAGATCGCCAGGCTGGACGCGGGCAGCTGGTTCGGCCCGGCGTTCGCGGGCGCCCGGGTTCCGACGTTCGCGCAGTACCTGAACCGAGTCGAGCGCAACCGCCAGAAGCTGCTCCTGGAGATCAAGAGCCCGGAGGTCTACCCGGGGATCGAGAAGGAGATCCTGCGGGTGCTGCGCCAGAAGGGGTGGCTGGACCGCAGGCACGTCGAACAGCGGCTGGTGGTCCAGAGCTTCGGTGCGGAGAGTGTGAAGATTGTCCACGCGCAACGCCCCGACGTCGTCACGGGCTTCCTGGGCACTCCCCCGGTGGCGGATCTGCCGAAGTACGCGGCGTTCACGGACCAGATCAATCCGGCGTACACCACGATCGACGCCGACTACGTCGCCGCGGTGCAGAAGCTGAAGGGCGCCCACGGCAAACCGCTCCGGGTCAACACCTGGACGGTCAACGACGCGGCGAAGGCGGCCGAGGTGGCGGGCTTCGGCGTGGACGGCATCATCAGCAACAACCCCGACGTCGTCCGGGACGCCACCCGCTGAGGGAACCCGGCCGCGTTGTCGGTGCCGGGCCGTACGGTGGTCGCATGGACAGCAACGAGCGGGGCGTGGAGTGGTCCGTCGTGGAGAGCGACGTCGGGCCGCTCCTGCTCGCCGCCACCGGCACGGGCCTGGTGAGCGTGGTCTTCCACGCCCGGCCGGCGGTGCGGGAGGGCGCGCTGGACCGGCTGCGGACGCGGCTGGGCACCGAACCCGTGCGGGCACCGGACTCGGCGCGGCTGACGGAGCCCGTGCGCCAGCTCGACGCCTATTTCGCGGGCGGGCTGAGGGAGTTCACGCTGGATCTGGACTGGTCGCTGACCTCCGGCTTCAACCGCGCGGTGCTGCGCGAGCTGGCGTCCGGCGTCCCGTACGGCACGGTCGTCGGCTACGGCGACCTCGCGGACCGGGTGGGACAGCCCGGGGCCGCCCAGGCGGTGGGCGCGGCCATGGGCTCCAACCCCCTGCCGGTGGTGGTGCCGTGCCACCGCGTGGTGGAGAGCGGCGGGGGCCTCGGCGGCTTCGGCGGCGGGCTGGAGACGAAGCGGCGGCTGCTGGCCCTCGAAGGGATACTCCCGCAGCCCCTCTTCTGATCCGGTCGTGTCCGCCTGCCGGTGACGGCCGGGACGACCGCACCGCGGTCGACCGGGCGTGACGTGTGTGACCGCCGGGGCCGCGGAGGCTGCCGTGGCGCCCCGAACGGATCCGCACGCCGTCACCCCCGCCGTCCGGGTTTGCGGCCGCCCGGGCAGCGACAGAGATGGGGCATGCCTCTGCGTCCACCGGCACCCGCGCCCCAGGAACCGGACCTTCCCCTGCCCGTGCTCTCGGCCGAGGTGCGCGAGGCCCTCGCCGAGCGGCGCCCCGTCGTCGCCCTGGAGTCGACGATCATCGCCCACGGGCTCCCACGCCCCCGCAACCTCCAGGTCGCCGGGGAGCTGGAGAACCTGGTGAGGGAGGCCGGCGCCGTCCCCGCAACGGTCGCCGTGCTCGACGGCCGGGCCCATGCCGGCCTGGACTCCGGGCAGTTGGAGCGGGTGGCCGGGGACACGGCGCTGCGCAAGCTGGGCCACCGCGACCTCGCGCCCGCGCTCGCCCTCGGCGCGAGCGGGGCCACCACCGTCTCGGCGACCGCGTTCCTGGCGGCGCGGGCGGGCCTGCGTGTCTTCGCCACCGGCGGGCTGGGTGGGGTGCACCGGGAGTGGGTGCGGACCCAGGACGAGTCCGCGGACCTGCGGCTGCTCGCCCGTACCGGCATCACCGTGGTGTGCGCGGGCGTGAAGTCGATCCTGGACGTGCCGGCCACGCTCCAGCGCCTGGAGACTCTGGGGGTCGGTGTGCTCGGCTACCGCACGGAGCGCTTCCCGGGCTTCTATCTGAGCAGCTCCGGGGAGCCGGTGGACTGGACGGTCCGCACACCCCAGGAGGTGGCCGCCGTGATGCGTGCCCGGGACGCGCTCGGCGGCCCGGCCGCGGCGCTCGTCGTCGCCAACCCCGTACCGCAGGCGGACCAGTTGGACCCGGCGGTGCACGACCGGGTGCTGGCCGGGGCGCTGGAGACGTGCCGGGAGCGCGGGATCACCGGACAGGCCGTCACCCCGTTCCTGCTGGAGTACCTGACGAGAGAGACGGGCGGGGCGTCGCTGGAGGCCAATCTGGCCGCCGTGCGCGGCAATGTGCGGCTCGCGGCACGGATCGCGGCGGCGGACACCACGGGGACCCGGTGACCGTCGGCGGCGGCCTGCTCGTCGTCGGCGAGGTGGTCACCGATGTCGTCGTACGGCACGGCCCGCCACCTGCCCACGGTACGGACACGCCCGCCCGGATCCGGGTGCTTCCCGGTGGGTCGGGCGCCAACGTCGCCTGCTGGGCGTCGCGTTCGGGGTGTCCCCGGGTGCGGTTGCTCGCCCGGGCCGGCGCCGACCGGGCCGCCTGGCACCGGGACGCCCTGCTGCGGGCGGGGGTCGACGCGGTGCTGGCCGTGGACGAGGAGGTGCCGACCGGCACGGTGGTGGCGCTGGTCGACTCGTCGGCCGAACGCACCTTCCTCACCGACGGCGGCGCGGTCCACCGGCTGTGTCCCGGAGACTGGTCACCGTCTCTGCTCGACGGGGCGGCCCGGCTGCACCTCTCCGGCCATCTCCTCTTCGCCGACCCCGGCCGGGCGACGGCGCTGCTGGCACTGGCCGAGGCCCGGCGCAGGCGGGTACCGGTCAGTGTGGACCCGGCCTCCTCGGGCTTCCTCGCCGGGCTGGACCCCGGAAGATTCCTGGACCTGACCGGGGGCGTGGATCTGCTGCTGCCCAACGCGGACGAGGCCCGCGAGCTGACCGGGCTGCCGGACCCGGCCGACGCGGCGGCCGAGCTGAGCCGTCACGCCGCCCGGGTCGCCGTCACGCTCGGGGACCGGGGCGTCCTGCTGGCCGCCGGCGGTGAGGTGACCGGACGGGTACCCGCCGTCCCGGTGGACGGCCCGGTCGACTCGACGGGTGCGGGCGACGCCTTCACCGGCGGCTTCCTCGCCGCCCTGCTCACCGGCGCCGACGACACCGCCGCGGCGGCGGCCGGCTGCCGGGCCGGGGCCGAGGCCGTCATGACGGTGGGCGGCCGGCCGGACACGCGTTAGGCCCCGGTGTCCTCGCGTCCGATCCCGCCCCACGCCGGGTGGCGCGGGTCGTCGGCCCGTACGACCACGTCCGCCCGTGCGGCGGGCGCCACCTCGTCCTCGTACCGGGCGAAGGCCGGCAGCGTCCACCGCTCGCTCTCCCCGGTACGCCGCCGCAACGCGCCCGGTGACAGGCTCAGATGGACGCCGAGATCGAACGGGAACCACTGTCCGAGCAGCAGCGGCCCGTGCAGGACCAGCACGCCGCCCTCGGGCAGCGTCCGGCAGGGGCTGCGGGTGGCCCGGTCGGTGACGGGGTCCCAGAGGTCGGGCAGCACCCGGCCGCTGCCGCCCGGCTCCAGGGGCCGGAACACCTCGCGCCACAGCGCGCCGGTGTCGAACCAGCCGTCGAAGTAGGTGTCGGGGTCCTCCTTGCCGTACTCGAAGCGCAGGCTCGCCGGGCGCAGGAAGCCCTCGGTGGACACGGTGAGTACGGCCCGGCCGCGGACCCTCAGCGCCTCGGCGACCAGCTCGGCCGGGACGCCGGTGCGTGCGGCCGGGGGTCCGTCGACGCCGATCCTGAGCCGGGTTCCGCCGTCGGCCGGTTCCAGGGCGTCGGCGTGGTCGGCCAGGGCTTCGGCCAGGCGTTCCCAGGTGATCGGTTCGAATCGCACCCGTCCATCATCGCCCCGGTTCCGTCCCGGCCGGGACGCGGCGCCTCCCGCCGCTCCCGGCACGGGTCACCGGGAGCCCTCCCGGGACCGCAGCAGCCGGGTGATCTGCCGGACGAGTTCCTCGTCGCTCGCGGCGGCTCCGGTCTTGTCGGACACCAGCTCGTCGAGCCGTTCGGCGGTCCGGAAGTCGTAGGCGCGTTCCTCCTCCTCGCCCGGGACGTTGTCGTACTCGTCCTTGGCACGGAACCCGACGGTCAGATCGACGGCCTTCGCGATGAGCCAGGTCAGGACGAAGGAGAACGCGATCACGGCGACGATCGCCACGAGCTGCTTGCCCAGCAGGGCCCAGCCGCCGCCCTCGAAGAGCCCCTTCTGGCCGCTGATCCGCGCGGTGGCGAAGAGACCGACCATGATCAGTCCGATGAAGCCGCCGACGCCGTGCACCCCGACCACGTCGAGGGTGTCGTCCACGCCGAAGCGGTACTTGAGGGTGATGGCGAAGGCGCTGACCGCGCCGACGACCAGCCCGGTGACGACCGCCCCGAGCGTGTCGATCTCACCGCAGGCCGGGGTGATGGCGACCATGCCGGCGACGGCGGACGAGACGACACCCATGGTGGTGACGCTGCCGGTGCGCCACTTCTCGACCAGCGGCCAGGTCACCATGGCGGCCGCGGCACCCAGCTGTGTGTTGATGAAGGCCGCCGCGGCGGTGCCCTGGTCCGTCAGCGCGGAGCCCGAGTTGAAGCCGAACCAGCCGAACCAGAGGAGTGCCGCACCGACCACGACGAGCGGGATGTTGTTCGGCCGCTCCTCCCGGCGGGCGAAGTCGCGCGGTGCCCGCAGCACCAGTGCCACGGCGAGACCGGCCACCCCGGAGTTCAGCTCGACCGGCAGGCCGCCGGCGAAGTCGAGGGCGCCGAGGTGCTTCACGATCCACCCGTCCTGGTCGAACACCCAGTGGGCGAGCGGGACGTAGACGATCAGCAGCCACAGGACGACGAAGACCAGCCACCCCCTCATGGTGGCCCGGTCGGCGATGGAGCCGCTGATCAGGGCTACGGTGATGATCGCGAACCCCATCTGGAACGTGCTGTAGACGTACGTGGGGATGTGGCCGGTCAGCGTGGTCAGCCCGATGTCGTGCATGAAGACGTGGTCGAGGTTGCCGATGACCCCCGCGCCGCCCACGTCGGGGCCGAACGCCAGCGTGTAGCCGATCGCCCACCACACCAGCGTCCCGAAGGCGAGCGCGGCGAAGCTCATCTTGATCATCATCAGGATGTGCTTGGTGCGCACCATGCCGCCGTAGAAGAACGCCAGTCCCGGCGTCATCAACAGCACCATGGCGGTGGCGGCGAGCAGCCAGGCCGTGTCGCCGGAGTCGTACGCGGGTGGCATCGGCGCGGGGGCGGTGTTCATCGGCGGGGTACCTCGCTGAGGGTGTCGAGAGGTCGGGGGGACGAAGGCGTCACGGCTTGCGCACCAGGGGCGCCGGGCAGCCGGTGAGGAGCCGGTGTACGGAGTTCCAGGCCGCCGTGTGCGCGGCGGCGACCCGCACGGGGCTGTCGTCCAGCAGCCGCAGCCAGGCGCCGCACTCCCGGGGCAGGACGCTCACCCCGTAGGTGACGCCGTGGCCGGCCACCGCCTCGTGCAGGGTGTCGGCGACCTCCTCGGCCGGCGCCCGGTCGGTGACGACGAAGAGCGAGCTGACGTGGTCGTGCCCGGCGAAGACCGCCGGACCAGCCACACCGTCGCCGGGCGTCCGGGTGTCCGCGGCCAGCCGCTGGGTGTCGACGGCCAGGAGGGTGCCGTCGGGCCGGGTGATGCGCAGGTCGGTCGCGACGACCCGGTAGTCGTGGCGTTCGCCGCGGGCGAGCCGCCCCGCCGTCACGGTGTCGCCGAGGACGACCGTGGCGCCGGGGGCGACCGTGACCTCGGTGCGCTGATAGAAGCGCGCGTCCGCGAACGGGATGAGGGGGTCCGGCAGGTATTCGACGTAGGAGCCCTCGTCCGCCGTCAGGTGGACACGCTGGCTGGCGTAGTCGTGCTCCATCCGGAAGACCTTGGTGGCGGCCTGGGTGGTCAGGTGCACCTCGCTGCCGGGGCCGCACCTGAAGTCCATCCGGTAGCGGTCGGCCTGGGCGACGCCGCCGCCGGTGGCCATCAGGCAGACGTAGGTCATGCCGGGCATGGCCGGGTCGGTCCACAGCGGCCGGATGAGCTGGAGCGGCGACTTCTGGTAGCGCTCCACGAGCTCGGTGCGCCCACCGCGCACGGCGAAGGCCAGGTCGAGGATGCCGACCTTGGCCGGGGAACCGGCGGCGAGCGTGTCCGGCACGGAGCCCAGGGCGGCCACCTCGGGGGGCAGCCGTTCGACGCCGTAGTATCCGGGGGCGAGCCGGTCGGGCCGGGTCGTCGGCGAGGTGGGCGGCACGTCAGATCACCACCTTGCGGCGCGACTCGAGGAAGCCCGCCACGTCCTCGACGCCCGCCCCGGTCAGGCAGTCGGTCAGGACGACCGGACGGTTCTCGCGGACCCGGTGGGCGTCGGACTCCATGACGCCGATGTCGGTGCGCACGTACTTCGCGATGTCGATCTTGTTGATGACGAGCAGGTCCGAGTCGGTGATGCCCGGACCCCGCTTGCGCGGCATCTTCTCGCCTTCCGCGGTGTCCAGCACGAACACGAACACGTCGACGAGTGCGGGGCTGAACGTCAGGGTGAGGTTGTCGCCGCCGGACTCGTAGAAGAGGGTGTCCGTGTCCGGGAAGTGCTCCAGCATCTCGGCGCCGGCCGCGAGGTTCATCGTCGGGTCGTCGCGTACGGCGGTGTGCGGGCAGGCGCCCGTCTCGACGCCCACGACGCGCTGCGGTTCCAGGACGCCGTCCAGGGTGCGCCGGATGTGCTGGGCGTCCTCCTGGGTGTAGATGTCGTTGGTGATGACGGAGGGGCGGTGGCCGCGCGCGATCATCAGCGGCACCAGCGCCTCGATGAGGGCGGTCTTGCCGGAACCGACCGGTCCGCCGATCCCGACGCGCAGTACGTTGTCGTCCATGGTGGTGTTCCCTGCTCCCTGACTGGGTGGATGGGGTGGATCAGCTGGCGAAGAGGCGGGCCTCGGCCCGTTCGTGACGGCCCGACATGATGTCCGAGGCGAAGACGGTGGCGCCGACGTCGGCGAGCTCCCTGCGCAGCGCGGCCTCCACGGTCCGTTCGATGACGGGCGCCACGGCGTGCAGCATGGTCTGGGCCCGTCGGTGGTCGGTCAGCCTCAGGCGCAGGGCCGCACCCGCGAAGCTCGCGCAGAAGGCGAACAGGTCGGAGGCGACGGCCTGGCGGACCGGCACACCGGTGGCGGCGTAGACGATCCCCGCCGCCACCGCCTGGGTCCCGGGGACCTCCCGGCGTACGACGCGCCCGAAGTAGTCGGCGATCTCCGGCCGGCCGTAGACCTCGCTCGCGAGGTCGAGGAGCTGCCGGCCGGTGCGGGTGGCGGCCCTGCGCATCTCCTGTCCGAGCTTGGTGGCGAAGAGGTGTTCGTCGACGGCCGCCACCGTCTCGGGCCGCCCGGCCCGGGTGGCCCGGTGGGCGAGGGCCAGCGCGGTGGCGTCGGCCGGGCCGACCCCGTGCAGCAGCAGGGACTCCAGCAGCTCGGACAGGGTGCCGGAGTCGACCGCGCCGGCCTGGGCGAAACCCTCCAGGCTGTGGGAGAGGGTGTAGAAGCCGCTCGGGAAGGCCGAGTCGGTCAGCTGGAGGCTGACCAGCAGCTGGGCGAGGGGCGGCTCCCCGCCCCCGGCCCCCGTCCGGGGGCCGGGGGCGCTGCCCGGGATGTCGTGTTCTTCCTGGTACATCGGCTAGACCAGGAAGAACAGGTGGTTGAGGGGGAGGGTCTCGGCCGGGTCGATGGTGGCGACCTTGCCGTTGAGGGTGACCTTGAACGTCTCCGGGTCGACCTTGATCTCCGGCAGCGCGTCGTTGCGGACCATGTTGTGCTTGCCGATGGTCCGGGTACGGCGCACCGGGAGGACCGTGCGTTCCAGGCCGAGTTCGGCCGGGACGCCGGCCGCGATGCCGGCCTGCGACATGAAGGTGACGTGGGTGGCCTGCTGGGCCTTGCCGTACTGCCCGAACATCGGGCGGTAGGTCACCGGCTGCGGGGTGGGGAGCGAGGCGTTGGGGTCGCCCATCTGCGCCCAGGAGATGATGCCGCCCTTGATGACCATCTTCGGCTTGGCGCCGAAGGAGTGGATGGGCCAGAGCACGATGTCGGCGAGCTTGCCCTTCTCGATGGAGCCGATGTGGTCCGCGATGCCGGTGGCGATGGCGGGGTTGATGGTCACCTTGGCGAGGTAGCGCAGGACCCGCTGGTTGTCGTTGCGGTCCGAGTCGCCCTCCAGCACGCCCAGCTTGTCCTTGCAGTGGTGGGCGGTCTGGAAGGCGCGGGTCACGGACTCCCCGACGCGGCCCATGGCCTGCGAGTCGGAGGAGAACATGCTGATCACGCCGAGGTCGTGCAGGACGGTCTCGGCGGCGATCGTCTCGGCCCGGACGCGGCTGTCGGCGAACGAGACGTCCTCGGGGATGTCGTGGCTGAGGTGGTGGCAGACCATGACCATGTCCAGCAGCTCGTCCACCGAGTTCTTGGTGTACGGCAGCGTCGGGTTGGTCGAGGACGGCAGGATGTTCGGCTCGCCCGCCACGCGCAGGATGTCGGGGGCGTGACCGCCGCCCGCGCCCTCGCTGTGGAAGGTGTGGATGGTGCGGCCGTCGATCGCCGAGCGGGTGTCCTCGAAGAACCCGCTCTCGTTGAGGCTGTCGGTGTGGATCGCGACCTGGACGTCGTGCTCGTCGGCGACGTTCAGGGCGTTGTCGATCACGGCCGGGGTCGCCCCCCAGTCCTCGTGGACCTTCAGGGCGCAGGCGCCCGCGGCGACCTGCTCGTTGAGGGCCTCGGGCAGGCTGCCGTTGCCCTTGCCCATGATCCCGAGGTTGACGGGGATGCTCTCCGCGGCCTGGAGGATCCGGCCGATGTTGTACGGACCGGGCGTGCACGTGGTGCCGTTCGATCCGTCGGACGGGCCGGTGCCGCCGCCGATGAGGGTGGTGATGCCGTTGGTGAGGGCCTGTTCGGCCTGCTGGGGCGCGATGAGGTGGACGTGGGTGTCGATGGCGCCCGCCGTGGCGATGAGGTGCTCGCCCGCGATGGCCTCGGTGCCGGGGCCGATGATCAGCCCTGCGTCGACCCGGTCCTGGGTCTGTGGGTTGCCCGACTTGCCGATGCCGGCGATGAAGCCGTCCTTGATGCCGATGTCGCACTTGACGACGCCGACGACGGGGTCGATGACCACCACGTTGGTGATGACGGTGTCGAGGGCACCCTGGGCGGCGGTGGCCTGCGGATCGGAGGCCATGCCGTCACGCATGGTCTTGCCACCGCCGTAGAGGACCTCGTCCCCGTACTGGCCTTCGCTGTAGTCCTTCTCGACCTCGACGACGAGGTTGGTGTCGCCCAGGTAGAAGCGGTCACCGATCGTCGGACCGAACATGTCGGTGTACTGCTTGCGCGGCAGGATGGGCATCAGCGCGAACCCTTCTTCTGCTTGGAGTCCTTCTGTTTCCGGGGCTTGGCCGCGCTCTCTGCCGAGGCGCTCTCCCCTGCGGCGGGCCTGCCCTCCGCGCTGCTTCGCGCGCCGGCGAAGCCCCGTTCGATCGCCTTGCGGACGGCCTCGACCCGGGCGGGGTGCGAGACGAGGCTGCCGTTGAGCAGCCCGCTGAAGCCGACCAGCCGTCCGGTGCCCGCGTACTCGCACAGCTCGACCTCGCGCGTGCCGCCGGGTTCCACGCGTACGGAGGTTCCGGCGGGGATGTTGAGGTGCATGCCCAGCGCCTTCTGCCGGTCGAACGACAGCGCGGAGTTGACCTCGAAGAAGTGGTAGTGCGACCCGATCTGGATGGCCCGGTCACCGGTGTTCTCGACGGTGAGCCGGGCCGTCCGGCGGCCGGCGTTGATCTCGATCGGATCCTCGCCGTACAGGTACTTCTGGCGGAATGTCATGCGGTGCTCCTGGTGACGTGGCCCGCTGTGTGGACATGCGGGTGCGTGTGGGAGTGGCCGTGGTCGTGTCCCTCGCCCGGGGGGTGCGTGTGGGAGTGGCCGTGGTCGTCGGCGGCGGTCAGTCCGGCCGCGATGCCGTCGTCCTGTCCCCGGCTCCACCGAAGCCGGGCGTCGGCCACCCGCTCGGCGAGGATCCGGGCGAGCGCCGCTCGGGACACCGTCGGACCGGCGGACGTGACCGCGACGCCAGGCACGACGGGGACCTCGGGAAGGTGGAACGCGGCGGGCAGCATCGTCACGTGGGACGCACCGAGCAGCCCGCAGCGCCGTACGCCCTCGGCGGGATCGGGGTCGCCGCCGGTGAACGCGACCTCGACCAGCCGATGGCTGCCGTAGCCGTGGACCAGCCGTGCGATGCGGTACAGCTCGGCGTCGTCGAACAGCCCGGCGGCCGGGGCGGTGACGAGCAGCGCCGAGGCCGCCGGTGTGCGGCCGGCCGCCGCCCGCAGCCAGGAGGTCAGGTGCCGGCCGGTGCCGAACGGCTCGGCGAGCAGGGTCCCGGACGTCTGTGCGGGGGGCAGCGCGCGCAGCGTACGGGCGGTGTCCGCGACGAGTTCGGGGTCCCGGCCCAGGGTCATCGGGACGACGCACGCCTCTTCGCCCGAGCGCCTCAGCCGGGCCAGTGCACGGATCAGTTCGCGCCCGCCGGGGACGACGAGCACCTCCGGGCCGGCGAGGTCGCGCAGCGCTTCTCCGTCCTGGGCCTCATGGCCGTGGACGGCGACGACGCGGTGGCGGTCGGCCACGGTTCAACCCCCGACGGGGTCGTGACAGGAGACCAGCTTGGTGCCGTCCATGAAGGACGCCTCGACCTGGAGCAGCCCGAGCATCTCCCGTACGCCCGGCATGGTGTCGTCCTCGGAGACGATCTGGCGGCCGAGTTCCATGCAGTCGGCGACGCTCTTGCCGTCCCGGGCGGCCTCCAGGATCGCCTCGGTGATCAGCGCGACGGACTCGCTGTAGTTGAGCTTGAGCCCACGGCCCTGGCGTTTGCGGGCCAGGTCGGCCACCACGTACACCAGCAGCTTGTCGATCTCGCGGGGGGCGAGGTTCATCGTCGGTACCTTCCTCAGGATGTGTGGCGTGGGGGACGAGCGGATCAGGCGCTTCGGCGAAGGCGCGGCAGCAGGGGGACCGCGGCCATGAGCGCCCAGGTGGTGAGGATGAACGGCCAGGTGAAGGTGTGGCCGCCGAAGGGTTTGAACAGGGAGGTCAGTGAGGCGGTGAGGCCGGTGGTGGCGGCGGCGCCGAAGAGTGCGTAGACGCCGTTGGCGACCGTGCCGGTGAGGAAGACGGCGCCGACGGCGATGGCGACCAGCACGGCGTTGTACCCGTAGATGCCCTGGGCGATCTGCGCGGTCGGGGCGCCGAGGGCCCAGGCGGCCACGATGCCCATGGCGCTGCCGGCCGCGGCGAACAGGAAGACCCGGACTCCCGCGCAGGCCAGGCCGACGAGCATGATGAGCCCGACGTACCACTCGTCGACCAGGAAGATCTGCGACACGTTGGTGAAGAAGGCGTGCCACAGGTCGCTCCAGGAGATCCCGGTGTCTCCGGAGGTGGGGTCGGCGACTCCCTCGGGAGTGCCGTGCCAGATCCGGCCGAAGGAGGGGGCGCCGAGCACCATGACCCCGGAGACCAGACAGAACGGCGCGGTGAGCGCGGTCAGTCCGTACGGGGAGAGCAGGGTGGTCAGCGTCGCGGTGAGCAGGGTGCAGATGATCGCGCCGACGACCGCCAGCACATAGGTGGCGGGGTGGTGGCCGAGGTAGACGACCAGGGCGATGCCGGTGAGGCAGCCGCAGTAGCCCTGGAGACCGAGGGCGATGTTCGAGCGGTCCACACCCAGCGCGTAGGCCGTGACCGTCGAGATCAGGGTGCCCAGGGTCGCGAAGAGGCCGATCTGCCATCCGGCGCTCCACAGCGCGGCGAGGATGAGCAGTCCCGTCCAGAGGCAGGGCTGGAGATCGACCTGGCCCACTCCGCGCACCGAGGACAGGAGGTATCCGGTGGGCTCTCTCTTCTGGAGCTTTGCGACGATGTCCGGTTCGGCGAGGGGCACGGATGACTCCAGCCTTCGAAGAGAGGGCGGGCAGCGGAGCCCCGCGCCTCTCACAGGGACCTGTGGGCGCACGGGGCGTCACGGCCAAGGAGACGACATATTCCTGACGGGTACGAGGTCTCGCTGAGCCGTTCGGGCTGCGAGGCACACCACGCCCATATACGTCACATACCGCCGCATTTAGCCCATTACGGTAACGGCATGCACCAGAAGATGGCTCTGCACACCCGCACGCACCCGGACCACCATCCCGGCGTCCAGCGTTCCGTCGTGGCGGCGGTCGCGGTCGGCGGGGCCGCCGGGGCCGCGGCCCGCTACGGCGCGGAGCTCCTGCGGCCCACCGGCCAGACGGACTTCCCCTGGACGATCCTGCTGGTCAACGCCATGGGGTGCTTCCTGATGGGCGCTCTGATGGTGACCCTCAAGCTGCGTTTCCCGTCGGCCCCCCGGCTCGTCAGCCCGCTGCTGGGCACCGGGTTCCTCGGCGGCTTCACCTCGTTCTCGCACTACACGGACGGGGTGCGTCAGCTGTTCGAGGCGGACCGGCCCGGCTATGCGACGGGCAGCCTGCTGCTGACGGTGGTGGCGGCTCTGGCGGGGGTGACGGCGGGCGCCCTGCTCGCCCACGCGGCCCTCCGGGGCCGGTACGGCGCGCGGGACGGTGCCTGATGACCGACTGGCTGCTCGTGCTCGCCGGGGGGTTCGTCGGGGCGCCGGTGCGCTATCTGCTCGGGGTGCACGCCAAGTACCGCCTCGGCGGCTCCTTCCCCTGGGGCACGCTCGCGGCCAACGCGGCCGCCTGCCTGGTCCTGGGGTTCGTCGCCGAGGGCGCCACCGACGGTGATCTGGGGCCGCACCTCCACCTGCTGCTGGCCACCGGGTTCTGCGGCGCCCTGTCGACGTGGTCGACCTTCTCCTACGAGCTCCTGACGCTCACCTCCGCCCGCCGGCTGGCGGTGGCCGGGGGGTATCTGCTGCTCAGCCTCGGAGCGGGGGTCGGGCTCTCGTTCGCCGGTGCGGCGGTGGCGGACGCGGTCTTCTGACCGTGTCCCCGCCCACCGGGACTGCCGAACCGCACCCGCGCATGATGATCCGTATGGATCTCGCATGCGCCCGTCAGTTCGCGTCCCGGTGGCAGGACGACTGGAACTCCCACGACCTGGACCGCGTCCTCGCCCACTACGCCGAGGACGTGGTCTTCAGTTCACCGATGATCGCCCGGCCGACGGGCGATCCGGCGGGAACGCCGCACGGCAAGGCGGCGCTGCGCGCGTACTGGACGACCGGTCCGCGGAAGATCCCCGGCCTGGAGTTCGAGGTGATGGACGTCCGGGCGGGCGTCGACGCGCTGGTGATCGACTACCGCGACCAGATCGGCGGCCGGGTGTACGAGGTGCTGGCCTTCCGGGACGTGCTGATCGTCTCCGGTTTCGGCGCGTACGGGGAGACGGCCGCCGTCTGACGGACGCCTTCGCGCGCACGGGACGCCCGCCGCCGGGCGGACGCCCCCGGGTGCCTCACCCCTGGGCCGGGCAGTCCACCGCGTCGGCGTCGTCGGAGAGTTCGCTTCCCTCGGGGAGCAGATAGGTCACCCACAGCACCACGGGACCTGTGCCCAGGTTGCGGCCGATGTGGCGGTGGTCGGCTCCGGACGGCTCGATGAACGAGGTCCCGGCGGGTGACACCTCGACCGAGCAGTCGTCGAGGGTCCGGGTCAGCGTCCCGGACTTGACGACGGCGATCAGCTGACCGCGGTGGGTGTGCCAGCCGGTGGAGCCACCGGGCTCCACGGTGATCTCCCGGAAGGTCACGTCCGTGCGGCCCTTCGGTGTCTTCACCTTCAGTTTGCCCTCGGACGTGCCCTGGGCGACGACGGTGCCGCCGACACCGCTGCCCGGTGTCGCGACGGCCGCCGCCGGCACCAGGCCGAGGGCCGCCACACAGGCGCCCACGAGCAGCCCGTCACGCAGCCTGCCGCGCTTCCCACCGGGCCTCGCCCCTCGACCGGGCCTCGGCGCCTCCGCGCCGACCGTGCCGCCGAACCACATGGACACCAGCTCCCTCACCCGTCGCAGCAGTGAACGTCCCTACGTTACGCGCGAGTTGGGCGGTGGTCACGGGTGGCGCGGCCGGCGTCCTCCTGGAGGCCCTGTCCCAGTCCGCGGATCTCGTCGGCCAGGGGGCTCTCGCCGCGCACCTCGATCCGGCCGTCGCCGACGGCCTCGGCCAGGGTGTGGTCGCCGTGCGCCAGCGCCAGGCAGAGCTCCGCGTCGAGCACGAGGCAGGCGTCGGCGTCCGGGGCCGGGCCGTAGCCGTACGCCCCCTGGCCGGACGGGACCGCTCCCGTGCGGAGATGGAACTCCCCCTCGTCCAGACGGACTTCGACGGTGCCGGAGCAGACCAGCTGATCCATGGCGCTCAGCAGCGGCAGGGCGAACCAGTGGGCGCGCACCGCGTCGGTGGGCCGGCGTTCGTCGAGCGCGGGCGCGCCCCAGCGGGTGAGCGCGGTGAGGACGGGCAGAAGTCCGCGGCCGCGCGGGGTCAGCTCGTAGACCGTGGCGGCGGCGGGCGGGGGCAGCCTGCGGCGTACGGCCAGGCCGCCCTGCTCCATGTCCTTGAGCCGGGAGGCCAGCACGTCCGTGCTGACGCCGGGCAGGTCGGCGTGCAGATCGGTGTAGCGGCGGGGCCCGGCCAGCAGTTCACGGACGATCAGCAGCGTCCACCGGTCGCCCACGGAGTCAAGGGCGCGCGCGGCGGCGCAGAACTGGTCGTAACTCCGGCGGCGGGAGGGGCGCGTGGCTGGCGCCTGCTGACGTGGCATGCGACGCAGTCTAGACACGTTGTTGGACTTTCCAAGCCCGAGCTTGGTAAAACCAAGTATCGCACTTCAGGGTCGGGGAGGCACAGATGGAGTTCCGTCAGTCCAGCAAGCTCAACGAGGTCTGTTACGAGATCAGGGGTCCGGTCATCGAGCAGGCCAACGCGCTCGAGGAGGCCGGCCACAGCGTGCTCCGCCTGAACACGGGCAATCCGGCGCTCTTCGGCTTCGAGGCTCCCGAGGAGATCGTCCAGGACATGATCCGGATGCTCCCCCAGGCACACGGCTACACCGACTCGCGCGGCATCCTGTCCGCCCGCCGCGCCGTGGCACAGCGGTACCAGGCGATGGGGCTGGCCGACGTCGACGTGGACGACGTCTTCCTGGGCAACGGCGTCTCCGAGCTGATCTCCATGGCCGTACAGGCGCTTCTGGAAGACGGCGACGAGGTGCTGATCCCGAGCCCCGACTACCCGCTGTGGACCGCCGTGACCACGCTCGCGGGCGGCAAGGCCGTGCACTACACCTGCGACGAGTCGGCCGACTGGAACCCGGACCTCGCCGACATGGCCTCGAAGATCACCGACCGCACCCGGGCCGTGGTCATCATCAACCCCAACAACCCGACAGGCGCCGTCTACCCCCGGGAGGTCCTCGACGGCATCCTCGACCTGGCGCGCCGTCACGGGCTGATGGTCTTCGCCGACGAGATCTACGACCAGATCCTGTACGACGACGCCGAGCACCACCCGGTGTCGGTCCTGGCGCCGGATCTGCTCTGCCTCACCTTCAGCGGGCTGTCCAAGACGTACCGTGTCGCCGGGTTCCGTTCCGGGTGGATGGTGGTGTCGGGCCCGCAGCAGCACGCCCGCAACTATCTGGAGGGGCTGACCACGCTCGCCTCCATGCGGCTGTGCCCCAACGCTCCCGCCCAGTACGCGATCCAGGCCGCGCTCGGCGGCCGGCAGTCGATCCGGGAGCTCGTCGCCCCGGGCGGCAGGCTCCACGAGCAGCGTGACCGGGCCTGGGAGCGGCTGAACGAGATCCCCGGGGTGTCGTGCGTGAAGCCGAAGGGGGCGCTGTACGCGTTCCCCCGCATCGACCCGAAGGTGCACGCCATCGTCGACGACGAGCGGTTCGTCCTGGACCTGCTGCTGCGGGAGAAGATCCAGGTGGTGCAGGGCACCGGGTTCAACTGGCCCCGGCCGGACCACTTCCGGATCCTGACCCTGCCGTACGCCGACGACCTCGACGCGGCGATCAGCCGCATCGGCCGCTTCCTGAACGGATACCGCCAGTGACCTGTACACGGTGCCGCGTCCCCGTCCACACCCAGTTCGCCTCGCCCGAGCTGGTGGGGGCGATCGTGGAGGGCGGCCTCGACCCGGCCGAGGACCCCGGATGGGCCGGTTCGGGCGCCGCGTCGCCCGCCGAGTACGCGCGCTGGGCAGGTCATCTGTGCGGTATGACCTGCCTGCGCATGGCGCTCGGCGCCGGTGCGCCGCCGCTGTTCGCCCTGCGGGACGGGGCGCTGGCGTACGACGCGTACACCGAGGACGCCGACGGGGTGATCAGGGGACTGGTGTACGCCCCGTTCGTCCGCTACGTGAGCGAGGCCCACGGGCTCGACGCGGCCGTGCACCGGCATCTCTCCCCCGCCGGACTGCTCGGCCTGCTGGACGCGGGGCAGCGCGTGATGGCCTCGGTGCACTACGGGATCCGGCATCCGGACCGGCCGGCTCCGGGGCGGGGCGGACACCTGGTGCTGGTGACCTCCCACACGGCGGACGGGGAGGGCGTGCACTTCCACAACCCGTCGGGCACGTCGGCGGACACCCGGGCGGCCGAGCTGCCGCTGACGGTGTTCGAGCGCTTCTTCGCCGGCCGCGGGGTGTCGCTGCCGGGGGGCGCCTCCGGCCGGGCGGCGGGCGCGTAGGGCTCACCGGTCCGGGCGTGCGGCGGGGCCGGTCCGGCCGATCCGTCGGGCGAGTCCGTGCACACCGGCCACGGCGACGGGGAACAGCAGCAGCCCGGTGACGGCCGCACGGCCTCCGCGCACCGGGACACCGGCCGCAGCCAGGTGGCGCACCGCGCGGACCGTGTACGGGATGACGACCAGCGGGGCGGTGACGACGCCGGGCGTGTAGCCGCGGCAGGCCGCGGACTGGGCGAGGTGGACCGCGCCGTGCAGCCCGAACCCCACCAGGACGGTCTGGAAGAACGGGCTCCGGCCCCCGGAGCGGGCCCCGGCCGCCGAGGCGGCGGCGACCACTCCGCCCATCAGGCCGATGGCGATGTTCACCTGACGCTGCGGAAGGTCCAGCCGCCGCCGGATGCCGTCCGGCATCCCCGGGAACCGCTCCTGGAGCCGGGGCCGGGCCGATCTGGCCCAGCGGGCCATGGTGGCCAGCTCCTCGGCGTCGTGCACCGCCCAGGCGGCGAACAGACCCCAGGTCACCGCGCCGGACACCGCTTTCCTGGCCATGACTTCCCCCTCGATCCCCGCAGCCATCGCGAAATACAACGCAACGTTGCGTTGCATTTTGATGCTAGGGGGCTGTGCCAGGATGCACAACGCCACGTCGAGTCGTGTTCCTGGAGCCGCCATGTCCGACCCCGCCCCGCCCCTCTCCCGGCGCCCCGGTGCCGGGCCCCGTGCCGCCGCGGCGATCCAGGACGCCGCACTGCGTCTGCTGGCCGAGCGCGGGTACACCGGCCTGACCATGGAGGCCGTCGCCCAGGAGGCGGGGGTGAACAAGACGACGATCTACCGGTGGTGGCCCTCGAAGCCCGCCCTGCTGCGGGCCGCCCTGACCGACGGTGCGCTGCTCGACTTCGAGGTGCCCGACACGGGTTCGCTGCGGGGCGATCTGGTCGCGCTGACCGAGCGGGTCGTGGTCCTGCTCACCGGGGCGCGGACGGAGTCCGTCGTCCGGGCGATGACCTCGGGCAGCGGCACGTCCGACGACGAACTGGCGATGCTCGCCCGCGACTTCTTCGCCGACCGGTTCTCCCGCGAGCAGCCGGTCTTCCGGCGGGCGGCCGAGCGCGGTGAGCTGCGCCCGGGCGCGGACCCCATGCTGCTGCTGGACCTGATGGCGGGGGCTGTCTGGGTGCGGGCGGTGCTGCGCCGGGCGCCGTTGCCGGCCGGCTTCGCCCGGGAGGTGGTCGACGCCGTCCTGCCCGCGTTCGCTACTGTTCCGCCGCCGGGGGTGAACACCTGACGGCCGGGCACACGCCCGGCGGCCCGGCCGGACACGGACAGGGGAGCAGTCGACATGGGTGCGCCGATACGTCATTTCACCGCGGTCGGTCCCGGTGACCAGGTCTTCACCGTCAACATCGAACGGGACTTCCGGTACGACCCGTACCGCGACTTCGTGGTCTGCGCCCACTGCGACTGGTCGCCCTCGCTGCTGACGACGCGACGGATCGACGGCATGGCCTGGGAGCATCTGGCCTCCGCCCACGGTGCCGACCGCGGGCTTTCCCAGCAGGACGACGCGTCGTTCCGCAAGGCCGGTTGGGTGATGCTGCCGTTGTGCGCGGTGCTGATCGTCGTGCTGCTCCTGTACGCGGGGAGCTGACGGCGGCGGCTTCTCCGGCCGGGTGCCGGATCAGCCGCGCAGTGCGGTGAGCGCACCCACGGGATCGGTGTCGGGTGCGGCACGGGGCCACCAGTCGTCCTCGCCCCGGTCCGATTCGTAGCCGTACCACCGGCCGTCGTGGCCGAAGCGGAGCTGGAGGGTGCCGCTGGGGTCGGTCAGGCGGTTGCGCCAGGGCTGGAACCGCGGGAAGTCGGCGGCCGCGAGGGCGGGACGGGCCCGGTCGAACGGTCCGGCCGGCGGGTCCCACGCGTTCTCCAGGACTTCCAGGCCCAGGGCGCCACCCTGCCGCCAGGCGGCGACGGCCCGGGCCAGGTCGGTGGTGTTGCGGCCGGTGGCGAAGGCGAGCTCGCGGTAGAGCGCCCGGGTGGTGGCGGTGAGCCCGGCGGTGGGGCGGGAGGCGGCGATGCGTACGGCGTCCTGCCAGACGCTGAGCCCGGAGAGCGGGTCCTCGCCCGTGGTCAGGAGCGCGTGGGCGCGGGCCGCGGCGTCCGTGGCGAGGTGGTCCAGCCCGAGCGGGTCGCGGGCGCCGGGCAGCTCCGGGTAGGCCGGTGGCCCGCCGGGGTGCGGGGGCACGGGCAGGGGCGCGGGGAGCGGCGGCAGGAACCGGCCGGCCAAGGCGTCGCCGGCCGCCACCGACGGGACGGAGGGTGCGGCGGGCCGTTCCCGGGCGGAGTGTTCCGCGTTGCGGCGGCCGAGCTCGTCGAGGAGCTCGCGCTCCCCACGGCCGCGCATCAGCAGCAGGACGAACGGGTCGCTGTCCAGCAGCCGTGCCGTCTGGAAGCAGAGCGCCGCCACGTGCTTGCAGGGCCATCCGCGGTCCGGGCAGGAGCAGTCGGGGTCCAGGTCCCCGGCGGCGGGCAGCAGCCTGATACCTGTCTCCCCCGCCGTGTCGACCAGGGAGTGCGGCATCTCCTTGTCCAGCAGCGCGGACAGGTGCCCGGGCCGCGCCGCGACGGCGTCCAGGAAGGTGTCCCAGTCGGACGCCGAGAACGTACGCAGCCTCAGCTCCGCGCGGTACGGGCGGGGGCGGCTGCCGTGGACGTAGGCGATGACCCGGCCGGGGGTCACGGTGATCGCGGCGACGTGGCCGCCGTCGGCGTACACACGGCCGCGTGCGAGGCGCCCCTCGTCCATGGACAGGGTCTCCAGCGCGTCCACCCAGGCCCGTCCCCACCAGCTCTCCGCGAAGGGGGCCCGGACGTCGGCGGTACGGGCGGGTACCGCTTCGAAGGTGCGCCGCAGGTCGTCGGGGCCGGGCCGGGCGGCCGGGCTCGCGGCGGGGCTCATGACGCCCTCCGCAGCGAGACGAGGTCGGCCAGATCGCGGTCGCTGAGCTCGGTCAGGGCGGCCTCGCCGGAGCCGAGCACGGCGTCGGCGAGGGCCCGCTTGGACCGGAGCAGCTCGCTGATCCGGTCCTCCACCGTGCCTTCGGCGATCAGCCGGTGCACCTGTACGGGCTGTGTCTGACCGATGCGGTACGCCCGGTCGGTGGCCTGCTCCTCGACCGCCGGGTTCCACCAGCGGTCGTAGTGGATCACATGGGCGGCGCGGGTGAGGTTGAGGCCCGTGCCCGCCGCCTTGAGGGAGAGCAGGAAGACGGGGACCTCGGCGGACTGGAAGCGGTCGACCATCCTCTCCCGCTCGGCCACCGGGGTGCCGCCGTGCAGCAGCTGGGAGGGGATGGCGCGGGAGGCGAGGTGGGCGGAGAGCAGACGGGCCATGGAGACGTACTGGGTGAAGATCAGGACGGAGCCGTCCTCGGCGAGGATCGTGTCGAGCAGCTCGTCGAGCAGGGCGAGCTTGCCGGAGCGGCCCGCGAGTCGGGTCGGTTCCTCCTTCAGGTACTGCGCGGGGTGGTTGCAGATCTGCTTGAGCGAGCCGAGCAGCTTCATGATCAGGCCGCGGCGGGCGATGCCCTCGGCGCTCTCGATGAAGGTCATCGTCTCGCGCACGGCCGCCTCGTAGAGCGTGGCCTGTTCGCGGGTGAGGAAGACGGGGTGGTCGGTCTCCGTCTTCGGCGGCAGCTCGGGGGCGATCCCCGGGTCCGACTTCTTGCGGCGCAGCAGGAAGGGGCGCACGAGCCGGGAGAGCCGCTCCACCGCTTCGTCGTTGCCCAGCCCGGCGGCGGTGCCGGTGTTCTCCACGATCCGGGCGTGCCTGGCCCGGAATGCCTTCAGCGGGCCGAGCAGTCCGGGGGTGGTCCAGTCGAGGAGGGCCCAGAGCTCGGAGAGGTTGTTCTCGACCGGGGTGCCGGTCAGCGCGACCCGGGCCGGCGCCGGGATGGTGCGCAGTGCCCGGGCCGTGGAGGAGTGCGGGTTCTTCACGTGCTGCGCCTCGTCGGCCACGACCAGGCCCCAGGTGTGCCCGGCGAGCCGCTCGGCGCTGGAGCGCATCGTGCCGTACGTCGTGAGGACGAAGCCGGGGCCCGCGCCGGACAGGTCCCGGTCGGTGCCGTGGAAGCGGCTTACGGGGACGCCGGGCGCGAAGCGGTTGATCTCGCGGTGCCAGTTGCCGAGGAGCGAGGCGGGGCAGACGACCAGGGTGGGGGCCGGGTGCGCGCGGTGCAGGTGGAGCGCGATGACGGTGATGGTCTTGCCCAGGCCCATGTCGTCGGCGAGGCAGCCGCCCAGGCCGAGCGAGGTCATCCGGTCCAGCCAGGCCAGGCCGCGCAGTTGGTAGTCGCGGAGGGTGGCGTCGAGGCCGGGCGGCGGTGGGAGGGTGGCGTCCTCGTCGAGCAGGCGGGCGCGCAGCACGGCGAGCGCGCCCTCCGGGACGGCGTCGACCCGCTCGCCGTCGACCTCGGCGCTGCCCGTGAGGGCGACGGCGAGCGCGTCGACGGGGTCCAGCAGCCCGAGCTCCCGCTTGCGCGCCCTGCGGACGAGGGCGGGGTCCACCACGACCCACTGGTCGCGCAGCCGCACGATCGGGCGGTGCGCCTCGGCCAGCGAGTCCATCTCGGCCTCGGTGAGCCGGTCCTCACCGAGCGAGAGCTGCCAGTCGAACGCGAAGAGCTGCTCCGCGTCGAAGAACGAGGTCCCGTCGGTCGCCGAGCCGGGGGCGGGGCGCACGACGGCCGCGGCGGTGAGCGACCGGGCGAGCTCCCTGGGCCAGTGCACCGAGACGCCCGCGGCGGCGAGGCGCGGCCCGGCGTCCGCGATCAGCTCGTACAGCTCGTCCTCGGTCAGCGCGAGGACGTCGGGTACGGGCTGTTCCAGCAGACGCTCCAGCGGGGGCCAGACACGGGCGGCACGGCGCAGGGCGAGCACCGCGTCGATCCGGGCCCGCGGCCCGAAGGGCTCCCCCGCCGCGCCGTTCCACAGGGTGGCCGCGTCGGTGACGTACGTCGGGTCGGCCAGGCTGTGCACCTGGGTGACGGCGGCGGCCGCGTGCCGTGCGGCGGCCGGGTCCGCGCCCTCTTCCTCCTCGGGCGCCCCGGTACCGGAGCCCCCCGAGCTGTCGAAGAGCTCGTACGCGGAGAGGTCGAGCCGGAGGGAGACGCGCACCCCGGCGTCGAGCCCCGCGGCCACCTCGACGGCCCAGGCGCGGGCGCCGGACAGGTCCTGGGCCTCGCGGGCGGCGAACGGCGCGCCCATGGCGTGGGCCGCGGCCGGTGTACGGGGCAGGGTGTCGGCGACCGCGTCCAGGAACGCGCCGAGCAGTGCCCGGGGCTCGGGGAGCCGCAGGGGCGTGCCGTCAAGGGGAACGGCGTGGCCTTCCGGAGGCATCGCGGCGGCGATCGCCCGCAGATGGGCGATGTCCTCCGCGTCACGCGGGCCGGCCCGCCACGCGTCGCGGTCCTCGGCCGTGAGCCCGGGCAGCAGCCGGCCCCGGGCCACCAGGGTGAGGGCGTGCAGTGCGGCGGCCCCCCAGGCGCGCGTGGCGGGGTGGGCCGAGGCCCGGTGCCGGGCGTCCGCGAGCAGCGGCAGGGCGTCGGGGACGGGCATCAGCAGCGCGGGAACCGTGCGCCGGCGGGCCCCGTCCGCGCCGTGCCGGGCCACGACGGTCAGCTCGGTGACCGAGGGGGTGGCCCCGTCGGCGTCGGGGGACGTGCCGCCGCCGAACGGCTCGTCCGCGAACGCGCCTCCGTCGCCGCCCGTGAAGTCGGCCCCGCCCTCGGGATCCCAGAAGGCGATCCGGCCGTCCCGGGGCAGCGGTGCCGGAAGGAACACCGCGGCGCACCGCAGCAACCGGTCCGCCGCCTCGCCCCGTACCCGCCGCGCCATGCCCACCGCCCCTCCCGGCCTCGGTCCCGTGTCCGTGTTCTCCCTGCTCCGGCGAGTCTAGGCGGGTGGTCTGACAACGCCCGCCCCGGCGGTGTCCTCGGCCCGGGGCGGGCGGTGCGGGGCGCGGCCGGGGCGGTGCGGGGCGCGGCCTTTCCGAGGCCGCGAGGCCTCCGGCAGGTGCCGGGACCGGCGCCGCCTACTCCCGCCTCCGTCCGGATGCCCGGTCCCGGCCCGACAGCGGCTGCGACGGGGGCGCGTCCGGCTCGAACGGCGGGACCGATTCCGGCTCGAAGGGCGGCACCGCGTCGGGCTCGAACGGCGGGATGTCCCGCGCGCCCCGCTCCGGCGCGAGCGGGTCCGAGCCGGGGAGCCCCGCACCGGGAAGGTCTGCGGGCAGACCCGTCTCCGGCCGCGACGGCTCCGGCCGCCCTGCCCCGGCGGCCCCATGCGACGACGGATCCGTCGCGAGCGGGTCCCGGCCGAGCGGCGGGAGGGGCCCCGCATCGGCGGGCGGCGCATCCGGCTCCGGGCCGTCCTCCACAGGCGTCCGCACCGGTGTCCCTTCCCGCCCCGCCTCCTGCTGCCCCGGTCGACCCTGCGCGCGCTCCAGGAAGCGGAGCAGCTCGACGGGGAACGGCAGCACCAGCGTGGAGTTCTTCTCGGCCGCCACGGCGACCATCGTCTGCAGCAGCCGCAGTTGCAGCGCCGCGGGCTGCCTGGACATCTGCTGGGCCGCCTCGGACAGCTTCTTCGACGCCTGGAGCTCCGCGTCGGCGTTGATCACCCTGGCGCGGCGCTCCCGGTCGGCCTCGGCCTGCCGGGCCATGGAGCGTTTCATGGTCTCGGGCAGCGACACGTCCTTGATCTCCACCCGGTCGATCTGCACACCCCAGCCGACCGCCGGGCTGTCGATCATCAGCTCCAGACCCTCGTTGAGCTTCTCGCGGTTCGAGAGCAGGTCGTCGAGATCGCTCTTGCCGATGATCGACCGCAGCGACGTCTGCGCCATCTGCGAGACGGCGAACCGGTAGTCCTCGACCTGGATCACCGCGCTCGCCGCGTCCACGACCTTGAAGTAGATGACCGCGTCCACCCGGACCGTCACGTTGTCGCGGGTGATCCCGTCCTGAGCGGGCACCGGCATCGTCACGATCTGCATGTTCACCTTGTGGAGCCGGTCCACGACCGGGATGATCATGGTGAAACCGGGGTCCCGCACCCGGTCGTGCAGCCGGCCCAGCCGGAGCACCACCCCTCGTTCGTACTGTTTGACCACGCGCGCCGCGGCCAGCGTGTAGAAGACGATCACCGCGACCACGGCGATCAGCAGGCCCTCGACCATCACGGCCCCCTGCTCCCGGGCATCTCGTTCCGCACCCGTTCATCTCGGCCTATTAACACGATATGCCCGGTATGTGCATGCGTCGAACCCCTGTCCGGGTGCCGGTGTTCCCGGCCGGCCGCGCACCGGATGCCGGGAGCACGGGGAGGGGGCAGGGTGGCCAGCGCCAGCACGTCCCTGTGACGTACCGATGAGCCGGACGAGCAGACGAGGACCCCGCCCATGTCCGTCACCGCGACCGCCACCGCCTCCAGCCGCCGGCGCAGCACCGGCCTCGCCGCAGGTACGGCCCTGCTCACCCTCGCCCTCGCCGGCTGCTCCGGACTCGGCCGCACCGCGGTGGGGCCGGTCACCTACACCACCGAACGCGACCGGACGGTGAGCACGAACAGCCCGTCCGTGAAGGGCTGTCACAAGATGGACTCGGCGGGCGCGAACGAGGTCGAGAACGGCACGCTGATCGACATGATCCTCTACCGCACCCCCGACTGCACCGGCGGCGAGACCATCTACATCCCCACCACCGTCACGGACGTCAAGGCGCCGCCCAGCGGGCCGTGGCTCAGCTACCGCTTCGTCCACTGACCGGCGTCCCCACGTCCCCGGCGGCGCAGCGGTGCGGACAGCCGGGCGGTGCCCTCCCGCCCGTCCCGGGCGATCAGGACGGCGAGGACGACGAGCAGCGCCGGCATGACCGCGTTCACAGGTTCGAGCAGGGTCAGCCGCACGATCGCCGCACCGGCCCCCGGTCCCACCAGGGCCGTCGCGGCGAGACCGGCGAGCGGAGGGACGAGCAGGCCCACGGCTCCGGCCATCTCCAGGCCGCCGATCACGTACATCGCGCCACCGCCCCGGCCCATCCGCGCGAAGGACCGCACCGCGGACTCGTGGGCGCCGAGCTTCGCCACCGCGCCGACCCCGAGGAACAGGGCGAGGACCACACGGCTCACGGTCAGCGCGACGGCGAGGGGCGGCGGCGGTCGGGGGTGGACGGAGCGCGGCGGGCGGCGGTTCCGGGCAGGGCGGTCTCCTCGCACGGCATCGGGATGCCGTGTGTCGCGGCGGGGCGAGGCCACGTCGCCCGTGTGGCGCCTCCGGAGGGGTAGACCCCGCCGAGGCACGGAACTCATCCCACCTCGGAGCCCGAACTCAGCTTCCCCTGGAGCCCCTTGACGCCCTCAGGCGTGCCGGGGGCGGACCAGCGCCCATATGCCGTCGTCGGTGAGATACCGGTCCAGCGCGAGCCCGGCCTCCGCCGCATATGCCTCGAACCGCTCGGGGGAGAGCGGGCGCGACCGGAACGTCTGGGTCCACCGGGCGTCCTCGAAGTCGTACTCGGCACGCACCTCGTCGACCCCGTCGCCGACCGGGTGCGCCGAGACGATACGGATGGTGCAGCCCGCGGCCTCGTCCCGGCGTTCCCGCGGCAGGTCGGCGTGGTAGTCCGCGCCCTCGCGCTGGATGAGCACCACGCCGTCGTCCTTGACGTATCTCCGGCAGGTCCTCAACAGCCCCTCCCTGACGCCGTGGTCGGCCGTGTGCACCAGGAAGGAGCCGAGCACGACCGCGTCGAACCTCTCCTCGCCGAGGTCCAGCGACTCGATGGGGCTCCGCACCGTCCGCGCGCCACGCACTCGCTCCAGCATCTCCCGCGACTCGTCGACCGCGGTGACCTCGAAGCCCCGCTCGACCAGCGGATGGGTCACCCGGCCCGCCCCGCAGCCGAGTTCGAGCAGGCTCGCCCCCGCGGGCACCGCGCTCCCGATCACGTCCGGTTCGGATCCCGGGGACAACCGCGCGTACAACTCGACCGCGCAGCCGTCCGGTGTGATGGGGCCCGGGCCCTGTCCCGCGTGGCCTTCCCTCACCAGATTCGCGTCCATACCCGCGCAACGTGCGGCGGCGTGGCGTCGTTCCCGTGGCGAGTGGGGGTCAGCACTCCGGGTAACGGCCCTCGGGCCACCGCACCGGCTGCCCGAACTCCGTGCACAGGTCGTCCGCGAGTTCGGCGATCACGGCGCGGCCTTCGGTCGCCGCCAGCCAGGACGCGGGCAGTGCCACGTCCCCGTGGTGGGCGCCGAGCAGGTTGCCGCAGACACTGCCGGTGGAGTCGCTGTCGCCCGAGTGGTTGACGGAGAGCAGCAGCGCCTCGCCGACGTCGTCGGGGCCCGGCAGCACGAGGGCGCAGTACACGGCGATGGCGAGGGCCTCCTCCGCGACCCAGCCCGCACCCAGGCTCTCCACGTGTTCGGCGGACGGCCGGCCCGGCACCGCCAGGTCGACCGCCGCGCGCAGGGCGGCCGTGGTCTCCTCGTGGCCTCGGTGACGGGCGAGCAGGTCCATGGCGCGCAGCACGGCGCCGGCAGGCGAGTCGCCCTCCAGGAGATGGGTGACGATCGCGGCG
This sequence comes from Streptomyces sp. SirexAA-E, assembly GCF_000177195.2. GTDB lineage: Bacteria > Actinomycetota > Actinomycetes > Streptomycetales > Streptomycetaceae > Streptomyces > Streptomyces flavovirens. Next base: position 1,574,236 of record NC_015953.1, read on the forward strand.
AACGCCCCCGCCGCATAGCCGCCGGTGGGATGGCCGTGGGTGATCCGCGCGCATCGGGCGGCCAGCTCGAAGGCCCTCGGCGCGTCCGCGCCCACCAGTCCGAACGGCGCCGACCGCATGACGGTGCCGCAGCCCTTGGACTGCGGATTGACGGGTCCCGGGAGTGCCAGCGGCGTGCCGGGCTCGGGGGTGTGCCCGGCGGCGAGGCCGGTCAGGCAGGCGTTGCCGGGGGCGCGGCGCGCGTACAGCCAGGGGTGCTGCCTGAGCGTGCCGGTGCGTACGGAGTCGTCGCCGCCCCGGGCCGGCGGGGCGGGGTGGTTCTGGGTGTCCAGCCAGCGCCGGTACGCGTTGCGGACGAGGGCGTACTCGGAGCCCGCCGTGCCGGTTGCCCTGGTCCGGGCGTGGGCCCTGATGAGGCCCTCGGCCGTGAAGAGCGTCATCTGGGTGTCGTCCGTGATCCGTCCGACGACACCGTCCGGGTCCGCCGTCAGTCCGCGTACGCCCTGGTCGCCGTGGGCGCGGCGGATGCCGTCCAGGGAGAGGAACTCCACCGGGTTGCCGAGGGCGTCGCCGACGGCTCCGCCCAGCAGTGCCCCCCGTACCCTGGCCCGCCGGGCGACCGCGTCGCCCCACGGCGCCCGCCGCGGTATCGCGCTCCCGTTCGGTGTGCTGTGCACAGCCCGCTCCCCCTCGTCCGTTCCCGCACCGGTTTCCGTACACCGCACCGCGGGTTCATGATGGACGGGAGGCGATGCCGATGCGTACCGGAAATGAACCGTCCACCGCCCGCAGCCCCCTGCGGATGCGACTCTGGCTGAGTGTATGGGGTACGGCCTGGGCCGCTTTCGGGCTGACCGCGTTCCTGATCGCGGACCGGCCGGGGTGGGCCGCCGCCTGCGGGGTGCTGCTGCTGATCACGGTGACCGACTTCTGCCTGGTCGTCCGCCGCATCCGTCAGGGCCCGCGGTACCAGCCGGGCCGGGACGTCCCTCCCTACGACCCCGAGGACCCCGGCCCGGGGCGGAAGCGACGGGGCCGCTGAGGCACGGGGCCGTTCCGGGGTCACGGGGCTTTCCGGGTCGCGGGGCCGTGCGGGGTCAGGGGCGTTCGTCGAACCGCGCGGCCCGGAGGTACTCCGGCTTGGGGTCGAGCGCGGCGGCGAGCCGGAAGTGCCGGGTGGCCTGCTTCGTGCGGCCGGAGCGTTCGAAGGTCCGCGCCAGCGCGAAGTGCGCGAAGGCGTTGTCGGGCTCACGCTCCAGGACCAGTTCGAATTCGAGCTCGGCCGGGCGGAGCTGGGCTGCGGCGAAGAAGGCCCTGGCCCGCAGCAGTCGGGCGGCGGTGTTCTCCGGGTGGTCCCCGATCACCGAGTCCAGCAGCTTGACCGCGCCCTGGGGGTCCCGGGCGGCGAGCAACTGCTCCGCCGCGCGGAAATCGATGACGTGCGTCTCCGGATTGTTCTCGGCCACGGCCCTGTCCTTCCCCTTGCCTTCCGCCCTACAACGCCCGGCCCGGCCCCGGCTATTCCGGAGCGCCCTGACGGGCGGCTCGCGCGGTCAGTTCCGACCAGACCGCGCGCACCTGCGGTTCGAGCTCGTCGAGGGGCCCGTCGTTGTCGACGACCAGATCGGCGACGGCCAGCCGCTCCTCACGGGTGGCCTGCGCGGCCATGCGGGCGCGGGCGTCCTCCTCCGTCATCCCGCGCAGCCGTACCAGCCGGTCGAGCTGCGTCCCGGGGGTCGCGTCCACGACCACGACCAGGTCGTAGAGGGGGGCGAGGCCGTTCTCCGTGAGCAGGGGCACGTCGTGGACGACGACCGCGTCGGGTCCGGCGGCCCGTTCGAGCTCGGCGGAGCGGGCGCCGACCAGCGGGTGGACGATCGCGTTGAGCGTGGCCAGGCGGTCGGAGTCGGCGAACACGATCGCGCCGAGAGCCGGCCGGTCCAGGGTGCCGTCGGCCGCCAGGATGCCCGGCCCGAACATCTCCACGACCGACGCGAGCCCGGGCGTACCGGGTTCGACGACCTCCCGGGCGATCCGGTCGGCGTCCACCAGCACGGCCCCGTAGCTCACGAGCAGCCGCGACACTTCACTCTTGCCGGCGCCGATCCCGCCGGTCAGGCCCACTTTCAGCATGCGGCGAGCTTACTGAGTGGATCACTCCGTCAGGAGTCACCCTCCCGTTCGGCGAGAAAGCGTTCGAATTCGAGCCCGATCTCGTCGGCCGACGGCAGATCGACCGGTTCGGCCACGAGGTTGCCCCGGGTCTCGGAGCCCGCGATCGCGTCGTACTGGTGCTCCAGCCCCTCGACGAGCGCGACGAGCTCCTCGTCGCCCTGGCCGATCTGCCGCTCGATCTCCGTCTGGGTGCGGTGCGCCTCGGTGCGCAGCGTGTGGGCGACGCTCGGCAGGACCAGGCCGGTCGCCGCCGTGATCGCCTCGAGCGCGGTGAGCGCGGCGTCCGGGTAGGCGGAGCGCGCGACGTAGTGCGGCACGTGCGCGGCCACGCCGAGCACGTCGTGGCCGGCCTCCATCAGCCGGTACTCGACGAGCGCCTCGGCCGAGCCGGGGACCTGCGCCTCGTCGAACGGGCTGTGGTGTCCCGGCATGAGGTCGGTGCGGTTGCCGTGCGGGGTGATGCCGACGGGGCGGGTGTGCGGGACACCCATCGGGATGCCGTGGAAGTTCACCGCGAGACGGACGCCGAGGCGCTCGACGATCTGCTCGACGGCCTTGGCGAACCGCTCCCACTCCACGTCCGGTTCGGGGCCGGACAGCAGCAGGAACGGCGCACCCGTGACGTCCTGGACGACCCGGACGTCCAGGGTCGGCGCCTCGAAGGCGGTCCAGCGGTCCCGCCGGAAGGTGAGCAGAGGACGGCGCGCGCGGTAGTCGACGAGCCGGTCGTGGTCGAAGCGGGCCACCACCTGGTGCGGCAGGGTCTCGAGCAGGCCGTCGACGATCTGCTCGCCGGTCTCCCCCGCGTCGATGTATCCGTCGAAGTGGTAGAGCATGACCAGGCCGGCCGACTCCTGGGCGAGCGCCATGTCGACGACGGCCAGGCCCTTGGGCTCCCATTCGTACAAACTCTGCGGATCAGGCACGGTTACCGCTCCTCCTCGTGTTCCTCGACAAGAACACACCGCTCGCCCAGGGCATTCCCGCGTGCCGCCGGTTCACGCTTCGCTCACGCCCCGTCAGAAGAGAAGTCGGCCGGGCGGCCCGGTGCCCCCCTGCGGACGGGGCGACGGCACCCTGCCGGCGTTCCGGGGGTCCGGCGAGCGTGTGTCACGGCCCGTCAGCTCTCCCCGCGCTCCTCGGCATCCGCGGGTCAATGGTCCAGACCTTGACATGCCCATTACCCAGCCTTACCGTCACGGGCAGCTGATTCAGAGCCTCGCCCCGCATTCACGTACGAGAACCTCTGCTCCCTTCGACGGGAAGGCCCCCATGCGCACCCGCACGCTCCTCCCCGCCCTGTTGACCGCCGCACTGGCCACCGGCGTCCTGCCCCTGGCCACCGCCCGGGACGCGGCGGCGGCGACGGTCACCGACGTCTCCACCGCGGCCCAGCTCAAGGCGGCGCTCGCCGCGGCCGCCCCCGGCGACACGATCCGGCTCGCCGACGGCACGTACACCGGCAACTTCAAGGCGACAATCCCGGCCACCTCCGCCGCCCGGATCACGCTCACCGGTTCCGAGCGGGCCGTGCTGACCGCGGGCGGCGGCTACGGGCTGCATCTGAACGGCGCGTCCTACTGGACCGTGTACGGCATCACCGTCACCGGCGGCCAGAAGGGGATCATGGCCGACGCCGCGACCGGCGTGGTCATCGACTCGGTGACCGTCCACGACCTCGACATGGAGGGCGTGCACTTCCGCGGGTCCAGCCGGGACGGCGTCATCAGGAACTCCCGCGTCTACGACACCGGGCACGACGGACGGGGTATGGGCGAGGGCGTGTACGTCGGAACCGCCGGCGACCTCGGCGACCGCAGCGACGGGGTGCGGATCGAGGACAACGTCATCGGGCCGGGCGTCGGCGGCGAGAACGTCGACATCAAGGAAGGCACCACCGGGGCGCGGATCACCGGCAACACCTTCGACGGCGGCGGGCTGACCGGCGCCAACTACGACGACTCCTGGGTCGACGTGAAGGGCAACGACGTGCTGGTCGAGAACAACCGGGGCGTGCGCACCACGAACAACGGCTACGAGACGCACACCCAGCAGAGCGGCTGGGGCTGCGGCACGGTCTTCAGGGGCAACACCTCGGACCTGACCGGCGCCACGGGTGACAAGCGGCTCGCCGTCAACGTCACCAACCTGAGCGCGAGCTGCCCCACCACCGTCCACAGCAGCAACACGGTCACCGGCGGCCGGGGACTGACCAACATCCCCGTGACGCCCTGAGCACACCGAGGCCCCTGGCCGGCGACCCGGACATGCGTGAGGCCCGCCCCCCGGGAAGGGGGCGGGCCTCACTCAGTGCTCTTCAGCTACCGCGGCCGGTCGGCCACCGTGGTCCGGAGCGTCAGCTCTGGCCGCCGGCCAGCTTCTCGCGCAGCGCGGCAAGGGCCTCGTCCGACGCCAGGGCGCCGGAGTTGTCCGCCGACTCCGAGGAGTAGGAGCCGCCACCGCTGCCGCCGGAGGCAGCCGGGGCGTTGCCGCCGGCGGGGGCGGCAGCGCCCTCGGCAGCAGCGGCCTCGTCGGCCTCGCGGGACTTGATGACCTGGGCCTGGTGCTGCTCGAAGCGCTGCTGCGCCTCGGCGTACTGGGTCTCCCAGACCTCGCGCTGAGCCTCGAAGCCCTCGAGCCAGTCGTTGGTCTCGGGGTCGAAGCCCTCGGGGTAGATGTAGTTGCCCTGGTCGTCGTACGACGCGGCCATGCCGTACAGGGTCGGGTCGAACTCGACCGACGCCGGGTCCCCGCCGAACGCCTCGTTGGCCTGCTTCAGCGAGAGGCTGATGCGACGGCGCTCGAGGTCGATGTCGATGACCTTGACGAAGATCTCGTCGTTGACCTGGACGACCTGCTCCGGGATCTCCACGTGGCGCTCGGCCAGCTCGGAGATGTGGACCAGGCCCTCGATGCCCTCGTCGACGCGCACGAACGCACCGAAGGGAACGAGCTTGGTGACCTTACCGGGAACGACCTGCCCGATCTGGTGCGTCCGGGCGAACTGCTGCCACGGGTCTTCCTGCGTCGCCTTGAGCGACAGGGAGACGCGCTCGCGGTCCATGTCCACGTCGAGGACCTCGACGGTGACTTCCTGACCGACCTCGACGACCTCGGAGGGGTGGTCGATGTGCTTCCAGGAGAGCTCGGAGACGTGGACGAGACCGTCGACGCCACCCAGGTCCACGAAGGCACCGAAGTTGACGATCGAGGAGACGACGCCGGAGCGGACCTGACCCTTCTGCAGGGTGGTGAGGAACGTCTGGCGCACCTCGGACTGGGTCTGCTCGAGCCAGGCACGGCGGGACAGGACCACGTTGTTGCGGTTCTTGTCCAGCTCGATGATCTTCGCCTCGAGCTCCTTGCCCACGTAGGGCTGGAGGTCGCGCACACGACGCATCTCGACGAGCGACGCCGGGAGGAAGCCGCGGAGGCCGATGTCGAGGATGAGACCACCCTTGACGACCTCGATGACGGTACCGGTGACGATGCCGTCTTCTTCCTTGATCTTCTCGATGGTGCCCCAGGCACGCTCGTACTGAGCGCGCTTCTTCGAGAGGATCAGGCGGCCTTCCTTGTCCTCCTTCTGGAGAACCAGGGCCTCGATCTCGTCGCCGACCTTGACGACCTCGTTGGGGTCGACGTCGTGCTTGATCGAGAGCTCGCGGCTCGGGATGACACCTTCGGTCTTGTAACCGATGTCGAGGAGAACCTCGTCCCGGTCAACCTTGACGATGACACCGTCAACGATGTCGCCGTCGTTGAAGTACTTGATCGTCTCGTCGATCGCCGCGAGGAACGCGTCCGCGTCGCCGATGTCGTTGACCGCAACCTGCGGAGTGGTGGCGGTGGTCTCGGTGCTGCTCGTCATGTGGGAAAGGGCTCCGGTACGGACAGTGAGTCGTAGGTACTGCTACGCCGAAAGCCCGTATCGCCTCTGCAGAAGCCGGACAGCCTGGAGAGGAACCGACCGATGATCCGGAAGGAGCCTCGACAACCGAGGGGACATGCAACAGACGCGAGCGCGGCCTGCTAGGTCTGAGGCGCGCAGGCTCGCAGCGCAACTTGTAGCATACGGGGGCAGCCGGACAGGGTCAATGCGCGAAGGCGCACACCCGGGGCGCAACACCCCAATCCCGGCACAACTCACGTTCACCGAGGCCAGATCCGGCCCGGCGGCGTGTCGCAGGCGCGCGGGGGCGTCCCGTACGGTCCGTGCGGGCACCGCCCACGGCGGGTGAAGGCAAACTACAACGACGGGCACGATGAGCCAAGAGATCCACGGGTGGGAACCCGAGGCGACCCGCCGGGCGGCCGGGGACGCGGAGAGCAGCCGGGCGAGCCGCGGCTGGTGGGACCGGAACGCCGACGAGTACCAGAGCGACCACGGGGCGTTCCTCGGCGACGACCGGTTCGTCTGGGGGCCGGAGGGGCTGGACGAGGCCGAGGCCTCCCTGCTCGGCCCCGCCGCCTCCCTGAAGGGTTCGGACGTCCTGGAGATCGGGGCCGGTGCCGCCCAGTGCTCCCGCTGGCTGGCCGCCCAGGGGGCCCGCCCGGTCGCCCTCGACCTCTCGCACCGCCAGCTCCAGCACGCGCTGCGGATCGGCGGCGGTGTCCCGCTGGTGGAGGCCGACGCCGGGCGGCTGCCGTTCCGGGACGGCTCCTTCGACCTCGCGTGCTCCGCCTACGGCGCGGTGCCGTTCGTCGCCGACCCCGTACAGGTCTTCCGCGAGGTGCACCGGGTGCTGCGTCCCGGGGGGCGCTGGGTGTTCTCCGTGACGCACCCCGTCCGCTGGGCCTTCCCCGACGAGCCGGGCCCGGAAGGGCTCTCCGTCGCCGCCTCCTACTTCGACCGCGTGCCGTACGTGGAACAGGACGAGGAGGGCGAAGCCGTGTACGTCGAGCACCACAGGACGCTGGGCGACCGGGTGCGGGACGTGGTGGCGGGCGGCTTCCGGCTGCTGGACCTGGTGGAGCCGGAGTGGCCGGCCTGGAACAACCAGGAGTGGGGCGGCTGGTCCCCGCTGCGCGGCAACCTCATCCCGGGCACCGCGATCTTCGTCTGCGAGCGGGACCGCCGGACCTGGTGACCCGGTGACCGGGTGACCCGTCCGCGTACGAGACTGGGGGCGTGATCCGTACCGACGCCCTGGACCAGTTGCCCGTGCGCTCCGCCGTGCCCGCCCTGCGGCGGGCACTCGACGAGCGGGGTGCCGCGGTGCTCTGCGCGCCTCCCGGCACCGGCAAGACCACGCTCGTCCCGCTGGTGCTCGCCGGTCTGACCGGTGGCGGCCCGGTGCGCCGGGTCGTGGTGGCCGAGCCCCGGCGGATCGCCGCCCGGGCGGCGGCGCGGCGGATGGCGTGGCTGCTCGGCGAGGCGACCGGTGAACGGGTCGGCTTCACGGTGCGCGGTGAGCGCCGGGTGGGCCCGGGCACGGTGGTGGAGGTGGTGACCACCGGGGTGCTGCTCCAGCGGCTCCAGCGCGATCAGGAACTGGCCGGCGTCGACGTGGTGATCATCGACGAGTGCCACGAGCGCCACCTGGACGCGGACACGGCCGCCGCCTTCCTCCTGGACGTACGGGAGACGATCCGGCCCGAGCTGCGCCTGGTCGCGGCGTCGGCGACGACGGACGCGGAGGGCTGGGCCCGGCTGCTGGGCGACGCGCCGGTGGTCGAGGCGCGGGGGGTGTCCTACCCGGTGGATGTGGTGTGGGCGCCGCCGTCCGGCCCCGTGCGTCCGCCGCACGGGATGAGGGTGGATCCGGCGCTACAGGCGCATGTGGCCGCGGTGGTGCGCCGGGCGCTGGTGGAGCGGGAAGGGGACGTGCTGTGCTTCCTGCCGGGGGTCGGGGAGATCGGCCGGGTGGCCGGGCAGCTCGCGGGGGTGGACGCCGAGGTGCTCCAGGTCCACGGGCGGGCGCCGGCCGCCGTGCAGGACGCGGTGCTGGCCGGATCGGGGCAAGGACGCCGCCGGGTGGTGCTCGCGACGTCCGTGGCGGAGTCCTCGCTGACGGTGCCGGGGGTGCGGGTCGTCGTGGACTCCGGTCTGGCGCGGGAGCCGCGCGTGGACCACGCGCGGGGGCTGAGCGCCCTGACGACGGTACGGGCGTCCCAGGCGACGGGCCGCCAGCGCGCGGGCCGGGCGGGACGCGAGGCTCCGGGCACGGTGTACCGCTGCTGGGAGCAGGCGGAGGACGGGCGGCTCGCCCGGTTCCCGTCCCCGGAGATCAAGGTGGCCGATCTGTCGGCGTTCGCGTTGCAGGCGGCGTGCTGGGGCGATCCGGACGCCTCGGGGCTGTCCTTGCTGGACCCGCCTCCGGCCGGGGCGATGGGGGCGGCGCGGGAGGTGCTGACGGCGGTCGGCGCGGTGGACGCGGCGGGCCGGGCGACCGGGCGGGGTGTGCGCATGTCCCGGCTCGGTCTGCACCCCCGGTTGGGCCGGGCCCTGCTGGACGGGGCGTCGGAGGTGGGCGCGCGCCGGGCGGCGGAGGTGGTGGCGCTGCTGAGCGAGGAGCCGCCCCGGGAGTACGGCGACGACCTGGCGGCCGCCTGGCGGACGGCCCGGCGCGGCGGCGACGGGTACGCGGCGCGCTGGCGGCAGGAGGTGCGGCGGCTGTCGTCGGCCCTGGACGGGGCGTCGCGGGCCGCCGGGGCCTCCGGCGGCGGGGCGGGCGCCGGGCCGGACGACGCGGCCGCCGGTCTGGTGGCGGCGCTGGCGTTCCCGGAGCGGGTGGCGCGGGCCCGTGGGGAGGGGGCGTTCCTGATGGCGTCGGGCACCGGCGCGGAGCTGCGGGACACCTCGCGGTTGCGGAGCGCTCCGTGGCTGGCCGTGGCGGTGGCCGACCGCCCGGCGCACGCCGCGTCCGCGCGGGTGCGGCTCGCCGCCGTCGTCGACGAGGGTACGGCGCGGCTGGCCGCGGATCACCTGAGGTTCGCGGGCGAGGAGGTCCGCTGGGCGGACGGTGATGTGGTGGCGCGGGCGGTGGAGCGGCTCGGGGCGATCGAGCTGTCGGTGCGCGCGCTGCGGCAGCCGGCGCCGGAGCTGGTGCGTGGGGCGCTGCTGGAGGGTCTGCGGGACGAGGGGCTCGGGCTGCTGCGCTGGAGCCGGGACGGTGAGCAGCTGCGGCTGCGGCTCGCGTTCCTGCACCGGGTGCTGGGGCCGCCGTGGCCGGACGTGTCGGACGGTGCGCTGCTGGCGTGCGCAGACCGGTGGCTGGAGCCGGAGCTCTCACGGGCCCGGCGCCGCGCGGACCTGGCGCGGATCGACGCGGGGCAGGCGGTGCGCCGGCTGCTGCCGTGGGCGACGGGCGAGGCCGCCCGGCTGGACGAGCTGGCCCCGGAGCGGATCGAGGTGCCCAGCGGTTCCAGGGTCCGCGTGGAGTACGGCGGCGAGCAGCCCGTCCTGGCGGTGAAGCTGCAGGAGCTGTTCGGGCTGCGGGAGACGCCGAGGGTGGCCGGGGTCCCGGTGCTGGTGCACCTGCTCTCCCCCGCCGGGCGGCCCGCCGCGGTGACGGCGGACCTGGCGTCGTTCTGGCGGGAGGGCTACCGGGCGGTGCGGGCCGAGCTGCGGGGGCGCTATCCGAAGCATCCGTGGCCCGAGGACCCGGCCTCCATGGAGGCGACCCGTCTCACCTCGGCACGGCTGCGCCGGGACTGAGCGGCACAGTCGTGCGGCGGCCCCCGGCCGGTGGACCGGGCCTGGGGGCCGCCGCGTGGCCGACGCGCGGGTCAGGCGGCGGGGGCCGCCTTCACCGTGAGGGTGACGGTGAGGGTCGCGCCGCTCTCGGTGGTCAAACGCAGCGTGAAGGTGCCCTCGGTGTCGTCGGCGTGGACGGCCGGGAGTTCCAGTACGCCGTCGTCGCCGGTCGTGAGGCCGGTGAGCGTACGCAGCTCCTTGCCGGCCTCGCCCTCGAAGTACGGGCCCTTGCCGTCCTCCAGGGGCGTGCCGTCGTCGGTGAGCAGTGTGGCGGTGACGGCGGTGTCCGGGAGGGCCTTGCCCTTGTAGGTGGCCGTGACCGTGACCGGGGCGAACACGGCGCCGGGGGCGGCCGTGAGGGCCTCGTCGCCGGTGCGGGCGAGCGCGTCCGCCTCGGGGGCGGCGACCTGGGCGGTGAAGGTGAGGACGCGCGGGTGCGGCACGCCGGCGACGGCCGTCACCTTGAACGAGCCGGTCTTCTCACCCGCCGTCAGGACCGGTGCGGTGGCGGTGCCGTCCGCTCCGGTGCGGACGGTGACCGTGGTCTTGCCGCCCGCGAACCGGGCGTCGGTGAGACCGGTCACGGTGAAGGTGACCGCGGCCTCGGCCAGTGGGGCGCCCAGGGTGTCCCTCGCCCGTACCGAGACGCGTCCGAACTCCTCGCCCGCGGTGGCCTTGAGGGCGGGGGTGCCCGCGTTCTCCAGGCTGCCGAGCACCCGGGGCGGTTCGGGGGTGGTGGGCGGTGTCGTCGGGTCGGTGGGCTTCGGCGGTTCGGGCGTGGGACTCGTGCCGCCGCCCGGCTTCGTCGGGGACGGGGTCGGGGTGGGGGTGGGGGTGGGGGTCGGCGTCGGGCTCGGCTTCGTGGTGCCGGTGGAGGCGCTCGGCGTCGGGGTGGGGGAGGGCGAGGACGAGGAACCGCTGCCGCTGGTGCCGGAGGGCAGGACGCCGGTGCCGTCGGGGACCTCGTGCGTGCCGCGGTTGTAGAAGTCGAACCAGGAGCGGACCGTGCGCAGGTACTCCTGCGAGTGGTTGTAGCTCAGCACCGCCCGGTCGAGGTCCGCCGCCAGCGACAGATTGCGTCCGCCTGCGCAGAGGTAGCGCCCTGCGGCCAGCGCCGCGTCGTAGATGTTGTTGGGGTCCTTGCGGCCGTCGCCGTTCCCGTCCTGGCCCCAGACCTCCCAGGTCGAGGGGATGAACTGCATGGGGCCGACCGCCCGGTCGTGGGTCGCGTCGCCGTCGTACGCCCCGCCGTCGGTGTCCTTGATCAGCGCGAAGCCCTGCCCGTTGAGGGCAGGGCCGAGGATCGGGGAGAAGGTGGTGCCGTCGGCGTCGACCTTGCCGCCGCGTGCCTGGCCGGACTCGACCTTGCCGATCGCGGCGAGCAGCTGCCACGGCAGGCGGCAGGCGGCGTCGGTGCGGCCGACCTCCTGCTCCGCCTTCTTGTACGCGGCCAGGACGGAGGCGGGTATGCCGGCCTCCGCGCTGCCGGTCGCCGGAAGGTCCACGGACGTACCGGGCTTGTCGGGTGTGGTGAGCGGCGGAAGGTCGGTGTGGTACGGCGAGTTGCCGGTGGCCGCGCCGCCCTCGGAGGCCGTATCGGTCCCGGCCGACGCCTGGTCACCGCCGCCGGACGCGTCGGCGGACGTCGCCACGGGTGCCTGGGAGGCCGCGAGAGCCGCTACCGCGGCCGCGGCGACCGCGGTGTTGGTGGCCCCCCTGCGCAGCCGGCGGCCGAATTGCGCTGCCATGTGAACTGGTCCCTCCCCGTCGACGCCTGTTCGCGCTCCCCGGCGCGAGGACTCAGGCGACCCTACGACAACATCTGCCGCCGGAACACCGGCACATGACCGCTTCTTACTGTTTATTCACGTTCACGGCGGCACCTTGTCCGGTGCCGTTCTCCCGGGGGTACGGGGCCCTTTGACGGGGGTTCACACGCGCGGGCGCCGTGCTCTCGGGCGTGCCGCGGCCGTCCCGCCGCCCATCGCCGCTCGGGCAGCGGCCCACCCGTCGCCTCGGCTCCCGCCGCGGGGCCTTCACGCCCGATACGTCCCGCCCCACGGGCCCGGCCCTCCGGGGGGCGACGGAGTCCGCCGCCGCCGGTTCCGGGGGACGGGCCCCGGAACCGCCCGCAGCCCCCGGCCGGGGGCTGCGGGCGTACGGCGGTCAGTGCGCGGCCGACTCCCAGTCCCGGCCGACACCGACCGAGACGTCCAGCGGAGCACGCAGCTCGACCGCCGTGGACATCTCGCGCCGCAGGATCTCCTCGACCTGCTCCCGCTCGCCGGCGGCGATCTCCAGGACGATTTCGTCGTGGACCTGGAGCAGCATCCGCGACGTCAGCCGCGCCTCGGTCAGCGCCCGGTCCACGTGCAGCATCGCGACCTTCACGATGTCGGCGGCCGTCCCCTGGATCGGGGCGTTCAGCGCCATCCGCTCGGCGGCCTCGCGGCGCTGGCGGTTGTCGCTGTTCAGGTCCGGGAGGTAGCGGCGGCGGCCGAGGATCGTCTCGGTGTACCCGGTGGCCCTGGCCTCCTCCACGACCCGGTGCAGGTAGTCGCGCACCCCGCCGAACCGCTGGAAGTAGGTGTCCATCAGCCCGCGGGCCTCACCCGCATCGATGTTCAGCTGCTGCGAGAGCCCGAACGCGGAGAGCCCGTAGGCCAGTCCGTACGACATGGCCTTGATCTTGCGGCGCATCTCCGCGTCGACCGCCGACTTGTCGACGCCGAACACCTGCGAGGCGACCGTCGTGTGCAGGTCCTCGCCCGAGGTGAACGCCTCGATGAGACCGGCGTCCTCGGACAGGTGGGCCATCACCCGCAGCTCGATCTGGCTGTAGTCCGCCGTCATCAGCGTCTCGAAGCCCTCGCCGACGACGAAGCCCCGGCGGATGGCCCGCCCCTCGTCCGTGCGGACCGGGATGTTCTGGAGGTTCGGGTCGGTGGAGGAGAGCCGGCCGGTCGCCGCGACCGTCTGGTTGAACGTGGTGTGGATCCGGCCGTCCTGGCCGATCGTCTTGATCAGTCCCTCGACCGTCACCCGCAGCTTGGCCTGCTCACGGTGGCGCAGCATGATGACCGGCAGCTCGTGCTCGGTCTGCGCCGCCAGCCACGCCAGCGCGTCCGCGTCCGTCGTGAAGCCGGTCTTCGTCTTCTTCGTCTTCGGCAGCGCCAGCTCACCGAAGAGGACCTCCTGCAGCTGCTTGGGCGAGCCGAGGTTGAACTCCCGGCCCACCGCGGCGTGCGCCTCCTTCACCGCCTGCTGCACCGCGCCGGCGAACTGCTGCTCCATGCCCTCCAGATGGGACCGGTCGGCGGCGATGCCGTGCCGCTCCAGACGGGCCAGCAGGATCGAGGTGGGCAGCTCCATGTCGTGCAGCAGCCCCGTCGCGCCGACCTCCTCCAGGCGCACCGCGAACGCCTCACCGAGGTCCAGCACCGCACGCGCCTGCGCCATCAGCGCGTCCGCCTCGGCACGGTCGTCCGCGCCGAAGGCCAGCTGCCCGTCGGCCGAGGGGGCCGGGGCCAGCTCACGGCCGAGGTACTCCACGGCCAGCGCGTCCAGGGCGAACGAACGACGGCCCGGCTTCACCAGATAGGCGGCGAGCGCGGTGTCCATGGAGACGCCCTCCAGCCGCCAGCCCTGCTCGGGGAAGACCCGCAGGGCGTTCTTCGCGTTGTGCATGACCTTGGGCCGCCGCGGGTCCGCGATCCACGCGGCGAGCGCCTGCTCGTCGGCCTCGTCCAGCTCGGCCGGGTCCAGCCAGGCGGCGGCGCCGTCGGCGGCCGCGAGCGCGATCTCCGTGACCGTGCCGACCCCCAGCGACCAGGTGTCGACGGTCATCACACCGAGCGGCTGGTGCCCGTGCTCCTCCAGCCACGGGGCGACCTCGCCCGATCCCAGCACCGCGCCGTCCAGCTCGACACCGGCCGCCGGCTCCGGGGCCTGCGCCTCGGCCGCACCGGGGTCCACCGCCATCAGCCGCTCACGCAGGCTCGGATTGCGGATCTCCAGCACGTCCAGGATCCCGGTGACCGCCGTGCGGTCGTAGGGTGCGCGCTCCAGCTCCTGGGGGGCCTTCGGCAGCTCGACGTCCCGGACCATCTCGGTCAGCACACGGTTCATCTTCACCGCGTCCAGGTGGTCGCGGAAATTCTGCCCGGCCTTGCCCTTGACCTCGTCGGCCCGCTCGACCAGCTCCGCGAACGAACCGAACTGGTTGATCCACTTCGCGGCCGTCTTCTCCCCGACCCCCGGGATGCCCGGCAGGTTGTCCGACGGGTCGCCGCGCAGCGCCGCGAAGTCCGGATACTGGCCGGGGGTGAGGCCGTACTTCTCCTGGACCTTCTCCGGGGTGAACCGCGTCAGCTCAGAGACGCCCTTCGTCGGGTACAGCACCGTCACGTCGTCCGTGATCAGCTGGAAGGAGTCCCGGTCGCCCGTGACGATCAGCACCTCGAAGCCCGCCGCCTCGGCCTGCGTGGCCAGCGTCGCGATGACGTCGTCCGCCTCGAACCCGTCGACCGCGAACCGGTCCGCGTGCATCGCGTCCAGCAGCTCGCCGATCAGCTCGACCTGCCCCTTGAACTCGTCGGGGGTCTTCGAGCGGTTCGCCTTGTACTCCGGGAACTCCGTCGCACGCCACGTCTTGCGGGACACGTCGAACGCCACCGCGAAGTGCGTCGGCGCCTCGTCACGCAGCGTGTTCGCCAGCATCGACATGAAGCCGTACACGGCATTCGTCGGCTGCCCCGTCGCCGTCGTGAAATTCTCCGCGGGCAGGGCGAAGAACGCCCGGTACGCCAGGGAGTGCCCGTCCATGAGGAGCAGGCGCGGTCGGTTGTCTGCCGTCTTCTTCGATGCCGTCTCAGCCACGCCCCCGATCCTGCCACGGACCACTGACAATCCGGACCGGCCGCCGCCCCGCACCCGCCCGCACACCCTTCACCACGCACCCCCCGCGGGCCCGGCACGGATCCCCCGCCCACCCGGGGTCCGCCCCGCCCCGGTGCGTGACAGGATCGAGGGGCAGCGAAGTGACGACGAAGGGGAGCACCATGGCCACCAAGCCCCCGACCGGCGACCCGGTCCAGGACGCACCTCGGGTGGAGGCGGCCCCGCACGCCGCCGCGGGCCTGCCCGCCGTCGCCCACACCCTGCGCATCGCCCAGCAGCAGATGGGGCTGCGCCGCACCGCGCAGACCCTCCTCAAGGTCAACCAGAAGGACGGCTTCGACTGCCCCGGCTGCGCCTGGCCCGAGGGCGAGAAGCGGCACACCGCCGAGTTCTGCGAGAACGGCGCCAAGGCGGTCGCCGAGGAAGCCACCCTGCGCCGCGTCACCCCCGACTTCTTCGCCGCGCACCCCGTCGCCGACCTGGCCGGCCGCAGCGGCTACTGGCTCGGCCAGCAGGGACGCATCACGCAACCTGTGTACCTGCCCGAGGGCGCCGACCGGTACGAGGCCGTGACCTGGGAACGCGCCTTCGAGATCATCGCCGGGGAGCTCACCGCCCTCGCCTCCCCCGACGAAGCGCTCTTCTACACCTCCGGCCGCACCAGCAACGAGGCCGCCTTCCTCCTCCAGCTCTTCGCTCGCGAGTTCGGCACCAACAACCTCCCCGACTGCTCCAACATGTGCCACGAGTCGTCCGGCTCAGCGCTGACGGAGACCATCGGCATCGGCAAGGGCAGCGTCAGCCTCGAAGACCTCCACCAGGCCGACCTGATCATCGTCGCGGGACAGAACCCCGGCACCAACCATCCCCGCATGCTCTCCGCCCTGGAACAGGCCAAGGCCGCCGGAGCGAAGATCATCTCGGTCAACCCGCTCCCCGAGGCCGGCCTCGAACGGTTCAAGAACCCCCAGACCGCCCGCGGCATGCTCAAGGGCACCGCCCTCACCGACCTCTTCCTGCAGATCCGGCTCGGCGGCGACCAGGCCCTCTTCCGCCTCCTGAACAAACTGATCCTGCGGACCGAAGGCGCCGTCGACACCGCGTTCGTCGACGAACACACCCACGGTTACGAGGAGTTCGCGCAGGCCGCCCTCGCCGCCGACTGGGACGAGACCCTCGCCGCGACCGGCCTGGACCGCGCCGACATCGAGCGCGCCCTCGACCTCGTCCTGGCCTCACGGCGCACCATCGTCTGCTGGGCCATGGGCCTCACCCAGCACAAGCACTCCGTGCCCACCATCCGGGAAGTGGTCAACTTCCTCCTGCTGCGCGGCAACATCGGCCGCCCCGGCGCCGGCGTCTGCCCCGTCCGCGGCCACTCCAACGTCCAGGGCGACCGCACCATGGGCATCTTCGAACGCCCCTCCGATGCCTTCCTCGACGCCCTCGACAAGGAATTCGGCATCACCTCGCCACGCCACCACGGCTACGACGTCGTGCGCTCCATCCAGGCACTGCGCGACGGCGACGCCAAGGTCTTCTTCGCCATGGGCGGCAACTTCGTCGCGGCCACCCCCGACACCGCCGTCACCGAGGCCGCCATGCGCACGGCGCGCCTCACCGTCCACGTGTCGACCAAGCTCAACCGCTCGCACGCCGTCACCGGCGCCCGCGCCCTGATCCTGCCCACCCTCGGCCGCACCGACAGGGACATCCAGGCCGGACGCAAGCAGATCGTCACCGTCGAGGACTCCATGGGCATGGTCCACGCCTCCCGCGGCAACCTCACCCCCGCGAGCCCCCACCTGCTCTCCGAGCCCGCCATCGTCGCCCGGCTCGCCCGCGCGGTGCTCGGCCCCGGATCCGCCACCCCCTGGGAGGAGTTCGAGCAGGACTACGCCACCATCCGCGACCGCATCTCCCGTGTCGTCCCCGGCTTCGAGGACTTCAACACACGCGTCGCACGCCCCGGCGGCTTCGCCCTCCCCCACGCCCCCCGCGACGAGCGCCGCTTCCCCACGGCCACCGGCAAGGCCAACTTCACGGCCGCCCCCGTCGAGTACCCCCACCTCCCCGAGGGGCGCCTCCTGCTCCAGACCCTGCGCTCCCACGACCAGTACAACACCACCGTCTACGGCCTCGACGACCGCTACCGCGGCATCAGGAACGGCCGCCGCGTCGTCCTCGTCAACCCCGACGACGCCCACGCCCTCGGTCTCGCCGACGGCTCCTACACCGACATCGTCGGCGAGTGGAAGGACGGCGTCGAACGCCGCGCCCCCGGCTTCCGCGTCGTCCACTACCCCACCGCCCGCGGCTGTGCCGCCGCGTACTACCCCGAGACCAACGTGCTCGTACCGCTCGACGCCACCGCCGACACCAGCAACACCCCGGCCAGCAAGTCGGTCGTCGTCCGCTTCGAACAGCCCGCAGCCCCCTGAAGCGTGTTTCGGACATCCGCCGGTGCGTGCGGCCGCAAGGCGCATGCACGTATCGGGGCGATCCCGACAACGCGGATGAGGCCTGGCCCTCGGGGCCTCGGGGGGAGCGCGCGCCGGGCGCCGCCGGGCAGGAAACGCCCCCTAAGCGCTCGCTCAGCCGTCTGATAGGAACAGGGCAGACAGCAACGACCACACGATCGGAGCCGGACCCATGGGCGAGCACACCGCACCCACGTTCCCCCAGGAGATCATCGACGAGTACGCCGCACTCGGAGTCGACCTCCCCGCCCTCTTCTCCGCCGGCCACCTCGGCGAACGCATGGGCGTCCAGATCGTCGAGGCCTCCGCCGACCGCGTCGTGGGCACCATGCCCGTCGAAGGCAACACCCAGCCCTACGGCCTCCTCCACGGCGGTGCCTCCGCCGTCCTCGCCGAGACCCTCGGCTCCGTCGGCTCCATGCTCCACGGCGGCGCCACCAAGGTCGCCGTAGGCGTCGACCTCAACTGCACCCACCACCGCGGCGTCCGCAGCGGCCTCGTCACCGGCGTCGCCACCCCCGTACACCGCGGCCGCTCCACCGCCACCTACGAGATCGTCATCACCGACGAGCAGGACAAGCGGGTCTGCACCGCCCGGCTCACCTGCCTGCTCCGCGACGCACCCCGCCCCACCGACGGCTGAACCACCCCGCACACACGCCTGCCCGGCCCGGAACGCACCGCAATCCGGACCGGGCAGACCTCTGTCCGGAGCCGATCCACGGACGCCGACGCACACACACCGTCAACACCCTTGACCCCCGCGCCCGTTCCATGAGCCACTCCAGCAGCCACACCCCGCGCTCCCGCCCACCCGGCACAACCCACAGATGTAACACTCCGTAACAACCGCGCAATGCGCGAAACAGGGCCACCGCCCCGGCCTCCACCCACGGGGCCGACTCGACGCGCCCCATGCGCCCCACTTCGTGCGACAGCACCAAGATCACCTCAAGCCCCTTAGCAGAGCTGGGTGTTCTCACCATGCGGTCATTTCGGCGCCAGGGAAAAAATCGCACATGTCCACACTGCGACCATCAAGCCTTCCCCACGGCATAACAAGACAGTCACATCATCAGCGGACCCGTCCCGCACCCCCACACCTGCGCTTAGAGTCACGGCCAGTCACCGCGCCGCCGGGCGCGTCTGCTGCACGGCCCTTGAATCGACCAGTACGCCCCGGCGATCGTCACGGCACCTCAGCAGAGGAGGCCGCGCCAGGGAAAGGACCTTTCGTGCGACACCGTTCTTTGCTCATACTCACCGCAGTCCTCACCACCGGAGCACTGACTCTCACCGCCTGCGGATCGCGCGACGACGACAAGGGCAGCAGCGGCGGCAGCGGCAGCACCCAGACCGTCGTCATCGGCCTCGACGCCCCCCTGACCGGCGACCTCTCCGCCCTCGGCCTCGGCATCAAGAACTCCGCCGACCTCGCCGTCAAGACCGCCAACAAGGACAAGACGGTCCCCGGCATCAAGTTCGAGCTCAAGGCCCTCGACGACCAGGCCCAGCCCTCCGTCGGCCAGCAGAACGCCACCCAGTTCATCCAGGACAAGAACGTCCTCGGCGTCGTCGGCCCCCTGAACTCCGGCGTCTCCCAGTCGATGCAGAAGCCGCTCAACGACGCCGGCCTCACCCAGGTCTCCCCGGCCAACACCGGAACCGAACTGACCCAGGGCAACAACTGGAAGACCGGCGACAAGCAGCGCCCCTTCAAGACCTACTTCCGCACCGCCACCACCGACGCCATCCAGGGCGCGTTCGCCGCGAACTACCTCTACAAGAACGCGAACATCAAGGACGTCTACCTCATCGACGACCAGAAGCCCTACGGCGCCGGCCTCGCCGCCTCCTTCAAGACGACCTTCACCGAACTCGGCGGAAAGATCGTCGGCACCGACCACGTCAACCCCGACGACCGCGACTTCAACTCCGTCGTCACCAAGGTCAAGGGCTCCGGCGCCAAGGCCGTCTACTACGGCGGCGAATACCCCGCCGGCGCCCCCCTGAGCCAGCAGCTCAAGGACAGCATCAAGATCCCCCTCATGGGCGGCGACGGCATGTACAGCGCCGACTTCATCAGCCTCAACAAGAAGGCCGAAGGCGACATCGCCACCTCCGTCGGCAAGCCCGTCGAAGAGCTCGAGTCCGCCAAGAAGTTCATCGCCGACTACAAGACGGCCGGATACAAGGACGCCTACGAGGCTTACGGCGGCGGCACCTACGACGCCACCTGGGCCATCATCGAGGCCGTCAAGGCCGTCGCCGCCGACAACGACGGCAAGCTCCCCGACGACGCCCGCACCAAGGTCCTCGACGCCATGAGCAAGGTCCAGTTCGAAGGCGTCACCGGCCCCGTCTCCTTCGACGAGTACGGCGACACCACCAACACCATGATGACCGCCTACCAGGTCACCGGCGGCAAGTGGACCTCCAAGCTCAGCGAGGCCGTCAAGTAACACCACCCGGACCAGACCCGGGCAGCACCACACCTCACACAGCACACAGACCGCGCGGGAGCGCTACGAGCACTCCCGCGCGGTGCCATATCCGAACCACTCCACGGAGGCCCTGCGGTGAACGAACTGCCGCAACAGCTGGCCAATGGACTCATCCTCGGCGCGATGTACGGTCTCATCGCGATCGGATACACGATGGTCTACGGAATCATCCAGCTCATCAACTTCGCACACGGCGAGATCTTCATGATCGGAGGCTTCGGAGCCCTCACGGTCTACCTCGGGCTTCCGTCCGGATTCTCCCTCCTCGCCGCGATACCCCTCATGATCGTCGGCGGAGTCATCTGCTCCGTCGCCGTCAGCGTCGCCGCCGAACGCTTCGCCTACCGGCCCCTGCGCGGCGCACCACGCCTCGCACCCCTCATCACCGCCATCGGCCTCTCCCTCGCACTCCAGCAGGCCGTGTGGATGTGGTACCCCGACGCCACCAAGGACCGCTCCTTCCCGCAGTTCAAGGGCGAGGCGATCGACCTCTTCGGCGCCAGCATCCAACGCGGCGACCTCTTCGTCCTCGTCGCGGCCCCCGTGTGCATGCTCGCCCTCGGTCTCTTCGTCTCCAAGACACGCGCCGGCCGCGGCATGCAAGCCACCTCCCAGGACCCCGACACCGCCAAGCTCATGGGCATCAACACCGACCGCATCATCGTCATGGCCTTCGCCATCGGTGCCGCGTTCGCCGCCGTCGCCGCCGTCGCCTACGGGCTCAAGAACGGCCAGATCGGCTTCCGCATGGGCTTCATCATGGGCCTCAAAGCCTTCACCGCAGCCGTACTCGGCGGCATCGGCAACATCTACGGCGCCATGCTCGGCGGCGTCGTCCTCGGCGTCGCCGAAGCCCTCGCCACCGGCTACATGAGCGACGTCCCCGGCATGGAACTCTTCGGCGGCGGAGCCTGGAAGGACGTCTGGGCCTTCGCCCTCCTCATCCTCGTCCTGCTCATACGCCCCCAAGGCTTGCTGGGCGAACGAGTCGCGGACAGGGCGTGATACCCATGACCACCCACACCACCCCCGCCCTGCTCCCGCTCCCCGCATCCGCGGCCCGCACCGCCACCACCGCGGGCGCCGCACTCGCCCTCGCCGGCACCTTCCTCGCCTGGACCTACACCGACACCTTCCCCGGAGACCTCACCGTCACCGGCTACCCCGGCGGCCTCCAGGTCCTCACCCTCGTCAGCGCGACACTCACCCTGCTCTTCGCCCTCGCCGGACACGGCATCAAGGGCCTCGGCTGGCTCACCCCCGGCGGCACCTACAGCCCCACCCGGCTCCTCGCCCTCGGCACCTTCGTCATCACCGCCTACACCGTCGTCGCCGTCATCGTCAAAAAGGACGACGAGGGCAACCTCCTCGGCCTGGTCGAACTCGAACCCGGAGCCTGGATCAGCCTCGTCGGCGCCCTCGTCGCCGTCCTCGCCTCCCTGGGGCTCCCCAGCGACCAGCCCCTCGACGACACCACCAGGCCCCACCCGCTCAACCGCTTCCTCAACAGCCTCCGCGCCCCCGCACCCGGCCGCGCCGCGGCACTCCCCGCCTGGGCCGAGATCCTCGTCATCGCCGCGTCCTTCGGCGTCGCCCTGCACGTCTTCACCTACGGCATCGACACCGAGTACGCCGAGCTCTTCATCGGCTACGTCATCGCCGTCGGCTTCGGCTTCACCGCACTCACCCGGGCCGGACTCATCGCCCGCATCACCGCGCTGACCGCCAAACACCGCAACGTCACCCTCGCCGCGGCACTCGTCGCCGCCTTCTGCTTCCCCTTCACCCAGCAGAACGAGCAGTACGCCCTCATCGGCGCGAACATCCTCATCTTCGCGACCGTCGCCCTCGGCCTCAACGTCGTCGTCGGCCTCGCGGGCCTCCTCGACCTCGGATACGTCGCCTTCCTCGGCGTCGGCGCCTACGCCGCGGCACTCGTCTCCGGCTCCCCCATGTCCCCCATCGGCGTCCAGTTCCCCTTCTGGGCCGCCGTCCTCACCGGAGCCGCCGCCTCACTCGTCTTCGGCGTCGTCATCGGCGCCCCCACACTCCGGCTCCGCGGCGACTACCTCGCCATCGTCACCCTCGGCTTCGGAGAGATCTTCCGCCTCACCGTCAACGCCCTCAACGGCGTCAGCGGCCCCGACCTCACCAACGGCTCCCAGGGCATCCCCAGCATCCCCGACCTCGAACTCTTCGGATTCGACCTCGGCACCAGCCACGACGTCGGCGGCTTCACCCTCGGCAGGTCCGCCAACTACTACCTGCTCATGCTCGTCTTCACCGCCGTCGTCGTCCTCGTCTTCCGACGCTCCGGCGAATCCCGCATCGGCCGCGCCTGGGTCGCCATCCGCGAGGACGAGACCGCGGCCACCGCCATGGGCATCAACGCCTTCCGGCTCAAACTGCTCGCCTTCGCCCTCGGCGCCACCCTCGCCGGCCTCGCCGGAACCGTGCAGGCCCACGTCTCCTACACGGTCACCCCCGAGCAGTACCAGTTCGCCGGCTCCGTACCGCCCAACTCCGCGTTCCTCCTCGCCGCCGTCATCCTCGGCGGCATGGGAACCCTCAGCGGACCCCTCGTCGGCGCCGCACTGCTCTACCTCATCCCGGCCAAACTCCAGTTCATGCAGGACTACCAGCTCTTCCTCTTCGGCCTCGCGCTCATCCTCCTGATGCGCTTCCGCCCCGAAGGCCTCGTCGCCGACCGCAGGAAGAAGCTCGAATTCCACGAGACCGGCCAGCTCGACGTACCACCGGACACACCACTCACCGACACAGCCGCCGGCACCACGAAGGCGGGGGCGTGACCACCATGACCACGACAGCCACCACCGGCACCACCGTCCTGGACGCCAGCGGCGTCACCATGCGCTTCGGCGGCCTCACCGCCGTACGCGGCGTCGACCTCACCGTCAACGCGGGCGAGATCGTCGGCCTCATCGGACCCAACGGCGCCGGCAAGACCACCTTCTTCAACTGCCTCACCGGCCTCTACGTCCCCACCGAGGGCAAGGTCAGCTACAAAGGCACCGTCCTGCCCCCCAAGCCCCACCTCGTCACCCAGGCAGGCATCGCCCGCACCTTCCAGAACATCCGCCTCTTCGCCAACATGACCGTCCTGGAGAACGTCCTCGTCGGACGCCACACCCGGACCAAGGAAGGCCTCTGGTCCGCCCTCCTGCGCCTCCCCGGCTACAAGAAGGCGGAGAACTCCAGTCGCGAACGCGCCATGGAACTCCTGGAGTTCATCGGCCTCGCCGACAAGGCCGACCACCTCGCGCGCAACCTCCCCTACGGAGACCAGCGCAAGCTGGAAATCGCCCGCGCCCTCGCCAGCGACCCCGGCCTCCTCCTCCTGGACGAACCGACCGCCGGCATGAACCCGCAGGAGACCCGGGTCACCGAAGAACTCATCTTCGCCATCCGGGACCAGGGCATCGCCGTACTCGTCATCGAGCACGACATGCGCTTCATCTTCAACCTCTGCGACCGCGTCGCCGTACTCGTCCAGGGCGAGAAACTGGTCGAAGGCACCGCCGAGATCGTCCAGGGCGACGAACGCGTCGTCGCCGCCTACCTCGGCACCCCCTTCGAAGGCGCCCCCGGCGCCGACGAGGTCGCCGAGGTCGAGGCCGCCGAAGCGGGCGCCGCGGCCGCGGCGCCCCCCGCCGACCGGACCCCCGCCGCGCCCACCCCGGCCGACGAGACCCCGGCCGACGAGACCCCGGCCGACCAGGCACCCGCCAAGGCAGACACCACCGAGACCGGCACCACCCGCACCGAAGAGGAAGAGGAGGACAACCGATGACCGCACTGCTCGAGGTCGAGGACCTCCGCGTCGCCTACGGCAAGATCGAAGCCGTCAAAGGCATCTCCTTCAGCGTCGAGGCCGGCCAGATCGTCACCCTCATCGGCACCAACGGCGCCGGCAAGACCACCACCCTGCGCACCCTGTCCGGACTGCTCAAGCCCGTCGGCGGCCGCATCCTCTTCGACGGACAGCCGCTCACCGGCGTACCCGCCCACAAGATCGTCTCCCTGGGCCTCGCCCACTCCCCCGAGGGACGCCACATCTTCCCCCGGCTGACGATCACCGAGAACCTCCTCCTCGGCGCCTACCTCCGCAACGACAAGGCAGGCATCGAGAAGGACGTCCAGCGCGCCTACGACCTCTTCCCCATCCTCGGGGAACGCCGCAAGCAGGCCGCGGGCACCCTCTCCGGCGGCGAACAGCAGATGCTCGCCATGGGCCGCGCCCTCATGTCCCAGCCCAAGCTGCTCATGCTGGACGAACCCTCCATGGGCCTCTCCCCCATCATGATGCAGAAGATCATGGAGACCATCGTCGAGCTCAAGGCGGCGGGCACCACGATCCTGCTCGTCGAGCAGAACGCCCAGGCGGCCCTCTCCCTCGCGGACCAGGGCCACGTCATGGAGGTCGGCAAGGTCGTCCTCTCCGGCACCGGCGCGGACCTCCTGCACGACGAGTCCGTCCGCAAGGCCTACCTCGGCGAGGACTGAGCCCCGCGTACGGCGAAGGCCCGCACCCCGTTCGTCCGGGGTGCGGGCCTTCGCCCTGAGCCGTGTGCCTGTACGGGCTACTCGGCCGCCTTCTTCTTCTCCTCGGCGTCCTCGATCAGCGCCTCGGCGAGCTGCTGCATCGACATCCGGCGGTCCATCGACGTCTTCTGGATCCACCGGAACGCGGCCGGCTCGGACAGGCCGTAATCCGTCTGCAGGATGCTCTTGGCCCGGTCCACCAGCTTCCTGGTCTCCAGCCGCTGGGCCAGGTCCGCGACCTCGCTCTCCAGCGCCTTCAGCTCCGCGAACCGGGACACGGCCATCTCGATCGCCGGCACCACGTCGCTCTTGCTGAACGGCTTCACCAGGTACGCCATCGCCCCGGCGTCCCGGGCCCGCTCCACGAGGTCGCGCTGCGAGAAGGCGGTGAGCATCAGGACCGGGGCGATGGACTCCTCGGCGATCTTCTCGGCGGCGGAGATCCCGTCCAGGACCGGCATCTTCACATCGAGGATGACGAGGTCCGGCTTGTGCTCCCGGGCGAGGTCGACGGCCTGCTGCCCGTCCCCGGCCTCGCCGACGACCGAGTAGCCCTCTTCCTCCAGCATCTCTTTGAGGTCGAGGCGGATGAGCGCCTCGTCCTCGGCGATGACGACGCGGGTCGTCAGCGGCGGGACGTGCGACTGGTCGGCGTCGACGGCGTCTTCGGGCTGGGGCGACTCGGGGGTGGTCACGGGGGCTCCTTGTTCCAGGGCAGGCAGTGCCGCGAAGCAGCCTACCTACCTGTCGCGTCCAACGGTCACCAGGTACACTTCTCACGGTCACTGAGCCGGGTTGGCGCAACTGGTCGACGCGGAGGTCTCAAACACCTCTGTCCGAAAGGACGTGTGGGTTCGAATCCCATACCCGGCACAGCAGAAGCGGATGTTCACATTCTCGTGAACATCCGCTTTTCGGTACTTACGGCATCGTCTCGCGATTCAGAATCGTCGCACGCGTTTCCACGGATCGTTCTCGCAGTCCGGCAGCAGAGCATTGTGGACGCGTACCCGTGGGATTTCGTACGCGGTCTCGTCCATTCCGACGGCTGCCGGAACACCAACTGGACCACCCGCATCGTCGCAGGCGAGCGCAAGCGCTACGAGGATCCCCGCTACTGGTTCACCAACGTCTCCGACGACATCCGGCGGCTGTACACCGACACCCTCGACAAGCCAGGCGTCGAGTGGACCCACTGCACCCGCGCGGGCAAGGAGTACAACATCTCCGTAGCCCGACGGGCGTCCGTCGCCCTCATGGACGCGCACGTCGGGCCGAAGCACTGACGACCGTCACTTCGGGCTGTCGTCCTCGCCGATGTGGTGCACCCGCACCAGGTTCGTCGTGCCGGCGATCCCGGGAGGCGAGCCCGCGGTGATCACCACGACGTCCCCCTTCCTGCAGCGACCGATCCGCAGCAGTTCCTCGTCCACCTGCGCCACCATCGCGTCCGTCGAGTCCACGTGCGGACCCAGGAACGTCTCCACGCCCCACGTGAGGTTCAGCTGGGCGCGGGTGGCCTCGTCCGGGGTGAAGGCGAGGAGCGGGATCGGGGAGCGGTAGCGGGAGAGGCGCTTGACCGTGTCCCCGCTCTGGGTGAAGGCGACCAGGGCCTTGGCGCCGAGGAAGTCGCCCATCTCCGCCGCCGCGCGGGCGACCGCGCCGCCCTGGGTGCGGGGCTTGTTGCGGTCGGTGAGCGGCGGGAGTCCCTTGGCGAGGATGTCCTCCTCGGCGGCCTCGACGATGCGCGCCATGGTGGCGACGGTCTCGATGGGGTACTTGCCGACGCTGGTCTCGCCGGAGAGCATGACGGCGTCCGTGCCGTCGATGATCGCGTTGGCGACGTCGGAGGCCTCGGCGCGGGTGGGCCGGGAGTTGTCGATCATCGAGTCGAGCATCTGGGTGGCGACGATGACCGGCTTGGCGTTGCGCTTGGCGAGTTTGACGGCGCGCTTCTGGACGATCGGGACCTGCTCCAGGGGCATCTCGACGCCGAGGTCGCCGCGGGCGACCATGATGCCGTCGAAGGCGGCGACGATGTCGTCGATGTTGTCGACGGCCTGCGGTTTCTCGACCTTGGCGATGACGGGGAGGCGGCGGTTCTCCTCGTCCATGACGCGGTGGACGTCCTCGATGTCGCGTCCGGTGCGGACGAACGAGAGGGCGATGACGTCGGCGCCGGTGCGCAGGGCCCAGCGGAGGTCGTCGATGTCCTTCTCGGAGAGTGCGGGCACGGAGACGGCGACGCCGGGGAGGTTGAGTCCCTTGTGGTCGGAGACCATGCCGCCTTCGATGACGGTGGTGCGGACGCGGGGTCCGTCGACGCCGGTGACTTCGAGGGTGACGCGGCCGTCGTCGACGAGGACGCGTTCGCCGGCGGTGACGTCGGCGGCGAGGCCGTCGTAGGTGGTGGAGCAGGTGTGGCGGTCACCTTCGGCGGGTTCGGTGGTGATGGTGAAGGTGTCACCGCGTTCAAGGAGTACGGGACCTTCGGCGAAGCGGCCGAGGCGGATCTTCGGGCCTTGAAGGTCGGCGAGGATTCCGACGCTGCGGCCGGTCTCCTGGGATGCCTTGCGTACGTGGTGGTATCGCTCTTCGTGTTCGGCGTAGGTGCCGTGGCTGAGGTTGAGGCGGGCGATGTCCATTCCCGCTTCGACCAATGCCTTGATCTGGTCGTATGTGTCGGTTGCGGGGCCCAGGGTACAAACGATTTTCGCTCGGCGCATGGTTCGAGCGTAGACCTTACCTATGGGTAGGTATGCGGGTCCGCATGACAGGCCAACGGCCTTTGGATGAAGGGTTATTGACAACTGTTGAATTGTGCGGCGGGGTGCTCCGATGAGCGGTCCGGGAGGGGCGGGGGTGGCTGGTGGTCACCAGATCGCAACCTGCGCGGGGTGTTGCGGGTGGTGGTGGCTGGGCCAGAATCTACGCGCGTTGTTCGAACAGAAGAGGGAGTGAAGCATGCCGCTGAACCGTAGGACGTTTCTGGGCAGTTCGGCCGTTGCCGGTGCGGGCGTGGCGCTGGCGGGAGGGGCTGCCGCCGGGCCGGCGGTGGCTGCCGGGGCGAAGGGGCACGGTCACGGCCGTCCGGCGCAGCGGTACTCGTTCACGGTGATGGGGACGACGGATCTGCACGGCAACGTGTTCAACTGGGATTACTTCACGGATCAGGAGTTCGACGACGCGGCGCACAACGATGTGGGTCTGGCGAAGATCTCGACGTTGGTCGAGCGGATCCGCAAGGAGCGGGGCCGGCGCAACACGCTGTTGATCGATGCGGGTGACACGATCCAGGGCACCCAGCTTTCGTACTATTACGCGAAGATCGATCCGATCACGGCGCGGCGCGGTCCGGTGCATCCGATGGCGCGGGCGATGAACCGCATCGGTTACGACGCGGCGGCACTCGGTAATCATGAGTTCAATTACGGGATTCCGGTGCTGCGGAAGTTCGAGGAGCAGTGTGATTTTCCGCTGCTCGGTGCGAACGCGCTGGATGCGAAGACGTTGCGGCCGGCGTTCGCTCCGTATGTGATGAAGCGGATGCGTACGCCGCAGGGGCGTGATGTGCGGGTGGCGATCCTGGGGTTGACGAATCCGGGGATCGCGATCTGGGACAAGGTCAACGTGGGCGGGAAGATGGTGTTCCCGGGCCTGGAGGAGCAGGCGGCGAAGTGGGTGCCGAAGCTGCGGTCGATGGGTGCGGATGTGGTGATCGTGTCGGCGCATTCGGGTTCGTCGGGTACGTCGTCGTACGGTGATCAGTTGCCACACGTCGAGAATGCGGCGGGTCTGGTGGCGGAGCAGGTGCCGGGGATCGACGCGATCCTGGTGGGGCACGCGCACGCGGAGATTCCCGAGCATTTCGTGGTGAACAAGAAGACGGGGAAGCGGGTCGTTCTCTCGGAGCCGTTGAAGTGGGGGCAGCGGTTGACGCTGTTCGATTTCGATCTGGTGTGGGAGAAGGGTCGCTGGGTGGTCGAGAAGGCCGGTGCCGAGGTGCTGAACTCGAACACGGTGGAGGAGGACAGGCGGATCACGTCGCTGCTTTCGGCGGAGCACGCGAAGGTGGTGGCGTATGTGAATCAGGTGATCGGTACGTCGGTGGCGGCGATGTCGACGGCCGAGGCGCCGTGGAAGGACGAGCCGGTCATCGATCTGATCAATCTGGTGCAGGCCGAGACGGTGAAGGGGGCGCTGGCGGGTGGGGAGTACGCGGAGTTGCCGGTGCTGTCGCAGGCGGCGTGTTTCTCGCGTACGGCGTCGATTCCTGCGGGTGAGGTGACGATCAAGGATGCGGCGGGTCTGTATCCGTTCGAGAACACGTTGGAGGCGCGCCTGCTGACGGGTGCGCAGTTGAAGGATTACCTGGAGTATTCGGCGCGGTATTACGTGCAGACGGCGGCGGGTGCTCCGGTGGACACGTCGAAGCTGACGAACGCCGAGGACATTCCGGATTACAACTACGACGTGGTGTCGGGTGTGACGTACGACGTGGACATCGCGAAGCCCGCGGGGTCGCGGATCGTCGGGTTGTCGTTCGAGGGGGCGCCGGTGGATCCGGCGGCGCGGTTCGTGTTCGCGGTGAACAACTACCGTGCGAGCGGTGGGGGCAACTTCCCGCATGTGCCGGGTGCGAAGCAGTTGTGGGCGAATTCGGATGAGATCCGGAACACGATCATCGCGTGGGTGCAGGCGAAGGGTTCGGTGGATCCGGCGGAGTTCGCGTCGGTGGACTGGCGGCTGACGCGGGACGGTGTGCCGGTGTTCTGAGGCCGGGTCGGTTGACGTGACGGCTCGTCGGTTCGTCCGGCGGGCCGTTCCGTACGTGCGGGGGCGGCGGCGGGGGGCTCTTCGGGCCGGATACCGCCGCCGGTGGGCCCCGGCGGGTGGTGGGTGAGGCGGGCGGTGGGTGAGGATGCGGCCTCCGGCGAGTACGGCGGTGCGGGTGGCGGCGTTGTTCCGCCCGGAGTCGCTGGTGGAGGTGGAGGCGTTCGCCCTGCTTCCGGAAGTGGCCGGGTAGGGGTGCTGTTCTCGGCGTGGTGGCGGCCGTCTCCTTCGGGAGGCGGCCGCCGTCGTGTGTGCGGGGGGCGGGTCAGACGTGGGTCCCGGGCGGGTGGGGGGCCGGGTGGCCGGGGCGGTGGTGTGCGTGGGTGCGGGGGTCGTGCTGGCCGGGGATGTGGGGGGCGGGGTGGGGGGTGAGGCCGAAGGTGGTGAAGGCGGTGCGCCGCGGGAGGCGGTAGGGGGTGGTGCCGGTGAGGTTGTTGAGGATGGTGGCGCTGCGCCAGGCGGCGAGGCCGAGGTCGGGTGCGCCGACTCCGTGGGTGTGGCGTTCGGCGTTCTGGACGTAGATGTTGCCGGTGATGGCGGGGTCGAGGTCGAGGCGGAAGTCGGTGTCGATGCGGGGGCGTCCGCGGCTGTCGCGGCGGAGGTGGGGGGCGATGCCGGTGAGGAGGGTGTCGAGGGGGCGTTCGCGGTATCCGGTGGCGAGGACGACGGCGTCGGTGGTGAGCCGGCTGCGGGTGGCCTGCTGGATGTGTTCGAGGTGGAGTTCGATGCGGGCGCTGTCGTCGGAGCGGCGGCCTGCGGTGCGGACGGTGACGCCGGGGGTGAGGGTGGTGTCGGGCCAGCCGCCGTGGAGGGTGCGGCGGTAGAGCTCGTCGTGGATGGCGGCGATGGTGTCGGTGTCGATGCCCTTGTGGAGTTGCCATTGCTGCGGGACGAGGGCGTCGCGTACGTGTTCGGGCAGGGCGTGGAAGTAGCGGGTGTAGTCGGGGGTGAAGTGTTCGAGGCCGAGCTTCGAGTACTCCATGGGGGCGAAGGCCTGGGTGCGGGCGAGCCAGTGGATCTTCTCGGCGCCGTGGGGGCGGGCGCGGAGGAGGTCGAGGAAGATCTCGGCGCCGGACTGGCCGCTGCCGATGACGGTGATGTGGTCGGCGCCGAGGAGCGTGTCGCGGTGGTGGAGGTAGTCGGCGGAGTGGATGACGGGGGTGTCGGGTGCGTCGGCGAGGGGGCGCAGGGGTTCGGGGATGAAGGGTTCGGTGCCGACGCCGAGGGCGATGTTGCGGGTGTGGGTGCGGCCGGGGGTGCCGGTTTCGCCGTCGGGGTGGAGGCGGGTGTAGTCGACGTCGAAGTGGGCGTGGTCGGGGTTCCAGCGGATGGTGTCGATGCGGTGGTGGAAGTGGGTGGTGGGGAGTTGTTCGCTGACCCAGCGGCAGTAGGCGTCGTATTCGGCGCGGTGGATGTGGAATTGCTCGGCGAAGTAGAAGGGGTAGAGGCGGTCGCGGGTGCGGAGGTAGTTGAGGAAGGTCCAGGGGCTGGTGGGGTCGGCGAGGGTGGTGAGGTCGGCGAGGAAGGGGACCTGGAGGGTGGCGCCGTCGATGAGGAGGCCGGGGTGCCAGTGGAAGGCGGGGCGTTGTTCGTAGAAGGCGGTGGTGAGGGGGGTGCCGGGGATGTTGTGGGCGAGGGCGGCGAGGGAGAGGTTGAAGGGGCCGAGTCCGATGCCGATGAGGTCGTGGGGCCGGTTGCCGTCGGGGGTGGTCCGGTCGGTCATCGGGGGGTGCTGCCTTCCGTGGTGGCGCCGGTGTGGGCGTGGGTGACGAGTGCGAGGAGGCGCTGGAGGTCTTCGGGGGTGGTGTGGGGGTTGAGGAGGGTGGCTTTGAGCCAGAGGCGGTCGTCGGCGTGGGCGCGGCCGAGTACGGCGTGGCCTTGGGTGAGGAGGGTGCGGCGGATGGTGGCGACGGTGGTGTCGTCGGCGTCGGTGGGGCGGAAGAGGACGGTGCTGATGGTGGGGCGGTCGTGGAGGTCGAGTGCGGGGTGCCGGTCGACGAGGTCGGCGAGGTGGTGGGCGGTGGCGACGGTGCGGTCGACGAGGTCGGCGAGTCCGTCGCGGCCGAGGGCCTGGAGGGTGACGGCGATCTTGAGGGCGTCGGGTCGTCGGGTGGTGCGGAGCGAGCGGCCGAGGAGGTCGGGGAGGCCGGCGTCGGTGTCGTCGTCGGCGTTGAGGTAGGGCGCGTGGTGGTGGAGGGGGGCGAGGTCGTCGTGGCGGGGGACGGCGAGGATGCCGGCGGACGCGGGTTGCCAGCCGAGTTTGTGCAGGTCGAGGGTGACGCTGTGGGCGCGGTGGAGTCCGTGGAGGGCGGCACGGTGGGTGGGGCTGAAGAGGAGGGGCCCGCCGTAGGCGGCGTCGATGTGGAGGTCGGCGCCGTGGGTGGTGGTGAGGTCGGCGATGTGGTCGAGGGGGTCGATGCGCCCGGTGTCGGTGGTGCCCGCGGTGGCGGTGACGAGGAGGGGGCCGGTGAGGGTGGTGAGGGCGTCGTGGAGGGCGGTGGGGTCCATGACGCCGCGGGGTGCGGGGATGACGACGGGGCGTGGGAGGCCGAGGATCCAGGTGGCGCGGGTGACGCTGTGGTGGGCGTTGGCGGCGCAGACGGTCTGGATGGGGCCGTGGCGTTCGCGGGCGAGGAGGAGGGCGAGTTGGTTGGCTTCGGTGCCGCCGGTGGTGACGACGGCGTCGGGGCGGGGGGTGTGGGGGTAGATCTCGGTGGCGAGTGCGGTGGTGAGGGCGGTTTCGAGGGCTGAGGCGGCGGGGGCCTGGTCCCAGGAGTCCATGGAGGGGTTGAGGGCGGAGGCGGCGAGGTCGGCGGCCGCGGCGAGGGCGAGGGGCGGGGTGTGGAGGTGGGCGGCGCAGTGGGGGTGTGCGGGGTCGGCGGCGCCTTCGGCGAGTGCGGTGACGAGGGTGCGGAGTGCGTGGTGGGCGCCGGTGCCGTGGTCGGGGATGAGGGGGCCGGTGGTGGTGTGGGTGTGGTGGGTGACGGTGTCGGGTCCTCCGGCGGGGAGGGGGCCGCCTCGGCGGGCGGCGCCGTCGTGGAGGGCGGTGAGGACGGTGTCGAGGAGGGGGCGCAGGTGGGCGGGGCCTGCGGTGCCTCCGGCGAGGGGCGGGATGGGCATGGGTGGCGGGGTCCTTCGGGTGGGTCGGGGTGGTCGGGTGGGGTGGCCGGGTGGGGTGGGGTCCGTGTTTCGTGTGGGGCGGCCGAAGAGCCCAACGAGTGGGACCGGAAAGGGGTATTGGTGTTCGGGTGGGCGGGTGGCGGGGTGGTTCGCTGGTATCAGTGTGCGCTCTTCGTACGACTGTGCCCGGTCTCCCTGGTCGGTGGGGAGGCCGGGCACGGTGCGGGTGCGGGGTGGTGGACGCCGGGGTCTCCGGCGGGTGCGGGGTGGTGGGTGCCGGGGGGTCTCCGGCGGGTGCGGGCGGGTGGGTCAGTGGGCGTCGCGTACGGCGAGGGCGCGGCGCAGGTCGTCGAGTTGGTCGGTGAGCTTGCGGAGCAGCGCGGGGGTCAGGGCGGGGTCGTCGAGTGCGGCGGTGCCGGTGGTGAGGTGGTCGGTGTCGATGGCGTGGGCGGGGAAGGCGTGGCGTCCGGCGGCTTCGGCGATGGCGGGGCCGCGGCGGGCGGCGAGTGCGGTGGCGTCGGGGTAGTAGCGGTGGACGTAGTCGTGGAGGAGCTCGCTCTGTTCGGGTTGCCAGAAGCCCTGGGCGGTGGCGGCGAAGAGGTAGTTGGACAGGGTGTCGTCGTGGAAGAGGGCGTTCCAGGCGGTGGCTTTGGCTTCGGGGGTGGGGAGGGCGGCGCGGCAGCGGGCGGCGCCCTCCTGCCCGGTGGCGCTGGGGTCGTCGGCGAGTTCTCGGGCGATGGTGGTCTCGTCGGTGGCGCCGAGGACGGCGAGGCGGGTGAGGATGCGCCAGCGGAGTTCGGGGTCGAGTTCGGGTCCGCCGGGGACGGTGCCGTCGTGGAGCCAGTCCTGGATGGCGTCGGGCTGGGTGGCGACGTCGATGAAGTGGCGTACGGCGATGAGGCGGAGGCCGGGGTCGGTGCCGTGGGTGTCGGTCTCCCAGTCCTTGGCGGTGAGGCCTTCGGTGCGGCGGAGGAGGTCGCGGCAGAGGGCGGCGAGGGTCGTGAGGGCCGCAGGGCGTTCGCCGGGGGTGAGGTAGCGGTCGGCGATGTGGGTGGTGGCGAAGGTGAGGACGCCCTGGACGAGGGCGAGGTCGGTCTCGTGCGGGAGGTGAGTGCGGGCGGCGGTGAGGTAGACGCCGGAGTGGAGGTGGCCGTCGCGGACCATGTCGCGGGCGGTGTTCCAGACGACGGCGCGGGTGAGGGGGTCGGGGATGCCGCTGAGGTGGGCGAGGGCGGTGTCCCAGGACGTGGGGTCGAGGCGGATCTTGGCGTAGGTGAGGTCGTTGTCGTTGAGGACGACGAGGTCGGGGCGCCGGCCGGGCCGGGTGGTGGGGGTGCCGTTCTGCGGGACGTCGGTCTCGAAGCGTTCGCGCAGGACGAGGCGGCCGGTGCCGGACTGGGTGTCGAGGGCGTGGTCGTAGGCGCCTACGGCGATGCGGTGGGGGCGGGTTCCGTCGTGGTCGACGGTGAGGCTCCATCGGTGGCCGGTGTCCTCGACGTGGGCGGTGAGGGTGTCGGCGCCGGAGGTGCGGAGCCAGTCGGCGGCCCAGGTGTGGACGTCGCGGTCGGTGGCGGTGGCGAGGCTGTCGATGAAGTCGGCGAGGGTGGCGTTGGCGAACTTGTGCCGGGCGAAGTGGGTGTTGATGCCGGCGAGGAAGTCCTTCTCGCCGAGCCAGGTGACGAGTTGGCGGAGGGCGGAGGCGCCCTTGGCGTAGGAGATGCCGTCGAAGTTGAGGAGGGCGGAGGCGGTGTCGGGTACGGCGTCGGGGGCGACGGGGTGGGTGGAGGGGCGCTGGTCGGCGTCGTAGCCCCAGCCCTTGCGGGAGACGCCGAAGTCGGTCCAGGTGTCGGTGAAGCGGGTGGCTTCGGTGAGGGTCTGGTAGCCCATGTACTCGGCGAAGGACTCGTTGAGCCAGATGTCGTCCCACCAGGTGAGGGTGACGAGGTCGCCGAACCACATGTGGGCCATCTCGTGGGCGATGACCATGGCGCGGGTCTGGCGTTCGGTGTCGGTGACGGCGGAGCGGTAGATGAATTCGTCGCGGAAGGTGACGAGTCCGGGGTTCTCCATGGCGCCGGCGTTGAATTCGGGGACGAACGCCTGGTCGTAGGAGTCGAAGGGATAGGGCTCGTCGAACTTCTCGTGGTAGCGGTCGTAGAGGGCGCGGGTGAGGGTGAGGATCTCGTCGGCGTCGGTGTCGAGGTGGGGGGCGAGGGAGCGGCGGCAGTGGATGCCGAAGGGGATGCCGGCGTGGTGGGTGGTGACGGAGTGCCAGGGGCCGGCGGCGACGGCGACGAGGTAGGTGGAGACGGGTGGGGTGGTGGCGAGCGTCCAGCGGCCGTCCCCGGTCCGTTCGGCGGTGCTGTTGCCGAGGACGGTCCAGTCGTGGGGTGCGGTGACGGTGATGTCGAAGACGGCCTTGAGGTCGGGCTGGTCGAAGGCGGCGAAGACGCGCTGGACGTCGTCGAGGAAGAGCTGGGTGTAGAGGTAGGTCTCGCCGTCGGCGGGGTCGGTGAAGCGGTGCATGCCTTCGCCGGTGCGGGAGTAGCGCATGGTGGCGTGCACGGTGAGTTCGTGGGGGCCGGCGGTGAGGTGGTGCAGGGGGTAGCGGTTGTCGTCGAGGTGGTGGGGGTCGAGGGGCTGTCCGTCGAGGCTGAGCGCGTGCAGGGTCTCCGGCTTGAGTTCGACGAAGGTGTCACCGGGGGTGCGGGTGGTGAACCGGATGGTGGTCCGGGAGGTGAAGGTGTCCTCGCCTGTGGTGACGTCGAGGTCGACGGTGTACCGGTGTACGTCGATGAGCTGGGCACGGGTCTGCGCTTCTTCGCGCGTCAGTACGGACATGGGCCCATGCTGCCGTAACGGCGCCGGGGTGTGCAGGAGGTTCTCGCAGGGCTGACGGCCGGCTCGGTGGGGGCGGCGCGGGTGGCCGGGTGGGCGTGACGTCCGGTCCGCTGCCCGTACCGGGTGAGGGCGGGTGGTCCGCGACGGGGCGGGCGGTACGGGCCGCCGGACGGCGTCCCCCGCGCCCTCCCCCGCCGCGCCCTTCCCCGGGGAGGGCCGCGACGTCCGGTCCCGGTGGGATCCGGCGTCAGGCGCCCGGTGTCCGGGGCTGCTCCCCCGCCGACTGTTCGGCGATGCGCTCGTGGTGGCGGATGACCTCGGCGACGATGAAGTTCAGCAGCTTCTCGGCGAACGCCGGGTCGAGCTTGGCGCTTTCGGCGAGCTGGCGCAGCCGGGCGATCTGGCGGGCCTCGCGGGCGGGGTCGGCGGGCGGCAGGTGGTGTTGCGCCTTGAGGTGGCCGACCTGCTGGGTGGCCTTGAAGCGTTCGGCGAGCATGTGGACGACCGCGGCGTCGATGTTGTCGATGCTTTCGCGCAGGCGGTTCAGCTCCGCCCGTACGGGCTCGTCGATGTCGTTCATGGTCGTCGAGCTTAGACGGTGTGGGCGGGGGGCGGTCACGGGTGTCCGGGTCGCGGACCGTGGCCGGGCGGGGTGTCGGGGGTGCCGCGTCCCTGCTGTTCGCGGAAGCGGACGGGGGCGGTGCCGACGCGCCGGGCGAACAGCCGGGAGAAGTAGGCCGGGTCGTCGTATCCGACGCTGCGGGCGACGGCGGCGACGGGGAGGTCGGTGGCGGCGAGGAGTTCCTTGGCCCGGCCGAGCCGGATGTTCAGCAGGTACTCCTTGGGGCCGACGCCGGCTCCGCGGCGTACGGCGGTGCGCAGTGCGGCGGGGGTCATCTGGTGGCGGGCGGCGTGTTCGGCGACGGTGAGCGGGCGGAACGCGTCGCGGGCGAGGGCCTTGAGGACCGGGTCGCCGTCGGGGGCGACGTCGGCGCGGGAGCGGCGCAGCGAGACGAGGAGTTCGTGGACGGCGGCGCCCGCCTCGACCTCCTGGAGGGGGCGGGCGCGGTGTGCGGCCTGGACGATGCGGCCGATGGCGGCGCGGGGTCCGGAGGTGTCGGTGAGGGGGACGAGGGGGCGGTCGGGTTCGATGTAGCCGAGTTCGGTGTAGGTGGTGGTGGCGGGGCCGGTGAAGTCGACGAAGTTCTCGTCCCAGCCGGCGGGGCCGGGGCCGTAGTGGTGCGGGGTGCCCGGGGTCAGCCAGATGAGGCTGGGTGCGGTGACGGCCAGTCGTCGTCCGTCGGGGGTGATGAACCAGCCGCTGCCGGAGTTGATCACCATGGCGACGTGGTGGTCGAGGGTGCGGGGCCCGACGACGGGCAGGGTGCCGTGCTGGAGGCCGACACCGAGGCAGGCGAGGCCCAGGCGCTGGTGGAGTGCGCTGGGGGTGAAGAAGCGCATCCAGATGTGGTGCACCGGTCGTTCCCCTTCCCTGCGGGACGCTGTGTGTCCAAGCAGTGGTGATCTTTCTCCATGGACGGGCCGGGCGCCAGGGGGGAGTCTGGTGGCCGACACGCGATCGGCACACGGGAGCACGCGGCACGATGACCGGTTTCACGGTGGTGGACGACCACTTCTCGCTCGACGGCAGGCCGGTGCGGCTGTTGTCGGGGGCGATGCACTATTTCCGGGTCCATGAGGCGCAGTGGGGGCACCGGTTGTCGATGCTGCGTGCGCTGGGGCTCAACTGCGTGGAGACGTACGTGCCGTGGAATCTCCACGAGCCGTCGCCGGGGGTGTTCCGTGACGTGGGGGCGCTGGGCCGGTTCCTGGACGCGGTGCACGACCAGGGGTTGCTGGCGATCGTGCGGCCGGGGCCGTACATCTGCGCGGAGTGGGAGAACGGCGGGCTGCCGTCGTGGGTGACGGGGCGGTTCGGCCGGCGGGTGCGGACCCGGGACGCGGGTTACACGGCGGCGGTGGAGCGCTGGTTCGGGGAGCTGCTGGGGCAGGTGGTCCGGCGGCAGGTCTCGGCGGGCGGTCCGGTGGTCATGGTGCAGGTGGAGAACGAGTACGGGAGTTACGGCTCGGACCTGGTCCATCTGCGGGAGCTGGCGGGGCTGTTGCGCCGGTCGGGGGTGGACGTGCCGCTGTTCACGTCGGACGGGCCGGAGGACCACATGCTGTCGGGCGGTTCGGTGCCCGGTCTGCCGGCGACGGCCAATTTCGGGTCGGGGGCGCGGGAGGCGTTCGGGGTGCTGCGCCGGCACCGGCCGCGGGGGCCGCTGATGTGCGCGGAGTTCTGGTGCGGCTGGTTCGAGCACTGGGGGGCCGAGCCGGTGGCGCGTGATCCGGCGGAGACGGCGGGGGCGCTGCGGGAGGTCCTGGAGTGCGGTGCGTCGGTCAATGTGTACATGGCGCACGGGGGGACGAACTTCGCGGGGTGGGCGGGGGCGAACCGTGCGGGGCCGCTGCAGGACGGGCCGCTGGCGGCGACGGTGACGTCGTACGACTACGACGCGCCCGTCGACGAGTACGGGCGGGCCACGCCCAAGTTCTGGGCGCTGCGCGAGGTGCTGGCCGGGTACGCGGACGGGCCGCTGCCCGAGCCGCCGCCGGAGCCGGTGGGGCTGGGGCGTGCGGTGCGGGTCGCGCTGGCCGAGGGGGCGCCGCTGCCGGCGGTGCTGGAGGCGCTGGGTGATCCGGAGGGCGGGCCGTACGGTGTGCCGCCGACGTTCGAGGACCTGGGGGTGGACCGCGGGGTGGTGCGGTACGAGGTGGAGGTGCCGGGTCCGCGCCGGCCG
Organism: Streptomyces sp. SirexAA-E; assembly: GCF_000177195.2. Taxonomy (GTDB): domain Bacteria; phylum Actinomycetota; class Actinomycetes; order Streptomycetales; family Streptomycetaceae; genus Streptomyces; species Streptomyces flavovirens. Next base: position 1,612,154 of record NC_015953.1, read on the forward strand.
TATCCGCTGGGCGTGCGGGGGCTGCGGGACCGGGCCGTGGTGTACGTGGACGGGGTGCGGGCCGGGGTGCTCACCGAGGAGGACCACACCCTGGCGGAGCCGGTGGCGGGACCGGCCCGGGTGGAGTTGTGGGTCCAGTCGCTGGGGCGGGTGAACTACGGGCCGCGGCTGGGTGAGCCGAAGGGGGTCACCGGCGGTGTGCTGCACGAGCGGCAGTATCTGCACGGGGTGCGGGCGCGGGCGCTGCGGCTGGACGCGTTCGGGGAGCCGGGCGCGGTGGACGGCCGGGTGCCGTTCGGGGACGTGCGGGAGACGGGGCCGACGGGCCTGTTCCGGGGGTTCTTCGACCTCGCGGGTGTGGCGGGGACGGACCACGCGGGTCTGGAACTGCCGGGGTGGGCTTGCGGGTTCGTCTGGGTCAACGGGTTCTGCCTGGGCCGCTACCGGTCGGTGGGGCCGCAGCGGACGCTGTACGTGCCGGGCCCGGTACTCCGCGAGGGTGTCAACGAGGTGTGGGTGCTGGAGCTGGAGGAGGCGGGGGCGCCGTTCGCGGAGCTGGGCCCGGGGGCGCCGGTCAGGACGGGCGCCCCCGGGGTCGGTGCCGGGTGAGCGGTCAGAGGGTCGCGGCGGCCGATGCGATGGCCGAGGCGAAGGTGGAGACCTCGGTGTAGACGCCGGGGTAGCCGGCGCGTGCGCAGCCTTCGCCCCAGCTGACGATGCCGACCTGTATCCACGCTCCGGCGTTGTCCTTGCGGAACATGGGGCCGCCGGAGTCGCCCTGGCAGGTGTCGGTGCCTCCGGTGCTCACGTATCCGGCGCAGAGTTCCTCGGCGGGCACGAGGTCGCTGCCGTAGGCCTGCCGGCAGGCGGTGTCGGAGACGTAGGGGACGTTCGCCTTGAGGAGGTAGCGCTGCTGGCCGCCGCCCTCGGTGGCGGCGCCCCAGCCGGCGATGGTGAAGGTGCCGGTGTTGTAGGCGGTGGTGGTGGCGATCTTCAGGGTGGGCTGGTCGATGGGCTGGGCGAGCTTGATGAGCGCCCAGTCCTTGCCCTTGCCGTTGTAGCCGGGCGCCTGGAGGACCTTGGTGGACTTGACCTTGACGGCGCTCGCGGACTGGAGGTCGACGACTCCGGCGGTGGCGGTGATGGAGGTGTTGTTGCCGGAGCCGTTCACACAGTGCGCGGCGGTCAGCACGATGTTCGGCGCGTAGAGGGCGCCGCCGCAGCCCATGGAGAGGCGGACCATGAAGGGGAATTCGCCCTGGGCGGCGCGGGTGCCGCCGACGACGGGCGCGGGGGCGGCCGAGGCGGCGGAGGGCTGGAGGCTCAGGCCGGCGAGTGCGACGGCGGCGACGACGGAGCATCTCTTGAGGGCGCGCAGAAGCTGCTTCAACTGACTGCCTGCTTTCGGGTGGGGGGTGGCTGGAGGGGGCCGCAGGCATGCGGGTGTCCGGGTCCGGAACGAAGACACTAGTCATGCCCGCGACAAGAACGGGTCCGATTATCGGGATGGGATGACCGCTCACACAAGGCATGCTTTTCGGCCAGGACCGGCGCCCCCGCCAACCCGTACGCCACGGCGCGCGTCCCCCTACAGTGAGGTGCACCGGTTGCCGTCGACAGGGGGTCCGGACGTGAGTGAAGCCGGCGGTGGCGGCGGCCCGGTCGTGCACGGGTTCCCCCACCTGGACACCGTCCGGTCCGCGATCACCGCGCTCTACCGGCGGCTGACCCCGGACGGTGTGCACACGTACGCCACCTCCCTCGTCCCCGCGGACGCCGCGTTCGCGGACACGGACGACCTGTACCCCGGCGCCCAGCGGGTGGCGCACGCCCTGGTCGAGCACCTGCGGCTGCCGCAGGCCCGCGTCGTCGTCGGCTTCCGGCGGATGGAGCACGCCGCCTCCGTCGAACTCACCGCGGGCCCCGAGTACTTCGTCGAGCTGAACGACCGCTTCCGCACGCACCGCAGGGACATCGGGGCCGCGCTGGCCCACGAGATCACCCATGTCCTGCTGCACCGGCTGGGCCTGGAGTTCCCCGGGACCCGCGCCAACGAGATCCTCACCGACACGGTGACGGCCTATCTCGGCGCGGGCTGGCTGCTGCTGGACGCCTTCCGGCAGGACGCGACGTCCAGTCAGAAGCTGGGCTACCTGACGCCGGAGGAGTTCGGGTACGTCCTCGCGAAGCGGGCGCTGGCCTTCGGCGAGGACCCCTCGGTGTGGTTCACCAGCCCGCAGGCGTACACGGCGTACACCGAGGGCCGGGCGAAGGCACTGGGCGACCTGCGCCGCCCGCCGCTGACCACCGCGGGCCGGCCGGGCCGCCGCCGCTACGCCCGGGACCGGCGCCGTGCCCTCGATCACCCGGGTCCCGGCACCGGCGCGGCACCGGGCGAGGGGTACGCCTTCGAGGACGGCCCCGACGGTCTGCGGGTCTCGTTCGCGTGCCCCACCTGCCACCAGCGGGTCCGTGTCCCGGTCCGGGGCCGGGTGCGCGCCCGGTGCGGGCTGTGCCGGACGGTTCTGGAGTGCGACACCTGAGCGACGGGGACCGTTCCGGTTCGCCGTAGGGTCGTTGCATGAAGAACGAACCTGCCGGTGACGCGCACAGCCTGTTCGAGGCGCTGTACGAGGGCGACAGCGCCGTCGTGCGGGCGTTGAGGGCCGGCGCGTCCGCGGAGGCCCGCGACGAGGACGGGACCAGCGCCCTGTACCTGGCGTCCGTACAGGACCTGCCCGGCACGGTGCGGCTGCTGCTGGCCGCGGGCGCGGACCCGGACCGGCCGAGCGGCCCGGACGAGGGCGACCTGCCGCTGTGCGGGGCGGCCTGCGGCGGCCACACCGAGGTGGTGGAAGCACTGCTGGCGGCCGGGGCGGACCCGGACCTGCGGGAGGACCTCGGCTTCACGGCACTGCGCTGGGCGGCCGGCCTGGGGCATGCCCGGATCGCGGAACTGCTGCTCGACCAGGGGGCGGACCCCGGCCTGCCCGGCCCTCGGGACGAACCGCCGCTGGTGGTCGCGGCCCGCCGGGGGTCGCTGCCGACGGTGCGGGTGCTGCTCCGTTACCGCGCCCCGGGGCTGGCACAGGCGCTGGAGGAGGCCCGGCGGATGCTGACGGTGGACGTCGAGCAGGAGTTGCTGCGCTCCCTGGAGGCGCTGCACGGTCCCGGTCACGAGAGCGCGGTGCGCCGCGCACCGGTGCCGGGCGGGGTCCTCGTCACGGTCGAACTGCTGCGGGACGGTACGCCGTTCGCGGGTCAGGACCAGGAGACGGGGCACGGCGCGATCGCCACGCTGCTGGAGGAGGAGCTGGGGCTGCACGCGCCGTTCGAGGAGCTGGCGGTCCGGGCCCTGCGCGGCCGGGACCCCGGCCTGGACGACTGGCGGGAGACGGTCAGGGTGCTGCGGCTGCGCGGCGACGAGGAGACGTTCCAGGCCGCCGCCGCCTGGGCGGCCGACGCGGACCCGCTGCGGCAGATGCTCGGCGCCCAGGTGCTGGCCCGGCTCGGCTTCCGGGAGGACGAGAAGCCGTTCGCGGCCCGGGCGGTACCGCTGCTGCGGATCCTGGCCCGCGACGCCGTCGACCCGGCGGCGGCCGAGGCGGCGACCCGCGCAATCGACGCCTACGCGCCCCGTGCCACCGCGCCGTGACCCGCGCCCGACGGGACGGAAGTCCCAGGACGCGCGACGGAGAGGGACTACGGCTCGGGCCCGTTACACGGCGGCGCCGCGCGGCCTAGCGTCTCGGCCATGGATACGTCAGGCACCCTCGACGAGGCACTCCTACGACTGCACCACTGGGGCCCGGAACGGCTCGGACGCCTCACCAACCACGCGCCGATGGCGGTCGAGGCCCTCGCCTCGCACGGGCAGGGGCGGTCCGTGCACCGCTGGCTCGACACCTACGCGGACAAGCTGGAGGAGTTCCCGCCCGGCCTGGAAGCGGTCACGGCGGAGAACTGGCGCGGCGCCCTCGGTGATCCGCGCCGCGCCGCCGACTGGATCGGCCACTTCGGGCACGAGATCGCCGAGCAGCCCTGGCGCGAGGTGCTCACCCGCTGGTGGCCCCGCCTCCTGCCCGGCATGTACGGAGGGTCGACGCATCCGGTGATCCGGGTGGGCCACGCCGTCCGTACCCTGCTGGCGGGCGAGCCCACCGGGCCGCGGCTGGCCGAGCTCGCCCACGGCCTGGGCTACTGGGCCGCGCGCCACCGGCCGGTCGCGGACCTGGAGCCGCTGCCCGGCGCCGACAGCGCCGCCGCCGCCCTCGACGCGGTGCCGCCCCTCGCCGTACGGGAGGGGGGCTTCCCCGACCGCCTGGGCCGGGTCAGGAGCCTGCCGGTGTGGGCGGCGTCGGTCTCGGACCCGGATGCGGCTCGGCGGCACCTGGCCGAACTGGTGCGGGCGGCCACCCACCGGTACGCCACCCACGGCCACGGCGACGCGACGATGCTGGTGCACGCCGCCACGGCACCGAACGCGGTCCTGCGGACCCTGCCCGCGCTCCCCCGGCGGCTGTGGGTGCCGAGCCTGCGGGCCACGTGGACGGCGTCCGCGGCCGTGACAGCCATGTACGCGCCCAACACGCCGGTCGTGTACACCGCGCCGGGCACCTTCGGTCCGGAGGAGGTCTTCGAACGGGCCCTGGCGCACGGCGACGAGCACGTCATCAAGCTGACCGACACGGCCCTGGACGTCGGCGACGACCGGGCCCTGGCGGCGGCGCTGCGCTCCGTCGAGCTGAGCGAACCGCTGCGCTGAGAGCGCCGCTCCCCCGCCGTCTCCCGTCACCGGGGCCTTCCGTCAAGGGAGGCACCGAAACGGCCCGGAGGACCTGCCCCGAGACGGGTCAGGTCCTCCGGGCCGTCATCGGCCGTCCGCGTGGCGGGTCAGGCGGCCCGGCGGCCACGCGCGGGCGCGCCGTCGGCGCGGCCGGAACCGGCCCGGCGGGCGGTGCCGCCCGCACCACCGCGTGCCGCGCCACCGCGCGTGGCACCGGCGCCCGAGCCCCCTCGGGCGCCGCCGCCCTGCGTGGCGCCTCCGGCCGCTCCGGTACCCGTGCCCGTGCGGCGGCGTCCCCGGCCCCGGCTGCCCGAGCGGGGCGCGCCGGCCGCACCGGCGGCCCCGCCGCGGGCGCGCGGCGCCGGCTGCGTCGGCTGCGGCACCTCGACGACGACGGCGACGCCGGACGGCTCACGGGCGCCCGTGATCCGGCTGAGCTCCTCGTCGCTGGACTTGATCCGGGTGGTGCGCGGCGCGATGCCCGCGTCCGCCATCAGCCGAGTCATCTCCCGCTTCTCCTCCGGAAGCACCAGGGTGACGACGCTGCCGGACTCCCCGGCGCGGGCGGTGCGTCCGCCGCGGTGGAGGTAGTCCTTGTGGTCGGTCGGCGGGTCCACGTTGACGACCAGGTCCAGGTCGTCGACGTGGATGCCGCGTGCCGCCACGTTCGTCGCGACCAGCGCGGTGACCTGGCCGTTCTTGAACTGGTCCAGGGTCCGGTTGCGCTGCGGCTGGGACCTGCCGCCGTGCAGGGCCGCGGCGCGCACACCGCTGGCGAGCAGCCGCTTGGCGAAGCGGTCGGCGGCGCGCTTGGTGTCCACGAACATGATCACCCGGCCCTCCCGGGCGGCGATCCTGGTGGCGACGGCCTTCTTGTCCGTCTCGTCCGCCACGTGCAGCACGTGGTGCTCCATGGTGGTGACGGCGCCCGCGGACGGGTCGACGGAGTGCACGACCGGGTCGGTGAGGAACATCTTGACCAGCCGGTCGATGTTCTTGTCGAGGGTCGCGGAGAACAGCATCCGCTGTCCGTCCGGCTCGACCTGCTTGAGCAGGGCGACGACCTGCGGCATGAAGCCCATGTCGGCCATCTGGTCGGCCTCGTCGAGCACCGTGACGGTGACCTCGTCGAGACGGCAGTCGCCGCGCTCGATGAGGTCCTTGAGCCGGCCCGGCGTGGCGACGAGCACCTCGGCGCCCCGGCGCAGCGATCCGGCCTGGCGGCTGATCGACATGCCGCCGACGACGGTGGCGACGCGCAGGTTCACGGAGGTCGCGTACGGCGTCAGCGCGTCGGTCACCTGCTGGGCGAGCTCGCGGGTGGGGACGAGGACCATGGCCAGCGGGGCGTGCGGCTGGGCGCGGCGGCCGGCGGTACGGGCGAGCAGCGCCAGGCCGAAGGCGAGGGTCTTGCCGGAGCCGGTACGGCCGCGGCCGAGGATGTCGCGGCCCGCCAGCGAGTTCGGCAGGGTGGCGCCCTGGATCGGGAACGGCTCGGTCACCCCCTGCGCGGCGAGGGTCTTCAGCAGCGCGCCCGGCATGTCCAGCGCGTCGAACGTGTCGGCGGCGGGCAGCGCGGGGGTGAGGGTCTCGGGCAGGGCGAACTCGCCGCCCTGGGCGGGTACGGACTTGCGGCGGGGCGCGCCGCGGCCGGCTCCCCGGGGGTTCTGCTGCGACCGGTCGGTGCCGCGGCCCTTGACGGGGCGGTTGCGGGTCGGTCGGTCCTGGCGTTCGAAACGGGTCATACGGAATTGCCCTCCTGGGGGATTCCTGGGTTTCTGCCGACTGCAGCGGACTGCTTGATGTGCGCCCCAGGATGCGAGCACGGAGCAGTTGTCCCCGGGTACGGAGACGCCGGGTACGGAGTGAGCCGGAAACAGCACAAACCGGGGCCCGCACCGTGAAGGTGCGAGCCCCGGCTGCGAGGTACGCGTCCGGAGATTAGGCCGGGACGATGTTCTCCGCCTGCGGGCCCTTCTGGCCCTGCGTGACGTCGAAGGAGACCTTCTGGCCCTCCTGGAGCTCACGGAAGCCCGAGGTGGCGATGTTGGAGTAGTGGGCGAAGACGTCGGCGCCGCCGCCGTCCTGCTCGATGAAGCCGAAGCCCTTTTCCGAGTTGAACCACTTCACGGTTCCAGTAGCCATGTCATTCTCCTAAAAGAGGTGCAGTGCCGGAAATCCGCACTTTACGGATTCCAAGTCGCCGCATTGAGCCCCATCCGGAGAAAGCCGGAAAACAATAAAGCGCCTGAAGGAAGTTCCCGTCAGGCGCACATAATGTTCATGGGTACCAAAACTGCAACTCGGCAACCGTAGCACGTTCTGGCCGTCTGCGGTGGATCATGACGCCCCGATCTTCCGGAAGGGATGCGGGCGGGCCCGCCCCCGCCGCGTGGAACCGCGGCAGAAGGGGCTCTGACCTGCGGCGGCGGAGAGGGCGGGGACCGGGCGTCCCGCCGCGTCGGTCCGCACCGCCGCGTGTCACTCCTCACGCGGCGGCCTGTCGTCCCCCGTCCGGCGCAGGGTGCGCAGCGGCCGGCCGGGCCGCCACACCTGGAGGACGATCTCGTCGCCGTCGAGCCCGGTGCGGACCACCTCGTCGGGCTCGGCGCGAAAGAGCAGGAAGGGCTCCGGCGGCGAGGTGTCCTCGACGAAGCGGGCCAGCACGGCGGGGTCGGTCACCTCGACCGCCCGGCCGGACACCCGGACGTCGCCGTCGGCCATCTCCGCGCCGGGCCCGGGGTTGGCGTGGAGGGCGAAGCGCGGGTCGCGGCGCAGGTCCAGGGCCTTGCGGGAGTTCGGCATCATGCCGAGCCACAGCTCGCCCCGCCCGAACGACGCCTCCAACCCGGTGACCCGGGGCGATCCGTCCTTGCGCAGGGTCGCCAGGACGTGGTGCCGGTACTGCCGGAACCGTTCCCGCACGGTGTCGGCGAAGGCCGGCTGCTCCGCGCGGAAGTCTTTCCACGAACTCGTCGTCATGCACCCATGGAACCCGGTAATCCCGACACCTCCTGTCCCCTTTTCCGGCGCGTCGTCAGCCGGCCCCGCGCCGCCGTGGGTATCCCCGACCCGAGGCACACGGGGGACGGCGCCCCGCGCCGGCCGGCCGCGGGTGCCCGGCCGACCCAGGTGCGCCTCGGGTCACCGGTGTTCGCTATCTTGAGCGCCGCCGCCCGCCGCGGCCTCTGCTGCCCGTCCACGAATGAAGGAGCCGGCCATGGAGGCCGCCGCCACCACGTGCTACCGCCACCCGTCGTACGAGACGTACGTGCGGTGCACACGCTGCGACCGCTACATCTGCCCCGACTGCATGCGCGAGGCCGCGGTCGGCCACCACTGCGTGGAGTGCGTGAAGGAAGGCCGGAGCTCGGTGCGCCAGGCGCGGTCGCTGTTCGGCGGCGCGGTGCCGAGGGCGGCGGCCCCGGTGGTGACGTATGCGCTGATGGCGCTGAACATCCTGGCGTACGTCGTCGAGGTGGTCCGCTCGGAGACGGTGGACCGGTTCGGGATGCTCGGTGCGGTGCTGGTCGACCCGGCGGGCGGGCAGTACTACTACGAGGGCGGCACCTACCCCGGGTACGAGCTGACCGGGGTGGCCGACGGAGAGTGGTACCGGCTGCTGACCGGGGCGTTCCTGCACCTGCCGCCCGACACGTCGTTCGGGGTCATGCACCTGGTGTTCAACATGTTCGCGCTCTGGAACCTGGGCCGGGTCGTGGAGGGCCAGCTCGGCCGGGCCCGGTACCTGGCGCTGTACCTGCTGTCGGCGGTGGGCGGTTCGGTGCTGGTGTACCTGGTGTCGCCGGAGACGACGGCGGTCGGCGCTTCGGGGGCGGTCTTCGGTCTCGCCGCCTCGTTCTACGTGATCAACCGGCGGCTGGGCCGGGACATGCAGGCGGTCAACCGCTTCATGGCCGGATTCCTGCTGTGGATGGTGATCTCCGCGGCGTTCACCTCGTGGGAGGGCCACCTCGGCGGTCTGCTGACGGGCGGCCTGGTGACGTACGGGCTGGCCTACGCCCCGGCGAGGCTGCGCACCTCCGCGATGCAGCTGGCGGGCGGGGTGGTCCTGGTGGCACTGCTGGGTGTGGTGGTGGCCGTACGGACGGCCGCGCTGACCGGGGCCGCCTGACGGGGGCCCGTACCCCCTCCTGAAGCGCCTGGGGGCCGTCAGGGCGCCCGGACACGCCGCAGCGCCCGCTGGTCCTTGGTCGGGGACGAGGCGGGCGCCGCGTTCAGTTCCGTACGCCGTTGTACGGGACGTCCGTGTGACCCGGGTCAGACCATCAGAGAACGGTCCGTCGGGCGGATGGGGGCCGGCAGCGCGCTGCCGCCGGTGAGGAAGCGGTCCACGCCGCGTGCGGCGGAGCGGCCCTCGGCGATGGCCCAGACGATGAGGGACTGGCCGCGTCCGGCGTCGCCGGCGACGTAGACGCCCTCGACGTTGGTCGCGTAGTCCTCGTCCCGCGCGATGTTGCCGCGCGCGTCGAGCTCCAGGCCGAACTGCTGGACGAGGCCGTTGGCCTGGTCGGTGCCGGTGAAGCCCATGGCCAGGGTGACGAGCTGGGCGGGGATGCGCCGCTCGGTGCCGGGCTTCTGCTCCAGCTTGCCGTCCTTGAACTCCACCTCGATCAGGTGCAGCGCCTGGACGTTGCCGTCCTCGTCGCCCTCGAAGTGGGTGGTGGAGACGGAGTAGAGCCGCTCGCCGCCCTCCTCGTGCGCGGAGGTGACCTTGTAGAGCATCGGGAAGGTCGGCCAGGGCTGGTTGGCGTTCCGCTCCGCGCCCGGCTGCGGCATGATCTCCAGCTGGGTGACGGAGGCCGCGCCCTGCCGGTGGGCGGTGCCGACGCAGTCGGCGCCGGTGTCGCCGCCGCCGATGACGACGACGTGCTTGCCCTCGGCGGTGATCGGGGAGACCGTCAGGTCGCCCTCCCGCACCTTGTTGGCGAGCGGCAGGTACTCCATGGCGAAGTGCACGCCGTTCAGCTCGCGGCCCGGGACCGGCAGGTCGCGGGAGACGGTGGCACCGGCGGCGATGACGACCGCGTCGTAGCGGCGGCGCAGCTTCGCGGCGTCGATGTCGCGGCCGACCTCGGTCTCGGTGCGGAACTTGGTGCCCTCCGCGCGCATCTGCTCGATGCGGCGGTTGATGTGCGACTTCTCCATCTTGAACTCGGGGATGCCGTAGCGGAGCAGGCCGCCGATGCGGTCGGCGCGCTCGTAGACGGCGACCGTGTGGCCGGCCCGGGTGAGCTGCTGGGCGGCGGCCAGTCCGGCGGGGCCGGAGCCGATGACGGCGACGGTCTTGCCGGAGAGGCGCTCGGGCGGCTGCGGGGTGACGTCGCCGTTGTCCCACGCCTTGTCGATGATGGAGACTTCGACGTTCTTGATGGTGACGGGCGGCTGGTTGATGCCGAGCACGCACGCCGACTCGCAGGGGGCCGGGCACAGCCGCCCGGTGAACTCCGGGAAGTTGTTCGTGGCGTGCAGGCGCTCGGACGCGGCCGACCAGTCCTCGCGGTAGGCGAAGTCGTTCCACTCGGGGATGAGGTTGCCGAGCGGGCAGCCCTGGTGGCAGAACGGGATGCCGCAGTCCATGCAGCGGCCCGCCTGCTTGCTGACGATCGGGAGCAGCGAGCCCGGAACGTAGACCTCGTTCCAGTCCTTGACGCGCTCGCCGACGGGGCGGGTCTGTGCGACCTCGCGGCCCGTGGTCAAAAAGCCCTTGGGGTCAGCCATTGGTCGCCGCCTCCATCATCTTCTCGGTGGTCTCCTGCTCGGAGAGACCGGCGAGCTCAGCGGCGTCCTTGGCGGCGAGCACTGCCTTGTACGTGGACGGGATGATCTTGCTGAACCGGGCCACGGCGGTGTCCCAGTCGGCCAGCAGCTTCTCGGCGACCGTGGACCCGGTCTCCTCCTGGTGGCGGCGCACGACGTCGTGCAGCCACTGCCGGTCGGTGTCGTCGAGGGTCTCGACGGCGCCGAGGTTGCCGGTGTTGACGTTGTCGAGGTCGAGGTCGATGACGTAGGCGATGCCGCCCGACATGCCGGCGGCGAAGTTCCGCCCGGTCTCGCCGAGGACGACGGCGTGGCCGCCGGTCATGTACTCGCAGCCGTGGTCGCCGACGCCTTCGGAGACGACGGTGGCACCGGAGTTGCGGACGCAGAAGCGTTCGCCGGTGCGTCCGCGCAGGAACAGCTCGCCTGCGGTGGCGCCGTAGCCGATGGTGTTCCCGGCGATGGTGGAGTACTCGGCGAGGTGGTCGGCGCCGCGGTCGGGGCGGACGACGACGCGGCCACCGGAGAGGCCCTTGCCGACGTAGTCGTTGGCGTCGCCCTCCAGGCGCAGCGTCACACCGCGCGGGACGAAGGCGCCGAAGGACTGGCCCGCGGAGCCGGTGAAGGTGATGTCGATGGTGTTCTCGGGCAGGCCCGCACCGCCGAACTTCTTGGTGACCTCGTGTCCGAGCATCGTGCCGACGGTGCGGTTGATGTTGCGGATGGCGATCTGGGCGCGGACCGGCTGGGCACTCTCGGCGCTCTCGGCGCCCAGCGCGTCGGCGGCGAGCTTGACGAGCTCGTTGTCCAGGGCCCTGGACAGGCCGTGGTCCTGGTCGTTGACGCGGTGGCGGACGGCGCCCTCGGGGAGGTCGGGCACGTGGAAGAGGGGCCCGAGGTCGAGTCCCTGGGCCTTCCAGTGCGTGACGGCCCGCTCGGTGTCGAGGAGTTCGGCGTGGCCGACGGCCTCCTCGATGGTGCGGAAGCCGAGCTCGGCGAGGATCTCGCGGACCTCTTCGGCGATGAACTCGAAGAAGTTGACGATGTACTCGGCCTTGCCGGAGAACCGGTCCCGCAGGACGGGGTTCTGGGTGGCGATGCCGACCGGGCAGGTGTCCAGGTGGCAGACGCGCATCATGACGCAGCCGGAGACGACGAGCGGCGCGGTCGCGAAACCGAACTCCTCGGCGCCGAGGAGCGCGGCGATGACGACGTCGCGGCCGGTCTTGAGCTGGCCGTCGGTCTGGACGACGATGCGGTCGCGCAGGCCGTTGAGCAGCAGGGTCTGCTGGGTCTCGGCGAGGCCGAGCTCCCAGGGGCCGCCCGCGTGCTTGAGCGAGGTGAGCGGGGAGGCGCCCGTGCCGCCGTCGTGGCCGGAGATCAGGACGACGTCCGCGTGGGCCTTGGAGACACCGGCCGCGACCGTGCCGACGCCGACCTCGGAGACCAGCTTCACGTGGATGCGGGCCGCCGGGTTGGCGTTCTTGAGGTCGTGGATCAGCTGGGCCAGGTCCTCGATGGAGTAGATGTCGTGGTGCGGCGGGGGCGAGATCAGGCCGACGCCCGGCGTGGAGTGCCGGGTCCTGGCGACCCACGGGTAGACCTTGTGGCCGGGCAGCTGGCCGCCCTCGCCGGGCTTGGCGCCCTGCGCCATCTTGATCTGGATGTCGTCCGCGTTGACCAGGTATTCGCTGGTCACACCGAAGCGTCCGGAGGCGACCTGCTTGATGGAGGAGCGGCGCGCCGGGTCGTACAGGCGCTCGGCGTCCTCGCCGCCCTCACCGGTGTTGGACTTGCCGCCCAGCTGGTTCATGGCGATGGCGAGGGTCTCGTGCGCCTCCTGGGAGATGGAGCCGTACGACATGGCGCCGGTGGAGAAGCGCTTGACGATCTCCGCGGCGGACTCGACCTCGTCGAGGGGGATCGGCTCGCGGTCGCTCTTCAGCGCGAACAGGCCGCGGAGCGTCATGAGGCGCTCGGACTGCTCGTTGACCCGGCCCGTGTACTTCTTGAAGATGTCGTACCGGCGGTTGCGGGTGGCGTGCTGGAGGCGGAAGACCGTCTCGGGGTCGAACAGGTGCGGTTCGCCCTCGCGGCGCCACTGGTACTCGCCGCCGATCTCCAGCGCGCGGTGCGAGGCGGAGATGCCGGAGACGGGGTACGCCTTGGCGTGCCGGGCGGCGACCTCCTTGGCGACGACGTCGAGTCCGGCGCCGCCGATCTTGGTGGCGGTGCCGTTGAAGTACTGGGCGACGAAGGCCTCGTCGAGGCCGACGGCCTCGAAGACCTGGGCGCCTCGGTAGGAGGCGACGGTCGAGATGCCCATCTTGGACATGACCTTCAGGACGCCCTTGCCGAGCGCGTAGATGAGGTTGCGGATGGCCTGCTCGGCCTCGATGCCCTCGATGAAGGTGCCGGCCCGGACGAGGTCCTCGACGGACTCCATCGCCAGGTACGGGTTGACCGCGGCGGCGCCGTAGCCGATCAGCAGCGCGACGTGGTGGACCTCGCGTACGTCGCCGGCCTCGACCAGCAGGCCCACCTGGGTGCGCTGCTTGGTGCGGATGAGGTGGTGGTGGACGGCCGAGGTGAGCAGCAGCGAGGGGATCGGCGCGTGCTCGGCGTCGGAGTGCCGGTCGGACAGGACGACGAGGCGGGCGCCGTCCTCGATGGCGGCGTCGACCTCGGTACAGATCTCCTCGATCCGGGCGGCCAGCGCGTCACCGCCGCCGCCGACGCGGTAGAGGCCGGCAAGGGTGGCGGCCTTCATTCCCGGCATGTCGCCGTCGGCGTTGATGTGTATGAGCTTGGCCAGCTCGTCGTTGTCGATGACCGGGAAGGGCAGGGCGACGCTGCGGCAGGACGCGGCGGACGGCTCCAGGAGGTTGCCCTGGGGGCCGAGCACGGAGCGCAGCGAGGTGACGAGCTCCTCGCGGATGGCGTCCAGCGGCGGGTTGGTGACCTGCGCGAAGAGCTGGGTGAAGTAGTCGAAGAGCAGCCGGGGGCGCTCGGAGAGCGCCGCGATCGGCGAGTCCGTGCCCATGGAGCCCAGCGGCTCGCCGGCGGTGCGGGCCATCGGGGCGAGGATGACGCGGAGCTCTTCCTCGGTGTAGCCGAAGGTCTGCTGGCGGCGGGTGACGGAGGCGTGGGTGTGGACGATGTGCTCGCGCTCGGGGAGGTCTCCGAGCTCGATCTCGCCCGTTTCCAGCCACTCGGCGTAGGGCTGCTCGGCGGCGAGGGACGCCTTGATCTCGTCGTCCTCGATGATGCGGTGCTCGGCGGTGTCGACGAGGAACATCCGGCCGGGCTGCAGGCGGCCCTTGCGGACGACCTTGGCCGGGTCGATGTCCAGGACGCCGACCTCGGAGGAGAGCACGACGAGTCCGTCGTCGGTGACCCAGTAGCGGCCGGGGCGCAGGCCGTTGCGGTCGAGGACCGCGCCGACCTGGACGCCGTCGGTGAAGGTGACGCAGGCCGGGCCGTCCCAGGGCTCCATCATCGCGGAGTGGTACTGGTAGAAGGCGCGCCGGGCCGGGTCCATGGAGGCGTGGTTCTCCCAGGCCTCGGGGACCATCATCAGCACCGAGTGCGGCAGCGAGCGGCCGCCGAGGTGGAGGAGTTCCAGGACCTCGTCGAAGGACGCGGAGTCGGAGGCGTCCGGGGTGCAGACGGGGAAGATCCGGTCGAGCGCGGCCTCGCCGAAGAGTCCGGAGGCCAGCTGGGACTCGCGGGCCTTCATCCAGTTGCGGTTGCCCTTGACCGTGTTGATCTCGCCGTTGTGCGCGACGAAACGGTACGGGTGTGCGAGCGGCCAGCTCGGGAACGTGTTGGTCGAGAACCGCGAGTGGACCAGGGCGACGGCGGTGGCGAAGCGGGGGTCGGAGAGGTCCGGGAAGAACGGCTCCAGCTGCCCGGTGGTGAGCATGCCCTTGTACACGATCGTGCGGGCGGAGAGCGAGGGGAAGTACACCCCGGCCTCGCGCTCGGCGCGCTTGCGCAGGGCGAACGCCTTGCGGTCCAGCGCGATGCCGGTGCTCGTGCCGTCGGCGACGAAGAGTTGCCGGAATTCGGGCATGGTGGCGCGGGCGCCCTTGCCGAGGATGTCCGGGGTGACCGGGACCTGGCGCCAGCCGAGGACGTCGAGGCCCTCCTCGTCGGCGATCTTCTCGATCCGCTGGACGGACTGCGTGGAGTCGTCCGCGGGCAGGAAGGCGATGCCGACGGCGTACGAGCCGGCCTCGGGGAGCTCGAACGCGGCCTCTTCACGGAGGAAGGCGTCCGGGACCTGCAGAAGGATGCCGGCGCCGTCGCCCGAGTCGGGCTCGGATCCGGTGGCGCCGCGGTGTTCGAGGTTGCGCAGTACGGTCAGCGCCTGCTCGACCAGCTCATGGCTGGCCACACCGGTCAGAGTGGCCACGAACCCGACGCCGCAGGCGTCGTGCTCGTTACGGGGGTCGTACATCCCCTGCTGGGCGGGGCGACCGTCCATGGGCGACCAGGCGTCGGAACGCATCGGCTCTCCCGTCGTCGTCGTGGCATGTGCTGTGCCGAGGGACGACGTTGGCCCTCTGCGAAATTTCGTGCAGGTTACATGATGGAACGCTTCTCAAAAAGCGGATAGGCCGTTCCAACATGCGGACACCACGGACTCGTGGTGGAGGGGGTCGCGACCGGACGATCCTGTGGATGGCTGTCCGGGAGACCGCAGAGAGCAGGCGTCGTTGCCTGCGGTGTCTACGGCTCTTTCCCAGCGGTCATCGAATTGAAACCGCCGAGTAATGGCTACTTATGTGTAGCACTGCATAGCGTCTCATTTTACGGCCCACTCCCCCGTCCGCCCAGTGGCGTGCGCCACGACGTACGTCACATCCCGCGCGGTGCGCGGCGGTCCGTCAGCCGCCGACCGCGACGCCGAACAGGGTGCCCAGACCGTAGGTGATCGCGGCGGCCGCCCCGCCGAGGACCAGTTGGCGCAGCCCGCTGAACCACCAGGTGCGCGCGGTGACCCGGGCCACGACCGCCCCGCAGCCGAAGAGGCCGGCCAGCGCGAGGAGCACGGCGGGCCACAGCACGGTGGCGCCGAGCAGGTAGGGCAGTACGGGGAGCAGGGCGCCCAGCGCGAAGGCGCCAAAGGACGACACGGCCGCGACGAGCGGTGAGGGCAGGTCGCCGGGGTCGATGCCCAGCTCCTCGCGGGCGTGTATCTCCAGCGCCTGTTCCGGGTCCTTGGACAGCTGCCGCGCCACCTCCCGGGCGAGCGCGGGCTCCACACCGCGGGATTCGTAGAGCGCGGCGAGCTCCTCCATCTCGTCCATGGGGTGTTTGCGCAGCTCACGGCGTTCGACGGCGAGCTCGGCCTCGACGAGCTCGCGCTGCGAGGCGACGGAGGTGTACTCGCCGGCCGCCATGGAGAACGCACCGGCGGCCAGTCCGGCGAGGCCGGTGATGACGATGGTCTGCTGGGAGACCGCTCCTCCCGCGACGCCCGTCATGAGGGCCAGGTTGGAGACGAGTCCGTCCATGGCCCCGAACACCGCGGGCCTCAGCCAGCCGCCGTTCACGTCGCGGTGGGTGTGGTTGTCGCGGTGCGCCTCGTGCAGGACGGCGCCGGTCTCGATGACGGTCACGTCTCTCCCCTCCTCCCGGGGGCGGGCTCCGTACGTCCCACCCCCGTTCAACACGATCGAAAGTACGCACGAAAAACGCCTCCCGCCAGCAAGGAAGGCCGTACTTACCCCGTTCCGTGCCCCCTCGGCGGCGTCCCCCGTGCGGGCCTTTTACCGGGGTCGTACGCCAGGAGGGCGGCGCCGCGTGGGACACATCGCACAGGGGGTCCGGGCAGGCCGTCGGGCCCCGGTGGACGGCGCGGCGCGAGCGGGAGGTCGACGCGGATGGAGCGGAAGACGGACAGCCGGACGGTGCCCCGTCGGAGCACCCGGCCCGGCGGGCCGGCCGGACACGGCGAGGGCGCGTCCCCCGGGATCGCGGACCGGGCGCGGGGCGCGCTGCTCGGGCTCGCGGTGGGGGACGCGCTCGGCGCCCCGGCGGAGAACATGCGGCCGTCCGAGATCCGCCGGCGCTGGGGCCGCGTCACGGGCTTCGTCAGCGACGATCCGGCGGGGACGGACGACACCGAGTACGCGATCTTCTCGGGGCTGCTGCTGGCCCGGCACGGTTCGGCGCTGACGGTCTCCCACGTGGAGCGGGCCTGGCACCACTGGATCGCGGACCTGGACGAGGGGCCGTTCCGGGGCGCCGGGTTCAGCGAGCGCGGCACGCTGGAGAACCTGCGGCGCGGGCTCGCCGCGCCGATCTCGGCCCAGCACCGGCACGCCTGGAGCGACGGGCTGGCGATGCGGGCCGCGCCGTTCGGCGTATTCGCGGCGGGGCGGCCGATGGAGGCGGCCCGGCTGGTGGCGGTGGACGGCAGGGTCAGCCACGAGGGGGAGGGCATCTACGGCGGCCAGGCGGTGGCGGCCGGGGTGGCCGCCGCGATGGTCGGCGCGGGCCCGGCGTCGGTGGTGGCCGCCGCGTTGTCGGTCGTGCCGATGGACTCCTGGACGGCGCGTTCGCTGCGCCGCGCGGTCACCGCCGCGCAGCGTTCGTATCCGGACCGGCCGACGGGGGAACGCGCGGTGCGCTCGGCGGTGGTGATCGGCGGCTACCCGTGGACGGACCTGGCTCCGGAGGCGGTCGGCCTGGCCTTCGGCGCGTTCACGGCGGCGCGCGGCGACTTCCGTACGGCGGTGCTGACGGCCGTGAACATGGGCCGGGACGCCGACACGACGGCCGCGGTGGCCGGTGCGCTGGCCGGCGCCCTGCACGGGATCTCGGCGATCCCGGAGGAATGGGCGTCGGCGATCGGACCGGTGCGGGGCAGCTGCCTGCCGTCGATGCGGGGCTACCACGTACTGGACATCGCTGAGCTGCTGACGCCCGACGACGCGGACGACGCGCGGAGCGCGCCACCCGGTACGGCCGCCGAGCCACCGGGGCCCGCGGGGCTCTCGGAGCACGAGCAGGCCGACGGTGTACGGGCCGTGCCGGCCACCGCCCCGGGGGCGACCCGATGAGCGGCCCGGCGGCACCCGACCGCCCGGCCGGCCGCACCGCCACCGCTTCCGGGACGGCGTCCCGGCCGGTCAGGTCCGGCCGGGACGCGATGCGCGCCTCTGCCGGACCGGCCGTCGGCGTCGCGCGGGCGCGCACCGCCCCGGGCCGGGCGGCCCGGGTCGAGGGGCTGCTGCTGGGTCTGGCGGCCGGGGACGCCGCCGGGTGGCCGGCCGCACGGCACCGGGCGGCGCGGATGCCCGAGTGGACCAGGCGGCTCACCCGTGAGCTCGACACCTTCGCCGAGCAGAACGCGACCACCACCCTCCCCGTGCCGATCGCGCTGAACCAGCCCCCCGAGCCGCTCCGGCTCGGCCCCTCGGACGACGCCGAGTGGGCCGCGTTCACGGCCGGGACCGTGCTGGCCGCCGCGGTCGGCCACACGCCCGGCCTCCCGCCCGGTCGCCGGATGCGGGACGCGATCGACCGGTCCTGGAACGCGCTGGCCGCGCAGGTCGCCGCCGCCGGTGCCCGGGCCCCCGAGGTCGAGTCCGCCGTGCTGCCGCTGCGCGCGCGGATCTCCGTACGCGCCGGGCTCGGCAACCTCGCCGCGGGGCTGCGCCCGCCGGCCTCCGGACACGACAACCCGCACTACTTCGACGACGCCGCGTGTGTCCGGGCCGCCGTCCTGGCGGTCGTCCACCCCGGGGACCCGGCGTCCGCCGCCGGGCTCGCGGAGTTCGACGCCCGCTACACCCAGGACGGTGACGGGGTGCACGGCGCCCGCGCGGTCGCCGCCGCGGTCGCCGAGGCGCTCGCGGGGGCGGACGTCGACACCGTGGTGGACGCCGCGCTCGCACAGCTGCCCGAGGGGACGGAGATCGCCCGCAACGCGACCCACGCGGTGCGGCTGGCCCGGGAGTTCACGGGGGAACCGGCCGGGGCCTTCGCCCTGGTCCCGGTGCTGGAGCACCAGATCGTCGACCACGTCTACAGCTACGGGATCGCCGCCGCCGAGACCGTGCCGGTCGCCCTCGCCCTGACGACCGCCGCCCGCGGCGAGATCGCCCAGGCCGTGCCCGCGGCGGCCTGCCTCTCACGGGTCGCCGACTCCGCGCCCGCCCTCGCCGGCGCGCTGACCGGCGCACTGGGCGGGACGGGCACCGTCCCGGCGGGCTGGCGGGAGGCCTGCCGCACTCTGGCGGGCTGTGCGCTGCCGCGCCTCGCCGGGACCGATCTCATCGAACTCGCCGGGTCGCTTGCAGCCACGGAACCGGCCGCCCCGGGTGGACAATTCCGACATGACATCCAAAACGTCCACAGTGGCCGAGCCGGACACCACCACGACGCCCACCCTGGATGAACGCGTCACCGGCGCCCTGGTCGGGGCGGCGGTCGGCGACGCGCTCGGCGGCCCCGTCGAGGGCTGGTCCCCGGAGCAGATCGCCGAGCGGCACGGCGGCCGGGTGACCGGCGTCGTCGGCCCCTGGTACGGCGACGGCTGGCGCACCGCGCGCCCCATCGCCCCGTACCACAAGGGTGACGGCCACGTGACCGACGACACCCTGATGACCCATGCGCTGGTGCGGGTGTACGCCACCGTGCGCGACCACCTCGACGCGTACGCGGTCGCCGACCACCTCGTGCCCGATCTGATGTCCCGGCCGCGCTGGATCCCGGAGCTGGAGGCCGAGGCGCTGCCCCTCCAGCGGATCTTCCTCGCCGAGAAGTGGATCGTCACCCGGCTGCACTACGGCCACGCCGATCCGCGCGAGGCGGGCTCCGGGAACATCGTCAACTGCGGGGCGGCGATGTACATGGCGCCGGTCGGCCTGGTGAACGCCGCGCATCCCGAGGCGGCGTACGCGGAGGCGCTGGACGTGGCGGGGGCCCACCAGTCCTCGTACGGGCGGGAGGCGGCCGGGGTCCTCGCAGCCGGGGTCGCGGCCGCCTGCGCGCCCGGTGCGACGCCCGCGTCCGTCGTCGAGACCTGTCTGGCGCTCGCCAAGGACGGCACCCGCTCGGCGATCGAGGCGGTGTGCGAAGTCGCCGCCCACCATTCGGACTTCGAGTCGGCGCTCGCACCGCTGCGGGCCGCCGTCGCCCCCTTCGACACGGTCGGCCCGGACTACCGCGAGCCCTCGCTGGGTGCCCGGCGGCCGTCCCGGCTGCACGCGATCGAGGAACTGCCCGTCGCGCTCGGCATGCTGCTGGTCTCCGGGGGCGACTACCGGCACGCGGTGCTCGGTTCGGTCAACTACGGCCGGGACTGCGACTCGATCGCGACGATGAGCGGGGCCCTCGCGGGCGCGCTGCACGGCGAGGCCCCGATCCCGGACGCCTGGGTGAAGACGGTCGCCGACGCCAGCCGCCTCGACCTGCACGCACCGGCGCGGACCCTGACCGAGGTGGCCCGCGAGGTCTTCGTCCGGGACACGGCCCGACGCCGGGCCCACGAGTCGGCGTTCGCCGAACTGGCCGGCCCGCGATGACCGTACGGCTGACCTGGGCGCAGCCCGAGGACCTGGTGGGCCACGAACTGCGGCAGGCGGCCCAGGACGGCCGGGACGCCGGTGACGTCGAACGGCGCTGGTACGCGGCCGGCGGCGCCCCCGCCCCGGAGCGCGCCGGGGCGTCGGAGGTCCCCGCCTCCCCGGAGCTACGGGCGCTGGCCGAGCGGTTGCTGGACGAACTCGATTCCGTCGAGAGCCCCTTGGCGCGGGACGAGCCGACGGACCTGGCGGCGATCCGGGCCGCGTGCCCGCGATGGCCGGCGCCCAGGACCCGGCCGGTGACCCTCGGCCCCGAACGGCTGCACGCCGCCTGGCTGGGCCGGGCCGCCGGCTGCCTGCTCGGCAAACCGGTCGAGAAGCTGCCCCTGGCGGGCATCCGGGCGCTGGCCGGGGCCACCGGCAACTGGCCGCTGGCCACCTGGTTCACCGCCCGCGGGCTGCCGGACGGACTGGCCGCCGCCTATCCGTGGAACCGCCGCTCGGCGGCCACCTCGCTGGCCGAGAACATCGACGGCATGCCGGAGGACGACGACCTCAACTTCCCTGTGCTGGCCCTGCTGTTGCTCCGACGCCATGGCCACGGTTTCACCACGGACGACGTCGCCGGGCTCTGGCTGGCCACACTGCCGGCGGGACGGGTCTTCACCGCCGAGCGCGTCGCGTACCGCAATCTGCTCGACGGGGTCGAGCCGCCGCTCACGGCCCGGCGGCGCAATCCGTTCCGCGAGTGGATCGGCGCCCAGATCCGGGCGGACGTGCACGGCTGGACCCACCCGGCCGACCCGGCCGGCGCCGCCGAACAGGCCTACCGGGACGCGGTGCTCACCCACACCGGCAACGGGGTGTACGGGGCGATGTTCACCGCCGCCGCGCTCGCCGAGGCCGCCGGGGGCGAGACGGACGTCCACGGCTGCCTGGCGGCCGGGCTGCGGGTGGTGCCGCCCCGCTCCCGGTACGCGCACGCGGTGCGCCTCGGGATCGAGGCGGCCCGCGCGGAGCGGGACTTCGACCTCGTCGTGGACCGGTTGCACGCCGTCTACGGGGACACCCACCACTGGGTGCACGTGCTGCCCAACGCGGCGCTGCTGGCCGCCGCCCTCACCCACGCGGACGGCGACTTCGGCCGCTCGGTCTGCGCGGCGGTCTCGGGCGGCTGGGACACCGACTCCAACGGGGCCACGGCCGGCTCACTCGCGGGCCTGCTGGCCGGCCGGCCCGCCGCACTGCCCGAGCACTGGACGGCCCCGCTCAAGAACCGCCTCGCCACATCCGTGCCCGGCTTCGAAGCCGTCGGCTTCGACACCCTCGCCGGACTGACCCACCAGGAGGTACGCCGCCCATGACAGCGATCGCGGTGCTCGGCAGCACCAACATGGACCTGGTCGCCTACGTCGCCCGGGCACCCGGGCGCGGGGAGACCGTCACCGGACGCGAGTTCCGGACCGTGCCCGGCGGCAAGGGGGCCAACCAGGCCCTCGCGGCGGCCCGCGCCGGCGGGGAGGTCGTGATGATCGGCGCGGTCGGCACCGACGAGTACGGATCGCGGCTTCGGACCACCCTGGAGCACGCGGGCATCGACACGGACCTGCTGCACACCGTGGCGGGCCCCAGCGGCACGGCGCACATCGTCGTCGACGACGAGGGCTCCAACGCGATCGTGGTGGTCCCCGGCGCCAACGGCACCGTCACCACGCTCGGCCCGGGCGAGCACGCCGCCATCGCGGCCGCCGGGCTGCTCCTCCTCCAGCTGGAACTCCCGCTGCGTGTGGTGACCGAAGCGGCGCGGGCGGCACGGTCGCTGGGCGTCCGCACGATCCTCACCCCCTCCCCCGTCCAGCCCCTGCCGGCCGAACTCCTGGACGCGGTCGACCTGCTGATCCCCAACGAGCACGAGGCCGCCGCGCTCTCCGGGTACGACGACCCGCACGCCGCCGCACAGATCCTGCTCCGCCAGGTCCCGGAGGTCGTGATCACACTCGGCCGCAAGGGCTGCCTGTACGCGGCACGGGGCGGCGAGACGATCCCGTTCCCCGCTCCCGAGGTCACCGCCGTCGACACGACCGGCGCCGGGGACACCTTCGTCGGCACCCTGGCCGTGGCACTGGGCGAGGGCCGGGCCGTCCCGGAGGCGCTGGCCTGGGCCTCGTCGGCGGCGGCGCTCTGCGTGCAGAGACCCGGGGCCTCCTCGTCGATGCCGTACCGCAGCGAGATCGATGCCGCGTGAACGCGCCGACCACGCCGACCGCGCCCCTGGAAGGCCTGCGGGTCCTCGACCTCGCCACGCTGTTCGCCGGGCCGCTCGCGGCCACCCTGCTGGGCGACTTCGGCGCGGAGGTCGTCAAGGTCGAGCACCCGCGCCGGCCGGACCCCTCGCGCGGGCACGGGCCGGCGAAGGACGGGATCGGCCTGTGGTGGAAACTGCTGGGCCGCAACAAGCGGACGATGACGCTCGACCTGTCCTCCCCGGGCGGCCGGGAGGTCCTGCTCGAACTGGCCGCCGGCGCGGACGTGGTCGTGGAGAACTTCCGGCCCGGGACGCTGGAGCGCTGGGGCCTGGGCTGGGACGAGCTGAGCGCCGTCAACCCCCGGCTGGTGCTGGCCCGGGTCACCGCCTTCGGCCAGTTCGGCCCGTACGCGCACCGGCCGGGCTTCGGCACGCTGGCCGAGGCGATGAGCGGCTTCGCCGCCGTGACCGGGGAGCCGGACGGTCCGCCGACCCTGCCGCCGTTCGGACTCGCCGACTCGATCGCGGCGCTGGCGACGGCGTACGCGGTGATGGCGGCCCTGTCCGGGCGGGAGCGCACCGGACGGGGGCAGGTGGTCGACCTGGCGATCATCGAGCCGATCCTGACGGTGCTGGGCCCGCAGCCGCTCTGGTACGACCAGCTCGGCTACGTCCAGCCGCGCACCGGCAACCGGTCCCGCAACAACGCCCCGCGCAACACCTACCGGACCTCGGACGGCCACTGGGTGGCCGTCTCCACCTCGGCCCAGTCGGTCGCGGAGCGCGTGATGCGGCTGGTGGGCCGGCCGGAGCTGATCGACGAGCCGTGGTTCGCGGCGGGGACCACCCGCGCCGAGCACGCCGACGAGCTCGACGAGGCCGTCGGCCACTGGATCGCCCGGCGCACCCGGGACGAGGCGGTGTCCGCGTTCGAGAAGGCCGAGGCGGCGATCGCCCCCGTCCACGACGTACGGGACGTGATGGAGGACCCCCAGTACCGGGCCCTGGACTCGGTCACCGAGGTCGACGACCCGGAGCTGGGGCCGCTGCGGATGCAGAACGTCCTGTTCCGGCTCTCGGAGACGCCCGGGGCGATCCGCTGGACGGGCAGGCCGCACGGCGCGGACACGGAGGAGATCCTGACGGAGCTGGGTCTCGTGCCGTCGCGCATCGCGGCCCTGCGCGCCGAGGGGGCCCTGTGAGCAGCCCGCCGCTGACCCGCGCGGCGGCCACGGGGACGCGGACGGCGGTGGCGCTGACCTGGCTGTACGTGCCCGGGGACCGGCCCGCCGTGGTGCGCAAGGCGCTCGGCGCCGGCGCGGACGTGGTGATCGTCGACCTGGAGGACGCGGTCGCGCCGGACCGCAGGGAGTACGCCAGGGCGGCCACCGCCGAACTCCTCGCGGACCCGGCCAGGGCGGACCCGTCGGCGGTGCCCGTGCACGTCCGGGTCCACGGCGACGCCGACGTACGGGCCCTGGCCGGGCTGCCGGGACCGGCCGGGCTGAGGGTCCCCAAGGTCACCGACGCCGCTTCGGTGCGCCGGGTCGCGGAGCTGGCCCCCGGGGTGCCCCTGTATCCGCTGCTGGAGTCGGCGCTGGCCGTGGAGCACGCGTACGCGATCGCCGGGGCCCACCCCGATGTGCGGGGCATCGCCCTGGGCGAGGCGGACCTGCGGGCCGACCTGGGGGTACGGGACGACGCCGGGCTGGACTGGCCGCGCGGCCGTGTGGTGGTCGCCGCCCGGGCGGCCGGGCTGGACCCGCCCGTGATGTCGGTGTTCCCGGACGTCCGGGACCTGTCGGGGCTCCGGGCCTCGTGCGCGCACGGCCGGCGGCTGGGCCTGCTCGGCCGGGCCGCGATCCATCCCCGGCAGCTGCCGGTCATCGAGCGGGCGTTCCGGCCCACGGCCGAGGAGGTCGAGGCGGCGGAGCAGGTCGTGGCCGCGGCCCGTACCGAGGAGGGGGCGCTGGCGCTGCCGGACGGGCGCTTCGTGGACGCGGCGGTGGTGGCCGCGGCACGCCGGACCCTGACCCTGGCCGGCCGCGAGGGCTGACGCCGCCGGGACGGCGGAAAGCGGGCCGGACCGTGCGTGTCGCACCGGTCCGGCCCGCCTCGGGGAGAGTGGGTCAGCTCTTCTCGGCTGTCTGCGGGGCGACGCCCGCGTCGTCCTCCGGCTCTTTCGCGGCCGCGTCACCGGCGGCGGTCCGCGTCCCGGAGCCGTCGCTGTCGGCCTCGGCGTCGTCGGCCTCGCCGTTCCCGCCGTCCTCGGTGTCCTCGGTGTCCTTGGACAGGGCCACCGCGGCCGGCTCGACGATCTCCTCGCGGCCGGGGCGCACCTTCGCCGAGACCACGATGTACACGACCGCGAGCACGAAGACGACGATCGCCGTCCACACGTTGAGCCGCAGGCCCAGCACGTGGTGCGCCTCGTCGACCCGCATGTACTCGATCCATCCGCGGCCCGCGCAGTACGCGGCGACGTAGAGCGCGAACGCCCGGCCGTGTCCGAGCTTGAAGCGGCGGTCCGCCCAGATGACCAGGAGGGCGACGCCGACGCACCACAGGGACTCGTAGAGGAAGGTCGGGTGGTAGGTGCCCGCGACCCGGTTCGAGCCCTCGCTGATCTTCAGCGCCCACGGCACGTCGGTCTGCCTGCCGTACAGCTCCTGGTTGAACCAGTTGCCCCAGCGGCCGATCGCCTGGGCGAAGGCGATGCCGGGCGCGAGCGCGTCGGCCCAGGCCGGCAGCGGGATCCCCCGGCGGCGGCAGCCGATCCAGGCACCGACGGCGCCGAGCGCGATCGCTCCCCAGATGCCGAGGCCGCCCTGCCAGATCTTGAAGGCGTCGACCCAGTTCTCACCGTCGCTGAAGTACAGCTGGTAGTCGGTGATGACGTGGTAGAGCCTGCCACCGACGAGGCCGAACGGGACCGCCCAGACGGCGATGTCGGCGACGGTGCCGGCTTTGCCGCCCCGGGCGATCCAGCGCTTGTTGCCGAACCAGACGGCGACGAAGACACCGATGATGATGCAGAACGCGTAGCCGCGGAGCGGGATCGGGCCGAGCTCGATCACGCCGGTCGACGGGCTGGGAATGTAGGCAAGGTTCATGACGGGGTCGACGCTACCCTGCCGGACCGGACCTACGGCAAGCCGTCCGGCAACTTCTGCGTAACGAGCCCCCCGTCAGGGCGACCCCTCCGCCCCCGGCCTCAGGATCCCGACGGACTCGCCCCCACCGTGCCCGGCTTCTTGCCCTTGTTCGCGTCGGCCACCCACTTCTTGAGGTTGGCGACGGAGATCTGCTCGTCCCCCTTCTTCGGGAAGACCGACTCGCCGTTGAGCAGCGCGGTCGGTGTCCCCTGGAAGCCGCCCTCGGAGAAGGCCTTGTTGGACTTCCTGACCCAGCTGTCGTGCGTGCCGTCCTCCACGCAGCCGCGGAAGGCCGGTGTGTCCAGGCCGTCCACGCCCCGCGCCAGCTCGATCAGCTTGCTGTTCCTGCCGAAGGCGTCGTCGGTCTCGGCGGGCTGGTTGCGGTAGAGGACGTCGTGGTACGGGGCGAACCTGCCGACGTCCTGGGCGCAGGCGGCCGCGTTGGCGGCGCGCAGGGAGCCGCTCCCGCCGAGGTTGCCGTCGATGATCGTGGCCAGGTGGTACTCCACCTTGATCTGCCCGCTCCGGGCCAGGTCCGTGATCGTGTCCCGGAAGGCGTTCTCGAACTGGGCGCAGACCGGGCAGCGGAAGTCCTCCCAGATGGTGAGCGTGGACGGGGCGTCGTCGGCGCCGACCTGGAGGGCCAGGCCGTCCTTCCCGGTCGCGCCGGACGGGGTGACCGCCGGCCCGGCCTCGGTGTCCGGGTCGTCCTTGCCCGCGTTGGCGGCGATCAGGCCCACGACGGCGGCCAGCGCCAGCACGCCCACGACGGCGGTCGCGACGATCAGCGTACGGCGGCGGCGCTCGCGTGCCCGGTCCAGCTCACGCTGCTGGGCGAGCCGCTCTCGCGCGGCCCTCTTCGGCTCTTGGTTCTCGCTCACACCGCACAAACGAACCGGGGAGGCGCCTCAGCGCCTCCCCGGTCCCAGGTCCACCCATACGGGTGACGATCTTGCTCAGCGCTTTCGAACACCTTCGGCGAGTTCGCCCGCCAGCGCGCGGACGGCTTCCAGGCCCGCGGCCTCGTCCGGCGCGTCCAGCATCCGCTTGACGAAGGCCGAGCCGACGATCACCCCGTCGGCGAAGCCCGCGACCTGTCGTGCGTGCTCGCGGGTGGAGACCCCGATGCCGACGCAGACGGGCAGCTCGCCCCTGGTGGCGCGGGTGCGCCGCACGAGCTCCTGGGCCTGCTCGCCGACGGACTCCCGGGTACCGGTGACGCCCATCAGGGACGAGGCGTAGACGAAGCCGGAGCCGGCGGCCGTGATCTCCGCGAGCCGCTCGTCCTTGCTGCTCGGCGCGACGACGAAGACGGTGGCCAGGGAGTGCTTCTCGGCGTGCTCGCGCCACAGCGCGGACTCCTGGACGGGCAGGTCGGGCAGGATGCACCCGGCGCCGCCCGCCTCGGCGAGCTCGGCGGTGAAGCGTTCCACGCCGTAGCGGTCGATCGGGTTCCAGTACGTCATGACGAGGATCGGGGTCCCCGTCGCCTCGTACGCCTCCCGGACGGTGCGCATGATGTCGGCGATCCTGACGCCGCCGCGCAGCGCGATGTCGTCGGCGGTCTGGATGACCGGTCCGTCGAGCACCGGGTCGCTGTGCGGCAGGCCCACCTCGATGACGTCGGCGCCGCCCGCGACGGCGGCCTTGACCGCCGCGATGCCGCCGTCGACGGTCGGGAAGCCGCCGGGCAGGTAGGCGATGAGCGCCGCCCTGTCCTCGGAGGCCGCCTTCGCCAGGGTCGTACTCAGCAGTTCCCGGTTGCCGCTCACTTGGTGACCTCCACGTCTCCGTCGGCCACGTCGGCCTCGACGACCGCGTCGGCGCCGTCGTACAGGCCGAAGTACCGGGCGGCGGTGTCCATGTCCTTGTCGCCCCGGCCGGACAGGTTGACCAGGATCAGTCCGTCGGTGCCGAGCTCCTTCCCGACCTCCAGGGCTCCGGCCAGCGCGTGCGCGCTCTCGATGGCCGGGATGATGCCCTCGGTGCGGGACAGCAGCCGCAGGGCCCGCATGGCGGCGTCGTCGGTCACCGCGCGGTACTCGCCGCGTCCGACGTCCTTGAGGTAGGCGTGCTCCGGGCCGATGCCCGGGTAGTCCAGACCGGCCGAGATGGAGTACGGCTCGGTGATCTGGCCCTCGTCGTCCTGGAGGACGTAGGAGCGGGAGCCGTGCAGGATGCCGGGCTCGCCCGCGGTGAGGGTCGCCGCGTGCTCGCCGGTCTCCACGCCGTGCCCGGCCGGCTCGCAGCCGACGAGCCGGACGCCCGCGTCGGGGATGAAGGCGTGGAAGAGGCCGATGGCGTTGGAGCCGCCGCCGACGCAGGCGATGGCGGCGTCCGGCAGACGGCCGGCCCGTTCGAGGATCTGGCGGCGGGCCTCGACGCCGATCACACGGTGGAAGTCGCGGACCATCGCGGGGAAGGGGTGGGGTCCCGCGACGGTGCCGAAGAGGTAGTGCGTGCGGTCGACGTTGGCGACCCAGTCGCGGAACGCCTCGTTGATGGCGTCCTTGAGGGTCCTGGAGCCGGACTTCACGGCGACGACCTCGGCGCCGAGCATCCGCATCCGCGCCACGTTCAGCGCCTGCCGCTCGGTGTCGATCTCGCCCATGTAGATGGTGCATTCGAGCCCGAAGAGGGCGCAGGCGGTGGCCGTGGCGACGCCGTGCTGGCCGGCTCCGGTCTCCGCGATGACCCGGGTCTTGCCCATGCGGCGGGTGAGGAGGGCCTGGCCGAGTACGTTGTTGATCTTGTGGGAGCCGGTGTGGTTCAGGTCCTCGCGCTTGAGGAAGACCCGGGCTCCCCCGGCGTGCTCGGCGAAGCGCCGGACCTCGGTCAGCGCGCTGGGCCGGCCGGTGTAGTCGACCATCAGCGCGTTGAGCTCGGCGGCGAAGGCGGGGTCGGCCTTGGCCTTGTCGTACTCGACGGCCACCTCGTCCACGGCGGCGACCAGCGCCTCCGGGATGAACTTGCCGCCGAACGCGCCGAAATAGCCTTCGGCGCTGGGGATCAGACCTTCGGGATCCGGGATGAAGAAGTCGGACGTCATGGTGGGGCGTGCTCCTTGGGCGTGCAGCGGATGGATTCACCGTATGCGCCGCGCGCGGAGCGCCACGCCGGCCCGGACGGGGCGGCGTGGTGGGGCGTGCAGGACCTTTCCGGTGACCGGGAGTGGGTCACCGGGAGGGGTGCGACGGCCGGGGCTCGCTACGGCGCGGACCCCGTGCGCCATCGCATGCCGTTGACCTGTCCCGGCTCGTCCCCGATGACGTACCGCACACGCCGCCCGTGCACCCGCCGGGCAGGGGCGCGGCAGCCGCGAGGGCGGCAGCCGCGTGCCAGGGGGGCGTGCGGATCCGGGGCCGGTGCGGAGCACAGGCCCCCGATCCGGGGCGCGGGGCGGACGGTGGGCACGGTGCCGGTCAGCCCCGTCCGTGCCGGAGTGCGGGGTGGGCGCCGGCGGCGACCAGGTCGGCGACCGCGGCCCGGGGGTCGCGGCCGGTGACGAGGGACTCGCCCACCAGCACCGCGTCGGCGCCGGCGTTGGCGTACGCGATCAGGTCGTGCGGTCCCCGGACACCGGACTCGGCGACCTTGACGATGTGGTCGGGGATCTCCGGGGCGACCCGCTCGAAGGTGGAGCGGTCGACCTTGAGGTCCTTCAGGTTGCGCGCGTTGACACCGATGATCTTCGCCCCGGCGTCCACGGCGCGCTCCGCCTCCTCCTCGTCGTGCGCCTCGACGAGCGGAGTGAGACCGATCGACTCGGCGCGCTCGATCAGTGAGACGAGGGCCTCCTGGTCGAGGGCGGCGACGATCAGCAGGGCGAGGTCGGCGCCGTACGCGCGCGCCTCCCACAGCTGGTACGAGGTGACGATGAAGTCCTTGCGCAGGACCGGGATGTCGACCTTGGCGCGGACGGCCTCCAGGTCGGCGAGCGATCCGCCGAAGCGGCGCTCCTCGGTGAGGACCGAGATGACGGACGCGCCGCCGGCCTCGTAGTCCGCGGCGAGCGCGGCCGGGTCGGCGATGGCGGCCAGGGCCCCCTTGGAGGGGCTGGAGCGCTTGACCTCGCAGATGACGGTCACGCCCTCGCCGCGCAGCGCGGCGACTCCGTCCTTGGCCTGGGGAGCACGCGCGGCGCGTTCCTTGAGCTCGTCGAGGCTGACGCGCGCCTGTCGCTCCGCGAGGTCGGCGCGGACGCCGTCGATGATCTCGTCGAGCACACTCACGCGAGCGGCCCCCTTCCGGGACGGTGATGGGACAGGATCAGCCGTATCGATGGTATCCGCAGGAGCGCCCTGGGTCCGCATCCGGCGTCGGGACATCCCATCAGCTGGGCGTTCACGGTGCCAGCGCCGACCCGAACGGCAGATTCCGGACGACGGAGAAGAGCAGCAGCACCGCGCCGACGCCCCACCAGTAGCGGGGCGCGAGGCCGATCCGCAGGGGCTGCCCGCGAACGGCCCGGACCGTCCACAGCAGCCACACCGCCGCGAAGACGGCGTATCCGGCGACGGCCAGGGCGTTGGCACCCAGTGCCGTGACGAGGTCGCCGTGGGCGAAGGCGTGGGCGCTGCGCAGGCCGCCGCAGCCGGGACAGAGGATCCCCGTGAGCCGGAGCATGGGGCAGACCGGGTAGTGGCCGGGCTCGTTGGGGTCGACCGTGGCCACGTAGCCGAAGGCGCCGACGACGGCCGCCATGACACCGACGGGGGTGAGGATCCGGCGCAGCCGGGAGACGGGGGCTGGGGCCGCCGGGTACGGCGGCCCCGGGGTGGCCGGTGTGCGGGGCGCGGGGGCCGGGTCCGGGGCGGCGGGGGAAGAAGCTGAGGCGTCCACCCGGCGATTGTCCCCGCTGACGCGGAGAGGCGCAGCCCACCGGGGCCGCGCCTCGCGTCGTGTCCTGCCGGTACGGTCCTCAGCTCGTGGTCTGGGCCCGGGCCGCGCGGGACCGGGCGGCGGCCAGGTCGTCGGACTCCTTCGGCATGCCGAGGCCCGCGCTCTTCATGGCGAAACCGACGACTCCGCCGAGGAGGACCACGCCGATGCCGGCCCAGAAGCCGGCCGGGCTCGCCGCCACCATGAAGACTCCGGCGACGCAGAAGCCGATGAAGGAGATGATGACACCGGTCCAGGCGGCCGGGGTGTGTCCGTGGCTGCTGCCCGCCATGAGTTGCTCCTCGTTGGTGTTGCGCTGAAGGTATCGCTGTACAGAAAGCTCACTGCCATTGTCCCGTACGGGCCGGTAGGACGTGAGGTGGGGGTCATACCTCGCGCGTCGGGTCCTCGCCGCGGTCCAGTGCCTTCCACAGGTCCTCGGGGCGGTCGGGGTCCGGGGCGGTGCGGGGGGCCTTGCGGGGGCGCGGCGTCCCGTCCCGTTCGTACCGGCCCGACATGGCGGGCCAGCGGCGGCCGTAGCGCAGGGCGAGCAGGCCGGCGAGCAGGATCAGCAGTCCTCCGGCGGCCGTGAGGTAGGGCCAGGCGGTGTGGCTGAGGGCGTCGACGGTGGTCGCGGTGTTGCCGGTGGTCTGGGCGGCCTTCTCGTTCAGCGCGTCGCTGTCCGAGGCGCCGGCCCAGGCGCTCAGTCCGGCGCCGAGGCCGCTGACGGCCAGCAGGCCGGCGACGACCAGGCGTCCGGGGCCCCGGACGGCGAAGACCGCCACGAGGGCCGCGAGACCGACCACGGCGAGGGCGGCGGGCAGGCCGGTGACGTCCCGGCCGTCCGCGCTGAGCGGGAGGGTGCCGCCGCCGACGGCCGCCTTCCCCTCGGCCCAGGTCCGCCCGGAGGCGAGGAGGACGACGGTGGCGCCGGCCGCCCCGAGCAGCAGGCCTGCTGCCAGGCTGCGGCGGCTTCCGGGGCTGTCGGGCGCCGAGGCGGCTCGGGCACGGGGCTGGGGTACGGGGACGGCACTCACGTACCCCACTATCCCTCACCGCCCGAACCGGAGCGGAGGCGGTTCGCCGTGTGCACCGCGCGCAGCACCGCGGCGGCCTTGTTGCGGCACTCGGTGTCCTCGGCGGCGGGGTCGGAGTCGGCGACGACACCGGCCCCGGCCTGGACGTAGGCGGTGCCGTCGCGCAGCAGCGCGGTCCGGATGGCGATGGCGGTGTCGGAGTCCCCGGCGAAGTCCAGGTAGCCGACGCAGCCGCCGTAGAGCCCGCGGCGGGTGGGTTCGAGCTCCTCGATGATCTGGAGGGCGCGCGGTTTGGGGGCGCCGGAGAGGGTTCCCGCGGGGAAGCAGGCGGTGAGGACGTCGAAGGCGCTGCGGTCCTCGGCGACGCGTCCGGTGACGGTGGAGACGATGTGCATCACGTGCGAGTAGCGCTCGACGGACATGAAGTCGACGACCTCGACGCTGCCGGGTGCGCAGACGCGGCCCAGGTCGTTGCGGCCGAGGTCGACGAGCATCAGGTGCTCGGCGCGCTCCTTGGGGTCGGCGAGGAGTTCCTCGGCGAGCGCCTGGTCCTCCTGCGGGGTGGCGCCGCGGTGCCGGGTCCCGGCGATCGGGTGGACCATCGCCCGGCCGTCCTCGACCTTGACCAGTGCCTCGGGGCTGGAGCCGACGACGTCGAACCCGTCCAGGCGCAGGAGGTACATGTACGGCGACGGATTGGTGGCGCGCAGCACCCGGTAGACGTCCAGGGCGGAGGCGGTGCACGGGGTCTCGAAGCGCTGGGAGGGCACCACCTGGAAGGCCTCGCCGGCCCTGATGCGCTCCTTGACGTCGTCGACGGCGTCCCGGTAGTCCTGCCCGCCCCACCGGGCGGTGTACGGCGGGAGCTCGGAGGGCGGGAGGGCGGCGGGGGCGTTCTCCACCGGCCGTGAAAGGTCGCGCTCCATGGCGTCGAGCCGGGCGACGGCGTCCGCGTACGCCTCGTCGACGCCGGTGTCCGTGTCGTTGTGGTTGATCGCGTTGGCGATCAGGAGGACGGTGCCGTCGCCGTGGTCCAGCACGGCGAGGTCCGAGGTGAGCAGCATGGTCAGCTCGGGCAGTCCCAGGTCGTCGCCGCCGTGCTCGGTGATCTTCTCCAGCCGGCGTACGACGTCGTAGCCGAGGTAGCCGACCATGCCCCCGGTGAAGGGCGGCAGCCCGGCGTCGCCGACGAGGTCGCGGGGGGTGTGGAGCGCCTCCACGGTGACGCGCAGGGCGTGCAGCGGGTCGCCGTCGAGGGGGACGCCGACCGGCGGGGTGCCGATCCAGTGGGCCTGTCCGTCGCGGACGGTGAGGGTGGCGGCGCTGCGGACCCCGATGAAGGAGAAACGGGACCAGGTGCGGCCGTTCTCCGCGGATTCGAGGAGGAAGGTACCGGTGCGCTCGGCCGCGAGCTTGCGGTAGAGCCCGACCGGGGTGTCACCGTCCGCGAGGAGCCGGCGGCTGACGGGGATGACGCGCCGGTCGACGGCGAGCTTGCGGAAGGTCTCGAGATCCATGGCGGCTGACCTTACCGGGGCCCGGTGAGCGGGAGGACGTCCTCGTCGAAGCAGGTGCGGTCGCCGGTGTGGCAGGCCGCGCCCGTCTGGTCGACCTTCACCAGGACGGTGTCGGCGTCGCAGTCCAGGGCGACGGATTTCACCCGCTGGACGTGGCCGGAGGTGTCGCCCTTGACCCAGTACTCCTGGCGGCTGCGGGACCAGTAGGTGCAGCGGCCCGTGGTCAGGGTGCGGTGCAGCGCCTCGTCGTCCATCCAGCCGAGCATGAGCACCTCACCGGTGTCGTACTGCTGCGCGATGGCGGGGACGAGTCCGTCGGGGCCGCGCTTGAGACGGGCGGCGACGGCCGGGTCGAGGTTGCTGGCGGGTGCGGGGCCGGGCGTGCTGGTCATACGCCCATTGTGCCGCGCCGGACGGCGGCTTCCGGGCGCGCGTCCACTGGGCGGACGGCGTGCCCCGGTCGTACGCTGGCGGGCATGTCGACCCATGCGAAGCGTGAACGTCTTCTGCTCGCCGACCTGTTGGAAGCGGCGGGTCCCGAGGCCCTGACCCTGTGCAACGGCTGGAGGACCCGGGACCTGGCCGCCCACGTCGTGGTGCGCGAGCGCCGGGCGGACGCGGCCGGCGGGATCCTGCTGGGCGCGCTGAAGAACCGGCTGGAGCGGGTGCAGGCCGAGTTCACCGAGAAGCCGTACGAGGAACTGATCCAGCTCATCCGTACGGGGCCGCCCCGGATGTCGCCCTTCGGCCTGAAGCAGATCGACGAGGCGGCCAACACCGTGGAGTTCTACATCCACGCGGAGGACGTGCGCCGGGCCCAGCCCGACTGGTCGCGGCGCGAGCTGGACCCGGTCTTCGCCGACGTGCTGTGGTCGCGCACCGAGAAGACGGCCCGGATGATGGGGCGCCGCGCCCCGGTGGGTCTGGTGCTGCGGCGCCCGGACGGCCAGACGGTGGTGGCCCACAAGGGCGCCCCGGTGGTGACGGTGACCGGCGAGCCGGGTGAGCTGCTGCTGTTCGCGGCGGGGCGGCAGGACGCGGCCCGGGTGGAGCTGGACGGCGACCAGGACGCGCTGGCCCGGCTGCACACGGCGGAACTCGGCCTCTAGGGTTCGCCTGCGTGAGGTCCCGTCGTACGCCGTCGGGCAGGGCAGCGCACAAGGGACCGGGCCTCGGGGTGCCGCGGGCCGGACCGGACGCGCCCCGAGGGCCCGGCGGCCTGTTCGGCGCCTGACGCGCCCCGGCCGCCCCGCCTCATCCCGCCAGCAGTCGCCGCGCCGCCAGTGCCAGGGAGACCTCCACCGCGTCCGAGGGCCGCGTCAGGCAGCGGCCCGTCAGCTGCTCGAACCTCCGCAGCCGGTTCAGCACCGTGTTGCGGTGGCAGTACAGCCGCGCACCCGCCCGCTGTGCCGACCCGTCGGAGTCCAGCCACGCGGTCAGCGTCCCGATGAGCACGTCCCGGTCCGCCGGGTCGAGCCGGTCGAGCGGTCCCAGGACCCGGTCGGCGAGCGCGGTGCCGAGCGCGGGCGTCGACACGACGAGGGCGGCCGGCAGGTGCTCGTCGAGCAGGATCGTGCCGCCGGTCGCCGGGCACGCCCGCAGCGCGGTGTCCGCGAGCCGCCGGGCGTCACCGATCGCCGCGAGCCCCTCGACGGCGGAGCTGATCCCGATGCGCGTCCCGGGTGCCGCCGCCGACGCGGCTGCCAGCGAGGCGAGTTCGTCCCGTCCGTCCGGCACCCGGGGGTCCGGCTCCCCCGTGTCGTCCCCCGGACCGCCCTCCAGCGGGACGATCGCCAGTTCCGCGTCGTCCGCCGAGTGCCAGAGCGCCGTCCTCCCCCCGGCCAGGACGAGCGGCGGCCGGTCCGTGCCGTGCGGGGTGCGGTGGGTGGTGGCGACCGCCAGCACCGCGTACCGCCCGTGCGCCTCGAGCCCCAGGGCGGCCGCCGCGTCCGGCAGGTCGGCGATCCGGGCGGTGCCGTCCAGGAGCGCCGCCGTCAGCAGGCGCTGCCGGTTCTCCCGGCGCCAGGCCAGCCGCCGCTCGGTCCGCCGGTACGCCTCGGCCACCACCCCGCAGTGCTCGTCGACGAAGTTCCATACGTCCGCGGCGACATGGACCAGCAGCCGGATGTCCTCGGGGTGGCGCCGGGCGGTCTCGTCGACCAGGTCCTGCCAGACCATCGCGCCGCCCATCCGGAAGGCGTGCAGCACGGCGTCCAGCGGGACGCCCTCGGCGGCGCGGGTCTCGCCGATCCACCGGGAGGTGCGGTGGGCGGCCTCCCGGCACTCCCTGGGCCGGACGAGGGAGGCGACGTTGTGCCGGAGCGAGTGGTGGACCTCCTGCCAGATCTCGGCGGGTGCCGCCTCGATGACCGTGCGGTAGGCCGGTTCCTGCTCCCGCAGTGCCTCGACGAGCCGGTCCGTGAGTTCCGGCAGCGCGTCCAGCAGCACCCGGGCCGCCCGGTGGAGCACGGTGACCGCCTCGCGGCCGGCCAGGGAGCGGAAGCGGTGCGGCAGCGGTGCGACGGAGGGCGGTCCGTGCAGCGCCCTGATCCGTGAACGTACGACCTGTGGCATGGCGGCCTCCACCGGGAATCGGCCGGCTGCGGGCACGCCGGCCCGGTGCGCGCCGGGCCCGGCGTCGGGCGGCCGCGCACCGAATGATCCTGACGACCGCAGAATGGCATACCGCCCGGTCGGTACCTAGGGGTCTGCACTCTTCTTCTCGTCACGGTCCCGCAACCCCTGCCCACGAGGACGCCGGGCGTCAGCGGTCCAGCAGCCTGGCCAGCTCCGTCCGCGAGCGCACCCCCAACGCCGCGAAGACGTTGCGCAGATGGTGGTCGACGGTCCGCGGGCTCACCGAGAGCCGGACCGCCACCTCGCGGTTGGTGGCGCCCTCGGCCACGTAGCGGGCGATCCGCTGCTGCTGAGGCGTGAGACCCGTCAGCGGCGCGGACCCGCGCCCGTCCCGGTCCGGCGTGTCGACGGCCTCACCCGCCGCCCGGAGCTCCCCGCCCGCCCGGTCGGCCCACACCCGGGCCGAGCAGCGCTGGAAGGCGACCAGGGCGTCCCGCAGCGGCCCGCGCGCTTCCCGGGTGCGGCGCCGGCGGCGCAGCGACTGGCCGTACAGGAGCTGGGTACGGGCCCGCTCGAAGTCGCCGCCGGCCCGGTCGTGGTGGGCCAGAGCCTGCTCGTACCGGGCGGCCGCCTCCTCGGGCGGGGCCAGCAGCGCATGGCACCGGGCGAGCTGCGCGGGGGTCTGCGGATCGGTGGTCCGCGCGGTCCACAAGGTGAATTCCCGTACGGCCGACGCCAGTTCGGGAGCCCCCTCGTCGGCGCGGCCGGAGAGCACCATCGCCTCGACGTAGCAGGGGACGGCGAGCAGCCGGGTGGCGAAGTGCCCGGTGCGGGGTCCGGGGCGGACCAGCGGACCGAGCCGGGCGGCCGCCTCGCCGGGCCGTCCGGCCGCCAGGTCGGCGCGGGCGACGGCCCAGGTGGCGAGGGTGGCCGCCTGGGTCAGACCGTGCGGGCCGGCCCCGGCCAGCGCGGTGTCGGCGTGGGCGGCACAGGCCTCGGCGGGCCCTTCGACGGAGGCGGCGAGCGCGAGGACGGCGTGCAGATGGGTGGCGGCGTTGGGCTGCCCGGTGCGCCGGGCGGCGTGCAGCCCCTCCAAGGCGTGGGCGCGTGCCCTGGCGTGCCGGCCGGCCCGCAGTTCGGCGTAGGCGAGCTGTTCCAGGGCCTGCGGAAGCAGGGCGTCGGGGCCCCGGGTGCGTACGGCGGCCAGGGCGCGGGCCCCGGCCCGGCAGGCCGCGTCGACCTCGCCCAGCACGAGGGCCGAGACCAGGGCCCGCAGCAGCTCGTACGGGTCGTCGGCGCGTTCGGCGTTGTCCAGGCAGCACCGCAGCAGAGCGTGGCCCCGGTCGGTGCGGCCGGCGAGTACGGCGCACATCCCGGCCCGGTACCACGCCGTGGGCCGGTCGGCCGCGGCGGGCGGGACACGGGTCATGGCGTCCAGGTAGGCGATGGCGTCGCCCATGTCCCAGGCGGCCTGCGCCGCCCCGAGAAGCGCGTCCAGGGTGCGGCGCGGATCGTGCGGGGCGAGCAGCGCGGCGGCGGTGAGGAGCGCCGCGTGGGCGTCCGCCGCCGGTCCGTCCCGCAGGGCGAGCATGCCCCGTACGCAGGGCGCGGCTCCCTGGGCGGGGTCGGCGCCGACGCGGGCCAGCAGGGCGCGGGCCCGGCCGGCGTCGCCGGCCAGCCGGGCCTGTTCGGCGGCGGCGGCGAAGCGGGCGGCGCGCCGGGGGCCGTCGGTGGACAGGGTGGCGGCGCGGGCCAGGGCGGCCGACCGTTCGGCGTGCGGCCGGGGGGCGGCCGCCGCCGCTTCCAGCCGTGCGGCGAGTGCGGTGTCCGGGCCGGGGGCGGCCGAGGCCCGCTGGACGAGTGCGGGCAGCGCGGGACCGCCGGGGCCGTCGAGCAGGGCGGCGAGCAGTTCGTGTGCGGCCCGGCGGTGGCCGGGCGCCGCCCGGTGCAGGACCGCGCGGCGCAGCAGCGGGTGGCTGAAGTGCACGCGCCCGCCGGTGAGCTGGAGTGCGCCGGCGGGGGTGAGAAGGAGCCGGTCGAGGTGGGCGGGGGCGAGCCCGGCGCGGGCCGCCGCCCGCAGCAGCAGGGCGAAGTCGGAGCCCGCCCCGTCGGGTTCGTGCTCCTGGGCCGCGGCGGCCAGCAGCAGCAGGGTCCGGGTGGCCGGGGCGAGGCCGTCGAGGTGGGCGGCGTAGGAGTCCAGGACGCCTTCGGCGCCGGGCAGCGGGTAGGGCAGCGCGGTGCGTCCGGCCAGCTGGTCGGGGGTGAGGCGGCCGACGAGCCCGGACAGCAGCCGG
Organism: Streptomyces sp. SirexAA-E; assembly: GCF_000177195.2. Lineage (GTDB taxonomy): Bacteria > Actinomycetota > Actinomycetes > Streptomycetales > Streptomycetaceae > Streptomyces > Streptomyces flavovirens. Next base: position 1,649,969 of record NC_015953.1, read on the forward strand.
GGGTTCCCGGCGGCCTCGCGCAGGAGTTCGCCGCGCACGACGGGGTCGAGGTCGCCCGTGGTCTCGGTGAGCCGGTCCAGGAGAGCCGCCGAGGCGTCGTCGTCGAGCGGGCCGAGGCGCAGGGCGGGCAGCCCGGCGAAGGCGGTCTCGTCGGCGCAGCCGATGAGCACGGCGACGCGGCTGCCCGCCCCGAGCCTGCGGGCGGCGAAGCCGAGCGCGGCGCGGGAGTCGGGGTCCCAGGCGTGGGCGTCGTCGACGCAGACGAGCAGCGGCGCCTCGGCGCCCAGCCGCCGCAGCAGGCCGAGGAGCCCGCCGGGGGTGGTCCCGGAGCCCGGGAGCCGGTCCGGCGGCACGGGCAGGGGTCCCGGCGCGGAGCAGAGCAGGGTGTGCACCCCGCTGTAGGGCAGCCGCTGTTCGGCGGGGGTGCCCGCGGCGCGGAGCACGGGGCCGCGGTGGCCGGCGACAGCGTGGTCCAGCAGGGCGCTGCGCCCGAGGCCGGGCGGCGAGGCCAGCACGAGCGCTCCGCCGTCCCCCGCCCGCACCCGGGCCGACAGGGCTTCCAGCAGGGCGAGTTCACCACTGCGGCCGTACAGCCGGAGCGGACTGCGCACGGTCGTCGATGGGGTCACGCTTCGACGTTACTTCCGCGTGAACAGTGTCGGAAGGCGCGCGTCCGCTCCGGGTTCCCGGGCGGCCGGGTGCGGTGCGGGCTCCCAACGGGACGCGTCCCGGGCTGTGCGCCGGCACAGTCGGGGGCGGTCCGGGGCGCCGCTGCCCGTAGCGTCGGCGCATGACTGATGCCCTGCGTACCCATGACGGTCTGACCCTGCGCTACCGGACCTGGTCGCGGGGGCCCGGCTCCGCCCTGCCCCCGGTGGTGCTCCTGCACGGCTTCGCCGCCCACGCCCGGCTGAACTGGGAGGGGCCGGGCGTCGTCGAGGCGCTGGTGTCGCGGGGGCGCCGGGTGTACGCGCCGGACGCGCGGGGTCACGGCGACTCCGACAAGCCGCACGACGACGCCTTCTACGGCGAGGCGCTGATGGCCCGTGACGTGCGTCTGCTGATCGATCGTGTCGGCGCGGACCGGGTGCAGGTGGCCGGCTACTCGATGGGGGCCGTGGTGGCCCTGCTCGCGGCCGCCGAGGACGCCCGGATCAGCCGTCTGGTGGTCGGCGGGATCGGTGCCGGTGCGGTGGAGGTGGGCGGCCTGGACACCCGGGTGATGCCGCCGGAGCTGGTGGCGGCCGCGCTGACCGCCGAGGACGTGGCGCACGCCCCGGAACGGACGCGGGGTTTCCGGATCCTGGCGGACGCCACGGGTTCGGACCGCCTGGCGCTGGCCGCGCAGGTCCGGTCGGTCCACCGGGGCGCGCTCCCGCTGGACCGGATCACGGTGCCGACGCTGGTGCTGGCCGGGGAGAGCGACCCGCTGGCCGAGCGCCCCGGGGTGCTGGCCGGCGCGATCGCGAAAGCGGAGCTGGCGCTGCTGCCCGGGGACCATCTGGGTGTCGTACGCGATGCGGGGTTCGCCGGGGCCATCGCCCGGTTCCTGTCCGAGGACTGAGGGCCTGTCGGGGACCGGCGGCGCGCGAAGGGGCCGGACCGCGGTACGCGCGGCCCGGCCCGTAGTCCCCCGGATCAGGAGGTGTGCGGGCAGTTGCCCCGGTACTCCGCGATCGTCAGGCTCGCCGACGGCAGCGGGCAGAGGAACTGCTCGTAGCGGGTGTCGTTGTCGATGAAGCGCTTCAGCCACGAGATGCTGTACTTCGCGATCGTGGTGTCGGAGGTGTTCGGGGTGAAGTGGGTGGCTCCCCGCAGCTCCAGGTACGCCTTGTCCAGCGAGCCGGGCAGGGAGTTGTAGAACGGCTTGGAGTGCGTGAGGACGGGGGCGATCGTGTCGCCGTCCGCGCCGATGACCATGGTCGGGGTCTTCAGCTCGGGCCAGGTGGTGTCCAGGTTCCAGCCGGTCAGCGGGATCGCGGCCTGGAGCGACGGACGGTCCTTCGCGGCCTCCAGGGTGCCCCCGCCGCCCATCGAGTGGCCCATCACACCGAGCCGGGAGGCGTCGACGCGGCTGCGCACCGAGCTCTGCTGCGTCAGGTAGTCCAGCGCGGCCAGCAGTTGGTCACCACGGCTGGCGGGCTGGTCCAGCGTCGTGTTGGTGTCGATGGTGAAGACGACGAATCCCTGCGACGCGAGCCGCGGACCGAGCCAGGCGATGCTCGACTGGTAGGCGGTGAAGCCGGGTGAGACGGCGATCGCGCCGAAGGTGCCGTCCGCGGTGGACGTCGGGTAGTAGATCGTGCCGCCGCCGAATCCTCTGACGCTCAGTGAGGACACCGACGTCTGGGACGTGGCGTACGGGCCGCGGAGCGCCTCGATGCTCGACGTGGTCGGCGCCGGACCGCGCTCGTAGGGGTTGTCGGCGGCCTGGGCCCCGCCGGGGATCAGCGACAGGAGCAGACCGGCGGTGGCGGCCGCGGCGGCCAGGGCACCCTTGACGGTGCGGGAGCGGCTCTTCGACACCCGGTGGTGACGCGGGGAGATGTCGCCGGAGGGGAGGTGCTGCTGCACGAGGGGGGTCCTCTCGGTCGTGGCAGAACCACAACGCGGCTCCCCTCGGGGCCCGTCGTCCAGGGCCCCGGGGCGCACCGCGAGGGTAACCGCCGTCCTTCGTTGGCGGTCGCCACTCTGGCGGTGCGTCCCGGGTGCGGACATCGGCGAGATCGCCGGTCTCCGTGACCGGCCGCCGCCCCCGGGGCGTCAGCGCACCGGGTGTCCGGCCTGACTCAGCGCGCTCTTCACCTCGGAGATCCGCAGGTCACCGAAGTGGAAGACGGACGCGGCCAGGACCGCGTCGGCACCCGCGTCGACGGCGGGCGCGAAGTCCTGGAGCCGGCCCGCGCCACCGGAGGCGATGACGGGGACGCTGACGTGTGCCCGTACCGCCTCGATCATCTCGGTGTCGTAGCCGTCCTTGGTGCCGTCGGCGTCCATCGAGTTGAGCAGGATCTCCCCGGCACCGAGCTCGGCGGCCCGGTGCGCCCACTCGACGGCGTCGATGCCGGTGCTCCTGCGGCCTCCGTGTGTCGTCACCTCGAAGGTGCCCTCGGGGGTGCGGCGGGCGTCGACGGAGAGCACGAGGACCTGGCGTCCGAAGCGTTCGGCGATCTCCCGGATCAGCTCGGGACGGGCGATGGCCGCGGTGTTGACCCCGACCTTGTCGGCCCCCGCGCGCAGCAGCTTGTCGACGTCGTCGGGGGTGCGGACCCCGCCGCCCACGGTGAGCGGGATGAAGACCTGCTCGGCGGTGCGGCGCACCACGTCGTAGGTGGTCTCGCGGTCTTTGCTGGAGGCGGTGATGTCGAGGAAGGTCAGCTCGTCGGCGCCCTCGGCGTCGTACAGCTTGGCCATCTCGACGGGGTCGCCGGCGTCGCGCAGGTTCTGGAAGTTGACGCCCTTGACGACGCGGCCGTCGTCCACGTCCAGGCACGGGATGACCCGTACGGCGAGGGTCATCGCTCACCTGCCCGGTAGGCCTCGACCTCGACCTCGACGACCAGGGAGGGGTCGACGAAGCCGGACACGACGATCATGGAGGCGGCGGGGCGGACGTCGTCGAACAGCTCCTTGTGGGCGCGGCCCACCTCGTCTGCGTCCCGGGCGTGCGTGATGTACATCCGGGTGCGGACGACGTCCTCACGGCCGAGTCCGACCTGCTTCAGGGCGTCGAAGGCGAGCTGGAAGGAGGCGACGGCCTGCTCGTACGGACCGCCCTCGGAGATCTCGCCGTCGACCACGGACGTGCAGCCCGAGACCAGGACGAGTCCGTTCGGCAGCTGTACCGCGCGGGAGTAGCCGAACTTCTCCTCCCAGGGTCCGCCCGAGGAGACGCGGCGTACGGAGTCCGTCATCCGGAGACCGCCTCGAGTGCCTCTTCCAGGGTGAACGCCTTGGCGTAGAGCGCCTTGCCGACGATCGCGCCCTCGACGCCCTCGGGGACGAGCGAGGAGATGGCCCGCAGGTCGTCGAGCGAGGAGACGCCTCCGGAGGCCACGACGGGCTTGTCGGTGGCGGCGCAGACGTTCTTCAGGAGTTCCAGGTTGGGGCCCTGGAGCGTGCCGTCCTTGGCGATGTCGGTGACGACGTAGCGGGCGCAGCCCTCGGAGTCGAGCCGGGCGAGTGTCTCGTAGAGGTCGCCGCCGTCGCGGGTCCAGCCCCGGCCGCGCAGGGTGGTGCCGCGGACGTCGAGGCCGACGGCGATCTGGTCGCCGTGCTCGGCGATGACCTTGGCGACCCACTCGGGGGTCTCCAGGGCGGCGGTGCCGAGGTTGACGCGGCGGCAGCCGGTGGCGAGGGCGGCGGCGAGCGAGGCGTCGTCGCGGATGCCGCCGGAGAGCTCGACCTTGATGTCCATGGCACCGGCCACCTCGGCGATCAGCGCGCGGTTGTCGCCGGTGCCGAAGGCGGCGTCCAGGTCGACGAGGTGCAGCCACTCGGCCCCGGCGCTCTGCCAGGCGAGGGCGGCCTCCAGCGGGGAGCCGTAGGAGGTCTCGGAGCCGGACTCGCCGTGGACGAGGCGGACGGCCTGGCCGTCGCGGACGTCGACGGCGGGGAGCAGTTCAAGCTTCGGCATTACAGCGTCTCGATCCAGTTGGTCAGCAGCTGGGCGCCGGCATCGCCGGACTTCTCGGGGTGGAACTGGGTGGCCCACAGCGCGCCGTTCTCCACGGCGGCCACGAACCGCTCTCCGTGCGTGGCCCAGGTGACCTTGGGGGCACGGATCTTGGCGTTGGTGACTTCGAGGGACCAGTCGTGCGCCGCGTAGGAGTGCACGAAGTAGTACCGGGCGTCGGCGTCGAGGCCGGCGAAGAGCTGGGAGCCGTCGGGGGCTTCGACGGTGTTCCAGCCCATGTGCGGGACGACGTCGGCCTTGAGGGGCCCGACGGTGCCGGGCCACTCGTCGAGGCCCTCCGTCTCGACGCCGTGCTCGATGCCCCGCTCGAAGAGGATCTGCATGCCGACGCAGATGCCCATGACGGGACGGCCGCCGGCCAGCCTGCGGCCGACGACCCATTCACCGCGGGCCTTCTTCAGCCCGTCCATGCAGGCGGAGAACGCGCCGACGCCGGGGACGAGCAGTCCGTCGGCGTTCATCGCGGTGTCGAAGTCACGGGTGATCTCGACGTCCGCGCCGACGTGGGCCAGGGCCCGCTCGGCGGAACGCACGTTGCCGAAGCCGTAGTCGAAGACGACGACGGTCTTCTTCTTGTCGCTCACTGTCGAACCTCAGTCCCAGATTCCCTGGATCCGCATGATGCCCGCCACGAGGCACATCACGGAGCCGATTCCGAGGAGCACGACGACGCCCTTGGGCATGCCCTGCTTCCAGAAGGAGTAGACGCCGCCGGCCAGGAAGAGGCCGACGACGATCAGCACGGTGTTCAGGCCGGTCACAGGGCGCCCTTCGTGGACGGGAGGATGCCGGCGGCCCGCGGGTCGTGCTCGCTGGCGTAGCGCAGGGCGCGGGCCAGCGCCTTGAACTGGCACTCCACGATGTGGTGGGCGTTGCGGCCGTACGGGACGTGGACGTGGAGGGCGATCTGCGCCTGGGCGACGAAGGACTCCAGGATGTGCCGGGTCATCGTCGTGTCGTACTCGCCGATCATCGGCGCCATCTTCTCCGGCTCGGTGTGCACCAGGTAGGGGCGGCCGGAGAGGTCGACGGTGACCTGGGCGAGCGACTCGTCCAGCGGGACGGTGCAGTTGCCGAAGCGGTAGATGCCGACCTTGTCGCCGAGCGCCTGCCGGAAGGCGGCGCCGAGCGCGAGGGCGGTGTCCTCGATCGTGTGGTGCGAGTCGATGTGGAGGTCGCCGTCGGTCTTGACCGTGAGGTCGAACAGCCCGTGCCGGCCGAGCTGGTCGAGCATGTGGTCGTAGAAGCCGACACCGGTCGCGACGTCGACCTTGCCGGTGCCGTCGAGGTCGATCTCGACGAGTACGGAGGTCTCCTTGGTGGTCCGCTCCACCCTGCCTACGCGGCTCATGCGTCGTGCTCCTTCTTCAGTTCGCGCACCGCATCGAGGAACGCGTCGTTCTCTTGGGGGGTTCCCGCGGAGACCCGCAGCCATCCCGGTACGCCGTTGTCCCGGACCAGGACGCCCCGGTCGAGGATGTGCCGCCAGGCGGTGTGGCTGTCGGTGAAGCGGCCGAACTGGACGAAGTTGGCGTCCGAGTCGGTGACGTCGAAGCCGAGCTCCCGCAGCCCGTCCACCAGCCGGTCCCGCTCGCTCTTGAGCCGGTCGACGTACCCGAGCAGCGTATCGGTGTGCTCCAGGGCGGCGAGCGCGGTGGCCTGGGTGATCGAGGAGAGGTGGTACGGCAGCCGCACCAGCTGGACCGCGTCGACCACGGCCGGGTCGGCGGCGAAGTAGCCGAGCCGCAGCCCGGCGGCACCGAACGCCTTGGACATGGTGCGGGAGAGCACCAGGTGGCGGCGGCCCTCCAGCAGTGGGAGCAGCGAGGGGCGGTGGCTGAATTCGCCGTACGCCTCGTCCACGACGACCATCGACGGTCCGGCGGCCTGGGCGGCGTCGTACAGCTCGACGACGGTGTCCGCGTCGACGGCGGTGCCGGTGGGGTTATTGGGCGAGGTGATGAAGACCACGTCGGGGCGGTGCTCGGCGAGCGCCTTCCGCGCCGCCTCGACGTCGATGGTGAAGTCCGCGTCGCGCGGCCCGGAGATCCAGCCGGTGCCGGTGCCCCGGGCGATGAGGGCGTGCATCGAGTACGAGGGTTCGAAGCCGATCGCGGTGCGCCCGGGGCCGCCGAAGGTCTGGAGGAGCTGCTGGAGGACCTCGTTGGAGCCGTTGGCGGCCCAGACGTTCTCGGGGCCGACCTCGTGCCCGGCGGTGCGGGTGAGGTAGCGGGCCAGCTCGGTGCGGAGCCGCACGGCGTCGCGGTCGGGGTAGCGGTTGAGGCCGCGGGCGGCCTCGCGGACGCGTTCGGCGATGCGGTCGACGAGCGCGTCGGGCAGCGGGTAGGGGTTCTCGTTGGTGTTGAGCCGGACCGGCACGTCGAGCTGGGGCGCCCCGTACGGGGACTGGCCGCGCAGTTCGTCGCGGATGGGCAGCTCGTCCCAGGGGTTGCCGTTCGTCACTGCTGGGGCACCTTCCAACCGAACCTTGCCTTGAGCGCGGCGCCGTGGGCGGGGAGGTCCTCCGCCTCGGCGAGGGTCACCACGTGGTGGGCGACCTCGGCGAGCGCGTCCCGCGTGTAGTCGACGATGTGGATGCCGCGCAGGAAGGACTGCACGGACAGGCCCGAGGAGTGGCAGGCGCAACCGCCGGTGGGCAGGACGTGGTTGGAGCCGGCGCAGTAGTCGCCGAGGGAGACGGGCGCGTACGGGCCGACGAAGACCGCCCCCGCGTTGCGGACCCGGTCGGCGACGGCGGCGGCGTCGGCGGTCTGGATCTCCAGGTGCTCGGCGGCGTACGCGTCGACGACCTTCAGGCCGTCCTCGATGCCGTCGACCAGGACGATCGCGGACTGGCGGCCGGCCAGGGCCGGTTCGATCCGGTCCTGGACGTGCTTGGTCACGGCGACCTGGGCGGCCAGCTCGGCCTCGGTGGCGGCGGCCAGTTCCTCGGAGTCGGTGACGAGCACGGCGGCGGCCATCGGGTCGTGCTCGGCCTGGCTGATGAGGTCGGCGGCGACGTGCACCGGGTCGGCGCTCGCGTCCGCGAGGATCGCGATCTCGGTGGGCCCGGCCTCGGCGTCGATGCCGATCCGGCCCTTGAGCAGGCGCTTGGCGGCGGCGACGTAGATGTTGCCGGGGCCGGTGACGAGGTTCACGGGCAGGCAGTCCGCGGTGCCGTACGCGAACATCGCGACGGCCTGGGACCCCCCGGCCGCGTACACCTCGTCGACGCCGAGGAGGGCGCAGGCCGCCAGGATCGTCGGGTGGGGCAGGCCGCCGAAGTCCTTCTGCGGCGGGGAGGCGACGGCGACGCCCTCGACTCCCGCCTCCTGGGCCGGGACGACGTTCATCACGACGGACGAGGGGTAGACCGAGCGCCCGCCCGGCACGTACAGCCCGACGCGCTCGACGGGCACCCACTTCTCGGTGACGGTGCCGCCGGGGACGACCTGGGTGGTGTGCGTGGCGCGGCGCTGCTCGCGGTGGACGAGGCGGGCGCGGCGGATCGACTCCTCCAGCGCCGCGCGCACGGCGGGGTCGAGCTCCTCCAGCGCGGCGGTGATCGCGGCGGCCGGGACCCGCAGCGTCTCGGGGCGGACGCCGTCGAATTTCTCTCCCCACTCGATCACTGCCGCCGAGCCACGATGGCGTACGTCCTCGCAGATCGGCCGCACCGTCTCCAGGGCGGCTTCCACGTCGAACTCGGCACGGGGCAGCAGGTCGCGCAGGTCGCCGCCCTCGGGGAGGGCGGTGCCGCGCAGATCGATTCGAGAGATCACACCGCAATTCTCTCAGACCGCCTGCGGCGCCCGGTCGCCCGTATCACTGGCTGATACATCTCATGGCCGTCCGTGCTGACCAAGAGTGTTCAGTTCGTCACACAAAGGGAAGAACGGCACTACGAGGCGCGGGAGGTTCCGCGCACGTGGAGGTGAGGCAGTGACCGAACCGCACGACGGAGAGATCCCCGACGGCCTCAGCGCCGCCGAGCTCGGCATGTGGCAGTCCTTCCGCAACGGCACGACCTACGACCTGCGCGCACGCGATCCGGTGCGCGACGACCCCTTCACCCCGCACGCCTGGGGCCCCGAGCGCAGCGTCGACGCGCGGACGGTGGCGCGCCTGCTCCTGGACGGACCGCCGGCCCGGCCGGGCCGGGTGGCCGCGCTCAAGCTCCGGGGCGTGCGGATCGCGGGGAAGCTGGACCTGGCGGGCGGCAGGGTGGCCCCGTACGTGGAGTTCACGGGGTGCCGCTTCGAGCAGGAGGTCGTGCTGCCGGAGTGCCACTTCACGACGCTGCGGATGGTGGGCTGCCAGGTACCGAGACTGGACGCCGCACGGCTGCACACGGAGGGGGATCTGCATCTGCCGCGCTGCCGGGTCGAACGGGGCATCCGGCTGACCGACGCCCAGATCGGCACGGACCTGCTGATCAGCCAGCTCTCCGTGGGACCCGACCGGCGGGGCCGCGCCTTCGTCGGCGACGGGATGTCGGTGGCGCAGGACCTGCAGGCCGAGATGATCGAGACCCGTGGCGAGCTGAGCCTGCGCGGGGCGACCGTCGGGGGCTCGCTGAGCCTGCGCGGCAGCCGACTGCGGGCCGTGGACGGACGGCGCGCGCTGAACGCCCCGCAGCTCAGCGTGGAGCGCACGCTGTACATGACCGAGGCCTGGGTGAGCCTGGAGACCGGCAACCAGGGCACCACTCCCCCGTACGGCATCGCGCACGGCGGCGGACCGGCCCGCGGGACACGCGCCCAGGTGTTCGAGTGCCGGGGCGCGGTGCGGCTGGACGACGGGCGGTTCGGGGACGCGGTGGACCTGCACAAGGCCCGGTTCGTCCTGGCCGGGCCGGAGGAGCTGTCGCTGCGCCGGATCGCCACGCCCGAGCTGCGCTTCAACGCGGAGCGTCCGGAACAGGGCCGGGTCGTGCTCAACGGCGCGAAGGTCGTGACGCTGATCGACGTGTCGACCAGCTGGCCGGGCCCGGGCGGACTGGCCATGGGCGGCTTCGTCTACGAGAACCTCGTCCCGTACGGCCACTTCCCGCTCTCCCGGCGCCTGGAGTGGGTGCTGGCCGCGACCCCGGAGTACGTCCCGGAGCCGTACGAGCGCCTCGCGACCGTGCTGCGCAGCTGCGGGGAGGACGCGGACGCGCGCGAGGTGCTGCTCGCCAAGCAGCGCCGCCGCCGGGAGACGCTGCCGGCGGCGGGCCGAGCCTGGGGCTACCTCCAGGACTGGGCGGTGGCGTACGGGTACCGGCCTGGCCGGGCCCTGGTGTGGATGGCGGTGCTGTGGGCGGCGGGGACGGTGGCGTTCTCGCGGTACCAGCCTCCGTCGATCAAGGGCGACGAGCATCCGGAGTGGAACGCCGCGCTGTTCGCGCTGGACCTGCTGGTGCCGGTGATCGATCTCGGGCAGGTCGGTTACTGGCGGCTGGAGGGCGGCTGGCAGTGGACGGCTGCGGGCCTCGTGCTGGTGGGGTGGATATTGGCCACCACCGTGGCGGCGGGCGCCTCCCGGCTGCTGCGCCGGAGTTGACCCCGGACACCCCACCCGCCCCCGGGGTGCCGGAGGTGACGGCCCTCGAAAGGCCGGTCGAGGCCCGGCCGGAAGGCCGGGCCAGGGCAGCCTGAAGGTCGCATTCAAGCCGTTCGACGCCACTTCCTTTACCCTTTCTTGAATCTTTCCAGGGCAACCCTCGCACTCGCTACAGAAGCTTCACAGGGCCCCTCTGGCGCCGTCTCCACCAGCGCTTTTCAATGGTCTGCACCATGGCATTCCTCCGTGCACTGCTGAGCTCCGCGCGCACGCCCCGGTCACGGCCGGGGCTGTCCGCCGCGCTGCCCGCCGACGAGGCGGTGCTGCTCGACGCACCCGACGAGCGGCTCTCCCCCGCCCTGGTGGCGGCGGCCCTGGGAGACTTCGGGCCGGCCGCCAAGCTCCTCGCCGGCACCCGGGACGCCGCCGACTGGGAGACCCGCGACCGCTGCCTGGCCCGCCTGGTGGCGTTCGCGGACAGCCGCGACGGCTGGCTGACCGACTGGCTGGCGGCCGCGCCGGGCGATCCGGACGCCCTGCTCGTCAAGGCGGAGCTGGCGGTCCGCCGGGCCTGGGCCTCCCCCGCCTACGCGGAGCTCCTGCGCGAGGTGGGGCCGCTGATCACGGCGGCGGCCGAGGCGGACCCGCGGGACCCGGTGCCGTGGCGGCTCGCGCTCGACCACGCCCGGGGGACGCACGCCCCGCACACCGTCTTCGAGACCCTGTGGGAGCAGGCACTGCTCCGTTCCACCCACCACTACGGCTGCCATGTCGCCGCGCTCCAGTACCTCTCGGCCGCCTGGTACGGCTCGCACCGGGAGTGCTTCGACTTCGCGGAGCGGGCGGCCGAGGACGCCGTCGCCGACTCGCTGGTGCAGGCCCTGCCGGTACGGGCGGCGTTCGCGCTGCTGAGCGACGCCGCGGCCGCCGGGCGGGCCACGCCCGTGCAGGGGGAGCGGATCGACGCGGCCGCCGACCTCGCGATCGGGCTCTCCGCGGTCTTCCCGGCCGGTGATCCCTGGCCCGCCGAGGTGCGCAACCTCCTCGCCTGCGTCCTGGTGGCGCGAGGACGCGCGGACGAGGCGCTGGAGCAGTTCCGGCTCATCGGGCCGTACGCCACGTCGTTCCCCTGGGCGGCGGTGGCGGACGACGCGCTGGGCGGATTCCTCGACACCAGGACGGCGGTACGGCTCCGGGTGGCCTCTTCCGCCCCCTCGCGCGGACGGGCCGGCCGCCAGGGGGTGTGAGGGCAGGATCCGGGCGCCCGGGGTACCGCCCTCAGCGCCGTCCTTCCGCCGCGGTCCCGGGACTCCCGGGCCCTGCCGCGCGCGTCAGGACGCACGCGGCGTCCCGCGCCCGGAGCGCCGGTTCGGGCGTGCCGAGGACAGCCGCGGTGACGATCGCCCCCTCGGCGAGGAGGGCGAGCTGGTCGGCCAGTTCGACCGGCCGGCCGGCCGCCGTCACGAGCTGGGCGAGGTAGCCGTGGAAGGCCCTCTTGTGGTGCCGGGCCCGGGCCGCGACATCGGGTGAGACCGCGCTCATCTCACCGAAGGCGTTGACGAAGGCGCACCCGCGGTAATCCGGTTCCGAGAACCACTCGTACAGCCAGTCGAACACGGCGGCGATCCGCTCCTCGGGCGCCGACCTCGCCTCGACGTGCTCGGCGAGGACCCGCAGCCACCGTGCGTCCCGCTGCCGCAGGAACTCCAGCACGAGCGCTTCCTTGGACGGGAACAGCTGGTAGAGGCGCTTGAGCGACACCCCGGACGTGTTGCGCACGGCGTCCATCCCGACCGCCTGGACACCCCGGCTGTAGAACAGCTTCTCGGCCGCGTCGAGCACCCGCTCACGTGCCGCGGCGTCCCGATCAGCCATCTGCGCCCCCTCGCATGGAGAACCGACGTTTGCATGGAGAACCAACGTTCTCTACGTTAGCAAGCGAGGTCGAGAACGACCGTTCTCAATGAGGACCTCCAGGACCTCACCGGACCTCGGTGAGGCGGGAGCGCGAAGGAGCTGAGCCGACATGGCCGACGAGAGCCGCCCGCCGGTGCCGCCGTTCACCCGGGAGACCGCCGTCGAGAAGGTCCGATCCGCCGAGGCCGCGTGGAACACGCGGGACCCGCGGGGTGTGTCGCTGGCCTACATGGCGGACTCCCGCTGGCGCAACCGCACGGAGTTCGCCACGGGCCGCGACGAGATCGTCGCGCTGCTGACCCGCAAGTGGAACACCGAACTCGACTACCGGCTGATCAAGGAGCTGTGGGCGCACGACGGCAGCCGCATCGCCGTGCGCTTCGCCTACGAGCACCGCGACGACGCCGGGAACTGGTACCGCTCCCTCGGCAACGAGAACTGGGAGTTCGACGAGCACGGCCTGATGCACACGCGCCACGCCTCCATCAACACCCTGCCGATCGCCGAATCCGAGCGCGCGTTCCTCTGGCCGCCGGGCCGCCGCCCCGACGGCCATCCCGGCCTGAGCGATCTCGGCTTCTGAGGACGCCTGAGGGGTGCGGCACGCGACCCGCCGCACGTCACCGCGGACGGATCGGAGCGGATCGGGGCCGCGAGATCATGCCGTCGCCCCTCTGGCGTCCATCTCGGTCACACCCCATTAGGCTTGAGCGCTGTGACCACCGCTCGTCTTCCCCTCTTCCCGCTGAACGCGGTGCTGTTCCCCGGCCTCGTGCTGCCGCTCAACGTCTTCGAGGAGCGTTATCGCGCCATGATGCGCGAGCTCGCGACGACCGATGAGGACGCACCGCGCCGTTTCGTGGTCGTCGCGATCCGCGACGGCCGCGAGAGTGCCCGCACGGGCACGGGGATGCCCGCCGCGGCCCCCGCCCCGGGCACCGACGAGCGAGCGCCGGGCGAAGGCTTCGGCCCCGACCCGATCCAGTCCTTCCACCGGGTGGGATGCGTCGCGGACGCGGCGAAGATCCGGGAGCGGGCCGACGGCAGCTTCGAGGTCCTGGCGACCGGCACCGTCCGGGTCCGGCTGCTCTCGGTCGACGCGAGCGGCCCGTATCTCACCGCCGAGGTGGAGGACCTCCCGGAGAATCCGGCAGCGGAGGACGACGAGGCGCGGGGGAAGTCCGCCCAGGAGGAGGCGGCGGCCCTCTCCGAGGGCGTCCTGAGAGCCTTCCGCGGCTACCAGAAGCGGCTCGCCGGAGCCGGCGAGCGCTCCCTGACCACCGGTGCGGACCTGCCGGACGACCCCTCGGTGGTCTCCTACCTGGTGGCCGCGGCGGCCGTACTGGACCTCCCGACGAAGCAGCGGCTGCTCCAGGCACCGGACACCGCGACGCGGCTGCGCGAGGAGCTGGCCCTCCTGCGCAAGGAGACGGCCGTCATCCGGCACCTGCCGTCGCTGCCGGCCGTCGACCTGACCCGCGCCCCGACCCACCCCAACTGACCGAGGACCCCGGCCGTGGCGAAGAAGCCGAAGAAGCAGCAGCCGGGCGGCACCCCGGCGACGGTCGCGTTGACCGCGTCGGGCACCGCCTTCACGGTCCACTCCTACGACCACGACCCGTCGTCCCCGTCGTACGGCGAGGAGGCCGCCGAGGCGCTCGGCGTCTCTCCGGACCGGGTGTTCAAGACGCTGGTCGCCGACGTGGACGGTGAGCTGGTCGTCGCGGTGGTGCCGGTGGCGGGTTCGCTGGACCTGAAGGCGCTGGCGGCCGCGGTGGGCGGCAAACGGGCCGCGATGGCGGACCCGGCGGCCGCGGAACGCACCACGGGCTACGTCCGGGGCGGCATCTCCCCGCTGGGTCAGCGCAAGCGCCTGCGCACGGTGCTGGACGCCTCCGCGGAGGGCCACGCCACGATCTGCGTCTCGGCAGGCCGCCGCGGCCTGGAGGTCGAACTCACCCCCACGGCCCTGACCACCCTGACCCGGGCGACACTGGCGCCGATCGGCCGCGCGTAACGTCCGGGGGCCCGGCCCTGCCCGCCCGGGCGGGGGCCCACTCAGCCCGTCCCGCGTTCTAGGACCGCCGCGGCCACCCGTCCGCAGTCCCGCTCGCGCCACCGTCGGCCCCCGCCCCGGAATCCCCCTCGGCCCCGGCGCCGGAATCGACCGACGCCGACGGACCGTCCACGACGCCGGCCCCGGCCCCGGGGGCAGGCGCAGGCCCGAACGCCTGTCCCGACCCCCAGAACTCCCACTCCGGCTCGGGATCCCTCGGCCCGAACACCCACGTCAGCAGCAGGTGCACGATCATCGCCGCGATCGGCCAGGCCAGCACCGCCGCCCCCACCGCGTGCAGTTCCAGCGGCGCGTCGAACGTCACGCCCTTGCCGGCCTCCTTGGCATGGGCCACCACGTCCGACGTCGGGCCCAGCCACGTACCCACCCCCCACGCGAGCAGCGAGCCGAGCAGTCCGCCGAGAGCGAGTCCCACCACCAGCGGGATACCTCCGCGCCGGCGCAGGAGGAAGACGGCCACCGCGGACACCAGACCGAAGGCGAGGGCCAGCAGCACGAAGGTGCCGTCCGCCCCGATGGCCTCCTCGCCCTCGCTGTCCTTGAGGTACACGGCCGTGTCGTCGGAGACCAGCGGCACGCGCGGCGCGAGCCACAGCCACAGCAGACCGAGCAGGAGTCCCGCAGCCGTCAGCAGCAGGGCGGTCACGGCTGCCCGCACCAGTTCCGCGCGCCGCTCCGCCGCGGTGGGCGGCACCAGGCCGCCGGACGCGAGACGGGACCCGGAGGGCGGAGCCTGCCACGGGTCGTGGGGGTCGGGCTGATGCGGCGGCGTCAACGGTGCGGTCACGGTGACATCGTGCCAGGCCGCCCCCGCCGATGCCTCACCGGACCGGCCACGCCCGGCATGACGCGGCCGCGTCCCGCCAGGACTCAGCGCACCGCGGCCCGCCGGTACGCCCACGTGGCCACGGCCAGCGACAGCACGCCCACGGCGGCGCACACCGCGAGGTCGAGCGCCACGACGGCCCAGTCCGGGTGGGCGTCGAAGGACCGGGACAGCGCCTCCACCCCGTACGTCGACGGCAGCAGGTCGCGTGCCCAGCCGACCGGCCCGGGAAGCCGCTCGGCCGGCAGGACGCCCAGCAGCAGCGCCGCGGACATGCCCAGCTGCCCCAGCAGCGTCGCCAGCTCCGCCCGGGGCGCCAGCAGCCCCAGCGCCGCCCCCAGGCCGGACAGGGCGGCCCCGGACAGCGGGATGACGGCGACGAGGACCCAGAGGTGGGTCAGCGGCAGCCCGAACAGCACACTGCCCGCCACCGCCGTGACCACGGTCCCCGGCACGGTGAAGGAGGCGTACGCGCCCGCCGCTCCCAGCACCACCGCGGCCGGCGGCACCGGCAGCGTGGCGTAGTGGTCGAGGCCGCCGCCCGCCCGGAGCTGGCCGAAGTACTGGGCGAGCAGGTTGAGCGCGACGAAGGCCACGACCAGCACGCTGGAGCCGGCGACGACGGCCCGCGCCTCCGTGCCGCCGTCGACGACCCCGCGCATCAGCACCATGATCCCGATGGACTGGAAGGTCGCGACGAACAGGAGCGGGATCCGGGCCACCCGGGCCCGGGAGAGCTGCGCCCGGTAGACGGCGGCCAGCGAGGGCAGCAGCCGGGCCCGCGGTGCGAGGGGCGCGGGAGCGGTGCGGGCTGCGGGGCCCGGCCGGCCGCTCGTGGTCCGGGCCGGCCGTCCGGACACCTTCTGTACGGCCTCCGCGGGAACGATGCTCGTCACCGGGTGCAGCCCCCCTTCGACTTCGAACAGTTCGTGTTCACGCCTTCACCAGCCCTCCGGCGGCCCCCGCCGTCCGTGCCGCGTCCCCGCCGAGCGCCAGGTAGACGTCCTCCAGACTGGGCGTGGCCAGCGTGAAGTCGTCCAGCGAGGCGAACGCGGCCCCGCCGGTCACCGCGGCGACCGCCGCCCGCGCCTCGTCCGGGCCGAGCCGCAGCACCCACCGGCGCCCCGACTCCTGCGCCGACGCGCGGAGCGCCGCCACCTCCGGGACGTCCAGGGGCGCCCGCTCGCGCCACACCAGCTCGACGCGGACCTCGCCGGCCACCCGCTCCTTGAGCCCGGTGGGGGTGTCGCAGGCGATGACCTTGCCGCACTCCATGACCGCGACCCGGTCCAGGACCGTCTCGGCCTCGATCACGTTGTGGGTGACGAGCAGGACGGTCGTGCCGTGCTCGGCCCGCCTCCGGTCGACGGCGGACCAGACGGCGCGCCGGGCGACCGGGTCCATGCCGGTCGTCGGTTCGTCGAGGACGAGGAGGGGCCGCTCACCGACGAGCGTGGTGGCGAAGCAGGCGAGCCGCCGCTGGCCGCCGGAGAGCTTCTTCAGGGGACGCCCGGCGAGCGGGGTGAGCCCCAGCTCCTCCAGTACGTCGTCCCGCGCCGCCCGCGCCTCGCGGACCGGCAGCCCGCGCAGCCGTCCGGTGGTCTCGGCGGCGAGGGAGACGGTCAGCTCGTCGAGCGCGGTGGACTCCTGCCCGAGGTAGCCGACGAGCCGGGAGGCCCGCTCGGGGTGGCGCACGAGGTCGTGTCCCAGCACCTCGACGCTGCCGGAGTCGGGCCGCATCAGCCCGGTGAGCTGGCGTACGAGCGTCGACTTGCCCGCCCCGTTCGGCCCGAGCAGTCCGAAGATCTCACCGCCCCGGACGTCCAGGCTGATCCCGTCGGTGGCGCGCACCTCGGGGGTGGCGGCACGGCCGCGTCGGCCGCGGACGGCCGGGTAGGTCTTGACCAGATCACGCACCGCGCACACGGTCCCGGTCCGTACCTGTGCCTGTGCTGCGCCCGTACTCACGAGGTACGAGAGTACGGGGTCGGATGCCCCGTATTGCGTCCGGGTCCGGCAGGCGCCGCCACGCCCGGGGCCGGCCTACTCGCCCGCCGGGGCGTGTTCGGCGGCGGTCGTCACGTCGATCTCGCGCCAGAATCCCGCCCGGATGGCATAGCGGTCGTGCTCGTCGATCTGGTCGTCCTTGTGGGCGAGCAGCCCGAACCGGGCCGCGTAACGGAGCAGTTCGCCGTCGATCCGGTGCGGGATGCGGGGGTACATGGTGGACAGTTTCTGCAGGTGGACCGTTTCCGGGAGGCGTTCCATCCAGCGCCGGGCGAAGACCTGGCCGACCTCGAAGGGGTCGCCGCCGACGGTGGTGATGTCCTCCTCCCGGTCCGCCCAGCGCTGTTCGGCGCTGGTGAGCTGGGCGAGCGTCGGCAGGGACGCGGTCTCGGGCGGCTCGCCGAGCGGTCCGCCGCGCTCCACCCACCCCTTGTCGGACGACCAGCGCAGGGTGGCGTTGCCGACGGGATGCTGTGCGGGGGCGGTGGTGGCCCGGTCCCCGGCGGCGCGGAGGGCCGCCAGGTCCTTGGGGGTGGGGACGCCCTTGGGCTGGGGGGCGGGGTGCGGCTGCGCGGGGGGCCGGGCGGCCGGTTCGGCGGTGCCGTTGCGGGCGGCGGCCTGCGCCTCCGACGCGCGCTCGGCCGATGCGGCGAGCGCGGCCTCGGGCAGCGGCGCGGAGAGGATCGCGGCGATCTCGGGGCGGGGGACGGGCGGGGGCGGGCAGACGCCACCGGTGTCCTTGGCGCGGACGGCCTGGGTGATCCAGGCCCGGTCGAGCACCCGGCGTTCGTCGGCCTCGGCGACGAGGTCCTCGGACTGGTTGTAGTCCCCGTCGGCGGCCTGGACCGCCCAGAGGTGGACGGCAACGCCGTGTTCCTTGGCGGACATCAGGCCGGGCAGCAGATCGCCGTCTCCGGTCACCAGCACCACGTCGGAGCAGGCGCGGTTCCTTGCCAGTTCGGTGAGTTCGGCGTGCATCGCCGCGTCGACGCCCTTCTGGGCCCACCGTCCGTCACTGCGGGTGAGGGCTCCCAGCCGAACCGTCACCCGGGGCATCACCCGCAGCCGGCGGTGTTCGGGCTGCGGTACGCGGTCGGGGGCGCCGTCGAACCAGTAGATACGGAGCAGGGGTTGCTCCGTGTCGGCCTCGGCCCGCAGACGAAGTCCCTGGATCAGGGCGGCGTGATCGACGGTGATGCGGGAACGGGCGGGCTCACCGGCCAGCAGACTCGCGGCTGCGCCCAGCAGGTAGCCGGCGTCCACCAGGACGACGCAACGGTCCACGCGTTCCACCCTCTTCCAGGAATTCGGGAACGGATCGGCGGACCTGGTCGTGGGGGGTGGGTCCGCTGTCCGGGGTTCGCTTACTCAGGGTTTCCTTCGAGTCTGCCCGACGGAACGGGCGTTAACGTCCGGAACTCGATCATCGGCGTGGCGGATCGGGAAAACGGCGCATGATACAGGCCGAATTACACTGAGTGATGATCCAACATGCGGCTTATCGGGTGGTATGTGAATCTGACAGCGGTCCTGGCCCGCACGATTCCCCACAGGAGGCATCACCCATGGCCAAGAACAAGAACCGCAAGCAGGGCGGTCAGCACGACCGGGTCTCCACCGCCGAGCGCGGCGCGGACGACGCCAAGTCGTCCTCGTTCGAGTCGCAGGACCGGTCGCAGGCCCAGTCCAGCCCCGCCGACGTGGCCCGCAAGCACCAGCGCCGCTTCGGCCACAACTGACGCTTCCCGCAGACCGAGAGGGGCGCCCCGCCAGTGGCGGGGCGCCCCTCTCGCGGGTACGGACGGTGGTCTCAGCCGGCCAGGCAGGACGGTCCGAGCAGCACCTTCAGGTCACCGAAGAGCGCCGGGTCGGGCTTGACGCGGTGCCGGTCGAGCCTGAGGACGGTGGTCTTGCGGGGGCCCTGGAGCCTGATGCGGACCTCGGTGTCGCCCCGGTGGTTGCCGAGGACCTCGCCGAGCCGGCTCACCATGGGCGGCGTGACCCGGACCGTGGGGATGGTCAGCACGACCGGCGCGTTGGTCCCGGCGTTGGAGATGTCGGGAACCTGCATCTCCATGGCGACCAGGCGCGGCACGTCCTCCCGCTTGTCGAGGCGCCCCTTGACGAAGACGACGGTGTCCTCGACGAGCTGGGTGGAGACCAGCTGGTAGGTGGCGGGGAAGAACATGCACTCGATGGAGCCCGCGAGGTCCTCGACGGTGGCGATGGCCCAGGCGTTGCCCTGCTTGGTCATCTTGCGCTGGAGACCCGAGATGATGCCGCCGACGGTGACGATCGCGCCGTCGGCGTGCTCGCCGCCGGTGAGCTGGGAGATCGAGGCGTCCGACTTGTCGGAGAGCACGTGCTCCAGCCCGAAGAGCGGGTGGTCGGAGACGTACAGGCCGAGCATCTCCCGCTCCTGGGCGAGCAGGTAGGACTTCTCCCACTCGATGTCGGAGAACTCGACGTCGAGCCCGAAGCCCGGCTCGTCGCTCTCCTCCTCGCCCATGCCGCCGAAGAGGTCGAACTGCCCCTCGGCCTCCTTGCGCTTGACCTGCACCACGTTGTCGATCATCGGCTCGTGGTGGGCGACCAGGCCCTTGCGGGTGTGGCCCATCTCGTCGAAGGCGCCCGCCTTGATGAGCGATTCGACGGTGCGCTTGTTGCAGACGACCGCCTCGACCTTGTCCAGGAAGTCCGGGAAGGTGGAGTACTTCCCCTTGGCCTTGCGGCACCGGATGATCGAGTCCACGACGTTCTGCCCGACGTTGCGGACGGCGGTGAGCCCGAAGAGGATCACGTCGTCACCCTGGGCGGCGAAGTTGGACTCCGACTCGTTGACGTTCGGCGGGAGCACCTTGATGCCCATGCGGCGGCACTCGTTGAGGTAGACCGCCGACTTGTCCTTGTCGTCCTTGACGGAGGTCAGCAGCGCCGCCATGTACTCGGCCGGGTAGTTGGCCTTGAGGTAGGCGGTCCAGTAGGTGACCAGCCCGTACGCCGAGGAGTGCGCCTTGTTGAACGCGTAGCCGGCGAAGGGCACCAGCACGTCCCAGAGCGCCTGGATCGCCGCGTCCGAGTAGCCGTTCTTCTTGGCGCCGGCCTGGAAGAGGACGAAGTTCTTCGCCAGTTCCTCGGGCTTCTTCTTGCCCATCACGCGGCGCAGGATGTCGGCCTCGCCGAGCGAGTAGCCGGCGATGATCTGGGCGGCCTTCTGGACCTGCTCCTGGTAGACGATGAGGCCGTAGGTCAGGCCGAGCGTCTCCTTGAGCGGCTCCTCCAGCTCCGGGTGGATCGGGGTGATCTCCTGGCGGCCGTTCTTGCGCTCGGCGTAGTTCGTGTGCGAGTTCATGCCCATCGGGCCCGGCCGGTAGAGGGCCGAGACGGCGGAGATGTCCTCGAAGTTGTCGGGCTGCATCTGGCGCAGCAGCGAGCGCATGGGGCCGCCGTCGAACTGGAACACCCCGAGCGTGTCACCGCGGCAGAGCAGTTCGTAGGTCTTGGGGTCGTCCAGCGGCAGGGCGAGCATCTCCAGGTCGATGCCCTTGTTGGCCTTCACCATCTTGATGGCGTCGTCCATGATCGTCAGGTTGCGCAGGCCCAGGAAGTCCATCTTGAGCAGGCCGAGCGACTCGCACTGGGGGTAGTCCCACTGCGTGATGGTGACGCCGTCGGTGTGCCGCACCCAGACCGGGGCGTGGTCGACGATGGGTTCGCTGGACATGATCACGCCTGCCGCGTGCACGCCCATCTGCCGGACGAGCCCCTCGACGCCCTTGGCGGTGTCGATGACCTTCTTGACGTCCGGCTCGTTCTCGTACATCCCCCGGATCTCGCCCGCCTCGCCGTAGCGCGGGTGCTTGGGGTCGGTGATGCCGCTGAGGTCGATGCCCTTGCCGAGGACGTCGGCGGGCATCGCCTTGGTCAGCCGGTCCCCCATCGCGTAGGGGTAGCCGAGGACGCGGGCGGAGTCCTTGATCGCGTTCTTGGCCTTGATCTTGCCGTAGGTGCCGATCATGGCGACCTTGTCGGCGCCGTACTTCTCGGTGACGTACCGGATCACCTCGACGCGCCGGCGCTCGTCGAAGTCGATGTCGACGTCGGGCATGGAGACGCGCTCGGGGTTGAGGAACCGCTCGAAGATCAGTCCGTGGGTGATCGGGTCGAGGTCGGTGATGCCCATGGCGTACGCGACGATCGAACCGGCCGCGGAGCCTCGGCCGGGGCCGACCGCGATGCCGTTGTTCTTGGCCCACATGATGAAGTCGGCGACCACGAGGAAGTACCCCGGGAACCCCATCTGGATGATGATGTCCATCTCGTACTCGGCCTGCTTCTGCCGGTCCTCGGGGACACCGCCGGGGTAGCGGCGGGCCATGCCGACCCGGACCTCCTCCTGGAACCAGGTGACCTCGGTGAAACCGTCCGGGATCTCGAACTTCGGCATGAGGTCGCGCTTCTCGAACATGCCGGTGGTGTCGATCTGCTGCGCGACCAGGAGGGTGTTGGCGCAGCCCTCCTGCCAGGCGTCGGAGGAGTCGACGGCGTACATCTCGTCCGTCGTCTTGAGGTAGTAGCCGGTGCCGTCGAAGCGGAAGCGGTCGGGGTCGGAGAGGTTCTTGCCGGTCTGGATGCAGAGCAGGGCGTCGTGCGCGGTGGCCTCGTGGGCGTACGTGTAGTGCGAGTCGTTCGTCACGAGCGGCGGGATGCCCAGCTTCCTGCCGATCTCCAGCAGCCCGTCGCGGACCCGGCGCTCGATCTCGATGCCGTGGTCCATCAGCTCCAGGAAGTACCTGCCCTCACCGAAGATGTCCTTGTAGTCGGAGGCCGCCTGGACGGCCTCGTCGAACTGCCCGAGGCGCAGCCGGGTCTGCACCTCGCCGGAGGGGCACCCGGTGGAGGCGATCAGGCCCTCGGACCACTGGGAGATGGTCTCCTTGTCCATGCGCGGCCACTTCTGCAGCCAGCCCTCGGCGTACGCGTCCGAGGAGAGCTTGAAGAGGTTGTGCAGACCGGTGCTGTTCGCCGCCCAGATCGTCTTGTGGGTGTAACCACCCGAGCCGGAGACGTCGTCGCGCTTCTGGTGCGGCTGGCCCCACTGGATCTTCCGCTTGTGCTTGCGCGACTCGGGGGCGACGTACGCCTCGATCCCGATGATCGGCGTGACCCCGGCCTTCTGGGCCGAGTGGAAGAAGTCGTAGGCGCCGTGGAGGTTGCCGTGGTCGGTCATGGCGATGTGCGACATGCCCATCGTGTTCGCCGCCTCGAACATGTCCTTGAGCCGCGCGGCACCGTCCAGCAGCGAGTACTGGGTGTGGACGTGCAGGTGCGTGAAGGGCGGCTTGCTCACGGCGCTGTGCCTCCGGGAGAACGGGCGAGGACGAGTGGGGGGACAGCGTGGAAGTCTACGTCCTGGCAGTGACGGACGACGGGCACTCCCGGCGGCGGAGGGGCGTGGCGGGGGCGGCGGCTCCCGTCCCCGGCGGCCCTGTGACCGGGTCGGTGCGCACGGCGGCCGACCACAAGGATTCGGCCAGCTGTTGATCGGTTTCACGCCCACCTGACGCGCCGCGTACCCGTGCCGGCCACCGGATCCCGCGGACCGCGCCCGCACCGGCCGGACCCTGGGCCCGCGGGGGCCCGGACGGCCGTCCGGCGGCGGATCACGCCTCCCGGCGGCGGCCCGGCCCCGGCGCGCAAAACGGTTGGCAGCACCGCCCTTCCCTTGTACGGTCCCGTGCTGATCATGAATCCGAACCGAAGGGGACGACCATGAGTCGCCGCGTCACGCTGACCGTTGCCGCCTGTATAGCCGCCGGAGCCTCGCTCCTCGTCACGCCCGCCCACGCGGCCGAGAGCACCACGACCGCCACGGCGCGGTCGTCGTCCGACGTCTCGATCACGGCCAGTGACCGGGTCAAGTGCACCAGCCTGAGCAACGGCCAGCTCTGCATCTCCCTGAACACGAGCCCGTCGCGCATCGAGATCATCTACACGAAGAAGGCCGGCACCTCGACCATCAAGGCGAACCTCGGCTTCCGCTCGTCCAGCACGTCCTACGGCCCGCTGAAGACCATCTCCGGCGGCGAGCGCGCCGTCTCCACCTGGAACATGAGCTACCCGTGCGGGAAGAAGTACGTCGGGCTGATCAAGGTGCAGGGACAGGGGACCTTCGAGACGCCGGCGGCGACCCCGCCGTGCGCCTGACCCCGTGACCCGGCGGCGGGACGCGGGC
Source organism: Streptomyces sp. SirexAA-E (assembly GCF_000177195.2). Classification (GTDB taxonomy): domain Bacteria; phylum Actinomycetota; class Actinomycetes; order Streptomycetales; family Streptomycetaceae; genus Streptomyces; species Streptomyces flavovirens. The sequence goes on from NC_015953.1 coordinate 1,673,271, forward strand.
GTTCCGCGCCCCCTGACGGGCGGCCCGGACGGCACACCGGACACCCTCCGCACACGGAGCACCCTTTAGGCCGTCTTCACCGGGCCGCATGGGACACTCCTGGGTGATGGACGCATCCGGTACGCATCTCAGAGTCGTTCGTGCGGCGCTCTTCACGGCTCTCGTCGTGACGCTCTCCGTCACGTCCCACGTGCTGCTGTCCCGGGCGCCCCTGCCGCTGACCGTCGTCGGGCTGACGTCCGGCGCGGTCTTCTCCGTGGCCTACGTGCTGGCGGGCCGGGAGCGCGGCTTCGGAGCCATCGCCGGACTGCTCGTCCCGCTCGAACTGGCCGCCGACACCGTCTTCACCAGCGGCCAGAACCTCTGCTACGGCGCGGCGGGCGGCCCGATCACGGGTTCGTTGCGCTCGGTCGGGGTCGATGTGCTGTGCGGAAACGGCGGCATCGGTCCCGCGGCCGCGACGACCGGCGACGCCGGTGGGGCCCTCGGGCCGGTGTCCGACTCCGGCCACGCGGCGGCCGCCCTGCTGGCCTCGCCCGGCCCGGCCGTGCCATGGCTGCTGCTCGCCGCCCACGTGGCGGTGGGACTGCTGGCCGCGGCCTGGCTGCGGCACGGCGAGTCGGGCCTCGCGGCCCTGCTGCGTGCGGCCGCCGCCACCGCCTTCCGGCCGCTGCTCGTCGCGGTCGCCGCCGCGGGGGCCGCGGCGCGTCCCGTCCGGCCGGGCGTCCGCCCCGCCGGGCGGCCGGGCCCGCTCCTCCCGGCCCGCCTCCTCGTGCACTCCGTGGGACGGAGGGGGCCACCGCGTTCGGCCGGCGTCTTCGCCTGAGCACGCGGTACACCCCCGGACCATCCCACGCACCCCACGGAGAACACCCATGAGCAAGCGCAACAGCCAGGCCAGCAAGTCCGCCGCCCGCGAGCGGCTGCGCGCCGAGCGCGAGCGCCAGGCCAAGAAGGACAAGGCCCGCAAGCAGATCGTCGTCGGCGTCTCGGTGGTCGCCGTCCTGGCGGTCGCGGGCGCGGTCAGCTACGGCGTGATGCAGCTGAACAAGCCCTCCGCCTGGGAGGCCGCCGCCGACGCGAAGAACGTGAGCGCCCCGAAGAACACCTCGGGTGACGACGGCACGACCGTGGTCATCGGCAAGGACAGTGCCAAGAAGACCCTGGAGCTGTACGAGGACTCCCGCTGCCCGGTCTGCGCCACGTTCGAGCAGTCGGTCGGCGAGACGGTCGCCAAGGACGTCGAGGCCGGCAAGTACAAGATCAAGTACATCGGCGCCACCTTCATCGACAACGCGGCCAACGGCGAGGGCTCCAAGAACGCCCTCAGCGCCCTGGGTGCCGCGCTCGACGTGAGCCCCGAGGCATTCCTGGACTACAAGTCGGCCCTGTACTCCGCGAAGTTCCACCCCGAGGAGACGGACGACAAGTTCGCGAAGGACGACTACCTCCTGGAGGTGGCCGACTCCGTCGACGCGCTCAAGGGCAACAAGGCGTTCGAGAAGGCCGTCAAGGACGGCACGTACGACGCCTGGGCCATGAAGATGTCCAAGACGTTCGACAAGAGCGGGGTGAAGGGCACCCCCACGCTCATGATGGACGGCAAGAAGATCACCACCGAGGGCAGCGACAACGCCCCCATGACGGAGGCCGATTTCAACACGGCGATCACCGCCGCGCTGAAGGGCTGACCGCCGGTCCGCGGCCCGGTGCGGGCCGCGGACGACGAATCCGGGCGTCGAACGGCCGACGGGCGGGCGAACTTCCTCTGTTCGCCCGCCCGTTCGCCTTGCCCGCCAGTAGCGTGATGGTCCGTGCCCGGACGACACCTCTCCGCACCCGCACGCCGCACGGTCGTCGCGGCAGCCACCGCCACGGCGGTCGCCGCCCCCGTGCTCGCCGCCGCCACCAGCACCCGGCCGACGGCGGCCCGGCCTTCCTGCACGGGGTAGCCTCCGGCGGTCTGCAGGCGGGACCGGCAGGTTCGGACGCCACCTGGAAGCTGGTCGGGACCTCCGTGATGATCTCGCCGGTTCGTCTTCGGAGCGCTCCGGCCCATCGGCTGGGACCGCCGGCCGGACTGCTGGGGCTGCCGTCTTCCGACAACCTGGACGACATCGTGCGGGTCGCCCCGCAGACGGTCCCGGTGGTCGAGGCCGCCGCGGTCGAGGCGGCGAACCGGCACGTGCAGTGGGTCGGCCTGGACTCGCACGGCTACGGCCTCCTCGACGTCACCGCCGAACGCTCGCGGTCGGCCTTCCACGTGGTCTGCGACGGGACCCGCAAGGACGCGGCCTCGGCCTGGTCCGCTCGTACCGCACGCGCAGCGGCACCCAGAAGGTCGAGCGGGTCGACGTCCCGGTGCGCTGACCGGTGGTACGGGGCCGCGCACCGGGTGCGCGGCCCCGTACGCGCCTCAGAGCGTGGCCAGGAAACCGAGGGCGACCTTCCAGGTCAGGTCCGCGGCGGCCTTGTCGAAGTCCGGCAGGTCCGGGTCGGTGTACAGGTGCCCGGCCCCCGGGTAGCGGTAGACCTCCACGTCCGCGCCGGTCCGCTGCATCTGGAGGTACCAGCTGTTCAGCCAGTCCGGCGACTCGAAGGCGTCGGGGTCGGCGACGTGCAGCTGGACCGGCAGCTCGTCCACCGAGGCGTTCTCCGCGATGTCGGAGGTGCCGTGGAGCAGCAGCAGCCCGCGCGCCTTGGCGTCGCCGAGCGCCAGGGTCTGCGCCACCGACGCCCCGAACGAGAACCCGGCGTACACGAGGCCCTGGTCGGAGTAGGGCGCCGCGGCCAGCACGGCGCGTTTCAGCAGCTCGTCCTTGCCGACCTGGTCCTTGAAGGCCATTCCCTCCTCGACCGTGTCGAAGGTGTGCCCCTCGAAGAGATCGGGCACGCGCACCTCGTGCCCGGCTGCGCGCAGCCGGTCCGCAGCCGCGTGCACAGCCGGCCGCACACCGTAGGTCGAGTGGAAAAGCATGATGTTCATGCGTCCATCGTGCCAGCTGTGCCCGAAGACTATGGAGGACGAGGGAATGGAGAACGTACTGCGACCGCTGTTCGTGGTGGGCGGGTCGCTCGTGTTGACGCTGGTGCTGGGCTGGCTGGTCGACGTCCTGTTGCGCCGCGCCGACGCCCGGCACCACGAGACACCTCTCTGGGGACTCCTGCGGCGCTGCCGGCCGCCCCTGCAGGTGGTGCTGTGCACCGCGTCGCTGAGGGCCACCTACTCCCAGATACGTTTCGACCTCGTACGGGACCACCGGGCCGTGATCGGCCAGTTCCTGACCCTGGTGCTGATCGCGGCGTCGGCCTGGCTGGTCATCCGCGCCGCGGCCACCGTCGTGGAGTCCTCGTACGCCCGCTACGCGTCGGCCTCCCGCGACGCGGCCCGGGTGCGCCGGGTGCGTACCCAGGTCGCGCTGATCCAGCGGGTGGTCACCGCGGTGGTGGCGACGGTCGCGATCGCGGCGATGCTGCTGACCTTCCCGGCGATGCGCACGGTGGGCACCTCGATGCTGGCCTCGGCCGGTGTGCTGGGCATCGTCGCCGGTGTCGCCGCCCAGTCGACGCTCGGCAACCTCTTCGCCGGGTTCCAGATCGCCTTCGGTGACATGGTGCGGCTCGGGGACACCGTGGTGGTGGACGGCGAGTGGGGCGTGGTGGACGAGATCACCCTGACCTTCCTGACCGTGCGCACCTGGGACGAGCGGCGGATCACGATGCCGGTGTCGTACTTCACCAGCACGCCGTTCGAGAACTGGTCGCGCGGCGGGATCCAGATGACCGGCACGGTCTTCTTCCAGCTCGACCACTCGGCCCCGGTCCCGGCGATGCGCGAGAAGCTGCGGGACATCCTGGGCGAGTGCGCGGCCTGGGACGGCCGCGACTGGTCCCTGGCCGTGACGGACACCACCCCGACGACGATGCAGCTCCGGGCCGTGGTCACCGCGAAGGACGCCGACGACATCTGGACGGTGCGCTGCGCCGTGCGCGAGCAGATGATCGCCTGGCTGCGCGACCACCACCCGTACGCCCTGCCCCGGGTCGTCACGGCCCCCGCCTCGCTGCCGCCGGGCGACCACTGGACGGCGCTGACGGGTGCGGACGCGGTCCGTGGCCCGATGGGCGACGGCAGGGCCACCGAGCGCGACATGGCGCCTCGCACGGGCCGCGGCTGAGCCGCCGCGGCCCCTCCGGCCCGTGTCAGCGCAGGCTGCGTACGTCCAGGTAGCGCAGCACCCGGTCGACGATCTCCGGGTCGGCACCGGGCTCGTTGCGGGCGGACAGCACCTCGTGGCGGGCGGCCGACAGCATGTCGCGCTGGACGCGGCTGACGGCCTTGAAGCGCTCGGTGCGCCGGGCGTACGCCTCGCGCCGCTCCTCGTCGACCAGGTCGGGGCTGATCCGCGCGCCGATGTCGTAGGCGGCGCGCTGGAGCCGCTCGAGGACCTCGTCCGGGAAGTCCTCGCTCTCCTCGATCTCCTTGAGCCGGCGCTTGGCCGCCCCCGCCGCACGGCTCGCGAGTTCCCGCTCCAGCGCCCGCTCGGCGTCGGTGTCCGCGCGTACGCCGAGCTTGCGCACCAGCCAGGGCAGCGTCAGGCCCTGGACGACGAGCGTGGCCATGATGACGACGAAGGCGATGAAGACGATCTCGTCGCGGCCGGGGAACGGCTTGCCGTCGTCCGTCTCCAGCGGGATGGCGAGGGCCAGCGCGACGGAGGCCACCCCGCGCATGCCCGCCCACCACATGACGACGGTCTCCCGCCAGCTGGTGGGAATGTCCTCGTCGACGTCGCGCCGGGTGTGCAGCCGCTTGGCGAGCCAGGTCGCGGGCAGCAGCCACATGAGCCGTACGCCGACGACGACCGCGACGACCGCGAGCCCCCAGCCCAGCAGCTCCGGCACACGGTCACCGGCCGTGCCGAACACGCTGTGGAGTTCGAGTCCGATCAGGCCGAAGGCGACACCGGTGACGAGGGTGTCGACGATCTCCCAGAAGGAGCGGCCGGTGAGCCGCCCCTGGACGTCGTCGGCGTCCGCGGTGTGTTCGGCGAGGAAGAGGGCCGTGGTGAGGACGGCGAGCACCCCCGAGCCCATCAGCTCCTCGGCCAGCACGTAGCTCACGAAGGGCACGAGCAGCGTCAGACCGACCTGGAGGGTGGCGTCGCCCAGCAGGCCCATGAGTTTGATGGTGAGCCAGCCGAGCACCAGGCCGACCACCACGGCGACGACCGCGGAGAGGATGAGCAGTCCGAAGGCCTCGGGCAGCGAGAAGGTACCGCTCACGGCCGCGGCGATCGCCACGTGGTAGAGGACGATCGCGGTGACGTCGTTGAACAGCCCCTCGCCCTCCAGGATCGAGACGAGCCTGCGCGGCAGTCCGAGTGAGCCCGCCACCGCCGACGCGGCGACCGGGTCGGGAGGGGCGACCAGCGCGCCCAGGGCCACCGCGGCGGCGATGGGCAGTCCCGGCACGATCGCGTCGGCGACGGCGGCGACGGCGGCCGTCGTGACGAAGACGAGGGCGACCGCCAGCAGGAAGATGGGCCGTTTGTTGGCCGCGAACTGCCGCCAGGAGGTGCGCTGCACGGAGGCGTAGAGCAGCGGGGGCAGCAGCGCGGGGAGGATGATCTCCGGCGGGATGTCGATGTCGGGCACGAAGCTGGTGAACGCCATCGCGACCCCGACGAGCGTCATCAGTACCGGCGCGGGCAGCCCGAGGCGCTGCCCCAGTGGCACCGTGACCACCGCTCCGAGCAGCAGCAGGAGCAGGAGTGCCATCTGGTCCACGAGTTCGCCTTCCGCAGCGTGTCCGGGCCCCGGGCCCGGTGATCAGCCGATGAGGGCATCCAGCCTGCCATGCGGAGTCCGCCGCTCCCGCGTCGCCCCGGCGCGGCACACGGCCCCACCGTGCGCCGCACGGACCCCACGGCCCTCACGCACCCCGCGGGGCCCTGCCGGGTCCGCGGTCAGAAGGTGCGGCGCATGGCCCGGTGCGGGATCCCGGCGTCCGGGAACTCGGGGCCGTACGCCACGTAGCCGAGGCGTTCGTAGAAGCCGAGGGCGTGGGTCTGGGCGTGCAGGTCGACGCCGGTCAGGCCCAGCGCGCGTGCCTCGTCCTCGATCGCCCGCACCAGTGCGGCACCGACGCCCAGGCCACGGGCCTCACGGGCCACGGCGAGCCGGCCGAGCGAGCCCACGGTGAGGTCACCGCCGGTCTTGCCGGCCGCGTCGGAGCCGTGCAGCAGCCGCCCGGTGCCGAGGGCGGAGCCGTCGGCCGCGACGGCCAGGACGTGCACGGCCGTGGCGTCGTAGGCGTCGTACTCGATCTCCTCCGGGACGTTCTGTTCGCCGACGAAGACCTCCTTGCGGACCTGGAAGCAGGCGGCCAGGTCGCTCTCCTCGACGGCCCGGCGGGTGCCGCCGAACTCCGGCGTGCTCACCGGCTCTCCGCGGCGATGGTCTCCAGGGCCTGCTCCAGGTCGTCCGGGTAGCCGCTGGAGAACTCGACCCAGCCGCCGTCGGCCGGGTGCTCGAAGCCGAGCCGGACCGCGTGCAGCCACTGCCGGCCGAGCCCCAGCCGCTTGGCCATCGTGGGGTCGGCGCCGTAGGTCAGGTCGCCGACGCAGGGGTGGCGGTGGGCGGACATGTGCACCCGGATCTGGTGGGTGCGCCCGGTCTCCAGCTTGATGTCGAGCAGACTGGCCGCGCGGTAGGCCTCGATGAGGTCGTAGTGGGTCACCGACGGCTTGCCCTCGGCGGTGACGGCCCACTTGTAGTCGTGCTGGGGGTGACGGCCGATGGGGGCGTCGATGGTGCCGCTCATCGGATCCGGGTGGCCCTGGACCAGCGCGTGGTACTTCTTCTCGACGACCCGGTCGCGGAACTGCGCCTTGAGCAGGGTGTAGGCCCGCTCGGACTTGGCGACGACCATCAGCCCGGACGTGCCGACGTCCAGCCGGTGCACGATTCCCTGGCGCTCGGCGGCGCCCGACGTCGAGATGCGGTAGCCGGCCGCGGCCAGCCCGCCGATCACGGTGGTGCCGGTCCAGCCGGGGCTGGGGTGGGCGGCGACGCCGACCGGCTTCATGATGACGACGATGTCGTCGTCGTCATGGACGATCTCCATGCCCTCGACGGGCTCGGCGACGATCTGGACGGGAGCGGGCGCCTGCGGCATCTCCACTTCCAGCCAGGCCCCGCCGTGCACCCGCTCGGACTTCCCGGCCACCGCGCCGTCCACCTGGACCTTCCCCGCGGCGGCCAGCTCGGCGGCCTTGGTACGGGAGAAACCGAACAGCCGGGAGATGACGGCGTCGACACGCTCGCCCTCCAGGCCGTCGGGTACGGGCAGGGTGCGGACCTCGGGATACGTACTCACCTGTCGAGTATGCCTTGCCGTATCTAGTCCTTGTGCACGGTCCCGTCGGGGTCCAGGCCCCGGAAGGAGAGGATCACGATCAGGAAGCCGCCGCACACGATCGCGGAGTCGGCGAGGTTGAAGACGGCGAAGTGCGCGGGGGAGATGAAGTCCACCACCGCGCCTTCGAACACGCCCGGCGCCCGGAAGACGCGGTCGGTCAGGTTGCCGAGCGCCCCGCCGAGCAGCAGCCCCAGGGCGATGGCCCAGGGCAGGCTGTAGAGCTTGCGGGCCAGGCGGACGATCACGATGATCACGACCGCGGCGATGGCCGTGAAGATGACGGTGAAGGCCTCACCGAAGCTGAACGCGGCGCCCGCGTTGCGGATCACGTCCAGCTGCAGCCAGTCGCCGATGAGCTCGACGGGCTCCTGGTGCTCCAGCTTCGCGACCACGAGCATCTTGCTGCCCAGGTCCAGCAGGTAGGCCAGGACGGCCACGCAGAGGAGGACGAGGATCTTCTTCCGGCGCCGGCCGCCGACGGCACCGTCGGCCGGGCCGGTGTCCTCGGAGGGCTGCTGGGGCTCCGCCCCGTCAGCCCCCTCGGCGTCGGGGATGTCCGGCGTACCGATGATGCGCTCCGCCTCTGCCACGTGAGTCCCTCAACCTAGGTGCCTGATTGAGGAGAGAGTACGACAACCCCGGGGTGTCAGCCCCGCCGCTCCTGCTTCTGCTTGTCCTCCACGCAGAGTGTGGCCCTGGGGAAGGCCTGCATCCGCGCCTTTCCGATCGGTTTGCCGCAGACCTCGCAGAGGCCGTAGGTCCCGGCGTCGAGCCGGGCGAGGGCGCGTTCGGTCTGGTCCAGCGTCTCCTGGGCGTGGGCCGCCAGCGACAGCTCGTGTTCCCTGGTGATGTTCTTGGTGCCGGTGTCCGCGTCGTCGTCGCCCGCTCCGTCCCCGGAGTCCCGCATCAGTCCGGCCAGCGCCGCGCCCGACGCCTCCAGCTCGCTGCGCAGCCTCAGGGCCTCTCCGGTCAGCTCCGTCCGCGCCTCGGCGACCTCCTCCGGGGTCCAGGGGTCCTCCCCGGGCCTGACCGCGAGGTCTCCGGGCGCCGCGGCGGCCCTCGCCGGGGGCACCGCCGTCGCGACGCCCTCCCCCGCGGCCGTGCTCCCGTCCGCGTTCTTCTTGGCTACCACCGTGTGGGCTCCCGTCTGCTCGGCGGCCTGCGCCGCCCCCGTGGCCTTCGACGTCTTCGTGGACTTCTCGGCCGTGCTCTTCTTCGCCGTACTTTTCGCCGTACTTTTCTTCGCCGCGCTCTTCTTCGCCGTGCTCCCGCTCGCCGCGGCCTTCCTCACCGGGGTCTCCCGGTCCGCGTCCGGGCGGGGATCCGCATCGGTTTCCTCACCGGCGCTCTTCTTCGCCACCATGGCCGCGGCCCCTTCACATTTTGTGATCTTGCACGCGAATCGTGCTGGGACGATAAGTCGACCCCAGCCCCGCGGCAACGGGCCACGCCGCCGGTTCAGCCTCCCGTACCGGGCGGCGATCCGCCTCCAAGCGTTGTGCCCAGCTCCCCGCCCGGTAATCCGCCCGCCGCGCCCGGCCCGGACCGCCCGCCGCCCGTCCGGCCATTCAGGTCAGGCGGGCCCCGGGATAAACCGGTCGGCCGTCGCCCGTACGGGCCCGTACACTGAGCGGCAGCGAAAGGCATGGACGGGACGAGTAGCGTCGTACGCAGCCGGCAGCGACCCGGGGACGGTGGAAGCCCGGGGGCGAGCGCGTCGTGAAGATCACCCCTGAGCCGCCGGAAGAACGCCTTGGACCGTGGGCCCCGCCCACGGGCACGGGGCCGGTAGACCCGGCATCGCGACCCCAATGAGGGGGCCACGGGCGCACGCCCGGGGCCAAGGAGGGTGGTACCGCGGGAGCCTGCCGGTTCTCGTCCCTCCGACGGAAGTGGAAGTCGTCCGCCGGAGGAAGCCCGCACATGACATCGCCGCAGTACCACCAGGTACCCGCCCAGGTCGATCTGCCCGCCCTCGAGCACGCCGTGCTCGACTTCTGGCGCGAGAGCAAGGTCTTCGCCAAGAGCCTCGACCGGTCCGAGGGCCGCCCCGAGTGGGTGTTCTACGAGGGCCCGCCGACCGCCAACGGCATGCCCGGTGCCCACCACATCGAGGCCCGCGTCTTCAAGGACGTATTCCCGCGCTTCCGCACCATGCAGGGCTACCACGTCGGCCGCAAGGCGGGCTGGGACTGCCACGGCCTGCCGGTCGAGCTCGCGGTGGAGAAGGAGCTGGGCTTCAACGGCAAGAAGGACATCGAGGCCTACGGCATCGCCGAGTTCAACGAGAAGTGCCGGGAGTCGGTGACCCGGCACACCGACGCGTTCGCCGAGCTGACGACCCGCATGGGGTACTGGGTCGACCTGGACGACGCCTACCGCACGATGGACCCCGAGTACGTCGACTCGGTGTGGTGGTCCCTGAAGGAGATCTTCAAGAAGGACCTCCTGGTCCAGGACCACCGGGTCGCCCCCTGGTGCCCGCGCTGCGGCACCGGCCTCTCGGACCACGAGCTGGCCCAGGGCTACGAGACGGTCGTCGACCCCTCGGTCTTCGTCCGCTTCCCGCTGACGAGCGGCCCGCTGGCCGGCGAGGCCGCGCTGCTGGTCTGGACGACCACACCGTGGACCCTGGTCTCCAACACCGCCGTCGCCGCGCACCCGGACGTCACCTACGTCGAGGCGACGGACGGCGAGGAGAGGCTCGTCGTCGCGCAGCCGCTGGTGGAGAAGGCGCTGGGCGAGGGCTGGGAACCGACCGGCCGGACCTTCACCGGCCGGGAGATGGAGCGCTGGACGTACGAGCGCCCCTTCCAGCTGGTCGACTTCCCGAGCGAGGCGCACTACGTCGTCAACGCCGAGTACGTCACCACCGAGGACGGTACGGGCCTGGTCCACCAGTCCCCCGCCTTCGGCGCCGACGACCTCGTCGTCTGCCGTTCCTACGGCCTGCCGGTCGTCAACCCGGTCCGCCCCGACGGCACCTTCGAGGAGGACCTGCCGCTGGTCGGCGGCGTCTTCTTCAAGAAGGCCGACGAGGCGCTCACCGAGGACCTGGCCGCCCGGGGCAAGCTCTTCCGCCACGTCCCCTACGAGCACAGCTACCCGCACTGCTGGCGCTGCCACACCGCGCTGCTGTACTACGCGCAGCCGTCCTGGTACATCCGCACGACGGCGGTCAAGGACCGGCTGCTCCAGGAGAACGAGAAGACCAACTGGTTCCCGGACTCGGTCAAGCACGGCCGGTTCGGCGACTGGCTGACCAACAACGTCGACTGGGCGCTGTCCCGCAACCGCTACTGGGGCACCCCGCTGCCCATCTGGCGCTGCGAGGACGGCCACCTCACCTGCGTGGGCTCCCGGGCCGAGCTGACCGAGCTCACCGGCACCGACCAGTCCGCCCTGGACCCGCACCGGCCGTTCGTCGACGCGATCACGTTCACCTGCTCGCACGAGAACTGCCAGCTGGAGGCCTACCGCGTCCCGGAGGTCATCGACGCCTGGTACGACTCGGGTTCGATGCCGTTCGCGCAGTGGGGCTACCCGTACAAGAACAAGGAGATCTTCGAGAGCCGCTACCCGGCGCAGTTCATCTCGGAGGCCATCGACCAGACCCGCGGCTGGTTCTACACGCTGATGGCGGTCGGCACCCTGGTCTTCGACGAGTCCAGTTACGAGAACGTCGTCTGCCTCGGCCACATCCTCGCCGAGGACGGCCGCAAGATGTCCAAGCACCTGGGCAACACCCTCGACCCGATCCCGCTGATGGACCAGCACGGCGCCGACGCCGTGCGCTGGTTCATGGCGGCGGGCGGGTCCCCGTGGGCGGCCCGCCGGGTGGGCCACGGCACGATCCAGGAGGTCGTCCGCAAGACGCTCCTGACGTACTGGAACACGGTCGCCTTCCAGGCCCTGTACGCCCGTACGTCGGGCTGGGCGCCCTCCGCGGCCGATCCGGCCCCGGCCGAGCGCACCGTCCTGGACCGCTGGCTGCTGAGCGAACTGGGCGCCCTGGTGGAGCAGGTGACCGAGGCGCTGGAGGGCTACGACACCCAGCGCGCCGGCAAGCTGCTCTCCGCGTTCGTCGACGATCTCTCCAACTGGTACGTCCGCCGCTCCCGCCGCCGCTTCTGGCAGGGCGACAAGGCGGCGCTGCGGACCCTGCACGACGTGATCGAGACGGTGACCCGGCTGATCGCCCCGCTGACCCCGTTCATCACCGAGCGGGTCTGGCAGGACCTGATCGTCCCGGTGACCCCGGACGCCCCGGAGTCGGTGCACCTCTCCTCGTGGCCGAAGGCGGACCCGGCGTCCGTCGACCCGGTGCTCTCCACGCAGATGGCGCTGGTCCGCCGCCTGGTGGAGCTGGGCCGGGCCACGCGTGCCGAGTCCGGGGTCAAGACCCGTCAGCCGCTCTCGCGCGCGCTGGTGGCCGCGTCCGGGTTCGAGTCCCTCTCCCCCGAGCTGCGCGCCCAGATCACGGAGGAGCTCAACGTCTCCTCCCTGGCCTCGCTGTCGGAGGTCGGCGGCTCGCTGGTGGACACCACGGCGAAGGCCAACTTCCGTGCCCTGGGCAAGCGGTTCGGCAAGGGCGTCCAGGCGGTGGCCAAGGCGGTCGCGGACGCGGACGCCGCGGCACTCTCCCTGGCGCTGCGCGAGGGCACGGCCTCCCTGGAGGTGGAGGGCGAGCGGATCAGCCTCTCCCCGGAGGAGGTCATCATCACGGAGACCCCGCGCGAGGGCTGGTCGGTGGCGTCCGACTCCGGCGCGACGGTCGCCCTGGACCTGGAGATCACCCCGGAACTGCGGGCGGCGGGCCTGGCCCGTGACGCGATCCGGCTGATCCAGGAGGCCCGCAAGAACAGCGGCCTGGACGTGGCGGACCGGATCGCGGTCCGCTGGACCTCGGCGGCCCCCGCCACGACCGAGGCCCTGACCGCTCACGCCTCCCTGATCGCGGAGGAGGTCCTGGCCGTGGACTACGCCCAGGGCGAGGCCGACGACACGTACGGCACCCCCTTCGAGGACGAGGGACTGAACCTCACGTTCCGCCTCCGCAGGACGGAAGCCTGACCCACCCACGAAGGCCCGGCCGGAACAGCGGTTCCGGCCGGGCCTTCGTGCTCCCGCCCCACCCGTGCACCCGCAGCCGAGCGGCCCCCGCTCCGCACACCCCCGTCCGCGCGAAAGGGCCGGGCCCCGGGAAAACCCGGGGCCCGGCCCTCAGCCTGCCGACGGCTACGCGCTCAGCGAGCGCGCGCCGCTCAGTTGTCGTCCTCGTCGATCAGGAACCCGCGCATCGGCGACGGCGCCTGCTGCATCGGCTGCGGCGCCTGCGGCCGCACCGGCGCCATGGGCTGCGTCATCGCGGGCGACATCTGCTGCTGCCCGCCGTACGACGGCGCACCGCCCATCGACTGGTTGCCGCCGCCCATCTGCTGGTTGCCGCCGTGGCCACCGTGGTTGCTGCCCATGGAGTGCCCCATCGCACCCGCGCCGGCCGGAGCCAGCGAAGGCGACGGCGGCAGGGAAGCGGCGGCGGGCGTACGCGGCGGAGCCAGCGAGTCGTCGGCCTGGGTCTCCAGCTGGCGCAGCTGGCTCTCCAGGTACGACTTCAGACGGGTCCGGTACTCGCGCTCGAAGCCACGCAGGTCCTCGACCTTGCGCTCCAGCGTCGCGCGGGCCGACTCCAGCGAGCCCATCGCCACGCGGTGCTTCTCCTGCGCGTCCCGCTCCAGCGCGTCCGCCTTGGCCCGGGCGTCACGCTCGAGGCCCTCGGCACGGCTGCGCGCCTCGCCGACGATCTTGTTGGCCTCGGAACGGGCCTCCGCGATCGCCTGGTCCGCGGTCTGCTGGGCGAGCGAGAGGACACGGGCGGCACTGTCGCCACCGGGGCCCTGACCGGGCTGCTGCATCTGCGGCTGCTGCATCTGCGGCGGCATCTGCTGCTGCTGTTGCGGGGCGTGACCACCGGGGCCGCCCATCGGGCCGCCCATGGGTCCACCCTGCATCGGGCCGGGGCCGTGCGGGCCCTGCGGACCGGGGCCGTGGCCGCCCTGGGGGCCGTGACCGCCCTGGGGACCGTGGCCGCTGGGACCGGCAGGCAGCTGCGGAGCGCCACCGGGCAGCTGGGGGGGACCCATCTGCGGGGGCTGCTGCTGCTGCACCGGCGGGCCCGATATGGCGGCGGGCACCGGGGCACCCGGCCGTTCCTGCTGCTCCGGTGGTTTACGCATACCCTGCTGTTGGTTCTGCGCGGCCGCGCGCGTGGCGGCGGCCAGCTTGGCACGCAGGTCCTCGTTCTCACGGAGCAGACGGGTCAGTTCCGCTTCGACCTCGTCGAGAAAGGCATCGACCTCGTCCTCGTCATAGCCTTCTCGGAGGCGGACGGTCGTGAACTGCTTGTTCCGCACGTCCTCGGGGGTCAACGGCATCTCTTCTTCACCTCTACGTAGTCGTCGGCAGTCGGCAAGACCGTATCGTTCACACGCTGCTCGCTAGCTTGCCCACGATGTTGAGCAGAATGTAGACGATGATCATCAGAACGAAGAAGGACAGGTCAAGTGCCACGCCCCCGAGACGCAACGGCGGTATGAACCGCCGCAGAAGCTTCAGCGGTGGATCGGTGACAGTGTAAGTGCCCTCCAGAACGACCACCATCGCCTTGCCTGGCTGCCATGAACGTGCGAACTGGAAGACGTAGTCCATGACCAGCCGGAAGATCAGCACGATGAGGAAACACATCAGCGCGATATAGACCACATCCAGTGCGACGCCCATGTCCCGCGCTTCCCTCTCCCCTGGCTCTCGTCAGCTCCGGCCTCCCGGCCGGCACCGGCCTCCCGGCCGGGTTGTTCCCGTGTCGTGTTCTCAGCTCTGGTTGAAGAACCCGCCCTCTGCGATGCGGGCCTTGTCCTCCGCCGTGACATCGACGTTAGCAGGCGACAACAGGAACACCTTCTGCGTCACTCGCTCAATGCTGCCATGGAGACCGAAGACGAGTCCCGCGGCAAAGTCGACAAGTCGCTTCGCGTCGGTGTCGTCCATCTCCGTGAGATTCATGATCACCGGAGTGCCCTCGCGGAAGTGTTCCCCGATGGTACGGGCCTCGTTGTACGTCCGGGGGTGCAGCGTGGTGATGCGGTAGGGCTCCCGCTCGGACACGACCTTGGGCATGATCACCGGTGCGTTCTTCTCCAGGTTCGGACGGTCAGGTGTGATGGATGCCACGGGTGCGATCCGGGCGGGTCGCCCGCTGTCCACCGGCAGCTGAACCGGCTCGCGCGGCGCGGGCGGCTGCACCGTCCGCACCGGTTCGTCGTGCTCCCGCTCCACCTGATGCGCGGGCTGGTGCCGCCGCCGGTCCCGCTCGGGCTCCGGCTCGGGTTCGAATTCGTCGTCGGGGTCGAACCCCGGACCGTCGTACCCATCGTCCTCCACGAGGCCGAGGTAGACCGCCATCTTGCGCATCGCGCCGGCCATGCTCCGAGTCCTCCGCTCTGTGGTGGATCGGCATTCGCGTCACCAAGTGCCCGAGATCCACTCCGGTCTTGCCCGCTTGGGGCGGCAATGACCATATTTTCTGCTGTGGTCCGACTTGCTTGGCGACGTTACCCGAGCCGGGGTCGGTCTCCGAGTACCGCCGTACCGACGCGTACATGTGTCGCTCCGGCCGCCACCGCGTCCTCGAGGTCCCCACTCATCCCCGCGGAGACCATGTTCGCAGCCGGATGGTCCCCGCGCAGGCGGGACGACAATTCCATCAGCCGGTCGAAGGCGGCCCGTTGGCGGCCCGCGTACGGACCGGCCAGCGGGGCGACGGTCATCAGACCGTCGAGCCGGAGACCCGGAGCGTCCTCCACCGCGGCGGCCAACTCACCGATCGCGTCGGGTGCGACGCCTCCCCGGCCGCCGCGTTCGCCGCTCTCCGCGTCCAGGGCGACCTGAAGGAGGCAGCCCAGATCGCGTCCACGCCGTACGGCCGCGGCCGAGAGGGCGGTGACCAGCTTGACCCGGTCCACCGACTGCACGACATCGGCATAACCAACCACAGAACGGACCTTATTGGTCTGGAGCTGTCCGACAAAATGCCATGTGAGCGACAGATCTTCGCAAGCGGCGGCTTTCGGCGCCGCGTCCTGGTCACGATTCTCCGCGACATGACGCACACCGAGTTCGCGCAGGATCCGCACATCGCTCGCGGGATAGGTCTTGGTGACCACGATGAGGGTCACTTCGTCCCGTCCGCGCCCCGCCGACGCACAGGCCGAGGCGATGCGGTCCTCCACCTCGGCCAGGTTCGCCGCGAGTTGAGCCCTACGATCCGTCATGCCCTATCCGTCCAGCCAGACATACCCCGCGAGCCGGCCCGTGGTGCGGTCGCGGCGGTACGAGAAGTGGTCGCCGGATTCCCGGGTGCAGAACGGCGAGGTGTGCCGGTCCCGTACACCGAGGGCCTCCAGCTGCGCGTGGACCCCGGCGGTGACGTCCACGGCCGGGGTGCCCCAGGCGGTGGTCGCCCACGACTCGGGGACGGCCCCGGCCACCTCGGCCCGCATGGCCTCGGGGACCTCGTAGCACCGGCCGCAGACCGACGGCCCGGTGTGCGCGACGATCCGGGACGGTTCGGCGCCCAGGGCGATCATGGCCTCGACGGCGGCCGGCACGACGCCCGCGACCAGACCCGGCCGGCCCGTGTGAGCCGCGGCGGCCACACCGGCGGCCGGGTCGGCGAGCAGGACGGGCGTGCAGTCGGCGGTGAGCACCGCGAGCGGGAGTCCGCGCCGGGCCGTCACCACCGCGTCCACCGCGGGGATGTCGGAAACGTCACCCCACGGGCCGTCGACCACGGCGACGTCACGGCCGTGCACCTGGTTCATCCAGACGACCCGCTCCGGGGCGAGACCGAGGTGGCGGGCGACGAGCCCGCGGTTCGCGAGGACGGCGGCGGGGTCGTCACCGACCGCGCCGCCGAGGTTGAGCTGCTCGTACGGAGCGGCGCTCACCCCGCCCCACCTGTCGGTGAAGGCGAAGTGCGCGCCGCCCGCCGAAGCCACCGCGGTCCGCACCGCGTGCTGCGGAACTATCACTTCAAGAAGTCCGGTACGTCCAGCTCTTCGGCCTGGGTGTCCTGGTAGGGACGGGCCGTCGGGACGTGCGGCGGGCTGACCGGCGGCAGCGACGAGCTCTCGTTCGTCACCGGTGCGGGCTGCTCGGACGGGGTCTGCTGGGACTCCTCACGCGGGGGCACGGAGCCCAGCGTGCCCGTCGGGCGCACCGGTTCGGCGCTCCGGGCCGGCGGGGCCGGCTCCTCGCGCTTGCCGGAGCTCGCCCCGAGGACGTTCTCGCGGCGGGCGGGCGGCTGTCCGCCGTCGAAGCCGGCGGCGATCACGGTGACCCGCACCTCGTCGCCCAGCGCGTCGTCGATGACCGCGCCGAAGATGATGTTCGCCTCCGGGTGGGCCGCCTCGCTCACCAGCTGCGCGGCCTCGTTGATCTCGAAGAGACCGAGGTCGCTGCCGCCGGAGATGGAGAGCAGGACACCACGGGCGCCGTCGATGGACGCCTCCAGGAGCGGCGAGGAGATCGCCATCTCCGCGGCGGCCACCGCGCGGTCGTCGCCGCGCGCCGAGCCGATGCCCATGAGCGCCGAACCGGCCTCGGACATGACCGACTTGACGTCGGCGAAGTCCAGGTTGATCAGGCCGGGGGTGGTGATGAGGTCGGTGATGCCCTGGACGCCCGAGAGCAGCACCTGGTCGGCCGACTTGAAGGCGTCGAGCACGCTGACCTGGCGGTCCGAGATGGACAGCAGCCGGTCGTTGGGGATGACGATGAGGGTGTCGACCTCTTCGCGGAGCTCGGCGATGCCGTCCTCCGCCTGGTTCGCGCGGCGCCGGCCCTCGAAGGTGAACGGGCGGGTGACCACGCCGATCGTCAGGGCGCCCAGCGAGCGCGCGATGTTGGCCACGACGGGTGCGCCGCCGGTGCCGGTGCCGCCGCCCTCTCCGGCGGTGACGAAGACCATGTCGGCCCCCTTGAGGACCTCCTCGATCTCCTCACGGTGGTCCTCCGCCGCCTTGCGCCCGACGGCCGGGTTGGCCCCGGCGCCGAGGCCGCGGGTGAGTTCACGGCCGACGTCGAGCTTGACGTCGGCGTCGCTCATCAGCAGTGCCTGCGCATCGGTGTTGATCGCGATGAACTCGACGCCCTTGAGGCCGACCTCGATCATTCGGTTGATGGCATTGACACCACCGCCGCCGACACCGATGACCTTGATGACTGCGAGGTAGTTCTGCGGTGCTGCCACGTCGAAGGCCTCTCGCCTCGAGTTACGTGTCGTCGCTCTGCGGTGGCACCGCCGCGACGACGGATGTCGATGGGGACGGTCCGAACGCCGACCCAAACCCTAACGTTCAAGTTTAGGGTTACCAGTGTGTCTGCTTTCTGGACTCTTCCGAACAGGACACTAAGTCGACAAGTGGCGCACGTTCAACGAACACGCCGAACCTCCCGTTTTTCTTTTCACCCTATGTGATCACCCGTAGCGCTGACCAACCAGGGTGCTGGCCAGGCCATATGTGCGTCAACTCTTCGACGCGGCCGGGGCGGTGGGGGCGCTCACGTCGAAGTGTCCCGCTTTGGGGGCGGCCTTCATGAGGGCCGTGAGCACACGCGCCTTCACGGGCCCCCGTTCACCACTGCCCCACATCACCGTGCGCCCCCGTGTCAGTTCCAGGACGACGGAGTCGTACGAAGTGATCCGCACGGTCTCCGTCTCTCCGGCCACCTTCCCCGGAAGGTCGCCCGCAACCCGAACCGCTTCCCGCAACAGACGGTCACTTCCGTACCGTTTCAGGCTCGCGGATCGATCGGGCGCCAGCGCCAGCAGCGGTACGTGATCGGGTCGTTCGTCCACAGTGGCGAAACGCACGCCCTTCGCGTCCACTTCGATGAACTTTGCGCCCTTTTTCACTACCAGGACCGGCTTTCGCTCGGTCACTTTAAGGCCGATACCGTGCGGCCATGACCGTACGACATCCACGGAGTCGATACGGGGCACCTTCTGGCGCAACCGGGCCGCGATGGCGTCGGTGTCCACGGACACCAGCGGGTCGCCCACCGGGACGGCCGCGGCGGCCTCCACCTCGGCCCGGGTCAGGACGTCGGTACCGGTGGTGGTGACGCGCTCGACCCGGGTCCAGGACGAGCCGTAGAGCACCCAGCCCGTGGCCGCGGCGACCAGCACCACGGCAACTGAGGCCAGTATCAGCCGCGTACGGCCGGACAGCCGGCGCCGCTCCGGGCCGATGCGCGGGGGTCCGGCGGGGGTGTCCGCCCGCTTGTCTGCGCCGCGCTGGGCGGTCGTCGGTCCGGCCACGCTCGCTCCTTCGCCGGGCCCGGGGCGCACGCCCCGGGCCCGCACCGCCTCACGCCTGGCGGCGTGCGGCAATCGCCTCGTACACCATGCCGACGAGCAGGTCGTCGGCGTCGCGCCGCCCGAACTCCGCCGCGGCGCGGGACATCTCGTACAGCCGGTGCGGATCCGACAGCACCGGAAGGACGTTGCCCTGCACCCATTCCGGGGTGAGCGCCGCGTCGTCCACCAGCAGGCCGCCGCCCGCGTTCACCACCGGCTGGGCGTTGAGCCGCTGTTCGCCGTTGCCGATGGGCAGCGGGACGTAGGCGGCCGGAAGCCCGACGGCGGAGAGCTCGGCGACGGTCATCGCGCCCGCACGGCAGAGCATCATGTCGGCCGCCGCGTACGCGAGATCCATCCGGTCCACGTACGGTACCGGGATGTAGGGCGGCATCCCGGGCATGTTGTCGATACGCGGCAATTCGTTCTTCGGCCCGACCACGTGCAGGATCTGGATCCCGGACCGCTGGAGCAGCGGCGCGACCCGCTGGACGACCTCGTTGAGGTGGCGGGCGCCCTGGGAGCCGCCGGAGACCAGCAGCGTCGGCAGGTTGGGGTCCAGACCGAACGCGTCGCGCGCCTCCGGGCGCACCCGGGCGCGGTCCAGGGTGGCGATGGTGCGGCGCAGCGGGATGCCGATGTAGCGGGCGCCCCGGAGCTTGCTGTCGGGAGTGGAGACGGCTACCCCGTGGGCGTACCGCGAACCGATCTTGTTGGCCAGGCCCGGACGGGCGTTGGCCTCGTGGACCACGATCGGCACACCCGCGCGCTTGGCGGCGAGGTAGCCGGGGAGGGCGACGTAACCGCCGAAGCCGACCACGCAGTCGGCCTTGGTGCGCTCCAGGATCTGCTCGGCGGCCTTGATGGTGCCGCGCAGCCGCCCGGGCACGGTGATCAGCTCGGGTGTGGGCTTACGCGGCAGCGGTACGGCGGGGATCAGCGCCAGTTCGTACCCCCGCTCGGGTACGAGCCTGGTCTCGAGTCCGCGTTCCGTGCCGAGGGCAGTGATTCCCACGGTCGGGTCCTGCCTGCGCAGGGCGTCTGCGAGGGCAAGCGCGGGCTCGATGTGTCCGGCGGTCCCCCCGCCGGCGAGTACGACATGCACCGAAATTCACCGCTCTCCGGACGGACGCTTCATGACGCGCCGTCTCATCGTCTTCCATCTGACCCCGGGCCTCCGCATGGCCAGGGCCGCTCGCGCCGCGGGATCCTCTCGCGCGAAGGCGATCATGAGTCCGACGGCGAACATGGTCGGCAGCAGGGCCGACCCCCCGTAGGAGAACAGCGGCAGCGGGACTCCGGCGATCGGCAACAGGCCGAGCACCGCACCGATGTTGATCACGGCCTGCGCCGTGATCCAGGTGGTCACGCCTCCCGCTGCGTACCTCACGAAGGGGTCCTCCGTGCGTCCGGCCACGCGGATACCCGCATAGCCTA
The DNA here is from genome assembly GCF_000177195.2 of Streptomyces sp. SirexAA-E. Lineage (GTDB taxonomy): Bacteria > Actinomycetota > Actinomycetes > Streptomycetales > Streptomycetaceae > Streptomyces > Streptomyces flavovirens. The sequence continues at coordinate 1,693,550 of NC_015953.1, forward strand.
GAGCCGCGAAGAGGGCGAGTACCGACAGAGTCCCCGCCAGGCCCAGTTCCTCCCCGGTGATGGCGAAGATGAAGTCGGTGTGAGGTTCCGGCAGTTGACCCCATTTTTCCACACTCGCACCCAGCCCGGAACCGAACCATCCGCCGGAGGCCAGGGCGTAGATTCCGTGGACGGCCTGCCAGCAGCCGCCGTCGGGGCTCGGTTCGCTGACCCCCATGCAGGCGAGCCGGGACATCCGGTTGGGGCTCGTCTTGATCAGCAGGAAGCCGATGGCCACGGCGAAGGCGAGCACCCCCGCGAAGAGCCGGGTGGGCGCCCCGGCGAGCCAGAGCAGGCCGAACAGGATCGCGGTGAGGATGATCGCCGTCCCCATGTCGCCGCCGAGCATGATCAGCCCGAGCAGCATGAAGGCGACCGGGACGAGCGGGACGAGCATGTGTTTCCACTGCGTCAGCAGCCGCTTGTCCTGTTTGCGGGCGATCAGGTCGGCGCCCCACAGGATGAGGGCCAGCTTGCCGAACTCGCTGGGCTGGAGCTGGAAGGGGCCGCCCAGGTAGATCCAGTTCTGGTTGCCGTTGACCGACATCCCTATCCCCGGCACCTGGACCAGGACCATCAGGAAGACGGTGACCAGGAGCAGCGGATAGGCCAGGGCCCGGTGCAGTTTCACGGGCATCCGGGAGGCCAGCAGCATCAGCCCGGCCCCGATGACGGCGGCGAGGAACTGCTTGCGGAAGAAGTAGGTGCTGGGTCTGGAGAGTTCCAGCGCCTTGATCATGGAGGCCGAGTAGACCATCACGAGCCCGAGCACGGTGATGAGCAGCCCGGCGCCGAGGATCAGGTAGTACGCGGTCAGTGGACGGTCCCAGGCCCGGCGGGCGCGTTCGTAGGTACGCCGGAGGGCGGCGCCGCGGGGCGGTCTGGGTGGCTTGCCCGGTGCCCGGGTCCCGCCGCGGGCGGCGGGGGGCCTGCGGGGGCCGGTGGCGGGGCGGCTCCGCAGGGCGATCCCAGCGGGAGCAGGCTGGGTGAGGGGACGCGGGGTGAGCGCCCGGCTGATCGCCGCGGACGCCCGTGAGCGGCCCGTTCCGCGCACGGATGGGCTCTCGTCGGCCGGCATTGTCGCTGTCCCCTCCACTGCTCGTGCCCGGGGCTGGTGCCGGGTCCGGGGGCCGGCGGCGGCGCCGTTCACGCCCCGTCCGGGACGGTACGAAGGCCGGGCCCGTCAGCCGCTCTCGTCGGCGAGTTCGCGGACCGCGTCCGCGAACGCCTCGCCCCGCTTGTTGTAGTTGACGAACATGTCCATCGAGGCACAGGCAGGTGCCAGCAGTACGGTGTCGCCCGGCCGGGCGAGCCGCGCGGCTTCCCGGACCGCTCCGGACATCGCCCCAGTGTCGGTCCGCTCCAGGTCGACGACCGGTACCTCGGGGGCGTGTCGCGCCAGTGCTTCGCGGATCAGCGCCCGGTCGGCGCCCATCAGCACGACGCCGCGCAGCCGCTTCGCCGCCCCGGTCACGAGCGCGTCGAAGGTTGCCCCCTTGGCCAGTCCCCCGGCGATCCACACGATCGGGTCGTAGGCGGCGAGGGATGCCTCGGCCGCGTGCGTGTTGGTGGCCTTGGAGTCGTCGATGTACGCCACCCCGGCGACGTCCGCGACGTGTTCGATGCGGTGGGCGTCGGGGCGGAAGGCCCGCAGTCCGTCGCGTACCGCCGAGGGCCGCACACCGAAGGCGCGGGCCAGCGCGGCGGCGGCCAGGGCGTTGGCGATGTTGTGCGGGGCCGACGGGTTCACGTCCTCGACCTGGGCGAGTTCCTGGGCCTGCTTCTGCCGGTTGGCGACGAAGGCCCGGTCGACGAGGATGCCGTCGACCACACCGAGCTGGGAGGGCCCGGGGGTGCCGAGGGTGAAGCCGATGGCCCGGCAGCCCTCTTCGACGTCGGCCTCGCGCACCAGGTCCTCGGTGGCCGGGTCCTGCGCGTTGTAGACGCAGGCGACGCGGTTGCCCTCGTAGACCCGGCCCTTGTCGGCCGCGTACGCGTCCATGGAGCCGTGCCAGTCGAGGTGGTCCGGGGCCAGGTTGAGCACGGCCGCGGAGTCGGCACGCAGTGAGGGCGCCCAGTGGAGCTGGTAGCTGGAGAGTTCGACGGCGAGTACGTCGTACGTCTCCTCGCCGAGGACCGCGTCCAGCAGGGACACCCCGATGTTGCCGACCGCGGCCGTGCGCAGGCCCGCCGCTTCGAGGATCGAGGCGAGCATGCGCACGGTCGTGGTCTTGCCGTTGGTGCCGGTGACCGCGAGCCAGGGTGCGGCGTCGGGGCCCCGCAGCCGCCAGGCGAGTTCGACGTCGCCCCAGACGGGGACGTCCGCCTCGGCGGCTGCCTGGAAGAGCGGTTTGCCGGGCTTCCAGCCGGGGGCCGTGACGACGAGCTCGGTGGACTCGGGCAGGGTGTCGCCGTCGCCGAGGCGCACGGTGATGCCGAGCGCCTCCAGTTCGGCGGCCTGGGCGCGGGAGCGCTCGTCGTCGCCGTCGTTGACGACGGTGACCAGCGCCCCGCGCTCGTGCAGGGCACGGGCGGCCGGAATGCCGCTGACGCCGAGTCCGGCGACCGTGACGTGCTTGCCCTGCCAGTCCACGTTGCTCACTTCTTGGCTGCCCATCCTGCGTAGAAGAGGCCGAGTCCGACGATCACGCACATGCCCTGGATGATCCAGAAGCGGACCACGACGAGGACCTCGGACCACCCCTTGAGTTCGAAGTGGTGCTGGAGCGGAGCCATCCGGAAGACCCGCTTGCCGGTCATCTTGAAGGAACCGACCTGGATGACCACGGACATGGTGATCATCACGAAGAGGCCGCCGAGGATGGCCATCAGGAACTCGGTGCGGGAGCAGATCGCGAGACCGGCGAGCGCGCCGCCGAGGGCCAGCGAACCGGTGTCGCCCATGAAGATCTTCGCGGGCGAGGTGTTCCACCACAGGAAGCCGAAGCAGGCGCCCATGAGGGCGGAGGCGACGACCGCCAGGTCGAGGGGATCGCGTACCTCGAAACAGGCGCTGGGGTTGGTCAGGGTCTGCGCGTTGGCGCAGGACTCCTGGAACTGCCAGAGCCCGATGAAGGTGTAGGCGCCGAAGACCATCACCGAGGCGCCGGTGGCCAGCCCGTCCAGACCGTCCGTGAGGTTCACGCCGTTGGACATGGCGAGGATCATGAACAGCGCCCAGACGCAGAACAGCACCGGGCCGATCGACCAGCCGAAGTCCTCGACGAACGAGAGCCGGGTGGAGGCCGGGGTGTTGCCGTGGATGTCGGCGAACTGGAGGGAGAGCACCGCGAAGGCGATGCCGACGATCAGCTGGCCGGCCATCTTCGCCTTGGCCCTCAGGCCCAGTGACCGCTGCTTGACGATCTTGATGTAGTCGTCGAGGAAGCCGACGAGACCCATGCCGGCCATCAGGAAGAGGACGAGGACGCCGGAGAACCGCATGTCCTCTCCGGTGATCACCTTCGCCAGGACGTACGCGATGATCGTCGCCAGGATGAAGGCGATGCCGCCCATGGTGGGCGTGCCCTTCTTGCTGCCGTGCGTGCGCGGGCCGTCGTCCCGGATGAACTGCCCGTAGCCCTTGCGTGCCAGGAGTTTGATCAGCAGCGGAGTGCCGACCAGGGTCAGGAAGAGCCCTATGGCTCCCGCGAAGAGGATCTGCCTCATCGGACGGCGACCTCGCCCTCGGTCGCGTTCTCCAGCAGTGCCAGGGCGACCTTCTCCAGGCCGACCGACCGGGACGCCTTCACCAGCACGACGTCTCCCGGGCGCAGTTCACTGCGCAACAGGTCGACGGCCGCCTGTGCGTCGGACACGTGCACCGACTCCTCACCCCACGAACCCTCGTTATATGCGCCCAGTTGCAGCCAGGAGGCTTCTCTTCCCCCGACAGCGACGAGCTTGCTGACGTTGAGCCGGACGGCGAGCCGTCCGACCGCGTCGTGCTCGGCGAGTGACGCGTCCCCGAGCTCGGCCATCTGACCGAGCACCGCCCACGTGCGCCCCCCTTCCGCCCGTGCGGCTTTGCCCATGGCGGCCAGCGCACGGAGTGCGGCTTTCATGGATTCGGGGTTCGCGTTGTAGGCGTCATTGACGACCGTCACACCGTCCGGACGCTCGGTGACCTCCATGCGCCAGCGGGAGAGGGTGCCCGCCACGGAGAGCGCCTCGGCGATCTCAGTCACGGACATGCCCAACTCATGGGCGACGGCGGCCGCGGCGAGCGCGTTCGACACGTGGTGCTCACCGTACAGGCGCAAGGTCACGTCGCTGCACCCGGTGGGTGTGTGAAGCGCGAAAGCGGGGCGCCCGTCGTCCGTGAGCCGGACGTTCTCTCCCCGTACGTCCGCATCCGGGGCCTCCCCGAAGAGGACGACCCGTGCCTGTGTGCGGGCGGCCATGGCCCGCACGAGCGGGTCGTCGGCGTTGAGCACGGCCACGCCGTCCTCGGGGAGCGCCTCCACGAGCTCGCCCTTGGCCTGGGCGATCGCCTCGCGGCTGCCGAACTCGCCGAGGTGGGCGCTGCCCACGTTCAGGACCAGGCCGATCGTGGGCGGGGTCAGCTGGGCGAGGTAGTGGATGTGGCCGACACCCCGGGCACCCATCTCCAGCACCAGGTGGCGGGTCTCCGCGGTGGCGGTCAGCGCGGTGAGCGGCAGGCCGATCTCGTTGTTGAGTGACCCGGGGGTCCAGACCGTCGGCGCCTTGCGCTCCAGGAGCTGGGCGATCAGGTCCTTGGTGGAGGTCTTGCCCGCCGAGCCGGTCAGGGCGACGACGGCGGTGCCCAGGCGCTCGACGACGGCACACGCGAGGGCGCCGAGGGCGGCCACGACGTCGTCGACGACGATCGCCGGGCAGCCGACGGGACGGGCCGCCAGCACGGCCACGGCGCCCGCCTCGACGGCTGCGCGCGCGTAGTCGTGGCCGTCGACGCGCTCGCCCGCGAACGCGGCGAACAGGGATCCCTGGCGCACCTCCCGGGAGTCGATGACGACGGGGCCGGTGACGGTGAGGGACCGGTCCGGCATGTCGTGCGGCTGCCCGCCGACGATGTCGGCGATCTCGGCGAGGGAAAGGGCGATCACTTGGTCATCCCTGACTGTTGTTCTCGTGGGTGAGTGCGCGGTCGGTGGCCACGTCGGCGCGTCCCGGGGAGCGCTCGATGGCCTCGCGCAGGACCTGGCGGTCGTCGAACGGGCGTACCACGCCGTGGATGTCCTGCCCCTGCTCGTGCCCCTTGCCGGCCACCAGCACGGTGTCGCCGGGCTCGGCGCGGGCGACCGCCGCGGCGATCGCGGCGGCACGGTCGGCGTCCACGAGGACGTCTCCGCGCTCGTGGACGGGCACCTCGGCGGCGCCGGAGAGCATGGCGGCGAGGATCGCGAGGGGGTCCTCGGAGCGGGGGTTGTCGGAGGTCAGCACGGCGGTGTCGGCGAGCCGCGCGGCGGCGGCGCCCATCGGGCCGCGCTTGGTGACGTCGCGGTCGCCGCCGCAGCCGAGCACGATGTGCACCCGGCCCTCGGTGACCTTGCGCAGCGAGCGGAGCACCGATTCGACGGCGTCGGTCTTGTGCGCGTAGTCGACGACGGCGAGGTACGGCTGCCCGGCGTCGACGCGTTCGAGCCTGCCGGGCACACCGGGGACGGCCGCGACGCCGTCGGCGGCGGTCTGCGGGTCGACGCCCGCGACGGCCAGCGTGACGATCGCGGCCAGCGTGTTGGCGACGTTGAAGGGGCCGGGCAGCGGGGCCCGGGCGGTGATCCGCTCGCCCTTGGGGCCGAGGACGGTGAAACGGCTGTCCTGGGGGCCGACTTCGACGTCGGCGGCACGCCAGTCGGCGTCCGGGTGGCCCTCGGCGGAGAAGGTGACGACCGGCACGGACGCCTCGTCGATGAGCCTGCGGCCGTATTCGTCGTCGAAGTTGACGACGCCGAGCCGACTGCGCCGCGGGGTGAACAGCTGGGCCTTGGCCTGGAAGTAGTCCTCCATGCCCGAGTGGAACTCCATGTGCTCCGGGCTGAGGTTGTTGAAGACGGCGACGTCGAAGACGCAGCCGTCGACCCGGCCGAGCACCAGGGCGTGGCTGGAGACCTCCATGGCGACCGCCTCGACGCCGCGTTCCCGCATGACGGCGAACAGGGCCTGGAGGTCGGTGGCTTCGGGCGTGGTGCGCTCGGACTTGATGCGGTCGTCGCCGATCCGCATCTCGACGGTCCCGATCAGCCCGGTGCTGCGTCCGGCCCCGCGCAGGCCGCCTTCGACGAGGTACGCCGTGGTGGTCTTGCCGGACGTCCCGGTGATGCCGATCTGGAGGAGGTCGGCGCCGGGCCGCCCGTAGATCTCCGCGGCGAGTTCGCCCATGCGGCCGCGCGGGTCCTCGGTGACGAGCACCGGGACGCCGGTGGCGGCGGCGCGTTCGGCGCCCGCCGGATCGGTGAGGACGGCCACGGCGCCGAGGCTCGCGGCCTGGGCGGCGAAGTCGGCGCCGTGGAGGCGGGCGCCGGGCAGGGCCGCGTAGACGTCCCCCGGGCGCACGGCCCGGGAGTCGTGGGTGATTCCGGTGACGTCACCGGACTCCTGCGGTGCGGCGCCGAGCCGGGCTGCCAGCTCTCCGAGGGGAGTCGGCCGGAGCCGGTCCGGCCGGGGCGCTCCTGGGTAGGTCACAGGCGCGTCCTTCTGCGTGGTTTGGAACTGATCAGCGTGGGGCACGGCGGTGAGCGTACCGGGCCGGGGCGGACTCTCGCGAAGCGAGGGGCCGGGGTTGCGGTACTTCTCGTTCCGGTTCCCGGGATCAGGGGTGATGGTGGTCACTGAGGTTCCCCCGAGTCACTCGCCGGGCTTGAAGGACACCGGCAGCCGGGCGGGATCGCTGCCGGAGGGCGGGGTCTGGAGGGTCTTCAGGGCGAACTCCATGACCTTCTTGTAGATCGGGCCGCAGATCTGGCCGCCGAAGTAGCTTCCCCGGGTGGGGTTCTGGATCGCGCAGTACACGGTGATCTGCGGGTCGTCGGCGGGGGCGAAGCCGGCGAAGGACGAGGTGTAGCCCTTGTAGACACCGCGTACGGGGTCGACGCGGTTGGCCGTGCCCGTCTTGCCCGCGACCCGGTAGCCCTCGATGTGGGCCTTGGTCCCGGTGCCCTCCTGGTCGTCCACCACGGACTCCAGCATCGTGGCCAGGGTCTTCGCGGTCTTCTCGCTGACCACCCGGGTCTTCTTGGGTGCCTGTGCGGCCGTGTACCGGCCGTCGGCACCCTTGGTCCCGCGGACGAGGCTGGGCTCGATCCGGACCCCGCCGTTGGCGATCGTCTGGTAGACGGAGGCGGCCTGCATGGCGTTGAGCGAGAGGCCCTGGCCGAACGGGATCGTGTACTGCTGCGAGGTCGACCAGTCGCCGGGCGCGGCGAGGATGCCGGGCGACTCCCCCGGGTAGTCGAGTCCGGTGGTGCTGCCCAGGCCGAACTTGCGCAGGTAGGAGTAGAGCACCTTGTTGGCCTCGGCCTGCGTCTTGCCGAGCTGGCCGGTGGCCAGGATGGTGCCGATGTTGCTGGACTTGGCGAGGACGCCGTTGAGCGTGAGGTACCAGGTGGGGTGGTCGATGTCGTCCCGGAACAGCCGGTCGCCGCGGTGCAGCCGGTTGGGGACGACGACGTGGGTGGCGGGCGTGGCGGCGCCCTCCTCCAGCACCGCGGCCATGGACATGATCTTGCTGGTGGAGCCGGGCTCGTACACGTCCTGGAGCGCCGCGTTGCCCAGGGCGGCTCCGTCGACCTGGGAGAGGTCGTTCGGGTCGTAGCCCGGGGCGTTGGCCATGGCCAGCACCTCGCCGGTCTTCGTGTTCTGGACGATCACGTAGCCGCGGTCCGCCTTGGACTCCTCCACCTGGTCGGCGATGGCGCGCTGGGCCGCCCACTGGATGTCGCGGTCGATGGTCAGCTCGACGTCGGTCCCCGCGACGGCCGGGATCTCCTTGGAACCCGCCGTCGGTACCGGACGGCCGCCTGCCTGGGCGTACCTGATCGTGCCGTCCTCGCCCGCCAGCTGCCCGTTCAGCTGCGCCTCCAGGCCGCCGCCGCCCTTGCCCTCGGCGTTGACGAATCCCAGTATCCCGGCGGCGAGATCGCCGTTGGGGTAGACGCGCTTGGTGGTGGGCTCCTGCAGGACACCGGCCAGCACGTTGGCCCCCGGCCCACCGCGCGCCTTGTCCGCGGCGGCCTTCTCCGCGAAGGCGGACTTGAGGTCCTTGATCTGCTTCCAGACCTGGGGGGTCTGACGCCGCGCCAGGACGGTGTAGCGGCTCTTGGGCGTGGAGAGCTTCTTGGTCAGCTCCGCCGCGTCCCGGCCGAGGATCGGGGCGAGCAGGGCCGCCGCCTGCTGCGGCGCGTCGGGGGCGTTGCTCTCCTCGGGGGTGAACAGCATCGGGTCGGCCGTGATGTCGTGCGCGTCGACGCTGGTGGCCAGGGCGATACCGCTGCGGTCGGTGATCTCCCCGCGCTCGGCGGCGATCGTGTACTCGAGGTAGCGGTTCTTCTCGGCCTTGGCCGTGTACGCGTTGGCGTCGACCGCCTGCACCTGGAGGAGCCGGACGACGAACGCCAGCATGACGAGCGTCAGGCAGAGGCTGATCAGGCGGAGCCGGGGACGCGGATTGCCCAGCCGGATGGACTGCCGGCCTCCGCCTCGCCGGGCGTCCTTGCGGGGCCGGGAGGAGGGGCGGGGGCGCCGGGCGTCGGGGCGCCCGGCGGACCGGGGACGCCCGGAGCCGCCGGCCGCGTTACGGGGGCGCGCCGGGCCGGGTACGCGGCGGCGCGGCGGTTCCTTGGACGGCACTGCGTCACCTGCCGGGGCTGGTCGGGGTCGAGGGAACGGGGGTGGCGGCCGGGTCCGTACCGGTGGGCGAGGCGGTCCCGGGAGCGGTGGGAGAGGCCGTCGCGGAGGGGTCGGCGGGGCTCGCGGAGGGGTCGGCCGAGGGGCTCGTCTCCGGCGCGGGCACGGCGGGCACCGGGGACGGATCGGCGGTGGCCCGCTCGGGCACGCCGCGTACGGTGCCGTCCGGGTCCAGGAAGGCGGGGCTGCCGCCGGGCACCATGCCGAGCTGCCGGGCGCGGCGCTCCAGGGCGTCCGGCTCGGAGTCGCGGTCGACGTCGTGCTGCAACGCCTGCTGCTCGTCGGTGAGCTCGGTCGTCCGGCGCTCCAGCCGGCTCAGCTTGAAGGAGTCCTCGTTGAGGGCTGAGTTCAGCAGCAGCAGCGAGATCAGGCCACCGGCGAGAAGCAGAACGACCAGCAGGACGAACGGGGTACGGGCCGCGGTGCTCGGCCCCGACGGCATCAGCCGGGCGAGCCGCGCGGCCGGCCCCTTCGTCCGCTGTCCGGCCGTCCCGGTCACCTCGGTGCCCCTGCCTTCCCCGGCGTGCGGCCGGCCCGTCGGGAGGCGCTCATCGCTCGTCCTCGCGGATGCGCTCGGCGCCGCGCAGCCGGGCCGGGGCGGCCCGACGGTTCTCGGCCACCTCCTCCTCGGTGGGGAGCTCGGCGCCGCGGGTCAGCAGCTTCAGCCGGGGCTGGTAGCGCTCGGGCACGACGGGCAGTCCCGGCGGTGCGGTGTTGGCCGCGCCGGCCGCGAGGACCTGCTTGACCAGCCGGTCCTCCAGGGAGTGGTACGAGAGGACGGCGATCCGGCCTCCGACGGCGAGGCTGCGCACCGCGGCCGGGATCGCGCGCTCCAGGACGGTGAGTTCGCCGTTGACCTCGATCCGCAGGGCCTGGAAGGTGCGCTTGGCCGGGTTGCCCCCGGTGCGCTTCGCGGCCTGCGGCAGGGAGTCGCGGATGAGTTCGACGAGGCGGGCGCTGTTGCTGAAGGGCTCCTTCTCGCGCTCGCGGACGACGGCGGAGACGATGCGCTTGGCCTGCTTCTCCTCGCCGTACGCGCGCAGGATCCGGACGAGCTCGCCGGGCGGGTAGGTGTTGAGCACCTCTGCCGCGCCGATGCCGGTCGTCTGGTCCATCCGCATGTCCAGCGGGGCGTCCTGGGCGTACGCGAAGCCGCGGTCGGCCTCGTCCAGTTGCATGGACGAGACCCCGAGGTCGAAGAGGACGCCCTGCACCTTGGGGATCCCGAGCCGGTCGAGCACCTCGGGCAGTTCGTCGTAGACGGCGTGCACCAGGGTGGCCCGGTCACCGTAGGCGGCGAGGCGCTCGCCGGAGAGCCGCAGCGCCTCCTTGTCGCGGTCCAGCGCGATCAGCCGGGCCTCGGGGAAGGCGGAGAGCAGGGCCTCGCTGTGTCCGCCGAGCCCGAGGGTGCAGTCCACGACGACCGGGGGCCGCGGTCCCGTCGCCTCCAGAGCCGGGGCCAACAGGTCCAGGCACCGCTGGAGCATCACCGGGACGTGTCGGGTCTGGCTCAAAGCGCCCTCTCAGGCTCAGTCCCGTGTGGCTGCACGTGCGGTCTGGTCCCCGCCCGCTCGGAAGGGGAGGTCCGCCGACGCCGGGGAAGGGACGTCGGCCGACCGGCGAGCGGGCAAGGGCCGGGCCGCATGTACGCCGCACATCACGGGGAATTCGAAACATGCAAAAATATGCAGAATGTGCAGGCGTGTCGGTAACTTCGTGTCACTTTAGTCCACCCTGCCATTCGATCGATTCCCGATCAACGAACCGGGCAGCGCGTACCGCCACGGACCACGACATCACCCGAGCAGGTGAGGGCGTGTGAGGCTTGTGGGTTAGCTCACAACAAGTCTTGTTGATGTTCTTTGTCCCTTTCCACGACACGCCGATGACCTCCTCGCGGTCTAACGTCGTCACCATGTCGACTTCCGCGAAGCCTTCCGCCGAGACCGATTCCCCCGTCTCCGACACGGCCCGCCCCGCCGGCGCGGTCACCGACCGGCTGGTACAGGCGAACACCCGCTACGGGGAGAAGTTCACCGACCCCGGCATGGACGCCCGTCCGGTGCTCCAGGTCGCCGTCGTCGCCTGCATGGACGCCCGCCTCGACCTCCACGCCGCGCTCGGCCTGGAACTGGGCGACTGCCACACCATCCGCAACGCCGGCGGCGTCGTCACGGACGACGTCATCCGGTCGCTGACCATCAGCCAGCGGGCGCTCGGCACCCGCAGCGTCGTCCTCATCCACCACACCAACTGCGGTCTCGAGAGCATCACCGAGGAGTTCCGCCAGGAGCTCGAGCACGAGGTCGGGCAGCGGCCGGTCTGGGCGGTGGAGGCGTACAAGGACGCCGACCAGGACGTGCGGCAGTCGATGCAGCGGGTCCGCACCTCCCCGTTCCTCCTGCACAAGGACGACATCCGCGGTTTCGTCTTCGACGTGACCACCGGCCTGCTGCGCGAGATCGACCCCGCCTGATTTTCCACAGGCCCCTGACCCCGGTTCTCCCTCGACATACGGACCACACCCGACATTTCGCCCTCACTTGTCCACAGGCGAGTGACACGAAGCGGTAACGGCAACAAGAATGCGGGTGTGACATCTCTCCGGGTCCTCCGGGGAGTGTCCGTATTTCGGGGCGGGCCGGGGCATTCATGTGCCGCCGGTCGTGCACAAGGGGACGAGGAGGGCCGGGTGACGACCTATGACGATCGAGCGAGCCTCACGGATCTGACGACCACGGCGGAGCGGGTGCGCAGGTCGATCGAGGGTGTGATCGAGGGCAAGCCCGAGGTCGTACGGCTTTCGCTGACCGTACTGCTGGCGGAGGGGCACCTTCTCATCGAGGACGTGCCCGGAGTCGGCAAGACCATGCTGGCCAAGGCGTTGGCGCGGTCGATCGACTGCTCGGTGCGGCGTATCCAGTTCACGCCGGACCTGTTGCCCTCGGACATCACCGGTGTGTCGATCTTCGACCAGCAGCGGCGTGACTTCGAGTTCAAGCCGGGCGCGATCTTCGCCCAGATCGTGATCGGCGACGAGATCAACCGCGCCTCGCCCAAGACGCAGTCCGCACTGCTGGAGTCGATGGAGGAGCGGCAGGTCACGATCGACGGCCGGACGTACGAACTCCCCGACCCCTTCATGGTGGTGGCCACCCAGAACCCGGTGGAGATGGAGGGCACCTATCCGCTGCCCGAAGCCCAGCGGGACCGCTTCATGGCCCGGGTGTCGATCGGCTACCCCAGCGCGGAGGCCGAGCTCCAGATGCTCGACGTGCACGGCGGCCTCTCGCCGCTGGACGACCTCCAGCCGGTGGCGCACGCCCACGAGATCGTGAAGCTGATCGACGCGGTGCGCACGGTGCACGTGGCCGAGTCGGTGCGGCGGTACGCGGTGGAGCTGGTCGGGGCGACCCGGCACCACCCGGAGCTCAGACTCGGGGCCTCGCCCCGCGCGACCCTCCACCTGCTGCGGGCGGCCAAGGCCTCGGCCGCCCTGAGCGGGCGCGACTACGCGCTGCCCGACGACGTCCAGGCGCTCGCGGTGGCGGTGCTCGCCCACCGGCTGCTGCCGACGGCACAGGCCCAGCTCAACCGCCGCACCGCGGAGCAGGTCGTCCTGGACATCCTGCAGCGCACACCGGTCCCGACCTCGGGCAGCGCACCGGCCGCTCCCGCGCAGCCCCAGCATCCGGGCCACCCCCCGGTGTACGGCCGGCAGCCCGGCGCACGGCGGCTGTGATGGCCGCCGGGGCGCCCGGCCCCGTGGACAGCGGCGACCGCAAGGGCGGTCCGCGGACGGCCCTGGGCGGGCTGACGACACGGGGGCGGTCCTTCCTCGCCGCCGGTGTCGCCGCCGCCCTCTGCGCCTATGTGCTGGGCCAGAGCGACCTGCTGCGGGTCGGGCTGCTGCTGGCGGTGCTGCCGCTGGTCTGTGTGACCGTGCTCTACCGCACCCGCTACCGGGTCGCGGGCAGCCGCCGGCTGTCGCCGTCCCGGGTACCGGCGGGCTCGGAGGCCCGGGTGCACCTGAGGACGGACAACGTCTCCCGGCTGCCCACGGGGTTGCTGATGCTCCAGGACCGGGTGCCGTACGTGCTGGGGCCCCGGCCGCGCTTCGTGCTGAACCGGGTGGAGGCGGGCGGCAGCCGCGAGGTGTCCTACCGGGTCCGCTCCGATCTGCGCGGACGCTACCCGCTCGGGCCGCTGCAGCTGCGGCTGAGCGATCCGTTCGGGATGTGCGAGCTGAGCCGTTCGTTCAGCGCGTACGACACCCTGGTCGTCGTCCCGCGCACGGAGCCGCTCCCGCCGCTGCGGCTGGCGGGCGCGGCTTCCGGGTACGGCGACGGCAGGCTGCGTTCGCTGGCGCTGGCCGGTGAGGACGACATCATTCCGCGCGGCTACCGCCACGGGGACGACCTGCGCCGCGTGCACTGGCGTTCCACCGCCCGCTACGGCGAGTTGATGGTGCGCCGCGAGGAGCAGCCGCAGCGGGCCCGGTGCACGGTGCTGCTGGACAGCCGGCGGGTCGCGTACCAAGGGGCCGGGCCGGACTCGGCGTTCGAGTGGGCCGTGTCCGGCGCCGCGTCGGCCCTGACGCACATGCTGGAACGCGGCTTCGCCGTGCGGCTGCTGACGGACGACGGAGGCGTCGTGCCGGGCGGGAGCGCGGACGGGTTCGCCACGCCGACCCAGGACTCGGCGGACTCGGCGGGGCTGATGATGGACGCCCTCGCGGTCGTCGGCCACTCCACGGGTGGCGGCCTGTCCCGCGCCTACGACGTGCTGCGCCAGGGCACCGAGGGGCTGCTGGTCGCGTTCTTCGGTGATCTCGACGAGGAGCAGGCGGAGGTGGCGGCCCGGATGAGGCAGCGCAGCGGGGCGGCCGTCGCGTTCGTGCTGGACAGCGCGGACTGGGCTCGGGGCGATACGGCGAAGACTCCCGCACCCGCCGCCGGTCGGCTGCGGACGCTGCGCGAGGCGGGCTGGACCGCGGTGGCGGTGGAGCCGGGTACCTCGCTGGCGGATGTGTGGCGACAGGCGGGTGAGGCGCACTCCGGCGCACTGCCCGGGGCGACGACGGGGTTCTCGGGGGGTTGGTCGTGAGCGGGCGTACCCGGCTGGCGTTGTGCGCCTTCACGGCGACGATGATGGCGGCGGGTGCTCTGCTGCCCCTGGTCGAGACGTCGCGGTGGATCGCGCAGGCCGCGTTCCTGCTGGCGGTCCAGAGCGGGGTGGGCGTGCTTGCCCGACGGCTCTCGTCCGCGCGGGTTCTGACGGTCTGTCTGCAGGCTCTGGTCACGCTGCTGACGGTGACCGCGGCGTTCGCCAGGGAGCACGCGCTGTTCGGTGTGGTGCCCGGCCCGCAGGCGGTCCAGTGGTTCGCGGACCTGCTGACGGCGGGCGCCGACGACGTCGGCCGGTACGCCAGCCCCGCGCCCGCGACGGACGGCATCCGGCTGATGCTGGTCGGCGGGGTGCTGCTGGTCGGCCTCGCCGTCGACGTCCTCGCGGTGACGTTCCGCAGCGCGGCCCCGGCGGGGCTGCCGCTGCTCGCCCTCTACTCGGTGGCGGCGGGACTCGCCGACGGGGGCGCGGGCTGGCTCTGGTTCCTGCTCGCGGCCGGCGGCTATCTGCTGCTCCTGCTGGCGGAGGGCCGGGACCGGCTGTCGAGGTGGGGCCGGGTCTTCGGCGGGGTGTCCCGTTCGTCGGGCGGTCTGGCGGCAGGGCTGGACGGCGCGCCGGGGCGTGCCCCGGTCCGTACCGGGCGGCGCATCGGAGCGGTGGCCCTGGGCGTCGCGCTCGTCGTCCCGGCGGTGCTCCCGGCGATGGACGGCGGCCTCCTGGGCGACCGGGGCAGTACGGGCCGGGGCGGCGGCGGAGGCACGATCTCCGCGGTGAACCCGCTGGTCTCGCTCCAGAACAACCTGAACCAGCCGGAGAACCGGCAGGTGTTGACGTACCGCACCACCTCCTCGGACCCGCAGGACCTCTATCTGCGCATCCTCGCCCTGGACCAGTTCAACGGCAGCGAGTGGCGTTCCTCCACCCGTCGTCTGCGGGACGTGCCGGACCGTCTGCCGCAGCCGGACGGCCTGGGCCCGGACGTCACCGTCACCGAGGTCAGGACGAACATCGCGGCGGACGATTCCTACGGGCAGACGTATCTGCCGCTCCCCTACCCGGCGAGCGAGGTGGGCGTCGACGGCCGCTGGCGGTTCGAGCCCGAGGGGCGCACCCTCGTCGGGGACGGCGGCCAGACGACGCGCGGTGCGCGCTACCAGGTCAGCAGTCTCGCGGTCGAGCCGACGGCCGAGCAGCTCGCCGCCGCCACGGCCCCGCGTCCGGACCTGGCGCGTGAGTACACCCAGGTCCCCCGTTCGCTGCCGGACGTGGTCCGAAAGACAGCGAAGGACGTGACCGCGGGCGCCGGCAACGACTACGAGCGGGCGGTCGCGCTTCAGGACTGGTTCGCCTACGACGGCGGCTTCCGTTACGACACGACGGTGACGTCGGGGACCGGGAGTGCGGCGATCGAGCGGTTCCTGCGGGACCGCGAAGGGTTCTGCGTCCACTTCTCGTTCACGATGGCGGCGATGGCCAGGACGCTGGGCATCCCGGCCCGGGTGGCGGTGGGCTTCACCCCGGGCACGCCGCAGGCGGACGGGTCCGTGTCGGTCGGGCTGCGCGACGCGCACGCCTGGCCCGAGCTGTACTTCGAGGGCGTGGGCTGGACCCGGTTCGAGCCGACTCCGTCCCGGGGCAGCGCCCCGTCGTACACCCTGCCGGAGACGCCGTCCCCGGGCGTGGACGACCCGGCGCAGCCGTCGGCGGGCGACACCGCTGTGCCTTCGGCCGCCCCGTCGGCCTCGGAGAGCTGCCCGGCGCAGATGCGGCGCCAGGGCGAGTGCGGTGAGACGGCCGCCCCGGGTGCGGTGGCACCGACCGATCCGGGCACGCCCGCGGGCACCGTCGCGCTGTGGGTGCTCGGCGCGCTGGTGGTCCTCGCGCTGCCGCTGCTCCCCCTGTTCTGGAGGACTCGCGTCCGTGCGCGGCGGCTGGGCTCCTCGGGCGGGCGTACGCCGGCCGAGGCCGCGGCCCGGGTGCTGGCCGCCTGGCGGGAGGTCACCGACACGGCCTGGGACCACGGCGTTCAGCCGGACGAGTCACAGACCCCCCGTAAGGCGGCGGCGCGGATCGTCCGGCTGGGCCGGCTCGACGCGGCCGCGGCCGCGTCGGTCCATCGGCTGGCGGGTGCGGTGGAACAGGTGCTGTACGCGCCCGAGCCCCGGCCGGCCACGGGACTGTCCGAGGATGTGGCGGTGGTGCGGGCGGGCCTGCGCGCATCGGCGGGCCGGTCGGACCGGCTGCGGGCGACGGTGGCACCGCGTTCCTCCGTCCGGGTGGTATGGGGCCTTTCGGAACGCCGAGCGAAGCTGACCGGACGCTGGTCGGCCCGCCTCGGCGCGGGCCGCTGGGCCGCCGTCACGTCCCGCCTGCGCCGCCGCACCCCTCGGCGGGCCTGAACGGGCTCTTCCCGGTGTCGTGGCGCCGCGTCCACGGCACCGGGCCACGGTCGTCACTCCTGGGGCGGCCTCGGAGGCCGGGGCCGCCAGGACGGGGGGCCGCCAGGACGGGGCCGCCAGGACGAGGAAGCCGAGCGCGGGCGGTCCGACGAGGAGCACGGAACGAACGGAGACCAGGGCCCGGCGGGTGCCTGGACCGGGCCGGGCTCGGCGCGGACGAGGACCGGCCCGCACCGGGGGTCCGCGCCGCATACCGCAGGGCGCCGGCCGGCTCCGGACATGGGTGAGGGGCGGTCGCACGAAGCGACCGCCCCTCAGCCGTGAAGTCTGCGGTGTACGGCCCGAGCCGCCAGGGCCGACCGGTGCCGCGTCGGCGGCACCGCACTCACTGGCCCTGTTCGTCCCGGCGGCGTTGCCACCGCTGTTCGATCCGGTTCATCATCGAACGGCGCTGCCGGGGATGTCGGCCTTCGCCGCCACCCGCTGCCGGCTGCTGCTGCTCACCCGGCTTGGGCGCCTTGCGCCAACCGGTGACCGCCAGCACAGCGCAGCCCAGCATGACGAGGAACCCCACCACGCTGATCCAGATCTGCTGGGCGACCATTCCGGCCATGAGGAGCGCGATACCCACCAGAAAACCGGCCACCGCCTGGTAAACCCGTCGCCGGGTGTACCTGCGCAGCCCGCTTCCCTCAAGCGCTGTCGCGAACTTGGGATCTTCGGCGTACAGCGCTCGCTCCATCTGCTCGAGCATTCGCTGCTCGTGCTCCGAGAGCGGCACGGAGTCCTCCTCGTCGTCGGCCGCGGGGGGCGACCGTTATGCGGCCCTTCCAGGATAGGCAGGGATTCGCCCCCGTGAAACCCGCCCTCTAGCCCAAGCCAGTCCGAACCGACATGTCGGCACGGCTGCTGAGGCGTAGATTCCCCGACCTCCGATCCGTCATGCCGGATGGTGTCACCCGATCATACGGGGCCCGAGCCCCGATCGGGGCTTCCGGACCGTACTCCGTCTGCGGCTGCGTTGCTGATCAGCCGCGCTCCGGTCGCCCGGCGGCCGTACTCCGGCCACCGCTCGGGAACGGATCAGGCGCGCTTGTGTCCCAGAACGTGCAGCTGGGTCGCGACCGAGTGGAAGGCCGGCAGTTCCGCGACCGCCGCCTCCAGGCCGAGGAGCGCCTCCATCGCGCCCGGTTCGGTGTCCACCAGGACGCCCGGCACCAGGTCGGCGAAGACCCGGACGCCGTGGACCGCGCCGGCCTCGGCCCCGGCGTCGGAGACCAGTTCGGTCAGCTGCTCGGCGGTGAACCTGCGGGGCACCGGGTCTCCCTCGCCCCAGCGTCCGGCCGGGTCCGTGAGTGCCTGCCGCGCCTCCGTGAAGTGCCCCGCGAGCGCCCGCGCCAGGACGGCGCCGCCGAGTCCGGCGCCGAGCAGGCTGAGCGCACCGGAGGGCCGGAGGGCGTCGACCGCGTTGCGTACGCCCTCGGCGGGGTCGTCGACGTACTCCAGGACGCCGTGGCACAGGACGGCGTCGTAGCCCGCGCGCTCCACCACCTCGAACAGGCCCAGGATGTCTCCCTGCACACCGCGGACCCGGTCGGCGACGCCGGCCTCGGCCGCGCGGCGCTCCAGCGCGAACAGGGCGTTGGGGCTGGGGTCGACGACGGTGACCCGGTGGCCGAGCCGGGCGACGGGCACCGCGAAGTTGCCGGTGCCGCCGCCGGTGTCCAGCACGTCCAGGGTGTCCCTGCCGGTCGCCTTGACTCGGCGGTCGAGGGCGTCCTTGAGGACCTCCCAGACCACGGCGGTACGGAGGGAGGCTCGGGGGCGCAGCTGGTCCGACACGGCAGTTGACTCCTCGGCACGGTGCCGCCAGGGACGGCGGAGCGTGAACGGTGCAGGTGGTGACAGTGCTCTCCACCCTATTGCCTCCCCCCGCCGTCCCGGCCCCCCGTGACCGGTCCGTACCCGGGCACCGGGCGTACGCCCCGGCTATGCCGAGCGGTCCCGCCGGGGCTGCGGGAGGACCGGGTGGAGCTCCAGCAGCCGTTCGACCAGCCGCAGGAACATCTCCGCGTCGCGCAGCAGGTGATCCGCGTCGCGGCTGTCGGCCGCGCCCTCTATGCCCGCCTCGGCGCGGGCCCTCCGGTCGGCACCGGAGGCGAAGTGGGCGCTCCACTCGGTGAGTTCGGGTGCCGAGTCCGGGAGGACCTCCCAGGCGCTGCGGATCCGCTCCCGGCGTTTGCCGGTCTCGGGCCTGCCGCGGGCGGCCAGGACGGCGGCCGCGGTGCGCAGGGCGGCGAGGTGGGCGGTGGCGTACCTCTCGTTCGGTACGTCGAGGGTGCGCGCCTCGTCGAGGCCCGCCCGGGCCTGGGCGAGGAGGTCGAGCGCGGCGGGCGGTGCCGTCGTGCGGCGCAGGACGGGGTGGACGTCGGTTGCCGGACCGTTCAGCGAGGGGGCAGGGCTGCCTGCGCGGCGCCGCGGGGCGGCGGCTGCGGACGAGCTGGCCATGACGAACCTCCTGTCGTCGGGTAACGACTCTGTTGCCGTATGTACCCATCCTGGGGGCCACCACTGACAATCCCTCAGAAATCTCCACCGACCTGCGACTTTGCTTCGCGGCCGAGTTCCCGCTAGCTTTTGCACTGACCAGTCAGTACAAAGGAGGGGGTGGGCCGTGGAAAGCCCGCACGGCGCGGCGGTCAGCGCGCAGGACTTCGGGCTGAAGGGGCCCCGCGGCTGGGTCTTCCAGGGCGTGGACCTGACGGCCCCGCCCGGATCACTCGTCGCGGTCGAGGGCCCGTCCGGCTCGGGGCGTACCTGTCTCCTGCTCGCCCTGACCGGCCGTATGCGGCCCAGCCGGGGTCACGCGGAAGTGGACGGTCTGCGCCTGCCCGGCCGGGCGGGCGCGGTCCGCGCGATCAGCGGGCTCGGACCGGTCCCCGGGGTCAACGAGCTGGACCCCGCCTTCACCGTCGCCGAGCACCTGCGGGAACGGGCGCTGCTGCGGCGCCGCTTCGACGATTCGCTGCACGCGCTGCTCCACCCGCGCGCGGCACGTGCCGCCGCCCGGGCCGCGGTGGACGCCGCTCTGGACGCCGCCGGGCTGGACCTCGCGACGCTGCCCAAGGCCGAGCGGACCTCCGTGCGCGACCTGGAGCGCCTGGAGGTGCTGCGGCTGTCCATCGCCCTGGCCCTGATGGGCGACCCGCGGCTGCTGGCGGTCGACGACGCCGACCTCAAGCTCTCCGACCGGGAACGCGCCGAGGCCTGGCGGCTGTTGCGGGGCATCGCCGACGGCGGCACGACCGTGCTCGCGGTGTGCGGCGAGGCACCCGAGGGCGCGCTCACCGTACGCACCGGCGGCAGGCGGAACACCCCGGACGGCACCGGCGCCCCGGACGGCACGGACCCGGCAGCCCCCACGGCCACCACAGGCACCACGGATCCCTCGGACATCACCGCCGGTTCCACGACGACGGGGAAGGAGACGGCCGATGCGAGCACCGGGACTGGCCGCGCTTGAGCTGAAGCGGTTCGGCAGGGGACGGATGCCGCGTGCCGCCCTGGTGGCGCTCCTGCTGCTGCCCCTGCTGTACGGCGCCCTGTACCTCTGGTCGTTCTGGGACCCCTACGGCCGGCTCGACCGGATACCGGTCGCGCTCGTCAACGACGACAAGGGGACGACCGCCGACGGCGAGCGGCTCGCGGCGGGCGACGAGATCGCCGACCGGCTGCTGGACTCCGAGGTCTTCGACTGGCACGAGGTCAGCGGCCAGGAGGCCCGCGAGGGCCTGGAGGCCGGGACGTACTACCTGACGCTGACCATGCCCTCCGACTTCAGCAGGCGCATCGCGTCCAGCGGGGGCGACTCGCCCGAGACCGGCGCCCTCCAGGTCCACACGAACGACGCCAACAACTACATCGTCGGGCAGATCTCCCGGTCGGTGTTCTCCGAGGTGCGCAGTGCGGCGTCGGCGAAGACCTCACGCGGCTTCCTCGACCGCATCTTCATCAACTTCTCCGACCTCCACGACGCGACGGCGAAGGCCGCCAAGGGCGCCGACGACCTGGAGAGCGGCATCACCAAGGCGAAGAAGGGGTCCAAGGACCTCGCCGACGGGCTCAAGGACGCCAAGTCGGGCAGCGGCAAGCTGTCCTCCGGCCTGGTCCGGCTCGACAAGGGGGCGGGTGATCTCCGAACGGGCTCGCAGCAGGTCGCCGAGGGCACCCAGGTCCTCGCCGACAAGGTGAACACGGCGGCCGCCGACGTACGGCCGTTCCTGAAGGACAACGGCAAGGCCATCGGGGACACCGCCCGGCTGGTCGCCGACTCCTCCAGGACCGTGCGGGACAACCTCGACCTGCTGGCGAAGGCGGCACCCACCGCCGCGGCCGCAGCCCACAAGGCCTCCGACGACCTGACCGACGTCTACCGGACCCGCTGCGAGGAGCAGGCCGAGCCCGACGCCACCGTATGCCCCGACCTGAAACGCGCGAAGACGGCGGCCCAGGACGTCACGGCGGTGGCCGACGACGTGAACACGCTGGTCACCGAGCAGAACGGCGACCTGACCGAGCTCCGGGCGCAGCTGGCCGCACTGGAGAAGCAGGCCGACGCCCTCGCGCGGCGCGCGCCCCACCTGGACACGGACCTGGAGTCCGCCGTCTCGAAGATCAACGCGCTCAACACCGGCGCGAAGAAGGTCGCCAAGGGCGCCGACACCCTGCGTACCGGACTGGGCACCGCCAAGTCCGGCGCCGAGAACCTGGACACCGGCATCAAGAAGCTCAGGACGGGCGCCACCGACCTGGACAGCGGTCTGTACCGGCTGGGCGACGGCTCGGCCACGCTCGCCCAGGGGCTGAACGACGGTGTCGGGAAGATCCCCGACTACGACGAGAAGGACCGCGACGCCCGTACCGGCGTCATGGCGGACCCCGTGCGGCTGGCCTCCTCGTCCCTGCACGCGGCCCCCAACTACGGGACCGGGTTCGCCCCGTACTTCATCCCGCTCTCGCTCTGGGTGGGGGCGATGGTGGCGTACATGCTGATCCAGCCGCTCAACCGGCGGGCGCTCGCCGTCGGGGCACCGTCCTGGCGGATCGCCTTCGCGGGCTGGCTGCCGGTCGCCGCGATCGGGCTGCTCCAGGTCGTCGCCCTGATGGCCGTACTGCACTGGCGGCTCGGGCTGGAGATGACGCACGCGGCCGGGACGATGGGCTTCCTTGCCCTGGTGACCTGCTGCTTCGCCGCCATCGTGCAATGGCTCAACGCCCGCTTCGGCGCGGCCGGCCGCATCCTGGTCCTGGCGGTGCTGATGCTCCAGCTGACCTCGGCCGGCGGTACGTACCCCGTCCAGACCAGCCCGGGCTTCTTCGGGGCGATCCACCCCTATCTGCCGATGACGTACGTCGTGGACGGGCTGCGCAGGCTCATCACGGGCGGCGGCCTCGGCCCGGTGTGGCAGGGCTGCGTGGTGCTGTCGGCCTTCACGGCGGGGGCGCTGGCGCTGACCGCCCTGGCCGCCCGCCGCAAGCAGGTGTGGACCGTGGACCGGCTGCACCCGGAGCTGACCCTGTGAGCGCGCCGGGACCTGTAAAAATCAGGGGCATGGACAGCAGCAGCACCACGCGCCGCCAGGCGACCCGGCAGAAGCTCTACGAGGCGGCGGTGACCCTCATCGCGGAGAAGGGGTTCTCGGCGACCACGGTGGACGAGATCGCCGAGCGCGCCGGGGTCGCCAAGGGAACGGTCTACTACAACTTCAAGAGCAAGACCGAACTCTTCGAGGAGCTGCTGCGGCACGGCGTCGGGCTGCTCACCCAGTCCCTGCGCTCCGCCGCGGCGGAGACCGACGCGCGGGGCGGCAGCCGTGTGGAGGCGCTGGACGCCATGATCAGGGCGGGTCTGGTCTTCATCGACCGCTACCCGGCCTTCACCCAGCTCTACGTGGCCGAGCTCTGGCGCACCAACCGCGCGTGGCAGTCGACCCTCCTGGTGGTGCGTCAGGAGGCCGTCGCCGTCGTCGAGGGCGTGCTCCGGGACGGGGTCGCGGGCGGCGAGCTGAGCGAGGAGATCGACATCCAGCTGACGGCCGCCGCGCTGGTGGGGATGGTGCTGGTGGCGGCGCTGGACTGGCAGGCGTTCCAGCCGGAGCGCACGATCGACGACGTGCACTCCGCCCTGTCGCTGCTGCTGCGCGGGCGGGTCAGCGGCCACTGAGACCGGGCCTCACGGGCCCGTCGGGGCCGCCCGGGACCGCGGACGGACGACGCCGGGCCGGTGGTACCCGAATCCCCCTCGGATACCACCGGCCCGGCGTCCGTGCGTCGCGAAGAGCCCTCCCCCGTGGCCGCGTCCCCCGTGGCCCCCGGGCTCTCCGTCGTGCACCCCCGTTACGTCCGGGTGCCGTGCCGTTCCGCCGCCCCGTGCCGGCGGTCCGGGCTCCGTGCCCCTTCCGTGGTCCCCACTCTTCCGTCCGGGCGGGTGGCGGCCCATCCGCTCACCTACTCATCTGCGTACCTAGGTAGGGATACTCAGGGACCCCGCCCCGCGCGCGGCCGGACTGGCTACGATCTCGTCCGTGTCCGTACTCCCCCTGGTGTTCACGAGCGGCTGGGCGAGCGGGATCAACGCCTACGCCGTGATCCTGCTGCTCGGCCTCTTCGGAGCGACCGGCTTCGCCGACGACGTGCCGGACGTGCTCCAGCGCCCCGATGTCCTCGTGGTGGCCGGGGTGCTCTTCCTGTGCGAGGCGGCGGCCGACAAGATCCCGTACCTGGACTCGGCCTGGGACGCCGTGCACACGGTCGTGCGTCCGGTGGCCGGGGCCGTCGTCGCCGCGCTGCTGGCCGGCGAGAGCGGTTCGCTGCCGGAGCTGGCGGCCGGTGCGGTGGGCGGTTCCACCGCGCTGATGAGCCACCTGGTCAAGGCGGGCACCAGGATGGCCGTCAACACCTCGCCGGAGCCCTTCAGCAACATCGGCGTCAGTCTGGCGGAGGACCTCGGCGTGGCGGGGGTCATCACCTTCGCCGTCTTCCACCCCGTGGCCGCCGCCGTCGTCGCCGGGACGCTGCTGGTGCTCGGCGTCGTCGTCGTGCTCTTCCTCGCCTCCCGCATCCGCCGTTTCCTACGCCGCAGGGCACAGCAAAGGGCGCAGAAGCGGCCGGCCGGAGCGGGCGGCCACCCGCCTCCCGCATGAGCCGCCGGTGGCGCCCCGGCGACCGGGTCCCGCGCCGCCGGACGGTCTAAAGTCGCTTGCATGGCACGAATTGCGGTGATCGGCGCCGGGACGGGCGCGATGGCGGCCGCTGCCCGGCTCGCCGTGGCAGGCCACCGGGTGACGGTGTACGAGCGGTCGGGGACGTACGGGGGCTCGCTCGGCCGGTATGCCCGTGACGGCTTCGTCTTCGACACCGGCCCCTCGCTGCTGCACCTCCCGGCGGTCTACCGCGACCTGTTCGTGAAGACCGGCAAGGAGCCGCTGGAGCGGTGCGTCACGCTCACCCAGGTCGACCCGGCGAGCCGCCACCTCTTCGCGGACGGCACCGCCGTGTCCCTGCCCGACGCCAGCCGCGCCGGGGTGGTCGCCGCCCTGGACCAGGCGCTCGGCGAGGGCGCGGGCACCCGCTGGGCCCAGTTCCTGGACCGGGCGGGCACCGCCTGGGACCGGTCGCGCCGGCCTCTGCTGGAGGAGCCCCTGCGCGAGGACCGTGAGGTGGCGGCCCGCGACCCCTACCCGGCGCCGCGCCGTCGCCGGCTGCTGCGCCCCGCCCGGCAGGCGGCGACCCTCGCGCAGATCGGCGCCTGGGAGCTGGCCGACCCCCGCCTGGCGGCCCTGCTCGACGGGTACGCCCTGTCGTACGGCCTGGACCCGCGCCGCGCCCCGGCCGCCGCGTCCCTCCTGCCGTACATGGAGCAGACGTTCGGCAGCTGGTACGTCTCCGGCGGGATGCGGGAGCTCGCCGGTGCGCTGTACGAGCGGTGTGTGCTGCGCCGGGTGGAGTTCGTCTTCGGCGCCGAGGTGGTGCGGGTGACGGAGAAGGACGGCCGGGCGGCGGGCGTCGAGCTGGCCGACGGCACGCACGCGGACGCCGACCACGTGGTCCTCGGTGCCCAGCCGGGCCCCGAGCTGGTGCCGTCCCAGGCGTGGGACGTCCCCGGGGCCCGGTCGGCCGGACGGGCCGCGGTGCCCGGCCGGTTCGTGGTGATGCTGTCGCTGCGCGGCGCCCGGGAGGCCGGGGCCGTGCACCGGACCGTGGTGCACTGCGAGGACGGGGCGGGCGAGCAGGAGGCGGTGTTCGGCGGCCGGATCGCCGACGTGCCGACGGTGACCGTGTTGCGTCCGGACGACCCCTCCACCCGTCCGGACGAGGCGCACGAGGCCGTGACCCTGACGGCGACGGTGGCCCCGCACGGGCCGGTGGACTGGACGGACCCGGCGCGCCGCGAGCGCTTCGCGGACGTGCTGACCGGCCGGGCCGCCCTGGCCGTCCCCGGCCTGCGTGAGCGGATCCTCCGGGCCGAGGTGCGCACCCCGGCCGAGACCGCCGCCGACACCGGCGCCGCGGGAGGCTCGGTGCCCGCGCCCGCGCTGGCCGGGGCCGGTGGCGCCTTCCTGCGCCCGGGGAACCGCACCGCGCTGCCCGGCCTGTACCTGGCGGGCGGCTGGGCCCATCCCGGTGGCGGCCCCGCCCACGCCGGGATGTCGGGGGCGCTGGTGGCCGGACTCGTCGTGGAGGGCGACGGGTTCCGCGGCTCCCGCTGAGCGAGCGGGGCCGCCGCGGTCAGTAGCGGTACTGCTCGTTCTGGCCGGTGTCGTAGCCGTTGCCGTAGGGCGCGGCGGGCGCCTCCGGAGGCAGCGGCGGGTACTCGTTCTCCCGCTGCTGCGGGACCCAGACCCCGCCGGGCGGGGTGTCGGTCGTGTACTGGCCCGCGTAGGGGTCGGGCTGCCGGTCGTAACCGCCGCCGTACCCGTTCTCGTCGCCGTGGGTCCCCGCGCCGTAGCCGTCGTACGGGGCGTGGTCACCGGCTCCCCGGGCCCCGCCGTTCCCGGCGTAGGGGTCGGTGTAGGCGGCGTACTCCTGCTGCCCGGTGGGCTGTCCGGTGGTGTAGTCGTACGGCCCGGTGTAGGTGCCCTGGCCCTGGTAGGTCTCCTGGGCCGGGTAGTCGCTCCGGCCGCCGAAGACGTCCTGTCCCTGGCCGCCGTACGGGTCGTAGGCGTCGTACTGCTCCCGCCCCGGGGCGGCGGGGGCGTCCCCGGCCGAGGGGCCTGCGTCGGTGTAGACGCCGTACTGCCCGGTGTCGTCGGGAAGCGGCTGCGGCTCGTAGACCGCGAAGGCGGCCGTCTCCGCGGCGGCCTCCGGGGCCTGGTCCTGGTACTCCAGGTCGGAGACCTCCAGCGTGGGCCTGCTGTCGGCGGGTCCCTGGGAGCCCCGGCGGCGACGGCGGCTCGCCCCCGGCTTGCCGCCGATGGCCCAGCCCGTCGAGAAGCCGCGCCGGAAGGAGAGCGTCACATACGTCTGGCCCGTCGCGAAGGCGATCGCCCCGACGACGATCACCAGCACGGAGGGGATCAGCACCCCCAGGACCACGCCGAGGAAGCCGGCGAACGCCAGCAGCCTCCACCGCAGCCTCGCCTTGTACTGCAGCAGCACCTCGCCCAGCAGCCACAGCGCCACGATGCCGAAAGCGATGTAGAGGACCGTCCAGCCCACGCCCGCCCCCTCCTACGGCCGCCCCGGTCGGTGACGGGTGCGGCCGGTCACGACTGCTTGTGCAGTCCGAGATTCTCGTAGATCTCGAGCGTTGCCGTCGAGTTGTTGAGCGTGATGAAGTGCAGCCCTGGGACACCCTCGGACAGCAACCTCGCGCAGAACTCCGTTGCGAACTCGATGCCAATGGAGCGTACAGCGGCCGCATCGTCCTTGACGGCGAGGATGCGGTCTTTCAGGGCGGACGGCAGGGACGCGTTGCTGAGCTGGGGGAATCTTTCCAGCTGCCGGACGCTGGTCAGCGGCATCACCTCGGGGATGACGGGGGTGTCGCAACCCGCCGCGACGACGCGGTCACGCATCCGCAGATAGCTCTCCGGGTGGAAGAACATCTGGGTGATCGCGTAGTCCGCGCCGGCCCGGCACTTGTCGACGAAATGCCGGATGTCGGAGTCCCAGTCGGCCGACCGCGGGTGCCTTTCGGGGAAGGCGGCGACGCCGACGCAGAAGTCGCCGGACTCCTTGATGAGCCGGACCAGGTCGGCGGCGTACCGCACGCCCTCGGGGTGCTCGACCCACTCGGCCATCGGGTCGCCCGGCGGATCTCCGCGCACCGCCAGGATGTTCCGGATGCCCGCGTCGGCGTACTGCCCGACCATGTTGCGCAGCTGGGCGACGGAGTGGTCGACGGCGGTGAGGTGGGCGACCGGTGTGAGGGTGGAGTCGGCGGCGATCTGCTGGGTCGCCCGCACCGTCCCCTCACGCGTCGAACCGCCCGCCCCGTAGGTCACGGAGACGAAGCTCGGGCGCACCGCCTCGACCCGCCGCAGGGCGTTCCAGAGGTTCCGCTCGCCCTTCTCGGTCTTGGGCGCCCAGAACTCGAACGAGTACGACGTCTTGCCGGTCGCGAGCAGTTCACGCACGGTGCGTGCGTGATCCGTCCAGGTGGAAGGTGTGCCAAGGGCCATACCGGGAGGTTAACCAGGGCTCGGCGGTACCCCAACCGGACCGCACGG
This sequence comes from Streptomyces sp. SirexAA-E, assembly GCF_000177195.2. Lineage (GTDB taxonomy): Bacteria > Actinomycetota > Actinomycetes > Streptomycetales > Streptomycetaceae > Streptomyces > Streptomyces flavovirens. The sequence continues at coordinate 1,720,731 of NC_015953.1, forward strand.
TTTGACCGGAATACGTCGTTTCTTGTCCACCCTTCGGACAGCCGGCCCGGTCCGCCCCGGGCGCGGTTCAGAGGGAGCGCGCCCGGACGCGTTTCGCCAGCTCGGCCGCGGCCGCCGCGGGGTCGTCCGCCTCGGTGACCGCCCGGACGACCACGACGCGGCGGGCGCCCGCGTCCAGCACCTCGTCCAGGTTGCCCGCGTCGATCCCGCCGATGGCGAACCACGGGCGGGTTGTGGGCAGCGAGGCCGCGTAGCGCACCAGGCCGAGGCCCGGGGCGTGGCGGCCGGGCTTGGTCGGGGTGGGCCAGCAGGGGCCCGTGCAGAAGTAGTCGGTCCCCGCCTCGGCGACGGCGGCGTCGACCTCGGCCTCGGCGTGGGTGGAACGGCCGATCAGCACGTCGTCGCCGAGGATCGCGCGGGCGGCCGGCACGGGGAGGTCGCCCTGTCCCAGGTGCAGTACGGCGGAGCCGGCGGCGTGGGCGACGTCGGCCCGGTCGTTGACGGCGAGGAGGGCGCCGTGGCGGGCGCAGGCGTCGGCGAACACCGCGAGGTGTTCGAGCTCCTCGGCGGCCTCCATGCCCTTGTCGCGGAGCTGGACGACGTCCACGCCCGAGGAGAGCACCGCGTCGAGGAACGCGGGGAGGTCGCCCTGCCGCTTACGGGCGTCGGTGCAGAGGTAGAGCCGGGCGTCGGCCAGCCGCGAGCGAGGCGTGGACATGAAGATTTCCCCCCGTGGGTACGTCGGCGGATCCCTCCGCGCGGCGGTGGATCCTCAGGGCTTCGGTGGGACCTCCGGGGTCCCGGTACCGGCGGTCCGGTGACGGCGGAGTGCGGGCCGTGGGTCACGGCCCGCACTCCGGTCACGGTCGTCCGGTCAGACGGCGAGCGCCTGCGCCCGGCGCTTCACCTCCGTACCGCGATTCTCGCTCAGGGCCTGGGCGGGGGTCCCGGGCAGGGTCGGGTCGGGGGTGAAGAGCCAGTCCAGCATCTCTTCGTCGTTGTAGCCGTCGTCCCTCAGGAGTGTCAGGGTCCCCGCGAGGCCCTTGACCACCTTGTTGCCGTCGATGAAGGCGGCAGGCACCTGGAGCGTCCGGTTCTCACCACGTCGTACGGCGATCAGCTGGCCCTCCTTGACCAGCTGCCGCACGCGCGTCACCTCGACATCGAGCATTTCCGCGATGTCGGGAAGGTGGAGCCAGGCGGGGACGAGAGCATCGATCTTTGCGTCAATCTCGGTCACAAGGACAAGCGTGCCATCTGGGACCGACAGCCGGTAGCCGGGCCGACCGTACGAGGCGCGTCACCGGGTGCCGTCCCCGGTCACGAAGCCGCCGTTCTCAGCGGTACGGAGGGGTCCGCCGCCCGTACCGGATCGATCCGCGCCCCGGCGGCGACCAGCTTGCGGCCCTGGGCCAGGTCGCGCGGCCTGCCCACGGCCAGCACGGCGACCAGGACGCCCTCGCGCAGCCAGCACACGGTCCAGGCCGGGTCGGTGGGCGCGCCGCGCCACAGCAGCGTGTCGGATCCGGCGTGGTGGCCGGCGTACTGCACGAAGCGGCCGAACTGCTCGGACCAGAAGTAGGGCACCGGGTCGTACGCCGGCGCGACGCCCTCCACGAGGGCGGCGGCGGCCGTGCGGGGTCCTTGGAGGGCGTTGTCCCAGTGGTGGACGAGCAGCCGTTCGCCGTAGCGGGCGGAGGGGAAGGAGGCGCAGTCGCCGACGGCGTAGACGTCGGGCAGCGAGGTGCGCAGCGTGGCGTCGGCGGTGACCGAGCCGTCCGGGCCGAGCGCGATGCCGGAGCCGGCCAGCCAGCGGGTCGCGGGGCGGGCGCCGATGCCGACGACCACGGCCCCGGCGGGGATCTCCCGGCCGTCCGTGAGGTGGACGGTACCGGGTTCGACCCGGTCGACCCGGGCCCCGGTGAGGAGCTCGGCCCCGCTCTCGGCGTACCAGGCGGCCATGGGGGCGGCTACCTCGGCGGGCAGGGTGCCCGCGAGGGGGTGGTCGGCCGCCTCGACCACCGTCACCGCGCATCCGGCGGCGCGGGCGGCGGTGGTGAACTCGGCGCCGATCCAGCCGGCTCCGACGACCACGACGTCGTGGCTGCGCTCCAGGACGGGCCGCAGCCGCGCGGCGTCGTCGAGGGTGCGCAGCAGGTGGACGCCGGGCACGCCCTGCGAGCCGGGCAGGACGACGGGTTCGGCGCCGGTGGCCAGCACCAGGGCGTCGTAGCCGACGGGCCCCCGCTCCGTGTCCAGCTCGTGCGCGGCGGCGCGCAGCCCCGTCACCTCCACGCCCAGGCGCAGGGTGACGTCCAGTTCCTCGAAGTCGACGTCGAAGGCGGAGTGCTCGGCCTTGCCGAGCAGGACCGCCTTGGACAGCGGGGGCCGGTCGTAGGGCTGGTGGGGTTCGGCGCCGATCAGGGTGACGGGGCCCGCGAAGCCCTGTTCCCGCAGGGCCACGGCCGTCTGTACCCCGGCCATGCCCGCACCGACGACCACGACGTGGTGCGGCCGGCTCTCCGGCGTCTGCTGCTCGCTCACCTGTCCACCCTAACCAGCTGATGGAACATCAGTCCGCGAGTCCCCCACCACGCCCGCGTCCCGCCGTCCTCCCGCGGCTCCCGTCGCGACGAGTCCGTCGAGTGGGCGGGGCATGGTGGAGGCTCCCCTTACAGGTGGCGGACGGCGGGGCTTAGGGTGGCCGGTGTAAGGCACTCGCGGGAGCCCGGACGGACCGGGCTGAGAGGGAGGCTGGCCGGCCTCCGACCGTCAACAACCTGATCCGGGTCATGCCGGCGAAGGGAGGGGCTGGACGCCCATGCGTATCTCCGCGGAGGGTTCCGACGTCCTGGTCGTCGGGGGCGGCATCATCGGGCTGGTGACGGCATGGCGGGCGGCGCAGCGGGGTCTGCGCGTCACGGTGGCGGATCCGGACCCGGGTGGCGGGGCCGCCCGGGTGGCGGCCGGGATGCTGGCCGCCGTCACCGAGCTCCACTACGGCGAGCAGATGCTGCTCGGCCTCAACGTCGCCTCCGCCGAGCGCTATCCGGCCTTCGTGGCCGAGCTGGAGGAGGCGAGCGGGCAGGAGACCGCCTTCCGGACCTGCGGCACCCTCTCGGTCGCGCTGGACGCCGACGACCGCGCCCATCTGCGGGAGCTGCACGCGTTGCAGCAGCGGTCGGGACTGACGTCCCAGTGGCTGAGCGGCCGGGAGTGCCGCCGGCTGGAGCCGATGCTCGCGCCCGGGGTGCGCGGCGGGCTGCGGGTCGACGGCGACCACCAGATCGATCCCCGGCGCCTCGCCTCGGCCCTGCTCACGGCGTGCGAGCGGGCCGGAGTGGTCTTCCGGCGTGATCGGGTCCAGCGGCTGACCGTCACCGGCGGGCGGGCGGCGGGGGCGGTCCTCGCGGACGGGGAGCAGCGGGCCGCGGACCAGGTCGTGCTGGCCGCGGGCAGTCTCAGCGGCCGGCTCCCGGGCCTGCCCGAGGAGGTGGCGGTGCCGGTCCGGCCGGTCAAGGGCCAGGTGCTGCGGCTGGTGGTGCCGTCCGCGTACGCCCCCTTCCTCAGCCGGACCGTCCGGGCCGTGGTGCGCGGCAGCCACGTCTACCTCGTCCCTCGTGCCGACGGCGAGCTGGTCGTCGGCGCCACCAGCGAGGAGATGGGCTGGGACACCACGGTCACCGCGGGCGGGGTCTACGAACTGCTGCGCGACGCCCACGAGCTGGTGCCCGGCATCACCGAGCTGCCGCTGACCGAGACCCGGGCGGGCCTGCGTCCCGCCTCGCCGGACAACGCCCCGCTGCTGGGGCCGACGGCGCTGCCCGGCCTGCACCTCGCGACGGGCCACCACCGCAACGGCGTGCTGCTGACGCCCGTCACCGGTGAGGTGATGGCCACCCTGCTGACGACGGGCGAACTGCCCGCGATGGCCCGCCCGTTCTCGCCGAACCGTTTCGCCACCACCGGCGACTCCCCCGCACCCGCATCCGCGCACGAGGAGCAGCCCGTATGACCGAGCACGCACCCGTGGCCGCCTCCGGCGCCGCGTCCGCATCCCCCTCCGTCCCCGTCCCCGTCCCCGTCCCCGTCCCCGTCTCCGTCTCCGTCTCCGTCTCCGTCAACGGCGAACACCGCTCCGTCCCCGCCGGTACCGCGCTGGACGCCCTGGTCGCGAGCCTGACCTCGGCGCACTCCGGTGTCGCCGCCGCCCTCAACGAGGCCGTCGTGCCCCGCAGCCAGTGGTCGGCCGCCGTGCTGGCCGAGGGCGACCGGGTCGAGGTCCTCACCGCGGTCCAGGGAGGCTGACCATGTCCGACGATCTCTTCACACTCGGCTCCGAGACCTTCTCCTCCCGGCTGATCATGGGTACGGGCGGTGCGCCCAGCCTGGAGGTGCTGGAGCGGGCGCTGGTCGCCTCCGGCACCGAGCTGACCACGGTGGCGATGCGCCGGCTGGACCCGACGGTCCAGGGTTCGGTCCTCTCCGTCCTGGAGCGGCTCGCCATCCGGGTCCTGCCGAACACCGCGGGCTGTTTCACGGCCGGGGAGGCCGTGCTGACCGCCCGGCTGGCCCGGGAGGCGCTGGGCACCGACTGGGTGAAGCTGGAGGTGGTGGCCGACGAGCGGACCCTGCTGCCCGACCCGATCGAGCTGCTGGACGCCGCGGAGGTCCTGGTGGACGACGGCTTCACCGTGCTGCCGTACACCAACGACGACCCGGTCCTGGCGCGCAGACTCCAGGACGTGGGGTGCGCGGCGATCATGCCGCTGGGCTCCCCCATCGGTTCCGGGCTGGGCATCCGCAACCCGCACAACTTCCAGCTGATCATCGAGCAGGCCGAGGTCCCGGTGATCCTGGACGCCGGGGCGGGGACCGCGTCGGACGCGGCGCTGGCGATGGAGCTGGGGTGCGCGGCCGTGATGCTCGCCTCGGCGGTGACCCGGGCGCAGGAGCCGGAGCTGATGGCCGCGGCGATGCGGCACGCGGTGGACGGCGGGCGTCTCGCCCACCGGGCGGGCCGGATCCCGCGCCGGCACTTCGCCGAGGCCTCCTCGCCCGTCGCGGGCCGGGCGGTGCTGGACCCGGAGCGCCCCGCCTTCTGATACCGGGGCCGGGGACGACGCCCCGGTCACGGCGTGTGCCCGCCCCTGTCACGGCTGCGCTGCAGAACGGCCCCGGAGTGACCCGGGGCCGTCCGGCGTGTCGGTGGCGGCTCGTAGACTCACTCCGTGGACACGACCCTCCAGGACCCCCTCGTCGGGCAGCTGCTCGACGGCCGCTACCGGATCGACGCGCGCATCGCCGTCGGTGGCATGGCCACGGTCTACCGGGCCACGGACATGCGGCTCGACCGGGTGCTCGCCCTCAAGGTGATGCATCCGACGCTGGCGACCGACGCCGCGTTCGTCGAGCGCTTCATCCGCGAGGCCAAGTCCGTCGCCCGGCTGGCGCACCCCAACGTGGTGGGCGTCTTCGACCAGGGCGCCGAGGGCGCGTACGTGTACCTGGCGATGGAGTACGTCGCCGGGTGCACCCTGCGGGACGTGCTGCGCGAGCGCGGGGCGCTCCAGCCCCGGGCCGCGCTGGACATCCTGGAGCCGGTCCTGGCCGCGCTCGGCGCCGCCCACCGGGCCGGTTTCGTGCACCGCGACATGAAGCCGGAGAACGTCCTGATCGGCGACGACGGCCGGGTGAAGGTCGCCGACTTCGGTCTCGTACGGGCCGTGGGCACCGTGACGGACACCACGGGCTCGCTGCTGGGCACGGTGTCGTACCTCGCCCCGGAGCAGATCGAGCACGGATCGGCGGACACCCGCTCCGACGTGTACGCCTGCGGGGTCGTGCTGTACGAGATGCTCACCGGCTCCAAGCCGCACGCCGGCGACACCGCCGCCCAGGTCATCTACCAGCACCTCAACGAGGACGTCCCGGCTCCGTCAAGCGCCGTACCGGGGCTGGCGGCCGGGCTGGACGAGCTGGTCGCCGAGGCCACCGCCCGCGACGCCGAGGTCCGGCCCACGGACGCCGTGGCGCTCCTCGCCCGTGCGCGCGAGGTGCGGGCGGCCCTCACCGAGGAGCAGCTGGACGCGACGCCCCCGCAGGCCCTCGCCGACGCGCACGACGCGGCCGAGGACCGTACGAGCGTGATCCCCCGGGTGATCCCGGCCGGCCAGGGAACCGCGCACCACACCAGCAGGCTGGAGATGCCCCCCGACGGGCCGCCTGCCGAGCCGCGCGGGGGCAGGCGCTTCACCGCCGGCCGGCGCCGCGGGCCGGTCGCCGTGCTCCTGGGCCTGCTGCTGGTGCTGGGGGCCGGTACGGGCGTCTGGTACATCAACTCCGGGCAGTTCACCCAGGTCCCCTCCCTGCTGGGCCAGACCCAGGCAGTGGCCGAGGACCGGCTCGAGGACGCCGGTCTCGGTCTCAAGGGTGTCGAGCGCGCCTACAGCGACACGGTCGAGCGCGGGAAGGTGCTCAGCAGCGATCCCGCCTCGGGCGAGCGGATACGGGGCAACGGCTCGGTGAAGCTGGTCGTCTCGCGCGGCCCGGAGATCGTGAAGGTGCCCGACGTCGAAGGACTCGCGTCGGCCGACGCCCGACGCGAGCTGAAGAAGGCCGGGTTCGAGCAGGGCATGGTCACCCGGGAGTTCAGCGAGGAGATCGCCCGGGGCGAGGTCGTCCGCACGGATCCCGCGATCGGTACCGAACGGCACGCCGGTTCCGCGGTCGCCCTGGTGGTCAGCAAGGGCAGTCCGGTCGACGTCCCGGACGTCACGGGGCTCGATGTCGAGGACGCGACGGCGGAGCTGAAGGAGGCCGGGCTGAAGGCCGAGGTCCTGCCCGACCGCGTCGAGTCCGCCCAGGCCGCGGGCGACATCGCCCGGCAGGCACCCGGCGGCGGCGCCGAGGCCGCGGAGGGCGACACCGTCGAGCTGACGGTCTCCAAGGGGCCGCGGATGGTCGCGGTCCCCGACGTGACCGGCAAGGACGTCGACGAGGCCCGCGAGACGCTGGAGGAGGCGGGCTTCGAGGTCAAGGTCGACCGCCCGTTCCTCTCCTTCAGCGACACGGTCGCGAGCCAGTCGGTCAAGGGCGGCGACAAGGCCGCCGAGGGCTCCAGGATCACCGTCAAGACCAAGGGTTTCTAGTGCAGGTCGCTTCACACACGCGCAATCCCGTAGGCGGCCACGTGCCGGTGGCCGGCGGCCTCGCCAAAATCGGCCTCGGCTACGCGAAGGAGTTGGCGGCCGAGGCCGTACAGGTCTTCGTCGCCAATCCGCGCGGCTGGGCGACACCGCCCGGCAACCCCGCCCAGGACGAGCTGTTCCGCTCCCGGTGCCGGGAGGAGTCGATACCGGCGTACGTCCACGCCCCGTACCTGATCAACTTCGGTTCGCACACCGAGGCGACCGTGGAGCAGTCCGTCCGGTCGCTGCGCCACTCGTTGCGGCGGGCCAGGGAGATCGGCGCCCAGGGTGTGGTGGTGCACACCGGTTCGGCCACCGGCGGGCGTCCGCGCGAGGTGGCTCTGGCCCAGGTGCGGGAGCGCATGAGGCCGCTGCTGGACGAGCTGACCCATGACGACGATCCGTTCCTGCTGCTGGAGTCGACCGCCGGGCAGGGCTCCTCGCTCTGCTCGCGGACCTGGGACTTCGGCCCGTACTTCGAGGCCCTGGACTCCCATCCGAAGCTCGGCGTCTGTCTGGACACCTGCCACATCTACGCGGCGGGCCACGACCTGACCGGGCCGGCCGGGATGCGGCAGACGCTGGACCTGCTGGTGGACACCGTCGGCGAGGGGCGGCTGAAGCTGATCCACGCCAACGACTCCAAGGACGTGGTGGGCGCGCACAAGGACCGCCACGAGAACATCGGCGCCGGCCACATCGGGGCCGCGCCGTTCCAGGAGATCTTCGCGCACCCCGCGACCGACGGTGTACCGCTGGTCATCGAGACCCCCGGCGGCAAGGAGGGGCACGCTGCGGACGTGGCCCGGCTGAAGGGACTCCGCGACACCCCGCACGACTGAGAGGCAGCCCCTTCAGGAATACCCCACCGGGGTATACGGTTCCTATGGACGTCAGGAACCGCGATCCGTCATCGGGGACTTCTCATGGAGCACGGCACACACCGCACAGACCACGGACACGACGCACACCAGGGGCCCCACGCCGGGCACGGTCCGCACGGCGGCGGACGCGCCAACTGGGCGACGGCCGCACAGGCGACGCTGCACTGCCTCACCGGCTGCGCGATCGGCGAGGTCCTCGGCATGGTGATCGGCACCGCGCTCGGCTGGGGCAACGCGCCGACGATGGTGCTCGCGATCGTCCTGGCGTTCTTCTTCGGCTACGCGCTGACCCTGCGGGGAGTCGTCGGCGCCGGGGTGGACCTGCGCACCGCCGTACGGGTCGCGCTGGCCGCCGACACCGTCTCCATCGCCGTGATGGAGCTCATCGACAACGGCGTGATCGCCCTGTGGCCGGGCGCCATGGACGCCCACCTGTCGGACCTGACGTTCTGGGTCACCCTGGCCGTCGCGCTGGTGGCCGCCTTCGTCGTCACGACCCCGGTGAACAAGTGGATGATCGGCCGCGGCAAGGGGCACGCCGTGGTGCACCACTACCACCACTGACCCGCCCGGACGGGAGGGTCAGAGCTCGGGGCCGTCCCCGGGCCCCTCCTGGTAGGAGTAGCGCTGCTCGCTCCACGGGTCGCCGATGTTGTGGTAGCCGCGCTCCTCCCAGAAACCGCGGCGGTCGGCGGTCATGTACTCGATGCCGCGGACCCATTTCGGGCCCTTCCACGCGTACAGATGGGGCACGACCAGGCGCAGCGGGAATCCGTGTTCCGCCGTGAGCAGTTCGCCGTCCTTGTGGGTGGCGAAGAGGGCCCGGTCGGAAAGGAAATCGGTCAGCCGCAGATTCGAGCTGAATCCGTATTCGGCCCACACCATGACGTGGGTGACTTCGGGCGCGGGCGGTGCCAGTTCGGCGATTTCCCGGGCGAGGACTCCACCCCATTCCGAGCCCAGCATGCTGAATTTCGTCACGCAGTGGAGATCGGCGACGACGGACGAGAACGGCAGTTCGGAGAATTCCCGGTGGTTCCAGCAGTGTTTGTCTCCGTCGGCCGTCGCCCCGAAGACCCGGAACTCCCAGCGGTCCGGTTTGAACTTGGGCACCGGCCCGTAATGGGTGACCGGCCATCCGCGCTGCAGCCGCTGGCCCGGTGGTAGCCCGGACTGCTCTGCTGTGCCGCGTTCCCGGCTCTCCGGCTGACCCATGCCTCCATGGTGACAGACAGGCAGGGGTGGTCATGACCAGGGGAGAGCCGATCCGGGCAACTCGTACTAAGCGTGCACTTACTGGACGGCCGGGAAGTGCGGTGCGAGGATGCGCGCACACCTGCCCAGTCCACCGGTTGGAAGGAGCCTTGACGATGCAGGGCGACCCCGAGGTCCTCGAGTTCCTGAACGAACAGCTGACCGCCGAATTGACTGCCATCAATCAGTACTTCCTGCACGCGAAGATGCAGGATCACCGCGGCTGGACCAAGCTCGCCAAACACACCCGGGCCGAGTCGTTCGACGAGATGAAGCACGCGGAGATCCTGACCGACCGGATCCTGCTGCTGGACGGCCTGCCCAACTATCAGCGGCTGTTCCACGTGCGGGTGGGCCAGACCGTCACGGAGATGTTCCAGGCCGACCGGCAGGTCGAGGTCGAGGCGATCGACCGACTGCGGCGCGGTGTCGATCTGATGCGCGCCAAGAGCGACATCACGTCCGCCAACATCTTCGAACGGATCCTGGAGGACGAGGAGCACCACATCGACTATCTCGACACCCAGCTGGAGCTGATCGAGAAGCTCGGGGAGCCGCTCTACCTCGCCCAGGTCATCGAGCAGGTCGAGCTCTGATCCACGGGCCCGGAGGCCTCAGGCGGCGTCCGGGAGCTCCGTGACGGCGGACGCGGCGGCCGGCCGTGAGCGGTCGGCGAGGACGTCGCGGCGCGGGCACTCACCCCGGCCGAGCAGGGCCTGGATACGGCGGACACAGCCACCGCAGTCGGTGCCGGCCTTGCAGGCGGAGGCGATCTGGCGGGGGGTGCACGCACCGGCGTCCGCATGCTGCTTGACCTGCTGCTCGGTGATGCCGAAGCAGGAGCAGACGTACATGCGGTTCACCTCCCGAGGGGTCCGGTCGCTGCGCCGTCCCGAAGTTTCGGTGAGGCTAACCTAACCTTACCCGCCGCCCCTGGCGTGTAAAGCCCGGTACGGACTGTGGGGCACGGATCACATGGATCCGTGCCCCACAGGTGCGCCCAGGGTGTTCCCCTACTGGTCGCGGTACATCTCGGCGACCAGGAAGGCCAGGTCCAGGGACTGGCTGCGGTTGAGACGCGGGTCGCAGGCGGTCTCGTAGCGCTGGTGCAGGTCGTCCACGAAGATCTCGTCGCCGCCGCCGACGCACTCGGTCACGTCGTCGCCGGTGAGCTCGACGTGGATGCCGCCCGGGTGCGTACCGAGGGCCTTGTGGACCTCGAAGAAGCCCTTGACCTCGTCCAGGACGTCGTCGAAGCGGCGCGTCTTGTGGCCGGAGGCGGCCTCGAAGGTGTTGCCGTGCATCGGGTCGGTGACCCACACGACGGCGGCACCGGACGCGGTGACCTTCTCGACCAGCTCGGGGAGCTTGTCGCGGACCTTGTCGGCGCCCATGCGGACGATGAAGGTCAGCCGTCCGGGCTCACGGTCGGGGTCGAGGCGGTCGATGTAGCCGAGCGCCTCGTCGACGGTGGTCGTCGGGCCGAGCTTGACGCCGATGGGGTTGCGGATCTTCGACGCGAACTCGATGTGCGCGCCGTCCATCTGGCGGGTGCGCTCACCGACCCAGACCATGTGGCCGGAGGTGTCGTACAGCAGGTCGGTGCGCGAGTCGGTGCGGGTGAGCGCCGACTCGTAGTCGAGCAGCAGCGCCTCGTGGGAGGCGTAGAACTCGACGGCCTTGAACTCGGCCGGGTCCGTGCCGCAGGCCTTCATGAAGTTGAGCGCGTTGTCGATCTCGCGGGCCAGGGCCTCGTAACGCTGCCCGGACGGCGAGGACTTCACGAAGTCCTGGTTCCAGGCGTGCACCTGGCGCAGGTCGGCGTACCCGCCGGTGGTGAAGGCGCGGACGAGGTTCAGCGTCGAGGCGGACGCGTGGTACATCTGCTTCAGCCGCTGGGGGTCCGGGATCCGGGCCTCCTCGGTGAAGGCGAAGCCGTTCACCGAGTCGCCGCGGTAGGTCGGCAGCGTCACGCCGTCGCGGGTCTCGGTCGGCTTGGAGCGCGGCTTGGAGTACTGCCCCGCGATCCGCCCGATCTTGACGACGGGCACGGAGGCCGCGTAGGTCAGGACGGCGCTCATCTGGAGCAGCGTCTTGAGCTTGGCGCGGATGTGCTCGGCCGACACGGCGTCGAAGGCCTCGGCGCAGTCGCCCCCCTGCAGCAGGAACGCCTCGCCCTTGGCGACGGCTCCCAGGCGGGCGCGCAGCTGGTCGCACTCGCCCGCGAAGACGAGCGGCGGATACGACTCGAGGTCCGCGATCACATCGCGCAGGGCCTCGGCATCGGGGTACTCGGGCTGCTGCGCCGCGGGAAGGTCTCGCCAGGTGTGGCCACCGGCGACGGAGGTATTGGCGTTCACGGTCACCTCCCCCACATTACGGGGTCGCGGAGGGCGTCCATCCGGACGCTCAGCAAATGAGACACCCGTCTCGTCCGGAGCGGTCCGTGGGCTATGCTTCGCCGCATGTTCGCGCAGACGACCCAGAACTGGTGGTGGACCGCTCATCCGGCGGCCCGCTGACAATCGCGCGTACAGACTTCGCGAAGGCCGCCCGAGGGGCGGCCTTCTCCGCGTTTCGGAGCCGAGAGCCGTTCCTCCCCCAGGAAGGAACTCTCCATGCCCGACCGCGCCACCGCCCTCGTGCAGAGACTGCTGCGGGACGACGCCCCTCCGTTCGCGCTGCTCCGCAGGCGTACGCCCGGCCGGGACCACGACACTGTCGAGGTCCTGACCGGGCCCGTGCGCGAGGTGGACCGGCTCGCGGCGATCCCGGTCGGCGAGCTGCCCTCGCTGGCCCTGGTGCCGTTCCGGCAGATCGCCGAGCGCGGCTTCGACGTACGCGACGACGGGACCCCGCTGGCGGTGCTGAGCGCCGAGGATTCCTGCGAACTCCCCCTGGACGAGGTGCTGGCGGCGCTGCCCGCGCATGCCGTACGGGTCGAGGACGGCGCCTTCGACGTCCCCGACGAGGAGTACGCGGACATCGTGCGGCGCGTCGTCGAGGACGAGATCGGCCGGGGTGAGGGCGCGAACTTCGTGGTGCGGCGGACCTTCGGGGGCGGGATCCCCGGCTTCGGACGGGCCGACGCCCTGGCGCTGTTCCGCCGGCTGCTGGCCGGTGAGCGGGGCGCGTACTGGACGTTCGTCGTGCACACCCCGGACCGCACCCTGGTCGGCGCCAGCCCGGAGGTCCATGTGCGGATGTCCGGCGGCACGGTCGTGATGAACCCGATCAGCGGGACCTACCGCTACCCGGAGAGCGGGCCGACCGCCGAAGGGCTGCTGGCCTTCCTCGCCGACCGCAAGGAGACGGAGGAGCTCTCCATGGTGGTCGACGAGGAGCTCAAGATGATGTGCACCGTCGGGGACATGGGCGGTGTGGTCGTCGGCCCCCGGCTCAAGGAGATGGCCCACCTCGCGCACACCGAGTACGAGCTGCGCGGGCGCTCCACGCTCGACGCGCGCGAGGTCCTGAAGGAGACCATGTTCGCGGCGACGGTCACGGGCTCCCCCGTCCAGAACGCCTGCCGGGTCATCGAGCGGTACGAGAGCGAGGGCCGCGGCTACTACGCGGGCGCCCTGGCGCTGCTGCGCCGGGAGCCCGGCGGGACGCAGAGCCTGGACTCGCCGATCCTGATCCGCACCGCGGACATCTCGCCCGCCGGCCGGCTGCGCGTGCCGGTGGGGGCGACCCTCGTGCGCCACTCGGACCCGGCGGGCGAGGTCGCCGAGACCCATGCCAAGGCCGCGGGTGTGCTGGCGGCGCTGGGGGTGCGGCCGGGCCGGCCCGAGGCGGAGGCCGACCGTCCCCGGCTGGCCTCCGATCCCCGGGTGCAGGCGGCGCTGGAGGACCGCCGGGGGGCGCTGGCGCCGTTCTGGCTGCGGATGCAGGAGCGCGCGGCACGGCCGGCCGGCCACGCGCTGGTGGTGGACGGCGAGGACACCTTCACCGCGATGCTGGCGCACCTGCTGCGGTCCTCGGGTCTCGTGGTCTCGGTGCGCCGTTACGACGAGCCCGGGCTGCGCGAGGTGGTGGCGGCGCACGAGGGGCCCGTCGTGCTGGGGCCGGGGCCCGGTGACCCGGGGAACACGGCCGACCCGAAGATGCGGTTGCTGCGGGGGCTCGCCGCCGGGCTGGTGCGCGACCACCGGCACGGGCTGCTGGGGGTGTGCCTGGGCCATGAGCTGATCGCGGCGGAGCTGGGACTGCCCGTCGTCCGCAAGGCGGCACCCCACCAGGGGGCGCAGACCCGTATCGAGCTGTTCGGCCGGCCGGAGACCGTCGGCTTCTACAACAGTTTCGCGGCGCACTGCGACGAGGCGGCGGCCGTCGAACTGGCGGCGCACGGCATCGAGGTGAGCCGGGAGGCGGCCTCCGGCGAACTGCACGCCCTGCGCGGGGAGGGCTTCGCCTCGGTGCAGTTCCACCCGGAGTCGGTGCTGACGCTCCGCGGCTCCGCGATCGTGACGGAGCTGCTGGCGGGGCTGCCGGTGGCGGGCTGAGGGCCCCGGGGGCCCCGGCGTCCCGGGGCCCTCACACGGCGGGGACGAGGACGTTCTCGCTGCGGGTGCCCGCCAGGTAGTCGGTGACGTTGCGCACGGTGGCGTCGATGATCTGACCGACGGCCTCGCGGGTGTAGTACGCCTGGTGGGAGGTGACGATGACGTTCGGGAAGGTGATGAGCCGGGCCAGGGTGTCGTCGTCGATGCCCTCGATCGACTTGTCGACGTAGAAGAGACCGGCCTCCGCCTCGTAGACGTCGAGCCCGACCCCCGAGAACCGGCCGCGGCGGAGTTCGGCGACGAGCGCGGTGGTGTCGACGAGTCCACCGCGGCTGGAGTTGACGAGGATCGCGTCGTCCTTCATCGCCGCGAGGGCGGTGGCGTCGACGAGGTGCTGGGTGGCGGGCAGCAGCGGGACGTGGAGGCTGATCAGGTCGGACTCGGCGAAGAGCCGCTCCTTGTCGACGTACGTCATCCCGAGCGCGGTGCAGGCGGGGTTCTCGGTGACGTCCCAGCCCAGGAGTTCCATGCCGAAGCCGTGGGCGATCCGGGCGAACGCCTCACCGATCTTGCCGGTGCCGAGGACCCCGGCCGTGCGGCCGTGCAGGTCGCGGCCGAGGAGCCCGTCGAGGCGGAAGTCGAAGTCGCGGGTGCGGCTGACGGCGCGCACGATGCGGCGGTTGACGGCCATGGCGAGGGTCCAGGCGAACTCGGCGACCGACTGGGGCGAGTAGTGCGAGACCCGGGCGACCCGCAGACCGAGGCGCTCGGCGACGCCCAGGTCGATGTTGTTGAAGCCGGTGGAGCGCTGGGCGATCATCCGGGTGCCGCCCGCGGCCAGGGCCCGCAGGACGGGTCCGCCGAGGTCCGCGTTGACGCTGGTGGACACGATCTCGTAGCCCTGGGCGATCGGGGCGGTGTCCTCGGTGAGGAAGACGTCCAGGCAGCGGACCTCGTGCCGCCCCTCGAAGGCCTTCTCGATCAGCGGCTTCTCGTCGGACTGGACACCGAAGGCGAGGATCTCCACGACAGCTCCCGGGTCGGGGGGTACGGGCTCTGGCGAATATACGGCCCCGTACCCCGGATCCACGGGGCGCGGGGCCGCCCGGCGCGGCCGGTCAGGCGCCGTCGAGGCCGGTCTCGATCGCGTACCGCACGAGCTCCACCCGGTTGTGCAGCTGGAGCTTGCCCAGGGTGTTCTGGACGTGGTTCTGCACGGTGCGGTGGGAGATGACCAGCCGCTCGGCGATCTGCTTGTACGAGAGTCCCTTGGCGACCAGCCGCAGGACCTCGGTCTCGCGCTCGGTGAGCTGCGGGGCCTTCGGTTCGTCGGAGGCCGCCGGGGCCGGATCGGAGGCGAGCCTGCGGTACTCGCCGAGGACGAGCCCGGCGAGGCCGGGTGTGAAGACCGGATCGCCGGCCGCCGTGGCGCGTACCGCGTCGGTGAGCTCCTGGGTGCTGGCCGACTTGAGCAGGTAGCCGGTGGCGCCCGACTTCACGGCCTCCAGCACATCGGCGTGCTCCCCGCTGGCCGAGAGCACCAGGACCCGCAGCGCCGGGTGGGACCCGACGAGTTCCTTGCAGACCTGGACGCCCGGCATCCCGGGCAGGTTGAGGTCGAGGACGAGGACGTCGGGGACGGCGGCCCGGGCACGGCGTACGGCGCCCGGGCCGTCCCCGGCCGTGGCCACGACGTCGAAGCCGGACTCGGACAGATCGCGGGCCACGGCGTCGCGCCACATGGGGTGGTCGTCGACGACCATCACCCTGATGGGTCGCTCTGTGGATTCCCGCGCGTGCGGTGTGCTCGGTGTGGTCATCGGACCGTTCCCGCCTTCCCCCGTGAAACCTTCGGTACCTTCAACTCGACCTCGGTGCCCTGGCCGGGCACCGAGATCAGCTCCGCCGTGCCGCCCAGGTCGCGCAGCCGGCCGCGGATGGACAGGGCGACGCCGAGCCGCCCCTCCCCCTCCGCCTGGTCGAGCCGGCCCTCCGGGATGCCCGGTCCGTCGTCCCGGACCGTCACGATCACCTCGTCGGGCTCGTCCTCGACCAGGATCCACGCCCGCGCGCCGGCTCCGGCGTGGGCCCGGACGTTGTCCAGGGCCGCGCTCACCGCGGCGGCCAGCTCACGTGCCGCCCCGGGGGCCACCAGCACCGGGGCACCGGGTTCGGCGAAGCTGACCCGGGCGCCCGCGTGCGGGGCGAGCAGCGTGCGCAGATCGGCCCGCGCGGGCTCCGGGTCCTCCGCCTCGTCGGGGCCCGGGAGGCGGACGACCGCGCCCTCGCCGGCGTCCTCGGAGACCCGGACGCCGGGCACCAGGCCGCTGGAGACCAGGGTGCGCAGGGCGATCTCCTGTTCCCCCGCCATCCGGCCGAGCTCCGCCGCCTCGCCGCCGAGCGCGGTGCCCCGGCGCTGGACCATCGCGAGGACCTGGAGGACGCTGTCGTGGATGTCGCGGGCGAGGCGTTCCCGTTCGCGGGTGGCGGCCTCGATCTCCAGGGCGCGGGCCAGGGTGCGTTCACTGGCGCGGGCGACCTCGACGACGTAGCCGATCGCTATGGACGCGACCCAGACCAGCAGGACGTTGTGGATCGTGTCCCGGCTGGGCTCGCCGCGCTCGACGATGTTGGCGGCGGCGACGAGGGTCGAGGCGAAGGCCGCCCACCGCCAGCCGCCCTTCAGCGCGAAGGCGAGCACCGCGCCGGCGGTCCAGATCGACGGCAGGGTGGTGCCGTCCTCCTGCTGGGCCTGGAAGTCGGCGAGCGGGGTGAGGAGGATCCCGGCCAGGGCGACCGCGAGGTCGATGCCCAGGAAGCGCTTGGTGCAGCTCGCCGCGTTGGCGACCCGGGGCAGGGTGGCCAGTGTCCACACGGCGAGGACCGCGAGGAAGGCGACGGCCACCCAGAGACGTTCGTACTGGTCCCGGCGCAGGCACGCGAGCAGCACGGCGTAGACCAGCGTCAGGACGCGGTACGCGGTCAGCGCCCGCCACAGCGGCTGCTCGACCGACATCCGCACGACCCGTTCACCCCTGGCCATGTCCTCCCCCGTCTTCCCGCCGGGACGGCGGACGGCGTGGTCACCCGCCGGTCCGTTCCGTCCCCTTCTTCGCCTCGTCCGCCTTCTGCTTCGCCTCGTCGGCCTTCCGCTTCGCCTCGTCGGCGATCTGCCGCTTGGCGGCGGTCGCGTAGATGTCCACGTACTCCTGGCCGGAGAGCTTCATGATCTCGTACATCACCTCGTCGGTGACCGAGCGCAGGATGAACCGGTCGCCGTCCATGCCCTGGTAGCGGCTGAAGTCCAGCGGCTTGCCGATCCGGATCCCCGGGCGCATCAGCTTGGGCATCACCTGGCCGGGCGGCTGGATCTTCTCCGTGTCGATCATCGCGACGGGGATGACGGGTGCGCCGGTGGCGAGCGCCACCCGGGCCAGTCCGCCGGGTTTGCCCCGGTAGAGCCGTCCGTCGGGCGACCGGGTGCCCTCCGGGTAGATGCCGAAGAGCCCGCCGCTCTCGACGACCTGTATCCCGGCCTTGATCGCGGCCTCCCCCGCGCCGCGGCCGCCGGAGCGGTCCACCGGGAGCTGGCCGACGCCCTTGAAGAAGGCGGCGGTGAGCTTGCCCTTCACCCCGGGGGCGGTGAAGTACTCGGCCTTGGCGATGAAGATCACCTTGCGGTCGAGGACGGCCGGCAGGAAGAACGAGTCGGAGAAGGAGAGGTGGTTGCTCGCGAGGATCGCCGGTCCTCGGACGGGGATGTTCTCCAGTCCCTCCACCCACGGCCGGAAGGCGAGCTTCAGGGAGCCGCCGATGGAGAACTTCATCGCGCCGTAGATCAACTCGGGTGCCTCCTGTGTGCTGTCGGTCAGACCTTAGCCTGTGGACCTGTCCTCCTCCTGCCCCGCTCCGGGCCATGTCCCGCCTTCCGGTCCGGCCTCCCTCCGCCGCCGCCCGAAGGTCCGTCCCCGGGCGGCCGGCCCGGGTGCGGCCGCTGTGACGGTGACGGCCCTGGTCGGTGTCGGTCCGGTCGCGTACGGTGAGGGCATCCTTCCGCACTCCTCCCGCACGTCCCCGCCACGCTCACGAACAGGAGACCCCTGGTGCCGGTCCTCCCCGGAGCCGAGCCGTTCCGCCACGAGGGCGGAGAGGTCGGCGTCCTCCTCTGTCACGGATTCACCGGTTCACCGCAGTCGCTGCGCCCCTGGGCCGAGTACCTGGCCGAGCGCGGCCTGACCGTGTCGCTCCCGCTGCTGCCCGGTCACGGCACGCGCTGGCAGGACATGGCGGTCACCGGCTGGCAGGACTGGTACGCGGAGGTGGACCGGGAGCTGCGGGCGCTGCGGGACCGCTGCGCCCAGGTCTTCGTCTTCGGCCTGTCGATGGGCGGGGCGCTGGCGCTGCGCCTGGCCGCCAAGCACGGGGACACCGTCTCCGGCCTGGTGCTGGTCAACCCGGCGAACAAGGTGCACGGCCTGTCGGCGTACGCCCTGCCTCTCGCCCGGCACCTGGTGCGGACGACGAAGGGGCTGGCGAACGACATCGCCCTGGAGAACTCCGACGAGATCGGCTACGACCGGGTGCCACTGCACGCGGCGCACTCCCTGCGGACGTTCTTCCGGCTGGTGGACGGCGAACTGCCGCAGGTCATCCAGCCGCTGGTGCTGCTGCACAGCCCGCAGGACCACGTCGTGCCGCCGGCCGACTCGGCGCGGATCCTGAGCCGGGTGTCCTCGACGGACGTCGAGGAGATCCTCCTGGAACAGAGCTACCACGTCGCGACGTTGGACCACGATGCGGAGCGGATCTTCGGCGAGAGCTACCGGTTCATCGGCCGCCTCGCACCCAGCGTCGGCAAGAAGGGGAGCACGTCCGGTGGCTGAGCACGACGCGGAACGCACGGGCAGCGACGAGGAGCGCGAGCCGCGCCCCACGGAGGGCACGGCCGCCGTTCCCGAAGGCACGGAGGAGGTCGCACCGCTGGACGAGGCGGCGGCCTGGGAGGCGATCGTCGCGGGATACGGCGAGGAGCCGCCCGACCCGCCGGGCGCCAAGCCGTTCAAGTCGGTCGAGGCCCTGGCGCGGCTGGAGGACGACCAGCTGAACACCTTGCCGGACGCCGAGCCCGGCCAGGGTGACGCCCCGGAGAAGGGTGCCGACGGCAAGCCGGCGGGCGGGCCGCCGGAGAAGAAGCTGGGCGGTTCGGTCGTCTTCGCCCCGGGGGTGGCGGGTCCGCGCGACTACCGGGTGGCCGAGCCGCAGGACGGCGACATCGACGATCCGGACGACGGCGAGGAGGGGCACTTCGTCCCGCCGGAGCCGCCGCCGCTGCCGGAGGCCGACGTCACGGCGAAGTTCGCGTGGCTCGCGGTCGTCGGCGGACCGGTGCTGATGCTGGTCGCGGTGCTGCTCCAGTGGGAGATGACGTGGTGGCTCACCACGCTGAGCATCGGCGGCTTCCTCGGCGGCTTCGTCACGCTGGTGGCGCGCATGCCGCACGACGACGAGGAGGACGACGACCCGGGACGCGGCGCGGTCGTCTGACCGGGCGGCGGCGCGGTCGTCCGACCGGGTCTCGGGAGCGGATCAGGCCCCGGCGGGCACCCGGAGGGCGGCCAGGACGGGCAGGTGGTCCGTGGCCGCCCGCAGATCGGCGCCGGTGACACCGGGCAGCCCCGCCGGGACGCCGCAGCCGAGCACCTCGACCCCGCCGGTCGCGAACACCGCGTCGATCCGCTTCACCGGTTCCGGCGCCGGGAAGGTGGGCTCGCCGCCCCAGGGGCGTACGGTCCGGCAGTCCTGGAGCCGCCCGGCCAGTCGCCGGAAGGCCGGCCCGTCCGGGACGTCGTTGAGGTCTCCGCCCACCACCGCGTGCGGGACCTCCAGGGCGTCCAGGTGGTCCAGCAGCAGTCCGGCCTGGGTCCGCCGCTCCTCGCGCTCCAGGCTCAGATGGCAGCTCACCACGCCGAGCCGCGCCCCGGCGATCCGGACGACGGCCGTGGCCAGCCCGCGCCGGTGCAGTCCCGGGGTGCGGGGCAGCAGGACGTCCTCGGTGCGCTCGACCGTGGCCCGCAGGGAGCAGAGCAGCATCGGCCCGGCCGCGGTGGCGCCGCCCGCGAGCATCACGAGGTCGGTCCGGGCGGCGAGCCGGGCGGCCGCCTTGCGCCAGCGGAAGAAGCGCGGGGCCTCCTGGAGGCACACCAGATCGGGCGCACAGGCGCGGATGACACGCGCCAGCGCCTCGGTGTCGTCGCGCAGCGAGCGGACGTTGTAGCTGAGCACCCGGACGAGGGCCGAACCGTCCGGCTCGGTACGGGAGTCGGGCAGCGGTGTCGGCGGGGTGACCATGCGGTGCACGATACGTCCGACGCCCGCCGCACCCCGGGAGGGCGCGACGGGCGTCAAAGGAGGAACGGGCAGCCGTCAGCCCTGGCGGGCCAGGTCGGCGGCGCCCACCAGACCCGCCTTACCGCCCAGTTGGGCGGCGAGGACCTGGGCGTGCGGGCGCCATTCGCCACCGATCAGCCAGCGCCGGAACGACTTGCGGATCGGGTCGAGGACCAGTTCGCCCTCGTCGGAGACGCCGCCGCCGACGATGAAGGCCGACGGGTCGAAGAGCGAGGCGAGGTCGGCCAGTCCGGCTCCGGCCCAGCGGGCCAGCTCACGGAACGAGTCGACGGCGACGGGGCAGCCCTGCCGGGCGGCCTCGCTGATGTGCTTGCCCTCGATGCCCTCCACCGTGCCGTCGCCGAGTCCCAGCAGGATCGGGGCGTTCTCCGGGGTGGCGTTGGCGCGCTGCTTGGCGTACCGGACGAGAGCGCGCCCGGAGGCGTACTGCTCCCAGCAGCCCTGGCTGCCGCAGCCGCACAGCAGTCCGTCCGGGACGACCCGGATGTGGCCGAATTCCGCTGCCACACCGAAGCGTCCGCGGCGCAGCTTGTTGCCGATGATGATGCCGCCGCCCAGGCCGGTGCCGAGCGTGATGCAGATGACGTCGTCGTGGCCCTGGCCGGCACCGAAGCGGTATTCGCCCCAGGCCGCCGCGTTGGCGTCGTTCTCGACGACGACGGGGAGGCCGGTGCGCTGTTCGACCTTGTCCTTCAGCGGCTCGTGCCGCCAGTTGATGTTCGGGGCGAACAGCACGGTGGCGCGCTTGTCGTCGACGTATCCGGCCGCGCCGATGCCGACGGCTTCGACGTCGTGCCCCTCGCTCGCTCCGGCCACGGCCGAGCTGATCGCGTCGACGATGCCTTCGGCCGTCGGCGGGGTCGGTACCTTGAACGTCGAGAGGATCTGGCCCTCTTCGTCGACCACTCCAGCCGCGATCTTCGTGCCGCCGATATCGACGCCGATGGTGAGTCCCATGAATCCCTCAGTTTCGGTCGAGCCCCGCTAGGGCCAACCGTACCCGAGCCGGGGACGGGTATTTCCTGCCCCGGGTCAGTCCAGGTCGATATGTTCGCTACCGCCGGGGCCCTCGTCACGCGGGTCCGAGGGGTCCTGCGCGGCCTTCCCGGCGGGCCCGGTCGGGTCCGGAGCGGCGCCGGAGGCGTCCCGGGCGGGCCGGGTGGTGCCGGAGGCGCCCTCGGTGCCCTGGGTCCAGCGGCCTTCCTGGCCCTCGACGGCGGAGCGGTAGGCGGCCAGGAGCTCGTTGCCCGCGGCGGCGAGGTGGTCGAAGACGCCGGGGTTGCGCTCGATGACGGGTCCGACCGCGGACTTCGCCTGCCGGATGACCTGCTGGACGGTTCCCTGGGCGGCCGCTCCGAGCAGCGGCGACCGGAGGGAGGAGACCTTGTCGGCGACGGCGTCGAACAGCTTGCGCAGTTCCTCGGCGGCCGATCCGGGCGGCGGCCCGTACTCGGCCCTGCGGCGGGCCTTCTCGGCTTCCAGGTCCTCGGCGCAGGCCTGTGCCCACGCGTCGTCGTCGGCGGGACGATCGGTGGCTTCACTCATGGCGGACTCCTGCGACGCGGTTGCCTGCGACGGCCCTGCGGGCCCCGTACCACCGACGGTACCCGAACGGTGGTGACGGGTTCACCGTGTCCGGGGCCAGAGGCCGGGGTCCGGGACGAACCGGACACGCAGCACCCCGTCGGTCAGGGCGGCCCCGGCGACGGTGCACCGGCGCAGCGCGGACTCCAGGCGCAGGACGCGGTGGAACTCGCCCGCGGTCAGAAGCAGTTCGTCACCCCGCCGGACGAGCCGGAGGTTCTCCTTGACGGCACCGGGCAGCGGCAGGCACCAGGTCAGGACGCCCTCGTCGCCCGGCTCCCCTCGGGTGTCCTCCGTCCACCACGGGTCATCGGCGGGCCCGGGTGTCCGCTCGTCGGGTGCGCAGTCCGCGCCCAGCAGGCCGAGGTCCTCGGGGGTGCGGGGGTCGCGCCCCAGGTGGGGGACCTCGGTCAGCGGTGCGGGGCCCTGGCGCCAGTGGTCCAGGCACTTGTCCTGCCGGGCCGCGAGGTCGGCGAACCAGGGGTCGGCCGAGTGCCGGGGCAGCAGCCGGTTGGCCACGAGGGTGTCGACGCGCAGCCCGTGCAGGGCGAGCCCGGTGCGGGCGCGGCCGAGGGCGTCCTCGGCGGCGGGCCCGGGCTCGGCGACCAGCCGTACCGTCGTCGCGCGGTCCCGGAGGAGGGCTTCGACGGCGGCGAGTTCGGTGTCCTTGCGGGCGGCGGCCTCGTACAGCCACTGCGCGGGCATGGGGACGCCGGCGATCTGGGCGAGCATCGGGCGCAGCGCGCGGGCGGCCTGGCGTTCGGGGGGCAGCAGCCGGCGCAGGTAGCGGCGCAGCTGGCCGGGCAGGGCGAGCAGGGCGAGGGCGTCGGCCAGCGGCGGCAGGTCGACGACGAGGACGTCGTACTCCGTGGCCCGGTCCCCGGCCGCCGCCCGGTGCAGGGTGTGCAGAAGGGCGAGCTGTCCGCTGCCCGGCAGCTCGGTGAGCTCCTCGGCGTCCAGCCGGTTGGCGCCGAGGAGGTCGAGCACTCCGGACGCGCGGTCCTGGAGGGCGACGAGTTCGGCGCGGAAGTGCGCGGCGGAGTCGGTGCGGACGTGGTGCAGTCCGTCGACGGTCTCGGCCGGCGCCGGGCCGCCGGGGTCGGGCAGTCCGGGGACCGGGTCGGTCGTGACCAGGAGCGTGCGCCGGCCGGCCCGGGCGGCGGCGAGGGCGCTCGCCGCGGCGAGCGTCGTACGGCCGGAGCCGCCGGGGCCCGTGACGAGGACCGTGCGCACCCGGTCAGGCCTTGGAGACGGACTCGACGCGCTTCTTCAGGCCGGCCAGGGCCCGGTCGATGATGACCTTCTCGGCCTTGCGCTTGATCATGCCGAGCAGCGGGATCTTGACGTCCACGGCGAGCCGGTAGGTGACCTCGGTGCGGTCGCCGTCGCCGAGGGGCGCCAGCGCGTAGCTGCCGTCGA
This sequence comes from Streptomyces sp. SirexAA-E, assembly GCF_000177195.2. GTDB lineage: Bacteria > Actinomycetota > Actinomycetes > Streptomycetales > Streptomycetaceae > Streptomyces > Streptomyces flavovirens. Next base: position 1,743,975 of record NC_015953.1, read on the forward strand.
GGGCGCGCAGCATCTGGGACTTGACGAGGGTCCAGTCGACCTCGTACTCGCTGTTCCAGGTGTAGGCGAGCACGTGGTCGTCCTTGATCGCCCCGGCGTCCAGCACGAGGCGGACCTGCTCGGCGCGGCCGAGGTCGTCGGTGGCCAGGATCTCGGCCTCCTTCACCTCTCCGGTCCACTCCGGATAACGGGCGAAGTCGGCGATCACGTCCATCACGTCGGCCGGTGCCGCCTCGATCGTGATGCTCGAGCTGGTGTGTTCAGCCATCGCCGTGGCCCTCCAGTGCGGTAATACCGGTCGCATTCGGCAGTGGCCTGCCGTGTGCAGGCTATCGCGTGCCCGCGGTGGCCCCGTCCACGCCCCGGCCCCCGCCCGGGGGTCCGGTCACCACTCCAGGACCCAGGGCCGCCCGGTGGACGCGAAGTGCCCGACGTTGACGCACTCGGTGGCCCCGATCCGCATCCGGCGCACCAGCGGCTGGTGGACGTGGCCGAACACCGCGTACCTGGGGCGGGTGCGGTGGATGGCGTCGAGCAGGGCACGGCTGCCGCGCTCGAAGCGGCGGGCCACCGTGTCGTACGTCAGCTCGGGCACCTCGGGCGGGATGTGCGAGCACAGGACGTCGACCGGGCCGAGCGCCTCGACCTTGGCGGCGTACTCCTCGTCGCTGATCTCGTACGGCGTGTTCATGGGCGTCCGGAGACCGCCGCCGACGAAGCCGAAGACACGGCCGCCGATCTCGACCCGCTCGCCGTCCAGCACCGTCGTACCGCGGCCGGCGTACTCGGGCCAGAGCGCGGGCACGTCGACGTTGCCGTAGGTGGCGTACGTGGGGGTGGGCATGGCGGCGAACATCTCGGCGTACTGCTTGCGTACGGCTCCCAGGATCGCCGCGTCGCGGTCGCGGCCGGCCCACAGCTCCCTGCCGAAGGCGCGCGCCTCCTCGAAGCGCCGGGCGGTGCGCAGCTCGACGATGCGGTCGGCGTTGGCCTCGCCGAACAGGTCGGGGAAGATGCCGCGCGAATGGTCGGCGTAGTCGAGGAAGAGCACCAGGTCACCGAGGCAGACCAGGGCGTCCGCGCCGTCGCCGGCGCGTGCCAGCGCCGCCGTGTTGCCGTGGACGTCGCTCACCACGTGTACGCGCGTCCGGCGGGTGGCGGTCGCGTCCCGGCCCTGCACTTCGCTGCCTCGCATGGAGATCACCCTAGGTCTCCTCGCCCCTACCGGGTAGGGCCCGCCGGACCTGCGGTTACTTCCGGGTCGTCACACCGGTGCACTACTGTGCGCCGAAGGGTGGTGGATATGTGTGATGCATAAGACATCTGGCCGGACCCCCCTATCCGGAACCGCGTACCGGTGGGTAACGTCCGGGCAGTCCAGTCGTGCTCACCCCACTGAGCACCTGCCAGTCTTGGACCGCTTCCGGTGCGTCACACAGAGCCGTGGAACCGGAGCCCGATGAGGAGCAGCAGTCTTGCGCGAGTTCAGCCTTCCGGCCCTGTACGAGGTCCCTACGGACGGCAACCTGACGGATCTCATCCGCCGCAACGCCGCTCAGCATCCCGACGTCGCGGTCATGAGCCGCAAGGTCGCCGGCGCGTGGACCGACGTCACGGCCACCCAGTTCCTCGCCGAGGTCTCGAACACGGCGAAAGGGCTGATCGCGGCGGGCATCGAGCCCGGCGACCGGGTCGCCCTGATGTCCCGTACCCGTTTCGAGTGGGTGCTGCTGGACTTCGCCATCTGGAGCGCGGGCGCGGTCACCGTGCCGGTCTACGAGACCAGCTCCCCCGAGCAGGTGCAGTGGATCCTCGGTGACTCGGGCGCGGTTGCGGCGCTCGTGGAGAGCGACACCCACGCCGCGTCCGTCACGGCCGTGCGCGACCGGCTGCCGGACCTGCGCCATCTGTGGCAGATCGACAAGGGCGCCGTCGGGGAACTCGCCGAGGGCGGTGCCGGGGTCTCCGACGAGACGCTGGACCTGCGGATGCGCAGCGCCAAGGCCGACGACCCGGCCACCCTCGTCTACACCTCGGGCACCACCGGACGCCCCAAGGGCTGTGTGCTGACCCACCGCAGCTTCTTCGCGGAGTGCGGGAACGTGGTCGAGCGGCTGAAGCCGCTCTTCCGTACCGGCGAGTGCTCCGTACTGCTCTTCCTGCCGACCGCCCACGTCTTCGGACGGCTGGTCGAGGTCGCCTCCGTGATGGCGCCGATCCGTCTGGGCTGTGTGCCGGACATCAAGAACCTCACGGACGAACTCGCCTCCTTCCGGCCGACGCTGATCCTCGGCGTGCCCCGGGTCTTCGAGAAGGTCTACAACTCGGCGCGGGCCAAGGCGCAGGCAGACGGCAAGGGCAAGATCTTCGACCGGGCCGCCGCCACGGCGATCGCGTACAGCCGGGCGCTGGGCACGCCGCAGGGCCCCTCGTTCGGGCTGCGGGTCAAGCACAAGGTGTTCGACAAGCTGGTCTTCGGCAAGCTGCGGGCCGTTCTCGGCGGCCGCGGCGAGTACGCGATCTCCGGCGGCGCGCCGCTGGGCGAGCGCCTCGGCCACTTCTTCCGGGGCATCGGCTTCACGGTGCTGGAGGGATACGGCCTCACCGAGAGCTGCGCCGCCACCGCCTTCAACCCCTGGGACCGGCAGAAGATCGGCACGGTCGGTCAGCCGCTGCCCGGCTCGGTCGTGCGGATCGCCGACGACGGCGAGGTCCTGCTGCACGGCGAGCACCTGTTCACCGGGTACTGGCAGAACGAGGCGGCGACGGCCGAGGCGCTGGCCGACGGCTGGTTCCACACGGGCGACATCGGGACGCTCGACGAGGACGGCTACCTGGCGATCACCGGCCGCAAGAAGGAGATCATCGTCACCGCGGGCGGCAAAAACGTCGCCCCGGCCGTCATCGAGGACCGCATCCGCGGGCACGCGTTGGTCGCCGAGTGCATGGTGGTCGGCGACGGACGGCCGTTCGTCGGCGCGCTGATCACCCTGGACGAGGAGTTCCTCTCCCGCTGGGCCGAGGAGAACGGCAAGCCCGCCGGTTCGACGGCGGTCTCGCTGCGCGAGGACGCAGATCTGCTGGCCGAGGTGCAGCGGGCCGTGGACGACGGCAACGCCGCGGTGTCCAAGGCGGAGTCGGTCCGCAAGTTCCGTATCCTGGCCAGTCAGTTCACCGAGGAGGCGGGCCACATCACGCCCTCGCTGAAGCTGAAGCGCAACGTGGTCGCGAAGGACTTCGCCGACGAGGTCGAGTCGATCTACCGCGCCTGAGTGCGCACGGGGAGCGCAGACCGCCGAGGGGCCCGCACGGTTGCCGTGCGGGCCCCTCGGCGTGGTCCTCGCTCATCCGCTCACAGCAGGGCCCGGAGCTTCTCCGCGAGCAGGTCCCAGCGCCACTTCTCCTCGACCCAGGCCCGGCCCCGCTCCCCCATCCGCCGGCGCAGCGCCGGGTCGCCGAGCAGGGTGACGATCCGGTCGGCGGTCTCCTCGGCCGATCCGCCGCGCACCACCCAGCCGGTCTCGCCGTCGAGCACCGCGTCGGGGGCGCCGCCTGAGTCGCCCGCCACCACGGGCAGCCCGGTCGCGGACGCCTCCAGGTACACGATGCCCAGGCCCTCCACGTCGAGCCCGCCGCGCCGGGTGCGGCAGGGCATGGCGAAGACGTCACCCGCGCCGTAGTGGGCGGGCAGCTCCTCCCAGGGCACCGCTCCGGTGAAGCGCACCGAGTCCTGGACCCCGGTCTCGGCGGCCAGCCGCTTCAGCCGCCCCGCGTAGGGGCCGCCGCCGACGACCAGCAGGACGGTGTCCGGCTCCCGCGCCAGGATCGCGGGCATGGCGAGGATCAGGGTGTCCTGGCCCTTGCGCGGGACGAGCCGCGACACGCAGACCACCACGGGCCGGTCGGTGAGCCCGAGCCGGGCCCTGACCTCGTCCCCGCCGGAGGCCGGGTGGAAGGTCTTCTCGTCGACCCCGGGCGGCAGCTGGACCATGCGGCCCGCGGCGGCCGGGGTGAGCGCGGCGGCGATCCGGGACCGGGTGTACTCGCCGAGGTAGGTGAGGGTGTCGGTGCCCTCGCCGATGCGCCCCAGCAGCTGCCGGGAGGCGGGCAGCTGGGCCCAGCCGGCCTCGTGCCCGTGGGTGGTCGCGACGATCCGGCGCGCCCCGGCCCGGCGCAGCGCGGGAGCCATCAGCCCGAGCGGGGCCGCCGCGCCGAACCACACCGAGCCGCAGCCGTGTTCGCGCAGCAGCCGGACCGCCTGGCGGGTCGCCCCCGGAGTGGGCAGCAGCATCGTGGTGCGGTCGCGCACGACGGTGAAGGGCTGCTCGGCGTCGAAGGCGGCGGTGGCCCGGGCGCCCTCGGCCCCGCGCTTCCAGGTGGAGGCGTACACGACGAGCTGTGCCGGGTCCAGCCGCAGCGCCATGTTGTGCAGGAACGCCTGGATGCCGCCGGGGCGGGGCGGGAAGTCGTTGGTGACGATCAGGGTCTTGTCCATCGCCGCCGACAGTACCGGGCGCCCGCACGGCCCTGCCTGACGGCTCCCGCACAGGCCGGACCTGCATGATGGCGTGCATGACGGTCAGGACAGGAGCGGTCGGCCGGGCCATGGCCCCGGTCGTGTGGGCGCTCACCCGGTCGGTGCTGATGCTCTGTGTGTTCAAGGTGTTCACGGTGCCGGGCCCGGACGTCACGGTCGACGTCTCGGTGATCTACCAGGGCTGGTACGAGGTGTTCCGCGCGGGTTCGTATCCGCTGGACGACGTCACCTGGCAGTACCCGCCCGCCGCCGCGCTCGCCGTGGCCTCCCCGGCGCTGCTGCCGTTCCTGGAGTACGCGTCGGCCTTCTTCGTGCTGGTCCTGCTCTGCGACGCGCTGGTGCTGGGCCTGCTGCTGTACGCGGCCAGGCGGCCCGGTGCCCGGCAGGCCGGTGCGTGGGTCTGGGTGGCGGGGGTGCCGCTGCTGGGCCCGACCGTGTACGCCCGGTACGACCTGATGGTCACGGCCGTGGCGGTCGCGGCGCTGCTGGCCGGGGTGCGCCGTCCGCGGGTGATGGGGGCGCTGGTCGCCTTCGGGACGCTGCTGAAGGTGTGGCCGGTGCTGCTGCTGGTGGGCACCGCCAAGGGCCGTGCGACGCGGCGCTCCTGGTCGGCGGCGGCGGTGGCCGCCGGGGTGCTCGCGCTGCTGGCGGCGGTGGCGCTGCCGGGCGCCTACGCGTTCCTGGCGTTCCAGCGGGACCGGGGACTGGAGATCGAGGCACCGGCGGCGCTCTTCTTCCACCTGGCACGGCAGTCCGGCTGGCCGGGCGGCATCGAACTGCGGTACGGCTCCATGGAGTTCACCGGTCCCCAGGTCGCGCTGGTGAGCACACTGGCGCTGTGGCTGAGCGTGCTCGCGTTCGGCTGGCTGCTGCTGTGGCGGCTGCGGGCAAAGGCGTTCGCGGTGCACACCACGGCGGACGCGGCGTTCACGGCGGTGCTGCTGTTCACCGCCACCAGCCGGGTCGTCAGCCCCCAGTACATGGTGTGGCTGGTCGGGATCGCGGCGGTGTGCCTGGTGTTCCGGGGCAGCCGGATGGTGCTGCCCGCCTGGCTGGTGCTGGTGGCCACCGGGGTGACGGTGCTGGAGTTCCCGCTGGGCTTCGCCCATGTCGTGGCGAGCGACGCGCAGGGCGTGGCCCTGCTCGCCGTACGCAACGGGCTGCTGATCGTGGCGACGGTGGCCGCCGGGTGGCGGCTGTGGCGGGACAGCGTCCCGGGCCGGGCCGAGGGGGCGGAGCGTCAGGTCACCCCAGCCGGTCGCGCAGATACTCCCGCCAGCGCGCCGTGAAGTCCTCCGGGGTGGTGCCGAGCACGCTCTGCAGGGCGTGCTCCACCGCCCCGTCCCGTGTCGAACGGCCCCCGACGGCCCGGTAGAAGGCGATCAGCTCCTCCTCGCCCCATTCCTCGGCGATCAGCTCGCAGGCCAGCCAGCCGCCCTCGTACGCCCGCGCCAGTGCGGCCGCGTCCCCGCCGAAGCCGAAGTCCTCGTCGGCGGGCAGGCTCGCGGGGAGCTCGCCGCGCCGGACCGCGTCCGTCAGTTCGGGGGCGAGCTCCTGGGCACTGCGGGCCTCCTGCCGGTAGGCGGTGAAGTCGGCGAAGCCCTCGGAGAGCCAGACGGGCGTGGCGGCGGAGGTGTCGGCCCGGGTCGCCACGTGGGTGGTCTCGTGGGTGAGGACCACGCGCTGCCCGAACTCCCCGAGCATGCCGTACGCCTGCGGATTGACGATCACCCGGTCCGCCGGCCGCCGGCCGCTGCCCCCCACCTCGCCGGTGGTGACGGCGGCTATCCCCCGGTAGCTCGCCGCGGGCGAGTCGAGGAGGCCCGCCATGTCCTCCACCGACTCGGGGACGAGCACCACGACCTGCCGGTCCCAGGGCTCGGGCCAGGACTCCCCGACGGCCGGGACGGCCCGGTCGGCGATGTCCGCGATCCGGCGCAGTTCCTGGGTGCGGCGTCCGACGCCCAGGACGAGGCTGTGCGCGCCCCGGACCACCTCGATGTCGCCCTGCTGCCAGAGCTGGTCGGGGGAGTCCTTCGCGGCCCGGTCGGCGGATATGTACCAGGGGCCGCCGGCGCCGTGGCGGACCAGCTCCACGGTGCGGGCCGAGGTCACCGGGGCGTCGTCGTACCCCTCGATCCGGTAGCGCAGTTCCACGTCGGCGGTGACCCGGTCCGCGCTCCGCCGGATGACGTCCTTGACCCGGTAGGTCCACGACTCCAGCGGGACGTCGGCCAGGTTGCCCAGTTCGGTGCGCTGGGCCGTACGGAAGGACGCGGCCGCCGGGTCGACCGCGGCGAGGTACGCCTCGCTGTCGTGCGCCAGCACGGCGGCGGCGCGCCGGTCGAGGGTGGCGCCGACCTCCTGGGCGGTGGGCCCGGCGGGGGCCCGGGGGGAGGCGGCGCACCCGGAGGCGAGCAGCAGCCCGGCGATCACGGCACCCGCCGCGCGCCGTCCGCGGGTACGCTCCCGCCGCACGTCCTGCGTTCGAACAGCCATCCAGCCGATCGTACGGTCAGACGCGGGTGACCGAGGAGACGGGCATCATGCCGACGGGGTCGTAGCGCACCGGCGCTCCGGGGTGGGGAGCATGGATGACCTGCCCGTTTCCCGCGTAGACGGCGATGTGCGAGGCGTCGGCGCGGTAGGCGACGAGGTCCCCGGGCCGGGCCTCGGAGAGCGGCACCACCCGCCCCGCGTACCGCTGGGCCTGCGAGGTCCGGGGCAGGCTCACCCCCGCCTGGGCGTAGGCCCACTGCGTCAGCCCTGAGCAGTCGAACGCCGTGGGGCCGTTGGCGCCCCACACGTAGGGGCGCCCCAGGGCACGCTGCGCGGCGCTCAGGGCGGCCATCGCCCGGGGGGAGCCGGCGCCGGGCCCGGCCGGGTCGGCGGTCCGGTCCCCGCGCGACGCGCGCCCCCTCGCCTCGCGGTCCTCGGCGGGCAGCGACTCCAGCAGCCGCCGGGCCCTGGCCAGCTTGTCCTCGACGGCCCTCTTGTGGCGGGCCACGGCCGTCCGCTCGCGTTCCAGCCCGGCGAGGGCGTGTCCGGCCTCGGCGCGGGTCCGGGCGATGGCCTGTTCCGCCCGGCGGAGTCTGCCGAGGAGCGCGGCACGGCGCTCGCCCTCCCGGTCCAGGAAGGCGGCCCGTTCCAGGTAGCTGTCCGGGTCCGAGGAGAGCAGCAGCTGGACGGAGGGGTCGATGCCCCCGGAGCGGTACTGGGCGCCCGCCATGGAGCCGAGGGCCGCCCGCATCCGGTTGACGTCCTCCTGGGCGCGGGCCGCCCGGTCCTGGGCGCGGTCCACCTCGCCGCGCAGCCGTCCCGCGTTCTCACGGGCCGCGTTGTACCGCTCGGTGGCCTGTTCGGCCTCGCCGTACAGCCGGTCGACCTCCGCCTCGGCGCTCGCGCGGGTGTCCTGCGGTCCCGCGTCCGCCGGTGCGGCCCCGAGGGTGGCCGCGGCGGTGGCCGCCGCGGCCGACAGGACGGTGGCCCGGACGGTCCGGCCCGGGCCGGGCCGGGTGGGGCGGCGATGCGACACCACGGGTAGCCGCACTCCTTTCCGCTGTACGCAGATGTGCGCAGCCCCTGCCACCCGGGACGGGCGGACCGACGACCGGGAGCTGCACGGCAGCGCAGACAGTAACCGGACGGCTACACCGCGGCCAAAGAGCGCGCCGGGGCGTACAGGGGGCACGAACGGCGACGCCCCGCCGGTGACCTGTGGTCTCCGGCGGGGCGGACGTCAGCGAGAGGCGTGGTGATTCGCCCGTTCGGGTGTCAGGGACGCACGCCGAACTGGAAGGTGCCCATGTAGTCCATCGACTCGTAGCGGACCACGGCGCCCGGCTTCGGGGCGTGCAGGATCTGGTTGTTGCCCGCGTAGAGGCCCACGTGCGAGGTGTTGTTGAAGAAGACCAGGTCACCCGGCTTGAGGGCGCTGCGGCCGACCCGGGGACCGTCGTTGATCTGGGTGTACGTGGTGCGGGTGAGCTGGACGCCGGCCTGGGCGTAGGCCCACTGCGTGAGGCCCGAGCAGTCGAAGGAGTTGGGGCCGGTGCCGCCGGAGACGTACGGCTTGCCCAGCTGGGTGGCGGCCGCGGAGAGGGCTGCCGCGCCGAGGGCGGAGGCGGGGACCTCGTTGCCCAGCTCGACCCGGTCGCCGGCGTCGCGGCTGGCGCGCTGCTCCTCCTGGGCGATCTTGTTGCGCTCGGCGACGGTGAGGGTGTTCAGCAGCGCACGGGCGTCGGCGAGCTTCGCCTGGTACTTCTTCTTGTTCGCGCTCAGCGTCTTGCGGACGTCGGCGAGGTCGTCGAGCTTGCTCTGCGCCTCCTGGCGCTGCTGCGCGAGGGCGCGCTGCTTCGCCTGGATCTTCTGCAGCGACTCGGCCTGCTTGGCCGTCAGCTGGTCGAGCGCGGAGGCCTGGTCGAGGAAGTCGTCGGGGTCCGAGGACAGGAGCAGCTGGACGGACGGGTCCAGACCGCCGGAGCGGTACTGCGCGGTGGCGAGCGAACCCAGTTCGCCGCGCAGGGCGTTGAGCTCCTCCTGGCCGCGGGCGACCTTGTCCTGGATCGCGTCGACCTGCTTCTTGAGCTTGTCCTGCTGCTCCTCGGCGCCGTTCGCCTTCTCGGTGGCGACCTCGGCCTCGTGGTAGAGCTTGTCGACCTTCGCCTTGACCTCACTCTTGGTCGGCTTCGGGTCGGCGTGCGCGGCCTGGGACGTGAGAGCGACGGCTGCGGCGGCGGTTGCGGTGAGCACGGTCACGCGGGTGCGGCTCGGCTGCTTGGGACGACGGTGGGACGCCACGAAGGCGAGCTCCTTCTTCCTCGAGCCGCCTACCGGGATGTGGGGGAGAGCGGATCCCCGGCTCCGTGCATGTCACGGACTCGGCGGTTCCTTCGCTGTCACCCCGGGTGGGTGATCAACCGTGCGAAGGTTCGAGGCCTGACCCTAGTGACCATCTTGTGATCAGTTCAAATCCTCACAGGAAAAAACTCGTCACACCAGGCACTTCTTTACTTTCATCACACTGCGTGTAGCGGGGACTTGACGGTACGTTCCCTGAATACCGGCAAGCCGCCCATGCCGCACAAGAAGCACTAGGCGCGCGAAAGGCGCTTCAGGAGCAAGGCGGACGCGACCGGTCGTGCCCCGGCCTTCGCCACGCCGTCGGCCACCTCGCGGTCGGTGGAGACAACCACCACGGGCCTGCCCGGCGGTTCGGCGCGCGCCAGCTGCCTGATCAGCTCGTCGGCGGTGACCCCGGCCTTGCTGAACAGCACGCGCACCCCGCGCGGCGGGGCGAGCAGCACCGGCGCCGCCAGCTCCGCCCCGTCGAAGACACAGGTCATCTCGGCACCGGTACGGGCCGCGAGGACCGAGAGGCCGCCCAGCAGCCTCAACCGCTGCTTCTCCAGGGGCATCTGGGGATAGCCTGTCTTGGTGACGTTGTAGCCGTCGACGATCAGATGGGCCTGTGGCAGGGCGAGCAGCTGGTCCAGCAGTGCGGGGTCGGTCTCCGAGAGCGCCCTGGCCGCGATGTCCTTCGGCGACATACGGCCCGGCTCCACCGCCTCCACACCGTCCGCCGGGCGGATCGAGGCGGGCGGCAGGGCCAGTTCGCGCCGCAGCCCCTGCGCCGCGTCCAGCACGGTGTCCAGGAGCAGCCGCAGCCGCATGTCCTCGACCGAGCGCCCTTCCCGCGCCGCACGACGGCTCGCCTCGACGGCCGTCTCCGCCTCGGCCAGGCGTGCCTTGAGCCGCCGTGACTCGCTCTCGGCCGCGGAGACCTGGGCGGCCGCCTCGGCCCGTACGGCCTCGGCCTCGGCGCTTCCCTTGCGCAGGGCCGCCTCTCCGCGCTTCACCTCGCTGAGCGCGCTGCGGAGTTTGCGCTGCAGGGACTCGGCCTCCTTGCGGCTCGCCTCGAGCTCGGCGCGCAGCCGTTCGGTCTCGGCCCTGGTCCGGTCGCGGGCGTGGGCGAGCTCCTCACGCAGCCGGGCCAGCTCGCGCCGGGTCTCCTCGTCCGCGCGTTCCGCGTCGGCGCGCTGGACCTCCTCGCCCACCGCGGCCACCAGCTTGACCCAGCCGTCCGGCCGGAGCACATAGGCCACCGCCGCCACGTCCACCGGGTCGGCCGCGGCGGGAGGCGCGCCGGAGGTCAGGGCCTGGGCCAGCTCCGGCTGGCTCCGGGCGATCCGCTCACCGATGCGCCGCCGGAACACCGGATCGCTCTCCAGCGCGGCCGCCATCGCGTTCCCGGCGAACTTGGCGCGCCGGGTCGGGGTGAAACGGGCGTACTGTCTGAGCTGGGCGGGGAGTTCACCGACGGTCAGGCCGCCGAAGGCGTCCGAGACCAGGACCACGACCTTGCGGCGCACGCCCTCGGGCAGCGGACGGTCGAGCGACTCCGCGACGCCGCCGGCCTCATCGGCCGGTTCGGCGCCGCCTGTCGGCTGCTCCACCATCCATCACCCCAATGTGTCTGTCCCGACGGCCCTGTCAGGAGTCGGAACCCGGCCGGTCGACCAGCTCGATCTGGTCCACCGCGTTGCACCAACGGCACCGCACCGACTCGATGGTCTCACTGACCACCTCGCGCTCCTCGACACTCGACTCCCCGGCCAGGTCGAGATGCACGTACTCCACGACCTTGGACGAGCGCGTCACGTCGAAGCGGGTCAGGTTGCCGCAGAGCGTGCAGCGCCAGCGGGTTGCGTCCGTCGGCTGGGGAACCGTCGTCATCGTTGCGTCCTCTTTCGTCGTCCGTCGAGCCCTCGTACGTGCCCAGGCCTTCGAATCTCGCGGTGCGCCGTCGAACTGCGAATGTCCTGCGCCAACCCTACGGCCTGGGCGGCACCGGCCGACACGGCGAGGCGCTCTGTCCCGATCCGGCCCGGTGCGTCATGCTCTGTACGTGATCGATGGGCGGGCGGCCGGCTGGCGTCGGCGGATCAGGGAGATCGGGGCGGCGGCCACGGCGGGCGGCGCGCCGGTCACGTACGGGATCATCGCGCTGTGCAGCGCCGTGTTCCTGGTCAGTCCGCTCTCCGGGTTCAACCCCTCCTACGGCTCGGCCGACGCCCTGCTCGCCGCGCAGGCGGGCTACTTCGAACGGTGGGGCGTGATCCCCAGCCGACTCCTGGACGGCTCCGCGCACGCGGCCCTCACCCCGCTGACCGCGCTCTTCGTCCACGGCAGCTGGCTGCACCTGCTGGGCAACCTGCTCTTCCTGTACGTGTTCGGCGCGATGGCCGAGGAGCGCATGGGCCGGACCGAGTTCCTCTTCTTCTACGTGTGCTGCGGCTACTTCGCACTGGTGGCCTACGCCGTCGTGCACGCCGGCTCGGACCAGACCCTGGTCGGCGCGTCGGGCGCGATCTCGGCGGTGCTCGGCGCGTTCCTCTACCTCTTCCCGCGCGCCCGGGTCACCAGCCTCTTCCCGTTCCTCTTCTTCCTGCCGCTGCGCTTCCCCGCCTGGATCGTGCTCGTCTTCTGGTTCGTGCTCCAGTGGCTGGCCGCGCGGGACGCGGGCAGCGGTCCGGGCGTCGCCTACCTGGCCCATGTGGCGGGCTTCGCGGCGGGCTTCCTCTACGCCTGGGGGCGCTACCGGGGTGGGGTTAGGGTGAAGGCTCCAGCCACGGCCACCGAGGGAGAAAGCCAGCCGTGATCACCGCGATCGTGCTCATCAAGACCAGCGTGAACCGGATTCCCGAGATCGCCGAGGCCATCGCCGCGCTGGACAGCGTCAGCGAGGTCTTCTCGGTCACCGGGACGTACGACCTGATCGCCATGGTCCGGGTGCCCCGGCACGACGACCTGGCCGACGTCATCCCCGGCCGGATCAGCAAGATCGAGGGCGTCGAGGCCACGGACACGCACGTCGCCTTCCGCACGTACTCGCAGCACGACCTCGAAGCGGCCTTCGCCATCGGCCTCGACGCCTGAGACGGCCGGCCGGGGCGGGCGCGCCCCGGCCGGCCCGTCCCGGTCAGACCTGGGCCGCGCCCCGGTCCGGGACGCAGCGGCCGCCCTCGGTGCGGTAGGTCCAGCGGGCGCCGGCCCCCACCAGCTCCCGGACGGCCCCCAGGAACCGGTCGATGTGCTCGTCGGGCGTACCGGCGCCGAAGCTGACCCGGATGGCGTTCAGCGACCGCTCCCCCGGCTCGGCCTCGGGGGCCCCGCACTCCCCCGGCTCCTGCGGCTCGCCGCCCAGCAGGGTGCGGACCAGCGGGTGCGCGCAGAACAGCCCGTCGCGCACCCCGATCCCGTACTCCGCCGAGAGCGCCGCCGCGAAGTGCGAGCTGTTCCACCCCTCCACCACGAAGGAGATGACGCCGACCCTCGGGGCGCCGTCGCCGAACAGCGAGAGCACCCGCACCTCGGGGACGTCGGCCAGGCCCGTCAGGACCCGGTCGACCAGCGTCCGCTCCCGGGCGACCAGCGAGTCGAAGCCCGCCTCGGTCAGCGCCTTGCAGGCGGAGGCGATGGCGTGGACACCGATCACGTTGGGCGATCCCGCCTCGTGCCGGGCCTCGGTGGTGTGCCACTGGACGTCCACCCCGCCGTCGGCGCGCCGGGCGACCGTGCGGGAGGCCCCGCCGCCCGCGAGGTACGGCTCCGCGTCGCAGAGCCAGTCGGCCCGGCCGGCGAGAACGCCGGAGCCGAAGGGGGCGTACAGCTTGTGTCCGGAGAAGGCCACCCAGTCGACGTCCGACTCGGCGATGTCGACGGGGTGGTGGGGCGCGAGCTGCGCGGCGTCCAGGACGATCCGGGCACCGTGCGCGTGGGCGGCGGCGGCCAGTTCGCGCACCGGCCACAGCTCGCCGGTGACGTTGGACGCGCCGGTCACGCAGACCAGCGCGGGCCCGTAGGGCTCGCGGTCGGCCAGCGCCCGCTCCAGCGTCGCGACGGCCTGGGCCGGGGTACGCGGGGCGTCGAGGTAGGTCACCCGCGCGTCGCGCCAGGGCAGCAGCGAGGCGTGGTGCTCGGTCTCGAACACGAACACCCGGCAGTCGGCGGGCAGTACGGACGCCAGCAGGTTCAGGGAGTCGGTCGTCGACCGGGTGAAGACCACCTGGTCCCCCTCCCGGCAACCGAGGAACTCCGCGACCGTCGCGCGGCTGCTCTCGAAGAGGTCGGTGGAGAGCTGCGACAGGTACCCGGCACCGCGGTGCACGCTGCCGTAGTACGGGGCGTAGGCGGCCACGTCGTCCCACACCCGCTGGAGCGCCGGGGCGCTCGCGGCGTAGTCGAGGGCGGCATAGGTGACATCTCCGCCCGTCACCAGCGGAACGGTGACATCGGCGCCCAGGACGGGCAGAGGTGCACAAATGGACGGGTCGACGACAGCGGTGGAGACAGACATGGCTACTCCCGTAAGAGGCAGGCGAGATCCACGCGCCGGCAGGACGCGGCAGCACGCGGAAAGGGTGAAGAGGGGTACGCGGAGAAGGGCTCGACGCCCTAACGCATTCGCTTGCTCACAAGAGGCTCCCTAGGGACCAGGACCCCAAGGGGCGGCATACGACGATGCCGAGGGGCCCGCGCTTGCCACAGACCTCGCTGCCTGCGGCCTGGTCTTCACCCGGGGCACCCCGCCACGGACGGAGGGTTGCCGGACAGCGGGCCGGGGCCGTAGTCGCTGTCACTCATGACCTGACGAGCATCTTGCCATATGTGCCCGTACACGCAAGGGCGCGGTCCGCGATCCGGACCGCGCCCCTATGCGCGCGACGCGCTCTCGGCCGCTCTCAGCGGTTGCTGGCCGCCACCCAGCGCTCCAGGGCGCCCTTGGCGGCACCGGAGTCGATCGCCTCGGCGGCCCGGGCGATCTGGGCCGCGATCCGCTCGTTCAGCGTGCCCTCGCCACCCTCCAGGGCGGTCAGCGCGGCCGCGGAGTTGAGCAGCACCGCGTCCCGCACCGGCCCCCGCTCCCCGTCCAGCAGCCGGCGGGCCACATCCGCGTTGTACGAGGCGTCGGCGCCGCGCAGCGCCTCGACCGGCACCAGCTCCAGACCGACGTCGCGCGGGTCGAACGGCTCCTCGTGCACCGAACCGTCCCGCACCGTCCAGACACGCGACGTCGCCGTGGTGGTCAGCTCGTCCAGCCCGTCGTCGCCCCGGAAGACGAGCGCCGAGTTGCCGCGGGCCGCGAGGACACCGGCGACGATCGGCGCCATCCTGAGGTCGGCGACACCGATGGCCTGCGAGCGCACCTGGGCCGGGTTGGTGAGCGGTCCCAGGATGTTGAAGGTGGTCTGCGTACCGAGCTCCTTGCGGGCCCGTGCCGCGTACCGCAGGGCGGGGTGGAACTTCACGGCGAAGCAGAACGTGATGCCCGCCTCCTCGGCGACCTCGACGACGCGCTGCGGCGTGAGTTCGAGGTTGACGCCGAGCTTCTCCAGGACGTCGGAGGCGCCGCTCGCGGACGAGGAGGCGCGGTTGCCGTGCTTGACGACCTTGGCGCCGGTCCCGGCCACGACGATCGCGGACATGGTGGAGATGTTGACCGTCTTGGCCATGTCCCCGCCGGTGCCCACGATGTCGACGGTGCGCCCGGGCACGTGGATGGTGTGGGCGTGGTCGTACATGGCCCGCACGAGTCCGGTGACCTCGTCGACGGTCTCGCCCTTGGCGCGCAGGGCGACCGCGAATCCGGCGATCTGCACGTCGGTGGCCTCGCCGCTCATGATGCGGTCCATGGCCCAGGCGGTGTCCTCGGCGGCCAGGTCCTGGCCGCGCAGGAGGGGGGTCAGGACGCCGGGCCAGGAACGGGCCGCCACGCTGTCGCCGCCGTCCGGGGTCGCCACGTTCATGGTCCGCTCCTGGGTCCACTGCCGATGAAAGAACTGTCCCCCCACCCTATCCAGCGCCGGGGACAGCGAAGAGCCCCGTCCGGCGTACGGACGGGGCTCCCGCTGTGGCGGTCAGCTGCGGTGATCAGTGGTGGCCGTGGCCGCTGGTGATCTCCTTGTACTCCTCGGCGGTGGGCTTGGGGATCTGGTTGCCCTCGCCGTAGTAGCTCCGGCTGAGCCGGGCGCGCAGCTTCTGCAGCGCGGACGGCTTGCGCTCCACGCCGTTCTCGTCGACCGTCGGGCCGATCTCGATCGGCTTGTACTGCTCGTGGGCCGTGAGCGTGTGCAGCTGCTCCGGGCCGAGCGGCTCGTGGATCTCGACGAACTCACCGTGCGGCAGGCGCTTGATGGTGCCGGACTCGCGTCCGTGCAGCACCTTCTCCTTGTCGCGGCGCTGGAGTCCGAGGCAGATCCGCCGGGTGACGATGAACGCCAGGACCGGGCCGGCGAAGAAGGCGATCCGTACGAACCAGCTGATCGCGTTGAGCGACAGATGGAAGTGGGTCGCCCAGATGTCGTTGCCGCCGCCGATCAGCATGACGAAGTAGATCGTCACCCAGGCGACACCGAGCGCGGTGCGGGTCGGAGCGTTGCGCGGCTTGTCCAGGATGTGGTGCTCGCGCTTGTCCCCGGTGACCCACGACTCGATGAACGGGTACAGGGCCAGCGCCCCGAGGACGAGCCCGAAGAGGACCAGCGGGATGAGCACGCCCAGGACCAGCGTGTGGCCCCAGAGGTTGATCTCCCAGCCGGGCATCACACGGACGAAGCCTTCCGCGAAGCCCATGTACCAGTCCGGCTGGGCGCCCGTGGACACCTGGTCGGGACGGTAGGGGCCGAGCGCCCAGATCGGGTTGATCGTGGCGATCGCGGCGATCATCGCGATGAAGCCGAAGACCAGGAAGAAGAAGCCCCCGGCCTTGGCCATGTACACCGGCAGCAGCGGCATGCCGACGACGTTCTTGTTCGTCTTGCCCGGGCCCGCGAACTGCGTGTGCTTGTGGAAGAACACCAGGATGAGGTGGCCGACCACGAGCCCGAGCATGATGCCCGGCAGCAGCAGGATGTGGATCGAGTAGAACCTCGCGATGATGTCCGTGCCGGGGAACTCCCCGCCGAACAGGAACATCGAGATGTACGTACCGACGATCGGCATCGACAGGATCGCGCCCTGCGTGAAGCGCACACCCGTACCGGAGAGCAGGTCGTCCGGGAGGGAGTAGCCGGTGAACCCGGTGAACATGCCGAGCACGAACAGCAGGAAGCCGAACAGCCAGTTGATCTCACGCGGCTTGCGGTACGCGCCGGTGAAGAACACCCGGAACATGTGCACGAACATGCCGGCCAGGAAGATCACGGCGGCCCAGTGGTGGATCTGCCGCATGAGCAGACCGCCACGGACGTCGAAGCTGATGTCCAGCGTCGACGCGTAGGCCTCGGACATCCGGATGCCCTGCATGGGCTCGTACGGGCCGTGGTACACGACCTCGTTCATGCTCGGGTGGAAGAACAGCGTCAGGTACACACCCGTGAGGATGATGATGATGAAGCTGTAGAGGCAGATCTCGCCCAGCATGAAGGACCAGTGGTCCGGGAAGATCTTGCGCATGTTGGCCTTGGCCAGGCCGTAGATGCCCAGTCGGCCATCCGCCCAGTCGGCCACACGTTCGCCCGCGGGCGCCTTGCGCTGTGTGTCTGTCACGGTGCTCATCCGCGCTCCCAGAAGGCAGGACCGACGGGCTCTGCGAAGTCGCCGAGCGCCTCGAGGTTGCCCTCGCTGTTCACGCCGATCCGCAGCTGCGGGAGGGGGTGACCGGCCGGGCCGAAGATGACGCGGGCGCCGTCGGAGAGGTCGAAGGTGGACTGGTGGCACGGGCAGAGGACGTGGTGCGTCTGCTGCTCGTAGAGGCTGATCGGGCAGCCGACGTGGGTGCAGATCTTGGAGAAGGCCACGATGCCCTCGTGGGCCCACTCACGCGACTGCTTGTCCTTGATGTCGTCCGGCTCGATGCGGACGATCATCAGGGCGGCCTTCGCGATCTGGTTCTGGAAGTCGTGCGCGTCCTCCTCCAGGCCCTCGGGCATGGCGAAGGTCAGCGAACCGACGACGACGTCCTCGGGACGCAGCGGCTCCATCGTGTTCATGTTGACGAGCTGCTTGCCCTTGGCCCACAGGGTGTTGCGGAGCTTCTTCTCCGGCAGCGGACCGAGGTCGCGCAGCAGCACCACACCGGAGAGCGGCACCAGGGCCAGCGCGCCGAACATGGTGTTGCGGATCAGCTTCCGCCGTCCGATCGCGGACTCCCGGGCGCCGTCCGCGAAGTCGGCGAGAACCTTCGCCTTGACCTCGGGCGTCGCCTCGATGGGGTGCCGGTCGTCGGCGACCTCCACGTCGGACATCAGGGTGCGCGCCCAGTGGACGGCCCCCGCGCCGATGAGGAAGAGCGCCAGGCCCAGGGTCAGGCCCAGCGAGAAGTTGAGCGCGCTCACGTGGCCGAACGGCCAGATGAAGACGATCTTGTCCACCGGGAAGATGACGTACGAGGCGATGAAGCCGATCGTCGCCAGCATGGACAGCGTGAACATCAGGGCGACCGTGCGCTCGGAGCGCTTGGCGGCCCGTTCGTCGATGTCCTGGATGCGCGGCCTGTGGGCCGGCAGCCCGGGGTCCGCGAACGGATCGTCCGCGACCTTGACCGCACCGTGCGCGGTGTCCTGCTCTGCGGGCAGGCCCTCTTCTGAAATCTCTTGGCTACTCATGACTTCTTGGCCTTAGCGGTGTGGGCCGCGACCCAGACGGCGATGGCGATCAGTCCGCCCAGTCCGAAGATCCAGCCGAAGAGACCCTCGCTGACGGGACCGAGGCCACCGAGCGAGAGCCCGCCGGGGCTCGCGGAGTCGTCACCGTTGACGGTCTTGATGTACGCGATGATGTCTTTCTTCTCCTGCTCCGGCATGGTGCTGTCCGGGAAGGAGGGCATGCTCTGCGGGCCGGTCTGCATGGCCTCGTAGATGTGCTTCGGGCTCACGCCTTCGAGGTCCGGGGCGTACTTCCCGTCGGTGAGGGCACCGCCCTTGCCGGTGAAGTTGTGGCACTGCGCGCAGTTGGTGCGGAACAGGTCACCGCCCTTGGCCACGTCGGCACCCGAGGGGTCGACCTGGCTCTGCTTCGGCGTGATCGGGCCCGCGCCCAGGGACGCGACGTACGCCGCGAGCTGGTCGATCTGGGCCTGGTTGTAGATGACCTTCTTCTTCGGTACCTGGGCACCCGGCTGCTGCGCCGGCATACGTCCGGTACCGACCTGGAAGTCGACGGCGGCGGAGCCGACACCAACGAGGGACGGCCCGTCGGTGGTGCCCTGACCGCCGGATCCGTGGCAGCTGGCACAGCCCACGGAGTAGAGCTTCTTGCCCTCGTCGATGGCGAGGGACTGGGCGGTGTCGTCGGCCTGCGCCTTACCCGCAGGTGCGAACGCGGCGTACAGCCCCCCGGTAGCCGCCAGCGCGAGGAGTAGTACGACGACCGCCGCCAGCGGATGGCGTCGTCGTGCGGAGAGCTTTTTCACGGATTACCCCGGTGTCAGGATCTTCTGCGTCGATGGTGGTGGGTGCGAGCCCGGTTACTTGATCATGTAGATCGTGGCGAACAGACCGATCCAGACGACATCGACGAAGTGCCAGTAGTAGGACACGACGATGGCGGCGGTGGCCTGTTCGTGGGTGAACCTCGAGGCCGCGTATGTCCTGCCCAGGACGAGCAGGAAGGCGATGAGACCGCCTGTCACATGCAGACCGTGGAAGCCCGTCGTCAGGTAGAACACCGAGCCGTAGGGGTCGGAGGACAGGGAGAGACCCGCCTCCTTGACCAGCTCGGTGTACTCGAGGACCTGGCCTCCGATGAAGATCGCACCCATCACGAACGTGATGATGAACCACGTCCGGAGCTTCTTCACATCGCCCCGCTCCGCGGCGAAAACGCCGAGCTGGCAGGTGAGAGAGGAAAGCACCAGGATCGTGGTGTTCGTCGCCGAGAACGGGAAGTTCAGATGGTGGGCCATCTCCTTCCAGTGATCGGGACCCATCACCGATCGCAGGGTGAAGTACATCGCGAAGAGGGCCGCGAAGAACATCAGCTCGGAACTCAACCAGATGATGGTTCCGACGCTGGTGAGGTTCGGTCGATTGACCGACGGGTGCGCGTGCCCGGTTTCTACTGTCGTTGCTGTCGCCACGACCGACATTATGTCGGTCGCTTATCCCGCCCTCACTCCGGGGGGTGCTGTTCGGTGTGTCAGTGGGGTGTGTCCTCACCGAACGGCCCATCGAAACGCTGTCATTACCGGTGCTGACAGGCTGTCCGCCGGAGTACGATCCGCCCATCGGTTCATGCCCCGAGAGCCCCGAAGACACAGATGTCACGGAGGAACAATGCAGCCGACCGCCACGGTCCTGGTCTACAGCGACGACGCCAACACCCGTGAGCAGGTGAGGCTGGCTGCCGGGCGCAGGCCCGCGGCGGACGTCCCGGAGGTGGAGTTCCTGGAGTGCGCCACCCTGCCGGCGGTCCTGAGCGCGCTGGACCGGGGAGGCGTCGACGTCTGCGTGCTGGACGGGGAGACGGCCCCGGTGGGCGGCATGGGCGTCTGCCGGCAGATCAAGGACGAGATCTTCGGCTGCCCGCCCGTGCTGCTGCTGATCGGCCGCCCGCAGGACTCCTGGCTGGCCACGTGGAGCCGCGCCGACGCCGCGGTGACCCATCCGGTCGACCCGGTCGACTTCGCGGACGCCCTGGCCGCCCTGCTGCGCCAGAGGCTGTCCGTAGGGGCCTGAGCGCCCCTCAGGGCCCCACGCGGCGCGGCCCGCCCCCAGGTGGTCACACCTGGGGCTGCAGCCGCGCCGCCTCCACGTCGGTGCCCTTGTCCGGGGTCCCGCCGCCGTGCAGCGCGCTGCCCTTCAGCCAGGCGTCCCAGGACAGGTTCCAGTCGCCGAAGCCGTTGTCGAACGGCGTCATGGTCTCGCCGTCGCTCCCGACGACCTTGACGATGTCGCCCTCGCGTACGGTCTCGAAGAACCACTCGGCGTCGGCGGTGCTCATCCCGGTGCAGCCGTGGCTGACGTTGGCGCTGCCCTGGGAGCCGGTCGACCAGGGCGCCGCGTGGACGTACTCACCGCTCCAGGTGACCCGGGTCGCCCAGTAGACCGGCAGGTCGTAGGACTCCGACGAGCCGGCGGCGATGCCGATGCTCTCCCCCCGCATCCGGACGAACTGCTCCTTGGCCAGCACGACCTTGACGCCGTTGCGCGTGTCGAAGCCCGGCTTGCCCGTGGTGACCGGCAGCGTGTTGATCACCTCACCGTTGCGCAGGACCGTCATGTGGTGCTCGGAGGCATCGGTGATGGCCTCTATGCGGTCGCCGGTCGTGAGCTTGAGCGGCTTGGCGGCGTCCCCGTACAGCGCGTTGGTGACCTTTATGCCCTTGAGGTTGCTGCGGACGTCGATGGTGGCGCCGGCGGGCCAGTACTCCTTCGGGCGGTAGTGCAGGGTCTTGGCGTCGACCCAGTACCAGGAACCGGTGACCGCGGGGGTGGAGCGGACCTGGAGCCCGCGCTCCACGGTGGCCCTGGAGGCCTTGTCGGTGACCGGGGCGCTGAGTTCCGCGGTGACGGGCTGTCCGACCCCGTAGGTGCCCGCCTGCGGGCCGAAGGAGACCTTCAGGAACTTCTTGGCCGAGGCCGTGCCGAAGGCGTACGTACGGCTGCCGGGGGCGCCGTCGCCGTTCTCGGTGGAGACCTTGACGGTGTACCGGGTGCCGGCCGCCAGCGAGGTGGTCGAGTGCCACCGCTTGCCGTTCGCGTCGAGCTCGCCCGCCAGGTGGCGGCCCTCGGTGTCGACGGCCGTCACGTCCGTGATGCGGGCGTCGTCAGCCTTGACGGTGACCTCTATCGGCTTGTCCGGGTCGGCCTTCTCCTTCTCGGAGGGGCCGTTGAACGAGATGTCCTCGGCGGCGTCGTAGGGCTTCAGGGACAGCTGGCGGCTGTCGGGCTCTCCACAGGCGGTCGCACCAGCGACCAGGGTCACGACCAGCAGAGTGCAGCTCACTACGGTGCGGATGCGCGGCGTGTGGTTCATGAACCCACGCTAAGAAGATTCATCCGATCCAGCGCGCTCAGTGACTGCAAACGGGGGCCCGGCCCGCTCGTTGCCGAGCGGGCCGGGCCCCCGTGCGGGTGGTGCGGTGCTGCTACTGGGTGCGGTTCTCACCGCGGTAGTACTCGAAGACCCAGCCGAAGAGGCCGATCAGGAGCAGCGGGGCCGCGAAGTAGGCCAGCCACCAGCCGAAGACGACGCCCATGAAGAGGAAGGCGCCACCGATGGCCAGCGAGAGCGGCTGCCAGCTGTGCGGGGAGAAGAACCCCACCTCGCCGGCCTCGTCCGCGACGTCGGCCTCCTTGTTGTCCTGGGCCATGGCGTCGACCCGGTTGGCCGTGAAGGCCAGGTAGAAGCCGATCATGATGGCCAGACCGAAGGACAGCACCAGTGCGGTGGTGCCCACCGGCTCCCGGGACCAGACGCCGTACGTGACGGCCATGATCAGGAGGAAGACGCTCAGCCAGATGAAGAGTTTGCCCTGGATCTTCACTTGCCGTCCTCCTTGCCGCCGACGAGGACCTTGTCACCCTCGGACAGGTGATCGAGCTGCTCGAGCGCCGCGATCTCCGGGTGGTGCAGGTCGAACGCCGGGGATTCCGAGCGGATGCGCGGCAGGCTGAGGAAGTTGTGCCGCGGGGGCGGGCAGGACGTCGCCCATTCGAGCGAACGGCCGTAGCCCCACGGGTCGTCGACCTCGATCTTCTTGCCGTACTTGGCGGTCTTCCAGACGTTGTACATGAACGGCAGCATCGACAGGCCGAGCACGAAGGACGAAATCGTCGAGATCGTGTTCAGCGCGGTGAAGCCGTCGGCGGCCAGGTAGTCCGCGTACCGGCGGGGCATGCCTTCGGCGCCCAGCCAGTGCTGTACGAGGAACGTGCCGTGGAAGCCCACGAACAGCGTCCAGAAGGTCATCTTGCCGAGCCGCTCGTCCAACATCTTGCCGGTGAACTTCGGCCACCAGAAGTGGAATCCGGCGAACATCGCGAAGACCACGGTGCCGAACACCACGTAGTGGAAGTGCGCCACGACGAAGTACGAGTCGGAGATGTGGAAGTCGAGCGGCGGCGAGGCCAGGATCACGCCGGTCAGACCACCGAAGGCGAAGGTGATCAGGAAGCCGACGGACCAGAGCATCGGTGTCTCGAAGGACAACGACCCCTTCCACATCGTGCCGATCCAGTTGAAGAACTTCACACCGGTCGGTACCGCGATCAGGAAGGTCATGAACGAGAAGAACGGTAGGAGTACCCCGCCCGTCACATACATGTGGTGCGCCCAGACGGTCACGGAAAGACCGGCGATGGCGATCGTCGCGCTGATGAGACCGATGTAACCGAACATCGGCTTCCGGCTGAAGACCGGAATGATCTCCGAGACGATTCCGAAGAATGGCAACGCGATGATGTACACCTCTGGATGTCCGAAGAACCAGAAGAGGTGTTGCCACAGCAATGCGCCACCGTTCGACGCATCGAAGATATGTGCGCCGAATTTACGGTCGACCTCCAGCGCGAAGAGCGCGGCGGCCAGCACCGGGAAGGCGAGCAGGACCAGGACACCGGTCAGCAGCACGTTCCAGGTGAAGATCGGCATGCGGAACATCGTCATGCCGGGGGCGCGCATGCAGATGATCGTGGTGATGAAGTTGACCGAGCCGAGGATCGTGCCGAAGCCGGAGAAGGCCAGACCCATGATCCACATGTCGGCGCCGACACCCGGCGAGCGGACGGCGTCCGACAGCGGGGAGTAGGCGAACCAGCCGAAGTCGGCCGCACCCTGCGGGGTGAGGAAGCCGGCCACCGCGATGAGCGAGCCGAAGAGGTACAGCCAGTAGGCGAACATGTTCAGCCGCGGGAACGCCACGTCGGGCGCGCCGATCTGGAGCGGCATGATCCAGTTCGCGAAACCGGAGAACAGCGGCGTCGCGAACATCAGCAGCATGATCGTGCCGTGCATCGTGAACGCCTGGTTGAACTGCTCGTTCGACATGATCTGCGTGCCCGGACGGGCCAGCTCGGCGCGCATGAAGAGCGCCAGGAGACCGCCGATGCAGAAGAACGCGAACGAGGTGACCAGGTAGAGCGTGCCGATCGTCTTGTGGTCAGTGGTGGTGAGCCACTTGATGACGACGCTCCCCGGCTGCTTGCGCCGTACCGGCAGCTCGTCCTCGAAAGAGTCGTCTGCTGCCGCGGCACCCTGGGATTCGTTGAGGATGCTCACAGTTTGTTCGTCTCCGCATTCCTGGCCGGGTCCGTCTGCTCGATGCCTGCCGGCACGTAGCCCGTCTGACCCTTCTCCGCCAGCTCCTTCAGGTGCTGCTGGTAACGCTCGGGGGAGACGATCTTGACGTTGAAGAGCATTCGGGAGTGGTCGACGCCGCAGAGCTCGGCGCACTTACCCATGTAGGTGCCCTCCTTCTTCGGAGTCACCTCGAAGGCGTTGGTGTGGCCCGGAATGACGTCCTGCTTCATGAGGAACGGCACCACCCAGAAGGAGTGGATGACGTCACGCGAAGTCAGGATGAAACGGACCTTCTCGCCCTTCGGCAGCCACAGGGTCGGACCCGGGTTGCCGTTCTGCGGGTTCCTCGTACCGGGGATGCCCACGTCGTAGACGCCGTTGGCGTTCGCGGGGAAGTCCTTGCGGTACTTGTCGGGGATGGCGTCGAGCTCCTTGGGGACCTCGCTGCCGGCGGAGGGCTCGCCCTCCACGTTCTCGATGTAGTTGAAGCCCCAGCTCCACTGGTAGCCGACCACGTTGACCGTGTGGGCGGGCTTGGGGCTGAGCTCGAGGAGCTTGGACTCATCGCGCGCGGTGAAGTAGAAGAGCACCGAGACGATGATGAGGGGGACCACTGTGTACAGCGCCTCGATAGGCATGTTGTACCTGGTCTGCCGAGGTACCTCCACCTTGGTCCTGCTACGCCGGTGGAAGATGACGCTCCACAGGATCAGCCCCCAGACGAGGACACCCGTGGCGAGCGCTGCCGCCCACGAGCCCTGCCAGAGGGAGAGGATCCGAGGGGCCTCTTCCGTTACCGGGGTGGGCATACCGAGGCGGGGAAAATCCTCCCAGTTGTATTCACAACCGGAGGCTGTCGCCAGGACCAGGCCCGCAGTCAGCACCTGCGGCAGCTTCCGCCGCATCGGGCGCCGCGACGAGCGGTCGGAGCCGTTGGGACTCACGTAGCGCCTTCCCGAGAGTCTCGCCCGCACGGTTCGGCGCGGCCGTCTCGCTTGGTCGGTCGCCGGCCCTGACGCGGGCAGGGGTTTGGATGTTTATGCGGACCAAACCCTACTGGACGCTATTTGGGGTCGCGCGGGGAGGGTGCCCAACGCGCCGCCCGTCACCCCGAAGGGGTGGAATCCGGGCCTCGGGCCGTCATCTGACGGCCCCTCTCCCCCCGGGCGGCGCGGCCCGCGCCCGGACGGCGCCCCGCCGCGGGCTAGCGTGGCGGCGTGTCCTACTTCGATGCCGCCTCCTCCGCGCCCCTGCATCCCGTCGCACGCCAGGCGTTGCTTGCCTCCCTGGACGAGGGCTGGGCCGACCCGGCCCGGCTGTACCGCGAGGGGCGGCGGGCCGGAATGCTCCTGGACGCCGCGCGGGAGGCCGCGGCGGAGGCCGTCGGGTGCCGGCCGGACGAGCTCGTCTTCACCTCGTCGGGGACGCGGGCCGTCCACTCGGCCGTTTCCGGGGCTCTTTCCGGCCGTCGGCGTGTCGGACGTCATCTGGTGCTCTCGGCGGTCGAACACTCCTCGGTCCTGCACGCGGCCGCGGCGCTGGAGGCGGACGGCGGGTCCTTCACCGAGGTGCCCGTGGAGCGGACCGGGGCGGTGGACCCGTCGGAGTTCGGCCGGGCGCTGCGGGCGGACACCGCGCTGGCCTGCCTCCAGTCCGCCAACCACGAGGTCGGCACCGAGCAGCCGGTGGCGCGGGCCGCGGAGCTCTGCGCCGCCGCGGGCGTCCCCCTCCTGGTGGACGCCGCGCAGTCGCTGGGCTGGGGTCCCGTACCGGGCGGCTGGTCGCTGCTGACCGCCAGCGCCCACAAGTGGGGCGGGCCGGCCGGTGTCGGTCTGCTCGCGGTGCGCAAGGGAGTCCGGTTCGCCCCCCAAGGCCCGGCCGACGAGCGGGAGTCGGGACGGGCACCCGGTTTCGAGAACATCCCGGCGATCGTCGCGGCGGCGGCCTCGCTGCGCGCGGTACGCGCCGAGGCCGAGGCCGAGGCCGCACGGCTGCGCGTCCTGGTGGACCGGGTCCGCACCGAGGTGCCCCGGCTGGTGCCCGATGTGGAGGTGGTGGGTGACCCGGCGCGCAGGCTGCCGCATCTGGTCACCTTCTCGTGTCTCTATGTCGACGGAGAGACCCTGCTCCATGAACTGGATCGGGCCGATTTTTCCGTTTCGTCCGGTTCTTCCTGTACGAGCAGCACGCTGACGCTCAGTCACGTCCTCAAGGCGATGGGCGTGCTCACCGAGGGGAACGTCCGCGTGTCGCTGCCGGCCGGCACCACCGGGGCCGAGGTCGACCGCTTCCTGGAGGTCCTGCCGGGCGTGGTGGCGGAGGTGCGGGACCGGCTCGGCGCGCCCGCCGCCACGGCCCCCTCCCCCGCCCCGCGCGCCTCGCTCGTCGTCGACTCCCTGGGCAGGCGCTGCCCGATCCCGGTGATCGAACTCGCAAAGGTGATCGGAGAGGTACCCGTCGGCTCCACGGTGACGGTCCTCGCCGACGACGAGGCCGCCCGCCTCGACATCCCCGCGTGGTGCGAGATGCGTGAGCAGGAGTACGTGGGCGAGGAGCCGGCGGACCGGGGCACGGCCTATGTGGTCCGCCGGCTGACGTGAGACCGGGCCGGTCCCGGGGGCGGGCCGGTCCCGGACGGGGCGGGCCGGTCTCAGGAGAGGTGGACCCGGACCTCGTTGGCCGCCTCGTCGCCGTACGCCTTGGTGAAGCGGTCCATGAAGTGGGTGCGGCGCAGGGTGTACTCCTGGGTGCCGACCGTCTCGATGACCAGGGTCGCGAGCATGCAGCCGACCTGCGCGGCACGCTCCAGGCCGACGCCCCAGGCCAGACCCGAGAGGAACCCGGCACGGAAGGCGTCGCCGACGCCGGTGGGGTCGGCCTTGCGCTCCTCCTCGGCGCAGCCGACCTCGATCGGGTCCTGGCCGGCACGCTCGATACGGACGCCGCGGGCGCCGAGGGTGGTGACCCGGTGGCCGACCTTGGAGAGGATCTCCTCGTCGCTCCAGCCGGTCTTGGACTCGATGAGCCCCTTCTCGTACTCGTTGGAGAAGAGGTAGGTGGCACCGTCGAGGAGGGTGCGGATCTCCTCGCCGTCCATCCGCGCGATCTGCTGCGAGAAGTCCGCCGCGAACGGGATGGACCGGGCGCGGCACTCCTCGGTGTGGCGGAGCATCGCCTCGGGGTCGTCGGCGCCGATGGAGACGAGGTCGATGCCTCCGACGCGCTCGGCGACGCTCTGCAGCTCGATGAGCCGGGCCTCGCTCATCGCACCCGTGTAGAAGGAGCCGATCTGGTTGTGATCGGCGTCCGTGGTGCAGACGAAGCGCGCGGTGTGCAGGACCTCGGAGATCCGGACCGAGTCCGTGTCGACGCCGTGCCGGTCGAGCCAGGCGCGGTAGTCGTCGAAGTCGGCCCCGGCGGCGCCGACCAGGATCGGGCGGGTGCCGAGGATGCCCATACCGAAGGCGATGTTGGCGCCGACGCCGCCGCGGCGTACGTCGAGGTTGTCGACCAGGAAGGAGAGCGAGACCGTGTGCAGCTGGTCCGCGACGAGCTGGTCGGTGAACCTGCCGGGGAAGGTCATCAGATGGTCGGTGGCGATGGAGCCGGTGACTGCAATGCGCACGGGAAGGCTGCTCCTGCGGAAGGCGAAGGGACCGCGGGAACGAACCCTCCGGGACGGCGTGACAGTTCACGCTACCCGGTGGGGCCCGCCGGCCACCCGGTGCCGCCACCCGAAGGGAAAAGGGAAAACTACCCGATAGTAGGGCTTTCTGCCCGACCATGGTCGTGCGTACGGTGCGGTTATGCCGAACGACATCGCTCCGCGTGAGTCCGAGATGAGCCTGGCCGAGCTTCGTGGTGACTGCGCGCGTATGGCGCCGCACTGGGTCGCCGCCACGAAGACCGTCACGAAGGCCGCCGCCGTGCCGTCGCGGCCGTCCCTGATCCACGGGGTCACGGTCCCGCCCTCCTCGGCCCGGCTCGTCGACGCCATGCCGGAGTACGGGGACTGACCCGGCCCCCGCGGTGGAACCGCACGCTCCCGCGCCCCGTCCCATCGCCGTCCCCGCCGGGGACGGCGATACGCGAGTGACGGCCTTGCACGAAGGAGCGATCCGGTGAGCACCGAGCAACCCGAGAAGGACGTGACCGGCCCGCGACGGCGGCGTTCCCCGCTGGCGGTGGTCTCGGTGGCGGCGGCGGTCCTGCTGGCGGGGGGCGGCGCCGCGTACTGGGCGTCCACGCCTCAGGGCCGGGCCGCACCCGCCTCCGACGGGACCGCGCCTCCCCCGCTCGCGCTCGGCCTCCCGGCCGAGGACCCGGCGGCGCCCGCGCCGGGCATCGCCGTGGGCGAGCCGGACCCGAACGACGGCCGGACCGTCTACCGCGCGGCGGGCGAACTGCCGAAGGGACCGGCCGAGGCCGCCGTGCACCGGGCGACGGGTGCGGTGACGGCCGAGGACGTGACGCGTCTGGCCTCGGCCCTCGGACTGCCGGGCACCCCGAGGACCGAGGGGGCCGCGTGGACGGTGGGTGTCGACGGTGACGGGTCCGGGCCGTTCCTGCGGGTGACCAAGCAGGCGCCGGGCGCCTGGACCTTCGCACGGTACGGCTCGGGCGGCCCGGACGCCTGCGAGTCGGCGTCCGCCTGCGCCAAGCCCTCCTCGAAGGCCGGATCCGGCTCCGGTGCACCGGTGGACGACCCGGTGAGCGAGAAGGCCGCCCGGACCGCGGCCGCCCCGGTGCTCAAGGCCGTGGGTCAGGACGGCGCGGCGCTCGACACGCGCCAGCTGATGGGTTCCGTACGCGTCGTGAACGCCGACCCGGTGGTGGGAGGGCTGCCGACGTACGGCTGGTCGACGGGGATCCAGGTGGGACCCGGCGGCGAGATCGTCGGTGGCAGTGGGCACCTGAAGTCCCTGGCGAAGGGCGACAGCTATCCGCTGGTCGGCGCCCGGGCGGCACTGGACCGGCTGAACGCGGAGAGCCGGCCGGGCGCGAAGCCCGGCATCGGCGGCTGCGCCACCTCCGTACCGCTGGAGGACGACGCCTCCTCGGCCGCGGTCGACTGCGCCTCACGGAGCGGTTCGCCGCGGACGGCCACGATGACGGTCGAGAAGGCGGTGCTGGGGTTGTCCGCCCGGTACGCCGACGGCGAGCAGTTGCTCGTCCCCTCGTGGCTCTTCTCGGTACGGCCGGACGACGGCGGAGCCGCGTACACGGCGGTCCGGATCGCGGTGGACCCGGCGTTCCTGACCGAGGAGGGCGCCCGCCCGACGGACGGGACCGGCTCCGGCACGGGGGACACGACCACCGGGGAGCGCCGGATCCTCTCGTACGGTGCGGACGGCCGGACCCTGGACGTGACGTTCTGGGGCGGGGCGTGCAGCACGTACGAGGTCCATGCCACGGAGGACGGCTCGACGGTCCGGGTGACGGTCGGCGAGTCGAACCCGGACCCCGGCAAGGCCTGTGTCCTGATCGCCGAGGAGCTGACCCGGACGGTGACGCTGGACGCGCCGCTGGGTGACCGGAAGGTGGTCGACGCGGGGTCCGGCGCCACCGTGCCGCGTACCTGACGGCGGCCCGTCCCCTCGTCCGCACACGACAGCGGCGGCGCTTCCCGGCCGGGAGGCGCCGCCGCTGTCGTAGGCAGGTCAGCTGAAGGAGTCGCCGCAGGCGCAGGAACCGGTGGCGTTCGGGTTGTCGATCGTGAAGCCCTGCTTCTCGATGGTGTCCACGAAGTCGACCGAGGCGCCGCCCAGGTACGGAGCGCTCATCCGGTCGGTGACGACCTTGACGCCGCCGAAGTCCTTCACGACGTCCCCGTCGAGCGAGCGCTCGTCGAAGAAGAGCTGGTAGCGCAGGCCGGAGCAGCCTCCGGGCTGGACGGCGACGCGCAGCGCGAGGTCGTCCCGGCCCTCCTGCTCCAGCAGGGCCTTGACCTTGGCTGCGGCGGCGTCGGACAGGAGGATGCCGTCGCTCACGGTGGTGGTCTCGTCCGATACGGACATCTGCTTCTCTCCCGGGTTGTACGGACTGCTTGCCGACGGTGCAAACCGTCAGGGCCGCGGATTCATTCCGCGCCACGCGCGTATCTCTCCCCCTCATGCTCGCACACCACCCCTGCCGGGGGATGCGTCACATCGACGCTATCGGCATCGTCAAGCCGGTGTGCAGCGGGTTATGATAGATAACGTCAATTAGACGAAAACTCGTCAGCAGAAAAGAAAGGGTGCGTGTCGTGACCACCGCCCAGCCCCTGGACGTCCAGCCGACCCCTCTCGCCCTTCTGCTCCTCGGCCGTGACGCCGACCCGCGCAGCGAGCGCGGCGTCGAGTGCCCCGGTGACCTTCCCTCCCCGTCCGACCCGGACCTGGTGGAACGTGCCCGTGCCGCGAAGGAGAAGCTCGGGGACAAGGTGTTCGTGCTCGGCCACCACTACCAGCGCGACGAGGTCATCCAGTTCGCCGACGTCACCGGCGACTCCTTCAAGCTCGCCCGGGACGCGGCGGCACGGCCCGAGGCGGAGTACATCGTCTTCTGCGGCGTGCACTTCATGGCCGAGTCGGCGGACATCCTGACGGGTGACGACCAGAAGGTCGTGCTCCCCGACCTGGCGGCGGGCTGCTCGATGGCGGACATGGCCACCGCCGAACAGGTCGCCGAGTGCTGGGACGTGCTGACCGACGCGGGCGTCGCGGACCAGGTGGTGCCCGTCTCGTACATGAACTCCTCCGCCGACATCAAGGCCTTCACCGGTCGGCACGGCGGCACGATCTGCACCTCGTCCAACGCGGAGCGGGCCCTGGAGTGGGCCTTCGAGCAGGGCGAGAAGGTGCTGTTCCTGCCCGACCAGCATCTGGGGCGGAACACCGCCGTGCGCGACATGGGGATGTCGCTGGAGGACTGCGTCCTCTACAACCCGCACAAGCCGAACGGCGGTCTGAGCGCCGAGGAGCTGCGGAACGCGAAGATGATCCTGTGGCGCGGGCACTGCTCGGTGCACGGCCGCTTCTCCGTGGAGTCCGTGAACGACGTCCGCGAGCGCATCCCGGGTGTCAACGTGCTGGTGCACCCGGAGTGCAGGCACGAGGTCGTGGCGGCCGCGGACCACGTGGGTTCGACCGAGTACATCATCAAGGCCCTGGAGGCGGCCCCGGCCGGCTCGAAGTGGGCGATCGGTACGGAACTCAACCTGGTGCGCCGGCTGGCGAACCGTTTCGCCGCTGAGGACAAGGAGATCGTCTTCCTCGACAAGACGGTCTGCTTCTGCTCGACGATGAACCGCATCGACCTGCCGCACCTGGTGTGGACGCTGGAGTCGCTGGCCGAGGGCAACCTGGTCAACCGGATCCAGGTGGACCCGGAGACCGAGAAGTACGCGAAGCTGGCGCTGGAACGGATGCTGGCGCTGCCGTAAGGCGCGCACACGCTCCGAGGACACGCACGGGGAAGGCCCCGACGCCGTGGTGCGGCGTCGGGGCCTTCCCCGTGCGGTGGGACGGCCCGTCAGGCCTTCGCGGGCTCCGGCTCGTCGGAGGTGGCTTCCTCCGGTGCCCCCGGGGCCGCCTCGCCGGACCGCGCCGCGCGCTTGGCCGCCTTCCCCTCGGCGCGCCGCTCCTTGCGGAGCTCGACCATCGCGTAGAGCGTCGGCACCAGGAGCAGGGTCAGCAGCGTCGAGGAGATCAGACCGCCGATCACCACGACCGCCAGCGGCTGCGAGATGAAGCCTCCCTCGCCCGTGACGCCGAGTGCCATCGGCAGCAGGGCGAAGATCGTGGCCAGGGCCGTCATCAGGATCGGGCGCAGACGGTGGCGGCCGCCCTCCAGGACCGCCTCGACGACGCCCATGCCCTGCGCCCGGTACTGGTTGATGAGGTCGATCAGCACGATGGCGTTGGTCACCACGATGCCGATCAGCATCAGCATGCCGATCATCGCCGGGACGCCCATCGGGGTGCCGGTGACGATGAGGAGGCCGAGCGCACCCGTCGCGGCGAACGGGATGGAGACCAGCAGGATCAGCGGCTGGATCAGCGACCGGAAGGTGGCGACCAGCAGCATGAACACGATCGCGATGGCCGCCAGCATGGCGAGGCCCAGCTTGACGAAGGCGTCGTCCTGGTCCTGCGTGACACCGCCGATGGTCGCGGTGGCGCCCTCCGGGAGGTCCAGGGCGTCGATCTTCGTCTGGAGCGAGGCGCTCACCGCCCCGGTGTTGTCACCGGTCGGCTTGGCGGTGACCGTCGCCGCGCGCTGTCCGTCGATCCGGGTCATCGAGACCGGGCCGGGGACGAGCTCCACGTCGGCGATCTGCCCGAGCTTCACCGGCCCGAGGGGCAGGTTCTCCAGCTCGGCCATGGTGGTGGCGGGGTGCGAGGACTTGACGACGACGTCGCGCTCGGTGTCGTCCATGACCGCCTTGCCGGACGGGGTGCCGCGCACCGCACCGGCCACGACCGCGCCGAGGGTGGTCTGGTCGAAGCCCGCGTCCGCGGCCTTGTCGTTGGCCTTGACGGAGATCCGCGGGACGCTCTGCGCCAGGTCGCTCTGGACGTCGGTGACGTCCTTGAGCGTCGCGACCTCCTTGCGCACCATCTCGGACGCCTTCTTCAGGACGTCGCCGTCGGCGGCCTTGACGACCACGCTCAGGTCCTGGCTGCCGAAGCCGTCCCCGGCCGCGATCGTCGTGTCGCCGATGCCGTCGAGCTCGCCGAGGGCCTCGTCGATCCGCTTCTCGGTGGCCTCGTAGTCGGCGGAGTCCTTGAGGGTGATCTGGTACGAGGCCTGGTTGGCGCCCGTACCGCCGCCGAAGGCCGCCATGAAGCCGGACGAGCCCACGGTGACCTGGTAGTCCTCGACGCCCTCGTCGGCGGTGAGGACCTTCTCGACCTTCTTCGCGGCCTCGTCGGCCGCCTCCAGGCTGGTGCCGGGGGTCAGCTCCTGCTTGACGGAGAGGACCTCCTGCTCGCCCGCGTCGAAGAAGTTGGTCTTCAGCAGGGGAGCCATGCCGAACGTGCCGAACAGCACCACGAAGGCGATGACGATGCTGGTGACACGGCGCCGGGTGGCGAAGCGCAGGACCGGGACGTAGATCCGCTGGAGCCGGCTCGCGGCTTCCTTCTCCTCGGCCTTGCGGCGGGCCTCCGCCGGATTCTCCTCGGTGCCCTCGGGGGCGCGCAGGAACCAGTACGAGAGGACCGGTACGACGGTGAGGGAGACCAGCAGGGAGGCCAGCAGGGCCGCCGTGACGGTCAGGGAGAACGAACCGAAGAGCTGGCCGACCATGCCACCGACCAGGCCGATGGGCAGGAAGACCGCGACGGTGGTGAGCGTGGACGAGGTGACCGCGCCGGCCACCTCCTCGACGGCGGTGATGATCGCCGACCGGCGCTCCTCCCCGTAGCCGAGGTGCCGCTTGATGTTCTCCAGGACCACGATCGAGTCGTCGACGACACGGCCGATGGCGATGGTCAGCGCCCCGAGCGTCAGCATGTTCAGCGACAGGTCGCGGGTCCACAGCACGAGCAGCGCGAGGACCACGGAGAGCGGGATGGAGACCGCGGTGACCAGCGTGGAGCGGATCGACGCGAGGAAGACCAGGATCACGACGACCGCGAAGACCAGGCCGAGCGCGCCCTCGGTGGTCAGGCCGGAGATCGCCTTGGAGACCGCGGGGCCCTGGTCCGAGACGACGGTCAGCTCGGCGCCGGCGCCGAGGTCCTTGCGCAGGTCCGGCAGCAGGTCCTGGACGGCGTCCGAGATGGCGACGGCGCTGCCGTCCTTGTCCATCGTCGCCACGACCGCGAGGCTGGGCCTGCCGTTCGTCCGGGTGATGGAGACCGCCGTGGCGGGCTCCTGCTTCACCGTGGCGACGTCCCCGACGCGGACCGGCTTCGCGGGCGTGCCGGGAGCCCCGCCCCCCGCGGAGACCTTGAGGTCCTCGATCTGCCGGAGCGAGGTGAAGGAACCGCCGACCTGGACGGTGCGGCTCTTGCCCGCCTCGGAGAAGGAGCCGGCCGGGACGGTGGCGCCACCGGCCTGCAGGGCCTGGGCCAGCGACGCGGCGTTCAGTCCGGCCGCGGCGAGCTTCCCGTCGTCCGGGACGACGGAGATCTGGAGGTCCCGCACACCGTCGACCGAGACCTGGCCGACGCCGTCGATGTCCTCGATCGCCGGGACGACCGTGCGGTCCAGCTGGTCGGCGAGCGCCTGCTGGTCCTTGTCGGAGGTGACGGCGAGGACGACGGTCGGGATGTCGTCCGTCGATCCGGCGACGACCTGCGGGTCGACGTCCGTGGGCAGTTGGGCCCGCGCGCGGTTCACGGCCTGCTGGATGTCGGCGACGAGCTGCTTGGTGCCCTCGTCGCCGAAGTCGAAGGTCGCCATGACGACGGCGTTGCCCTCGCCGGCGGTCGAGGTGATGCCCTCGACGCCGTCGACGGCCTTGATGGCGTTCTCGAGGGGCTCGACGACCTGCTTCTCGACCACATCGGGGGACGCACCCTGGTAGGGGGCCAGCACCGACACCATCGGGAGCTCGATGGTGGGCAGCAGCTGCTGTTTGAGCTGCGGGATCGCTATGGCTCCGAAGACGAGCGCGACGATCGACATGAGGCCGATCAGCGCCCGTTGCGCGAGGCTGAATCTGGACAGCCAGGACATGGGTGGGTCTCTCTTCTGTGGCGTTACGCGGCAGGTGGGCGGCTGTTCGAAGGTCAGGGACACAGCCCGCCCATCTACACGATGACGGCTCCCGCCGACGGAATCGTCGGCCCCCGGGTTGCTTTCTCACCCCGCGCATACCGCAGCTGGAGTACGCCCGCTCTCCACCCTCTACTCCACCCGCGGACGCACCAGCCCCGACTCGTAGGCGATGACGACCAGTTGGGCCCGGTCCCGGGCGCCGAGCTTCGCCATGGCCCGGTTCACATGCGTCTTGACGGTGAGGGGGCTGACGGCCAGCCGTTCGGCGATCTGGTCGTTGGAGTGCCCGCCCGCGACCAGGACGAGTACCTCCCGCTCGCGTCCGGTGAGCGCGTCGAGCAGCTCGGAGTAGGCGGTGGACCGGCCCAGGTCCCCGTCGGCGTCGGGGGCCTGGGCGAGGAAGGTGGCGATGAGGCCCTTGGTCGCGGCCGGGGAGAGCAGGGCCTCACCGGCCGCGGCGATCCGGATGGCGTTCAGCAGCTCGTCCGGTTCCGCGCCCTTGCCGAGGAAGCCCGCCGCGCCCGCGCGCAGCGCCTGGACGACGTACTCGTCCACCTCGAAGGTGGTGAGCATGACGATCCGTACGCCGGCCAGCTCCGGGTCCGCGCTGATCGTCCGGGTCGCGGTGAGCCCGTCGGTGCCGGGCATCCTGATGTCCATGAGGACCACGTCGACCCCGGTGGAGCGGGCCAGCTCGACGGCCTCCGCACCGTCCGCCGCCTCACCGACGACCCGCATGTCGGGCTCCGAGTCGACCAGCACCCGGAACGCGCTGCGCAGCAGTGCCTGGTCGTCGGCGAGCAGCACCTTGATCGGCGTCACGCGCGTCCCCCCGTCCTGTCCGCCGGGCCCGGCATCTCCGGCTCACCCGTGCGGGACGTGAGGGGCAGGATCGCATGCACGCGGAAGCCGCCGCCGTACCGGGGGGCCGCGGTGAGGGTGCCGCCGAGCGCGACGACGCGTTCGCGCATGCCGACGAGGCCGTGGCCGCCGCCGTCGGCACGTCGTGCCCCGGGGACGGTGCCGGGAGCCGCCGCGGTGGCCCCCGTGCCGTCGTCGAGGACGGTGACCTCCACGGTCGGCCCGACCCGCAGGACGCTCACCTCGGCCTTCGCGCCGGGGCCCGCGTGCTTGCGGACGTTGGTCAGGGCCTCCTGGACGACCCGGTAGGCCGCCAGGTCCACGGCGGCCGGGAATCCGTCGCGGTCGGTGCACGCCACCTCCACGGGAAGACCCGCGTTGCGGAAGGTGTCGAGCAGATCGCCGAGGACGGCCAGGCCGGGTGCCGGTTCGGTGGGCGCCGCCGGATCGCCGGACTGGCGCAGCAGTCCCACGGTGGACCTGAGCTCGTTGAGCGCGGAACGGCCGGCCTCGCGCACGTGGGCGAGCGCCTCCTTGGCCAGGTCCGGCCGCCGGTCCATGACGTGGGCGGCGACTCCGGCCTGCACGTTGACCAGGGCGATGTGGTGGGCCACCACGTCGTGCAGGTCGCGGGCGATCCGCAGCCGCTCCTCTGCGACGCGGCGGCGGGCCTCCTCCTCCCGGGTCCGCTCCGCGCGCTCGGCCCGCTCCCTGATCGCGTCGATGAAGGCGCGCCTGCTGCGAACGGCGTCCCCGGTGGCGCCCGCCAGGCCGGTCCAGGCCAGGACTCCGACGTTCTCCTGGCTGTACCAGGGGGACGAGCCGGCGACCATCGCGGCCGCGGTCAGCACGAGCATGGTCAGCAGGCCGACCCGCCAGGTGGTGGGCCGGTCGGTGCGGGACGCCACGGTGAACAGGGCGACGACCGCGGTCATCACCACCGGGGCGGGCGGGTCCGCCAGCAGGAACTCGGCCGCGGCGAGCAGACCGGTCACGGCGAGCACCGCCATGGGCCGGCGCCGCCGCTGGACGAGGGCCGCGGCGCCGAGCACCATCAGCAGCACGCCGGAGGGGGCGGGGGCACGGACGCCGAAGGTCGGCCCGTGGCCCTGGGTCGGCTCGGCGAACGACGCGCACAGCATGCAGACGAGCACGGCCGCGGCGAGCGCCCCGTCGAACGCGAGGGGGTGGCCGCGCAGCCAGCGGCGGCCTCGCACGAGCCCGGTTCCGAGGGTGGTCACGTCGAGCAACGGTACGGCGTGCCGCACCCGGAGCGGACCCCGTTCCGACACCACCGTGCCCCGCGCCGGTGGGACCGGGGCGGGGCACG
This sequence comes from Streptomyces sp. SirexAA-E, assembly GCF_000177195.2. GTDB lineage: Bacteria > Actinomycetota > Actinomycetes > Streptomycetales > Streptomycetaceae > Streptomyces > Streptomyces flavovirens. The sequence goes on from NC_015953.1 coordinate 1,780,658, forward strand.
GTGGGGAGTGTGGAGGGGAGCGTTCGCTCAGCCGGGGATCAGCCCGTCGTCGGTGAGCATGGCGCTGACCTCTTCGAGAGTGGCGTCAGGGGCCGGCAGGATCAGCTCGGACGGCTCCAGGGAGTCGTCGGGCAGCGGGGTGCCGAGCTCGCGGACCTTGTCCAGGAGCGCGTGGAGCGTGGCCCGGAAACCGGGCCCGTCGCCGTTCTGCATCTCGGTGAGCAGGTCGTCGTCGAGCTTGTTCAGCTCCGCGACATGGCTGTCGGCCAGCTCGACCTGGCCCTCCCCCATGACCCGTACGATCATGACGCCGCCCTCACTGCTTGTCGAACTTGTGCGGGGACTGCTGCGACTGCGGTGCCGCGTCCTGCGCGCCGCCTTCGATGGCCTGCTGCTGCCCGGAGGAACCCCCGGCCAGCTCGGCCTTCATGCGCTGCAGCTCCAGTTCTACATCGGAACCGCCCGAGATGCGGTCCAGCTCGGCCGCGATGTCGTCCTTGGCCGTCCCCGACGGGTCGTCGAGGGCGCCCGAGGCGAGCAGCTCGTCGATGGCTCCGGCACGGGCCTGGAGCTGCTGTGTCTTGTCCTCGGCACGCTGGATCGCGAGGCCGACGTCGCCCATCTCCTCGGAGATGCCGGAGAAGGCCTCCCCGATCCGGGTCTGCGCCTGGGCCGCGGTGTAGGTGGCCTTGATCGTCTCCTTCTTCGTACGGAAGGCGTCGACCTTGGCCTGGAGCCGCTGGGCCGCGAGGGTGAGCTTCTCCTCCTCGCCCTGCAGCGTCTGGTGCTGCGTCTCCAGGTCGGTGACCTGCTGCTGGAGGGCGGCGCGCCGGGACAGCGCCTCGCGGGCCAGGTCCTCGCGACCGAGCGCGAGCGCCTTGCGGCCCTGGTCCTCCAGCTTGCTCGACTGGCCCTGCAGCTGGTTGAGCTGCAGCTCCAGCCTCTTGCGCGAGGTCGCCACATCGGCGACGCCGCGGCGTACCTTCTGGAGCAGCTCCAGCTGCTTCTGGTACGAGTAATCGAGGGTCTCGCGCGGATCCTCGGCCCGGTCAAGGGCCTTGTTTGCCTTCGCGCGGAAGATCATTCCCATACGCTTCATGACACCGCTCATGGGCTTCGCGCGCCCCCTTCTGACGGACTGAGCTCCAGCACTCCAACAGAACCCACAGTACGGGCCCTGCCTCTATTACCGCACTGTTCGGGCGCGGATGTGGTCCTACCCAAGGACGACTGCCGCCGGTGACCGCTCCCGCCCAGGGAGTAGAAAACCCCCAGGGAGAGCGTCGGCATCGTCCGTTCTGCCCCTGTCGGGACACTTATCAGGACGTCCGCCGTTGCCGGATCGTTCCCGCCCGGTCCTTGGCTGCCCGGGACGACCCCGTACCCTTGGGCTTTGTGTTCCGTAGCCGTTCCAAGGAAGAGAAGGCCCCCACCGGCAAGGTGACGGCGGACCTCTCCAAGCAGCCCCGCGACCCGCAGGCACCCAAGGGTCGCCCCACCCCCAAGCGAAGTGAGGCCCAGACACAGCGCCGGCGGGCCTCCAGCGGCACGCCGCTGGACCGCAAGGCCGCCATGAAGCGCCAGCGGGAGGCACGCCGTGCCGACCTGGCCAGGCAGCGCGAGGCCCTCGCCTCGGGCGACGAGCGCTATCTGCCGGTGCGCGACAAGGGGCCCGTGCGGCGCTTCGTCCGCGACTACGTGGACTCGCGCTTCTGCATCGCGGAGTACTTCCTTCCGCTCGCGGTGATCATCCTGGTGCTCAGCGTGATCCAGATCCGCAACATCCAGAACATCTCGCTGCTGCTCTGGCTCGGCGTGATCGTGCTCATCGTGGTCGACTCCATCGGCCTCGGCTTCCGGCTGAAGCGTCAGCTGGCCCAGCGCTTCCCGGACCTGCCCAAGCGCGGCGCGGTGGCGTACGGCCTGATGCGCACGCTCCAGATGCGTCGGCTGCGGCTGCCGAAGCCGCAGGTCAAGCGGGGAGAACGCCCCTGAGCACGGAGGCCTCCGGCTTCACCGGGGTCTCGTCCCGGTGGCTGGAGGGACTCGGTGGTCTGCGCAACGTCGTACGCCAGGAGCTGGTGGCGCGGCAGCTGGACGAGCAGATAGCCGCGCGCTTCCCCGTGGGGCGGCGGCTGCGGGTGCTCGACGTCGGCATGGGCCAGGGCACCCAGGCGCTGCGGCTGGCCCGGGCCGGGCACTCGGTGACCGGCCTGGAGTCGGACGACGCGATGCTCCAGGTCGCCCGGGACGCCCTCACGGGGGAGCCCGAGGGCATCCGTGAGCGGATGCGGATCATCCAGGGCGACGGCCGCGACACCGGGGTGCACTTCCTGCCGGGCAGCTTCGACGTGGTGCTCTGCCACGGCGTACTGATGTACGTCCCCGAGCCGGACCCGATGCTGGCGGGCCTGGCCCGGATGCTGGCGCCCGGCGGCCTGCTGTCGCTGCTCGTGCGGAACGCGGACGCGCTGGCGATGCGGCCCGGCACCGCGGGGGACTTCGGGGGCGCGCTGGCGGCGTTCGACTCCGACGTCTACACCAACCGGCTCGGCCTGGAGGTACGGGCGGACCGGCTCGGCGTGCTGACGGCCACCCTCGCCGGAATCGCCGCACCGCTGCACACCTGGTACGGCGTGCGGGTCTTCACGGACAACGTGGACAACGGCGCGGAGCTGCCGGACGCCAGGGAGCTGGAGCGGATACTGACCCTGGAGGACCGGGCCGGCCGGACCGACCCGTACCGCCAGGTGGCCGCGCTGCTGCACCTGTGCGGCGTACGCGGCTGAGGCATCCCGGGCCGTACGCCTGATCGGCCCAGCAGCGCAGGGTGCGGCGCGCGGCCGGTGGCGATACTCCCGGCATGGACACCTCCCCCCGCCGCTGCCGGGTACGCCGTTCGTTCCTGTCCCTGACCGCCGGTGCCTGCGTCCTCGCCCTGGCGGGCGGCTGCGCGGCCGGTGCCGAGCCACCGCCGTCCGGTTCACCGGTACGGGAGGCGGCCGCGGTCCGCGCCACCGACGAGCTGCAGGACCGGTACCAGGCGGTCATCAAGGACGTGCTGCCCTCGGTGGTGCAGGTCGGCGCCTCGGACAGCCTCGGGTCCGGCATCGTCTACGACGACAAGGGCCACATCGTCACCAACGCCCATGTGGTGGGTGACGAGAAGGAGTTCGACGTCAGCGTCGCCACCGGTGAGAAGGACCTGAAGGCGTCCCTGGTCTCCTCCTACCCGGAGCAGGACCTGGCGGTCATCAAGCTCGACCGCGTCCCGGGCGGACTGCGGGCCGCGAAGTTCGGCGACGCCGACAAGGTCGAGATGGGCCAGATCGTACTGGCCATGGGCTCGCCGCTCGGTCTGTCCAGCAGCGTCACCCAGGGCATCGTCTCCGCGCTCGGCCGGACGGTCAGCGAGAGCAGCGCGGGCGGCGGCACCGGGGCCACGCTCGCCGACATGGTGCAGACCTCGGCCGCGATCAACCCGGGCAACAGCGGCGGGGCGCTGGTGAACCTGGACAGCCAGGTGATCGGCATCCCGACCCTCGCGGCGACGGACCCGCAGCTCGGCGACAGCGCGGCGCCGGGGATCGGGTTCGCGATCCCGGTCTCCACGGTGCGGACGGTCGCCGACCAGATCATCGAGTCCGGCCACGTCACCGACTCGGGCCGGGCGGGGCTGAACATCACGGGCCGCACGGTCGTCGACGACGACTACCGGCCGGCCGGTGTGGCGATCGTGAGCGTGTCGAAGGGCGGGGCGGCGGCGAAGGCCGGTCTGCGCGCCGGGGACATCATCACCCGGATCGGTGACACCCCGGTCACCACGATCACGTCCCTCTCGGAGGCCCTGGCGGGCGACAAGCCCGGCCGGAAGGTCAGGCTGACGTACACCCGGGGCGAGGAGAAGAAGACGGCCGAGGTCACGCTGGGCGAGATCTGAGTCCGCCGGGACCGCCCCCGGGGCGGTCCCGGCGGCCGTCGGCTATTCGCCCTGGAGACTCATCGGGCCGTAGATCTTCGTCGAGTCCTCGAAGAGCGTCACCTGGTCCGCACCGCCCTCCAGGAGCTCCTTCCAGAACTCACCGACCCAGGACTCCGCGTCGCCCTGGGTGGTGAATTCCTCCGGCTGCAGGGCCGGCTCCGTCTCCGTACCGTCGGACTTCTCGAACCGCCACGTCCACGCCATGTCCGCCTCCTGGGTCGCGTTGCTTCCCGAAGCCTAGTGGTTGCGGGCCCCCCTCGGGCGGGGTCCTGACCTCAGGGGGACGCATGATCCGGACACGGGGCCCGGGGTGCCCGGCCCGGGCGCGCAGACGGGGCGCGGACACGGGAGGATCAGGAGCGTGGAACTGACTCTGCTCGGCACCGGAGCCCCCGAAGGGCTGCCGCGGCCCGACTGCCCCTGCGCCGTCTGCGCGTCGGCCCGCGGCACGGGGGCGCGCGCCGCGACGGCGCTGCTCGTCGATGACGCGCTGCTGCTCGACCTCACCCCGGGTGCCGTGTTCGCCGCCGCCCGCGCGGGCCGTTCGGTCGCCGGCGTACGCCAGGTGCTGCTGACCCACCCGCACGACGGCCCCGCCATGGAGCAACCCGCCTCGCTGCCCCCGGCCGGGCGGGTGCCGGACGGCCAGGAGCTGACCCTCATCAGCGGCCACCGGGTCCGGGCGGTGGCCATGGACGCCCCGGGCACCGGCTACGAGGTGACCTCGCCGACGGGCGAGCGGCTGCTCTACCTGCCTCCGGGCGGTGCTCCGGCCGGTCTGCCCGACCGGGCGGCGGAACCCTACGACATGGTCGTCCTCGATGTGATCGGGCGGCCCGACGCCGTGGCGAGACTGCGGGCCGTGGACGCGGTCACGGCCGCCACCGAGGTGATCGCCGTGCATCTGGACCATGACGCGCCCCCCGCACGGGAACTGGACCGACGGCTGGCGGCGGGCGGGGCCCGGGCCGTGCCGGACGGGACGACGCTGCCGGTGGGCGACTACGACGCGATGCCCGCGAGGCCCCGGCGCACGCTGGTGACGGGCGGGGCCCGGTCCGGGAAGTCGCTGGAGGCCGAACGGCGCCTGGAGACGTTCCCGGAGGTGGTGTACGTGGCCACCGGCGGCCGGCGGGACGGCGACGCGGAGTGGGCCGACCGGATCGGACTGCACCGGGAGCGCAGGCCGGCCGCGTGGCGTACCGAGGAGACGTGCGAGCTGGTGGAGCTGCTGGAGTCGGACGGCCCGCCGCTGCTGATCGACTGCCTGTCGCTGTGGCTGACGGACGCGATGGACCGGGTGGACGCCTGGGACGAGGCACTCTGGGCCGACGGCGGCCGTGACAGGCTGCGGATCCGGGTCGCCGATCTGGTCCGTGCGGTGCGCGGGACGCGTCGCACGGTCGTGGCGGTGACCAACGAGGTCGGTTCGGGGGTGGTGCCGGCCACTCCGGGCGGGCGGCGCTTCCGGGACGAACTGGGCCGTCTGAACGCCGCGTTCGCCGCCGAGTGCGAGCACGTGCTGCTGGTGGTGGCCGGGCAGGCGCTGGTGCTGCGGGGCTGAGCGCGGGCGGGCACGAGGCCCCGGGAGCGGGGAGGGCCGACGGGTACTGTTTCCGCACAGGAGCCCGCCGCCGGGCTCCGGCCCACCCTGTGACGACCCGCGAGGCAGACCCCCGTGAATCTGGACGACTTCTCCGACCTGATCGAACGCCCCGACGGAAGCGTGCGCCGCGATGCCGAGGAACGCCGGGAGCGGCTGCTCGTGCCGCCCGGTGCCCTCGGCCGCCTCGACGAGCTGGGTGAATGGCTGTCGGCCGCCCAGCAGTCGGTCCCGGTCAAGCCGGTGGACCGGCCCCGTGTGGTGCTGTTCGCCGGTGATCACGGGGTGGCGGAGCTGGACGTGTCCGGCCGGGCGGCCGGCAGCACGCACCAGCTCGTCCGGGCGGTCCTGGACGGTTCGAGCCCGGTCGCGGTGCTGGCCCGGCGGTTCTCCGTGCCGGTGCGGGTCGTCGACGCCGGTCTGGACTGCGATCCGGAGCTGCTCCCCGAGTCCGTCGTACGCCACCGGGTGCGGCGGGGCAGTGGCCGCATCGACGTCGAGGACGCGCTGACGGTCGAGGAGGCCGAGCAGGCCGTGCGGCTCGGCATGCGGATCGCGGACGAGGAGGCCGACTCGGGCACCGACCTGGTGGTCCTGGGCGATCTGAGCGTCGGCGGTACGACGGCGGCCTCGACGCTGATCGCGGCGCTGTGCGGTACGGACGCCTCGGTGGTCACCGGGCGCGGCGGCGCGGGCATCGACGACCTGGCGTGGATGCGCAAGTGTGCCGCGGTCCGGGACGCGCTGCGCCGGGCCCGGCCGGTGCTCGGTGACCTGCTGGAGCTGCTGGCCACGGTGGGCGGCGCGGATCTGGCGGCGACGACCGGATTCCTGCTGCAGAGCGCGGTGCGGCGGATGCCGGTGGTGCTGGACGGTGTGGTCTCGGCGGCCTGCGCGCTGGTGGCCCAGCGGGCGGCCTTCCGGGCTCCGGACTGGTGGCTGGCGGGCCAGGTGAGCGGGGAGCCGGCGCAGGCCAAGGCGCTGGACCGGATGGCGCTGACCCCGCTGCTGGATCACGGGCTGACCGTGGGTGAGGGCAGCGGGGCGCTGCTGGCGCTGCCGTTGGTGCAGGCCGCGGCGGCGCTGGCCGCGGAGCTTCCGGAGCGCGGCCAGGAGGCGGGGCCCAGGGAGGAGAAGGCGGAGTCGGAGGAGTCGGAGTCGGAGGAGGCCACCGCCTGAGCCGGTCAGGGCTCCGGGGGCGGTCCCGGGAGCGGTGTCCGGTCCGGCGCCCCGCCGATCAGGTCCTGGAACCGGCGGCGGGGGCCCGCCCAGCGCACGTCGTGGTGATAGGCCCTCAGAAGTGCCCGGGCGCGGGCCCGGTGGCGGTTGTGGTAGAGGCGCCGGGCCCAGGGTGAGGCGGGCCGGGCCAGCCGGACGGCGGCGATGAACGCGATGAGCGGCACCAGGGTGCCGATCACCGCCATCCGGGCCTTGCCCTTGAACAGGGCGATCAGGACGAAGCCGAAGTTGCCGCCGTAGGTCAGGACGACGCCCAGCCGGTCCTGCTGTTCGTCGCCGCTCAGTTCGTCCACGCCGAGCGGTGAGAAGCCGGCGAGGACGAGGAGGACGAGGAGGACGAGTGAGGCGGTGAGGACCACCACCTCGACGCTCTGGCGGCCCTCCTCGGTCCAGTACACGTCGTCGAGGTGGAGGATCAGGGCGAACTCGTCCAGGACCAGGCCCGCCCCGACGCCGAAGACGACCGCGCAGATCCCGGCCGCCATCCCCTGCCGGCCGCTCGCGACCGCGCCGAAACCGCCGACGACCGAGAGCACGACACCGGGCACGACGTGGTGGATGTGCACCCCGCCGGGGGTGATGTCGCGGAAGGGCCCTTTGCCGGCCCGGATCATCCGGGTGACGAAACGCGTGACGGCGAAGGTCAGGACGAAGGCGCTCAGGGCGAGGAGCAGCGGGAGCTTGCCCGGTTCGACGATGTTCTGGTGCAGCCAGTGACCCATCCCACCCGCTCCCGAAGATCCCGCTGTACGGCTTTTGCCGCTTTCCGCCCAATCTAGCCCCGGGCCGCACCGGCTAGCCTGCGCGCGGTGACCTCCCTGAACAGCCACGGCGTCCGTTTCGCCTTCGGCACCCTGACCGTGATCCCCGTCCGCGTCTCCCGCTGGGACCGCGAGGCCGCGCGGGCCGGCATGCTCTGCGCGCCGCTCGCCGGGCTCGCGGTGGGGCTGCTCGCGGCGGTGCCCGGGGCGCTGCTGCTGCTCGCCGGGGCCGGCCCGCTGCTCGCGGCCGTCGCGTCCGTCGCGCTGCCCGCCGCCCTGACCCGGGGGCTGCATCTGGACGGCCTGGCGGACACCGCGGACGGACTGGGCAGCGGCAAACCGGCCGAGGACGCGCTGCGGATCATGAAGCAGTCCGACATCGGCCCGTTCGGCGTGATCACCCTGCTGTTCGTGCTGCTGGCGCAGGTCGCGGCCCTCTTCGAGCTGTACGGCCGGGGCTGGGCGCACGGCGCGGCGGGGGCGGTGGCCGCCGCCGTGGTGGCCCGCCTCGCGCTCACGCTGGCCTCCCGCCACGACGTCCCGCCCGCCCGGCCGGAAGGGCTCGGGGCCGCGGTGGCCGGGACCGTCCCGCCCGGCGCGGCGGCGGCCGTCGCCGCCCTGGTGGTCGCGGGCTGCGCGGCGGCGGGCACGGTGGCGGGCGGGTACGGGCCGGCGCGGTACGCCCTCGCCGCCCTCGCTGGCCTGGCGGCGGCACAGCTGCTGCTGCGTCACTGCGTCCGGCGCTTCGGCGGGGTCACCGGCGATGTGTTCGGGGCACTGGAGGAGACGGCGGCCACGGCGGTGCTGGTGGTGCTGGTCCTGGGCGGATGACTCGGGAGCCCCGGCGTCCTCGGCGGATGACTCGGCGGCCCCGGCGTCCTCGGCAGGTGACTCAGCAGACCTGGCGCCAGACGCCGAGTTCGTACTTCTTGAGCAGCGAACTCAGGCGCAGCTCCCGGGACTCGGGGCAGAAGTCGGCCACCGGCAGCTCGTACTCCGCGTGGAAGACGGCCTTGCCCGCGTCGACGAACGGGGTGAGCTCGTCGCACTCCTCGTACTGGGCGCACTGCTCGTTCACCGCGAAGTCGAAGTCGTCGACCAGCTCCGGGATCTGGGGCAGGTCGTTCTTCAGACCGACCGCCATGCCGTGCCGGTGGGCGAGGTCCGCGACGAGCCGGTTGTAGCGCAGCTGGTCCCGGGCGGTGAGCGGGAAGCCGGTGTCGTTGAGGTAGCCGTCCATGTTGTCGGGCTCCACCGCGTCGAAGCCCTTCTTCGCGCACATCTCGACGCGGGTCTCCATCAGCGGTTCCAGGACGTCGGTGCGGCGGATGTCGAGCCACCGCTCCCCCTCCCAGCCGTTGCTCCTGCCGCGTACGGAGGCGGGGAACTCCTCCGCGTCCGGGCGGAAGTCCTCCCACGCGCCGGTGGAGAGGTAGCAGACGACCTTGCGGTCCTCGCCGTGCAGCGCGGCGACCGTCCTCGCGTCCTGGTCGAAGCCGTCGATGTCGTACACCGGCGCGTCCACCGACGTGTCCACGCGGCCGGAGAGCTGCCACTGCCAGCCCACCCCCGGCTCCGGCTGCCAGTGTTCGGCCGTCTCCTCCCGGCCGCCGGTGCCGTCGGCCGCCTCCGGGGCCGTGCCCGCGTCCGTGCCGCATCCCGCGAGCGACGTCGGCAGGAGCAGCGCCGCGCAGAGCACCCGCCCCCACGCCCTCGTACCGCCCGCCGTGCTCCGCATGCCTCTCCCCCGCTCGATACGCGCAGGTGAACGACCCTACCGGCGCCCACCGCCCCCTCCGCACCGGGCCGGGCGGCGGCGCCGTCGCGCCCCGTCCGGCGCCCCGACGGCCGTGCCCCCGTGAGCGGGAAGCAAAGGCGCGCGTAGGCTCATTCCCGGCACATTGCGGCGAGGCATACGATGCGCCGGGCACGGTCGGCCCACCCCTCGACCGGCACAGAACTCAACGGAAGCGAGATTTCACCACCGTGACTGCTCTCACTCTCAGCACTGCCGGTGCGGCGACGCTGCGCGCCGACGCACTCGTCGTCGGCGTCGCCAAGGGCGCGAAGGGGCCGGTCGTTGCGCCGGGCGCCGAGGCCGTGGACAAGGCCTTCGACGGAAAGCTCGCAGACGTCCTGGAGACCCTGGGCGCCTGTGGTGCCGAGGGCGAAGTGACCAAGCTCCCCGCGCCCTCCGGCCTGAAGGCCCCGGTCGTGCTGGCGGTCGGGCTCGGCCGGGCCCCCGAGCGGGACGGCGCGTACGACGCCGAGGCGCTGCGCCGGGCCGCGGGCAGTGCCGCGCGCACCCTGTCCGGCTCGAAGAAGGCCGGCTTCGCGCTGCCGACGGAGTCCGCCGAGGACGCCGGGGCCATCGCGGAGGGCGCCCTGCTGGGTGCGTACGCCTTCACCGCCTACCAGGGCGGCGAGGACAGGATCGCCCCCAAGGGCGCCAAGAACAAGGGCCCCAAGCAGCCGCTCGCCGAGGTCGCCCTGCTCGGTGCCAAGCCGCGCGACAAGGCGTACAAGGCCGCCGCCGAGCGCGCCGTGGCCGTCGCGGAGGAGATCAACCGCGCCCGCGACCTGATCAACACCCCGCCGAACGACCTGTACCCGGAGTCGTTCGCCGCCGTCGCCACCGCGGCCGGCAAGGAGCACGGCGTCAAGGTCCAGGTGCTCGACGAGAAGGCGCTCGTCAAGGGCGGCTTCGGCGGTCTGCTCGGTGTCGGCCAGGGCTCGACGCACGGCCCCCGCCTCGTCCGGCTCGCCTACACGCACCCGAAGGCGGAGAAGACGCTGGCCCTGGTCGGCAAGGGCATCACCTACGACTCGGGCGGCATCTCGCTGAAGCCGGCCGGGCACAACGAGACGATGAAGTGCGACATGAGTGGCGCCGCCGCCGTGTTCGCCACCGTCGTCGCGGCCTCCCGCCTCGGCCTGCGGGTCAACGTCACCGGCTGGCTGGCCCTCGCCGAGAACATGCCCTCCGGCAACGCCACCCGCCCGGGCGACGTGCTGCGCATGTACAGCGGCAAGACCGTCGAGGTCCTCAACACCGACGCCGAGGGCCGGCTCGTCCTCGCGGACGCGCTGACCCGCGCCTCGGAGGAGAACCCGGACGCGATCGTCGACGTGGCGACCCTGACCGGCGCCATGGTCCTGGCACTGGGCAACCGCACCTTCGGCGTGATGTCCAACGACGACGCCTTCCGCACCTCGATCCACGAGACCGCCGAGGAGGTCGGCGAGGCGTCCTGGCCGATGCCGCTCCCCGCCGACCTGCGCAAGGGCATGGACTCCCCGACCGCCGACATCGCCAACATGGGCGAGCGGATGGGCGGCGGCCTGGTGGCCGGCCTGTTCCTGAAGGAGTTCGTCGGCGAGGGCATCGCCTGGGCCCACCTGGACATCGCGGGCCCGGCCTTCCACGAGGGCGCGCCGTACGGCTACACCCCCAAGGGCGGCACCGGCTCATCGGTCCGCACGCTGGTCCGGCTGGCCGAGCGCACGGCCGACGGCGACCTGGGCTGATCCCCTCCGCGCGCGGCGTCCCAGGCGGGCGCCGTGCGCGGGACGGACCCGCGTTCGCGGGCAGCGATACGGCCCCGGGCATACGTCCGGGGCCGTACGCGTTCCCCGAGCGGCACCTGACCGCCGGTTTTCCGAAACTTTGTACGCATACGTCATGGTCCGGGCCGGATGTTCGCCCGCCCCGGAGCGGGGGCCCGCGTCCCGTCCGCCCTCAACAAGTGCGAAGATGGGTTCTCGGCAGGACAGGGCCCCCACCACAGGGCCGACATACACAAGCGGCCGAACACCAGCCGACCGGCCGGTCATACCCCAGCGACGGGGCCCGGCGTACGGCGCACATGCATGGAGGACGTGACGTGGCGAACGACGCCAGCACCGTTTTCGACCTAGTGATCCTCGGCGGTGGTAGCGGCGGTTACGCCGCGGCCCTGCGCGGAGCGCAGCTGGGCCTGGACGTCGCACTGATCGAGAAGGGCAAGGTCGGCGGCACCTGCCTGCACAACGGCTGCATCCCCACGAAGGCGCTGCTGCACGCCGGAGAGATCGCCGACCAGGCCCGCGAGTCGGCCCAGTTCGGTGTGAAGGCCACCTTCGAGGGCATCGACATGGAGGCCGTCCACAAGTACAAGGACGACGTGATCTCGGGCCTGTACAAGGGTCTCCAGGGTCTCATCGCCTCGCGCAAGGTCCACTACGTCGAGGGTGAGGGCCGGCTCTCGTCGCCCACCTCGGTGGATGTGAACGGCCAGCGCATCCGGGGCCGCCACGTGGTCCTCGCGACCGGTTCCGTACCGAAGTCGCTGCCCGGCCTGGAGATCGACGGCAACCGCATCATCTCCTCGGACCACGCGCTGAAGCTGGACCGCGTCCCGAAGTCCGCCATCGTCCTGGGCGGCGGCGTGATCGGCGTCGAGTTCGCCTCGGCGTGGAAGTCCTTCGGCACCGACGTCACGATCGTCGAGGGCCTGAAGCACCTGGTCCCGGTCGAGGACGAGAACAGCTCGAAGCTGCTGGAGCGCGCGTTCCGCAAGCGCGGCATCAAGTTCAACCTCGGCACCTTCTTCGACAAGGCCGAGTACACCGAGGACGGCGTGCGGGTCACCCTCGCCGACGGCAAGACGTTCGAGGCGGAGGTGCTGCTGGTCGCGATCGGCCGCGGCCCGGTCTCGCAGGGTCTGGGCTACGAGGAGGCCGGGGTCGCCATGGACCGCGGCTACGTCCTCGTCGACGAGTACATGCAGACCAACGTCCCGACGGTCTCCGCCGTGGGCGACCTGGTCCCGACCCTCCAGCTGGCGCACGTCGGCTTCGCCGAGGGCATCCTCGTCGCGGAGCGGCTGGCCGGTCTCAAGACCGTGCCGATCGACTACGACGGTGTCCCGAAGGTGACGTACTGCCACCCCGAGGTCGCCTCCGTCGGCATCTCCGAGGCCAAGGCCAAGGAGATCTACGGTGCGGACAAGGTCGTCGCCCTCAAGTACAACCTCGCGGGCAACGGCAAGAGCAAGATCCTCAAGACCGCGGGCGAGATCAAGCTCGTCCAGGTCAAGGACGGTGCCGTGGTCGGCGTCCACATGGTCGGTGACCGTATGGGCGAGCAGGTCGGCGAAGCCCAGCTGATCTACAACTGGGAGGCGCTGCCGGCCGAGGTGGCGCAGCTCATCCACGCCCACCCCACGCAGAACGAGGCGATGGGCGAGGCCCACCTGGCCCTCGCCGGCAAGCCGCTGCACTCCCACGACTGATCCAGTCCCGGGCGCGACGACCGACCACTTCCGCATTTTCGTAAGGAGCAACTGAAACCATGTCGGTTTCCGTAACCCTTCCGGCGCTCGGCGAGAGCGTCACCGAGGGCACTGTCACCCGTTGGCTGAAGGCCGAGGGCGAGCGCGTCGAGGCCGACGAGCCGCTGCTCGAGGTCTCGACCGACAAGGTCGACACCGAGATCCCCGCACCCGCCGCCGGCGTCCTGACCTCCATCAAGGTCGCCGAGGACGAGACCGTCGAGGTCGGCGCCGAGCTGGCCGTCATCGACGACGGCTCGGGCGCGCCCGCCGCCGAGGAGGCCCCGGCCGCCGAGCCCGCGGCCGTCCCGGCCCCGGCCGCCGAGGAGGCGCCCACCGCCCCGTCGACGGAGACGGAGGCCCCGGCCGAGGCTCCGTCCGCGCAGGACACCGCCGGTGCCTCGTCCGCCTCCGGTACGGACGTCACCCTTCCGGCGCTCGGCGAGAGCGTCACCGAGGGCACCGTCACCCGCTGGCTGAAGGAGGTCGGCGAGGAGGTCGCGGAGGACGAGCCGCTGCTCGAGGTCTCCACGGACAAGGTCGACACCGAGATCCCCGCGCCGGTCGCCGGTGTGCTGCTGGAGATCGTCGTCGGTGAGGACGAGACCGCCGAGGTCGGCGCCAAGCTGGCCGTCATCGGTGCTCCGGGCGCTGCCCCGGCCGCCGCCCCGGCTCCGGCCGCCCCGGCACCCGCCGAGGAGAAGCCCGCCGCTCCGGCGCCCGCCCCGGCCGCCGAGACCCCGGCTCCGGCCGCCCCGGCACCCGCCGAGGAGAAGCCGGCCGCTCCGGCTCCGGCTCCGGCTCCGGCTGCTCCCGCGCCCGCCCCGGCCGCCCAGGCCCCGGCCGCTCCCGCCGCTCCGGCGCCCGCCGCCGCTCCGGCCGCGGCCGCTCCGGCCGCGTCCGCCGGTGACGAGGGTGCCTACGTCACGCCGCTGGTGCGCAAGCTCGCCGCCGAGAACGGTGTCGACCTGGGCTCGGTCAAGGGCACCGGTGTCGGTGGCCGCATCCGCAAGCAGGACGTCGTCGCCGCCGCGGAGGCCGCCAAGGCCGCCGCAGCCGCTCCGGCTCCCGCCCCCGCGGCCGCCCCCGCCGCGGCGAAGAAGGCGCCGAAGCTCGAGGCGTCCCCGCTGCGCGGTCAGACGGTCAAGATGACCCGCATGCGCAAGGTCATCGGCGACAACATGATGAAGGCGCTGCACTCGCAGGCCCAGCTGACCTCGGTCCTCGAGGTCGACATCACCAAGCTGATGAAGCTGCGCAACCAGGCGAAGGAGTCCTTCGCCGCCCGTGAGGGCGTCAAGCTGTCCCCGATGCCGTTCTTCGTGAAGGCGGCGGCCCAGGCGCTGAAGGCCCACCCGGTCGTCAACGCCCGGATCAACGAGGACGAGGGCACCATCACGTACTTCGACTCGGAGAACATCGGCATCGCCGTGGACGCCGAGAAGGGTCTGATGACCCCGGTCATCAAGGGTGCGGGCGACCTGAACATCGCCGGTATCGCGAAGAAGACCGCCGAGCTGGCCGGCAAGGCCCGCGGTGGCGGCCTCACCCCGGACGACATGTCCGGTGCCACCTTCACGGTCAGCAACACCGGTTCGCGCGGTGCGCTGTTCGACACCGTCATCGTGCCGCCGAACCAGGCCGCCATCCTGGGCATCGGCGCCACCGTCAAGCGTCCGGCGGTCATCGAGACCGCCGAGGGCACCGTCATCGGCGTCCGCGACATGACGTACCTGTCGCTCTCCTACGACCACCGTCTGGTGGACGGCGCGGACGCCGCCCGTTACCTGACCACGGTCAAGGCGATCCTCGAAGCAGGCGAGTTCGAGGTCGAGCTGGGTCTCTGAGGCCCGAGGCCCGAACGAGAGGCCCTTTCTGTAACGAGCCTCACCTGCGGCGCCCCCGTCCGGAACACTCCCGGGCGGGGGCGCCGCCGTATTGTCTAAGGGCTGTCCCGTGATGCCTGGTCAGCGCGCGGCGTCGGACGCGGTGCGCCGCAAGGCGGAGGGACGCCCGCATACCGGGTGTATGCGGGCCTTCCGGCAACGCGGCGAGGTGCCGTGGCTGACCGGGCATCACGGGACAGCCTCAGTCGCCACCGGTCGTTCCGGCAGCCGTGTCGGTGTATGCGACACCGGTTTGCCACGAAGGAGCCAGTCATGACCCCGCCCGTCGTCCACTCGCTGCGCGAACAGATCCGCGAGCACCTCGTGGACGGGATCGTGAGCGGGCGGTGGAAGCCGGGCGAACGCATCGTGGAGCGCCGGATCGCGACCGAGCTGGAGGTCAGCCAGACCCCCGTGCGCGAGGCGCTGCGCGAGCTGGAGACCCTGCGGCTGATCGAGTCGGCTCCCAACAAGGGCGTCCGCGTACGCAACCTCACCGCGGCCGATCTGGAGGAGAGCTACCCGGTGCGCGCCGGGCTGGAGCAGATCGCGGCGGAGCTGGCGGCGCCGGTGCTGGGCGAGGACTGCTCGCGGCTCACCCCGCACGTGGCGGCCCTGTACGAGGCGGACCGGCTCGCCGACGGTGAGGCGCAGGTGCGGCACACGGTGGCCTTCCACCGGGAGATGGTGCGGGCGGCGGGCAACGCGGTGCTGCTGCACACCTGGGAGGGGCTGGGCATCGAGGTGTTCACGGCCCTGTCGATCCGCTGGCTCGGCACGGTGCAGAAGTCGTACGCGGAGGAGCACGAGGAGCTCATCGAGGCGTTCCTGAGGCGGGATCCGCAGATCGCGGTGCTGGTGAAGGAGCACGTCCTGGGGTGCGCGCCCCGCGCCTGACGTCGTGCGGACCGTGGCCCATCTGTGTCAGCCGACGCTCGACCGTGCAGGTCAGGAGCCCTTTTCGCCCTAATCGTCCCGTCACTGGGTGCCCCGTTTCGCGGCACCGCATGCCACTTTTCTTCATATCGAGAAGTTTTACCCTTCACCCTTTGATCGATCATCGATCGGCGCCTTACAGTTCACTCGCGGGCCCACCGGCCCCATCGCCCTGTCCTGCCAGCCAGGGACTTCTCCACCCCCTCCCACTCCGGAAGGCGGCGATCATGACCGACCCCGTAGCAAAGCTTCCGAGCGAGCTCGACCAGCTCCCGGACCGCGACCCCGAAGAGACCGCCGAATGGGCGGACTCCCTGGACGCCGTCACCAAGGCCGCGGGCCCGCACCGTGCCGCGTACCTCATGCGGCGCTCGCTCCAGCACGCGGAGGGCGCCGGTATCGCGCTGCCCAAGCTGCTGGAGACCGATTACGTCAACACCATCCCCACCGCCGCCGAGCCCGAGTTCGACGGCGACCTGGAGATGGAGTCCCGGATCACCGCCTGGAACCGCTGGAACGCGGCCGCGATGGTCACCCGGGGCGCGCGCTACGGCGTCGGCGGCCACATCGCCACCTTCGCCTCGGCCGCCTGGCTGTACGAGACCGGCTTCAACCACTTCTTCCGCGGCAAGGAGGGGGACGGCTCCGGCGACCAGATCTACGTCCAGGGCCACGCCTCCCCCGGCGTCTACGCCCGTGCCTTCCTCGACGGCCGCCTCAGCGAGCAGCAGCTCGACAACTTCCGCCAGGAGTCGGGCGGGGACGGCCTGCCGTCCTACCCGCACCCGCGGCGACTGCCCTGGCTGTGGGAGTTCCCCACCGTGTCGATGGGCCTCGGCCCGCTCTCGGCGATCTACCAGGCGCGCTTCAACCGCTACCTGGCCAACCGCAACATCAAGGACACGTCGAACTCGCACGTCTGGGCCTTCCTGGGCGACGGCGAGATGGACGAGCCCGAGTCGACCGCGGCCCTCGCCCTCGCGGCGCGTGAGCAGCTCGACAACCTGACCTTCGTCATCAACTGCAACCTGCAGCGTCTCGACGGCCCGGTCCGCGCCAACTTCCGCGTGGTCCAGGAGCTGGAGGGCGCGTTCCGCGGGGCCGGCTGGAACGTCGTCAAGACGCTCTGGGGCAGCGCCTGGGACGAGCTGTTCCAGCTGGACACCACGGGTGCCCTGGTCCGCCGGCTCCGCGAGGTGCCGGACGCGCAGTTCCAGACGTACGCGACCCGCGACGTGGCCTACATCCGCGAGCACTTCTTCGGCGCCGAGCCCGCGCTCGCCGAGCTGGCGAAGCTGCTGAGCGACGCGAAGATCGCCGAGTGCTTCTACTCCTCGCGCGGCGGCCACGAGGCCCGCAAGGTGTACGCGGCCTACCGTGCCGCCCTGGCGCACAAGGGCGCGCCGACGGTGATCCTGGCGCAGACGGTCAAGGGCTACACGCTCGGCAAGGGCTTCGAGTCCAAGAACGCCAACCACCAGATGAAGAAGCTGTCGATCGACGAGTTCAAGGGCATGCGCGAGCTGCTCGACCTCCCGATCCCGGACAGTGCCTTCGACAGCGGCCTGGTCCCCTACGGCCACCCGGGCGCCGACTCCCCCGAGGTCCGCTACCTCCAGGAGCGCCGTGCCGCCCTCGGCGGTCCGGCCCCCGCCCGCCGGGTGCACACCGTGGCGCTGCCCGAGCCGGAGGAGCGCGCCTTCAAGGCCCTGTACAAGGGGTCCGGCAAGCAGGAGATGGCCACCACCATGGCGTTCGTCCGCCTGGTGAAGGACCTGATGCGGGACAAGCAGACCGGCAAACGCTGGGTGCCGATCGTCCCGGACGAGGCCCGTACCTTCGGTATGGAGTCGCTGTTCCCGTCGGCCGGCATCTACTCGCCGCTGGGCCAGACGTACGAGCCGGTCGACCGCGACCAGCTGATGTACTACAAGGAGGCCAAGGACGGCCAGATCCTCAACGAGGGGATCACCGAGGCCGGTGCCATGGCCGACTTCATCGCCGCCGCCACGTCGTACGCGACGCACGGCGAGACGATGATCCCGTTCTACATCTTCTACTCGATGTTCGGCTGGCAGCGGACCGGCGACCAGATGTGGCAGCTCGCCGACCAGCTCGGCAAGGGTTTCATCGTCGGCGCCACGGCGGGCCGTACGACCCTGACGGGTGAGGGCCTCCAGCACGCGGACGGCCACTCGCACCTGATCGCGTCCACGAACCCGGCGTCGCTCAACTACGACCCGGCGTTCGCGTACGAGATCGCGGTGATCGTCAAGGACGGTCTGCGCCGGATGTTCGGCCAGGCCGCCCCGGGCGAGGACTCGAACGTCTTCTACTACCTGACGGTCTACAACGAGCCCAAGCAGCAGCCCGCGATGCCGGAAGGCGTCGAGGAGGGCATCGTCAAGGGCCTGTACCTCTTCAAGGAGGGTGCGCCCGCCTCGGCGGAGGCCCCGCGTCTCCAGCTCCTCGCCTCCGGTACGGCGATCCACTGGGCGCTGGAGGCCCAGCAGCTGCTGGCCGCCGACTGGGGGGTCACGGCCGACGTCTGGTCCGCGACCTCGTGGGGCGAGCTGCGCCGCGAGGCGCTGGAGTGCGACGAGGCGCTGCTCCGCGGTGAGCAGCGGGTTCCGTACGTGACCCAGGCGCTGTCCGGCGCCCCGGGCCCGGTCCTCGCGGTGAGCGACTGGATGCGCGCGGTCCCGGACCAGATCAGCCAGTGGGTGGAGCAGGACTGGTCCTCGCTGGGCACGGACGGTTTCGGCCTCTCCGACACCCGCGACGGCGCCCGCCGCCACTTCGGTGTCGACCCGCAGTCGGTCACGGTCGCCGCGCTGGCCCAGCTGGCCCGCCGTGGCGAGATCCCGGCGTCGAAGGTCAAGGAGGCCCGCGAGAAGTACGGGCTCTGAGGGACCGGCCGGACGGCCGCCTCAGCACCGCAGGGCGGGCTCACGTCGAGCCCGCCCTGCGGGCGTTCGCCCACCGCGTCCGGCGGCCCCCGCACGAAGGCGCCCCGGCGCCGGGCCCGTGCACCGTGCCGTCCGCGGGCCCGCACAATGGCCGCATGCGTGCTGCCCGGCTCATCAAGATGGTTCTGCTCCTGCAGTCCCGGCCCGCCATGACCGCCGCCGAGCTGGCCGGCGAGCTGGAGGTCTCGGAACGCACGGTGACCCGCGACGCGCAGGCGCTGTCCGAGGCGGGCGTGCCGGTGTACGCCGACCGGGGCCGGACCGGCGGGTACCGGCTGGTCGACGGGTACCGGACCCGGCTGACCGGGCTGGGCCGCGAGGAGGCCGAGGCGCTCTTCCTGTCCGGGCTGCCGTCCGTCCTGCGGGAGATGGGGCTCGACGACGCGGCGTCGGCGGCCCGGCTGAAGGTGACCGCCGCCCTGCTCCCGTCGCTCCGGGACGCCCCGCGCAGCGCCGCCCGGCGCTTCCACCTGGACGCGCCGGGCTGGTTCCACGAGCCGGTCACCCCGGAGCTGCTGCCGGCCGTCGCGGAGGCGGTCCGGGACGACCGGCTCGTCCGGGCCCGCTACCGGCGCGGCGCCACGGACGAGGTCGAGCGGGAGCTGGCCCCGTACGGGCTCGTGCTGAAGGCCGGTGTCTGGTATCTCTGCGCCCGGGCGGGGGACGACGTCCGGGTGTACCGGATCGACCGGTTCACGGCGGTCGAGGTGTCGGCGGAGCGTTTCGTACGGGACGAGGACTTCGACCTGCCGGGTTTCTGGGAGGAGCGGGCCGCCCGGTTCGCCCGGTCGCTCCTGCGTACGGAGGTGACCGTCCGGCTGTCCGAGGCGGGGCTCGCGCGGCTGCCGCACGCCGTGGACCGGGCCGCCGTCGACGACGCGATCGCCGGGGCAGGCCCGCCCGACGCGGACGGCCGGCGGACGCTCACCCTGGCGGTGGAGTCGCAGGAGGTCGCGTACGGCCAGCTGATGGCCCTGGGACCGGAGTTGGAGGTCCTGGCGCCCGAGACGCTGCGGGCGCGCTTCGCCGAGGCCGCCGAACGGCTGCGTGCCCTGTACCGCTGAGAGCCACCCTTCCCGCCTCTGGGCGTGCGTCGCCCGGCGCCAGGGCAGATGCTGGAGCGGTGATGGACGAGACGGAGTTCTGGGAGATCATCGACAGCACCCGTGAGGCCGCCGAGGGCGACCCCGACGACCACGCCGACGTGCTCGTCGAGCGGCTGGTGCAGCTCGATCCGGAATCCGTGCTGGACTTCGCCCGCCACTTCGAGGCCCGCTACAACCGCGCCTACCGCTGGGACGTCTGGGGAGCGGCCGCCGTGCTGCTGGACGGCGCGGACGACGACGCGTTCGACTACTTCCGCTGCTGGCTGATCGGGCAGGGCCGGGAGGTCTTCGAGTCCACGGTGCAGGACCCGGACGGCCTCGCCGAACTGCTGGAGGACTTCGACGAGGAGTACGACGGCGACGGCGAGGAGCTCGGCTACGCCGCCGACGAGGCGTACGAGCAGCTGACCGGCGTGCTCACCCCGGACCTGGGCCTGCCGCCGCAGCCGGACCGGCCGGCGGGCACACCGGTGGCGCTCGACGACGAGGCGGCCCTGGCGCGGCGCTTCCCCATGCTCTGGGAGCGCTTCGGTTCGGCGTGACCCGGACCTCGTGGACGGGCGCCGCTCACGGTGTCAGCGGGCGGCCCATCAGCACGTCGTCGACGTACCGCCCGTTCAGGAAGAACTCGCCGGGCAGCACGCCCTCCACGGTGAACCCCTCCGAGGCGTAGAGCGCCCGGGCCGGGGCGTTGTGGCCGAGGACGCGCAGAGTGATCCGTCCGGCGCCCAGACGGCGGGCCTCGGTGTACGCCGCCCGCAGCAGCGCCCGTGCCACACCGTGGCCCCGCGCCCATTCCGCCACGGCCAGGCCCTGTATCTGCCGTACGTGCGCGTTGCAGGCGAGCGGGGTCGGGCGGGCCAGCCTGATGTACCCGGCCAGGTCCGTCCCCCCGGTGTCCGTGACGGCCTCGGCCAGGAGGTACTCGGCGGGCCGGTGCCGGTCGTCGAAGAACGGTGGGTACGGAGGCCGTGGTTCCGGTTGCACGGAGTGCAGCGTCGACCAGGTGGCCCGGTCGAGCGCGACGAGCGCGGACTCGTCCTCGGCCCGGGCGGGGCGGACGGGGCTCAGGGAGCGCAGCTGCGGAGCGGACGGCATGGCTGCCACTGTGCCACGCCGCCGGACGGCCGGATCAGGGAGGTCCGGTCCCGGATCGGGGCCGTGTGACAGGGCGGTGGGCGGGGCCCATGGGGCAGGATGGGCCCATGCTGCGTTCCCGTATCGCCGTCAGCGGATCGACCGGACTCATCGGAGCGGCGCTCGTGCGCTCGCTGCGGGCCGACGGGCACGAGGTGGTGCGCCTGGTGCGCCGCCCCGCCGCCACCGGTGACGAGGTGGAGTGGGACCCCGAGCGCCAGTACGTCGACGCGGCCGGCCTGGTCGGCTGCGACGCCGTCGTCCATCTCGCCGGTGCCGGGGTCGGGGACCACCGGTGGACCGAGGAGTACAAGCGGCGGATCCGGGACAGCCGGGTGCTGGGCACGGCGGCGATCGCCGAGGCCGTCGCCTCCCTGGACACCCCGCCGAAGGTGCTGTTGTCCGGGTCCGCCATCGGCTACTACGGCGACACCGGGGACCGGGCCGTCGACGAGAGCGCGCCCCCTGGCCAGGGGTTCCTGCCCTCCGTGTGCGTGGAGTGGGAGGAGGCCACGGCACCCGCCGAGGAGGCCGGTATCCGCACCGTGCACGCCCGCACCGGTCTGGTCGTCGCCCGCGGGGGCGGTGCCTGGGGCCGTCTCTTCCCCTTGTTCAAGGCGGGCCTCGGCGGGCGCCTGGGCAACGGCCGGCAGTACTGGAGCTTCATCGCCCTGCACGACCACATCGCGGCGATGCGGCACATCCTGGACACCGAATCCCTGTCCGGCCCGGTCAACCTGACCGGGCCCGCGCCCGTCACCAACGGCCAGGTGACGGCGGCCATGGGGCGGGTGCTCCGCCGCCCGACCCTCTTCACCGCTCCGGCGCCCGCCCTGCGGATCGCGCTCGGCGAGTTCGCCGGTGACGTCCTGGGCAGCCAGCGGGTGCTTCCCGGCCGACTTCTCGACTCGGACTTCGCGTTCGCCTTCCCCGACATCGACGCCACGATCCGCGCGGCACTGCGCTGACCGGACGGCTGTGCGACCCCGTGCACCGGTGCCCGGGGTGCGCGCGGCTGGGCTCCGCTCGGCCACCGGCCTAGCTTCGAGCGCGGACCCCGGCATTCCGGGGGTCCGTTGGGGGCAAGAGCCCCCCAGCGGTCGCGCCGACTCGGGGAGGGGCACGTGCTCAGGGCAGACACGGCACACCACGCGGACGTGGTTGTCATCGGGGCCGGGACAGCCGGCCTGACAGCCGCCCATCAGCTGATCAGCGCAGGAGTGGACACATGTGTCCTGGAGGCCGCCCCCCGCGTCGGCGGGCGGATGGCCACCGAGGACGTGGACGGGTTCCGGCTCGACCACACAGGACCTCTGCTCAGTTCCGCCTGTCCCGAGCTCCGCGCGATGCCGGGGCTCCACGGGCTGGCCCTCAGGGAGTTCGCCCCCGGGGTGCTCGTCCACAGCCGGGGTCGCCGCTACCGTGCCGGGGACGTGCGCAGCGCGAGGGGCGCGCTGAGGGCCGCACGCTCCTGGCCGAGCGCCCCTCGCGCGCCCCTGGGTGGCGCGATCGAGCAGGCCAGGCTGGGCGCCTGGCTCTCCCGTCTCGCCACCACCCCGGTCTCGCGCATCCTGGCCCGGCCCGACCGGCCGGCGCTCGAATCCCTCACCTCGCGCGGCCTCTCGCCCCGTACGGTCGACGGCTTCCTGCGCCCCCTGCTCTCGGCGCTGCTCTCCGATCCCGTCCTCGCCACGTCGAGCCGCTGCGCCGATCTCGCCCTGCGGAGTTACGCCCGCGGCGGGCTCTGCGTACCGGCGGGCGGTGCCTCGGCGTTGCCCGAGCTGCTGGCGGCCGCGCTGCCGCCGGGGACCGTGCGGACCGGGGTGCACGTCACGGCCGCCGACATCACCTCCGTACGCACCAAGGAGCACGGCGAGCTGAGCTGCCGTTCCCTGCTGCTGGCGACCGGGGCGGGTGCGGCGGCCGAGCTGCTGCCGGGGCTGCGGACGCCCGCCTTCCATCCGGTGACGGTGCTCCACCACACCGCCCCGGTCCCCCCGCCGACGGGAGCCCGGCTGCTGCTGGACGCGGACCGGTCGGGTCCGGTGGCGCACACCGCCGTGATGAGCGCGGTCGACCCGTCACGCGCGCCGCACGGCCGGACCCTGATCACCTCCACGGTCCTCGGCCCCCCGCCGCCGGACCTGGACCGCACCGTCCGGGCGCACCTGGCCACGCTGTACGGCACCCCGACGCACGACTGGGAGCTCCTGGCGGCCCGTCACGACCCGGAGGCGGTGCCCGTGATGGCGCCGCCGCACGATCCGGAGCGGCCCGTCCGGGTGCTCGCCGGCCTGTACGTCTGCGGCGACCACCGTGACACCAGTACGGTCCAGGGCGCCCTGCACTCGGGCCGGCGGGCCGCCTCGGCGATCCTCACGGACCTCGGGGTGCGCCACGAGGCCGTGGGCGGGACGGCGCTGCCCGCCGCGGCCTGACCGCGCCGGCTCAGCCCAGGGCCGCGACCCGGTCGCGGTAGCCGCGTACGGCGACGGCGTCCCGGTAGGGCTCCAGGCGGCGCTCGAAGTCGCGTACGTACTCGGTGGCCCGCACCGACCGCATCTCCGACGCCTGCTGGGCCGCCTCGGCGCCCAGCAGGCAGGCCTGGTCGAGCTCGCCGAGGCCGAGCCGGGCGGTGGCGAGCACCACCCGGCAGAACAGCCTGCTCCGGGCGTACGCCGGAGCGCGCAGCTGGAGCGAACGCTCGGCGTGCTGGGCGGCCGCCCGGTACTGCTGGAGGTCGCGGTGGCAGTGGCCGAACTCGTCGGCGAGCTGCGCCTCGTCGAAGGGGCGGGCCCAGTGCGGGGCGTCGTCGCCGGGGCGGGCGCTCTGCAGGGCACGCTCCGCCCGGACGAGCGCCGCGACGCAGGCCCTGGTCTCGCCCAGCACACCGTGCCCGCGGGCCTCGACCGCGTGCAGCAGGGCCATGACGACGGGCGGCGCCGAGGACCCGATGCCCTGCTGGGCGACCCGGGCGAGCTGGACGGCTTCCCTGCCGTGCCCGAGGTAGACGGCCTGCCGGCTCATGGTGATCAGCACGAACGAGCCGTACGCCCGGTCGCCCGCGGCCTGGGCGAGCCGCAGCGCCTGCACGAAGTAGCGCTGGGCCAGACCGTGCGCCGCGATGTCGTACGACGTCCAGCCGGCCAGCCGGGTCAGGTCGGCGGCCGCCGAGAACAGCCGACGGCCGACGGCCTCGCCGTAGGTGCCGCGCAGCATCGGCTCGGCCTCGTGTTCCAGGTACCGGACGAGGGCCTGGCGGGCGTGGCCGCCTCCGTAGGCGTGGTCCAGGGCGCGGAAGAGGTCGCCGACCGAGTGCAGGGCGGCGATGTCGCCGCTGCCGACCCGCTGGCCGGATCCCCGTTCGGCGCCCCGCTGCCGGGGGACGACCGGGTGCGCGGCCCCGGGGGCTCCGGGCGGACGGGTGGGGGCGGGCCCTCTGGATCCGGGCCTGACTCCATGGGCACCGGGGCCGTGGGCGTGGCCCGGGGCGTGCGCCGGGCCTGGGGCCGCGAGGTGGCCGCCCGCCCCGGGCGGGGGGCCGGACAGGGTGCCGGCCGTCGGGTGGGCGCCGTCGGCCGCGCGCGGTCCGTGCGCCTCGGCGGGCGGACGTGGGCCCGGTAAGCCGGTCCCGCCCGCCGTCGAGGCCGCGGACTCCCCGCGTCCGACCCATTCGTCGGCCCGTCCGATCAGCCAGTCCCGGCTGGGGACGACCAGTCCGGCCGGGGTGAAGGCGATCTTGCGCAGCTCCGCGTGGCTGCCGGAGTCCTTCCGCCAGAGCCCGCTGACGATGTCGACGGCCTCGGCGGGGGTGGCCGCGAATTCGAGCCCCGCGTAGACGGGAGCGCAGGCGTCCAGGCCGAGGTCCTGTGCGGAGAGCCGACGCCCGAGCCGTCGGGTGAACACCTCGGCGATCAGCGCGGGGGTGGTGCCGCGCGGCTGCTGGCCGCGCAGCCAGCGGGTCACCGACGTCTTGTCGTACCGCAGGTCGAGTCCGTGTTCGAGGCCCAGCTGATCCACCCGCCGGGCGAGGCCCGCATGGGAGAATCCGGCTTCCGCGATGAGCGCAGCGAGCCGCCGGTTGGGGGTGCGCTGCGGAGGTCGTTCCGACATCAGCTGTACGGTCTCCTGCCTTCGGGGCCGGGCCGGCGGCCCTAATGGAACGGCGCGAATGTAACTGCCCCGCCACCATGCGTATCGGCGTTCGCTCCACATTCATCCGATCGTGTGGGGACTGCGTAGATCACTGACGCCCGCCCCGGTGTCGGCCGTCGGTGACGAACCTGCCGGACCCCTGCCCGCCGAGCGGTCGTACAGTGGCTCAGGGCGCATATCAGTGCATGGTGACGTGGTTCCGGGGCCCGCCCGGCCGCCCGGCACCCGCGAACAGGGAGGCACCCGAAGTGAGTGAGCTGCGGTTCGTCCGTGTGGGATTCGGCCAGGAAGCGGTCGACTACCAGGAGGCCTGGCAGATGCAGCGCGAGGTGCACGCCGCCCGGTTCGAGGACACCGTCCCCGACACCTGCCTGCTCCTGGAGCACCCTCCCGTCTACACGGCGGGCCGGCGCACGACCGACAGCGAACGTCCGCTGGACGGCACCCCGGTCATCGACGTCGACCGGGGCGGGAAGATCACCTGGCACGGACCCGGCCAGCTCGTCGGCTACCCCATCCAGAAGCTGCCGCGCCCGGTCGACGTGGTCGCGCACGTACGCCGGCTGGAGGACGCGCTGATCCGCACGGCCGCCGAGTTCGGCGTGGAGACCTCCCGGGTCGAGGGCCGCAGCGGCGTCTGGGTGCTCGGTGACCCGGTCGAGGAACGCCCCTCGCCGGGCGGGCTGTCGCTCGACTTCGATCCGCGCCTGCACGACGAGGAGTTCGACGCCCGGCTGAACGGCCCGGAGTACGCGCCGTCCAACGCCGGCCAGCGCCGCGAGGACCGCAAGCTGGCGGCGATCGGCATCCGGGTCGCCAAGGGCGTGACGATGCACGGCTTCTCCCTCAACGTGAACCCCGACAACACCTGGTTCGACCGGATCGTGCCGTGCGGGATCAGGGACGCGGGCGTCACCTCGCTCGCGTACGAACTGGGCCGTGAGGTCACGATCGCGGACGTCCTGCCGGTCGTGGAGAGGCACCTGCGGGACGTCCTCGAGAACGCGGAACTCGCGCCCCGGGTCATCGAGGAGCCGAGGGCCGCCGCCCCCGCCTGACCGGGCCCCGGGGAATAGGCCCCCTCGGCCACAGGTTGGGCAGACGTAAGACCGTTCTAACGACGGGCGTACCCTGGTGTTCGCCGAAGAATCCAATGCAGTGAAAGCAAAGGGGAGTGCCGGAGTGTCCGCTGTCGCACCCGACGGGCGCAAGATGCTGCGCCTGGAGGTCCGGAACAGCCAGACCCCCATCGAGCGCAAGCCCGAGTGGATCAAGACCCGGGCGAAGATGGGCCCCGAGTACAACCAGTTGCAGAAGCTCGTGAAGAGCGAGGGTCTGCACACGGTCTGCCAGGAGGCCGGCTGCCCCAACATCTTCGAATGCTGGGAAGACCGCGAGGCCACCTTCCTCATCGGCGGGGACCAGTGCACCCGGCGCTGTGACTTCTGCCAGATCGACACGGGGAAGCCGCAGGCCCTGGACCGTGACGAGCCGCGCCGCGTGGGCGAGTCCGTGGTCACGATGGACCTCAACTACGCCACCATCACCGGCGTCGCCCGCGACGACCTGGAGGACGGCGGCGCCTGGCTGTACGCGGAGACGGTCCGCCAGATCCACGCGCTGACGGCCGAGCGGGAGGCGGGCGGGACCAAGGTCGAGCTGCTGATCCCCGACTTCAACGCGGTGCCCGAGCAGCTCGCCGAGGTCTTCTCCTCGCGTCCCGAGGTGCTCGCCCACAACGTCGAGACGGTGCCCCGCATCTTCAAGCGGATCCGCCCCGGCTTCCGCTACGAGCGCTCCCTCGAGGTCATCACGCGTGCCCGCGAGGCCGGTCTGGTGACCAAGTCGAACCTGATCCTCGGCATGGGCGAGACCCGCGAGGAGGTCAGCGAGGCGCTGAAGGACCTGTACGACGCGGGATGCGAGCTCATCACGATCACGCAGTACCTGCGGCCCTCCCCCCGGCACCACCCCGTCGAGCGCTGGGTGAAGCCGCACGAGTTCGTGGAGCTCAAGGACGAGGCCGACGCCATCGGGTACTCCGGTGTCATGTCGGGTCCGCTGGTGCGCTCCTCGTACCGCGCGGGACGCCTCTTCCAGCAGGCGGTCGAGCGTCGCGGCGGGACCGCGGCGGCGACGTCCGGAGCCCAGGCGTCCGCCCCCGCCGTGTGAATCGGCGCACAAGGGACCACTGAACGGTGAGGACCGCATCGACGCGGCCCGTACGCCCCCCGCAGGTCGGGGGCCCGTATGGGCCGCGTCGGCGTGCGTGCCGCCGCAATCAGGGTTTCATTGGTGTTTGACCGACCGGTCATGCACTGGTAACACCGAGCAGTGACCCTAGGTACACGGACAGCAGCGGCTTCCCACGGCCGCCGCCGTCACTGCTTCCCGCTACTCAGTGCGCGCCGCGCGCGCATCCGCTCCGAGGGGGAACATCCGCCATGCACGCCGCACCGGTCCGAGCCCACGCGCTCCCGTCCGTCACCACCGCCCTGCGCGCCGTGGAGTCGCTGCTGCTGAGCAGCGGCCAGCGCACCGCGCGCCGCAATGCCTGGAACGCGGTCCTGGAGGACCGCCGCAGGGCCAAGGACCGGGTCGAGGCCGAGCACGTCCTGCGGGCTGTGGCCGCCCAGCGTTCCTAGGTCACTCCGGGGCCACGTAAACTTCGCTGCATGGCGAGGAAGGCAAACACTGAAGGCGCGGACAGCGCCGAGAACGCGGGGCGGCTCAAGCAGATCGCCCTGACCTACAAGATGACCAGGCGGACCGACCCCAAGGTGGGTCTCGTCGTCGCGGGTGTGGGAATCGTCACCTTCGGTGTCTTCCTCGCGATCGGTTTCCTGATCGGTCATCCCATCTACGCGGGCATCCTGGGCTTCGTCCTGGCCTTCCTCGCGATGGCGATCATTTTCGGGCGGCGTGCCGAGAAGGCGGCCTTCGGGCAGATGGAGGGACAGCCGGGCGCTGCCGCGGCCGTGCTCGACCGGGTGGGCCGTGGCTGGACCACGACTCCGGCGGTCGCGATGAACCGCAGCCAGGACGTCGTCCACCGGGCCGTCGGCAAGGCGGGCATCGTGCTGGTGGCCGAGGGCAACCCGAACCGGGTGAAGAGCCTGCTGGCCGCCGAGAAGAAGCGGATGGCCCGGATCGTGGTGGACGTGCCGGTGCACGACATCATCGTCGGCGACGGCGAGGGCCAGGTGCCGCTGAAGAAGGTGCGCACCACGATGCTGAAGCTCCCCCGGGTGCTGACCGGCCCGCAGGTCACCGCGGCCAACGACCGGCTGCGGGCGATGGGCGACCTGATGAGCAACATGCCGCTGCCGAAGGGCCCGATGCCGAAGGGCATGCGGATGCCGCGCGGCGGAAAGATGCGCTGAGCGGTACGGAACGTGAAGAGGGGCGGCCCCGGACGGAACATCGTCCCGGGCCGCCCCTCTTCCTTCGCGGTCTGTCGTCCCGCGCGGTCCGTCGCTCACGGGGTGTTCCGCGAGTAGCGCCGTCCTCCGCCGGGCAGGCGGGACTTCCGGGCCGTGCCGACGGCGTCGTCCGTGGACCTGCCGCCGCTCGGGCTCAGATACGCACCTGGACCGCGCGGGAGAGCCGGTCGTGGAGGCCGCGGCTGTCGCGGTCCCAGACCAGGGCCGGGATCACCAGCAGGAGCAGCACGGTCCGCAGGAGGACCCGTCCGGCGCCGAGTCGACTGCCGTCCTCGGCGATGACCCGCAGGCCGCAGATGCGCTTGCCCGGGGTGGAGCCGACGGTGGTGACGGTGACCACGCTCAGGACGAGGAAGACGCCGAGCGCCCAGTTGCCGGCGCTCTGCTGGTCACCGCGGGCGAACAGCCCGTATGCGATCAGCATGCAGGCGGCCCAGTCGATGAAGAGGGCGCCGAAGCGCCGGCCGAGGGGGGCCACCGACCCCGGGCCCTCCTGGGGCAGACCGAGGCGCCGGCCCCGGTAACCGAAGTCCGCACCCATCTCTTCCGCGGCCGCGCGGGGGCCGGACAGCCACGATCCGATTACTTGCCTGTTGTCCACCCGTCCACGGTACTGCGCCCGCGTTTGCACCCGGCCGGGCGGGGCACAGGAACACGTCGCTGAGGTGCCGCCCACAACCGGGCTGGTTAACTTGAGCGAAACAAATGGGTCATGCTGGAGAAATCCTGCCTGCCTATGGTCGGGGCCAGCGTGTGCCACCGCACTGGCCACACAACGAGCTGCAACCCCGCCCTTTCCCGGGTCGGGAGTAGGAGGAGTTGGATGTTCCAGAACGCCGACGAAGTCCAGAAGTACATCGCCGACAACGACGTCAAGTTCGTCGACGTCAGGTTCTGCGACCTGCCGGGTGTGATGCAGCACTTCACCATCCCCGCGGCGACCTTCGACCCGGCCGAGGAACTGGCTTTCGACGGCTCGTCGATCCGCGGATTCCAGGCGATCCACGAGTCGGACATGGCGTTGCGCGCCGACCTGTCGACGGCCCGGGTCGACCCGTTCCGCCGCGACAAGACGGTGAACATCAACTTCTTCATCCACGACCCGATCACCGGTGAGCAGTACAGCCGTGACCCGCGGAACGTGGCCAAGAAGGCCGAGGCGTACCTCTCCTCGACCGGCATCGCGGACACCGCGTACTTCGGCCCGGAGGCCGAGTTCTACGTCTTCGACAACGTCCGCTTCCAGACGTCGGCGAACGAGAGCTTCTACCACATCGACTCCGAGGCCGGCGCCTGGAACACCGGTGCGCTGGAGAACAACCGGGGTTACAAGGTCCGCTACAAGGGCGGCTACTTCCCGACCCCGCCGGTCGACCACTTCGCCGACCTGCGTGCCGAGATCTCGATGGAGCTGGACAAGAACGGCCTTCAGGTCGAGCGCCAGCACCACGAGGTCGGCACCGCCGGCCAGGCCGAGATCAACTACAAGTTCAACACGCTGCTCGCCGCGGCCGACGACCTGATGCTCTTCAAGTACATCGTGAAGAACGTCGCCTGGCGCAACGGCAAGACCGCGACCTTCATGCCGAAGCCGATCTTCGGTGACAACGGCTCGGGCATGCACGTCCACCAGTCCCTGTGGTCGGGCGGCTCCCCGCTCTTCTACGACGAGCAGGGTTACGCGGGCCTCTCGGACATGGCGCGCTACTACATCGGCGGCATCCTGAAGCACGCCCCGTCGCTGCTGGCGTTCACCAACCCGACGGTGAACTCCTACCACCGCCTGGTCCCGGGCTTCGAGGCGCCGGTCAACATGGTGTACTCGCAGCGCAACCGCTCCGCCGCGATGCGCATCCCGATCACGGGCTCCAACCCGAAGGCCAAGCGCGTCGAGTTCCGCGCCCCGGACCCGTCGTCCAACCCGTACCTGGCGTTCTCGGCGCTGCTGATGGCCGGCCTGGACGGCGTGAAGAACAAGATCGAGCCGCCGGAGCCGATCGACAAGGACCTCTACGAGCTGGCTCCCGAGGAGCACGCGAGCGTCCAGCAGGTCCCGACGTCGCTCCCGGCGGTCCTCGACGCGCTGGAGCAGGACCACGAGTACCTCCAGGCCGGCGGTGTCTTCACGCCGGACCTGATCGAGACGTGGATCGACTACAAGCGCACGAACGAGATCGCCCCGATCCAGCTGCGGCCGCACCCGCACGAGTTCGAGCTGTACTTCGACCTCTAGAGCGCGCAGGCGGGTGGCCTGTACTCCGGCTGGTTCCGGGCGTCGCGTGCGGCGCGTGCCCACCGGCCGTACAGGCACCTGACGCGCCGCCACGAGCGGGTCTCCAGGGCCGTCATCCCGTACCGGGGTGACGGC
Organism: Streptomyces sp. SirexAA-E; assembly: GCF_000177195.2. Taxonomy (GTDB): domain Bacteria; phylum Actinomycetota; class Actinomycetes; order Streptomycetales; family Streptomycetaceae; genus Streptomyces; species Streptomyces flavovirens. The sequence goes on from NC_015953.1 coordinate 1,811,555, forward strand.
CCTCTCGTGTGTCACCTCGTGCGGTAATCTGGGCCGGGCGTTGTTGCGGCAGCGTGTCTCACACCACTCGGTCCCGGCACCGGGGTGAGCAGAGGGCTCCGGAGAGTCTCCGCAAGTGGAAGTCACGTAGCACCGAAGGACATCCGTTCAGTCTTTCCTGCCGTTGCCGGGCGGCCTGTAGGAGGGATGACGTATGTCCAAGTCGCGCAACAGCAGCCGTCTGGCCAAGCAGATCCGTCGCCGGACCGCGCTGACGCAGTCGACCGCGTCCAGGCTGGCCAAGCAGGTGCGGGTGCGCCTCCCCCAGCCGATCGCCGACGCCTCGGAGCCTCGTCAGCGCCGCCTGGAGGCGCACATGGCCCATGTCCTGGCGAGCCGCTTCCAGGACCGTCAGCTCAACGGCGCTCTCCTCGGAGTCCAGGGCGCTCAGACGGCGCCCGGACACCTCGGGTTGACCGTCGAGCCGACCATGGCGGACGAAGTACTTCGAGAACTCCTTCCACGGCTCGACGATTCCTACGGCGGCCTCCGCGGGGTGCCCGGCCTGCGTGTGCGGCCGGTGGACGGTGGAATCGTCCTCCAGGACTCCTCCGGTTCGGCGCGTGTCTTCGCGGAGACCTCCGACGGCCGGGCCTGGCGCCTGCCGACCGCCGAGGAGGGAGAGACCCCACTGTGGACGCGCCCGTTGGGCGACCTCTCGTCCGAGGAGCACGAGGAGGCCGAGGGCTGGGCCGGGGCGTGGCCCACGGTCCCTGACGCAGCGGTCCGGGACTTGATGCTGAGTCGTGTCCTGCGTCGTCCGGGCCTCGTCAACCGGGCGTCCGCTCCTCACGGGTTCGCCAACTGCTACACCCACCACTCCGGTGATCTGGTCATCGAGTGGTGCTGTGGTGACACCGTTGAGGCCTACTGCGCCGCGCTGTTGGCCCACGGGTTCGTCGACGGGCTGCCACCGAGCGAGACGATCGAACTGACCTCTGCCCATTCCGCACGCCTGGGCGGTCACACCGTGATCGTGCGGCGCCATTCCGCGTGTCAGTACGACAGTGGGCCCAGCGCCCAGAAGATCACCGACTCCATCGAGAAGGGTTACTCCTCGTGAGTCCCGCGGTGACGGTGCTCGTTGTGACCGTGTGCCTGGTCCTCGGTGTGGTGGTCCGCTGCCAACGGGACATCGCTGTCCTCCGCCGTCTCGAACGTTTGATGCGCGGCTGCGATCCGGACCAGCGGGTCGAGGTATGCCGCATTCTCGCCGCATCCCTCCAAGGGGCCGCCGCCGGGCCCGGGACCACGGCCGCACGATCGGCCGCTGCGTCGGTGCCACCGGGCCGACCGCCCACGCAGGACGGCGCTCCTGTCGACTGAGGAGGGACCGGGCCCCGCCCGTTGCGTGATGGGGGCGGGGCCTGCGTCGGTCAGCCGCGGAGGGCGGCGGCGATGACGCCTCCGTCGACGAGGAGGTCCGTGCCGGAGATGAAGGTGGCGGCCGGGCCGAGCAGGAACTCCGCGGCGGCGGCGATGTCGGCCGGGGTGCCGGGCCGGCGGGCGTTGGAGGACTCGATCATGGCCCTGATCTGGGCGCCGTGTTCTCCGGCCAGTTCCTGCCGGCCCATGGGGGTGGAGATCACTCCGGGGCTGATGGAGTTGATCCGGGCGCCCCTGGTGCCCCAGGTGGTGCTGGCCGCCTGGACGTGGAGCTGGTTCACCTTCTTGGCGAAGCTGTAGGCGGCCCCGGGGTGGGGGAAGTTGGCCTGGGCGGTCAGCGGGAGGGAGAGCAGTCGGTCGGTGGGGGTGGTGGTCAGCTCCCGGGCCTGTTCGGGGGTGAGGCCGGGATGGCCGTGGCCGGCCATGCTGGAGATGACCAGGCCCGCCCCGCCCTCCGCGACGACCGCGCCGAACTCCTCCAGGACCAGGGCGACTCCGAGGAGGTCGACGGCGAGGATCGCCGGCACGGGCGCCTGGACCGGGGAGAGGCCCGCGGTGTGTACGACGGTGCGGACCTCGCCCAGTGCGGACGCCGTCTCGGCCAGTGCGCCGACCGAGGCCCGGTCGGACACGTCGACGGTCTGCCGGGTGAGGGTGTAGCCCTCGTCGGCGAGCCGGCCGGCCGCCCCGTCGAGGAGGTCCGCGTCGAAGTCGGCGAGCAGCAGGTGGGAGGCGGGGTCGAGGCGGCGGGCGATGGCCTGTCCCATGCCTCCGACTCCGATGATCACGGCTATGTGCTGGGGCATGATTGCCTCCTGGGTGAGCGGCTGTCCAGGGCGGTACCCGGGACGTCATCGCTATAGATTACGGACCGTTTCGTAATGGAGAGGTAAGTGGCTAGACTTCCCGCATGAGCGAGACCCCCAAGCGCGGCCGGCCCCGGAAGGCCGCCACGGATCAGGCGATCCTGGAGGCCGCCCGGAAGCTGCTCGGGCAGGGCGGATACGCCGGGGTGTCGATGGAGGCCGTGGCCGCCGAGGCGGGGGTGGGCAAGCCGACCGTCTACCGTCGCTGGTCGTCGAAGGGCGCCCTCGTCGCCGACGCCGTCCTGCACAGTGGTGCGTTCGGCGCCGACGAGCCGGTGGAGGAGCCGTCCGACACCGGCGACGTCGGACGCGACCTCCGGGCGTGGGCGCGGGCGTACGCCGAGAAGATGGCCGCACCCGGCATCACCCCCCTGCTCCTCGCGCTGACGGCCGCGGCGGCGGAGAGCCCCGGCGCCGGCGACACCCTGTACCGCCGGCTCACGGGCCCACGGCACCGGGCCCTGGTCGAACGGCTGTGGGCGGGTGTGGCCGCCGGACAGGTGCGGGCCGACCGCAGCCTGGAGGCCGTCGCCGACGCCCTGATCGGCGCCTTGCTCTACCAGCTGCTCACGGGGAACGCCGACACGTCCCCGGAGCGCGCCGAGGACCTGGTCGGGACGATCCTCGGCGGGCTCCGGCCGACGCCTCCCTGACCGGACCGATTCGTCCGGTGCGGGCGCACGGAGCCGCCCCCGGGCGCGGGTCCGGACGCCGGTGCCCGGACGCGGTGCGCTCTGCCATCGGCGGATGCCGGACTTCCTCGAAGACGGCGCGGCCATGGGTCGCCGCGGTCCCCCGATCCGCCCGCCGCGATCGTGTCGGGCTGGTGACGGGGGCGGGTGCCGTGGGCGCCGGTGCTCGTGCCGGTGGGCGCCGCTGTGTGGGTGCCTGGAGGGGTGCGGCGGTCGCGGCGTGCGCGAAGACGCGCGGAGGCGGCGGTGCCGCTCAGTCCAGGTCGATGACCGGGCGGGCGTTGAAGTCCTCGTACATGTCCTCGCCCTCCGGGCCGTTGAGGAAGTCGGCCATGGAGGGGTTGCGGTTGGCGGTGGCCAGGGGAAGCCACTCCAGGAACGTGCCGTAGCCGCCGCAGACCGCCTCGCCGCCGTCCCCGCCGTATACGGAACCGGGGTCGGAGGTCATCTCCGCGGTGTCGTAGACGTCGAAGGCGATGCGCAGCCCGAACGCGTTGGGACGGCGGTGCGGGCCGGAGGCACCGGTCCCGTACGGGGAGGTGGCGGCCGGTACGGCGTCGCCCCAGCGGAAGAGGGTCGTGGCGCCCGCGCCGCAGGCGTGCTCCCACGCGTCGGGCCCGGGGAGCCTGAGGCCGCGCTCGGCGAGCAGCGCCGGGACGAGGTCCGGCGCCTCGACGAGCCTGCCCGCTTCCACGGCCATGAGGACGGTGGGCAGCGTCACCGTGCGGCGGGGGCTCATCACGCGCGCCAGGTGGTCGCGTGGGTCCTCGTCGAAGCCGAAGCCGCCCGCCAGGCTCTCCTCGCGGTACGAGACGAGCTGTTCGGGCAGGGGGCGCCAGGCGTGGGGGTCGAAGCCGAGGGCGACCTCGCCGCCGGGTATCAACGCGTAGGCCTCACCGTCCCGTTCGATCAGGGCACGGTGCGTGGTGCCGTCGGGGTGCGGGGTGCCGTCCAGCCGGACGAGCCGGCCGTCGACCCGGCGGGCGGCCTCCTCGGCGTACCGCGTCGCCGTGTCCCGGTCCAGGGTGCGCCAGCGGGCGAGGGTGAGTGCGCTGAGAGACATGGCGTGCAGTGTGGCATCCGGCGGGTACGGGCGGGTCCGTGCCCCCGGTGGTCGCTCCGGGGGCACGGGCGGCGCTCAGCGGCCGTAGCGGATCAGGGCGCGGACCATGCGGCAGGTGGTGTCGGACGGCGGGTGGATGGCGAGGCGGTCGGCCATCGCGTGGATCCGGTCGTTGTCGGCGCTCGACGGGTGGTACACCCCGGTGTCGAGCAGGGCTATCGCCAGGCGCATGGCCTTGAGGCGGCGGTTGTGCGAGACGTACCACTCGCGGGGCCGTCCCGCGGGGAGCGGCCTCTTTCGCAGGGGCTGGTGCAGCGGCTCGGTCGTGGCGGTGGCAACGGCCATGGGCAACCTCCTGGCACAGTGGTGGAACCCTCACGAACTGCCTCCATCTTACCGTCCACCACTGACAATCCGCCCTGGCCAGAGGCTGTTTGGGCGGGCCACTCCCGTACCCTGGACCCCATGGAGATCTGGATCGTCCCGGCCTGCTCGAAGTGCCGTGGCGCCCTGAGTCTGCTCGACTCCGAGGGCGCCGACTACACCGTCCGCCGCTACCTGGAGGACGTCCCCTCCCCCGACGAGATCCGGGACGTGCTCGGCCGGCTCGGGCTCGAACCGTGGGACATCACGCGGACGGGGGAGGCCGACGCCAAGGAGCTGGGCGTCAAGGAGTGGCCCCGGGACGCCGCGTCGCGGGAGCGGTGGATCACGGCGCTGACCGAGCACCCCGAGCTGATCCAGCGGCCGATCATCACCGCTCAGGACGGGAGCGCCGTGGTGGCCCGGTCGGGGGAGGCGGTCAGGGACGCGCTGGCGCGGTGAGGAACTCCTCGGCGCGGCGGTTGAGTTCGGCCGCGCCGGGACCGTGCGACGGCAGCGAGTGATGGGTGGCACCGGTGAGCGTCGCGGTCTCCGCGTGCGGGAGCAGCCGGTGCACGGTGGCGGCCACGGCGGCGCTGTCGTGGGCCCGGCCGCGTTCGGCGAGCAGGACGAGGGCCGGGGTGGTGAGGCCGCGAAGCTCCTCGGGTGAGGGGCGCGGGCCGGTGACCGGGCGGGCGGTGGGGAAGGCGGCGGCCTCGTCCCGCAACCGCGCCCAGGCGGGATCCAGGGCCGCTCCTCCGGTCTCCCAGGCCAGGAAGGCGCGGGTGCGGCGGGCGGTGGGGCGGAGCAGCATCGGCAGGGCGTGCAGCAGGTATCCGGGGCGGAATCCGGCGAAGCACTGGGTCGGGTCCACGAGGACCAGCCGGCTGACCCGCCCGGGCGCGTGCAGGGCGTGGCGCAGGGCGATCCAGCCGCCGTAGGAGTGGCCGCAGAGCGCGGGGCGGTCCGCGCCCAGCGCGTCCAGTACGGCGTCGAGCCAGGCCGCCAGATCGGCCGCCGTGCGCAGCGGGCGCTCCCCCGTCGTACTGCGGCCCGGGTCGCCGATCAGGTCCGGGGCGTGGACGCGGTGCGTGCGCGCGAGGTGGGCGGCCTGGGCGAACCAGACGGTGGAGGTGGCCCCGCCGCCGGGCAGCAGGACGAGGGGCGGGGCGTCCTCGGGGCCGCAGCTGTTGACGTGGGTGGTGCCGTACGGGGTGGGGATCCGGGTGGCCGTCGTCCCGGCGGGCCAGCGGGCGGCGAGGACGTCGTCGTACGCCGCGAGGAAGGACCGGGGGGCCGGTGCGGTCCGTGGTGCGTGACTCATGGATACCTCCTGCCCGCACATTACCTCGCTGAGCGAGATAAAATAGAGGGATGAGCGAAGACGGGAACGCGGTCCGGACACCGGGGCCGGAGATGGAGACCGTCCACCTGCTGCGCCGGGTGTCGGTCGAATTCGGCCTGCGCCAGGGGGAGTTCGCGGCCCGCCACGGGATGCACCCCACCGACGTGCGGGCGTTGATCTGCCTGCTGGACGCCGCGCGTTCGGGCACCCCGGCGACCGCCGGATGGCTGGGTGCGCAGCTCGGGCTCAACTCCGCGGGGACCACCGCCCTCATCGACCGGCTGGTCCGCCTCGGCCACCTCACCCGTGTCCGGGACACGGACGACCGCCGGCGGGTGCTGCTCGCGGTCGACGCGCGGGCCGTGGAGCTGGGGCAGGAGTTCTTCGGGCCCTGGCTGACGGGCATGGTGGAGCTGCTGCGCACCTTCGACGCGCGGGAGGCGGCGGCCGTGCGGCGGTTCCTGCTGGGGGCGCACGCCGCACTGGCCCGGGAGGACGGCGGCGCCGCCTGACCGCCGCCCTCCCGGGCCGCCGTTCAGGCGCCTACCGGGCCCAGCTGCGCCTCGGCCTGGGCCAGCACCTCGGTGAGCCGCAGCCCGAACCGTACGTCACAGGGATGGGCCACCCCGGTGCGGGCCGCGGTGATCAGCGCGTCCACGGCCGCCCGGAAGGCGTCCTGGGCGCTGCCGCCGCGTTCGGGCAGGGCAGAGACCCCGTGCTCGCCCCGGAACTCGACCTCCGTGCCCGCCGCGGCCTGCGGCGCGTCCAGGGCGAGGGTGAGCGTGCTGGACGCACCGGAGGCGTGCCGGAGCAGCAGATGCGTGGCGTCGGCCGGCCCGCGGGCCGCCACCACCTCCGTCACGTCGCCCAGGACGGGGATCAGCACCGAGAGGGCGTGCGGGCCGCAGTCCCACAGGCCGCCCTTCTCACGGCGCCACGGCGAGGCGGCGAACGCGTTGCCGCCGCCGGGGGCGTACAGGGCGGCCAGCCACTGTGCGCGGGCCGTGAACCAGCCGCCCGTCGCCACCTGTGCGGCGATCCAGTCGGCGGACCCGGCGGCGAAGCGCAGGGTGCAGAAGACCACGGAGGCGACCTGGGCGCGGGCGGCGGCCTCGGCTACCTCCCGGGCGCCCGCCACGGTGGTGGCCACCGGCTTGTCCAGCAGCAGGTGGCAGCCGGCCGCGGCCGCCCGGGCGGCCAGCGGCGCCTGGACGTCCGGCGGCAGGGCGAAGGCCACCGCGTCGCTCGCGGCGAACAGCGCGTCGAGGCCCGCCTCACCGGTGTGCGCCTCGGTGCCGTGGGCGGCGGCGAGCTCCTCGGCCGCCTCGGGCCGGCGCCCCCAGACGCCGCCGAGTACGGCACCGGGGTGGTCGGCGAGCGCGGGGGCGTGCGTCATGCGGGCCCAGGGGCCCGCCCCGACGAGACCGATGCGCATCGGTGTACCGGGGGCGGGCGGGCCGGAGGTGGCTGATGTGGTCATGCGGCCAGTGTGCCCGGGTGAGGTCGGCGTCGTGGACCGTATCCGGTCCGCCACGGCGCGGGACGCCTCCGGGCAGCGGGCACCGGTCCGCCGACACCTCCGGGAAACACCGGTAACACCGGGTTCACCTACGGGCAACGGCCGGGAAATCGCGTCTTGCCAAGCTGCGCCGTATAGACCGCAGCGCCCGCAAAGGATGGCTTCCGTGACGTTCAAGGCTGAGTACATCTGGATCGACGGCACCGAGCCGACCGCCAAGCTTCGCTCCAAGACGAAGATCATGGCCGGGAGCCCCACCCAGGACGTGGCGGACCTGCCCATCTGGGGCTTCGACGGTTCGAGCACCAACCAGGCCGAGGGCCACGCCTCCGACCGGGTGCTGAAGCCGGTCTTCTCCTGCCCGGACCCGATCCGCGGCGGCGACGACGTCCTCGTGCTGTGCGAGGTCTTCGACATCGACATGACGCCGCACGAGTCCAACACCCGCGCGGAACTGCGCCCGGTCGCCGAGCGGTTCGAGGGCCAGCAGCCGGTCTTCGGCATCGAGCAGGAGTACACCTTCTTCGACGGCCACCGTCCGCTGGGCTTCCCCGAGGGCGGCTTCCCGGCCGCGCAGGGCGGTTACTACTGCGGTGTCGGCTCGGACGAGATCTTCGGCCGTGACATCGTCGAGAAGCACCTCGACAACTGCCTGGAGGCGGGTCTGGGGATCTCCGGCATCAACGCCGAGGTCATGCCGGGCCAGTGGGAGTTCCAGGTGGGCCCGCTGTCCCCGCTGGAGGTCTCCGACCAGCTGTGGATCGCCCGCTGGCTGCTCTACCGCACCGCCGAGGACTTCGGCGTGTCCGCGACGCTGGACCCGAAGCCGGTCAAGGGCGACTGGAACGGGGCGGGCGCGCACACCAACTTCTCCACCAAGGCGATGCGCGAGGGGTACGACGCGATCATCACGGCGTGCGAGTCGCTGGGTGAGGGCTCCAAGCCGCTGGACCACGTCAAGAACTACGGCGCGGGCATCGACGACCGCCTGACCGGGCTGCACGAGACCGCCCCGTGGAACGAGTACAGCTACGGCGTCTCGAACCGCGGCGCGTCGGTCCGCATCCCGTGGCAGGTCGAGCAGGACCGCAAGGGTTACATCGAGGACCGCCGCCCCAACGCCAACGTCGACCCGTACGTCGTCACGCGGCTGATCGTCGACACCTGCTGCACCGCGCTGGAGAAGGCCGACCAGGTCTGATCCGCGCCCGCGAAGCCGCGGTGAGGGGCGTCCACCGGATCCGGGTCCGGTGGACGCCCCTCTGGTGTCGGTGTCCCCGTGCCGAGGCGGTCGGATCGAGCCGCCTGAGAGGGCGGGCGGGCCGCCGGACCGCCCTGGCCGGGACCGGCCGGTACGCCGTCGCCGGGTCCGTGTACGGCGCGTATCGGACAGGGACCGTATCGACGGGTGAGAGGGCACTCCTGCGCCGTCGAAATCTCTGCTTCAATGGGGGCATGGCCAGCTTCCAGCACATCGCATCGGGTCGCAGCGACCTCGAGCCTTTCTGGCCCTCCCGTCAACACCATGACTTCGACCGGGTGTGTTGCCGCGTGTGGAACGCGCAGGCCCTCTAAAGCCGCTCATCAACGGTCTTCGGCCCGCGCGCACGACGTACGTCCCACGACGACTCCTCGCGCGAAAGAGCTGACTCCCCATGGCGAACACCCGTGCCTTCTCCACCGCTTCCGCCGCAGTGGCGGCGGACGCCTCCCGCAACACCCCCTCCCCGAACCGGCACCGCCTGCGTGCCGTCGACCGGGACGAGGTCGTCGAGGTCCCTGACGTGGCGGGCTTCCTGCCGCCGGGCGCGACCTGGCTGCCGGCACCGCAGCACACGCTTCCGGCCCTGCCCGGCCGGCCTCCGATGGTCGGTTACCTGGTGCTGGTCCCCGCCGACCAGCAGCCGGCGCTGGCCGGGGCGGTCGCCTCTGCCCAGCACCGTCACGTGGTGCCGGAGCCGGCCGCGCCCGCTCCCGCCGCCGGTCCGGTGGTGATCGACTCCACTCGGCGCACCGCGTCCGTGGACGGGGTCACCCTGGACCTCACGTACCTCGAATTCGAGCTGCTGGCCCACCTGGTGGCGCATCCGCACCGGGTCCACAGCCGCGATCAGCTGGTGACCACGGTGTGGGGGTACGGACACGTCGGTGACGGGCGGACCGTCGACGTCCATGTCGCCCGGCTGCGCCGGAAGCTCGGCGCCGAGTACCGCCACGCGATCCAGACCGTCCGGCGCGTGGGGTACAAGTACGCCCCCTGAGACGCTGCGTGGTGAGGCCGACGGCTCGACGGGGCGGGGGGTTGTCCCCCGCCCCCCGCCCCGTCGTCGCTGACAGCCGGGGCGTGTACGCCGGTCCATGCACGCGCGGTCCGTGCACGCGCGGTCGACGCACACGCGGTCCACGCACACGCCGTCCGTGGTGTCAGCGGGGCAGGCCGAGCTCGCCCGCCCGTAGCCCGGCCTGGAAGCGGGAGGCGGCGTCCAGCGCGGCCATGAGCTCGGCGACGCGCCGCCGGTAGGTGCGCACCGAGAGGCCGAGCTGTCCGGCCGCCGACGCGTCGGTGAGTCCCGAGCCGAGGGCCTGGAGGATCGCGCGGCCGTCGGCGTCGAGGTGGGGGACGTTCTCGCGCAGATAGGTGTCGGGGTCGACGGCGGTGTCCCAGATCGCCGAGAACAGCGAGTGGACGCCGTCGACCAGGGTCTGCGACGTCGTCACGGTGTACTCGCGGCCGGTCGCGCTGTCCTGGCCGGCGAGGATCATGACCCGCCGGTCGATGATGATCGTCTCGTGCGGCAGCGCGGAGCCGCTGATCCGTACGAGCACGCCCTGGCCCCGGACCGCCCGCAGGTGCGCGCGGTCCGCCTCGTCGGCCAGCGCGAGCGGACTGAACAGCTTGCGCACGGCGAAACCCGGCGGGCCCGAGGCGTGCATCCGGTTCTGGACCGCTCCCCTGGCCTCGGGCTGGGCCCAGGTCCTGAGGTCCCGGGCGGCGCACACGAACTCGGTCCGCGTGGAGGTGAAGAGATGGCCGGCACGCGCGACCAGCTCCGCGTCCCCTCGGACTGAAAACACCTGTTCGTTCCGCACCCCACCAGTCTGGCAGCATGCTGCCACCGACTCGCAGTGCCGTCCGGCGGTGGACAGCATGGACGCATGACGACCACGACGTTCTCCCTCGGTGGAGACCTCACCATCAACCGGCTCGGCTTCGGCGCGATGCGCCTGCCGATGAGCACCTTCGACGGCCCCACCCGCACCCCCGAGAACGGCATCGCGGTGCTGCGGCGCGCCGTGGAGCTGGGCGTGGACCACATCGACACGGCCGGTTTCTACAACCGGGGGGATGTGCGGGCCAACGAGCTGATCCGTACGGCCCTGAGCCCCTACCGCGACGGCCTGGTGATCGCGACGAAGGTCGGACCGCTGCCCGGACCGGACGGGATGCCGAGCCGGCAGGCGTCCCCCGACCAGCTGCGGGGCCTGGTCGAGACGGATCTGCGCGCCCTCGGGCTGGACCGGCTCGACCTGGTGTATCTGCGGGTGGGCGGGATGTCCGGGCCGGGGGGAGAGTCGATCGCCGAACGGTTCGAGGTGCTGGCCGGGCTCCGGGAGGAGGGGCTGATCCGGCACCTGGGCGTGAGCAACGTCGACGCCGCCCAGTTCGCCGAGGCCCGAACCGTCGCGCCCGTCACGGCGGTGCAGAACTCCTACGCGGACGACCCGGAGCTGCTCGCGGAGTGCGAGGCGGCGGGCATCGCGTTCGTGCCGTTCTTCCTGCTCGGCGGGGGCGGCAGCGGCAACCCGCTCGACACGGAACGGCTCGGCAAGGTAGCGGCGCGTCTGGGCGCGACCCCCGCGCAGGTGCAGATCGCCTCGCTGCTGGCGCTGTCGCCGTCGGTGCTGGCGATTCCCGGCACCGGTTCCCTCGACCACCTGGAGGAGAACTGCGCGGCGGGCGGTCTGGTGCTCGGCGACGAGGACCTGGCCTACCTGCGGGGCTGACCCGGCGGCCGATTCCGGGGACGGGCCCCTGGCACTGTGCCAGGGGCCCGTTGCCGTCGCTCAGCCCGCGAACCGGCCCTCGGCGGCCCTCGCCCGAGCCGCGTGGGCGGGTGGTCGCGGGGCCGTGTGCTCAGAGGCGGGCGACGGCCAGGCTCACCACATAGCGCTCCTCCACCATGCCGTCCGGGAAGAGCGCGGCCAGCCGCTCGCGTTCCGGGTCGAGGAAGACCCGGGCCGCCTCCGGGCCGATCATCAGGAAGTCCGAGTAGCTGCCCAGGTTGGCCAGGTGGGTGTCGAGGGAGACCCGGCGGCTCCAGGGCAGCAGGCGGGTGGTGAAGTCCGGCCCCACGGGCAGTTCGCGGGCGAATCCGCCGGTCACGGCCGGGGCCTCGGCGGCCCCGAAGAAGCGGCGCAGCCGGGCGTCCTGCTGCGCCGTCCACGGCACGGTGGCGTCCGAGTCGTTCCACCAGAGCGCCAGGGCGCCGCCGGGGCGAAGCACCCGGCGCGCTTCCGGTACGGAGCGCTCCGGGTCGGTCCAGTGCCAGGCCTGGGCGTACGTCACCAGGTCGCAGGACCCGGACCGCAGCGGAAGGCGGTCGCCGTCGCCCCGCACGAGCGGGACCTCGGGCAGGGCGCGGCGGAACTCCGCCGCCATGCCGGCGCCCGGCTCCACGGCGGTCACCCGGGCCCCGCGTGCGTGCAGGAGTGCGGTGCCGAGGCCGGTTCCCGCCCCGACGTCCGCGACGCGAGTGCCCGCGAGACCGAAGCCGGCCAGTTCCTCGACGGCGTCGAGGAGCGACGGAGGGTAGGACGGGCGGCTGTCCGCGTAGACGGCGGCCGCCGCGTCGAACGACCGCGCCTGCGAGTCGGACCGCGACTGCGAGTCGGGCGGTATCCGCGAGAAGGGTGGTGTCCGCGCACGGGAAGTCATACCGTCATCATCATGGGTGACCACGGTTCCGTGCGAGGCCCGTTGGCCGGACCCGCGCGCGCCGGAAGGCGTGCGCCCCCAGGGCGCGCCGGAGTGACCATCCCACCATTCGCTCGTTCAGCTGAATGTGCCCCCACTGCGAGCTGAACCGCCGTCCGCCGCCCGCCTTCCCGGGGAACCGGCGGAGCTGACCGACGCCGAGCGGGCCGAGGCCGCCCTCACCGAGCACTACGCGCGACTGGCCCGGATCGGCTACCTCGTGCTGCCGCCCTCGCTGGGCCGCAACCGCCGGGTGCTGACCGCGCACTGGCTGGTCCAGCGGTCCCTGCCCCGGGCGCACACCCCGGAGCACGCCGGAGCGCCGCACGGGGACCCGGGGTGCGCCTACGCGTACGTACGGCTGCGGGTGGTGCGCTCGGCGCTCACGGCGGGCCTGCCGCTGCGCCGGTTCGCGCGGCCCCGGCGCGTGCAGCTGCCGCCGCTGCTGCCGCAGGTGTGGGGGCTGCGGCTGTTCCCGCATTCCTGCGGGGCGGACGAACTGGCCCTGGAGCGGGCCCTCTCCGAGGTGTCGGGCCCCGGCCGGGCCGCCCATGTGCTGCGGGGGCTGGAGGGGCTCGCGGACGAGGAGGTGGGGCAGGTCCTCGGTGCGGCGGGGGTGGCCGACCCGGCGGCCGCGCTGGCGGAGGCGGACCGGCTGACCGCGCCGCACGCCCTGCTGGCGTCCCCCGAGTTCGATCCGTGCGCGCTCCAGGTCAGGCCGACCGATCTGCCGCGCCGCCGACGGCGGGCCCGGACGTTCTGGGCGGGGCTCTGCGCCCTGGCCGTGTGCGGGACTCTCGTGCTGATGCCCCGGGACGGCCTGGGCGGCCCGCACACCGCCTCCGCGCCGCTGTACTCGCGCAACGCCGCCGCCGAACAGGCCCTGGACCCCCGGGCGGTGCGCCGGGTGCCGGACGGTCACTGGCGGAGTTCGGCCCGCAGCGACTTCACGGCGTGGCCGGCCCGCGGCGACCGCACCGATGACGTCCGGCTGCTCGGGCGGGCCCTCGCCGCGTGGGCCAGGCCCGGTCCGGCGGTCGCCTCGTCGGCGACGCCCGGGACACCGGTCGGCCCGCCGATGGGCCCGCCGCAGCTGCTGTACGCGGGCGAGGTGGGCCCGGCCGCGGTGGTGCTCTTCCACGACGGGCTGCGCGTCGTGCGGTACGCCGAGTCCCGGGACGCCGATCCGTCGCGAGGCGTGGTCCTGGACTTCGCCCGGGTGGACGGCGCGGACGAGGCGACGGCGAGCGCCCTGCTCGTCCAGCGCCGCGACGGCCGGGTCCGCTATCTCACCGCCCCCTGGGTGCGTGAGGTCTTCGTGCGCGACCTGCGTGCGCCGCGCGCCCCGGCGCGGCCCCTGGGACGCCGTGCGGACGGGGTGACGGACGCGCTGACCGGGCCGCGCGGGAGTGCGCCGGAGTGCGAGCGGTGGCACGCGCTGGAGGTCCGGGACGGTACGGCGGCACGGTTGATGACGGATCTCGGCGAGCTCACCCCGGTCCACCTGACGTCCGGATCGCCGTCCGCCCCGCACGACGTCTCGGGCCGGGCGGAGCGCGAGAGCTGGGCGCGTACCGCCTGTCTGTTGCGCACGATGCGCTCCAACGGGGTCCGGTCGGTGAACTCCTGGGCGTACGCCGAGCAGCCGCTGCCCGAGGGCGGTGGTTCCGCGCTCTGGTTCTGTACCCGGGCGGACACCTGGCGGGGGTCGGGCAGCAGGGTGCTGGCCCAGTTCCAGGCCCCGCCCGAGCTGTCGGGCGGGACCGCCGCGTCGGGCGCGGTCGCGGCCCGCGCGGAGGACTCCCCCGACTGCGGGTCCCGCAGGCCGCGGGTCCTGGCGGGCGTGCTGTGGAAGTCGGACGCCGGGCGCTGGTACGTGCTCGCGGCGGGCTCCCGGCAGTTCGCGTCCGTCTCGGCGACGGGCGGTGTCGAGGGGCGGGCCGAGGGGCCGCTGCTGGCGGTGCCGGCGCGGGCGGGCGACCGGGCGAGGCTCGACGGGCTGCTGGCGGACGGCAGCCGGGTCAGGGCCCTGCGCTGAGCGCCGGGCCGGGCCGCCCAGGAAGCCCGTACGGCTCGTTCGGACGGGACCCTGCGGCCATGGCCTGCCGCGTCGCCCCGATAGGCTGTCGGCATGACGACCGGGGTGCGGCGCAGGATGGGCGTCGACGAGCGCAGGGCCCAACTGATCGGCGTAGCGCTTGAGTTGTTCAGCGACCGCTCTCCCGACGATGTGTCGATCGACGAGATCGCGGCTGCGGCCGGCATCTCGCGGCCGCTGGTCTACCACTACTTCCCCGGGAAGCAGAGCCTGTACGAGGCGGCGCTCGGCCGGGCCGCCGACGAGCTGGCGGGACGGTTCCTGGAGGCCCACGAAGGTCCTCTGGGGGCACGGCTGCTGCGGGTGATGGGCCGGTTCTTCGACTTCGTCGAGGAGCACGGACCGGGCTTCTCCGCCCTGTTGCGCGGAGGTCCGTCGGGCGGGTCGTCCAGCGCCGACGCGATGATCGACGGGGTGCGGCAGGCCGCGTACGGCCAGATCCTGTCCCACCTCCAGGTGACGTCACCGCCCGCCCGGCTGGAGCTCGTGGTCCGTTCCTGGGTGTCGCTGGCCGAGACGACGGCTCTGCTCTGGCTGGACGGGCGGCGTATCCCGCGGGCGGAGCTGGAGTTGCAGCTCGTGCACGACTTCGCGGCGCTGGCGTCGGTGAGTGCCGCCTACGACCAGGAGATGGCCGGCATCGTGCTGCGGGTCTTCGCGCAGGAGCCGGCGGACGGCCCCTTCGGCGACCTGCTCGGCCGGCTCTCCGCCATCGCGCCCGCCGCCCCGGCCGTGCCGCAGCAGCGGAGCCGGTAGGGAGCATCCCGCCCCTGCCCCGTCCCGTGTCGCGGACGGGCGGGGCGGACGGCCGCCGGTCGTCCGGGGCGGGCCCTCAGGAGTCCGTCCGCTCTGTGGCCATCTCCGGGAACGTCACCCCGGTGAGCTCCTCGGAGACGGTCCACAGTCGCCGCTGGACGGCCTGGTCGTGGGAGTCGGGGCTGGAGGTGACCGGCTTCGGATACCCCCGGATCTCCCCCCGGCCGCCGGGGCCGTAGTACTGGCCGCCGATGACGGCCGGATCGGTGGCGGCGCGCAGGGTGGGCAGGGCACCCATCTCCGCCTTCTGGGTGAGCAGCGGCGCGAGCCAGGTGATGGGCACCCGGAGCGCGGCGGGTGTGTTGCGGGCGAGCTCGGTGTTGGACACGCCGGGGTGGGCGGCCACCGCGACGGTGGTGCCGTGCGGTGCGAGCCGGCGCTGCAGCTCGTACGTGAACATCAGGTTGGCGAGTTTGGCCTGGCCGTAGGCGGCGGTGCGGCTGTACGAGCGTTCCCACTGCAGGTCGTCGAAGTGGATGGCGGCCCGGATGCGGTGACCGGTGCTGCTGACCGTCACGACGCGGGAGCCGGGGACGGGCAGGAGCCGGTCCAGCAGCAGGCCGGTCAGGGCGAAGTGGCCGAGGTGGTTGGTGCCGAACTGCAGCTCGAAGCCGTCGGCGGTGGTCTGCCGCGGGGTGTACATCACGCCGGCGTTGTTGATCAGGAGGTCGATGCGCGGGTGGGCGGCGCGCAGGTCGGCCGCCGCGGACCGGATCGAGTCCAGGGAGGTCAGGTCGAGGGCCTGGACGGTGACGTCGCCGGTGAGGCGGGCGGCCGCCCGCCTGCCCTTCTCGACGTCGCGGACGGCCAGGACCACCGCCGCCCCGCGCGCGGCGAGCATCCGGGCGGTCTCGAAGCCGAGCCCGGTGTTGGCGCCGGTCACGACCGCCACCCGGCCACGCTGATCGGGGATGTCCTGCTCGGTCCACTCGCCACTCATGCCGCACTCCTAAGAACCGTCGGTCTGTTATGAACGAACATAAGAGACCGCCGGTCTACTGTCAAGAGACCGGCGGTCTGCAAGCTAGGCTGAGGGTGTGACATTCCAGCGCGCGCGAAGCGAGGAGCAGCGGGAGATCCGCCGCCGGACGATCCTGGACACGGCGGCGGCCATGCTCGACGAGATGCCCGTGGCCGAGGTGAGCCTCAACGAGCTCAGCCGGCGGGTGGGCCTGGCCAAGTCGAACGTCCTGCGGTATTTCGAGTCCCGCGAGGCGGTCCTACTCGAACTGCTGGACGATTTCCTGGGACGCTGGCTCGCCGACCTGGCGGACGAGCTGGCCGCGGGCATCGAGGCGCACGCGGCACCGGAAGTGCGGGCGGGCCAGCTGGCCGTGGTCCTCAGCCGGTCGCTGGCGGACCGGGTGGTGCTGTGCGATCTCTTCGGCGCGCAGGGCGGCGTCCTGGAGCACAACGTCTCGGTCGAGGTGGTCAAGCGGCACAAGCGTTCCTCGCTCACCCGGCTCGCCGCCATGACCGAGCTCGTGCGCCGCCACGTGCCCGAACTCGGCGACGACGCGCAGCTGTTCTGCCTGATGAGCCTCGTCTCGGCGGGCGCCCTCTCGTCCTACGTCCCGCCGCCGCCCAGCCTCCTCGCCGCCTACGCGGACGAGCCCGCTCTCGGCGCGCTCCACATGGAGCTGCCCGACGCGCTGCGGGCCGCCTTCACCTCGGCACTCCTGGGCGTGCTGCCGCGCGCCTGAAGGTTTTCCTGCGCCGTGAGGGAGCACGGCCCCGCGCAGGCCTAGCGCTTGGTGTACGACGGGTCGAGGTCCCGGATCTCCGCCGAGGTGTGGGCGGTGAGGCCGTCGGCGGGCCCGAGGTGGTCCGCCAGCAGCTCCAGTACGTCCGCCGTCAGCCGGGACTTGATCTCGGGGGTGCGGCCGGCCAGCAGCGCGATGGAGACGTGCACGATCGCGTCGCCGGCCGGGGCGTCCCCGACGACGCTGTCCTCGGCCCGGCGGAACCGGGTCTTGCAGGCGGCGATCTTGGTGGACACGGCCTCCGCGACGAGCGGGTGCAACGCCAGCGCGAAGCCGCGGCGGTCGAAGCTGTCGTCGAGCTCGGCGGAGTAGTCGACGGTGATCTGCGGCATCAGGCGCTCCTGGTGCGGGGTGCGGATGTGGGCGGGTTCAGCTTCGCGTGGGTGCTCCGGCCGCACAAGGTCGTGCCCGCCCTGCGAGACCGGCCGGCCCCGGTCCCGGCTCCCGTACGGCGGGGACGCGGGGCCGGGGCCGGCCGGTCCGGGAGGCCTCAGCCCCGGGTGAACACGGCGACCGTGCGCCCCGGGACGGTGAAGGTCCCCGAAGAGCGGTCGTACGCCGCCTTCTTGACGGTCCGGTCCGCGCCGGACGCCTGGACGGGGTGCAGGGTGTACGTCGTACGGGCCGGCTCGGGGACGCGCTGGGTCTGCGTCCCGGGGGTGGCGTTCAGGACGACGACCAGCTCGCCCAGTCGCATGGTGATCACGCCCGGCGTCTCCTTCGTACCGGAGAGCGGGAAGGACAGGGCCTTCTGGACCTGCGCCGTGGTGGCGAGGTCGAAGTCCTTCTCGGTGGTGCGAATGGTCAGCAGGTCCTGGTACGCGGCGGACGCCCCGGTGATCTCCGCGCATCCGGGACGGAGCGCGGCGGAGGCCAGCAGCGGCTTGGCGTAGGACCACTTGTCCTGGTTGTCGGCGGCAGGCGGCAGCCCTCGGCCGAAGCCGTTGCCCTTGCGGCAGTCCCAGTGCAGGGCGTTGAACCAGTCGCCGCTGTCGTAGGAGTTGCGGTCCAGCGATTTGGAGCGCAGCAGGTCGGTCCCGGCCTGGGAGAGCGAGGGTCCCTGGGAGAGGGTGGCGGTCGCCATCGCCAGGACCTGCATGCGGGCCCGGTCGGCGGCGGTGGTTCCGGCGGGCAGTTTGAAGGCGAGCGTGTCGTAGAGGGTCTCGTTGTCATGGGCGTCGGCGTAGGCCAGGGCGTCGCCGGGGGCGGCCGCGTATCCCGCGGGCGCGCCGTTGTAGTCGACGGCCGAGCCCTTGACCGTGCGGCCCTGGGTGTCGGTGAAGGTGTAGTCGGCGAGGCTGCCGGTGAGGCCGACCTTGATCAGGTCCTGGTAGTGCAGGAGCCGGGCCTTCTGTTCGGCCTCGGTGCCGTTGGCGGGTGAGGTGTTGGGGTCGGTGTAGAGGCCGGAGGCGAAGCCCTGGACGCGGGGGTCCTCGTCGAAGGGGCCGCCGCCGCGTACGGCGTCGCGGGCCCGGTCGGAGAAGGTGGCGATGCCGGTGCCGGCCATGTTCTTCTGGGTGGCCTGGACGAAGTGGGCGTCGTCGGCGATCTCACCGAAGTTCCAGCCCTCGCCGTACAGGACGATCTTCTTCCCGTCGACGCCGTCCTCGGCGACGGTCAGCGCGTCGAGCGCCTTGCGGACGGCCAGGATGTTGGCCTTGGGGTGGTGTCCCATCAGGTCGAAGCGGAAGCCGTCGACCTTGTACTCCTTGGCCCAGGTGACGACCGAGTCCACCACGAGCTTGCCCATCATGGTGTTCTCGGTCGCGGTGTCGGCGCAGCAGGTGGAGGTGGAGACGGTGCCGTCCTCCAGGAGCCGCTGGTAGTAGCCGGGCACGATCCTGTCGAGGACGGACTTGTCGTCCTGCCCGGAGGCGACGGTGTGGTTGTAGACGACGTCCATGACGGTGCGCAGCCCGGCGCCGTTGAGGCCCTGGACCATCTGCCGGAACTCGACGGTGCGCTTCGTGCCGTTCGGGTCGGAGGCGTACGAGCCCTCGGGCACGGTGTAGTGCAGCGGGTCGTAGCCCCAGTTGAAGCCGTCCTCGGCGGCGGCCTTCGTGACGCAGGCCTGCTGCTCCTCGGAGTCGGGTGCGTACACGGACAGTTCGCAGGCGGGCGTGGTCTGCCGGGACTTCTTCTCGGGGATCGTCCCGATGTCGAAGGCGGGCAGCAGGTGGACGTAGCCGGTGCCGGAGTCGGCGAGTTCCCTGAGGTGCTTCATCCCGTCGGAGCGGGTGTCGGTGAACGCCAGGTACTCACCGGGGTGCTTCGAGGTGGGGTCCGTGATCGAGAAGTCGCGGATGTGCAGTTCCTGGATCTGCGCGTCGCGCAGCGGGACGGCCGCGGGCTTCTTCAGGCCGGACCAGCCCCGCGGTGCCAGTTCCGGGTCGTCGAGGTCGACGACGAGGCTGCGGGCGGAGTCGGTGGTCAGGGCGGTGGAGTAGGGGTCGGTGACCTTGTTGGTGACGGTCTTCCCGACGCTGGGGGCCCAGACGTCCACGACGTACCGGTAGGGCTTGCCCGTCCAGCTCTTCGTGCCGGTGACGGACCAGACGCCGGTGCGGTCGTCGCGGCGCATCGGGACGGTACGGCCGTCGAGTTCGAGCGAGACGGTACGGGCGGTGGGCGCCCAGACGGAGAGGGTGGGGGTGCCCTTGCGGAAGACCGGCCCGAGCTCGGCCGTGCTCGCGGCCTTCCCGTACAGGTCGTCCAGGACCCCGGCGGTCTGGACGCCGGTGGCGGCGAGCAGGGCGCCGTTGGCGGCGCGCTGGGTGGCGATCAGCTGGCCGCGCAGCGACGCGCGGACCCTGTCCCGGTCGCGCGGGTCCACGGTGAAGGCCGGGTGGTCCGCCAGGTGCGGGTACTTCGCCTTCTGGGCGGCGGTGAGTTCGGTGGTGCCGAGCCGGAGCCACCGGCCCTCGTCACTGAGGGCGCCGTCGACGACGGAGATCCGGCCGTCGTTCGCGTACACGAGCTGCTGGCTGGTGGCGGCGGTGGCCTTCACCTTCCAGACGACGGTGTCCGCGTCGATCCACTGGGCCTCGGCCTTGGTCAGGTCGGGCGTGGGGACGCCGCCGGTCTGGGGCAGCAGGTATCCGGACTTCCCGCCGAGCATCCACACCTCGTGCCCGTAGGTGGCGAGGTCCAGGGACTGGTCGCTGGGCAGGTCCTTCTCGTCGCCCTTGTGCAGGATGTAGCTGAGTGAGGTGGCGCCGTCGGTGAGCGGCACCTCGAACGTGGCGCCGTAGGCGTCGGTCTTCACCGGCGGCAGGGGTTTCGCCCAGTCGGTGGGGGCGGCGGCGCCGGTCCAGGTGTGCAGGCCCCAGCCGTCGTAGTCGCCGTCGGCCCGGTGGTAGTGCAGGACGGCCTTGGAGGTGTCCTGCGGCGGGTTCGCGCCCTCGGGGGCTTCGGTGGTCTGCTCGTCCTCGCCCTGTTCGACCCAGACCTGGCCGGTCTTCGCGAGGTCGATCGTCCGCTCGGGCCCGTCGGCGGTGCCGTTGTCGACCACGGTGTACGGGACGGTGGAGGTGCCCTCCTCCAGGTCGATCCAGGCGAAGGCTCCGTAGGCGTCGCGACCGATGAAGTCGGCGCTCTTCTCCCCGGACCTCAGCTGCCAGCCGTCGTAGTCGCCGTCCGCGCGGTGGTAGTGGACGACGGCCCGGTCGCGTTCGACGGCGACGGGCTTCGACGCGGGCGGCGCCTGGCCGGCGGTGGTGGAGGCGAGGGCGCTCGCGGTGCGCCCGGCCCGGTCGACGACCACGGCCTTGTAGCGCAGGGCCGTCCCGGCCTTCACCGACTCGTCCACGTACTGGGTGACCTTGTACGGGGCGTGGTCGGCGGTGCCGAGGGTGGCCCACGTGCCGTTGCCGGTCTGGGCGGCGAACACCACCCGGTTCGAGCCGCCGCCGCTGACGTCGGCGGTGATCTCGACGGTTCCGGTGGCTCCGGCGGCCGGGGCCGTCAGGGTGACCGAGGGCTTGGTGGCCGGGGTGCCGAGCTGCTTGTCGGCGCGCAGCACGAGGCTGGAGAGGGCGGGCACGGTGACCCGGATCTTCCTGTCCGCGCCGCTGCGGACGGTGCCGCTGCCTCCGTACAGGGTGCGGAAGCTCATGCCGGCCGACTCGGTGGTCAGCTCGACCGTCTTGGGCGCGGCGGAGTTGTTGGTGGCGACGACGTACTCGTACGGGCGCTCGGCGTCCGTGCGCGAGAAGGCGTACACGGAGTCCTCGGCGTACCGCTCGGTCTGGGTGCCGTCGCGCAGTGCGGGATGTTCGCGGGTGAGCTTCGACAGCGCGGCGATCGACCGGTACAGCGGGTGGGTGGTGTCGTACGCGTCCGAGGCGTGGGTGCGGTCGGTGCCGAGCTGGTCGTCGTCGAGGTAGTCGGCGGTCTTCGAGGCGAAGAGCGGCTGGCGGGCGTCCCTGTCGCCGCCGGCGCCGGTGTAGCCCTGCTCGTCGCCGTAGTAGACCACCGGGTTGCCCCGGCTCAGGAACATCAGTTCGTCGGAGAGGCGGGCGCGGGCGAGCAGTTCGGCGTCGTCCGCCTTCGGGTTGTCCTGCTTCAGGAACGTGCCGATGCGGCCCATGTCGTGGTTGCCGAGAAAGGTGACCTGCTCGTAGGCGTTGGCCTTGTCCGTGGTGTAGCGGTAGTCGTCCGCGTAGACGGCGGCGAGCTTCGAGGCGGGCGCGCCCTGGGAGGCGTACTGCCGGGCGGCTTCCTGGAACGGGAAGTCGAGGGTCGCGTCGAGCCGGCCCCGGGTGACGTAGGGCGAGGTGATGGCGGTGTCGGCGGAGTAGACCTCGCCGAACATGAAGAAGTCGTCCCGGCCGCGCTTGGCCGCGTAGGCGTCCAGCGCGGTGGCCCACTGGGTCCAGAAGTCCAGGTCGACGTGTTTGACGGTGTCGATGCGGAAGCCGTCGACGCCGAAGTCGCGGACCCACTTCTCGTAGATCCTCTCCATGCCGGTCACGACCTCGGGACGCTCGGTCCACAGGTCGTCCAGGCCGGAGAAGTCGCCGTACCCGGTGGACTCGCCGGCATAGGTGGAGTCACCCCGGTTGTGGTACATCGTGGGGTCGTTGAGCCAGGCGGGGACCTTCTTGCCCGTGGTGACGGGGGTGTACGGGAAGGAGTCGGCGTCCACCTTCTTCATGCCGTCGCTGTCGTCGAACGGCCGGCCCTCCGTGTCGAGGTAGGGGTAGGCGCCCTTGGACTTGTAGCCGTACTCCTTCTCGGCGTAGTCCACGGTGTCGGCGGTGTGGTTGGTGATGACGTCGAAGAAGACCTTCATGCCCTTGCCGTGGGCCTTGTCGATCAGCTTCGTCAGGTCGGCGTTGGTGCCGAAGTGGGGGTCGACCTGGGTGAAGTCGGTGATCCAGTAACCGTGGTAGCCGGCCGAGGCGTCGTCGCCGGTGCCCTGGACGGGCCGGTTCTTGAAGATCGGGGCGAGCCAGATGGCGGTGGTGCCGAGGCCCTTGATGTAGTCAAGCCGCTGGGTGAGGCCCTTGAGGTCGCCGCCCTGGTAGAAGCCCTTGTCGGTGGGGTCGAATCCGGTCTCCAGCCGCGAACCCGTGAGCTTGCCCCGGTCGTTGGAGGTGTCTCCGTTGGCGAACCGGTCGGGCAGGACGAAGTAGAACTGCTCGCGGGTCAGGTCGTGCCGGGCCGGTTCCCTGGCGAGCTTCGCGTCCGAGGGTGGTGACGGGGGCCGGGGCGCGGCGGACGCGGTGGCCGCCGCCGGCACGACGGGCAGCAGCGCGGCGCACAGCGCGGCGACGGCTCCCCGCCTCAGGGTGGTTCGGGACACGGGCGGGTTCTCCTCGGCTTTCAGGGGTGGGGGTCGAGCGGTGCGGGCCGGGGACGCCGTCGATCGCGTCCCCGGCCCGCAGGTGGTGGTTCAGCCGCGCCAGACGTCGGAGGTCAGCGCGACCTTGCCGGAGGACGGCACGGTGGCGGTGCGGTTGGCGCCGCTCTCCCAGGTGACGTTGCCGGCCGCGTCCTTGCGGAGGTACTTGTAGGCGAACGACGTCCCGGCGGGCAGGGCGACGTCGAGCTTCCAGACGGGGTACGCGGCCGGGTCGAGCTTCAGGGCGCCGCCGGGGTTCCAGTCGCCGAGCGTGGCCTGGTCGCCGGTGACGTAGATGTTCTGGCCCAGGACCGTGGTGGCGGCGACGCCGAAGGAGGCACCGGATCCGCCGGTCCCGGGGTCGGGGGTCGTGCCGCCGCCGGTGCAGGTACGGGCGCCCGTGTGCAGGGCCACGGCGGTGTTCGAGCCGAGGGTGGCGGTGAACTGGCCGGAGCCGTTGACGGTGACGCCCTTGCCGGACTGGACGTCGCAGTAGTCACCGGCGGGCAGCGACGTCTGGAACGTACGGGTCAGCGAGGAGCCCTCGTGGTTGATGGCGACGTACGCCTTGGAGCCGCGTCCGAAGGCGATCTGGTCGCCGCCGTTGTCCCACCAGTTGGTGACGGCCTGGCCGCGGGCGGCGTTGCGGAAGCCGACCATGGAGGAGATCTCGGTCCAGGCGTGCTGGCACTTCCAGCCGTCGCTGTAACAGGCGTTGACCTGGCCGCCGCTCGGCGGGCCGGCGTCCTTGTCGGACCACTCGTAACCGGAGTGGACGTCCGGGGATCCGTAGGGGTAGGCCAGCATGAAGACGCTCGCCAGGGTGTAGTCGGCGCCGTTCTTGTAGTTCAGCGTCTCACCGTTGCGTTCGGTGTCGTGGTTGTCGACGAAGACCGCCGACCTGCCCGACTCCATGAAGCCCCAGCCCTCGCCGAAGTTCTTCAGGTCGGCGAGGTTCCCGCCGAGGAAGGACTGCTTGAGCCCGCGGGCGTAGCGGAACTCCTGGACGTCACCGGTGCCGAGGTACTCGGTGGGCGAGACCGCCTCGTTCGCCCCGTAGATGGCCTCCTGCTTCCAGTACACGTTCGGGTTGCTGAGCCGCGACTTGATGTTGGCGAGGTCGCCGGCCGGCATGTGCTTGGCGGCGTCGATCCGGAAGCCGTCGACGCCGAGGGAGAGGAGGTCGTTCAGGTAGCCGGCGATCTTGCCGCGTACGTACTCCTCGCCGGTGTCCAGGTCGGCCAGTCCGACGAGTTCGCAGTTCTGGACGTTGGCGCGGTCGCCGTAGTTGTTGATCTCCGACTGGCAGTCGTTCATGTCGTTGACCGAGTAGAGCCCCGGGTAGTCGTACTTCGTGTACGAGGACCCTCCCGTGCCGGTCCCCGACCCGGACGACATGTGGTTGACGACCGCGTCGGCGACGACCTTGACGCCCGCGCCGTGGCAGGTACCGACCATGTTCGCGAAGGCCGTACGGTCACCGAGCCGCCCGGCGATCTTGTAGCTGACGGGCTGGTAGGAGGTCCACCACTGCCCGCCCTGGATGTGCTCCTGGGGCGGCGAGACCTGCACGTAGCCGTATCCGGCGGGGCCGAGGCTGTCGGTGCACGCCTTGGCGACGGAGTCGAACTTCCACTCGAACATCACGGCGGTGACGTCCTTCTCGCCGGGCGGGGCGGCCTGGGCCGTGCCGGCGGTGCCGAGCCCGGCGGGAAGGGCGAGGACGGCGGCGCCGGTGACGAGGGCGAGTGAGGCCGACAGTGATCTTCGTGCCATGACGTTCCTCCTGCGGTGGGGGACGTACCGGGGATGGGCGGAGCAGCCTCACGTGGCAACGCGCCGTGCCCTCAAGGCTTGAAGGTTCTTGCAGCAAGGATGCAAACCCTGTGCGCAGCAGACCGTACGAGCCCGACATGGTCCGGTCAACCCCCTGGACACGTCGCGATTACGTCCCGCTCACATCCACGAAATCTCGCAGTTTTCTGCCTGCAAGGACTTACGCAAGATATTGCGGAGCTGTTAAGTTCGACCCGACTCCGGCCCGGCCGGCCGGGGGTCCGGTGCGCCGGGCCCCACGCGCCCGGACGGCCGGGCCGGTCACGGCGCGGAGAGGCCCCGAGGTCGCTTCCCCGCCGGCCCAAACCCTGGGCCGATCTCGGGGGCTCTCCCGCGCGTACACACCTGGCGCGCGAACGGCTCGAAGCCCCGCGCCGCGCCGGCTCGGGCATGACGCCCCATCAGGAGGCGCCCCGTCGGGGGCGGCCGGGCGAGGCCCACTAAACTCACCGCCCATGTGGCCAGGACAGCAGTCGCCCTCCGGACAGCCGAACCCGAGGGACGGGTACCCCGGTTCGCCTCCCACGCAGCCCGCCGCGCCGGGCCCCGACTGGCATGCCGCGCCCACCGTCGGCATGGGCGCCCCCGAGCCGCCCCGACGCTCCTGGAACCGGACGACGGTCACCGCCGTGACCGCTGCCGCCGCCGTCGTCGTGGCGTGCGGGGTGACGGGCTTCCTGCTGCTGGGCGACGACGGGGACGACAAGGCGGACGCGAAGCCCACGGCGACGGACTCCGCGAGCGCCGACGGCACGGACCGGTCCGCGGCGAAGGGCGGCTCCGGCCCGCTCGTCCCCGGCTGGAACACGGTGGCCAACCCCAAGCGCGGCATCACCTTCGACGCCCCGGCCTCCTGGGCCCGGCAGTCCGTGGACTGGGTCAGTTACGTCGCGGAGGACAGCGACCCCGAGGAGAAGCCGATGGTCGCGATGATGGCCCCGGCGGTCTTCAAGGAGAAGTGGTGCACGTCCGACGACGACAGGAACGGCACCCAGGAGGACACCCCGCTCGCCTCGGTGGGCACCACCGGCGAGAAGGGCGCGAAGAGCACCGCCGAAGCCGCCGAGGACACCGCGCAGAAGTGGGTCTACGGCGCCTACACCCAGCCCGACCGGTCCCGCCTGACGATCGGTGAGCCGGAGACCTACCGGACGAAGACGGGCATCGAGGGCAGCCTCGTGACGGTCACCTCGTCCGGCACGCCGAAGAAGGGCACGTGCGACACCGACGGCAAGGCGGTGACGTTCGCCTTCAAGAACGCGGAGGGCGCCTACGTGTCCTGGACCTACGTCGGGGCACACGGGGTGTCGGACGAAGTGCCCGACGCCACGATCCGCCAAATCCTCAGCACGGTACGCCTCTACGAGGAGGGCGACGGCCAGGACTGAGGCCCCGCTCTCGTTGCCACCTACCGGGGAGCCGCGGTTCCCGGGTCTACGGAGTACCCCTCGCCGAAGACCTCCCCGCCGTGGCGGCGAGGGCGGCACGGGCCACTGACGCAGGAGCTCCGGATCGCCGCAGGCGGTGACCTTCTCGCGGATCTCGTCCGTGATGTCGATACCGCGTACGCCGAGGATGAGCGCGAGCGGCGAGGTGTAGAAGGAAAGGTCCACGGTCACCAGGTTCCTCCACTGTTGTGCGGCCGGTGTGAAGAGGCCCGGGTATTCCTGAAAGACGCGGTGCATCGCTTCGTGAGGTGCACTGACCACGGGTTTCCGTTCGGGAGCAAGCTGCCGTCTCCGGGCGGGCGGACCGTGATGAGGAGGATCCGCGATGCGCTGCATGTGACACCAGCACATGCAGCCACCTTGGGGCCCACCCACTCCAGCCAACCCGCATCACCCAAGTGAGTGATCAAGCAGATTTTCCGACCTATTAGCGGATGTGAGGTCGATTTCGGCCCAGACCGTCTTGCGCGGGACCGGTCCGACCTCGACACCCCAGCGGTCCGCGAGCGCCTCGACGATCAGCAGTCCGCGCCCCGACTCGGCGTCGTCGGGCGGGGGTTCGACGGCGCCGGGCGCGGGAGGCAGACGCTCACCCAGAGTGTCCGTCACCTCGATGCGGAGGAGCACGTCGCGATGGGCCGTGATCCGCAACCGGAAGTCACGGCCCGGCACGCGCCCGTGGAAGGCGGCGTTCACGGCCAGTTCGGCCACGATCTGCGCGGCCGGCTCGGTGGGCAGTCCCCAGTCGCCCAGATGCGCTGTGGCCAGCAGACGAGCGAGCCTGGCGCCCCGACGGGTGGGAGACAGCAGCACCGTGAACTGCCGGTCGAGAGCGGAATGTTCGGTTCGGGTGATTTCTTGGGTCACATCACCCAGCGTGGCCCCGTCCGCGTACGTTGAGGAGCGACAAGGCGGTTACGTACGGTGATTGTCCCGCTCTTGTCCAGCGTTGTCCCGGCTGTCCAGGGTGACTTCTGGGGGACGACAAGGGTTGGGCGAGAACGGCAAGCGCGTCGGAAGTGGGGCACGGATGAGCGTGGATGCGGTTGGTAGGGGACGCGAGGACGGCGGGGCGGACGACCATGGCTGGGACGTCGATCCCGACGACGAGTCAGGGGCCGCGATGGTCGCTGCGGTGGGCCGCCAGATCAAGGCCTGGCGGGAGGCCGCAGGCATGCGGGCCGCTGAGTTCGGGGCCGCGATCGGGTACGGAGAGGACCTGGTCTACAAGGTGGAGGGCGGACGACGCATCCCCCGGCCCGAATTCCTGGACAGGTCGGACGAGGTGACAGGGGCGGGCGGCAAACTCTCCATGCTGAAACGGGAGCTGGCGGAGGTCCGGTACCCGAAGAAGGTCCGCGAGCTGGCGAAGCTGGAAGCACGGGCGGTCGAACTGGAGGCGTACCACCATCACAACATCAATGGCCTGTTGCAGACAGAGGAACATATGCGGGCTCTGTTCGCGTCATGGTTGCCGGCTTACACGCAGGACGAAATGGATCGGATGGTGGCTGCTCGCCTGGCCCGACGGTCCATCTTCGACCGAACACCGCTTCCATCGCTGAGCTTTGTCCAGGAAGAGGTGACTCTCCGCCGCCCCGTCGGAGGCACAATGGTGCTGCACCGCCAACTCGAACACCTGCTGGAGGTGGCACAGCTGCCGAACGTGACGATCCAAGTGTTGCCGACGAACCGGGAAGAACATCCCGGAACAGGTGGGCTGATCGAGGTGTTGAGGTTTCCCGACGGCAGTGCGCTGGGGCGATCCGAGGGTGCGTTCAGCGGTCGGCCCGTCTCGGACCTGAAGCAACTCAGAATCCTCGGTCTGCGCTATGGCATGATCCGGGCGCACGCTCTTACACCGCGTGAGTCGGTGGCCTTCATTGAGCAACTGCGGGGAGAAGCATGATCCACAATTCCTCTGCCGAGGAAGCCACGGGGCCACACTGGCACAGAAGCAGCTACAGCAGCAGTGGTGACGGCAACGACTGCGTCGAGGTGGCAACCGCACCCGGCACCGTGCATGTCCGCGACTCCAAGAACCTGCCGGGACCCCGCCTCGGCTTCGCCCCCACCGCATGGAACGCCTTCGTGGCGCACACGTCCGGGCGCTGAAAGGCCGGGTCCCTCCGGACCCGGCCTTTCCGTCCCCGCACGGGCACGCGCCTCAGAGGCCGCGTGCCGCCGCCGTGGACCCCCGTACCACCAGCTCCGGCTGGAACACGTACTCCGTGCGCTGCACGGGGTTTCCGCCGATCTCCTCCAGCAGCGCCCCGACGGCCGCCCCCGCCATCGCCTGTACCGGCTGGCGGACCGTGGTCAGCGGCGGGTCGGTGAACGCGATGAGCTGCGAGTCGTCGAAGCCGACCACGGACACGTCGCGCGGGACGTCCAGGCCCCGGCCCCGGGCCGCCCGGACCACGCCGAGCGCCATCAGGTCGCTGCCGCAGACGATGCCCGTGCAGCCGGCGTCGAGCAGGGCGCCGGCCGCGACCTGGCCGCCCTCGACGCTGAACAGCGTGGAGCAGACGAGGTCCTCCGCCTCGCTCCGGTCCATGCCCAGCACCGAGACGGCGGCGTCGAGGAAGCCCTCGCGCTTGCGCCGGGAGGGCACATAGCGCTGCGGCCCGATGGCCAGGCCGATCCGGCGGTGGCCCAGCTCGGCGAGGTGCCCGACCGCCATCCGTACGGCGGCCGGGTCGTCCGGCGAGACGAACGGGGCGCTGATCCGCTCGTTGTAGCCGTTGATCAGGACGAACGGCACCCCGCGTTCGCTGAGCGCGGCGTAGCGCGCCGGGTCCGCCGAAGTGTCGGCGTGCAGCCCTGAGAGGAAGACGATGCCGCCGACGCCCCGCTCGACGAGTTGTTCGACGAGCTCGTCCTCGGTGGCGCCGCCGGGCAGTTGGGTGCACAGGACGGGCGTGTAGCCGTGCCCGGCGAGCACCTGTTCCACGGACTGGGCGAACGCCGGGAAGATCGGGTTGGTGAGTTCGGGCGTCACCAGGCCGATCAGCCCGGCGCTGCGCTTGCGCAGCGGTACGGGACGTTCGTAGCCGAGGACGTCGAGCGCCGCGAGCACCCGCTGACGCGTGGTGTCCGCGACGCCCGGCTTCCCGTTGAGGACCCGGCTGACCGTCGCCTCGCTGACCGCGGCGTGGCCGGCGATGTCGGAGAGCCGAGGCGCCGGCCCGGTCCTGGCTGCGGGGACGGTCACACCGTCCACCACACCGTGGTGTCGGCGGGCAGCTCGACGGTGTCGCCGTCGACGGCGACCGGGGCGCTGGCGAGCAGCAGGGTGCCGGGGACGGGCAGGGCCACGGGCGCGTCCGTGGTGTTGACGGTGCAGACGAAGCCGGGGCGGCCGAGGACGAGCACACCGTCGGGGGCGCTCTTCCACTCCACGTCCGTGCCGGCGCCGAGGCCGGGGTGCTCCCGGCGGGCGGCGATGGCGGCCCGGTACAGCTCCAGGGTGGAGCCCTCCGTGCCGGTCTGCGCCTCGATGGAGAGCTCGCCCCATCCGGCAGGCTGGGGCAGCCAGCTGCCGCCGTCGCCGAAGCCGTACGAGCTGCCCTCGCGGGTCCACGGGATCGGCACCCGGCAGCCGTCGCGGAAGCCGTCCTGGCCCTCGGCCCGGAAGAACGACGGGTCCTGACGGGCCTCGTCGGGCAGGTCGGTGACGTCCGGCAGGCCCAGTTCCTCGCCCTGGTAGACGTAGGCGGAGCCGGGGAGCGCCAGCATCAGCAGGGTCGCCGCACGGGCCCTGCGCAGGCCCTTGTCGCGGTCGCCTGCGGTACGGATCTGGGTGCCCAGGCCCGGCGGGTTGGCGAAGCGGGTGGCGTGCCGGGTGACGTCGTGGTTGGAGAGCACCCAGGTGGTGGGCGCGCCGACCGGGCGCATGGCGGCCAGCGAGGAGTCGATGACCGTGCGGAGCTCGGCGGCGTCCCAGGCGGTCGACAGGTACTGGAAGTTGAATGCCTGGTGCATCTCGTCGGGGCGCACGTAGTTCGCGGTGCGCTCGACGGTGGGGGTCCATGCCTCGGCGACGGCGATCCGGTCGCCGGGGTACTCGTCGAGGATGGTGCGCCAGCTGCGGTAGATCTCGTGCACCCCGTCCTGGTCGAAGAACGGCATGACATCGTTGCCCAGCAGCTTGAGCTGGTCGTGGGAGCCGAGGTCCGGCAGACCGTGGGCCTTGACGAGGCCGTGGGCGACGTCGACGCGGAAGCCGTCCACGCCCATGTCCAGCCAGAAGCGCAGGATCGAGCGGAACTCGTCGGCGACGGCCGGGTGCTCCCAGTTGAAGTCGGGCTGCTCGGGCGCGAAGAGGTGCAGGTACCAGTCGCCCGGGGTGCCGTCCGGGTTCGTGGTCCGGGTCCAGGCGGGGCCGCCGAAGATGGACTCCCAGTCGTTGGGCGGGAGTTCGCCGTCGGCGCCCTTGCCGGGGCGGAAGTGGTAGCGGTCGCGCAGGGCGGAGCCCGGGCCCTCGGCGAGCGCGCGCTTGAACCACTCGTGCTGGTCGGAGGAGTGGTTGGGCACCAGGTCGACGATGATGCGCAGGCCGAGAGCGTGGGCCTCGCGGATCAGGGCGTCGGCGTCCAGCAGCGTGCCGAACATGGGGTCGATGGCCCGGTAGTCGGCGACGTCGTACCCGGCGTCGGCCTGCGGGGAGGCGTAGAAGGGGCTGAGCCAGACGGCGTCGACACCGAGGTCCCTGAGGTACGGGAGGCGCGCGGTTACACCCGCGAGATCCCCCATGCCGTCGCCGTTGCCGTCGGCGAAGCTGCGTGGGTACACCTGGTAGATCACCGCGTCCTGCCACCAGCCGATGCGGTGGCCCGGGGCGTCGGCGGACGTGCCGGTGGAGGGGGCAGCGAGGTGCTGGGTCATGTCGTCCCTGGGGTGTCTGGGTGGGGAGCGGCGCCGGGACCGGGTCGGGGATCCGGCGCCGCCGTGACGGGTGCGTACGGTCGTGCGGGACTGGGCCGACGACACGGCCCATGTGCGTCAGCCCTTGACGGCTCCGGCGGACATGCCGGTGACCAGGTGCTTCTGCGCGAACAGGAAGACCAGTGCGGCCGGGATCGCGATCAGCACGGACGCCGCGGTCATGGGGCCCCACTGGGCTCCGTACTGGTTGACGAACTTCTGGAGTCCGCCCGCGAGCGTCAGGTTCTCGTCGCCGACCATGAAGGCGGAGGCGTACGCCACCTCGCCCCAGGCCGTGATGAAGGAGTAGAAGGCGGTGACCGCGAGGCCGGGCTTGGCGAGCGGCAGGATCAGCCGCCAGAACGTGCCGAACGGGGTGAGGCCGTCGACCTGTCCCGACTCGTCGATCTCGCGCGGGATCGTGTCGAAGAAGCCCTTCATCATCCAGGCGCAGAACGGCACCGAGATGGTGAGGTAGGTGATGACGAGGCCGGCCGGCTGGTTGATCAGACCGATGCTCGACATGATGTTGTAGATCGGCACGATGAGGACGGCGACCGGGAACATCTGGGTGATCAGCAGCGTCCACATCAGCCCGCGCTTGCCGGGGAAGCGGAAGCGGCTGACGGCGTAGCCGGTGGTGGCGGAGACGAAGACACCGAGGACGGTGGTGAGTCCCGCGATAACCACGGAGTTGCCGAACCAGGTGAGGAACTCGGTGTCCTTGATGAGGTTCGTGTAGTTCTCGAACGTCGTCTCTTTGAAGAAGTCCGTCGTCGTGGAGTACCTCGCCGGCTTGAGCGAGGTCAGCAGGACCCACAGCACGGGGAAGACGGCGATCACGGACGCGACGATCAGCGTGAGGTGCAGGGCCACGGACGCGATCGGGGACCGCTCGCCGCGCTTGCGGGGTGTGCGGGCGGAGTGCTCGGCGGCGGGCCGGGCCGTGGCGGGTGCGGCGGTGGAGTGGGTGGCGGTGGTCACCAGTTGTCTCCCTGCGTGCGGAGCACTCGCCGGTAGACCACGGCGAAGAGCATCAGGAGTACGAGGATCAGCACGCCCCAGGTGGAGGACTGCGCGAAGTCGCGCGGGCTGATCTCGAAGGAGAATTTGTACGCCTGGGTCACCAGGATCTGGGTGGACTCACCCGGTCCGCCCCGGGTCAGCAGGAAGATCACCGGGAACATGTTGAAGGTCCAGATGGTGGAGAGCAGGACCACTGTGGTGGAGACCGGACGCAGGCCCGGCAGCGTGACGTGGCGGAACCGCTGCCAGGCGGTCGCGCCGTCCATCTCCGCGGCCTCGTACTGCTCGGAGGGTATGGACTGCAGTCCGCCCAGCAGCGCGACCATGATGAAGGGGATGCCGAGCCAGACGTTGACGGCGATCACGGAGAACTTGGCCCAGGTGGGGTCGTTCAGCCACGGGACGGAGTCGATCCCGGCGCCGCCGAGGATCTTGTTGAGCAGGCCGCGCTCCTCGTTGTAGAGGAAGCGCCAGGCGAAGACGGAGACGAATCCGGGGATGGCCCAGGGCAGGATCAGGGCCATCCGGTAGGCGGAGCGGCCCGCGATCCTGCGGTTGAGGATGTTGGCGAGGGCCATGCCCAGGCAGAAGGTGATGGCCACACAGGAGACCGTCCACACCAGCGTCCAGCCCAGTGTGCTGAGGAACTGGCCGCCGGTCAGGGCGTCGACGTAGTTGTCCAGGCCCACGAACTCGTAGGTGGCCGGCATGTCGTTGACGCCGATGGACCGTGCGACGTTGCGCTCGTTGGCGTCGGTCAGCGACAGCCAGATACCGCGGACCAGCGGGTAACCGATGATCACGCCGATCACGATCACGACCGGGGCGACCATGGTCCAGGCGTACCAGTGGACCGACAGGGCCCGCCGGAGCCTGCTGGGCGGCGGGGGGTTACCAGTCCCGCGGCTCCGGCCGCGGGCGACGTCGTCGCCCGCGGCCTTCGCCACCGACTGGCTGGTGTGGACAGCCATCAGCCGGCCTGCCTTCCTGAGTTACTTCCAGCCCTTGAGGAGCTTGCGGTAGGAGTCTCCGGTCGCCTTGGCGGCCTTCTCCGGCGTGGTCTGGCCGGTGAGCACGTTGGTGTACTCGGTGTTCAGCGGGGCGAAGAGGCTGCCGGTCTCCGGGATCCAGGGACGCTCGACGGCGGTCTCGACGACGGGCTTGAAGAACTGGACGATCTCGCTGTCCACGGCCTGCTGCTTGGAGTAGGCGGAGGTGCGGGTCGGCAGCAGGTTGAGCTCGCCGGCGACCTGCGCCTGGGCCTCGACCGAGGTCATGTAGTCGACGAAGGCGTAGGAGGCGTCCAGGTTCTTGGAGCCCGCGTAGACGGCGAGGTTGTGGCCGCCCTGCGGGGCGCCCTGACCGGCGGAGCCGGCCGGCACGGTGGAGATGCCGAGGTTCCCCTTGTCGGAGAACTCCTTGCCGGTCAGCGTGTCGGCGACGGCCCAGGGGCCGTTGATCATCATCGCGACGTCGCCGTTCTTGAACGACTGCATCATGTTCTCCCAGCCGTCCGTGGCGTCGGTCTTGGCCGCCCCGGAGTCGACGAGGTCCTTCACGACACCGAACGCCTTGACGCCCGCGGCGTTGTCGACGGTGACCTTCTTGTCGGTGGCGTCGACCAGGTCGCCGCCCTCGCCGTAGAGGAAGGACAGGAAGTAGTACGAGTCGTCGCCGCGCAGGTAGAGACCGGTCTTGCCGGTCTTGTCCTTGATCTTCGCGGAGACGCTCTTCAGCTCGTCGATGCTCGCGGGCGGCTGGACCCCGGCGTCCTTGAACAGCTTCTTGTTGTAGAAGATGCCCATGGAGTCGATGACCTGCGGGACGGCGTAGGTCTTGCCGTCGTACTTCGTGGAGGCCACGGCCTGCTTGAGGAAGTCGTCCTGGTTCTTGAGCGCCGCGGTGCCGTCCAGCGGGGCGAGGTAGCCGAGGTCGGCGAACTCGGGCGTCCAGGCGACCTCGGAGCGGATGACGTCCGGGGCACCGGAACCGGCCTGCGCGGCGTTCTTGAACTTGTTCTGCGCGTCGCCGAACGGGACGCTGACGTACTTGACGTCGACCTTCGGGTGCTTCTTCTCGAAGCCCTCGGCGATCTTCTTGAAGACCTTGTCCTCGCTGCCGACGTTCGAGGTGTCCCACCACGTCACGGTGCCGGAGAGCTCACCCGAGCTCTTGCTCCCGCCGGACTCGTCGTCACTGCCGCAGGCGGTCGCCGCGAGCGCCAGGGCCGCGACCAGGGCGGTGGCCGTTATGCCACGTCGCATCTGAACTCCTTCAACTGCCGTACCGCTCCGTCGCGGCGCCGGGTCGACGTGAACGTAACAAGGATGAAAGACGACCGAAAGACCTTGCGGAAGATTTCTGCAAGCACCGCCGATCGTTACATTGGCGTGTCCTCAAGGTTGCCGTCAAGCCTCTTGACGGAACCGCTCACACCCTGCACATCCCAGGCCAGGCCCTGTGTTCGGGCTGTGCGGTGCTCATGCGGCCCGGGGCGGACCGGGCCCGCAAGTCCTTGCAAGAAGTTTCCTGCAGCAGTCGCGCAGGCCGGAGCCACGGGCCCCCGCCGTCCGGATCCCGTGCGCGGTGGGCAATCCGACACACGCCCGGTACAGTCCCCTCATGACCGCACGGCTTGCCGACATCGCAACTCAGGCGGGGGTCAGCGAAGCGACCGTCAGCCGCGTACTCAACGGCAAGCCCGGTGTTGCGGCGGCCACCCGTGAATCCGTCCTCGCGGCGCTCGACGTCCTCGGCTACGAACGCCCCGTGCGGCTGCGCCGCCGCAGCGCCGGCCTGGTCGGACTGATCACGCCCGAGCTGGAGAACCCGATCTTCCCCGCGCTGGCCCAGGTCATCGGCCAGGCGCTGACCCGGCAGGGCTACACGCCGGTGCTGGCGACCCAGACGCCGGGCGGCTCCACCGAGGACGAGCTGACCGAAATGCTCGTAGACCGCGGGGTGTCGGGCATCATCTTCGTCTCCGGCCTGCACGCCGACACCTCCGCCGACATGCAGCGCTACGAACAACTCCGCGCCCAGGGCGTGCCCTTCGTCCTCGTCAACGGCTTCTCCCCCGCGGTGCAGGCGCCGTTCATCTCGCCGGACGACCGCGCCGCGATGCGGCTCGCGGTGACGCACCTGGTGGCGCTGGGGCACGAGCGCATCGGCCTCGCGGTCGGCCCGAAGCGTTTCGTCCCGGTGCTCCGCAAGATCGAGGGCTTCCACGCCACGATGCGGGAGCAGCTGGGTCTCACGGCGGAGGCGGTGGAGGAGCTGATCCAGCACTCCCTGTACACCTTGGAGGGTGGCCAGGCGGCGGCCTCCGCCCTGATGGAGCGCGGGTGCACGGCGGTGGTGTGCGCGAGCGACATGATGGCGCTGGGCGCGATCCGCGCGGCCCGCCGGATGTCGCGGGAGGTCCCGCGCGACCTCTCGGTGGTGGGGTACGACGACTCTCCTCTCATAGCGTTCACCGATCCACCGCTGACCACCATCCGGCAGCCGGTGACGGCCATGGGCCAGGCAGCGGTGCGCACGCTGCTGGAGGAGATCGGCGGCACCCCCGCGCCGCACAGCGAGTTCGTGTTCATGCCGGAGCTGGTCGTCCGCGGCTCCACGGCCGCGGGCCCCGGCCCCTCGGCCGCTTCCCCGTCCCGCCGCTGAACCGTTCCCCCGCCCCGCCGCCGACCTGGGCGCCGTCTTGGTGCCCGATGTGCGTCGGCCACCGGACGGGAGGATCATCAGGCGGAGGGGGACGTATCTGGCAGACTCTGCGCCTATGGGTGATGCGCACGTGACCACACAGGAAGACCGCAGAGCGGTCACCCCGTCACTCGTCGCCGACGGGCCGAGGCCCGCGGGTTCGACGAGGACCACGGCCCGCGCGCGCCTGGGATCGCTGCGCTCCCCGCGCCGCCCCCGCCTCTGGTTCGAGATCCTGTTGATCGCGGTGAGTTACTGGCTGTACTCGCTCGTGCGCAACGCCGTGCCGGAGCAGAAGGCGGCGGCCCTGCGCAACGCCGACTGGATCTGGTCGCTGGAGCACTCGGTGGGGCTGGCCTTCGAGGAAACGGTCAACCACGCGGTCAATTCGGTGACATGGCTGATCGTGTCGATGAACTACTACTACGCGACGCTGCACTTCATCGTCACCATCGCCGTACTGGTCTGGCTGTTCAGACGCCATCCGGGCCGTTACGCGGCGACCCGTCTGATCCTCTTCGCCACCACGGCCGTCGCCCTCCTCGGCTACTACCTCTTCCCGCTGGCTCCACCGCGTCTGATGAGGGGCGGCGGGTTCGTCGACACGGTGCTGCTGCACCAGACCTGGGGCTCGATGGCCTCCGGCAACTTCAAGCAGATGTCGAACCAGTACGCCGCGATGCCCTCGATGCACATCGGCTGGTCGCTGTGGTGCGGACTGACGATCTTCGCCCTGGCCCGGGTGCCCTGGGTCCGCGTCCTGGGGCTGCTGTACCCGGCGGCGACCCTGGTGGTGATCGTGTCGACCGCGAACCACTTCTGGCTGGACGCGGTGGGCGGGATGACGTGCCTAGCGTTCGGTTACGCGGTGTCGTACGCCTGGTACGGAGCGCTGCCGCACCGGCTGCCGAAGGTGGTGCCGGCCCGGACCGGGAGGGGCCGCCCGCGCGCCCCGCACCGCCCGCCGGGTCCCTCGGGGCCGACCGCTCCGGCCGCCCGCCCGTCGGCGCCGTCCGCGGGGCGTCCCGTGGCGCCCCGGCGGCCCGAACCGGACACGGCGGCGGCAGCGGTACCGCCGACGCCGCCGGGGGCGTAGACCGGCGGCGGCCTGCGGGCGCTGCCCACGCCGCCCGCGCCGGACGACTATCCAGCCGCCCCGTAGAACAGCTCCTCCACCACCGCACGGGCCCGCCTGGTGATCCGCCGGTAGTCGTCCAGCATGTCCCCGACGTGCCCCGGCTCGTAGCCCAGGTACCGGCCCACCGCGGCCAGCTCACGCGGGTTCGAGGGGAAGGTGTCCCCCGGCCGCCCCCGTACCAGCATCACCGCGTTCCGCACCCGGGTGGCCAGCACCCACGCCTCGTCGAGGGTCCGCGCCTCCTCGTGGCCGATGAGCTCCGCCGCGCAGGCGGCGGCCAGCGCCTCACGGGTGCGCGTCGTGCGCAGTCCGGGCTCGGCCCAGCCGTGCCGCATCTGCGTCAGCTGGACCGTCCACTCGACGTCGCTGAGCCCGCCCCGGCCGAGCTTGGTGTGGAGCGTGGGGTCGGCGCCCCGGGGGATGCGTTCGGTCTCCATCCGCGCCTTGAGCCGGCGGATCTCCCGGACCGCGTCGTCGCCGAGCCCCTCCGCCGGGTAGCGCAGCGGGTCGACCATCTCGACGAAGGCCCGGCCCAGGTCCTCGTCCCCGGCCATCGGCTCGGCGCGCAGCAGTGCCTGGCTCTCCCAGACGAGCGACCACCGGCGGTAGTAGGCCGCGTACGACTTCAGGGTGCGCACCAGCGGTCCGCTCTTGCCCTCGGGGCGCAGGTCCGCGTCGATCAGCAGCGGCGGATCGGCGGTGGGCAGCTGGAGCAGCCTGCGCATCTCCGTGATGACGGTGGTCGCGGCCCGGGCCGCCTCCTCGTCGCTCACCCCCTCCCGGGGCTCGTGCACGAACAGGACGTCCGCGTCGGAGCCGTAGCTCAGCTCGTGGCCGCCGAAGCGGCCCATGCCGATGACCGCGAACCGGGTGGGCAGGGTGTCGCCCCACCGCTCGCGTACCGCCGCGCGCAGGGCCCCGGAGATCGTGACGGCGTTCAGGTCGGTGACCGCGGGGCCGACCCGGTCCACGAGCGCGCCGGGGTCGGCCTCGGCGGGGCTGTCCTCGGTGCCGTAGGAACCGATCAGGTCGGCGGCCGCCGTGCGGAAGAGCTCCCGCCGCCGCACACCGCGCGTCACCGCGACCGCGGTCTCCGCGTCCGGCGCGCGCCGGACGGCGGCCAGCACCTCCTGTTCCAGGTGCTCGCGGCTGCGCGGCCTCAGCCCCTCGGGGTCGCCGAGGAGGGCGACGGCCTCGGGGGCGCGCATCAGGAGGTCGGGGGCGAGCCGGCCGGCCGACAGGACCCGGGCGAGGTTCTCCGCCGCCGCGCCCTCGTCCCGCAGCAGTCGCAGGTACCAGGGGGTCTTGCCGAGCGCGTCGGAGACCTGCCGGAAGCCGAGGAGTCCGGCGTCCGGGTCGGCGGAGTCCGCGAACCAGCCCAGCAGCACCGGGAGCAGGGTCCGCTGGATGGCCGCCTTGCGGGACACCCCGGACGTCAGGGCCTCCAGGTGCCGCAGGGCGGCGGCGGGGTCGGCGTATCCGAGGGCCTCCAGCCGGGCGACGGCGGCCTTGGCGCTGAGCCGCCTCTCGCCGGGCGCCAGCTGGGCGACGGCGTCCAGCAGCGGCCGGTAGAAGAGCTTCTCGTGCAGCCTGCGCACCACGGAGGCGTGCCGCCGCCACGCCCGGTTGAGCTCGGCGACCGGGTCGGTGCGCAGCCCCAGGGAGCGGCCGAGCCGCCGCAAATCCGCCTCCTCCTCGGGGACGAGGTGGGTGCGGCGCAGCCGGTAGAGCTGGATGCGGTGTTCCATGGCCCGCAGGAAGCGGTAGGCCTCGTCGAGCTGCGCCGCGTCCGCCCGCCCGACGTATCCGCCGTCGGCGAGGGCGGCCAGCGCCTCCAGGGTGGAGCCGGCGTGCAGGGTGCTGTCGCTGCGCCCGTGGACGAGCTGGAGCAGCTGGACGGCGAACTCGACGTCCCGCAGCCCGCCAGGTCCGAGCTTGAGTTCGCGGTCGACCCGGTCGACGGGGATGTTGTCGACGACGCGGCGGCGCATCTTCTGGACGTCGCCGACGAAGTTCTCCCGGTCGGCGGCCTGCCACACCAGCGGGGACACGGCCGCGACGTACTCCTTGCCCAGCTCCCGGTCCCCGGCGACCGGCCGGGCCTTCAGCAGCGCCTGGAACTCCCAGGTCTTGGCCCACCGCTGGTAGTAGGCGAGGTGCGAGGACAGGGTCCGTACGAGGGGCCCGTTGCGGCCCTCGGGGCGGAGGTTGGCGTCGACGGGCCAGATGGTGCCCTCGACGGTGGTGTCGGAGCAGATCCGCATCATGTGGGCGGCGAGCCGGGTGGCGGCCTGGAGGGCCTTGTTCTCCTCGGCGCCCTCGGCGGGCTCGCCGACGAAGATCACGTCGACGTCGGAGACGTAGTTCAGCTCGTGCCCGCCGCACTTGCCCATCGCGACGACGGCCAGCCGGCACAGCGCGGCGTCGTCGGGCGCGTCGGCGCGTGCGACGGCGAGCGCCGCGCGCAGGGTGGCCGTGGCCAGGTCGGCGAGCTCGGCGGCGACCTCGGCGACGTCGGTGGTGCCGCACACGTCACGGGCCGCTATCGAGAGCAGGGCCCGGCGGTAGGCCACCCGCAGCGAGTCCGGGTCCGCCGCGCCCGCGAGCATCTGCTCGAACTCGGGGACTCCGGGGTGCAGGTCGGTGGCCTCGTACGTCACGAGGGTCTGCCAGTCGCGGGGGTGCCGCGCCAGGTGGTCCCCGAGCGCCTCCGACGCGCCCAGGACGCCGAGCAGCCGGTCCCGCAGCGGTTTGGCGGTGACGACGGTGTCCAGCAGGATCCGCCGTTCCCCGGGCTCCTGCGCCTCGACGAGCCGCACGAAGCCGTGCAGGGCGAGGTCGGGGTCGGCGGTCGCCCCGAGGGCGTCGAACAGGACGGGATCGGCCCGTACGGAGGCGAGTTCGGGGAGGTCGAGCAGCCGCTCGGCGGCGGACGGGTCGGTGAAACCGTGCCGCAGCAGTCGGCTGAAGGTACTGCTTCTGCGTCCCGGCACCGATGTCATTCCGCGCTCTCCCTGCCCGCCGACCCACGTATCCGTCTTCCGAGCCTACGGGCTGCGCTTTCGCCGCGCGCCGATCAGTCCGGGTCGGCGGCGGAGTCCACCCTTGAGCGAGACGACGACATCCCCGGCACCGAGGAGATCCGCCATGCCCGGCAGCTACGACGAAGCACCCGAGACCGCCCTGCACCCCCACTACAGCGGAGAGGACGCCACCGCCCGCGGCTGGCCGGAAGCGGTCGGCCTGCTGACCGACGCGGAGCTGTACTGGCTGTCGACGGTCCGGCCCGACGGGCGCCCGCACGTGACCCCGCTGATCGGCGTCTGGTCGAACGGCGCACTCCACTTCTGCACGGGCCCCTCGGAGCGCAAGGCGCGCAACCTGGCCGCGAACCCGGAGGTCGTCCTGACCACCGGGGCCAACTCGCTGCGTGAGGGCGTCGACGTGGTGGTCGAGGGCCGGGCGGTCCGGGTGACGGACGAGGAGCGGCTGATCGCGCTGGCCGCGGTCTGGGAGGAGAAGTACGGCGGCGACTGGCACTTCGACGTCGCGGACGGCGCGTTCACCAACGGCGCGGGCGGCCGTGCCGAGGTCTTCCGGGTGGCCCCCCGCACGGCCTTCGGCTTCGCCAAGGGCGAGCCGTACGGCCAGACCCGCTGGCGCTTCGCCTGAGGGCTGTCCCGTGCAACCCGGTTGCGACCCGGTGGACCAGCGCGCGGCGTCGGACGGTGGGGGCGCCTCCCACGCCTTTCAGGCCGTGGGGGAGCATCGCAAGGCGGAGGTGCGTCCGCATACGCGTGGGGGCACCTCCCAGGCGAAGTCCCGGGGAAAGCGTTCGGGCGTTCCGACAACGCGGCGAGGTGCCGTAGCTGACGCCGCGCGCCCGCAGGGTATTACGGGACGGTCCTTGGCCGTGCGCGACCGGGCCTACACAGGCCTGGTCCCGATGACGACCGTCGCGTACAGCTCCTCGGAGACGACCACCCGTGGGACCAGTCCGCCGGCGCCGATGGTCTCCTCGGCCAGGGCCGCCTGCCGTTCGCTCGTCTCGACCAGCAGGCTGCCTCCCGGGGCCAGCCAGCCGGGGGCCGCGGCGGCCACCCGCCGCATGACGTCGAGCCCGTCCCCGCCGCCGTCGAG
This sequence comes from Streptomyces sp. SirexAA-E, assembly GCF_000177195.2. Classification (GTDB taxonomy): domain Bacteria; phylum Actinomycetota; class Actinomycetes; order Streptomycetales; family Streptomycetaceae; genus Streptomyces; species Streptomyces flavovirens. The sequence goes on from NC_015953.1 coordinate 1,852,544, forward strand.
CGCCGCCCGGGGCTCGTGGACGCGGGCCTCTGCGGGGAGCAGTTCGACGTCGTGGGTCGGTACGTACGGCACGTTGGCGAGCAGGACGTCCACGCGCCCCCGCAGCGAGCCGGGCAGCGGGGCGAAGAGGTCGCCCTCGTACACCTCCCCCAGGCCGGCGAGGTTGCGCCGGGCGTAGCGCACGGCGGCGGGGTCGACATCGGCGGCGTGCAGTTCGGCGGCGGGCAGGGCGGTGGCGAGCGCCGCGCCGAGCGCCCCGGAGCCGCAGCACAGGTCGACGACGACCGGCCGGGCGGGGGCGGCCGCCACGGCCTGCCGCACGAGGAACTCGGTACGTCGGCGGGGTACGAAGACCCCGGGCCCGACGGCCACCCGGATGCCGCAGAACTCGGCCCAGCCCAGGACGTGTTCGAGCGGCAGCCCGTCGACACGGCGGCTCACCAGGGCGGCGAGGTGCGCGGGCCCGGTCGCGGCGGAGAGCAGCAGGGCCGCCTCGTCCTCGGCGAAGACGCAGCCGGCGGCACGGAGCCGGTTGACGACGTCCAAGGCGGTGAGGGGTGTTGCGGATGACGACATGTGCGGAGCCTTTCGGTGAACCGATGGGCGCTCCGCGGTCGTTCAGGCCCGGTGGGCCGTGCGACGGCGAGGGGCGAGCGCCCAGCCTGCTACAGCGGTAATGGGGCTCACCTCCTGGGGTCGGTCCCGGTGTCGGGACGCGTCACACTACCCGAATCCGCCCGCCGGCCGTGGCGTCGTCCGTCAGCCCGCCCGGTGTGCGCCGGGGGTGTGTCCGTAGGCCCGGCGGAAGACGTCGATGAACGTGCTGGCGGACGACCAGCCGCAGGTGTGGGCCACCGCGGTCACCGGTACGCCTTCGGCCAGCAGCACGAGGGCGCGGTACAGGCGCAGTTGGGTGCGCCACTGCGGGAAGGTCATGCCGAGGTCGGCCCGGAAGAGGCGGGACAGGGTGCGGTCGCTCGCGCCGACCTCCCGGCCCAGCTCGGCCAGGGTTCGGGGGTCGCCCGGGTCGGCGTGCAGGAGCGCGCACAGGGCACGCAGGGCGGGGGCGGTGGGCATCGGCAGGTGCACGGGCTGCTGGGGCGAGGCGCTCAACCGGTCGAGGAGCACGGCCCGCAGCCGCTCCCGGGCCGGGTCGTCGCCGTCCGGGGCGCGGGTGGTGGCGAGGATCAGTTCGCGCAGCAGCGGGCCGACCGTCAGGACGGCCGGTTCGTGCAGGCCGAGCGGGTTGTGGGCCGCCGGGAGGCCCACCAGGTGGAGTTCGAGCCCGCCGTGGGCCTGGTGGGCGTGGACGGTGCCGGCGGGTATCCAGACGGCGCGGTTGGCCGGCGCGACCCACGTGCCCGCCCCGGTGGTGACGGCCACGACTCCGCGGGCCGCGTAGACGATCTGGTGGTCGTCGTGGCGGTGCGCCTCGATGGCACCGCCGGACGCGATCCACCGGGTGCGGGTGGGCGCGGTCGGCTGGTGGCGGGTTTCCTGCATCGTTCGGCAGGTTATCGGAAGCGCGACACGGGGCGGTGCGCGGACGATGACGGGGTGTCAGCGAATCGGACGATCATCCTGTTGTCGGTCGGGCACGGCTGCGTCGACGTCTATCAGGGCTCCGTCGCCGCCCTCGTCCCCTTCTTCGTGGCGGAACGGGCCTACGGCTACGCCGCGGCCTCGGGCATCGTGCTCGCCGCGTCGCTGCTGTCCTCGGTGGCGCAGCCGCTGTTCGGCGCGCTCACCGACCGCCGGTCCATGCCTTGGCTGCTGCCGGTGAGCACGCTCCTGGGCGGGCTGGGGGTCGCGCTGAGCGGCCTCGGCGGCTCGTACGCGATGACCCTGCTGTTCGTGGCGGTCTCCGGGATCGGGGTCGCCGCCTACCACCCGGAGTCGGCCCGGGTGGCGCGGATCGCCTCCGGGGGCAGTCACGCCTCCATGGGCTGGTTCTCGCTGGGCGGCAACGTGGGTTTCGCGGCCGCGCCGCTGATGGTCACCGTCGCGGTCGCCGGTGACGGTCTGCACCGCACGCCGGTGCTGGTGCTGCCCGCGCTGGTCGGCAGCGTCCTGTGCCTGCCCGTCCTGCGTACGCTGACCGGCCGGGCGGCGTCGGACGGGGCACCGGCGGCGACCGCCGCGACGGACGACGACCGGAGGTCGTTCGTGAAGCTGTCGCTGGCGGTGTCCTGCCGGTCGGTGGCGTTCATGGGGCTGAGCACCTTCGTCGCGCTGTACGCCCGGCAGCGGACGGGCGGCGGCACGACGGCGGGCACCGTGGCCCTGTCGGTGCTGTATCTCGGCGGCGCGGTGGGCACCGTCGTGGGTGGCGGGCTGGCCGGCCGGTGGGAGCGGGTGGCCGTGGTGCGGGGCGCCTATCTGGTCGGTGTCCTCGCGGTCGCCGGGGTCGTCCTCGTCCCGGGGCCCGCGCTCTACCTGTGCGTGGCGCTGGCCTCCGCCGGGCTCTACGTGCCGTTCTCGCTCCAGGTGACCCTCGGCCAGGACTACCTCCCGAGCCGGGTCGGCACGGCGAGCGGGATCACCCTCGGTCTGGCCGTGAGCGTCGGCGGGGTGGCGGCCCCCCTCATCGGCGCGCTGGCCGACGCCACGTCGCTGCGGACGGCGTTGGCCCCGCTGATCCTCATGCCCGCGATCAGCTATCTGATGGTCCGTACGCTCCCGGAGCCGCCGGCGCACCGGCCCGTGGCGGAAGGGGCGCGGCTGAAGCGGCCGTGAGGACACGTGTGCCCCCGCACCTCGGCGGCGCGGGGGCACACGGGGTCCGGACGGACCGTGCGGTCAGAGGTCCACGCTGTCGCGCAGCTTCGTCGGAGTAAGGAAGAGCGACGCGACGACACCGACCAGCGCGATCCCGGCCGAGATCAGGAAGATGTGGCCGGTGGCGTCACCGTAGGCGGCGCGCACCACTTCCTGGATCTCCGGCGGCATGGCGGCGATGTTCAGCGTCGAGCCGCCCGAGGAGGAGGCGGCCGGGTCGATGCCCAGCTCCGTCAGACCGGCGGCGATCTTCGTGGCGACCTGGTTGGCGAGCACCGCCCCCAGCACGGAGACGCCGATGGTGCCGCCGAGCGAACGGAAGAAGGTGATCGAACCGCTGGCGGCGCCGAGTTCGCTGAACGGGACGGTGTTCTGGACCACCAGCACGAGGTTCTGCATCGACATACCGACACCCATGCCGACGGCCAGCATGCCCAGCGAGACGATGACGAGCGAGGTCTCGTGGTCGATCGTGGACAGCCCCAGGAAACCGAGGGTGAGCACGACGACGCCGGCGATGATGTACGGCTTGACCTTGCCGGTCTTGGAGACGAGCCGTCCCGCGACCGTGGAGGAGATGAGCACACCGAGCATCAGCGGGATGGTGAGCAGCCCGGCCTCGGTCGGCGAGTTGCCCCGGCCGATCTGGAAGTACTGGCCGAGGAAGACCGCTCCGCCGAACATCGCCATGCCCACCGCGAGGCTCGCGATGATGGCGAGGGCGGGGTCCCGGCGGCGTACGACGTGGAGCGGGACGACCGGCTCCTTGACCCGTGACTCGACGAGGACGGCCGCGGCGAGGATCAGGAGGCTCGCGCCGACCATGACGCCGGTCTGCCAGGAGACCCAGGCGAAGTCGTTGTCGACGAAGGTGACCCAGAGCAGCAGCAGGCTGACGCCGGCGGCGATGAGGGAGGCCCCCAGGTAGTCGACCTTGACGTCCGGGCGGCGGATCTCGGTGAGGTGGAGGGTGCGGGTCAGCATCACGAAGGCGACGACGGTGAACGGGATGGCGATGAAGAAGCACCAGCGCCAGCCGAGCCACGAGGTGTCGGTGATGAACCCGCCGAGCAGCGGCCCGCCGACGGTGGCGACGGCCATGACACCGCCGAGGTAACCGTTGTAGCGGCCGCGCTCCTTGGGGCTGATCATCGCCGCGATGATCACCTGGACGAGCACCTGGAGCGCGCCCATGCCGAGGCCCTGGATGACGCGGAAGCCGATGAGCTGCCCGGTGGACTGGGCGAAGCCGCAGGCGATCGACGAGATCACGAACAGGCCGATGGATATCTGCAGGAGCAGCTTCTTGCTGAACAGGTCGGCGAGCTTGCCCCAGATCGGGGTGGAGGCCGTGGAGGCCAGCAGGGTCGCGGTGACGACCCAGGTGTACTGCGACTGGGTGCCGTTCAGCGATCCGATGATCTGCGGGAGGGCGACGGAGACCACCGTGCTGCTGATCATCGCCACGAACAGCACGATGAGAAGCCCACTCAGGGCGCGCATCACGTGGCGGTGATCCATGGGCGCGGCCTCGGCGGGCGCGGCCGTGTGTGCGCTCACGCGCAACCTCCGGAAGGTTCGAACAGATGACGGGAAGCCTTCACTGTACATGCACAATGGGCAATTTTGCACATTGCGCAATCTTTACCGTCGCGTGGACAATGGAGGCATGGAAAGCCCTGTGGGACTGCGCGAACGCAAGAAGGCGGCCACCCGCCAGGCCGTGCACGAGGCGACGCTCCGCCTGACCGTCGAGCACGGATTCGACCACGTGACGGTGGAGGCGGTCGCCGATGCCGCCGGCATCTCCCGCAGAACGTTCTCCAACTACTTCACCAACAAGGAGGACGCCCTCCTCTACGGCGAGGAGCAGCACATAGGGGCTCTCGTCCAGGCGGTCCGCGACCGTCCCGCCGAGGAGCCCGCGTGGGCGGCGCTCCGGGCGGCGATGGCCCAGTTCGCGGAGCGCATGGCCCCTCCGGAGCGCGAGTGGGCCATCCGCACCCGGCTGGCACTGCGCCATCCCTCCCTGCTCGCCCGCCAGCTCGCCAACCACGCCGCCCTGGAACGCGACCTGGCCGACGCCGTGGCCACCCGCGCCACCCCCAGCGGCGAACCGGTGCGCCCCTTCGTGCTGGCCGCGGCCTTCCTGGCCTCGCTGCGGATCGCGATGCGCATCTGGATCGAGGAGGACGAGGCGCGGGGCCCCGGTGCGGTGATCGACGAGATCATGGAAGAGATGGGGCGGCGCTTCACCTGAGGGGGCCCGACGGCGCCCCGCGCGACCGCCACCTTCGGCTTCACCACCACCTTCGGCTTCACCGCCACGGACAGCTCCGCCCCGGCCCCCTCGGGCCTCACCTGCACCGGCAGCTGAGCCCGCGCGGCGCGTCCGCCCTGCCCGAGCGGATGCGCCGCGGCTGTCCTGTCCGGGGTCCTTGAATCGGACCTGCCGGGAGAGAACTCCGGACGCGACGGCCCCTTCGGAGCCGGAACCGGTGCCGGTGCCGGCCGCCTCCAGCGCGCGCCGAGCCGTCGTGGCAAGGTCTCGCCGCTCGGCGTGCGGATGACTCACGTAGTGGTGACGGCAGGCTCGTTACCGTGTCCCGACACCCGGCCGACCGCCTCCGCGCCGGACAGCCGCCCCCTCAGCGCACCCCCGGCAGCCGCCGCAACTCGTGCACCTTAAGGAACCGGGCCAGCAGCAGGTACACGAGCGCCAGGGTGACCACGCCGGCGGCCAGCGCCACGGCGGTGGGCCAGGTCCCGGACCCCAGCGCCGTGCCGCACGTACGGGCCGCCGCCCAGCCCAGTCCGGCCGCGGGGACGGCGGCACACAGCAGCTTCCCGTAGGTGCGGCGCAGGCCGCCGTCGTCGAGACGGCCGCCCAGCCTCCGGCGCAGCAGAAGCACGGTGAGGGCGAGGCCGGCCGCGTAGGAGAGGGTGTACGCCCCGGCCATGCCGACCACGGCCCAGCGGGCGGGCAGCAGCAGGTGACAGCCGGTGGCCAGAACGATGTCGACCACGGCGATCCAGACGGCCATGAGGAACGGGGTGCGCGTGTCCTCGAAGGCGTAGAAGCCGCGCAGCAGCAGGTACTGCGCGGAGAACGGGATGAGGCCGAGCCCGAACGCCTGGAGCATGTACCCCAGCGGCCGGGCCGAAGCGGCGTCCGCCGCGCCGTGTGCGAACAGCAGGGTGGAGATCTGCGTCCCGAGTGCGAGAAACAGCAACGCGGCGGGGACGATGACGAACCCGCTGATCCGCAGCCCCCGGGCCAGGTCCGCCCGCAGGTCGGGGATCCGGCCCTCGGCGGCGGCCCGGCTCATCCGGGGCAGCAGCGCCGTCACCAGGGACACCGTCACGATCGACTGCGGCAGCAGCCAGATCGTCTGCGCGTACGTGTAGGCCGAATAGCCCGCACCGGCCTGGGGCAGTTCCTGGTCGGCCGCGTTGGCGTAGTTCGTGACGACGGTCAGGGCGACCTGGTTGGCCAGGACGAACAGCAGCGTCCACTTCGCCGCGTGGGCGCTCTTGCCCAGACCGGTGCCGCGCCAGTCGAACCGCGGCCGGAACCGGAAGCCCGCCGCCCGCGCGAACGGGATCAGCGCGAGGGCCTGCACGGCGATACCGGCCGTCGTCCCGATGCCCAGCAACCGCACCTGGGCGGCGGTGATGTCCTCCACCCGGTCGGGGACCGTCATCAGCCCCACATAGGCGGCGAACATGGCGACCAGCACGACGTTGTTGAGTACGGGCGTCCACATCATCGCGCCGAACTTTTCGCGGGCGTTGAGGAGTTGGCCGTAGATGGAGAAGAGGCCGTAGAAGAAGACCTGGGGCAGCAGGAACCGGGCGAACGTCACCGTCAGCGCGAAGGCGTCATGGCTCTCCGGCGTGTCCCGCATGTACAGGCCCACGATCTGCGGCGCGGCCCAGACCGCGAGAGCGGTCCCCACAGCCAGCACGCACACCACCAGGGTGACCAGACGCTGCTCGTAGGCCCGCCCGCCGTCGGGCTGCGTCGCCCGGGCCCGCACCAGCTGCGGCACCAGCACGGCGTTGAGCGCGCCACCGATCAGCAGCGTGTACAGGCTGGTCGGCACGGTGTTCGCGGTGTTGTACGTACTGGCCAGCAGCCCTGTGCCGAGCGCCGCGGCCTGGAGCACCTGCCGGATCAGGCCGGTCGCCCGGGACACCACGGTCCCGACGGCCATCAGCAGAGACGCCCGGACCGGCCCGCCGTCGGCCTTGCCGTCCTCCTGCTTGCGGCCCCTGTCCTTCCGGCCGTCGGCCTTCTTCCGCCGGACGGCATCCCGCCCCTCCGCCTGCTGTTGCCGCTGCTCCGGTACAGCCTGCGTCACACCGTTCGCCCCGTCGACCATGGGCGTCAACCTACGTTGCGGGCAAGGGGGGCGGACAACCGAAGACACAGCCCGCGCCGTTCTCGCAGCGCAGGCGGGGCGCCCGTCAGCGGCTCAGGAGGGTATGGAGCCGCGCGGCCTGGCGTGTCAGGTGGTCGCGCTCGGCCAGGTTGGGCGCCGTCCGGGCCGCCTCGGCGTACAGCCGTGCCGCCGTCGCCAGGTCACCGTCACGCTCGTGGAGGTAGGCCGCCACAGCAGTCCGGCGGGGCAGTGAGGCGTCCAGCGCCGCGAGTTCCGCCAGGCCGGCGCGCGGCCCGTCGGCCTCACCGACGGCCACCGCGCGGTTCAGTCGGGCGACCGGGCTGTCGGTCAGGCGGACGAGTTCGTCGTACCACTCGACGATCTGCACCCAGTCGGTCTCCTCGGTGGTCAGCGCGTCCGCGTGGAGTGCGGCGACCGCGGCCTGGGCCTGGTACTCGCCCAGCCGGTCGCGGGCGAGCGCCGACTGGAGGATCCCGACGCCCTCGGCGATGGACGCGGTGTCCCACCGGCCGCGGTCCTGCTCGGCGAGCGGTACGAGGCTGCCGTCGGGCGCGGTCCGGGTGGCCCGCCGGGCGTGGTGGAGCAGCATGAGGGCGAGCAGCCCCGCCACCTCGGGGTGGTCGATCGCGGCCGCGAGCTGCCGGGTGATCCTGATGGCCTCGGCGGCGAGGTCGACATCGCCGGAGTATCCCTCGTTGAAGACCAGGTAGAGGACGCGCAGTACGGTGGTGACGTCGCCGGGCCGGTCGAATCGCACGTCGGAGACGGTGCGCTTGGCCCGGCTGATGCGCTGCGCCATGGTCGCCTCGGGCACCAGGTAGGCCCCGGCGATCTGGCGCGTGGTCAACCCGCCCACGGCGCGCAGGGTGAGCGCGACCGCGGACGACGGCGTCAGCGAGGGGTGGGCGCACAGGAAGTAGAGCTGGAGCGTGTCGTCCACCGTGGGCGCGGGCCCGGGCGCCGGCTCCTCGTCGAGACGGCCCTCACGTCGCCGGCGGGCGGTGTCCGCCCGGGTCGCGTCGAGGAACCGCCGCCAGGCCACGGCGACCAGCCAGCCCTTGGGGTCGCGCGGCTGGTCCTCCGGCCAGACTCGGACGGCCTCCACCAGAGCGTCCTGGACGGCGTCCTCGGCCGCCGCGAAGTCGGCTCCGCGGCGGACGAGGATCCCGAGCACGCTCGGCGTGAGGCTGCGGAGCAGAACCTCGTCCATCGGTGAGGTCACTCCGTGATGGTGGGCGGAGCCGTCAGGAACGGGCGCAGCTCGAGCCACTCGTGGATCGGCTTCCCGCCCGCGCCGGGAGCGGCGGACAGTTCCCCGGCCAGCTCGACGGCGCGCTCGTAGCTGTCGACGTCGATCACCATCCACCCGGCGATGAGGTCCTTCGTCTCGGCGAACGGTCCGTCGGTGACGGGCGGACGCCCCTCGCCGTCGTACCGGACGAAGGTGCCCTCGGGGGCGAGCGCCTGGCCGTCGACGAACTCGCCGGTCCTTCCGAGCCGGTCCGCGAAGTCCTGCATGTACTGCATGTGGGCCGAGACCTCCTCGGGCGTCCACCGGTCCATGGGTACGTCGTTGACCGCGGTCGGGGCGCCCCGGTAGTGCTTGAGCAGCAGGTACTTGGCCATGATGTCTCTCCTCCGTGCTGGTGCGACCCATTGTGATCGCGCTCACTACGGGGACGGAGCCCGCCACGGGTTCTCGACATCACCGGCAGAACTTTTTTCCGGCGGGGTATCACGCCGCTTCGTTGCGGGTGGCGCGTAGGGCGCCGTGCTCGCGGCGGCGCCCCGCCCGCCCGGGCCGAGCGCGCATCTCCTCCACGAAGTACAGGGTGCAGAGGGTGTCGGTCGCGATGATGCGGGTCAGCATCGTGTCCGCCGACAGGCCGCCCCGCGTCCCCTTCTCGTCGGGGCTTCGGGCACGGATCGAGACCAGCGCATCGCGAGGTCGACAGACAGTCGTCGTCCAAGGAGGCCCTCCACGTCGCAACAGTGCTGGAGCGTCGAGCCGGGGCAGGTTCGATCGGCTTATGCAAGCCGCGTACGCGCGGGATGTCAGCGTGGGCAGGATTCGAGCCGCCACAATTGTGAACGAGGACTGGCGAAGCCCCTGCCAGCACATAGTACGTGTGCTACGCGAAGCCTTTGACCTGCCTTTTCGCAGGTCAAGTGCGGTCTGCTGGTCCGGTGAGGTGCGTGGGTGTCCGTGGTTGTGCGGGGTTGTTGCCGTCGCTACTGCCGTCAGATGGTTCAGCCCAGGTACGGCTTCTCGCGCTGTTCCCGGAAGTGTTGGAGCCTGAGCTGTTGGGTGTGGTGCATCGGCAGCCGCTCGATCTCTTCCGGCGGCACGAACCGGAGCTCGGTGGACTCGTCGGAGATTGCCAGCTGGCCACCGGTGATGCGGGCGGTGAAGCAGACGTTGAACTGGCGGCGGACCTCACCGTCGGTGTAGGCGATGATGTGTTTCGGGTCGGTGTAGGTGCCGACCAGGCCAGTGATCTCTACGTCGAGGCCGGTCTCTTCCTTGACTTCGCGGGCGGCCGTGCCGGGCAGGGAGTCGGTGAGGTCCATGCCACCGCCGGGCAGCGCCCACAGGTTGTTGTCGCGGCGGCGCTGGAGGAGGATGCGCCCGTGATCGTCGGTGACGACGGCGGAGGCAGCGACGACCATGCTGTTCGGCTTGGGCGCGTTCGGGTCGTCGTAATACTCGGTGCGGGCCACGGTCAGCCTTCCTCTCGCACGGGGGTTGCCGTCGTCCACACAGCGTCGAAGCTGTCGGCGTAGGTGTCGAACATGCCGCTCTCCTCGTGTCGGCGAAGATGCCACACGGGGGCGGCGTAGGCGTTGACGCCCCAGACGTGTGTGTTGACGAGTTGCTGGTCGTCGGCGCGGTAGAGGGAGTTGTAGAGCGTAGTGGCGTGGGTGCGGACTTCGATGCCGGGGGTGTCGGCGAGCGGCCTGTAGTGCATGAGGGCGAGGCGGCAGCGGGATTCGATGCCGTGACCGAACCGCTCCTCCTGACCGCGGGCTTGGACATTGTCGCTGTCGGGATCCCCGATTGCGATGCGGACGGTGCAGCCTTCGGCCGCGCGTTCGGTGAGGAGTTCGTTCAGCCGCGGGTACGCCTCGTGGAGGAAGACAGCCGCGTATACAAGGATGTCGATCCCCTCCCGGGCCTGGGCCATCAGGTCGGTGAACGCCGAGACGGGAAGGTCGGCCCGCTGCTCGTAGAGCGCCACCAGTTCGGGGCTGATGGCGCGGGCGGGGCGGACTTGACGGAGCGCCGGCCACAGTGCGTGCACGTCTTCTCCCAGGGCCTTGGCCGCCTGGAGGGCGGTGGCACGACGTGGGATACGCCCGAGGTTCACCCAGCGCTCGACCGACTTGGGGTCGACCTCGACCTGCTGAGCGAGTGCGGCGTACGTCCAGCCTCCCGCCGCCATGACGGCTCGTAGTCTCTCGTTCGGCACGAGTGTCCCCCTTCGTCTCAGGACGGCACCAGGGACGTTCTACAGGGTGCAGGACGTCCTGGAGTGGGGTTTGGTGGAGGTTCCTTCGTCCCGGTGACCGGCGTGAGGATCGGTGCCGACCCTGCGGCACCAACAGGCCCAAGGGCACGCATCAACGCCGCCGAGGAGCGTCACCGTGCGAATGAGCGCCACCCCATGTGTTCCCGCCCTGCGACTGGACGCCCGGTCGCGCGCCGCCTCGCCGGGGTGGTCACGATGACGACCCCCACCCCTGATCCCGGCGGGCTGACCATCTCGCCCCATACCGGCGCTCTGCTGGTCGACCGGCGGAACGGCAAGGTGGGCGTGGTGATGGGGCACGTGGGACCGTACGTGCAGCTTCGACCGCCACGCGGTGGCCGGGAGTGGGACGTGCCGCCCGAGGACGTTCGCCCACCGACTCCGACGGAGGAGTTGAGCGCGAAGGTGGCCGTGGCCAACCGGCGGTGGGGACGGTGACCCCGCGCTCGGTCCTGCGCTACGAGACCTGGACGCTCCAGCCCGACCGCGAGCCGGACGCGGAGCAGGTCCTGTACGCGATGCAGTGCGCCGTGGATGGGGAAACGTCCCCTACAAGCGAGGACTTCGCCGAACCGCAGGACTGGGTGCTGCGGCACTGCGGCCAGAACCCGTCCCCCCACACCTACCGGGAGATCATCACCCGCCCCTGGCGGACCTGGCGCCAGACGTGACCCGCCCCGCTCGCCCAGGCGCCACACCGCGCTGACCCACCCGACTCCCGTCCCTGCCGGGCGCAGCCGATCGAGGCTCCCCCGCACTCGTCAGCCCCGCAGGGACGGGCCCATATGTGCGTGCTGTGCTCATGACCATGGGGTCGGGGCCTCAGCCACAGAAAATCAGCCACGACGGCGGACGTGCCGACCGATCACCCGCCACGTGTGTCTCGCTCAACCCCGCACCGGCATCAGCCCAGTTATCTCCATCGTCACGGCCCCCAGCCAGGCAGCAAACATGGGCGTCCGGGACGGCGCGAACCCGCCGGGTGGCCTCTCAGGTGCCCGGCCAGTCTGCTGCTGAGCCGTCGGAACGGGGCTTCCGATTGGTGGTCCGGCTTACGCTCCCGGGCTCAGCGCGCCGAGTGGTCGGCGGCCGTCGCCAGCGGGGCGGTAGACAGGAGCGCGCCGGCGGTCTCCGACCGCCGGCGCGCAGCGGCCCGCGTCAGCGGGGCGCCCTTGATCAAGTAAAGAAACTCTGAACAGCTCACCCGCTGGTCAAGCTGCCCGGTCGATGGTCAGGGCCGCTGTTGCCGGCGCTTCTTCGATTCGGCCAGCGCGGTGTTCAGCTTCTCGCTCGGCGACATGTCCGGCTCGGCGTCGTCGTCATGCAGGGGTGGCAGGAACAGGCCGCGTCGGCTCTTCTCCCGCTTGACCTTCCGGCGCTCGCCGTAAAGCCGCTGATGCTCCTCCCGAACCACGTCCCATCGTCGGTCGAGCTCTGCTTCCCGCGCCAGCAGCTCCTCGTCGCTGAGGTCGGCGAACTCGGTGGCGGCCACACGTGCCTCGCGGGCGATCTCATCGCGCAGCAGGTAGTTCGTGATCGTCCCGTGGTGCTTGCCCGGCTCCGGTTCCTGGCGGACGAAAACACCACATCCCTTGACCGCGTACACGAGCCCGTCCTGCTTAAGGCGCCGATAGGCGTTCTGCGCCGTGGAGTTGGCGACTTTGAATCGCTCTTGGCACCGACCCGGCGCTGAAGATCAAGGACCAGCAGACCGGGGAGGTCGCCACGGACCGGGAGACCGGGGCGTCGCTGTACACGGTGACCGTGATGCTCATGGAGGACGGCCGGGCCGAGGTCCTGAAGATCACCGTCCCGGAAACCGGCCTGGCCGCCGGGCTCAAGCCGGGTGTGATGGTGCGGCCCGTGGAGCTGTTCGCGACTCCGTGGGCGCGGATCTTCAACGGTCAGCTCTCCGACGGCGTCGCCTACCGGGCCGCCCGCCTGGAGCTGGTGACGGTGGAGGCGGCCCAGTGATCCGCTTCGAAAATTCCGGGCCGGAATACGCGCCGGACGCGCTGCTGGCCGTAGCCGTCCTGGTCGGTGTGTGGCTTCTGGTGACGGTGGGTCGCTACGTGCGGGCCGACCGGGGCACGCGGGTGAGCATGCGGCAGGCCCTGCGGGTGCGCTGGGGCTGGGTACGGCTCGCGCGGATGGCCGGGCTGACGGTCACCGACAAGACCCCGAGCCTGCTCGCACAGATCACCGCGCAGAAGGACGGCCTCGCCCCCGCGCCCCGAGTCCTGACGCCGAAGATCAAGGTGAAGCCGGACCGGTTCGGTGTGATCGTCCGGGCCCGGACGCTGCCGCAGGTCGGGGTGGAGGAGTACCAGAAGTCGGCGCGGTTCCTGGCGGACGCCTGGCGGTGCACGCGGGTGTCCGTCCTGCCGGACGGCCCCGGCAGGGTGGTGATCCGGGGCGTGCGCTCCGACCCGCTGACCACGCCGACCGCGCACCGGCCCACTGGCCTCCCGCCCGTGGACCTGACGCGCTGGGAGCTGGGCATCGACGAGTACGCCGCGAAGGTGTGCGTGTCCCTGGCGAACGTGCCCGGTGTGACGGTGGCCGGCGTCCCGGGTGCGGGCAAGACCTCGGGGGTCAACAAGTTCGTCTGTGACTTCGCGCCGTCTGCGTCCGTGCAGATCGCGGGTGCGGACGGGAAGGTGTCGCGGGCCTCGGAGGGCGACTACGCCGATCTGGTCAAGCGGATGTTCGCGTTCTGCGGAGACAATCTCGATGAGGCCAACGCCCGCTCTCGACCCGACGACCACTCTCGTCGTCGGCCGCTGGGACTACCTCGGCTCGGGCTACAGCCCCGGCGCGGCCCTCCTCGCCGCCCACGTCTGGCACCGCAGGGAACTGGAACGCCAGTTCGCGGCCGAAGGGGGCTGCTGATGGCTTCGCCCCCGCTCACAGCCCTCCATGCTGCGGAAGCGGCCCCGGCGCTGGATCTGCTCACGGTGCCCCAGGTCATGGTCCGCCTCCAGCTCGGCCGCTCCGCCGTCTACGACCTGCTCCGCTCCGGCCAGCTGGCCTCGATCACCCTCGGACGCGCCCGGCGCATCCCCACCCACGCCCTCACCGACTTCATCCGTACCCGACTCGACGAGAAAGCCGCCTGATGACCACGCCCCGCGATGCCTCTCCCTCCCGCCGGGTCCGCGCCAATGGCGACGGGACGGTCTACCAGCGCAAGGACGGCCGCTGGGAAGCCGCCGGCTACGTCCTCGCCCCGGGCAATACCCGCAAGCGCGTGCGCGTCTACGGCACCACCCGCACGGAAGCCCTGGCCAAGCTCACCGAGAAGATCGCCACGAGCAACCGCGGCGTCCCCGTTCCGTCCGCGCAGGGCAGCGTCAGCGCGTACCTGACGTACTGGCTGGAGGCCGTCGCCGTCCACCAGCTCCGCGAGAACACCCACACCCGCTACACCACCTGCGTCAACCAGCACCTCATCCCCGGCCTCGGAAAGAAGAAGCTCGCCAAGCTCACCGCCAAGGACGTCCGCACGTGGCTCAACCAGCTCCGAACCACCTGCCAGTGCAGCGTGCGCGCCATCGACGCTCACCGCGATCAGCCTCGCTGCTGTGCCGCTGGGACGTGCTGCTCCAAGCGTCTCTCCCCACTGACGCTGGCGTACATCCACTCCGTCCTCAAGTCCGCCCTAGAGCACGCCGTCCGCGAGGAAGAGATCACGCGCAACGTTGCCCGCAACGTTCGTACGGGTACGCCGCGGCCTCGTCGGTTCGAACCGCTCACGGCAGATGAAGCCCGCCAGTTCCTCGCGGCTGTCCGCAATGACCGCCTGTTCGCACTGTACGAACTCGCCCTCCGCGCCGGACTCCGCAAGGGCGAACTCCTCGGCCTCCAGTGGAAGGACCTCGACCTTCACAACGGCACTGCCAGCATTCGCCGCACCCTCCAGCGCACCCAGACCGGCGGGCTGACCGCCCTCCCCACCAAAACCCGTGCATCCGAACGCCGCATCGCCCTCCCCAGCGAGTGCATCCACTCGTTCAAGGAGCACCGTGCAGTACAGGAAGGAGAGCGTAAGGCGGCAGCGGAGGGTTGGAAGGACAACGGCCTCGTCTTCAGAACGTCGGCGGGAGGGCCGATCGATCCCGCGAACCTCAATCGCAGCTTCCACACCCTTCTCGAACGGGCCGGGCTCCGCCGCATTCGCTTCCACGACCTACGGCACTCCACTGCCACCCTGCTCCTGGAGCAAGGCGTCGAACTCGTCGTGATCAAGGAACTCCTCGGCCACGCCCACATCGGCGTAACCGCCACCGTCTACGCCCACGTCCGGCTCCGACTCCAGCGCCAGGCTGTTGAGACCCTCAGCAGCACGCTCGCCGGCCCGACGAACGCCGAGGCAGCCCCGGACGGCAGCGAAAAGCAGCATCCCTGGAGCCTCCCCGTCCATTGACGTTGCCGTCAGCTACTGCCGTCAAGATGCGAGAAGCCCCACCGGAATACCACTCCGGCGGGGCTTCTACTTGATTTCGCGGCGCTACTTCCGAAGCCTCGAATTCACAGCGAGCAGTCGTTCACGACTTGCATCTCGATCGATTTTTCGAAGCCGCAAGAGCGATTCACCCGAGGTGGGGTCATCGAACAAGATTCGACGCTGATTTTCCTGCTCGCCTTCAAAGAAAACACCTTGCGGAATATTTCGATCTAGCTGCCCCAACGCAGTGAGGCATGCGTGAGCGCAACGTACCGCATCCTCCGGCTCTCCGTTAGCGCGACACAGGACTGCATAGCGCATGCACAGGACCGCATAGAAGGCGTAGATATCGGCTACGTCCACGAGCCCCTCTTCGGATGGCTGGAGCTCCGAAAACTCCTCCAGCGCCTCCATGTGGGCAGCGAATACGTCGTCGGTCAGGTTTGGGTCCCAAAGCTCGTCCAGGATTCCCAGGTAGAGATCGACGTCTTCGGCGCGGTCGGCATCTCCACCTCGCAGACCTGTAAAGAGCTGCGCCATACGCTCGGTGCAGCTTGCCACGAACGCAGCAAGCCTGACTCGCTCACTCCCTCTTAGGGATTCGGCGACCGCCGCGTCCACTACCATTCAAAACTCCTCTGGCGAGTTGTTGTTGTACCACTACCTGGGAAGACGTTCCCCATCATTCTGCCACCTTCGCCCCGAATGAACGGAGCGCAGATCCTGAGGCACACATTTCTCGATGTTCCTCCGGCGACTGGCGTATACCCGAACGCCTTCGCATACAACAAGGCGTTCTGTTCAGCATGCGTTCCAGGGATGTTAGGTACATGCATCTCGCCCGGGCGGAGAGGGGCAGACATCTGGGCGGGTGTCAAACCATCTCCACTACCCGCAATCAAGTCGACCTGACCACGAGGAGTATCCACGCGCACAACAGCCACAGTGCTGATGTTTTTCTTGACGTACTCGTCTGGCTCCGCAGCATGGATTGCACTCGCGCGATCAGACAGGTTGCAGTTGTGAACGAGGACCGGCGTAGCCCCCGCCAGCACATAGTACGTGTGGGTGTCACTGACGGTGAGGTTGTGAACGGCGCTTGCGGTTGCCGTCCAGCGTTCGACCGCGGTGATCTGGACGTAGGTGCCGGCGCTGGTCCGCAGCCATTCGCCGGCCTTGAGGTCGGTGGCGTCGATCCAGTCGCCGAGTTCCTCGACCCAGAAGGGATGGCCGTCGGTCGCGGTGACCGAGGCCGTCTCATCGCCTTGGTCGCCGTCGGTGTCGATGGTGACCTTGACGAGGTGCTTGAGGCCTTCACCCTTGATCTCGGCGGTGACCGTCTGGACCGTCGTCTTCCCGGTCTCCGGGTCGGTGGCCAGGACCTTGTCGCCGACCTTGACGTCCTCGATGGCCTTCGTCGAGCCGTCGGCCATGACGACCTTGGTACCGGGGGCGAAGCTGTTGCCTACCGAGCAGGTCTCGCCCGCCTTCCCCGCGCCGCCATCACCGCTGCTGCCGCCGTTGCTCCGTGAGGAACCACCGGAGGAACCGCCGGACTTGGTGGTGTTGGCCTTGGCGCTGCCGCCCGAGCTCTTGTGGGTGGCCGATGCCGAGGAGACCTTCGGGGCTGCCTTGGCCTGGGCCTGTTTCTGGACCGGGCTGCCTGTTTTCTTCGTCTGGTTGACGGCCTTGTTACTGGTCGTCTGTTTCTTCTCCGCCGCCTTCTTCTTCGCGGCCTGCGCCGCCTTCTTGGCCTTCTCGATCGCCGCCTTCTTCGCCGCGAGCGCCCTCTGCTGCGCGGCCTTGGCCGCGGCGAGGACCGCCTCGGCCTTCTTCTTCGCCGAACGCCAGGCCTGAATGGCATTGATCGTGCGATTGACGGCCTTCAGGACGGAGGGGATCTTGCCGAGCTTCGTCCACGGGATCGCACCGATGATCAGGCTGCCGCAGGACCACATGTCCCCGCCGAAGCACGCCATCGCGTCATTGATCCCGATGAAGTCCTTCAGCGTCGACCAGGCGACCGACAGCACCACCGAGGACAGCGAGCGCCCGGAGTCGGACTTGGCCTGCGCGATCTGCGCCATGCTCAGACCCGCGCCGGCCAGGGCCGCCGCCGTCTCCGACGCCGTCAGGGAGACCGCCAGACCCGTCGGGTCGGACAGCGTCACCGGGTTGTTGTGGGCGTAGGTGTACCCGTTCGCCTGCATCGGATCCGCGACATCCAGCACCGGATCCGCCGACAGGAAACGCCCGACCACCGGGTCATACATACGAGCACCCAGCTGGCTGTAGCCGGAAGCATCATCCGGGGACACACCCAGGAACGCCGCGTTCGTCTGCCAGCCGGCACCCGAAGTGGAGGCACCACGCTCGTTGCCGAACGGGTCCTGCTTGCGGATCCGCACCGGCATGCCGTCGGTCATGGCGACCTCGGCATACGTACTGCCCTGATGGTCGCCGACCTCGGCGACCAGCGTGCTGGTCTTGTTGTAGCCGTACTGGTAGCGCAGCACACTGCCGCCGGGCGCCGCGTAACTGCGATGTGTGGAGACCAGCTTGCCGGCCGCCTGCGTGGTGACCTCGGTCTCCGCGAGGTGCAGCGTGGCCTGCTTGCCCTGAACGGTCAGCAGACGACTGCCGTCCGGACCGTAGATGTACCGGGTCTCGTCCTGCGCCTCCCACTTCTGCGCGGCCGAGGAGGCCGAGCAGGTGGCGAGGACGGTGGAGGTGCCGTTGGCGGTGGCGCCGTCCTTGACCGCGATACACAGGCCGGTGTCGACGTGCACCAGCTGGCCCGACGCGTTGCGCTTGATCTTCTGGTTGGCGGAGCCGTCGCACTTGTGGAGCTGCAGACCGGACCCCGCGGAGGGCGAGGCGGGCGCGATGCACCACGTGTCGTCGTGGACGGTCATGTTGCCCAGGTCCGGGTCCGCCTGGTCCGCCTCCACCTGGAAGGACCACTTCTGGGCGACCGATCCGTTGCAGGCGTGCAGGTTGACCGGCGTGTTCTCCGCCGCCTTGCCACCGCTCAGGTCCAGGCACTTGCCGTCGAGGCCGACATAAGGGGCCCTGCCTCCGGCGCCCTGGCCGGTGAGGCGCTCCACCTGGCCGTCCCAGGTCCAGGTGAGGTCCTGGGTGTCCCCGTTCTCCAGCGAGGTGACCTGCTTGGTCTCACCCGTGAGCTCGTAGAGCCGCTCGGCCTCCGCGGTGACCGGCTCTATCCGGGCGACGGTTACGGCAGCTTTGACGTCGGCAAGCGCCTGGAGGTCCGCCTGCCCTCGAACGCACCCGACCCGGCGAGCTGGGTCCAGATGAAGGCCGTCGGCGACGTCACCGGCGACCAGCGGCCCGAGATCTTCCTACGCACCGGTGACACCTTCTGGGTGCTGGTCGGCTACAGGCCTCCGGCCCGTTCCCGGTACACCCGTCACAGCAGTCGGGTCCGCGTAGCACACGCACTCTTGATCAGAAACGCTGTGGGTTCAGGCTTGTTGACAGTGCGTGAGTGATCTGGTGGGGGATGCGCGGGCCTGGTCGCCGGATGCGCAGGAGGCCGCGCGGTTGCTGGCGGTGTCCGCGCTGGTGGAGGGGCGGGACCGGGTGGAGGTTGCCGCCCTGTTCAAGGTGTCGGTGAAGGCCGTGAACAAATGGTGGACGAAGTGGCAGGCCGGAGGCGGGACGCACTGCTGTCCCGCCCGCGAGGCCGTCGCGTGGGTGAGCGCCAGGTCCTGTCGGAGGCCGAGCAGGCTGCCGTCCGGCAGGCCGTTCTCGATCACCTCCCCTCCGACCTGGGACTTTCGGGTCAGCTGTGGACACGGGGCAGGCAGGCGAGCCGATCTTCAAGCTGTACGGCGTCCGCTTCACCGAGCCTGGGGTGGGCACGTACCTCGAGCGTTGGGGCTGACCTTCCAGCGTCCGGACAAGCGTGCGGTCGAGCAGGGCCCGGAACCAGGTCCGCCACCCACCCGGGGGACGCCTCCACGATCCGCACCCGCAACCTGCCCCGCGTCATGACCGGCCTGCGCGACCTCGCCATCGGCATCCATCGCCAGGACGGCCACACCGACATCGCCGCAGCCCTCCGCCACGCCGCCCGCAACCACCTGCAGCCCCTCACTGCCTTCGGACCGACCTGACGAACCCGGACACGAGATCACTTCTCAAAGACCCTGGCCACCCACCCGGCGACTCGCCTCCGACCTCCCGGGCAAGCAGCCACACCGGACAGCCCGACCCGCAGGAACAGCTTCGGGCCGACGGTGACGCACCGTCGGCCCGAGATCGCGTGCGGCCGCTACAGCACCGGCAGCAGGTTCTTCAGCTCGAAAGCCGTGACCTCGCTGCGGTACTCCTCCCACTCCTGCTTCTTGTTGCGCAGGAAGAAGTCGAAGACGTGCTCGCCCAGCGTCTCCGCGACCAGCTCGCTCTTCTCCATCAGCGCGATCGCCTCGCCCAGGTTCTGCGGCAGCGGCTCGATGCCCATCGCGCGGCGTTCCGAGTCGGAGAGGGCCCAGACGTCGTCGTCGGCGCCGGCCGGGAGTTCGTAGCCCTCCTCGATGCCCTTGAGGCCCGCCGCGAGCAGGACCGCGTACGTCAGGTACGGGTTGGCGCCCGAGTCGATGGAGCGGACCTCGACGCGGGCCGAGCCGGTCTTGCCCGGCTTGTACATCGGGACGCGGATCAGCGCGGAACGGTTGTTGTGGCCCCAGCAGATGTACGAGGGGGCCTCGCCGCCGGCGCCCGCGGAGCGGCTGGAGCCGCCCCAGATGCGCTTGTAGGAGTTGACCCACTGGTTGGTGACGGCGGAGATCTCCGCCGCGTGCGTCAGCAGGCCCGCGATGAAGGAGCGGCCCACCTTGGACAGCTGGTACTCGGCGCCCGACTCGTAGAAGGCGTTGCGGTCGCCTTCGAAGAGGGAGAGGTGGGTGTGCATGCCCGAACCCGGGTACTCCGAGAACGGCTTCGGCATGAAGGTGGCCTGCACGCCCTGTTCCAGCGCGACCTGCTTCATGACCAGGCGGAAGGTCATGATGTTGTCCGCCGTGGAGAGCGCGTCGGCGTACCGCAGGTCGATCTCCTGCTGGCCGGGGGCGCCCTCGTGGTGGCTGAACTCGACCGAGATGCCCATGGATTCGAGCATGGTGATCGCCTGACGGCGGAAGTCCATGCCGACGTTCTGCGGGGTGTGGTCGAAGTAGCCGGAGCTGTCGGCCGGGGTGGGCCGGGTGCCGTCGACCGGCTTGTTCTTCAGCAGGAAGAACTCGATCTCGGGGTGGGTGTAGAAGGTGAAGCCCAGGTCCGAGGTCTTGGCGAGGATCCGCTTGAGGACGAAGCGCGGGTCGGCGAAGGACGGCGAGCCGTCGGGCATGAGGATGTCGCAGAACATCCTGGCGGTGCCGGGGGCTTCCGCGCGCCAGGGCAGGATCTGGAACGTGCCCGGGTCCGGCTTGGCGATCATGTCCGATTCGTATACGCGGGCGAAGCCCTCGATGGCCGAGCCGTCGAAGCCGATGCCCTCGTCGAAGGCCTGCTCCAGCTCGGCGGGGGCCACGGCGACGGACTTGAGGTACCCGAGCACATCGGTGAACCACAGCCGTACGAAGCGGATGTCGCGCTCCTCAAGCGTCCTGAGGACGAATTCCTGCTGCTTGTCCATTGCCACATCCTTGCAGTTCAGACGGTCCGTGCACCACCGCCCGGGGTAGGGGGGACACTCCAGTATCACGACCCGGGATTTCACCCACATTACGCACTCGGTGTGAGAGGGAGCACCAGGGTCTTTCGTTTGGATCAGGCCGGGTCAGGGAGCGGGCTCCGGCGCCGTGGATCCCAAGGCGGAGGAGGGAGTCACGACGGAGTCATGGCGAGGGACGGCAGCGCGGCGAGGTGCGGCACCGGAGCCCGCGAGCCCGGCCTGATCCAGAACGGGAGGCCCTGGCTACCCACTACGATCGGCGCGCGCGGTACGGGCGTGGGTGACGGGGCCTCCTGGGGCCCGTGAAGCCGTGTTCCGCGCGCCCGTTCGTCCCGTTTCCGCTCGCTCCCCACTCCTTGGCAGAAGGACCGACGACATGAGCTTCGACAGCAGGACCCCCGTGGACCAGACGCACGGCGCCGACCGTGCGCGCGGCAGCCGCAACCGTGCCGTCGCCATAGGGGCGAGCGCCGCCGTGGTCGCCGGTCTGCTCGGCTTCGGCTCGTACATGCTGCTGGAGAAGTCGGAGGCGAAGGAGCGGACCGGGGACTCGGCCGCCCAGGACGCCAAGCAGCCCGGGCAGGAGCAGCGGGCCCCCGCCGACGGGCCGATCGCGGGTGAGAAGACCTGGGACGCGAAGGAGCTGACGCGCAACCACGTCACCGCCGACGTGACGTACCCGATGGAGCCGCCGGTGGGTGGCGACCACAATCCGGCCTGGCTCAACTGCGACGGCGTCGTGTACGAGAAGGCCGTCCCGAACGTCAACGCCGTGCACGCCCTGGAACACGGGGCGGTGTGGGTGACGTACAACGGCAAGGCGTCCGAGGCCGATGTGCGGAAGCTGGCGTCCCGGGTCGAGAGCACTCCGTTCTCGCTGATGAGCCCGTACGAGGGCCAGGCCGGGACGATCATGCTGACCGCCTGGGGCAAGCAGGTCACGGTGGACGGCGCGGACGACGGGCGGGTGGCGCGGTTCTTCGCGCGGTACGTCCAGGGCGCGCAGACGCCCGAGCCGGGTGCGCCGTGCACCGGCGGGGTCGACGGGTGAGCCCGCGCCTGAGGCGTACGCAGTGGCTGGCCGGTTCCGTCGTGGCGCTCGCCCTGGTGTGCGCAGGGGTGGCCACGGTCGCCACCGCGCGGGGTGACGGCAACGCGGCACCGGCCGCCGCGCGTACGCCGTCGGCCGATTCGGCGGACGCGGGCTTCGCCCGGGAGATGGCCGTCCACCACCAGCAGGCGGTGGAGATGTCGTTCGTCGTGCGTGACCGCACGAAGGACGAGGAGGTGCGGCGCCTCGCGTACGACATCGCCAACACACAGGCCAACCAGCGGGGCATGCTGCTCGGCTGGCTGGACCTGTGGGAGCTACCGAAGACGACACCCGCCGGTCAGGAACCCATGGCCTGGATGGCCGGTCGGCACGACGGTCACGCGGGCCACGGGGGTCATGGCGGCGGGGCCGGCGCGTTCGAGCCGCACGACGGGGCCCTGATGCCCGGCATGGCGACCAGGACCGAGCTGAAGCAGCTGGGTGCGGCCGAGGGCGGAAAGGCCGAGGTCCTCTTCCTCCAGCTGATGACCGACCATCACCAGGGCGGCGTGACGATGGCCGAGGGGTGTGCCGAGCTGTGCGCGGTTCCGGCCGAGAAGCGGCTCGCCCGGGGCATGGCCGAGGCGCAGCAGGCCGAGCTGGATCTGATGGCGGACATGCTGGCCGCGCGCGGTGCGGCTCCTCGTCCGTGAGGCCTCGCCCCCACGGCGCTCACCCGCGCGGGTGAATTCACCCGGCCTGTACGGCGTACGCCCGCGCGGGTGATGTCAGCGGTGGCGTACGCCGGGCGGCGCCACGAGAATGGATGGGGCTCGGGGTCGTACGGCATGCCCACCGGCACGCAGGAGGAGTTCCATGACCACCGCCAAGGACATCATGAGCACCGGGGCCCAGTGGATCCCGGCGCACGAGACGCTCGACCGCGCGGCGCAGATGATGCGGGACCACAAGGTGGGCGCGCTGCCCGTCTCCGCCAACGGTGAGCAGGACCGGATGGTCGGCATCGTCACCGACCGCGACATCGTGATCAAGTGCGTGGCGGCCGGGCACGACCCGTCGAAGGTGACGGCGGGCGACCTCTGTGACGGCACCCCGCGCTGGATCGACGCGACGGCCGAGGTGGAGGCGGTGCTGGACGAGATGCAGAGCCACCGCATCCGCCGGCTCCCGGTCGTCGAGGACAAGAAGCTCATCGGCATGATCAGCGAGGCCGATCTGGCCCGGCACCTCTCCGACGAGCAGGTCGCCGGCTGGGCGGAGCGGGTCTACTCCTACACCTGACTCCCCCGCCCCGGCCGCGTCCCGGCCCGGTGTTCCGTGCGTACGCGTCGGTGCGTACGAGGGGACACCGGGCCGTCGGTGTTTCGGGACCGTGCTCCTCTACCCCACAGGGGTACGGTGCGCGATATGTCTGAAATGCCCAACCGTCGCGCCGTGCTCGGCGCGGGTCTCGCCCTGGCGGGCACGGCGGCCCTGACCTCCCGGGCCCACGCCGCGCCCCTGCCCACCCCCGCGGCCCCCCGGGCCGCCGCCGACACCTACGTCGCCCCCGACGGCCCGGAGGTCGCGGCCAGGGAGGCCGAGCGGGGCGCGGGCCCCCTGCGGAAGGTGTCGCTCACCGCCACCGCCTCGCGCCTCGAACTGGGGGACGGCGTCACCGTCTCCACCTGGTCGTACGGGGAGCGGCTGCCCGGGGAGGCGGTCCGGGTCACGGCGGGTGACACCCTGGAGCTCACGCTCGCCAACCACCTGACGCAGTCGACCTCCATGCACTGGCACGGGCTGGCCCTGCGCAACGACATGGACGGGGTACCGGGGCTCACCCAGCGGCCGATCGAGCCGGGTGCCGCGTTCACGTACCGCTTCGCGGTCACGCAGCCGGGGACGTACTGGTTCCACCCCCACTCGGGCGTGCAGCTGGACCGCGGGCTGTACGCGCCGCTGATCGTCGACGACCCGAAGGAGCCCCTCGCCTACGACAAGGAGTGGGTGGTCGTCCTCGACGACTGGCTCGACGGGGTCGACGGCTCCACCCCGGACGCGGTCCTGGACGAGCTCACCGGGGGCGCGGGCAGCAGCCACGACGCTTCGGGGCACCCGGCCGCCGCCCCGGCGAAGGGCACCGGGGACGCGCCCTCGCGTCTGCTCGACGCCTCCGACAGCGAGCTGCTGGGCGGCCACGCGGGCGACGTCGACTATCCGCACTACCTGGTCAACGGGCGTACGGCCGCCTCGCCTTCGGCCTTCGAGGCGAAGCCCGGCGACCGGATCCGGCTGCGTGTGATCAACGCGGGCGGGGACACCGCGTTCCGGCTGGCGCTCGGCGGCCACCGGATGACGGTGACGCACTCCGACGGCTTTCCGGTCCGGCACACCGAGACCGACGCCCTGCTGCTCGGGATGGGCGAACGCTACGACGTGCTGGTCACGGCCGGGGACGGGGTGTTCCCGCTGACCGCGCTCGCCGAGGGCAAGGGCGCCTCGGCGCTGGCCGTGCTGCGGACGGGTGCGGGCGCCCTGCCGCCGGCCACCGCGCGGCCGAAGGAACTGGACGGCCAGGTGCTCACGGCCGACCGGCTGGCCGCCGACCCGTCGGTGGCGCTCACCTCGCGCGAGCCCGACCGGACGGTACCGATCACGCTCACCGGCTCCATGGCGGCGTACGACTGGGCCTTCGACCGGAAGCCGTACGACCCGGCGGTGCGCCTGCCGGTGAAGGACGGCGAACGTGTCCGGCTGGCCTTCACCAACCGCACCGCGATGTGGCACCCGATGCATCTGCACGGCCACACCTTCGCCCTGGCCGGTTCGGGCGACGGGGCCGCGCCGGGCGCCCGCAAGGACACCGCTGCGATCCTGCCCGGCCGCACGCTGACGGTCGACCTCGACGCGGACAACCCGGGGCTGTGGATGCTGCACTGCCACAACGTCTACCACGCCGAGGCGGGCATGATGACGGTCCTCGGCTACCTCCGCTGACCTGCGCCTGGCGGGTTCTCCGCGGCGACGCGGCGGCCCGCCAGGACATTGCGTCAATCAGACGATTACACTGGGAACCGTGCCTCAACTACGTCTCGCACTGAATCAGATCGACTCCACCGTGGGCGACCTCGCCGGCAACAGCGAGTCGGTCGTCCACTGGACCCGGCACGCCGCCGAGCAGGGCGCCCACCTGGTGGCGTTCCCCGAGATGGTGCTGACCGGCTATCCCGTCGAGGACCTGGCCCTGCGCTCGTCCTTCGTCGAGGCGTCACGCCGGGCGCTGCGCGCGCTGGCCGCCCGCCTCGCCGACGAGGGCTTCGGCGAGCTGCCGGTCGTCGTCGGCTACCTCGACCGCTCGGAGCACACCGCGGCCCGCTACGGGCAGCCCGCGGGGTCCCCGCGCAACGCGGCCGCCGTGCTGCACCGCGGGGAGGTCGCGCTGAACTTCGCCAAGCACCACCTGCCCAACTACGGCGTCTTCGACGAGTTCCGGTACTTCGTGCCGGGCGACTCGATGCCCGTGGTGCGGGTGCACGGCATCGACGTGGCGCTCGCGATCTGCGAGGACCTGTGGCAGGAGGGCGGCCGCGTCCCGGCCGCCCGGGCCGCCGGTGCCGGGCTGCTGCTGTCGATCAACGCCTCCCCGTACGAGCGCGACAAGGACGACACCCGGCTCGAACTGGTCCGCAAGCGCGCCCAGGAGGCCGGCTGCACGACCGCGTACCTGGCGATGATGGGCGGCCAGGACGAGCTGGTCTTCGACGGGGACTCGATCGTCGTCGACAAGGACGGAGAGGTCCTCGCCCGCGCCCCGCAGTTCTCCGAGGGCAGCGTGATCCTGGACCTGGATCTGCCGGCCGCCGCGGCCGAGGTGCCGTCCGGGATCGTCAACGACGAGCTGCGGATCGACCACGTGGTCCTGTCCGACGAGCCCCTTCCGGCGTACGAGCCGGAGCTCGCGGGCGGTTACGCGCAGCGGCTCGACGACGACGAGGAGCTGTACTCGGCGCTGGTGGTGGGCCTGCGGGCGTACGCCGCGAAGAACGGTTTCCGCAGCGTCCTGATCGGGCTCTCAGGCGGCATCGACTCGGCGCTGGTCGCGGCGATCGCCTGTGACGCGCTGGGCCCGGAGAACGTGTACGGCGTCTCGATGCCGTCGAAGTACTCCTCGGACCACTCCAAGGGCGACGCGGCCGAGCTGGCCCGGCGCACCGGACTGAACTACCGCACCGTGTCGATCGAGGCGATGTTCGACGCGTACATGGGTGAGCTGGGGCTGACCGGTCTCGCCGAGGAGAACCTGCAGTCGCGGCTGCGGGGCACGACACTGATGGCGATCTCCAACCAGGAGGGCCAGATCGTGCTCGCGCCCGGCAACAAGTCGGAGCTGGCGGTCGGTTACTCGACGCTGTACGGGGACTCGGTCGGCGCGTACGGGCCGATCAAGGACGTGTACAAGACGTCCGTCTTCCGCCTCGCGAAGTGGCGCAACCGGGCCGCCGAGGAGCGCGGGCAGACGCCGCCGATCCCGGAGGCCTCCATCACCAAGCCGCCGAGTGCCGAGCTGCGCCCGGACCAGGTGGACACGGACTCCCTGCCGGACTACGACGTGCTGGACCGGATCCTGGAGCTGTACGTCGACCGGGACCAGGGCAGGGACGCGATCGTGGCGGCCGGGTTCGACGCGGAGCTGGTGACGAAGACGCTGCGGATGGTGGACACCGCGGAGTACAAGCGGCGGCAGTACCCGCCGGGCACGAAGATCTCGCCGAAGGGCTTCGGCAAGGACCGCCGGCTGCCGATCACCAACCGGTGGCGCGAGTCGGACTGACGGCCGCGCGCCGGTGCGGGACCGGGGGCCGGGGAGGTACGCGGGAGCGGACCTCCCCGGCCCCCTTCGCGTCCCGCCCCCCGCCGTCAACCCTGGCCGGCTTCTCCCCTTTCGGATGATGTGTGGCGTGCCGGGTGGATCGGCGCACGGTCCGGGCAGTCTCCAGGGGACCTGCACCGGGAGGGGAGCCGTGGGACTGTCACGCGAGTACAGGGGCGCCATCACCGAGGGACCGACGCCGGCCGACGCCGCGGGCGCGGCCGCTCTGCCGTATCCGAGCGGCTGGTCCGCGCTGGCCTTCTCCGAGGAGTTGCGCAACGGCACCGTGCTCACCCGGCCGCTGGCCGGGCAGGACGTGGTGCTGTACAGGCTCGGCACGGGGGCGATCCGCGCCGTGCGTCCGTACTGCCCGCACCTCGGCGCCCATCTCGGTCTGGCGAAGGTCGAGGGCGAGAACCTCGTCTGCCCCTTCCACCTCTTCGCGTTCGGGCCCGACGGCGCCTGTGTGCGTACGGGGTACGACACACCGCCGCCCCGTTCACCGCTGACCCGGTTGCCGGTGCGCGAGGCCAACGGCGCGGTCTTCGTCTGGCGGCACCACGACGGCCGGGACCCGGACTGGTCCGTCCCCGACTGGCACGAGATCGGTCACCGGCCCGCCCGCAGCGCCGTGTGGGAGCTGGCCGGCAACGCCCAGGAGGTCATCGAGAACACGGTCGACCTGGGACACTTCGCCACCCTGCACGGCTGGTCCTCGGCCGAGATCAGTGGGCCCGTGGTCTACGACGACGCGACGTTCCACGTGTCCGTGCGCGCCCACGAGTCGGCGCCGCTCCTGGGCGACTTCGTCGTCCACGTGGACGTGGACGGCTACGGGCTCGGCTGTCTGCACGTCGACGTGTACACGCCCAGGCTCGGCCTGCGGATGTGCACCATGATCATGCCGACGGCGATCGGGCCCAACCGGATGCAGTTCCGGCAGCGCAACCGCATCGCCTTCGACGAGCCGGCCCGGCTGCCGGCCCCGCTCGCGCGGGCGGTGAGCCGGACCGCGGCCCGGCTGCTGGACCGGGCCGTCTTCCGGTCCAGCTGCGAGTTCACCGCCGCCGACTTCCCGATCTGGCATCACAAGGAGTACGTGCAACCGCCCCGGCTCGCTCCCGGCGACGGCCCGATCGGCCCGTTCCGGCGCTGGGCGCGGCGGTTCTACCCGCCGCCACCGGGCACGGACGGCGGCGAGCCGGCGCGGTCCGCCCGCGACGAGCGGGCGGCGGGGTCCGGAGCGCCCTCCGAGACCGGGGCCTCCCTGCACCACGCGCCGGGCCGATGAGGCCGCGCCCGGCGACGGGGGCCGGCATGTCAGCGCACGCCGGCCTTCCGCTCGTCGCGCACGGCCGCGCCGCCCGCCACGATCCGCGAGGTTCCCGGCGTCCGGTCCAGCACACCCGCGGTGACGGCCACCGCCAGGCCCGCGACCGCGAGGGCCGCGCCGACCAGGGCGGGTGACGTCCAGCCCCAGCCCGCCGAGATGGCCACACCGCCGAGCCAGGCGCCACCGGCGTTGGCCAGGTTGAACGCGGAGTGGTTGGAGGCGGAGGCGAGGGTGGGGGCGTCCTTGGCCTTGTTCATCACCAGCATCTGCAACGGCGTGGTGGTCATGAAGCCGACCGCGCCGAGCAGCACGACCATCACCAGCGCGGCCCACTTCACATGGGCGGCGAAGGGGAAGACGACCAGCACCACCGACAGGGCGGCGAGCGAGCCGTACAGGGTGGGCCGCAGGGCGCGGTCGGTCAGCGGCCCGGCGGCCAGCGCGCCCAGTGTCATCCCGATGCCGAACAGCGCCAGGACGAGGGTGACCGAGGACTCGCCGAAGCCCATGGCCTCGGTCGTCATGGAGGAGAGGTAGGAGTAGACGGCGAACACGCCCGCGAAGCCGAGGACCGCGGTGAGCAGGCCGAGGACCACCTGCCGGTTGCCCAGCGCGCGGATCTCGTGGCGGACGTCCTGGTGGGCCTCGCGCGGGATCTGCGGGACGAGACGGGCCAGCGCGGCCATGGCGGCCAGGCCGATCACCGCGACCACCATGAAGGTGGCGCGCCAGCCGAGGTGCTGGCCGAGCAGCGTGGCGGCCGGTACGCCGACGATGTTGGCGACCGTGAGCCCGAGGAACATGGTGGCGACGGCCCGCGCCTGGCGGCCGTCGGGGACGAGCCGTGCGGCGACGACCGCGCCGACGCCGAAGAACGCCCCGTGCGGCAGCCCGGCCAGGACCCGGCCGGCCAGCAGCCAGCCGTACCCGGGGGCGAAGGCGGAGGCGAGGTTGCCGACGGTGAACAGGGCCATCAGCAGCAGGAGCATCCGCTTGCGCGGGATCCTGGAGCCGAGGCCGGTGAGCAGCGGGGCACCGAGGACGACGCCGATCGCGTACGCCGAGACGAGATATCCGGCGGTGGGTACGGACGTTCCCAGATCGTCCGCGACGTTGGGCAGCAGGCCCATCATCACGAACTCGGTGGTGCCGATGCCGAAGGCGCTCACAGCGAGGGCGAGCAGGGCCAGGGGCATGGTGGAGAACCTTTCGGGCAGGGGGCGGCGGCCGGCCGTGGTGGACCGGGTGGCGGCGGATGGGTGCGGGAGCGTCGGCGTCATTGCCTGACCGGATTATGTACCCCGTCGGAACAAAGTCTCTCAGACGTTTTATGCCCGGAGATGAACGAACCGTTGCGGCGCGGTGTGATGTGGACGTCACTCGGCATCGCAGACCGGGCGAAACGGTGGTGTCCGGGGGCCGTTGTCAGGTTTCGTCCACACCGGGCAGGGCGTGGACGCGCACGGTGGCGGGCTCCCGCGCGAGGAGTGCCGCCACTGCCAGCGCCAGGACCATCAGCAGGGCGCTGACCCACACCGGTGCGCGGAAGCCCAGGCTCGTGCCGAGGGTCAGGCCGCCCAGCCAAGGGCCGGTCGCCGCGCCCACGTTGAAGGCGGCCGTGGCGAAGGAGCCCGCCAGGGTGGGGGCGTCCGGGGCCTGCTGGAGGACCCGGGTGATCAGGGCGGTCCCCGTACCGAAGGCGAGCGCGCCCTGGAGCAGGACCAGGGCGAGGACGGCCACCGGGTGGGCGGCGGTGAGGGCGAGTGCCGCCCAGCCCGCCGTGAGCGCCGCCATGCCGAGCCCGGCGACCGCCCTCGGGTGGGTGTCGGCCAGCCGCCCGGCCAGCGTGACCCCCGCGAAGGAGCCGGCGCCGAACAGCGCCAGCACCGCTGGCACCCAGCCCGCACCGACCCCGGTGACCCGGGTGACCAGCGGTTCCAGGTAGGAGAACGTGCAGAAGGTCGCCCCCTGCACGAGCGCCATCACCAGCAGCGTCAGCAGCAGCCGGGGGCGTGCCAGCGCCCGCAGTTCGGTACGGGCGCTCAGCAGCGGTACGTCACCGGGACGCCCGCCGGGCACGGCCCGCAGCAGCGCGAGGGCCGCCGGCAGGGAGACGAGGGCGACGGCCCAGAACGCGGCGCGCCAGCCCCACAGTTCACCCAGCACCGCACCGGCGGGCACGCCCACCACACAGGCGACGGTGACCCCGCCGACGACCACGGCGGTGGCCCGCGCCCGCCGCCGCGGACCGGCCAGGTCCACCGCGGTGACCAGCGCCACCGCCCAGAACCCGGCGTTGGCGAGCGCCCCCGCCACCCGGGTCGCGAGCAGCACCCCGTAGCTGCCGGTCAGCGCGCCGGCCACGTGGACGGCGACGAAGACGCCGAGGAAGAACAGCAGCGCCCGGCGCCTGGGCCAGGTGCGGCCGGCGAGGGCGGTGAGCGGTGCGCCGACCACCATCCCGACCGCGAAGGCCGAGGTCAGCAGCCCGGCGGCGGACAGTGGGACGTGCAGGTCGCCGGCGATGCCCGTGAGCAGGCCGGACAGCATGAACTCCGAAGTGCCCTGGGCGAAGACCGCCAGCCCGAGCACGTACACAGCGAATGGCATGAGAGAGGGACCCCTTGTACAGACGTACAGGCTCGTATGGAACCGTCGGAGGACGAGCGGTGTACGCGGGGGTGCGGGACGTGCCCGCCACGCGCACGGGGGCGCGGGACGGCGACACGGTGGAATGTCCGGTGGTCTCACGGGACATGACGCGGACGGGACGTCGGCGGAGAAGCCCGACGGGAACGTCCGGCGGAAAGGCCGGCCCACACCGCCGCGGGATCCGGCGGCGGGCGACGGGCGACGGGACGGGGCGGGTGACCGCGGGGGTCAGAGGCCTTCGGCGTCGCGGATCGGCCACCGGCGGACCGGTGGCCGGAGTCTGTCGGACTCGGGGCTGGACATGGGAGGGAGTGTAGCGCCGTCCCCGTGCGGGGTACGGCGATCGGTCACAGCTGGACGCGGGCCGCGATCGGGAGGTGGTCGCTGTCCGTCGCCGGGAGCGTCCAGGAGGAGAGCGGTTCGACGCCCCGGACCATGATCTGGTCGATCCGCGCCATCGGGAACGCCGCCGGCCAGCTGAAGCCGAATCCGTCGCCCGCGGCGCCCTGGGTGGAACGCATCTGGGCGGTGACGGCGTTCAGGGAGCGGTCGTTCATCGTGCCGTTGAGGTCACCGAGCAGGACCACCCGTTCGATGGGCTCGTCGGCGATCGCCTCGCCCAGCGCGTCCGCGCTGCGGTCCCGCTGGCTGGCGGTGAAGCCGGCGTCGAGCTTGACGCGTACCGAGGGCAGGTGGGCGACGAAGACCGAGACGGGGCCTTCCGGGGTGGCGACGGTGGCCCGCATGGCGCGGGTCCAGCCCAGCTTGATGTCGACGGGGCGGGAGTCGGTCAGCGGGTACTTGCTCCACAGGCCGACGGTGCCCTGCACGGAGTGGTGCGGGTAGCGGCCGGCGAGGGCGTTCTCGTACGCCGCCACCTTGCCGTCGGGCAGTTCCTGGAGGGCCACGACGTCCGCGTCCGAGCCCGCGACCTGCTGGGCGGTGCCCGCGGGGTCGGGGTTTCCCGCGTTGACGTTGTGGGTGGCGACGGTGAGGTCGCCCCCGGCACCCGACTTGTCGGCGAACAGCAGGCCGCCGAAGAGGTTGAGCCAGACGGCCACCGGCAGGATCAGGGCGACCACCGCGGTCGCCGAGCGGCGCAGCAGCCCGAGCAGCAGCAGCACCGGGACGAAGAGGCCGAACCAGGGCAGGAACGTCTCGATGAGGCTGCCCGTGTTGCCGATCGCGTTGGGGATCCTGGCGTGGAGCATCATCACCAGCGTGAGGAGGACCGCGCAGAGGGCGAGCAGGACACCGCGCCGCCAGATGCCGCGGTCGGTGGTCAGTCTGTGCCGCAGGGCCCGCAGGCGGGTGCCGGGCCGCCGGGGGCCCGGGTCGGCGTTCTCGGTTTCCGCCCTGTACGCCTGCACCATCGCGCTGTCCTCACTGCTTTGCCGTACACATCGCCGCGCCCCACGACCCTAGGCGATGAGAGGCGCCGTTCCTGCCGCCGACGACGGCCGTTCTGCCATCAGGACGACCGGGGCGGTACCCAGGGTTCCGGTGGACGGGGGCCGGCCCGAGGGCTGTGACACGACGGTCACGCGGGGCGGCGTGCCCGTCCGCCCGTCGCGACCTGCGCTTTCGGGGCGAGACCCTGCAACAGGACCCGGATGACGCGGTCGACGAGATCGTCGGGCAGGGAGGCGTCGGGGCGGTGGAGGGTACGGACGAGCATGGGTCCGAGAAACAGGTCGTCCATCAGCTCGGTGTCGAGGTCGTCGCGGAGTTCGCCCGCGTCGACCGCCCGCCGCACGGCGGCCAGCATCGCGGCGCGGCGCGGCGCGATGACGGTGCGCTGGTACTCGGCCCACAGCTTGGGATGGCTCTTCATCTGTACGAACACGTTGTGCAGGAAGACCGAGGAACGCTGGGCGATCCCGCGTGTGCGGATGGACTCCAGCATGAGGCGCAGGTCGTCGAGGCCCGCGGTGCCGGAGACGACGGGGTCGGTGGGCTCGACGGCACGCAGGACGTCGACGAAGAGCTCCTCCTTGCCGCTCCAGCGCCGGTAGATGGTGGCCTTGCCGACTCCGGCGGTGCGGGCGATGCGCTCGATGGACAGTCCGGCCAGCGGCTCGCCGGCTTCCAGAAGCTGCACGACGGCGTCGATGATGGCCCGCTCGGCGGCGGCGCTGCGGGGGCGGCCCCGGCGGGGCTCGGCGTCGTGGCCGTGACCGCAGGGGGGATCCTGCCGGTCGTCCCCGGGCCGGGCCGGGCCGTGGCCCACGGCCGGGTCCTGGGGCGTGTCCTGTGCCGCCTGCACGTGGGTCACCTCTCGCCGAGCCGTCCGCCGTCACCGCACCGTTGTCCGTGCCGGTCACCTGTGATTCTCGCCGACCGTCGGCGGCCGGGGCGAACGGCCCCTGGCGGTGCGGGGTCCAGCGGCGTGGCGCAGGTGTCCGGCATGCGGGCCGGGGAAACGGGCGCGGCCCCTGCCCGGGCGGTGTCACGCCCCGGGCAGGGGGCCGGCCCCGGTGTCACTCGGCCGGCCCGCCCTGCGCCACCGGGACGCGATCGGGCTGCCGGGACGCCTCCGGGCCCGCGGGGGCGCTCGCCCTGCCCGGCAGGAAGAGGCCCACCACGACGGCGCCGATCAGCGCGACCGCCGCCGAACCGAGGGCGGTGACGTGCATGGCCCCGATGAACGCGTCGTTCGCGGCCGCGGCCAGCGGCTTGCCCGCCGGGCCCAGCTTCGCCGCGACGCCGAGCGTCGCCTCGATGGACTCCCCCGCCACGTCCCGCGCGGCGGCCGGGACACCGTCGAGGTGCTTCTCGATGTCGCCCCGGTAGACCGTGGAGAGCACCGAGCCGAGAACGGCGATCCCGAGCGCCCCGCCGACCTGACGGAAGGTGTTGTTGATGGCGGAGCCGGAACCGGCGCGTTCGCGGGGCAGGGCCTGCATCACGGCGACGGTGACCGGCGGCATGATGTGCGCCATGCCGGTGCCCTGGACGAAGAAGACCACGCACATCACCCAGACGGGCGTGTCCGCGTCGAAGAGCGCGAAGGCCGCCAGGCCTCCCGCGACCAGCAGCATGCCCACCGTGCAGACCGCGCGGGCGCCGAAGCGGTCCACGACCAGCCGGGCGCGCGGCGAGAAGACCATCTGCGCGACGGCCAGCGGCAGGATCAGCAGACCGGACTGCAGGGCGCTGTAGCCGCGCACGCTCTGGAGGTAGAAGGCGGAGAAGAAGGTGACGCCCATCAGCGCGAAGAAGACGAGCGCGATGGCGGCGACGGCGGCGGAGAAGGCCGGCTTGCCGAAGTACGACATGTCGATCGACGGGTGGCTGCTGCGCTTCTCGTGCCAGACGAAGACCGCCAGCACCACCAGGCCGCCGACGGCCGGGGCGAGCACCGTCACGTCCGTGAAGTCGGCGAGTTCGCCGCCGCGGATGATGCCGTACACGAGCAGGACCAGGCCGACGATGGACAGGACGACGCCGGGCGGGTCGACCTTGCCGGGCGCGGGGTCCCTGGAGTCCGGTACGAGGACGGCCATGGCGATCAGCGCGATGACCACCACGGGCACGTTGACCAGGAAGATCGAGCCCCACCAGAAGTGCTCCAGGAGCGCACCGCCGGTGATCGGGCCGATCGCGATGCCGAGGCCGACGCTGCCGGCCCAGATGCCGATGGCCTTGGGCTGCTCGTCGCGCTCGAAGACGTTCATCAGGACGGCGAGGGTGGCGGGCATCACGAAGGCCGCGCCGAGGCCCATCAGGGCCCGCCAGGTGATGAGTTCACCCGGGGACGAGGAGAAGGCGGCCAGGGCGGAGGCGAGGCCGAAGACCAGGATGCCGCCCAGCAGGACCTTCTTGCGACCGATGCGGTCGCCGAGCAGACCGGCCGTGAAGAGCAGTCCGGCGAAGACGAGCGTGTAGGAGTTGATCGCCCACTCGAGCTCGCTCTGGGTGGCGCCGATGCCGGTCGGCGCGGGGGTGGCGATCGTCCTGACCGCGACGTTCAGGATCGAGTTGTCCAGAACGACGATGAGCAGGCTGAACATGAGGACGGCGAGGATCGCCCAGCGTCGGCGGTGGACCGCTTCGGGGACACGGGACGCGACGGCTGGGGAGCCGGACGGTATGGACATGGCCACCAGCCTAGGCCCTATTCGATACGAGACCGTCTCGTATTGGAAAGTCTTTACCAGGGCGCCTTCACCGGACGTACCGGCGGCGGTTGCCGAAAGCTCATGGTGGGCCCACTTCCCGGGAGCGGCGGCGGGATGCCACCATGGAAGGGATCCGGGGACGCCGTCAGGGCGCCTCGAGATGACGAAGGAGCCGTTGGCCATGTCGCTTCAGGCTGCGCAGAATCAGGCCGCACCGTCCCCGGCGGGCACCCCGCCCACCACCACGGGACCCACCCCCGGCGCCGGTAAGGCACTGTACGGGGGCACGAGCACCCGCCGAGTCACCGTCCACGACGTCACCGCCGCCACCGAGCGCGGCGAGAAGTGGCCCATGCTCACCGCCTACGACGCGATGACCGCGTCCGTCTTCGACGAGGCCGGCATCCCGGTCATGCTCGTCGGCGACTCCATGGGCAACTGCCATCTCGGCTACGAGACCACCGTGCCCGTCACGATGGACGAGATGACCATGCTCTCCGCCGCCGTCGTCCGGGGCACCAAGCGCGCCCTCATCGTCGCGGACCTGCCCTTCGGGGCCTACCAGGAGGGCCCCGTACAGGCCCTGCGCAACGCCACCCGGCTGGTCAAGGACGCCGGTGTCGGCGCGGTCAAGCTGGAGGGCGGCGAGCGGTCGCACGAGCAGATCCGCCTGCTGGTCGAGGCCGGCATCCCGGTCATGGGCCACATCGGGCTGACCCCCCAGTCCGTGAACGCGATGGGCTACCGGGTACAGGGCCGCGGCGAGGAGGCCGCCCAGCAGCTGCTGCGTGACGCGAAGGCGGTGCAGGACGCGGGCGCGTTCGCCGTCGTCCTCGAACTCGTACCGGCCGAGCTGGCCGCCGAGGTGACCCGCACCCTGCACATTCCGACCGTCGGCATCGGCGCCGGGCCGGACACCGACGCGCAGGTGCTGGTCTGGACCGACATGGCCGGG
Source organism: Streptomyces sp. SirexAA-E (assembly GCF_000177195.2). GTDB lineage: Bacteria > Actinomycetota > Actinomycetes > Streptomycetales > Streptomycetaceae > Streptomyces > Streptomyces flavovirens. The sequence continues at coordinate 1,888,370 of NC_015953.1, forward strand.
CTGACCGGCGGCAAGGTGCCGCGCTTCTCCAAGCAGTACGCCAACCTGCGCCAGGTGCTCGGCGACGCGGCGCGGACGTACGCCGAGGAGGTCGTCGGCGGAACGTTCCCGCAGCCGGAGCACACCTTCCACTGAGCGACGTCCGCGCCCCGGCGCACAGCTGACCACTGCCGCACCACCGACAGCCCGCCGACTTCCCCCATCGGCGGGCTGTCGCCCGTTTCGGGAGCGCGTCGGCCGGGCGTCGGCGGCTGTCGGCGATATGTCGGTGAGATGTCGGTGACGGCTGGTGTCATGGTGGACATGACGCGAAACGACACGAACCCCAGGAGCGGCGCCAACGCCGTCGAGGTACGGGGGCTGGTCAAGCACTACGGCGAGACCAAGGCACTGGACGGTGTGGACCTCGACGTCCGCGAGGGCACCGTCCTCGGCGTGCTCGGCCCCAACGGCGCCGGGAAGACCACCCTCGTACGCTGCCTGTCCACCCTGATCCTGCCCGACGCCGGGCACGCGGTCGTGGCCGGCTACGACGTGGTGAAGCAGCCCCGCCAGCTGCGCCGCACCATCGGCCTGACCGGGCAGTACGCCTCGGTCGACGAGAAGCTCTCCGGCTGGGAGAACCTCTACATGATCGGGCGGCTGCTCGATCTGTCCCGCAAGAAGGCCCGCTCCCGCGCCGACGAACTGCTGGAGCGCTTCTCGCTCACCGACGCGGCCCGCAAGGCCGCCATGGACTACTCCGGCGGCATGCGCCGCCGGCTGGACCTGGCCGCATCGATGATCGGCAGCCCGGCCATCCTCTATCTGGACGAGCCGACGACGGGCCTCGATCCCCGCACCCGCAACGAGGTCTGGGACGAGGTGCAGCGCATGGTCGCGGAGGGGGCGACCGTGCTGCTCACCACCCAGTACATGGAGGAGGCCGAACAGCTCGCCAGTGAGCTCACGGTCATCGACCACGGCAGGATCATCGCCCGGGGCGGTGTCGACGAGCTGAAGGCCAAGGTCGGCGGCCGCACCCTGCAGATCCGGCCGTCCGACCCGGCCGACCTGGCCGCGATGGCCGAGGCGCTGCGGGAGACCCACCTCGACGGGGTCGCGGGCGCCCAGGCGGTCCCGGACGAGGGCCTGCTGTACGTACCGATCCTCAGCGACGAGCAGCTGACCGCCGTGATCGGCCTGCTCGCCGCCCGGGGCTTCCCCCTCGCCCACGTCGCCACCGCGCTGCCCAGCCTGGACGAGGTGTTCCTCGCCATCACGGGCGGCAAGGCCACCGTCACCGACACGATTCCTCAGGAGGTCGCGGCATGAGCACGACGACTCTGACGCCCACCCCCACCGACGAGGCCGTGTCCGCACCGGCCTGGGTCCCCCACGACGAGGGCCGGATCGGGCTGCGGAACAACCTGCGCCACATCGGTGCGCTGGTCCGGCGCAACCTGCTCCAGATCAAGAAGGATCCGGAGTCGATGTTCGACGCGCTCCTGATGCCGATCGTCTTCACCCTGCTGTTCGTGTACGTCTTCGGCGGCTCGGTCGGCAGCAGCATGGGCGGCGGCCGGCAGGAGTACCTCAACTACCTGATCCCCGGCCTGATGGCGATGATGGGCATGAACATCGCCATGGCGGTCGGTTCCGGTGTCAACGACGACTTCCGCAAGGGGGTCATGGACCGGTTCCGCACGATGCCGATAGCCCGCTCCTCGGTGCTCATCGCGAAGATCGTGGTCGAGCTCGGCCGGATGATGGTCGCCACGCTGATCCTGCTGGCCATGGGCTTCGCGCTCGGCATGGAGCTCCAGGAGTCGGTGCTCGGGCTGATCGGGGCGATCGCCCTGTCGGCCGCCTTCGGTGCCGCGATCATGTGGATCTTCATCCTGCTCGGACTGAGCATGAAGACGGCCCAGTCGGTCCAGGGGATGGGGATGCTCGTGATGATGCCGCTCCAGTTCGGATCCTCCATCTTCGCCCCGACGCAGACGATGCCCGGCTGGCTCCGGACGTTCACCGACTACAACCCGCTGTCCAACCTGGCCGACTCCGCCCGTGCCCTGATGATGGGCGGCCCGCTCGCCCACTCGGTCTGGGTGACGCTCGGCTGGACCGTGGTCATCACCGCCGTGATGGCTCCGCTCGCGGTGTCCAAGTTCCGCAAGAAGTCCTGAGAGCCTGCCGGGTGGCCTCCGGGGCACTCAGTCCCGGTACGCGTCGACGAGGGCGGTGGCCTCCTCCTGGGAGAGGCCGCCGCCCTCGGTGTACGCGGCCTCGTAGGCGGCGTCCCCGAGGGCGCCGCGGACCAGCTCCACGGCCGCCGCGTAGTTGGTCCGCTCCATCGTCGCCGGCACGTGTCCGTCCGGCAGCAGCACCCGTCCGGCGCCCAGCAGCCGCGCCGCGAGGGTGGCCCGGCGCTCCCCGCCGAGCCCGCCCAGCGCGCGGGCCGCGGTGACCAGGTAGAACGCGTGCATCTGCGGCGCCATCATCTGCGCCAGCCGGTCGTCGGCCCGGTCCAGCGCCTCCCTGATCCGGGGCAGGGCGTCCGCGTACCGCCCCTCCAAGGTGTCCAGCCAGGCCAGGCCGCCCAGCACGAAGGCCTCGAAGGCGCCCACGGACGTGGACCGGAAATCGTCGTACAGCACGGCCAGTTGCTCACGCGCCTCGACCGTACGGCCGGACGTGCCCAGCCACTGGGCCAGGAAGAACCGGGCGAACGCCGTCGACTCGTGCCCCGCGTGCCGCCCCTCGACGAGCACCTCCCGGAAGATCGCCTCGCCCTCCGCGCCGCGACCGAGCTCGGTCAGCGCCGAGGCGAACCGGGTGCGGAGCACCAGCACCTGGGCCCGGGCGCCGAGCTTCTCCGCGTAGCCGATCGCGGCCTGGTAGTCCTCGGCCGCCCCGGCGTGGTCGCCCGCCTTCTCGTTCGCCTCGCCCCGCGAGGACAGCGCCTCCGCCGCGCCCCAGTCGTCGCCGAGACGGCCGAAGATCTCCAGGCTCTCGTCGGCGTCCGCGCGGGCCCCGCCCGCCCACTCGGGCCGGTTGGCCAGCACGTTGGCACGCATCTGGAGCACCGAGGCCAGCTCCCACTCGTGCCCGAGCTCCCGTGCGGCGCGGAGCGTCTCGTCCAGCAGTCCGCGCGGGTCCTGGACGTCACCGGTGAGCATGACGGCGAAGAACCAGAGCAGCCCCGGGCTACGGCAGGTCTGCGGCTGGCCGGCCCGGTAGGTGGCGGCGATGACCCGCAGGCGTCCCAGGCCGGCCTCGCTCCCCCAGACGTCCATCGCGTGGTCCATGCTCGCCATGCTGAGCAGCGCCACCTGGCGCCGTGCCTCCTGGAGCAGTTCGGGGCCCATCGGCGGCGGCGCGTCGGTGCAGCGTTCGGTGAGCGAGGGCGCCGGTCGGGCGGGTCCGGCGAACGGGTCGGGGCCGAGCGCGGAGACGGCTTCGGCCCACAGCAGGGCGTCGCTGCGCAGATCCCGCATCTGCCAGTACCAGGCGAGCGAGAGCACCATGCAGAGCGACTCCTGCTCGTCGCGGGCCGCGACGGCGCGCCGCAGGGCGGTGCGCAGGTTCTCGTACTCCCGCTGGAACAGTTCCAGGGCGGCGAGCTGTCCGGCGCCCCGGAGTCCGGGGTCGGTGGTACGGGCCAGCTCCCGGAAGAACACGAGGTGCCGGCGTTCGACGGCCTCCCGTTCGTCCGCCTCGTCGAGCCGTTCGGCGGCGTACTCGCCGACGGTCTCCAGGAGGCGGTAGCGCATCCGGCCGTCCGCGGCGGGGGCGGCGACGACGAGGGACTTGTCGACCAGCGAGCCGAGCACCCCGGCGATGTCGCCCCGGTCCTGCGGCCGGACCGCGCAGACCGCCTCGGCGGCGGCGAGGGTGCAGCCGCCGGAGAAGACCGACAGCCGTCGCAGGACGGTGCGTTCGGCCTCGTCCAGGAGGTCCCAGGACCAGTCGACGACCGCGCGCAGGGTCTGCTGGCGCGGCAGTACGGTGCGGCTGCCGCTGGTCAGCAGGCGGAAGCGGTCGTCGAGACGGTCGGCGATCTGGCGCGGGGTGAGCATGCGCAGCCGGGCGGCGGCGAGTTCGATCGCGAGCGGGAGCCCGTCGAGGCGGTGGCAGATCTCGGCGCAGGCCGCCGCCGTCTCCTCGTCCGCGTCGACCCGGAAGCCGGACACCGCGGCGGCCCCGCGGTCGGCGAGCAGGCGCAGCGCCATCGGGTCGGGCAGCGGGTCGACCGGCCGGACGAACTCGCCGGGCACGCCGAGGGGTTCGCGGCTGGTCGCGAGGACGGTGAGCCCCGGGCAGCGGGCCAGCAGGTGGTCGGCGAGGGCGGCGGCGGCCTCGACGAGGTGCTCGCAGTTGTCCAGGAGCAGCAGCATGCGGCGCCCGGAGCAGCGTTCGGTGAGCCGGGCGAGCGGTTCGCCCGCGCCCCGCTCCGCCGCCCGCAGTTCCTCGGCGCCCGCCCCGCGCAGCACGGTCTCGCGGCCGCCGAGCGCGGTGAGGACGGCCTCCGGTACCGCTTCGGGGTCGTCGACCGGTGCGAGCTCGGCCAGCCAGACGCCGTCCGGCCAGGCGGCCGGGTCGACGGATTCGGCCGCCTCCTGGGACAGCCGGGTCTTGCCCGCGCCGCCGGGGCCCAGGAGCGTGACCAGCCGGGCCCGGGACAGGTCCTCGCGCAGGTCCGCGAGGTCCGCGTCCCGTCCGACGAAGCTCGTCAGCCTGGCCCGCAGGTTGCCCGGCCGTGCGGCGGCAGCGGCCGGGGCGGGGGCCGGGGCGGGAGCGGGGGCCGGGGCGGGCGGGTCCTGGCGCAGCAGTCGCTCGTGCAGGGCACGCAGCGCGGGGCCGGGGTCGGTGCCGAGGCGGTCGGCGAACAGGGTGCGCACCTCGTCGTACGCGGCGAGTGCCTGCGCGGTGCGTCCGGCGTCGGCCAGGGCCTCGATGCGCAGGGCTTGCAGGGGTTCGTCCAGCGGGGCCTCGGCGCACAGCGCGACGAGGTCGGGCAGGGCGTCCTCGGCACGGCCGAGGGCGAGGACGGCGCCGGCCCGGGTGCGCCGCGCGTCCAGTCGCCGGGCCTGGACGCGGGCGGCGGTCACGGCGCGGTCCGGCAGGTCGGCGAGGGCGGGGCCGTGCCAGAGGGCGAGCGCCTCGTCGAGCAGGGTGAGGGCCTTCGCCGCGTCGCCGTCCTCCAGCGCCCGGGTGCCCTCCCCCGCGAGCCGCTCGAAGCGGTGCAGGTCGACGGTGTCCGGGTCGGCGGCGAGCCGGTAGCCGTTCTCCACGGATTCGACGGCGTCCCGGCCGAGGGCGCGCCGGAGCCGGCCGACGAGCGCCTGGAGGGCTCCCGGGGCGTCGGCGGGCGGGTCGCCGTCCCACACCTCGTCGACCAGCACCCCGGCCGGGACCGTGCGCCCCGGATGCAGGGCCAGCACGGTGAGCAGGGCGCGCAGCCGCGCCCCGCCGAGGGCTGCGGGGGTGCCGTCGTCGCGGTGGGCGCGGGTGGTGCCGAGGATGCCGTAGTGCACCCGCCCATTGTGGTGGACGGGCGCGCGCCCGGTGGCCCCAGGTCGATTCCGCCCTTCTGCCCTTCTGCGGACCCCGGCCCGTGGCGCTCCGGGCGGCGGCGAGGGCCGGGCGCCGGTGAGCGGGGGTGTGCGGACGCGGTGTGGGCAGGGAGGGGGGACGAGACGTCCGGGCCGTGCCGCCCGTACTGTCGGGACTCGCCGTACGCCGTCCACTTCCCAGGAGTCGCACCATGACCACCGCCTTCCGCCGGAACGATCGCAGCGACCGGCGGGTCAGTCCGATCTTCCTCGGGATCGCCGCCGTGATGGCCGTCGCGGGCTGGGCCGTGTGGACGGGTTTCGCCGAGCAGACCGGTTTCGCGGTCTTCCTCTTCGTCACCTCGGCCTGGATCGTCTCGCTCTGCCTGCACGAGTACGCGCACGCGCGCACCGCCCTGCACAGCGGGGACGTCTCGATCGGGGCGAAGGGGTACCTCACGCTCAACCCGCTGAAGTACACGCACGCCCTGCTGAGCATCGTGCTGCCGGTGCTCTTCGTGATCATGGGCGGCATCGGTCTGCCGGGCGGCGCGGTCTACATCGAGCGGGGCGGCATCACCGGGCGGTGGAAGCACAGCCTGATCTCGGCCGCCGGGCCGCTGACCAACGTGCTGTTCGCGGTGGTGTGCACGGCGCCGTTCTGGCTGGGCGCGCTGGACGGGGTCCCGCTCGCCTTCCGGCTGGCGCTGGCGTTCCTGGCGCTGCTCCAGGTGACGGCCGCGATTCTGAACTTCCTGCCGGTGCCGGGGCTGGACGGGTACGGCGTGATCGAGCCGTGGCTCTCCTACCGGATCCGGCGGCAGGTGGAGCCGTTCGCCCCGTTCGGGCTGATCGCGGTGTTCGGACTGCTGTGGATCCCGGAGGTGAACGGGGTGTTCTTCGACGCGGTGGACGCGCTGCTGCGGGGGCTGGGCGTCAGCGAGGTCGAGACGTACTGCGGGCTCGACACGTACCGCTTCTGGCAGGAGTGGTTCGGTGACCAGGACCCGTGGTGTGCGGTGCGGGCCTGAGCGCCTGCCGGGCGCCTTCGGCGGTCAGGCGGCCGTCGCTTCCCTGCGCGCCTTCTCCCGGCGGACGTAGAACCACGTCATGTTCGACGAGAGGCCGGCCAGCAGCACCCAGACGATCCCGAGGAGGCTGCCTTCCACGAAGGAGACCACCGCGGCCACGACGGCGAGGACGCAGACGGCGAGGGAGTAGAGAGCGAGGCGGGGCATGAGGGCGGGTGCTCCTGTCGGGGGATGGTGCGCGGTCCCGTCCAGTGTCCCTCATGCCCGTTTCGGCTCCGGGCGGGGGCTCGCTCACACGTCGGTGGTCCGCAGTCCGGCGTGTGCCTTGTAGCGGCGGTTGACCGAGATCAGGTTGGCGACCAGCGACTCGACCTGGTGGGCGTTGCGCAGCCGCCCCGCGAAGATCCCGCGCATGCCGGGGATGCGGTTGGCGAGCGCCTGCACGGTGTCGGTGTCGGCGCGGGCCTCGCCCAGCACCAGCACGTCGGTGTCGATCTCCTCGATCGACTCGTCCTGGAGCAGCACCGCCGAGAGGTGGTGGAAGGCGGCGGTGACCCGGGAGTCGGGCAGCAGGGCGGCGGCCTGCTCGGCGGCGCTGCCCTCCTCGGGCGTGAGGGCGTAGGCGCCCTTCTTGTCGAAGCCGAGCGGGTTGACGCAGTCGACGACGATCTTCCCGGCGAGCTCCTCGCGCAGGGACTCCAGCGTCTTGGCGTGCCCTTCCCACGGCACGGCGACGATCACGACGTCGCTGCGCCGTGCGCACGCGGCGTTCTCGGCGCCCTCGACGCCGTGGCCGAGCTCGGCGGCGGCGGCCTCGGCCCGGTCGGCGGCCCGGGAGCCGATGACGACCTTCTGCCCGGCGCGGGCGAGGCGGTAGGCGAGGCCGCGGCCCTGCGGGCCGGTGCCGCCGATGACGCCGACGGTCAGGCCGGACACGTCGGGGAGGTCGAAGGGGTCCTTGGCGGGGGGCTTGGGGGCGCTGCCACTGTCATGCGTAGTCATGGCCCCGACACTACTGCGAGGTGGCGGGCCAGACCGGCTGCGGCCCGCTCGTCCCCGTTCGGGTGGAGCACCCCCGTCCGGCCCTCACGCGGACCGTCGCGGCGGCATGATGCCGGCCATGGATGCCGTACGAGTCGCGACGCTGCGTGAGGTACTCGCCGGGACCCGGTGGCCGACGGCCGCCCGGCGGTTCGCCCGGACCCTGCGGTCCTCGGTGGAACCGCAGGGCGGCGGGCTCCTGCTGGTGGGCACGGAGGTGTACGAGCCGTGGCACATGGCCGCGCACCTGGTGGACGAGTCCACCTGGTCGGGCCTGCCCCAGCTGCGGCCCACGCTGGTGCGCCACCACGCCCGCCCGGACGACCCGGCGCACCTGGCGGTGGGCCTCGGCCGGATCGAGGCGGCCGGCCGGGGCGAGACGCTGCTGGTGGTCGCCCCGGGACGCCCCGGGGGCGGCCTGCTGGAGCGGGTGCACGACGCGCGCCGGGCGGGTGCGACCGTCCTGGCGCTGGAGGGCGGCGACCCGGAGGTGCAGGGCCTGGCCCACGAGGCGCTGACGGTGACGGGCGCGGACGAGGTGGATCTGGACACCGTCCAGCACCTGGTCAGCGCGGCGGCGGGAGAGAACGGCACACCCACCCGGGGGCGCGGCACGTTCCGGGACCGGCTGTCCCGGCTGGCCGACCAGCTGACGGCACCGCCGCCGGCCCGGTGGTGAGGCGCCCGGGGCCCGCGAAGCCCCGACCGGGGAGAACGGAGTTGCCGTCGGCCCGGCCGGCGACGGAACACGACCCCTCGTGACCTCTCGTCTCGGTCCGCGATCCGGACCGGCGGGGTGGCGTGCGTCGCCTCGGTCGCGCTGCTGTCCGCGGCCCTGCCGAAGCTGCTCACGTACGACTCGGCGACGGACGAGGACGCCGCGCGCAGGCGGGCGGCGCGTCCCGGCCCCGTCGAGGACCGGGCCGGGACGGGACCGGTCACCACTGATCCGGCCTGATCCGATGCGTAAGCCCTTAGTCCGGCGTCTCGTCCGGGGTCTCCTTGGTGCGGTCGTGCCACTTCGGGTCGTTCTCCCACTCGAGGTTCCGCTCACGCGCGGTGTCCATCGCGTGCTGGGCCTCCTCCCGCGAGGTGTACGGGCCGAAACGGTCCTTCGCCGGGCACTCGGGGCCTTCCTCCACCTTCTTGTGGGCCAGGCAGTAGTACCACTCGCCCGGTTTGCCGACCGTGCGCTTCTTGAACAGGGCCATCGACGGATCCTTTCCTCGCTGCCATGGTGCCCCGAGCACGCTGGTTAGACTCGTTGACATGTCTGGTCAGTCGCTCCTCGTACCAGGGGAGATCACTCCCGTCCGTTCCGTCCCGGGAAACATCCGGCGCCCCGAGTACGTGGGGAAGCCCGCTCCCACCCCCTACACCGGGCCGGAGGTCCAGGACTCCGACACCGTGGAGCGCATGCGGATCGCGGGCCGGATCGCCGCCCAGGCGATGGAGGAGGCGGCCAAGCTCATCGCGCCGGGAGTCACCACCGACGAACTCGACCGGGTCGCCCACGCGTTCATGGTCGACCACGGGGCGTACCCCTCGACCCTCGGCTACCGGGGCTTCCCGAAGTCCCTGTGCACCTCGGTCAACGAGGTCATCTGCCACGGCATCCCGGACTCCACGGTGCTGCGGGACGGTGACATCGTGAACCTCGACGTCACCGCGTACATCAACGGGGTGCACGGCGACAACAACGCCACCTATCTCTGCGGTGACGTCGACGAGGAGTCCCGGCTGCTCGTGGAGCGCACCCGGGAGTCGCTGAACCGCGCGATCAAGGCGGTGCGGCCCGGACGCCAGATCAACGTCATCGGGCGGGTCGTCGAGTCGTACGCGAAGCGGTTCGGCTACGGCGTGGTGCGGGACTTCACCGGGCACGGGATCAACTCCTCGTTCCACTCCGGCCTCATCGTCCCGCACTACGACAGCCCGCACGCGACGACCGTGATGCGGCCCGGGATGACGTTCACCATCGAGCCGATGCTGACGCTCGGGACGCACGAGTACGACATGTGGGACGACGGCTGGACCGTGGTGACCAAGGACCGCAGGCGCACCGCGCAGTTCGAGCACACCCTGGTCGTCACCGAGACCGGGGCGGACGTCCTGACGCTTCCGTGAGGCCGCGCCCGGCACCGGACCGGGCACCGTCCGCACACCTCTCGCCGCCCCACCAGGACGTTTCGGTCGGACGTCTTACCGACAGGCGGTCGGGAACCTGTTGACTTAGGTGAACCTAAGTAGGAGGATCGGTGTGTCGGCACGCGACCGCGCACGCGGTCGCCGCTGCCGACATTTCCGCATCTGTACGGACTTCCCGTCCCCTCTCGGCCCCCGGAGGCCCGCCTTGGACGCAACCGCCACCCCCGCGACCGCTCCCAGCACCCCTTTCTCGACGCTGATCCGTACCGCGTCGCACGAGCAGCACACCGAGGCGGAGTCCTCCACCTTCATGAGCGACATGCTCGGCGGGCGGCTCGGGGTGGACGCGTACGCGCGCTACACGGAGCAGCTGTGGTTCGTCTACCGGGCTCTGGAGGACGGCGCCGACGCCCTGCGCGAGGACCCGGTGGCGGGCCCCTTCATACAGCCCGAGCTGATGCGCACGGCCGAGCTGGAGCGGGACCTCGCCCATCTGCGGGGCGAGGCGTGGCGCGAGGGCCTGGAGCCGCTGCCGGCCACGGCCGCGTACGCGGAGCGGGTCGCCGAGTGCGCCCGTGACTGGCCGGCCGGCTACATCGCGCACCACTACACCCGCTACCTCGGTGACCTCTCCGGCGGCCAGATCATCCGGGGCACGGCGGAGAAGACCTGGGGCTTCGAGCGCAAGGGCGACGGGGTGCGCTTCTACGTCTTCGAGCAGATCTCCAACCCGGCCGCCTTCAAGCGGGAGTACCGGGAGCTGCTGGACGCGGTGAACGCCGACGACCTGGAGAAGCAGCGCATCATCGACGAGTGCAAGCGCGCCTTCGCGCTGAACACCGCCGTCTTCCACGAGCTGGGCGAGGCCTTCCCGCTCAGCGCCTGAGACCGGCGCCCGAGGCCAGCAGGACGCGGCCCCCGACCTCCACCGTGCCGTCCGGCGCGGGTGCGGTGAGGATCTGGGAGCCGCGTCCTTGTGTGATGTTCAGGGCCCTGCCGAGCCGTGCGCACAGCAGCAGGGCCGCAGCTCCCGTCGCCTCGCCCTCCTCGCCCCCCACGGGGCCGGCCCCGGTTCCGGCGGAGCGGGCGTCGCCGCGCTCGTCCGTGCCGCGCGGGAACGCCCGCGCCCGTACACGTCCGGCCGCCTCGTCCTCCCAGGCCCAGACGTAGAGCCACCCCTCGCCCTTCGGGGGCTCCGTCAGCGCCTCGATCTCGGCCGCCGACGCGTACTGCTCCAGCGTCCTGGGCGTGACCCACTCGGGGCGTGCCGTGATCCAGGTGAACTCGCCGTCCTGGTGGGCGAACACGTCGCCGATCGGCAGCTCCAGGACCCCCAGGTCGAGCAGCCAGGCGGCGCCGACGAGCGGGTGCCCGGCGAACGGCAGCCGCAGTCCGGGCGTACGGATGTCGACGGTGCCCCGTTCCGGGTCGTCCACGAACACGGTCTCGCTGAACCCGAGTTCACGGGCGAGCGTCTGCCGCGCGTCGTTGCCGGGGTAGCGGCGCCCGTCCCGGACGACGCCGAGTGGGTTGCCGTGGCGCCCGTCCGGGCCGCAGAACACGCGCAGTACGTCGATGCCGTCGGGTACGTCGAAGTCGGTCACGTGGGCATTCAAGCACCGCGCGGGCACCACGAAGGCCCGCGGGGCCGTACCGGAGTGTGCCGGTGCGGCCCCGCGGGCGTGTTCCGCCGGCCGGATCAGACGGCGTCGGCGCGGCGTCGGCGTGCGGCGATCACCACACCGGCGCCCGCGGCGACGACGACACCCGAGGCGGCGATCAGCGCGCCGGTCGGCAGGTCGGAGCCGGTGGAGGCGAGGGAGCCCGCGCCGCCCACGGAGCCGCCGACGGAGCCGCCGCCGACCGTGCCGCCGGTCGTGCCGGTGCCGCCCGTCGTGGAACCGCTGCCGCCGGTGGAGCCGGATCCACCGGTGGCGCCCGGGAGTTCGGCGTCCTCGTCGAGCGCGACGGCGACGGTCAGGGCGTCGAGCTGGGTGCCCTTGGTGTACATGCCGCCGAACGCCTTGGTGCCGTCGGCGGTCAGGGTCGCGGGAACGGCCTTGAGCGTCACGACCCCGCCCTTGGCGGCCAGTTCACCCGAGGGGAGCTTCAGGTCGGCGACGGCGAGCGCGGGGTAGGTGGAGACCTTCTTGGTCTCGCGGTCCTTGCTGGAGACGTCGGCGACCAGCGTGCCGGTGGTGCCCTCGACCTGGATCCGCAGCTTGGTCAGGGAGAGGTCGAGCGTGTAGGCGTCGCCCTCCTTGTGGCCGAGGAAGCGGACCGAGCCGGCGAACTCGGCGTCCAGCGTCTGCTTGTCGGCGTCGAAGGCTCCGGTGGCGTCGGGGAAGCGGTAGCCGTCGCCGGAGGCGGTGGCGCCCTGGGCCGTCTCGACCTTGCCGTTCGCGATGGGGCCGGTGACGTACGTGCGGAAGGACTCCTTGACGCCCCAGTCCAGGGTGCCGTCGACGACGGCACCCTGCTCGGCGGCGGGGGCGGTGGCCGTGGTGGAGGGGGCCGGAGTGGTCGGCGTGGTGGGCTCGCCGCTGGGCGTGGCCGTCGGCTCCTCGGTCGGCTTCTGCGTGGGCTCCTCGGTCGGCTTCTCCGTCGGCTCGCCGGTGGGCTCCTCGGTCGGCTTCCCGGTGGGTGTCGGCTCCTCGGTCGGGGCGGGGGTGACGGCCTTGACGGAGAGGGTGGCGGGGTCGAGCTCCGCTCCCTCGGCGTACATGCCGTTGAAGACCTCGGAGCCGGCCTTGGTGAGGGAGACGGGGATGTCCTTGAAGACCATCGCGCCGCCGTCGCCCTGCCCGGGGCGGACCGTGGAGAGGTCGAGGTCCGCGACGGCGACGTCGTCCTTGGTGCCTTCCGGGGTCTTCACGTCGGCGGTGATCGCGCCGCCGGTGCCGGTCGTCGAGACCTTCACGTCGAAGAGCGTGATGTCCAGGACGCCGCCGTGGGCGTTGAAGTTGACGCTGCCGTCGAAGGCGGTGGCCGTGCCGTGCGTGGTGGTGTCGTAGGTGCCCTTGCCGTTGCCGAAGGTGAAGACCCCGTTGCCGGCGGCCTGGGTGGCCCCGTCCTTGACGGTGATCGTGCCGGCTCCGCCGATGTATCTGCGGAAGGACTCCTTGAAGCCCCAGTCCAGCGTGCCGTCCGTCAGCTCCATGGTGGAGGCGGGGGCGGCTTCCTTGCTGTCGGCCGCGAGCGCGGGCAGGGCGAAGGTCGCGCCGAGCGCGGCCGCGGTGGCGACGGCGGCGGCGAGGGCTATGGGGCGGCGGGTGGCTGCCATGGCGGTGACTCCTGGAGGAACGTGGGTGGTTGGTGACGTGTGAGGGAGAGGGAGAAAAGCTCAGGTGTTCCGGGCGGCCGTACGGCGCCGGAGGGCCAGCCAGAGACCGCCGCCCGCGGCGGCGAGCAGCACCGCACCGCCGCCGGCGGCGAGGTAGGGGCCGCTGCCGGGGCCGGGCTCGGCGGCCACCGGCTGGACGGACGCGGTGGTCGCGGGCTTCTTCGAGGGGGTCGCGGAGGGCTCGGCCGTGGTGCCGAGGTCGGGCAGGGCGGGCAGGGCGGCCTTCGCGTCGACGGTGACGGCCAGGGAGACCGGGTCCATCGCGGTGCCCGCGGAGTAGAGGGAACCGAAGGCCTCGGCGCCGTCCGCGGTCAGGGTCGCGGGGGCCTCGGTGAGGACGGCGAGGCCGTCCTTCGGGGTGAGGTCCTCGGCGGCGAAGGTGACGAGCGGGACGTCCTCACGGGTGGCGCCCTCGCTGGTGACGTCGGCGCGGAGGGTGCCCTTGCCCGAGGCCACCTTCACGGTGACACCGGCCAGTTCGAGGTCGAGGCCGCCCTTGCCGGTGAAGCGGACGCTCCCGGCGAACGCCGCGTCCAGGCTCTGCTTCTTCGCGTCGTAGGTCCCCTTGCCCTGCGGGAAGCGGAAGAGCGCTCCGCCGTCCTGGGCGCCGTCGGCCAGGGTCCACTTCCCCTGGGCGATGGAGCCGGTGACGTACTCGCGGTAGGTGCGGCGTACGCCCCAGTCCACCGCGGCGTCCTCGAAGCGGCCCGCGGTCTTCTCGGCCTTCTTCGTCTTCGAGGGGGACGGAGACGGGGAGGTGGAGGCGGCCGGCGCGCCCGCCGGGGCCTTCGTGTCGACGGAGAGGGTGATCGGGTCCAGCGGGGTGCCCGCCGTGTAGTAGCCGGCGAAGGCCGTCGCGCCCTGGGCGGTCAGCGTCGCGGGGACGGAGGTGAGGGCGATGGGCGTCGTCCCGCCCCGCATGTCGATCCCGGACAGGCCGAGCGTGGCCAGCGGCACCTGGGCGGAGTTGGTGACCCGTCCGCTCTCCCGGTCCTTGCTGACCATGTCCGCGTAGAGGGTTCCGCCGCCACCGGAGATGCGGATGGTGGGACGGCTGATGGTGAGGTCCAGCTGGTTGGTGCCGTCGGACCGCTGGTGGCCGACGAAGCGGACCCCGCCAGAGAAGCCCGCCCGGAACTCCCCGCTCGTCGGGTCGTAGGAGCCGGTGGCGGAGTGGAAGCGGAACTGGCTGCCGCCGACCGTGGCGGCTCCGCCGGTGAGGCCCCAACTGCCCTGGGCGATGGGGCCGGTGACGTAACTCTGGAACGAGGACTTGATACCCCAGTCGAGTCTGCCGCCTTGCACCGTGCGGCTCGCCGCCTGCGCGGCGGTGGCCGGGAGCAATGCCCCCAGCAGCACCGCGAACAGCGCGACGACGAGCGCGCGCACGGATCTGGACGGCAGCATGGGACCCTCCCGAAGGGCTAGAAACTCAGGTAAGGCTAACCTAAGGTGTATTCAGCCCGTGCCGGAACCCCCTCCGCCACTTCACTTCGCAACATCCCCAGGACGGTGCACTCGTGCGATTTCCCCAGTACCCGGCTGTATCGGGGCGAAGAGCCGCACGGCCGCGCACCGCCCGACTCGGCGTCCTGGCCGGTGCGGTGGCGCTCGCGATGACCCTCGGCGGCTGCGGCGGCACGGACGCCCCGGCAGGCGGAACGTCGAAGGCGGCGAAGGCCGCCCCCGCGGCCGACCGCGTCGAACCGCTGGCCACGACACCGAAGCCGCAGCTGCCGGTCACGGTGGAGTCGGCCGACGGGACCGAGGTCACCGTCTCCTCGGCCGACCGGATCGTCCCGCTCACCGGCTCGCTGAGCGAGATCGTCTTCACCCTGGGGCTCGGCGAGCAGGTGGTGGCCCGTGACATCACCGCGACCTTCGAACAGGCCGAGAAGCTCCCGGTGGTGACCCGCGCGCACGACGTGTCGGCGGAGAGCGTGCTCTCGCTGAGACCGACGGTCGTCCTCGCGGACACCACGACCGGCCCCACCGAGGCCATCGGCCAGATACGGGACGCCGGTGTCCCGCTGGTCGTCGTCGAGCCCGCCAAGGAACTCGCCGACGTGGGCCGCCGGATCGACACGGTCGCCGCCGCGCTCGGCGTGACGCCGTCCGGGGACGAGCTGAAGGCGCGTACGGAGTCCCGGATCGAGGCCGTACGGAAGACGATCCCGGCCCGCGAGGAGGGGGTGGCGCCGCGCGTCGCCTTCCTGTACCTGCGCGGCTCGGCCTCCGTCTACCTGCTGGGCGGCCAGGAGTCCGGGGCGAGTTCTCTGCTGGAGGCGGCGGGCGCCGTCGACGCGGGCAAGGCCTCCGGTCTGAAGAAGGACTTCACCGCCATCACGGCCGAGGCCCTGGCGAAGGCCGAACCGGACGCGATCCTCGTCATGACCAAGGGCCTCGACTCGGTCGGCGGCGTCGACGGGCTGGTGAAGATCCCCGGCATCGCCGAGACGCCCGCCGGGATGGACCGGCGGATCGTCTCCGTCGACGACGGGGTGCTGCTCAACTACGGGCCGCGCACCGACCGGGTGCTGGCCGAACTGGTCGAGCAGCTCTACCCGGAAGGCGGCGCCGGCCGATGACCGCCACCGCCTACGACGCCCCCGCCACCGAGGACGACGGCCCGGACCCCGGCGCCACGGACACCCGCAACCGCGTGCGGGGCAGGGCGTTCGTCCTCACCGCGGCACTGGCGGCGGCCCTGCTGGTCGGCTGCCTGCTCTCCGCCGGCCTCGGCGCGTACAGCATTCCGCTCGGGGACGTCCTCTCCTCCGTCCAGCACCGGATCGGCCTGGGCGGGCACGCCCTGGACCGGGTCGGCGAGAGCGTGCTGTGGAACGTACGCCTGCCCCGGGTCGTCCTCGCCCTGCTCGTCGGGGCCTCCCTGGGCTGCGCGGGGGCCCTGATGCAGGGCGTGTTCGGCAACCCGCTGGCCGAGCCCGGCGTCATCGGGATCTCTTCGGGCGCGGCGGTCGGCGCGGTCGCCTCGATCGCGCTCGGGCTGAACTTCCTCGGCAACTGGACCATCACCGTCTGCGCCTTCGCCGCGGGCCTCGCCACCGTCCTGCTGGTGTACACGCTGTCGCGGTCGGGCGGGCGCACCGAGGTGGTGACCCTGATCCTCACGGGTATCGCCGTCAACGCCTTCGCGGGTGCGCTGATCGGCCTGTTCATCTTCTTCGCCGACAACGCGCAGATCACCCAGATCACCTTCTGGCAGCTCGGTTCGCTGGCACAGGCGACCTGGCCGAAGGTGCTCGCCGTGCTGCCGTGCGCGGTCCTCGGCCTGCTCGTCGCCCCCTTCTACGCGAGGAAGCTGGACCTGCTCGCCCTCGGTGAGCGCCCGGCCCGGCACCTGGGCGTGGACGTCGAGAGGCTGCGGATCGTGCTGGTCCTCGTCGTCGCCCTGCTGACCGCCGCGGCCGTCGCGGTCGCGGGCATCATCTCCTTCGTGGGGCTGCTCGTTCCCCACCTGCTGCGGATGGCCAACGGCCCCGGGCACCGCTTCCTCGTCCCGGGCAGCGCGCTCGGCGGGGCGCTGGTGCTGGTCGCGGGCGACCTCGCGGCCCGTACCGTCGCCGACCCCGCGGAGCTTCCGCTGGGTGTGCTGACCGCGCTCTTCGGCAGCCCGTTCTTCTTCTGGCTGCTGCGCCGGACCCGTCGTAAGCAAGGTGGTTGGGCGTGAAGGCGCTGAGAAGACTGTTCGCCGCGGGCACCGACCGGGAGCTGCCGGTCCCCGCCGCCCCCGGCACCCCGCTCGCCGAGGCGGCCGCCCTGTCCGTCCGGCTGGGCGGCCGGCAGGTGCTGGACGCCGTGGACCTGACCGCCCGCGCGGGCGAGGTGGTGGCTCTGGTCGGCCCGAACGGGGCGGGGAAGTCCACCCTGCTGGCGGCGCTGGCCGCCGATCTGCCCGCCGGGAGCGGCGAGATCCGTATCGGCGGCCGCCCGGCCGGTTCCTGGTCACCGCCCGAACTCGCCCTGCGCCGGGCCGTGCTGCCGCAGTCCGCCACGCTGTCCTTCCCCTTCCCGGTCGAGGACGTCGTGCGGATGGGCAGGGCGCCTTGGGCGGGGACGGCCGCGGAGGACGAGGACGACGCGGCCGTCGCCGCGGCGATGGAGGCGACGGAGGTCACCCGGTTCGCGGCCCGGCCGTTCTCCGCGCTGTCGGGCGGCGAGCGGGCCCGGGTCGCCCTGGCCCGGGTACTGGCCCAGCGCGCCCCGCTGCTCCTCCTGGACGAGCCGACCGCCGCCCTGGACCTGCGCCACCAGGAGCTGGTGCTGCGGATCTGCCGGGAGCGGGCCGCCGCCGGGGACGCCGTGGTCGTGGTCCTGCACGACCTGGGCCTCGCCGCGGCCTACGCGGACCGGGCGGTGGTCCTGCGGGACGGCCGGATCGCGGCGGCCGGACCGCCGGCCGAGGTGTTCACGGGTGCGCTGCTGGGCGAGGTCTACCGCCAGCCGGTGGAGGTGTTCCCGCACCCGAGGACCGGGGTCCCGCTCGTCGTACCGGAGCGGAAGCGCTGACCGTACGGGGGCAACGGCCGTGTCCCGGGTCACGGTTGGGGGCCGTATCCCTCGTCCCCGCGCTCACGCCGCCCGTTGCCCCGGTAGGGTTCAGGCGGTCAGTGCGGACGACGGATCAGAAGGCGCAGAAGGCAACGGATGAGAAGGCTGGGGCGACTGACGGCGGGGCTCGCTGCGGTGACGGCGCTGAGCATGGGCGCGAGCGGCTGCGTGACGGTCCACGGTGAGCTGGAAGTACTGCCGGGAGCGACGGAGTCCGAGGCCGCGCGGGCCCTGGAGGACTTCACCGCCGCCTACAACGCGGCGGACAAGGCGTACGATCCGGCGCTGGACGCGGACCGGGTGACCGGTTCGCTCGGCGCGATCAACCAGGCCGGGCTGAAGGCGCGCCGGAAGACCGGTCCGGGCGGCAACGCGGCACACAAGCCGCTCGAACTGACCGACGCCGACTTCGTCATCCCGAAGAAGGTGGGCTGGCCGCGCTGGTTCCTCGCGGACACCGACTCCAACCGGGACGAGGACGGCGGGAAACTGGACACCCGCTGGCTGCTGGTCTTCGTGCGCACCGGTCCCGACGCGCCCTGGAAGGCGGCTTATCTGGCGGCCGTCGCGCCGTCCAGGGTGCCCGAGTTCCGCAAGGACGCCGACGGCTGGGCCGAGCCCGTCCCCTCCGCCGAGACGGACGAGGTCCTGGCCACGGCACCGGCGGAGCTGAGCAGGACGTACACGGCGTACCTGGAGAAGGGCGCCCCGGACGTCTTCGCCCCGGGGGCGACGACCTCGGGCTGGCGGGACGCCCGGAAGAACGTCCGCAGGGCGGGCTTCTCCTACCAGTACATCGACCAGCCGCTGGACGAAGGGGCCTTCGCCCCGCTGGGGCTGAGGACGAAGGACGGCGGGGCGCTGGTCTTCTTCAGCAGCAGGCACTTCGAGCGCCAGACGGCGGCCGAGGGGCTGCGCCCGACGGTCACCCCGGACGTCCGGGCGCTGCTGACCGGCGAGGTGAAGAGCACCCTCACCAAGGAGCGGGTCTCCAGCCAGCTGGTCCACGTCCCCGAGCGCGGCGACGGGGACGCCGGCAAGGTGAGCGTGCTGAACAGGCTGCCGGGCCTGGTCGCGGCCGAGGGTTCCTGACCCGGCCGGCCGGTACACCCGCGGCCGGTGGTCCGCCGGGCGGGGTCTCAGCGCCCGAGGGGCCAGGCCACCGCGCCGTGGTCGAGGCCGCTCTCGGCGGCGGCGTACCGGGCGCAGGCGTCGGTGAGCGTCTCGAGCAGGGTCAGCGGGTCGGGCAGCGGGTGCTCCGGGCCGCGGATCCAGTGCACGTCCAGCTCACCGGGGAGCCGTGCGGGCGGCAGGAGCACATAGCTGCCGCGGCAGTGCCAGCGCAGACCCGGATGCTCGTCCATGGTCTCGGGATGGCAGTCCAGCTCGCACGGCCACCACTCGTCCTCGTCCTCGGGGGTGCCGCGGGTGGCGGTGAAGAACAGCAGCCGGTCGTCGCCGGACTGTGCCACCGGCCCGACGTCGATGCCCGCGGCGGTCAGCCGGTCCAGGGCGTCGCGGCCCGCGGGCAGCGGGACGTCCAGCACGTCGTGGACCATGCCGGTGGCGGTGATGAAGTTGGCCAGCGGCTGGCCGGCGGCCCAGCGCTCGATCTGGGCACGGTCGGTGGTGGACTGCGTCTGCCAGGCGAACGAGACGGGGTGCCGGGCGGGAGTGGGACAGCCGATGCGTTCGCACGAACATCGGTAGCCGACCGGGTGGGCGGCGGGTGAGATCGGCATCCCTGCCTCGGCGACGGCCAGGAGCAGCGCCGACCGGGCCGCGTCGTCGGCCTCCGGCTGTGGTTTGGGCCGTCGGCGCAGCCACTGGGAAATCCTGCTCTCTGTGCCGCGATAGCGGCCGGAATCGGCGCCCATCTATCCCCTCACCTCAGCGGTTACCTCTCCATGGTCCCACCATCCTGCGCCTCGGGTGGCCCAAGTTCCCAAGTGGGGTGTTCGGGCCGCTCTGGGAGGCTGAGTACTTTCGTCCTGAATGACAGGAAATAGTGGGTCGTGGTGAGGGCCCGGGTCAGGGCCTGGGCGACAGGCCGCGCAGGGCGTAGTCGACGATCTCGTCCGCGTAGGCGTGGGTCAGCGGGAGGGTCCGCAGCAGCCACCGGTGGGTCAGCGGGGCGATCAGGAGCTCCAGCGCGGTGCGCGGGTCGATGTCCGCGCGCACCTCGCCGGCGTCCTGCGCGGCGCGCAGTCGTGTGACATACAGCTGAATCTGCGGGTCGAGCAGTCTTTCGACGAATTGCGCCCCGAGGGCCGGGTCGACGATGCCCTCCGCGGTCAGCGCCCGGGTCGGTGCGGCGGCGGCCGGGTCGTTCAGCTCGTCGACGGTGGCCCGCAGGACGAGCTTGAGGTCGGCCGCCAGGTCACCGGTGTCCGGGATGCCGGTTCCGGCCGCGTCCGTCGCGCCCGCCCCCGCCGCCTCCCCTCCTGCCGCCTCCGCCGACTGCCGGGCGGCGAGATCGAGGAACGCCTCCATCAGCACGGCGGCCTTCGACGGCCACCAGCGGTAGATCGTCTGCTTGCCGACCCCGGCACGGGCGGCGATACCCTCGATCGTCGTCTTGGCGTAGCCCGTCTCGCCGACCAGGGCGAGCGCCGCGTCGTAGATGGCGCGGCGGGAACGGTCGCTCCGGCGGGTGGAGTCGGGGGCCTTGGGGGGTGCCATCCGCCCAATCTACAGGCGGCGGTCCGATACGTATCGTCTTGCCCGTCGTCCCGCCAGGGCCTCTCCCCGGGGGCCGCGGCCCCCGGAACCACCCGTTCGGATCACTGTGCATCCGCCCCGCCCGGGCGCACCATGAACTCACGCACCCACCCCGTGCGCATCCCACCGTGCCGCAGCCGAGACTGCCGTCCGTGAGGAGCCTGCATTGAACCGTGACGCCACCCCTCGTCGCTATCTGATGTGTGCCCCGGCCCACTTCGAGGTCACGTACTCCATCAACCCGTGGATGGATCCCTCGAAGCCCGTGGAGCTGCCCCTGGCGACCACCCAGTGGGAGGACCTGCGCGACCGCTACCGTTCGCTGGGCCACACCGTCGAGCTGCTCACCCCGCGCCCCGATCTGCCGGACATGGTCTTCGCCGCCAACGGGGCCACCGTGATCGACGGCCGTGTGCTCGGCGCCCTGTTCGCCTACCGGGAGCGGTACGCGGAGGCCGAGGCGCACCGGGACTGGTTCCGTGCCAACGGCTTCACCGACATCCGTGAACCGGACCACGTCAACGAGGGCGAGGGCGACTTCGCCGTCACCGCCTCCTACCTCCTGGCCGGGCGCGGCTTCCGCTCCAGCCCGCTCTCCCACGCCGAGGCCCAGGAGTTCTTCGGGCGCCCGGTGATCGGGCTCGATCTCGTCGACCCGCGCTACTACCACCTGGACACGGCGCTGTGCGTCCTGGACGACGCGGCCGACGAGATCATGTACTACCCGGGGGCGTTCTCGCCGGGCAGCCGCGCCGTGCTGGCCCGGCTCTTCCCCGACGCGCTCGTCGCCCAGGAGGCCGACGCGGCGCTGCTGGGCCTGAACGCGGTCAGCGACGGGCGCCATGTGCTGCTCCCCCAGGCGGCGGTGGGCCTGTTCGACCCGTTGCGGGACCGGGGCTTCGAACCGGTCCCGATGGACCTGGGCGAGCTGCTCAAGGGCGGCGGCAGCGTGAAGTGCTGCACCCAGGAGCTTCGGGGCTAGGGCTTGTTTCGAAAGTAGCGCCGTCCGCCCGGAGGGCGGGTCCGACGGCGTCTGGTGCGTGCGATCGCAAGGCGGAGGGTCGCCCCGATACTGGATGTATCGGGGCGATACCGACAACGCAGCGAGCGTGCGTGCCAGGCGTCGCCGGACAGGCGGGACTTTCGAAACAAGCCCTAGTCGTGCTCGGGCGGCGGCCAGGCGTCGCCCCACGCGGTGTCGCGGGCGGCGCGGTAGAGCTCACCGTGCCGCTTGGTGACCGTGGTGCGCCGGAGCCCTTCGTCCCGTGTGCACAGTTCCAGCAGTACCTGGCCCTTGCGGAGCTGGGGCTTGCGGGTGACCCGGGCGCGTACCGGATCGGTGGGGAAGCGGGTCGCCACCACGTAGCTGAACTTCTCGTCCTCGTGGCTGAGCGAGCCGCCCTTGACGCGGCGGTGCAGGGACGAGCGGCTGACCCGCGCGGAGAAGTGGCACCAGTCCGTGCCCGGTTCGATGGGGCAGGCGGCGCTGTGCGGGCAGGGTGCGGCGACGCTCAGACCGGCGGCGATCAGCCGGTCGCGGGCCTCGATGACGCGGGCGTAGCCGTCGGGGGTGCCCGGCTCCACGATCACCACGGCCTGCGCGGCACCGGCGACCGCGTCGACCAGCGCGTCCCGGTCCTCGGGGGTGAGCTCCTTGAGGACGTAGCTGACGGTGGCCAGGTCCGTGGGGGCGAGCTCCAGCGCCCTGCCGATCCTGGCCCGCTGCCAGGTGGCGGTCCGCAGCCCCGGGACGCCGGAGGCCTCGGCCAGTTCGCGGCCGAGCGTCAGGGCGGGCTCGGCCCAGTCCAGGACCGTGGTCCGCGGTCCCTCCCAGGCACCGGCGACCGCCCAGCTCGCGGCGCCGGTGCCGCCCCCGATGTCGGTGTGGGTGGCCGGCTCCCACTCCGGGGCCGCCTCGCGCAGCGCGTCCAGACCGGCCCGTACGGCCTCGAAGGTCGCGGGCATGCGGTACGCGGCGTACGCGGCGACGTCCGAGCGGTCCCGCAGGACCGGTGCGTCGGTGGGGGTGGTCCCGCGGTAGCTGGCGATCAGCCGGTCGACCGCCCGCGCGGCCTGGGTGGGCGGCAGCCCGTCGAGCAGCGCGGCCAGGGCGGTACGGAGGGCTTCCGCGGTGGGGAGGGTGGCGTTCACCGAGGAAGTGTAGGTGTTCCGGGGCGGACCGGTGGTCTGGTCCGCCCCGCGCGGCTCAGCCCGCGGCCGCCGGCCGCTCCTCCTGGGACGCCGCACCGGTCTGCCAGGGCCGGCAGAGCAGCAGGAAGCACGCCACCGCGGACAGGGCGCACACCACCTGGACCACGGCCATGGGCACGGCGGTCTGCTCACCCGCGATCCCCACGAGCGGCGAGGCGATGGCGCCGACGAGGAACTGGGAGGTCCCCAGCAGCGCGGAGGCGGAGCCGGCCGCGTGCCTCGTGCGCATCAGCGCCTGCGAGTTGGTGTTGGGCATCGCCAGGCCCATGCAGGACATCAGGACGAAGAGGCCGACGGCGATCGGCACGAGCCCGACCTCACCGAAGACGCCGGACGTCATCAGCAGCAGGGCGATCGCGGCGAGGGAGATGACCGCGAGGCCGAAGCCGAGCGCCTTGTCCAGGCTGACCCGGCCGACCAGCACCTTGCCGTTGATCTGCCCCACGGCGATCAGACCGATGGAGTTGATCCCGAAGAGCAGGCTGAAGGTCTGCGGCGAGGCCCCGTAGATCTCCTGGACGACGAACGGCGACGCGCTCACATAGGCGAAGAGCGCGGCGAAGGCGAGGCTGCCCGCGATCATGTACCCGGCGAACACACGGTCGGCGAGCAGGTGGCGCATGGTGCGCAGCGCGTCGCCGATGCCACCGGTGTGCCGGTCGGCCTCGGGGAGCGTCTCGTGCAGCCACTTCCAGACGACGAGGGTGAGCGCCACCCCGACGAGGGTGAGCACCACGAAGATGCCGCGCCAGTCGGTGAAGCGCATGACCTGCCCGCCGATGACGGGGGCGATGACGGGGGCGACGCCCGAGATCAGCATCAGGGTGGAGAAGAACCGGGCCATCTCCATGCCGTCGTAGAGGTCGCGGACCACGGCCCGGGAGATCACGATGCCGGCCGCGCCCGCCAGGCCCTGCACGAGGCGGAAGCCGATGAGGAGTTCCGCGGAGGGGGCGAGGGCGCAGACCGCGGTGGCGACCACGTAGATGATCATGCCGAGGAGCAGCGGCTTGCGCCGGCCCCAGCGGTCGCTCATCGGCCCGACCACGAGCTGGCCGAGCGCCATGCCGGTGAGGCAGGCCGTCAGGGTGAGCTGGACGGTGGACGCCGGCGCGTGCAGGGAGTCGGTGACCTCCGGCAGGGCCGGGAGGTACATGTCCATGGAGAGGGGCGGCAGTGCGGTGAGTCCGCCCAGGACCAGGGTGACCAGGAGCCCGGCCCGCCGTGCGGCGGGGCTCGACGGGCTGGTGGGGGTGCCGGGTGCGGCACCCGTCTTCGTCGGTGTGGGTATGTGCTCTTCTTGCTGGGCCCGGCTCACGCCGCTGTCCGGCATCCTCATCTCCGCTTCGTTGAAACCGCATCTATGCTCTCAGGTCAGTCGTAGTGGTCGATACCTTTTTGCGTGAGGGCGGGCGGGCATGGGCGGGACAGTGCGTTGGGGTGTTCTGGCGACGGGCGGCATAGCCGCGACGTTCACAAGGGATCTGCTCGCCATGAAGGACCCGGCGTCCGAGGTCGTGGCGGTCGCCTCCCGCGCACTGCCCTCCGCGCGGGCGTTCGCCGAGCGGTTCGGGATCGAGCGGGCGTACGGGAGCTGGGCGGAGCTCGTCGCGGACGACGACGTCGACGTCGTGTACGTGGCCACGCCGCACTCCGCCCACCGTGAGGCCGCCGGGCTGGCCCTGGAGGCCGGCAAGCACGTGCTGTGCGAGAAGGCGTTCACGCTCAACGCCCGTGAGGCGGGGGAGCTGGTGGACCTGGCCCGGGAGCGCGGGCTGTTCCTGATGGAAGCCATGTGGACGTACTGCAATCCGCTCATCCGCCGGATGACGGAGCTGGTACGGGACGGTGCCATCGGCGAGATCCGCACGGTGCAGGCCGACTTCGGCTTCGCCGGCACCTTCGGCGCCGAGCACCGGCTGCGGGACCCCGCACTGGGCGGCGGCGCCCTGCTGGACCTCGGGGTCTACCCGGTGTCCTTCGCCCACCTGCTGCTGGGCGAGCCGGACCGGGTCCAGGCGGACGCGCTGCTGTCGCCGGAGGGCGTCGACCTGAACACCGGGATGCTGCTGGGCTGGGAGTCGGGGGCCACGGCGCTGCTGGGCTGCTCGATCGTCGGTGACCTGCCGACCGTGGCCTCGGTCACCGGCACGGGCGGGCGGATCGACTTCCCGCAGGGCTTCTTCCACCCGGAGCGCTTCGTCCTGCACCGGCCGGGCCGGGAGCCCGAGGAGATCTCCACGGGTCCGGGGCCGCAGGGCCTGACCGGCATGCAGTTCGAGGCGGCCGAGGTGACGCGGGCGCTGCTGGCGGGTGAGAAGGAGTCCCCGCTGGTGCCCCTGGAGGGCTCGCTCGCCGTGATGCGGACGCTCGACGCGGTACGGGACCGCATCGGCGTCCGCTACCCGGCGGACACGCTCTGACGGGGCGCCCGGCCGAGGGCCGCCCGGCAGGCTCTCAGGCGGGGACGAGCCCCGGGTTCCCGGCCTCGGTCACGAAGGACCCGGCCGTGGTGACGGGCGCGCCGGGCGTGGTGACCGCGGCCACCGTGCGGAAGTCGGCGCGCGCCCGCTCCCGGTCGAGGTCGACGAGCACGTAGCCGCGGCGGCCGTTGTAGAACCTCAGGTGCGGGTTGGCCTGGGTGAGGTTGTTCCAGTTGGCCGGTTTCTCGGCGCCGTCCTTGCCGCTGGTGATCGAGGTGGCCACGATCTCGGTACCGACGGTCCGGGAGGCCGGGTCGTCGAAGTCCTTCTTCAGGTCGAAGCCGTAGCCGACGTGCACGTCGCCGGTGAGGACCATCAGGTTCTCGATCCCGGCGGCCTCGGCGCCGTCCATGAGCCGCTGCCGGGAGGCCGGGTAGCCGTCCCAGGAGTCCATGGACAGCTTGTAGGCGTCGGTCGGCACGTCGCGCCGCCGGGCGAAGGTGACCTGCTGGGGCACGACGTTCCACAGGGCCCGCGACTGCTTCCAGCCGTCGATCAGCCAGCGTTCCTGGGCGGCGCCCGTCATGGTGCGCGCCGGGTCCTCGGACTCCGGCCCGGGGACCTTCCAGCCGTCGCCGTAGGCCTGGTTGCTGCGGTACTGGCGGGTGTCGAGCACGTCGAACTGGGCGAGCCGGCCGAACCGGAGGCGCCGGTAGAGCCGCATGTCGGGGCCGGTGGGGCGCTGCGGGGTGCGCAGCGGCTGGTTCTCCCAGTACGCGCGGTAGGCGGCCGCCCGGCGCAGCAGGAACTCCTCGGGCGGGACGTCGTTCTCGGGGGTGTCCCCCGCGTAGTTGTTCTCGGTCTCGTGGTCGTCCCAGGTGACGACGAAGGGGTGCGCGGCGTGGGCGGCGCGCAGGTCCGGGTCGGACTTGTAGAGGCCGTAGCGCATCCGGTAGTCGTCCAGCGTGAGCGTCTCACGGTTGAAGTGGGCCGGCAGGACGCGGTCGGTGTAGCCGCGGGCGCCGCCCGCGGAGTTGACGGCGTACTCGTAGAGGTAGTCGCCGAGGTGGAAGACGACGTCGACGTCCTCGGCGGCGAGGTGCCGGTAGGCGGTGTAGTAGCCGTCGTGGTACGCCTGGCAGGAGACGGCGGCGAGGGTGAGCGAGCTGGTGCGGGCGTCGGGTGAGGGCGCGGTGCGGGTGCGGCCGGTGGGGCTGGTCCAGTTGCCGGCGCGGAAGCGGTAGTAGAAGACCCGGTCGGGTTCGAGGCCCCGGGCGTCGACGTGGACGCTGTGGCCGAACTCCGGGTGGGCGGTGGCCGTTCCGCGTCGGACGGGGCTCCGGAAGCGCTCGTCGCGGGCGATCTCCCAGCCGACCTGGACCCTCCGGGCGGGCAGTGAGCCGTCGGCCTCGTAGGGGCGGGGCGCGAGTCTGGTCCACAGCAGGACGGAGTCGGGCAGTGGGTCGCCGGAGGCCACGCCGAGGGTGAAGGGGTCGTCGGCGATCTTCCGGGCGTCCAGCTCGGCGGCGCTCGCGGTGCCGGCGGCGGGGAGCTCGGCGGCGAAGGCCAGCGCTGCGGCCGCACCGGTGACGGTGAGGAAACGCCGGCGGTCCAGGCCGGCCCCGATCCGCCGGGCGGCGGTGCGGAACGCGGCGGAATGGCCCTGCCGACCGGTGGCGGTGCGGATCTGTGCGGGTGTCATATGCCCCTCCCGTGCATGCCGGATGGTGTCAGAGGCATTGGAGTCCGGGGCGACGACTTTCCGTTGGCACGTACACAACATCCATATGGCGGTGCGATGAGCACCGCGTGCCCGGACCCGCCGGATGCCCGGCTACCCTGCCGAGTCATGGACACCGACCGGAAGTTCGCCGTCGTGACGGGTGCGGGATCGGGGATCGGCAGGGCCGTCGCTCTCACTCTCGCGGGTGCGGGCTGGACGGTGGCCCTGGCGGGCCGGCGCGCCGCGCCCCTGGAGGAGACCGCCGCCGCGGCGGGCCGGACGGACGCGGTGTGCGTGCCGACGGACGTGACGGACCCCCGGGCGGTGACGGAGCTCTTCGGTGCCGTACGCGACCGCTTCGGGCGGCTGGACCTGCTCTTCAACAACGCCGGTTCCTTCGGTCCGCGTTCGTCCCCGGTGGAGGAGCTGGCCTACGAGGAGTGGCGGAGCGTGGTCGACGTCAATCTGACGGGGTCGTTCCTGTGCGCCCAGGCGGCGTTCCGGCTGATGAAGGAGCAGGACCCGCAGGGCGGGCGGATCATCAACAACGGCTCGGTCTCCGCCCATGTGCCGCGCCCCCACTCGATCGCGTACACGGCGACGAAGCACGCCGTCACCGGGCTGACGAAGTCCCTGTCGCTGGACGGGCGCCCGTACCGGATCGCCTGCGGGCAGATCGACATCGGCAACGCGGCCACCGACATGACACGGCGGATGCGGACCGGGACCCTCCAGGCCGACGGGAGGACGGCCGTCGAACCGGTGATGGACGCGGCCGACGTGGCGCGGACGGTCCTGCACATGGCGGAGCTTCCGCTGGAGGCCAACGTGCAGTTCGCGACGGTGACGGCGACGGCCATGCCGTACATCGGCCGGGGCTGAATCCGCCGTTTCCTGCTCCCGCTCGCCCGAAGTGTGGCCATGTATGGCCGAGTTCGGTCATTCCGGCATTCCGCTCCGGGCGGGCGCGTGGCAGCCGTATGCTGCTGTCCTTCACCAGATACACACAGAAGGACCACATCACATGCGCATATCCGTGGCTCTGCCGGTCGTGGCCGCCGCCACCGCCCTGGCCGGCTCGCTGCTCACCGCCGTTCCGGCCTCCGCCGCCTCCCACCAGGGCGGTCTGCACCTCGGAAAGATCCAGTACGACAGCCCCGGCAAGGACACCCGCTCGAACGCGTCCCTGAACGCCGAGTACGTGGACGTCCACAACAACGGCAAGAAGAAGCTCCAGCTCAAGGGCTACAAGCTCAAGGACGACACCGGGTACACGTACACCTTCCCCAGCTACACCGTCGGCGCGGGCAAGACCGTCCGGGTCCACACCGGCAAGGGCAAGAACTCCGGGGCCCACGTCTACTGGAACCGGGGCTCCTACGTCTGGAACAACACCGGCGACAAGGCGCGGCTCCTCAAGCCGTCCGGCGCACTGCTGGACTCCTGCTCCTGGAAGAAGGGCAAGGGCGTCACGTCCTGCCACTGACCGTGGCGTCCCGGGTCCGGCGGGAGGCCGCGTACGGGTCCGCGCGCCTGCCGTGCCGGGTCCCGGTCACCGTCACCGGGGACGGCGGCGAGCTGCGGGCGACCTCACGAGCATGGAGCCGCACGTCACGGGCATCGCCCCCGGCGACCTCGCCGAGGCGCCGGCCGGCCTCCGACCTCGACCCCGCGCTGCCGCCGCGCATGGCCTACGCGGGCGCCCGGCACCTGGTGGTCGCCGCGGCGACCCGCGACCGACTGGCCCGCCTGGGCGACGGCTTCGCACGTCTCGAAGCACTGATGCGCCGCCTGGACCTGACCACGCTCCAGCTGGTGTGGCGGGAGTCGGCGCGGGTCTTCCACGTCCGCGACCCCTTCCCGGTCGGCGGGGTGGTGGAGGACCCGGCGACGGGCGCGGCGGCGGCCGCCTTCGGCGCGTACGCCCGCACGCTCACCGTCGTCCCGGACGACGCCGTCCTCACCCTGCACCAGGGCGCGGACATGGGCCGCCCGGGCACCCTCACGGTCGAGCTGCGCCCCGGCGACCCGCGCATCAGGGTGAGCGGCACGGGCACCCGCATCGGCTGACCGCCCCTCAGGTCACGTACGCGCCCGCCCGCGCGGCCGCCGCCGCGGCTCCGGCCGCGCGGTCGGCGGCGGCCTCGTCGAGCGGGTCGCCGCTGGCCAGCAGGCGGTAGTAGAGAGGGGCCGAGACGGCCCGGACGACCTCGCCCGCGTCGGTGCCCGCGGGCAGGTCACCCCGCTCCACGGCCGCGGACACGCAGCCGGCCCACTCCGCGATGCGCACCGCGTAGAAGTGGTGCAGCGCCTGGGCGGTGCGGGTGTCACAGGTCGCCGCCGCGATGACCGCGGCGAAGAGCGGGCCCTGGCGCGCGTCGGTCAGAGTGCCCGCCACCAGCCGGGCGTTGGCCCGCAGGTCCTCCTCCAGCGACCCCGTGTCCGTACGCGGTACGGACTGCTCCGCCATGTCCGTGAGCAGGTCGGCGACCAGGCCGGCCGGGGTGGACCAGCGCCGGTAGACCGTCGTCTTGCCGACCTCCGCGCGGCGGGCCACGTCCGCCAGGTCGAGGCCGTCGAAGCCGTGCTCGACCAGGGCGTCCCCGGCCGCCCGGAGCACCGCCTCCCGCACCCGGGCGGTGCGCCCGCCCGGCCGGACCGTGCCCGGCTCCACATCCTCAGCATTCATAACGGGTCTCCAGTTCCATTAATGACCACCCTCCTGCTACGGTGACTCCACCCTAACGGAACCGCAGGCCCGTTAGGGCTTCCCTCGCCTTCAGGAAGGGCACCCCATGTCCGCGTCCGGCACCGTCCCCGCCCGCTCCGGCTCCCGGCCGGTCCCTCCTCCCGCCTCCGGGCGTGAGCCCCGCACCGTCCGTATGACCGGCAGGCAGAAGCTCGTCCTCGGGCTCCTCCTCGGCGCCCAGTTCATGATCGCCGTCGACTTCTCGATCCTGAACGTGGCCCTGCCCGCCGTCGGTGCCGGGCTCGGCTTCCCGCTCGGCCGCCTCCAGTGGATCGCCACCTCCTTCGCGCTCGCCGCCGCCGGGTTCACGCTGCTGTTCGGCCGGGTCGCCGACCTCGTCGGCCGTAAGCGGCTGTTCGTCGGCGGCATGGTCGTCCTCGGCCTCTCCTCCGCGCTCGGCGGGCTCGCCACCTCGCCCGGAGTCCTCCTCACCGCACGGGTGCTGCAGGGCCTGGCGACCGCCGCCGTCACCCCGGCCGGACTGGCGCTGCTCACCACGGCGTTCCGGGAGGGACCGCTCCGCGAGCGGGCGCTCGGCCTCAACGGGGCCCTGATGTCGGCCGGTTTCACGGCCGGCGCGATCCTCGGCGGCCTCCTGACCGACCTGCTCTCCTGGCGCTGGGCCTTCTTCGTCAACGTCCCCGTCGCCGTCCTCGTGGTAGCCCTCGCCCCGTCCGTGATCACCGACTCCCGGCCCGTCCGGCGGCCGAAGCTCGACCTGCCCGGCGCCGCGACCGTCACCGGCGGGCTGCTGCTGCTCGTCCACGGGCTGACGCAGGCGGGTGCATCCGGCTGGACCCGGCCCGCCACCCTGGCCGCGCTCCTGGCCGGTGCCGCGCTGCTGGTGGGCTTCTGGTTCGTCGAGAAGCGCGCGGCCGCTCCGCTGGTCCCCGTCCACATCCTGCGGCGCCGCTCCGTCGTCTGGGGCAACGCCACCGGGCTGGTCGCCTTCGTCACCGAGACCTCCCTGGTCTTCCTGCTGACGCTGTACCTCCAGGAGGTGCTGGGCCACTCCCCGCTCGCGACCGGCCTCGCCTTCGGGGTGCTGGGTATCGGCACCGTGGCCGGGGGCATGCTGGGCGGCCGGGCGGTCGGCCGCTTCGGGACCCGCCGCACGATCGTCCTGGGCGGCCTCGTACAGGCGGCCGCCACCTTCTCGCTGGTGGCGCTCGGCACCTCGGACGGCTGGATCACCCTGCTGCTGGCCGCGACGTTCGTGGGCGGGGTCGGCAACATGCTGATGATCGTCGGCTTCATGGTCACCGCCACCTCGGGCCTCCGCGACGAGGAGCAGGGCCTGGCGACCGGGCTCGCCACGATGACGCAGCAGGTCGGTATCACCCTGGGCATCCCGGTGATGAGCGCGGTCGTCACCGCCCGGACGGGTACGGCGACCGGGCCCGACGCGGTCCTCTCCGGGGTCTCGACGGCCGTCCTCGTCAACGCGCTGCTCGTCCTGGCCGGAGCCCTGACGGCCGGCGCCTTCCTCGGCCGGCGCGGTCCGGGCACGTCCGCCGGGTGAGTCGCACCCGGTCGGCGCCGGAGGCACGCCAGGATGACAGTCATGGCCCCACCTCTGACCGTCCCCAGCCTCACCGCCGGTGCCGACTTCGTGCTCCGCCCGTGGGAGATGAGCGATCTGCCCCTCGTCCGCGAGGCCTCCTCGGACGACTACATCCCCCTGATCACCACGATCCCCTCGCCGTACTCGGACGAGGCGGCCCAGGAGTACGTCCGGCGTCAATGGGAGCGGGCGGCCACCGGCGCCGGGTATCCCTTCGCCGTCGTCCGCTCCCGGGACCGGCGGCCGGTCGGCTCCATCGGCCTCTGGCTCCGGGACGCCGCCGAGGGCCGGGCCACCCTCGGCTACTGGATGGCCGCGCCGGACCGCCGGCAGGGTGTGGCGGGCGCCGCCCTGCGCACGGTCGCCACCTGGGCCCTGCACGAACTGGGCATCCCCCGGCTGCAACTGCTCGTCGAGCCGTGGAACACCGCGTCCCTGCGCACCGCCGAGAGCGCAGGATTCCGGCCGGAGGGCCTGCTGCGCGCCTGGCAGCGGGTCGGGAACGAGCGGCGGGACATGCTGATGTACTCCTTGCTGAACGACGACCGGCCCACGGATGGCCGGGCGGTCACCATCCGCTGAACGGCGAGGCGTTACGATCGCGGGCACCGCAGCCGTGCCGCGGCACCGCCGCCGCCGCCGAGCCCCAGCCGAACACCCGGGAGTGCCGAGCCTTGTCCGAACCACGCATCGGCGTATCCGTCGTCACCATGGGCGACCGCCCGCGGCAGGTCGAGGCGCTGCTGGCGTCCGTGGCCATGCAGGACGTACGCCCGGCCCGGGTCGTCGTGGTGGGCAACGGCACCCGGCTCCCCGACTACAGCGCCTTCCCGGGCCTGACGGATCTGGCGGGCGGCGTCACCACGATCGAGCTCGACGAGAACCTCGGCTGCCCCGGCGGCCGCAACGAGGCGCTGGCCAGGCTCGCCGAACTGGGCGACGTGGACGTGGTGATCGAGCTGGACGACGACGGTCTCCTGGTGGACGCGTCGGTGTTCCGCACGGTCCGGGAGCTGTACGCCGCCGACCCGCGCCTGGGCATCGTGGGCTTCCGCATCGCCGACGAACGCGGCGAGACCCAGCGCCGTCACGTGCCGCGGCTGCGCGCAGGCGACCCCATGCGCCGCGGCCCGGTCACCGCCTTCCTGGGCGGCGGCCACGCGTTCTCCATGAAGATGCTCGCCGAGACGGGCCCGTGGCCCGCCGAGTTCTTCTTCACCCACGAGGAGACGGACCTGTCCTGGCGGGCGCTGGACGCCGGCTGGAAGATCCTCTACGAGCCCGGTCTGCTGCTCCAGCACCCCAAGACGTCACCGGCCCGGCACGCGGTCTACTACCGGATGACGGCCCGCAACCGCGTCTGGCTGGCCCGCCGCAACCTGCCCCTCCCCCTGGTCCCCGCCTACCTGGGCACGTGGATCCTGCTCACCGCCCTCCGCACCCGCTCGGGCCCCGGCCTGCGCGCCTGGGCGTCCGGTTTCGCGGAAGGGGTCCGCACGCCCTGCGGCGTACGCAACCCGATGCGCTGGCGGACGGTGTGGCGGATGACGCGCCTGGGCCGCCCGCCGGTCATCTGACGCGCCGTCGGCACGCTGGGCTCAGCAGTTCGTCGGCTGCGGCTCGCCCGGTGCGGGCTGCTTCATTATCGGCTTCAGGTGCCTGTCGTAGATCCGGGCCCACGTCGAGGCCTTCCCGGCCGAGGTGTCCATGATCTTCGACAGGGCCGCGCAGACCTCGGTGTGCAGCCCCGTCCGCTCGGCGTCCGTCGCGACGCCGTATCCCTCCGCTCCGCCGAGGCTGTCCAGGGCCTTCGTCTTCTCGTGGTACTTGTCGGCGAGGCCGGCGACGATGACGTCGTCGGTGGCCACCGCGTAGACGTCGGTCCTGGGGTCCAGCAGCGCCTTGACGCAGTCCTCGAACCCGGAGCGCAGGACCTGCTGGCCCGCCAGCCCCTCCGTCTTGATCCAGGACTCGTAGACCGAGTCCCTGGCCGTGCAGACCTCGGCGCCCGGGTCGCGCTGCAGATCGCTCAGGTCGTTGTAGGGGCGGTTCTTGCGCACCAGGAGTCCTTTGAGTGCCTGGTAGTAGGGACCGGCGAAGGCGACCTTCTCCTCCCGTTCCCGTTCGTCGCTGATGCTGTACGTGGCCAGCACCAGGTCGGCCCTCCCGGTCCGCAGGTAGTCGCTGCGGTTCCCGGAGTTGACGCTGACGAACTGCACCTGGCCTTCGTCGAAGCCCAGCTCCCGGGCGACGGCCTTGGCGAGGTCGACCTCGAACCCCTTGTACGTGTCACCGGACTTCACGCTCAGACCGGGCTGGTCCCGCTTGACACCGATCCGCAGGACGTCATGGGTGTCGCTGTACCGGGGATCCGCCCCGGCGGCGTGCGAGGCGCGCCCCTTCCCGGCTCCCTCGCCGCCCTGCGCGCCGGTCCCGTCCCGCTGCCCCCAGACGAACCAGGCCGTGCCGGCGAGCAGCGCCGTGCACAGGACGGCCGCCGGCACCTTCCACCGGTCCCGGCGCCCGCCGCCGGTCGTCTCGGGGCGGCCGGCGCCGGTCGCCGGTTCCTGCCGGGCGGGCCGGGCGGGCCTGGGTGCGGCCGGGGTGTCGAGCGCGCCGAAGTCCCGGGTGACGTCCTGCAGCATCCGCTCGGCCTCGGTGGCGTCCGGGCGCTGTGCGGGGTCCTTCCGCAGCAGGGCGTCGATCAGCGCGGCGAGCGGTCCGGCGTACTTCATGGGCGGGGCCGGCGACTCGCGTACGGCGATGAGGACTTCGTAACTGGTGGCCCCGTCGAAAGGGCGTCTTCCCTCCACCATCTCGTAGAGGGTGACACCGAGCGCCCACAGGTCCGACGCGGCCGTCGCGGTGTGCGGGTGCTCCGGGGTGCGGCTGAGCAGTTCGGGCGCGAGGTACTGCGGGGTCCCGATGATCTCGTGCGACCGGGTCACCTGGACGGCGCCCTCGAAGGTGGCGATCCCGAAGTCCATCAGGAGGGCGCGCCCGTCGGGCCGGAAGAGGATGTTGTGGGGCTTCACGTCGCGGTGCAGGACACCGGCCTCGTGCACGGCGGTCAGTCCGCGCAGCACCTGGAGCCCTATGCGCGCCGCGTGCGGTACGGACAACTGCTGCTGCTCGCGCAGGAGGTCGGCCAGGGAGCGGGAGTTGAGCAGCTCCATGACGATCCAGACCTGGTTGCCGTCCTCGATCACGTCGTGCACGGCGACCACGTTCTGGTGCCCGATCCGGGCGATGGCCTGGGCCTCGCGGCGCGCCCGGTTCACCCACTGGGCCTGGGCGACGGGGGTGACGGCGCCGGGGTAGAGGAGTCCCTTCACGGCCACCTTGCGGTCGAGGCTCGTGTCGAGGGCCTCCCAGACCACTCCCATCCCGCCACGTCCGAGCTGGCTCAGCAGCCTGTAGCGGCCGGCGATCACTGTGTCCGGACCGTGGCCCGAGCCCTGGCCGGCCATGCCCTCGCTGTGCATCGCACCCCCCGTGTGCCGTTGTGGTGAGCAACAATAGACGCTCCGTCATGAGCCCGTCCCTCCCTCGGGGCAGGGCGGTGAGGGGCCGGCGGGGCGTCCGCAGCGTGTGCGGTCAGCCGACGGCCGTCCACCGGTAGCGCACGTCCGGTTCGCGTTCCTCGTTGCGGCTGCCGTCGTCGTACGACACGGCGGTGAAGCCGTGCCGCTCGTAGAAGGCGCGGGCGACGGCGTTGCGCTGGAAGGTGTACAGGCTCAGCTCCCCCCGGGAGGCGGCCTTGACCTGCTCCAGAAGCAGCGTCCCGATCCCGCGCCGCAGCGCGTCGGGCCGGAGGTGGAGCTGGTCGAGCTCGTCGCCGTCGAGTGCGGCGAAGCCGAGGATCTCCCCCTCGGGGCCCTCGGCCACCCACACCAGGCAGCGGGGCAGCACGACGTGGGCGATCCAGGCGAGCGTGTCCTCGTCGCTGTGGATCGTGGGCAGGTACGGCAGCGCGGCGGCCCGGGAGTCCAGGTAGAGACGGGTCACCTCCTCCGCGTCGCCGATCGCCGCGTCCCGCAGCCGGATGGTGCCCTCGGTCCGCGCCGCGGACCCGTTCCGTGCCATCCCGTGACCCCTCGTCGGTGAACGCACAGCTATACCAAAGGAGTCGGCGGCCGGCACCGCATTTTTCAGCCCATCGGCTCCGGTCTTCAGCGGTATGGCTTCCGCGCGTAAGGTGCATCCCAGGAAGGTCGATCATTGAGCTGACACCGGGGGGGTATCAGTGATCCGAGTCCTGCTTGCTGAGGACATGATCATGCTTCGGCGGGCCTTGGCCTCGCTTCTGGAGCTGGAGTCCGACATCGAGGTGGTGGCCGAGACCGGCAACGGCGACGAGGTTCTGCCGTTGGCCCGTCTGCACCGGCCGGACGTGGCGGTCCTCGACATCGACATGCCGGGGATCGACGGTATCGAGGCGGCTGCCCTGCTCCACAGCGAACTGCCCGAATGCCGGACCACCATCCTCACCACCCTCGGCCGGCCCGGGAACCTGCGCCGTGCCCTGGCGGCGCACGCCTCGGGATTCCTGCTCAAGGACACCGAGCCCGCCCGTCTCGCGGCGGCGATCCGGGAGGTCGTCGCCGGTGGTCGGGTGGTCGATCCGGAGCTGGCGCTCAGTGCCCTGCAGACCGGTGAGAGTCCGCTCAGCGCACGGGAGACCGAGGTGCTGCGGCTGGCCGCCGCGGGCGAGGAGGTACCGGAGATCGCCCGGGCGCTGTTCCTCTCCGCGGGTACCGTGCGCAACTACCTGACCGCCGCGGTGACCCGGCTCGACGCGCGGAACCGGATGGACGCGGTACGGATAGCGCGGAACGCAGGCTGGCTGTGATCAGGCGCCGGCCGTCGCCCGCGCGGGCAGTTCGACGGCCAGCTGGAACCAGCCATCGGGGCGCTCGCCCGAGTCGAGCCGGCCACCGAGGGCCGCCGCCCGTGCCGCCAGGCTGATCAGCCCGCTCCCGCCCGACGTGGCACTCCCCGGCGCCTCCGCGAAGTGCGACTGCCGCGCGTCCCGCAGGCCGTCGTTGGCGATCACGAGGTGGACGGACTCCTCGACGGCGTCGGCCGTGATCACGCACTTCTGGGCCTTGCTGTGGCGCAGCATGTTCGTGACACCCTCGCGCAGCACGGTCGCCAGGACCGAGTCCACGGCCGGCGACACCTTCCCCGCCGCCACGCGCACCTCGGCGTGTATGCCGACCGCGCGCAACAGTGAGGAGGCGGCCGGGAGTTCGCGTTCGAGGCTCATCTGCAGGTAGCTGCCCGCGACCGAGCGCACCTCGGCGGACGCCTGGCGGGCCATCTGCACGATCTCGGTGATCTCGTCCTCGGCCCGTTCGGGGTCGAGCCGTACCAGGCAGTACGCGAGTTCGCACTTGAGGGTGATGGTGGAGAGGCTGAAGCCGAGAAGGTCGTGCAGGTCGCGGGCGAAGCGCACCCGTTCCTGGGCGAGGGTCACCCGCACCAGCTCGTCGCGTGCGGCCTGCACCTCGCCGATGAGGCCGGTCAGCCGGCTCAGCCCGTACACCACGAGGCCGGTGAGGACCGTCGCCACGGTGTTGTAGGCCAGCTCCCCCACTCCGTAACCGACCAGGAACTGCACGGCCCCCGTCGCCAGGACGACCAGGGACAGGGCGGCCCAGGCCAGCAACGGCCGCAGCACCAGCAGGCAGGAGGAGCAGAGGAATCCGGGCATGCCCAGCCAGGCGGCGCCGAAGAAGGCGAACGGGCCGAAGGTCAGTACGGCCTGGGCGGCCAGGGTCGCCCGCTGGTGCCGGGCCCACCGGGGCGCCCGGGCCGGGAACGAGTGGCAGAACTGGAGACCCAGCAACAGCAGCAGCAGGACGCCGAACGCCGTGAGCCCCAAGGTCCCCAGACCGCTGCTCACCGCATAGGTCAGGGCCACCCCGAGGAAGCAGAGAATGACCCCGGTGGTGATGGCGGACGCCACCCTCGGGGCCAGTTCGACGTTACTGACCGGTCTCTGCCCCATCGGGCCGGCCGGGATCAACGAGCGGAACCATCGCACTGAAACCCCCCACTCGAATGCGATTGCGCGCGGGGTACAGCATAGGTCGAAACTCCGCTTCCGGCCGGTCTCCGACGGGGGGTGGACGCACCCTTCGGGGCCGTCAGCGCCTGACCGCCTCCACGGCGGGACCCGGGGAGGCGGAGACCACGAACTCACCGACGCCCGGCTCCGTGCGCCAGTCCAGGCCGAACGCGTGGGCGGCCGTCTCGGTGTCACCGAAGGCCAGGGCGCAGGGCCCGAGCCCCATGGCCGTGGCCACCAGGTACAGGGTCTGCTGGAGTGCGCCCACCTCCTTGAGGAGGGCGCTGTAGGCGGTGCCCGCGTAGGAACCGGCCACCCGGTGGAAGCGGGCCGTCATGGTGATGAGCACCGGCGGCTCCTGGCTCAGCCCGGCGTTCGCGGCGGCCTCCGCGAGCAGGTCGTCCACCAGCTCCGGCGCCGGGTCGAGGGGGAACAGCAGATGGCCGTAGGGGTCGTAGTGGTACACACCGCGCTCGAGGCCGCCGCTGCCGGTGACGGTGAGGTACAGCTCCAGTGGGTAGCGGGAGCCGAGGCTCGGGTAGGGGCGGCCGCCGGCCGGGCGTTCGGCGGCCGACCGGTGCAGCAGTTCCCCCAACTGGTCGAGGGAGAGCGGCTTTCCGTCGTCCGGGCGCTCGGACCGCCGGGCCGCCAGGACTTCGCTCAGGGCAGGCTCGCCCTCGTCGGCACCGCCTCGCGGGGGTACCGGCAGCGTGATGGCGGCGCCTGCCGGGCCCGGGCGCCCGGCGCCGGTGCCGGGCCGGCCGGCCGGGCCCACCGGTTCGTCGTGCGAACCCGGCCTGCTGCGCTGGTGGACGAGCAGCTCGCGCGGCGACCAGTGCGCCAGGGCCTCGTCCTCGTCCTCCGTGAAGGAGGGGGCGCCCGCACCGTCGGCGAGCGGCTTCCCGGGCAGCAGGACGCCGGCGGCCTCCAGGTAGCCGACCGTGAGGGCCGCCTCCGCCACCGGCATGCCGAGCAGCCGGGCCGCCTCGCGCACCGTCGTGGGACGCGCGTAGCAGCTCACCAGCCATCCGGCCTGCGGTGTGTGCAGGACCACCCGGTGGGCGGTCAGCGGCGACTCCGCCACCCAGCCCCCGGCCGAAGCCCGCAGGGTGACGAACCGGGAGAGCCGGTGCACGGCGTCCGCTGCCGGGCGGCCGGGCCTGAACCGGGCCCGACGGGCGATGGGCACCACGGTCAGATGGTGGACGCCCTCCGCCAGCGCGAGCGTCCGCACCACGACGTGCTGCAGCCGTCCGAGCGCCGCGTCCAGGGCGTCGTAGGGGGCGCGGTCCCCCGCCGTCCCGCCGCCCTCGGTGAACCCGGGCAGCACGTTGTCGAGGGAGACCGGACCGTACGTCATGCGCTCCAGCGCCCGGGCGACCGCCGGTGTCCCCGGATCGAGGCGGATCTCCTCCCAGGGGGTGCTGACGACACCGGCGCCCGGCCCGCCCGGTACGGGCCGGTACCCGCAGTCCTCACGCAGCGACCAGAGGGAGGTCAGGGACGGGGCGACGGAATTCATGGAGGGAACCTCGGGGACGGTGTGACGGAGTCACAGGAAGAGCGGGACCGGGTTGAGGTCCTCGTATCGCAGCGGAGCGGACCGGCGGCCCAGGCGTACCGGTACGTCGTAGAGGCGCCCCGGTCCGAAGCGGGTCCAGAAGGGGCGCAGTCCGGGGACCACCACCTTGACCACGGGCAGGCCGGTGTCGGACCGGGTCTGGTCGAGCACCAGCAGTTCGCTGCCGAGGCCGCGGACGAGCCGCGCGGCTGCCTTCACGTCGTCGGCCAGGTCGGTGCGCCGGACGTACGGGAAGTCCTCGGGGCCGCGGCCGTGCCCGGTGGGGGCGGGCAGCAGGTACGGCTGGTTGTCGGTGGTGGCGGTCCGCCACCAGGTCAGCACGGCGGGGTCGTCGCAGCTGTATCCGGTGCCGTCGGCCGCGGCCTCCGCGACCGGCGGGAGCATCTGGTTGAGCTCCGCCACCGCCCGGCGCAGCGCGATCCGGGGGTCGAAGTGCGCGCCGAAACCCAGGGTGATGTCCTGGGCCGGTTTGTCGGTCCGCCCGGACAGGGCGGCGAACACCGGGATGCCGAGGTCGCTGGTGAGGTCGAGGACCCAGAGTCTTCGGCGGATGCCCCGGTGTTCCTCGCGTACCCGCCGGATCCAGTGGTCGTCGAAGGCGTCGAGGTCCACACCGGGCTGCCGGGTGCGGTTGTACCACCACAGCGCCACCGCGTCGCGCTCGACGAGTTCCAGGAATCCCTGCACGACGGCGTCCTCGCGGGAGCTGCCGGCCGCCGAACCGTTGGAGGTGGCGGCGAAGGGGCCTCTGACGCCCGGCGCGTCGTAGTAGAGCATCGCGGTGGGCACCAGGCGGTGCCGGTCGCCGGTCAGGGACCACATCGGGGTCCAGTGGACCGGCTCCTCCTCGTCGAAGGGCTCGCAGACACGGTGCGCCGGGCCGTGGGCGGCGTTCCACTCGGCACGGCCGGCGTACTGGCGGGGGTCGAAGAGCTGTACGGCGTCCGGGTGCACCGCACGGTCGGCGACGTCCCGGTAGGCCGCCGTCAGCGTGGGCTCGTCGCCCTGGAAGTAGCCGCTGTGCCGCTCGACGGCCTCGCAGAGCGCGCTCACCCTCGCCTGGGTCTCGGTGGTGCCCTTGCCCGAGCTGTGGCCGCGCAGCCCGCTGCGCACCGCGGCGAGGCCGGTGGGCGCCACCGCGGGATTGTGGCCGGAGTGGAAGCAGTTGAGGAAGCCGGGGCCGCGTGAGTCGCGGCGGATCTCCTTGACCACTCCGGTCAGGTCGTCGACCAGGTGCCCATGGCGTTCGAGCATCGCTTCGGGGGTCATCGACCGCTCGCCGGTACCGGTGCCGGTGCCGGTCTTGGGGCGGCTGCCGCAGACGAACGGCGCCCTCACCTGGCGTCCCATCAGCCCCGGCTCGCCGCACGACGGGCACTGGGGGCGTCGGCGTACCGGGTGGTGACGGCCGCTCAGGTCGTGCGGGTTGAAGGACCACAGCGCCGACTGGCCGGAGTGGCGCTGCCCGGCCAGCCATTTGACGGCTTCCAGGCAGGTCAGGTGGAGGCCCGCCGCGCGGCCGGCCGCGAGACCGGAGGGCGGGGTGCGGACCGGGTGGCCGAGGGCCTGCCCCAGGAATGCCTCGGCCGGGCGGTTGCGGCGGAGCGGTTCGGCCAGGCAGTTCCAGCAGGGGCCGTCCTCCGGTGTGAACACCGGGCCGATCCAGGGCTGTTCATGGGTGAGACGGGCGATCAGCCAGGGCGTGCCGGTGGAGCGGTACACGGCGCCCAGAGCTTCGAGGTCCGGATCGAGGTAGGTGTCGCAGAGCACGACGGCGAGTCCCGGGGGTTCGGTGTCCCGGCCCGCCCGGTGCGGCCGGAGGCCGCCGGCGGCGAGCGCGGCCGTCATCTCGGCGACGGCCTCCCGGGCGTGGGTGCCCACCCCGGCGACCGCCACCGTGGCCCCCGCGGTGCGGCGGACCGCCGTGGGGCCGTCCACGCCCGCCAGCTCCCAGAACACCTCGTCGGGGGTGGAGGCGGCGTCCGGCAGCCGGTGGGTGAGCAGCCCGGAGTCGAGGAGCCTGCCGACGACCCGCCGCACCTGTCCGGGCGGCAGCCCGGCGGGTGCGGAGTCGGCCAGCTGATCGAGTGTCCGACTGCCGTCGAGGAGCGGTGCGAGCGCGGTGACGCCGGCGCCCCGCAGCACGGTCACGCCGCGTTCGGAGACGAGGAACACCCCCTCGTCCTCCACCACTTCGGCCGTGAGATGGTGCTTGAAAGCCAGTCCGGGTTCCGTGCTCCGCCGGTACGTCATTGCCGTTCCCCCCACTCCCCCTGTGATCGGTTGCGGTCTCCTGGACTCGTTACTCGGAGGGCGTCGCGACCTCCGTCCAGCAGATGCAGGTGCCCGGCTGGAACGGCTCGGCCGCGGACGCGTCGAGGTTCTCGATGACCAGGCCGTCCGCGGCCGGGGCGTCGGTGTGGGTGCGGGCGGTGCCGGCGACGGTGAGATTCATGTCGGGCCTTCCTCCGGGAGACGGTGTTCGCGCTCGATGGGAGGAGTCTTCCGGTCGGTGACCGTGACCGACAGTGCCGGTGTCACCGGCTCGGCATGACGTTCTCATGGTCGTGGGGCGCAGCCGTCACGTCCCTTCGGCACGGGTGGCGGTGTGCGGGGCGTCGGCCATGCCCGCGGTGAGTGTGCTGCCGTCGTCCGGGTCGATGAGCAGGAACGAACCGGTGCCGCGAAGTTCGGCGTATCCGTCGAGAGCGATCGGTTCGGCGGTGCGTACGACGATCCGGCCGATGTCGTTGACCTCGAGCCGCTCGGCGCCGGGGCGTTCCGTGAGGTCCTGCAGGTCGAGCCGGGACCCGATCTCCTCGACCACCGCCCGTACGGTGCGTGTGGCGTGCCTCAGGAGCAGGTGCCGGCCGGCGCGCAGCGGCTGTTCGGTCAGGTGGCAGACGGTGGCGCGCAGCCGCCGGGTGGTGGGGGGCGTGGCGGCGGCAGGGGCCAGCAGGTCGCCGCGGGCGATGTCGATGTCGTCGGCCAGGCGTACCGTGACCGACTGCGGCGCCCAGGCGGTCTGGGCCGGGCCCTGCGGGGTGTCGATGGCCTCGATGACGCTGGTGCGGCCGGAAGGCAGGACGCCGACCGGGTCGCCGACCCGCAGCAGGCCGGAGGAGATCCGGCCCGCGTAGCCCCGGTAGTCGGGGTGTTCGGCGGTCTTCGGCCGGATGACGTACTGGACGGGGAGCCGGGCCGGCTGGGTGCGGGGGTCGGTGCCGGAGGGCACCGTCTCCAGGTGTTCCAGCACGGTGGGCCCGGCGTACCAGTCCATCCGGTCGGAGGGGCGTACGACGTTGTCGCCGTCGAGCG
Organism: Streptomyces sp. SirexAA-E; assembly: GCF_000177195.2. Classification (GTDB taxonomy): domain Bacteria; phylum Actinomycetota; class Actinomycetes; order Streptomycetales; family Streptomycetaceae; genus Streptomyces; species Streptomyces flavovirens. The sequence goes on from NC_015953.1 coordinate 1,930,406, forward strand.
CGGAGACCGGGACGGCCGTCACCCGGGGGACGCCGAGGGCGGTGGCGCACTCGGCGAACGCGGCGGTGATGTCCGCGAAGACCTGTTCCGAACAGCCCACCAGGTCCATCTTGTTGACGACAAGGGTCACTTGGGGGATGCGCAGCAGGGCCGCGACGGCGAGGTGCCGACGGGTCTGCTCCACGATGCCGTGCCGTGCGTCCACCAGGACCAGGGCGAGGTCGGCGGTGGAGGCGCCGGTGACCATGTTGCGGGTGTACTGCACGTGGCCGGGGGTGTCGGCGAGGATGAACCGGCGCCTGGCGGTGGCGAAGTAGCGGTAGGCCACGTCGATCGTGATGCCCTGTTCCCGCTCGGCGCGCAGGCCGTCGGTGAGCAGGGCCAGGTCGGGCGACTCCTGGCCGCGCAGCAGTGACGCCGCCTCGACGGCCGCCAGTTGGTCGGACAGGACCGACTTGGAGTCGTGCAGCAGCCGGCCGACGAGGGTGGACTTGCCGTCGTCCACCGATCCGGCGGTGGCGAAACGCAGTGTTCCGGTGGTGGGGTCCATGATCAGAAGTACCCTTCCTTCTTGCGGTCCTCCATGGCGGCCTCGGAGAGCTTGTCGTCGGCCCGGGTGGCGCCCCGCTCCGTGATGCGGGTGGCGGCGATCTCCTCGATCACCGACGCCACGGTCTCGGCCTCCGACTCCACGGCACCGGTGCAGGACATGTCCCCGACGGTGCGGTAGCGGACGCGGACGAGCTGGAGGCGTTCGGCGCCGCGTGGGCCGCCCCAGTCGCCCGGCGCGAGCCACATGCCGTCACGGGAGAAGACCTCGCGGGAGTGGGCGTAGTAGATGGCGGGCAGTTCGATGCCCTCGCGCTGGATGTACTGCCAGACGTCGAGCTCGGTCCAGTTGGAGAGCGGGAAGACGCGGACGTGTTCACCGGGCGCGTGCCGGCCGTTGTAGAGGGACCACAGCTCGGGGCGCTGGCGGCGCGGGTCCCAGGCGCCGAACTCGTCGCGCAGCGAGAACACCCGCTCCTTGGCGCGGGCCTTCTCCTCGTCGCGGCGTCCGCCGCCGAACACGGCGTCGTGGCGCCCGGTGGTGATGGCGTCGAGCAGCGGGACGGTCTGCAGCGGGTTGCGGGTGCCGTCCGGGCGCTCTCGCAGCCGGCCGTCGTCGATGAAGTCCTGGACACGGGCCACCCGCAGCCTCAGGTGGTGCCGTGCGACGACCTGGTCGCGGTAGGCGAGGACCTCGGGGAAGTTGTGGCCGGTGTCGACGTGCAGCAGGGAGAAGGGAATCGCGGCGGGGGCGAACGCCTTCAGCGCCAGGTGCAGCATGACGACCGAGTCCTTGCCGCCGGAGAAGAGGATCACCGGCCGCTCGAACTCGCCGGCCACCTCGCGGAAGATGTGGATGGCCTCCGATTCGAGTGCGTCGAGGTGGGAGAGGGCGTACGGGCCCGCGGCGGGCGCGGTGCCGGGTGCGGTGGTGAGGGCGGTCATGCCAGCCCCCGCTCGGCGAGGAGGGCGAGCAGGGCCGCGGCGGACCGGTCGGCGGGCTCGGTGTGCGAGTCGATCCGCAGATCGGGGGCCAGGGGCTCCTCGTACGGCGCGTCCACGCCGGTCAGCCCGCTGATCCCGCCCGCCGCGTGGCGGGCGTACAGGCCCTTGACGTCGCGGGTGGCGCAGACCGCGACCGGCGCGGCGACGTGGACCTCCAGGAACGGCGTGCGGCTGGTGCGGTGCAGGGTGCGCACCAGTTCGCGGGACTCCGCGTACGGTGCGATGACCGGGACCAGGGCCAGGACCCCGTTGCGGGCGAGGATCTGGGCGACGCGGCCGATGCGCTCCACGTTGCGGTGCCGGTCCTCGGGGGAGAAACCCAGGTCTCCGGTGAGCGTGCGGCGCAGCTCGTCACCGTCCAGCACCTCGGCGCGGCGGCCGTCGCGCCGCAGTGCCTCGGCGGTCGCCCTGGCGAGGGTGGTCTTGCCGGAACTCGGCAGACCGGTCAGCCACACGGTCGCGCCGGGGTAGCAGGTGCAGTGGGGCGAGGCGGCCGGCGGGAAGGCGGGGCGCGGGCCCGAGGCCGTTGTCTGCGGGGTCACATCGTGCTCCATTCTCGGACGGCGGCGGTCAGCAGACGGCGGGCCCGCCGGAACTCGGTCGCGTGCAGGTGTTCGGCGGGGGTGTGGTCGAGGCTCGCGTCACCGGGGCCGTAGGCGACCATGGGCACGCCCTGCCAGGTGGTGGCGAGCGTGTTCATGTCGCTGCTGCCCTTCTTCACCAGGTAACGGGGCCTCACCTGTGATGCGGCGAAGGCCCGTTGGAAGGACCTGACCAGCGGGCTGGTGCGCGGTGTGGCGACCCCGGGGGTGCCCCTCAGGACCTCGGTCCGGACCGGCTCCGCCACCGCGGCGCGCAGCGCCCGCACGATGTCCTCGACGGCGTGGCCCGGGGGCAGCCGCACGTCCACCACGGCCTCGCCGTCCTGGACGTCGCCCTGGTTGAGGGCGCGTACGCCCAGGGTCGCGGTGAGTGCGTCGGGGGCCGCCCCGGCGACCGCGGCGCGCACGGCGGTGAGTGCCTCGACCAGCCGGTCGCCGGCTGTCCGGACGCCCTCGCCCGCCGTGTGCCCGACGTGTTCGCGGGTGTGCAGCCGGACCTTGATCAGACCGTGGTACCCGAGGGTGAGAGCGGTGGCGCCGCTGGGTTCGCCCACGATCACCGCGTCCGCCGGGTAGGTGTCGCGGACGTGGAAGGCACCGGCGCCGGTGATCTCCTCCTCCACGGCGCCCACCACCCGCAGTTCGACGCCCTCCGGCGGTTCGCAGGAGGCCAGGGTCTGGAGGAACGCCACCAGGCTCGCCTTGGCGTCGACCGAGCCGCGGCCCGAGAGGACCTCACCGTCCCAGCGCACCGGCCACCGGTAGGGCACCGTGTCCAGGTGCCCGAGCATCAGCAGACGCCGGTCCCCCGCGCCCCTGGTGGCCACCAGGTTCCCGGCGGCGTCGATCTCGCTCTTGACCCCGTGGTCCTCGCACCACTCGGCGAGGAGGAGTGCGAGCTCCCGTTCGTCCCGGGAGACGGAGGACACCTGCACGGCGCGGGAGAGCAGGTCGAGGTCGCCGGCCGGTGCGGTGGCCCCCCAGAAACGGGTGGCGCCCGTCGTCGAGAGGGTGTGCGGGCCGGTGATGGCCGTGTCCGAGGTGCCGGTGACGGCGATCTCCGCGGCCCGCACCTTCTGCCGCATCCGGCCGCGGGCGTAGCCGCCGCCCTCGCCCGGGGCGAGGTGGCGCAGGGTGCTGGTCGGGTCCGCGGGGTCGGCGAGCAGGCCCGCGGTGCCGGTGACCAGGCGCAGATGGTCGGCGTCCAGGGCGCGGGCCAGGCCGGCGGCGAGGACGTCGGCGTCGACGTTGAGCGGTGAGCCGCCCTCGGCGTCGGCGACCGGCGGGGAGAGGCAGACCACGTCGAAGGCGTCCAGCAGGGCGGCGAGCCGGTCCGTGTCCACGGCGGTGACGGTCCCCGCCCGGTGGTCGCGGACGACCCTGATCCGGCCGTCCTCCCGTACCCGCAACGGCCCGTTGACCGTCCCCGTCACCAGGGAGCCGCTCCGGGCGGTCGAGGTGAGGACCGACAGTCCGCGCCGGGTGAGCTCCTCCTCCACCAGGGGCAGGGTCACCTGCTCGTACGCGGCGACGATGTGCCGCATCTCCTCCGGAGGGCAGTAGCGGATCTCGTCGCCGCCGCGCGAGAGCAGGGTGCGGATCTCCCGTCCGGTCCGCCGGTAGTGCTCGGCGATGCCGGCGGCTCCTCCGGCGACGACGAGCAGCCGCGCGCCGAGACGGTGCAGGAAGAGCAGTTCGTCGAAGACACGGCTGTGGGCCAGGGTGGCGCTGCCCAGCTTGACGACGTACAGCGCCGGCCGGCGTGTGGCGGCCACTTCTCCCAGAGCCGGGGGTGTTCCCGGGGGCATGTGCGTACTCCTTCGGCTGTCGGTGCGGGCGGTGGGCGGCAGGGTGTCAGCCGATGCCGCGGGTGTTGCCTCCGTCGGCCACCAGCACGCTGCCGGTGACGAAGCCGGCCTGTTCGCTGGCGAGGAAGGCGACCAGGGCCCCCAGGTCCTCGGCCCGGCCGATCCGGCCGAGCGGCAGTCCGGCCGCGACCTCGGCGAGCCGCTCCTCGACCCGGTCGCCGTACTGGACGTCGAGGATCGGGGTGCGGTGGAAACCGGGTGCCAGGACGTTGACCGTCACCCCGGCCGGGCCGAAGGCGTCGACGAGCCCCTTGGCGAAACCGAGGACGCCGAGCCTGGCCACGGAGGACAGCCCGCTGCCCGGATGGGGTTGGCGCACCGACTCGGAGGTGATCATGACGATCCGGCCCCAGCCGGCCTGCCGCAGATACGGTGCGGCGGCCAGCGACAGCGAGACGTGCGGCAGCAGGTTGTCGTCGACCGCCTGCCGGTACTGGGCGACCTCGAAGTCCTGTACAGGGCCGAAGGGCACCCCCGGGGAGTTGGTGACGAGGACGTGCAGCCCGCCCAGTTCCTCGGCCGTCCGCCGTACCCATCCGGCGGCGGCGTCCTCGTCGCGCAGGTCGACCACCTGGCTCCGTACGCGGCCGGGGCCGCAGGCGTCCACCTCCTCGTGGGCCGCGGCGAGCCGACCGGCATCACGGCCGCAGATGGACACATCGGCGCCTTCCTCGGCGAGCACCCGGGCCACGGCGAGCCCGATGCCGCTGGTGGAGGCCGCCACGAGCGCGACCCTTCCGGCCAGTTGGAGGTTCACCTGAGTTCACCCGGCCAGAGCGGGGCCGACGGGCGCTCGTAGCGCCTGTCGAGGCGCGCCGCGGTGCGTGTGCCGCCGCCGGGAGGCGGGGCGGGATCCACGGCCGCGGCCGGAGCCCGGTCCGCGGGGGCCGCCCGGCGGGAGGGTGTGCCCCCGCCGCCGGCCGGGCGTGCCGGCGCCACCGGGTAGCCGTACCGGCCCAGCAACGGCAGTGCGGGCAGGGTGGCCGCCGCGATGTCGGCGGCGGAGAGCTCGGTGCGCCACCGGTCGTCGGGGCGGATCCGCGTCACCCCCCGCCGCAGCCGGTCCGGATTGCCGGTCACGGTGTGGTTGACGCCGAGCGGGACACGGCCGGCCCCGTCGACCGGCACCTCGTCGTCCAGGCCGGCGAAGCGCAGCACCTCGGCCACCGTCCCGCGGGGCCGTGCGGACAGGTCCTCGTGGCGGATCCGCAGGTAGCGGTCGCCCGCTGCCGCGCCGACGCGTTCCGAGGCGAGGTTGAAGGCCGTCCAGTACCCGCTGGAGCGGGAGGGGGACATCGGGTCGATGTACTCCTTCGCGCTGCGGTAGGACAGGGCGGTGGCCCGGGGATCACGCACGATGTGCAGGACCCTGACGTCGAGGTCGTCCCGGCCCAGCAGCGCCGCGGCCTCCGCCGGGCACTTGGAGCCGTCCACCACCAGGCGGTCGCCGCCGCGGGCGGCCACCTCCCGGTAGACGGAGGCCGACCGGTCGAGCAGCTCGCCGACGCCGGCGGCCGCGGGCCCCGTGCCGCGCGCCTCGGCGAGCCTGGCCCTGGTGTGCCGGGTACGCATCAGCGTGTGCTGCAGGGCCAGCATCCGGCGCGCGGTGGCGGCACCGGCCGGGGCGGGCAGGGCAGCGAGCGCGTCGGACCACAGCGGGCACGCCGTCAAGGGCTGCCCGCACCCGCAGGTGGAGTTGGTTCCGGCGCCCAGCACACCGTTCTTCCACAGGAAGTGGAGTTCACCGATGTGCCGTACGCCGGGCAATTCGTTGAGGATGTTGCCGAGGAGTGTGCTTCCGCTGCGCATCCAACCGGTGATGTAGAGGGCGCGGACAGGTGGGCCGGACATGGTGATTCCCTTCGTCGGCTGTCGCCGAGGTCAGTCCCGGGCCAGCAGCAGGAAGTGCTGGGGCAGGTGGACGGCGAGACCGATCCGGCTGCTCGCCTCGACGACGTCTCCGCCGTCGGGGCCCTGGCCGCGCAGCAGGGTCAGCGAGGCGACGTCCGGCACGAGCAGGGTGACGGCCGCCCGGAAGTCCCCGAGCAGGACCTGGTCCCGGGGGATCATGCGGGTGCGGGAGACGGTGATGCCGGCCGCGCCGAGCCGTTCGAGCACTCCCGCGCGCACCAGCTCCCAGTAGGTGAAGGGGTGGACGACGATGCCGTCGCAGGAACCGCCGGTCTCCTCCACCTCGGCGGCCGCCCGGGTGACGGAGGCGTAGATGTCCTCGCCGAGGCTGCCCCGGCGCAGGCCAGGAAGGTCGAGGAGGCCGGTGACGGCCTTGTCGTCGCTGCCGTGCAGCAGGGTCTGGTTCTCCACCACCGACAGCCGGACCAGGACCCGGTAGTCGACGAACGAGGCGAGCAGCGCCGGTTCGTCGAGGAGCCCCTCGGGCAGCGGCACCCGCACCTTCAGGTCGGTGAGCTCCGCGTACTCCACGCGGGAGGTGAACGACCCTTCCGGAGTGGTCCGGTAGGAGGTTCCGGAGGCGGCGATGTGCGCGGCCGGCTCGTGCACGTAGGGCACCGGGGCGTCGGCGACCGACGCCGTCTTGAGCAGATGCCGCACGGCATAGCGGGGCCGTGTGGCGAAGAGCGGGAAAACGGCCGGGAGATGGGCGCGGAACGGCACCGCACGGTCCTCGCCGGCCGCCGTACCGCGCACCGACCAGGCGAATTCCTCACCGGGGCTGCGCTCGGCGAGACCCGGGTCGGCGAGCTGTATCCGTACACCCTGCTGTACTGCTGAAGAGGCGGCTGCTGCCAGCATGCTTTCTCCCTGGGTAGCTCGTGAACGATCGTGGATGAGGATTGACACTAGACCGCATCCGGACACCGGGGACAAGAATTCGACGCCTGCTTGTTTATGATCTGAATAAGCCCACGTGATTTGCCGTCAGGAAATCTGCACCTGCCGGACATGAAGATCTCATACGCATCGCATGAGCTGCGCCGTGGCGTACGTAACCAGCCAACTCTAGGCTGCTTCCAGCTCCGGATGATTTCGACCGAAGACGGGTGGAAGAATGCGTCACGACTTGCAGATAAATCGCCTCAGAGCATTGGTGGCGGTGGTCGAGCACGGCGGGTTCCGGCGGGCTGCGGAGGTTCTGCACATCACCCAGCCCGCGGTGAGCCAGCAGATCCGCCAGCTGAGCGGCCTCATCAAGCGGCCGGTCTTCGCCTCCACGGGGCGGGACATGCGGCTCAGCCCGCAGGGCGAGGAACTCCTGGAGTACGCCCGCCGCATGGTGGCGCTGAACGACGAGGCGGTGGCCCGGTTCGTGCCCGAGGTCGGCCAGGTGCTGCTCTCGGTCGGCGTGACCAGCCAGCTCGCCGAGGTCCTTCCCGAGTTCCTGCGCCGGATCAACCGGGAGCTCCCCCAGGTGCAGTTGCGGGTCCGGACGGGGGCGAGCGAGGCGCTGGCCGAGCAGTTGCGTACCGGCCAGCTCGATGCCGCCCTGCTGCTCCAGACCGGCCCGCCGGACCCGGGGCCGGACGGCCTGGAGCTCGGCCGGATGCGCATGGCCTGGTTCGGCCGTCCCGCCACCGGCGAGCACGACGCCCTCCCGCTGGCCCTGTTCCCCGCCCCGTGCACGCTGCGCAAGGAGGTCGGCGAGGTCCTGGACCGCGCGGGCATCCGCCGGCGGATCGCGTACGAGGGACCGGAGCTGATCGGTCTGCGCTCGGCCGCCAAGGCGGGACTGGGCATGACGTGCCTGATCGCCAACGGGGACGAGCTGTGGGGACTGGCCCGCACGGCGCGCCCGGACCTCCCGGCGCCGCCGGCACCCCTGCCGGTCACCCTGGCACTGACCCCCGGCTCCGCCCCCGCCGGTTTCGCCCGGACCGCGGAGAAGGCGTTCCGGCGGGCCCTGCAGGGCTACCCGCTCGACCCGGCGGGCCCGGACCGCTTCGAGCCGGCCGTGCTGAGCGCATCGGCGGCCTGAGCGCACCTGCCCCCCGTATTCCATCGCGCATAAGCATTCGCGTTCACTCCCATTCGAGCCGCTGATGAAATCCGGCCGAACGGAGGAAAATCCGGGGATACAGTCCATCTTGTTTCAGCCACTTCCGCAACGACGAGTAGGGGAAATGCAATGTCTCAGACACTGCTTGCCACCACGTGTCTCGAATGCGACGCCGAGGTTCCCTGGGAGAACGACGCCCGGGTCGGCGAGATAGTCGAGTGCCCGGAGTGCCGCACCGAGCTGGAGGTCGAATCGGTGGAGCCGCCCCGACTGGTGCTCGCCCCCGAGGTCGAGGAGGACTGGGGCGAATAGAGGGCGAGCAGCGGAGCCGTTCCTGGGACCGGGAAGGAGAAAAGGAAATGAATTCCGCGACACTGCGGCTCGGCGTTCTCGCCTCGCGCGTCCGCTTCGAGGAGAAATGCATTCTGGCAGCGCTGGAGAGGCGCGGCGTCGCATGTGAGCAGATCGACCCCCGCACGCTGGCGGTCCGGGCCGGAGCGCCTTGGACCGGCCCGCGCACCGTGCTCAACCGGGAGGTCGGCCACTACCGGGCGCTGTACGCGGCGAGCGCGCTCGAGTCGACGGGGGCGAGGGTGCTCAACACCGCGGCGGCCGCGGCGGTGTGCGGCGACAAGTGGCAGACCTCCGCGGCGCTGGTGGCCCGTGGGGTGCCGACGCCCGACACCAGCCTCGCGCTGACCCCTGACGCGGCGCTGGCGGCCCTGGAGCAGTTCGGCTACCCCGCCGTGATCAAGCCCCTCGTCGGTTCCTGGGGCCGCCTGGTGACCCGGGTCACCGGCCCGGCGATGGCCGCGGCAGTCCTGGAACACCTGGCGGCGCTGCCGTCCCCGCAGTCACACATCGTCTACGTCCAGCGCGAAGTCGCCAAGGCCGACCGGGACATCAGAGTCCTGGTGGTCGGCGGACGGGCCGTCGGGGCGACGTACCGCAGAAGCGACGAATGGCGCACGAACGTCGCCCGCGGGGCGGTCAGCGAGCGCTGCCCGCTCGATCCCGGGCTCACGGAGCTGGCCGTGGCCGCGGCAAAGACCGTCGGCGCGCACATCGCGGGGGTGGATCTGCTCCAGGACCCGGACGGCCGGCTGACGGTGCTGGAGGTCAACGACCGGGTGGAGTTCCGGGGGCTCCAGCAGAGCCACGGTACGGACATCGACGTGGCGGACGCCGTCGCCGCCCTGCTGATCGAGGAGGCACAGGCATGATCCGGGCTGCCGTCGTGGGCGCGGCCGGCTACATCGGCGGCGAACTGCTCCGCCTGCTGGTCGGCCACCCCCAGGTGGAACTCGTCAACGCCGTCTCGCGCACCCTGCGCGGGCGGCCGGTGGACAGCGTCCATCCCAATCTGCGCGGCCGTACCCGGCTGACGTTCTCGTCCTACGACCAACTCGAGCGCTCCGACGTGCTGTTCCTCGCCACACCGCACCGGGAGACCATGCAGCGGATGCCGGAGTACCTCGCCTCGGCACGCGTCGTCATCGATCTGTCCGGCGACTTCCGGCTGCCGGACACCGACGTCTACCAGGACTACTACGGCACCCCCCACGAGGCGCCCGGCCTGCTCGGCACCTTCGTCCAGGGAATCCCCGAGCTGCACCGGGAGCGGCTGCGCACCGCCGACCGGATCTCCGTACCCGGCTGCATGGCCACCGCCGGCATCCTCTCACTGGTCCCTCTCGCCCGCGACGGACTGATCCGGGGCGACATCACGGTGGACGCCCGCACCGGGTCCAGCGGCTCCGGCGCCAAGGCCGGCTCGGAGAACCTGCACGCCGAACGCAGCGGCGCGCTCAGGGTGTTCGCCCCCACCCGGCACCGGCACGAGGCCGAGATCGCCCAGGCGACCGGGCACACCGTGCGGATGACGGCCACCGGTGTCGAGGCGGTCCGGGGAGTGCAGCTGCTGTGCCGGGCGCCGCTGGCCGAAGGGGTGGACGAACGCGCCGTCCGCTCCACCTACCGGACCGCCTACGCGGACGAGCCCTTCGTCCGGATCGTCGCCGCCCGGCGCGGGATGCACCGCTTCCCCGACGCCAAGATCCTCTCCGGTTCCAACTTCTGCGACGTCGGCTTCGCGCTGGACCGCGGCGCCTCGACCGTCACCGTGATCGCGGCTCTGGACAACCTCGTCAAGGGCGGCGCGGGCAACGCCGTGCAGTGCATGAACGTGCGGTTCGGCGAACCGGAGGCGCTCGGACTGGAGTTCACCGGCCTGCACCCCAACTGACACCTCCCGCACACCGTGCGCCCCCGCCTACCGCACCCGCCGAAAGGACCAGGCATGAGCAGCCCTCCCCTGCTGCGCGGCACCCCGCCGCCGGCCCCATCGACCGCCGACCGACCCGTCGGCCCTTCCGAGGGCGTCTCCCGCGGAGCGGAAGACCTGTCCGAGGTGACCACGCGGATCAGGGAGCACATCGTGACGATGTGCGCGAGCCCCGAGGGCGGCCACCTGGGCGGCTCGATGTCCCTGGTGGAGATCCTCGCCGTGCTCTACTTCCGTGTCCTGCGCCATGATCCCGGCTTCCCGGGCCTGCCCGAGCGCGACGTACTGCTGCTCAGCAAGGGGCACGGCGGCATCGGCCTGTTCGCGACGCTCTGCGAGGCCGGCTACTTCCCGGCCTCGGAGCTCGACGGGTACGCCAGGCCGGGCAGCCACTTCACGGCCCACCCGCATCCCGGGATCCCGGGTGTGGAGATGCCCTCCGGCTCCCTGGGCCACGGGCTGGCCGTCGGCACCGGGCACGCCCTGGCGCACCGGCTGGAGCGGTCCGACCGCCGCTGCTTCGTCGTCATGGGCGACGGCGAGCTCCAGGAGGGTTCCGTGTGGGAGGCGGCCTCGGTCGCCTCCGCCCAGCGCCTCGGCCGCCTCACCGCGATCGTCGACCGCAACGGCCTGCAGATCAGCGGAGCGACCGAGGCGGTCGGCGCCCTGGAACCGCTGGCCGACCGCTGGCGGGCGTTCGGCTGGCGGGTCCTGGAGGCCGACGGCCACGACACCGGCGCGCTCACCGAGGCACTGTCCCTGGCCCCCGATCCGCACCGGCCCACGGTCCTGATCGCCCATACCGTCAAGGGCAAGGGCGTCGCCCCGATCGAAGGGCAGGCCCGCAGCCACTACGCACGGCTCGGCCGGCGGCAGCAGCTGGCGCTCCTGAAGGCGCTGCGCGCCGATGCGGAGGCCCGCCGATGACCACGGCCGCCGCCACCGCACCGGCCGGCACCCGGCCCTCCACCCGCCCCGCCGCACCCGCCGGGACCGACCGCTCCGCCCGCGAGGTCTACCGCGACACGATCGCCGGGCTGCTGCCCGCCGAGGACCGGCTGGTCGTCCTGGACAGCGACACCGGCCTGTTCTCCGGCGTCGACTTCCGGGGCGGTCGCGAGCGCTACCTCAACCTCGGCATAGCCGAGCACACACTGATGGGCGCCGCCGCCGGGCTGGCCCGCGAGGGCCGGATCCCGGTGGTCAACACCATGGCGGCGTTCGCCGCGTCCCGGGCCCTGGAGGCCGTGAAGCTGGACATCGCGCTCGGCGGCCTGCCGGTGCTGATCGCGGCCACCCACTCGGGTGTGTCGGCGGGCCACCTCGGCCCCACGCACCACGCCCTGGAGGACCTCGCGTCGATGCGGGTACTGCCCCGCATGACCGTGGTGGTGCCCGGTGACGCCGCCCAGACCGCGGAGCTGCTGCGCCAGGCGCTCGCCTCGGGCGGGCCGGTCTACTTCCGTCTCGGCCGCGGCGCCACCCCCGCCCTGCCGGCCGGCGCCGGGCCGGTGCGGCTCGGCGAGGCCCAGATACTCCGCCGCGGCACGGACATCACCCTGGCCGCCTGCGGGCCCTACCCGGTGCTCGCGGCCCTGGAGGCGGCGGAACTCCTGGCCGCGGACGGTGTGTCGGCCAACGTGCTGCACCTGCACACCGTGAAACCACTCGACACCCCGGCCCTGCTGGAGGCCCTGGGCGACCAGCGGACGGTGATCACGGTGGAGGAGCACTGGGCGGCCGGCGGGTTCGGCTCGGCGGTCGCCGAGGAGCTCAGCGCGCGACGGCCCGTCCAGGTCCACCGGATCGCGATGCCGGACGCCTTCGTCCCGGTCGCAGGCGGCCAGCGCCTGCTCCTCGAACGGGCCGGTGTCAGCGCCCGGTCCGTCGCCGAGAGCGCCCGCAGGGCGCTCGGCACCTCCCAGGGAGGCACCCGATGAGCACGACAGCACCGTACGAGGCGTACGCCCCGGCGGCGGCACAAGGCCCCGCGGACTCCACGGACCTCGCCGGCACGTGGCGCGCGGCCGGCTGGTGGCGTGACGAGACGATCCTGCACGACCTGCGCCGCTGGGCGCGGCTCCGTCCCGACAGGCCCGCCCTGGTCTGCTACTCGGGCGCCGAGGCCCGGACCGTGAGCTACGCCGAGCTCGCCCGCCGGGTCGACCGGCTCGCCGCCGGGCTGCTCCGGCTCGGTGTGCGGCGCGGTGACGTGGTGACCCTGCAACTGCCCAACTCGTGGGAGCTGGTGGCGCTCTGCCTGGCGTCCGCCCGGATCGGCGCGGTCGCCGGCCCGGTGGTACCGACCATGCGCCGCCGCGAGGTGGAGTTCATGACCCGGCTCACCGCCAGCCCGGTCTACATCGCCGCTGCCGAGGTCCGGGGCTTCTCCTACGCCGGGATGAGCGCCGAGGTCGCCGACGCCGTGCCCACCCTGCGCCACCGGGTGCTGCTCGGCGGGGACGGCGGGCACCCCGGCGGCGCCCTGGACTTCACCCGCGACCTCTACGCCCCCGAACCCGACCCGGAGCTGCTCGCCTCGCTCGACGGTCTGGAGGCGGGGCCGGACGACCCCGCCCAGATCATGTTCACCTCCGGCACCACCGGAGAGCCGAAGGGCGTCGTCCACAGCCACAACACCCTGTACGCGATGAACCGGGCCCAGGCCGATGTCCTCGGACTCGGCGGCGACGAAGTCACCGCCATGGGCTCGCCCACCACCCACCAGGCGGGCTTCACCTGGAACTTCGTGATGCCGATGCTGCTCGGCGCCACCGCGGTCCAGGTGGACCGGTGGGACGCGCAGCGGATGCTGCACATCCTCCAGGCGCGGCGGGTGACCTTCTTCATGGGCGCGCCCACCTTCCTCTCCGACCTGATCGACGCGCAGCGCCGTACCCCCCACGACCTGTCGGCGCTGCGCAGCTTCGCGACCGGCAGCGCGCCGATAGCGCCGCTGCTCGTGGAGGACGCCGACACGGTGCTCGGCTGCCGGGTGTACGCCCTGTGGGGCATGACGGAGAACGGCTGCGTGACCGTCACCCGCCCGCAGCAGCCGCCGCTGCGGGCGGCCGGGAGCGACGGCACCGCAGTCCCGGGCATGGAGGTCCGTATCATCGGCCGCGACCGGCGCGCGGTGCCGGCCGGAGAGGTCGGACGGCTCCAGGTCCGGGGCGCCACGCAGTGCCTGGGCTACTTCCGGCGGCAGGAGGTGTACGACGCCTCGGTGACCGCCGACGGGTGGTTCGACACCGGCGACCTGGCCCGGGACGACGGGCACGGCGGCATCCGCATCGCCGGCCGGGTCAAGGACATGATCGTGCGCGGCGCCGAGAACATCCCGGTCGTCGAGGTGGAGGGCGCGCTCCTCAGGCACCCGGCGGTCAAGGACGTCGCGGTGGTCGGCTACCCGGACGCACGGCTCGGCGAACGCGCCTGCGCCTTCCTGGTCACCACCGGCCCGGCCCTCGGCGTGCCCGAGCTGCGGGACCACCTCGCCGGGCTCGGCATGGCCCGGACGTACTGGCCGGAGCGGGTGGAACTGCTGCCGGCGCTGCCGCGCACCCCCTCCGGAAAGGTACAGAAGTTCGCCCTGCGCGAGCTGCTGCACGCCTCCGCCCCCTCGAACTGACGCCTGGGACACCGAGAGAAGGAAACACAGCTCCATGGACTTCACGTTCACCCCCTCGCAGGACGAACTGGCGGCGCGCGTCGGCGCGTTCGCGGCCGAACGAATCGCTCCGTACCGCCGGGAGCAGGACCGCGGCGGCACGTACCGTCCGGGTCTGTTCCCGGACATGGCGGCGGCGGACCTGTTCGCGCTGCGGATTCCCGAGGAGTACGGCGGGCTGGGGCTGGACGCCGTGAGTGCGGGCATCGCGCTGGAGCAGCTGGCGGCGGCCGATCTCTCGGTGTGCTTCCCGGTGCTCAACGCCGCTCTGATCGGCGGGGTCCTGGCCGACAACGGCGATCCGGAGCAACGGGCGGCCTGGCTTCCGCCGATCGCCCGCGGTGACGCCGTGGTCGCCCTCGCGCTGACGGAGCCCGACCACGGCACGGACGCGGCGGGCATCCGGATGGAGGCGCGGCCGGACGGCGACGGCTGGCTGCTCACCGGTGAGAAGACCTCCATCATGATCGCGGCGCACGCCACCCACGGCCTGGTCTTCGCCCGCACCGGCGGGGAGGGGGCCCGTGGCATCAGCGCCTTCTACGTCGCACTGGACGACGCCCGGGTGCGCCGGGAGCAGCTGACCGACCTCGGCTGCAGGGCCGGCGGGCGCGGCCGGATCGTCCTCGACGGTCTGCGGGTCGGCCCCCGTGACCTGGTGGGCGAGCCCGGCGGCGGTTTCGCCGCGGTGATGCGCGGCTTCGGTGTCTCCCGGGCGCTGATCGCGCTGATGGCGGTCGCGGTGGGCGACGCCGCCCTGGAGGAGGCCTACGCACACGCCGCGCGGCGGACCGCCTTCGGGCGGCCCCTCGGACAGTTCCAGTCGGTGTCGTTCCCCCTCGTGGAGCACACCACCCTGCTGCACGCGGCGCGTCTGGTCGCCTACGAGGCGCTGTGCCGGGCGGATCGCGGCGAGGACCCCCGCATCCCGTCGAACATGGCGAAGTGGTGGGCGCCCAAGGCGGCTGTCGAGGCCACCCACCAGGCGCTGCTGACCATGGGACACCTGGGGTGGAGCGAGGACGGCCCGATAGCCCAGCGGCTGCGGGACGTCATCGGCCTCCAGCTCGCGGACGGGACGGCCGCGGCCACCAAGATCACCGTGGCCCGACTCGTCCTCGGCAAGGAGTACGCGCCGTGAGCACCGGCCGCTCAGTCCGCGACCGGGCCGGACGCGGAAACCTTGAGCCCCTGCCGGTACGCCTGCATCTTGGAGCGGGTCCCGCACACCGCCATGGAGCACCAGCGACCGGACAGGTTGCGGGCGCGGTCGTAGAAGGCCCAGGCGCAACGGTGGTCGTGACAGGACTTCAGCCGCTGCCAGCTGCCGTCCCCGCTCGCCTCGACGACGACGGCCAGGACCTGCCCGAACAGGCCCTGCGCCCCTTCACCGACCGGTCGCAGCCCGGCCGTGCCGGACTCGTCGAAACCGAGGACCAGCGGGCAGCGCCCGGCGACACGTTCGACCACCGCGCGGGCCTCCGGGTCGCGGGGGCCGCCGTTGTTCTCCCGCAGCAGCGCCCGCAGGGCCTCACGCAGTACGACCGCGCGTCTGCGGTCGGCCTCGGTGACTCCGGTCGCTGCGCCGGGCGGGCCGTAGGCCTCAAGCCAGCGCGTGAACCCCCCGGTCGTCGCGAACTCATCCGGTCCGAACTCGACGTTGACGCTGTTGACGAAGGACTGCACCAGGGCCAGCCGCCCGGGCGCCACCTCGCGGTCCCCGGGCTGCCGCACCCGCCTTTTTCCCGTCATGACGCAGACACTACCGGCCACTTGCTGTGACCGGTATCCATCTCCACCCCCCGGAAGGATTCCCATGGCCGACAACACCGTCGGGCGACCGCCTCTCCTGCTGCTGTGCTCCGCGCAGTTCATGCTCGCCCTCGACTTCGCCATCGTGAACGTCGCGCTCGGCGGCATGCAGCGGGACCTCGGCTTCACCGACAGCGGACTGCAGTGGGTCGTGGGTGCGTACGCGCTCTTCTACGGCGGCTTCCTGCTGCTCGGCGGCCGGGCCGGTGACGCCGTGGGCCGCAAGCGGCTCTTCGTGGCCGGGCTGTCCGTGTTCACCCTGGCCTCGCTGCTCGGCGGTCTCGCCACCGAGCCGTTCGTCCTGATCGCCGCACGCGCCCTTCAGGGCCTGGCGGCCGCCGCGGTCTCCCCCGCCGTACTGGCCCTCATCGCCGCCGGCTTCCCGGAGGGCAAGGAACGCGTGAAGGCGATGGGCGTCTTCGGCGCGGTCTCCTCGGCCGGCTTCTCCGGCGGCGTCGCGGCAGGCGGCCTGCTCACCGAGTACATCAGCTGGCGCGCGGTGATGCTGGTCAACCTCCCGGTCGGTGTCGTCCTGGTGGCCCTGGCCGCCCGCCGGCTCACCGCGGACCACCACAGCACCCGCGCGACCCGCCTCGACGTGCCCGGGGCGATCCTGGTCACCTCGGCGATGTGCGCGTTCAGCTACGGCCTGACCGTCGCCTCCGACGAGGGCTGGGGCGCGAGGACCGTCATCGTCTCCCTGACCGCCGGCGTCGCGCTCCTGCTCGCCTTCCTCGTGGTGCAGACCCGGGTCCCGGCACCGCTGGTACCGCTGTCGATCTTCCGCAACCGCAGTCTCTCCTCCGGGAACGGCATCGCGTTCCTGTCGGGCGGCGTGATGTCGGTGTCGACCTTCTTCATCACCCTGTACCTCCAGCAGGTGCTCGGCTACTCCGACGTCAGGACCGGACTCGCCTTCTTCCCGCAGGCGTTCGTGGTGTTCCTCGCCAGCGTGCCGGTCATCCGGCTCACCGAGAAGCTGGGCGCGCCCAGAACCCTGGCCATCGGCGGTGTCGTCCTGACCGCGGGCTCGGTGCTGCTCGCCCAGGTCACGGCCGGCAGTTCGTACCTGCTGGTGGTCCTTCCCGGCGGTGTCCTGCTCGGCCTGGGGGTGACGGTCATGATGATCACCACGGCCGTCGCCGCGACCAGCGGGGTCAGCGGGCCGCAGATGGGGCTCGCGTCCGGTCTGTACAACTCCAGCCGCCAGCTCGGCGTCGGCCTCTGCCTCGCCCTCGGTGTGGCCGTCGCGGGCATCGCCCACGGTGCCGTCCGGGCCATCCCGATCGGGGGCTTCCAGGCCGCGTTCTGGTTCACCGGCGCGCTGTCCGCCGGCATCGTCGCGGTGTCCCTCCTGGGCCTGCGCGGCACGGCGCCGCGTGCCCAGGAGGGGAGCGCCCCGGCCACGTCCGCGGACGGCGCCGGCGTCCCCGCCGAGGCGTCGGCTCCGGCCGTCTAGCCGGACCGCCGCCGTCCCCCGCGCGCGGCCGGCCCTCTCCCCCGGGGCCGGCCGCCGCACCATCCCTGCACGCATGCGGAGAGGAAAGGTACGCGCCATGACTCACATACTCGTCGCGGGCGGCGGCATCGGCGGGCTGGCGGCCGCGTTGGGCCAGGCCCGCAGTGGGCACCGGGTGACCGTCCTGGAGGGCCGTCCCCAATTCGCCGAGATCGGGGCCGGTATCCAGCTGGCGCCCAACGCCTTCCACGCCCTGGCCGCCCTGGGCGTGCGCGACGCCGTGGCCGGACGCGCCGACTTCATCGACGAACTCCGGTTCATGGACGGCGTGTCGGGAGAACAGGTGGCGGCCATGCCGCTGACCGGCGGCTACCGGGCCCGGTTCGGCAACCCGTACGCGGTGGTGCACCGCGCCGACCTGCACCGGGCGCTGCTCGACGGCTGCCGGGACGCGGGTGTGGAGCTCATCGGCGGACAACGGGTCACCGGCTACGAGCAGTCGGGCGGTCACGTGACCGTGTCGACCGCCGCCGGCGACCGCTTCCGGGCCGAGGTACTGATCGGCGCGGACGGCCTGCGCTCGGCCGTGCGTGAGCAACTGGTCGGCGACGGTCCGCCGCGGATCTCCGGCCACACCATCTATCGCTCCGTCATCCCGATGTCCGAGGTCCCCGAGGAGCTCAGGACCCGGTCCGTGACCCTGTGGGCGGGCCCGGGCCGGCACTTCGTGCACTATCCGATCGGTGGCGGCGACTACCTCAACCTGGCCGCCACCCGCGACGACGGCGCCGACACCGAGATCACCGGGACCCCCGCGACCCGCGACCACGTCCTGTCGGAGTTCGCCGGCCTGGACGACTCGGCACGCCGGTTGCTGGAACTGGGCCGGGACTGGCGGGTCTGGGTCCTGTGCGACCGCGACCCGGTCGAGACGTGGGTGGACGGCCGGGTGGCGCTGGCCGGCGACGCCGCCCACCCGATGCTGCAGTACGCGGCCCAGGGGGCCTGCATGGCCCTGGAGGACGCGGTGACCCTCGGCACCGTGCTGCGCTGCGACCCGGCCGACGTGCCGCAGCGCCTGGAGAAGTACAACGGTGTACGGCGCGAGCGCACCGCCCGGACCACGCTCACCGCCCGCTGGATGGGCAGCGAGCTCTACCACCCGGCCCGAGGGCGTGCCGCCGCACGCAACACGCTCCTCGCCGGACACTCGGCGGACGACCTGCACGATGTGGTGTCCTGGCTGCACGGCGCCACCGATTTCAGCACCCTTTGACGCTCACGGAAAGCAAGGGCCCCCTATGGCTGCCAAGCACGACGATGCCGAAGTCATTCACTTCTCCGGTGAGGAGGAACTGGAGAGATGGCTCGAAAAGCACCACACGGAAAAGGCAGGCGTGTGGATGAAGATCGCCAAGAAGGGTTCCGGCATTCCGTCGGTGAATTCCCAGCAGGCCCTCGATGTGGCCTTGTGCTACGGCTGGATTCCGGGTCAGAGAAAATCCCTGGACGAGGACTTCTTTCTGCAGAAGCTCACCCCGCGGCGGCCTCGCAGCGTGTGGTCGATGGTCAACATCCGCAAGGTCGAGGCGTTGATCGAGTCCGGGCGGATGCGCGAGCCCGGCCTCGTGGAGATCCGGCTCGCACAGGCCGACGGGCGGTGGGCCGCCGCCTACGAGTCCCAGGCCCTGGCCGAGGTGCCCGAGGACCTGGCGGCGGCGCTGAGCGAACGGCCGGTCGCCGCCGAGCGGTTCGAGCGGCTCGACCGGACCGCCCGCTACGGCCTGATGCTGCCGCTCCTCAAGGCCGCCGGTGAGCGCAACCGGACCGCCCAGCTCGCCAAGATCATGGAACGGCTGGAGGCCGCCGGCCGCTGAGGGTTCCGAGCCGGACGAGAAGCCGGACAACGAGAAGCCGCCGCCCCCACCGGGCGGCGGCTTCTCGTTTCCATAAGGGACCGTCCTCGCGGGCGCCGGAGAGCGGGAATTCCGGTCACTATTCTTCCGGCATGACACTTCACATACGCCGTTGGGGCACGGGCGATCGGGTCGCGGTGCTCGTCCACGGAATGCTGAGCAGTTCCGAGTGCTGGTGGGAGGTCGGCCCCGCGCTGGCTGCCCGCGGATACCGGGTGGTGGCCGTGGACCTGCCCGGCCACGGGCTCTCCCCCGCCGCCCCGGACGCCGGGCTGGACGGCTTCGTCGACTCCCTGCTCGACGCCGTGCCGGCCGCTCCGGCACTCGCCGTCGGTCACTCGATGGGGGCCTTCGTCCTGGCGACCGCCCTGGACCGGCTGGCCCCTCGGCGGGTGGTGTACGTGGACACCCCCTTCGGCCCGAGCCGCGGCGGCGTGGACGCGCAGTCGCTCACCGGCGTGTACACCAAGGCGAAGGCCGGCCGCACGCTCGACGCCCTCGACCGCAAGGAGACCGGCTGGCAGCAGCGGGACCGGGCCGTCGAGGCCCGCGCGGCGGAGCAGTTCGACGTCGCGACCACCGTGGGGCTGTTCGGATCGGTGGCGGGCAGGGATTTCGCCCCGCCGACGCACGTCCCGTCCCTGATGATCCGCCCCGAGCCCAGCCGCTTCGTCACGCCGGACGCGGTCGAGTCGCTGGAGGCCCGGGGCATCCGGGTCCGGTCCGTCGACGGGGCCGGACACCTCACCTGGTACGGCCGTCACGCGGCCTTCATGGAGGCGCTCGACGGCTGGCTGGAGGAGGAGCCGCCGGCCGCCGCATGACCTGATCGCCCGTACCGGGCCGCCCCCGTCGGAGCCGACACGGTCGGCGGCCGTCCGCCGACGGGGGCACCGGAGCACGCCCTGCGCCACCGTCCGGTCCGCTTCCCGCCGTGGGACCGGCCGGTTCGCGAGGGTCGCCGGACCCGCGCGGCGACCGCGCACACGCCGTGCTCCGCTTCCCGCCCCGCGCGCAACCCACCCGCCACGCCTCCGGCCCGCCGAGTGTCGCTCGGCGGGCCGGAAGCCTGTACGGGGGCTCCTGTCAGGCGGCGGCCGGGGCCCGGTCCGCCACGAGTTCCGCCATCTTGGCGACGGTCGGCTCGTCGAAGAGGTCGACGATCTCGAGGTCCACCGCGCACCGCTCCCGGACCAGTTCGGTCAGCCTGGCCGCCCGCAGCGAATCCCCGCCCAGCTCGAAGAAGTTGTCGTGCACGCCCGCTCCGTCCAGTTCCAGGACCTCGGTCCACAGCCCGAGCAGCGAGGTCTCCAGCTCCCCGGCGGGAGCCTGGTAGGGGGTGTCCAGCGCGGGGCGCGACCGCGGCGGCTCGGGCAGCGCGGCCCGGTCGATCTTGCCGTTGGTGCTGGTGGGCAGCCCGCCGATGACGTAGACGGTCGGCACCATGAAGGACGGCAGCCGTTGGGAGAGGCCGCGGCGGACGTCGCGCACCGAAGGGGCGGGGTCGAGGCCCGGTTCGATGTAGGCGGTGAGCTGGACGTCACCCTGACTGTCCTGGCGGGCCAGCACCGCGGCCTGGCTGACGCCCGGCAGCGTGGTCAGCACCACCTCGATCTCGCCGAGATGGACCCGGTTGCCGCGGACCTTGACCTGGTTGTCGGTCCGGCCGACGATCTCGATGCTGCCGTCCGGCCAGTACCTCGCCAGGTCTCCGGTGCGGTACATGACGGGGTGGCGGCCGGGGTCGACGGGGTTGTCGATCCACTTCTCGGCGGTGGCCTCCGGGCGGCCCAGGTAGCCGGCCGAGAGGCTGACGCCGGCGATGCACAGCTCACCTACGAGGCCCGGCGGCAGCGGGCGCAGCTCCTCGTCGAGCACGTAGGTGGTGACGTTGGTGGTGGGGCGGCCGATCGGCGGCAGCCGGCGGACCCGGCCGCGCTCACCGAGCCGCTCGCCGAGTTCGGTGATGTCGCAGCTGGCGACGACGGTGGCCTCGGCGGACCCGTAGAGGTTGATCAGCCGGAACGGGAGGCCGGCCGGGGGCCAGGACTGGATGCGCTCGCCGCAGACGCGGATGTTCTCCAGCGGGGTGTCCTCGGGCCACTCCAGGCGCCACAGCCGTTCGGCCATCGGCTTCATCAGCAGGGCGGTGGTGATGCCCTCGCGCAGGAACCACTCCTGGAGGCGGTGCTCGGAGGAGACCACCGACACGTCGGGGATGTGCACGGTGCCGCCGCGGGCGAGCACCGGGAAGCACTCGACCTCGATCATCCCGTAGCCGGGAGCCGCCAGCCAGGTGCCCTGGGAGTCGCTGGTCGTGCCGCACAGTTCGGCCATGCTGTGGATCAGGTTGCGAGCGGCGCCGAAGCGCACCATGACCGCCTTGGGCGCACCGGTGGACCCGGAGGTGTAGCAGATGTGGATCAGGTCGTCCGCCTGGACGGGCTCGCCGACCTCCGTGACCGGCTCGGTCCACCAGTCCTCGGTGTCGAGCGGGATCACCGGGGCGAGCCCGCTGACCTTGTCCTCGTGGGCGGACAGGGTGAGGACGACGGCGGCCGAGGCGTCCTCGATCATGTAGCGGATGCGGTCGGCCGGGAAGTCGCTGTCCAGCAGGATCGCCGCGCAGGCCAGCTTGAAGCAGGCCAGCTGGGCGATCAGGCTCTCGGCGCCGCGCGGGAAGCAGACGCCGACCCGGTCGCCGGGCCGCACGCCACGGGCGGTGAGCCGGTGGGCGAGCTGGTTGGCCTGGTCGTCGAGCTGGCGGTAGGTCAGCCGGGAGCCGGGCAGGATCACCGCCAGCGCGTCGGGGGTGCGCCGCGCGGTCCGGGCGACCAGCTCGTGGAAGTAGGCCGGGCCCACCGGTCCCTCGGTGTCGTTCCACTCCACCAGGGTGCGGTGCAGCTCCTCGTCGGTGAGCAGGGCGATGTCCCGCACGGTGCCGCTCGGCCCGGCCGCCAGCGCGGCGAGGACCCGCTCCAGGTGGCGGGCGTACTGGTCGGCCGCGTCGGCGTCGAACTCGTCGCGGTCCAGGGCGAGTTCCAGGGCGCCCCCGACCGCCGAAAGGGTCAGTGCGGCGAGCGCCCGGGAGACGGCCCCCGTGGTGTCGACCACGGCGTGCGCCGGCCGTCCGGTGCCTCCCTCCGCGGCCGCGGGGGCGTCGGACACGGCGCGCAGCAGCTCGTCCGCGGTGGTCCGGCCGTCCACGCGGAGGGCGAGCGGCTCGGTGAGGTCCGGCCGGCGCCGGCGGCCTATCAGCAGGTCGGTCTCTCCGGTGTAGCGGTGCACGAGCGCGGCCAGGGCGGCCGTCGCGTACGCCTCGGGCCGCTCGGCGAAGCCGTCGGGCACGGCGAGGGTGCGCCGGTGCAGTGCGCCGGTACGGACCCCGTCCAGGACTCGGGCCAGGGGCAGGGACGAACTCGTGGTGACAGCCACGGCATGGGTTCCTCTCTCGGATACTGCTTCGTCTGGGTGGAAGTGCGCGGGCCGGGGGGCGGGCGGCCCTCAGGCCGCGGCCGACCGGCGGGCGCCGACCGCCGCGGCCAGTTCACCGGCCATGTCGGCGGTCGTCGCCCAGTCCACGCAGGCGTCGGTGACGCTCTGGCCGTGGACGAGCCGGTCGGTGCGGCCGAGCCGCAGTTCCTGGCGGCCGGCCGTCAGGAAGCTCTCGATCATGACGCCGGCGACCGCCTCCTCACCGGCCGCGACCCGCCGTGCGATGTCGGCCACGACGACCGGCTGCTGCTCGTGGTCCTTGTTGCTGTTGCCGTGGCTGGCGTCCACGACGAGCCGCTGCGGGAGGCCGGCGGCGGCCAGCTCCTCCAGCGCGGCCGCGACCTGTGCGGGACCGTAGTTGGGACCGTCGGAGCCGCCGCGCAGCACGACATGGCCGTCCGGGTTGCCCCGGGTGGCGACGACGGCCGCCCGGCCGTCACCGTCGATGCCCGGGTAGACGTGGGTGCCGGATGCGGAGACGACGGCGTCCACGGCGTCCCGGACGCCTCCGTCGGTCGTGTTCTTGAAGCCGATCGGCATGGCGAGGCCGCTGGAGAGCTGGCGGTGCACCTGGCTCTGCACGGTGCGGGCCCCGATCGCCCCCCAGGCGACGGCGTCGGCCAGGTAGTGCGGGACGAGCGGGTCGAGGAACTCGCAGGCCACCGGCAGCCCGCTTCCGGCGATCTGGGTCATGAGGCCCCGGGCGAGCCCGAGCCCGCTGGGCAGGTCGTGCGAGCCGTCCAGGCGGGGGTCGCTGAGCAGCCCCTTCCAGCCGACCCGGGTACGCGGCTTCTCCACGTACACCCGCATGACCACGATCAGCCGGTCCCGGGTCTCGGCGGCGAGCGCGGACAGGCGTTCGGCGTAGCTGAGCGCGGCGTCCGGGTCGTGCACCGAGCACGGTCCGGCGATGACGACCATGCGGTCGTCGCGGCCCGAGAGGACCCGGGCGATGTCGCGGCGGGCCAGCGCAGTGGTCTTCTTGGCGAGGGCGGACATCGGTATCTGCGCCCGGAGCGCGTCCGGGGTCGGCAGCCGTGGGGGTGCGGGCGCCGGGGCGGTCAGGGGCTGCGGCGCGACGATCGCGGTACGGGAAGGGCTCATGGACGTGGTCCGTTTCCTGGGGCGATGGATGCGGTGGGTGGCGCGGGCCGGAGGGCTCAGACGCCGTCGGCGGTGAGGACGGCCGCGGAGAAGGTGAAGCCCATGCCGGTGCCGATCACGAGGATCCGGTCGCCGGTGGCCGGCAGGTTGTTCCTGAGCAGGTGGTCGAGGCCGTACATCTGGTCGCAGGGCCCGAGGTGGCCGATGGTCAGGCCGAGTTCGTGCACGGTGTTGCGCGGGGTGATGCCGAGGGGGCGTACGAAGCTCTCCCGGTACAGGGTCCGGCCGACGAAGGGGGTCAGGAACCAGTCGACGTCGTCGGCGGTGATGCCGGCCTCGTCGAGGGCCTGGCCGACCACGCGTCGGGTGCAGTCGGCGGTGCGGGTGTGCACGTCCTTCAGCGAGACTTCCCCCGAGGCGAGGAACTCGCGCGTCCTGCGGCGCATGTCCGGCTGCCCCTCGGGCGCGGTGCGGAAGGGCTCGGTCCCCCGGGAGAGCCCCTCCAGCACCGTGTCGGTCCGGCTCACCAGCGAGCGCAGTCGCAGCCGTCCGGTGTCGCGCGAGACGACTCCGGCCGCGGCGCCGTCGCCGAAGACCATGCCGGGCGAGGTGTGGAAGCGATCGGTGGGCGGCGCGAAGCGGTCGGCCAGTGTGATGAGGGCGGACGGGACGTCGGGCCGGGCCATCAGGGTGGAGGCCGCGACGTCGAGGGCGGCCAGGGAGCCGTTCGACCAGGCGTTGACCGTGGTCGGCATGGAGTCGAGTTGCGGTCCGAGGAGTTCTCCGGCGATCCAGCAGGCGGCCGGCCAGAGGTCGATGCCCTGGAAGTGACCGTGGCTGTGCAGCAGTGCGGTGTTCCCGTCGACCCGCACGCCCCTCTCCTCGGCCTCCTTGACGGCCTGTCGGCCCGCGGTCACCGCCATTTCGGGCGGTGCCTGGTCGGACCGCGCGTAGCTGACCATCGCGGAGCTCTCGGCGGCGTCGGCGGAGTACCGGCCGTCGGCAACCGCCGCGGCCACCGGCTCGAACGCGCCGAGCGTGCCTCCGGTGCCGGCGATCCAGATGTTGTCGAAGCGCATCAGGCGGTTCCTTCCATGGGCGGGACGGCGGGGAATCGGCCGTAAGGGCGAGGCTCGCGCCCTGGCCGGGACCAGGGTCGGCTACCACCAAAAACGCTATGCCGGTATCGCGTTCGGGACAACGCGCGGCCCATAAGGGCTCGTTACCTCTCCGAGCAGGTCGGACAGCAGTTCACCGAGCAGCTCCGGGCCGCGTCGTGTCAGCACCGACGCGGGGTGGAACTGCACCGAGGCGAAGCCCGGCCCGCGCAGGGCGTGCACCTCACCGTCCGCCTCCCGGAAGACCCGGACCATCCCGTCCCGGCCGGCGCAGTCGATCAGGTCCTGGGGGCTGTGGGCGGCGAAGGTGTTGTAGAAGCCGACGGGTTCGCTGCGGCCGAAGCAGTCGATCGTGCGCTGCACCCCCTGGCTGGGCACCGGGCGGCGGACGAGGGGAAGGCCCAGCAGCGTGCTGAGCACCTGGTGCCCGAGACAGACCGAGAGGAACGGGACCCCGTCGCGCAGGAGTCGGGAGGTCAGCGCCCGCAACCGGGCGATCTTGGGATCGCCGGCCTCCCTGGGGTCGCCCGGCCCGGGCCCGACGATGACCAGGTCGTAGGCGCCGAGTCGGACGTCCTCGTCGTAGCGGCGTACGTCGACGCGGGGGCCCTGCGCCTGGAGCAGGTGGCGTGCCATGGCGGTGAAGGTGTCCTCGGCGTCGATGACCAGGACCCGGCGGCCTGCCATCGCGGGCCTGGGCCGGGCCCGTTCGCCCGGCTCCCGGAACCAGAAGCCGGCCAGCGGCCGGTTGCGGGCGGACAGGGCCGCGCGTACCGCCGGGTGCCCGGCGACCGGAGGCGGCAGCCCGGGAGCCGAGGCCGGCCGCCCGCCCGCCGGCGTCCGCAGCGCCTCGATCAGCCCCGCCGCCTTGGCACGGGTCTCCGCGGCCTCGGCCGCCGGATCGGAGTCGCGCACCAGAGTGGCTCCGACCGGTATGCGCACCCGGCCCGTTCCGTCGATCTCGGCGGTGCGGATGAGGATGGCCGAGTCCATCCGGCGGGCGCCCGCCGCGTCCCGGCCGATGAGCGCCGCGACACCGGCGTAGTAGCCCCGGCCTTCGGGTTCGTGACGGCTGATCACCTCGCAGGCGCTTTCCAGCGGGCCGCCGGTGACGGTCGGCGCGAGCAGCGTCTCGCGCAGGATCTCCCGCACGTCCAGCGAGCTCTGCCCCTCGATGAGGTACTCGGTGTGGGCGAGCCGGTCCATCTCCTTCAGGAACGGCCCGGTGACCCGGCCGCCCAGGTCGCAGACCCGGCCGGTCATCTTGAGTTCCTCGTCCAGGACCATGTACAGCTCGTTGGCCTCCTTGGGGTCGGCGAGGAAGGCGAGCACCTCGTCCAGATCGGGGCCGCCCGCCGGATAGCGGTACGTCCCGCTGATCGGGTTCATGACGATCCGCCCGGCGTCCAGGCTCACGTGGCGCTCCGGCGAGGCGCCCACGAAGGTGCGGTCCCCGGTGTGCACGACGAAGCACCAGTAGCTGCCCGGGGCCCGGCCGGCCAGTCGGCGGAAGAACGACAGAGCGGTCCGTGCGGACCAGCCCTCGATCCGTGCCGTGAACGAGCGCCTGAGGACGAAGTTGGCCCCGGCGCCCCGCCCGATCTCCTCGGCGAGCACCCGCCGGACCCGCTCGGCGTACTCCTCGTCGTCGGCGTCGAAGCGGCCCTCGTCCATGTCGATGGGCACGTCGGGCAGCCGGCCGAGCACTTCGGCCAGGGGCAGCACCGCCTGGTCGTCCACGGTCAGGGTGAGCAGCGGGGCCCCGTCGTCGGGGTAGGCGAAGCCGCGCTCGCGGATCTGCCGGTAGGGCAGCAGGGCCAGTACCTCGTGCCGTTCCCCCGCCGTCCCGTCCGGAGGTGTGAGCGGGATGTCCGCGATCAGTTCGCGGGCTTCCACCCGGCCGGTCAGCAGATCGATCCGGTCGGCGCCGGTGCCCCCGGGCCGGTGCAGCAGCGCGAAGGGCGGCGGGTCGGCGCCGATGATGCGCTCCAGCAGCGGGTGGGCCGTCATGACCGTCCGCCGTCCATGGCGGCCAGCACGGCGCGGGTGGGCAGGGTGACCGAGCAGCGGGAGGCGACGTAGTCCAGCGTCTCCCGGTGCCGTACGGGTGAGAAGTCCGCGATCGCGTCGCTCACCACGAAGGTCTGGATGTCGTTGGAGAAGCCCTCGTGGGCGGTCATCAGGATGCCGACGTGGGCGTACACCCCGCAGATCACCAGCTGGTCGCGGCCGGTCCGGCGCAGCAGGCCGAGCAGCTCGGTGCGGCAGAAGGCGCTGGGGCGCCATTTGGTGAAGACCTGCTGACCGGGGCCGGGGGCGATCCGCTCGGGTATGGCCCGGTGCTCCTCGTCGGCGCTCATCCCGGCGCCCCAGAAGTCCTTGAGCAGGCCGCGCTGCGCGTCGTCCATGCCGCCGGGCTGCGCGGTGTAGACCACGGGCGCGCCGGCTGCCGCGAAGGCGTCGCGCAGGGCCTCGGCGTGGTCGAGGAGATCGGTCAGCGGCTGCTGTCCGGTGTCCGGGCCGCCGTGGCCGAAGGGGCGCAGGAAGTAGTTCTGGAGATCGTGGACGAGGAGCACGGCACGGGCCGGGTCGACGGTCCACGGTGCGGTGTTGCGGGGGAGCTCGTCCTCCGTCGGCATGGGATAGGGGTCGATGAGCGGGATGGCCATGGTCACTCCAGGGTCGGGTACGGGGGCCGGCCGGACCGGCCCGGAAGAGTCAGGCTCCGAGGGCGGCGCCGCCGTCCACCACCAGGTCGTTCAGGGTGATGTGCGAGGCCCGGTCGGAGAGGAGGAAGAGCACCGCGTGGGCGATGTCCTCGGGCCGGGCGAGGCGGCCCAGCGGGATTCCCACCCGGTAGGTGTCGGGTGAGCCGTCGACGGAGGGCCGTACGGCGCCGCCCGGCGGGTACATCGAGGTGAGCATCGGGGTCTCGGTGGAGCCGGGGGCGACGATGTTGCAGCGGATGCCGTACCGCGCCACCTCCAGGCCCAGGGTCCGGGTGAAGCTGGCCGCCGCGGCCTTCGACGCCGCGTAGGCGGCCATGTTCCAGCGCGGGACGGTCGCCGAGTTGGAGGCGACGGTCACCACGGCGCCGGAGCGGCGGGGCACCATCCGTGCCACGACCGCCCGGCTCACGTGGAAGACGCCGGTGGTGTTCACGGCGAACGTGAACTCCCAGTCCTCGTCGCTGTATCCGGTGACCTCTCCGGTGCGCAGTACCCCGGCGGTGTTCACCAGGTGGTCCAGCGGCCCCAGTTCGGATTCGGCGCGGGCGACCGCGGCGTCCACCTCCGGGCCGGAGCGCACGTCGGCGACGAGCGCCAGTACGCGTGCTCCGTCGGCCTCCAGCTCTTTCACCAGGGTTTCCAGGGCCACTTCGTCGGCGTCGAGCAGGGCGACCGCGGTACCGGCCGCGGCGAGCTCGCGCGCCACCGCCGCCCCGATGCCGCCCGCGGCTCCGGTGACCAGGGCCGTCCTGCGGCGCGGGGTCTCGTGCTCCGCCGTGGCTTCCTTCGCGGGTGCCTCGCCCATCACCGTTGCCTCCATCCCGTGTGGTGTGCGGCGGCCGCCCGGCGGCGCCGTTCGATCGTCTCGGTGCGCCGGCGCAGCGTCGCCGCGACGGCGTCGGCCTCCACGCCCAGGCAGCGCACCGTGAAGGAGGACAGGGCCTCCAGGTATTCGGACTCCAGAGCGTCCTCGTCGAGCGCCGTGGAGCGGCCGTCCTCGATCAGGACCCGGCCCGCGACGACGACGGTCTCCACGTCCATGGAGCCGCCGAGCGACAGGAATCCCTCCAGCGGGCGGGGGTTGAGCAGGTAGCGCCAGTCGCCGGCGGGCACGAGCAGCAGATCGGCCTGCTTGCCGGGCTCCAGGCTGCCGATGCGCTCCGCCTGGTCCAGCGATCTCGCGGGCAGCCGGGTGGCCATCGCCAGGGCGTCGGTGGGGAGCACCTCCGTGGGGTCGGCGTACATCTCGTTGTACAGCTGCCACACCGCCCGCATCGCCTCCGGCATCCCGCCGAGCGGTACGGCGGCGCCGTCGGTGGAGACCGACACGTCCAGTCCGGCCCGGCGGAACTCCGGGATCGCCCGTGTCTCGGAGAGGGTGGACTCACCGGCCTGCCCGTACTTGGCGGGCGAGTGGCTGATGTGCGCCCCCGCTTCGATGAGCAGGGCCCGCTCGCCGGCGTCGGCGAAGCCGCAGTGCACCGCCGTGAACCGCTTCGAGAGAAGTCCGGCCTCGGCGAACCGCCGTACCGGGGTGGCCCCGTAGTAGGCGAGCATCACGTCGGCCTCGTTGCGCAGCGCGCCCACGTGGGTGGCGAACGGGACGTCGTAGCGGGCGGTCAGGTCGGCGAATCCGGCGGCGAGTTCGTCGCTCATGTTGGTGCCGTAGACGGAGGTCGGCCAGGCCCGTACGAGTCCGTCGGGGCTGGTGGCGCACTCGTCGAGGAGCTGCTCGATCCGCTGGAGTTCGAGGTCGGTGTCACGGGTGCGCCGGAATCTGCTGTCGCCGGGTGCGCAGACCGCGTCGGCGGCCCAGGTGCTCACCGTGATCCGCATCCCGAGGTCCCGGGCGGCGCGTGCCAGGGCTTCCGGCTTGTTGAGGGAGCCGACGTCGCCCAGGGTGGTGACGCCTGAGCGCAGCTGCGTCCACATCGAGTACCGGGCGATGGCCAGGGCCTCGTCGGGGGTCAGCCGGTCGACGTGGTCGTGGAAGGCGTCGAACACCATGGAGATCTGGGTGACGTCGCCGCCCAGCGCCATGAACACCGGCTTGTCGTCGCGGTCCGAAGCGGCGCGCAGCGCCCCCTTGAAGGGGAAGCGCATCGCGAACATCTCGTGCCAGTGCGCGTTGACGAAGCCCGGCAGGATCATCCGGTCGTGGGCGTCGATCACGCGGAGACCGGCCCGGTGGTGCGGCTCGACGGCCGCCTCGACCTCGGCGGTGGGGCCCGCGGCGACGATCACTCCGTCCGCGACGAGCACCGATCCGTCCGCGACGACCCGGTCGGTGGAGTCCGCCGGGTAGAGCACTCCGCCCCGGATCAGCAGGGCGCCCATCACGCCGCGTCCGTGTCGCGTGCGGCCCAGGCCTCGGTGAGGTGCCGGTGCCAGGCGTCGAGGGTGGGGGTGGCGGTGAGTGCCGCGAAGTCGACGGGGATGCCCTGCCGGCGCCAGCGGGTGACCAGGAGCATCACCTCCAGGGAGCCGACCCCGAGATGGACCAGATGGGCGTCACCGGTGAGCGTCCCGGGGTCCGCGCCGATCGCCGCGGCGACGTCCCGCCGGAGCTCGTCGGCGGGGAGCGGGGAGGTACGCCGCCGAGTGCGGGGCCGCGCGGGGGAAGGGGTGGGCAAGGTCATGACAGTTCACCTCGTCGGTATCGGTGCGGCGGCGACGGCGGCCGGGGCGGGCCGGTCCTGTCCCCAGTCACGGGATCGCGCCGGGTCGGCGGCTGCCGCCGACAGGGCCTTCTTGTCGATCTTTCCGAGCGGTGTGAGCGGCAGGTCCGCGACGTACTCGGCGCGGTCCGGCAGTTTGAAGTCGGCCAGCCCCCGCTGGTGCAGGGTGGCCTTGAGCAGGCTCAGCGGCGGCACCGCGCCCGGCTCGTCACGGCTGACGAGGAAGGCGTAGATCCGCTCCCCGAGGAACTCGTCAGGCACCGGCACCACGGCCGCGGCGGCGATGCCGGGGACGGCCAGGAGGTGGGCCTCCACCTCACCGGCGGCGATCTTGTCGCCGCCCCGGACGACGACGTCCTTGATCCGGCCCTCGACGACGAGGCGTCCCTCGGGAGTGAGGCTCGCCAGGTCCCCGGTGCGGTAGAAGCCGTCCTCGGTGAAGGCGACGGCGTTGTGCCCGGGGGCCCGGTAGTAGCCGCGCAGGGTGTACGGGCCACGGGTCAGCAGCTCCCCCGTGACGCCGGGCGGGACCGGGGCGTCGGACGCGTCGACGATCCGGATCTCGTCGGCCGGTGACACCGGCCGGCCCTGGGTGTGCAGCACCGAGTGCGGGTCGTCGTCCGCACGGCCCATGCTGAGCAGGCCCTCGGCCATACCGAACACCTGCTGGAGGCGGCAGCCGAGTTCGGGGGTGATCCGTGCGGCCAGCTCCGGTTCGAGCCGGGCGCCACCGATCTGCAGGACCTGGAGGCTGGACAGGTCGGCGTCCGACCACTGGCGCTCCTCCAGCCAGAGCCGGGCCACCGTGGGCACCGCCGAGGTCAGGGTGACGCGTTCCCTCTCGATCAGCCGGAAGCAGACGTCGGCGGTGGCGTCGGGGGCGAGCACGACCGTGCCCCCGGACGACAGCGTGCCGACCACTCCGGGGCAGCCCCAGGTGAAGTTGAACTCGACCGGGAGCGCGGCGAGATAGACCGATCCGGGGCCGAGGCCGGAGAGCTCCGCCACCGTGCGGGTCTGGTACGCGTAGTCGTCGTGGGTGCGCGGGATGAGCTTCGGCAGTGCGGTCGTGCCGCCCGACAGCAGGAAGAAGGCCACGTCGGACGGGTCGTTCGCGGGCAGCGGCAGCGGTTCGGCATCGATCCCGGACGCCGGGACGGCACCCTCGGGGACCGGTCCGTCGCCCATGTCGACCACCATGCGCAGACCGGGGAGCTCAGCGGCCAGCCGCCGGGCGAGGGCGGTGTGGTCGAAGCCGCGGAAGACCCCGGGTCCCACGTATCCGGAGGCCCCCGACAGCTCGCACAGATGGCGCACCTCCTGGGCCCGGTGCGAGGTGAGCGAGAACACCGGCTTGGCGCCGGCCCGGAACAGGGCGAAGGCCACCTCCACGAACCGGGCGGTGTTGGGCAGCTGGAGCACGATCCGGTCGCCCGGACGCACTCCCTCGCGCACGAATCCGGCGGCCGTGCGGTCCACCCGGTCCGCCAGCTCCGAGTAGCTGATCCGGTCCGGGCCCGCGACGAGAGCCGTGGTCGTGCCGTAGGTGTCCGCCCACAGCCGGGGCAACGAACCGAGGTCGGTGCCTTGCCACAGGCCGGTGCCGCGGTAGCGCGCGGCCGTCTCGGCGGGCCACGGTGTGCAGCCGTCGAGCATCATCGGTCGTCCTCCTTCGGTGTGCCGCCGTGCGGCGGGTGCGGTGCGGTGCCGTCGGGGCAGTCGGCCGTGATCTCCAGGACCGCGCAGGCGACTTCCATGCCGGGGCCGGCCGCGAGCAGCAGCACCTGGTCCCCCGGCACCACCTCGCCCGCGGTCCACAGGTGTTCCAGTGCGAGGAAGGGGTCGGCGGCCCCGACGTGCCCGACGCCCCGGCTGAACTCCCAGCTGCCCATGGAGGGTTCGACGTCCAGCGGCGCGAGGTAGATGCCGTGCAGGGCCCTTCGGGCGTACCCGGTGTGGCAGATCCTGGCCACCTTCTCCAGGCTGGTGCCGGCATCTTCCAGGACGCGGTCGACGGTGTCGGCGACCACGTCGCCGAAGTGCACGGCCGGGGCGGCCGCGCCCTGCTCCCAGCGGCGCTTCAGATGGGCATTGCGTTCCTCGAAGTTGAGCGAACGGCCGACCGTGATGCCCGGCGGGAACAGCTGCTCACCGGCCCGGTGCTGCTCCTCCAGCACCGGGGCAGAGGCCGAGGCGACGGAGAGCAGCCGGGCGAATCCCTCCCGCCGTGCGACCACCGCGGCCGCCCCGCCGTCCGCGAGCAGGAACAGCTTCGATGAGTTCCAGCGGTCCACCACCGGCACGGAGAAGTTGTCGGCGGAGGTGATCAGTACGGCGTCCTTCGACGGGTCCGCCGCCAGCCGGTGGGCGGAGAGCTCCAGGGCGGCGAGCATGCCGAGGCAGCCGGGCCCGATCTGCGCGGCGGTGACCGGGCGGTCCAGGGTGTGCCTGAGCACGTAGTG
This sequence comes from Streptomyces sp. SirexAA-E, assembly GCF_000177195.2. Classification (GTDB taxonomy): domain Bacteria; phylum Actinomycetota; class Actinomycetes; order Streptomycetales; family Streptomycetaceae; genus Streptomyces; species Streptomyces flavovirens. Next base: position 1,963,130 of record NC_015953.1, read on the forward strand.
CGGCGCGGACCAGCCGTCGGGGCCCTGGTGGTAGGTGGCGCAGTGCAGCAGCGCCCCGAAGTCGTCCGCTGCGAACCCGGCGGCGGTGCTGCGGCGCAGCGCGGCTCGGGCGGCGCGCACCGCCATCTCGGGTGCGGGCAGCTCGCCGGCGATCCGCACCGCCCGCATGCCGGAGGCCTCGCAGTCGGCTTCCGCGTACCAGCCCCGGGCCACCGCCTCCTCGGTGCCGACCGGTTCCGGCAGCCAGCTCCCGATGCCGGCCAACCGGATGTCGGATGCGATCCTCACCGCCGCGCCCCCGTGTCGGCCGGGACCAGGAAGCGGGCGACGCTGTCGAGCTTCTCGCAGGTCTCCTCGAACTCCCGCTCGGGCGTGGAGTGTCCGACGATGCCCGCGCCGGCCCGCAGCCAGGTGCGGCCGCCCCGCCGGTAGGCGCTGCGCAGCACCAGGGCCGCGTCCATGGCGCCGGAGTGGTCCACGGTGAGCACGGCACCGCTGTACAGGCCGCGCGTCTCGGGCTCGTACCGGCGGATGGAGTCGTACGCCGCCGCCTTGGGAACACCGGATGCGGTCACGGCGGGGAAGACGGCCCCGAAGGCGTCCCAGGCGTGCCGGCCCGGGGCCAGCTTCCCGGCGACCCGGGAGGCGAGGTGCTGGACGCTGCCCCGCTCGCGGACGGCCATGAACTCCGGTATCTCCACGGATCCTTCGACGCAGACGTCGAGCAGCTCGTCCGCCCCGGTCTTGACCGAGATGGCGTGCTCGTACACCTCCTTCGGAGAACCGAAGAGGTCGGCCCGCAGGCTCTCGTTGACCAGGACGTCCTCGGTGAGGGCCCGGGTGCCGGCCAGCGGCTGGCTCACCACCCGCCCGTCCTCGGCGACCTGCACGACGATCTCCGGGCTGAAGCCGATGGCCTCGGTGCCGCCGAGGTTGAGCATGAAGGAGCGGGCCGGGTTGTTGCCCCGGCGTCCCGCCACGTACGTCGCGGTCAGGTCCGTGTCGCCGGGCACCTCGACGACCCTGGACAGGATGACCTTGTGCAGCTCGCCGGCGTTGATGTCGTCCACGGCGTGCCGTACCGCGGCACGGTAGCCGGTACCGTCCGTCGCGTAGACGTCCAGCGGCCGCGGCTGCCGCTCCCCGTTCGAGCCGGTGTCGTCGATGACGGCGTTCACCAGCGTGTCGAGCGCGGCCTGGTCGGCGGCGCGCAGCAGGGCGTGGCCCTCACCGAACCGCACCTCGACCCGCGGCACGACGAGATGCAGCAGGCGCTGTTCGCCGAGGTGGTTCCGGGCTCCCTCCTTGGCGTAGGACAGCTCGAAGGCGGCCCAGCCGTAGGCCCGCCAGTACGGCACCTCCACCTGGGCGAGCAGCTCGGAGACGAGCTCCAGCGGCTGGTCGCTCCAGGGCAGCACGGCCGCCGGCAGCCCTTCCTGACTGAGCCGGGCGCCGTCGCGGTCCAGAGTGACTTCGGCGCGCACCCCGCCCGCGTAGGCCCAGCTCCCTCCGTTCTCGTAGACGACGTACGACTCGTACAGACCGGCGTCGGCGAGGCGGGCCGCGATCAGCAGGGGGTCTTCGGACAGCGGGACTTGGGTTTCGTAGTAGTGGCGCGAGGCAAGGGCGGTCATCTGGGTGGTCCCTCCCGTGAGGCTGTTACCTCCCAAAACATTATGGAGGTAACACCCGCCTGACCGCCCCCCTCCGATCACCCTTGCTGATCGAACTGCCAAACCGAACATGTCACCCCGGGCCGGTTCAGGGCGGAGACCCTCCTGACGGCGCCTTAGTGTCGTGCTCGCACCGCGGTCACACCGGTGGTCGCAGGACGCCGTTCAACGAAGGAGCACCGATGCTGCGAGGCCTCACCACCGTCAGGTTCCACGCCGCCGACCTACCGGCCGCGAAGACCTGGTACACCGAATTCCTGGGCATCGCCCCGTACTTCGAGCGCCCGGGGTACGCCGAGTTCCGGATCGGCGACTACCAGCACGAGCTGGGGCTGCTGGACAGCGCCTACGCGGGGGACCTGGGGGGCCACGGCGACGGGGCGGCGGCGGGCGCGGTCGTCTACTGGCACGTCGACGACGTGCGGGACGCGCTGGAGCGGCTGCTGGCCCTGGGCGCCGTGGCCCACGAGCCGGTCCGCGAGTTCGGCGAGGGCTTCGTCGGCGCCTCGGTCGTCGACCCCTTCGGCAACATCCTCGGGATCATGCAGAACCGGCACTACCTGGAGGTCCTGTCCGGCCGCTGATGGCGGGGCGAGGGCCCGGGGTCCGGTGAAAGGGGCGGCCGGGAAGGCGAGGGCCACTGGGGACGGAGCCCCCGGGAAAGGGCTGGAAAAGGGCCGGCAAGGGCTGTTGGCGAAGGCGGGCGGCATCTCCTCGCGACATATTCTCCAGCAAGCCCGGCATCACCCGGAACGGCCTCGTGACCGGAATCCGCCCAGCATCGTCACGGCCCCGTTTCGGCAGTGTCCATAGGGGTACCGAAGAAAGCCGTTCAGCCGGAATGCACGCACGTCCCATGCCCGTCCGCCCAATGCGCGCAGGCGGGCCATGTGCGTGCCGGCCGGAGCGGTGCATATCGATCACCGGCCGCGACGTCTAGGGAAACCGAATCCGGACATCGCTTATCAGCCAGAATGTGTCGGGGTACTCCTGCGCCGCGGAACCGATCGGCCCGGATTCCCCTCCCGCCTTGCCGACGCACCCCGCATCACCTTCCGACGACGGGGGTGACCTGCGAGGACACCCGGCCCTCGGCGCGGCCGAACCGCCGTCCTGGGCGGCTCCCTTTCCCTTCGCGGGAATCCGCCATGTCCGGCGCGCGACCGTTCCATGATCCTGACCACAGAAATACCAGCCGCCCGGTAATCGCTTTCAGGACAGGCCGGACTTCGCACCCTTCTCATGGAGCGCGAAAAGAATGAAGCTGTCCCGGTCGACTGTCACTGTTGCTACGGTGCGAAATCGCTCAGCACACCGCTGACATTGAGGACCTGACGGCACTCGGAAGCCTGTTTCCCGGAGGCCGGGGTGCCGGGCTTCTCGCAGGTCACGGAAACGGTGACGGTCGCGTTCTGAGGAATCTGGATGGGGGTCACCCAGTGGTAGTCCTGGTTGCGGAAGGTCTCCAGCGCGATCGTGGTGATCTTCCGTTCCCCGAAGGAGATGGTCACCACTCCCTCGTCGCCCTGGAAGTTGGCCACCACGATGTCCGTGACGCCGAAGGTCTTCCCGGCCGGGACCCGGTAGGTCCCGGTCTTCTCCGCTCCGCCGGCCGTCTGTACGTCGATCGTCGCCGAGCTCTGCTGCCCGTCGCCCGCACCGCTTCCCGTGCCACTGCCCGAACCGGTGCCCGTCCCCGTACCGGCCCCGGTGCCGGGACCGGCGCCGCCGGTCTCGCCACCGCCCGTCCCCTGGCCTCCCGTTGCCTCGCCCGCGCCCGGCGCCTGTCCGCCCTGCTGCTGGGCGCCCCGGGCCACCTGCTCCTCGGCCGCCTGGGTCCCCGCCTCCTTCGCGGCGCTGCGCACCGCGGGCCGGACCAGGGTGAACCAGGCGATCAGCAGGGCCAGCAGCGCGGCGAGCACGATCAGCAGCCACTTCGGGAACACCGGCAGCTGGAGGAACTCACCCTGCAGGGTCTCCTTCTGCCCGGGGTGCTCCTCCTCGGCGCTGCCGTCCCCGGCCGCCGCCTCGGCCACCTCGGCCTCGAAGGGCCAGGTCACCGGCTCACCGAACCAGATCGGCTTACGGGTGCGCGCCCGCAGGCGTACGTCGGCGGACTCACCCGGCGCGAGGCTCCGGCCGTCCGGTGCGAAGACGAGCTTGAGGTCCTCCCCGGCCTGCCGCGCCGCGAAGCCGACCTCCACAGGGGTGTTCCCCCGGTTCTGCACCGCGGTGCGGTACCGGGCGCCGAGCCAGCCGCGCCGGCGCCGGGGGCTCAGCTCCGCCCGCAGCTCGCGGAACGCCTCGACGGTCACGGTGGTCTCGGGCACCACCACCCGCTCGGGGTGCTCGGCCGGCAGGACCCGCACGCCCAGCGGCGTCCGGCCGGCCCGGACCTCGTGCGACCGGGGCGGGGCGAGCCGGATGGTCACCTGCTCGAAGGTGCCGGGGTACAGCGAGACGCGTGCCGGCTCGACGGTGCTCCACGCGGCGCAGTCGCCGACCACCTCGAGTGCGTAGGCCTCGACGATGTCGCTGTCGTTGCGCACGGTCAGGGTCGTCGTCGCCTCGCCACCGGGCGACACCGTCACCTCGGGGATCGCGAGTTCGGCAGATGTGGTCACGATCCGACGCTAGGAGACCGGGCGGCCCCCGCAGCAGAGACGGGAGGGCAACGGCCGGGCAGGGACGCTGCCCCCAGGGCCCGTCGGCGCGCTGCCCCGGCCGCCCCCGCCACCCCCCGGGGACCGTGAGGGCACCCGGTTCCGTACCGCACATCCAGGCGTGGCGAGCGAAGAAAACAGACGAAGACGGACAGTGAGCGATGATATTCACAGAGACGGCGCACGAGCCGAGGGTTCCCCAGCAGCACACCGGACCGGCCGCCCCGGCACCGGCCACGCGTACCGCACCGGCCCGGGTCTCCGTGGCCGTGTACGCGGAGGATCCGATCCTGCACACCGGCGTCGTCCAACAGCTGCGCCAGCGGCCGGAGATCGAGCTGGTCACGGACGCCGAGGCGGACCGCGCCCAGGCCTCGCTGGTCGTGGTGGACAGGGTGGACGAACCCACCGTGCGGCTGCTGCACCGGTTGCAGCGCAACACCTCGACCCGCACGGGACTGGTCGTCGGCCTCTTCGAGGCGGGTTCCCTGCAGACGATGATCGAGTGCGGGGTGGCCGCCGTGTTACGCCGCTCCGAGGCCGACCGGGACGGACTCGTCCACCTCGTGACGGCCATGGCGAAGGGGGAGGGGGTCCTGCCGGGCGACCTGCTCGGCAAGCTCCTCGACCACGTCAGCAGGGTGCAGCGCACGGTGCTCGACCCCCGGGGGCTGACGCTGTCCACCCTGACGACCCGTGAGGCGGACATGCTCCGGCTGGTGGCGGAGGGCTTCGACACCGCGGAGATCGCCCAGAAGACCTCCTACTCCGAGCGGACCGTGAAGAACGTGCTGCACGAGGTGGCGACGCGGCTGCACCTGCGCAACCGGGCGCACGCCGTGGGCTACGCCCTGCGGAACGGGCTGATCTGACGCACGGCACCACCTCGGGACGGGGGCGCCCGGTGCGGGGCGGGGGGATGACCGGAAAGGGCAAGGCCGCTTCCCCCGCCCCGGGTACTCCCGGCCTGTATTTCACCGCGTTGGACGGTGACGCTGTCCGTGGAGAGCCATGAGGCCCGCCCGAACCGACTGCGAGGTGACCCGTGACCGGCCCCGTTGGCCCGGCCGTCCGGTACGGCCGTCTGGCCGCCCTGACCGGCGCCCTTGTGCTGTTGGTCCCCCTGCTGGTGACGGGTTCCGTCTCCGCGCCCCTCGACTCCGCCCGCGCGGCCGCGGCCGAACCGGGCGACGCCCCGGCCGCGGACACCGGGCGGATCGTCTTCGCCGGGACCAGGCACCGCAGCCTGGGCCGGGTGACGGCCACGGACAACAGCGCCCCGTTCTTCGGTACGGGGCAGCCGACCCACTTCGACCAGCAGCCCTCGGCCCGGGGCGACCTGCTGGTCTTCACGAGCCTGCGGGACGGCGCCCGCCCCCAGGTCTACCTGCGCGTGGCGGACGGTTCCGTACGGAGGCTGACGAGGGGCCTCGACGCGCAGCACCCCGAACTCTCCCCGGACGGCACGACGGTGGTGTTCGACGCGGTGGACGCCGACGCCGCCGAGGACGCGCCGCGCGACCTGTGGACGGTCCGCACCGACGGTTCGGGGCTGCAAAGGCTCACCGACTCGGCCGCCGACGAGGTCTCCCCCACGTTCTCCCCGGACGGCACCCTGATCGCCTACTCCAGTGACAGCGACCCGGCACGCGGACGGCAGATCTACGAACGGGCGCTGTCCGGCGGCCCGGAGCGCCGGATCAGTGACGCCCCGGCCGGAAACGCGACCGAGCCCTCGTGGAACCCGGTGGACGACGACGCCCACCGCGACCTCGTCGCCTTCACCCTGCAGACGGGCGGAGGGCCGGGCGAGGAACTGGAGCCCCGGCTGTGGGTGACCGACGGCAAGGGCGGCGACCGGGCCGTCCTGACCGGTGGTCCGGCCGAATGGAGCACGAAGTCGCCCGCCTGGCTGCCGGACGGTGGCGGCCTTCTCTTCCTCAGCCCCGACCAGACCTGCTCGTGCGACCCGTTCGACAACGTCTACCGCGTGGGCACCGAGACGTACGGGGCCCCGGAGCTGCTCCTCAACGAGAACCGCGCGGTGGACTCGCCGACCTGGCTGGGCCCGGCCGCGACGGGTTCGGTGGTGGTCGCCCGTACGAGCGGCGCCTCGCCCCACAAGGCGCTCCTGCTGGACATGCGGCAGGACGGCTCGGACCCGCGGAACCTCGGGATGACGCTCCTGCAGGAGGACCCGGCCTCCGAGACGAACACCGACCCCGCCCTGGACCCGCTGTTCGATCCGGCGGAGGGTTTCGATCCCTGGACCGAACGGCAGAGCTACACGCCGGACGGCCGGCGCATCGTGGTGACCCGGTTCGAGGACACCGAGGCGGGGCGGATCCAGCGGATCTGGCTGGTGGACGCGGACGGCGCGAAGCCCGAGGCGATGCCGCTGGCCGGGCGCGGCCCCCTGGACCGGGACACCGATCCGGCCTTCTCGCCGGACGGTACCCGGATCGCCTTCACCCGGGTCACGCCCGGCACGGACGGCGACGCACCCGCGACGGCCCGGGTCCTGGTGGCGGACGCGGTCACCGGGGCGATCACCGACGAGGTGGTGCCCCCCGCCGGGCAGTCGCGGGGCGGGGACGCGCAGCCGACCTGGTCACCGGACGGCGGCACGCTCGCGTTCACGCGCGACCAGGTGATCGGCGGCCTCGGCGGCAACAAGCACGTCTGGACCGCACCGGCAGACGATCTGGACCGCCAGCAGGACCTGACAGCGGCGCACTGCCCCGGTCCCTGCGACGTGATCGACGACAGTCCGGCCTTCTCCCCGGACGGCCTGACGCTGGCCTTCAACCGGAAGGACGGCGGGGGCCGCGTCAACGAGCGGACCGGCGTCGTCGTCACATCGGTGACGGGCGGCGGCTGCCAGGTCGTGCTGCCGGCCGCGCTGCGGGGCGACCCGGGCGCCTGCGGCCGGACGTTGCCGGACACCTCCGCCACCGGGCCGTTCCAACCGCGCGACGTCGCCTGGTCGCCCGACGGGAGCCGGCTGCTGCTGAGCGCGCGCCGCGCGCTCGCGCCGAACTCGCCGGAGGCGCTGTCCGCCCTGGACCTCGCGTCGGGCGAGCTGACGCCGCTCACCTCGGGGCTGCCGGGGCGGCAGAAGGAGCCCGCCTACCAGCAGTCGGTCGACCTGGCGGTGACCGCCCCGCCCACCGGGCCGCGGGTGGAGGAGGGTGCGTCCACCTCCCTGACCGTCACCGTCACCAACCACGGCCCGTCGCCCTCACCGCGGACGACGTTCACCGCGGACGCCCCGCCCGGTGTCCGCGTCGACACGCTGACCACGCCGTCCGGTCCCTGCCCGGTCGGCTCCCCCCAGTGCGACCTGGGCGTCCTCGCGCCCGGTGCGAGCGTGCCGGTGACCGTCGAGGTGACCGGGGTGACGACGGGTGAGCAGCGCATCGGGTGGTCCGTCGCCGGGTCGGTCGTCGATCCCAGCCCCACCGACAACGCCGCCGACACCGTCGTCCCGGTCGACGCCGTCACCCCGACCCCGACCCCCACACCGACGCCCACGGACACGCCGACGCCGCCTTCCCCCGCTCCGACGCCTCCCGCTCCCGCCCCGGCTCCTCCGGCCCCGGCCCCGCCGGCGGCGGGCCCCGGCCTGACCGTCGCGGCCCAGCCGAACCCCGGCTTCGTGGGCGGCCGGGTCGTGGTGACCTACACCGTGCGCAACGGGAGGAACGCCCTCGCGACCGGTCTCCGGCTGCGGCTCGGCCTGCCCGCGGGCGTCCCGGCCGGACCGCTGCCCGCCGGCTGCGGCGACGGCGTCTGCGCGCTGGGTGACCTGGCGCCCGGGGCGTCCACGGTCGTACGGGTGGTGCTGTCGCCGGACAAGGCGCTGCGGGCGAGGGTCACCGGCACCCTGACCACGACCGGCACCGACGCGGACCCGCGCGACAACACCGCCCGGACCACGCTGCGCATCCTCCGGCCCGAGATCGTCGCGGTGCCGAACGTCGGCAAGCCCGGTTTCGTGACCTCGGTGCGGGGCAAGGACTTCCCGCCCGGCGCGCCGGTGACGCTGACCTGGAAGCCGGGCATCACGGCGGCGGCTCCGCCGGTGGTCCCCCGGGCCGACCGGACGTTCACCGGCCAGCTGCTGATCCTCTTCAAGGACCAGACCGGCCCGCGCACCATCACGGCGACGGGCCCCGGGTTCAGCCCGGTCACCACCACGTTCCTGGTCGTGAGCGGCACCATCGGGCCGCCGGACGAGGTGGTGCGGCGGTGATCCACGAGATCGACGAGGGGCTGCGGCTGCTGCTGGTGGAGGCCGGTCTCCAGGAGAGCGGTGTCGAGATCGTCTTCGACGCGCCCACCCGGGACTGGTCGGCCCGGCGCAACGCCCCGACCATCAGCGTCTTCCTGTACGACATCCGGGAGGAGGTGGCCCGGCGGCGGACCGGGACGACGGAGGTGTACGACGGTGAGGGGGCGGTCGTCGGCCGCCGCCACCCGCCGCGCTGGTTCGGGCTGACCTATCTGGTCACCGCCTGGACCAATCGGCCGCAGGACGAACACCGCCTGCTGTCCGAGGTGTTGCGCTGTCTGATCCGGACGGACGTCCTGCCCGCCCGGCTGCACACGGGCAGCCTCGCCGAGCTCGGTCTCACCGTGGGCATCGACGCGGCGGGCCCCGGCACGGACGGCCCTTCGGCGGCGGACGTGTGGTCCGCTCTCGGCGGCGAGCTCAAGCCCTCGATCGTGCTGCGGGTCTCGGCGCCGCTGGCCGGCGAGCAGACCTCGGTGGGCCCGCCGGTCACCGAGGGCCTGGTGGTACGGGCCTCGGCGGCGGTCGACGCCGTGGAGCCCGGCCCCGGGCGCAGGCTGCGCTACACGGGCGTCGGCGACCCCGGCGCCGAGGGGTTCGCCGCCGAGCGCGACCGGCTGCCACCGGCGGTCCGCCGTCGGCGCGAGGGCGGTAGGCGATGACGCAGGGCGTACGGGAACGGCCCGGTGCCGCCGCGTCCGGGCTCCAGGACCTGTGGGAACGGCTGAGCGGCGTGGAGCGGCGGGTGCGGCGGGCCGTGGCCGCGCGCCGTGCCGTGGACCCGGATCCGGACGATCCCTACCGGGGGCAGTATCTGACCCCCGAGGCGGCCGAGCGGATCCTGGAGTCCCCGTCCGCGTTCCACCCGGCGCCGCCGGACGGTGAGGAGCCGGGGCCGCTCGCGCCGGACGGCAGGCTCGGCCGGCTCGCGCTGGACTTCGGTCTGCTGCCGCTGGACGTGGAGCTGCTGCTGGTGGCGATGGCCCCCGACGTCGACGCCCGGTTCGAGCGCCTGTACGGCTACCTCAACGACGACCTGACCCGGCGCCGGCCGACCGTCGGCCTCGCCCTGGACCTGTGCGGGCTTCCGGTCGCGGGGCCGGGGCGGTTCCGTCTCTCGCCGTCGGCGCCGCTCGTCACGGGCGGCATCCTGGAGATCGAGGAGCCCGGGCTGCCGCTGTTGTCGCGGGTGCTGCGGGTGCCCGACCGGGTGACCGCGCATCTGCTCGGTGACGACGAGATCGCGGGTCAGCTGCGTGGCGTGGTCCGTGTCGGCCGGGGGGAGGCGGAGGCGGACACCGGGCAGGCCGCGCGGGTGGCCGGGGCGGTGGGGACCGGCAGCGGGCTGGTGTACCTGCTGGACAGGGGCGGTGACCCGGCCCGGCTGGCGGTCGACGCCCTGCTGGCCGCGGGCCGTCGCCCGCTGGTCGTCGACCCGGCGGCCCTGGTGGCGGATCCGGTGCCGGCGCGGCTCGCCCACGCCCTGGTCACGGAGGCCCGGCTGAGCGGCGGCGGTCTCGTCCTCGGCCCGGTCGAGGCCCTGGAACCCCAACTCCCGCAGCGTTCCCGGCTCCTGCGTGACCTGTGCCGGGCGGCGGCCGGTGTCCCGCTGGTCGTGCACGGGGTCAAGGGCTGGGACCCGCTGTGGACCACGGACAGCCCCGTGCTCTTCGGCGTCGCCCCACCGCCGCCCGCACGGCGGGTGTCCCAGTGGGCGCGGGCCCTGGCGGACGCCGGGGCCGCACCGGGCGGCGTCGTCCCGCTCAGCGGCGAACTCGCCGACGCCGTGGCCGCCTACCGCCTGGACGCGGACCAGATACGCAAGGCGGCCGCCGTCGCCACCCGGACGGCTGCGCTGGAGCGGCGGCCGGTGGGGGCGGCGGATCTGCGGGCCGCCGTACGGGCCCAGAACAGTGCGGGACTGGAGCGCCTCGCCCGCCGCATCGAGCCCGCCGTCGGCTGGGACGATCTGGTCCTGCCCCCGGCGACCCGCCGTCAGCTGGGCGAACTCGCGCTGCGGGCCCGCCACCGCGAGCAGGTGCTCGGGCGGTGGAGGATGCGTCCGGGCGGCGGCCGGGGGCGGGGCGTGATCGCCCTGTTCGCCGGTGAGTCCGGTACCGGTAAGACGATGTCCGCCGAGGTGGTGGCCGCCGAACTCGGCATGGAGCTCTATGTGGTGGACCTGTCCACGGTCGTGGACAAGTACATCGGGGAGACCGAGAAGAACCTGGAGCGGATCTTCGTCGAGGCGGCCGAGGTGAACGGCATCCTCCTCTTCGACGAGGCTGACGCGGTGTTCGGGAAGCGCTCGCAGGTCAAGGACGCGCACGACCGCCACGCGAACGTGGAGTCGGCCTACCTGCTCCAGCGCATGGAGTCGTTCGACGGCATCGCCGTGCTCACCACCAATCTGCGGGCCAACCTCGACGAGGCGTTCACCCGCCGGCTCGACGTGGTCGCGGAGTTCCCCATGCCCGACGAGGCGCAGCGGCTCGCCCTGTGGGACCGGTGCCTCGGGGCGGAGTTGCCGCGCGACGCCGACCTGGACCTGCCGTTCTGCGCGCGGCGTTTCGAGCTGGCGGGCGGCTCCATCCGTGCGTGCGCGGTGACGGCCGCCTATCTGGCGGCGGAGACCGGCCGTCCACTCGGTATGGAGCAGGTCGTCTCGGCGGTCCTCCAGGAGTACCGGAAGCTCGGACGGCTGGTGCTGGAGAGCGAGTTCGGGCCCTGGCTGGACGGCGGACGGGGCGGTGGGGGCGGCCCGCGGCCCTGACCCGCCCCCTCCCACGGGGCCCTGTCGGGCAGTCACGGCCCGCTCCGGGTGCCCGGGAAGGCAGTGTCCTCTGCCCTGCCTCCAGGACCTTCGGGCCTGTTCGGCACCGTGACGGCCCGGTGAGACTCGGCAGTGACCGAGTGGGCCAGCCGAAGGAGCGAGCATGCCGTCGTACCTCACCCCGGGTGTCTACGTGGAGGAGGTGCAGTCCGGAGCACGGCCCATCGAGGGAGTCGGCACCGCCGTGGCAGCCTTCGTCGGCTTCGCGGAGTCCGGCCCCTTCCACCGGCCGACGCTGGTGACGAACTGGGACCAGTACGTCCAGCAGTTCGGCACCTTCACCCCGGACACCTACCTCGCGCACGCGGTCTACGGCTACTTCGCCAACGGCGGCGGCACGGCCTACATCGTCCGCGTCGGCGGGCCCGCCCAGGGCGCCGAGGGGGAGGCCGCCGCACAGCCGGCCGCGCCGGTGGCGATCGGCGGGTTCCTCGTCTCGGCCCGGCCCGGTGCCGGCCCCGACGTCTCGGTCGAGGTCGCCGACGCGGAGGGCGAGAACCCTCCGGAGGACCGATTCCGGCTGCTGGTGCGGCAGAGCGGCAAGGTGGTGGAGACCTACGAGGCCTCGACCCGTAAGAGCGTCAAGGGCTACCTGGTCAACCAGGTCCGCGAGTCGAAGCTCATCGAGGTCGCCGAGCAGGCGGGCGCGGCCCAGAGCCGCCCGGAGCGGCAGAGCGTCGGCCTGGTGGCGTCCCCCGCGCCGGGCACCGGTGTCGCCCGGCTCGACGCGGCGGAGTACGTCGGTGACGCGGCGGCGCGTACCGGCTTCGCCGGCCTGGAGGCGATCGACGAGATCACCATGGTCGCGGTCCCGGACCTGATGAGCGCGCACCGGCGGGGCGACCTGGACGCGGAGGGCGTCAAGACCGTCCAGCTCGCCGTGATCGCGCACTGCGAGCAGATGGGCGACCGGGTCGCCGTCCTGGACACCCCGCCGTCGATGAACGCGCAGCGGGTCCGTACCTGGCGCAACGACGACGCCGGGTTCGATTCGCGGTACGCCACCGTGTACTACCCCTGGGTCAAGGTCTTCGACCCGGCGACAGGCCGGAACACGCTGGTGCCGCCGAGCGGTCACGTCGCCGGGGTGTGGGCGCGCAGCGACGCCGAGCGCGGGGTGCACAAGGCGCCGGCCAACGAGGTCATCCGCGGTGCGGTGGACCTGGAGCTCCGCCTCAGCAAGGGCGAGCAGGACCTGCTCAACCCGATCGGCGTCAACTGTGTCCGGGCCTTCCCGGGGCGCGGTATCCGGATCTGGGGGGCGCGGACGCTCTCCTCGGACCCGGCATGGCGCTACCTCAACGTGCGACGCCTCTTCAACTACCTGGAGGAGTCGATCCTGCTGGGCACCCAGTGGGTCGTGTTCGAGCCGAACGACGACCGGCTGTGGTCGAGCATCCGGCGCAACGTCACCGCGTTCCTCACGGAGGAGTGGCGCCGGGGCGCGCTCTTCGGCCGTACGGCGGAGGAGGCGTTCTACGTCAGGTGCGACCGGCAGAACAACCCGCAGGAGTCGATCGACCTCGGCCGGGTGGTGTGCGAGATCGGCGTCGCCCCGGTGAAGCCGGCCGAGTTCGTGGTGTTCCGCCTCGCCCAGTTCTCCGACAGCACGAGCCTCGTCGACGAGTGACCCGCGGGGTCCCGCGGCTTTCCCACGAACCGGTCCTCGGACCACCCGAACGAAAAGGTGACACGGAATCATGGCAGAGGGCGACGCTCTTTCCACCCACGTCTTCGGCGTGCAGCTGGGCGGCTATCTCGTCGAGTCCATCCAGGAGATCAGCGGGATGACCGTCGAGGAGGAGGTCGTCGAGGTCCGCCAGGTGACCGCGGAGGGCAAGCAGATCATCCGCAAGCAGCCGGGCGCCCGTCAGGCGGGCGAGGTGACGATCACCCGCGGGCTCGACAAGAGCAGCGAGTTCACCACCTGGATCAAGGAGACCCTGAACAACGGCGCCGTCGACACCGCGCGGCAGAACCTCACCATCGAGATCAAGGACTCGACGGGCGAGACGGTGCGGCGCATCCAGCTGATGCAGGGCTGGGCCAGCAAGTGGGAGGGCCCGTCGCTGAAGGCCGGCGAGTCCAGCGCGGCCACCGAGACCGTGACCATCACCTTCGAGGAGATCGTGGTCGAATGAGGCGACGGACGGTCACGGCGGGCGGCCTGGACGAGATCCTCGACGCCACGGCTCCCGCCGCGCCTGCGCACCGGGAGACCGCGCCGGCCCCGGCGCGGGAACGGCAGGAGCTGCGCACCGAGTTCGAGTTCGAGCTGCCGCGCGGTTACGTCGACGACGAGGGCACGGTGCACCGGCACGGCACGATGCGTCTGGCGACCGCCCGGGACGAGCTGCGGCCGCAGATCGACCTGCGCGTCAAGGAGAACCCGGCGTATCTGAGCGTGGTCCTGCTGAGCCAGGTGATCACCCAGCTCGGCACGGTCACCGATGTGCACGCCGGGGTGGTCGAGCGGATGTACGCCACGGACGTGGCGTTCCTCCAGGACTTCTACCGGCGCATCAACAGCGAGGGCCACACGCACGCCGCTGTGACCTGCCCGCTGTGCCACGGCTCGTTCGAGGTGGACCTCTCCGGTGGGCGCCTGGGGGAATCGTGACGTACGCGCTTCCCCGGCTGCGGGAGGAGATCGCGTACGTCGCCTACCACTTCCACTGGCGGCTCGAGGACATTCTCGACCTCACCCACGGCGAGCGTCAGCAGTGGGTGAGGGAGATCGCGCGGATCAACACCCGCGCCAACGAAGGCGGTTGATCGTATGGGCTTGGGCGGCTGGTTCCGGCGGGAGGAGCACCGCGCTGCCCCGGCCGTCCTGCCTGAGGGGCCCGGCGGTTCCGGCGGTTCCGGCGACGGCCCCTCGGACGCCGTACCGGTGGCCGGGGCGCGGGGCGACGACTGGGACGGCGGCTGGCAGCGGGTCGCACCGCCGACGGTGACCGTGGCGCGGTCCTCGATCGGCGTGAGCGACGGCCTGCGGTTCCGGTCGGGGCTCGCCTCCTGGCAGAACCCCGCGTTCGGCGGCGAACTGGGCCACGCGGTGCTGCCCTCCGCCCCGGTGGGGCTGATCCACGGGGTGACCCGCCCGGCTCCCCCGGCCCGTACGACGTCCCAGGGCGGCGGCCCGCTGCTGCTGCGCGCGATCGCTCCGGAGCCGGAGCCGGAGCCGGTGGCTGAGCGGTCGGATCGGCCGTCGGTTCGACCGTCGCCCCGGCCGTCGGCGGGACCTTCCGGTCCCTCCGGCCCGTCGTCCGGCTCCTTCGGTCTTCCCGTCGCGTCCGGCGCCCCCGCCACGTCCGTCCCCGCGACCACGCCGGGTCGCGGCACCCGGTCCGCGCGGCGGCCGGGCGGACCGGCGCGTACGCCGGAGTCCCGGAGCGGATCGCCCGTGCCGTCCGCACCCCCAGTCCAGCGTCGGCCGGTCGGCGCCCCGGCGGCCGACGGCCCTCAGGACACCCGGGACGCCGGGCCGGGACGCGCGCCGGGGACCGGCCGAGAAGCCCCCGTGCCCTCGCTGCCCTCTCCGTCGCCGCGTGCCCGTCCGGCGGCCGTACGCCCGCACCCGGTCCGCCCGTCCCTGGTGGTGGCACGGCGTCCGGTGATGGCCCTGCGTCAGGTCGCCGCGGTCCCGGCAGCCGTCGACCGCACCCGGAACCCCGTCCCGGCACCGACCGCCCCGGGGCCCTCGTCGGCCGCGCGGGACGAGGCGCCGCGCACCCCGGGAGACGCACCGACCGGTACCGGCGTCCGGCGGGACGTCCCCGCGCCGCGCCCCGGGACGGTACGAACGGCCCTGGGCGCGCCCCTGCGTGAACTGCCCTCCGGCGCCGTGCCGTCCGTCGGCGGACAGGGCGCCCGTCCGGCCGGTCCCGGGCCCGGTGCGCCGGTCGGGGAGGGCGCGGCGATGCCCGTACTGCACCGGTCCGTCCCCGAGGGCTCTCCTTCTTCGGCTGCGGCCGCGACTCCGGGAGCGGGAGCGCCTCGTGGACCGGCGCGGCCCTCGTCGACGCGGGAGGAGGCGGGCGGCCCGCCGCGCTCCTCGGCTCCTTCCGCACCGCCGCGCTCCTCGGCTCCTTCCGCACCGCCGCGTTCCTCCGCCCGCACCGAGCAGCACGGCACCACCCCCGCCACCCGGTCCGGGCGCCCGGGCGCGCCCGCGGACCCGTCACGTGCGCGCGGGGGGATCGGCGCCCCCTTGGCGGCGCTGCCCCCCACGGCCGGGTCCGAACCCCCGGCGCGAGGGTCCGCACCGCTGCTCGGCACCGGCCGTCCGGTGCGGCGCCGGACGGACCCGGGGGTCGGTCCCGGCCCGGCAGCGCATGAGCCGTCGGACGCGGGCCCGCGCTCCACACCCGAACCCCCGCGGACGGGTGCGGCCGCCGCGACGCCGGTACGGGCACCCGAGCCTCCGGCGCTGCCCGGACGGTCCGCCGAGCCGCTCCCGGCGGTGCAGCGCGCCCTCCGTAGCGGGCCCGTGGTCGCGGAGGCCACCATCTCGGACAGCCGTGAACGGCCCGCTGACGGCCGCGAAGCCGTCGTACGGCAGCCCTCCGGCCCCGGCCCGCGCACCCCGGCCAGGAACCGGCGGACCGGCACCGCTTCCTCTCCCGCACCGAACCCGGCACCGGCGACCAGGACGGCGGTGGCCCGCCGCATCGCCCCGGCGCTCCCGGGCGTGCGCGCCTCCGCGTCCGGCGGCGCCGACACCCCGGCCACAGCACCGTCCACCGCCCCCACCGCTCCCGCCGTCGTCCAGCGGTCGCGGTCGCTGCTGGCGGACCGGCCGTTGAGCGTCAGCACCGGTGCGGGCGAGGGATTCACCGCGCCGCCCCCGGCCGCCGGTGCCGAAGCACCCGCCCGGCCGGTCGTGAAGGCCGCCTGGCGGCGCGAGCCGACGCCCGTGGAGCCGCCCGACGCCCCCTCCCCCTCACCGTCGCGCACGGGCCCGACGCCCGCCAGGAGCGGCCCGCGTCTCCGGCGTTCCCGTACGGCCACCCCGCAGACCCCCGCACCGCCCGCGTCGCCCGCGTCGCCCACGACAAGCCCCTCCGGAAGCGCCCCCGGCCCGGGACCGACGACCGCCACGCCCGGCGGACCGGGGACGTCCGGCGGACCGGGCACGCCCGCCGCCCCGGTGGTCCGACCCATGACCGGCTCCCCCGTCTCCCCGGCGCACGCGGTGCGCGCGGAAGGGGCGGGGCGGCCGCTGCCGTCGGCGCCCGCCGGAGGACGGCCCGCGCCGTCCCCGTCCTCCTCCCCCCGCCCCTCCCCGTCCGGTCCGCCACTGCCGGTCGTACGCCCTCACCCGCCGGCCTCCGCCGGTCCGGGGGCTCCCGCCGTGCCGATCCAGCGGCTGTCCGTGCCGGTGGCCGCCGGGCCCGGTCCCGCACCGGCGGCCGGTCCCCCGGCCGTCCCCGCCCCGGGTCCGGTCGCCGATCCGCAGCTCCCGGCCGTCCGGGTCACCCGGCGCGCCCCGGCCCACGACGCCCGGCCCGTGCCCCCGGCCCACGACGCCCGCTCCGTGCCCCCGGCACCCGCCACCGGGGCCCGGCCGGCGCAGGCGGCCGTCCAGCGGACGGCCCTGCAACGGGCGGCGGCCGAGGCGGGGATCGCGGGAGTCCCCGTGACCGCCGTCCCCGCCCGGACACCGGCCGCACCGGCGAAGGGACCCGGACCGGCAACCCGCACCGCCACGACGTCGGCGGCGGCGCACCCGGCCCCCGGCCCCGACCTGGAGGAACTCGCCCGCAGGCTGCTCGAACCGGTGAGCCGGCTGCTCCGCGCCGACATGCGGCGGGGCCTCGAACGGTCCGGCCGGCTGTACGACGGCCGGCGCTGACGGCCCGCAGGGAACGGCAAGGAGAGAAGCGGATGACGGACAACATCTTCGCGACGAGCGTGTTCTTCCGGCTCGTCATCGGAGGCAACGACCTGGGGGCCTTCCACACCTGCTCGGGTCTCGGGGCCGAGGTGGAGATGGAGCAGTACGCCGAGGGCGGCAACAACGGCTTCGCGTGGCAGCTGCCGGGTCGCATCACCTGGACCAACATCACGCTGACCCGGCCGGTCACCGCCGACACGACCAAGATCGCGCGCTGGCTGAACGAGATCATCCAGCGGGTCGAGCCCAAGGACGGCGAGATCGTGGCGCTCAGACCGGACCTCAGCCGCATCATCAGCTGGCAGGTCCAAGGCATCGTGCCGGTCCGCTGGCAGGGCCCGTCGTTCGATCCGGCGAACTCCCAGGCGGCCGTCGAGACGCTGGAGATCGCACACGAGGGCCTGAGCCCGTCCTGAACCGACCTGAACCCTCCCGAACCCTCCTGCCCCCGACGTCCCCGTATCCGCCCGTCGTCGACCCACCCTCCCGGAAGGAGGAACCGCGTGTCCCCCCTCGGCCGCAGCAGCAGGGCCCGCGCCCAGCTGACGATCATGGAACCGCCGGCGGCGGTCGGGGCCCGGCCGGGCGGCACCCTCGCCCGGCTCACCCTGCAGTTCAACCCCGCCACGCTGTCGCTGAGCAAGAGCACCGAGTGGCGGCGCACCCCGTCCCGGATGGCCGGGCAGTCCGCCCTGCCCGAGTTCGTCGGCAGCGGACCACGCTCGCTGTCCCTGGACGTCTTCCTCGACGCCACGGCCACCCATGACAACTCGGTGGAGCAGGCGGTGGAGCAGCTGATGCTGGCGTGTGTGCCCACGCCCAGCAGCCTGGCGAGCAAGACGCCCGCCAGTCCGTGGGTGCGGTTCGACTGGGGGACGTCGAAGACGACGTCGTTCGACGGGGTGATGTCCAACCTCGCGGTCTCGTACACGCTGTTCGACGTCGACGGGAAGCCGCTCCGCGCGACCTGCTCGCTGTCCATCGAGGAGGCGAGCGTCGACCCGGCCGGCCAGAACCCCACCTCGGGCTCGCGCGACGCACGCCGCACGCACCGGGTGGTGGCCGGGGACAGCCTGGCCCTGCTGGCCTGGCGCGAGTACGGGGACGCCACCCGGTGGCGCACGATCGCGGAGGCCAACGACATCGACGATCCGATGACCCTCACCCCTGGTACGGAACTGATCGTGCCCGCCACCGACGAGCCGTCGCACAGGGAGTTCTCGTGATCACCGGAGCCCGGTCCTTCGCGGCCGACCCGATCGTCGAGGCCCCCGGCGAACTGCCGGCCGCCTGGGTGGCCCAGCTGGTGAGCTGCGTGGTCGACGAGAACGTCAACCTGCCGGACACCGCCCTGCTGACCTACCGCGACCCGGACCACAAGCTGCTCACCGCTACCGGGATCACCATCGGCACCCCGGTGAAAATCTCGGTGGTGACCGTGGAGGACCGTACGCGGGAGCGGCTGTTCACCGGGGAGGTGACGGCCGTGGAGCTGGACAGCGACACGACCGGCACGTTCACCGTGATCCGGGCGTACTCCAAGGCGCACCGGCTCCGACGCGGCCGCCGGGTACGGGCGTTCCGCAACATGCGGACCGCCGACATCGTGCGCAAGGTGGCCGCGGGCGCCGGGCTCCCCTGCGGACGGGTCGAGGCCGCGCCGATCACGCACCAGCAGCTGACCCAGGCCAACGTCTCCGACTGGGAGTTCCTCCAGCAGCTCGCCGGGGAGAGCGGCGCCCTGGTGCGCATCGACGAGACGGGCACGCTGCAGTTCGTGAAGCCCGAGCCCGCCGCGTCGGGCGGCACGGTCGAACTGGCCTACGGGGACAACCTGCTGGCGCTGCGAGCCGTGCTGACCAGCGCGGACGGCGCGGACGACGTCGAGGTGCGCGGCTGGAACGTCACGACGAAGACGCCCCTGGTGGCCCGGCAGCCGTCGGTGCGCAGTACGACCGTCGTGCCCGGGCTGAGCCCTTCGGTGGCGGGCCGCGCGTTCGGCGCGTCCGCCCGGACGACCGTCGCGGACACCCCGTACCGCACCCAGGCGGAGACCACGGCCGTGGCGGGCGCCGTCGCGGCGGCGGTGAGCTCGGGGTTCGGCGAGATCGAGGCCGTCGCCAAGGGTGATCCGCAGCTCCGTGCCGGGGAGCCCGTGTCGCTGGCCACCGCGGGGCCGGCGTTCTCCGGGCGCTACACGGCGACGGCGGCGCACCACGTCCTCGACCCGCACGGCGGCTACCGCACGACCGTCCTGGTCAGCGCGGCCTCCGACCGGTCGCTGGCCGGGCTGGCCACCGAGGGCAACGCGCCGCCCCGGGGCCCGCGCATGCCGGGGCTGGCGATCGGTGTCGTCACCGACGTACGCGAGGGCGGCTCCCAGCGCGGCTGGGTCAAGCTGACGTTCCCCTGGCTCGACGACACGTACGTGACCGACTGGGTGCGTACGGTGCAGTGGGGCGGCCAGGGCGGTGGCGGGGTGTTCAGCCCCGAGGTCAACGACGAGGTGCTCGTCGGGTTCGAGCAGGGGCTCCTGGACAGTCCGTATGTGCTGGGCGGCCTCTACAACGGGGTCGACAAGCCGTCGCCGCACGACGTGCCGCTGATCGACCCGGCCAGCGGGAAGGTCAACCGCCGTTCCCTGGTGTCCCGTTCGGGCAACCGGCTGGAGCTGCTGGACGCCCCGCGCGGCCCGTCCGGTGTCCGGCTGGCCAGCGGTGACAAGCGGCTGGAGGTCATGCTGGACGAGCGCCGGGACCGGATCGAGCTGACGGTGTACGGCCCCGGCGGTACCCGGGCGCTGAGTTCCGTGACCCTCTCCCCCACCGGCATCACGCTCGACGCGGGCACCGGGGACGTGACCATCAACGGCCGCTCGGTGACCGTCAACGGGAAGGCGGACGTCACCGTCGAGGGAGGTCTGCTCGCCGTCCTGAAGGCCAAGCTCATCCGCATCAACTGACCCGCGCCACACCACAGAAGCACCCGCGACCGACCCAAGGAGTAGCGACGATGCCAGCTGCGGCCCGCATGGGCGACACCACCGTCCACGGCGGAGCCGTCGGCACCCCGCCCCCGGGGGCCGCGGCCGCCGTCGCCACCGTGCTGATCGGCGGCCGGCCGGCCGCCGTCACGGGAAGCCTGCACGTGTGCGTGGTGCCGCCGCACGCGGCGCTGGGGCCCGGCAACGTCGTCATGCCGAACCCGGCCGCCGCGGTGACCGGCGTGGTCCTGATCGGCGGGCTGCCCGCGGCCCGCGTACGGGACACCACCACCTGCGGGGCGGCCATCCTGACCGGGGCGCCGAACGTCCTGATCGGGGGACCGCTGTGAGCGGGCACTTCATCGGCCGCGGCTGGGGCTTCCCGCTGCGGGTGGGCCCCACGGGGGGCATCGGCATGGTCGAGCGCGACCGGGAGATCGAGGAGGCGATCCGGCTGGTGCTCGGTACCGCCCCCGGGGAGCGCCCGATGCGGCCGGAGTTCGGCTGCGGCATCCACGACTACGTCTTCGCGCCCGGCGACGGCGCGACGGCCGGGCGGATCGCGCAGGAGACGCGGACCGCGCTGGAGCGCTGGGAACCCCGCATCGAGGTGACCGACGTGGTGATCGCCTTCGACACGATCGACGAGGGCACCCTCTACATCGACGTGCGGTACACGGTGCGCTCCACGAACGACCTCCGCAACCTCGTCTTCCCCTTCTACACGATCCCGTCCTCGGAGGGTTCCGAGGACGCAGGAGTGAGCTGATGGCACTGCCCTCCCCCAATCTGGACGACCGGCGCTTCCAGCAGCTGGTGGACGAAGCGAAGAGGTACGTCCAGCAGCGGTCGCCCGAGTGGACCGACCACAACGTCTCCGATCCCGGGGTCACCCTCATCGAGACCTTCGCGTACATGGTCGACCAGCTGCTGTACCGGCTGAACCGGGTGCCGGAGAAGAACTACGCGGCCTTCCTGGACCTGCTCGGTGTGACGCTGTTCCCGCCGGCCGCGGCGCGGGCCGACGTCGACTTCTGGCTGTCGGCCCCGCAGGCGGAGACGGTCCACCTGGGGGCGGGCACCGAAGTGGCCACCGCGGGTGGTGAGGCGCAGGAGGCGGTGGTGTTCTCCACCACCGAGGATCTGCCGATCGTGCCGAGCTCGCTGGTCCGCCTGGTCACCGCGCCCGCGTCAGGGGGCCAGACCGACCGGACGGCGCATCTCGCCTCCGGTGCGGACATCCCGTGCTTCCAGCCGCAGCCGGCCCCCGGGGACGCCGTGCTGTTCGGTCTGCCCACGGCCGTGCCGCGGTGCGTCGTCACCGTGCGGCTGGACAGCCGGGTCGAGGGTGTCGGCGTCGACCCGCGCCAGCCTCCGCTGGTGTGGGAGGCCTGGGACGGGGCGCGCTGGGCCGTGTGCGAGACCGCTACCGACACCACGGGCGGGCTGAACCGCCCCGGTGAGGTGACGGTGTTCGTGCCGGGCGCGCACACCGCTTCGGTGGTCGCGGGGACCCGGGCCGGGTGGCTGCGCTGCCGGGTCGTGGAGCCGGCGACCGGCCAGCCGTTCTACTCGGAGTCCCCGACGGTCCGGGAGGCTGAGGTGTTCACGGTCGGCGGCACCGCGACCGTCGAGCACGCGGAGGTGGTCCGTGACGTGCCCCTGGGTGTCTCCGCGGGGGTCGCGGGGCAGCGTTTCACCCTGAGCCGCCCGCCCCTGCTGCTCGACGGCGATGCGCCGGTGGTCGAGGTGTCCTCGGCCGACGGCTGGCAGACCTGGACGGCCGTCGAGCACTTCGGGGCCTCCTCGCCCGACGACCGGCACGTACGGATCGACGCCACCTCCGGCGAGTTCACGTTCCCGCCCGCTGTGCGCGAGGCGGACGGGACGATGCGCCCCTACGGCGCGGTCCCGGAGAAGGGTGCGCAGCTGCGGGTCCCCCGCTACCGGACGGGGGGCGGCGCCGCCGGGAACGTCGCCCGGGGCGCGATCTCGGTCCTGCGCAGCTCCGTGCCGTACGTCGCCGGGGTCGGCAACCGGGAGGCGGCCCGCGGCGGGGTGGACGGCGAGAGCGTCGAGAACGCCAAACTGCGGGCGCCGAACGTGCTGCGGGTCCAGGAGCGGGCGGTCACCGCCGAGGACTACGAGCTCATCGCGGCGCAGGCGGCCCCGTCGGTACGGCGGGTGCGGTGTCTGCCGGCCGCGGCGGGTGAACCCGGCGCCGTCCGCGTCCTGGTGGTGCCCGACGCGGTCGCCGACGAGGGCGACCGGCTGCGGTTCGAGCAGCTGATCCCCTCCGACCAGGTGCTGGCCGCGATCGCCGGGCGGCTGGACGAGCGCCGGCTGGTCGGTACCCGGCTGGTCGTGGAACCCCCGGCCTACCAGGGCGTCACGGTGGTCGCCCGGCTGGTGGCGGCGCCCGGCGAGGTGGACCGGGTCCGCGAGGACGCGCTGACCGCGCTCTTCCGCCGCCTCGACCCGCTGCGCGGCGGCACCGACGGCGCGGGCTGGCCGTTCGGCCGGCCCGTGCAGTACGGGGAGGTGTTCGCCGTGCTCCAAGGGGTGGCGGGCGCCCGACTGGTCGAGGAGGTACGGCTGTTCCCGGCGGACCCGGTCACGGGCCGGCGCGGCGCACCGGCCGACCGGATCGACGTGGCGCGCGACGCGCTGGTCTTCTCCTACCAGCACCAAGTGGTGGTCACCGCGGCCGGACCGGACGACCTGTCATGACGAGGTCCGCCGTACCCGGCCTGCCGACGCGCTACCCGATCGGCGAACTGCTGCCCGCGATCTACGCCGACGACGATCTGGCCCAGCGGTTCACCGCGGGGCTCGACACCGTCCTGGCGCCGGTGCTGTCCACGCTGGACAACCTGCCCGCCTACTTCGATCCGGCCCTGGCGCCCGCGGACTTCCTGCCGTGGCTGTCGTCCTGGGTCGGGGTGGACGCCGACGCGGCCTGGCCCGAGGAGCTGCGGCGGGCCGTCGTCGTCCGCGCGGTGGAGCTGCACCGGTGGCGCGGCACCCGCCGGGGACTGGCCGAGCGGCTCCGGCTCTGCTTCGGCGTGCACTGCGACATCTCGGACGGCGGCGGCGCGGCCTGGTCGTCCACGGCCGGCACGGAGCTTCCGGGCGCGCCTCCGGGCGAACTGCGGGTGCGGGTCTGGCCGGTGCGCGCGGCGCGGGTGGACGAGGACCAGATCCTGGACGTCGTCGCGGCGTCGTGCCCCGTCCACCTCACCTGCCGGGTCGAGGTCCTGCCGGGCCCGCCCGACGACCGGCCCCACGACCGGCCCGAAGACCAGAGAGAGGCCTGAAGCGATGCGTTCATGTCCGGCGTGCGGGTCGGCCAACGGGGAGAGCGACGACTTCTGCGGCAACTGCGGCTCGTACCTGGGCTGGTCCCAGGAGCGGCCGGAGCCCGCACCCGTTCCGGAGCCCGTCCCCGAGCCCGCCCCGGCCCCGCCGCCCACGACGGCCGGGCCCACACGCACCCCACCGCCCGACGCCGCCTCGGCCGGCCCCGCACCCGCGCCGCCGGACGAGGCCGCCCCGGTCCCCCGGCCCGCCGCCGAGGCGGCGCCCTCCACCGCGCCCGCGCCCCGGCCGCCGGACGCGCCAGCGCGCACGGGCACCCCGGGGCCCGCCCCTCGGCCACCGGCCCCGCGGGCACCCACCGCCTCTCCTTCCCCTGCCGCCGGCCCCGCCCCGGTGCTCCCGGTGCGGCCCGCGAAGCCGGTGGCACAGCGCCCCGTCGTACGCCCGGTCGCGGCGGAGGAGACCCCGGACGGGCCCCCGTGCCCGGCGTGCGGCACGCCGAACGTCCCGGAACGGCAGTTCTGCCGCCGCTGCGCGGCCCGGCTCCGCCCGTCCGCAGCCGAGGCCCCCCTGCCGTGGTGGCGCACGGTGTGGCCGTTCCGCCGCACGGTACGCGGCGGCTCCGACGGCCGGTGGCTGCGCCGCGGCATCCTGCTGCTGTTCGTGGCCGCGCTCCTCGTCACCGGCTTCCTGCTGCTCCCGGCAGGCCGTTACGTCTTCGAGGACGTACGCGACAAGCTCGGCGGCACCGCGGCGGTCAGCCCGAGCGAGGTCACCGCGAGCGCCCAGGCACCGGGCCACCCCGCGACGGCGGCCACGGACGGGATCACCAACACGTACTGGGGCGCCCCCGCGCTCGACGCCACGCTGACCTGCGACTTCAGTGAACCGTTCCGGCTGGTGGGCATCGTCGTGCACACCGGCTCATCCGTGGAACCCGAGGAGTTCCGGCGGACCGCCCGGCCCGTCCGGGCCGAACTGCGGGTGACCACGGCGGACGGCGACACGGACACCCGGACGGTGACGTTCAACGACAAGCCGGGAGAGCAGGACGTCCGGATGGGCATCAGCGACGTGGTCTCCGTACAGCTGGTCCTGCGGGACGCGGCGGGGCCGGTCGGCGAACAGCCCGTCGCACTGGGCGAGATCGAGTTCTTCCGCAGGAGCTGAGGGACTTGGCCGGCCGCCCTCTCAGCCGGGGTCGGCCGGATCGTGGGTGATCAGGTCTCCCGGCTGGCACCGGAGGACGTCGCAGATCCTCGACAGGGTCGAGAAGCGGATGGCCTTGGCCCGCCCGTT
Source organism: Streptomyces sp. SirexAA-E (assembly GCF_000177195.2). GTDB lineage: Bacteria > Actinomycetota > Actinomycetes > Streptomycetales > Streptomycetaceae > Streptomyces > Streptomyces flavovirens. Next base: position 1,988,092 of record NC_015953.1, read on the forward strand.
CTTGAGTACGGACAGGTTGACGACGGTGATGCCCACCTGTGCGGACAGTTCGGTGAGCGTCATGCCGCGCTCGGCGAGGATCCGGTCGAGGTGGATCCGGATCGCGTGGGGTTCCTCTTCCGGCATCAGATGGTCCCTTCGAGATCCTCCCGCATGCGCACGCCCTCGCGCATGATCCTCCCCATGATCACTGCGGCGAGGCCCGCGAGGACGAGCACGAGCGGCCCCGAGAGTGTCGGACCGGAACCCACGATCGGGGCCATGCTCCCGACGAGCCAGGACTGCGACCAGCCGGCGACCAGGCCCGCCAGCGGCGTGCCCACGGCGACGCACCAGCCGAGGAGCGTGAGCCGGTGAGCCACCACGTCGGTGAACGGCCCCCGCAGCAGGACGGAGTTGAGCAGCCGGGAGAAGAGCAGCAGCGCGAGGGCGCCGAACAGCAGCCAGGGCAGCCGGCCCCCGAGGTCGGCGGCACGCTGCCCCAGGGACGGGTCGTCCTGGCAGAGACGGGCGGCGCTGCTGGACGCCTTCACGCCTTCTCCGACCGGCAGGCCGTCCGGCCCCAGGGAGGCGTTGCGCCAGAAGTCCGTCTGCACGCAGACCGCTCCGTCGTCCAGCATGTGCGTGACGGCCGTGCCGAGGAAGGCGAGCCCGCAGAGCACCGCCAGGAAGAAGGTCACCGAGGCCAGGATCCCCGTGAGTCGCGTGGTCATCGCACCCGCCCCTATCGATTGTCGATAGGGGCCAGCGTAGAGCACCCTATCGATATTCGATACCCCCATGGCCGTCGAGGGCATGCCCGGCCGTACGCGGGGAGGGGGGAGTGGACGCCAGGTCCGGATCTCCGGGGCCGCCGGATCTCCGGGGCCGGGAACTCCCGGACAGGGCGACGCCGTGCGACACCACGGGGAGCGATCCGGCGCCGAGGCGCCGGGGAGAGCCGCGGGTGGCGACATCCTCGCTCGGATGGGCCCGGACGGGGACGCCGTCGCTCCTGAGATCAGACGGTCCCCTCGATGCGTTCGAAGATGTCCGCGTCCGCCTCCCGTCGACAGACCGGCAGTTCGGACCAGTCGGCAACATATCCGGGCTTCGGGTCTTCGACGTGCCTGAACATCTGGGCAGTCCAGCAGAGCGCGACGAATCGGCCCTTCTGCTCGCGAGTGAGCCGTGCCGCATGCCCGCCGCTGACCTCGATGAAGTCGCGCACCTGCCCGTACACGGCGGCGGCGGCTTCGCGCTCCCACGCGGGCGTCTCGTCCCACGGCGTGACGTAGCCGGGCTTCGGCTTGCCGGGATAGCGCTTGTTCACACCGTCGATCCACGCCTCACGGAGGATCCGGCCGTCATTCATGCGCGCGTCCCTCTCATCATGCGGTGCGCGGAAGCGCCGCGATTCGGTGATGCCTGTGCGCCCCGAGCACGGCGAGGTCACTCAGGACAGCAGCGCGGCGACGCAGGGACAGAGGCTGGGCAAGGGCTGCGGTGAGCGCTTCCTCTGCGAGATCGGGGCGGCCCAGCTGGAGGTAGCAGGCCCCTCTCTCCTCGGCCAGGCGGGAACCGTCGAAGCGGAGCCAGCCGCCGTTGTGGGGGTGAGCGCCGTCGAGGGCATGCACTTTCTCAGCTTCCCAGGGCTGATGCGGGATCCTCGGAAGATCCGCCAGGACTTCAGCCATGCCATGCCGCGCTCGACGGGCGCCCGGGCCGCAGACAGAGCTCGGTTGAAGGTCTGCTCGGTGACGGTGAGTTCACCGCCTGGTGGTCGGCACTCGGCGGTGGTGCCCCAGTCGCCGGCGCCGACGTAGGCCATGTCGGCAAGGACTGGAACGCCCTGGCGCTCGCAGATTCGGAGGATCTTGTGGGTGCGGGCGGCGGTCAGATCGTGGGCCCTGCCGGGCAGTGCCGTCGACAGCCACAGAACGGCACGGGGGCTGGACCTGTCCGTTGCGCACCCCGACCTCACACCGGCCCGTCACCCGATCAGTGGCCACCCTGAAAACGCTCAGTGTCTCGTGTGTTCAACATCAGGAGTCAAAGCCCCTATGCCATTACAACTCATGAAGCATTTTACATATAGCCTCAAACCGCGCCATTGTGTACGCAATTTCAGCCACTAGCCAAACCTTCCCGTTCAAACACTGGCGACATAAGGTTAAAATTGCAGATAATGATTGCACCCCAAGGATGACAGTGGCCCCTTTTCGGCCAATCTTGATCTTGAGGCTGCGCAAAGATCATCATGCGACATAAGTTCTTCACAACTGGGATATTCCTGGTGCGCAGCCCTCATGGAGGAAAACTTTCTATGCGTAAGAGAGCTGCCGCCGTCATAAGCGCCGCGTTCGTGACTGTCGGCCTGATGGCGGCTTCGCCAGCCTCGGCCGGTGAGGTCGGTGCCCAGGCGCTGTCCTGCAAGACGAGCGCTGGGAGCACGGGCGGGTGGGCTGAGTGCACCGGCTCCGGTAAGTGGAGGGCGAAGGCCGTCTGTGACTTCGAGGCCGACCTCTACTCGCAGCGAGTGGACCAGAAGAGCCGTACGGTGCGCGTCTATGTCCCCGACTGCACCTTCAACATCGAGAAGGTCGTCGTCGAGCTGCTGTAAGTAGCTCAGTGAGCGCGTTGGGGGGCGTAGTGCAAGTACGCCCCCCAACGCTGTCAATAGGATCACACATGCTGTTGGTTGAAGTGAACGATCTGCACCAGGGATACCGCGGGAGGCCGGTGATTCAAGGCGTCAGTCTCACGCTCGAGGCCGGCGCCTTCGGCCTGTTGGGCCCCAACGGGGCCGGGAAAAGCACGCTTTTGCGCAGTCTGGCCACCGTGAGTCGGCCGACTTCGGGGACTCTCAAGTTGTTCGGACACGATGTTCGAAAGCTCAAGGAGCTACGCGCGGCACGGCGCGAAATCGGTTACCTCCCGCAGAGTTTCGCCTATCCTGCCGACTTCACCGTCACAGACTTCGTGCGGCACTGCGCGTGGCTGCGTGAGGTACCGCGAAACGACATCACGCAGGCGGCAGCAGAGGCCATCGCGCGGGTGGAACTCCAGAGCCAGGCGAGCACTCCGCTGCGCAAGCTCTCCGGTGGCATGCTCCGGCGGGCTGGCATCGCCCAGGCCATCGCTGGCCGTCCTACACTGATCATCCTTGACGAGCCCACCACGGGCCTGGATCCGCATCAGCGCGTCCGGTTTCGCGAGCTGGTGCGCGACTTGGCACAGGACAGCTGTGTCCTGCTGAGCACGCACCTCGTCGAAGACGTGGCGCATACGTGTGCCCGTATGGGTGTGCTGTACGAGGGCACACTGCGTTTCGTCGGGCCGCCGGCAGACCTGCAGGCGCTCAGTACCGCCGATGCACCAGGGGACACCCCCTTGGAGCGCGGGTATGCAACGGCTCTCGGTGCGCCTTCCGTGCAGGACCGGGCGGGTGCTCAGTGACCGGGTTCCTCGTCGAGTTCCGACGCACCCCGTTGCGCTGGGCAGTGCTTCCTTTGCTCGCCGCCGCAGCGGCGATGGTCTTCCTCGTCGATGATTCCTGGCAGGGCTCTTGGCCGGAGACGTCGGCGGCGGCGACACGGGCGGCGGTGCCCTTGATGATCGCCGGAGTGGGCCTTGCCGCTCAGCAGTCCTCTCGACTGCGCCGCAGCGGCTCGGATCTGCTTCTGGCCGCTCGGCCGCTGCCGCAGGTGGAACTGACTCGGCTGTCCGCTGACGCCGCGTGGCTCTGCCTTACCTACGTGCTGTGCACTGCATGTGCCTGGGTTGCGACGGTGGGAGCACCCGGGGGGCCTTGGCTCGAGTACCCGCTGTTCGGTCTCAGCGGAATCATTTTCGCACTCGCTCTGGGGCACTTGCTCGGCCGAATCGCGCCTACCCGGTTCACCGGGGCAATCGCGGCGATCGGCGGCTTCCTCCTCTTCAGCCTGGTATTCAGTTCCAACTCATCACCGCTCGCGAACATCGCCTTCTACCATTCAATCGATGTGCGCCTTTCGCCCACGCATCTCGCCTGGCGTCTTGCCGTTATGGTTCTGGCACTGGCAGCTGCCTGCACGGTGGGCTGGGTTCTGGAATCAAGCGGGCGCAGGAAAGTCACCTCAGGCACAGGTGTTTTCTTTTCCGCCGCGACATTGATCGCTATCGTCGCCATGCCGGGAAACGGGAGCCTTCTCCTGGAGAACAGGCAGGCCGAAGAACCAGTATGCGCGCAGAGCGCTGAAAGTTCCGTCTGCGTGTGGCCCGAGCATGCGGACCGTCTCCCGGAAGCAGTCGAAGCGGCAAAGAAGATCACACAGGCCGCCGAAGGAGTCCTTTTCCCCCCAGCCCAGTTCATGGAGCAAGGGCTTGGGGAAGCCGGCGCCGGAGGCTTCACCCTGGACCACGGGTCACAGGACCTGCTTCATACCGTCCTTATCGAGATGACCGAGTCTCATAAGAAATGGTGTGAAGAAGAACCTGAGCGAAAGATGCAGGTCCGGGTGGACGCAGGACTACGACTCGAAGCGTGGCTCGAGGCACGGGCGGCGAAATACACCAAGCTGCCCTCCTACGAGTATTCGGGAGACACCTCATGGCAGCAGGATGTCCGCGCAGTTATGGCTCTTCGTGACTCTCAGCAGGTCGAATCCGCCACGAAGTGGGTCAAGGAGATGCAGGCACCGTGCTGACAGCCGATCGAGGGTTCTCACCCCTTCGGAGCCATCTCAGGTCCCATCACAGCGTGCGCTCCCTCATCTTCATGACCGGATGCGCAGTCGCCCTGACGTGGTGGGGCGGCCAGGCCGTCCTGTTCCCCAACGTCAGCGGCGACAAGCCCATCCCCGCCACCGGGGCAGGATTCATTCCTCTCCTGCTGAGCGTAGGTGTACTGATGTCGACCATCGACCACATGGCGGACTTCTCCCACGCTGCCGCCCTGCCCCGCCGCCACCTCCTCAGCCTGCACCTCACCGCCGCCTTCGCCACTGCGGCAACTCTTACCTGTCTGGCTCTGCTCCTGTCCCAGGACGCCCCTGCTCTCCCCCTGGCATTACGGAACCTGCTGGGCTTCACAGGGCTTTCGGCGCTCTCCGCCGCGGCACTCGGCTCCCGGCTCTCCTGGCTCCTCCCGGTGGCTCAGACCGTGCCCGCGTTCCTGATCGGCGCACCAGGAGCACGAGGGACCGATGCCCAGTGGTGGGAATGGCCACGCGCAGCGGTCGGAAACGGCACAGCGTGGACCGTGAGCACAGTGCTCTTCGGTGCAGGCATCAGCCTCTTCATGCTGCGCGCCAACCGACAGTCCTGAAGAAGACTGACCGCCAGAGGGCCCATCAGGATTCAGCTTGTTCTTTATCTACCAAGGTCTTCCGGGCTTGCCGATGGACGTGAGGGTCTCGGGGCGTTTGACGGTCCTGCGGACGTCGTAGCGGGGCGCCCGGTGTCTGTTCTTGACGCCGGGTGGCCGTCCGGGGCCAGTGCCTCGGAGTTTGAGAAGAGGGGCCGGGCAGGCGAGGTGAGCGCGGATGTTCCTGAACCCTCGGCGAAGCCGGGGCGGTTCGTCGACTCGCTCTTCTGGGAGGTGCGCGCCCAGTTCCTTGAGGAGTTTTTCGCTGCCGGCTGCGGTCAAGTGACCTGCAGCTTGGCTGGCCAGTTTGTGCTCGAGGTGCAGTCGCCCGAACAGTTCGTGGGCCTCACGTTCGGCTGACCAACTCGCCGAAGCCGCTGCGTGGCGCAGGTACTGCCTCAGGGCCTGAAGCCGCTCTGCGGGAGTGATTCTGGTTCGACAGATGCCCGAGGGTACGCTCACGCACTGAGTTCGTTGCAGACAGGCCACTTCCCTGCCTCGCCGCTCGCAGTACGGCCGCACGTTGCCGGACCAGGTCCGGTTGCCCTTGGGCAATGGCATGTTCAGCGAACCAGGCAGCCGCGAGGACAGCGTGGGGGCACTCCGGCTGCAGGCCATCGATGCTGGCGGTGACATCGGCCAACGAAACGTCGTGGTACTGCTCGAAGAACGCCAAGTCCCCCAGTGCGTTCGCCGAACGAATCAGGTGATCGGCGGCGTCGACCTTCTCTTCGGACAGCCGGTGGATGACGGCATTCGCCAGCCATGGTTCGCCCGCTTCGAGCGCTGTTGCCATGACGGATACGTCTATGCGCGTTCCGGCATCATGATCACCCGACTTGTGCAGGACCTCTGCCTGCCGTCGGCGCGTGGAGAGGGGAAAGGAGGGCCGGCCAGCCTCGCCGCATACTTGCCCGGCCTGCACGAGACCAGGCCTGTACCCAGGCCGGCACAGAGGCGTCAGCGCCCTTGCCCCCCAGGGACTCTTCAGGGACTTTCAGCGCTGCCTGAGGGACTTTCGAGGTACTTTTCGCTGCCTAACGCAGCAAGCCCCTGAAAGGCCGAAAAGGGCCTCCGACGCAGGTCGGAGGCCCTTCTGAGGCAAAGCCGCAGGTGGCGGCAGACGAGTCGGGCTGTACGCCGGGTTCTGTCGCCCGGTCGCCTCGCGGCGGCCGGGGAGACGGCCATCCATCTAGGACCGGCATTGCTGCCGGCCTCCTGCGGTCTACCCGCGAACTCGGGCGGGCCGCCCTCGAACGTTCGCGCAGGAGCACCGAGGTGCTCCCTCTTGACCTTGCTCCGGGTGGGGTTTACCTAGCCGCCTGAGTCACCTCAGGCGCTGGTGGTCTCTTACACCACCGTTTCACCCTTACCCGGGACCGAGGTCCCGGGCGGTCTGTTTTCTGTGGCACTGTCCCGCGAGTCACCCCGGGTGGCCGTTAGCCACCACCCTGCCCTGTGGAGCCCGGACGTTCCTCGGGAGGATCCGGAGATCCCCACGCGGCCGTCCGCCCGGCTCGTCTGCCGTGCCGCCCATGCTACCCGGCGCGGGGGGAGGGTCCGCCGCCCGCCGTACCCTTGCTGACGGGCTCCCGCGCGTGCGGGGCCCTGCGTCACGTCCGAAGGAGAACGTCTGTGCTCGTGCTGTTGCCGCCCTCCGAAGGAAAGGCCGCACCGGGGCGCGGAGCACCCCTGAAGCCCGAGTCCCTGTCCCTGCCGGGCCTGGCCGGGGCGCGGGCCGCGGTCCTCGACGAGCTGGTCGAGCTGTGCGCGGCCGACGAGGACAAGGCCCGTGAGGTGCTCGGCCTGAGCGAGGGGCTGCGCGGCGAGGTCGCCAAGAACGCGGAGCTGCGCACGGCCGCGACCCGGCCCGCCGGGGAGATCTACACCGGGGTGCTCTACGACGCCCTCGGCCTGGCCTCGCTGGACGCGGCCGCCAAGCGGCGGGCCGCTTCGTCCCTGCTGGTCTTCTCCGGGCTGTGGGGCGCGGTTCGCGTGGGCGACCGCATCCCCTCGTACCGCTGCTCGATGGGGGTCCGGCTGCCGGGACTGGGCGGGCTCGGCGCGTACTGGCGGGCCCCGATGGCCTCGGTGATGCCCGAGGCGGCCGGGGACGGGCTCGTGCTGGACCTGCGGTCGTCGGCGTACGCCTCGGCGTGGAAGCCGGTGGGCGAGGTGGCGGAGCGCACCGCGAGCGTGCGGGTGCTCCAGTCACGGACGGTGGACGGCGTGGAGAAGCGGTCGGTGGTCAGCCACTTCAACAAGGCCACCAAGGGACGGATGGTCCGCGATCTGCTGACCGCGGGGGCCCGGCCGAAGGGTCCCGCCGAGCTGGTGGAGGCGCTGCGGGACCTCGGGTACGTCGTCGAGGCCGAGGCCCCGGCGCGCGGCGGCCGGGCGTGGTCGCTCGACGTGGTGGTCACGGAGATCCACTGACCGCGACGGCAGGTGTTGCAGCATGCGCAACGCCCGTTGCGTAGGGTGCGGGAGCGCGGCAGGATGAGGGCATGACCTCCCCCGCGCCCTCCGCCACGCCCGCTTCCTCCTCGGCCTCCGTCCTGGATCTCGCCCCCGTCATCCCCGTCGTCGTCCTGGAGGACGCTGCCGACGCGGTCCCGCTGGCCAGGGCGCTGGTCGCGGGCGGGCTCCCGGCGATCGAGGTGACGCTGCGGACCCCCGCCGCGCTGGACGCGATCCGGGCCATCGCCGCGGAGGTGCCTGGGGCCGTGGTGGGCGCGGGGACCGTGATCTCCGTGGCGCACGTGTCCGACACGGTCGCCGCCGGGGCCCGCTTCCTGGTCAGCCCGGGCTGGACGGACACGCTGCTGGACGCCTTGAAGGCGTCGGGGGTGCCGTTCCTGCCGGGGGTCTCGACCACGTCCGAGGTGGTGGCGCTGCTGGAACGCGGCGTCACGGAGATGAAGTTCTTCCCGGCCGAGGCGGCCGGCGGCACCGCCTATCTCAAGGCCCTGTCCTCGCCGCTGCCGCAGGCCCGGTTCTGCCCGACGGGCGGTATCTCGCTCGCCTCCGCCCCGTCCTATCTGGCGCTGAAGAACGTGGGCTGCGTGGGCGGCAGTTGGATGGTGCCCGGCGACGCGGTGGCGGCGAAGGACTGGGCCCGGGTGGAGCGGCTGGCGGCCGAGGCGTCCGCCCTGGCACGCGGCTGAGCGCCGGGCCCGCCCCCGCCGCTACCGCAGGTGGGACGTGTCGTTCAGCAGCCGCAGCGAGGGGTTGCCGTCCGCGTAGTAGGCGACGGTCGAGACGGAGGCCGGAGCCAGCTCCATCCGGAAGAGGGATTCCGGCGGGGCTCCCAGCGCCAGTCTGACCAGCGTCTTGATCGGCGTGACGTGGGTGACCAGGAGCGCGGTGCGGCCCGCGTACGCCGCGATCAGGCGGTCCCGGGTGGCCGCGACCCGCTCGGCCACCTCCGCGAAGCTCTCGCCGCCACCCGTGGGCGCGGCGTCGGGGGAGGCGAGCCAGGCACTCAGGTCGGACCCGAACCGCTCCCGCACCTCGGCGAACGTCAGCCCCTCCCACGCGCCGAAGTCCGTCTCGCGCAGCCCTTCCTCGATACGGACCTCCAGGCCGAGCCGGTCCGCGACGGCGGCGGCCGTCTCACGGCAGCGGCGCAGCGGGGAGCTGACGATCTCCTGGACCGTGCCCCGGGCGGCGAACGCCTCCGCCGCGCAGGCGGCCTGGTGGCGGCCGGTGGCGGACAGTTCGGGGTCGCTGCCGCCGCTGCCGGAGAACCGCTTCTCCGGGGTGAGGACCGTCTCGCCGTGCCGCAGCAGGACGAACGTGGCGGGCGCGCCCAGGTCGGGTGCGCTCGCCCAGCCCACCTGCACGGGCGTCGCGGGGGCCTGGGCGGGCCGGGCGGAGGCCATCGCGGCCCGTACCTTCGCGGCGCCCGCCGCCGCGTCCCCGGGCGGCCCGGCCGGCTCCGGGGCGCGGGCGGTGGGCGGGGTGTCCAGGGCGGCCGTCGAGGACGACGGCTCCCACTGTCCGCCCCGCTTGCCCGCGTCCATCGCCTCGTTGGCCAGCCGGTCGGCGTGCTTGTTCTCGGCGCGCGGGATCCACTCGTACGTCACCGAGGCCGCGGGCAGGATCCCCGCGGCCTCGGCGGCGAGCGGCTTCATGTCGGGGTGCTTGATCTTCCAGCGGCCCGACATCTGCTCGACCACCAGCTTGGAGTCCATCCGGACCCGGACCCGCACCGCCGTGTCCGGGAACAGGTCACGCACCGCCGTGAGGCCGGCGATCAGGCCCCGGTACTCGGCGACGTTGTTCGACGCGACGCCGATGTACTCGGCGGTCTCGGCGAGCACCTGCGCGGTCTCCTGGTCGATGACGACGGCGCCGTACCCGGCGGGCCCCGGGTTGCCCCGGGACCCTCCGTCGGCCTCGACGACCAGCTGGAGGGGAGCGGACATTACAGGCCCGACTCCGAGGTACGGACCAGGATGCGGTGGCAGTTCTCGCAGCGCAGCACGGTGTCGGGGGACGCCGCCTTCACGTCGTTGACCTCGGTGATGTTCAGTTCGAGGCGGCAGCCCTCGCAGCGGCGCTGGTACAGCCGGGCCGCGCCCACACCGCCCTGCTGGGCACGCAGCTTGTCGTAGAGCTTCAGCAGGTCGGCCGGGATCGCACCGGCCACGACCTCGCGGTCCTTGGCGACGGTGGCGGCCTCGGCGTCGAGCTCCTGGGTGGCGGCGTCGCGGCGGGCGGTCGCGTCGTCGACCTTCGCCTGCACGGCGCCGACGCGCTCGGTCAGCTCGGTGACGCGCTCCTGGGCGCCCTCGCGGCGCTCCATGATCTCGAGGACGACGTCCTCCAGGTCGCCCTGTCGCTTGGCCAGCGAGGTGATCTCGCGCTGGAGGTTCTCCAGGTCCTTCGGCGAGGAGACCGCGCCGGAGTCGAGCCGCTGCTGGTCGCGGGCGGCCCGCTGGCGGACCTGGTCGACGTCCTGCTCGGCCTTGGTCTGCTCGCGGGTGGTGTCGCTCTCCTCGGTCTGCGAGGCGACCAGCAGGTCGCGCAGCTGGGCGAGGTCGCTGGTGAGCGAGTCGATCTCGGCGTGCTCGGGCAGGGCGTTGCGCTTGTGCGAGAGCTGCGACAGACGTACGTCGAGGGCCTGGACTTCGAGGAGTCGGATCTGGTCGGCGGGCGCGGCGTTCAGTTGGGGGCTCCAGAAGAGTGGTGGGTGGTCCAGGGGTCGGTGACCTGCGTCGAGACGTGGACCCGCAGGTCCCATCCGTGGCGGTCGGAAATCGCGTCGAGCTGCGCGGCGGCCTGCTCGCACCAGGGCCACTCGGTGGCCCAGTGCGCGGCGTCTACCAGGCCGAGCGGCGAGTGCTGGACGGCCTCGGAGGCCGGGTGGTGGCGCAGGTCGGCGGTGAGGAAGGCGTCCACACCGGCGGCGCGTACGGCGTCGAAGAGGCTGTCGCCGGAGCCGCCGCTCACCGCGACCCGGCGCACGAGGGCGTCCGGGTCGCCGGCCAGCCGGATGCCCTGCGCGGTGGCGGGCAGCCGTGCGGCGGCGCGGGCGGCGAAGTCGCGGAGGGTCTCGGGGTGGTCGAGCTCGCAGATCCGGCCGAGACCCCGGCGGCCGCCGGGGTCGGTGGGATCCGGCACGAGGGGGCCGGTGGCGCGCAGGTCGAGGGCGCCGGCGAGGGCGTCGGAGACGCCGGGGTCGGCGGTGTCGGCGTTGGTGTGCGCGACGTGCAGGGCGATGTCCTGCTTGATCAGGTCGTGCACGACCCGGCCCTTGAAGGTGGAGGCGGCGACCGTCGTCGTGCCGCGCAGGTAGAGCGGGTGGTGGGTGACGATCAGCTGGGCGCCGAGGGCCCGGGCCTCCTCGGCGATCTGCCGCACCGGGTCGACGGCGAAGAGGACGCGGTCCACCTCCGCCTCCGGGTCGCCGCAGACGGTGCCGACCGCGTCCCATCCTTCGGCCCGCTCGGGGGGCCAGAGGGTGTCGAGCTCGGCGATGACTTCAGACAGACGGGGCACGGGGGAAAGGCTACCTGCCCTCGGTACTCGGCCGTCCCTGGCGGGGAGTACCGCCCGGAGCACCGCGGCCGGGCACCGAGGCGGTCCGCCGTCTCCCCACTCGGTGGCCCTCGGGTCGCCGTGGACGCCGGGGACGACCCAACCGTCGGGACCCGTGCAGCACACTCACCCCCGCCCCCTCAGGCGATTACGGACATCACCACCCTTATGTGTGAAGTGCGGTGGCTGTTGTTGTTCGGCAGGAAGTACGAAACCTAGCTTCGGTTGCCGGAGGTGACCGCACCATGACTGCCTGTGCCGTCGAGAAGGAGACCGCCGGGGCCGCGAAGGCTGCCACGGCGGTGGAGCCCGCGCCCGAGCCGGCGGAACCGGACGAACCCGGCGAGCCCGAGAAACCGGGCGCCGCAGGTACGCCGGGAGGAGGCGCGACGAGGCGTGCGCCGGCCCCGGTGACCGCCCCTGCCCGGCCCGCGACACCGTCCCGGTCGCCCGGTGCCGGATGGACCCGGGTGGCCACCGCGCCCACCAGGCCCCCGACGTCAGGCCAAGCGCCGACCACCGCTGCCACGGCTACGGCTACGGCTACGGCTACGGCTACGGAGACGCGTACCCGTACCCGTACGGAACCGGGCACCCGCCCCGCACTCCGCACACCCGCCGCGTCCCCCGGCCCCACCGGCCCCACGGAGCCCCCCACGAGCCCCACGGGCCCTGAGGCGCAGCGCCGGGCCGACGACACCGGATGGTTCCGGGTGACCGTGGCCCCCGGGTCCGGCGAGGCCGCGACGTTCGGCGGGGCCGTGTCCGCGCACCGGCCCAGCGGCGGGATCAGCACCGGAACCGCCCGCACGGGAACCGCCCGTATCGGTGGCGGCGCCCCGGCCCGCGCGCCCCTCCCCCACCGGACGGCCGCACCCGGCGAGGCCGCACGGCGCCGCCCGGCGCCCCCCGCGCCCGTACCGCCCCCCACCCCGGAGAACGCCACGCCCGCCCCAGGAACAGGGGCCGGCACCGCCCCCGGCGCCCCGCCGCCCGCAGCGGGCCACCGCGCGGCCCCGCCTCTCACGGCTGCGGGCGCCCGGCCCCACCCGGATGTGCGCAGGGTGCCGCCCGCTTTGGTCATCGCCGCCGACCGCACCTATGCGGCCCGCCTCACCACCGCCCCCGGGGCCGGTCCGGAGCACGCCGCCGACCCCGCCTGGTATCCGGAGCGGTGGACGCTCGACGGTCCCGAGCCGTACGCCGTGCCCCTCCCCCTGGACCAGCCGGAGGAGGCCGCGTCGGACGTGCTGCCCTTCTCCGACGGGCGAGTCCTGATCCGGCGGCGGGTCGCCGACCGGCATGCCTTCTCGCTGCTCTACCCGACCGGCCCCGGCACGGGCGAGCTCCCGCTGGGCGCGCTCGCGTGCGCCGAACTGACCCTGCTGCCCCCGTCTCCCGACGGCATGAGCGCCTACGCCCTGGTCCCCGGTGACCGTTCCACCGCCGTCTGGCTCGTGGCGGGCGGCGCGTTCGGTCCGGAGCACGTCGCCGAGGTGCCGGGGCGGTGTTCGGGCGGAGTCTGGCTGGACCGGCAGGGCAGACTCCTCGCGCTGGACCGGCAACTGCGGGAGGGCGGCCCGGTGAAGGCCGTCGCCGTGGACCTGGAGCGGGGCGGCGAGGTGACCCCGCTGCTCCAGATCGCACCGGACAGCCACGACCGGCTGCTGCTGGCCGACCCGGACAGCGGACTGCTGCTGATCCGCTCGGACGCTCCCGGCGAGGACCGGCTCGGATGGGGGGTGCTCGGCAGCTGCCTGCCGGTGCGCTTCCCGGAGTGCCTGCGCGTGCCGGGCGCGAGGCTGACCCCGTTCGCCGTGCAGCCCGGCCAGATGCTGATGCCGGAGAGCTGCGCCGTGGCGCTGCGGATCGACGGTGCGTGCGGCAGCTGGGTCGGGGTCTGGCGTCCGTCGGGGCGCAGGCTGCACCAGTGCGCGGCGCCCGGGGGATGGCTGGCCGGCGCGGGCTTCTGGACCCGTGACGGCGTCCTGCGGCTGCCGTACGCGCAGGAGGGCGCACCCTGCGCCGTGGCCCTGCTGGAGGCCCCGGTGGACGAGCCCCACCGGTCCGATACGAACGGAACGGAACCGTCCGCGGTCGACCCGACTCCTGGTGTATGCAGGCCCGTCCCCCTCGGCGAGGCGCCGCTGACCGGCCGTACGGCCCCTGGATAAGCTTGGGTTCGCGCTACGCAGCCGTTTCGTGCGGGTGCCGACGGTGACCGCGTCGGGGGCGGTGGCGGGGCTGCGACACACACGTCAGCGATCGCAACGGAGTGACTTCCCACATGTCTGAAGCCCGAACCGTCACGACCCAGACGCGCCCGCCGGAGGCGGACGCGGAACGGGCCGCAGCCGGCGGCTCCGGAAAGCACCGAGGGGGCGCGTCGGCGGAGAGCACCGCCGTGCAGCCGCACGGCCGCCATCGCCGTCCCGCCTCAGAGGGGGGCAGCGCGGCGGCCTGAGCCGCGCCGCCACGTAACGAGGGCCGTCACAGCCGCCCGGCTGTGACGGCCCTCGCGGGTTCTCCGCCCCGTGCGCCCCACCCAGGACATTTGTCATGTCCGAGTCCGTACAAGCGCCCCTGCCGGACGGCGGCCACGCTCCGTAACGTCGTGTCCATGACGCAGACAACGGGGAATCAGCGGACAGGAGCACGGTCGACCGGGGTGCGCACCGAGGGAATCGGGACGACCGGCCCGGCGGTGTGTTTCACGGCGGCGGTCAAGACGTTCGGCAGGGCGGGCCGCACGGTCCGGGCCGTCGACGGCATCGACCTCACCATCGAGCGGGGCGAGACCGTCGCCCTGCTGGGCCGCAACGGCGCGGGCAAGTCCACGACGATCGGGCTGCTGTTGGGGCTGGACACCCCCGACTCGGGGACCGTACGCCTGCTGGGCCGCACTCCCGACCGGGCGGTCCGGGCCGGGCTGGTCGGCGCGATGCTCCAGGAGGGCAGGCCCATCCCCCGGGTGACGGTGCGTGAGCTGATCACCTTCGTCGCGTCCACCTACCCGCGCCCTCTCCCGGTCGACGAGGCGCTCGCCCTGGCAGGGATGACCGCCTTCGCGGACCGGCGCATCGACAAGCTCTCCGGCGGCCAGACCCAACGCGTCCGCTTCGCCGTCGCACTGGCGGGCGCCCCGGAGCTGATCGTGCTGGACGAGCCGACCGCGGCCCTGGACGTCGAGGCGCGCCGCGCGTTCTGGGACTCCATGCGGTCGTTCGCGCGGCGCGGCAACACCGTCCTGTTCTCCACCCACCACTTGGAGGAGGCGGACGAGAACGCCGACCGGATCGTCGTCGTCGGCCGGGGCCGGATCCTCGCGGACGGCACCGGCGACACCATCCGCAGGGCCGCGGGCGGCAGCCTGGTCTCCATAGACCTGGCGGACCGCCCGGCCGACGGGCTGGAGCTGCTGCCCGGCGTCGTGGGCGTCGACGTACGCGGAGGCCGGGCGCTGCTGCGCACCGACGACCCGGACGCGACCGTGGTGGAACTGGCCCGGATCGGAGCCGTACGCGGCATCCGGGTCGACGGCGGCACGCTGGAGGACGCCTTCCTCGCCCTGACCTCGCCCGAAGCGGCGGGCACCGACACGAAGGAGTCCGTGCGATGACCGCGTACATCCTGCTCGAAATCCGCCGGACCCTGCGCGACACCACGTTCCTGGTCTTCGGGACCGGTATGCCGGTGCTGATGTATCTGCTCTTCACCAACCTGGGCGGCGGCGGCGACCACGACGAGTGGAAGGCCTACTCGATGGTCGGCATGGCGGCCTACGGGGCGCTCGCCTCGGCCATGGCGATCGGTACGGGCATCGCTTCCGACAAGTCCCTGGGCTGGCTCCAGCAGTTGCGGATCACCCCGCTGGCCCCCGGTCGCGCGGTGACGGGCCGGGCGATCAGCGGTTCGGTGACGGTGCTGCCGACGATCCTGGCCGTCCTGCTGGCGGGCGCCCTGGGCAACGGGGTACGGATGGCGGCCTGGCAGTGGATCGCGCTGGTGCTCCTCCTGTGGGCCGGTGCGCTGCCGTTCACCCTGCTCGGCATCGGCAACGGCTACCGGCTGACCCCGCAGGCCACCGGCGTGGTCAACGTGGCCTGCCTGATGGGGCTCGCGATCGTCGGCGGACTCTGGTTCCCCATCACGGAGTTCCCCCAGTGGCTGCGTTCCATCGGGGAGTTCACCCCGGCGTACGGGTTCGCGGAGCTGGGCAGGTCGGTGGTCGCCGAGCACGCACCGGCGGCCGGTGCGCCCGCGGTGCTCGCCGGCTGGCTGCTGCTGTTCGGCGGGTATGCCGTGTTCTCGTACCGTCGGTCCGCACGGACCGCCTGATCGGAGTGACCATGTCCCGCACGACCCGACCGTCCGGCCGAGGACAGGGGCGGCCCCGGCTCGGCAGGGGGTTCCGCAGGCCGGGGTCCCCCGGGCCGTACACCCTGATGCCGTGGCTGCTGCTGGGGCTGGGCGCCTTCTCCAACCTCTGGCAGGGCGAGACCTCCAATCCCTGGGTCGGCGGGCTGGGCCTGTTCGCCTTCAACACCCTGTACGTCTCGGTGGTGTTCCGGGGCTTCGACCGGCGGAAGAGGGAGAGCACCACCTCGTACGTGCTGCTGGTCGCCATGGGCGTGGTCACCTTCTCCCTCGCGATCGGCTACGGGGGCAGCTGGCTGCTGTTCTTCCCGCTGCTGTCGCTGGCCTACGGCACGATCCTGCGCGGCCGGGGCCTCGGATGGGGGCTGATCATCCTGGCCGTCTGCGCCAGTCTGGTGGCCCTGTGGCGCGGCGGCCACTCCTCGGAGCCGTGGACGATCGGTTACGGCACCTTCATCTCGGGCGCGGTGACGGCCGCGATCCTCACCCTGTCCGAGACGGTGGCGGAGCTCCGCGCGACCCGGCAGGAGCTGGCCCGCAGCGCGGTGGAGCAGGAGCGGCTGCGCTTCTCCCGCGACCTGCACGACCTGCTGGGGCACACCCTGTCGGTCATCGTCGTGAAGTCGGAGGCCGCCCGCCGCCTCGCGCCCCGCGACCTCGACGCCGCGCTCGCACAGGTCGGTGACATCGAGTCCGTGGGGCGCCAGGCCCTGACCGAGATCCGTGAGGCGGTGACCGGCTACCGGGAGGGCAGCCTCGACACCGAGCTGAACCGGGCCCGCTCGGCCCTGACGGCGGCCGGCATCGAACCGGTGATCCGCCGCTCGGGCCCACCGCTCACCCCGCAGACCGAGGTGCTGCTCGGCTGGGTGGCACGCGAGGCCGTCACCAACGCGGTACGCCACAGCGGCGCCTCCCGCTGCGAGTTCGCGGTCCGCTCGACGCGGGACCAGGTCCGGCTGACCGTCACGGACGACGGCACGGGCCCCGTGGACCCGGACGGCTCGGTGGGCGGCGGTACGGGGTTGAAGGGCCTGACCGAACGACTGGCGGCCGCAGGTGGCTCCCTGGAATCGGGCCCCGGGCCGAAGGGCGGCTTCGTGGTGGTCGCGGAGCTGCCGTACGAGGCCGAGTACGGGGACCAGGGCGCGGCGGCGGATCCGGAGTGCGGCTGCTGAACGCCCGTGCCCCGTCACGCGGTGCATGACGGGGCACGGGAAGCGCCGGGCGCAGGCGGGACGGTCAGACGCTGCCGAACCGGCCGGCCTTGACGCCCGCCACGAACGAGGCGAACGCACCGGTGGCCACGCCCAGAACCGGGCCGCTCAGATCCTTGGAATCACGGACGGGAACCACACCGCGCGAGGCGGCCAGGTTCGGGGCGACCTCGACGCACTGGCCGCCGTTTTCGCTGTAGGAGGACTTGAGCCAACGAGGGGATTCGGTCGTCACGGGTTGCCCTTTCGTAACTGGTTGATCATGGCCACAGAAGCTGCCTGCGATAGCGCTTCGGCCTGCATCTGATGGTAGGCGGTCAACAGGGGGAGCACGGAAGTGCTTTCGCGCTCCAAGTAGCCCTGTTGAGCCGACTCGGCATATGCCATCAGTGAGCGGTCTGCCATGGTCAGCACTGTTACCGGAAGAGTGAAGGGCCGCCGCTCGCCCATCTCGAACGGTACGAGCTGCAACACGGTGTTGGACTGCTCGGCGAACTCGATCAACCGAGCGAACTGCGCATCCATCACCGCCCGCCCACCGACCGGCCGACGAAGGCAGCTCTCGTCCAAGAGGACAAAGACCAAAGGTGGGTTGTGACGCTCCAGTGCGGCCTGGCGCTCCGCGACGAGCGCCACTCGCTCCTCCGCCTGATCGGAAGTGTGAGCACCGCGCTTCAGAGCGCTTTCAGCGAGCACAGTGGCGTACTCCGGCGTCTGCACCAGCCCTGGAATGACGCCGACTTCGTACAGACGGATTTCGGCGGCCCGCCCCTCGTACCCGACGTACTCCGGGAAGCCCTCCAGGAGGCTCCCGTGCCGGATCTCGCGCCACTCACGTTCGAACGCGTCAGCACTGCCAGCCTTACCGAACACGCGGTCGAGAGCCCTCACGAGACGCAAGGTCGGAAGCTTGCGACCAGTTTCGACGGAGGAGAGATGAGTGCCGGAATAGCCCACCTGTTCCCCCAGCTCCTCCTGCGTCCAGCCGCGCTCCTCGCGTGCGCTGCGCAGACGCGCCCCGAAGGCAGCACGCGGGCTGCTGTCGGGGTTCAAGTCCTTACGGTTCACCGGATGACCACCAACTGTCCGTCCTCAACTGACACGTTGAACGGTTTTTGACTCTAGGACACGCTGACCGCCCCGGTAGTCGGATCACTACGGAGAGGAGCGGCCGTGACCGGAGACGGTGTCCCGTCGCGCGGACCGAAGCCCCCGCCCGCCCCGGTCCGTGGCGCCCTCGTGGTGGACACCAGCAGGGGCGATCGCGTGGGCGAGTTCCGGGGGGTCGCCGGCCCGTACTGGTCGCTGCGGCCCATACGGGGCGGGCCCGAGTGGGAGGTGGACCCGGTCCACGCCCGGCCCGCGAGCGCCAAGGAACGCCTGCACGCCGAGACGGCCCGCGCGAATGCCCGGAGCCGGGGGGCCGTGCTGTGACCGGCCGCCGAACCGTCCCGCCGAGCGACGGGCCCGGCCACGGGATGCGTCGAAACATGTCACACCCATGTTCAGGACGCGTATTGACCGCCCGGACGGGCTCCCCTCATCCCCACCGACGAAGGCAGCACCCGTGAACCAGTGCACCGGCTTGCTCTTCCTCCCGCCCCCGGCCTACGTCACCCGGCTGGCCACCCCGGACCGCCCCATGGAGGCCGGGCACGTCCTGTGCGAACTCGGTGAGGGTCACGACGACGACCACGCGGGGGTGCTGTGGGACGACGACGCGAACGACGGCGCGGTATGGGCCCGTTGGGACGGTTACCGCAGATGCCTCGTGGGGCTGCCCTGGTGTACGGCGACCGACGTCGAGGGGGACGCGTGCGGTCTGTTCGCGGGCCACCCCTCGGGGCACAGCTGGGAGGTGGTGGACCCGACCCAGGAGGCGATCCTCGCCCACCTCGTACAGGAACACCCGCACCTGCACCGTGATCAGGACGGGCCGGACTCCCCATGAGGAGGGCGCCGTTGCTCCACCGGTCCCGGCAGAGGGCCCGCCCGGCCACCCCACTCTGCCCTCGTGTCCCTGGCCTGGGCGCCGCCCACCGCGTATGCAGGAAGGGTCGCATCCCCCGCGTCGGAAGAGGCCCCCTTGCGCGTCCCCGAGAACGCCACGCCGGAACGAGCGGCCGAGGGCCACAAGGCCCGCAAGCCGCCGGTCGGATCCCGTACACCGCAACCGGGGCTCCTGCCCCTCCAGAGCACCGTCGGGAACAGCGCGGTCGTGCAGATGGTCCGCCGGGCCGGAGCGTCCACCGGGACACAGGACGGGCACCGGCACGGTGCCGACTGCGGCCGTCCGCCGGCGGGACGGCCCGTACAGCGCACCGCCGCGTCCGGCGTAGGGAAGGCGGGGGCCGCTGTCCAGCGGGCCGGTGGGCACGCGCAGGGCGAGCACATCTTCAACGCACTCGACGACCTGGCCGTGAAGTGCGGCACGACCCTCTCCGACAGAGTCCACAAGCGGATCGAGGACGTCGAGGCCAACCGGGCGGGCCTGACGGGCAGTCAGAAGGTCAGTGCCCCGGTCGCGATGTGGAACGTCGACGTGCACGTGCGGAGTCTGCGGGAGGCGGCGAGCAGGGCGAACGAACTGCGGGACAACGACCGCTTCCGGGCCGCGTCGAGGGGGGAGCCCATGAACGCGAACGGCGAGGACCCCAACTCCATCCGGTACGGGCAGTTCACCACCACGGTCCGGCAGATACTGCGCACCTGCGGCACACCGCAGTGGAACGACGGCGCGGCCCTCCTCGCCCTCAGGGACGACCTGATCGCGACCGTCACCGACCAGACGGCCCGCAGGGTGAAGCGCGACGAAGACCTGCCCCAGAGTGCGCGGGCGGACTTCGACACGTGGTACGACACCACCGAGGCGCAGATGACGGCCCTGTTCACGGAGATCATCGGCATCTCCCGGGCCGTGCACACGGCGCTCGTCGCGACGGTCCACGCCGCCTTCGGCTTCCCGGAGGGGGAGACCGTGCCCGACCGGTACCACGCGATGTAGGGCCGCACCGCCCACGCCGCGCGGCCCGGACCCAGGCCCGGCGTCCGCCTACGCTGTCCCCCGTGAACGAGATGCCGCAGGACCACCGCCCGGCCCGGTCCGTCCGTCTGCTGCTCGCCGAGGACCAGGGCATGATGCGCAGCGCGCTCGCCCTGCTGCTCGGCATGGAGCCGGACTTCGAGGTGGTGGCCCAGGTAGAGGCCGGGGACCGCATCCTGGAGGCGGCGCTCACCTCACGTCCCGATGTGGCGCTGCTGGACATCGAACTCCCGGGACTCAGCGGCCTGGACGCCGCCGCCGAGCTGCGCGAGGAGGTGCCGGACTGCCGGGTGCTGATCCTGACGACGTTCGGCAGGCCGGGCTATCTGCGGCGGGCCATGGAGGCCGGGGCCGTGGGGTTCCTGGTGAAGGACGGGCCGGTCGAGGACCTGGCGAAGGCGGTCCGGCGGGTGCTGGGCGGGGAGACGGTCATCGATCCGGCGCTGGCCGCGGCGGCGCTGGGGGCGGGCCCGAGCCCGCTGACCGCCCGGGAGCGGGACGCGCTGAACGCCGCCGTGGACGGGGCGACGGTCGCGGACATCGCGGCGAAGCTGCACCTGTCGGAGTCGACGGTACGGAACTACCTGTCCTCCGCCATCGGCAAGACGGGGACCCGCAACCGTATGGAGGCGGTGCGGGCCGCCCGTCAGCAGGGCTGGCTCTGAATCCCCGACAGGCTCTCAGCCGGATGGGTCCAGCGACCGAGCCGGGGCCGCGTCCGCACGCTGCTCCGCGTTCCCGCTGCCGCTCCCGTTCCCGCTGCCGCTCCCGTTCCCGCTGCCGACCGAGGGGACCGGGGCGCGGCCCGTCCGCCTCGGCAGCCACACGAGCATCATGACCGCTCCGCCCAGCAGCACCAGCGTGGCCGTGCGGAAGGCCAGGGCGTAACCGGCGGTGATCTCCGCGGCCCCGGTGGAGCCGGCGGTGCGGGCCGCCGCGACCGTGGAGAGCACCGCGAGGCCCAGCGCGCCGCCCATCGTGCGGGAGGTGTTGACCAGGCCCGAGACGAGGCCGGCGTCACCGGGCGCCGCGCCGGAGGTCGCCAGGGTGGCCAGCGGGGTGGAGGCCAGCCCGGCCCCGGCCATCATCAGGACACCGGGCAGGCAGATGGCGGTGAGATACGAGCCGTGGGGGCCCATCGTCGACTGCCAGCCGAAACCGGCGGCGGCGACCAGGACCCCGGTCACCGCGAGGCTCTTGGCGCCGATACGCGCCATCAGCCGGGGCGCGGCCTTCGACCCGAGGACGACGGCGGCGGAGGTCGGCATCAGGGCGAGACCGGCCTCCAGCGGGGTGTAGCCCAGGACGTTCTGCGCGTAGACGGTCATGAAGTACCACATGCAGAAGGTCGCCGAGCCCATCAGCAGCATGGACACGTTGGCCGAGGCCACCGCCCGTACGCCGAGCACCCGCAGTGGCATCAGCGGGGCGGCCGTGCGCGCCTCCACCAGGACGAAGAGTCCGAGCAGGGCCAGTCCGCCGAGCAGTGGCACCAGGGTGTCCGGGGAGCTCCAGCCCGCCGCCTCGGTCTGCACGATGCCGTAGGCGACCGTGGCGAGGCCCGCCGTGACGAGGACCGCGCCCGCGAGGTCGACGCGGCGCCGGTCACCCGCCCGGCCCTCGGCCAGCCACAGGGCGGCGCCGACGAGGACCAGCGCGCCGACGGGCACGTTGATGAGCAGGACCCAGCGCCAGGACAGGACGTCGGTGAGCACGCCACCGATCAGTCCGCCGGCCGCTCCGCCGCCCGCGCCGACCGCCATCCAGGTGCCGATCGCCTTGGTGCGGGCGGGGCCCTCGGGGACAGCGGCGGTCAGGATGGTGAGCGTCGCCGGGGAGAGGACGGCGGCGCCCAGGCCCTGGCCGGCCCGGGCGGCGAGCAGCTGCCAGCCCTCCTGGGCGAGCCCGCCCGCCAGGGACGCGGCGGTGAAGAGGCCGAGCCCGATCAGGAACATCTTCTTGCGGCCGTAGATGTCGGCGGTGCGCCCGCCCAGCAGCATGAATCCGGCGAAGGCGATCGAGTAGGCGTTCACGACCCATTGGAGGCCGGACGCGCTGAGCGCCAGGTCGGTGCGCATCGAGGGCAGGGCCACATTGACGACGGACACATCGAGGACGACGAGGAACTGACCGGTGCAGGCGGCCACGACCACGGCCCAGGTACGGGTTCTCGATCGGGTGGGCAGCGCTGCGGGCGTGGGGACGTCAACCATGGGTGTCATACTCTCAGGCCGTCTGTGCCCCGTACATCCGTTTGAGGCCCCGCCCGGTCTCCGCCCAACGGCGTAGGACCTCTCACCGCCCTCTCCGTGAACCGGCGCGAGTTTCAACCCCGTTCATCGGAATATCGCACTCGTGCGGAAGGTTTCAGTGTGCACACACTTGGTGGTCGGTGCTGTCCGCCAGGGCGCTGCCCCCTGCCCGGCCGCACCCGCCGCCCTTTCCGCCCTTCCCCTGCCCGGAGGCCATACGTATGCAACGGACGACGCACGAACAGCGATCCGGAGACCCTTCCGGCCCGGACAAGGGCCGGAGCTCCGGTGTCGTCCCCGTCCTCGCGTTCGCGGGCATCACCGTCGCGGTGATGCAGACCCTGCTCGTCCCCGTCATCAAGGACCTGCCCGCCCTGCTGGGCACCGATCCGGCCAACGCGACCTGGGTGATGACCGCCACCCTGCTCGCCGGAGCCGTCGCGACCCCGATCATGGGGCGGCTCGGTGACCTGTACGGGAAGCGGCGGATGCTGCTCGCGAGCCTCGCCGTGATGGTGGTCGGTTCGCTGATCTGCGCCTCGACGGACGACCTCGTCGTCATGATCGCCGGGCGGGCGCTCCAGGGCTTCGCCATGGGCGCGATACCGCTGGGCATCGGCATCATGCGTGATGTGCTGCCGCGCGAGAAGCTCGGCTCGGCCATGGCCCTGATGAGCTCCTCGATCGGGGTGGGCGGCGGGCTGGCCCTGCCGGCCGCGGCGCTGGTCGCGCAGCACGCCGACTGGCACGCGCTGTTCCTCGGTTCGGCCGGGCTCGGTGTCCTCGCCATGGGCCTCACCGCCCTCGTCGTCCCCGAATCGGCGCTGCGCGCTCCCGGGCGCTTCGACCTCCCCGGTGCGCTGGGGCTCTCCCTGGGCCTGGTCTGCCTCCTGCTCCCGGTGACCAAGGGCAGCGACTGGGGGTGGACCTCGCCGCTCACGCTCGGGCTGATCGCCGCGTCCCTGGTGATCCTGGTGCTCTGGGGGCTCTTCGAGCTGCGCAGTCCGGCTCCGCTGGTGGACCTGCGGACCAGTGCCCGCCGTGAGGTGCTGCTGACCAACCTCGTCTCGATCATGGTCGGGGTCGCGTTCTACGCGGTGTCGCTGGTGCTGCCGCAGCTGCTCCAGCTGCCCTCCTCGACCGGGTACGGCCTCGGGCAGTCGATGGTGGTGGCGGGGCTGTGCGTGGCGCCGCTGGGTCTGACGATGATGTTCGTGGCCCCGGTGTACGCGCGTCTGTCCGCCCGCCGCGGCCCCAAGACGACCCTGATCCTGGGCATGCTGGTGATCGCCGTCGGTTACGGGGCGGGGCTCGGCCTGATGAGCGCTCCCTGGCAGACCGTGCTGATCGCCGTGATGCTCGGGGCCGGGATCGGGCTGGCGTACTCCTCGCTGCCCGCGCTGATCATCGGCGCCGTCGACGCGTCGGAGACCGGGGCCGCCAACGGCCTCAACACGCTCATGCGGTCGATCGGCACCTCGCTGTCGAGCGCGGTCATCGGCATGGTGCTGGCCAACACCTCGGTGCGGATGGGCTCGGTGAACGTCCCCACCATGGAGGGGTTCCGGACCTCGTTCATGATCGCGACGGGCGCGGTGCTGGTCGGTCTGGTCCTGGCGGCGTTCCTGCCCGCGCCGCGGAAGGAGCGTCCGGTGCTGCTGGCGAGCAGCGCGGAGGACGCCCGCGCCGCCTCGCCGTCCGCGGCGCGGGCGGCCGTCGTCAGCGCGCCGGAGCGTCGAACCGCGGCGTCGTCGTCAGCAGACGGGACACATCCGTCCCCGTAGGGAGCTCCTGCGGCGGGGTGCCGCGGGTGAACAGCCGGGCGGGGCGCGCGCCGTCGACGTGCGCCTCGCCGCCCCGGACCCTCAGCCAGGAGCCCTCGCGCAGTCCGAGGACCGGGACGTCGTTCTCCTCCAGGAATTCGGTGAGCCGCTCCTCGCGGGTCTCGCCCTTGTGGGTGCTGTCCGGGTCCGGGTCGAGGTAGTGCGGGTTGATCTGGAACGGCACCAGGCCCAGCGTCTCGAAGGACGGCGGCTGCACGATGGGCATGTCGTTGGTCGTGCGGAGCGTCGGCGCTGCCATGTTGGTCCCGGCGCTGGCGCCCATGTAGGGCAGCCCGCCGCGTACGGCGTCGCGCACGGCCTCGCGCAGGCCGGTCCGGTACAGGGCGGAGAGTAGCCGGAACGAATTGCCGCCGCCGATGAACACGGCGTCGCTCGCCGCGAGTTCGGCGACGGGGTCGGCGTTCTCCTGGACCCCGCGCACGGTGATGCCGCTCGGCTCCAGCGCGCCGCGGACCCGGGCGGTGTACGTGTCGTGGTCGGCGAGGGCGTACGGGACGAAGGCGAGGCGCGCGCCCGCCGGCAGGAACGACGTGACGGTGTCGAGCGCGTGTTCCAGGTAACCGCGGCCGTACTGGGTGGAGTTGGAGAGCAGCAGCAGATTCACGAGGGTCCCTCGGGTCGGACGGGTCGGACGGGTGTGACGGTTCAGGTGGCGGTGCGGGGGCGTCCCGTGCGGCCTTTCGGCCGCTGGGGCGGGTGGGTGAGCCGCTGCTCCAGCAGCTGCGCGGCGTGGCGGAGGGCGTCGAGCCGGTCCTCGGGCGCCCCGTGGAAGCGGTCCTCGCCGCCGCCGAGGCTGAGACTGCCGTACGGCTCGCGCCCCAGGAACACCGGGACGGCGACGGTCGCGACGCCGGTGTCGTACTCGCCGACCGTGAACGCGTACCCCTGGGCCCTGACCTTCAGGAACTCCTGTTCCAGCAGGTCGGGGTCGGTGACGGTGCGGTCGGTGAAGCG
The DNA here is from genome assembly GCF_000177195.2 of Streptomyces sp. SirexAA-E. Lineage (GTDB taxonomy): Bacteria > Actinomycetota > Actinomycetes > Streptomycetales > Streptomycetaceae > Streptomyces > Streptomyces flavovirens. The sequence goes on from NC_015953.1 coordinate 2,013,150, forward strand.
TGCCATGGGGCGGCCCCGGAAGAGCCGGTGGCGCTGGTCGTCGGGCAGGTAGGCGTAGAAGGACTTGCTGGTGGCGCCGGCGTGCGCCGGGTAGAGCTCGCCGACCAGGGGGTAGTACCGCAGCGGCCCGGACTCCCCCTCCTCCGCCGCCACGCAGCGCATGTGGAAGCTGTCCGGGAGGCAGAACAGGACGGTGTCGCCGGTGGCACGGCGCAGCTCCTCCAGGACCGGGGCGGCCAGCAGCTCCAGGGAGCCGGAGCGTTCCCAGAGGCGGCCGAGGCGCAGCACGGCGGGGCCGATGCGGTAGCGGCGGGTGACCGGGTCGGAGACGAGGAATCCGCGGCCCGCGAGCGTGGACAGCAGACGCTGCGCGACCGAGGTGTCCCAGCCGAACTCCTCGGCGACCTCGGTGACGCCCCAGTCGGGCCGGGTCCGCTCGAAGGCGAGCAGCACCAGCAGGGCCCGGTCCACCGTCTGGAGGGCCCCGGCGGGGGTGCGTCGGTCGAGATCGAAGTCGGTCATCGCCATCTCACCATTCAGACCTGAATTGCAAATAACGGGAAACTATTGCGTTCCACGGTAGCGGATCCCGAATGTTGCTCCAGCACCCCGCCCGGCGCTCCCCCGCCGGAGCGCCGGGCGGGTGTCCCGCTCAGGAGAAAGGCCCCCCATGCTGAAGTACGTACTGGACATCGTCGAGCTGCTGGACGATCCGCAGGCCTGCGGTAAGGCGGTCGTCGGGTACCTCGACTCCGTCGCGGGGGCCGAGGGCTCGTCCGCCGAGGTCACCACCGTCACCGGCGAGCGGGGGACGACCGACTTCGTGCTCGTCCGCATCCCGGGCTCCCGGGGGCGCACGGCGGGCGGCGACGCCCGCACACTCGGCGTGGTCGGCCGGCTCGGCGGCGTCGGCGCCCGCCCCGAGGTGACCGGCCTGGTGTCGGACGCCGACGGCGCCGCCGCCTCCCTCGCCGCCGCCGCCAAGCTGCTGGACATGCGCCGCCGGGGCGACGTGCTCCCCGGCGACGTGGTCCTCGCCACGCACATCTGCCCGAACGCCCCGACCGAGCCGCACGACCCGGTGCCGTTCATGGGGTCCCCCGTGGACATCGCCACGATGAACCGGCACGAGGTCACCGGCGAGATGGAGGCCGTGCTCTCCATCGACACCACCAAGGGCAACCGGATCATCAACCACAAGGGCCTCGCCCTGTCGCCCACCGTCAAGGAGGGCTGGGTGCTGCGGGTGTCCGAGCAGCTCGGCGAGCTGCTCGCCGTGGTGACGGGTGAGCCGTTGGTCACGTACCCGGTGACCACCCAGGACATCACCCCGTACGGTAACGGTGCACACCACATCAATTCGATCCTGCAGCCCGCCACCGCGACCGCCGCTCCGGTCGTCGGGCTCGCGGTCACCTCGGCCGCGGCGGTGCCCGGCTGCCAGACGGGCGCGAGCCACGAGACCGACATCGCGTCCGCCGCCCGGTACGCCGTGGAGGTCGCCAAGGCCTTCGGCGCCGGAAACCTGGACTTCCACGACGCGGTGGAGTTCGACAACCTCGTCCAGCGCTACGGGTCCCTGGCTCACCTCCAGACCCTCGGCCGCACACCCCAGGAGTCCTGATGGCATCCGCCCACCGGGCCGACGCCACGGCCCCCGAGGCCAAGAGCATCGGCAGCGACGACTACTCGCTCTCCCGCGTCCCGCGCGACAAGCGCTTCGGTTTCTGGTCGATGCTGCTCCAGTGGCTCGCCCAGTCCGGCTCGATCTCGCAGTTCACGCTCGGCGCCACCATCGGTGTCGGTATGACGTTCGGGGACGCCTTCCTCGCCTTCACGCTCGGCGCGGTGATCCTGGAGGTCGTGATCTTCGCGATCGGTCTGGCCGGGATGCGCGAGGGCCTCGCGACCCCGATGCTGACCCGCTGGGTGGGCTTCGGCCGCAACGGTTCCGCGCTGGTGAGCTTCGTCATCGCGGTCAGCCTCGTCGGCTGGTTCGGCGTCCAGAACACGATCTTCGGCAACAGCGTCTCGGCGCTCGTCGGCGGCCCGTCCTGGATGTGGTGCGTCCTGGCGGGCATCGCCATCACCGCGCTGGTGATCTTCGGCTTCCGGTACATGGCCCTGTTCGCGAAGATCGTCACTCCGCTCTTCTTCGGCATGGTCGCCTGGTCCGTGATCAGCACCCTGAGCGACCACTCGCTCGGCGACCTGATCAGCTCGCCGCCGCCCGGCGAGACGATCCCGCTGGCCGTCGCCGCCACCGCCATCGCGGGCGGCTACATGACCGGCGCCATCGTGTCCCCGGAGATGACCCGCTACAACCGCAAGAGCTCGCACGTCTTCGTGCAGAGCGCCTCCTCGATGATCCTCTCCGAGTACATCGTCGGCATGACCGGTGTGCTGCTCGGCCACCTGGTGAAGTCCAGCGACGTGTCGCACATCGTGCTCTCCACCTCGGGCGCGTTCGGTGTCCTGGTGGTCCTGATGTCCACCGCCAAGATCAACGACTGGAACCTGTACGGCTCCTCGCTCGGCGTCGTCAACTTCTTCCAGGTCGTCTTCGGCCGCCGGCTGCACCGCGGTGTGGTCACCGTGGCCCTCGGGATCGCCGGCACCCTGCTCTCCGCGGTCGGCATCATGACCCACTTCACCGACTTCCTCTCCCTGCTCGGCGTGATGATCCCGCCCATCGGCGGCATCATCGTCGCGGAGTACTGGGTCGTGAAGCGCATGCGCAAGCCGCTGGACGAGACCCGTCAGGCCGAGACCCTGCCGGCGACCTCACCGACCTGGGTGCCGATGTCCCTGGCCATCTGGCTGGTGGCCTTCTGCGTCGGCAAGTTCTACGACGGCGGCATCCCGGCCCTCAACTCGCTGATCACCGCCTTCGTGCTGTACTGCGCGCTCGGCCTGGCGGGCTGGATCAAGCCGTACGGCACCTCCACCCTGGACGACGACGAGGCGTACGCCCCCGCCGCCCCCGCGACCACCCCGGCAGGAGCAGCATGAGCACCACCCCCGCCTCCGAGCAGGCACAGGACGAGGTCGTCGGCCTCTGCGCCGAACTGATCCGCTTCGACACCTCCAACCCGACCAGCGACGAGCGCGAGGCCGCCGACTGGGTGGTGGCCCGTCTCGCCGAGGTCGGCATCGCCTCCGAACTGGTCGAGTCCGCCCCCGGCCGGGCGAGCGTCGTCGCGCGCATAGCGGGCGCCGACCCCGCCCGGGGAGCCCTGCTGGTCCACGGCCACCTCGACGTCGTGCCCGCCGACGCCGCCGAGTGGCAGGTGCCGCCGTTCTCCGGCGAGATCCGCGACGGCTACCTCTGGGGGCGCGGCGCGATCGACATGAAGGACACGGTGGCGGTCATGCTGGCCACCGCCCGGCACTTCGCCCGGACCGGCACGCAGCCGTCCCGTGACGTGGTCCTCGCCTTCCTCGCCGACGAGGAGGCGGGCGGCAAGTTCGGCGCCCACTGGCTGGTCGAGCACCGCCCCGAGCTCTTCGCCGGGGTCACCGAGGCGATCGGCGAGGGCGGCGGCTTCTCCTTCGCGATCGACGACACCCGCCGGCTCTACCCGATCGAGAACGCCCAGCGCGGTATGGCCTGGATGGAGCTGACCGCCACCGGACGGGCCGGCCACGGCTCCTCCCCCAACGACGAGAACGCCGTCACCGACCTCGCCGAGTCCCTCACCCGCATCGGCCGCGCGACCTTCCCGATCCGGCTGATCGAACCGGTCCGCGCCCTGCTCGAAGAGGCCGCGCGGCTCTACGGGGTGGAGTTCGACGAGGACGACATCGAGGGCACCCTGGCCCGGCTGGGCCCGGTCGCGGACTTCATGCAGGTGGTGCTGCGCAACTCCGCCAACCCCACGATGTTCGACGCCGGCTACCAGACCAACGTCATCCCCGGGAAGGCCACCGCCCGCGTGGACGGACGCTTCCTGCCGGGCCACGAGCAGGAGCTCGTCGACACGATCGACGCGCTGCTGCTCCCGTCCGTCAGCCGGGCGTGGGTCAACCACGACATCGCCATGGAGACGACGTTCGACGGCCCGCTCGTCGAGGCGATGTGCGAGGCGGTCCGCGCCGAGGACCCGGACGGCCACCCGGTGCCGTACTGCAACCCCGGCGGCACCGACGCCAAGGCCTTCACCCACCTGGGCATCCGCTGCTTCGGCTTCAAGGGGCTGAAGCTGCCGCACGACCTGGACTACGGCCGTCTCTTCCACGGCGTGGACGAGCGCGTCCCCCTGGAGGGCCTGCGCTTCGGCGTCCGCGTCATGACCCGACTCTGGCAGAGCTGCTGACCTGACCCGGCAGCTCCGTCAGGGGCCCCGCCCCGACCCGGGCCCACCCCTCCGTACGCCCCCGCCGACCCCTGTCGCGGGGGCGTACGGCACCATGGGACGCCGTCCGAGCACACCGCCCCACCAGGAGGAACCCCGTGGCCGCCGAGTCCCCCGCCCGTCCCGAGCCGGAGGTACTCGCCGCCTTCGAGGCCGCCAAGGGCTTCATGCCGGTGCGCGAGGGGCTCGCCCTGTACGCCGCCGCCGCCGAGGCCGCCGCCCTCGGGCTCCCGCTGCTGGAGGTCGGCACCTACTGCGGGCGGTCCACGGTCCTGCTGGCGGCCGCCGCCCGCGCCGCCGGGGTCACCGCCCTCACCGTCGACCACCACCGGGGCAGCGAGGAGCAGCAGCCCGGCTGGGAGTACCACGACCCGTCCGTGGCGGACCCGGAGCTCGGCCTGATGGACACCCTGCCCACCTTCCGCCGGACCCTGCACCGGGCGGGCCTGGAGCAGCACGTGGTGGCGCTCGTGGGGCGCTCCCCGCAGGTGGCGGCCGTCTGGGGTGGGCGTCTCGGCTTCGTCTTCGTCGACGGCGGGCACACCGACGAGCACGCGACGGGCGACTACGAGGGCTGGGCCCCGAAGGTCGCCGACGGCGGTCTGCTGGCCGTCCACGACGTCTTCCCCGACCCGGCGGACGGCGGCCAGGCCCCGTACCGGATCTACCGACGCGCCCTGGAGTCGGGGGCGTTCACCGAGGTCTCGGTGACGGACTCGCTGCGCGTACTGCGGCGTACGGGGACGGGGATCTGAGGTCCGCGGATAGCATCACGGCGTGCGTGACGACGACAGCCCTCCCCCCACCTTCCGTGCGCCCGCGCGCCGCCGTCCCGTGGCCGCCGCCGTGGTGCTGGCGGCCCTCTGCCTGACGGCGGCGGGCTGCGGCTCCGGCGGTGCGGCGCCGCAGGCCGGCCCGCCCGCGTCCGACGGCGCGTCCGCCTCGCCCCGGGAGCCGTCCCCCTCCGCGAGCCTGTCCGGGAATCCGTCCCCGGCGCCCTCCTCGGCGGCACCGCCGCCCAAGGGGCCGCTCACCGGCCGGACCGTGGTGATCGACCCCGGCCACAATCCGCGCAACCGCGACCACACCCGGGAGATCAACGCCCAGGTGGACATGGGCAACGGGCGCAAGGAGTGCGACACCACCGGCACGGCCACCGACTCCGGTTACGCGGAGGCCCGGTTCACCCTCGACGTGTCCCGCCGGCTGCGGACGCTGCTGGAGGCCGAGGGGGCGAAGGTCCGCCTCACCCAGGACGACGACCGGCCGTTCGGGCCGTGCGTGGACGAGCGGGCCCGGATCGGCAACGAGGCGCACGCCGACGCCGTCGTATCGGTGCACGCGGACGGATCCGCGGTGGGCAACCGCGGCTTCCACGTCATCCTGCCCGCCGAGGTGCGCGGCGGCGGGGCGGACACCTCGCGGATCGTGGCACCCTCGCGCGACCTCGGCGAACGGATCGCCGGGAATTTCCTGCGCACGACCGGAAGCGCGCCCTCCAATTACATCGGCGGCAATACCGGACTGGACACCCGCGACGATCTCGGCGGACTGAATCTGTCGACCGTGCCCAAAGTCTTCATCGAATGCGGCAATATGCGTGACCCGAAGGACGCCGCCCTCCTGATGAGCGAGGACTGGCGTCAACGGGCCGCCACCGGTATCGCCGACGGTATCGGCAGCTACCTCAAGCGGTAGACGCGGTGTGACGGTGGTGAGTTCACGGGGTGGAGGGCCTTCCCCTCCACGGCGTACGAGGTCCGGGCAGGCATACAACCCGCCCGGGCAGACGATAGATTCATCCGTACGATGGGGAGCCGCCCCCGAGCTTCGCGCCGTACCCGCCGTTCAGGCGGCATCGACGACCGCCCCGACGAGACGACCGACTAAGGACCTTCACGTGAATATCCGCTCCCTCACTCGAGGCGACGGCGTGGTGATCGGAGCAGCGGTCGTGCTGTTCATCGCCTCTTTCCTCGACCTCTTCGGCGTCGACTGCCCCAAGGGCATCGACTGCTCCGGCTACAGCTCGAACGCCTGGGATTCGCTCTCGCTGCTGATGAGCATCTACCTGGCGGGCATCATCGGCGCGGCGCTGGTGATCGTGAGCCGCGCGATGCCGGGTCGCAAGGTCGCGGGGCTCGACATCGCCCAGTTCGGTGCCGCGTTCACGGTGTTCGCGCTCTGGACCATGTTCTGGACGATCATCGACGCCAGCAACGCCGGCGCCGGCCTGATCCTCGGACTCCTCGCGACCATCGTGCTGGCCGCCGGCGCGGTGGGCGCCCCGCTGGTCCCGGCGCTCAAGGCCCCGCTCATGGGCGCCCCGCGCCCGGCGCAGCCCGCACAGCCGCAGTTCGGCGCCCAGCCCGGCCAGGGCTACGGCTACCCGGGTGCCCCGCAGCCCCAGGGCTACGGCTACCCCGGTGCCCAGCAGCAGCCCTACGGCGCGCACCAGGCCCAGCCGGACGCCGCCGCCCAGCAGGCGGCGCCGCAGGCCCCGCAGTCCGGCGGCGCGCCTGCCGGTGACTTCACCCCGTTCTGGTTCGCGGTGCCGGTGGCCCGCCCGCTGTACGGCGAGGACGGCGCCCCGACGCCGATCGCCGAACTCGCCCCGGGTACCTGGTACCTGGCGGTCGAGCAGCGCGGCTCCGGGCTCATCGCCCAGACCCAGGACGGCCGTCGGGGTGTCCTCCAGGACACGACGGGCATCCAGCGCGGCTGACCCGCCCCGCACCACAGTGGCCCCTGGCCCCGACGACCTGTCGGGGCCAGGGGCCACTGTGGTGGGCCGCCCCCTTCGTACGCGCCGGTGGCGGCTCAGCCGAACGAGGACCGCTCCAGCCAGAGGTCCAGCAGCCCCCGGTCGCCCAGGACGTGAAGTCCCCCTCGTCGGGCGTCATCCGGCGGTTGAACGCCAGCATGAGCGAGGTCGGCGGACCGCGCAGGGCGACGGTGGTCTTCTCGTGGGCCCGGCGCCAGGTGAACGCGTCCTCAGCGAACTCGATCAGCCACTCCGCCCCCCGGCACGTCGGTGGCGTGCAGGTGCAAGGACCTCCCGCCACCGCGCGGTTCGGCCGCCTCCGGGTCACCTCCGGCCTGCGCGAAGGCCACGATCCGGAGCCATTCGGTGACGGTGTCGGCGGCGAGGTCGGGAGCCACCTCGTAGGCGGCGCCCGTGGCGAGGGCGGCGTCGGCGCGGTGGACGACGGTCTCGTGGCGCGGTCGCGGACCAGCTCACCGGCGCAAGCAAGGTCATGGCCGCACCCCAGGCACGGGCCGGGCGGTGTCCACCCGAACGGGCCGCCTCTGGAGCGGCCCGAGCCACCGGGCGGGTTTCACCCCCCGTGGAGCGGCAACCCGGAACACATGTCCTACAGATCAGGCACGGGAAGCAGCACCGCAGCACGCGCCATAGCCGTCATCGCGGACGTCATGGCCTTCATCCTCATCGCGTGGATCCTGATGTACCTGCTCGACGCCAACCGGGGCAACGAACTGGTGCAGTTCGTCCACGACGCGGCCAACTGGCTGGCCGGCTGGTCGTACGACCTGTTCACCTTCGACGAGGCGTGGGCGCGGGTGGTGGCCGGGTACGGTCTGGCCGCCGTCGTCTACCTCTTCGTCGGGCACGCCGTCGCCGGCCGGATCCGCCGCTGAGCGGACGTACGGTCAGCGGCAGCAGTCGGGTTCCAGCCCGGTCGGCAGCCGTTCGCCGCTGAAGACCGCGGTGGTCGCCTCGTCGCCGCCGAGCGCGGCCACCGCGAGCAGCAGCGAGCCCGCCGTCCAGGTGGTGAGTTCCTGCGGCCAGAAGGCCCGCTCGCCCTCGAAGACGTATCCCGTCCAGTACAGGCCGCCCTCGGCGCGCAGGTGCTGGACGGACTGGAGGATCTCCAGGGCCCGGTCGGACTCCCCGGTCACCCAGAGCGCCAGGGCCAGTTCGCAGCTCTCGCCGCCGGTCACCCAGGGATTGGGCAGGACGCAGCGCACACCGAGGCCGGGGACCACGAAGCGGTCCCAGCCCTCCTCGATCCGTGCGGTGGCCTCGGGCCCGTCGAGCGCACCGCCGAGGACCGGGTAGTACCAGTCCATCGAGTAGCGGCTCTTGTCCAGGAAGCGTTCCGGGTGGCGGCGGATCGCGTGGCCGAGCGCACCGGCCGCCAGCTCCCAGTCGGGCTGCGGCTCCTCGCGCTGCTCGGCGAGCGCCAGCGCGCAGCGCAGCGCCTGGTACACCGAGGAGCAGCCGGTCAGCAGGGCGTCGGTGACGGGTGTGCCGTCGGCCTCCCGCTTCCAGCCGATCTGGCCTCCGGGCTGCTGGAGCCGGAGCACGAACTCGACGGCGGCGTAGACCGTGGGCCACATCCGGTCGACGAACGCGTCGTCGCCGGTGGCCAGGTAGTGGTGCCAGACGCCGACGGCCACGTAGGCGCAGAAGTTGGTCTCGCGGCCCAGGTCGGTGGGCTGCTCGTGGTCACCGTCCTGGTAGGCCGCGTACCAGGAGCCGTCGCCGTTCTGGTGGCGGGCGAGCCAGTCGTAGGCGCGGGCGGCGGCCTCGTGCTCGCCGGCGGCGTCGAGGGCCATCGCCGCCTCGGTGTGGTCCCACGGGTCGAGGTGGTGGCCGCGGAACCACGGCAGCGCCCCGTCCGGGCGCTGCACGGCCAGCAGCGCGGCGACGGTCTCGGTGGCCTGCTCGGCGGTGAGGACTCCGGGCAGGACGAGGTGTTCGGTCCGCTCGGGTGTGCTCACGCCTCGGCCTTCGGAAGGTGCGGCTTGGTCGCGTAGGCCACGAAGCTCTTGCCGACGACCGGGTTGAGGAGCTGTTCGGCGACCCGGGTGGCCAGGGGCTTCTTCATGATGTCCCAGACCAGCAGCTTGTGGTAGGCGCGCACCGGGAGCGCCTTGTCGTTGTCCACGCCGAAGGCGCACTTGAGCCACCAGTAGGGGCTGTGCAGCGCGTGCGCGTGGTGGGTGCCGTAGGGCTTGAGCCCGGCTCCGCGGATCTTGCCGAGCAGTTCGTCGGCCTTGTAGATCCGGATGTGCCCGCCCTCGACCTCGTGGTACGCGTCGGAGAGCGTCCAGCAGACCTTCTCGGGACCGTAGCGGGGCACGGTGATCGCGATCCGGCCGCCGGGCTTGAGGACACGGACCATCTCGGCGAGGACGCCCTTGTCGTCGGGGATGTGCTCCATCACCTCGGAGATGATCACGACGTCGAAGGAGGCGTCGGGGAACGGCAGGTTGAGCGCGTCGCCCTCCATCGCGGTGGCGGTGGCGCCCGCGGGGGCCTCCCCGGCCTCCTTCATGGCGGCGAACCACTTCGCGACCTCGCGGATCTCCTCGCCGTTCTGGTCGAGCGCCACGACCTGGGCGCCGCGCCGGTAGCACTCGAAGGCGTGGCGTCCGGCGCCGCAGCCCAGGTCGAGCACCCGGTCGCCTGCGGCGAGCGGGAAGCGGGTGAAGTCGACGGTCAGCACGGGTGCCTGCCTTCGATGTCGGGGGTGGGGGTTGCGGGAGCCACGGCAGGAGAGGTCACCTGTGCGCGGCGCGGGCGGCGATCGCCTGACGGTACAGCTCGGCGGTACCGGCAGCGGCCCTGGCCCAGGTGAAGTTGGCCAGCACCCTCGCCCGGCCGGCGGCGCCGAGGCGGGCGCGCAGTTCGCCGTCGCCGAGCAGTCGGCCGAGGGCGGCCGCGAGGGCGTCCGCGTCACCGGGCGGCACGGCCAGGCACGCCTCGCCGTCGGGGCCGGTGACCTCGGGGATCGCGCCGCCGGTGGTGGCCACCAGCGGGGTCCCGGTGGCCATGGCCTCGGCGGCGGGCAGCGAGAACCCCTCGTACAGCGAGGGCACGCAGGAGACCTGGGCGCTGCGGACCAGGTCGACGAGCTCGGCGTCGCTGATGCCCTTGACGAACCGGACGGCGTCCTGGAGGCCGTGGCGCTCGATGGCCTGGGCGACGGGGCCGTCCTCGGCCCTCTTGCCGACGACCACGAGGTGCGTGTCCGGGTTCTCCGTACGGAGCTTGGCGAGCGCGTCCACGAGGTGGACGAGGCCCTTGAGCGGTACGTCGGCGCTGGAGGTGGTGACGATCCGGCCGGGCACCTCGGCGACCGAGGGGTCGGGCGACCAGAGATCGGTGTCGGCCCCGATGTGGACGACCTGGATGCGGTCCCGGCGCACCCCGAGGTGCTCGACGATCTCCGCCTGCGAGGAACCGGAGACGGTGAGGACGGACGGCAGCCGGCGGGCGACGCGCTTCTGCATGCGGGTGAAGGCGTACCAGCGGCGTACGGACAGCCGGCGGCGCCGGGAGTCGGCGGCCTCCAGGTCCAGGCGGCGGTCGACGGTGATGGGGTGGTGGATCGTGGTGACGAGCGGGGCGCCGAGGTCCCCCAGCAGGCCGTAACCGAGCGTCTGGTTGTCGTGCACGACGTCGAAGTCACCGCGCCGCGCCCGGAGATGACGGCGGGCCCGCAGGCTGAAGGTGAGCGGCTCGGGGAATCCGCCGGTCCACATGGTGGCGACCTCGGCGGCGTCGATCCAGTCGCGGTACTCGCCGCGCCCGGGGGTACGGAACGGGTCCGGCTGCCGGTACAGGTCGAGGCTGGGCAGCTCGGTGAGCGGTACGCCCTCGTCGAGCACGGGGTAGGGCTGCGCGCCGATCACCTCGACCTGGTGGCCGAGCCGGGCGAGTTCGCGGCCGAGGTGGCGCACATAGACGCCCTGGCCGCCGCAGAAGGGGTTGCCCTTGTAGGTCAGCAGCGCGATGCGCAACGGCCGGTCACCCTCGGTGTCCGACGCGCCGCCGCCCGCGAGGGGGCCGGACTCTATGGCCTCAGCGGTCACACTCGGTCCCCTTCTCACTGCGGTATTCGCCGGAGCGTAACCGGTCGCGCTAATCTAGAACAAGTTTCAGACATGTCAGTTCAGCAACCACCGAATCTACCGGCAGGTAGCGTCGGTGTGACGGCCGGATCAGGTGATTCACGCCACGGCGGGCGGGCGGTCCGGCGGACCGCGCACCGCCGGCCGGCCCCGGGGGGACGAGGAACCGGTTCCCGTCTCCCGGCCGTGGCCCGGAGAAAGGCCTTGGATGGGAGAGATGGCAGCGGAACCCAGACCGACGGCGCCCGCCCTGACGGAGCGCCAGGAGGCCCGCCGCCGCCGCATCCTGCACGCCGGTGCCCAACTCGCCGGGCGGGGCGGTTTCGAGGCGGTGCAGATGCGCGAGGTGGCGGACGCCGCCGGCGTCGCCCTGGGCACGCTGTACCGCTACTTCCCCTCCAAGGTCCATCTGCTGGTGGCCCTGATGCAGGAACAGCTCCAGCATCTGCACACCGCGCTGCGCAGGCGTCCGCCCGCCGCGGACGACCCCGCCCAGCGGGTCGCCGAGACGCTGATGCGCGCCTTCCGGGCACTCCAGCGCGACCCGCTCCTGGCGGACGCCATGGTGCGCGCGCTGACCTTCGCCGACCGCGGGGTGAGCCCGGAGGTGGACGCCGTCTCACGGCTGACGACGGCGATCGTCCTGGACGCGATGGGGCTGGAGGAGCCCACGCAGGGGCAGCTGGCCGTGGTCCGCGTCATCGAACACACCTGGCACTCCGCGCTGATCACCTGGCTGTCGGGCCGCGAGTCGATCGCCCAGGTGCGGCGGGACATCGACACGGTGTGCCGCCTGATCGACCTCCCGGAGCCGTGACCGGCGGCGGGCGGCGGGCCGCGCTCCCGGTCAGCCCGGCGCTCCGCCCCACGACGGCCCGCCCAGGAACTCCGGCTGCCGGTACGGCTCCCACCAGCTGGTGAGCGCCCAGACACCGAGGCCCAGCGCCACCACCGCCACGACCAGGGCGGGCCACGGCCGGCCCAGCGTGCGCAGGGCCAGGGCCCAGACGAGCAGCGGGAGCAGCGCCCCACCGAGGGCGATCAGGGGAAGGTCGACGTAGAGCACGCCGAGATCGCGCCGGGACTGCTCGAAGCCGCCGGTGACGCTGACCCGGGCGTGCGGCGCCCAGGCGAGCGTGGCGGTCGCGGCCCCGGCGGCGGCGAGCAGGCACCCGGCGCCGCCGTGGTTCGGCTGGTTCATACCCGTCCCGACGCACGGCCCCCACCACCTGGTTCCGGGTTCCGGCGCGAGAGGGGCGCGCCGTCAGACCGGGTCCGCGTAGGCGTCCCGTGCCGGGGCCGACAGGTCGCAGCCGTCCTCGACGCCGGTGAACGTCACGAGCTGCGTGCTGCCGAGGTCTTTCGAGGCGTAGTGCCGGGCGTAGAGCTTCCAGCCCCGCTTGGCCAGGGTGCGGAAGGTGACGACGCCCTCGGTGTGCCGGGAGACGATCTCCCAGTCGTGCTGCCGCAGCCGCTTCACGGTCCCTTCGAAGCCCTCCGCGGCCCGGTCGGCCGGTACGTCCCCGAGCCAGGTGGCGACGCAGGTCTTCGGGTCACCGTCGTCGGCGCCCTTGACCGAGGTGTCCCCCTCGGGCAGTCCGGCGGCCCGGGTGTAGGCGGCTATCTCGCCCGCCACCGCCTCCTCGGTGAACGGCGCGGCGGGCACACGTGCCGGTTTCGCCGCGCTCGCCTCCTCACCGACGAGTCCGCAGCCCGCGGCCACGCTGATGAACCCACTCACGGCGACGGTCACGGCCGCCGCCCTTCCTCTGCTGCGCACAGGTGCTCCCCGCCCGTCCCGGCCCTTCCACGAGCACCGCCCGTGTGATGTCCGCCGGAGTGTCGCACCCGCTCCGGCCGGCCGGGGAACCCGCCCCCCGGTCCCGCGCGGGCCGCGGCCGGGGGCGGGGCGCGGTGCGGCCCCCGAAGGCCGCGGGGCCCCCGGTACAGTGAGTGGGTCGTCATCATGCCCGTACGGGGGGAAGCCGGTGCGAATCCGGCACCAGCCCTTCCCCGGACTCTCGGCTCCGATCGAGCAGGGGACACCCCGTTCGTGTGCGTCCGCCCCGGCGGACGAGTCGGAACGCCCCGCACGAGCGCATGACCGGCTCACGTCACCGGAACCCCGGTGGCCGGCACCGTCGAGGTATACGGGCCGGAGCCCGGTGCATCCCCGTGCCCGTGCCCGGCCCTCGCAGGAGAGGCCCACCCACGCCATGACCGTACGCCGCCGCGCGGCAGCGCTCGCGATCACCGCTGTGCTCTGTGCCGCAGCCGCTCCCACGGCGGTCGCCGCCCCGAGCCCGTCCCCTTCCCCGTCCGCCGGTCTCCCCGCGGGTCTGTACGGCACCAAGGACCCCACCTACGACGGTGTGTGGCGTCAGTCGCTGTCCTTCCTCGCCCAGCGGATAGAGCTGGTCACCCCCGCCGCGTCGGCGGTGGACTGGCTCGTCGGCCAGCAGTGCGACAGCGGGGCCTTCGCCTCCTACCGGGACGCCTCCGAGCCCTGCGACGACAAGACGGTGGCCGACACCAACGCCACCGGGGCCGCGGTCCAGGCGCTGATGGAGCTGGGCACGCACCGCCCGGCCGTGGACAACGGGGTCAGCTGGCTCAAGTCCGTCCAGAACGAGGACGGCGGCTGGGGCTACAACCCGGGCAGCCCCAGCGACGCCAACTCCACCGGCGTCGTGATCGGCGCCCTGGCCCGGGCCGGTGTGCCGCTGGCCGACCTCACCACCGACGACGGCAGGACCCCCTACACGGCGCTGCGGTCGTTCGCCCTGCCGTGCGGGGGCGAGGACGGCGGGGCGTTCGCGTACCAGCCGGACAAGGACGGCAAGCTCACCGCCAACGCGGACGCCACCGCGGCCGCGGTGCTCGGCGCGATGGGCAAGGGCATGGCCGCGGGCAACTCCAACGCGGTCAAGGACCCCGTCTGCCACAAGGGCACCGACCTCACCCCCGAGCAGTCCGCGCAGAACGGCGCGTTCTACCTGGCCGGCGCGCTCGCCGGCTCCGGCCACCTGGACTCGCCGCCCATGCCGGGCGCCGAGGACTCCGCTCCGCAGCCGGACTTCGGCAACACCGCCGACGCGGTCGTCGCGCTGGCGGCGTCCGGGCACAAGGACAAGGCGGCGAAGGCGGTCGCCTACCTGGAGAAGAACGCGGGGGGCTGGGCGAAGGAGGGCGGTCCGGCCGCCACCGCGCAGCTGGTGCTCGCCGCGCACGCGACCGGCACCGACGCCCGTGACTTCGGCGGTGTCGACCTCGTCCGGCAGCTCAACGCGCAGGGCCCCGCCCCCGCGGCCACGGCCGCGCCCTCGCCGACCGCGACCGACGCCAAGCCGAAGGACACCAGCAGCGACGACGGCGGACTGGGTGTCTGGTGGCTCGTCGGCATCGGTCTCGCCTTCGGCGCGGGTATCGGCTTCCTGCTGAGCGGACGCCGGAAGAACCAGCAGCTGTGAGGCGTACGCGGTCCACGGCCGTGCTGCTGCTCCTGGCCGCCGCGGTCCTGACCGTGCTGGGCGCCGGGAGCGCGCAGGCGGCCGGGTACCGCTACTGGTCCTTCTGGGAGGGCGACGGCGGCACCGCCTGGACGTACGCCACCCAGGGCCCCTCCCTGGTCCGGCCGGACGACGGGGCCGTGCAGGGTTTCCGTTTCGCGGTCAGCGAGGACTCCCAGGACGCGGCGCGACCGCGGCGCGCCCCGGACTTCGCCGCGGTCTGCGCCGGCACCCCGGCGCAGGACGGCCGCAAGCGGGTCGCCCTGGTCATCGACCCGGGAACGGCCTCGGACGCCCCGGACGGCGAGGAACCGCCCGCACCGCGCACCGCGTGCGCGCGGGTGGCCCCGGACGCGAGCACCGCCCAGGCGCTCGCGTCGGTGGCGAAGCCCCTGCGGTACGACGCTTCCGCGATGCTCTGCGCGATCTCCGGCTACCCGCGCTCCGGCTGCGGTGAGCAGGTCGGCCGGGACACCGGTTCCACCGGCAAGACCCCCGCCCCGGCCTCGTCGTCCACCGCCGCACGGGATTCCGGCGACGACCAGGGCGGCGGCCCCTCGGCCGGTGTCCTCGTCGGGACCGGCGCAGTGCTCCTGCTCGGTGCCGCCGCCGTCCTGCGGGCCCGCCGCCGCCGATGAACCGCGCCCCGGGCCCCGTCCGGCTCCTCCCTGCCCTGCGCGCGCCGGCGGCGAGCCGTGGCAACGCGGTCCCGGCCGGTGCCTGGTGGCTGTGGGCGCTGGGCCTGGCCACCGCCGCGTCCCGGACGACCAACCCGCTGCTGCTCGGGCTGCTGGTCGGGGTGGCGGGCTACGTCGTCGCGGCCCGCCGCACGGACGCGCCGTGGGCCCGCTCCTACGGGGCGTTCGTCCGGCTCGGGCTGTTCGTCGTGGGTGTGCGGCTGGTCTTCTCGGTGCTGCTCGGCTCCTCGGTCCCGGGGACGCAGTTGCTCTTCACCCTCCCCGAGGTGCCGCTGCCCGACTGGGCGCAGGGTGTCCGGCTCGGCGGCCAGGTCACCGCCGAGCAGCTGGTCTTCGCGCTGTACGACGGGGCGAAGCTGGCCGCACTGCTGATCTGCGTCGGCGCGGCGAACTCGCTCGCCGACCCGGCCCGGCTGCTGAAGTCGCTGCCGGGTGCGCTGTACGAGGTGGGCGTGGCGGTCGTCGTGGCGATGACCTTCGCGCCGAACATGGTCGCCGACGTGATGCGGCTGCGGACGGCCCGCCGGCTGCGCGGCCGTCCGACGGGCGGGATCGCGGCGGTGCTCCAGATCGGGCTGCCGGTACTGGAGGGCGCGCTGGAGCGGTCGGTCGCCCTCGCGGCCTCGATGGACGCGCGGGGGTACGGGCGCACCGCCGACGTCCCGCCCGCCGTCCGGCACACCACGAACGCGCTCACCCTGGGCGGTCTGCTGGGGGTGTGCGCGGGCACGTACGGGCTGCTGGCGGCGCAGGGCGCGGTGTACGGGCTGCCGCTGCTGCTGGCCGGGCTGGTCGCGGCCCTGGCCGGGCTCAGGCTCGGCGGCCGCCGCTCGGTGCGGACCCGCTACCGGCCCGACCGGTGGGACGCCCGCGCCTGGCTGGTCGCGGGCTCGGGCGTCCTGGTCGCGGCGGCGATGATCGCTGCGGGCGGCGCCGATCCGGAGGCGCTGCACCCCGGTGTCGTCCCACTGACCGCACCTGTCCTGCCGCTGTGGCCCGCCGCCGCCGTGCTGGCCGGGCTGCTGCCCGCCGTCGTCGCGCCCCTCCCGCCGTCGGCCTCCCCCGTCGCCCCCGAGGAGCAGGCGTGATCCGGTTCGAACAGGTTGCGGTGCGGTACGCGGACGCGGACCGCCCCACGCTCTCGGGTGTCGACCTCACCGTCCCCGAGGGCGAACTCGTGCTGCTGGTCGGCCCGTCCGGTGTCGGCAAGTCGACATTGCTGGGGACCGTGTCGGGGCTCGTCCCGCACTTCACCGGTGGTGTGCTGAGCGGCCGGGTGACCGTGGGCGGCCGGGACACCCGCACCCACAAGCCGCGCGAACTGGCCGACCTGGTCGGCACGGTGGGCCAGGACCCGCTGGCCCACTTCGTCACCGCCACCGTCGAGGACGAGCTGGCGTACGGCATGGAGTCGCTGGGCCTGGCCCCCGACGTGATGCGGCGACGGGTCGAGGAGACGCTGGACCTGCTGGGCCTGGCCGAGCTGCGCGACCGCCCGATCGCCACCCTCTCCGGCGGCCAGCAGCAGCGCGTCGCGATCGGGTCGGTCCTCACCCCGCACCCGAAGGTCCTGGTCCTGGACGAGCCGACGTCCGCCCTGGACCCGGCTGCGGCCGAGGAGGTGCTGGCCGTGCTCCAGCGGCTGGTCCACGACCTCGGCACCACCGTGCTGATGGCCGAACACCGCCTGGAGCGGGTGGTGCAGTACGCCGACCAGGTCCTGCTGCTCCCGTCGCCGGGCGCCGCCCCGGTGCTGGGCGCCCCCGCCGACGTCATGGCGCTCTCGCCGGTCCGCCCGCCGGTGGTGGAGCTGGGACGCCTCGCGGGCTGGGAGCCCCTGCCGCTGTCGGTCCGCGACGCCCGCCGCCGCTCGGCCCCGCTGCGCGAGCGGCTGGCCCAGATCACACCGCCGGCCGCGTCGGCTCCGATCGGCCCGGTCACGGCCGCCGCTCCCGCGGCGCCCCCGGCCCCGCGCGGCGGTCTGCTGGGGCGGCTGCTCGGCGGCCGCCGGACCACCGCCGGGGCCCCCGCTCCGTCCGAGGCGGCCGTCGTCGCCCGGGCCGACGGGCTGGGACTGCGGCGCGGGCGCGTCGAGGCGCTGCGCCGGGTCACGCTGTCCGTGGCACCGGGCGAGACGGTGGCGCTGATGGGCCGCAACGGCGCGGGCAAGTCGACCCTGCTGAGCGCGCTCGTCGGGATGCTGGAGCCGACCGCGGGCTCCGTCCTCGTCGGCGGCCTGCACCCGTTCCGTACCGCTCCCCGCGAGATGGTGCGCCGCGTCGGCCTCGTCCCCCAGGAACCCCGCGACCTCTTGTACGCGGACACGGTCGCCGCCGAGTGCGCCGCCGCCGACTCCGACGCGGGCGCGCCCCCCGGCAGCTGCCGGGCCCTGGTCTCCGAGCTGCTGCCGGGCGTGCCGGACGCCACCCACCCGCGTGATCTGTCCGAGGGCCAGCGGCTCGCCCTGGCGCTCGCCCTGGTCCTGACGGCCCGGCCGCCGCTGCTCCTGCTGGACGAGCCGACCCGGGGCCTGGACTACGCGGCGAAGGCCCGGCTCGTCGGCGTCCTGCGCGGGCTGGCGGACGAGGGCCATGCCGTCGTCCTGGCCACGCACGACGTGGAGCTGGCGGCGGAGCTGGCCCACCGGGTGGTGATCCTCGCCGACGGTGAGGTCGTCGCCGACGGCCCGACCGCCCGGGTGGTGGTCTCCTCCCCCGCGTTCGCCCCGCAGACCGCGAAGATCCTGGCCCCGCAGGAGTGGCTGACCGTGACCCAGGTCCGTACGGCCCTGGGACCGGCGCGGTCCCCGGAGACCGGCCCGTCGACCGGGTCCCCCGCATGACCGGGCCCCGCCGGGCGCGCCCGGTCCGCCTGGGCCCGCGGGCCGTCGTCGCGCTGGTCCTGGTCGGCGCGGTCGGCCTGATGGCGTTCGGCTGGCCGCTGCTGGCGTCCGGCACGAGTGCGGGCGTCGCCCACCCGCAGGACGCCCCCTGGCTCTTCGCGGTGCTGCTGGTGCTGCTGGTCGGGGTGGCCGTCGCGACCGTGGCGGACGGCGGACTCGACGCCAAGGCGGTGGCGATGCTCGGGGTCCTCGCGGCGGTCGGCGCCGCGCTGCGCCCGCTGGGCGCGGGGACGGCCGGCCTGGAGCCGATGTTCTTCCTGATGGTGCTGAGCGGCCGGGTGCTGGGCCCCGGCTTCGGCTTCGTCCTCGGCTCGGTGACGATGTTCGCCTCCGCCCTGCTCACCGGCGGGGTGGGGCCGTGGATGCCGTTCCAGATGCTGTCGATGGGCTGGTTCGCGATGGGCGCGGGCCTGCTGCCGGGCGCCGAACGGCCGCGCGGCCGGGCCGAGCTGCTGATGCTGGCGGCGTACGGCTTCGTGGCGGCGTTCGCCTACGGCACGATCATGAACCTGTACGGCTGGACGATCGTGCCGGGCCAGGCCTCGGGGATCTCCTTCGTCCCGGGCGACCCGCTGCACGAGAACCTGGTCCGCTTCCTCGCGTACTGCCTGGCGACCTCGCTCGGCTGGGACCTGGGCCGGGCGGTCCTCACCGCGGTCCTGACCCTCACCATCGGCCCCACCCTGCTGAAGGCCCTGCGCCGCGCCACCCGCCGCGCGGCCTTCGACGCGCGGCCCGCGTTCGAGTCCGCCGACCGGTAGGGCGGGGCCGTCCGGGTGGCGGGGCTGTCCGGGTGGCGGGGCCGCCGTGGCGGGCGGATCGTGAAAGGCGCGGCGATCCGGTCCGAAGGGGTGCCGGCGGGGCCGCGGCCCGGCTGGCACCCCTTCGGCGTGTCAGGAGGCGGCGCTGCCCGCCGGCGCGGCCACCGACTCGCCCTTCTTCTGGCCGGGCACGGCCGCCAGGGTCCCGCCGTCCGCCGCGCCGTCGGCGGACGTCCCGGCCTCGTCCCGGCCGGTCCGCAGCCGGCGTGGCCCGGCGAGCACGTAGGTCAGCCCGAAGCCCAGGCCGACGACGGTCGCCCCGCCCACCGCGTCCAGCACCCAGTGGTTCCCGGTGGCGACGATGCACGAGACCGTGAACAGCGGGTGCAGCAGTCCGAGCGCCTTCATCCACGCCTTCGGCGCCAGCACCAGGATCACCAGGCCGCACCAGAGCGACCAGCCGAAGTGCAGCGAGGGCATCGCCGCGTACTGGTTGGTCACCGCCGTCAGCGCCCCGAAGTCGGGGCTCGCGAGGTCCTGCGCGCCGTGGACGGTGTCGATGAAGCCGAGGCCCGGCATCAGCCGCGGCGGGGCCAGCGGGTAGAGCCAGAAGCCGACCAGGGCGAGGAGGGTGGCGAAGCCGATGGAGCTGCGGGCCCAGCGGTAGTCGGAGGGCCGCCGCACGTACAGCACGCCGAGGATCGTGAGCGGCACGATGAAGTGGAACGTCGAGTAGTAGTAGTCGAAGAACTCCCGCAGCCAGGGAATGCCGACGACCGTGTGGTTGGCCCAGTGCTCGATGTCGATGTGCAGCCACTGTTCCATCGAGTGGATCTGCCGGCCGTGCTCCTCGGCGGTGGGGCGCCCGACGGCCGCGGCGAGCCGGACCTTGGCGTACGCGGAGTAGACGACCCGGATGAGCAGGAGTTCCAGCAGCAGGTTGGGGCGGCTCAGCACCCGCCGCCAGAACGGCAGCAGCGGCACCCAGGAGAAGCGGGAGGCGACGGGCTGGGCGTAGTCGGTGGGGACGGGCCGCTGCCAGTGCGGTGAGGTGCGCGGCAGGAACGGCGCCACGCAGGCGGCGCCGAGCGCCGTGATGAGCAGCACGTTGTCGCGTACGGGAAGGAGCGCCCCGATGTTCGGCAGCAGCATCTTCCCGGGCAGGGTGAGCACGAGCACCACGACGGCGGGCCACACCAGCCGGTCGGATGCCTTCGTGCCGACCCGGCCGACGACGGCGAGCAGCACCCAGAGCAGCTGGTGCTGCCAGGCGGTGGGCGAGACGGCGACGGCCACGCAGCCGGTGACGGCGACGGCCAGCAGGAGCTGCCCGTCGTGCGCGTAGCGGACGGCGCGGCGCAGCCCGAGGACGGTGACGGCGGCGGCCAGCACGAGGAAGAGCACGACCTCCAGCGGCCCCTGAAGGCCGAACCGGAGCAGCGCGCCGTGCAGGGACTGGTTGGCGAGGCTGTCCGGCCGCTCGCCCAGCCCCGCACCGGCCACGTGGTGCACCCAGTACGTCCAGGAGTCGTGCGGCATCGCCGCCCAGGCCAGCGCGGTGCAGAAGGCGAAGGCCGCGCCGCCGGCCACGGCGGCCCGGCGTCTCCCGGTGAACCAGAACAGCACGGCGAAGAGCAGCACGGCGGGCTGGAGGGCGGCGGCGACACCGACGAGCACCCCGGAGAGGCGCTCACCGGGGACGGCGAGGCAGGCGACGAGGACCAGCAGGACGGGCAGGATGCTGGTCTGGCCCAGGTACAGCGTGTTGCGGACGGGCAGCGACACCATGAGCAGGGTGATCGCGAGGGGTGCGGCCAGGAAGGCGGTGCGCCGGGTGACCGGGCCCGGCAGGCCCCGCGCGGCGACGATCCCGAGCGCGGCGACGAGCAGCAGCGTACCGAAGGTCCAGACGACGCCGAGTGCCTCTTCGGCCGAGGTCGTCAGGGGTCTCAGCACCAGCCCGGCGAACGGCGTCCCGGTGAATCTGCCGGGTTCGTAGAGGGAGCCGGCGACGTGCAGTATGCCGTCCTGGCCGGTCCAGGTCTCCAGGTCGATGAGGCTCTCGCCGGGCTGCCTGCGCAGCACCACCGCCATCTGCCGTACGCCCAGCACGGCCACGACCAGCCAGAGGACCGCCCGCACCACCCCGGCTCTCGCCCCTGGGTCCGCCGCCACGTCCCCCCGCACACCGCGCTCCACCTCAGCCACTTGGCGCCCGCCCCTCCCAGAATCCCGCGCACTGTCCCGTCCGGTCGGGTATGTGCGGATGAAGCCTGCCATTGCCCTGCCGGGCAGACCCAATCAACCCCCTCTTCGCCTGACTGTCACGAGGCTTTTGCGGGAAAGAACGCACGGCCTCCGCATACCGCTCCGGCCCCGTGGCCGGAACCGGACGGTGCTCTGCGGGCGTCGGAACCCGTGTCCGGCCGCGGGGGCGCCGGCGTGGGAGGGGACGGATCATGCGTGGACGGGGGCCGGGCGGTACCCGGTGCGGGCGGGTGCTGTCGCTGCTGCTGATCCTGGCGGCACTCCAGCTGGGCTCGCTGGTCGCTCCGGCGTACGCCTGCGGGTGCGGGGCGATGGTCCCGTCGGAGCGGTCGCGGATCGCGGTCGGCCAGGAGACCTCGGTGGTGCACTGGGACGGCCGGACCGAGCAGATCGTCATGCGGCTCACGGTGCGCGGGGACGCCCGGGAAGCCGCCTGGATCATGCCCGTACCGCACCGCGCGTCGGTGGAGCTGGGTGACGCGGCCCTCTTCGACGAGCTGGCGGAGATCACCGCACCGGTGCGGGAGACCCGGCACCATTTCTGGCCACGCGACGGCGACTGGCCGTTCGCGGAGCGGGACGGGGCCGGTGCCCCGGCCCCCGGCGCGGCCGCGCCGGTCGGTGTGGTGGACCGCCGGCGGCTGGGGCCGTTCGACGTGGCCCGGCTGACGGCGACCGACCCCGAGGCCCTGCGGACCTGGCTGGAGGGCAACGGCTTCGCGCTGCCCGGCCCGCTGGAGGCGGCCCTGCGGACCTATGTCGACCAGGGGTGGGAGTACGTCGCGGTCCGTCTGGCCCCCGAGGAGGCGGGGGCGGTCCTGACGGGCGCCCTCGACCCGCTGCGGCTGCGTTTCGCCAGTGACCGGCCGGTGTATCCGATGCGGCTGTCGCGGCTGGCCCGTACCGCGCAGTCGTTGGGCCTGTACGTGATCGCGGAGCACCGGATGGAGCCGAGCGGCGCGATCGGGGGGCGGGAGCCGGAGGTGACGTTCGCGGGCCGGCTGGAGCGGACGGTTCCGGACGGTGCGGTGGCCGGGCTGGTCGGCGACGGGCCCGCGTTCCTGACCGCCTTCGACCAGTATTTTCCCGATCCCTCGCGCATCGACGGCGACCACGAACTGCGCGCGGCCGCCGCCGACACCCCGTACCGCACGGTGCGCCACCGCGACGAGCTGCTGGCGGTGGGCGGGGTCCCGGCGTGGCTGCTGAGCGTCCTGGCCGTGCTGCTGCTCGCGGTGGCCCGGGCCCTGCGGGCGGTACGGCGGCGCCGGGCCCGGCCGCCGGTCTGAGGTCAGCCCTCGTGGGCGGGTGTGCCGGCCTGCCATCCGGCGAACAGGGGGACGTCCGAGGTGCCGTCCAGGACGACGACGCCGAAGGGCCGGTCGAAGGCGATGTGGCGCACGGTCCCCGGACGCGGCATGCTCACCGCCCGCATCGCCACCACCGTGACCGCCGCGGCCTCCACTCCTTCCTCGGCGATCTTCACGACGGCTTCCTGGACGACGTCGGACAGGTACACGGGCTGCGGCGAGAGCCCCGAGAAGTCCGCGGCGCCCGCGTCGGTGGAGCGGCGCACCCCGAGCGCGGGCAGCTGAGCGGTGACCTCGGTCCGGGTCCGCAGGGTCAGCCGGGGGACCGCGACCGTGACCCGGTCCGCGTCCACCGGTGTACGCC
Source organism: Streptomyces sp. SirexAA-E (assembly GCF_000177195.2). Taxonomy (GTDB): domain Bacteria; phylum Actinomycetota; class Actinomycetes; order Streptomycetales; family Streptomycetaceae; genus Streptomyces; species Streptomyces flavovirens. The sequence goes on from NC_015953.1 coordinate 2,036,199, forward strand.
GCTCCCGGGGCGCCCACGCGGCCGGCAGGACCCGGGCGGCGTCCGCCTCCGGCTCCCCGAGCACGAACCGCACCCGGGCGGGGGCCGCGCCTCCCGGTTCCGTACGGCAGCGCAGCTCGACGACGTCCGCCCCTTCCACCGTCCACGCGTCCACGACGGGCAGGGAGGCGTGCATGGTCGGGACCGGACGGCTGGTTCCCGTCGCGTCGGTGAACGGCAGGTCGCGGGTGGCGGCCGGGTCGAAGGGCGTCTCCCAGCGGGCCTTGAGGGCGAGCACGTTCACCAGCGCCAAGGCCACGTCGTCGCCGAGCTCCAGCGGCAGCCGCTCGATCAGGCCGTCCGTCCGCTCGCGCACCCAGGCGTCGATCCCGCCGGGCCCGAGCGGGCCGAAGGCGACATCGGGCAGGGCCCGTTCGTACTGCGGGCGGACCGGGACCCGCGCCCACACCCGGGTCGCCACCCGCAGCGCCCGGGTGCGGGCCCAGGCGCGCGCCGCCTCGGTCACCACGGCCGCGGCCTCCTCGTCCGCCACCCCGAGCAGCGCCCGCAGTTCGGCCGCCGTCCCGCCCCGGGCCCCGGCCGCGACGGCCGTCAGCGCCAGCCACAGCCCGGCGGGCGAGCACACGAACCCGCCGCCGGGGCCCGCCTGCTCCCGTAGCCACCGCTCGGCGAGCCGCCGCACGGCCTCGTCCCAGGTCTCCTGCCCGATGTCCCCCACGCCTGCCGCCTCCGCACGTTCAAACGGTTCGTCACACGGTCCGGCCGTCCTCACAATGGCCTCCATGACCTGGACCGTATCGCCCGAACGCTTCGACAGTCCCGACGCGGCACTCCTGCGCCGCGACTACTACGACGAGGTGGCGAGCCGCTACTGGGGCCGCCCCGCGACCGCCGAGGAGATCGAGGACGGTCTCACGGACGACGGGGCCGAGCGGCTTCTCCCGCCCACCGGCCAGTTCGTCGTCGGGCGCCACGAGGGCCGAGCGGCCGGCTGCGCGGGACTGCTGCTCGTCGACGGCGGGACCGCCGAGCTGACCCGGGTGTTCATACGCCCCGCCTTCCGGTCGACGGGCGGTGGCGGGCTGCTGCTGGCGGCCGTCGAGCGCGCGGCCCGGGGGTTCGGGGTGACACGGATCCGGCTCGACACCCGGCACGACCTGGTCGAGGCGCGGGGGCTGTACGCGAAGCACGGGTACGAGGAGGTCCCGGCGTTCAACCGGGGCCCGTACGCGGAGCGCTGGTTCGCCAAGGAGCTGTGAGGCCCGGGTGTCCGTCAGGCCGTGTGGTCGGGGCGTGGTTCGGGCATGTGCGGCCGCTCCCGGCTGGAACCGCTCACCTCGGTGGTCAGCTCCGTCACGAGGCGGACCAGGTCCGTGGGGCGGTCCGGGCCCCACCAGTCGCCCAGCAGCTCGGCCAGCGACTCCTCACGGGCCCGGGACAGCCGGACCACCGCCTCGGCGCCCGGTTCGGTGAGCACCAGCTGCATGCCCTCACGCCGGGCCAGACCCCGCTCCTCGACCTGGCGGGCGGCCTGGGTGATCACCCGCAGCGGCACCGGGGCGACCTCGGCGAGCCGGCCCGGCTCGACGGTGCCGTGCCGTTTGATGCGCAGCAGCAGCCAGCTGGCGGCGGGCAGCAGGTCGTATCCGGCCCGCTCGGTGATCTTCTCGTAGATCTCCCGGCGGCCTTCGCGGGTGGCCAGCACCGACAGGGCGCGGGCGCACTCGTCGTACGACGAGCGCTGGACCGGGTTGGAGGCGAAGGTCTCGCTGTGGTCGGGGGCCGTCACCGATCCGCGCAGCCGGTCCTCCTTGAGGAACCAGGCGAAGGCGAAGGCGACCAGGACGACCGGGACCGCGTAGAGGAAGACGTCGGTGATCGAGGTCGAGTAGGCGTCGAGGACCGCGGGGCGCAGGTCGGCCGGGAGGCGTCCCAGGGCCCGCGGGTCGGCGGCCAGCGAACCGGCGTCGACACCGCCCGGGAGTGAGCGTCCGGACAGCGCGGCCTCCAGTTTTCCGGTCAGCCGGTTGGTGAAGATGGTGCCGAAGATGGCCACGCCGAACGACGCGCCGATGGACCGGAAGAAGGTCGCGCCGGACGTGGCGACGCCCAGGTCCTCGTAGCCGACGGCGTTCTGGGCGACCAGGATGAGCACCTGCATCACCAGCCCGAGCCCGGCGCCGAAGACGAAGAAGCAGAGGCTCATCGTCAGGGTGGAGCTGGACGGGGTGAGCTGGTGGAGCAGCAGCAGGCCGATCGCGGTCAGGCCGGTCCCGGTGACGGGGAAGACCTTCCAGCGGCCGGTCCGGCTGACGATCTGCCCGGACGCCGTCGAGGTGATCAGCAGGCCGAAGACCATCGGCAGCATGTGCACCCCGGACAGGGTCGGGGTGATGCCGTGCACGACCTGGAGGAACGTCGGCAGGTAGGTCATCGCCCCGAACATCGCGAACCCGATGACGAAGCTGATGACGGCGACGAGGGTGAAGGTGCGGATCCGGAACAGCTTCAGCGGCAGCACCGGCTCGACCGCCCGGCGCTCGGTCCGGACGAACGCCGCCAGGAGGACGACGGCGAGCACGGCCAGGCCGATGATCTGGAGCGATCCCCAGGGCCAGGTGGTGCCGCCGAGGGAGGCCACGAGGACCAGGCAGGTGGCGACCGCGGCGATGAGGAAGGTGCCCAGGTAGTCGATGGTGTGCTTGGTGCGCCGTACCGGGATGTGGAGGACGGCGGCGATGACGAGGAGGGCGACGACTCCGAGCGGCAGGTTGATGTAGAAGACCCAGCGCCAGCTGAGGTGCTGGGTGAAGAACCCGCCGAGGAGCGGGCCGAGGACGCTGGTCACACCGAAGACGGCGCCGAACAGGCCCTGGTACTTGCCGCGTTCGCGCGGGGGGACGATGTCGCCGACGATCGCCATCGACAGCACCATCAGCCCGCCGCCGCCGAGCCCCTGGAGGGCGCGGAAGATGATGAGCTGGGGCATGCTCTGCGCCATGCCGCAGAGGGCGGAGCCGATGAGGAAGATGACGATGGCCGTCTGGAAGAGCCTCTTGCGCCCGTACTGGTCGCCGAGCTTCCCCCAGAGCGGGGTGGCCGCGGTCGCGGCCAGCAGATAGGCGGTGACGACCCAGGACAGGTGGTCGAGGCCGCCGAGGTCGCTGACGATCGTGGGAAGCGCGGTCGAGACGATGGTCTGGTCGAGTGCCGCGAGCAGCATGCCGAGGAGCAGCGCGCCGATGGCCACCAGGACGCTCCGCGTCGACCGCCCTTCGCCCGGTGCGGGGGGAGGCGGGGTCAGCTGCTGGGCCATGAGTCTCTCCTCGGGTCCGCTTCTCCCCCATCCTGGCCGCTGTGCCCCGTTATGGCCTGCCGAGCAGGGGGTGAAGCGTTGGGCTTCCCCGTGGTGGCCTGCATAATCGCAGGCAGTTCACAGGGGAGGGGACCCACAATGACCGGACATACGTGCCCGGAGTGCGGTGGCGAGCCGGGCGCGAGACCCGGGTGCGCCTGCGGGGCCGGTACGGCCGCGGCGGGGCGGGACGACGAGCGGGAGCCCCGGACGGAGGAGGGGCACCTGGCCGCGCGCACGGCGGAGATGGCCGCAGCCGAGGACTTCGACCCGCTGCGGATCCGGCCGTACGTGACGCTGACGAACGGTGACCCGGCGGACCATGGCGCACCGGCCGAGGCCACGACGATGCGGCTCCACCTGGGCGACGTGACGGCCGCCCCGGGTGCGGCTCCCGCCACCACCCCCGGCCCTGGCCCCGGCGACGAGACCCGGCGGCGTACGGCGGCGGCCTATCCGGGTGGCGGCGATCCGGTGCACCCCCGGCGGCGCAGGCCCCTCGCGGCCGTGGCGGTGGGCGCCGCGGTGGCCGCGGTGGTGGGGACGGCCGCGTTCGCGGGCGGACTGTTCGGCGGCGACGAGAGCGACGAGGAGGCGCTGCCCGAGATCACGACGAGCGTCCCGGACGCGACCGTCGAACCGACGGAGTCCGCGTCCGCGTCCGCGTCCCCTTCGGTGTCTTCCTCGCCCACCGCCTCCCGGTCGGCCTCCGCCTCACCGTCCGCGTCGGCCTCCGCCTCACCCACCGCCTCGGCGAGCCCCTCGGCCTCCGCGTCCGACACGGCGGCGGCGCCACCGCCGTCCCCTTCGGCGTCGCCGTCCGCGTCCCCCAGCACCGCACCGGCCGCCCCGCCCGGCCTGGCCGCCGAGCCGACGCTGCGCCGCGGCGACCAGGGGCCGGAGGTCGCGGAGCTCCAGCGCCGGCTGCGGGAGAAGTGGATCTACCAAGGGCCGGACGACGCCCACTACTCGGACCGGGTGGAGCGCGCGGTGCGGGAGTTCCAGCGATGGGTCTCGGTCGGCACGGACGCCCCGGGGGTCTACGGCCCGGAGACCCGCAAGGCGTTGGAGGCGCAGACGACGGGATCGGGGCGTCCGTACTGACGCGCCGGGGGCCGCGCCGGGTTCCGGAACTGCGGGATTGGCGTTCCGGCGGCGCTTTTTGTATCGTGGAGAAACAAAGTAGCCTCCGCCCGTTTTCCCTGACCGGCGGGCGGGGCTACTTGTCTCTCTCGACCTGCAGCCGTGTGCTGCCCGCACCACCGCGCTCTGGAGCCTGCCGATGTCGGCCACCGTCCTCGAAGCCCGCGCCCTCCTGCTGGACATGGACGGCACCCTGGTGAACTCCGACGCCGTGGTGGAGCGCTGCTGGCGCCGCTGGGCGCTCGCGAAGGGCCTCGACCCCGCGGCGGTCCTCACCGTGGTCCACGGACGCCAGGGGTACGCCACGATGGCCGCCCTGCTGCCGGACCGCCCGATGGAGCAGAACTACGCCGAGAACCGGGTCATGCTCGCCGAGGAGACCGCCGACACCGAGGGCGTGGTGCCCATCGGAGGTGCCGCCGCCTTCATGGCCTCGCTCGCCGGCCTCCCGCACGCGCTGGTGACCTCGGCCGACGAGGCGCTCGCCCAGGCCAGGATGGGCGCCGCCGGCCTCCCCGTACCGACGATCCGGGTCACCGCCGAGCTGGTCTCCGACAGCAAGCCGCACCCGGAGGGCTTCCTCAAGGGCGCGGCCGAGCTGGGCTTCGACCCGGCGGACTGCGTCGTCTTCGAGGACTCCGAGGCGGGCATCACGGCCGGCCGAGCGGCCGGCATGCGGGTCGTCGGCATAGGCCCGCGCGCCGCCGCGCTCTCCCCCGACGTCCACGTCGAGGACCTGACGCGCCTGCGGGTGGAGGCGACGCCCGAGGGCCGCATCCGCCTGCACGTCGACGCCGCCTAGTTTCCCAGGGCGTGGTGGGTCGTCCGGGGAAGTCCCGGGCGGCCATCCAGACCGTGAGGCCGCGGGCGATCCGGTCGATGCTCGTGTGGGTGGTGATACGCGGCTCCCACCAGGCCCGCCTCCCCGTTGCCCGCTGATCCGCACGCGGCCACGACGGCACCTCGTCCCGCACCGGGAGCATCCCGGTGCGGGACGAGTCGCGAAGAGCACTTCCACGGCCTCCGTGTGTTCGGCGCCCAGGCCGGCCGCGTGGTCGTCAAAGGTTCTTCTTCGCGCATGCGGTGTCGAAGGAGTTCATGGTGATGTCGCCGCCGTGCGTCATTTCCATGTATTCCACCACCGTCGTCCAGCCTCGCTGTTTGAGGACGACGACGGCTTCGTGGACCACCCCACTGTCGTACCTGCGCTCTCTACGGTCCCCCGACTGCTGCCAGTCGCGTTCACGCAGCTCGTCCACCATCTTGTCGAAACGGGCCATGTCGGCCGGAGCGTCTTCGGTGCCGAACCACTTGTACATCACCCCGCACGCCCTCAGCGACCCGGCGGGGGCGTCGTCGTTCGTACCGGCGAAGGCCGGTTCGCTCTCCGGCGCACCCGCGTCGGCGGCCGCGGTGTCGAGGTCGTTGCGCGCGATGTCCTTCGTCATCGGCCCGGTGCCCGTCGGCCGTGGTGACGCGGATACCGGCGCTCCGGTGCCGGCGACGGCACCGTTGTCGCTCTGGCCGCAGCCTGTCGCTCCGAGTGCGACGACCACCGCGGCTACGGCGGCCCTCTTCGTCCTGCTCATGGGTGTCCCCTCCCCCTATCGCAAGGAGCGTGCGCCTCACGATCAAGGAAGGAGTGTGCCACGGCGTGCCGGCTGCCGGGTCGGGGGCGCCGACGCAGTCAGGTCAGCTCCGATCAAAGGCCCGGGAACGCGACGGCCACCGTCCGCAACACCGCCAGGACGCACCACCGCCAGGACGCACCACCGCACGGTGCCCGCCTCCACGGGCGAGGCGAGCACGGTCGCGGTGAGGGCCCGTGACCTGGCTCCCCGTCAGCCCTTTTGTCCATAAGGGGGACAGACGGAACGTCAGAGCTATCGACACACCCCTTGATGTGACGTGCGCATGTCGTCACTCTGTTACCTGACGACCACCCCACGGAAACCCGGCACCGCCACGATGGCCGCTGTTCCGGTCGTCCGCACAGGTACCCCCCACATCAAGGGAGTTCTCATGCCCGGCATCTACGCGCGTCGCATAGCCGTCGCCGCCTCCGCCGCCGCCCTCGCCGCCACGACGGGGCTCCTCACCGCCCCGGCCGCGCAGGCCGCGATGCCCACCCCGGTCAGCGCGTCGACCGCCCGGACCTACCTCGGCCAGCTCACCGTCTCCGCCGAGGGCTCCTCCTCCGGCTACAGCCGCGACAAGTTCCCCCACTGGATCACCCAGTCCGGCGCCTGCAACACCCGCGAGGTCGTACTGAAGCGCGACGGCACCGGAGTCGTCCAGGACTCCTCCTGCGCCGCGACCAGCGGGAGTTGGTACTCGGAGTACGACGGCGCCACCTGGACCGCCGCCTCCGACGTGGACATCGACCACATGGTCCCGCTCGCCGAGGCGTGGCGCTCCGGCGCGAGCAGCTGGACCAACGCCCAACGCCAGGCCTACGCCAACGACCTGACGCGCCCTCAGCTCATCGCGGTCACGGACAACGTGAACCAGTCCAAGGGCGACAAGGACCCGGCCAAGTGGATGCCCCCGCGCACCGCCTACCGCTGCACGTACGCCCGCGCCTGGGTCCACGTGAAGCACCACTACGGCCTCAGCGTCGACTCGGCCGAGAAGACCGCCCTCCAGACCGCACTGAACGGCTGCTAGGGCTTGTTTCGAAAGTCCCACCTCGTCCGTCGCCCCTGATCCGCCGGACACCCCCGGTTCCCGGACACCCGCCGCACCGCACCGTCCCGCCCTCCTCCGTCGTTCCGTACGCTACGGAGCCACCGTCCGGAGCCGTTCACGGCGACGCGAGGAGGGCATCACATGGCCGGGCTGCGCCTGGGACCACTACTGCGGCACGTCGACTGGGAGTCCGGCTCCCGGGCCACCGTCTGGGTCGAGACCACCCGGCCCTGCACGGCCGAGGTCCGCTGCGCGGACGGCGCCTCGGGTTCGGCCCGCACCTTCTCGGTCTGCGGGCACCACTACGCCCTGGTGGTGGTGACCGGCCTGACGCCCGGCTCCACCACGGCCTACGAGGTGCTGCTCGACGGCCGCGGCGTCTGGCCGCCGGAGCGCTCCCCGCACCCGCCGAGCACGATCGCCACACCCGCCGTCCCCCACACACCTGGGGCGGGCCCGGTGCGGATCGCGTTCGGCTCGTGCCGCTGGGCGGCGGCCCACGCCGAGGAGCGCGACCCGGTCGGCCCGGACGCCCTCGTCACCCTGGCCGCCGGACTCGCCGCGAACCCCGGGGCCGTACGCCCCGACGTGCTGCTGCTGCTCGGCGACCAGGTGTACGCGGACGAGACGTCGCCGCCCACCCGGCGCAGGCTCGCGGCGCGCCGGGATCTGCGCGAGGCGCCCGGGGCGCAGGTCGCGGACTACGAGGAGTACACCCTCCTCTACGACGAGTCCTGGGGTGACCCTGACGTCCGCTGGCTGCTCTCCACGGTCCCCAGCTGCATGATCTTCGACGACCACGACGTCATCGACGACTGGAACACCAGCGCCTCCTGGCTCGCGGACATGCGGAGCACCCCGTGGTGGCACGAGCGGATCGTCAGCGGGCTGATGTCGTACTGGGTCTACCAGCACCTGGGCAACCTCTCCCCCGACGCCCTGGACACCGATCCGGTCTACGCGACGGTGCGCGGCGTCCCGGACGCCACCGAGACCCTGCGCGCGCACGCCGCCGCGGCCGACGCCGATCCCACCCACACCAGGTGGAGCTACGGGCGCGTTTTCGGCCGAGTACGGCTGCTGATGGTGGACACCCGGGCGGCCCGCGTCCTGGAGGAAGCCGAGCGGTCGATGCTCGACGCCGACGAGGCCCGCCGGCTGCGCGACGAGGCCCTCGCCGAACCGGGTTCCATCGACCACCTCCTGATAGGCACCTCCCTGCCATGGCTCCTGCCGCCCCTCATCCATGACGCGGAGACCTGGAACGCGGCACTGTGCCGGGGAGAGCGCGGTGGACGCTGGGCCAGGTTCGGCGAGAAGCTGCGGCGCGCCTGCGACCTGGAACACTGGGCGGCGTTCCCCGAGTCGTTCGGCCGTCTGTCCGCCCTGCTGCGGGACTCCGGCCGGGGCCCCGAGGCCCCGGCGACGGTTTGCGTGCTCTCGGGCGATGTGCACCATGCGTACATCGCCGAGCCCCACTGGCCGCAGCAGCCCCCTGGCGGCACTCCCGACGCCCGGATCCTCCAGCTGACCTGCTCCCCCGTCCACAACTCCGTCCCCGCCTCGATGCGTACGGCCTTCCGGTTCGGCTGGAGCCGGCCGGGCCGGTGGCTCGGGCGCGCGCTGACGCGCCACGGACGGACCGGCCCGTCACCGATGCACTGGCACCGCACGGGCGGGCCCTGGTTCGGCAACCAGCTGATGACCCTCTCCCTGGATGGCCGGAATTCCGTACTGACATTGGTTCAGGCCAAAGAGCACGATGGTGGTACACGGCTGGTAACCGCCTTTGAGCGCACGTTGTCGTCAGAGAGGTGAACGATTTCCAGCCAGTCGACAAACTGTTTAACTTGCAAGTACTTGTGAGGTAAACCTAACCTGGCGGGCCCGATCGGTTTCACGTCCCCAGACCGAAGGAGCCCGACCCCCACATGTTCACTCACCTGAACAGGGCCCAGCCCTATACACTCGCCCTCTTCCGCTTCGTGATCGGCTTTCTCTTCGCGTGCCACGGCGCCACGTCCCTCTTCCACGCCATGGGCGGCGGGAACATACCCGCCGGCACCTGGCCCGTCTGGTACGCCGCGATGATCCAGCTCGTCGGCGGCACCCTGGTCGCCCTCGGCCTCGGTACCCGCATAGCCGCCCTCATCTGCTCGGGGTCCATGGCGTACGCGTACTTCAACGTGCACCAGCCCGAGTCCCTGTACCCCGCCCAGAACGGGGGCGAGGCCTCGGCGCTCTTCTGCTGGGCCTTCCTGCTGCTGGTCTTCACGGGCCCCGGCGCCGTGGCCGTGGACCGGCTCTTCTCCTCGCGCGCCGCCACCGCGCACGAGGAGCGGACCGCGCGCGAGAAGGCACCGGCCGTCCCGGCCTGACCACCTCCGGCGCCCGAGGCGCCGACCGAGGAGGCCCGCACGCCGGATACGCCCCGTCCCTCCCACCCGGAGCCGACGGGGCGTACGTGACCTGCACAACATCAGGACCCGCCGGCGAACTTCACCTGAACCACAGAAGTATCCTGGAGTGCTGGCCAACTGTCGGCCTGCCGCTCCGGCCGCTCCCTGCGACGTCGCGGTGTTGACACACGGTGACATGGAACGGGGAGTAGAAAGTGCTCGAGAGTGTGGGTGCGCTGACCGGCACCCCATGGATCTACGCGGTGGTCGCCCTCTCGGTGCTTCTGGACGTCTTCCTGCCCGTCCTTCCCAGCGGTGTGCTGGTGATCGCGGCCGCGACCGCCGCGGCCGCGAGCACGACGACCGTCACCGCCGCGGCGGGCGCCGCCGCCCCGCAGGTGCCGTCCCTCCTCGTCCTGATGCTGTGCGCGGCCACCGCCTCGGTGCTCGGCGACCTCGTCGCCTACCGCCTCGCCTGGCGCGGCGGTGAGCGTCTGGACCGGGCCATCGCCCGGTCCCGCCGCCTCACCACCGCCCAGGAGCGCCTCGGCGCGGCGCTGAGCCGGGGCGGCGGCGCCCTCGTCGTCGTCGCCCGCTTCGCCCCGGCCGGCCGCTCGGTCGTGTCGCTGGGCGCGGGTGCCGCTCACCGCCGGGCGAAGGACTTCCTCCCCTGGTCGGCGCTGGCGGGTGTGGCGTGGGCCGGGTACAGCGTGGGCCTCGGCTACTTCGGTGGCCAGTGGCTGGGCGCGACCTGGCTGGGCACCGCCGTCTCGGTCCTCGCCCTGTTCCTCGCGGGGGCCCTGGCGGCCGTCGTCGTCCGCCGGCCGTCCCGCGAGCGGGCCGCGGCCGGCGCCTGAGAAAGGCCTCCCCCGAGCCCTCTGCCGTCACGTCCGGGCGGCGGCCCCCCGTACTTCCAGGCCGTCGAGCAGCCGGGCGGTCGCGTCGGCGATCTCGGCCACGGCCCGGTCGAAGACCTCCTGGTTGTGCGCGGCGGGGGCGCGGAAGCCCGACACCTTGCGCACGTACTGCAAGGCGGCGGCCCTCATCTCGTCCTCGGTGGCTTCGTCGGGGATGGCGGGCGGGCGAAGAGTCTTGATACTGCGGCACATGACTCCAGTGTGACGCGCACCACTGACAGAGGCGCCAAGGGCGTGTCCCGGAAGCGGCGCCGTCCGCCCGGAGGGGCGGATCCGGCGACGCCCGCCAGGCGCTACGGGACAGCCCTCAGGCGTTTCGGTCAGGAGCGGTCCGCTCGACGGGCGGCAGGACGTACTCACCGTCGAGGACGGCCCGGTCAGGGACGTACATCCGCATCACCAGCCGGAAACCGCCGCTGGGCGCCCGCAACCAGTTCGCCTCCCGGGCCGGGGTCGTCGGCCGTTCCCCGGAGACGTACAGCGTCAGGGCCCCGTCGCCCTCGTACACCAGGCCCGGCGTCCGGCTCCCCAGGGAGTACCGCTCCTCGGGACCCGCCACCAGGTGGTCGCCCGGGACCTCGTACGCGCTCACCGACCAGAAGGCCCCCACGGGAGGCGGCGGGTCCAGCCGCAGTGCGTAGCGGTGCGCCCCGTCGAACGGGCGCCCCCGGGAATCGCGGTCGGTCGACGCCGCCACGGCCTCGTACCCGTGCGGCTCCCACAACGCCCGGCGCGCAGCCACCGCCCGCACCAGGTAGGCGGCCTCCCGGTCCGGGACCCGCCACTGGGACGAGCGGAGCACACCGGCACCGAAGTGGTCGAGGTTGTAGTCGTGCAGGTGCGGCTCTGCCTCCCACGCCCCGGGCGACCGCGCGAGCGCGCTCGCCGCCTCCACGCGCTCCCTGCCCAGCTCCAGTCCCCGTGTCAGCGCCCGTACGAGCGCGGGCCCGGGCGACACGTACGGCGAGAGCCCCTCCTCCAGCAGCCCCAGCGGCTGGAAGCGGTCCTGGTGGGCGAGATCGGCCGCCGCGGGCGGGAAGTCCGCCATCCACACCCGCATCCGCTCGTAGAACGAGAGCGCCCCGGGTACGTCGGAGTCCGGCGCGGGCACCCCCGTCCGGTGCGCCCGGTCGCCGAGGTGTGTGAGCGTGAGCTCCTGCTGGAGGGCGCGTACCCGTGGCAGGTCGTCGGGCCCGTGGCAGGCGATGCGGCCGACGAGTGACGCGACGGACGTCGGCGCGTCGACGACGGCCACCCCGTCGGGGACGGTCCCGGCCCAGCCGGGCGGCACGACCAGCCAGTCCCCCTCTCCCGTCCCGGTGGCCCGGCTGCCGACATAGGCGAAGGCGTTGCTCCAGGCGTCCACGAACTGCAGGACGTAGTACGCCCCGCCGGTGTCCGGCACGTGCAGCCGCACCGGCCCGCCGGACAGGTCGAGCTGGGCGACGGCGTCCACGAGGTCGGGGGCCGCCCCCGGGACGTGCGCGTCGGGGGTGGCGGGCCCGTCCGCGTGGGCGAAGGCGTTGAAGGGCGCGGGCCCGAGGACGCCGTACCCCTCCTGCAGGCACGCCTGCACCGCCGACATCTGGCGGACCAGCGCCACCCCGTAGACGTAGGCGTCGGCGGCGAGGCCGGCGGCACCGGCCGGCACCGTGCCGCCCGGCTCCGGGCCGCCTCGCCCGTACGTCACCTCAGAGGACCGGCTTCGACCGGTCGGTGCACAGGGCCCAGATCACGAACGTGTCGATCGCGATGGAGACGATCGCCCACACCGGCTGGTAGGGAAGCCAGATGAAGTTGGCGATGATGTTGAGCGCCGCCAGCCCCACACCCACGCCCCTGGCCCATCCGGCGCCCCTCAGGATGCCGAGACCGACGAAGAACAGGACGACGCCCAGGATCAGGTGGATCCAGCCCCAGGCCGTGACGTCGAACTTGAACGTGTAGTCGGTGATCCGCTCGTAGACGTCGTCGGACGCGATGCCGGCGATGCCCTTGAAGATGTCCAGGATGCCGTCCACGAGCAGCAGGACACCGGCGAACATGGTCCCACCGGCCGCCCAGGCGCTGTCCGGCCGTTCGGGCGGCCGGGTGTTGCTGGACGAGGGCGCTGACTGAGCCATGGGATCCTCCACTCGGCAGACGCGAGACCCGTCGGGTGGACGGGCACTTAGACCCTGTGCGACACCCACCCGGACGACGACCCGGACGCACCCGTTCGGGTGACTCGGTCACGGCGCTCCCACGGTCAGGACCTGACCTTGGGAGTCGACGGTGAGGGCGGACGCGCTCGCCCCGGAGGCGATCCGCCGGCTGACGACCCAGTCCAGGATCAGCCCCCGCCGAGCGGCGTCGGACGCCGACCCGGCGGCCCCGTAGTACCCGGGAGGCGGCCACCGCTTGGGGTTCACCTCCAGGTTTCGAGGTCTCCGCCTCGCCACTCGATCAACGCGGGCTGATCCAGGTCGATCTCCTCGGCCCCGTCGGCGAACCCCGCCTGCCGCAGGAACGCGGCGACGTCCCCACGCCCGTGCGCCATGCCCACGATCTGCCCGTGGACGGTGACCCGCCGCCCACCGGTCGACGAGGGCGGGTACACGATCACAGGCGGGTGTCCGGACATGCCTCCACCGTCCCCCTCACCTCACGGGACCGCATCCCGGGGCGGAGACGCGGGGGCTCTGCACCCTCGGCGCGCCCCTCAGCGCCTCCTCGACGCCTCCTCAACGCCTCAGCGACGCGGGGAAGGCGGCCCCGGCGATCTCCTCCAGCATCGCCCCGGACCGGGCGAGCCCTTCCGCGGGCACCGCTGTGCGCCAGGCGCCCACGGGATGGCCCCAGGACCTGCGCCGGGCCCTGCGAGGCCGACAGGGCGGAGACCCTCGCCCACCAGCAGGCGATGACGTACATCCAGACCCTCCATGACGTGGAGGACTTCGCCTACAGGTGCTCCGCGAGGTGGGCGGCCCTGTGGACTCACCGGAACGTGACACCGGACCACGGGTCAGCTTCAATCTGCGCGCCTACCACGAACAGGCCCAGCGGGTGCGGCACCGCGTACGGCGCTCAAGCGACGTCTGGCTCCTGCTCGACCAGCACGCCGAGAGTCCGGGAGTCAGCGAACGGCAGGTTGCGGCGCTGCACGAAGTCGCCATGGCCGGGCGCGTACGCCGCTCCCGCTACGAGAAGAGCGAGGGGCTGAACGCCCAACAGGCCACCCGCGACATGCAGGCTCTGGTCAAAGCAGGCGTCCTCACCCCTGTCGGCCGAACCAAGGGCCGCCACTACATCGCCGGCTGCCGCTTTCCCCCAGGACGTCCTCCGGGGGACCCGCTCACGGGCACCTTCCCCGGGTGTCGCCGAGCGGGAGGGTCAGGCGCTCTCCGTGAAGCGAACGGACCAGGCGTAACCACCCAGACCCTCGTGGGCGACCCGCCGGACTTCCCTCACCTGGCAACCGTCGTGGGCGTACTTGAGCGCGAACCGGTCGAGACGCTGATCTTCGGTGAGGTCTTCCATGGACAGCGGCGCTCCGACGACGAGGTCATGGTGCAGGACCGCGTTCTGTACGGCGTCGTCCGAGCAGGTAAGACATTGGTGTGTTTCGGGTAGGGCCATGAGCCCCAGTGTGCGCCTTCGCCGGACACTCGGCAGCCACGTAGCCCCGGACCCACGCACCCCGCCCCGCCCACCTGCTTCACCGGCCCGCCAGGACGCCATCCGTCCGCACTGCCACGCGACGCGCCTCCGGCCAGGGAAGCACCCCGGAGACAGCGGGAGATACGGGCCGCTGCCCCACACCCCGAGGTCCCGAATCCCCTGGACCAGACGCCCGAACGGCCCCCAACGCACAGGCGGTTGGGGCGCCTCCGTACCGATGGGCGCGGCCGACGCATCCTCGCGCCATCGAAATGGGCGGCAACTCTCTTGCGTAGAAGGGATGATGCCGACATGAACCGAGTCAACAACACACTCGCCGTCCGCGCCGAGGACCTCAACGACTCCTACGTAGGCGAACACTTCTCCTACGAGCACCCCAAGACCGGGGTCGAACTCCACGCCCGCATCGCCGCGATCCAGTCCAACGGCCGCTACATGAACATCTACCTCGACGGCCTCATGACCAACGGCACCACCGACGTCCTCACTGTGGGCGACTGGGAGGAGCTCTACTTCCCGCCCATAGAGGACTGAACGCCGCACCGGGCGCCACCGCAGTTCCCCTCACCGGCGGGGGCGTCGTCGTCGCGGGAGGGCTCCGAAGACGACCCGCTCCGTGAGGGGGTGGCCTCCTTGTGGACTACGGCCACGAGAAAGCCCCTCAGCCAAGGACGACTGAGGGGCCGGAACAGGCTCAGACCTGCGTTGATCCCTGGTGGGCGCGGACGGTTTCGAACCGCCGACATCTGCTTTGCAAGTTCAGCCGAAGGTGCCTGAGCACCCGGGCGAACTGGGCCACGGCCGCTGTTCAGGTTTCCAGAGCAGCCATTGTGCACCGCCGTTGATGTCAGGAGTGAATGTCAGCTCACGGATTCGGCATCTGCTCCTCGGCTGCCCTGCGCGGTCGCGACAAAGCCGCCGCGGCACGCCTGTCGTCTGCGTGCTTCTGCTCTATCGCAGCTCTCAGCTCCCCAGGAGTCGGCCATGGGGCGCGCCGGTGGATCATGCGGTGACAGTTGGCGCAGATGAGGGCAAGATCGCCGAGCTTCGTCCGCCCTTCCCCCGCTACGTGGAGCGGAAGTACGTGATGACATTCGATGTACCCCGCACCACGGTCCCCGTATATCTTCTCGAAGTCGAAGCCGCAAGCCTCACAAGCGAGCTGTCCGCCACGCTGGAGAACAGAAGCGATCTTCTTCTTGCGCAAGCCCTTGTTCCGCTCGCGCGCCCTGTGCCGGCGCATGAGCAGCCGTCCCTCAGGCGCGCTGAAGTCGTCACCGAACTCCTCTTCCTCAGCCGGCGCGAAGGACTGCAAGTCGCCGGTCGCGATGCCCTGTCGGATCAGCTTCGCGGCCTCGGTCATCTCCTGCGGCCGGGCAAGGAACTCGTGCAACACTGCGATATCCAGTGCGCCGCCGTTGGTGGGCTTCCCCTGGTACTCCGGGTGCCGAGTGGCAATGTCGAACGTCTTACGAGCGACGCCGTTGGGGTTGCGGAACTTCTCGTTGCGGTCCGCCTCGGCATGGATGGGAAGCAACTGGAGCAAGGCGGACAGCTCCACTACCCAGGCGTCCCCGGCGTCCAGCCCTTTCCAACCGTTCTCCATCACCAGCTGACAGGCAAGGATGATCTCGTCGCGAGCCCAGTCCGGGTTCTTGACGGCCTTAACCTGGAAGCCCACCCGCTTGAGCCACGCCGCGGCGTGATCCTTGCCGCCGCTGAACTCGTCCGGCCTGAGGGCCCGTCCCTGATCCCACTTGTGGGCCACCCCGGCAACAGCCTTGGAGTCGTACTCCTGACCCTCATGAACCAGGACGTAGGACCGCGCCTCCCCGAAGCCGTACTTCGACAGGAAGGCGTCACGCCCCACCTCATCATGCTCTTTCAGGACCTTGAGTACGGACTCTCGCGTGATCGCACCTCTTCGCATAGGAGGATCGTAGGACCAAGCACTGACAGCGCCGTCGGCTTCCGCCACACCGCGATGGCGCACGGCATCTTCGTCCCGAAGCAACTGGAGCGGGTGTCTGGCCTTGGACCAGTACCTCTGTCAGCTTCACAGATGGGCCTGCCGTGTCCGCGTTGATCCGCCGCGGCATCGTCACGCAACTAGCCATTACCTTCGAGCAGCTGACTCACCTAAGCGTTGTCCCGTAAATGATCTACGGCGTGCTGGCTGACCTGCTTGTTCCTTCGTCGCCCGGCGAGGGTGAGGTTGTACAGGCGGGCGATGCCGAGCATCGCGTGGTGGACTCCGTCACCTTTAAGGCGGCAGTCGCGGAGGATCTTCCAGGTCTTCATCCGGGCGAAGGCGTGCTCGACGCGGGCGCGGACCTTGCGGTGCGATGCGTTGTGCTCCTCTTTCCATGGCTCCAGTTCACTCTGGCCGGGTTCGCGGCAGTGCGGAATGACCAGGCCGGTGCCCCGGTAGCCGCCGTCCGCGATGACCGTGGTCCTGCCGACGGCGGTCTTCGCCCCGGGCAGCTCCCACGCCTTGCAGTCGTTGCGGTGGCCGGGCAGCGGGCGGCTGACCGCGACGACCAGCCGGGTGTCCGCGTCGATGACGACCTGGTGATTGGTGGAGTACCGGTAGTTCTTGGACTGCTCGGCGATGCTGTGGTCGAGGGTGGGGATCAGGGTGCCGTCCACGATCAGCACGGTGTCCTTGCGGAACCGCTTGCGTTGCTGGAGCGCGAGCGACGGCCCGAGATGGTCGATGATGCGATCGGCCGCGGACTTCGACACCCCAAAGGGCGGCGCCAGCTGCCGCATGGTCAGGTTCGTCCGCCAGTAGGCGGCGACCAACAGGACGCGGTCCTCCAGCGGCAGGCTCCACGGCCGGCCCTTACGCACCGGATCCGCGCCTTCCCGCCGGGGCGCAGTGATCAGCTTGCCGAACTGACGCGGACTTAACCCGCTGAACGGGGCTGTCCAGGAGGGCTGCGACGCAGTGATCACACCGGACACAGCAAGATCATCTCACCCCTGACCAGCAGTTACGGGACAGGCCTTAGGCGCCGCATCCGGAGAGGACGCCGACTGCCACCCCGCCTTCTCCCCCGACCCCGAGCAACAGGTAAATGGGACACTGGAATCGAAAATGTAAAAAGATTCAGGTCATCGAACCCACAGATTTCCTCCTCCTCAACCCACCACTCACCCCGGCTCCCATCCCGTCCGCCTTCGGCCCACACGTCGTGGAGAGGGCGTGGTCCAGGGCGTCAAGGTGGAGCGCGCCACTGCACGAACGACCTTGACGCCCTGGACCACGACTGCTCGGCTCTGCCTGGGTCGAAGGTGGTCGGGATGGGAGCCCACGACGCTCGCCACGCTCCGACCGGCGTCCCGCCCCGCGTCGTGATGGAGATTCTCGGGCACAGTCAGATCGCGGTCACGATGAACGTCTATGCCCACGTCGTCCAGGACACGCAGCGCGAGGCCGTGAGTCACCTCGACCGGATGTTGAAGCGGCAGCGTCCCGACCGTGGGTGATCGTGCCCGTGGATGTCAAAGACCCCCAGCCATGAGCGGCTGGGGGCCTTTGCACTGGTGGGCGCGGACGGTTTCGAACCGCCGACATCTGCTTTGTAAGAGCAGCGCTCTACCCCTGAGCTACGCACCCGTGGATGAAGCAACAGGTTACATGGCCCGGGCCCTCCGGCGGCAATCGGCACCCAGGCCCCATCGGCTGCACCACGGGCCCCGCTCGCCGCTCCCGGCGGGCCCCGGGCGCCGGGCGTGCGGGGGATATCCCCACCCCCGAGACGGTAGCCGTCCGGATCGTCGCGGGGTGTTGCGGCTGCATAACGTGGAGCCACACCGGCAGCGCTCACCAGGGGGACCCGATCATCATGACCATCCGTACCGGCAGCAAGGCGGCACTCATGGCCACCGGCGGCACCGTGCTTCTCGTCGCCGCCCTCAGTGGTTGCGGCGGCACGGACGTGGACGACGCGCCTGTCGAGAACAAGTCGTTCGCGTACAGCGGTACCTCCCTCACCATCGACGCGGAGAACTCCGTCGTGGACGTCGTACCCGCCGACGTGAAGGAGATCGAGGTGACCCGGCAGGTCGACGGGTGGGCCTTCCTGGGCAGTGGGCCGGATCCGTCCTGGAAGCTGGAGGGCGACAAGCTGACGTTCCGGGTGAAGTGCCGGGCGCTGATCAGCAACTGCGAGTCGCACCACCGGGTGAAGGTGCCCCGGGGGCTCGACCTGGCCGTGGACGCGGACAACGGAACCGTCACCGCGACCGGGTTCGACACCCGGCTCGCGGTCTCCGCCGACAACGGTGACGTCGTCGTACGGGAGTGCAGCGGCCCGCTGGACCTGAAGAGCGACAACGGCGCCGTCCGGGCCGAGCGGTACGCGGGGACCTCCGTCATCGCCCGTGCGGACAACGGGTCCGTGAAGATCGGGTTCACCAAGGTCCCGGATCTAGTGGACGCCGTCAGTGACAACGGGAGCATCACCGTCGACCTGCCGGCCGGCGACCAGGAGTACGCCGTGTCCGCCTCGGCCGACAACGGGGACGTCTCCGTGGACGTCCCCCGCAGCGCCACGAGCCCTCACGTCGTGAAGGCGAGCAGCGACAACGGCGAAGTCACCGTGCGAAGGGCGAACTAACCGGCCCCCGTGTTCGTCCTTACTGGTGCGAGAATGAACCGGGCAGGGCGAATCGGCACGGGAGAGGGATGTGACGGCGACGCACGCGCGGCCGCAGGTGCAGGCGAGTGGCGGTAGGACCGTCCGTGACGTCCTGGCGCTGATGCTGCTGCCGGTGCCCCTGGTCGCCGCCGCCCTGCCGGGCGCCTTCGCCGGCGGGGGGACCCGGCGTTGGTTCGGCGGCCGTGGGGAGAGCCAGCGGGCGGACGCGCAGGCGGCGAAGGACGCCGCCGCGGCCGCGTTCTACGAGCTGGACACCGCGCAGCGGGACCTGAAGATCTCGATCGAGACGATCAGCGCGGTGGACAGTTCGCCCCGGGCCCGCAAGGCCGTGGACGACTTCGCCGCGTTGGGGCGCCGGATCGACGAGGCGAGCCACACCTACATCACCGCGGTCGACGAGCACGACCTCGACCGTGACGACCTGGACCAGTCGGTCGCCGCCGCCGCGAAGACGCAGCTGACCCGGGCCAAGGACGACCTGGTGCGGGTCAAGGGCGACCTCGACCGCTTCGCCCAGGGGCTCGGGCCGCTGCTCGGCAGCGCCGAGACGCAGCTGGCCCGGCTCGCCCCCGCCGTCGAGCGGGCCCGCCAGGCGCTGCTCGGGGCGAGCAACGCCCTGGACGCGGTGCGGGCCTCCGGGCTGCGCGCCGACGACCTCGCGGCGCGGCTGGCCGCCCTCGCCCCGGAGCTGACCAAGCTGAACCAGGGCGCCGGACAGCACGGCGTGGCCGAGACGCTCCAGCGGGCCGATCAAGTGCTGCGTGACGCCGAGGCCGTGCGGGCGGAGGCCGAGCGGCTTCCGGAGCGGGCCGCCGAGATCGACCGCCGGCTGGTCTCCCTGCGGACCAGGGCCCAGGCGCTGACGACGCGCGCCGGGCAGGTCGAGCCCGTCCTGAGCGAGCTGCGGCGACGCTTCTCGGCGGCCTGCTGGCAGGACCTCCAGCCCGTTCCCGAGCAGGCGGCGACCAACGTGCGGCAGGCCGAGGAGAAGTTGGCCGAGGCCGCCCAGGCGCGGTCCGAGCAGCGCTGGGCCGACGCCACCTCCCGGCTGAGCACCGTGCGGGCCCTGTTGAACGCGACCGACGACGCGGTGTCCGCGGCCGGTGACCGGTTGCAGCGCCTGAACGCCGTGTCGAAGGACCCGCAGGCGGAGATCGAGCGCACCCGGTTCGCGATCCGGGACGCCCAGCGGCTCGCCATGGCCGGGCGTCACACCCCGGACCCGCGTCACGCCCGCCCGCTGGACGACGCGGTGGCCCGGCTGGAGCGTGCGATCGCCGGTCTGGAGGGCCGCCACCCCGACTACTGGCACTTCCTGACCGAGACCGAGGCCGTCCGGCAGACGGCGACCCGGGTGGTCTCCGCGATCCGGGACGAGCTGGGCGGCGGCAGCACCGCCTGAGCCCGCCCCGCACCACCAGGGCGCCCGGGCCAGGACTTGTCCCGGGCCGACGGCAGGCCGAAGGTGGGAAGTAGGTACACGGCGCTACGTACCCGCGACGGCACCCCGGACGCGCACCGGCTCAGGCCTTCCGGCCGGTCCGTGCCGGTGGCGGCCGTACGCGGCCGAAGGAGGCCGTCATGGCCACGCACCTCGTCCTGCACCCCCGTCGGCGATCCACCGACGCGGACTCCCCCGTCTCCCCCGCCCCCGGTTCGCATCCCCCGGGACGGTGGCACCGCAAGGCCACCCGGCTCGACGAACAACTGCCCGTCGACCACCGGCTCAGCCAGGTCTACCGGATCGGGGCCGGCCTGATGGGACTGGTACTCGTCGCCTTCGGCATCCTGGGGCTGCTGGACCGCATCGGCTTCTTCGACACGGGCGGCGACACCGTGGCCGGCCTGAACACCAACGGCGCGCTCAGCGTGCTCTCCATCTGCATCGGGCTGCTGCTCTTCGGCGGCATGGTGATCGGCGGGAACCTCGCCTCGACCCTGAACATGGTCCTCGGCGTCGCCTTCCTCGTCAGCGGCTTCGTGAATCTGGCGCTGCTCGACACCGGCGTGAACTTCCTGGCCTTCCGCATGCAGAACGTGATCTTCAGTTTCGCCGTCGGGCTGCTGCTGATGACGTTCGGCATGTACGGGAGGGTCAGTGGCGGCCTCCCCCACGACAACCCGTACTGGCGGGCCCGCCACCAGGGGAACGGCCCGACGCCGCACAGGAGGCCCTTCCCGATGCCGGAGAACCCGCGGCGCAGGGCCTAATCTGGGGCCATGCCCCGTTACGAGTACCGCTGCCGCCCCTGTGACGACACCTTCGAGGTCAGCCGCCCCATGGCGCAGTCGTCCGACCCGGCCACCTGCCCCGCCGGGCACGAGGACACCGTGAAGCTGCTCTCCACCGTGGCCGTCGGCGGCTCGGCCGCGTCCGCCGCCCCGGCCGCCGCCCCCGCGGGTGGCGGTGGCGGTGGGTGCTGCGGCGGGGGCTGCTGCGGCTGACCGCTCCGGGGAACCGCGCGCCGTCACTTCTTGCGGGAGAGCGTCAGGCCGTCGGCCACGGTCAGCAGGACGCTGTCCATCCGGGCGTCGGCGCGCACGTGGGCGTTGAACTCCTTGATGTCCGCCGCCGGCCCGGTCGCCTCCGGGTCGGTGACGCGTCCGTGGAAGAGGACGTTGTCGGTGACGACGAGGCCGCCGGTCCGCATGCGCGGCACCAGCTCCTCCCAGTACGGGATGTAGTTGCCCTTGTCGGCGTCCAGGTAGGCCAGGTCGATGTGCGGTTCTGCCGGCATCGCGCGCAGCGTGTCCAGCGCGGGTGCGATGCGTAGATCGATCCGGTCCGCGACGCCCGCCTTCTCCCACGCCTCACGGCCGTACGCGGTCCACTCCTCGGAGACGTCGCAGGCGATCAGCGTGCCGCCCGGAGGCAGCGCCTGGGCCATCGCCAGGGCGGAGAAGCCGGTGAACGTGCCGACCTCGACGATGTGCCGGGCCCCCGTCAGCCGGACGAGGAAGGCCAGGAGCGGCCCCTGTTCCTCGGAGGACTGCATGCCCGCCTTCTCGGGCAGCCGGGCACGGGTGGTCTCGACGAGCTCGCGCTGCACCGTGTCGAGCGGCGGGTTGTTCGCCAGCATGTAGGCGTACAGCTCGTCGGTGATCTTGGTGTCGTTCCCTCGGGTCACGGTGGTGCTCCCTGTTGTGTGCGGGCGAGGACGGCAGGACGCCCCCAGTCTGCCGAAGCCGGCCGGCCGAGGGCTTTTCACCACGCGCTCAGCGTCCGGCCCCCCGCCCCTCCTCGGCGGTCCGCAGGAGGCGGCGCAGGATCTCCTCGCCCGCCGCGACACCCCGCTGTTCCAGCGCCTCCGTGTTCGGCGCGTCCCAGCCGCTGTCGGCGAGTTCGCCGTGGGCGGGGCGCCACGCGCGGTCGGCGGCGAGCAGCAGGTCGGAGTCGAGCAGGGAGTCTCCGGCGGCGAGGGTCGTGGTGGCCCCGCACCGGCGGGCCACCTCGCGCATCGCCGCGCTCTTGGTGAGCGGCTCGGGCACGGCGTAGATCTTGCGGCCCTGAAGGGAGACGGTCCAGCCCCGGGGGCCGGCCCAGGCGGCGAGTTCCTTCACCCAGCCCGTGGGCAGGGCCGCGCGGTCGACGACGAGGTAGGCGAAGACGTCCTCGGCGACCCGTTCCTTGAGCAGCCAGGCGGGGTCGGCGGTGGCGAGGAGGTGGGCGCGGACCTCGGCGAGGGAGGCGCAGTCGGCGGCGAGCCGGTCGGCGACCTGCCGCTGCCAGTCCTCGTCGGAGACGCCGTCGACCAGGAGGTGCCCGCCGTTGGCGCAGATCGCGTACCGGGGCGGGGGGCCCGGGAGGTGGATGCGCCGGTACTGCTCCCGGGTCCGGGTGGTGGTGGGGACGAAGACCGTGGTGCGGGCCAGTGTGCCGAGGAGGGCGGCGGCCTCCTCCGTCATGTAGGAGAGGGGCGCCCGGCCGTAGACCTCGACGCAGAGCAGCCGTGGGGCCCGCTCGTCGTCCATGGTGAGCTGGAGGGCCGCCGCCGAGTAGATCAGGGTGCGGTCGAGGTCGCTGGCGACCAGCGTCACGGGCGCGGCGGGTGTCGTCACTTCTCCGCCACCGCCGCGGCCTCCGTCGCCGCCGCGACCGCCGTGCCGGAAGCGCCGGTCGCGCCCCGGGTGTATTTCGGGTGGATCAGCCCCACGCAGGTGTACGGCAGTCCGTCGACCTCCTCGACGGGCACTCCGCGCTGCTCGGCGAGCAGCCGTACGTGGGCGAGGTCCGCGCCCGCACCGCGCTTGGCGAGGATCTTCCAGGGGACGCGGCGCAGCAGCACCCGGGTGGTCTCGCCGACGCCGGGCTTCACGAGGTTCACGTCGTGGATGCCGTACTCCTCGCTGATCCGTTCCACGGCGGCCCAGCCCTCCCAGGTCGGGGCGCGGTCCGCGGCCAGCAGTTCCTTGGCCTCGGCGTCGACGGCGTCGGCGACCTCGTCGAAGCGGGCGGCGACGGTGTCCAGGAAGAGGCCGGAGACGTCGGTGCCCGCGAGTTCCCGGTAGAACTTGGCGCCGTGGTAGTCGTGCGGGCCGACCAGGTCGGAGCGCAGGACCGTGCGGGAGACCAGCCCGGAGACCGTGGAGTTGAGGCAGGCGGACGGGATGAGGAAGTCCTCGCGCGTGCCGTAGGTGCGTACGCAGCCGCCGGGGTCGGCGAGGACCGCGATCTCCGGGTCGAAGCCGTCGAACTCGGCTACGGCGGCGGCGAGTTCGCGGGTGATGGCACCCTTGCCGGTCCAGCCGTCGACGAAGACGACGTCGGCCGGGTCGTGGTGGGCGGCCAGCCAGCGCAGGGCGTTGGCGTCGATGCCGCGTCCCCGGACGATGGAGACGGCGTAGTGCGGGAGGTCGATGCCGTGCCGGTGCAGGGCCCAGCGGCGCATCAGGACGCCGACGGGGGTGCCTGCGCGGGCGAGGGATGCCAGGACGGGGCGGGGACCGCGTTCGGCGAGGACCGTCTCGGTGACGGTGCCGACGGCGCGGGCGATACGGGCGGCCGAGGTGTCCAGGGCCCCTCTGAACAGCTCCTGGTACTGCGCGGTGGGCTGGTACTCGACCGGCAGCGACTCGGCGTAGTGAGCGCCACCGCTCTGTATCGCCTCCTCACGCTCCTCGGTGGGGGCCTCCAGTGTCGTGTCCGAGAGGTCCTGGAGCAGCCAGCCGACCTCGTCCGCCGCGTAGGAGGAGAAGGCGGGGCCCCTCAGGGGTGCGGACAGCATGGCGGCTTCCTGACTTTCGACGAGTGACGGCGACGGGACGTACGAGGGGACGACCGCGAGCAGGACGCGGTCGGTGTGTGCGGCGAGCCGGTCCAGCAGGCCGCCGGGGGCGTGCAGGGCGGGGGTGTCGGCGGTGGAGTCGACGACGGCGACCACGGCGTCGTAGCCGGCGCCCGCGACGTTGTACGCGTACCGCTCACCGGGGCCGTCGGCCGGGTCGTCGTGGGCGGGGAAGACCAGGCGGGTGCGTATCGCGTAGCCGGGGTCGTCCACGGCTAGGACGGGTGAGCGGGTGGTGGTGGAGTACCGCACCTCGGCGGTCGTGGCGTCCTCCAGGGCCGTGCCGAGGCGCAGCGGCGCGTACATCAGCTCCTCGAAGCCCAGGACGAGCACCCGGCGGGCGCCGTCCAGGGCGTCGGCGAGCCGGGCCGCCATGTCCGGCAGGGCCGCCTCCAGGGCGGCGCGGTGGACCGGGGTGAAGCCGTGTCGCCCGCCGTCGGGGACGCCGGCGGGCCAGCCCAGCTCGACCCGCACGGGCGCCGGACGGCCGCCCCGGGGTTCCGGCTCCGCGGACGGGGGGTGCTCCTCGTGGGCGGCGACCAGGGCGACACCCTTCTCCAGGACCCCGTCCGGCAGGCGTACGGTGCCGCGGGCGCGGGTCACGAGGTCGACGCGGGCGCCGATCTCCTCGGCGAACACGGCGAGCTTTCCCCGGTCGGCCTCGGACCGCATGTCGACCAGCGCGACGATGACGTACCGGTCGCGGGGGTAGCGCTCGTGGAGGGCGCGGATCGTGTTGAGCACGGTGTTGCCGGTGGAGAACTCGTCGTCGACCAGCACCAGCGGGGCGCCCCGGTCCGGTGCGCTCAGCAGGTCCGGCCGTTCGGGGAGCAGGAGGTGGGAGGTGGCGTGCGAGTGCGCCTCCTCGAAGCCGCCCGCCTGGGCGACGCCCTCGACGGGGCGGCGCGTGGAGTGGAGGTAGGGGGCCACCCCGAGCCCGTCCGCGACGGCGTGCCCGAGGCCCGTCGCCGTCTCCGCGTATCCGACGACGACCGCGCGGCGCGCCTCGGTCTCGCCCAGCAGGTCGCGCACCCGCTCGCCGAGCTCGTGTCCGGCGCCGTGGACGACGGACGGGCGCTGCGGCACGTGCTTGCCCAGGACGTTCGACACCAGCAGATGGGCACGCTTCGGGTTGCGGCGCAGGGCCAGGCCCAGCAGTTCGCGGAGCTCCCCGTCGCCGACGAGCTCGACTCCCAGCCGTTCGGCGACCCAGTCGCCCGACCACTTCACGTCCACTGCCTCTTCTTCCCGACGTTCTTCCCGATGTGCTTCCGGACGTTCTTCCCGGACGGCCCGTGCCGATGCCCGTCCGCCCATGGTGGCGCTCAGTCCGCCAGTCCCGCGGCCAGGAGCTCCACGAATCCGACGTCCTCCCGTGCGACGCCGAAGACCTCGGCCCGGCGCAGGGTGCGCTCCGCCCAGGCGCGGTGCGGCTTCACCTCGTTCATCTTGTTGGTGTACGCCGAGCGCAGCACCCCGCCGCCGCCCCGCTCGGGGCGCAGGATGTCCTGGGCGTCCGTGTACTCCTCGTGGCTGACGACCGACAGCGCGTGCACGGGCTGGACGTGGGAGGGGTGGATGCAGGTCTTGCCGAGGAGCCCGTTGGCCCGGTCGAGCTCGATCTCGCGGAGGAGCCCGTCCAGGTCGTGCTCGATGAGGGCGGTGCGCAGTTCGTCGGCCGCGCGCCCCATGAAGGGGCTGCGGCGCAACTGCGGCTTGAACATGCGCTCCTGCTGGCGGAAGTACTCCCAGACCGGCCCGGTGATGGTGAACCCGGTGCCGTCGGAACGGCCCAGCACGTTCACCACGTCCCCGATGACGGAGCTGACGATCTGGACGTCGTACGCCGTCATGTCGGGAGACCGGCGCAGTCCGTAGGCGGAGCAGAAGTCGGTGACGCCGAGCCGCAGGGCGAGCACCCGGTCGCGGTAGGTGTCGACGGTGCGGGCGATGCCCCGGAGCGTCTCGCCCCGGCTCTCCAGGTGCAGCAGTTCCGGGGATTCGAGGACCGGCATCGCGAAAAGCCGGTGTCCGCTCGCCGACTCGGCCTCGGCGAGCGCTTCCAGGAACAGCTCTCCACGGTGTTCGGTGAATTTGGGAAGTACGAATCCGGACAACCATTGCACCGAACTGCCGAGGCGCTCGACAAGGTCGCCTATCTGTCCGGGCTCCCGCACCCTGATGAAGAGCAGCGGCATCTCGGCGGCCCGTTTCCCGATCTCCGCGAACTGCCGTACCAGATTGGCCTCGGCGCCGACGACTTCGGAGTCGTCGATGGAATCCTCCAGGCAGAGAACCATGGAAACCACCCCGCGCCCCGCCTGTTTGACCACGTCGTCGGCGAGCCGCGGCCGGGTCGCGGGGCTGTAGAGAGTGGCGCCGAGCGCGGCCGAGAGCACCTCGGGCGGCGAGTCGGCGCCGAACTCGCACGGTTCCTTGAAGAACAGGCCCTCGCGGGCGACGGGCGGGATGTGCCCGAAATGACGCATGTGAATCCCCCGTACTGCCTGAAGACCTGAGAACGTATGGCCGGTAATAGTACGTTCGGGCGGGTGTCGCTGGTTCCCCGGCCGTGTGAACTTCGGGTGTCCTGGCCATTCCCGCACCCGTCGCGGCGTGTTCGTGCGCGGCCTTCCGGAGGGATCCTGGCCTACTGGTCCCTACCCCCGCGTTGTCCGCGAGGACCACCAGCAGGCAGGATGACCGGCATGACGCACGCGATGCTGAAGGGCTCGAACGTCCCCCTCGACGCCATGGCCGTACGGGCCGTGCTGCGCTGGACCCCGGGGCCCGGGGTCCCGGACGTGGACGCCTCCGCCCTGCTGCTCGGCGCCTCGGGGCAGGTGCGTTCCGACGAGGACTTCGTCTTCTACAACCAGCCTCGGCATCCGTCCGGGCTGGTGCGGCGGCTGCCCAAGCGCAGCGTCCCCGAAGGGCTCACGGACACCATCGAGGCCGACCTGGCGGCGCTCGATCCCTCCGTGGACCAGGTGGTCATCGCGGCGTCCTGCGACGAGGCCGCCTTCGGGCGCGTCAGCGACCTGCGGATATCGCTCTACGACGCCGCCTCGGCGGACGGCGAGCCGCTCGCCGTCTTCGATGTCCGAGCGGAGACCGGCGAGGAGACCGCCGTGATCTGCGGCGAGCTCTACCGGCGCGGTGAGGGCTGGAAGTTCCGTGCGGTGGGCCAGGGCTATCCGACGGGCCTGGTCGGGCTGGCCACCGCCTTCGGCATCTCGGTCGACGAGGCCGAGGCGGCCGCCGAGCCCGACGACACGGAGGCCCCGGAGCCGGAAGCCGCCTCCCAGGGCCCCGTCCTGCCTCCTCCGCCGTCCGCCCCGCCCGCCGTGCCCCCGCCGGGGCCCGTCGCGCCGGACCCGGACGAGCAGGCGACGGTCGTGCACCAGCAGCCCGCGTACGGCTACCCGCAGCCCACCGCGGCGCCCCGGCCCGGGTACGGCTACCCGCAGCCGGCGTACGGCTATCCGCAGCCCGCGGCGGCCGCCGCGTACGCCCCGGACCCCGCCTTCGTGCTTCCGCCGCAGGGGCCGCAGTTCATCCGCCCCTGAGCCGGCGCCGTCGTCCCCGCCGCGCACGGCGGGGTGTCAGGCCCGCGTCTTGTAGCCGCGCCCCCACTGCATCCCGAAGCCGTACATCCGGTCCAGCTCCGACTGGAAGCCGTAGACGAACTTCACCTCCCGGCGTACGACCATCTCGCCCTTGACGTTCTCCACGGTGAACACGGCGCAGGAGCGGGCCTGCGGGGCCCGCTCGTCCAGCTCGATCTCGATCCTCGGACCGTTGCCCGGGTAGAGCGTGATCTTGGCGTGGGTACGGTCGAAGGCCGGGGTCTGGTCGTAGATGTAGACGAAGAACAGCAGCCGCTTGATCGATTCCCGCTGGTCGAGGTTGACGTAGACCGTCTCGCCGGACGGCGCCCCGAAGCGGTCGTCGCCGCTGAGCCTGATGTAGGGCGGTCCGTTGAGATCGCCTATGAGGTTGCCCAGCGGCTGCACCACCCCCTTGGTGCCGTCGGTGAGCTCGTACATGCAGCCCAGGTCCAGGTCGACGTTGACCATCCCCTGGGTGTGGGCCTGCACCACGTCGGGCTGGAAGAGCTTGAGGGGGCGCAGCAGTCTGCCGCCCTGCCGCGCCCTGCCACCGATGTCCGACGTACGCATCCGCCACGACAGGTTGACGCGCAGGTTGCCCGACAGGGCGCCCTGCTTGTCCAGCGAGATCGTGGCGTTGCGCCGCGTGAGCACGATCGAACTCGTCGCCGAGGTCCCGGCGTCGAACTGTGCCGCCCGCCTCGGCCTCAGGCCGTCCCAGAAGCCCATCCCAACCCCCACATGTGTCGCCGGACCCCAGCCGGCCCGGTGGCCGCCCCGCACGCCGCTGCGGGGCGGCCACCGGGCCGGGTCCGGGTGTTCCCGGAGTACCGCCGCGTGGGCCGCCCCGCAGAGAGAGCGTTCCTCAATCCTGGCCGGGTCACACCCCGGAGGAGACCTCCGCCTTGGAATCGGTGCTTCCCGGGCCGTCGCTCCCGGCCGCGGCGAGCGCCTTGTTGTGCCGCACCGAGGACCAGAAGGCCCAGGCGATCAGGACGACACCGACGAGGCCGGTGATGATCTCGTTGATCTCGTACTGGATGGTGATCAGCAGGATGACGGAGAGCGCGCCGATCGCGTAGTGCGCGCCGTGCTCCAGGTAGACGTAGTCGTCCAGGGTGCCCTGACGGACCAGGTACACGGTGAGCGAACGGACGTACATGGCACCGATACCGAGGCCGAGGGCCATCAGCACGATCTCGTTGGTGATGGCGAAGGCACCGATGACACCGTCGAACGAGAAGGAGGCGTCCAGGACTTCCAGGTACAGGAACATGAAGAACGCGGCCTTGCCCGCGAGAAGGACCGCCGAAGCCGGCTTGCCGGACTTCTTGGCCTCTTCCTCGGCCTCCTGTTCGCGCTCTTCCTCCTCCTCGAGCTTGTTCTCGAAGAATCCGGAGAGTCCGCCGACGACGAGGTAGGTGATCAGACCCGCGATACCGGAGAGCAGCACCGTCGACGCCTTGTCGGCGTGGCCGCCGCCGTGCTGGTGCGCGTGGGTCGCGACGGTCATGGAGGCGATGAGCAGGACGATCAGCGCCACGCAGACCGACAGCATGTCGACCTTGCCGAGCTTGGCGAGCGGCCGCTCGATCCAGCGCAGCCACTGGATGTCGCGGTCCTCGAAGATGAAGTCGAGGAAGATCATCATGAGGAACATGCCACCGAAGGCGGCGATGGACGGATGGGCGTCCGTCACCAATTCCTTGTACCGGTCAGGGTTGTTGAACGAAAGGTCGACGGCCTCGATGGGTCCGAGTTTGGCGCTGATGGCCACGATCACGACGGGGAAGACCAGCCGCATACCGAAGACCGCGATGAGCACACCGACCGTGAGGAAGATCTTCTGCCAGAAGGCATTCATCTTCTTCAGGATTCCGGCGTTGATCACCGCGTTGTCGAAGGACAGCGAGATCTCCAGGATCGACAGGATCGCCACGATCCCGAACGCCTGCCACCCCCCGTAGAACACCGCTGCGACCAGGCCGAGCGCGGTCACCGCGAACGACCAGCCGAAGGTTTTCAGAAGCACTGGCTACCCCATCGTGTAAGTAACGGGTCTCCCGGTTGAGTACGGGGCTCCCCCGCGCCGTGCGCGGCTTTACGAAACGTTGACCCCGAAGTCTAGAGCGATGCCGCGGAGCCCTGACGCGTACCCCTGCCCTACTGCGCGGAATTTCCACTCCCCGCCGTACCGGTAGAGCTCACCGAAGATCATCGCCGTCTCCGTCGAAGCGTCCTCGCTGAGGTCGTAACGCGCCAGTTCCTGTCCGTCGGCCTGATTCACCACCCGGATGAACGCATTGCTGACCTGGCCGAACGTCTGCCCCCGATTGTCGGCCTCATGGATCGAGACCGGAAAGACGATCTTGTCGCAGTGGGCCGGGACTTGCGTGAGGTTCACGATGACCGACTCGTCGTCGCCCTCGCCCTCACCCGTGAGATTGTCACCGGTGTGCTCGACGGAGCCGTCGGGGCTGGTGAGGTTGTTGTAGAACACGAACCACTCGTCGCCGATGACCCGGCCGGACTGGCACAGCAGCGCGCTGGCGTCGAGGTCGAAGTCGGCTCCGGTGGTGGATCGTGCGTCCCAGCCGAGCCCCACCAGCACCTGGGTGAGATTGGGTGCGGCCTTGGAGAGGGAGACGTTGCCTCCCTTGGCGAGCGTGACGCCCATGGTGTGTCCTCCCCGAGTCGATGGACGGTCTTCCGAGGGCGCGGCGCGGTGGGCGCGCCCGTCCAGCGCGTCCGGCGCCGCACAACGTGCGGCGCCGGACGTGGTGGAGCGGCTGGCTCAGACGTTGACGCCGAAGTCCTGCGCGATGCCGCGCAGACCCGACGCGTACCCCTGGCCGATGGCGCGGAACTTCCACTCCGCGCCGTTGCGGTAGAGCTCGCCGAAGACCATGGCGGTCTCCGTCGAGGCGTCCTCGCTGAGGTCGTAACGGGCGAGTTCGCTGTTGTCCGCCTGGTTCACCACGCGGATGTAGGCGTTGCGCACCTGGCCGAAGCTCTGCTGGCGGGACTCGGCCTCGTAGATCGAGACCGGGAAGACGATCTTGTCCACGTCGGCCGGGACGGCCGCCAGGTTGACGTTGATGACCTCGTCGTCGCCCTCGCCCTCACCGGTGAGGTTGTCACCGGTGTGCTCGACCGATCCGTCGGGGCTCTTGAGGTTGTTGAAGAAGACGAAATTACCGTCGCTGCCGACCTTGCCCTCGGCGTTCGTCAGCAGGGCGCTGGCGTCGAGGTCGAAGTCACCACCGGTGGTCGTCCGGGCGTCCCAGCCCAGACCCACGGTGACCGCGGTCAGGTTCGGCGCGGCTTTGGTCAGCGAGACGTTGCCGCCCTTGCTGAGGCTGACTCCCACGAGTCCTCCAAGATTGTTGAGAGGGCCGGCAGACACCAGCGCCCCCGTCGTGCGATGGCATCGGATCAACGATTGGATCCTAGTGACCGGTTCCCGGCCAAAACAGGCTTTTGACCGGGTGCCACCGGTCAATCCCCGGATCGGACCGGGAACGGCCCCGTATCCCCCGGATCAGATCGAGTCGAGCGCCTTGACGTAGTCGTTCAGGTCACGCGCCTCCGGCAGGCCGTTGACGACCGTCCAGCGGACCACGCCCTCCTTGTCGATGACGAAGGTGCCGCGCACCGCGCAGCCCTTGTCCTCGTCGAAGACGCCGTACGCCCGCGACGCCTCGCCGTGCGGCCAGAAGTCCGACAGCAGCGGGTACTCCAGCCCCTCCTGCTCGGCGAAGACGCGCAGGCTGTGGATGGAGTCGTTGGACACGGCGAGCAGCTGGGTGTCGTCGTTCTCGAACTTCGGCAGCTCGTCGCGGAGCGCGCAGAGCTCGCCGGTGCACACCCCGGTGAACGCGAACGGGTAGAAGAGCAGCACCACGTTCTTCTCCCCGCGGAAGTCGGAGAGCCTCACCGTCCGCCCGTGGTTGTCCTTCAGCTCGAAATCCGGAGCCTTCGTGCCGACCTCGATCGCCATTGAGAGCGGTCCCTTCGCAAACGTCTTCACTGTCCCGGCCTGGGCCGTCCGGGTCACTCCCACCCTACGCACGGGCCCGTGCGTAGCTCCGGCGGACCCGTGCGGGGCCGGCCGCGGACGTACGAGAGCCCCCGGCGGCGGGTTGCCGCACGGGGGCCTCGGTTGACGATGGAGCGGTTCAGCGCTTGGCGGGGGCGCCCTTGGGGGTGACCAGACGGCTGCCCGTCCAGTCCTTGCCCGCACTGATGCTCTTGGTCTGGGCGAGACCAGCTGTCTGGGCAGCCTCGTTGATGTCGCTCGGTTCGACGTAGCCGTCGCGGCCGGTCTTGGGCGTCATCAGCCAGACCGCCCCGCCGTCCTCGATCAGACCAATGGCATCCACCAGCGCGTCCGTAAGGTCGCCGTCCTCGTCGCGGAACCAGAGCACGACGACGTCAGCGACGTCGTCGTAGTCCTCGTCGACGAGTTCCTGGCCGATTGTGGCCTCAATGCCCTCACGGAGCTCCTGCTCGACGTCGTCGTCGTAGCCGATCTCCTGGACCACCTGTCCGGGCTCGAACCCAAGCCTTGCGGCCGTGTTGGTCCGTTCCTCCGCGTGGTCCGCGGTCGCGCTCACGGGTTGCCTCCTGATCATGTTTCGGAAAATGCTTCAGCCACGCGCGTGCGCGGGGCGTTGGCCGTAGTCCACACGGGCTCGGCGAATCGCGCAAGTACCCGGCGTACGAGACCGCCTAAACGGTGACGTTCCCTGCCACGTCACCGCAACGTCCGGCATGTCCCTCGGGGGCCCGGGAATGGTGTCCGGACCCTTTACGTCCTTCCTCAGCTTATGCCGTTTCGGTCCGTGATTCGGAGTCGAACAGCCTTTGGGAACGTGTGGCCGCCTTGGGCGTATGGTTGCGTTTTGGGCCGGAGCGCCCGCACGCTGCCGTTACTCGTGCCCCGGCCCGCCCGGCGGGAACCTGTGTTACTCCACAGTAGAGAATGACGCGGGGGGCCTCGCGGTACACCATGGGGGCGGCGTACAGCAGCCTTCCCGGGGGTACGTTCCCCGGATACCAGGCCCCGAAGAGCACCACCGAACAGCGAAGGAACAGCGTGGCTTCCGGATCCGATCGCAACCCGATCATCATTGGCGGCCTTCCGAGCCAGGTCCCGGACTTCGATCCTGAAGAGACCCAGGAATGGCTCGACTCCCTCGACGCCGCCGTCGACGAGCGAGGCCGTGAACGTGCCCGCTACCTGATGCTCCGGCTCATCGAGCGCGCGCGTGAGAAGCGTGTCGCCGTGCCGGAGATGCGCAGCACGGACTACGTGAACACGATCGCCACGAAGGACGAGCCGTTCTTCCCCGGCGACGAGGAGATCGAGCGCAAGGTCCTCAACGCGACCCGGTGGAACGCGGCGGTGATGGTCTCGCGCGCCCAGCGTCCGGGGATCGGCGTCGGCGGGCACATCGCCACCTTCGCCTCCTCCGCCTCGCTGTACGACGTGGGCTTCAACCACTTCTTCCGGGGCAAGGACGACGGGCTGGGCGGCGACCAGATCTTCTTCCAGGGACACGCCTCCCCCGGTATCTACGCCCGCGCCTTCCTGCTCGACCGGCTGAGCGAGGCCCAGCTGGACGGCTTCCGGCAGGAGAAGTCGAAGGCGCCCAACGGGCTGTCCAGCTACCCGCACCCGCGGCTGATGCCGGACTTCTGGGAGTTCCCGACCGTCTCGATGGGCCTCGGCCCGCTAGGTGCGATCTACCAGGCGCGGATGAACCGCTACATGGAGGCGCGCGGCATCGCCGACACCTCCGCCTCGCACGTCTGGGCCTACCTCGGCGACGGCGAGATGGACGAGCCCGAGTCGCTCGGCCAGCTGTCCATCGCGGCCCGCGAGGGACTGGACAACCTCACCTTCGTGGTCAACTGCAACCTCCAGCGCCTCGACGGGCCGGTGCGGGGCAACGGCAAGATCATCCAGGAGCTGGAGTCGCAGTTCCGCGGCGCCGGCTGGAACGTGATCAAGCTCGTCTGGGACCGGACCTGGGACCCGCTGCTCGCCCAGGACCGCACGGGCATCCTGGTCAACAAGCTGAACACCACCCCGGACGGCCAGTTCCAGACGTACGCCACCGAGACCGGGGCGTACATCCGGGACCACTTCTTCGGTGGTGACCCGCGCCTGCGCGACATGGTCAAGGACATGTCCGACGACCAGATCCTGCACCTGGGCCGCGGCGGGCACGACCACCGCAAGGTCTACGCGGCCTACGCGGCGGCCAAGGCCCACAAGGGCCAGCCGACGGTGATCCTGGCCCAGACGGTCAAGGGCTGGACGCTCGGCCCGAACTTCGAGGGCCGCAACGCGACGCACCAGATGAAGAAGCTGACCGTCGAGGACCTCAAGCGGTTCCGCGACCGGCTGCACCTCCCGATCGCGGACAAGGAGCTGGAGGACGGCAACCCGCCGTACTACCACCCGGGCCGGGACTCGGAGGAGATCCAGTACATGCACGACCGCCGCAAGGGCCTGGGCGGTTACGTCCCGACCCGTGTGGTGCGCGCGAAGCCGCTCGCCCTGCCGGACGACAAGGTGTACGCCGCTGCGAAGAAGGGGTCCGGTCAGCAGTCGATCGCCACGACCATGGCGTTCGTCCGCGTCCTGAAGGACCTCATGCGGGACAAGGAGATCGGCAAGCGTTTCGTGCTGATCGCACCCGACGAGTACCGCACCTTCGGCATGGACGCCTTCTTCCCGAGTGCGAAGATCTACAACCCGCTGGGTCAGCAGTACGAGTCCGTGGACCGCGAGCTGCTGCTCACGTACAAGGAGTCCCCGACCGGGCAGATGCTGCACGACGGGATCTCCGAGGCGGGCTGCACGGCCTCGCTGATCGCCGCGGGCTCGGCGTACGCCACCCACGGCGAGCCGCTGATCCCGGTGTACGTCTTCTACTCGATGTTCGGTTTCCAGCGCACCGGCGACCAGTTCTGGCAGATGGCCGATCAGCTCGCACGCGGTTTCGTGCTGGGCGCGACCGCCGGGCGCACGACGCTGACCGGCGAGGGCCTCCAGCACGCGGACGGCCACTCGCAGCTGCTCGCCTCGACCAACCCGGGCTGTGTCGCGTACGACCCGGCGTTCGGGTACGAGATCGCGCACATCGTCAAGGACGGTCTGCGCAGGATGTACGGCGAGGACAGCGAGGACGTCTTCTACTACCTCACCGTCTACAACGAGCCGATCCAGCACCCGGCCGAGCCGGCCGACGTGGACGTCGACGGCATCCTCAAGGGGGTGTACCGCTACCGCGGCGGCGAGAAGGGCCGGATCCCGGCCCAGATCATGGCGTCGGGCGTGGCGGTGCCGTGGGCGGTCGAGGCGCAGCGGATCCTCGCGGACGAATGGGACGTGCAGGCGGACGTCTGGTCGGCGACCTCCTGGAACGAGCTGCGCCGCGAGGCCGTCGACGTCGAGCGGTACAACCTGCTGCACCCCGAGGAGGAGCAGCGTGTCCCGTACGTGACGCGGAAGCTGTCGGGTGCGCAGGGACCGTTCGTGGCGGTGTCGGACTGGATGCGTTCGGTGCCCGACCAGATCGCCCGCTGGGTGCCCGGGACGTACCAGTCGCTGGGCGCGGACGGCTTCGGCTTCGCGGACACGCGGGGCGCTGCCCGCCGCTTCTTCCACATCGACGCGCAGTCGATCGTGCTCGCGGTGCTGACCGAGCTGGCGAAGGAGGGGAAGATCGACCGTTCGGCGCTGAAGACGGCGGTCGACCGCTACGAGCTGCTGGACGTGGCCGCGGCGGACCCCGGCGCGGCGGGCGGCGACGCGTAACGCTCGCACGGACGGACGGACGGAGGGCGGCGGGGCTTCGGCTCCGCCGCCCTCCGGCGTTCCTGGCCTCCTGTCCGGCGTTCCGTCCTGTCCGCGTTCCGTTCCCCGTCCGGTGCTCCGTCTGCACGGCGGTTCCGTCCCGCGCGGCGGTTCCGTCCCGCGCGGTGGGCCCGTCCCGCGCGGTGGGCCCGTCCCGCGCGGTGGGCCCGTCCCGCGCGGTGGGCCGTCGGTCAGGGATCCGTCCGGGGCGAAGGTTCCGTTCAGTTCTCCCAGATCTTGAAGGCCCGCACCGTGTACGGCGAGCGGGGCACCCAGGTCCCGCCGCCCGGGTAGGTCTCGAATTCGCCGGTCTCCGCGCAGGTGGCGGACTGGTAGGTGGTGACGGGGCGGCCGGTGCGGTTGACGAGGGCCTGGGCGGTGGTGCCGGAGGGCAGCGGGGTGCAGCTCTCGATGTCGACGGTGGCCAGTTCGTGGGTCTGGCGGGCCCCGGTGAAATCGGGCTTCGCCCACAGGCAGAGCTGTCCCGCCCCGCAGGGGGCGAGCCCCGCCGGCGCGGGCTGCGGAGCGGTGCGGGTCTGCCGGGCGGCCCCGGGTCGGGCCTCGGACGCGGTGCCGGCCGGTGCGGTGGCCGGGATGAGCGCGGCGGCCGCCAGGGTGGCGGCGAGAACGGTCGTACGCATGGTGGTTCAACCCCCGTGGTCGAGCGAGTCGGACAACTCGCGGTGTCCGCACTCTGACCTGCCCGGACGTGGGGCGGGAAGGGGCCTGGCGGTGGACCACCCTGATAGGCGACAGCCCCGCCGGAACCGTCCGGCGGGGCTGTCGTATGCGCGGTGTTGACGTCGGTGACGCGAAGTGCGCCAGGGTTCGCGCCCGGCGTGCGCCTCGGAGGTCCGAGGGGTCAGATGTGGCCCGCGCCCATGCCTGCCTCGGCGTTTTCGCCGCGCTTGGTGAGCAGCGCGACCAGGGCGGCGATCACGGCGACCCCGCCGGCGGTCAGGAAGGCGAAGCTCATGCCCGACACGAAGGTGTCATGCGCGACCTCCGTGATCTTCGCCGCGATCTCCGGCGGGGTGTTCGGCGGCACCGGCGGCATGCCGACCTCGATGGCGGAGGACGCCTGCTCCAGCTGTGCCTCGTCCACCGGCGGGAGCTCGGCGGCCTTCCAGTTGTCGCCGAGGTTCGCGTCCACCCTGGTGGCCATGACGGCGCCCAGGACGGCCGTACCGAGACTGCCGCCGACCTGCATCGCGGCCTGCTGGAGTCCGCCCGCGACACCGGAGAGCTCCATCGGGGCGTTGCCCACGATGACCTCCGTGGCACCGACCATGACCGGCGCGAGGCCGAAGCCGAGCAGGGCGAACCAGAGCGACATGGTCAGCGTGCCCGTGCCGACGGTCAGCCGGGACATGCCGAACATGGCGACCGCGACGCACACCATGCCGCCGACCAGCGGCA
Organism: Streptomyces sp. SirexAA-E; assembly: GCF_000177195.2. Classification (GTDB taxonomy): domain Bacteria; phylum Actinomycetota; class Actinomycetes; order Streptomycetales; family Streptomycetaceae; genus Streptomyces; species Streptomyces flavovirens. The sequence goes on from NC_015953.1 coordinate 2,073,213, forward strand.
CACGCGGTCCGAACTTGGTGATCGCGGCCCCGGCCAGCGGCGACCCGACGATCATCATCGCGGTCAGCGGCAGCAGGTGCAGACCGCTGTCGACCGGACTCATGCCGTGCACGTTCTGCAGGTAGAAGGTGACGAAGAACAGGCCGCCCATGAAGGCGAAGGCCATCAGCACCATCAGGACCACACCGGCCGACAGTGCCACGGAGCGGAACATGGCCAGCGGGATCAGCGGTTCGCGAACGTTCTTCTGGGACAGCGCGAACACGAGGAACAGCGCCAGCGCGGCGCCGAGGAAGCCGAGCGTCCTGGCGTCGCCCCAGCCCCACTCGGAGCCCTTGATGAGCGACCAGATCAGACAGAACATCGCCTGCGAGAGCAGCACGATGCCGCCGATGTCGAAGGACCTCGGCGCGTTCTCGGCCCGGTGGTCCTTGAGGATCACCAGACCGAAGACGAGGGCCAGTACACCGACCGGCACGTTGATGAAGAAGACCGACTGCCAGCTGACGTGCTCCACGAGCACACCGCCGAGGATGGGGCCGCCCGCGGTGGAGGCGCCGATCACCATGCCCCAGATGCCGATCGCCATGTTCAGCTTCTCGGCGGGGAAGGTGGCGCGCAGCAGGCCCAGCGCCGCCGGCATCAGCAGGGCGCCGAAGAGGCCCTGGAGCACACGGAACAGGATCACCAGCGTGACGCTGCCGGAGAAGCCGATGGCCGCCGAGGCCGCGGCGAATCCCGTGATGCCTATCAGGAAGGTCTGGCGGTGGCCGAAGCGGTCACCGAGCTTGCCCGCGGTGATCAGGGAGACCGCGAGGGCCAGCATGTAGCCGTTGGTGATCCACTGGACGTCGGCGAGCGAGGCCTTGAGGTCCTGCTGGATGGCGGGGTTGGCGATCGCGACGATCGTGCCGTCGAGCGCCACCATCATCACGCCGATGGCGACCGCGAAGAGGGTCAGCCAGGGGTGGCCGCGCAGTCCCTTCGCCGGTGCGGGAACGGCTGTGTCCTCGGGCTCCCGCGGCGCCTTCTCGACAGTGGTCTGACTAGTCATGGGCCGAGATTAGTGTCAGCTTCTGACAGTTAACAAACCAATTCACATGACAGTAACTGTCACCTAGGTCACAGGTAGGCTGAGCCGGTCAAAGTGGCGGAAAGAGGTCCGACAGGTGACGAGCAGGCAGACGTCCGGGGCTCCGCTTTCCGGGCCTCCGGCGGGACTGCGTGAACGCAAGAAGCGGCGCACCCGGGAAGCCCTGCTGCACGCCGCCCTCGAGCTCTTCGACGCGCAGGGGTACGAGCGCACCACCGTCGACGAGATCGTCGAGGCCGTCGACGTCTCCCAGCGCACCTTCTTCCGCTACTTCGCGAACAAGGAGGCGGCGGCCTTCGCCATACAGGACGCCGTGGACGCCCGTTTCCTTCTCGAACTGCGGCAACGCCCCTCGGCGGAGGCGCCGTTCGAGGCGCTGCGCCGTGCCGCGCTGAACACCTGGAGGGGTGTCGCGGATGCCGCCGAGGACGACGTCACGGCCGAACTCCGCCTGCGTACCTACCGGATGATCGAGTCGACGCCCGCCCTGGTCGCCGCCCACATGCGACGAGGCGTCGACCTGGAGCGGCGGACGACGCTGCTGATCGCGGAGCGCGAGGGCCTGGACCCGGAGACCGATCCGCGCCCCGGGGTCGCCGTCGCCGCGTTCGCCGGGGTGATGCGGCTGACCGGTCGGCTGTGGGGCCGCCGCCAGGACGCGAACGTGACCAGCCTGCGCGAGATGACCGAACTGCACCTGGGTCTGTTGCATACGACCCTCCTCGGCCCGTGGCGTTCCTGACCCCGGGACGGCGGCCCTTCGGCCCAGTCGTGCCGGACCCGGCGGCGGACCCTCGCCCAGCGCATGCGCACCCTGCGACGACGCGTCGGCGCCCGGCGCCGTGATGTTCGACCCCGTGGCCTGAGCCCGCCCGGTGCCGCCCCGGCCCGACACCGGGACCGGCCCGACACCGGGACAGGCCCGACACCGGGACAGGGGCGGCACCGGCACCAACCAACTCGGCCGAAAACGCCACAAACAGACACATCATCTGTGCCTCATGGCCCGGAACGCCATCCCGCACATCCGCACCTTCCCGCACCGCGCCGTGGACGCCCCGCGTACGGAGGGTGAGAATCGGGCGCGTCGGTCCTCGCACCCGGGTGATCCGGGTCACCCCTGCGACGACCGCGCGGACCCGTCTCCTAGGGTGGGGCGCAGTGACTTCCTTCGACTCCTCCCCCACCATCACCGCCTGGCGCGCCCTGCTCGCCGTCGCGGTCGTGTTCATGATGCTGGCGACCACGGGCTGGACCGCCGTGCGTCATCAACACACCGCCGCGCCGCGTGAGAAGGCGCTCGCCGCCTGGGCGAGGGACCGGACAGGCGGCCGCGCGCTCCCGGATGCCGACGCTCCGGCGTACCGGCTGGCCCACTTCTTCGCCACGCTCACCGCGCGGCAGCAGGTGACCCTCGCCGACACGTACCCGCTGGTGGTGGGCAACATGAACGGCGCCCCCGTATCGCTGCGTTATCGCGCCAACCGGCATGCGCTGGAACAGGCCGAGTCCGAGGAGCGACAGCGGACCCAGGACAGCAGACTCACGCGCGACGGCCGCCGTCAGGCGCTGCTCCGGCTGGAACGCTTCCGCTCGCTGCTCGCGAAGGACCGGCAGATCCTCGCCTTCGACCCGTCGGGAAGAGGCCGTGCGGCCGAGGTGCTCGGCGACCTCGACCGCGCGGAGCGCGTCTCCGTCGTCGTGCCCGGTGTCGACACCAACCTGCTGACACTGGAGCGCACCGGCCGCAAGGAGAACGCCGCACCGGTCGGTATGGCGCGCTCCCTGTATGACGCGGAGCTCACGGCCAGGCCGCGTGCCCGTACCGCCGTCATCGCGTGGGCCGACTACACCGCGCCCGCCGGCCTCGGGATGGACGCCGCCCTGGGCGGTCTGGCGGCGAGCGGGGCGGTGCGGCTGAACGCGCTCCTGACGGCGCTGCCCGGCACCTCCACCGTCTCGCTGTTCTGCCACAGCTACGGCTCCGTGCTGTGCGGCCTGGCCGCGCGGAGGCTGCCCGACCGGGTGTCGGACATCGCGGTCGCGGGAAGCCCCGGCATGCGGGCCGACAACGCCGCCGGCCTGGACACGCGTGCACGGGTGTGGGCCATGCGGGACACCGGCGACTGGATCGAGGACGTGCCGAACCTGGAGGTCGGCGGGCTCGGGCACGGCGCCGACCCGGTCGATCCGGAATTCGGCGCGCGACTCGTGTCGGCGAGCGGCGCGATCGGGCACAGCGGCTATTTCGAGCCGGGCACCGAGAGCCTCAGCAATTTCGCCGCCATCGGCGTGGGCGCCTACGGCTCGGTCAGCTGTGCGAGCGCCGGGCAGGCCTGCCGGAGCGAGATCTCCGGGGGTCTGCGTGTCTGACGCGCGTAGAGCGCGGTGAAGAACCGGTGAAGAGTCCTACGGGGAATGCCCACACCGAAGGGGGACGTGAGAGCGCGTGCCGCATACGATGAGGCACATGGGTGATGTGCTGGCCGGAAATCATGCCACCTGGGAGTTCGACACCGACTCCTTGCTCATCCGCTTCGAACGGGGGATCCGCACACCGAGGCTCTTCCAGAGTCTGCGTGAACGCCGTGTCCCGTACGCGGCGTTGTCATCGGTGACGCTGTCCCCGGGCAAGCGGGGCACGGTGGTCCTGCACGCGGTGCCCAGACCGGGCGCCGATCCGCTGCTGGAGGCGGCCGCGGGACAGCTGAAGGAGGGGTGCGACCCGTACCGGATGTCCCTGCCGGCCGACCGGGAGACGCTGGCCGAGTACTACGCGGACGAGCTGCGCTCCGTGCTCGGCCCGGAGGCCTCCGAGCCCGCCGACCGGTTCCTGGTCGCGGCCCCCGAGGCGCCGATGCAGTTCAAGGCGTACGACGGCCGGGCCGGCTTCGACGGGTCGCGGGTCTCCTTCCGGTGGTCGTGGACCGGGGCGTCCAGCGCCAAGTGGAAGGCGGGTGACCAGACGTTCCCGGTGGCGGAGCTGAGCGGGGTCGAGTGGCGGTCGCCGGAGGCGATGGAGGGTTATCTGCGGCTGGTACCGCGCGGTGCCGCCGACACCGACGGCCCGGCGCCCGCCTCGGGACAGGGTGCCCCGGAGCCCGCCACCGGGCGTGTCCAGGCCGACCAGGACCCGGCGGCCGTCCTGTTCGGGCTCGGCTACGGACCGGTGCACGAGTCGCTGCCCTTCGCCGCGGCGGTCCTGGAGTCCGTACGCCGGACCCAGCCGGCCCCGCTCGTCCCGGCCTCCGCCCCGGTGGGCGGGCCGCTGCACGACCCGGCGGCGGTCGCGGAGCGCATGCGGCACCTCGGGGAGCTGCACCGGGCGGGCCTGGTGACGGACGACGAGTACAGCGCCAAGAAGGCGGAGCTGCTCGCCGAGCTGTAGGCCCGGGTCGGCCGGACCCCGTACCCGGGTACGGGGTCCGGCCGACCGGGATGGGACCCCTGGTATGACGCCACCGGTCGGGCCCGCTGCTTACCCTGACCAGGTCATGTCTTCCTCTTCCCCGGGGTCGCCCCCGCCCGCCGACGGTCTGCCGAGCGTCGTCCGTCGTCATCTGGGCGCACTCGCCCGCAGCCTGGCCCACCCCTCCCACCCGCCGACCCCCCTGCTCGCCGGCGCCTCCAGGCGGTGGCAGCGGCTGGCGCCGTACCTCGTCGTCACCCTGCTCACCGCCCTCTTCGTGCCGGCCACGTTCCAGATCCTGACCATGGACTACCAGGTGGGGCGCGGCCCGGCCGCGCTCCTGGCACTCGCCCAGGCAGGGCCGCTGCTGATGCTGGCCCACCGGCCGCTGCAGGCGTGGTGGATCGTCTTCGGCGCGGACGTGGTCGGCGCGCTGGTGCTGCTCGCCCCCGTGTCGTCGCCCGCCCCCGTGCCGCTCCCACCCCTGCGTCAGGAGCTCCCCTGGCCGTGGTCGCCGACGGTCGTCATCTCCTACCTCTTCGTGCTGCTCGCCCTGGGGCTGCGCGAGACCCGGCGGACCCTGCTCGCCGTCTGGCTGACGACCGGCACGGCCGGGCTGCTGCTGTACCTGATCGCGCCGGAGCGCGACGCCAGCGGTGTCGTGCTGCTGCCGGTGCTGGGCGCCGTGGTCCTCGTGATCACGGCGGCGCTGCGGGAGCGGGGCGAGGCGCAGCGGCGGCTCGTCGAGCAGGAGACGATCAGCGAGACCGAGCGGGCCGGGCGGACACTGCTGGAGGAGAGGACCCGGATCGCCCGGGAGCTGCACGACGTGGTCGCCCACCACATGTCGGTGATCACGGTGCAGGCGGACTCGGCGCCGTACCGGATCAGCGGCCTCCCGGAACAGGCGCGCGAGGAGTTCGGCTCGATCGCGGCGAGCGCCCGGGAGTCACTGACGGAGATGCGACGGCTGCTCTCGGTGCTGCGCAGCGACGGCACCGAGGGGGAGCGGGCCCCTCAGCCGGGGCTGGACCGGATCCAGCAGCTGGTGGAGGCCACGGTGCGGTCGGGGCTGCCCGTGGAGCTGTCGATGGGCACGGATGTGCCGGGGTCGACGGAGGACGGGCTGCCCCAGGCCGTCGACCTGTCCGCGTACCGCATCGTGCAGGAGGCCCTGGCCAATGTGGTCCGGCACGCGCCGGGGGCCCGTACCCGGGTGTCGGTCACGGCGGCCGGCTCCCATCTGACGGTCCTGGTCGTCAACGACCGGGCGCAGCGCCCCGGTTCGCCGCTGGAGGCGACCGGCACGGGGCACGGGCTGGTCGGGATGAGGGAACGCGTACGGTTGACCGGCGGCACGCTGGACACCGGTCCGCTGCCCGACGGGGGCTTCCGGGTGGCCGCGCGGCTGCCGCTGTCCGCTCCCGTCGTTTCGTCGGCTTCCCTCGCCTCGGAGGATCCTTGAGCATCCGCGTGATCATCGTTGACGACCAGGCCATGGTCAGGGCGGGGTTCGCGGCGCTGCTCGCGGCGCAGAGCGACATCGAGGTGGTGGGCCAGGCACCGGACGGGCGCCAGGGCGTCGAGGTGAGCCGCCGTACGTGCCCGGACGTGGTCCTGATGGACGTCCGGATGCCGGAGATGGACGGGCTGGCGGCGGCCCGCGAGCTGCTGTCGGCCCCCGCGGGGACGGACCACCGCCCGAAGGTGCTGATGCTGACCACGTTCGACGTGGACGACTACGTGTACGAGGCGCTGCGCGTCGGGGCGTCCGGCTTCCTGCTGAAGGACGCCCCGCCGGCCGATCTGATCGCGGCGGTGCGCGTCGTGGCCGCGGGGGACGCGCTGCTCGCGCCGTCCGTGACCCGTCGGCTGATCGCGGACTTCGCGCGCCAGCGGCCGTCCGGGGCCTTCCGGAGCGGCCCCGCCCGGCGGCTGAAGGGGCTGACCCCGCGCGAGACCGAGGTGCTGGAGCTGGTGGCCCGGGGCCTGTCGAACCAGGAGATCGCGGGACGGCTGGTGGTGGCGGAGCAGACGGTGAAGACCCATGTCTCGCGGATACTCGCCAAGGCGGATCTGCGGGACCGGGCGCAGGCGGTGATCTTCGCGTACGAGTCGGGTCTGGTGGAGCCGGGCGGCGCCGAGGCGTAGCACCTCGGCGCCGCCCGGCCCTTCGGCCGGACCCCGTCCCGGGGCCCGGGGACGGGTCCTGGGGTCCTGGGGCCGCTACTCGCGGGCGGTGGACGTGCTGCTCATGTCCGGGTACCGGTCCCCCGCCACCTGCCCGGCGATCGGCTCCAGCTGTTCCAGCTCCTGCGCGCTCAGGGTCAGCCGGGTCGCCGCGACGTTCTCCAGGAGTCGGCTGCGCTTGCGGGTCCCGGGGATCGGGACCACGGCGACCCCGTGCACGTCGGCACGCTGCTGCACCCACGCGAGGGCGACCTGGGCGGCGGTCACCCCGTGCGCCGCCGCGATCTTGTGAACGGGCTCCAGCAGCGCGGCGTTCGTCCTGGCGTTCTCGCCGGTGAAGCGCGGCTGGTGCTTGCGGAAGTCGTCCGCCGTCAGGTCCTTCGCCGCGTCCGCGAACGCCCCGGTCAAGAATCCCCGGCCGAGCGGCGAGTACGGCACGACGGTCACCCCGAGCTCGACGGCCGCGGGAACGGCGCTGCGCTCCACGTCCCGGCTGAAGAGCGACCACTCCGACTGGAGCGCGGCGATCGGGTGCACGGCGTACGCCTCCCGCAGCTCCGCGCCGGTCACCTCGCTCAGCCCGAGCTGCTTCACCTTGCCCTGCCGCACCAGCTCGGCCATCGCGCCCACCGAGTCGGCGAGCGGGACGAGCGGATCGCGCCGGTGCATGTAGTACAGGTCGATGACGTCGGTGCCGAGCCGCCGCAGGCTGCCCTCGACGGCCTGCCTGATGTACGCCGGGTCGTTGTTCACCGCCCGGAACTCGGGGTCGTCCGTCCGCTGGACGGCGAACTTCGTGGCCAGGGTGATCTCTGCGCGGTGCGCCCCGACGAACGGCGCGAGGAAGGTCTCGTTGGCGCCGCGCCCGTAGATGTCGGCGGTGTCGAAGAGAGTGACACCCGCCTCCAGTGCCGCGTCGAGGGTGTCCCTGGCCGCGGCCTCGTCGGTGTCCCCGTAGAACTCGCTGATCCCCATGCAGCCGAGCCCCTGGACACCGACCCTGGGGCCGCCCCTCCCGAGCTCCGCCGTGGCGATCCTGCCGGTGCTGTCGCTCATGTCGTCAGACCCCTTCCGACGCCGCTCGGGCGCCCGCATAAAAGTCGATCTTGTGGTCGAGGACGGCGAGGGTGTCCTGGAGCTCCGCGATCCGCGTCCTCACGTCGCGGCGGGTCGCCTCCAGCAGCTCCTGCCGGTCCTCGAAGGTGTGCTCGCCCTCGCGCAGCAGTTCCGCGTACCGGACCATGTCGGCGACCGGCATGCCGGTCAGCCGGAGCTTGCCGACGAAGGCCAGCCAGTCCAGGTCGCGGTTGGTGAAGCGGCGCTGCCCGGTGTGGGAGCGGTCCACGTGCGGCATCAGGCCGATCCGCTCGTACCACCGCAGGGTGTGCGCGCTGAGACCGGTGAAGGCGGCGACCTCGCTGATGGTGTAGCGGTCCTCACCCCCGGGACGCGGGTGCGCCTTCGGGGTCGCGCAGGTGTCGGTCTGTGCGGTAGTGCTCTCCATCACCGTCATGCTCTCCACGCTAGAACCTTGGAGTGCACTCGAAGCAAGCGCAAACGGGTGACGTGTCCGGACGGTCGTAAGCTCGTCCCCATGCAGAGCCTGGCACTGATCGAGAACTGGCCCGTTCCCACGGCGGCCGCCGCCGTCGTCACCGCGGACGGTACCGTCACCGGTACGCACGGCCCGACCACGCACCGTTTCCCCCTCGCCTCCGTCACCAAGCCGCTGGCGGCGTACGCGGCGCTGGTGGCGTACGAGGAGGGCGCGGTGGAGCTGGACGAGCCGGCCGGGCCCGAGGGCTCCACGGTCCGCCACCTGCTCGCGCACACCAGCGGCCTCGCCTTCGACGAGCACCGGGTGACCGCGCCTCCCGGCACCCGGCGGCTGTACTCCAACGCGGGCTTCGAGGTGCTGGGCGACCACATCGCGAAGGCCACGGAGATCCCGTTCCCGGAGTACGTGCGCCAGGCCGTGCTGGAGCCGCTGGGCATGACGGCGACCACGGTGGACGGCTCCCCGGCCAAGGACGGCGTCTCCACCGTGGACGACCTGGTCCGCTTCGCCGCCGAGCTCCAGGCCCCGCGCCTGCTGGACCCGCGCACGGTGCTGGAGGCCCAGACCGTCGTCCACCCCGGCCTCAAGGGCGTCCTGCCGGGGTACGGCCATCAGAACCCGAACGACTGGGGACTCGGATTCGAGATCCGTGGCTCCAAGTCACCTCACTGGACGGGCAGTTCCTCCTCCCCCGCGACCTTCGGCCACTTCGGCCAGTCCGGTACGTTCCTGTGGGTCGACCCGGCGGCGGGCGCGGCCTGCGTCGCACTGACGGACCGGGCCTTCGGGCCCTGGGCCACGGAGGTCTGGCCGCCGTTCACGGACGCGGTACTGGCGGAGCTGGCCTGACCGGTCTTCCGGTCGGCCAGGCACTCGAACCACACCGTCTTGCCGGTTCCGTCGGGCCGGGGCTCCACGCCCCACCGGTCGGTGACGGCCGCGACGAGTAGCAAGCCCCGTCCTCCGTCGGCGAGTTCGTCGTCGGCGCAGGGCCGGGGCAATCGCGGGTCCTGGTCCGCGACCTCGACCCGTACGCCGTCCGCCCAGAGGTGGATGCACGTCTGGCACCGGCGGCCGGGGACGTGCCGTACGACGTTCGCGATCAGCTCGGTGAGCGCCAGTTCGGCGGCGTCGCCCAGTTCGAGAAGGCCGGAACCCTTGAGGTACAGGCGCAGGATGTGGCGCAGGTGTCCGGCCGAGTGCTCGCCCATGGCGAACTCCGAGCGGTAGAAGACCTCGGTCCCGGTCGCGGCGTCACCGGTCCGGGTAGGGGATACGTGATTCATGTCACCAGGGTGCAGTGGATTGATTACTCTCGGCTACGCAACGAAACGAACGCCGCAAGGTGTTGCAGCCGGAGGTACCCCGTGGCCACCGTGCAGTCACTCGACCCCGACGCTTCCCCGCCGGACTACTACGGCTGGGAACCGCGCCGCCTGCGCGAGGCCGCCAACCTGAAACAGGGTCAGCTCGGCGACATCATCTTCTGCACGGGCTCCCTGATCGGCCAGATCGGGACGACGAGGAAGATCCCGACCCGCGACTTCTCGGAGCGGGTGGACGCGGCACTCGGCACGGACGGACTCTTCTCCCGCCTGGTCGGCCTGGTCCTGCGCAGCCAACTGCCGGCGTGGTTCCAGCCGTACGCGGACATGGAGGCGAAGGCGACGTACATCTCCACCTACCAGGCGCAGGTGGTGTACGGGCTACCGCAGACGGAGGAGTACGCGCGGGCGCTGCCGGCCACGGGCATGCCGGACGACCTCGACGGCCCGCTGGCAGCCCGCATGGAACGCCAGCGCATCCTGGAACGGGACCATCCGCCACTGGCCTGGGCAGTCCTGGACGAGGCGGTACTGCACCGGCCGATCGGCGGCCGGGAAACGATGCGGAACCAACTGGCGCGCCTGTTGGAGTTCGCGGGACACCGCTGGATGCGGATGCAGGTGCTGCCGTTCCGCGCGGGTGAACACACAAGCATGGATGGCATGTTCACCCTGCTGCGCTTCGAGGACGACCCGGACGTCATCTACACCGAGGACCTCATCTCCGGTCACATGACCGCCAGCCTGGACACCATCAAGGAGGCTGCGCGCCACTACGCTCATCTCCAGGCCGCTGCCCTCTCCGTCGAGTATTCCGCGGCACTGATCGCCCGCGTGATGAAGGAGCGTTATGGAGACCGGCCTCGGCCTGATGAACGCACAGTGGCGTAGGTCCAGTTACAGCGGCAGCACCGGTGGTGAATGCGTGGAGTGCACCGTCACCGGCAACGCCGCCTGGCGCACATCCTCGTACAGCGGAAACACCGGCGGCGAGTGCGTCGAGGTCGCCGACGGCTGCCCCGCCTCCGTCCCGGTCCGCGACAGCAAGAACCCGGCCGGTCCCGTCCTGTTCGTGAGCACCGGCGCCTGGCAGGCTTTCGTGGACGGGCTGCGATAGACGGCGAACCCCCGTCGCTCACAAGGTAATTGGTTGGCCTGGACCAGCCCGCATTGTGCACACTCACTGATCGACCGTGCCCCTCGGGGCTTCGCCTGGTCCAGGAGAGGCGTACATGCCCGTCATCGAGGTGGCAGACCTCGTCAAGGAGTTCCGCAGGCCCAAGCAGCAGCACGGCTCGTTCGCGGCGGTGCGCACACTGCTGACCCGCGAGTACACCGTCAAGCGCGCCGTCGACGGCGTCAGCTTCCGGATCGAGCCGGGCGAGATGGTGGGCTATCTCGGCCCCAACGGTGCCGGGAAGTCCACCACCATCAAGATGCTCACCGGCATCCTCGTGCCCACCTCCGGCACCGTCCAGGTCGCCGGAACCACTCCCTGGCGCGACCGTGCCCGCAACGCCCGCCAGATAGGCGTGGTCTTCGGCCAGCGCAGTCAGCTCTGGTGGGACCTGCCACTGCGCGAATCGCTGTGGCTCATCGGCCGGCTCTACGACGTGCCCGCCGACCGGTTCGCGCAGAAGCAGAAGCAGTTCGCCGAGCTGCTGGACCTCGGGCCCTTCCTCGACACCCCGGTGCGCCAGCTGTCGCTGGGCCAGCGGATGCGCGGCGACCTCGCCGCCGCGATGCTCTACGACCCGAGCATCCTCTACCTGGACGAGCCGACCGTCGGTCTGGACGTCGTCGCCAAGGAGCGGATACGCACCTTCGTCGGCCGGCTCAACCGCGAGTCCGGCACCACGGTCGTCCTCACCACCCACGACCTCGACGACGTCGAGGAACTCTGCGACCGCATCGTCCTCATCGACCACGGCAAGGTCGCCTACGACGGTGACGTGGACGAGCTGAAGGCCCGATACGCCCCGCACCGGGAGCTCGTCGTGCAGACCGATCACCTCGAAGGGGTCGAGGGCGCCGAGGTCGTACGCCGCGAGGAGGGCAAGGTGTGGCTGCGCTTCGACCCCTCGGTCACCCCGCCCGCCGAACTGGTCGCAGCCGTGCTGGCGCGGCACCGGGTGACCGACCTGTCGATCGTGGAGCCCGAGCTCGAAAGCGTCATCCACCGGATCTACGCGGACCGCCGGTGAAGGCCCATCTCGCGTGTGCCCGGATGGAGTTCCGCGTCGCGCTCACCTATCGCAGCTCCTACCTGTCGACGTTCGTGATGATGCTGCTCCAGATCTACCTGCTGACGGTGGTGTGGAGCGCCTTCTACGACGGCCGCGAGGAGATGGACGGGATCCCCCTCGCCACCATGACGGCGTACGCGACGCTGTCCACACTCCAGTACACGCTGGTCAACCCCTGGCGGTCCTCGCCCATCGAGCAGCGGGTGCGCGAGGGCAAGGTCGCGGTGGACCTGCTGCGGCCCATCGGCTTCCCCGGGCAGATGCTGTCCGGCCAGGTCGGGTGGGTCTCCGCGTCGGTGCCGGTCCTGCTGGTGGCGCTGCCGTTCGCGCTGCTGATCGGTGCGGGCAGTGCCCCCGCCTCGGTGGCCGCCGGCTTCGCCTATCCGCTCGCGCTGCTCGGCGCGCTGCTCGTCAGCCAGCTGCTCGGACTGCTGCTCGGCATGGTCGCCTTCTGGACCTTGGAGGTGAGCGGGGCCCTCATGGCGTACCGCTTCGTCGCACAGTTCTTCTCCGGGGCCCTGGTCCCGCTGTGGTTCATGCCGGGTCCCGTCAGGGCCGCCGCACAATGGCTGCCGTTCCAGGCCACCGCGTACACCCCGGCCGCCATCTACCTCGGCCAGGCCGAGGGGACCGGAATCCTCGCCGCCCTGGGCGTGCAGTGCGCGTGGGTCGTCGTCCTCGGCGCGCTGGCCGCGCTGGTGTGGTCGCGGGCGCGGCAGCGTGTCCTGTCGCAGGGCGGGTGAGCGGGGTGCGCGCGCTGCGTGTCTATCTGCTGCTGGCCGGTGCGGCGTTCCGCGCCGAGTTCCAGTACCGGGGCAACCTCTTCATCAACATCCTCGGCGGGCTGTTCTACCAGGGCGTGGGGCTGGCCTTCATCTGGGCGGTCCTCGACCGCTTCGGTCAGGTCGGCGGCTGGGGCCTGTCGGAGATCGCCTTCCTGTACGGGCTCCGGCTCACCGCCCACGGCCTGTGGCTCCTCCCGGGCCATCAGCTGGTCCACATCGACGAGGTCGTCATCGAGGGCGAGTACGACCGGTATCTGATCAGGCCCGTCTCGCCGCTGGTCCAGCTCCTCACCCGCAGGCTGCGGCTGAGCGCGCTCGGCGACCTCGCGGGCGGGGCGGTGCTGCTGGCCCTCGCGTCGGCCAGGGCGCCGGTCGACTGGTCGCCGGGGGCCGTCGGCTTCCTGCTGCTGGCCGTCATGGGGGGCGCGCTGGTGGAGGGGTCACTCCAACTGGCGGCGTCGGCACTGGCGTTCAGGATGAAGCAGGTCGCCCCGATCAAGTTCGCCATCGACATGATCTTCAGCGACTTCGGGAACTATCCGCTGAAGATCTTCGGTACGGCCGCCGGTTTCGGGCTGACCTTCGTCTTCCCGCTGGCGTTCGTCGCCTACCTCCCGGCCACCGTGCTGCTGGACCGCGAGGACGAACTCGCGGTGCCCGTGTGGCTGGGCTGGGGCGCGCCCGTGGCCGGCGTCCTGCTGATGTACGCCGCCTACCGCTTCTGGGAGCGGCAGACCCGCTCCTACGAGAGCAGCGGGCACTGACCGGTCCGGGAGGCCGCCGCTCAGGCCACCGTCGGGGCGGGCGGGGTCCAGCGGCGGGTGCGGGGGACCGCGGTGGACACCCCGTACTCCTTCTTGAGCTGTTCCGGGATCGCGTAGTGCATGATCCTGCCGCGGGTGAGCGAGGACAGTTCGAGGAGGGTGGTGAGGTGGCCGACGCGGTCCAGGGCCCAGGCGCCCAGCGGTGAGCGGTCCTCGATGGTCTCCAGCACGCCCAGCAGGTGGGGCGCGGCCTTGACGAGGGTGTCCCAGGAGGTGCGGGGCACGCCGAGCCAGTCGGCGCCGGTGTCGCCCGCGAGGTAGCGGATGAGGGCGGAGACGACCGGGTCGAAGAAGGTGCCGGGGACGACCTCCTCGTACAGGTCGATCAGCTGCCGGGTCAGATGGGCGCCCTCCTCCGAGGGGCCCATGTGGCGGACCATGTAGAGGTCGAGGAAGCGGCGGGCCGCCTGAAGATCCTTCGGCACGGCGTCCTGGTCGACGCCGAGCATGGCGCCGACCACCCGCCACGCGTAGTAGTAGGCGTCCGCGCCCTCCTCGGTCATGTGGATGCCCAGCCGGTCCAGCGAGTCCAGCACCAGCAGGGAGAAGAACATCTGCCCGCCGATCATGTCCTCCTGGCAGATCGGCGTCCCCAGCGCCTCGGTGTCCCACCGGTCCTCCCGCTTGAGGTGGTGGCGGATGGAGGCGTGCAGCAGCCGTACCTTCTGGGCGGCGGGGATGAAGCGGCTGCCGGCCTCGAAGGCGTCGGGCTGCATCAGGTGGACGGTGAACTGCCCGGTCTCCGCCATCCGCCTGGAGGGGTAGTCCAGGCCGTGTGTGGCGGACAGCAGCCTGGCCACGTGCGGGACGAGGTAGCAGGCGGGCATGGACGCGAAGGACAGGGCGGTGGAGATGTGCACGTTGTTGTCGATGAAGAACAGCCGGGCGTTCTCCATCTCTCCCCAGTCCACCCAGGCGGGCGGGGCCGCGGTGGTGTGCAGGTACTCCCGTGCGACGTCGGGCAGTCCGTCGGGAAGCTCCTGCCCGGCGGTGGACACGTACCGCATGAGGGTGTTGAACGTGCCCACCTCGCCCCGCTCGAACAGGGTCGCCACGGTCGCGTCGGCCAGCTCGTCCCCGGTACGGCGCAGGGCGTCCATCGACGCTTCGGTGTAGGTCATCAGGGTCTTCCTCCGTGTGGGCGGTCCGGCGGGGGCACGGTCAGTGGCGGCGGTGGACCGCGGTGGCGGCCAGGTCGGTCAGCGCGTGGGTGGCGTCGGCCGGCAGCCGGGTCTGCTCCACGACGGCGGTGGCGGCCCGGACGCGCTGGGCGATCATGTCCTCGACGCGCTCGGGGGCCCCGGTGCGGCCCATGATCGCGCGCACCTCTCCGAGGCCGTCCTCGTCCAGTCGGCGCCCCAGCAGGCCCTTGAGGTGCTTGCGTTCGGCGGGGGTGGCCCGGGACCAGGTCTCGGCCAGCAGGACCGTGGGGCGGCGGCCGGTGATGTCGTCGGCGTTCGCCTTGCCGGTGCGCGCCGTCTCCCCGAACAGACCCAGCAGGTCGTCCCGCAGCTGGAACGCCTCCCCCAGCGGCAGCCCGTAGTCGCTGAAGGCCTCCCGCAGGTCCGGCGAGGCTCCGGCCAGGGCTCCGCCGATGAGCAGGGGCTGCTCGACGGTGTACTTGGCGGTCTTGTAGCGGATCACCTTCAGTGAGTCCCGTACGTCGGGCACCGCGCCGGTGCGCAGGATCTCCAGGCACTCCCCGGCGATCAGCTCCCGTGCCAGGGCGGCCCACAGCGGGCGGGCCCGGGACAGGTAGGCGGCGGGCAGCCCGCTGGAGACGAACAGCTGCCCGGCCCACGACATCAGCAGATCCCCCACCAGCAGGGCCAGCGACCGGGCCGCCGCCGGACGCCGACGGCCGGACACGGCCGCACGCAGGGCGAACTGGGCGGTGGGCAGGCCGTGCCGCAGCGCACTGCCGTCGATCAGGTCGTCATGGACCACGGCCGCCGCGTGCACCAGCTCCATCGCGGCCGCGGCCCGGACCAGCGCGTCGCTGTCGGGCTGCCCCGCCGCCCGCCAGCCCCAGTAGCAGAACGCCGCCCGCAGCCGCTTGCCGTACGCGGTGGCGGTACGCAACTGCTCCGCCACCGGCGCCAGTTCGGCGTCGACGGCCAGCAGCAGAGCTGTCTCCTCGTCCACGAAGCCGCGCAGCACCGCGTCCACCCGGTCCTTGAGGACGGAGCGCGCGGCGCCGTCAGCCGTCGTCACGCTGTCCACCGCCGGCACGGCGGGCGGCGGCGTGCCGGGCCAGGACCTCCAGGTACGCCGGCGAGGCGGTGGCGCCCGACAGCCGGTCCAGGGCAAGCCGCCCCCGGGCCCTGAGATCCCGACGGCCCTCCTCGGCCAACTCGCGGACGTCCGCCCTGCCGAGCAGACCTCGCACCCCCTCCACCGCGGCGGCCAGGCCGCCGAGGGCCCAGTCGGCGGCTCCCGCGGCCAGCAGCACCGCGTCGCTGTCCCCCGGTCCGCTTCGTCCCGTCGTATGCGTCACCGCGTTCCCCTCCCGCATCGGCGACCCGGACCCGGCCCGGCCGGTGCGGTCGCCCCTCCCCGGCTGTTCCGACGACAGCGTGTCCGGGCGGAGGCGGCGGTACGCGCCGGACCACCGATCAGGCGAACGTCTGAACTGGCGTTCGCCCTGCTGCGGGGGACGCGGCGAACTGTCGCGGGGGCGTGGCGAACTGTGCCCCTGCGGCGCGGCGTTATTCCGGTGCAGTGGCGGCCGGGGCAGGGCTAAGGTGACGGCCGTGTGCTTCCTTCAGATCTACGGCTGACACCGGACGGGGCCATGCCCCCGCTCCCGTCGCGCGGACCCGTGCGCGCCGCCTCCGTCAGGGCTTCGCCCTCGGACGGCCGGCGCGCGGGTCCGCCGTGTCCCTGTGCCGCAGACCTGAATCGAGTGATGTCCCATGTCCCGTCGCCCTGCCCACATCGCGATGATCGGCGTCCCCGCCGTCAGCCACGTCCTGCCGAGCCTCGCGGTCGTCCGCGAGCTGGTCGCCCGAGGCCACCGGGTGACCTACGCCAACGACCCGGCCGTGGCCGACCTGATCAAGGCCACCGGCGCCGAGTTCGTCCCCGTCACGTCCGTGCTGCCGGTGGCCGACAACAACTGGCCCGACGACCCCATCGCGGCGATGGGTCTCTTCCTGGACGACGCGGTCCAGTCCCTTCCGCAGGTGCGCGCCGTGTACGACGCCGACCCGGCGGACCTGTACCTGTACGACATCGGGGCGTACGCCGCGCGGGCGCTCGCCGAGTCGCAGGGCCGTCCGCTCGTACAGCTCTCGCCGACCTTCGTGGCCTGGGAGGGATACGCCGAGGAGGTCGCGGCCCCGCTTTGGCAGCTGCCGGGCGCCGACGAGTACCGGGCGAGGTTCGGCCGGTGGCTCGCGCGGTGCGGGGCGACCACGACGGATGTGGAGACCTTCTGCGGGCCCCCGTCCCGTTCCCTCGCCCTGATCCCCAGAGCGATGCAGCCGTACGCCGACAAGGTCGACACCGGCACGGTCACGTTCGTCGGGCCGTGCTTCGGCCCCCGGGGCGACGAGGACACCTGGACACGGCCCGCCGGCGCCCGGCGCGTGCTCCTGGTCTCCCTGGGATCGGCGTACACCCGGCAGCCGGAGTTCTACCGCAACTGCCTGGCCGCCTTCGGCGAACTGCCCGGCTGGCACGTCGTGCTCCAGATCGGCAGGCACACCGACCCGCGGGAACTGGGCACCGTCCCGCCCGGCGTCGACGTGCGCACCTGGGTACCGCAGGTGGCGGTCCTGGCGGAGGCCGACGCCTTCGTCACCCACGCGGGTATGGGCAGCAGCGGTGAGGGTCTGTCCGCCGGGGTCCCGATGATCGCCGTACCACAGGGGGCCGAGCAGTTCATGAACGCGGACCGTCTCGTCGAACTGGGCGTGGCCCGCCGCATCGACACCGCAGACGCCTCGGCCGAGGCCCTGCGGACCGCCTTGCTGGAGCTGGTCGACGATCCGGACGTCGCCCGCCGGTCCGCGGAGCTCCGGGCGCGGGCCCGCGCCGAGGGCGGCACGGCGCGGGCCGCCGACCTCGTCGAGGACGCCCTGGGCTGACCGCACCCGGACCGGGCGGACGCCGTGCCCACCCGGGCTCCGGCGTCCGCCCCAAGGCCCCCGTGCGATCGTGCCGTTGCTAGATTCGTGCGCCATGCGATCACGTGAGTACGACCTCCAGTTCCGCGACCGGGCCGCGCGCATACGCACCTGGGGCCTGATCCTGCTGTCCCTGGCCGCGCTGCTGTGGATCTGGTGTGCCGTGCTGCTGGTGATGCCCTACGAGGCCGACACGTCCGGCAGGACCGACTACCGGAGCCCCGCCCACTGCGAGGCCCGCCTGTTCACGGATCGGGGGACGGCCAACCACGGTCTGCAGGAGGGGAATTACTGCGCGAACGAGCGGGACTGGCCGGAGGCGCTCGCGGTCCTCGGCGCGTCGGTCCCGTTGTCGACCGTCGGGGTGGGGCTCTTCACCGTCGGCACCGTCACCCGCCGGATGAGCGCCCACGGCGAGGCGATGCGCGAGCTGGACAGGCTCGCGGAGGGCAGGGACGGCTGAGCGCCCCGAGATCCCGGGACAGCACGCGCCGTTTCGCGTACGCACCAACCGCGACGCTCCATGTTCCCGGCGCCCACCGCCCGGGCGCGGCCCGCCGTCACACCCCGCCGAACTCCCACACCAGCACCTCGGCGTCCCGCACCGCCACCAGCTCCAGCCCCCGGGGCCGGGTGATCCGCGCCGAGTCGCCCGCCGCCAGTTCCTCGCCGCCGAGCCGCACCCCGCCCCGCACCACGTGCGCGTACACCCCCGCCGCGTCCGGCACGGCCGTGCGCTCCCCCGCCGCCTGCCGCCGGACGTGGAGCGTCGCGCCGGCCTCCGCGAGGACGTACGGAGTGGCGTCGGCCACTCCTGCGACATGCGTGTACGAGGGGTCCCCGACCGGCTCCAGGGGTGCGAGCCAGAACTGAAGGAACGTCAGCGGGCTTGTGCCGTCGTTGCGTTCGACATGGCGCACGCCCCCGGCGGCGCTCAGGTGCTGGAGCTCCCCGGCCCGTACGACGGTGGCGTGGCCGGCCGTGTCGCGGTGGGTGAGCTCACCCTCCACGACCCAGGTGACGATCTCGGTGTGGCTGTGCGGGTGCTCGTCGAAGCCCGCGCCCGGGGCGAGGCGTTCCTCGTTGCAGGCGAGGACCGGACCGAACCTCAGGTTGTCCGGGTCGTAGAAGCGCCCGAAGGAGAACGCGTGCAGTGTCTCGATGCCCGCGGAGCCACCCGTGGCCGGGTCTCCTCCGCGAAAGCGGTCGCCGGAGCGGCGTACGTCCGTCACGACCCCCACGGTAGTCCTGTCGGGTATCCCGGAGCCCCGCCCCTCCGGGCAGTCGCCCTGATAAGGCAGTCTTGTGTGTGTGCCCCGACCCGATCCTGAGCAGCCCGCTGCGAACGACGCCCACCGCCACGCCGCGACCCTGAAGCGGCTGGAGCAGTCCTCCGGCCGGCTGGCCGCCAACGCCATCGCCCGCATGGACGAGACGCTGCCGTGGTACCGGGCGATGCCACCGGAGAACCGGTCCTGGATCGGCCTGGTCGCCCAGGCCGGTATCGCCGCGTTCACCGAGTGGTTCCGGCACCCGGAGACCCCGCAGGCCATCTCCACCGACGTCTTCGGCACGGCTCCGCGCGAGCTGACCCGGGCGATCACCCTCCGCCAGACCGTCGAGATGGTGCGGACGACGATCGAGGTCATGGAGACCGCGATCGAGGAGGTCGCGGCGCCCGGCGACGAGTCCGTGCTGCGCGAGGCGTTGCTCGTGTACGCCCGGGAGATCGCCTTCGCGACCGCCCAGGTCTACGCACAGGCCGCCGAGGCCCGGGGCGCCTGGGACGCGCGGCTGGAGTCGCTCGTGGTGAACGCCGTGCTCTCCGGCGAGGCGGACGAGGGCGCCGTGTCGCGGGCGGCGGCGCTCGGCTGGAACTCCCCCGAACACGTGTGCGTGGTCCTGGGCACCGCCCCGGACGGGGACAGCGAGCTGACCGTGGAGGCGATCCGGCGGGCGGCCCGGCACGCCAAGCTCCAGGTGCTGACCGGGGTGCTCGGCCACCGCCTGGTGGTGATCGCGGGGGGCAGCGACAACCCCCTGAACGTCGCGAAGTCGCTGATCGGCCCGTACGCGGCGGGCCCCGTCGTCGCCGGCCCGGTGGTGCCCGACCTGCTCGCGGCCACCCGGTCCGCGCAGGCCGCGGCCGCCGGACTCAAGGCCTGCTCGGCGTGGCAGGACGCCCCGCGGCCCGTCCTGTCGGACGATCTCCTTCCGGAGCGCGCGATGGCGGGTGATCCCGCCGCACGCGACCAGTTGGTGGAGGAGATCTACAGACCGCTCGAAGAAGCCGGTTCGGCTCTGCTGGAGACACTGAGTGTGTATCTGGAGCAGGCGAGCAGCCTGGAGGGTGCGGCCCGGATGCTGTTCGTACACCCCAATACCGTGCGCTACCGGCTGCGACGTGTGACCGACGTCACCGGCTGGTCACCCTCCGACGTCCGTTCGGCCTTCACGCTGCGGATCGCCCTCATCCTGGGGCGCTTGGCCGCTGCGGACACCCCGTCCTAGACTTTTGTCGGACTTCAACAATTCCCCTGACGGTTCTTCGTCCCTGTCCCCACGGGCGTAGGAGGCCGTCCCCAAGAGAGAGTGTGAGTGTGCTCGTACTCGTCGCTCCCGGCCAAGGCGCTCAGACGCCCGGCTTCCTGACTCCCTGGCTCGAACTCCCCGGCGCCGCCGACCGCCTCGCGGGCTGGTCGGACGCCATCGGGCTCGACCTCGCCCACTACGGCACGAAGGCCGACGCGGACGAGATCCGCGACACGGCGGTGGCCCAGCCGCTGCTGGTCGCCGCGGGCCTCCTGTCCGCCGCCGCACTGGACGCCGCGCCCGACGTGCTCGCGGGCCACAGCGTCGGCGAGATCACCGCCGCGGCGCTGGCCGGCGTCATCGACGACGAGGCCGCCCTGCGTCTCGTACGCACCCGCGGCCTCGGTATGGCCGAGGCCGCCGCGGTCACCGAGACGGGCATGGCCGCGCTCCTCGGCGGGGACCCCGCCGTGACCGTCCCGCACCTGGAGAAGCTCGGGCTCACCCCGGCGAACGTCAACGGCGGCGGCCAGATCGTCGCCGCCGGCACCGCCGAGCAGATCGCCGCGCTGGCCGAGGACAAGCCCGAGGGCGTGCGCCGCGTGGTGCCGCTCAAGGTGGCCGGCGCGTTCCACACGCACCACATGGCTCCGGCCGTGGAGAAGCTGCGCGCCGCCGCCGGCACGCTGACGGTCGCCGACCCGAAGGCCACGTACGTCTCGAACGCCGACGGGAAGACGGTCGCCACCGGCACCGAGGTCATCGCCCGGCTCGTCGGCCAGGTCGCCAACCCGGTCCGCTGGGACCTGTGCATGGAGACCTTCGAGGAGCTCGGTGTCACGGCCCTCATCGAGGCGGCACCCGGTGGCACCCTGGTCGGGCTCGCCAAGCGCGCGCTGCCCGGCGTGAAGACCCTCGCGCTCAAGACACCCGATGACCTCGACGCGGCCCGCGCGCTCATCTCCGAGCACGCAGGCGCCTAAGGAGCCCGAGAGCATGTCGAAGATCAAGCCCAGCCAGGGCGCCCCGTACGCACGGATCATGGGTGTCGGCGGCTACCGCCCCACCCGGGTCGTGCCGAACGAGGTGATCCTCGAGACGATCGACTCGTCCGACGAGTGGATCCGCTCCCGCTCCGGTATCGCCACCCGCCACTGGGCCTCCGAGGAGGAGACCGTGGCCGCGATGTCCGTCGAGGCCGCGGGCAAGGCCATCGCCGACGCCGGGATCGCCCCCGAGCAGATCGGCGCGGTCGTCGTCTCCACGGTCTCGCACTTCAAGCAGACCCCCGCCGTCGCGACGGAGATCGGCCACAAGGTCGGCGCGGGCAAGCCCGCCGCCTTCGACATCTCGGCCGGCTGCGCGGGCTTCGGCTACGGCCTGACCCTCGCCAAGGGCATGATCGTGGAAGGCTCCGCGGAGTACGTCCTCGTCATCGGCGTGGAGCGGCTCAGCGACCTGACCGACCTGGAGGACCGCGCGACGGCCTTCCTGTTCGGTGACGGCGCGGGCGCGGTCGTCGTGGGCCCCTCGAAGCAGCCGGCCATAGGTCCGACGGTCTGGGGCTCGGAGGGCGACAAGTCCGAGACGATCAAGCAGACCGTGGCGTGGGACGTCTTCCACGCCGACCGGCCGGAGAAGTTCCCCGCCATCACGCAGGAGGGCCAGGCGGTCTTCCGCTGGGCCGTCTTCGAGATGGCGAAGGTCGCCCAGCAGGCGCTGGACGCCGCCGGGATCGCCCCGGAGGACCTGGACGTCTTCATCCCGCACCAGGCCAACATGCGGATCATCGACTCGATGGTGAAGACCCTCAAGCTGCCGGAGCACGTCACGGTCGCCCGTGACGTGGAGACCACCGGCAACACCTCGGCCGCCTCGATCCCGCTCGCGATGGAGCGGCTTCTGGCGACCGGTCAGGCCAAGAGCGGCGACACCGCGCTCATCATCGGCTTCGGGGCGGGTCTCGTCTACGCCGCGACGGTCGTTACCCTCCCCTAGGCACACCGGATCTTTTCGGTCCGTACGCCCGAACCCTGCAGAAACACATCGAAGGAGCCCCAACATGGCCGCCACTCAGGAAGAGATCGTCACCGGTCTCGCCGAGATCGTCAACGAGATCGCCGGTATCCCGGTCGAGGACGTCCAGCTGGACAAGTCCTTCACCGACGACCTGGACGTCGACTCGCTGTCCATGGTCGAGGTCGTCGTCGCCGCCGAGGAGCGCTTCGACGTCAAGATCCCCGACGAGGACGTCAAGAACCTCAAGACGGTCGGGGACGCCGCCGACTACATCCTGAAGCACCAGGGCTGAACCGAGCCCTGATCCGTGTGTCGCCACCCGGCGGTGGCGCCGCTGATTCACGACCCTCTACACGTGGAGAAGATTTTCCAGTGAGCCCGACCAATCGCACCGTGGTCGTCACCGGTATCGGCGCAACCACTCCGCTGGGTGGCGACTCCGCATCGACCTGGGAAGGTCTGATGGCCGGTCGTTCCGGCATCAAGCCTCTCGAGGGCGAACGTTTCGCCGAACTGCCCGTCCGGATCGCCGCCCTCGCGGCAGTCGACCCGGGCGATGTACTGCCCCGCCCCCTCGCCCGCAAGCTGGACCGCTCGGCGCAGTTCGCGCTGATCGCGGCTCGCGAGGCGTGGGCGGACGCCGGTTACACCGGCAAGGCCGGTGAGGACGAGAAGATCCGGCCCGAGCGTCTGGGTTCGGTCATCGCCTCCGGTATCGGCGGTGTGATCACCCTGCTCGACCAGTACGACGTGCTGAAGGACAAGGGCGTACGCCGTGTCTCCCCGCACACCGTTCCCATGCTCATGCCCAACGGCCCGGCGGCCAACGTCGGCCTGGAGGTCAACGCCCAGGCCGGTGTCCACACCCCGGTCTCGGCGTGCGCGTCGGGTGCCGAGGCCATCGGGTACGCCGTCGAGATGATCCGTACCGGCCGTGCCGACGTGGTCCTCGCCGGTGGCACCGAGGCGGCCATCCACCCGCTGCCGATCGCCGCGTTCGCCAACATGATGGCGATGTCCAAGAGCAACGACGAGCCCGAGAAGGCCTCCCGCCCGTACGACACCGCCCGTGACGGCTTCGTGCTCGGTGAGGGTGCCGGTGTCGTCGTCCTGGAGTCCGCCGAGCACGCCGCCGCCCGTGGCGCCAGGGTCTACTGCGAGGTGCTGGGCCAGGGCCTGTCCGCTGACTCGCACCACATCGCGCAGCCCGAGCCCACCGGGCGCGGCATCGCCGCCGCCATGCAGAACCTGCTCGACTCCACGGACCTCAAGCCGTCCGAGGTCGTGCACCTGAACGCGCACGCCACCTCCACGCCGCAGGGCGACGTGGCGGAGGTCAAGGCGCTGCGCCAGGTCCTGGGCGAGGACCTGGACCACGTCGCCATCTCGGCCACGAAGTCGATGACCGGCCACCTGCTGGGCGGCGCGGGCGGCATCGAGACCGTGGCGACGGTGCTGGCCCTGCACCACCGCATGGCGCCCCCGACCATCAACGTCGACGAACTCGACGAGGCGGTGGACGCGGACATCGTGCGCGACAAACCCCGGCCTCTGCCGGAGGGGTCGATCGCGGCGATCAACAACTCGTTCGGTTTCGGCGGCCACAACGTGGTGCTGGCCTTCCGGTCGGCCTGACGCCGCGTCACCGCACGACGGACCATGGCCCGCTTCCCGTCCGGGAAGCGGGCCTTGTGCCGTCCGGGGGCCCGGGTCTCACACCACCTGGTGGAGCCAGCGCACCGGCGCGCCCTCGCCCGCGTGCCGGAAGGACTCCAGTTCGTCGTCCCACGGCTTGCCGAGGAGCCGGGCGACCTCCGCCCCCAGGTCCGCCTCCCCGCCGGCGGACCGGGCGAGCGCTGCCCGCAGCCGGTCCTCCGGGACCAGGATGTCGCCGTGCATTCCGGTGACGGCGTGGAAGATGCCGAGGCCGGGCGTGGCGCTGTAGCGCTCGCCCTCCGCCGTGGGGCAGGGCTCGGCGGTCACCTCGAAGCGCAGCATGTCCCAGCCGCGCAGGGCCGAGGCGAGCTCCGCCGCCGTACCGACCCGGCCCTGCCAGGAGAATTCGGACCGCCAGGTGCCCGGAGCGGCGGGCTGTCTGATCCAGTCGAGCTGCACCCGCACACCGAGGACACCCGCCACCGCCCATTCGACGTGCGGGCAGAGCGCGCGCGGTGCGGAGTGAACGTACAGAACTCCACGTGTCGTCACCGGGACCTCCAGTGTGGGACGAGGTTCGCCTTCCCCAGCGGCCTCGCGCCCGTACCGTCTCTTTCCGGACGACTCCCGAGGTTGTCATCAGTAAACAGCATCGGGAGTGAATCTCCTGAAAAAGGACAATATATGACATGAAGTAACTTACCGGGGCTCCGCCTGTTCGGACACGGCCGGAAAGACGTCACTGGTTCGACGGGGGAAAAGCTACCGTGCCCCGGCGCCGGGTGTGTGACGTACCGTCGGTCCGGGGCCCATGATTCGTCCGGCATTCACCCGCCAGGGCGCGCACCCCCGCCACCTGGGGCTGTCCGACTGTGCCAGGGGCGATCGCCCGCACGACCGGAGGGAAATCGGGATGGCCGAGGGCCAGTCACGCCACCGCGTCCGCCGCGCCGCGGCCGCGCTGACGGCGGTGGCGACGGTCGGTGTCGCCGTGTTGACCGGCTGTGGTGGCGCAGGGGACGGCGGGAGCACGGCGCGGCCCTCGCGGAGCCCGTCGCCGACGCCCGCGTGGAACGCGAGCCCGGCCTCCGTCGCCGCCGTCGGGGACTCCATCACCCGGGGCTTCGACGCCTGCTCGGTGCTGGCCGACTGCCCCGAGGTGTCATGGGCGACCGGCACCGACGACGCGGTGCGCAGCCTCGCGCTGCGACTCCTGGGCCCCTCGAAGGCCGCCTCGCACAGCTGGAACCACGCGGTGTCGGGCGCGCGGATGGCGCAGCTGCCCGAGCAGATGGCGCTGGCCGCGAAGGAGCGGCCGGAGCTGGTGACGGTGATGATCGGCGCCAACGACGCCTGCCGGGACTCGGTGGAGCTGATGACGCCGGTGGCGGACTTCCGGGCCTCCTTCGAGGCGTCGCTGCGGCAGTTGCGCGCCGAGGCGCCCCGGGCGCAGGTGTACGTGTCGAGCGTGCCGGATCTGAAGCGGCTCTGGTCGACGGGGCGGGAGAACGCCCTGGGCAAGCAGATCTGGAAGCTGGGCATCTGCCGGTCGATGCTGGGCGACGCGGACGACATGGGGGCGGCGGCCGTGGCGCGGCGGGACGCCGTGCAGGAGCGGGTGGTCGCCTTCAACGGCGTCCTGCGGGACGTCTGCGCGAAGGACCGGCACTGCCGGTACGACGGCGGGGCGGTCTTCGACTACCGGTTCACCGGCGCGCAGCTCAGCCGCTGGGACTGGTTCCACCCCGGACGCGACGGCCAGGCCAGGCTGGCGGAGATCGCCTACCGCAACGTCACGGCCGCCGGACCGCCCGCGTAAAGTCCGTGATCATGACGACGGGCACCGTGATACGCAGCGAGGACTTCACCCCCAGGGCCGACGGCACCCCCGTCCGGCGCTGGATTCTGGAGCGTGACGGCACCCTGGTCCGGATCCTGACGTACGGCGCCGTGGTGCAGTCCGTCGAGGTGCCCGGGCGGGACGGCACCCGGGCCGGGGTGGCGCTGGGGCTCAAGGACACCGCCGGGTACGAGGCGCACCCGGGACCGTACTTCGGCGCACTGGTCGGGCGGTACGCGAACCGGATCCGGGGCGGCTCGTTCGTGCTCGACGGGCACACGCGCCAGGTGACCCGGAACGAGGGCCGCAACCACGTGCACGGCGGGACGCGCGGCTTCGACAAGCGGGTGTGGGACGCCGAGGAGGTGCCGGACGGCGTACGGCTGTCGCTGGTCGCCGAGGACGGCGAGGAGGGCTTCCCGGGACGGCTCACGGTCTCGGTGACGTACACCCTGGCGGCGGGAGGGGCGCTGCGGATCGGCTACCGGGCGGCCACGGACGCGCCGACCGTGCTGAACCTGACCAACCACACGTACTGGAACCTGGCGGGCGCGGACAGCGGCAGCGCGCTCGGCCACGAACTGCGGCTCGCGGCCGGGGCCATCACACCGGTGGACGCGGAGTCCCTCCCCACGGGGGAGTTCGCACCGGTGGACGGGACCCGCTTCGACTTCCGCGAGGCGAAGCCGGTGGGGCCCGGGTACGACGTCAACTACGTGCTGGACCGCACGGGCGGGAAGCCGGTGGCCGAGCTGTACGACGCCGGGTCGGGCCGGCTGCTGACGGTGTGGACGACGGAGCCCGGACTCCAGCTGTACACCGCGGACCACTTCGACGGGCGGCCGTTCCCGGCGTGCGCCGGGATCGCGCTGGAGACGCAGCACTTCCCCGACTCCCCGAACCGGCCGGAGTTCCCGAGCACGGTGCTGCGGCCGGGCGAGGAGTTCACGTCCACCACGGTGTACGGCTTCTCGGTGCGCGGAGAGGCCGTCAGCGGGCGAGGCCGAGGGTGACGCCGAGCCCCACCAGGACCGAGCCGATCGTCCGGTTGAGGGCCTTCTGGCGGCGGAGCATCGCGGTGCGCAGGTGCGAGTGGGAGAAGAACAGGGCCACCAGGGCGAACCACCCGAAGTGGGCCAGGGACATGAACAGCCCGTACGCCGCCTGCTGCCAGTAGGCCGTGTCCGGTCCGACGACCTGGGTGAAGGTGGACACGACGAAGAGCGTGGTCTTGGGGTTGAGCACATTGGTGAGGAAGCCGGTGCGCAGCGCCCCGGCCCCGGTCAGGCTCCCCTTGGAGCCGAGGTCGACCGTGAGGTCGGCACGGGCCAGGAAGGTGCGCACGCCGATGTACACGAGGTAGGCGGCACCGGCCAGCTTGATCGCGGTGAACAGCGCGGTGGACGAGGCGATCAGCAGGCCGACGCCGAGCATCGTGTACGTGACGTGGACCAGGACGCCCGCGGCGACCCCGGCGGCGGCCAGCAGGCCGGTCCTGCGGCCGTAGAGGTAGCTGTTGCGGACCACCATGGCGAAGTCGGCCCCCGGGCTGATCACCGCCAGCACGGTGATGAGGGCGACGGCGAGCATCTCGGTCATGCCGGGCCCCCTCGGTCCTTGCGCAGGGTGTACGGGGAGGCGGGCTCCGGCGCGGGCTGCGGCGGCGCCGTGAGGTCGCGGGCCAGCAGCGTGGCACCGGCCACCGCGCCCGGCATCAGGAACACCGCGACGAAGGGGACCAGGAAGGCGAGCGCGAGCGGCACGCCGAAGCCGAGGACCATCAGACGGCGGCCGCGCAGCAGCACGAGCCGGTCCTTCAGCACCATGCCCCGGCGCTGGAGCGCGACGGCGGTCAGTTCCTCGCAGAGGAAGTAGCCGGAGACGCAGAATCCGATCACCGGGACCGCGGTCTGTCCGACGACGGGGAGGAAGCCGGCGGCGAAGAGCAGCACGCCGTACAGGGCGACGCGCACCAGGATGCGGACCGAGTCCCGGGCGGAGATCCACAGGTCGCGCCAGAACGGCAGCCCGGACTCGGGCACGTCGCCGCCCTCGGTGCGGTCGACCTCCTCGGAGAGCGACTCGTAGAAGGGCTGGCCGACCAGCAGGGTCACCGCGGTGAAGGTGATGACCGCGAGGAACAGGCCGAAGAGGAAGACCAGGGCGGTCAGGGTGTCGCGCAGGAGGCCGAGCCAGGGCGAGGACCAGTCGTCGGCGAACGGGGTGACCCAGGCGACGAAGTCGTCGGCACCGTACCCGAGTCCGACCAGCGCACCGGCGTACACGACGAGGGTGATCAGTCCGGGCAGCAGGCCGAGGCCGAGCCATTTCCCGTGCCCCAGGACCCAGCGCTGCCCCTTGACCACGTACCCGATGCCCGCCCCGAGATCGCTCATGGGCGTCAGCGTACTTGCGCGAACCATTGACACCGTCCCGGGCCCGTCCTACCGTCACGCCAGCATTTCGAACGAGTGACGAAATACCGAACAATGGAGAGGCAACTCCCGTGCGTATCACCGGAATCAGCACGCATGTCGTCGGAACGCCGTGGCGCAACCTCACCTATGTCCGGGTACATACCGACGAGGGCCTCACCGGGGTCGGCGAGACGCGCATGCTCGGACGCACGAACGCCCTCGTCGGTTACCTCGAGGAGGCATCGGCCAACCACATCACGGGGTCCGATCCGTTCGCGGTGGAGGACCTCGTACGCCGCATGAAGTACGGCGACTACGGTCGGGCCGGGGAGATCGTGATGTCCGGTATCGCGGTGGTGGAGATGGCCTGCTGGGACATCAAGGGCAAGGCGCTCGGGGTCCCGGTCTGGCAGCTGCTCGGCGGGAAGGTGACCGACCGGGTCAAGGCGTACGCGAACGGCTGGTACACCACGGAGCGCACCCCCGAGGCCTACCACGAGGCGGCCCGGGCGGTCGTGGGTCGGGGCTACCGGGCCCTGAAGATCGACCCGTTCGGCACCGGCCACCTGGAGCTGGGCCAGGAGGAGACCAGGTACGCGGTCTCGCTCATCGAGGCCGTACGGGACGCGATCGGCCCGGACACGGAGCTGATGCTGGAGATGCACGGCCGGTTCAGCCCGGCGACGGCGGTGCGGATCGCCCGCGAGATGGCGCCGTTCGCACCGGCCTGGCTGGAGGAGCCGGTGCCGCCGGAGAACCTCAAGGCGCTGGCCAAGGTGGCGGAGAAGGTGGACCAGCCGATCGCGACCGGTGAGCGCGTCCACGACCGGATCGAGTTCCGCGAGCTCTTCGAGTCGCAGGCCGCCGACATCATCCAGCCGGACGTCGGCCACATCGGCGGCATCCTGGAGGCCCGCAAGCTGGCCGCGACCGCCGAGACCCACTACGTGATGGTCGCCCCGCACAACGTGGGCGGTTCGGTGCTCACCGCGGCCAACCTGCAACTCGCGGGCTGCACACCCAACTTCAAGATCCTCGAACACTTCAACGACTTCGCGGACGCCGACATCAAGAAGGTCGTCAAGGGCGCCCCCCAGGTGGACCCGGCCACCGGCTGCTTCACGCTCTCCGACGCCCCCGGGCTCGGCGTGGAGCTGGACGTGGAGGCGGCGGCCGAGTTCCCGCAGCAGCAGGCGCGGTTCGACCTGTGGGCCGAGGGCTGGGAGAAGAGGCAGCCCAAGTGAGCACGGAGTCCCGTTCCCTGGTCGTCGACCGGCCCGGCTGCCACCGCCTGGTCCTCGGTCCGCGCCCCGAACCTGGCCCCGGCGAGGCCCGGGTGCGGGTCGCCGCCGCCGGGATCTGCATGAGCGACCGCGAACTCCACGACGGCCACCGCGACGCGGCCTATGTGCGCTACCCGGTGGTGCCCGGCCACGAGTGGGCCGGGACCGTCGAGGCGGTCGGCGCCGGTGTGGACGCGGGGCTCGTCGGACGGCGCACGGTCGCCGAGGGGTTCAGGGCCTGCGGGAGGTGCGAGCGGTGCCGGCACGGCGAGACCTCGCTGTGCACGGCGGGGTACGACGAGACGGGGTTCACCCGGCCCGGGGCCTTCGCCGACCACGTGGTGGTCCCGGCCCGGCTGCTGCACCCGCTCGCCGACGACGCCGACCTCAGGGCGGCGGCGCTGCTGGAGCCCGCCGCGGTGACGGCCGCCGCGGTCCGCGCCGGGGCGCCCGAGCCCGGGGAGCGGGTCGCCGTGCTGGGGGCGGGGACGCTGGGGCTGCTCGCGGTCCAGCTCCTCGCGGCCTTCTCACCGGCCGAGCTCACCGTGATCGACCCGCGGCGGGAACGGGCCTCCCTCGCCCTGGACTTCGGGGCGAGCGAGGCGCTCGTCCCCGAGGAGGCCGAGGAGGTGCGCGGGCGCTACGACCTGGTCGTGGAGACCGCCGGCGCCCCGAGCACCGCCGCCGACGCCTGCCTGCTGGCGCGGCGCGGCGGAAGGGTGGTGCTGACCGGGATGTTCACGCCGGGCGCCGTGGGCATCGACCCGGTGCATCTGTCGCTGAGCCAGCTCACCGTGCGCAGCGTCTTCGGGGCGCCCTCGGCGGCCTGGTCGTACGCGGTACGGGCGTTCACCGCCGGGCTGCTCGACCCGGCGCCGCTGATCACCCACGAGTTCCCGCTGGAGCGGTTCGCGGACGCCGTGGCCCTGGTGGGCGCCGGGGGCCCGGAGACCGGGAAGGTTCTGCTGCGTCCGTGAGCGTCCCGTACGGCCCCGTGCGCCGACGCGCGCCTCGAAATCCGAACTTCGTCCGATATACCGAACACGAAGGACCTGTCGTGAACGACGCCCCTGTCCCAGCGGCCCCCGACACGGGCCCGCGCCGCCCCGGCGACGCCGCGCTCACCGCGCTCGGTCTCGGCCCCGCCCCCCTCTCCCCCGCGGACGCCTCCCCGCACTCCTTCCCCGACGGCGGGGCCTGGCGCACGGAGGTGCCGTCCGTGGAGGGCCCGGAGGCCCTCGGCGTCGTGCTGGAGGAGTCGGACCGGCTCGGCGTCCCGGTGCACCGCGTCAGCCAGGGCAGCGGTGTCTGGATGCTGACCGACGCGGAGATCACCGAGATGGTCGCGGTCTGCACCGAACGGGACGTCGAGCTCTGCCTGTTCACGGGCCCGCGTGGCACCTGGGACACCGGCGCGTCGGTGCGTACGGACTCGGGAGGGGCGGGGCTGCGCTCGCGGGGGCACGACGCGCTGGCGGGCTGCGTCGAGGACGCGCTGCGCGCCACCGGGCTGGGCGTCAGGTGCCTGCTGGTGGCCGACGAGGGCGTGCTCTGGACGCTGCACCGGCTGCGCGAGGAGGGGCGGCTGCCGGCGGACACGACGTTCAAGGTGTCCGCGCTGATCGGGCCGGTGAACCCCGCCTCGTACGCCGTGTTCGAGCGGCTGGGCGCCGACTCGGTCAACATCCCGTCGGACCTGACGCTCGCTCAGTTCACCGAGATCAGGCGCGTTTCCCGGGCGCCGATGGACCTGTACATCGAGGCCCCGGACGACCTGGGCGGTTATGTGCGGATGTACGAGGTCGCCGAACTGATCCGGCGCGGGGCGCCGCTTTACCTGAAGTTCGGCCTCTCCAAGGCCCCCGGGATCTATCCGTACGGCCGGCACATGCGGGACGCCGCGCTGGCCACCGCGCGGGAGCGGGTACGGCGCGGCCGGCTCGCGCTGGACCTGCTCGCGCGGCACGGGGCGGACGGCGGCATGTCGCCGCTCGGCTCCCGACTGCCCGGCCCGCTCAACCGGTTCGACACATCGTCATAACGTTCCGGAAACTCTGTCCACAAAAGAAGACACAGCCGCGCACAATCCCACACACCTGTTCTCGGTCGATCCGCCCCCTGCTTTCCGGCACCACCGGACGGACCCCCACCCCCATCAAGGATGATGACTATGCGCAACCGCAGAGCCGCACTCGCCGCCGTAGCCTCCGCCGCCTCCCTCGCCCTCGCCCTGACCGCCTGCGGCCAGAACAGCGAAGGCGGCAGCGAGGAGGACAAGGGGGGCTCCGGCGGCGCCACCATCGGCGTCGCGATGCCGACCAAGTCCTCCGAACGCTGGATCTCCGACGGCGCCAACGTCGTGAAGGAGCTGAAGGCCAAGGGCTACAAGACCAAGCTCGTCTACGGCGAGGACGACCCGGACCAGCAGGTCTCGCAGATCGAGAACATGATCACGCAGGGCGTGGACGCCCTGATCGTCGCCGCGATCGACAACAAGTCCCTCGACAACGTGCTCCAGCAGGCCAAGGACGCCGACATCCCGGTGATCTCCTACGACCGGCTGATCCTCGGCACGGAGAACGTCGACTACTACGCCTCGTTCGACAACGAGAAGGTCGGCGAGCTGCAGGGCACGTACATCGTGGACAAGCTCGGCCTGGAGGACGGCAAGAAGGGCCCCTTCAGCATCGAGCTGTTCGCCGGCTCCAACGACGACAACAACACCAAGTACTTCTTCCAGGGCGCGATGAACGTCCTCAAGCCGTACGTCGACAAGGGCGAGCTGGTCGTCCGGTCCAAGCAGACCGCCCTCAACCAGGTCACCACCCTGCGCTGGGACGGCGGCACCGCGCAGAAGCGCATGGACGACCTGCTGACGTCCAGCTACCGCAACGCCCGGGTCGACGCCGTGCTCTCGCCGTACGACGGCATCTCCATCGGCATCCTCTCCGCCCTGAAGTCCGACGGCTACGGCACCGAGGCCAAGCCGATGCCGGTCGTCACGGGCCAGGACGCCGAGGTCGCCTCGGTGAAGTCGATCATCACGGGCGAGCAGACGCAGACCGTCTACAAGGACCTGCGCCAGCTCGCGAAGGTCGCCTCGAACATGGTCGACGCGGCCCTGAACGACAAGGAGCCCGAGCTCAACGACACCAAGTCCTACGACAACGGTGCCAAGGTCGTCCCCGCCTTCCTGCTCCAGCCGGTCAGCGTCGACAAGGACAACTACAAGAAGGTCCTGGTCGACGGCGGCTACTACACCGAGAACGACCTCAAGTAACCGGGCCCCCCTCAAGGATTGGAAGGCACGACCATGGCGGGACCCGTCCTGGAAATGCGCTCGATCGTCAAGACCTTCCCCGGTGTCAAAGCGCTCTCGGACGTCACACTGACGGTACGTCAGGGCGAGGTCCACGCCATCTGCGGAGAGAACGGTGCCGGGAAGTCGACCCTGATGAAGGTGCTCTCCGGCGTCCATCCGCACGGCAGCTACGAAGGGGACGTCCTCTTCGAGGGCGAGACCTGCCGGTTCAAGGACATCCGGGCGAGCGAACAGCACGGCATCGTGATCATCCACCAGGAGCTGGCACTGGTGCCGTACCTGTCCGTCGCGGAGAACATCTTCCTCGGCAACGAGCACGCCAAGCGCGGAATGATCAACTGGAACGACACCCTCAGGCACGCCGGTGAACTGCTGCGGCGGGTCGGCCTGGACGAGCACCCGGAGACCCGCGTCGCCGACATCGGCGTGGGCAAGCAGCAGTTGGTGGAGATCGCCAAGGCGCTGTCGAAGAAGGTGAAGCTGCTCATCCTCGACGAGCCGACGGCGGCGCTCAACGACGAGGACAGCGGCAAACTCCTCGACCTGATCCTCTCGTTGAAGGAACAGGGCATCACCTCGATCATCATCTCGCACAAGCTGAACGAGATCCGCAGGGTCGCCGACTCGGTCACGATCATCCGCGACGGGCACTCCATCGAGACGCTCGACGTGAAGGCGCCGGAGACGACCGAGGACCGGATCATCAGCGGGATGGTCGGCCGCGACCTGGAGAACCGCTTCCCGGAGCGGACCCCGCACCATCCCGAGGAGGGCACCGCACCCGCCCTGGAGATCCGCAACTGGACGGTGCACCACCCCATCGACCAGCAGCGCAAGGTCGTCGACGACGTCTCGATCGAGGTGCGGCGCGGCGAGATCGTCGGTATCGCCGGGCTCATGGGCGCCGGCCGCACCGAGCTGGCGATGAGCGTCTTCGGCCGCTCCTACGGCCGGTACGCCGGCGGCACCGTCCTCAGGGACGGCACCGAGATCCGTACGAAGTCCGTCCCGGAGGCGGTGGGGCACGGCATCGCGTACGCCACCGAGGACCGCAAGCACTACGGCCTCAACCTCATCGACACCATCAACCGGAACATCTCGCTGACCGCGCTGGGCAAGGTCTCCAAGCGGGGTGTGGTCGACGAGCACGGCGAGCGGCAGGTCGCCGAGGGCTTCCGGAAGTCCATGAACATCAAGGCGCCGACCGTCTTCGAGCCGGTGGGCAAGCTGTCCGGCGGCAACCAGCAGAAGGTCGTCCTCAGCAAGTGGATCTTCGCGGGTCCCGAGGTGCTGATCCTGGACGAGCCCACGCGCGGCATCGACGTGGGCGCCAAGTACGAGATCTACACGGTCATCGACCAACTGGCCGCCCAGGGCAAGGCGGTCGTCTTCATCTCCTCCGAGCTGCCGGAGCTGCTCGGCATGTGCGACCGCATCTACACGATGGCCGCGGGGCGCCTCACGGGTGAGTTCTCCCGGGCCGATGCCTCGCAGGAAGCGCTGATGCGTCAGATGACGAAGGACAAAGAGGTAACCCGATGAGCACGGACGTGACCGCCAAGACCCCCGCGCCACCCGGTGGAGGCGGGCCGGCCTCCGACGGCGGACTGCTGCGGCTGATGCTCGGCGGCATGCGCCGCAACATGCGCCAGTACGGCATGCTGATGGCCCTCGGGCTGATCGTGGTGCTGTTCGCGGTGTGGTCGGGCGGCGACCTGCTGCTGCCGCGCAACGTCTCCAACCTGGTGCTGCAGAACAGCTACATCCTGATCCTCGCGATCGGCATGATGCTCGTCATCATCGCGGGCCACATCGACCTCTCGGTCGGCTCGCTGACCGCGTTCATCGGCGCGATGTCCGCCGTGCTGATGGTCGAGCACGATCTCTCCTGGCCGCTCGCGGTGGTGCTGTGCCTGGCCATCGGCGCCGTCGCGGGGTCGGTGCAGGGGTTCTTCATCGCCTACCTCGGCATACCGTCGTTCATCGTGACCCTGGCGGGCATGCTGCTCTTCCGCGGTCTGACGGAGATCTTCCTGAAGGGCCAGACCCTCGGCCCCTTCCCGAAGGACCTGCAGAAGATCGCCAACGGCTTCCTGCCCGAGGTCGGCCCGAACACCAACTACCACAACCTCACCCTGCTGCTGGGCTTCGCCCTGATCGCCTTCGTGGTGTTCCAGGAGGTCCGCGACCGCAAGCGGCAGCAGGAGTTCGCCCTCGACGTGCTGCCGGCCAAGCTGTTCCTGCTGAAGCTGGTCGCCCTGGTCGCGGCCGTCCTCGTCGTCACGCTGCTGCTCGCCAGCTACAAGGGCGCCCCGGTCGTGCTGCTGATCCTCGGCGTGCTGGTCGTCGGGTTCGGCTACCTGATGCGCAACGCGATCATCGGCCGCCACATCTACGCCATCGGCGGCAACCTGCCCGCGGCCAAGCTGTCGGGCGTGAAGGACAAGAAGGTCACCTTCCTGGTCTTCCTGAACATGGGGATGCTCGCGGCCCTGGCGGGTCTGGTCTTCGCCGCCCGCTTCAACGCGGCCTCGCCCAAGGCCGGCCTCAACTTCGAACTGGAGGCCATCGCCGCCTCCTTCATCGGCGGCGCGTCGATGAGCGGCGGGGTCGGCACGGTCCTCGGCGCGATCATCGGCGGTCTGGTCCTCGGGGTGCTGAACAACGGCATGAACCTCGTCGGCATCGGCACCGACTGGCAGCAGGTCATCAAGGGCGCCGTGCTGCTGGCCGCGGTCGGCTTCGACGTCTGGAACAAACGCAAGGTTGGCTCCTGACGGCTCGACGACCCGGAGCGGCGCTTCTTTCCAGGAGCGCCGCTCTCGCGCGTCCGCGCCGTGTCAGACCAGTCGGATCATGTTCCAGGACATCGGCTCCAGGACGGCCTTGAGCGTGCCGTCCTCCAGCACGGTGCCCGCGGCCGGGCGCGGCGTCACCCGGTCCGGTTCGGCCAGGGTGTTGCGGGCCTCCGGATCGGCGTCGGCCAGCACCTGGTGCTCGGCGACCGTGCCCAGCTCCAGACCCCGCAGGCCGACTTCGAGCGGCAGGGCGGTGTCCTGACCGCGGTTGACGGCGAAGACGGTCACCACGCCCGTCTCCGGGTCCCGTACCGCCGTGGCGTGCAGCAGGTCCGTCTCGCCGTACCTGGCCGTGGTGTACGTGGGCGAGTCCACCCGTACGTCCAGCACCTCGCCCCGGCCGTGGCGGGCGGCCTGGGCGAAGGGGTGGAAGGTGGTCTGCCGCCAGGCGGGCCCGCCCGGCTCCGTCATGATCGGGGCGATCACGTTGACCAGCTGTGCCAGACAGGCCACGGTCACCCGGTCCGCGTGCCGCAGCAGGGCGATCAGGAGGCTGCCGAAGACCACGGCGTCCGTCACGCTGTAGTTGTCCTCCAGCAGACGCGGCGCCTCGGGCCAGTCCAGCGGGTTCTCCCGGGTCTCCTGCTGGAAGCGGACCTGGTACCAGACGTTCCACTCGTCGAAGGAGAGGTTGATCTTCTTCGGTGACTTCAGGCGGGCCCCGACGTGGTCGCAGGTGGCGACGACGCTCTCGATGAACGACTCCATGTCCACGGCTGAGGCGAGGAAGGAGTCGCGGTCGCCGTCGGTCTCCTCGTAGTAGGCGTGCAGGGATACGTGGTCGACGAGGTCGTAGGTCTCGGCGAGCACCGTGGCCTCCCACGCGGCGAAGGTCGGCATGGCGCGGCTGGAGGAGCCGCAGGCCACGAGTTCGACGGACGGGTCGATCTGGCGCATCGCACGGGCGGTCTCGGCGGCGAGGCGGCCGTACTCCTCGGCGGTCTTGTGGCCGGTCTGCCAGGGACCGTCCATCTCGTTGCCCAGGCACCAGAGCCGGATCCCGAAGGGGTCCTTGTCGCCGTGCGCGGCCCGGAGGTCGGAGAGCTCGGTGCCGGCCGGGTGGTTGGCGTACTCCTGGAGCCGGACGGCCTCCTCGACGCCCCGGGTGCCCAGGTTGACGGCGAGCATCGGTTCGGCCTGCGGGCCGATCTTCCGGAGGAAGCCGATGTACTCGGACAGACCGAAGCGGTTGGTCTCCGTGGAGCGCCAGGCCAGGTCGAGACGGCGCGGGCGCTCGTCGGCGGGCCCGACGCCGTCCTCCCAGCGGTAGCCGGAGACGAAGTTGCCGCCGGGGTAGCGGATGGTGGTGACACCGAGTTCGCGGATCAGGTCCAGGACGTCGGTACGCAGCCCTGCCTCGTCGGCCGAGGGGTGGCCCGGCTCGTAAACGCCGTCGTAGACGCAGCGGCCGAGGTGTTCGACGAAGGATCCGAAGAGCCGGGGGTTCACCTCGCCGACGGTGAAGGCCGGGTCAAGGGTGAAGCGCGCGGTGCGGGTCATGGCTTCCTCACGGGTCGACTGCCTACACATGCTCGGTTCGAAATATCGAATACTGATCGCAACTTCGAACGGACCGTAGAGTCCCGCCTCACCCGGCGTCAATGCCCCGCACACACACCGGCGCACGGCGGAGGGCCGCACCCCGGTGACGGGATGCGGCCCTCGGACGTGCGGGGTGCCGGATCAGACGACCGACAGGTCCACCGTGATGTTGCCGCGGGTGGCGTTCGAGTACGGGCACACCTGGTGCGCCTTCTCGACCAGCGACCGCGCGGTGTCCTGGTCCACGTTCGGGATGGAGGCGGTGATCGCCACCGCAAGGCCGAAGCCGCCGGCCTCGGTCTTGCCGATGGAGACGGCCGCGGTCACCGTCGAACCGGTGATGTCCGCCTTCTCCTTACGGGCGACCACGCCGAGAGCGCCCTGGAAGCAGGCGCTGTAGCCCGCCGCGAAGAGCTGCTCGGGATTGGTGCCGGCACCGCTGCCGCCCATCTCCTTCGGCGGGTTGACGACGACGTCGAGCTTGCCGTCGTCGGAGGAGACGCGGCCGTCACGGCCGTTCTCAGCGGTGGCGACGGCGGTGTAGGCGACGTCGATGCTCTGGATGGTCATACGGGTGACTCCTCCTGCTGATGCGCCGCGACTCGCGCCCACGACCGCGACGGCCTGGGACCGAGCCTAGCGGTCGGCGTCGAGGGAGACGATCATCTTCCCCGTGTTCTCGCCGCGCAGCAGGCCGAGGAACGCGTCGAAGCCCTTCTCGATGCCCTCGACCTTGGTCTCGCGGTACTTGAGCGCGCCGGAGGACAGCCAGCCGGCGACCTCGTCGACGAACTGCGGCTGGAGCGCCGAGTGGTCGCCGACGAGCATGCCCTGGAGGCGCAGCCGCTTGCCGATGACCAGGGCGAGGTTGCGCGGGGCGGGGGTGGGCTCGGTGGAGTTGTACTGCGCGATCATGCCGCAGATGGTGGCGCGCCCGTGCACGTTGAACGAGGAGATCGCGGCCTCCAGGTGCTCCCCGCCGACGTTGTCGAAGTAGACGTCGATGCCGTCGGGGGCGGCCTCGGCGAGCTGGTCCTTGACGGGGCCGTTCTTGTAGTTGAAGGCCGCGTCGAAGCCGTACTCCTCGGTGAGGAGCTTGACCTTCTCGTCGGAGCCCGCGGAGCCGATGACCCGGGAGGCACCCTTGAGCTTCGCCATCTGGCCGACCTGGCTGCCGACCGCGCCGGCCGCGCCGGAGACGAAGACGGCGTCGCCCTCCTTGAAGGAGGCGACGTCGAACAGCCCGGCGTAGGCGGTGAGTCCCGTCATGCCGAGGACACCGAGGTAGGCGGAGAGCGGGGCGATCGAGGCGTCGACCTTCACCGCGTGCTCGGCGGGGACCTCCGCGTACTCGCGCCAGCCCTTGCCGTGCAGCACGTGGTCACCGACGGCGATCCCGTCGGCGTTCGAGGCGATGACCTCGCCGACCGCGCCGCCGTCCATGGGCCGGTCGAGCTCGAAGGGCGGGGTGTACGACTTCACGTCGTTCATCCGGCCGCGCATGTAGGGGTCGACCGAGAAGTACAGGTTGCGCACGAGGACGCGGCCCTGGCCGGGTTCGTTCACCGGCGCCTCGCGCAGCGCGAAGTCCGAGGCCTCGGGCCAGCCCTGCGGGCGTGCGACGAGGTGCCATTCGCGGCCGGAGGTGGGAAGTGCTGCAGACATGGGCGGGGGGTCTCCTCGATGTCTCGCGGACGGGAAGCGAAATGCTTCATTACCTGAAACAACCATGCGCCTGAATATTTCACGTTGTCAAGTAATTGGGTACCCTGTGTGTCATGGCCACCTCGCGCACGGACCCGCTGACCCTGGACGTCATAGAACTGATCGGTGACGTCGTGGCCCGCTACCACGAGGAGTACGACCGGGCCGCGGCCGCGCACGCGCTGACCGGTGCGCAGGCCAGGGTTCTGGGTCTCCTGTCCCTCGAACCGATGCCCATGCGCCGGATCGCCCGCCGGCTGAAGTGCGAGCCCTCCAACGTCACCGGCATCGTCGACCGGCTGGAGCTCCGCGGCCTGGTGGAACGCCGTCCGGACCCGGCCGACCGGCGGGTCAAGCTGGCCGCCGCCACCGACGAGGGCGTCCGCACGGCCCGGCAGCTGCGGGACGCGCTGGACTTCGCCCGGGAGCCGCTCGCCGAGCTCACCGAGGCCGAGCGCACCCTCCTGCGCGATCTGCTGCGCCGGATGCTGGGCACGGACCCGGACGTCTGAGGACGCCTCGGCCGTGCCCCGTCCGGCTCAGGTGCAGAACCAGAGCCAGTGGGTGCAGGTCTCGGTGGGGGACGGAGTGGGGGTGGGCTCCTCCTCCGGAGGGTCCGGCCGCGTCGGGCTGTCACTCGGAGCGGGGCCGGTCGGCTCGGCGGGGGTACCGCTGTCGTCCGGGCCCGGGGTCGCGGAGGGTGAGGTGTCCGCCGGGTCGGACGCCGCCTTCGAGGAGGCGGAACCGGACGGCTCGGGCTCCGTCGGGGTCGGCGACGCGGTGGCCGAGGGCCCGCCGGAGCGCGAGGCCGTCGCGGGAGCGGTGGTGGGCTGGTCCACGGGCCCCGGGCCCGCGGGTCCGGGGCTTGTCGAGGGACCCGGCTCGGCCCCGGTGGTGGGTCCCGTCGCGTCGGTGACGTAGTCGGCGGCGCCGTCCTCGTGCCCGGCCTCGGTCGCCAGCTCGGCCAGGCTCAGCGCCCCGAGGGCCAGCACGACCCCGGCCGCCGCCAGCAGCATCCCGCGTCCGCGCCGCCGGTGCCCCCGGCGCCCCCGCCCGCGCCGCCGCGCCGGGTCGGCGGGCAGGTCGCTCCCACCGGCGGGTCCGGGATCGTCGGGACCCGGTTCCACAGGAGCGGTGAAGGGGGTCAGCGCCTCGGCGGGCGTACCGCAACCGGCACACGCCAGGGCGCCGTTGAGGTGCCGTCGGCACGGCTGGCAGTAGTCCATGTCGCCCGCAGACTAGACGCGCGGGGAACGTTCGAGGAAGCCGCGCAGGTGAGGATCCTGTGTGGAAGCCCGGTTTCCGGAGCTCTCCGTCCGATAAGCGGCAGACGCGGCAGGATGGGTGCCATGACCGCTCCCGCCCCGTTCGGGCCGCTCGAATTCCAGCTCGTCCTGCTGCGCCGGATGGCCGACCACCAGCCGGACCTGGTCGAGGACGCCCGCCACGAACTGAGCGCCACGCTCGCCGAGATGAGGGAGGCCAACCGCCGCTGGCAGGCGATGGCCCGGGCCCCGCGCGGCCGTGGTGCGCTGCGCCGCTACCGCTCGGTGCTGGGCGAGCCCGAGTCCTCCGTACGCCGCGCGGTCGGCGACCTGGAGTGCGACGCGCTGCTCTGGCGGCTGCCGCTCTGGCCGGACCTCCGCTTCGAGGTGATGGCCGGCCCCGGCGGGGCCGTGTGGAACGAGTGGCTGGTCCGCGCCCCGGGAGCCCCCGCCCCCGACCTGCGGACGGCCGGCGACCTGCTCCCCTGGTCGTGCACCGTGGACGAGGTGGCCCGCGCCTTCGCGCCGGCCCGCCCGATGGAGGGCAGCGCGCCGACCCGCTGGGCCCTGGCCTTCACCGACCCGTCCGACCACCGTCCCTGGATCGCGGAGTTCACCTGGGGGCTGCTCCAACGGCTGCTCCCCGGCCGCGTCTGACACCTGTCGGGCCGTCAGTTCCGGGTCCCCCCGACGGCTCATCCAGCGCGCGCCGCCCGGGGCCCGGCGGGACGATGCCAGGAAGACCGGCTGCCGCCGGTGCCCCGTCCGCGCTCCGGGAGAACCTGCCGTGACCGTCAGCCTCGATCAGTTGCGCCGTTGCCATCTCGCCGTCGACCTCGGGGCCGCCAGGACCCGTGTGTACATCAAGGGACTGGGCCTCGTCGTCGACGAACCCAGCGTCGCCGCCGTGAACACGCGCACCGGCTCGCTCATCGCCGTCGGCACACTGGCCGAACAGATGACCGGCCGTACCCCGGGCTACATCCGGGTGGCCCGGCCGGTCTCCGGCGGGACGGTCGTCGACATCGACATGGCCCAGCGCATGCTGCGCCACCTCCTCGGCGAGAAGCTCCGCCGCCAGCTGCGCCGCAAGCCCCGGCTGCGCGCCGCCGCCTGCACCCCGCACGAGAGCGACCCGCTGGCCCAGCGCGCCACCGTGGAGACCCTCGTCGGGCTCGGGGCGCGCCGGGTGGAGCTGGTGGACACCCTGATCGCCGCCGCGGTCGGCTGCGGTATGCCGGTGGAGCAGCCGACCGCGACCATGATCATGGTGTGCGGCGCGGCCACCACCCAGATCGCGGTGCTCTCGCTGGGCTCGATCGTGACGGCCGTCCGCATCCCGATCGGCGGCGAGGCCATCGACCACGCGGTGATCCAGTACCTGCGCCAGCACCACCAGCTGATGCTGCCCAGCCAGTCCGTGCGACCGCTCCAGCTGGCCCTCAGCGGGGGCGGCCTGACACCGGGCGGCCCCGCGGTCACCGACATCCACGGCCGTGACGTGGCCACCGGGCTGGCCCGTACCGTGCAGGTCGACACCGCCGCCGTACGGCAGGCGATCCACGCCCCGCTCACCGCGGTGCTGGACGGACTGGGCAAGGTGCTGCGCGACTGCCCGCCCGACCTGGTGGCCGACATCGCCGACTCCGGGATCACGATGGTCGGCGGCAGCGCCCTGCTCCCCGGCCTGGACGAGATGCTGCGCGACGCGACCGGCGTCCCGGTCCACATCGCCGAGCGGCCCGACGTCTGCGCGGTGCTCGGGCTCGGGGCCATGCTGGACGGCAAGATCCAGCCGCTGGTACTCAACCCGCTCGCGGGCTGACGGCCACCGGGCTCGCCGTGGCCGCGCGCGGTCTCGATCTGCGGACGATTCTCCAGCACATCGTGGACACCGCCACGGCGCTGGCCGGGGCCCGCCACGGCGCGCTGACCCTTCTGGACCGGGACCTGCGCCGGGTCACCGATCTGTTCACCAGCGGCCTGACCGAGGCCGAGCGCCGGGAGCTCGCGGAGCTGCCCGAGACCCACGCGGGGGTCGTCGGCGCCCTCGCCGACGACCCCCGGCCGCTGCGCCTGCACGATCTGACGGCCGACCCCCGCTCCTGCGGGGTCCCCGCCGGGCACCCGCGGATGCGTACGTTCGCGGGAGCCCCCGTCCAGGTGCGTGACGAGGTGCTCGGCAGCCTCTGTGTCACCGGGAAGCGGGCGGGGGGCGACTTCACCGACACGGATCTGGCGCTGCTGCGGCTGCTGGCCTCCCAGGCGGGCGCGGCGATCGGCGGCGCCCACCTCTACGAGGCGGCCCGGCAGCGGGCGCACTGGATCGAGGGGGCCGCCGCCGTCACCCGGGCGCTGCTGAGGGGCACCGGTACGACGGACGCGCTGATGACCGTCGCCGAGCGGGCCAGGGTGCTCGCCGGCGCGGCGGCCGGGGTGGTCCTCCAGCCGACCGCCGACGGCGGGATGGAGATCGTCGCCGCCTCCACCCGCGACGACCCGGCGGGCCTGGTGGGCACCGTCATCGAGCCCGGCGCCCCGGTCCTGGTCCAGCTGCTCGGCGGCGAAGGGGTCTTCCTCGACGACTCGGCGACCGATCCGCGGATGACGACCCATGTGCGCTCCCGGTTCGGGCCGAGCATGATGCTGCCGCTGCAGAGCGGCGGGCGGCTCATCGGCACGCTCGCCCTGCCCCGGAGGCGCGGCGAGCGCCTCTACACCGAGGCGGAGCGGCAGCTCGCCTCACAGTTCGCCTCACAGGCCGCACTGGCCATGGTGATGGCGGACGCCCAGAAGTACCGGGAGCAGCTCGCGGTCTACGAGGACCGCGACCGGATCGCCCGTGACCTGCACGACCTCGTCGTCCAGCGGCTGTTCGCGACGGAGATGATGCTGGAGTCCACCCGGCGCAAGGACTCCTCTGGGGACGGCGCCACGGCGGACCTGCTCACCCGGGCCGTCGACGAGCTGGACTCCACCATCCAGGAGGTCCGCACGGCGATCTTCGCGTTGCAGCAGCCGCCGGCCGACGCGCCCGCCACCTTCCGGGGCCGGGTGCTGCGCGAGACGGGCGGCGCGGCCGGGGTGCTCGGTTTCCAGCCGTCGGTGCACTTCACGGGGGCGGTGGACGCCCTGGTCCCGGACCATCTGGCCGAGCAGCTGCTCGCGGTGCTGCGCGGGGCGCTGGCCACCGCGCACCGGCGGGCGGAGGTCTCGGCCGTCGAGGTGGA
This sequence comes from Streptomyces sp. SirexAA-E, assembly GCF_000177195.2. Lineage (GTDB taxonomy): Bacteria > Actinomycetota > Actinomycetes > Streptomycetales > Streptomycetaceae > Streptomyces > Streptomyces flavovirens. The sequence goes on from NC_015953.1 coordinate 2,116,441, forward strand.
GGTGGACGCGACGGCGCGGCTGCCCGACGGGAGGGACGCGGTACGGCTGGTGGTCGCCGACGACGGGCGCACCGAGAGCGGCGCCCGGTCGCCGACCGTCATCTGGCAGGCGCCGCTCTGAGCGCGATCCGGGTGGTGGAGTGGGCGACGCCCGCGTCCTTCTTCAGCCGGCGCAGCAGCGCGTCCAGGGGACCGGTGTCGGCGGCGGTGGCCCGTACGAGGTAGTCGTGGCCCCCCGTCACGTGCACCACCTCGGTGATGCCGGGCAGGGTCAGCACCGCGCGCTCGAACTGCTCGTCGGTGGTGTCGAGACGCAGCGAGACGTCGATGAAGACGACGAGGCCGGTCCGGGTGTCGGCGGCCGGGTCGATGACGGCCGTGAAGCCGCGGATCACCCCCTCCTGGCGCATGCGGCGTACGCGGTCGCCCGCCGCGTTGGCGCTGAGCCCGACGCGTACGCCCAGATCGCGGTACGAGATCCGGGCGTCCTCCTGGAGGATGGCGAGGATCTCTCTGTCCAGACGGTCCATGCCCCGATTGTCGCAGCGGACGGCCGGGAACGGCTGCCGGAAGGCGCTGCCCGGGGCCTGGTGGGGCCGCCGGGTCCTAGGGCCGCCTGAGCGAAGCCGGGGCGGCCCGAATGGAGTAATCCGGCGGGCCGCCGGTCCGGCGGGACCCTTGACTTGCCGTGTGCACACCGCGAGCGAGCAGACCCCAGCGCCGGGCGGGACCCCGCCGTCGGCCGCCTACCGCAACCTGGTCATGGCCACGGTCGGTTTCGCGCTCACCTTCTGGGCGTGGAACCTGGTCTCCCCGTTGTCCGGGGACTTCAAGGACCGGCTGGGGCTCAGCTCGTTCCAGCAGTCGCTGCTGGTCGCCGTACCGGTGCTGGTGGGCTCGCTGGGCCGTATCCCGGCGGGCGCGCTGACCGACAGGTTCGGGGCCCGGCTGATGTTCCCGGCGGTGTCGGCACTGACGATCGTGCCGGTGCTGCTGCTGATCCCGGCGAAGAACTCCTTCGGGGCGATGCTCGCCGTGGGCTTCCTGCTGGGCCTGGGCGGGACGACGTTCGCGATCGGCATCCCGCTGGTCAACTCGTGGTTCCCGCCGGCGAAACGGGGCCTCGCGCTCGGTGTGTTCGGGATGGGCATGGGCGGGGTCGCGCTGTCGGGGTACTTCACGCCCAGGATCGCGAAGCACGGCCAGGACCTGCCGTTCTGGATCGTCGCCGCCGCCCTGGTGGTGTACTCGCTGCTGGCGGCCGTCCTGATCACCGACCGCCCGGACCGGAAGGTGCCGACGCAGTCGCTCGCCCACCGGCTCGGTCAGGCGGGCCGGCTGCGGGTCACCTGGGAGCTGTCCGCGCTGTACGCGATCGGCTTCGGCGGCATCGTGGCGTTCGGGGTCTATCTGCCGACGTACCTGAAGACCTGGTACGCGATGTCACCCACCGAGGCGGGCACCAAGGCGGCGGGATTCGCGCTGGTCACGGTCATTTTCCGGCCGATCGGAGGCTGGCTCTCGGACCGGATGCACCCGGCCCTGGTGACGGCGGCGGCACTGCTGCTGGCCGCGCTGACGGCGATCGTCCAGGCGTTCGACCCGCCGCTGAACCCGCTCGGCACGATCGCGCTGCTCTGCATGGCGGCGGGACTCGGCACCGCGAGCGGCAGCGTCTTCGCTCTGGTCTCGCAGGTCACGCCGCAGGCCCAGGTGGGCAGTGTGACGGGCATCGTCGGCGCGATGGGCGGCCTCGGCGGCTTCGTGCCGCCGCTGGTGATGGGCGCGATCTACAGCGCCAAGGACTCGTACTCGATCGGCTTCATGCTGCTGTCCGACCTGGCGCTGGCCGGCTGCGTCTACGCGTTCGGCCGGATGCGGACCGTCCGGGGCGAGGGCTGACACCGGCCGCGGGGCAGCCCTTAGGCTTCGTCGGGTGACCTCTCTACTGCCCGCACTGCATGAGACGTCCGACCGCACGGACTCCCCGGAGGCCGTCCGGTTCGGTGAACACACCCTGACCTACGCCGAGTTGGCGGGCGCCTCCGCCGCCCTGGCCGCCCGGATCGCGGGGGCGGGGCGGGTGGCCGTCTGGGCCACGCCCACCGCCGGGACGGTGGTCGCGGTGGTGGCGGCGCTCCGGGCCGGCGTACCGGCCGTACCGCTGAATCCGAGGACCGGCGCGCGGGAGCTCGCGCACATCCTCGCCGACAGCTCCCCCTCGCTGGTGCTGGCCGGGGCCGGCGAGGAGTTGCCGGCCGCGCTGGACGGGGTGGAGCGCCTCGACGTGGACACCGCCGCCCGGGCGTGGGGCACCGGCTTCGCGGAGCCTCCCGCCGAGTCCCCCGCGCTGGTCGTCTACACCTCCGGCACCACGGGCCCGCCCAAGGGCGCGGTGCTGCCGCGCCGGGCGATCGCCGCCTCGCTGGACGCGCTCCAGGACGCCTGGCGGTGGACCGGCGACGACGTGCTGGTCCACGCCCTGCCGCTGTTCCACGTGCACGGCCTGGTCCTGGGGATCCTCGGCCCCCTGCGCCGGGGCGGCTCGGTGCGCCACCTCGGCCGGTTCTCCCCGGAGGGTGTGGCCCGGGAGCTGCTGTCGGGGGCCACGATGCTCTTCGGCGTACCGACGATGTACCACCGGCTGGCCGGGGCGCTGGACGGGCCGGACGGCGCCGGGGAGCTGCGGAAGGCGCTGGCGGGCGCCCGGCTGCTGGTGTCGGGGTCGGCGGCGCTGCCGGTCCACGACCACGAGCGGATCGCCGCCGCCACCGGGCGCCGGGTCGTCGAGCGGTACGGGATGACGGAGACCCTGATGAACACCGGGGTACGGGCCGACGGCGTACCGCGCGCCGGGACCGTCGGTCCGCCGCTGGCCGGGGTCGAGCTGCGGCTCGTCGAGGAGGACGGCGGCGTCCTGGAGGGTGCCGGGGCCCTCGGCGAGATCCAGGTGCGCGGCCCGAACCTCTTCACCGGCTATCTGAACCGGCCCGACGCGACGGCCGCCGCCTTCACCGAGGACGGCTTCTTCCGTACGGGCGACATGGCGACACTCGACCCGGACGGTTATGTGCGGATCGTCGGGCGCAAGGCCACCGACCTCATCAAGAGCGGTGGTTACAAGATCGGCGCGGGCGAGATCGAGAACGCGCTGCTGGAGCACCCCGGGGTGCGCGAGGCGGCCGTCACCGGGGAGCCGGACCCGGATCTGGGTGAGCGGATCGTGGCCTGGGTGGTGCCGGCCGACGCCGGGTCACCGCCCGGTGAGCGGGAGCTGGCTGACCATGTGGCGGGGCTGCTGGCCCCGCACAAGCGCCCGCGCGTGGTCCGGCTGCTCGACGCCCTGCCCCGCAACGACCTGGGCAAGATCATGAAGCGGGCGCTCGGTGTCTGAGGGCCCCGGCGGTGTCCGTATGCCGGCCCGGGACGCGATCGCCGCCGTCACCGATGCCTTCACCGAGCACCGTCCGCCCGGCGCACCGGAGGCGGGTGACGGCCCGCTCGGCTGGGACGGCTACGGGGCCTCGCGGGAGCGCGCGGCGGCGCGGACCGGCGAGGCGGAGTCCGTCCTGTACGGCACGGGCCGGGTCGGCGGGCTGGACTGCGTGCTGGTGGCCTTCGAATTCGGCTTCCTGGGCGGCTCGTTGGGCCGCCGCAGCGGGGACCGGCTGGAGGCCGCGTACACGCTGGCCGCGGAACGCCGGCTGCCGCTCGTCTCGCTCGTCGCCACCGGCGGCAGCCGGATGCAGGAAGGCATGATCGCGCTGATACAGCTCCAGCGGGTGGCCGGGGCCTCGGCCCGGCTGCGGGCGGCGGGGCTGCCGCAGATCGCGGTCCTGCGGGACCCGGCGACCGGCGGCGGCTGGGCGACCCTGGGGGCGGGCGCCGACGTGGTCCTGGCACTGCCCGGGGCGCAGATCGGGTTCGCCGGGTCCCGGGTGCGTCCGGCGGGCGCCGACCCGTTCGCGTACACCGCCGAGGGGCAGTTGGCGGCCGGCCAGGTCGACGCGGTGGTGGCTCCGGAGGAGCTCGGCCGGACGCTGGGCCGCTGGCTGGCCGCGCTCACGGTGACGGGCCCGGCGCGGCCGGCTCCGGTGCCGGACGCGCTGTCGGCCACCGGGCTGCCGGAGTCCGGCTGGGACGCGGTGGAGCGGGCCAGGGCTGCGGGGCGGCCGCGGGCCGGGGCCTATCTGGACGCCTACTTCGACGACCGGCTGGAGCTGCGCGGCGACCGCTGCGGGGGTGTCGATCCGGGCATGCTCTGCGGGGTCGGCCTGCGCGCCGGGCAGCCGGTGGCGTACGCGGCCCAGTGCGGCACCGCGACCCTCCCGGCCGGCTACCGCACCGCGGCCCGGGTGATCCGGCTCGCGGACCGGCTGGGCCTGCCGGTGCTCACCCTGATCGACACCCCCGGCGCGGCCAACGACGCCGAGGCGGAGCGTACGGGCGCGGGCGCGGCCATCGCCGAGGTCTTCGGGGCGGTGGCCTCCGCCCGGGTGCCGGTGACGAGCCTCGTCATCGGCGAGGGCGGCTCGGGCGGCGCGCTCGCGCTCGCCGCCCCGGGCAACACCCATGTCACCGCCGACAGTTACTTCTCGGTGATCGCACCGGAACTGGCGGCGGCGATCCTGAAACGGGGGCCGCAGGACGTACGGACCACCGCCGGACAGTTGCGGCTGCGTCCCCAGGACCTGGTGGAGCTGGGGGTGGCCCGCTCGGTGGTGGGCCCCTCTCCCGGCCCCTGACCCGTCAGCCGCCCCGGCCGGTCTCCGGGGCGGCTCCCGCGGAGGCGACCGCGCCTGCCCGACGGCTCACTCCCCGTCCTTCGCCACCAGCGCGCGCAGCCGGGGGGCGACCTCCTCACCGACCCGGTATGCCTCCTCCAGGTGCGGATAGCCGGAGAGGATGAACTCGTCGATACCGAGCCGGTGGTAGGCGTGCAGCCGCTCGGCCACCTCGTCGTGCGAGCCGACGAGGGCGGTTCCGGCACCCTCGCGTACGAGCCCGATACCGGCCCAGAGGTTCGGGGCGACCTGGAGCTTCGCGGCGTCCGTGGACCCGCCGTGCAGGGCGGCCATGCGGGCCTGCCCGGTGGAGTCCATCCGCGCGAAGCGTTCCTGGCTGGCCCGGACGGCCTCCGGGTCGATGCCCGCGAGGATCCGGTCGGCCTCGGCCCAGGCCTCGGCGGAGGTGTCGCGGCTGATGACGTGCAGCCGCAGGCCGTAGCGGAGGGCGGGGGCCCGGGTGCGGAGCCGGCCGACGCGGTCGGCGAGGGCGGCGGGCGGCTCGCCCCAGAGCAGCTGGACGTCGGCCCGGCGGGCGGCCACGGACTCGGCGGCCGGTGAGGCGCCGCCGAAGTAGAGGGGCACGGGGTGCTGGAGTGCCGGGTCGGTGAGCTGGGCGCCCTCGATCCGCAGGTGCTCACCGTCGTGGTCGACGCGCTTGCCCTCCAGGAGGTCGCGCAGGACCGCCATGACCTCGTCGGTGCGGGCGTAGCGCGCGTCATGGGCCAGCTCGTCGCCGTAAGCCCGCTGTTCGACCGGGTCGCCGCCGGTGACGACGTTGAGCCGGAGCCGTCCGCCCGCGAACCGCCGGAAGGCGTCCGCCTGCTGGGCCAGCAGGGTCGGGCTGGCGAACCCGGCCCGGAAGGCGACCAGGAAGCCGATCCGGTCGGTGTGCTGGGTGAGGGCGGCGGTCAGGATCCAGGGGTCGACGCAGCCGAGGCCCACCGGGGTCAGCAGCGAATGGAACCCGGCCTGTTCGGCGGCGCGCGCCACCTGGGACAGATAGCCGATGTCGGCCGGACGGCGGGTGGCCGCGCCGGTCCTGCCCTGGACGGCGGTGACGCCGCCGGGGTCCCGGCCGTCACCTCCGGTGGGCAGGAACCAGTGCAGCAGGAACGGGGGACGCGTATCGGACATGGCGGGTCCTCGGAGGACGGCGACGGGGAACGCACCCGCGGGCGTACGACCGCGTCGGCAGCGGTACACCGGGGGTGGTGGATCCGGGGAACGGGGACGCGAAGGCGTCGGCGGGCCGGCCTCACAGGCCGGCGCGGCGCCACGTCAGCGGCAGGACGGACAGCCGCGCGGGCAGGCCGGACAGAGCATGGTCGAGACACGCAGAAGGTCCACGTGGCGGCGCGATACCAGTGCTGGGGCCATGCGGGCATCCTGACGACGTCGTGGGCACGACGACAAGGGGCGACCGCCATCCGGACAGCGCCGTATCGGGGTACGGACGCGGACGCCGGCGTCCTACGGCTGCGGGTCCCGCGCGTCGTAGCGGGCGAACCCGCGCCAGCGCAGGCCCAGCAGACAGACGATCACCACGCACGCGATCCCGCCGCCGGTCACGGCGACGGCCGGGGACGCCAGATCGGCCACCGAACCGGCCATGAGGTCGCCGAGGCGCGGGCCGCCCGCCACGACGACGATGAACACGCCCTGCAGCCGCCCGCGCATCTCGTCCGGAGCGGCGGCCTGGAGCATCGTGTTGCGGAAGACCATCGAGATCGAGTCGGCACACCCGGCGACGGCCAGCAGGGCGAGCCCGGGCCAGAGCTGCCGGGTCAGCCCGAACACCGCGACGGCCGCGCCCCAGCAGCAGACGGCGATCAGCACCGCGAGCCCGTGCCGCCGGATCCGCCCCAGCCATCCGGAGAAGACGCTGCCCAGCAGCGCCCCCAGAGCGGGAGCGGCGACGAGCAGACCGGTCGTCTTCGCGTCACCGCCGAACCAGAGGACGGCGACCACCGGGAACAGCGCGCGGGGCTGGGCGAGCACCATGGCGCACAGGTCGCTGAAGAAGGTCATCCGCAGATTGGGACGGGTCCCGAGAAAGCGCAGCCCGTCCATGACCGACGCCCGCTCGGCCCCCTTGCCCGTCTTCCGGTCGGGAAGCATCGAGGGAAGCCGCCACATCGCGTACAGGGAGGCGGTGAAGGTGATGGCGTCGACGGTGTACGCGGACCGGTAGCCCCACCATCCGACGATGAGGCCGCCGAGCATGGGGCCGACCAGACCACCCGTGGTGGAGGTCATCGCGTTGAGGGCGTTGGCGGCGGGCAGCTGTTCGGCCGGCAGCAGCCGCGCGATCATCGAGCTGCGGGCCGGCGAGTTGAGCGCGAAGCACACGCCCTGGAGGGCGACGACCGCGTAGAGGAACCCGACGTGCTCGATCCCCGCGAAGGCCACGGCGGCCAGGGCTATGGAGAGGACGAACGACCCGGCGGCGCTGTAGAGGCCGAGCTTGCGCCGGTCGACGGTGTCCGCGATCGCGCCGCTGTACAGCCCGAGGAGCACCAGCGGCACGAACGAGCAGAGACCGATCAGCCCGACGGAGAACGCGGACCCGGTGATGTCGTAGACCTGGAGCGAGACAGCCAGCGCCGTCATGCCCTGCCCGATCCAGGAGACGGTGTTGCCGAACCAGAGCCGCCGGTAGTCGGGCGAGGTCCGCAGGGGCGTCAGGTCGGCGAGTATGCGCGTGCGGGATACACGTGTTTCGGCTGTTTCGGTCACGGGGGATGGTAACGACCGGCCACCGGCCCCCCGCCGACCGGGTCGGCGGCCGGCTCCGGTACCCGGGGCACGACACGGAAAGGCCCCCGCCGGAGCGGAGGCCTTTTCTCTGCCACAGGTCGTAACGTTTCTGCCGACGACCGAGTTGGTGGGGCGGGTGGGACTCGAACCCACGGCCGACGGATTATGAGTCCGCTGCTCTAACCGGCTGAGCTACCGCCCCGTTTCGGCGTGGCGCGTACAAGTGTGCGCGCCGTCTGCCGCAGCATAGCCGGTCATACGATCTCTCGCTGCGGATGGTCGGCTTCGCGTGACCATGAAGACAGCGCTGCGTGCTGCCCGGTTCCGGCCGTTGCGAGATTGCCCCGAAAGAGTCACCGGAGGGGTCGCCGGGAACGCGAAAAAGGGCCCCTAGGGGCCCTTCTCCGTCTCGCTCCCCCGACTGGACTCGAACCAGTAACCCTCCGGTTAACAGCCGAATGCTCTGCCAATTGAGCTACAGGGGATCGCGCTCCCCCGACTGGACTCGAACCAGTAACCTGCCGGTTAACAGCCGGCTGCTCTGCCAATTGAGCTACAGGGGATTGCTGCGGTGCCTCGAAACGAACCTCCCTGGCTGCTGCCGGGCGGCGCGTGCTCGCTGCGACACATACATTAGCGCAAGCAGGGGGGTGCTCCGCCAATCGGTATCGCCCGGGGTGATCTCGGGTGTCCCGGGGTAGGCGGGCAGGCACACGTCGCACAGAGCGAAGGAAGGGTGGCAGCCATGCGGTACCGGCTCACGTTCATCGCCGGAGTGGCCCTGGGTTACGTGCTCGGCACGCGAGCCGGGCGCGAGCGTTACGAGCAGTTGAGGAAGGGCGCCCAGCGGCTGTCGGAGAACCCGGCGGTGCGCAACGCCGCGGAGTCCGCGGCGCAGGGCGGCAGGGACTTCGCCGGCAAGGCCTATCACTCGGTGAGTGAGAAGGTCGGCGACAGGGTGCCGGCCTCGGTCTCCGGCCGGGTGCGTTCGCTGCGGGAGCGCAGTGGGCACAACGGCCACGGTGCCGGCGACGACTGGGGCACCACCAACACCTGATCCGGCCCGCGCCGGGTGCCGAAGGGCGCCCGGTGCGGTGCCCGGCCCGGCGGCCTGTGACGCGCCCCGCGGGGCGCCCGGTGCCGGACCGCTCCGCCGGTGCGGCAGAATCTGGGTATGGGCATAGTCGCCGGCTTGGACAGTTCATCCGCCTTCACACACATCGTCGTCTGCGACACGGACACCGGTGCGGTGCTGCGGCAGGGGTATGCCGCGCACCCCGTCGAGGCCAAGGCCTCCGAGGTGGACCCGCAGGCGTGGCTGCTCTCCCTCGGTGAGGCGGCCTCCGGGGGGCTCCTCGAAGGCGTGGAGGCCATCGGTGTGTCCGCGCAGCAGCACGGGCTGGTGCCGCTGGACCACCAGGGAAATCTCGTACGCCCGGCGCTGCTGGGCAACGACCGGCGGGCTCAGGCCGCCGCCGCGGACCTGGTCGACGGGCTCGGTGGCCGGCAGGCCTGGGCCGAGGCCGTCGGATCCGTACCGCAGGCCACCCAGCCCGTGGCGAAGCTGCGCTGGCTGGCCCGGACCGAACCGGACCACGCCCAGCGCGTCGCGGCCGTCATGCAGCCGCACGACTGGCTGGTCTGGCAGCTCCTCGGCCGGCCCGCCCGCCGGACCACCGACCGCGGCGCGGCGTCCGGCACCGGTTACTGGTCGGCGGGGTCCGGTTCCTACCGGCCCGATCTCGTGGAACTCGCGCTCGGCCACCAGGCGGCGCTGCCCGAGGTGCTGGGTCCGGCCGACGCCTCCGGGACGACGCCCGAGGGGCTGCTGATCTCGGCGGGCACCGGCGAGACCATGGCGGCGGCCTTCGGGCTCGGGGTGGCCGTCGGCGACGCGGTGGTGTCGCTGGGCGCCTCGGGTTCGGTGATGGCCGTGCACCACGAGGCGCTGGCCGACCCGCACGGCATGATCACCTCGTTCGCCGACGCGACCGGGATGCACCTGCCGGTCGTCCATACCTCCAACGCGGTGCGCGCGCTGCGCGGTACCGCCGAGATGCTGGGCCTGGACGGGCTGGAGGAGCTGTCGGAACTGGCGCTGAAGTCGACGCCGGGGGCCTCGGGGCTCGTCCTGCTGCCGTATCTGGAAGGCGAGCGCACCCCTCATCTGCCGCACACGGCGGGGACGTTGAGCGGGCTGCGGCGCGAGTCGATGAAGCCCGAGCATCTGGCGCGGGCCGCCTTCGAGGGCATGCTGTGCTCCCTCACGGACGCGCTGGACGTGCTGCGCGGCCGGGGTGTGGAGGTGCGGCGGGTCTTCCTGCTGGGTGCGGCGGCCGAGCTGCCGGCCGTACAGGCCCTGGCCCCCGCGGTGTTCGGTACGCAGGTCGTCGTGCCGCAGCCCGAGCAGTACGCGGCGCTGGGCGCGGCCCGGCAGGCGGCATGGGCGCTGGGGGTCTCGCGGGGCACGCTCGACGCGCGGACTCCCCCCGCGTGGCGGGGCGCGGCGGCGCAGGTGCTGGAGCCCGGCGAGGAGCTGCCGGTGGGCCGGGCCGTTCGGCAGCAGTACGGAGCGACCCGGGACCAGGTCCACCCGGGGGCCTTCGGGGACGCGGTCTGACGGACCCGGGGTTTTGACCCGGGTTTGGGGAAAAGCGTTGGTACTCGCGGTGCGGCGTGCCGCAAGATGGATCGGCCTCTGCCCTTCGCCGACTCCGAGAGACCCGTGTGCTCATAAAACTCCTGCGGACCTACCTGGGGCCGTACAGACGACCGATCCTGCTGCTGGTGGCACTCCAGTTCCTGCAGACCTGCGCCAGCCTCTATCTGCCCAGCCTCAACGCGGACATCATCGACAACGGTGTCGTCCAGGGCGACACGGGCTACATCCTGGAGTTCGGCGGTGTGATGATCGCCGTCAGTGTCGTCCAGGTCCTCTGCAACGTGGGCGCGGTGTACTTCGGCGCCCGTACCGCGTCCGCGCTCGGACGCGATGTGCGGGCGTCGGTCTTCTCCCGGGTGCAGTCCTTCTCGGCGCGTGAGGTGGGGCGGTTCGGCGCGCCTTCGCTGATCACGCGTACGACGAACGACGTCCAGCAGATCCAGATGCTCGTGCTGATGTCCTTCACGCTGATGGTGTCGGCCCCCATCATGTGCGTCGGCGGCATCGTCATGGCGCTGGGTCAGGACGTGAAGCTGTCGGCGGTGCTGCTGGCGGTGGTGCCGGTGCTCGGTATCGCGGTGAGCCTCATCGTGAAGCGGATGCGGCCTCTGTTCCGCACGATGCAGACGCGGCTGGACACGGTGAACCGGGTGCTGCGCGAGCAGATCACCGGTAACCGGGTGATCCGCGCGTTCGTCCGCGACGACTACGAGGAGAAGCGTTTCGGTGGGGCCAACACCGAGCTGACGGCCGTGGCCCTGTCGACCGGCCGGCTGATGGCGCTGATGTTCCCGACCGTGATGACGGTGGTGAACGTCTCGTCCGTCGCCGTCGTCTGGTTCGGTGCGCACCGCATCGACAGCGGCGGGATGGAGATCGGCGCGCTGACCGCGTTCATCGCGTATCTGATGCAGATCGTCATGTCGGTGATGATGGCCACCTTCATGTTCATGATGGTGCCGCGTGCCGAGGTCTGCGCCGAGCGCATACAGGAGGTCCTGGAGACGGAGTCGAGCGTGGTCCCGCCGAAGGACCCGGTCACCGAGCTGCGCACCCACGGCCATCTGGAGATACGGGGCGCCGAGTTCCGTTACCCGGGTGCCGAGGAGCCGGTGCTGAGGTCGGTCGACCTGGTGGCTCGGCCCGGCGAGACGACCGCGGTCATCGGGTCGACGGGCAGCGGGAAGTCGACGCTGCTCGGGCTCGTACCGCGGCTGTTCGACGCGACGGGCGGCGACGTGCTCGTCGGCGGCCGGGACGTGCGGACGCTGGACCCGGCCCTGCTGGCGAGGTCGGTGAGCCTGGTCCCGCAGAAGCCGTACCTCTTCTCCGGGACGGTCGCGACGAACCTGCGCTACGGCAACCCGGACGCCACCGACGAGGAGCTGTGGCACGCCCTGGAGGTGGCTCAGGCGAAGGAGTTCGTGGAGCGGCTGGAGCACGGTCTCGACGCGCCGATCGCGCAGGGCGGCACCAATGTCTCCGGCGGTCAGCGGCAGCGGCTCGCCATCGCGCGGACGCTGGTGCAGCGGCCGGAGATCTACCTCTTCGACGACTCGTTCTCGGCCCTGGACTACGCGACGGACGCCGCGCTGCGCTCCGCGCTGTCCCGGGAGACGGCCGGGGCGACCGTGGTGATCGTGGCGCAGCGGGTGTCCACGATCCGTGACGCAGACCGGATCCTGGTGCTGGACGAGGGCCGGGTCGTCGGCGCGGGCAGCCACCACGAGCTGATGGACGGCAACGAAACCTACCGGGAGATCGTGCTCTCCCAGCTGACGGAAGCGGAGGCCGCCTGATGGCAGGGCCGGGCGGACGGATGATGGGGCCGACCGAGCGGTCGGCGGACTTCAAGGGGTCGGGCAAGCGGCTGCTGGGGCGGTTCAGCAAGGAACGGTCCTCGCTGTACCTGATGCTGGGGGCCGGCACGCTGAGCGTGGCGCTCTCGGTGGTCGGGCCGAAGATCCTCGGCATCGCCACCGACCTGATCTTCGCGGGGATCGTCGGCCGGCAGATGCCGGAGGGCACGTCGAAGGACCAGGCCATCGACGGTCTGCGTGAGCGGGGCGACGACGGGCTCGCCGACATGCTGAGCGGGGTCGACTTCGTGCCCGGTGACGGCATCGACTTCCACGCGGTGGGCAACGTCCTGCTGGCGACGCTGGCGGTGTACGTCGGCGCGGGGCTGCTGATGCTGGTCTCGTCCCGGGTGTCGATCCGGATCATCAACCGGGTCGTCTTCCAGCTCCGCGAGGATCTCCAGTCGAAGCTGGCGCGGCTGCCGCTGTCGTACTTCGACCGGCAGAAGCGCGGCGAGGTGCTCAGCCGGGCGACGAACGACATAGACAACATCTCGCAGACGCTCCAGCAGACGATGGGCCAGCTCGTCAACTCCCTGCTGACCATCGTCGGCGTGCTGATCATGATGTTCTGGATCTCGCCGCTGCTCGCCCTGGTGGCGCTGATCACGATCCCCCTGTCGGCGCTGGTGGCGGCGCGGGTCGGGAAGCGGTCGCAGCCGCAGTTCGTGGCGCAGTGGCAGGTGACGGGCAAGCTCAACGCGCACATCGAGGAGATGTACACCGGCCACGCCCTGGTGAAGGTCTTCGGGCGGCAGGAGGAGTCCGCGAGGGACTTCGCCGAGCAGAACGACGCGCTGTACCGGGCGGGCTTCAAGGCCCAGTTCAACAGCGGGATCATGCAGCCGCTGATGATGTTCGTGTCCAACCTGAACTATGTGCTGGTCGCGGTCGTCGGCGGGCTGCGGGTGGCCTCGGGTGCGCTGTCGATCGGTGACGTGCAGGCGTTCATCCAGTACTCGCGGCAGTTCTCGATGCCGCTGACGCAGGTCGCCTCGATGGCCAACCTGCTCCAGTCGGGCGTCGCGTCGGCCGAGCGCGTCTTCGAGCTGCTGGACGCCGAGGAGCAGGGCCCGGACCCGGTCGAGGCCGAGCGGCCGAAGGAGCTGCGCGGCAGCGTCGTCCTGGAGAAGGTGTCCTTCCGGTACGACCCGGAGAAGCCGCTCATCGAGGACCTGTCGCTGCGTGTGGAGCCGGGGCAGACGGTGGCGATCGTGGGTCCGACCGGCGCCGGCAAGACGACGCTGGTCAATCTGCTGATGCGGTTCTACGAGGTGACGGGCGGACGGATCACCCTGGACGGCGTCGACGTGTCGAAGATGTCGCGCGACGGGCTGCGCTCCGGCATAGGCATGGTCCTCCAGGACACCTGGCTGTTCGGCGGCACGATCGCGGAGAACATCGCGTACGGCGCCTCGCGCGAGGTCAGCCGCGAGGAGGTGGAGGAGGCGGCGAAGGCGGCCCACGCCGACCGCTTCGTCCGTACCCTGCCCGAGGGCTACGACACCGTGCTCGACGACGAGGGGTCCGGGGTCAGCGCGGGCGAGAAGCAGCTGATCACCATCGCCCGGGCGTTCCTGTCGGACCCGGTGATCCTGGTGCTCGACGAGGCCACCAGCTCGGTGGACACCCGGACCGAGGTGCTGATCCAGAAGGCGATGGCCCGCCTCGCGCACGGCCGTACGAGCTTCGTGATCGCCCACCGGCTCTCCACCATCCGGGACGCGGACGTGATCCTGGTGATGGAGGACGGCTCGATCGTCGAGCAGGGCACGCACGCCGAGCTGCTGGCGGCGACGGGCGCGTACGCCCGGCTCTACGCGGCGCAGTTCGCCGAGGCGCCGGCCGCGGTCGACTGACCGGGGCGTGGTACGCCGACCGGTTCCGGGGTCAGTCCAGATAGCCCCGGAGCTGGTCGGCGAAGGCGTGGTCCCGCAGCCTGGCGAGGGTCTTGGACTCGATCTGGCGGATGCGTTCGCGGGTCACGCCGAAGAGCCGGCCGATCTCCTCCAGGGTGCGGGGGCGTCCGTCGTCCAGGCCGTAGCGCAGCTGCACCACCTTGCGTTCCCGTTCGCCGAGGGTGGAGAGCACCGCCTCCAGATGCTCGCGCAGCAGCAGGAAGGCCGCCGACTCCACGGGCGAGGGGGCGTCGCCGTCCTCGATGAGGTCGCCGAAGGCCACGTCGTCCTCCTCACCGACGGGGGCGTGCAGCGAGACGGGCTCCTGGGCGAGGCGCAGGATCGTTTCGACGCGTTCGGGCGTCAGGTCGAGCTGGGCGGCGACCTCTTCGGCGCTCGGCTCGTGGCCGCGCTCCTGGAGCAGGCGGCGCTGCACCCGGACGACCCGGTTGATCAGCTCCACGACGTGTACCGGGACCCTTATGGTGCGGGCCTGGTCGGCGAGGGCGCGGGACATCGCCTGGCGGATCCACCAGGTCGCGTACGTGGAGAACTTGTAGCCCCGGGTGTAGTCGAACTTCTCGACGGCCCGGATCAGTCCGAGGTTGCCCTCCTGGACCAGGTCGAGCATGGTCAGGCCGCGGCCGGCGTACCGCTTGGCGACGGAGACGACGAGGCGGAGGTTGGCCTCGATGAGCCGGCGTTCGGCCATCCGGCCCTGGACGACGAGCCGGCCCAGGTCCTGGGCGAGCCGGGTGTCGGGGCCGGGGGTCGCGGCGAGGCGCTCCTCGGCGAAGAGGCCCGCCTCGACACGGCGGGCGAGCTCCACCTCGTCGGCGGCGCCGAGCAACGGGATCCGGCCGATCTCCCGCAGGTACTGCCGGAAGAGGTCGGACGACGGTCCGCCGGTCTCGGGGCGGCCCGTCGGCTCGGGGACGTCCGCCGGCTCCTCCAGCACCGGTTCGGGCACGCCCGGCGTCTCCGGGTGGCGGGAGGCACGGTTCTGCGCGGGGACGGCCGGGGCAGGGGTGGTCGTCGTCGTCACGGTCCGGGTCTGCACGGGGGCGACCTCCAGGTGATCGGACCCTCTTCCGGCCTCGCCCGCGACAGCGGGAGGCCGTCAAGCACCGGCCTCCAGTGTGGCGTACGGCACATCGCCGCCACGAGGGGCGTGCGGTGACTTTCTGGGGCCGGAGCGTGACCGGCCGCGGTCGCTCAGAGCGCCGCTGCTCCGTGGCTGCGCAGGGACTCGGCGTACTGCTGGAGGACCCACACCTCGTTCTGCGCGGCGGCGAGGTGGTCGGGGGCCACGTTGTGGCCGAGGCGGGCGAGGCTGCCCTGGACGTCGTGGATCCTGCGGTCGACGGCGCGCAGCCGGACCTGGACGAGCTGCATGCCGGCGTACGTCTCGTCGATGGACTTGCCGTGGAAGACCTCGACGGCGAGCTCGGTGACCAGGTTGCGCACGGTGTCGTCGGGGGCGGCGTCCAGGACGGCCGCCAGGTAGTCGCGGGTCTCGGCCAGGCCCTGCTCGGCGCCGCCCGCCTCCGCGATGCAGCGGCGCACCGCCGCGTAGGGCGGGGCGGTGAACTCGTCCTCCCCGTAGGCGTCGAAGGCCGGGGCGACCAGGGCGGGCTTCTGCAGGGCCAGCTTGAGCAGCTCCCGTTCGGTGCGGTGGGCGGGACTGCGGAGGTTGAGCGCGGGGCCCGAGGGCGGCCTCGGGGCGCTCGCCTGGTGCTGCCCGCTGCCACCGCGGGAGGGGCCGCCGGGCGCGGGGCCGCGCTCGCCCCGGTCGCGGGCCCAGCGGGCAAGCTGGCCGACGCGCTTGACGACGAACTGGGTGTCGAGGATGCCCAGCAGTCCGGCCAGCTGGACGGCGACCTCGTGCTGCGAGGAGCTGTTCTTGATCCGGGCGACGACGGGCGCCGCCTCGTCGAGCGCGGCGGCGCGGCCCGCGGGGGTCTCCAGGTCGTACCGGCCGACGATCTGGCGGAGCGCGAACTCGAAGAGCGGGGTGCGGGGTTCGACCAGGTCGCGGACGGCGTCGTCGCCCTTGGCGAGGCGCAGGTCGCACGGGTCCATGTTGTCCGGGGCGATGGCGATGTACGTCTCGGCGGCGAACTTCTGGTCGTCCTCGAACGCGCGCAGCGCGGCCTTCTGTCCGGCGGCGTCGCCGTCGAAGGTGAAGATCACGCGGGCGCTGCCGTTGTCCATCAGGAGCCGGCGCAGGATCTTGATGTGGTCGTTGCCGAAGGAGGTGCCGCAGGTGGCGATGGCGGTGGTGACCCCGGCCAGGTGGCAGGCCATGACGTCGGTGTAGCCCTCGACGACGACGGCGCGGCTGGCCTTGGCGATGTCCTTCTTGGCCAGGTCGATGCCGTAGAGCACCTGGGACTTCTTGTAGATCGCGGTCTCGGGGGTGTTGAGGTACTTGGGGCCGTTGTCGTCGTCGCGGAGCTTGCGGGCGCCGAAGCCGACGGTGTCCCCGGAGGTGTCGCTGATCGGCCACATCAGCCGGCCGCGGAAGCGGTCGATGGGGCCGCGCCGGCCGTCCTGGGAGAGGCCGGAGGAGATGAGCTCACGGTCGCTGAAGCCCTTGCCGCGCAGGTAGCGGGTGAGGTGGTCCCAGCCGGCCGGGCTGTAGCCGACGCCGAAGTGGGCCGCGGCGTCCTGGTCGAAGCCGCGCTCCGCGAGGAACCTGCGGCCGATCTCGGCCTCGGCGCCGTTCAGCTGCTCGCGGTAGAAGTCGGCGGCGATCTTGTGCGCCTCGACCAGCCGGATCCGTTCGCCGCGCTGGTGGGAGGGGTTGTAGCCGCCTTCCTCGTACCGCAGGGTGATGCCCGCCTGGCCGGCGAGGCGTTCGACCGTCTCGGAGAAGGTGAGGTGGTCGATCTTCATCACGAAGGCGATCGTGTCGCCGCCCTCCTGGCACCCGAAGCAGTGGAAGAGACCCTTGCTCGGGCTGACCTGGAAGGAGGGGGACTTCTCGTCGTGGAAGGGGCACAGGCCCTTGAGGTTACCCCCGCCGGCGTTGCGCAGTTGGAGGTACTCGGAGACGACGGCGTCGATCGGGACCGCGTCCCGGACCGCCTTCACGTCGTCGTCATTGATCCTGCCTGCCACGCGTGAAGTCTACGGGCTGGCCGGGCGGTACCGGCCGGGCGTCCGGACCGGCCGGCCACCGGGGCGGCCGGCCGGTCCGGGCGTCCCCGGTGTCCCGGCCGGGGCTCAGACCAGGGAGTCCAGCGGCACCGAGGGGTCTCCGAGCGCGTGGGGGTCGATCTCGCGGCGGCTGCGGACGAGCTGCTGGATGCCGTCGGTGACGTCCCACACATTGACGTTCATCCCGGCGAGCACCCGGCGGTCCTTCAGCCAGAACGCGATGAACTCCCGCTTGCCGGCGTCCCCGCGGATGACGACCTGGTCGTACGAGCCCGGGGGCGCCCAGCCCGAGTACTCCAGCCCCAGGTCGTACTGGTCGGAGAAGAAGTACGGCACCCGGTCGTACGTCACCTCCTGGCCGAGCATGGCCCGGGCGGCGGCCGGTCCGCCGTTGAGGGCGTTCGCCCAGTGCTCGACCCGGAGCCGGGTGCCGAAGAGCGGGTGCTCCACGGAGGCGAGGTCCCCGGCGGCGAAGATGTGCGGGTCCGAGGTGCGCAGCGAGGCGTCGACGGCGACGCCGCCGCCGTGTTCCGGGGCGGCCATGTCGAGCCCGGCGGCCTCGGCGAGCGCGGTGCGCGGGGCCGCGCCGATCGCGGCGAGCACGTCGTGCGCGGGGTGCTCGTCGCCGGTGTCGGTGCGGGCGGCGAGGACCAGGCCGTCCTGGCCGGTGATCTCGGTGAGGTGGGCGCCGAAGTGGAAGCGGACGCCGTGCGCGGTGTGCAGATCGGTGAAGATCTGGCCCAGCTCGGGGCCGATGACGTGGTGCAGCGGGGTCGGCGAGGGCTCGACGACGGTGACCTCGGCACCGTATCCGCGGGCGGCGGCGGCGACCTCCAGGCCGATCCAGCCGCCTCCGGCGATCACGAGGTGGCCGTTGTCGCGGCCGAGGGCGGACAGCACGTTGCGCAGCCGGTCGGCGTGGGCGAGCCGGCGCAGGTGGTGGACGCCGACCAGGTCGGTGCCCGGGATGTCGAGGCGGCGGGGTTCGGCTCCGGTGGCCAGCAGCAGCTTGTCGTAGTGGACGACGGTGTTGTCGCCGAGCTGGACGGAGCGGCCGGCCCGGTCGACGGAGGTGACCACCTGGCCGAGGTGGAGTTCGATGTCGGCGCGGGCGTACCAGGCCGGCTCGTGGACGAAGGCGCTGTCCCGCTCGTCCTTCCCGGCCAGGTATCCCTTGGACAGGGGCGGCCGTTCGTACGGATGGTCGCGCTCGTCGCCGATCAGGATCACGCGGCCCGTGAAACCCTCGGAGCGGAGTGTCTCGGCCGCCTTCGCCCCTGCCAGTCCCCCGCCGACGATGACGAACGTCCGGTTTGCGTCGACCACTTGAAGCCTCCTCGGTGCTGTGCTGCGCGGCGCCACCACGTGCGAGCGTCCCGCACGCAGCGTGATGGCGAAAGGGGGTGTGCCCCGATCAGGTCACACCCGGGGCCTGACGCGAACGCCCCGGGGGTCATGTGTCCCGGTCATGTCCCAGTCTGCCGGGTGCCGGTGAGCGTCCGGTGCAGGGTGCGGGCCGAGGCGTCCGTGAGGGCCGCGATCTGGTCCACGAGGACCCGCTTGCGGGCGCGGTCGTCCGGGGCCGCGGTGAACAGCGCCCGGAACTGGGGCTCCAGGCCGTCCGGGGCGCGGGCGGTGAGCGCGGCGGCCAGCTCGGCGATGACGATCCGCTGGTCGGCGCGGAGCACCTCCTGCTCGGCGCGCTGCATGACGTAACGGTCGGCGACGGCCTTGAGTACGGCGCACTCGTCGCGGACGCGGACCGGGACGACGAGCTCGGCGCCGTACCGGGTGAGGGGGCCGGGGCCGTACGCCTGGTGGGTGGCGTCCTCCGCCGCCTTGCAGAAGCGGCCGATGAGCTGGCTCGTGGCGTCCTTCAGCCGGGCCTGGGCGACGGCGGAGCCGTCGTAGCGGTGCGGCCACCACTCCTGGGCGAGGAGCCGGTCCAGGGCGTCGGCGAGTTCCTGCGGATCGGTGTCCGCGGGGACGTACCGCCCGACGGCGACGCCCCAGATCTCCTCGCGCTCCGCCTCGGCGAGCAGCAGTGCCGGGTCGATGTGCCCGGCGTGCAGCCCGTCCTCGAAGTCGTGCACGGAGTACGCCACGTCGTCGGACCAGTCCATGACCTGGGCCTCGAAGCACGTCCGGTCCGCGGGGGCGTTGGCGCGGACCCACTCGAAGACCGGCAGGTCGTCCTCGTACACCCCGAACTTGGAGGAGTCGGGGTCGCGCGGGTGGGCGCCCCGGGGCCAGGGGTACTTGGTGGCGGCGTCCAGGGCGGCGCGGGTCAGGTTGAGGCCGACGCTGACGAGCTCCCCGCTGCGGGTGTCGCGGACGAACCGCTTGGGCTCCAGCCGGGTCAGCAGGCGCAGGGACTGGGCGTTGCCCTCGAAGCCGCCGCAGTCCGAGGCGAAGTCGTTCAGCGCCTGTTCGCCGTTGTGGCCGAAGGGCGGGTGGCCCATGTCGTGGGAGAGGCAGGCGGTCTCGACGAGGTCCGGATCGCAACCGAGCGCGGCCCCGAGCTCCCGGCCGACCTGGGCGCACTCCAGGGAGTGGGTGAGCCGGGTGCGCGGGCTGGCGTCCCAGGCCGTGCCGCGGGTGCCGGGGGTGACCACCTGGGTCTTCCCGGCGAGTCTGCGCAGGGCGGCGGAGTGCAGCACACGTGCCCGGTCGCGCTGGAAGGCGGTGCGGCCGGGCTGCTTCTCCGCTTCGGTGTCCCACCGCTCGGTGTCACCGGCGCGGTAGGGCGTGGCGCCGTGTTCGGTGGCGTCGTGCTCCTTGATGTCCCGGGTGTCGTACGTACCGTCCATGGCCTCGACACTAACGGCCCTGCCCAGGTGCCGAGGGGAGCCGCAGGCCGCCGGGCCGCCCGGCGGGCTCCGGCGGATGTGCCCGCGGGCGGACGGACGCGCTTCCGGCCAGGGCCTGGTCGTAGCGGTGGCGGCAGCAGCCGGGCCATCGCCGGACGGGCGCCGAGCGGTGCGGCGACGATCCACGGGGCGGCGATGGCGGCCGTAGCCGCGAAGCGGCCGGGCGCGGTGAAGTACGAGGCGACGGCGACGCGGTGGCGGCCCCGGGCGGCGAGGGCACGCAGCGCGGTGGGCGGACGCTGCCGTCCGGTCTCGCACCCGTGACGGGACTTCTCCCCGGTCTCACGGGCGTGGCGGGGCTGTTGTCGGCACGGCCGGGACCTGCCGTGCGTCGTCGGTCACACGCGGGTCGGCGAACCGTTTCCGCGTTCCGTCCGTCCCTGTCGGTGACTGATCGGTGAGGAAGAGGGGGTGCCGCATGCGGCTGGGGACGTGGGGGCGGCCGGCGGCCCTGGGACGGCCGGGGCCGGTGCGGCTCCGGCTGCCGCGCACCCGGCGGGGGCGGCGGCGGTTGGTGCGGGCGCTGATGGTGGCGTGTACGGCGGCCCTGCTGCCCGCGACGTGGCTGCACACGACGGCCGACGCCCGGGTGCGCGGCACGGCGGACGCGCCCGCCCGTCAGGTCGCCGTGGTCTTCGGCGCGGGGCTGTGGCAGGGCAGGCCGTCGCCCTACCTCGCGCACCGGCTGGACGCGGCGGCGGAGCTGTACCGCAGCGGCAAGGTGAAGGTGCTGCTGGTGACCGGGGACAACAGCCGGGTGGAGTACGACGAACCCGACGCCATGCGCACCTACCTCACCGCGCACGGGGTGCCGGACGGCCGGATCGTCAGCGACTACGCCGGGTTCGACACCTGGGACTCCTGCGTCCGGGCCAAGAAGATCTTCGGGGTCGACCGGGCCGTGCTGGTGAGCCAGGGCTTCCACATCCGGCGTGCCGTCGCCCTGTGCCGGTCGGCGGGGATCGACGCGTACGGGGTGGGGGTGGACGCCGTCCACGACGCCACCTGGTACTACGGCGGGGCCCGGGAGGTCTTCGCGGCGGGCAAGGCCCTCCTGGACGTCGTGTTCGAACCGGACCCGCGCTTCCTGGGGCCGCGCGAGACGGGCGTGACCGAGGCCCTGTCGGCCGACCCCGCCGAGGTGGACGCCGGCTGAGCCGGCCGCCCCCGGGCACGGGCGTGCGCCGGGGAGCGGCGTCCCGTCGGACGAGGAACGGGTGGCCGTCCTCGGTCACAGGGCCGCCGGGGGTGCCGTCTCGGCCGCCACCCAGGACAGGTAGCGGGTACTGCCGCGCACGACGGGGGTGGCGATGACCTCCGGGGTGTCGTAGTCGTGCGCCACCAGGAGGTGGGCCTCCAGTTCGTCGTAGCGCAGGGCCGTCGTCTTGAGCAGCACCTGCCACTCCTGGGCCGTCTCCAGGGCGCCCTGCCACCGGTAGACGGAGGTGACGGGGCCGGAGATCTGGGCGCAGGCGGCGAGCCGCGCCTCCACCGCGCCCCGGGCGAGCTCCTGGGCCTTGTCCTCGCTGTCCGTCGTGGTCAGTACGGTCAGCCATGCGGGCTCGGTCATGCCGTTACTCCTCGGTCGCGTCGGCGTACGTCTCCCGCCGATTGTCACCCGACAGGTCCTCAGCCCCGGTAAGGACGCCGCGCCCTGGCCTCGCGCAGGGCCAGGCCCCACCAGACCAGCTGGTCCAGCAGCGTCTTGGCGGCCGCGTCCGTCGGCGCCGGGTCCTTGAGCCCGCCCCGGCCGTCGAAGAGGGCGCCCGCCTGGTGGAAGGAGACGGTGTCGCGCAGCGAGACGGCGTGCAGTTCGGCGAAGACCTGGCGCAGGTGTTCGACGGCCCGCAGGCCACCCGAGATCCCGCCGTACGAGACGAAGGCGACCGGTTTGGCCTGCCACTCGGTGTAGTGGCGGTCGATGAGGTGCTTCAGCGGGGCGGGGTAGGAGTGGTTGTACTCGGGGGTCAGCACGACGAAGGCGTCGGCCCGTGCCAGCCGGGCCGCGATGTCGGCGGGCCGGGGGACGGAGGGGGGTTCGGAGTCGGCGGTGTCGATCAGGTCGGTCTCGACGCCCGGGTGGCCCGCCGTCCGGGAGAGGAACCACTCGGCGACGACGGGGCCGAAGCGGCCCTCACGGTTGCTGCCGAGGATGACGGCCACCTTCAGCGGGGCGGCGGGCGGGGCGAAGACGGGGGTGGTGAGGTCCATGCGCCTCAGACTCACACCTCGACCATGGTTGAGATCAAGCCGGTCCGCCGCACCCCCTACCGTGGGCCGTATGACCACTCCCGCGCTCCCGCCCTACGTCGAGATGAACGGCCGCCCCGCGACCGCGGAGGATCTGCGCATCCCCGCCTTCGCCGGCTTCGGCCACTTCACCGCCTTCCAGGTCCGGGACCGGGAGGTACGCGGTCTCGCCCTCCACCTGGACCGGCTGGACGCGGCGAACCGCGAGCTCTTCGGGGTGCCTCTGGACGGGGAGCGGGTCCGGGCGCTGGTCGGCCACGCGCTCGACGGCGCGGGGGTACGGGACGCGTCGGTGCGGGTCCACGGCTATCTGCCGCCGGACCACCCGGAGACGGCCGTGATGGTGACGGTGGGAGCAGCGGCGCACTTCTCCGCGGCCCCGCAGTCCCTGATGTCCGTCCCGTTCGCCCGCGCCCTCCCGCAGGTGAAGCGGCCGGGCGAGTTCGGCCAGGCCTACTACCGGAGGCGAGCCCGGAGTTCGGGGTTCGACGAGGCGCTGCTGACGGCTCCCGGCGGGTTGGTGGCCGAGGGGGCGATCACCAACGTCGGCTTCTGGGACGGCACATCGGTGGTCTGGCCGGACGCCCCGCTGCTGACCGGGGTGACGATGACGCTCCTGGAGGACGGTCTGGCACGGGCGGGCCGTCCGACGGTCCGGCGGCCGGTGAGACTGGAGGGCCTGGCCGCCTATCGGGCGGCGTTCGTCAGCAACTCCCAGGGCATCGCCCCGGTCCACCGGATCGACGACACGTCCTTCGCGGTCGACGAGGTCCTGATGAGGGACCTGGACCGCGCGTACGGGGACGCGCCCAGGGCGGGTGTGTGACCGTGCCGGACGACCGCCCCCTGCGGATCCGTATCGAGGCCACGGACCTCCCCGGCCGCACCTGGCCCCCCGGCCCCGACTCCCCCGGCCGCGACAACGTCCACGTCGGCGTGCAGCGCAAGGACAGCCCCGGGGAGCTGACCGGCCTGCATCCCGCGGACGCCGCGTCGGTCTACTGGACCCTGGACTGCACCGCCGTGTCCACCCCGGAGGGCGTCGAGGTGTCGGGGCCGTACGTCCAGCACCGGATGGGCGGGCGCTTCGTCTACCTGTCCTGGGGCACGGTGGACGGGACCGGCCTCTTCAGCATGTTCCGGCGGGCGAAGCTGATGATGGCCGACGTCGGCCCGGACGTCCTCGGCGCGGCGATGCGGTCCGGCCGTCTGACCGCGCGGCTGCGGCTGAGCGACGGGGCGGGGCGGCCCCGGTGCGCCCGGGTGCGACCGCCGGACGTCGTGTGGTCCGCCGGGGAGGGGACATGACTTCGCCCCCACCGGCCCGGGGGGGGGGTGAACCGGTGAGGGCGATCGCCATGGGGCGGCGGGGGGGGTGCCGTCCCGTGGGGGGTGACTTCCGTGTGCCCGCCACGGGACACCTCATTCATGTGAGCTACGTCACACTCCACTGAGGCGTCGTCACCCGTTCGGCACCGCCCCCGTCCGACGGCCGCCGTCACGGCCGCGACCTGCGAAGGATCACGGCGTGGGGCGCGCGCCCCGCGGCCGGACGGGTGAAAGCTGACCGCCCGTCAACGTGCAGCGGTCCGCCGGTACCCGTTGCCTGGGAGACAGGACATATCCGTCTGCCCGGAGGATCTTCCATGCGTAGCCCCGCCCGCCTCGTGACCGGTACCGCCGCCGCGGCCCTCACCGCCGCCGCGCTCGGCCTCGTCACCGCCCCGACCGTGTACGCGGACGAACTCGGCAGACCGGGGCGCACCACGGCGACCGCCGCACCGGACGCCTCTGAGTGCCTCGCCGACCCCGCCGCCGAGGACGCCGGTGCCTTCTGCGAGGAGGAGGACGCGGCCGGATCGGCCTCGCCGGCCTCCCCCTGGTCCGGGACGGCCGAGGAGGGCGAGGGGGACGAGGAGCTGGACGCCCTGACGGGTGCGAAGCCCGGCACGGGCACCTGGCCCGAGCCGGGCACCGACCCGGGGACGGGGAACCGGCCCGAGCCGGGCACCGACCCCGGTACGGGGAGGCCGCCCTCCAAGCCGCCGGTGACCCGGCCCGCGCCCACGCCGACCGAGCGGCCCTCCGGCCACGTCAGGACCGGGGTCGGCGGGAGCGCGGCCCCCGACACGGCCCAGCTCGCCGTGGGCGGCGGTCTTCTCGGCGTGGCGGCCGTGGGCGGCGTGTGGCTCGCACGGCGTGGCCGCGCGGTGGGCACGCGGGACGCCTGACGGGCCCGGCGAGGACGACGACGTGGACGCCACAAGGCTGAGGGCCTGGGCCTGGACGGCGGGTATCGCCGCGCTGTGCGGGCTCTGGTTCGTGCAGAACGGCGCACCGGAACGGCTCGCCGCGCCGCAGCCGTCGCCCGCCGAGGCGTTCGTCGCGGACCCCGGCCCCCGGTCGGGCTCCACCGTCGCCGCACCGCTGCGCGCCTCCGAACCGGTGCGCATCCGTATCCCGCGCATCGGGGTGGACGCGCCCCTGACACGGCTCGGCCTGGGTACGGACGGCAGCCTGGACGTGCCGCCGGCCGAGGACCGCAACCTCGCCGGCTGGTTCGGGGGCGGCACCCCGCCCGGGGCGAAGGGCACCGCGATCGTCGCCGGCCACGTCGACAACGCCGAGGGGCCCGCCGTCTTCTACTCGCTGGGTTCCCTGAAGAAGGGGGCCGCGGTGGAGATCGACCGGCGGGACGGCCGCACCGCGGTCTTCACGGTCGACGCGGTGGAGGTGTACGCCAACGAGGACTTCCCCGACGAGCGGGTCTACGGCGCCTCCGCGAACGCCGCCCTGCGCCTGATCACCTGCGGGGGCGGCTACACCCGCGCGACCGGTTACCAGGGCAACGTGGTGGCGTACGCCCACCTCGCCGGGGTGCGGTGACCGCGTCGTCCCGGGCCTGCGGCCCCGGAGTCCGCCGGGTGGCCTCTCAGCCCGTCCACTGGTCGAAGCCGAGCTTGGCGACCAGCGAGAACACCACGACCAGCAGGACCCCGCGGACGAAGCCGCTGCCCTTCCTGAGCGCCATCCGCGCACCGAACATGCCGCCCGCCAGGTTGAACACAGCCATCAGCGCGGCCAGCTGCCACAGCACGGTGCCCTGGTAGGCGAACATCGCCAGCGCGCCTGCGTTGGTGCAGACGTTCACGATCTTGGCGGTGGCCGAGGCGGTGACCAGGTCGAGATGGAGCACGGCCGTCAGGGCCAGCACCAGGAAGGTGCCCGTGCCCGGCCCGAACAGCCCGTCGTAGAAGCCGATCCCACCGCCGACCAGCACGATCGCGGTGACCAGCCGGGCCCGGGTGACCTTCCGGTCCGTTCCGTCGTCCGCCGCGGCCGTGCCGAACGACGGCCGCGCCAGCACGAAGGCCGCGACCCCCAGCAGCACCACCATGATCACCGGGCGCAGGACGTCGCTGCTGAGGCCGGCGGCGAAGAAGGCGCCGGTCATCGACCCGGCGAGGGCCGTCAGCCCGATCCGCACGGCGGTGCCCACCTGGACCGGCGCCCTGCGGACGTAGGTCACGGCGGCGCCCGTGGTGCCGACGATGGCGACCGCCTTGTTGGTGCCGAGCACATGGGCGGCCGGGACGTGCGGGAGGCCCAGCAGCAGGGCGGGCAGCAGGAGCAGTCCGCCGCCGCCCACCACCGCGTCGATCCAGCCCGCCGCGGCGGCGGCCAGGCACAGGAGCACGAGGGTGGTCAGTGTTATGTCGGGCACGGGGAGACCCTAGGCACGCGGTAGGTGCCTCGTCCAACCAGTTGGCCGGTGGCCTCCGGCACGGGGCGGGCGGCCCCCAGGGGCGGCCTCACAGGGGGCGGGTGCGGGTGCTGAGCGCAAGGAGGCCTCTGATGCCGGTGCCCACTCCCCCGACCGCCCCCACCGCGGACTGACCACCGCGGCGGACACGACCCGGGTCGTGGTGCTCTGCGAGGAGCCCCGTCCCGCCTACGACCGGGTCCACCTGCCCTCGTACTTCTCCGGGCGCACCCCCGAGGAGCTGCCCCTGGTCGAGCCGGGCTTCCCGGAGCGGCACGGGACGGAGCTGTACGTCACCAAGGGCGGGATGCGGCCGGTCCGGCTCAAGATCACCGGCCCGGCCTTCTCCCCGGACGGTTCCCGGCTCTGCTCCTCGGGCCTCAGGCCTGGGGGCCGTCCGCGGCGGCCTGCGGGTCCATCCAGACGACCTCCCAGATGTGGTGGTCCGGGTCCTGGAAGGAACGGCCGTACATGAAGCCCATGTCCATGGGGTCGTTGGCCGGGGACCCGCCGGAGGCGAGCGCGGCGTCGGCCAGCTCGTCGACCCGGGCGCGGCTCTCGGCGCTCAGGGCGACGAGGACCTCGGTCGTCTTCTCCGCGTCGGCGATCTCCTTCTTGGTGAAGTCCTTGAAGCGCGGCTCGCTGATGAGCATCGCGAAGATGGTGTCGCTGATGACCAGGCAGGCCGTCGTCTCGTCGCTGAACTGCGGGTTGAAGCCGAACCCGAGCGCGGCGAAGAAGTTCTTCGTCACCTCCAGGTCCTTGACCGGCAGGTTCACGAAGATCATCTGAGGCGTGGTCATGGTTCTCACTCTTCCGTCCCGGCACGTCGTGTGCTCCGTGGCGCTGTGTTCGAGCGCTTTCGAAAAGGTGGACGGTCGCGGCGGGCGGAACTCATCGGTCTCCGGGACGGATGTGCGACCCGCCGTCCAGGCCCGCCCGCCCGCCGCACGCCGGGTCAGGACAGGGCGAGCGGGGCCGTTCCGCCGCGCAGCAGGGAGGCGCCCAGCGGGGTGAGCGTGTGCAGGACCGAGCCGCCGTGTCGCAGGCTCAGCACCAGGCCGGCCTCGCGCAGGACGCAGGCGTGCTGGCTGGCCGAGGCGAGGGACACCCCGGTCCTGAGGGCCAGCTCGCTCGTCGTGCAGCCGTTGCCCACGGCCTGGAGGACCGCGGAACGGGTGTGGCCCACGAGCCGCCCGAGCCAGGGCCCCGGCTCGGTGGACGCCGGGGCCGCCGGGTGGGTGACCGGGTAGACGAGGACCGGCGGCAGGCCGGGATCCCGGTAGACGACCGGGGCTCCCCGGCAGAAGAACGACGGCTGGAGCAGCAGGCCCCGCCCGTCCAGGTGCAGGTCGCGGTCGACGGGGTAGTCCGCCTCCAGCACCGGCCGGCGCCAGCGGATCATGGACGGCAGGGTGGCCAGCAGCTCCTCCGCCCCGCCGTCCAGCAGGGCGCGTCCCCGGACCGCCCGGTCGGCCTCGACACTGGCCCGGATGTGGGCCCAGTACGGCTCGACGGCGGCCCGGTGGTAGCCGTGCAGGGCTGCGATGAGGCGGCCCAGCGGCTCGGTGCGCCCTTCGGCGAGCGCGTCCAGCAGCGCCGTGGGCGGTCGTCCTCCGGGCAGCCGCTGCCGGGGGGCCTGCTGGGCGAGCAGCGCCAGTTCGCCGTGCAGACGGTCCCCCGGGGTGTCGCGCAGCGCCTCCATTCCCGCGTCCAGGCCGAACGGTTCGGCACCCGCCTGTGAAGGCGTCAGGAAGTCCGGGAAATAGCCGCGGAGCGGCACGACCGCCGACAGCAGACGTGCTTCACCATTCAACCGGGCCCGGGATTCCGTCCGCCATTTCCCGAAGACCGTGGAACCGCGTCGGTCCCGCAGCCGGTGAAAGCTGAGAATCGTTTCCCACATTGCGTCCGGCCTGGTGGCCATCCGAACCCTGGAAAGGTCCACCCCGGACATATGGATACGCAGCACCGAACCCCCACCTGTTGCACCCGCAATCGCCCCCATCAAAGGGTATGCATATCGTCACAGGAGGTCACCACGGGGTTTCGGCCAGAGTTGAAACGTCTCGCCCGTTTCGCCGCCAGCCGAAAGGCTGTACGACGTCGGGTGCGATTCCTTTCGTCACCGAAAGAGCGGGTGAGGGCCGTGGGGGGCTTCGCTCGTTCGGCGGAGGTGGCGGACGGAGCGGCTCCGCATCCGACGGGGGTAACGGCTTCACGCGCTGTCGCGGGTGAGGCCGTAAGAGGTCCGGGCTTCACCGCCGGGTCCTCCGAGCCGGGTGCGGCCCGTGGGTGGGGATCCATGGGCCGCACCTCGGTCCGCCGGGCACCGGATTTGCTGGCCCAACGATGAAAAGAAACAGCGGCCGGTTAATGGTTCGCCATTCAAGGACGAAGCGCGGGCAAAGACGAAGCGACGGCACCCCCGCACAGGGTGCCGTCGCTTCCGGATTTCCGGGCCCGCCGCCGGTCCGGCGAGGGTAGGGACGACCGGATCGGCGGGCCCGGAAGAACGGTGACCGGCCGCTCAGCGGCTGTCGCTGCCCTTCGACCCGGCTGCGGCGCGGCCCGCTTCCAACCGGGCGACCGGGATGCGGAACGGCGAGCAGGAGACGTAGTCCAGACCGACCTCGTGGAAGAAGTGCACCGACTCCGGGTCGCCGCCGTGCTCGCCGCAGACGCCGAGCTTCAGGTCCGGGCGGGTGGCCCGGCCGGCCGCCACGGCGCTGCGGACGAGCGAGCCGACGCCGTCCTTGTCGATGGTCTCGAAGGGCGACACACCGAAGATGCCCTTCTCCAGGTAGGCGGTGAAGAACGAGGCCTCCACGTCGTCGCGGGAGAAGCCCCACACGGTCTGGGTCAGGTCGTTCGTACCGAAGGAGAAGAACTGCGCGGCCTCGGCGATCTGACCGGCGGTCAGCGCGGCGCGGGGCAGCTCGATCATGGTGCCGATGGTCAGCTTGAGCGAGGTGCCGGTGGACGCCTCGACCTCGGCGACGACCCGGTCGGCCTCCTCGCGGACGATCTCCAGCTCCTGGACCGTGCCGACCAGCGGGATCATGATCTCGGCGCGCGGGTCGCCCTTGGCGTTCCTGCGGTGGGCGGCGGCCTCCGCGATCGCCCGGACCTGCATCGCGAACAGCCCCGGGATGACCAGACCGAGCCGGACTCCGCGCAGGCCGAGCATCGGGTTCTGCTCGTGCAGCTTGTGCACGGCCTGGAGCAGGCGCAGGTCGTTCTCGTTGGCGTCCTTGCGGGCCTCGGCGAGCGCGACCCGTACGGAGAGCTCGGTGATGTCCGGCAGGAACTCGTGCAGCGGCGGGTCGAGCAGCCGTACGGTGACGGGCAGCCCGTCCATCGACTCGAACAGCTCGATGAAGTCGGCCCGCTGGAGCGGCAGCAGGGCGTCCAGCGCGGCCTCACGCTCGGCGTCGGTGTCGGCGAGGATCAGCTTCTCGACCATCGTGCGGCGCTCACCGAGGAACATGTGCTCGGTGCGGCACAGGCCGATGCCCTGGGCGCCGAAGCGGCGGGCCCGCAGGGCGTCCTCCGCGTTGTCCGCGTTGGCCCGTACCCGCAGCCGGCGTACCCGGTCCGCGTACGCCATGATCCGGTGCACGGCGGCGACCAGTTCGTCGGCGTCGTCGGCGCCCGCGTGCATGCGGCCCTCGAAGTACTCGACGACCGGGGACGGCACGACGGGCACCTCGCCGAGGTAGACCTTGCCGGTGGAGCCGTCGACGGAGACGAGGTCGCCCTCCTCGACCACGGTGTCGCCGACCGTCAGCCGGCGGCGCTTGGTGTCGACCTCGATCTCCTCGGCGCCGCAGACACAGGTCTTGCCCATGCCGCGGGCGACGACGGCGGCGTGCGAGGTCTTGCCGCCGCGCGAGGTCAGGATGCCCTCGGCGGCGATCATGCCGTCGAGGTCGTCGGGGTTCGTCTCGCGGCGGATCAGGATGACCTTCTCGCCGGACCGCGACCACTTGACGGCGGTGTACGAGTCGAAGACGGCCTTGCCGACGGCGGCACCCGGGGACGCGGCGATACCGCGGCCGAGCAGCACGGTGGTGGCCTCGTCGTCGAACCGGGGGAACATCAGCTGGGCGAGCTGGGCGCCGTTGACCCGCTGGAGCGCCTCGGCCTCGTCGATGAGGCCCTGGTCGACGAGCTGGGTGGCGATCCGGAAGGCCGCACCGGCGGTGCGCTTGCCGACCCGGGTCTGGAGCATCCAGAGGTGACCGCGCTCGATGGTGAACTCGATGTCGCAGAGATCCTTGTAGTGGGTCTCCAGCGTCTCCATGATCTTCATCAGCTGGTCGTAGGAGTTCTTGTCGATCGACTCCAGCTCCGCGAGCGGCACGGTGTTGCGGATGCCCGCGACGACGTCCTCACCCTGGGCGTTCTGGAGGTAGTCGCCGTAGACGCCCTGGTGGCCGCTGGCCGGGTCGCGGGTGAAGGCGACGCCCGTGCCGGAGTCGGGGCCGAGGTTGCCGAAGACCATCGAGCAGACGTTGACGGCCGTGCCGAGGTCGCCCGGGATGCGTTCCTGGCGGCGGTAGAGCTTGGCCCGGTCGGTGTTCCACGAGTCGAAGACCGCCTTTATGGCCAGGTCCATCTGCTCGCGCGCGTCCTGCGGGAAGTCCCGTCCGGCGTCGCGGGCGACGATCTTCTTGAACTGCTTGACCAGCTTCTTCAGGTCGGCCGCGTCCAGGTCCACGTCGACGGTGACGCCCTTGGCGTCCTTCGCGGCCTCCAGCGCCTCCTCGAAGAGGTCGCCGTCGACACCGAGGACGGTCTTGCCGAACATCTGGATGAGGCGGCGGTAGGAGTCCCAGGCGAAACGCTCGTCGCCGGACTGGGTGGCGAGGCCCACGACCGAGTCGTCGGAGAGGCCGATGTTGAGGACCGTGTCCATCATGCCGGGCATCGAGAACTTGGCGCCGGATCGTACGGATACCAGCAGCGGGTCGTCGGCCTGGCCGAGGTTCTTGCCCATCCGCTTCTCGAGCGCCGCGAGGTGTGCGCCGACCTCGTCGCGCAGCTCGGCCGGCTCGTCACCGCTGTCGAGGTAGACCTTGCAGGCCTCGGTGGTGATGGTGAAGCCGGGAGGGACCGGCAGCCCGAGATTGGTCATCTCGGCGAGGTTGGCACCCTTGCCGCCGAGGAGGTCCTTCAGATCCTTGTTGCCCTCGGTGAAGTCGTAGACGAACTTCTGAGGATCTTTGTTTTCCGACACGGGTCTCGACTCCTCGAGGACGCGGTGGCTGCCCTGACGGCGAGGAACATACCCAGATCGAAGGTGACTGGGTACGCCCACTTGCGCGTCGTGGGGCTCCGACCACCCGTCCGCCACCGGATCCAAAGTGACGGGCGGATTCGGGCCGGCCCCGGACCGCGTTCACCTCTCGAACTCATCGCCACACAGGGTGGCGAGATCCGGTCCATCCACCCACGGGCGGTAGCGGATGCGTCGATCGATCAAAGTACGGCACCCTGGCACCCAGTGCCGTCATTTGAGAAGTGCAGCATCCAAAAGAGCGCTCATCTGAGCCCCCGTGAACTCAAGGGTGGCGAGAATCACTCTCAGGAGTGCGCTCAGATGTCATCATGCGGACGTCTCGGACGCCCTCGCTCATCACCTGGACGTAACAAATGCACTACCTGGCGTGACGTTCACCCCACACGGCCGACAGGATCCACCCGCAGCTCCCCGCCACCCGTCCGGAACCCACACGAAAGCCCGCTCATATGAGCGGGCCTCGGTTCGGGCACTGCGTGCCTTGTGATGCGGGTGCGACTCAGCCGCCGGAGGTGTCGAGCTCGGCCTCGGCACCCACGCCCGCGCAGTCGTACGGGTCCTTGAGCCAGCCGTCCGGGAGCGCCACGCGGTTGTTGCCGGAGGTGCGCCCCCGGGGGCCGTCCGCGCCGTCCGGCCACGGCTGGTCCAGGTCCAGTTCGCGCAGCTGGGCGTCCAGCTCCTCCAGCGACGAGGTGACGGCGAGCTTCCTGCGCATCTCGGAGCCGACGGCGAAGCCCTTGAGGTACCAGGCGACGTGCTTGCGGAAGTCGATCACGCCCCTGCTCTCGTCGCCGATCCACTCCCCGAGCAGCGTGGCGTGGCGCAGCATGACGTCCGCGACCTGTCGCAGGGTGGGCGTCTGCCGGGCCCCGGTGCCCTCGAAGGCGGCGACCAGGTCGCCGAAGAGCCAGGGCCGGCCCAGGCAGCCGCGGCCGACGACCACCCCGTCGCAGCCGGTCTCGCGCATCATCCGCAGGGCGTCGTCCGCGCTCCAGATGTCCCCGTTGCCGAGGACGGGGATCTCCGGGACGTGCTCCTTGAGGCGGGCGATGGCCTCCCAGTCGGCGGTGCCGCCGTAGTGCTGGGCGGTGGTCCTGCCGTGCAGGGCGACGGCCGTGACGCCCTCCTCGACGGCGATGCGGCCGGCGTCGAGGTAGGTGAGGTGGTCGTCGTCGATGCCCTTGCGCATCTTGATGGTGACCGGGAGGTCTCCGGCGCCCGCCACGGCCTCCTTGAGGATCGCCCTCAGCAGCGGCCGCTTGAACGGGAGCGCGGAGCCGCCGCCCTTGCGGGTGACCTTGGGGACGGGGCAGCCGAAGTTCAGGTCGATGTGGTCGGCGAGGTCCTCCTCGACGATCATCCGGACCGCCTTGCCCACGGTGACCGGGTCCACCCCGTACAGCTGGATGGAACGCGGGGTCTCGCTCGCGTCGAAGTGGATGAGCTGCATGGTCTTCTCGTTGCGCTCGACCAGTGCCCGCGTGGTGATCATCTCGCTGACGAACAGCCCCTTGCCGCCGGAGAACTCCCGGCACAGGGTGCGGAACGGGGCGTTGGTGATGCCGGCCATCGGGGCCAGCACCACCGGCGGCTGCACGGTGTGCGGTCCGATGCGGAGCGGTGCGGGGGCGGCGGGGGCGAGCGTGGTCATCCCCCCATTGTCGCGCACGCCGGCAAGATCGCTCCCGCCGCCCGCCCGGCCCGCCCGGGCTCGGACGGAACGGCCGCGCAGGCCCGGGCGGGCACGGCCGCGCAGGCCCGGCGGGAACGGTCGCTCAGGCCCCGGCGGGCACGAGCTCGGCCAGGCGCTCCAGGCCCCGCCGGGACTCCTCGTCGGCCGGGGCGTACGTCACCATGCGCGGGCCGGCCGAGGGGCCCAGCCAGAGGTCGGTGTGCTCCAGCCGGAGGATCCCCACGTGCGCGTTGCTGAAGAGCTTGGTGCGCCCGCCGGGGCCCACCACCTCGTGCCGGGCCCAGATCTCCCGGAACTCCGGGGAGGCTGCCTCCAGGCGGCTCAGCAGCGCCTTCCACGGGGGCTCGGCCAGGTGCTCGGCCATGGCCGCGCGGAACTTGGCGGCCATCACCCGGCGCATCCCCTCCAGGTCGACGACGGAGTCGCGCCACGCGTCGCTGGTGAAGGCGAGAAGCAGGCAGTTGCGGTCCTCGGGGGGCACGGAGTCCAGATCGCACAGCAGCCGCCCGTAGGTGCGGTTGTGGGCGAGGATGTCGTACCGGCTGTTCTGGACGCAGGCCGGGAAGGGCTCCAGGCGGGTGAGCATCTGCTGCAGCGCGGGCGTCACCCCCGTGCAGCGGGTGCCCGGCGCCGGGTCCACGGCACCGGCGAGCGCGAAGAGGTGGCCGCGTTCGCTGACGTCGAGGAGCAGGGCACGGGCCAGGGCGTCCAGCACCTGGGGCGAGACGTGGATGTCGCGGCCCTGTTCGAGCCAGGTATACCAGGTGACGCCGACCGCGGAGAGCTGGGCCACCTCCTCGCGGCGCAGCCCCGGGGTGCGTCGGCGCGGTCCGCGGACCAGGCCGACCTGCTCCGGGGTGATCCGCTCGCGGCGGCTGCGCAGGAACCCGGCGAGTTCCTGCCGCCTGATGTCGGTCGCGCCCGCGCGTGTCGCCGTAGTCGTCATGCTCCCAGCCTGCCGAACGGACCGTCCCCGTGCCAGGTGCCCTCGGTACCAGGATAAGAAGACTCTGGTACCCGTCTGGGGACGGGCGCATCGTCGAGGACGTGAGTGAATCCCCTGTACTGACGACAACCTCCTCCGCCGGCGCCACCGGCACCGCCGGGGCGCGGTACGACCACCCCTCCCCCGTGCTGGGGGCGCTCGGGCTGTTCACGGTGCTGCTCGGCGCGGCGCTGCCCCTGATCGACTTCTTCATCGTGAACGTCGCCCTGCCCACCATCGACCACGACCTCGCCGCGGGCCCCGCCCTGCTGGAGCTGGTCGTCGCCGGCTACGGCCTCTCGTACGCCGTCCTGCTCGTCCTCGGCGGGCGCCTCGGCGACATGGCGGGGCGGCGGCGGCTCTTCCTCGCCGGGATGGCGGCCTTCGGTCTCACGTCACTGGCCTGTGGTCTCGCGCCGGACGCCTGGACGCTGGTGGGGGCCAGGGTGGCGCAGGGCGCGGCGGCGGCGCTGATGCTGCCGCAGGTGCTCGCCACCATCCAGTCGGCCACGGCCGGGCACCGCAGGGCCCGCGCGATGAGCCTGTACGGGGCGACGGCCGGGCTCTCCATGGTCGCCGGGCAGATCCTCGGCGGTGTCCTGGTGTCCGCCGCCCCGCTGGCGTCCGTGTTCGGCGAGAGCGCGGGGTGGCGGTCGGTGTTCCTGGTGAACGTGCCGGTGGCGGCGGTGGGGCTGGTCCTGGCCGTGCGTTCGGTCCCGGAGACCCGGTCCGACCGGCCCGCCCCCGTGGACGTCCCGGGCACGGCGCTGCTGGCCGTGTCCCTGGTGACGCTGCTGGCCCCGCTGACGGAGGGACGGGCGGCGGGATGGCCGCTGTGGACCTGGGTGTCGCTGGGGCTGTTCCCCTTCGCGGCGTACGCCTTCTGCCGGGTGGAGCTGCGGGCCGACGCCCGGGGCCGGGTGCCGCTGGTGCCGCCGAGCCTGTTGCGGCTGCGGTCGCTGCGGCGGGGGCTGGCGCTGGTGGTGCCGTTCTCGATCGCCTTCGGCGGCTTCATGTTCGTGATCGCTGTCGCCCTCCAGCAGGGCCTGGCCATGGGCCCCGCGTCGGCGGGCCTGTCCCTGGCGCCGATGGCCGCCGCCTTCTTCGCGGCGTCGCTGGCGGGCCCCCGGCTCGTCCGCCGCTTCGGCAGCCGGGTCGTGACGGCGGGAGGGCTGATCCAGACCGTGGGCGTGGTACTGCTCGTGGCCACCGTGTGGCGTGCCTGGCCGGACCTGGGGCTGCTGGGCCTGCTTCCGGCCATGGCGGTCGCCGGCTTCGGGCAGGGACTGCAACTGCCCGTCCTGTTCCGGATCGTGCTCTCGGACGTGCCGGCCGACCGTGCGGGTGTGGGCGGCGGTGTGATGACGACGACGCAGCAGGCGTCGCTGGCCCTGGGGGTGGCGACGCTCGGGACGCTGTTCCTCGCCCTGGTGCCGGGGTCAGGGATGCGGGACGCGCTGATCGTGACGCTGCTGGTGCAGTTGTCGGCCGTCGTGCTGACGACCCTGCTGAGCCTTCGGCTGCCGCGCGCGATCGGCTGAGCGGTCCCGGACACGGGTGCGGGCCCGGACCACCTCGGTGGTCCGGGCCCGCGGCCGGCGTCGGACGCCGGCGGGTGGGTCAGCTCTGCGCCGCGTCCTGCTGCGGCGGGGTGTCGGACTCGGCGGAGCCCAGGGCGCGCTCACGCATCCTGCGCGCCAGCTCCTGCTTCCGCTCGGCCGCCGTCCTGCGGTCGGCGTCGCGTGCGGGGATGTTGTCCTGCTGGTCGGCACGGGACAGCTTCTTGCGCTGTCCGCCTACGCCGAGGAGGTTGTTGCGGCTCTTGGCCACGGCGTTCTCCCATTCGTGGTGAGACGTGAGGTCGGAAGTGATCGGGGATCCGGTGGATCGTTCGACGGCCGGCGGGTCCGTGGTGCGGGCCCGCCGCGCGCTCACTCGTAGATCTGGAAGAACGAAGACATGCCGAAAAGGTACCTCGGATACGAGAGCCCCCTCACCCGGTTTTCCGGCGGGCGGGGCGGCCTCGCTCAGGCGGACGGGTCGACCGTCGCCCGGTGGGCCTCGGCGAGGTGTTCCTGGGCCTTCAGCCAGGGCAGGAACTGCGCGTTCCGGCGCCAGCCGCAGGTGTCGCAGGCCAGCCGGCGCCGCGGGCCCGACTTCGTCACGTGGACGACGTGCTCGCGGCCGTGCCCGTCGTATCTGCTGACCTTGCTCGTGGTCATGGACGCCATGGAGCCTCCTGGGAACGGGGCAGCAGTATGCACGAAGCCCCCGGCCGCGCGTGCGGTTCCGGGGGCTTCGTCACCGAAGAGCCGCTCGCGTCAGCAGCCCAGCAGACGGGAGCCGAGGTAGGCCTGGATCTGGTCCAGGGAGACCCGCTCCTGCTTCATGGTGTCGCGCTCGCGCACGGTCACCGCGTTGTCGTCCAGGGTGTCGAAGTCGACGGTGACGCAGAACGGCGTGCCGATCTCGTCCTGGCGACGGTAGCGGCGGCCGATGGCGCCCGCGTCGTCGAACTCGATGTTCCAGTTCTGCCGCAGGTCGGCGGCGAGGCCCTTGGCCTTCGGGGAGAGCTGCGGGTTGCGGGACAGCGGCAGGACCGCGACCTTGACCGGCGCCAGGCGCGGGTCGAGGCGCATCACGGCGCGCTTCTCCATGACGCCCTTGGCGTTGGGGGCCTCGTCCTCGCTGTAGGCGTCCAGGAGGAACGCCAGCATCGCGCGGCCGACACCGGCCGCGGGCTCGATGACGTACGGCGTGTAGCGCTCGCTCTTCTCCTGGTCGAAGTAGGAGAGGTCCGTGCCGGAGGCCTTGGAGTGCGCCGTGAGGTCGTAGTCGGTGCGGTTGGCGACACCCTCCAGCTCGCCCCACTCGCTGCCGCCGAAGCGGAAGCGGTACTCGATGTCGGCGGTGCGCTTGGAGTAGTGGGAGAGCTTCTCCTGCGGGTGCTCGAACCAGCGCATGTTCTCCTCGCGCATGCCGAGGCCGGTGTACCAGTTCCAGCGCTGCTGCATCCAGTACTCCTGCCACTCCTCGTCCTCACCCGGCTTGACGAAGAACTCCATCTCCATCTGCTCGAACTCGCGGGTGCGGAAGATGAAGTTGCCCGGAGTGATCTCGTTCCGGAAGGACTTGCCCATCTGCGCGATGCCGAACGGCGGCTTCTTGCGCGAGGTCTGCTGCACCTGGCCGAAGTTGGTGAAGATGCCCTGGGCCGTCTCCGGGCGCAGGTAGGCGACGGAGCCGGAGTCCTGGGTCGGGCCGAGGTGGGTCGAGAGCAGGCCGGAGAACTGCTTGGGCTCGGTGAACGTGCCCTTGTTGCCGCAGTTCGGGCAGTTGAGGTCGGCGAGGCCGTTGAGGGGGGCCTTGCCGTGCTTCTCCTCGTACGCCTCCTCCAGGTGGTCGGCGCGGTAGCGCTTGTGGCAGGAGGTGCACTCGGTGAGCGGGTCGGAGAACGTGGCGACGTGGCCGGAGGCGACCCAGACCTCGGGGGCCAGGATGACCGACGAGTCGAGACCGACCACGTCCTCGCGGGAGGTGACCATGTAGCGCCACCACTGGCGCTTGAGGTTCTCCTTCAGCTCAACACCCAGCGGTCCGTAGTCCCAGGCGGCCTTCTGGCCCCCGTAGATCTCACTGCAGGGGTAGACGAAGCCACGGCGCTTGCTCAGGCTGACGATGGTGTCGATCTTGTCGGCGGCCACGGTGCTCTCTTCATTACGACGGCGAAACTGGACAGGAACGGCGCGATCCGCCTCTGTGGGGGTGCTGCTCGGGAGACGGGCGGGCGAATGACTCAGATTAGCGGCGCGCGCACCCCTTGGATCAAATCGGTGGGGGGTCCGACGGCCCAGGAACCGTGTTCCAGTCATTTCATCAGCCTTGTTGACAATCGTTTCCACTTTTGTTGAAAATGGATGTCATGAACGTACGTCGCCTCATACCCGCAACCGCCGTCGCCGGAGCAGCCGTCCTCGGCCTCACGACGCTCTCCGCCTGTTCCTCCTCCGACGCGGCCGGCGGGGGGAGCGACGGCAAGCTGGACGTCGTGGCGTCCTTCTACCCGATGCAGTACCTCGCCGAGGAGATAGGCGGATCGCACGTATCCGTCACCACGCTGACGAAGCCGGGCGCCGAGCCGCACGACCTGGAGCTCTCCCCCAAGCAGATCGGCTCCCTGAGCGACGCCGACTACATCCTGTACCTGAAGGGCATCCAGCCCGCCGTGGACGACGCGGTGGGCCAGGCCGGGGTGAAGAACACCGTGGACGCGGCCTCCCTCACCACGCTGGAGGACCACGGCACCGAGGTCGACGGCCACGACCACGGGCACGACGAGGGCGACGACCACGAGGGCGAGGACCACGACCACGAGGGCGAAGAGGCGGGCGCCGACCCGCACATCTGGCTGGACCCGGTGAAGTACGCCGAGGTCGCGAAGGGCGTCGGGAAGTCCCTGGAGAAGGCCGACCCCGACCACGCCTCCGACTACCGCGAGAACACCGCGAAGCTGGTCGGCGAACTGGACTCGCTGGACAAGGCGTACGCGAGCGGGCTGAAGGACACCGCGACGAAGACCTTCATCACCACGCACTCCGCCTTCGGCTACCTCGCCGAGCGCTACGGCCTCACCCAGGAGGGCGTCGCCGGCATCGACCCCGAGGCCGAGCCCAGCCCCGCCCGGATCAACGAGATCCACGCGGTCGCGGAGAAGAACAAGGCCACCACCGTCTTCTTCGAGACGCTCGCCAGCGACAAGACCGCCGCCACCCTGGCCAAGGACCTCGGCCTCGAGACGGACGTCCTGGACCCGCTGGAGGGAATTACCGGCAAGTCCAAGGGCGCTGACTACCTCGAGGTCATGAAGTCCAACCTGACCGCGCTGCAGAAGGCACTCGGCGCGAAGTGACCCCGCTCCCCCCTGTCCCGCCAGCAGCATCGGAGGCGCTCATGCCCGAGCCCGCTACGCCCGAACCCGTGATCAGCATGCGCGCAGGGACGGCGACGCTCGGTGCGCGCCCCGTGCTGCGCGGCGTCGACCTCACCGTCCACCGCGGCGAGGTCGTGGCCCTGCTCGGCGCCAACGGCTCGGGCAAGTCCACCGCCGTGCGCTCGGTCATCGGCCAGGTGCCGCTGACCGGCGGCACCGTGGAGCTGTTCGGCACCCCGCTGCGCCGCTTCCGCCGGTGGGCGCGCGTCGGTTACGTGCCGCAGCGCACCACCGCCGCCGGCGGGGTCCCGGCCACCATCCGGGAGGTGGTCTCCTCCGGGCGGCTCTCCCGGACGGGGCTGCGGCCTCCGGGCAAGGCGGACCGGGCGGCGGTCGACCGGGCCATCGCGCTCGTCGGCCTCGCCGACCGGGCCGGGGACTCCGTGGACGCCCTCTCCGGCGGCCAGCACCAGCGGGTGCTGATCGCCCGCGCCCTCGCCGCCGAACCCGAGCTGCTGATCATGGACGAGCCGATGGCGGGCGTCGACCTGGCCAGCCAGGAGATCCTCGCCTCGACGCTGCGCGAGCAGGTCGCCGCCGGGACGACGGTCCTCCTCGTCCTGCACGAACTCGGCCCCCTGGAGCCGCTGATCGACCGGGCGGTCGTCCTGCGTGACGGCTGCGTCATGCACGACGGGCCGCCCCCCGAGGCCGTCGGCCAGCACGCGCTACCCGGCCACGACCACGTACACCCCCACGCGGCCATGGAGCCCGTCCGGACGGGACTGCTGACCTGATCATGGAATTCCTCTCACCCCCCTTCATGCAGCGGGCCCTGATCGCGGCCGTGCTGGTCGGGATCACCGCGCCCGCCATCGGCATCTACCTGGTCCAGCGGCGGCAGGCCCTGATGGGCGACGGCATCGGGCACATCGCCATGACCGGTGTCGGCCTCGGCTTCCTGATGTCCGCCAACCCCGTCTGGATGGCCACCCTGGTGGCCGTGGCGGGCTCGGTCGTCATGGAGCTGATCCGCTGGTACGGACGCACCCGCGGCGACATCGCCCTCGCCATGCTCTTCTACGGCGGCATGGCGGGCGGGGTGATGCTGATCAACCTCTCCGACACGGGCTCCAACGCCAACCTCACCTCGTACCTCTTCGGCTCGCTGTCGACGGTCTCCGAGGAGGACGTCACCACGATCGTCGTGCTGGCCGCCCTCGTGATCCTCGTCACGGTGGGGCTGCGGCGGCAGCTGTTCGCGGTCAGCCAGGACGAGGAGTTCGCCCGGGTCACCGGGCTGCCGGTG
Source organism: Streptomyces sp. SirexAA-E (assembly GCF_000177195.2). Lineage (GTDB taxonomy): Bacteria > Actinomycetota > Actinomycetes > Streptomycetales > Streptomycetaceae > Streptomyces > Streptomyces flavovirens. Next base: position 2,156,671 of record NC_015953.1, read on the forward strand.
CGGGTGCTCAATCTGCTGGTCGCCGTGACCGCGGCTGTCACGGTCACCGTGGCGATGCGTGTCGTCGGCCTGCTGCTGGTCAGCGCGCTGATGGTGGTCCCGGTCGCGGCCGCCCAGCAGATCGCGAAGTCCTTCAAGGTGACGTTCGTGCTGTCCGTCGTCATCGGTACGGCCGTGACCCTGGCCGGCACCGTGACCTCGTACTACCAGGACGTTCCGCCCGGCGCGACGATCGTGCTGCTGGCCATCGCGGCCTTCGTCGCCCTGACCGCGCTCGCCGCGCCGCTGGCCCGCAGGAGGGCCCGCGTCCAGCAGCCGGACCCGGCGGAGTGCACCCTGGAGGTACCGGGCGCACGCCCCGGCGCGGACGACGTGCGTGTATGACCGTGCGACGGGGCCGGGCTGGCACAATGGCCCGACATACGTACGGGCGACATGAGGAGGCAGCTGTGGCGACGGCGCCGATCAGTGGCACGAACGCGGCTCCGGTACGCGGCCGCTCGACCCGGCAGCGGGCGGCGGTCGCGGCGGCACTCGACGAGGTGGACGAGTTCCGCAGCGCCCAGGATCTCCATGACGTGCTCAAGCACCGCGGGGACTCCGTCGGCCTGACCACGGTCTACCGCACCCTTCAGTCCCTCGCCGACGCGGGCGAGGTCGACGTGCTGCGCACCACGGACGGCGAGGCGGTCTACCGCCGCTGTTCCACCGGCGACCACCACCACCACCTGGTGTGCCGGGTCTGCGGCAAGGCGGTCGAGGTCGAGGGACCCGCGGTGGAGCAGTGGGCCGAGACCATCGCCTCGCAGCACGGCTACGTCAACGTGGCCCACACCGTGGAGATCTTCGGCACCTGCGCCCAGTGCGCGGCCCCCAGGGACTGACCCCGACGCACGTGGAAGCCTCCGGGGGACGCCCCCGGAGGCTTTTCCGCGTCAGACCTGGGCGACCTCTTCCGCGCCGCCGAAACGCCGGTCCCGCTGGGCGAACTCCAGGCAGGCGCGCCACAGGTCGCGGCGGTCGAAGTCCGGCCACAGGACGTCCTGGAAGACCATCTCGGCGTACGCGCTCTGCCAGATCAGGTAGTTGGACGTGCGCTGCTCACCGCTCGGGCGCACGAAGAGGTCCACGTCCGGCATGTCCGGGTAGTAGATGTACTTCGCGAACGTCTTCTCGTTGACCTTGGACGGGTCGAGCCGCCCGGCCGCGACGTCCTCGGCGATGCGCTGGGCGGCGTCGGCGATCTCGGCCCGGCCGCCGTAGTTGACGCAGAAGTACAGCGTCATCCTGTCGTTGTCCTTGGTCTGCTCCTGGGCGACCTGGAGCTCCTGGACGACGGACTTCCACAGCTTGGGCATGCGGCCGACCCAGCGGATGCGGATGCCGAGCTCGTCCATCTCGTCACGCCGGCGCCGGATGACGTCCCGGTTGAAGTTCATCAGGAACTTCACCTCGTCCGGCGAGCGCTTCCAGTTCTCGGTGGAGAAGGCGTACAGCGAGAGGTTCTTGACGCCCATCTCGATGCAGCCCTTGAGGACGTCCATGACGACGCCCTCGCCGACCTTGTGGCCCTCGGTGCGAGGCAGGCCCCGCTCCTTGGCCCAGCGGCCGTTGCCGTCCATCACGACGGCGACGTGCTTGGGCACCAGCTCGCCGGGGATCTTCGGCGGGACGGCGCCGGAGGGGTGCGGCTCGGGGGTCTTGTACTCACGCTTGTTACGGCCGCCGAGGATTCCGCGTACTGCCATGGGCTTCTTCGTCTCCCTGTGTCACTTCTCTACGTACCGCAACGAGCGCAGGCCGCGCTCCAGATGCCAGTGCAGATAGGCGGACACCAGCCCGCTCCCCTCCCTGACATGACGCGCCTGGGACGCGTCCGCCGTCTCCCAGTCACCGGTGAGCAGTGCGCTCAGCAGTTCGACGGCCTCCGCCGAGGGTACGACGCTGCCGGGCACCCGGCAGTCACCGCACACCACACCGCCCGAGGCGACGGAGAAGAACCGGTTCGGTCCGGGCATTCCGCACCGGGCGCAGTCGTCGAAGCTGGGCGCGTAGCCGTTGACGGCGAGGGAGCGCAGCAGGAACGCGTCGAGGATGAGGTTCGGCGCGTGCTCGGCGCGGGCCAGGGTGCGCAGCCCGCCGACGAGCAGCAGGTACTGCTGGACCGCGGGCTCGCCCTCGTGGTCGGTGAAGCGCTCGGCGGTCTCCAGCATCGCGGTGCCCGCCGTGTAGCGGCCGTAGTCGGCGACGATGCCGCCGCCGTACGGGGCGATGGTCTCGCTCTGGGTGCACAGCGGCAGACCGCGGCCGATCAGCTCGCTGCCGCGCGCGAAGAACTGCACGTCCACGTGGGAGAAGGGTTCGAGCCGCGCCCCGAACTTGGACTTGGTGCGGCGCACCCCGCGCGCGACGGCGCGCACCCGGCCGTGGCCGCGGGTCAGGATCGTGATGATCCGGTCGGCCTCGCCCAGCTTCTGCGTACGCAGCACGACGCCGTCGTCCCGGAACAAGCTCATGGGTCCATTGTCGCGTACCGGGGCGGTGGTCCGTGCCGGGTCCCGGCCCGGGACGGCCGCGCGCACGGCCGCGTGACGGCCCGCGGGGCCGGTGGCGGGGCCGACGGACCGAGGAGCCGTCTCGCGGGGCTACGAGGGCGTACGCGCCGCCTCCAGGAGCTTCGCGGTGTCCGCCGGGCAGAGCTGGAGCGCGCTGCCCACCGTGGTCAGCACCTCGCGCTCGGCCTGGCTGTACGGGCCGTCGGCGAGGGCGATCCGGGCGCCCTGGAGCAGGACCGTCTCCCGGCCGGGCACGGCCAGATGCGGGGCGAGGGGCTTGAGGACCTCGTGCAGTTCGATGGCGAGGGCCGCGCCGCAGGCCTCGGCGGCGGGGTCCGTGCCGCCCTGACCGGCCTCGGCGGCGAGCACCTCGACGATGGTGAAGAGCTGCTCCTGGGTGCAGTCGTCGAGCCCGGCGTCCCGGACGGTGGCCGCGGCGGCCTCCAGGACCGTACGGGAGGTGGTGCCGCCGGCCGCGAGCACCGCGAGGGTGACGGTGTGCACGGCCTCGCGCAGCATGGCGGAGAAGCGGGTCGTGGTGGGGTGGTCGAGGGTGTCGGTCGGGAAGTGCCCGCGGCAGGCGGCGCACTCGACCACGGGGCCCGCGCTGCCGCGCGGGAACAGGGGCAGGCCGAGCACGGTGAAGCGGTGGCGGCCGGTGAGGTGCCGGTAGTTGCGGTCGCCTCCGCAGCCCGGGCAGAAGAACTCTCCGTCACCGACGGTGTCCCAGACGGTGCGGATGCCGTACATGCGCAGTCTTATGGCGCGTTGTCCTTTGGCTGGCCGCACGTCGCACACCTCCGTAACTCCCCCGCAACCCTGCGGGCACGGGAGGTACTCCCGCGGCAACGTTGCCGCGTTGGACGTGATGTTAGCCACACACATGAGGTGGCGTCAGTAGTCCGGAGGCCACAAAGGCCCGGAGATGGCCGAACCCCGCCCACCCTTGGCGGGTGAACGGGGTTCCGGTGCGGGTCGCTCCGGACGCCTGTCGGGCCGTCCGTCCCCTGCGTCCGGGGGTGGCCTCAGCGGGTCGCGCGGTTGACCGCGGAGACGACCGCCTTGAGCGAGGCCCGGGTGGTGTTGGCGTCGATACCGATGCCCCACAGCACCTTGCCGTCGATGACGCACTCGATGTAGGAGGCGGCCTGGGCGCTCGCCCCCTCGCTCATCGTGTGCTCGGTGTAGTCCAGCAGCCGTACGTCGATGCCGATGGCCTGCAGCGCTCCGAAGAAGGCGGAGATCGGACCGTTGCCGGTGCCGGTCAGCACGGTGTCCGTACCGTCGACGGTGGCCTCGACGGTGATCGTGTCCTGGCCGTCTGACCCGGTCGTCGTCTGGCCGGAGCGGATCTGCACGCGCCCCCAGGCGTTCTCCGGGTTGGGCAGGTACTCGTCCTCGAAGACCGACCAGATCTGGGTCGGGGTGACCTCGCCGCCCTCGGCGTCGGTCTTGGCCTGAATGATTTTGGAGAACTCGATCTGCATCCGGCGGGGCAGGTCCAGCTTGTGGTCGTTCTTCAGGACGTAGGCGATCCCGCCCTTGCCGGACTGCGAGTTGACGCGGATGACGGCCTCGTAGGACCGGCCGACGTCCTTCGGGTCGATCGGCAGGTAGGGCACCGCCCACTCGATCTCGTCGACGCCCACGCCCTGGGCGGCCGCGTCGGCCTCCATGGCGTCGAAGCCCTTCTTGATGGCGTCCTGGTGGGAGCCGGAGAAGGCCGTGTAGACCAGGTCGCCCGCGTAGGGGTGGCGCGGGTGGACCTCCATCTGGTTGCAGTACTCGCTGGTGCGGCGGATCTCGTCGATCTGCGAGAAGTCGATCTGCGGGTCGACGCCCTGCGAGAAGAGGTTCATGCCCAGGGTGACCAGGTCCACGTTGCCGGTGCGCTCGCCCTGGCCGAACAGGCAGCCCTCGATGCGGTCGGCGCCGGCCATGACGGCCAGCTCGGCGGCGGCGACGGCGGTGCCGCGGTCGTTGTGCGGGTGGACCGACAGGCAGACGTGGGCGCGTCGGGTCAGGTTGCGGGACATCCACTCGAACCGGTCCGCGTGCGTGGACGGCGTCGAACGCTCCACGGTGGCGGGCAGGTTGAGGATGATCTCGCGGCCCTCCTCGGGCTGCCAGACGTCGCAGACCGCCTCGCAGACCTCCAGGGCGAAGTCCAGCTCGGTGTCGGTGAAGATCTCGGGGCTGTACTGGTAGCCGAAGATCGTCTCGTCGCCGAGGATCTTGTCGGCGTACTCCATGACCAGCCGCGTGCCGTCGACGGCGATCTGCTTGACCTCCTCCTTCGAGCCGCGGAAGACCACGCGGCGGAAGGTGGGGGCGGTGGCGTTGTACAGGTGGACGGTGGCCCGGTGGGCGCCGACCAGCGATTCGACGGTGCGCTCGATCAGTTCCTCGCGGGCCTGCGTCAGGACGGAGATGGTCACGTCCTCGGGGATCGCGCCCTCTTCGATGATGGAGCGCACGAACGCGAAGTCGGTCTCGCCGGAGGACGGGAAGCCGACCTCGATCTCCTTGTAGCCCATGCGGACCAGCAGGTCGAACATCTCGCGCTTGCGGGCGGGGGACATCGGGTCGATCAGCGCCTGGTTGCCGTCGCGCAGGTCGGTGGAGAGCCAGCGGGGCGCCTTGGTGATGCGGTTGTCCGGCCAGGTGCGGTCGGGGATGTCCACGCTCTCGTACCCGCGGTACTTGTGGACCGGCATCCCGGAGGGCTTCTGCAGGCGCGTGGCGTTGGTGACCGGGGTGGGCCCGCCCACGGGGGCGACGGCGCTCTCGGTGGAATTCACGGCAGTCATGGCGTAGGGCTCCTTGGAGGTCCAGCAGAGGTGGCCGGCTGTGTCGCCGCAACAGCGAACTCCGCGGGGAGGGAGCCGGCCTACGACTACAGGCCCTCGCCGCGGCAGCTAAGGAGAAGCAGCCCGAAACGCATGATGCGGCCACAGTAACCGAGAGGCTCAGGACGCGTCGGCCCGTATCAGTATGCGGGATCGCGCCTCCGTGGGGGCAAAACGGTGACTCATCACTCTATTTCGTCAATCACGATCGCAACCAGTGACACTGCGGTGACGGAGTGCCACAGTCATTTGCATGCAGCCTCGACCGAATCACGGGTTCCAGCCCGTCTTCTGCACCATCGTCCCGCCCCACCTCCTCGACAAGCTGTCCCAGGCCGACGACCCCGTCCTGGCCGCCCCGGCCCGCCGCACCCTGGAGGCCGACGGGGCCCGCCGCCACCACCGGCAGCTGACCGCGCTGGCCTTCGCGCCCCACCCGCCCCGCACCGCGGACCCGGTCCCGTCCAAGCCGCACCGCACCCTGTACGACTGCCGCCACGGCACGGACCTGCCGGGCCACAAGGTCCGTGACGAAGGCGACGAGCCCACCCAGGACGCCAGCGTGAACCGGGCGTACGCCGGCCTCGGCGCCACCTTCGAACTGCTGCTCGCGGAGTACGGCCGCAGTTCGATCGACGGCAAGGGCCTGCCGCTGATCGGCTCGGTGCACTACGACGAGAAGTACAACAACGCGTTCTTCGACGGCGAGCAGATGGTCTTCGGGGACGGCGACGGCGAGGTCTTCCTGGACTTCACCCTCGCCATCGACGTGATCGCCCACGAACTCACCCACGGGCTCACCCAGTACACGGCGAACCTGGCCTACCAGGGCCAGTCGGGCGCGCTCAACGAGTCGGTGTCGGACGTCTTCGGCTCCCTGGTCAAGCAGTACTCGCTCGGCCAGAGCGCCGAACAGGCCGACTGGCTGATCGGGGCCGACATCCTGGCCCCCCGGGTCAGCGGGGACGCCCTGCGCTCGATGAAGGCCCCGGGCACGGCGTACGACGACGACGTGCTCGGCAAGGACCCGCAGCCCGCCTCGATGGACGACTACGTCGAGACCCAGGAGGACAACGGCGGGGTGCACATCAACTCCGGCATCCCCAACCGCGCCTTCCACCTGCTGGCTACCGCCCTCGGCGGCAACGCGTGGGAGCGGGCCGGCCGGATCTGGTTCGACGTGCTGACCGGCGGCGAGCTCGCGCAGAACGCGGACTTCGCGTCCTTCGCCCGGCTGACCGTCGCGGCGGCCCGCAGCCGGTTCGGCGAGGGCGACGAGGCCGAGGCGGTGCTCAAGGCCTGGTCGGAGGTGGGCGTGGCGACGAGATGAGCGGGTAGACAGGTGCCGAGGGCCGTCCGGGCGGGTCAGGCAGGAGCCACGCAATGCGCATTCAGGTGAGCCGGACCGGCGGGTTCGCGGGTATCGCACGTCACGGCGAGATCGACACCTCGGGACGGCCCGACGCCGTGGAGTGGGAGGCCCTGGCCGCGGCGGCGCTCGACGCCGGTGCGGACGGTCCGCCCGCGGGGGTGCCGGACGGCTTCCGGTACCGCATCACGATCGACGGCCGCACCGTCCACTGCGCGGACCCGCGGCTGTCCGACGATCAGCGGGCGCTGATCGCCCGGGTCCTGAAGGAGGGCGCGTGAGCGTCTGACGCGCCCGGCGAACCACCCGCGCCGGAGGCCGGGACCGGCAGCCGCCTGGTCCCGGCCTCCGGCGCGGGTCTCTCAGAAGCCCAGCTTGCGCAGCTGCTTGGGGTCGCGCTGCCAGTCCTTGGCGACCTTGACGTGCAGGTCGAGGAAGACCGGGGTGCCGAGCAGCGCCTCGATGTGCTTGCGCGACTTCGTCCCGACGTCCTTCAGCCGCTTGCCCTTCGGGCCGATGATGATGCCCTTCTGGCTGGGGCGCTCGATGTAGACGTTCGCGTGGATGTCCAGCAGCGGCTTGTCCGCCGGGCGGTCCTCGCGGGGCAGCATCTCCTCGACGACGACCGCGATCGAGTGCGGCAGCTCGTCCCGTACGCCCTCCAGCGCGGCCTCACGGATGAGCTCGGCGACCATGACCAGCTCGGGCTCGTCGGTGAGGTCGCCCTCCGGGTAGAGCGGCGGGCTCTCGGGCAGGAGCGGGGCGATCAGATCGGCCAGCAGGTCGACCTGGCGGTCCTGGACGGCGGAGACCGGGACGATCTGTGCCCACTCGAAGCCGAGCTCCTCGCCCAGCCGTGAGACGGCCAGCAGCTGTTCGGCGAGGGTCTTCGAGTCGACCAGGTCGGTCTTGGTGATGATCGCGATCTTCGGGGTCTTCCTGATCCCCGCGAGCTCCTTGACGATGAACTTGTCACCGGGGCCGAGCTTCTGGTCGGCGGGCAGGCAGAAGCCGATGACGTCGACCTCGGCCCAGGTGGTCCGTACGACGTCGTTCAGCCGCTCCCCGAGCAGGGTGCGCGGCTTGTGGAGACCCGGCGTGTCCACCAGGATCAGCTGGGCGTCGGAGCGGTGCACGATGCCGCGCACCGTGTGCCGGGTGGTCTGGGGGCGGTTCGAGGTGATCGCCACCTTGCTCCCGACCAGAGCGTTCGTGAGGGTGGACTTGCCCGCGTTGGGACGGCCCACGAAGCAGGCGAAGCCGGCCCGGTGGGGGGCCGTGTTCTCCGCCTGCCGCGCAGCGGCTTCAGTGTTCGGTCGAGCGCTCATGGCGCCCATTCTCCCCGATCCCGGCGGCGGTGGTGCACAGCAGGGCACCACCGCCTTGATCATCCGGCGGAGACCGTGGTCCTCAGCGCCCCGTCGGGCCCGGCGAGCAGCACGGGGGTGTCCGGTCCGCCCAGGTCGCGTACGGCGGCCCGGTCCTGGTCGGAGGGGGAATCGGCGTCCGAGACGACCGCGGCGGCCTCCAGCGAGGTGGCGCCGCCGGCGACCGCCATGGCCACGGCGGTCTGCAACGCACTGAGCCGCAGCGACTCCAGGGCCACGGTGCCCGCCGCGTACGTGCGTCCCGTCTCGTCGCGTACGGCGGCACCCTCCGGCACCTGGTTGCGGGCACGGACGCTGCGCGCCAGCGTGACGATCTTGCGGTCCTCGGGGCCGAGGTCGGTGCTCTCTGTCATGTGCTGAGCATACGAAGGCGGCGGGCGGCCGCTCCGCGACGGGGTACGGCCACCGGGATCATCCGGGGACCGGATACAGGGAGCCGCGCCGGCCTTCGGGCGAGTCCAGCCACTGGAGCTTCGCCTCCGTGCCGGTGTCCGGCAACGGGGTGTGCAGCACGATCACCAGGTCGGGACGCGCGGGCACCCGTAGCTGGGTGGACTCCACGGTGAGGGTGCCCACCAGCGGGTGCTGGAGTTCCTTGCGGATCTGGCCGCCCGGGGCGACGTCCCGCCGGCCCCAGAACTCCGCGAACTCGTCGCTGAGCTCCCGCACCTCCTCGACGACGGCCCGGAAGCCCTCGTCGCCGGGGTGCTCCGAGCACGCGGCCCGGAACTGCGCGACGATCTGCGGGGCGATCGTCTCCCAGTGCGGGGACCTGGCCCGGTACACCGGATCGGTGAAGAAGGCGGTCATGCAGTTCTGCACGATGCCCGGACGCATCCCGAACACCGCGGCCGCCGCGTCGTTGTAGAGCACGGTGTTCCAGTACCGGTCCATGATGTGGGCCGGGAAGGGCATCCAGGCGTCGATGAGCCGGCGCAGCCCGTGGCACATGTCGCGGTCGGCCGGGTCGACCTCGGCCGCGGGCGGGTTGAGGCCGGCCAGGGCGTAGAGGTGGCGGCGCTCGGCGCTGCTGAGGCGCAGGACCCGGGCGACCGCGTCCAGCACCTGCGGGGACACCGTGATGTCGCGGCCCTGTTCGAGCCACTGGTACCAGGAGACGCCGACGCCCGCGAGGACGGCGACCTCCTCGCGGCGCAGCCCCGGGGTGCGGCGGCGGGCCCCGCCGTCCGGCAGTCCGGCCTCGGCGGGGGTGACCCGGGCGCGGCGGCTCATCAGGAACTCGCGTAGTTCCGCGAGGCGGTGCGCCTTGTCCCCGGCGGGGCTTCCCACCGCGCTGCCGTTCCGGGCCGGTGAGGCCACGTGCTCCCCCTGGTGTCCGTGCGCGCGTCGCCGTCCGTGCGCCTGACGTGCCGCCCGCTGTCCGGCCCGCGCCTGTCTGGTGGTGCGGCCAACAGGATAAGTCCCCGCTCCCCACGGGTATTCCGCCGGCCGGAGGCTGTCTCGCATGGCGATCGAAAACCTCACCACCCCACCTGCCCGCCCCGTCGGCCCGGCCGCTCCCGCCCGGCTCTCCGGCCGGGCCCGGCTGGTCCTCTTCGTGCTGTGCGCCGCCCAGTTCATGGTGGCGCTCGACTTCTCCGTACTGAACGTGGCGCTGCCCGTCCTCGGGCGGGACCTGGGCCTCGGGCGGTCCGGGCTGCAATGGGCCGTCACCGCGTTCGCGCTGCCGTCCGGCGGATTCCTGCTGCTCTTCGGGCGGATCGCCGATCTCTACGGCAGGCGCAGGCTGTTCCTCGCGGGCCTCGCGGTCTTCGGCGCCTCCTCGGTGCTGGCGACGCTCGCCTGGGACCCCGCGTCGTTCCTGGCGGGGCGGGCGTTGCAGGGGCTCGGGGCGGCCGTGATCGTGCCGACCGGGATGTCCCTGCTGACCACCACCTTCCCCGAGGGGCCGCTGCGGGACCGGGCCCTGGGCATCAGCGGCACCCTGCTGTCGCTGGGCTTCACCGTCGGCATGGTGGCGGGCGGGGTGCTCACCGACACCCTGGGCTGGCGTTCCACGATGGGGCTGCTGGCCGCGGCCTCGGCCCTCGTGCTCGCCCTGGCCCCGAGGGCGCTCGGCGAGTCCCGTACGCCGGACCGGCCGCGGCTGGACGTGCCGGGGGCCCTGACCGTGACGGGCGGTCTGCTCGCGCTGATCTACTCGCTGTCGACGGCGGCCGAGCGTGGTTTCGGCGGCGCGGACGTCCTGGCCACGCTGGTGGCGGGCCTCGTGCTGCTGACCGCCTTCGTCGTCGTCGAGACGCGTTCGGCGGCCCCGCTGGTCTCCCTGCCGATGCTGCGGCGACGCACGGTGGCGTTCGGCAACCTCGGGGGGCTGGCCACCGTCTCGATGATGACCACGACCGTCTTCGTGCTCACCCTGTACCTCCAGGAGGTGCTGGGGCTGTCCCCGCTCGGCACCGGGCTGGTCTTCGGGGCGCAGGGCGTGGTCTCCGCGGCGGCCGGTGTGTACGTGTCGCGGGTCATCGGCCGGATCGGTGCCCGCCGCACCCTAGGCCTGTCGCTGCTCGGCCAGGGGGTGTTCACCGCCGCGCTCCTCACGCTGGGCGAGGAGTCCGGGGTGTGGCCGGCCACGGTCGCCGTCTCGCTGGCGAGCGTGTTCCATCTGGGCGCGATCGTCTCGTACGGGCTGACGGTGACGTCCGGGGTGCCCGACGAGGAGCAGGGGCTGGCGACGGGTCTGGTCACCACCACCCAGCAGGTCGGGATGACGGTCGGCATCCCGCTGCTGGGGGTGCTGGCGACCACCCAGGGCTCGCTGTACGGCGGGGTGCGGCTGGTGACGGGGGCCGCGGCGCTGGTCCTGGTGGCGGCCGGCGTCGCGGTGGCGGCGGGCCTGCGCCGGCCCGCCGCCTGACCGGAGGCCGACCGGCCGGCCCCGGGCGCGGGGGCTACGGCCGGTCGAGCCTGAGGCGCTGCGCCTTCGGGAGGCCGGCCACCACCAGGTCGTAGCTGTCCTCGACGAGTTCGCGGACCATCGGCGCCGGGAGCTCCGCGACGGTCACGGTGTTCCAGTGCCGCTTGTTCATGTGCCACCCGGGGACGATCGCGGGGTGTTCCTCACGGAGCCGCACCGCGTCGTCCGGGTCGCACTTGAGGTTGACGGTGAGCGGTGTGGCGCCCAGCGTGCTGAGGGCGAACATCTTCCCCAGGACCTTGAAGACGGAGGCCTCGGGCCCGAAGGGGAACTCCTCGGTGCTCGCGTTGAAATTTAGGCAGAAGGCGCGCAGCTCCTGGGGCGTCATCCCGCTTCCTCCGTCCCCTCCGGTTCCACCAGCACCGTGACGATCTTGTTCCGGCGGCCGGCCGGGGACTCCGCGGTCAGCCGGATCCCGCGTCCGTCGGGCAGGGCGACGACGGAGGACGCGCCGGCGATCGGCACCCTGCCGAGCTCCTTGGCGAGCAGTCCGCCGACCGTCTCCACGTCCTCGTCGTCGTACTCGTCGAGGCCGAACAGGTCACCGAGGTCGCCGATGTCCAGGCGCGCGGTGACCCGGTAGCAGCCGTTCTCCAGCTCCTGGACCGGCGGGATCTCGCGGTCGTACTCGTCGGTGATCTCGCCGACGATCTCCTCGAGGATGTCCTCGATGGTGACGACGCCCGCCGTGCCGCCGTACTCGTCGATGACGACGGCGACGTGGCTGCGGTCCTTCTGCATCTCGCGCAGCAGGTCGCCGGCGTTCTTGGTGTCGGGGACGAACGAGGCGGGTCGCATCGCCGTGGAGACCAGGTCGGCCTCCGCGTCCCGGTTGATGTGCGTCTTGCGGACCAGGTCCTTGAGGTAGACGATGCCGACGATGTCGTCCTCGTTCTCCCCGGTGACCGGGATCCGCGAGAACCCGGAGCGCAGGGCGAGGGTCAGCGCCTGACGGACCGTCTTGTACCGCTCGATGCAGACCAGGTCCGTGCGGGGCACCATCACCTCGCGTACGAGGGTGTCGCCGAGCTCGAAGACCGAGTGCACCATGCGGCGTTCCTCGTCCTCGATGAGCGACTCCTGCTCGGCGAGGTCGACCATCGCGCGCAGTTCCGCCTCGCTGGCGAACGGGCCCTTGCGGAAGCCCTTGCCGGGGGTCAGGGCGTTGCCGAGGAGGATCAGCAGCTGCGGGACCGGCCCCATGATCCTGGCCAGCGGCAGCAGGACGTACGCGGACGCGGTCGCCGTGTTGAGCGGGTGCTGGCGGCCGATGGTGCGCGGCGAGACCCCGATGGCCACATAACTGACGAGGACCATCACCCCCATGGCGACGGCCAGCGCCTGCCAGGTCTCCGGGAACTCCTGGAGGCAGACGTAGGTGACGAGCACCCCCGCCGACATCTCGCACGCGACCCGGACGAGCAGGGCCACGTTGAGGTAGCGGGTGGGGTCGGCCGCGATCTGTTCCAGCTTGGCGCTGCCGCGCCGCCCCGCCCGTACGGCCTCGGCGGCCCGGAAGCTCGACGTGCGGGCGATCCCGGCCTCGGCGCAGGCCGCCAGCCAGCCGACGACGACCAGCAGGACGGCGCCGGAGAGAAGACCGACGCTCACGAGACGGTGGGGGCGGGGGACGGACCGGTCAGTCCGCGCTCACCGCGCCAGCCGTCGACGATCGCGGCCTGGAGGCCGAACATCTCGGCCTTCTCGTCCGGCTCCTCGTGGTCGTACCCGAGGAGGTGCAGCACCCCGTGGACGGTGAGCAGTTGCAGCTCCTCGTCCATGGAGTGCCCGGTCGGGGCTTCCTCGCCCTGCCTCTTGGCGACCTCCGGGCACAGGACGATGTCACCGAGGAGCCCCTGCGGGGGCTCCTCGTCGTCCTTGGCCGGCGGACGCAGCTCGTCCATCGGGAAGGACATGACATCCGTCGGACCCGGGAGGTCCATCCACTGGATGTGGAGCTGCTCCATGGCGGCGGCGTCCACCACGATCACCGAGAGCTCGGACAGCGGGTGGATCCGCATCCGGGCGAGGGCGTAGCGGGCGATGTCGAGGACCGCCTGCTCGTCGACCTCGGTTCCGGACTCGTTGTTGACGTCGATCGACATGGTGCGCTGCGACTACTTCCCGTTGCGGCCGGTGGGGCCCTGTGCGTTGTCGTACTTCTCGTACGCGTCGACGATACGGCCGACGAGCTTGTGCCGGACCACATCCTGGGAGGTGAGCCGGGAGAAGTGCACGTCCTCCACGTCTTCGAGGATCTCCTGCACCTGTCGCAGACCGCTCTTGGTGCCGCTCGGCAGGTCGACCTGGGTGACGTCACCGGTGATGACGATCTTCGAGTCGAAGCCGAGGCGGGTCAGGAACATCTTCATCTGTTCGGCGCTGGTGTTCTGCGCCTCGTCCAGGATGATGAAGGCGTCGTTCAGGGTGTTGTGCGTCAGCAGGTAGTCCTGCGTGACGTACAGCGAGTCCTCGGCCGCGACCTGGATGCACACGGTTTCTTCACGGCCGGCAGGTTCGATGCTGTCGATGAAGCGCATCGGGCGGCCGCCGCCCTCGGCCGCGTGGTACTTCTCGGCCTTGCGGGCGAGCCGGAAGGGCTCGATGCCTTCGGGGAGCCGGATGTCGATGACGTGCGTGTCGTATCGGTGCGCGGCGGTCGCCGTACCCTGCTCGCGGCCCTCGGCGCTGCGGCGGCTGGTGTACGCGACGCCACCGAGCGACTGGACGAGCGCGACGACGTCATCGCGCAGGAGGAGGGACGCCGTCGAGTACCGGATCCGGCAGGTACGGTCTTTCCGCGTGACGGGGTCACCGTCGGTGTCGAGCAACCCTTGCAGGACAGCGAGACGGACCTCTGCCGAGTTGTGCAAGTAGTCGTCCGGCACGAACGCGGAGTACGACTTGCTGCCGAGCAGGTCCAAGGTGCGCAGCGCCTGCTTGAGCGGGTGGGTCAGCAGGCCTCCTTCGGCGTCGCCAGGCGTCGGCAACCGGTTGACGAGGTCGTTGTATCCACCACGCGACCGCACCTTGACACCAGGAACCGCCATCTCCAGCGCAGAGACCAATTCCGGGTCCGCCGTGGCGAAGGAAGGCGTACGACGTCCCGAGACACAGCCGTCCCCAAGCATCAGGCCCAGGGCATACGGGTCCAGTGGGACCTCCCGCTCGGGGAAACAGACCGGTGCTGTGAGCATCGGCAACTCGTACCGGCGGGCGTGCGCCGCTCTGAGGTCGCCGATCATCTCCTGGGTCTCCAGGACCCTCCACGGCTTGTCACGTCGCTTGTCTGAAGCGGTCCGAACCGTCCACAGATGCTCACCACAGCAGAGGGTCCATGAGCCGTCCTGGGCGGTGACGCGATAGATGTCCCGCTCGCCCTGCGGGAAAACGCCTAGAACCGGTGTCGGCTCCCCGTTCGAGCCGATCACCAGGTCACCGACTTGAAGGTCGCCGATGGGGCGCCAGCCGTCCGGAGTCAGGACTTTCGTGAACACAGGCTGGCTCCTGCCCCTCATGTACGCCAGCGGCGCCACCTCGATCGTGCCCGCGGCCATCAGCCGGGGGATCGAGTCGGGGTCGAGCATGTCGTGCAGCGCGTCGTAGAGCGGGCGCAGATACGGGTCGATCTTGTCGAAGAGCGTGCCGGGCAGGAAGCCGAGCCGCTCCCCCGCCTCGACGGCGGGCCGGGTCAGGATGATCCGGCTGACCTGCTTGGACTGCAGGGCCTGGACCGCCTTCGCCATGGCCAGATAGGTCTTGCCGGTGCCCGCCGGACCGATGCCGAAGACGATCGTGTGCCGGTCGATCGCGTCGACGTACCGCTTCTGGTTGAGCGTCTTCGGGCGGATCGTGCGGCCGCGGTTGGAGAGGATGTTCTGGGTGAGCACCTCGGCGGGGGTCTCGGCACCGTCGGCGCCGTCGCCGCTCGCCCTGAGCATGGCGATCGAGCGTTCCACAGCATCCTCCGTCATCGGCGCCCCGGTGCGGAGCACCAGCAGCATCTCGTCGAAAAGGCGCTGGACCAGGGCGACGTCCGCCGCGTCTCCGGTCGCGCTTATCTCATTGCCCCGGACATGGATGTCGACGGCCGGGAACGCCGTTTCGATCACGCGCAGGAGCGAGTCCCCTGATCCGAGCAGCATCACCATGGGGTGAGCGGGCGGAACCGTGATGTGGGCACGCGCCTGTGGCTGTGTGGGTGAGTGAGTCATGGGCCGGCCCTCGGGCCTGCGCATACCTCCCGTTGAGGGGCGTCGCCGGTCGACGTCCACCGGACTACCAGCGTACGTCTCCGCGCGGGCGACACCGAGAGGTTTTACCCCGTCGGCGTCCGCCCCTCGCTGCCGAAGCCGATGGTCGGTACGGCCCGGCGCAGCGGCCAGGCCCGGTCGGCGGCGGGCAGCAGATCCTCCAGGAAGGCGTACCGCTCCAGGGCGGCCGGGTCCTGACCGGCGCAGGTGCGTACCCGCTGCCACCAGGCGGCGACCTCCGTCCAGCCGGGCGCGGAGAGCGAGCCGCCGAACTCCTGCACCGAGAGCGCCGCGGTCAGTCCGGCGAAGGCGAGCCGGTCGGCCATCGGCCAGCCGGCCAGGGTCCCGGTGACGAACCCGGCGACGAAGACGTCCCCGGCCCCGGTGGGGTCCAGGGCCTCCACCTCGATGGCGGGGACCTCGGCGGCGGCCCCGGTGGCCCCGTCGACCGCGTACGCGCCCTCGGCGCCCAGCGTGACGACGGCGAGCGGCACCCGTTCGGCCAGGGCGTGGGCGGCGGCGCGCGGGCAGTCGGTACGGGTGTAGCGCATGGCCTCCTCGGCGTTCGGGAGGAAGGCCAGGCAGTGCCCGAGGTCGGGCAGCGCGTCCAGGTCCCAGCGGCCGGTCTCGTCCCAACCGACGTCGGCGAAGATCATGGCGCCCTCGCGGGCCGCGGCGGCCACCCACGGTTCGCTGCGGCCCGGCGTGAGCGAGGCGACGGCGGCGCGGGCCCGCGGCGGGCAGTACGGGAAGGTGCGGCCCGGCAGCGGGGTGGTGGCGGGGGCCGGGGCCTCGTGGCCGTGCGAGACCATCGTGCGCTCGCCCTCGTACGCCATGGAGACGGTGACCGGTGAGTGCCAGCCGGGGACGGTGTGCGACATCGACAGGTCGATGCCCTCGCCCTGTTCGAGGGCGTCCCAGCAGTACTCGCCGTAGTGGTCGTCGCCGAACGCGGCGGCCAGCGAGGTGTGCAGTCCGAGCCGGGCGAGCGCGGTGGCCATGTTGGCGACCCCGCCCGGGCTGGAGCCCATGCCCCGGGCCCAGGACTCCGTGCCGCGCACGGGTGCGCTGTCGAGGCCGGTGAAGACGATGTCCAGGAAGACCGTGCCGGTGAGGAAGACGTCGCAGGCCGGATCCTGCGGGGCGCGCAGCCCGAGCAGCGGGTCGATTCCTGGGTTGTGTGTGCTCACCGTGCGCCTCCCGGCCCCGACGGATCTGGACGTGCGAGTTCCGGCCAGTGTGCCCGACTCGGCTTCCCGTCCGCCGGGCCTCCGCCGTATCGGGCCACACTGTCCCGACCTGCGTAAACATGCGCTGCTACCCGGCGGTGACGCCCCTAAACATATAAGTGGCCCAGATCACAGCGGGTCGCCTTTCCGTCCGCCGCACGCGCTTGATACAAATTGGCCCGCGAGCACCGTTCGGGACAGTTGACGACGAGTGCCGCGTCTCCCGCTTTTTCTGGCTTTCGCCGCTTTCGCGCCACCCTTCGCTCCACCTTCCCCTGCCTTCTTCCTGCCTTCTTCGGCATGTCCTCAGGAACGCCCATGTCCTCGCGCCCGCGCGCCGCGTGGCCCCTGGTCGCCGTGTTCACCGCCGGTTACCTCGCCGCCTATCTGCTCCCCACCATCGTCGGACGCCTCGGCGTCCACCTCGAACTGACCACCGCCCAGGCCGGGATGGTCGGCAGCGCCCTGCTGCTGAGCTCCGCCTCGGCCGGCTTCACGCTGGCGGGACGCGTGGAGCGGTACGGGGCGGGCCGGACGGCACGGACCGGACTGGTGCTGACCGCGCTGGGCTACGGCTGCGCGGCGCTGACCGGTTCGGTGCCGCTGGTCGTCGCCGGTGTGGTGGTCGGCGGGCTCGGCTCCGGTACGGCGACCGCGGTGGCCGTGGCCGGTATCGCCGCGCAGCGCGACCCGCACCGGACCTCGTCCCTGGGGCTGCTGAGCGTCTCGGGGACGGCCGGCGCCCTCTACCTGACGATCCCTCACCTCGGCGGCGGCCACCGGCTGCCGTTCGCGTCCATCGCGCTCGTCGCACTGCTGGTCTGGCCGGCCACCTCACGGCTGGAGGGCGCCGCGGCGGCGGGTACGGCCACGCCGGCACGGGGACGGCTGCCGCACCGGCGGTCGGGCCTGGTGCTGGCGGGCGGCATGCTCGTCTGGTCCATGGCACAGAACGCGCTGTGGGGCGTGAGCAGTCGTATCGGGGCCGAGCAGGTCGGGCTCTCCGAGGTGGCCATCGGCGCGGTGTTCGCCGCCGCGCTCGGGGCCGGGCTCCTGGGCGTCATGGGAGCGGGGGTGCTGGGGGCACGGCTCGGCCGGGCGGTGCCGGTCGGTGTCGGGACGACGATCATCGCCGGGAGCATCGTGCTCAGCTCGTCGGCCGGTGACCTGGGCGCGTTCGCGACCGGCGAGATCGTGTGGAACACCTTCTACCCGGTGGTCCTGTCGTACCTGATCGGGCTGGCCGCCTCACTGGACGTGCGCGGCCGGTGGGCGGTCCTGGCGGGCTCGGCGGCGTCCGTGGGCACGGCCTGCGGCCCGGTGCTGGGCAGTGTGCTCTCCGAGCAGGCGGGCTACACCGTGATGGGGCTGATCCTGGGCTCCGCCACCCTGCTGGTCGCGGCTCCGGTCACCGCGGTCGCACTGCACACCGGGGGCCGGCCGCTGGTGCCGGGTTCGGTACGGCGCCGGGGCGGCGCCCCGGCCGCGCTGCTGGCCGCCACGACCGGCAGCCTGCCCGGCGCGGTGCCCGAACTGGGCGCGCCGGAACAGGCCGTGGCGGAGATCAGCGTGCCCGCGCTGCGGCGAAGGCGGCCGGTGCGCAGCGCCTTCCGGACCGCCGGCGGGGGCGGTCAGTCGAACACGTAGGCCTCGACCTCGGCGAGGTAGCGCGCCCTGCGCTCCTCGTCGTGGTCGAGGAAGGCCGCCTCGAAGGAGTTGCGGGCCAGGGTGCGCAGCTGCTCGCGGTCCAGGCCGAGCGCCTCGTGGACGGCGTGGAAGGTGTCGCCCACGTATCCGCCGAAGTAGGCGGGGTCGTCGGAGTTGACCGTGCAGAGCAGTCCGGCGTCCATCATGGCCCGCAGCGGGTGCTCCTCCAGGGTCCCGACGGCGCGCAGCCGTACGTTGGACAGCGGGCAGAGCGTCAGCGGCACCCGGTCGGCGACGAGCCGCTCCACCAGCTCCGGGTCCTCCATACAGCGCAGCCCGTGGTCGATGCGCTCGACGCCCAGGACGTCCAGGGCCTCGCGGATGTAGGCGGGCGGGCCCTCCTCGCCGGCGTGGGCGACCTTGCGCAGGCCGAGCGCGCCGGCCGCCTCGTAGACCTCACGGAACTTGACCGGCGGGTGGCCGACCTCGGCCGAGTCGAGGCCGACGGCGCTGATGCGGTGCAGGTACGGCTCGGCCGCCTCCAGGGTCGCGAGCGCCGACTCGGCGGACTCGTCCCGCAGGAAGCACATGATCAGCTGGGTGGAGACGCCGTGCGTCTCCTCGCTGCGCTCCAGCGCCCTGCCCAGTCCTTCGACGACGGTGCCGATCGGCACGCCCCGGGCGGTGTGGGCCTGCGGGTCGAAGAAGATCTCCGCGTGGCGGACGCCCTGGGCGGCGGCTCGGGTGAGGTAGGCGTCGGCCAGCTCGGCGAAGTCGTCCTCGGTGCGCAGCACCGCCATGAGGGCGTAGTAGAGGTCGAGGAAGCTCTGGAGGTCGTCGAAGAGGTACGCGGTGCGCAGCTCCTCGGTGTCCGTGTAGGGCAGGTCGACGCCGTTGCGGGCGGCGAGCGCGAAGGCCAGCTCGGGTTCGAGGGTCCCTTCGATGTGGAGGTGGAGTTCTGCTTTGGGGAGGTGCACGGGGGATCTCGTTACTGGTTACGGGTGGCGGGTGGGTACGGGGACCGTGATCAGGTCCCGGGCGACGGTCAGTTCGCCGTCGAAGCCGGCCGCCCTGGCCTGGTCCTCGAAGGCCTGGGGGTCGGGGTAGCGCTGGGAGAAGTGCGTGAGCACGAGGTGCCGCACGCCCGACTCCCTGGCCACCCGGGCCGCCTGTCCGGCGGTGAGGTGGCCGTGGTCGGCGGCGAGCCGGCCGTCCTCGTCGAGGAACGTCGACTCGATGACCAGCATGTCGCATCCCTCGGCGAGCGCGAAGGCGCCGTCGCAGAGCCGGGTGTCCATGACGAACGCGAACCGCTGGCCGCGGCGGGGTTCGGAGACCGCCTCGACCGGTACGCCGCCGAGGACCCCGTCCCGCTGGAGCCGCCCGACGTCGGGTCCCGCGATGCCGTGTTCGGCGAGCTTCTCGGGGAGCATCCGCCGCCGGTCGGGTTCGGTCAGCCGGTAGCCGTAGGACTCGACGGGGTGCGAGAGCCTGCGGCTGTCCAGGGTGTACGCGCCGGTGGTGGCGAGGACCCCGTCGGCTGCGACCGGGGCCTCGGTCAGCTCGACGGACTCCCGGTAGGCGGTGGAGTAGCGCAGCCGGTCGAAGAAGTGCTGCCCGCTCGCCGGGAAGTGGGCGGTGACGGGATGCGGGACCTGGTCCAGGTTGATCCGCTGGATCACCCCGGCCAGGCCCAGCGAGTGGTCGCCGTGGAAGTGCGTGACGCAGATCCGGTCGATGTCGTGGGCGGCGACGCCCGCCCGCAGCATCTGGCGCTGGGTGCCCTCGCCGGGGTCGAAGAGGATGCCCTCGCCGTCCCAGCGCAGCAGGTAGCCGTTGTGGTTGCGGTGCCGGGTCGGCACCTGGCTGGCGGTGCCGAGGACGACGAGTTCGCGTGCGGACATGGGTGTGCGGGCCGCTCTAGCCGGGGGGCCACGTCATGCCGCGTCCGCCCAGGACGTGCGCGTGCGTGTGGAAGACGGTCTGGCCCGCGCCGGAACCGGTGTTCAGGACGATGCGGTAGCCGCTCTCGTCGATCTTCTCGTCGGCGGCGACGAGTCCGGCCTCGCGCAGCACGTCGGCGGCGATCTGCGGCTCGGCCACGGCGAGCGAGGCGGCGTCCGGGTAGTGCACCTTCGGGATGACCAGGACGTGGGTGGGGGCCTGGGGGTTTATGTCGCGGAAGGCGACGGTCGTCTCGCTCTCGCGGACGATGGTCGCCGGGATGTCGCCCGTGACGATCTTGCAGAACAGGCAGTCGGACTGCGGTTCTCCCGCCATGCCCCGGCCTCCTCGGTCGCGTGGGGTGAGCGTGCCCCGCCTGGGGCGCCGCTCGGTGGACGTGATCGGTACTCCGGCATGCTATCCGGCCCGGTGGACGGCACGGCGGGACCCGGGGTGGCACGCGACGCGGGGCGGGACGTGGGGGCACCGGGCCCGGGGTGGCGTCAGGCCCCCGGGGCGGGCGGGGCCGGAGCACGGGACGACGCGGCACAGGGCCCCGGGGCTCACCAGGCCCGCAGCCGACCGGGGAACGGCCCGCGTGCCGGTGTCAGCCCCAGCGTCCCGTACGTCCCATCAGCAACGCCGCCGCGGCCGTCCCCGCCGTCGAGGTGCGCAGCACGCTCGGGCCGAGCCGGTAGGGCGGGGCCCCGGCCTCGGCGAAGACCGCGAGCTCCTGCGGGGAGACACCGCCCTCCGGACCGACGACCAGCACGATCGAGCCCCGTACCGGGAGTTCGGCGGTGGCCAGCGCGGCGCTGGGCACATCCCGGTCCTCGTGCAGGACACCCGCGAAGTCCGCCCCGGCCAGCAGCGCGGCGACCTGCTTGGTCGTCATCGCCTCGGACACCTCGCAGAAGCGCACCCGACGCGACTGCTTGCCCGCTTCACGGGCGGTGGTGCGCCACTTGGCCAGGGACTTGAGCCCCCGGTCGCCCTTCCACTGCGTGATGCAGCGCGAGGCCTGCCAGGGCACGATCGCGTCCACACCCGTCTCGGTCATCGTCTCCACGGCGACCTCGCCCCGGTCGCCCTTGGGGAGCGCCTGGACGACGGTGATCCGGGGGGCGGGCACGGGCTCCTCCCGCACCGCCGTGAGGCCGACCACGAGCCGGTCCTTGCCCTCGGCCGCGCGGACGACGCCCTCCGCCCAGCGACCGCGTCCGTCGGTGAGGACGACCTCCTCACCGGGGTTCAGCCGCTTCACCGAGACGGCGTGCCTCCCCTCGGGTCCCTCCAGCACGAACTCCGGCCCGTCAGCCAGGTGTTCGACGACGAAGACCGGTGCCGTCACCGGGTGCTCCTCCCACTCACTGCCGCACGCGCGGCATCCGTCTCGGCGGCGAGCAGTTGCACGAGTTCACCGGCGGGCAGCTCGCGTGCCATCCGGTGGCCCTGCCCCGCCCACAGCGCCATGCCCTGGGCGTCCCCGGTCCGGGCTGCGGCCTTGCGCAGTCCGCCGGTCAGCTGGTGCACCTGCGGGTAGGCGGCGGGGGCGTACGGCCCGTGCTCCCGGACGAAGCGGTTGACCAGCCCGCGGGCCGGACGCCCGGAGAAGGCGCGGGTCAGGGCCGTCGTCACGAAGAGCGGGTTGGTCAGGGCCTGTTTGTGCAGCACGTGCGCGCCCGACTCCGGGCAGACCAGGAACGCCGTTCCCAGCTGCGCGGCGTCCGCGCCCGCCGCCAGCACGGCGGCGATCTGGGATCCGCGCATCAGCCCCCCGGCCGCGACGAGGGGCAGCTGGACGCTCTCGCGGACCTCGGCGACGAGGGTGAGGAGTCCGGTGCCGGTGAGTCCGCCCTGCGGGTCGTCGCGGTGCGTGGACTGGTGGCCGCCCGCCTCGACGCCCTGGACGCAGACGGCGTGGGCGCCCGCCCACTGCGCGTTCCGCGCCTCCTGGGCGGAGGTCACCGTCACGACGGTGAACGTACCGGCCGCGGCGAACGCGTCGAGGACCTCGCGGGCGGGGCAGCCGAAGGTGAAGGAGACCACCGGGACGGGGTCCTCCAGCAGGATCGCGACCTTCGCCTCGTAGCCGTCGTCGCCTCCGGGGTCCGGGTCGCCGAGCGGGGTCTCGTACCAGGCTGCCTCACCGGCGAGCTGGTGGCGGTAGACCTCGACGGCGCTGAGGTCGGCGAGCGGGGGCTGCGGCATGAAGAGGTTCACGCCGAACGGCTGGCCGGTCAGCGCGCGCAGCTGCTTGATCTCCTGGTACATGCCGTCCGCCGTCTTGTAGCCGGCGGCGAGGAACCCGAGCCCCCCGGCGTCGGCGACGGCGGCGGCCAGGGGCGGACCGGAGGCTCCGCCGGCCATCGGGGCCTGCACGACGGGATACCGGCTCAGATCGGTCAGCGCCAAGGACATGACCGCATCGTGCCACGTCCCGCACGACGCTCCGAATCAGCAGGCACCGCCCCGCGGCTCCTCCCGGACGCAACGCCGCACCGCCCGCCGGTACGGGACCGGCGGGCGGTGCGGGACGGGTGCCGAAGCGGGTTCAGCGCCCGTTGAAGGCGTCCTTCAGCCGGGAGAACAGCCCCTGCTGGCCCGGCTGGAACTGGCCGGTGGGCCGCTCCTCGCCACGCAGCTTCGACAGCTCCCGCAGCAGCCGCTCCTGCTCGGGGTCGAGCTTGGTCGGGGTGATCACCTCGACGTGCACGATCAGGTCGCCGCGACCACCGCCGCGCAGGTGCGTGACGCCCCGCCCGTGCAGCGGGACGGACTGGCCGGACTGGGTACCCGGCCGGATGTCGATCTCCTCCAGGCCGTCCAGCGTCTCCAGCGGCACCTGGGTGCCGAGGGCCGCGGCCGTCATCGGAAGGGTGACCGTGCAGTGCAGGTCGTCACCGCGCCGCTGGAACACGGCGTGCGACAGCTCGTGGATCTCGACGTACAGGTCGCCGGCGGGGCCGCCGCCGGGGCCGACCTCGCCCTCGCCCGCGAGCTGGATCCGGGTGCCGTTGTCGACGCCCGCGGGGATCTTCACGGTCAGGGTGCGCCGCGAACGGGTGCGGCCGTCACCGGCGCACTCGGGGCACGGGGTCGGCACGACCGTGCCGAAGCCCTGGCACTGCGGGCAGGGGCGCGAGGTCATGACCTGGCCGAGGAAGGACCGGGTGACCTGGGAGACCTCGCCACGGCCGCGGCACATGTCACAGGTCTGCGCGGAGGTGCCGGGCGCGGCACCCTCGCCGCTGCACGTCGTACAGACGACGGCCGTGTCGACCTGGATGTCCTTGGTGGTGCCGAAGGCCGCCTCGTTGAGGTCGATCTCCAGCCGGATCATCGCGTCCTGGCCGCGCCGGGTGCGCGAACGGGGCCCGCGCTGCGCTGCGTTGCCGAAGAACGCGTCCATGATGTCGCTGAAGTTGCCGAAGCCGCCGGCTCCGAAGCCTCCCGCGCCACCGCCGCCGCCCGAGGCGGACAGCGGGTCGCCGCCGAGGTCGTAGACCTGCTTCTTCTGCGGGTCCGACAACACCTCGTAGGCGGCGTTGATCTCCTTGAACCGCTCCTGGGTCTTCGGATCGGGGTTGACATCCGGGTGCAGCTCGCGGGCGAGTCTGCGGAATGCCTTCTTGATCTCGTCCTGGGAAGCGTCGCGGCGCACGCCGAGTACGGCGTAGTAGTCCGTGGCCACTTACGACTCCGCCAGGATCTGTCCGACGTAACGTGCCACTGCGCGTACCGCTCCCATCGTTCCGGGGTAGTCCATGCGGGTCGGTCCGACCACGCCGAGTTTGGCGACTGCCTCGTCGCCCGAACCGTAGCCGACCGCGACGACGGACGTGGAGTTGAGGCCCTCGTGGGCGTTCTCGTGCCCGATCCGTACGGTCATGCCTGAGTCCGTGGCCTCACCGAGCAGCTTCAGCAGCACGACCTGCTCCTCCAGTGCTTCCAGCACCGGCCGGATCATCACAGGGAAGTCGTGCCCGAAGCGGGTGAGGTTGGAGGTGCCGCCGATGATCAGCCGCTCCTCCGTCTCTTCGACCAGAGTTTCGAGAAGGACGGACAGGACCGTGGACACGGTCGCCCGGTCCTCGGTCTCGAAGGATTCCGGCAGGTCCTGCACCAGCTGCGGGACGTCCGCGAAGCGGCGCCCGACGACCCGGCTGTTGAGCCGGGCCCGCAGATCCGCCAGAGGGGCGTCCCCGAACGGGGCAGGGCAGTCGATCATACGCTGCTCGACGCGGCCCGTATCCGTGATCAGGACGAGCATCAGCCGGGCGGGAGCCAGCGAGAGCAGCTCCACGTGCCGCACGGTCGAACGGGTCAGCGAGGGGTACTGCACGACGGCGACCTGCCGGGTCAGCTGCGCCAGCAGCCGGACGGTACGGCCCACGACGTCGTCGAGGTCGACCGCGCCGACGAGGAAGTTCTGGATCGCGCGGCGCTCCGGCGACGACAGGGGCTTGACGCCCGCGAGCTTGTCGACGAAGAGCCGGTACCCCTTGTCCGTGGGGATGCGCCCCGCACTGGTGTGCGGCTGGGCGATGAAGCCCTCGTCCTCCAGCACCGCCATGTCGTTACGGACGGTCGCCGGGGAGACCCCCAGGTTGTGCCGCTCCGTGAGCGCCTTCGAGCCGACGGGCTCCTCGGTGCCGACGTAGTCCTGGACGATGGCGCGCAGCACTTCGAGTCTGCGTTCGCTGAGCACCGCGCACACCTCCAGCTGTCGTTCTCCGGTCCCTGCCTGGCACTCTGTGCGTTCGAGTGCCAGCAATCCCCGGTCAGTGTACGGGGGCGGGGTGGGCCCGGGGCAAGGGCGACCGGCCAGGCCGTCGCGCGAGGGCCCAGGTCGTTGCCGATAGCGTCGTCGCATGGACGTCTCTTGGGAAGACTTCGGCTGGGAGCGGTTGGGCGACGGTACGGGGCGCCGGCGCCTCCCCCGCTGGGACGCGACCGCCGCGCTGGTGGCCGGGGCGGAGGGCGCGCTCCTCTACGACACCGGCTCCACGCTCCGGGAAGGGGCCGAGCTGCGGGCCCAGGCCGAGGGCCTGCTCGGCCGGAGGGTGACGCATATCGCACTGAGCCACCCGCACTTCGACCATGTGCTGGGCACCGCCGCCTTCGCCGGGGCCGAGGTCTACGGGGCGGTCGGCACGGCGGAGCTGCTGTCCCGGGGGGCGGCGGAGCTGCGCGCGGACGCTCTGCGCCACGGGGTGGACGAGGAGGACGCCACGGCGGCGACGGACGCCCTGGTGGTCCCACGCCACCAGGTGAGCGGTGACTGGACGCTCGACCTGGGCGGCGGCCTCCAGGTGCTGCTGGCGAACGTGGGTCCGGGGCACAGCGGCCACGACCTGGCGGTGCTGGTGCCGGGCTCCCCGGTCGTGGTGCTCTGCGGCGATCTGGTCGAGGAGTCAGGCGAACCGCAGGCGGGCCCCGACGCCGTGCCCGCCCGCTGGCCGGCCGCGCTGGACCGGCTGCTGGAGCTGGGCGGCGAGGACGCGCTGTACGTCCCGGGCCACGGGGCGGTGGTGGACGCGGCGTTCGTACGGGCGCAGCGCGCCCGGCTGGCGGACCGGTTCGGCGTGTCGTGAACGGGCCTCGGCCTATCGTCGGTCCATGCGCAGCTATCAGCCGGATCTGACCCCGCCGTGGAAGAGGTCCGCCCCCGTTCCCGAGGTCCCCGCCGAGCCCGATCTCGTGGTGGAGGAGGTGTCCACCGGTTTCTGCGGTGCGGTGATCCGGTGCGAGAAGACGGCCCAGGGTCCTGCGGTCACCCTGGAGGACCGTTTCGGCAAGCACCGGGTGTTCCCGATGGAACCGCGCGGCTTCCTGCTGGAGGGCAAGGTCGTCACCCTCGTCCGCCCGTCGGCCGGCGGCCCGGTCCGCCCGGCCCGTACGGCGTCCGGGTCGGTGGCGGTGCCCGGGGCGCGGGCGCGGGTGGCCCGGGCGGGCCGCATCTATGTGGAGGGGCGGCACGACGCCGAGCTCGTGGAGCGGGTCTGGGGCGACGACCTGCGCATCGAGGGCGTGGTGGTGGAGTACCTGGAGGGCGTCGACGACCTTCCGGCGATCGTCCGGGAGTTCGCCCCGGGCCCGGGTGCCCGGCTCGGTGTGCTGGTCGACCATCTGGTGCCGGGCTCGAAGGAGTCCCGGATCGCCGCACAGGTCACCGACGGGCACGTGCTCG
Organism: Streptomyces sp. SirexAA-E; assembly: GCF_000177195.2. Taxonomy (GTDB): domain Bacteria; phylum Actinomycetota; class Actinomycetes; order Streptomycetales; family Streptomycetaceae; genus Streptomyces; species Streptomyces flavovirens. The sequence goes on from NC_015953.1 coordinate 2,183,036, forward strand.
TGGTGGGGCATCCGTACATCGACGTCTGGGAGGCCGTGAAGCCCTCGTCCGTGGGGATCGAGGCGTGGCCGGTGGTGCCGCGCGGCCAGGACTGGAAGACGGGGGTGTGCCGGGCGCTGGGATGGCCGGAGAACACCGGGGCGGCCTGGCAGCACATCCTGTCCCGGGTCAACTCGTACAAGGACCTGGAGCCCCAGTTGCTGGGGCGGGTCGAGGAACTGATCGACTTCGTCACCCTGCCCGCCTGAGGGCACCGGACCACCCGGGGCGTGCGCGGGCCCGCGCACGCCCCGGGGTGTCAGTCGACGAGGTCCCGGACCACCGCGTCCGCCAGCAGCCGCCCCCGCAGGGTCAGGACCGCGCGGCCCTCACCGAACGGTCCGGGCTCCAGCAGTCCGTCCGCCACCGCCCTGCCCGCCGCGGCCAGTCCGGCCGGTGCCAGCAGGGACAGCGGGCAGCCCTCCACGAGCCTCAACTCCAGCAGGATGCGCTCCACCCGCCGGTCCTCGTCGCCGAGGACCTCACGGCCCGCCCCGGGCGAGCGGCCCTCGGCGAGCGCCTGTGCGTACGCCCCGGGGTGCTTGACGTTCCACCAGCGCACACCGCCGACGTGGCTGTGCGCCCCGGGACCCGCGCCCCACCAGTCGGCGCCGCGCCAGTACAGCTCGTTGTGCAGGCAGCGCCCCTCGGGCGTGCGGGACCAGTTGGAGACCTCGTACCAGGAGAAGCCCGCGGCGGCCATCGCCTCGTCGGCGATCAGGTAGCGGTCGGCGTGGACGTCGTCGTCGGTCATCGGGACCTCGCCGCGCCGGATGCGCCGGGCCAGCTGGGTGCCCTCCTCCACGATCAGCGCGTAGGCGGACACATGGTCGGGGCCCGCGCCGATCGCCGCGTCCAGGGAGGCCCGCCAGTCGTCGTCCGACTCCCCCGGGGTGCCGTAGATCAGGTCGAGGTTGACGTGCTCGAACCCGGCCGCGCGGGCTTCGGCGACGCAGGCCTCGGGCCGCCCCGGGGTGTGGGTGCGGTCCAAGATCTTCAGGACGTGCTGCCGGGCACTCTGCATCCCGAAGGAGATCCGGTTGAAACCGCCCTCCCGCAGGGCCTGGAGATAGGCCGGGCCGACGGACTCGGGATTGGCCTCCGTGGTGATCTCCGCGTCGTCCGCCAGCCCGAACTCCTCCCGGATCGCCGCGAGCATCCTGACGAGGTCGGCGGCGGGCAGCAGCGTGGGCGTACCACCGCCGACGAAGACGGTGCGGACCGGGCGCGGGTCGTCACCGAGCACCTTGCGGGCCTGGCGCACCTCCTCGACCAGGTGCGCCGCGTAGTTGTCCCGGGAGGCCAGAGCGCCCCCGGAGCCACGCAGCTCGGTCGCGGTGTAGGTGTTGAAGTCGCAGTACCCGCAGCGGGTCGCGCAGTAGGGCACGTGCAGGTAGAAGCCGAGCGGCCGGTCGGCGGCGCCTTCCAGGGCATGGCGAGGCAGGGCCCCGTCGTCGGGCACGGGTTCACCATCGGGCAGTACGGAAGGCATACCGTCCATTGTCACCCGTCGCCGGTGCTTTCCCCTCCACGCTCCGGCGGGCCGACCTGGAGCACGAGCAGCGCGAGGTCGTCGTCGGGCGGCTGCTCGGCGAACGCGTGGACGGCCCGCCTGATCCGGTCGGCGATGCCGTCCGCCGACAGCCCCGCACAGGCGGCCAGAGCCTGCGCGAGCCCGTCGCCGTCGTCGAACATCAGCCGCCCGGAGCGCCGCTCGGTCACCCCGTCGGTGACGCAGAGAAGGCTGTCGCCCGGTGCCAGCTCGAAGCTCTGGCTCTCGTACGCCACGTCCTCGACGACGCCGAGCAGGACCTGCGGCTCGGCCGCCGGGCGTACGAGGCCGTCGGGGCGCAGCAGCAGCGGCAGCGGGTGCCCGGCGCTGGCCACGGTGCAGCGCACCCCGCCGCCGGGCAGCGGCACGAGGTCGCCGTAGAGCAGCGAGAGGAAGCGGGACTGGGAGCCGTCCTGGATCTGCTGGCCGCCCGCCGCCGCGACCATCAGGGCTGCGGCCTCGGCGGCCTCCATGGCGTCGTCGAGCAGGAGCCGGTTGAGCCGGTCCAGGACCTCGCCGACGCTGAAGCCCTCCCGGGACAGCAGCCGCAGCCAGGGCCGGGCGAGGCCGGTGACGACGGCGGCCTCCGGTCCGCTGCCCTGGACGTCGCCGAGGACGAAGCACCAGCGGCCGCCGGGGCAGGGGAAGAGGTCGTAGAAGTCTCCCCCGACCACCCCGTCGTCGCCCGGTTCGTACACCAGGGCGCTGCTGACACCCGGTATGTCGGCGACCTTGCTGGGCAGCAGGCCGCGCTGCAGGATGCGGCTGATGGTGGCCTGCCGGGTGTAGGCCCGTGCGGCTCCCACGGCGAGGCCGACGCGGCGTACGAAGTCGGCGACGAGTGCGGCGACCTCACCCGGGAAGTGCGCGACGCCCTCCCGGCCGACGAGCACGGCGCCGAGCGTGCGTCCGCCGGAGGCGATGCCGTGGGCGAGGACGGTGCCGGCGGTGCCCCCGCGCCCGTCCTGGGCGTCGCGCGGCCACGGCACGGGGACGGCGCCCGGCCCCACCCCGGCGGGTAAGCGGAACGGCTCCTTCTCCAGCGCCGGGCGCAGCAGGTCGACCGCCGCCTCGTCGCGGTGCCAGACCCCGGCGAGCCGCGGGGCCGCCCCCGGGCCGCCGCCCTCGCTCTCCAGCCAGATCGCGCACCAGTCGGCGAGCCGGTCCACCACCAGCTGACCCGCCGTCGAGGCCACCAGGTCCTCATCGAGCTGGCCGGCGAGCAGGTCGGACGCCTCGGCCAGGAAGGAGAGCGCCCCGCGCCCGGCCAGACCGCTGTCCCGCCCGTCGTCCTCCTCCGCGGCGAGGGCGCCCACCGTGCGGGGGCGGGGCGTCGCCTCCCCGGACGACCCCGGGGCGGCGGGGAGGTCCTTCCAGTCGTCCGCGGGCAGCCGGGCCCAGACGGTCTTGAGTCCGGTGCGGTAGGTGATGCCCCAGGACTCGGCGAGGGTGGCCACGAGCTGGAGCCCGCGGCCGTACTCGGCGGGATCGGGGCGCTGCTCCGGGTCGTCGCGCACCGACCGCGCGGGATGGTGGTCGGTGATCTCCAGGACCAGCGCGGCCGGCTCCGCGCCGGAGGCGCCCTCCAGACGGAGGAGCAGCTCGACGGCCGTACCGGCGTGCACGACGGCGTTGGTGACCAGTTCGTTGGCCACGGTCACCGCGTCGTCGGCGAGCCGGTCGCCGAAGCCCCCGGGCCCGGGCAGGCCGAGCGCGGCCCACTCGGCGAGGGCGGCCCTGACGAACCGGCGGCCCGCGGAGGGGGCCAGCGGAATGCCGGGCAGGCTCGTACGGGCGACCGAACGAGGGTCGTCGCCCTGACCGGCGACGACGCTTCCGGGACGGTGCACGATGTCCCGCTGCAAGGGAATGGGCCCCACGGTGCGGCTCCTGACGGTCTCGCGATACGCCGCTGACGCTCCAGGGTCTTCCGTCCGGACACGGAGGACGAAAGACCCTAGGACAGAGTGACAGACCGGCCGCGCCCATAAGCACCGAGTCACCGAAACGATCGACGTCGGACAGAAACGGCCGGGGCCGGCGGACGCCCGCGCATCCGCCGGCCCCGGCCCTGACGCGCGCGTCCGCGCCCCGCCCCGGCGCCCGGGGCCTCACGCCTCGCGTGAGCCCGCGTACATCTCCTCGATGAGGTCCTTGTACTCGCGCTCGACGACCGGCCGCTTCAGCTTGAGGCTGGGGGTCAGCTCGCCGTGCTCGATGTCCAGGTCGCGCGGCAGCAGACGGAACTTCTTGATGGTCTGCCAGCGCTGGAGGCCCTCGTTGAGCCGCTTCACATACCCCTCGATGAGCTCGACGGCCTGCGGGGAGGCCACCACGTCGGCGTAGGGCTTGCCGCCCAGGCCGTTCTCCTCGGCCCAGCCGAGGATGGTCGGCTCGTCGAGCGCGATGAGGGCGGTGCAGAAGTTCCGGTCGGCACCGTGCACCAGGATGTTCGAGACGAACGGGCACACCGCCTTGAACTGCCCCTCGACCTCCGCCGGGGCGATGTACTTGCCGCCGGACGTCTTGATCAGGTCCTTCTTGCGGTCGGTGATCCGCAGATAGCCGTCCTGGGAGAGCTCGCCGATGTCCCCGGTGTGGAACCAGCCGTCGGACTCCAGCACCTCGGCGGTCTTCTCCGGCAGCCGGTGGTACCCCTCCATCACCCCGGGGCCGCGCAGCAGGATCTCGCCGTCGTCCGCGATCCGCACCTCCGTGCCGGGCAGCGGCTTGCCCACGGTGCCGGTGCGGTAGGCCTCGCCGGGGTTCACGAAGGACGCGGCGCTGGACTCGGTGAGGCCGTAGCCCTCCAGGATGTGGATACCGGCGCCGGCGAAGAAGAACCCGATGTCGGGGGCGAGGGCGGCCGAACCGGAGACGCAGGCACGGAGCCGCCCGCCGAAGGCCTCCCTGATCTTCGCGAAGACCAGGGTGTCGGCCACCTTGTGCTTGGCCCCGAGGGCGAACGGCACGGACGCCGTACCGGTGCGCCGGAAGTTGTCCTGGGAGACCTGCGCGTACTCGCGGGCCACCCCGGCCGCCCACTGGAAGATCTTGTACTTGGCGCCCCCGCCGGCCCGGGCCTTGGCCGCGACCCCGTTGTAGACCTTCTCGAAGATCCGGGGAACGGCCGCCATGTAGGTCGGCTGCACGACCGGCAGGTTCTCGATGATCTTGTCGACACGGCCGTCGACGGCGGTGACGTGGCCGACCTCGATCTGGCCGGAGGTGAGGACCTTGCCGAAGACGTGGGCGAGCGGCAGCCAGAGGTACTGGACGTCGCCCGCGGTGATCAGCCCGGTCGCCACGGTGGCCTTGGCCATGTACGACCAGTTGTCGTGCGGGAGCCGTACGCCCTTGGGACGGCCGGTGGTGCCCGAGGTGTAGATCAGCGTCGCCAGCTGGTCGGAGGTGATCGCGGCTACCCGCTCGGTGATCGCGTCCGGGTTCTTCTCGAGGTGTTCGGCGCCCCGTGCCTCCAGCTCGGCCAGGGTCAGGAGCCAGCCCTCCGGGTCGCCATCGGCGGGTTCGGCGCCGGCCGGGTCGATGACGACGACGTGGGCGAGGTGGGGCAGCTCGGCCCGGCTCTCCCGGGCCTTCGCCAGCTGGGTGGCGTCCTCCGCGATCAGGACCCGGCTCTCGGAGTCGGCCAGGATGAAGGCGGACTCACCGGTGTTCGTCGAGGGGTAGACCGTCGTGGTCGCGGCGCCGGCGCACATCACCCCGAGGTCGGCGAGGATCCACTCGACACGGGTGGAGGAGGCGAGCGCGACGCGCTCCTCGGGGCGTACGCCCAGAGCGATCAGACCGGCCGCGATGGCGTACACCCGGGTCGCCGCCTGCGCCCAGGTCAGCGACTTCCAGTCGTCGGGCCCCTGCCCGGAGGCCGCCGCCACGGGGTAGCGGTAGGCCTCCCCGTCCGGGGTGGCCGCCACGCGGTCGATGAAGAGGGTCGCCACGGAGGGCGGCCGGCTGTCGATCAGGGTCTGTGTGTCGCTCACGACGTCCTCCGGGCCTGCGGCATTGCTACGACCGGCTTCTTGGTGCTGCTGCTTGTCTTCCTGCTTTTCGTTCCCGCTCGGCCTGCTTGTTTAACTGGCGAGTAACTAACGGGGTGCTGCTCAGACTAGAGCGCGCGGGTCCGCGGCGTAAGGGGCAACAGGCCGCCGCTTCATAACGAACGACGGGCCCCTGGGCCGCGGAGGTGTCCGCAGCCCAGGGGCCCGTCGGTGGTTCCGGCCCCGCGCGACCCGGGGGCCGGGGGATGCCGCGCGCCCCGGGGCCGGGGCGCGCGGCCGGGTGCTACTTCTTGCCCTTGCCCTCGCCGGCGGACTCGTCGGTCGACAGGACGGAGATGAACGCGTCCTGCGGCACCTCCACGTTGCCGACCATCTTCATCCGCTTCTTGCCTTCCTTCTGCTTCTCCAGCAGCTTCCGCTTGCGGGAGATGTCACCGCCGTAGCACTTGGCGAGGACGTCCTTGCGGATGGCGCGGACGGTCTCGCGGGCGATGACCCGGGAGCCGATGGCGGCCTGGATCGGCACCTCGAAGTTCTGCCGGGGGATGAGCTTCTGCAGCTTGGCGACGAGCCGGACGCCGTACGCGTACGCCTTGTCCTTGTGGGTGACCGCGGAGAAGGCGTCGACCTTGTCACCGTGCAGCAGGATGTCGACCTTGACGAGCTGGGCCGCCTGCTCGCCGGTGGGCTCGTAGTCGAGCGAGGCGTAGCCCCGGGTCTTCGACTTCAGCTGGTCGAAGAAGTCGAAGACGATCTCGGCCAGCGGCAGGGTGTAGCGGATCTCGACCCGGTCCTCGGAGAGGTAGTCCATGCCGAGCAGGGTGCCGCGCCGGTTCTGGCAGAGCTCCATGATCGCGCCGATGAACTCGCTGGGCGCCAGGACCGTGGCCCTCACGACCGGCTCGTGCACCTTGTCGATCTTGCCCTCGGGGAACTCGCTCGGGTTGGTGACGGTGTGCTCGGTGCCGTCCTCCATCTCGACGCGGTAGACCACGTTGGGCGCGGTGGCGATGAGCTCCAGGCCGAACTCGCGCTCCAGCCGCTCGCGGATCACGTCGAGGTGGAGCAGGCCGAGGAAGCCGACACGGAAGCCGAAGCCGAGGGCGGCCGAGGTCTCCGGCTCGTACACCAGGGCGGCGTCGTTGAGCTGGAGCTTGTCCAGGGCCTCGCGCAGGTCCGGGTAGTCCGAGCCGTCCAGCGGGTACAGGCCCGAGAACACCATGGGCTTGGGGTCCTTGTAACCGCCCAGCGCCTCGGTCGCGCCGTTGCTGAGGCTGGTGATGGTGTCACCGACCTTGGACTGCCGTACGTCCTTCACGCCGGTGATGATGTAGCCGACCTCGCCGACGCCGATGCCGTCGGCCGGGGTCATCTCCGGGGAGGAGACACCGATCTCCAGCAGCTCGTGGGTGGCGCCCGTCGACATCATCCTGATGCGCTCACGCTTGTTGAGCTGGCCGTCGACGACCCTGACGTAGGTGACGACGCCCCGGTAGGGGTCGTACACCGAGTCGAAGATCATCGCGCGGGCCGCGGCGTCGGCCTGGCCGACGGGGGCGGGGATGTCCCGGACCACCCGGTCGAGCAGGGCGTCCACGCCGACCCCGGTCTTCGCCGAGACCTTGAGCACGTCCTCGGGCCGGCAGCCGATGAGGTTGGCCAGCTCCTCGGAGAACTTCTCCGGCTGTGCGGCGGGCAGGTCGATCTTGTTGAGCACCGGCACGATGGTGAGGTCGTTCTCCATCGCCAGGTAGAGGTTGGCGAGGGTCTGGGCCTCGATGCCCTGGGCCGCGTCGACGAGCAGGATCGTGCCCTCGCAGGCGGCGAGGGAGCGCGAGACCTCGTAGGTGAAGTCCACGTGGCCGGGGGTGTCGATCATGTTGAGGATGTGGGTCTTGCCCTGGTCCTCGCCCTCGTTGGGCGCCCACGGCAGACGGACCGCCTGGGACTTGATGGTGATTCCGCGCTCGCGCTCGATGTCCATCCGGTCGAGGTACTGAGCGCGCATCTGCCGCTGGTCGACCACACCCGTCAGCTGAAGCATCCGGTCGGCAAGCGTCGACTTGCCGTGGTCGATGTGAGCGATGATGCAGAAGTTGCGGATCAGCGCCGGGTCGGTACGGCTCGGCTCGGGCACGTGGGTAGGAGTCGCGGGCACGCAGGGTCCTGATTCTTGAGACGCCGGACGCCGTGTCTCGGGTCGAAGTCGGGTCGGACGGATCGATACGTAGCTTCCATCGTCCCACGCCTGAGCGGCAGCGAACGGTTTGGGCCGGTCCGAGGGTGACTGATACCGTGGGCAGCTGTGCCTCGTGGCTCTCCGAAGCGGCGCGGCACTCCAATGAAGATCCAACGAACCTGAAAAGGCTCTTTCGTGGCGAACATCAAGTCCCAGATCAAGCGGAACAAGACGAACGAGAAGGCGCGCCTGCGCAACAAGGCCGTCAAGTCGTCGCTCAAGACCGCGATCCGCAAGGCCCGTGAGGCCGCCGCCGCCGGCGACGTCGAGAAGGCCACCGTGGCCGCTCGCGACGCGTCGCGCGCGCTCGACAAGGCTGTCTCGAAGGGTGTCATCCACAAGAACTCCGCCGCCAACAAGAAGTCGGCGCTGGCAGTCAAGGTGGCCGGCCTCCAGGGCTGAGCTTTGTGATGTGAACGCCGGAACGGACTCAGCGGGCCCTCTCTCCCGCTCCTGACCGGCACCCCGCGCCGCACACCGAACCTGCGTTCGCCACGCGGGTGCGGCGCACCGAGTGTGAACGAAGGCCCCGGGCCCGTCCTCCCCAGGACACGACCCGGGGCCTTCGCGCTGTCCAGGCCTTCGCGCTGCCCGGGCCTTCGCGCTGCCGGGGTCTTCGCGCTGCCCGGGTTCCCGTCCGTGGGCGTCCCCGGACTCCGGCGGGCCCCGGGTGCCTCAGCGCCCGCCGGAACGGGCCGCGCGGGCGATCGCGACCACGGCTTTCTCCAGGGCGTACTCCGGGTCGTCCCCGCCGCCCTTGACCCCGGCGTCGGCCGCCGCGACGGCCCGCAGAGCCACCGACACCCCGTCGGGCGTCCATCCGCGCATCTGCTGGCGGACCCGGTCGATCTTCCAGGGGGGCATGCCGAGTTCCCGCGCGAGGTCGGCCGGTCGGCCTCCACGGGCCGACGACAGCTTGCCGATCGCGCGGACCCCCTGGGCGAGGGCGCTGGTGATCAGCACGGGCGCGACCCCGGTCGACAGGGACCAGCGCAGCGCCTCCAGCGCCTCCGCGGCCCTGCCCTCGACCGCGCGGTCGGCCACGGTGAAGGAGGAAGCCTCCGCGCGGCCCGTGTAGTAGCGGCCGACGACCGCCTCGTCGATGGTCCCCTCGACGTCGGCGGTCAGCTGCGAGACGGCGCTCGCCAGCTCACGCAGATCGCTGCCGATGGAGTCCACGAGCGCCTGGCATGCCTCGGGGGTGGCGGAACGCCCGAGCGCCCGGAACTCCGACCTGACGAAGGTGAGCCGCTCGGCGGGCTTGGTCGTCCTGGGGCAGGCGACCTCGCGTGCCCCGGACTTCCGTACGGCGTCCAGCAGGCCCTTGCCCTTGGCCCCTCCCGCGTGCAGGAGCACGAGCGTGATCTCCTCGGCGGGCGCGGAGAGGTACGCCTTGACGTCCTTGATCGTGTCGGCGGAGATGTCCTGCGCGTTGCGGACGATCACCACCTTGCGTTCCGCGAAGAGCGAGGGGCTGGTGAGCTCGGCGAGTGTGCCGGGCTGGAGCTGGTCGGAGGTCAGGTCGCGCACGTCGGTGTCGGCGTCGGACGCGCGGGCCGCCGCCACCACCTGCTGCACGGCACGGTCCAGGAGCAGGTCCTCCTGGCCCACGGCCAGCGTGACGGGGGCGAGCGGATCGTCGGTGGAATTCCTTCTGGTGGCCATCGCCGTCCAGCATCCCACGCACCTGTGACAGCGGTCCTCGCCCCTGCCCCTCCGGTCCGGCCGGGGGTGCCGGGACCGGCGGCCGCCCCTGGTCCCGCGGACAGCCGTGGGCCGCGGATGCCGGAGAATGTCCGGGTGAGCGATGTGAGACATGTGCTGGTGCTGCCCGACCGCGACACGGCCCAGGACGTGGCCGACGAACTGCCCGACCGCTTCGGGGTCACCGAGGAGCCGCAGCTCGTACGGGACGCCCTGGCCGGCGAGGACGACGCCGAGGACGCCCAGTGGCTGGTGGTCGTGGAGGACCCGGCCGGGCGCCTGGACGCCGCGGCCCTCGACGCGTTCGCCGCGGAGTACGAGGGGTGGCTGGAGGTCCCGTGACGGCGCCCGGCCCGCCGGGCGTCTGCCCGCCCCGCCGACGGCGGCCGGTCAGCCCTTGGGGACGATCTGGATGTCCATGTCGATCTCGATGCTGGAGCCGACCACGGCGATCCCGCGGGCCAGCATCGTCTGCCAGGTGAGGGTGAAGTCCTCCCGGTGCAGCTCCGTGGTGGCACGGCAGGCCGCGCGTACCTCGCCCTCCAGTCCGTTGCCCAAGCCGAGATAACGGGTGTCCAGCGTCACCGTGCGGCTCACGCCGTGCAGGGTGAGCGCACCGCTGACCCCCCAGCGGCTGCCGCCCCGGTGGACGAAGCGGTCGCTGTAGAACTCCAGCGTGGGGTAGCGCCCGACGTCGAGGAAGTCGGAGGAGCGCAGGTGGTCGTCGCGCATCTGGACGTTCGTGTCGATCGACGCGGCGTCGATGACGACGTGCATGGCGGAGTCCTCCATGCGGTCGGCGATCCTGACCGCCCCGGCGAAGGTGTTGAACCTGCCCCGGATGCGGGCCATCCCGATATGACGGGCCGTGAATCCGATCTGGGAGTGCATCGGCTCGACCTCCCAGTCCCCCGGGGCCGGGAGCTGAGGCGGCTGGGACACCTGGAGCGTGACGTCCCCGAGCCCGGTGTGCCCGCCCTCGGGGACGGTGGCCGGGCTGTGGAACGGGGTGAAACCCTCCGCCGTGACAGCCAGCCGGTAGTCGCCCGGCGGGAGCGTGGCGACGACGCTCCCGAACGGATCCGTCTCGCCGCCGACGACCTTGCGGCCGGAGGCGTCGGCGACGGTGAACTCCGCCTGCCTCACCGGTTCACCCACGGGGTCCAGCACCCGGCAGCTGAGCAGACCGGCGGTGGACGGCACCGGCAGCCCCGCGAGGGCGCTGTTGAACGCGGCGCCGGACTTCGCCTTCTTGCCTAGCAAACGGCCGAACATGTGCACGTACTCCCCAGGGGCGGTTCTCACCTTCGGACCCCTACGGCTGGACGTCGTTGTCGGAGCAGCGGCCCGCCGACGAAGAAACATTCGATCACCGTTGCGACGTTCGAGGCAAACGCGGCAGCTGGACGCGGGTTGCACCGAGGTGTTACCGAAGGTCCGAATTGACGGTTCCGCTTGTCTCGCCGGTCACACGTTCGGGTTCGGGCGGACCACGGGTACGTGGGACAGCCGCAGACCGAAGTGCTCGCGGTAGGCGGCCAGTACCTCGGCGTCGGTACCGAGCGGCTTCTCGTGCCGCACGCCCCGCGTGGTGGTGACGAGGGTGCGACCGCTCAGGGTCACGCGCCCGTCGTCGGTCCGCCGTGAACAGACGAGGGACCGTGTGAAATGGGAGTCGGGCGAGGTCCGGTGGTACCAGGCACCGGCCCGGAAGTCGGCCATCTCCCGGGGCCGCAGATCCAGCCGGAACTGTTCCGACCCGTCGCGCAGCAGGTCCAGGTCCCCGTGCGGAGCGGCCCGGAAACGGAACACCCCGCAGGGGTCCCGCTGTTCGGTGCGGTCGTCCAGCGCGAGCGGATGGAGGGCGTGGTCGCCGAACCCGACGTCGGCGAGCCAGGGGCCCGTTGTGTCCTCGGTCTCCACACGGATCGCCATGTGGTCGTACGGAATGCCCGGGCGCCCGTCGTCGCCGAAGACCCGCGCCTGCACCAGCGTGACGCGGAAACCCAGCGCGCGCAGCAGCGCGGCGAAGGCGCCGTTGAGTTCGTAGCAGAAGCCGCCGCGACGGCCCGTCACGATCTTGTGGACAAGCCTCTTCTCCTCCAGGGCGACGTCCTCGCCGAGATGGATCGAGAGGTTCTCGAACGGCACCGCCGTCAGGTGGCGGATCTGCAGCTCCCTCAGGGCCGCCGCGTCGGCACGCCCAGGGCGGGCGGCTCGGATGCGCTCCAGGTAGGCGTCCACCCAGTCGTCGTCGTTCATGCCCGAAGTCTGCCCCGGCGCCGGGGACTACGTCATGCGTCCCGGGTACGACTCGGTCCACCGGCCGAGGCGGCGGACCCGGCAGGAGATTAGCGTGCGGGGCATGACGGAACATCAGCCGGCGCGTGCTCCGGAACAGCGTAAGCAGGACGTGCTCGACCGCCTGGAGCAGGACATCGACGCCTGGGTGGCGACGGCGTCCCAGGACGGTCTGCCGTGCCTGGTTCCGCTGTCGTTCGTGTGGGACAGGGGGGCACTGCTGATGGCCACCCGGCGGGGGAATCCGACCGCGGTCAATGTGACACCCTCCGGGCCGGCCCGGGTCTCTCTGGGGCACACCCGCGACGTGGTGCTCGTCGACGGGACGGCGCAGGTGGTGGAGGGGGTGGACCTGCCCACCGGGTCGGCCGACGCCTTCACCGCGAAGCTGGGCTGGGATCCGCGCGCCCGCTCCTCCTGGGTGTACCTGCGCGTCACACCGGACACCGTCCGAGCGTGGCGTGAGGTGAACGAGCTCGCCGGACGGCAGCTGATGCGCGACGGGGAATGGCTGGTCTGAGAGGCGGGTCCGGAACCGCCCGGTCGCCGCGTTCACGAGCGGCCCGCCGCGCGCAGCCCCGCCCCGGCGCCCGAGACCGCGATCGCCCCGTCGGTGTCCGTACGCATGACCTTCGCGCCCTCCGCTCGGAGCGCCTCCAGGGTCCGGGCCGCCGGGTGCCCGTACGGATTGCCCGTGCCGCAGCTGATGAGGGCGAGCCGGGGGCGGGCGCTGCGCAGGAGGGCGGGGTCCTGGTACGCGGATCCGTGGTGCGCCACTTTGAGGACGTCCACCCGGGGCAACGCCGGATAGCTGCGCAGGACCCCTTGCTGGGCGGGGGGTTCGAGGTCGCCGAGCAGCAGCAGGGTCAGGGCACCGGACCGCGCGAACAGGGTGAGGCTGGAGTCGTTGGGCTCCGTCAGGAAGTACGGCACGACGCCCGGCCCCTGTGCCACGGGCCACAGGACCTGCCAGTCGAGCGGCCCGAGACGGCGGCGCTCCCCCGGCACGGCCGGGACCACCGGTACGTGTGCCGCCGCAGCCGTTCTCCTCACGAACGCCGCCTGTTCCACCGGTTCCTGGAGGATGGTCGTCTGGACGGCTCCGACCTCCCGTCCTCGCAGCACCCCCGGCAGTCCCCGTACGTGGTCGGCGTGGAAATGCGTGAGAAGCACAAGCGGCACACGCGTGATGCCGAGGTCACGCAGACACCGGTCGACCGGCCGGGGGTCCGGGCCGGTGTCGACGACGACTCCGGTGCCCTTTCCGGCGGCGAGCACCATCGCGTCCCCCTGTCCCACGTCGCAGAGGGCGAACGCCCAGCCGGGCGGTGGCCACCCGGTCACGATCCTCGTGAGCGGCACGGGCCTGAGGACCGCGAGGACCAGGAGGAACGCGGCGGCCGAGCAGACCCACGGGTGGCGGGCCAGACGCCGGGCGGACAGCACCAGTACGGCGGTGACGGCGGCCAGCAGGGCGGCGCCGCGCCACCCGCCGGGCCAGTCGGCCTCGGCCCCGGGCAGGGACGCTCCGGTGCGGGCGACCGACGCGATCCACCCGACCGGCCAGCCGGCGACCGTGGCCAGCGCCTGGGCCGACGGCATCGACACCTGGGCCACGGCGAGCGCCGCGAATCCCAGGACCGTGGCGGGAGCCACGGCGAACTCCGCGAGCAGATTGCAGGGCACCGCCACCAGGCTCACCCGTGAGGCGAGGACGACGACCACGGGGGCGCAGACCGCCTGGGCGGCCCCAGCCGCGGCCAGCACCTCGGCGAGCCTCGGCGGGACCCTGTGCCGTTGCAGCGCACTGCTCCACCCCGGGGCGAGGGTCAGCAGCGCCCCCGTGGCAAGGACGGACAGCAGGAAGCCGTAACTACGGGCCAGCCACGGGTCGTAGAGCACCAGCAGCAGAACGGCCGTGGCCAGGGCGGGAATCAGCGATCTGCGTCGGCCCGTCCCGATGGCGAGCAGGGTGATCAGCCCGCAGGCCGCCGCGCGCAGGGCGCTCGGCTCGGGACGGCAGACGATGACGAAGGCGAGAGCGATGACTCCGCCGGTCAGGGCGGTCAGGCGCAGCGAGATGCCCAGGCGTGGCGCCAGGCCCCGGCGTTCGCTGCGCAGGGCGGACCCCGGGGGCCCGATGAGGAGAAAGAGCAGGATCGACAGGTTGGCACCGGAAACCGCCAGCAGATGGGTGAGATCGGTGGCCTTGAAGGCGTCGTGGAGTTCGGGCGTGACCCGCGAGGTGTCGCCGACCACCAGCCCCGGCAGAAGCGCTCGCGCGTCGGCGTCGAGCCCGTCCGTGGCCTGCCGCAGACCGGACCGCAGCCGTCCTGCCACGCGCTGCACGAGGCTCGGTGCGCTGATGACCTCCGGCGGGGCGCCCGCGTCCGCGCGGATCACGGCCGCGATGCGCTCGCCCTCATGGCGCGGCGGGGCGAACCGTCCGCTGATCCGAAGGCCGGTCGAGGGAAGCAGCCGCTCCCACCTCTCGGCGGCAGCGCCCGGCGTGACCATGACGAGCACCGGGGTACGCAGCCGGGTGACGGACCCGTCCGGCGCGGTGAGCCGGGTGACCTCGGTGTCCAGGAGGAGGGAGAGGGGCATGCTGTGGTCGCCCCGGACCTGCGGCCGGGTCCTGCGCGGGTCGGACGTGACGGTCACCTCCGCCTCGGCACGGGCGAAGTCCTGGGCGAGGCGGGGCACGGGCCCGCTCCGGGCGTCCGCCCCGTGCAGTCCTGCGGCCGCAGCGCCGGCCGCGGCGCAGAGCAGCACCGCGGCGGCGGTGCTGCCGCGCCACCACGCACGCACCGGGGCGCCGCCACCACGCCTGGCACGGATCAGGGCGCCGTCACCACGCCCGGCCCGCTCGGGGGCGCCGCGGCCACGCCCGGCCCCGGACGGTGCCGGGGCGGCCGCGCAACCGCGCCTGGGCCGGCCCCGTGACGCCCGGCCGGCGGCCCATGATCCGCCCATGATCGCCAGAGCCGCGCAGGTACAGAGGGCGGCTCCCACGGCCACCCAGCGGCCCGCTACGTCCAGGACCAGCGCGGCGGCGGCCCAGGCGGCGAGGGCAGGAGGGACGAGCCGGAGGTCGAGCGGCCCTTCCTGCTGCGGGTCGGCCACGCCGAGTCTGCGGCCCGAGGCGCTGTGGACGTCGGTACCGCTCATGGCCGGACCAGCGGACGCAGGTCCGCGAACCGGCGGTCGCCGATGCCGTTGACCTCGCGGAGCTCGTCGACGGAACGGTAACCGCCGTGCTCGGTGCGGTAGTCGACGATGTGCTGGGCGAGCACCGGGCCGACACCGGGCAGGCTCTCCAGCTGTTCCGGCGTCGCCGTGCTCAGACTCACCGGCGCGGCCGTTCCGGGCTGTCCGGCCGCCGTGCCGCCTCCGGCCGCCGCCCCTCCGGCCGTTCCGCCCGGGGCCGGCTGCACACCCGGCAGGCCGACCACCACCTGCTCGCCGTCGGTGAGGACGCGCGCCCGGTTGAGCCCGGTCATGTCGGTGCCCTCCCGCACCCCTCCGGCGGCGGCCAGGGCGTCGGCGACCCGCGAACCCGACGGAAGCCGCTGGATCCCCGGCCTGCGCACCTTGCCGCTCACGTCGACGACGATCTGCCCGCCCGACGCGGCGGCCGGATCCGCAGCCACCGGCCCGGTCGCGGGACCGGGGGGACCGGACGGGGCGGAGCCCGCGGAGGGCACCAGGGCCTCGGCCGCCGCCCGCACCCGCTCGGGGGCGCCCACCGCTTGGGGGCGGGCCGACCAGAAGTGCGCCCCGGCGAGGACGGCCGCGCCGACCAGCACGACGGCCAGCGCGGCGAGCGATCTGGGCTCCAGAGAACACCGGAGCTGAAGCCAGAGCGGCAACCGGTCGCGCACGGCGGGGCCGACCGCACGCCACCAAGGCGGCGGCCCCGGCGGTGCTTCGGGCGGGATCCCCCGACGGGGTCCGGGCCGTCCGACGTCCCCGGCTGCGGCGGCCCCAGGGGCGCGCCCCGCCGGGAGTGCCACGGCGGCGGCCCACGACGGGACCGGGCGCGCTCCCCGGGCTCCCGGGAAGAGCGGGGCCCCCGGCGGCGCCCCGGCCCCCTCTCGGCCACTCGTACCCGGCCTCGCCCCGCCCCGAGGGCCCCCGCCCGTCCCACCTCCCGCCGGTGCACCCGGCCCGGCCCCCGCACCCGCACCCGCCACGGGCTGCCGACTGCCCGGCGCGGGCGCCCCCCGCGCCGCCAGTGGGAATCCGGCAGAGGCCCCCGGAGACCCGGTGGCGGGCCTGCCCGCACGCGGCCCCGTAAGCACGGTCGGAGCCACCCCACCACCGCCCGCTCCCCCGGCGGCACGGCGCCCGGCCATCAGCGCGTCCGCGCGGAGGCGCGAAGCCGCCGCCGCGGCGTCCGGCTCGCGCGCCGTCCGCCGACGACGGGCATGACGACCCCCGGGGCCGGTGCCCGCGCCGCCCCGTGGGGCGACGCCCGGTCCCGGACGCGCGCGCCCCAGAGAGCCGGGCGAGGAGCGGCCCCCACTGCGGGGCGGCTGATCGGTGATGCCGCCGCCCGGCCTGGCGGCGGCGACGACACGACGGGTTGCGTCGACTGTTCGGAGGGTCATGCCCACCGACGCTAGACACATCCGTCGAAACGCGCTGAGCAGCCCCAATTCCGGTGGATAACTGTCCAGTTGTGGATAAGTCCGCCACCCGCGGGGGTGAGGATCAGCGTGGTGACACGACCGCGCCCACCAGCCCGGGCCCGGTGTGCGCGCCGATGACCGCGCCCACCTCGCTCACATGGAGATCCGCCAGGCCCGGCACCCGTCCCCGCAGCCGCTCCGCGAGCCGCTCCGCGCGGTCCGGTGCTGCCAGATGATGCACCGCGATGTCCACGGCTCCCGCTCCGGCACGCTCCGCGACGATCTCCTCGAGCCGTGCGATGGCTTTGGACGCCGTCCGCACCTTCTCCAGCAGTTCGATGCGCCCGCCCTCCAGTTGCAGGAGCGGCTTCACGGCCAACGCGGAGCCCAGCAGTGCCTGCGCGGTGCCTATCCGTCCACCCCGGCGCAGATAGTCGAGCGTGTCGACGTAGAAGTACGCGGCGGTGCCCGCCGCCCGCTTCTCCGCGGCGGCGACCGCGTCGTCCAGGCCGCCCCCCTGTCCGGCGGTCTCGGCGGCGGCCAGCGCGCAGAAGCCCAGGGCCATGGCCACCATCCCGGTGTCGACGACACGCACCGGCACCGGCGCGTCCTTCGCGGCGAGCAGCGCGGCGTCGTACGTGCCCGAGATCTCCGCCGACAGGTGCAGGGAGACGATGCCGGAGGCTCCCGCCTCGGCCGCGGCGCGGTAGGCGGTGGCGAAGACTTCGGGACTGGGCCGGGAGGTGGTCACGGAGTGGCGTTTCTGCAGCGCCAGGGCCAGCGACCTGGCCGAGATCTCCGTTCCCTCCTCGAAGGCCTGATCGCCCAGGACGACGGTGAGCGGCACAGCACTGATGCCGTGCCGCTCCATCGTCTGGCGCGGCAGGTAGGCCGTGGAATCGGTGACGATCGCGACATGGCGGGACATGAGCCGGAGATTACCTTCCGGAGCGGGTACAGGTCAGCCCGGGCCCGGCCCGCCGGTCTTTCCGTTTGCTCCGGAAGATGTCCGGCCGCTGTCGGCCAGGACCGGTTCGCGTCAGTTCGTCGTCTCCGGCCTGGCGGACTTCTGCCAGGGGTACCGGCCGGCCGCTCGCGGGTCCGGCCGTGTGAGGGCCTGCGGTCCTTCGGCGCCGGCCGGTCCGCCCCTGTCCTGACCCGCGCCACCGGGGGTCCGGTCCGCCGGGTCGCCCTGCCGGTGCCGGCGTGTGTCGCCGACCGTCGGCTCGTCCGTCGTCCAGTGCCGCAGGGCTCCCGCCTCCACGTCGATCTGCGCGTTCAGGGCGGCGAGGTCGTCGTCGGCGAACTGCCGCGCCCGGTCACGTGCCGCCCAGCGCAGCGACTCGGCGGAGTGCGTGATGCGCTCCGTACGCTCCTTCAGGCCGGGCAGCAGGGTCGCGACCGTCGCCCGGTCCGGCTCGCGCTCCAGGCGCTTGAGGTCCTCGTCGAGCTCCCGCCCGTGCGCGCTCAGCCGCTCGAAGAGACCCAGCGACTCGCGCAGGGAGGCGTCCTCGGCCACCCCGGCTTCCAACGCGTCCTGGGTCGCCCGCATCGAGGTCCGCAGGGCGAGCCGCAGCTGCGCGAGCTCCCCCGCCACGCCCGGCTGACCGTAGCTCTTGGCCCGCAGCGTGGTGTCCTCCACGGAACGGCGGGCCTGAGTGATCGTGCGGTCCACGCCCCGCTTGGCGGCCCGCACCGTCTTGACACCGGCGTACACCCCGAGCGCGACGAAGGTGACGAACAGCAGCGTCAGGATCAGGATCAAGGCTTCCATGAACGCCCCTAGGGTATCGGCGGCTGCCGGTGTGCGGTCGCTCCTCCACCGTAAACGGAACGGGCAGGCCGAGGGTTCCTGCGGAACCCCCAACCTGCCCGTAGGGGAAAGCCCTGGCTGCCGTGCCGGCGGCCGGAAACCGTCGTTACGCGGGGACGATGTTGACCAGCTTCGGCGCCCGCACGATCACCTTGCGGATGCCGGCCCCGCCCAGTGCAGCGACGACGTTCTCGTCGGCCAGGGCCAGCGCCTCCAGCTCCTCGTCCGAGATCGACGGGGAGATCTCCAGGCGGGCCCGGACCTTGCCCTTGACCTGGACGACACAGGTCACGGTCTCGTCCACGACGTAGGACGGGTCGGCGACCGGGAAGTCCTGGTGCACGACGGAACCGGTGTGACCCAGCCGGCGCCACAGTTCCTCCGCCACGTGCGGGGCCAGCGGCGCGACGAGCAGCACCAGCCGCTCCGCGACCGACCGTGCCAGCGGACCGCCCGCCTTGGTCAGGTGGTTGTTCAGCTCGGTGACCTTGGCGATGGCCGTGTTGAAGCGCATTCCGGCCATGTCCTGGCCGACGCCGTCGATCGCCTTGTGCAGGGCGCGCAGCGTGTCCTCGTCGGGTTCGGTGTCGACGACGGTGACCTCGCCCGTCTCCTCGTCGACGA
The DNA here is from genome assembly GCF_000177195.2 of Streptomyces sp. SirexAA-E. GTDB lineage: Bacteria > Actinomycetota > Actinomycetes > Streptomycetales > Streptomycetaceae > Streptomyces > Streptomyces flavovirens. The sequence continues at coordinate 2,201,961 of NC_015953.1, forward strand.
TGTTGCGCCACAACCGCTGCAGCAGCCGGAACTGGCCGACGACCGCCCGCGTGTCCCAGGGGCGCGAGACGTCCAGCGGCCCCATCGCCATCTCGTACAGCCGCAGGGTGTCGGCCCCGTACTCGCCGCAGATCTCGTCGGGCGTGACCGCGTTCTTCAGCGACTTGCCCATCTTGCCCAGGACGCGGCTGACCTTCTCGCCCTGGTGGTAGTACGCGCCGTCGCGCTCCTCGACCTCGGCCGCCGGGACCGCGATGCCGCGGCTGTCCCGGTAGACGAACGCCTGGATCATGCCCTGGTTGTACAGCTTGTGGAACGGCTCGGAGGACGAGATGTGCCCCAGGTCGTGCAGCACCTTGGACCAGAAACGGGCGTACAGCAGGTGCAGGACGGCGTGCTCGGCGCCGCCGATGTACAGGTCGACACCGCCGGCGGGCTGCCCGTCCCGCGGGCCCATCCAGTACTGCTCGACCTCCGGGTCGACCAGCCGCCGCTCGTTGTTCGGGTCCAGGTAGCGCAGCTCGTACCAGCAGGAGCCGGCCCAGTTGGGCATGGTGTTGGTCTCACGGCGGTACTTCTTGGGCCCGTCGCCCAGGTCCAGGGTGACGTTGACCCAGTCGGCGTTCCGGGACAGCGGGGTCTCGGGCTGGGTGTCGGCGTCGTCCGGGTCGAAGGTGCGCGGGGAGTAGTCCTCGACCTCGGGCAGCTCCAGCGGCAGCATCGACTCGGGCAGCGGGTGGGCGATGCCCTCCTCGTCGTACACGATCGGGAACGGCTCGCCCCAGTAGCGCTGCCGGCTGAACAGCCAGTCGCGCAGCCGGAAGTTGACGGTGCCCTCACCGACACCGTGCTCCCGCAGCCACTCGGTGATCCTCGCCTTGGCGTCGACGACACCCAGGCCGTCCAGCGAGACCTCGTCGTTCGCGGAGTTGACCAGCTTCGCCTCGTACGAGGAGAAGGCGTCCTCCCACGTCGAGGGGTCCGTGCCACGGTCGTCCGACGGCTCGACGACACAGCGCATCGGCAGCTCGAAGGCGCGCGCGAACGCGAAGTCGCGGGAGTCGTGCGCCGGTACGGCCATGATCGCGCCGGTGCCGTAGCCCATCAGCACGTAGTCGGCGATGAAGACCGGGACCTTCTCGCCACTGACCGGGTTGGTGGCGTACGCGCCGGTGAAGACACCGGTCTTGTCCTTGGCCTCCGCCTGCCGCTCCACGTCGGACTTGGCGGCGGCCTGCTTGCGGTACGCGGTGACGGCCTCGGCCGGGGAGGCGTGGCCACCGGTCCACACCGGGTGGGTGCCCTCGGGCCAGGCGGCCGGAATGATCCGCTCCACCAGGTCGTGCTCAGGCGCCAGCACCATGTAGGTGGCACCGAACAGGGTGTCCTGCCGGGTGGTGAAGACGGTGATGCCACCGGCCCCGTCGACCGGGAAGTCGACGCGCGCGCCCTCGGAGCGCCCGATCCAGTTGCGCTGCTGCAGCTTGATGGCCTCGGGCCAGTCCAGACCGTCCAGGTCGTCCAGCAGCCGGTCGGCGTAGGCTGTGATGCGCATGTTCCACTGGCGCAGCTTCGCCTTGAAGACCGGGAAGTTGCCGCGCTCGGAGCGGCCGTCGGCCGTGACCTCCTCGTTGGCCAGCACGGTGCCCAGCCCGGGAGACCAGTTGACCGGCGCGTCCGAGGCGTACGCCAGGCGGTACTGCCCCAGGACGTCCGCGCGCTCGCCGGCGTCCAGTGCGGCCCACGCGCGGCCGTCGGGGGTGGCGCGCTCACCGCTCTCGAACTGGGCCACCAGTTCGGCGATCGGGCGGGCCCGGACGGCCTCGGTGTCGTACCAGGAGTTGAAGATCTGCAGGAAGATCCACTGGGTCCACTTGTAGTACTCCGCGTCGATGGTCGCGAAGGAGCGGCGCTTGTCGTGGCCCAGACCCAGTCGGCGCAGCTGCGCCTTCATGTTCTCCATGTTGGCCTCGGTCGAGATCCGCGGGTGGGTGCCCGTCTGGACCGCGTACTGCTCCGCCGGCAGGCCGAAGGCGTCGAAACCCAGGGTGTGCAGGACGTTGTGGCCGGTCATCCGCTGGTGGCGGGCGTAGACGTCGGTGGCGATGTATCCCAGCGGGTGGCCGACGTGCAGGCCCGAACCCGACGGGTAGGGGAACATGTCCATGATGAACTTCTTGGGCTTGGCGGCCAGTGCCGGATCCCCCGCCAGGTCACCGGTCGGGTTCGGGGCCTCGTACGTCCCCTCGGCGTCCCAGAAGTCCTGCCAGCGTGCCTCGATGTCGGCAGCCATCGCTGCCGTATAGCGGTGCGGCGCGGCCACCTCGGCCGCGGTGTTCGTCTCGCTCATGATCCTCAAGCTCCATCGATCGTCATCTGCCGGCGCCCACGTCTACGGACACACGTCTACGGAAACGAAAAATCCCCTCGCACAGGAGGGGATGCCGCGCCGAGTCCGACCAGGCATGCTCACCGGTCGGGAGTGATCAGCGCGGCTCGCTAAGCAGAAGGCGTACGGCACGCATGGCGTCAGGGTACCGCACGGGCCCGGAGTGGCGTCCGCGCGTTCACCGCCGTCCGGCCGCGCCTGCCCCGGACCGCACCTGGCCGTCCACGACAAGAAGCGGGCCACCCGATTCGGATGACCCGCTTCTCCACTGTGGAGCTAAGGAGAATTGAACTCCTGACCTCCTGCATGCCATGCAGGCGCTCTACCAACTGAGCTATAGCCCCGTGCCTTTGCCCCCCGGTTCCCCTGGCGACATCGAGAACATTACACGGTCCACCCGGTGCAACAAAAATCGTTTCCGTCGCGCCCGGTTCCTCCGCCGCGTACCTCCCGGACGCGTCAGGCGGTGGCGAAGGAGTAGAAGCGCTTGAGGGTGCAGTGCTCCTCCAGGAGTCGGCCGTAGATGGGCTCACCCTCCAGTTCCCGGTACGTCTCGATGGGGTCGCCCTTGATGATCAGCGCCCGCGCACACTCCTCGCACCAGTACTGGTACCGGGCGTTGACCGGGTCCATGTCCCTGACGATGGGCGTGCCGCTGCCGCACCAGTCGCACTTCCGCCTGTGTGCACCCATCCGGTCAGCTCCGGGTGCGGCGGCCGGCCGTGCACGCGGAGGGATTCTCCTGCGGGGCGGCTGCGCCCGGGGACGTCATGGGGCCGAGGGGCTGATCCGGGATCCGTACGCGGCTCTCAGGCATCGCGCTCCCTCCCGATCGGTCCGTCGCCCCCTCCGGCGCTCCGATTCTGCCATGACCCCGCAAGGGGGTCAGCCCGCCGACGGCCCGGCTTCCCGCCTTTGTCGCAAAGGAACCGCCGGGAACCGGTCGTGGAAGCGGAGGGAGCGCGTGTCACGCCCCGGAAGTCCCGTACCGCACCAAAAGATCCCGCCCCCTGCCGGGGACGGGATCTTCACTGTGGAGCTAAGGAGAATTGAACTCCTGACCTCCTGCATGCCATGCAGGCGCTCTACCAACTGAGCTATAGCCCCGCTGTCCGCGGTGTTTCCCTGCGTTTCCGCGCTGCGAACAAGAAGAACTTTAGCCTGTGACCTGCCGGAAAGTGAAATCCGGCCCCGGCACCCCGGAAGCGGTCTCCGGGCACCGGCTAGTCGTCGTCGCCGAGGACCGGTTCGGGGAGGGTCCCGGCGTTGTGCTCGAGCAGCCGCCAGCCCCGCGCGCCTTCGCCCAGCACGGACCAGCAGCAGTTGGAAAGACCGCCGAGCCCTTCCCAATGGCGCGCCTCGAGACCGAGCAGACGGCCGATGGTCGTCCGGATCGTGCCCCCGTGGCTGACCACGACCAGCGTGCCGCCGTCGGGCAGCTTGCCGGCGTGCTCCAGCACCACCGGGGCGGCCCGGTCGGCGACCTCGGTCTCCAGCTCGCCGCCACCCCTGCGTACGGGCTCACCGCGCTTCCACGCGGCGTACTGCTCCCCGTACTGCCCGACGATCTCCTCGTGCGTGAGCCCCTGCCAGGCGCCCGCGTACGTCTCCCGCAGGGCCGAGTCGTGGGCGACCTCGAGTCCGGTGACCGCGGCGAGCTCGGCGGCCGTGTCCGCGGCCCGCCGCAGATCGGAGGCGACGATCGCGTCCGGCCCCATCGAGGCGAGCAGCCGGGCGGCCCGGCGGGCCTGGCCGACACCCGTCTCGGTGAGGTCGATGTCCGTGGAGCCCTGGAAACGGCGTTCCAGGTTCCACGCGGTCTGCCCGTGCCGCCAGAGGACGATCCTGCGGCCTCTGCCGCTGCCGCTGCCGTTCAGCTCTGCTCACCTTCCGCGCCGTTCAGCTGAGCGTGCTCCTCCGCCTTGCCGCGGGTCTTGAGCGCGTCCTCGGGAAGGGCGATCTCGGGGCAGTCCTTCCACAGGCGCTCGAGCGCGTAGAAGACGCGCTCCTCGCTGTGCTGGACGTGGATGACGATGTCGACGTAGTCGAGGAGGATCCAGCGGGCGTCGCGGTCGCCTTCGCGGCGTACCGGCTTGGCGCCGAGCTCCTTCTGCAGCCGCTCCTCGATCTCGTCGACGATCGACTTGACCTGGCGGTCGTTGGGAGCCGAGGCCAGCAGGAAGGCGTCGGTGATCGACAGGACGTCACTGACGTCGTAGGCGATGATGTCGTGCGCGAGCCGGTCGGCCGCGGCCTGGGCTGCGGCGTTGATGAGCTCGATGGAGCGGTCCGTGGCGGTCACATGCAGGCTTTCGTCGGCGGTCAGATCGACCTCTAGGGTCTCACGGACCGCCGACAGCCTGACGACGCCCGGGGGCTTGCGTCAGGATCACGCCGGATCGGGGAGAGGCCGCCGCGGGGCGGCCGCCGTCTCCGTGGTGCCGGGCATGATCCGGACGGGACGCCTCAGTCCGGGATCTCGTAGTTCTGACCGAGGACGACCGAGACATCGGCGTTCGCGGCGGGTTCGCTCTTCTTGACCGCGCTCGTCGGCAGGCCCAGGGTCTTGGCGACCTCGACCGCCTCTGCCTTGTCCTCCTCGGTCCGGTAGCGGACCTCGGACGAGGACTCGGCGTCCACCGTGCCGCCGTCGACGAAGGCGTAGCCGCCGTTGACCAGCTGCACCCGGGCGCTCTGGGTGGCCTCGGCCACACCCGTGGCGTTCTGGATGCCGACTCGCACCGGGGCGCCCTGCTCCGGGGCGCTGACCGTGCCGCCCAGGATGTCCTTGACCACGCTGTCCGTCGCCTCAGCCGTGAGGGTGCCGTCCTCCTGCACCGGCAGCAGCGCCGTCTTGTAGTCACCGACCTTGGCGTGCCCGGCGAGCTTCGCCAGCGAGGCTCCCAGGTCCTTCTCGGGCAGTGACGGGTCGAGGATCTGTGCGAGCGTCTCGACCGTGACCGTGGCGGCCGCGGGGTCCTCCGACATCTTGCGCAGCACGCCGCGCATCACCTCCCCGAAGCGCATCAGCTGCTTGGTCTCCGGCTCGCCCGTGCCCTGATAGGTGGCGTAGGCGACGGCCATCTGACCGCTCAGCGTCTGGGCCTCGCCCTTCTTGACCAGCGGATCGGCGCCCTTCTTGGTGTCGGGCACGTCGGTGTCGGTGTCGATCTCGATGCTGCCGACGAGTTCGACGAGGTTCTCCAGGTAAGGCGTGTCGAGCCGCCACGTCCCGCCGATCCGGGTGCCGAGCAGGGTGTCGATCGCCTCGCGCGTGCCGGTGGAGCCGTCGTCGTCGACGGACTCGCCGAGTGTGGTGGTGGATCCGTCGTCCGTGGCCACGGCCAGGGAGTTGGGCAGCAGGACGGTGGTTCCCTGCTTGGTGGTGGTGTTGTCGACGAGCAGCGCCGTGGAGGTGCCGCCCTTCTTGGTGTTGTGCAGGTGGACGACGATGACGTCCCGCTTCTGCGGGCCGGTGGCGGTGGCCTTCTTCTCGTCCTGACCCGAGACGCCGGGGATCTTGCCCGCGTACCAGAGGTACCCCACCCCGCCGACCACCACGAGGGCGGCGACGACTATCAGCGCGACGATCCGGTTGCGTCCGCGGCGGCGGGCTTCCTCACGCCGTTCACTGCGGCTCTCGGTGAATTTCAGCCAGTCGATGACGTCTTCGGAGTCCTCGTCGGGCTCCTCGATGAAGGAGAACTGCTCGGTGCGGTAGTCGCGGTCGGCGCGGCGCTGTCCGGGGACCACGGGGTCCGCTGCCGGCTCGGGTCCGGGCTCCGGCTCGGGCGGGGCGGCCGCCGGTGCGGCGGGTGCCTGCGCCTGCGCCTCCCACTGCTGGGTGGTGGCGTCCACTGCGGGCTGCCGGCCGGTGTCGTAGCCGTAGGTGCCGTAGGTGCCGTCGTCGTATCCGTGTCCGGGCTGCGCCTGGGGGGACTCGGGCTGCTGCTGGGCGTACGGGTCGTACGGCTGCCGGGTGCTCCCGTACGGGTCGTAGCCGTAGCCCTGTGCCGTTCCGTAGCCCTGCTGGGTCTGGCCCTCCTGCGCGGACTGCGGGTGCTGCGGGGCCTGTTGCGTGTACGGGTCGTACTGCTGCTGCGCCTGCTGCTGATAGACCGGCTGACCGTACTCGTCGTAGCCGATGATCTGCGGCTGCTGCTGGTAGTACGGGTCGTACGGGTTTGGTCGGTCGTTCACCGGTGCCCCTCTCCGTGGCTCATTCGCCGCGGTACAACTGGCGCTTGTCGATGTAGCGGACCACACCGTCGGGCACCAGATACCAGACCGGCTCCCCCTGCGCGACCCTGGCGCGGCAGTCCGTGGACGAGATCGCCAGCGCGGGTACCTCGACGAGTGACACCCCGCCCTTGGGCAGCCCGTCGTCCGTCAGCAGGTGCCCCGGCCGGGTCACACCGATGAAGTGGGAGAGCGAGAACAGCTCCTCGGCGTCCCGCCAGGTGAGGATCTGGGAGAGCGCGTCGGCGCCGGTGATGAAGAAGAGGTCCGCGTCGCCGTGTACGTCACGCAGGTCCCGCAGTGTATCGATCGTGTACGTCGGCCCGGCGCGGTCGATGTCGCTGCGGCTGACCGAGAACTGGGGGTTGGACGCCGTGGCGATGACCGTCATCAGATAGCGGTCCTCGGCCGGGGACACCGTCTTGTGGCTCTTCTGCCACGGCTGCCCGGTCGGGACGAAGACCACCTCGTCGAGGTGGAACTGGGCGGCCACTTCGCTGGCCGCCACCAGGTGTCCATGGTGGATCGGGTCGAACGTCCCGCCCATCACACCGAGTCTGCGCTTGCCGCCGCCGGTAGGCACTTGCTGCTCTCCCATGCGTGCAGACCCTACTGGCACTGCTGTTCGCCTCTGCCTCAGCGGTCTCGGTTGAAGCGCGTGGTGATCCACAGCAGAAGGATCAGCACGATGAACGCGCCCGCTCCCGTGACGTAGGGGCTGAGGCTTTCGTGGTTGCCGCCCTCGCCGCCTTCGGCAAGGGTGACCAGCTGCTGTGCGGTGCTCGTGAGGCTCATCTTCAACGGGACCTATCGATCGGGAGTCGGAAGGAAGACGTCGCGCACATCGTATGCGGGCGTCACGGGCACGCTCACGCCGACTCAGTCGTTGTTGTCGTCGTTGCGGTATCCACGCAGCAGGAACCAGGCGAGCAGGCCCGCTCCCAGGAGCGAGACGAGCAGCACGACGCGGAGCGTGTTGCCCGGCCCCTGATCGTCGGATACGGCGGCGAGCAGTGTGGCGGTGTGCGGCATTTCGGGCGCTCCTCAAAGTTATCCACAGCCCCCCGCACACCGTAGCGCCAGCACCTACGCTGGCATCCGTCAGGGGGACGAGCGACGTCTCGTACGAACAGGGGGCATCCAATGACCGACAACAGTCACGAGAGCGTGCCGAGCAGGCAGCGCAGGCGCTATCCGGGAATCTCCTCCCGGGCCTACGAGCACCCGGCGGACCGTTCGGCCCTCGTGGCCCTGCGCAGGCTGACCGGTTTCGACACCGTGTTCAAGGCTCTCAGCGGGCTGCTGCCCGAGCGCAGTCTCCGGCTGCTCTTCCTGTCGGACTCCGTCCGGGTGAGCGACGCCCAGTTCGCGCACCTGAACGACATGCTGCGGGACGCCTGTTACATCCTGGACCTGGAGAAGGTCCCGCCGATGTACGTCAACCAGGACCCTCGGCCCAACGCGATGTGCATCGGTCTCGACGAGCCGATCATCGTGGTGACCACCGGGCTCGTCGAGCTGCTCGACGAGGAGGAGATGCGGGCCGTCGTGGGCCACGAGGTGGGTCACGCGCTCTCCGGACACGCGGTGTACCGGACGATACTGCTCTTCCTCACCAACCTCGCCCTGAAGGTGGCGTGGATCCCGCTCGGCAACGTCGCCGTCATGGCGATCGTGACGGCACTGCGCGAGTGGTTCCGCAAGTCGGAGCTGTCCGCGGACCGGGCCGGGCTGCTGGTCGGGCAGGACCTGAAGGCATCGATGCGCGGTCTGATGAAGATCGCCGGAGGCAACCACCTGCACGAGATGAACGTGGACGCCTTCCTCGCCCAGGCCGACGAGTACGAGAAGGGCGGCGACCTCCGGGACTCCGTGCTCAAGATCCTCAACGTGCTGCCCCGGTCCCACCCGTTCACGACGGTGCGTGCGGCCGAGCTGAAGAAGTGGTCCGAGACCCGGGACTACCAGCGCATCGTGGACGGCCACTACCCGCGACGCGACGAGGACCAGGACACGTCGGTGACGGACTCCTTCCGGGAGTCCGCGGCCCACTACGCCGACACGGTGCGCACCAGCAAGGACCCGCTGATGAAGCTCGTCGGCGACATCGCCGGCGGCGCGGGCGACCTGGGCGGCAAGCTCCGGGACAAGTTCACCGGGGCGGCCGGCGGCAACGGCGGCGGCGCCTCACGCAAGGGCGCAACGGCCACGGACGCTACGGACGGCCAAGAGGGGACGTGGCGGCGTCCGGACCCGGAGGAGGGGTCCGGGCCGGAGAGCTGACCGACAGGGTCCCGCACAGCTCCGCCTTGGGCAGCCCGGTGGCGTACGGGTCGGTCCCTTCGGGTCCCCCGTCGTCCGCGCGCTCGCCGGCGAGCAGCGGACGCAGGGCGCCTGTGGCGTCCGCGGAGCAGGACTGCGGTCCTGCTTGGACGTAGGAGCTGCGCACCTCCAGCCGGTGCAGCCTGAGATCCTCCCGGTCGACGACGAAGTGCAGCTCGCGCCGGACGGTGAACAGCGAGGCGTCGTCGGCGCGGTGCGGACCGGAGACCGCGGGGCGCAGCGTGTACGTGAAGGTGTGGTCGGACACCACTTCCAGGGTGTCCGATCCCGTCTCCGCGTAGGACAGGCTGCCCTGGACCCGGACATCGGTGTCGGCGAGTTCCACGTCGGCCGGGTCGAAGCGCACCAGCCAGCCGGTCGCGCTGTGCCGGCCGTCGTCGGCCGGTGCGCTCACACTCCGGTCGAACTGTGCGGTCTGGTCCGGGTCGAGCAGCCGTCCGACCGGCCGGACCATACGCCCGGTGATCACATCGGGGTCGATCGAGGACGCCACCAGGTAGTCCTTGACCGTGGTCAGCGCGGCGGTCACCTGGCTGTTCGAGAAGTTCTCGGTCCGCCGGACCGGCGGCAGGTTGATGCCGGAGGCGCCCGTCCGGAACTGCGCGGCCGGGCCGTCGGAGACCAGGGTCTCAGGTGTCCCCCCCGGCACCTCGTCGGTGGGGGCAAGGGGGACCACGGTGGTCCTCAGCGGCTCCGCGTGGCGGGCGACGGGCTTGGGATAGGGGTTGCGGAAGCCGATGTAGACGGCGGTGGCGAAGGCCAGGGTGATCAGCACGACGAGGACGACGGCGGCCCTGGAGCGTCGGCGGGTGCTCCGGACGGTGAGGGCACCAACGGAGCGCACGGCCCGGGCCGGTTCGCCCATCCGCTCCTGAGCGGAGAACTCCTGCAGCCGGGCAGCGCGCACGAACGATTCGTCGAAGACGAGTGAGCGGTACTCGTCCTCGCCGCCCGGCGGGTTCTCCGGGGGCCCTTCCGGCGGTTCTCCGCGGCCTGTCATGGCTTCTCCCGATCTCCGCGCCACCGGTGGGGGCGGGCGCGGGATCCGCCCCCCACCTCGGCCGAAGGGCGTCGGACGGACCTGTCCGTCGCGGGTTTCGACACAGGGGACACATGGATTGCAGGGATGATCGCTTGCTGGGGACGTTCACGTGCGCGGATGCTCACGTACGGGGATGCGCACGTGCGGTGACGCGCGTGCGGAGACGGCCACACGCGGGACGTTCGACGTGCGGGAGGGTTCGGTCACGGGCGGAACGCTCGGTCACTTGGGTGTGGACGGTCGATCGCAGGGACTTCTTCGCAGGGGCTTCGTCGCGGGGCTTCGTCGCAGGGCTTCTGCGCAGAGGCTTCTTCACAGGGACAAGGGGGCCCGGCCCTCCCCCGGTGACGGGAAAGGTGCTGAACCACAGGGTCCTACCTTCAGGGTGGGTCGATCGTCCTCAAGGTAAACGCCACGCAGGTGGGAGCGCAGGCGGGAAGGCGCCTGGTTAGGCCACCCGGACCGGAGAGGCTCAGGGGGTGCGGGGCACGACGGAGGCCGCCGGACGCGAGTGGTCGGCCGAGGCGGAGGGGACCACGCCGGTTCTGTCCACACCGCTCGTCACCGGTGGCGGCGCCTGCTCCTGACGGTTTCCGGAAGCACCGCGGTAGACGGCATTGAACGCCAGCGCCACCATCCCGACCCCCATCAGCAGGGCGAGCAGCCAGGCGATCGGCCGGTGCCACCGAGCGGTGCTGCGATAGGGGCGCAGAGCGCCCCCGTGGCGGCCGTAGGGGCCGCCGTCGGCTCCGTCCGCATCGTCGGGGTCGAAGTCGTCCCCGAACTCCCTCTCGCGGCCGTACAGGCCGTCCGGCCCGTAGCCGTCGTCGTAGCCGTCGTCCTCCATGGCGGCGCCGCCGGATCGTGTCCGGCTCGCCTCGGCCTCGGCGCGAGCCTGCGCGGCGGCCAGCAGGCGCTCCACCGCGGTGGGTTCGTGGATCGCGGCGGACCGTACGAAGTCCTCGTCGAACACCACGGAGGCGAGGTCCTCGTCCGCGCCCCCGCGGTCGTCGTCGGGCTCCCAGCCGTCCTGAGACGGCTTGCCCCCCACGTCGTCCGGCACGCATTCAGCGTAGCCCCGGGAGGCGCGTTCCGGGCGGAGAGCCCGGAAACTCGCCCTGCCCGGAACGACACCGCCGCGCCACGACGCACCGCCCGGGGACCGCCACCCGCCCCACGGCACCCGTGTACCCCACGGCACCCGCCTTGCGGGCCGGAGCCCCCTGGCACAGCCGCCCCGCAGAACGGGCACGTCGCGGGCACAGCCGCCTCGCAGGCTCGCCGCCCCATGTCCATGTCCGGCGCGCGGACAGCGGCCGGGAAGCAGGCAGCGGACAGCGGCCGGGGAACGGGCAGCGGCCGGGGAACAGCCGTACCCCCCTCGCGGTCCGGTGCTACCGGATGTGGCCGTCGCCCGTGACGATGTACTTCGTCGACGTCATCTCGGGCAGCCCCATGGGCCCGCGGGCGTGCAGCTTCTGCGTGGAGATGCCGATCTCGGCGCCGAACCCGAACTGGCCGCCGTCCGTGAAGCGGGTGGAGGCGTTCACGGCGACCGTCGTGGAATCCACCAACTGGGTGAACCGACGCGCCGCCGCCTGAGAGGTGGTCACGATCGCCTCGGTGTGACCGGAGGACCACAGCCGGATGTGCGCCACCGCGGCGTCCAGCGATTCCACGACCGCGGCCGCGATGTCGTACGAGAGGTACTCGGTCTCCCAGTCCTCGGGTACCGCCGGCACCACGGTGGCCTTGGACCCCTCGGCGTACTCCCGCACCCGCTCGTCGGCGTGCACGGTCACGCCCGCCTCGGCCAGCGCGTCCAGCGCCCGGGGCAGGAAGTCGGCGGCGACGTCCTGGTGGACCAGGAGGGTCTCGGCGGCGTTGCAGACGCTCGGCCGCTGCGCCTTGGAGTTGATCAGGATGTCGACGGCCATGTCCAGGTCCGTCTGCGCGTCCACGTACACATGGCAGTTGCCCGTACCGGTCTCGATCACGGGGACGGTGGACTCCTCCACCACGGTCCGGATCAGCGAGGCGCCGCCCCGGGGGATCAGCACGTCGACCAGGCCCCGGGCACGCATCAGTTCGCGTACGGAGTCTCGGCTCTCCCCCGGCACCAGCTGCACCGCGTCGGCCGGGAGACCCGATCCGCCCACCGCGTCGCGCAGCACCCGCACGAGGGCGGTGTTGGAGGCGTACGCCGAGGACGAGCCGCGCAGCAGCACGGCGTTGCCGGACTTCAGACAGAGGGCGGCGGCGTCGACCGTGACGTTCGGCCGGGCCTCGTAGATGATGCCGACCACTCCGAGCGGCACCCTGACCTGGCGCAGGTCGATGCCGTTGGGAAGGGTCGACCCGCGGACCACCTCGCCGACCGGGTCGGGCAGTGCCGCCACGTCCCGTACATCGGCGGCGATCGCCCGGATCCGCTCGGGCGTGAGCGTCAGCCGGTCCACGACCGACTCGCTCGTCCCGGCCTCGCGGGCGCGTGTGACGTCCTCGGCGTTGGCGGCGACGATCTCACCGGTACGCACCTCCAGCGCGTCCGCGATCGCCAGCAGCGCGTCGTCCTTCGCCGCGCGCGGAAGTGGCGCGATCTCGGCGGCGGCGGCGCGGGCCCGGTAGGCGGCCCGGGCGACCGGGGACAGGTTGTCGTACGGCGAGAGCGTCGTCATGCCCGCAGGGTAATGCGCCCGCCGCGGACGACAGCCCCGCATTTCGTGATACGAGACGGGCGTCCCGCCGCCCGGACGGACTCCCCGCAGTCCCGACCGGCCGACCGCACACCCGCCCGGCCGACCGCACACCGCCCAGCCGCACACCCGCCCGGCCGACCACACGCCCAGCCTGGACGCACACCCGCCCAGCCTGGTCCGGCCCCGGCGCCGGCCCGGCCGCCCGTCCCGGGCCACCGCCGCGAAAGAGCGCCCCGGTCAGTACGGGTGCACCCCGACCGGGGCTGCGGGCGGCGGCCCGTATCCCTCCGCGACGCGCTGGTGGTAGGTCTCCCGGTCGATGACCTCCAGACCGACGATCTCCCAGGGCGGAAGCCCCGCGCTGGACCGGTGCTCACCCCACAGCCGTAGGGCCACCGCCGCAGCGTCGTGCAGGTCGCGGGCCTCCTCCCAGTAGCGGATCTCCGCGTGGTCGTTGGCGTACCGGCTGGTCAGCAGGAAAGGGTGGTCGTGCGCCAGTTGTTCGAGCCCCCGTCTGACCTCCTTGAGCGGAATCTCGCCCCCGGAGACGCTGAGGGTGATGTGCCACAGCTTGGACCGGGTCCGTTGCTCGTCCGTCACCACCGGTTCCTGCTCAAGGGTCTGGTCGGTGGGCATGCCGACGAAGTCGGCCCCCGCTCCGACACTGGTCAGGGCGCGACTGCCCGTTCCGCGGGGCGGCGCCCCCGGGCGCGCTCGTCTCACCGGCGGCCTCCTGTGAATGTGTAGCTGTGCTGACCCCTTGTACCCCCGTGACAAAGTTGACCAGTCCGGGGCCCGGCTTGGGGCGGTTTTCGTGAAGGTCTCCGCTCGAAGCCTGGACTTTCAGCCGTTTCAGGGGGCCAGGCGGGACGTGAGGACGACAAGATCGTCCCTGTGTACGACCTCGCGCTCGTAGGCGGGGCCGAGCTCGCGTGCCAGGTCGCGGGTGGAGCGGCCGAGCAGCTGGGGGATCTCCTTGGCGTCGAAGTTGACGAGGCCCCGGGCGACCGCGTGGCCGGAGGGGTCACGCAGTTCCACCGGGTCACCCGCGGAGAACTCGCCCTCGACACCGCAGATCCCGGCCGGCAGCAGCGAGGTGCGCCGCTCGACGACCGCCTGCACGGCGCCGTCGTCGAGGGTGAGCGCGCCTCGCGGTGTCGAGGCGTGGGCCAGCCAGAGCAGCCGGTCGGCCGAGCGCCGGCCGGTGGGATGGAAGTAGGTGCCCGTGTCGCGGCCGGTGAGCGCGTCGGCGGCCCGGCTGGCCGACGTCAGGACGACGGGTACTCCGGCGGCGGTGGCGATGCGGGCCGCCTCGACCTTGGTGACCATGCCGCCGGTGCCGACGCCGGCCTTTCCGGCGCTCCCGATCGTGACGCCGTGGAGGTCCTGCGGACCTCGCACCTCGGCGATGCGGGAGGTGCCGGGCGTGCTCGGGTCGCCGTCGTAGAGGCCGTCGACGTCGGAGAGGAGGACGAGGAGGTCGGCGTGGACGAGGTGGGCGACGAGCGCGGCGAGCCGGTCGTTGTCACCGAACCGGATCTCGTCGGTGGCCACGGTGTCGTTCTCGTTGACGACGGGCAGCGCTCCCATCTCCAGGAGCTGGTCGAGCGTGCTGTAGGCGTTGCGGTAGTGGGCCCTGCGGCTGGTGTCGTCGGAGGTGAGGAGCACCTGGCCGACGCGTACGCCGTAGCGGGCGAACGAGGCGGTGTACCGGGCGACCAGCAGCCCTTGGCCGACGCTGGCGGCCGCCTGCTGGCGCGCCAGGTCCTTGGGACGGCGGACGAGGCCGAGCGGGGCGAGCCCGGCGGCGATGGCGCCGCTGGAGACGAGGACGATCTCACGCTCACCGCCGCCCCTGATCTTGGCGAGCACGTCGACGAGGGCGTCCACCCGGTCGGCGTCGAGGCCGCCCGCCGCGGTGGTGAGCGAGGAGGACCCGATCTTGACGACGATCCTGCGGGCGCCGGTCACCGCCGGCCTCCCCGCCGCGCCACCCCCGCCCGTGGAGGTGCGGGAAACGCCTTCGGATTCGCTTGCCCCTGACACGTACGCCCGTCCCCATCAAGTCGTCCTGCTCGGCGCCCACAATCTACGTGAGGCGGTCCGTGCCGCGCAGCGCCGTCTCAGGACGCACCCGTACATACGCGCACACCCGCGGCCCCGCGGGGGGCACACCACACCGCGCCCGCGGAGAAGAAGCCTTTGCGTAATCTCTACCGGCTGTTTGTCGGGCTACGCTTTGCGGGTGACAGATGAATCGACCCGCAAGACGCGCATTCTGCTCAGATCAGGCAAAAGCCCCTTCGACGTGGCTTCCGTCGAACAGTCCCTTCACAGAGATGTCTTCGGGACGAACACGGGAAATCTGATCTTCAGCGACGCGGCTCACAAGCTGCTCACGACCCCGCGGGCCGAGGTCTTCTCCAACGGAATCCGCACGGTTCAGTCGGAGGCCGCCCGCATCAACGAGGAGTACGACGTCTTCGTCGTCCCCCTGGCCAACGCCTTCCGGCCGTCGTTCGAGCGGCCGTTGGCGCGGATGACCCAGCTGATCAAGAAGCTGCGCATCCCGGTCGTCGTCCTGGGCGTCGGGGCGCAGGCCGACCTGAAGTACAACGCGGCCCGGCTGAAGCCGATGGAGCCCACCGTCAGGGAATTCGTCACGGAGGTGCTCAACCGCAGCGCGTCGATCGGTGTCCGGGGCGAGTTCACCGAGCAGTACCTCAACGACATGGGCTTCCGGGACGTCGAGGTCATCGGGTGCCCCTCCATGTTCATGCACGGCGATACGTTCACGCTCGAGAAGCGGGTCGAGTCGCTCACCCCCGAGTCCCGCGTCTCGGTGAACGGTTCGCACAGCGCCGTCCGTTCGCACGGTCTCGACGCGATAATCCGGCAGGCCCACCAGCGCTACCCGCACCTGCGGTTCGTCGGTCAGAACCTCCTGGAGGGCGAGCTGCTGCACTGGCGGGAGACCTCGAACCCCTCCGGCTCGCAGACCTCGATGCCGACGCACCCGTCCCACCCGATGTACCGCGAGGGCAAGGTCCGGCTCTACATCGACCCGGCCACCTGGATCCACGAACTCCGGGAGTTCGACTTCTCGTTCGGCTCCCGCATCCACGGCAACATCGCGGCACTCCTGGCGGGCGTCCCGAGCACCGTGCTCTGCAGCGACTCCCGCACTCTCGAGCTGTGCCGGTACTTCGGCATCCCTCACCGCAAGATCTCCGAGACGCCCAAGAACATCGACCCCGCCGAGCTCTACGAGGCGGCCGACTTCGGTGATCTCGTCAACGGCCACAAGGAACGCTTCCTGCGCTTCACCGGATTCATGGAGCGCAACGGCCTGGAGAACACCTTCGTCCACGGTGACGGGGGCGCGGCGTTCGACGCGGCCATGGCCAAGCTCACCCTCCCGCCCGCCGTCCGGCCCTGGACCGACAGCGACCCGGAGTCCCTGCGGAGCCGCTTCAGCTGGATGCGGAGCAGGCTGGAGGAGCTGACGGAGGAGAACAACGAGCTGCGCCGGAGCGTGATCGCCGGCCGACCCAACGCACGGGCGGGTACGGACGTCACGGCTGCCCTGCCGGCCGCGTACCGGCGTGCCCGGCGCGTGGTGGGGCGCCCGGTCAGGAGGATTCTGCGCCCCGAGCGCTGAGTGGCGGACCGACTTCCGCGTGACCGGCCTCATACTCTCGACGACCGTCGCCGCGGCCGCAGGGTGTGCCGCACGCTCCTGCGGGCCCGACGCGCCAGGCGCCGGACGAGGGCGGCGGGAGACCGGCTCTCCGGCGCCTCGATCCTTCGCCCGCCGATCCACTCGGTCACGGTCACCTCGTACGCCGGGTCGGGCAGCCCGCCGCGGTCTCCGAAGTGGGGGTAGGCCAGGTACAGGCGCCCCGGGGTGCCCTTGCGGACGACCTCGGGTTCCCGCCCCTCCTTGACGAACCGCAGGATGTCCAGGAGCTGATCGAGGCGGCCCTCCGCCACGCAGCGCAGCCGCAGCCTCTCCTGGACCTTGAGGCGGCCCGCCAGCCCCGCCGACCAGTAGGTCTCCAGGAGCGGGGCGGCCTCCTCCATCTTCCGCCTCCGCACCTCCTCCGACTGCTTCAGCAGGACGGGGCCGAACTGCGGCAGCAGGGTGATGGCGAACGGCCGGACCATCAGTGAGTCACGGCGGGGCCCCGGCGGCACGTGCGCGGCGATCAGCTCCATCAGCGCACGGGCCGAGTCGAAGCGGAGCAGATAGCTGCCGCTCTTCGTCACGTGCTTGCCGTCGTCACGGCCCACCAGGTAGTAGCACGTGTAGTCGGCGACGACGGAGACCCCGTCGCCGCGCAGGTACGCCTCCATGGTGAAGAGCGCGTCCTCGCCTGTCTTCAGACTCTCGTCGAAAGCCATCCCGAGCCGTACGAGCATCTCCCGCCGGAAGAGCTTCTGCGCGCTCAGGGTGAATTTGATGGCCGACGTGTAGAGATCCGCCCGCTCGACCGTCTCTTTCCACATCGACTTCGGCGCACCTCGGTTGACGCCGACGGCCTTGCCGAGAACCACGTCCGTTCCCGCACGGTCGCCCATGGCGACCATCCGCTCCAGGGCTTCCTCGCCGAAGTAGTCGTCCGCGTCGAGGAAGAAGACGTAGCGCCCGCGGGCGAGACCGAGTCCGACGTTGCGCGGGGCGCTCGGGCCGCCGGAGTTCTCCTGGTGGACGACGCGCATCGGGACGGCCGTCCGGCCGGCGAACTCCTCCAGGTACTCCCCCGTGCCGTCGGTCGAACCGTCGTCGACCGCGATGATCTCCATCCGTTCGGCGGCCAGGGTCTGGGCCTCGACGGATTCCAGGCAGCGGATCAGATAGGGCATCGCTTCGTACGCCCCGATCACTACGCTGACGTCTGGCGTGCTACTGGTCATCGCTCCCGGTCCGCTTCGTTCAGGGGAACATCCGAGCCGCAGGCATACCCCTGCGGCCTTCGTTCCCCTCCCGAGAGGAGGACGGGCAGTTCGTCGAGCAGGTTGCCTCACTCGGACGAACATCGGGCATTCGTGTGAAGAATCGTCCGGAACGGCCGCAGCCCCGTGATCCGAATCACAGGGCCGCGGTGACAGGCAGGGGTACGGGAGCGAGGGCGGGGCGGCCCCGGACGGGTATGCCGGCGCGGGCACGCCCTGCGGTACCCGGGACGGCGTCACACCGGGTTGCTGCTGCCCACGAGGTCCTTGCCGGACCCGGGAGCCACGGCCTCGGGAACCTTCGCGGCCTCGGGCACCGGACCGGCCGTCCCACCACCGGCCTTCGGCGGGGACGTACGAGCGGAACCGAGGTTCTTGAGCCGCATCGCAGGACGCTCCACGAGGTGCCAGGACAGCACGGCGGCGGCCAGCGCTCCGGCCAGCGACATCGCGAGGTAGGGCCAGAAGCCCCAGCGGGCGAATCCGATGGCCACCAGGGACTGCTGGACGACGAAGCCGTAGATGTACATGCCGTACGAGTAGTCGTGGCGCGCACCCACACGACGGAACGGCGCGGGGAGCCGGATGGCCAGCCACAGCAGCAGGTACGCGAAAGCGGGCAGGCCGACGACGAAGAGGTAGCCGAAGCGGAGGCTGCCGATGAGCACGAGCCCCGATGTCACCCCCAGGACGTCGCTGACCGGGACGCGTTCCCGGTAGAGCTCGATCACGGAACCGAGGGCGAAGGCGAAGGCGAGATAGAGGACGGTGTCCGGGTCGAACTGGCCCGTCACCTCGAAGAACTGGACGCTCGCGTAGTAGTCGGAATCGCTGAAACCGGCCCAGAACGGGTCACCCACGGCGTCCCTGACGATGAGCAGGCCGAGCACGGCGGTGAGAAGCAGGACGACACGGCGGGCCCGCGCGAGCGCGCCCGTCACGGCGAGCAGCGCCACGCCGATGTAGCAGAGCACCTCGTACCGCAGGGACCACAGGGCGGCGTCGATGCTCGGGCTGTGCGCGAGACCCGAGTCGCCCGCCGTGGCCACCACCCCGGAGACGTCTTTCTGACGCGGGGCGACGGCCCAGTTGGACGCCAGGTAGTCCCAGGGCCCGCGCGAGTGGCCCCAGAAACCGTCCAGCCCGCCCTGCTGCCTCCAGTACAGGAACGGAGCGACCACGAAGGCGGTCACCGCGAGGCAGACCCACAGCCCGGGCAGGAGCCGCAGCGCGCGGTGCCACAGGAAGCGCCCCAGGGGCAGCCGGTTGCCGCTGCGTGTCACGAGAATGCCGGACAGGACGAAGAAGCCGTAGACCGACAGCTTGCCGAGGTCGGTCTGACCATGGCTGAAGTGGTGTCCGAACTCTTTGTCCCCGAAGCCGAGGACGCTCGCGTGGGAGACGACGACGGCAGCGGCCAGCGACAGCCTGAGGATGCCCAGGCTGTTGTTCCGGCCCGAGAAGCACTCGGCCACGGAGCCGTGCGACCAGCGCACGCGGTGGATACGGCTGCGAATGCGCGAAGGGATGGGTACCTCCTCCTGTAAGGAGGAACGGGGAGCCCGCGTCTCGACCCGCTCACCAGGCATGTTCAGGATATCGACGGATCCGACCCAGCAGGTCGGCAGCATTCTGGTCACGAGTCCGCAGGCGCGCGACCATGGCAGGTTACACGACACCCTCAGGCGGGACCCGAACTGTTCGATCCAGGTAACCGCTAGAGTGCTTACGGGCGGTGGCCCGTGCCTCGAAATCGGCCACCGGTCCCAACCCCCCACCTTGTCGTCCAGTTCTCAGAGATGGGGCACAGTCGTGTCAGTCAAAGTGAGTGTCGTTATTCCGGTTTACAATCCGGGCAAATACATCGATCCCTGCATCGATTCCCTGCTGCGCCAGACCCTCCCCGCGGACGACTTCGAGGTGTTGTTCGTCAATGACGGGTCGACGGACGACACCCGCGAAAGACTTGAGGCGCTGGCGACCGAGCACCCCCACTTCCGCGTCATCACCATTGCGAATTCGGGGTGGCCCGGAAAGCCCCGCAACATCGGGGTGGCGGAGGCCAAGGGTGAATACGTACAGTTCGTCGACCAGGACGACTACCTGGCCGCCGAAGCGCTGGAACGCCTCTACGCGATCGGGCACCGGAACGGTTCCGACATCGTCATCGGCAAGGTGGCCAGCAACTTCCGCGGCGTCCCGCACGGTGTCTTCAAGAAGACCCGCGAGAAGTGCACCCTGCAGGACGCCCCGCTGTACGACAGCCTGACCCCGCACAAGATGTTCCGGACGGAGTTCCTCCGGGAGAACGGCATCGCCTACCCCGAGGGCAAGCGGCGCCTCGAGGACCAGCTCTACATGATGCAGGCGTACTTCCCCGCGAAGGTCGTCTCGATCCTCGGCAACTACACCTGCTACTACTACTCGAAGCGCGACGACGGGCAGAACGCCGGTTCGGCCAAGATCGTCCCGTCCGGCTACTACGGGAACCTCCGTGAGGTCCTCGACGTCGTCGTGGAGAACACCGAGCCCGGTGAGTTCCGGGATCTCCTGCTGCGCCGCTTCTACCGCGTGGAGATGCTGAGCCGTCTCAGCGAGCCGGCCGTCCTCAAGTACTCGCCCGAGTACCTCGACGAGATGTGCGACGCCGTCGAAGGCGTGGCCGCGGACTTCATGCACGACGGTGTCCACGACGGACTCGGCCCCGTCCAGCGGCTGCGCTCCACCCTGCTGCGCAACGACGACCGCCAAGGCCTCCTGCGGATCGCCCGTTTCGCCCAGTCCGTCAAGGCGGCGGCGCGCCTCGAGGAGTTCGCGTGGCAGCCCGACGGCCGGATCGCCCTCACGGTGAGCGGCCGTCTCGTCCACGGCGACGACCAGGCGCCGCTGAAGCTGCTCCGTCGCGACGGCCGGTACTTCCTGCACCCCGACTTCACCGCGGACCTGTTGCCGGACGGTGAGCTCCTGGACGTCACGGACGACATCGACGGCTATGCCGCGGAGCTGTCCCTGCGCAACCGTGAGACGGCTGTCGAGTGGCCCTGCCCGGCGACGTTCACCACCGAGATCGTCGATCTCGGCGACGACACCTGCGAAGTGGTCCTGCGCGGCAGCGGACACGTCACCTCGGAGGCCGTCAAGGGCCGGGGCCGTGTCTCCCGCGGCTTCTGGGACGTGTGGGTTCCGTTCCGCGGTCTCGGCCTGGTGCGCAAGGCGCGGCTCGGCGCCGACCGGGCGGAGGACGTGGACGCGGCCTGCCTGCCCGCCTCCCTGGGCTCTCCCGCCCGGGCGGTCATTCCGTACTTCACCGATCCGCACGGCAACCTGACGCTCGATGTCGCCCGCCGCGGCAAGAAGCTGGCGACCTACCTCGCCGAACGGCCGGTCCTGCTGGTTCCGGTCGGCCGGCCCGAACTCCGGCTGGACCTCTTCACCACCGCCGCCACCGCCCGGTCCACCGTGCAGCTGGTGCTGTCCTCGGCCACGGCGTCGCACACGCTGCCGTCCGTCCTGGCGCCCGTCGAGGGCCGGGCGCACCTCACGCTGCCCACCCGGGCGTCCGGCGTGCCCTCCGGCACCTGGCAGCTGTCCGTACGCCTGGACGGTGCGAAGGGGAGCCCGCTCCCCCTGTTCGACGTCACCGTGGACGCCCGTGGCCGGATCAAGCTGCCCGCCGGTCTGCCCGAGGCCGATCCGGCCCTCGTGAGCAAGGTTGCGGCCAAGCAGCGGAAGGTGATCGTCCGACGCGCCCTCCGCACGGTCGGCGGCCCGCTCGCCCGCAGGCTCCCCGGCAAGGCCCGCAGGCGCGCCCGCAGCCTGGCGGCGCGGATCATCGGCTGACCACGCACCACCCCGACCGACAACCCAGGCACATACAAGGACGTGATCGACATGCGGCAGCTCTCCATCCCGGGAGCCCTGGTCCATGAACCGAAGATCTTCCCGGACAGCCGCGGCAGCTTCCACGAGTGGTTCCAGGCATCCGCGTTCGCGGAGGCCACCGGACACCGGCTGAGTCTCGAACAGGCCAACTGCTCGGTCTCCAGCCGGGGCACACTGCGCGGGATCCACTTCGCCGACGTACCGCCGAGCCAGGCCAAGTACGTGAAGTGTGTGCGGGGTGCCGTGCTCGACGTCATCGTCGACATCCGGGTGGGTTCCCCCACGTACCGGCAGTGGGAGGCGGTACGGCTCGACGACGTGGAGCACCGGTCGGTGTACCTCTCGGAGGGTCTGGGCCACGCCTTCATGGCTCTGACGGACGACGCGACGGTCGTCTATCTGTGCTCCGAGGGCTACTCCCCCGGTCGTGAGCACGGCATCAACCCCCTCGACCCGGCACTGGGCATCGAGTGGCCCGCCGACGTGCCCCCGCTGCTCTCCGACAAGGACGCCGCGGCCCCCACGCTCGCCGAAGCCGAGGAGCAGGGCCTGCTGCCCTCGTACGAGGCGTGCCGGGCGTACGACGCGGAGCTGCGCGCACGCTCCTGACCAGCGGCACCGGCACGAAGTCCGCGAAGGTGAAGGCCCCGGTACGAGGAACCGTACCGGGGCCTTCCGCGTCCGGGGCTCAGCCGGTCACGGCTTCGATGCTCCTGCGGAGCGGAACGAACGCCGACCGGGGACGGCGCAGGTTACGGGCCCTCCCGAGCGCCGGCCAGAAGTCGGCGCCGAGGAGCGTCTCCGGCCTGACCGCCTTCTTACGCGCCAGCACGTCGTCGGGCACCTGCTGGGGGTCGGGTACGACGTACTCCTCGACGATCTCGTCGTAGCGGTCCTTGAGAACCGTGCTCCCGGGGTCGGCGCCGAACACGGCGACCACGCCGGTGGGCTCGGTGTCCACCTCGACGACCAGCAGGTCGGGGCGGTAGCGGCGCAACACCTGGGCGACCTTGTAGACGTCACCCGTCCAGAACCGGGTGTGCCGGTCCCGGGCCGCCTCGTCGACGTCACGCGGGAGCATGTCGTCCAGGAGGATCACGCTCGACCAGCGGGAATGCCGCTCGACGTTCATGAAGTCCCGCAGCGCGAATTCGAAGAGGTGCATTCCGTCGATGAAGGAGAGCTCCAGCTTCGGGTCCGCACCGAGCACATTCAGTGGGTCTTTCCGAGCGAGTGCGCGGAACGGGTTGCGGCCGTTGCGCAGGTGCAGCAGCGGGTCTTTGCGTGCGAAGAAATCGTCGCTCGTCGCCCTGACCAGGTGGACGTCGCAGCTGATGTCGGTCACCACGCGGAAGGCCGGGTCCACCGCGACGGAAGGCACCCTGGAGAGAGCGAGGCTCCGGCCGTCGTTGACCCCGATCTCCAGATAATTCCGCGGGCGGTAGACACGGTGCACGGAACGGAGGAACTCATGGCGATTCACGTGGAAGAGCCCTTCGGCAGGGACCAACTGGCCAGGTTTTTCCGAAGAAGTTATCCCACGAATGTGTCGTACGGGAGTGTTTCCGTGCGACAGAAGTACGGGCACGGAAACATACGGTGGAAGAACACCCGACGGCCGCGTCCGGGTTCCCCGGGAGGGGAATCCCGGACGCAGCCGTGATCGCGGGAATCAGCCCCGTTCGGCGGCGACGAGCATCGGGAACGCCTCTCCCAACGCATCCCGCCAGTCGCGGATCGGCTCGATACCGGCGGCCTTCCAGCGATCGTGCCCCAGCACGCTGAACGCGGGCCGGGGAGCCGGCCGCACGAACACCTCGCTCGTCGTGGGGCGGACCCGGTCGGGGTCCGCACCCAGCAGCCGGAAGATCTCCCGGGTGAGACCGAACCAGGTCGTCTCGCCACCGCTGGTGCCGTGGTAGACGCCCGCGGGAGCGGTGCCCGCCAGCGCACCCTGCCCGAGCCGGACCAGCCGGTCGGCGAGGTCGACGGTCCAGGTGGGCTGGCCGCGCTGGTCGTCCACCACGTCGAGGGTGTCCTTGACGTCTTCCAGCTTGATCATCGTCCGGACGAAGTTGCCGCCTCCCGCTCCGTACAGCCATGCCGTACGCACGACGTACCCCGCTTCCGGAAGGACGTCGAGGACTGCCCGCTCCCCCTCCAGCTTCGTGCGCCCGTACGCGCTGCGCGGTCCGGTGGCGGCGTCCTCCGCGTAGGGCTGCTCGGCGTCTCCGGCCAGGACGTAGTCGGTGGACACCTGCAGGAGGACGGCGCCGTGCTCACGACATGCCTCGGCGAGGATCCGGGCGCCCGTGCCGTTGACCCGCAGAGCGGCTTCCTCCTGGGACTCCGCGTCGTCGACCGCGGTCCAGGCGGCGCAGTTGACGACCACGGCCGGACGGTGCTCCTCGAAAGCGGCACGGACCGAGGCGGCGTCGGTGATGTCGACGACGTCCCGCCCTGCGGCGACCGGGGTCGCCTCCTCGCCGGCGAGCCGCGCCAGGACGTCCCGCGCCAGCATGCCGGCGGCTCCGGTGACCAGCCAGACCGGGCTCACAGCGCGGCCCGGTCCTTCAGCGGCTCCCACCAGGCGCGGTTGTCGCGGTACCACTGCACCGTCTCGGCGAGGCCCTGCTTGAAGTCCTTGCGGGGCTCGTAGCCGAGCTCTTCCCGGATCTTGGTGCAGTCGACGGAGTAGCGGCGGTCGTGGCCCTTGCGGTCCTCGACGTAGGTGACGCTGGTCTCCCAGTCGGCGCCGCACGCCTCCAGCAGGAGACCGGTCAGCTCCTTGTTGGAGAGCTCGGTGCCGCCGCCGATGTTGTAGACCTCGCCGGCCCGGCCCTTGGTGCGGACCAGCTCGATGCCCTGCACGTGGTCGTCGATGTGCAGCCAGTCGCGGACGTTGGCCCCGTCGCCGTACAGCGGAACGGTCTTGCCGTCCAGCAGGTTCGTGACGAAGAGGGGGATGACCTTCTCGGGGAAGTGGTGGTGCCCGTAGTTGTTGGAGCACCGGGTCACCCGCACGTCGAGACCGTGCGTGCGGTGGTACGAGAGGGCGATCAGGTCGCTGGACGCCTTGGCGGAGGAGTACGGCGAGTTGGGCTCGAGCGGGTGCGTCTCGGGCCAGGAGCCCTCGTCGATCGACCCGTAGACCTCGTCCGTCGAGATGTGCACGAACGTCTTGATGCCGGCCAGGTGCGCGGCGTGGATCAGGGTGTGCGTGCCCACCACGTTGGTGCGGACGAACTCGGCGCCGCCGTCGATGGAGCGGTCCACGTGGGACTCGGCGGCGAAGTGCACCACCTGGTCGTGCTCGGCCATCAGCTTGCCGACCAGCTCGGGATCGCAGATGTCGCCCTGCACGAAGGCGAAGCCCGGGTGGTCACGGACCTCGTCGAGGTTGGCCGGGTTGCCCGCGTAGGTGAGCTTGTCGAGCACCGTGACGGCGACGTCGCCCGGTCCCTCGGGGCCCAGCAGCGTACGGACGTAGTGGGAACCGATGAATCCGGCCCCGCCGGTCACCAGGATGTTGGTCGTCATGAAGAGATCTGCACCTTGCTGTGGTCGCCGAGCACGAGTCGGTGGGCGGACGGGTTTCGGGGCGCGGGGGTCACTTCGACGTCCCGGCCGATGAGCGACGCCTCGACGCGGCGCACACCGGAGATGGAGGCACCGCGCAGGACGATGGAGTACTCGATCTCGCTGTCCTCGATCCGGCAGCCCTCCGAGACCGAGGTGAACGGGCCGATGTAGGCGTCGGTGACGACGGAGTCGGCTCCGATCACCACAGGACCGACGATACGGCTGCTGGTGACCTGCGCGCCGGCCTCGATCCGCACCCGTCCGATGATCTCACTGCTGTCGTCCACCGTTCCCTCGGTCGACGGCTTCAGGGTCTCCAGGACGGACCGGTTGACCTCCAGCATGTCCGTGACGTTGCCGGTGTCCTTCCAGTACCCGGAGATGGTGGTGGAGCGGACGTCCCGGCCGTTGTCGATCAGCCACTGGATGGCGTGGGTGATCTCCAGCTCGCCTCGCCACGACGGCTCGATCGAGCGTACGGCTTCGTGAACGGCCGGGGTGAAGAGATAGACGCCGACGAGCGCCAGATCGCTCTTGGGCTCCTTGGGCTTCTCCTCCAGGGCCGCCACACGGCCCTCGGAGTCGAGCTCGGCGACACCGAAGGCGGTCGGGTTGGGCACCTTCGTCAGCAGGATCTGAGCCTCGGGCCGTTCGGCCCTGAACCCCTCCACCAGCCCCGAGATGCCGCCGACGATGAAGTTGTCACCGAGGTACATGACGAAGTCGTCGTCACCCAGGAAGTCACGTGCGATGAGCACGGCGTGGGCCAGCCCGCGCGGCTCGTCCTGCGGGATGTACGTGACGTCGATACCGAGGGCGGAGCCGTCGCCGACCGCGTCCTGGATCTCCTGCGCGGTGTCACCCACGATGATGCCGACATCGGTGATGCCCGCCTCGGCGATGGCTTCCAGGCCGTAGAAGAGGACCGGCTTGTTCGCCACCGGGACCAGCTGTTTGGCCGACGTGTGTGTGATGGGGCGCAGGCGGGTGCCTGCCCCGCCGGAGAGTACGAGAGCCTTCACGTTGTCCTGTCCCGATGGTGAGTGGTGTCGGCCCGCTCATGGACCGCGAAACTTTGTGCGAGTTTATCCCCGAGTACATCTCGGGTCCTGTGCGCGCTGCCGGAGCCGCGGGGGGCCGCCCGACTGCCACGGCCTCCCCGGCGGTCGGGCGGACCCTCAGCCGGCGGTCAACCGCGCCTTCCAGCGTCGCAGATCCCTGCGAACCCGCCGGGCGGCCCGGCGCGCGGCGGACGGCGGGGGCGTCGGCGCCGGTCTCGCCGCCTTCTTGGGCTTCTGGATCCGGCGGTCACCGTGCCAGTCCGGGACGGTGACCTCGTAGTCCGCGTCACGGAAGCCGGCCTGCGGGTCGCGGAAGTGAGGGTAGGCGAGAAAGAGCTTGTCACCGTTCTTGGAGCTGACCAGTTCCGGCACCTGCTTGGCCTGAAGGAACGTCAGCACGTCTGCCAGCAGGTCGAGTCGGCCGTGTGCCACACAGACCAGCCGCAGCCGCTCACCGACCTTGATCCTTCGGGCCACACCGTCGGTCCAGTATGCCTTCATCAGCGGAGCGGCGAGTTCCATCCGGTGCCGCTGCTCGCTCTCCGGCCGCTTCAGCAGCCCTGGGGCGAACTGCTGGAGCAGTCCGACCGTGAAGGGTCTGACCATCAGCAGGTCGCGCTTGGGGCCCGGCGGCTCCAGCCGGTGTATGAGGGCCATCATGGCCGCCATCGCCTCGAAACGAAGCGTGTAGCTGCCGGTCTTGGTGACGTGCTTGCCGTCGTCGCGCCCGACGAGGTGGTAGCAGGTGTAGTCGGAGATGACGGAGACTCCGGCGCCTCGCAGATAGGCCTCCATGGTGAAGAGAGCGTCTTCGCCGGTCCTGAGGTCCTCGTCGAAACGCAGGCGGCAGCGTTCCAGCATCTCCCGCCGGAACAGCTTCTGTGCGCTCAGCGTGTAGATGACCTTGGAGCGGTGGACATCGACACGCTCCTCGGTCCGTGACCACATCGACTGGGGCGCCCCCCTGTTGACGCCGACCACCTTTCCGAGCACCACATCCGTACCGGCCCGGTCCGCCATCTCGACCATGCGTTCCAGTGCCTCGTCACCGAAGTAGTCGTCCGCGTCGAGAAAGAAGACGTAGCGGCCGCGTGCCAGCCCCAGGCCGACATTGCGTGGGCCGCTCGGGCCTCCTGAGTTCTGCTGCCTGATCACCCGGGTGGGAACCGACGAGCGGGCCGCGAACTCTTCCAGGTACTCGCCCGTACCGTCCGTCGAGCCGTCGTCGACGGCCACGACCTCCATACGGTGAGGGCCGATGGTCTGCGCTTCCACCGATTCGAGGCAGCGCACGAGATAGGGCATCGCCTCATAGGCGCCGATAATCACACTGACGTCGGGAGTTCGTGCGTCGTTCACATAAACAGAAGACAGTCATATGGGAGCGGTGGTTGTGCCGCGTCACCCAACCGACATGTGACCCGTAACACAAACGGCCCAGTACGACCCTCGATCGGGCTACTGGGCCGTTCGCTCGGACACGTCGCGTACTCAGCCGCCGACGGGCTCGCCGAGGCTCCGGGCCACGCCGATGTTGCGCGCCTCCGCCTTGGCGGCGAGTTCCTCCACCGCCGAGTCGAACTGCTCCAGCGAGGTGGGCTCGTCGGGGCCGAGCAGATACTGCTTCAGCTCACGCCGGGCCGCTTCCAGCGGGTCCGCCGCCGGGTCGGTGACCGCGGCCAGCAGGGCGTCGAGCTCGGTCGCCGAGTTCGAGAGGATCACCGCGGCGCGCACCGCGGTGTTCTGGCGCTGGAACTCCTCAGCGCCCATCCCGGCCGAGTCGGTCACCGCGTACGGCTTGCCGCTCGCGATGAAGTCCGACACCACGCTGGAGATGTCGGAGACCATGGCGTCCGACTCGTTGAAGCAGTCGTACAGGCGGGGTTCGGGCCCGGTGATGACCTTGTGCTCCCACCAGCCGGTGGAACGCCAGTAGGCGTCGTTCCACTCGTCCCTGAGCTTCGCGGTCTCCACCTCGGTCTCGGGGGCGACCATGGAGTCCCGGGACAGCTCGGCCTCGTCCCTCTCGTTCTGCGAACTGCCGGCGAGCTGGGACAGCCGCACCTCGATACGGGCCATCTCGGCCCGCGCGTCGGCCTGACCGGCCCGCAGGGCGTCGCGTTCCTTCGCCCAGCGGGGATCGGTGGCACGTTCGGCCGCGGCCTGCTCGATCATCGCGGTGACACGGGCGTGCACGGCGCCTGCCCGGGCACTGCGGGTGCCGGTGAAGGGGTGCGGCTTGTAGAGCAACCGGACCGGCTGTTCCGCGGTCAGCAGCCGCCGGACGATGTTCTCGCCCGCCAGCAGCAGCGAGGTGTTGCCGGGGTTGTCGTCCCAGCCCTCCCAGGTGGGGGCGTACAGCACGGTCGGGATCGGGTTCTTCGGCGCACCGGTCCACGGCTTGATGGACGCCAGCTGGGGGCGGCCCACCTCGACGATGTCCTCGTCGCGGATCCCGACGTCGGCGAGCGCGTACCGGTCACGGCCGGCCTTCCCCGCGGTCCACACCTCGTCGTACACCTTGCTGTACGGGTTGACGCTGGCGAGCTTGTCGCTGTCGCCGTGGCCGATGAAGACGTGCTTCATCGTCGGGACCCGCAGCATGTGGATGTTCTTGCCCACGTTGGCCGCGTACAGGGCCACGCGGACCGACGAGAGGTCCATGTTCATCAGGTGCACCCCACCGGGCACACAGAGCACCGGCACCGAGGTCATGGCCAGCTGGGGGACGATGTTGCGCTCACGCAGGAAGATCAGCGGCCGCCCGCCGAGCTGGGCCATCGTCTCCAGCCACATGTTGACCTGGTACGCCGAGTCCTTGGAACCGGAGAAGTACAGGATGACCGTCGGCCGGTAGGTGCCCAGCCAGGCGTCGACCGCCGCGAGGACCTTGGTGTCCGGCGGGACGAGGCGGCTGGGGCGCGCGTAGGGCAGCAGCGCGGCGAGGTAGAGGACGGCGAGGGCGAGCATGAGCGCCAGGCCGGCGTAGGCGAAGACGTCGGTGCCCGCCTCGATGGCGACCAGCACGCCGACGAGGCCGAACAGGTCCAGGTGCAGCATCTTTTCGGCGGGACGGTTCATCAGCAGCCGCGGCGGGGCGTCCCCGATGGCCACGTCGCCCAGGTCGATGTTGCGGGTGACCACCGGCAGCTTGCGGCGCAGCCGTATGAGGGTGACCATCGCGCTCTGCGGGGCCTGGAGACCGTAGAAGGCGAGCAGGCAGGCCACGGTCACGTAGAAGAGGGTGGCCTCGCCGTAGCCCATGCGCGAGAGCAGCAGGACCAGAAGCAGCTGACGCACCAGGAATCGGATCGACAGACCCGCGCGCACGGCGGCCAGCCGGTTGATGAGGTAGCTGCCGCAGTGGTGCAGATATTGGTCCGCCGCATACGTCACGAAGGCGGCCGCCGCGAAGAACCACAGGTTGGGGATTACGGCCGCGACCATGATGCACGGGAAGCCCAGACCCAGGAGAAGCGCGGCGGCCAGCTCCGAACCGCTGCCGACACGAGCCAAACGAATGGCTTTCGAAATCACGAAGTACCGCTCCCGAGGATGCCGACTGATTACCTTGCGGGGGAAATGTGAAGGGCGACTTCACGCATTCGGACCCCGGCGGTTCACCGTTACGGCGAACCGCCGGGGTCCGAATAGTCGATCATTAATTATGACACATCGATCTGACGGTCCAGCACCGAGGCCAGGGCCTGCTCGAAGCCCGATGCCTCACTCGCCCCGCGGGTCGGGTCCTGCTGGCGCACGTCGATCACGTGGCCGGTCATCTCGGACAGCAGGACGTCGACGGACGTACGGGCCACGGCCTCCGAGGAGAGCAGCGAGCCCACCGGCTCCGCGCCGAACGCCTTGGTCCGCATCGGCGTCGCGGTCCGCTCCGGGTTGACGCAGTTCACCCGGACCCCGTCCGCCGCCCACTCGTCCGACAGTGCCTGGGTGAGGTTCACCATGGCGGCCTTGGTGGAGGAGTAGAGGCTGTACTCGGCGCGGCCGCGGGTGTAGCTGCTGGAGGTGTAGAGCAGCAGCTGCCCCTTGGTCTCGGCCAGGTACTTGTACGAGGCGCGGGCGATCTGGACGGGCGCCAGGTAGTTGACGTTCAGCGCCTCCTGGATCGTCGCGGTGTCGGTCTCGGCCAGCTTGCCGATGCGCAGCACACCCGCGGTGTTGACCACGTAGTCGATGCGCCCGGTCTCCGCGTACGCCTTGGAGAGCGCGGCGTCGACGTGCTCCGGGTTCTCGACGTGCGTCCCCGTGGTGGAGCGTCCCAGTGCGTACACCTTGGCGCCGAACGACTCGGCGAGCGACGCGATGTCGGCACCGATGCCGTACGACCCGCCGAAGACCACCATCGTCTTGCCGGTGAGCAGTTCCTCGTAGCCCGCCTCACCCGCCGGCTGCGGAACGGCCGTCGAGGCCAGCTGGAACAGCTTGTCCGCGATGAAGACGTCGACCGGCTGGGTGACCTTCATGTTGTACTCGTCACCCGCGACGACGTAGATCGGCACGTCCGGGAGGTACTTCAGGACCACCGAACAGTCGTCGGTGGCCTGGAAGTTGGGGTCGCCCGAGGCGACCTCGTAGGCCCGCCGGATGGTGGAGAGCTTGAACGCCTGGGGGGTCTGGCCGCGGCGCAGCCGGGAGCGGTCGGGGACGTCCGTGATGAACGCGCCGTCCTCCCCGTGGGTGCGGGTCACGATGATGGTGTCGGCGGACGGGATGGCGACGTCGACGGCCTGGTAGCGGTCGAGGGCGTCGACGCAGTCCTGGATGACGCGCTGGGACAGCAGCGGACGCACGGCGTCGTGGAACAGGACGTTGCGGTCCTCCCCCTCGGCCAGGCCCTCGCCGAGGGCCGCGATGGCACGCTCGGTGGTCTCGTTGCGGGTCGAGCCGCCCTCGATCACCTTGACGACCTTGGTCAGGCCGGCCTTGGCGACGATCTTCTCGACATCGGAGACATAACCCGGCGCCATCAGGACGATGACGTCGTCGATCGATTCGGCCTGCTGGAAGATGCTCAGGGTGTGCTCGATGACCGCTTTGCCCGCGATCTTCAGCAGCTGCTTCGGTATCGACAGACCCACGCGCTGACCGGTACCGCCGGCGAGTACGACTGCCGTGGTTCGGACTTGGGCTATGTACTGCTCAGACACAGACGACCTACCTTGCGAGGGCTGGGGAACATCCCGATGGTTACACTCTCCGTTACCATCTCGCAAGGTGGACGTCGAGTCCGCCTCACCCGCCGAACACCTGCTGTTCCCCGGTCACACAGGGGAAACACCGGCACCCGAGGCGTGCGACCAGGTGACCGACACCACACGGGTGAGCGGAATGAAGCACCCATGAGCGGGCAAGGCCGCGCCCGTTTTCACCCGGGCGGCTCATCAGCCCTCCACCCGGTCGGCTCATCGGCGCCCTGACGCACGACCGGGCGGCAGAGGATCTCCGCCGCCCGGCCCGCACACCACGCGCTCAGTCGCGGAAGGGCTCGAACCCCTCGTACTCGGCCTGTGCGTCGTCGCGCTCGGACTCGCGCTCGCGGCGTCGCTGCGCGGCGGGGCGCGGCTCCTCCAGGCGGTGGTCCTCACCACGGCGGCCCAGCATCTCGGCACCGGCCGTCACGGTCGGCTCCCAGTCGAAGACGACCGCGTTGTCCTCGGGTCCGATGGCCACGCCGTCGCCGGCCCGGGCACCCGCCTTGCGCAGCTCGTCCTCGACACCGAGGCGGTTGAGCCGGTCGGCGAGGTAGCCCACGGCCTCGTCGTTGTTGAAGTCGGTCTGGCGGATCCAGCGTTCGGGCTTCTCGCCGCGCACGCGGTAGATGCCGTCGTCCTCCACGGTCACGGTGAACCCGGCGTCGTCGACGGCCTTGGGACGGATGACGACCCGCGTCGACTCCTCCACCGGCTTCGCCGCACGCGCCTCGGCGATGATCCCGGCGAGCGCGTACGAGAGCTCGTTGAGCCCCTTGTGCGCGATGGCCGAGACCTCGAAGACGCGGTAGCCGCGCGCCTCCAGGTCCGGGCGGATCATGTCGGCGAGGTCCTGGCCGTCGGGGATGTCGACCTTGTTCAGGGCGACGATGCGCGGACGGTTCTCCAGCCCGCCGTACAGCCGCAGCTCCTCCTCGATCATGTCGAGGTCGGAGACGGGGTCGCGGTCCGACTCGAGCGTCGCGGTGTCCAGGACGTGCACGAGCACGGAGCAGCGCTCCACGTGCCGCAGGAACTCCAGCCCGAGGCCCTTGCCCTGGCTGGCGCCCGGGATGAGCCCGGGGACGTCCGCGATGGTGTAGACGGTCGAACCGGCCGTCACGACGCCCAGGTTGGGCACGAGGGTCGTGAACGGGTAGTCGGCGATCTTCGGCTTGGCCGCGGAGAGCACCGAGATCAGCGAGGACTTGCCGGCGCTCGGGTAGCCGACGAGGGCGACGTCGGCGACGGTCTTGAGCTCCAGGACGATGTCACGGCTCTCGCCCGGCTCACCGAGCAGCGCGAAACCGGGTGCCTTGCGGCGGGCGGAGGCCAGCGCCGCATTGCCGAGGCCACCGCGGCCGCCCTGGCCGGCGACGAAGGTGGTGCCCTGGCCGACCAGGTCCGCGAGGACGTTGCCGGCCTTGTCGAGGACGACCGTGCCGTCCGGGACGGGCAGCACCAGGTCCTGGCCGTCCTTGCCGGAACGGTTGTCACCCGCGCCGGGCTGACCGTTGGTGGCCTTGCGGTGGGGGTGGTGGTGGTAGTCCAGCAGCGTGGTGACGGACTGCTCGACGACGAGGATCACATCGCCGCCGCGCCCGCCGTTGCCCCCGTCGGGACCGCCCAGCGGCTTGAACTTCTCACGGTGTACGGAGGCCACGCCGTGGCCTCCGTTACCCGCGGCGGCATGCAGCTCGACGCGGTCCACGAAGGTGGTCATGGTTGGTGCCTCCAGGTACTGCGGATAAATACGGGAATGTCTTTTGACGTAACGCGCCGAGGGCGGACCCGCTTCCCCGGTTACCGGGAAAGCTGGGATCCGCCCTCGGAAGGTGCTGTGTCGTTCGGCCGGTGCCTGGATCAGGCAGCGACGGGAACGATGTTCACGACCTTGCGGCCACGGTGCGTACCGAACTCCACCGCACCGGCGGTCAGCGCGAACAGCGTGTCGTCGCCGCCACGGCCGACGCCCGTGCCCGGGTGGAAGTGGGTACCGCGCTGGCGGACCAGGATCTCACCGGCGTTGACGGCCTGACCGCCGAAGCGCTTCACGCCGAGCCGCTGAGCGTTGGAATCGCGCCCGTTCCGAGTGGACGATGCGCCCTTCTTGTGTGCCATGTGTTCTCAGTCCCTTACTTCGCAGCCGCGGGGATGCCGGTGACCTTGATCGCCGTGTACTGCTGGCGGTGACCCTGGCGGCGGCGGTAACCGGTCTTGTTCTTGTAGCGAAGGATGTCGATCTTCGCGCCCTTGTGGTGGTCCACGACCTCGGCCTGGACCTTGATGCCGTCCAGGACCCACGGGTCGCTGGTCACGGCGTCGCCGTCGACAACGAGCAGGGTCGAGAGCTCGACCGTGTCGCCAACCTTGGCGGTGGAAATCTTGTCAACCTCAACGATGTCGCCGACAGCAACCTTGTGCTGGCGACCACCGCTGCGCACGATGGCGTACACGCGGATCTCTCTCTCACTCGGAACGGATCCCCTGATGCCAGCCGCCCGCACGGGCCGGGGCCCGCGACAGTCCGGAAGGATGAGCGGCCTCCCCCGGGGACGGATCACCGGGAGGGATGTGCTCAGGGGGTAGGCGCACACAGACACGCCGATACGCAAGGTTACGGGGCGGGGCACGAGGAGGTCAAACCGGCCCCCGCACGGCCTGTACGGGTGTGCGGCCGGTGCCCCGAGGACGCGTGCGGGTCCCGCCTCGACCGGTCGAGGCGGGACCCGCACGCGTCACTTCCCGGCCGTCCTCTAGAGGTCGGTCGAGGCCGTCACGGAAGGCGACGACTGCTCGGCTGCGACGGTCTTCTTCGTCGCTGCCTTCTTCGTCGTCTTCTTCGCCGTGGTCTTCTTCGCGGCGGTCTTCTTGGCGGTCGTCGTCTTGGCAGCCGTCTTCTTGGCGGCCGCCTTCTTCGCCGGGGCCTTCTTGGCGGTCTTACGGACCGCCTTCTTGGCCGGCGCCTCGCCGTCCTCGACCGGACCGTCCGCGGCCGGGGCCTCGGACGCGCCGTCGGTGGCGCCCTGTTCGGCCGCCGGGGTCTCCGCGACCACGACGACCTCCGCTGCCTCGGCGCCTTCCGGTGAACCGGCCGGGGCGGTGGCCTTGCGGGTCGCCCGGCGGCGGGCACGCGGCGGGGCGGCCGACGCGGCCTCCTCCTCTGCGGCCGGAGCCTGCGGTGCGGCGGCGGGCGCCTCGGTGGCCGGCGGCGGGGCCACCGGGTCCTCCATCGCGACCGGTTCCGCCGCCGGCTCGACCGGCCGGACCGGCTGCGGCACGTCGGCCTGCTTCGGCGAACCCGCCGGGGCGGTCGCCTTACGGGTGGCACGACGGCGCGTGCGGGCCGGGGGCGCGGCCTCGGTGACCGTGTCGGCCTCAGGGGCGGCTACGGCGTCGGGGGCCGCCTGCGGGGCCTGGTCCGCGGGCTCGGGCCGCCGCGGCTCGGCCTCGGCGGGTGCCGGAGCGGGCTCGGCCGCCGGAGCGGGCGCCTGCGGGGTGCCGGCCGGAGCCGTCACCTTGCGGGTCGCACGCCGGCGGCCACGGCCGCGGGTCGCCGCCTCGGCCTCGGCCGGGCTGCTGTACAGCTCCTCGTCCGCTGCGAAGTCCGGCTCGGGCAGCGCGAGGGGGGCGGCCACCTCCGCGGCCACCTCGGCCTCGGTCTCGGCCGGGTGCTCGGCGTGATCGTGGTCGTGCTGCTGTGCCTGCTGCTCGTGCTCGTGGTCGTGTCCGGCGCCGCCGCGGCCGCGCTTCTTGGACTTCTTGCCGCCGCCACCGCCACCCGTGGTCGTGGGCTGCTCCATGTGCACGATGACACCGCGTCCGTTGCAGTGGACGCAGGTCTCGGAGAAGGACTCCAGCAGCCCCTGGCCCACCCGCTTACGGGTCATCTGGACGAGGCCCAGCGACGTGACCTCGGCGACCTGGTGCTTCGTACGGTCGCGTCCCAGGCACTCCAGCAGGCGCCGCAGCACCAGGTCCCGGTTGGACTCCAGCACCATGTCGATGAAGTCGACGACGACGATGCCGCCGAGGTCGCGCAGCCGCAACTGACGCACGATCTCCTCGGCCGCCTCCAGGTTGTTCTTGGTGACGGTCTCCTCGAGGTTTCCGCCCTGGCCGGTGAACTTGCCGGTGTTGACGTCGACGACGACCATCGCCTCGGTCTTGTCGATCACCAGCGAACCGCCGCTCGGCAGGTAGACCTTGCGGTCCAGCGCCTTCATCAGCTGCTCGTCGATGCGGTACGTCGCGAAGACGTCGACCTCGGAGGTCCAGCGCGACAGCCGGTCGCTGAGGTCCGGTGCCACCTGCGAGACGTAGCCGTGGATGGTCTCCCAGGCGTCGTCACCGCTGACGATGACCTTCGAGAAGTCCTCGTTGAAGATGTCGCGGACCACCCGGACCGTCATGTCCGGCTCGCCGTAGAGCAGCGTCGGCGCGTTGGAGCTGGTGGTGCCCTTCGCCTTCTGCTGGATCTCGTCCCACTGGCCCTGGAGCCGCTCGACGTCGCGGCGCAGCTCGTCCTCGCTGGCGCCTTCGGCGGCGGTGCGCACGATGACGCCCGCGTCCTCGGGGACGATCTTCTTGAGGATGGTCTTCAGCCGGGCGCGCTCGGTGTCGGGCAGCTTGCGGCTGATCCCGGTCATCGAGCCCTCGGGCACGTAGACCAGGTAGCGGCCGGGCAGCGAGACCTGGCTCGTGAGGCGGGCGCCCTTGTGGCCGATCGGGTCCTTCGTCACCTGGACGAGCACGGACTGGCCGGACTTCAGCGCGCTCTCGATGCGGCGCGGCCCGTGGGCCATGCCGAGCGCCTCGAAGTTGACCTCACCGGCGTACAGGACGGCGTTGCGGCCCTTGCCGATGTCGACGAACGCGGCCTCCATGGACGGCAGGACGTTCTGCACCTTGCCCAGGTAGACGTTGCCGACGTAGCTGGTGGCCTGCTCCTTGTTGACGTAGTGCTCGACGAGCACGTTGTCCTCGAGGACGCCGATCTGGGTGCGCTCGCCGCTCTGGCGGACGACCATGACGCGCTCGACCGCCTCACGGCGGGCCAGGAACTCGGCCTCGGTGATGATCGGGACGCGGCGGCGGCCCTGCTCGCGGCCCTCGCGGCGGCGCTGCTTCTTGGCCTCCATGCGGGTCGAGCCCTTGATGGACTGGACCTCGTCGAAGCCGGTACCGGGCTCGCGCTCGGCTTCCTTCTTGCGCGGCTCGCGGACCTTGACGACCGTACGCTCCGGGTCGTCGGCGCCCGTACCGGTGCCCATGTCCTCGCCCGAGGCGTCCCCGCTGCGGCGGCGACGACGGCGGCGGCGACGGCTGCTGCTGGAGCCGGACGCGGAGGAGTCGTGGTCCTCGTCCTCGTCCTGGGCCGCCTGCTCGTCGTCGGACCTGTCGGCGGCGGACTCGTCGTGCTGCTCGTTGTCCTCGGTGTCGCCCGCCTCGCCCCGGCGGCGGCGACGGCCACCGCGGCGGCGACGGCGGGAGGGCCGGTCGCCGTACTCGTCGGACTCGTCACCGTCGTGCTCGGTGTCGGTGTCCGCCTCGGCCTCGTGCTCGTCCTCGGCGGGGAGGGTGACGGGGGTCGCGGCCGGCTCGGTCTCGACGGCCTCGCCACGGCGGCGACGGCGGCGGCGCGAGCCGCCCTGCGGTGCGGCCTCGGTGTCCTGCGCGGGCGCCGCGGTCTCGGCGGCCGGCTCGGCGGCGGGCTGTACGCCCCCGGCCTTGCGCGGCGACCGGTCCTGGACCTTCGGCTCCTCGTACGTGTCGCTGTCGTCGTCGTACGGCGACCCGGAGGCGGCAGCGGCGGCGGCCGCGGTCTCCGGGGTCTGGAACATCGGCTCGGAGAAGACCGGGGCCTGGAAGACGGCCACGGCGGGGCGCGCCGCGCGGCGGCCCTTGCGCACGGGCTCCTCGGTCTTGGCGGTGAACTCCGGGCGGCCCGCGGGAGCGGTGGCCCGGCGGCGCTGGCGTCCCCGAGGGGCCGCCTCCTCGACCTCGTCGGCCTCGGCGGCGAGTTCCTCGGCGACGGCGGCGGGCAGGCTCTCGCCGGTCTCGGCGGCATCGGCCTCGACGACCTCGGCGGGGGCCTGCGGGGCACCGGCCGGGGCGGTCGCCTTACGGGTCGCGCGGCGGCGGCCACGGGGTGCTTCGGCGGCGGGCGCCTCGGCGACCGGTTCGGCGGCGGATGCCTCGGCGGCCGGGGTCGCGGCGGGCTCGGCGGCCGGCTCGGACGTCTCGGTGTCCGGGGCCGCAGCGGTCTGCCGTGCGCCCTGGGGTGTCCCGGCCGGAGCCGAGGCACGGCGACGGCCACGTCCGCGCGGGGCGGCGGCGGGCTCGGCCACGGGGGCCTCCTGGACGGCGGGCTCGGTGACAGCGGGCTCGGTGACGGCGGGCTCGGCGGCCGGGGCCGGCTCGGCCACGACGACGTCCTCGGTCCCGGCGGGCTGCGGGGACCCGGCCGGCGCGGTCGCCTTACGGGTCGCGCGGCGGCGGCCACGGGGCGCGGCCACGGGTGCCGGCTCCACAGCCTCTCCGGTCTCCTCGGTCTCCTCCGCCTCGTCGGTCACGGCGGCCTCGGCCGGTGCCTCGACGGGCTTGGGCGCACCCGCGGGGGCGGTCGCCTTACGGGTGGCCCGGCGGCGCGGACGTGCGGCCGGAGCGGCCTCGACGGCTTCCGCGACCTCGTCCTGCTCCACGGCTCCGGTCGGCGTGTCCTGCGTCTCGGCAGCCGGAGCGGGGGCGGCGGCGGGCTCCACGACCTCGGCGGTCTGCGGAGCGCCCGCCGGAGCGGTGGCCTTGCGGACCGCACGGCGGCGGGGGCGCGCCGGGGGCACGGTCTCCGGCTCGGCGGGGGCTGCCGGGGTGTCCTCGGCCGGTATGGCCGGCGTGACGTCCTCGGCGGCGGCCGCACCGGGCGCGCCCGAGGGCGGACCGGCCGGGCGGGAGGCCGCGCGGCGCCTGCGGCGCGGCGGCAGCTTGTCGCCGGGCGCGTTGTTCTCTTCGGTGTTCCCGGTCGTACCGGGTTCGTTCGGCTCGTGCATGCGGGCGGTTCTCCCGTCGCGCTCCCGGGCGCCGCGTCTGATTCCGGTCGGGCCGCTTCGCGTGATGTGCGCGTCACGCCCTCCGGGGCGCGGGCGCCGCACGGGAGCTGATGTATGGCTCGCCGGTTCCGTACGCGGTACGCACGGCCTGGCGAAAGTCTTGTGGGGCGGTGCGCGGCCCGACCCAGGTGGTTCCCGGATCCGAGGGCTGCGCTACGACGACCGCCTACGCGGAGACCGCACCGTCGGTCGCCGTCGCGACGGCGGCCCGGTCGGCCGGGATGGAATCGGCCGGGGCCGCCTCGCGGTCAGGCGCGAGCGGGTCGGTCACCGTGCCGGACTCCTCGTCGAAGAGCCCCTGCGCCAGCCTGGTCACCGCTGCGGGGACCGGCGGCGCCAGGTCGGCCACAGCTCGGAGACCGGACAGGACGTCGTCGGGTCGCACGGCGGGTGTCTCGTGCCGCACAACCAGCCGCAGTATCGCACAAGGCGTGTCCTGGGACCTATCAGGCTGTGGATCGTGCGCCTCCAGGGCGACGACGGCCGCGCGGGCGTCGAAGCTGCGCATCCCGTTCTTCGCCCGGCGCTGTACCTCGACCGCGTCGGCGGCCAGGAATGCCTCCACGGCCTTGCGCGCGTCCTCGACCGCGACCCCGTCCAGCCGCAGCTCCCAGACGGAGGCGGTCAGCCGGTCGGCGAGGCCCGAGGTGCGAGCCTCCACGGCGTCGGTGATGTCGAGGCCGTCGGGCAGCGACTGGTTGAGCAGGTCGCGCAGGACGGCCGGATCCCGTGCCTCGGTGAGGGCGATCTCCAGGAACTCGGCCTCGCTGCCCGTACCGGTGGGGGCGGCGTTGGCGTAGGAGACCTTGGGGTGCGGGGTGAAACCCGCGGAGTAGGCCATGGGCACCTCGGAGCGGCGCAGCGCCCGCTCGAAGGCACGCTGGAAGTCTCGGTGGCTGGTGAACCGGAGGCGGCCCCGCTTGGTGTAGCGCAGTCGGATGCGCTGCACCGCCGGTGCGGGCGGCGGGCCTTCGGGCTGTCGCTTGCCCAGTGGTTCTTCTCCTCGGTGCGGGGCGGACGCGGTGGCGTACCGCCCACGAAGTACGGGGTGCCCCGGGGTGCCGCTCCGGCTCACCCCCGCCCGACGACGGTGTCGGCGGTCGGGGAGAACTCTGGCGCGGGCGCCGCACTGGGGACGTTCGTTGTCCTACCCAGGGTACGCGCAGGTGACCCGTCGCGTTCCCGCCCCCGCGTGACCTGCGGCGTTCCCACCAGGGCCCGCCAGGCTTCCCGGCGGGCCGCGCGCAGCGTGTCCCGGGCCGAGGTCAGCGCCTCGCGTGCCGCGCGCCCCGCCTCCCGTACCGCCGCCCCGGCCGGCTTCAAGACCGCGTCCCGTACGAAGTGGCCCACGGGGATGCACACCGTGCGGTGGACCCACGCGGCAGGCGCGCCGACCAGGTGCCGTGCCGACCAGGCCAGCACCCGGCCCACGGCGCGGGAGACGAACCCGGCGATCCGCCAGGCGACGCCGAGGGCCGCCGCGGTCTCCCGGCCGACCGGGGCCAGCACGCGCCGGTACGCCCACGAGACGGGCACCACGAGCAGCGTCACCACCAGCCACGCGGCGACGGCCACGAGCCCCCGGCCCACGGCCGCGATGCCGGCTCCCAGCGCGGCCAGCGACCGTACGACGGCGTGCCCGGCCGGAGTCAGCACCCGGTGGTACACCCACCCCGCCGGAATCACGAGGAGGTACGCGACCAGCCGGCCCGCCGCCCTGCCGAGCGGCCTCAGCACCCCTCGCCACAGGCCGACGGCCGGCCGCACCAGGAGCACGGTCAGCACGGCCGCGACGGCGTCGGCGACGGCTCGCCCGGCCGGGACCACCAGCTCGCGCCAGGCCCGCCGCAGCCCGTGCCCGGCCGGGGTGAGCGCATGGGCGTACAGCCACGTCAGCGGTACGACCGTCCCGTACCGCGCCACGGGCACCAGGACGTACCGCCACAGCCCGATCCAGGGCCACATCAGTACGGCGAGGGCCAGCCACCCGAGGGCGCGGCCGACCGGTGCGACCACATGGTCGTACACCTGCCCGAGTCCGCGTCCCAGCGGCCGCAGCAGCACCCGGTCCAGCACCCGCGCCCCCGCCACGAGCAGGTCCCAGGCCATGCGCACGGGCAGGATCAGCACCAGTACGACGATCCGCACGGGGATCCTGACGAGGGTGGTGAGGCAGCCCTCCCCGCCTTCGTACGGTGCGGGCGCGGGCGGCCGGTGCCTGTCGAGGTCC
The DNA here is from genome assembly GCF_000177195.2 of Streptomyces sp. SirexAA-E. Lineage (GTDB taxonomy): Bacteria > Actinomycetota > Actinomycetes > Streptomycetales > Streptomycetaceae > Streptomyces > Streptomyces flavovirens. The sequence continues at coordinate 2,242,703 of NC_015953.1, forward strand.
ATGCCGTGGGAGACGCGAACGTCCGGCCCGCGGGTCACCGGGCCGGGCGTTCGTCACCGGGCTGTCACCCGGAGCGTACGAAGGTGCTACTTGACCACCGTAAGCGGCAGGAGCTTCTTGCCGGTGGGTCCGATCTGGATGCTGGTGTCCGTCTGCGACTACACCCGGACGCAAGACGCGTGGTTCGTCGGTAAGCCTGCCTATGGCTACGTGACGACGAAGGCGAACGGGAGGCCGAGCCTTGCCATCGAGCCGAACGCACACAAGGCACTGCGGTGGGCCCGCCGCATGGCACTGCGGGGAGTGTCAGCCCGGCGCGTGTCTCTCTGCCTCGTCCGCTCCGGCCTCATGTCCGAAGGTCTCACCACGACGACTCTCCTCCGTCGCCTCCGCAACCCGGCACTCATGGGTTACCGAGTGGAGGAGAACAAGAACAAGGGTGTGCGCCGCTCCAAGCTGATCCTCGGACACGATGGCAAGCCGGTCAGGGTGGCGGAACCGATCTTCACCGAGGACGAAAACAACGAACTCCAAGAACCCCGGCCGAACGGGTCGAGCGCCACGACTGCCCGAAGTGCCAGGCACCCGCAGGAAGCCCCTGCCGTACCGGCGCGGGCAAGGTGGCAGCGAACTACCACACGGGCCGCTTCGCCCTGGTGCCCGCGCTCAAAGCGGAACTGACCGTGAAGACTCCGGCCGACCGCAACCCCGGCAAGGCGTGGACGCAGGGCGCACTCGTGGCGCAGACACCCGACGCCATACCGGGCGCAGCGATCCGGCTTGGCTACGCCCGATAGCCGGGCATGAGACGTGTCCGATCGGGGCTGTCTCATCTTGCTCCGCCAGTTCTCCGCCTCGGCAGTGAGACAACTCGTCAGGCCACCGGGCGGATTCGATCGCCGGTCTTCTCCCGGAGTGCGGCTTTCAGTCGGTCGCGGGCCTCGGTCTGGGCGGCAATCCGTTCGTTGAGGACCGCCAGCCGTTCCAGCGCGACCCGCAGGCCCTTGTCCGAGGGCGGTGCGGCAGCCACATCGCCGTCCAGGCATGGCAGGAACACGCGTACGTCGTCCAGGGTGAGCCCGGCGGCCAGCAGGTAGCGGATGTTACGGACCCGCACCACGGCCCGCTCGTCGTAGATGCGGTAGCCGTTGGGGGCCCGCTCCGAGGAGATCAGTCCGGCCTGCTCGTAGTGCCGCAGCGCACGGGCGGACGTTCCGGTCGCCTTGGCCAGCTCGCCGATCCGCACCCATCCCACCTCCCAGGCCACTCCTATCACGCCACGACTGCCCCGCCGTCGACCGGGAGTACCACTCCGGTGACGAACGATGCGGCCGGTGCGGCAAGCTGGGTGACCGCCCAGGCCACCTCCTCGGGTCGGCCGATCCGGCCGAGCGGGGTGTGCGCCAGCTGCCACTCCCGCACTGCGGCCATCCGCTCCGGCGTCAGGCCCTGGTGCTCACCGATGGGGGTGTCGATCGCGCCGGGGGCGACCGCCGCCACCCGGATCCCGCGGGGTGCCAACTCGACCGCCCAGCTGCGGGTCAGCAGCTCCAGGGCGGTCTTGGTCGCCGCATAGACCGAGCTGCCGGGCCAGGCCCGCTGCCCCACCGACGTACTGACATTGACGATCACCCCGCCCGACGTCTCCAGTGGCGGCAGCGCGGCCTGGGCCAGCAGGATAGGGGCGACGAGGTTGGTGGCAAGCTGAACCGCGATCATCTCTGGCGCCAGCGTGCCGAGGGCGCCGCTGCGCACTATGCCGGCGTTGTTGACCAGCACGTCCAGTCGGCCGTGTGTCTTGAGCACGGCCTGGATGATCCGATCGGGCTCGCCCTCGGCGGTGATGTCGGCGTCCAGTGGCGTGATCCGGTCGTGCCCGGCAGCGGTCTCCTTGAGCGGCTCGGCCCGCCGCCCGATCGCGACCACGTGGGCGCCCTCGGCGGCGAAGGCGCGGGCGGTGGCCCGGCCGATCCCCGTGCCTGCTCCGGTGACGGCGACGACCCTGCTGCTCTGCGATGCGGTGCTGTTCATGTTGGTCATCGTGCAACCCTGCCGCCAGCGGCAAGGTCAAGCAGTTATGGTCAGCGTTTACCGGGGTGGGAGCCTCCGGACCTTGGCGTGTGAGGCGGACTCCAGCTGCTGCCGAAGCATGGTGATCTCGTTGTGCTGGGCCGTGAGGCGGGACAGAGCCGTGGTCTGGAACTGCTTCAAGGCCTCGAGCTCGGCGTTCTTCCTGCTGAGGCGTTAGCGCAGTGTCACGACCTCGGTCTTGAGTCGTTCGATCTGGGCAAGCCGCGGGCCGGGTTGCTGCCCGGCCTCCCGGGCGGCTGAGCGCTGGCGGTCGAACTAAGCCTTTAGATGTGGGTAGGTGCGGTAGAGCGTCGCCCGTGGCACTCCCGCCAGGGTGCACAAGCTCTTGACGTCGCACTTCAGGCCGTCGGGGACGGGTCCGGCGAGGAGTTGCCGCATCGCCGCCCGGATCCTGGCCTCGGCCTCGTGGTCATGCTTCATGGGCGGGCTCCCCGTCGGCGTGTCCGGTGGCAATCGATCTCGGCGACGACGCGGGTGGCGCGGTCGAACGCGGCCTGGGCTCGGGCCCGTTCAGGTTTGGAGAGTCTGGGGTTGCCGAGGAAGACGGCCTGGGTGTTCTCGGCGTGGTCGGCCCAGACCTGCCGGTGCAGCGGGTGGTGGGTGGCCTGCGGGCAGCGGTCCGATTCACACATCCCCGTGAGGGGCTCGTCGGCGTCCGGGGTGCCGGCTAGTTTCAGTCACAACGCCTTGCCCGGATCGGAGAACCAGCAGTGGTTGCCGACATCAAGGTGCAAAGTCTTCGCCTTCGCTTTGAGGCTGTTCGCGTGGAGTAGTCCCGCGTCGAAGCCGAGGGACACCAGCCCCCACCTCTCCCAGTCCAGAAGGTTCAGGGGCATGGTCGTGAGGTTGCCCCAGTGCAGGTCACCGTGCCCTGACACTCGCTCCACCTTGGCCGGGGCAGGGATGCCGAGGAACTGGGGGAAGGCGCGTTCCATCCACTCGTCCCGGACGGTGACCCTCACTCCGTCCGCTTCGCTCAGCAGGCCGAGTGCCTGGCACAGGTCGTCCCACCACGCGTCGGGCAAGCCGGGGTCATGGTCTAGGCCTGCCCGGTCCGGGGATACAACGGGTTGTGCCACGTAGTCGAAGGCTTCTGCCTCGAACGCCCACTCGCCGTCAGTCCAGTCGTGCACCCCATGCAGGCGTGGGCGTGGGACAGTGTCGGGCACCAGCAGGGACGCGCCTACGATGCCTTCCCCCTGCTTCCTGCCCGCGTTCCTCGCGGCGGTGCGGCTCACCCGTAGCCACCGGTCCCCTGCCCTCTGGCCGAGGGTGACCCCTTGGAATCCCCATGCCAGCGTGCCCGTGCACGTCAGGGCCAGAGCCTTCGCCGCCCGGTCGTGAGCGGCTTCCATCAGGGCCTGTACGTCCTCACTCGGAGGAGAGTTCATCGGTTACCTTCCTGAGTTCCCCGGCCGTGAGAGGGGCAGCCAGAGCTTTCGCCGCATCGTCCCAGTGGTCGCGGGTGCTGGCCGAGGGCGCTGGTAGAGCGGGACGGTCTGCTCATGGACACGGCGCATGCCGTCCTTGTGGATCTGCCTCCACTCCACGTACATGGACTCGGCGTTCCGCGACGCAGCGATGAGGTCAGCCGCCTGGCCGTCCGCTCCGCACGCCGAGCACCACGCCCGGATATCCGCATCCGAGGGAGGCGTGATGCCCCGCGCGATGCGGGAGGACTTCGCCCGGTGCCAGCCGCACCGAACGGCCAGCTCATGACCAGACAACCCCGCGTCTTTCATCAGCCCTTGCAGGCGGGAAGCAACCGCCTGACGCGCGGCTTGGGCACTGGAAAGCGGAGAGGTAGGCATGAGCTGACCGGTCAGGAATCAGACGGTGTACTTCTCGTGCGGGATGCCCCGCTCCCGCACGGCTTCGAACGCCGACGCACACAGCTTGGCTACGGCAGCGTCCTCCGTCTGGTCGGTGTGGACCCACCTGCCGACGCCGTCGAAGACGTTGAACTGAACAAGCCTGCCGTCGAACAACCAGAAGTCGTTGCCCGGCAGGGCCAGGTCCGAAGCACTGCGCCGGGGCAGCCAACGGATCTGCTCTCCGGCCGCCACGTTGGTGAACGTGCCGGAGTGCTCGAACGCGATGTAATCGCTGACAGGCTCCGACACGATGCGGGCACGTCGGATGACGACGCCCTTGGCCGTGACCTCCTGAACGAGGTCACGCCACGGACGCCACCAGGAACCCCGGTCATCCGGGTTCAGCCGGTGCCCCTGCTTCCATGCGGCGAAGCCTTCGATCTCGTTGTCCACGCCGTATCCGTCGCGCATCTCCAGATGCACGGCTGACTCCCACACTGACCTGATGAGGTCAGAGAAGTCAGTCAGACTCTGCGACACGAAGCGCCTCCCTGAGAAGCGGGACCATCCGCTTCGGAACCCTGATCACCGACTCATGCCCGGGGATCAGAACATCCCGTGAGCTTTCGCCCGTGGTCTGCTCGTCATCCTTCGACTCCTGGCCCACCCACACAGCAGGTGATCCGTGATCTCCGGACTCAGGATCTTTACCAACGAACCGTAAGGCCATGAGGTCTTTCCCTGGCGAGCGCGTTGCGCCTGGTTGCACGACCCTCACCCTGCCGGACTGTGCTGGTCAAGAGGGCGTGTTCGCCCCGGCCGGGTCAAGGACGAGTGCGGCCTGACGAGGACGCGCAAAGGGCGTCCGGCTCTTCGTCGGGCCGGACGCCCTCTGCCTACCTACACCCACTCCACGGCAGAGACGATGCGCCCGCCGTCTTGCCGAGGGGCAGGAAGCGGCGTTCGCCGCAGCATGCGCGAAGCCTGCTCACGCTCTTTCGCACCGAGCCCTCGAAGGATCTCGGCCCGCTCCGCATCGGTCATGCCTGCGAGCGACTCAGCCATCCACCGGACAGCATCTGCGCTGTTCAGGAGGGTTTTACCACCGTCAGCGGCAGGAGCTTCTTGCCGGTGGGGCCGATCTGGATGCTGGTGTCCATCTGCGGGCAGACTCCGCAGTCGAAGCACGGCGTCCAGCGGCAGTCCTCGACCTCGGTCTCGTCGAGGGAGTCCTGCCAGTCCTCCCAGAGCCAGTCCTTGTCCAGGCCGGAGTCCAGGTGGTCCCAGGGCAGGACCTCCTCGTAGGTCCGCTCGCGGGTGGTGTACCAGTCGACGTCCACGCCGAAGGCGGGCAGCGTGTCGGCGGCGCTCTTCATCCACAGGTCGTAGCTGAAGTGCTCGCGCCAGCCGTCGAAGCGGCCGCCGGACTCGTAGACCGCGCGGATGACGGAGCCGACGCGCCGGTCACCCCGGGAGAGCAGGCCCTCGACGATGCCGGGCTTGCCGTCGTGGTAGCGGAAGCCGATGGAGCGGCCGTACTTCTTGTCGTCGCGGATCTTGTCCCGGAGCTTCTTCAGCCGGGCGTCGGTGTCCTCGGCGCTGAGCTGCGGGGCCCATTGGAAGGGCGTGTGGGGCTTGGGTACGAAACCGCCGATGGAGACCGTGCAGCGGATGTCGTTCTGGCCGGAGACCTCGCGGCCCTTGGCGATCACGTTGACCGCCATGTCGCCGATCTGGAGGACGTCCTCGTCGGTCTCGGTGGGCAGACCGCACATGAAGTACAGCTTCACCTGGCGCCAGCCGTTGCCGTAGGCGGTGGCGACCGTACGGATCAGGTCCTCCTCCGAGACCATCTTGTTGATGACCTTGCGCATGCGCTCGGAGCCGCCCTCGGGGGCGAAGGTGAGACCGGACCTGCGACCGTTGCGGGTCAGCTCGTTGGCCAGGTCGACGTTGAAGGCGTCGACGCGGGTGGACGGCAGCGAGAGGCCGATCTTGTCCTCGGTGTACCGGTCGGCGAGGCCCTTGGCGATCTCACCGATCTCGGTGTGGTCCGCGGAGGAGAGCGAGAGCAGGCCGACCTCTTCGAAGCCGGTCGCCTTGAGCCCCTTCTCGACCATCTCGCCGATGCCGGTGATGCTTCGCTCCCGCACGGGGCGCGTGATCATGCCGGCCTGGCAGAAACGGCAGCCGCGGGTGCAGCCGCGGAAGATCTCCACGGACATCCGCTCGTGGACGGTCTCGGCGAGCGGCACGAGGGGCTGCTTCGGGTACGGCCACTCGTCGAGGTCCATCACCGTGTGCTTGGAGACCCGCCACGGCACGCCGGACCTGTTGGGGACGACGCGGCCGATACGGCCGTCGGGGAGGTACTCGACGTCGTAGAACCCCGGGACGTACACCCCGCCCGTCCTCGCCAGGCGGAACAGCACCTCCTCGCGGCCTCCGGGCCGGCCCTCGGCCTTCCAGGCGCGGACGATCTCGGTGATCTCCAGGACGGCCTGCTCGCCGTCACCGATGACCGCGCAGTCGATGAAGTCCGCGATCGGCTCGGGGTTGAAGGCCGCGTGGCCGCCCGCGAGGACGATCGGGTGGTCGACGGTGCGGTCCTTGGACTCCAGCGGGATGCCCGCGAGGTCCAGGGCCGTGAGCATGTTGGTGTAGCCGAGCTCGGTGGAGAAGCTCAGCCCGAAGACGTCGAAGGCGCCGACGGGGCGGTGGCTGTCCACGGTGAACTGCGGCACCTTGTGCTCGCGCATCAGCTCTTCGAGATCGGGCCAGACGCTGTACGTGCGCTCGGCGAGGACGCCTTCGCGCTCGTTGAGTACCTCGTAGAGGATCATGACGCCCTGGTTGGGCAGCCCGACCTCGTAGGCGTCCGGGTACATCAGTGCCCAGCGGACGTCGCATTCGTCCCACGGTTTGACGGTGGAGTTCAGCTCACCGCCGACGTACTGGATGGGCTTCTGCACATGCGGGAGCAGAGCTTCGAGCTGTGGGAAGACCGACTCGGCAGACATCTGAGGACCTTCGTGAGCTGGCAGGGGTGACCATCCAGCGTACCCCGGTGCTCACCCCTTCAGCGCCGCCCGCAGTTCGGGACCGGAGGCCCGGGCCCACACGCCCGGCAGCTCGCGTTCCCGCTCGGCGGCCGCGGCCTCCTCACGCCCGTACAGCAGGCCCCAGGTGAACGCCGACTCCCCCGCCCCGTGCGCCTGGACGGCCAGGGTGCGCAGGGCGTCGCGGGCGACGACGCCGTCCTGGTGGTGCCCGAGCACCTTCTGGACCGCCTTCGTCCGCTCGGCGAACCTCTTGGCGGGCTTGCCCAGGGCGGGCCGGGCGGCCTCGGCCGCGTACCGGACGCGTTTCGCGGCCTTGCGCGCCTCGTGCATGGCCACGTCGCGGCCCTCGCCCGGCGGCTGCTCCAGGGCGTGCCCGATCCGGGTCTCCAGGCGCCGGTGGTCCTTCAGCACGGCGCGGGTCAGGACGTCCTTCGGGGCCCGGCCCGCGCGGGGCAGCAGGGGCGGGTCGGCCAGGAGGGCGTCCAGGGTGTCCAGCAGCGCCAGATACCGCTCCCCGTCCAGTGCGGCGGTGACCCGCTGCCGGGACGCGGTGCGCCGGGCGGCGGACGAGAGCTGGTACCGGGCCTTCACGGGGCCGAGGAGCAGGGTGCCGGGGACGGCGGCGGTCCGGGCGCGCAGCCGCGCGTCGAGGACCTCCCGGTCGCGCTCCGCCCCGAGCTCGCCGGCCAGCCACTTCAGCTCGGCGCGCACCGGCCGGGTGACGGCGGGGTCGAGCACCTTGCGGTACGTCCTGAGGGCGCTGCGCAGCCGCCGGGTGGCGACCCTCATCTTGTGCACGCCGTCGGGCGCGTCGCGGCGTACGGCGGGGTCGAGCTCGACCAGGGCCGTGACCTGGTGACGCACGTAGGCGAGCACGTGGTCGCCCGCCGTGCGCGGGGCCTTCCGCGGGCGCCCGGCCTTCCGCTTCCGCCCGCTGCCCTCGGGAGCGGTCTCCGCCAGGGCCCTGGCCAGCTTGGAGGCCGATCCGGAGGGACGCACGCCCCCCTTGCGCAGACGCCGTTCGACGGCGTCGAGGAGGGCCGGGTCGCCGTCGTCGGCCAGCTCGACCTCCATCTCGGTCCAGGCCGACGTGGTGCCGTGGCCCTTCCCGCCGAGCCGTTCGGCCAGGACCTCGTCGATGCTCACCTCGGCGAGCAGGGCACCGTCCGCGTCGAGGAGGTGGTGGACGTCGCGGGCCGAGAGGATCCGTACGACGGGGACGACCGGGCGGCCGCGGACACGGGAGCGGATCAGCGCGGCCAGGTCGGGCGGGAGGGTGTCGGCGAGCGGGGCCCGGATCTCGTCGCGGACCCCGGCGGAGACGGGGAGCTTGAGGTGCCACCCGGCGTCGGCACCGCCGGTCCGGCGGCGCAGGGTGACGGATCCGGCCGCGAGCCGGAGGTCCTCGGTGTCGTGGTAGACCGCGTCGAGTTCGGTGAGGCCGCGGTGGACGACGGCCGAGACCCCGGCCACGCGGGTCAGGTCGGGCAGCCGGGTCTCGGGGGTCGCTTCGTACTTGCGCTCGATCTCACGTTTCGAGTCCGCCATAGGACTCATCTTTCCCTGATGTGCGGGGTCATGCCCGCGGTGTCCCGCTCAGGCCGTTATCGGCCGCTGCACCCGGATCGACTGGAGCAGCCCGACCGCCACCCACACGGCGAACATCGAGGATCCGCCGTACGAGACGAACGGAAGCGGAAGGCCCGCCACCGGCATGATGCCGAGGGTCATCCCGATGTTCTCGAAGGACTGGAAGGCGAACCAGGCGATGATCCCCGCGGCGACGACCGTCCCGTACAGCTCGGTCGTCTCGCGGGCGATCCGGCAGGCGCGCCACAGGACGACACCCAGCAGGACGATGATCAGACCGGCACCGACGAAGCCGAGTTCCTCGCCCGCGACGGTGAAGACGAAGTCGGTCTGCTGTTCGGGGACGAACTGGCCGGTGGTCTGCGAGCCCTGGAAGAGCCCGGTCCCGGTGAGTCCGCCGGAGCCGATGGCGATGCGGGCCTGGTTGGTGTTGTAGCCGACGCCGGCCGGGTCGAGGGCCGGGTTGGCGAAGGCCGCGAACCGGGCGATCTGGTAGTCGTCGAGCACGCCGAGCTGCCAGACGGCCAGCGCGCCCGCCGCGCCCGCCCCGAGGAGTCCGAAGATCCAGCGGTTGGAGGCCCCGGAGGCGAGGAGTACGCCGAGCACGATGACGGCCATGACCATGACGGAGCCGAGGTCCGGCATCAGCATGACGACGGCCATCGGCACGAGCGCCAGGCCGAGGGCCTTGGCGACGGTCCGGTGGTCCGGGTGCAGCTGGTCCCCCGCGTCGACGCGGGCGGCGAGCAGCATCGCCATGCCGAGGATGATCGTGATCTTGGTGAACTCGGAGGGCTGGAGGGAGAAGCCGCCGGGAAGGAGGATCCAGGCGTGCGCGCCGTTGACCGTGGCGCCCAGCGGGGTCAGCACCGCGAGCACGAGCAGGACCGAGATCCCGTAGAGGACCGGGACCGCGCCCCGCAGGGTGCGGTGCCCGAGCCAGACGGTGCCGATCATCAGCGCCAGGCCGATACCGGTGTTCAGGACATGCCGGAAGAGGAAGTAGTACGGGTCGCCGTGGGTCAGCGAGTCACGCCCCCGGGTCGCCGACCACACCAGCAGCGACCCGATGAAGGACAGCGCGACCGCGGAGCCGAGCAGGGGCCAGTCCAGCCGCCGGACGACGGAGTCGCGGGCGGTGAGCTTGGCCCAGGCGGAACGTTCCGGGGCGTAACGGGCGACGGAGAAGCCTGCCATCAGTCCCGCCTCCCGGGGGCCACGGCGAGCGCGAGTGCCTGGGTGCCCTCGTCGGCGGGCGGCTCGGGGGTGTACGGCTTGATCTTCGGGGAGACGATCGAACCGTCCGGCGTGATCTTCGGGAGCGCCTTCTGCGGCTGGGGCAGCAGGGCCTTCTTGAGGTCCTGCTTGCCTTCGCCGTCCAGGCCGTAGATCGCGTTGTAGATGTTGCGCACGGCGGGTCCCGAGGCACCGGAACCGGTACCACCCTGGGAGATCGTCATGACGATCGAGTAGTCCTTGGTGTACGTGGCGAACCAGGAGGTCGTCTGCTTGCCGTAGACCTCGGCCGTGCCCGTCTTGGCGTGCATCGGGATCTTGTCCTGGGGCCAGCCGCCGAACCTCCACGCGGCGCTGCCCTGGGTCGCGACTCCCGCGAGGGCTTGGTCTATCTTGTCGCGCGTGTCGCCCGTGAAGGGCAGCTTGCCGTGCGCCTGGGGCTCGATCTCCTGGACGGTCCTGCCGTCGCCGCTGACGATCGCCTTGCCGACGGTCGGGTCGTAGAGGGTGCCGCCGTTGGAGATGGCGGCGTAGATCGTGGCCATCTGGATCGGCGTGACGAGGGTGTCGCCCTGGCCGATCGAGTAGTTGACGGAGTCACCGGCGCGCATCTTGTAGCCCTCGGCACAGCCTTCGTACGCGAGCTGCTCGACGTACGTGCCGTCCTTCTTGCCCTGCTTGCACCAGGATTCCCGGTTGGCGTCGTAGAAGTCCTGCTTCCACTGGCGGTCGGGGACGCGGCCGGCGACCTCGTTGGGGAGGTCGATGCCGGTCTCCTTGCCGAGGCCGAACTGGTGGGCGGTCTTGTAGAACCAGTCGTTCGCGTTCTTCTTCGGCTTGTTGCCGCCGTCCTTCTGCCACTCCTTGTGCGCGATGCCGTAGTAGACGGTGTCGCAGGAGACCTCCAGGGCCCGGCCGATGGTGATGTTGCCGTATCCCTGGGACTCGAAGTTCTTGAAGGTCTGGTTGCCGATGGAGTACGAGCTCGGGCAGGGGTAGTTGCCGTCGAACGGGTATCCGGCGTTGACCGCGGCGGTCGAGGAGATGACCTTGAAGATCGACCCCGGGGCCGCGGTGCCCTGGATGGCCCGGTTCAGCAGCGGGAAGTTGGACTTCTTGCCGGTGAGCTCGGCGTAGTCCTTGGCGGAGATGCCGCCGACCCAGGAGTTGGGGTCGTACGTCGGCAGGGACGCCATGGACACGACGCGGCCGGTCTTGGCCTCCATGACGACGACGGCGCCGGAGTCGGCCTTGTAGAACTCGTTGGTGTTGCGGTCCATCTCCTTGCGGGCGGCCTTCATGGCCTGGTCGAGCTCGTACTCGGCGACGGCCTGGACGCGCGCGTCGATGGAGGTGACGACGCTGGCACCGGGCTGGGCCTCGTCGTTCTGCGCCTCCCCGATGACCCGGCCCAGGTTGTCGACCTCGTACCGGGTGACGCCGGCCTTGCCCCGCAGCTCCTTGTCGTAGGTGCGCTCCAGGCCGGAGCGGCCGACCTGGTCGGAGCGGAGGTAGGGCGAGTCGGTGTCCTGCGCCTTGGTGAGCTCCTCGTCCGTGACGGGCGAGAGGTAGCCGAGGACCTGGGCGGTGTTGGCCTTGCCTGGTGCGGCGTACCGGCGTACGGCGGTGGGTTCGGCGGTGATGCCGGGGAAGTCCTCGGCACGCTCCCGGATCTGGAGGGCCTGCTGCGTGGTGGCCTCGTCGGTGACCGGGATCGGCTGGTAGGGCGAACCGTTCCAGCAGGGCTGCGGCGTCTTGGCGTCGCAGAGCCGGACCTTGTCCTGGACGTCCTTGGGCTTCATGTCCAGGACCTCGGCGAGCCGGGTGAGCACGCCGACGCCGTCGTCCTTCATCTTCATCAGCTCGGTACGGCTGGCGGAGACGACGAGGCGGGTCTCGTTGTCGGCGAGGGGCACCCCGCGGGCGTCGAGGATGGAGCCGCGGACGGCGGGCTGCACGACCTGCTGGACGTGGTTGTTCTTCGCCTCGTCGGTGTACTCCTGGCCGTTGCGGATCTGGAGGTACCAGAGCCGTCCGCCGAGGGTGAGGAGCAGGGAGAAGACGAGGATCTGGATGACGACGAGGCGGATCTGGACCCGCTGGGTCCGGCCCGTCTCCGGAATATTGCTCACGGGGTGCCCCCGGTGCTGGTGGGTCGGCCGGGGGTACGGGGGTCGCCCCCGGAAGGAAGGCGCCTCGGTGGGCGTTCCCGGTGCTGACGCGGTGTCACAGTCGCTTGACCCCCTTGATCCTGCCCGCCCGCGCGGCACGGCTGCGGGCCGCCTTCACGCGCAGTCCGCCCCGCTGGCCACCGATCCGCAGACCCGTGCCGGAGGACAGCCAGCCCGCGGCGACGTCGCCGCCGGAGCTGTCGATGACCGGGTCGTTCTCGGTGCGTCTCGCGAGCGCCATGATCAGCGGCACGGTGAACGGTGCGAGCAGCAGGTCGTACAGCGCGGCGGTGAACATCAGTCCGGCCAGGCCCACATGGCGGGCCGGCGTGTCGTTGACCAGGGCGCCGACGCCGGCGTACAGCAGGGTCGATCCCACGGCGGCGGCGACCACGACGGCCATGGGGGCGAAGGCCGACTTGAGCTGGCCGTTCGCGGGGCGCGCCAGTCCGGCGCAGTAGCCGATGACGCAGAGCACGAGGGCGTAGCGGCCGGCGGCGTGGTCGGCGGGCGGCGCGAGATCGGCGAGCAGGCCAGCGCCGAAGCCGATGAGGGCCCCGCTGACGTGCCCGTAGACGAAGGCGAGGGCGAGGACGACGAGGAGCAGCAGGTCGGGTGTGGCGCCCGGGAGCTGGAGGCGCGCGAGTACGGAGACCTGGACGACGAGGGCGATGACGACGAGGGCGGCGGAGAGCAGCGTCCGGTTGAAGCGCATGGGGATCAGCTCTATTCCTGCTCGTTCGCCGCGTCACCGGCGACGGTGTCGGCGTCGCCGTCCGTGTTCCCGGAGGCGTCCGCGTCGGGATTCTCGTTGATGTTGCCGACGACCTTGCCGCTGCCGTCGACGAGGTCGCCGTTGGGCTGGGCGGTGACGGTGACGGTCGGGGTGGGCTTCGGCTTGGCGGGCTTCGCGGGCTGCTTCGGCAGGACGAGGTCGCGGGGGTCCTCGCGGGGCGCCTGGACGACGATGCCGACGACGTCGAGCTTGGTGAAGCCGACGAACGGACGGACGTACACGGTCCGCGTCAGGTCGCCGCCGGACGGGTCGACGCGGACGACCTCGCCGACCGGGACGCCCGGCACGAAGGGCTTGTCCTTGCTGGAACCGAAGGTGACGAGCCGGTCGCCCTTCTTCACCTCGGCCTTGCCGTTGAGGAACTGCACCGACAGCGGCCTGGATCCCTGCCCCGTGGCGAAGCCGAGCTCGTCGGTCTTCTCCATCCGGGTGCCGACGGTGAAGTCCGGGTCGTTGGCCAGGAGGACCGTCGCGGTGTTCGGGCCGACGGTGGTGATCCGCCCGACGAGCCCCTGGCCGTTCAGCACGGTCATGTCGCGCTTCAGGCCGTCGTTCGCCCCCGCGTCGATGGTGATCGTCCAGGAGAAGCCCTGAGCGGCTCCTATGGCCACGACCTGGGCGGCCTTGATGCCGTACTGGCCGGCCCCCGCGGTCTTGAGCATGGAGTCGAGCTGGCGGACCTTGCTGCTGTTGCGGTCGTCGCTGCCGAGCCTCGTCTTCAGCTCGGCGTTCTCGTGCTCCAGGGCCGCGATCCGGTCGTGCCGGTCGCCGGAGTCCCGTACGGCGCCGATGGCGTTGCCCACCGGGTCGACCGCGGCCGCGACGCCGTTCTCGACCGGTCCGAAGACCGTGGCGGCGGCCTGCCGGGCGCCGTCCACCGGTGATTCCTCGCCTCCGCGGATGTCCACCGTGATCAAGGCGAACGCGATGGCGATCAGCAGCACCAGGAGCAGCCGGCTCTCTCGTGTGTCCCTCACGTGCGGCGGCCGTGCCTTCCTCGTCGGAATGTTCGTGCCTGTATATCAACGTTCCGCCGCAGGGCACGGTCGGTGCCCGTACGGCGGAACGCCGGGTCCTACCGTCGGGGCTGGGCGTCCAGCACCTGCTGGAGCGCCTCGAACTCCTCGACGCACTTGCCGGATCCGAGAGCCACCGAGTCCAGCGGGTCCTCGGCGATGTGGATGGGCATGCCCGTCTCGTTGCGGAGCCGCTCGTCCAGGCCGCGCAGCAGGGCGCCGCCGCCGGTGAGGACGATGCCGCGGTCCATGATGTCGCCGGAGAGCTCCGGCGGGCACTTGTCGAGCGTCGTCTTCACGGCGTCGACGATCGCGTTGACCGGCTCCTCGATGGCCTTGCGGACCTCGGCGGCCGAGACGACCACGGTCTTGGGCAGCCCGGAGACCAGGTCGCGTCCGCGGATCTCGGTGTGCTCGTCCTTGCCCAGGTCGTACGCCGAGCCGATGGTGATCTTGATCTGCTCCGCGGTGCGCTCACCGAGGAGGAGGGAGTACTCCTTCTTGATGTGCTGGATGATCGCGTTGTCCAGCTCGTCCCCGGCGACCCGGATCGACTGGGCGGTGACGATCCCGCCGAGCGAGATCACGGCCACCTCGGTGGTACCGCCGCCGATGTCCACGACCATGTTGCCGGTGGCCTCGTGGACCGGCAGACCGGAGCCGATGGCCGCGGCCATGGGCTCCTCGATGATGTGCACCTGGCGCGCCCCGGCCTGGGTCGACGCCTCGATGACGGCGCGTCGCTCGACGCCGGTGATACCGGAGGGCACACAGACGACGACCCGCGGGCGGGCCAGGTAGCGGCGCTTGTGCACCTTGAGGATGAAGTAGCGGAGCATGCGCTCCGTGATCTCGAAGTCGGCGATCACGCCGTCCTTCAGGGGCCGCACGGCAACGATGTTGCCGGGCGTGCGCCCGATCATCTTCTTGGCCTCGGCGCCGACCGCCAGGATGCCGCCGGTGTTGGTGTTGATGGCCACGACGGACGGCTCGTTCATCACGATGCCGCGCCCCCTGACGTACACCAGCGTGTTGGCAGTCCCGAGGTCGATAGCCATGTCACGGCCGATGAACGACATTGAGTTCCCCTTGTTCCCCATGAGGATGCGTCGGGCCTTCCCAGGAAGCGGAAAATGGCTTGTTCCAGGTAGGCGAGGGTTGGCGCTGCGGGCGTGGAAGCTTCCATCGTAGTGCCGTATGCACGCACACAGCGCGAGGGTCCTTCGCCTTTGTGGGTGGAACAGGTGCCCGTTCCACCCATGGTGACGTTACGTCGGGGGGATGCGTTCCCGCGACACGTGACCCTATGCCGAAGGGCGACCGAATTCCTTCGGTCGCCCCAGGTCCTGAGCGCTGTTTGGCGGAGCCGAAGTCAGGAGAGTCCCGGGAAGAACAGCTTCAGTTCCCGCTCCGCGGACTCCTCGGAGTCCGAGGCGTGGATGAGGTTCTCGCGGGTGATCGTGCCGAAGTCACCGCGGATGGACCCGGGCGCGGCGGCGATCGGGTCGGTCGGGCCGGCCAGGGCGCGGACGCCCTCGATGATCCGCTCGCCCTCGGCCACCAGGGCGACGACGGGACCGGAGGACATGAACTCCAGGAGCGGCTCGTAGAACGGGCGGCCCTTGTGCTCGCCGTAGTGCTGTTCCAGGGTCTCCTGGTCCAGGGTCCGCAGCTCCAGCGCGGTGATCGTCCAGCCCGCCTTGCGTTCGATGCGGCCGACGATCTCGCCGATCAGCCCACGCCGGACGGCGTCGGGCTTGAGAAGGACGAGAGTGCGCTGAGTCATGTGCGGCTCCTAGCAGACTGAAAATGGTGCGGGTGAGCGCCCTGAGATTACAGGGGTACGGAAACGGGCTTACGACCGGGCGTACGCTGTGTCACCCCTGGGCCGGGGCTTCGGTGCTCTCCTGGGCCTCGGCGAGCGCGGCCCAACGGGCCTTCGCCTCGTCGATCTTGCGGCCGTAGTGGATCGACGCCCACCACAGGGCGGTGAAGGCCACCCCGAGGATGAACATCATCGGCACGAAGAAGCCGCTCAGCAGCAGCGCGATCTGCAGCGCCCAGCCGAGCTGGAGCCCGCCGGGCCGGGTGATCACACCGCAGAGCAGGACGGACAGCAGCATGCCGATGCCGCAGACCGTCCAGACCGTGCCCATGGACAGGTCGTCGGACTTCATCGCGACGAGTCCGGCGAACCCGATCACGAAGAACTCGCCGATCAGGGTGGATGCACAGAGCGTACGCACAGGTCAGCGCCTTCCCAGGAGCAGCCGGGCCTCGCCGACCGTGATCACGGATCCGGTCACCAGGACTCCGGCGCCCGCGTACTCGGCCTCTTCCTCGGCGAGGGTGATGGCCGCCTCCAGCGCGTCGTCCAGGCGGGGTTCGACCTGCACCCGGTCGGTGCCGAAGACCTCGACGGCGACCGCGGCCAGCTCGTCCGCGTCCATGGCGCGCCCGCTGGAGTTCCGGGTGACGACGACCTCCGCGAAGATCGGCTCGAAGGCCTCCAGGAGGCCCCGGACGTCCTTGCCCTCACTGGCACCGACGACCCCGATGAGCCGGGAGAAGCTGAACGCCTCCGAGATGCCCTCGGCCGCGGCCCGGGCACCCGCCGGGTTGTGGGCGGCGTCCAGGACGACGGTCGGGCTGGAGCGGACGACTTCGAGACGGCCGGGCGAGAGCACCGAGAGGAACGCCTTGCGGACCGCTTCGATGTCGAGGCTGCGGGCCTGCTCCGCGCCGATACCGAAGAACGCCTCGACCGCGGCGAGGGCGACCGCCGCGTTGTGCGCCTGGTGGGCGCCGTACAGCGGGAGGAAGATCTCCTCGTACTCGCCCCCGAGGCCGCGCAGGGTCAGCAGCTGGCCGCCGACGGCGACCTCACGGGAGACGACGCCGAACTCCATGCCCTCGCGGGCCACCGTGGCGTCCACCTCGACGGCCTTCTTCAGCATGACCTGGGCGGCGTCGACCGGCTGCTGCGCCAGGATCACCGTCGCCCCCTGCTTGATCACCCCGGACTTCTCGCCGGCGATCTCCGCCGGGGTGGAGCCGAGGCGATCGGTGTGGTCCAGCGAGATGGGGGTGACGACCGCGACCGAACCGTCGATGACGTTGGTGGCGTCCCAGGTGCCGCCCATGCCGACCTCGACGACGGCGACGTCGACGGGGGCGTCGGCGAACGCCGCGTACGCCATGCCCGTCATCACCTCGAAGAAGGAGAGCCGGTAGGGCTGCTGGGCGTCGACCATGTCGACGTACGGCTTGACGTCCTCGAACGTCTCGATGAAGCGCTCGGCGGAGATCGGGGCGCCGTCCAGGCTGATGCGCTCGGTGATCGACTGGACGTGCGGGGAGGTGTAGCGGCCGGTGCGCAGGTCGAGGGCGCCGAGCAGGGCCTCGATCATGCGGGCCGTACTGGTCTTGCCGTTCGTCCCCGTGATGTGGATCGAGGGGTAGGCGCGCTGCGGCTCGCCGAGCACGTCCATCAGCGCCGCGATGCGGGTCACCGAGGGTTCGAGCTTGGTCTCGCCCCAGCGGCCGGCCAGGTCCTCCTCCACGGCGCGCAGCGCCCGGTCGGTCTCCGGGTCGGTGGGGCGGGCGGGGACCGCGTCACCCTGGGGCGGACCGGACTGCGTGCGCAGGGTGCGGCTCCCGGCCTCGATCACCGCCAGGTCGGGGTCGCGCTGGGTCTCTTCGCCGACGATCTCCGCGAAGGTGTCGTCGGGATCGGACGCGTCGTGCCGGTCTGAAGGGCGGGGCTCACTCACATGGCCAGTCTACGGATGGGCGCCGACAACATGCGCAGCGCCCGGTACGCGGCCCGTTCCGGGTACGGCGGAGCCCCCGCGCTCCCGGTCGGTCGGGGACGCGGGGGCTCCGTGCCCGGCGGGTCAGCTCTGCGGCAGGCCGGCCAGCTGGGCGCCGATCCGCTCGATGTCGGCCTCGGCCTTGGCGAGCCGGCCGCGGATCTTGTCGACCACGTTGTCCGGGGCCTTGGCCAGGAAGGCCTCGTTGCCGAGCTTCCCGGTGGCCTGGGCCTTCTCCTTCTCGGCGGCGCCCAGGTCCTTCGTGAGCCGCTTGCGCTCGGCCTCGACGTCGATCGTGCCGGACAGGTCGAGCGCCACGGTGGCTCCGGCGACCGGCAGGGTGGCCGTCGCGTGGAAGCCCTCCCCGGCGGGCTGGAGGCGCAGCAGCTGCCGGATGGCGGCCTCGTGCGGGGCGAGGACCGTACCGGTGACGGTCAGCTCGGCCGGGACCTTCTGGCCGGGCTGGAGTCCCTGGTCGGAGCGGAAGCGGCGGACCTCGGTGACGACCTGCTGGACGAGCTCGATCTCCCTCTCGGCCGCGTCGTCACGGAAGCCGCCCGGGGCGTCGGCCCCGGGGACCGTCACAGCCTTCGGCCAGTCGGCCACGACGACGGACTCCTCGCCGGTGAGCGTGGTCCAGAGCGTCTCCGTGACGAACGGGACGATCGGGTGCAGCAGGCGCAGCATCACGTCGAGGACCTCGCCGAGGACCCGGCCGGAGACCTTCGCCTGCTCGCCGCCCGCGAAGAACGTCGTCTTGGACAGCTCGACGTACCAGTCGAAGACCTCGTCCCACGCGAAGTGGTACAGCGCCTCGCTGAGTTTGGCGAACTGGAAGTCGTCGTAGTACGCGTCGGCCTCGGCGACGGTCTTGTTGAGCCGGGAAAGGATCCACCGGTCGGTCGCCGAAAGCTGCTCGACGGGCGGGAGTTCACCCTTGACGGTCGCGCCGTTCATCAGCGCGAAGCGGGTGGCGTTCCAGATCTTGTTGGCGAAGTTGCGCGAGGCCTGGACCCAGTCCTCGCCGATCGGGACGTCGGTACCCGGGTTGGCCCCCTTGGCCAGGGTGAAGCGGACGGCGTCCGAGCCGTACGTGTCCATCCAGTCCAGCGGGTCGACGACGTTGCCGAAGGACTTCGACATCTTCTTCCCGCGCTCGTCGCGGACCAGCCCGGTGAGCGCGATCGTCTTGAAGGGGGCCTCGCCGTCCATGACGTACAGACCGAACATCATCATCCGGGCGACCCAGAAGAAGATGATGTCGTGGCCGGTGAGCAGGACGTCGGTCGGATAGAACTTCTTGAGGTCGGGCGTCTGTTCGGGCCAGCCGAGCGTGGAGAACGGCCACAGGCCGGAGGAGAACCAGGTGTCCAGGACATCGGTGTCCTGGGTCCAGCCCTCACCGCTCGGCGGCTGCTCGTCGGGGCCGACGCAGACGACTTCGCCCTCGGGGCCGTACCAGACGGGGATGCGGTGGCCCCACCACAGCTGGCGCGAGATGCACCAGTCGCGGAGGTTGTCGACCCAGTCGAAGTAGCGCTGCTCCATCTCCTTGGGGTGGATCGCGACCCGGCCGTCGCGGACCGCGTCACCGGCGGCCTTGGCGAGCGTCTCGACCTTGACCCACCACTGGAGGGAGAGGCGCGGTTCGACGGTGGTGCTGCACCGGGAGCAGTGGCCGACGGAGTGGACGTACGGGCGCTTCTCGGCGACGATCCGGCCCTGCTCGCGCAGTGCGCCGACGATGGCGGAGCGCGCCTCGAAGCGGTCGAGGCCCTCGAAGGGACCGGCGACGGTGATGACACCGCGCTCGTCCATGACGGTCATCGACTCCAGGTCGTGGCGCCGGCCGATCGCGAAGTCGTTCGGGTCGTGGGCCGGGGTCACCTTGACGGCACCGGTGCCGAACTCCGGGTCGACGTGGGTGTCCGCGACCACGGGGATGGTGCGGTCGGTGAGCGGCAGCTTGATCCGCCTGCCGACGAGGTGGGCGTACCGCTCGTCGTCCGGGTGGACGGCGACCGCCGTGTCGCCGAGCATCGTCTCGGCGCGGGTGGTGGCGACGACCAGGGACTCCTCGCCCTCGCCGTACCGGATGGAGACGAGCTCGCCCTCGTCGTCCTGGTAGTCGACCTCGATGTCGGAGATGGCCGTCAGACAGCGCGGGCACCAGTTGATGATGCGCTCGGCGCGGTAGATCAGACCGTCGTCGTACATCTTCTTGAAGACGGTCTGGACGGCGGCGGACAGCCCCTCGTCCATGGTGAAGCGCTCACGGGACCAGTCGACGCCGTCACCGAGCCGGCGCATCTGGCCGAGGATCTTGCCGCCGTACTCCTCCTTCCACTGCCAGACGCGCTCGACGAACTCCTCGCGCCCCAGGTCGTGGCGGGACTTGCCCTCCTCGCCCAGCTGCTGCTCGACCTTGTTCTGGGTGGCGATGCCGGCGTGGTCCATGCCGGGCAGCCACAGCGACTCGTATCCCTGCATCCGCTTGCGGCGGGTGAGGGCGTCCATCAGCGTGTGCTGGAAGGCGTGGCCGAGGTGGAGCGAGCCGGTGACGTTGGGCGGCGGGATGACGATCGTGTACGGAGGCTTCTCGCTCGCGGCGTCGGCGGTGAAGTAACCGCGCTCCACCCAGCGCTCGTACAACTTCCCCTCTACCTCGGCCGGCGCGTACTGGGTCGGCAGTTCGGGGGTGGCTGCTGGCTGCTGCGATGCGTTCTCGGTCACGCAGCACAGTTTAGGGCCGTCACAGTCCTGCACTGAAACGGGATTGTTCAGTAACGGTGTGCCTCGCGACACCCCATGTCAGCGCCGTTTCCGTCAGGATGTTCGCAACGCGTAAACATTCGGAGGGGACAGCCCAATGAGTCACAACCAGCCGGGGCCGTACGGCGGCCAGCCGCCGCAGGGCCAGCCGGGACCGTACGGCCAGCAGCCGAATCCGTACGGCGGCCCGCCGCCGCAGGGTCCGCCGCAGCCCGGTTACGGCTACCCGCAGCAGGCCCCCCAGGGCGTCCCGCCGCAGCAGCAGCCCCCGCAGCCGGGGTACGGCTACCCGCAGGCGCAGCAGCCCGGCCCGTACGGCCAGCAGCCGCCCACCCCGCCGTACGGCGGCCAGCAGGCCTACCCGGGCATGCCGCCGCAGCCGGGCGGCGCCCCGAAGAAGAAGACCGGCCTGATCATCGGCGCGGCCGTGGTGGCGCTGGCCGTGGTCGCGGGCGGGGTGTACTTCCTGACGTCGGGCGGAGGCAGCAGCAACAGCGACGTCGCGGACTCCACCAAGGGGTACAAGCTGACGCCGGCCGCCTCGGTGGACGACTACAGGAAGGACACCTCCAAGGCGACGCCCTCCACCCCGCTGTCGGGTTCGGAGAAGACCAAGGCCGAGGCCATGGGCGTCAAGAACCCCAGCAAGGTCGGCGCCCAGTACATGAGCGGGGGCGAGGAGAACCCGCTCACCATGAAGTCGCTCGTGCTGGTCGGTTACTGGGGCGAGGTGTCCGATCCCGCGAAGGTGATCGACGCCTCCTTCGAGAACGCCAAGCAGGAGATGGCGAAGGACGAGGACAGCGGGAACGTGTCGCTCGTCGGCAGCCCGGAGAACGTCGCGCCCAAGGGCTTCGAGGGCGCACTGATGAAGTGCCAGGACCTCAAGACGGTCAACGAGGACGCCGACGGTTCGGTGGAGAAGGGCCCCGAGAACATCACCACGCCGGTCTGCATCTGGGCCGACTACAGCACGATCGGCATCGTCGTGGGTGTCGACGTCGGCGCGGCCATGACCAACAAGTCCATGCCCCAGTCCGAGGTCGCCGACCTCGCCGCCAAGCTCTACAACACCTCCCGCACCAAGGTCTGACCCGCAACGCCGAAGGGGCGCCCGGCCGGTGGCCGGGCGCCCCTTCGCGTGTCGTGGTGCCGCTACGCGGACTTCTCGTGGCGGCCGCCGTCGTTCTTGCCGATCGTGCGCGGCTCGCGCGGGACCAGCGTCGGGTTGACGTTGTTGCGGACGACGTCCGGGGTGATGACGACCCGGGCCACGTCCTTGCGGGACGGGACCTCGTACATCACCGACTGGAGGACTTCCTCCATGATGGCGCGCAGACCGCGCGCGCCCGTCTGCCGCAGGATCGCCTGGTCGGCGATGGCCTCCAGCGCCTCACGCTCGAAGTCCAGCTCCACACCGTCGAGTTCGAACAGGCGCTGGTACTGCTTCACCAGGGCGTTGCGCGGCTCGACCAGGATCTGGAGCAGTGCCTCGCGGTCCAGGTTGTGGACCGAGGTCAGCACGGGGAGGCGGCCGATGAACTCGGGGATCATCCCGAACTTCACCAGGTCCTCCGGCATGACCTCCTGGAACTGGTCGCTCGCCTGGATCTCCAGCTTGGAGCGGATCGTCGCGCCGAAACCGATGCCCTTGGCGCCGGCCCGCGACTCGATGATCTTCTCCAGACCGGAGAAGGCGCCGCCCACGATGAACAGGACGTTCGTCGTGTCGATCTGGATGAACTCCTGGTGCGGGTGCTTCCGTCCGCCCTGCGGCGGCACGGAGGCGGTGGTGCCCTCCAGGATCTTCAGCAGGGCCTGCTGGACGCCCTCCCCGGAGACATCGCGGGTGATCGACGGGTTCTCGCTCTTGCGGGCGACCTTGTCGATCTCGTCGATGTAGATGATCCCGGTCTCGGCCTTCTTGACGTCGTAGTCCGCGGCCTGGATCAGCTTCAGCAGGATGTTCTCGACGTCCTCGCCGACGTAGCCGGCCTCCGTCAGCGCCGTCGCGTCGGCGATGGCGAACGGGACGTTGAGCATGCGGGCCAGCGTCTGCGCGAGGAGAGTCTTGCCGGAGCCCGTGGGGCCCAGCAGCAGGATGTTGGACTTGGCGAGCTCGATCGCGTCGTCGCGATTGGCGCCGCCGTTCTCCCCGGCCTGGACCCGCTTGTAGTGGTTGTACACAGCGACCGAGAGGGCCTTCTTCGCGGGCTCCTGCCCGACGACGTACCCCTCGAGGAACTCGTAGATCTCGCGCGGCTTGGGGAGTTCCTCCCACCGCACCTCGGAGCTCTCGGCGAGCTCCTCCTCGATGATCTCGTTGCAGAGATCGATGCACTCGTCGCAGATGTACACACCGGGTCCCGCGATGAGCTTCTTCACCTGCTTCTGGCTCTTTCCGCAGAACGAGCACTTGAGCAGGTCGCCGCCATCACCGATGCGTGCCACGAGGTGCTTCCCCTTCGCCTGGGAGCAGCCTGGTTCAGCGGCTCCTGGTGCCTCTATCCGACGGTACCTTGCCTGGCCCCCCGTTCGGGCCCCCCTTGGCACGGTTCACACGGCCGGGGCCGTGCTACCGGAATGTGCCAAGGGGAAAGACCGACGTCAGACGGACGCGCCTGCGGTGGTCTTACGGGTGGACACGATCTGGTCCACCAGACCGTACGCGAGTGCGTCGTCCGCCGTAAGGATCTTGTCGCGCTCGATGTCCTCGCTGATCTTCTCCAGCGGGGTGGTGGAGTGCTTCGCCAGCATCTCCTCCAGCTGGGTGCGCATCCGCAGGATCTCGTTGGCCGCGATCTCCAGGTCGGAGAGCTGCTCACGGCCGGTCTGCGAGGACGGCTGGTGGATCAGCACACGGGCGTGCGGCAGGGCCATGCGCTTGCCCGGGGTGCCGGCGGCCAGCAGGACGGCGGCCGCGGAGGCGGCCTGGCCCATGCAGACCGTCTGGATGTCCGGCTTCACGAACTGCATCGTGTCGTAGATCGCGGTGAGCGCGGTGAACGAGCCGCCGGGGCTGTTGATGTAGATCGAGATGTCGCGGTCCGGGTCCATCGACTCCAGGCACAGCAGCTGCGCCATGACGTCGTTGGCCGAGGCGTCGTCGATCTGGACGCCGAGGAAGATGACGCGCTCCTCGAAGAGCTTCGCGTACGGGTCGTACTCACGCACACCCTGCGAGGTGCGCTCCACGAAGCGCGGGACGACGTAGCGGTTGTCCACCTGCGGGCCGGTGTAGAGGCCGCTCGCGGAGGCGCCGGGGAAGTTGTTCATGTGGGTGTTCACCATCCTGGTGGCGTTCATGTGGGCTGGGGTCTCGGCGTACGAGAGGCGTACGAGGGTTGCGGTGCGGTGCCGGTCCGGGTGGGCCCGGATCAGGCGCCGGTGCCGCCGCCGCCCGGGATGCCCGACGCGAACGTGATGATCTCGTCGATGAGGCCGTAGTCCTTGGCCTCCTCGGCGGTGTACCAGCGGTCGCGGTCGCCGTCACGGATGATCGTTTCCACGGTCTGGCCGGAGTGGTGGGCGGTGATCTCCGCCATCCGCGTCTTCGTACGGAGCAGGTACTCGGCCTGGATCTTGATGTCCGAGGCGGTACCGCCGATGCCGGCCGAACCCTGGTGCATGAGGATGTCGGTGTTGGGGAGCGCGAAGCGCTTGCCCGCCGTACCGCCGGTGAGCAGGAACTGGCCCATCGAGGCCGCCATGCCCATACCGATGGTGACCACGTCGTTCGGGATGTACTGCATGGTGTCGTAGACCGCCATGCCGGCCGTCACCGAACCGCCGGGGCTGTTGATGTAGAGGTAGATGTCCTTGTCGGGGTCGGCGGCAAGGAGCAGAAGCTGTGCGGTGATCTTGTTGGCGATGTCATCGTCGACCTGCTGACCGAGGAAGATGATGCGCTCACCGAGCAGCCGGCTGTAGACCTGGTCACCGAGTCCGCCACCGAGGGACGGCTCTCCGGCGGCGAGGGGCATCAGATTCGTCACGTATCCACCTGCTCGTCTCTGACGGCTCCGGCCGTCTCAGCGTCTTCGTACCGGGTGGGCCGGGACTACCCGACCCTTCCTCTTATGGACCCTAACGCGCAGGTGGGACAACGCCATCCCGCTTCCCCAACTGTTCGCTGGGAGCGCAAGGTCAGCAGAGGGCGCAAGGGTTCCAGGGGGGCGTGAGCCCGTACGACGGCGGGCCCCGGACGTGGTGCGTCCGGGGCCCGCCGCGCGGTTCGGCTCCGACCGGGCCGGCCGGTCAGGGGCGAAGCCTCAGGCCTCGTTCTTCTCGTCGGCCTTCTCGGTGGACGCCTCGTCGGACGCGGCCTCGGTGGCCTCGTCCTCCTCGTCCTCGAGGTCGACGACCTCGCCGTTGGTGTCGACGACCTTGGCGGCCTCCACGACGACGGCGAGCGCCTTGCCGCGGGCGACCTCACCCACGAGCATCGGCACCTGGCCGCCTTCGACGACGGCCTGGGCGAACTGGTCGGGGCTCATGCCGGAGGACGCCGCACGCCGCATGAGGTGCTCGGTGAGCTCCTCCTGGTTGACGTTCAGCTTCTCCTTGTTGACGAGCTCGTCCAGGATGAACTGGGTCTTGATGCCCTTGACGGCCTGCTCGGACGTCTCGGCCTCGAACTCCTCGAGGGTCTTGCCCTGGATCTCCAGGTACTTCTCGAGGGTCAGGCCCATCTGACCGAGCTGGTGGTGCTCCAGGTTGTGCTTGCGGGTCTGGACCTCGTCCGCGAGGAGCTTCTCGGGGATCGGGACCTCGGCCAGCTTGAGGAGCTCCTCCAGGACGCGCTCCTGCGCCTGGGTGGCCTGGTCGTACTGCTTGGTGTTCTCAAGGCGCTTGCGGCTGTCCTCGCGGAGCTCGGCGAGCGTGTCGAACTCGCTCGCCATCTGCGCGAAGTCGTCGTCCAGCTCGGGCAGTTCGCGGGAGGCGACGGCGGTGACCTTGACGGTGACCTCCGCTTCCTTGCCCTCGGCGGAGCCGCCCTTCAGCTCGGAGGTGAAGGTGGCCTCGCCACCGGCCTCCAGGCCGGTCACGGCCTCGTCGATGCCCTCGAGGAGCTCGCCGGAACCGATGGTGTACGAGACACCGGCGGCCACGCCGTCCTCCAGGACCTCTCCGTCGACCTTGGCCTCCAGGTCGATCGTCACGACGTCGCCGTCGGCGGCGGCGCGCTCCACCGGGTTGGTGGAGGCGAAGCGCTCACGGAGCTGCTCGACGGCCTTGTCGACCTCTTCGTCGCTGACCTCGAGGGCGTCCACGGTGACCTCGATGCCGGAGTAGTCCGGGATCTCGATCTCGGGGCGCACGTCCACCTCGGCGGTGAAGGCCAGCAGCTCGCCGTCCTTCAGCTCCGTGATGTCGACCTCGGGCTGGCCCAGGACGTTGAGCTCACCCTCGTTGACCGCCTCGGTGTAGAACTTCGGGAGGGCGTCGTTGACGGCCTCCTCCAGAACAGCACCACGGCCGAACCGCTGGTCGATGACCCGGTTGGGGATCTTGCCCTTACGGAAGCCCTTCACCGTGACCTGCTGGTTGATCTTCTTGTACGCCGCGTCGAGGCTGTCCTTGAGCTCCTCGAAGGGCACCTCGATGCTGAGCCGAACCCGAGTCGGGTTCAGGGTCTCCACGGCGCTCTTCACGGTTCGGTCTCCTTGGTGGCTGACTTCTTGGGGTTCTGCTGGGCCGCCGAACGGCGGCTTCGCGGATCGAGCCCGGTACATCAGACACACGGGCACGCAATTTGCATAGTAACGGCAAGCGGGATGATGCCCACAACGCGATCCCCGCTGCGGATCTGGCTGGTGGTCGGGGTGGCCGGATTCGAACCGACGACCTTCCGCTCCCAAAGCGGACGCGCTACCAAGCTGCGCCACACCCCGTCGGTGCGACACGTAGGGTACATGGCCGCGAGCGGTGCACCGGACGCTTTACGGGGCCGCCCCGCCCGCAGGAGGGAGCCGCTCGCGAGGGGCGTGCCGGGGGGCCGCGCCGGTACGGGTGTGCGCGCACCCGCCCCGACCCGCTACGATGCTTCCCGTACCGCGGTCCTGGGACCTGCGGTGCGGTGTCTGCGGGCGTAGCTCAATGGTAGAGCCCTAGTCTTCCAAACTAGCTACGCGGGTTCGATTCCCGTCGCCCGCTCCAACGGCTCAGGGCCGGGTCGGAGGTTCGTCCTCCGACCCGGCCCTGATGCGTTCCGGATCGCCTCCGCCCCGCCCGCACGCCCCGCCGCCCGGACGGGGGCGAGGCCGGCGCACGGACTCCAGGTCAGAAGCTGATCTGGTTGATCGTGTCGGCTATCGAGTTCATGAATCTGTTGATCGACGGCGCGATGCCCGTCGATGCCAGGAAGAAGCCGAAGAGCACGGCGACGACCGCCGGGCCGCCCTTGAGCGATCCACCGCGGATGAGCACTACCAGGACGATCCCCAGCAGAAGCACCACAGACAGCGAAATGGCCACGACTGATCACACCCTCGGTCGGTCCGCCTTGCCGGCCGGGCGGCGTGCGGCCGAGCACACCCCCGTCGCGCCCATCGTGCCACCAACTCCCGTCCGTCCGCTGCGGAGTGACACACCCGACTGACCGGATCTCGCCATCCTTGCGCCCGCGTGCGCCCGGGCGTGCACCGGCGCGGGGCCGGAGCACGGGGGCTCGCCATCGGGGCACACCACCACTTCCCCGGAAAATTGTGCATTCCCTGTGTACGAAGCGAATCGAATATCGATCGACGCGATCGTTCCCACATCCCCACACTTCTTTCACAGGCAACTCCTGGGTCCTTGCCAGGGCTCGGCCATAAAGCAGTGCCAGGTAATTCACCGTTCTCGCTCTCCGCCAACTGGCCGGAGTTATGCCCTGTTTAAGCGGGATCAATCGCCTGATATCGACCGCTGGGCGGTGGTTTCGTTTTCGATTGGGCGGGAACACGCGATATCTCTGGCGAGTTTTACCGCTGCTGATCGACGGGTCTAGGGTGCCTTAAATGTTCAGTGCTCCGAGCGCATTTCAAAGGACCGCCGTCCCGCCGGACACCCGGGAGTCGGAGCCCAGACACGCCCAGCCCTCGGCCGATGGCGCGGTCGCCACCGTGACCGCACCGGCCCGCGCCTCGGCACCGGCTCCCGGCAAGCAGCGCGACGCCTGGTTCGACAATGTGAAGTACCTCGCGATCGTGCTCGTCGCCGTGGCTCACGCCTGGGAGCCGGTGATGGACGGCAGCCGCACCACACGGGCGCTGTACATGGTCGTCTACGCGTTCCACATGCCCGCCTTCATCGTCATCTCCGGCTACTTCTCACGGTCGTTCGAGATGACACCGGTGAAGGTGAAGCGCCTGGTGAGCACCGTCGTCGTGCCCTACATCGTGTTCGAGACGGCATATTCGCTGTTCAGGCGGTACGCCGGAGGCTTCGACGACACCCCGATCAGCCTGCTCGACCCGCTGTTCCTCACGTGGTTCCTGATCGCCCTGTTCATCTGGCGCGTCACCACCCCGCTGTGGCGGTCCCTGCGCCACCCGCTGCCGGTCGCCCTGGTGATCGGCATGCTCGCCATGGTGACCCCGGGCATCGGCGACGACCTGGACCTCCAGCGCGTCCTGCAGTTCCTGCCGTTCTTCGTCCTCGGACTCGCCCTGAAGCCGGAGCACTTCGAGCTGATCAGGCGTCGCGAGGTGCGGATGCTGTCCGTGCCGCTGTTCGCGGGGGCCGTCGCCTTCGCCTACTGGCTCGCACCCCGCATGCAGCTCGGCTGGTTCTACCACGCGAGCAGTGCCCAGGAGTTGGAGGCGCCCTGGTGGTCGGGGGTCGTCACGTACCTGGTGATGTTCGCGTGCTCCACGGCCCTCACGGTCGGATTCCTGGCGCTCACCCCGCGCCGGCCCATGTGGTTCACCGCGCTCGGCGCCGGGACGATCTGCGGCTACCTGCTGCACGGATTCCTGGTGAAGGGGGCGGGCTACTTCGGGCTGTTCGACCGCTACACGTGGCTGTCGGATCCGGCCGGACTCGTGGTCGTCTCCGTCGCCGCGGCGGTCGCGGTGACCCTGATGTGCACCCCGCGGGTGCGCCGCGCGCTGCGTTTCGCCACCGAGCCGGACCTCGACCGGTTCTTCCGCCCGGAGTCCCCCGGCCGCTGATCGTGTCCGGATCGTTCCGGTCCCCCGCCCCGCGTCCCGCCGTCCCCCTCCCGGCGCGCCGCGGGGTTGGCCGGAATCAGCCGTCCTGGGGCAAGTTCGCCGCAGGGAGCCCCAACAACCCGCGTACCTGCGCATATTTCGCCGTCAGCCGGGTACGCACCGCCGGTTCCAGCACCGCGAGCCGGGCCGGATCCGTATTGTGCGCCAGGTCCGCCTCCTTGATCAGCGAAGCGCCCGGGGTGGCGAGAATCCGCCCGGTGTAGGCGTGCAGGTCCTCGCCGTCCCGCTTGGTGACGGCGAGGACCATGTCCTTGACCCGCTCCGGCAGCGCGGCCTCCTCCAGCCACCGCCGGGAGAGCGCGTCGTCCTCCACGGCGTCGTGCAGCCACGCCGCGGCGATCTGCTCGTCGCTGCCGCCCCGCGCCCGTACCCCCTCGGCGACCGCGGCCAGATGCTCGACGTAGGGGCGCCCCGCCTTGTCCCGCTGCCCGCGATGGGCCTCGCGGGCGATCGACTCGACCTCGGTCAGGGTGAGATACGGGCGCGGCATGCGCCGACTGTAGCCCTCCCGCACAAGACTTCGAAGGGTCCAGACTTGCCTGGTCAATCGTTCGGTAAACTAATTACTGACGATTCCTTGACGCGCTCTTGACCGAACGAAGGACCAGGCTCATCGGACACGCAGACATCCTCATCGCCATGGGAGGCGCCTTCCTGGCCGCCGCCGTCCTCGCCCGCGTCGGCGGCCGTATCGGACTGCCGACCATTCCCCTGTTCATCCTGGCCGGGATCCTCCTCGGCCCCCACACCCCCGGGTTCGCCATCGTCGACGACCCCCACGAGCTGGAGATGCTCTCCGCGCTCGGCCTCGTGCTGCTGCTCTTCTACCTGGGGCTGGAGTTCCACCTCGACGACCTCAAAGCGGGTGGGCGCAAGATGGTGCTCGCCGGCACCGTCTACCTCATCCTCAACGTCGGCGCCGGGCTCGGCTTCGGCTTCCTGCTGGGCTGGGGCACCGCCGAGGCGCTGGTCATGGCCGGAGTCATCGGCATCTCCTCCTCGGCGATCGTCACCAAGATCCTGGTGGACCTGAAACGCCTCGGCAGCCCGGAGACCAAGCCGATCCTCGGCATCATCGTGGTCGACGACGTCTTCCTGGCCCTCTACCTGGCCGCCCTCCAGCCGATCCTGTCCCACTCGGACGGCCTCGGCGCGGCACTGCGGGACGGCGGCAAAGCGTTCGGCTTCCTCCTGCTGCTCGCCCTGGCCGCCCGCTTCGGCACCAAGGTCATCAGCAAGCTGATCAACACCCGGGACGACGAGCTCCTGGTCATCTCCTTCCTCGGCGCCGCGGTCTTCGTCGCCGGTGTCTCCGACTGGTTCGGGGTCGCGGACGCGATCGGCGCCTTCATGGTGGGTCTGATGCTCGGCAGCACGACCTCCGGGGCCCGCATCATGAAGCTGGTCCATCCGCTGCGGGACGCCTTCGGGGCGATCTTCTTCTTCGCGTTCGGCCTGTCCATCGACCCGGGCGACCTGCCGAGCGTGGCGTGGCCGGTGCTGGCCGCCGTCGTCCTGACGGTGGCGATGAACGTGCTCTCCGGCATGTTCTCCGCGCGGGTGTACGGCTTCGGCGCGCTGGCCGCGTCGAACATCTCCACCACGCTCATGGCCCGGGGCGAGTTCGCGCTCATCCTGGCCACCATGGCGGCGGGCGCCGGGCTGGACGAACGGCTCTCGCCGTTCATCGCCGGGTACGTGCTCGTGCTCGCGGTCCTCTCCCCCCTCGCAGCCGGACGCTCCCACTGGCTGGCCCGGCTGCTGCCCGGAGGGCGCGCGGAAGAGCGGGAGGAAGAGAAAGCCCCCGTGCCGGTCTGAGGGGTGCCCCGGGTGCGGTGCCCCCCACCCGCACCCGGGCACCCACTTTCGAGTGGGAAGCGGGCGTCGCATTGACGCCCGTTCCGTTCGTCCCGTTTCAGGCATGGTTGCGCTTCGGTCGGGAGACGGCTGCGCTTCGGTCGGGACCGGGCCCCTCCCCCGGCGGATCAGGCGCGGCGGGACAGCAGCAGAAGCGCGCGGTCGTCGTTGACGTCCCTGGCGCAGGCCTCGATGAGGTGCCAGGCGGCGCCCTCGAAACCGGTAGCGACATAGCGGTCGGCCTCGCCCGTCAGCCGGTCGATGCCCTCGGACAGCTCCTGGTCGGAGGTCTCCACCAAGCCGTCCGTGAACAGCATCAGTACGTCACCGGGGGCCAGGGATCCCTTGACCGCGTCGAACTCCGCGCCGTCGTACACCCCGAGGAGCGGGCCCTCGGCCGCCTTCTCCTCCCAGCGGCCGCTGCCCGCGTGCAGTTGCAGTGCGGGGGGATGCCCGGCCGAGAGCAGTTCGTAGTCGCCCGATTCGAGGTCCAGCACGAGATGGATCGAGGTGGCGAACCCCTCGTCCCAGTCCTGGCGCAGCAGGTAGCCGTTGGCGGCCGGCAGGAAGCCGTGCGGTGGGAGCGATCCCAGGAGCCCGCCGAAGGCGCCGGACAGCAGCAGGGCGCGGGAGGCGGCGTCCATCCCCTTGCCGGAGACGTCGGTGAGGACGACCTCCAGCGTGCGGCCGCCGTTGGTGCGGGCAGCGACGACGAAGTCCCCGGAGAAGGACTGGCCGCCGGCCGGCCGCAGGGCCATCTCCCGGTGCCAGCCCTGGGGCAGCCGCGGCAGGGCGCTCTGGACCCTGATGCGTTCGCGCAGGTCGAAGAGCATGGTGCCGCCGCGCCGCCACGGCACTCCGACCCTGGCCCGGAACTGGGCGAGGACCAGCCCGAAGAAGCCGCAGGCGGCGACCGTCAGGACGGTCCCCGGGGTCACCGCCGCCGGTTCCTGCAGGTAGGAGCCGAGACGGAGCGACTCCACGATCAGCGCGGCGGCCGCGGCGGCGTAGAGGCTCAGCAGACTGGCCGGCCGCAGCAGCAGACCGCCGACGACGATCGGGAGCGCCAGCAGGGCGGGTGAGAACCAGACGGGGTCGAGCAGGGTGGCGCAGGTGATGGCCGGGACGAGAAGCATCAGCCCGGCCAGGGCTATCCAGTCGGAGCCGTCACCACGGAAGTAGTCGACTCCGGACCGGCGCAGCGCGATGCGGGCCCGGTGCGCCGATCTCCGCCACCGGGCCGTGTACGCGTCTGCTCCTCCACGACTGGCCACTGTCGGGACCCTATCCATCCGGCGGCCTCCGGTGCAGGGGGACCCCGGGACAATGTGCCCGAACCGGTGTCGACCGAGCGAAGCGCCCCTGGTAAGCAGGTCACATGAACACAGAATTGCGGATTCCGTCTGTCGCCGACTGGGACACCTGGCTCGGCTGTCTCGAACTTGCGTTCGGCGGAGTTCCGCTCACCCCCGAGTCCCGTGAGATGTACGCCACGCTGTCCCGCCCGGACCGTTCGCTCGGCCACTGGGACGGTGAGGAATGCGTGGGTACGGCGGGGGCGTACGCGTTCCAGGTGACCGTGCCGGGCGGCGCCGCGGTGCCGGCCGCCGGGGTGACGATGGTGAGCGTCGCCGCCACGCACCGCAGGCAGGGCCTGCTGACCTCCATGATGCGCCGTCAGCTGGACGACGTCCGCTCCTGGGGCGAGCCGATCGCCGTGCTGAAGGCGTCGGAACCGGCCATCTACGGACGGTTCGGCTACGGGGCGGCCACCCAGGAGACGGGACTGCGGATCGACACCTCGCTGGTGCGGCTCGCCCTCCCGCCGGGCACGGACGGGGTCCGGCTGCGGCGCGTGTCGCCGGCCGGGGCGCTCGACGCCTGCGAGGCGGTGTACGCGCGGCTGGCGCCCGACCGGCCCGGCACCCCGGTCCGGCAGCCCGGCTGGGAGCAACTGGCCGTGAACGACCCGGCCGCGCACCGGGAGGGCGGGTCCCCTCTGATCTGCGTCCTCGCCGAGCGGGACGGGGAGGTCACCGGATACGTCACCTACCGTGTCCGGCCCGCCTGGGACGAGGCCGGCCCCCGGGGCACGGTCGCCGTGCGCGATCTGGCGGCGCTGGATGCCGCCTCCTACGCGGCGCTGTGGCGCTTCCTGTTCGGGATCGATCTCACTTCGTCGATCGAGTGCGGCAACCGGCCGGCCGACGACGCCGTGCTCCGGCTGGTCTCGGACGTACGGCGCTGCGAGGTGCGGCTGCGGGACGGGCTCTACGTGCGTCTGGTCGATGTGGGCGCGGCGTTGGAGGCACGGCGCTACCGGGCGCCGGTGGACCTGGTGCTGGAGGTCGAGGACGACTTCTGCCCGTGGAACGCGGGGCGTTGGCGGCTGACGGGCGACGCGAAGGGGGTGGCGTCCTGCCGCCGGACCGAGGACCGGGCCGATCTGGCGCTGTCCGTGCGGGACCTGGGCGCCGCCTATCTGGGCGGGGTGTCCCTGACGTCCCTGGCGTCGGCCGGGCTGGTGCGGGAGAACCGGCCGGGGGCGGTGGCGGAGGCGGCTCTGGCGTTCTCCTGGGACGTCGCCCCGTGGTGTCCGCACGAGTTCTGAACCGGGGGCGGGACGCTC
This sequence comes from Streptomyces sp. SirexAA-E, assembly GCF_000177195.2. GTDB lineage: Bacteria > Actinomycetota > Actinomycetes > Streptomycetales > Streptomycetaceae > Streptomyces > Streptomyces flavovirens. The sequence continues at coordinate 2,275,765 of NC_015953.1, forward strand.
CCCGCCCCGCTCAGCGGCGCTGGCAGGCCGGGCACCAGAAGAGGTTGCGGGCGGCGAGGTCGGCCGTTCGGATCTCGGTGGCGCAGATGTGGCAGGCCTGCCGGGCCCGGCGGTAGACGTAGACCTCGCCGCCGTGGTCGTCGACGCGCGCCGGGCGGCCCATCGCCTCGGGCAGGTGCTCGGGGCGGACGGTGTCGATGCGGTTGTTGCGGACGCCCTCACGCATCAGTGCGCCGAGGTCCGCCCAGATGGCGTCCCACTCGCTCCTGGTGAGGTCCTTGCCCGGGCGGTACGGGTCGATGCCGTGCCGGAAGAGGACCTCCGCGCGGTAGACGTTGCCGACGCCCGCCACGACCTTCTGGTCCATCAGCAGGGCGGCCACGGTGACCCGGCTCCGGGAGATCCGCAGCCACGCCCGCTCGCCGTCCTCGTCCTCGCGCAGCGGGTCCGGGCCGAGCCGGGCGTGTATCGCGCGCTTCTCGTCCTCCGTGATCAGGGCGCAGGTGGTGGGGCCGCGCAGGTCGGCGTAGTCGGAGGCGTTGACCAGGCGCAGCCGGACCGTGTCGGTGGGCGGCGGCGCCGGGGTGGTGCCGAAGCCGAGCTTGCCGAAGAGCCCGAGGTGGATGTGGACCCACTCGGGCCCGTCGAAGCCCAGGAAGAGGTGCTTGCCGTGGGCGTCGGTGTCCGTGAGGACCCGGCCGTCGAGCCGGGCGGCGCTCTCGGCGAACTTCCGCTGCGGGCTGCTCACGCGGACCGGGGAACCCGCGAACCGTGCGCGGTGGTCCGCGGCCAGGCGGTGGATCGTATGCCCCTCGGGCACGGCGGTCTCCTCGGTGCGGACGACTCGGTGGAACGACCGTGCCGCCGGGCGACGGGGACCGGCGGCACGGGTGAGCGGGTGACGGCCGGGAGCGGTCAGCCCTGCTGCGGGTGGTGGGCCGGGATCGGCGGGAGCTCGCCGGTGTTCTCGTACGCCGTGAGCATGTCGATGCGGCGGGTGTGGCGCTCCTCGCCGGAGTACGGGGTGTTCAGGAAGATCTCGACGAACTTCGTGGACTCCTCGACCGTGTGCATCCGGCCGCCGATGGCCACGACGTTGGCGTCGTTGTGCTCGCGGCCGAGGGCGGCGGTCTGCTCGCTCCAGGCGAGCGCGGCGCGGACGCCCTTGACCTTGTTGGCGGCGATCTGCTCGCCGTTGCCCGAGCCGCCGATGACGATACCGAGGCTGTCCCCGTCCGCGGCCGTCCGCTCGGCGGCGCGGAGGCAGAACGGCGGGTAGTCGTCCTGGGCGTCGTAGATGTGGGGACCGCAGTCGACGGCCTCGTGGCCGTGGGCGGTGAGCCACTCGACGAGGTGGTTCTTGAGTTCGTAGCCGGCATGGTCGGAGCCGAGGTACACGCGCATGTGCGAAGTGTGGCACGGACCGGGCTGGGTAGCTGTCAGCGGGGTCGGGGCCTCGGACCCCTGCCGGACGGGGTCCGCGGCCGGTTCCGGGGGTGCCTGTGGGGCATGGCACTCGGGCAACGATCGGGTCAAAAAAACGGAGGTCGGGCTTCCGTTCCGTGCCCCGGCCGGGCTTGAATGCCTGGTCCCGCCGTGGCACCACCACTGCCGCGGCAAGCCCGAGACCCATGATCAGAAAACGTAAGGATTCGATCCATGACGTCCCAGACAACGATGGCGGAGCCGGGACAACAGCCCGGTGAGCCGGGCAAGCAGGGTTCCGACGACGGGCTCCAGGCCGGCCTCAAGAACCGGCACCTGTCGATGATCGCCATCGGCGGTGTCATCGGTGCCGGGCTCTTCGTCGGTTCCAGCGCCGGCATCGCCGCGGCCGGACCGGCCATCCTGGTGTCGTACGCCCTGGTCGGCATGATGGTCGTCCTCGTCATGCGGATGCTCGGGGAGATGGCCGCCGCCCGGCCGACCTCCGGCTCCTTCTCCGCCTACGCCGACCGGGCCCTGGGCCGCTGGGCCGGTTTCTCGATCGGCTGGCTGTACTGGTTCTTCTGGGTCGTGGTGCTCGCCGTGGAGGCCACGGCGGGCGCCACGATCCTGGAGGGCTGGGTCCCGGCGGTGCCCCAATGGGCCTGGTCGCTGATCGTCATGGTGGTGCTGACCGCGACCAATCTGGTCTCGGTCGGCAGCTACGGGGAGTTCGAGTTCTGGTTCGCCGGGATCAAGGTGGTGGCGATCGGCGCCTTCGTCGTCGTCGGCCTGCTCGCCGTCTTCGGCGTGCTGCCGGGGTCGGACAACCCCGGTGCGGGCTTCGCGCACCTCACGGACGCCGGAGGGTTCTTCCCCGAGGGACCGGGGGCGATCCTCACCGGCATCCTGATGGTCGTCTTCTCCTTCATGGGCAGCGAGATCGTGACGCTGGCCGCCGGTGAGTCCTCGAATCCGCAGCGGGCCGTCTCCAAGGCCACCAACAGCGTGATCTGGCGTATCGCCGTCTTCTACCTGGGCTCGATCTTCGTCGTCCTGACGCTGCTGCCGTGGAACGACGCCTCGATCGTCAAGGACGGTTCGTACGTCGCCGCGCTCAACTCCATCGGCATCCCGCACGCCGGGCAGGTCATGAACGTCATCGTGCTCACGGCGGTGCTGTCCTGCCTCAACTCCGGCCTGTACACCGCGTCCCGGATGGCCTTCTCGCTCGGCCGGCGCGGCGACGCCCCCCAGGCCTTCGCCCGGGTCAACAAGCGGGGTGTGCCGCAGGCGGCCATCCTCTCGTCCGTCGTGTTCGGCTTCGTGGCGGTCTTCTTCAACTACCAGTGGCCCGACACGGTGTTCCAGTTCCTGCTGAACTCCTCCGGCGCCGTCGCCCTGTTCGTCTGGCTGGTCATCTGCTTCACGCAACTGCGGATGCGCGGCATCATCCTGCGCGAGCAGCCCGAGAAGCTGGTCGTCAGGATGTGGCTCTTCCCCTACCTGACCTGGGCGACGATCGCGATGATCTCGTTCGTGCTGGTCTACATGCTGACCGACGACGCGGGCCGCGAGCAGGTGCTGCTCTCACTGCTGGTCGCCGCCCTGGTGGTTGCTGTCTCGCTGGTGCGTGAGGCCCGCGGCCGGAAGGCGGGTGCCACCCCGGTCGAGTGACCGGCGCCGATACCTGACGGCAGGTGTCAGGTATCAGCGGAAGGCTCTCCTTCGCCACGCCACCAGCGAGCGAACGGAGAGCCTTCGTCATGACCGCCGCCCCCGCCAGTTTCCAGACCGGCTTCACCCTCTCCCCCGGCGTCCTGGTGGACGCCGCCGACGCGGCCGACGTACGGGAGGCGGTGCGCCGGGCCGCCGACCGCCGGCTGTCCGTCGCGGTGCACGCCACCGGGCACGGGCTGCCGGGGCCCGTCGAGGGCGGGATGCTGATCGCCACCCACCGGATGGACGGCGTCACGGTCGACCCGGAGCGGCACACCGCCCGTGTCGCGGCCGGTACGCCCTGGGGCCGGGTGATCGAGGCGGCCGCCGTCCACGGCCTCGCCCCGCTCAACGGCTCGTCCCCGGGCGTGGGGGCCGTCTCCTACACGCTCGGCGGCGGACTGGGCATCCTGGCCCGCGAGTTCGGCTACGCCGCCGACCACGTCCGCTCACTGGACGTGGTGACCGCGGACGGGGTCGCGCGCGAGGTCACGCCGACGGGCGAGCCGGACCTCTTCTGGGGGCTGCGGGGCGGCGGCCACCGCCTGGGAGTCGTGACGGGGCTGGAGATCGGCCTGGTGCCCGTGGCGCGGCTGTACGGCGGGGCGGTGGCCTACGACGGGGAGCACGCGGCCGAGGTGGTGCGGGGCTATCTGGAGTGGACCCGGACCCTGCCGGACACCTGCACGTCCTCGCTGTCGGCGATGACCTACCCCGATCTGCCCCAGGTGCCCGAGGCGGTGCGGGGCCGGTACCTGGTCTCGGTGCGGATCGCGTACACCGGCGGCGCCGCGGACGGCGAGGCGCTGGTGGCGCCGCTGCGGACGACGGCTCCGGTGGCCTCCGACTCGCTGCGGGAGATGCCGTACACCGAGAGCCACACGATCCACAGCGACCCGCCGTTCCCGCACGCCTACTACGGGGACAGCGCGGTGCTGCGCGATCTCGACGCGGTGGCGGCCGCGCGGGTGCTGGAGCTGACCGGTCCGCAGGCGCCGATGATGACGGTGGTGCAGCTCAACCACCTGGGCGGCGCGCTCGCCGCGCCGCCCGCCGCCGCCGGCGCGGTGCCCTACCGGGAGGCGGGCTTCCTGCTGCGGCTGCTGTCCCCGCTGGGCGGCACGGACGTGGCGGCCGTCCGGTCGTTGTACGGGGAGGTGACCGGGCTGCTCGCGCCGCACCTCATGGGCCGGGCGCTGAACTTCTCCTTCGGCGGGGGCGACCGCACCGACGGCTTCCACGCCCCCCGGACACGCGAGAGGCTCGCCGGTCTGGTGTCGCGCTACGACCCGGCGAGCCTCTTCGGCGGTCCGTACGGCGTCAGCCGCGACGCCCGATGAGCTTCCAGGAGGCGGGCAGCGCCCCCATGGCCAGGGCGGCCTTCAGCGCGTCACCGACCAGGAACGGCACCAGGCCCGCGGCGACGGCGGCGCTCGCCGACATCCCGGTGGAGAGCGCCAGGTACGGAACGCCGACCGCGTAGACGACCAGGGAGCCGACGGCCATCGTGCCGGCGGTGCGCAGCACGGAGCGGTCGCCGCCCCGGCGGGCGAGGCCGCCGACGACGGTGGCGGCGAGCAGCATGCCGAGGACGTAGCCGAAGGAGGCGCCGCCCGGACCCGAGGTGCCCTCGGAGAACCACGGCACGCCCGCCATGCCGACGAGCGCGTACAGGGCGAGGGAGAGGAAGCCGCGGCGGGCGCCGAGCGCGGTGCCGATGAGCAGGGCCGCGAAGGTCTGGCCGGTGACCGGGACCGGGGAGCCCGGGACGGGCACGGCGATCTGGGCGGCGATCCCGGTGAGGACGGCGCCGCCGGCGACCAGCGCGGTGTCCACCGCGTAGCGGTGCCGGGCTGCGGGCAGCAGGTCGGCGAGGACCGCTCCGGAACGGACGGGGGCGGCAGCAGTGCTCATCGGGACTCCGCGGGTGAGGGTGGGCAGGAGGGACTGAGGCGACGTTAGCCGACCGGGCCGTGCGCGATCACCGTCGGCCGCCGACAAAGCGGCCGGTGAGGCATTGGTGGGATCCGCACAAGACAACCGCCGTAATCATCCGTCGGCGTGATGCTTGTCACGCTGGCAAAGGCACGGTTTCGGCCTCCGGGCCGGTGCGGGCGATTCCGGGGTGACTGTAGGGTCCCCATAACCCGCCGGGGCGGCGGGTTGTGTGCGGGTGTACACCTTGTGTGAGCCCGGTGACCGTATTGCGGACATCCGTTCCCCGTGAACGGGGCGCGTGTTCAGACTGTGGTCCGACCCCGTCCCGCCCAGTGAACAGAGCCGTCCATGTCCCGGACCTCCGCGCCGCCCCCCACGGACGCCGCACATCCCACCGACTCCGCCCTCACCCACGGCCTGAAGCAGCGCCACCTCTCGATGATCGCCCTGGGCGGTGTCATCGGGGCGGGGCTGTTCGTCGGCTCCGGCGCCGGTATCGCCGCGGCGGGGCCCTCCATCGTCATCGCGTACGGCATCTCCGGACTGCTGGTGATGTTCGTGATGCGGATGCTCGGTGAGATGTCGGCCGCCAACCCGGCCTCCGGCTCCTTCTCCGTCCACGCCGAGCGGGCCATCGGCCCGTGGGCCGGCTTCACCGCCGGGTGGGCCTTCTGGGTGCTGCTCTGCGTGGCCGTCGGCCTGGAGGGCATCGGCGCCGCGCAGATCGTGACGGGCTGGCTGCCGGGCACACCGGAGTGGGCCTGGGTCGCGCTCTTCATGGTGATCTTCCTCGGCACCAACCTGGCGGCCGTGAAGAACTTCGGCGAGTTCGAGTTCTGGTTCGCCGCCCTCAAGGTGATCGCGATCACCCTCTTCCTGGTGCTCGGCCTGCTCGCGATCCTCGGCGTGCTGCCCGGCACCGACTCCCCCGGTACCTCGAACCTCACCGGCGAGGGCGGCTTCCTGCCGAACGGTTCGGAGGGGTTCATCATCGGGTTGCTGGCCTCCGTGTTCGCGTACGGCGGTCTGGAGACCGTCACCATCGCGGCGGCCGAGTCGGAGGACCCGGTGCGGGGCGTCGCCAAGGCCGTGCGCACGGCGATGTGGCGGATCGCGGTGTTCTACGTCGGCTCGATGGCGGTCATCGTCGCCCTCGTCCCCTGGGACGATCCGAAGGTCGCCGAGGTCGGGCCGTTCTACGCGATGCTCGACCACCTCGGTATCAGCGGCGCCGCGGAGATCATGAACGTGGTCATCCTGATCGCCCTGCTCTCCGCGATGAACGCCAACATCTACGGCGCCTCGCGCATGGCGTGCTCCCTGGTGGCGCGCGGTCAGGGGCCGAAGCGGCTCGGCACCGTCTCCTCCGGCGTCCCGCGCACCGCTGTGCTGGTCTCCTCCCTCTTCGGCTTCCTGTGCGTGCTCCTCAGCTACTGGCGTCCCGACGACGTCTTCCCGTGGCTGCTCAACATGATCGGCGCGGTGATCCTGGTCGTCTGGATCTTCATCGCCGTCTCCCAGCTGATCCTGCGCAGCCGGCTGGAACGCCGGGCGCCCGAGAAGCTCGTCGTGCGGATGTGGCTCTTCCCGGTCCTGACCGTCGTGGCACTGCTGGCCATGCTGGGCATCTTCCTGCTGATGCTGCGTCAGCCGGACACCCGGGACCAACTGCTGGCGACCGGGGCTCTGACGGCGGTACTGGTCGTCGTCGGCCTGGTACGGCAGAAGCGGGCCGCGCGCACGCCGGGCGCCTGATATTCCCTTGGCGGCCGGCGGCCGCGCTGAGAGGGTGTCCGGATGACCTCCTCGCCTCCCGACCCCTCCGTACTGCACCCGACGGCGGGCCAGCCGCGGGTGGTCCAGCTGAAGCCGCTGGTGACGTCGCCGCTGATCGAGGTCGGTGACTACTCGTACTACGACGACCCCGAGCACGCGACGGAGTTCGAGGCCCGCAACGTGCTGTACCACTACGGCCCGGAGCGACTCGTCATCGGCAGGTACTGCGCGCTGGCGACCGGGGTGCGGTTCCTGATGAACGGCGCCAACCACCGTATGGACGGCCCGTCCACCTTTCCCTTCCCCATGCTGGGCGGCGCGTGGGCCGACCACGCCGACCTGTTGAGCGGCCTGCCGGTGCGGGGCGACACGGTGGTGGGCCACGACGTGTGGCTCGGCAACGGGGCGACGGTGATGCCGGGCGTCCGGATCGGCAACGGCGCGATCGTCGCGGCCGGTTCGGTCGTCACCCGCGACGTACCGGACTACGGCGTGGTCGGCGGCGATCCGGCCCGGCTGATCCGTGTCCGGTACGACGACGCGGACGTCGCCCGGCTGCTCGCGCTGGCCTGGTGGGACTGGCCCGCCGAGCACCTCACCGCGCACGTGCGCACGCTCATGGCCGGCGACCTCGACGCGCTGGAGGCGGCGGCCCCTCAGCCCGGCGGCCGCTGAGCCCGTACGAGGACCTCGCCGGCCTCCGTACGGAAGTAGAGCACCGACCGGCCCGACCGCCGGCGTCCGGTCAGCCCCGCCTCGGTCAGCACCTTCAGATGGCGGCCGACCGAGCCCAGCCCCTGGCCGGTCAGCGCCACGAGCTGGGTCGTGCTCTTCGGGCTGCCGAGCCGGACGAGCACCCCGGCACGGGCGGGCCCCAGCAGGCGGCCGAGGGTGTCCGGGACGGACTGCCGGTCCGCGTCCGACAGGGCACCGGCACAGGCGTACACCACGGCGTAACGCTGTTCCTCCGCGTCCCAGGAGACCCAGCCCCGGCGCGGCGTGACCGGGACGAACGCCAGGGCGGCACCGGCGAGTTCGCGCGGTGGGTAGTCACGCGGATTGACCTGGAGCCGGCTGCCGCCGAGCCAGCGCATGCCGGGATTCATCGCGTCCAGCGCGGCGGCCCACCCGCCCTGGCTCAGCTGCCCGGCGCGCGCCACGATGTCCGCCTCCATGATCCGGCGACGGCGGGGCCAGTCGGGGCGCACGATCTGCTCCCACACCCATGCCAGCAGGTCCGCCGCCTTCTCGGGCAGGTCGGTACGGCGCAGCACGGCCGGCAGCGGGCCTCCTCCACAGACCTCCAGATCGGCCCGCGCCTGGTCGGGCGACGTCTGCCGCACCCGGGCCAGGTCCTGGGCGAAGGCGCTGTTCCCGGTGGGTGTGGGGGTGAGGAAGTCCGCGTTCCAGAGGCCGCCGAGGCCGACCGTCACGAGCCGCGCGGTGACCGGGTCACCGGCGAGCCGCTCCCGGTAGGCGGGGCGGTGCCGGTCGAACCAGGCGCGTTCGGCCGGGTGGGAGGCGGTGCCGCACTCCAGGGCCTGGAGGGTCGCGGTCGTCTCGACCAGCTCCGAGACGAGGAAGCGTCCGGCCGCCAGGGTGTCCGCGCTGATCCGCCACCAGCCCATGGTTTCGCCTCCCCGCGAAACAGTAACGGTCCCGCCGCCGCCGGGCCGAGACTCCCGGCCATGCTCACCTACCGCGACGTGTTCCGGGCCCCGCAGTTCGGGCCCCTCTTCACGGCCGGGGCCCTGCAGGGTGCCGCCTCCACCACGAGCGGGCTCGCCCTCGGCGTCCTGGTGTTCACCTCGACCGGGTCGCCACTGCTGTCCGCGCTGTCGATGTTCGGCTCCTCGTCGGCGCAACTGGTCGGCGCGACGCTGCTGATGTCGGCGGCGGACCGGCTGCCGCCGCGTGCCGCGCTGACCTGTTCGGCGCTCGCCTTCGGTATCGGCACGGCCGTCCTGGCGCTTCCCGGCCTGCCGTTGCCCGCGGTGTTCACCGTGCTCCTCGGGCTGGGGGCCCTCGCGGCGGTGGCGGGTGGCGTGCGGTACGGGCTGCTCTCCGAGATCCTGCCCAAGGACGCCTGGCTGCTGGGGCGTTCGGTGCTCAACATGTGCTCGGGGTCGGTGCAGGTCGCCGGGTACGCCGTGGGCGGCGCCCTGGTGGCCGTGATGTCCGCGCGCGGGACCCTGCTCGTCGCGGCGGGCCTGTACCTGGCCGGGGCGGCCGTCACCCGGTTCGGTCTCGTCCGGCGGCCGCCCCGGGTGGTGGGCCGGCCGTCGGTGGGCGCGACCTGGCGGACGAACGCGCTGCTGTGGTCGTCGGCGCCGCGCCGGAGGGTGTACCTCGCGCTGTGGGTGCCCAACGGGCTGGTGGTCGGCTGCGAATCGCTCTTCGTCCCGTACCGGCCGGACGGGGCGGGGCCGCTGTTCGCCTGCGCGGCGCTCGGGATGCTGGCCGGGGACACCTTGACCGGCCGGTTCCTCCCGGCCCGTCACCGGGGTACGGCCGCCGTCCGGCTGCTCCTGCTGCTGGCCTCGCCCTATCTGCTGTTCGCGCTGCGGCCCGGCCTGCCGTGGGCTCTGGTCCTGGCCGCCGTGGCGTCCACCGGTTTCTCGGCGAGTCTGCTCCTCCAGGGGCGCCTGATGGCACTCACCCCGGACGCGATGACGGGCCAGGCGCTCGGCCTGCACTCCTCCGGGATGCTGTCGACGCAGGGCGTGGCGGCGGCGCTGGCGGGATCGGTGGCGCAGCACACCTCCGCCGGGACGGCGATCGCCCTGATGGCGCTCGCCTCGGTCGCGGTCACGCTGGCCCTCGCGCCGGGGCTGCGGCGCGAGGGCCCCGGCTGCGTCAGTCGCCCCCGCCGCCGTCACCGCCGCCGCTGTCACCGCCGCCGGAGTCGCCGCCGCCGGAGTCCCCGCCGTCGCCTCCGTCGGCGCCCCAGCCGTCGCCGCCACCGGGCTCGTTGTCGTCGCTGCCGTTGCCGAGGTTGCTGAACCACGGGCGGTCCCACGCCACGTCGGTGGCGACCGGCTCGCCCCCGCTCCCCACGTACCGCTCCGACCGGAACCGTGCCGTACCGGTCGTGTCGCCCATTCCGAAGGCGGCGGCGAAGAGGTGGGCCATGACGGCGTCCAGCGGGTCGGTGCTCTCGTGGCGCACCGGGGCCAGCGGCCGCAGCAGCGTGTCCGGCCCGCGGGCGGGCCGGCGCGGGGGGCGGGCCAGCAGGGCGACGCGCTGCTCGCCGCGCAGCAGCCAGGAACTCGTCGCGTTCTCCCGCCGCAGCACCCAGTGCGCCCCGGGCAGCCGCGCCTCCACGACGCTCCTGGACTTGCGTCGCTTCTTGGTGAGCACGAGCTCCGCCGCGGCGTCGCCGACGGTCAGACGCAGGCCCTTGGACGGATCGGGGCCGTCGCCCTGGAAGCCGCGGGGCGCGCGGATCCGTACGACGGGGGCATGCGGCCCCCATACGTCCACGCGCACCAGGCGCCGGTCCACGGCGACGGCGACCGGCCCGGCGGGTCCGTCCGCGAGCCGCCGCGCGATCCACAGCGGCACGCCCTCGGCCTCGGCCCGGGCCGCCAGGACGGCCACCTGCTCGGGCCCGCCGCACAGCCGCACCGCCAGCTCGCCCATCGCGCGGGCGAAATCGGCGGCCTGACGCGCCTTCACCGGAGTCGCGGTGCCGGTGACGCGGGTCAACGGGACGATCCCGGCGCCCTCCGCGAGCCGGTCCAGCGGGCGTTCGGCACCGCCGCCGCCCAGCCAGTACCCGCGCCGGTACGCCTCGGCCATGGCGCCCAGGTTCAGCTCACCCAGCGGCGTGGTCCTGCCGCCCCTGCGCAGCCGTTCCTCGGTCAACTCCACGGTCTGCGCCAGCGGATTCCAGGACCGCTCGGCATAGAGCACCCGGCTCACGACAACCCCCATGTGTACGTACGCGCCTCGGCCGAGGACACCCTCACACATCCCCGGCCCCGCCCCGCCGCCGGGTCAGTCGTCCGGGCGCGGAGCCTGTCAGGTGAGGGCGAGTTCCAGCAGCGGCAGCATCCGGCCGGGAACTGAACCGGAGGGGACCGCCCCGACCCGGACCGCGCCCATCGCCGTGTAGAAGGGCTCGGCATTGGGGTCGGCGTCGATGGTGAGCAGGGTGAACCCGAGCCGCCGGGCCTGCTCCCGCGCGTGCCCGAACAGCAGCCGGCCCACCCCCTGCCCGATGGCGTCCGGCTCGACGAACATCATGCCGAGGGCACCCTCGGGCGGCGCCCCGTCCAGCATGGTGAAGCCCAGGATCCTGCCGTCCCGCTCCGCCACCGCCGTACGCCGCGCGGTCACGTCGGCCGGGCGGACGGCGAGCTCCTCGCGGCAGGCCGCCATGAACCCCTCGTCGTAGCCCCAGTGCGCCTTGGACCGCAGGGCCAGCGCGGTCAGCTCGGCCGCCTCGGCGGGACGGCCCTCCCGGACGTACACCATCGACGTCTCCCCCTCTCCCGTCATGCCTTCGAGGTTACGACGTGACCTAGGGCTTGTTTCGAAAGTAGCGCCGTCCGCCCGGAGGGCGGGGCCGGCGGCGTCTGGTGCGTGCGATCGCAAGGCGGAGGGTCGCCCCGATACTGGATGTATCGGGGCGATACCGACAACGCAGCGAGCGTGCGTGCCAGGCGTCGCCGGACAGGCGGGACTTTCGAAACAAGCCCTAGGACCATCGGCTGATCACTTCCGGGCACTCCTCCTGCTAGCCTGCAATTGCGACACAGTTGCAATAACAACCAGTCAGCAGTTGGAGGGTTCGCACCCATGGCCACGTACACGCTCCCGGAACTCCCGTACGACTACGCGGCGCTCGAACCGGTCATCAACCCGCAGATCATCGAGCTCCACCACGACAAGCACCACGCGGCGTACGTCAAGGGGGCGAACGACACCCTGGAGCAGCTGGAGGAGGCCCGCGACAAGGGGACCTGGGGTGCGGTCAACGGCCTGCAGAAGAGCCTCGCGTTCCACCTCTCCGGCCACATCCTGCACTCGATCTACTGGCACAACATGAGCGGCGACGGCGGCGGCGAGCCCCTCGCGGCGGACGGTGTGGGAGACCTGGCGGACGCGATCGCCGACTCCTTCGGCTCCTACGCGGGCTTCAAGGCCCAGCTGACGAAGGCCGCGGCGACCACGCAGGGCTCCGGCTGGGGCGTCCTGGCGTACGAGCCGGTCAGCGGCAAGCTGATCGTCGAGCAGGTCTACGACCACCAGGGCAACATCGGTCAGGGCTCTGTCCCGATCCTGGTCTTCGACGCGTGGGAGCACGCCTTCTACCTCCAGTACAAGAACCAGAAGGTGGACTTCATCGAGGCGATGTGGCGCGTCGTCAACTGGCAGGACGTGGCGCAGCGGTACGCCGCCGCCAAGGAGCGCGCGGACGTGCTCCTGCTCGCTCCCTGAGGTATCACGGACGTCCTGCCTCGTGATCGTCTTCTCAACCTTCACCCGGCAGGCGGGTCACCGGAGAACCCCCGCGAGGACATGACTCGCGGGGGTTCTCCCATGGCGGGACACCAGGGCGCGGCCCGGGTCAGACGTGGAAGACGGAGCCGATGAACTCCGCCAGCAACCTCTCCTTGAGGCCGTTCGGCAGCGCGTCGAGCAGCACGAGCACCGGGGCCATGCGGCCGGGCAGTCCGCCGCCCTCCCCGAGGCCCGCGAAGGCGAGGACGGCCGCGACCTCGTCCGGGCCCAGTGCCCGCGGGTCCAGGGCCGCGGCGAGCTCGGCGAGACCCGGGTCCACGGTCACCGGCTCCAGCGACCGCGCCACCGTCAGCGCCGTCCCCAGGTCCTCCAGAAGGGCGTCGACCTGGCCGACCGTGGCGGGGGTGAGCGTCAGATGGAGGTTGGGCGGCAGCCCGTCGAAGGAGAGCTGCGGCTGGAGGTACCAGCCGAGCTCGCGCATCTCGTCGGCGAGGTGCAGGAGCAGGCTGAGGTCGGGCGCCCCGCCGTCACCCGGGCCGAGGACCGTGAAGGCGACGAGACCCGCCGCGGGGTCGCCGAGCACGCGGACGCCCTCGGTGGCGCGCAGTCCGCTCAGCAGGCGGTCCGAGGCGTCGGCGACCCGGCCCGCGAGCGCGGTGTAGCCGTCCTCGCCGACGTGCCGCAGGACCGCCCACGCCTGGGCGAGCAGGCCGGCGGACTTGGTGCCCTGCACGGTCGGGTTGACGACGGGGTAGCCGGGCCAGCCGGCGTGCGCGAAGTACTGGTGGCGGCGCAGTTCGGCGTCGCGGTGGAGAAGCACGGACGCGCCCTTGTCGGCGTACGCGTACTTGTGCAGGTCCACGGAGAGGGAGGTCACGCCGGGTACGGACAGGTCGAAGGGTCGCACCTGCCGGCCGGCCCGCCGCAGGTAGGGCAGGATCCAGCCGCCGATGCAGGCGTCGACGTGGCAGAGCGCCCCGCGCCCGGCGGCGGCCGCCGCGATCTCGGCGACCGGGTCGATCACCCCGTGGGCGTACGAGGGGGCGGAGGCGACCACCAGGGCGGTGCGGTCGGTGAGGGCCGCGGCCATGGCGTCGGCGTCGGCCCGGAAGGTGTCCGGGTCGACCGGCACCACGACCGGTTCGACGCCCAGGTAGGCGGCGGCCTTGTGGAAGGCCGCGTGGGCGGTGGCGGGCAGCACCAGCTGGGGGCGGCTGATCCCGCGCACCGAACGCGCCTGGTCGCGGGCGGCCTTGACGGCGAGCAGGATGCTCTCGGTGCCGCCGCTGGTGAAGGTGCCCTGGGCCCCGGGGGCGCCGAGCAGGGCTGCGACCGCGCCGATCAGGTCGTTCTCCAGCCGGGCCACGCTCGGGAAGACCGTGGGGTCGAGGCCGTTGACGGTGGCGAAGGCGGTGTACGCCTCGGCGGCCAGCTCGTCCAGTCCCTCCAGCCCGGCGTCGTAGACGTAGGCGAAGGTGCGGCCGCCCCGGGTGGGCGCGTCGCCCTCGCGCAGGGCGCGCAGCTCGGCGAGGACGTCGGCGGCGGGGCGGCCGTCCGGCAGGGCCGCTTCGTCAGGGGGTTCAGTCGGCACGGGCGGGCTCTTCCTTCGGGGAATCGGTGGCGGGCTCGCGGTAGCGGTGCAGCAGCCAGAGGCTCGCCGCACCGAGGAGGGCGGGCAGCACGCTCATCCCGGCGGCGATCCCGGTCAGTGCGGCGCCCGGCTGGGACACGTGGTGGGCCGCGTCGGAGGAGCGGAAGCCGGTCACGGCCAGGACCAGGGCGAACAGCCCGGCGCCCAGTGCGAAGGCGAGGGTCTCGGCGGCGGTCCACAGCCCGGTGAAGGTCGCGGCGCGCCGCACGCCGGTGCGGGCGGCGTCGGCGGACAGGGTGTCGGCGAGCATGGTCAGGGGCAGCAGCTGGAGTCCGGCGTAGGCGATGCCGACGAGGACGACGGACGCGTACCCGACGGCGGGGCCGGCCGCCGGTGTCAGGCCGAGGACCGCGGCCCCCGCCGTGTAGAGCAGGGAGGCGCACCACTGGGCGTACCGCACCCCCTTGCGGCGGGCCAGCCGGTTCCACAGCGGCATGAACAGCACGAGGGGGCCGATCAGGCAGGCGAACAGCCAGGTGACGGCGGTCGCGGAGCCGAGGGTGTACGTCGCGAAGTACTGGACGCCCGCGAGCATCACCCCGATCGCGAGGGCCTGGAGGGTCCACATCCCCGCCAGGTGCAGGAAGGGCCGGTGGGAGCGGGCGGCGGCGAGCTGGGCACGCAGCGAGGGTTCGGCCCGGCTGCGGGCGGCCTCGGGGGCGCCCCGGGTGGCCGCCCAGGCGCCGAACATTCCGGCCGCCAGCAGGACGGCGACGACGGCCCCCATCAGGCGGTAGCTCGCGGGGGTGTCCCCGTCGGCGTGCGCGATCGCCGGGGCGACGGCGCCGGAGAGCAGGATCGCGACGCCCAGGAAGCCCACCCGCCAGCCCAGCACCCGGCCGCGTTCGCGCGGGTCCTCGGTCATCTCGGCGGGCATCGTCACGTACGGCACCTGGAAGACGGCGTACGCGGTGGCGGCGAGCAGGAAGAGGACGGCGACGTAGCCGGCCGCCGCGGCGCCCCGCAGCGGCGGCGCGGCGAAGATCAGGGCGAAGAGCGGCGGCAGGGTGCACGCGCCGATCAGCAGGAAGGCCCGGCGTCCCCCGCCGGGCAGCCGGCTGCGGTCGCAGAGGGCGCCGACCAGCGGGTTGATCAGGACGTCCCAGGCCTTGGGCAGGAAGACGGCGGCGCCGGCGACGGCGGCGGGCACGGCGAGGACGTCGGTGAGGTAGTAGAGCAGGATCAGCCCGGGCACGGTGGCGAAGGTGCCGGTGCACAGGGAGCCGAGCCCGTAGCCGACGCGGATCCGGCGGGGCAGGCCGGGGCTCACGGCCGGTGGGGCTGCTGGCATGCGCAGATCATGGACGAACGTGTGTGCGCCCGGCAAGGCTCCGGCGTGAGGCGGAGGCGTCCGGGCGCCGCGGGCCCGCGGGCGTGTTCTTGAAAGTCCCGCCCGCCCCGCGGCGCCCGGCCGGGGGTGCCGTCAGTCGAAGACCGGGCCCTGGGTGCGGGTCCGCTTGATCTCGTAGAAGCCCGGGATCGAGGCGACCAGCAGCGTGCCGTCCCAGAGCTTCGCCGCCTCCTCGCCCTTGGGGGCGGGCGTGACGACCGGGCCGAAGAAGGCGATCTGCTCGCCGTCGGGACCGGGGACGGCGATGACCGGGGTGCCGACGTCCTGGCCGACCTTGTCGATGCCCTCCTGGTGGGAGGCGCGCAGCTCCTTGTCGTACGCGTCGGAGTCGGCGTACTCGATCAGTTCGGCGGGGAGGCCGACGTCCGCCAGGGCGCCCGCGACCGCCTCGCGGGTGGGTCCCTCGCCGTTGTTGTGGAAGCGGGTGCCCAGCGCGGTGTAGAGCGGGCCGACGACCTCGTCGCCGTGCTTCTGCTGGGCGGCGACGACCACGCGGACCGGGCCCCAGGCCTTGGTCCGCATCATCTCCTGGTACTCCTCGGGCAACTCGTCCAGCCTGCTCTCGTTGAGGACGGCCAGGCTCATCACGTGCCAGCGGACCTCGACGTCGCGGACCTTCTCCACCTCCAGCATCCAGCGGGAGGTCATCCAGGCCCAGGGACAGAGCGGATCGAACCAGAAGTCGGCCGGGGTCCTCGACGTGCTGTTCTCGGGCATGTCTCTCCTCATGAGCTCGGTCTGCCACCTGAGCGTCTGAACACCGCCGGGGCGTCCCGCCATTCCCGTGCGCGGGCGCGCGGGGCCGCATGCGAGGATCAAAGCCGTTCGAATCGGGACCGACCGGTGACCGGATCCGGCGGCACGACCGCCCCGGTGACCGGTCGGTCCGAGACACAAAGGAGTGCTCCGTGCCCGGTGAAAACCTGTCCCGCGACGAGGCCCGTGAGCGGGCCGAGCTGCTGACCGTCGACGGTTACGAGGTCGCCCTCGACCTGCGTTCCGCCGTCGGCGATCCCGACGACGGCCAGGCCGGTCCGCGCACCTTCCGCTCACTGACCACGATCCGCTTCCGGGCCGCCCGTGCGGGGGCCTCGACCTTCGCCGACCTGCTCGCCCCGGCGGTGACCGCGGTGACGCTGAACGGCAAGGACCTGGACCCGGCGGCCGTCTTCGACGGCACCCGCATCGCGCTGGACGACCTCGCCGAGGGCGAGAACGTCCTGGTGGTCGACGCGCGTTGCGCGTACAGCCGGACCGGCGAGGGCATGCACCGCTTCGTCGACCCGGAGGACGGCGAGGTCTACCTCTACACGCAGTACGAGCCGGCCGACGCCCGCCGCGTCTTCGCCAACTTCGAACAGCCCGACCTCAAGGCCCCCTACCGCTTCGAGGTGACGGCCCCCGAGGGCTGGACGGTCCGCTCCAACGGCGCGGAGGAGTCCCACGAGGGCGAGGTGTGGCGGTTCGCCGAGACGAAGCCGATCTCCACGTACATCACGACGGTCCTCGCGGGCCCGTACCACTGCGTGAGCGACCTCTACACCCGGACGTTCGACGACGGCTCGACGCTGGAGATCCCGCTCGGCGCCATGTGCCGCAAGGGCCTCGCCCGGTACTTCGACGCGGACGACGTCTTCCTGATCACCAAGCAGGGCCTGGACTTCTTCCACGACCACTTCGACTACCCGTACCCGTTCGGGAAGTACGACCAGGCGTTCGTGCCCGAGTACAACCTCGGGGCCATGGAGAACCCGGGCCTCGTCACCTTCCGCGAGGAGTACATCTACCGGTCCAAGGTCACCTCGGCCTCCTACGAGCGCCGTGCCAACGTCATCCTGCACGAGATGGCGCACATGTGGTTCGGCGACCTGGTCACCATGAAGTGGTGGGACGACCTGTGGCTGAAGGAGTCCTTCGCGGACTTCATGGGCTCCTTCTCGATGGTCGAGGCGACCCGCTTCACGGGCGGCTGGATCACCTTCGCCAACAACCGCAAGGCCTGGGCCTACCGCGCCGACCAGCTGCCCTCCACCCACCCGGTCACGGCCGACATCCGCGACCTGGAGGACGCCAAGCTGAACTTCGACGGCATCACCTACGCCAAGGGCGCCTCGGTGCTCAAGCAGCTGGTGGCGTACGTGGGCCGGGACGCCTTCCTGGAAGGCGCCCGCCGCTACTTCAAGCAGCACGCGTACGGCAACACCGAGCTGGGCGACCTGCTGTCGGTGCTGGCCGAGACGTCCGGGCGCGACATGACGGCCTGGTCCCGCTCCTGGCTCCAGACCGCCGGCGTCAATGTGCTGACCCCGGTGGTGGCGTACGACGACGAGGGCCGCGTCGCGGAGCTCGCCGTGACCCAGGAGGCCGCCGCCTCGCACCCCGAACTGCGCCCGCACCGGGTCGCGGTGGGCCTGTACCGGCTGACCCCGGACGGCGACCTGGTGCGCTACGCGCGGGCCGAGACGGACGTGGCCGGGGAACGGACCGTCGTCGCGGAGCTGACCGGGGCCGAGAAGCCCGACCTGGTGCTGGTCAACGACGACGACCTGACGTACTGCAAGGTCCGTTTCGACGACCGGTCGCTGGCCACCCTGCGCCGGCACCTCGGTGACATCACCGACCCGCTGGCGCGGGCGCTGTGCTGGTCCGCGCTGTGGAACCTCACGCGCGACGCGCTGCTGCCGGCCCGTGACTTCGTCTCGCTGGTGCTCGCGTTCGCCGGGCGGGAGAGCGACATCGGCGTGCTCCAGATGCTGCACGCCTGGGCGCGGTCGGCCCTGACGCACTACGCCGCCCCCGGCTGGCGCGCGGAGGGCGGTACGGCACTGGCCGAGGGCGCGCTGCGGGAGCTGCGCCGCGCCGAGGCGGGCAGCCAGCACCAGCTGACGTGGGCCCGCTTCTTCGCCGCGTCGGCCACCTCGAAGGCCGACTTCCAGCTGCTGGGCGGGCTGCTGGACGGCTCGGCCACGATCGAGGGCCTGGAGGTCGACCAGGAGCTGCGGTGGGCGTTCCTGTCCGCGCTGGTCGCGCATGGGGTCGCCGACGAGGCGGCCGTCGACGCCGAGCTGGCCCGTGACGACACGGCGTCCGGCAAGCGGCACCACGTGCGGTGTCTGGCCTCGCGCCCCTCGGCGGCGGTCAAGGCGCAGGCGTGGGCCGTGGTCGTGGAGTCGGACAAGCTGTCCAACGCGTTCGTCGAGGCGACCATCGCGGGCTTCGAGCAGCCCTCGCAGCGGGAGCTGCTGGCGCCGTACACGGCCGCGTACTTCGAGGCGATCGAGCGGGTGTGGGCCGAGCGCTCCATCCAGATCGGCATGGACGTGGTCAAGGGGCTGTTCCCGGGCTTGCAGGACGACCCCGCGACGCTCACCGCGACGGACGCGTGGCTGACCTCGCACCCGGACGCGGCCCCGGCGCTCCGGCGCCTCGTCCTGGAGGCGCGGGACGACCTGGCCCGGGCGCTGCGGGGCCAGGAGTGCGACGCGGCGGCGTGAGCCCCGGGCGTGCGCCCCGCACACGCACGCGGGGCGCACGCCGTGCAATCCCCGGCGTGACCGGTCATTTCGACCGTCGGACCATCCCGCTTCCGTACGGTGATGTCCTGGTACGTCGACGGACGTGTAACACGGGTTACCGGCCGGTGGGCATGCGGGAACCTCCGGAGCATGAACAGGAACACCCCGCTCACCGCCCACCCCCTCCACGGCGTCCGCCACCGCGTGTGGTCCGCCCAGCAGTTGCGCGCCGAGGGGGTGAGTGCCGCGCAGGCCGCCTCGCAGTGCCTGCCCGGCGGTCCGTGGCAGCAGTTGCTGCCCGGCGTCTTCCTCCTGCACCCGGGGCCGCCCACCGATCAGGAGCGGGTGCACGGGGCCCTGTTGTACGCCGGCCGGCCGCCCGCCTCCGCGCGGCGCGCCGGGCCGGCGCCGGCCGGCCCGGAGTACGGCGAGGCGATGGTGACGGGCCTGGCGGCGCTGGCCCTGTACGGCTTCGAGGCCGCCCCGCCGGTGGTCGCCCTGCACCGGGTCGACGTCCTGGTGCCACGCACCCGGCGGCTGCGCTCGACCCGGTTCGTCCAGGTGGTCCGGGCCGCCGTGCCGCCCCGGCCCCAGACGCGGCTCGGGATGCCGCTGGCCCCGGTGGAGCGGGCGCTCGCCGACGCGGTGGCCTCGCTGACCGACGCCCCCACGGTGCGCCGGCTGCTGACGGAGGCGGTCCGCGCCGGGTACTGCGAGCCCGCCGCGGTCGTACGGGAGCTGAGCGCGGCGAAGCTGCTGGGCCGGGCCCATGTGGTGGACGCCGTCGAGGAGCTGCTCGCCGAGGGCCGGGCCGTCGCGGAGGACCGGCTGTACGAGATGGTGCGCCGCCACGGGCTGCCGGAGCCGCTGTGGAACGTGGACCTGTGCCTGCCCGGCGGGGCGTGCCTGGGCGCGGTGGACGCGTACTGGCCCGAGCAGGCGCTCGCGGTCGAGATCGGCGCCCCGGCGCCGCGTGAGGGGGGCACCGCGGACCGGGAACACCTGGAGCGGCTGGGGGTCACGGTCGTCCGGGTCACCCCCGGAAGGCTGCGCGAGGCGATGGCGCAGCAGGCGGTGGTGGTGCGTACGGCGATGGCGGCGGCCGAGGACCGCGAACCGGCCGCCTACGTGGTGGTGCTGCCGAGGTGACCGCGTGAGTGGCCGGGAACGTACCGGGATTTCACCCCATTCGTCCCGTGTGACGCATGAGCCCCCGTGGCGGATCTACGCCATGTGCATGTCTAAGCTCCGTCAAGTCTCCACAAACCCCTGTCATTTACGAAATGCTGAGCGGTCATCGGGTACCGAATTCCGGACTCTCTCTTTCACTCACAGGGATGCTGATGACCAAGGAATCCCCCAGCTCCATACCCGGGGCCAGACGCGCCGCGCGCATCGCGGCCGCCGCCGGTCTGGTGGCCGCGCTGGCCGCCACCGGCGCCGCCCCGGTCTTCGCCGCGGACGACCCGGCCTCCACGCCCGTCAAGCCGGCCGCCGCCGGTGACACGGGCGACAAGCTCGGCGAGGCCGACGCCGATCTGCTGGCGAAGGCCCAGGCCCAGGGCGAGAAGAACATCACGATGATGGTCGCCACCACGCCCGGCGCGACCGCGCAGGTCGCCGAGCAGCTGGACGCCGTCAAGGGGTCCGTGCTGGGCCGGACGTACGACAAGCTCGGTTACGTCCGGGCGACCGTGCCGACCGCGACCGCCGAGGCCACGATCAAGGCGGCGCAGAAGCTGTCGAGCGTCCACGGCATCGACCTCAAGCAGGAGATCGAGCTGGACGACCCGACACCGAAGGCCGACCAGGTCGCCGGCGCCAAGCAGCTCAAGGCCACCGGAACTTCCCCGGCGCCCGGCAAGAAGACCCCGGCGAAGAACCCGTACAACCCGTCCTTCGAGACGGGAGCCGTCGACTTCGTCGCGCAGAACCCGAAGGCCGACGGCCGCGGCGTCACCATCGGCATCCTGGACTCCGGTGTGGACATCGCCCACCCCGCGCTCCAGAAGACCACCACCGGTGAGCGCAAGATCGTCGACTGGGTGACCGCCACCGACCCGGTCAGCGACGGCGACGGCACCTGGCTGCGGATGGGCACCTCGGTGACCGGCCCGACCTTCACCGCCGGGGGCCGCACCTACAAGGCGCCCAAGGGCGACTACAAGATCCAGCTCTTCGCCGAGGCCGCCACCAAGGGCGGCGACATGGCCGGGGACCTCAACCGGGACGGCGACACCACCGATGTGTGGGCCGTGCTCTACGACCCGGTCAAGGGCACCGTCCGCGTCGACCTGGACAACGACGCGAACTTCACGAACGACGCCGTGCTGAAGCCGTACAAGGACGGCCACCAGGTCGGCTACTTCGGCAAGGACAACCCGAAGACCGATGTCGTCGAGCGCATCCCGTTCGTGGTCGAGACCCGCAAGGACGTCGTCTACAACGCGGCCGGCGACAAGGCCGACTACGTCAACATCGGCGTCATCGAGAGCGAGCACGGCACGCACGTCGCGGGCATCACCGCGGCGAACAGCCTGTTCGGCGGCAAGATGAACGGTGCGGCGCCCGGCGCCAAGATCGTCTCCTCGCGCGCCTGCACCTGGTCCGGCGGCTGCACCAACATCGCGCTGACCGAGGGCATGATCGACCTCGTCGTCAACCGCGGGGTGGACGTCGTCAACATGTCGATCGGCGGTCTGCCGCCGCTCAACGACGGCAACAACGCCCGCGCCGAGCTCTACAAGCGGCTCATCGACATCTACGGCGTCCAGCTGGTCATCTCGGCCGGCAACGACGGCCCGGGTGTGAACACCATCGGTGACCCCGGCCTCGCCGACCACGTCATCTCGGTGGGCGCGTCCATCTCCAAGGAGACCTGGGCGGCCAACTACGGCTCGAACGTCACCAAGAAGTACGACATGCTGCCCTTCTCCTCGCGTGGTCCGCGTGAGGACGGCGGCTTCGCGCCGATCCTGACCGCCCCGGGCGCCTCGATCAACACCACCCAGACCTGGCTGCCCGGCGGCCCGGTCAAGGAGGCCGGCTACTCGCTCCCGGCCGGCTACTCCATGCTGCAGGGCACCTCGATGTCCTCGCCGCAGGCCGCCGGCGCCACGGCGCTGCTGCTGTCCGCCGCGAAGCAGAAGCACATCGAGCTGCCTCCGGCCGATCTGCGGACCGCGCTGACCAGCACCGCCTCCCACATCAAGGACGTGCCCGCGCACGCCCAGGGCGCCGGTCTGATCGACATCGTCGCCGCCTGGAAGCAGATCTCCAAGAAGGGCTCCCCGGCCCACGAGTACACGGTGAAGGCCCCGGTCGACACCGCGATCGACTTCGCGCTGAAGACCCCGGGCTTCGGCACCGGCCTCTACGACCGCGAGGGCGGCCTCAAGGCCGGCCAGAAGAAGACGTACGACGTCGTCGTCACCCGCACCACGGGCCCGGACAAGGCCGTGAAGCACAAGCTGTCCTGGAAGAACAACGACGGCACCTTCAAGCTGACCGGTTCGAGCACGGTCTCGCTGCCGCTCGGCAAGCCGGTGACCGTCAAGGTCCAGGCGAAGCCCGGCTCCGCGGGCGTGCACAGCGCGATCCTCCAGGTCGACGACAAGAACACCAAGGGCGTCGACCACCAGATCCTCTCCACGGTCGTCGTCGCCAAGGACCTGGTGAAGCCCGGTTACGCGTTCAAGGCGTCCGGCTCGGTGCAGCGCAACGGCACCACGTCGTACTTCCTGAACGTCCCGGAGGGCGCCAAGACCCTCGAGGTCGCGATGAGCGCCCTGCGCTCGGGCAGCCAGACCCGCTTCATCTCCATCCACCCCTACGGGGTCGCGGTGGAGGACAGCTCCACGGTCTACTGCTACCCGAACTACGAGAACCCGGCCAACACCTGCCGCCCGGACGTGCGCTCCTACAAGGACCCGCAGCCCGGCGTCTGGGAGATCGAGGTAGAGGCCCGGCGTACGTCGCCGCTGCTGGACAACCCGTACAAGCTGGACGTCTCGCTGCTCGGCGCCACCTTCGACCCGGCGGTGCGCACCATCGACGAGGCGAAGATCGGCACCCCGGCCGCGGTCGACTGGACGGTCACCAACAACGCCGGTGACCTGGAGGGCAAGCTGGAGGGCGGCTCGCTGGGCTCGGCCGACGTCGAGCGCCCGTCGATCTCCACCGGTGGCGAGTACACCAGGACGGTCACCATCGGCGAGGGCGTCGAGAAGCTGGACATCGCGGTGGGCAACACCTCGGACGCCAACGCCGACATCGACCTGTACGTCTTCAAGGGCGACACCCAGGTCGGCGCGTCGACGACGGCGGGCTCGGAGGAGTCGGTCAGCCTGGTGAAGCCGGCCGCCGGCACCTACACCGTCGTCATCGACGGCTACTCGGTCCCGGCCGGGACCACCGAGTACGACTACCGTGACGTGTACTACTCCGCGTCGCTCGGCGAGATCAAGGTCGACGAGTCGAAGGCCGTGAACCTGGCCAACGGCGCGTCCGCCCAGGTCGGCGCCGAGGTCGTCGTCGCCGGGGCGGCCCCCGAGGGCCGGCAGTTCTTCGGCGAGGTCCGGCTGGTGAACGCCCGGGGCACCGCGGCGGGCACCGGCAGCGTCGTGATCGAGAAGGTCGCGCCGTAGCGGCACCGCGCTGACGATGTGATCCCCGCGACACACCGCGGCTGTGGGGCGGGCGCCCGCAAGGGCTCCCGCCCCACAGCCCTGCCCGGGCCCTGTCCGCCTGCCGGACAATGGATTGGACAAGGAAGCCGTGGAAAGACACATCATGGAACGGCAACCGTGCCTGTTTCTTATGTGTGAGGGAGTTCCTGTGAAGGTCGGAATCGTCGGCGCCACCGGTCAGGTCGGCACAGTCATGCGCAGCATCCTGGCCGAGCGGAAGTTCCCCGTCGCCGAACTGCGGCTCTTCGCCTCCGCGCGCTCCGCGGGCTCCACGATCACCTACGAGGGCACCGACATCACCGTCGAGGACGCCTCCACCGCCGACTACACCGGCCTGGACGTCGTCCTGTTCTCCGCCGGCGGGGCCACCTCCAAGGCACTGGCCGAGAAGGTCGCCTCCCAGGGACCCGTCGTGATCGACAACTCCTCCGCCTGGCGCAAGGACCCCGAGGTCCCGCTGGTCGTCTCCGAGGTCAACCCGCACGCGATCAGGAACCGCCCCAAGGGCATCATCGCCAACCCGAACTGCACCACGATGGCCGCCATGCCGGTGCTTCGCCCGCTCCACGAGGAGGCGGGGCTCGAAGCGCTGACCGTCGCCACCTACCAGGCGGTGTCCGGCTCCGGGCTCGCGGGCGTCGCGGAGCTGCACGGCCAGGCGTCCAAGGTCGTCGCCGACGCCGACCGGCTGACCCACGACGGGGACGCGGTCGACTTCCCCGAGCCGGGTGTCTACAAGCGCCCGATCGCCTTCAACGTGCTGCCGCTCGCCGGCTCGATCGTGGACGACGGCTCCTTCGAGACGGACGAGGAGCAGAAGCTCCGCAACGAGTCCCGCAAGATCCTGGAGATCCCCGGGCTCAAGGTCTCCGGCACCTGCGTCCGCGTGCCCGTCTTCTCCGGCCACTCCCTCCAGATCAACGCCCGGTTCGCCCGCCCGATCGGCGTCGAGCGCGCCTACGAGCTGCTGAAGGACGCCGAGGGCGTCGAGCTCTCGGAGATCCCGACCCCGCTCCAGGCGGCCGGCAAGGACCCGTCCTACGTGGGCCGTATCCGGGTCGACGAGACCGTCGAGAACGGCCTCGCGCTGTTCGTCTCCAACGACAACCTGCGCAAGGGCGCCGCGCTCAACGCGGTCCAGATCGCGGAGCTGGTCGCGGCCGAGCTGTCCGCCTGATCCGTCCGTACGCCGAGGGGGCGGCCACCCGGACCCGGTGGCCGCCCCCTCGCGGCTCCCGTCAGCCCCGCCGCACCTCGAAGTGCAGGCAGCCGTACTCCACGGCCCGCACGTGCACCAGCACCACCTCCGGGTCGGCGAAGGCCTCCGTGAGGGCCTCGTCGAAGCCCCGCTCCTCGTCGGCCGGGATCTCCAGCAGCCGGCCGCCGGTGATGCGGCCCTGCGCGTCGTAGCGGCGCACCGCGCGCAGCGCGCCCGCCCGGGAGAACGGGTAGCCGGTTCGGCCCTCCGCCGGTCCCCCGCACTCCTCGGCGTGGACGAAGACCGGCCCCTGCTCGTCGTACGCGCCCGGCCGGGCGCCGGTGCGCGCCGCCCAGCGGCGCAGCGGCGCGTACGAGACGAGGGCGATCCGCTCCCCCGGTTCGGCGCCCCTCAGGCAGCAGCGCAGCGGGTCGCCTGCCTCGGTGGCCGTGAACGGGACACAGGGGCGGCCCGCGTCGTCCTCGGCGCGGAGCTCCTCGAGCGCGGACGGGCCGATGGGCAGGGCGTCGTATCGGGTCATGCGGCGAGCCTGACTCCACGCGCGCCACGGGTCCGGCGGAAATCGGACATCGCGCTGGGCGCGTCCCACGTGGAAGGATGGCCAAAAATGTCACAGATCAAGGAGATGACCGCGTGCCTGGCACGAATCTGACCCGCGAAGAGGCACAGGAGCGGGCGCGCCTGCTGACCGTGGACGCGTACGAGATCGATCTCGACCTCTCCGGAGCGCAGGAGGGCGGCACCTACCGGTCCGTCACCACCGTGCGCTTCGACTCCGCCGA
The DNA here is from genome assembly GCF_000177195.2 of Streptomyces sp. SirexAA-E. Taxonomy (GTDB): domain Bacteria; phylum Actinomycetota; class Actinomycetes; order Streptomycetales; family Streptomycetaceae; genus Streptomyces; species Streptomyces flavovirens. The sequence goes on from NC_015953.1 coordinate 2,301,298, forward strand.
GGCCGGTGCGGAGACCTTCATCGACCTGGTCGCCCCCGCGGTGCACGACGTCGTGCTGAACGGCAAGGCGCTGGACGTCGCCTCCGTCTTCCGCGACTCGCGGATCGCCCTGGCACACCTGGTGGCCGGTGCCAACGAGCTGAAGGTCGTCGCCGACTGCTCGTACACCAACACCGGTGAGGGGCTGCACCGGTTCGTCGACCCGGTCGACGAACAGGCTTATCTGTACACGCAGTTCGAGGTCCCGGACGCCCGGCGGGTGTTCGCCAGCTTCGAGCAGCCCGACCTGAAGGCGTCCTTCCGCTTCACCGTGAAGGCACCGGCCGGCTGGACCGTGATCTCCAACTCGCCGACGCCCGAGCCGGTGGACGACGTCTGGTCCTTCGAGCCCACGCCCCGCATCTCCACCTACGTCACGGCCCTGATCGCCGGTCCGTACCACGCGGTGCACAGCACCTACGAGAAGGACGGCCAGGTGGTGCCGCTGGGCATCTACTGCCGTCCCTCGCTGGCCGAGTACCTCGACGCGGACGACATCTTCGCGGTCACCCGGCAGGGCTTCGAGTGGTTCCAGGAGAAGTTCGACTACGCGTACCCGTTCGCCAAGTACGACCAGCTCTTCGTCCCGGAGTTCAACGCCGGCGCGATGGAGAACGCGGGCGCGGTCACCATCCGCGACCAGTACGTCTTCCGCTCCAAGGTGACGGACGCGGCGTACGAGGTGCGGGCCGCGACGATCCTCCACGAGCTGGCCCACATGTGGTTCGGCGACCTGGTCACCATGGAGTGGTGGAACGACCTGTGGCTGAACGAGTCGTTCGCCACCTTCGCCGAGGTCGCCTGCCAGGCGTACGCCGAGGGCTCGAAGTGGCCGCACTCCTGGACCACCTTCGCCAACTCGATGAAGACGTGGGCCTACCGCCAGGACCAGCTGCCGTCGACGCACCCGATCATGGCGGACATCCGCGATCTGGACGACGTCCTGGTCAACTTCGACGGGATCACGTACGCCAAGGGCGCCTCGGTGCTCAAGCAGCTCGTGGCGTACGTCGGCATGGACGAGTTCTTCAAGGGCGTGCAGGCGTACTTCAAGGCGCACGCGTACGGCAACACGCGCCTGGCCGACCTGCTGGGCGCGCTGGAGGAGACCTCGGGCCGGGACCTGAAGGCCTGGTCGAAGGCGTGGCTGGAGACGGCCGGGATCAACGTCCTGCGCCCGGAGATCGAGACGGACGAGGCGGGTCTGCTGACCTCCGTCACCGTCCTCCAGGAGGCCCCGGCGCTGCCCGCGGGCGCCAAGGGCGAGCCGACGCTGCGTCCGCACCGGATCGCGATCGGCTTCTACGACCTGGACGGTGAGGGCCGGCTCGTGCGGACGGACCGCATCGAGCTGGACGTCGAGGGCGAGCGGACCACCGTGCCGATCCCGGCGGGCACGGCACGCCCTGCGGTCCTCCTGCTCAACGACGACGACCTGTCGTACGCGAAGGTCCGGCTCGACGAGGAGTCCCTGCGGGTCGTCACCGAGCACCTGGGCGACTTCACCGAGTCCCTGCCGCGCGCCCTGTGCTGGGCGTCCGCCTGGGACATGACGCGTGACGGGGAGCTGGCCACCCGCGACTACCTGGCCCTGGTCCTCTCGGGGATCGGCAAGGAGACGGACATCGGTGTGGTGCAGTCGCTGCACCGCCAGGTGAAGCTGGCCGTCGACCAGTACGCGGCGCCCCAGTGGCGCGAGACGGGCCTGGCCCGGTGGACGGAGGCGACGCTCGCGCACCTGCGCGCGGCGGAGCCGGGCAGCGACCACCAGCTGGCCTGGGCCCGCGCCTTCGCGGCGACGGCCCGCACCCCGCTCCAGCTGGACCTGCTCCAGGCCCTGCTGAACGGCACCGAGGAGATCGAGGGCCTGGCCGTCGACACGGAGCTGCGCTGGGCGTTCGTGCAGCGGCTGGCCGCGTCGGGGCTGCTGGACGAGGAGGAGATCGCCGCCGAGTACGAGCGTGACCGCACGGCGGCCGGAGAGCGCCACGCGGCGGCGGCCCGGGCGTCCCAGCCGTCCGAGGAGGCGAAGGCCCAGGCGTGGTCCTCGGTCGTCGAGTCCGACAAGCTGCCCAACTCCCTCCAGGAGTCGGTCATCGACGGCTTCGTGCAGACCGATCAGCGTGAGCTGCTGGCGCCGTACACGGAGAGGTTCTTCGCGGCGGTCAAGGACGTCTGGGACTCGCGGAGCCACGAGATGGCCCAGCAGATCGCGGTCGGTCTGTACCCGGCCCTCCAGGTCTCGCAGGAGACCCTGGACGCCACGGACGCCTGGCTGGAGTCGGCGCGGCCGAGCGCGGCGCTGCGCAGGCTGGTGTCGGAGTCCCGCTCGGGCGTGGAGCGTGCTCTGAAGGCCCAGGCCGCGGACGCGGCGGCGGCCTCCGCGTAGGCGGGGGCGCTCACGCGTACGAAGGGGGCGCCCCGGCCGGGGCGCCCCCTTCGTGCGCTCGGTGGAAGCGGGCGGCGAGCAGGGCGATGTCGTCCGTCTTGCCCTTGCCGAACGTCGCCAGCAGCTGGTCGCACAGCTCGTCGAGCTCCGCCCGCGACCGGGAGAGGGTGCCGCTCAGCATCTCCATGCTCTCGTCGAGGTCCTCCCCGGGGACCTCGACGAGGCCGTCGGTCAGCAGGAGGAGCGTGGAGCCCTCGGGCACGTCGTGGCTCACGACCGGCGGATGCGGCAGGTTGAGCCCCAGGAGGGGCCCGTGCTCGGTCAGGTAGCGCGTGGAGCCGTCCGGGTGCCGCAGCAGCGGCGGGATGTGGCCGGCGTTGGCCACCTGGATCCGCCGTCCGCCGGGCTCCACGAGCACCAGGCAGACGGTGACGGTCATCGACGGCCGCACGCGTACCAGCAGGGCGTCGAGGTTCTTCAGCAGGGACTGGGGGTCGTGCCCCTCGATGGCGTAGGCCCGCAGGGCGTGCCGGACCTCGCCCATGATCATGGCGGCCTTGAGCGAGTGTCCCGCCACGTCCCCGATGGCGAGCAGCAGCCCGGCCGGGGTCTGGATGGCCTCGTAGAAGTCGCCGCCGATCTCCGCGTGGGCGGCGGCAGGTTCGTAGCGTACGGCCATGTCCACGCCGGGTACTGCCGGGAGCCGGTCCGGCAGGAAGGTGCGCTGGAGGGTGAGGACGAGGGCGTGTTCCTCGCTGCGCGTGCGCAGCGCCTCCAGGGCCAGCGCACAGGCCTGCGCCAGTTGCGAGAGGAGTTCCCGGTCGTCCGTCCCGGGGAGGGCGGTGGCGGCGACCGCGAACGCGACGGCGGGCCGGCCCCGCTTCGTACGGGCCAGGGTCAGGGCGACCTGGCCGGGGAAGACGTCCGCCCGGCCGGCGCCCTCGCGGCTGGTGAGGCCGCGCCAGTCCGCGCCGGACAGGATCACCGTCTCCGTCCCGGTCCGGTCGCCGAGTGCCCTCTCGGTCAGCAGGTCCAGCAGCCGTGAGTCCTCGCGGACGCCGGTGACCGACGGCTCCATACCCTCGGTGCGTGGGCTCCCCGCTCCTTCGCCCTCCTGGACCGCGGCGAGGTGGAGCGTCCGGTTGTCGGGGCTGAGGCCGACGGCGACGGCGGCCGACTCCATGAGCGTGGCCGCACCGGCCGCCGCCGCGGCGATGAACGTCTCCCCGTCGTCGGCGGCGTAGACGGCCAGGGTGCTGCTGTTCAGGGCGGACACCCGGGTGGCGAGCCGCTCCGCGCGGCGCCGGGCGCGGGCGTAGCGCAGCGCCGCGGTGACCGTGGCCAGCAGCTCGTCCGGGGCGATCGGTTCGGTGAGGTAGGCGTCGGCGCCGCGGTGGAGGCCCTGGGTGCGGTCGCTGAGTTCGATGGCGGTGGCGGAGACGTGGATGACCGGCAGCGAGGCGGTCCGGGGATCGGCCTTGATCTGCTCGCACACCTCGAAGCCGCTCATGTCGGGCAGCTTCACGTCGACGACGGCGAGTTCCGGCAGTTCGCCGTCGGGGGCGGAGGCGAGCAGGGACAGCCCTTCCGTCCCGTCGACGGCCTCCACCACGGTGTGGCCGGCCCGGCGCAGCCAGCTGCTGACGATGTAGCGGTTCGTGTCGTTGTCGTCGAGCACCAGCACCCTCGCGGCGGCGCTGTCCTGATGCAGATGCGTACTCATGCGGTGTCGTCCTTCTGGCCCGCTCCTGGTGGGGCGGGCATGGCCTGTTCCGAGAATGCCGCGACCAGCTTGGGGAGGGTCAGCGTGGACTTCTCGAGTATCGCCCGTGCGTGGGTGAGCCGTTCCCGGTCCAGGTCCTCGGGCGGCGTGGAGGTGAGGATGACGACGGGGACGGCGCGCAGACCGGGGTCCGCGGCGAGTTGTGCCAGTACGGCGTAGCCGTCGAGGTCGGGCAGGTGCAGGTCGAGGAGGACGGCGTCCGGCCGCTCGTGGCGTACGGCGGAGCTCGCCAGGCCGCCCTCCCCCACCTCGACCACGCGTCCGGCGAGCTGGTCCAGGAGCGGACGGATCGCGGCGCGGAAGGCGTCGTCGTCGTCCACCGTGACCAGGGCGGCCATCAGGGGTGTTCCCGTCTCCCGGTCGCCGGGCCCGTCGGGGGCCGGTCCGGCGGCGGGCAGCCGTACGGTGACGACGGTCCCGGCGCCCGGGCTGCTGGTCAGGGTGAGGCGGCCGCCCAGGAGTTCGGTGAGCCGTCGTGCGTAGGGCAGGCCGAGGCCGGTGCCGGAGCGTCCGCGCTGGTGCGGGCCGCGTACCTGGTAGAACTCCTCGAAGATCTGCTGCTGCTCGTCCTCGGGGATGCCGATGCCGGTGTCCGACACGGTGAAGACGACGTCGCCGCCCTCGTCCCCGTCCTCCGACGCGACGTCGAGGCGCACGGTCCCGGTCGGCGTGAACTTCAGCGCGTTGGACAGCAGATTGCGCAGGATGCGGACGAGCATGATCTCGTCGCTGACGATCCGCACATCGGATTCGGCCACGATCAGCTCGGCGGCGCCCGGGGACTCGTAGCCGCGCAGGATGCCGCGGAGCTGGCCGAGGGCCGCGCGCAGGTCGACCGCAGCCCAGGTGGGTTCGAGGCGGCCGGACTCCGCCTTGGCGACGTCCAGGAGTTCGTCGACGAGGGCGAGCAGGGTGGCGCCGGAGGCGGAGATGAGGGAGATCTGCCGGCGCTGTTCCTCGTCGAGGCGGGCCTCGTCGAAATCGAGCAGCAGCCGGGCCAGCCCGACGACGGAGTTGACCGGCGTGCGGAGTTCGTGGCTGACGTTGGCCCAGAACCTGGTCTTGGCCTCGCTCGCCTCGCGCAGCTGGCGGGACTTCTCCTCCAGTTCGGCGTAGAGGGCCACGACGCCGCGGTTGGTCTCCTCCAGCTCCTCCGAGAGCTCGGAGTAGAGCGCGACGACCCCTCTGTTGGTCTCCTCCAGCTCCTCGTTGAGACGGCGCAGCTCCTCGCGCTGCGCCCTGGACTCCTCCAGCGCGGCGATCAGGTCGCTGGTCTGCGCGCGGGTGTCGTCCAGCACGCTGGCGCCCTTGTGCGCCAGCAGGGCTTCGCGCGCCTGCTGGACGGCGTCGGCCGTGTGGGCCCCGACGGTGAGCGGCTGCTCGATCGCCAGCGTCCGCTCCGGGGAGGTGTGCCGCACCGGGACGAGCCGGGCCGCGGCCCGCATGGCCTCCTCTCCGGGACCGGGGCCGTCCTGCCAGGACATGGCGACCCGCAGGACGGGCAGGGGACTGCTGACGACACCGAAGATCACGGTCAGCCCGGAGGAACCCAGCAGGTCCCGGCCCAGCTCGCTCAGCGCGGTCGCCAGCCGGATCTGGTCCTGGTTCTCCACGCCGAGCGCTTCGGCGGCCGACTTGCCGCTGCGGCGCAGCACGAAGACGTCCTGCTCCGTGGCGAGGGAGAACGAGACGAGGGGCTCGGCCCCGTGGGCCGCGAAGGTGTTCACCAGGGTCCTTTCGCCACGACGACGCCAGCGTCGTCCCGCCGTACACCCGCCTCGCGCAGGAGCTGAGCGGCGGCCACCAGCGGGGAGTGCTCCAGGAAACCGGGCAGTTCCGCGGCCTTCCAGCGTTCGGTGAGGCCGTCGGAGTGCATGATCACGGCACCGTTGCGGGGCAGCTGTTGCCGCACGGACCGCAGGGTCGGCAGGTGGTGGCCCACGATGCCGGGCGCCGACGACAGGGAACGGCGGGTACCGGAGACGGGGTCCACGACGAAGGTGCTGACGTTGCCGACCCCGCAGAAGTACACGGCCTCGTTGCGCGGTTCGATGCGTACGACGGCGACGGCTCCCCCTCGGCCGCCGCGCAGTGCCTTGTGGATGTCCGACATCATCACGTCGGGCTGCTGGGCGTCCGAGTCGTGGAACGCGGTCACCGCCGCCTGGGCGGCCCGGGCGGCCAGGGGTCCGTGTCCCAGGCCGTCGCAGAAGAGCACCAGGAGCGCCGGTTCGTCCGCGCCCAGGCCGTCCGGCCCGTCCGGACGCGTTCCGTCCGCCCGCCGGTCACCGTCGGCCGGCTGCCGGAAACCGGTCAGCTGCGCCCACCCCAGAGGACTGTCGCCGAGGGGCTCTCGCCCGGCGGCGGCCGCGGGGGCACCGGCCTTCCCTGAGCCGCCCCCGTCGGCCGGACGGGCCGCCCAGGCGTCCCCGCACACGTCCTCGCCGGTGATCGTCCTCGTCAGGCCTTCCACCACGGGACGTCCCAGACCGGCGATGCGGACCGCCGCCTCCTTCGTCCAGAAGCGCGCGGTCAGGACGGTGCCCCGGCCGGGCAGGGAATGCAGGTCGAAGGAGTCGGCGAGACGGGAGATGGCCCCCAGGCCGATGCCCAGGGTGCCTGCTGTGGACGTGCCGTCGGTGAGGGAGTGCGCGACGTCCGCCATGCCCGGCCCCTCGTCCGTGGTGACGAACTCGAGCCCCGCGTCGCCCGGCGTCCGGACGGTGCGCAACAGGAACGCGCCGTCGACGGCGTGCCTGCGCAGATTGGTCGCGGCCTCGCTCACGGCCAGGGCCACCTCGGCGCACCGCTGCTCGCCGAAGCCGATGCGCCTGGCCAGCGAGAGGGCCGCGACCCGGGCCGCGGCGGGGAGCGCCTCCTGGTCGCGGAGCCAGACGACGTCCTCCGCGGCCAGGACGGGCAGGGTCAGCGTGCCCACTTGGTCACCGCGACCTGGGTTCCGCCGCCGACCTCGGTCTGCAGGGTGAAGTCGTCGACGAGGCGGCGCGCTCCGCTGAGCCCGAGGCCCAGGCCCCCGCCGGAGGTCCACCCGTCGGTCAGCGCCTGGTCGACATCGGGAATGCCGGGACCCGAGTCCTCGAACACCGCGGTCACACCGACCCGCCCGTCCCGGCGGACCAGACCCACCCGCATGACCCCGCCACCGCCGTAGACGAGAGTGTTCCGGGCGAGCTCACTCGCGGCGGTGACCAGCTTGGTCTGGTCGACCAGCGAGAGCTTGCACTGCTGGGCGAGCGCACGCACCAGCTGACGCGCCCGGACCACATCATCGTTGGAACCGATCGGAACGCTCTCGTGCTCGGCGTCAGGAACGGGCGCGAGCCCACTCATAGCTGAGCCGGACGGGAATCGTCCCGCCTGGCCAGGATCTCCAGCCCCTTCTCCAGAGTCAGAGCCGTACGCACGCCCCCCAGCGACAACCCCAGCTCCACCAGCGTGATCGCGACCGCCGGCCGCATACCCACCACCACGGTCTGCGCATCCAGCATCCGGGAGATCGCCGCCGTCGTCGCCAGCATCCGCCCCACGAACGAATCCACGATCTCCACCGCCGTGATGTCGATCACCACCCCCGACGCACCCGAATCGACGATCCGCGCCGCCAGATCGTCCTGCAACTCCAGAACGACCTGATCCTCCAGCTCCACCTGGATCGAGACGAGAAGGACGTCACCGATCTTCAGCACAGGTACGCGCTCGCTCACGCCCGGCCACCGGGCCGCACGACAGCCGCGTCACCACGACGCAACGCATGCTTGAGAGCATCGGCCAACGACGACTTGGTGACGATGTCACCGAACTGGATCCCCAACGCCACAATCGTCTGCGCGATCTGCGGACGAATCCCCGAAATGATGCACTCCGCACCCATCAACCGGGCCGCCACCACCGTCTTGAGCAGATGCTGCGCCACCTCGGTGTCCACCGCCGGCACACCCGTGATGTCGATGATCGCCTGATCCGACCCCGTATCGACGAGAGCCTGCAGCAGCTTCTCCATCACCACCTGCGTCCGCGCCGAATCCAGCGTGCCCACCAGCGGAACAGCCACCACCCCCTCCCACAGCTTCACCACCGGGGTGGACAGCTCCATCAGCTGCTCGGCCTGCGCGCTGATGATCTCCTCACGCGTCTTGGCATACACCTCCAGAGTGAACAGACCCAGCGCGTCGATGAGCTTGCTCAGATGCAGATAGGCCCGGACGTCCCCCGCCGAAGTGTCCTCCGAGGGCGCCAGCACATCCTTGCCCGCCAGCACACTCGTCGCGGTCTCCGTCGGCGTGAAACCCTGCCGGGCCCGCGTCCGCGACAGCTCCGCCAGCAACGCCCGCACCTCCCCGAACGCATCCCCCCGCCAGTCCAGACCGCCCCCACGCAGCCCCTCCACCAACGCCGCGTACAACTCACGCAGCTCACGGTCGAGCTCGGCCAGCGAGATACGCCCACGCAACGTCCGCGAGACCGCCTCCACCCAAGCCGCACCCAGCGACTCCTGCTCCGCGGTCAGCAGCTCGACGAGTCTGGCCGGTATGTCTTGCTCTGTCACCGAGATGGCTCCCTCTGCTCAGGCCGCTGTTGCGGTCATTCGCAGCGTATGCCATGACTCGTCGGCACCTGGCCCGGTACGACTGAGACGATCGACACCGCCCGCCCGGGAGAGCGGGCCGGGGTGCGGCGAAGAGAGACAGGCACGGACACCGGGTGCCCCCGCACCACGCCTTCGCACCAGGGGCTTCGCCGGAGACCGCCCGGCGGGCGGGCGCCGAGGCGCGGCCGTCCGCCGGGCGGGGCTTGGGGAGCGGCCTCAGGCCACCGACTCCCGGTAGCGGCGGGCCAGTTCGGCGGCTCCCGCTTGCGTCGGCGAGCCGTGCAGCCGCATGCGGGCGACCCCGCCGTCCGGGAACGCGTCGAGGCGTACGTGGGTGACCACAGCCTCCGTGCCGAGGACGAAGCGGTGCACGGTGTCGGGCTGGAGCCGGGTGCGCGGGAGAATCTCGAACCAGTCGCCGCTCTCCCCGTCGCGGCCCTGGAGGGCGATCCAGCCGGCCGCGTTGCCCTTGAGGTAGGCCGTGTCGATCTCGACGGCGCGGACCGCGCCCTGCGCGGGGAGACGGAAGCGGACCCAGTCGTTGGTGTCGCGCACCCGGCGGCGGCGGTTCTCCCAGCCGTCGTCCATCTTGCGGGAGGTGCCGGGCAGGATGATCTGGGCCGGTGAGGAGTAGAAACGGTCCGAGGCGTCCTCGTAGGTGCCGCCGTTGAGGATCGAGATCAGATCGATCGTGCCGAGCGCCGCGAGCCAGGCCGGATCGGGGACGACCTCGCCGTGGACCCTGAGGCGCGCGATGCCGCCGTCGGGGTGCTGGCACAGGCGCAGGTGGGTGTAGCGGCGGCCGCCGGTGATCTCGAAGGCGTTGGCCGCGTGGCCGCGTACGGGCGTCGGCGGGACGATCTCCTCCCACTTCACGTCGTCGGCGAGGAGTTGTTCCGGGCCCGGGGCGCCGTCGACGGCGGTGGCCTGGACGGAGACGCGCTGCGGGTAGTTGCCGCGGAAGTGGGCCGTGTCGACGATCAGGCCGCGGACGATCCCCGGTGCGCCGAGCCGGACGATCGCCCAGTCGTGCTCGTCCGGGGCGGGGAAGGGATGGTCGGCGTCCGCGCCGCGCCGGCGGCGGGTCTCCCAGCCGTCCATGATCTTGCCCTTGTGGCCGAAGCGCTCGGGGTCGAAGACGGCGGGTTCGCGGATCAGGAGGTTCTCTCGCTCGGCGAAGAACTCGTCGTTGGCGGCGATCACGCCCGCGCCGAGGCGGCGGTCGGCCAGGTCGACGAGGTCGGTGAAGGGGAGTCCGGTGGCGGCGCGGTAGTCGGCGTACGGGTCGCCGCCGCCGTACGGGGCCGCGTCATTGGCGTGGGGGTCGGTGTCCTGGAATCCGGTCTCGCTCGCGTCGGTGGTCATGCCCCGACTCTCGCGCACACCGACCCATCAGGTCCATCGAAAGTTTCCGCACGATTCTTTCAGCTCTGCTGAACGGTCGTATCGGCGACCCGGCGCAGCGCCGCGAGCACCCGCGCCACCGCCGGCCCCTGTTCGGCCCCGCGCCGCACGGCCGCCACCACATGGCGGTGCGGGCGGTCCGCCTCCAGGACACGCATGGCCACGCCCGCATGCGACGGGTCGGAGGCCGATGCCATACGGGGGACGAGCGCGACCCCCATGCCCGCCTCCACCATGGCGAGGATGGCGGTCCAGCCGGAGGCGCTGTGCGCCTGCTCGGGGACGAAACCGGCCGCCTCACAGGCGGCCGTCGTGATCTGCGACCAGGGGCCGGAGCCACCGAAGATCCAGGGTTCGCCGGCGAGGTCGGCCAGCCGGAGCCCGGGGGCGCGGGCGAGCCGGTGGCCCACGGGCAGCGCCACGTCCAGGGGGTCCGCGAGCAGCGGCAGCACGGTGAAGCGGGGGTCCCGGGCCGTCGGGGCGTGCGCCGCCAGCGAGAGCGCGAGGTCCACGTCCCCGGCCGCCAGCAGCTCGTACGCCCGCGCGGCCTCCGCCTCGTGCACGCGCACCTCGGGGCCGGGCCGGTCCTCGTGCGCCAGGAGCCGTACGGCCGGTACGACGAGGGCGGGCACGGCCGTGGAGAAGGCGCCGACCCGCACCTGGCCGGCCTCACCCCGCAGATAGCCGGTCAGTTCGGCGTCGGCGCGCTCCAGCTGGGCGAAGACGGCCTCGGCGTGCCGCAGCACGAGGTGCGCGGCGTCGGTGAGGCGGACCCGGCGGCCCTGGGCCTCCAGGAGCGTCACCCCGAGCTGGCCGGCCAGGTTGGTGAGCTGCTGCGAGACGGCGGAGGGGGTCATCAGCAGCGCCTCGGCCGTCGCGGTCACGGTGCCGCGGTCGCGCAGGGTGCGCAGGATGCGGAGCTTCTTGACGTCCCACTCGGTCATGGCCGCAACCTACCGGTGCCGGGACACGCGGATGCGCCGCGCGGTACGTGGGTACCGGCGGCGCATCCGTCGAACGGTCTAAGCCTGCTTCTTGGACTTGTCGAGGACCATGACCAGGCCGATGATCACCAGGAAGATGACGATCGGCAGCGCGACGTAGAGACCGACGGTCTCCAGCGCTCCGATCGAGTCGCCCGGGTCGTCACCGTCGTCGCGGGTGAGTGCGAGCGCGGGGGACGACATGAGCAGCATCATGAGCGTCGTACCGGCCGCGACGGCGCCGGCGCGCATAGCGTTCTTCTTGTCCACGGTGCAAACGTAGCGAACGGCTACGGACGGCGCGCGCCCGGGGGTGCCGTACGGACCCCGGAGCTCTCCGCCGGCGGCCGGAAGACCTCCATCAGCCGGTGCAGCCGGGGCGACGCCGCGATCTCCTCCAGGGTGACGGGGTGGCCCTCCGCGTCGGCGACGGGCAGGCGCCAGTTGGGGTACTGGTCCCAGGTGCCCGGGAGGTTCTGGGGGCGGCGGTCGCCGACGGTGTCGGGGAGCCAGATCCCGGTCATCCGGGCGGGGGTGCGCAGCAGGAAGCGGTGGACGGCCCGGACGGCCGCCTCCTCGTCCCCCTCCCCTTCGGGCAGCAGCCGGAGCCGTGCCAGACAGGACAGCCACTCGGTGGTGCCGGTGACGTCCTCGGCCAGCTCCTGCTCCAGAGGGCGGGTCAGCAGTCCGAGGCGGTGGCGGAGCGTCACATGGTCGCCCGTCAGCCGGGCGGCCGTGGACGGCAGGTCGTGGGTGGTCGCGGTGGCCACGCAGTCCCGGCGCCACCGCTCGGGGGCCAGGGGCCGTCCGTCGCCGTCCCAGTCGCGCTCGAACCAGAGCACGGAGGTGCCGAGCACCCCGCGCCGGGCCAGCGCCTCGCGCACACCCGGCTCGACCGTGCCGAGGTCCTCCCCCACCACGGCGGCACCGGCCCGGTGCGCCTCCAGGACGAGGACGGCGAGCATCGCCTCGGCGTCGTGGCTGACGTAGGTGCCTTCGGTGGGCGGACGGCCCTCGGGCACCCACCAGAGCCGGAAGAGGCCCATCACATGGTCGATGCGCAGGGCGCCCGCGTGGGCGAGGATGCCGCGCAGGAGCGCGCGGTAGGGGGCGTATCCGGACGCGGCCAGGGCGTCGGGGCGCCACGGGGGCAGACCCCAGTCCTGGCCCCGCGCGTTGAAGGCGTCCGGGGGCGCGCCGACGGACATGCCGTGCGCGAAGGCCTCCTGCTGGGCCCAGGTGTCGGCGCCGTCCGGGTGGACGCCGACGGCGAGGTCGTGGACGACCCCCACGGCCATCCCGGCCTCCCGCGCGGCCTGCTGGGCAGCGGCGAGCTGGGTGTCCGTCAGCCAGGCCAGCCGGCAGTGGAGGTCGACCCGGTCCATCAGCTCGGTGCGGGCGCGGGCGGTCCTCGCCGAGCGCGGGTCACGCAGCCCCTCGGGCCAGTCGCGCCACCGCGGGCCGTGCACCTCGGCCAGGGCGCACCACAGGGCGTGGTCCTCCAGGTCCTGGCCCTGCTCGGCGAGGTAGTCGCAGTAGGCGGCGCGGCGTCCGGGGCTGAGCGGGACCCGGGCGACGAGCTCCAGCGCCTGCTTCTTGAGCTCCCAGACCGCGTCCCGGTCGATCAGCGCGCCCTTGTTGAGCACGGCGTCGCTCAGGGCCGCCGCGTCCAGCCGCAGGTCGTCCAGGGCCGCCCGGTCGCGCACGTGCCCGTACTCCGGGACGGACTCGATGTGCAGGTGCACCGGGTCGGGGAAGCGCCGGGAGGAGGGGCGGTACGGCGAGGGGTCGGTGGGGCTGCCGGGCACGGCCGCGTGCAGCGGGTTGACCTGGACGAATCCGGTGCCCAGGGTCCGGCCCGACCAGGCGGCCAGATCGGCCAGGTCGGCGAGGTCGCCCATGCCCCAGGAGCGGGCGGAGAGCAGCGAGTAGAGCTGGACGAGGAAGCCGTGCGTACAGGCGGGCGGCTGGGGTACGCGGTCCGGAGCGACGACGAGAACGGCGGTGGCGTAGCGGTGTCCGGATGCGCGGACGGTCGCCCGGTGGACACCGGGGGGCGGTTCGGTCCACCAGGTGGGTGTCCCCCCGTCCGGGGGCGCCGGTGCGAGGGCCTTCGGGACCCGCATCCGCAGCCGCGACGGGGCCTCGGTGGCGCCGGGCGGGCGCTCGGGCTCCACGGTGAGCTCCGCGTCGGGGGGCAGCGCGGCCAGCGCGGCCGGCAGCGGCTCTCCCGACCAGACCACCACGGTGGGCGGGAGCAGCCGGGAGGCCGCCGCGGATTCGGCCGCGGAGAGCGACCTTCCCACCTCCGCGGGCGTGTCGGCGTCGACGCCCAGCGCGGCGAGCACGGCTGTGACCGTGCTGTCGGGAACGGGCACCGTGACGCCCGCGGACGGGGAGAAGGAGGTGGCGACGCCGTGCAGTGCGGCGAGCCGGGACAAGCCCATTCAGACTCCTGGCAGCTCCATGCCCCCTGCGGTGCCGGGTGCGGTCGGCTCGCTGGTGAGAGGGGCGACGGCGGCGAGCGGCGGCTCGCTCGTGAGGGGTGTGGCGTCGGCGAGCGGCGGCTCGCTGGTGAGCGGGGGCTCGCCGGACGGTGAGGTGGTCTCGGTGAAGGCGGGTTCGACGGTCGGGTAGGAGGAGACGTGGGCGAGCGGGAGCTCGCTGATCATGGGCGGCGCGTCGGTCGCGACGGGACCCGCGGGGCTCGGTACCTGTTTGGAGAGGGCGGAGAGCAGAAGCTGCGCGGATGCGGGCACGGTGGCCTCCTGGCCGTGGACAACAGGACACAGCAGGCCTACCCAGCAGGCGCGGGAGCAGGCACGGACGTGACATAGGCGTTATGACAACGACCTCAACGTGCCGCAGGTCACATTCCGTTCCCTCGTACGCCACGTATGCGCCGTTTTCAGCCATACGGCGGGGCGTGCGGAAGCACTCGCCCGGAACATCGCGTGACACATGAGACATATCCATCACGACAGCCACACACGTTGACACCCTCGGCACCCGGGTGGTGGGCTCGGCGACACGGGCGGCGACCCCTTCGCAGCAGAGAGTCACAGCGGGTCCGGAACAAGGGAGAGTGGCGTGCGGCTCGGGCGCACCAGGCGGGCGACGGCCCTCGCGGCGGCCGTCATCGGCGGGCTGCTCGGCCCCCAGGCACCGGCCGCCCCGGCGGCCCCCGACGGCCCCGCCGCCCAGTCCTCGACCGCTCCGGACCGCACCGGCGCGTCCCGGTCGCCCGCGGTCTGGCCCCGGCCGCAGTCGCTGAGGACCACGGGACGGCCCCTCGTCCTGGGCGCCGAGGCCACGCTCCTCGCCGACGCGGGCGCCGACCCGTACGCGGTCGACGAGCTCCGGGACCTGCTGCGCGGGGCCGGGGTGCGGACGGTGCACGAGGCCCTGCCCGGTGGCGGCCCGGTGTTCCGGCTCGGTGGGGCCGGCGCCGCCGCGGCGCTGACCGCCCTGCGCGCACCGGCCCGCGGCGGCCTGCCGTCCGGCGGCTACCGGCTCGCCGTGGGCGAGACGGGCGGGCGGCCCACCGTCGCGCTGGAGGGCGTCGGTGAGGACGGCCTGTTCCACGGAATCCAGACACTGCGTCAGCTCGTCACGGACGGCTCCGTCGCCCGCGTCGTGGTCCGCGACTGGCCCGGCACGGCCGTGCGCGGGACGGCCGAGGGGTTCTACGGGAGGCCGTGGAGCCAGGAGGAGCGGCTCGCGCAGATCGCCTTCATGGGGCGCACGAAGCAGAACCGCTACCTCTACGCGGCCGGGGACGACCCCTACCGGCAGGCCCGCTGGCGCGAGCCGTACCCCCGCGACCAGCGGACCGGGTTCGGCGCGGCGGCCGAGAAGGCGCGGGCCGCGCACGTCACGCTGGGCTGGGCCGTCTCCCCCGGGCAGACGATGTGCCTGGCCTCGGACGCCGACGTCCGGGCGCTGACCCGGAAGGTCGACGCGATGTGGGCGCTGGGCGTCCGGGTCTTCCAGGTGCAGTTCCAGGACGTCAGCTACAGCGAATGGCACTGCGACCTGGACGAGGAGACGTTCGGCAGCGGTCCCGAGGCGGCCGCCAGGGCGCAGGCCCGGGTCGCCAACGCACTCGCCGGGCACCTCGCGGGCCGCCACCCGGGCTCGGAACCGCTGTCCGTGATGCCGACCGAGTACTACCAGGACGGCGCCACCGACTACCGCACGGCGCTCGCCGCCGAGCTGGACGACCGGGTGCAGGTGGCCTGGACGGGCGTCGGGGTGGTGCCGAGGACGATCACCGGACGCGAGCTGGCCGGTGCCCGGGACGCCTTCGGCCACCCGCTGGTCACCATGGACAACTACCCGGTCAACGACTACGCGCAGGACCGGATCTTCCTCGGCCCCTACACCGGGCGCGAACCCGCGGTGGCCGACGGGTCGGCGGCGCTGCTGGTCAACGCCATGGAGCAGCCCGCCGCCTCCCGTATCCCGCTGTTCACCGCCGCGGACTTCGCCTGGAACCCCCGGGGGTACCGGCCGCAGGAGTCCTGGCGGGCGGCGGCGGACGACCTGGCGGGCGGGGACGCGGATGTCCGGGCGGCGCTGCTCGCCCTGGCCGGCAACAGCGCCGGCTCGGTGCTGGGCGGTGAGGAGTCGGCGTATCTGCGGCCGCTGCTGCACGCGTTCTGGACCTCACGCGCGGCGGCCAACCCCGCCTCGGCCGGGGCCCCGGCCCGTGAGCTGCGGAAGGCGTTCGAGGTGATGCGGCGGGCCGGGCGGCGTCTGGAGGGCCCGGCGGACGGGCGGCTGGACGACGAGGTGCGGCCCTGGACCGAGCAGTTGGCCCGCTACGGCCGGGCGGGCGAGCTGGCGCTCGACCTGCTGGGGGCGCAGGCCCGTGGCGACGGGGCCACCGCCTGGAAGGCCCAGATGGCGCTGGTACCGCTGCGCGCGGAGATCGGGGCGAGCGGGGCGACGGTCGGCGCGGGGGTGCTCGACCCGTTCCTGGACCGGGTCGGCGAGGAGGCGGACAACTGGAACGGCACCGACCGCGACGCCGGGACGGTGCGCCGGGACACCGCCGGCTACACGGTCCGCCTGGGCCGGGCCCGTCCCGTGACGGCCGTCACCACCCTGGCCCGGCCCGGCGCCACCGGCGCGGACGCGGTCCTGGAGGCGCATGTGCCGGGGCAGGGCTGGCGCCGCCTCGGCCGGCTGTCCCCGGCGGGCTGGACCCAGACGCCCGTGAAGGGGCTGCGCGCTGACGCGCTCCGGGTCGCCCTGCCGTCCGCCCGTCCGGTGCTCGTCGGGCCCCTCGCCCCCGGGGTCACAGGCCCGCCCCCCGGTGCGGCCACCACGGCGGTGCTGGCGCTCGTCCCGTGGTTCGGTGACGAACCGGCGGCCGACCTCGATCTCGCGCGCGGGGAGACGGACGCCGTGATCGGCGGTGGCGCGCAGCGGGTGGAGGCGCGGCTGACGGGTCGCCGCCCGGCCGAGGTGAAGGGCACGCTCACCGCGAAGGCGCCGAAGGGCGTGGAGGTGAGGGTGCCGAAGCGGACGAGGGTGCCGCGCGGCGCGCGGACCGAGGTGCCGGTGGACATCACCGTGCCCGAGGACACCCCGGCCGGTGAGTACGAGGTGCCGCTGAGCTTCGGCGGCGAGCGGAGCACGCTGACGGTACGCGCCTTCCCGCGTACCGCCGGCCCCGATCTGCTGCGGACGGCCAGGGCCTCGTCGTCGGCCGACGAGACCCCGGACTTCCCGGCAGCGGCTGCCTCGGACGGTGATCCGGAGACCCGCTGGTCCTCGCCCGTGGAGGACGACGCCTGGTGGCAGGCCGAGCTGTCCGCGCCGGTCCGCCTCGGCCAGGTCGTGCTGCTGTGGCAGGACGCCTACGCCTCCCGCTACCGCGTCCAGGTCTCGGCGGACGGCCGCGCCTGGCGGACGGCCGCGACCGTCCGCGAGGGGCGCGGCGGGCGTGAGTCGGTCCGGACGGACGCGAGGGACACCCGCTTCATCAGGGTCCAGGGCGACGCCCGCGCCACCCGGTACGGCTACTCGCTCCGGTCGGTGGAGGCCTACGCCGTCGCCGAGTAGTGCCGCGGCCCCCCGGACGGCGTCGGCCCGGACTCCTTGGCGCAGACGCCGTCGATCCGGGCCATCACGTCGTCCGCGCCGAACGGCTGGAGATACGGCAGCCAGCGCGGGTCGCGATGCCCCGTCCCGATGATCCGCCAGGCCAGACCGGTGGGCGGGGCGGGCTGGTGGCGCAGCCGCCAGCCGAGCTCGGGCAGATGGCGGTCGGCCTTGACGTGGTTGCACCGTCGGCAGGCCGCCACCACGTTGTCCCACGCGTGCCGCCCCCCGCGGCTGCGCGGGATGACGTGGTCGACGCTGGTCGCGGCGGCGCCGCAGTACATGCAGCGGCCCCCGTCCCGGGCGAAGAGCGCCCGGCGGGTGAGGGGTACGGGCCCCCGGTAGGGGACCCGTACGAACCGTTTGAGGCGGATGACGCTGGGCGCGGGCACGGCACGGGTGGCACTGTGCATGAAGGCGCCGGACTCCTCGAGGCAGATGGCCTTGTTCTCGAGGACGAGGACGAGTGCGCGGCGGAGCGGTACGACGCCGAGCGGCTCGTACGACGCGTTGAGAACCAGGACGTGCGGCACGGTGGATGCCTCCTTGTACGCCGGCGGCGCGTGGCTCGCGCCGGGACGATCCGATCTCAGTCTCTCCTCATGGCTGGTCGTAGCGCCACCACGTACGGGTAACGGGCCGGAAGGTTTTGTGCCCGCCACCCGCCCGGACGCCTCCCCGGGGCGGCCGTGGCAGTGGATCCGCGGCGGCGGCCGGGGTCCCTGTGTCATCGGCCACACCCCCCGGGACGACCGGGTGAGACGTGTCTCTCCCCGCTTCGCGGCAACGAACCGTCACCTCCGCTTCGTTATTCTGGTTGGTCTGCCGTCGTCCCTGGAGGTCTCCGTCGTGTCCCTGTCCGCCCTGCTGGCCGCGACCCCGTCGCCCGAGCCTGTCGGCTCGCTGGACGAAGCCGCCGAGCGGGCCGGCAACGCCGCGGGGTGGGTCCAGGAGAACTGGTCCACCTGGCTGAACACCGGCCTGCGCATCCTGCTGATCGCGGCGATCGCCCTCGTGCTGCGCTACGCGATCCGGCGCGCGCTGACCAACCTCATCGACCGGATGAACCGCAGCGCGCAGGCGGTGGAGGGCACCGCCCTCGGTGGTCTGCTGGTCAACGCCGAACGCCGCCGCCAGCGCTCGGAGGCCATCGGCTCGGTGCTCCGCTCCGTCACGTCGTTCCTGATCCTGGGCACGGCCGCGCTGATGATCCTGGGCGCGTTCCAGATCAACCTGGCTCCCCTGCTGGCCTCGGCCGGGGTCGCCGGTGTGGCCCTCGGTTTCGGTGCGCGCAACCTCGTCACCGACTTCCTCTCCGGTGTCTTCATGATCCTGGAGGACCAGTACGGCGTCGGGGACCAGATCGACGCCGGGGTCGCCTCCGGCGAGGTCATCGAGGTCGGCCTGCGGGTCACCAAGCTGCGCGGCGACAACGGCGAGATCTGGTACGTCCGCAACGGCGAGGTGAAGCGGATCGGCAACCTCAGCCAGGGCTGGTCCACGGCCGGGGTGGACGTCATGGTCCGCCCGACGGAGGACCTGGAGAAGGTCGGCGCGGCGATCACCGCGGCCACCGAGGAGATGACCAAGGAAGAGCCCTGGTCGGAGCGGCTGTGGGGACCGGTGGAGGTCCTCGGCCTCGACTCGGTCCTGCTCGACTCGATGACCGTCCGGGTCACGGCGAAGACCATGCCCGGCAAGTCGCTGAGCGTGGAGCGGGAGCTGCGGTGGCGCATCAAGCGGGCGCTGGACGCGGCGGGCATACGGATGGTCGGCCCCGCCTCGGCCGAGGCGGACGGGGAGGCGTCCCCGGACCCGACGGCCGGCATGGCCGCCCCGTCGGCGTACGCCTCGGCCACCTCCCCGCAGTCGCTGGCGGCGACCCCGATACCGCCGACGACCATGACGAAGTAGGACCGGTTGGTGAGGGCCCCCGTGCGCGAGCGCACGGGGGCCCTCGCACGTCCGCGTCCACCGGCGCGGCCCGGACCGTCCCCGATAACGCTTCGGCACGTACGGGCCCCGGCCCATTGACGACCCGGTGACGCGCGTCTTACCTTCCTCCCACCGAACAGGAAACTTTCCTAACAGATGTTTCCGGCGGGTATCCGAACGTCGGACCGATTTCCGGACAGAGGGCGGGGCGCATTTCCATGGCCGGCACCACACCAGGCACCCCGGGCACCCCGCGCGTCCTGCGGGCGATGAACGACCGGGCGGCGCTGGACCTGCTGCTGGAGCACGGTCCGCTGACCCGTACGAAGATCGGGAAGCTCACCGGACTGTCCAAGCCCACCGCCTCCCAGCTGCTCGCCCGGCTGGAGGCGGCCGGCCTCGTCGTCGCCACCGGCACGAGCGAGGGCCGGCCCGGACCCAACGCCCAGCTGTACACGGTCAACGCGCGGGCCGCGTATGTGGCGGGGCTCGACGTGACCGCGCAGCGGATCGTCGCGGCGGTCGCCGATGTGACCGGTGAGACGGTCGGCGCCTACGAGCTGCCCACCCCCGGGCGGCGCTGCGACGGCGTGGTGCGGCAGGTGACCGAGGCCCTGGACGGCGCGGTCGAGGATGCCGGGATCACCCGCGCCGACGTGCACCGGATCGTCGTCGGCACCCCCGGCGCCTTCGACCCCGGCACGGGCCGGCTGCGCTACGCCTCGCACCTGCCCGGCTGGCACTCCCCCACCCTGCTGGACGAGCTGGCCGCCTGCCTGCCGATGCCGGTGGAGTACGAGAACGACGTGAACCTCGTCGCGGTGGCCGAACAGCGGCTCGGCGCGGCCCGGGGGCACGAGGACTTCGTCCTGCTCTGGAACGAGGAGGGGCTCGGCGCCGCCCTCGTCATCAACGGCCGGCTGCACCGCGGCTTCACCGGCGGCGCCGGCGAGGTCGGCTTCCTGCCCGTGCCCGGGACGCCCCTGGTGCGCCAGGTAGTGAAGGCCAACGCGGGCGGCTTCCAGGAGCTGGCGGGCGCCCAGGCGGTGCCCCGGCTCGCCACCGCGCTCGGCATCGAGACCCCGCACCAGCCGTACGCCGAGGTCGCGGCCGCCCTTCTGGCCCGGGCCGTCGACGCCTGGGAGGAGGACCCGGCACTCACCGAGCTGCTGCGGCAGTACGCCCAGCGGCTGGCCACCGGTCTCGCCTCCCTCACCGCGGTGCTCGACCCCGGGCTGATCGTCCTCTCCGGCGGGCTGGTCTCCTCGGGCGGTGAGCTCCTGCGGTCCCTGATCCAGTCCGAGCTGGCTGAGCTGGCGGCGTCCCGGCCGCGCCTCGCCCTCGGGCAGATCGACCGCCACCCGGTGCTGCGCGGCGCCCTCGAACGGGCCCTCGCCGACACCCGCGACGAAGTGTTCGACACCTCGCGCTGATCCCGTCCCTCCCCTCGTCCCGCCTTCCCCTTCACCTCATCCGTCCCTGGGAGCTTTGTCATGCGCAGAAGCCGCACGATGACCACCGCAGCCGTCGCCGTAGCCGCGGTCTCGGTGCTCGCCACCGCCTGTACGGGCCAGGCCGAGTCCGGTGCCGACGACGACCCGAACGCGAGGACCACGATCACCTTCTGGCACGGCTGGAGCGCGCCCGCCGAGGTGAAGGCCGTCCAGGACAACGTCGACCGGTTCGAGAAGACGCACCCGAACATCACGGTCGAGGTCGTCGGCAACATCAACGACGACAAGCTCAACCAGGCCCTGCGCGCGGGCGGCTCCAGGAGTCCGGACGTGGTGTCGTCCTTCACCACGGCCAACGTCGGCAAGTTCTGCTCGTCCGGCGCCTTCGCCGACCTGTCGCCGTTCATCGAGAAGTCGAAGCTGGACCTGGAGAAGACCTTCCCGAAGGTGCTGCTCGACTACACGCAGTTCGAGGGCAAGCGCTGCGCCCTTCCGCTGCTCGCCGACGCCTACGGCCTCTACTACAACAAGGACGCCTTCGAGGAGGCCGGGATCACCGCCCCGCCGAAGACGATGTCCGAGCTGGCCTCCGTCGCCAAGAAGCTGACGGTCACCAAGGGCGACGGCTACCAGCGGCTCGGCTTCATGCCGACCTTCCACGGCTACGAGACGGTCGCCGACCACTACCTCTCGTCCTGGGACCACACCTACTTCGCGGCGGACGGCACGTCGAACATCGCGAAGGACCCGGCGTTCGCCGAGATGTTCACCTACCAGAAGAAGCTGGTCGAGGACCTGGGCGGCTACGAGAAGCTGGAGAGGTACCGGGGCACGTTCGGTGACGAGTGGGGGGCCAAGCACCCCTTCCACACCGGGCAGGTCGCGATGCAGCTGGACGGCGAGTGGCGGCTCGGGATGGCCACCGACGCCAAGGTGCCGTTCGAGATCGGGGTGGCGCCCATGCCGGTCGCCGACGACGAGGCCGACAGCTACGGCAAGGGCTTCCTGTCCGGCACGATCATGGGGATAGCACCGACCAGCAAGAAGCAGAACGCCGCGTGGGAGCTGGTGAAGTTCATGACCAGCGACACGAAGGCCGTGGTCGACTTCGCCAACGGCATCCGCAACGTCCCCTCCACCTTCGACGCGCTGGAGTCCCCGGACCTGACGTTCGACCCGCGCTTCAAGACGTTCCTGGACATCGCCCGGCACCCGAAGTCCAACACCCCCGACGGCGCGGTCAACGGCGCCACGTACCAGCAGACGATCCAGGACTTCGGCTTCCAGTACGAGAAGGGCGCCGTGAAGGACCTGAAGGCCGGTCTGGAGAAGACCGCCGCGCAGATCGACACCGACATCGCCAAGGCGAAGTAGTCCGATGACCACGCACACGCTCCGCTCCAAGCGCCGCGGATCGGCGCTGCGGACGGCGGCCTTCATGTCGCCGTGGCTGATCGGGTTCGGCGTCTTCTTCGCCTACCCGATGGTCTCGACCGTGTACTTCTCGTTCACGAAGTACGACGGCTTCGGGGCGCCGTCCTTCAACGGGCTGACGAACTGGACGTACGTCTTCACCGACTACCCGATGTTCTGGCCGTCCCTGCTCAACACCCTGTGGCTGGTGCTCGTCATGGTCACCTGCCGGGTGGTGTTCGGCCTCGGGACCGGCCTGCTCATCACCCGGATCAAGACGGGCACGGGGCTCTTCCGCACCTTCTTCTACCTGCCCTACCTGGCGCCGCCGGTCGCCGCGACGCTGGCGTTCGTCTTCCTGCTCAACCCGGGGACCGGGCCGGTCAACTCGGTCCTGGGCGACCTCGGCCTGCCGACGCCCGGCTGGTTCAACGACGCCTCCTGGTCGAAGCCGGCACTCACCATGCTCGCGGTGTGGGGCATCGGCGACCTGATGGTGATCTTCATGGCGGCGCTCCTGGACGTGCCCACGGAGCAGTACGAGGCGGCCGAGCTGGACGGCGCGTCCGCCTGGCAGCGGTTCCGCTTCGTGACGCTGCCGAACATCTCGCCGATCGTGCTGTTCGCCGTGGTCACCGGGGTGATCCAGGCGATGCAGTACTACACCCAGCCACTGGTGGCGGGGAAGGTCGCCTCGGGGGTGATCGGGGGATCCGGGCAGCAGTTCGAGCCCGGTTATCCCGACAAGTCGACCCTGACCCTCCCCCAGCTCGTCTACAACCTGGGCTTCCAGCGCTTCGACTACGGCTCCGCCTGTGTGGTGGCCCTCGTCCTGTTCGCCCTGGCCATGGCCTTCACCGCACTGCTGATGCGGGGCCGCAACAACCTGATCCAGGCCGGTGACTGAGCCATGACCCGACTTCTCGACCCGCCCCGGCCGCCGGCCGCCTCCTCCGAGGCGCCGTCGCCCGCCCTGCGCACCGCCCGCCGCAAGGCGGTGCTGCACTGGATAGCGGTGCACTCGCTGGGGGTGGCCGCCGCGCTCTTCTTCGTCCTGCCGTTCGTCTTCGTGGTGCTGACGTCGCTGATGAGCGACCAGCAGGCGCTGACCCGGGACCTCACCCCGAACACCTGGGAGTGGGAGAACTACAAGCGGGTCTTCGACACCCCGGGATTCCTGACCTGGTGGCGCAACACCCTGCTGTACGCCGGGGTCGGCACCGTCCTGACGGTCCTCTCCTCGGTGCCCGTGGCCTACGCGCTGGCGAAGTTCCGCTTCCGGGGGCGCCGGCTCTCGCTGATGCTGGTCATCTCGATGATGATGCTGCCGCCCCAGGTCGTCATCATCCCGATGTACCTGTTCTGGGCGAAGCAGATGGACCTGTCCGGGACGCTCTGGCCGCTGATCATCCCGATGGCGTTCGGCGACGCGTTCTCCATCTTCCTGCTGCGGCAGTTCCTGCTGACCATCCCCGACGAGTACCTGGACGCGGCGAAGGTCGACGGCTGCGGTGAACTCCGCACCCTGATCAAGGTCGTGCTGCCGATGGCGAAGCCCGGGATCGCGGCGATCGCCCTGTTCCAGTTCTTCGCCGCCTGGAACGACTACTTCGGGCCGCAGATCTACGCCTCCGAGAACCCGGCCGCCTGGACACTCAGTTACGGACTGGAGTCCTTCAAGGGCGCGCACCACACCGACTGGAACCTGACCATGGCCGCGACCGTTCTGGTCATGGCCCCCGTGATCGCCGTCTTCTTCTTCGCCCAGAAGGCATTCGTCGAGGGCGTCACACTGACTGGAGTGAAGGGCTGACATGAAGCTCGCAGTAGTGGGTGGCGGGTCCACCTACACCCCCGAACTGATCGACGGTTTCGCGCGGTTGCGCGACACCCTGCCCATCGAGGAGCTGGTGCTCGTCGACCCGGCGGCCGACCGGCTGGAACTCGTCGGGCCGCTGGCCCGGCGGATCTTCGCCAAGCAGGGGCACCCGGGCCGCATCACCACGACCGCCGACCTGGACGCGGGGGTGGAGGGGGCCGACGCGGTGCTGCTCCAGCTGCGCGTGGGCGGGCAGGCGGCCCGTGAACAGGACGAGACCTGGCCGCTGGAGTGCGGCTGCGTCGGCCAGGAGACCACCGGGGCCGGCGGGCTCGCCAAGGCGATGCGCACGGTGCCGGTCGTCCTGGACATCGCCGAGCGGGTCCGGCGCACCAACCCGGACGCCTGGATCATCGACTTCACCAACCCGGTCGGCATCGTGACCCGGGCCCTGCTCCAGGCCGGGCACAAGGCGGTCGGGCTGTGCAACGTGGCGATCGGCTTCCAGCGCAAGTTCGCCCGGCTGCTGGACGTCGCCCCGGCCGAGGTGCACCTGGACCACGTCGGGCTGAACCACCTCTCGTGGGAGCTCGGGGTGCGCCTGGGCGGCCCGGACGGGCCGGACGTCCTGCCCCGGCTGCTGGCGGAGCACGGCGAGACCATCGCCGCCGACCTGCGGATGCCCGCCCCGCTGCTGGGCCGGCTCGGTGTCGTCCCCTCCTACTACCTGCGGTACTTCTACGCGCACGACGAGGTCGTGCGGGAGCTGGGCACCAAGCCGTCCCGGGCGGCCGAGGTCGCCGCGATGGAGAAGGAACTGCTGGCCCTGTACGGCGACCCGGCGCTGGACGAGAAGCCCGCGCTGCTGGCCGAGCGGGGCGGCGCCTTCTACTCGGAGGCGGCCGTGGACCTGGCGGCCTCGCTGCTCGGCGGGGGCGGTTCCCCGGTGCAGGTGGTCAACACGTACAACAACGGCACGCTGCCCTTCCTGCCGGACGACGCGGTGATCGAGACGCAGGCCCGGGTGGACGGTTCGGGAGCCGTCCCGCTCGCGGTCCCGTCGCTCGACCCGCTCTTCGCGGGGCTGATCGCGGGCGTCACGGCGTACGAGGACCTGGCGCTGCGGGCCGCGCTGCACGGCGGCCGCGACCGGGTGTACAAGGCGCTGCTGGCGCACCCGCTGGTGGGCCAGTTCGAGTATGCCGAGCAGCTCACCGACCGGCTCATCGCGCACAACCGGGAGCACCTGGCGTGGGCGTGAACGCTTCGGTCCTCGCGGTCGACGCGGGGAACAGCAAGACCGATGTGGCACTGATCGGCGAGGACGGCTCGGTGCTGTCGACGGCGCGCGGCGGAGGGTTCCAGCCGCCGGTCGTCGGCGTCCGGGCGGCGGTCGACGCGCTGGCCGTCGCGGTCACGCAGGCCCTGGCCCGGGCCGGGGAGCACGTCGACGGGGTTCGGCACGTGTCGGCGTGCCTGGCCAACGCCGATCTCCCGGTGGAGGAGGCCGAGTTGGCGGAGGCGCTGCTCGGCAGGGGGTGGGGCCGTACGGTCGAGGTCCGCAACGACACCTTCGCGATCCTGCGGGCCGGGGTGGACGAGCCGAGGGGTGTGGCCGTCGTCTGCGGCGCGGGGATCAACTGCGTGGGCATGGGCCCGGACGGCCGCACCGCGCGCTTCCCGGCGATCGGCCGGATATCCGGGGACTGGGGCGGTGGTTCGGGTCTCGCGGAGGAGGCCCTGTGGTTCGCGGCGCGGGCCGAGGACGGCCGCGGCGAGCCGACGGAGCTGGTGAGGACGCTGCCGGGCCACTTCGGGCTCGGCTCGATGTACGAGCTGATCGAGGCGCTGCACCGGGGGCGTGTCCCGCAGGAGGCGCGGCACGAGCTGACGCCGGTGCTGTTCGCGACGAGTGCGGCCGGGGACCCGGTGGCGTCCGCCCTGGTGGACCGGCTGGCCGACGAGGTCGTCGCGATGGCCTCGGTGGCGCTGGGCCGGCTCGGGCTGCTCGACGAGGAGGTGCCCGTGCTGCTGGGCGGCAGTGTGCTCGCGGCCCGGCACCCCCGACTGGACGAGCGGATCGGCGCCCTGCTCGCCGCACGGGCGCCGAAGGCCGTGATCCGGGTGGTCGCCCAGCCGCCGGTGCTGGGCGCGGGGCTGCTGGGCCTGGACCACCTGGGCGCACCGCCCGAGGTGCGCAACAGACTGCGCGCGCACTACGCCTGACTGCCCGACGGCCCCGGCGGCCTCCCCGTCTCCGGGGCCGTCGGCCGTGCGGGCCACCCCGTCCGCACGGGAACCGATCAGATGTCCCGAACGTGTTCATGGTGGGGGATCGGCCCGCTTCGGGGCTCTCGTGGCGCCTGCCCGGGTGACGCGCCTTGATCGACGGGGTTCGTCCTGATCGAATACGGGGACCGCGCGGGATCCGGGCATTCCTGGTGAATGACGGTCCCTGCGGCCATACTTCTGGCCAGGGACCTTCCCTCCGACCGGCCGGAGGGCCGGGCCGCCGTCAGTGACCGAGGGGGAGGTCAAGTGACATATCCGCCGAATGCGGACCCGCAGCGGGAGCGTGCGCCCGATCGGCCGGGCGTGCCCGTGACCGTACCCGCGCAGCGCGGCGGGGTGCGGTCGGTGGCCGCCGAGCGGCTGCGGGCCGCGGCGACGACGGAGCCGGGCCGACTGCAGGTCATCGGCGCCGTACTGGCCCTGCTGGTCGTGGCGTTCGGCGCGGTGACCGCCCTGGAGGTCTCCGGGCGCGCCTCGGCCGCCGACGACGTGGTGACGCGCAGCCAGCCGCTGAGCGCCGACGCGGCGGACGTCTACCGCTCCCTGGCCGACGCGGACACGATGGCGGCGAGCGGTTTCCTGGCCGGTGCCGAGGAGCCGAGGGACGTCCACGAGCAGTACGAGACGGACATCAAGGAAGCCTCCCGGCTGCTGGTGAAGGCCGCGGCGAGCACCGACACCTCCTCCCCGTCGGGCAAGGAGATCACCACCCTCAACGAGCTGCTCCCCCAGTACACGGGCCTGGTCGAGCGTGCCCGCGCCAACAACCGGCAGGGCCTGCCGCTGGGCGGCGCCTACCTCCGGTACGCCAACCAGAAGATGACGAACGAACTCCTCCCGGCCGCCGAGCGGTTGTACGCGGCGGAGACCGCCCGCCTGTCCGCCGACTCGGCCGACGCCCGGCGGTGGCCGTTCCTCGCGCTGGGCGTGGGGGTCGTGGCGCTGGCCGCCCTGGTGTGGACGCAGCGGCGCACCTACCGCCGCACCAACCGGGTGTTCAACCACGGACTGCTCGCGGCGACCGCGGCGGCCGCGGTGGTGCTGCTCTGGCTGGCCGTGGGCCACACGGTGGCCCGTGCCGAGCTCCATGGCGCGATGGTGCACGGCCAGGAATCGCTGGACGTGCTGAACAAGGCGCGGATCAACTCGCTGAAGGCGCGCGCCAACGAGAACCTCACGCTGGTCGCGCGGGGCGCGGTGCTGACGGCCGACGGCACCCAGGACCGGTACGAGACGGACTACGGCACCGGCATGAAGGCGCTCGACGCCCAGCTGAGGAGCGCCGGGAAGCTCGCCGGCGACGACTCCCCGGGGAGCGAGCCCGTGGCCCGGGCCGTCACCGGTGTGGCCGAGTG
Organism: Streptomyces sp. SirexAA-E; assembly: GCF_000177195.2. Classification (GTDB taxonomy): domain Bacteria; phylum Actinomycetota; class Actinomycetes; order Streptomycetales; family Streptomycetaceae; genus Streptomyces; species Streptomyces flavovirens. The sequence goes on from NC_015953.1 coordinate 2,328,884, forward strand.
GCAGGAGCGCCACCGCGCGGCGCGGTCCACGGACGACCAGGGCGACTACGACGGCGCGCTGAAGCAGATCATCGGCCCCGAGGACTCCACGGGTGAGTCGTTCGCGCGGGTGGACGAGGCACTGCGGCAGGCACTCGCCCATGAACAGGGTGAGTTCACCACGGCGGCCAGGAGCGGTCGCGGGGCGCTGGGCGGGCTGCCCGCCGGGGCCGCCGTCCTCGCCGTGCTGGGCGCGGTCGCGGCGATCGCGGGGATCAACCGCAGGCTCTCGGAGTACCGGTGAAAGGAGGAGCGATGCGAGGGACGAACCTCCGGGCGGCGCGTGGCAGGCTGCGCGGCTGGGGCGGTGTGACGGGCATGGCGGTGGCCTGCGCGGTCACGGCGGCGTTCACCCTGCTCCCGCTGGCGCACGGCGGCGGCTCCCTCGGCGGGCAGGACACCGGCCGGGCCGTGACGTCGGCGGTGCCCGCCACGGCGGAGGCCTGCACGGACCCCGAGGCGAGCCTGCCGGCGTCGAGCGCGGACGGGCCGACCATCCAGAAGATCCGCGAGCGCGGGAAGCTGATCGCGGGCGTCGACCAGAACAGCTTCCGCTGGGGCTACCGCGATCCGGAGACCCGCACCCTGGAGGGGTTCGACATCGATCTGGTGCGGGCCCTGGCCAAGGACATCCTCGGTGACGCCGACGCGGTGATCTTCCGGGCGATCCCCACCAACCAGCGCATCGCCGCGCTGGAGCACGACCGGGTGGACGTCGTCGTCCGGACCATGACCATCAACTGCGGCCGTCTGGAGCAGGTGTCGTTCTCCACCGCCTACTTCCAGGCCGGGCAGCAGGTGCTGGCGGCGAAGGAGTCGGACATCACCGGTTACGACCGGTCGCTGGCCGGCAAGCGGGTGTGCAGCGCCGAGGGCTCCACGGCGTACGAGGCGCTGAAGAAGGAGTCGTTCGGCGCGGTCTTCGAGGACGAGCACGAGGACACCGACCAGGACCCGGACCTGCTGACCGTCCCCAACCAGCTGGACTGCCTGGTGCGGCTCCAGCTCGGCGAGGTCGACGCGGTGGTCACCGACAACGCGCTGGCGGCCGGGCAGGCGGCCCAGGACCCGGCGGTGGAGCTGAAGGGCGACAAGCCGTTCACCACCGAGTACTACGGCGTCGCGGCGAAGCTCGGCGCCGACGACCTGGTGGCCAGGGTCAACCACGTCCTGGAGGACTACCGGCGGGGCGGCGCGGACAGCCCCTGGATGAGGTCGTACCGCGAGTGGCTGGAGGCGGGGCTGCCCGGGATCGAGGGTCCCCCGCAGCCGAAGTACCGGAGCAACTGAGCCCACCCGGGCCCCGGCCCGGGTGAACGAACGGAGAGGTGATCGATGGGCGTGGCGGGATCCTTCCCCGGCTACGCGGGGAGGCCCACCGGCCCGGTCATGGACCGGGACGAGGCGGACCGCGCGCTGGCCCGGCTCGGCGCCGAGCACGAGGCCGTCGAGAGCTCCCTGCTGGCCCTCCAGGACCACGCGGGCCGCCGGCTCCTGGAGGGCGCCGATCTGACCGGCGTCACCAAGGAGCGCTGGGCCGCCGCCGAACAGGCGATCACCCTGCTGTGGGTGTACTTCGACGCGTACACCGGGGCGCTCGCCTCGGCCCGTGAGATCAGGTCCCGGCGGCGCCATCCCGGCAAGGACGACCTGGTGGCTCTCACCGAGCTGCTGCGCGGCGAAGCGGTGACCGTGGGCAATGCGCAGGCGGCCGCCTCCGGTCCCTCCCTGACGGGTCCGGCCAGGCTCTCCGAGCGGTTCACGCTGGAGGAGCTGGTCTCCCGGATGAACGACCTGTACGCGCGTTCGCTGGACATGGTCGTCGCCTCGGACGCGGTGTGGTCGGCGCTGCCCGCCCGGATAGACCTGCTCGCGGCCGAGCTGCGCCGCACCCGCTCGCTGGCGCAGTCGGTGGGAGTGCGCCCCGGGGAGCACCCGGCCGGGGACGACCTGGAGGAGATCACCCAGGAGCTGACGACGCTGCGGATGCAGGTGATCTCCGACCCGCTGGCCTTCTGGCTCCCGGGTCCCGGCAGTGCCGCGCCTGGCGGAGGCCGGCCCGACACCGCCCGCTACGACCGGGCCGCCCGCGCCCTGGAGGACGTACGCCGGGAGATCGAGGCCGTGCTGGCGGTGCGGCAGGACGCCGAGCAGCGCCTGGTGCGGCTGCGTGACGTGCTCTCCCGGGCGGACCGGACGCTCGCCGAGGCCCGGTCGGCGCGCGGCGAGGTGCTCGCGAAGATCGCCGCGTCGGAGGTGCCCGCGGTGAGTGGACCGCCGACCGCGTTGCAGGAGCGGCTGGCCGCGGCGTCGGAGCACCGCAGGCACGGCCGGTGGAACCGTCTCTCGCCGCTGCTGGACTCGCTGGAGCGGGAGGCCGAGGACGAGCTGCTGCGCGCCCGGGAGTCGCTCACGTCGGTCACGGCGCCGCTCGCGGTCCGGGCGGAGCTGCGCGGCAGGCTCGACGCGTACAAGGCGAAGGTGGCCCGGCACGGTCTGGCGGAGGACCCGCTGCTGATCGAGCGGTACGACGCGGCCCGCCGGATGCTGTGGAGCGCGCCGTGCGATCTGCGCGTCGCGGAGCAGGCGGTCCAGCGCTACCAGCGGGCCGCCGCCGATCTGCTGACGCCGCGCCGCCCGGGTGGTCAGGGCGGGTACGGGGACGGGGAGACATCATGAGTACGCAGTGCCAGCGCCCCGCGTGCGAGGGCTCCTACGAGGACATGGGCGGCGGTGAGCTGTACTGCGACACGTGCGGGCTGGCGCCGGTCGTCTCACCGACGGGGATGGTGAGTTCGCCGCCCACCGGTGTCGCGGGGGGTGGCCGGGGCGGTGACAGCGCCTCGCAGCGCTCGGCCTCGCGGTCCTCGTCGAGGTCCTCCCGCTCGTCGACGTCGCGCCGTTCGGTCTCCGGCCGGCTCTCCCGTTCGCTGTCGGGGACGGCCACGTCCCGCTCGGTGTCGGTGCGTTCCTCGGGCAGCGCGTCGGGTTCGGTGTCCGGGCGGAACCGGCTGGGGGCGGGGCTGGTGCTCGTCCCCGACGTACCGCGGCCGGACCCGCGGACGGCGGTGATGGAGAATCCGGAGGTTCCCGAGCGGAAGCGGTTCTGCTCGCGCTCCGACTGCGGCGCGCCGGTGGGCCGGGCGCGCGGCGAGCGGCCGGGCCGCACGGAGGGGTTCTGCACCAAGTGCGGCCACCCCTACTCCTTCGTGCCGAAGCTGCACAGCGGTGATGTCGTGCACGGGCAGTACGAGGTCGCGGGCTGCCTGGCGCACGGCGGGCTGGGCTGGGTGTACCTGGCGGTGGACCGGGCGGTCTCGGACCGCTGGGTGGTCCTCAAGGGCCTGCTGGACACCGGCGACCAGGACGCCATGGCGGCGGCGATCTCGGAGCGGCGCTTCCTCGCGGAGATCGAGCACTCCAACATCGTGCGCATCTACAACTTCGTGGAGCACCTGGACCAGCGGACCGGGTCGCTGGACGGCTACATAGTGATGGAGTACGTCGGCGGCAAGGCGCTCAAGGAGATCGCCAACGGCCGCCGCACGCCGGACGGGAGGCGCGACCCGCTGCCCGTCGAGCAGGCCTGCGCGTACGGCATCGAGGCGCTCGAGGCGCTCGGCCATCTGCACAGCCGCAATCTGCTGTACTGCGACTTCAAGGTCGACAACGCGATCCAGACCGAGGACCAGCTCAAGCTCATCGACATGGGCGCGGTGCGGCGGATGGACGACGACGAGTCGGCGATCTACGGCACCGTCGGCTACCAGGCGCCGGAGGTGGCCGAGGCCGGCCCGTCCGTCGCCTCGGACCTGTACACGGTCGCGCGGACGCTCGCGGTGCTCACCTTCGACTTCCAGGGGTACACGAACGTCTTCGTGGACTCGCTGCCGGACCCGGACAACATCGAGGTGTTCCGGCGGTACGAGTCGTTCTACCGGCTGCTGGTGCGGGCCACGGACCCCGACCCGGCGCGCCGGTTCGCCTCGGCGAGCGAGATGGCCGAGCAGCTGACGGGTGTGCTGCGGGAGGTGGTGGCCGTGCAGACGGGCCGCCCGCGCCCCGCCCTGTCGACGCTCTTCGGCACGGAACTGCGGGTCACGGACACCGGGTTGTTCGCGGAGCTGACCGAGGAGGTGTCCCGGCTCGGTGTCCGCACCGCGTCGGCGGGCCGTGCCCGGCGCCGGGGCCGCGCGGTGCCGGCCGGGGGCCCGCCCGCCGTGGCCCCGGTCACCGCCCCGCCCTCCGCGACGGCCGCCGCCCCCGCTCCTCTCTCCCGGGGCGCCGGTCCGGTGCACGCGCCCGACACCCACGTCCGGGGCTCGGGGACGGGCGGGCCGGGCGGCGCGCCCGCCCACGGGGGGACGCGGGCGGTCGTACCGGCCCCGCGCCCGGCGCCCGGCCCGGATCCGGCCGTCGCGGGCACCGCCGGGGGCGGCCCCCGGCTCGCGGCCTTCGACGCGCGGGCCACCTCGCTCGCCCTTCCGGTCCCCCGGGTCGACGCGAACGACCCGAACGCCGGTTTCCTCGCCGGGGTGATGGCGTCGGCTCCGGCCGAGCTGATCACGGCGCTGCACTCGGTGCCCGCGGCCTCGCTGGAGACCCGGCTGCGCGAACTCCGCGCCCGGCTGGAGATGGGCGAACTCGACTCGGCGATGCGCGCGTTGACCGCCGTGGAGGCGGAGTACCCGGACGACTGGCGGGTGGTGTGGTACCGCGGTGTCACCTCCCTGGTGACCGGGGACCACCACAACGCGGCCCTGTCCTTCGACGCGGTGTACGACGCGTTCCCGGGTGAGCCCGCGCCGAAGCTGGCGCTCGGCATCTGCGCGGAGGTGCTGGGACAGCTGGACAACGCGGCCGAGTACTACCGGCTGGTGTGGACGACCGATCCGAGCTTCGTGAGCGCCGCGTTCGGGCTGGCCCGGGTGCGGATCGCGGCGGGTGACCGGACCGGAGCGGTCCGAGCGCTGGAGTCGGTCCCGGAGGCGTCGATCCACTACACGGCGGCCCGGGTGGCCTCGGTGCGGGCCCGGCTGCGCGGGCGGTCTCCCGAGGAGCCGCTGCTGGATGACCTGTCGGCCGCCGCGGGCCAGGTGGCGGCGCTCCAGGGGTACGGCCTGGACGCGGTGCGCCGTGAGCAGTTGTCGACCGAGGTGCTGGGGACGGCGCTGGACTGGGTACTCTCCGGGGGTCCCGCGGCCCGACCGCCGGCCCCGGCCGCCCCCGCGGCCCCGGTACGGGGGAAGCTGCTGGGCAGTGATCTGGACGAGCGGGGCCTGAGACTGGGCCTCGAACGCTCGTACCGGATGCTCGCCCGGCTCGCGCAGCGGGGCGACGAGAGGATCGAACTGGTGGAGCGGGCCAACCGCCTCCGCCCACGGACCTGGGTGTGAAGATGTCACAGAGCCACCAGCGGGCCTCCTTGCCGGGGTGCCCCAGCTGCGAGGAACCGCTGGAGTCGGGCGACCGGTTCTGCGGGGCGTGCGGGTACGACCTGTCGGCCGTGCCGGCGCCTCCCGCCGACCGCCCGACCGTCGCGATCACGGTGCCCGCGCAGCACGCGGGGACGCCCGGCACGGGTGCGCCCGCGCCGGGTGAGGGCGCGCCCGTGGGTGCCGCGTCCGGGGCGGAGTCCGTCCGCTGGCCGGCCGCCTCGGAGAGGGACAGCTCGGACCTCCCCGCGCCCACGCACCGCCCGAGCGACCTCCCGGGCACCGACTCCGGCGGCAGGTCCCTGCCCGGCGGGACGCTTTCGGCGGTCCGACTGGACGGTCCGGACGCCGAGGGCGTCGGCGACTTCGAGCTGGCGGCCCCCGATCCGCGTGCCGCGGAACACGCGGCGGCCTCTGCCCCGGCCCCGGCCGGGGGCAAGGTCTGCGTCGCCTGCCGGTCCGGACACGTGGACCCCGACGGTTACTGCGAGAACTGCGGCCACGCCCAGCCGCGCGAACGCGACCACATGGAGCAGGAGCTCGGCGCGGTCGCGGCGGTCAGCGACCGGGGGCTGCGCCACCATCGCAACGAGGACGCGTTCGCGGTGTCCAGCACCGCGCTGCCGGACGGCTCACCGGCCGTCGTCGCCATCGTCTGCGACGGCGTCTCGTCGGCGAGCCGTCCCGACGAGGCGTCCGCCGCAGCCGCGGGCGCCGCCAACGAGGCGCTGCTGGAGTCGCTGCCGCGCGGGACGCATCCGCAGCAGGCGATGCACGAGGCGATCCTGGCCGCGTCCGAGGCGGTCGACGCCCTGGCCCCGGACCCGGGTCAGGCGATGGAGCACGATCAGCACCGCCACCAGAACGCCCCGGCCTGCACCCTGGTCGGCGCGATCATGGCGGGCGGTCTGCTGGTCGTCGGCTGGGTCGGCGACAGCCGCGTCTACTGGGTGCCCCAGGACCGTGCCCATCCGCCCGCCCGGCTCACGGAGGACGACTCCTGGGCCGCGCAGATGGTCGCCACGGGCCTGATGAACGAGGCGGAGGCGTACGCCGACGACCGCGCCCACGCCATCACCGGGTGGCTGGGCGCCGACGCCTACGAACTGGAGCCGCACACCGCGTCCTTCAAGCCGGACCGGGCGGGGCTGGTGGTGGTGTGCACCGACGGGCTGTGGAACTACGCGGAGGGTGCCGCCGAGATGGCGGCGGCCCTACCGCCGGACGCCTACGAACGGCCGCTGCACGGGGCCCAGGTGCTGGTCGGCCACGCGCTGGACGGCGGGGGCCACGACAACGTAACAGTGGCCCTGCTGCCGTTCGCCGTGCCGCCGCGGGGGGCAGGATCGGCCTACCCGGCCACCTGAGCCGGACGCCGGCCACCGTCTTCGTCCGTCCGCCGCCCTCACTCCTCCGCCCCGGGCCGTTCCCGACCGGACGCCGTCCGTGTCCGCCCCCGTCTGTCCCTGTCCTCCGACCCTGCCTTCACCTGACCTGTGTGGAGCCCCAAGGAGCCGATCAGATGGCCAACTTCTCGAAGTCGAACGTGCCGCAGTTCTCGGTCGAGGTGTACCAGAACGAGTACCTGCCCGAGGGCGGGCGTGAGGTCAACGCGATCGTCACCGTCACCTCGACGGGCGGCGGCACCACCGGTGGTGTCCCGCTGACCGACGCGTCCCCGGCCCGTGTCGCCGGGCAGGCGCCGGGGGCCGCCGTGGTCCTCATGGTCGACTGCTCCGGTTCGATGGACTACCCGCCGACGAAGATGCGCAACGCCCGGGACGCTACGGCCGCGGCCATCGACACCCTGCGCGACGGAACGCTGTTCGCCGTGGTGGCGGGGACCCATGTGGCCAAGGACGTCTATCCGGGCAACGGCCGGCTCGCGACCGCCGACGTGCACACCAAGGCGCAGGCCAAGGACGCTTTGCGCCGGCTGAACGCGGGCGGCGGCACGGCGATCGGCACCTGGCTGCGGCTGGCGGACCGGCTGCTCGGCGCAGCCGACACGGGCATCCGGCACGGCATCCTGCTCACCGACGGCCGCAACGAGCACGAGTCCCCGGAGGATCTGCGGGCCGCCCTGGACGCCTGCGCGGGCCGGTTCACGTGCGACGCCCGGGGGGTCGGGACCGACTGGGAGGTGAAAGAGGTCACAGCCATCGCCTCGGCCCTGCTCGGCTCGGCGGACATCGTCGCCGATCCGGCGGGCCTCGCCGCGGACTTCACGCGGATGATGGAGAACGCGATGGGCAAGGAGGTCGCGGACGTGGCGCTGCGGCTGTGGACGCCCGTCGGGGTCGAGATCGTCTTCGTCAAACAGGTCGCCCCCACGGTCGCCGACCTGACCGGCCGCCGCACCGAGGCGGGCCCCCGCGCGGGCGACTACCCGACCGGTTCCTGGGGCGACGAGTCCCGGGACTACCACGTCTGCGTACGGGTTCCGGAGGCCGGGATCGGCCAGGAGATGCTGGCGGCCCGCGTCTCGCTGATCCTTCCGGCCGCCGCTGCCGGGGAGCCGCCGCAGACGCTGTCCCAGGGGCTGGTCCGGGCGGTGTGGACCGATGACATGGCCGCGTCCACGTCGATCAACCCGCAGGTCGCCCACTACACAGGTCAGGCGGAACTGGCACACGTCATCCAACAAGGGCTGGAAGCGCGTAAATCCGGCGACCTGGACGGCGCGACCGCCAAACTGGGCCGTGCCGTGCAGCTCGCGTCGGCCTCCGGGAACGCCGATACCGCGAAACTGCTTTCGAAGGTGGTGGACGTCGTCGACGCGGCGACCGGTACTGTGCGACTGAAAGCGAGAGTGGCGGAAGCGGACGAGATGACGCTCGAAACGCGCTCGACCAAGACCGTTCGCGTCAAGAAGTGACGCCGAACAGCGACACAGTCGACAGAGCATGACGGCCTGCGGGCCGGAGAAGGAGAGGGGGAAGCGCCGACATGCCGACCTGCCCGAACGGACACCAGTCGGGTTCCGAGGACTGGTGCGAGGTCTGCGGACACCGCATGGCCCAGGCGGGCGCGCCCTCGGGTGCCGTGCCCCCGCCGCCTCCCCCGCCGCCCGCACGCGGCTACGGCTATCCGCAGGGCCCTCCCGGCCCCGGGGAGCCGGCCGCGCAGGCGGAGCTCTGCCCGCAGTGCCGCACCCCGCGTGAGGCGATGGCGCCGTTCTGCGAGGAGTGCCGCTGGAACTTCCTCACCAACACGGCCACGTCGTACACCCCGCTGGCGCCGCAGCCCGGCGCCGGGAGCCCGGTACCGGGTCTGAACCTGCCGCCCGGCTTCACGGCCCAGGGTCCGCCGTCGCCGCAGGGTCCTCCGTCGCGGCAGGGCTCGGCGTCGCCGCAGCAGCGTGACCCGTTCGAGTACCAGGGCTCGCGGCCCTCGCAGATGAACCGGCCGGCCGAGCCGCTCGCGCCGGAGCAGGGCGGCCCGCCGCCCCCGCCGTCGTTCCGGCAGGGGCCGCCGCCTCCGCCCGCCTTCCAGCAGCAGTCGCCGTCCCCGTTCGAGCGTCAGGGGCAGCCGGGTCAGCCGTCGCCCTTCGATCCGCAGAACCGGCCGGGAGGTCCCGGGGGCCCGGAGTCCTCCGGTCCGCCCGCACCGCACGGCCGGCCCGGCGAACACGGCCGGCCCGGCGAGCACGGCCGGCCCGGCGAGCAGGGGCAGCCCGGACAGCCTGGGCCGCCTTCGCCGTTCGAGCCGCAGCGCCAGGGGCCGCCGTTCCCGCCGTCGTTCCAGCAGCAGTCGGCACAGCAGTCCGCGCCGCCCCGCCCGCAGACGACGCGTCCCGGTGCCGACGACGACTGGATGCTGCCGCCGCCCTCGCAGCAGCAGCCCTCGCAGGGCTTCCAGCCAGGCCCGCAGTCGCCTCCGGCCGCCCCGGCGCCGCAGGTCCCGCAGCAGCAGTTCCCCGGCCAGGGGCCGGACCAGCAGCGCCCGGACCAGCAGGCCCCGGACCAGCAGGGCACCGGGCCGGGCAAGGGCCAGGGCACGGGCAGCTGGACGGCGGTCGTCGCGCCGGACCGCGACTACTTCCTGGCGATGATGCAGCGCAGCGGCCCGGAGGCCACGGGGCTCAACCTGCCCGCGTACTCCCCCGAGCAGCACGTCGAGCTCACCGGCAACCAGGTCACCGTCGGCCGGCGCCGGCACAGCACCGGGGAGTCGCCCGACATCGATCTCGCCGTGCCGCCGGAGGATCCGGGTGTCTCGCACCAGCACGCGGTGCTGGTGCGGCAGCCGGACGGCAGCTGGGCCGTGGTCGACCAGAACTCCACCAACGGCACCACGCTCAACGGCGCCGAGGACCCGATCCAGCCGTATGTCCCCGTCCCGCTCCAGGACGGCGACCAGGTCCACGTCGGCGCCTGGACGACGATCACGGTCCGCCGCGACTGAACCGCCGGGCACCGGCCGGGCACCGGGGTCCTACGACCTCCGTACTCGGCCGGTGCGTCTGCGACGATGGACGGGTGACAGAGATTCCGCGCGACACGCTTCAGGAGCAGACCTTCTACGAGCAGGTCGGCGGCGAGGAGACCTTCCGGCGCCTGGTCCACCGCTTCTACCAGGGCGTCGCCGAGGACCCGCTGCTGCGGCCGATGTACCCGGAGGAGGATCTGGGGCCGGCCGAGGAACGGTTCGCCCTGTTCCTGATGCAGTACTGGGGCGGCCCGCGCACCTACAGCGACCACCGGGGGCACCCCCGGCTGCGGATGCGGCACGCCCCGTTCCAGGTGGACCGGGCCGCGCACGACGCCTGGCTCGGCCACATGCGGGTGGCGCTGGACGAGCTGGAGCTCGCCCCCGGGCACGAGCGGCAGCTGTGGGACTACCTCACGTACGCCGCCGCCTCGATGATCAACACCGGCGGCTGACCCCCGTTCCTCGCGCCCGGCCGCCGGAATCCGGCACTCCACGACCGGATAACGGTCACGATCCCGTCAAGCGCGCCCGCAGGCGGTTTCCAAGGCGGACGTCCTGATGAAAGCATCCGGGGAACGCCGGGGGGCGTGCGGCTGCTGAGGTTCGGGGGATCAGGTGACGGGGTTCGTCCTTCTGCGTGCGAGGGCGCACCGGCTCCTGCTCGCCGCGGCCCTGTCGGCGGTGGTGCTGACCACGTGTGTGCTGGCCGCGCTCACCGCGTTCTCGGGTTCCATAGGCGACGCCGCCCTGCGGCACACGCTCACCCACCGGTCCGCCGAACCGGCCTCGCTCTTCGTGACCGCCGGGGTGGACCGGGAGCGCCGGGCGGAGGCGGACGCGGCGGTGCGCCGGGCGGCCGGTGAGGCCTTCGACGGGCTGCCGGTGACCGTACGGGCGCTGGAGAGCTCGGGCCCGTACGCCCTGCCGCGTGACCTGCAGACCCCCGCCGACCGGCGCGGTGAACCGGATCTGACCCACTTCGCCTCGCTCGACCGCAGCCGGGTCCGGCTGACCTCGGGGCGTATGCCGGCCGAGGGTGCCGGGCGGGACGGGGAGCCGGTGGAGGTGGCGCTGCCCCGCGCCGCGGCCGAGGTCCTGAAGCTGGAGCCGGGGGCCGAACTGGCCCTCACCGACCGGCTGGGCGGGGCTTCGCCGCGGATCGAGGTCACCGGCCTGTACGAGGCGGCCGACCTGGCCGATCCCTACTGGCAGCTGGACCCGCTGGCCGGGCGGGGGGCCCGCACGCTCGACTTCACGACGTACGGCCCGCTGCTCACCGACCCCGCGCTGTTCGGCTCGGACCGGCTCAGCTCCGGGGAGCGGTCCTGGCTCGCCACCGCCGACTTCCGCACGCTGACCACCGACCGGACCGGGGACCTGCGGAAGGCGTCGGCCGGTGTCCCGCGGGCGTTGGAGGCGTCCCTCGGTGACGGCGTCACGGTGCGCACCTCGCTGCCCACCGTCATCGACCAGATCGAGCGGGCCCTGCTGGTGTCCCGTTCGACGATCATGATCGTCGCCGTCCAGCTGGTCCTGCTCGCCGGATACGCGCTGCTGCTCGTGGCCCGGCTGCTGAGCAGTGAGCGCGGCGGCGAGACGGAGCTGCTGCGGGCCCGGGGCGGTTCGCGGGGCCGGATCGCCTCGCTGGCGGCCGTGGAGGCGCTGCTGCTCGCGGTGCCCGCCGCCGTGGTGGCCCCGCTGCTCGCCGGGCCGTTGACCGGGCTGCTCGCGGAGCGCAGCGGGCTCACCCGGATCGGGCTGCGGCTCGACGGGGGTGCGGACGGCACGGTGTGGCTCGTGGCCGCGGCCGTCGCGCTGGCGTGCGCCCTGGCCGTCGTGGCGCCCGCCCTGGCCGCGAGCGCCGGTGGACGCGCGGGCGCACGGTCCTCGGCGCTGCCCGCGCCGGTGCGCGCGGGCGCGGATGTCGCGCTGCTGGTGATCGCCGGGGTGGCGTACTGGCAGCTGGACCGGCAGACAGGTGGGTCAGGCGGGGGCGCGCTCAGCGGGGACCGGCACGGCGAACTCGGCATCGATCCGCTGCTGGTGGCCGCGCCCGCGCTGGCCCTGCTGGCGGGCACGGTGCTGACCCTGCGGCTGCTGCCGCCCGCGGCCCGGCTGGCGGAGCGCCGTGCGGCGGCCGGCCGGGGGCTGTCGGCGGCGCTGGCCGGCTGGCAGTTCAGCCGGCGTCCGCTGCGGGGCGCGGGGCCGGTGCTGCTGCTGGTGCTGGCGGTGGCGACGGGCATGCTGGCGATCGGTCAGGCCGCCTCCTGGGACCGTTCGCAGAGCGACCAGGCCGACTTCCGGTCGGGTGCCTCGGTGCGGGTGGTGGCCGGCGTCGGCGACGACGGGGCGCAGTACGCCGACGTGCCGGGCGTACGCGACGCGGCTCCGGCGTTCCGTACCGGTGTCGAGCTGTCCGGCGGGCGCACGGCCGAGGTGCTGGCCCTGGACACGGCGCACGCCGGTGAGCACATGCTGATGCGCGAGGACCTCTCCGGGTCGTCCCCCGAGAAGCTGTTCGAGGCGATCGCACCGCCCAAGGCCGCGCGTACCGGGGTGGTGCTGCCCCGGAAGAGCACCCGGCTCCTGGTCGACCTGCGGCTGCGCGACACCTCGGCCGCCGGGGGCCGGTCGCCGTCCGGGGCGGCGCCGGTGCTGACCGTCCTGCTGGAGGACCGTTACGGCACGGCGCACCGGGTGGCCGCGGGCAAGGTCCCGGTGGACGGCCGGCCCCATACGGTGTCCGTGCCCGTGTCGGCGGACGGCGGGCCCGCGGTCACCGGTTTCGAGCTGGACAGCCCGGCCCCCGGCCGGGCGGAGACGCGGCTGGTCTCGGTGACGGGTCTCCGGGCGCTCACCGCCGACGGCGAGCGGCCCGTGCCGGCCTCGGACACGGTGCGCTGGCGGGCCGCGACGTCCCTCTCCTCGGGGAACGAGGAGAGGGCCGGTACGGCGCCGGAGGAGGTGTCCGGTTCCGGGGCGCCCGCCTTCCGCCAGACCACCGGCTCCGCCCCGTCGGACGGCTACGGGGCCGAGGAGACGGACACCCTCAGGATCGCCGCGGTGCGCCCGGCCGCCCCGGCGCTGAAGGCGGTGGCCACCGACGCGTACCTGGCGTACGCCGGGGCGGAGCCGGGGCAGCAGGTCGACCTGACACTGGCCGGCAACACGGTCCGGGTGACGCTGGTGAAGGCGGTACGGCAGTTGCCCACGACCGGCCCGGCCGGCGGGGCCGAGGCGGTGGCGGGGGCGGCCGTGAAGTCCGGCGGGAGTCTGCTGCTGGATCTGCGGGCGGTGTCCGAGGTGCTGGCCCATCGGCCCGGGGCCTCGCTGCCGCCCACCGAGTGGTGGCTGAGCACCGCGCCGGGCGACGGCCCCCGGGTGGCGGCACAGCTGCGGGAGCGGCCGGGCATCGATCCGGCCCAGGTCCTGGTGCGGGACGAGACGGCGCGGGAGCTGGCGGACGATCCGCTGGGGGCCGGTCCGCAGTCCGCGCTGCTGGCCGTGGCCGTGGTCGCCGCCGCCCTCGCGGCGGTGGGTTTCGCCGTCGGCCTCGCGGGCTCGCAGCGCGAACGCTCCGGCGAGTTCGCGGTGTTGCGGGCGCTGGGCGCCTCACGGCGGGGGCTGGCCCGTATGACCGCCGCCGAGCAGGGGGTGCTGATCAGCCTGGCGGTGCTGATCGGGCTGGCCCTGGGCGCGGTGCTGACCCGGGCCGTCGTGCCGCTCGTCGTGCTGACCGGGCAGGCCGCCAGGCCGGTTCCGGACGTGCTGGTGATGCTGCCGGCCGGACAGGTCGCCGTGCTGCTGGCGGGGGTCGCCCTGCTGCCGCTGCTGATCGTGGCCGCGCTCACGCTGCGCCGGTCCGATCCCGCGGTATCGCTGCGCCACCAGGGGGACAACTGACATGAACGCCGCCAAGATTCCGGCCGCCTGCGCCCCGTGGGTGCGGACCCGGCTGCGTACCGCGCCCGGTGTGTCGGCCGCCCTCGCGCTCCTGGTGTTCCTGACGGCCTTCCTCGCCGCCGCGTACCCGCGTGCCGTGGACGCGTACGAGACGAAGGCGCTGCGGCACGACATCGGTACCGCCTCGCCCGCCCGGAGCGTGCTGGAGGTGTCGACGCCGGCGCCCTCGCTGGCCGAGCCGGTCCCCAGGCGTGAGGAGGCGCTGCGCGAGGAGTGGCTGTCGCGGGGCTACCGCGCCCTGGTGGAGGTGCTGCCCGATCCCGTGCGGGCCGATGTGCCGCGCTCGTCGTTCGGGGTGCACACCACGAAGCCCCTGGTGGCGCGCGAGCCGTGGCTGCCCCGCCCCAACGGGCTGCCGCCGCAGTTCCGTTACGCCGTCCCGTCGGCACTGGACGAGCACAGCGAGCTGACGGCGGGCCGCTGGCCCGTGACGCACGGCGCGGTGGGCATCGACAGCCGTGAGGTGGAGGCGGCCGTCACCCAGGAGACGGCGCGGAAGCTGGGCATGAAGCCGGGCTCCACCCTCGCGGTGCCCACCCAGAGCGGGGAGCCGCTGACCGTCCGCGTCACGGGCGTCGTCACCCCGCTGCTCCCGGAGAGCGGCTACTGGTCGGTCGACCCGCTGTACCGCTCCCCCGCCCTGGTCCCGGACACGGGGTCCAAGATGCCGGTCTTCTACTGGGCGGCCACGCTGCTGCTCGCCCCGGACTCCGGGCCCGCGCTGCTGGCCACCACGGGTGAGCCGGAGCTCTACTGGCGTCTCACGCCGGACGCCTCGGGTCTCACCTCGGCCGACGTGCCCGCCCTGCGGACGTCCGTCACCTCGCTGAAGAGCGGCCCCGATCTGCTGAAGCTGCGCGGCCTGGTGGGTCCGACCACCACGCTGTCCACGGGACTGGACGCCGTGCTCGACACGTACACCTCGGTCCGTACCGCGATCAGCCCCGTCGTCACGGTCGCGGCGGTGGGCATCGGCGCCGTGGCCGCCGTGGTCCTGCTGATGACGGGCGGGCTGATCGGCGCCCGCCGCCACGGTGAACTGGCCCTGCTGCGCTCCCGGGGAGGCTCGCTGGCCGGCATCGGCGGCCGGCTGCTCGCCGAGACGGCGGTGGCCGTGCTGCCGGCGGCGGCACTGGGTCTGCTGCTGGCGGTCCTGCTGATCGGCGAGGCCCGGTGGGGGCCGGCGGCCCTCGGGGCCGGTGCGGTGGCGGCCCTGGTCTGCCTGGTGCTGCCGCTCCGCACGACGCTGCGCCACCGCAGGCCGCTGCTGCACGGTGCCCGCGACGACGTGGTGAGTGCCCGGCCCTCCCGGCGGCGCACGGTCGTC
This sequence comes from Streptomyces sp. SirexAA-E, assembly GCF_000177195.2. Lineage (GTDB taxonomy): Bacteria > Actinomycetota > Actinomycetes > Streptomycetales > Streptomycetaceae > Streptomyces > Streptomyces flavovirens. The sequence continues at coordinate 2,344,082 of NC_015953.1, forward strand.
GAACTCACCCTGCTCGTCCTGGCGGTGGGCGCGGTCGCCGCGCTGCGCCGACGCGGGACGGGGGGCTCCGGCGGCGATCCGCTGATCAGTGCGGCGCCGGTCCTGGTGGGGCTGATCGCCGCGCTCGTCCTGGTCCGGCTCTATCCGCTGCCGCTACGGCTCGCCTCCAGGTCCGTGGCACGGCTGCGCGGGGCGGTCGGCTTCCTCTCGCTGGCCCGCGCCGGCCGGTCGTCGGCGAGCGGCACGCTGCCGCTGCTCGCCCTGCTGGTGGCGCTGACCACGGCGGCGTTCGGCGGTTCCGTGCTCGCCGGGGTCGCCGGCGCCCGTGACGACGCGGCGTTGCGGGCGGTGGGCGCGGACGCCCGGATCAGCGGCGAGGGCTCCCCGACCCCGGTCACGGACGGCTTCGTGCGCCGGGTCCGGGCGGTGGACGGGGTGCGCGAGGTGCTGCCCGTGCGCATCGAGTACGGGGTCGCGCCGAGCCCGGACGGCGGGACGTCGACGGACACCGGGCGTGCGGTGCTGCTGGGGGTCGAACCGGGGCCGTACGCCCGGCTGGCCCGGGAGAGCGGGCTGCCCGCCTTCTCCGCCGGCCTGCTGGAGGCGGCGCCGGGGAAGGGCGCGGTGCTGCCCGCGATCGCCTCACCGTCGGTGGCCGAGCGGCTCGGCGACGGGCCGCACACGGTGCGCGCGGGGGGCGCGGACGTCCAGGTGCGGGTCGTCGCCGTCCGCTCGCGCACGTCTGCGGTGGACGCGGACGACTTCCTGGTCGTGGACCGGGCCGCTCTTCCCGAGCCCTCCCCCACGACGCTGCTGGTCACCGGTGCGCCGGACGCCAAGGCGCTGCGGGCCGCGGTCGGGGAGGCGGGCCCGGGGTTCGCGGTGCGGCTGCGGTCGCAGGAGCGCGAGAGGTTCGTGGACAGCCCGCTCCAGTCGGGCGCCGGGCAGATCTACGCGGCGGCGGTCGCGGCGGGCGCCGGGTACGCGCTGCTGGCGGTGCTCCTCTCCCTGCTCCAGACCGCACCGGAGCGCACCACGCTGCTGGCCCGGCTGCGCACCATGGGGCTCACCACCCGGCAGGGCCGCCGGCTGCTCGCGTACGAGGCTCTGCCGCAGGCGCTGTTGGCGGCGGTGGGCGGCCTCGTCGTCGGCTGGGCGACCATCGCCCTGCTGGCGCCGGGGATCGACCTGGCCGCGCTGGCGCTGGCCGGCGGGGGTGGCGGCGCCTCGCACTTCGCCGCGCTGCGGGCCGACGCCGTGTCGCTGGTCCTTCCGGCGCTCGGCGTGGTCCTCCTCGCCGCCGCCGTGGCCGGCGTCCAGGCCTGGTGGGCGGGCCGTAGCGGATCGATCAAGGAACTCAGGGCAGGAGACACCCGATGACGTCGCCGACAGAGACCACCCTGGCGGAACTCGAACGGCGGGCCGCCGCACGCCGCGACCGGCCGTCGTACGGCCATGACGCCTTGATCGCCTGCGACCGGCTGGTGCGCGTCTTCTCCGCCGACGGGGTGGAGGTGCAGGCGCTCCAGGGCCTCGATCTACTCGTGACCGAGGGCGAGTTGATGGCGCTGGTCGGGGCCTCGGGCAGCGGCAAGTCCACCCTGATGAACATCCTGGCGGGGCTCGACGTGCCCACGGCCGGGTCGGCGAAGGTGGCGGGCCGCGATCTGCTGGCGATGGGACCGAAGGAGCGGCTGGGCTACCGCCGTGATGTGGTCGGCTTCGTCTGGCAGCAGACCGCCCGCAACCTGCTCTCGTACCTGACGGGCATTCAGAACGTCACGTTGCCGATGCAGTTGCGTGGCAGGGGACACGGCCGGGCACGGGCCGAGCGGGCCGAGTCGTTGCTGCGGATGCTGGAGGTCGAGGACTGCCGGGACCGCCGCCCGGCACAGATGTCCGGCGGTCAGCAGCAGCGGGTCGCGATCGCGGTGGCGCTCGCCAACAACCCGTCGGTGCTGCTGGCGGACGAACCGACCGGTGAGCTGGACTCGGCCACCGGCGAGCAGGTCTTCGCCGCGTTCCGCCGGGCGAACGAGGAGCTGGGCACCACGATCGTGATCGTGACCCATGACCAGGCGGTGGCGAGCGAGGTGCGCCGTACGGTCGCGATCCGCGACGGCCGGACCTCCTCCGAGGTGCTGCGGCACACCGAGGTGGACGCGACGACGGGCCAGGAGTCCCAGGTGGCCCGGGAGTACGCGATGCTCGACCGGGCGGGCCGGCTGCAACTGCCGGCCGACTACACCGAGGCACTGGGCATGGAGCACCGGGTGATGCTGGAGCTGGAGCCGGACCACATCGGGGTGTGGCCGGACGCGGCCGGAAAGCGGGACACGCGTGAGGAGCGGCCGGAGGGCCGGGAGTAGACGCGCGGGAAGTCCCGGGAGGACGGGGCGGCCCGGGAAGCCCGGGGTCAGGCCCTCTGGACGGTCACCGCGAGGGTGCCGAGTCCGCCACCCGCGCCCCTGAGTGCCACCGAACCGAACGGGGTCCGCAGCCGCATCCACGACCCGGCTGTGAGCAGGGCGACGGGGAAGTCGGGCGCCGGACGCAGGAAGCCCAGGGACTGGGCGGCGTGCACGGCGCGCAGCGGGAGCCCGGTGTCACCGAGCGTCCTCGACCAGATGTCCTGGCCCATCAGCTCCCGCTCCGCGCGGGTACGCCGTTCCTCGGGCAGGGCCGTGTCGCGGGCCCGGAATTCGGCGACGGCGTCGGCGAGCACGGTGCCCAGCTCCGCCGGTGACGGCAGTCCGGGGCGGGGCCGCCAGCCGCTGCGGGGCGGCAGCACCCCGGTCCACGGCGGGCCGGTGACGGGACCGGGCAGATCGGCCGCCGGTCCGTCCGCGCCCTGCGGGTCCAGCGCCTCGAGGAGTTCACCGGCCGAGACCGTGACGTCGAAGGTGTGGCTGCCGGCGAGCCGGGCCGTGCGGATCGCGAGGACCTCGAACGACGGCGGCCTGCCGAACACGGCGAGCGCGCCGCCGCCTGCCTGGAGGCGGACGGCGGCGGCCCGGTCGTAGTGGAGCAGCCGGCCGAGGAAGGCGGCGAGGTCGGCCGCCTCCCTCGCGTCGGCGAACCCCAGCGACCGTACGGGCACCGTCATGCGACAGCGGGCTCCTGATCCAGGTACTCCTGGAGGAAGAGCTTCTCCTCGGCGGTGATCCGCCGGGGTCGCTCGGCCGCCAGGTCGTAGGGCACGACGATCGTCGAGGCCCGTACGTAGACCTGCTCGGGGTCCTTGATCTCGTAGGCGATCGTCAGCGACGCGGCACCGATCTTCGTGACCCAGGACTCGATGGTCACCGGCGCGTGCCGGTGCACCAGCGGGCGCACGTAGTCGATCTCGTGCCGGGCCACGACGGACCCGCCCGCGAAGGACGGCGAGCCGTCCCCCGGCGCCAGCCGGAACATGAAGTCGATGCGCGCCTCCTCCAGGTAGCGGAGGAAGACCACGTTGTTCACGTGGCCGAAGGCATCCATGTCCGACCAGCGCAGCGGGCAGCTGTAGATATGACGGGCCACGATCAGCCTCGCGTGAGCTTCTTGTACGTGGCGCGGTGCGGCCGGGCCGCGTCCGCCCCGAGACGCTCCACCTTGTTCTTCTCGTACGACTCGAAGTTGCCCTCGAACCAGTACCAGGAGGAGTCGCCCTCGTACGCCAGGATGTGCGTGGCGACCCGGTCCAGGAACCAGCGGTCGTGGGAGATGACCACCGCGGCGCCCGGGAACTCGAGCAGCGCGTTCTCCAGCGAGGACAGGGTCTCGACGTCGAGGTCGTTGGTGGGTTCGTCGAGGAGCAGCAGGTTGCCGCCCTCCTTGAGCGTCAGCGCCAGGTTGAGGCGGTTGCGCTCACCACCGGAGAGGACACCGGCCGGCTTCTGCTGGTCCGGGCCCTTGAACCCGAACGCGGAGACGTACGCCCGCGAGGGCATCTCGACCTGGCCGACGTTGATGTAGTCCAGCTCGTCCGACACGACGGCCCAGAGGGTCTTCTTCGGGTCGATGTTGGCGCGGGACTGGTCGACGTAGGAGATCTTGACGGTGTCGCCGACCTTGATCGAACCCGAGTCCGGCGTCTCCAGGCCCTGGATCATCTTGAACAGCGTGGTCTTGCCCGCGCCGTTCGGGCCGATGACGCCGACGATGCCGTTGCGCGGCAGCGTGAACGACAGGTCGTCGATGAGGACCTTGTCGCCGAAGGCCTTGGACAGGTGCTCGACCTCGACGACGATGGAACCGAGCCGCGGGCCCGGCGGGATCTGGATCTCCTCGAAGTCCAGCTTCCGCATCTTGTCCGCCTCGGCCGCCATCTCCTCGTAACGGGCGAGACGGGCCTTGGACTTGGTCTGCCGGCCCTTGGCGTTGGAGCGGACCCACTCGAGCTCTTCCTTGAGCCGCTTGGCGCGCTTCTCGTCCTTGCGGCCCTCGACCTTGAGGCGGGTGGCCTTCTTGTCGAGGTAGGTCGAGTAGTTGCCCTCGTAGGGCAGGGCGCGGCCGCGGTCGAGCTCGAGGATCCACTCGGCGACGTTGTTCAGGAAGTACCGGTCGTGCGTCACGGCGACGACGGCGCCGGCGTACTTGGAGAGGTGCTGCTCCAGCCAGTTCACCGACTCGGCGTCGAGGTGGTTGGTGGGCTCGTCGAGGAGGAGCAGGTCCGGGGCCTCGATCAGCAGCTTGCAGAGCGCCACACGGCGCTTCTCGCCACCGGAGAGGGTGGTCACGGGCCAGTCGCCGGGCGGGCAGCCCAGGGCGTCCATGGCCTGCTCCAGCTGGGCGTCCAGGTCCCACGCGTTGGCGTGGTCCAGGTCCTCCTGGAGCTTGCCCATCTCGTCCATGAGCGCGTCGGAGTAGTCGGTCGCCATGAGCTCGGCGACCTCGTTGAAGCGCTTGAGCTTGCCCATGGTCTCGGCGGCGCCGTCCTGGACGTTCTCCAGCACCGTCTTGTTCTCGTCGAGCTCCGGCTCCTGCATGAGGATGCCGACGCTGAAGCCGGGCGAGATGAACGCGTCGCCGTTGGACGGCTGCTCCAGGCCCGCCATGATCTTCAGCACCGTGGACTTGCCGGCGCCGTTGGGCCCCACGACACCGATCTTCGCGCCGGGCAGGAAGTTCAGATTGACGTCATCGAGAATCACCTTGTCGCCGTGCGCTTTGCGCGTCTTGCGCATGGTGTAGATGTACTCAGCCAAGAGAAACCGTCCGGCAGCAATAGAGGTGTGGGCAGATACACCCATCTTGCCTGACGTCCGCGCCCGGACGGAAACCCGTCCGGCCTCCGGTACGCGATCACCCGCCTCCACAGGCCTGATCCAGCCGTGCTCCGCCGCGTCCCGGAACGCGACAGGGCCCGGTACGGGTGTCCGTACCGGGCCCCTCACCGGCGCGCTCTCACGAGGCGACGGCGGTCACTGGCTCAATTCACTCGGCGCTGGTCTGCGGCTTCTTCCGGCGGAGCAGGAAGACCGCGCCGCCGCCGACGACGACGAGGACGATCGCGACGCCCGCGATGATCGGGGTGGCGCTGGAGCCACCGGTCGCGGCGAGGTCGCCGCCACCCGTGGAGCCGCCGGCGGAGCTGCCACCGGTGGTGGTGGCGGGCGACGGGCTGGCACCGGTCTGGGTGTCGGTGCCGCCGTTGTCACCCGGCGCCGGGGTACCGGCGGTCTCGCAGTCCAGGACGCCCTTGAAGTTCTTCTCGAAGCCACCGGGGCCGGTGATCGTGAAGTCGTAGGCCTCGTCCTCGCCGACCGGGATGGTCACCGTGCGGGTCTCACCGGCCGGGATGGTGTGCTCGGTACCGGCCAGCTCGAAGGTGAACGCCTCGTCACCCGTGTTGCTCGCGGTGATGTCCACGCCGCCCTTGGCGCAGTTCTTCTCCGCGGTCACCGCGGGAACGGCACCCTTCTCGGCCCAGGTGGCCGTGGCCGTCGCGGAGACGGTGGACTCGCTGGAGCCGGCGAGGATCATCGTCTGGCTCTTGATCAGGCCGGCGAAGACCCGGCCCACCGGCACGGAGGTCGAGGCCTGGACGGAGAGCGAGGCGGAGCCGTCGGTGGCGTCCTCGGGGACGGAGAAGTAGAGGTCGGTGCCGTCGGCGGCCTCGGTGACGGGCTTGCCGGCCTTGTCGGTGACCTGGACCCCGCTGGCGGCGGCGTCGGCGGGCGGCGCCACCGAGACCTGGCCGGCGTCGGTGTGGACGGTGATCGGACCCAGCTGCTCACCGGCCTTGCCGGAGACCGCGGCCGGAGACAGGCCCACGGACGCCTTGGGCTCCGCGACGTTCTCGGCGTTCTTCTCCAGCCAGTCGGCGAGCTTCTCGGCGTTCGGGTCCTTGGCCGTCACGTCGGCCTTGTCCGAGAAGCGCCAGATGGCGACCTGGGTGCCGGCGGCGGCGGTCTTCTCGTCGAGCGGGCCGGTTCCGGCCTTCTCCGCGAGCGCCGCGAAGTCGTTGACCTGCGGGTAGGAGTGCTGCAGGATCCAGCGCACCTTGCCGGCGTCCTCGTTGGCACCGAGCGAGGACTGGTCCCAGGGGGTCTCCAGGTACTTCGCGCCGTCCTTGGTGGGCGTGTGGAAGTCGATGCAGTACGTCTGGATCGTGCCGCCGCCGTCGACCTTCATCTCGAACAGGCCGGCGGGCAGCTCCTGGGGCTTCTTGCCCTTGCCGGTGTTGAGCTCGGCGGTGCCGTAGGTCTTCAGACCGTCCAGTACGGCGACCGCACCACCCTGGTGCTGGGTGGCCTCGTCCGCCGTCGCGGCGGTGGCGCCGGCGAGCGTGCCCGCGGCGACCAGACCCGAGGCGAACAGGGCGGCCGCCACCCGGGCGAGGCCACGGCCCCGTCCGGCCCGGCCCGGCTCCTGGCCGTGTCGGTTACCTCCGCTCCGGGCGGGTATGGACTGCTCCGTCATCGCCTCGGACGATGACGGGGCGAACACTGAAGACACTGAAAACACAGAATTCCCCTCCGGGCGAGACCTGCACGCACATGGTGCGCGTGTGGGAGGTGCCTCGCCAGCAAACTCAAGTGCCGCATGGGTACTGGAGGAATCGTATGGATCAAGCGGAGGACAGTCCCCCGTCCTACCGTCAGATAACCATTCCGAATCGGAATCGTTATAGGCCGCCTCGGCGCGCCGCCCTTGTTCAGGACACCGACACGGCTTCCGTGGCCGGTTTCTGACGCCGCGTCGGAGAGGTCAGTGACGGCTCCCCTCTCGTCACTCTACGGAAGGCCGCCGTGCCCCTGGTCAGGTCGTGTCCCACCGCCACGGCCTCGATGTCCACGGACGTCTTCCACCCTCCGTCCCGCTCCTCCTCGCGCACCTTCAACCGGCCGTGCACCACCAGCGGTTCTCCGACCGAGACGGATCCGGCGAGGTTGGCCGCGAGTGTCCGCCAGGCCCAGACGGTGTAGAAGCTCGTACGGCCGTCCACCCAGTCCTGCTTCTCGCGGTCCCACCGGCGGGGCGTCACCGCCATCCGGAAGCGGGCCATGGGGCCCGTCGCCGCCTCCCGGTAGTCCACCGCCGTGGCGGCGTTCCCCACCAGCGTCACCATGGTCTCGTTCATGTCCCGTCCCCCGTCCTCGTCGACCGGACGACCGCGGTCCGCGGACTCCGTACCGTCCGCGGACCTCACCCGTCGTGGGCCACGCACCGATGACGGCTCCGAGCCGCACATCGGCTCGGTGCCGTCATCGGCTCCGTGCCGTCCGTGGTGCCCATGCTGGACCCGGAGCGCGGATCCCGCTCGGGCCTGTGGACTACCCGCCGGTTGTGGAGAACTCCGTCACCGTCACATACCGCTCCCGCACCTCGCGGTAGCGCGCCAGTTCCGCGGCGACCGGGTCGAGGACCCTGGCCCTGCCGCACCCGGCGGCCGCCTCCCGCAGCCGCCGTTCGGCCTCCTGCCCGTACCGGCGCGCGGGCCCGCGCGCGGCCGCCGCGCACGACCACTCGACGAGCGGCCCGCCGACGACCCCGGCGAGCATGAGCAGGGCGGGGGTGATCAGACCGGGTTCGAGCACGCCCACGATCTGGCCGAGCAGCCACAGGCCGCCGAAGATCTGGATCAGCGTCATGGACGCCTGGGCCAGCACGGCGGCCGGCCACCACGCGGGGCGCGGGGGTTTGGCGGTCCTGCCGCCGAGGGCTCCCACGGCGGGCCTGACGGTCCTGCCGTAGGCGGTCGCCGGCCCTGCTCCGTGCCGACCTGCCACGGCCGGCCGCGAACCCGCGGCCACCGGCCCCCGGGATGTCCCCGTAGCCACCGGCCCGACCGACTCGTCCGGCTCCCGCGACGCGGCCCCGGACCCCGGCCGCACGTCGTCCCCGTCGGCAGCGGCTCCCTCGCCGCCGCCGTTGCCCTTCCCCTTCCTCCTGGCCTTCCCGCCTCCGCCCCCGTCGCCCGCGTGGGCTTTGCGTGACAGCTCGTCCAGGGCCTCGGGCAGCCCCTTCGCGCCGTTCACCGCGGCCTCGCGCACCGCCTGTGCCCATGGCGCCGGCAGCCCCACCACGGCGTCGTCCGCCAGCTTGCGCACCGCCTGCTCCACCCGCTGCCGGGCGGTGAGCTCCTCCTCGGGCGGTGCGAGCGCCTGGGCCATCAGGTCCAGGCCACCGCCGAGCTGCCGGGTGGACTCGTACCAGCGCCACAGCCGCAGCCACGGGGTCCCGCAGGCCCGCCCGGCGTTCCTGCGCCACTCGCGTTCCGCGGCCTCCCCGGCGGCCGCCGCGCCCACGGCCTCCGCCAGCCGGTCGGTGAACGCGTCACGGGTCCGTTCGCCGAGTCCGGGCCGCCCCTCGGCGACGTACACGGGCCGCAGCCGCGCGGCCGCCGCGTCCACGTCGGCGGAGAGCCGCCGCGCCGCCGCCGTACGGTCCTGGACGAACCGGCCGAGCAGCTCCCGCAGGTCGCCGACGCCCTGGCCGGTGAGTGCCGACAGGGGCAGGACGGTGGCGCCGGGGTCGCCGTGCTCCCCCACCGCCATGCCGTCCTCGTCGAGCAGCCTGCGCAGATCGTCCAGGACGAGGTCCGCGGCCTCTCCGGGGAGCCGGTCGATCTGGTTGAGGACGACGAAGGTGACCTCCGCGTGCCCGGCGAGCGGCCGCAGGTAGCGCTCGTGCAGGGCCGCGTCGGCGTACTTCTCCGGGTCGACGACCCAGATCACCGCGTCGACCAGCGCGAGCACCCGGTCCACCTCGTCCCGGTGCCCGGTCGCCGCCGAGTCGTGGTCGGGCAGGTCCACCAGCACCAGCCCCTGCAGCGGGTCGTCGGCCTGCGTACCGCCGAGCACCGGGCGGCGCCGCAGCCGGCCGGGGATGGCCAGCCGGTCCAGCAGTCCGGCGGCCCCGTCGGTCCAACTGCAGGCGATCGGCGCGGAGGTGGTCGGCCGACGCAGTCCCGTGTCGGAGATCTGCGAGCAGGCGAGGGCGTTGAACAGGGTCGACTTGCCGCTGCCGGTGGCCCCGGCGATGGCGACGACCGTGTGCCGGGACGAGAGCCGCTGCCGGGCCGATGCCTCGTCCAGCACCCGCCCCGCCTCGGCGAGCGTCTCCCCGTCGAGGCGGGCGCGGGACAGTCCGACCAGTTCCCGCAGCGCGTCGAGCCTGGGCCGCAGGGGGCCGGTCTGCAGCCCGTACGCCTCCACCTGCGGGCGTACGTCCTGGACCGGCGGCGGCATCCCGGCGGCGTCCTCGCGTACGACCTCGGCGGCGCGGCGGGCGATGAGCCCGTCGTCCCAGTGCCGTTCGGCGGCTTCCCGGGCCTTCTCCCCGTCGTCCTGCCCTCGGCCGTGCTCCCGGCCCCGGTCCTGGTCCTGGTCCTGATCGGTGACGGCGGTCATCGCCGGCTCCTCTCCCTCTGCAGTACGGACAGTGCGGCGATCAGTTCCGCCTGCGGTTCCGGGGCGACTTCCAGGGCGTCCAACGGGGCGAGGCGGCGGTCGCGTTCACCGTGCAGGGCCTGGTCCAGGCAGTCGGTGAGCAGCGCCCCGCCCTTGTCGCGCAGGCGCAGCGCGCCCTGGGCGCCGATCCGTTCGGCGAGCTGTTCCCCGGCGCCCCGCGCACGGCGTCCGCCGAGCAGTGCGGCGGCCAGCAGCGCGGCCACCGTCTCGGCGTCGGGCGCGGCGTTGCGTTCCAGCAGCCGGGCCTCCTCCTCGGCCAGTTCCTCCAGGACCCGCCGCCACCGCCGTACGGCCACGGCGATGCGCCCCTGGATGTCCTCGGCAGGCCCCCACCCCCCGGCCTCCCGGCCGACGTCCTCGAACCGGAAGTTCCCGGCGGCGGGGTCGCGCTGCCACGTCCAGCGGACCTTCTCGTCGGCGGCGGCCACCGCGCACTGGAGGAGGGCCACCAGGCTCTCCACGAGGGAGTCCAGCAGTTCGGGGGCGGTGCTGTAGAGCGGGTAGCCACGCCACCGGGTGCGGGCGGCCCCGGCGAGCACGGCACCGTTCGCCAGCCGCCGAGCCACCCGCTCCGACTCCTTGCCGTACGCCTCCTCGACGACCCCGGTGAGCCGTACGGCCGCCGCGTACTGCGCCGAGACCGCTCCGGCCAGTTCGGGCATCCTCGTGTCGAGCGAGTCGATGACCCCGGACGCCGTCCTCTCCACCGCCTGCTGACGGGCAGCCGGGTCCTGCACCCGGTGGGTGAGCCAGGCGCGCAGGGGTGCGACGGCGTTGGTGGGCAGCAGGCCCCGGCCGCCGCCGGCGGACTCCGGGAGCTCCGGGATGGTGAAACGCGGCACATCGCCCAGCCCGGCGCGGGTGAGCAGCGCCGCGTACTGCCGGGATACCTCACCGATCAGCTGGTGCGGCACCCGGTCCAGGACGGTGACGAGGCAGGCGTCGTACTCCTTGGCGGTCCGCAGCATGTGCCACGGGACCGCGTCCGCGTACCGGGAGGCGGTGGTGACCATGACCCATACGTCGGCGGCGCAGATGAGTTCGGCGGCCAGCACCCGGTTGCGTACGACGAGCGAGTCGATGTCCGGGGCGTCCAGGAGCGCGAGCCCCCGGGGCAGCGTCGCCGCGGTCTCGACCCGGAGGACGGTGCCGTCCTGGTCCCTGTCCACCCCGAGGTGGTCCAGCCCGTCCGGGTCGGGGACCTGCCCCGGGGGCAGCCAGACCCGGGTCAGCTGCGGCAGCACCCGCACCCCGGCGAACCAGTGGTGGTCGTCCGGGTGGCAGACCAGCACCGGGGTCCGGGTGGTCGGGCGCAGGACGCCGGCCTCGCTGACCCGGCACCCCACCAGGGAGTTGACGAGGGTCGACTTCCCCGCCCCGGTCGACCCGCCGATCACCGCGAGCAGCGGAGCCTCGGGGTCCCTGAGCCGCGGTACGAGGTAGTCGTCGAGCTGGGCGAGCAGTTCGGCCCGCGTCTGCCTGGCCCGTTCGGCGCCGGGGAGCGGGAGGGGGAGACGCACGGCAGCGACACGGTCGCGCAGGGCGGAAAGTGCGTCGATGAGCTGGGGCCGTACATCCATGGTTACCACATGTGAAGAATGCCCAATTTTGGCGCCTTTTTGAAGCGTATAGCCCTCTCTGCGCGGCGGATCCGCCCCGGGGGGACAGAGCGGACGAGTGGGGCGCAGGCATAACGAGTGCACAACACCCGGGGCGCGAGGCGCGAAAAGCGATGCACGATTCGCACCCACCTGCGATTATCGGTTCGCTTCACCGAACCTCCACATCGTGCCACGCAGGTGAAGCAACCGGGACAGGGCACCAAGAGCCCTATCCTTGTCCCGGCAAGGTCACGGATGGCTTGTCACAGCGCCCTCCGGGGCCACCGAGGCCCACACCGGCCCCCGTAGCTCAGTGGATAGAGCAGGCGCCTTCTAAGCGCTTGGCCGCAGGTTCGAGTCCTGCCGGGGGCGCCACCGGTACCACGTTACGTGGACCTCGTTTTGCCTGGTCAGAGCACTTCTGACCTTCGCATGTATCGAGCGCACTCCGGCTCGTCGAAAGGCGTCGGAGTCCGGCTGACACCGACTAAAACTGGATCTCTACGGCTGCCTGTCCCCCATGCGTCCCCCAGCAGATACGCCCGAATGACTCCGCCGCCGAACGCCGAAGGGCGGTGTGGGCCCCCATCCACTGGGGTCCCACACCGCCCTTCTACCATCCGGCTTACTCCACCTTGCGGACATACCTGATGTCGTGGATCTGCTTCAGGTAGTTGTCCCGCTGTCCGACGATGCACCGCGCATAGATGGCCAGGAGGACAGGCACGCTATTTCCGGCCCACTCGGCAACCTGGGCCGGCGGTATGCCCTTGTTGAGCCATGCGGTGAGGCAGGTGTGGCGGCAGTCGTACACGCGCTTACCCGCAGGCGAGTCGTACTCATGAGGTTGGAGAACCTCCTCTCGGGCCTTGTCCCAGACCCGTCGGAACACCGAGCCCGCCAGCCTGCCGCCGAACTCTCCGGGGAAGAGGAGGTCGGTCGGCGTGAGCTTGTAGCGGACGATGACCTCGCGAAGGGAGGCAACAAGGTCAGGGTGGATGGGTACGGTCCGGGTGTCGCCCTCCGCCCGCCCCTTCAGGTCACGGTCATCGTGGGGCTCTCCGCTGTCGGTCCATTGACTGCCGACCTCCGGCCGTGCGCTGTGGACGATGAACTCGCCCCAGCCCGCTTCGGGCAGCGTGGCGTCGCTCACGTGAAGCGCGACGGCTTCTTCCGGGCGGAGAGCGGCGTAGCAGAGGGTCGCGAAGAAGGCCCGATAGAGAGGCCCCCGCCGCAGAGGCCGCTTGCCGATCCAATCGAGGAGCGCGGTGACCTGCTCCGGGTTCAGCAGCGAGCGCTTGTCGATGGCGTGAGCGACCTTGGGGGCGCCCCCTCCACTGCCCTTCCCCTTCGGCAGGGGGTTCTGACGGAGAATGCCGTGGCGGACGGCGTACTCCATAGCAAGGTTCATGATTCGCCGATTACGGGACACGGAGCTGGCCGCTGCGGCAGTGCCGTCCAGCAGCGTTCCGAGCGCGGAGACGACTGCGTCGACTCGGTCCGACTGCTCCCACGCTGCCATCGACAGCGTATTGCGCTGGATCCAGTCGAGGATGACGCGCACCTTGTCGGGCATCGGCTCGTCGGGATTGGTCCGGCGCTTGAAGTTGAAGGCCCACTCGCGCAGTGCGGTCCGCACCTTGACCGCGTCGAACTGCTTCGGAGGCGTCCGAAGCAACGCGATGGTCGCGGCCGGCGGCGGGAACGGCCGCGGACTCGGACCACTGGGGTGCGGCCGCGTGGCGACCAGGTCTTGGCGTGCGGCGGCGTCATGGAGAAGCCGGCTTCGTCCTCGAAGGCCAGCCAGGCTCCACGGGCCGCCGCTAGCCTTCCGCGCGGGGCCACACCTCTTTGACCCACCCCGCGACCGCGTCATCGTCCCGCTCCATGGCACGACGGGCCGGAACCTGGCAGGACCAGCCGTTACGCACCAACAGCTTCCGCACGCCCTGGATCGTGTACGTCAGACGGAAGCGCCGGCCGATCACCGTTTTGACCCGGGCCAGAGTCCAACGCTGGTCCTCCCAGCCGTGCGCGGCCGGCCCCTTGGCCGGCTCCGCCTCAAGCTGAGCGAACTGCCGATCGCTGAGCCTCGGCAGAGACACCGGACCCTGCGACCGCAGAGATCCCGGGCCACCCTCGGCCCACGCGTGACGCCACCGCTGGACCGAACGGACACTGACCCGCAGATCTCTGGCGATCGCGGTACTGCCCTCGCCCCGGGCGAACCGCTCGGCCGCCTGAAGCCGTAACTCTTCGCGGCACTGCTGCCGTTCGGCGGTCAGCCCGCCCCCTTGTGGATACCGCATGACTCCGGTCATACCGCAGCCACCGGTCAGCCGTCATCCCCCACGACACCACGAGTTCAGCCTCAGTAGTCCAGGGCTTCGACCGCAAGGCTCTGCGGCTGGCACACGTGCTTGGAGCCGATCAGCTGCTGGTGCGTGAGAAATATACTAGGCCAGGTGTAACGCATCAGGTGCTGCCGGACATAGGACTCTCGGAGGGCAGATGCAGTCACTGATGTATGAGCAGAGATTTGCCGAGCTGTACAGAGACCATCGCGGTGCGATCGAGGCGTACGCGGCTCGACGTGCGCACCCAGACCGGGTGGCGGACGTAGTAGCCGACGTGTTCCTCACCGCTTGGCGGCGGATGGAAGATCTAGGGGACGCCGACGAGCTTCCGTGGCTGTACGGAGTTGCGCGGCGCACGCTGGCCAATGATCGACGTTCTCAGCGACGGCAGGTCAGCCTGACTGAGCTCCTTGCTGCTCAGCCGGCGACGTTCGACTCTTCTGAGCATGCGGACAGTGCGATAGCTATGGCTGATCTGGTCAAGGCTTTCGGACGTCTCAAAGAAGAGGATCAGGAAATCCTTCGCCTGGCGATTTGGGAGAACCTGAGCGCGTCAGACCAGGCGACCGTTCTGAGATGTAGTACGGCGGCGGCGCGGGTTCGCTTGTTCCGTGCCAGGAAACGATTGAAGAAGATTCTTCACGGATTTGATTCGAGTTACGGTGCCAGCGCCCGGGTGAAGGAGCAGAGCCATGCATGAAATTGACCGGTCTTTGGCCGAACTCGAATCGCGAATCCATAAGCCCCACATGGTGCAGCCAGAGGCGGATGCTCTCTTTCAGCGCATCGTTCAGGAACCCCGGCATGCGGGTCGAAGCTCGCGCACCAAATGGACGTCGCCCTTCAGGGTTTCTCTTCTTGCGGTGTCGGCTGCTGTTGTCGCGGGGGCTCTGCTGATAGGTCCGGACCTCCTGCAGCGGCCTCCGATTGATCCGGCGGTGGCAGCTACTCCGAGACTTCTTGCCGTCCACACGGTCGCCGACGATTCCACCACTGCTTCGATGAACCTGGAAGCCACCGCTCGGAGGGTAGAAAAACTACAGGAAGCGGATGGTGCTGAGGGCGGTCCGTTCATCCAGGAAACCTGGTCATTGACGACCAGGATCGGAGGGATGCAGATCACCTCTGCAGTGGTGCCCGAACGGCGGGAAACGTTGAAGAAGCCGGATGGCACCACGACGTGGTCGGTCAAGGCGGAGAAGCCGCAGTTCCAGAACGATGAGCAGCGCAGCCTCTGGGAGCGTCAGTGGGATGCGATTAAGGAACCCGTTGACCGGTCGGGCACGGGGAATGTGGGGTACGGAGATGCGCCTCACAACCCGGCCGAGCTAGAAGCTTGGCTGGACCAGGGTGCGCCGGCAGACACCGCCGGCTTCATCTCCGAGTCAGTCGTAGACAAACTGATGACCAACCACCTGGATCCTGAGCAGCGGGCGGCACTCCTTCGAGTCCTGGCGAAGAAGAAGGGGCTGACCACTGCAGGCGAGGTGACCGACAGAGCTGGGCGCCAAGGCGTTGCCTACACAGTCAGGGACGACTCCGGAAGCATTCCGGCCGAGCACATGCTGGTCGTCGACCCTGAAAACGGAAAGATTCTCGCCTATGAGGAGATCTTCCTGGATTCCTCGCCCGCGATGAAAGTAAATGGACCCGCAGTCGTAAATTACGTAACATTCCTTAAGGGCTGAACGTGCGATGGGCAGAGAGAGCATCTCTCCGCCCATCAATTCAGTAAGACGTCCAGAAGCAGTCTGCCTTATTGTCCAGACTCGACCCCACAAATGCCTTGCTGGTGTGGGGAGCTTCCTGCCAGAGGATGAGCGGCTTTTCCCAGCAGGACCTGTCGTAACCAGTCTGAGAGCGACCCTGTACGTAGATGTACTTCCCGCCCTTGTTGGACCAGGACGACGTCTTGTTCACGAAGTCGAACTGCGAGAAAAAGACGACATCGTGCTTCGCCTGGTTCCACTGGAGGCGGCGCCCACCAAAGTCCCTGTACTGGTAGAAGCAATACCAGTCATTACCGAACACCTCCGTCGGGCAGCTGTCGCTTGCTGCTGCAAGGGCTTCGCCCGCAGCAGCGGCAGCCTTAACGCTCTGCTTCGAGACCCCAGCCTGCTGGGTCTGCAGGTCGATAGCGGCCTGACTGCTGGGAGGCGCTACCTCCTCCCCAGGCAGCGGGAACGACATGATGGCCTGCCCGCCCTCCCAGGCTATTTCGTTCGGGCTGATCTGCACGCCCCCCGTGGTGTTGGCCAGCACCGTGTCAATCTGCTGCTGGAGCTCGCTCGGTTCCGCAGCATGCGCCTGACTGGCTGTGGCAGCGGTCAGGATGGTGACGCCGGCGAAAGCCAAGCCCTTACGCAGATTCATTATTCCCCCCAAGGTTTCACGCTAAGTAGCGAGTGTTGTGCAGTATGTGTTAGCGGCGTGAAGGGATCAAGCATGAATCCAGGCTTTTCGTAGGTAAATGTTGCTTAAGTCCTGGTTTTTTGGCCAGTACGACTCTTATATTGACCTAAAAAGTAGGCTCCTACTGAGGCTGAACTCGTGGTGTCGTGGGGGATGACGGCTGACCGGTGGCTGCGGTATGACCGGAGTCATGCGGTATCCACAAGGGGGCGGGCTGACCGCCGAACGGCAGCAGTGCCGCGAAGAGTTACGGCTTCAGGCGGCCGAGCGGTTCGCCCGGGGCGAGGGCAGTACCGCGATCGCCAGAGATCTGCGGGTCAGTGTCCGTTCGGTCCAGCGGTGGCGTCACGCGTGGGCCGAGGGTGGCCCGGGATCTCTGCGGTCGCAGGGTCCGGTGTCTCTGCCGAGGCTCAGCGATCGGCAGTTCGCTCAGCTTGAGGCGGAGCCGGCCAAGGGGCCGGCCGCGCACGGCTGGGAGGACCAGCGTTGGACTCTGGCCCGGGTCAAAACGGTGATCGGCCGGCGCTTCCGTCTGACGTACACGATCCAGGGCGTGCGGAAGCTGTTGGTGCGTAACGGCTGGTCCTGCCAGGTTCCGGCCCGTCGCGCCATGGAACGGGACGATGACGCGGTCGCGGGGTGGGTCAAAGAGGTGTGGCCCCGCGCGGAAGGCTAGGGTCTGTCCGGCGGATCACTGATAGAGCTCCTGCCAGCGACGCAGGCTGACTATCCTCGCATCGTGAACAGTCAGGTGTTCGAGCTGATGTGGGGTGGCGTCGCTCTCGTGGGCGGGGGGCTTTTGGCCACCAATGTCCGAGGGGTAGCCGACCGGTTCCAAACGATGTCCTACTCCTACCGATCGTGGCCCAGCAGTGTCATCACGTGCAGAGTGATCGGAGCCGTCTTCGCCCTCGTCGGGGCAGGGATCCTTGTTGCTGCCGGACTCTGAACCGCCGGCGGTGCAATGACACCCGTACTGCTCCCCGGCGTTCGGCGGTCAAGGTCTGAGCCATAGCCGGATCGCCGCGACTGTGACGGTGCCGTGGAAGACGTAGGCCCGCTTGTCGTAGCGGGTTGCGACGGCCCGGGAGTTATTGAGCCGGTTGATCGTGCGCTCGACCTCGTTGCGGCGTTTATAGATCTCGGTGTCGAAGCCGGTTGGTCGGCCGCCCTTGCTGCCGCGTCGTTTGCGGTTGGCCCGCTGGTCCTTCGGTTCGGTGATCGTGTGCTTGATCTGGCGCCTTCGCAGGTAGCGGCGGTTGCGGCGTGAGCTGTATGCCTTGTCGCCGCCCAGATGGTCCGGCCGGGTGCGAGGGTGACCGCCCTGCGGGCGGGGAACGCGGATGCGCTTCAGGACCTCGATCATCTGGGGCGCGTCGCCCCACTGTCCGGGCGTGAGCAGGAAGGCCATCGGCCGACAGCTGCCCTCACCGGCGAGGTGGATCTTGCAGGTCAGGCCGCCCCGGGACCGTCCGAGTCCTTCGTCGGGTCGGTGGTGCCGGGGCGTTGTCCTTTTTTCGGGACGCGTGGCTTCTTCTTGCGGGCCCCGGCCGCGTGCTGGTGGGCCCGGCAGGATGTCGAGTCGACGCTGACCAAGCTCCAGTCGATCCGGCCGGCAAGGTCGGCGTCGGCCTGGACGGACCGCAGGACCCGATCCCACGTGCCGTCCGCCGACCAGCGCCGGTGCCTTTCATAGACGGTCTTCCATCTACCGAAACGCTCGGGAAGATCCCGCCACGGTATGCCCGTCCGGACCCGGAACAGGATCCCGTTGATCACCTTGCGGTGGTTGTTCCACCGCCCGCCACGTTGTCCGAACGTCGGCAAGTGCGGCTCCAGCCGAGCCCACTCGGCATTCGTCAGATCACCCCGCCCCATGCCAACAATAACGAGTCACCGATCAGACAGTCACATGATCCGCCGGACAGGACCTAAGCCCTGTGGGCAGTGGATTGGCCGACAGGATGTTCCGCCGCACCGCGTACGCCATCGCCACATTCAGAACCTGGCGGTGCCGCATTCTCGACGAGGCCGCCGCGACGGAGTCGTCAAGACGGTGGTACAGCGCCCGCAGCACATCGTCCGCCACCTCTGGGTCCTCCCAGACCTCCATGACCGGCGACTGACGCCTGATCCAGCCCAGCACGACCGCAATATCGTCCGGCGCGGAAGCACGGCACCGCGTGTTGAAGGCCCACTGGAACAGCGCTGTGCGCACCTGCTGCCCACTGACCCCACGAGGCAGCCTGCCGAGCAGCGCCTCCGTAGTGATCATCAATACTCGAGCCGTGTTCCGTCGCGTGTTCCCCGAGGACTGCGGCCAACGGGAATCCACGAAATGTACGGCGAAGTCGTACCAGTTCACCGACGAGGCCGACACCCGAGCCTGACCGACAAACCGGTGACTACACCGAACGGCACACCCTGGTGCACCGCATGCAGCAGCTCCGCTCGAAAACCGTCCGCCAGCGCATACGTCTGGAACGTCCTGCCGCGCCTGCGTCCGGCCACCGACCAGCGCACTCCGAAAGAAGCCCGCCGCTGCCCCTGCCGACTCTCGATCTGCCACACCCTGACGTCATAGGACGTATCCACGGACCCACCTCCCGCGAAGCCCTCGCCGCCGGACCCGGCGAAGCGCCGCCCATGCCGACCGGATCCATCCCTTCAGAGGTGTCTACCCCTTTACGCCGTCTCCCACGGCAGGGCTCAATCGTTCGCCCGCTCCCCTACGCGAACCGCACTGCCAACACCTCGGCCGACGACGCCGCGGACCACTCGCTCGCCAACCCGAAACCGCGAGCCCCGCCCGACCCGCGCATCCCACATGCGACCCACACCCGTCCGGCAAGCCATCAGAAGTCGACAAATGCGCAGTTCAAGACCCACACAGCGTGAAACGATCAAGCTCCCCCTCCTAACAGGTCATCTCATCTAGTGCCGCATCAGACAACGTTGGCCTCGTCATGGGAGACTGCTCCGTCGACTGGGGGAGAGTGTGGCCGTGGAAACTGCCAACTGCGCGCTGACGGCGGACGTGATCGCGGCACTGAGGTACTGGCCTGGTGTCATATGGGGAGGTCAGAAGAATCCTCCGGACCCGGTGGACATGGCCGTCCTGCTGCCCTTCTTCAACCAAACGCTGCAGGACCTTCCGTGGTGGAACCGCGACTGGAAAGTCGACCGCGTCCAGCCGGGACATCCCGCAGAGACCGGGGATCACCGCTGCGATCCCGCCGTGAGGTTCACCGAGGTGTCGATCCCGGGAACGGTCGCCTCCGGCAATGGCGAGAGCCTGCCGTTCGTCGCGAAAGTCGGGTTCGCGGGCGACCAACTCATCCGCTTCCAGGTCAAGATCGGTGACGTTGTCATGGGCCCGGCCGTTGCCCCTGCCGGGCGGTCGGAGCCCCATCCGTTCGGACGGATGCTCACCGGGTTGATGGACCAGCGCGGGATTCCGGTCAGGGACATGGCCAGGGCCGCCGGACTGTCGATGTCCACCATCCACATGCTCCGCCGCGGACACAATCCGAACTTGCTGCAGGCCCGCCTGATCGCCGGGATCCTGGACATGTCCGAAGCGGACGTCAGAGTCATCGCCGGACTCGACGACGGGAGTACGCAGTAGCTGACAGGTAGCGGCTTGCGATGCGGAGTTGGCGCTGCGTCAAGCGACATTCGCCCTGGTGACGACTTCGCGTAGGCGCTCGTCGGCGACGTGCTTGTTCCGCCAGATGATGTACCGGTGGATCATGCTCCCCTGCTCCTTGTGGCTGGCATGGTCAGTGCCGTCGAGAGCGAAGTAGCGCAGGGCGGTGAACTGGGCCTCGATCCGGTTCAGCCAGGAGCTGTTGGTCGGGGTGTAAGCGATCTCGACATTGTTAGCTCCGCCCACGTCCCGACCCGCTGGCACCGCTTCGTCGTCAGGTGCGGCGAGTAGTTGTCGGCCACAATCGCGATCCGCACGTCCATCGGGTGCAGCGAGCGCAGGTAGCGGCAGAACTCCAGGAACTTCGACCGGTTCTTGGTCATCTTGATGTGCCCATAGAGCTGGTCCTTGCCAAGATCGTATACGGCGAACAGGTGCCGCACCCCGTGCGGGCGGGTGTAGGTCGCCCGCCGGCGGGGCCTCGGCTCGCTGTCGGGGTCCTTGTGCCGGCCACCGCGCTCCGCCCACTGCTGGCCCGGGTGGGGCTGGAGGTTGAGCGGCCCGAACTCATCTATGCAAACAACGACTTCGGGCTCGTCCTCCTCGGGGATGACCTCGCCGTCGGCGATCGCGTAGAGGTGCTCGACGCGGGCCTTCTTCGTGGCGTAGTCGGGATCGCGGGAGGTCTTCCAGGTCTTCACGCGTTGAAAGGAGACGCCCCCCTCGCGAAGCAGGACCCGAAGGCCCTCGTGGCTGATGTCGTCGACCACCCCTCGGCGACCAGGAAGTCGGCCAGCTTGGCCAGGCTCCAGGCCGAGAACGGCAGGCCGTGCTCGGCTGGCTTGGACTTCGCGATCTTCTTGATCTCCCGGCGTTCGGGCAGCGTGAACGTCCTCGGCCGCCCGCCCTTGTATTTCGGGTAGAGCGAGTCGAAGCCGTCGGCACTGAAGTTGTGGATCACGTCGCGGACCCGGTCCGCGCTGGTGAATGTGACCTCGGCGATCTTCGCCACGGGCATGCGCTGGGCGGACAGCAGAACCATCTGGGCCCGGCGCCAGGTCACCACGGACCCGGTGCCCCGGCGGACGATCCGCAGCAGCCGTCTGCCCTCGTCGTCATCGATCTCACGGACCTGCACGCGTTCAGCCACGTGATCATTCTGACGGTCCGGTGCCGCCTGGCACAGCAACCGGGCGGCACGTCACACGGGGCGAACCTTGTCTGATGCGGCACCTAGCCAGTAAGACGACGTCTCAATTGGTGAGGTGTCGTCGAATGAACGGCGCCGTTCCCAGGACGAGTGCGGCGAAGACCGCCAGTCGTTGAAGGCCGGGCTCAGCGGCGAGGTTGCTGTGCTGGATGCCATAGACCGCGTACCAGTTGGGGCGAGGTCGGTCGCCATGATGACGCAGGCGAGGTCGGTTCCTCGGCGTTTGCCGTAGATCAGGAGCACGCCGGCGAGCGCGTCGAACAGTGCCAGCGACGACCAGTAGAGGTTGAGCCACCCTGGCGCCCAGTCGTAGGAGTGCAGTCCGTGGCTGAGGAGGTCGGTGACGTGAGCGAAAGCGCCGACGAAGAGCAGGACGGCTGCGATGATGCAGACCGATATGACCGTCCAGCGCGGGGCGTGGTGCATCCATTCGGTCATGCTGTGGATCGTCCCACGCGGGCGCTGTCTGTCAGGCTGCCAGCCTGCGGTAGCAGATGAGGGTGCAGGCGATGGCGGTGAAGGCCAGGAAATGCTGGGCCTTGCGCTCGTAGCGGCGGTGCAGGCGGCGGCAGCCGCCCAGCCAGGACATCGTGCGCTCGATCGTCCAGCGATGCCGGCCAAGCCTCGTGGAGGATTCGACGACTCTGCGGGCGATGCGGTGACGGATGCCGCGCGAGCGGAGCCATCGACGCAGGTGGTCGTAGTCGTATCCCTTGTCCGCGTGGAGCTTGGCGGGCCGTCGCCGCCGGGGGCCGCGACGCGAACGGGTCGGCGGAATGCCGCGCACCAGCGGCTCAAGCGCCTGGCTGTCATGGAGGTTCGCGCCGGAGATCGCGACGGAGATGGGCAGACCGGTCCGCTCAGTGATCAAGTGGATCTTCGAGCCTTTCTTGCCCCGGTCGACAGGATTCGAACCTGTCAGCTCCCCCCTTTCAGGGCCCGCATGTTCACCGAGTCGATCGCGCAGCGCGACCAGTCCAAGCCGCCTCGCGAGCCCAGCTCGTCAAGGACGACGCGGTGCAACTTGGCCCAGACCCGGGCGGCACTCCACTCGCTGAAACGCCGGTGCGCGGTCGGTCCCGACGGACCGAAGACCGGCGGCAGCTGCCGCCAGGTGCAGCCAGTCGTGGCCACGAAGATGATCGCGGCCAGTACTTCGCGGTCCCCGTACCTGCGCCGGCCGCCGCCCTGCGGTCGAGTCGGAGCAGGCGGGGCCACCCGCTGGAACAGCTCCCACAGCCCATCCGGCACCATGCGCTCGACCATCACCACACAGCGCAGACTACTCAACCCACCAAATGAGACGTCCTCTAAGGGGGCTGCTGTGGCGAGGATTCTTGAGCGGATGGTTGCCGGAGGTGCCGTCGCGGCCAGAACCTCTCGGTCGGCGTCGCCACGGCGACCGAGAGGTTCTGGCCGCGATCGTGTTCGTCGCGACCTCCGGGCTGCACATGGAAGCAGCTACTGGCAGCTTCGTTCGGGGCGTGTTTCGCGCGACGGCCCATCGTCGGTTCGCTGAGTGGATGAAGGCCAGAGTGTGGGCCCAGCTCCACCGCCTATTCCTCGACGAGCTCGGCTCCCGAGGCGATCTATCTGGACTGGTCGCGCGGTGCGCGACCGTCTCGGTCACCGTGCGGGCCGTGAAAAGGGGGACATGGCAGGTCCGAATCCTGTCGACCGGGCAAGTACGGCTCGAAGATCAAATCGATCAACGAGCGGACCGGTCTGCCCCTGCCCGTCGGAATCTCCGGTGCCAACGTCCACGACAGTCAAGCGCTGACCCCACTCATTAAGGGCATACCCCCGATCCGGTGCCGCCGCAGCCCTCGGCGGCGCAAGGCCGGCAAGCTTCACTGCGACAAAAACTACGATTACCGCCACCTGAGGCAATAGTTGTCACTGCGCGGCATCCCGCACCGCAAGTGCGTCGAAACCTCACATCGGCTGGGCCGAGACCGCTAGACCATCGGACGGACCATGGCCTGGCTCGCGGGCTGCCGCCGACTCCACCGCCGCTACAAGCGCAAAGCCGAGTACTTCCTCGCCTTTACCCTCGTCTACTACCACAGAATCACCAAATGAACTGACTTGTGGGGAAGGGCATGCCACCGCCGGCCGACGAGAGCTAAAGCCAACGGACAGGCTGGTGGTTCACCAACAACCCCTGGCTGCTGTTCACTGAAGTGGGGGTCATGTCGTCGTGGTGCCGCGAGGCCATGCTGGCGGGGTGTCGGGGCAGACTGCACGATCCGTACCCTCGGCGCCTCCAGGGCGGGGAGACGAGTGCCTCGACAATCCCGAGGTGCAGTCGGGGCGCGGGCTGCCGTTGGTCGCTTGCTCGCACCACGGTGGCGGGTCACGGGGGTAGCACCGGTCGGCAAACAAGTGCGCTGCTGGGTTCCGCCTCGGCACGAGAAGATGCTATGGCAGGCCGAAAAAGTTACTGGTCGGGGCTCTAGCAGCCGACGTTGCACCTACCCTGGGAGGGAGTTGATCGCCTGCGACCCGATCGTCCGGTTTCGATGTACTGCCGAACACTTTGTCACCGGATCAGACACGCCGGAACAGGGGGCGGCCTGGCGGCATATCAACTCGGACAAGAACGTTCGAGAGCGGGTGGGGCATGGCGACGGAGCGCGAGCACATCGGGGCGAGCGGGCCCGAAAGCCACTGGACTGCAAACGGAATCTGCCGACGCTGGCAGCGGTTCTTCGAACAGAAGCCGAGCCTAAGAGGGTTGCTCCGGCTGGAGTTCACCGAGCACATCGCATATCTACTCTTCCTCAAACTCGACCACGAGCGAGTCCAGGCGCAGAGGAGCTTTCAGGTCGTGCTCAACTCGCACAGCTGACGCTCGTTCCCTATGCCGCCCTCTTTCGCCGCTCTCGCTCCCCATTAGGCTTACAGGAAAGCTCATGAACGCGACTCCCCAGCAGCCCGTCGTGCCTGCCCCGGTCCGTCAGACCGCGCGCGCCTTCGACATGACGTACTCCGGCCTCATCGACATGAGTGACTTCGGGAACCGGCCGCCTGACAAGATCCAGCCAGCGTTCCGCTCCCGCGCTCTGGCAGCGCATGCCGTGCGCATCATGACCGGGTGGACCCCCGAGCAGGCGGCCGACTGCGTCATCGACGGTGGCCAGGACCAAGGGATCGACGCCATAGCCATCGACGAGGCGAACGCGCACGTCTACCTCGTGCAGGCAAAGTGGAGCCCTGAAGGGACGGCCAAGGCGGACGAGACCGCTGTGCACAAGCTCTTCGCAGGACTTACCCTCATCGACTCCGGGGAATCCGCCCAGTTCAACCCCCGTGGACAGATACTCGCCAAGCGGGCACACGACCTGATTGGCGAGAAAAGCACTCGAATCACCCAGGTGATCGCCCTAATGGGCGTCAAGCCGCCTTCGCCGGGTGTGCTGCAGGTCATCAAGAATGGCGAGAACGAGTTCAACTCCCACGGCGAATACGTCGATCACCGCTTCCTGCATGCCCCCGGCGTCCACGCCCTGGTGTTGAAGGACCAGCAGAGCGAGCCCGTCACGCTGACAGCGACGCTCCACCCCTGGTTCAGCGTGTCCTCGCCCTACCTCTCCTACGAAGGCGTCATACAAGCCGAAGAAGTCGCGGCATGGGCGGAGCACGGCAATGCACTGTTCGCCCGCAACATCCGCGATCCGCTGGGGCTCACCCCCATCAACAAGGAACTGCTGAACACACTCGTCAGCGAGCCGTCCCACTTCTGGTACTTCAACAACGGCATCACCGTCCTGTGCGATTCCTTCGAAGCAGTCCCCGGATCGCAGAAGTTCCCCGAGCGCCATCCCGTCCGCATCACCGCCAAAGGCGCAAGTGTCGTGAACGGCGCCCAGACGGTGCGTTCCGTCATCGACGCAGCCGAGCAGTCCGATGAAGCGGGGCTCGCTCAGGTCACCGTCCGGTTCATCGTCACCGGCGGCGACACCGATTTCGCCAACCGCACAACCCAGGCCACCAACCGGCAGAACCACATCACCGAGCGTGACCGGATCGCGCTCGAGCCCGTTCAGGCGGTGCTCATCAAGGAGTTCCGTGCAGAACTGGGCCTCGTGTACAGCGTGCGCCGCAGCGAACTCGAACCCCAGGACGACGAGGGCTGCTCCGTCGTGGAAGCCACGTGCGCGCTCGCCTGTGCCCACAGCGGCAGCCGGTTCGCGGCCCGGCTCGTCGCGTCCGGCACCACCGATGTGCTGTGGGAACGAGGCGGCAGCGGCATCTACGACCTCCTCTTCCGGTCCGTGCCCAGCGTGTACGAGACCTGGAACGCCGTGAACGTCCTGCGGGCGGTGCGCACGGCGCTGCGTGCGGAACGCGAACAGTACGCCGGACGCGCAGCCGCCGTCATCGACGACGGCACGTTCCTCATCACCCACCTGGTGTTCCGGCAGCTCCTCGCCCAGGACGCCGGCATGGGCGAGCCGGACCAGTCTCTCACCTGGGCCACCGAAGCCAAGAAGCAGGTGCCCGACCTGGTCAAGCATGTCATCCCGGCTCTAGTGCAGGCTCTGGATGGAGTGGGAACCCGGTCGAGCCTGCAGCGCGTGTGCGCTGATCCGGGGCAAGCCGCCGACCTCGTGACCGCGGCCCTGGCAGCCCTCGAAGGCGACGGAGCCGAGGATGCCGCCGCGCAGTACCGGCGCGAGCAGAATAAAACTCGCAAGCGCCGCAGACCCAACGCGGTGCACGTCATCGTCGACAAGGGCGCTCTGGAGGAAGGAGCACCGCTGCATCTGGCCCTGTACCTGCAGCCGGAGAAGGATGCGCTCGCCTCATGGCTCGACTCGAACCCGCGGCGGGCACTCGCGAAATGGACCAACACCAATCGGGCACGCCCGATCGTCTGGGCCGCCGACGGCAACGCTTACTCGCCCAGCGGTCTCATCGCACGGATGTGGGAGCTGGCCGAGTGGGAAGGGCGCCCCGTCTCGAACCAGGGCACCGCCCGCTGGGCCACCCGGGACGGAGAGACCCTCGCCATCCTCGCCCGGCGGCTGCTCAACAGCATGGAGGACGAGCAAAACGAGTGACGGACGAGAACACGGGGTTTCGAGCTGAGACGCGCCCCGTCCTTTGCGGTGACAAATGAATGCCACGTATCGCAAACAAGGCGTCGCCATCGTGCCAGCGTGGCCCGGCGGGGCCCCGACGTCACCAGGCCGCGCCGCGTCGGCGCGCTGGGCCCGGCGCGCCACGCGGGAAAGCCTGTCCCCCCGCGAGCGCCCGGCCCGGACCATCGCCGGCGGCGACTTCGGCGGCCCGGACCAGCTCGTCCTCCGCTGGATCCCGCCTGGACGTCCGACCGCTGGTGGATCCTCTCCGGCCCCAGCGGTTCGGCGGGCTTCACCCTCCGCGCCGACCAGTTGTGCCGCCATGAAGAGAGCCCCCTTCAGCGCAGGTCTCCCATCCACATTCGCCGCCCCACCTCGTCGAGCTCGGCCCGCCGGGCCGCGTACTCGGGCAGGGCCAGGCCCAGGAGCCGCCAGAAGGCGTCCCCGTGGTCCGGAACCCGGACGTGTGCGAGTTCGTGCGCGATGACGTAGTCGACCAGGTGCATGGGCAGCTGGAAGAGCGGCCAGCCCAAGGCCATCAGCCCCGGCCCGCCCTCGCGCGCATCCGGCCGGTACGATCCCCAGCGGTCTTGGAGGTCGCGCACCTCCAGCTGCGGTTCGGCCACCGCCATGCGAGCCGCCCATGGCTGAAACCGGTTGACGGCCCAGGCGCGGCCGACCCGGGCGTACCAGTCGACGAGGGCCGCCCGCCCCGCCGGTGGATGCTCGGCGAGATGCTCGGCCATCACGAGCCGCCCAGCCACCAGCCGCACCCGGCCGTCCTCGGAGGAGCCGTCGGAGATCGCCAGTCGGTAGGTCCTGCCCAGGTAGCGGAACACCTCTCCGTCGGCCAAGTGCTTGGCCGGATGCAGGGACCTGGTCCGCTCCCGCTCGCCGAGCTTGGTCACCAGCCAACGGCGGTGGGCCCGGACGAAGTCCTCGGCCTCCTCCGCCGTGCGGTCCGGCGGAGTGTGCAGGGTCAACGTGGCGTCGGGCTCCACGGTCAGCGCGAACCGCTTGCGCCGGGGGTGGGCACGGACCCGCAGCGAAAACCCGTCGACGTCGATCGACGCGCCCCCCGGGAGGGAGACGTCTGCCGGGGTGTCCCAGCTACTGTCGGCGTGCTTCTCGGCGGGTGCGGTCACCCGCCTATTCTCCTCTCGCCCTGCCCAGGAATTGGCGGCGGTTGTCGTTCGCGAAGGAGGCGAGTCGCTCGGCCATTGCCTTCAGCGGAGCCCAGTCCTTGCCCGCGGGCCGGAGCCCGCCCGCCAGCAGCCTTCCCTGGATGACCCCGGCCAAGGTGGCCAAGTCCTGGCTCTGCCCCTGGTAGGAGACCTTCACCATCGTCTCGGCCGCCACGTCGCACAGCTGACCGACGAGCGGGCGGATGTCGTCCCCGGTGTTCCTGACCTCACTGCTGTCCGCCATGAGCTGGACCAGCAGGCGGTAGGTCCTCTGCTCCAGCGGGCTGAGGCCGGCGACCTCCGGGTCCTCCTCGTACTCCTGCCTGGCCTCCTCGATCAGGCGTGCGAACTTCTCGGCCTGCTCCTCGAACCGGTCGGGAGTCATCCGGAGGATCTCCTCAAGGCGTTCCGACAGGCGCTGGTATTTCTCCGGGTCCTCCCGCCTGACCCGCTCCTCCAGGTGGAACCGCAGCGCGTGCCCCATTTCGGCCGCCGCCTCGCGGGGCGGCAGGCTGCGCACCGCGTCGTCGAAGCCGTCCGCGGTGATCCAGACGGGCGGAATCGCCTCCTCGATCTCCGGCCCCTCCAGATGCTCGGCGATCATGGCCCGGACCTTCCGGCCGTACCTGCGGAGGGTGAACGTGCCGCCCTCGGCGTCCCGGAACAGGCGGCGCACGCGCTTCTGGAGCAGCCCCCAGTGCCGGGCTTCGTTCACGTAGTCGAGGGCAGCCTCGTGCGGCAGTACGCGTTCCATCGTGTCCAGGAAGTCGTGCAGTGCCGTGTCGAACGCGAGCCGGGTGTCCTCGTCCTCGAACCGGTCCAGGGCGGCACGCAGCCGCACCGGGTCGGTCAGGTCGGCGTCCGTGACACCGAGGTCCCGGAGGAGGCCTCGCACGACGGCGGCGGCGGGTTCGAGACCTTCGATCTCCACCGACATGCTGCGCATCGTGTCGTGCTGGTCGGCCTCCCGGTATCCGGCCAGCGCCTTGTTCAGATGGCCGAAGACGCCGTAGTAGTCGACGACGTAGCCGATCTCCTTGCCCGGGTGCGGCCGGTTGACGCGGGCGACGGCCTGGAGCAGTTCGGCGCCGCGGATCGGGCGGTCCAGGTAGAGGACCTGCTCTCGGGGGGCGTCGAAGCCGGTGAGCAGCATCGACTTCACGATCAGCATCGCGATGGGGCTGTCGGGGTGCACCGGGTCGGGCACGATCCCGCGCGGGGACGCAGGGGGCTCTGTGACGGCGTGGGACCAGGGATGGTCCGCGTTCCGGTCGGCCGCCTCTGCTTCAAGGGGCGTGGTCGGCGGAGTCACCGCAGTCGTCGGGGTCCACACTGAGTCAGGGGGCAGCAGTGGGAACGCCTTCTGGAAGCGTGCGATGTACGCCTCCTGCCGCCTGGAGTCGGTCCACTCCGCCCACTGGCCGTGCTTGCTGCCGGTGCTCGGCGAGATGACGGGCACGAAGTCGACACGGCGCAGCAGGGCCCGGAACTGGTGGGCCTGGTGGAGATAGCGCAGCCGGCCCTCCAGCTTCTCCGGCGGAGTGCCGGCGACCGACTCGGGGTCGTAGCCGTCCAGTTCCTCCAGGAGCCGGTCGCGGGCCGCCCGCAGCGCGTGGTGGTACTCCACGGCGGCCTTCCGGCTGACGGCCGCGACCTGCGCCTTGAAGCCGCCGGGCAGCACGGTGGTCACCCAGTGCTTCAGCATGTCCTCGGCCTTGGCCGCGATCATGGGCTCGGACTCGGCGACGTCGCTTCCGGTGGGCCAGCGCTTCAGCAGCGCGGTCTTCTCCTCCGGCGTGCGGTCACGGACCAGGTCGTCGAACCGGCGGTCGAGGCTTGCCCCGTCCTTGACCTCTCCCTCACCGGTGCGCCCCTCGTAGCGGATGCGGACGACGACCTCATCATGCTCGGCGTCCTCCATCCGGTACTCATCCAGGAAACCGCGCGGGGAGTCACCGCGCCCGAAGATCCGGCGGGTGTCCTCCTCCCGCCCAGTGGTGATGGGCGTTCCGGTGAACCCGATCTTCGCCGCGTTCGGGATGGCTTTGCGCAGAGCGGCGTGCAGCACGCTGGTGTGCGAGCGGTGCGCCTCGTCGACCAGCACGAGCATGGCGGGGGACGTGTTGCACTCCGGGAAGTTAGGCACGGGCGGCGCCACCTCGGCGCGCGTACCGGCGCGGGTCCGCTCAGCCTCCGCGTACTCCTCCGCCAGGTCGCGGCCGTCCTCGTCCTGCTCGGCGTCCCCGGAGAAGGTGAGCCCGACCCCGTACTTCTGGATCATCCCGAACACGACCCGCCGACCGCCCGCCCGCAGCAGGCCCTCCAGTTCGGTGCGGGTGTCGGCCGTCACGACCTCGGACCCGCTCGTGTCCAGCGCCTCGGTGAGCTGCGTCTGCAACTGGGTGCGGTCGGTGACGACCACGACGGTGAACTCGCTCAGCCTCGGGTGCGAGTGGACCCGCCGGACGAGGAAGGTCATGGTCAGGCTCTTGCCGGAGCCCTGGGTGTGCCAGATGACGCCGCCGCGCTCGTCCTCGGTCGTCGGCCCGCTCCGGGCCCGCCCATCGAGCAGCCGCCGTACAGCCTTCTCGGCGGCCCGGTACTGCTGGTGACGGGCGACGGCCTTGACGGTCACCGTGGCGCCGGAGTCGGTCTCGACTGGCAGCTCGATCACGTAGTGCAGCACGATGTTGAGCAGCGCCGCGGGACGCAGTACCACGCCCACCAGCTTCTGCTGCTCGCCGAGTGCTGCCGGCGCGGACCCGTCGGCGTCCGGCACGGGCCCCGCCGTAAGGAGTTCACGCCGCAGGGTGCCGCCGTCCTCGGGCTCGACGCTGCGCCAGGGGTGGAAGTGCTCGGGACCGGAGGTGACCGTCCCCAGGTGGGCGGTCTCACCGGTCGCCGCAACGAGCAGCTGCACGGTGCGGAAGAGCTCGGGTACGCCGGCGGGCCGGGTTCCCTCCCCTGGACGGGCCCGCGCTCCCTCCTCCTTGACCGGGTTGCCCGCATAGTGCCGAAGGTCGAGAACAGCCTCGCGGACGGGCTCGGCGAGGTCGGGACTCTTGCACTCGACGGCGACGAGTGGGATGCCGTTCACGAAGAGGACGACGTCGAGGACGGAGTCCTTGCCCGCGCGATTCCTGACCCGGAGTTGGTCGACCACGGTGAAGTCGTTGAGACCGAGCCGGTCAGGATGCCACTCGATGTACTGCACCGTGGCCGATGCCCCGCCGTGCCCGGCGGAGGGCTTACTCAGCACGAGTCCGCTGAGCAGCAGTCCGGTGGCCGCCAGGTTGGCCTTGACGACCCCCTCGCCCAGCGGAACACGGGCGAGCGCCGAGATGGCGCGATCGACGTCGCTCGCGCCCATCCAGGGCACGCCGTCCAGGGCCCGGGTGTTAATCCGGCGCAGGGCAGGGTCGAGAAGGTCGGCGAGCAGGGGCGTGTCGACGTCGAGGGTGCCGATCTCGCGACCCGGCCGGTGCGTCCACCCCATCGCCTTGAGTTGCGCGACCAGCGGCCGCTCCACCTCGTCCCGCTCCACCTGCATCACCACGAGCCCACGCCTCTCCCGTACGTCCCCTGGAGATCCATTCTGCGCGGCGGGATGGGGGCACGCCAGGAGCACAGGAGAGAGAGCGGTGAACAGGGGTGTAAACGTACCGGATTGCGGTGGTGCGTCCGCGCGGAGGCTTGCTCCGGTCAGCGCTCGGCGGCGCTTCCGCAGGGGCCCCCGGCCTCCTTGTCTTCCCGCTCCGGAGCCGGAAGGCGGGCGCCCCTGCTGTGGGTCATCCGGACGACGTCCCGCCGGGCCTCGGTCATCCGGTCGCCCAGGAAGCGGAGTTACACGGAGGAGGCGCGGTGGTCGGCCAGCAGGTCGGCGGCGTGGGCGAGCAGCTCGGCGGCCATGTCGAGTACGAGGCCCTCGACGGTGTCGGCGACGCGGGAGATGCATCCGGTGGCGCCGCCCATGACGTAGCAAGACCTGCCCTCGAGCGTGGTCCAGGGCAGGAGCCGTCCCGCGTCTGCGGCCGACCGCGTCGTGTGCGTGGGGGGGGTCTGTCCCGGCAGTCTGCCTTGCGCGGCCGGGCACGCAGTCACCTCCACGCCGTGGATAAAGCGGAACCCGATGTCGACACTGTGCACGGCGAGGCACAGCGCAAACGCCGTTCGCGCTGCCGTCGGGCCTCCGCTCGACATTAGTGCTCCTCACCGGTGAGGAGGTAGTGAAATTGTGCGGTTGGCTCGAAAAGCGGAACGACGGCAACGTCGTCACCTCGCCCCGAGCCGACCGCACATTGACACGCGCCCTTCTCCGGGCGACAGCAGAGACGACAAACACCATGACTGAGCGCAGCATGTCAACCGCTCTGCGTGGGTTGCCGCAAGTCCTCTTTACAGCAACCTCGAGGGTGGCAGCTGGGTGGAGATACTGGACGCCCTCCCCTCGGGCCTCGCCGTCCGCGGCTCGAACACCCCGGACAGGGCAGCGGCCGTGTCCCCCGCGACGAGCTAGTCCACCTTCGTCACAGCCCTACGGTGCGGCGTCTTCCTCGCCTGACCCTCCCCCCGGCGGGGGCCCCTACTCCTCAGTCTCCGGCCACCGAAACGGCAACCCGCCTGGACAGCAAGTCGTCCACGAGTCCCACTTTCAGCTCGCGCAACTTCGTAAGCTCACCTTCCTCTTGAGCAATCTGCTCATCACACGAGCCGACCAGTTCGACCGTCCGTCGCTGCTCTTCCAGAGGGGGACAAGGAACAGGCATTGCCTTGAGCTGAGATGAGTTGATCGAGGCCAAATTCGTCGTCTGCTTGACAACTCGTAGAAAGTATCGGCGGCCAGCCGCTGATGACATATACAGACTGAGGAAGTGGGGGTCCAAGACTTCTTTGTCACAGCGAACACGGAAGACATGGTTCTGATTCAAGCAAGGATCGATCCGCCCATCCCAGACGGCACCGCGTCCCACTTTATCAAAATCCCCCCCCTCCGTGACCAGGACGTCATCGCGCCTTACCCGAAATCGCTCCATATCACTGGGCGTGACGCGCACCGACTTCATTTCGAGCGTCGAGATAAAACCGTCCTGCACGTTCGCCACGCGCAGATATGGAACCTCCAGTAGGGTGCCACCGGAGGAGATACCGCCGAGAGTGAGGCCACTACCCACATCAGCAAGCGAATCCAGCGCACGAAGTCGGGATGCCGGCGACCCATCTTCCACGTCCGCCCGAGAGAATTGTTCCGAGATGATCCCTTTCCGCACGCTTCGCAACTTGACGATCGACGCCTCGATGCGGCGTTCCAGCTCCGCAAGGCTATCGAGCACGGCGACAATCCGCTGCTGCATACCGGTTGGGAGCAGTGGAAATTTCAACGCCGCGAATCTATCACCGCCCAGATGTGCAATGCTGGTCGTCTGCTTGGCGATCGCAGCGAACACGCCAGACCGTAGCCAGTGCTCGAAAACCACCTGCGCGTAAGCCGAGAGGATGCAACCATTCGGCCGGAATCGAATCAGTGTATTCTGAAAACAAAACTCACCCTCTGCGCGGTCATAGATTGCACTACGCCCTACGAGTTCCAGACTCTGCCCCTCATTGAGCAAGATGTCACCGGGTTTGAGCCCGTATGTCACCCGCTCTGCGGGCGTGAAACCCATCTCATTTACGTCGACATATTCGATCCGGCCCAGATGAACATTCGCAACGCGCAAGTACGGGAACTGGCCTGCGGCCTCACGGCTGGACGGCGAAAGCTGCTTGCCCATACGGACTTCACCGAGTTCCCGCACTGGGACCCACTGCACGTCGGCACTAGTCGACATAACCCAGCTCCTTCAGGAACCCGTCCAGCCTAGCCGTCGCCCGCTCGCGGCCCTCGCGAATCTCGGCCAGCGAGACCGCGTACTTGCGCTCCCACGTCTCGTAGGACGTCGCCAACTCCCGTTGCCAGCGGACCACATGGCCGTTCAGCTTCGATGCGAGGTCGTCGCGGAGGAGAGCGAGCACGACCCGGCGCTCCGCGGCCGGGTCCAGCGCCGCGCGGGCGCGGAACAGCCGGGGCGGCTCCTCGCCCAGGGTGGGCGGGTCACTCGGGTAGGGGAACCAGAAGTCCGTTTCCAGGCGCTTGACCACCGCGCCCGCCTTCGCACGGTCCTTCTTCACGACGGCGATCTCCGCCAAAAGTGTCGCCAACTCCTCCGCTGAGAGGGTGACTTCCTCGACGTCGACGTCGGACTCCTCGCCGCCGTCAGCGTCGGCATCGGCGTTGGCCTCCGAACCCGCCGAGCCACCCCCTGCCACCGGCTCCTTCGGCAACCGTCCGTTGAGTTCCTTCCACTTCGCGTCGAGTTCCGCCTTGCGCGCGTCCGCTTCCTTCAGCTCCGTCAGGAAGTCGGGGGCGATCGCGGCGACAAGCTTGTGGTCGTATGCCTGACGCCGCTCCGCGGCGGTTCGCTTGCGCTCCTTCTGGGTGCGCGGGTCCTGCTCGGGGGCGAGCAGGGTCTCGACGTTCTCCACCCAGCCGTCGATCACGCCCGCGAACCCGTTCTCCGACAGGGCGAGCAGGTCGTACTTGGCCTCGTGCCACCACCCGGCGACCGCGCCCGCGAGCGCGTACCGGTCGAGGAGACCGACCTGGGTGAGCCGGTCGACGAAGGAGCCCATCAGCGAGCCGCGCAACCTCATCAGCGCGGCCTTGCGCTCGGAGGCGGTGGACTCGGCGAGCAGCTCCGGTGTCGCGGCCACCGCTTCCAGGTGCTTCGCCTCCGCCGCCCACCACTCGGCGAACGCGGCCCGCAGCTCCTCTTCGCGCGGCCGGGCGAGCGCGCCCAGGTCAGGGCGGGCGTCGGCCGGCCGGAAGTCCAGGTAGTCGGTGTCGGCGGGCGACCGCTCCGCGAACAGGTCGTCCGCCCCGATCCCGTACGCGCCGAGCAGCTCGCCCTTCGCCTCGATCTCCGCGCGCGGCACCCCGCCGACCAGGTGCGCCCTGACGTCCTGCGGCTCGGGTGGCGGCGTGTTGTCCACGTAGCGGCGGATGTTGAGGTTGTCGTCGTTCTCGGCGAGCTCCTCGCGGGTCACGACGCGCGAGAAGCCGGGCACCTCTGCGAACGTCCGGAACGTGGTCGTGATCTTCTCGGCGTGCTCGGGCAGCAGCACGTTCTGCGCCCGCTCGGCGTGGAACTCGCGGTCCGCGTTGATGAACAGGACCTTCCCCGCGCGCTCCGGCTCCCTCTCCGACCGGTCCCGGCCCTTGCAGCCCGGCGGGCGCAGCACCAGGATGCAGGCCGGGATGCCAGTGCCGTAGAAGAGGTTCGGAGCGAGGCCGATGACCGCCTCCACGGCGTCCTCGTCGAGCAGCTTCGTACGGATCTGCTGCTCGCCGCCGCCCCGGAACAGCACCCCGTGGGGCATGACGGTGATGACCATGCCGCCGCGCCCCTCCTTCTTGGTCTCCCAGAGCATGTGCTGGAGGAACATCAGGTCGGCCTTGCCGCGCTCGCTGGTCAGGCCGTAGTAGGTCCGCTCGGTCCTGTGCGCCAGGTCCGTGGCCGTGTAGTCCATCGAGAACGGCGGGTTGCTGAGCACGCCGTCGAAGCGGTCCGCGTCCGAGGTCGGGATATGGGTCGGCCTGGCCAGCGTGTCGCCGGTGGTCAGGTCGAAGCGGCGCACGCCGTGCAGGACCATGTTCATCGTGGACATGATCCAGGAGCCGCTGTTGGCGTCCTGGCCGGCGAAGAACATGTCGGAGGTGTCCCCGCCGTGCTCCTCCACGTACTCCGCGGCGTGGATGAGCATGCCTCCCGAGCCCACGCACGGGTCGTAGATCCGCATGCCCTGGGTGGGTGCGAGGAGTTCGACCATCATGCGCACCACCGCGCGCGGGGTGTAGAACTCGCCGCCCTTGCGGCCGGCCGAGTCAGCGAACTCCTTGATCAGGTACTCGTAGGCTGCGCCGATCAGGTCGGGAAACTCGAAGTCGTCCGTGCGCAGCCGGACCCGGCCAAAGTGCGCGATGAGGAGTTCCAGGCGCTTGTCGGCCAGCGTGGCCGTGCCCGCGGCCGCGCCGGAGCCGCCGATGCGGTTGAAGTCCAGATGGTCGAAGAGACCCGTGAGTTTCTCGTTCTGCCCTTCGAGAAGTTGAAGGGCAGGGCGCAGCACACTCTCGTTGATGTTGCGCGTGACGCCCGAGATCTCGTGCCACCTGGCCTTCTCGGGGACGAACAGCACGTCGCGTTCGCGGTACGGGGCCTCTTGCTCCAGAAAGGCGTCGAGTTCTTCGCCGTCGAAGCCCCAGTCCCTTTTCGCCTGCTCCTTGATCCGCTCCCGGGCCGCCTCGAACTCGTCATTGGCGCGCTTCAGGAAGAGCAGCCCGAAAATGTAGTCCTTGTACTCGGAGGCGTCCATCGTCCCCCTGAGGATGTCGGCTGCGGCGAACAGGTGCCGCTCCAACTGGGCGAGCGTGAGCTTGGCCACGTATGACTCCCTACGGCCTGAGATGACGGTCCGACCTTATGGCCGTCTGGCCCCATCCCGAAATCAGCGGAGGCCGGTCTGCAGGGGACGTCAGTAGGAGGCGATGCCGAGTGCGTCCTCGACGAAGGTATGCATGTCCGTGTACGGGTCGCGGTCGAACCTGGGCACATGGTCACCGTGCTGGTCGTTCATGCGTCGGGCGTTGTCCCGGGCCTGTGTGAACCTGCCGAGGACCTGGTCGGGAAGGACGAGCTTCGGATTGGCAGCGTCCTCACTGCCACGCTGGAAGGGCAGCCGGTCGGCCGCGAGATCGCACACCCCCTCGAACGAACCGGTGACCGCTTTGTAGTGGGCAAGCCGCCACACCTCGAAGCACGGATGCGAGAAGGCGACATGGACACCGGCCTCCTTGGCCAGTTTCATCGCCTCGGGGACACGCGGGTGGTTGTCGTGGTCGAAGAGACACCAGACCTGCGGCTGGGCGGCGGCGCCCTTCAGCTTCGCGCGCTTGGCTTCGCGGGTCTTCTCGCGCAGGAAGTCCGCCGCCATCTCGACGAGGTCGATCGGCTTGCGGTCGCTCTTCTTCTTTCGGTTGGCGATGCGCAGCTCGACCTTGGCGGCAGGGTTCTTCAGTACCCCCACCTCGGTGATGATGTCGAGGTACGAGGGCTCGGTCACCTCGCCCTCGGTGAAGACGAAGACCACCCGTCTCCGCTGTCCCGCCCCCCTCGAGGACCGTCCCAACGCGTCGTTTCCCCGCTGCGGCCTCGCCATCAGCTCTGTCCCGCCCCTTCGTACGCCCCGGTCTCCCGCGCCGTCGCCAACCGCCGCGCGATCTGCCCCTCGAGCAGGGACGGAACGCCGCCGAATGCCCCCGCGAGGTAGGAGTGGGTGAGGTCCTCATCCTCGCCCGGTTCCGCGTCCGTCAGCGGGTAGAGCTCGGTCGCCCCGTCCTTGTCCT
Organism: Streptomyces sp. SirexAA-E; assembly: GCF_000177195.2. GTDB lineage: Bacteria > Actinomycetota > Actinomycetes > Streptomycetales > Streptomycetaceae > Streptomyces > Streptomyces flavovirens. Next base: position 2,380,923 of record NC_015953.1, read on the forward strand.
TCTGCGTCAGCCACACCTGCCCGGGCTCCAGCAGCCGCCCCCCGCTGGGGGTGGTCAGCATCGTCGCGTCGTGGGAGGTAAAGACGAGCTGCGCACCCCTGGGATTCGCGAGGGGGTCGTGGAAGAGCCGCACAACCTCGGCGGCGAACCGGGAGTGCAGGCTGGCGTCGAGCTCGTCGATGAGCAGCACCGCGCCCTCGTCAAGGGCCAGCAGCAGCGGGCCCAGAAGGGCGAACCAGGAGCGGGTGCCGTAGGACTCCTCCGACCAGTCGAAGGCTACGTCCCCGCCCGCCGACCGGTGGGTCAGTTTCACCGAGCTCTTCCCCGGGTCCTCCTGCACGACAGAGGCCCCTGTGATGCCGAGATCCGCGACCCTGAGAAGTTCCTGGATCCGCTGGGCGCGGTCCCCGGCGAGCTCCCGGGTCGTGAACGCCTCGCGCTGAGGGCGTTCGGCCTCCGGGTCGATCGACCACAGATTGCGCCGGAACCAGTGGAAAAGCGGGGAGAGCTGCGGATGGTTGTCCGTGCCGGCCGTGGAGAGCAGCAGGGCGTTCGGCCGGGTGCGGCGCACGAGTTGGGATCGGTCGCGGACTCGGCCGCCCGGCCACCTGTAGACCTCGGTCCGGGACGCGTCGCGGTCCAGCCACTCCTGGCGGCGGCCGCGCGGGTAGCTGTGCAGCCACTCGGACTCGACCCGGTCGGCGCCGAGCTCGAAGCCGTAAGTCCAGCGGATGGAGTCGATGACGATGTCAACCTCGAAGAAGGACGGTTCATCCTCGCTCTTCGGGTTCAGCGCGAAAACGTGACGGGGGACGCCCTCGTAGGACGCCCAGCGAGCGTAGGAGTTGAGCACCGCGTGCCGCATGTCGCTGAGGGCGCTGAGCACGTTCGACTTGCCGGAAGCGTTCGCTCCGAAAACGGCGAGGAGCGGGAAGACTCCCACGGTTCCGCCGCCCGCCAGCTCCACCGGGTTCGCCGACCCGTCGACCCCGCTCTCGCCCTCGGGCGCGATGAAGGACAGTTCTTGTTCGTCACGCAGGGACCGCACGTTCGCCACGCGGAATCTCAGCAGCACACCGTCCTCCTCTCCGCATTCAGCCTAGTCGTGGCCTCTGACATCGGCCCGGCGGGTGGCACCTGGCCTGCGGTGCCGCCCCCGCGGACCGGAACATACCGTCCGGGACGGTCCGGTGGGAGGGTTTGGAGGATCTTGGTCCAGCTGCGCTCAGAGGCGGGTCGGGGCGAAGAGCTTCAGGGCCGCTGGGAGGACGACGACGGAGGGGCCGGGGTGGCGAGGGACTACGCGTGGTCAGCCTGGGGGTGGCGGGGGACAACAGTGTGGCCGGGATGCCGAAAGACTCGGCGAGAGCGGTGAAGTAGGGGCGGGCGAGCTCGGTGTGGGTGGTGGCGCCGACCGCGTCGGTCATGTACTCGCGCAGAACCCCGTAGCCGCCGTCGTTGACCACCGGCCCCCCGTACGGTCGAATCCCACATGCGTCCCACAAGACGCCTGATCACCTGTCAGCTAAGGGCTAAGTTGCAGGTCAAACGGGGTCTGAGCTATATGCAATGGGCGCCTTCTAAGCGCTTGGCCGCAGGTTCGAGTCCTGCCGGGGGCGCACATCGCGCACCGCAGTGAGGCCCTCCGATCCCGGGGGGCCTTCTCGCCGCCGGACGCACACGAGAGGGCGGCCCGCAGAGTGCGCGTAAGCGCCCGGGCAACGCCCCTCACGGAGGCGAGCCCCCTCAGGAACCCCGCACACAGCAGGACGCCCACGTCTTCGACGTGGGCGGAGGAGGACGTGCGAACGTCCTGCGGTGCGGGGTCCGTCGGTGGCCGGCGGGCGCGGCGCCTCAGGCCGCGGGTGGGCCGGGCGTCTGGGCGGTACGGCGGTATTCGGCGTTGATGCGCTGCGCCTCTTCGAGCTGGTCCTCGAGGATGACGATGCGGCAGGCGGCCTCGATGGGGGTGCCCTGGTCAACCAGCTCCCGGGCGCGGGCGGCCATGCGCAACTGGTAACGGGAGTAACGGCGGTGACCGCCCGCGGAGCGGAGCGGCGTGATGAGGCGGGCTTCGCCGACGGCGCGGAGGAAGCCCTGGGTGGTACCGAGCATCTCGGCGGCCCGGCCCATCGTGTAGGCGGGGTAGTCGTCGTCGTCGAGACGGTCGAACGAGTCGTCTGCTGTCATCGCACCTCTCTGTGGAACCCGTGTCGTGTCCGTGGAAACCCGTGTCCGTGGAAACCCGTGGAGGGGCCCTGGTGTCGGTCGACACCAGGGCCCCGAAGGAACTGCTACACCATCGGCCGACCTTGATACCTCGTCGGCCTTCTTGTTCCGCGTCGGCTCACCGGAACGTGAGCGTGCGCGGGGATCGCGGATGCGTGACCGGAGACCACCTGCCTATCGATGTCCTGCGGTACCCGGGCCCAGTGAATCCGCCCGGGCGATCCTGATGGCGCTCAACTCCTCCGTTCTTCCCTCTGGATGAACTGCCTTACCTTGCGGAACTGCGAACTGCTGGCACTGCTGGCACTGCTTGCACTGCTCATACCGCTGGTACTGCGACTACTGGTACTGCGACTGCTCCCGCGTGAACCGCGGGTCCTGCTCACGGCGGCCCCTGATCACTGCGGGCCACCCGGTCCGGCGGCCAGTCCCGTCGCCCGTCCTGCGTCTTCTCCGGCTTCGGAACTCCGCCACCGCACCGCACTGCGTACTGCCTGTACGGCTGCCCGGCAGTTCATCCCTGCCGGGCCTTGCTCGATCTCGGTTACAAGAGAAAACATACCCACAACGGTGCTCAATGTCTACTCTCGCCGCCATAGATTTCTGAGCGTCGAAAACGGAGGTAGTCGACCTCGTACAGAGAAGAGACCCACAGCGGCCCCGCTCCGGCCGGAGGTGGGACCGGGTTAGCCGGCCGCATGCAGGGCAGAGGCACTCGGTATACAGAGCCGGCATTGACGACCCAGAGACCGGGGTGACCTGATGGACACGATGAGCGTCAACGCCGCACTGGTGGATTCCGCAGCAGCCGTCGCCGAGACGCGCGACGCCACACGGGCCTTCCTCGCCTCACTGGAGCAGCCCGCCGTCGCACGCGAGGCCGCCGACACCGTCGTCCTGGTCGTCTCGGAGCTCGTCACCAACGCGCTGCGCCACGGCGGAGGTGCCTGCACGCTTCGTCTGACGGCCCACCGCGACACGATCGAGGTCGCCGTCGACGACCCCAGCCCCCGGGTGCCACGCATGCGCACTCCCGACCTGCGGGGCCGTGCCGGAGGGTTCGGCTGGCCCATGGTCAACGACCTCGCCGACGCCACCACCGTCGTCCGCAGGCCCGGGGGCGGCAAGACCGTGGGCGCCCTCCTCGGCCGGTGACGTCACGGCCCGGGTGTCCCGCGCCCGGCGCCCCGGTCCCGGGGGACGGGCCGGTGCGCCGGGCGGGGGGCATCAGGCACCGAGGCCCGTCACCGGCCGGTCTTCGCCCCCCGTTGCAGGCCCTGCGGCAGGTGGCGTCGGTGGCTTCCGCGTCGAGCTTCCGCATGGCGCTCCACCGGACCTTCGTGACCACCTTCTCCAGCTCCCGCGTCCGGGCGGGGACCTTCGGGGCGTACTGCTGGATCGTCTCGATCGGCGACGCGGCGAACGTGGCGCACGACATCCCCGTGGTGTTCCGGCAGCGGGTGTCCCGGCCCGTGTTCCGGCAGCGGGTGTCCCGGCCCGTGTTCCGGCAGCGGGTGTCCCGGCCCGTGTTCCGGCAGCGGGCGTCCAGGTCCATGGCCACCGCCTGGCCGTTCCGGGTGGCCCCGGGGCCGGGCGCGCACGAGGGACGCGCTACGCGGCCGTGCCGGGCTCCGCCGCACGCGCCGCCCCCTCCGCGCCCAGGCCGGGTCCGGAGCGCCCTGGTGTGCCCCGCTTCCGTTCCCGTGGAAGGGCGTCGCGGGTACGCCGGCGGAAGACCAGGAATCCGGCGAGGCCCGCCCCGGTGAGCCAGAGGAGCTGGATCGCGAGGCCCTGGGCCACCGACGCGTGGGAGAAGGCAGCGGACATGCTGGCCTGGACGGCCCCGTAGGAGGGCAGGAAGCGCACCACGCCGCTGTCCGACCCCGAGCTGGAGAGGGGGTTCTGCAGGGCGAGGTCGATGATGCTGATCATCAGGATGGCGAACATGCCCTCCACCTCACGGCGGAGCACCGACCCGAAGACGACTCCGAGCGCCCCGTAGGTCAGGGCCGCGCAGAACAGCGCGGTGGCGAGCATGAGGGGCTGCCGGGGGGACCAGGCGAAACCGGCGGCGGCCGTGGCGTACGCGGCGACGGCGGCGCAGACCAGGGTGAGCGCCGCGAGCTTGGAGAGGACCAGGTGGAAGCGCGGGTATCCCGCCATCGCCAGGCGCCGGTCGAAGGCGCCGCCCGTGAAGGTGGCGGCGAACATCATGAAGCCGGCGATGAGGGTGACCGCGTTCAGCGCGCCGGTGATCTGTGTGAGGTGGTTGCCGGGCGGGGAGAGGATCTCGCCCGTGGCCCGCAGCCGGAACGGCGCCGGCCGGTCGGGGATGGTCAGGTAGGCCAGCGCGATCCAGACGGGGATGTACACGACCACCAGCAGCATCGCGAAGCGGTTGCGGGCGTGCCCGATCAGCGCGTACCGGGAGGCCGTGGCGAACAGGGCCCAGTGCCGCCTCATGCCGCCGCCTCCGGATGCCGGTCCTGGGGCCGGAGGCGGCCGTCCTCCAGGCGCCACAGCTGGTCCAGCCGGTCGACGTCGTACGCCAGGTGGGAGACGACCAGCACCGAGCGTCCGGCGTCGCGCAGTCTCGTCGCCAGCTCCCAGAAGCGGAGATACGTCTCCCAGTCGAAACCCTGGTAGGGCTCGTCCAGCAGCAGCACGTCCGGATCGTGCATGAGGGCGAGGGTGAGGTTCAGCTTCTGCCGTGATCCGCCGCTGAGCCGTCCCGCCCGCCGGTCGAGGTACTCGGTGAAGGCCAGCGTCTCCATCACTTCCTCGGCCCGCCGCAGGTCGGCGAGGCCGAAGGCGTGCCGGAAGAAGTCCAGGTGCTGGCGGACGGTGAAGGAGTCGTCGAGGACGACGGACTGCGGGCAGTAGCCGAACCTGCCTCTGTGGTGCACCGTCCCCCGGTCCGGGGAGAGTTCGCCGGAGAGGATCTTCAGCAGCGTCGACTTGCCCGCGCCGTTCTCCCCGACGATCCCGGCGAGTACTCCGGGGCGCAGCCGGAGGTCGACCCCCCGCAGGACGGCGTGCTGCCGGTAGGAGTGGTGCACATCTGTGACGTCCATCGCGCTGCTCCGTCGTCCACGTCTTCCGGGTGGCGGCGGACCGGCCCCGCCTGTGTCCAACGAGCGGGCGTGGCAGGGGAAACGGCGCACCGACGGGTCCGTCCGACGGTGCCGGGCCGCCTCACGCCGGCGGCGTCTGCGCCAGCGCGCCCACGGCCTCCTCCCACAGTTCCGGCAGCAGCTCCCCCAGGGGCAGCGCCCGGTCGGCCACGAAGGACACCTCGGCCCAGCCGCCGAAGAACGACAGGCCCACGGCGAAGAGGTGTCCGGGCACGAGCAGGGGGAGCAGGGCGGTCCCCGTCACCTGGGTGTCACCCAGGCTGCCCTTGTCGGCGAGCGGCATGGAGGTGGCCATGACGTCGGTGACGCGCGGGGAGAACATGCTCCGCATGTACCACTCGGTCGGGCGGTTCGGCATGAAGCGGACCATGTCCTGGATGGCCTGCCGCCATGCCTCGCCCCGCAGCTTCCGGGTCCTCGCCATCACGCGGTCCAGTCGCCTCAGGGGCGCGTCGCCGTCCTCGGAGGCGTCCGCGCGTCCCGGCCCGGTCCCCAGGGGCAGTTCCAGGGGCACGGCGAAGCAGCGGTTGCCCCAGGTCTGCTCCTCGTCGGGGCGGCGCGCGTCGATGGGCACCAGCGCCGTCACCCGTGGGAGCGGTACGCCGGAGCGCTCCGACCAGACCGGCAACGCCCCCGCGAGCGCCGCGAGATGGACGTCGTGGGCCGATCCGCCGCGCGCCGCGCCGATCCGGCGGAGGGTGTCCGCCGGTACGCGGCCGCGCCACAGCCGCCTCTCCCCCGTGGGCTCGAAGGGGATGGCGGGCCGGGCGCCGCGGACGACGAGGGAGCCCGCGACGAACTTCGCGGTCAGCCCGAGGACCGTCCCCACCCGCCGGGGCAGAGGGGCCGGGCGGCCCTGATTCGGCACCGGCCGGGCCGACGGCTCCCCCTCGCCCAGCAGGGCGCGGAACGTCATCGCGGCGGCCGCACCGTCCTGGCAGGCGTGGTGGAAGCGGTAGCACACGGCGTACTCGTCGGCGGCGTGGCCGTGGATCAGCCAGACGCCCCAGTAGGCGCCGGGTGCGAACGGCGCGTTGAGCGCCAGGTTCAGGGCGGCGTCCCAGTCCTCGGGGCCGTCCGCGACCACCTCGTGGACCTGTCGGTCGACGGCGAAGTCCGCGTCCGGCCGCCAGCGGGGGCGCCGCGAGCCGCCCTCGACCCGGCTCGTCAGCAGGGGCAGGTGAGGCAGGCGCAGGCCCAGGTACGTGCGGAGGTCCGCCAGGCTCGGGGGCGGGCCGCTCAGATACGCGACGCCGCCGGCGTCCCAGCGGACGTCGGGGTGACGGCGTTCCATGCTGAGGAACGCGCGGTCGACCGCGTGGGCCGGGTGGCGGGGGGCGGGGACCGACGGGGCTGACGGCGGGGTCACGGGCATCGGGGACTCCAGTTCGTACCGACGGGGCGGGCGGGGGGCGCAGGGACGCGGGGAGGGCCGCCGGGCCGCCCCCGGAGCCGACGCGCCGGCCCGGACCGGATCAGCACGGTTTATACGCGGTCGCCGGGGCCGGCCGTGCCCGCCCGCGGGCCCCGGAGTGCGCCCTCGCCGCGCCGTACGTGCTCCGGTGTCCCGTACTCGGCGGCGCCCCGCCCCCGGGCGGCAACCCCTGGCCGTCGCCCACACGTTCACCCGAAGGAAGGACCCGGCCGGACGAGCCGCCCCGTCCGCGACGCGAGTGGTTCTTCCGGGCGCACTTCTTTCCCGACACGTGCGTCCACCGGGTGCGCGGCCTCGGCGTCCGCGTGGTCTCCGGCGTGGTCGCGGCGCCGTGAAGCGCCCCCGTGCGGAGGCCGGGCGCGCGGGTGCGCGCCGGCCTCCGCACGGGGGCGCGGGTACCGGATGACTGGTGGCGTCAGCCCCAGGGGTCGAAGGGGATGCCGGCCGGCTTGGAGTTGCTGAGCAGGTTGCGGAAGCGGTTGTCCTTGTCGGTGACCTTGATGGTCGCGGAGCCGAAGTCGGCGTTCATCAGGGTGTCCCGCAGCGCGGTGCTGGGAAAGCCGTTCCAGTCCACGATCGGGGGGTAACGCCAGGTGTGGTAGTGGTTCTCCGGCGGTTCGTCGTTGCCGTTGGCCAGGCGGAAGAAGTGCGTGCTCGCGCCGTCCTTGTGGTAGACGGTCTTCGGGTGCGTGCCGTCGAACCGCACCTGAGAGCGCGGGTAGGTCTTGACGGTGCTGTGCTGGGTCGTCGACACGTGCTCCACCTGGTTGGACGCCTGGTCGACCCAGGAGATGACGTGTTCGAAGTCGTGGCGGTGGCCGCCGAGGCCGCTGCCGTGCACAGCCTGGTCCTTCTCGAAGTAGCTGGCGTAGACGATCGCGCACCAGCCGTTGTTGCACAGGGAGCGGGCGTACGTCTGGGAGTTGTCCAGGTCCCACTGGTCGCGGCAGCTGCCGTTGATCGCGCCGGTCGTGTTCAGTCCTGTGGCGAGGGTGCCGTCCGGACCGATGGCGGGGGTGGCGTAGCAGCCGTCGCCGTCGTAGTCGTAGGCGGGCGAGAAGGTCTGCTCGTAACTCCCCGCGTTCTGGGGGAGGTTCTGCGGGGGGTCCGCGTGGGCCGCCGAGGCGGGCAGCAGGACGAACAGGGCGGCCGCGGCGAGCACCGCGCCGGCGCGGGCGAGCGGGCCCCTGCGGGGGCCGCGGCGCCGGGCGTCCGGCGGTCCGGGGGTTCCGGCCGGTGGGGGTGGCAGGTGCGTCAGGGCGGGGGTGGGGGTCCCTATCGACCGCTTCGGCATGCGTGTCTCTCCTCGGGGGGAATCGTCGGCCAAGCGGAGGCCATTGTTCCCTCATGAGGTGAACTAACGGTAGACGGCGTCCTGTTCGCAGTTTCCGGGCCGGCGACTCCGAGCCGCGCGCCGCGCGTCAGACCGTGCGCAGCCGCTCCAGCGTGGCGGCCAGTTCGTCGCGCAGGGTGCGGCCGGCCCGGTCCGGCTCCCCCGCGACGACCGCTTCCACCAGGGCGGCGTGGTCCGCGTCGCCGTGGTCGGGGTCGGCGGTCCGCAGGCCGAGGAGGTCCAGCATGTCGATGAGTCCGGTGCGCAGCACGGGCACGAACTGGGCGAACAGGCCGGTCAGTACGGGATTGTGGGCGGCGGCGACCACGGCGGCGTGCAGGGCGATGTCGGCGTCGACGAACGCGGCGTTGTCCGCGCTCCCCGCCGCTCGGCGCCCGGCCAGCGCTTCTTCCAGGGCGCGGACGTCCTCGTCCGTACGGCGCAGGGCGGCCAGGTGCGCGGCCTCGACCTCGATGGACATGCGGACCTCGTAGACGTCGGTGACGGCCGCGCGCCGCAGCTGGGTCGCCCAGTCCTCCTCGGGCTGTGTCGCGATGACGAAGACCCCGGCGCCCTGGCGCGGCTGGACGAGTCCGGCCCCGGCGAGCGCCCGCAGCGCCTCGCGGACGGTGGAGCGTCCGACACCCAGGGAGGCGGCCAGGGCGGTCTCGGCGGGGAGCTTCGTGCCCACCGGCCAGGACCCGTCGGCGATCTTCTCGCGCAGGCGCTCGGCGGCCTGCTCGACCAGGGGCGACGGCCTCAGAGCGGCCAGTTGCCCGAGCGGGCCCTGCGTCATGTCGTCCACCTTCCCGCACACCTCAGCTTGTCTGAGGAGTTGGTTCTCCCCTACTGTACCGGCATGCCGCAGCGCGAGCTCCTTCTCCTCGACTGCCGCTGCGGGGCCTGATCACGACCGGCCCCCCGCAGCGGAGGTCGGGCCATGCCGGTCACAGGACGGCCGAGTGAAAGAAGTTCCCCCGTGACTGTCACCACCGGGACCACGGCGTTCCCCACCCTGCGTACGCCCTCCGGCGGCGTCCCCGCCGACGCGCCGGCGTGGAATCCGCAGCGCCCCAGTTCCATGCCGCACCACCGCTACCGGCCCGCCGACGCCCGGGTCCCCCTGCCGTCGGCCGGCCGGAGCTGGCCCTCGCGGAGGCTGACCCGGGCCCCGCTGTGGGTGCCGGTGGACCTGCGGGACGGCAACCAGGCGCTGGCCGAGCCCATGGACGCCGCCCGCAAGCGCCGCATGTTCGACCTGCTGGTCGCCATGGGGTTCAAGGAGATCGAGGTCGGCTACCCCTCCGCCAGTGAGACCGACTTCGGTTTCGTACGGCACCTGGCCGAGAGCGGCGCGGTGCCCGACGACGTGACCGTGTCCGTCTTCACCGCCGCCCGCAGCGATCTGATCGACCGGACGATCGCCTCCGTCGAAGGGCTCCCCCGCACCCTGGTACACCTGTACACGGCCACCGCACCCGTCTGGCGGGACGTCGTCCTGGGCCGCTCCCGCGCCGAGCTGCACGCGATGATCACGGACGCGGCCACGCATCTGCTGCGGCGGGCCGGGGAACGGCCGGGCGCGGACATCCGGTTCGAGTTCTCCCCGGAGGTCTTCAACCTCACCGAGCCGGACTTCGTGCTGGAGGTCTGCGACAGCCTCACCGAGCTGTGGGAGGCGAGCCCCGACCGGCCGGTGGTCCACAACCTCCCGGCGACGGTGGAGATCGCCACCCCCAACGTGTACGCGGACCAGATCGAGTACATGCACCGGCATCTGGCCCGCCGGGACTCCGTGATCCTCTCCGTCCACCCGCACAACGACCGGGGCACCGGCGTCGCCTGCGCCGAACTGGCGGTGCTGGCGGGGGCGCAGCGGGTGGAGGGCTGCCTGTTCGGCAACGGCGAGCGCACCGGCAACGTCGACCTGGTCACGCTGGCCCTGAACCTGTTCGCGCAGGGGGTGGACCCGATGGTCGACTTCTCCGACATCGACGCCGTACGGGAGGTGGTGGAGCACTGCAACCGCCTGCCGGTGCACCCGCGCCACCCCTACGGCGGCGAGCTGGTGCACACGGCCTTCTCGGGCACCCACCAGGACGCCATCGCCAAGGGCATGGCCCGTCACGCGAAGCGCGCCGCCGAGCAGGGGGTCCCGGCCGCCGAGGCCCCGTGGGAGGTGCCCTACCTGCCGGTCGACCCGGGGGACATCGGGCGGACGTACGAGGAGGTCATCCGCATCAACTCGCAGTCGGGCAAGGGCGGCGTCGCCCATCTGCTGCGCGCCCACCACGGGCTGGACCTCCCGCAGGCGATGCGCCCGGACTTCTCGCGCACGGTGCAACGGGTGACCGACGGCACCGGGCGGGAACTGACCGCCGGAGAACTGGGGGAGCTCTTCCGCACCACCTACCTCGCCGCCGCCGGGCAGGGGTCCGTGGAGGCGGTGTCCTGGAGCACGGCCGAGACCGCGCCCGGCGTCCACACGTTCACCTGCGTCCTGCGGGTCGACGGGCGGGAGCACTCCTGCCGGGGCACCGGGAACGGCCCGCTGGCCGCCCTGACCGACGCGCTGCGCACGGCGGGGGTGACGGTCGGCGTCCTCGGCTACTGGGAGCACGCGACGACCGCCGGGCCCGACTCCCCCGCCGCCGCCTACGCCGAGTGCCGGGTGGACGGTGTCACGGCCTGGGGCGCCGGGTGGGACACCTCGGTGCTGACCGCGTCGGTCCACTCGGTCCTCTCCGCCGTCAACCGCGCCCGTGGGGGCCGGTCGTGAGCGCGGCGCCGCTGGTGGGCGCGGCCCGCCAAGACCCCGCCGCGGGCGAGGTCCCGGTCCTGTGCGCGCGGGGGGTGGAGGTCGTCCGGGACGGCCGGCCGATCCTGAGCGAGGTGTCGCTGACGGTGCGGGCCGGTGAGCACTGGGCGCTGCTCGGCGCCAACGGCGCGGGCAAGAGCACCCTGCTCGGTCTGCTCGGCGCCCTCTCCCATCCCACCCGTGGCACCGTGGACGTCCTCGGGCACCGGCTGGGGCGGGTGGACCTGCGCACCCTGCGGACGTACGTCGGCCATGTGGATCCCCAGCACGCCCTGCGCTCGCCGCTGAAGGTGCGCGACGTCGTGCTGACGGGGCTGACCAACAGCGTGGAACGGGTGCCCCGTTGGCGTCCGACGCCCGAGCAGCTGGCCGCGGCCGACGACCTGACCGGCCTGCTCGGCCTCGGGCACCGCCGGGAGGCGCTCTGGCCGACGCTGTCGCAGGGGGAACGCGGGCGCGCGCTCATCGCGCGGGCCCTCATGCCCCGCCCCCGGCTGCTTCTGCTCGACGAGCCGGCGACCGGGCTGGACGTGGCGGGGCGTGAGCAGCTCATCGAGCGGTTGGACACGCTCCGGCAGAGCCATCCGGAGCTGGCGTCGGTCCTGGTGACCCATCATCTGGAGGAGCTGCCGCCCGGGACGACGCACGCGATGCTGCTGCGGGACGGGCGGTGTCTGGCCTCGGGCCCGGTCGGGGAGGCGCTGACCAGCGACCTCGTGAGCCGCTGCTTCGGCCATCCGGTCCGGCTCTTCCGCGCCGAAGGGCGCTGGAGCGTACGCACCGGGCGGACGGCGACCGCACAGCGCACGGACTGACGCGTGCCCCTCGGTGGCCGGATCACCTCGGCCACCGGGGGTACGGCTCCGCGTCAGGAGCCGACCGGTGCGGAACCGGTGGCCCCGTCCCGCGTCAGGCCCGCGGCCAGGACCTGCTCGATCACCCGGTCCAGCTTGGCCTTGGCCTGCGCCAGCTCGTCCATGCGGACGCCGATGCGGTCGCGCTCGGTCAGGAGCCGGTCGAACATGCTCTGCGTCGCCGTGCCGGTGCTCACGCACGGCAGGAGCTCGACGATCGTCCTGCTGGACAGCCCGGCCGCGTAGAGCTGCTGGATCAGCTGGACCCGGTCCACGGCCCCGTCCGGGTAGTCGCGCTGCCCTCCGGGGGTGCGGTCCGCGTCCAGGAGGCTCTGTTCCTCGTAGTAGCGCAGGGCACGGACGCTCACCCCGGAGCGTCTGGCGAGCTCTCCGATCCGCATGGTTCGAAACTCCCTCCCGCCAGGACTTGCACCTGACGCCGACGTGAGGTTTTAGCGTAGCCATGTCCGAGCGGGAAGGCGAACACCGGGCGCCCCGACCACCGCCTCGGCCTCACGGAAGAAGCAGACCATGCAGATCGCAGGATCGACCGCCCTGGTGACCGGAGCGAACCGCGGCATCGGCCGCCACTTCGCCGAGCAGCTGGTGGCCCGGGGGGCGAAGAAGGTCTACGCGACCGCGCGCCGCCCCGAGAGCGTGGACCTCCCGGGCGTGGAGGTGCTGCGGCTCGACATCACCGATCCCGACTCGGTGGCCGCCGCCGCTCGCGCCGCCCAGGACGTGGACCTCCTGGTCAACAACGCGGGCATCTCCACCTACACCAACCTGGTGGACGGCGACCTCGACGCCGTCCACCGGGAGATGGACACCCACTTCTACGGCACGCTCCACGTGGTGCGGGCCTTCGCGCCGGTCCTGGCCGCCAACGGCGGCGGCGCGATCCTCAACGTCCTCTCCGCGCTGTCCTGGTTCTCCTACGACGGGACGAACGCGTACGCCGCGGCGAAGGCCGCCGAGTGGAGCCTCACCAACGGGGTGCGCATCGAACTGGCCCCCCGGGGGACCCTGGTGACCGGCCTGCACCTGGGGGCCGCCGACACCGACATCGCGGCCTCCTACACGGGCGAGAAGGCCGACCCCGCCGACATCGCGCGCGCCGGTCTGGACGGTGTGGCGGCCGGGGCGTTCGAAGTGGTCGCGGACGAGTGGAGCGCCCACGTCAAGGCGTCCCTGGCCGCCGCCCCGGAGCGGTTCTACGCGGACGCCCTGACCGCCGGCTGACCGGCCGCCCCACCGCATCCCGCCGCGCGGACGTCCGCCCCGAGTTGCCGGTCGCGCCCGGGTGGGATTGCTTCGAGGGTGAGGGCAGGCGGGAGCGGACGGGGCGGACGACGCCCGCCGAGAGATCCCGAGGACTCCGGAGGCGACCACAGTGCAGTTCACCGACCGTACGGACGCCGGACGCCGGCTCGCGGAGAAGCTCGGGCACCTGGGACCACGCGAACCGGTGGTCCTGGGGCTGCCCCGCGGCGGGGTCCCGGTGGCGTTCGAGGTGGCACGGGCGCTCGGCGCCCCCCTCGACGTGACCGTGGTCCGCAAGCTGGGCGTCCCCTACCACCCCGAGCTGGGCTTCGGGGCCATCGGGGAGGGCGGTGCGCGGGTCATCAGCGACGAGATCGTCCGCCACGCCGGGGTCCGCGAGCAGGACCTCGCGGCGGTCGAGCGCGCCGAGGAGGAGGAACTGACGCGACGGGCGCACGCCTACCGGAAGGGCCGGGAACGGCTCCCGCTGCGCGGGCGCGCGGTGATCGTGGTGGACGACGGGATCGCCACCGGCGCGACCGCCCGGGCGGCCTGCCAGGTGGTGCGGGCCCAGGGCGCCGCTCATGTCGTGCTGGCCGTCCCGGTGGCCTCGCCGGACGTCGTCGCCCGGCTGCGCGACGACGTGGACGAGGTGGTGTGCCTGTCCGCCCCGGCTCCGTTCTCCTCGGTCGGCGAGTGGTACCAGGACTTCTCACAGACCTCCGACCAGGAGGTGGTGGCCCTGCTGGCACGGGCGGGCGACGGCGGCCCGGCGGCCGAGACGGTCGAGGTGGAGGCGGGCGGCACCGGGCTGACCGGGGACCTCGTCCTGCCCGCGGCCACCGGCGGGGTGGTGGTGTTCGCGCACGGCTCGGGCAGCGGTCGCCACAGCCCGCGCAACCGTGCGGTGGCGAGGACACTGAACCGGGCCGGCCTCGGCACGCTGCTCCTGGACCTGCTGACGCCCGGGGAGGAGGCCGACCGGGCGAACGTCTTCGACATCGGCCTGCTCGCGGACCGGCTGGCAGACGCCACGCGGTGGCTGCGCCACCGGGTGGCCGTCCCGGTCGGCTCCTTCGGGGCGAGCACCGGTGCGGCCGCGGCACTGCGGGCCGCGGCCGCGACGGACTCGGGGATCGGCGCGGTGGTCTCCCGCGGCGGGCGCCCGGACCTCGCGGGTGCGGACCTGGCCGCCGTACGGGCACCGACGCTGCTGATCGTGGGCGGGGACGACACCACGGTGATCGACCTGAACCGGCGGGCGCGGGAGGCGCTGCACTGCGAGAACCGGCTGGAGATCGTCCCCGGTGCCACTCATCTCTTCGAGGAGCCGGGAGCTCTCGAACAGGTCGCGGAGCTGGCCCGGGACTGGTTCACCGCGCACCTGGTCCGGAAAGGGCCCGGCGGTCGTTGAGCCGGGCCCTATCCTTTCCGCACCGGACGGCACTGCGGGAGGGGCGACCGTGCAGGTACGGACCGTGGGCGGGGAGGGCGTGCGCGCGTACGCCGACGGGATCGGGCGGGTCTACGCGGAGGTCTTCACGGCCCCGCCCTGGAACGAGGACCCCGCGGCGGCCGGGCAGTACACCGAGCGGCTCGCCACCGACGCGGAGCGGCCCGGGTTCACCGCCGGGCTCGCCCTCGGCGCGGACGGGACCGTCACCGGCTTCGCCACCGCCTGGACCACCCCCGCACCCTTCCCCGCCGACCGCAGCTACGGACACGTCGCCCGCGCGCTCGGCCCCGGCCGGGTGCGGGAGTGGCTGAGCGGGGCCCTGGAGGTCGACGAACTGGCCGTCGCCCCGGCGGCGCGCGGCACCGGTACGGGGGCCGCGCTGCTGGCGGCGGTCACCCGGGAGGCGCCGGACGGCCGGTGCTGGCTGCTCACCTCCGTGCACGCCGCGTCCACGGTGCGCTTCTACCGGCGCGCGGGCTGGCATCAGCTCCCGGCACCGGTCCCCGGCAAGGCGGGACTCGCCGTGTTCCTGGGCCCCCGTCACCCGGCCGGGGCCGGTCTCCCCCGTTGACGCTCCACCCCACCCGGACGCGTGAATCGATTCAAGCGCGAGGAAGATAGTGGGCCGACCCGAAGACTGTCAAGGGTGACCGCCCGATCCCCCCATCCCCGTCACGCTCGCCCCGGCGTTCGAGGAACTTCTCGCCACCACCCCATTGACTGTGCCTGCAATCCCCGTTTAGCTTCCGAGCAACCTCATTGAAACCTTTCACGGACGAGTGACGCGACACGGTCCCACCGCTGAGGAGCTCACATGAACCAGTCCTCCCCGGGTCCGGACCCGGACTCGGGCCCGGACCCGGACTCGGGCCGGGGCCCGGCCCCGGTCCTGGCCCTCCAGGGGGTGAGCAAGTCCTTCGGCGCCGTGCGGGCCTTGCGGGACGTCTCCCTGCGGCTGTTCCCCGGCGAGGCCCACGCGCTCGCGGGCGAGAACGGCGCGGGCAAGTCGACCCTCATCAAGGCCCTGGCCGGGGTGCACCGCCCGGACAGCGGTGAGGTGCGCCTCGACGGCGATCCGGTCGTCTTCCACGGGCCCGCGGACGCCCGGGACGCGGGGATCGCCGTCATCTACCAGGAGCCGACGCTCTTCCCCGATCTGTCGATCGCCGAGAACATCTTCATGGGCCGTCAGCCCCGGCGCGGCGGGGGCCGCATCGACCACCGGGCCGTGCGCGCGACCACCGCCGGGCTGATGCGCAGACTGGGCGTCGACCTGGCGCCGGACCGCCCCGCCCGCGGCCTGTCGATCGCCGACCAGCAGATCGTCGAGATCGCCAAGGCGCTCTCCTTCGACGCCCGCGTGCTGATCATGGACGAGCCGACCGCCGCCCTGACGGGGAGTGAGACGGCCCGGCTGTTCTCCGTCGTCCGGGCGCTCCGCGCCGAGGGCGCGGCGGTGCTCTTCGTCTCGCACCGCCTCGACGAGATCTTCGAGCTGTGCCAGCGCGTCACGACCCTGCGGGACGGCCGGTGGGTCTCCTCCGAGCCGCTGGAGGGCCTCACCGAGGACGACCTGGTGCGCAGGATGGTCGGCCGCGACCTCGACGGCCTCTATCCGAAGCAGGACGCCGAGGTCGGCGACGTGGCCCTGTCCGTCCACCGGCTGACGCGCGAAGGGGTCTTCCACGACGTGTCGTTCGACGTGCGCCGCGGCGAGATCGTCGCGCTGGCGGGCCTGGTCGGCGCCGGGCGCACCGAGGTCGCCCAGGCGGTCTTCGGGGTCGACCGGCCCGACGCGGGCGAGGTGAAGGTGGCCGGCGCGGTGCTGCGGCCCGGGTCGCCCACCGCCGCGATGGCGGCCGGACTGGCCCTCGTGCCTGAGGACCGCCGGCAGCGCGGTCTGGTCATGGAGATGTCGATCGAACGGAACATCGGGCTCACCGGTCTGGGCAGTATCCGCCGGCGCGGGCTGATCAGCCGGGCGCTGGAGCACGACCGGGCCGCCGACTGGGCGGTGCGCCTCCAGCTCAAGTACAACCGGCTGGCCGACTCCGTGGGCGTGCTCTCCGGCGGCAACCAGCAGAAGGTCGTCCTGGCCAAGTGGCTGGCGACCGGCCCCTCCGTGCTGATCGTCGACGAGCCGACGCGGGGGATCGACGTCGGCACGAAGGCCGAGGTGCACCGGCTGCTGTCGGCGCTGGCGGCGGACGGCCTCGCGGTCCTGATGATCTCCTCCGACCTGCCGGAGGTCCTCGGCATGGCGGACCGGGTCCTCGTGATGCACGAGGGGCGGCTCGCCGCCGAGATCCCGCGTGCCGAGGCCACCGAGGAGTCGGTCATGGCCGCGGCCACCGGACGTACGGAAAGGAGCGCGGCATGACCGCGACCGTCGGCACTCCCCCGGACACGGACGCCGTCCGGGCTCCGGAGCGGAGCGCCTCCTCGCTCGTGGACGCGGTCTTCCGGGCCCGCGAGATCTCCATCGCGGGGGCGCTGGTCCTGCTGGTGCTCGGCACGTGGCTCGCCAACCCGCGCTTCCTGTCCGACCAGGGCATCAAGGACCTGCTGCTCAACGCGTCGATCCTGGTGCTCCTGGCGGTCGGCCAGTCAGCCGTCGTCGTCACCCGCAACATCGACCTGTCGGTGGGCTCCGTCGTCGGCCTCTCGGCCTTCGCCTGCGGGAAGTTCGTCGCCGGGACCGACCACGGCGTGCTGACCGTGATGCTGCTCGGTGTCGCCATCGGGGTGGTCTGCGGTCTGGTCTCCGGGGCCCTGGTCAGCTTCGGCAAGGTGCCGGCCCTCGTCGTGACCCTGGGCATGCTCTACATCATCCAGGGCGTCGACTACTGGTGGGCGCGGGGCGAGCAGATCAGCGCGGCGGACGTGCCGGGAGCGGTCCTGGGCCTGGGCAGCGGCAGCGTGCTCGGGGTGCCGTACCTGCCGCTGATCGCCGTCGCGCTGCTCGCGGCGACCGCGTACTACCTGCGGAGCTACCGCTCGGGGCGCGAGCTCTACGCGATCGGGTCGAGCCCCGAGGCGGCCCGCCTCGCCGGGATCCCGATCCGCCGCCGGGTGCTCGCCGCCTACGCCTTCTCCGGGGCCGTCGCGGGCTTCGCCGGGGCCCTGTGGCTGGCCCGCTTCGGGACCGTCGTCGCGGACAACGCGCACGGCTGGGAACTGACCGTCGTCAGCGCCGTCGTCGTCGGCGGGGTCGCCATCACCGGCGGCACCGGGACCGTCTGGGGCGCCGCGCTGGGCGCCCTGCTGCTCACCACCATCGGCAGCGCACTGGTCGTGCTGAAGGTGGACGCCTTCTGGCAGGGCGCGATCACCGGTGCGCTCCTCCTGCTGGCCATCAGCGTCGACCGGGTCGTGAACCTGCGGGTGACCGCCGCACTGAGGAAGAGGAGCGCCCGCCATGTCCACGGCGCCTGACACACAGAAGGCTCCCGCCTCACGCGTACGCGGCCCGGGGCTGCGCTGGGACACCGCGGTCGGTGTGCTGCTGGTCGCGGTCCTCGTCGTCGGCCTCGCCGGCACGGAGGGCTTCGGCTCGCGGGAGAACCTTGCGTTCGCCTTCAACGACATCGCCGAAGTCGCCCTCATCGCCCTGCCGATGACCCTGCTGGTCGTCGCCGGGCAGGTCGATCTGTCGGTCGCCTCCATGCTCGGACTGGGCAGTGCGCTGACCGGCGCGCTCTGGGAGGCGGGCTGGGCCTTCGAGACGATCGTGCCGGTGGTGCTGCTGGTCGGCGTCGCCGGAGGTCTCCTCAACGGCTGGCTGGTCACCCGGGTGGGGCTGCCGTCGCTGGCCGTCACGATCGGCACGCTGGCGCTGTACCGGGGCCTGGCCTCGGTGGCGCTGGGCAGCGACGCGGTGACCGACTTCCCGCAGGCGTACGCCGACTGGGCCGTCGACACCACGACCGTCCCCGGCACCTTCCTGACCTACCCGGTGCTTCTCTTCGTCGTGCTGGCCGCCGTCACCGCGGTCGTCCTGCACGCCACCGGCCTGGGCCGCTCGCTCTTCGCGATCGGCTCCCAGGAGGAGGCCGCCTACTTCTCCGGCGTCCGGGTCAAGCGGATCAAGCTGCTGCTCTTCGTCGTGACCGGGCTGTTCTCCGCCTTCGCGGGTGTGGTCTTCACCCTCCGGTACGGAAGCGCCCGCGCCGACAACGGACTGGGCTTCGAGATGCTCGTGATCGCGTCCGTGCTGCTCGGCGGCGTCGACTTCGACGGCGGGAAGGGCACGCTCTTCGGCGCGGTCGCCGGGGTCCTGCTGATCGGTGTCCTGAAGAACCTGCTCACGCTCAACGACGTCGCCGGCGAGGTCCAGGTCATCGTGACCGGCCTGCTGCTCGTGGCCTCCGTCCTCACCCCGCGGGTCGTCGCCGGCGTCGTCGAACGACGGCACCGGCGGGCCGCGCGTACGCCGTGATCCCCTCCTCCTCGTCGAAAGGCACCACGCCGCCATGATGCTCCGCAACGCCGTCGGGCGCCGCGCCGTCGCGACCGCCGCCACCGCCGTCTGCCTCGCCCTCTCCCTCACCGCCTGCTCCGGCACGACGAAGGACAGCGCGGGCGAGAGCGGTGCCAAGGCCACGGGCTCCGCGAAGGCCGACCCGGACGCGCCGTTGAAGAAGGGCCTGAAGCTCGCCTTCCTGCCCAAGCAGATCAACAACCCCTACGAGAAGATCCTCGACGAGGCGGGGATCGCCGCGGCGAAGGAGTACGGCGGCACGGGCAAGGAGGTCGGCCCGTCCGACGCCAACGCCTCCTCCCAGGTCAGCTACATCAACACGCTGATCCAGCAGCGCCAGGACGCGATCCTGATCGCGGCCAACGACCCGAACGCGGTGTGCGGCCCGCTGAAGCAGGCGATGAAGAAGGACATCAAGGTCGTCGCCTACGACTCCGACACGGCGAAGGACTGCCGCCAGCTCTTCATCAACCAGGCCGGCTCCGAGCAGATCGGCCGCAGCCTGGTCCAGCACCTCGCCGAGCAGATCGGCCACAAGGGCAAGATCGCGATCCTGTCCGCCACCCAGAACGCGACGAACCAGAACACCTGGATCGAGTACATGAAGGAGGAGCTGAAGCTCCCCGCGTACAAGGACATGGAGCTGGTGAAGGTCGCGTACGGCGACGACGCGGACCAGAAGTCGTTCCAGCAGACGCAGGGCCTTCTGCAGGCCTACCCGGACCTCAAGGGCATCATCTCGCCCACCACGGTCGGCATCGCCGCCGCGGCCCGCTATCTGGGCGACTCCTCGTACAAGGGCAAGGTCGTCCTCAACGGGCTGGGCACACCGAACCAGATGCGGGCCTACGTCAAGAACGGCACGGTCGAGCAGTTCTCCCTCTGGAACCCGGAGGAGCTGGGGTACCTCGCCTCGTACGCGGCCGCCGCGCTGGCGTCGGGGCAGATCACCGGCGCGGAGGGCGAGACGTTCACGGCGGGCGAGCTCGGCGAGTACACGGTCGGCAAGGACGGCGAGGTCATCCTGGGCGAACCGACGGTGTTCGACGCGAAGAACATCGACCGGTTCGACTTCTGAGCGGGGCGGATCCGTGCAACGCGTCTGTTTTCTGCTGAAGGTGCGCGAGGGGCGTGCCGACGAGTACCGTGCGCGCCACGCGGCGGTGTGGCCGGACATGCTCGACGCGCTGTCGGCCTCCGGCTGGCGCAACTACTCGCTCTTCCTGCGGGAGGACGGTCTGCTCGTCGGCTATCTGGAGACGGAGGACTTCGACGCGGCCCGCGAGGCCATGGCCGCGACCGAGGTCAACGAGCGGTGGCAGCGCGAGATGGCGGAGTTCTTCGAGCAGCCGGAGGCGCCCGACGAGGCGATGGTCCCGCTGACCGAGGTCTTCCACCTCGCCTGAGGGATACGGCCCTCAGGGGAATCTCCGCAGGCGAAACCGGGTTACCCACCATCACAGCGGGGTGCGCCGAGGGCCACCGCGGGGAGGAAGCGGGAGCCGATGAGTCTGCGCCAATTCGAGTACGCCCTGGCCGTCGCCGAGGAGGGCTCGGTGACGGCGGCGGCGGAGCTGCTGCATGTCGCCCAGCCGTCGGTGTCCCAGCAGATCCGCGGCCTGGAGCGGGACCTCGGCGTGACGCTGTTCGCCCGCACGCCCACCGGGCTGGTGCCCACCGCGGTCGGTCGCTCGTTCCTGCGGGACGCCGAGGTCGCCGTGCGGGCGGCGCGACGGGCGAAGGCGACGGCGCGGGCCGGTGCCGACGAGCTGGAGGGCGAGCTGGTGGTCGCGGCGCAGATGGGGCTGGGCACGCGGCAGCTGCCGGGCGCGCTGCGCGCGCTGCGCCGCCGTTTCCCGCGGCTGGAGATCACCGTGTTCGAGGAGGCGAACCCCGTCGAGCTGGAGCGGCTGGCGCGCCGGGGAGCGGTGGACCTCGGACTGATCGGCGGACCGTGCGGGGAGGGCCTGTACAGGGGCCACCACCTGGGCGACGAGGAGTTCGTCGTGGTGCTGGGTCCCGAGCACGCACAGCTCGCCGAGGACCGGGTCGAGCTGCGCGCCGTGGCGCGGGAGCCGTGGATCAGGTTCGACCAGGGCAGCGCGCTCGACGGCGTACTGCGGGACGTGCTGCGGGACAACGAGCTGGCCCCGACCACGGTCGCCCGCGTCTCCCAGACGGCGACGGCCGTGCGCTGGGCCTCGAACGGCCTGGGGGTGACCCTCGTCCCGGCCTCCGCGGTGCCTCCCGGGTTCGAGCACCTCACGCGTCCCGTCCTTCCCGCCGTTTCGATACCCACGGTCGCCGCGATCCGGCCCGACGCGGGCCCGGCCGAGACGGCCCTGCTCGAATTCCTGCGTCAGGAGACCTGGCACTCCGCCGGCTTCCCGGGAGACGGGTCGGACCCCGCTCACAGCTGGGTCACGCCTCCGTCCACCACGAGCTCGGTCCCTGTGGTGTAAGTGGCGTCGAAGGCCAGGAACGCCACCGCTCCGGCGACCTCTTCCGGGGTCCCGAAACGTCGCATCGGGTTCTCCGCGACCCGTTGCGCCTTGAACTGATCGGCGGCTTCCTTGCCCATCGCGTTCTCCAGGGACCCCGTGTCGATGGGGCCGGGGCTGATCGCGTTGACGCGGATCCCCCGCGGGAGGAGCTCGCGGGAGAGACTGCGGGCCATCGAGCGCAGCGCCGCCTTGCCGGCGGCGTAGACGCTGGTCTCCTGCATGCCCATGACGTTGGCGACCGAGGTGGTGAGGACGACACCGGCGCCCGTGTTCAGCAGCGGTGCGAGCTTCTGGACGGTGAAGAAGGCGCCCTTGACGTTGATCGCGAAGGATTCGTCGTACATCTCCTCGGTCGTCGACTCGAAGGGCATGGCGCTGGTGATGCCGGCGTTGACGAACAGGGCGTCCAGCGTGCCGAGTTCGTCTCGTACACGGGCCGCCAGGGCGTCCAGGTCGGGCAGTGAGGACACGTCGCTCCGGACGGCCGTCGCGTTCCTGCCGAGGCGTTTTGTCGCGGCGTCGAGTGTGGCCCGGGAACGGCCGGTGATCACCACGCGGGCTCCGGCGTCCACCAACAGCTTCGCCGTCGCGAAGCCGATGCCGCTCCCGCCGCCCGTGATCACGACGTTCTTACCGCTGTACTTTTCATTCATTTCCGGTCCCTCGCTCCTTGCTCTCTTCGCCGAATTCCTCCTTCGATTTCACCGGCGTCACCCCACGGGGAATTCACCGCCGTCCACGGTCAGATTCCGTCCGGTCAGCCAGCTCGCCCGGTCCGACACGAGGAACAGCACCGCGTCGGCGATGTCCTCGGGCCGGCCCTCGCGACCCAGCGGAGGGGCCGTGTCGTCCTGGCCCGGCCCCTCGTGGATGCTCGCCCACAACTCCCGCGTCGCCTCGCCGCCGGGGGTGGCGGTCCTGCCGGGGGACACCGCGTTGACCCGGACCCCGAACGGGGCCGCTTCCAGGGCCAGTCCCCGGCTGTAGTTCTCCAGCGCCGCCTTCGCCGCCGTGTAGTGCAGGAACGGCGGTGCCGAGGTGGGGACGGCGGCGGAGGAGACGTGTACGACCGCGCCCGAACGCCGCTCACGCATCCCGGGGACCAGCAGCGCGTCCAGCCTCACCGATGCCAGGTAGTTCAGGTCGAGCTGGTCCTGCCACTCCTCGTCCGGGATGGCCAGGGCACTGGTGAACGGCCGTGCTCCACCGGCGTTGTGGACCAGGACGTCCACCCCGCCGAGCGTCTCCCGCGCGGCCTCGGCGACCGCCTCCGCTCCGGCCCGTGTCCGCACATCGGCCTCCACGAAGGCGGCGCCTTCCGGCACCGTGCCCGTCTTCGACCTGGCGGTGGTGAGCACCTCGGCACCGGCGTCCAGGAGCCGGCGCACGATCGCCGCTCCGATTCCGCGCGAACCGCCCGTGACCACGGCCCGCTTTCCCGCGAGCTCACGCGTTCCCGCGTTCTCCATTGCTGCGGCCATGTCGCCGTTCCTTTCGATTGCGTATTCGTCCACTCGACGAATGAAGGGGCGAAGTGCATGGAGTGCGATTCTTCGAATCGATCGCGGTGCGCGCCTCGCCGACCTGTTTCACGCTACGTCCGGAAAACAATGAAAGGCAAAGAGGAAATACCAGCAGGCGACATAGGGAACTCCTATGGCATCCCGGTGGGCCCGTCGCCGGGCAGGGCCGCGGGACCGGGCATGACCGCGACCGGGAAGGCAGACAGGAAGCCGGCCTGAAGACGGTCACGATCACGGCGGCCGTCAGCGGTACGGAGGACGTGGCGCCCATGGCGGTGCGAAGGACCGGGCTCGCGCGGCGACTTCCGCACACCGTGCGAGCCCGTACGGTTCCTTCGGCCGGGCTCGTCCTCCCCCGGTGTTCCGGGGCTCAGGACACGATGTCCTTACGGCTGAACCCCCGGAAGGCCAGGGCGAACAGGATCAGGGCATACGTCACCGAGACCGCCGCGCCCTTCACCATCCCGCTCCACTCCAGGTCCGGCTGGAGCGCGTCGGCCCAGGCGAACTGCCAGTGCGCGGGCAGGAATTCGCGCCAGGAGCCGAGTGCGGTCACGGCGTCCAGGACGTTGCCGACGATGGTGAGCCCGACGGCACCGCCGACCGCGCCGAGCGGTGCGTCGGTCCTGGTCGACAGCCAGAACGCCAGCCCGGCCGTCACGAGTTGGGAGACGAAGACGAACACGACCACCAGGGCCAGGCGCGGCACGGTGTCGGCCGTGGCGAGCGCCCCGCCGGTGGGCAGCCTCAGCGGCCCCCAGCCGTACGCGGCCACGCCCACCGCCAGGGCGACGAGCGGCAGCAGCACCATCGCGGCCAGGCTGAAGCCGAGCGCGACGACCAGCTTGCTCCACAGCAGCCGGGCCCGGGGCACGGGTGCCGCCAGCAGGTAGCGCAGCGAGGACCAGCTCGCCTCTGAGGCGACGGTGTCCCCGCAGAACAGTGCCACCGGCACCACCAGCAGGAAGCCGGCGGAGACGAACAGGTTGACGGCGGCGAAGTTGGCGGCGGAGTCGGTGGCGACGTCCATGAGGTTGATGCGCGAGCCGCCTCGGCCGCCCCCTTCGCCCCCGGGTGTGCCGCCGATCGCGAAGGCGATGACCAGCACGAACGGCAGGGCGGCCAGCACCCCGCCCATGAGCAGGGTGCGGCGCCTGCGCAGCTGCCGCATCGCCTCGACGCGCAGCGGCAGGGTGCGGCGGGCCTGGTAGCCGGGGGCTTCGGCGAGGCTCTGCAGCTCGGTGGCGGGGCTCATGCGGAACCTCCGGAGATGAGGGTGAGGAAGGCGTCCTCCAGGCGGCGGTGCGGTCCGACGCCGGTCACCGGCACGTCGAGCCGGACGAGTTCGGCGACGAGGCCGGGGACGGTCGCCCCGTCGAGCCGGACGAGCAGCCCGCGCCGGTCGTCGGTGCGGACGGCGGAGCCGACTCCGGGCAGCACGGCGACCTTCTCCGCGAGCGGTTCGGACACCTCCCCGGCGGTGGTCACCAGGATCATGTCGCCGGAACCCGTGATCTCGGCGACGGGCCCGGCCTGGACGAGCCGGCCCCGGTCCATGACGACGAGGTGGGTGCAGGACTGTTCGACCTCGGAGAGCAGGTGGCTGGAGACGATCACGGTGCGGCCGCCGGCCGCGTACCGGATCATCACGTCCCGCATCTCCCGGATCTGGGGCGGGTCGAGGCCGTTGGTCGGTTCGTCGAGGATGAGCAGGTCCGGCATGCCGAGCATGGCCTGGGCGATGGCCAGCCTCTGGCGCATCCCCTGGGAGTAGGTGCGCACGGCACGGGCCAGGGCGTCGCCGAGCCCGGCGATCTCCAGGGCCTCGTCCAGGCGCGCGTCCTCGGCGGGCCGCCCGGTGGCCTGCCAGTACAGCTCCAGGTTGGCGCGGCCGGACAGGTGCGGCAGGAAGCCCGCGCCTTCGACGAAGGACCCGACCCGGGACAGCACGGGCGCCCCGGGGCGGATGGCGTGCCCAAAGACCCGGATCTCACCGGCATCGGGGGCGATGAGCCCCATCAGCATCCGCAGGGTGGTGGTCTTGCCTGCCCCGTTCGGCCCGAGCAGGCCCAGGACCTGCCCCTTCTCGACCTGGAAGCCGAGGTCGCGGACGGCGTACCGGTCGGTGGACCCGGAGTACTTCTTGGACAGGCCGGTGATCCGCAGCGGCACCTCGGCGAGGTCCGGGTCGGGCGCGGGGACCGTGGAGCGCCTGCGCGTGGTGAGCAGCAGGACGGCGGCGACGAGCAGCCCGGCGGCCGGGAGTCCCCAGGTCCACCACGGCATCGAGGCCGCGGCGGTCTTCACCGCGGGCGCGGTGGGGACGGTGAGCGGCCCGTCGAGGGTGACGGTGTACGTGGCGGGCTCGGCCGGTGACGCGTAGCCGAGGTCGGTCGCGGACAGCACGAGGCGGAGCCGGTGCCCGGCATCGAGCTCGTGGTCGACGGCGGGCAGCGTCAGCTCGACGGGCCTGCCCTGCTGTCCCGGCGTGATCCGGTGCGGGGTGACGAGCTGGGACGGCAGGACCTGCTGCTTGCCGTCCGGGGAGACGTCGTACACCTTGCCGAAGAGGACCGCGTCGCCCTGGTCGGCCTTGACGGTCACCCGGACGGTGGGCGAGCCGGTGACGCGGACGGCCTTGCCCAGCGGGGCGGAGTCGAAGCGTGCGAACTGCCCGGGGAAGTCGAGGGAGAGCCCGACGCCGAGCGAGGACAGCTGGGAGAGTCCGCCGCCGATGCCCGGCAGGGCGGAGACGGAGGGCGGGTTGGCCCCGGCGGGGTTACGGAACGTCTGCGTCCGCCGCCCTTCGAGCGCGACCTCCTTCCCGCCGCTCGTCAGCCCGGGGTATGTGGGCCCGTCCGCACCGCGCTTGAGGGCCGCCCCGTCGGTGGAGTCGACGCCCCCGGTGCGGGTGACCCGGAAGGCGGGCCCGGTGTCGGCGCCCTTGTCGTCCTTCAGGTAGCGGTCGAACCACTGGCCGATCCGGTGCTGGACGCGGTCGCTCTCGGCGTCGCCGCCGTCGTGGCCGCCGGCGATCCAGTCGACGGCGACGGGGGCTCCGTTGCCGCGGATGGCCTTCGCCATGGCGTCGGCCTGGTCGAGCGGGAAGAGGGAGTCGCTCTGGCCCTGGACGATCAGCGCGGGGACGTCGATGCGGTCGGCCACGGCGACGGGGGAACGTTCCGTCAGCAGCGTCCGCGCGGCCGCGTCCGGCTTCCCGTTGACCGCGACCCGCTCGTACATCTCGCAGAGCCGCTTCTCGAACTTCTGGCAGCCGCCGCCGGTCGTGACGAAGATCCCGGCCCAGAGCTTCTTGAACACCCCGTCGGGGAACAGGGCGTCGGCGAGGTTCCAGTAGGTGATCATCGGTGCGACGGCGTCGACCCGTTGGTCGTACCCGGCGGCCAGCAGGGACACGGCCCCGCCGTACGAGGCACCGGTGACGCCGACGCGCGGATCACCCTCGGCGTCGAGCCGCACCTCGGGCCGGGTGGCCAGCCAGTCGATGAGCCCGGAGACGTCCTTGACCTCTGCTTCCGGCGAGTTGAGGGTGATCTCCCCGGTGGTTTTCCCGAACCCGCGCGCGGACCAGGTCAGGACGGCGTACCCGTCGGCGGCCAGCTTCTCCGCCTGGGCCCGCACGTCGTTCTTGCTGCCGCCGAAGCCGTGGCCGATGAGCACGGCGGGCCTGGGCCGCGAGCCACCGGCCGTGAAGTACGAGGTGTCGACGGACACCCCGTTCATCCGCATCATCCGGTCCTCGCGGTGCACGGTCGGCGCGCTGTCGTCGGCCACGGCGGTCCAGGTACCGGCGCCCGCGAGCAGGACGAGCACGGCGACGAGCGCGGCCCACCTGCCCCGGGTGCGGGGCAGCCGGGGGCGCCACCGGGAAGTCGGAATCTCCATGCTCCGACCCTAAGGGCTGTCCCACGGGGTGCCGGAGTGCCCCGGGGGGAGGTTGCGGACCTCCCTGAGGGGTACCGATCGTCCACCCCGTACTCCGCACGCGGTACACCGCCGACCCGAAGGGCCCGCCGATGCGCATCCGTCGCGCCACCACCACCGAGGAACTCCTCGCGGCCGGCGATCTGTTCGACAGCCCGCCGCGCGAGGAGTGGGCGGCCCGGTTCCTCACCGCGGCCGGCCACCTGCTGCTCCTCGCGTACGTGGACGACCGCCCGGCCGGGTTCGTGTCGGGCATCGAGATGCTCCACCCGGACAAGGGGACGGAGATGTGCCTGTACGAACTGTCGGTGGCCCCCGCCTACCGCCGCCGGGGCGTCGGCCGGGCGCTGACCGCGGCGCTGGCTTCCGAGGCGCGGGAGCGCGGCTGTTACGGGATGTGGGTCGGCGTGGAACGGGACAACCGGGCGGCGGTGGCGACGTACGGCTCGACGGGGGCACAGGACGAAGGGGTGTTCGCCATGCTGGGCTGGGAGTTCGGCGACGGGGAGCCGGAGGGCGGGGCGTAATCCGCTCGCACGGGCCGCGCGGAGCCTGGCAGGGTACGCGCATGGACCGCATCGACGGCACGGACGGCATCGCCCACCCGGACCCGGGCCCCACCGAGGCGCTGCTCATCGGCGGCCGGGCGGGCGTCGGCAAGACGACGGTGGGCTGGGAGATCTCCGACCGGCTCCGCGAGGCGGGCGTCGCACACGCGGTCATCGAGGGCGACTACCTGGGCCAGGTCCACCCGGCTCCACCCGGCGACCCGCGCCGCTCGGCGGTCACGGAAGCCAACCTGACGGCGGTGTGGGGCACGTACGCGGCGCTGGGCTACCGCCGCCTCGTCTACTCGAACACGGTGAGCGTCCTGCCGGACTCGGCCGTGATGTTCGAGCGGGCCCTCGGCCCCGGCGTACGGATCATCCGCGTCCTGCTCACCGCCTCCGACACCACGACCCTGACCCGTCTCACGGCCCGCGAAATCGGCTCCGCGCTGGACCGCGAAGTCGCGGGCAGCGCCCGCAAGGCCCGCCTCCTGGACGCACAGTCCCCACCGGACACGGTGAGGATCCCCACGGACGGCCGCACGGTGGGCGACATCGCGGCGGAGGTGCTGGGGGCTGCGGGGTGGGTGGGGCCCGGCGGGGGCGAAGACGGAGCCCGGTGAGACCGGAGCAGGACAGCCCCACCGGGCTCGTCCCCCGCCGTGCGGGGAGCAGGTGGTACCGGCGGTGTCCTCGTTCTCACCGGGAGAACCATCCCCGCATGCGCGGGGAGCAGACTCCGTGACCAAGGGTTTTATCGGCGCGGTCGGTCGTTCTTGAGCACTTTCGTCGACTCCGGAATGTCACGCGAAACGCCCCACATGGCACACCTCCCCTACGCCGAGAGGCCCAGCCCAGCCAACTCCTCGCAGCCCCACACCGGTTGTGCGGCGCACTCAGCCGTCAGACGGAACCGGTAGCGGTCGAGGTGCGGGCAGGTGCAGTGGCGTCTCCGTCGGCAGGAGGCTCGCGGCCCGGTCCCGGTCCCCCGCCCTGACCAGTGCGTGCACGTCGCGCGCCAGCGGCGTCACATCGCGGATCGACACGGTCCACTCGTCCGCGTACCTCCGCGCCGCCTCGCCCGACAGCCCGAGCTGGAGCGAGCGGTACGGCAGCGGGTTCAGGTTCAGGTCCCGCTCGGGGTCCCACTGGACCCGGGCGGGGGCGGACCGCAGGGCCTGCTTCCAGGCGGCCTCGTCCGGGTGGACACCGCGTACGTAGTGGGACAGCTCCGCGTTCGCCAACGCCCAGGCCAGGCCGGCCCGTTCGACCTCGACGGCAAGGACGACCTCCTGCCCTTCCTTCGCGCCCCACCCGCAGCGGTACATCATCCACAGGAAGCTGGGCTTTACCCACGTCATCCGGTCCCGCTTCCACGCTGCCGGGAACCGCCCGTCACGGGCGGCCGGCAGCCCGATCGCGGGCCGGTACGCCTGGTACACGGTGACCGTCGCGGCGGTGTGCTGGGCGCGGATCTCGTAACGGGGCGGGGTGGCCTGGACGTTCATGCGTCTCAGGATGGGCGAGGCCACCGCGTCCCGGCACCTGGTTTTCCTCAGGCCCGGCGACGCGCCTTCACCTCGTCGACGAAGGCGGACCAGGCCGCGGCCCCGAACATGAGCGCGGGCCCGTGGGGGCGCTTGCTGTCACGGACGGGGAGGACGCCGGGGACGCCGTCAGCGACCTCGACGCAGTCGCCGCCCTGCCCGTTGCTGTAGCTGGACTTGCGCCAAGCGGCGGCGTCGCACGCGGGCCGGGAGTCGGGGGTCACAGTACTTCTCCTCAATGATGGAGCGGATCAAGTCGACAGACGCCTGGGGCGAGAGGGCCAGTGCCTGCAAGTGATCAAGCGCCAGCGCGAACTCCGCCACCGTTCCAGGATGCTCCACGAGTTCGCCGGAGAAGGCACTCTCGACATACGCCACGTCAGGTTGCGCGGAGAAGGACAGGACCGTGGTGGACCCGCCCAGCAACGGGTGGTCTCCCTGGTCGAGCTCTAGCACCTGCAGTACCACGCTATGCAGGTCGGATACAGCGATCAAGTGCTCGAGCTGCTGCTTCATCGCGTCCGGAGTTCCCAACGGCCGCCGCAGTACCGCCTCGTCCAGAATGGCCCACAACACGGGGGCCGTCTCCGCGCCGAGTATCGCCTGACGGGCCAGTCGCGCGGTCAGCAGCTTCTCCAGAGCGGCACCGACGCTTGGGCGCGACCCGGCGAGCAGGGCTCTCGCATACGCCTCCGTCTGCAACAGCCCAGGGACGGTCTGGGCCTGGTATTTGCGGATCTTGGCGGCCTGAGGTTCCAGGTTCACGTATCGCTGCGCCCAGTCAGGAATCGGCGTCCGCACCACGTGCCGCCACAGGTCCATCAGCTCACCGTCGGCCTTGACCAGCCGGTCCAATGCCTCGGCCACATCCGGAACCGGTGTCTCGTTGCCCAGTTCGAACTGCGCGATGCGGCTGTGCGCGATCGGGACCCTGTCCCCCAGCTCCCGCTGGGTCCAGCCCGCTCTGGTCCGGAACTTCCGGAGCATCGCCCCGTAGAGCGCCGCGAGTGACTGCGCCGGGTCGAGCTTCTTCGGTGCGGGCACGACGATCCCCGTTTTCACTCGGCACCTCGAAAACGACTACACCTGGTGATCGTAGCGATACGGACCGATGCTCAGTGGTGGAACAACTCAAGCTCGACCCACCAAGGAGTACCGCCCGTGCACACAGCTCAAGGCAGGACCGGCAGCACTGCCGCAGAACGGATCAGGGAAGCCGAGACGGCGAGGGAGGACTTGTGGCACGCACTCACCGCAGTGGGGGTGACGCTGCCTTCGCTGGGCCTGGACGCAGCCTCGCTCGCCGCGCGGGAACCGACACCGCTGGTCGAGTTGGGACGCTGCAACCTGGAGACGGCGCGTCGGCTGACCGCGGCCCTGCACCGGCGCCCCGAGTGAGCGGCGTCGTGGAACAGGCACCGGACCCGCAGCCCGAGGAAGCGGACCGGGAGGCGGACCCGGTCACGGAAGCGGCGGCCGGCGAGCAGCGCCGTGCGGAGCTGCTCGCCAAGGTCCGCGAGGCCAACAAGTGGAGTGCCGGCAGGCCCGTCTGACCCCCGCTCCCTGCCGGTGACGTATCACCTGGCAGTGGCTCCCGGCAGGGAGCGGGCCCTACGGAGTACAGGAGAGACCATGCGGCGGCCCGCTGTCCAGGCCCGGCGTGGAGCTCAGTGGTTGCGGGGGAAGCCCAGGTCCACGCCGGCCGGGGTGTCCGCCGGGTCGGGCCAGCGGGTGGTGACGACCTTGCCCCGGGTGTAGAAGTGCACGCCGTCGTTGCCGTAGACGTGGTGGTCGCCGAAGAGGGAGTCCTTCCAGCCGCCGAAGGAGTGGTAGCCCACCGGGACCGGGATCGGCACGTTGACGCCGACCATGCCGGCCTCGATCTCCAGCTGGAAGCGGCGGGCCGCGCCGCCGTCGCGGGTGAAGATCGCGGTGCCGTTGCCGAACGGTGAGGCGTTCATGAGGGCGACGCCCTCCTCGTACGTGTCCACGCGCAGCACGCACAGCACCGGGCCGAAGATCTCGTCCCGGTAGGCGTCGGAGTCCGTGGAGACGTTGTCCAGGAGGGACAGGCCGATCCAGTGGCCGCCCTCGTAGCCCTCGACCGTGAAGTCCGTGCCGTCCAGCACCACGTCCGCGCCCTGGGCGGCGGCGCCCTTGACGTACGAGGCGACCTTGTCGCGGTGGGCGGCCGTGATCAGCGGGCCCATCTCGGAGGCGGGGTCGGTGCCGGGGCCGATGGTGATCTTCCCGGCGCGCTCCTTGATCCGGGCGACCAGGGCGTCGGCGACCGAACGGACGGCGATGACCGCCGAGATCGCCATGCAGCGCTCACCGGCGGAACCGTACGCGGCGGAGACCGCGGCGTCGGCGGCGGCGTCCAGATCGGCGTCCGGGAGGACCAGCATGTGGTTCTTCGCGCCGCCGAGCGCCTGGACGCGCTTGCCGTGCGCGGAGGCGGTGGCGTGGATGTGGCGGGCGATCGGGGTGGAGCCGACGAAGGAGACGGCGGCGACGTCGGGGTGGGCGAGCAGCACGTCCACGGCGACCCTGTCCCCGTGCAGGACGTTCAGTACGCCGTCGGGCAGGCCCGCCTCGGCGGCCAGCTCGGCCAGCAGGTTGGCGGCCGAGGGGTCCTTCTCGCTGGGCTTCAGGACGAAGGTGTTGCCGCAGGCGACGGCCAGCGGGAACATCCACATCGGCACCATGGCCGGGAAGTTGAACGGGGTGATGCCCGCGACCACGCCGAGCGGCTGCCGGATCGAGGACACGTCGACCCGGCTGGAGACCTCGGTGGACAGCTCGCCCTTGAGCTGGGTGGTGATCCCGCACGCGAGCTCGACGATCTCCAGGCCGCGGGCGACCTCGCCGAGGGCGTCGGAGTGCACCTTGCCGTGCTCGGCGGTGATGAGCGCGGCGATCTCGTCGCGGTGGGCGTCCAGCAGGGCGCGGTAGCGGAAGAGGACCGCGGTTCGGGCGGAGAGCGAGGAGGTGCCCCAGGTCGCGTACGCGTCCTTCGCGGCGGCGACCGCCGCGTCCACCTCGCCCGGGGAGGCGAGGGCGACCTGGGTGGTGACGGCACCGGTCGCCGGGTCGGTGACGGGGCCGTAGTTGCCCGACGTGCCCTCGACGGACTTGCCACCGATCCAGTGGTTGAGGGTCTTCATGGCTGGGCTCCTTCGATGAGTGGCGGCGGTTCGGGGTGCGCGTCGCGGTTCACAGGTGGTGGCGCCGGGCCGCGACCTGCCGGTCGTACTCTTTCCTGGCCTCGGCCGCCGGCGGCCGGTGCGCGGTCTCGGCCACGGGCACATCCCACCACGCCTGGGCCGGAGGTGGCCCCGACTCCGCGTCCGCCGTCGCGGTCTCGACGTGGACACAGGTGGGGCGGTCCGCGCCGCGCGCCTCGGCCAGGGCCTCACGCAGGTCGCGCACGGAGCGGGCCCGCAGGACCCGCATGCCGAGCGAGGCGGCGTTGGCGGCGAGGTCGACGGGGAGCGGCAGGCCCGTGTAGCCGCCGTCCTGGTCCCGGTAGCGGTAGGCCGTGCCGAAGCGTTCAGCGCCCACGGACTCGGAGAGGCCGCCGATGGAGGCGTACCCGTGGTTCTGGAGGACGACCAGCTTGACGGGCAGGGATTCCTGGACGGCGGTGACGATCTCGGTGGGGTTCATCAGGTACGTGCCGTCGCCGACCAGCGCCCAGACGGGGCGGCCGGGTGCGGCGAGCTGGACGCCGAGGGCGGCCGGGATCTCGTAGCCCATGCAGGAGTAGCCGTACTCGACGTGGTACTGGCGCGGGGAGCGGGCCCGCCACAGCTTGTGCAGGTCGCCGGGGAGCGAACCGGCCGCGTTGACGAGGATGTCGTCGTCGGTGACCAGGGCGTCCAGCAGGCCGAGTACCTGGGCCTGGGTGGGGCGGGCGTCCTCGTCGGGGGCGGCGAACGCGGCGTCCACGCGCCGCTCCCAGCGGTCCTTGGCTTCGGTGTACTCCGTCTCGTAGGCGGCGTCCACCCGGTACGCGCGTGAGGCGAGGGCGGCGCCGAGCTCCTCCAGGCAGGTGCGGGCGTCGCCGACGAGGGGCAGGGCGGCGAGCTTGTGGGCGTCGAAGCCGGTGACGTTGAGGTTGAGGAAGCGGACGGCCGGGGCGGCGAAGAGGGTGCCGGAGGCGGTGGTGAAGTCGGTGTAGCGGGTGCCGACGCCGATCACCAGGTCCGCGTCGCGGGCCAGGTCGTCGGCGGTGGCGGTGCCGGTGTGCCCGATGCCGCCGACGTCGGCCGGGTGGTCGTGGCGCAGCGAACCCTTGCCGGCCTGGGTGGAGGCGACGGGGATGCGGGTGGCGGCGGCGAACGCGGCGAGGGTCTCCTCGGCGGCGCTGTGGTGGACACCGCCGCCCGCGACGACCAGGGGGCGGCGGGCGGCGCGCACGGCCCGGACCGCCTGTTCCAGTTCGTACGGGTCGGGGGCGGGCCTGCGGACGTGCCAGACCCGCTCGGCGAAGAACTCCGCCGGCCAGTCGTACGCCTCGGCCTGGACGTCCTGCGGCAGGGCGAGCGTGACCGCGCCGGTGGCCGCCGGGTCGGCGAGCGTGCGCATGGCCTGGAGCGCGGCCGGGATCAGCGCCGCGGGGCGGGTGATCCGGTCGAAGTAGCGGGAGACCGGGCGCAGGCAGTCGTTGACCGACATGTCGCCGGTGTGGGGCACTTCGAGCTGCTGGAGCACGGGGTCGGCGGGCCGGGCCGCGAAGGTGTCGCCGGGCAGCAGCAGGACCGGGAGGTGGTTGACGGTGGCGAGGGCGGCGCCGGTGACGAGGTTGGTGGCGCCGGGGCCGATGGAGGTGGTGACGGCGTGCGCGGAGAGGCGGCCGGACTGGCGGGCGTATCCGACGGCGGCGTGGACCATGGCCTGTTCGCTGCGGCCCTGGAAGTAGGGCATGGCGGGGCCCGCCTCGACGAGTGCCTGGCCGACGCCCGCGACGTTGCCGTGGCCGAAGATGCCCCAGGTGGCCCCGATCAGCCGTCGGCGGCGGCCGTCGCGCTCGGTGTACTGCCGGGCCAGGAAGGTGATCAGGGCCTGGGCGGTGGTGAGCCTGCGGGTGGACGCGGGTGAGGGGGTGCGCGACGGGTCGGTCACCGGGTGGCCTCCGGGTCCTGGGGCGGGGTCGAGCGGCCGGTCGTGCCGGGCGGCGGGCCGTACAGCGGCAGGCGTGGGTCGACGGGCAGGCCGGGCCAGGTGTCGCGGATCCAGCGGTGGTCGGGGTGGTCGCGGATCAGCCACGCGCGCTCCTCGCCGGGGCCCGCCATGACGTTCAGGTAGTAGAGGGTGCGGCCGGGCGGGGCGATGGACGGGCCGTGCCAGCCGTCGGGGATCAGGACGGCGTCCCCGGTGGCGACTTCGGCCAGGACGTCCGTGCCGTCCGCGCGGGACGGCGACACCCGGTGGTAGCCCAGGCCGTCGTCCTCGACCTCGAAGTAGTAGATCTCCTCCAGCTCGCACTCGACGCCGGGGAGGTGCTCGTCGTGCTTGTGCGGCGGGTACGAGGACCAGTTGCCGCCGGGGGTCAGCACCTCGACGGCGATGAGCCGGTCGCAGGCGAAGGTGTCGGCGGCCGCGAAGTTGTTGACCTGCCGTGAGCAGGTCCCCGCGCCGCGCAGCTCCACCGGTACCTCCGGCGCGGGGCCGTAGCGAGCGGGGAGTCGTCGCTCGCACTTCGCTCCTGCCAGGGCGAAGCGGCCTCCTGCGCCGGAGGCGATCTGGGCGCGGGTGTCACGGGGCAGATAGGCGAAATCGGACACGGCGCTGAACACGTCTTCCCTGCCCAGCAGTTCGAAGTCGACACCTGCCGCCTGCACCGTACAGCCACCGGCCAGCGGCAGGACGATCCATTCGCTGTCGCCGGTCTCCAGGGTATGGACACCGCCGGGTGCGAGCTCCAGGACACGCAGGCTCGACCGGTCCCAGCCCGCGGTCCCGGGGTGGATGTCGAGGGTGTAGGGGCCGCTCGCCGCCCGGCCGGCCGGCAGGTGGTACCGCTGCTGATCGTCGCGCGTCGTCATGCCTTCTCCCTACCCCTTCCGCGTCCCGTGGCCGCTCGTCCTGGTGCCGGGTCCCGCGCTCACAGCAGTCCGACGGCCGTGTCGACGGCGGCGGCCACGTCCCCGTCGGCCGGATAGAGCAGCGAGCGCCCGACGACCAGCCCCCGGACGGTCGGCAGCCGCAGCGCGGTGCGCCACTTCTCGTACGCCTGGTCCAGGTCGCCTCCGACCTCGCCGCCGAGCAGGACCGCGGGCAGGGTCGAGGCCCGCATCACCCGGGCCATGTCGTCGGGGTCGTCGGTGACGGGGACCTTGAGCCAGGTGTAGGCGGAGGTGCCGCCGAGGCCGGAGGCGACGGCGATCGAGGTGGCGACGGCCTCGGGTGTCAGGTCGGTGCGCAGTCCGCCGTCGTCTGTACGGCGGCAGAGGAACGGCTCGACGAACACCGGCAGCCGGAGGGCGGCCATCTCGTCCACGGTGCGGGCGGCGGTGTGCAGGGTCTCCAGCGAGCCGGGGTCGCCGTGGTCGATCCTCAGCAGGAGCTTCCCCGCGTCGAAGCGCCGGCGGAAGAGGTCGGCGGGGCGGTGGCCGGTGAAGCGGTCGTCGAGCTCGAAGGCGGCCCCGGCGAGGCCGCCGCGGTTCATGGACCCGAGGACGACCTTGCCCTCCAGGGCGCCGAGCAACAGCAGGTCCTCCAGGACGTCGGCTCCGGCCAGCACACCGTCGACCCCGGGGCGGGAGAGCGCCAGCCGGAGCCGGCGCAGCAGGTCGAAGCGGTCGGCCATGGCGTAGGCGTCGTCGCCGACGGCCAGCGCGCCGCGCGCCGGATGGTCGGCGGCGATGATCATCAGCCGCCCGGAGGATCCGAGGAGAGGCCGCCTGCTGCGGGCCTCGGCGGCCTCGGCGACGGCTTCGGGGCGGTGGGCCCGGAGCCGGACGAGGTCGCCGACGCTCTCGGCGGCGGGCGCGCTCACCGGACGGTCCCGGACGGGCCCGTCGCACGGGCCGGCGCCGCCGCCTCCGGCACGGCACCGTCGGCGAGGGCCTGTTCGACCTCGTGGGGGAAGGGCATCGCCGAGGAACAGGCGAGGCGGGAGGCGACGATGGCGCCGGCCGCGTTGGCGTACCGCATGACGCGTGCCGTGTCCCAGCCGGCGAGCAGCCCGTGGCACAGGGCGCCGCCGAACGCGTCCCCGGCGCCCAGCCCGTTGACCACGTCCACCGGCAGGGGCGGGATCTCGGCCGAGGTGCCGTCCCGGTGGACGGCGAGGACACCGGCGGGCCCCTGTTTGACGACGGCGAGCTCCACACCGGCGGCCAGCAGGGCGCGGGCGGCGGCGTACGGTTCGCGCTCGCCGGTGGCGATCTCGCACTCGTCGACGTTGCCGACGGCGATCGTGGCGTGGCCGAGCGCCTCGCGGTAATGGGCGGGCGCCGAGGAGGCGGGGCCGTCGGCGTCGCTCCCCCCGCCCCAGAACACGGGGCGCCAGTCCAGGTCGAAGACGGTGGCCCGCGGGGTCGCGCCGCCCGGTGCCGCGCTGCGGGCGCGGAGGGCGGTGAGGGTCGCGGTGCGGCTGGGTTCGGCGCACAGTCCGGTGCCGGTCATCCAGAAGACGCGGGCCTCGCGCACGGCGTCCAGGTCGAGTTCGCCCCCGCGGATCTCCAGGTCGGGCGCCTTGGGCTGCCGGTAGAAGTAGAGGGGGAAGTCGTCCGGCGGGAAGATCTCGCAGAAGGTGACCGGCGTCGGGTACTCCGCGACGGGGGTCACCCACCGGTCGTCCACACCGAACTCCGCCAGGGCGTGGTGGAGGTAGTCGCCGAAGGGATCGCGGCCGGTCCGGGTGATCACGGCGACGCGTCGGCCCAGTCTGGCCGCGGCCACGGCGACGTTGGCCGGTGAACCGCCGAGGAACTTCCCGAAGGTCTCGACGCGGGCCAGCGGTACACCGGTCTGCAACGGGTAGATGTCCACACCGATCCGGCCCATGGTGATCACGTCGTACGGCTCAGGCATACACATCCCTTCGACTGGCCCCAGGTCTAGCCCTACCCAGGAACCCTGTCAACACTTTGTCCGGACATTCGGAGGAACCCTTGACACCCCCTCAAGAGGCCAGGAAAGTGGGCGATATGACCTCCTTCGCACCGTCTCCGGTCGGCATCCGCATCGGCTCGGCACCCGATTCGTGGGGGGTGTGGTTCCCCGACGACCCGCGACAGGTGCCCTGGGAACGCTTCCTGGACGAGGTCTCGGAGGCGGGCTACGAGTGGATCGAGCTCGGCCCGTACGGCTACCTGCCGACCGACCCCGCGCGGCTCCGGGACGAGACCGCCCGGCGGGGTCTCGCCGTCTCGGCGGGGACCGTCTTCACGGGATTGCACCACGGCCCTGACGTCTGGGACCGGACCTGGGCACATGTCGCCGACAACGCGGCACTCACCCAGGCCATGGGCGCCGGGCACCTGGTGGTCATCCCGTCGTTCTGGCGGGACGACAGGACGGGCGAGGTGCTGGAGGACCGTACGCTCACGGCTGCGCAGTGGCGCGACCTCACGACGCAGACGGAGCGGCTGGCCCGCGAGGTGCGGGACCGCTACGGGCTGCGGATCGTGGTGCACCCGCACGCGGACACGCACATCGACGGCGAGGAGAACGTCAACCGCTTCCTCGACGCCACCGACCCGGATCTGGTCTCGCTCTGCCTCGACACCGGCCATTACGCGTACTGCGGCGGCGACAGCGTGAAGCTGATCGAGACGTACGGCGAGCGCGTCGGCTATCTGCACCTCAAGCAGGTCGATCCCGTGGTCCTCGCCGATGTCGTCGCGCACGGCGTGCCGTTCGGGCCGGCGGTGGCGCGCGGGGTGATGTGCGAGCCGCCCGGCGGGGTACCCCCGCTGGAACCGGTCCTGGACGCCGCACGCGCCCTGGGCAAGGACCTGTTCGCCATCGTCGAGCAGGACATGTACCCCTGCCCGCCCGACCGGCCGCTGCCCATCGCCCGCCGCACCCGCGCGTTCCTCCGGACCTGCGGCCCCGCCCGCCCCACCGCCTGACCCTCCGGTCCCGCCTTTCCCTCCCGACGCGCCCGCTCCTCTCCCGGCTCCCCCACCCCTCCCGTCACTCCGCGCACAGCTGCCCCGCCCGTCACGCACGTGTCACGCATGTGCGCATTCCGTCGGGTTTGTGTCACAGGCTTGCGACGGCCCCTGCCCGTCCGACGGCCCCCTCGTTCAACGGAACAGAGAACACGGTGTACAGGGCACGGAGGTACGGAGAGGTGTCATCCATGACGGACAGGAAGCTCTGGTCGTACCAGGACATTGCCGCGCACATCGAGGTCCAGCCGGACACCGTCCGCTCGTACCGGAAGCACGGCCTGCTGCCGGCACCCGACGCCGTCCGGCACGGGAAGCCCTACTGGTACGAGGACACGGTCCACGCCTGGATCGCGTCCCGGCCGAGCAACCGGGGCCGGTGACGCACGCCCTCCCGCGAACGGCCGCCCGGGGCGACGACATACGACATTGATACCCCCTAGGGGTATAGTATGGACGTAGTGAGGGCACACCGGCCTTTCCGGTGACCCCTCGCGCCCGTCCCTGTGTGCCCGCGAAGAGGAGAACACCATGACCGCCGAGACCGAGACCGCCCCGACCGCCGGCTCCTGCTGCTCGTCCACCGGCTCCTGCCACGACGGGGCGGCGGACGCCCCGGCCGACGGCGTCACCACGGTGTACGAGGTGACGGGCATGACCTGCGGCCACTGCGAGGGCGCCGTGTCCGAGGAGATCTCCGGGCTGGAGGGCGTCACCTCCGTCACGGCCGAGGCGTCGAGCGGCCGGGTGACCGTCACCTCCGCGGCCGCGCTGCCCGAGGAGGCCGTGCGTGCCGCGGTCGACGAGGCCGGCTACGAGCTCGTGGGCCGGGCCTGAGGGAGCCGGGCCCGGGTACCCCGGCCCCCGGCGGCACGGCCCCCTCCCGGGCCCGCACCCCTTCCCCCCCACCCGCCGGGCCGGTTCCGTCATCGGGAGATCCGCGCGAGCGGACGCCGGTGAGGAGGCGGCCCGGACCGCGTCCACCCCAGGAGTCCGGACATGGCAGGCACCACCACAGCCGACGCCCCGACGGCGGAGACCTCCGAGGCGGAGCTGACGATCGGCGGGATGACCTGCGCCTCGTGCGCGGCCCGCGTCGAGAAGAAGCTCAACCGCATGGACGGCGTCACCGCCGCCACCGTCAACTACGCGACCGAGAAGGCCCGCGTGCGGTTCGCCGCCGGGACGACGCTCGACGACCTCGTCGCCACCGTCGAACGGACCGGCTACACCGCGCAACCCGTCCCCCGGGCGGCACCCGCACCACCGCCGGCCGCCCCGGGGACCCGCGCCGACACGACGGCGTCCCGCGCGAGC
This sequence comes from Streptomyces sp. SirexAA-E, assembly GCF_000177195.2. Classification (GTDB taxonomy): domain Bacteria; phylum Actinomycetota; class Actinomycetes; order Streptomycetales; family Streptomycetaceae; genus Streptomyces; species Streptomyces flavovirens. The sequence goes on from NC_015953.1 coordinate 2,420,437, forward strand.
ACCCCCGGCGAGGAGGCCGGTGCCGCCGAGGACGACCGCACCACCGCCCAGGACGCCGCCGACCGCGGCGCCGCCGGCGCGCTGGCGGCGCTGCGGCAGCGCCTGCTGGTCTCCGTGGCGCTCGCCGTGCCGGTGGTCCTGATGGCCATGGTCCCCGTCCTCCAGTTCGACAACTGGCAGTGGCTCTCCCTCACGCTCGCCGCCCCCGTGGTCGTCTGGGGCGGACTGCCCTTCCACCGCGCCACCTGGACGAACCTCAAGCACGGCGCGGCGACGATGGACACCCTGGTGTCGGTCGGCACCCTCGCCGCGTTCGGCTGGTCGGTGTGGGCGCTCTTCCTCGGCGACGCGGGGATGGCGGGGATGCGGCACGGGTTCGAGGCCACCGTCTCCCGCTCGGACCCCTCCTCCACCATCTACCTGGAGGTCGCCGCCGGAGTCATCACCTTCATCCTGCTGGGCCGCTACCTGGAGGCCCGGTCCAAGCGCCGGGCCGGTTCCGCCCTGCGCGCCCTGATGCACCTGGGCGCCAAGGACGTCACGGTCCTGCGCGACGGCAGGGAGGTGCGCGTCCCGGTGGGCCGGCTCGCCGTCGGGGACCACTTCGTCGTCCGGCCCGGCGAGAAGATCGCCACGGACGGCACCGTCGTCGAGGGGTCATCGGCCGTGGACGCCTCGATGCTCACCGGGGAGTCCGTACCCGTGGACACCGCCCCCGGTGACTTCGTCGCCGGTGCCACGCTCAACGTCTCGGGCCGGCTGGTCGTCGAGGCTGCCCGGGTCGGAGCGGACACCCAGCTGGCCCGGATGGCGAAGCTCGTCGAGGACGCCCAGAGCGGCAAGGCCGCCGCCCAGCGCCTCGCGGACCGCGTCTCCGCCGTCTTCGTGCCCGTCGTGCTGCTGATCGCCCTGGGCACGCTGGTCACATGGCTGCTCGTCACCGACGACGTCACCGCGTCGTTCACCGCGGCGGTCGCCGTACTGATCATCGCCTGCCCCTGCGCCCTCGGACTCGCCACGCCCACCGCCCTGATGGTCGGCACCGGGCGCGGCGCCCAGCTGGGCATCCTCATCAAGGGCCCCGAGGTCCTGGAGACCACGCGCCGGGCGGACACGGTCGTCCTCGACAAGACGGGCACGATCACCACCGGCCGCATGACCCTCGGCGCCGTGCACACCGCGGCCGGTACGAGCGAGGCAGACGTCCTGCGCCTCGCGGGCGCCCTGGAGCACGCCTCCGAGCACCCGATCGCCCAGGCCGTCGCCGCCGGGGCCGCCGACCGCATCGCCGGGGAGCTGCCCGCACCCGGGTCGTTCACCAACGTCCCCGGCCTCGGGGTACGCGGGACGGTCGAGGGCCACGAGGTGCTGGCCGGCCGGCCCAAGCTGCTCGCCGACGCGGGGATCGGCCTGCCGCCCTCCCTGTCCGACGCGATGACGGACGCCGCGGCCCAGGGGCGCACCGCGATCGCGGTCGCCTGGGACGGCACGGCCAGGGGGGTGCTGGAGGTCGCCGACGCGGTGAAGGACAGCAGCGCGGACGCCGTCGCGGAGCTGCGCGCCCTGGGGCTGCGGCCGATCCTGCTCACCGGCGACAACCAGGCCGTCGCGGACGCCGTGGCCCGCGCGGTCGGGATCGACGAGGTCTACGCGGAGGTCATGCCCGAGGACAAGGTGGACGTCGTCCGGCGCCTCCAGGCCGAGGGCCGGTCGGTGGCGATGGTCGGTGACGGGGTCAACGACGCGGCGGCGCTGGCCGTGGCCGATCTGGGTCTGTCGATGGGCACAGGGACGGACGCGGCGATCGAAGCGGGCGACCTGACGCTGGTTCGTGGAGATCTCAAGGTGGCCGCTGACGCCATCCGGCTGTCGAGGCGTACGCTGTCGACCATCAGAAGCAACCTCTTCTGGGCCTTCGGCTACAACGTGGCCGCACTGCCTCTGGCTGCGTTCGGGCTGCTCAGCCCCATGATCGCGGGTGCGGCGATGGCGTTTTCGTCGGTATTCGTCGTGACGAACAGCCTACGGCTGCGCTCCTTCACATAATTACTACAAAGAGACTTAGATCACACCGATTCGAGGGTAACCATCCGGTGGGTTGGTGAGTCTAAGAGTGCGATGCCAAGGATGTCTTGGGGGACGTCCGGCGGAGTGTCTTGGGGGACGCTCCGGGCAAGCGTTGGCCGGGGCACGTGCACCGGGGAGCTTTGAGCGGCCCTCCCGTGCGTACGTACCCCGGCAGATCGCACAGCGGGACCGAACTGAATACGCGCCATCGCAGGACACCTGGGAGCCTCGGCTCCCTCGCAGACGCCCGGCCGGATCCCGTGGGGGGAATCCGCTCCGGGATATGGGAAGCGCCCTGTCCGTCGACCCGTGGGGGGATCGGCGGGCGGGGCGCTTCTCGCGTGGTGCGGCCCTGCCGGCAGCCGTGGCCGACCTGCCCGGAACGCCGAATCGCCCCGGACACCGCACTCCATGGGCGAGCGCGGTACGCGGGGCGAAGGCAGTGGACCCTCAGGGCCCGGTGGTCCCGGCGGGCCGGAACCGGCGGTCGGGCCTCAGCGGCTCTCGACGGGGACGAAGTCGCGCAGGACCTCGCCGGTGTAGATCTGGCGCGGGCGGCCGATGCGGGAACCCGGCTCCTTGATCATCTCGTGCCACTGAGCGATCCAGCCGGGGAGGCGGCCGAGCGCGAAGAGCACGGTGAACATCTCGGTCGGGAAGCCCATGGCCCGGTAGATCAGGCCCGTGTAGAAGTCCACGTTGGGGTAGAGGTTGCGCGAGACGAAGTAGTCGTCGGAGAGCGCGTGCTCCTCCAGCTTGAGCGCGATGTCCAGCAGCTCGTCGGACTTGCCGAGCGAGGAGAGGACGTCGTGGGCCGCGGCCTTGATGATCTTGGCGCGCGGGTCGAAGGACTTGTACACCCGGTGGCCGAAGCCCATCAGGCGGACGCCGTCCTCCTTGTTCTTGACCTTCTGGATGAAGGAGTCGACGTCGCCGCCGTTGGCCTGGATGCCTTCCAGCATCTCCAGCACCGACTGGTTGGCGCCACCGTGCAGCGGGCCCCACAGCGCCGAGATGCCGGCGGAGATGGAGGCGAACATGTTGGCCTGCGAGGAGCCGACCAGACGCACGGTGGAGGTCGAACAGTTCTGCTCGTGGTCCGCGTGCAGGATGAGCAGCTTCTCGAGCGCCGAGACGACGATCGGGTCCGGCACGTACTCCTGGGCCGGGACCGAGAAGGTCATGCGCAGGAAGTTCTCGACGTAACCGAGGTCGTTGCGCGGGTAGACGAACGGGTGACCGATCGACTTCTTGTACGCGTACGCGGCGATCGTCGGGAGCTTGGCCAGCAGCCGGATCGTCGAGAGGTGACGCTGCTCCTCGTCGAACGGGTTGTGGCTGTCCTGGTAGAACGTGGACAGCGCGCTGACGACCGAGGACAGCATGGCCATCGGGTGGGCGTCGCGCGGGAAGCCGTCGAAGAAGCGCTTGACGTCCTCGTGCAGCAGCGTGTGCTGGGTGATCTCGTTCTTGAAGGCCGACAGCTCGTCGACCTTGGGAAGGTCGCCGTTGATCAGCGTGTAGGCGACCTCGAGGAACGTCGAGCTCTCCGCGAGCTGCTCGATCGGGTAGCCGCGGTAGCGCAGGATGCCCTGTTCGCCGTCGAGATAGGTGATGGCGGATTTATAGGCGGCGGTGTTGCCGTATCCGCTGTCCAGCGTGACCAGGCCCGTATTGGCCCGGAGCTTCCCGATGTCGAAGCCCTTGTCGCCGACGGTGCTGTCGATCACCGGGTAGGTGTACTCGTCATCGCCGTACCGCAGTACTACAGCGTTGTTGGTGTGCTCGCTCACGTCATCCCTCACCGACGTAGTGCCTCTTCTTCGAGGTGCCCTGACTGTCTCCACCCTCCCCCATTTGGCTCAGGAGAGTGCACTCGGGGTCGTCCATTGGACCTACCGACGGCACTGAGTGCCGTCAACTTTCTCATCCTGCCCCCTCTTATCCGGTTCCGGAAGGGCGTAGTGATGTTTCCCACCGTTTTGATCGATCATTTTTCCGCGAAGTCTCCTGCCGCGCCTCCGCGCAGCCGGAAAGCCAGTCCCGTACAGCGTCTGCCGGCGGAAACCGTGCGGACCGCCTGCCCGATGGCCTTGCGCGAACCGACCAGGACGACGAGCTTCTTCGCCCTGGTCACCGCCGTGTACAGCAGGTTCCGCTGGAGCATCATCCAGGCGCTGGTGGTGACCGGGACGACGACCGCCGGGTACTCGCTGCCCTGGGAGCGATGGATCGTCATGGCGTAGGCGTGGGACAGCTCGTCGAGCTCGTCGAAGTCGTACCCGATCTCCTCGTCCTCGTCCGTGCGGACGGTCAGCGTCTGCTCGTCCGTGTCGAGGGCGGTGACCACGCCGACCGTGCCGTTGAAGACGCCGTTCTCGCCCTTCTCGTAGTTGTTGCGGATCTGGGTGACCTTGTCGCCGACGCGGAAGACCCGGCCGCCGAACCGCTTCTCCGGCAGATCGGGGCGGCCCGGGGTGACGGCCTGCTGGAGCAGTCCGTTCAGATGTCCCGCACCCGCCGGGCCGCGGTGCATCGGGGCGAGTACCTGCACGTCACGGCGGGGGTCCAGGCCGAACTTGGCGGGGATGCGGCGGGCCGCGACGTCCACGGCGAGCACCCCCGCGTCCTCGGTCTCGTCCTCCACGAACAGGAAGAAGTCGCTCAGCCCCTGGGTGATCGGCGGGACCCCCGCGTTGATGCGGTGGGCGTTGGTGACGACCCCGGACCGCTGGGCCTGCCGGAAGATCGTGGTCAGCCGGACGGAGGGCACCGGGCCGTCCTTCGCGAGCAGATCGCGCAGCACCTCCCCCGCGCCGACCGACGGCAGCTGGTCCACGTCCCCGACCAGGAGGAGGTGGGCACCGGGTGCCACCGCCTTGACGAGCTTGTTGGCGAGCAGCAGATCGAGCATCGACGCCTCGTCGACGACCACCAGGTCGGCGTCCAGCGGCCGTTCCCGGTCGTACGCGGCGTCCCCGCCGGGCTTCAGCTCCAGCAGCCGGTGCACGGTGGACGCCTCGGCGCCGGTCAGCTCCGAGAGCCGCTTCGCCGCCCGGCCGGTGGGCGCGGCCAGCACCACCTTGGCGTGCTTGGCGCGGGCCAGCTCCACGACGGAACGGACGGTGAACGACTTGCCGCAGCCGGGACCGCCGGTCAGGACGGCGACCTTGCGGCTGAGCGCGAGCCGGACGGCGGCCTCCTGCTCGGGCGCCAGCTTCGCCCCCGTACGCCGGGCGAGCCAGGCCAGCGCCTTGTCCCAGTCGACGTCCCCGAAGGCCGGCATCCGGTCCTCCGGTGTGTGCAGCAGACGCCGCACCTGGGTGGCGAGCGAGATCTCGGCGCGGTGGAAGGGCACCAGGTACACGGCGGTGACGGGCTGCCCGTCCTCGGGGCCCGGGACCTTCTCCCGTACGACGCCCTCCGGGTCCTCGGCCAGTTCGGCCAGGCATTCGATGACGAGCCCCGTGTCGACCTGGAGGAGCTTCACCCCGTCCGCGATGAGGCGTTCCTCGGGGAGGAAGCAGTGCCCCTGGTCGGTGGACTGCGACAGCGCGTACTGGAGGCCCGCCTTGACCCGTTCCGGGCTGTCGTGCGGGATGCCGACGGCCTGGGCGATGCGGTCGGCGGTGAGGAAGCCGATACCCCAGACGTCGGCGGCCAGCCGGTAGGGCTGGTTCCGCACGACGGAGATCGAGGCGTCCTCGTACTTCTTGTAGATGCGCACGGCGATGGAGGTCGAGACGCCGACGCTCTGGAGGAAGACCATGACCTCCTTGATCGCCTTCTGTTCCTCCCAGGCCGCGGCGATCATCTTCGTCCGCTTCGGGCCGAGTCCGGGCACCTCGACGAGCCGCTTCGGGTGCTGCTCGATGATGTCCAGGGTGTCCACGCCGAAGTGGGTGGTGATGCGGTCGGCCATCACCGGCCCGATGCCCTTGATCAGGCCGGAGCCGAGGTAGCGGCGGATGCCCTGGATCGTGGCCGGCAGGACCGTCGTGTAGTTGTCCACCTGGAACTGCTTGCCGAACTGCGGGTGCGAGGCCCAACGCCCCTCCATCCGCAGGGACTCGCCGGGCTGTGCGCCCAGCAGCGATCCGACGACGGTGAGCAGGTCGCCGCTCCCGCGCCCGGTGTCGACGCGGGCGACGGTGTACCCGTTCTCCTCGTTGGCGTAGGTGATGCGCTCCAGGACGCCTTCCAGCACGGCCGTGTGGGACATGGGTGTGACGGTATCGGGCGCCACCGACACCTCGCCCCCGGCCGCCCGGGAAGCCACCGCCCGGGGAGCGGGAAGCAGCGGGGACCGGATCGGGAACGGCGACGCCCATGGTGTCTCCAGACCGAGTCACCCGAACCGAGAGGGCAGCACAGTGATCTCCACCCTTGATCCGCCCCGGGCCCCGGAGGCGTACGCCGCCCTCCGGGCCGGTCTCGACCAGCTCAAGGCGGAAGGCCTCTACCGTGACTTCGTCGCCTGCTCCTACCTCGCGGCGGACCGGGGGCACGCCCTGCACCACGGCCGCCGCATCCAGGTCTGGTGCACCAACGACTACCTGGGCATGAGCCAGCACCGCGACGTGATGCACGCCCAGCTCGCCTCCACCCTGCGGCACGGCACCGGCAACGGCGGTTCCCGCAACATCGCGGGGACCAGCGAGGCGCACGTGGAGCTGGAGGCGCTGCTCGCCGTCTGGCACGCCAAGGAGCGGGCCCTGGTCTTCACCAGCGGCTACGTCGCCAACGTGGAGACGCTGGCCACGCTGCTGCGGGCCGAGCCGGAGACCATGGTCTTCTCGGACGCGCTCAACCACCGCTCGCTGATCGAGGGTGTACGCACCTCCGGCAACGCCAAGCACATCTTCGCCCACAACGACCTGACGGACCTGGAACTGGCGCTCGCCGCGCAGCCGCTGGAACGCCCGAAGCTGATCGTCTTCGAGTCGGTGTACTCGATGGACGGCGACGTCGCGCCGATCCGCGAGATCTGCGACCTGGCCGAGCGGTACAACGCGCGGACCTATCTGGACGAGACGCACGCGATCGGGGTCCAGGGACCCACGGGGGCCGGTGTCTGCGAGACGATCGGCGAGGACCGGATCACCTTCGTACAGGGCGTGTTCGGCAAGGCGGTGGGCACCACCGGCGGCTATGTGGCCGGTCCCGACGTCCCGCTGGACTACGTGCGGTCCCACGCCCCCGGGTTCATCTTCACCACCACCATCCCGCGGGCCTCCCTGGACGCCACCCTGGCGAGCCTGTCGGTCATCCGGGGCCCCGAAGGGGTCCGGCTCCGCGAGGACCTGCACGCCAACGCGGAGCTGATGCGCCGTCGGCTGACCGAGGCGGGCATCGCCCACGTCCCGGCCCCCAGCCACCTCGTCCCGGTCCTGGTGCCGGGCGGTGCGCGGGTCAAGCGCGTCTCCCGCCGGCTGCTCGACGAGTTCTCGGTCTACGTGCAGCCCATCAACTTCCCGTCGGTGCCGAAGGGGGGCGAGCGCTTCCGGGTGACCGTCGCGCCCTTCCGCACGGAACAGCAGATCGACCGGTTCGTCGAGGCGCTCGCGCGGTGCCTCGCGGACGACCCCAGCTGAACGCCATCCGTTCCTTACCGAGGAGACGACAGAACATGACCGTGACCGAGATCGAGACCGAGATCCGGATCAACGACCTCACGCCCTTCATCGGCGCGGAGATGACCGGGGTGACCTACGAGGACCTCCAGGACCCCGTGCTCTGGGACAAGGTGAGCACGCTGCTGCACGAGCGGGAGCTGGTCGTCATCCGCTCCCTGGACATCACCTCGGAGCAGCAGATCGAGCTGGCGAGCCGCATCGGCCGGCCGAAGCCCTTCCTGATGGCGAAGTACCGCCACCCGGAGCACGCGGAGATCATGATCTCCTCCAACGCCAAGAAGAACGACATGGCGATCGGGGTGGCCCGGGTCGGCAACTTCTGGCACCAGGACTCCTCCTACCAGAAGGACGCGCCGCCCTACACGATGCTGCACGGCATCGACGTCCCGGGCACCAGCGGCCACACCCTCTACGCCAACGCGGCCGACGTCTACGACCGCCTGCCCGAGGAGTGGAAGGAGAGGATCGAGGGGCGCATCGCGGTGCACACCGTCGCCAAGCGCCAGCGCATCTCCGCCGAGCACGCGGGGCTGTCCATCGCGGAGTTCAAGGCGCTGGTGGAGGAGCAGTACCCGCCGGTCCAGCACCCGCTGGTCAAGACCGACCCCACGACCGGCCGCCGTTACGTCTACGGGGCGCCGGAGTACATGGAGCGGGTGATCGGCTTCGACGCCAACGAGAACGAGGAGTTCTTCGCCCTGCTCAACCGGCTCATCCAGGACCCGGAGCACGTGTACACGCACCGGTGGACCCCGCGTGACCTGGTGGTGTGGAAGTGCGAGCTGACCTACCACGCGGCGACCGCGGTCGAGCCCGGCGTCGACCGCACCGTGCACCGCGTGAGCATCGAGGCGAGGGATCCGTGGGCGGCATAGTCGACTTCGACGTGTGCTTCCCGTCCGCGACGGCGGACATCCGGGACATGCACCAGGTCTCGGGTGTGCCCGTCGCGGACCTCGCGGCCATCACCCACACCGAGTCGTTCCCGGTCCTCGCCGACGGCGAGACCGCGTCGGGGCTGGCTCTGCGGGCGGCCTCCCGGCTGCTGGACCGGCTGGGGACCGACCGGTCGGCCGTCCGTGAGGTGATCTACGCGGGGTGCGGCGAGTGGGACGTCCCGTTCTGGTCGCCGGCCGCCAAGGTGGCGGACGAACTCGGCATCAGGAACGCGCACTGCTACGAGCTCACGAACTTCTGCAACGCCGGCCTGACCGCGATCCGGCTGGCGGCCGAGTCCGCCGGGAGCAGGCACGGCGCGTACACGCTGGTTCTCCTCGGGGACCGCCTGAGCAGGATGGTGGACTACGGTGACCCGGACTCCAAGGCGCTCTTCAATTTCGGTGATGCGGGCGCGGCGGTACTGCTGGCGGATGACGATCCTGCTTTCCGGGTCCTCCACTCGGCGATGCGCACGGATCCCCGGTGGTCGGACTACTACCAGGGCGAGTGGCGCGACGGCCGGGTCGTCATCCGGCGGGGCGCGCACCGGCGGGGTCTCGCCACCGCCTACGTGGAGAACTTCACCCGTCTTGTCGACGAGACGCTGACGGCGACCGGACGGACCGTCGGTGACGTCGCCTGGTTCCTGGTCAACCAGGGCGACAAGGGGATGCACGAACGTCTGCTGACCACGCTCGGCATCCCCGCCGAACGCAGCGTTTTCAACTACGGAAGGCTCGGCCACATGGGCGGAGCCGACACCCTGATCGCCCTGGACGACCTCATGGAGGAGAAGAAGCTCCGTGAGGGGGACCTGGTCCTGCTGGCCACCAGTGCCATGGGATTCAGCTGGGGCGTCACAGCCTTGGAGTACTCCGGATGAAGATTCTCGTGATCCATCAGGTGCCCTACCGCAAGATCTCCTACCACCTCGGCATCGACCACGACCGGCACGACGTGACGTACGTGGGCCGGCCCGTGTCGCTGCGGCAGATCCCCGGCGACCTGCGCTGCTCGCGGATCCCGCTGGCCGAGCACGACGACCTGGTGGCCGGTGTGACGGCCCGGGTGCAGCCGTCCGACGGCTACGAGAAGGTGCTGTCGCTCTCGGAGTTCGGGATTCTGGAGGCGGTGCACATCCGCCGCCACCTGGGGCTGCCCGGTCCGTCGCCGGCCCGCGTCGAGCTCGTCCGGGACAAGGTCCGGATGAAGGAGGCGCTGGCCGGGTCGGGGATCCGCCATCCCCGCTTCGTGGAGGCGCCCCCCGCCTGCGGGCCGCTGCCCTGGAGCGGGAAGACCGTGCTCAAGCCCCGCTCCGGCGCGTCCAGCGAGGGCGTCATGGTGCTGGAGACCGCCCGGGAGGCCCTCTCGGCCTACCGCAAGCTGCCCGACCCGGGGAGCTACCAGCTGGAGGAGCACATCGAGGGCGACATCCTGCACATCGACGGGCTGATGCAGGACGGCCGGTTCCTGGAGCTGGCCGCCAGCCGGTACGTCAACAAGCCGGTGGAGTTCGCCGGCGGGCTGCCGCTCGGCTCGCACCAGATCCCCCTGACCCAGGCACAGCGCGACCTCGCCCGGGAGGTGTCGTTCGCCCTCGGTGTCGAGGAGGGCTGCGTCCACCTGGAGGCCTTCCACACGGCCGACGACGAGCTGGTCTTCCTGGAGGTCGCCAACCGGGTCGGCGGCGCCGGTGTGGTCACCGCCCACGAGCGGTACTCGGGCGTCCACCTGCCGTCCCACGAGATCGCCGTACGGCTGGGTCTGGAGCGTCCGCCGTCGGCCGAGCCCAGCGGCCGGTACCACGGCTGGCTGGCCTTCCCCGGCCACCACCTCCCCGCCGGGACCGCCGAGGTCACGCTGCCCGAGGGACTGGCGGACCACCCCTGCGTGGACCGGCTGTACGTCCTGCCGCCCGACCGCCCGCTGCCCGGCCACATCACCTATCAGGAATGGGAGTGCCCCGTGTTCATCGAGGCCTCGCACACCGACGCCGAGGAGCTGGGCCGGTTCCTGCGCGCCTGCGCGAACGGCATCACCGTCGTCTCCGGGACCCGTGTGCCCGCCGAACTGGGGAGCGCCGCATGACCCGCCACCACCCGACCGACCTCCTGCTGGCCGTGGACCACGTCCAGCGGGACCTGGCCACCGACACGGCGTCCCCGGTGGCCCGGGTCCTGAAGGAGGCCGACCTCCTCGAACTCGGCGCCCTGCTGGACGCCGACGCGCTGGCCCAGGCGCTCGACGAGGCGCTCGGCGGTCTGAGCCAGTTCCCCTGGCGCCCGCTCACCGACACCGGCGACGTCTGGGAGCAGACGCCGGTGGGCCGTGTCGTCCTGGACGACACCCGGGCCGGCAACACGCTCCGGGGCCTGCTGCTGTCCTGGGCGATGGGCAACACGGTCCTCGTCCGCACCTCCCGCCCCGCACTGTGGCGCTCCGTCTTCGAGGTGCTGCGCGAGCCGGGGTTCCCGCTGCCCGCGGCCGAGGTGGCGGCGCCCGGGACCGACGCCGAGGGCACGGTGGTCACGGTCCCCGACCTGGTGGTCCTCTCGTCCGACGCGGTCACCCCGTCGGACGAGCTGTACGCGGGAGCCGTGCGTCCCGGGGTGCCCTCGGTCCGTATCCGGCCGACGCCCGGCCGGCCGGGCCCGCAGGCACCGGTCGCGGACCTGGACTGCCGCTCGCCCTGGTTCCGGGAGCTGTTCACCTCCGTCTACCTGGCCGGCACCTCGCTGGACGCCGCGCGGCGGGCCGACCCCGACCGGGCCTCGCGGATGGACGCCCGGCTCCGCTACCTCGTCGGGATGGCCCGCCGCACGGCCCACTACCGGGATCTGCCGCGGGTCGACGGTGTCGCCGACCTGGCCCGGCTGCCCGTCCTGGAGAAGGCGGTGCTGGAGGCCGAGTCGCTGCCCCGCGGCCGGGCCATGTCCAGCGGCGCCGTGCCCAGCGGCGAGGTCCTGCGCAGCGGCGCCTCCGGCGGGGAGCCCCGGTACATCGTGTACGCACGGACCGACTGGGAGAACATGGTCCGCGAGGCGATCCCGCTGCTGCGGGCCCTCGGCGTCCACAACGGGGACCGGGTCCTGAACGCACTGGTCGGGGGCGGTCTGTACGGCGGCCTGATGACCACCGCCAGCGAGCTGTCCCGGATGCGGGTGGAGGCGTTCTCCGCCGGCCAGCAGGTCACCGCCGACCTGATGCTGATGCTGGTCCGCGACTTCTCGGTGAACGTCCTGCTGGGCCAGCCCGCGGTGGTCCTGCCCCTGCTCCGCGAGGCCCGGCGCAGGGATCCCGGTCTGCGGCTCGACAAGGTCGTCTACGGCGGCACGCCGATGACCGAGTCCGACAAGCAGTGGCTGCGCGACGAGCTCGGCACACGGTCCATCACCAGCATCCTGGCGGCCAACGACGGCGCGCAGATCGGGTACCAGTGCGACCGGCTGGGCGGCACGCTGCACCACGTCAACGACGACTACAACCTCGTCGAGGTGGTCGACGAGGACGGCGCCCCCCTGCCGGACGGGGAGACCGGGCACCTGCTGATCACCGCGATGCAGAAGTTCGAGGGGCCGCTGATCCGCTACCGCATCGGCGACATGGGGCGGGTGACCGAACGCGACTGCCCCTGCGGGGTGTCCGGCCGGGTGCTGGAGTACCTCGGGCGCAGCGACGGGCAGCTGAAGTTCAAGTCGATGACCGTGTACTACGGCGAGATGCTCGCCGCGCTGGAGGAGTTCCGGGTGTCCCAGCTCCAGGCGGAGCTGTCCACCCGGGAGGGCACCGAGACGCTGGTGCTGCGCACCGAGTCGCGCGAGGAGCTGGACCCGGCCGTCCTGCACGCCGCCCTCACCGAGGCCTTCCCGGCGCTGAGCGGCGAGCACTTCTACGACGACGGGCTGCGGCTGTTCGAGCTCGTGGTCGAGTGCCACCCCGAGGGCGCGCTGGACCGCAACCCCGTCAGCGGCAAGATCCGGACCGTGATCGACCGCCGGCTGGACTGACCCACCTCTCGTCCCGGCCCTCTCCCCTGTCACTCCCCGCACACCCCTGGAGTCCCCTGATGTCACAGACGGCACGCTTCGTCCAGCAGGTGAGCCGCCCGCGCGGCCGCCCGACCGGCGCCGAGTTCGCCTTCACCGAGGAGCCGGTACCGGTCCCGCGGCCGGGCACCGCGCTCGTCGAGAACGTCCTCCTCTCCGTCGACCCGTACATGCGGGAGAACATGGACGCCGAATGGGAGCTGTCCACCCCGCTGGAGGGCCGGTCCATCGGCCGGGTGACCGACTCCCGCACCGACGCGCTGGCCGAGGGCGACCTGGTCTTCCACCGGCAGGGGTGGCGCACCCACGCCGTGGTGGACCCGGAGGACGTACGCGTCCTGCCGCAGACCCCCGGCGTACCGCCGGAGACCTACCTCGGGATCCTCGGCGGCACCGGTCTCACCGCCCATGTCGCCCTCAGCCGCATCGCCCGGCTCGTCCCCGGTGAGACGGTCTACGTCTCCGCGGCGGCGGGCGGCGTGGGCAGTGCGGCCGGGCAGCTCGCCCGGCTGATGGGGGCCGGCCGTGTGGTCGGCAGCGCCGGCTCGCCGGCCAAGGTCCGCCTGCTCACCGAGGAGTTGGGCTTCGACGCCGCGTTCGACCACCGTGCGGGCCGGCTCGGCGAGCAGCTGGCGAAGGCCGCGCCGGACGGCATCGACGTGTACGTCGACAACGTGGGCGGGGAGCACCTGGAGGCCGCGATCGGGGCGATGCGCGAGTTCGGGCGGATCGCCTGGTGCGGCGCGATCGCCCAGTACGACGCGACGGAGCCGCCCCCCGCGCCGCGCAACCTGTTCGACCTGGTCGAGAAGAGCGTCCGGCTGGAGGGCTTCCTGGTCCGCAACCACCGGGACGCGCAGGAGGAGTTGGAGCAGCTGCTGCTGCCCGCCCTGGCCTCCGGCGCGGTCACGGACCGGCACACGGTCACCGAGGGGTTCGACGGGATCGTCGACGCCTTCCTGGGGATGCTCGCCGGTGGCAACACCGGCAAGGCGACGGTCCGGGTGGCGACGTCATGATCCTGCGGGACACCACGGCGCGCACCATGCTCGGCTCGATGCTCGTGTCGAGCATCGGGATGGGCCTGTACACCCTGGCACTCGGGCAGACCCTGTTCCAGCACACCGGGGACGCCCAGGCCTTCGCCATGATCTTCGCCCTCCAGGGGCTGGGGGCGGTGGCGGTGCTCCCCTTCTCCGGGCCGCTGGTCGACGCCTTCGACTCCAGGACCGTCTACGTGCTCTGCAGCCTTCTGCGGGCCACGACCGTGGGCGTCATCACGGTGACCCTCGCCACGGGCGACGGAGGCGTGGTGACCGTGGTGGGCACGGCCGCCGTGTTCCTGGCCGTCTTCGACAACGTCCAGCGCACCGCCTTCTTCAAGTTCACCGCGCACCACATCGCGGGAGACCGCGCCGTGGCCTTCAACAGCCTGATCGGCATCGCGATCCAGGCGGGCAGCCTGATCGGCATGGCGGCGCTCGGCCTGGTCCTGATGGTCGGCACGGCCACCCAGGCCCTGCTGGTCGACGTGGCGGTCTCCCTGGTGGCGGCGCTGGTCGTCTCGCGGCTGCGGGCACCCCGCCAGGAGTCGGTGGGGCGGCTGCGGAACAGCACCCTGCGGTCGGCGCTGCCGGACATGCTCCGGGACTGGGCCGGACTCTTCAGCAGGCACCGCCACGAGGTCGTGGTGTTCGGCATGGTCCTGATGTGCGCGGGCGACTTCGTGTACTCGTACAGCCTGTCCACCCTGGTGGTGCCGCTCGTCGACGCCTGGCACGGCGGGCAGCCGTGGGCGGTCTCGGCCCTGGAGGGCACGCTGGGCGCCGGGATGATCGTGGCGACCTTCTTCACCCGGTACACGGTGCGTCTGGCACTGCTTCCGCTCTGGGTGTCGATGCAGGCGGTGATCGCCCTGGGGCTCGCCTTCACCACCGCTCCGGCCCTGCACTACGTCGGGTTCTTCCTGGCCGGCTTCGCCAACCTGAACGGCATCACCCTGCTCCTGACGCTGCTCCAACAGCACGCCGGCCCGCTGGACAAGGCGAAGATGGCCTCGCTGCGGCTGCTGGCGATCGGTCTGGGGACCGCCGCGCTGATGCCGGTGCTGGGACTGGCCGCCCGGCAGTCGCTCACCGCCGCCTTCCTGGCCGTCGCCGCCCTGCTGGTGCCGTTCGCGGTGTGCGGGGTCTGGGCCGCGCTCCGCTTCCGCCCCCGGACCGCCGTCCCGGCGAAGGACGAGGCCGAGCCGCGGCAGGAGCTGACCCCCGCCTGACCGCCCGCCCGACCGCCGCGCCCCTCGCCGCCCCCAAGCCCTCAGGAGACGTCATGCTCTCGTTCCAGCCGACCCCGCCCCTGGACACGGTCCCGGCACCGCCGTTGCACTTCGCCGACCGGACGCACCAGATGGTGCCCTCCGAGACCAGGGCCCTGTTCTCGATGGCCGCCCGGGAGGACGTCGTCTCGCTCGCCGGGGGGATGCCGAGCCCGGAGGCGCTGCCCGCCCAGGCGCTGCGCGAGGTCCTCCAGGAGGTGTTCGACGCCGAGGGGGCGAGCGCCCTCCAGTACGGCTCCGCGCAGGGCGACCCGGTGCTGCGCGAGCAGATCTGCCGGGTCATGGCGGCCGAGGGCATCGGGGCGACGCCCGACGAGGTGCTGGTGACGGTGGGGTCGCAGCAGGCGCTCGACCTCGTGACCCGCGTCTTCGTGAACCCGGGGGACACCGTGGTGACGGAGGGCCCGACCTACGTCACCGCCCTGAGCACCTTCGCCGCGCACCAGGCCCGGGTCGTCGAGGTCGCCATGGACCGCGACGGGGTGGTCCCGCAGGCACTGGCCGACACCTTCGCCCTGCTCGCCGCCGAGGGACGCCCGGCCACGTTCTTCTACACGGTGCCGACCTTCCACAACCCCACCGGTCGGGTCCTCGGCGCGGACCGCCGGGCCGAGGTGCTGGAGATCTGCCGGCGGGCCGGCGTCCTGCTCGTCGAGGACAACCCGTACGGGCTGCTGCACTTCGGCGAGCGACCGCACCGGGCGCTGTGCGCCGACGCCCCGGACGGGGTGGTCTACCTGGGCTCGTTCTCCAAGACCCTCGCACCCGGACTGCGGGTGGGCTGGGCCCGTGCGCCGCGCGCCGTCACCGCCAAGCTGGTCCTCGCCGCGGAGAGCGCGATGCTCTCCCATTCGAAGCTGGCCCAGCGGGCGGTGAGCCGGTTCCTGGACACCCGGTCCTGGCAGGGCCACCTCGACGTCGCCCGGAGCCTGTACCGCGGCCGACGGGACGCGATGCTGGAGGAGCTGGCCGCCACCATGCCGGACGGGGTGTCCTGGACGGTGCCCGCCGGAGGGTTCTTCGTCTGGCTGACCCTGCCGGCCGGGCTGGACGCCCGCGCCATGATGCCGCGCGCCGTCGACGGCGGGGTGGCCTACGTGCCGGGCACCGGGTTCCACACCCGGGGCGGCGGGCGGAACGTCCGGCTCTCCTACTCCTACCCCACCGCCGGCCAGGTCCGGGAGGGTGTGCGGCGGCTGTCCGAGGTGATCCGGGACGAGGCGGCCGGTGGCCGTGCCTCCCGGCTGAGCGAGGCGGTGGCGCGATGACCGGCCGCCCGACCGACGGTCTGCTGGACGACGCGCGGGGCGTCCAGGACGACCTGGTCCGCCTG
This sequence comes from Streptomyces sp. SirexAA-E, assembly GCF_000177195.2. GTDB lineage: Bacteria > Actinomycetota > Actinomycetes > Streptomycetales > Streptomycetaceae > Streptomyces > Streptomyces flavovirens. The sequence continues at coordinate 2,436,793 of NC_015953.1, forward strand.
CGGCGGACCCTGCACGCCCGCCCCGAGGTGGGACTGGACCTGCCGCACACCCAGGAGGCCGTGCTCCGGTCCCTGGACGGGCTGGGGCTGGAGATCACCACCGGACGGCGGCTCAGCTCCGTGACCGCGGTGCTGCGCGGCGCGAGGCCCGGTCCGACCGTGCTCCTGCGGGGCGACATGGACGCGCTGCCGGTGGCCGAGCGCACCGGGCTGGCCTTCGCCTCGGACAACGGCGCCATGCACGCCTGCGGACACGACCTGCACACCGCGATGCTGGCCGGTGCCGCGCGGTTGCTCGCCCACCACCGGGACCGGCTGGCCGGCGACGTCGTCCTGATGTTCCAGCCCGGCGAGGAGGGGTACGACGGCGCGCGGTACATGCTGGACGAGGGCGTCCTGGACGCGTCGGGGACCCGGCCGGTGGCCGCCTACGCCCTGCACGTCACCGCGTCCGGACGGCCCTCGGGCCGGTTCAGCGCCCGGGGCGGTCCGACCATGGCCGCGGTCGACAACCTGTACGTCACGGTCCGCGGGGCGGGCGGGCACGGGGCGATGCCCCACATGGCCATGGACCCGGTACCGGTGGCCTGCGAGATGGTCCTCGCGATGCAGACCAGGGTCACCCGGGCGTTCGACGTCTTCGACCCCGTCGTGGTGACGACCGGTTCCTTCCACGCCGGCACCCAGAACAACATCATCCCGGACACCGCGGTCTTCGAGACCACGGTCCGTACGTTCTCCCCCGAGGCCCGGGCCCGCGCCGAGCGGACCCTGACCGAGGCGTGCCGCGGTGTGGCCGCGGCGCACGGCGTGGAGGCCGAGGTGTGCTGGCGCCCCCTCTACCCGGTGACCGTCAACGACCCGGGCGAGGTGGACACCGTGGCCCGCACCGTCGCCGAGCTGTTCGGCGGGGACGGCTACGAGACCCTGGCCCGGCCGATGACCGGTTCCGAGGACTTCTCCCGGGTCGTCGACGAGGTGCCCGGGGCGATGGTCTTCCTCGGCGCCACGCCTCCCGGGGCCGACCCCGGTACGGCACCCGACAACCACTCCCCGCTCGCCGACTTCGACGAGTCGGTGCTCGGCGCCGGGGCCGCCGTCTACGCGGCGCTGGCCGCCGGACACCTGCACGGCTCCGGCCCCGGACGCTCCCGGGAATCCGACCCGTCCGGCGAGGCCGGACGACGAATGAGACGGTCATGATGCGCAAGCCCCGCAGAGTCCTGCTGCTGACCCCCGACGCCGGGCTGGTCCGTGCCGTCTCGGACACCGGGCTGGAGGCCTGGGCACTCCGCCGTACCGGGACCGCCGGCACCTCGTACGGGGAGGACGGCGGCGTGCCGCCGGAGCGGACGCTGACCGCCGGCGAGGACCCGGCCCGGACGCTCCGGGAACTGGCGGCGGACGAACGCGCCGGCCACGGCTTCGACTTCGTCCTGTGCGGCGGCGACGCCGAACCGGCCGTGCTCGACGTCCTGCGCGACCTCGTCCCCGCGCCGGAGCGGACCGGGACGTGGCCGCCGGACCGGGCCGAGCTGCGTCGGCTCCTGGACGAGGGCCCGGCCCGGCGCCCCGGCCCGGCCGGTGACGACCAGGCACCGGTGTGCCACGTCGACACGGTGTCCGTGGCCGGCATGCACCTCCTGCTGGACATCACCTGGCCCGAATCCCCGGTGCCCTTCGGGGAGTCGGTGCGCGTCGGTGTGCGGGAGACGGTCCGGGCTCTGCTGGACCTCGTCGGGCACGAATCGGGCGGGATGCGGACGAGTGTGGCGCTCACCGCCCTGGGTCCCCGCCCGCTGGAGATGTCGGGAACACCGTTCCTGGTCGCTTCCCTGGGGCCGGGAACGACGCGGTAACGGCGTGGGAACGGCTCCGGGCACCTTGGGATCCATCGAGAGCGGGCCGAAAGAACCGGACCCGCCCACCACGTCCCACAGACCTTCACAGGAGCGGAAAAATGAGCGAGAACCTGAGCGGGAACCCGGTCCGGACCGCACGCGGCGTCGCCGGCGTGATCGCGGCCCTCATGATGACGGGACTGGCGCTCACGGTGGTCACCGGCCACGGCCTGCCCGAGGGCGGCGCGGACGGCACCACGGTGGTGCTCGCCACCAACGCCGGCCCCGCCACGCCGCCCGTCAGCCCCTGAACCGCCGGCCGGCGCCGTCCGGCGCCCGCCGCAGTCCCCGGGCTCAGGCGTAGACGGTCCGCGGACTGCGGACGCCCATGAACGCGTAGAGACGGGCCGCCTCGGCGCGGTACCCGTCGGCGGTCTCCGTGTCGCCGAGTGCCTCCAGCGCCTGGGCGAGACCGGCCAGCGCGGACGCCTCCTCCGAGCGGAACCCCATCTCCACGGCCGCCTGACGGGCATGGCGGTGCAGCACCACGGCCGACTGGTGGTCGCCCAGCGCGCACCGAAGATGGCCGATGAGGTTCTCCACCTCCGCCAGCCGTACCGGGGTCGCGCCGGTACGGGCCAGCTCCAGGGCGCGCACCGCGAATCCCTCGGCCTCGGTGGTCCTGCCCCGCGCGTGCGCCACCCGGGCGGACAGGGCGAGCACCAGGCCGACGTCCCCCGGAGCGGTGCGCAGCTCGCTCAGCCGCCGCGCCTGCGCCAGGTTCTCGTCCGCCTCCTCCAGCTCGCCCAGCCCCACCTGGGCGAAGGCCAGGTCCGTCAGCGACATGATCAGGTTGGCGTGGTAGCCGATGGACCGGCTGATCTCCAGGGACCGGCGGGCGGTCTCGGCGGCCTCGGCGTACCGGCCCCACTTCTCGTACAGCGTGCTCAGCGTGGACAGGCCCTCCGCCTCGGCGCGGCCGGCGCCCAGCTTCGCGGACCGGGCGACGGCCTCGCTCAGCAGTGTCAGCGCCTCCTCGTACCGGCCGAGCATCGAGGTGAGGAGTCCGATGGTCGATTCGCTGTGGGCCTGGATGTGCCGGTCGCCGAGAGCGACGGCCACGTCCCTGGCCTCCTGCGCGGCCTCCAGGCCGCTCTCGAACCGGCCCACCTTCCAGCAGGCCACCCCGACGTTCGCCAGGGTGACGCAGAGCAGTTGGGGGTCGTCCAGCCCGCGGACGGCGGCCAGCGCGGTCCGGCAGACGTTCCACAGGTCGTCGAACTGCCCACGGGCGTTGAGGTGGAAGCTGAGGTTGCGGGTGAGGCAGACGGTGTGGCGCGGCAGGCCGTGCAGCTCCGCCAGCGAGACGGCCGCCAGCAGTCCGCCGTGCTCGCGGTCGAACCAGGCTCGGGCCGCCTCGGCGTCCGGGCAGGGAGGCAGGCTGCCCTCGTGCGCGGGGATGCCGGTGCCGCGCTGCTCGCGGCCGGGGAAGAGGATCTGGCAGGCCACGTCCGTCGCCGTGAGGTAGTAGCCGAGCAGCCGCTCGACCGCCGCCGCGTCCTGCTCCGCCGTCGCCGGGCCGCACAGGCTCCGGGCGAAGGTGCGTACCAGGTCGTGCAGGGTGTAGATGCCGACCCCCGGCTGCTGCACCAGCCGCATGTCGAGCAGGAACTCCAGGGTCGACTCCGCGTCGTGGACGTCGGTCCCCAGCAGCGCGGCCGCCGAGTGGACGTCGATGCCGGTGCTCGGGTGGAGCCCGAAGGTGCGGAAGGCGGCGCGCTGGCGCACGTCCAGCGCCATGTAGGACAGGTGCAGGGTCGCGGCCACGCTGCGCTGCGGGGAACGGAGTTCGTCGAGTCTGCGGGTCTCGTCGCGGAGCCGTTCGGCGAGGTAGCGCAGGGTCCAGGAGGAGCGGTTGCGCAGCCGGGCGGTGGCGATGCGCAGGGCGAGGGGCAGGTGGCCGCAGAGCTCGGCCAGCTCGGCCGCCGACTCGGGTTCGGCCTCGACCCGGTCCGCGCCGAGGGTCGCGGCGACCAGGGCGGCGCTGTCCTGAGGCGTCATCAGGCCGACGGACACCCAGCTGACGCCGTCGAGGTCCAGGAGCCTGGAACGGCTGGTGATCAGCACCAGGCAGCCCGGGGACGCGGTCAGCAGCGGGGTCACCTGTTCGGCGTGGGCCGCGTTGTCCAGGAGCAGCAGCAACCGGCGGCCCGCCACCGTGGCCCGCCACAGGTTGGCCCGGGCCTCGGTGTCGCTGGGGATGCGCTCGTCGCTGACGCCGAACGACCGCAGCAGGTGGTCCAGTGCCGTACCGGGCGACACCGGCGGCTGCTCGCCCGGGGTGAACCCGCGCAGGTCCACGTAGAGCTGTCCGTCGGGGAACCGGTCGGCGAGCTGGTGGGCGGCCCACACGGCGAGCGAGGTCTTCCCCGAACCGCCCATGCCGTCGACGGCCACCACCCGGGCGGACCGGGCGTCGGAGCCGTCGGCCGCGTCGACGCAGCGCAGGAGCTCGGCCACCTCCTTGGTACGGCCGGTGAAGTCGGTCAGCGGCTGGGGCAGGGTGCAGATCCGGGCGGGCGGGGCGGGCGGGCTCTCCTGGACGGCGGCCGTGGGCGGCTGCGGCAGCACGAGTCCGGGCTCGTCGCGCAGGATGTCCTCGTAGAGCCTGGTCAGCGGCGGGCCGGGGTCGACGCCGAGCTGGTCGGCGAGGAACTCGCGGATCCGGGCGTACTCGTTCAGCGCCTCGGCCTTCCGGCCCGTGCGGTACAGGGCGAGCATGAGCTGCCCGTGGAAGGTCTCGCGCAGCGGGTGTGCGGAGACCACGGTCCGCAGGTCGGCCACGAGTTCGCTGCTGAGGCCGAGTCCCAGGCGCAGGTCGAAGAGCTCCTCCGTGGCCACCAGCCGGCGTTCCTCCAGCGCGGTGGCCGCCGACTCGATGACCGAGCCGCCCTGGCCGGAGAGGACGGCGCCGTGCCACAGCGCGAGCGCGGCCTCCAGTTCGGCGGCGGCCTCCGGCCGCCGGTCCTCGCGCAGGGCCTGTTCGGCGGCCCTGATCCGGTCGTTGAACTCCAGCAGGTCGAGCTGCGCGGCGGTCACGGTGATGCGGTAGCCGCTGCCCTCGGTGGAGATGACCCCGTCACCGGGGATGCGGCGCCGCAGGTCCGAGACGGCCTTGCGGACCTGGTGGGAGGCGGTCGCCGGCGGATCGTCCCCCCAGGCCGCCTCGACGAGGCGCGGCATGGGCACCACCCGGCCGGGCTCCAGGAGCAGGACGGACAGCACCCGCTCCTGGACGGCACCTCCCAACGAGAGCCTCGCCCCGTCGACCGAGGCCTCCAGCGGTCCGAGGATCCGGAAACACGGACCTCTCGCTCCGGACGCCGCTTCTGGTTCCGTGCCTTCTGTATGCATGCCTCGCCCCGTGTGTGGGCCTGACGGCACCTCTCGCAGGGCCCCTGCGAGGTCGGTGGTTCCGGCCCGTCGATCTGGACAGATGGAAGCTGGGACGCCGGTCCCAGCGAGAACGGCGCCCTGTGCGCGTCGGACGCCGGCTGCGGCGGCCCGCACCTGGCGGCCCCTCATGTGCGGGCCCGCCGTAGCACGTGTCAGCGCGGTCGGTGGTGCCCGGGTGGGCCGCCGGGGCCGGCGGCGTCCTGCGAGCGGATCCGCCCTGGCGGATGACGGTGGTCACCCGCCAGGGCGGCGCGGAGCCCGGCCCTTCGGCGCCGCGACGTGGGCGAAGGACTGTTCGCCGATCCGGTACCCGTCTGTCGTACGATCGCTGCCCCCACCCCACGGTCTCCCTGCGCCGTCGGCCCGCGACCGCGACGGGGCGGGCGGAGACACGCGCGCGGACGACACCCACCATGCGTCCGGCGCAGGCCGCTCCGCACCCCCCGGCACGAGATTACCGAACCTGTTCACACGAAATTGTTTTTCGGGGCCGAAACAGGCCCTCCGACATGGCCTTTTCGAATCCCTACGGCCGCGTGCGGGCCACGGAACCCACCACCTCCTCGATGAGCAGGGTGTTTTCCTTGTCCGCGCTGTCCCCGAGTGCGAATCGGTTCCTGACATAGGCATAGGCGATACCGAGGCGCGGACTCGCGAACGCGAGTGCGCCGGCCGCGCCCCCATGACCGAAGGCGTCCGGGCCCAGTACCGGATAGCGCTGGTCGAAGACCTGGAAGCCCAGGGCGAAACGGCTCTCCGCGCCGCCCACCCTGTCGATGCCCTCGGAGTGGGTCCGGCTGAACGTCTCCGTCGTCTCCGGGGTGAGCAGGGCGGGCCGGTCGTCCAGTGCACCGATGACCGCCGCGTAGGCACCGGCCACGCCCCGGGCGGAGGCGACCCCGCCCGCCGACGCCTGGCCCAGGGCCCTCGTGCGCCGGGAGTTCGGGAAGACGGACAGGTCCGGCAGGTGCCTGATGCTGAAGGCTATGTCCAGCAGTGTCCCCGCGTCCTGAGGGACCGCGGCCGGCTCGGTGACCGCGGGCTCCACGGGCAGGTAGCGGGGTTCCAGCTCCTCGGGCAGCCCCAGGTAGAAGTCGACTCCGTACGGCCGGCGCACCCGGCCCTCCCACCAGTCCTGCAGGGTCCGTCCGGTGGCCCGGCGCACGACCTCTCCGGTGAGGGCGGCGATGACGAGCCCGTGGTAGCCGAAGGCCGTGCCGGGTTCCCAGTAGGGGGCCTGGGCGGCGAGCCGCTCGGCCATCAGCCGGTCGTCGGCCAGTTCCTCGACCGTGAAGACCTCGTCGACGCCGATCACGCCGGCCTGGTGGGCGAGCAGTTGGCGCAGCGTGATCCGCTCCTTGCCTGCCTGGCCGAACTCGGGCCAGTACGCGGCCACCGCGCGGTCCAGGTCCAGGACGCCGTCCTGGACGAGCATCGCCACGACGAGGTGCGCCGCGCCCTTGCTCACCGAGAACACCCCGGTCAGCGTGTCACCGTCCACCCCGGGCCCGGCCCAGAGGTCCACCAGGCGCTCGCCGTTCCGGTACACCGCCAGCTGCTGCCCCGTCGGCTGTGGCTGCGCGCCCACCACCTGCGCGAAGGCCTCACGTACTCCTTCGAAGCCGGCGTGCACGTCTCCGTGCACCGTCGTGCCGGTTGCGCGGTCGTTCGTCAACATGCCTCTCCCTGTCGTCCCGCTCGTATGCGTTCGCTCAGTTCTGCCCGGACGGTCAGGAGGGCATGCCGAGGCACCCTCCCCCTACGCGGGGGCATCGTCGGTCCCGCCGGGCGCGGACGCCAGCAGGTATCCGGCCTGGAAGCGGCTCTGCGCCCCCAACTCCTCCATGACGTCCGCGATGTGGCGTCGGCAGGTGCGCACCGACATGCCCAGCCGGGTGGCGATGGAGGCGTCCGTCAGCCCCTCGACGAGGAGGCGGACGATGGCTTGGCGGACGTCGCCGGCCACCTCGGCCCGGGCACCGGAGGCCACGGCGCAGGGTTCCGCCGAGAGCCACAGCCGCTCGTACGTCTCCACGACGAAGGCGACCATGTGCGGCTCGCGTACCACCACCGCGCCCCGGGGGTTGCCCGGCAGGGAGATGATCGCCGTCTCCGCGTCGAAGACCAGGAGGCGGCTGAAGTGGTCGTCCATGGTGCGCACCTGGGCGCCCAGCTCCGAGATGTGGTCGATGTAGGAGGCCGTGTTCGGGTTGAACCGGGCCGTGTGCTGGTAGAGGACGCGCATCCTGACGCCCCGGTCGAGGGCGTCCCGGTCCCTGGGCGCCGCCTCCTTGAGGGTGTCCTCGTCGCGCGCGCCGCCCGGCTGGGCGGTGAGTATCTCGGTACGGGCCCGTGCGGCCAGGTCCGCGATGACCGCGCGGACCTGGGAGAGCTCTTCCAGGACCTCGAACTTGCTCTCCTTCTCCCTGGAGTACTGGCTCGACTGGAAGACGGGCAGGAATGCCATGATCGACGCACGCCTCTCCTCCGCGAGCGTGCGGCGGGTGCGTATCTCGCGGTCGAGGGGGCCGACGACACGGGCCACGGCCTCCTCCGGTGCCACCGCCCGGAGTTCGTCACCGGGGCCGCCGTGAAGCAGCCCCATGTCCAGGAGCTCCCGCACGGCGGCACTGACGTGCGTGGAAGGCAGGCCGGTATGCGCACTTACGGAATTGGCCGAAAATGTATTCCCCGCAGCCCCTTCGAGCGCATATTCATACACGCTCTGAAGGATTGCTTTGGGTGTTCTCTCTTTGCCCGCCTTGGTGATATTTCCCATCTTTCCCCCCTCTACGTGCCCTGGCAGCAAGCTGCCATGCAGCTTGCTGCTCCATTCTGCCCACACATGTCTCTGCGGGCTCTGGCATGGTGATTCACCCCCCTCCCTTTCCTGCAAGGAAACGACGGGAGGGAGGCCGATGAACAGCGAACAACGCACAGGTGAAGGCAGTTTGATGAAGGTTTTACGCACGACGGTTCCCGTCGGACAGATCCCGGCCGACGCGTCCTCCTTCCACGGCGGCGCGCCCACGCACCCGGGCGACGTCCACGACACCGGCTGGGGCTGACACCCCCTCGGCCGGTTGGGACGTCGGCCTTCCGAAGCTCTTCACACCTTCTGTCACGAGAACGAGCGAACGGGACGACTCATGATTCTGACCGGGTCCGAAATCGAGCGAGAACGGACAAATGGCCGTATCACCATCGAGCCGTTCACGCCGGAGCAGGTCAATCCGAACAGCTACAACTTCCGTCTCGGCAAGACCCTGCGGACCTACCAGGACATGCCGCTGGACGCCCGGCGCACGAACGACTTCGAAGAGATCGAGATCCCGGACGACGGTTACGTCCTGGAGCCCGGCCGGCTCTATCTCGCCCACACCATCGAGGTGCTGGGCAGCGAGCACTACGCCCCCACCTTCGCGGCCCGTTCCTCGGTCGCCCGTCTCGGCCTCTTCATCAACCTGTCCGCCAGCCTCGGCGACATCGGGTACACCGGCCAGTGGACGCTGCAGCTCTACACGATGAACCGGGTCCGGGTGTATCCCGGCATCAACATCGGCCAGATGATGTGGTGGCGCCCGCAGGGCGAGATCGTCCTCTACGACGGCAAGTACCAGGGCTCCGTCGGCCCCCGCTCCAGCGACATCCACGTCGACTTCGACAAGCAGTTCGCCCGCCAGCGGTTCCCCGGGCTCGGTGCGAGCTTCGACGCCAACGAGGTGGGGCCCAAGTTCGCCCAGCTCGCCGTCTCCAGCCACGACTTCCGGGTGCCGGCCGCCTTCTGCGTGCCGGCCGGTGAGTTCACCGACGCGCTCACCGCCGAGCAGAACGCCGCGCTCGCCGACGCCTTCAGCGACCTGAAGGCCACCGTCGGCGCCTTCTTCACCGACTCCGTGGCGAAGATCCAGAAGATCGGCGCCGAGATCCGCGTCCCGGAACAGGCCCGGAAGCTGCTGGCCGCCCGGCTGAACGAGATGTTCCCGGGCTCGGAGGGCGAGGAGGCCGAACTGGCCGTCCGCTCCTCGGGCCTGGACGAGGACACCGAGGGCTCCAGCCTGGCCGGGATCCATCAGACCGTCCTCGGCGTCCGCGGCGTGGACGCCGTCGTCGAGGCCGTCGAGCAGTGCTGGCGCTCGTACTACGAGGCCCCGGCCGTCGCCGCCCGCATCCGGGCCGGCCACTTCTCTCCGGTCCCGCGCCTCGCCGTGATCGTGCAGCGGCTCGTCCGCCCGACCCTCGCGGGTGTCGCGTTCACCGGCCTCGACGGCGACGACGGCCGGGTGTCCGTCGAGTACGTCGAGGGTCTCGCCGACGAGCTCGTCGCCGGTGTCGCCGTGCCCCGGCGCACCGACTCCGTCGAACTGGCGGCGGCACCGGAGGACGCCGGGGCCGAACGCGGGGCCCTCGTCGAGGTCGTGGACCTGGCGCGGCGCCTGCGCGAGAGCCGCGGGCACGACGTGGACGTCGAGTGGGCGGCCGACGCCGACGGCGTCCACCTCGTCCAGGTGCGCCCGCTCACCGCGTCCCGCGAGGTCTCCCACCGCTCCGTCGCACCGGTCACCGAGGCGTACCGGCTGTACGGCGACACGCTCCCCGCCGACTTCACCCTCGGTGCGGTGGCCGCCGTCTACAGCGGTTACAGCGCCAAGCGCGGGCCCGCCCACCGGCTGGCCCACACGCACGGGGTGTCCACCGGCGCGGGCTGGGTCCTCCGGTTCAACGGCCTGGGCCTGCACGGCGCCGAGGGCGCCGCCGCCCTGCGCGACACGCTCTCCGGCGGCACCGACGAGTGCGTCCTGGACTTCGGCGAGACCCTGCGCCAGATCGTCGTGCCCAAGGAGGAGGTACCGCGCCAGCTCGCCGTCACCACCGGTGTGGCCGCGGACGGCACCAGCCTGCACACGGTGATCGTGCGGGACTTCATCCGCGGCGAGCTCGGGGTGATCTCCCGTAAGGCGGGCGAGAGCGGTCTCGTCGTCGAGTACACCGACGAGGGCCTGATGGCCCTGAACCGGGGCACCGCGGGCGGTGAGGCGATCGTCGTCAAGGACGTGGCGGCGGGCTTCGACGAGGCGTCCAACGTGACCTGGCCCGACGGCGGCGAGGTGCTGCGCCCGCACCTCGACGAACTGGCCCGCTTCACGGCGGCCATGCACGCCGTACACGGCCCGGTGACCCTGGAGTGGGTCTTCGACCGGGGCACGCTGTACTTCGTCGACTACTCGGTGCTCGGCGGCGACGACACCGTCACGGTCGCGCACGGGGAGGTCTGCATCTCACCCGGCACCGCCCGGGGCCCGCTCCTGCGCCTGGACGACGACGTGCTGCTGCGCCGCCTGTCCATCGGCCCCGCCGTGAGCATCGACAAGTCGCAGGACGTCACCGAGCACGAGGGCCTGGCCCGGATCCTCGACCTGGTCACGTCGTACGACGAGAAGCCCGTGATCAGCGCCGCACGGCCGTACGCGGTGCTCTCCGTCCTCATCGACCACGTCGCCGGGTTCGTCTTCGACCAGGGCTCCGCGCTGGGACACCTGGCGATCCTGCTGCGTGAGGCGGGCGTCCCCGCGGTGACCGCCGCCGGGATCGAGGGAGCCGAAGCAGTGATCAGTGATGGCACGGTCGCGACGACCGGCCGCAAGGGAGAACGAGCGTGAGCGACACCACCACCCCCGCCGCCGCCCCGGCGACCGTCCCGGCCGGACGGCGCTCCTGGCTGGTCCTGGGCGGGCTGCACCTCCTCAACGGCACGGCCCCGCTCGCCGGCTCCGACCCCGTGGTCCTCGTCGAGCTCGGCGCCCCGGTGGAGCACGCCTTCCCGAGCAACACCGTCGTCCTGCACTGGGACCGGCTCGGGGAGCTGGAGCTGGCCGTCCGCACCGTCGACGGGAGCCGCCGGCACACCGCACGGGCGCGGGGCGACGAGCTCTTCCCCGGCATGCTGGTGGGCCGCGCCCTGCGGGAGGCGGTCACCGAGGTCACCGGCGGCCCGGTCGGTCCGCTCGTGCCGCTGTTCTACGTCACCGCGGACGGCGAGCGGGCCCATGTCCACAGCCAGATCCGCTTCCTGGCCGAGGACGCCTGCTTCATCCGGATCACGCCCGAGAGCGTGCCCACGGCCGGGGTCGGGGAGCTGAGCTGGCTGCCGGAGGCGGTCCGGCTGCACGCGGAGCAGTTCCTCTTCCTCAACAACCACCAGCGGTACTACCGCAAGTGCTTCGAGGGCCAGGAGCTGGAGTACAAGTACACCCTCACCCCGCCGGTGGACGTCTGGACGCAGACGGTCGAGCTGTACCGGAGCCTGCTCGACGGCGATCTGCCCGGCTACGTCATGGAGTACCGGGACGAGTACCAGGCCTGGGACTACCTCAACCACCTCTTCGAGGTGACCGGACCCACCGAGGCCGAGCTCGGCTACGCCTCCTTCATCCCCACCACCGACGGCAAGCACCTCCTCAAGCGGAAGTGGTACGCCGAGGACACCTTCGACCGCCGGGAGAGCCACACCTACGGGCTCGACCTGGCGGACGACGGCGGCTTCGAGCGCTACATCCGCGAGGAGCTGAAGGTCGAGGCCGTCCGTCTGCCCTCCTTCCGCCGCGTCCGCTACGACATCAACTTCGAGTCGGTGCGCACCGGACACGTCTACGGCGTCTTCTTCGACCACTGCAGCCTGGTCGAGGACCACGAGGTGACGCTCAACCAGTGCGAGCTGGAGTACCTGCGCAGCCGGGTCGCCGTCGAGCCCGACGAGGCCGAGGTGCTGCCGGAGATGGACGAGATCGTCGCCTGGCTGGAGGCGTTCCTGCGCAAGCGCGGCCTCAACGACCGGCGCGGCTTCTACTCCAAGCGCACCTTCCTCAAGGACGCCGTCGCGGCCCGGCCCGAGCTGGCCCGGAAGGTGGGCTGATGACGGGCGCCGCGGTGCGAGCGGTCCTGCTCGACCTGGAGGGCACCCTGTACGCCCGGGGCGCCGTGATCGACGGTGCGGTGGAGGCGGTGGCCGCCCTGCGCGAGCGGGGCACGGGGCTGCGCTTGTTGACCAACACCGACTCCAAGCCGGCGGAGCGCATCCGCAAGGAACTGGCGGGCTACGGGCTCGCGGTGGCGGAGGAGGAGCTGTTCACCCCGGTGGTGGCGGCCGCGCGGCTGCTGACCGCCGCCGGCGCCCGCACCTATCCGCTTGTCTCGCGGGAGCTGCGGGAGGTGCTGCCGACCCTGGCCGCCGAGCCCCCGTACAGCCATGTGCTGATCGGCGACTGCCGGGACACGCTGGACTACGCCGCGCTCGACGGTGCCTTCCGGGCCGTGCGGGACGGGGCCCAGTTGCTCGCCCTTCAGACGGGCCGCTACTTCAAGCGGGCCGACGGGGACCACCTGGACACCGGTGCGGTGGTCGCGGCCGTCGCGTACGCCTCCGGGGCCGACGCGAGGGTGCTGGGGAAGCCGGCCACCGACTTCTTCACCCTCGCGGCGGCCTCCCTGGACGTGCCGGCCGACGCCTGCGTGGTGGTCGGCGACGACGCCACGACCGACATCGCCGGCGGCCGCGCCGCCGGGTGCCGGACCGTGCAGGTCCGCACGGGCAAGTACGCGGACCAGCGGGCCGAGGGGCTGACCGGGCAGGCCACCCACGAGCTGGACTCCGTCGCGGAGCTGCCGCGGCTCCTCGCCGAGTGGGGCGCCGCATGACCGTCTACTGGGTGGTCTGGGACGCCGGTGCGCACTGGGTCGTGGACCGGCTGGAACGCGAGGGCGCGCTGCCCGCCGTCAGCAGCATGCGTGAGCGCGGCGTCTTCACGGCGGCGCGCCCCGCGCGGCCCAACTGCCAGACCCCGCCGTCCCTGGCGACCCTGTTCACCGGGACCTGGCCGGCCGAGCACCAGGTCACCGGGTTCACCGTGCCGGGAGCGGGAGAGGGCGTCGCCAGCCATGTCAGCGGCTTCGCGCCGGGTTTCCCGGCCGCGCCGCCGGTGTGGGAGGCGATGTCCGAGAACGACCTGACCAGCGCGCTGGTGCACGTCCCGTGGGTCTTCGGCGCCGACGACCGGGTCGGGCCGCACGTGGACGGCGCGGTGGAGGCGTACAGCGGCCGGTTGACCCGGCACGCGCTGCACGTCCTGGATCCCGGCCCCGGGGTGCAGCCCTGGGAGATCGGTCCGTACCGCGTGGAGGCCGAGGTCGAGCGGGACCCGGACGGGGCGCGGCGGGTGCGGGTCACCGGCGGTGAGCGGCTGCTGCTCACGCCCGAGGACGGGTGGCGGCCCCTGGAGCTGGACCGGTACAACGGCACCTGGGTGCGCTGTGTCCGGGTGGCCGAGGGGCTGGTGCTGGTGCACACGGGGGTCTGGCGGGCGCGTACCGGCGGGCGCAACCCGAAGACGCTGCACCGCCTCGCGCAGTGCCCGCCGTTCGCGGGCGAGGGCGTCGGCCCGCTCTACCGCCGGGGCGCGTTCGGGCCCCGGCTGGCCGAGGGTGGGGACGGCTCGGCCGAGGAGGTCTTCCTCTCCTCGGTGGAGTGCGTCGCCCGGTCGTTCGCGGCCGCGGCCGACGCGGTCCTGGACACGCACGACGCGGACCTGGTGGTCGTCTACCTGCCGATGACCGACGACGTGGGACATGAGTTCCTGGGCTGGTGCGACGAGCGGAGCGCGGCCCACCGCCCGGACATCGCCGCGCGGGTGTGGTCGTACATCCGGCGCTGCTACACCTGGTCGGACACCGTTCTCGGGCGGGTCCTGGACCGGGCCGGTGACGAGGACACCGTGGTGCTCGGCGCCGACCACGGCATGGTCGGCAGCACCCATCTGGTGCATCTCAACGACCAGTTGGTGCATGCGGGCCTGGCCGCCCGCGACGTCGACGGGGGCCTCGACCCGGACGGGTCCCAGGTCTTCTACCACCCGGCCAACAACGGCTCCCTGTGGGTCGCCGAGGGCTCGGCCGACGACCCGGCGCACGTCCGCCGGGTCATGTCGCGGGCGCGGGCGGCGCTGTCCTCGATCACCGACCCCGAGACGGGCCGCCCCGTGGTGGCCGGCTTCCTCGACCGCGCCGGGGAGCCGCTCACCGACGCCCAGGAGGACGCGGAGGTGGCCTATGTCGCCCTGGCGGACGACTACCAGCCGAGCGCCCTGCTGCTGGGGGAGGGCCCGCCGGTCCGGCCCGCCGCCAAACCCGGGGCCCATGTGGTCAACACCGGTGACAGCAGGCTCCACGCGATCCACGCGTCGGTCGGCCCGGGGATCAGCTCCGGCGCCACCTCGGATCCCGTCGACAACACCTTGTCCGCCGCGCTGGTGCTCGGGCAGCTGGGCCTGGGACCGGCCGCCGACGCCCTGTACCGCACCGGCTCGTGTGAACCGACAGACGAAAGATGAGGGTCATGCCGTCCCGCTTTCCCCATTTCCTCTCCCCCGACGAGCTGACAGCCCGCCGTCACGCGCAGGTGACGGCCTTCCTGGAGGGCCGTGACCTGGATCCCGGGTGGCTGTCCGACCTGATGCGCGAACGCGTCGGCGAGGGCCTGCTGCTGCTGACCAGCTCTCCCGTGCACGGGCTGGCCAACCCGACCAGTGATCTGGACTTCATCCGGATCCAGGAGGCCGCGATCGACGGTCCCCGCATCTCCACGAAGATCTTCGAGAACGGCCACCACCTGGAGGTCGTGTCCTTCAGCGAGGCCGAACTCGCCTCCAACCTGGACGAGCTGGAGCGGCTCGCCTCTCTCCCGGCCGAGGGGACCGTGGCGGGTTTCCGCGCCTGGGACAAGCAGCGCGAACCGCGCCGCAAGCAGACCGAGCGCATCGTCAACGGCATCGCGATGGACGGCTCGGCCCCGTACCTCGGGGCGCTGCCCGCCCTCGGCCGGGTCTGGAGCCGGGCGGCCCTGCACACCGCCGTCGAGCAGGTCGTGCACACCACGCTGGCCGAGAAGGCGGGCGAGGCACGCGGCCGGGTGGGCTACGCCTACAACGTGCTGCTGCACCTGATGGACGCCCTGCTCTCGCACCACGGCGACGTGTACACCACCCGCAAGTGGTACGTGCTGCGCTGGACGCGGCTGATGGCCGAGGGCGGCTGGCACGACGAGCACCTCCAGTCGGTGGCCGTCGGCCTGGAACGGCTCCGCAAGGACGTCCACACCTTCCTGGCCCCGGACCTGGCCGGCGAGCCGTTGGCGGCACCGTTCGCGGAGCTGGCCCTGGCCGCGGTACGGGCCACCGGCACCGCCCGGGGCGTCACGGTGGGCGTCGAACTCACCGGCGGAGTGGAGGCCTTCCTGCCCGGCTCGGCACTCCTCCTGGGTCCCGACGGCGGGGTGGTGCTGCCCGGCGTGGGCACCGCGTCGGACCTGCCGTTCACCGGCGCCCCGGTCGGCCTGGACGGCCTGGCGGCGCTCGACGCCCCGGCCGCCGCCACCCTGCTGCGGGCCCTGCGGGCGGGCGCGGCCCGGCTGCGTATCGGCTACCAGGACGAGGAGGACGGGCGATGACCACGGACACCGTTGCGGACAGGGGCGAGACAGAGATGACCGAGGGCCACGGCCGGGCGCCGCGACCGTCGCGCGGCGCCGAGGAGCTCACCGCGTTCCCTTCCGTACGGGCCGGGCACGTCATGGCGGGCCCGCAGGCCGTCGAGGTCTGGGTGCAGGCTGCCTGGCTGATGCTGGCGGAGGGGCGGGCGTACATCGAGGACCTCGAAGGGGGCACCGAGCAGCCGCAGATGCAGCAGGCCGCGAAGCTCCGCTTCCTGGAGCAGCTGCTCGACATCGACCAGCGGCTGGCGGGGCGGGCCCCCGTGGACGACGCGCACTGCCTGGCCCTCGCGCTCGAGTACGGGATGCGCGAGGTGGTCGACGCGAGCGGTCCCGAGCTGGCCGGTGTCTTCGGCCTGTACGAGGAGTTCGGCGGCGGGAGCTGCGCGGTGGACGAGATCCACGTCCTGTGGGAGCGGCTGCTGGAGGCCTTCCCCGGGGAGCTGCCCGACCGGCTGGTCGCGGAGGGGCAGCGGGACATGCTGCGGACCTTGCGCGTCTGGGCGGAGCTCGCCCGTGCGGCGGGGCTCGACATCGGGTTCCTCGCCCCGCTCATGAAGGCCGCCTGAAACCGCCCGCGACACGTAAGTGAGGTGCACATGCCTGAGATTCAGGCGGACACGCTGATTCAGGGCCGGACCCCCGACGAGGTGTGGACGTTGGTCAAGGACAGTTCGCTCGTGGCGTCCCGGGCCCGCCACGTGGTGGCCGTCCGGCCGCTGTCCGAGCAGGACAAGACGTTCCGTATCAACGAGTGGACCGTGCTGCTCAACGGCAGCGAGGTGACCTGGCGGCAGCGGGAGGCGGCCGGGCCCGGCTTGCAGCTGCGGTTCGAGCAGACCGCGGGTGATCTGGAGAAGCTGTCGGGCGAGTGGTCCCTGTCCGCCGACGGCGACGGGACCCGCGTCTCGTTCGTCCTCGCCTACGAGCTGGGCGTCGACGGGCTCGCGCCGCTGCTCGACCCCATCTGGTCCCAGTCCTTCCGAGCCCACGCCGACGAGTTGCTGCGCGCCCTCACGGCCTGCGCCGCGTGACAGAGAGCGAACCGAGCATGAGTGTCTACCTGAACTTCCTGCACACCACCGTGCGGTTCGACGTGGCCGAGGACGCGGAGGGCGCCTTCGAGCCGGTCCGCCGCTTCTTCCGGCACCTGATCGCACCGGCGCCGGCCGGCGAGGTCACCTTCACGGTCGACGTGCGCTCCTACGACCCGGACGCGGACGTCGCCCCCGAGGTGTGGGAGCTGCCGCAGTCGGTCATCCGGCGCAGCAACGCCGCCGAGTTCAACTTCGACGCGCACCTCGTCGACACCGCGGGCCGCCGGCAGTACGTCAACCGGGCCACCCTGCTCGACGCCCCGGCCGACTCCGCGAAGGACAGCACCTTCCGGGTCCGGATCACCGAGCAATCCACGGTGCAGGTCCTCGACTTCGTGCGCGACCTCGTCATCCGGCACGAGGAGACCCTCGGCACGGTGGTGCTGCACGCCTCCGGCCTGCACCGGGACGGCGAGGCCGTGATCATCGCCGGGCCCAAGGGCGCGGGCAAGACCACCACCCTGCTGTCGGCCCTGCGCCGACCGGGCTGGCAGTACTTCACCGGGGACAAGCTCTTCTGCACGATCGAGGACGGCGAGATCCTCGTCCACCCCTGGCGCGACTACCCGTACGTCGGGGTCGGCACGATCCGGGCCGATCCCCGGCTGGAGCGGCTGGTCCGCGAGGGTGTCGACGAGCGGGTCGACACATACGAGCCCGGCCACAAGATCCTGATGGACCCGGACGTCTTCGAGTCCTGGCTCGGCGCGGAGTTCACGGCCGAGCCGAAGCGGCTGGCGGCGCTGCTGCTGCCCGAGGTGGTCCCCGGGGAGCCGCTGTCGGTACGGCACCTGACGGACGACAACGAGCGCTGGGCGCACCTGAACAAGATCGTGGACCGCCAGGTCGACACGACGTTCTTCACCTGGCAGACCTACCTGGTTCCGGACTACGCGGCCTTCTACCGGGGCCTGGCCGAACTGCGCACGTACCTGGGCTCGGTGGACATGGTCCGGCTGCGGGGCACCCTCGACGTCGACCCGGACGCCGTCCTCGCCACGTCCCCCGGGACGTCCGAGACCATCGAGAAGGAGATCGCACGATGACCGCCGACAACCGTCCCGGCCTGCGCATATCCGTCGTGGGCCTGGCCGGCGCGGGCAAGTCCACCTGCGCCTCGCTCATCGAGGAGTACGCCCGGGACAAGGGCCTGGCCCACGCCCGGATCAAGCTGGCCGCGCCGCTGTACGACCTCCAGGACGAGGTGTACCGGAGAGCCGGCGCGGTGCTCCGGGAGGGCGCGCAGGACCAGGTCCTGATGGAGGCGCTCGCCGACGCGATGCGGCGCATCCGCCCCGATGCGCTCGTCGCGGACTTCACGGCCCGTCTCGCGGGCACCGACGCCGACCTGGTGGTCAACGACGACCTGCGCGACCCGCACGTGGACGCCCCGGCCCTGCGCGGGCACGGTTTCCGCGTCCTGCGCATCACCTGCGACGAGGAGGTGCGCCGGCAGCGGCTGGCCGGCCGGGGGGACCCGTCCCGGGCCGACCGCTCGACCCGGGAGATCGATCTGATCACCCCGGACGCGGTGATCGACAACGGGGCGGACCTGGACACCTACCGGTCGGCCGTCCACACGCTGCTGGGGAGCTGGCTGTGATCCTCAGCGGACCCGAGATCCTGGCCGAGACCCGGGCCGGGCGCATCCACATCGACGACTTCGACCCGGAGCGGCTGGAGCCGAACAGCTACGGCTTCCGGCTCGCCGACGACATCCTCCGGTACGAGCAGGACGTGATCGACTGCTTCGAGGCGCCGACGCCGGAGCACCTGAAGATGGGCCCCGAGGGGATGGTGCTCGAACCGGGCCGCTTCTACCTCGGCGGCACCATGGAGGCCATGGGCAGCCCGCACTACGCGGCCACCCTCTACGCTTGCCGGTCCGCCTCGACCCTCGGTATCTGGATCCAGTTCTCCGCCCCGCTCGGGCACAGCGGAGCGGTCTTCCCGTGGACGCTGGAGATGAAGGTCGCGCACCCGGTGCGGGTCTATCCCGGGATGGTGATCGGGAAGCTGGCGTTCTGGTCGATGCAGGGCGACCCCACCGGCTACGACGGCAAGTACACGGGTTCCACCTCCGCCGTCGCCTCCCGCCTGAGTCTGGACGTCCGTGTCCCAGACTGAGCTGTTCCGTGTCCTGGCCGCGCTCGCCCTGCTGCTGTGCGCCGCGCACGGCACGGGCCGGCTCTTCGCCAGGTTCCGGCAGCCGCCCGTCATCGGTGAGATCCTCGGCGGGCTGCTGCTGGGGCCGACCGTGCTGGGCCAGGTGCTGCCCCGGGCCGAGGCGTGGCTGTTCCCCTCCGAAGGGCCGGTGGCCTTCGGGCCCTCCCTGGTCTACCAGCTCGGGATGCTCCTGCTGATGTTCACGGCGGGGGCGGAGATGCGTACGGTCTTCTCCCGGCGGGACGGGCGGTCCGTCGCGGTGATCGCCCTGGCCGGCATGGCCGTGCCCTTCGTGATCGGGCTGCTGGCCGTCAGGGCGATCGACACCGACGCCCTCCTCGGTCCGGCCGGCGACGTGACCGCGCTGACCCTGGTGCTGGCCTGCGCGATCGCCGTGACCAGCATCCCGGTGATCTCCCGGATCATGCTCGACCTGGGCATCATCCGGACCCGGTTCGCCAGGACCGTGCTGTCGGTCGCGGTGATCGAGGACGTGATCCTCAACGTGATCATCTCCGTGGCGCTCGGCATGGTCGCGGGCGGCAAGGAGTCCGGCTTCGGCCTGGCCCACAGCCTGGGGATCACGTCGGCCAACGCCTCCGCCGCCTACCACTCGGTCGCCTCGGTGGCCTTCTTCGCGCTGATGGCGCTGGTGGCCATGGTGCTGCGGCGCCGGACGGGCGGTCGGTCCGGTGCGGCGGACCGGCCGCTGGGCACCGTCGCCGTGCGGATGGTCGTGCTGCTGGCGGTGTCCGCGAGCTGTGTGTACCTGGGTGTCGCGCCCATGTTCGGCGCGTTCGTGGTCGGGTTGCTGTCCGGCATGGCCTCCCGGGGCGCGGAGAGCGCGTCCATGGGCCAGCTGCGGGGATTCGCGGCGGGCTTCTTCATCCCCGTCTACTTCGCGACGGTCGGTCTCAAGCTGGACCTGGTGCACTCCTTCGACCTGTGGTTCACCGCGGGCTTCATCCTGGTGGCGTGCCTGGCGAAGGCGCTCAGCGCGTACGCCGGTGCCCGGATGACCGACCGGTCGAAGGGCGAGTCCCTGGACCTCGCGGTCGCGCTGAACGCGCGGGGCGGTCCGGGCATCGTGCTGGCCACGGTCTCGTTCGACGCGGGCATCGTCAACGCCTCGCTCTTCACGACCCTGGTGCTCACCGCGATCGTCACCTCGCAGATCGCCGGCTGGTGGCTCGAACGCGCCGTTTCCCGTGGGGTGTTCGTCACGGACGACGCGTTCGCCCCACCACCGCGGGACGGGAGTGCCAAGGTGCCTGTGAACGCCGAAGGGGGCTGACCCCGCACCGGCGCCCCTCCGCCGGCCCGGCCGGGGCCGCCGCCGACCGTGCCACCGCGGCTCCTGCCGCGGCCACCCCCACACACCAGCAAAGGAAGACCTCGCGTGAGCAGTACCCCTCAGGGCAGCCGCCCGGTCGTCGCGATAGTCGACGCCTACTCCACCGCCAGCCATCTCGCACCGCTCTTCCACGCGCGGGGCTACGACTGCCTGCACGTGCAGAGCCTGGAGCAGCCGCCCGCCGTCTTCGGCGCGACCTTCCGGGCCGGTGACTTCCTCTCCACCGTGGTCCACCGCGGCGACACGGCCGAGACGCTGGCCGCCCTCGCCCCGTACGCCCCCGTCGCGCTGCTGCCCGGCGCGGAGATCGGTGTCGAGCTGGCCGACGTGCTCAGCGAGGCGCTGGGGCTGCGGACCAACGGCACCGCGCTCAGCAACGCCCGGCGGGACAAGTTCCACATGGTGGAGACCGTCAAGGCCGCCGGGGTGCCGGCCGCCGACCAGATCCTGGCCGGCGACCTGGACACCCTGCTGGACTGGTACGGCCCGGACGACCGGACCGTGGTCCTCAAGCCGGTCCGCAGCGCGCTGAACGACGGGGTCTCCTTCTGCGGGACGCGGGGCGAGGTACGGGCCGCCTTCGAGGCGCTCGTCGGCGCCGACAGCGCGCTCGGGCTGCGCAACGACGCCTTGGTCGCCCAGGAGTACCTGGTGGGGGCCGAGTACTACGTCAACACGGTGAGCCTGGACGGCAAGCACTACGTCTGCGACCTGTGGAAGACCCAGCACCTCGGGGTCAACGGGGTGCGCGACCTGCTCGGCGGTTCGTCGCTGATGGTCCCCCGGGGCCCCGAGCAGGACCTGCTGGCCCCGTACGCGTTCTCCGTGCTGGACGCGCTCGGCATCCGCAACGGCCCGGCCCACACCGAGGTGAAGCTGACCCCTCGGGGCCCCCGGCTGATCGAGACCGGCGCCCGGGTGTGCGGCGCCATGCTCCCGCTGCTGACCCGGGCGGCGACCGGCGAGAGCCAGCTGGAGTGGACGGTGCTTGCGTACACGGACCCGGAGGCCTTCGAGGCCCGCCGCCACACCGACTACGAGGTCGCCCGGCACGCGGTCTGCGTCAACATGGTCGCGCCGGAGGCGGGCAAGCTCGTCGACTTCCCGAAGCTGGCGGAGCTGCGCGCGCTGGAGAGCTTCCACGACGTCCTGTTGAAGGTGCGGCCCGGCGAGGAGATCTCCCGCACCGTCAACGACCTCACGTATCCGATGCTCGTGCACCTCCTGCACGAGGTGGAGGGCATCGTCACGCACGACTACATGACGGCGCGTCATCTGGACGGCGAGGGCTTCTACGATGTCGTCTAGCCGCCGCCTCGCCCTGGCCGCCGGCCCGCTGCTGGTGCTGGGCTACTGCGTCATCAACTCGACCAAGTCGGTGTTCGAGGGCGCCCTCGTCCAGAACCTCTCGCCGGAGTTCATCGCCTTCAACTCCTTCGTCGTGGCCCAGGCCTTCTACTTCTTCACCCTGCGCGACAAAGGACAGCTGAAGGACGTGATCAGACGCTGCCTGCCCGACGTGGTGATGCTCAACGTCTCCACCGCGGTGTGCTGGATCGCGGTGCTCTACGCGTTCACCGTCTTCGAACCGGCCATGGCCAACTCGGTGATCATCGGGCTGGGCCCGGCCGTCACCATCGTCCTCGGCTTCAAGCTCCGCCCCGGCACGAAGGCGCTCCCGCTGGAACTGGCCGCGGCCGGCGGGATGATCGTCGCCATGGCGTACCTGGTGGTCACGGCCTCCAGCGGCGATTCGGCCATCGGGGACGTGCCGACCGGCAAGCTGGTCTTCGGCATCGTGATGTGCGTGCTGACGACCATCTCGCTGTCGGGGGTGACGTACTACACGAAGCGCCTCGGCGACGCGGGGATGTCGGTGCGGCAGATGATGGCCTCCCGCTTCGTGGTCCTGATCGTCGCCACGTTCGTCATCCTGGTGGTGCGGGGCAGCTTCGGCGCGTACTCCCTGGGCAACGTCGGCGCGATCCTCGCGATCAGCCTCGTCGGTGTGATCATCTCGCTGTACCTGCTCCAGCAGGGCATCGTGCGGACCGAGCCGATCACGGTCTCGATGCTGTTCGGGACGAACCTGGTCATCACCTACATCGTCCAGTTCGTCGACCCGCGGCTGCACCAGTCGCAGGACACCCTCTACGGCGTCCTCGCGATCTCGCTTGCCATGTGCCTGGGCACCTGGGCCCGCTGGCGGGCGGGCAAGCGGGACGCCGACGAGCCCGGACAGGACGTGACGGCACAGGCGGAGGCCAAGGCATGACGGTCCTCGCCCACCTGAGCGATCCGCATCTGGACGGAACCGAGGAGAGCGCCGCGCGCGCCCACCGCGCGGTGGCCCACCTGGCGGGGCTGCCCGGCAGGGTGGACGCCGTGCTGATCACCGGCGACATCGTCGACCGGGGCACCGCCGAGGAGTACCACCAGGCCCGCGAGGTCCTCGCCCCGCTGTACGAGCGCCACGAGGTGCTGCTGTGCCCGGGCAACCACGACTCCCGCGCCCCGTACCGCGAGGTGCTGCTCGGCGGCGGTGGTGGTGGCAGTGGCAGTGGCGGTGGCGACGACGGCGGTGGCGGCACGGCCCCGGTCAACGAGGTACGGGACGTCGGCGGGGTCCGGGTGCTGATGTGCGACTCCTCGGTCCCCGGCCGGCCCGAGGGCCTGCTGGAGGCGGCGACGCTGAGCTGGCTGGACGACGCGCTCGCCGCCGCCCCCGACCGTCCGGCCTTCGTCGCCCTCCACCATCCGCCGGTGCCGCTCGGTCTCCCGTACATCGACCGCATCGGGCTGCGCGAGCCGGACGCCCTGGCGAAGGTCCTGGCCCGCCACGCACAGGTGGTCGCCGTGCTCTGCGGCCACGCCCACACGGCGGCGGCGACCTCCTTCGCGGGGCTCCCGCTGCTGTGCGCCCCGGGCATCGCCTCGACGGCGCTGCTGCCGTGGGAGCAGGGCCCGGACGCCTCCTGGAAGACCCATGGCGCCCCGCCCGCGCTGGCCTTCCACCTCTACGAGGAGGGCCGGCTCACGAGCCACGTCCGGGCGGTGTGAGCCCGGCGCCGGGTGCGGGCCCTCCGGCCGGACCCGCACCCGGCGCACCCCGGCCCGGCCGCCCGGCACCCCTGCCCGGGGTCGCCCCCGGGGCCGCCCGCTCCTCGCCTCGTACGGCAACGGCCCCACCTCTGGCGCGAATCGGCCCCCTTTCCCTATGCTGCGAGCTGTCCACCGCCGTCGCCCAACCCCCCGTCCGGCCCGGCCTTCGCACTGTGCCGTAAGGGGTCACCCATGCCTGTCCGCCGGATCACCGCCCTGCTCGCCATACCCGTCGCCGCACTGCTCCTGACCGCCTGCGGCAGTGACGACGTGCACGGCACGATCACGGAGAAGGAACACAAGGCCGCCAAGACGACGTGGTCGAACGAGCCGGTCACCAAGAGGCAGTGCACCACGACGAAGAAGAACGGCACGTCCAAGAAGTCGTGCAGCACGGTGAAGACCGGCACCAAGCGCGTCTCGCACCGCAAGCCGGAGTGCTGGCAGATCGAACTGGACGACGACGCGCACGAGCTGTGCATCTCCAAGAGCCGCTGGGACAAGGTCCGCGTCGGCGACCGGTGGTGAGGCGGCGGGGCCTCCCGCGACCACGGTGACGCAGGGCTCCCAGCAGGCGCCTGCGTACGCGTATGCCGGACGCGGTGCTGACAACACCGGCCGGAGTCTCACCTCAAGATCGAACGGACCCCGATCTCGTGGCTACCGAGAACCTTGGTGCCGCCCTGCGCACACCCCCAGCCTCGCGCCCGTACGCCCGAGCCCACACCGGCTACGGCAAGCGCACAGCCCCGGGCCAACGCCCGGCCCAGGCCGGTGACTTCGCACTGCTGCCCGAGCGGGAGCGGTATGTCGCCGGGTACGTGGACCGGCTCCCCGACGGTGGCGCCATGGACGTCAAGTCGCTGGCCAAAGCGCTGCCGCTGTACGGGCAGATGGCCGTCGGCAGCGCGCTGCGGGCCCTGGGAGTGGCCGGTCATCTGCGGCGGGTGCGGTGCCAGGTGATCGAGGACGGTCAGAGCCGCTGGGTCACCCGCACCTTCTGGACCCGCACGGCACGCGACAGCGAGTGGTGGGACGCCTTCCCCCGGAACGGCGACCCTCAGGTGTCCCCGTGCGCCGAACCCGCATCGCCCGCCGCTCCCCCACCGCCACGGGACGCCGACGCGGCCCCGGCTCCGGCTCCGGCCCCCGTCGCGCAGCCTTCGTCGCCCGTCGTGCCTGAGCAGCGGAGCGCCACCGAGGGCGGCCGCCCCGCCCCCTCACCCGCCTACCTCGCCCTCGCACGACTCGGCCGGGGCGAGCCCCGCCTCGCCCTCTCCGCCGCCGACTGCGCGGCGCTCGAAGAGCTGGCCTGCGCGTGGCTGGACCGGGGCGTGGACCCGGACTACCTCACCCAGGCCCTCACGGCCGGACTCCCGCCGCGGATCGGCACGCCCGTCGGCTTCGTACGGCGTCGGCTCACCGACAAGATCCCGCCCCGGCTACCGGCCGCGCCCACACCGCCCGCACCCGGCAGGTCAGTTCACCGCGTCATGATGGAGTGCACCGAATACGGTGTGCCCGGACCGCCCGAAGCCCTGCCCGACGGGCTCTGCCGCTCCTGCCGCACTCCTTCGCCGAGTACCACGCCAGCAGCCGGAGCCGGGC
Organism: Streptomyces sp. SirexAA-E; assembly: GCF_000177195.2. Lineage (GTDB taxonomy): Bacteria > Actinomycetota > Actinomycetes > Streptomycetales > Streptomycetaceae > Streptomyces > Streptomyces flavovirens. The sequence continues at coordinate 2,461,957 of NC_015953.1, forward strand.
CCGCCGAGGCGCCCGCGGAACGGGACGTCCACGCGCTCGTCGGCAGCCTCCGCGACCTGATGAAGGCCCCCTGACCCGCCTACCGCGCATCGACCACGGGGCGTGGCACGCGGAACGCCGGGAGCGTCGAAGACCTCCCCTGCGGAGACGAGGCCGACGGACTCCGTGCGGCCGGTCAGGGCGTGTGCGGGTCACGACGACGACCGGCGCCACCGGAAAGCGGGCACGGTAATCTCCGGCCATGCCCGCGACCTCGGTGACGCGCTTCTACGACGAACTGGCCGACGACTACCACCTGATCTATACGGACTGGGACACGAGCATCCGTCGGCAGGGAGACTCGTTGGACGCCTTGATCGGCCAGGAGCGAGTGGCGGTCCTCGACTGTTCCTGCGGCATCGGCACCCAGGCCATCGGCCTGGCACTGCGCGGACACCGAGTCACCGGGACCGACCTCAGCCCCCGCGCCGCCGCCCGAGCTGCCCGCGAGGCCGCCCGCTGGAACCTGAGCCTGCGCACGGCCGCCGCCGACATGCGACGCCTCCCGTTCCCTGACGGCCGGTTCGACACCGTCGTCTGCGCCGACAACTCGCTGCCTCACCTGCTGACCGAGCATGATGTGCGCGCGGCCCTGACCGAGATGCGACGTGTGCTGCGTCCCGGCGGCCTGCTGCTGGTCAGCACACGCGACTACGACGACCTGCTGCGCGACCGCCCGGCCTCGACGCCTCCGCAGGTCCACGGGAACGTCGACTGCGCCGACGGCGAGGAGCGAACCGTCACCTTCCAGCTCTGGCACTGGCACGACGACGGCGAGCACTACGACCTGGAGCACTTCCAACTCCGCCCGGCGGACGGGGAATGGCGCGCCCAGGTCCGCCGTACCACGTACTGGGCACTCGGCCGGGACCGGATGGCATCCCTCGCGGCCGAGGCCGGGTTCGTCGATCCCGAGTGGCGGATGCCGCAGGAGACGGGCTTCTTCCAGCCGCTGCTCGTGGCCCGCGCCGGCGGGTAGGTGACTCCGCCTCCCGGCACGGGAGGCCGGACACCAGTCGGCCTCGGGACCTCCCACGCGTGATCGGGTGCACGCCTGTCCCCCTGCCCAGCGACCCTGACGGCGAGGCGAGGGCCCCGAAAACCTCTCGCACCCGCTCGCCCTGCCCGATACGGTCACCGGCGTGTTCCCGTGCGTTGAGCCCAGGAGCTCCGCCCACGGCCGTCCCCGCAGTCCCCCGCTGAAAGCAGGTCACGTCCATGGCATGTCGTATCAGTGAGCTCGTGCTCGGTTGCCGCGACCCCGAGGTGCTGGCTCGGTTCTGGTGCGAGGTCCTGGATTTCGTCGTGCTCGATCGCGAGGGGGACGACTGCTTCGAGATCGGCCCGCGCGAGGGGTTCGGCGGCCCGCAGCCGACGATCATCCTCAGCCGCAGGGACGAGCCGGAGCCGGGGAAGACCCGGCTGCACATCGACGTCAACGCCACCGACCGCGATCAGGACGCCGAGCTCGAACGCCTTCTGGAGCTCGGCGCGCGCCCGGCCGACATCGGCCAGACCGGCGAGGAGCAGTGGCACGTCCTGGCCGACCCCGAGGGCAACGAATTCTGCCTGCTCAAGGCCCGCCTCAACCCGCTCTGACGGGTTCTGAGCCCCGGCACGCCCTAGGACTTGTGTCAAAAGTCCCGCCTGTCCGGCGACGCCTGGCACGCACCCTCGCGGCGTTACCGGGATCACCCCGATACATCCAGTATCGGGGCGACCCTCCGCCTTGCGATCGCACGCACCAGACGCCGCCGGACCCGCCCTCCGGGCGGACGGCGCTACTTTCGCAACAAGCCCTAGCCGTTCTGCCCGTCCTCCGTCCCCTGCGCGCGCGAACGACGGCTTCGGAAGCGCTCCAGCACGGCTGTGCCGAGGAGCACGGCTCCGATGGCCACGACCTTGCTCGCCCCGTAGCCGCCCACCGGATCGTCCTCGGCGGACCCCAGGAACGCCCACAGCACACCGGCGACCCCGACGACGACGAGGAGAGCGGCCCCGACCGGACCGGTACCCCACCACCACGGCGCCTGGGGGTGTTCGTGGGACCGGTGGCGTTCGTCGTGTGCCAAGGCTGTTCTCCCATGCGTCAGGCGGGTACCGGCGCCGTCACGGGCCCGGGAACAGGAGAGACGCGTGGCGCGGACCATCTGGTTGCCTGTGGCGCGGCTCTGCCTTGCCGGCTGTCGCAGGCCCTCGAAAAGAGAGCGTCTCCCAGTCTTGGCACTCCTCCGTCGCGCCGTGCACCTCGGCCCAGGCGAGGACGGTGGCTTCACCGTGATTCGACTTCGCACCGGATACTCGGTTCATCCGGTCGACCAGTGCTTCCAGTTCGGTCAGGTCGTCGACGTGGACGATCTCCAGCCACTCTGTTCCGGCCAGTGGCAGACGGAAGTGGCTGATCTCGCTGACCACCGCCTGGGTCGTGACGTTTCTACGGGTACGGCCCTGATGGTTCCGGGCGATGTCGCCCAGAGTCTCGATATGCCCGCCTTGATGGCGTGAAGTAGAGGAGAGGTGTCCCAGACGAGGAGCGAACCCGGTAACCGCCTGGGGCTCATCGAACGTGTTCTGTTGACGACGGCGCTCCACGACATCCGGTACGAGGCCGAGAGGGCGATCATGGTCGTCCTGGGTGCCTATCCGTCTCGTTCGCCGTCCGACCAGACGCGCCGCACGTCGGCCTCGGGCAGCAGGAACTCCTCGACGAACCGGTCGATGAGCCGTTCCCCCTCGTCCCGGCCGGCCGCCACGCCGGCATCGCTGTGGTACTCGTCCTGCATCAAGTGGTGCCCGAGTTCGTGCGCGGCCGTCCAGCGGCGCCGCCCCGGCGTGACCTGACCGCTGATCACCGCCACCCCGTAACCCTTGAGCAGGAGTGAGGCGCCCTCGGCCGCCTCGTCGACCGCGGTCGGATACAGGCCGAAGCGCTCCAGGACATCGGCCGGCGCCCCCAGAGGGCCCGAAGGGCACCCCGCGACCTGCCGAGCCGCAGCCGCCAACGCGACCGGGTCGACGAGGTCCGGCGTGCGCCGCAGGCGGACATCGGATGCCGGGGGGACGAGGTAGCCGTGGCCGACCAGCCACTCGGCGTGGCGGGCGTGTTCCTCCAGGCGGGCGTCCAGTCGGTACCGCGCACGGGATGCCTCGTCCGCGCTTTCCTCCAACGTGCTTCGGCGATCCGCTCGCCCACGTCCGTCCAGCTCCGCGCGGCATGCATGTGTGTGCTTTTTGCACACCTCCCGCCCCGAAGGTGCCCCCGGCGCCGCCCCCCGCGCCCGGGATCCACGCGGAAAACAGGGCTCAGGGGAGCCGGAAACACCCCGTTGGCGCCCCGGAAAGGCCGTGTGCGGGGCGTGCCCGACCGGCCGGGAGGCAGTCGGCGCGCACCGTGCCCCGGGGCCTCCACCGCGCCCCCTGGAGAGCCACCCGCACCCCTCCTGACCTGGGCATACGCGAGCTCTGCGGCTAGAGTCCAGGCATCGGAAAGGGGGTTCCGGATGGACCGGAATGTGCGCTCGGTCGAGGATGTGCTGCGGCTCATGGACGGCCTGTTCGCGCCGGAGGCCGACCGGTGGACCAGCGGGGCGGGCGCATGGTGGGACGGGTTCTACGAGGACCGGTCGAGGCCGGTGCCGTTCTTCGTGGCGAAGCCGGACGAGAACCTCGTGTCCTACGTCCGACGGGGCCTGGTCGCCCCGGGCCGCGCCCTGGATCTCGGCTGCGGGCCGGGGCGCAACAGCCTGTATCTCGCCTCGCTCGGCTTCACGGTGGACGCCGTCGATCTGTCGCCGGGGGCCGTCGCGTGGGCCGAGGAGCGTGCCCGGGAGGCGGGGGCGGACATCCGCTTCCGGTGCGGCGACGCCTTCGCCGAGGGTGAGGGCGCGCCGGCCGGGCCGTACGACCTCGTCCACGACTCCGGCTGCTTCCACCACCTGCCGCCGCACCGGCGCGTCAGCTACCTCGCTCTCGTGGACCGCGTCCTCGCCCCCGGCGGGCACCTGGCCCTCAACTGTTTCGCCTCCGGCGCGATGGGGTCCGAGCTGCCCGACGCCGAGCTCTACGGCACAGCCGAGCTGCACGGCGGGCTCGCCTACACGCCTAAGTCCCTGCGCCGCATCTTCGCGGGGCTGGAGGAGGTGGAGCTGCGCCGGATGCGGGACGAGCCGGCCGACTCCCCGTGGTTCGGTGAGGAGTTCCTGTGGTCGGCGCTGTTCCGGCGGCCGGACCGGCCCTGAGTCGCGGGGCGGGACGCGTTCGGTCGAGACCTCGGTGGCCTCCACCTCGGCCAGGTGCTCCGGGACGTCCTACACGCTCGGCTTCACCACGTCGTCGAAGGTGACGGTGGTGCCGAAGGTCGGGTACGCCCTGAGTGGGTCGGGCCAGGGGCCGCGCGGAACCGTCGGCGTGACGGGCGACCGGCCCCACCGGCACCTCGGCCGCATCTGGGGCGGCCCGCCGCGTCTTCGACGCTCCGGACGCCTGAACGACCGGACCGGCACGGCAGGTCCCGGAAAGCCGAATGGGGCCCGGCCATAAGGCCGGACCCCCCTCGCTTTCCCCCTCCGCCGGGTCTTCCCGTTCCCCCCGGACCCCTCCCCGGAAGCCCCGACGCCGAATACGACCGGGGAGGGTACGGAAAGGTTGCACGCCTTTACGTTCTCTTTACCAACGGGGTGGTGAAGGCCCCTCAGCAGGCGTGTTCGAGGTAGCGGGCGGCGACTTCGGCGACCACCTCGGCACCGTCACGCGCCCACAGGTCCTCGTTGAAGATCTCGACCTCGATCGGACCGTCGAACCCGGTCGCCTCGACGTGCCGCCGAAGGGAGCGGAAGTCCACGCTTCCGTCGCCCAGTTGCCCCCGGCCCACGAGCACGCCCGCCGGGAGCGGGGTGATCCAGTCCGCCAGCTGGAAGGAGTGGATCCGGCCACCCGCGCCCGCCCGTGCGATCTGCGCGGGCACCTGGTCGTCCCACCAGATGTGGTACGCGTCCACGACCACGCCGACCTGCTCGGCCGGGAAGCGCTCCGCGAGGTCCAGGGCCTGGGACAGGGTGGAGACCACGCAGCGGTCCGACGCGAACATCGGGTGCAGCGGCTCGATCGCGAGCCGTACACCCCGTTCCCCCGCGTACGGGGCGAGTTCGGCGAGGGCGTCTGCGATGCGCTCGCGGGCGCCGTGCAGGTCCTTGTCGCCGGGCGGGAGCCCGCCGGAGACCAGGACCAGGGTGTCGGTGCCCACGCCCGCCGCCTCGTCGACCGCCGCCCGGTTGTCCTCCAGGGCGCGGGCCCGCTCGGCAGGGCCGGTCGCGGTGAGGAAGCCGCCCCGGCAGAGGCTCGTGACGGTGAGCCCGGCGTCCTTCATCAGCTTGCCGGCGCGCTCGATCCCGTACTCCCGCACGGGGGCGCGCCACAGGCCGACCTGGCCGACGCCCGCCTTGGCGCAGCTCTCGGCGAGTTCGGGCAGGGAGAGCTGCCTGACGGTCTCCTGGTTGACCGACAGACGGGAGAGTTCGGGGCTCATCGGGTGCCTCCATGGACGGACAGCAGCGCGCGCATCCGGGCCTCGGCCAGCTCGGGGTCGGGGAACAGGCCGAGCCGGTCGGCCAGTTCGTACGCCTTGGCCAGGTGGGGCAGCGGGCGGGCGGACTGGAGGCCGCCGACCATCGTGAAGTGGTCCTGGTGGCCCGCCAGCCAGGCGAGGAGGACCACGCCCGTCTTGTAGTAGCGGGTCGGCGCCCGGAAGAGGTGCCGGGACAGCTCGACCGTGGGGTCGAGCAGGGCGCGGAAGCCCTCGGTGTCCCCGGTGTCCAGGACGCGTACGGCGTGGGCGGCCAGCGGGCCCAGCGGGTCGAAGATGCCCAGCAGGGCGTGGCTGAAGCCCCGGTCGTCGCCGGCGATCAGCTCGGGGTAGTTGAAGTCGTCGCCGGTGTAGCAGCGGACCCCGCTCGGGAGGCGGCGGCGGACATCGATCTCGCGGGCGGCGTCCAGGAGCGACATCTTGATGCCGTCGACCTTGTCCGGGTGTTCCGCGATGACCTCGAGGAAGGTGTCGGTGGCGGCGTCCAGGTCGGCGGAGCCCCAGTAGCCCTCCAGCGCGGGGTCGAACATCGGCCCGAGCCAGTGCAGGACGACGGGTTCGGTGGCCTGGCGCAGGAGGTGGGCGTAGGTCTCCAGGTAGTCCTCGGGGCCGTCGGCCGCGGCGGCCAGCGCGCGGGAGGCCATCAGGATGGCCTGGGCGCCGCTCTCCTCGACGACGGCGAGCTGCTCCTCGTAGGCCGCGCGCACCTCGGCGAGCGTCGCGGGGCCGGTGAGCTGGTCGGTGCCGACGCCGCAGGCGATCCGGCCGCCGACCGCCTTCGCCTCGGCGGCGGAGCGGCGGATCAGCTCGGCGGCACCGGCCCAGTCCAGGCCCATGCCGCGCTGCGCGGTGTCCATGGCCTCGGCGACGCCCAGCCCGTGCGACCAGAGGTGGCGGCGGAAGGCGAGGGTGGCGTCCCAGTCGACGGCGGCCGGGTCGTCGGGTCCGGCGTCGGCGTACGGGTCGGCGACGACGTGGGCGGCCGAGAAGACGGTGCGGGAGGCGAGCGCGGCACCGTTCGGGGCGAGGTCGAGCGGGGTGGTGCGCGGCTCGTACGGGCCCTGCGGGAGGTGGATGGTCATGGGGTCGGCTCCGTCGCTCCGGGGGTGGTCCGGCCGGTCACAGGGACAGCTCCGGGACGTCGAAGCGGCGGCCCTCGGCGGCGGACCTCAGGCCGAGCTCGGCGAGCTGGACACCACGGGCGCCCGCCATCAGGTCCCAGGTGTAGGGCTCGTCGAGGACGACGTGGCGCAGGAACAGCTCCCACTGGGCCTTGAAGCCGTTGTCGAAGACGGCGTTGTCGGGGACCTCCTGCCACTGGTCGCGGAAGGACTCGGTGACCGGCAGATCGGGGTTCCAGACCGGCTTGGGGGTGGCGGAGCGGTGCTGGACCCGGCAGTTGCGCAGGCCCGCGACGGCGGAGCCGTGGGTGCCGTCGACCTGGAACTCGACGAGCTCGTCGCGGTTGACGCGGACCGCCCAGGAGGAGTTGATCTGGGCGACGGCGCCGCCGGCCAGCTGGAAGGTGCCGTAGGCGGCGTCGTCGGCGGTGGCGGCGTAGGGCTTGCCGTGCTCGTCCCAGCGCTGCGGGATGTGCGTCCGGACGTGCGCCGAGACGGTGGTGACCTTGCCGAACAGCTCGTGCAGGACGTACTCCCAGTGCGGGAACATGTCGACGACGATGCCGCCGCCGTCCTCCGCGCGGTAGTTCCAGGACGGCCGCTGGGCCTCCTGCCAGTCGCCCTCGAAGACCCAGTAGCCGAACTCGCCGCGTACGGAGAGGATCTCGCCGAAGAAGCCGCCGTCGATGAGGCGCTTCAGCTTCAGCAGGCCCGGCAGGAAGATCTTGTCCTGGACGACGCCGTGCTTGATCCCGGCGTCGCGGGCCAGCCGGGCCAGTTCGAGGGCGCCCTCGACGTCGGTGGCGGTGGGCTTCTCGGTGTAGACGTGCTTGCCGGCCGCGATCGCCTTCTTGATCGCCTCGACGCGGGCCGAGGTGACCTGGGCGTCGAAGTAGATGTCGATCGACTCGTCGGCGAGGACCGCGTCCAGGTCGGTGGACCACTCGGTCAGGCCGTGCTGCTCGGCGAGGGCCCGGAGCGCGTGCGCACGGCGGCCGACGAGCACGGGCTCCGGCCACAGCACCTCGCCGTCACCGAGGTCGAGGCCGCCCTGCTCCCTGATCGCGAGGATCGAGCGCACCAGGTGCTGCCGGTATCCCATGCGTCCCGTGACGCCGTTCATGGCGATGCGCACTGTCCTGCGTGTCACGAAAGTTCCCTCCATACAGCGGTAGCAAGCGCTTTCTATGCGGTATGACGCTAGCCTGCGACAGCGACCCGGACAAGAGGGGCCGCTCCACGACTCCCCCGGAGGAGAGCGATGACAGTCACGCTTGCGGACGTGGCGGCCCGCGCCCGGGTCTCCCCGGCCACCGTGTCCCGCGTACTGAACGGCAACTACCCGGTGGCCACGTCCACCCGGGACCGGGTGCTGCGCGCGGTGGACGAGCTGGACTACGTACTCAACGGTCCGGCCAGCTCGTTGGCGGCCGCGACGTCCGACCTGGTCGGGATCCTGGTCAACGACATCGCCGACCCGTTCTTCGGGATCATGGCGGGCGCGGCGCAGAGCCAGATCGGCGGGCCGGGCGACGGATCGGGCCGCGCGGGCGGCGAGAAGCTGGCCGTCGTCTGCAACACCGGCGGCTCCCCGGAGCGTGAACTGACCTATCTCACCCTGCTCCAGCGCCAGCGTGCCGCCGCGGTGGTCCTCACCGGCGGCGCGCTGGAGGACCCCTCCCACCAGGCGGCCATGGCCGTGAAGCTGGCGAAGCTCGCGGACGCGGGCACCCGGATCGTCTTCTGCGGGCGGCCCCCGCTGCCCGACTCGGACGCCGTCACCGCCTCACTGGCCTTCGACAACCGGGGCGGCGCCCGCCGGCTCACGGAACACCTGCTGGAACTGGGCCACCGGCACATCGGCTACGTCGCGGGCCCGCTGGAACGCACCACGACCCGGCACCGTCTGGAAGGCCACCGCGAGGCGATGAAGGCGGCGGGGCTGCACGGCGACGAGGAGAGCCTCACCGTCCACGGCCCCTACGACCGGCGCTCCGGATACGACGCCACGCGCGAACTCCTGGCCCGCGAGGGCGAGGTGACGGCGGTGGTCGCCGCGAACGACACGGTGGCCCTGGGAGCCTGCGCGGCGGTCCGGGACCACGGACTCCGTATCCCCGAGGACGTCTCGGTGGCGGGCTTCGACGACCTGCCGTTCTCGGTGGACGCGATGCCGGCCCTGACGACCGTACGGCTGCCGCTGGCGGAGGCGGGGGCGCGGGCGGGCCGGCTGGCGGTGGGCAAGGAGAAGGCGCCGGCCGGGGGCATCGCGACGATCGACGCGGAGCTGATGGCACGCGGGTCGACGGCGGCCCCGCGGGGCTGACGGGACGGGCGGAGAAGCGTGGCGGCTGCCCCGATCGGGCCAGGCGCCCGGCCTGCCGGGGCATCGAGGGCGTACCGCCCGGTCAGGGCGTGGACCGCATCCCGATCCTCGTGTCCCCCTGCCCGGCACTGTAGGCGCGGCGGCACCCTCGGCGCCGCCGCACCGCCCTGCGGCCCGCGACCGACCTTCGTCGCGGGCCGCAGCGACGAAGGCCCACCACGGTGACCGGCCGGCGGGGCCGAGGCGTGTCGACCGCCCGGTACCACCCGGCACGTCGCGGACTCCTCGGCGCCCGGTGCCCCCCTCTCGTCGCGCGACCGGTTACGGCGCGTCCACCAGCACACGTCCGTCGGCCGGGGCGCGGGACACGAGGCCGCCCGCGTAGGCGGACTGGACGCGGGAGCGCTCGGCCGCGTTCGGCACCGCGTTCGTGCAGCTGGTCCCCGCACTGGATCCCGACATCAACTGGGAGCACGGGCCGGGCTTGGTGTCCGGCAGGCCCAGACTGTGGCCGAGCTCATGGGCGGCGATACGCGTCTTGTCGTGGCCCTCTGCGACCGCCTGGCTGCCCAGTTCCACCCTCGCCTGCCCGCCGGGACGGACCGGGCCGAGTGTGGCCTGCGGCCAGCCGCTGGTGGCGACGATCTGTATCTCGGCGCGGGTACCGGGCGCGGCCTCGACGAGCTTGACGTTGCTGACGTTCGCGTTCCACGAGGCGACCCCGGCGGCGATCGCCGCCTCCCAGCCGACGGCGCGGCTGTCGTCGTAGCGGAGCGTCACCGCGGCTGCCGAGCTCTCCGCCGCCGGTTCCGGCGCGGGAACGGCGTGCGCCGCCGTGACCGTGGCCAGGGTCATCGCCGCGGTGACACCGGCCGCCTTGAACCATCTGGAATCCAGCATCGCTGTCCTTTCGTCCACGGGAGGCTCGGCTCCGCGCGGAGCCGAACGAGGGAGAGGGCCGGCGGTTCGCGGGGCCCGAAGGACTCCGACGGCCGTTTGCGCTCCTCCCGGACGGATCTGTGCCGCGATCCCGCCTTGATCATGCACCTGACATAAAATGAGGCCGGAAACAGACCCCGCACCCGTCGGACGAGATACCCCGCGAGCCCACGACGGCCGGAAGCTCGCCGACCCTGACGGCGCCTCCGGGCCCGCTACCCCCACCGCCCACGGCCCGCCCCCGGAAAGATGGGGGCCACTCCCCCATGTGCCGCCCGCCCCTCCCCCGCAGGATGGGGTCCGAGAAGGCCGCCGGGGCCTTTCGTGGCCGGGGAGGTGGATGCGGTGGCGGAGACCGATGCGATCGACGGGACGACACCGCCCGGCGTGCCCCGCGCCTCCGCGGCCCCCGGCGGTACGGCCGTCGGCCCCGCACTCGGCGCCCCGGCGCACGAGCATCCCGGCACCTTGCCGGCGTACGGCCCCGACGCCGGAGCCGAAACCCACGACCGGGCGCTCGGCACCGCGTCCCTCCTCGCCGCCCGTGAGCGCGGCGGGCCGTGGTGGCTGCCCGGTGTCGTCGGGCAGCCGCCCGTACGTGAGCCGGACTGGGCCGTGTTCGTCCGGGAGGCCGTGGCCGCCGCACCGGCCGCGCCCGCCGACGTCCCGGTCGCGGACCGGGACTACCCGGGGCTGACCGGCTTCGAGCTGGTCGTGGCGCCGTTCGCGGACCGGGCCGCCGAGCGGGTGGCGCACGCGCCGTCCGGACGCGGCGCCGGACCCTGCCCCGCCGCCGTGCTGGACGGCTTCCGGCAGGACGTGGCCGGGCGCCTGGCGCGGCTCGCGGCGCGGACGCTCGTCCTGGAGCTGCACGAGGCGCGGACCGGGGGACGGCTGGCCGGGGACGGGACGCGGGAGCGGTTCCGGGACTTCCTGCGGCTCGCCGGGAGCCGGTCCCGGCTCGGCTCGCTGGCCACCCGGTACCCCGTGCTCGCCAGGGTGCTGGCCCAGACCGCGCTGGACGCCGCCGACGCCTTCGCGGAGATGCTCGGCAGACTCGCGGCCGACCGGGAGCCGTTGGCCTCCTCCGGAGTGCTCGGCAGCGGGGGAACGCCCGGCGGCTGCGGGCCCGAGGCCCTGACCGGTGTCGTTCCGGGTGCCGGTGACAGTCATCGCGGGGGCCGGTCGGTGATGCTGCTGCGGTTCGCCGACGGTACCCGCCTGGTCTACAAGCCGCGCCCGCTCGCCGCGCACCGGCACTACACCACGCTGGTCGACTGGTTCAACTCCCTTGCCGGCAGCCCTGATCTGCTGACGCCACGGGTGCTCGACCGGGGGGCGTACGGCTGGGCCGAGTTCGTCGAGGACGGGCCCTGCCGCTCGGTGGAGGAGACCGCCCTCTTCTACCGGCGCCTGGGCGCGCTGCTGGCGCTGCTGCACGTCCTGGACGGCACCGACCTGCACCACGAGAACCTGATCGCCCGGGGGCCGCACCCCGTCCTGGTGGACGTGGAGACGCTCTTCCATCCGCCGCTGGCCCCGACGGGGTTCACCGACCCGGCCGCCCGCGCCCTGCACGCCTCGGTCCACCGGGTCGGGCTGCTGCCGCAGCTGCTGGTCGGGGACACGAGCGCGCTGGACGTGTCCGCCGTCGGCGGGGGCCGGGCGGCCTCGTCGCCCGTCGAGGGCGCCGGCTGGGCGGCGGCCGGGACCGACACCATGCACCTGGTGCGTACGGCGGGCCGCTTCACCGAGTCGGCCAACCGGCCCCGGCTCGACGGGGTGCGGACCGACCCGTCCGCGTTCACCGACGCGCTCTGCGAGGGATTCCGCGCGGCGTACACCGCCGTCAGCGACGCCCGTGACGAACTGCTGGGTGAAAACGGCCTGTTGCGGCTCTTCTCCCGGGACGAGGTCCGCTTCGTACCCCGTCCGACCTGGGCGTACGCCACGTTGCTGCACGAGTCGACCCACCCCGACCTGATGCGGGACGCCACCGAACGGCAGCGGGTGTTCGCACTGCTGCGCACCGGCGCCCTGGGCCCGTCCGCGCTGCCGGGGCTGGAGGACGAGGAGATCGCGGAGCTGTGGCGGGGCGATGTGCCCGTGTTCACCACCCGGCCGGACACCACGGACCTGTGGAGCGGCACCGGGCGCGCGGTGCCGGGCCCCGCGGGAGCCACCGGGCTGGAGCGGGTCGAGGCCAAGGTCCGGGCCCTGGACACGGTCGACCGGCAGGACCAGGAACGGATCATCCGGACCGCCATGGCCAGTACGTCCACCGAGCCCCCGCACCGCGCGGTCACCGGCGGCCGGGCCCGGGTGGCGGCCGCCGCACCCGAACCGGAGCGGCTGCTCTCCGCCGCGCGGTCGGTGGGCGACCAGCTCGTCTCGCTCGCCTACCACGACGCGGGCCGCACCAACTGGATCGGCCTGGAGCTGCTCGGCGAACGCTACTGGCGGCTCACACCGATGGCGGCGGACCTGGCGTGCGGCTACACCGGCCCTGCGCTCTTCCTCGCCCAACTGGCTTCACTGACAGGGGAGTCGCGGTACGCCGACACCGCCCGTGCGGCCCTGTCGCCGGTGCCCGGACTGCTGGACGCCCTGCACCAGCGGGTGGACGACCTCGGTCCGCTCGGTTCCGGCGCCTTCGCGGGCCTCGGCGGTATCGCGTACGCCCTGGCCGAGGCGGGGACGCTGCTCGACGACCCGCAGGTGCTGGACTGGGCGGGACCGGCCACCAGGCTGAGCTGCGCGGCGAGTTCGGCCGAGGACGGGTACGGGGTGCGCGGCGGGGCGGCGGGCGGGCTGGTGTCGCTGCTCGCGGTGCACCGGACCACCGGCCGGGCGGAGGCGTGGCGGGGCGCCGAACGCTGTGCGGAGCGGATCGCCGCGGCACCGCTGCCGGCGGCCGGAGGCTTCGCGGACGGGGCGGCGGGCATCGGCTGGGCGCTCCTGCGGTACGCCGGCGCGGGCGGCGGTCCGCGCTACCGCGAGGCGGGGCTGAGCGCCCTGCGGCGCGCGGTACGCGGCGCCCACGAGGGCCAGGCGTGGTGCGAGGGCACGACGGGCATCGCACTCGCGCTCGCCGACAGCCCCGACGCCCTGGCCGATCCCGAGCTGTCCGGCTGGCTGGCGGGCCGGACCGGCGAGCTGGCCGAGACCGGCCCGCTCGCCGACGACAGCCTCTGCCACGGCGAACTGGGTGTCCTGGAGCTGCTGGGCCACGGCGCCCTGCCCCAGGCCCGCCCCCACTGGCTGCGCCGGACCGGCACCCTGCTGGCCGCCGCCGACCGGGCGCAGCCGCACTGCGGGACGCCCGGACACGTACCGCACCCCGGGCTGCTCACCGGCCTGTCAGGAATCGGGCACGGGCTGCTGCGGGCGGGTTTTCCCGACCGGATCGGCTCCGCCCTGCTCATGCGCCACTCCCCCGGTGCGGACCACCGCACCCCTGAGTTGTCGACCACCGACCAGTAAGTGAGGCAGAGATGACGCAGATCAGCGAATCGGCCCGGTACACGGACTCCACCGCGGCGGGCGAGGGAGCGGCCGAACACCCGGCGGGCCGTGTGACGCTCCGCTCCGGCGGGGCGCTGGGGCAGCGCGGCCGCCTCCTGAGCATGGCGGACGGCGACGCCGGATACGGACCCGAACTGCCGGTGACCACCTTCACGGGCCCGTTCTGATCCCTGGCCCGACAGCGCGTCCGTCCGGTGGCGACCACGCCTACTGCCGCGCCCGGCACGGCTCCAGTAGCCTGCGCCCATGGCAGCGACTTCACCGGTCACCATCGGCAGAGACGAGGAGATCGGCCAGCTGGACAGCGCCCTGGACGCCGCGCGGCGGCGTTCGGGGCGCGCGCTGTTCCTCCTCGGCGAGGCGGGCATCGGCAAGTCCCGGCTGGTGGGTGAATGCGCCTACCGCGCCTACGGGTTGGGCATGCCGGTGCTGCGCGGGCGGGCCGGGTCGACCGGGCTGGTCGTACCCTTCCGCCCGCTGGTGGAGGCCCTGTCCTCGCACTTCCGGGCGGCGGGGATCCCCACCGACCCCGAACTGGTCCCGTACCACCCGGCGTTGTCCCGCCTGGTGCCCGAGTGGAGAAACGGTACGGCGTCCGGCTGGACGGAGACCGTGGTCGAGCTCGCCGAGGCTCTGCTGCGGCTGCTGTCCCTGCTGGGCCGCGAGACCGGATGCGTGCTCCTCCTGGAGGATCTGCACGACTGCGACACGGAGACCCTCGCGGTCGTCGAGTACCTCGTGGACAACCTGGCGGACCTGCCGGTCCTGCTGCTCGGCACCCTGCGCCCCGACCCCGTCACCGCGCTGGACCTCGCACGCTCCGCCGAGCAGCGCCGCACGGCGGTGGTACGGGAGTTGGGCGCGCTCGGGGACGACGAGGCGCGGGCGCTCGTCGCCGCCTGTCTGGAGGCGCCACCCGAGCAGTTACCGCCGGTGGTCCTGCGAAGGCTGGTGGAGAGGGCCGAGGGGAGCCCGTACCTGATCGAGGTGCTGCTGGCCGACCTGCTCGACACCGGCCGGCTCAGACGCACCGAGAACGGCTGGGAGGCTGCCGATCTGCCGGACGGCGGGCTCCCCTCCCGCGTCCTTCGGGGCTGGGCCCGCAGGCTCGACCGGCTGGACGAACCGGTGCGGGACCTGCTGCTGACGGCGGCCACCCTGGGCAGCCAGTTCTCCGTGCCGGTGCTCCAGACGGTCACCGGTATGGAGGACCGGGCCCTGTTCACCCATCTGCGGTCCGCCGTCGAGATGGGCGTGATCGCACCCGACGGCGCGGCCCCCGACCGCTACACGTTCCGGCACACCCTCACCGCGGAGGCCCTGATCTCCACGGTCGCGCCGGCCGAGCGCGCCGCACTGGCCCGCCGCGCCGCCACGGCCGTCGAGAACTCCGGTGTCCCGCTGGAGGAGGACCGGCGCCAGTTGCTGGCGTCGCTGGAACTCGCGGCGGGCAACCGCGCGGGCGCGGCTGTGCGGTTCGCCGAGGCGGGACGGCGGATGCTCGGAGCGGGGTCGCACGGTTCGGCCGTGGTGCTGCTGGAGCGGGCCCACTCACTGGCCGCCGACGCCGACCGGTCCGCGGTCGCCGAGTCGCTGGCGGTGGCCAGGGCCGAGAGCGGGGACCTGGACGGCGCCCTGGCCCTGGTCGGCGCGCTGCCGCCCGTCCCCGCCCGGTCACAGGCCGCTGCCCGGCGTGGTGACGCCCACATCAAGATCGCCTGGGTGGCGGTGATGGCGGAGCGGGCCGCCGACACCGCTGGCCAGATCGGCGCCGCACGCGAGCTGATCGGCCCGTCGCCCTCCCCCGCGCGGTGCGCGTCGCTCGCGGTGGTCGACGGCCATCTCTCGTTGCTCCCGGGAGAGGAGGGGCGCGGCGATCGGAAGGCGGTCGAGCGGGCGGCCCTCGACGCGGCACGTACCGCCGAGGCCGAGGGACTGCCGGTGGTGGCCTGTCAGGCCTGGCAGTTGTTGGCGCTGCTCCGCCGGGAGGAGGGGTTCGACGCGGCCGACATGTGCCTGGAGCGGATGCTGACCCTGGCCACCGAGCACGGCCTGCCGCTGTGGCGGGTGGAGGCCCTGGTGCGGCTGGGGGCCAACGGCTTCATGCGGACGGGCGACGCCGCCCGGTTGCGTTCGGCGCGGGAGGCGGCTGCGGAGCTGGGTTCGCTGCTGCTGGCCCAGACGGTCGACGCCCTGCTCGCGATGAACGCGGTCATGTGTGCCCGCTGGGAGGAGGCGGCGGAGGTCGTCGAACGGTCGGTGGAGGTGAGCGCCCGTATCGGCAACCTGGCCGCGCACCGCTACCTCCTGCTGGCCGGGGCGACCACGGCCGTCCACCGGGGGCGCCGGCGGGAGGCCGAGCGGTGGCTCACCGCGTTCCGCCGGGCGGGCGGCGAGCAGTCGCCTCTGGTGCCGCTGCGGCTGGGCTTCTGCGGGGCCATCGGGGCGCTGCTGGAGGAGGACCGGGACCGCGCGCGGGCGGAGCTGGAGGCCGTGCTCGCCTGGGAACGCGCTCACCCGAGCTACTACTACCTGAGCGGCCGGCACGGGCTGCGCCCCCTGCTGCGGGTACTCGCGGGCGAGGCGGGCCGGGCGGAGTACGAGGCGGTGGCGGCGGCCCCCGGGGCCGCGCTCGCCTGGAACCGGCAGTTCCTGGACCTGGCGGAGGCGGTGCTGCTGGGCCGGGAGGGCCAAGGGGCCGCTGCCGAACGGCGGATGGCGGCCTTCGACATCCGGTCCGCGGTCTTCCCGGTGGCCCGCCACCTCGGTCTGCGACTGGTCGCGGACGCGGCCCTCGCCGACGGGTGGGGGGAGCCGGTGTCGTGGCTGCGCGGCGCCGAGGAGTTCTTCTACGACGCCGGGGTGCAGCCGGTGGCGGCGGCCTGCCGGGCGGCCCTGCGGCAGGCCGGCGTGAGCGTGACGCAGCACCGCGACGGCCGGGACCGGATCCCTTCGCCGCTGCGCACCCACGGGGTGACCCCCCGGGAGTACGAGGTGTTCGTCCTGCTGGCCGAGCGCCCGGGCAACCAGCAGATAGCCCGCCGGCTGTCCATCTCGCCCCGCACGGTGGAGAAGCACCTGGCCAGCCTGCTCAGCAAGACGGGCCGGGCGAACCGGGCGGCACTGTGCGAGTTCGCCGCGGAGTGCCTCGTCGACCACGCCTGAGGCCACGGGCCCCGCCCTGGTGGGGGCGCACCCCGGCAACATGGGGGCACGGGGCGGTGGAGGTCGGGTGCGCCGCCCGGAAGATGCGGGCCACTCACCGATGTGCCCCGGTACGCGGACCGGAAGGATCGGCCGGTGTACGGAAGCCCGTCCCCCGTCCGGTCGGCCGGGGTGCGGCGGCCCGTTCCCCGTCCCCCTCCCTGGAGGCCCGCCGATGTCCCGACCTGCCGCCTGTCCCGGCCCCGCCGGCGCGGTGTACTTCTCGCTGCTCGGCCCGCTCACCGCCGTGGTCGACGGCAGGCCGCTGCCGCTCGGCCCCCGCAAGCAGCGGCTGGTCCTGGCCACCCTGCTGTCCCGGCCCAACACCCCCGTACCGGTCGACGTGCTGACCGACGTGGTGTGGCCGGACGCGCCGCCGCGGACCGCCCGCAAGAACCTCCAGGTCTACGTCAGCGCCGCCCGCACGCTCTTCGCGGCCGTGGACGGGGGCGACCGGGACCGGGTGGTGCACGGCTGCGGCGGCTACCGGCTGCGGATCGAGGAGGGCGAGCTGGACACCCTGCGCTTTCGCGCGCTGGCCCGGGCGGGCCGGGCGGCCGGTGAGCGGGGGGACCTGCGCACCGCGGCGCGGCTCCTGCGGGAGGCACTGGATCTCTGGGGCGAGCGGCCGCCGCTGCACGATCTGCGCGACTCCGACGTGGTGGCCCAGGAGGCGGAGCGGCTGGAGGCCCGCTGCCTGACGGTCTACGAGGAGTGGGCTGAGGCCGAGATCGAGACGGGCCGGGCGGCCGTCGCGGTGGACGGGCTGCGGGACCTGGTGGAGCGCCACCCGCTGCGGGAGCGGCTGCGGGCGGCCTGGATGAACTCCCTGCACCAGTCAGGGCGTCAGTCCGAGGCGCTGGCGGTGTACGACGACTACCGGCAGTTGCTGGCCAGGGAGCTGGGACTGGAGCCCAGTCCGGCGCTGGCCGCCCTCTACGGGAGGGTTCTCGGCCGCGGGGCCTCGCCCCGGCCGTCCGCGGGCCGCAAGGCGGCGTGCGACGTGTCGCTGCCCGCGGACCTCCGGGACTTCACCGGCCGCGAGGACGAGCTGGCGCGGCTGCTGCCGGTGGCGGGTGCCCCGGACGGTGGTGTGGCCGTCGTGACCGGTCCCGCCGGGGTGGGAAAGTCGGTGCTGGCCGTGCGGGCGGCGCACCTCCTCGGGGAGGGGTTCCCCGACGGGCGGATCCATGTGCGGGCCCGCCGCCAGGACGGCGCGGCCCGCACCCGGACCGACCTGCTGGAGGAGCTGGTACGCCTGTGCGGCGCGGACACGCCGGGCCGGCCGGACGCGGCGGAGGCCGAGAACACCTGGCAGGACTGGCTGTCCCGGCACCGGGCCCTGGTCGTCCTGGACGACGTGGTGGACGAGGCGTCGGTACGCGGGCTGCTGCCCCGGACGGGACGGAGCTCGGTGGTCCTGACCGCACGGGGGCAGCTGGCCGGTCTCGCCCCGGTGCACCGGATCGCCCTGTGCGTGCCCGAGGACGGGGAGGCCCTGGACCTGCTGGAGCGGCTGATCGGGCCGGACCGGCTGCGCACGGATCCCGCCGCCGCCCTGCGGATCGTACGGGCCTGCGGGGCGCTGCCGTTGGCGGTCGCGGTCAGCGGTATGCGGCTGGCGGTGCTGCGGCATCTGCCGCTGGCGGAGTACGCGGCGCGGGTCGAGGACCCGGGCGCGGCCCTGGACGAACTGGTGGCCGGGGACGTCTCCGTACGGTCGCGGATCGCCGCGGGCTGGCAGGACCTGAGCGCCCGTGACCGCACGGCACTGGCCCGGCTCGCCGGGCTCTCGTCGGACTGCGGCTTCACCCTGGAGCGGGCGATGGCGGCGCTGCGCCGCGACGAGCGGGAGACCATCCGCGCCGTCGAGGCGCTCATCGGCACCGGGGCGGTGACCTCGCCCGCCGGTGAGGTCACCGCCCATGCCGCCTGGTACGAGGTGCCGCGCCTGCTCTGCCTGTACGCCCGCGAGACCGCGGGTCACGAGGACGCCGATGCCCCCGGGGCATCCCGGGGGCCGGCGCTCCAGCTCCTCAGCCGAGGGTGAGCAGTTCCAGCAGACCGGCGGGGTCCTGACCGGCCCCGCCCTCGCCCCCGGACAGGAAGTGCAGGCCGAGCAGCACCCCGGCCGCCCCCGAGGCGAGGTCGGCGGAGAAGCGCCGCAGCGTCCTGCCCGGGACGAGCAGCCGGTCCCCGTCGGCGACCAGGTGCCAGGGCAGGTTGCGTACGGAGGCCAGGACGCCGCCCCCGGTCCGGGGTCCCGGACCGAGCTGGGCGGCTGCGGCGACGAGCCCCGTCCGCCCGGTGAACAGCCCCGGTTCGCGGACGAACTCCATGACGCAGCCCTTGCGTACACCGGGGATCAGGGCGCTCAGTGCGGGGGCCCTGTGCCGGGTCTCGTACGCCTGGGACACCAGCGCGACGCCCGAGCTTCCCTGGTCGAGGTAGAGCAGGTGGCGTCGGCCGTGTCTCACCTGGAGCGTGCCGTCCGGCATGCCCACGATGTGTCCGGCCTCCCGCCCCAGGGCGGTGCGCGCGGCCCGGACGAGCCAGGTCTCCCCGGTCAGCGTGTGCAGTTCCAGGTCGAGCAGGGCCGCACCGCTCAGCCCGCGCAGCAGTCCCGCCGACTCCGGGAGGCGCATCCCGTCCACCGCCTCGCCCCGCACCAGCCGGTCCAGGTCGCGGGCGGTGCGCAGGGCTTCGTCGATCAGCTTGCCGTCCAGGTCCGTGCCGCCGGCCCGGGCCATGCGCAGGGCGGCCAGCGCGATGCCCGCTCGCCCGGTCAGCAGGTCCGCCGCCGTCGGCGGTGCGGCGGACGCCGCCCGGTCCCACAGCTCCCGCCCCTGCTCGGCGCGGCCCAGGAGCGTGAGCACCACCGCGGTGCCCGGCAGCCCGTCGAAGAAGCCGCCCGCCCCGGCGGGGTCCCTGCGCAGCGCCGCCCGGGCGAGCCAGTCGGTCCACTCCTCGGGGACGGGGGCGCCCACCCGGTGCAGGGCGTACAGGACACCGGCCGCGCCGTGCGCGAGGTCGGTCCCGCCGTTGGCGAAGAGCTCCGGGCCGCCCGGGAAGAGACGGTCCGTCCGCCCGGGTGTGGCCCCGGCGTGGATCCCGGCCAGCAGACGGGCGCGGACCCCCGCCCAGTCCACGTCCGGCCCTTCGAACAGGGCGGCCACCTCGGCCTCGCGTCGCCGTGAGGCGTCCAGCCCGCGCAGCAGCGCAGGTCGGCGTGGTCCCGCCCCGGCCGGCAGACCGTACCGCCGGCGGGCCCAGCGTTCCAGGGTGAGGGCCTTCGCCCTTTCGAGTCCTGCCATCTCCATGACCGGCATCAGCATGCCGAGCCAGGTCGCCCAGAGCGCGTAGGCGTCGGCCTCCGCACCGGGGGTGCCGGGGGGCGCCTGGAGGCCTTGGGCACCGGCCAGCGGGGTGTCCTCGTCGTCGAGCGCGGTGGCGTACTCGAAGTCGACGAGGGCGATGCGCCCGTCGGGCCGGACGATGACGTTGGAGGGGTGCAGGTCGCCGAAGCGCAGGCCGCGCGCGTGGATCTCCTCCAGTGCCCGGGTGAGCTCGCCCACGACCGAGTCGGTCCACGCGACGTAGGTGGCCAGTTCGGCCGCGGAGCCCTCCCCGCGTACGAGGGAGAAGCGGGCGACGATCTCCTCCAGCAGCGTGTTCCCCTCGATGTGTTCCTCGATCAGGAAGTGGTGCTCCCAGACGGTCCGTACCCCGTACACCTCGGGGACGCAGTCCAGCCCGGCCAGCGTCGTCAGCGCCCGGTGCTCGCGGTGCAGACGGGTGACGGCGTCGTCGCCCGCGCCGTCGAGGCCGCAGTGCGGGCGCGCCTCCCGCAGCACCACGCGGCGGCCCGTCTCCCGGTCCACGGCCAGATAGATCCCGCCGGCGTTGGAGAACTGGAGGGCCTCGGTGACCGTGTAGGGGAAGGTGTCGTCGCGGGCGGCGGCGCGCGCCGCGAGGTGCGGGCGCAGGGCCTCGGGGACCTCGACCCACGCGGGTGTCCGGAAGACCACCCCGCGTTCGTCCGGTACGAGCGTCCCGGAGGGGTCCCGCAGGGCGAGGACCCGGCGGCCGTCGGCATCGGTGCACCAGCGGGGGACGAAGGCACCGTAGCGGGTGTAGACCGGGGCGTCGCCGATCCGCAGGTCGCTGAGGACGTAGGGGCCGCTGCGCCCCGCCAGCGCCTGGGACAGCTCCCCGGCGAGCGTCAGGAACACGGTCTCGTCCGGCGGGTAGACCGCGATGAACTTGCCCGCCCCGCTGCGGTTCATGTACTTGTCCGCCATCACCGACAACGCCCGCCCACTGCGCAGGAATTTGAACGGCACGCCGTGGCGGACGCAGATGCGCGCGGTGTCCCGCAGGGTGTCCTCGGCCTCGCCGGGGACGGTGGACACATGGATCTTCCAGCCCTGTTCGGCCGGTTCGGCGTGCTCGGGCACCAGCGAGGTCCACAGGCCGACGGCCTCGCGGCGCCAGCCGGCCGGGGGCGGGTCGGTGTCGAGCCGGTACCGGGACTCCTCGTCGGGCAGCCGGGCCGGGGTCTCGAAGTACGTACGGTCGGCGAGGCAGTACATCTGGGTTTCCTGGGTGCCTGGCACGCTCGGCTCTCTCTTCTGGAGGCCCGCCACGGGTGCGGACGGTGACGGTGGGGCGGCGGGGGTCCCGGTGCGCGGGTCAGTCCCCGGGGACGGCGTGCCGCGCGCCGGCCGGGGTGCTCCCGGGGCCGGGCTCCGGCGGGTCGGCTGGCTCCGCCTCGTCGTGCGGGGAGGGTTCCGCCCGCGCCGACGGGGCGAAGGTGACCACGAGGGCGGACGCGGCCAGCACGCAACCGGTCAGGGTGAAGGCCCAGCGGGCGCCGAAGGCGGTCAGCAGGGCACCACCGGCCAGCGGCCCGAACGGCTGAACGAGGGAGGAGAGGAAGCTCGCCCCGCTCTGCACCCGGCCCACCCGGTCCTCGGGGGTCACGATCAGCAGCGTCGAGAGGAAGCCGATGCTGGCGATCGTCGACAGGCACATGCAGAGCGCGCACATGGCCCCGGCGGCCAGTGGGTTGCGGAGCCACGCCATCGTCCCGGCGGCAGCCACACACGTCCAGCAGGTGGCGAGGATCAGAGCCCGGGAGTACCGGTCGGGGTTGATCCGTGGTGCGAGCAGCGCTCCGGCCAGCGCTCCGGCGGAGACGCAGGTGATGACGAAGCCGCCACCGACACCGGAGCGGCCCCCTTCGGAGAACACCGAGAGCGCGGTGAAGGTGAGCGCACCGAACGCGAAGTTCATGCCCAGGCCGAAGATCAGAAGGATCGTACGCAGATAGGGGATAGTCCACAAAAAGCTCAGCCCCGCGGTGAGTTCACGTCGGCTGAACACCGGACCCGCCGCGGTCTCGGCCCGGGAGCGGGTACGCACGAGAGCCACGCAGACGGTGGACAGGAGAAGGCCCAGCGCCTCCGCCGCGAACGGCAGAGCAGGGTGGAGGCCGAACAGAGCGCCACCGACGAGCGGCCCGACCAGCCGGACCGTTTGGGTGCGGGCCTGAAGCCGCGCGGTGGCGGTGCCCATCTGGTCGGCCGGCACGACCGCCCGCATCAGGCCGAAGACGGCCGGTCCGTAGACGCTGCTGATCACCGCGCCCGCTGCCGCGACGAGCAGGACGAGCGCCATGGGGGCGTGCCCGAACCAGACCGCGGTGGCGAGTGCGGTGACGACGAGCAGACTGCCGACGTCGCACAACCGCATCAGCCGGCGGCGCTCGACGCGGTCCGCCATGACACCGCCGGGGAGCATCGCGATCAGCACGGCACCCACGGACACGGTGCCGACGGACCCGGCCTGCACGGCGGAGCCGGTCTCCTTGAGCACCAACAGGGGGAGGGCGAGGGCACTCATCTGCCCTCCCAGGACCGCGAAGAGGCCGCTCATCCAGAGCAGCCGGAAATCCCGGTTGTCGCGCAACGGGGTGGTCATCGATAACTCCCGGTGGTCATCGGATCGTGGCAGGTGGTGCGGGCGGGACGGCCGCCGGGCCGGAATCCGGGTGCCGTGGTCCTGCGGAACGCGGAGCCCGGGCGGGACGGTCCGGAAGCGGCGACGGGGCGGTCTCCGTCCACGACGGAGCCGCCCCACTCACCGACCGGCCGGGCACCGCGGGGGAGGCCTATGCCTCGGTCCACCGCGGCGCCGACCCGGTTCGTCCGATCAGTTGGCGTTCTCGACGACGCTGACCAGGCTCACGCAGTTGCCCGGCGCGATGACCTTGTCGACGGCCGTCTCCTGGAGGTCCAGCACGGAGTGCGCCTCGACCTCGGGGGTCTCGTTGTTGTCGTCGGCCGCGGGCTTGGTGTTCTCGGACATGGTGGTCTCCGTCCACTCGTGACTGCGCTGGTTCCGGGAGGCCCTGAGGTGCCGGGTTCCGGTGGGGCGAGCCGTTGCCCGCCGTTGCCGAGAAAGTTAGGAGGCCCCGCCTGCGGGACGCTTCGGCGGCGGTATGGCGCCGGTATCGCGCCAGCTCGGCGGGGATGTACGGCCTCCCGGGCCGCCCGGCCCCGTCCGGCCCGGTCCGGGTGACCTGCGCCCATACCGCCCCTGAAGCGGCCGTGGACCGCCTCCGAACCGCCGCCCGCCAGCCTGGGTACGCACCCGACGCGCACCGGCCCTCGAAGGAGGCGGCCCCGCATGGAACTCGGCGAACTCGTCGGACGGCGGCCGTTCCCCGCCGCCGGCCTGCTGCTCGGACTGACCCGGCGCTGCCCCCTGAGCTGCGCCCACTGCTCGACCGGATCGGACCCGACCGTGCGGGAGGCGCCGGACGCCGGCCGTCTCGTGCGTTTCGTCGGCTCGTTCACCTCGGAGAACCGTCCCGACGTGGTGATGCTGACCGGCGGTGAACCGCTGCTGCTGCCGGGGCTCGTCGAGGAGCTGAGCGCACTCGCCCGCCGGGCCGGATCGCGTACCGCGCTGCTCAGCGGCATGTTCTTCGCCCGCTCGCGGCACATCCCGGCCCCGATCCTGCGGGCGATCACCGGGGTCGACCACTTCTCGGCCAGTCTCGACGTCCACCACGAGCGGGAGGTGGGGCGGGCCGACGTCTTCCGTGCCCTGCACCGCATCCGGGAGGCGGGGGTGGCGGTGAGCTTCCATCTGACCGGGACGGGAGCCTCGGACCCCTATCTCGCGGACCTCACCCGGGACGTCGAGGAGGAGTTCGGCGGCCAGGTGCCGTCGCTGGTCAACGAGGTGCGGCCGTTCGGGCGGGCGGCGTCCTGGGCCGGGCCCGCGCGCGGCACCCCGGACGCGGGCGCGGCCTCCCCGTGCTCCATGGCCGCCTGGCCGGTGGTCGCCTTCGACGGCGCGGTGCTGGCCTGCTGCAACCAGGACACCGTCGACCTGCGGCCCGCCCCCGCCCATCTGTACCTCGGGCACATCGCCACCGACGACTGGGCGGCGGTACGCCGGCGCGCCCTGGAGTCGCCGGTGCTGCGCATGATCCGTACGGTCGGCCCCGCCCATCTGGCGGACCGCTCCGGCGTGCCGCCCCGGGGCGGCACCTACTGCGACGGATGCCGGGCCCTGGGCGGCGACGCACGGGTGGCCGCCACGGCCGGGGCGGTGGCGGCCGGCGCGGCGGGCGCGCTGCTGGACCTGGCCGCCGCCCGGCGGGGCGCCGCCCAGGGCCCGGAGGGGGTCGTACGACGCCACGGCTGCGCGGCGTACGCCCCTCTCGTCGTCGCGGGGGCTCCCGGAGCCGGGGCCGTGGGCGGGTCCCGGTGAGCGCCGCACGGCCGAGCACCTCGGCGCGGCTGCGGGTCACCTTGGGGCTGCTGGACGGCGAGCTGCTGGCGGCGATGGAGCACCTGTGGCGCCCGGAGGACCTGCTGCCGCGGTACCGCGCCTATCTGTGCGCCATGCACACGGTGGTGCGGGCGTCCGTACCGCTGATGCTGCGGGCCCGGGAGCGCGCCCGGCTGCTGGACGCCTGCGGTGATCCGGTGGCGGGCCCGCTGGCGGCCTATCTGACCGAGCACATCCGGGAGGAGGAGGGCCACGACGCCTGGTTGCTGGACGACCTGCTGGCCGCGGGTGCCACGCCCGGGGACGCGCTGCGGCCGATGCCCGAGCCGGTCGTCGCCGCCCTCGCCGGCTCCCAGTACTACTGGATCGAGCACCACCACCCCGTCGCGCTGCTCGGCTACATCGCGGTGCTGGAGGGCTACGCGCCCGCCGCGACCCTGACCGCCCGCATCGCCAGGACGACCGGACTGCCGGACGCCGCCCTGCGGACCGTACGGGAGCACGCGGCGCTGGACACGGGCCATCTGGACGACCTCCACGCGCTGCTGGACCGGCTGCCGCTGACCGAGGGTCAGCAGGCGGACGTGACCGTCAGCGCCATGCACTCCCTCGACGCGCTCGCCCGTCTGTTCGTCCGGCTCGGGCGCTCCGGGACGGCACCGCCGCCCCGGGGAGCCGGACACCCCTCACCGATGGGAGTCTCCCCATGACCCGACCACCCGAGAGCGACGACGAACAGCCGGTGCTGCCCGACGCGTTGTACGAGGCCGGCCTGCCGGTGGACCTGCTCAGCCACGAGCAGCGTCTCGTGCTCAGCCGGCTGACACCCCAGGAGCTGGGCGTGCTGCTCGACATCAAGAGCCGGCTGGACGCGGTGGAACCGGAAGTCCAGGCACACGGCGAGATCGCCGGCGGCGCGCTGTTCTGAGCAGCGTCCGCGCGCCCCGGCCCGCCTGTCCCGGGGCGCGCGGGGGGGCCCGACCCCTCGGAGAGAAGGAATCGTCATGACCTGCCCCTCGTGCCGTCAGGACCTGCCGCCGGACGCCCGGTTCTGCTCGTCCTGCGGAACGCCGTGCGCCACCGCGCCCGCCCCCGGGGACGACGAACGCAAACCGGTGACGGTCCTCTTCTGCGATCTCGTGGGCTCGACGGCGCTGTCGGGCGTACTGGACCCGGAGACCCTGCGTACGGTCACGCTGCGGTACTTCGAGGCGATGAGCGACCGGATCGTGGCCGAGGGCGGCACCCCGGAGAAGTTCATCGGCGACGCCGTGATGGCGGTGTTCGGCGTGCCCGTGGTCCGGGAGGACGACGCCCGGCGGGCGCTGGCCGCGGCGCTCGGGATGCGGGACGCGCTGGCCGAGCTCAACGAGGAGCTGCACGCGGCGCTCGGCATCCGGCTGGCGACCAGGATCGGCGTCAACACCGGCCAGGTGGTGGCCGGTGGCGACGCGACGGCCCGCCAGGCCCTGGTGTCGGGCGAGACCGTCAACATCGCGGCCCGGCTGGAGCAGAACGCCGCCGCCGGCGAGATCCTCATCGGCCCGGACACCCTGCTGGCGGCCGGCCCGACGGTGTCCGCCGAGCCCACCGGGCCGCTCCGGCTGAAGGGCAAGCAGGACAGTGTGGAGGCCTACCGGCTGCTCGCCCTGGGCACCGACGACCCGGCCCAGCTGCGCCGCTTCGACGTCCCCTTCGTGGGAAGGAGCGCCGAGCAGGAGGCCCTGGACGCGGCGCTCGCGGACACCGTGCGGTGCGGCCGCGCGGGGCTGCTGCGGGTCACCGGTGAGGCGGGCGTCGGCAAGACCCGGCTGGTCCGGGAGTGGCTGGCGCGGCGTTCCGCCTCGGGGGAACTCGCCTACGGCGCGGGCCGGTGCCGCAGCCACGGGGAGCAGGGCACGCTCACTCCGCTCGCCGACGCCCTGCGGGCCCTGCCGGCGCTCGCCGGTGGGCCGGTGGACGCCTCCGGGGCGGTGGACGCCTCCGGGGCGGCGGTCGAGGACGACGCGGCGGCCCTGCTGTCGGCGGGCCTGCTGCGGGACGGCACCCCGAACGCGCCGTTCGAGGACATGTGCGCCGCGCTGACGACGGTCCTGGCCCGGGCCGCCCGGGCCCGGCCGGTCGTGGTGGTCCTGGACGACGCGCACGCGGCCGCGCCCCTGCTGCTTCGGACGCTGGACCGGCTGACGGAGGGGGCGGGGCCCCCGGGTGTGCTGGTGGTCTGTGTGGGCCGCCCGGACGGTACGGCCGACGGCGCGGGCGGGCTCCCGGTCACCGGGCTGCCCCCCGAGGAAGCCGCACGGCTCGCCGCGCTGCTGGCCCGGCTGGACGGCCGGGACGGGCCGGTGGACGAGCGTCTCCTCGCCCGTGCCGAGGGCAATCCGCTCTACCTGGAGCAACTGCTCGTGGACGGGCGGGCGGACGGCGTGGGAGCCGGGGGGCCGGACGCCGGTCTGCCGCCGACGCTCCAGGCGCTGCTCGGCGCCCGAATCGGCGCGCTGGCCAGGGCGGAGCGGACCACGGTCGATCTCGCCGCCGTGATCGGCCGCGAGTTCACCGCGGCGGAGCTGGTCCTGCTGGAGGTGTCCGCACGGCTCGCGGAGCGACCGCCGCCCGCCGTGGTGGCCGTGCCGTCCGGGGAACGGGCGCGGCGGCTGGCGCGCGTCGAGGAGGTGCTCGCGGCGCTGGGCCGGCGCCGGCTGGTGGAGCCGGCACCGGCGGGGGACCCGGAGACCGCGGCGTACCGGTTCAGCAGCGGGCTGGTGCACGAGGTGACGTACGGCTCGCTGTCCAAGCGGGCCAAGGCCGACCGTCACGCCTGGGCGGCGGAGCTGCCCAGTGTGCTGCGCGCCGGGGACGGCGCCGTCGGCGGACATCTGGAGCGCGCCTACCGCTACCGCGCCGAGCTCGGGCTGCTGGACGAGGCGACCGGGCGGCTGCGCGGCCGGGCGGCCCGGGCGCTGGGCCGGGCCGGGGCCCAGGCCGCCGCCCGGTCCGACCTGCCCTGGGCGCACAGCCTGCTGGAGCGGGCGGTCGGCCTCGACCCGGACGACGCGGCGTCGGTGCGCAGGCTGGGCGAGGTGCGGGTGGCCCTCGGGGACACCGAGGCGGGGACGGCCCTGCTGCGCCGGGTGCGGGACCTGGAGTCCGCGCCGGTGGAGGCCGCGCACGCCCGGCTGGCGCTCGTGGTGCTCGACCCCGGCGGCCCGGGGCCCGGACTCACCGCGACGGCCCGGGCGGTGCTGCCGGTCTTCGAGGCCGCCGGGGACTCGGTGGGCCGGGCCCGGGCACATCTGCGGCTGGCCCAGCGGCTCCAGCAGGCGGGCCGGCACGAGGAGGCGGAGCGCGACCAGGCGCGGGCGCTGGAGCAGGCGGTGCTGGCCGGGGCCGAACCGGAGCGCGCCGGGGCGCTCGGGGCCATCGGCATCTCCCTGTGGCGCGGCCCGGTGCCGGCGCCCGATGCGGTGGAACGCTGCCGTGCCCTGCTCGCGGCGCACGGCGGGGGCCGCCCGACGGTCCGGCTCACCCTGAACTGTCCGCTGGCGGTGCTGTACGCCCTTCAGGACCGGCCCCGTGAGGCGCACGGCTGCCTGGCGGAGGCCGACGAGCTGGCCGAAAAGCTGCGGTTCGCCGAGGCGGAGGTGTTCCTGCCGGTGTTCCGGGCGGCGGTGGAGTCGCTGCTCGGCCGCGGCCCGGTCGCCCTGGAGCTGCTGGCCCGCGCCGACGCGGCGGCCCGGCACACCGGCGCGGCCGGGATGCGGACGGCCGTCGCGCTGGACGCGGCCCGGATCGAGCTCGACTCGGGCCGTACGCGCCGGGCGGCCACCCGGCTCGCGGGCATCGGTGACGGGACGGAGCTGAGCCACGCCGACGCGGTCGACCTGCGCGGGATGCGGGGCCGGCTGTCGGCCGCCGAAGGGCGCGCGTTCGAGGCGGTGGGCCACGCGGACCGGGCGGTGGCGGCCTCGCTGCTCACGGACTCCCCCCTGGTCCAGGCGACGGCCGAGCTGGACCGGGCCCGCACCCTGGACGCCCTGGGCCGGCGGGCACAGGCGCGGGCCTCCGCACGGACCGCGGCGGCCCGCTTCGCGGCCAAGGGCCATCTGCCGGGGGTCCGCCGGGCCGCCCGCTGTGTACCGGAGGAGCCGGTGCCGGAGGGGAACGCGCTCACCACGAGGGAGAGGAGCTGACCGATGGGTGTCACCACGACGGGCACGGCGGCGGGGCAGGGGCTGACCTGGAGCCTGCGCGGGCGCGGCCCCGAGGACGTACCGGTGCCCGCCGACCCGGGACCGCCGGGCGGCCGGCCCGCGCGGCGGGCGACGGGGCGCGGGGTGCGGGTGTGCGTGGTCGATTCGGGCGTGGAGCGCGACCATCCGCTGGTCGGCACGGTGGACGGCTCCTGGGTGGTGGTCAAGGACGGGGAGAGCGGTGCGATCACCGTGGAGCCGACCACGACCGGTGACACCTGCGGGCACGGCACGGCGTGCGCGGGCATCATCCGCCGTACCGCCCCCGACTGCGAGATCCACAGCGTCCGGGTGCTCGGCGAGCGCTTCTCGGGCACGGGTGACGTGCTGATGGCGGGGCTGCGCTGGGCGGTGGAGCAGCGCTTCGACGTGGTGAACCTCAGCCTGTCGACCACCCGGACCCGGTTCGCCCCGGAGCTGCACCACCTGGCCGACCGCGCCTACTTCGCCCGTACGGTGATCGTCGCCTCCGCGCACAACACCCCGGTGGAGAGCTTCCCGTGGAGGTTCGCCTCGGTGATCTCCGTCGGCAGCCACCAGGAGGACGACCCCGAGCTCCATCTGTACAACCCCGAGCCCCCGGTGGAGTTCTTCGGGCCGGGCCAGAACGTGACGGTGCCGTGGCTGGGCGGCCGGACCATCCGTACGACCGGCAACAGCTTCGCCACGCCCTACGTCGCCGGGCTCTGCGCCCGGGTCCTCTCCGCGCACCCCAGCATGACGGCCTTTCAGCTCAAGAACGCCCTCTATCTGTCCGCGGCCAACGTGCACGCGGGCCCGCGTCCTTCCACAGCGGCAGGAGACATCCGTGACGACTCCGAGAACTGACATGACGCTCACCCCCTCCCCCGCCCCGGGCGACGCGGCCCGGCGCGAACTGCTCCAGTCGGTCGTCGACGTCGCCCGCGCGATCTTCGGGGCCGCGGCCAGCTCCGTCTTCCTGCTCGACGAGGAGGCGGACGAGCTGGTCTTCCAGGCGGTCTCCGGGGAGGGCGAGGAGTTCCTGGTGGGACGGCGCTTCCCGGCCGGGCGGGGCATCGCGGGCTGGGTGGTGACCTCCGGCGAGCCGATGGTGGTGGACGACCTGAGCAGCGACGCGTCCTTCGACCGCGCCCTGGCGGAGTCCACGGCGTACGTCCCCGACGCGATCATGGCGGCCCCGCTGATCAGCGACTCCCGGGTGCTGGGGGTCCTGGAGGTGCTGGACCCGTCGCCGCAGGCGCGGTCGGGCGTCCGCGAGCTGGACCTGCTGGCGATGTTCGCTCGGCAGGCGGCCGCCGCGCTGCGGGTCCTCGCCCCGGCACCGGCCGGGGTGCCGGAAGCCGGGCGCACCCTGGACGGCGCCCGCCGGGAGGACGCCCTGGAGCTGCTCGGCAGTCTGGAACGGCTGTTGCGGGGCACGGGCTGAGGAGACGATACGTACGCTGGGCCGCGCGGGAGTGACGTCCCGCGCCCACCGGCCCGTGCAGGACGGAAGGACTCGCCGTGAAGCTCGCTTTCTCGACCCTCGGAGTGCCGGGGATGTCCGTGACCGAGGTGGTGCGCCTCGCCGCCGCGAACGGATACCAGGGGGTGGAGCTGCGCGCCCACCCCGAGGAGCCGGTGCACCCGGGCCTCACCCCGCTCGAACGGGGCTCGGTGGCCGAGGAGTTCAAGCGGGGCGGGGTGGAGGTCCTGACCGTCGCCGGATACGCCAGGGTCGCCGCCGAGGGCGACGACGAACCGGTGCTGGCCGAGCTCGCCGGGCTGGTGGAGCTGGCCCGCGACCTGGGCGCGCCGTACGTCCGGGTGTTCCCCGGCGGCGGGGGCCTGGACCCGGACGAGGCGGACGCGACCGCCGCCCGGCGGCTGGGCGCGGCCGCTCCGCACGCCGCCGACCTGGGCGTACGGATCCTGCTGGAGACCCATGACTCGCACCGCGCCGGGGCCGACGTGGCCCGGGTGGTGGGCACGGTGGGGCACGGGTCGATCGGGGCGATCTGGGACGTGATGCACACCTGGCTGGCCGGCGAGGAGGCACCGGCCAGCCACGCGGTGCTCGCCCCGCACCTGGGCTACGTCCAGGTCAAGGACATCGCCTCGGTCGAGGACACCACCCCGCTCGCCCTCGGAGCCGGGGTGCTGCCGCTGCGGACGTGTCTGGACGGGCTGGACCCCGACGCCTGGGTCTGCTGGGAGTACGAGAAGCGCTGGTACCCGGAGGCGGCGGAGCTGCCGGGGCTGCTGGCCGAGGGACGGGAGTACCTGCTGCGGCTGGGCGCGCCGAAGCAGTAGCGCGGCCCCGCGCCCCCTCGGCCACGGGGAGCGGCGGTGCGGCGGCGGGGCGCGGCCGGGCCAGGGAGGTCAGGGCCACCCCGCCGACCAGCAGCAGCGCCGCGCACCATCGCAGCAGGCTCACCGGCTCGCCCAGGACGAGGGCCGCCGAGGACATCCCGAAGACGGGCACCAGCAGCGTGAACGGGGCGACGGACGAGGCCGGGTGGTGGCGGAGCAGGAAGCCCCAGGCCCCGAAGCCGAAGACGGTGGAGACCCAGGCGACGTAGAGGAGTGTCCCGGCGCCGCTCCAGTCGAGCGCGGCCAGGGCCTTCGCGTCCCGGTCCCAGCCCTCGAAGAGCAGGGACAGGCCGAGCAGGGGCAGGACGGGGACGGTCGAGACCCACACCATGAAGTTGAGGGGGTCCGGGGGCGCCGCCTTGCGGGTGAGGACGTTGGACACACCCCAGCAGGCCGCCGCCGCGATGACCAGGACGAAGGCGAGGACGGGCCCGCCCGCCCCCTCGTCGACGGCGGCCACCCCGATGCCGGCGAGCGCCACACCCATCCCCACGACCCGCGGGCCGCCGGGCCGTTCGCCGAGCGCCAGGGCCGCGAACAGCGCGGTGAAGACGGCCTGCACCTGGAGGACGAGGGAGGACAGCCCGGCGGGCATCCCCCGGTCCATCCCGATGAACAGCAGCCCGAACTTGGCGATGCCGAGGGCCAGTCCCACGCCGAGGACCCACTTCCAGGCCACCTTCGGCCGTCCCACGAGGAACACGGCGGGCAGTGCGGCGACGAGGAAGCGCAGGGCGGAGAAGAGCAGCGGCGGGAAGTGGGCGAGGCCGATCTCGATGACGACGAAGTTGACGCCCCAGAGGGCGGCGACGAGCGCGGCCAGGGCGATGTGGAGGGGACGCATGCACCGAGGATCAGGGGCGCCGACCGTGTAGCACCAGCGCGGATTCGTTCATGGTTGGATTAAGCACCGCTCATGTGTCCCCGTCCCACGGGAGGTCCCGGTGCTCGATCTGTCCCGGCTGCGCGCTCTGCACGCCGTCTCGGTCCACGGGTCGGTGGCGGGTGCCGCCACCGCGCTCGGGTACACCGCGTCGGCCGTCTCCCAGCAGATCACCAAGCTGGAGCGGGAGACCCGCACGACCCTGCTGGAGCGGCGCGGACGCGGGGTGGCCCTCACCGAGGAGGCCGTCCATCTCGCCGCCACGGCACAGCGGTTGCTGGCGATCGTGGAGCAGGCGGAGACCGCCCTGGAGGAGCGCCGGGGGCTGCCCACCGGGCGGCTGTCGATCGGCGCGTTCGCGTCGGCGGCGCGCGGGCTGCTGCCGGGGGTGCTGGCCTCGCTGGCGCGGGACCATCCGGCGCTGGACGCCCGGCTGACGGAGGTCGACCCGCACCTCTCGGTGGACCTGGTGGCCAAGGGCGTGATCGATCTGGCCGTGGCGCACGACTGGGACATCGCACCGCTGCCCGCGCCGGAGGGGGTGGCCCAGGCGGTGATCGGTGACGACCGCTGCGACCTGCTGGTGCCGAAGGGGCACCGGCTCGTCGGCCGGTCCTCGGTGCGGCGCGAGGAGCTGGCGAAGGAGCGGTGGGTGTGCCAGCCGCCGGGCACGGTCTGCCACGACTGGCTCGTACGGACGCTGCGGGCGGCGGGGTACGAGCCGGACATCCGGCACCAGGCGGAGGAGAACCACACCCAGGTCGCCCTCGTCGCCGCCGGTCTCGGGGTGGCGATGATCCCCCGGCTGGGCCGGGGGACGCTACCGCGGGGGGTGGTGGCGGTGCGGCTGGACCCGCTGCCGGTGCGGCGGCTGTACGCCCTGTGGCGCACCCAGGCGGCCCGGCGGCCCGCGATCACGGCGGCGGTGGCGGCGCTCCAGGACGGCGGCGCGGGGGCGGGGCTGCTCTGAGCGCGGCGGGTCCGGCGTGAGCGCCGGGGTGCGGCGGCCCCCGCGGACCGGCGCGGTCGCCATGTCCGGGCATGTCCCCCCGTCGTCCCGCGTGTCCCTCCCTTTCTCGGGCGGGCCCCTTGACTGGTAGTTACTTTCCCTATATCCGTACCTTCTTGGAAGTTTCTTTCAGTACCGGAAGGGGCTCACGTGCACCACCGCACCTCCAGACGCACCCTCCTCACCGCCACCGCGGCCACCGCCGTCGCGGCGGCCACCGGCGTCGTCGCCGTGCCCGGCGCCGCGCAGGCCTCCGGCACCTCCACGGACAGCCGCCTCAAGCGGCTCATCGCCCGGATGAGCCTGGAGGAGAAGGTCGGCCAGCTCTTCGTGATGCGGGTGTACGGGCACTCCGCCACCGCGCCCGACCAGGCGGACATCGACGCCAACCTCGACGAGATCGGGGTACGGACCGCCGCCGAGCTCATCTCCACGTACCACGTCGGCGGCATCATCTACTTCACCTGGGCGCACAACACCCGCGACCCGCACCAGATCGCCGACCTCTCCAACGGCATCCAGCGGGCCGGGCTCGCCCAGCCCACCCCGGTGCCCCTCCTCGTCTCCACGGACCAGGAGCACGGCATCGTCTGCCGGGTCGGCGAACCCGCCACGCTGCTGCCGGGCGCGATGGCCCTCGGCGCGGGCGGCTCGCGCTCCGACACCCGGGAGGCGGCCCGGATCGCGGGCGCGGAGCTGGCGGCCCTGGGTATCAACCAGAACTACGCCCCGGACGCGGACGTCAACGTCAACCCCGCCAACCCGGTCATCGGCGTACGCTCCTTCGGCTCGGACCCGCAGTCCGTCGCGGGCCTGGTCACCGCGCAGGTGAAGGGCTACCAGGGCGCCGGGGTCGCCTCCACGGCCAAGCACTTCCCCGGCCACGGCGACACCAGCACGGACAGCCACACCGGCCTGCCGTCCATCCTGCACACCCGTCAGGAGTGGGCCGAACTGGACGCCCCGCCGTTCCGGGCGGCCGTCGCCGCGGGCATCGACTCGATCATGACCGCGCACATCGTGGTCCCGGCGCTGGACCCCTCCGAGGACCCCGCCACCCTCTCCCGGCCCATCCTCACCGGCATCCTCCGCGAGGAGCTGGGATACGACGGGGTCGTGGTCACCGACTCCCTCGGCATGGAGGGTGTCCGCACCAAGTACGGCGACGAGCGCGTGCCGGTGCTCGCCCTCCAGGCCGGTGTCGACCAGCTGCTGAACCCGCCGGACCTCTCCGTCGCCTGGAACGCCGTGCTCGAAGCCGTCAGGAGCGGCGAGATCACCGAGGCCCGCATCGAGGAATCGATCCTGCGGATCCTGCGGCTGAAGTCGAGGCTCGGCCTCTTCCGCGACCCGTACGTCACCCACCGGGGCGTCGACCGCACCGTCGGCACCCGGGAGCACCTGGCCGCCGCCGACCGTGTCGCCGAGCGCACCACGACCCTGCTGGCGCACCCCGGGCGGCTGCTGCCGCTCTCCCGCCGTACGCACCGCGACGTGCTGGTGGTCGGCGCCGACCCCGCCTCCCCGTCCGGCACGACGGGCCCGCCCACCACCACGCTCGCCGACGCCTTCCGCGAGCTGGGGTTCACGGCGACCGCCCTGCCCACGGGCACGGCACCCTCGCAGGCCACGATCGACCAGGCGGTGGCCGCGGCCGCGGGCCGGGACGCCGTCGTCGTGGCGACGTACAACGTCACCGCGTCGAGCTCCCAGCGCACCCTGGTCGGCGCGCTCGCGGCGACGGGCGTCCCGGTGATCACCCTGGCGATCCGCAACCCGTACGACATCGCCCACCTGGCGGACACGGGGTACGCGGCGAGCCTGGCCGCCTACTCCTGGACCGACGTCGAACTGCGGGCCGCCGTCCGGGTGATCGCGGGCCGGGCCAGGCCGAAGGGCCGGCTGCCGGTCCCCGTCCAGCGCGCGGACGTCCCCGCGCAGACGCTGTACCCGGTGGGCCACGGCCTGTCGTACTGACGGACCGGCGGGCTGTGCGCACCGGGTGCGGTGAGACGCCGGCACCCGGTGCGCACGGTCCTGGTCCCTACGGGCGCAGGGTGCCCCGGTTCCGCTCGATCTCCGCGTCCCGCTTGTCCAGACGCGCGTCGAACTTCGCCAGCGGCTTGGCCTGCGCCGGGTCCGCCTGGACACCGGCCGGGGCGACGCCCGCCCAGCGCAGGATCGCGGCGGTGGCCTTCGCCTTCTCGGCGGGGACGAGGCCGTCGACCTTGGAGCCGTGGTTGCCGCCGGGCACGGTGTAGACGTAGCTGTCCCGGGCGCCCCGGCCGAGGTGGAAGGGCTCGGCGCCCCACGGGTCGTTCTCGCCGTAGACGTACATCATCTGCCGGGCGTTGTTCCTCACCCAGCGGTCCACGTCCCGCATCGCCGAGTCCTGGAACTTCATCGGGATGGAGCGCGGCACGAAGGAGCGCGGCGGCTGGTAGCCGTAGCGGCTGAGGTTGCCGAGCCAGGGCTGCTTGATGTCGGGCGAACCGAGCTGGGTACCCGCCTGGTAGTAGTACGGCGTGTACTGCTCCAGGCCCTGGTCGGCGTAGGCGCTGAAGCCGGAGATGCCGTCGACGGAGTCCCAGATCTCCTGGTCCGTGGCCTTGCGCGCGTCGGCCGGGACCGACTCGCAGTCGGCGAGCAGGCTGTACTGCCAGAACGCCCAGATGTAGTCCATGACGACGGCCTCGTACGCCTTGTCGAGCGTGCCGACGGTGCTGAACGTGAGGCCGTTGTCGGCGGCGTAGGCGGCGAACTTCTTCTCCAGCGGGGCCCGGCGGATCAGCGCCTCGCGCTGGACGCCGTTCAGCCGGGTGCGGCACTCCTTGGTGCCGACCTTCGCGAAGAACCGGTCGTAGGCCGAATCCTCGTCGTTCACCACGTCGTTGGGCGCGACGTAGGCGACAACGCCGTCCATGTCCTTCGGGTAGAAGCGCTCGAAGTAGGTGGCGGTCATGCCGCCCTTGGAGCCGCCGGTGGCCAGCCAGTTCTTCGAGTAGATCTTCTTCAGCGCCGTGTAGACCCGGTGCTGGTCACTGGCGGCCTGCCAGATGTCGAGCTTCGACCAGTCGGCGGGCTGCGGACGGGACGGGGTGAAGAAACGGTACTCCAGGGAGACCTGGTTGCCGTCGACGATCTGCGTCGGCTCGCTGCGGCTCGGGCTGGTCGAGACGTCGTAGCCGCTCGTGTAGAAGACCGTCGGGCGGCTGGTGTCCTTGTGCAGCAGGGTGATGCGCTGCTGGAACGTTCCCTTGGACGGCCTCTTGTGGTCGACCGGCTGGGTGTATTCGAGGACGAAGTAGCGGTAGCCGGCGTAGGGCTTCTCCTCGACCAGGCTCATGCCCGGGATGGCGAGGATGCGGTCCCTGATGTCCTTGGTGCTCTCGCTGCCGCTGGTCGAGCCGCTGAGCGTCGCGGCCGGTTCCGCGGCGGTGGCCGCACCGGCCGAGGCTCCCGTCGCACTCACCGTGCCGATGAGCACCGCGAGCGAGAGAACCCCTCTGAGCGTCTTGCGCATGCACCCTCCCCTTGATTCACGACGGACGCCGTGAACTTAGTGGGGATGACACCTTTCACGCCAGACCCGGTGGTGTGTCAGCACTGGATCCACCCGGTGGAACCTGTCGCCCCCGCGACGGTTCCCGAGGCCCTGACGCACCGGTTCAGCGCGTGGACCCGGACCGGCCCGGCCAGCGTGGTGAACTTCCCCTCGTCCACGACCGCCCGGCCCCCGCGCGGTTGCAGCGAGACCTTCATCTCCCGGCGCGCGCCCGGTTTCTTGGCCACGGCGACGGCGCAGGCGTAGTCCCGGCTCTTGTAGAGGCGCAGTGAACCGGTGGCGAACGGGACGGTCTTGACCAGCCGACCGGGGCAGGCGGCAGCGGCGTGCGCGCTCCCCGTCCGGGCGGGGCCGAGCACCAGGCCGACCGCCATGAGCAGCGGCAGGACGAACAGCCACGCGCCCAGGGCGTGCCTCGGAAGGCGCGCCGTCCTGCTCACCTCGTCCACCCCGTCCACCTCCTCGAACACATGACGGCCCACCCGACACGCGTGCGTATCTCCGTACGACGCCACGGACGGGCCGAAAGGTTCCGGACGACGGTGGACGGGCGGCGGCGGGGCCCGGGGGTCAGACGTTCGCCGGGGCGCCCTCGCCCAGGTCCTCTCCTATGAAGGTGCGCCACAGCCGGGCGTAGCGGCCGTCCAAGGCGAGCAGTTCCTCGTGCGTGCCGTCCTCGGCGACGCGCCCCCGGTCCATCACCACGACCCGGTCGGCGCGGGCCGCCGTGGTCAGCCGGTGGGCCACCACGAGCGTGGTGCGGCGGCCGGCGAGCCGGTCGGTGGCCTGGTTGACCTGGGCCTCGCTGGCCAGGTCGAGGGAGGCCGTCGCCTCGTCCAGGAGCAGGACGTCCGGATCGACCAGTTCGGCGCGGGCCAGCGCGATCAGCTGGCGCTGGCCGGCCGAGAGGTTGCGGCCCCGCTCGGCGACCTCGTGCAGATAGCCGCCCTCCAGGGTGGCGATCATGTCGTGCGCGCCGACCGCCCTGGCCGCCGCCTCCACCCGGGCGTCGGTGGCCGCGGGGAGCCCGTAGGCGATGGCGTCGCGGACGGTCCCGGCGAAGAGGTACGACTCCTGCGGGACGACACCCAGCCGGTGCCGGTACGCGGTGCGGTCGAGGGTGCGCAGGTCGATGCCGTCCGCCGTGACCCGGCCTTCCGTCGGGTCGTAGAACCGTGCGACGAGCTTGACCAGCGTGGACTTGCCCGCGCCCGTCTCCCCCACGAAGGCGACGGTCTGACCGGCCGGGATGCGCAGGTCGACGCCGCTGAGGGCTTCCTCCTCCTCGCCGTCGGCCGCCCCGTACACGAACGACACGTTCTCGAACGCGATGTCGCCGCGCAGCGACGGCACCGCGCGGGGCTCGGCGTGGTCGGCGGTGGAGGTGGGCTCGCGCAGCAGCTCCTGGATCCGGCCGAGGGAGACCGTGGCCTGCTGGTAGCCGTCGAACACCTGGGAGAGCTGCTGCACGGGGGCGAAGAACAGGTCGATGTAGAGGAGGTAGGCGACCAGCGCGCCCGTCGTCAGCGTGCCGTCGTCGACCCGGCCGGCCCCGACGACGAGCACGGTGGCGGCCGCCACCGAGGCCAGCAGCTGGACGAACGGGAAGTAGACCGAGATGAGCCACTGGCCGCGCACCCTGGCCTGGCGGTAGTGGTCGCTGCGCGCCGCGAACCGCTCGGCACCGTCGCGCTCGCGCCGGAACGCCTGCACGATCCGCAGCCCGGCGACGGACTCCTGGAGGTCGGCGTTGACGACGCTGATGCGTTCGCGGGCGAGCTCGTAGGCCTTGACGCTCTTGCGGCGGAAGAAGAAGGTGCCGACGACCAGCACCGGCAGCGTCGCGAAGACGACCAGCGCCAGCTGGACGTCCAGGACGAGCAGGACGCCCATGATGCCGAGGAAGGTGACGACGGAGACGAAGGCGGTGACCAGCCCGGTCTGGAGGAACGTCGACAGCGCGTCCACGTCCGTGGTCATCCGGGTCATGATCCGGCCGGTCAGCTCACGCTCGTAGTAGTCGAGGCCGAGCCGCTGGAGCTGGGCGAAGATCTTGAGCCGCAGGGAGTACAGGACGCGTTCGCCCGTACGTCCCGTCATCCGCGTCTCACCGATCTGCGCCGCCCACTGGACCAGGACCGCGAGCAGTCCCAGCCCCGCCGCCGCCCAGACCGCGCCGAGCGCCATCCGCGTGACGCCGTCGTCGATGCCGTGCCGGATCAGGACGGGCAGGAGCAGGCCCATGCCCGCGTCGACGGCGACCAGACCCAGGCTGACCAGCAGCGGCAGCCCGAAGCCGCGCAGCAGCCTGCGCAGACCGTACGACTCCTCGGGCCGCACGGCACCCGCCTCGTCGACGGCGGGAAGGTCGGTGGCGGGCGGCAGCGCGTCGACCTGGGCGAGCAGTTCCGGGGTGGCGGGCATGGCGCCCGCCACCGTGTCGCGCGGCTCCTCCTCACGGATCCACAGCCCGGGGGTGATGCCGCGTTCGGCGTCGAACTCCGCGTCCAGCTCCTCCTGGAGCGCGCGGTCGTCGTCCTCCGGCGCCTCGGCGAGGGCCGGCCGGTGGCCCGGGGACGTGCCGCCCAGCTCGTCCGGGTCGGTGAGCAGGCGGCGGTAGAGCGCGGAGCGCTCCTCCAGCTCGGCGTGCGTGCCGATGTCGGCGAGCCGCCCCTGGTCGAGGACGGCGATGCGGTCGGCGAGGCCCAGGGTGGAGCGCCGGTGCGCTATCAGCAGCGTGGTGCGCCCGGCCATGACCTGGGCCAGGGCCTCGTGGATCTCGTGTTCCACCCGGGCATCGACGGCGGAGGTGGCGTCGTCCAGGAGAAGCAGCCGGGGGTCGGTGAGGATGGCGCGGGCCAGGGCGACGCGCTGGCGCTGGCCGCCGGAGAGGGTGAGCCCGTGCTCGCCGACCTTGGTGTCGTACCCGTCGGGCAGCTGGGAGATGAAGCCGTGCGCCTGGGCGGCGCGTGCGGCCTGCTCGATCTGTTCCCGCGTGGCCTCCGGGTGGCCGTAGGCGATGTTCTCGCCCACCGACTCGGAGAAGAGGAAGCTGTCCTCGGGGACCAGCCCGACGGCGGCCCGCAGCGAGTCCTGGGTCAGCTCGCGTACGTCGTGGCCGCCGACCAGGACCGCACCGTGGGTCACGTCGTAGAACCGGGGCAGCAGGAGCGAGACCGTCGACTTCCCGCTGCCGGACGCGCCGACGAGGGCGACCGTCTCACCGGGCTCGATGGTGAGGGAGAACCCGTCGAGTACCGGGCGCTCCTCGTCGTAACCGAAGCGGACGTCGTCGAACTCGACGCTCGCCGGGGCGTCGGCGGGGAACTCCTTGGTGCCGTCCGCCATGGACGGCTCGGTGTCGATGAGCTCCAGGACGCGCTCCACACCGGCGCGGGCCTGCTGGCCGACGGTCAGCACCATGGCCAGCATCCGGACCGGGCCGACGAGCTGGGCGAGATAGGTGGAGAACGCGACGAACGTGCCGAGGGTGATCTCGCCCCGGGTGGCCAGCCAGCCGCCGAGGGCGAGCATCGCGACCTGGCCGAGGGAGGGGACGGCCTGGAGTGCGGGGGTGTAGCGGGAGTTCAGCCGGACGGTGCGCAGCCGGCCCGCGAAGAGCCTGCGGCTGACCTCGCGGAGCTTGCCGGTCTCCTGCTCCTCCTGGCCGAATCCCTTGACGACCCGGACCCCGGAGACGGCCCCGTCGACGACTCCGGCGACGGCCGCGGCCTGGCTCTGGGCGTACCAGGTGGCGGGGAAGAGCCGGGCCCGGGAGCGGCGGGCGATGAACCAGAGGGCCGGGGCGACGGCGAGGGCGATGAGCGTCAGCGGCAGCGACAGCCACGCCATGATCCCCAGGGAGATGAGGAAGAGCAGGACGTTCCCGATGGTCATCGGGAGCATGAAGAGGAGGCTCTGGATGAGCTGGAGGTCGCTGGTGGCCCGCCCGACGACCTGCCCGGTGGAGAGTTCGTCCTGCCGCTTCCCGTCCAGGCGGGTGAGGGTCGCGTACATCTCGGTCCGCAGGTCGTGCTGGACGTCCAGGGCGAGCCGTCCGCCGTAGTAGCGGCGGACGAAGGTGGCGGCGTAGACGAGGACGGCGGCCACGAGGAGCAGACCGGTCCAGACACCGAGGGAACGGGTGTGGCTGCCCACCACGTCGTCGATGATCACCTTGGTGATGAGCGGGACGAGGGCCATCACCCCCATGCCCACGAGCGACGAACCGAGGGCCAGGACCACGTTGCGCCGGTAGCGCCACGCGTAGCCGCTCAGTCTCCGGGCCCACCCCTGCTGCTCCGCTCCCTGCTCTGTCGCGCCCGCCACCGGTGCCTCCCGTTCCGTCCGCCGCCCGCCTGTTCCTGCCGCCTGTGGCCAACGCGGTCAACTGCGGATTTCATCCCGCCGCAACAATTCTCGGCCGATGGTAGGAGGGCGGGGGTGGACGGTCCCAGGACCGACGGGGTGGACGGCGGCGCCCGGGGAGGCGGCACGGCGCGGGACTGCCAGCGGAAGAGCTTCTTCACGCCTGGGCGAGGGGGTTCGGTGCGGCACGGCGCGGGGTAGCTTGTTCCCCCGCCGGGCGATCCGGCCTGCCGGGGAAGCGGACGACGGGGGACGGTGGACCTGCCATGGCGCACGACGGGCCCTCGGAGGCCCTCCGCACGGGCCGGCTGTACGCCGTGCTGGCGGAGCTTCAGAAGCAGGCGGTCGGCGAGCACCACTCGCTGGGCCTGCCGGGGACGCTGCGGGCTCTTCTGCGAGCCCCGTCGAAGGTGCTGAACCCGCATATGTGGCAGGTGGGCGCGTATCTGCTCGCGGCGCGCAATCGCGGGAAAGGGGAGAGCGCGACGGTGCTCTTCCGTTCGATCCCCGATGTCCTTCCGCTGGGCCAGGAGCTCCCGCACGCGCTGACCCCGCAGGAGCGTGAGCGGTTCCACGAGGGCCTCACCGCACAGCGGGCCGAGATCGCGAAAGCGCTGCAAGAGCTGTAGCCGGGGCCCGCACCCCGTCCGGCGGCCCCGGGCCCGCTCACCCGCCCCGGCCCGTCACCCGGCTTCCGGCGCCGGCCTCCTCGGCTCGGCCCCGAGCACGACCACCGACGGCCCCGGGCCGCCCAGCGCCCCGGCCAGGTCCGCGGCGAGCGAGTCCGGTGTCGACCGGACGGCCGGGACGCCGAACGCCCCGGTGAGGGCCGCGAGGTCGGGGCAGGCCGGCTCTCCGCCGCCGGCCCGGCCGGTGTCCTCGACGATCAGCCAGGTGACCGGCAGGCCGTACCGCCGCGCGGTGGCGAGCTCGGCGGCCGACCGCACGGCGCCGTCCTGGCCGGTGACCGCCAGCACGGGGGCCGTCGGGTCGGCGAAGGCCGCACCGGTCGCGGCCGGGAGGGCGTAACCGGGACCGCCCGCGCCCTGGGCCGAGTGCATGGTGTTCGGC
Source organism: Streptomyces sp. SirexAA-E (assembly GCF_000177195.2). Taxonomy (GTDB): domain Bacteria; phylum Actinomycetota; class Actinomycetes; order Streptomycetales; family Streptomycetaceae; genus Streptomyces; species Streptomyces flavovirens. Next base: position 2,503,978 of record NC_015953.1, read on the forward strand.
CGGCGGGCGTCGAAGGCGGACCAGGCCCAGGTGGTGAGGGCCGTGAGATCCCAGAAGCTGGGCGAGGCGTCGGGCAGCGCCTCGCGGACGGCGGCGAGCACCCGCGGTTCCGGTGCCAGGTCCCCGGCCCGGTCCCGGGCGGCGGCCTCCAGGACCGTACGGACACGGTCGGCGGCCGAGGCGTCCTCGCGGTCCTCGACGGTGTCCAGCAGGTCGTCGAGGGCTTCGCGGGCGTCGGAGTGGATACCGAGCGCGGGGTGGTTGGACTCCAGCTTCCCTGCGTCGGCCTCGATCTGGATGATCCGGCCGCGCGGGGCGAACGTGTGACCGCCGGAGGACAGCGCGCCGAGGCCGGAGCCGATGACCAGCAGGACGTCCGCGTCCTCCAGCAGTGCGGTGGTGTGCCGGTCCCCGGGCCAGGACCGCAGCGAGAGCGGGTGCTCCCAGGGGAAGGCGCCCTTGCCGCCGTAGGTGGTGGCGACCGGGGCCGCGATCCGCTCCGCCAGCCGGCGCAGCTTGCCGGACGCGTCCGCCCGTACGGTCCCGCCGCCCGCGATGATCGCCGGGCGTTCGGCGCGCGCCAGCAGCTCGGCGGCGACGAGGGTGAGTTCGGGGCGCGGGTACAGCTCGCGGGGCGTGGCGTCGAGCGCGCTGACCGGGGGCAGGACGGTCCCGGCGCGCAGGACGTCCTCGGGGATCTCCACCCAGACCGGACCGTGCGGGGCGGTCAGGGCCGACTCCCAGGCGGCGGCGATCGCGGACGGGATCTGCGAGGCCGTGCGCACGGGGTGCACGGACTTCACGACGTCACGGAAGGACGCCTGCTGGTCGCGGAGTTCGCCCGGGTAGCCGTGCCGCCCGCCGCCGAGCCCGGCGGCCGGGACCTGCGCGCAGACGGCCAGCACGGGGGCGGACGCCGCCGCGGCCTCCTGGAGCGCCGGAAGTGCCGCCAGCGCGCCGGGCCCTGCGCTCAGCAGCAGGACGGCCACCTCACCGGTGATGCGGCCGTAGGCGTCGGCGGCGGTAGCCGCGTGGCTCTCGGTGCCGAGTTCCACGTACGAGAGCGACGCGGAGCGCCGCAGCGCGCCGGGCAGGCCGGGCGCGGGACGGCCGACGGCCCCGAAGACGGTGGTGGCGCCGAGGCCCTGGAGGGTCTCGGTCACCAGGTCGCCGCCGACCCGTCCGGGCGGCGGGTTCAGCGCGGCCTCGGCCTGTGCGGCGGTGAGCCGGGGCCGGTCGTCGTGGTCGTGGCTCACGCGGAACGGCCCCCCGCGATCTGCCGGGCCATGATCGTCGTCAGCTCGTACGCCGTGTGCGAGGCGGCGACGGAGGTGATCTCGGCGTGGTCGTACGCCGGTGCCACCTCGACCAGGTCGGCGGAGACCAGGTGGCAGGAGGAGAGCCCGCGCAAAATCTCCAGGAGCTCGCGCGAGGTGAGGCCGCCGGCCTCGGGGGTGCCGGTGCCGGGGGCGTGCGCCGGGTCCAGGACGTCGATGTCGATGGAGATGTAGAGCGGCCGGTCGCCGATGCGCTGCCGCAGCTGGTCGGCGATCTCGTCGACGCCGCGCCGCATGACGTCGGCGGAGGTCACGATGCCGAAGCCCATCTTGGCGTCGTCGGTGAGGTCCTTCTTGCCGTACAGCGGGCCGCGGGTGCCGACGTGGGAGAGCGCCTCGGTGTCGAGGACGCCCTCCTCGACGGCCCGACGGAACGGGGTGCCGTGGGTGTACTCGGCCCCGAAGTAGGTGTCCCAGGTGTCGAGGTGGGCGTCGAAGTGGAGCAGGGCGACGGGGCCGTGCTTCTTGGCGACGGAGCGCAGCAGCGGCAGGGCGATGGTGTGGTCGCCGCCCAGGGTCATCAGGCGGGCGCCGGTCGCGAGCAGGTCGTCGGCGGCGGCCTCGACGGTCTCGACCGCCTCGTGGATGTCGAACGGGTTCGCGGCGACGTCCCCCGCGTCGGCGACCTGGGCCAGCGCGAAGGGAGAGGCGTCCTGCGCCGGGTTGTAGGGCCGCAGGAGGCGGGAGGCCTCCCGGATCGCGTTGCCCCCGAAGCGGGCGCCGGGACGGTAGGAGACCCCGCTGTCGAAGGGCACGCCGACGACGGCGACATCGGCGGAGCCGACCTCGTCCAGCCGGGGCAGCCGGGCGAACGTCGCGGGCCCGGCGTACCGCGGGATGCGGGAGGAGTCGACGGGGCCGCGCGGCGAGTCGGTGCTGCTCATGGGGCGGGTGCCTTTCGTCCGGGGGCGGTGCGCGCCTTGTGGGCGGTGCTGCGGAGACGTCCCGGGGTGTCGGGACGGCGGTCGGCCGACGGGTGGGCCGACGCTGCGAAGTGTACGTTTCGGCGCCCGCGGGACGGCCCGCGACGGCCCCTGGGAAACGCTGCGGGCCGGGCCCTCACCCGCCGTAGACCGGCTCCGACTCCCCCAGGGTGTCGGCGAGGTCCCGGGCGAGGCCGCGCGCCTCGTCGGGGGTGAGGGCGGCGGTGGTGACGCGCACCCCGGGCGGGGTGGCGATACGGAAGCGGGTGCCCGCGGCCGTCCACCAGCCCCGGGTGCGCAGCCCGTTGACGACGGCTGACTCGTCGCGGACCGGGACCCAGACGTTGAGGCCGCTCTCCCCGTGGGAGGCGATGCCGTGCTCGGCGAGCGCGTCGCGCAGGGCCTCGCGGCGGGTCGTGTACGTGTCGGCGGCCCGGGTCACCAGCGCGCTCACCTCGGGATCGGCGAGCAGGCCGGCGACGGTCGACTGGAGGATGTGGCTGACCCAGCCCGAGGTCAGCAGCATCCGCCCGTCGTGACGCGCGAGGGTGGCGGGGTCGCAGGCGAGGGCGGCCCAGCGCAGATCGATGCCCAGGTGCTTGGAGACGGTGCGCACCTGCGCCCAGCGGGGCAGCCCGCCGGAGGCGAGGGTCACCGCGTCCGCCCCCGCGATGTCCGCGTTGTGGTCGTCCTCCACGACCAGGACGTCCGGGTGGCCGCCCAGGACGGCCAGGAGCGCGTCCCGGCGACCGGGGGTGAGCCGGGCACCGAGCGGGCTCTGGCCACGGGGGCTGCACACCAGCGCACGGGCCCCGCCCCGCAGGGCGGCCCGCAGCGCCTCGGGCCGCATGCCCTCGTCGTCGACGGCCACCGGCACCGTACGCAGCCCCAGCGCCGGGACCAGGTCGAGCAGGTGGTGGAAGCCGGGGTCCTCCACGGCCACGGCGTCGCCGGGCCTCAGCTCGGTGGACAGCAGCCGGGCGACGCAGTCCAGGGCGCCGTGGGCGAAGGTCACCGAGCCGGTGGGCACACCGTCACGGTCGAACCAGGCGCGGGCAGCCTCCTCGAGCGCGGCGAGCCGGGGCGAGGCCCGGTGCGACCCGGGCACCGGCTCCACCCGCTCCGGCGGACGCAGCGTCGGGAGGCACGCGGGATCGGGGTACCCGCCCGCCAGGTCGCGCAGCCCGGTGGGCACCTTGGGCGGACGCCGCGAGGTGACGGAGGGGGCGGCCGCCACCACGGTGCCCCCGCGCCCCCGGGTCGTCACCACTCCGCGCCCGCGCAGCTCCTTGTAGGCCGCCGCGACCGTGCCGGCGCTCACGCCCAGCTCCTCGGCGAGCCGGCGCACCGGGGGCAGCGAGGCGCCGGGCCGCAGGGTGCCGTCGGCGACGCGGCTTTCGACGGAAGCGGAAATCTCTCTGGCCGTCCCACCGGAGAGCGCATATTGTTCTGCCACAGATAAGAGTTTGTACCGATACAAAGACTCTGTCAAGGGGGACCGATGAAGAAGGAAGCCGGCCGCGTCCCGTTCGCCCGGCGCCTCGCCGTACCGGGCGGCCGGGACGGCAGGCGGATGCTGGTGGTCGCCGTCATCGACAAGATCGGCACCGGTCTGTGGGCCGGGGCGTCGACGCTCTACTTCATCTACGTCGCCCACCTGTCGGTGGCCCAGATCGGCACGCTGATGGGGGTGTCCGGCGTCCTGGGCGTCGCCGGACCCCCGCTCGCCGGGCGGCTCGCCGACCGCTTCCCGGTGACCCGTCTCCTGGTCGTCGCCCAACTGGCCCGGGGTGCCGCCCTGCTGGCGCTGCTGACGAGCCATGAGTTCCTGCCGCTGATGCTGTACTCGGCGCTGGGGGCGCTGCCCGACCGGGCGTCGAGCGTGCTGACGAAGCTGTTCGCGGCGCGCGTCGCGGGCCCGCAGCGCACCCGGTACCAGGCCGTCCAGCGCACGGCGGTCAACATCGGGTGGGCCGTGGGCGGCGGCGGTGCGGCCGCCGTGCTCACCGTGGGCACCGCGTCCGCCTACCAGGTCCTGCTGCTGGCCAACGTCGCCTCGTACCTGGTCATCGCGGCCCTGACCCTCCGGTGCGCCGAACCGCCTTCCCCCAGCCGCGTGGTGGCCGGCCGGCACGTGCCCGCCGACGGCCCCGGGTCGGCCGCGTCCGCCGGGCATGCCCCGGGGTCGTCGCCGTGGCGGGACCGGCGGTACCTCGCGTTCACCGGCACGGAGGTCTGGCTGTTCCTGGACGACAGCCTGCTCCAGGTCGCCTTCCCGCTCTGGATCGTGCACGGCACCTCCGCCCCGGTCGGGCTGGCACCCCTGGTCCTGGTCCTCAACAGCGTGCTGGTGGTCGCGCTCCAGGTCCCGCTGTCCCGTTTCGCGGAGACCCCGGCCGCCGCACGCCGGCTCCTCCTGCCGCTGTCCGTCGCGTTCCTGACGGGCGGTGCGGCGCTCGCCGCCTCGGCGGCCGGGGGCCCCTGGTTCGCCACCGGGGCCGTGCTGGTCGCGGCCGCCGCCTTCACCCTGGCGGAGATCCTGCACTCCCTCGCGTCCTGGGAACTCTCCGTCGCCCTGGCCCCGGGCGGCGCGCAGGGCGCCTACCTCGGGGTGCACGGCCTGGCCCAGTCCGCCCAGCGCAGCCTGGGCCCGGTGGTGGTCGGCGCCGCCGTCGGCGCGGGCCCCCTCGCCTGGCCGGTCCTGGGCGCGAGCCTGGTGGCGGCCTGCCTGTTCCAGCGCCGCCTGGTACGGCCGAGGGAGCGGGTGGGGGCGCCGGGGCCGGTGCTCCTCACCGCCCCGCGCAGTGGCCGAGACGGTACGCCCTGACCGGCGCGGGCGAAGCCGTATGGCTTATGTTGCCAAGGCAGAGCTAGGGGGAGCGGAATGGCACGTGACTACGACAGTCAGCTGCTGGAGTCGGTGGGCGTACGCCGGCGACGGATGCGGGACGCGCTGCTGTTCGGGGCCCAGCGCGCCCGTCGCACGGCCGACGAACGGCTCGGCAAGGCCTTCGCGGGAGTCGCCGTCGCCGCTGTGCTGTGCGCGGGATGCGTCGGATGGTCCTTCCTCCAGCACACGCTGGCGAAGCAGCAGGCCGAGCAGGAAAAGCAGCAGCGTCAGACCCAGCAGTACGAGCAGCCGGCGAATTGACCGGCCGACCGGAAGTGCGCGCGTCCGTCGGCGAACGGCGGGTAACGCGTGCTTCCCGCCCCCGTGCGACCCCTTCGGCCGGGCCGCATCGACCCCAGAGCCCCCCTACGTCGCGATGATAGGTTCCCGTAAGTGGCGAGCACAGCAATGACTTCCCGGGCGGAGCTGAGCCGGGTGACCCTGGTCGGCGAGCGGCGCCGGGCCGACATCGTCCTGCCCTCCGACACACCGATCGGGCAACTGCTCCCGGACATCCTGCAGTTGCTGGACGACCGGGTCGCCTCACGCCCTCTCACCCGCCAACTCCTCACGTCCGACGGGTCGGCCCTGCCGCACGACAGCACACTGGCGTCGTCCGGCATATCCGACGGCGCCGTACTCCGGCTCGTCAGAAGCCACTCCGCTCCCCCGGCACCCGTCGTCCACGACGTCACGGACCAGGTGGCCGACGACCTCGATCTGCGGACCTGGCGCTGGCGGCCCGCGGCCCGGCGCGCCTGCGCGGGCGCGGCGACCGTCGCCTTCGCGGTGCTCGCCGCACTGCTCGCCCGACGCGAGTTCTCGCTCTCCGCCCTGGCGGGGGCGCTCACCGCCGTCACGCTCGTCCTGTTCGCCGTCGGCGCCGTCGTCGCGAAGGCCGGACAGGGCAGCCGCGGGCTCGCGACCGCCCTGCTGTCCGTCTCCGGCGGCCTGAGCCTCCTGGCGGCGTGGACGGCCGCCGACGCGTACGCCTGGCCGGGGGCCGTGCGACTGGCCGCGGTCGCGGGCGCACTGGTCCTGACACTGGTCCTGCTCGGCTACTTCTCGCCGCTCGGGCGCGGCGGGCTGATCGGTGCCGTGTCGACGGCCGCGATCACGGTCGTGTGGGAGGCCGTCGCCGCCGTTCAGGAGGATCCCGCCCGGCTCGGTGCCGTCATGGCGGTCTTCTCCGTGGTCCTGCTCGGCGTGCTGCCACGGCTGGCGCTGATGGCGTCCGGGCTCACCGCCCTGGACGACCGCCGGTCCGGTGGCATCTCCGTCAGCCGTCACGAGGTGGGCAACGCCTTGGCGGCCACCCATCGCGGGCTGGCACTGGCGACCCTGGCCACCGCGGCCTCGGCGGCCGCCGCCGGCTGGCTGATCGCCTCGGCCGGCCGGCCCACGGTCTGGACCGTGCTGCTGGCATCGGTCCTGACCGTGGTGCTGCTGTCCCGCGCACGGGCCTTCCCGCTGGTGGCCGAGGTGGCGGCGCTCTTCATCGCGGCCGCGGTCCTCCTCGTGCGCCTGATGATGCTGTGGATGGAACACGCCGGAGGCGCCGGAGCCATCGCCGTGCTGTGCGTGGCCGCGGTCCTCCCCTTGCTGGTCCTGGCGGTGGAGCCGCCCGAGCATGTGCGCGTCCGGCTCCGGCGCACGGCCGACCTGGTCGAGTCCCTCGGCATGGTGGCGCTGTTCCCGCTCGCCGTCGGTGCGTTCGGCGTGTTCGGACAGCTGCTCAACAAGTTCTGAGTCAACGGGCGGCCGACCCGGCCACGGGCGCGGCGGAGGAGAAGGGCAGACATGCCGAACGCGGACAACTGGCAGGGCGACGTGCTGCGTGACCTGAGAGGCCCCGACCGGCCCGCCGGGCCGTCGCCCGACGCTCCCGCGCCCGCCGTCCCCGCACCGGAGCCCGGTGACCGAACCCTCGTCGGCGATCCCCCGCCGACCGAGCAGGCCCACGTCCGCCAGGCCCCGGCCGCGTCCGGCGTGCCGACCGCGAGGCCGCCGCGCGCGACTCCCGGTTCCAGAGCCGTGGTGGACGAGGAACTGACCGGTGTCGTACGCAAGGCGCGGCACGGCGAACACGTCGCCGCCCGCGCCGTGCGCGCCGTACGGCGAACCGTTTCCTCATCAGCGGCACAGGAGGTCGCCGAACTCACCCGCACCGCCGAACTGCTCCAGCAGCCGGTCACGACCGGCAGGCAGATCGCCGTGACCTCGATCCGCGGGGGCGCCGGGAAGTCGACGGTCGCGGCCCTGCTGGGCACCGCTTACGCGCACTACCGGCAGGACCCGGTCCTCCTCGTCGAGGCGGACCCGGCGCTCGGCTCACTGCCCCTGCGGCTCGGCGCCCAGAGCCTCCGCTGGACCACCGGCGACATCGCCGACATCGTCGAACCGCAGATGTCGCTCCTCGACATCACCGGCTACCTCGTGCAACTCCCGGAGAACGCCTGGCTGCTCCCCGGCAGCCAGGGCCAGATCGGCGCGATGCTGGACACCAGGGCCTACGAGCGGGTGATGGTGTCCCTGCGCCGGTACTTCGGTGTGACGGTCGTCGACTGCGAGACGCTGCCCGCCGAGGTCGCCCGGGTCGCCCTGACCGCTTCCCAGGCCCGGGTGCTGGCCGCACCGGCCACCCTGGACGGCCTCACCAGCACGTACAACGTCCTCCAGTGGATGCGCGGACTGCCCCGGTACGTCATCGAGGGCACCGTCGTCGTCCTCACCGAACAGGTACCGCGCCCCGGCGTCGACCTGACCGAGGCGGCACGGAAGCTCTCCACCACAGGTGCGGCGGTCCATCTCCTCCCGTACGACGGGCACCTGGCCGCCGGCGGCACGATCCGTACCGAACTGCTCGCCCACCCGACACGGCGGGCCGCGACCCGCCTTGCCGCGGAGGTCTTCCAGCTCTCCCAGAAACGCCGCTGACCCGGCACCGAGCCCGCCCGTGAGCGCCGGACGACGACCCGTGACAGACGACGACGAGTGACGGACGACGATGAGTGACGGACGACGATGAGCACCCGACTGATACACCGCCCGGCCAGGACCACCAGGCCTCCGGCCGCTCCCGAGGCACGCACCATCGAGGCACCGCCCAACCTCCCCGAGGGGAAGGCCGGCAACATCGCGATGTCGCTGCTGCCCGTGGCGGGAGTCATGTCGTCCGTCGTCATGATGACGGTGGTACGCAACAGCCAGTTCGCGGGTCTCGGCGCCATCATCCTCGTCGTCACGGTCCTCGGATCCGTGGCACTCCTCTTCTCCCAGCGCGGCAAGGCGCAGCGCACCCGCCGTGCCCAGCGGGAGGCCTATCTCGCCTATGTCGAGGACCTGCGTGAGGAGTTGTCCGCGGAGGAACGTGCGCGCCGGGAGCGCGCGGACGTCCTCAACCCGCCGCCACACGCCCTGTACGACATCGTGCGCGACCCCGCCCGGCTGTGGGAGCGCCGTCGGGCCGACTCCGACTTCCTCCGGGTGCGGATCGGGACCGGGGAGATGCCCGTACGCGATCTGCGGATCGCCGACCAGGGCTCGTCGGTGCTCACACCGCCCGACCTCTTCATGCTCAACGAGGCCTCGGCGCTGATGAACCGCTTCCGGACCGGCACCGAGCTCCCCCTCACCGTCCCGCTCGACCGGGTGGGCGACATCAGTGTCATCGGCCCCCGCGAGGACTGCCTCCGGGTGGCCCGCGCGCTGCTCGTCCAGACGGCCGCCGCCCACGCCCCCGACGACGTGGCGCTGGCGCTCGCCGTTCCCGGCGACCGGGTCACCGACTGGGAATGGGCCAAATGGCTGCCCCACCTTCTCGACACGGAGCAGCTCGACGGCCCGGTCGCCGCCCGCCGTATCGCCCCGTCCGCCCCGCAGCTCGCCCGGCAGCTCGGCCCGGAGCTCCGCCGCCGCGCCTCCTACGCGGCCGAGGTGCGCCGGGGCCTGGCCGGCCGGGACGCCCTCACCATGACGTCGCGGCTCGTCGTCGTCGCGGACGGCCACGGCGAGGACGCGGTCGAACTGCCGCGCCCCGACGACGCGGTCGGGCTGCGCGAGATGGGCGTCACCGTCCTGCACCTCCTGGCGGAACGGATCCAGGAACCTGGGCAGGTCGGCGTCCGGATCACCGTCGACGGCGACCAGGTCGTCATCGAGGACCTGCGCGAGGAGGAGCCCGTCGGCGCCCACGGCACGGTCGACGAGGTGAGTGCCCCGTTCGCCGAGGGCCTGGCCCGGATGCTGGCACCGCTGCGGCTGTCGGCCGAGTCGCTGGTGGACGCCCCGCTGTCGGGGCCCGTCGACTTCGCGGGTCTGCTCGGCATCGACGACGTGGCACACCTCGACCTGTCCCGCCTGTGGGCCCCACGCGCCGAACGCGCCTTCCTCCGCGTGCCGATAGGCGTCAACGACGCCCGTGAGCCGGTGCTGCTGGACCTCAAGGAGTCCTCGGAGCTGGGCATGGGGCCGCACGGTCTGTGCGTCGGCGCCACCGGTTCCGGCAAGTCGGAGCTCCTGCGGTCCCTCGTCCTCGCCCTCGTGACCACGCACCCGCCACAGGACCTGGCTCTGGTCCTCGTCGACTACAAGGGCGGCGCGACCTTCGCCCCCTTCGCGAAGCTGCCGCACGTCTCCGGCGTCATCACCAACCTGGAGAACCAGGCGGGCCTCGTCGAGCGGGTGCACGCCTCACTCGCCGGGGAGGTCAAACGCCGCCAGCAGACACTCAAGGACGCCGGCAACATCGCCGACATCGGGGACTACGCCGCGCTGCGCGCCGCCGAACGGCCGGATCTGGAACCGCTGCCGCACCTGTTCGTCGTCATCGACGAGTTCGGTGAACTACTCACCGCCAAGCCGGACTTCATCGACCTGTTCCTGTCCATCGGCCGCATCGGGCGCTCCATCGGCGTCCACCTCCTGCTCTCCAGCCAGCGCATCGAAGGCGGCAAGCTCAAGGGCCTGGACACCTACCTCTCCTACCGGCTCGGCCTGCGCACCTTCTCCGCCGACGAGTCGCGGACGGTCCTCGACACCTCCGACGCCTTCCACCTGCCCCCGCTGCCCGGCTTCGGCTACCTCAAGGTCGACACCAGCCACTACGAGCGTTTCAAGGCCAGTTACGTCTCCGGCGCCTACCGCGGTCCCGCGAGACGTGCGGACGAGGAGGACACCGGCCCTCTGGCGCTGGCCTACGAGGCCTTCAACTCCCCCGGGGCGTCCGACGCGCCGGACACGCGCGAACCGGCGGCCCGGCGCCGCGAGACGGGCCCGACCGAGATGGGCGTCGTGGTCGGCCAGCTGGAGGGCGCCGCCGCACCGGTCCGCAGCATCTGGCTGCCGCCGCTTCCCCGCGCCGTCTCCCTGGACCGGGCCGCCGGTCCGCTGGACGCCGGTCCGCGCGGCATGCAGCTCTCACGGCGCCGGGGCGCCCTCCAGATCCCGCTCGGCCTGCTCGACGACCCGACGAAGCAGTGGCAGGGGCAGTGGTACCTGGACCTCACGGTGGCGGGCGGCCATGCCGCCGTGATCGGCGGCCCGCAGTCCGGCAAGACGACCCTGCTGCGCACCCTGGTCCTGTCCCTCGCGCTCACCCACACCCCGCAGGAGGTCGGCGTGTACGGCCTCGACCTGGTCGGCGGCGGTCTCCAGGCCCTCGCGCCCCTGCCGCACGTCGGCGGAGTGGCGGGACGTGCCGACCGCGAACGCGCGGCCCGCACGGTCGAGGTCGTACGGAGCATGCTCGCCGCGCGCGAGGACCTCTTCCGCGAACACGGCATCGACTCCGTCGAGCAGCTGCGGACCCTGCACCGGGCGGGCCGGCTGCCGCAGCTGGCGTCCGCCGAGATCGTGCTCGTCATCGACGGCTTCGGCGCACTCCGCGACGACTTCGAGGACCTGGACGACGCGGTCGTCGACATCCTCAAGCGCGGTGGCGGTTACGGCATCCACGTCGTCGCCGGGATGCTCCGCTGGAACGACGTACGCATCGCCGTCCAGTCGGCCTTCGGGACCCGGGTGGAGCTGCGCCTGAACGACCCGGGCGAGTCCAGCGTCGACCGCAAGCTCGCCCAGACCCTGGCACCCGACGAGCCCGGCCGGGTCCTGACCGACGGCAAACTCTTCGCCCAGGCCGCCCTGCCGCGCACGGACGGGCTGTCCGACGCCACCGACCTGGGCGCCGTCCTGGAGCGTACGGCCCGGTCCGTCCGCGCCGCGTGGAGTGGCGAGACGGCCCAGCCCGTGCGGGTCCTGCCGCACCTCGTGGGACCGCACCTGCTCCCGGGCCCGGTCGCCGAACCCCGGCGCGTACCGATCGGCCTGGACCAGACGGCGCTCGCCCCCGCCCTGCTCGACCTGTTCCACCACGACCAGCACCTGCTCGTCATGGGGGACAGCGAGTGCGGAAAGACGAACCTCCTCAAGACCGTCGCCCACGGGCTCATCGACCGCTACGGGGAGGACGAGCTGGTCTTCGCCGTCATGGACCCCCGGCGGAGCCTGCGCGGCGCGGTCCCGGAGGAGTTCAACGGCGGCTACGCCTACAACGCCAAGCTGTGCGGGGCCCTGGCCGCCGGAATCGCCACCGAACTGGAGAAGCGGCTGCCCGACGAAGGCGCCCGCCTCGAGGACCTGGAGCCCGGCAGCTGGGGCAGCGGCCCCCGGATCGTGGTGCTCGTCGACGACTACGACGTCCTCACCACGGCGGGTCAGTCGCCGCTCGCCCCCTTCCTGCCGTACATCCCGTCCGCGGTCGACATCGGCCTCCACTTCGTCCTGACCCGGCGGGTCGCGGGTGCCTCACGCGGCATGTACGAGCCGCTGGTGCAGGGCCTGCGCGAGTCGGGGGCCTCGGCCCTCGTCATGACGGGCGACCGCGGTGAGGGCCAGCTGTTCCCCGGCGTGTACGCGAGCCGGCAGCCCGCGGGCCGGGGCGTGTACATCCGCAGGGGACAGCCGAACCGCCTGATCCAGACCGTGTACGCGCCCGCGTAGCAGCCCACCTCCTGACGCAGAAGGAACCGACGACGCATGACCAAGGACGTCATCGCCCTCACCACCCGCATGCCCGACCCGTGGACCGTGCTCGTGGGGCTGCTGTCCGGGGGACCCGACAAGCTGGTGGACACCCACGGCGACGGCGCCGTCGTCCAGCTCTGCGACACACAGGGGCGCCCGCTGGTCTCCGTCGAGGCGCCGCTGCTCGTCCAGGTCGCCGGGGAAGCGGAACGCCTGCTCGGTGCCACGGCGCCACCGCTTCCGTTCTGGTGGACGGAGGCACGCGCCACCACGGGTGTCGCCGAGGCGGAACGGCTCGCGGGCACGTTCGCCGCCCGGCTCGCCCACCTGGCCGGCGGCTCGGCCTGGCCGCCGGAGGCGGCCCGTTCGCTGGCCGTGGTGCCCACCGGCGAAGTGGGCGTCGCCCCTGCCCCGGCCGCCGCGGTACCCGCGGTCGACGTGCTCACCGAGAAGGTCGCCGTCGTCATCCAGGACCGCCCGGTGGTCGCCCTGACCGCCTGGCTCGCGGACGCCTTCCGGGCCGCCGCCGAGGCCGGCCTGGGTCTCCAGGTCGTCGCTCCGCCCGGGACGACGCTCTCCCCCGCCGCACGCCCCGTCCTGAGCACCTGGCCGTCCCGCTGGATCGTCCAGGACGAGAGGGACGGCTACTACGACGGGTTGTCCGGGGCCGTACTCCGCTGGCAGGACGGCATGTTCGCCCCGGTCGCGGGGCCCGGGTCCACCACCGAGGATCCGCAGGCCCTGGTCGCGGCCTCCTACCAGGAGACGACGGAGACGGCCGAACGCCAACTGGCCCTGACGTTCCGTTCGATCCACCCCGCCGACGACCGTCTGGTGCTCGGCGGCGGCCTGGAGTCGGTGTGGCGCGAGCTCACCGGCGCGCCACCGGCGGGCTGGGGGACGGCGGAACCCGCCAACCTCCCCTGGTCACCGCAACGCCTGACGGACGTCGCCTTCGAGCGGTCCCCCGAGCCGACATGGGCCGTGGTCGTCGGCAGCCCTGACCGGCCGGGGCTCGCCACGGTGCGTGTCACCCGTACGACGGCCGGGGTGGAGGAGGAGGTGACGCTGGCGTTCGGCTACGGGGCGGACGAGGAACCGCCGCTGGAGGCGCTGCCCCGGGCCGCCGAGGCCCTCGCCACCCGCCACCGGCTCCAGTCGATGCTCGTGCAACTCCGCAAAGCCCGCCGCGACCTCGCGGTGCCGCCCCGCTTCGAGGGGCCGGGTGTGCCGCTGGCCTTCGTACTCGGCGCCGAGGAGGTCCGCCAGATCCCCGGGGACCGCGCCCGGCACACCCCGTTGGCGGCCCGCCCGGTCCAACTGGGCCCGCGCGCCCGCCCCGGGCTCTACTACCCGCTGCCGGGCGACCCGTCGGACCTCTCCGGCTGGCGCGACTTCGAACAGCTCATGCGCCACCTCCAGGGCGGATCCTGAGCGCACATGGCGTTGCGTCATAAGACGGTCACAGTGACCGGATAGCCGATTGCACGGGCGATGCCCGGGTTGATAGACATGGATTTCGTACGGTTGTTCAGACTGGTGACGGGTGGGGGAATCCGATGAAGTTCGACATGGGGGCATCGGCTCTGACGAACCTGATGTCGCGTTCGCAGGAGTCGAGTACGGACCTGGGCGATCTGATCCGCCAGCTCATCGCCGCGGCGCAGCCGCTGGAGGGCAAGTTCAACGGTGCGGGCCGGGTGGCGTTCGACTCGTTCAAGGCGCGCTCGGACGAGATCACGGCGGCGCTGAACGGTTCGCTGGCCGCGCTGCTCGGTGGTCAGTCCGGGATGGACGCGGCGTTCGGCACGGGCGACCAGGAGCAGGACGACAACGCGAAGTCCCTGATGGCGTCGGCGAACTTCGACGCGGCCCGCTTCTCGGGCCGTAGCTGACCGTTCAGCTCGCGAGGACCCATTCCGATCTCATCTCACGGGGAGTAAGTGACCATGGCCGCGGACAGTGACCGCCGTTCGTACGACACCGGCGCGTCGAGCGAGGTGCAGGGCAACATCCAGTCGGTGATCGTCCGTCTGGAGCAGGTGATCCGGGCGCGTGACGCCCAGGTGAAGGCGGCCATGGCGGACTTCGCCGCCGATGGCGTGGCCGACGAGTACCACGGCAAGGAACTGCGCTGGAACAGCACCTCGCAGGAGGTGCGCAACATCATCCAGCTGCTGAAGACGACGCTGGAGAAGAACGACGCCACGGCGCACCAGACGCTTGCCCGTGCCAAGGCGGCGGTCGACAACATCGGCTGAACCGCTGCCGCTCGTGGCGGGAGGAACGTTCCTGCCTGGCGTTGACAGCGGTGGCGGTACGGCAGCGGATCAGTACGGGGGTGGGGGACTTCATGTCGGCGTGGGACATCAAGCCGCAGGGGGTGCAGGGCCAGTTGCAGGTCACGGGCACACATGCCGGTGACCTGGAGAAGGCACTGACGGCTCTGGTCACGACGATGTCGGAGGCGGCGACGGCCGCGGGGACGGCGGTCCCGGGCACGGAGGCCTCGCTGCCTCTGCAGGGACCGGTGCCGGTCGGGGCGGCCCCGTTGTCGCAGCCCACGCTGGGGCCGGTGGCGGCGGCGCTGAGCCAGTACCTCTCGACACGTCAGAGCGACCTGAAATCGATGGCGGAGCGCATCCAGGCGGCCGTGCTCGGGGCGGCGAAGGCCACCAACGAGTACATGGCGGGTGACCTCGACGCGGCGAAGCACGCGCAGGACGCGGCGAAGGCCGTACGCCTGGACCTGTTGAAGGACGCGCCGGGGGGTCACAAGTGAGCGACGACAAGCCGATAGCCCTGGAAGGCATCCCGGTCTTCACCGGGAACCTGGCGACGCTCGACACGAAGGTCACCGAGTTGACCTCGGCCGCGGAGACCATCGCGACGACCACCGGGGACGTCCACAGCAGCTTCGGCGGCCTGCAGGCGTTCTACCAGGCGCCCGAGGCCGAGCAGCTCTTCGCCACGACGAAGCCGGTCGTGGACACCGGCCAGAAGATGAAGTCGGACCTCACGACCATCTCCCGTGCGCTGAGCACGTACTCGGACGAGGTCTACCCGCTGGTCGAGAAGTTGAAGGAGATCAAGCGGGACGCGGGGGCGTTCCTCGTGAAGATCAACGCCGACGACAAGTGGCGCGAGGACGGTGATCTGATCGACGAGAACAACCACCGCCGCGACGAGATCGCCGACACCCTGGCCGCGTTCCAGGACGCGGAGATCACCTGCCACAACAAGATCGTCGCTCTGGTCTGCGGCGTCCCGCTGAAGAAGAGCGACGGCTCCGACAGCGCGCACCAGTACGGCTTCGACGCCGAGACCTACAAGCACGCCGAAGGCCTCCCCTGGGGCGACCCGCTCGTCGAGTCGATCCCGGGGTGGCAGGTGTGGGAACACGCCTGGGAGTTCACCAAGGGCTTCTTCGTCGACGGGGTGTGGGGCACGATCAAGGGCCTGGGCACCCTGGTCGGCTTCGACGGCTTCGACGCGGCCGGCCAGGCCTGGAAGGGCCTGGCCCAGCTCGCCACGGGCGTGGCGATCAGCCTCAGCCCCGTCGCGGCCGTGCAGTTCTGGACCGCGGACGAGAAGGACATGCCCGGCTGGCTGCGGGATTCGCGGAACGCCGTGAAGGAGACCGGCAAGGCCCTGGTGGCCTGGGACCAATGGGGCGACAACCCATCCCGCGCGGCCGGCGCCGTCACCTTCAACGTCGTGACCACCGTCTTCACCGGAGGCACCGGCGCCGCCGCCTCCGGCGCCGGCAAGACCGCGCTCGCCGCCAAGGCCCTGTCCGCAGCGGGCAAGGTGGGCCGGATCGTCGACCCGATGACGTACGTCTTCAAGGGCGCGGGCGTCGGCCTGTCGAAGATCGGCGACGTCATGGCCGGCCTCAAGGGCCTGGGCAAGATCGAGATACCACCCCTCCCGGACAACGTCTTCACCCTGCCCGACGGCTGGACCCGCCTCCCCGACGGCACCCTCGACGTCCCGGCAGGCGCCACCCTCCCCGAGGGCGCCACCAGACTCCCCGACGGCGCGGTCAAGCTCCCGGAAGGCACCATCGCGCTTCCCCCGAACACCCTCAAGAGCCCCTTCGACGAGGGCTCCGCCTACGCCGACATCGACGGCAACCTCTACGACGAACACGGCAACCTCGTCGAAAAGGGAGCGAACGCCCGCAAGGAACAGGGCAAGACAGCCGACCCGAACACCCCGGACCACACCCACCTCGAAACCCCGGTCAGGCAGCCGGTGCTGGTGGGGGCGGGGGCCCGGGAGGGCGACGGCCTGGGCGACGTCGGCCGGGTCGGGGACAACCTGCCAGGAGGCGGGATACCGGACCGCTCCCCCGGCGGCGTGGCCAACAACATGCCGAGCAACAGTCTGGACACCCACGGGGGCACAGGCCGTCCGGGTGACGGTACGTCGGGAGGCGGTTCCTCACCCACGCACGGAGGCGACACGTCTCCGTCCAACTCTCCGGACGTCGTCGGCAACGGCTCTGGGCACACGGACACACCCTCAACAGGCGGTCCCGGCCACAACCTGCCCGGCAGTGCGGCCGGGGACAGCGGGATTCGCGGCGCCGACGCCGCAGCACACCGGGCGGAGTACGAGGCCGCTCGCGAGAAGCCGGCCAGCAGTCGTACACCCGAAGAACGGGCCGTCGTCACCCGCGAGCACGTCCGACTAGCCAACGAAGACCCTGTATGGCGAGCGCAGCACTACGACAAGTGGGGGCTCGGCAAACGCAACAACGCTGACGCGCTGGTCGACGATCAGCTCCTGCCGAAGCTCGTCGAGAAGTCGGACGGCAGTTGGATGAGCGCGGAAGAACTGCCCTACGCAAGTGCGGAAGAATTCCATCTCACGGACCTCGTGAGGGGCCGAGACACGGTTGATCCGCAAGGGCTCGCACACCTTGACGAGGTCTCGGCCAAACGCAAGGCGGGCATGGAACTCACTGCAGCGCAGAAGTCCTTCGACAAGACCCCGACCGCTGAGGCCGCTCAGGCGCTTGCCGATGCCCAGAAGCTCTTCGACGACACGGTCGGCCCTGGCGTCTCGAACAACAGCAAGCTCGGCGAGGCACTCGGCGAGGAGGCCGCGCGCAGACACATGCTCCAGTTGAAGGAGTTCGAAGGCGCACGGGAGATAACCGACCTTCCCGACACCCCCAACGGATCACGAAGGTTCGACCAGCTTTGGCGCGACAAGGATGGAAACCTGGTCATCGTCGAGGCGAAGGGTCCCAAGGGCGTTCTCCTCTGGCGTCAAGGCTACGGCGAACTGGACAGTCGCACGTCAGTGAAGCAAGGAACTCTTGAGTACGTCCGAACGATCGTCGCCGAGATGGAGGAGAGAGCCACCTTTTCGCCCAAAGATGCCAAGTATGCGGCGGAGATCAAGGACGCCATCGCGGACGAAACCTTGCGGTACGTGCTCGTGCAGGCCACTGAGAACACTGGTCAGTATGCTGGAGCCGAGCTCAGGCATTTCAAGATTCTCTAGGGAGAAATCGCGTTGGCCCTCAACATCCCCCGCCCTACCCTGCCCACGGAGAACGCGGAAGAAGGCCTCGCTGTGCTCCAGGAGAGTGCGCAGAGGCTGATCGACGGCTTGGAGAAACGCTCCACCAGGGTGGGTGACGCCCAGCAGACCACCCTCACTCTGGCCCAGTCCCGCTGCCTGCTGGACCCGCGGGCAGCGATCTTCCCCACGTGGGATGCGTGGGTCACCGCGATGCAGGTCAGCTCCGCCGTGTTCGCCGCCGCGACCACGACCGAAGAGCACGTCCAGTGCCGCATCGCGCACCAGGACCGTACGCTCCAGGCCACCGGCCCCCAGTGGTACGTAACGCCCGGCTCATGGATGACCGCCTTCTACCTGGCAGTGATCTGCCGCGAGAAGGACCGGATCACCGCCTTGTGCCACGTACCGCTCTCCCTGCTCCGGGAGAACGGCTCACGCTTCGACGCTTACCACTACGACTGGATCGACACCCTCCAGACCTACTGGCTCGGCGGACCCGACCTCGTCCGGAAACTCGTGGCCGCCGTCGACGGCACCGACCCCCAGACCGCCTCCGATCCGGAGACAGCGGGCAAGCTGATGTACCCACCGATGGAGATGTTCCACCGCTTCGTCCGCAAGGACCACGCCGGCTTCACCCAGGCACTCACCACCGCCCTCCAGTGGCACAAGGAGTACTGGACCGAGGAAAGCCGCATGTACCAGGCCCCGGGCCTCGTCGCCCTCGCCCCCCTCGCCATGGCCTGCATCGCCCACGACGCAGGCATCCCCATCGAAGTCGAGTCCGAGTACCTGCCCGCCACCCTCCTCGGACGCAACTGGTGCGGAGAATTCCCCACGTAAGCGATCAAGCCCTCAACCGCCCCGGCCCCTGACCAGGTCGGACACCGCCCGCAGCTGCATCCCTCCCACGTCTGGCCGGTTCGCGTCGCCCGCTGATGGTCAGGCCTGCCGGCTCTGGCGCGAAGCCGTAAGGGCAACGTGCTACGACTACGAACTCGCGCCCGCCCCAAAGCGACTTGGGCAGCATGCCCAGCGCCGTCACGCTCATCCGTTCCGCCGCCCTGTCCGACGTGGCCGAGTACGCCTACGCCGCCACCGCTCCCGCCGAAGCGCGGCTGACCTTCCTGCCGGATCGTGCCCGTTGGACGAGGACGGCTCGACGGCGGCCGCCGGTGACGACGCTGGAGAAGAACGACGCCACGGCGCACCAGACGCTTGCCCGTGCCAAGGCGGCGGTCGACAACATCGGCTGAACCGCTGCCGCTCGTGGCGGGAGGAACGTTCCTGCCTGGCGTTGACAGCGGTGGCGGTAGGGCAGCGGATCAGTACGGGGGTGGGGGACTTCATGTCGGCGTGGGACATCAAGCCGCAGGGGGTGCAGGGCCAGTTGCAGGTCACGGGCACACATGCCGGTGACCTGGAGAAGGCACTGACGGCTCTGGTCACGACGATGTCGGAGGCGGCGACGGCCGCGGGGACGGCGGTCCCGGGCACGGAGGCCTCGCTGCCTCTGCAGGGACCGGTGCCGGTCGGGGCGGCCCCGTTGTCGCAGCCCACGCTGGGGCCGGTGGCGGCGGCGCTGAGCCAGTACCTCTCGACACGTCAGAGCGATCTGAAATCGATGGCGGAGCGCATCCAGGCGGCCGTGCTCGGGGCGGCCTTCCCGCGCGGCCGGCGCCGTCACCCTCAACGTCGTGACCACCGTCTTCATTTCTCAGGTTCTCGGAGCTGGCGCGGAGAAACAGTTCAGCGGCTTCTATCGCAATCCTGCCAACCCCAGCACATTCAAGCGGGTCGACTTCACTGGCGGTACGATTAATCCTGTGTACAAGCTCCACGACGGAAAATACGTACTACACACCATGTTCGCCAACCCCACACCCGGTTTCGACACCCCTAGAGAGGGCAAAAATGGACAAAGAATTTGCAGGTTTCATGAACACATACCTCGACGAGGAGCAAGCATACGACAACAGCGGATACTTGCGGCCTACTTTGATGGGGTGCAACGAATCATACATCCAAGTAATCCGCGAGGGGTTCACCGAGATCATCCGGGACGAAAATTTCGGGACAGCAAAATATGAACGCCTAACAAATATCGAATTCCCGGATTTCAATTCCCTTCAACAATACCTCTTGAGCATGTATTCCTATTTGTTCGAGAGTGCCCCCAACCAGCCTATCCCCCCGGTGGCGAGTTCGAGGGCGACGACGGCACGGACGACAGCGGTGACCCGGGTGATGCTGCATTGGACTTGGCCAGACCCCGACTATCTTTGCTGGGGGATACTGGCGAACGTTCCTGCCCCTGGCACGCTAGTAGAGGATGATATACATGCAAATCGCTGGTTTTTTTCAGGAGCTTTGGGCACCGTCATTCGGGAAACCCACTGGGAGCATACGAAGCTTCACTGCGCCACCCCCGCACGAGGACGCCAAGAAGATCACGGAATACCTACTGGCCGGGCATGAGATCTTCAGCGTCATGGGGTCCTCCAAGGACGTACTGGGCTCCGAGAAGACTGTACTTGGCGGTGACTCGATCTTCAGCGACAACGAGTGGATCTGGCGGGGCGATCTCTGGTTCTACGTCTGGAACTATCACGTGCAACTCCCGGAAGATTTCCTCGCACGCGTGCGAAGAGATGACTACTTGATGCCTGCTGAGAATGAATCTCGGCTTGTAGAGATCGCTAAGTACGTGCAGGCCCATCTGTAAAAAGCAACGGGCAGGGTTGAAATCACGACAGCGGCGAACGTCAACGACGTCACCCGGACCCTGGCCCTGGCCCTGGCCGACGGAACCCCACCAGTCGCGGGCCGCCCCAGCCACAGGCCCGAAGCCCGTTGCAGGAGCTGCGAGCAAAGGGGATTGCGAAGTGACTGACCGGGCATCAGCCATGCTGGAGCGCCTGCGTGCGGTGGAGTGGACGGGTGACTGGGGAGATGCCGCTGCTCGTGTCATGTCACGCCGCGTGCTGATGCGTGAATACCTCCGCCGGGCAGGAGTGTGGGCGCGCACATGCTCGGCTGACACCGCGTGGCCTTTCTTTGATGCCACCGAGTACCTGAACTCCGATCTCGCGCTTTCGCCAGGGACTGAAGCGAATTCGCGCGATTTTCTAGTCCGACTGACAGGGGATGACGCCATCAAGCGAACCTGCGCGGGTGCGGTACACCTGGCAGCACTTCGAACGCAGAGTACAGCGATTGGTGCGGACCTACCCGACCTTTACGAGCCGCTCATCCTATTCTGTGAACGGGGCGGCGAGTTCCTTCGCGACAACGCTGGGTTCATCGGCCTGACCGGCGCGCTCATGCGTCCTGGAACTCTGCAGGGTAGCTTGGGCACCCCCGTCTTGCGCTCCCTTGACAGCGCAGTACTTGATGCAGTGGACGCGAAGGGACGCGTCACGTACTACACAGCGGCAACTGACTCGGGGAGCACCTTGTTGCGGCAGCGCGTCCTGCAGGGCGAGCGGCACAACGAGGCCTTCAGTCGGGACAGGCTGCGCTGGGAGTGCACGGTTCCGCTTCCCTCCGCAGAAGATGCCGCAGCGCTCGGGTTCTGGCTGGACGAGATGGAAGCGGCGAACCTCATCGCGGAGACCCTGGCCTCCAACAACTGACAGACAGGGACTATGCGTCTGCTCGTCGGCTTGGGAAGCCAGGCGGGTCCGTGTTGGCCCGCCTGCCAAGGCGGGCCGCTCCACGGCCCTGATGGCGCCGCACGCAATGCCAATCAGGCAGCGATCAACGACCTAAGGGGCGCTGGACAGAACGGTCGGAGTGATCGCCTGGCAGCAGAGCTGAGGCCGGCGTTCGACCACGGAAACCTGGAGTATGCAAGGGTGAAGGCCGTCGAGGGCAAGGGTGCGTATGCCGGCGCGGTCCTCGAATATTTCAAGATCTGAACTGGCAGGGGAAATCAGCAGCCATGCACGTGTCCAGACAGGGCTATCCGAAGGCGGCGATGGAGGCAGTCGTCCCGGTCATGGAGAAGTCCTTGGCCGATTCCCTGCGGACCATCGAGGCCTCACACGGTGCCAGGAGTGCGTCATTGACGACGTCTTTGAACGTGGCGCGCATCCGTTGTGTCGGAGACCCGGACGCGGTGGCGCTGGAGACCTGGGAATCCTGGCTGCTGGCCATGCAGGTGCACTCGGCGGTCTTCGCGGCCGCCTCCACCGGCCAGGAGACGGTGACCTGCAAAATCCGTCAGGAGGAACGGCAGCTCGTCGCTACCGGCCCGCAGTTCTACCTGAACGCGGGGACCTGGATCAGCGCCTTCTGCCTGGCGTTGATCTGCCGGGAGACAGCCCGCCTGGACATGCTGGCGCGGGTTCCCGTGTCGCTGCTCCGTGACTGCGGGGGTGTGCTGGACGAGTACGTCTACTCCTGGGTGGAGGCCCTTCAGGGCTTCTGGCTGCGACGCGACGACGTCAGCCGGCACCTGGTGCGGGCCGTGGATCTGAGCGCCCCCGAAGAGGCTCGTATCCTGGATGCCGAGACCATGGGGAAGCTGGAGTACCCCCCGATCATGATGTTCTACCGGTATCTGCGCAACGACGCAGCGGGCTTCAATGAGGCTCTGCACGACGCTCTGCGCTGGCACAAGGAGTACTGGACGGCCGACGAGGACCGTACCCAGAACATTGAAGGGGTCGTAGCCATCGTCCCGTTGGCCGTGGCGTGCCTGGCGAAGGCCAACGGTATCCCGATCGAGATCGAGTCCGGATACCTGCCGAGCGCCCTGCTGGACTTCGCCTGGCGCGGCGAGTTCGACGCATAGTCTCCCGAAGGAGTGAACCGTGGGGTCGACCGTTCCTCGCGCTCCCCTCCCCACAGAAAAAGGCGGGAGCAGGTGCCGCTGTCCTGCTATGAATACGCATCAGCGTCCACCCGCAACGACTTGGACACCATGCCTCGCGCCGTCACGCTCATCCGTTCCGCCGCCCTGTCCGACGTGGCCGAGTACGCCTACGCCGCCACAGCTCCCGCCGAAGCGCGGCTGATCTTCCTCGCCGGGGCGTGTCCGTTGAACGAGGACGGTTCGACGGCGGCCGTAGGTGACTACGCCGGCCAGGCCGCCAAGGCCCTGGAGAACATGAAGACCGCCCTCGCGGCTGCCGGTGCGACCCTGGAGGACGTCATCAGCACCCGGGTGCTGGTCGCCTCCGCGCGGCAGGAGGATCTGGTGACCGCCTGGCAGGTGGTGCGGGACGCGTTCGGGGAGCATGACGTCCCCAGCACGTTGTTCGGCGTCACCGTGCTCGGGTACGCCGACCAGCTGGTGGAGATCGAAGGCGTCGCCGCCGTACTCGACTCCTGACCCCGGCATCCCGTCCCGGTCGCGAGCCGGGCCCTGTTCGTCGCCGCCCTCGGACCGGCCCTGTCACCACTCCCGGGTGGCGACGAGCTCTTCCGCGTCCGCCTCCGTGAAGCCGTAGGCCGTGGCGACCGACCAGAAGTCCTCGGCTATCTCCTCCCGGGCGACCGTCTCGATCTCGCTTCCCTCGGCCTCGAACTCCGCCTCCAGGGCGTTGAATTCCTCCGTCGCCGCGTGCGTGAGCACGTACAGCTCGGCAAGGCCCGCCGGCTGCTGGGCCTCGATGCTCTCGCAGAGGCGGATCAGGACGGCTCTGCCCTTGTCCACCACGTGGTCGGGGAAGTGCCCGTCCTCGTACAGCCCCCGCAGGAAGGCGTGCCGCCTCATCCGTTCGTTCGTGATCGCCATGGTGCTCCCCCGTCGTCCCGTCATCTCGTCATCCCGTGGCCGTGGTGCCGGTCGGTGATCCGTCGTCCTGATCCTGCACCCCGCCACTGACATCCCGCCAATGACAACGCCCCCGCCCGCACACCGACGCTGACCGCGCCCGCGCCCGGGGCACGGAGGCGCGTCCGGTCCGCTCCGTGTGGAACGGGACCGGCCACCGTGTGCGGTACTAGCCACCGCGTGCGGTACTACACGGCGACCAACTACAACTCCCGTATCGGCTCGACGACCGCCGTCAGCGGCGGCAACCTCCAGGGGAACTACCAGATCCGCTCCTTCAAGCCCCAGTAGGCGCCGAAGAGAGCTGACGGCGGCCCGGCCCCTTCCGGCAATCGCCAGAAGGGGCCGGCGCCTTGGACCGTGCACACCCCTGTTCCACCCGCGAACAGCTCACCGCACGCGTGGGGCCGAGCGGTCCCCGTCGTCCTCGTCGTCATCGTCGTCATCGGGGATGTGGACGTCGAAGACGTTGATGTTGATCTCGACGACGTCCAGTCCGGTCATCGTCTCGACCGCGTCCTTCACCTGCGCCCGGATCCGGTCGGCGAGTTCGTGGATCGGAATGCCGTACTCCACCTCGACGTCGACGTCGATGGCCGCTTCCTTCTCCCCCACCTCGACCTTGACGACGCGGCCCGCACCGGAGGATCCGGACCTGCGGCCGGTGACGGCACCCACGGCCTTCGCCGGCCCCCGCCCCACCGAGTGGACGCCGTCGGTCTCGCGGACGGCGATCCCGGCGATGGTCGCCACGACGCCGTCGGCGATGGTGGTCGTGCCGCGCACGGACTTCCCCGCGCTCCTGCCTGCCGGTGAACTACCGCTCAGGGTTTCAGCATCAGCCATGACTGCCTCACAGAGAATTGTCGCGACGAGGCGGATCGCACCCTCGTCAGCTCCTCGTTCCACTGTGCGGCCGTCCGTCGCCGCCCGCCATCGGAGTGACACGCGACCGCCTCCGTTCCCCTCCCGGGCGCGAAGGTGCCGGCCGGGGTGCGGGGGGCCACACCCCGGCCGGCGGAGGTGAGGGCGGTTCCCAAGCCCTCACCCGGTGATTCGAAGCAGGTCGGGCACCGGATTGCCGGATGCGGCGATCCGTTCGGACCCGGGCCTGACGCGGCCCGCCCCCACCACGCCCGCGCAGACGTGCTCAGCATCACCCTGGACAGCCGCCGTGACCCCCGGGTAACTTTTGACCAGGACTGAGCAAGCGCTTAGACACGCGCTTCGCAGCCGCATCCGAAGCAGACGCTGACGCTGACACCAGGAGGCATCCCGTGCGCCGTACGGTTTACAACGAGGACCACGAGGCGTTCCGGGAGACCCTGCGGGCCTTCATCGAGGCCGAGGTCGTCCCCGTCTACGACGAGTGGTACGCGGCCGGCCAGGCGCCCCGCGACTTCTACTACAAGCTCGCCGAACTGGGCATCTTCGGCATCGAGGTGCCGGAGGAGTTCGGCGGCGCGGGCGAGGAGTCCTTCAAGTACGAGGCGATCATCTACGAGGAGACCGCCCGCGCGGGCGTGTCCTTCGGCGGCTCCGGTGTGCACGTCCTGCTGTGCCTGCCCTACCTCAAGGCGTACGCCACCGAGGAGCAGAAGAAGCGCTGGCTGCCGGACTTCGTCTCCGGCAGGTCCATGTACGCGATAGCCATGACCGAGCCGGGCACCGGTTCGGACCTGGCCGGGATGAAGACGACCGCCAAGCTCTCCGAGGACGGCACGCACTACGTCCTCAACGGCGCCAAGACCTTCATCACCGGTGGCGTGCACGCCGACAAGGTCATCGTCTGCGCCCGCACCGACGCCCCCAGGCCGGACGACCGCCGCCACGGCATCTCGCTGCTCGTCGTCGACACGAAGTCCGAGGGCTACTCGGTCGGCCGCAAGCTCGACAAGCTGGGCCTGAAGGTCTCCGACACCGCCGAGCTGTCCTTCGTGGACGTCAAGGTACCGGTCGAGGACCTGCTGGGCGAGGAGAACAAGGGATTCTCCTACCTCGGCCAGAACCTCCCGCAGGAGCGCCTGGGCATCGCCGTCGGCGCGTACGCGCAGGCCTCCGCCGCCGTGCGGTTCGCCCAGCAGTACACGCAGGACCGCACGGTCTTCGGCAAGACCGTCGCCTCGTTCCAGAACACCAAGTTCGAGCTGGCCGCCTGCAAGGCCGAGGTCGACGCCGCCGAGGCCGTCTGCGACCGCGCGATCGAGGCGCTGGACGCCGGGGAGCTCACGCCCGCCGAGGCGGCCTCCGCGAAGCTGTTCTGCACCGAGGTCGCGCACCGCGTGATCGACCGCTGCCTCCAGCTGCACGGCGGCTACGGCTACATGAACGAGTACCCGATCGCCCGCCTCTACGCGGACAACCGGGTCAACCGCATCTACGGCGGCACCAGCGAGGTCATGAAGTCGATCATCGCCAAGTCCATGGGTCTGTAAGAGGGGTCACGTTCTCCTCCATGAGCGCAGCACTCGATTCCCTGCTCGATCTGCTCGACCTGGAGCGGATCGAGCAGGACATCTTCCGGGGCCGGAGCCGCAGCGCGGTCGTGCCCCGGGTCTTCGGCGGCCAGGTCGCGGCGCAGGCGCTGGTCGCCGCCGGCCGTACGGTGCCGGCCGACCGCGCGGCGCACTCGTTGCACGCCTACTTCCTGCGGCCCGGGGACCCCGGGGCGCCGATCGTGTACAGCGTGGACCGGATCCGCGACGGGCGGTCCTTCACCACCCGACGGGTCGTCGCCGTCCAGCACGGGAAGCCGATCTTCCACCTCTCGGCCTCCTTCCAGTCGCACGAGGACGGCATGGACCACCAGGCGGCCATGCCGTCAGCGCCGGACCCGGAGACGCTGCCGACGGCGGCCGAGATGCTCCCCCGGTACGCGGACCGCTTCAGCGACCCGCGCATGGTGGACCGGCTGCTGGAGGCTCGCGCGGCGGTGGATCTGCGGTACGTGGACGCCCCGCCGTTCGCGACCGCCGGTGAGCCGCGCGAACCCCGTTCACAGGTGTGGTTCCGGACGCACGGCAAGCTGGCCGACGACCCGTTGCTGCACGTCTGCATGGCGACGTACGTCTCCGACATGACGCTGCTGGACTCGGTGCTGCTCGCCCACGGGCGCGGCGGCTGGGCGATCGGTGACGTGGTGGGCGCCAGCCTGGACCACGCGATGTGGTTCCACCGCCCGTTCCGGGCCGACGAGTGGCTGCTGTACGACCAGCAGTCCCCCTCGGCGTCGGGCGGACGCGGACTCGGGGAGGCCCGGATCTACACGGCGGACGGCCGGCTGGTCATCACGGTCATCCAGGAGGGCCTGGTCCGCGTCCCGAGGGACTGAAACCCCGCACATCCGACATACTCCCCACCATGAGCGACGAGCGGAACCACGGCGGGGAGTCCGGTGCGGCCGAGGAGTCCGGTGCGGCCGAGGAGTCCGACGGAGCGCCGGAGTCCACGTTCACCGTGGTCGTGGCGGCGGCCGCCAATCTCGGTATCGCGCTGGCGAAGCTGGTGGCCGGGCTGATCAGCGGGTCCAGCGCGATGCTGTCTGAGTCCGCGCACTCGGTCGCCGACACCGTCACGGAGGTCATGCTCCTCACCGCGCTCAAGCGCAGCGCGAAGCCTGCCGATGAGGGTCATCCGCTGGGTTACGGCGCCGAGCGCTACATCTGGGCGATGCTCGCCTCCGTCGCCACGTTCGTCGGCGGCGCGGTGTTCTCGCTCTACGACGGCATCCACACGCTGGTCCAGGGCGAGGAACTGGGCAACCCGCTCATCTCCTACCTGGTGCTCGTCGTCGCCTTCCTGCTGGAGGGGTTCTCCCTGCGCACCGGTCTTCGGCAGGTGAGGCGGGCGGCGACCGTGCTGGACGTGCCCGCGCCGCACTATCTGCGCCGTACCCCGGACACCGCGGTGAAGGCCGTGGTCATGGAGGACTCAGCGGCGCTGATCGGCCTGGTGCTGGCGGCCGGCGGACTGCTCGGCGGGCAGCTGACCGGTTCGGGGATGTGGGACGGCATCGCCTCGGTGCTCATCGGTGTACTGCTGGCGTACGTCGCCTGGGTGCTGGGCCGTTCCAACGCGCAGCTGCTGATCGGGCGTCCGCTGCCGGAGGATGTCCGGGCGGGGATCCGGGAGGAGTTGGTCGCGGTGGCGCACATCGTGGACGTGGTGGAGCTGACGACCCTCATCCAGGGGCCGCGTGAGATGTTCATCGCGGCGAAGATCGACTTCCGGGACGCGGCGAGCGCCGAGCAGGTCGAGCAGTCCTGCGAGGAGGCGGAGCGGCGGCTGCGGGAGCGGTACCCCTCGGTCCGCCGGGTCTACCTGGACCCGACGCCCGGACGGGGACAGCGGCGCCGGACGGCCGAGGACGGCTGACCCGGGCGCGTCCGGGACGGCCACGGGCCGTGCACGCGCCCGGAACGCGTCCGAGCCCCGCACGCCCGAGCCCCGCACGCCCGAGCCCGCACGCCCTCGCACGCCCGGGAACGCCGTCCGAGCGCCCCACGCGCTCTGACACGCGCCCCGGCGCCCCGCTCTTCCTGGCGTACGCCCGCGTACCCCTCCTGACCTGCAAGTACCGCGTTCGCTCCCCCGGCGGCGGGTAGAAAGCCCGGCGCCCGCCCCGCCGCCCCGAGGAGCCACGCCATGTCCCGGCAGTCCGCCCCGATCGTGCTCGACCCCGCAGCAGGCGACGCCGACGCCGAGAACCGGCTGTTGCGCGCCCTGGGGCCCGCCGCCCGTGTCGACGTCCTCGGCGTGCCCGCCTGGTCCGTGACGGATCCGGTGCTGCTCAAAGAGCTGCTCACCAGCCCCGACGTGTCCAAGGACGGGCGTCGGCACTGGCCGGGCTTCGCCGAGGCGGTGCGGACCTGGCCCCTCGCCCTCTGGGTCGCCGCCACCAACATGTTCACCGCGTACGGCGGCGACCACCGCCGATTACGCCGGATCATCGCACCGGCGTTCAGCGCACGGCGCATCGCCGCGTTGCAGCCGGTCGTCGAGGAGATCGCGTCCCGGCTCGCCGACGGCCTGGAGAGCGCTCCGGCGGGCGCGAGCACCGATCTGCGTGAGCGGTACGCGGTGCCCTTGCCCATCGCCGTCATCGGTCACCTCATGGGTGTGCCGGAGGGGCGGCGCGACGAGTTCCGCGCGCTCGTGGACCGGGTCTTCGACACCACGGTCACCCCCGCCGAGGCCGCCGCCAACACGCGGACCCTGTACGCGATGCTGGACGGCCTCATCGCCGCCAAACGGGCCGCGCCGGGTGACGACCTGGCGTCCGCACTGATCACGTCGGCCGAGGAGGAAGGCGAGGCGGCACTGACCGAGGAGGAACTGCGCGACACGTTCCTGCTGATGATCAACGCCGGGTACGAGACCACCGTCAATCTGCTCGACCAGGCCGTCACCACCCTGCTGTCCCGCCCGGAGCAGCTCGCCCACGTCCACGCCGGCCGGGCCACCTGGGCCGACGTCGTGGAGGAGACACTGCGCCACGAGCCGCCCGTCAAGCACCTGCCGCTGCGCTTCGCCGTACGTGACATACCACTGCCCGACGGCCGGGTGATCCTCGAGGGCGAGGCGATCCTCGCGTCGTACGCCGCCGCCAACCGCCATCCCGACTGGCACGACACCCCGGACGACTTCGACGCCACCCGTCTCACCAAGGACCACCTCGCCTTCGGCCACGGCATCCACTTCTGCCTCGGCGCCGCACTGGCCCGGATGGAGGGCGAGACCGCGCTACGGGTGCTGTTCGACCGCTTCCCGGACGCCGAACTCGGCGTGGTGCGAGGCGGCTTGCGCCCGGTGCCGTCGCTGATCAGCAACGGTCACCGATCACTCCCCGTCCGCCTGCGACCGTAGCCGGGCGCCGCACCACGGCCGGGCGGACCGTCCGGTGATGCGGCCGGGTCGCGGCGGGCGGCCGTCAGCCGAGATCGGCGAAGAACGCCCGGACGTCCTCGACCAGCGGCTCCGGCTTCTCCAGGGAGGGAGGAGACCGGGACGCCTGGCGCACCTTCCGCGTGGACCGGGTCACCCCGCGCACGCCCTCGGGCCCGCGTTTCCCCCCGCGCGAGGATCCGGAGGGCGACGCGGCGGCGTACGTCGCGGAGAAGGTCTCGGCCGCGGCCTGGCGCCACCGCGCCCGGGTGACGGTGCACGCCCCGGCCGCCGCGGTGCTGGAGCGCGTCAATCCCGCGGCGGGGGTGGTGGAGGCCGTGGACGAGGGGACAAGCGTGCTGGTCACCGGGGCGGACACGCTGGACAGCCTCGCCGTCCGCCTGGGCGTGCTCGGGTACGACTTCACCGTGACGGAACCCGCCGAGCCGGTGACGTACCCGCGGGAGCCGGCGGGCCGCTACGCCCGGTCCACGTCTCCGCCCGCGGGGTCCGCGTCAGGGGATGGCCGGAGCAGCCCGGCCGCGTCCAGCAGGTAGTCCGTCATCGGGTCGTAGAACCGCGGGTCGGTGACGTGGTCGTCCAGCGGGACGGTGACCTGGAGGGTGCCCTCCGCCTCACCGATGAACAGCGCCGGGTCGTTGCAGTCGGCGTACCCGACGGAATCGATCCCGCGCTGCCCGGCACAGCCCGCCCAGCCGTGGTCGGCGACGACCAGATCCGGCAGCGGCCGGCCCTCGCGCTCCAGGCCGTCCAGGATCGCGGTCATCGGCGCCGGGGAGTGGGTGTGCCAGAGCGAGGCCCCGCGCTCCACCACGGCGACCTCGGCGAACTGGACGACCATGCACGCGTCGGCCACCAGCCCGCCGGAGATCCTGACGATCTCGCACCCGGCGGCCCGCAGCGCCTCGGCCGTCTTGCGGTGCACGTCGAGCAGCCCGCCGGGGTGCCCGGTCGCGAACAGCACCCGTTCCCTGCCCTCCGCGGCCTTCCGCAGCCGGGCCGCCATCCGGTCCAGGGCGTCCACGGTGAGCTCCGGATCGATGGTGTCCTGGCCCTGCCGGTGCTCCGGGTCGTCGTCGACACCGCATCTCTCGGCCATCACCGCCAGGACGTCCTGCTCGTCGCGCCACCGGTCACCGAGTTCGAGCCCCAGCCAGTAGTGGCGGTCGCCGTTGGCGAGCTTGCGGTAGTGGTCGAGGTTGTTGTCCCGGGGGGTGGCGACATCGCCCGCGATACGGGTACGGACGAGGTGCTCGACGAGGGCGGCGCGGCTGGGTATCGGCATGCGCCCATTGTGCCGCCGGAGACCCTCTGCGCGCCCGGGGTCCCGTACGCCGGACGCACGTCCGACCGGTCGGACGGGGGGGGACGGCCGGACGAGGGGACGGCCGGACGAGGGGACGGCCGGACGGGAAGGGCGGGCAGAGCGGCGGCAGGCCGACACGCCGAAGCGCGCACGGCCACGTGACCCACCACGGTCCTGATCGTTTCCCGGTTGCCCCTGCGCTGACGCACCGGGGACGCCAGGGCATCGACGAGCGGAGGCTGATGTGGGACGCGGAGAAGCCGGTACGGGCCTGGGCGGCACGGCGCGGCGCGCAGCCGCGCTGGCCGCGGCGGCGACGGTGGTGATGCCGGCCGGTACGGCGATGGCCGGGGTGGTCTCGGTCGGCAACGGGGCGTTCGGTAACACGGCGGTCACCCACAGCGCCGGGACCACGGCGACGGGCGCGACGGCGTCCGGCAGCGGGGTCCTGGGCGGGAACCTGTCCTCGTTGCCGCTGGAACTGCCCCGGAACCGGGCGGGCAACTCCGGCATCGTCTGCGTCGCAGGCCCCGACTAGGTACGGGGCGACGCCCCGACTAGGTACGGGGCGACGGACCGCGCACGGCCGCGTGACCCACCACGGACTTCGTCGTTTTCCGGTTGCCCCTGCGCTGACGCACCGGGGACGACAGGGCACCGGCGAGCGGAGGCTGATGTGGGACGCGGAGAGGCGAGCGCGTGCCTGGGCGGGGACGCGTCCTCGCCGTCGCTGGAACTGCCCGGGAACCGGGCGGGCGGCTCCGGCACCGCCCGCGTCGCAAGCTGGTGAAGAGGTCTGCCGTGGTCGGTGTGGACGCGCGGCATCCCGCGGTGCGGGAGCAGTTGGCGCTCAGCGGGCGGGGCACCCGGTTGCTGCGGGAGTGGGTGGAGCGGGAGCCAGGGTCGGGGGTGGCGCGGGCGTTGTGGGTGCTGGCCACGAGTGAGGCCCTGGGCGACGCGGAGTTGAAGGCGGAGTTGGTGACCGCGTTCGAGGACGCCGAGGGTGAGTGGGAGCGCAGTCTCGTCTACGGCGTGTACCTGCACACCCACCGCCAGTTCACGCTGGCGGCCGATCATCTGGCCGCGCACCTGGCACGGTTCCCGGCGGATGAGGTCGCCGGGCTGATGCTGGGTGCGTTCCACGCGTGCGGGCGGCCGGACCATCGGGAGGCCGGGGACCGGCTGGTGGTGGAGCAGTACCGGCTGGCCGGGTCCGAGAGCTGGTCGTGGGCGGGCCGGACGGCCTGGGTGAGGGCCGAGCAGGGGAGGGCGGAGGAAGCCTGGGAGCTGGCCCAGCACGCCCTGGCCCTGTTCCCCCGGTCCGGGATGGCTGTGCACGCCCGTGCGCACGCCGAGCACGAACTCGGCGCCGGCCCGGAGTCCATCCGCTTCCTCGACGGCTGGCTGGCCGCTGATCCTGACGCGGTGCAGTACCGGCACCTGAACTGGCACGCCGCCCTGCAGTCCCTGTCCGCAGGCGACTTCGACGACGCCCGCCGACGCGTGGACACGGTCCTGGCGGCCTCGGACGTGGGGATGCGGGCGGCCACGAACTGGCGGCTGCAGCTGTGCGGCCGGCCCCCGGCCCGCACCACCCCCCTGGACCAGGTACGTGAGCTGCTGGCGGCCCCCGGAGGGACGGCCGAGGTCTTCCACACCTTCCAGCTCGCCCTCGCGCTCGCCGTGCACGAGGCCACCGACGACCTGGAGCAGCTGGCCCGCGCCGCCGAGGGCGACCCGCGACCGGCGTACGCGCAGACCCTGGCACCGGTGGTGCGGGCTCTCGCGCACATCACGGCCGGCCGCCACGGCGCCGCCGTCGGCCTCCTCACCGGTCTCGGCACCGGTCCGGTCGGCGGGGTGCGTGTGGAGCGGGAGATCATCGAGGACACCCTCGCCCGCGCCCTGGTCGTCCAGGGCGACGGTCCCGGCGCCGCGCGCCTCCTGCACCACCGCACCAGCAGGCGACGCCACCACCACTACGAGGACCTTCTCCTCGCCCCCGCCGGCCCGCTCTCCGCGACGCTCGCGGCCCGGCCTGCACCCCAGGACCGGGCCGCTCTCCCGGCGCCGAAGCCCTGACCCGAAAGCTCTGACCCGGACGCCCCGGATCGCGCGGTCGACGCCTTCGGGCTCACCCGTCGCCGAGCCCGCCCGCCCGTGGGACGCCCGGCAGCGCGAGGCCCACGGCTGCCGTTCCGTCCCCCGTCCGGACAGGACGCGGGAGGGGCGGGACCGCCGCCCGGGCCCGCGCGCCCGTCCCCGGCCCGCCATCCGGCAGCCGAGGCAGTGGGGCGTGTCCGGCACGGGCGGTGCTGTCCCGGGTGCGCCGGCCCTCTCCGCCCACCGGCCGGGGCCCGCCGGGCTTGCCCCGGCCCGCGAGGTGCAGCGTCCAGGTGGTGAGCGCCGCCACGACGACGAGGGCCACGCCCAGGCCCAGCACGACGGCCGACCCGGTGACGACAGCGAACCCCAGGACGGCGCAGGCGAGGCCCCCGGGGCGGTCCCGGTCCAGCCGGCGACGGTGTGTCCCGGACCGGCGTCGCCATGTGCGGGCATCAGCCCTCGGTGCCGCCGCCCGCCGCCTCGAACGCGCCCCGGGCGAGCCGGTGCAGCAGGGCCGCCGTCGCCGCGCGGCCCGGCAGTGCCTCCGGGCGGGCGAGGTGCGGGGTGGAGTTCAGCAGCCCGAACACCGCGTGGACGGTGACCCTCGCCTCGCCCTCCGGGAGGGAGGGGTACAGGGCGCGCACGGCCTCGACCCAGACCTCGACGTACTGCCGCTGGAGGCGGCGCACCCGTTTGCGGTCGGTGTCGCGCAGCCGGTCCAGCTCCCGGTCGTGGAGGGTGATCAGGGGGCGGTCGTCGAGGGCGAAGTCGATGTGGCCCTCGATGAGCGCGTCCAGGAGGGCCTCCGGGGAGCCGCCCGGGGCCGCCCTCTCCTCGCTGACCCGCCTGCCGCCGTCGAGGAGGCGCTCACTGATGCCGACGAGCAGCTCGGCGAGCATGGCGTC
Organism: Streptomyces sp. SirexAA-E; assembly: GCF_000177195.2. Lineage (GTDB taxonomy): Bacteria > Actinomycetota > Actinomycetes > Streptomycetales > Streptomycetaceae > Streptomyces > Streptomyces flavovirens. The sequence continues at coordinate 2,537,692 of NC_015953.1, forward strand.
CTTGCCGGGGAAGTGCCGGTAGAGCCCGGGGCCGCTGATGCCGACGGCGGCCCCTATCTCGTCGACCCCGACCCCGTGGAAACCGCGCTCGGCGAAGAGCCGGGCGGCCTCCTTGAGGATCTGCTCGCGACGGGTGGGCGCCGCGACACGGGAGACGGCACGGGCGGCTGCGCGGTCGGCGGCATGGGTGCTCATGAGGATTCATTCTAGACAGTGGCGTTAGCGCTCGTTAACCTGAGCTCACGCGTTAACGCTCATTAACAACGGCTCACCAGCCACAGCACGCTCAATCCACCACTGCGGTACGGGCAAGGGGGCTCGACACGATGCAGCAGGCACCGGTCCTGGCGAGCGCGGCGGATCCCGCCTCGGAGGCCTGGAAGGCCAACGAGGCGGCGCACCACGCGCTCGCCGAGGAGCTGCGGACGCGGCTCGCCACGGCACGGCTCGGCGGGGGTGAGAAGGCCCGCGCCCGGCATGTGGCACGCGGCAAGCTGCTGCCGCGGGAGCGGGTGGACACGCTGCTCGACGCGGGCTCCCCCTTCCTGGAGCTGGCCCCGCTGGCCGCCGAGGGGCTGTACGGCGGGGCCGCGCCCGCGGCCGGGGTGATCGCCGGGATCGGGCGGGTCAGCGGCCGCGAGTGCGTGATCGTCGCCAACGACGCCACGGTCAAGGGCGGCACGTACTACCCGATGACGGTGAAGAAGCACCTCCGCGCCCAGGAGGTGGCGCTGGAGAACCGCCTGCCCTGCCTCTACCTGGTCGACTCGGGCGGCGCCTTCCTCCCGATGCAGGACGAGGTCTTCCCCGACCGGGACCACTTCGGGCGCATCTTCTACAACCAGGCCCGGATGTCCGGCGCCGGCATCCCGCAGATCGCCGCCGTCATGGGCTCCTGCACGGCCGGCGGGGCCTACGTGCCCGCCATGAGCGACGAGGCCGTCATCGTGCGCGGCCAGGGGACGATCTTCCTCGGCGGGCCGCCGCTGGTGAAGGCCGCCACCGGCGAGGTCGTCACCGCCGAGGAGCTCGGCGGCGGGGAGGTCCACTCCCGTACGTCGGGGGTCACCGACCATCTCGCCGAGGACGACGCGCACGCGCTGCGGATCGTCCGGAACATCGTCGCGACGCTCCCCGCCCGTGATGCGCTCCCCTGGACCGTCGAGCCCGCCGAGGAGCCCGCGACCGACCCCGCCGGGCTGTACGGCGCGGTGCCCGTCGACTCGCGTACGCCCTACGACGTGCGGGAGGTCATCGCCCGGGTGGTGGACGGCTCGCGCTTCCAGGAGTTCAAGGCGGAGTACGGCCAGACCCTGGTCACCGGCTTCGCGAGGATCCACGGGCACCCCGTCGGCATCGTCGCGAACAACGGCATCCTGTTCTCCGAGTCCGCCCAGAAGGGCGCCCACTTCGTCGAGCTGTGCGACCAGCGCGGCATCCCCCTGGTGTTCCTGCAGAACATCTCCGGGTTCATGGTCGGCCGTGACTACGAGGCCGGGGGCATCGCCAAGCACGGCGCCAAGATGGTGACGGCCGTGGCCTGCACCCGGGTGCCCAAGCTGACCGTCGTCGTCGGCGGCTCCTACGGCGCGGGCAACTACTCGATGTGCGGACGGGCCTACTCACCGCGCTTCCTGTGGATGTGGCCCAACGCCAAGATCTCCGTCATGGGTGGCGAGCAGGCCGCCTCGGTCCTCGCCACGGTCAAGCGGGACCAGATCGAGGGGCGCGGCGAGCAGTGGGCCGCCGAGGACGAGGAAGCCTTCAAGGCCCCGGTCCGCGCGCAGTACGAGGAGCAGGGCAGCGCCTACTACGCCACCGCCCGGCTCTGGGACGACGGCGTGATCGACCCGACGGAGACCCGTCAGGTGCTGGGACTCGCCCTGACCGCCTGTGCCAACGCCCCGCTGGGAGACCCCCAGTTCGGCGTCTTCCGGATGTGAGGTGAGGACCCCCGTGTTCAGCACTGTTCTGGTCGCCAACCGTGGCGAGATCGCCGTCCGGGTCATCCGGACCCTGCGGGAGCTCGGCGTACGCTCGGTCGCCGTCTTCAGCGACGCCGACGCGGACGCCCGGCACGTCCGGGAGGCCGATACGGCGGTCCGTATCGGGCCCGCGCCCGCCGCCGGGAGCTACCTCTCCGTGGAGCGGCTCCTCGACGCGGCCCGCCGCACCGGGGCCGAGGCCGTCCACCCCGGCTACGGCTTCCTCGCGGAGAACGCCCACTTCGCCCAGGCCTGCGCGGACGCCGGGCTGGTCTTCATCGGCCCGCCCGCCTCCGCCATCGCGCTGATGGGCGACAAGATCCGGGCCAAGGAGACGGTCGCGGCCGCCGGGGTCCCGGTGGTCCCGGGATCGTCCGGGAGCGGGCTCACCGACGCCCAACTGGCCGGGTCAGCCCGGGAGATCGGGATGCCGGTGCTGCTCAAGCCCTCGGCGGGCGGCGGCGGCAAGGGCATGCGGCTGGTGCGTGAGGAAGCGCTGCTCGCCGAGGAGATCGCCGCCGCGCGGCGCGAGGCGCGCGCCTCCTTCGGCGACGACACGCTGTTGGTGGAGCGGTGGATCGACCGGCCGCGCCACATCGAGATCCAGATCCTCGCGGACGGCCACGGCCGGGTGGTGCACCTCGGCGAGCGCGAGTGTTCGCTCCAGCGCCGCCACCAGAAGATCATCGAGGAGGCTCCCTCGGTCCTGCTCGACGAGGGGACCAGGGCGGCGATGGGCGAGGCAGCCGTCCAGGCGGCGCGCTCCTGCGGGTACGTCGGCGCGGGCACGGTCGAGTTCATCGTCCCGGGCGACGACCCGTCCTCGTACTACTTCATGGAGATGAACACCCGCCTCCAGGTGGAGCACCCGGTCACCGAGCTGGTCACCGGTCTCGACCTGGTGGAGTGGCAGCTGCGGGTCGCCTCCGGTGAGCGCCTCCCGTACGAGCAGGCGGACATCACGCTCACCGGGCACGCGGTGGAGGCCCGGGTCTGCGCCGAGGACCCGGCGCGCGGCTTCCTGCCGTCGGGCGGCACGGTGCTCGCCCTGCACGAGCCGCAGGGCGGCGGGGTGCGGACGGACTCGGGGCTGAGCGAGGGCGTGCCGGTCGGCAGCACGTACGACCCGATGCTGTCGAAGGTCATCGCCTACGGGCCGGACCGTGCCACGGCGCTGCGCAGACTGCGGGCGGGGCTGGCGGACACGGTGGTCCTGGGCGTCCCGACGAACGCCGGTTTCCTGCGGCGGCTGCTGGCCCATCCGGCGGTGGCCGCGGGTGACCTGGACACCGGGCTGGTGGAGCGCGAGGCGGACTCACTGGTGCCGCACGGGGTGCCCGAGGAGGTGTACGCGGCGGCCGCGCTGCTGCGGCAGCCGTCGCCGGTGGCCGCCGCCGGCTGGGTCGACCCGTTCTCCGTGCCCAGCGGCTGGCGCCTCGGCGGCACCCCCGCCCGGACCTTCCACCACGTCCGGATCCCGGGCCACGACCCGGTGCGGGTCGGGGTGCGGGCGGGCACGGGAGGCACGGCCGAGCTGGACTTCGGCCACGCCGGGGACCGGGAGGAGCCGACGGACGCCTGCGGCCCGCTGCCCTCCGGCCCGGCACCGGAGGGCTCCCGGCTCGTCGAGGTGTCGGACCGCCGGGTGACCGTCGAGCTGGACGGACTCACCCACACGTTCAGCCGGGCGGACTCTCCGGACGGGGTGTGGCTCGGCCGGGACGGGGACACCTGGCACGTGCAGGACCACGACCCGGTCGAGGCGTCGCTGAGCGGCGCCGCCCGCTCGGGGGCCGACACGCTCGCCGCCCCCATGCCCGGCACGGTCACGGTGGTGAAGGTGGCCGTCGGGGACGAGGTGGCCGCCGGGCAGAGCCTGCTGGTGGTCGAGGCGATGAAGATGGAGCACGTCATCTCCGCCCCGCACGCCGGCACCGTCACCGAGCTGGACGTCACGGCCGGTACGACGGTCGCCATGGACCAGGTCCTGGCCGTGGTCGCTCCCGGGGAGGACGCATGACCGGCATCGAGGAAGACGGCGCGATCGGCGCCACCGCACTGCCCATGACCGTGCCCCTTCCGGGGCTGCCCGCCCGGGTCCGCATCCACGAGGTCGGAGCCCGCGACGGCCTGCAGAACGAGGCGTCGGTCGTCCCGACCGAGGTGAAGGCCCAGTTCATCCGCCGGCTCGCGGAAGCCGGGCTCACCACGATCGAGGCCACCAGCTTCGTGCACCCGAAGTGGGTGCCCCAGCTGGCCGACGCGGAGCGGCTGTTCCCGCTGCTCGGCGAGATCGCGGACGTCGGGGACGTCGAGCTCCCCGTCCTCGTACCGAACGAACGCGGTCTGGACCGGGCGCTGGCGCTCGGTGCCCGCCGGATCGCGGTGTTCGGCTCGGCGACCGAGACGTTCGCCGCCCGCAACCTCAACCGCACGGTGGACGAGTCGCTGGCCATGTTCGAGCCGGTGGTCGCCCGCGCCACGGCGGAGGGGGTGGGGGTGCGCGGCTATCTGTCGATGTGCTTCGGCGACCCCTGGGAAGGGGCCGTCCCGCTCGGGCAGGTCGTGCGGGTCGCGAAGGCGCTCATGGACCTCGGCTGCGACGAGCTCTCCCTGGGCGACACGATCGGTGTGGCGACGCCCGGTCAGGTGGTGGCCCTGCTCGCCGCGCTGAACGACGCGGGTGTGCCCACCGCCTCGATCGGGGTGCACTTCCACGACACGTACGGCCAGGCCCTCTCCAACACCCTGGCCGCGCTCCAGCAGGGGGTGACGACGGTGGACGCCTCGGCGGGCGGCCTCGGCGGCTGCCCGTACGCGAAGAGCGCGACCGGAAATCTCGCCACCGAGGATCTCGTGTGGATGCTCGACGGCCTCGGTGTCGACACCGGGGTCGATCTCGGCGCACTCACCGCCACGAGCGTGTGGATGGCCGAACAGCTGGGCCGGCCCAGCCCGTCCCGTACCGTCCGCGCCCTGACTCACAAGGAGTGACCCTCCCATGTCCCTGGACCACCGGCTGACCGCCGAACACGAGGAACTGCGCCGCACCGTCGAGGAGTTCGCGCACGAGGTGGTCGCCCCGAAGATCGGCGACTTCTACGAGCGCCACGAGTTCCCGTACGAGATCGTGGCCGAGATGGGCCGCATGGGCCTGTTCGGGCTGCCGTTCCCCGAGGAGTACGGCGGCATGGGCGGGGACTACCTGGCCCTCGGCATCGCCCTGGAGGAGCTGGCCCGCGTCGACTCGTCCGTGGCGATCACCCTGGAGGCCGGTGTCTCGCTGGGTGCCATGCCGGTGTACCGCTTCGGCACCGAGGAGCAGAAGCGCCGGTGGCTGCCGAGCCTCTGCTCGGGCGAGGCACTCGGCGCGTTCGGGCTGACCGAGCCGGACGGCGGTTCAGACGCGGGCGGCACGCGCACCACGGCCGTCCTGGACGAGGCCGCGGGCGAGTGGGTGATCAACGGTTCCAAGTGCTTCATCACCAACTCCGGTACGGACATCACGGAGCTGGTCACGGTCACGGCGGTCACCGGCCGCAAGGAGAACGGCGCCCCGCGCATCTCGGCGATCATCGTCCCGTCCGGCACCCCCGGCTTCACGGTCGCCGCCCCCTACTCCAAGGTCGGGTGGAACGCCTCGGACACCCGGGAGCTGTCCTTCTCGGACGTCCGCGTGCCCGCGGCGAACCTGCTGGGCGAGGAGGGCCGCGGCTACGCGCAGTTCCTGCGGATCCTGGACGAGGGCCGTATCGCCATCTCGGCGCTGTCCACCGGCCTGGCCCAGGGCTGTGTGGACGAGTCGGTGAAGTACGCCGCGGAGCGGCACGCGTTCGGGAAGCCGATCGGCGCCAACCAGGCGATCCAGTTCAAGATCGCCGACATGGAGATGCGGGCGCACATGGCCCGGGTCGGCTGGCGGGACGCGGCGTCCCGGCTGGTGGCGGGCGAGCCGTTCAAGAAGGAGGCGGCGATCGCCAAGCTGTACTCCTCGACGGTGGCTGTGGACAACGCGCGTGAGGCGACGCAGATCCACGGCGGCTACGGCTTCATGAACGAGTACCCGGTGGCCCGGATGTGGCGGGACTCCAAGATCCTGGAGATCGGCGAGGGCACCAGCGAGGTCCAGCGGATGCTGATCGCCCGGGAGTTGGGCATGAGCGCCTGATCCGGTCCCGCGCCGGCTCCGGCCGGGCCCGGGAGTGACCCATGACCGCCCTTGCGTCGCCTCGCCGACGCAGGGGCGGTCTTTTCCGGTCACGAGGGTCCGGAATTCGTGGTTAGGCTAGCCTTTCTTCCGTCGTTCGCAGCCCCGTCACGACCACGGGGAACGACTGCGGGAAGCACTGCGGGGAGCGCTGCGGGAACGGCCGCGGGAGCCGCAGGAAGCACCACGGAAGAGCAGACCGCCCGTGCCCCGCGCCCGGACACGTTCCGGCTCCTGGAAGGACTCCCCGTATGACGACCGCCCCCGCCCTCGCCCCCTACCGGTTCTTCGATCTGCCGGTCCTGCGGACCCGTCGGCTGAGCCCGTCCCTCCAGCGGATCACCCTCGGCGGCCCCGGGTTCGACGGTTTCGTCTCGGGCGGCCGGGACCAGAGCGTGTCGTTGTTCCTGCCGCATCCGGGCCGGAGCGAGGTCGTCGTTCCCGTCGACGAGAACGGCGAGTGGTTTCCCGCCTGGCGGGCCCTGCCCCACGACGTACGGGCGATCATGCGCTCGTACACGGTGCGCGCCCAGCGCCGTACGGCGACCGGCACGACGGAGATAGACATCGATTTCGCGCTGCACGGGGACGGCGGGCCCGCCTCTCGCTGGGCCCGGGACGCGGCACCGGGGCAGCTCCTCAAGGTGCTGGGCCCGACGGGCGAGAACAACAACGGCATCCGCTTCCAGCCGCCCGAGGACACCGACTGGGTGCTGATCTGGGCCGACGAGACGGCGCTGCCCGCCGCGTCGGCGGCCCTGGAGTGGCTTCCCGCGGGCACCAGGGCCCGGGTCTGGCTGGAGGTCCCGCACCGCGGGGACCGGCTGGAGCTCCGCACCGAGGCGGACGTCCGGATCACCTGGCTGGTACGGGACGAGGGCGCCGCACCGGCCGCCGAGGCGGTACGGGCCGCGAAGCTGCCCGAGGGCACCCCGTACGCCTGGATCGCGGGCGAGGCCTCCGCGGTCAGGACGCTGCGCCGCCACCTCGTCCAGGAGCGGCGGATCGACCGCAGAAGGGTCACCTTCGTCGGTTACTGGCGGCGCGGGCTCAGTGAGGAGGAGCTGCGCGAGAAGGCCACCAGAGTGGCCGAGTAACACCGCATGGCCGGGCCGTCGGCCAGTCAGTACCACGTTCAACCAAACCGCCCGGTCGGTTACCGGAGGCTCCCCGGCTGGCAGAATCCCCCGCATGGCGGACATCATCACGCGTGACGGAACGTGGAGCTTCGACGGAGAAACGGTACGGATCGTCCCCGGCGGCAAGGTGCATCCGGTCCGGCAGGATCTGGGCGAACTCGCCGTCCCGCTGCGTGCGGTGGCGGGCGTCTCGTTCGAGCCGGACCGCAAGGGGGGCCGGCTGCGGCTGCGGCTGCGATCCGGCGCCTGCCCGGTGCTGCGGGCCGCCGACGGGCGGCTCAAGGACGCCTCGGACCCCTACCAGCTCGCGGTGGAGAAGGACCGCGCGGGCGTGGCCGAGTACCTGGTCGACGAGATCCGCAACGCCCTGCTGGTCGAGCAGGTGCCCGACGGGCCGGTGGACCACTTCCTGCTGCCGGGCCCCCAGGTCCCGGTGTCCGGCGGCGGCGGGGACGGCACGGCCTCCTTCGACGGCAGGACGGTCCGCCTCGTCTGGAACTGGAAGGCGGAGGAGTCCAAGACCGCGGGCGGCACGGTCTCCCTGCCCCTGTCGGAGGTGACGGGCGTGCGCTGGGTGCCCGCCATCGGGCTGGAGAACGGCTCCCTGCGCTTCGACCGGGCCGGCGCCGTCTCCCCCGCCCCGGCCAAGTTCGACCCGTACTCCCTGGAGCTGTGGGGGCTGTCGAAGCGGGAGCACACGGCCGTCCTGGTCGCCGCCGCCGTCCTCGCGCGCATGCCGGCGTCCGGCGGCGCACCGGACCGGGAAGCCGCTCCGGCCGCCCTTCCGCAGCCCGCCCCGGCGGCCGACGACCACGACGTGCTGCTGCGCCGACTCCGCGAGCTCGGTGAGCTGCACGCGGCGGGCATCCTCACCGACGAGGAGTTCAGCACCGCCAAACAGGCGGTGCTGAAGCGGCTCTGAACCCGTTGCGGCACCGGTCAGCTGTGAATCCTGCCCGATATCGGGCAGATTTGTTGCGAAAGTCATCCACCCCGAGCAATATCAACGGGTGCTCGAACGCCGCTCGTCATATGAGGACCTGATCGATCACCTCGTCCGCTCCACCGCGCTCCAGCGCGGCGAGGCGGCCCGGGTGGTCCTCGACGTGCTGGCGTACTTCAACGAGACGACCGAGGCCTTCGTCCGCCGCCGCCACCGCGAACTGCAGTCCGGCGGGCTCGTGAACACGGAGATCTTCGAGCGGATCGCGGCCGAGCTGCCGCACCGCGCGGTGGCGCCGCAGGAGCTCTCGCTCCGCCAGCTGCGCCGCATCGTCTACGGCTGAACGGACCGGGGCAGGCCGGGGCACCGGACTTTTGTACGTCGATGGAGGGCAGAGACTCTATGTGCGGGATCGTCGGATACATCGGGAAGCGTGACGTGGCACCGCTGCTGCTGGAAGGCCTGCAGCGACTGGAGTACCGGGGCTACGACTCCGCGGGGATCGTCATCACGGGCAAGGCCGCGGCGGGCAGGCCGGGCACCCTGAAGACGGTCAAGGCCAAGGGCCGGGTCCGTGACCTGGAGGCCAAGGTCCCCAAGCGGTTCGCCGGCACCACCGGCATCGCCCACACCCGCTGGGCCACCCACGGCGCCCCGAGCGACGAGAACGCGCACCCGCACCTGGACGCCGAGGGCAAGGTCGCCGTCGTCCACAACGGCATCATCGACAACGCCTCCGAACTGCGCGCCAAGCTGGTCGCCGACGGTGTCGCCTTCCTCTCCGAGACCGACACCGAGGTGCTCGTCCACCTCATCGCCCGGGCGCAGGCCGCGACCCTGGAGGAGAAGGTCCGCGAGGCGCTGAAGTCGGTCGAGGGCACCTACGGCATCGCCGTGCTGCACGCCGACTTCAACGACCGCATCGTCGTCGCCCGCAACGGCTCCCCCGTGGTGCTGGGCATCGGCGAGAAGGAGATGTTCGTCGCCTCCGACGTGGCGGCCCTCGTCGCGCACACCCGCCAGATCGTCACCCTCGACGACGGCGAGATGGCCACCCTCAAGGCCGACGACTTCCGCACGTACACCACCGAGGGCTCGTCGACGACGGCCACCCCGACCACGGTGGAGTGGGAGGCCGAGTCGTACGACATGGGCGGCCACGACACCTACATGCACAAGGAGATCTCCGAGCAGGCCGACGCCGTGGACCGTGTGCTGCGCGGCCGCATCGACGACCGGTTCTCCACCGTGCACCTGGGCGGCCTCAATCTGGACGCCCGTGAGGCACGCGGGGTGCGCCGCATCAAGATCCTCGGCTGCGGCACCTCGTACCACGCGGGTCTGATCGGGGCCGGTCTCATCGAGGAGCTGGCCCGCATCCCCGCGGACGCCGAGCCCGCGTCCGAGTTCCGCTACCGCAACCCGGTGGTGGACCCGGACACCCTGTACGTCGCCGTCTCGCAGTCCGGGGAGACCTACGACGTGCTGGCCGCCGTCCAGGAGCTCAAGCGCAAGGGCGCACGCGTCCTGGGCGTCGTCAACGTGGTCGGCTCCGCCATCGCCCGCGAGGCCGACGGCGGCATGTACGTCCACGCGGGCCCCGAGGTCTGCGTCGTCTCCACCAAGTGCTTCACCAACACCGTCGTCGCCTTCGCGCTGCTCGCCCTGCACCTGGGCCGCATCCGCGACCTGTCGGTGGCCGACGGCAGGCGGATCATCGAGGGCCTGCGCAGGCTGCCCGACCAGATCGGCGAGATCCTCGCGGCGGAGGACGAGATCAAGAAGCTGGCCGAGGAGTACGCGGGCGCCCAGTCGATGATGTTCATCGGCCGTGTGCGGGGCTACCCCGTGGCCCTGGAGGCCTCCCTGAAGCTCAAGGAGATCTCGTACATCCACGCCGAGGCCTACCCCGCCTCCGAGCTGAAGCACGGCCCGCTGGCACTGATCGAGCCGGCCCTCCCCACGGTCGCGATCGTCCCGGACGACGACCTGCTGGAGAAGAACCGTGCCGCGCTGGAGGAGATCAAGGCGCGCAGCGGCCGCATCCTGGCCGTCGCCCACCGCGAGCAGGAGAAGGCCGACCACACCATCGTCGTGCCGAAGAACGAGAACGAGCTGGACCCGATCCTGATGGGCATCCCGCTGCAACTGCTGGCCTACCACACGGCGCTGGCCATGGGACGCGACATCGACAAGCCGCGCAACCTGGCGAAGTCCGTCACCGTCGAGTAGCCGTACCGGGCCTCGCGGAAGGGGCGTCCTCCCTGGCGGAGGACGCCCCTTCCGCATACACGCAGGGCGAACCACCCGCTCCGCGCGGGCAGCTGACGGCCCCTCGGCAGAACCACCGGGGTGGGTACGCGTCAGGGGATGACGATGACCGGGCGCTGGGCGCGGCGCGCGAGACGGCCCGCCACCGAACCGAAGAGCCGCCCCACGAGACCGTGCGTGGAGCCGACGACGATGGCGTCCGCCGAGTACTCCCGGCCGACCTCCTCCAGTTCGTGGCAGATGTCCCCGCCGCGTTCGACGAGCACCCACGGCACCTCGGCCAGATAGTCCGCGCACGCCAGCTCCAGGCCGAGGACCTCGGTGCGGTGGTCGGGCACGTCGACGAAGACGGGGGGTTCGCAGCCCGCCCACACGGTGGTCGGCAGCCGGTTGGCCACATGGACGATGATCAGCCCGGAACTCAGCCTGCACGCCATACCGATGGCATACGCGAGGGCTCGTTCACTGGAGGTGGAGCCGTCGAAACCGACCACGACCCCATGCCGGAAGGCGGGATCGCAGGACGGGCGTGACGCTCCGACCGGCTGCGGGTCCGACCAGGGATCGGCAACCTGCTTGCGGTCTGCGGGTTCGGGGATTTCGTGACCGGCCATCGGTGTCTCGGCGAAGAGAGTCCTCGTGAGGAGGGAGCGGTGTGAAGGTGTCAGCGAACGGCGGAGCTGTGTCCGGGAATCATCTTCCCAAGCCCTTACCCCCAAGGGTACGGCGCCACTCCTCCACTGCCCATCCCTCACAAAACGCATGCGGCATTGCAGGGAGCATGCCGGAGAAGGCCCCGTATGGCAATGCCGGATGCGTCGTACATCCAGCTCGCCGCCCGGGACGCGGGCCGTTTCCGGCACCCGCCGGCCGCGCCGCCCGGATCGCGTCGCGACGGCCGAATGCCTCGCGCGCCCCAGAGGCCCGACTGTCACAGCAAGCCATCGGCCGACTGCGCATCGTCCACCCTGTGGAGACATTACGGTCCATGGCGAGCTCGGGGGCGCACTGAAGCTCGTGCGGTCGAGGGAGGTGCGCCGGTCACATGACTGGATTCCGCGCACACAACCAGCGGTTTTCAGCCAACTTCGTCGACACCCCCATTTCTTGCCGTCATGGCCGACCAACCCACGTGCCACCAGGCAGGAATAGACCGCGCGGTACGCTTTGAACCGATGGGGACGGGCCATGATCATCGGGCCCGCTTCCCAGCGGGGCCCGTGAGTGGAACGCTTCGTGATCGAATGCTTCGCGCCAAGTTGCCTTGTCGACATAGTGGCCGTGGGGGAACGTGTCATGTCGGCAGCGCGGAACGCAGTAGATTCGATCTTGGGTATCGAGGACTGGGGACGCGTGCGAGACCGAGGGGAAACGTGCAGGTGCGACAGGCCCGTAAGGACCAGGGAGACGCGAACACCGAGGGGGGCTTAGCGTCATGAGCCAGGACTCCGCCACCGTCACGGAGGCCGCACGGAAGCTGACCGGGCGGCGACGCCGGGAAGTCGTAGCCGTACTGCTGTTCAGTGGTGGCCCTATCTTCGAGAGCTCCATCCCGCTCTCCGTTTTCGGGATCGACCGCCAGGACGCGGGAGTTCCCCGCTACCGCCTGCTGGTCTGCGGCGGCGAGGAGGGCCCGCTGCGCACCACGGGCGGCCTCGAACTCACCGCCCCGTACGGCCTGGAGGCGATCAGCCGGGCCGGCACCGTCGTGGTGCCCGCCTGGCGGTCCATCACCTCGCCGCCGCCCGCCGAGGCACTGGAGGCGCTGCGCCGCGCCCACGAGGAGGGCGCGCGCATCGTCGGACTGTGCACGGGGGCCTTCGTGCTGGCGGCCGCGGGCCTGCTGGACGGCCGCCCGGCCACCACACACTGGATGTACGCACCGACGCTGGCCAAACGCTATCCGTCGGTGCACGTCGACCCGCGTGAGCTGTTCGTCGACGACGGCGATGTGCTCACCTCCGCCGGCACGGCGGCGGGCATCGATCTCTGCCTCCACATAGTCCGCACCGACCACGGCACGGAGGCGGCCGGCGCACTGGCCCGCCGGCTGGTCGTGCCGCCGCGGCGCAGTGGCGGTCAGGAACGCTACCTGGACAGGTCTTTACCTGAAGAGATCGGTTCGGACCCGCTGGCCGAGGTGGTGGCCTGGGCGCTGGAGCATCTCCACGAGCAGTTCGACGTGGAGACGCTGGCCGCGCGTGCCTACATGAGCAGGCGGACCTTCGACCGAAGGTTCCGCTCGCTCACGGGCAGCGCACCGCTCCAGTGGCTGATCACCCAGCGGGTGCTCCAGGCGCAGCGGCTGCTGGAGACGTCCGACTACTCGGTCGACGAGGTGGCGGGGCGCTGCGGCTTCCGCTCACCGGTCGCGCTGCGCGGGCACTTCCGCCGCCAGCTGGGCTCCTCGCCCGCCGCGTACCGGGCCGCCTACCGGGCCCGTCGTCCGCAGGGCGGGGCGCTGGAGAGCGTCACCGCGGTCCTGGAGACGTCCGTCCCCGCCCAGGGCACGGCGTCGAACCGGCGGGCCGCTGCCGCGGCCTCCCTGGGCCCCTCCGCCGTGGCGGCCTCCGCACCGGCGCCGGGGAACTCCCCGGAGTCCCTGAGGCCGGCCGTGGAGGCGGACGTTCCCGGTCGCCCGACCCTGCCGGGGCAGCGGAGCGCCCCGTAGGGTGGGGCGCATGAACGACCGCATGGTGTGGATCGACTGCGAGATGACCGGGCTCTCGCTGGCGGACGACGCACTCATCGAGGTGGCCGCACTGGTCACCGACTCGGAACTGAACGTGCTCGGCGACGGGGTGGACATCGTGATCCGCCCGCCGGACGCGGCCCTGGAGACCATGCCCGAGGTGGTGCGGCAGATGCACACCGCCTCGGGCCTCCTCGACGAGCTCGCCGGGGGCACGACCCTGGCGGACGCCGAGGAGCGGGTCCTGGCCTACGTGCGCGAGCACGTGAAGGAGCCGGGCAAGGCCCCGCTCTGCGGAAACACGGTCGGCACCGACCGGGGCTTCCTCGCCCGGGACATGCAGTCGCTGGAGGGTTTCCTCCACTACCGGATCGTCGATGTGTCCTCGGTCAAGGAGCTGGCGCGCCGCTGGTACCCGAGGGCGTATTTCAACAGTCCGGAGAAGAACGGCAACCACCGGGCACTGGCCGACATCCGTGACTCCATCACGGAGCTGCGGTACTACAGGGACGCGGTCTTCGTCCCGCAACCCGGCCCGGACTCGGCCCGCGCCAAGGAGATCGCGGCACGCGTGTCGCAGCCCACCGGACAGTGACACCCCTGGTCACGGCCCTTTCCAGGCGCCGTGACCGGGCCCCGGGAAACGTGTGCGCGAGCACCCCCCGGGACCCTGTACACTTTTTCTCGGCCGGTCGGAAACGACCGGACGACATGGTGGGTATAGCTCAGATGGTAGAGCACCTGGTTGTGGTCCAGGATGTCGCGGGTTCAAGTCCCGTTACTCACCCTTGAAGATCAAGGCCCGACCTGTGAAAACAGGTCGGGCCTTCGTCGTATCCGAAACTTCGGGAACACCGCGGGACCACGCGGCGCCCTGGAGATGCGGTGCGACGTGCGGGCCGCCCGCTGCACCGACCGGCTGACCGGCATCGAGGGGCGCACGCGGGAAGGTGGTCGCCCCGGGGTCACAGCTCGCCTGGACGGCATCGAGGCAGCGCCTCGGATCGGTGCAGCACGAGCTCCACCCCCACTCGGGCGGCAGTCTCCGGGACGCGGTCGACCGGGTGGACGCTCGCACCCGGCACTTGACCGACACCACGTGAATGTCCCCGCCCTGGCTTCGGCCGGGGCGGGGACCCTTCCACGCTGTACCGTGCATTCACACCTTCTGGCGGGGGTCCACATGAACACATCCATCGGCGACCGCGTCCGGGCGCTCAGGGAATTCCGCGACATCACCCAAGACCAACTGGCCCAACGCTCCGGGGTGTCCGTCGACACCATCCGCAAGTTGGAGCAGGGCGTGCGGGAGTCCGCGCGGATCAACACCCTGCGGAATCTTGCCCGCGCGCTGGACGTCCAGCTCGAACGCCTCGTAGGACAGCCCACCGTGACTCGACAGCTCGCCGACGACGGCGGTCTCCTCGCCCTGCGCGACGCGATCCAGGACCCCGGGTCCCTCTCCGGCGTGCTGGGCGGCGAGGACCTCGAGGACCCGCCCGGCCCGGACGAGTGGGCACGGCAGGTGACGGCCGCCACGGCAACGTACTGGAGCGGCGGGTACTCCTCGCTCGCCGCCACCCTCCCCGGCCTCCTGCGTGACGGCCGAGCCACCGCACGGCAGCACGACCGCGAGGACGTGTGGACCCATCTCGCTCTCGCGTACCAGCTGGCCGCGTCCCTCTCCACCCAGTCCGGCCATCCCGACTGGGCATACACGGCGGTGGAGAAACAGTTGGCCGCTGCCGCGCGGGCGTCGGACCCGCTGCTCGAGGGCATGGGCGTCTCGACCCTGTCGTGGGTGCTTCTGCGGCAGGGCCGGTGGGAGCAGGCCCGAGACATCGCCGAGCGGAAGGCTGATGCCCTGGAGCCGCCCCGCCGCCGCGCCACGGCTGACCAGCTCGCCGTCTACGGGAACCTGCTCATCGCGGCCGCGACGCCGACGGCCCGAGGCGATCACCACGACGACGCGATGCAGCTGCTCAGGCTCGCCGAGTCAGCCGCCGTGCAGTCCGGTCCCGTCCGCGCCTACGGCACGGCGTTCAGCCCCACCGACGTCCGGACTCAGCAGGTGAACGTGGCGCTCGCCGGGACCGAGGGCCGGCCTGATGTGGCCCTGACGGCGGCGGCCGCCGTCGACCTGGACAGCATCAGCCGCCCGGTGCACTCTGCCTCGTACCGGGTGGACGTCGCGCAGGCCCGGTACCAGACGGGCGACAACACGGGCGCGCTGGAACTGCTCCTGGATGTGGAGGCCGACCAGCCGGAGTGGATCCGGTTCCAGACGGGCGCGGCGGCGACGGTGCGGGAAATGCTGGAGGCCGAGCGCCGACGCAACAGCACTCTGCGCGGCCTCGCATCACGGCTCGGTGTGGACCCCGCCCTGTGAGGTAGGACCTGTGAGGTAGGACGCGACGTCCTACCTCCCGGAGACGGGCTGCTCGACTGATGGGGTACGCCCCTGGGGTGTGATCGCGCGGACACTTAACGTGATCCTCACGAGCGTGGCGCCGGTCCCTCGTCAGGAATGACCGGCGCCGCATCCCATCCCACAGGGGGACGAGCGTGAGCGCCGACATGTCACAGAGAACCGACGCGCCCGGGTTGTCCCTGCCCAGCCCCATGACGCTGTCCGACGCGCAACAGCGCGGGGTGAGCTGCGTCTTCTGCGGGGCGCCGCTGTCGAACACGGCGGCGTGCGACCTCGGGCCCCGGCAGGTCGACGCGCACGGCTCGCTCGTCCTCTGGTTCCCGCGCTGCTGCCCCACCTGCCGACGGAGGCGGTCGTGAAAACGGCACGCGGCGCCGAGGCGGCGTACCAGACATGGATCGGACACACCTACGCCTGCGCCACCTGCCGCGCAGGCAGTCCCTGCACTTCCGCCACACACCTGGGCCGCGCCTGGCGGGCCCTGCTCCCACGCCGGACGCCGCCCCTCGACGCCGTCGGCCGGTTCACCCACACCGATGAAGGAGAGACGCACATGACGGACACCACGCACCCCACCTCCGCCGATGACGGCAAGCACGGCGGAAACCCCGCGCCGATCAAACCGTGGACCCCGCCGGCCCCGCCGAACCCGGACGGCAGCGGTCCCTCCTCGCACACCGGGGGCATGGCGTGAACACCACCCAGCAGCAGGCCCCCACCTATCCCGGATTGGTGCAGGATCTCGCCGACCGCGGGTTACTCACCGCCCACTGGCGCAGGGTGTGGGACGCCGTACCACGGTCCCGGTTCATCCCCCGCACGTCTGGCGGCAGCTCCCCGACCGGTGCGAGCCGGTCGTGACGGCAGAGGACTGGCTGGCCCTGGTCAACTCCGACGAGCCGGTCGTGATCCAGCTCGACGACGGGGCCGAGAGCGGGCCCGGTATCGCGACGTCGTCGAACAGCCAGCCGTCGATGGTGGCCCGCATGCTCGGGCTCCTGCACGTCAAGGACGGGCACCGCGTGCTGGAGATCGGCACCGCGTCCGGCTACGTGGCCGCGCTGCTCTGCGAGCGGCTCGGCGACGAGCAGGTCTACAGCGTCGAGATCGACCCCGCCCTCGGCGAGCAGGCCGCGGCCGCGCTCGAAGAGGCCGGGTACCAGCCGCATCTGCGCGTCGGCGACGGTGAGCAACCGTGGCCCGGCATGGGCCTGGTCGACCGGCTGATCTCCACCTGCGCCCTGCGGTACGTCCCTCACGCCCTGATCCGGCAGGTCCGACCGGGCGGGATCGTCGTCGCGCCGCTCGACCGCGACTTCTGGTCCGGTGCCCTGGTGCAGCTGTACGTCCAGGACGACGGCACCGCGCTGGGGACGTACTGCGGCGGCGCGTCGTACATGCCCATGAGGTCGCACCGCGCGATCGGCACCCACCAGGTCGACGCGGAGACCGGCCGAGCCCGAGGCGCCGGCCTCGACCCGGCGCAGACGCTCACCCTCGGGTTCGCCCTGTACGCCGGGGCGCGGCTCCCGGGTGTCCGACTGACGCACGAGGACGCCCCTGGCGGGGCCCGGGTGTGGGCGAGCCGCGAGGACGGCTCCGCCGCCACGGCGGCGACCGGCGAGGACGTGTGGCAGTACGGCCCCGGCCTCCTGTGGGAGGAGATCGAGCAGGTGTGGAGGGAGTACGTCGCGCTGGGTCAGCCGACTGCCGGTGAGTTCGGGTTGACCGTGACCGACCGGAGGCAGCAGACGTGGCTCCGGTCGCCGCTCCGGGTCGTCGAGCCGAGCAGGACCGCTCGCCCCTGACCGTGCGCAGGTGACGGCTCCGCGCACGTGCCGGCGGCCGGGGCTGCACCTCCGGACCGGATGGCCCGCATGGACCATGTGTGACCGGGCACGCGCCCGTGCAGGCCCTGCCGCGCACTCCCCCGACGCGGCAGGGCCCTCTCCCGAACGGCGCGACCTTGCCCTTGGCGGCGAGGTCGGACCACGCGCCGTCGAGGTCACGGAGGTCGGCACGGGGACCCGGCAGGCCACCGCCCGCGCCTTCGACCGAGGTCAGCGGGCGGCCACCGGCTCGCCCGCCGGCCGGCGGGTCCCCCGGGTCTCCAGGTGGGCGATCACCTGGGCGTGGAAGCGGTCCACCGCGTCGTCGACACTGCGGATGAACCCCGACTCGGCGTTGCCCCGGCCGTTGCCCATGCCCTTGAACAGGGAGAGGCGGAAGCCCGCGATGTCCGCGCCGTCCTTGGGGAGCAGGTTCCCCGGCTCGGGGCGCAGCCGCTCCAGCGTGCCCCGCGGGCCGGTGCCGCCGTCCACGAGCGTCTCGATGTGCAGGTCCGCGGGTGCGGCGGCGAGCTGCCGGACCAGCCGCTTGGCACGGCTGAGCGGATAGCCCTGTTCGGACGCGGCCACCTCGATGGACGTACGGAGCTTCCCGGTCCGCAGGTCGGCGGTGAGGGCAAGGATCCCCGGCGTCCCCTCGATGCGGAGCTCCGAGTGGAGCCTCCCCTGGGAACAGAGCTGGTCGGCGAGGTCCGCGCGGCGGGCCCGCGGATCGGACCCGCGCTTGGCGCGCTGGACGGGGAGCACCTTGTGTCCGAGCTCGCCGCCGAGCCTCAGGCAGACCTGGCGGACGAGCCTCTCCCAACTCTCGATGACCTCCATGGCCCGGGGGTCCCCCTGGCAGAGGGTCTCGTCGTCGATGCCCTTGCGGACGGGCACCCAGGCGGCCCCCATGTTCTGGAAACCGTGGCAGCCCGAGTGCTCGTGCTGGAGGTAGTGGAGCAACTCCTGGAGCAGCCACGCGTGCGTGGCGTTGCCCACCCCCTCGTGCCGGATCAGCATCTGCGCCTGGTGCGCGACCTCGGCCCAGGACAAGTGCCAGAGCGCCACCTTGTGCTTGCGCCGGCCGTCGATCCTGACGTCGACCAGCGGGCTGCCCTCCAGCGCCACGTCGTTGGAGAGGGTGATGACGGCCTCGTAGCCGCGCCGCGCGGCGATGTCCATGTAGGCCTGCACCTGGTCCGGCCTCAGGGCGTTGCCGTTCGTCTTCGTCTCGACCAGGGCGGTCCACAGCTTGCCCGCCCGCTCCACCCGGATGACGCCGTCCGGTCGCCGGGGGGAGTCCCCGTGCGGCAGCGAGACCTCCGTGAACGTCTCCATGCGTCCGGCGGGCGCCCCGAATCCGGCGGTCAGGCGCCGCCCGAACTCCGGTACCTGGGTCATCACCGACAGCAGGACCGAGGTGGCGCGCGTCTCGCGCTCGCGGTCGTTCTTGAGCGCGGAGAGCGGGAACAGCCGGGCCGTCCGCCAGGAGTCGTTCTCCGCCAGCGTCTTCTTCGCGGTCCTGGGGAGTGTGACCTTCTTCCTGGCCGTGCGCGGCCTGGCCCGCGGCTTCGGCTCCCCGGACGCCGTCGCCCCGGTGCCGGCGAGGACGGCCGGCCCGGGTTCCGGTGCCCGGGGCGAGGGCAGCGCCGGCAAGGGACCCTCCCGCCGGCCGGACGCCTCCGACACGTCCCCGTCCGGCGCGCCCTGGTCCGGCGCGTCCCGGTCCGGCGCGTCCGCGCCCGGGGTTTCGCCCGCCCCCTCCGCCCCTGCGTCGTCGTCGATGTCGACACCGAAGTCCGTCGCCAGGCCCGCCAGCCCCGACTCGTACCCCTGGCCGACGGCCCGGAACTTCCAGGCGCCGTCCCGCCGGTAGAGCTCACCGAAGATGCAGGCGCTCACCGCGCCGGCGTCCTCGATGGAGAACTGGACCAGGCTGTCGCCCGAACCATCGGCCAGAGTCAGATGGAGATCGTTGAGATCCCCGAACCGCGCGCCCCCGTAACGGCTCGCCGCCACGACGACCCGCTCGACCTCCGGCGGCACGGCGTCCAGGTCGAAGCTGATGCGGTCCTCGTCGCCGTCGGCCGTCGGAGTCTTGCCGAGCAGCTGCACACTGCCGTTGCCGACGACCGGGTTGTTGTAGAAGCAGAAGTCGGCGTCGCTGCGCACCTTGCCGTTGCCGTCGAGCAGGAGGACGGAGACATCCGCGTCGCCCTCCCCGGTCGGGCTGCTCCAGCCCAGACTCATCACGACGGACCCGACGTTCTCGCTGAGGGCGGCCAGACCGACGTTGGCACCCTTGATCATCTTCTGCATGCGGCCCCCCAATGCACTGCCGGGCAGGAACACACACGGCAGATCGTTGCGTGGCGATGTGCGGTGCGTCACACACATCGCCGTACTCGGGGGAACCCTAACGTCCGGGCAGCCTGCCCATGGAGAAGTGGTGAAAGTTTTGCTCTTCCTGTAAGCGCGGACCCGCCGCCGGTCAGGACGACTCGCGGACCACCAGTTCCGTGGGGAGCACGATCCTCGGGCGCTCCTCGGTGCGGCCCTCGGAGCGGTGGGCGATCTCCTGGAGGAGGACGCTGGCCATCACGCGGCCCATCTCCTCGATCGGCTGGCGGACGCTCGTCAGCGGCGGGTCCATGTGGCGGGCCACAGCGGAGTCGTCGAAGCCGATCAGGGCCACGTCGTCCGGGATGCGGCGGCCCGACTCGCGCAGCACGTGGCGGGCGCCCGCCGCCATGACGTCGGAGGCTGCGAACACCGCGTCCACGTCGGGGCGTCGGGCGAGCAGTTCACGCATGGCGCGGGCGCCGCCCTCCTCGCTGAAGTCGGCCGGTGCGATGAGCCGTTCGTCCGGGTCGAGCCCCGCCGAGGCCACGGCCTTGCGGTAGCCGTCGAGGCGGCGCTGGGCACCGTAGACGTCGAGGCGTCCGGTGATCGTGGCGATGGTGCGGCGGCCCCGCGATATGAAGTGGTCGACCGCCGCGCGGGCTCCCTCGAAGTTGTCCGAGTCGACCGAGGGCAGGGTCTCCGCCGCGTGCCTGCGGCCGCTGATCACCGACGGCATCCCGAGCTGTTCGAGCAGGTCCGGCAGCGGGTCGTCCGCGTGCACGGAGACCAGCAGCACCCCGTCGACCCGGTGCGCGGTCAGGTACTGGGCCAGCCGCCGGCGCTCGCGGTCGTTGCCCGCGAGGGTCAGCAGCAGCTGCATCTCGGTGTCGGCGAGGGCCGCCCCGACCCCGCGCACGATGTCGGAGAAGTAGGGCTCGGCGAAGAAACGGGTCTCGGACTCGGGGACGACGAGGGCGATGGCGTCCGTACGGTTCCCCGCGAGCGCGCGGGCCGCGCGGTTGGGCACGTATCCCAGTTCGGCGACGGCCGCCTCGACGGCTTCGCGCGTCTGGGCGCTGACGCGCGGGGAGCCGTTGATGACGCGTGAGGCCGTGCCCCGCCCCACCCCGGCACGTGCCGCTACCTCTTCGAGCGTGGGCCGCCCGCCACTCCGTACTCGCGCTGCCGCCATGGCTGCCTCCCGTTCGCGGTCAATTTCTCACAGCCGGATACCCAAACCAAGTCCCGCTGTCCGATCCCTTGACACTTGTGCGGACCGATCGGCCGCTCCGCAGCGCCACACTTCTTGGGAGCGCTCCCAACCCTACGGGGTCACTATGACGAACAGGTAAGAAGGGCAGGCGGACGCGCGCACGACGAAGAGCGGGACCCGGCCCCCCGGCCGGGTCCCGCTCCCTGTGACGGCCTCGGTCAGACCGTGCCGTCGCCCGGCGGCAGGGCGTGGCGGCGGATCACGTCGGAGTACCAGTGGGCGCTCGCCTTGGGGATGCGGCGCTGCGAGGCGTAGTCCACGTACACCGCGCCGAAACGCTTCGAGTAGCCGTACGCCCACTCGAAGTTGTCCATCAGCGACCACAGGAAGTAGCCCCGGACGTCCGCGCCGTCGGCGACGGCCCGGCGTACGGCGTCGAGGTGGCCGTGCAGGTACGCGATGCGCTCGGGGTCCTCGACCTTGCCCTCGGGCGAGACGTAGTCGTCGAAGGCCGCGCCGTTCTCGGTGACCATCAACGGCAGCCCCGGGTGGTCCCGGTGGACGTCCATGAGGAGGTTGTAGAGCCCGTCGGGGTCGATCGACCAGTCCATCGCGGTGCGCGGCTTGCCCTCGGCGAGGTGGAAGGCGACGTGTTCGGAGCCGGGCCACGGGGAGTGGTCGCTGGCGCCGTGGGCGTCGCTGCGCGCGTAGTCGGCGCCTTCCACCGGCGTGGAGACCAGGGTCGGTGTGTAGTAGTTGATACCGAGCGCGTCGACGGGACGGGAGATGGTGGCGAGGTCGCCGTCCTTGACCAGCTTCGACCAGTCGACCAGGTGCGAGGTGTCGGCGATCAGGTCCTCGGGGTACTCACCGCGCAGCATCGGGCCGGTGAAGACGCGATTGCCGAGGGCGTCGATCCGGCGGGCGGCGTCCACGTCGGCCGCGCTGTCGGTGAGCGGGCGGACCTGGTGGAGATTGAGGGTGACCGAGGTCTGCGCGGCAGCGGGGAGTTGGGCGCGCAGAACCTCGATCGCCCGGCCATGGGCGAGGTTGAGGTGGTGGGCCGCCTGCAGCGCCGCTGCGGGCTCGGTGCGGCCGGGCGCGTGCACGCCGGAGCCGTAGCCGAGATAGGCCGAGCACCAGGGCTCGTTGAGGGTGGTCCACATGCCGACGCGGTCGCCGAGCGCGCCGGAGACGATCGCCGCGTAGTCGGCGAACCGGTCCGCGGTAGCGCGCTCGGGCCAGCCGCCGGCGTCCTCCAGCTCCTGGGGCAGGTCCCAGTGGTAGAGGGTGGCGACGGGCATGATGCCCGCGTCGAGCAGCTCGTCGACGAGCTTGCGGTAGAAGTCCAGGCCGCGTTCGACGGCGGGGCCGCGGCCGGTGGGCTGGACCCGCGACCAGGAGACGGAGAAGCGGTAGGCCTTGAGCCCGAGCCGCTTCATCAGGGCGACGTCGTCGCGGTAGCGGTGGTAGTGGTCGGCGGCGATGTCGCCGGTGTCACCGTTGCGGACCTTGCCGGGGGTGCGGCTGAAGGTGTCCCAGATGGACGGCGTCCGGCCGTCCTCGGCGGCGGCACCCTCCACCTGGTAGGAGGCGGTGGCCGCGCCCCAGAGGAAGCCCGTGGGGAAGTCCGTTGCCTCGGGCGCCTGCTGGGGGGTGGTGTCGGGTCGTACTGCAGTCATGCGGGAGCGCTCCCATGGGTTGACGAACGTGGACGGGAAGAGCGGGGGACCCCGGTGCCCGTACGGCCTGTGGTCAGGTACAGGCCGTACGGGGCGGCCGGGGTCGGACCGGACAGGGACGGGCGGGCCCAGGGGTCAGCCCTTGACGGCGCCGGACATGATGCCCCCGACGATCTGCTTGCCGAAGATGACGAAGACGACGAGCAGCGGCACGGTGCTGATCAACGCACCGGCCATGATGATGCTCTGGTCGGGGACGTAGGAGGCACTCAGCTGGCCGAGGGCCACCTGCAGGGTGGGATTCTCCTGGTTCAGCGCGAGGTAGGGCCAGAAGAAGTCGTTCCACGTCTGGACGAAGGTGAGCATGCCGAGCACCATCATGGCCGGACGGGCCACGGGAAGCACGATGCTCCACACGATACGGAGGTTGTTCGCCCCGTCCATCCTGCCCGCCTCGATGAGCTCGTACGGCAGCGCCTCCAGCAGGTACTGGCGCATGAAGAACACGCCGAAGGCGCTCACCAGGGTCGGGAAGATCACCGACTCCAGCTGACCGCCCCAGCCGATGTCGGCCATCATCATGAACAGCGGTACGACGCTCAGCTGCGGAGGGATCGTCAGGGTGGCGATGACCATCGTCATCAGTGCCCCGCGGCCCTTGAAGCGCATCTTGGCGAAGGCGTAGCCCGCCAGGGTGCAGAAGAACAGGGTCGCGGCGGTGATGCAGCAGGACACGATGAACGTGTTGAGGATCGCCGTGCCGAGGTGGGCCTGCTCCCAGGCCGCTTGGAGGTTGTCGAACAGTCTGCCGCCCGGGATGAGGGGCGGCGGCGTGTCCAGCACCTCGTCCTGGGTGCGGGACGCGGTGACGAGCGTCCAGTACAGCGGGAACAGCGACCCGAGGCCGACGACCGCCAGGGCGACGTAGGCGAAGGGGCCGGCGTGGTGCTGGCGGCCCGCGCCCGGCTTGAAGCGGCGGCGGATCGGCGGTTCGGCGCGGCGGACGGCGCCCTTGGACACGTCGCGGTGGTCCGGGGTGGTGATGGGGCTGGTGGTGGTCATGGATATCGCTCCCCGTCAGGCCGCGGTCTTGCGCACGAAGCGCCCGATGAGCCAGTTGATCGCGGCAATGAGCAGCAGCAGGACGAGCATGGCCCAGGCGACTGCGGCGGCCGGTCCGAGGTGCAGGAGATTCCAGCCGTAGTTGTAGAGGTAGACGCTGAGCGTCTCGTACTGGTGCTCCGTGCCGCCCTGCGCTCCGTTGACGCCGCCCTCGAGCAGCAGGGGCTCGCCGAACAGCTGCATGGAGCCGATGGTCGAGATGACGATCGTGAAGAGGATCGTCGGCCGGAGGGCGGGGATCGTCACGTTGCGGAACTGCTGCCAGCGCGAGGCCCCGTCGATCGAGGCGGCCTCGTACAGGTCCGAGGGAACCGCCTGCATCGCGGCCAGGTAGATCAGCGTGTTGTAGCCCGTCCAGCGCCAGATCACGATGACGGCGATGGCGATCTTGGACGTCCAGTGGCCGTTGACCCAGTTGGTGTCGCCGGCGCCGAAGAAGCTGAGCACCCAGTTCAGGAGGCCGCCGTCCGCGCGGAAGACCAGGGCGAAGACGAGGGCCGCGGAGGCCACCGAGGTGGCGTACGGCGTGAGGATGACCGTGCGCCAGAAGGTGCTCGCGCGCAGCTTGTAGTTCAGCAGATGGGCGAGGCCGAGCGCCATCATCAGCTGCGGGACGGTCGAGATGACGCCGATGACGAACGTGTTGGTGACCGCGGTCCAGAACTCGGAGTCCTGGAGGATGGTGCTGAAGTTGTCCCAGCCGACCCATTCCATCTGGTCGAGACTGGTCATCTCCACCTTGTGGAGGGCGATCCAGCCGGTGTAGACGAGGGGATAGAGGCCGAAGGCCCCGAAGATCAGGAAGAAGGGCGCGATGTAGGCGTACGGCGACGCCTTGTCGTCGAAGCGCCACAGCCGGCTGCGCCATGCCTGGCGGCCGGGGGTCATGGGCTTCGGGGCCCGGCGGCCGGGCCGGGAGCCTTGTGCGCCCCGGGTGGGGGTCGTGGTTGCCACAGGTGGGAGTCCTTCCCTGAGGTGTGCCGACACCGCAGGGGCAAGCCGGACCTCTGGTCAGGTCCGGCGGAGGTGTCGGAAGCCGTGCACGGGGCCGGTGCGGGAGCCGGCACCGGTGCGGGCGGTCCGGGACGCTTCGGAGGCGTCCCGGCCGCCCGCATCGGTGAGGCTCAGCCGATCACCTTGTCGATGGCCTCGGTGGCGGCGTCCCAGGCCTTGTCCGGGCTGGTCCCCCGCTGCTCCATGTTGTTGATCTGGGTGGAGATGGAGTCCTTGATGATGCCGTCCTTCGGGCCGAGCACGGCCGCGGGGATGACCTTGGCCTCTTCGGCGTAGATCTCACCGATGGGGGCGTTGTTGAAGTACTCCAGCGTGGCGCCCTTCACGTCGGGGAGGTCGTAGGCGCCCTTGTTCGACGGGAAGACACCGACAGCCTTGAAGACGGCGGCCTGCTGCTCGGGGGCGGTCAGCCACTTGACGAGCTCACCGGCCTCCTTGACGTGCTTGCCCTTGGCCGGCACGGAGAGGAAGGAACCGCCCCAGTTGGCCGCGGTCTGACCCGGGGTACGGGCGATGTCCCACTTGCCCTTGAACTCGTCACCGGCGTACGTGGAGATCTGCGCGGCCATCCACGCGGGGCAGGCCACGGTGGCGATACTGCCCTTGCGCAGGGCGGCCTGCCACGGGGGGCTGAACTGGGCCAGGCCCTGGGACAGCTTCTTGTCGACCGCCTCGGCGGCGAGGTCCCAGCCCGCCTTGACGCCGGCGCTCTCCTTGTAGATCGCCTTGCCGTCCTTGGAGTAGTACTGCTCCTCGTCGGAGCTCACCACGCCGTTGTACATGGCGCTGGCGGAGTCCATGAAGTAGGTGCCCTTGGGGGCCTTCTTCTTGTACTCCTCACCGAGCTTGAGGTAGTCCTCCCAGCCACCGGCGACCTTCTCGGCGATCTTCTCGCGGTCGGCCGGCAGGCCGGCCTGCTCGAACAGGTCACGGCGGTAGCAGATCGACATCGGGCCGATGTCGGTACCGGCGCCGATCACCTTGCCCTCGTCGGTGGTCGCCTGCAGCGCCTTCCAGTTCACCCACGCGTCGGTGTCGATGACCTTGGCCAGGTCGACGAAGGCGTCCGCCTTGGTGTCGACGAGCTCCTTGACGCGGCCGACCTCGATGCCCTGGACGTCGGCGAGTCCGCTGCCCGTGTTGAGCTGCTGGAGGAACTTGGGGTAGTAGACCTTCTCGTCGGCCGTGACGTTTTCCTTGACCGTGATGTTCGGGTGGAGCTCGTGGTACTTCTCGAAGAGCCCCGCCTCCTTGTAGCCGAACTGTCCGAAGTCGGCGACGGTCAGGGTGATGTTGCCGTCGGCGTCGGCCTCGTCGGAGTCCGAGCCGGAGTCGCTGCAGCCGGTCAGCAGCAGCGCGGCGGCCGTGAGGCCCGTGGTGGCCATGACGGCGGTTCTGCGGCCTCGACCTGCGACGGTGCGGGTGATGCGCATTCCACTACTCCTTGTTCCAGGGTGGGACTGGCGTTCGATCTGCTCGGCATACGCGCTGGTGGGTGCGGGTGCCAGTGGTACGGAGAGGACATGGGCGGTGCCGTCCCCGTACGAGCGAAAAACCTCGTTCGATATGGGAGCGCTCCCATGCGCTGATGCCGGAAGATTGCTGCCTCAAGGGGGTGGGTGTCAAGAGTTGAAGACGCTTCCGTTGCCCGAGTGTGTCCTTCAAGTCACGCGACTGTGTCCGGCCGAAGTCTTGCGTTACCGCACGCGTGCTGCATGCCCCTCACCGCACCGCGCGAATTGCCGCAGGTCAAAGGCGTGTTGGGGCGGAAGGGGGTGCTGGGGCGCCGGTCCGGGTGGCGGACACGGCCGTTCCCGGCGCCGGGCCGGGAGGGGTACCCGGGCTTCCGCTCCCGACGGAGGAGGCCCGCCGGAAAATGAACGGGGTGGGCCGTCGCAAGGGCCCCTGGGGGGCGTCAGGTCGATTCCGTGTTCTTTCCCCGAACTCCGGTGGGGGCTCCGGGCGTTCCGCCCGGCATCCGGAAACGGGGGCGCGCACCCCGGCCGGGGGTGGGGGTGTGGGGGGCCGGCCGGGGTGCGCGGGCGGAGGGGGTGGTCCGTGGGGGCGGTCGGCGGGGCTACCTGTAGGCGCCGAAGGCCTTCGTGAAGGCCAGCGGCTCCTGGAGGACCGAGCTGCATGTGGCGTCCGCCGTCGGCTTGGCGCCGCCCGGGCACTCGGCGTCCCGCGTGCCGGACCACATGGAGAGCCGTCCGATGCCCTTCTCCCGGGCGAACTCCACGAGCTGCGTGGCGTCGTCGACGGTGAAGACCTCGGTGGCGACGTCGTTCACGCCGATCATCGGGGTGACGGCGACCGTCTTCCACGCCTCCGCGTCGGAGAGCCCCAGGACTCCCTTGAGCTGGGCCTGGGTGGCGGTGGCCGCCTGGGTCGCGTAGTCGCCCATGTCGCCGCTGTACGAGGCCCCGTAGTCCATCGCCATGATGTTGACGGCCTCGACGGTGACACCGTTCCTCTTCGCGTCCGCGATCAGGTCCACGCCGGGCTGGGTGAGGCCCTCCGGCATCACCGGGAGCGTGAAGGAGACGTCCAGGCCGGGGTGGGAGTCCTGGAGTCGCGCGATGGCCTGCGCGCGCCGGGAGTTCGCCGCGGTGTCGGGCAGCGCCCCGCCCTCGATGTCGAAGTCGACCTTGGTGAGCCCGTAGGTGTCGACGACCTCGCCGTAGGCCGCGGCCAGTTCGTCGGCCGTACCGCAGTGCAGGGCCAGCTCCGCGCCGGCCGCGCCGCCGAAGGAGACGCGTACGTCGCCGCCTTCGGCCCGCAGGGCGCCGATCTGGGCGGCGACCTGGTCGTCGCCGAGGCCGGTCACCCCGCCCCACAGAGGGGCGCAGCCGCCGCCGGAGGTGATGAAGGCGAGGGTGAACTCCTGGACACCGGTCTTCGCGGCGGTGTCCAGGAGGTCGTGCGCCGGGTGGAGGGAGGTGTCGATGTACGGGGCGAAGCGGGCACCGCCGGCGGTGCCTCCCCCTGCCGTCTCGGTGGGCGTCGGCGCGGGCGTGGACGTCGGCGTCGAGGTGGGGGCCCCCGTCGGGCGTCCGCTCGGCTCGGGGGTGGGGGTCCCGGTCGGGCGTCCGCTCGGCTCGGGGGTGGCGCCGCCGTCCGCCGAGCAGGCCGCCTCGTCGATGCGGCAGCCGAGCGGGTCGGCCGCGGTCCCGGTGGCGGTGGTCACGAAGCCGATGGTCACGGACGCCCCGGGGGCGAGGTCCTTGTTCCAGCTGGCGGGCCTCACGGTGACGTGGTCGCCGCTGACCGTGTGTTCGCCGTTCCAGAGCGAGTCGATCCGCGTGCCGGCGGGGAGGTCGAATTCGAGCGTCCACCCCGAACGGGTCTCGGCGGAGTCGTTCGTGACGACGTACTGCCCGGTGTATCCGCCGTCCCAGCCGCTGGTCCTCGTGTACGTGGCGCCGACCGCGGCGGCCTGGGCCGTCCCGGTGAGCGCGAAGACCGTGCCGCCGACGATCGCGGCGGCGACGACCGCGCTGACCGCCTTGGTGCGGGTGCTCGTCGTACGGCGGTGCGTGCTGGTGCCCATTCGCGTCCCTGCCTCTGTCCTACGGGGGTGCCCCACGGGGGGTGGATGCGTCTGCACGCTAGCCCCGACGCGACGGGCAAAAAGGGCGTCTCGGGCCTGGGGCCGTGTTCTTAGGGCGCGCTTAAGGAAGGCATCGGCGGCGGTTAAAGGTGCGGCTCCGCGCCGGGGGGACGACGGAGTTCCGCGCTCCGGTTCTTCGTCTGCCGCCGCTGCCGCCTCCCGCCCCGGCGGCCCACCCGGTGCCCCCGGCGGCCGCGTTCCGAGGGAGCGCCGTCCAGCGCGATCCAGATGCGCACCTCGGTGCCGCCGAGCACCGAACGCCCGATGCGCAGGTCGCCGCCGGTCGATTCGGCGACCCTGCGCACGATGTCCAGGCCCAGCCCGGTCGAGCCCACGGCACCCGGGCCGCCGCCGCGTCCGCTGGCGCCCCGGGTCAGGGCGGCTTCCGGGTCGGCTATGCCGGGGCCCGCGTCCGAGACCAGGACGATCACGGCGTCCCCGCTGTGGTGCACGTCGACGGCGAACGCGGTGCCCTCCGGGGTGTGCCGGAAGACGTTGCCGAGCAACGCGTCCAGCGCGGCGGCCAGTTCGGTCCGAGCGACGGGTATCCGTACCGTACGGTCGACTCCCGCCAGCCGGACCGTACGGCCCTCGTCCTCGGCCAGGGCCGACCAGAACCCCATGCGTTCGCGGATCACCTCGGAGGCGTCGCACCCGCTGCCCGCCCCGGGGTGCGGGCCCTGGGTCTGCGGGCGCTGCTCCCGGGCGGTCCGGATGATCGTGTCGACCTCGCGTTCCAGCTGCTCGACGGCGGCCCTGGTCTGTTCGGCGGCCGGCCCCTCGCCCAGCGACGCCGCGTTGAGCCGGAGCACGGTCAGGGGGGTGCGCAGCCGGTGCGAGAGGTCGGCGGCCAGTTCGCGTTCGTTGGCCAGCAGTTGGACGACCTGGTCCGCCATGGAGTTGAACGCGACGGCGGCGGAGCGCAGTTCGGTGGGACCCTCCTCGGGGACCCTGGTCCCCAGCCGCCCCTCCCCCAGGTCCTGGGCGGCGCCGGCGAGCCGTTGGGCGGGTTCCACCATGCGTACGCCGAGCCGGTCGGCGACGGCGACCGAGCCGACGATCAGTGCGGCGCCGACACCGGCCAGCATCAGCCAGGCGGTGGTGACGCCGTGGGAGACCTCCTCCTCGGGCACGAACACCTCGACGACCGCGATGTCGCCGGATCCCAGCGCGGTGGGCTGGAGCAGCGCGAAACCGCCCGGGACCCCGGTGACCGAGGCCCGCCCGGAGGCCCGCACGGTCTCCAGGTCCTCGCGGGTCGCGCGCCGGGTCCCGATCTCCATGCGGCCGGAGGGCGGTTCGGCGGTGGCCGGCACATGGACGGCGAGCCGTCCGCGGCCGCCGGGTTCGGTGGACAGGACGGCCCGGGTCAGTTCGTCGCGGTCGACGGTGATGGTGAGGGTCGGGCCGATCGTGGCGGCCTGCCGCTCGGCGTCGGTGAAGGCACGGTCCCGCGCCATCTCCCTGACGACCAGCCCGAGCGGTACGGCGAAGGCGATCACCACCATGGCGGTGACCGCGAGGCACACCCTGACCAGCGCCCATCTCATGCGGGGCGCTCGGGGGCGGCCGGGGGTTCGAGCTTCACGCCGACGCCCCGCAGGGTGTGCAGGTAGCGCGGGCGGGCCGCCGTCTCGCCGAGCTTGCGCCGCAGCCAGGAGAGGTGGACGTCGATGGTCTGGTCGTCGCCGTAGGACTGCTGCCAGACCTCGGCCAGCAGCTCCCGGCGCGGCACGACGACCCCGGGGCGCCCGGCGAGGAAGGCCAGCAGGTCGAACTCCCGGCGCGTCAGGTCCAGGGCGGTGCCGTCCAGTTCGGCCTGGCGGCGCAGCGGGTCGACGCTGAGCCCGCCGACCTGGAGGACCCGGGGCGGCGGTGCCTGGCCGGGGCCGCGGGTGCGGCGCAGCACGGCGGCCATGCGGGCGGAGAGGTGCTCCACCGAGAACGGCTTGGTCAGGTAGTCGTCCGCACCGTCGTTGAGGAGTCTGACGATCTCGGCCTCGTCGTCCCTGGCGGTGGCGATGATCACGGGCACGTCGGTGATGGACCGCAGCATCTTCAGCGCCTCGGCGCCGTCGAGGTCGGGCAGCCCGAGGTCGAGGACGACCACGTCGAAGCGGAAGTGCGCCACCTCGCGCAGCGCTTCGAGCGCGGTGCCGACGCTGCGCACCGTGTGGGAGGCCTCCGTCAGGTGCCGGATGAGGGCGGATCGTACGAACTGGTCGTCCTCGACCACGAGCACACTTGGCATGGGCCGCACCGTAGCCCATGGCCGGGCGCCGGGTGCCCGCCGGGACAACAGAGGTGCGGGTGGGGCAGGATGTGCCGGATGCGCCGAGGACTCGTACACGCGATCGCGTGGTCGTTCGCCACCGGGGCGGCGGTGACCCTGTCGTGGTGGGGCGTGCACACGGTGATGTCGGGTACGGCGTACGACCGGCCGCGCGCCGTGCCCATCTCGGTGGGCGCGCGGGCCACCGAGGCGCCGGTGTCCTCGTCGACGCACCGGGCGCTGCCGTCGCCCACCCCGAGCCCGTCCGCCTCCCCTTCCACGTCCCCGCCCTCCCCGCGGTCCTCGCCCCGCGCCTCCTCCGCCGCGCCGTCGGGCGGGCACACCCCGGCCGCACCGGCTCCCTCGGCGGTGTCGGGGAACGTGGAGAGCTATCCGACGCGGGGCGGGCGGGTCGTCCTGGAGCTGGCGGCGGACTCGGCGAAGCTGGTCTCGGCGACGCCGGAGCCGGACTGGTCGATGCAGGTGTGGACCAACGCGGAGTGGATCCGGGTGGACTTCACCGAGGGGTCGGGGGCGACGGTCTCGGTCTTCTGCACCTGGAACGGCCATCCGCCGTCGGTCGAGGTCGTCGAGCAGTAGGTGCGGCGCGAGCCGGCCCGCGGGGCTGCCGGGTGCCCTCCTCAGCCGAAGGTGCCGGGCGGCGGGGCCGGGGACGGGCGGGCGGCCCCGTCGGTGACGACGGTGGCGCCGCCTGTGAAGTCGGCCAGGGCGCGGCCGTGTTCGACCCGGCCCGGGTGCGGGTCGCTCGCCACGCGCCGGGTCAGCTCGGCGACGGCGATCGGCAGGTCCGAGGCGACCAGGACCGCGTTGCCGAAGCGCCGGCCCCGCCAGACGGTGGGGTCGGCGGCGAGCGCGAGTTCCGGGAAGAGCGAGGCGGCGGTGGCGATCTGGCCGCGGAGGTGGGCGAGCGGCGGACCGTCGGCGAGGTTGGCCGTGTACTGCCCGCCGGGCTTCAGCACCCGGCGTACCTCGGTGAGGAATTCGGCGGAGGTGAGGTGTGCGGGGGTGCGGGCCCCGCTGAAGACGTCGGCGACGACGAGGTCCGCCCAGCCGTCCGGGATCTTGCCGAGTCCGGCGCGGGCGTCCGTGGCCCGCACCCGTATCCGGGCCTGCGGGTCCAACGGGAGGGCGGTGCGCACCAGGTGGACGAGTGGCGCGTCGACCTCGACGACCTGCTGGGTGGAGCGCGGGCGGGTCGCCGCGAGGTACCGGGCGAGCGTGAAGGCGCCGCCCCCGAGGTGGACGGCGTGCAGCGGCCGGCCCGGGGGCGCGGCGAGGTCGATGACGTGGCCGAGCCGGCGCTGGTACTCGAACGAGAGGTACGTGGGATCGTCCAGGTCCACGTGGGACTGCGGAGCGCCGTCCAGCAGCAGGGTCCAGGCGCGCGGGCGTTCGCGGTCGGGGACGAGCTCGGCCAGGCCTCCGTCGACCGGGGCGGCCACCGGCTCCCGCGCGGGGTCGGTCCGCTTCCGGCCGCCCGCGTTCCTGGAGGGCGTTCCTCGACGTGCCACGTGCGCTCGTCCTCGCTGACCGGTCCGGGCCGGTTCCTCGGCGGACCGCCCCGGGTCCGGGGCGGCGGCGGGTGCTCCGCCTGTCCGCCCATTATGGCCTCGGAGCCTGTCGGGTGGCCTCCCGCCGGACACCGAATACCGGATAGCGGACGCGGCCCGGTGCGTGCGGCGCCAAGGCGCCGGGCGGCCCTCGTGGCGGAGCCGCCCGGCCCTTTCGGCACGCGGGAAGCGGGCCTTCCGGAGACGCGGCCGCATGCGTGCCGGGGCGTGGCCGCCCGACCGCAGACCACCCGACAGGCTCTCAGCGGCAGTTGTCGGCCGCCTCGATGAGCCGGGCCGCCTGGCCGAGGGCGTCCCTGAGCGCGGCCGGGTCGGTGACGGGGGCGTCCGCCCCGGGCGGCAGCAGCCAGCCGCCGCCGGTGACGGGCGGCTCGGCGGGGATGCGCAGTCCCCGGCCGTCCGTACGCGTACAGGCGCTGCCGGGCACGTCCCAGGCCTCCGCGGTGCCCGGGGGTACGAGGAAGCCGAGGGTGGCACAGGTCCCGTCGTGCAGGACGGGACCGACGGCCGCGTGGTCGGCGCCCCGTCGCAGGATGTCCACGGCCTCCAGCCCCTGGCGTGCCGGGACGGTCACCAGGTCGCACGGTGCGGTTTCCGGGCCGATGTGCAGCAAGGGAAACCCCTCCTCTCGTCTCGATACGGAGCCGCGCCCCGTCACCACATGGACCAACGCGCCGACCACGTCAAGGGCTACGGCGGCACGCCGCCGCAAAGGGTGGCAGTTCATGGCGGATTGCAGGAGAGATGTCTGCTTTATCCGTAATCACTGTGTGTACGCCCCGTCACAGCAGGTACGTTCTTGCTCCGCCGGGACACCGGAAGCAGGAACCCGGCTGCACCAGAGAGGGCCCCGCCATGGTGTCGACACGGGCAGTTCCCAACCTCGTCTTCCGTCGGCTGCGCGGACAGCGCTCCGCGGCGGAGTTCGCCGCGGCGATCCGCAGAGCCGCGCGCGAGATCGGCGAACAGGTCGCGTGCGACGCCCGGTACATCGGACGCGTGGAGTCCGGCGAGATCCGCTGCCCCAACTACGCGTACGAACGGGTGTTCCTGCATATGTTCCCCGGCGCGAGCCTGGTGGACCTGGGCTTCTCGGCCCGCGAGAGCGTGCGCGGCCGGGGGGCGCGGGCGGTGACCCCGCCCGCCCCATCCCTGCTGTCCCTTCCCCCCACGCTCGACAGCGATACCGACGAGGAGTGCGACGTGCTGCGTCGCGTGTTCATGACCAGCGGCACCGCCACGGTGGCGGCCGCGTCCCTGGGCCTGGGCGGACCGTCCGCCGCCGCCGGCCCGATCACCGTTCCCGCCCAGCGGCGCGTCGGCGAGGCCGAGGTGAGTGCGGTGGAGAAGGCGGTGCGGGAGATCCGGCTGCTGGACGACCAGCACGGTGCGGACGGGCTCTACCAGCAGGCCGCCCAGCCGCTACGGGCCGCGTTCGCCCTGCTCGACGCGGGTTCGGCGGCCCGCCGTGCCACCTCGGACCGGCTCTACGCCGGCGCCGGGGAGCTGGCCATCTCGGTGGGATGGCTGGCACACGACTCGGGCCGTCACGACGACGCGCGCTCGCACTACGCGGAGGCACTCGCGACGGCCCGGCTGGCCGGCGACGCCGCGCTGGAGGCGCACGCCTTCTGCAACGCCTCGTTCCTGGCCCGTGACATGGGCCGGGCCCGCGAGGCGGTACGGGCCGCGGAGGCCGGCCAGCGGGTGGCCCTGCCGCTCGGCTCGCCGCGACTGCTGGCCCTGCTGGCGCTGCGGGAGGCGGGCGGCCGGGCGTGGCTCGGGGACCGCTCGGGGTGCGAGCAGGCGATCGGGCGGGCGCGTACGGCGTTCGAGCGGGGGCCCGGCGGGACGGACCCGGAGTGGATGACCTTCTTCCGGGAGGCGGAGCTTGAGTTCCTGGAGGCCCAGTGCTGGTCGGCGCTGGGCGACTGGCCGAGGGCGGCCCGGCACGCGCGGCGGGCCTCCCGGCTCCAGGACCCGCACTTCGCCCGCAACCTCGCGCTGTACCGGGCGCAGCTGGCCTGGGACCTGGCCCGCTCCGGCACGGCCGACGAGGCGTCCGCGGCGGTCCACGAGGTGCTGGACCTGCTGGAGCGCGTCCAGTCCTCCCGCATCCGGGGGATGCTCTCCGAGACCGTACGGGCGCTGGGCCCGCAGGGCGGCCCCGAGGTGACCGCCCTGCTCAACCGCTACGAGGCCCTGGCGACCTGATCGGGCACGCCTACCGGTCCAGGTGGCCCGTGTCGTTCCACCGCTCCAGGGCGGGCAGGCCGTACGCCCAGCCCAGCACGGACAGCGAGGTCGGCTCCAGCCTGATCCGGGCGCCGAAGGAGAGGTCCTCGCCGAGCCACCGCGCCCCCAGGGCGCGCAGGATGTGCCCGTGGGCGAAGACCAGGACGTCACGGTCGGCCGAGCGCGCCCAGTCCACGATCGCGTCCGCCCGGGCCGTCACCTCGGCCGTGGACTCGCCCCCGGGGACCCCGTCGCGCCAGATGAGCCAGTCGGGCCGGTCCGCTCTGATCTGCGCCGGGGTCAGCCCCTCGTAGTCCCCGTAGTCCCACTCCATCAGCGCGTCCCAGGGCGTGGCCCGGTCCCCGAACCCGGCGATCTCGCAGGTCTCGGACGCCCGGACCAGCGGGCTGGTGCGTACCTCCACGCCGGGCAGCCCGCCCCAGGGCTCCCGGTGCAGCCGCTCGCCGAGCAGCTTGGCGCCCGCGCGGCCGTCGTCGAGGAGGGGGATGTCGGTCCTGCCGGTGTGATTGCCCTGGACCGACCACTGGGTCTGTCCGTGCCGGGCGAGCAGGATTCGCGGTGCCATGACGGCTCTCCCTGAAAAGTACGGAGATCTGAAGATCCGGGGACCCTAGGATCTGGTGGGTCCGGGACAGCGGTGTCCGGGACGGCGAGGGCTGCGACGGCGGCCACCGACCGGGGAGGGACGGTGCGGGCGCAGGCCCTTTCCATCATCTCTCACGGTCCCCCCGGGCAACCCCGGGGGCGCGGCCGACGTCCCTCATCGGGGCGCGATCCGCACACGTCTGTGGGGAAGCCCCCCGGCGGGGTACGCGACCTGAGACCACCGTACGGTTGAACGCCCGCCGTCTACCGCATGAACCCTGGGGAGAGCCACCGGATGCCGCACGCCACCGCCGCGACCTCCTCGGCCGGCCACCGGCCCCGCTGGTGGACGGAGCTGCCACTGATCGCGGTGGTGTACGGGCTGTACTCACTGGGCCGCCTCCTGGTCCACGAGAACATCCCGGCGGCCGTCGAGAACGGCCTCGCCGTCCTTCGCCTGGAGAAGGCGCTGCACCTCAACGCGGAACACCCGCTCAACCGGCTGCTGACCGAGCACGCGTCCCTGGGGGTGCCCGCGGACTTCGCGTACGCCTCCCTGCACTACGTGGTCACCCCGGCCGTCCTGATCTGGGTCTTCCGTCGCCGCTCCGCCGCCTACCGGGCGGCCCGGACCTGGCTGATGACGTCCACGCTGCTCGGGCTGGTCGGCTTCACGCTGATGCCGACCTGCCCACCGCGCCTGCTCGACGCCCGGCACGGGTTCGTCGACACGATGGCCCAGTACAGCCACTACGGCTGGTGGGGCACCGGCGCGAGCGCCCCGCGCGGGCTGAGCGGGATGACCAACCAGTACGCGGCGATGCCCAGCCTGCACGTCGGCTGGGCGCTGTGGTGCGGCATCCTGCTGTGGCGGCACGGCCGCCACCCGCTGGTCAGGACCGTGGGCATCGCGTATCCGCTGCTCACCGTGTTCGTCGTGATGGGCACGGCGAACCACTACTTCCTCGACGCCGTGGCCGGCGCCGCCGTGATGGGCGTCGGAGCGCTGCTGACCAGGCCGGTCATGCGGATCGCCGACCGGGTCAAGGACCTGGTGCGGGCCGTTCTCGTGCGGGTTCCGGCGTCCGTGTCCCCCTCGGGCTCCACGATTGTCAGTACCGGATGCAAGACTTCGGCGGGTGAGCGAATCCCCGGCCAGCGGACCACCTCCGCAGATTCCGGCGCAGCCGACCCCACCGCGGCCGTCGGCTCCGCAGCAGCCGCCAGCGACGACGCTCCGGCAGCGGCTCGCTGAGCTGCGCGGCCCCTCCGTCGCGCCGCACCCGCTGGACGCGCGCGCCCTGGCCGCACTCGCCGCGAACCCCGGCTGCAAGCGGCGGGCCCTGCTCGACGGCGCCGGGGTCGACAAGGCCGGGCTGGCGAGCGCGCTCGGCTCCCCCGCCGCGTTCGGGCAGTCGCAGTTCGCGTTCGTCCGGGGCAACGCCTTCGAGGTGAAGGTCAAGGCCGACGGCGGCACGGAGCTGCTGCGGCTGCTGTTCGAGCGGCTCGGCGAGGGGGCGGACGCCCCCGGAGAGGCCGTGGTGCCGGATCTGACGGCCGCCGGCCCCGAGGGCCGCACCGCCCGCACGGCGCTGGCACTGCGCGAGGCCACGGCGTCGGGCGGCTGGACCCTGCTGGACCACCCGATGCTGGCCCTGGAGGTGGCGGGATCGCCCGTCTACCTGGAGCCGGACGCGGTGGTGGTGCACCCCGACGGCACCTGGACGGTCGTCGAGATCAAGTCGTTCCCCATGATCGACGCGTCGGCGGACGCCGCGAAGGTGGGTGCGGCGGCCCGCCAGTCCGCGGTCTACGTGCTGGCGCTGGAGCGGACCGCGTCGGTGACCGAGGGGGCACAGGTCGGACACCGGATCCTGCTGGTCTGCCCGAAGGACTTCTCGAACCTGCCGACGGCCTCGGTCGTGGACGTACGCAAGCAGCGTGCGGTGACCCGCCGCCAGCTGGCCCGGCTGACCCGGGTCGAGGACATCGCGGCGGCCCTCCCCGAGGGCACGACGTTCGACCCGGGGCGCACACCCCAGGAGCTGGGCTCGGCCGTCGAGGCGGTCCCCGCCGCGTACGCCCCGGAGTGCCTGGCCGCGTGCGAGCTGGCCTTCCACTGCCGGGCGAAGGCCCGTGCCGAGGGGGCGGTGGAGTCGCTCGGCCGGAGCGTGCGGGGTGAGCTCGGCGGTCTGACGACGGTGGCCGGGGTGCTGGCGGCCGCGTCCGGCAAGGAGGGCGACCCGGCGGACCCGACGGTGGCGGCCCTGCGCCGGGCCGCGGCGCTGCGCGCGGAGGCCCTGGAGACGGCGAACGGCGGCGTGCGGTGTCACTGATCACGACCCTGGCCCGGCTGGAGGCGGTCGACAGCGGGCGGGCCCAGCCGCTGGCCACCGTGTGCCACCGCCGTCTGACGGACAGGCCGCTGGTCCTGGTCCCGCTGACCACCGCCGGTGAGGCCGGCGCCCCGCTCGGGGCGCTCGTCGGCACCGACCGGGAGGCCCCGCGGCTGCTGGCGGTCGCCCAGCCGCGCGACCGCGACCTGCGCTTCGCGTTCCTGGCGGAGCTGGCCGAGGCGGTGCTGCCGCACATCGAGTCCCACGCCGACGCCGTCGAACCGGCCGAGCGCAGCGAGGTGGACCCCGAGACGGGCAAGAAGGTCAAGGTCGAGGTCGAGCTCTGCGCGGACGCCGCCCAGCTGATCGTGCCGAGCCGGGCCGGCATCGACTTCGTCCGGCTGCTGGGGCGGTCCATGCGGTTCCGGCGCACCGCCGAGGACGACCCGGACACCCCGTATCCGGCGCCCGCCCGGGTCCCGCTGCTGGGCCGCTGGCTGACGCACTACGGCGAGCGGGCCCGGGTGCCGGGCTCCTCGCTGCTGCTCGCCACGACGGACCTGCTGAACCGGCACTGGGCCACGGGGCAGAGCAGCCTGGAGGACCAGCACCTGGGCGCGCTGCTCGCCTGGGTCGATCCGCCGGTGGGCGAGTCCGGGGCCGAGGCGGCGCTCCGCGCCGAGCTGGCGCGGGACGGGGCGGGACAGCTGCTCTGCCCGCCGGCCGGCCCGGCCACCGATCCGGCGTTCGACAACCGGCTGCTGGCGCCCGCGATCGAGGCGTACGACCGGGCGCGCTCGGCGCACCACGCCGCGGAGGACGGACTCACGGCGGACGACCGGCTCGGTGAGGTGAGCCGTGCCGAGCGGGAGATCAGGTCGCTGCTCGCCAAGGTGCTGCTGCCGACCTGGGACGCGGTGTGGCGGAGCCTCGACCTGGTGCGTGAGCTGCCGCAGGGCGCCCGGGCCGAGGACCGCTGGACCCGGGACCGCTGGTCGTTCACGGCGCACCGGGACCGGGTGCGGGCGGGCGAGCCGCCGCAGCCGCGCCGCGACGACGCCGTGACGGCGGCCCGGAAGCTGGCCGCGCGGGAGACGGCACAGGCGCAGCTGGAGGCCCAGGAGGCGCTGGACGATCCGCTGGTGCTGGCGGGACGCCGGCTGGCGGGCGAGGCGTTCCTCGGGGAGGTGGCGGAGGTGGAGATGACGTACACGGAGTCGAAGCGGCCCTCTCCTCGCCCCCTGGTCACGCTCCGCACGGACGAGCGCCCGCATCTCGGTGAGCGGACGAAGGTCTACCGCTCGCTGGACGGGAAGCCGCAGACCGCCGAGTTCGTCGGGTACGCGGCAGGGGACGAGGACGGCGCGGAGATGTCGCTCGTCCTGCGGATCACGGACCGGATGGGCCGGGGCAGGGAACCGGTCCCCGGGTCGGTGCCCGAGCCGGGTGAACGCATCACCTGGACGCTGTTCGAGCACGACCAGCGGGGCGGGCCCGCGCTGCCCGACCCGGAGAACACCCCGTGGACCCACGGCGGCCCGCCGGGCGGGGCCGAGGATCCGGAGAAGCCCGACCCCGTGACCGCGGAGGACCTGTTGTGACTGCCGTTCTGGACCCGTCCGCCGCGGCGGCGCGGGCGACCGACGCGATCCTCGAGGACACCCTGCGGGGCACGGCGCGGGGCGTGGTGGTGGACTCGCCGCCCGGCGCCGGCAAGTCGACGCTGGTGGTGCGCGCCGCACTGGAGCTGGCCGCCGCGGGCCGGCCGCTGATGGTGGTGGCGCAGACCAACGCGCAGGTGGACGACCTGGTGACGCGGCTGGCCGAGAAGGCCCCGGAGCTTCCGGTCGGCCGGCTGCACAGCAGCGACTCCGACCCGTACGACAAGGCCTTGGACGACCTCGACAACGTGACGAAGTCGGCGAAGGCCGCAGATCTGGCCGGGCTGGACATCGTGCTGTCCACGGCCGCCAAGTGGGCCCATGTGAAGAACGTGGAGCCGTGGGGGCACGCGATCGTCGACGAGGCGTACCAGATGCGGTCGGACGCGCTGCTCGCCGTGGCCGGACTGTTCGAGCGGGCGCTGTTCGTCGGGGACCCGGGCCAGTTGGACCCGTTCTCGATCGTGGGCGCGGACCAGTGGGCGGGGCTGTCGTACGACCCGTCGGCGAGCGCGGTCACGACGCTGCTGGCGCACAATCCGGAGCTGCCGCAGCACCGGCTGCCGGTGTCGTGGCGGCTGCCGGCCTCGGCCGCGCCGCTGGTCTCGGACGCGTTCTATCCGTACACGCCGTTCCGCAGCGGTACGGACCACGGCGACCGGCGGCTGTCGTTCGCCGTGCCCTCGGACGGGTCGGGCCCGGACCGGGTGCTGGACGAGGCGGCGGAGTCCGGCTGGGGCCTGCTGGAGCTCCCGGCCCGCCACACCCCGCGCACCGACCCCGAGGCGGTACGGGCGGTGGCGCTGGTGGTCCGCAGGCTCCTGGAGAGGGGCGGCGCCGCGACCAGCGAGCGCTCCCCGGACCCGGCCCCCGTGACGGCGGACCGGGTGGCGGTCGGCACGGCCCACCGCGACCAGGCCGCGGCGGTGCGGGCGGCCTTGGCGGAGCTGGGCGTGACGGGTGTGACGGTGGACACGGCGAACCGGCTCCAGGGGCGCGAGTACGACGTGACGGTGGTCCTGCACCCGCTGTCGGGCCGCCCGGACGCGACGGCCTTCCACCTGGAGACGGGCCGGCTGTGCGTGCTGGCCTCCCGGCACCGCCACGCGTGCGTCGTGGTGTGCCGGGCCGGGGTGACGGACCTGCTGGACGAGCACCCGTCGACGGAGCCGGTCCAGCTGGGCGTGACGGTGAAGTTCCCGGACGGCTGGGAGGCCAACCACGCGGTCCTGGCCCATCTCGCCGAGCACCGCGTCACCTGGCGGCCCTGAGGTCCCGCACCACATCGCGGTGCCGCGCCCGCATCACCCGGCCCGTTCGTGGGAAGCGCTCTTGCGCCGGGCGGGACAATGGAAGGTGGCCGTCCGGCCGCGCGAGGAAGGAAACACACCCCATGGCACAACCCGAGCGGAACGAGCGGCAGAGGCTGCGCCCCGCACCGCTGCTCTTCGAGCCGTCGGAGGCGACGGCCGACCCGGAGCACTTCTTCGACCTGGAGTCGATGGACGACCCGAAGGAGCTGCTGACCCGGGCGACGGAGCTGACGCTCGCGTTCCGGGCGGCGACCGACCGGGCCGTGGAGTTCCAGGCCGTGGCCGCCGCCCAGCTCGCCGACCCGCGCAGGTTCGACCGGCTGACCCCGGCGGACATAGCCGAGCGTGCGGAGTGGACCGAGGACTACGCCAAGAAGATGATCGAGTTCGGCCGCTCCCTGCTGAACGACCCCCGCCCCTGACGTCCCACCGGGCCGCTTCCGCCCCTGCGGTCGCCACGCTTCGTCACCACGGGTACACCCCTGGCATATGCCGTCGGGCAAGATACCCGTTCACGAAGCGTCCTGTCCTGTTTTCGGCGACTCTCGGATACAGAACCGTCACTGCCGGTAGACCTGACGTCATGACCGCATGGCTGAGAGACGAAACGACCCTGCACACCGGTGCCGCCCCGCGCCACGGCGTCGACATCCTCGCCGCACTGCGGGACGGCCCCGACCGGTTACCGGAGAGGGCGGGCGACCGGGTCGGCCAGGTCACCCCGTCCGGAGCCGCCTGGCTCGCGGGCGCCTCCGCCTACCCCCGCACCACGCTCGCCCGGTGGGAGGCCCACCCCACCACCGCCGGTGTCCTGCCGTGCGGCTCGTCCTTCGACGTCGTGAACGTGCCCGCGCTCTTCGGCCGCCGGATGCTGGAGCAGCTCTGGGCGGAGGGCCCCGGATCCGGTCCGGTCGCCACGCATCGCGGCCGGCTGCTGCTGTTCGCCGCTCCCGGGACCGCCCAGCGGCTGCCCTCTCTGCTGAGCTGGGAGGAGTGGGGCACCGGCCACCCCCGGGTGCCCCGGGCGTCCCTGCCCGCACTGCTCTGTCACGGCACCGGCGACGCGGTCACGGTGCCGCCCCTGGTGGCCGGTCCGGGCGCCGGCGGACCCCGCTGGCTGGTCGCCCCGGACACCCGCAACCCATGGCTGCCGGGACCGGACGTGCTGCTCTGGGCCTGTGTACGGGTGACCAGGTCGGCGGCCCCCTCGACCACCGGGAATTCGATTTTTCCTCCCGCCGATCCGGGTGCTAATGTCTACGACGTCAGCAGGCGCCGCTAGCTCAGTTGGTTAGAGCAGCTGACTCTTAATCAGCGGGTCCGGGGTTCGAGTCCCTGGCGGCGCACAGACGGAAGAAGCCCCCTCGCGGAAGCGAGGGGGCTTCTTCGTGTGCGTCCCCGGGATTCAGGTGCCCGTGGTGATCCGTACCGTCCAGGCCCCGGAGGGCGTCCGGTCCGCGACCTCGACGCGGGTGCGCTCGCCCGGCACGGTGTAGCGCTCGCCCTCCCGGAGCGGGGCGTCGGCGAGCGGCGGGTAGACGGAGCGGTCCCAGCAGGCGTCGGAGTCGGGGTGGGTGTCGAGGACCTCGACGGGGCCGCCCCCGGAGGGCGTCGCGTTGTGGATGCGGTAGATCAGGACGCCTTCGGCGCAGGTCGTCCGGTCGTTGCCGGTGGCGCTGCGGGCCTCGACGGCGAGCGCGCTGTCCGAGCCGGTCCTGATGACCGCGAGCCGGGTCCCCTTGGAGCCGCCGCGCGCGGGTGCCTCGGCCATCGGCACCAGAGTGAGGTCGGCGCTGCCCTGGACGCAGACGATCTCGTCGCCACCGAGCCAGCCGAGCTTCCACTTGTGCCAGCCGAACAGGTCGGGCGCGAGCCCGAACTGGCTGCCCATGACGTCCCAGTCGCCGACGTAGGTGTCCCAGTCGCCCTTGCCGTCCTCCGGCCGGTGGTAGAGGTCCGCCAGGTCGAAGACGTGACCGGTCTCGTGGGCCAGGACGTTCCGGTCGGGCGGGTGCTCCTCGAAGACGGTGACGACGCGCTTGATGTCGGTGCCGTCGGCGCGCAGCGGCCGGTCGAAGTTGACGACCTTCGTGGCGTCGGAGTCGACGCCGGGCGCGTCCGGGTCGGCGACGAGGTAGACGATGTCGTACGCGGAGAAGTCGACCTGGTCGTCGGCCGCCTTGATCGCGTCGCGCAGATAGGCGCTACGCCGCTCGGACCCCCAGTCGCGCTGTATCCCGTACCAGGTGGAGGGCCGGGGCATCGTGATCCACTTCTGCTGGGGGTGGGCGCGCAGGGTGAACGCGCCGTAGGAGGCGCGCTGGAAGAAGCGGGTGGTGGAGGGGAAGTAGTCGCCGGTGATCACCTCGGGGGAGACGACGGGGTCGGAGTCGGGGAACGAGAGGAAGACCATGACCGCGTCGAGGTCGCGGTCGGGACGCGGATAGGCGCCGTTCCAGGAGTCCAGGCCGAGCGAGTGGTGGGCGCCGGTGCGAGGGAGGGCGCAGGGGCCGGCGTCGTCGGTGGCCGCCGCCACGGGTCCGGCGACGAGTCCGGTGGCGGCGAGTGCCAGCAGGGAGGTGAGGCCGGCCGCCGCGCTGCGCAGACCGGACCGCCCCGCTCCCCCGTGTCGGTGCTGGCGCGGCACGTGTACCTCCGGTGGCGACTGCGGGACCCGTCTCCCTCACCCTGGGCCGGGCCGGTGCCGCACGCCTCGTTGTGCTGCCCCACATGGGTCAGCCAGGGCTCAACCCCTCGGATACTTCGATCACAGATCGTCACAATCGATCACGCGCTCAGCGCAACTCGCCATGTTCGCCCAGAAGCGATCGATATCGGGCAAACGGAGAAGGGGCGCTCCCGACCCCCGGCGCGTGGGCCATGCGCGTGCCACCCCTCGCGCGCACCCGCGAAACGGCGGGCGCGCTGGTACGCCCGAGGCGCCACCCTCTATGCTTCACCTCGCTTTCCTGTGTGGTTCCCGCCTCCGGCACGACGCCCCGTCACGCCGCCCCAGGCCGGCCACATCTCTTCACGACCATCTGCACAGCGGGAGCGAACGGTGAGCGGAACCTCCGAAGGGCCGGTGCCCCGGTCGGGCGAGCCGCCCGACGCCGGACCACCGACGGTCACCGAGCGTGACGAAACGAGCCCTCGTGAGCTGCGCGACTACCGTGCCGCGTTCCGGGTGGCGGCCCTCCCGATGGCGGTCGTCGACGGCCGGGGCCAGGTCGTCCGCGCCAACGACGCGCTGGGCGCGCTGCTCGGCACCCACCCCGCGTCGCTGCCGGGCAGACGCGCCGCCGATCTGGTGGACCTCGCGACGGACCGGCGGACCTGGCAGGCGTACGGGGAGGTCCTGGCCGGGACGCGTTCCCGGCTCCGCTGCACCCGTCGGCTCAAGCACCCCGACGGCCGGTCCTTGTGGACCGAGGTCACCCTCGTCCCCCTGGCGGACCCGGCAGACGGCCCGGAGGGGGCGCTGCTCTGCCTGGAGGACATCAGCGACCGGCACGAACTCCAGCTCCGGCTGCGCCATCTGCGGATGCACGACCCGGTGACCCGGCTGCCCAACCGCACGCTCTTCTTCGAGCGGCTCACGACCGCCCTGGCGACCGCGCCGTTCCAGGACGACTCGCTGCCCCGGCACGGCCGGATCGGGCTGTGCTACCTGGACCTCGACGGCTTCAAGGCGGTCAACGACACCCTGGGGCACCACATCGGCGACCGGCTGCTGGCCGCCGTCGCCGGCCGGCTCACCGACTGCGCCGAGGCGGACGGCCACCGCCGCACCGGGGGCCATCTGGTGGCGCGCCTGGGCGGTGACGAGTTCGCGATCCTGGTCGAGGACTCGGCCGGTACGCATCAGCTCACCGAGCTCGCCGGCTCGGTGCTCGGCGCCTTGGAGCGGCCCTTCGACGTGGGCGGGCAGCGGCTCTCCGTCTCGGCGTCGATCGGGGTCGTGGAGCGGTCGGTGGCGGACGCCACCCCCACCGGTCTGATGCAGGCGGCGGACACCACCCTGTACTGGGCGAAGGCGGACGGCAGGGGCCGCTGGACGCTCTTCGACCCGGAACGCAACGCGCACCGGATGACCCGCCAGGCGCTCTCCGCCACCCTGCGCGCCGCCGTCGAGCGCCGCGAGTTCACCTTGGAGTACCAGCCGCTGGTCGGGATGG
Source organism: Streptomyces sp. SirexAA-E (assembly GCF_000177195.2). Lineage (GTDB taxonomy): Bacteria > Actinomycetota > Actinomycetes > Streptomycetales > Streptomycetaceae > Streptomyces > Streptomyces flavovirens. The sequence continues at coordinate 2,582,366 of NC_015953.1, forward strand.
CCGACGGGGTCGTCCGGGGCGTCGAGGCGCTGGTGCGGTGGAACCACCCGCGGTTCGGGATGCTGGCGCCCCACCGGTTCGTCCCGATCGCCGAGGAGGACGGCAGCATCGTCCAGCTCGGCCGCTGGGTGCTGCGGACGGCCTGCCGGCAGGCGCGCCGCTGGCAGCTGGAGCACCCCGCGGAACCGGCGCTGTTCATCAGCGTCAACGTCGCGGTGCGCCAGCTCTGGGACTCCGACCTGGTCGCCGACGTGGCGGAGGTCCTCGCCGAGACCGGGCTGGCTCCCGGACTGCTCCAGCTGGAGCTGACCGAGTCGGCCGTGACGGGCTCGGCCGGCCGTCCCCTGCGGGTGCTTCAGGAGCTCAGCGACATGGGCGTGCGGATCGCGATCGACGACTTCGGCACCGGCTACTCCAACCTCGCCTATCTGAGCCGGCTCCCCGTCTCCGTACTGAAGCTGGACGGCTCCTTCGTACGGGGCTTCCGGCAGGAGGACGGCGCCCGATCCAGCCCGGCCGACGAGACGATCGTCGAGGCGATGGTGCAGCTGGCGCACCGCCTCGGGCTGACGGTCACCGCGGAGTGCGTGGAGACGTCGGGCCAGGCGGAGCGGCTGCGCCGGATCGGCTGCGACACCGGGCAGGGGTGGCTGTACTCACGGGCGGTGACCCCGGAGCGGATCGCCGAGCTGATCGGCTCCAGGCCGCCGGAGGCGTGAACCCCTGCCCCGTCGGGCGGGCTCAGCCCAGGTCGGGCAGCCCGTACGCGTCCGCGATCAGCTCGTAGGAGCGCAGCCGCGCCTCACCGCCGTGGGCGTTGGCCGTGATCATCAGCTCGTCCGCCCCGGTGCGCTTGGCCAGTGCGTCCAGGCCGGAGCGGACCTCGTCCGCGGTGCCGTGGATGACGTCGGCCAGCCAGCTGTCGACGAACTCGCGCTCCATCGGGCTGAAGTCGTAGGCCTCGGCCTCCTCCGGGCTGGGCACCAGCCCCGGGCGGCCGGTGCGCAGCCGGACCATCGACAGGGCCCCGGTCAGCACCTGGCGGCGCGCCTCGCGCTCCTCGTCGGCGGCCAGCGCGGAGACACCGATCAGGGCGTACGGGGCGTCGAGCACCGCGGACGGCTCGAAGGACTCCCGGTACAGGTCGAGGGCCGGGACGGTGTTGCGGGCCGAGAAGTGGTGGGCGAAGGCGAAGGGCAGCCCGAGGACACCGGCCAGCCGGGCGCTGAAGCCGGAGGAGCCCAGCAGCCAGACGGGCGGCCGGCCCGGGGACTGGACACCTCCGGGCGAGGTCGCCTGGACCGGCCCGGGGACGGCGTGGATACGGGCGTAGGGGTGCCCGTCCGGGAAGTCGTCGTCCAGGAAGCGGGTCAGCTCGGCCAGCTGCTGCGGGAAGTCGTCGGCACCCTCGTTGAGCCGGTCCGTGCGGCGCAGGGCCGCAGCAGTGGCGCCGTCGGTGCCGGGGGCGCGGCCGAGGCCGAGGTCGACGCGGCCCGGGGCCATCGCCTCCAGGGTGCCGAACTGCTCGGCGATCACCAGGGGGGCGTGGTTGGGCAGCATCACGCCGCCGGACCCGAGCCGGATGCGCTCGGTGTGGGCGGCCAGGTGCGCCAGGATGACGGCGGGCGAGGAGGAGGCCACGCCGGGCATCGAGTGGTGCTCGGCCACCCAGAAGCGGTGGAAGCCCCGTCGTTCGGCGAGCCGGGCGATGTCCACGCCGGTGCGCAGAGCCTGGCTCGCGGTGCGCCCCGCTCCCACGGTCACCAGATCCAGGACCGACAGGGGGACGGAGGCCGTCCCGCCCGCGGTGCCGCGGATCTGGCCGCCTCGGTTCGCTTCGCCTCGGTTCTCGTCCACGTGTCGGGCCTCTCCGGTGGTGCGTCTGTCTACCGGAGAGGTGGAACAGGAGGATGACTCCGTTTATTCCCCGCGCCGGCCGGACATCACTCGCGCACCTCGATGCCCCGGTTCTCCACGGCACCGGGCGGGGGCTCACGGGTCGCGAAGAGGGTGCCCAGGGTGGGAGCCCAGACCCGGCGTTCGACGAGCCGGAGCCCCTCCCAGACCGTCACCTGGTTCGCGGTGAGGACGGGCTTGCCCAGCAGTTCCTCCAGCTCCGGGACGTACCCGGCGGTGTGCAGGGCGGTGCACGGCAGCAGCAGGACCTCGGCGTCCGGGTGGTCCGCCTCCGTGACCAGCTCCTTGACCTGCTCGGGGGTCCAGGCGGCGGCCTCGGTGGCGGAGACGGCGGGGCCGGGACCGGCGTCCCGGGCGGATACCACCTCGATCCCGGCGGCCTCCAGGAATCCGGTGAAGAGCGGTGCGACGTCCGCGGGGTCGATCGAGGCGACGGCGACCCGGCCGGCGCCCAGCTCTCCCACCGCGTGCGCGAAGGCGAAGGAGGTGCTGGAGGCAGGCAGCCCGGCGGCCCGCGCGAGGTCCGCGACCTGCTCGTGGGCCCCTTCCCAGCCGTACACGAAGCTGCCGTTCGTGGAGGCCCACACCAGTGACTCGGCTCCGGCCAGGCGCAGCTCCTCGACCCCGGCGGACAGGCGCTCCGGCGCTCCGGCCGCGCGCAGGGACTGGATGTCGTGGGCGTCCTCACCGGTCTCGGTGTGGAACAGCGGCAGTCTGATGTCGCTGTCGATCATGACCTCGATCCGCGGGAAGTCGTCCTCCGCGGCATGGCCCGGGTAGAGAAGTCCTACGGTCGTCATGTCCGTCCTTCCCGTGCGTCCGGATGCCCCGCTGGCCTTCACGGGTGCCCTGTCTCCGCTGCCCCTGCCTGGGTCAAGTATTCCTCCGTCGGGCGCCCGGCGCCGCTCCGGACGCCCCGGAGCGGCGCCGGGCGAGGAGGGGCCGTTTGGGCGCGCGGGCAGCGGGCACCCGGGGAGACGCCCCGATCGAACAGCGAGGACATAAGCCGCAGCCTGCCACCGACCTGGAGAACCCGTCATAACGGGCAGTCACGAACCAAGTATTCCCGGGGAATACGCCCCGCGCACCGTCCGTCGCGCTCCGCCCGCGATGTGACACGGGAAGGTCACCCTCCGGCCACCGTTCGATTACATGGACGGGGCTTCCGGCTTAGAAGCAGCGGATCGGGCAGGCGCTCACCCTGTCCTGACTGCTCGAGCCCTCCAGGAGATTTCGAACCATGGTCGACTTCCCGAATCTGTCCCGCCGGGGCTTCCTCAACCGATCGGCAGCCGTGGGCGGACTGCTCGTCGTTCCAGGCCTGCTCTCCGCGTGCAGCAAGACCGATGCCGGCTCCACGGACGGTGAGGGCGCCCTCGACAAGCTCCGCAAGCAGGGTTTCGTCCGTGTCGCGTACGCCAACGAGGCGCCCTACGGCTACATGGAGGGCAAGGAGCTCAAGGGCGAGGCGCCCACCCTGCACCGGGAGATCTTCAAGGCGCTCGGCGTCGACGAGCTGAGGCCCACCCTCTCGGAGTGGGACGGCCTGATCCCCGGCCTGCAGGCCGGGAAGTACGACGTGGTCAGCGCGGGCATGGCGATCACCCCCGAGCGCTGCGCCAACGCCCTCTTCTCCGACCCCGAGTTCATATCCCCCACCGCGATGATGGTGAAGAAGGGCAACCCGAAGAAGATCACCGACCTGGCGTCGGCGAAGGCCGTCGGAGCCGTCATCGGCGTCATGTCGGGCGCGGTCGAGGACTCGTACGCCAAGGGCGCGGGCATCTCCGGGAACAAGATCAAGACGCTCCAGAAGCCCCAGGACGGCGCGGACGCCGTCAAGGGCGGCCGGGTCGACGCCTTCCTGCTCACCGGCATCTCGCTGCGCTGGCTGGCCAGGACCAATCCGGACACCGAGGTCACCGAGGCGTTCGTACCGGAGCTGGAGGGGGCGAAGCAGTTCTCCCCGGGCGGCGCGGTGTTCCGCAAGGGCAACGAGGACCTGCGCGACTCCTTCAACCGCGAGCTGAAGAAGATCACCGCGGACAGGTCGCGCTACGTGGGTCTCCTGACGGAGTACGGCTTCGGTGCCACGGAGATCCCTCCGGCCACGTTGAAGACCGCCGACCTGTGCAAGGGCTGACGGGGGCGAACCACACCCTATGAGTGACTTCTTCTCCACACTCCTCGATGAGTTTCCGCAGGTCAGAGCGGGCTTGTGGGTGACGCTCGAGGCGACGGTCCTGGGCTCCCTGCTCGCGCTGCTGCTGTCCTTCGTCCTCGGGCTGATGGCGGGCAGCAAGCTGCTGCCGGTCCGCGGGGTCTCCCGGGTCGTCGTGGAGTTCTTCCGCGGCACCTCGCTCTACATCCAGCTGTTCTGGCTCTACTACGCGATGCCGCAGCTCACGGGCTACGAACTGACGCCGCTGCTCTGCGGCATCGTCGCCTTCGGCCTCAACTACGGGGCGTACGGCGCGGAGATCGTCCGCGGGGCGATCAAGTCCGTGCCCCGCGCCCAGTACGAGGCGGCCGTGGCCCTGAACATGACGCCCTTCCACCGCATGCGGAAGGTGATCATGCCGCAGGCCTGGGTCCAGATGATCCCGTCCTTCACCAACCTGCTGATCCAGCTGCTGAAGGCCACGCCGCTGCTGTGGCTCATCTCCGCGGCCGACCTGATGACCGCGGTCGAGCACATCCGCAGCCGGACCGGTGAGACCCTCACCGCGTATCTGCTGCTGCTGGCCGCCTACTTCGTCCTCGCCTACGCGCTGACCCTGCTGATGAACCTGCTGGAGCGGGCCGCCAAGCGGCGGCTCGGCCTGCACACCGGTGCGGGCAGCCTGCTCAAGTCCCGTACGGCGGAGTCCGCCGCCACGGCCGGAGGTGCCCGGTGAACCAGTCGTTCAACTGGGACGCTGTCGGGGACTCGTTCCCCCTGCTGCTCGAAGGATTCCGGGTCACCCTGCTGGCGACCGTGCTCGGCACGCTCGTGGCGGCGGTGCTGGGGCTGGCCATCGCGGTGGCCGGGCGCGCGCCGTCGAGGCTGGTGACCGTGCCCGTCAAGGCGGTGATGGAGTTCGTCCGCGCGACGCCGCTGCTGGTCCAACTGGTCGGCGCCGCGGCCGTCTTCACCTCCGTGGAGCCACTGACCATCGGCATCGTCGTCCTGGGCATCCACTACGCCACGTACACCTCCGAGGTCTACCGGGCCGGGATCGACGGTGTGCCCAAGGGCCAGTGGGAGGCCTGCCGGGCGCTCTCGCTGTCGCCCCGGCGGACCTGGCAGGCGGTGATCCTGCCCCAGGCGGTGCGCAACGTGCTGCCCGCCCTCGGCAACTACGCCATCTCGATGTTCAAGGAGACCCCCTTCCTGGCCGTGATCACGGTCCAGGAAATGGTCTTCGAGGCCCGTAAGTACGGGACCGACCACTTCGCGTACACCGAGGTGTTCACGCTCGCCGGACTGATCTTCCTGGTCGCGAGCTACCCCACCTCGCTGCTGATGAGAAAGCTGGAGAAGCGCCTTGGCCACTGACTCTGCTCCCCTGAAGGAGCCCGCGGACTCGGTTCCGGCCACCGGGACGACCGGCGTGGAGCCACTGGTCCGGTTCGACAAGGTCGTCAAGCGGTACGGCGACCATGTGGTCCTGGACGAGCTGGACTTCACGGTCAGGCGCGGCGAGCACGTCACACTGATCGGGCCGAGCGGCTCCGGCAAGACCACCATCCTGCGGCTGCTGATGACCCTGGAGAAGGTGAGTGCCGGGGTGATCTGGGTGGACGGCTCGCCGCTCTCGCACACCCGCAGGCCCGACGGCTCGCTCAGGCCGGCCGGCGAGAAGCAGCTGCGGGAGTCCCGGAAGAAGATCGGGATGGTCTTCCAGCAGTTCAACCTCTTCCCGAACATGAAGGTGCTCCAGAACATCACCGAGGCCCCCGTCAACGTCCTGGGCATGGAGCGTGAGGAGGCGGAGACCCGCGCCCGCGAGCTGCTCGACCTGGTCGGGCTCTCCGGGAAGGTCGACGCGCACCCCTCGCAGCTCTCCGGCGGCCAGCAGCAGCGGGTGGCGATCGCCCGCGCGCTGGCGATGCGCCCGGAGATCCTGCTGCTGGACGAGGTGACCTCGGCACTCGATCCGGAGTTGGTGGCGGGTGTCCTGGAGCTCCTCGGCGACATCGCGCGGAACACGGACATCACGATGCTCTGCGTGACCCACGAGATGAACTTCGCCCGGGACGTCTCGGAGAAGGTCCTGATGTTCGACGCGGGCCGCGTGGTGGAGTCCGGGACGCCGGAGAAGATCTTCACCGACCCGGATCACGCACGGACGCGCGAATTCCTCAACGCGGTGCTGTGACCTCGGCCCTGCCCTTTGGGCTATGACTCTGGCATATGCCGATCGGATGCGTCCCTGACGACAGGTCCGGGACGCATCCGATCAACTCGTCAACACCCCCTCCTGCGGAGCGCTTTGGCCGCTATCGTGGGACGGAGGCCGCCGGTCACAACCTGGTAGGGGGAAACCGTGGCGCTGAAGCCCGAGCCGAAAGCACCCTTCCACTCCGTGCAGTACGCCCTGCGCGTGCTGGAGTCGGTGTCCACCCACGGCAGTGGTGTGACCGACGCACAGCTCTCCCGCGAGACGGGCCTGCCCGTCGGGCACCTCTCCTCGCTGCTGCTGACCCTGCGGCGCGAGGGATACGTCGAGCAGGTCGCCGACGGGGCCTACGTCATCGGGGCGTCGCTCGCCGAGCTCGGCTCCGGGGCGGCCCGCCGCCGGGCGGTGGAGGCGCGGCTCCAGCAGACGCTCACCCAGCTGCGGGACTCGGTCGGCGCGGCGGTCTACGTCAGCCGGTACGTCGACGGCGAGATCCGGATCACCCAGGTGGCCGACGGGCCGCAGACGCCCGCCGTCAACGAGTGGGTCGACTTCCGGTCGGCGGCGCACGCCAGCGCGATCGGCAAGTGCCTGCTGACGCAGCTCGACCAGAACGGCCGGCGCGACCACCTCTCCCGGCACCGGACGGCCCGGCTCACCTCGCGGACGATCACCAACGAGAAGGTGCTCTTCTCGAAGCTGGACAGCCAGCCGGCGACGGTTCCGGTGCTCGACCTCCAGGAGTACGCGGTGGGCACGGTGTGCGCGGCGGTCCCGCTGACGGCCGGGGCGTCGGCCGGGTGTCTGGCGCTGTCCCTCCCGATCGAGGACGCGCACCGGCTGCGGTCCGCGGCGGCGACGCTGAACCGCCGGGCGGCCCCGCTCCTGCTGTCGATGGCGCTCTGAACCCGGCTCCGGCCCGTGTCCGCCGGGGCCCGGCGGGCGCGTGTCATCAGCACCCCCGGGAACCAGGTATTATTTTCGAGTCAGCAGGCGCCGTTAGCTCAGTTGGTTAGAGCAGCTGACTCTTAATCAGCGGGTCCGGGGTTCGAGTCCCTGACGGCGCACAGACGACGCGGTGGGCGGTTTCCCTTCGGGGGAACCGCCCACCGCGCTTTGGTGTGCGCCCGGTCACCCGGCCGCGCTCACCCCGTCACACCGGACCCCGGCGTCCGGTCCGTACGGCAGGCGAAGCCCTGCGCGTCAGAACTTCACGTCCGAGCACGCGTAGAACGCGTTGGCGGTGTCAGCCACGTTCCAGACGGCCAGGATGATGTGCTTGCCGGACTTCTGGGTGGGGATGGTGCCCTGGTGGGTCAGGGTCGCCGGGGGCTGCTGGTTCCCGTACGGCACCGTCATGAAGGGCTGCGACTCCAGGGCGGCCCTGGTGAGCGGCTTGGTGGAGTCCCAGCCGTCCTTGGTGATGTAGTACCGGAAGTCGGTCGTGGCGTGGCGGGCGGTGAACTGCCAGCGGAAGTTGTAGCCCTGGCCGCCGGTGACCTGGGTGGCGGGCCAGTTGCCCCCGCGCGGGTCGTCGAGCGCGGCGAAGGAGCTGTTTCCGCCGGCGCAGATCTTGCCGTCCGCCGGACCTGCCGCCGGGAAGCCCTTCGGGCCCTCGACGCTCTGCGGCTCCCACTGGATGTTGCCGCAGCCGGTGACGGTGCCGTTGGCACACAGCTTCTGTCTGCTGATGGGGGAATCGGTGTAGCCGTGGCTGCTGGCACTGCTGGTGGCGAACATCGAGACGCCGGCGATCGCCAGGCCTATGACGGCCGCGCTTGCCCTTTTCCGCATGGTGTCGCTCCTAGAGAACGTGGGGGATGTCCTGGGGGCTCTGCTGCGCGCATGGGGGTAATGCGGTGGTGCTGCGGTCTAGACCAACTCCAGATTATTGACGCCACATGAACATGTCCAGACCAATGTGCGTACGGTTTCGGCGCGTCCCGCCGGTGCCGACCGCTCCGTCAGGCGCGCTGGTGCCCGCAGTGCCCGGCGTAGAAGGCCACCGTCAAGTCCCTGACCAGCGCCTTGTGTTCGTATTCGTCGAGTGCGACGATGCCGCGCCCGGTCAGCCGGTGGACGGTGTCGTCCACCGCGTCGACCACGGAGGTGAGCACACTGTCCCGGTGCCGGGCGTCGATCGCCGCCACCCGGCGCCGGTGCATCGCCGCCGCGACCTCCGGGGCGTACTCGATGCCGGTCGGCTGGGCGGAGTACACGTCGATGCCCGCGGGCAGGCAGTCCGCCTTCAGCAACCGGGTCAGCGCGTCACCCACCGCTTCCGCGTCCCGCAGCGTGCGGGTCCTGGCCTCCTCGTGGAAGGCGTCGGCGGGCAGCTGCGACAGCACGCGCGCCAGCGCCGCCTCCACCTGGTCGCGCAGGTACCGCTCGTGGTCGGCGATACCGAGCGCGGCCCGCGCGGTGTCCTCGACGCGCCAGACGACCAGGACCACCACGCGCAGGGCGGTGCCGCTCGCGTCCACGGCGGGCAGCGGCTCGCTGCGCCAGTGCCGCAGCCGTACGTCCATGCGCCGGCGCCGCAGGAGCGGGGAGACCCAGAGCAGGCCGGTACGGCGGACGCTGCCCCGGTAGTCACCGAAGAGGGTGAGCACCGACGCCTGGCCGACCCGGCCGCGTCTGACGCCGCCGAGCGCCAGCAGCACCACGGCGGCCAGCAGCGTGAGCAGCGCCCAGCTCCCGATGCCGAGGCCGGCGTGCGCGCGTGGGCCGAACCCGAGCCCGCCGGTCACGGCGGGCGGCAGGGAGCCCCGCCAGGCCAGCAGGGCGAGCCCGCAGGCCAGCCCCGTCATCCCGGTGAGCAGCGCGGCCCAGCCCGGCAGCACGGGCCCGGGCCGTTCGGCGAGCCGGACATCCGCCAGGGGCGCCGGGCGCACGGGGGTGCGGGGGTACGACCGCGGCTTCGCCTCGGACCGCGGCTGCGGGGTGCGGGGAGCGCGCGGCACGGGAGCGCGCCGCACCCCGCGAGCACCGTCGGCGGGGCCGCCGCCGAAGGAGCCCGGTCCACCGGGTCCGGGAGTGGCGCCGGGGGCGTCGACGGGCGCCTCGTCCTCGCGGACGAGCAGGTGCGCGGGGACCGGCCCGGTGCTCTCACCGGCGACGGCGGGGCTCCGCCGCCCGGTCTCCCACCACGTGTCCGGGGCGGCCGGCCCTCCGGGGCCGGTCACCACGGTGCCGCCGTCGGGGGACGCCGCCCGGGGCGCGGTGCCGGTGAGGCGGGCCGCCGAGCGCGGAACGGTGCTCCGGGGGATGCCGGCGGCGCGCGGCTCACGCTCCGCCGCCCGGGGCCGGGCCGGGGAGACACCGTCCGGCACGGCGGTGTCATCGCTCACCTCTTGTGCTGCCTCCCGGGGAGCGCTCACCTCTTGTGCCGCATCCCGGGAAGCGGTGGCGTCCGCTGCCTCCCGGGGAGCGCCGGTGTGCGCCACCTCCCGGTCCGTCTCCCGGTCCGTCTCCCGGGGTGCGTCGGCGGCCCGCGTCCCCTGTTCGGTCGACGCGTGGGGGACGGCCCCGGCCACCGGCCCGGCGGTCGCGTCCTGTGCGTCGGGGCCGGGCTGCGCCGCGACCGGAGCCGGCACCTGCTCACCCGTCCGCGCCCCCCGCCCCACCCCGGCCACCGCGTCCAGCGCGGGCCCGAGATCCACGGGCACCTCGCCCAACGCCGCCTCCAGGTCGGCGGCGTCTTCCGGCGCCGCGTGGTGGGGAGCGGCGGGACCGGCCTCGTCGAGCGCCGGTGCACCGGGATCCGCGTACGCACCCGGGAGGGCACCTCCCTCCGGCACCGGCCCACCACCCGGGGCGTCCTCTTCCGAGGCGGCCGCCCCCAACGGCCCGTCACCGGTGCGGGGCGCATCGCTCCCGGCCGGCGAGGGGACCGGGGCGGCCTGCCCGCCCTCGGCGGTCCCGGCCGGGACGGAGGGCGACCGGTCGTCCGGTGTCCGGTCTGCCGCGCGGACCGCGCCCGCCACCGGCCCGGTGACGTGCGCGTCACCGTCGGACACACCCCGGGTGCCCGGAACGCCCGCCGGAGCCCCCGGGACGTCCGGAAGGCTCGCGGCCCCCGGGGTGCCCCCGGCCGTCGCCGGCTCGCCGACCACGTCGTCGGCCGTGCCGTCCGGTGTCTCGGGCCAGGGGCCGCCGGGGGCCGGCTCCCGCCAGTCCAGCCGCCCCCGGTCGTCCTTCCCGGGCCACCCGGGCCACCCGGACCAGGACGCGCCGGCCCCGGGTGTGCCGGCCTCCGTGCCCGGCACCGCTCCGGGGTCCCGCACGCCCTGCGGCCCGCTCTCGTCCCGCTCGTTCTCCGTGTACCGCATTCCGCCTCCGCCCTGTTCCGTGTGTCCGTTCCGTCGCCGTCGGCCCGCGAGAGGCCGGCGGCCCATGAGAGGCCAGGCCCGCGAGAGGCCCCGGCCCGTGCGGGCCCGCTCGGGGCCGCCGTCACGCGAAGAGCCGCCGCCAGGTCTCCGGTCCCGGATAGCCGTCGGCCGCGCTGCCGCGCCAGCCCTGGGCCTTCTGGAAGGCCTCGACGTTGCGCCGGTCGGCCTCCGTCCATCGCCGGTCGGGGCCCTTGGCGTAGTACCTGCCGTATCCCTTCTTCACCAGCTGGGTCCCGAGCCGCTGCACGTCGCTGTTGGACTGGCCCGGCCTGAAGGAGCCCCGGCCCGGGAAGGCCGGGGCCTCGTCCGCGCCGCCGCCCGCGGCCGGGATCGTGCGGCCGGTGCCCTTGACCAGCAGCTCCCAGGTGCCGGGCCCGGGGATACCGTCCGCCTCCTTGCCCTGCCAGCCCTGGGCCAGCTGGAAGGCCTGCGTCGCCCGCCGGTCCGCGTCCGTCCAGCGCGGCCCCGCGCCGACCCGGTAGAAGCGCTTGCCGCCCTGGGCGATGAGCAGCTTCCCGAGCTGGGTGACGAAGGCGTTGTCGGCGCCGGGGCCGAACTTCGACGCTCCGGGGAACGACGTCGCCGACCCGCTGCCGCCCGACTGGGCGGTGAGCCCCTTGTAGCGATAGGCCACGTACTGGGCGGAGTTGCTCCAGTACGCCATGGGCGTCGTCGCCTTGCGGGTGTACGGGCGGGTCTGCTCGTACGCGGTGTAGTGGCTGTGCGTGCCATCGGTCCAGCCGCCGAAGATCGTCACGTGCGACCCCGCCGCCGGATCGGCCGGGTTGTGGAAGAGCAGGATGTCCCCGGGCTGGAGGTCCGCGCGGGCGATCTTCGTCCCGAACCCGGCGAGGCTGCCGGTCCACTCGTTGCCGCCGAGGTCCCAGGCCATCGAGACGAAGCCGGAGCAGTCCTGCCGGTACCCGTCCGACCAGTACGCCGTCATGCTGTACGGGACCCGTGCCGACACCCACTTCTCGGCGCGCCTCATGATCTCGTCCCGGGTCGTCGCCCGGACCGCCGTCGACGCGGGCGGTCCTGACGCCCCGGAGTCCACCAGCGGTCCGACCGCGCCCTGCGGAGTGTCCGGCCGGGGGTCGGCGGACGTGCCGGCGCGGGCCCCACGGCCCGCCGCCCAGGCCGTCGCGGCGGCCTGGGCGGCCCCGCAGGAGAGCACCACGCCCGCCGCCGTGACCAGGACCAGTGCCCGCCGCGCCCCGTGCGCGGCGGGGTGCCCGCCGTACCGCACGGGCAGGACCGCGGCCGTACGCCGCTGCCGGGCACACCCCGCGCAACCGCAGTCGGCGGCGGGCTCGTACTCCTCGAAGACCGGCGCAGTCATGCGACTCCTCTTCCGCTCGGCAGTCGTCAAGATCTTCCGCATCTCAACTTCCGGGGCAAAACTCATGTTGACCGACAAAAGGTAAAAACCGACCATGCGACAGGCCGTGCCGATCGGAATTGGTCAGGAGCACCCCGCCGCATCGGGTAAAGTTCTCCAGGTCAGCAGGCGCCGTTAGCTCAGTTGGTTAGAGCAGCTGACTCTTAATCAGCGGGTCCGGGGTTCGAGTCCCTGACGGCGCACGCAGCAGCAAGGCCCTCTCACCGAGCGTGAGGGGGCCTTGTTCGTGTGCGCAGGTCCATGCCCGCCCCGATGGGGCAGTTGCGGTCGCCGCCGCAGCCGGGCAGCCCAACTCATGACCGGCTGAGCCTCCTTGCGCCTCGCGCTGCCGGCCCGATCCGCCCCGGCACAGCGATCGGGGCGCCGGATGCTTCCGCCCGGATCCGGACAACGTGCCAAAAACCCTCTAGCCGTGGCGAGGGTGCGCCCTACAGTGGCGTGCAGCACGACCACTCGACCTCCCGCGCCGTGCCGGGCTTCTCCCGCAGCCTGGGCGTCGCGGTCGAGGACCGGCCCGGCCGGCGACCTGAGAGGGATCGGACTGCCGGCCGGGCCAGGTGTCGCACGCGGTCAGACGCCGCCCTCCCCCGTCAGATAGGCCGAGACCACCACGTTGGCGGTGTACGCGTGGGCGTCCCGGTCGTACGTACCGCCGCAGGTGATCAGCCGGAGCTCGGCGCGGCCGTCCTCACGGGGCCCGTAGGCCTTCTCGGCGTCGAAGCGTTCCCGGGTGAAGACCTGCACGTCGTCGATGGTGAACTCGGCCACCGTGCCGTCGTCCCGGGTGACCTCGACCTTCGCTCCCGGCCGGGCGGCGCTGAGGGAGTAGAAGACGGCGGGATCGGTCTCGGTGTCGACGTGGCCGACGAAGAGCGCGGCGCCCTCGGTGCCGGGTTCGGTGCCGCCTCCGTACCAGCCGACGGTCCCGGGCGTCTCGTAGGGCGGTGGCTCGATCGCGCCGGACTCGTCGAGCTCCCTCGCGACGACGGGTGCCGCGATCTCCAGGGAGGGGATCTCCACCCGCTCGGGGCGCGCCCCGTCGAGCGGTTCGTGGGCCGCCGGCAGCGCCGCGCCCAAGGGGCGTCCGACGGCGGCGATGTCGCCGGTCGTCGGGGCGGAGATGCCGCCGGTGGCACCACGGCCCCACAGCCACAGTCCGAGCAGCAGCACGGCCCAGGCGACGCCGGTGAGCAGTCGGCCGGATCCGGCCGTGCGGTCCGCGCCCGCCATCTCAGCCGTGCTCCGAACGGCGGCGCCTCGCACCGCGGAAGGCGACGGCGGCGACCGCGACGGTGCCGAGCGCCAGCCCGGTCACGGCGTGCGGGAGGCCGGGGCCGGCCTGCTCGTCGGTGGCGAGGGTGGCGGTGCCGCCTCCCCCGGCCCGGACCGGGGCGACGGGCGAGGGCCGGCGGTGGTGGACGACGGTGACCGTGCCGGTGGCACGGCCGTGGCCGTCCGTGCAGGTCACCCAGACCTCGTAGGCACCCGGGGCCGCGTCGGAACGGATCCGGGCCCCGGCGGTCAGGCCCTTTCCGCCGCCCGGGATGAAGCGCGCTTCGGCCGTGAATGCCTCGGAGCCGCCCCGGGCCGACGCGCCCTTGCCGCAGGCATCGGTCCGGAGTTCCACCTCCCCGCCCGGGGAGGCGGCGGCCGGGGAGACGGTGACCGATCCGGGACCCCGGTGCTTCCCGGGATCCCCGGGCCCGGGATCGGCCGGTGCGGCGTGCGCGGGAAAGGCTACCGTCGCGGCCGCCACTGCGGCACAGAACGTGAGGGGCAGTGAACGCATCGTAAACCTCCTGAACGAAGGTTCACGCGTGCGGGGGCGTTTCGCATCCCCGGTAGGCCGGTCGGGTGAGGGGCGTCCGCCCGGCCCCCTACGGCGTGGGCAGGTCCACCAGGTCGACGAGGTCGGCGATGGAGTCGACGACGGTGGACGGCCGGAAGGGATAGCGGTCCATGTCGGCGGTGGTGGTGAGTCCCGTGAGGACGAGGAAGGTCTGCATCCCGGCCTCCAGACCGGCCAGCACGTCGGTGTCCATCCGGTCGCCGATCATGGCGGAGGTCTCGGAGTGGGCACCGATGGCGTTGAGCCCGGTGCGCATCATCAGCGGGTTCGGCTTGCCGGCGAAGTACGGGGCCTTGCCGGTGGCCTTGGTGATCAGCGCGGCCACGGAACCGGTGGCGGGCAGCGGCCCCTCGGCCGACGGGCCGGTCTCGTCCGGGTTGGTGCAGATGAAGCGGGCGCCGGCGTTGATCAGCCGGATCGCCTTGGTGAGCGCCTCGAAGCTGTACGTACGGGTCTCGCCGAGCACGACGTAGTCCGGGTCGTGATCGGTCAGGACGTACCCGATGTCGTGCAGCGCGGTGGTCAGGCCCGCCTCGCCGATGACGTACGCCGTGCCGCGCGGCCGCTGGTCGTCCAGGAACTGCGCGGTGGCCAGGGCGGAGGTCCAGATGTTCTCCACCGGCACGTCCAGACCCATCCGCTTGAGGCGGGCGTGCAGGTCGCGGGCGGTGTAGATGGAGTTGTTGGTGAGGACGAGGAAGGGCAGTCCGGAGTCCCGGAGCCGCTTGATGAAGGCGTCGGCCCCCGGGATGGGGGTGCCCTCGTGGATGAGGACACCGTCCATGTCGGTCAGCCAGGATTCGATCGCCTTGCGCTCTGCCATGACACGGGCTCCTGCCGTACGCGCTGTGCACCGGAGTGCTGGACGCCGGCGGCACCGCGTTGTGCAGCGCCGACGCCCCGATTTTAGGCTGCCCGTTCGACGGGGCGGAACCTGCTGATCAAGGGCGGGTCGCCGCCAGGGCGTGTCCCCCAAGCCCCGCCTGTCCGGCGACGCCTGGCACGCCCCAGGTCAGCGGGCCGGCCCGCGCAGGCGGCGGGCCAGCAGCAGGGCCGCGGCTCCGGTGAGGATCAGGGCCCCGGCCGTGGGGGCGGCCCAGGCGGGCGGCGTCCGGCCGGTGCGGGCCAGCGCGGACGGGGCCCTCCCCGCGTCGTCGCTGCGCGGCGCTCCGGCGTCCACGCCGCCGTCGACGATGACGAAGGAGTACGCGGCGGACTCGCCGACCCAGTCGCCGTCGGACGCGCCGGGCTCCCCGGCCGCCTCCTGCGGCTCGGTCCGCCCGCTGTGCCGCTGCACGATGGCCGCGTTCGCCGTGACCTTGCCCGGCCTGGTGTCGGAGGTGAACGCCATCCGGACCTCCACGGTGACGGTCTTCTTCGCGGGAACCGTGAAACCGGGGAAGTCGTCGTCCTCCTGACCGCCGCCGAAGACACCGATCTGCTCGTCCCGGTCGGTGGACTCCCAGGTGACCCGGTGCTCCTCGTCGGGATGGCTCCTCTCGACGAACTCCAGCTGGATCTGCTCGGGCGTCAACGCGCGGTCCTCGTCGGTGAGGACGAGGACGGGGTGGATCGCGCGGCACGGCTCGGTGGTGGTGTTGGTCAGGTCCAGGTACCAGGTCCCGTAGCCGCCACCGGAGGCGTAGGTGTCCGGGCCCCCGTGGATCCGGGTGTCGATGGGGAAGTCCTCGGCGTCCGCGTCCCCGCAGACGGTCCGCGCGTCCGCGACGGCACCGGACACGGCCGGCACCGGGGCCGCGATCGGGATGGCGACGGCGGCCGGGGTGCCGAGGAGTCCGGCCGGGACGACGAGGCCCGCGGCGAGGCCGAGGCGGGTGAGGGCACGGCCGTCGCGCAGCCGTGCGGGGGGCTTGGGGGGCATGGAGGGACACCCTTCGCTGCTCGCTCGCCGCCGGGCACCTCCTGAGGGCCACCGGCTGTGGCGCCGACGCTGCCACGCGTGCGGGGGCACCGCCAACCGCCGGGCCGGGAAGTCCGCCCGTTCGGGCGGAAAGAACCGCCCGAACGGCGGGCCGCGGCCTCAGCCCGCCTCACCGGCGCGGCCGAAGAGCGGGGCCAGGACCAGTTGGGCGGCCCCTTCTGCGATCGGGCGGTCACCGCCGGTGGCGACGGTGACCGGGACGACGGGCCCGGTGCCCTCCCGGCGGGCGCGTTCCTCGACGACGGCGCGCACCCCGTCCACGTACACGTCCTCGTGAGCGGCGACCGTGCGGCCGCCGAGGACCAGCCGGTCGATGTCGAGCAGCCCGACGAGGTTGGCGGCGCCCGTCCCCAGGACCCGGGCCGCCTCGGCGAGGTCGCCGCGGGCGACGGCGGCCAGGCAGAGCGCCTCGACGCAGCCGCGGCCGCCGCAGTCGCACGGCGGGCCGTCCAGTTGGAGGGTCTGGTGGCCGAACTCCCCCGCCCCGGTGCGGGCCCCGCGGTGCACCCTCCCGCCGAGGACCAGTCCGGCGCCGAGGCCCGTCCCCAGGTGGAGGTAGGCGAAGTCGGCCCCGTCCCGGGCGCGCAGGGCGAGGCCGAGGGCGGCCACGTTGGTGTCCTTGTCGACGACCACCGGCAGTCCGGTCCGTGCGGCCAGGGCCTCGCGCAGCGGGTAGCCGTCCCACTGCGGGAAGCCCGTGACGCGGTGGAGGACGCCTCCGGCATGGTCCAGCGGACCCGGCAGGGCGGCGCCCACGCCGAAGACCCGGCGGTCCTCGGTCCCGGGTGCGTCTGCCCGTACCGTCTGCACCGCACGGGCCGCGGCCCCGACGACCTCGGCGGCCGGGGCGCCCAGGTCCAGCGGGGCGGTGCGGGTGGCGACCGGGGTGCCGGCGAGGTCGACCAGGACGGCGGTCATCTCGTCGCGGTCCAGGTGGAGCCCGACCGCGTACCCGGCGTCCGGGACGAGGCCGAGGACGGTGCGGGGCTTGCCGCCGGTGGAGGCGAGGCGGCCGGCCTCGGTGGCCAGGCCCTCGGCGCGCAGCCGGGTGGTGATCTTGCTGACCGCCTGCGGGGTCAGCCCGGTGCGCTCCGCGAGCTCCAGCCGGCTGATCCCCCGCTCACCGGCCGTACGCAGGAGGTCGAGCACGAGGGAGGCGTTGTGGTGGCGCAGCGACGGCAGGTTCGCCCCGCCGCTCCTGCTGTTGCTCCTGTTCACCACCCCATTGTCCCCATCGCTTGCACTTTGGCAACAGCGTTGCTTAAGTGGTTCGCATGACTGCCAACGCTCCTCATCGCGTCGGGCTCGTCGGCTACGGCCTGGCGGGATCCGTCTTCCACGCCCCGCTGGTCTCGGCGACCGAGGGCCTCGTCCTGGACACGGTCGTCACGTCGAACCCGGAGCGGCAGGCCGCGGCCGGCGCCGAGTTCCCCGGGGTGCGCTTCGCGGCCTCGCCCGACGAGCTGCTCGCGCGCGCGGACGGGCTGGACCTGGTCGTGATCGCGTCCCCGAACAAGACGCACGTGCCGATCGCGCGGGCCGCCCTGGAGGCCGGGCTGCCGGTGGTCGTCGACAAGCCGCTCGCCGGGACGGCCGCCGAGGCCCGTGAACTGGCGGCGCTGGCCGAGGAGCGCGGGCTGCTGCTCTCGGTCTTCCAGAACCGCCGCTGGGACAACGACTTCCTGACCCTGTCCCGGCTGATCGAGGAGGGCGAGCTCGGTGACGTGCTGCGCTTCGAGTCGCGGTTCGAGCGGTGGCGGCCGCAGCTGAAGGGCGGCTGGCGCGAGTCGGGTGACCCGCAGGAGATCGGCGGGCTGCTGTTCGACCTGGGCAGCCACGTCGTGGACCAGGCGCTGACGCTGTTCGGCCCGGTGGTCCGGGTGTACGCGGAGTCCGACGTACGCCGCCCGGGCGCGGCGGCCGACGACGACACCTTCCTCGCGCTGACCCACGCGAACGGCGTCCGCTCCCATCTGTACGCCAGTGCGGTCACGGCCCAGCTCGGCCCGCGCTTCCGGGTGCTCGGCTCGAAGGCCGGCTACGTGAAGTACGGTCTCGACCCCCAGGAGGCCGCTCTGCGCGAGGGTGACCGGCCGACGGCGGGCAAGCCCTGGGGCGAGGAGCCGAGGGAGCTGTGGGGCCGCATCGGTTCCGGGGAGTCCCCGCTGACCGGCGGCGGCGACCCCGTGCCCACACTGCCGGGCGACTACCCGGCGTACTACGCGGCCGTCGCCGCCGCCCTGCGCGGTGACGGCGGGAACCCGGTGACGGCGGCGCAGGCCGCCGACGCGCTGGACGTCCTGGAGGCCGCGCGCCGCTCGGCCCACGAGGGCGTCGCGGTCGACCTGGCACCCCACCCCGACGCAGAGGAGCCGCAGGCATGAGCACCGGCGCGCCGACCATCTCCGAGCTGATCGCCCAGGAGCGGAGGCTGACCCTGCCGCGCTTCGGTTACGACGAGGCGTACGCGCTGGGCGGGCTGCTGGTCACACTGGCCCGCGAGCGGCACGCCCCGGTCGCCGTCGACATCCGGCGCGGCACCCAGCAGCTCTTCCACGCGGCGCTGCCCGGTTCCAGCGCGGACAACGACGCGTGGATCGACCGGAAGCGCCGGGTCGTGGAGCGGTACGGCGAGAGCTCGTACCTGGTCGGCACCCGTTTCCGGGCGAAGGGGACCACCTTCGAGGAGTCCTCCCGCCTGGACCTGGACACCTACGCGGCGCACGGCGGTTCGTTCCCGATCGCGGTCGAGGGCGCGGGCGTGATCGGGACGGTCACCGTGTCGGGGCTGCCGCAGGCCGAGGACCACGCGCTGGTGGTGGAGGCCCTGGAACGGTTCCTGACGCACCCCGCGTCCTGACCGGCGGCCGGGGGCGGGACGGCCCCGGCCCGGGGTGAGGCATCCTCGGCCGGGGTGAGGCGTCCTCGGCCCGGGGTGGGACGGCCCCCGCCCCACCCCGGCCGCCCTACGCGTCCTTGAGCGCCTGCCGCTGCCGGCCCAGCCCCTCGACCTCGACCTCGACGACGTCCCCGGCGCGCAGGTAGGGCTTGGGCTCGGGCCTCCCCATCGCCACGCCCGCCGGGGTACCGGTGTTGATGACGTCGCCGGGGTAGAGCGTCATGAAGTGGCTGAGATAGCGCACGACCTCGCCCACCGGGAAGATCTGGTCGGCGGTCGTGCCGTCCTGCTTCAGCTCGCCGTTGACCCAGAGCCTCAGCCCGAGCGCCTGCGGGTCGGGCACCTCGTCGGCGGTGACCAGCCACGGGCCGAGCGGGTTGAAGGTCTCGCAGTTCTTGCCCTTGTCCCAGGTGCCGCCCCGCTCAAGCTGGAACTCCCGCTCCGAGACGTCGTGCGCCGTCGCGTACCCGGCGACGTGCCCGAGCGCTTCCTCGGCGGAGTCCAGATAGCGGGCGGTGCGCCCGATGACGACCGCGAGCTCGACCTCCCAGTCGGTCTTGCGGCTGCCGCGCGGCACCAGCACCGTGTCCTCGGGGCCGACGACGGTGTCGGGCGCCTTGAAGAACAGGATCGGCTCGTCCGGGATCGCCGCCCCGGTCTCCGTGGCGTGGTCGTGGTAGTTCAGCCCGATACAAACGATCTTGCCGATCCGGGCGACCGGCGGGCCGATGCGCAGCCCCTCGGCGTCCAGCGGCGGCAGTACGTCGGGTGTCTGCGCCGCCTGCCGCACCCGGGCCAGTGCCGACGCGTCGGCGAGCAGCTCGCCGTCGATGTCGGTCACGAAGCCCGAGAGGTCACGCAAGGTCCCGTTACGGTCCAGCAGTGCGGGACGCTCCGCGCCCGCCGTACCGACTCGAAGCAGCTTCAACGGTCCATCTCCCCTGGGTCGCGATCAGGCCCGTCGGTGGGTTGCGGCCAGCGAAAGGCTTGGCCGATCCTCCAAGACATCGGATCACTGCGCAAGACCCTGTTCACGCACTGGACCCGGCCCCTCGGGCGGCGGGCGCCACGACGGCCTCCGCGGCGGAGGTGTCCCGGTAGAGGTAGGCGCGCTCGATCGCGGTCCAGGTGGTGCTGGTGACGAGGTAGAGCGCGGCGGCCAGCGGCACGACGGCCACGGAGAACAGGGTCAGGAAGGACATCAGCGGCATCACCTTCGTCATGGCGCCCATGCCGGGCACCGGCTGCCCGTCCGGGCCGGCCGCCGGGGTCATCGGGTTCGCCGCCATCTGGCGCTTGGTCCGCCCGTAGTTGAAGGTGGCGACGGCCGCGACGACCGCGAAGAGCCCCAGGTAGACGAGCCCCGCCTGACCGAAGAGGCCGCCGTGGGCGAGCGCGTCGTGCCAGCGCTCACCGAGCGGGGCGCCGAGGAGGTCGTGGGAGAGCAGCGAGTTGGGTGTGCCGCCGATGCTGCCGCTGGAGAAGAGGTGGTAGAGCAGGAAGAAGGCCGGCATCTGGAGCAGGCTGGGCAGGCAGCCGGAGAACGGGGACACCTTCTCCGCGGCGTGCAGCTCCATGAGCGCCTTCTGCATCCGCTCGGGGTTCTTCGCGTGCTTCTCGCGCAGCGCCGCGATCTGCGGCTGGAGCTTGGTGCGGGCCTTCTGGCCGCGGGCGGCCGCCCGCGACAGGGGGTGCACGGCGAGCCGTACGAGGGCGGTGAACAGGATGATCGCGGCGGCGGTCGACGCGGTCTGGAAGAACGGCTGGAGCAGGTCGGCGAGGGAGCCGACCAGGCTCGCGAAAGCGGACATGAACGCGGACATGGGTGAGCCCTCCGGGGGGTCTCGTCGTGCCGGAAAAGAAGAACGCGGCAGGACGGACGGCGCCGGGAACAGGCGTGGCTGGTGGAGCGGGTGCTGATCCCTACGCGGCCGTCAGGAGGGCGGATCCGGGCGCTCGGGGCCGGGTGCGCCCCTTCGCGTCGGGATCCCGTTGCGGCAGGAACGCGGTGCGTTTCTCGCGGTCGCGCAGCGCGGTGCGCACCGTGGTGCGGGGCACGGGGACGGCGCAGCGGGCGCTGATGACCGAGCAGACCAGGAGCGCCGAACCGGCGGCCGCGGTGGCGGCGAGCGCCATCGCGGAGAGGCTGCCGCTCTCGGCGAGCAGGACCTCGGTGAGGAACAGGACGAGGAAGGCGGCGGGCCGGAGCACCGGCGCCAGCAGCCGGGTGGCCGCGCGGCGTACCCGGTCGGTGTCGCTCATCGGCCCCCCGTTCCCTCTCGTGCGGCGCGTACGCGCTCGCGATGTCCTCCAGCCGTTATACACGAACACGTACGCGAACGAGTGTTCCCATCGGAGGAGGAGTGGCGGCACCGGCGTCACCGAGGGGCGTGCAGGAATTCGGCCGCCGCGGCGACGACGGTCTCCGTCACGACCGCGAGCGCCGGGACGTCGAGCTTCCACTGCTGCCAGTACAGCGGCACGTCCAGCCGCCGGCCCGGCGCCAGCTCGGTGAGCGTGCCCGACCGCAGCAGCGGTACCGCCTGCTGCTCCGGCACCATGCCCCAGCCGAGACCGGCGGCCACGGCCTCGCAGAAGCCCTCCGACGTGGGCACGTGGTGGCGGATCCGGCCGGCGCCGGGCGCGCCGGGTGCGAGGGACCGGACGAACCGGTCCTGCAGTTCGTCCCGGCGGTCGAAGACGATCACCGGCGCGTCGGGCAGGCACCGCTCCAGGGGGCCGGTCCGCAGACGGCGCTCGGCGAACCAGGGGTTCGCCACCGGCAGGTACCGGGCCAGGCCCAGCGGCCGTACCGTGCAGCCCGCGACCGGCTCCGCCGAGGAGGTCACCGCCGCCGTCACCTGTCCTTCGCGCAGCAGCGCCGCGGTGTGCGCCTCGTCCTCGCGGTGCAGCTCGAAGCAGACCGGGACGTCCTGGGGCACCCGGGTCAGCGCCGTGAGGAACCACGTCGCCAGGGAGTCCGCGTTCACCGCGATGGGCAGCCGGGCCGGACCCAGGCCGTCCGCGATGCCCAGCTCCATGTGCGCCTCCCGCTCCAGGGCCGCCAGCTGGCGTGCGAGGCGCACCACCACCTGCCCGGACTCCGTCGGCCGGACCGGCTTCGTCCGCATCAGCAGCACCCGGCCGGTGCGCTGCTCCAGCGCCTTGACCCGCTGGCTGACCGCGGACGGCGTCACGTGCAGGGCCGCCGCGGCGGCGTCGAAGGTGCCCTCGTCGACGACGGCGAGCAGCGTGCGCACCTGGTCGGAGGGAAGCTCAGTCATCACGATGGCTAAGGGTACGTAAGAAACATTAGCTGTACTGATGGCACCCGGATCCCTAGCGTCGACGACGTGAACAACGGCATCCTCCCGGCGGCCGCCGCCGGATTCGTCACCGGTCTCTCCCTCATCGTCGCCATCGGCGCGCAGAACGCCTTCGTCCTGCGCCAGGGGGTGCGCCGACAGGCGGTCCTGGCGGTGGTCGGCATCTGCGCCGTGTCCGACGCGGTCCTCATCGCCCTCGGCGTCGCCGGTCTGGGGGCCGTCGTGACCGCGTGGCCCGCCGCACTGACCGCGGTCGGCCTGGCGGGCGGCGGCTATCTGATCTGCTACGGCGTCCTGGCCACCCGCCGTGTGCTGCGGCCCGCCGACGGCCAGGGACTGACGACGAGAGGCGCCTCCACCGGGTCCGTCCGCACGGCGGTGCTCACCTGCCTGGCCATGACCTGGCTCAACCCGCACGTCTACCTGGACACCGTCCTGCTGCTCGGGTCGGTCGCCGCCGACCGCGGCCCACTGCGCTGGGTCTTCGGCCTCGGGGCGGTCCTGGCCAGCGTGGTGTGGTTCACCGGCCTCGGGTACGGCGCCCGGCTCCTCAGCGGCGTCCTGGCCGGCCCCACCGCCTGGCGGATCCTGGACGGCCTGGTCGCGGCCACCATGCTCGCGATGGGCGCCCTGCTGCTCGCCCGCACGCTCTGACGCGCCCGCCGGTGGAAGGCCCGCGGCGAGGACACCGAGAGCCGCGCCGGCGCGGCACGCCCCGCCCGGAGTGCTCCGCCCAGGGCCCTGACACCCCGTGCCCCGGCCGCAGTACGGTGTGGTCCATGCGCCCCGACACGCCTGCCGAGCACACCACCGAAGCCGAGCGCCTGCTGCGCACCGCGGCGCAGTATCCCGAGGACCACGAACCGCTGTTCCTCCAGGCCGCGGCCCATTTCGAACTGGCCGGTGACCGTGCCCGCGCCACCACGCTCTACGACGAACTGCTCGGTTCGCCGGAAACCACCCTTGACAATCCTTATCTGATCAAGTCGCTCAAAGCGGCCAACCTCTGGGAGTACGGCCACGAGGCCGAGGCCCGGGCCATCCTGGAGGGCCTGCGCGCCGCGGGGCCGCTCGACGCGGCGGCATGGGAGATCGCCGCGCAGACGCTGGAGGCGCACGACGAGCTGGAGTCGGCCCACGACTTCTTCTCGACCGCGCTGACCCTGCTGCTCGCCCCGGGCGAGGACGTGCCGTACGCCACCCAGTCGCTGCTCACGGGCCGGCACCGGGTGCGGCGGCTGGCGGGTTTCGGGCACGACGCGTGGGACGAGCTGGCCGACGCGCTGCACACGGCCGCCGTCCCGCTCGACGAGCTGCACGACCCCAAGCGCCTGTGGTCCCTCGGCTCCTCGGACCCGGGCGAGCTGAAGGCGGAGATCACCCGCCTCCGCGCCGAACTGGGCACCTACCGGGCCGCCCTGTCCCGCCCCTTCCCGGTCGCCGTGCTGCACTGGCCCGAGAAGGAGCTGGCCGAACTGCTCGACGTGTACCCGGAGTTGCGCGAGGAGTACGTCGACCACGCGACCCATCTCAGCCGCCTGGAGAACTCGTTGCGGGACCTGCACGCCGCGGGTACGCCGAATCTCGGCATCGTCACGGGCACGGTGCCCTCGTACGAGGCGTTCGCCGCGTCCGAGGCGGCCTCGCCGTCCGACCCGGGCCTGCTCCCCCAGTACGCCACCACGCTCGCCGCCCGAGGCCGCGCGGTGCCATGGCCCCCGGCGCGCAGCGCGGCCTGCTGGTGCGGCACCGGGCGCCCGTACCGCGACTGCCACGGGACGACGGCGCGGTAGCGCACGGAGTTCGACGGAGATCGGGCCGGTCCCACCGATGAGTACCGGCCCGACCTGGGGTCGACACAGGCAGCAGAGCACGCACTCGACCCCAGGAACGGACGGCACACCTCATGAGCGACCCGGCGAAGGGCCCCGCGAGCTATTTCCCCGCGATCGAGAAGAAGTACGGCCGGCCGGTCGCGGAGTGGAAGGACCTCATCCGCGCCTCGCCCCTGACCAAGCACATGGAGGTCGTCGCCTGGCTGAAGGCGGAACACGGCCTGGGCCACGGCCACGCCAACGCCCTGGTCGCCCACACCCGCGCCGAGGACGCCGGGTAGGGCCGTCCGCCCGGCCCCGGACCGCCGGCCCGCCCGCTCGGCCCGCTCACTCCCCGCCCGGCAGCGTCTGCTCCGACCAGACGGTCTTGCCCTCCGAGGCGTAGCGGGTCCCCCACACCGTGGCGAGCTGGGAGATGATGAACAGTCCCCGCCCGCCCTCGTCGACCGCCCCGGCGTACTTCATGTGCGGGCCGGTCGTGCTGGCGTCCCGGATCTCGCAGGTCAGCGCGCGGTCGAGGATCAGACGCAGTTTCACCGGCGGGCGGCCGTAGCGCACGGCGTTGGTGACCAGTTCGCTGACGATGAGCTCGGTCGCCTCGCCGGTGTCCCCGGTGAGGTTCCACTCGGCCAGCCGCTTGGAGGCCAGGCGGCGCGCGGTCGCCGGAGCGGTCTTGTCGTAGGGCAGCTCCCAGACGGCGTACCGCTCGGGCGGCATGGGGTGGGTCCGGGCCAGCAGCAGTACGGTGCCCTGGAGTTCGGGGGTGTCGGGCAGGGCGTAGGCGGCCGCGTCGCACAGTTCGCGCAGGGGGCGGTCCGGGTGTGCGAGCGTCCGTCGCAGCACGCCGGAGGAGGTCTCGGCGTGGCTTTCGAGCGCGCTGCTGTAGAGCCCGAGGATGCTGCCCTCCCGGAGCGGGAAGGAGGCCGCGGCGACGGGCCCCCGCTCCACGGTCCCCAGGGGCGGTCCCACGGGCAGGCCGGCGACGTAGGCGGTGCCGTCCGGGCAGACGACGAGGGGGGCGGGGTGCCCGGCGGAGGCCACGGTGCACGTCTCGGTGAACGGGTCGTACACGGCGTACGCACAGGTCGCGGAGAGCGGCTCGCGGTGCAGCGGGTCGCTGGACGGCAGTTGGGCGCGTTCCTGTGCCAGCCGGGCCGCCGTGTCGTACAGGCGCGCCAGCAGTTCGTCGGGTTCCAGGTCGAGGTCGGCGAGGGCCTGGACCACGGTGCGCAGCTGCCCCATGGTGGTGGCCGCGTGGATGCCGCGTTCGGTCACGTCACCGATGACCAGGGCGGTCCGGGCCCCCGGCAGGGCGATCGTGTCGAACCAGCTCCCGGTTCCCCGGCCCGGCAGCAGCAGCTGGTCGGTCTCGACGGCGGGCTGGGCCGCCGGGCGCTGCGGCAGCAGCCGGCGCCGGAGTGTGCTGGCGATGGTGTACTCGTGCGCGTACCGGCGGGCGTTGTCGATGCCGAGCGCGACGCGCGAGGCCATGGCCGCCGCGACCGGGATGTCCTCCTCGGCGAAGGGCTCGTCGTCGCCGCACCGGTAGAGGCTGACCAGGCCGAGGACCGCCCCGCGCAGCGTCAGCGGTGCCAGCAGGAGCGTATGGGCGCCGGACTCCCTGATGATGCGGGCCCGTTCGGGGTCGGCGCCGGCCCAGGAGGCGTTCGTCAGCGGGACGACACGCGCCCGCAGGTCGGACAGGGACCGCTGGTAGGGGGTCCCGTGCACGACGGGGCTGACGTCGCCCACCGGGCGGGCCGGATCGGGGCGGCCGTCGTACGCGGCACGCCGCAGCGGCACGTCACGGCCCAGCGGCCCGGGCTGCGGGCACTCGCCGCGCAGTATCGCGTCGACGACCTCGACGACCCCGGCGTCGGCGTAGTCGGGGACGAGCGCGTCGACGAGGTCGCGGCAGGTGGCCTCGATGTCGAGCGTCCCGCCCACCCTCTCGCGCACCGCGGTGAGCGCGGCGTCGCGGCGCCGGTGCCGGACCCGCTCGGTGACGTCGACCACGGAGACGACCACTCCGAGGACCCGGTCCTGATGGCTCTGCCGCGCCGCGTGGCCCTGGAGCCGGAACGCGGTCACGGACAGGGTCCGCCGTCCACCCGGCACACCGAGCGGACGGGCGAAAAAGGGCTGCTCGATGCCGGGGACACCGGTCGTGAGGACTTCGTGCACGTAGGCGTGGACCCGCTCCGGTTCCTCGAAACCGCACACCTCACCGAACACCCGGCCGCGCATCCGTCCGACGAGGTCCCCTGACTCGGACGGGTCGCTGACGCGCAGCACGCGCTGCTCCGGGTCGAGCACATGGATCCGCATCCGGGCCTGGGAGAACAGCACGTCCAGCAGCGCCTGCCCGAGGCCGTCGTCGTCCTCGCCGGCCTCCCGTACCCCCCAGGCCGCCCCGGCCAGCGGCTCCAGCAGCAGCGCCGCCGCCTCGCCGTCGCCGTCCTGACGCCGCCGGTCGCGGGCCAGCACCTCCGCGACCGGCCGGCCCGTCGCGTCGGCGGTCGGCAGCCCGAAGCGCCGCTCGGCGGCCCGGCTCCAGCCGGTGACCACTCCGCTGCTGTCCACGACCATCAGGGGCGCATCAGCCATCAGCCAGCTCCTTCGGCCCCCCAGAGGGCCCGGGGCGAGCCGCCGCGCACGACGACACGTACGGCACCAGCATCCGTCCCGCCCCGGACGGCCGCTACCGGAGGGCGGGGGGGTGCCCTCGCCGCCCTCCGGCCGTCACAGCGCCGCCTCGTGAGACGCCGGCCGGTGGTCCGGGGCGGCCGGCTCGCCCGGCACGGGGGCGGCCGCCCGCCCGGCGCCGCGCAGGAACACGACCGAGAAGAGGCCCGCTCCGGACATGGCCACCGCCGCGCCGATCGCCGCGATCCCCATTCCGTGGGTGAAGGCCTCACGCGCGGCGGTGAGGAGGGTCTCGGCGACCGCGCCGGGGAGTTCGGAGGCCACCGCGGCCGCGCCGCCCAGCGTCTCGCGTACGGCGTCGGCGTGCGGCACCCCGGCGGGCACACCGTCCGCCATGTCCCGGCTGTAGACCGCGGCCCCGACGGAGCCGAGGATCGCCATGCCGAGGGCCCCGCCCAGCTCCTGGCCGGACTCCAGCACGGCGGCCGCCGAGCCCGCGCGCTCGGGCGGTGCGGCGCCGAGGGCGAGTTCGTTGGCGATGGTCATGGCCGCGACCAGCCCGCCCGCGTAGACGGAACCGCCGAGGAGGGTGTACCAGAGGGGCGAATCGGTCTGGAGCTGGGTGATCAGAAGGAAACCGCAGGCGGAGAGGGCGAAACCGCCGCCCATGACGTACGCGCGGTCGATCCGCTGCGCGAGTGCCGCCCCGGTCGGTGCGGTGACGGCCACCCCGGCGGCGGGCACCAGGCTCCACAGCGCGGCGGTGAGCGGGCTCTGGCCGAGCACGGACTGGAGGTACTGGCTGAAGAAGACGGCCATGCCCACGGTCGCGAACATCGCGAGCAGGTTGGCAAGCACCGGTCCGCCGAAGGCCCGCCGCCCCAGGAGACCGAGGTCGATCATGGGATGCTCCAGCCGCCGCTGACGGCGCATGAACACGACGCCGAACAGCAGACCCACGGCGATCCCGAGGGCGGGCACCGGTGCGTAGCCGTGGCGGGCCCACTCCTTGACGCCGTAGATGACCGGGAGCAGTGCGCCCAGCGAGAGGGCGGAGCTCAGCAGGTCGAACCGGGGCCGCCCGCCGGTGGCGGGATGCTCGGGGGCGGGATGCTCGGTGGCGGCCGGGCCGGTGGAGGGCCGGCCGGTGGAGGGCCGGCCCGTGGAGGATTCCGGTACGAGGAACGGCACCAGCGCGAGCAGCAGGGCCATGGCGGGCACGTTGATCAAGAACACCGAGCCCCACCAGAAGTGTTCGAGCAGCAGCCCGCTGACGACCGGCCCCAGCGAGATGCCGGTGGTCAGGACGGCCGTCCACAGGGTCACCGCCTTCGCGCGCTGCTTCTCGTCGTGGAAGAGGTTGCGGACCAGGGCGAGGGTCGAGGGCATCAGCGCGGCACCGCCGAGGCCGAGCAGGGCGCGGACGGCGATGAGCAGCTCGGCGGAGTGCGCGTAGGCGGCGGCCGCCGAGGCCAGGCCGAAGACGGCGGCGCCCACGAGCACCAGCCGACGCCGCCCGATCCGGTCGCCGAGCGCCCCCATGGTGATGAGCAGTCCGGCGAGGACGAAGCCGTACATGTCGAGGATCCACAGCTGCTGGGTGGCGCTGGGCTCCAGGTCCTCGCTGATGGAAGGGATCGCGAAGTACAGGACCGAGACGTCCATCGAGACGAGCAGCAGGGGCAGCATCAGGACGCCGAGGGCGGTCCATTCCTTGCGGCCCGCGCGCGGGCCTGGTGTGTTGTCCATAGGAGTACGGAACGGCCTGGCTGACGTACACCGCAAACACCTGCCTAGTGCACCCGGCCACAGCACAGCCCCCACCAGGGATGAGGGGCACCAGGTGCACTAGTACGGTGGCCCCATGGCACCCGAACCGCCCTACCTCCGGATCGCCGCCGAGCTGCGCCGCCGCATCACCTCCGGCGAGCTCGCCCCGGGCGACCTGGTGCCCTCGACCCGGCGCATCACCCAGGAGTGGGGCGTGGCGATGGCGACCGCGACGAAGGCACTCACGGCGCTCAACCAGGAGGGGCTGGTACGGGCGGTGCCCGGCGTCGGCACGGTGGTCGCGGAACGCGGGCGGGAACGCGACACGACCACCGGCCGGCCGCTCACCCCCGACCGCGTCATCGGTGCCGCCATCGCGCTGGCCGACACGGAGGGACTGGGCGCGCTGTCCATGCGGCGGCTGGCGACCGACCTCGGCACCTCGACGATGGCGCTGTACCGGCACGTCCCGAACAAGGCGGAGCTGATCCGGCTGATGTCGGAGGCGGTGTTCGGCTCCGAGCCCACCGGCCCACTTCCCCAGGGCTGGCGCGCGCAGCTGGAGCGGGAGGCGCGCTGGCTGTGGAACCAGTACGGGCAACACCCCTGGCTGGCCCGGGCGATGGCGGCCCTCACCCGGCCGATGGCCTCCCCGAAGGCGATGCGGTTCACCGAACGCACCCTGACGGCGCTCCGGGGCCTCGGCCTCTCCTCGGCCCAGATGCTCCACATCCACCTCACCGTCCTCAGCTTCGCCCAGGGCGTCGCACTGGCGGTCGAGCTGGAGTCCCTGGCCCGGCAGGACACCGGCATGACGGCCGAGGAGTGGATGACCAGCAACGAGCCCCGGCTGGAGGCGATCCAGACGGCGGCGGCCTTCCCGGTGCTGTCCACCCTCTTCGACGAGGGCGACTTCGACCTGGAACTGGACACCCTCTTCGAGTTCGGACTGACGCGGGTGCTGGACGGGGTGGCGGCGTTGGTGGGGGAGGTCACTCGCTGAGGTGGGCAATGGGGGCTTGCTCATCCGCTCCGACCACGCCGCTGGAGATCGGCCTGTCAGCACCTCTTGATACAACTGCACCCGCAGCACGCGTACGAGACGAGGGGACTCGGCCATGGCCAACGACTTTTCGAATGCAGCGCCGGTTGTCGGCCTGTACGAAACACTGATCACACGTCGCCTCGCGAAGCGGATAGAGGAACTCAAGGCTGAGGGGTGGCGCCCCAGAACCGAGCCCGTAGGACAGGAATCGACTCCCCATGTGCTCGCACGGCACGTCGGCGACACCGTGCGCCAGGTCCTTCAAGGCCTTTCAGCCTCGGAACAGGTAATCGCCGCCAATCACATTCTGGAGTCCCTCAACACCATCGAGGGAGCGACGCAGTGGGTAGATCTCGTCACGGAGGGGCCGAAGCAACTGCTTGCCATCCCCCAGCAGGAGGCTCCGGGCGTCTACGCCATGCTGCGGCCAACGACCCCGCTATCGGATACGGCTTTGATCACCAATTCCCCCGGGGACCCGAGTCTCGGCGCCGAACTGCGGGCCGAGCTCGCCACCGCTGACCGCGTCGACCTCCTCTGTGCCTTTGTGAAATGGCATGGCCTCCGTGTGCTCGAGGAGTCACTCGCCTCGGCACATGCCCGAGGAGTCCCCATCAGGGTGCTGACGACGACGTACATCGGAGCTACGGAACGACGCGCACTGGACCGTCTCGTCCGAGACTTCGGCGCCGAGGTGAAGGTCAACTATGAGCTCCGCTCTACCCGACTCCATGCCAAGGCGTGGCTCTTCCGACGGGAGAGCGGCTTCGACACGGCCTACGTCGGTAGTTCGAACCTCTCGAAGGCGGCCCTTCTCGACGGGCTGGAGTGGAACGTCCGCCTGTCGTCCGTTGCCACGCCCTCGGTCCTCCGCAAGTTCGAAGCCACCTTCGACGCGTACTGGAGTGAGCAGGCCTTCGAGCCGTATGACCCCGACATCGATGCTCAACGGCTAGACGAAGCGCTGGCCCAGGCGGGAGGCTCCGCTCCGCTAGGGCGCGGCGGCATCACGCTCTCCGGCTTGGAGATCCGCCCCCACCCCTACCAGCGCGACATGCTCGAACGTCTCGAGGTCGAGCGCACCGTACACAACCGTCACCACAACCTGCTCGTCGCCGCCACGGGCACGGGCAAGACCGTGATGGCCGCGCTGGACTACAAGCACCTACGCCAGAGGCTCGGCCGTGATCTGCGCCTGCTCTTCGTTGCACATCGCAAAGAGATCCTCGAACAGTCGCTCCGCGTCTACCAGGACGTGCTGGTCGATGCGAACTTCGGCGAGCTGTTCGTCGCGGGGGAGATTCCGGATCACTGGACACACGTCTTCGCCAGTGTGCAGTCCCTCAACACCCGTGCCCTGGATCGCTTGGCTACAGATCACTTCGACGTCATCGTGATCGACGAGTTCCACCACGGCACTTCGCCCACCTACCGCAAGCTCCTGGATCACTTTGCGCCAGGGGAACTCCTCGGTCTCACAGCGACTCCTGAGCGCACGGACGGTCTGAACATCCAGGATGAGTTCTTCGACGGACGCATCGCTGCCGAAATGCGACTCTGGGAGGCCCTGGAGAACGAACTCCTCAGCCCCTTCCACTACTTCGGCATCACCGACAACACCGACATGACGGCCGTCGCGTGGAAGCGCGGTGCCTACGATTCGACGGCCCTGAGCAACCTCTTCACGGGAAACGACGCGCGCGCCAGGCTCGTCGTCCAGGCGGTGAAGGACAAGGTCTCAGACCCTAGAATCATGCGAGCACTGGGCTTCTGCGTATCGGTGGCCCACGCACACTTCATGGCCGACTTCTTTCGCCGCGCTGGCCTCAACGCCGTCGCCCTCTCCGGGGAGACCCCGCGCCATGAACGCAAGTCGGCGCTCGACGACCTGCGGGCCGGCACGGTGCAGGTGATCTTTTCCGTCGATCTCTTCAATGAAGGTCTCGACGTTCCTGATGTAGACACCCTTCTCCTTCTGCGGCCGACCTCTAGCGCCACTGTTTTCCTCCAGCAGCTAGGTCGAGGGCTCCGCCGCACCCAAGGCAAAGCCGTTCTCACGGTCCTCGACTTCATTGGCCAGCACCGCAAGGAGTTCCGCTTTGAGTCCCAGTTCCGCGCCCTGACCAACCTGACGCGGAACCGCCTCGAGAAGAGCATCGAGGACGGCTTCCCTCAGTTGCCTTCAGGCTGCCAAATCATCTTGGAAGCCAAAGCCCGTCAACTCATCCTCAACAACATCCGCAATCAGATCAACGTCAACGTCACTCAATTGGCGCGGGAAGTCGCCGAGTACGCCCAGCCGCGACTAGCCGACTTTCTCGAAGAGAGCGGCAGGGAACTGAAAGAGCTCTACCGGGGAAACGGGAACTCCTGGACAGGACTTCTTCGGCGATCCAAGCTCCTCGACGCGGTTGGCCCGGAGGGTGAGGCTGCGCTGGTGAAGCGGGTCCCCGCGTTTTCACACGTGGACGATCCACTTCGGGTCAACACGTACACGAAGCTCCTGGAAGACGACGCCCCTACGTACGATGCCCTTTCCGAGAAGGAACAGGCTTACGCTCGCATGCTCTTCTTTTCGCTGTGGCCGCTCGGCGGCGGCTTCACGAGTTACCAGGAAGGGTTCGACACGCTTCACCACCTAGGAGCCCTCCGTGACGAAATCCGCCAGGTACTCGCCTACGCCCTCAACCGCGCGGACCACGTCCCCGTACCACTTCTCGGCACTCACGCGAGCCTCCCACTTGCGGTTCATGCCTCGTACAGCCGTGAGGAGATCTTGCCAGCACTAGGGCAGTCGACCGCAAACGCCTTTATGCCGGGGCACTTCCGAGAGGGGGTGAAATGGTGCGAAAACATTCAGACCGACGCCCTTTTCATCACGCTCGAAAAGGACGAGAAAGACTTTTCACCAGAGACCCGGTACAAGGACTACGCGCTCAATGACTTTCAGTTTCACTGGGAGACGCAGCACCGGACCTCAGAAAGCTCATCCACCGGAATCCGGTACCAGACCCACAAGGAGATGGGCACCCACGTCCTTCTGTTCGTCCGCCGCTTCAAGAACACGGACATCGGTGGCCCTCAGCCGTGGATGCTGCTGGGCCCGGGCGAGTACGTAAAGCACTACGGAAGCAAGCCGATGGGCATCGTTTGGAACCTCCGCCATGAGATCCCGGCCGACGTGCTCACCTACTCGGCGATCGCGGCCGGGTGATGCCAGCCCACCGGCGAGCTGTAGTGGTCCCGGCCTACAGCTGAGCTGTTAGAGCTTCAGCGCGGCAACCTCCCGGACACGCTCCCCCAGTTCTTTCACGGCCCGCACCTTCCGGTGCGGGCCCAGGCGCTTTCGCATCGTCTCGAAGTGTTCGTCGCCCCGTGCCGTCGACAGGCCCACGTAGTCGTCGAGGAAGCCGTTCCAACTGGAACAAGCCTCCTCGATGTGCCCCAGTTCGTATTGGCGCTGCGCCAGCACCGCGTTCGCGTGCAGCCTGCCCTGGCGCTCCTGCTTCGGCTGGGTGCGGATAGAGGTCTTCAGGGCGGCGATCGATCCGGGCAGATCCTTCGTCTCGTAGAGGACGTGGCCGACGTGGAACTGGTACGCCGTCTGGTCGTACCCGCCGATCGACTCCCGCCGGGAGTCCGCCTTGGCGAGCGCCGACTCCGCCTCACGCAGCCGTACGAAGGCCTGCTTCCGGTCTCCCACCATGGATGCTGCGTGTGCCTGCTGGCCCCGCAGGAAGGCGACGAGTCTGGGGCCTGCCTTGGGGGCGGCCTCGGCGGCGGAGTCTGCGAGCTTCAAAGCCGTGGCCCCGTGGCCCAGGCTCGACGCCTGGAGGCTCATCCCGCGCAGGGTCCGGCAGTACGTCACATGGTCCCCGGCTTCGGTCGCGAGCTTCAACGCCTTGACGTAGTAACGCTGGCCAAGGGCGTGCTGCCGCTCGTACATCGCCATCCAGCCCGTCAGGTAGGTCAGATCCGACGCCGCGGACAGCATGTCGCCCCTGACCCGCGCTGTGGCTGCCGCCCGGAGATACGGCGCGACGGTGTTGACGAGGAATGCGGCAGCCATGGGCCTGGCATGCCCCCCGCCCAGTTCGTCGAGGATGTCCGCGATGCGGTCGGTCATCGTCCGCACCGTGGTGACTTCGGCGTCTCCGATACGCCCCGTGGGCTTGGTGGCGCGTTCTCGCTCTTCCGCGTGCGCCTCACCGGCGAACAGGGGCACGGCGAGGGCCGCCGAGTACACGCCAGCGGCCAGGACGCCACGTCGTGACGGGTCCATGTCGCTCCTTCCCAGGTCCAGAAGCGACTCCACGGTGTCTTCTCCGTGCGGTGCACCGTCGCCCTTCGGCACCTGCAAGCCGGCCTCGGCATGAGTCAGCGGACGCCCGATCCTGCGCTGGAGGACTTCGAGGATGATGCGCCTGACCTGTTGCCTCGGCTGTGTCCCACTCAGCCAGTGGGACACAGCGGAATGGTCGTACTTGAGGGGCATGCCGAGCTGAGCGCCCATGCGGTTCACCGCGTTGGCGAGCTGCGTCCGGGACCATACGGCCTCTTCGAGCAGCGCCGCGAGGCCCGTGTTCCGCTCGTTCTCGGCTTGCCTGGTCATCGCCAACTCCCGGAGAATTCACAACTTTCACGGTCACGGCTCCCTCTCACGGTACCCGGAAACCTACGTCGCGCAGTTAGCTCTTCACACACGGCAACCAAAAGTAGCCAGAGAGGAGCACGCGTGACCGCTGCGACAGAGGGCCACGGGCCCGACGCCCTACCGTTCGACTTCGAGTGCATCAGCGACTGCGTCGACAGGGTGTTGGCCATCACTCTGTGCATGCCCGAGCGGCAGGAGATCGACCACATGGCAGGTCGGTTGCGTGGGGCGCTCAACATGTTCTTGGTCGAAGACCTCGGTTTCGACTCGAATCACGAGACGAGACGGATGTACGCGGCAGCCCACCGCCTGTTGGAGTTGAACGGCCGCCCCACCCCTGAGACGCCTCCGTTCACCGCATACGAGTACGTACGCGAGCTCGCACGCCTGACGAGACGGTTCGTCGATCTCTACCGGGATCACTCCGCAGACACGACGGCCTCGCCCTCGCCGGCCCTTCCCTCGCGGATCCGGTCAGTGGCACCGATGTGAGCACGTGTCCTGCGTGAACGTCCGGGCCCCGGCCCGGCTGAGCGCCGATGTCCCCGCCCTGCCCCGCACCGGCCGACGCCCTGCCAGGAATCCGGCCGGTGCGGTTCGATCACCAACCCATGAGAAGGAGATCTCCGTGAGCGTACCCATGCCCGTCATCGCCAGAGGGCTCATCCGCGACGAGCGTTTCGCCAGTTGCCGAGACACGGTGGTGGACGCCAACCCGGCAATGTCCGTGGAACTCGCGGCACGCGTCGTCGAGGAGGCCTTGAAGTTCGTCGCCGCCTGTTCACGCAACCCCGGCGTAGGGCTCGCTCCGTCACGCGTCGTCGACGAGGGGTGGCATGCCCTGATTCTGCACACCGCTGTGTACGCGGAGCTGTGCGACGAGCTCGGCAGCTTCGTACACCACTTCCCGGGGTACGACCCGACCACCTATGACCCTGATGTACTGAACCGCACCCGGCGACTGATCGGCGAACTCGGTTACACGGCGGACCCGGAGCTTTGGGGGCCACCGACCGACGAGCTCGCCGCGTCGGTCGCGGCCAAGTGCCAGCACGCGCCCGACTGCACCATCGTCGTCACTCCGAAGCCGAAACCGAAGCCCTCGGCGGGGTGACCGGTAGCCTGCGGGCAGAAGGGAGACCGCGCATGGAGTGGATCGATCCTCGGTACTCGGAGATGGTGGACGCGTGGGAGTCCGCGCAGGCGCCTGACCCGCACACCCCGGAAGCACCACGGCCGGTACGGGCGTTCATCGCCACCGTCGAGCCTGAGCCGCCGGCGTCCTGACGGCTGGGCCGAGTGGGCCGAGCTGCGGTTCGGCCCACTTCACGGGCGGCTTCCTGATGGGGGATGCGGGCCGGTCTCTCAGTCTCTGCTCCGCTGCCGCGCGTCCCACCGCGTCAACAGGGCCGCCGTCGCCACACACAGCACGGCCGGGACCGTCGGGAGGAGCAGGTCGAAGGCGTCGCCCTGCCATAGTTGTGCGTTGACCGCCCACGCCACGGGAAGGTCCAACAGGAAGAGGCTCAGCCCCGTGGGCCAGAAGCGCCGGGACGATCGGGTGGCGGCGCCCCATACCAGCAGGCAGCAGGGGATGACGAGCAGCGCCGCCGTTGCCAGGAGCCGGTCGGGCTGGGGGCTGAAGGACTCGGAACCCGGCAGGAACACCGCGACGGCCGCCAGGAAGAGGCCGAGAAGCAGGCGGCTGGTCCCGGGGTGGCGCTTCTTCGGCGGGTCGGCCGCCATGGCGTGAGGTCGTGCCGCTGGCGCCGGTGTCGTGGGTGGGGGAGAGCGGACGGGTTCGGGCTCCGACGTGGCCCCCGCCCGCCGAGCGGCCTCGACCGCCCGGCGGGCGGGGGCGTTGCGTGCCTCCATCGATCCGTCGAGGCCGTAGACGAACAGCGCGATGTCGTTCTCAAGGGCGTAAGCGACGGCCGGCGCGGCGTAACTGCTGCCGGTGAAGAAGAACAGGTGCCGGTCCAGCATGCGGCCGCGCGCGCCGAACAGCCGCTGCAGGTCCGGGCGGCCCACCGCCGCCGCCTGGTATTTGACCTGGCCCAGGGCACGGGCCGACCACACGTCTATGCCGCCGTCGGCACCCCCGGGCTCGGCACGCGCGTCGCGGTATCCCCAGTACCGCATCCAGGCAGCGGCGTTGTGCTCGGCGTCCTGCCACGACCGAACCGCACGTCTCTCCGGCATCCGCGGCCTGGACGGCTCCCCTACCCGGATGGTCTTTTCGCTGGTCACAGCCACGAAGTATCGCAGGACGCGCCGACGCCGGGCATGGGGGTCACCTGGTTCGCCGCGGTGGGTCCCTGTTTGCGGGCCCCGACCTGTGCGGTGGTGGAAGGCGCGGGCCGCGACACATGGCCAGGCCGTTTCGCGGCGCGGGCCGCAGAGCCTCGTCAGTCCGCCGGCGGCCCATAGGAGTGGAGGGTCACTCTCCGGTCCGGGCCCCACTGCTGTTCGGTCGTGGTCAGGAACTGCCAGCCGAGCCGTTCGTACAGGGCCGTCGCCGCGGTGTCGGTCGCCACCACGTCGAGTACCGGGTGCAGGCCTCGTTCCCGTGCCGCTTCGTGTGCGCGTGCCATCAGCAGCGCGCCGAGTCCGTGGCCGCGGGCCGACGGGGCGACGAACAACCGGTTGACCACCGCGATCTCGTCGACGTCCACACCCTCCCGGGCGCCGAACACCCCCGGGGCCACCTCACCGGCGGTGCACCGGGACAGGCCGACATGGCCCGCGACCCGGCCGTCCAGTTCCGCCACCCAAGCGGCCACGAGCGTGGGCTGCGCCAGCCATGCGACGGGGTCGGCAGGCCAGTTGACCGGGTAGCCGTCGTGCTCATGGACCTGTGCCAGCGCGCGGACGCAGGCGTCGAGGTCTCGGTCCGCCCGGGGCCTGACGTACCGAACCGCCTGAGCCGCCGTCGCACCGGATACGTTGGCGCTGTCGCCGCCGCTCTCGCTCGTCACCGCGGAATCGAAGCACATCTCCCCGACCGCGGCGAGTAGCGGCTCCCGGCGTTGTTCCGTGGGCGTCGTCGGGCGGCCCTGAAATCGCCTCTCCGACGCCACACCCGCCCCAACGGTCGCCCTGCGTAACAAGCCTGTGGCGCAAAGCCATCGGTTGGTCTACAGTCTGCGCCTCATAGCAATCGTTCCGCCGCAACTCGCGGCTATGAAGAGGAATTGGGGCCACCTTGACGGTTCCTGCTCAGCCGACCCCGGAACCCGATCCGTCGGTCCCCGGCGCGGCGCCCCACCCCTCCCCCAGCAGGTACTCCCATACCGGCACCACCCGTCTGCTCTGCGCGGGTCCCTACCTCCAGGCCCGATTCCGGCGTCGAGTGGTGGAGGAGCTGGCCGAGCACGACGGAAGGGCGGTGGCCCCCTCCGTCGGGGTGGACGTCGTTCCGGTGCTGGCCCATGCGTTACGGGCGCGCCGGCTCGAACTGCACGCCGGGGGCTGGATCGCCCTCCTGTGGGTGCTGTTCTGGCTGGCGGACCTGTACGGGGACGAGTTCGGCTGGATGACCTCCTGGAGCCTGGCCGACGCCTACGGCCAGAGCTACACCGAGCGCCGCTTCTTCCTCCCCACCGACGCGTTCGACTTCTTCGGCGGGCCCCAGCGCTATCCGGGGTCCGGTGTCTGGGCGTTGAACTACGCCCTCGTGAGCGGGCTGCTGTGGTTCGTACGGAACATCTCGGGGCGTGGCACCAGCGTGTACTCGCTGGACGGTCTGCTGCCCGGAAGCGGCGGCCGGACCTGGGTGGTGGCCCTCGTGCCCCGCGTCCTGACGGCCCTGTACTGGGCAGCGGCGCTCGCCGCCGTGTGGAACGCCTCCGCCAACTGGATGGCCGTGGTCTTTCCCCTGCTGATGGTGATCCCCGTGTGGAGGCACCGCAGTGCGGTGGAGGCCGTGATGTGCGACCGGCTCCCGGCCGAGACCTTCCGGCAACGGCCACGGGAGGAACTGACCGGGCCCGAGTGGCTGCGGGAGGTCGGGCAGGCCATCGACAGGGAGCAGAACTCGGGGATCGTCCTGTACGAACCGGCTCGGCCCTTCGTCGGGTCGGGGCGCGCCCTGCCGTCCTGGTCCCTCGTGATGGACCTGCGTCGCAGGCCGGAGGCCGGATCGGAGCCGCTCACCGCTGCCGGGGTGCTGAACTGCGTACGGGAGCGGCTGGCGGACCTCGGCCGGTTGCCGGTGCCCCCGTCCGGTCTGGACCGTCTCCGGGACGTGGAGATCGACGAGTTGGTCTATCTGCCGTCGGGGCCACCGAGGCACGAGGTCGACCACGGCGAGACGGCGGCGGTGACGCACCGGCTCGCGTCGGTCGGCGAGGGCGGAGAGGCGCGACGGCACTTCCTGCGGGTCCGGGTCAGCGCGTGGGAGCACCAGGTGGTGGTGTCCGTACTGGTCCGGGTGCACACCCAGGGCGAGTTGCTGGTGCTGGAGGTCGTTCCGCATGTACTGGACCCGCTCAGGCCGGAGTTCGGGCTCGTCGACGCCGTCGTCGAGCGGGGGCGTGCGTACCCGGCGATCGCGGTGGCCCGAGCGCTGCTGACCGCTCCGGCCGCCGGGGTGGCGGCGGCCTTCTCCGCCGCGCGTTCACTGGAGAGCACGGTCCGTTGGGCGGCCCGGAGCCATGGATACGTGAGCGCGCGGGCCGACTCGCCCGAGGGAGCCTCCGCGTCCGTAAGGGAACTGGCGTCCGTACGAGGCCAGTCACCGTTCCAACGGATGGACGTCAGCCGCTACCTCAAGACGATCCAGGAACGCATCGGTACGGGGGCGCTCCAGGCGCTCAGTGAGAAGGGCCATGACACGGGCCAGCTGGAGCAGCAGATCGTCCAGGTGAGCAACGGTGGCGTCTTCATCGGGACGATGAGCGGCGGCGCGGTGGCCACGGGCCGGGGCGCCAGGGCACGGGCCGATGGGGCGTTGCAGCAGGTCATCGGCCGTCAGGACGGCCGATGACGGGGGCGGCCGGGGCCGTCCGCTCCGGTGACGGGGCGGTGGCCCGGCGGGTCGCCGGCCGACGAGCCGCACGAGCCGCACGAGCGACGACGGCCTCAAGGACGACGCGGACCGGCTGAATCACCAGAACGACGCGTATGACGCGCACGACACGAGCGACGAGCCGAGAGAGCAGGGACGGCGGGGACATGGGTGCAAGGGGCGAGGCAGAGCGTGCCGACCGGGAGCCGGACACCGACGAGGAACCGACGCGTACGGACCCGGCGGGTGCCGTACCGCCGGGCGGCATCGTCATCGGCGAGTTCGGCGGAGGTGCCGCCGCCGCCGGGCCGAGGGCGGAGGCCGAGGACGTCAGCAGGCGGATCGGCCGCCCGCGCGGCGCGGACGAGGCGCCGCCGCCCGTCGTGGCCCCGGTCCCCGGCGGCATCGCCATCGGGCGGATGACCGGGGGCGCGGCGGCGTCGGGGCCGGACGCGCGGGCCACCGACCGGTCGGAGCAGTTCATCGAGGCGACGCCGCAACTCGTGGACGCACTGCGGCTGCTGCGCGGCGAGTCGGGTGAACTCCGGGCGGAGGCCGCCGAAGCCGAGCGGGAGATCCAGGCCACCGGCCGGGTCACCCGGAGCCGACTGCGCAGGCTGGTGGGGCTGGCGGGCCGGGCGGCCGGGTCCGTGGGCGGCCAGACGGCGGCCGGGGTGGCCACCGAGGTGATCACCGGAATGCTGACATGAAGGGGTGGGACACCGAGGGCCAGCGGTGGGAGCCCTCCCCGGCTCCGGACACCGGGCTGCCGCGCGCCCTGGAGCAGGGGCTGCGGATTGCGGCCGTCGCGCTGGCGGTAGCGGTCCTGGGTACCGTCGCCTTCGGGGGTGGCCGGCTGATCTTCCGCGAGGACGAGGCGCAGGGGGTCGAGGCGTCCGCCGAGGCCATCCCCGGTGAGACGGACACCGCCGGGACGGCCGCGGGTGCCGGCGGAACCGAGGAGGGCGACACCGGATTGGGTACCCCCTCGCCCGACGGCGAGTCCCCCACGGCCGAGGAGCCGCCGCCCGGCTTCGTGTGGCAGGAGGACCCCCAGGGCTTCAGCGTGCAGGTCAGGGAGGAATGGCAGCGCCGGGAGGACCCCCGGGAGGCGGGCGTCGTCGTCTTCTACGAGACGGACGACGGGGACGGGATGCTCCAGATCTACCGGATCTCCGAGCCGGGCTACACCCCGTACGACGCGCTGGAGGAGACGGACCGGCTGGTGGGCCGGGCCGGCGGCTACGAACGCGTCCGGCTGGACGAGCTGGACGCCACCGACGGGTCGGAGACCGCTGAGCTGGAGTACCGCGTACCGCGCGAGGACGGCACCGTACGGCGGTCGCTGCTCAGGGCCTTCGTCGCCGAGGACGGGGTGCGGTGGGTGGTGCTCGTCGCCGGCCCCGACGACGAGTGGGACGCCACGTACGCGGAGTCGGCCTCGGTGGCTGCCGAGTCCTTCTGCCCGCAGGGCTACTGCCCGTACGTGCCCTGAGCCGGTACGCCGGGGGGTCGGCCACGGGCGGGTGGGGCGGCCCGCGTCCCGGCGCGACGGCTCGTCTCCTCGGGACCGCCGGGACCCGTCACCGCACGGTCCTGTGCGCCTGCAGGAAGGCGCCCGCGTGGGCCGCCGCCTCCTCCTTCGTGGCATAACCGGAATCACCGTCGCTCTCGCCGTGCGTCCCGTCGGCGGCCCGACCCGTCCAGTACCAGCGGGTGGACGAAGGATTGTGCGTCAGCACGGCAGCGCCTCCGCAGAGTTCGAGAGAGCCGGACTCCGCACCCGAGGCCGCCGCCCGGTTGACGGCTTCGGGCCACTTCTTGCGGGCACCCTGGCGGGTTATCCCCCAGGCCGCGCCCAGTTGCTCGTAACTCGCGCCGTACGAACCGGCGGTGTTGGCCGCCCTCTCCGTCAGCTTCTTGACCTCCGCGTCCACGACCTTCCAGGCGGCCAGGACGGACAGCGTCACGTCGACGGGGGGCGCATCCCACATCTGGTCCTCGGCAAGCCCGGTCGCCCGGGCGCGCAGGGCGGCGGCGAGTGGATTGAGCGCGTCGAGGAGGGAGCTCTCGAGTGCGGTCTGCTCGGCAGGCGTGATCTCCAGCGGCGTCATGCGACAACCATAGTTAACCAATCCGCCCCTGACAACCGAAGTTACCCACCAAAGTTGCCGACGGAGTTGCCGACCGAAGTTGCCGACCGAAGTCACCGGCCGAAGTCACCACCGGATCTCCTCACGTGGTCGCGCCCCGCCGCCGCGTCCGGCGCTCCGACTCGACGGCCGCGGCGCCACCGCACACCACAGCCGCCAGGGCGAAGGCCCCCACCGCCGGGCCGATGTAGCCCGGGACCGTGTCCGGGGTGTAGCTCCCCCCGTCACTCGTCTCGCAGACGAACCGCAGCGGAAAGTAGTCCACCCGGTAGCCGACGGACCTGGACCACTGCGCCTCGTCGGCCGTACGGCACGACCGCATGGGCGAGGAGCCGGCCCCGCCGTCCTCCGCGTCGAGGACCGCACCGCCGACGTGCAGCAGCCCCCAGGTGTACAGAGCCACCGCACCCGCGCCCAGGACGGCCGCGGCGCAGCGGAACCGCAGGCCCCGGTCCGCCTGCCGGACGCCGACCCGGCCGAGGGCGCCGAAGCCGTAACCGGCGAGGGCGAAGACCGCGATGATCCCGAGCGGGACGAGGAGCAGGAGTGCCATCGGCCGAGTCCACCAGGACGCCCCCGCAACTCATGTGATGGAGGCCACAGTTCCGGCAACAGTCAGGTCACAGGGAGGTGCGGGCCGGCGGCCGGACAGCGCGAAGCCCCCGGTGGATACCAGGGGCTCCGTGTGGGCCGAAGTGGTCAGCCCGGTGGGTCACACCGTGAGCTTCACGGCCTCGAACCAGTTCTCGTTGGCGGTGGTGCCGACGAACATGTACTCGGGGCGGGCGTTCTTGCAGAACTGCGAGCCCCAGCCGCCACCGCGCATCTTGGCGGTGTGACAGACGCTGCCCTTGCCGATGTTCATGGCGAAGCCCGTCATGAAGGGGGCGTCCTTCTTCGAGCTGCCGATGTAGTTGTCCTTGCCGTCCGCGGCGACTGCCGTCCAGTTCGGGGCCCACTTGGCGTTGCCGCTCGTCGAGGAAGGGTCGTTGAGCAGGGCGTTGGCGGAGGATCCGCCGACGTTCCACACCGCGATGTTGAGGGCCGTGATCTGCTTGCCCTGGCCCGTCGTCCCGGTCATCGTCCCGTCGCACACCGGCGCCTGCCAGCCGCTTCCGTACACGAAGGCCCGGTAGCAGATGTGCCGCCCCTGCGGGTCGTTCTTCGCGAGGCTGCTCAGCGCACCGGCGGCCGTGTTCAGCGGCGCCTTCGCCGTCACCGTGGCCGCCGGCTTGCTCTTCGGGGTGCTCGGCGGCGGTGCGATCACCGGCTTGGGAGCGGGTGACTCGGAGGGCTTCTCCGTCTCCTTCTTCTCCTCCTTCTCCTCGCTCGGTGTCGGGGAGGGGCTCGGCGACTTGCTGGTGTAGGTCTCCGGGACCACGACGCGGTCGGTGTCCAGGACCGTGCCTGCCGCGTTCTGCGTGTGGTCCTTCTCGGGCTTGCGGTCGTCCTGGCCCGCCACGAGGAACGGCACGGAGATCAGGATCGCGCCGACGATCGCCGCCGCGGCCAGCATCGGTTTCTTCGGTCGGCTGCCGGGCGGCACGTCGTCGGCGTGGGTACCGGCGCCCGCACCCCCGCTGCCCGCCGCCGCTACCGCCGCCTCGGCGTCCGGGGACCCGCCGACGCCACCGGCGGCCGCGAGCGCCGCAGCCGGCTCCGTGGCGGACGGCGACGACGGTGTCGCCGCCGGAACGACGGCCGTCTCCTCGGAGTCGGCCGATGCGGGTTCGGCCGCCCCCTTGGCCGTCGGCCCCGGGGCTCCGATGCCCCGCGCCGTGCCGCCGCCGTCAGTCGCACCGGCGGCTCTGGCGCCGCCCGCTCGCCCCTCGGTCTGCTGCCGGGTGTCCGCACCCTCGGGAGTCCCGCTCTCGGAGCCCTCGGCCTCCGGGCTCCCGCCGAGCGTCTCCGGGCTCTCGCTCGTCGGCCCCCGCGTGCCCGCGTCGGGCCCGGTCGCGGTGGGCGAGGTGGGCGAGGTGTCCTTACGGCCGCGCGAGCCGCCCGGCGTCAGGGCGTCGCCGGGGTCCCCGGCCGCCCCGCTCATCGGCACTGCCCGCCGGACCGACACCGGCGAACTCCCGGACGCACCGGAGGCGCCTGAGGACGCGCCCGTGCGCGGCGGTATGTGGCTGGAAGGATCATGCTCACGTGCCATGCAATTTCCTTACTCACGTCTGGGTTGCGGTGTCGCGGCCCGGCATCCGCGCACGACCGGACCTCACCCACGCCGGTCGTCGGGTGAGCGAAGTCCCGGAGGTGACAGGTGACTTGACTGGGGTGGGGGGACCATCGGCAGGCGATCGACGGGACGGGGC
Organism: Streptomyces sp. SirexAA-E; assembly: GCF_000177195.2. Lineage (GTDB taxonomy): Bacteria > Actinomycetota > Actinomycetes > Streptomycetales > Streptomycetaceae > Streptomyces > Streptomyces flavovirens. The sequence goes on from NC_015953.1 coordinate 2,625,900, forward strand.
ACCGGGCGCGCGCCGGCGTGCGGTGGCGCGTGACACGCCTGAACGGTTCGGGCCCGGGACGACGGTACAGGAACTCCCTCAGCCATGGTCGGCCAACCGGGCTCGGGGTCGCCCGAGACGGCGGGGGCGGCCGGGCAGAAGGGGCGAAGCGGCGGGGGCCAAGCGAAGCGATACCGGGTCGAACCTCCCGCGTCGAAGCAACGCCCCCGCGGAGTAGCCGACTTCGGGGCGGTGGACGTGCGCACACGAGACGCCCGAGGCAGGCCCGGAACATCGACGACCTCTGCGGCACGACGACGGGAGGGCGCCGCGCCGCAGGGGTCGTTCTCGGGGCCTCGGGCAGTCGAGCCACCACTCAAGGCCGTCAGCCGCCGCGCACCACCCCCGACCGGTCGCACGGAGGCCGGCACGCACAGGCCGGCACACACAGGCCGACACGCACAGGCCGTCACACACGAGCCGCGACGGGCATGCGGGCCGTCACCGTGCCCGCCCTCCACGTGCGGACGGCTCAGCCGCTCACCGTGACGTCCGAGTCGCCGCTGCCCTGACACCCCCTCGGCCGCCAGCGTCATGCAGTAGCCGAAACCGCCCAGGGGCATCCCGGCCCCGGCCCACGCGTCGAAGTGGTTCCCGGCGGTGATGGTCCCGCCGGTCCGCTTCGCCTGCCCCACGCTCCGGTACTGGTCGAACGCCTTCGCGCCCTCGACGGACGGGCCGCCGCACCGGCGTCCGGTAGATGCCGTACGTCCCGCCGTCGCTCGTGACGGTTCCCTTGTACGTGCCCGTCAGCCGGCAGGGGCCCCGGTTGTCGACGACGCAGTACTCGGCCAGGGGGTTCGCGGTCCAGCCGTAGCGCGTCAGGCAGCCGTTGCCGGTACCCGTCCGGTTCGTCGTGATGGCCGTGTCGGGGTGGACCGTGCCCGTCAGCGGCGGCCTCCGCACCTGGGTTTTCCGTCGAACGTCTTGACGTGCCCCTGACGGGGTGGCTTTATGGGAGCGCTCCCATACTTTCCTGCCGATGCTCGGTCCTCCTCGCGTCCACCCCCAGGAGTCGCAGTGAGAACAGCGATACGCACAGCACGACGACCACAGCCCCTGGCCCTTCTGCTGAGAGGTCTGGCCGCCTTCCTGGGGCTCGCCCTCGCCGGAGCCCTCGGCCCGGCCACCGCGCGGGCCGCGGACCTGCCCCAGCGGGCGGAGGCGCGGGCCGCCGGCCTCCACATCAGCGACGGGCGCCTGGTCGAAGGCAACGGCAACGACTTCGTCATGCGCGGCATCAACCACGCCCACACCTGGTATCCGGGCGAGACCCAGTCCCTCGCCGACATCAAGGCGACCGGCGCGAACACGGTCCGCGTGGTGCTGTCCGACGGCTACCGCTGGAGCGAGAACAGCCCCGAGGACGTCGCCTCGATCATCGCCCGGTGCAAGGCCGAGCGGCTCATCTGCGTCCTGGAGGTCCACGACACCACCGGGTACGGGGAGGACGCCGCCGCCGGAACCCTCGACCACGCGGCCGACTACTGGATCGGCCTGAAGGACGTACTCGACGGCGAGGAGGACTACGTCGTCATCAACATCGGCAACGAGCCCTGGGGCAACGCCGATCCGGCGGGCTGGACCGCCCCCACGACGGCCGCGATCCAGAAGCTGCGCGCCGCCGGTTTCGCCCACACGATCATGGTGGACGCGCCCAACTGGGGCCAGGACTGGGAGGGCGTCATGCGGGCCGACGCCCGGAGCGTGTACGACGCCGACCCGACCGGCAATCTGATCTTCTCGATCCACATGTACAGCGTCTACGACACCGCCGCGAAGGTCACCGACTACCTCAACGCCTTCGTCGACGCCGGACTTCCCCTGCTCATCGGCGAGTTCGGCGGCCCCGCGGACCAGTACGGCGACCCGGACGAGGACACGATGATGGCCACCGCCGAGGAGTTGGGGCTCGGTTACCTGGCCTGGTCCTGGAGCGGCAACACGGATCCGGTCCTCGACCTGGTCCTCGACTTCGACCCCACCCGGCTCAGCTCGTGGGGCGAGCGCGTCCTCCACGGCCCCGACGGCATCACCGAGACGTCCCGTGAGGCCACGGTCTTCGGCGGCGGGCAGGGCGGGGGCGACACCGAGGCCCCGACCGCACCCGGCACCCCGACGGCCTCCGGGGTGACGGCGACCTCCGTCACCCTCGGCTGGAGTGCCGCCACCGACGACGTCGGCGTCACCGCGTACGACGTGGTCCGCGTGACCGGCGGCTCCGAGACGAAGGTCGCCTCCTCCGCGGCCACCTCGGTCACCGTGACCGGTCTGAGCGCCGGCACCGCGTACAGCTTCGCCGTCTACGCCCGGGACGCGGCCGGCAACCGTTCGGCGCGCTCCGGCACGGTGTCGGTCACCACCGACGAGGGCGGCAGCGTGCCCGGGGGCGCCTGCTCCGTGGGCTACCGGGTGATCGGCGAGTGGCCGGGCGGCTTCCAGGGGGAGATCACCCTCCGGAACACCGGCGCCGCCGCCGTCGACGGCTGGACGCTGGGCTTCGCCTTCGCCGACGGGCAGACCGTCACGAACATGTGGGGCGGCACCGCGACGCAGAGCGGGGGCGCGGTGAGCGTCACCCCGGCCTCGTACACCTCCACGATCGCCGCCGGCGGCTCGGTCACCGTCGGCTTCACCGGCACCCTGACTGGCGCGAACGCCGCCCCGGCGGCCTTCACGCTCAACGGCGCCACCTGCACCGCGGCCTGACCCGGCCGCTCACGTTCCGCGCCGGCCGGCAGAGACGGTTCCCGCCCCGCCACCCGCCTCTGCCGGCCGTCGTGTCCTCGCGTCTCCCGAGGCCGCCAGGGCGTCATCCCCGGACGAACCGGGTGAGGGTGACGCCGTTGCCGAAGGCGGTGCGCTCGGCCACCTCGAAGACGGTGGGGTCGAACGCGCCGTCGAACGCCGGGATCCCGGCGCCCGCCACCACCGGGTAGCTCTTGATCAGCAGCTCGTCGATCTCGTGCAGCAGCTCGCCGGCGAGCCGGCCTCCGCCGCAGAGCCAGATGTCCTTGCCCTCTTCCCGCTTGAGGGTGCGGACGAAGCCGACCGGATCCTCGGCCACCACGGTCACGGCCGGGTCGATGTCGCTCGCGAGGGTGCTGGAGACCACGTACTGGCGCAGGTGCGCGTACGGGCTCGTGATGCCCTCGTCGAGGGCGGGGCCGTAGGCGCCGCGTCCCATCACCACGGCGTCGAAGGACGCGTTGGGCGTATCGGTGAGGCCGAACACGTCCCGGGCGACGGTCGGGACCGTCTCCGGGTAGCGGCTGTTCATCCAGGAGGAGTAGGCGGCGGCCTGCCCGTCGTCGCCGAAGGGGTAGAAGTCGAACTCGCCGCCCGGCCCGGCGATGCGGCCGTCGATGCTCACGGCGACGTAGTACACGAGCTTGCGCATGGGTGGGCTCCATTCGTAGTACTGTGGCTGAAGTGGTTACACCGTAGTACTACAACTGGAGTGAATGCAATGGTGCGCAAGAACGACGAGCGCAGGGCCGCCCTCGTGGACGCCGCGATCGAGGTGCTGGCCCGGGAAGGGGCGCGCGGTCTGACCTTCCGGGCGGTGGACACCGAGGCCGCCGTCCCGGTGGGCACGGCCTCGAACTACTTCGCCAGCCGCGACGACCTGCTCACACAGGCAGGCGGCCGGGTCTACGAGCGGCTCCGGCCGGACGAGGAGACGATCGCCCGCCAGCGCACCACCACACCGGACCACGAGGGCTACACCCGGCTGATGCGCGAGCTGGTCGGCCGGGTCAGCGGCTTCCGCACGGGCTACCTCGCCCTGCTGGAGCTGCGCCTGGAGGCCACCCGCCGCCCTGAACTGCGCCGGGTGCTGACCGAGCGCGTCCGGTCGGACGTCGACGCCAACGTCGCCTATCACGAGGCATCGGGCCTGCCCGGCGACGCCACCGCCGTCCGCCTGCTGATCCTGACCCTGAACTGGCTCATCGTCGAACAGCTCACCCTGCCGGACGTGTTCTCGGAGGCGGAGCGCGACCAGCTCGTGCAGGCGGCGGTCGAACGCATCGTGCGGGTGTGACCCGCGCCGCCGGAGCGGGTCAGGCGCCCCGGCCGATCAGCCCGCCAGCCAGTCGCGGTAGCGGGTCGGGGCGATACGGACGTCCGGGCCCGCGATGATCGCGTCCTCCGGGACCGCCGCGAACATCCCGGCCGTGTCGTCGGTGGTGACGGTGCGCCGGTCACCGCGCGCGGCGAGAGTGACCCTGCCGAGCTCGTCGAGCGGGAAGACGTCGGCGCCCGCGATGTCGTCGGTGGCCCGGAAGGGACGTTCCACGGCCGCCTCCGCGACCGCCTGGGCGACGTCCGCCGCGGCGATCGGCTGCACCCGGGTCCTGGGCAGGCGGACGGTCTCCTCGTCGGCGGACCAGGACATGATGTCGTCCACGAACTCGAAGAACTGCGTGGCACGGATGATCGAGTACGGGACCGGGCCGGCCTTGACCATGTCCTCCTGGAGCACCTTGGCCCGGTAGTAGTCGAGTCCCGGCACCTGGTCCACGCCGACGACGGACAGGAGCACCACGTGGCCGACGCCCTGTTCCCGTGCGGCCGCGAGGAGGTGCTCCGTCGTCGTCCGGAAGAAGGCGGACGACGCCTCGTCGAAGGTCGGCGAGTTCGTCACGTCGACGACCGCGTCGGCTCCTTCGAGGGCGGGGGCCAGCCCCTCACCGGTCAGCAGGTCGACCCCGGTGGACTTCGACAGCGCGACGGCCTCGTGCCCGGCCGCCTCCAGGCACTTCACGACCCGCGAGCCGATGAGCCCCGTCCCACCGAGCACTGCGATCTTCATGGCGTCCCCTTCCTTGCCCACACGGAGAGGTGATATGCCGGTTTCGCCCCGACTTCGCAGCACCCTACAGCGGCCCCACCGATCCGACCGGCACCGTCAACCGACGCGTGGCCGACCGGAGCTCACGCGGGGTCAGGACGACGCGGCGGCGGGTGACGGGCCTCCCAGCGGCAGCAGCTCGGGGCGCTTGGCGGCACGGCCGTCGCCGGAGGACCTGCCGCGCAACCGGCGCCCGATCCAAGGTCCGAGGAATCCGGCCGCCCATCGCAGCTCGGCCCCGGCGGCGTTCAGGCGGGACGGGAGCCGCTGCGGCGGGAGGGGGAGCGCCCAGGTGTCGTCGCTGCCGGGCAGTCCGAGCGCGTACGCGGCGGCCGCGGCGATCCGGGCGTGACCGAGAGGGCTCGCGTGCAGCCGGTCCTCGCTCCACAGCCGGGGGTCGGTGGCCACGGGCAAGGGCGCCAGATCGGCGACGGTGACACCGTGGCGGGCCGCCGCCTCGCGGATGCGGTCGTTGACGTCGAAGACCCGGCCCCGCACCGGCCGGGCGATGGGCGCGATCCTGGCCACGTCGGGGAAGGTCAGGGTCAGCACCCGGGCCCCGGACGCGGTGAGCGCGGCGAACATCTCCTCCAGCTGCCCCGCGACCCGGCCCGCGTCGAACGACGGACGGAGCAGGTCGTTGACCCCGGCGACGACGGTGACCAGGTCGGGGCGGAGCGCCAGGGCGGGCGCCAGCTGCTCGGCGCGGACCTGCCGGGCGACGCGTCCCCGTACGGCCAGGTTGGCGTAGCGGAGCTCCGGATTCAGGGCGGCGAGATGTTCGGCGAGGCGGTCCGCCCAGCCGCGCAGACCGGTGGTGTCGTCCCCGTCACCGACACCTTCGGTCTGGCTGTCGCCCAGGGCGACGTAGCGCAGGTACTCAACGTCCGGCATGGTGCGCCTGCCTCTCCCGCAGGATGCCCGCGGTACGCAGACACCAGTCCCGGTGTTCCTGTTCGAAGGAGAGGCCGCGCAGACAGGTCAGGTACGGCCCGACGCGGTCGCCGGTGCGCAGGAACTCCTCCTCGGCGGCGTCGCCGCGCAGGCGCCGGAGGACCTGGCCGAGCAGCTCGATCTTCCCGTCGGCCGCCGAGGCCCGCTCCTCCAGCTGCTCGATGACCGAACCGGTGTCGACACGGTCGGCGGCCTGCACCTTGACCAGCAGATCGTCGCGGATGGAGGAGGGCTTGGAGACGTCCGTGGCGAAACGCTCCAGCTCCGCGTGGCCGGCTTCGGTGACGCGGAAGACGCGCTTGTTGGGGCGGGTCTCCTGGATCACCTGGCGGCCGGCGACCAGCCCTTCCTTCTCCAGCTTGGTCAGCTCGGCGTAGAGCTGCTGGGGGACGGCGTGCCAGAAGTTCGCGACGCCGATGTCGAACGCCTTCGCCAGCTGGTAGCCGCTGTACTCGCCGTCCAGCAGCGCCGCCAGTACCGCGTGCCGCAGGGCCATCGGCCCGCCTCCTTCACTCCCGCTCCCCGGGCGCCCCGACGGGCCCCTGGTCAAGGAAATGCCTAGTCACTTTTCTGAGTACCGTACAGGAGGAGCCCGGGACGCCCGGCTGGGAGCTCCACCACCCCGTCCGCACCGGCCCGGCCGAGGTCGTGGTCCGCAAGACGTACGACGACAGCTTCCGGGAGACGCCGCTGCGGGCCCTGTTGACCGACGCGGGGGTGCGGTCGGTCGCCGTCTGCGGGCTGATGTCGGAGATGTGCGTGCAGGCGACGGCCCGTACCGCGCTCGCCCTGGGCTACCGGGTGGTCCTGCCGTACGACGGGCACGCCACGCACGACGTTCCGGCGGAGCCCGGCGTCAGTGACGTGGTGCCCGCCGCCGTGGTCGCCAGGGTCGCCGCCTGGCCGCTCAGCAGGGACGCCGACGTGACCGCCCGGGCCGCCGACGTCACGTTCACCGCGCCTGTCCCGCCGGTCCTCTGACGTGCCGTGGGCGGCCCTCAGCGGCGCGGGTCCCGGGCGCCGACCGCCGCGAGCAGGTGCAGCTTCTCGTGGCTGTCGGTGCCGGGGGTGGCGGTGAAGACCAGGAGGGCCTGTGACTGGTCGGCGTCGTACAGGGACTGGCACTGGAGGTCGAGGACGCCCAGCTCGGGGTGGCTGATGCGCTTGCGGTCGCCCTCGCGGCGCACTCCGATCTCGTGTGCGCTCCACAGCTCCGTGAACTCCTCGCTCCGCTCCAGCAGGGCGTCCACGATGCGGCCCGCACGGGAGTCCGCCCCCTGGCGCGAGTACGCGGTGCGCAGCTCGGAGGTGAGGATCCGGCTGTGCCTCGCGTGGTCGGCCTCGGGGTAGATCCGCCGGGCGTAGGGGTGGGTGAACCACCGGTACACCAGGCTGCGGTCCAGTCCCGTGAAGTCCGTCTCGTCGCCCAGCAGCGCCACGGCGAGCGGCGTCTGGACCAGGGTCTCGGCCAGGGAGTTGACGATCTGCGCCGGGGTGTCCTGGAGCCGGTCGAGGACGCGCATCACGCCGGGGGAGACGTGATCGGTGCTCGGCCGCCTGCTGGGCGTGTTGTGGCCCGCCATGCGGAAGAGATGGTCACGCTCGTCCAGTGTGAGGTGCAGGCCCCGGGCGAGGGCCGCGAGCATCGGCTCGGACGGCATCGGCCCGCGCTGCTGCTCGATACGGGCGTAGTAGTCGGGGGACATCCCGCCCAGGGCGGCCACTTCTTCGCGGCGCAGGCCCTGGGTGCGACGGCGGGCGCCCCGGGGCAGACCGACGTCCTCGGGCTGCAGCGCCTCGCGCCGGGTGCGCAGGAAATCGGCGAGTTGTGCACGGTCCATGGCTGCGATTGTGCCCCGCCCGCCGCCCGGATCCGGTTTCACAGCCGGGATCCGCCGGACGCCTCGATGCGCTGGCCGGTGATCCAGCGGGTACCGGGGGCGAGGAGCGCCGCGATCACACCGCCGATGTCCTCCGGCTCACCGACCCGCCCCAGGGCCGTCTGCTCCGCGAGGTGGGCGCGGACCTGCTCGTTGTCGCGCAGCACTCCGCCGGCGAAGTCCGTGGCGACCGGGCCCGGGGCGACCGCGTTGACGCTGATGCCGCGCCCGCCGAGCTCCTGTGCCAGGTAGCGGGTGTACGTCTCCACCGCGCTCTTGAAGGAGGCGTAGATCGCGTAGCCCTCGCCGTAGAACCGGGCGAGTCCGGTCGACAGGTTGACGATGCGGCCTCCGTCGGCGAGCAGCGGCAGCAGTTCCTGGGTGAGGAAGACGACGCCCTTGAAGTGCACGTTCCCCAGGAGGTCGAAGGCCTCGACGGTCGTGCCGCCGACCGGGGTGAACACCGAGGACCCGGCGTTGTTGACGAGGAAGTCGAAGGTGTCGCGGTCCCAGGTGTCGCGCAGTGCCTCACGCACGGCCGTCGCGAAGTCCGGGAAGGCGTCGAGCGCGGTGGTGTCGAGCCGGAGGGCGACGGCCTTGCGGCCGAGGGCGGCGACGGCGTCGACGACGGCAGCGGCCTCCTCCTCGTTCGACCGGTAGGTCAGGATCACGTCGGTGCCCTGCCCGGCGAGCGCGAGGGCGGTGGCCCGGCCGAGCCCGCGGTTCCCGCCGGTGACGAGGGCGATCGTGTACTGGTTCATCGAAGACTCCTGGAAGGACGGCGGAGCCACTGGGCCCCGGGCGGTCGTTCCGCCGACTTCCACGATCCGCTTCCCGCGCGGCCGGATGAAGGCACAGCTCATCCAGGGACAACCCGTCCCTGGATGAGCCGCGACCCGCCAGGACGTGCGGTGTTCGACCCGTTGACCGGCATGCGGCCCACGCCCGGGGGATCCGGGGGCCCGCCGTATGCTCCCGGGCATGACCTCACCGGCCTACCTGGCCGCCGTCCGGGATTCGTACGACACCCTCGCGGCCGACTACTTCGCCCAGGTCCCCCTCCGTCCGGGATGGACCCGCTCAACCGCGGCATGCTGGCCGTCTTCGCCGACCTGGTGCGGGCGGCCGGCTCCGGCCCGGTCGCGGACCTCGGCTGCGGTCCCGGCCGGACCACGGCGCACCTGGCCGCCCTGGGACTGCGGGCGTTCGGCGTCGACGTGTCGCCGAAGATGATCGCCCTGGCCCGCGGCAACCACCCCGGCCTGCGCTTCACCGAGGGCCCGATGGCCGCGCTGGACACCGCGTCCGGAACGCTGGGCGGCATCCTCGCCTGGCACTCCGTCCACCACACCCCGCCGGACCGACTGCCCGCGCTCTTCGCTGAGTTCCACCGCGTGCTGGCCCCCGGCGGCCTGCTGCTCATCGGCGACTGGACCGGGAGCGACGAGGAGCTGAGCCCGGACCTGGCCTTCGGCCACCCGGTGTCCTACCGGAGCTACTTCCTCCCCCTGTCCCGCCTCGCCGACCTGCTCACCCGGGCCGGCCTCGACGTCACCGCCCGACTGGAGCAGGAACCCGAGGGCCGGCAGAAGCGCCCCCACGCCTGCCTCCTGGCCCGAAAAGCACCTCAGGGGCACGGCGGGACCTGACCCGGGCCCGTCGTACGGGGCGGGGCGGATCGACACGGCCGCCGGAGGCCCTGCGCGTGACGCTCTCCTGAGAGGGTGCCGCCATGTCCACTCTGCCCCGCTTCGCCCCCATGCTCGCCACCCCTGGCCCCCTCCCGTCCGCCGCCGTCGACGACCAGTGGGCGTACGAGGTGAAGCAGGACGGGCAGCGGGCTCTGGTCTATCTGCCGGGTGACGGCTCGATGGAGCTGCGAGCCCGTTCGGGGACGGTCATCACCGCCGCGTACCCGGACCTGGCCGGGCTCGGAGCCGCACTCGGCGGCGTACCGGCGGTGCTGGACGGTGAGATCGTCGCCCTGGACAGCCAGGGGCGCAGCGACTTCGAGCGCCTCCAGTCCCGGATGGGGCTCTCCGGGTCCCCCGCGAAGGCGGCCCGCGCGGCGGAGCGGGTCCCGGCCCAGCTGGTCCTCTTCGACGCGCTGTTCCTGCGCGACGCGAGCCTCGTGTCCCTGGGGTACCGGGAGCGCCGTGCCGCGCTGGAGGGGCTCGGGCTGGACGGGCCGCGCTGGTCGACGCCCTCGGTCGTCGTCGGACACGGACGGCAGGCCCTGGACATGACCCGGGAGGCGGGTCTGGAGGGCGTCCTCGCCAAGCGGCTGAACTCGGTGTACGAACCGGGGGTCCGCTCCCGGTCCTGGATCAAGATCCGGCACGCCCTGACGGCGGACGTCGTCGTCGGCGGCTGGGTGCCCGGCCGGGGCAGGCTCGGCGGGCTGCCCGGTGCGCTGCTGGTCGGCGAACGGCATGAGGGCGGGCTGCGGTACGCGGGGAGTGTCGGCACCGGGTGGAGCGACGCCGAGCGGCACCGGCTCGCCGAGCTGCTGCGGGTGGCCGCGATCGACACGTGTCCCTTCGACGTGGCGCCGCGCGTGGCCGGGGCGCGGTGGGTGCTGCCACGGCTGGTCGGCGAGGTGCGGTACTCGACCCGGACCAGGGCGGGCCGTCTGCGCCAACCGTCCTGGCACCGGCTGCGGCCCGATCTGGCACCGGACGACCTGGAGACATGAAGCCGGGGGCGGGTCGGGTGAGGGACCCGGGGGCCGGCCCACTCCCCCAAGGCCCGGGGACGGCCGCCCCCCTCCCCCGGGGCGTGGGGAACCGACCCGTCCCCGGGGGCGCGGGAAATCGCCCCGTGCCCCGGGCGTCCCGCCCGCTCAGGACGCCGTGCGCTTCCTCGCCGCGGCCTTCTTGGCCGGCTTCTTGGCCGCACTCGCCGACTTCGCCGTCTTCGCCGTCTTCTTCGCGGCCCGCCCACGGGTGCCGGACTTCATCTCGTGCACCGTCGCGTGTCCGCCCTCGCCCTCCTCGCCCCGGGACTCCCGCGCCGCTTCCACCGAGGCGTTGAGTGCGGCCATCAGGTCCATGACCTTGCCCGGCTCCTCCTCCTCGCCCTCGCGCGGCTCCGGCAGCTCCTTGCCCTCGGACTTGGCCGCGATGAGCTCCTCCAGTGCCTCCCGGTAGCGGTCCTTGAAGCCGGAGATACCGTCGAGGGCCATGCTGTCGGTGAGCTGGACGGCCCGTTCGATCTCGCCCTCCTCCAGCTCGACGTCCCGGGGGGCCAGGGACTCCGGGCTACGGATCTCGTCCGGCCACCGCATGGCGTGCAGCACGAGCGCGTTGTCCCGCACCCGCAGCAGCCCCAGGCGCTCCCGGTTGTGCCAGGCGAACTTCGCGACGGCGACCTTGTCGCTGCGCTCCAGCGCCTTGCGCAGCAGGGTGTACGGCTTCGCCGCGACCTGTCCGTCGACGGCCAGGTAGTAGCTGTCGCTGATCCGCACCGGATCGACACTCCCGGCGTCCACGAAGGCCACGATCTCGATCGCCTTCGCCGTCGGCAGCGGCATCCGGTCGAGTTCCTCGTCGGTGACCGGCACGGTCCTGTCCTTGGCGACCTCGTACCCCTTGCCGATCTCGTCCTGCGAGAGGACCTCGCCGTCGAGTTCGCACACCTTGCGGGTGCGGACGCGGCCCATGTCCTCCAGGTGGTACTGGTGGAAGGAGATCGAGTGGTTCTCGGTGGCGGACACGACCTTGATCGGGATCGTGACCAGTCCGAAGCTGATCGCTCCGGTCCACAGGGGACGCGGCATCCGTACCTCCCGTCCCCCCGGCTGATGGCTGGCCGGGAGGCGGTCCGGTGCGCCCGGAAGGGAGAACCGGCCCGAGAGGGCCAGGGCGCGAGCCGGGCCACCGCCCGTACTCCCGATACTCGTCCCGGGGCCCCGTCACCGCATGTGGATCACCCGGAGCGCACACCGGCTCGAGGTCCGGGACCTGCCCGGGCGGGTGCAGGCCCCGGAAGGTCCGTGCACCGAGGTCTGCCCATTCATGTGGACGTCATCGTTCCTCCACACTTTCATCACGATTCCGCTTCCTTTCCCGCAAGGCCACCGCCGCACCCGGCGACCACTGCGAGCATCACGTCCTCAGCTGCACAGAACGTGCGTACACGCCTTGGGGGGCACATGAGGTCGACCATCACGAACGGTCCGCTCCGGATGTCGGCGGGAGCCGCCGTCCTGGCACTGGTCCTGGCGGGATGCGGGGGCGGCAGGGCGGGGCAGGACGCGAAGACGGTGGCGGACACGTCGCCCACCGCGTCCGCCTCCCCCACCGGGGGACGCGAGTTGGCGCTCACCGACGACACGGCCGGCGCCGACGCCGGCGAGGAGGTCACGGTCGACGCCCTCGCCAACGACACGGTGACCCGTCAGGACGGCACCGACGCACCGCTCCTCTCCACCTTCGGACCGGCCCGCCTCACCCTCACCGTCGACGGCGAGCCGCGGTACGGCACCGTCACGGTGGACGGGACCTCGCTGACGTACACCGCGAAGGCCGGTCACACCGGTGAGGACGAGTTCACCTACCGGGTCGCGGTGAAGGACGAGACGGCGCTCGACGCCGTCGCCCACGTACGGATCACCGTCACCGAACCCACCCCGTCACCCACCCCCACACCGACACCGAAGCCCAAGCCCAAGCCGACGCCCGCGCAGAAGACGAAGGCCCCGGCCGAGCCCTCGGTGTACTACGAGAACTGCGACGCCGCGCGGGCCGCCGGAGCCGCTCCCGTCCACCGCGGGGACCCGGGATACGCGGCCCATCTGGACCGGGACAACGACGGGGTGGGCTGCGAACCGTACGGCTCGTCCGGGTCGAGCGGCGGATCCTCCGGGGGCTCTTCGTCCACCGGCGGCAGCTCGGGGGGCGGCGGAGGCAGCACCTACTACGCGAACTGCACCGCCGTACGCGCCGCCGGGGCCGCCCCCATCCACCGGGGCGACCCCGGCTACGCCTCCCACCTCGACCGCGACGGTGACGGCGTGGCCTGCGAGTAGCCCCGCCGCCCGCGCCACGACAGCCGCCCCCGGCCACCGCCGGGGGCGGTTTTCGTGGACCAACTGTTTTTCAATCTGCTTTAAGCGCGCTATAAATGAGCAACTTCGAGCATCATCCACCAGGATTCACGCACTGCGAAGGAAGCCCATGCCGCTCATATCCACCGGTGCCCTTGCGCACGAGGCCCGTTCCGCCGCTACGGGCCTCGGGGCCTTCAACGTCGTGCAGATCGAACACGCGCAGGCCATCGTCGGCGGGGCGGAGGCCGCCGGGCTGCCGGTGATCCTCCAGATCAGCGAGAACACCGCCCGCTACCACGGCTCCCTGGAACCGATCGGTCTCGCGACCCTCGCCCTCGCACGCGCGGCGGACGTCCCGGTGGCCGTCCACCTGGACCACGCCGAATCCGCCGGCCTGGTCCGCCAGGCGGTGGACCTGGGCTTCACCTCGGTCATGTTCGACGCGTCCACGCTCCCGTACGAGGAGAACGTCGCCGCGACCCGGGCGATCACGGAGTACTGCCACGGCCATGACGTGTGCGTGGAGGCGGAACTCGGGGAGATCGGCGGCAAGGACGGGGCGCACGCCCCCGGCGTGCGGACGGATCCCGAGGAGGCGCGGGCGTTCGTCGACGCCACCCGGGTCGACGCGCTGGCCGTGGCCGTCGGCAGCTCGCACGCCATGCTGACCCGGGACGCCGCCCTGGACTTCGCCCTTATCTCCCGGCTGCGCGACGCGGTCGCCGTCCCGCTCGTCCTGCACGGCTCGTCCGGCGTCGGGGACACGGGGCTGGCCGGTGCCGTCGCGGCGGGCATGACGAAGGTGAACATCTCCACCCACCTGAACAAGCTGTTCACCGGGGCCGTCCGCGCCCATCTGGAGGCCCACCCCCGGGTCGCCGACCCCCGTGCCTACCTCGGCCCGGCACGCGACGCCGTCGCCGCCGAGGTGACACGGCTGCTCGGCATCCTGGCCCGCCCCGGACGATAGGGTTTTCCGCGAGCGAGGAGGCCCCGGTGGGGGCACACACCCGACGGACCCGGCTGCTGGAGATCCTCGGCGACGAGGGCCGGCTCGACGTCCTGGACGCGGCCGGACGCCTGGGCTGCTCCACCGCCACCGTCCGCCGCGACCCGGACGAGCTCGCCCGGCAGAACCTGCTGACCCGTACCCGGGGCGGTGCGGTCGTCAGCCGCGTCGCCTACGACCTGCCGCTGCGCTGCAAGGCGGGCCGCAAGGCCGACGAGAAACGGCGCATCGCCCGGGCCGTCGCCGACCTGATCCCGTCCGGCTGCATGGTGGGCCTCAACGGCGGTACGACGACCTCCGAGGTGGCCCGGGAGCTCGCGGTGCGCCCGGAGCCGGCGGCCGGGGGACACGCGCTGACCGTCGTGACCAACGCGGTCGACATCGCGGCCGAGCCGGCGATCCGCCCGCAGGTGAAGACGGTCGTCAACGGTGGGGTCGCCCGCCTCCGCTCGTACGAGCTGTTTGGCCCCCTCGTCGACGCCGTCCTGCGGACGCTCGCCCTCGACTGCGCGGTCCTCGGTGTGGACGCCTTCCACCCGCGCTTCGGCGCGGCCACCCACGACGAGTCGGAGGCCGGCGTCGGCCGGTCCCTCGCCGAGTGCGCGGACACCGTCGTCGTGGTGGCCGACGCCGCCGAGCTCGGGCGCCGGGCCTTCGCCCAGGTGTGCGAGACGGCTGCCGTGTCGATCCTCGTCACCGACCGGGAGGCCCCGGACGAGGCAGTCGAGGAGTTCACCGCCCTGGGCATCGACGTACGGCGCGTCTGAGGCAGCCCCCGACGTGCCGACCTGACGGTCCTCGGTGGCCCTCCCGGCCCGTGACCGCCCCCCGGCGGCTCAGTCCGTGACCAGCCTCTGCACCGCCGGTGCGTACAGGTCCGCGAGGTGTTCCGCGGTCGCGAGGGCGCCCGCGCCTTCGCGGTGCAGGCCCAGCGTGGCGCCCAGGCCGATGAGCTGACCGGCGATCAGCTCGGCGCGCAGGTCCGCCTCGGGGCCGGGCAGCAGGGAGGCCAGGCGCCCGGTGACCTGTTCGTGGAAGCGGTCGCGCAGCAGGGAGCGCTCGTCGTGGTTGCCCAGTGAGAACACGACGCGCAGCAGCGGGTCGGCCTGCTGCTCCCGGCGCCGGCGCACGAGGGTGAGCACCATGTGGCGGCCCAGCCGGTCCAGCGGTGCGTCGAAGAGCTCCTCGGCGGCCGGACCGAAGTCCGCGACCGTGTTGAACAGCTCCTCCTTGCGGCCGAAGTGCTTCACCACCAGGGAGGCGCTCACACCGGCGTCGGCGGCGATGCCCCGGATGGTGACCTCCGCGTACGGGCGCTGGGTGAACGCCCGGCGGGCGGCTCGCAGGATCGCGTCCTTGCCCGTGGTGGCTTCCGCCGGCGTCGCTGCTGCGGTGGCTCGGGCGGTCATGCGCTCTCCTGGATCGGCACCGCCCTCGTCCGGCCGGTGTTCTCACGTGCTGCCTCGACCGTACCCGTATCGGCGCGCCCCCTGGGCATGCAGAGCGTCACCACCAGGGCGAGCACCGCGGCGACCGCCGCGATCACGAAGACGAGCTGGTAGGCGCCCAGGGTGGGGGCCGTGCGGCCGCCCGCGACGAACGTCATGTCGGCCAGTACGGCGGCCACCGTGGCGCTGCAGAACGCCTGGCCGACCGAGCGCATCAGGGTGTTCAGGCCGTTCGCGGCGCCCGTCTCACCGGCGGGGACGCCGCGCATCACCAGTGCCGGGAGCGCGGAGTAGGCGATCGCCGTGCCCGCAGCGACGACCGTGGCGCCCGCGATGATCAGCCAGAGGCTGTGACTGGTGAAGAACCGCACCCCGTACCCCACGGCGATGACTCCCGCGGCGAGCCCGAGGCTGGTCTTCGGACCGTGCTTGGCCGAGATCCGGGCGGAGACGGGTGAGAGCAGCACCATCGTCACCCCGCCGGGCAGCAGGCACAGTCCGCTGACGACGAGGGAGGCGCCGAGCCCGTAACCGGTCGACCTGGGCTCCTGCACCATCTGCGCGGTGACCAGGGAGTTGGCGTAGAAGGCGAAGCCGATCAGCAGGGCGGCCACGTTGGTGAGCAGCACGGCGGGGCGGGCCGAGACGCGCAGGTCGACCATCGGGGTGCGGACGCGGAGTTCGTACGCGCCCCAGACCAGCGCGATGGCGACCGAGGCGACGAGCAGCCCCAGGGTGAGCGGGGACGTCCAGCCCCAGCCGCCGCCCTGGGTGACGGCGAGCAGCAGGCAGACCAGTGCGGCCGTCAGGCCGAGCGCGCCGGGCGCGTCGAACCGGCCGCGGGTGCGCAGCGGTGACTCCGGTACGCAGCGGAGCACCAGGACGATGTCGAGGAGGCCGATGGCGCCGGAGACCCAGAACATGGTGTGCCACTCGAAGTTCTGGATGACCACGGCCGCGATCGGCAGGCCGACGGCGGCGCCGATCCCCATCGAGGAGCTCATGAGCGCGACCGCGGAGAGCACCCGCTCCGGCGGCAGTTCGTCGCGCAGGATGCTGATGCCCAGCGGCACCACGGCGATCGCCGCGCCTTGCAGGGCGCGTCCGGCGATCAGCACGCCGATGTGCGAGCTGATCGCGCACAGCACCGAACCGGCGACGAGGAGGCCCAGGGAGACCAGCAGGACGCGTCGCTTGCCGTACATGTCGCCGACCCGGCCGAGGACGGGGGTGAACACCGCTCCGGTGAGGAGGGTCACGGTGACCAGCCAGCTCGCGGCGGCGGGGGTGGCGCCGGTGAGCTCCGGTATGTGCGGGAGCAGCGGGACCACGAGCGTCTGCATGATCGCGACCACGACACCGCAGAAGGCCAGGACGCCCAGGGCGAATCGGGGGTGGGCCGGGGCGGCGGCCGGTGCGGATGCGGTCATCGGGGCTCCGTGGACAGAGGGGTGCACGCGTGTTCACCCCCAGGGTAAACGCTTGTGCACCCCTCTGGGCTCCGGGGTCCTCGGGCCGGGCGTTAGCCTCGGACCCATCGATCGGGAACGGATCGCGGACTGGAGAGCGAAGGTGGCGGCGATGGCGAAGGTTCCGGCGGCGGCGGTGGCGGCGAGCGGACTCGTCGGCGGGTACGGGATCGCCCGGTGGACGAAGAAGCGCCCGCTGGGCGGCGTCGCGCTGGCCGCCGCAGGGTCGGTGGCCGCCTACGAGTGGAACCGGCAGGCGGGCACCCGCGCGGCCGTCGGGCTGACCGCCGCCTACGTCGCGGCGTTCGCCGGCTCGCACCCGCTGGCCAAGAAGGTCGGCGCCTGGCCCGCGGTGTTCGCCGTGGCCGGCGGGGTCGCCGCGGCGTCCTGGGCCGTCACCCGGCGCGGCGCCTGACACCGGCCACGGGGCGCGCCCGCCCGCGTACGGGCACACCTGCTTCGACTCCGCGAGGAGGGTCGCCCTGTCGGGCGTGCCCGCCCGCGTACGGGCACGCCCCTGGGGCCGCCTGACGGGCTCTCAGCCCCCGAGAGCGCGTGACACCGAGTAGATGACCAGCCCGGCCAGCGCGCCCACCACCGTGCCGTTGATCCGGATGAACTGCAGGTCCCGGCCGATGTGCGCCTCGATCTTCTTCGAGGTCTGGTCGGCGTCCCAGCCGGCGACCGTGTCGCTGATCAGCGAGGTGATCTCGGTGCGGTACGTCGTGACGACGTAGACCGCCGCGTCCTCCAGCCAGCCCTCCAGCTTGGCCTGCAGCCGCTCGTCCGTCGCCAGCCGCCTGCCCAGCGACATCAGCGAGGCCCTGGCCCGCAGCCGCAGTTCGCTCCGCTCGTCCTCGGCCGCCGCGATGATCATCGTACGGACGCTGGACCAGGCCGAGGCGATGACGTCCTGGACCTCACCGCGGCCCAGGATCTCCGACTTGAGCCGCTCCACCCGGGCCCGGGTCTCCGTGTCCGTCTGGAGGTCGGCCGCGAAGTCCGTCAGGAACGTGTCGATCGAGCCGCGCGCCGGATGGCCCGGCATGTCCCGCATCTCGGTGACGAACCGCAGCAGTTCCTTGTAGACCCGCTCCCCGACCCGCTTGTCGACGAACCGGGGCGTCCAGCCGGGCGCCCCGCCCTGCACCGCGTCCATCACCGAGTCGCCGTGCAGGACCAGCCAGTCGTGGGCCCGGGCGCAGACCAGGTCCACGACCCTGCGGTGACCGCCGTCCGAGACGACCTTCTCCAGCATCTTCCCCATGCCGGGGCCGACCTCCGCCGCGTCCGCCCGCCGGGTGATCGCCTCGCCGACCACGGCCTGGACGTCGGAGTCCCGCAGCACCGTCAGCGCGCCGCGCAGCGCGGTGGCGAGCTCGGCGGTGACCCGGTCGGCGTGCTCCGGCTCGGCCAGCCAGCCGCCGAGCCGCGAACCGACGCCCAGAGCGTGAATTCGGTCACGAACGACCTCTCCGGACAGGAAGTTCTCGCCCACGAAGGAACCGAGGGAGGCCCCCAGCTGATCCTTCTTGGTAGGAATGATGGCGGTGTGCGGAATGGGCAGGCCGAGCGGGCGCCGGAAGAGCGCCGTGACGGCGAACCAGTCCGCCAGCGCACCCACCATCCCCGCTTCGGCGGCCGCGGCGACGTAGCCCGGCCAGCCGCCCACCCCTGTGTTCTTCGCCCAGGTGGCGAGGACGTACACGAGCGCGACGAGGAGGAGCAGGCCCGTGGCCGTGGTCTTCATGCGGCGCACCCCGCGCCGCTTCTCCTCGTCGGCGGCGGTGTACGCGAACCCGCCCAGTCCCCCCGGCACGCGCGTCCGCCCGGAACCCGCCGCGCCCGGACGCCCGGACCCGGTGTCACCCCCACCGGGCGCCCCGGACGGTCCGCCGTCCGCCGGCCCCTTGGGCACCGCGTCCGCGCCCGGCGGACCGGGGCGGCCCGGGTCCTCGCCGTCCGGGCCGCGGCCCTCGGACCCCGGTCCCGCTCCCTGCCCCGCGTCCTGTTCCATCCGCTCCACCCGTCCGCGTACGCGTCAGTCCGTGCCGTACGCAATTGTCCCTACCTGACCTACTCCTGGGCCACCCGTCGAGTTCCCCGTGGCCTGCCGCATCATGAGATCAGCTCGAACACCCCGAGGAGAATCACCGCCCATGTCCAGGCGCCAGGGACACGCCCTGCTCATCGCCCTCGTAGCAGGCACCGCCGCGCTCGCCGCGGTCCTCGCCCTCGGTACGTCACTGGTGTCCTCGACACGGCGGGCGCCGCTCGCCGAGGCCCAGGCACAACCCGCGGCGCGCCACCCCGCCGCACCGGCCCACTCCTCCGGCAGCTGGGTGGTGACCTGGACCGGCGCCCCCGCCGCCCCCGAACCGGACACCGCCGACGGCTACCCCGGCCGGACCTTCCGTAACACCGTGCACACCAGCATCGGCGGCGACGCGGCCCGCATCACCCTGTCCAACCTCTTCGGCACCACCCCGCTCGTCATCGACCAGGCCACCGTCGCCACCCGCCCGGTCACGTTCGCAGGGCGCGGCACCGTCACCGTGGCCGCGGGCGGGCAGGTCGTCAGCGACCCGGTGACCGTCCCGGTCGCCCCGGACGCCGACCTCCTCGTCACCCTGCGCACCCCGTACGGCGGCCAGCCGGTCACCCAGCACCCCAACGCCCACCAGACGTCCTACCTGGCCGACGGCCGGCGCACCTGGGCCACCACCGCCTGGCGTTACCTCACCGCCGTCGACGTCCGCACCGACACCGCCTCCGGGGCGATCGTCGTGCTCGGTGACTCCCTCACCGCGGGCGCCAACTCCAGCACCGACACCAACAGCCGCTGGCCCGACGTGCTCTCCGACCGGCTGCGCCACCGCTACGGCATCGCCAACCAAGGCATAGCCGGCAACCGCGTCCTGCGCGACAGCACGAGCCGCACCGGCGCCGGCGGCATGTCCGGCCTCCACCGCTTCGACCGCGACGTGCTGTCCGTCGCCGGGGCCAGGACCGTGATCGTCGCGCTCGGCATCAACGACGTGCAGCAGGCACCCCAGGAGACCGACCCCCAGCGCATCGTCGCCGCGCTCCGCACCCTCACCGAACGCGCCCACGCACGCGGCCTGCGGGTCGTCGGCGCGACCCTGACGCCGTTCCGGGGCTACCCCACCTGGACACCCGCGCGCAACGACGTACGCCTGGCGGTCAACGCGCAGATCAGGGCGGGCCGCGTCTTCGACGACTTCGTCGACTTCGACCGCGCCGTACGCGACCCCTACGCGCCCGACCGCATCCTGCCCGCCTACGACGCCGGTGACCGGCTCCACTTCAACGACACCGGCTACCGCGTGCTGGGCCGGCTCGTCGACCCCGCCACGGTCACCGGGGCATCGACGGCCGACGCCCTCTGACCCGGGGGCCGGGCCCCGGCCCCGTTCAGTCGTCCCACCGCTCCAGCCGCGGCCGCTCGGCCTCCTTCAGCCGCTGCCGTTGCGCCTTGCTCCACTTGCGGTCCACGCCGACCCCGCCCATCAGGGCGAAGCCGGTCACCCGTACCCGCGGGGCGTCCGGGGCCGGATCACCGAAGTCGGCGTCCTTCGACTGCTCGTCGAACCCGCCCATGACGCCGACACCGTTGACGTGGAGCTGCACGTCCGGGGAGACCTTCACCTGGATCCCGCCCATGATCGCGAAACAGCGGACGACGACCTCGCGGTCCTCGAAGCGCGCCTCCCGCAGATCGATCTCGCCGCCGCCCCACATCGCGAACGCGGTGAAGATCCGGCCCACCGTCCAACGGCCCTTGCGGCTGAACCCGCCCCAGAACGCGAACCCTCCCGTGGAGGTCGCGGGCCCGCCGATCCGCCCCGCCCAGTCCATCGGCGCCACCGCTCGCCCGGCCGCCGCGGGCACCCGGCCCGCCACCGGGGCCACGGCCCCGCCCGGCACCGGGAGATCGCTGATCAGCGGCTCCAACTCCCCGTGCGTACGCGCCTTGTACGTCGCGTCGAGCCGCTGCTCGAACTCGTCCATCTCCAGCCGGCCCTCGGCCACGGCCTCCCGCAGCGTCTCGGCGACCCGCTCGCGTTCCGCATCCGAAGCACGCATGTCCGGGCGTTCACTTGTCATGACCAGCAGCCTATAGAGCAACCCGAACACGGCCTACGGGCTGTCCGCAACGGACGTGTCGTCAGACCGCCTGCCGGCTCGGGTCCGCCGCGTACATCTTCGCGATGACGGCCTCGATGTCCGGCTCCCGCACCGACAGGTCCACCAGCGGATGCTCCGCCGCCAGCCGGGCCACCAGCGGGGCAGCCGAGGCCGACGCCGGAAAGGCCAGCCACTGCCGGGGGCCCTCCACCCTGACCACCCGCACGGCCAGGTCCGACGCCAGCTCGATCGGCGGCATCTCCCGCTCCAGGTCGACCACCAGCGTGCGCTCGCTCTCCCCCACCTCGTGCAGTCCGGCGAGCGCGCCGTCGTAGACGAGACGGCCGTGGTCGATCACCATCACCCGGTCGCACAACTGCTCGATGTCGGTCAGATCGTGCGTGGTCAGCAGCACCGTCGTGGACCGCTCCGCGTTCAGCTCCCGCAGGAAACCCCGCACCTTCGCCTTGGAGATCACGTCGAGCCCGATCGTCGGCTCGTCCAGGTACAGCACCTCCGGATCGTGCAGCAGCGCCGCCGCGATGTCGCCCCGCATCCGCTGCCCCAGCGACAGCTGCCGCACCGGCACGTCCAGCAGCTCCGCCAGGTCCAGCAGCTCCACACACCGGTCCAGGTTCTCCCGGAAACGGCTGTCCGGGATCCGGTACATCCGGTGCATCAGCCGGTACGAGTCCCGCAGCGGCAGATCCCACCACAGGGTCGTCCGCTGCCCGAACACCACCCCGATCCGGTGCGCCAGCTTCGTACGCTCCCGCGAGGGATCGATGCCCGCGACCCGCAGCCGGCCGCCACTCGGGGTGAGGATCCCCGTCAGCATCTTGATCGTCGTCGACTTGCCCGCGCCGTTGGGCCCGATGTAGCCGACCATCTCGCCGCGCGGCACCCGGAAGCTGATGCCGTCCACCGCCCGCACCTCCCGCCGCTCCCGGCGCAGAAAGCCGGTCCTGCGGCGCACGTCGAAGACCTTCTCGACGCCGTCCAGCTCGATGAAGTCACTGTCCATGCCCACTCCTCAGCTCCCCGTGCTGCGGTACGCCCGCAGCCCCGTCCGCCACGCCAGAGAGGCGAGCGCCCAGCACAGCGCGGCCACCACCGGCGGCAGGAACGCGACCCACCCGGGCAGCCCCAACGGATAGTCCCGGCCCAGCACATACAGCGCGGGCAACCAGCTCACGAAGGCCAGCGGCACCACGAACGTCACCCCGCGCACCAACTCCTTCGCGAAGATCGACGGCGGATACTGCAACACCGTCGTCCCCCCGTAGGTGAACGCGTTCTGCACCTCGGAGGCGTCCTGCGCGAAGAACTGGAACGCCGCCCCCGCCACGAACACCGCCCCGAAGACCGCCGCCCCGCTCAGCACCATCAGCGGAAGCATCACCACCTTCAACGGTGTCCACGCGATGTCCAGCGTCACCAGCGCGTAGCCCAGCACCAGCAGCCCCTGTGTGATCCGCCCCAGCCGACGCAGCGCGAACCGGTCCGCGGCCACCTGCGCCAGCACCGGCACCGGCCGCACCAGCAGCGTGTCGAGCGTGCCGTCCCGCACCCGGCGCCCCAGCCGCTCCACCGACCCCAGCAACAGGTCCGACAGCCCGAACGCGGTCGCCGACGCGCCGTACAGCAGCGCGATCTCGGGCAACGTGTAACCGCCCAGCGCGTCCACGTGCGTGAACATCAGCATGATCGTCACGAAGTCGAACGCGGTCGCCACGAAGTTGCCGACCGTCGTCATCACGAACGACGCCCGGTACGCCATCGTCGAGCGCATCCACATCGCCACGATCAGCCCGTACGCCCGGACACCCTCCAGCAGCCGCGAACGCCCGGCGAACGCGTCCTCCCGCCACGCGCCCGGATCCGCCACGTCCCGCCGCCCGGCCCCGGCCTCGACCTCCGCCTCAGCCACCCTGGACCACCACCCTCCTGGTCGCCACCGACTGGAGCAGCCGCCCCGCCAGCAGCAGCGCCACCGCCCAGCCGGCCTGGAAGGCGTACGCCTGGACCAGGCCCCACCCGGTGCGCTTGCCGAGGAACACATCGGCCGGCACCTGCAACAGCGACGACCAGGGCAACGCCCTGGCCACCTCGCCCAGCAGCCCCGGGAACAGTGTCAGCGGCAGCAGCATGCCCGAGAAGAACAGCCCCGCGAGCATCGCCATCTGCATCGCGCCGGCCCCGTCCATCAGCCAGAACGCCGACAGCGCCACCAGGTACCGCAGCCCGAAGCTCACCACCACTCCGAGCGACACCGAGACCAGGAAGGCCGCCCAGGTCCACGGCGAACGCGGCAGCGCCAGGTCGAAGGCCAGCGCCCCCAGCACCATGGGCACGATCCCGCGCCCCAGCAGATGGAACGCCGCCCGCCCCAGGTCCCCCGCCAGCCACCACAGCTGGAGGTCGGCGGGCCGGTACAGGTCGACCGCGATGTCACCCGTACGGATCCGCTCCGACAGCTCGTCCTCGAAGCCGCCGCCCATCATGGCGCAGGTCATCAACAGCGCCTGCCCCAGCCACACGTACGTCACGGCCTCGGACACGTCGTAGCCGCCGAGCCGAGGGCGTACGTCCCACAGGGCCATGTACGTGTACGCCACGATGAAGCCGAAGACCGTGTTGGTGAACACCCCCGCCGCCGTGGCCGCCCGGTACGTGGCGTGCCGCCGGAACCCACCGGCCGCCACCACCGCGTAGAGCCGCACCGTGTCCCCTCTCGCCGCACCCACGAACCAAAGCGCACGACCTTAGTCCACGTCCGGAGGCCGCCGCGACCACATTTCCGGGGCGTATCCCGGGGTTATCACCACAAAAAGTGCACTATGGGACAACTGTCCGCAGTCGAGGAGCCTCCACGTCATGAGCCACGAGCCACCGCAGAACAGCGGAGACCCTGGTCAGCAGGGCAACGGGGGCTGGTCCCCCCGGGACCCCTCGGCCGCGGAACCCGCCCCGAAGAACCCGGACGCCACGGACGGCGCAGACGCCCCGGACACTCCGGGCGCACTCGACGCCCCGGACGACGCCCCGGACACTCCGGACGCCGACGCCCGAGCCACCTCCCAGGCATCCGAGGCATCCCAGGGACCCGAGGCTTCTCAGGCATCCCAGGGACCCGAGGCTTCCGAGGCGTCCCAGGAGGCGGACGGCGCCCCCGGAGGCAAGAAGCGCGCCGCGCGCCGAAAGCGCACCGGCTGGCGCCGGGCCGTCCCCACCTGGCGCATGGCCCTCGGCGGCGTCCTGCTCCTCGCCCTGCTCCTCGTCGGCGGATTCCTCGTCGGCTACCAGCTCGTCGACATTCCCGCCGCCAACGCCGCCGCGACCGCCCAGTCCAACGTCTACCTGTACGCGGACGGGAAGAAGGTCATCGCGCGCGACGGCGAGATCAACCGCGAGAAGGTCCCGCTCGACCGCATCCCCCGGAACATCCGGCACGCCGTACTGGCCGCCGAGGACCGGGACTTCTACTCCGAGGACGCCATCGACGTCAAGGCCACCCTCCGTGCCGGCTGGAAGACCCTCACCGGCGGGGGACGCCAGGGCGGCTCCACCATCACCCAGCAGTACGTCAAGAACTACTACCTCGGCCAGGAGCAGACCGTCGTCCGCAAGGCCAAGGAGTTCTTCATCTCGATCAAGCTCGACCGCGAACAGAGCAAGGACGAGATCCTGGAGGGCTACCTCAACACCAGCTACTTCGGCCGCAACGCCTACGGCATCCAGGCCGCCTCGCACGCCTACTACGGCAAGGACGTCGAGGACCTGAAGATCGGCGAAGGCGCCTACCTCGCCTCCCTGCTCAACGCCCCCAGCAACTACGACGTCGTCGTGCACCCCGAGAACAAGAAGGCGGCCCTGGCCCGCTGGAACTACGTACTCGACGGAATGGTCAAGGAGGGGTGGCTCAGCCGCTCCGACCGCAAGGCCATGACCTTCCCCGTCCCCGTCAAGGCCGAGCCCCCGACCGCACTCTCCGGCCAGCGCGGCTACATCGTCCAGGCCGTCGAGGACTACCTGACCAGCAACAAGATCATCGACGCGGACACCCTCGCCACCGGCGGCTACCGCATCGTCACCACCCTGAGGAAGGACAAGCAGGACGCCCTCGTCGAAGCCGTCCAGGACAACGTCCTGTCCAAGACCAGCGACGAGCGGGACGCCGACCGCAACGTCCGGGCCGGCGGCGCCTCCGTCGACCCCGCCGACGGCCATGTCGTCGCCCTGTACGGCGGCGTCGACTACACCAGGCAGTACGTCAACAACGCCACCCGCCGCGACTACCAGGTCGGCTCCACCTTCAAGCCCTTCGTCCTCGCCGCCGCCCTCGCCCACGGCTCCAAGACCCAGGGCGGCCGCGCCATCACCCCCAACACCCGCTACGACGGCACCAACGAACGCACCGTCCAGAGCTCCACCGGCTCCACCGGCTACTCCCCCGCCAACGAGGACGACGTCGACTACGGCTCCATCACCGTCCGCGAGGCCACCGACAAGTCCGTCAACGCCGTCTACGCGCAGATGGCCCAGGACGTCGGCCCCGAGCGGGTCAGGGACACCGCCGTCGCCCTCGGCATCCCCAAGACCACCCCCGACCTCACCGCCACCCCCTCCATCGCCCTCGGTCCCGCCACCGCGAGCGTCCTCGACATGGCCTCCGCCTACGCCACCCTCGCCGACCACGGCCGGCAGCGGCCCCACTCCCTCGTCGTGAAGATCAGCAAGAACGGCACCGACCTCGCCCTCCCCACCCACAAGGCCCGGCAGGTCATCAGCCGCGAGGCCGCCGACACCACCACCTCCGTCCTGCTGAGCGTCGTCGAGGGCGGCACCGCCACCGCCGCCCAGTCGGCGGGCCGTCCCGCCGCGGGCAAGACGGGCACCGCCGAGGAGGACCGGGCCGCCTGGTTCGCCGGGTACACCCCGGACCTCGCCACCGTCATCGCCGTCATGGGCCAGGACCCCGACACCGGCATCCAGAAACCGCTCTACGGCGCCCTCGGCCTCCCCCGGATGAACGGCGGCGGCGCCCCCGCCCAGACCTGGGGCGCCTACACCCGGGCCGCCCTGGAAGGCAGCGACGCCCAGGACTTCGAACTGGAAGCCGACGAAGGACCCGAAGAACCGGAACAGGACGAGGACACCGAGGAGTCGGACCCCTCCAAGCGCCCCCGGGACACCGAGGAGGCAGGAGGCCGCGACAGCGCCTCCCCCGGGGCGACATCCCCCCGGGACCGCACCGGCGCGAAACCCTCCGGGACCGCCGCACCCGCCGACCCGCCCCGCACACCCCGGGACGACGCCCCCGCGGGCGGAGCGACGGCCTCCCCGGCAGCGAAGCAGCCCCCGGAGAACACCCCCGCGAAGCCCGCGGCGGCGACCCCGGAAGGCACACCGGGGCCCTGACCCACCAGGGCCCCGGTCACCGGGGCCCTGTCTCGGGGCGCGTCAGTGACCGGACGTCGCCTTCAGCCCCACCACCGCCACCAGCAGCAGACAGACGAAGAAGATCCGGGCTGCGGTCACCGGCTCGTTCAGCACCACCATGCCCAACACCGCCGCGCCCGCCGCACCGATCCCGACCCACACCCCGTAGGCCGTACCGATCGGCAGCGTCTTCGCCGCCTGCGACAGCAGCATCATGCTGGCCACGATCCCGAGCCCGGTGAACACGCTCGGCCACAGCCGGGTGAACCCCTCGGTGTACTTCATCCCGATCGACCAGCCCACTTCCAGCAGACCGGCGACCACCAGCAGAACCCACGCCATGACGGCACCTCCACACGACGAACACGCGGACAGAACACAGGTGCGTCGTCTTTGCGGAAACCCGGTACGGCGCGTCTCGTCGGGGATCCCACCACCGTAGCAACCCCCGCGCGCACGACAAAAGGCCTGGTGACCACGGTCACCAGGCCGCCGACCACGGGTCTGCGGGCGGACCCGCCGCGGCCGGCCGGTCCTGACCCGTCCTACAGGTACAGCCCCGTCGAATCCACCGAACCCTCGAAGCGGTCCGCCGCCACCGCGTGCAGATCCCGCTCCCTCATCAGCACGTACGCCGTGCCCCGCACCTCGACCTCGGCGCGGTCCTCCGGGTCGTACAGCACCCGGTCACCCGGCTCCACGGTCCGCACGTTCTGACCGACCGCGACCACCTCGGCCCACGCCAGACGCCGGCCCACCGCCGCCGTCGCCGGAATCAGGATGCCCCCGCCGGAACGCCGCTCGCCCTCGGGCGAATCGGACCGGACCAGCACACGGTCGTGCAGCATCCGGATGGGCAGCTTGTCGTCGGTGTTCTCGCTCACGCCCCGAACCTACCTGCCCCGGGCACGGCCGGGCGCCCCCGGGGCACAACGGAAACCCGGCCGGGACGGGCACGGGCCCACCACGCCGAAAGGATTCCGCGAACGCCCTCGGCGCTTCTTCCTCAGCGCTTCTTCCGGCGCGAAGACCCCGACGAACGCGAGGACACGGTCAGCAGCGTCACCGCACCCGCCACCAGCAGCGCCGCCGGAATCACCCGGTCGAGCCGCGGCGAGCCGTCCTCCGCCACGAACTGCGCCTTCACGCCCGACACCGACCGGTTCACCGCGACGTACGCGCGCCCGGCCGTCCGGTCCACCGTCGACGCCACCTTGGCCTTGGCATCGCCCATGATCGTCTTCGGGTGCACCCGCACCCCGATCTCGTCCAGCACCACAGCAAGCTGCGCACGCCTGCTGATGATGTCCGCCTCGATCTGCGCAGGGGTCCTGGTATCCGACACTGCGCCGCCTCCGTGGTCGTCGTCCGGTAAACCTTCATCGACAGTCTGTCAGCTCGACCGCCCGTACACCCGGCGGCACCCCCTATTACGCTCGGTCCCGCACACCCCTTATGCCACTCGAGGAGAAACATGAGCGAGCGACTCCAGACCGGCGACACCGCTCCCGCCTTCACCCTTCCGGACGCCGACGGCAACGACGTCTCGCTCGCGGACCACAAGGGCCGCAAGGTCATCGTCTACTTCTACCCAGCCGCACTTACCCCCGGTTGCACCAAGCAGGCCTGCGACTTCACCGACAACCTGGAGCTCCTCGCCGGGGCCGGCTACGACGTCATCGGCGTGTCCCCCGACAAGCCGGAGAAGCTCGCGAAGTTCCGCGAGAAGGAAGACCTGAAGGTCACCCTCGTGGGAGACCCCTCCAAGGAGGTCCTGGAGGCGTACGGTGCCTACGGAGAGAAGAAGCTCTACGGCAAAGTGGTGACAGGCGTCATCCGGTCCACGATCGTCGTCGACGAAGAGGGCAAGGTGGAGCGGGCTCTCTACAACGTCAAGGCGACGGGTCATGTGGCCAAGATCATCAAGGATCTCGGCATCTGACCCGGGCACACCCCTCCCCGGCCGCGACCTGTGACCGACGTCGCAATCGGCCATGGATTCGGTTTGCAACCGCCATGACTGCGCAGAAGCCTTTCCTGGAACACCCTTCGAGGAAAGGAACCGGCCATGGCGGCCCCCGACCCCCACCAGGTGGCCGACCCTGAAGCGGTCAAACGTCACCCCGCACTTTTCCGTGCGATCAGGAAGCGTCAGAACCCCCGGCTCCGTCGGACCGACATCACCGTCACCGACGACCAGGCGGTCAAGCGCGCGGTGAAGGCGGCGTCTCTCGGTAACGCCATGGAGTGGTTCGACTTCGGTATCTACTCCTACCTGGCCGTCACCATCGGTCACGTCTTCTTCCCGTCCGGGAACGACACGACCCAGCTCCTCTCCTCGTTCGCCACCTTCGCGGTCGCCTTCCTCGTACGGCCGTTGGGGGGAATGTTCTTCGGACCGATGGGCGACAAGATCGGCCGCAAGAAGGTCCTCGCCCTCACCATGATCCTGATGGCGGTCGGCACCTTCGCGATCGGCCTGATCCCCTCCCACGACACGATCGGCGTCTGGGCGGCCGTCCTGCTGATCGCCTTCCGCATGCTCCAGGGCTTCTCCACCGGCGGTGAGTACGGCGGCGCCTCCACCTTCATCGCCGAGTACGCCCCCGACAAGCGCCGCGGCTTCTTCGGCAGCTTCCTCGAATTCGGCACCCTCGCCGGCTACGTGGGCGCGGCCGGCCTCGTCACCGCCCTCTACGCCCTCCTGGACACCGCCCAGATGGAATCCTGGGGCTGGCGCATCCCCTTCCTGGTCGCGGGTCCGCTCGGCCTGGTCGGCCTCTACCTGCGGCTGAAGCTCGACGAGACCCCCGCCTTCCAGAAGCTGGAGGGCGGCACGGCGCACGCCACGGAGGCCGCCGACCACGTCGAGTCCACCGCCAAGGGCGACCTGGCCAAGATCTTCCGCCAGTACTGGCCGACGCTGATCCTCTGCATCGCCCTGGTCGGCGCGTACAACATCACCGACTACATGCTGCTGTCGTACATGCCGACGTACCTCTCCGACGAGCTCGGCTACAGCGAGACCCACGGGCTGCTCATCCTGCTCGCGGTCATGGTCTTCCTGATGGTGGTCATCAGCCGGTTCGGCAAGCTCTCGGACCGCTTCGGCCGCAAGCCGCTGCTGATGACGGGCATGCTCGGCTTCCTCTTCCTCTCGCTCCCGGCCTTCCTGCTGATCCGCCAGGGCAGCATCGTCGCGATCACGATCGGGATGCTGATGCTCGGCCTCTCCCTGGTCTGCATGCTGGGCACGATGTCCGCCGCGCTCCCGGCCCTGTTCCCGACCAACGTCCGCTACGGCTCCCTCTCGGTCGGCTACAACCTCTCCGCCTCGATCTTCGGCGGTACGACCCCGCTGGTGATCACGGCCCTGATCAGCTGGTCCGGCTCGAACCTGATGCCGGCGTACTACTCGATGGCGGCGGCCCTGATCGGCGTGATCGCGGTGGCCTGCATGAAGGAGACCGCCAACAAGCCCCTGGCCGGCTCCCCGCCCTCGGTGGAGACGGCCGAGGAGGCGGCAGAACTGGTCCACGCCCAGAGCCCGGACCCCAAGTTCTGACCCACCCCGCTCCCGAAGGGCCCGTACCGCTTCGACCGAAGCGGTACGGGCCCTTCCACATCCCGCCGCATTCCGGACGTGACCATCCGATTAACGGTTCGTTGCTCCGTACGAGGCTGCGAACGCGTGGCCGGGCAGGGAACGGAGGAGCCATGGCGACAAGCCCTTACACCCGCGAGCGCCTCGATGACGCGGCCGCGTCGTCCCGGACGCTCTCGGAGGCACTGACGAAGCTCGGAATCGACCCGAAGAGCTCGACCCGGCGTTACGTCCGGGACCGCATGAGGAAGATGGGCATCGCCACCGGGCACTTCGAGCGGGAGGGCGTTCGCTGGACCAGGGAAATCCTCGAGCCCGTGGTGGCCGAGTCAACGAGCGTGTACGAAGTACTGCGGCGCCTCGGCCTCGAAGCGGTGGGAGGCCACCACACCAACATCAGCCGCCGCATCAGGGCGTTCGGCATCGACACCTCGCACTTCACCCAGCCATCCCGATCCGGGGTGACGCGGCGGCGGCGCACCCCCGAGGAACTGCTCGTGGAGGACACGGCGCCCGGCGCCCGCCGCGTACCCGGCGCCCGCCTCAAGACGGCCCTGTCGGCGCACGGCATCCCGGAGCGCTGCGCCCTCTGCGGGACGGAACCGCTCTGGCGCGGGCGTTCGCTCCCGCTCGAGGTGGACCACGTCAACGGCGACTGGCGCGACAACCGCCTGGAGAACCTGCGGCTCCTGTGCCCCAACTGCCACGCGGCGACCGACACGTACCGCGGTCGGGCCAAGGGGCACCGCGCCAGGAGCGGTGGCAGGTGAGCCGAGGCAAGCGGTACACCCGTGAGCAACTGGTCAGGGCCGCGGAACAGTGCTCGGACATCGACGAGGTCATAGCGTTCTTCGGCACTCCTCCCTACGGACACCTCCGGCGCTATCTGTCACGGCGGTTCGCCCACTACGGGATCGACGTCTCCCACTTCACCCCCCGCGGGTCCGCCGGCGCGACACGGCCGGACCGGGGCACGCTTTGCGAGGCCGTGGCGAGCTCCCGCTCCTTGGCAGAGCTGCTACGCCGGCTCGGCCGCCCGGACAACGGGCACCAGCGAGGCCTCCTGCGCCGGTGGACAGCGGAAGAAGCCATTGCGACCTCGCATTTCCTCGGCCAGGCACACCAGCGCGGCCGACCGGCGCCGAAATCTGTTGGACGTCCCGAGGATGTACTGGTGAGGCATGCCGGCAAGCGCCGCACGAAGACCGCGTTGTTGCGGCGGGCGCTTTCCGAGATCGGCGTACCCGACCGGTGTGACGGGTGTGGAAGTGATCCGGTTTGGCGCGGCGCTCCGATCACCCTGGAGATCGACCACATCAACGGCGACTGGAGCGACGACCGTCCTGAGAACCTGCGGCTCCTCTGCCCGAACTGCCATGCGGTCACCAGCACATGGTGCCGAGGGGGCGCACGCAGGGCGGTGCGCCCCGCTGACTCGCTTACCACCTCGGCGGCCTGCCCGGTACGATGACAGGCGCGAGCGGCGGTGGTGCAACTGGCGACACAGCAGACTTAGGATCTGTGGCCCGTGAAACGGCTTGAGGGTTCGAATCCCTTCCGCCGCACCGGAAACGGCCTGCGTATCAGGGAATGATGCGCAGGCCGTTCCCATGTCCGGTGGCTCAGCCCACCAACTCCCGCACCACCGGCACCAGCGCCCGGAACGCCTTGCCGCGGTGGCTGATGGCGTTCTTCTCCGCCGGGGTCAGTTCCGCGCAGGTCCGGGACTCGCCGTCGGGCTGGAGGATCGGGTCGTAGCCGAAGCCGTGCGTGCCGGCCGGGGTGTGGCGCAGCGTGCCCGTCAGCCGGCCCTCGACCACGCGTTCCGTGCCGTCGGGCAGGGCCAGGGCGGCGGCGCAGGCGAAGTAGGCGCCGCGGTGCGGGATGTCGATGTCGGAGAGCTGGGCGAGCAGCAGGTCCAGGTTGGCGGCGTCGTCGCCGTGGGTGCCGGACCAGCGGGCCGAGAAGATGCCGGGGGCGCCGCCCAGGACGTCGACGCAGAGGCCGGAGTCGTCGGCGACGGCCGGGTGGCCGGTGGCCTGGGCCAGGGCGTGGGCCTTGAGCAGGGCGTTCTCGGCGAAGGTGACGCCGGTCTCCTTGACGTCGGGGATGTCGGGGTACGCGTCCGCGCCGACGAGGTCGTGGGTGAGTCCGGCGTCGGCGAGGATCGCGTGGAGTTCGGTGATTTTCCCGGCGTTGCGGGTGGCGAGGATCAGGCGGGTCATGCCTCGATTATCAGGGGCTGCAGACCTTGCCTATTTCGGAGGCGGCGTCCGTGACAGGGGTGAGGTCGGGGGTGGCGTCGCCCTGGTCGATGGATGCCCGGACGCCGGTGACGCCCGCCTGGAGGTCGTCGACGGCCTGGGAGAGGTCGGCGTCGTCGGTGGTGTCGCCGAGGTTCTTCAGTTCCTTGTCGATCTCGTCGAGCGCTTCGGAGGCCTGGGTCGGGTCGTCGGAGGCGGTGGAGACGGCCTGCTGGAGGTTGCCGACGCTGGTGGCTATCGCGTCGGCGGTGCGGACGCAGTCGAGGGCCTTGTCGACGGCCGAGCAGCCGGCCGCCGCGGTGAGCGTCAGCAGGGTGGCGGTGACGGCGAGTGCGGTGCGGTGGTGGCGGCGCGCGGTCATGTGCGGTCCCTCCCCGGTGGGATACGTGGACGGGCGCACGGTTCGACCCGTGCGCCCGTACCCGTCACGACGCTGTGCGCTGCGTTCTTGGTTGCTTCTTTACTCGCCGAGTGTGCGGGCGAGCGCCTCCTGCTGGAGCTTGGCCAGGTCGACGCAGCCGGCGGTGGCGAGGTCGAGGAGGGCGTCGAGCTCGCTGCGGTCGAAGGGGGCGGCCTCGGCGGTTCCCTGGACCTCGACGAAGCGGCCGTCGCCGGTGCAGACGACGTTCATGTCGGTCTCGGCGCGGACGTCCTCCTCGTAGCAGAGGTCGAGGAGGGGCGTGCCGTCGACGATGCCGACGCTGACGGCGGCGACGGTGCCGGTGAGGGGCTTGCGGCCGTGCTTGACGATCTTCTTGCCCTGGGCCCAGGCGACGGCGTCGGCGAGGGCGACGTAGGCGCCGGTGATGGCGGCGGTGCGGGTGCCGCCGTCGGCCTGGAGGACGTCGCAGTCCAGGACGACGGTGTTCTCGCCGAGGGCCTTGTAGTCGATGACGGCGCGCAGCGAGCGGCCGATGAGGCGGCTGATCTCGTGGGTGCGGCCGCCGATCTTGCCGCGTACGGATTCGCGGTCGCCGCGGGTGTTGGTGGAGCGGGGCAGCATGGAGTACTCGGCGGTGACCCAGCCTTCGCCGCTGCCCTTGCGCCAGCGCGGGACGCCTTCGGTGACGGAGGCGGTGCAGAAGACCTTGGTGTCGCCGAAGGAGATGAGTACGGAGCCTTCGGCGTGCTTGCTCCATCCGCGTTCGATGGTGACGGGGCGGAGCTGTTCGGGGGTGCGGCCGTCGATACGAGACATGGCGTCGAGCCTATCGGCTGGCGGGGGTGGCTCTGTTCGGGTGTGCCGGGGGCCGCCGCTGGTCCCGGGCACGCCGCAGGCCCCGCTCCCCGGCCGGGGGAGCGGCGGGAGCGGGGCCTGCGGGGTCTGTGCGCGGACGGGGTGGGTCAGCCGGTCACATCATGTCTTCGATGTCGGCGGCGATGGGGTCGGCGTCGGTGCCGATGACGACCTGGATCGCGGTGCCCATCTTCACGACGCCGTGGGCGCCGGCGGCCTTGAGCGCGGCTTCGTCGACCTTGCTGGGGTCGTGGACCTCGGTGCGGAGGCGGGTGATGCAGCCTTCGATCTCGTCGATGTTGTCGATACCACCGAGCCCGGCGACGATCTTCTCAGCCTTGCTGGCCATGTCCTACTCCCTGGTCTTTCGTGCGTGGGCGGCCCACCGTGGGTCCGTTTCGTCACGGTAACGCACGGTTGGCCCAACTTCACGGGCGGGTAACCGCACGGTCCTCAATGATGACGATCACCGGTGCCCCGCCTCACGGAGGGACTCCACACCGTATCCCAACTGGTCTACACCAGTCTGCAACGACCGCCAAACCTGAAGTGTTCCGGGAGGATGCCGATGAGTGCGAACGCGGCGACAGCACCAGGGCGGAAGTGGTGGAACGGTCCGGTCCAGGGGCTGCAGAAAGTGGGCCGCAGCCTGCAGTTGCCGGTGGCCGTACTGCCGGCGGCCGGCCTGCTCGTCAGCCTCGGCAATCTCTTCGCCTCCTACCTCCACGGCGCCTTCTGGGACAAGACCTCCAAGGTCCTGCTCAACGGCGGCAACGCCATCCTGGACGGCACGGTCGGACTCCCCTTGCTTTTCTGCATCGGCGTCGCGATCGGCTTCGCGAAGAAGGCCGACGGCTCGACGGCTCTCGCCGCGGTCGTCGGCTTTCTGGTGTACCGGGGCGTCCTGGGGGCGTTCCCGGTGGACGGCACGGTGACCGAGGCGCTCCCGGAGGGCGAGCCGCAGAACCCCGGGGTGCTGGGCGGCATCCTCATCGGCCTGCTGACGGCCGTGGTGTGGCAGCGCTATCACCGTACGAAACTGGTGGACTGGCTGGGCTTCTTCAACGGCCGCCGGCTGGTACCGATCCTGATGGCCTTCCTGTGCGTGGTCCTCGGCGTGCTGTTCGGCCTTCTGTGGCAGCCGGTGGGTGACGCGCTGACCTGGTTCTCCAAGCAGCTGATCGATCTGGGTGCGTGGGGCGCGGCCATCTTCGGCTTCGCGAACCGGTTGCTGATCCCGATCGGCATGCACCAGTTCCTGAACACGTTCTTCTGGTTCCAGGCGGGCGAGTTCACCGGGGGCGACGGCCAGACCGTCCAGGGCGACATCTCCCGTTTCTTCGCGCAGGACCCGTCCGCGGGGCAGTTCACCTCGGGCTTCTTCCCGATCATGATGTTCGGCCTGCCCGCCGCCGCCCTGGCGATCGCGCACACCGCGCGGCCGGAGCGCCGCAAGGAGGTCGCGGGGCTCATGCTGTCCGTGGCGCTGACGTCGTTCGTGACGGGCGTGACGGAGCCGCTGGAGTTCTCGTTCATGTTCGTCGCGCCGCTGCTGTACGGGGTGCACGCGGTTCTCACCGGCGTCTCGATGGGTGTCACCTGGGCCCTCGGCGTGCACGCGGGGTTCAGCTTCTCGGCGGGACTGATCGACTACGTCGTCAACTGGCATCTGGACACGAAGCCGTGGCTGATCATCCCGATCGGGTTGTGCTTCGCCGTCGTCTACTACGTGGTCTTCCGGTTCGCGATCACCAAGTTCAACCTCCCGACCCCGGGGCGGGAGCCCGAGGAGGAGGAGAAGAGGGTCGAGGAGGACCTGACGAAGTAGCATTCCGGCCGGGGCTTCTCCGGCCCGGCGCAGCCCTCGGACCTGTCGGTTCGGGGGCTTTCGGCGTGTCACCGAAAGTGGCTGCGGCGTCACCCCCCAAACAGGAAGGAAATTGCAGGTTCCTTATCTAACCCTCACCGTGCTAAAACTGGTCTACACCACTGAGTGGTCCAGACCACGCGGCCGTCTCTACCGCCGCGTTCCTCGAGTCGTCGCCCCCCGAACCCTTCACACGGCGGCGCCTTGCCTACCGGAGGAAGTTCATGAGTACGGACACCGCTGCGGCGGCGGCTCCCGCGAAGAAGCGGGGCTCCGGCGTGTTCCAGGGCCTGCAGAAGGTCGGGCGCAGTCTCCAGCTGCCGATCGCCGTGCTGCCGGCAGCGGGCATTCTGCTCCGCCTCGGCCAGCCGGACGTCTTCGGCCCGGACGGGCTGGGCTGGGACCAGGTCGCCAAGGTCTTCGCGGGTGCGGGCGGTGCGCTGCTCGACGCGTCGTTCGGCCTGCCGCTGCTCTTCTGCATCGGCGTCGCGATCGGTTTCGCCAAGAAGGCCGACGGCTCCACGGCGCTCGCCGCCGTGGTCGGCTTCCTCACCTACTTCGCGGTGATCCACCAGTTCCCCATCGAGGTGGAGGGCGGCACGTACATATCGACCGGCCTCTTCGGCGGTGCGTACCAGAAGGGCGAGGAGGTCACGGCCGCCGGGTTCCAGAACCCGGGCGTCCTGGGCGGCATCATCCTGGGCCTCCTGACGGCGGTGCTGTGGCAGAAGTTCCACCGCACCCGGCTGGTCGACTGGCTCGGCTTCTTCAACGGCCGCCGTCTCGTCCCGATCATCATGGCCTTCGTCGGTACCGCCATGGGCGTGCTGGTCGTCCTGGGCTGGGAGCCCATCGGCGACGTCATCACCGACTTCGGTGAGTGGATCACGGGTCTAGGCGCCGCCGGTGCGGGTCTCTTCGGCCTGATCAACCGCGGTCTGCTGCCGATCGGTATGCACCAGTTCGTCAACACGGTCTCGTGGTTCCAGATCGGTGACTTCACCAAGCCGGACGGTTCGATCGTCCATGGTGACCTGACGCGGTTCTTCGCCGGCGACCCCGGCGCGGGCCAGTTCATGTCGGGCTTCTTCCCGATCATGATGTTCGGTCTCCCGGCTGCTGCTCTGGCCATCGCCCACACCGCTCGGCCCGAACGCCGCAAGGCCGTGACCGGCATGATGATGTCGCTGGCCCTGACCTCGTTCGTGACGGGTGTGACGGAGCCGATCGAGTTCGCGTTCATGTTCATCGCGCCGCTGCTGTACGCGATCCACGCGGTTCTCACCGCGCTCTCCATGGTCGTGACGTGGGCACTCGGCGTGCACGCCGGTTTCACGTTCTCGGCCGGCTTCATCGACTACGCGCTGAACTGGAACCTGGCGACGAAGCCATGGCTGATCATTCCGATCGGCCTGGTCTTCGCGGTGATCTACTACGCGGTCTTCCGCTTCGCCATCACGAAGTTCAACCTCACCACTCCGGGCCGTGAGCCCGAGGAAGAGGTCGAGGACCTCACCAAGGCGTAAGCCCTGAACGGTCTGTGACGAAGCCCCCACCTCCCGAGCAGGGACGGTGGGGGCTTCGTCGTTCGTCGTGTGCCGGGGCCTCAGACCTCGTACACCGCGCCCGGCGCGGCCAGCTCGACCGGACCGTCGTAGACGTCGCGGGCGTCGGCGCGGTTGCGTTCGGCGTCGGTCCACGGCGGGATGTGGGTGAGCACGAGGCGGCCCGCGCCGGCACGGGCCGCGTACTCCCCCGCCTCGCGGCCGTTGAGGTGGAGGCCCGGGATGTCCTCCTTGCCGTGCACGAACGACGCCTCGCAGAGGAACAGGTCGGCGCCCTCCGCGAGTTCGTCCAGTGCCTCGCAGGTGCCCGTGTCGCCGGAGTACACGAGCGTGCGGCCGTTGTGCTCGATGCGGATGCCGAAGGTCTCCACGGGGTGGCTGACCTGTTCCGTGCGCACCGAGAAGGGGCCGATCTCGAAGGAGCCGGACTTCAGCGTGCGGAAGTCGAAGACCTCGCCCATCGCGTGGTCGGACGGGGTGTCGGCGTGGGCGGTGGTCAGCCGCTGCTCCGTGCCCTCGGGCCCGTACACCGGGACGGGGGCGGGGCGGCCTCCGTCGAAGCGGTAGTAGCGGACGACGAAGTACGCGCACATGTCGATGCAGTGGTCGGCGTGCAGATGGCTGAGGAAGATGGCGTCGAGGTCGTAGAGACCTACGTGGCGCTGCAACTCGCCGAGGGCGCCGTTGCCCATGTCGAGGAGCAGCCGGAAGCCGTCGGCCTCTACGAGGTAGCTCGAGCATGCCGAACCCGCGGACGGGAACGAGCCGGAGCAGCCGACGACGGTGAGCTTCATGGAGCGTGAACCTCCGAGACGTGGGAACGGGGAGGGTTCGTGCGGTCCGTCGAGCGTAAGGCGCCGGACCACCGGTCGCTCCTCCACGGCCTGCCGTTGTGGGGGAACTCACCTGTGCTGTCACCGGTTCGATGGAAGCCGCGCACGGGCCGGTACGGTCGGGTGATGAACACGTGGTGGTGGGTGGCGCTGGTCGTCGTGGTCCTGCTGGCTCTCGTCGCGTCGGTGGCCGACGGGTGGGGGCGCAGCGGTCGTGGGCCCAGGGGGCGGCGGCCGGGCGGGGCGGGCCGGCCGTCGGGGCGGGCGCCGGAGCGTACGCGTCCGCCGTCGCGGTCCCGGCCGGGCGGGGCGCCGCGGCCCGGGGAGATCTGGTGGGCGGACGTGCCGTACGAGGACGGGCCGGGCTCGAAGGACCGGCCGTGCCTGGTGCTGTCGGTGCGGGGCGGTACGGCGGTGGTCGCCAAGATCACCAGCAAGCTTCACGCGGAACGGCCCGGGGTGATCGCGCTCGCTCCGGGTGCGGTGGGTGACGCCGAGGGGCGGCAGAGCTTCCTGGAGACGGACGAGTTGCGGGACGTGCCGGTGCGGGCGTTCAGGCGGAAGGCGGGCGAGGCGGACCCGGAGGTGTGGGACCGGGTGCGCGGGCTGGGCTGAGCCGGGCGCCCCGGGGCCTTCCGCGGCCGGGCCTGTGACGTCCGGAGCCGGGCGCGCCCCGGGGGGCGCGCCCGGCTCGGGGCGGTGATGCGCTGGGGCGGATGCGTGGAGCGGGCGGTCACGCCCAGAGCTGGCCGTGCAGGGTCTCGATGGCGGCCTCGGTCGTCGGGGCCGTGTAGACGCCCGTCGACAGGTACTTCCAGCCGCCGTCCGCGACGACGAACACGATGTCCGCGGACTGTCCGGCCTTGACGGCCTTCTGTCCGACGCCGATCGCCGCGTGGAGTGCGGCGCCGGTGGAGACACCCGCGAAGATGCCTTCCTGCTGGAGGAGTTCACGGGTGCGGGTGACCGCGTCGGCGGAGCCGACCGAGAAGCGGGTGGTGAGCACCGACGCGTCGTACAGCTCGGGGACGAAGCCCTCGTCGAGGTTGCGCAGCCCGTAGACGAGGTCGTCGTACCGGGGTTCGGCCGCCACGATCGCGACGTCCGGCTTGTGCTCGCGCAGATAGCGGCCGACTCCCATGAGGGTGCCGGTGGTGCCGAGGCCCGCCACGAAGTGGGTGAGGGACGGGAGGTCGGTGAGGATCTCCGGGCCGGTGGTGGCGTAGTGGGCGCCGGCGTTGTCCGGGTTGCCGTACTGGTAGAGCATCACCCAGTCCGGATGCTCGGCCGAGAGCTCCTTGGCGACGCGGACGGCCGTGTTGGAGCCACCGGCCGCCGGGGAGGAGATGATCTCCGCGCCCCACATGGCGAGGAGGTCGCGCCGCTCCTGGGAGGTGTTCTCCGGCATGACGCACACGATGCGGTAGCCCTTGAGCTTGGCCGCCATCGCGAGCGAGATGCCGGTGTTGCCGCTCGTCGGCTCCAGGATCGTGCAGCCCGGGGTCAGGCGGCCGTCCTTCTCCGCCTGTTCGACCATGTGGAGCGCGGGGCGGTCCTTGATCGAGCCGGTGGGGTTGCGGTCCTCCAACTTGGCCCAGATACGGACGTCGTCGGACGGGGAGAGCCGCGGGAGGCGGACCAGGGGCGTGTTGCCCACGGCCGCGAGCGGGGAGTCGTACCGCATCAGCGCATGCCGCCGGCGACGGCCGGGAGGATGGTGACGTTGTCGCCGTCGGACAGCTTGGTGGAGATGCCGTCGAGGAACCGCACGTCCTCGTCGTTGAGGTAGACGTTGACGAAGCGGCGGAGCTTGTCGCCGTCGACGATGCGCTCACGGATGCCGTTGTGGCGGCTCTCCAGGTCGGCGAAGAGGTCGGCGAGGGTCTCCCCGTTGCCTTCGACCGCCTTGGCGCCGTCGGTGTAGGTGCGGAGGATGGTCGGGATGCGGACCTCGATGGCCATGGCGTGGGCTCCTGTCGAAAGCGTGGAGTGTGCGGGGGCGTGCGTTGCTGCCCCGCGCGGGGGTGGTGCGTACGGGTGGGGCTCGGACCGCGGCTCAGGCCGTGCGGTTCACGGGCATGCCGCGGCGGGACACATCGCGCTGGACAGCCTGCACAGGTCGACGTGCAGCCGCGCGACGAGCAGCGTGCCCGGCGTCATTTCGCTCACGTCATGGGAAACCATGCGGTCATCGTATCGATTCCCCACCGGGAACCCGGAGTGTGATCCCACATGGTGGATGGCGGGCGTTCGCCACGTGGACAACGGTCGTACGGAGACGGCCCGGGCCGGGGGCGGGGCGCTCGGCGCCCGCCCCCGGGAGGTCAGACGGCGGCCTGCGGATACACCTCGACGACCTCGACGTCCTCCTCCGTGATCTCGCCGTCCACGATGCGGTACGAGCGGAACTGGAAGGGGCCCGCGTCGTCGGTGTCCGCGGTGGAGACGAGGACGTAGTGGGCGCCGGGTTCGTTGGCGTACGTGACGTCCGTGCGGGACGGGTAGGCCTCGGTCGCCGTGTGGGAGTGGTAGATGATCACCGGCTCCTCGTCGCGGTCGTCCATCTCGCGGTAGAGCTTCAGCAGGTCCGTCGAGTCGAACTCGTAGAAGGTGGGCGAGCGCGCGGCGTTGAGCATCGGGATGAAGCGTTCGGCCCGGCCAGTTCCGGCCGGACCCGCGACCACGCCGCACGCCTCGTCGGGGTGGTCGGCTCGGGAGTGCGCCACGATCTGGTCGTAGAGCGCCTGGGTGATGGTCAGCATGGGGCCCAGGATAAGACGGGCCGGCGAACGGTGGGCGGGAGGAGGAGCCGGGCCGGGCGCGTGCGGCCGTGAGGCCGGGTCTCGGGCGGGCGGGCCCTCCCGTACCGAGGGGCGGTACGGGAGGGCCCGGATGCCGGACAGGGCCGTTGGGGCGGCCGGTGTCCGTGGGGAGGCCAGGCGCGGTTCAGCGGCGCTTGGCGAAGGAGGCGCTCTCGGGGTTGCGGGCCCTGAGGACCAGGTAGGAGACGCCGAGGACGAGGGCCCACAGCGGTGCGCAGTACAGCGAGATCCTGGCGTCCTCGTCGATCGCCATCATGGTGATCACCATCATGATGAAGGCGAGCGCGAACACGGAACTGCCGATGCCGCCCGGAGCCTTGAACGTGGACTGCGGCAGCTGCCCGCGGTCGGCCGCGGTCCGGTAGCGGATGTGGCTGACGAGGATCATGATCCAGGCCCACATGCCGGAGATGGTGGCGAAGGAGACGACGTAGTTGAACGCGTCGCCCGGCCACTGGTAGTTGATCCAGACGCCGACGAGCATCAGCGCGGCGGAGAAGGTGGTCCCGATGAGCGGCAGGCCGTTCCCCGTCAGCTTGGTGAAGGCCTTCGGCCCCTGCCCGTTGATCGCGAGGTCACGCAGCATCCGGCCGGTGGAGTACATGCCCGAGTTGCAGGAGGAGAGGGCGGCGGTGAGGACGACGAAGTTGACGATCGCGGCACCGACACCGAGGCCCATCTGCTCGAACGCGGCCACGAAGGGCGAGACGCCCGGCTTGAAGGTGCTCCACGGGACCACCGAGAGGATCATGATGAGCGCGCCGACGTAGAAGACGGCGATGCGCCAGGGCACGGTGTTGATCGCCTTGGGGAGGACCGTCTTGG
The DNA here is from genome assembly GCF_000177195.2 of Streptomyces sp. SirexAA-E. Taxonomy (GTDB): domain Bacteria; phylum Actinomycetota; class Actinomycetes; order Streptomycetales; family Streptomycetaceae; genus Streptomyces; species Streptomyces flavovirens. Next base: position 2,667,212 of record NC_015953.1, read on the forward strand.
GGTCCTTCGACTCGCCCGCGGTGACACCGACCAGCTCGACGGCGAGGAAGGCGAACATCACGATCTGCAGGGTCATCAGGGTGCCGCTGATCCCGTTGGGGAAGAAGCCGCCGTCGTTCCAGAGGTTGGAGACGGTCGCGGTGTCACCGGCGTCGGAGAAGCCGAGGGTGAGCACGCCCGCACAGATGAGGATCATGCCGAGGATCGCGGTGACCTTGACCATCGAGAACCAGAACTCGAGCTCGCCGAAGAGCTTCACGGAGATCAGGTTCGCGCCGTACAGAATGACGGTGAAGACCAGCGCCGAGAGCCATTGCGGGATATTCCACCAGTACGTCATATAGGTGGCCGCAGCGGTGACTTCGGTGATTCCGGTGACGACCCAGAAGAGCCAGTAGGTCCAGCCGGTCACGAATCCGGCGAAGGGGCCGATGAATTCGCGGGCGTACTCCGAGAAGGAGCCCGACACCGGGCGGTACATGAGGAGTTCGCCCAGGGCCCGCATGATGAAGAAGATGACCAGGCCCGCGATGGCGTAGGCCAGGATGAGGCTGGGTCCGGCCCGGTCGATGGCTTTGCCCGCACCGAGGAAGAGTCCCGTGCCGATGGCGCCGCCGATGGCGATCATCTGGATCTGCCGGGCTCCCAGGCCCCGCTGGTAGCCCTCTCCCGGTGTGCCCGCCTCCGTGGCCTCCGGGCCGTCCGCCTGTCCTTTGTCGACCTGCGCCGATGTCATGGTGGTGCGCCTTTCTCCACGCCGATCCGCGCCTTCGCAGGCCACGGATCAGGTCCTGATCCCCCCGGATATGGATGGAGTGCCGCCGGCGTTCGGCCGACTCGTAGCGCCCCCGGGGACAGGGGTGGCGTCCCCGGGCGGTCGTGAAGATTTATCACGGGTGCCCGGGTGATCCCTGAGACATTCTGTGGCGCACACCACAGGAAAAAGCGGACAAGCGTTTCCAGCCGCTGCAAAGAAGGCTGTTCGGGTGACGCGATCGTTATTCGGATTTGAGCCTCCGTTGAGCGAACGCGTGCCCGCGCCCTACTCGGGCATCAGCGTCTCGACGAGAGTCTCCTGAAGGGCACCCAGCCAGAGGTAGGCCATCACCATCGGCTTGCGCGGGTCACTGTCGGGGAGCCGGTAGAGCGAGCCGCCCTGCCCCTCGTCCTCGTCGGACACCTCCAGCCGCGCGCCGATGGTCAGCCGCAGGTCGTTGAGTGAGCCCAGCCAGTGCCGGCAGTCCTCGGCGTCGAGGGTGAGCACCGCCCCCTCCTCACCGACGGGCCGGAGCGCGTCCAGGGTCCGGACGACGACGAGGGCGTCCTCCCTTTTGCGGCCGCGCAGGTCGATCTCCGTGAAGCGGCGGAACTCGGCGGAGGCCTCGCGCAGCTCCTTGTCCTCGTCGCCGTAGGCGTCGGGGAAGAGCCGGGCCAGGGCCGGGTCGCCGGGCGGCTCGCTCGGCCCCTCGGCGAAGAGGGCGGCCAGCGGGTCCGCGTCCTCGGCGGGCTCGTCACCGGGACCGATCAGTTCCAGCAGCTGGACGGCGAGGGAGCGCAGGATGGCGATCTCGACCTCGTCGAGCGCGACGGCCGCGCCGCCGCCGGGGGTGGCCTCGAAGTGGCCGGCCATGGATTCTCCGATGATGGGGCGGACTGAGGGGCAGCGGTGCGTCAGTTGCGGTCCTGGGTCAGCGTGGCCCAGAGACCGTAGCCGTGCATGGCCTGGACGTCGCGCTCCATCTCCTCCCGGCTCCCGCTGGAGACGACCGCGCGGCCCTTCTGGTGGACGTCCAGCATCAGCTTGTGCGCCTTGTCCTTGGAGTAGCCGAAGTAGGCCTGGAAGACATATGTCACATAGCTCATGAGGTTGACCGGGTCGTTGTGCACCAGCGTCACCCAGGGGACGTCGGGCTCGGGGACGGTGTAGGTCTCCTCGGCCGATTCGGGACGTTCGATCTCTACGGGGGAAGCAACGCTCACCCTTCCCATGCTGCCACCAGGGTGGGTCTCGCGCATAAACGGCGACCCCATCTCGTCACTTTGACGAATAAGGGAGTAGCATCCCCGGCATGAACTCAGCGGACCTTGGGCGACGGGTCGGTGTGCCGTCGACCGCACTCTTCACCGACCAGTACGAGCTCACGATGGTGCAGGCCGCCCTGAAGGCCGGTACCGCCGACCGGCGCTCCGTCTTCGAGGCGTTCACGCGCCGGCTGCCCGAGGGGCGGCGCTACGGCGTCGTCGCGGGCACCGGGCGCGTGCTGGACGCGGTGGAGAACTTCCACTTCGACGACGAGATGCTCGCCTTCCTCCGGGACCAGCGCGTCGTGGACGGGGCCACCGTCGACTGGCTGGCCGACTACCGCTTCGGCGGCGACATCTGGGGCTACCCGGAGGGCGAGGTGTACTTCCCGGGCTCGCCGCTCCTGCGGGTCGAGGGGTCCTTCGCCGAGTGCGTGCTGCTGGAGACGGTGATCCTGTCGATCCTCAACCACGACTCGGCGATCGCCGCGGCGGCGTCGAGGATGTCGGCGGCGGCGAGCGGGCGCCGGCTCATCGAGATGGGTGCCCGGCGCACCCACGAGCTGTCCGCGGTGGCGGCGTCCCGTGCCGCGTACGTCGGCGGCTTCCACACGACATCGGACCTCGCGGCCGGCTTCCGGTACAACATCCCGACCGTCGGGACCAGCGCGCACGCCTTCACGCTGCTGCACGACAGCGAGCGCGACGCGTTCCGGGCGCAGGTGGACTCGCTGGGGCGGGGCACCACGCTGCTGGTCGACACCTACGACGTCACCGAGGCGGTCCGTACGGCGGTGGAGATCGCGGGGCCGGAGCTCGGGGCCGTACGCATCGACTCGGGCGACCTGCTGCTCGTCGCGCACCGGGTGCGGCAGCAGCTGGACGAGCTGGGCGCCACGGAGACGAGCATCGTCGTCACCTCGGACCTCGACGAGTACGCGATCGCCTCGCTGGCCGCCGCGCCCGTCGACGCGTACGGGGTGGGCACCCAGCTGGTCACCGGGAGCGGGCACCCGACGTGCTCGATGGTCTACAAGCTGGTGGCCCGCGCGGAGTCCGCCGACCCGGCCGATCCGCTGCGGCCGGTCGTGAAGAAGTCGCTGGGCGCGAAGTCGTCCAGGGGCGGCCGCAAGTGGGCCGCGCGCCGGTCGGACGAGTACGGGGTGGCCGAGGCCGAGGTGATCGGCACCGGCGAGGTGCCGGCGGACCTGGTGGACCGGCAGCTCCAGGTGGAGCTGGTCCGGGGCGGCGAGGTGGTCGCCCGGGAGCCGCTGGAGGCGGCCCGCGACCGGCACATCGCGGCCCGGGCCGGGCTGCCGATGTCGGCGATGCAGCTCTCCCGGGGCGAGCCCGTGCTGCCGACCGAGTACGTGTGAGGGGGCGGGGGCCGCACAGGGGGGAGCGCGGCGGCCGTACGCGCGCCGTACGCGCACGCCGGGGCGGCCCCGGCGGTACCTGCCGGGCGTTACCCCTCCCGCAGGCCCCGCCGAGTCTCTAGGCTCGAAGGCGTCCCCACCGCCCGCTCCCCGTCCGCCGCCCCTCCCCCTCCCGTCGAACCCCCACCGAAGGACACCCGTCATGCATCGCGCCTTGATCGTCGTCGACGTTCAGAACGACTTCTGCGAGGGCGGCAGCCTCGCGGTGGCGGGCGGCGCCGATGTCGCCGCCGCCATCACCGACCTGATCGGCGAGGCCCAGCCCGGTTACCGCCACGTCGTGGCCACCCGCGACCACCACATCGACCCGGGCGGCCACTTCTCCGCAACGCCCGATTTCGAGGACTCCTGGCCGCCGCACTGCGTGGCGGGCACGGAGGGCGTCGGCTTCCACCCGAACTTCGCCCCGGCCGTCGCCTCCGGCGCCATCGACACGGTGTTCGACAAGGGTGCGTACGAGGCCGCCTACAGCGGCTTCGAAGGCACCGACGAGAACGGCACCGGCCTCGCCCAGTGGCTGCGGGAGCGGTCCGTCACCGCCGTCGACGTCGTCGGTATCGCCACGGACCACTGCGTGCGGGCCACCGCGCTCGACGCGGTCCGTGAGGGCTTCGAGACCCATGTGCTGCTGGACCTGACGGCGGGCGTCGCCGAGGGGACGACCGAGCGGGCACTGGAGGAGCTGCGGGCGGCGGGCGTGGAGCTGTCGGGCAAGCCCGTCGTCTGACCCGCCTCCCGCGGGCTCAGGCGGCCGGCCGGGCCGGTCCGGCGTATCCCGCCGGGCCCAGCAGCGCCCGGATCGGGTGCCAGAGCTCCTGGCCGGACTGCGGCGCCCTCCGCCAGAGCAGCCCGTCCGGGTGGTGCAGCACCGCCGTGATCTCGTCCGGGGTGGGCGGCTGGGTGTTGCCCCGGAGGTAGACGGCACGCAGCCCCAGGTTGCGGAGCCTGGTCAGGGCCCGCGCCCGGTTCGCGGCGTGCACCAGCACCCGTACCGGGGCCCCGGTGCCCCCGGCTCCGTCCGGCGGGCGGTTCAGGGCCAGGGCCACCACCACCGTGCCGTTCGGCAATCTGCAGAATCCTCCGCCTGCCATGCTGCGCACACTCCCCCGTAAGACTTCGTGTCAATAAGGATCGGTCACGACGCACCTAAACACGATCGGCCGCCGCCCGCTAGGGGGCGACGGCCGATCAAGCTCTGACCTGCGGTGTTACTGACTACCGGCCCGAGGGGCCGACCTTCACGGTCATCGTGGAGCCGCTGAGGGGCTCGTTCACGATCGTGATCCGGGTGTTGGTGTCAGCGACCTTGACACTTCCCGTGGGGTTCTCCTTGTACCAGTACGTGCCCAGCCGGTCGTCGAAGACCGGGTTGCCCAGCGACGCCGGGATCTTCAGCGGCACGTCCGCGTTGTGCAGCGTGAAGCCCTTGTTCGGGTACCAGCTGAACGGGGCGTCGAACGGCTGGATCTTGTTGCGCAGGAGCGTGCCGTCCTTCCACTTGAGCGGCTTCGCGTGCGAGTCCACCGGCAGGATCAGGCCCTGGCCCGGGTGCACGGAGGTGTTGTTGTCCTTCTGGGAGGTGTCCCAGAGCCACACCATCAGGCCGTTCTGGTACGCGTAGTGCTCGACCCAGTCGGGACGGGTCGTGGTGAAGCCGAAGTTGTACGGGCCGACCGCGAGGGTCTTGTCGTACGAGACGTACTGGCGGTTCTCCGCGATGTAGTACTGCGGGTAGTCGTTGGTGAACGACTCACCGATCCGCGAGAAGCCCTTGGCGGTCCAGCCGTTGTCGTCGCCCTCGGCACCGTCGGTGAAGAGCGCGGCGCCGTCGGCGGTGACCGTGATCGCGTCGGCGGTGAAGCCCTTCCCGCCCGCGCCGCCGTCCGTCTGGTAGCGGAACCGCAGGTCGATCTTCTTGCCCGCGTAGGCGTCCAGCGGGAAGGAGAGCTTCTTGTAGCCGCCCGAGACGTCGGTCAGGGCCGGCTTGTCGCTGGCGTCACGGGGGATGGCCTTGCCGTCGGCGGTGCCGTCCAGCGCGGTCCAGCTCGTGCCGCCGTTGTCCGAGACCTCGGTGTAGAGGTAGTCGTAGTCGGCCTCGATGTCGTACCAGCCGGACAGGTCCAGCGAGGCGGACGACTTCCCGGTGAGGTCGACCGAGCGGGTCAGGGTGTTCGACAGGTCGTCACCCATGTCGCTCCACCACTGCTTGGAGCCCTCGGCCGGCTTGGTGACCGTGGTGGTGACGGCCTTCTTCGGCAGCTCGACGACGAGCGCCTGCTTGTCCTTGGTGTTGTACTCCGACACACCCAGCTTGTGGGTCGACTTCGTGGCGGCCTTGGCCTTGTCGTAGTCGAGCCAGCCGAGCTGGAGCTTGTCCCAGGCGGTCATGTCGCCGGGGAGGTTGCCGATCTGGCCGTCGCCGGTGCCGAGCCAGGAGCCGGCCGACATCAGGGACCAGAAGCCGACGGAGTTCTCACCGCCGCCGGAGGTGTCGTAGAGGTCCGGCAGGCCGAGGTCGTGGGCGTACTCGTGGGCGAAGACGCCCAGGCCGCCGTTCTCGGGCTGCGCGGTGTAGTCGCCGACCCAGATGCCCGTGTCGCCGATCTCGGCGCCACCGGCCTTGTTGTTCGCGGGGCCCGTCGCACCGGCGTTGGTGCCGTACGCGTACCAGCGGTGCGCCCAGATGGCGTCGGTGCCCTCGGCGCCGCCGCCCGCGGACTCGTCCTCGCCGGCGTGGACCAGCTGGAAGTGGTCGATGTAGCCGTCGGGCTCGTTGAAGTCGCCGTCGCCGTCGTAGTCGTACCGGTCCCACTGGTCGTACTGGGCGAGGTCGGCCTTGATCTGGTCGAGCGTGCGGCCCTTGGCCTTCTGGTCGGCCACCCAGGCGTTGACGCCGTCGCGGACCGCGTCCCAGACGTTGGCGCAGTTGGTCGAGCCGCAGTAGTTGGAACCGTAACGGGCCTCGTTGTACGGGACCTTGACCCAGTCGGAGACCTCACCGTCGACCGAGTAGCGCCCGGAGGACGTCTTCTCGTAGTAGGTCTTCAGCGACTCCTTGCCCTTGCCCTGACCGAAGTAGAGGTCCTGGAAGTGCGCCTGGTCGTAGTCGGCCTGCCAGGCGGTGCTGTTGTCCTTCTTCGGGTCCGGCTCGGCTATCTGGTTGTGCAGCGGGCCGGGCGTACCGCCGTACTTCTTGACGGGCGGCTTCGGGCCGTCGCCGTCCGGGTCGTACATCGTGGTGTCGTCGACCTGGTCGCCGAACTCCACGAGGATGGTGAAGATCTTGTCGGTCTTCTCCCGGCCGAGCTCGACGTACTTGCTCCTGCCGAGCTGGACGACCTTCGAGCCGCCGCGGGTCGTCACCTTCTTGTCCCCGGTCAGCACCTGCTCCAGCGCGGCCTTGCGCTGGGCGTCCTGCTCCTTGCTGAAGGGGCCTTCGAGGTCGTGCTCGTGCGCCTTGGCCGGCGCGGGGTCGCGGCGGTCCACGACGGACGCGCCCGATCCCGACGTCTTGTCATCTGCCTGTGCGGTGGCGAAAGTAGACGCCGTCGCGGCGGTGGCGACCAAGGCCACGGCCACCGCGGTGGCGCGCAGCGCCCGTCTTTGAGTGCTCACGTGATGCAGTCCTCCCCGGCGTTCGCGATCGCGGCCAGGGGGGTGAGAAGGGGCCGCGCGCGTCAACGCGTCACAAGTGACGACATTCGATCGGAGTTGCGAGAGAAAAGACAGATCTTGACTTGAACAGGCCAAGTGCACTATGCGGGTGACACCCTCCGGTATCCGGACGGCCTCACCCGTCGCCCGGAACCGACCGGCGCGTCGCGCAGGTGATTCGGCGTGCACGTGACTCCGTGCGCCCCCCCGTGCACCGGCACCGCGGGTGAGGCCACGCTTACCGCGTGTCCGTCAGGGGCATCCACCGTCGTAGAGTCGATTGACAGTGCGAACGTGTCGAGAGACTGCCTCATCCGACGCCCGGAGGACGGATACCGCCATGCCGCGTCTGACTGCCGCTCAGGTCTCCTACGGTTCGGCCACCGTCGTCCTCTCCGCGCTCGCCATGCTGCTGCTGTCCCGCACGGACTCCGGAGCGGGTGTGGCGGTCATCGGCACCGCCTCGCTGCTGCTCGGTCTGCTGGTGTCCATGACCGTGCCCCTGAGGCGACGCACCAAGGCCGCGCGGACGCCGGCGGCGCCGGCCGCCGCCCGCGCTCACCACCCGGCCGCGGACACGCGGATCACCGCCGCGCGTGCGGAGCGCGCCGGCGAGCACTCGCTGCGCCGCTGAACGACCGCGCCGTCAGCGCACGGCCACCACGACCGTCTTGCCCGCCTTGTCCTGCAGACCCTGCCGGTAGGGCTTGTCGGTGAACATCAGCACGATGTTGATCAGCCACCACAGGCACGGGCAGCACAACAGCGCCGGAAGCCACAGCACGACGGCCCGCATCAGCGCGGAGCTGGTGTCCGGCACCGATCCGTCGTTCAGCATCGCGACCCGCATCTTCAGCAGCCGCTTGCCGGGCGTCCGGCCGTCCTTGTGCGTGAAGTACGTGTCGTAGGCGACGTAGACCACGCAGCCGATCAGCGACCAGATCAGCTGGTGCCCGTTGTAGGAGTTGCCGATCGCGTTGCCGAAGTCGTTGCCCCCGTCGTCGGAGGTGACGTCGACGGCCCCTCCGAAGGGCAGCGAGATCAGGTAGAGCGGGATCGAGATGATGAGGAAGTCGATCAGCCGCGCCAGGATCCGCTTGCCGGGCTCGGCGAGCGGCGGCATGCCCGCCAGCGGGTCGGTGCCCCCGTACGGACCCCCGCCGCCGTACGGACCGGGGTCGTACGGCGGCGGGGGCGGGCCACTGCCGTAGGGCGAGCCGCCCGAGGGCGGCGGCCCCTGCGGCGGCCTCTTGGAGAACGGGTCGTCCTCGGGCGGCTGGCCGGGCGGCGGAGGCGGCGGTTCGTTGCTCATGGGGGCAGTGCACCCCGGCCCGGAAAGGCCCGCAACGGCTCAGGTCTCTTCGGGGGACGGGCCGTCAGCACACGGGCGTACGGGGCCCCTCGACGGTGTACCGGACACCGGGCGGGGCCGCCCGACAGGCTCTCAGCCGGCGACGAAGGTTCGGGCGGCCTTGTCGTGCCAGCACTGGCGCCACGGACGGTCGATCAGGCACCAGAGCACGTTGACCACACCGACGACGAGCAGGCCCAGCACCCCGTACACCAGCCAGCGGTACAGCGCGGCCTTGAAGGTGGGCGTGCCGTGCGACTCGATGTCGCGGACCTCGACGCCGCAGAGCTTCTTGCCCAGGGTGCGGCCCCACTTGGCGGTGGGCAGCGCCTCCAGCAGGAGGCCGAGCACCAGGAAGGCGGCGACCACCGCGCCGAGCAGTCCGGCCGTGGTCGAGTCCAGCAGCCAGACGGTGACCGTCTCACCGGTCTGCTTCGCCGCGTCGATCTTCCGGTCGACGTGGTCCAGTGCCCGGGTCGCCAGCGGGAAGCCCGCGGCCCCGACGAGCGCGCCGAGCACCAGCGTGTCCAGGAGCCGGGCCGCCAGCCGCTTGCCGAGACCGGCCGGGCGGGCTGCCGCCTGGGCACGGGCGAGCTGCTGGAAGGGGTCGTCGACGGGAGGCTTCCAGGGCGTGACCGGCTGCTGCTGCTCGGGCGGGGCGGCCTGCCGGTGCTGCTGCGCCGGGACGGGGTGCGGCTGCTGCGGGCCGGGCGCCGGCTCGGGTCGGGCGAGCTGGTGGACCTGCTGGGCCCAGGAGGCGGAGCCGTCGGCGGGACCGGGCAGCTGGGGAGCCACCGGCCGGGACGGTGCCTGCGCGCGGTTCTGCGGCTGGTGCGGGGCCGGGAGGCGCGGGGCCTGGTTCTGCGCGGCGTGGTGCGGGGCCTGGTTCTGCGCCGCGTGGTGCGGGGCCGCGTGGTCGGGAGCCTGGCTCTGCGTCCGGGGCGGGCTCTGCGCGGGTGCGGGGAGCTGCGGTGAAGGGGCCTGGGGCGTGCGGGTGGCCGGGAGCGCGCGCATCGCCATCGTGCCGTCCGCGCGCGCTTCCTCGCCCGGGGCCGGGGTGCGGGACGCGCCGCGTCCCAGGGCGCGGATGGTGACCGTGCCGTCGCTCGGCGGACGCGCGCCGGCGTCGTCGGCACCGCCCGGCCGGTCGGTCCGGCGGGCGACGGCGCCCGCGTCGCTCTCGTTGTCCCACGTCCCCGGCAGCTCCCCGCGTGCCGGGCCGGGCACGACGGGCCGGCGCGGGTCGACGGGGGTCAGGCCGGCGGGCCCGGTGGCGGAGGCCGGGACATCGCGGCGTACGGGACCGGAGGGGGCGTCCGACGCGGCGGCCGGGAGCGCGGGTGCGGGCGGTGGTACGGCGGTCGACGGGGCCTGGCCCGCGGTCCGGGGATCGGGGCCGCCGCCCCAGGAGACACGGCGGTCGTGTTCGCCGCCGAATCCGGCCTGCCGGGAGGTGTCGGCCTGCCAGGCGGTGGCCGGCTCGGGGCGGTCGGCGCCCGTGCCGTCCGGGGAGCCCTCGCCGGACTCACCGGCCGCGTCCGCCTCGTCGAAGTACATCGGACCGGTCTCGTCCACCGGGGCGGTCACGGGCGGCGGCGCGGGGGACGCCCCGTCCTGTCGCGGTGCGGGCCGGCTCGTGCCGGGGACCCAGGACGCGCCGTTCCAGTACCGGACGTATCCGGGGATGGACGGATCGGGGTAGTACCCCTCGCGGGGGCTTTCGTCACCGGGTGCCGGGGTTGGGGCGCTCATCACCGTGGTCCCGTATCTCTTCGAGGCCTCGGGCCGACCGGCGAGGTGCTCGTGGCGGTCGGCCCCCATACAAGGGTCCACATCTATCAGACCTCCGCGCACCCCCGGGCCCGTCCTGACGTTTGGACCACTTTCAGGGCTCGGTGAAGTTTTTCTGGGAAGTGGCGTCATGGAGAGCACGGAGGGTGCTCTCTCCCTGTGCGGGCCGGTCACGGGACCGGTCCCTACGAGCATCGGAAGGTCGTGCACCCTCATGCAGAACGTCGTGGAACGCGAACTCGAAGTGAAGTTGGTCCTGTCGCCCGAACGCTCCGTCCCCGTCCCGGCCCGGCTCTCGTACATCACGGCCGATCCCTACGCCGTGCACATCACGTTCCACATCGGTTCCGAGTCGCCCGTGCACTGGACGTTCGCCCGGGAGCTCCTGGTGGAGGGGGTGTTCAGGCCGTGCGGACACGGGGACGTCCGGATCTGGCCGACCAGGACCGGGGACCGTCAGGTGATCTGTGTGGCCCTCACCTCCCCCGACGGCAACGCCCTGCTGGAGCTCCCGTCGGCCGCCGTCGCCGCCTGGACCGAGCGCACGCTGCGGGTGGTGCCTCCGGGCTCGGAGAGCGCGCTGCTGGGGCTGGACGGCGCGCTCGCGGAACTGCTCGCCCCGATGCCCGCCGACGATCTGTGGATGAGCGATCCGTGGTCCTCGGACGATCCGCCGGAGGGTGATTCCTGAGCGCGGCGGGTCAGAAGAGCTTGCCGGGGTTGAGCAGTCCCAGGGGGTCGAAGGCCGCCTTGACGCCACGCTGCATCTCCACGCCCACCTCGCCCAGTTCGCGGGCGAGCCACTCCTTCTTCAGGACGCCGACGCCGTGTTCGCCGGTGATCGTGCCGCCCAGTTCGAGGCCGAGCGCCATGATCTCGTCGAAGGAGGCACGGGCCCTGCGGGACTCGTCGGGGTCGGTGTGGTCGAAGCAGACGACGGGGTGGGTGTTGCCGTCACCGGCGTGTGCGCACACACCGATGGTGAGACCGAACTTCTCGGCGACGGCGGCCGTGCCCTCCAGCATCGCGCCGAGCCGCGAACGCGGTACGCAGACGTCGTCGATCATGGTGGCCGGCTTGACGGTCTCCAGCGCGGGGAGCGACAGCCGACGGGCCTGGAGCAGGAGTTCGGACTCGGCGGTGTCCTCCGCGGGCACCACCTCGGTGGCACCCGCCGCGGCGCACAGTTCGCCGACGGCGGCGAGGTCGGCGGCCGGGTCGGGTGTGTCGAAGGCGCAGAGCAGCAGCGCCTCGGTGGATTCGGGGAGGCCCATGGAGGTCATCGCGTTGACGGCCCGGACGGTCGTACGGTCCATCAGTTCGAGGAGTGAAGGGGTGTGTCCGCGCTCCATGATCCGGCAGACGGCGTCGCACGCCGTGGCCGCGGACGGGAACTCGGCGGCCAGGACGAGCTGCCGGGGCGGCTGGGGGCGCAGTGCGAGGACGGCTTTGACGACGATGCCGAGGCTGCCCTCGGAGCCGACGAAGAGCCGGGTGAGGTCGTATCCGGCGACTCCCTTCGCGGTGCGGCGGCCGGTGTTCAGCAGCCGGCCGTCGGCCAGGACGACCTCCAGGCCCAGGACGTATTCGGCGGTGACGCCGTACTTCACGCAGCACAGGCCGCCGGACGCGGTGCCGATGTTGCCGCCGATGGTGCACGTCTCCCAGCTGGAGGGGTCCGGCGGGTAGCACAGCCCGTGTTCGCCCACCGCCCGGGACAGGGTGGCGTTGACGACGCCCGGCTCCACCACGGCGATCCGGTCGACCGGGCTGATCTCCAGGATCCGGTCCATCTTCACCAGGGAGAGCACGATGCACCCGTCCGTGGCGTTGGCCGCGCCCGACAGACCCGTACGGGCGCCCTGGGGCACGACGGGGACGCGGAGAGCGGTGGCGGTCCGCATGACGTGCTGGACCTCCTCGACCGTGCGCGGGAGCACGACGACGGCGGGGGTGCCCGCCTCGCAGAAGCTCGCCATGTCGTGGGCGTACGAGGCGGTGACGTCGGGGTCCGTGACCAGTGCTTCGGCCGGCAGGCCCGTGCGAAGGCGTTCGACGAGTGCGTCCATGATCCAAGCGTGACACCCGGGGCCAATGGTGTGAACCCTTCTTCCCCGCCCATCGCGGAGCGCGATGTGATCGTCATACTGACGCAGAGTGATGGCCATGGATGCCATGCCGCAGCAGAACCCGGAGTCCCCCGCCTCCCCCCTGCCGCCGGAAGGTGCGACGGCCGTACCACCGCCTCCCCCGCCGATGCGCACCACGCTGCGCAGGGCTGCCTTCGGTGCCGTCGCCGCCGGCGTGCTCGTGGCCGGGGCCCTGGTCGCCGTGCCGGACGAGCCCCACGAGAAGGCCGCGCCGCCCGCGCCGGGGCCGGTGGCCCGGGCCGAGGCCGCGGCGGCCGCCGGTTCACCCGCGTCGCTGTCCGACCTCACGGCGCTGATCGGCGACCGGCAGAAGTGGGTGGAGACCCACCCGTCCGACGCCCCCGCCTGGGCGGCGCTCGGTACGGCGTACGCGCAGTGGGGCACCCGTTCCGCGGACGCGTCCTACTTCACGCGCGCCGAGCAGGCCCTGCGGCGCTCGCTGGCCGCGCGGCCCGGTGAGCGCGGCAACACCGAGGCGTGGGCAGGACTGGGGGCGCTGGCCAACGCCCGCAACGACCACCTCGCGGCGAAGAAGTGGGGCGAGACGGTTCGCGCGCGGGCCCCGAAGAGCTGGACGGCCTACCCGGTCCTGATCGACGCGTACAACGGCCTGGGCGAGTACGAGGCCGCGGCCAAGGCCACGGAGACGTTCGGGACCCTGCGCGGCGGGGTACCCGCGCTGGCCCGGACGTCGCAGATGTACCGCGACCAGGGCTGGCGCGAGGACGCCCTCGCCACCGCCCGGGAGGCCGCCGACCACGCGAAGACCCCCGCCGAGAAGGCCGGCGCGCTGCACCGGCTGGGCGATCTGGCGTGGGAGCGCGGCGAGCCGGTCGAAGCCCTCGCCCAGTACGACGCCGCCCTGCGCACCGACCGGGGCCACCTCGTCTCCCGGGCGGGCCGGGCGCGCGCCCTGGCCGCCCTGGACCGCACGGACGAGGCACTGGCCGACTACCGGACGGTGACCGCGAAGCTGCCGCAGCCCGAGGTCGTCCTGGAACTCGGTGAGTTGTACGAGTCGATGGGTCTGGACGGCGACGCCCGCACCCAGTACGCGAAGCTCCGCGAACTGCTGGACCGGGCGCAGGCCGCGGGGGTGAACGAGTCCCTGACCGAGGCCCGCTTCGAGGCCGACCACGGCGACCCGGAGGTGGCGGTGGAGCTGATGCAGGCGGAGTGGTCCTCGCTGCGCCGCAGTGCGGCGGTGGCCGACGCGCTGGGCTGGGCCCTGCACCGGGCGGGACGGTCCGAGGAGGCGGTGCAGTACGCGGAGCGCTCCCTGGAGAGCGGGGTGCGGGACGCCTCGTACGCCTACCACCTGGGGGTGATCGAGAGCGCCCTCGGCCAGGACGGGCCGGCCCGGGCGCGCCTGGAGGAGGCCCTCCGGACGAATCCGGACTTCTCCCCGCTCGGCGCACCGCTGGCCGAGAAGGCCCTGGAGTCCCTGGGTGAACCGGCGCCGGGCGGCCCGGCGGTGGTCCGGCCCCCGTCGGCCGGGACCACCGCGACGGCGGCGCCCTCGCCCGAGCCCGTCCCGGAGAAGACGGAGAAGGCCCAGGCCGGGCCGGAACCCCAGGCGTCCGGGCCGGCGGGCGGCGCGTCCCCGAAGGCGGCGGCGTCGTAGCCGGCGGGACGCGGAAGGGACGGGCCCTCCCCGGGGCGTTCGGGGAGGGCCCGTCCTGTCGGTGCGTCCCGGCACCCGGCCGGGCGGGGTCCTACAGGTTGCCGCGCTTCTCCTGCTCGCGCTCGATCGCCTCGAACAGGGCCTTGAAGTTGCCCTTGCCGAAGCCCATCGACCCGTGCCGCTCGATCATCTCGAAGAAGACGGTCGGACGGTCCTGGACCGGCTTGGTGAAGATCTGCAGCAGGTAGCCGTCCTCGTCGCGGTCGACCAGGATCTTCAGCTCGCGCAGCGTCTCCACGGGCACCCGGGTCTCGCCCGCCCACTCGCCGAGCGTGTCGTAGTACGAGTCCGGGGTGTCCAGGAACTGCACACCGGCCGCGCGCATCGCACGGACCGAGGAGACGATGTCGTTCGTGGCGAGCGCGATGTGCTGGACACCGGCCTCGCCGTAGAACTCCAGGTACTCGTCGATCTGCGACTTCTTCTTCGCGATCGCGGGCTCGTTGATCGGGAACTTCACCTTCAGCGTGCCGTCGGCGACGACCTTCGACATGAGGGCGGAGTACTCGGTGGCGATGTCGTCGCCCACGAACTCCTTCATGTTGGTGAAGCCCATGACCTTGTTGTAGAAGGTCACCCACTCGTTCATGCGGCCGAGTTCGACGTTGCCGACGCAGTGGTCGACCGCCTGGAAGGTGCGCTTGGCCGGCGGCTCCACGATCGGGGCGGCGGCGGCGTAACCCGGCAGGTACGGGCCGTCGTAGCCGCCGCGCTCGACCAGGGTGTGGCGGGTCTTGCCGTACGTGGCGATGGCGGCCAGGACGACGGTGCCGTGCTCGTCCTTGACCTCGTACGGTTCGGCGACGCCGGTGGCGCCGTGCTCGACGGCGTACGCGTACGCCGCGCGGGCGTCCGGCACCTCGATGGCCAGGTCGACCACGCCGTCGCCGTGGGCGTGGACGTGGTCGGCCAGGAAGGTGCCCCACTCGGTGGACGCCTTGATGACGGAGGTGAAGACGAAGCGGGCCGAGCCGTTGGTCAGAACGTAACTCGCGGTCTCACGGCTGCCGTTCTCCGGTCCGGAGTAGGCGACGAGCTTCATGCCGAAGGCGGTCGAGTAGTAGTGCGCCGCCTGCTTGGCGTTGCCCACCGCGAAGACCACCGCGTCCATTCCCTTGACCGGGAAGGGATCGGCCTGCCGGGCGGTGTCGGGTGTGGTGTGCACAGTCTCAGTCATGTCCGAAGGTTCCCGCCGCTTCGCAAGGTGCGCAACAGTTCGCGCGTTCACTGGGCAATCTGTCCAGCGGTTCGCCACCATGGCCGCACTATCTGTACAGGGTGACCATCGGGAGACGGATCATGACGATCGATCATCTGGACGGCCGGCTCATCGTGCTGCTGGCACGGGAGCCACGCATCGGTGTACTGGAGGCGTCCCGGCGCCTCGGGGTGGCGCGCGGGACCGTGCAGGCACGGATGGACCGGCTTCAGTCGAACGGCGTCATCCGCGGTTTCGGACCGGACGTCGACCCGGCGGCGCTGGGCTACCCCGTCACCGCCTTCGCCACCCTGGAGATCCGGCAGGGCCAGGGGGCGGACGTACGGGCACACCTGAGTGGGGTGCCCGAGGTGCTGGAGCTGCACACCACGACCGGGCAGGGGGACATGCTCTGCCGGCTGGTGGCGCGCTCCAACGCGGATCTCCAGCGGGTGATCGACCGTGTGGTCGGCTTCGGGGGGATCGTCCGGGCCGCCACGGCGATCGTGATGGAGAACCCCGTACCGCTGCGCGTCATCCCTCTCGTCGAACAGGCCGCCGAGGACGCCGATTGACGGAACCGGGTGAGCGGGCCGGGCGAGTGGGACGGGCGAGTGGGACGGGCACAAAGAGAACTCTGCAAAGAAGTCGATGCAAAGAACCACTTGCAAAGCTGTCTTTGCAACTCTAGAGTCACGGCATGCCTCCTACCGAACCCGCGGACGGGCCGGCCCACACGCCGGACGAGCTGAACATCCACCAGGTCGACGCCCGCACCCTGCGCGGCCTCGCCCACCCGATGCGCATCCGGCTGCTGAACGCCCTCCGGGAGTTCGGCCCGGCCACCGCCTCCGGGCTCGCCGAGCGGCTCGGTGAGTCCAGCGGCGCCACCAGCTACCACCTGCGCCAACTAGCCGCGTACGGCTTCGTGGAGGACGACCCGACCCGTGGCAAGGGCCGCGAGCGCTGGTGGAAGTCGGCGCACGAGGGCACGGCGTTCGGGCCCACCACCGAGTTCATGAACCACACGGACCCCGAGGTGCGCGGCGCCATAGGAGTGGTCCTCCACGAGGTCGCCTCCGTGCACGCCCAGGAGCTGAGCACCTGGCTCGGCACCATGCGCGAGTGGCCCGAGGAGTGGCAACGCGGCATGGACGTCAGCGACTTCAAGGTCCGGCTCACCCCGGAGCTCTCCCTGGAGCTCGCCGAGAGGATCCACGCACTGGTGGACGACTACCGGGGCCGGGTCCCCGAGGGCACCGAGGGATCGGCCGTCGTCCGCACCCACCTGCACATGTTCCCGCGCCCGACCGACTGAGGGGATCACGACATGCATCACGACATCCACGCCATGCTGCACGCCTACCGCTCCGCCGAACTTCGCCGGGAGGCGGCCGAGTTCCGGGCGCCGAGACCCCGGATGCTCAACCGTATGGGCTGGACGATGGTCGAGCTGGGCCTGCGTCTCGCCCAGGAGCGGCCCGCCCCGGTCCGCGCGGCGCGGACGGCCTGACGGTGCGGGGCGGGCGCCCGGACCGGGACCGCACACCGCTCGCCGCCGTCCTGGCCGCCAACTCGATCTCCACCGCGGGCACGTCGCTCACGCTCATCGGGGTCCCGTGGTTCGTCCTGGAGACCACGGGAAGCGCCGGCCGGGCCGGTGTGGTCGCCTTCTGCGCGACCCTGCCCATCGTCCTGGCGGCGCTGATCGGCGGCCCTCTCATCGACCGGATCGGCCGGCGCAGGATCGCCGTCGCCTCCGACACGGTGTGCGGTGCGGCCGTCGCCGCCGTACCGCTGCTGCACGCCGCCGGGCTGCTCGAATTCTGGATGCTGTGCGCGCTGATGGCGCTGAACGGGCTGGCCCACACGCCCGGCAACACGGCGCGCTACGTCCTCGTACCCGACCTCACCGCCCGCGCGGGGACCACCCTCGCGCGGGCCGCCAGCCTCTACGACGCGGTGTCGCGCGGCGCCCGGATGGTCGGGGCCGCGCTGGCCGGCGTGCTGATCGCCGTCGTCGGCGCCGAGACCGTCCTGCTGCTGGACGCGGCCACCTTCGCGCTGTCCGCCCTGCTGGTGGCGGCGGGGGTGCGCGGGGTGAAGGCCGCCGAGCCCCGCAGGGACGCGGCCCCGGTGTCGCTGCGCACGTACGGCACCGAGCTGCGCGAGGGGTACGCCTACGTGCTCGGCAACCGGCTGCTGCTCGCCGTCGTCGTCATGGTGCTCTTCATGAACGGCACCGACCAGGGCTGGAACGCCGTCCTGCTGCCCGTGCACGCCGAGGCCGAGCTGGGCGGCTCCACCCAACTCGGGATGCTCACCGCCCTGTTCGCGGCGGGCGGGCTCACCGGCGCACTGATGTACGGGGCGGTGGGGCACCGCTTCTCCCGGCGCGCGGTGTTCTCGGTGTGCGTGGTGCTGTGCGGGGCGCCGCGTTTCCTGGTCGCCGCGCTGACCGGGACGACGCTGCCGCTGGCGGTCACCATGGCGCTGGGCGGCGTCGCGGGCGGCATGCTGAACCCGATCCTGACGACGCTGACCTACGAACGGGTTCCCGAGGAGCTCCGCAGCCGGGTGTCGGGCGCGCTCACCGCGGGCTGCGAGCTCGCCATGCCGGTGGGCGGACTGGCAGCCGGTCTGCTGGTGGAGGGCATGGGGGCGATGGGGGCGCTGCTGGCCATGGGCGGGGTGTACTTCCTGGCGACGCTGAGCCCGCTGGTCTTCCCTGCCTGGCGGTCCATGGAGGGCCCGGGGGCGGACGACGGGGCGAAGGCGACGCGGGGAGCCGGGACGGGTGCCGACGCGGATACGGGGCCGGGGGCCGGCGCCGACGCGGGTGCTTGGGCGGGGGCCGGCGCCGACGCGGGTGCTTGGGCGGGGGCCGGCGCCGACGCGGGTGCGGGGGCCGGGATGAGAGCGGGTGCCGGCGCGGATACGGGCAGCGGGCCGGTGCGGGAGCCGCTGCTCAGCAGCTCGGAACCTTGCCCCCCTGGTCCAGAGCCCGCAGCGAGGACACCGCGCTCTTCAGCGTCGTGACGGGGATCAGGCGCAGGCCCTCGGGCTTCTCGGCCTCGGCCTGACCGCACTCCGCCTTCGGCACCAGGAAGACGGTCGCACCGTCGCGCCGCGCCGCCTGCGTCTTCAGGGAGACCCCGCCGACCGCGCCGACCGTCCCGTCGGCCTCGATCGTGCCCGTACCCGCGATCGTACGGCCGCCGGTCAGGTCGCCGCCCGAGCCGTCACCGACCAGCTTGTCGATGATGCCCAGCGAGAAGAACAGGCCGGCGCTGGGGCCGCCGACGTCGGCGAGTTGCAGGGTGACGTCCACCGAACCGGGCTTCTTGCCCAGGTGGTTCAGGGCCGCCTCGACCGCGGAGTTCTGCGAGTCCCGCATGTCCTTGAGGTTGTGCTGCTCGATCTCCTTCTCGGAGTCACCGGTCGGATAGACGGAGTCGCGCGGCATGACCGCCCGGTCCCCCCGGAACCAGCTGTCGACCACGTCCCCGATCCCGACGTCCGCCTCGGGCCCGGTGGCGATGATCGTCGTCATCAACAGTCTGCCGTCGGTGGTGCGGGTCGGTGTGCCCTCGATCGTGATGACCGGCGTCCCCTTGTCGTCCCCCAGCACGTTCGCGGTCGTGCCGGGCTGCGCCAGGGTGAAGGGAAGGGGGGCCAGGGCCGCCGTACCGAAGAGCGCGAGGACGGGCAGGGCGCAGAGCGCGAGGGTGCGGGGGCGCGAGAGACGAGAGAGCACCCGCCCAATCTAACCGTCCGCCCCGTCTGCCCCGTCCACTCCCTCCACGACGTCGGGGAGGGGGCTTCCGGCTTCCGTACGGTGTCGGGGAGGGCGGCCCTGGCCCCG
Organism: Streptomyces sp. SirexAA-E; assembly: GCF_000177195.2. Classification (GTDB taxonomy): domain Bacteria; phylum Actinomycetota; class Actinomycetes; order Streptomycetales; family Streptomycetaceae; genus Streptomyces; species Streptomyces flavovirens. Next base: position 2,686,363 of record NC_015953.1, read on the forward strand.
TACGGCGTCGGGGAGGGTTGCCCCGGCCCTCGTTCGTCCACCGCCTCGGGTGTGGACGGCGTGACCCTCAGCGCAGCGCGTCCGCGACCTCCCGGGCGGCGTCGAGGACCCGCGGCCCGACCCGCTCGGGTACGGCGTCGGCGAGCATCACCACGCCCACGCTGCCCTCCACACCCGACACCCCGACCAGCGGTGCCGCGGCCCCGCAGGCACCGGCCTCCAGCTCGCCCTGGGTCAGGGTGTAGCCCGGGTGGTCGGCGAGCGACTTCTGCCGGGCGGTGAGGATCGCCCGGCCCGCGGCGCCCCGGTCCAGCGGGTGCCGGAAGCCCGCGCGGTAGGCCACGTGGTAGTCGGTCCAGCTCGGCTCCACGACGGCCACCGCGAGTGCGTCGGCCCCGTCGACCAGGGTGAGGTGGGCGGTCGCCCCTATGTCCTCGGCCAGGGAGCGCAGCGCGGGCAGCGCCGCTTCCCGGACGAGCGGATGCACCTGGCGGCCCAGGCGCAGCACGCCCAGGCCCACTCGGGCCCGGCCACCCAGGTCACGCCTGACGAGGGCGTGCTGTTCCAGGGTGGCGAGCAGGCGGTAGACCACGGTGCGGTTGACGCCGAGCTTGTTCGACAACTCGGTGACGGTCAGACCGTGATCGGTATCGGCGAGCAGTTTGAGGACGCGCAGTCCCCGGTCGAGCGTCTGAGAAGTCTCTGCGGTCACGACGCCCTCTCCCTCTGTGGTGAGTGGGGCGGTTCCCTCTGCGAGATGACGACGCCGGTCCCATCGGCGACGCACCGAGAGGCCCCCCGACTGGCCATGGCACCGGATGCGCTCCGCGGCCACGTTGCCACGGCGCGTTCATGTTTCGGGGACATTAGCGAGCGGGTCCGCTCAGCGGAAGACCTCGTCCAGAATCCGGGCGGGCGCCGGAACACGGCGGCATAACCGCCGGTCAGCGCGGAACCGTCCGGAACGCGGACGTCTACGCGCGTCCAAGTCGAGTGACGCCTCGCGACGCTCCGTACATCACCTGTGAACCACTGTTAACTCACGGTGAAGAAATCATGTAAAAATTTCAACTCTTCGGCGCGCGCGCCCGGCGCGCGGGGCTCCTCGCGCGCTCCTCCCGGAGGGACGCCTGCGGGCCCGGTCGAGGAGTCGTTCATTCCTCGGCCGGGCCCGCGGGTGTGCGTCTTTTCTCCGGGGGCCGCCGACCGCCCCGACGGAGGGCCGGTCACCTCGTCCGGCCGGACGGTCTCACCGCATCCGGGTGGCCCACTCCTGCACCTTCTTGATCCGGTCCTGGATCTGTCCGGCCGTCGCCTCCGCGCTCGGTGGCCCGCCGCACACCCGGCGCAGCTCGGTGTGGATCACTCCGTGCGGCTTGCCGCTCTGGTGTGTGTACGCCGAGACCATGGTGTTCAGCTGCTTGCGCAGTTCCAGCAGCTTCTTGTGCGTGACCACGGGCCGGTCCTCGGCCGCCTTCTCCAGGAGGTCGGCCTCCGACGCCGGCTTCTGGCGGCTGTGGGCGATCTGCCGGGTCTGCCGCTTCTGGAGCAGCAGCTGCACCTGGTCGGGCTCCAGCAGTCCCGGGATGCCCAGGTAGTCCTGCTCCTCCTCGCTCCCCGGGTGGGCCTGCATCCCGAACTCGGCGCCGTCGTAGAGCACCCGGTCGAAGACCGCGTCGGACTCCAGCGCCTCGAAGGGCAGTTGCTCCTCGGTCTCCTCGTCCTCGAGCTTCTCCGCGTCCGCGAGGAGCTGGTCCTCCTCGGCGAACGGGTTCTCCTCGTCGCTGCCCTTCTTCGGCTTGTCGAGCACGTGGTCGCGCTCGACCTCCATCTCGTTGGCGAAGTCGAGCAGCATCGGGATGGTCGGCAGGAACACGGAGGCGGTCTCGCCGCGTCGGCGTGACCGTACGAAACGTCCGACGGCCTGGGCGAAGAAGAGGGGCGTGGAGATGGTGGTGGCGTACACGCCGACGGCCAGGCGCGGCACGTCGACGCCTTCCGACACCATCCGGACCGCCACCATCCAGCGCGAGGTGTCCTGGCTGAACTTGTCGATGTTCTTGGACGCGGCCTTCTCGTCGGAGAGGACCACGGTCGGCTTCTCACCGGTGACCGACTTGAGGATCTTGGCGTACGCGCGGGCCGACTCCTGGTCCGTCGCGATGACCAGCCCGCCCGCGTCGGGGATGCCCTTGCGGACCTCGGTCAGCCGCTTGTCGGCTGCGGCCAGCACATTGGGGATCCAGTCACCGGTGGGCGAGAGCGCGGTACGCCAGGCCTGCCCGATGGCGTCCTTGGTCATCGGCTCGCCGAGCCGGGCCGCGATCTCGTCGCCGGCCTTGGTGCGCCAGCGCATGTTGCCGCTGTAGCTGAGGAAGATCACGGGGCGGACGACCCCGTCGGCGAGCGCGTTGCCGTAGCCGTAGGTGTAGTCGGCCGAGGAGCGGCGGATGCCGTCGTTGCCCTCCTCGTACGCGACGAAGGGGATCGGGTTGGTGTCGGACCGGAACGGTGTACCGGTGAGCGCGAGCCGCCGGGTCGCCGGGTCGAACGCCTCCTGGCACGCCTCGCCCCAGGACTTCGAGTCACCGGCGTGGTGGATCTCGTCGAGGATCACGAGCGTCTTGCGCTGCTCGCAGCGGTTGCGGTGGAGCATCGGGCGTACGCCGACACCCGCGTACGTGACCGCGACCCCGTGGTACTCCTTGCTGACGGGTCCGGCGCTGTAGTCGGGGTCGAGCTTGATGCCTATCCGGGCGGCTGCCTCCGCCCACTGCTTCTTGAGGTGCTCGGTGGGCGCCACGACGGTGACCTGCTGCACCACGTGATGGTGCAGCAGCCATGAGGCGAGGGTCAGCGCGAAGGTCGTCTTGCCCGCGCCGGGCGTCGCGACGGCGAGGAAGTCGCGCGGCTGCTCCTGGACGTACTTCTCCATGGCGCCCTGCTGCCAGGCTCGCAGCTTGCCTGCCGTACCCCAGGGGGCGCGGCCGGGAAAGGCGGGTGAGAGGTGGTGGGAGGCGGTAGTAGTCACGGTCTCCGGTTCGGGGCACTCGGGTACGTGGGGGCGCTGTCCACGCGGGCCGTCGGGGCCCGCACGCGATACGACAACCGGGCCACCCTACCGGCGGGCGGGACGGAACCCCGTACGGAACAGGCCGCCCCGTGGAGGAGTGCGACGGCTCTCACACCCAGCGCGGCGCGGGCGCGAAGCCTCCCCGAGACGCCCCGTCATCGCCGGACACGCAGTTCCCGCTCGCAGTTCCCGCACGCAGTTCCTACCGGGCCCGCACCCGGCTCGCCACCCACGCCCCCGCCAGGGCCACGGCCGCCATCGGCAGGAAGACCGCGGCGAACGCCGCGGGGTGCGAACCGGCGGTCCCGCTGCCCGCCGGGCCGTGCACGGACGCGCCCACCGCTCCCCCGCCGAGCGCGGCGAAGGCCGCTCCGCCACCGGCGAGCAGCAGGACGTTGGCCAGCCCGTCCGAGATCTGGAGGGCTGCGGAGTTGGCTCCCGCCTCCTTCGGGGCCGACAGCTTCAGCAGCAGCACGCTCGTCGACGCGATCACCATGCCCATGCCGAAGCACCCGACGCCCCAGGCGACGGCCACCGTCCACACCGGTACCGCCTCGATCAACACCCCCGGTGCGGCGGCGATCGCCAGCGCCACCAGCACCATGCCGCCGACCATCAGGGCCTCGCGGTGCGGCTCCAGGCGCGGCCGGGCCAGGACGTACGAGCCGAGCGCCCAGGTCAGACCGCCGGCGGCCAGCGACAGGCCCGCCATCGTCGGGGACAGCCCCCGCTGGGTCACCAGCATCAGCGGTACGAAGGACTCGGCGGCGATGAACGAACCCGCCGCCACCCCGCGCAGCAGGACCACCGCGGGAAGCCCCCGTGCGGCGCGCAGCGTCCCCGTGGGGAGCAGCCCGCGGACGGCGGGCACGAGGAGCGCGGCCCCGGCCGCGGCGGGCAGCAGCGAGAGCCACCGCAGGTCCTGCCCGGCGTACTGGAGCAGCCCGGCGCCCAGCGAGATACCCAGGGCGAGCCGGATGCGCCGCCGGTCGAACGGTTCCGGATCCGCCTCCGCGTCGGCCGGCCCGGACGCCATGCGCCGGATCGCGGGCAGCGCGAGACCGAGCGGCAGGAGGATGAGCACGGGGATGCCGACGAAGACCCAGCGCCAGCCGAGGTGCTCGGTGACGGTTCCCGAGGCGAGCGGTCCGACGACGGACGGAACGATCCAGGCGGCCGAGAACGCGGCCATGATCGCGGGCCTGATCCGCTCCGGGTAGGCACGGCCGATGACGACGTACAGCGCCACGATGACCAGACCACCGCCTATGCCCTGGACGGCCCGGCCGAGGATGAACATCCACATGCCGCCCGCCGTCCCGGACAGCAGCAGCCCGGCGCCGAACGCCCCGATCCCGGAGGCGAGCGGCGCGAGCGGCCCGGACCGGTCGGCCCACTGCCCGGAGAGCACCATGGCGAAGAGGCTGGTGGTGAAGTACGCGGAGAAGGCGAACGCGTAGAGCGGGATGCCGTCCAGCTCGCGGGCCGCCACCGGCATCGCCGTACCGACGGCGGTCGCCTCGAACGCGATGAGCAGCACGACGGAGACGATGCCGATGCTGAGCGCCCGGTAGGTACGCCCCAACACGCCCTCGGGCGGCGCGGGCGCGGCGTCGACGACGGGGGCCGTGACATCGGCGTCACGCGGTTCCAGGACACTCATGGAGCCAAGAGTAAGGGCCGAAAGCGCAGGTGACCCCTGTCCGGAGGGGGAGTCCAGGTCGGCCGTTGGTCGTAGGCCCGCACCCCTGCGTCGGGTTGTGGACATGAACGCCGTATGGCAGTCGTGTTGCGGGGACGCCGCTGCCCTTGAGTGCCGCCGCCCGGGGCCCGTACGGTCGACAGCAGAACACCACTTGACCGTGTGCCCGAGAGGCTCAGGGGCTCGACTGCAACTCGAGTTACACCGGTTCGAATCCGGTCACGGTCTCCAGCATTCTCCAGCGGGAGAACCCGAAAGGGAACGGCCGCCCCATGGTGCGGGGGCGGCCGTTCCCGTGTGCGCGCGTCACGGTGGGGCCGGGTGACGTTACTTCGGTGTGAGTACGGGGACCTTCGGCAGACCGCCGTTGTCCTCGCAGTCGAGCTCCTTCACCAGCTTGAGCGTGGCGGCATGCAGGATCCGCATATTCATGTCGCGGTATTCGCGGGTGTCCGGCGCATCGCTCTCCCCGCGCCCGAAACCACCCTGTATCCGCAGCGGCGCCTTGTCCGAACCCTTCAATTGGGGACTCACGCATTCGAAGTAGATCGATGCGCCACTTCGCCTCACAGAAGACTGCACACCCATGGTGTACAGCTCGGCACCGGCCGGAAGCCCTTCGTCCTCGACATCCTGCGGGGCGTACATCGAGTAGGTGATCCCGCCACGGTCCGTCTGCTTGGCGCCCTTCGAGCTCAGACGGCAGAGGTTCGCCCCAGGAGCCCACGAACGGCCGGACGCGTAACCGTCCTTGAGCGCCGCGACCACCTCCTGCATGCCATTCCCACTGCGCCAGAAGAAGACCTTGTGCCCTGTCACCTTCTCGACCATCTCCGCCGACGGTCCGGAGAACAGACCACCGCACACCTCACCGGCCCCGACGAACTGCTCGTGCTCCTCCTCGCCGGAGGCGCATGCCACGCCCCCGACGCCCAATGCCAGGGCCGTCCCCGCAGCCGTCAGCAATCGCCGCATCCGCCCGCCCACTCCCACTCGCTCGTCCCGTCTTCGATTCGTCCCGACCGCCGATCCGGTGTGTCCGTTGTTCCCGATGACCGGGCGACCACCTGGGGGCCCACCGCACCGCGTAACGCAGTAGGTCAACGGACGAGCGAGCACAGCGGGATCGTTGGCGCAGGCCAGTTCGTCCACCAGAGGGCGGGCGAACGTGGACAGCAAGGCCTCACGCTGTCCGACCTTCACCCCGGGATCGGCCAGCCCCTCACGAGCAGCCCTGTGCCGTGAGGGCGCTGGGTACGTAGTCATCTACGAACCGCTCCAGAGCCTTACGCCGCTCCGCGCGGTCCTCCGGAACCGGTTTCTTGCCGGTGAGCTCGACCAGGACGGCGTACTTGTGCGGAGAACCCCGGTAGGTACAGGCCTTCACGACCAGCGCCGCGCTGTCTGCGATGCGTGCGTCCTGCCCGAGTGGACCCGCCGCCGGGGCGGGGTCGCCGTCCATCCCGACTCTCCACTCCGACACCTCGAAGGGGTCGGTCGCCGTGTCGACGACGTCCCGGCTGATATTGACCACCAGCTGGTTGTCCACGGTGATGCGGCATCGAGGGCGTTCGGAACTGATGTCGGACGCGCGGGCCGTGACATCGCCACCGTCCGGCAACAGGGGAGCCAGGCGCTTCCCATCGACAGCGACACCGCAAACCCGGTCGGGCAGGGTGTAGTTCTGTCCACCACCGCTGCACCCGGGCATGAAGAGGAGACCACATCCCACGCCGGCGATGACGGCGCACCGCCCGATGAACGACGACATGTGCCGGCCCTCCGCAGTCCTCACTGGTCCCCCGTAAGGCCGCGCGCCTTCGCATTCCCCGCAAAGGCTGCCCTGTTGATGTCATCAGTAAGCGTGTACGCGTTCTGCCCGTGCCCGGGGTTCCTCTCCCCCCACTGGCGGGCGAGTTCGGCCAGCTGCTGTTCCCGCTTGACGAAGACCTTGCCGTTCTGCTGCTGGTTGTCTTCGTCGATCCTGTCCTGCTCCTCGACCTGCCATCGGTAGGCGAGTGCATCCACACCACGCTGCACGGCATCGCCTGCCACGGGAATGAAGTTCGCGGCCCCGCCGAAGCCGTGGTACAACCACTTCGCATCCCAGGAGGGGTCCTCCTTGTCGGTCTCAAGCGCCTGATACCGGGCTTCTTCCAAGAAACCGGTTGTCTGACCCGCTCTCATCAGAGTCTCCTTCGGGTCTTCCGGATGATCCGTATTGATGTCGCGGACCATTTCTCGGTTCAGTGCTTCGTTGAGGACACCGTAGGCATGCTGATCGCGCGAGACCTGCTTGGCCACCTCGATCAGGTCGTGCCGATCCAGGAGCTTCTCGTCATCAGGGTCATCTGCCTGCGCGCTCGCAGAATAGTGAACCTCATCCGAGTGATTACCCAGAACAATGGCCATATCATCCCGCATCTCGGGCGGAAAATCGTCACCAGCATCAGCGATGAACGCGAGGGAGCGTTCGAGCACTTCGCGATGCGCTGCTGTGTGGGTCACGAAAGGGGCCTCAGGATCGTTGGGGTTCATTCCCGTGGCCGCGGCGAGCAAAGCCTTCCCCGTTGCCTCGTTGGCGTGATTGGCGTCACCGTCGTTGAGCGGGGTGTCATCGAACACGTCACGCTTCCCTGACAACAGATACTGTGCGTTGTCCTGCGGATCCTTCGTGTTGAAGAACTCTGTCGACGCGTCAGGACTGTTGGACAGGGCTGTCATGAAGCCCGTCATCGGGTCGCGCCCGAATTCCTCGTCCATGAAGTTGAGCTTGGGGACGGGCGGCCCTCCCATGCCGCCCTGCCAATAATGTGACGGCATCTTCATCTTCTTCTCGGTGGCGACGAGCGCGTTGCCGTAGTCGTTGAGGAACTTGTCGTCGTAGTCACCGACCCGCATGAAATTGCTCATGATCTGGAACCCGTACACACGGCTTCCCCTGGTCTGGATCTGCTCGTCCCCCAGCCTGACCATGTCCCGTTCCCAGCTCTGCATCGCCGGGCTGTCCGACTGCGTCGCCCCCGCCAGCACGAGGCTGAAGTTCTTCTGCAATGCCGCCATGTCATCACGGCGCGCTCGCATGAGGTCGCCACCGTCACTGACATCGGCAAGGTCGGCCCAGAAGTCGAGTGTCCCGCGTGCACCCAGTGTCGTGGCGAACTTCTCCTGGAAGTACGGATTGTCCTTGTACTTCGCCAAGGAGTTGCTGAACCGGTCGAACTCCTCGGGGGACATGCCGTCCCCCTTCGTCTTGGCCAGCAGCGCCATTTCCTCGCCTGCTTTGGTGGCCTCCTCAGCGGCTCGGCGCTCGTCCTGCATGCTTCCGTACTTGGGAGCACTGAAATCGGGACCCTCGGGAACATTGGCTTCAAGGGTGCGCTGGAGAAGCACGTCGGTCTCGTTGCAGTTGTCGACGACATGGTCGATCTTCTTCTGCCACGCCTCGACGTTCCGCCTCTGCTGCTGCAAGAGTTTCGGGTAGTCGGGGTCGTGCCGTGCCGCGAAGTCCTCTTCCAGCGGGTGCCGAGCGGACGCCTTGCCCTTGGCGTCCACATGGATGCCCGCCCCTGGCCCCTCATGGTCCCGGATGTTGATCAGGTCGTCCTTGGCCTTCTTGAAAGCCGTGTGCGCTTCCTCAAGGATCATCTTCACACCCTTGGCCTCGGCTGCGGCGTCCTTGAACTCCTTGGCCGTCTTGCCGATGAAGCCCCTGGTGACGCCCGCATTGACGCCCTCCCACTCAGCCTTGTCCGCCTTGACCTTCATACCGTCTCTGGCATCGTCGGCGAGCAGGTCCAGCTTGGTGACCATGTCGGCCCAGTCGTCGGCCGCGGTCTTCAGCTTCGCGACGGGCGCGTCGACTATGTCCTCGTACTTCAGCACTCTGCGCTCCCCCCTGACCTACTTCAGATACTCGTTCAACTTGGAGACGGATATCAGATCGCCGGCGATCTGCACGTCGTCCTTCGCATGGGCGGCTTTGGTGTAGTCCAGGTGATTCGAGATCTGAGCGCAGGCGTCGAGCAGCGTCTTCATGTGCGTTTGCCAACGGTCGTGCACCTTGAGCAGGGCAGAGCCGCTGGAGAAGTTGCCGTTCGTCAACGCGATCGCCGCGTCGAACGTGGAGGGGCGTGCGTGGTCCCCCTCCTTGGAGAGCCGCGTGCGGAGCCCATAGGCGTCATGCCCGATGGCACCCAGGTTGTCCTGATTGACTGCCAGGTCGGCATCGGCCGGCCCACCGCTGCGGCCCCCTTCGGCCGTAACTCCATTGAGCCGCATATCGACCCGCTGCGTCGACTCCGCGCGAAGCGCGGACCATTCCGCGTCGAACGTCACAAATTCCCCCGTACCTGTTCCCGTGGGCTGTTACAGCCCGACGAATCACCAAGACCGACTCACTCACCGTAGCGGCTCGGTCCGCACCGATACAGGCAGGGGGAAAGAGGCTTCCCCCTTCTGGATAGAAAGGACGGACCCGCAGGAACCTCGCTGCCGCATCCGGCACCGACGATGTCGCATGGTCTCCCGCCCCGCGGCACTGCGTGCCTTGTGATGACCGGACGGCCCGTGGAACGATCCGGCGCGCGGCATCCGTCGCGATCAGCAGTACGGAAGAGGACGAGGACGATGAACGACACCTCAGGGTTCAAGGCCGTCCCACCGACCACGCTCGCCGATCTCCTCGGCCGAGAGCAGGTCATGGACGTCGGTATCCGTCCGCTCCGGTCCTCGGCGCCCCGCATCGCCGGCCCCGCGTTCACCGTGCGCTGTCCGCCCGGCGACAACCTCATGTTCCACGCGGCGATTTACCGCGCCGCCCCGGGTTCCGTCATCGTCGCCGAGGCGGGCGACATGGACTACGCGCTGGCCGGCGGCAACGTCTGCGCCGTCGCCCAGCGCCGGGGCATCGCCGGGTTCGTGATCGACGGGGTCATCCGGGACCTCGCCGAGGTGCGCGAGATGGGCTTCCCGGTCTTCGCCCGCGGCGTCATCCCCGTCCCGGGCACCAAGACGTCGGTGCGGCCACTGAACGTCCCGGTCCGCTGCGGTGGCGTACAGGTCCACCCCGGCGACATCGTGGTGGCGGACGAGGAGGGCGTCGTGGTCACCCCGCACGCGCTCCAGGAGCAAGTGTTGCGCGACGCCGAGGCGAAACTGGCCAAGGAGGCGGCCCAGTCCCTCGACGCCTGGGAGGCCGCGCACCGGTCCCGCATCGAGCAACTCCTCGGCGAAGGCGGCTTCGTGGAGTGACCACGGCCTTGATGAACCGGCCGAGCGGAAGGCGGGACCGGGCCCGCTCGGCCGACCTCGAACGGTCACGTGACGGCTTGAGTAGGCTGCCCCGGCTGTGACCAGTCGCCCGGGGGATCTTCGTCCATCAAAGTTCGCGCCAAAGAATCCGACCAGCAGCATGGCGAGCCCGGCCGCCCACGTCGCGCGATGCCCTGTCCGATGCCGGCCGACGACGACAGGGCGAACGCACGCACCAGGCCGTACAGGTTCACGTCGCGGGACCGCCGCCACTCTGGCCCGGAGGGTGTCCATACGGCGAGTGGGTTCCGGCGGGAGCGCCCGGGCCGCTTTGCGGTGAGTACAGCGGGTATGGCGGTTGTGCCTGCTGGTATGCGGCGGGAAGCTGCTACGGGGCAGGGGCAGTAGCGGCCTTCCCTCGGCGGCGGGAACGGACCACCCCGAACACCACACCGGCTCCCACGAGCACGGCCACACCAACACCCAGACCGATCCAGAGGCCCGCGTTGCCGCCGTCATCAGAGGCCGGGGACGCGGCGGCCGGCTTCTCGCTTTCGTCCGACTTCTCGGAGCCGTTGGCCGCCGCAGAGGGCTCGGCGGACGGGGTCGGGGAGGCGGCTGCGGCGAGGTCGGGAAGCGGGTACTCGTCGGCGGGGCCGGGGTCACCGGGGTCCTTCAAAGCAATGCGGGGGCGAACGATGCCGTACCCGATGGCGTCCGTCCGCTTCTCACCGTTGATAGCACCACCGGCAGTGTTGAGCAGCACCCGCAGGACCTGGTTGTTGGTCCAGTCCGGGTACTTGGACCAGATCAGGGCCGCAGAGGCGGAGGCGAGAGCGGTGGCTCCGCTCGTGCCGTGTCCTCTGCAAAGGCCGGTCTCTTCGGTGCAGGCGTACACCAACTCATCGCCTGGCGCCGCGAGATCGACCTGCGGACCCCACTGGGACTCGTCCGTCTTCTTGAGCTCCTCGTCGACAGCGCCCACGCCTACGACACCTGGGGTGCCGGCCGGATACTCGACGGAGTTTTGTGCATCACCGGTGTTCCCGACCGCCGCGAAGATCAACACACCTTTTTCCAGGGCGTACTTCACCGCCTCCGTCACCGATTGAGAATTATTGCGCCTGCCGAGTGAGATGTTGATGATCTGCGCACCGTGGTCGACCGCATATCTGATCGCCTTAGGAGCCGCCTCACTGAATTCCTTGTCGGACGCGTCTCTATTGGCAGCCCCGGTGGAATCCGGCATACGGACAGGAAGGATCTTCGCACCTGGCGCAAGACCGAAGGCCCCGTCCCCCCCGGCACTCTTACCCGTTCCGGCAATCAGAGCAGCCATGCCGGTGCCGTGACCGTCATAGTCCTCCTGCTCACCACCGGGGGAATCCGGTTCCAGGTTCAGGCCTTCCAGGACTTGTCCTCGGAGGTCTCCGTTCGACGCGTCAACACCCGTGTCGAGGACCGCGACAGTGATCCCTGCACCGGTGCTGGTCTCCCACATCTTCTCGGCCTGCATCACGTCAAGATGCCACTGCTTGGACCGGACCGATTCCGCGTACGCGGGAGCAACCGCAGTCCCTGCCAACACCAGCATCATGCTGGCAGAAGCGATCACGCGGCGACAGGTGAATCCGGCGCTACTCAATCCGGTAAGCATCCGACTTCCTTTGCCTGTATCCCTACAACTATTCGATAACTGGTGGGACAACCCGTCGACCGCCCTGCTGCCAGGTCTCTTCGTCCTCGACAAGGTAGTCCGGCCGCTCGCCTTCCTCGCGACGTGACTCAGCAGGCTTCGCGGGACTTCCCGGCCGCCCGATCGGGCCGATTGCGCGTCCGCCCTGGGCCGACGGTGTGCTTCGGACCAAGCCGCTCCCTCCTGGGGTGAACGGGCGACCGACGGAACGGCCAGGCTGTTGCGATCGGCCACCGACGACGCCACCGGTCTCGCCGGCGAGCCGGCGACCGCCGACAATGCCGTTCTGAGCGCCACCGGCACCTCCTGAAGACCCGCCGTGAGCCATCGGCGCACGGCCGCCATGGATTCCCTCGCCGACCGCCGTACCCCGAGGCAACCCGACAGACGGACGCCCTGAAGCCTGAGAAACGGGTCGCCCACCAACGATCCCGGCGTCACGGGGTGACCTGGCGACTGGACCGGTCCCAGAAGGACCAGCGCCTGCGGAGGGCATGAATGTACGAGGGACCCCGGCGGTCTTGCCCCCATTACTCAGCTGGGGCGGGACGGCACCTCCGCCGAAGGTCGGCGCCAGAGTATTGGGTGCTGTCACGGAAAGGCCATTCTCTGTCTTCCCCAGGCCCAGCGACGTCGGAGACGTCTGAGTCGGAGGAGCCGCAGCGTTGGGCAGAATAGCCACCCCATCGATCTCCATGGCCACAGGAGTCGAGCGCGAGGAAACCGGCACTACGGGCAGGGAGACATGGGAGGCCTTCGTCCCGGCAACGTCTCCGGCTGCGTGGACAGTGCGCCCCTCTGTACCCGCGGCATAGCTCGCGCCGCTACCGACGGGCAGGCCGCCCGTGCCACGCGCCTCCGCACCACCCGCGCCACGGCGATCCGCTTCATCCGGCACGATCGCCCCCGGCGGTGGCGGGAACACCGGCCTTTCCAGGGCGTCCATCTTCTTCGCCGAGAATGCGTACGCCTGCGCCAGCCGTCGCATCTGGTCAGCCGCTTCCTGGCGGTTCGCCTCCTGGGTCGCGATGAGCGTCTCCGCCGCCTCCCGCGCGACCGTCGACGCGTCGGGGTCGTTCCTCGCGATGCGGGCCGCGTCCAGGTTCGCCTGCGCGCCCGCGTGCGTGCGGGGGACGGACGCCTGGGCGGTGGCGATCGCGTTCGACGCCTCGGCCAGCCACTCGGACACGCCCGAGCTGAAGTCGCCCAGCCGCAAGGTCGCGTTGGCCAGGTCGGCGCTCCAGGTGCGGAAAGCCTTTGCTCCCTCGCCCTCCCAGCTCACCCGCTGCGGACGGTCTTTCAGCTCTGTCGCGACCTTCTTGATCTCCGTGGCGGCGCTCAACAGGCGATCGGAGGCGCCCTTGACCGCCCCACTGTTGGCCCTGTCCAGCCACGCCAGCATGGCCTCGTGGGTCATGCTGTCGAACGGCGTGCCCTGCCCTGCTTCCCCGACATCCATCCTTGCCCCCGTCTATCCCCGTGTCGTGCCAGTGATCGTCGTCGTCATCAAGCCGATCCGGTACTTGCCTCAGGCGTCGGCTTCGCCTGCTTCTCCGCCCCCGACCCGTCCGCATGCGGCTTGTCGGACTGCGACGGGTCGTACTCGCCCCCGTAATGCTCCTCCGCGTTGTCCGCGATGGCCAGCATGCGGCGGCGGATGTCGATGTCCAGGTTCTCGTAGCCCTTGTGGGAGGCGAGCACCGCGATGCTCATGCCTTCTATGGCCTCCGACAGGAGCTTGGAGAGCGACTCCAGCTCGGTGACCACTTTCCGGTACGAGATGAAGAGACTGGCCGCCTCCGCCCACTGCATGTCACCACCGCCGAACTGCGGCCGCGTCAGCGGGTCCTCGCGCAGCTTGGTCGGACCCGCCGGCGATGCCTTCAGATCGCGCAGGATCTCGTCGATGTGGTCACGGAACTGGGTGAACGACGACAGCTCCGTGGCCAGTACCGCTGTCGTGGCCCCCGTGGCCGCGAACGACGCCGCCACCCCGCCTACGACCTCACTTGGCAGCACAGCACCCTCCCCGTATCCGGCTGGCTACAACGTCGGACATCACTGTAGTCAGCACCGGTGACACTCCGCACCCCTGGGTTGCACGTGCAACGCGGATCACATCGGCGTCGGGAGGGTCAGGACTTCGGGGTCGCCACCGCCGCCTGCGGGCGGATCGGGAGGCGGTTGACCGGGCGGCCGGTGGCGGCCCTGACCGCCGCCGCCACCGCTGCCGGGGACGTCACCACCGGTACGGCCGAGGCCGCCTTGGCGCCGAAGGGGGCCACCACGTCGCGCTCCTCCACCAGTTTGACGATGCGGATGTCCGGAGCGTCCAGGGACGTCGGAAGCGCGTACCCAGTGAGGTCCGGGTGGCGGATCAGGCCGCGGGCCGTGCGGAGGTTCTCCGTGAGGGCGGCGCCGATGCCCTGGGTGACGCCGGCCTCGATGCGGATCGCCAGCTGGGACGGGTTGAGGACGCGGCCGACGTCCTGGGCGACGGCCATCTCCACCACCCGGACCGAGCCGAGCTCGATGTCGACGTCGACCACCGCGCGTACCGCGCAGAACGCCAGGCCGACGAACGCGTCCCCCTGCCCCGACTCGTCCAGCGGCTCCGTCGGGTGGGGGCGGCACTGGGCCGTGGCCCAGAGTTCCTTGCCGTCCATCGCCTCCGTGACCGTCGTGGACAGCACGCCGTCGTAGGACGTGATCTTGCCGTCCGCGATCTGGAGCAGTTCCGTGGACATGCCGAACTTGTGGGCCAGGGGCTGGAGCAGCTGGGTGCGGACCATCTTGGCCGCGCGTTCCACCGCGCCGCCGGAGACCCAGGTGTGGCGGCCGTGCGTGGCGGGTCCCGCCGGGGGCTGGTCGGTGTCGACCGCCGCGACGTGGACCTCTTCGATGCCCAGGGTCTCCTGCACGATCTGGCGGGCCAGTGTGGTGAATCCCTGTCCGGTCTCGACGGCCGCGCAGATCACCGTGGCGACGCCGTCGTGCACCCGGACCGTGGCCGTGGAGACCTCGTCCGCACCTTCGGCGCCGAGCATGTGGACCATGCCGAGGGCGTACCCGACTCCCCGGCGTACGGCTCCGGGTTCGCCCGCGCCCTCCGGGCCTCCCGGGAGCAGCCAGTCGTCCTCCGGGGCGTCCTTGGGCAGCGTGGGCAGCGGGAAGTCCCGGACCGCGTGGAGGAGTTCGGCCACCGGTGCCGGACAGGTCACCGTCTGGCTGGTGGGCAGGATGTCCCCGGTGGACAGGGCGTTGCGGAGGCGAAGTTCGGCCGGGTCCATGCCGAGCTTCGCGGCGAGCTTGTCCATCTGGCCCTCGTAGGCCGCGCAGACCTGCATCGCCCCCTCGCCGCGTACGTGCCCGGAGGGCGGGTTGTTCGTGCGGACTGCCCAGCCCTCGATGAAGGCGTGCGGGACGACGTACGGGCCGCAGGCGAACGCCACCGCTGCGGCCAGGGATTCGGAGGAGGCGTCGGCGTACGCGCCCGCGTCGAGGAGGATCTGGGCCTCGACCTTGACGAGTCTGCCCTCGGTGTCCGCGTGGTGGCGGTAGCGCAGCAGGGTGGGATGGCGGTGGGTGTGGCCGAGGAAGGACTCCTCGCGGGTGGCGGCCAGTTTGACCGGGCAGCCGGTGCGGAGGGCGAGCAGGCCGAGCGGGATCTGGAAGCCCGGGTCCTCGCGGTCGCCCGTCGCTCCCGGGACGCCCGTCACGACGACCTTGACCCGGTCCTGGTCCAGGCCGAAGCAGGCGGCGGCCAGGTCGCGGTCGGTGTGGGGGTCGGTGGACGCCGTGTAGAGCTCGACGCCGCCGTCGGGGCGGGGTACGGCGAGGCCGGCCTCGGCGCCGATCGGGGCGGGGTCCTGGCGGCCGATGCGGTACAGGCCCTCGACGATGACCTCGCCGACGGTGTCCGGGTCGCCGTAGCGCAGCGGGATGTGGCGGATGAGGTTGCCGTCGGGGTGCAGGGGTTCGGCGGCGAAGGCCTTCTCCGGGTCGGTGACCGGCTCCAGGACCTCGTACTCGACGGTGATCGCCGCGGCGGCCAGCCGGGCCGTGTCGGGGTGGTCGGCGGCGACGGCGGCGATGGCCTCTCCGTGGTGCCGCACCAGATCGGCGGCGAACACCGGGCGGTCGACGACCCGTCGGCCGTACGCGCTGTCCCCGGGGATGTCCTCGTGCGTGACGACCGCCCGCACCCCGGGCATCGCGGCGGCTGCCGAGGTGTCGATCGACAGGATGCGCGCGTGCGGGTGCGGGGAACGCAGCAGGGCGGCCCAGAGCAGGCCCTCGGCCCACAGGTCGGCGGCGTACGGGAACGTGCCCTCGGTCTTCGCCCGGGCGTCGGCCGGCGGCAGCGAGGCGCCCAGGCCGTGCGTGGGCAGCTCCTGGTCGGGACCCGCGCCCTCCGACTGTGGCGTGGTGCGCGTGGTACCGGTCGCGGTGGCTGCGTCGCTGGTCACGCCGCCTCCTTGTCGTTCGCCCCGCTGCGGGTGCAGCTGCTGGTGGTGGTGTGGGTGACCGATGGTGCGGGGGACGCGGTTCTCACCGGGCGTCTCCCTCGTGCGGGTGTGCCTGGACGCTGCCGGCGCCGGGAGCGGCCTGGTGCGGGATGCGCGGCTCGTCGTCGTCCGGTTCCCCGGCGTCCCGGCTCTCGACGACCTCGCGTACGGCGTCGAGTACGCCCCGGTAGCCGGAGCAGCGGCAGAGGTTGCCGCAGAGCGCCTGTCGCGTCTCCAGCTCGCTGGGGGCGTGGTTGCCCTCCAGGAGGTCGTGGACGGTCATGGCCATCCCGGGGATGCAGAAACCGCACTGGACGGCCCCGCACGCGGCCAGGGCGCGCTGGATGTCCGAGGGTTCGCCGTCCACGGCGAGCCCCTCGACCGTACGGACCTCGCTGCCCGCCGTGGTGGCGGCGGGGACCAGGCACGAGGCCACGAGGCGGCCGTCGACCTGGACGTTGCAGGCACCGCATTCGCCCTGCGAGCAGCCGTCCTTGGCACCTGCGAGGCCGAGGCGTTCGCGGAGCACGTAGAGCAGCGACTCACCGATCCAGGCGTCCGCGACGGGGCGGTCCACGCCGTTCACGTGCAGGACGTAGGAGGCCGCGGCGTGTTCGCTCGGTGCGGGTGTCCGAGCGGCGGGCTCCTCGGTGTCCGCCTCGCGTTCGGCGGGTGCGGCGGCTTCGGCGGGGAGCGGTGTGGTGGCGGGCTCGGGAAGCGGGTCCGGGGCCTGGTCCGACGGTTCGTCCGCCGGGCCGTCCTCCGGGGGCTCCGTCGACGGGTCCGCCGTCACGTCGGCCGCCGGGTCCGCGGCCACCGGGTCCCCGGCCGTCGGATCCGCGGCATCCGTCGGGTCCACCGGGTCCACCGCGTGCGGTTCGGGAGCGGTGTGGGTGGCTTCGGAGACGGGTGCGGAGGGCTCCGACGGCGGCGTCCCGGGGAGCTCGGACGCCCTGGGTGCGTCATCCGGCGCCCCGGGGGCCACGGCGGTCTCCTGAAGCGCCTCCGCGGCCTCCTGGAGCGTCTCCACCGGCTCGTGGAACGCCCCTGCGGGCTCTTCCTCCGGGGTGGCGGGTTCCGCGTGCTCGCCCGGGGTGCCGTCACCGGGGCCGGCGAAGTCCTGTGTGCCCTGGAGGTGTTCGGCCCAGGGAGCCGGTGCGCCGCCCGGCAGCGTCGCCGGGGGCGTGTCCGTGTACCAGGAGGACGCGAGCGTCGACGCCGCGTACTCGCCGGACTCCTCCGGGAGGTCGCCGTCGGCCACCGGGATCGTCCACTGCCCGGTGTGCCCCACGGGTTCGACGTGGCCGGCCGACTCACGGTGTCCGGCCGACTCCGGGTATCCCGCCGGTCCACCCGGAGCGGTGTGGCCGGGAGCGACGTGGTGATCCGGAGCCGTGTGCTCCGCGTCCATGTGGTCCGGAGCCGTGTGCTCCGCGTCCATGTGGTCCGGAGCCGTGGCGTGCTCGCCCCGATCGGCCGGCGGGAGGGGATCGGCGAAGTTCCACTGGGCCGTCGTGGACGACGTCTGCCCGTACCCGGACGAACCGTCCTGGTACGACTGCGGGTAGTGCTGCCCGTACGGCTGTTGCCCGTACGGCTGCTGCTGGTTCGGGTCCGGCCAGTGCACCGCCTCCGGGCTGCCGGACGCGCCCGCCGCCTCGGCGGCCTCCGCGGCCCGCTCCTGCTGGCTCTGCGTCTGCACCACCCAGCTCCCCGTGGCCGACGGGTCCAGCCCCGCCGCCGGGGTCAGTGGCAGGATCATGGGCGGTACGTACCCGTGGCCGGGCGCGGCCAACGGGTCGCTCCCGAGGCCGGCGAGGTCGTCCGGGTCCAGGTGGACGAAGGCGGTGGCGTCCGCGTCGTACCCGTCGCCCTGCGGGGTCGGCTGCCAGCCGCCGTACGGGTCGGGCTCCCCGTGCCGCTGCTCGGGGTTCTCCTCATTGCTCACGACAGTGCCCTCCCCAGCGCGCGTCGGGCGAGCGCGGCGACCGTGCGCCGCAGGTGGAGGACGGCGGGGGGCAGCGGTGGTGCCTCTCCCCCGTCGTCCGGTGGTGCGTGGTCCGGGATGCAGGCCGCGGCGACGTACTCGCCGAAGGCGGCCAGCGCGTCGGGGGCCAGGCCCCGTTCGCCGTCCCAGTCGATCAGGGAGGCGATCCAGTGTTCGGCCTCCAGGGGCCGCAGCGGCATCGGGGCGATCGCGCCGACCGCGCAGCGCACCCCGCGCCGGGCCGGGTCCAGGACTATGGCGACCGAGGCGGTGGCGCGGCCCGGGCCGGTGCGCCCGGTCGCCTTGAGGAAGACCTGTGGGGCGTGCAGCAGCGGTACGCGGACGAAGCCGATCAGCTCCGCGGGCTCCAGCATCTCGCGGCCGGCCAGCAGATGGGAGACCGGGATCTCGCGGCGGGCGCCTTCGGGGCCCGCGATGACGAGTTCGGCCTCCAGGGCCGCCAGCACCGGCAGGGCGTCGCCGGTCGGGGCCGCGGTGGCGATGTTGCCGCCGAGGGTTCCGGCGTTGCGGATCTGCGGCGGGCCGGCGGCGCGCGCGGAGGCGGCCAGCGCGGGGATCAGGGCGGCGAAGTCGGGCCGTCCCATGCGCGCGTGCGTGAGGCCCGCCCCCAGCAGGGCGTGGCCGTCCTGGTAGTGCCAGCCGCGCAGTTCGCTGATCCGGCCGAGGCCGACCAGTCCGGAGGGCCGCAGCAGGCCCCTGTTGACGGCCGCCATCAGGTCAGTGCCCCCGGCCACGGGGACGGCGGCGGGCATGGCGCCGAGAGCCGCCACGGCCTCGTCGAGCGAGGCCGGCAGCGTCACCGGCTGCGTCGCCTGCGGTGCGTGCGTGGTCAACCCAGCTGCCCCTTCCCGGTGTCCCGGCAGTCCCGCCTGTCCGCCGTACGGTACGTGCTCACGGCCGGGACGTGGCAACTCTGGCACATCTTCGGGGCGGACCGACGCGAGGGTCCACGAAGGACGCTTCCGCCCCTGAGCTGGGGATAAATCACGTTTCGGAGGGCTTCTGAGCAGCGCACGAATTGCCGCTCTTCAGCGAGTTCGTACGACTTATTCCGTTCACGCACCGCAGGGAGCCGTCGGGTCTCACACGTTCGGGGGCGGTCCCTCGATCGGGCGACCCAGGACGCCGGGCCGTCGTTGCCACGGGAGCGGCCCGCCGGGCGGCCGGTAGTCGACGCCCAGGGCGTCCAGCCGCGCGTAGTGCGCCTCCATGCGGCGTTCGAACCCGGCGAAGTCCCGTTCCTCCGGGGCCGGGAGTCTCGACCAGGCGACTTCCGCGAGGGCGGCGAGCCGTGGGAAGACCTGGTAGTCGACGCGGGCCCGGTTCTGCATGACCTCGGCCCAGGCGTTGGCCTGGGTGCCGATGATGTGACGGGCCGCCTCATCCGAGAGCCCCGGGGGGACGGGTTCGAAGCGGTAGACGTCCTCCAGGGTGCGTACGTATCCGATCGGCATCGGCTCGTCGGCGCCGCCGTCCTGGCGGTGGTCCAGGTAGACCTGCTGCTCGGGGCACATCACGACGTCGTGGCCCGCCTCGGCGGCGGCGACGCCGCCCGCGTACCCGCGCCACGACGAGATCGCGGCGCCGTCGGCGAGTCCGCCCTCCAGGATCTCGTCCCAGCCGATGAGGCGGCGGCCCCGGGCGGTGAGCCAGGTGTCGAAGTGCCGGATGAACCAGGACTGGAGCTCTTCCTCGTCGTGCAGGCCGAGTTCGGCGATCCGGGCCTGTGCGGCCGGCGACGCCTTCCACTGGTCCTTGGGGCATTCGTCGCCACCGATATGGATGAACGGCGAGGTGGCGGCGGGGAAGAGATCGAGCAGCTCTTCGAAGACCCCTTCGAAGAAGCGCAGCGTGTTGTCAGTGGGGGCGAGTACGTTCGGATTGATGCCCCAGGTGTCCCACACGGAAAGGGAGGACGTGTCGATGACGTCGGTGTTGCCGAGTTCCGGATACGCGCTGATGGCGGCCTGCGAGTGGCCCGGGATGTCGATTTCGGGGACCACCCGGATATGCCGCTCGGCCGCGTAGGCGACGATTTCGCGGATGTCGTCCTGGGTGTAGAAACCGCCGTGCGGGGTCTCGTCCCAGAGTTCTGAGGCGCGGTGGCCGTATTTGGTGCGGGCGCGCCAGGAGGCGGTCTCGGTGAGCCGGGGATGGCGCTTGATCTCGACCCGCCAGCCCTGGTCGTCGGTGAGGTGGAAGTGGAAGACGTTCAGTTTGTGGGCGGCGAGCAGATCGAGGTAGCGCAGGACGTCGTCCTTGCGCATGAAGTGCCGTGCCACGTCGAGCATCAGGCCGCGCCAGGCGAAGCGCGGGCCGTCCTCGATCTCCACGAAGGGAACGGCCCGGCGCGGCCCGGAGGCGACGGGTGCCCGGCGGTACGCCTCGGCGCCGAGGAGCTGACGGAGCGTCTGCGCCCCCCAGAACACTCCGGCGGAGTCCCCTCCGGTGATCCGTACGCCCGTCCCGGGTGCCACGACGAGCCGGTAGGACTCGGGCACGAGGGCGGGGTCGAGGCACAGTTCGACGGTGTTGCCCGGTTCCTTCGTCCCAGGCCGCGCGGGGCCGAGGGGCAGCCCGAAGGCGGCGCCGAGCGTGGCCCGGAGCCACCGCTCGGTCGTCTCGGTGCCCGGCTGCGCGGTGAGGGTGGTGGAGCGGTCCGGGAGGAACCCCTCCCCCGGTGTGTTCGCGCCGACACGCACGGGCGCCGGAATGAGGTTGTCCACGTCAGTCCTTTACCGCTCCGCCCAGTCCGGAGACCAGACGGCGCTGTACGAGTACGAAGAAGACGAGCACGGGAACGGTCATCACCGTCGAGGCGGCCATGATCCCTCCCCAGTCGTTCTCGTCCGGTTTGAAGAAGACCAGCAGCGCCATGGGAAGCGTCGACTGGGAGGTGTCGCTGATGATGAACGACTTGGCGAAGAGGAAGTCGTTCCAGGTCGAGATGAAGGAGAAGACACTGGTCGCCACGAGCCCGGGGAAGACGAGCGGGAAGAGGATCTGCCACAGGAAGCGGGTGCGGCTCGCCCCGTCGATGTAGGCGGCCTCCTCCAGCGCTTCCGGGACGGCCTTGACGAAGCCGCGCAGCATCCAGATCGCGAACGGCAGCGAGAAGGCCAGATGGGGCAGGATCAGCGATCCCAGGGTGTTCAGCTGACCGAAGTCGCGCATGAGGAAGAACAGCGGAATGGTCAGCGCCTCGACCGGCACCATCTGAGCCACCAGGAACATGATCAGCAGCGTGGTGCGGAAGCGGAATCGGAAACGCGTCACCGCCGTCGCCGCGAGAAAGGCGATCAGCGCGGAGGCGATGACGACGGTTCCGGCGACGACCAGGCTGTTGAGGAAGTAGCGCCCGAAGTCCTGTTGTTCGAAGACCCGGCGGAACGAGTCCAGCGACGGGGCCAGGGTCCAGGGCCGGGCCTCGGTGGACTGGATCTCGCCGGCCGGCTTGAAGGCGGAGAGCACCATCCAGTAGAGCGGGAAGGCGACCGCGACGGCGATGACGAGTGCGGCAGCCTCGGCCGCCAGTCTGCCGGGCCGGCGGACGCGCAGAAGCGTGCGGGTGCTCACAGTTCCTCCCCCTGGCGGCGCACGAGGCGCAGATAGACCAGCGTGACGGCCAGCAGGATCACGAGCATCACGACGCCGATGGCCGAGCCGAGGCTGTACTGCGAGGAGGCGAACGCCTTCTGGTACGCGTACACGTTGAGCACCAGGTTCTGGCCGGCGATGCCGCCGCCGTTGGTCATGACGTAGATCTGGGTGAAGACCTTGAAGTCCCAGATGATCGACTGGATGGTGACGACGATCAGGATCGGCCGCAGCATCGGGGCCATGACGGACCGCCAGATGCGCCACTGCGAGGCGCCGTCCAGCGAGGCCGCCTCCAGCACCTCGGTGGGGATCGCGCGGATGCCCGCGTACACGGTCACCATCACGAACGGGAACGAGCACCAGAGGACTTCGAGCAGGACCAGGGCGAAGGCGCTGTAGCGCCCGTACGTCCAGGAGAAGTCGCCGAGGCCGAGCACCTTGTTGACGGGTCCGAAGTCCGGGTCGAAGAGGAAGACCCAGACGGTGGAACCGGTGATCGCCGGAGTGGCCCAGGCGCCGAGCGCGGCCATCATGAGGGCGAGCCGGGGCAGGGCCCTGACGCGGGTCAGCAGGACGGCCAGGGCGCAGCCGACGAACAGGGTGGCCACGACGCAGGCGGCGGCGAAGACCACGGTCGCCAGCAGTACCTGCCAGAACTGGCTGTCGCCGAAGAGCGTGGCGTAGTTGCCCAGGCCCTGGAAGGTCGTCGGCTCACCGCCGCTGACCTGGGCCTGGGTGTACTCCAGGAAGGAGATCAGGCCCAGTTGGTAGATCGGGTAGACGAGGAGTCCGCCGAGCGTGACCAGTGCGGGCAGCAGGTAGAGCCAGGGTGTCCAGCCGGAGCGCCGGGCGGGTGACGCCCGGCGCCGCGGCGGGCGGGCCGGCGCGCCGCCCGCCCCGGACGTCTCGGGGGCCTTGTACACCGTCGTGTTCGCGGTCATCGTCAGCCCGCGTCGGCGAACGCCGCGTCCATCTTCGTCGCCGCGTCGTCGGAGGCCGCGGCGACGTCCTTACGGCCGCTGGCGATCTCCTGGAACATCGTCGGCAGGATCAGCGAGGCGTCGATCTGTCCCCAGGCCGGGGAGGCGGGCACGAACTTGGCGCCCGCGCCGAGCGTCTTGACGAACGGCTCGACGAAGGGCTCCTTCTTCGCGACGGTGTCCCGGACATCGCTGTACGTCGGCAGGAAGCCCATCGCGTCGAACATCTCCGCCTGGGTCTTCTTGCCGGTGAGCGACTTCATCAGGTCGACGGCGAGGGTGCGGTGCGTGCTGCTCTTGAGTACGCCGATGTTGTTGCCGCCCGCGAACGCCGGGGCGATCGAACCCTCCTCGACGCCGGGCAGCGGGACGACCGCGTACTTGCCCTTGACGGTGCCCTCCTCGACGGCGGCGTGGCTGAAGTCGCCGCCGATCGCCATGGCGGCCTTGCCGGAGGCGAAGGCGGTGACGGTCGCGTTGCCGCCCATGGCCGCGCACTTGGCCGCGGGGCAGTTGTCGTCGCCGAAGAGCGAGGTGTAGGCCTCGATGCCCTTGCGGGCCTTCTCGCTGTTGATGGCCGACTCGTAGGTCACCCCGGTCTCGTCGGCCAGCTCGCCGCCGTGGGCCCAGATGAAGGGCATGGCGCCGTAGGTGTACGCGCCGCCGACCGCGAGGCCGTAGAGGTCCGGCTTCTCCTTGTGGACCTTCTTCGCGGTGGAGATCAGCTCGGCCTGGGACTTGGGCGGCTCGATGCCGAGGTCCTCGAAGACGTCGGTGCGGTAGTACAGGGCCCGGACGCCGACGAAGAGCGGGGCTCCGTAGACGTTGCCGCCGACCGTCACGGACTGCTTGGCGGCGGGGTCGGTGTCCTTGGCCTCGTCCCAGGCCGCGAACTCCTTGCTGATGTCGGCCAGTCCGCCGTCCTTCACGTAGCCGGCGGTGTCCGTGTTGCCGTACTCGATGAGGTCGGGGGCGCTCTTCGGGTCGTTGAAGGCTGCCTTGATCCGCTGGGCGCGGGTGTCGACGGGTATGTACTCGATCTCGACCTTCGCTCCTTCGTGGGACTTCTCGAAGGCGGCGACGGCCGCGTCGACGACCTTCTCCTTGGGCTTGTTGCCGACTTCCTGGAAGAGCCAGACGCGGAGCGTGCCGCTCTTGTCGTCCGACCCGGCGTCGGTGTCGGAGGTCCCCGGCGCACAGGCGGTGGCGGTGAGACCCGCCAGCACCAGAGCGGCGGCGGGGGCGGCAATTCGGGCAGAAAGCTTCATCCGGGACCCTTACCGGTCAGTCGTTGCATCATGCGCAACGCACGTTTCGTTCTGCACAACTTGCAGGAGAGTAAGGGCGTGTCCCGGTACCGACAAGTGGTCTCAACCACACTGTGACCAGCCGCCACGCACGAAGCCCCCGGGGCGCGCGTCATGCGCGCCCCGGGGGCCGTGTCCCGGAAGCTTCCGTAACACCACAGGCGGAGGTCTACCTCTGTCGGCTACTTCTTGTCGCCGTCGCCCTTGCCGCCGCCCTTGCCCTTGTCGCCACCGGCGCCCATGGACTCGTAGATCTCCTTGCACATGGGACAGACCGGGTACTTCTTCGGGTCGCGCCCCGGGACCCAGACCTTGCCGCACAGTGCCACCACGGGAGTGCCCTCCAGGGCACTGGCCATGATCTTGTCCTTCTGGACGTAATGGGCGTAGCGCTCGTGGTCGCCGTCGCCGTTCGACACCTGCGGCGTCGGCTCTACGAGGGTCCCCGTACCTGCCCCGCGCTCGGGCTCAAGAGTGCTCATAACCGCCAAGCGTACTGAAAGCTCCGGGCATCAGTTCAGCGAAGGGTCGTCCGGATACGTGGCGATCATCGCCAGCTCGCTGCGCTGGCGCCGCAGGACCGCGCGCCAGAGCTTCTCGGGGTGCGGGGCGGACACGTCGCCGGGCTCCGACTCCACCACGTACCAGGCACCGTCCGCCAGCTCCGCCTCCAGCTGCCCCGGGGCCCAGCCCGCGTACCCCGCGAAGATCCGCAGCGCCCCGAGGGCCGGTGCCAGCAGCTCCGGGGGTGCCTCCAGGTCCACCAGGCCGATCGCCCCGTGCACCCGGCGCCAGCCCAGGGGGCCGTCGTCCCCGGGGATCACGGCCACCCCCAGCGCCGAGTCCAGGGAGACCGGGCCGCCCTGGAAGACGACGTCCGGCTCGCCGGCCAGACCGGCCCACGACGCGAGGATGTCGCCGACGCCGACGGGGGTGGGGCGGTTCAGGACCACGCCGAGCGAGCCCTCCTCGTCGTGGTCGAGGAGCAGCACCACCGCGCGGTCGAAATTCGGGTCCGACAGGGCGGGCGCGGCCACGAGCAGCCGCCCTGTGAGCGAGGACACCTCGGTCATGGCAGGAATGATCCCGCATCTTGCCGGTCCGTGGGGCCCGAGTCGCCCGCCCGGCCGGTGCCGGACGTCACACGCAGCTCAGGACACCCGCCCGCCGCGGCGGGCGCGCACGACACGGCTCGGGGCGCCGCCATGCGGACGGTGACACTCCGCGAACCCCGCCGAGCAGAGCGTGGCGGGGCGGGCGCAAGACGCCCGGACACCCGCCGGGACTTAACCGAACGGGGGTAGGAGGCCATTACCCTTTTCGATGGCCCCCTGCCCGACCACTCCGGAACGCGAGATACATGACCGGCACAGACGATGTCCTGCTTGTCCACGGCGGAACCCCGCTGGAGGGCGAGATCCGCGTCCGAGGCGCCAAGAACCTGGTGCCGAAGGCAATGGTCGCCGCGCTGCTCGGCAGCGGGCCCAGCCGGCTCCGCAACGTGCCCGACATCCGTGACGTACGGGTGGTACGCGGGCTGCTGCAGCTGCACGGCGTGACCGTGCGCCCCGGCGACGAGCCGGGCGAACTCATCCTCGACCCGTCGCACGTCGAGAGCGCGAACGTCGCCGACATCGACGCCCACGCGGGCTCGTCGCGCATCCCGATCCTCTTCTGCGGCCCGCTGCTGCACCGGCTGGGCCACGCCTTCATCCCGGGGCTCGGCGGCTGCGACATCGGCGGCCGGCCCATCGACTTCCACTTCGAGGTGCTGCGCCAGTTCGGCGCGACCATCGAGAAGCGGGCCGACGGCCAGTATCTGGAGGCCCCGCAGCGACTGCGCGGCACCAAGATCCGGCTGCCGTACCCGTCGGTGGGCTCGACGGAGCAGGTGCTGCTGACGGCGGTGCTGGCCGAGGGCGTCACCGAGCTGTCCAACGCGGCCGTGGAGCCGGAGATCGAAGACCTCATCTGCGTCCTGCAGAAGATGGGCGCGATGATCTCCATGGACACCGACCGGACCATCCGGATCACGGGTGTCGACCGGCTCGACGGCTACACCCACCGGGCGATCCCGGACCGCCTGGAGGCGGCCTCCTGGGCGTCGGCGGCGCTGGCGACCGAGGGCAACATCTACGTGCGCGGCGCCCAGCAGCGCTCGATGATGACCTTCCTCAACACCTACCGCAAGGTCGGCGGCGCCTTCCAGATCGACGACGAGGGCATCCGCTTCTGGCACCCCGGCGGCGCGCTGAACGCCATCGCGCTGGAGACGGACGTGCACCCGGGCTTCCAGACCGACTGGCAGCAGCCGCTCGTGGTGGCTCTGACCCAGGCGGCGGGACTGTCGATCGTCCACGAGACGGTCTACGAGTCGCGGCTCGGCTTCACCTCGGCGCTCAACCAGATGGGGGCGCACATCCAGCTCTACCGCGAATGCCTCGGAGGGTCCGACTGCCGTTTCGGCCAGCGGAACTTCCTGCACTCCGCGGTCGTGTCCGGGCCCACGAAGCTCCAGGGCGCGGATCTGGTCATCCCGGACCTGCGCGGTGGCTTCTCGTACCTGATCGCCGCCCTGGCGGCCCAGGGGACGTCCCGGGTGCACGGCATCGACCTGATCAACCGCGGCTACGAGAACTTCATGGACAAGCTGGAGAAGCTCGGCGCCAAGGTGGAACTGCCGGGCGGCTCACTCGTCTGACACCACCGGGACGCGCTCCGGCGTACGCACAGTGCTGCCGCACACAGCATCGCGCGCCCCACGCACCACAGTCCGCCGCCCCGGTCCCGCTCAGGGACCGGGGCGGCGGCCGTTTCCACGCGGGGATCCGCGACCGGCCTCGTACGGGGCGGCTGTCCGGGTGACAGGTCCGAACAGGCCCTGAGCCGCTCCGGAGGCCCGTGGGCCGCCCGCAGCGGCCCTGGGACGGCGCGGGCGGCCTTCGGGGCCTCCGGGCCCTCCGCACGGCCCTGAGCGGCGTTCCCGGCCGCGGACATGCCGAAGGGCGGCCGTCCCGGTCGAGGACGGCCGCCCTTCCTGATGCCTTGGGGGCCTTACTTGCCCTTGGCGGCTTCCTTGAGCTTCGAGCCCGCGGAGACCTTCACGCTGTAGCCGGCCGGGATGTTGATCGGGTCGCCGGTCTGCGGGTTACGAGCGGTGCGAGCGGCACGGTGGGTGCGCTCGAAGGTCAGGAAGCCGGGGATGGTGACCTTCTCGTCGCCCTTGGCGACGATCTCGCCGACGGTCTCGGCGAGCGCGGCCAGAACGGCGTCGGCGTCCTTGCGGGTCACCTCGGCACGGTCGGCCAGGGCGGCCACCAGCTCACTGCGGTTCATGTTGTTACTCCCGTGTTCTTCTTGCCTGTGAGGCGTGAGATCGAAGCCGATGCTGCCAGGGCCCTCTGACAGTCCCCGGACCCGGGTCTGATGTCAGACCCTCGCGCCCGAATACGCATCCTGCCCCCACCTGCGGCGCTAACGCCAATCCGGAACCCTTCGATGTCACACGAAAAGCGCCACTGACTGCCCGCGGTGACGTTCCGTCGACTTCATGAAGCGGTCCGCAGCGGATGCCGGGCCTGGGGGCTCGCTGCCCGCCCACCCTAAAGGGGCGTTTAGGACGCCGCGACACGCGACGCGCCGTACGCGGGCCCCGGACGTGAGGTCCGGCACCGTCGCGGAGGCCGTGGAACCGGCCTCCGCGGGCGGTGGGCCGCTACGCGGGGTCGGCCGTGGCCTCGGCCACACCGGCGGCCTTCGCGGCCTCCCGTACGGCCCCGGCGACGGCGCCCGCGACCTTGTCGTTGAAGACCGAGGGAATGATGTAGTTCGCGTTGACCTCGTCCTCGGCGACCACGTCGGCCAGGGCGCGGGCGGCGGCCAGCATCATCTCGGTGTTGACGGTGCGGGACTGGGCGTCCAGCAGACCGCGGAAGACGCCCGGGAAGACCAGGACGTTGTTGATCTGGTTCGGGAAGTCGGAGCGGCCGGTGGCCACAACCGCCGCCGTCTCGCGGGCGATTGCCGGGTCCACCTCGGGGTCCGGGTTGGCGAGCGCGAAGACGATCGCACCGTCCGCCATCGCCGAGACGTCGGAGCCGTCCAGGACGTTGGGGGCGGAGACGCCGATGAAGACGTCGGCACCGACGACGGCCTGCTTGAGGGTGCCCGTGACGCCCTCGGGGTTGGTGTTGTCGGCGATCCAGCGCAGCGGCGAGTCGGGGGCGGCGGAGACCAGGTCCTCGCGGCCCGCGTGCACCACTCCGTGGATGTCGGCGACGACCGCGTGCTTGACGCCCGCGGCGATGAGCAGCTTCAGGATGGCCGTACCGGCGGCACCGGCACCCGACATGACGACGCGTACGTCACCGATGGACTTGCCGACCACCCGCAGGGCGTTGGTCAGCGAGGCCAGGACGACGATCGCGGTGCCGTGCTGGTCGTCGTGGAAGACGGGGATGTCCAGCGCCTCGCGCAGCCGCGCCTCGATCTCGAAGCAGCGGGGGGCCGAGATGTCCTCCAGGTTGATGCCCGCGAAGCCCGGGGCGATCGCCTTGACGATCTCGACGATCGCGTCGGTGTCCTGGGTGTCCAGGCAGATCGGCCAGGCGTCGATGCCGGCGAAACGCTTGAAGAGGGCCGCCTTGCCCTCCATCACGGGCAGCGAGGCCATCGGGCCGATGTTGCCCAGGCCGAGCACCGCCGAGCCGTCGGTGACCACCGCGACGGCGTTGCGCTTGATGGTCAGGCGGCGGGCGTCCTCGGGGTTCTCCGCGATCGCCATGCAGACCCGGGCCACACCCGGGGTGTAGATCATCGAGAGGTCGTCGCGGTTGCGGATGGGGTGCTTGGACGCCATCTCGATCTTGCCGCCGAGGTGCATCAGGAACGTACGGTCGGAGACCTTGCCGAGGACGACGCCCTCGATGTCCCGCAGTCCCTCGACGATCTCGTCCGCGTGCGCGGTGGACGAGGCCGCGATGGTGACGTCGATCCGCAGCTTCTCGTGGCCGGAAGCGGTCACATCGAGGCCGGTGACCGAACCGCCGGAGGACTCCACGGCCGTGGTGAGCTGGGAGACCGCTGTGCCGCTCGCGGGCACCTCCAGCCTGACCGTCATCGAGTACGAGACGCTGGGCGCCGTTGCCATGGCGAGTCCTTCACTTTCTTCGCTTCATTGCCGCGCGCAGATGGGGGAACGCCCCCGAACACGCGTCTCCGATCGTCGCACCTACCGGCCGGTAGCCGGTAATGACTGCCATCTTTCGGAAAGTTTCTTCCACCATACGAGATTTCAGCGGTCCGGCGGAACCCCCACAGGCACCCGGATCCGGCGACGGACCCCGTGAAACGACAACAGACCCGCGCCACCATCAGGTGACGCGGGTCTGTCTTCTACGTTGACGACACCGGCCCGCCATGCTCGCCTCGCGGCAAGTGGTCGCTCGTAGCGACGAAGGTTGGGCCCGGGGGCTTGGATCGAGCCGGTGCCGATACCAGGCTAACAAAGACCCCGGGGATGTGATTCCCGCGCGCCGGACGGATCTCGACGAGCCCGCCGGAAGCGGAGTCCCTCACTCCCTGAGCAGGTCCGGTACGCCGTCCTCGTCCGGCAGGTCCCGCTCCCCCGACACCACGGTCAGCTGCTGCGTCGCACGGGTGAGCGCCACGTACAGCACCCGCAGGCCCGCCGGGGACTCGTCCGCGATCTCCGCCGGGGAGACGACCACCGTGGCGTCGTACTCCAGGCCCTTCGCCTCCAGGCTGCCCAGCGCCACCACCCGCTCGCCGAGCTCATCCAGCCAGCCACGGGCCTCCACCCGGCGGTCCATCGCGACGACCACGCCGACGGTGCCGTCCACCTCGGCGAGCAGCCTGCGCGCCTCCTCGCGGACGGTCTCGGCGAGATCCCCGTCCCGGACCGTCGCGAAGCGCGGCCGTACACCCGTGGAGCGGACCGCCGCCGGGGACTCCATCCCGGGCATCGCCAGCGCCAGCACCTTCGCCGCTAGCTCGGCGATCTCCGCCGGGTTGCGGTAGTTGACGGTGAGGGTGAACCGGCGTCTGGGCCGGCTGCCGAGCGCCTCGTCCCGGGCCGCGGCCGCCTCGTCCGGATCGGACCAGGAGGACTGCGCCGGGTCGCCGACGACCGTCCAGGTCGCGTGCCGGCCCCGGCGGCCGACCATGCGCCACTGCATGGGCGTCAGGTCCTGCGCCTCGTCGACGATGACGTGGGCGTACTCGGTGCGTTCCGCCGCCAGCCGCTCGGCGCGCTCGCGCTGGGTCTCCTCGCGCTGCGGCATCAGCTCCTCCAGCCCCGTGAGCTGGTCGAGCGGGTCCAGCTCGCGCTTCCTCTTCGGGCGGTGCGGAGTGCCCAGCAGCGTGTGCAGCTCGTCCAGGAGCGCCACGTCGTGGACGGAGAGGGCGCCCTTGCCGTCGGCGTCCAGCCGCTTCAGCGACCGGGCGAGCCTGCGCACCTCGCCCTGGTTGAGGATCCGGCGCGCCCACCGGCCCAGGCGGCGCTCGTCGGCCATCGCCGCGAGCACCCGGCGAGGGGTGAGTTCCGGCCACCAGGCATCGAGGAAGGTGAGGAACGGGAGCTCGGTGGAGACGTCCTCGTCGAACGAGGAGCGCAGCTCCGCTGCCAGCTCCGGGTCGGTGTAGCGGCCCCGGCCCGACGACTTGTTCCACAGGGCGTCCAGGAGCAGCTTGCGGGCGCGCGGGCGCAGCAGGTTGACCGGTGCCGTGCCGCCCAGGACGTTGTGGCGGATGCGCTTGAGCTCGTCGGCCTCCAGCTCGACGCGGGCTCCGAAGGCGACCACCCGCAGCCGGTCGGGGGTGCCCCGGTCCTGGGGGGCCTCCTCCGCCTCCCCGAAGGCCAGCTGGCCGCCCTTGGGGGTGTTCCGGGAGGCGGGCTGCTCCAGGGCGCCGCGGGCCGCCTTGCGCAGGACGTGCAGCATCCGCGAGGACCCCTTGATCCTGGCGACGGCGGGCTCGTCGTAGGTGGTCGCCCCTTCGACGCCCGCCGCCTCGTCGGAGAGCGAGCCGACCGCGCGGATCGCGACCTGCCCCTCCTCGCCGAGTGAGGGCAGCACGCCCTCGGTGTAGGCGACCAGCAGCGGTGTCGGCGAGACGACGAGGATGCCGCCCGCGTACCGGCGCCGGTCCTGGTAGAGCAGGTACGCGGCCCTGTGCAGGGCGACGGCGGTCTTGCCGGTCCCGGGGCCTCCGGAGACCTCCGTGACGGACGCGGCGGGGGCGCGGATCACCAGGTCCTGCTCGGCCTGGATCGAGGCGACGATGTCCCGCATGGTGTGGCTGCGGGCCTGGCCCAGCGCGGCCATCAGGGCGCCGTCGCCGATGACGGGCAGCTTCTCGCCGCCCAGGGACGCGGTCAGCTCCGGACGCATCAGGTCGTCCTCGACCCCGAGGACCCTGCGGCCCTTCGAGCGGATGACCCGGCGGCGTACCACCCGGCCCGGGGCCTTCGGCGTCGAGCGGTAGAACGGGGCGGCGGCCGGCGCGCGCCAGTCGATGACCAGGGGCGCGTAGTCGGAGTCCAGTACTCCTATCCGGCCGATGTGAAGCGTCTCCGCGATGTCGGCGGTGCCGTCCTCGCGTACGGCGTCGTCGGCGGGTTCCACGGAGGTGTACGCGCCGTCGGGGCCGCGTTCACCGTCCTTGCCGAGCAGCAGGTCGATCCGCCCGAAGAGGAAGTCCTCGAACTCGCTGTTCAGCCGGTTGAGGTGGATCCCGGCGCGGAAGACCTGGGCGTCCCGTTCCGCGAGGGCGCCGGGGGTGCCCACCTGGGCCCGCCGTCCGGCGTCCCGCATGAGGAACTCCGCCTCGTCGATCTTCTCTTCGAGACGGTGGTAGACCCGGTCCAGATGTTCTTGCTCGACACCGATCTCCCGGTCCCGCAACGAATCGACAGCGGCATCCTGCGCGGCCACCGGGGCCCCTTTCTGACGTGCACTGGGCAGCCGTCAACCGTACGCGAAAGGCGCCCCGGAGCGCACCTGCCACCCGGTGTGCCGGGTTGCGGTTACGCGTCGATCTCCAGGGACGGTCCCGGGTCGTCCTTGAGCCGGCGGCGGTGCCGGGCCACCCGCTCGCGGTTGCCGCAGACGTCGCTGGAGCACCAGCGGCGGCGCCGGCCCCGGGAGGTGTCCAGGTAGAGCCGCCCGCACGTCTCGCCCTCGCAGCGGCGCAGCCCCGACCGGGCCACCGGGTCGGTCAGCAGCTCCACCGCGTCCCGGGCCACCGCCGCCAGCAGCGTCTCGCAGTCGGGGCCCTCGCTCAGCACCCGGACGAGCACCCCGTCCTCCCGGACCGCCCGCAGCCCCGGGGGCGGCCCGGCGGCCAGTGCGTTGAGCCCGGCCAGGGCGCTGTCCGCGGCGCGGCCCGCCGGTTCAGCGGTCGTCAAACGGTCGACGCAGGCGCGCAGGTGCCGGAAGCGGGCCGGCCAGGTCTCGTCCACGGCCGTCAGCGGGGTGCCCCGGGGGACGAGCCCGGTGGCCACCAGCCAGTCGGCGAGGCGGGCCGGGGAGTCCAGTTGCTCGCGGTCGCCGAGGGGGCCCGGCCCCGTCGCCACCAAATCCAGGCAGATCCGGCCGGAGTCGAACCGCCGGCCCTGTGCACCCGTGCCCGCCGCCATGAGCCTGTCACCGCCTTGGGGTCGCCTGTGGATCGTCACGCACAGGAAGCCGAGAGGAACCCGATGGGGGATCCCCCCCTGGAGTGCCCGTACCCGGTCTGCCCCGGAACCCCTCCTGCCGCCCGGGCAGCGCCCGTATCGTGTGCGCGTGACCACCACCGTCCTCACGCTGTCGGCCGGAAAGCTGCTGCTGCGGCCCTGGCGCGCCGACGACCTCCCGGCGCTGCTCACGGCCCACGACGACCCCGCCATGCGCCGCTGGCTGGCCACGCGGTTCTCCGGCGCCGAGGAGGCACGGGCGTGGCTGGAGGCCCAGCGGGAGGGGTGGGCCTCCGGGCGCCGGTTCGGCTTCGCGGTCACCGACCCGGGCACCGAGGGGTCGCTCGTCGGCAACGTCGTGCTGAAGCTGACCGGGCCGGACCCGGAGAGCGCGGAGGCCGGGTACTGGACGACGGCGGCGGCCCGTGGCCGGGGCGTGGCGTCGTTGTCCCTGCGGGCGCTGACCGACTGGGCGTTCACCGCGTCCGCCGTGTTCCCCGGTGACGGACCACGGCGTATCGAGCTGTTCCACCGGGTGGACAACGACGCCTCCTGCCGGGTCGCCGAGAAGTCCGGCTACGCGCTCGCCGAGGTCGTGCCGCCGTGTCCGCCCCTGCATCCGCTGGACGGCCACCGGCACGTACGCCACGCGGGAGCCGTCAGTGCCGCGGGGGGCCGTCGTGCAGGATCCGCTGGAACAGCCGGTGGTCCCGCCACTCCCCGTCGATGTGGAGATAGCGCGGCGCCGTCCCGATGACCTCGAACCCCGACTTCGCCAGCACCCGCTGGGAGGCCGCGTTGTCGACCACCGTGCCGGCCTCGACGCGGTGCAGCCCGAGCCGGTCCCGGGCGTCCTCGCAGACCCGGCCGACGGCGGCCGTCGCGAGGCCCTGGCCGGCCCGGTCGACGTCGATCCAGTAGCCGAGCCGGGCGTTGCGGAACGGCCCCAGTTCGATCGAGGCGAGGGTCATCGCACCCACCACCCGGTCGTCGGCGTCAGCCAGCACCCAGGGCATCGCGCGCCCCGCGTCCCGGTCGGCGAGCAGACCGGTCAGGCGCCGGGCCTGGCCCTGGGGGGTGTAGAAGACCTCGGGGCGTACCGGCTCCCAGCGCTTCATGTAGGCCCGGCTGCGGGTGAGGGCCTCGGCGAAGGACGCGGCGTCGTCGGGCGTCGCGGGACGCAGCTGGACGTCATCGGTCAGAGGATGGTTCAGATCGGTCATCCTCCGACCGTAACGGCCCGTCAGGGGCCGTCGTACCTGGTGTCCGCCGCGGGGTCCAGGGCGAGCCGGTAGCCGCGCTTGACGACGGTCTGGATCAGCTCGGGCGCCCCGAGCACCGTACGCAGCCGGGCCATCGCCGTCTCCACGGCGTGCTCGTCGGTGCCGCTGCCGGGCAGCGCGCGCAGCAGGTCGGCGCGGGAGACCACCCAGCCCGGCCGGCGGGCGAGCGCGTGCAGCAGGGCCATGCCGGCGGGCGGCACCGGGTGCAGCGCCCTGTCGACCAGGACGGCGTGCCCCCGGATCTCGACCAGGTGTCCGGCGACCGGCAGGGCCCGGGCGCGTGCGGGCAGATGGGCGCAGAGCAGTTGGACGAGCGGGCCGAGCCGGAAGCGTTCCGGCTGGACGGTGTCGATGCCCCGGGCCTGGAGGGGCAGCGCGGTGACCGGGCCGACGCAGGCCACGACGACGTCGTGGCCCAGTGCGGACAGCACCTGGGGGAGCATGCCGCGCGACTCCGCCCGGTTCAGGTACGAGGCGGCGGCGGGGGCGCTGGTGAAGGTCAGGGCGTCCAGGCCGCGGGCCACCGTGACGTCCAGCATCCGGTCGAGGGGGGCGATGTCCTGCGGGGGCATCCACCGGTAGACCGGGACGCCGACGACCTCTGCCCCCGCCTCCCGGAGCGCATCGACGAAGCCGGGCAGGGGTTCGCCGTGCAGTTGGAGGGCGATCCGCCGCCCTTCGACGCCCTCGCCCAGCAGCCGGTCCAGGACCTCCGCCATGGACTCCGACCCGGGCGACCACGCCTCGGTGAGCCCGGCGGCCCGGATGGCGCCCTTGACCTTGGGCCCCCGGGCCAGCAGTTCGCCCCCGCGCAGCACCTCCAGCAGCCGGTCGCCGATGCCCCAGCCGTCGGCGGCCTCGACCCAGCCGCGGAACCCGATGGCGGTGGTGGCGATCACCACGTCGGGCACGTCGTCGAGCAGTTCCTCGGTGGCGGCGAGGAGTTCGCTGTCGTCCGCGAGAGGCACGATCCGCAGCGCTGGCGCGTGCAGGACCGCGGCGCCCCGGCGCGTGAGGAGCGTCCCCAGCTCCTCGGCGCGACGGGCTGCGGTCACCCCGACCGTGAAGCCCGCGAGAGGCCCGTGCTGTGCGTCGTCGTCGTGCATGTGCGTGATACCCGGCTCTCGTCCCGCTGGGGGCGTGTGCGCACCGTCCCCATCCCGATGGTGCGGAGGAACGAGCCTGCCAACCCCGCGTGACAGTCTCGGTTCACCCGTATTTCCCGCCTGTTACGTCACCTGACGCCCCATGGACATTTTCACACCCCCCGCGTGGCCGCAGGACGCTCCGGCGGGCCCGCGCCCACCAGGGGTTACGGGACGGCACCGAGCTGCGGCCGCGCGGGCACCGCCGCCACCCCGCGAAGGTATACCGCCCAGGTGAGGCCGGGGCCCGTGAAGAGGACCATCACCGACCACAGCGACCAGACCGAGAACCCGACGTGCTCGGAGAGGACGGAGAACCACAGGTTCCGCCGGGCGGTGCGCTCCCCCGTCCCGCGCCGGAAGGTCTCGTCCTCCGGCTCCTGTGCTCGATCCGGCGACCGGCCGTCACGCGCCTCCACAGGGGTCGGGGCGCTGTCCCGCCGACGCCAGGGAGTTCGCGTTTCCGTG
Organism: Streptomyces sp. SirexAA-E; assembly: GCF_000177195.2. Taxonomy (GTDB): domain Bacteria; phylum Actinomycetota; class Actinomycetes; order Streptomycetales; family Streptomycetaceae; genus Streptomyces; species Streptomyces flavovirens. The sequence goes on from NC_015953.1 coordinate 2,722,081, forward strand.
CGGTGCCGCGAGGTGACCGGTGCCCGACCTCGCTCTCACTCGGCGGCCGGGGGCCCGGTGAGCCGGGACACGGTGGGCCCCGGGGCGTGGCGGGAGTACCCGGGGCGTTGTGGGAGCCCCCGGGGGCCGCCGCGCCCCGGGGAGCTCAGACCGCGCTACGGCGTTTGTCGGCCCCGTTGGGCCAGAGCCGCGGCCGGCGCTTGGCGGCCACGTCCTCGACCCAGCCGAACGACAGGATGGCCAGCCCGAGCAGCGGCCAGATCGCGATGAAGATCAGCCCGTTGTACGACTGCTCGATGTACGTGCCGAAGGTGTCGCCGAGCCATGGGACGTTCCACAGCTGGTCGACGATCTGGGCCCCGGCCATCAGCAGGATGTTGTGCCAGAGGTAGATCGTCACGGCCCGGTTGTTGGCCAGGGTGACGAGGGTGTCCCACCCGGCGAGCTTCCCGGGCAGCTTCCGCCAGGAAGGAGCGTAGACGAGCAGGACGGCACAGAAGCCGAGCGACCAGGTGGCCTGCGCCAGCGGGATCTCGTCCAGGTTCCAGCCCTCCTCGGTGAGGTGGCCGGAGGCCCACCACAGGCCGAAGCCCATGACGATCGCGGCCGAGGAGACCGCCAGGTAGCGCGGGACCTCCTTCAGCAGCCCGTCGTTGTGGGCGAAGCCGAGGATCCAGCAGGCGCCGAACACCGCGAAGTCCACCAGGCTCTCGCCGAGCATCCCGGGGACCGTCACCAGGCCCGTGCCGATCACGGCCGTCAGGGCCACGGGGGCGAGCATCGTCACCCAGGGCAGTCGGCGGAACGCCTTGAGCAGCAGCGGCGAGGCGAGCACGAACCAGAGGTAGGCCCGGATGTACCAGAGCGGTCCCACCGCCTGGTCGGCCCAGGTCAGCTCCAGCCATCCACCGGTCGACCCGCTCTCCTCCGGGTACGGCGGGGAGCCGATCGGGAAGAGGTAGCAGCCGAGCTTGAGGAACCACCACAGTCCCTCGTCCCGGACGGGCTTCCAGCTCAGCGCGAACATCATCGGTACGACGACGAGCGAGAACGCCCACATGGGCGGCAGCAGCCTGCGCAGCCGGGAACGGATGACGCTTCCGGCCGGACGGGAGAGCGAGCGGGCCATCAGCGAGCCGGCCAGGGCGAACATCACGCCCATGGACGGGAAGAGGACGGTCAGCCAGGCCCACCCGAAGAGGTGGAAGAAGACGACCCGGACGAGCGCGACGGCCCTGAGCAGGTCGAGGTAGCGGTCACGCCCCGGCCTGGCCGGAGCCTCGGCCTGCTCGGCGGGTTCAGCGGGTACGGCCGACGCGGCGGGGAGCGGCGCCGTGGCCCCCGGGGCGGCGGTCCGTACCTGCCCGGGGAAGGGGTCGGTGCCGGTAGTGCCGGTACCGGTCGCGTACCCGGGGGACGCGTAGGAACCGCCCGCGCCCGGGAAGCCGTTCTGCCCCGGGTAGCCGTTCTGCCCCGGGTAGCCGCTCTCGTGCCCCGGGTAGCCGTTCTCGTACTCCGGGGAGTGGTTCTGCCTCGGGAAGCCCGGGGCGTGCCCCGCGTGCCCGGGGTCCTGCCCCGGGTGAGCGGCGGCTCCCCCGGTCTGCGGCCACGCGGCCGAGGCGTCGTGCTCGTCCCGGTGGGGCTGGTTCGGGTAGGTCATGCGACCGGCCTCCGGTCCGTCTGCTGCGGATCCTTGCGGCGGGACACCGGACGGGCCTGTGCCCCGCCGGGTGCCTCCACGACGCCGGTACGGCGCAGCTTCTGCCAGCGCAGCCGACCACCGGTGAGCGCGGTGATCCACGACTGGAGCAGCACCACGTACATGAGCTGCCGGTAGAGGATCTGCTGGAGCGGCAGGGAGATGAGGTGCGTCATGCGTTCGCGGTCCAGCCGGAAGGCGTACGCGGCGCAGACGGCCTGGATCAGCAGGACGCCGAACCACGCGGTGACGGTCTTGCCCGTCGGGCCGAAGACCAGCCCGTACAGCAGGAAGACGTCGATCAGCGGCGCCAGCAGCGGGGCGACGACCATGAACAGGGAGACGAAGGGCAGTCCGACCCGCCCGAAGCGGCCCGACGGCCCCCGCTCGACGACCGCGCGGCGGTGCTTCCAGATGGCCTGCATCGTGCCGTACGACCACCGGTAGCGCTGCGACCACAGCTGCTGGACGGACTCCGGGGCCTCGGTCCACGCCCGGGCGTTCTCGGCGTAGACGACGCGCCAGCCGTCACGGTGCAGCGCCATGGTGACGTCGGTGTCCTCGGCGAGGGTGTCCTCGCTCATGCCGCCGATCCGGTCCAGCGCGTCCCGGCGGAACGCGCCGACCGCACCGGGGATGGTGGGCATGCAGCCGAGGATGTCGTACATCCTGCGGTCGAGGTTGAAGCCCATCACGTACTCGATGTGCTGCCAGGCGCCGATCAGCGAGTCGCGGTTGCCGACCTTGGCGTTTCCCGCGACCGCGCCGACGCGGTGGTCGCCGAAGGGCTGCACGAGTTCGCGCACGGTGGTCGGTTCGAAGACGGTGTCGCCGTCCATCATCACGACGACGTCGTAACGGGCGTGGGCGATGCCGTTGTTGAGCGCCGCGGGCTTTCCGGCGTTGCGCTGGCGGACCACCCGGACGTTGGGGATCCCCATCGCCTCGACGACGTCGGCCGTCCCGTCCGTGGAGCCGTCGTCGATGACGACGACCTCGATCGGATAGTCGCTGGCGACCAGCGACCGCACGGTCGACTCGATGCACTTGCGCTCGTTGTACGCGGGCACGAGCACCGACACCGGGCGGGTGAACGGCTCGCCCCAGCGGAAGCCCTTGCGGCGTACACGCCGGGCGTGCAGGAAGGAGAGCAGCAGCATCAGCCCGAAGCGGGTGATCACCAGGACGCCGATGACGGCCAGCCCGACCACCAGGACGCTGGTGACGTGCTCCGAGATGTCCACGGCGTAGACGAAGGCCTTGCCCTTCCAGAGCGCGAACCCGGTGGCCGGGGTGTGCGCGCTGGGGGCGCCGAGGGCGGCGGTGAGATTGGTGAACTCGTAACCGCGGTCCTGCATGCGGGGCAGGAACTTGTCCAGGGCGGCCACGGTCTGCGACCGGTCGCCTCCGGAGTCGTGCATCAGGATGACGGCGCCCTTGCCGTGCCGGGGCGTCGCCTGGTCGATGATCGCGCGGACGCCCGGGCGCTTCCAGTCCTCGCTGTCGGTGTCGTTCACGACGGTGAGGTAGCCGCGGCTGCCTATGTACTGCGTGACCGGCCACGACTTGTTGTCCATGGCGTCGGAGAACGAGGAGTACGGCGGCCGGAACAGGGACGTACGGATACCTGCCGCGCCCGCCAGCACCAGCTGGTTCTGGGAGAGTTCCCAGTCGATGCGGCCGGTGGACTGGTACGAGAGGTCCGGGTGGTTGAAGGTGTGCAGCCCGACCTCGTGGCCCTCGTCGACCATGCGCTGCACGAGCGCCGGATAGCGCGAGGCCATCGTGCCGGTGACGAAGAAGACGCCGTGCGCGTCGTACTTCTTCAGCTGGTCCAGGACCTTCGGGGTCCAGACGGGGTCCGGGCCGTCGTCGAAGGTCAGGACTATCTTGTGGTCGGGTATGCGGAGCGTCTTGGCGCGCTCACCGGGCGTTCGCGCGTCGATGACCGGGCCGCCGTCGAGCACCTCGTCGGGTACGTGGCTGGTGGAGGCCGGCGGCTGGACGCGGTGGTCCGCGAGGATCTCGCTGTGTACGTAGCCACGCAGCATCAGCATGGCGAGCAGGGCCACGAGGAGGAGGGACGGGAGCAGGTAGCGCATCGGCAGCCTGCGCCGGGTGGTCCGCTTCTTCTTCCTCGGGTTGTGCCTGCCCCGCGGGGCGGGGGTTGTCATCTACTGAGCGCCTTCATGTGGTTGCACCGACGATTCCGAGGGATCCGCGGTCGGTGGCGGAGTGACCACGACGGGGTCCCCCGGTTCCGTCGACGGTGAGGTGGGGCCGTCCGCGTCCGGCTCGGAGGCCGAGGGGCCGGGGTTCGGGTCCTCGGCGACCTGGCCGCCGGAGGGCGGTACCGAGGTCCTGGGCGCCGAGACGCCGGTGCCGGCCGCGGTTCCCGGCGCCGACACCGAGCCCCCCGTGGACGGTTCCGAGGCGGTGCCGGTGTCCACGGCCGACGTGGAGGAGGTGGGGGCGGCGTCCGCGGAATCGCTCACCGTGCCGGTGCTGACGGACGGCGCGGGGCGCACCTCGACCTCGTCGGCCTGCTTCTCCTCCTGCCCGGATATGGGCAGCCAGGGGGCGCTGGAGTTCCCGCCGAGCACGGCGAGCACCAGCGTCGCCGCGTAGACGGCGCAGATCGTGGCCAGGAACCAGCCCAGCCGCCGGTAGGTCTTGCTGCGACGACCGCTCTCGTCGACGAAGACCGGGCCCTCCGCGGGATCCGGAGGGCTGGGCTGCACCGGCAGGTCGGCGAGCTGCCGGCCGAGTCCGTCCAGTCGGATGGTGGCATCGTTCGGTTCGTGCGTATGCCCGGTGCGAGCACCTTCGCGCCAATTGTCCACAGCTGTATGCACTTCCCCCACTCAATGAACCAGGCGCGTGGGAATGACTGGTTTTATGCCGCGATTCGGGCACCCCCGCCTCGGTTCGCGACTCCCACCACTACGCGCCGGAGACCTGAATGTAGCGCACGCGGGAGGCCGTCAGGCCCGCGTCTCAGGGGTTGTTCTGCAACGGTGACGCATGAGTGATGCATCGGTGTCTGGCAGCCAAGATCCAGATGGCTGCACCATCCACCCTTCCCTGGCAGCGATTTCGTCGACCGCCGCGCACAGGGCGCGCAGGCCGGGATGGTCGGCCCCGCTCCGCCACACCATGAGCAGCGGAGAGAGCGGGACCGGGCGCACCAAGGGACGCACGACCGTTCCGGGCAGTTCCGGAAAGTCGACGACCGTCAGCACAGGGTGACCGTTCTTTTCCATCACCCGTTGGAATTCGGCCACTCCCACGGCGAGCGGCGCGGGCGGGGCGAGCGCGATGTCCCAGGCGTCGAAAAGACGTGCGGCAAGATCGGTCCACTCCAGGGTGCGCGTATTGCCCGCCCCCGCGTAGACGGTTTCTCCGGACAGATCCCCCAGGGCGACGACCTCGCGCGCGGCCAGAGGGTGATCGTTCCGGAGCAGCACGGCCATCGGCTCGTACCGCACCGGGTGTACGGAGAGCTGGGCGAGGACGGCGGGGTCCAGCCCGGCGGCCCGGCCGAAGGAGACGTCGAGCCGTCCGGCGAGCACCTCACCGGCAGCCCACGTCAGCCCGCTCTCGAAGCGGGCCATCAGCTCGCACTCGGGGGCCAGCTGCCGCGCCCTGGCGAGGACCCTGGAGGCCGTCATCCCGTCCGTGTTGAGATCGACGAGCAGCGGCCGGGCGGCAGGATCGGCGAAGGCTGCGGTGAGCGCGGTGTGGGCGTCGAGCACCCGGCGGGCGTACGGCAGCAGCCGCTCCCCGTCGGCGGTGAGCGTCACCTGACGGGTGGTACGGACGAAGAGCGCGCCGCCGAGCTCGCGCTCCAGCCGACGGATGTCCCGGCTGAGCGCCTGCTGCGCGACGTAGAGCCGAGCGGCGGCCCGCGTGAAGTGCAGGTCCTCCGCGACGGCGACGAAGAAGCGCAGGAGCCGGGGGTCGATGTCGCGGACGGTCACCCGCAGAATTTACAACAGGGGTGCGTGAATGAGCGCCGATCAGGTGTTGGACGGTACGGTCCCGCGGCCACCAGGCTTGTCGCGTGCCTCAGGAATCCATAGCCGCCCGTCCCGCGCCCGTCGGCAACCCCTACCTCCGACTGCTCTCCACCCCCGGCGCCCGCGCCTTCACGGCGGGCAACCTCCTTGCCCGGTTGCCCATGGGGATGTTCAGCGTCAGCGCCGTCATCATGATCGCCGGGGCGCACGGCTCGTACGCGCTGGCCGGCGCGGTCACCGCGACCGGCCTCGCCGCGACCGCCGTCGTCGCCCCCTGGACGGCCCGTCTGGTCGACCGGTACGGCCAGGCCAGGATCGCGGTCCCGGCCACCGCGCTCGCCGTACTCGGCTCGCTGGCCCTGGTGCTGTGCGTGCACTTCGACGCACCGGTCTGGACGCTCTTCGTCGCGTATGCCGCCACCGCCACCACCCCGAACACCGGCGGCATGTCCCGCGCCCGCTGGGCCCATCTGCACCGGGGCGATCCGGCGTCCCTGCACACCGCGAACTCCTTCGAGCAGGCCGCGGACGAGCTCTGCTTCATGCTGGGCCCGGTGCTGGCCGCCACCCTGTGCGGGGCGCTCTTCCCCGAGGCGGGGACCGTGACCGGCGCGGTCCTGCTGATGACCGGCATCCTGATCTTCGCCGCGCAGCGGGCGACCGAACCGCCGGTGGCACCCCGCACGACGGCCACCACCTCCCCCTTCCGCAGCCCCGGGATGCCCGCGCTGCTGGCCGTCTTCCTGGCCACCGGGGCCGTCTTCGGTTCGCTGGAGGTCGTCTCCATCGCCCATGCCGGAGGGGCGATCCTGGCCCTCCAGGCCGCCGGTTCCTGTGTGGCGGGATTGGTCTACGGCTCGATGCGCCCCGCCGGGAACGTGAACCGCAGGCTGCTGCTGTGCCTGGCCTCCATGACGGTCCTGATGTCGCTGCCGCTGCTGGCCGCCGCCACGACCGGCTCGCTTCCCGTGCTGGCCGGCTGCCTGCTGCTGGCGGGTGCGGCCACGGCCCCGACCATGGTCAGCGGCATGACCCTGGTCCAGCGCTTCACCCCGCGGGGGCAGCTCAACGAGGGCATGACCCTCGCGGTCACCGCCATGCTGGGCGGTGTGGCCGCGGGCTCGGCGGCCGGTGGCTGGCTGGTGGAGCACGCGGGCGCGGTGACCGGTTACACGGCGCCGCTGTGCGCGGCGGCCCTGGCCCTCGTCACCGCGACGACGGCCCACGCGGTGCGGCGAGCCCCGGCACCGGGCCCGACCCCGCCGCGTACCCCTGAGGAATGAGCCGCCCGCCCGAGTTCCGGGCCGGTAATTCGACTCCGGATCGACCCGGTACGCAACAAGAGGGCGCTCGGAACATCGGACGATGCTCTCTACCGACATTCAGGGCGCATATCCCTGTCGATCCACCGCACATGATCTCCGGTACCCGCATTCAGGTGATTTCCCCGCGGGCCCTGCTGAACGGATGAATTCATTCGTAAGATGCTCGGTGATCGCCAGGCCGATACGTCCGCACATACGCAGCGCATTGTCGGCCCCACGCTCATATCGAAGGAAAATATGTTCTCCATGACGAGGAACGCCCCGCGCACCCTGGCCGCGGCGCTGGCCGCAGCCGCCGCCTTCACCCTGGGCGGTCCGGTCGCCACGGCCTCCGCCATCGACCATGTCACCTGCGACCCCGACGCGGGGTTCCTGAAGATCTGGTCGCACAACAACGGGCGTCAGAGCGTGGACTGCTACGCGAACCGCGGGAAGACCGACTTCGGCGGCTGGTGGGTCGACCAGATCTCCACCGGCAACAACGACGTCAAGTACTACGACGCCAACGGCGACGTCGTGAAGATCGCCCGATGGAGCAACGTCAAGTACAACAACACGCCGAAGGTCAAGGCCATCGAAATTCTGTAGGGCCCGCGCCACGACGCGGAAAAGCCTCCGCCCCGCGAGTGGAACTCGCGGGGCGGAGGCTTACATGGGGTGGTGGAGATGGCGGGAATCGAACCCGCGTCCAACGGTGCGGAACCAGGGCTTCTCCGAGTGCAGTTCGCTGCGCTTTTCTCGGCCCCGGAGGTCACGCGAACAAGCCTCCGACAGGCCCAGTCACTGTTTGATTTCCTTCTAGGCCCCGTGACCGGGCTTAGAAGTTTAGATCCCTAAATGATGCCAGGATCCGGGTCGGGATCACCCCCGGGCTGACACTCCGCAGAGTCTTCGCTTAGCTGCTAATTAGGCAGCGAGGGCGAAGGCGGAGGAATCGCGCTTGGTGTTGGCGATTATTGGTTGCGACATATGGTTTACGAGATCATTGCCGCTTCCTCGACTCGCTTCCCCTGCTTCGACATCCGCTGTCGAAACCGATCATCCCCATGTTGATTTTTCAATACGCGCGCCCTCTGTGGGGTGCACGGCCCATCGTACGTGACCGACGCACGCGGATGCCACTGTATTCCGGCGCCAGCGGGGCGGGGCCCACGCGCCGGACGGCCTCACCCCTGGCGCTGGCGCCGGCGGGCCGCCGCGATCGCGCGGTTCGTCTCCCGCGTGTCCTGCTTCTCGCGCAGCGTCTGGCGCTTGTCGAACTCCTTCTTGCCCTTGGCGAGCGCGATCTCGACCTTGACCCGGCCGTCCTTGAAGTACAGGGCCAGCGGCACGATGGTGTGCCCCGTCTCCTGTGACTTGGACGCCAGCTTGTCGATCTCGGCCCGGTGCAGGAGCAGCTTGCGCTTGCGCTTGGCGGAGTGGTTGGTCCAGGTCCCCTGGACGTACTCGGGGACGTGGATGTTGTGCAGCCACGCCTCGTCGTTGTCGATCTGGACGAAGCCGTCGACGAGCGACGCCCGGCCCATCCGCAGCGACTTGACCTCCGTGCCCATGAGCACGAGGCCGCACTCGTAGGTGTCGAGGATGAGGTAGTCGTGCCGCGCCTTCTTGTTCTGCGCGATCATCTTGCGCCCGGTGTCTTTTTCCTTGGCCATAGTGCGGTCATTTTCGCACTACGACCCACCCCCGAGGCCACTCAATACCGTCTCGGCCCGCTGCTGGGCCTCCGGGCCCGCCCCCACGTCCGGCGTGATGCCGCTGCCCTCGACGCTGCGGCCCGCCGGAGTGCGGTAGTGCCCGACGGTCAGCTCGGCCACGGAACCGCCCGGGAGTTTGCTGGGCATCTGGACGGATCCCTTGCCGAAGGTGCGGGTGCCGACGGTCACGGCCCTCCCCCGGTCCTGGAGGGCGCCCGTCAGCAGTTCGGCGGCGCTCATGGTGCCGCCGTCCACCAGGACCACCACGGGGCGCTCGGTGTCGCCGCCCGGGTCGGCGTAGAGGGCGCGCTGCTCGCCGTGCACGTCGTAGGTCGCGACCAGCCCGCCGTCCAGGAAGGCGGAGGACGCGGTGACCGCCTCGGTGACCAGTCCGCCCGAGTTGGCCCGCAGGTCGAGCAGGATCCCGGCGTCCCCCGGGGCCGCCTCCACGGCGTCGCGGACCTTGCCGCCGGCACCCTTGGTGAAGGCGGCCACCTTGATCAGCACGGCTGCGGACGCATCGTGTCCCAGCCGCCGGACCGTGACCGGTTCGGTGCTGAGCCGGGCCCGCCGCAGCGTCGCCGACCAGGCGTGGTCGCCGCGTCGCAGCCCGAGGACGACCGAGCTGCCCTCGGCCGCCTCCGTGCGGTCACCGCGCAGCAGCGCGACCACCTCGGCGACGGGGCGCTTGTCGACGGCCCGGCCGTCGACCGTCAGGAGCAGATCGCCGGCACGCACCCCCGCCCGGTCCGCGGGCCCGCCGGGGTGGACGGCCGTCACGGTGACCTCGTCCCGGGCCGAGCGGCGCGCGGATACGCCGACCCCGGTGTACGAGCCGTCGAGGGCCTGCTCGAACTCCTCGTACTCCCGCTCGTCGTACACCGCGCCCCAGCGGTCCCCGCTGCGGCTGACGACCTCTTCGGCGGCGGCACTGCCCGACTTCCCGTCCGCCTCGGCGTCGGCCGCCGCGTCCGCGATCTCCTCACGGTCCACCGGCCCGATCGTGGAGGAGACGGCCCGCGCTTCTATCTCCGCACCCTCGGCGTCCTCGCGGGGCAGGGACCCGGTGGCCGCGGCGGTGGCCAGCACGCTCGCGAACACCAAGGTCAGGGCCGCCCCGCGGCAGAGGCCACGGGGTCCGAAACGGTGCGTATGGCCCGGCATGAGCCCGAGTGTAGGACAACGCCCCGTCGGCACACGGCTCGTCGGCCGCATGCCGCACGGGGCGATCGTCACACCTTCAGGTACTTGCGCAACGCGAACAGCGCGGCCACGGCGGGCATCAGAAGCCCGATGGCGAGGACCAGCGGGAGCTTGGTGAGCACCGCCTCCCAGCCGATGAAGTCGATCAGGTTCAGCTTCTCCTGGAGGGCGAGGCCGCCGTCGATCAGGAAGTAGCGGGCGGCCAGCAGGAGTCCGCACGCCAGGACTCCGCCGATCAGGCCGGCGAAGGCGGCCTCCATGATGAACGGCATCTGGATGTAGAAGCCCGAGGCGCCCACGAGCCGCATGATGCCCGTCTCACGTCTCCGGCTGAACGCCGAGACGCGGACGGTGTTCACGATGAGCATGAGCGCGATGACCAGCATCAGTCCCATCAGGAACAGCGCGGCCACGTTCATGCCGTTCATCAGCTCGAAGAGGTTGTCCAGGATGCTGCGTTGGTCCTGGACGGACTGCACCCCGTCACGGCCCGCGAAGGCCGTCGCGACCACCTTGTACTTCGTCGGGTCCTTCAGCTTGACCCGGAACGACTCCTGCATCTGGTCCGGCGTGATGTTGCCGGCCATCGGCGAGTCGCCGAACTGCTCCTGGTAGTGCTTGTACGCCTCGTCGACCGTCTCGAAGAGGACCGGCTTCTGGACGGCCTCCATCTTCTCGAGGTCGGCCTTGATCGCCTTCTTCTGCTCCGCCGTGACGGCGCCCTTGGCGCACTTGGGCACGTCCTTGGCGTCGTTCTTGTTGCAGAGGAAGATCGAGACGTTGACCTTGTCGTACCAGTAGGTCTTCATCGAGCTGACCTGCTCGCGCATCAACAGCGCGCCGCCGAACAGGGCCAGCGAGAGGGCGACGGAGACCACGACCGCGAAGGTCATCGTGAGGTTGCGACGAAGACCGACGCCGATCTCCGACAGGACGAACTGGGCGCGCATGGCGTCCTTTCAGTACTCGAAGCTCGTGCAGGTGCTCAGTGCTGGTAGCCGTAGACGCCACGCGCCTGGTCACGCACGAGACGGCCCTGCTCGAGCTCGATGACGCGCTTGCGCATCTGGTCGACGATGTTCTGGTCGTGGGTCGCCATGATCACGGTGGTGCCGGTCCGGTTGATCCGGTCCAGCAGCTTCATGATGCCCACGGAGGTCTGCGGGTCGAGGTTGCCGGTCGGCTCGTCCGCGATCAGCAGCATGGGGCGGTTGACGAACGCCCGCGCGATCGCGACGCGTTGCTGCTCACCACCGGAGAGTTCGCCGGGCATCCGGTCCTCCTTGCCGCCGAGCCCGACGAGGTCCAGCACCTGCGGCACCGCCTTGCGGATCTCACCGCGCGGCTTGCCGATGACCTCCTGCGCGAAGGCCACGTTCTCGGCGACCGTCTTGTTGGGCAGCAGCCGGAAGTCCTGGAAGACCGTGCCCAGCTGGCGGCGCATCTGCGGCACCTTCCAGTTGGACAGCCGGGCCAGGTCCTTGCCGAGGACGTGGACCATGCCCTGACTGGCCCGCTCCTCACGGAGGATGAGCCGCATGAAGGTGGACTTGCCGGAGCCCGAGGACCCCACCAGGAAGACGAACTCACCCTTCTCGATGTCGAGGGAGACATCCCTGAGAGCGGGGCGGCTCTGCTTCGGGTAGGTCTTGGAGACGTTGTCGAATCGGATCACGGATGCACCACGGTCGGCCGGGAGTAGGTGAGCGTGACCATACGCGAACCGGGCTGGGGCGTGCAGTCGGCGTCCGTCAATGAGGGATTTGTGACGGAACGCGGCAGGGAACGAAACGGGGCGTGACGGACCCGGCTCCGGCGGGCCGCGCCGAATCCCTCCCGAGCTGGCACAGTGGAAGGAGGGGAACGGTTGCGTTTCCCGGAGCGTTGTGCGGAGAGGACGTGAACATGCGGCTCCGCCGCGCGGGAGGAGGAATGCGCATGACCTATGACCGACTGGTGTGCGCGAACTGCGCGGCACCCGTGGCCGAGGGCCGCTGCCGTGTCTGCCGGGCGAGCCGGCAGCGCATGCAGGACCAGGAAGGCCCGTTCGCCGGGCTCAACCCGGCGATGCTGATCGCGCTGATGGTGATCCTGGTTGCGGCGCTGGCCCTGCTGGCGCACCAGGCAGCCTGACCGAGCCCCCGCACCCCGCCAGGCGGCGCCGAGGCGGGCGCCTGCGGGCGCTGTGACGTTCTGCGGGCACCGGAAGGGCCCGGGAGTGGCTTGACGCCTCTCCCGGGCCCTTCTGCGTACGTCTACGGCACTCAGGCAGCCGTACGGTTGCCGCCGGCCAGACGCGGCAGCATACGGAAGCCGATGCCGCCCGCGATCATCGTCGCGGCGCCGACCAGCAGGAACGTGGTCTCGGCCGCACCGGTCTCGGCCAGCTCGTCCTTGCCCTTGCCCTGCTCCACCGGCTGGTTGCCGACGCTGTCGGTGTCGGTGTTGTCGGCGCAGGCCGCACCGTCGAGGTCGACGGTGCAGGTGCTGCCGCCGCCGTTGCCGCCGGTGGTGCCGGTGCCGCCACCGGTGGTGGCGCCGGTGTCGCCACCGGCGCTTCCGCCGGTGTTGCCGCCGCCGTTTCCGCCGGTGGAAGCACCCGGGTCGGACGGTTCGGTCGGCGTGGTCGGGTCGGTGGGCTCACCCGGGTCGGTCGGGTCCGTGGGATCCGTCGGGTCCGTGGGATCCGTCGGGTCCGTGGGATCCGTCGGGTCGGTCGGGTCGGTCGGGTCGGTCGGGTCGGTCGGGTCCGTGGGATCCGTCGGGTCGGTCGGGTCCGTCGGGTCGGTCGGGTCCGTGGGATCCGTCGGGTCCTCGCCCCCCGGGTTCGTCGGGTCCTCGCCGCCCGGGTTCGTCGGGTCCTCGCCGCCCGGGTTGGTCGGGTCACCGCTCGGGTTGGTGTCGTCGTTCCCGAACGACTGGGCACCGATCTCGACCAGGCCGGCGGCCTGCGCGACACCCGTCACCGTCAGCGAGGCACCCGCGGCGATAACCGCGCCAGCGGCAATCCGGGCGACGCGGATGCGCGTCTTCTTCGTCATCTGTTGCTACCCCCAGTAGCTGATCTCGTCAATGGAGCAGCCATATGCGGTCCACGGCCCTGCGGGGTCACTCTCTCCGCGGGGCCACGTCACCGTGTTCATCCCGCCCGCCCCCGTTCACACCTGTCCCAGACATACGCGTGCTGCTCTAGCACCCTGTCCACAGATAAGGACTACGTCAAGGCCGTTCCGTGGCATACGCGCCGCTATGAATGGTTCTTGACGCCTATTCGGCATCACGACTGTGACGCATTCACCACGCGGTCCCCCCAACTCGCCTGCCCACGAGGGAGAAGAACGCGAAGAGCCCGGACAGACAAGCTGTCCGGGCCCGGCGGCCGTACGGGGTACGGCTACTTCTCGTTCTGCTTGCGCCAGCGGATACCGGCCTCGATGAAGCCGTCGATCTCGCCGTTGAACACCGCTTCGGGGTTGCCGATCTCGAACTCCGTGCGCAGGTCCTTGACCATCTGGTACGGGTGCAGGACGTACGAACGCATCTGGTTGCCCCAGGAGTTGCCGCCGTCGCCCTTGAGCGCGTTCATCTTCGCCTGCTCCTCCTGGCGGCGGCGCTCGAGGAGCTTGGCCTGGAGGACGTTCATCGCGGACGCCTTGTTCTGGATCTGCGAGCGCTCGTTCTGGCAGGAGACGACGATGCCGGTCGGCAGGTGGGTCAGACGCACCGCGGAGTCCGTCGTGTTGACGCCCTGGCCACCGGGGCCCGAGGAGCGGTACACGTCCACACGGAGCTCGGACTCGTCGATCTCGATGTGGTCGGTCTGCTCGACCACGGGCAGCACCTCGACGCCCGCGAAGGACGTCTGGCGGCGGCCCTGGTTGTCGAAGGGCGAGATGCGCACCAGCCGGTGGGTGCCCTGCTCGACGGAGAGCGTCCCGTAGGCGTACGGCACCTGCACGGTGAAGGTGGTCGACTTGATGCCGGCCTCCTCCGCGTAGGACGTCTCGTAGATCTCGGTCTTGTAGCCGTGCTGCTCGGCCCAGCGGAGGTACATGCGCTGGAGCTTCTCCGCGAAGTCCGCCGCGTCCACGCCGCCCGCCTCGGCCCGGATGTTGACGACGGCCTCACGGGCGTCGTACTCACCGGACAGGAGGGTGCGGACCTCCATCTCGTCGAGCGCCTTGCGGACGGAGACCAGCTCCGCCTCGGCCTCGGCCAGCGCGTCGGCGTCACCCTCGTCCTCGGCGAGCTCGAAGAGGACCCCGAGGTCGTCGATGCGGCCGCGCAGCGCCTCGGTCTTGCGGACCTCCGCCTGGAGGTGCGAAAGCCTGCTGGTGATCTTCTGGGCCGCCTCCGGGTCGTCCCAGAGGGACGGCGCCGCCGCCTGCTCCTCGAGCGCGGCGATGTCGGCCCTCAGCGCATCAAGGTCCAGGACGGCCTCGATCGACCCCATGGTCGAGGAGAGGGACTTCAGCTCTTCGGAAATATCGACGACTGCCACAGGTCCAGCGTAACGGCTGCACGGGCGAACCTGTCCCGCCCGCCCGGAGCAGGGGTCCGGCCGGGCGCCGTCAGGGAGCCGCCGGTGCGGAGTTCCGGGTGTCCTCGGGGTTCGTACCGCCGTCGTCGCCGCCGGTGGCGAGCCAGCCGCCCACCCCGATCGCGGCACACAGGGCGACCGCGGCTGCACCGAGGGTGAGGCGGCGCTTGCGGACCGCGGCGGATCGGTTGCGGGCGGAGCCGGGGCGGGGGCGGCCGGGGGCCCGAGGGGCACGGGCGGTACCGAGGGGGCCGCCGGCCAGTTCGTCGGGGGCGGGGACCCTCATGCTCGTGTGGGTGTCCCGGTTGGAGTCCGGCGAGGAGCCGGGGACCAGCGGGACGGCTCCACGGCGGCGGGGCTCCTCGGGGGACGGTGCGTAGCTCTGCTCGTCGTACGTCTGCGGCGTCGTCCCGGTGTCCGGCTCATCGACGTCGAGCGGGGGTATCCCGGCCAGCAGCGGGATCAGCTCGCGCAGCCGGGCCGCCAGCTCCGAGGCGCGCAGCCGGGAGGCCGGCGCCTTGGCCAGGCACTGCACCAGGAGCTGCCAGAGCTCCTCGGGGATGCCCGGGAGGGGGACGACGGTCTCGGTGACGTGACGGCGCAGAACGGCCCCGGGGTGGCCGCCTCCGAAGGGGGTGAAGCCCGCGAGGAGCTCGTACAGCACCGTCGCCAGGGCGTAGATGTCGACGGCGGCGCGTGGCGGGAGGCCCTCGACGATCTCCGGGGCCAGATAGTCCGGTGTGCCGATGATCTTGGTGGCTTTCGTGCGCCGCGGGGTGTCGATCAGCTTGGCGACGCCGAAGTCGGTGAGCAGGGCCGGGTGCGCGCCGCCGGGCCCGAGCGGGCCCTCCATGTCGAGCAGGATGTTCTCCGGCTTGACGTCGCGGTGGACGACCCCGGCCCGGTGGGCGGCGGCCAGGCCGTCGGCGACGTCCGCGACGATCGCCGCGGCGGCCTCCGGTGCGAGGCGCCGCTCGCGGTCCAGCCTGGTCCGCAGGTCGGTGCCCCGGACCAGGTCCATGACGAGCGCCAGGTCGTTGCCGTCGACGACGAGGTCGCGGACGGCGACGATGTGCGGATGATCGAGTCCGAGCAGCGCTGTGCGCTCCTGTACGAAGCGGCCCACGAGCTCCTGGTCGGACGCGAGGTCCTCGCGGAGCAGCTTGATGGCGACGGGCCCTTCCGGGCCCTCTCCGAGCCACACCGTGCCGGCGCTGCCGCGCCCCAGGATCTGGTGGGCCGTGTACCGGCTGCCGATATTCCGTGCCAAGACTGCTCCCTCAGCGGCTGGCGTTGACCCCCGGTCGACAAAGTTACGCGGCGAACGGGGTGTTGCGTGCCCGGGGCGACGCCGACCTCGACTTCTGCGGTCGAAATGAGCCCGCAGAAGTCGACAAAGACACAGAGTCGGGGGGGTTACCGGCCGCCGGAGGAGCCGCCGAGGTCGTCGAACCAGCCGGTGACCTTGGAGATCCCGTCCCCGATGGCCTCCCAGTAGCCCTTGCCCTCGTCGATCCAGCCCTGGAGGGGTGTCAGCTCCCAGATCAGCCAGCCCGCGACGATCAGCAGCACCACCGTGAACAGGCATCCCTTGAGACACCCGAGGCCGGGGATGTGCATCGGGTTGGCGCTGCGCTGCCGGGGCTGACGCGGGGCCGGCGGCTCGGGTGCCGGCCGTGGGGCGGGCTGCTGCGGCGGCGCGTACTGCTGCTGCTGGGGCTGGTACTGCTGCGCCTGCTGCGGCGGGTACTGCTGGGCGCGCTGCGGCTGGGGCCGGTACTGCTGCGGCGGGGGCTGCTGCTGCCGCTGCGGGGGCCGCTGGTCCTGCGGGGGCGGCTGCTGGCGCTGCGGGCGGCGGCGCAGCGGGTCCTGGCTCGGGTCGAGGTACTGGACCTGCGTCTGCTCGTTGCGGTCGCGGGCCGCCCGCAGCTGGGACTGCCAGGGGTGCGGCTCGTCGGGCTGCGGGGCCCCGTCGGGGCGCGGGGGTACCGGGGGCATGACAGCGGTGGGGTCGGCGTGCCCGCCGCCCGGGGTCTGCATGACGCTGGTCGGGGCCGCCGGGTCGTACGAGCCCGCGTTGCTCGGCAGCACCTGGGTCGGGTCGGCCGCGCCCGGGGTGTCGGGGACGGCGGCGGGCGCCGGGTCGGGGGCCAGCAGGGCGCCCACCCCCTCGGCGGCCGCGATCTGCTCGGAGTTGGCGTGCACGCCGATGCCGGAACCGACGGTGCGCAGCGCCCGGGCGAGGTTCACGGCGCTGGGCCGCTGGTCGGGGTCCTTGCGCAGGCAGCGCTCTATGACCGTCCACAGCGGTTCGGGGACGTTGCTCGGCCTGCCGGGCTCCTCGCTGAGGTGCCGGTGCAGGACCTCCAGCGCGGTGCCGCCTGCGAACGGCGGGCGGCCCGTGACCAGTTCGTACAGCAGGATGCCCGCGCCGTAGATGTCCACGGCGGAGGTCTGCGGACGGCCCTCGGCGGACTCGGGTGCCACGTAGGCGGGCGTGCCGACGAACTCGTGGGTCCGGGTCAGTCCCGGGGAGTCGGCCAGCCGCGCGATGCCGAAGTCGGTGAGCATCGGGTGCATCTCGCCGTCGCGCTCGTCGAGCAGCACGTTGGCGGGCTTCAGGTCGCGGTGGACGACGCCGTCGGCGTGACTGGCGGCGAGCGCGTCCGCGATCTGGGCGGTGAGCAGGGAGGCGGCGACCGGGGTGAGCGGACCGTTCTCCCGGAGGTAGCGGTGCAGGTCGGGACCGTCGATCAGGTCCATCACCAGGGCGAGCAGGTCGCCCTCGACGACGAGGTCCCGGGTGCGCACGATGTTCGGGTGGGTGAGCCGCAGCAGCACGGAGCGCTCACGCAGGAAGCGCATCACGATGTCCGCGTCGTTGGCCAGCTCCTCCTTGAGCACCTTGATCGCCACGGTCTCGCCGGGCTGGCCGGCGACGGCCGCCTCGGCCCCGGCGGTCTCACGCTGGCGGGCTCGCCAGACGGTGCCCGTGGCACCGCGCCCGAGCGGCTCCTCGAGCAGGTACTTGCTGCCTACCGGCCGCACGTCATGCGCTCCCTGCTGATCGTTGTGCTCGGCGGCCCCCCGGCCCGCCCGGATGTTCCGGCCCACTCTAACGACCCGGTGCACGGCGGGGAGCGGGCTCCCGACGCCCTGCGGCTTCGCGCCCGTGGTGTCCCGGCGCCCGGCGGGCGTGCCCACCGTGTCCGGGGGAAGACGCAGACACCGGAGGATTGGTTGCCGAACGAGTGTGCCCACGCCTCCGAGGCAGGACCAAGCAGGCACTTTTGCACCCACACTCGACCATTCATGATCACTAAGCGGTCACCCCCGGGCGTGTTGTCACTGGCAGGTGCGAGGATGCCTCCAGCACGGAGCTGTGAGGCGGAGCCTCGCCCTCCGTGACGACCTGTACCGGACGACGCGTCCGTGCCGGGTGGGGGGAATCACAGGGCCGTTTCCCCTGCCGGGCACCCCGCGCAGAAGGGACCGCTGACGGCGATGCAGATCCGGCTGACCGTCCTCGCGCCGCGCAGCGGCCAGACCCCGGCGCGCGCCTGCGACGTGCTCGTCACCGCCCCGGCGGGGACGGCGCTCGCCGCCGTCGCCTCCAGCCTCTCCTCCGCGGCGTGCGGACCGGAAGGCTCCCAGGGCGGCGGCGCCACGGTGCTGTACGCCGGGCGCGAGCGCCTCGACACCCAGCGCTGCGCCCTCGGCGAGCCACCCCTGGTGGACGGGGCGGTGCTCTCGCTGCAGACGCCCGGCGAGGACGAGGGGGCCGACGACGCCGTCCCCGCCCAGCTGCATGTGGTCGCCGGCCCGGACGCCGGCGGGGTCCACCTGCTGCACGGCGGCCGGATCCGGATCGGCCGCTCCGCCGAGGCCGACGTCCCGCTCGACGACCCCGACGTGTCCCGGCTGCACTGCGCGGTGACGGTCTCCGAGGACGGCCGGGTCTCGGTCGCCGACCTAGGCTCCACCAACGGCACCACGCTGGACGGCGCCCCGGTGCACGACCGTCCTCTCCGGCTCGCCCCGGGAGCCCTGTTGCGGCTCGGCGAGTCGACGCTCCGGCTCACGACGGGCTCACGGACACCGGCTCTGACGACGACCCCCGACGGCGAGGGCCACCTCCGGGTGGCCCGCACGGACACCGGCTCGACGGCCACGCCCCCGGGCGGCACGGACGCCCCGGGAGGCCCGGCCGGGGCCGGCTCCCGGGGCGGCGCGCACCCCGGCGGTCCGGAACCGTACGAGGCGTACGACGACGGCGCGGCCGGTCACGGCGAGGACCGGCACGCACCCCGGCCGCAGCAGGTCACCCACGGGCGCGGTACTCCGCTCACGCCCGGCGATCCGCCCCGTCGCGGCGGCATAGGCGCCTGGGCGCGACGGCTGACCGGCGGCCGGGGCGAGCCGTCGCACGGACCTGCCGGGCAGCACCCCGGGGAGGCGCCGGCGGACGGTACCGAGGCGCCGTACGGCACCGCGTCCTCCCGCCCCTCGGCCGCGCCCGCCGGGACGTGGCCGGATCCGGCCACCGTGCTCCTCACGGCACTCGGCCCCGGCCCCCGGCTGTGGGAGCGCGACCCCGCGCACCCGGAGGCGCTGGTCGTACGCCTGGGGACGACCGAGCGGGCCGACCTGCCCGCCGTGCCGGTCACCGTGGGCCTGCGGGAGGCCGGATCGCTCGGGCTCGCGGGGCCCCGGGCCCGACTGTCCGGCCTGGCCCGCTCGACCGTGGCGCAGCTCGCCGCCCTGCACGCGCCGTTCGACCTGGAGATCGTGCTGATCAGCACGGACCGCACGCGCGGCGCCGAGGAGCGGCGGCGCGAGTGGTCCTGGCTCGGGTGGCTGCCGCATCTGCGCCCCCTGCACGGCCAGGACTGCCGGCTGCTGCTGGCCTACGACCGGGAGCAGGCGGACGCCCGGGCCGCGGAGCTGGTGCGCCGCATGGACGAAGGGCCGCTGGGCCCCGGCTGGGCCAGCGCCGACCGGTCCGCTGTGACCGAGGCGGCCCGGGCCCACACCGGCCCCTTCACGGTGGTGGTCGTCGACGGCGATCCCGGTTCCTCGGCGCTGCGCGAGACCACGGCGGGGCTGGCCATGGCCGGTGCGGCCGTCGGCATCCACCTCGTCTGCCTGGCGGAGACCCCGGCCGCCTCGCCCACCTCCCCGGTCGACGCGACGTACGACACCGCGTGCCGGGTCTCGATCCCCTTCCGTGAGTGCGGCGCGGTCGCGATGCTGAGCGGTGACGTGGCGACCGCGTTGCGGCTGCTGCGCACGGCGGGCGGCCAGGTGGCGGGACACGGCACCGTCGCGACGGTGGACGCGGTCTCGGCGGCCTGGGCCGAGCGGTTCGCGCGCGCCTTGGCGCCGTTGCGCGACGAGGGGTCCGGTGCGCTGGCCGGCCGGCCCGTGGCGGCGGCACTGCCCCCGTCCGCCCGGTTGCTGGACGAGCTGGGGCTGGCCCGGGCCACCCCGGCCTCCCTGATGGCCCGCTGGGCGTCGACGGCGGAGGACCAGCCGGGCGCGACGGTCCGCGCAGCGGCCCCGTCGGCGGACCTGGACACCACGAGCTCCGGCCGCACCCTGAGCACCGGCCCCCGGGTGGGCACGCAGCGCGAGGCCCCGGAGCGCGGGGGCGCCGGTCCCGCCCCCTCCCCGTTCCGGAGCGGCGGGCCCACCCGGTCGGGGCCGGGCCGTTCGTCCTACCCGCCCGCCTCCTCCTCCGTACCCGCGCAGCGGCGCGAGAGCCGGGGCGCGGGTGCCCCGGGTGCTTACGCGGGCAGGCCCGTGGTCGTGCTCGGAGCCGGGCCCCGGGGCCCCCTCTCCGTCGACCTGGCCGACGAGGGACCGCACCTGCTGATCGAGGGACCTGCGGGCAGCGGCCGGACGGAGCTGCTGCGAGCCGTCGCCGCCTCCCTGGCGTCCGCTGCCCGCCCGGACCGGCTCGGCATCCTGCTCATCGACGGCGGGGGCAGCGACGGTCTGCGCCCCTGCACGGAGCTGCCGCACGTCTTCACGCATCTGGTCGCCTCCGACCCGGTACGGATGCGGGAGTTCGCCCAGGCCCTCGGCGGCGAGCTGAAGCGGCGTACGGAGCTGCTGGGCGGCCTGGACTTCGCCACCTGGCACGCCCGCTACGAGGAGTCGCAGGCGCTCCCGGGCCGGCGCCCCGCCGGCACCGGTGACCAGCGCGGCGATCTGGACTCCGCCGCCAGCGGCACACTCAGGCTGCGGCCCGCCGCGGCCCGGCCTGCCGACCCCGGCCCGTCCCCGCTGCCCCGGCTCGTCGTCCTGGCCGACGACTTCGACGCCCTGGTCGCCCCCTCGCTCGGCAGCCCGGGCCGTCCGTCGGCCGGTTCCGTCGTCCGGGTGCTGGAGGCCGTGGCCAGGGAAGGCGAGCGGCTGGGTGTCCACCTGGTCGCGACGTCCGCCCGCCCGGACCGCACCGAGGACACCGAGCTGGCCCGGGGCGCCCGGCTGCGCATCGTGCTGGACCCGCCGGTCGTCCCCCCGTCGCCCGACGAGGCGGCTCCGGGCCGGGGCAGGCTGGGGCACCCGGACGGCCGGGTGACGCCCTTCCAGGGCGGCCGGGTCACCGGCAGGATCCCGCGTACGGCGACCCTGCGCCCCACCGTCGTACCGCTGGAGTGGGAGCGGATGGGCGACCCGCCGGCCCGCCGCCCGGTCCGCGAGCTGGGCAACGGGCCCACCGACCTGGCGCTGCTGGCCAGCGCCTTGGAGCGGGCGGCCCGCTCGGTCAACGCCGAACGGCTGCCGCCGCTGATCCCGTCCCCGTCCTGAGGAGCGCACCCCCGTATCCCTGACGGCACGTCACGAGCCCATCACGATCACCGAGTTGTGCCTGAGCGCGGTATTGCGGCGCTCAGGCACCGGGCGTAGACCTGTGCGCACGGACGACGTGAACCGCGCGATGTGAGACGTGAGCGGCACCGCAGGGTCCCACCGTTGGTGCCGGTCCGTGCACGTGCGCGCAGGAGAAACGGGGCAGGGATGCGCACAACCCTTCGCATGCGTAGGGCAGCAGTGGTGTTCACCGCCGTCGGGGCACTGGCCCTGGCCGGGTGCAGCGACGACGGTGAGGGCAAGGACAAGGCGGGAGACGGCCCCGGCAGGACGCAGGACAGCACATCGAGCGTCGACCTGCCGAAACTGGACGGCGAGCAGATATCCGTCGCGGCGGTCTGGACCGGACCCGAGCAGGCCAACTTCACGAAGGTGCTGGACGAGTTCGAGAAGCGCACCGGCGCGACGGTCACCTTCGTCCCCGCCCAGGACCCCATCGTCAACTTCCTGGGGACGAAGATCGCGGGCGGCCAGCCCCCGGACGTCGCGATGATCCCGCAGGTGGGCGCCATCCAGCAGGCCGTGGCCAAGAAGTGGGCGAAGCCCGTCGGCAACGAGGCGCGGGCCCAGCTCGGCCAGAACTACGCGCAGGTCTGGCAGGACCTCGGCGCGGTGGACGGCACGCAGTACGGCGTCTACTTCAAGGCCGCCAACAAGTCGCTGATCTGGTACAACGCCCAGGCGTTCGACAACGCGGGCGCGAGCGAGCCGAAGACCTGGAAGGACTTCCTGGCCACGGCCGAGACGGTCTCCGCCTCCGGCGTCACCCCGGTCTCGGTCGGCGGCGCGGACGGCTGGACGCTCACCGACTGGTTCGAGAACATCTACCTCTCCCAGGCCGGTCCGGAGAAGTACGACCAGCTGGCGAAGCACGAGATCGCGTGGACGGACCCGTCCGTCAAGGACGCGCTCACCACCCTCGCCGAGCTCTTCGGCAAGCCGGAGCTGATCGCGGGCGGCGCCGACGGCGCGCTGCAGACCGAGTTCCCGGCCTCCGTCACCCAGACGTTCACCGGGGGCGACCAGCCCAAGGCCGCCATGGTCTTCGAGGGTGACTTCGTCTCGGTCAACATCGCGCAGACCAAGGCGAAGATCGGCACCGACGCCAAGGTGTTCCCCTTCCCGGCGGTCGGCGCCGACTCCCCGGTGGTGACGGGTGGCGACGCGGCCGTGGCGCTCAAGGACGGCAAGGGCGCGCAGGCGCTGCTGACCTGGCTGGCCTCGACCGACGCGGCGAAGATCTGGGCCGAGGCGGGCGGGTTCATCTCCCCGAACAAGTCCCTGGACGTGGCCGCCTATCCGAACGACGTGCAGCGCACGATGGCCCAGGCGCTGATCGACGCCGGTGACGACGTCCGGTTCGACATGTCCGACCAGGCCCCGCAGTCGTTCGGCGGGACGCCCGGCAAGGGTGAGTGGAAGACGCTCCAGGACTTCCTGAAGAACCCGAAGGACGTCGCGGGGACCCAGGCGAAACTGGAGTCCGACGCGGCCAAGGCGTACAAGAGCTGACGGGATGACGACAGCCACAGCGGGGGGCGCCCAGGCGGTGCCCCCCGCCGACAAGCGTCCCCCCGAGCGCGCCGGCGGGCGCCGGAGCGTCACCGGCACCCGCGGGGCGGTGGCGGCGGTGTTCCTGCTGCCGGCCCTGGTGCTGCTCGGCGCCCTGGTCCTGTATCCGATCGGATACTCCGTCTACCGCTCCTTCTTCGACCAGGCCGGCACAGGATTCGCGGGCTTCGACAACTACACGGCCCTGTTCACGGACGACACCATCCGCACGGCGGTGAAGAACAACGCGATCTGGGTCGTGTTCGCCCCGACGATCTCCACCGCGCTGGGGCTGATCTTCGCGGTGCTGACCGAGCGGATCCGGTGGGGCACGGCGTTCAAGCTGATCGTCTTCATGCCGATGGCGATCTCGATGCTGGCCGCCGGCATCATCTTCCGGCTGGTCTACGACCAGGCACCGGAGCGCGGGGTCGCCAACGCGGTGGTGGTGGGCGTGCACGACACGTTCGCCGAGTCGTCCGGCTTCCCCAAGGCGCACCCGCTGCCCGTCCACCCGCTGAAGGCGGGCGGCGGCGGCTCGTTCGTCACGAAGGAACCGGTGCGGGCCGGTGAACCGGTGCACCTGCCGCTGGTCGGGGTGGCCCCGGCGAAGATGCCCGGGGACGCGGAACCGGCGAAGGACCCTGCCCCGTCCCCGGACGGGAGGATCACCGGCACCGCGTGGCTCGACTTCACCCGGGGCGGCGGCGGCAAGCCCGACGTCGTCGACCCGAAGGAGCTGGGCCTCAAGGGCATCACGGTCGAGGCCGTCCGGGACGGCAAGGTCGTCGCCACGACCACCGCGGGCGCCGACGGGGTCTTCACCCTGCCCGCCTCCGCCGACGGCGCACAGCTCCGGCTCCCGGCGTCGAACTTCCGGGAGCCGTACAACGGTGTCGACTGGCTCGGACCCGCCCTGGTCACCCCGGGGATCATCGGCAGTTACGTCTGGATGTGGGCGGGCTTCGCCATGGTGCTGATCGCGGCCGGACTGGCCGGTCTGCCGCGTGAGCTCCTGGAGGCGGCACGGGTGGACGGTGCCAACGAGTGGCAGGTGTTCCGCCGGATCACGGTCCCGATGCTCTCGCCGGTCCTGGTGGTGGTGCTGGTCACCCTGATGATCAACGTACTGAAGGTGTTCGACCTGGTGTTCATCATCGCCCCGGGCTCCTCCCAGGACGACGCGAACGTCCTGGCGCTCCAGCTGTACCGGTCCTCGTTCGGCACGGACGCCGATCTCGGGGTCGGCAGCGCGATCGCCGTCCTCCTCCTGCTGCTGGTGGTCCCGATGATGCTCGTCAACATCCGCCGGATACGGAAGGAGGGGCGCCGATGACGACGACCGAGCCGGTGAAGGCCGGCCCCGAAGCCGGTGCCGCGGCCGCGCCGGGGAGGGCCCGGCCGGCCCTCCCCGCGCGGATCGCCGCCCGGGCGGGCGGCGGTGTCGTGCGGGTCGTCCTCCTCCTGGTGGCCCTGTTCTGGCTGATGCCGACCGTCGGGCTGCTGCTCTCCTCGTTGCGGAACGCGGACGACATCGCGGCGACCGGCTGGTGGAAGGTCTTCACCGCACCCTCCGAGCTCACCTTCGACAACTACCAGCGGCTGCTGGACAACCCGGCGATCACCGACTCGTTGCTCAGCACCGTCCTGATCACCGTGCCGGCCACCCTGCTGGTGGTGGTGCTCGGCTCGTTCGCCGGATACGCCTTCGCCTGGATGGAGTTCCCCGGCCGCGACTGGTGGTTCCTGGTGGTCGTCGGGCTGCTCGTGGTCCCCGTGCAGGTCGCGCTGATCCCGGTCTCGGAGCTCTTCGGGGCCGTCGGCATCTTCGAGACCACCCTCGGCGTGATCCTGTTCCACACGGCGTTCGGGCTGCCGTTCGCCATCTTCCTGCTGCGGAACTTCTTCGCCGAGATCCCGCGCGAACTGCTGGAGGCGGCGCGTCTCGACGGGGCGGGCGAGATCCGGCT
The DNA here is from genome assembly GCF_000177195.2 of Streptomyces sp. SirexAA-E. Lineage (GTDB taxonomy): Bacteria > Actinomycetota > Actinomycetes > Streptomycetales > Streptomycetaceae > Streptomyces > Streptomyces flavovirens. The sequence goes on from NC_015953.1 coordinate 2,746,964, forward strand.
GTTCACCCGGGTCGTCATGCCACTGGGCGGGCCGGCGATCGCCTCGCTCGGGATCTTCCAGTTCCTGTGGGTGTGGAACGACATGCTGGTCGCGCTGATCTTCGCGGACTCCGGGTCCCCGCCGATCACCGTCGCCCTCCAGCAGCAGGTCCGCCAGTTCGGCAACAACATCGACGTCCTGGCACCGGGCGCCTTCGTGTCGATGGTCATCCCACTGGCGGTCTTCTTCGCCTTCCAGCGGCAGTTCGTCTCCGGGGTGATGGCCGGTGCCGTCAAGTGACCCGGGACGTACCGTGGTTGCCGGCTCACGGGTCCGCGACCACGTGAGCCGAGCCGACTAGGACATAGGTTCGTCAATGTCAGGGCGGCCCGTTCACTCCCGTTCGGGCCGCCCTACCTCGGACTTCCCTCGGATGCCACATTCGGCGTAACCAAGTCACTCCATCGGCCGTTTGCGGGCCACCTGCCCGCCCGCGAGCGAATCCCTGGATGTGTCGTGCCCCGGTTCAGTGTCATCGTGCCCGCGTACCGGGTCCAGGCGTATCTGCACGCGTGTCTCGACTCCGTGCTGAACCAGTCCTTCAAGGACTACGAGATCATCGTGGTCGACGACTGTTCACCGGACGCCTGCGGCTCGATCGCCGACGAATACGCCTCCCGCGACCCCCGGGTCGCCGTCGTCCACCTCCCCCGGAACTCGGGCCTCGGACCCGCCCGCAACGCCGGGATGGCCCGGGCCGTCGGGGACTACCTGCTCTTCCTGGACGGTGACGACACCTTCACCCCCGAGGCGTTGCAGACCGTCGCCGACCGCCTGGACGCCACCGGCGGGCCCGATGTCCTGGTCTACGACTACGCCCGTACGTACTGGTCCGGCGAGAGCGTCCGCAACACCTTCGCCCGGTGCCTCGACGAGAGCGGCCCGGCCACCTTCCGGCTGGCGGACCGGCCCGAGCTGCTCAAGGTCCTGATGGTGGTCTGGAACAAGGCCTACCGCCGGGCGTTCATCGAGGAGGAAGGGTTCACCTTCCCGCCCGGCTACTACGAGGACACCCCCTGGACCTACCCGGTGCTGATGGCCGCCGGGTCGATCGCCGTCCTGGACGCCGTCTGCGTCGGCTACCGGCAGCGGCTGCGCGGCAACATCCTCTCCACCACCACCCGCAGGCACTTCGACGTCTTCGACCAGTACGACCGGGTGTTCGCCTTCATCGACGCCCGCCCCGAACTCGACGTCTGGCGCCCGGTGATGTTCCGCCGGATGCTCGACCACTTCTCGACGCTCTACACCTCGCGCGGCCGGCTCCCCCGCGGCACCAGGGCGCAGTTCTTCCGCCGTGCCCGGGCCCACTGCCGCCGCTACCGCGCCCCTGGCGCGGCCGTACCGCGGCGCGCCCGGCTGCGGCACGCCCTGTTCCGGCTGGGAGCCCACCGCACCTACCGCGCCCTGTGGGCCGCCCAGCGGCTGTACTGGCGGGTGCGGGACACCGCCGCCACGGCACGCCGGGCGGCCCGCGGAGCGGCCCTCCAGGTGCACTACCGGCTCCAGCTGTGCCTGCCGGTGCGGCCGGACGACGCCGTGTTCGCCGCGTACTGGAACCGCGGCTACACCTGCAGCCCCGCCGCCCTGGAGGCCACCGCCCGCGCGCTCGTCCCGGGGCTGCGGACCTCCTGGATCTGCCGGCCGGAGGACGCGCACACCGTGCCCGGCGCCACCCGGGTGCTGAACCCGGGGACGGCCGCGTACTGGACGGCCCTGGCGCGCTCCAGGTACCTCGTCAACAACGTCAACTTCGACCGGCGGCTGGTCAAACGGCGCGGCCAGGTCCTGGTGCAGACCCACCACGGGACGCCCCTGAAGACGATGGGCACCGACCTCGTGCACCGTCCCGCCGCGGCCGGGTCCATGGACTTCGCCCAACTGCTCCGCAACGTCGACAAGTGGGACTTCTCGCTCTCCGCCAACCAGCACTCCACCCTGGTGTGGGAGCGCACCTACCCCGCCGGGTACACCACGCTGGAGTACGGCAGCCCGCGCAACGACGTCTTCCACCGCACCCGCCCCGAGGAGATCGTCCGGCTGCGCGAGCGGCTGGCCGTCCCGGAGGGCAGCACGGTGCTCCTCTACGCCCCCACCCACCGCGACTACCGGCGCGACGGGCACCACACGCTGGACCTCGAACAGTTCGTCCAAGTGCTCGGCCCCCGCTTCGTGGTCCTGGCCCGCTCCCACTACCTCGACACGGCGCCCCGGGCCGCCGCCGGACGCACCCCGCACCCGCAGGTCATCGATGTGAGCGGCCATCCGTCCGTCGAGGAACTCTGCCTCGCCTCCGACGCGCTGATCACGGACTACTCGTCGCTGATGTTCGACTACGTCAACCTGGACCGCCCCGTCGTGCTGTACCTGGAGGACCGGCCGGCGTACGAGGCGGCGCGCGGCACCTACTTCGACCTGGAGTCGTTCCCCCCGGGGGCGGTGTCCCGCAGCCAGGACGAGCTGCACGAGATCTTCGCGACCGACCACTGGCGCGGCCCCCGCTCCGCCCAGCGGCGGGCTGCGTTCCGGGCCCGGTTCTGCCCGTACGACGACGGGCACGCGGCGGAGCGGGTGGTGCGCCGGGTCTTCCTCGGCGACACGTCGGGGCCGGCGCTGCCCGTCTCCTCGGGCGGGCGGCGGCCCTCGGGGCTGCCCCGGCAGGTGACGGTGCGGGAGTACACCAACGGCTGAGGTCCCGGGGCGGTCTCCGGGCCCCCGGGGCCCTCTCCCGCGCCCTCATGGGGGTGCTCTCCGGGCCCTCCTCCCGGGGACGTCCGCGCGGCCCTTCCCGGAGGTGGACTCCGGGCCCTCCCGGGGGCGTTCAGTGCCCCTGGAGGGCCCCCGGGCCCCGACGGTGGTGCTCAGCGCTCCAGGAGAGCGAACAGCTCCTCCCAGCGGCGCACGATCTCGGCCTCGGAGAACCGCTGGACCCCGGTCCGTGCCCGGTCCCCCATCGCGTCCCGCATCCGGGGGTTGCCGGTGAGCCGCAGCAGCCGGTCCGCGAGGGCGCCGATGTCCCCGGCGGGCGCGAGCAGGCCGTCCTGGCCGTCCCGTACGATCTCGCGGACACCCGGCGCGCAGTCGAACGCCGCACACGGCACCCCGCTCGCCATGGCCTCCATCAGCGCGAGCGGGAAACCCTCGCCCCGGGAGGACTGGACGAAGACCGAGGACCGGGCGAGGGCTCCGGGCACGTCGTCCGTACGGCCCCCCCAACGCACCGAACCGTCGAGGCCGAGGCCGGTGCACTGCGCCCTGAGGGCCGCCTCGTCCTCGCCCGCCCCGTAGACGTCCAGGGTCCAGTCCGGCCGCTCCGGGGCGACCAGCGCCCAGGCGTCCAGGAGCATGTCGATGCCCTTCTGGTCGGTGAGCCTGCCGATGCTCGCCACCGACCTGCCGGTGCGCGGTGACGGCACCGGGGGCAGCGAGGCCAGGGCGTTGGGCATGAAGCCGACGTTGTTCATGCCGTCGCCGGCCCAGGTGTCGGCGTCCTCCTCGGTGAGGACGAGCCAGCGTTCGAGGCCCGCGTAGTGGTTCTTGATCCAGCGGTAGCGGTGGCTCGCCCGGGAGTAGTCGTAGGACTCGTGGCTCATCCCGATGACCGTGAGGCCGTCGGTGTCCGCCTCACCGACCCACTCCATCGCCCACACCTGGGTGACGATCACCACCCCGCCCGGCCGCGCGGCCCGGAAGATTTCGGAGAGCCGCTCGACGGCCTGCCGTTTCCGCGCCACCCGGGCCGCCTCACGGCGCCTGGCGGGGATCCGGAGCCGGTCCCGTACGCCCTTGGGTGTCCAGGGCGTCGGCGGGTGCGCCGGGTAGAGCGCGGTGACGGGGTATCCGGGGTCCTCGGGCAGGGCCATCGTCAGCTCGGCGGCGTGCACCCCCACGGTGTGCACCCGGTGGCCCTGTTCCTGGAGGAGGTGCGCCATGCGGTGCATCCAGCCCGTCACCCCGCCGAGTTCGTCGGTGCTGTTGGCGACGATGAAGACGTCACGGCCGGTGCTCATCGGCGGTCCTCCCCGGTGCGGGTGGTGCGGGACAGGTGCCGGGCGAAGACGGTGTCCACCACGGCGCGGGCCGCGTCCCCCCGGTCGTAGCCGCCGAACTCCTCGGCGAACGCGGCGCGTGCCGCCCGGAAACCGGTGTCGACGGCCTTGAGGCTGTCGAGCACCGCGAACAGCTCGTCCTCGGTCGCGGTCACCGGCCCGGGCGCCTTCTCCCGCAGGTCGAAGTAGCTGCCCCGTTCGGCGGCGTACGTGTCGAGGTCGGGCGCGAAGAGCACGATCGGCCGGTCCAGGAGCGCGTAGTCGAACATGATCGACGAGTAGTCGGTGATCAGGACGTCGGCGAGAGCGAGCAGTTCGCCGGTGTCATGGTGGCCCGACACGTCCACGACCGTCCCGGGCGGGCACACGGGCAGGCTCGCCGCCTCCAGGTAGTGCGCCCGCACCAGCAGGGTGTACCGGTCGCCGAAGCGTTCCGCGAAGCGTGCGGCGTCCAGCAGGAGCCGCCGCCGCTTGCGTCTGCCCGGGCCACCCCGGAACGTCGGCGCGTACAGCACGACCTGGCGGTGGTCGTCCAGGCCCAGCCGTTCGGCGAGCGGCCCGCGTGGCAGGCGCCCCTCCGCCTCGTCCCTGGTCCGTGCCGCGAACAGGACGTCGTTGCGCGGGTATCCGGTGCGCAGCAGGGTCCGTTCGGGCAGCCGGTAGGCGCGGGCGAGGGTGCGCACGTCGTGCTCGGAGCGGACCAGGAAGTGGTCGAAGCGGTGGACGGCCTGCTGGAGCCGCTCGCGCTGCGGCGCGTTCTGCATGCGCACCCGCCGCTCGTCGAAGCCCATGCGCTTGTACGCCGATCCGTGCCACGTCTGGAGGTAGGTGGTGCCGGTCGGCTTGCGCAGATGCTGCGGGAAGCCCTGGTTGTCGACCCAGTACTCCGCCCGGGCGAGCGTCCACAGGTACCGCCAGGACCAGCGGCGCACCAGCCGCTCACCGGCCGGGAAGCCCTCCCGGGAGCCGTCGTAGGACCAGACGCAGCGCAGGGGCAGTCCCCGGCGCCGCACCTCCTCGTGGACGGCCCGGGGGCTGTCGCCGTAACAGGTGCCCATGTGGCTCTCGAACACCACGGTGCCCCTGCGCACGGGCAGCCGCAGGAACCAGGAGTGGTAGACGGAGACCTTGAGGCCCCGGGAGCGCAGCCGGTCACGGCGCCTGCCCAGGGCGCGCAGAAGGAGCCTGGCCCGGCGCGCGGGGCGGAAGTGGGTGGCGTAGTGGACCAGCCGCCGGGTGGTGCGGGCGGGGCGGTGGCGGGCTTCGAGGCGGAGCGCCAGGTGGTCCTTGAGGGTGACGTAGGGCTGCCAGGTGTCACCGGCGGCCCGGCCGAGCCGGGGGCGGGCGGGGGAACGGTCCCCGGGGCCGACGAGGTCGTGTGCGGCGAAGAGGTCGCTGACCGACCGGACCCGGCCGTCCTCGACGACCATCCGGGCGTCCCAGAGGGTGTCCCGGGTGCCGAGGGGGCGCAGGACACGGCTGAGGTCGGCGCGGGCGCGCCAGCTGATGCCGGTGGCGTCGCGCCGCAGCTCGTCCACGGGGAAGCCGAAGGTCCGCGCGCCGTCCCGCACCCGGAATTCCAGGCGGGCCGTCGGCGCGGGGCCCGGACCGGTGTGGTCCGGCAGGACGAGACGGCCTTCGAGCAGGACCCGTCCGCCGTCGGCCTCGTAGCGGGTGAGCCGGTTCATCAGCCGCAGTTCGCCGAACGCGCGGTGCTGGTGGCCCAGTTCCGTGACGTCCAGCGCGGGGTCCTCGTCACCGCCCTGCCAGCGGACCCGGCCGTCGCGGCCCTGGACGAGCGGCGCGGCGACGGTGCCCCGCCGGCGCAGCGCGTACGCCGCCGTGAGCACCCCGTCCGCGTCCCCCCGCTCCAGCAGCCGCACACCGACGCGTTCGACGGGCGGGAGGGTGAGCAGTACAGGTTCCGGGACGCTCTCCGGCAGCACCCGGGCCGCGGTCGCGGCGAGCCGCTCGCGCTCGGCGGCGGGCAGCGTCGGGAACGTACGGACGAGGGCGACGAGGCGGTCGAGGAGGAAGGCGCGCTCCCGCTCCTCCAGCAGGCCCGTCAGCCCCTGGGCCTCCAGGAGGTGGCAGACCCGGCGGTGCGCCTCGACGAGACCCGCGAGGTCCCGCCCCGGGTCCGCCGGGGCCCGCTCGGAGACGATCCGCCGGCGTACGAGGGCGATCCGGCGGACCGCGGACGCCGCCCGGGGGCCGAAGGGGATCTCGCTGTGCTCCAGGTCCTCGTCGTAGCGCAGCCCGTGCCGTTCCACGGCCTCGCGGCGCAGGCAGAAACCGGTCACCAGGGCGTCCCGGACGACCAGTTCGGATGCGTCGGTGAGCCTGCTGACGACCCGGGAGCGCGGGAACAGCGCGTGCTGCCAGGGGGGTTCCTGCTCCTTCGCGCCGTCCCCGGTGAGCCTGGTCCACCCTCCCGCGACCAGGTCGGCCCGGGTGCGCTCGCCGGTCTCCCAGAGGGTGCGGCAGGCGTGCCGCTGGAGGCGTTCGCCGTCGCCGAGGACGAGGACGTAGGTGCCCCGGGCCGTCGACAGCCCGGCGTTGCGCCGCACGGCGGCGAAGCCCCCCGGGGTCTCGGTGGTCAGGACGCGGACGCGCTCCGGGGCGCCTTCGGTGAGCGCCCCGGCCGCCGCGCGGACGGCGTCGTCGGTGTCCGGAGCCAGGACCACCAAGGCCTCGACGGCGCGCAGGGACTGGCCGAGCACGGACCCCACGGACGCCCGCAGCGCCGTCGCGCCGCCCGGGCCGGGTGTGATCACACAGCTGACGTCGGGGGTGTTCATGCCCGCGCTCCCTTCAGCATCGCGTCCACGACCCGGGACGCGGCCGTCCCGTCGTCGAGGTCGCAGAACGACTCGCGGAAGCGGGCGTACGCCTCCCGGTGGGCGGCGGTCGCGGTCTCGAGGTCGCGCAGCGCCTCGGTGACCTCGGCCGAGGTCGCGAGGAGCGGCCCGGGGGCCCGCTCCTCGAAGTCGAAGCAGAAACCGCGCAGGGTGTCGCGGTAGTGCTCCAGGTCGTAGGTGTGGAAGAGCATCGGGCGGCCGGTCTGGGCGAAGTCGAACATCAGGGACGAGTAGTCGGTGACCAGCGCGTCGCTGATCAGCATCAGCTCGGTGACGTCCGGGTGGCGCGAGACGTCCCGGACGGTGTCGCTCTCCGGGACGCTCCCGCCGACCAGGTAGTGGCGGCGCACCAGCAGGAGGTGGTCGTCGCCGAGTGTCCGCCGCACCTCCGCCAGGTCGAGCTGGAGGTCCAGCCCGTACCGGCCGCCGCTCCTGGGCCGGTCCTCGCGCCAGGTCGGGGCGTACAGGACGACGCGGCGGCCCTCGGGCACGTCCAGCGACTGCCGGACGGCGGCGGCGACCTTGGCCCGGTCGGGCGCGTACAGCAGGTCGTTGCGCGGGTAGCCGCACTCCAGGACGTCGCCGGTGTACCCGAAGGCGCGGCGCAGGACCGGGGTGGAGAAGGTGTTCGGCGAGACGAGGACGTTCCACTGGGCCGATCGCCGGGGCATGGACGCCATGTAGGCGGCGTCCGCGTGCGGAGTTCCCTCCAGGTCGCGTCCGATGCGCTTGAGCGGGGTGCCGTGCCAGGTCTGGACGACGAACTGCCCCTCGGACCGCTCGAACCACTTCGGCAGGTGGGTGTTGGTGACGATCCAGCGGCTGCGGGCCAGGGCCTCGTGCCACTCGGCACTGTGCAGCGTCACCGCCCGCACCCCGGAGGGCACGGTGGCCTGCTGGTCGCGGACCACCCAGAGGTGGTCGAGGCCGGGCTCGCGGCGGGCCAGTTCCTCGTGGACGGCGCGGGGTGAGTCCGAGTACTGCCGCCCGTCGAAGCTGGAGTACAGCACGGCCTCACGGAGCGTGCCGCCCCGGGCCGCCGCGTACCGTTCGCGCAGCCGGCTCTGTCCGTACGCCCCGCGTTCGCGCACCGGCAGGACACTGCCGGACTCCAGGCAGAGCCGGTCGTGGTGGCGGCGCTGGAGGGTGAAGCGGCGGCCGTGTGCCTCCTGGTGCAGCGGCAGTCCGGCGTGCAGCTGGGGCGCCAGCCGCAGGGGGAGGTAGCGGTCCGGGTCCCTCTCACCGCGCTCCCGCAGGAAGGGGTACCAGCGCCCCTCGGCGAGCGGCAGCACACCCGCGAGAGAACCGACGGCCCCGGGGGACAGGGACACACGGAACCCGTCCGCCCCCTGCTCGACCGCGACGGCGTTCTCCTCCTGGTGTCCGCCGTGGCGCAGGACCAGCTCGACGGGCCCGGCACCCGCCCCGGGGCAGGTTCCCTCCAGGTGGAGGACACCGCCGTCCCCGGCCCACGCCACCCGGGTGAGGACGGGCTGGGTGGACCGGTCGGTCAGGACCAGGTCGCCGGACGGGTTGGCGGCGGCGTACACCTCGCGGCCGCCGGACGACGGATACCGTCCCGCTTCGGTCTCCGGGCGGGCCGCGACCGGCGTCCCGCGGTCCCCGTCGACCAGGTGCACGCCCCAGTCGCCGTCCACGCCCCGGAAGACCGCGAGCGGGACCTCGGCGACGACGGTACGGGCGTCCCCGGGGCCGCCGGACGGCGCGTCGCCCACCGCCCCGTCCGGGCTGTCGCAGGCCGTCAGGGGGAACTCCCGGGTCTCCTTGGTGCGCCACTCCTGGATCCGCAGCACGGACGGTGTCCCCGGGCCCAGGAGCCGCACCGCGAGCCGGATCCCGTCGCCGGACGCCGTGGGGCGGTGCCCGGCCAGCACGGCGTCGACCCGCTCCGCACGCAGCTCCAGCTTGTTGCCGGAGAGCAGCGGGACCACCCGGGTGCCCGCGTCGACGTACCGCACGGCGGGCGCCGCCGGATGGCCCAGCAGGCGCATCGGTCCGCGGCGCGGCCGCCCTCCGCCGAGCACCAGGGCCTCCAGCCTCCAGACGCTCCGGGACGCCGCCCGTCCGGCGAGCCGGCGCGGATCGACGACGGTCGTGAAGCCGGACCGTTCGTAGCCGTGCAGCGAGCGTCCCGAACCGGCGGCCGCCTCGCCCGCCGGCGCCCTGCGCATCCGGAGCGGGACCAGCCGGCGGCCCGCCCGCAGCCAGCCCGCCACGGGGGGTCCGCCGGGGACGTTGCGGACGTACGCGTATCCCGTCAGATGCAGCAGCCCGTCCCGCCACACGGCCTCGGTGAGGTGCGCGTGCACCGGCAGGTCGGCGTCCGACAGGGCGGCCACCCGGTGCGGCAGCGGTCCCTGGATGCCCGGGAACTGGGCGCGGGGCCGCAGCAGGCCGCGGACGTGGAAGGTGTCGCGGTCGGTCGCCTCGTGGGCGAGCAGGGCCAGCAGCTCCGCCGTCCTGCCCTCCCGGATCAGCTGCCACTTGATCCGCAGGTGCAGGGGAAGCCCGGCGAACACGGTGGGCTCGACGGTGTCGGCGAAGGCGTTGGCGTGGGTGAGGAAGGCCTCCCGGAAGTCCGTGTCACCGTCCGGGAGCGCCTCGATGAACAGCCACAGGTCTCCGGAGAGCACGTGCTCCTGGTAGCGCCGCAGCGCCTGGGTCATGCCCCGGTCCGCGAGGAACGCGCTGACCGTGGAGACGGCCGTGACACGGTCCCGGATGCCCTTGGCCACCGCACGGCGGGTGGTGATCGAGCCGTCGCGGTCCCGCCAGTGGTAGACGGGCTCCTCCACCACGTCGACGCCCTGGGCCAGGAAGTGGGCGGGCAGCACCACGGCGATGTCCTCGTAGAGGACCCCGGTGGGGAAGGCGAAGGCATGCCGGTCCCAGAACGACCTGCGGAACACCTTGTTGCACGCGATGCGGTCGCCGAGCAGGACCCAGTCCCGGGTGACATGGGTGGCCCGGCGGGCCTTCTCCATCGGCCTGCGGAACATCGGGGACTGCTCCAGAGCGCCGCCGGCCCGCAGCCGCAGTACGTTGCCGGTCGCGAGGTCCGACCCTGAGGAGTCCAGTTCACCGAGCATGCGCGCGTAGGCCCCGGGGGGCACGACGTCGTCGCTGTCGACGAACGCGAGGAACTCCCCGTCCGGGTGGGCCTGCCCGGCCCCGGCGTTGCGTGCGGCGCCGAGCCCGGCGTTCTCCTGGCGGATCAGCCGGAAGCGCGAGTCCTTCCGGGAGAACTCCAGCGCCACTCCGGCGCTGTTGTCCGTCGAGCCGTCGTCGACCATGACGACTTCCAGATCGGTCATCGTCTGCCCGGCCAGCGACTCCAGGCAGGCTCCGAGGTACTCCTCGACGTTGTAGAGCGGGACGACGACGGTGAGACGGGGTGCCATGCGCTGCGCACGATCCTTCCGGGCGGACAACTTCGGTCAACTGGTTACTGATTGACGAACGAGCCCCGTGCCGGGTAGGCAACGGGGCTCGTGACGGCCGTCGGCCGGGGAGGAGTTCAGGGTTTGACGGCGATCCGTCCCTCGTCCATGCGGAGCAGCAGCAGCCGCTCGCCGGTCTTCTCGAGGAACTCGTCCACGGCCTGGCGTGATCCCTGCCAGTACCCGTAGTCGTCGATCAGGAGGACACCCCCGCTGACCAGACGGCCGTACAGGTGCTCCAGCTCGTGTGCGGTCGACGCGTACCAGTCGGTGTCCAGCCTGAGGATCGCGATCTGCTCCGGGGCCTGCCCGGGGACGGTGTCCTCGACCTTGCCCTGTACGTAGTGGACGCGCTCCTCCGGGTACGGGACGCCCGCGAAGCCCTCCCGCACGTCCTCCAGGGAGGCGACCGCCCAGATCGGCCGGTCCTTGCCCTGGGCGTCCAGCAGCTCCTGGGCCGACCTGCCGTCGCGGCGCAGGTCCTCCGCGGTGGGCGGGGTCATGCCCTCGTACGTGTCGAAGAGGTACAGGTCCCGGTCGGTCTCGCCGAGCGACAGCAGGGTCTTGGCGCAGGCCTGCATCGAACCGCCGCGCCACACACCGCACTCGACGACGGCGCCCTGGATGCCGTGCCGGGCGATGTACCGGGTGGCCAGGACGAAGGCGTTGAGGCGCTCCGGGGAGGTCATCGTGTACGGCTTGACCGCACGGATGATGTCCCTCGCCTCGTCGTCGTAGTCCGCGGGGAGCTGCGGCGCCGGCTTCTTCTTCTCCGGCGCATCGGCCGTCCTCGTGGCCGCGGTCTTCGCCGCGGCCTCGGCCGGGGCGGCGGCGCGGGGGGCGGGCACGGTCACGCGCCGGAGCTGATAGCCGGTGAGTTGCTGAAGGACGCCGTTGACGGCGTTGCGCCAAGCCATGGGGCGGGACAGTACGCGCGTTTTGCGGCTCATGTCATCTTTCGTCAACCTGTGGTTGATGTGACCGTCCGGCTGTCCGGCCGCCCGCACCGCTCCCGTCCGTCGAGCGGGCGGGGCAGCGGCACCCGGTCCACCCCTCCGGCCCGGTTGGCCCACCACACCGCCGTCTCCCGCACGGCGAAGTCGGCCAGCCGGTTCTTCAGCCGGGTCACCCGCCGGCGGTGGGGCTGCGGCCTGCGGAAGACACCCACGGAGTCACCCCAGTAGGCGGCCTTGGCGTCGATGGAGCCGTAGTCGTGCCAGATGCCCCTGGTCGGCGGGAAGTCGGTGTACGCCTCGCAGAGTTCGAGGCGCGAGTGGGCGGCCATCGCCCGGAAGCCGTCCGGGTAGTAGCGCCAGCAGTCCTGCGCGTCGTGGGCGTGGCCACGCGAGGGGGCGGTGACGAAGGCGTAGCCGCCCGGCTTGAGCACTCGGGCGATCTCCAGCATCGACGCCCAGAAGAACGGGATGTGCTCGAACGCCTGCCCGGACAGGACGACATCGGCGCTCCGGGACCTGACGGGGATCCGGTAGGGCCGGGTCATCACCACGTCCACGTTGGGCCCGTCGAGCACGTCGACCCCCACGTAGTCGATGTCGTGGCCGGCCAGCAGCCCCCTGTGTGTGCGGGTCTGCTTCCCGGAGATCCGGGAGCCGAGGTCCACCACCCGGTGCCTGCGGGACGTGGGCAGGTACTCCTGGACGCAGAGCTCCATCTGCTCGTAGGCGGACCGGTGCATGCCTTCTCCCAACGTTGCCGTGTGCGCGAGCTGTTGAGAACAACGACGGCGTGGCACTCAGGGGTCGCCCCGTACGGGTGACGCACCGCACGAGTACGTGCCGTACGGGTGGCGCACCGCACGGGTGACGCTCCGTTCACTCGGGCCCGAGCGAGAAGAGCCGCCGCACCACCCGCTCCGCCGCGTGCCCGTCGTCGTACGGGCAGAACCGCTCCCGGAACGCGGTGCGGAGCACGGCCGCCTCCGGGGACCGCCACGCCCCGGTCAGCAGCACCTCCCGCAGCTCGTCCTGGGTGGTGGCGACCGCTCCCGGGGTGTCACCGGGGCGGCCGGAGAGCAGGTCGATGTAGGTGCCGCGCGCCGCCCGGTAGGCGGCCCAGTCCGGGGCGTAGGTGATGATCGGGCGGTCCAGGCAGGCGTAGTCGAACATCAGGGACGAGTAGTCGGTGATCAACGCGTCGGAGGCGAGGCAGAGTTCCTCGACCGAGGGGTGCCCGGTGACGTCGAGGGTCCGCTCCCCCGCCGACCGCCCGGCCGAGCGCCCGTAGAAGTAGTGGGCCCGCACCAGCAGCACGTACTCCTCACCCAGCTCGCGTGCGAGCCGGTCCGGGTCGAGGTGAGGGACGAAGCCCTTGCGGTAGTCGCGGTGGGTCGGCGCGTACAGCAGGACCGTCCGTCCCGGGGCGATGCCCAGCTCCGCCCTGATCTTCCCGGTCCGCTCCGGGGTGGCGGTGAAGTAGACGTCGTTGCGCGGGTAGCCGGCCGCCAGGTGCTCGTAACGGGCGGGGTAGACGCGGTCCCAGACCTCGGTGGTGTGGGGGTTGGCGGTCAGGCTGAGGTCCCACTGGTCGGCGTGGGCGAGGATCCGCTCGTAGCTGACACCGGCCGTGAGGGCGGGGTACGGCAGCTGGTCCAGGCCCATCGTCTTCAGGGGGGTGCCGTGGTGGGTCTGGAGGTAGACCTGGCCGGGGCGCTTGGTGAAGCCGCCCGGGAAGCTGGAGTTGTTGACGAGGTAGGTGGCGGTGGCCATGGCCCGCCAGTAGGCCCGGGACCCCTCGATCACGTACGGCACCCCGGGAGGCATCCGGTCGAGGTGGCGCGAGGAGACGGCCCAGACACCGCGGATGTGCGGGGCGAGCTCACGGGCCTTGGCGTGGACGGCGGCCGGGTTGCAGGCGACTCCCCGGTTCCAGTAGGCCCCGTAGACCGCCAGGTGCGGGTCGAGGGAACGGTGCCGGTCCGTGCGGTAGACGGCCCGCATCACCCGGGTACGCAGCGCTTTACGACCGGCGCCGAGGGTGGTGAGCGCCCGCGTGCGCTGAGCGCGCACGGTCTCCCGGGTGCGGTGGGAGGCGTACCGCCCGGGCAGTGCGGCCGCCCGGAAGAACGCCGAACGGTCCCCGGGGGCGATCCGGCCCGGATCCTCCAGGACCGCTTCCAGGTGCGCGGTGCGCAGGGCGTGGACGCGCGGGTCGTCGCCGGTCGCGGCGGCCAGCCGCGCGTAGGCGTCGATGATCGCGAAGTGCGCGCGCCCGGGTGTCGTGGCGAAGGTCCCGGTGCGGCGCAGCCGGTGGCGCACACAGACCTGGTCGAGCACGGCCAGGGTGCCGGCGTCGGAGGCGAGCAGGGCGGCCCGGTGCACGGGTACGACGTCGTCGTACGGGCCGTCGGTGAAACGGAGCCCGCGCTCGGCCCAGAAGGCGCGGCGGAAGAGCTGGTTGCGGGCGGCCGGGAGGGTGCCGTCGCCCGGCCGGACCACGCCCCACCAGTCGACGAGGTCGTGGCCCAGCCGCAGTACGTCGGGGCGGTCCTCCGCGAGCCTCCCGGCGACGGCCGCCAAGGCACCCGGGAGCAGGAGGTCGTCGCCGTCCAGGAAGAGCAGGTAGTCGCCCCGGGCCTCGGCGGCCCCGGCGTTGCGCGCCGCGCCTTCCGGATGCTCCCCAAGGCTCCCGGCCGGCAGCACACGCACCCGGGGGTCCCGCTCGGCGAACTCCCGCGCGATGTTCAGGCCGCCGTCCCGCGTCCCGGCCTCGACGGCGATCAACTCCCAGCCGGGCGGTGCCCCGTCGGCCACCGGTCCGTCCGTGGCCGTCCGGCCGGTCACCGACTCCAGTGCCGCCCTCAGGTATCCCTGGACGCGGTGGACGGGCATGACGACGCTGAGGAGCATGGCAGCCGAGCGTAGTGCGGTCCGTTCGCCGCCCCGCCCCGCGTTCACCCGTTCGGGTCAGCTCCGGTGACCCGGGGCGTCTCCCCCGGTTGAGCTGTGCATGAAGCCACTCCTCAGCGTCGTCGTCCCCGTGCACAACGTCGAGGAGTATCTGGAGGAGTGCCTCACCTCGCTGGCCCGCCAGACGCTGGAGGCGATCGAGGTCGTGGTGGTCGACGACGGTTCGACCGACGGCAGCCGCAGGATCGCGGAGGGGTTCGCCGCCCGCGACGGCCGCTTCCGCTGCGTCCACCAGCCCAACGCCGGCCTGAGCGCGGCGCGTAACGCCGGGGTCGCGCACACCACCCCCGGTGTCCCGTACCTGGCGTTCGCGGACAGCGACGACCTCGTCGTCCCCGACGCGTACGCGCGCATGCTGGCCTCCCTGGAGTCGACCGGCTCCGACCTGGTCACGGGCAACGTGTGGCGGCTGACCGGGCAGGGGCCGCGGCAGGCCTGGCAGTACCGCTGGCTGACCGCCGACCACCCGCGCACCCACGTCACCCGCGATCCACGGCTGCTGGCCGACCGGGTCGCCTGGAACAAGGTGTTCCGGCGCTCCTTCTGGGACCGGCACGCCTTCACCTTCCCGGTCGGCAGGCTCTACGAGGACGCACCGGTGATGATCCCGGCGCACCACCTCGCGGGCTCGGTGGACGTCCTGCACGAGCACGTCTACCTCTGGCGGGTCCGCGAGGGCTCGATCACCCGGCGGCGCACGGACGTCCGGGGCGTACGGGACCGGATCGCCGCCTGCGAACAGGTCAGCGCGTTCCTCGCGGACCGCGGCGCCGGACAGCGCGAGCTCTACGACGCCTCCTGTCTGCGCGACGACTTCGTGTACTTCCTGGAGGGCCTGCCGATGGGCGGGCCGACCTACCGGGCGGCGTTCATGGCGGACGCGGGCGCCTTCCTCGACCGTGCGGGCGACGCGGTGCTCGACGGCCTGCCCGCCGAGGCCCGGATCAGGTGGCGGCTGGTGCGTGAGCGCCGACTGGACGAACTGCTGGCCGTCCTGGAGTTCGAACGGACCAACGGGACCGGCACGTTCGCCGTCCGAGGGCTGCCGGGGCGGCGCCGGGCGGTGCACCCAGCGGTCGCGGGCGGGGCCGTCGAGGCACGGCTCGGACGCAACGACCTCCCCGCCGTGGCCCGGCTCGTGGAGGCGTCCTGGGGCACGGACGGACGGCTCACCCTGCGCGGCTACGCCTACATCCGCAATCTCCCGGCCACCGCGCCCCGGCACGCACTGAAGGCGGCGCTGGTGCGCGAGGCGGGCGGCGGGCGGCCTCGGAAGGTGCCGCTACGGACGGTCCGGATGCCCGGGGCGACCGCCGACTCGGGACAGGAGGCGCACTCCTACGACCACGCGGGCTTCGAGGCGGTCCTCGACCCCGGCCGGCTCGGCCCGGGCGTCTGGCTCGTGGGGGTGGTGGTCGCGAGCCGCGGCGTCCTGAGCCGCGCCGCCCTGCGCGCGGTGGAGGCCGCCGAGGCGCAGTCCCTGGTCCACGACCTGGGCGACGGGTGGCGCGCGGTGCTCGGCTACCGGGGCGGCCGGCTCGCGCTGACCGTGACCCGGCCGCCCGCCGTGGCCGTGGCCCACGACGGCGGGGACGCCGCCCTGGAGCTCACGGTCCGGCCGCACACCGGCGGCCGGCCCACGGCCCTGGTGCTGGCCCGCGACGGCGCCCCGGAGCACTCCTGCCCGGTGCGCCCGCAGGACGGTGACCGCTTCAGCGTGCGCGTCCCCCTCGCGGAGCTGGCGGCGGCAGGGCCGCACCCGCACGGGGCTGAGGACCGGTGGCGTGCGGCGCTCGTGACCGACGGGGCCCGCGTCCCGCTGGCCGCCGCCCCGGACCTGCCGCCGCCCGCTTTCGCCGACGCCTCGGGCGACCTGGTGGTGGAGGCGCCCGCCGGGCCGCTCGTGGACGGGGCCGAGCCGGTCCCGGAGGGCGGACTGCGCGTCACCGGCACCGGGTCCGGCCCGTTCGTACTGCGCCACAGCACCCTGGGGGAGACCGTGGCGGTCCCCCTGGAGCAGTTGCCGGACGGCCGGTTCTCCGCGGTGCTGACCTCCCCGCCCCGGGAGGGCGGCTGGGAGCTGTACGCGGACGGCCGTCCCGTACGCACCCTGGCCGCGTTCGCCGCCCGGCTGCCGCTGAGCGCCCCGGGGGCCGCGTTCCGGCTCGGCCGGCGGCACGGGGACCGGCTGACCGTCCACGCCCCGTCCCCGCTCACGGAGGCCGAACGGGGCGCATACCGCCAGGGCCGTCTGCGCACGTCGCACCACCCGGAGCAGCGCGGACTGCCGCTCCGGGACGCCGTCCTGTACACCGGGGGCGATTCCCCGCGCGCCGTGCATGCCGAGCTCGTACGCCGGAGCACGGACGTCGAACACCTCTGGGTCACCGACGGCTCCCCGGCGGACGCGGGCCGGGTACCACCCACCGCGGTCCCCGTGGTGGCGTACAGCACCGCCTGGTACGAGGCGCTGGCCCGGGCCCGCCGTGTCGTGACGGCGGACCCGCTGCCGGACTGGTTCGTACGCCGCCCGGGCCAGACGGTGGCGCAGACCTGGCACGGCACCCCGCTCGGCCGGTTCGGCCTGGACCTGACCGACACGTTGTACGCCGACCACCAGCGGCTCGCGTCCCTGCCGCACGGCTCCGCGCAGTGGTCGTTCCTGGTCTCCCCCAGCACCTTCGCCACCCCGCTGCTGCGCCGCGCGCTGGCGTACGGCGGGGAGGTGCTGGAGGCCGGGTCCCCCGCCAACGACCTGCTGTCCGCGCCCGGACGGGAGAAGACCGCCGAGCGGGTGCGGCGGCGGCTCGGTGTCCCGGAGGGGCACCGCGTGGTGCTCTACGCGCCCACCTACCGCGACCAGTTCGCCCTTCCCCCGGGCGAGGTCCCCGGCGGGTGGTCCCGGGCGTACCGCTGGGAACCGGCGCTGGATCTGGCCGCGCTGTCCCGGTCGCTCGACGCCCGCACCGTCCTCCTGGTGCGCAGGCATCCCCGGGTGACGGGCAGTGTGCCGGACGCCCCGGGGCTGCGGGACGTGTCGGCGCACCCGGACACCGCCGAACTGCTGCTGATCGCCGATGTACTGGTCACCGACTACGCGGGCGTCGCGTTCGACTTCGCGCTCACCGGGCGGCCGATGCTCTT
Organism: Streptomyces sp. SirexAA-E; assembly: GCF_000177195.2. Classification (GTDB taxonomy): domain Bacteria; phylum Actinomycetota; class Actinomycetes; order Streptomycetales; family Streptomycetaceae; genus Streptomyces; species Streptomyces flavovirens. The sequence goes on from NC_015953.1 coordinate 2,764,445, forward strand.
CCACACCTACGACCTGGAGCACTACCGGGACACCGTGCGCGGCTTCTGCCTGGACTTCGAGGCCCGCGCGCCGGGCCCCCTGCTGGTCACCACGGACGAGGTGGCCCAGGCGCTGAGGGCCACCTCGGCCTCGGCCCGGCTGCACGCGGACGCGTACGACAGCTTCCGGAGGGACCACTGCGACCTGGACGACGGCGGTGCGGCCCGCCGTGTCGCGGACCGGCTGCTGGCCGACGACGGCCGCTGAGCACTCCCCAGGGCGGGCGGCGGCAACCGCTCAGCCCTTGAGCGCCCGTACCGCCGAGGCGGCGAGGTCGTCCAGGTACCCCTTCGGCAGGTCCCCGCGGACCACGGTCAGCCGCCAGTAGAGCGGTCCGACGATCAGGTCCAGCGCCCGGTCCGGGTCGCTGCCCTCGGGCAGTTCGCCGCGCTCGACGGCCGCCCGCACCACGACGGCGGCGACCCCCTGCTGCTGGTCCAGCAGCGCGGCCTTGATGGCGTCGGAGATCTCCGGGTTCCGCGCCGCCTCGACCAGCAGGTCGGGAATGACCTGCGAGGCCACCGGGTGGCGCAGGGCGTACGAGGCGAGCTCCAGCACGGACCGTACGTCCCCGTAGAGCGAACCCGTCGCCGGTGCGGGCATGCCCTGGGCCGCGACGGCCGCGACCAGGTCGAGGACGAGATGCAGCTTGGACTTCCAGCGGCGGTAGACGGCGGTCTTGCCGACCCCCGCCCGCCGGGCGATGCCTTCGATCGACATCCGCGCGAAGCCCACCGCGGCCAGTTCCTCGAAGACGGCGCCGCGAATCGCGTCGGTCACGTCCTCACGCAGCACCGCGGCGCCTGCCGGGGTGCGGCGCCCTGTTCGCCGTTCGGTGGTCATGTCCCCGATGGTAAACCGTCACGACGGGACGGTTGCGTTGCGACGCACAAACGTCCTACTCTCAGCGTTGCGACGATACGGTCCCGTCCCATCCCTTGAGGCCGCTCGCCGTGTTCCTCCCGCCCCCGTCGAAAGCGATCGTGGTGAGCCAGACAGCAGCCCCGCCGGCCCCGGTGGACCCCGCACCCCCCTCTCTCCTCCCCACGTACGAGCCCGGTGAGCTGGCCGCGCTCGCCGCCCGGCACGGCCTCACCGTCAGCGGCGCCCGGCCGTCCCTCGGGGAGTACGTCCGGCAGCTGTGGGGGCGCCGGCACTTCATCACGGCGTTCGCGACCGCCAAACTCACCGCGCAGTACAGCCAGGCGAAGCTGGGCCAGATCTGGCAGATCATGACCCCGCTGCTCAACGCGGCGGTCTACTACTTCATCTTCGGCGTCCTGATGGACACCAAGCGCGGGGTCCCGGACTTCGTGCCCTTCCTCGTCACCGGGGTCTTCATCTGGACCTTCACAGCCAGCTCGATCACGGCCGGCACCCGGGCCATCAGCGGCAACACCGGACTCGTGCGGGCCCTGCACTTCCCCCGCGCCTCCCTGCCCATCGCCCTGGCCATCCAGCAGCTCCAGCAGCTGCTGTTCTCGCTGGGTGCGCTCTTCCTCATCCTGCTCGGGTTCGGCCAGTACCCGCGGCCGTCCTGGCTGCTGGCGGTGCCCGCGCTCGCCCTGCAGGCCGTGTTCAACACCGGTGTCTCCATGGTCATGGCGCGTCTCGCCGCGAAGACGCCGGACATCGCGCAGCTGATGCCGTTCGTCCTGCGGACGTGGATGTACGCCTCGGGCGTCATGTGGAGCCTGGACCACCTGCTCGCGGGCGACCGGGTCCCCTCGTACGTCCTGCTGGCACTGGAGTGCAACCCGGCCGCCGTCTACATCGACCTGGTCCGGTTCGCACTGATCGACAGCTTCACCGGGGCGCAGCTGCCCCCGCACGTATGGGCCGTCGCGGCGGGCTGGGCGCTCGTCTGCGGTATCGGCGGTTTCGTGTACTTCTGGAAGGCCGAGGAGCAGTACGGACGTGGCTGAGACCCCCGGCACACGCGTGCCCACCGTCGTCGTCGACGACGTCCACATCACCTACACCGTCAACGGCGCCCGCACCGGGCGCGGCAGCGCCACCTCCGCCCTGAACAGGATCGTCTCGCGGCGGCAGCCGCGGGGCGCCCGCAAGGTGCACGCGGTGAAGGGCGTCAGCTTCGCCGCCTACAAGGGCGAGGCCATCGGTCTGATCGGCTCCAACGGTTCGGGCAAGTCGACGCTCCTCAAGGCGATCGCGGGTCTGCTGCCGCCGTCGCAGGGCCGGGTGCACACCCAGGGCCAGCCCTCGCTGCTCGGCGTCAACGCGGCCCTGATGAGCGACCTGACCGGGGAACGCAACGTCGTGCTCGGCGGGCTGGCCATGGGGATGACACGGGCGCAGATCCGCGAGCGCTACCAGGACATCGTCGACTTCTCCGGGATCAACGAGAAGGGCGACTTCATCACGCTGCCGATGCGCACCTACTCCTCCGGCATGGGCGCCCGGCTGCGGTTCTCCATCGCCGCCGCCAAGAGCCACGACGTCCTGCTGATCGACGAGGCGCTGTCCACGGGCGACGCGAAGTTCCAGCGACGCAGCAAGGACCGGATCATGGAGCTTCGTGAGCAGGCCGGCACGGTCTTCCTGGTCAGCCACAGCAACCGCTCGATCACCGACACCTGCGACCGGGCGATCTGGCTGGAGGCGGGCACCCTGCGGATGGACGGCCCCGCCAAGGAGGTCGTCGCCGCGTACGAGGAGTTCACCGGGCCGGTGAAGGCCAGGAAGAAGTGACGCGGCCGCCGGACCGGTGCGGGGCACCGGTCCGGCGGCCGGGGGGCGACGGCATCCCGTCGCCCCCTGTCACCGCACGCCGCCTCAGGCGTGTGTGCGCAGCAGGGTGCGCATGGTCCGCATCGCCACGGACAGGTTCGCCAGGTCGAAGGAGTCCGAGCTCTGGATCTCCTCCAGGGTGGAGCGCGAACGCGCCAGGATCGCCGCGTTCTTCTCCTCCCAGGCCGAGAAACGCTCCTGCGGCGTGGACGTCCCGTTGCCGACGGACAGGACGTCCGACGTCAGCGCCGCGTGCGCCGCGTACAGGTCCTCACGGATCGAGGCGCGGGCCATGGACTGCCAGCGGTCCGCCCGCGGCAGCTCGATGATCCGGTCCATCAGCTGGGCGATGCCCAGCCGGTCGCCCAGGTCGTAGTAGACCTCGGCGACCGCCAGCGGCTCCTTGCCCGTACGGTCGGCGATCGCGACGATGTCCAGCGTCGGGAAGGCCGAGGAGAACCCGGCCACCCGCACCGCGAGCTCCTCCGGGACGCCCACCGAGGTGAGCTCGTTCAGGATCGAGCTGTACCACTCCAGGTCGGCGCCCTTGAGCAGCTTGGGCAGCTCGGCCCAGACCTCCTCCACGCCGGACCGGAAGAACTCGACGGTCTCCGCGATCGCGACGGGCTGCGGCCGGTTGCCGAGCAGCCAACGCGAGCCGCGCTCCACCAGCCGGCGCGAGTGCAGCCGGATCCGGGTCTGCACATCGGCGGCGACCTGGTTGTCGAGCGCCTCCACGGCGTCCCACACCGAGGACAGGCCGAAGATCTCACGGGCGGCGAACTGCGCCCGCACGACCTCTTCCAGCGAGGCCCCGGTCTCCTCCCGCAGACGGTGCAGGAACGTCGAACCACCGGCGTTCACCGTGTCGTTGACCAGCACGGTCGTGATGATCTCCCGGCGCAGCGCGTGTCCGGCGACCGCTTCGGGGAAGCGCTCGCTGAGCAGCTGCGGGAAGTAGGAGTGCACCAGCTTCTGCAGATGCGGATCGTCCGGCAGGCTGGTGGAGATCAGCTCCTCGGCCGCCGTGATCTTGGTGTAGGCGAGCAGGACGGCGAGCTCCGGCTGGCTGAGGCCCTTGCCGTGGTTGAGCAGCTCGCGGATCTGCCGGTCGTTCGGCAGGAACTCCAGCGACCGGTCCAGGTGCCCATCGCGGCCGAGCCGGCGCATGAAGCGCTGGTGGGCGTGGAGGAGGGACGGCGCCTGGGCGCAGGCGTTGGCGAGGGCCACGTTCTGCGCGTAGTTGTTGCGCAGCACCAGGTCGCCGACCTCGTCGGTCATCTCGGCGAGCACCTTGTTGCGCTGCTTGACGGTCATGTCGCCGTCCCGGACGAGTCCGTTGAGCAGGATCTTGATGTTCACCTCGTGGTCGGAGGTGTCCACACCGGCGCTGTTGTCGATCGCGTCGGTGTTGATCCGGCCGCCGGAGCGGGCGAACTCGATCCGCCCGAGCTGGGTGGCCCCCAGGTTGCCGCCCTCACCGACGACCCGGGCCCGCAGGTCCTGGCCGTCGACCCGGATCGCGTCGTTGCCCTTGTCGCCGACGTCGGCGTTCGACTCGGCCGACGACTTGATGTACGTGCCGATGCCGCCGTTCCACAGGAGGTCGACCCTCGCCTTGAGGATGTTCTGCATCAGCTCGGCGGGCGTCATCTTCGTGACGTGGGGCTCGATGCCGAGCGCCTCACGGACGTGCGCGTTGATCGGGATCGACTTGGCGCTGCGCGGGTGCACGCCGCCGCCCGTGGAGATCAGGCTCTTGTCGTAGTCGTCCCAGGAGCTGCGCGGCAGGTCGAACAGCCGGCGCCGCTCCGCGTACGAGGTGGCGGCGTCCGGGCTCGGGTCGAGGAAGATGTGCCGGTGGTCGAAGGCCGCGACCAGCCGGATGTGCTCCGACAGCAGCATGCCGTTGCCGAACACGTCACCGGACATGTCCCCGACGCCGACGACCGTGAAGTCCTCGGTCTGGGTGTCGTGCCCGAGCTCGCGGAAGTGCCGCTTCACGGACTCCCAGGCGCCGCGGGCGGTGATGCCCATGCCCTTGTGGTCGTAGCCGGCGGAGCCGCCGGAGGCGAAGGCGTCCCCGAGCCAGAAGCCGTACGAGACGGCGACGTCGTTGGCGATGTCGGAGAACTTCGCGGTGCCCTTGTCGGCGGCGACGACGAGATAGGTGTCGTCCTCGTCGTGCCGGACCACGTCGGCGGGCGGCACGACCTCGCCGGTCACCATGTTGTCGGTGATGTCCAGGAGCGCCGAGATGAACGTCTTGTAGCAGGCGATGCCCTCGGCGAGCCAGGCGTCACGGTCGACGGCCGGATCCGGGAGCTGCTTGGCGACGAAGCCGCCCTTGGCCCCGACCGGCACGATCACGGTGTTCTTGACCATCTGCGCCTTGACCAGGCCGAGGATCTCCGTACGGAAGTCCTCCCGCCGGTCCGACCAGCGCAGCCCGCCGCGGGCGACCTTGCCGAACCGCAGGTGGACGCCCTCGACGCGCGGCGAGTACACCCAGATCTCGAACGCCGGTCGCGGAGCCGGGAGATCGGGGATGGCCTGCGGGTCGAACTTCATGGAGACGTAGCCGTGCGGCTCGTGGTCGTCGTCCGGCTGGAAGAAGTTGGTCCGCAGTGTGGCCTTGATGACGGTGAGGAAGGACCGCAGGATCCTGTCCTCGTCCAGCGAGGCGACCTGGTCCAGTGCGCCGTCCAGCTCCTCCAGCAGACCGTCCGTCAGCTCGGTGCCCGCCTTCTGGCGGGTCGGCGACATCCGGGCCTCGAAGAGGGAGACCAGCAGCCGGGTGGTGTGGACGTTGTTGCGGAGGGTGTCCTCCATGTAGTCCTGGCTGAACGTCGAACCCGCCTGGCGCAGGTACTTCGCGTAGGCGCGCAGCACCATCGCCTGGCGCCAGTCGAGCCCGGCGCCCAGCACCAGCGCGTTGAAGCCGTCGTTCTCCGCCTCACCGGTCCAGACGGCCGCGAACGCCTCCTGGAAACGCTCCCGGGCGTCGTCGCCCAGGTGGTCGGGGGCGGCGTCCGTCTTCGGCATGCGCAGCCCGAAGTCGTAGATCCAGGCGTGCCGGCGGTCGGCGCAGCGCAGCTCGTAGGGGCGTTCGTCGACGACCTCGACGCCGAGCCGCTGGAGCGCGGGCAGGACGGCGGAGAGGGACACCTGCTCGCCCGTCCGGTAGATCTTGAAGCGGCGCTCACCGGGAGCGGCCCCCACCGGTTCGTACAGGCTGAGGGCGAAGTCCTTGCGGTCCCTCTTGAGCGCCTCCAGATGCACCAGGTCGGCCACGGCCGCGCGCGGCGAGTGGTCGGCCTTGTAGCCCTCGGGGAAGGACTGCCCGTACCGGCGCATCAGCTCGGCGGCGCGCTCCTCGCCGCACTCGGCGTTCAGCGCTTCCTGGAAGCCGTCGGCCCAGGAGCGGGCGGCCTCGACGAGGCGGGCCTCGATGCGGTCCGCGTCGGCGTCGGTGAGGTGCGGCAGTTCGGTGCCCTGCGGGACACGGACGACGAAGTGCAGCCGGGAGAGGATCGACTCGGTGTTCCAGGCGGTGAAGTCGACGCTGATGCCGCCCAGTTCCTCCTTGAGGATGTCGATCAGCCGGAGCCGGACCGCCGTGGTGTAGCGGTCGCGCGGCAGGTAGACGAGGGCGGAGTAGTAGCGCCCGTACTCGTCCTGGCGCAGGTACAGCCGCAGTCGGCGGCGCTCCTGGAGGTACAGCACGGAGGTGACGATGGAGCGCAGCTGGTCGACGGGCGTCTGGAAGAGCTCGTCGCGCGGGTAGGTCTCCAGGATCTGGAGCAGGTCGCGGCCGTCGTGGCTGTTGGGCGTGAAGCCCGCGCCCTCCAGCACCTCGGCGACCTTCTGGCGGACGACGGGCACCCGGCGCACCGACTCGGTGTACGCGGCGGACGAGAACAGGCCGAGGAAGCGCCGCTCACCGACGACGTTGCCGTCGGCGTCGAACTTCTTCACCCCGACGTAGTCGAGGTAGCTGGGCCGGTGGACGGTCGCCCTGCTGTTCGCCTTCGTCAGGACGAGCAGCTTGTGCTCGCGCGCCTTGGCGCGGGCGTCGGCGGGCAGCCGGTCGAAGGACGGGCTGACGGGGTGCGCCTCGTCGTCGCTGTGCTTGGGGTCGGAGCGCAGGATGCCGAGCCCGGTGCCGGGTACGGCCGTCAGGGCGTCGCTCTCGCGGAGCTCGTACTCGCGGTAGCCGAGGAAGGTGAAGTGGTCGGCGGCGAGCCAGCGCAGCAGCTCACGGGCCTCCTCGACCTCCACGTCGCCGAGGTCGTCCAGGGGCTCGGAGGGAAGGTCGTCGGCGATCCGCAGGGCGGCCTCGCGCATCTTCCCCCAGTCCTCGACGGTCTCCCGGACGTCGGACAGGACCCGGAGCAGGTCGGCGGTGATCTGCTTCAGGTCCGCGCGGTCGGACTCCCGGTCGATCTCGACGTGGATCCACGACTCGACGACCGCGTCCTGCGGCAGTTCGGCCCGGTCCTCCTGGCGGCCCTTGGAGCGCCGCGGTGCGTCACCGTGCGGCCGGTCGTCGGCGAGGACCTCGATCAGCCGGCCGGCGACGTCGCGGCGGACGACGACCTGCGGGTGGATGACGAGGTGGATGCCGCGGCCCTGCCGGGACAGCTCGTTGGTGACCGAGTCGACCAGGAACGGCATGTCGTCGGTGACGACCTCGACGACCGAGTGGCTGCACGTCCAGCCGTTCTCCTCGACGGTCGGGGTGTGCACCCGGACGTTCGCCGTCCCCTGGGGGCGGTTCTCGGCGAGGCGGTAGTGGGAAGAAGCAGCGCCGAAGACATCGACCGGATCACGGTCGGTGACATCCTCCGGAGCGGTGTGCAGGTAGTAGCGCTGGAGGTAGGCGAGCAACTGGTCCTGGACCGGCTGCTCGTCCTGATCGGCCCCGGTGCCTGCCTCGGCGAGGCGGACCCGTGGGGCACCGCCCGGGCCTTCGACACCACCGCCCGGACTGTTGTCAGCTACCCGGGCCGCTCGTGCGAGCAGCTCGGCCTTGGCTTCGTCCAGCTTGGTCTGCATGTCCTCTGGCTCCTGTCGCGCGCCGTTGCGTGACGTAGGTGTAAAAGACGACGTACCGCCACGACGCGGGGTTTCCGGTCTGGTCCGACGCTATGCCGTCTCGGGAGGTACCCGGGACCGGATGGGCCGTTTTCGGCGGTCGGTCCTGGAGGTGGGAAGCGCGGATCGCCCGGGTGCTGTGGCACTCCGGGCGCAGGCCGGGGGCTTCACTGCCCCCGAGGCGTATCGCGCTGATCACGGCACCAGGCTATCTCTCTCCCACCCACAACCGTCATGAGCCGCATATGTACAAAAGATGACACCCAACTTTGACGCTCTGGACATCGCGCTCACGGCTCCCGGGACGTAACGCGCGCGGCCGTTCTCCGAGTCGAGCGCACGGTCCCCCGGGGCCTCACGGCCGCCGCCCCGGAGCCGAGGGGCCCAGGTCAGCCGCCCGCCTGCCGCCCGTCACGGGTCAGTCGTCCACCATCGACCCGGCCAGCGCCACGGCCTCCGACAGGGTGTCCACCACGGGCACGCCCGCCTCTTCGAGGCTGCTGCGGCTGTGCGAACCACCGGTGTACAGCACGGCGCGCGCACCGACATGGGCGGCGGCCACCGCGTCGTCCACCGCGTCCCCGATCACCACCGAGCGCTCCGGGTCGATCCCGTCCAGCGCCTCGAAGTGCCGCTCCATGTGCAGGGCCTTGCTACCCCCGGACGGGCCGGTGCGGCCGTCCACCCGCACGAAGTGGGGCTCGATGCCGTAGTCCCGCACCACGGGGACCAGGTGCTCGTGCCCGTACATGCTGAGCAGCGACTGGCTGCGCCCGGCCCGCTTCCAGCGGGCCAGCAGCTCCTCGACGCCGGGGGTCAGCGCGCAGGAGACCCGCTGCCGCGCGTAGTGGCGGTGGAAGATGCCGTCCATCCGCCGCCACTCGGCGTCCGTGGGCAACCGGCCCAACAGCCGCTCGTAGAAGCGGGGTATCGGCACGCAGTACATCTCGCGGTACCGCTCCAGCGTCATCGGCGGGAGGCCGGCCTCCGCGAACGCGGCGTTCGTCGCCCCGACGACCGCGACGATGTCGTCGAGCAGTGTGCCGTTCCAGTCCCAGACCAGATGCGTGCCGTGCTTCCCCCTGTGCGTCATACCGGAGACGGTACCCGCCGGGTACGACAACGGTCCCGGCCCGATCGCACCGCCGTCAGCCGATGAGGCCGGGGATCTCCTGGATGCCGAACCACAGCAGTTCGTGGTCCTCAGCGCCGTCCACGGTGAACCGGGCGTCGTCGTCACCGAGGTCCGCGGCGCCCAGCGCCGCCGCCGCGGCCGCGACGTCCTTCTCCGCGTCGTCGGCGTCCACGTGCACGGCGGCGGCCTTCGACAGCGCCAGGGCCTGGGCGATGCGCACCTCACCCAGCGAGGAGGCGTCCAGCGCCTGGTCCGGGTCGGCGACCGCGGCCCCGTCCGGCACGTCGACGGCGACCACGACCCGGCGCCGGGTCTCGTCCGGCCTGCCGGCGATCAGCCGCAGCGAGGCGGAGGCGGCGCGGTTGAGCGCCGCGTACTCCAGCTCCTCGATGTCGTCGGACACGTACCACTCGCGCAGGGAGGGGGTCACCGCGTAGGCCGTGAGCGGGCCCGGCCCGATCTCACCCGCCCCGTGGGCCACCGCGAGGCCGGAGAGGGTCAGGGGGACGTACACACGCATGGCTGACCGCTTTCGTCGTCGACAACGCCCTCAGGATACGTGGGACGTCCCCGATCGGGGCCCGTGAGGCACCCCCGGCCGTCCACCCGGTGACGCCCGTCACCCCCTCCGCAGCCCTTGCGGCGCGGGGCCCGCCACCCTGATAGGTGATTCTCCGGAACGGCTTCCCGGCGTCGTCCGCGGCTTGCGGCGCCCTCGGCCGCCCCCGTAGAAGATCACCAGCGCGCGGACGCCGCCCGGCATCCGCACGAGGCGCAGGACATCAGCCACGGGGGCCAGACCATGAGCACGGACAAGACGAGGCCGGCCGGACGAGGCGACCGCTCCCGGCCCGGGGCCGTACCGCCGCGCAGGGCACCGCACCGCCCCCGGCAGCCGCTGCGGCCTCACCAGTGGTTCGCGGAGCGCCTGCTCGCGGTGCTCAGCGGTCAGCGCCCGGTGCACTGGATGCTGGGCCACACGATCGGCGAGGCCTACGACCAGCTCGCCGAGCTCGCCCCGAGCGCCCCGCTCGGGACGGGCCACCGGCGCCCGGTCGTCCGCGCCTGCCACGGCACCCGGCCGGCCACCGGCGTGGTCGAGGCGTTCGCCAGCATCGCCACGGGCGAGCGGGTGCACGCGATGGCCTTCCGCCTGGAGCGGGGCCCGGACCTCCGGTGGCGGTGCGCGGCGGTCGACCTGGGCGGCGAACGCCTCACCGCCCAACGCTGACCGGCCACGCGGATCAGGACGGATGACGGGCCCGCCCGCCGGCCGCGCGGAGGCACCGTCGCGTCCCTCAGCGGCGCTCGGACAGGGCTCACGCCCGGCGCGCCGCCCGGCGGACGCCCTCGGACCCACGGCGCGTCCACGGGCCCCCCAGGCCCCTGGACGGGCCTGGGCCGGACACCCCAAGGTGTCCGGCCCAGGCGGCGACGCGCTCGGCGTTACTTCTTGCGGCGGCGCCCGCCACCGCTCTTCTGCGCCTTACGGCGCTCCGCACGGGTCATGCCGTCGCCGGAGGCACCTCCGCCTTCACCGTCACCGTTGGAGAAGTCGCCCTCGACGACCCCGCCCTCGCCGTCCACCGTGGGGGCGGAGAAGTGCAGCCGGTCGGGCCGCTGCGGCGCGTCCAGCCCCTTGGCCCGGATCTCCGGCCGTCCGGCACCGGCGGCCACGGGAGCGTCCTGCTTGTCCAGCGACGGCCGCTGCGCGTCGTCCTGGACCGGGACCTCCTCGACCTGCTGCTCGACCTGGACCTCCAGGTTGAACAGATAGCCGACGGACTCCTCCTTGATGCCCTCCATCATGGCGTTGAACATGTCGAAGCCCTCGCGCTGGTACTCGACCAGCGGGTCCTTCTGCGCCATGGCCCGCAGGCCGATGCCCTCCTGGAGGTAGTCCATCTCGTAGAGGTGCTCACGCCACTTGCGGTCCAGGACCGAGAGCACCACGCGCCGCTCCAGCTCGCGCATGATCTCGGAACCGAGGGTCTTCTCGCGCTCCTCGTACTGCGCGTGGATGTCGTCCTTGACCGACTCGGCGATGAAGTCGGCGGTGACCCCGGCCAGGTCGCCCGCGGCCTCCTCCAGCTCCTCGACCGTGACCTTCACCGGGTAGAGCTGCTTGAAGGCGCTCCACAGCCGGTCCAGGTCCCACTCCTCGGAGAAGCCCTCGGCCGTCTCCTGCCGGATGTAGTCGTCGATCGTGTCGTCCATGAAGTGCCGGATCTGGTCCTGCAGGTCCTCGCCCGCCAGGACGCGACGACGCTCCCCGTAGATGACCTCACGCTGCCGGTTGAGCACCTCGTCGTACTTCAGGACGTTCTTACGCGTCTCGAAGTTCTGCTGCTCCACCTGCGACTGCGCGGACGCGATCGCCCGGGTCACCATCTTGTTCTCGATCGGCACGTCGTCCGGGACGTTCGCCATCGACATCACGCGCTCGACCATCTGCGCCTTGAACAGCCGCATCAGGTCGTCGCCCAGCGACAGGTAGAACCGGGACTCGCCCGGGTCGCCCTGGCGGCCGGAACGGCCGCGCAGCTGGTTGTCGATACGCCGTGACTCGTGCCGCTCGGTGCCCAGCACGTACAGCCCGCCGAGCTCCTTGACCTCTTCGAACTCCGCCCGGACGGCCTCCTCGGCCCGCTCCAGGGCGGCGGGCAGGGCCGCGGCCCACTCCTCGACGTGCTCGACGGGGTCCAGGCCGCGCTGGCGCAGCTCCGCCTCGGCGAGATCGTCCGGGTTGCCGCCGAGCTTGATGTCGGTGCCTCGGCCGGCCATGTTCGTGGCGACCGTCACCGCGCCCTTGCGCCCGGCCTGGGCGACGATCGTCGCCTCACGGTCGTGCTGCTTGGCGTTGAGCACCTCGTGCTGCACACCGCGCTTGGAGAGCTGCTGCGAGAGGTACTCGGACTTCTCGACCGAGGTCGTGCCGACCAGGATCGGCTGGCCCTTGTCGTGCTTCTCCGCGATGTCGTCGACGACCGCGGCGAACTTGGCGACCTCGGTGCGGTAGATCAGGTCCGACTGGTCGGCGCGCTGCATGGGCCGGTTCGTCGGGATCGGCACGACGCCCAGCTTGTAGATCTGGTGGAACTCGGCTGCCTCGGTCATCGCCGTACCGGTCATGCCGGAGAGCTTGTTGTACAGGCGGAAGAAGTTCTGCAGGGTGATCGTGGCGAGCGTCTGGTTCTCGTCCTTGATGTCCACCCCTTCCTTCGCCTCGATGGCCTGGTGCATGCCCTCGTTGTAACGGCGGCCGGCGAGGATACGGCCGGTGTGCTCGTCGACGATCATGACTTCGCCGTCGATGACGACGTAGTCCTTGTCCTTCTTGAAGAGTTCCTTGGCCTTGATCGCGTTGTTGAGGTACCCGACGAGCGGGGTGTTGACCGACTCGTAGAGGTTGTCGATCCCGAGCCAGTCCTCGACCTTGGAGACGCCGGGCTCGTGAATGGCCACGGTCCGCTTCTTCTCGTCGACCTCGTAGTCGCCGGTCTCCTCGATGCCCTTCAGTGGGTTGCCCGCCTCGCCCTTGGTCAGACGCGTGACCAGCTTGGCGAAGTCGCCGTACCACTTGGTGGCCTGGTCGGCCGGGCCGGAGATGATCAGCGGCGTGCGGGCCTCGTCCACGAGGATCGAGTCGACCTCGTCGACGATGGCGAAGTTGTGACCGCGCTGGACGAGCTCTTCCTGCGACCACGCCATGTTGTCGCGGAGGTAGTCGAAGCCGAACTCGTTGTTCGTGCCGTAGGTGATGTCGCACGCGTACTGCTCGCGCCGCTGCGCGGGCGTCATGTTGGCGATGATGCAGCCGACCTCGAGCCCGAGGAACTTGTGCACCCGGCCCATCATCTCGGAGTCACGGGAGGCCAGGTAGTCGTTCACCGTGATCAGGTGCACGCCCTCGCCGGAGAGCGCGTTGAGGTAGGCGGGCAGCGTGCCGACGAGGGTCTTGCCCTCACCGGTCTTCATCTCGGCCACGTAGCCGAGGTGCAGCGCGGCACCGCCCATGATCTGGACGTCGTAGTGGCGCTGTCCCAGGACGCGCTTGGCGGCCTCACGGACCGTCGCGAACGCTTCGGGAAGCAGGTCGTCCAGGCTCTCGCCGTCCGCGTACCGTTCCTTGTACTCGTCGGTGAGCGCCCGCAGCTCGGCGTCGGAGAGGTTGACGAAGTCCTCTTCGATGGAGCTGACCTGGTCCGCGATGCGGTGCAGTTTGCGCAGGATCTTGCCTTCGCCTGCACGCATGAGCTTGTTGAAGACGGACACTGAGGCTGGTCTCCTTGCCGGTCGGGCCTGGCACTGGGTCGTGTGATGGACTCTGGCGCGGGCACGGCAGGTGGGCCCCACCGCAACGGTCATCGTAAGCGAGGACCCCGCCGTGCCGGGAGGGCCGCTACCGCGTCGGACCCGGCGCACCCTCCACAGAACAACGGCCGGGGGGCGCGGAAGGTGCCGGGCAGCCGGAAAAGTGCTCGCGCCGGGGGCCCCGGATCACCACAATCCCCTCATGGAGCCCATCACCCTCACCACCGAACGCCTGCTTCTGCGCCCCTTCGGGCCGCAGGACGCGGAGGAGGTCTACGCCGCCTGCCAGGACCCCGGCATCCAGCGGTGGACGGTCGTTCCCTCCCCGTACGTCCGTGCCGACGCGGAGCTCTTCACCAGGAAGCTGTCCCCTCAGGGCTGGGCGGACGACACGATGTACAACTTCGCGGTGGTCTCCCGGGAGGACGGCGGTCCGCTGGTGGGGGCGCTCGGCATCAACCGCCGCACCCTGACGGGCACCTTCGAGGTCGGCTTCTGGACGACCGAGGAGTACCGCGGCCGCGGCTTCATGACGGAGGCCGTGCTCGAAGCGGCCCGCTGGTCCTTCACGGACCTCGCCGCGGACCGTCTGGAGTGGCGGGCCGAGGCCGGCAACGTCCCGTCGCGGGCCGTCGCCCTGCGGGCGGGCTTCCGCATGGAGGGCGGTCAGCGTTCGGCTCTGCTCAACAAGGGCACCCGGCGTGACACCTGGATCGGCGCGCTGATCCCCGCCGACCTGGGCCTCACCGGGACCCATCCGTATCTTCCGGCCCCGGATGTCAGTGGCACGTCCTAAGGTTCCACGCATGACGCCCGCGCCGCCGCCCGTTCTGGAACTCTCCGCCGACCAGGCTCGCCGGATCGCCTTGCGTGCCCAGGGGCTCCTGGGTGCCCCGGACCGCAGAGGCGGGGTCCGGGGGGTGCTCCGCCATCTCGGCGCGGTCCAGCTCGACACGATCTCGGTGCTGGCCCGCTCGCACGAACTGGTCCCGTACGCACGGCTCGGCGCCGTCGGCCGCCGCACTGTCGAGGAGGCGTACTGGTCGGGCGGGCGCTCCTTCGAGTACTGGTCGCACGCCGCGTGCATCCTGCCGGTGGAGGAGTGGCCGCACTTCGCCTTCCGCCGCCGCGCCTACCGCTCCCGCCCGCAGTGGAACCACGCGCTCCCGGACGGGGTGTACGACACGGTGATCAAGCAGCTGGAGACGGAGGGCCCGCTGACGGCCACGGAGCTCGGCGGCGCGAAGAACGGCGGCGAGTGGTGGGACTGGTCGGCGTCCAAGGTCGCCGTCGAACGGGCCCTGATGTACGGCGAGGTGGTCTGCACCGAGCGGCGGGGCTGGAAGCGCGTCTACGACCTGGCCGAGCGCGCCATCCCCGAGGCCTTCCTCCACGACGACCTGGACGACGCGGAGTGCCGGCGCAGGCTGGTCGCGCTGGCGGGCCGCTCGCTGGGCGTGGGCACCCGGGCGGACATCGCCGACTACCACCGCCTGAGGGCCGAGGAGTTCGACGCCGTGGTGGCGGATTCCGGGCTCGTCCCGGTGTCCGTGCGGGGCTGGGCGAAGCCGGCGTGGGCGGACCCTGAGGCGCTGGCGTCGGAGCCGCGTGGACGCCACCGGACGACGCTCCTGTCCCCGTTCGACTCGCTGGTCTGGGAACGGGCGCGTACGGAGCGTGTCTTCAGCTTCACCCACCGTCTGGAGGCGTACGTGCCCCGGCTCAAGCGGGTCCACGGCTACTTCGCGATGCCCCTGCTGGCGGGCGGCAGGCTTCAGGGCCGGGTCGATCCGGCGCGTGAGGGCAGCACTCTGGTCGCGCGGCAGGTGTCGCTGGAGGGCGTGAAGTCCGTGGTTCCCATGGCCGAGGCTCTCGTGGAGGCCGCGTCGTGGGTCGGCTGCACGGCGGTGCGGCTGGAGCGGGTCGAGGCGCCGGAGCTGCGCGAGCCGCTCATGGCGGAGGTGGCCCGTGCCCTCGCGTGAGCCCGGCTCGGCGCGGACACGGCACCGGTCTCCCGCCGGCCGGTCGCGGCCCGCGCCGGAGCCGCCTCACCGGATCTCGAGGATCTTCTCCCGCATCGCGTAGACCACTGCTTCCATCCGCGAGTGCAGTTGCAGTTTCTCGAGGATATTGCGGACGTGGTTCTTCACGGTGTTCTCGGAGATGAACAATTCCTTGGCGATGTCCCGGTTGTTCATTCCGGTGGCCACGAGCTTGAGCACTTCCAGTTCCCGCTCCGTGAGCCGGGGAGCGGGAACGAGCCGGCGCTCGTCGGTGCGTTGAATCATGGATTTGAACTCGGTGAGCAGTTTCGACGCCATCGACGGGCTGATCTGGGACTGGCCGTCCGCCACCGCGCGGATAGCCGTCGAGACCTCGTCGGTGGAAATCTCCTTGAGGAGATAACCGGTGGCCCCCGCCTTGATCGCCTCGTAGAGGTCGGCTTCCTCGTCGCTGATCGTCAACATGATGATCTTCGCGCTGGGAGCGACCTCCTTGATCGAGGTGCACGCCTCGATGCCGCCCCGCTTGGGCATCCGGACATCCATCAGCACGATGTCGGGCAGCAGGTCCGCGGCCTTGTCGACCGCCTCGGCACCGTCCCCCGCCTCCCCGACGACCTGGATGTCCTCCTCCTGGGCGAGGACGATCTCCAGGCCCCTGCGGAAGAGCGCGTGGTCGTCGACCACGAGGACGCGGATGGGCTCCTTGCGGGAACCGCCCTCGTCCGTCCCGCAGTCGGCCGCCGCGACGTCATGGGCACCCTTCGCCCTGCTCACGGGCCCGAAGGTGTCCGCCATCGTTCCTCCCCCTGAAGGCCACGGCCTGAGGTCACAGGCTGTCCGCCAACGGCAGTCCTCGGAACGCCGGTTGGCTTGGGGCGCCATGATTCCATGTCCGGCGGCGCGAGCGGTGCTCCCGCCTCGGCGAACGCGGCGCCCCCGGGGCGCACAGACGCATCCAGGGGCACCGCGTGTACGGACTGTGGCCGGTGTCAGCCGCCGAGTGCCCCGCCCGCGCCGCCCGCCTCGTCGGCGGCCAGGGGGTCGGTCCTCAGGTGGATCACACCGTAGTCGTATGCGTGCCGCCGGTAGACGACGCTGGGCTCCTTGGTCTCCGAGTCGACGAACAGGTAGAAGTCGTGCCCGACCAACTCCATCTCGTAGAGCGCCTGGTCGAGCGTCATCGGTGCCGCGACGTGCGTCTTCTCGCGCACCACCAGGGGGCCGTCGCCCTGCACCTCGAGCGAACCGGTCTTGGTGGTGGGCACGGACGGCGACGTCTCGCTGCCAATCAGCTCACCGTCCCCGTTGAACGAGGCGACGCCCGGCACGACCTCGCCCACCTCGGCGGCCGACCGCCGACCGCTGCCGCGGCGGCTGTAGCGCTTGTCGTGCTCCTTGCGCAGCTGTGTGTCCAGCTTGTCGGTCGCCAGGTCCAGCGCTGCGTACGGGTCGCCTGCCGCCGCTTCCGCCCTGATGACCGGTCCACGCGAACGAAGCGTGATCTCCACCCTTGCCGCACGGTCGGCCTGACGGGGGTTGGGCTCCTTGGACACCTCGACGTCCAGGCTCATCACCTTGCCGTCGAACTTCTGGATCTTGTCCAGCTTCAGCTTCTCGGCCACGTGCTTCCGGAACCGCTCGGGCACCTCGGTCTTGCGGCCCTTGACGACGATGTCCACGCAGAACTCCGTTCCCGGATCGCTCCGCCTCAGATGCGGAGCGTCTCCCTTTCGCACCAGGCTCCGGTGATCACCGGAGCCGCGGACTCGGTGACTTTCACCTCCTCCTCCCCCGTCGGCGAGGTCTGCGCCCCGCCGCTTTCACGCTTCTGGCCTGTCGGTGAGTTACCTGCCCGAAACCTGGTGGTGCATTCATCGAGATCCGGTATTCACCGTGCCTCACAACCGAACATAGCCTGCCCGCGGCCGTATCGGCACCCGCTACCCGTGCGTACCTCCGATCAGGTCCCTTCACCCCCGTATCACCTGCGCCGATGAAAGATTTCTGTCAGTTCCGGTTTATTTCGAAAGCGGATGGAGAAGCCGCCACCACCGCGGCAACCGGAGCCGCGGCGCCGCCATCGGTGGGCCATGCCGCGCGCACCGCGCGGGCGGCCTCGGCGAGGGTGGCGCCGGTCGTCAGCAGGTCGTCCACCAGCACCACCCGGCCACCGCTCAGCAGGGCCCTGCCCCGGACCGCCACCTCCAGGGCGCCCGCCAGGTTCTCCTGCCGCGCCCTCGCTCCCAGACCGGCCTGATCGGCCACCGCGCGCCGCTGCCGCAGCACCGCTGTCACCCGGGCGCGGACACCGGCGCGCCTCAGCTCCGCCGCGGCGGCGAAGGCGATCCGGCGGGTCGGGTCGTGCCCACGCGCCGCCGTGGCCGCCCGCGCCGACGGCATCGGCACGAGCAGCAGCGGCCCTCCAGCGTCCAGTCGGCCCGTCCCCGCCCGCACAGCCCCCGCCAAGGCCCCGCCGAGCGCGCCCACGAGACCGAGTGCTCCTCGCTCCTTGTGGGCCAGCAGCACCGCGCGTACCGCGTTCTCGTACGGAGCG
The DNA here is from genome assembly GCF_000177195.2 of Streptomyces sp. SirexAA-E. Lineage (GTDB taxonomy): Bacteria > Actinomycetota > Actinomycetes > Streptomycetales > Streptomycetaceae > Streptomyces > Streptomyces flavovirens. The sequence goes on from NC_015953.1 coordinate 2,782,342, forward strand.
GCAGCGTGCACGACCGGGAGCTCCGCCGGCTCGGGCGCCGGACGCACCCGGGACGGCTCGGCCGCCAGCTCGGCCGCGCACTCCGCGCACAGCTGCGTACGAGGCCTGCCGCAGCCGCCACAGGCCGCCGGCAGCACCAGTCCGGTGATCTCTTGCCACCATGCACGCACAGCCCCACTGTGCCGGTGCGGCACAGGCCGGACCAGCCCTGTGGACAACGCCCTGTGGACAACTCACGGACGTCAGCACCCCCGGCGGTCAGCCGGGATAGACCAGCGAGGAGCCTTCCCTGAGGACCGTCTGCCAGTTGTCACCGGGCGAGAGCTTCACTATCCCGTCGCTCTCGGTGTCCGCCATCAACGGCAGTTGCTCGTCGTCCGCCGCCGCGACGGCCGTCACCTGGTTCACCCCGGGCAGCACACCGGAGGACGACGTCGATCCGTCCGCCTGCACGTAGCGCACCTGCTGCACACCGCCCTCCTCCTTGCCGACCACCACGAGGCGGCTGCGGCCGGACCAGGACACGGCGCTCACATCGGTCAGCTGCGGAGCCGCGGTGCGCAGGTCCTCCACGGACACCCGCTCCGTATCACTCGAACCGTGGCGCTCCACGCGCCCGATCCGCAGGGTCGTGTGATCCCCCTCGGACACCCGCAGGGCGATCCGCACACCGTCGGCCGACAGTCGTAGCGCCTCGATCCGGCCCGCGCCGAGACCCGGGACCGCGACTTCCTGCGGTTCGCCCTCGCCGCCCACCAGACGCAGCAGCCGGGGACCGGACGGATCGCGGTCGGCGACCCACAGGTCCCCCCGGCCGTCCCAGCTCGGCGCGGAGAGCCGGTCATCGGCGCTCTTGGCCTGGCTGGTCACGACAGGGGCGGTCGCCTCGCCGTCCGTCACCAGGGAGGAGACGTAGAGGTGCTGCTGGTCCGCCGAGACCGCGGCGCCCTGCTGTTCGTCCCGGGACACACCGACGGCGCTCATGGCCACCGGTCCGGAGCCCAGCGGACCGGGCACCGGATCCGGATCGCCCAGGCCCTTGCTGCCCGCAGGGATCCGCTGCACATGCCCCTTGTCGTCGACGAAGTACTGGCTGTCGGGGGCACCGGAACCGCTGTCACCCTCGAACTCGGCGGAGTCGTCGGCCCCCAGCGAACACAGCGGACCGTGCTCACCCTGGAGTTCCACCTGGCCCACCCGGGCGGACGTCAGGTCCCGCAGCGTGAAGAGCACCTGGGCGGCCATCATCCGGCACTCCGTCGGCCCCGCCTTGTCCGCCTGCTTGCTGAGCCGCACCTTCAGTACGTTCTGGTCGTCGGGCGCCAGCGAGGTGACCCCCTTCCTGAGCGTCGTCCCGGCGGGGAAGCTCGAATCGACGACCGGCCGCAACCAGTTCGACGGGCCCTCCAGAAGCGTCCGCACCGTCTGCGTGGCCGTGTCCATCCGCGTGACGGGATCCGTCCGGTTGCGCACGTAGACGGGGTCGGCGACGAGCGCGGGCTCGCTCCCCGCCGGGGCGGCCGCGAAGTAGTACTTGTTCACGGGCCGGTACAGCCGCTTGAAGTCGGACTGCCCCAGCACCAGGCCGTCCGGCACGACGTCGATGCGCCACTCCTGCTTGCCGTCCGCACCCTTCTCGCGCACCAGGTGCAGCCCCTGGGAGTAGTCGGTCGGCGCGAGCGGCCGGTAGGAGCTCTGCGCGTCGACCGCCGCCACCTGTTCACCGGTCAGGGTGTACGTGGTCTCGGCCGCCCTGCGCTCCTTGTCGTGGAACGACGGCCCGTTGCGGTTGGGAGCCTTCGCGAGCACCGTGGTGCCCTCGCTCGGCTTCCAGGCCGCCCCCGCCTCCTTGGTCAGATACGTGCGGGTGGTCCGGAAATCGGGGTCGTCACTCGTCATCGACTCCAGGAAGCCGTCGACGATCTCCAGGGGGGAGGCGCCCTCCCTCGGCGGCACCGCGTACACCTGCACCTGGGCGTCACCGGCCCGCGACGCCTCGACCGCCTTGACCTCACCGGTGTCCGGCATCGCTCCGCACCCCGCGAGCACCACGACGGCGCAGCCGAGCAGCGCGGACACCCGCACCGCCCGTCCTCGGCCGCCTTGCCGACGGTCAGTGTCCACGAGTCGTGTCCTCCTGCTCCGGGTCCTGCGTCTCTGGGTCCGTGCGGCCGCCCGGCCGCTCCCCGGCGGGGCGCGGCACCACACGGGCGCCGTTGCCCGGCAGCGCCGCCGGGTCCACCGACGCCGGCGCCGGACGCGGTGTCATGGACCCCCGCGACGGGACGGGCAGCTGCCCTCGCGTCGTGCACCCGCCCTGACTCGGCACGGACAGCAGCCGGTGCTCGGCGGTCGTCAGGGAGGCGGCCTCGGTCCGTTCGCGGTCCTCCCGGTTGCGCCGCGAGTCCTCCGGTTCGAGCGGTATCGGCGACCCCCGCAGTGGCTCGTCCGCCGTGCGCGGCAGGGTCAGCCGGAACTGCGATCCGCCGCCGGGCTCGCCCCAGGCCTGCAGCCAGCCACCGTGCAGCCGGGCGTCCTCGACAGCGATCGACAGTCCCAGTCCGGTGCCGCCGGTGGTGCGGGCGCGCGCCGGATCGGCCCGCCAGAAGCGGTTGAAGACCCGGGTGGCCTCGCCGGGCTTGAGCCCCACGCCGTAGTCCCGGACCGCCACCGCCACGGCGCCCTGCGCGACCCCCATGCGTACGACGACGTCCCGGCCCTCGCCGTGTTCGACGGCGTTGACGACCAGGTTCCGCAGCACCCGCTCGACGCGCCGGGGGTCGGCTTCCGCGACCACGGGCTGTTCGTCGCCCACGACCACGATCCGGCTGCCCTTGCGCTCCGCGAGCGGCTCCGCGCCGCCGATCACCCGTCGCACGACCGTCCTCAGGTCGATCGGTTCGGCGTCCAGGGCCGCGGCCCCCGCGTCGAAGCGGCTGATCTCCAGCAGGTCGGACAGGAGCGACTCGAAACGGTCGAGCTGGTCGCCCAGCAGCTCCGCGGAACGCGCGGTCACCGGGTCGAAGTCGACGCGGGCCTCGTGGATGACGTCGGCGGCCATCCGTACGGTCGTGAGCGGGGTCCTCAGCTCATGGCTGACGTCGGAGACGAACCGTCGCTGCATCCGGGAGAGCTCTTCCAACTGCTGGATCTTCAGCTGGAGGTTCTGCGCCATCTTGTTGAAGGCCTCGCCGAGGCGGGCGATGTCGTCCTCGCCGGTGACCTTCATCCGTTCCTGGAGCCGGCCCGCCGAAAGGCGTTCGGCGATCCCCGCCGCCATCCGTACGGGCGTGACGACCTGGCGTACGACGAACCAGGCGATGGCGCCCAGCAGGACGACGACGAAGAGACCCGCCGTGGCCAGCGTCGTCGTGACCAGGGTCAGCGACTTCTCCTCCTGCGTGAGCGGGAAGAGGTAGTACAGCTCGTACGGGTTGTGGTCGATGTCGTAGAGGCGCTTGCCGACGACGAGCCCGGGCTGCGGGTCCTTGCCGTACGAGTACTTGATCGAGGAGTACGTCTGGAAGGCTCCGGGCCCCTTCCCCACGGCCTCCCGCAGGCTCTGCGGCACGCTGGACGCCTCGACGCTGCCGGAGCCCCGGGGGGCGCGGCTGGTGGCGCCCTGCTCGACGGAGTCGGCGCTCAGTGCCACCACGTTGAAGGCGTTCGTACCGCCACTGGCGAGCTGATCGACCAGCTCGGTACGCCAGGAGGTGTTCGCCGTCATGCCGTCGGCGCCCTCCTCCTCGCCCTGGTCGCCCGGGGCGAGCGGCGCGTTCGCATTGGCCTGGGCCGCCGCGAAACCGCCGGCCGCCTGCGTCTGCGCGGCCTTGGCCTTCGCGTCGAGCAGGCCGTTCTTGACCTGCCCGATCACGACGAAGCCCAAGAGCAGCACCACGGCGATCGACATGAGCAGCGTGCCCGCGACGACCCGCAGTTGCAGATTCCGCCGCCACAGGCGCACGGCGGGCAGCAACGGCCGCCGGATCCAGCGCATGAGCAGCCTCAGCACGGGCCCACCGGGAGTCCGGTCGGGGAACAACCGGCCGTCCCGCAGGACCCGGCCGAACCGCCAGAACCTTCGTGCCGACCCGGCAGCCCGCTCCGTACGGACTCCCGGGCCCCCGGGTTTCGGAGCAGAGCTGCCCAGGGTCATGTCAGCTCGGTCCGGCCTTGTAACCGACACCGCGGACGGTCACGACGATCTCCGGCCGCTCCGGGTCCTTCTCGACCTTGGAACGGAGCCGCTGCACATGCACGTTCACCAGCCGGGTGTCCGCGGCGTGCCGGTACCCCCATACCTGCTCGAGCAGCACCTCACGGGTGAAGACCTGCCACGGCTTACGGGCGAGGGCCACCAGCAGGTCGAACTCCAGCGGGGTGAGCGCGATGGACTGGCCCTCCCGCTTCACCGAGTGCCCGGCCACATCGATGACCAGGTCACCGATCGCCAGCTGCTCCGGCGCGGGCTCCTCGGACCTCCGCAGACGTGCCCTGATCCGGGCGACCAACTCCTTCGGCTTGAACGGCTTGACGATGTAGTCGTCGGCCCCTGACTCCAGACCCACCACCACGTCGACCGTGTCGCTCTTGGCGGTGAGCATGACGATCGGCACACCCGACTCGGCCCGGATCAGCCTGCAGACCTCGATGCCGTCCCGTCCGGGCAGCATGAGGTCCAGCAGCACCAGGTCCGGCTTGGCGTCACGAAATGCAGCCAGTGCCTTGTCGCCGTCCGCTACGAACGATGGCTCGAAACCTTCTCCACGCAGCACAATGCCGAGCATCTCGGCCAGCGCGGTGTCGTCGTCGACGACAAGGACGCGTCCCTTCATAAACGACATCATCCCATTAGCTAATCGTTACCTGCGATGATCTGGCACACAGCTCTGCCAGTCCGACCCCCGTGACCGGGGAAATGACACCCTCCTCCGTGACGATCGCCGTGACCAGTTCGGGCGGCGTGATGTCGAACGCCGGGTTGTACGCCTGGGCTCCCACCGGTGCCGAGGCAGACGCTCCCGCCTCCGCCCCGGCCGAAGCGGGCCCAGGGAATGTGAACTCCGTCACTTCACTCCCGGAACGCTGCTCCACGACGACGGCCGCACCGTCCGGCGTCCCCAGATCGACGGTCGAGGTCGGCGCCACCACGACGAACGGGACGTGGTGGTACTTCGCCAGCACCGCCAACGGATAACTCCCCACCTTGTTGGCCACCGAGCCGTCCGCAGCGATGCGGTCCGCACCGATGAGTACGGCATCCACCTCCCCCGCGGCAAACAGAGAGCCCGCCGCGCTGTCCGTGAGCACCTGGAACGGCAACCCGTTCCGTGCCGCCTCGTACGCCGTGAGCCGGGCACCCTGGAGCAGCGGACGCGTCTCGTCCACCCACAGCTGCCGCAGCCTGCCCTTGCGGTGCGCCCGCAGAGCGACGGCGAACGCGGTCCCCTCGCCGCCCGACACCAGCGCCCCGGTGTTGCAGTGGGTCAGCAGCCGGTGCGGTCCGTCGGGCAGGAGCTCCGCCAGCAGGTCCAGGCCGTACCGAGCCATCCGGACACTGGCCGCGGCGTCCTCCCGGTGCAGCGCCCGGGCCTCGGCCAGCGCCGCCGAGGCGGCCTGCCCCCGGCCCGCCCGCTTCTCCTCGGCACACCGGTACGCCTCGGCCACCCGCCGCGCACCGTATCCGAGGTTCACCGCGGTGGGCCGCGCCCCCGCCAGCAGCTCCGCGGCCCGCGCCACGTCCTCACCCCGGGCGGCGGCCAGGGCGACGCCGTACCCGCCGGCGATGCCCAGCAGGGGCGCGCCCCGCACCGCCAGCGTCCGGATCGCCCGGACCAGCGCGGGGACATCCGCGCACACCAGCTCGACCTCCTGCGACGGCAGCCGCGTCTGGTCGAGGAGCACCACGGCGGGGCCTTCGGGCGGCTCGGCCCAGCGGAGTACGGAAAGGGCCGGAGGCTCGATACCCACCGGCGAACGCGTGTCCTGATCAGCCATCCGCCCAGTCTGCCCGGTGAGCGGCCAGGACACATGGACAAGACGGAGGGAGAGCGCCCGGTCCACGCCGGGGCGGCGCGTGGCACGATGGCTGCCAACCTGCCGCCCCGGTGAGCGGTCAGGACCGTGAAGGAGCGACGATGAACGACTCTCCGGGCTGGGCCTCGCCCGGATCTGCCCCCTCCGACGGCCAGGACGGGGCCGGCATCCCCCGGCCCTCCGCCCCCGCCGACGCCAACGGCCCGGCCGGACAGTGGTCCGCCACGCAGCCGCAGGGCGGGCAGTGGTCCCCACCGAGCGCACCCGGCAGCGGCCCCGGCATGCCTCCGCCCGCACCCGGCTGGGGCGGCGCGCCAGGACCCGGGTGGGGCGGCCGGCCTCCCATGGCGGCGAAACCCGGGGTCATCCCGCTCCGTCCGCTGGGCGTCCTCGAGATCCTCGACGGCGCCGTGTCCACGATGCGCGCGCACTGGCGCCCCGTGCTCGGCATCAGTCTCACCATCTCGGTCGTCACCGAGATCATCGCCATCCTCCTCCAGCGATACGTCCTGCCGGAGCCGACCTCGATCGACCCGAACGCCGTCGGAAGCGAGGCTCTGCGCCAGGCTTCCGAATCGATGCAGTCGGAGCTGCTCTCCACGGCACCGGCCACGGTCATCGGGATGATCGCCACCCTCTTCACCACCTCCCTGCTCACCGTGGTGGTCAGCCGCTCCGTGCTGGGCCGCGGCGTGACCCTGCGCGAGGCCTGGTCGGAGGCCCGGCCGAGGATCCTCCCGCTCCTCGGGCTGACCCTGCTGCTGAGTCTGATGAGCGCCGCGATCATGACGGTGGGGCTGCTCCCCGGTCTGCTCATCGACGGCGGCGCCGGCCTGGCACTGGCCCTCCTCGGTTTCATCGGGGCCGTCGTCGTCGTGCTGTGGCTGATGATCCGCTTCACCCTCGCCGCACCGGCACTGATGCTGGAGAGGCAGCCCGTCCTCACGTCGCTGCGCCGGTCCGCGAAGCTGGTCAGGGGCAGCTGGTGGCGGATCTTCGGCATCCTGGCCCTGACCTACCTGATGGTCATCGTCGTCACCTTGATCATTACCATTCCGTTCGGCATCATCGCCGTGACCGCCGACAGCGAGGGACTGGGTGACCTGCTCAAGGGCAGTTCGCCCGACTTCGGCTGGCCCTTCCTCATCGTCACGGGCATCGGCGAAGTGATCGTCTCGACGCTCGCCTACCCCTTCACCGCGGGAGTGATGGCGCTGCTCTACATCGACCGGCGCATCCGCCGCGAAGCACTCGACCTGGACCTCGCGAGGGCCGCGGGTGTGCCCGGATACGACACCCCTAGGAGCTGATGCGGTGACGGCGGGGGGCGCCACCACGGCGGGACGACTCGTCCTGGCTGCGGACGACATACCCGTGGACATCCCACGCGTCCCCGCCCGGGAAGCGGCGCAGGACGAACTGTCCGACCCGATGTACCACGAGCACGACCCGAACCTGCTCGAACGCGGCCTCGACCGCTTCTGGGACTGGGTGGGCGACCTCTTCGACGGGGCCGCCGGGGCCGCACCCGGCGGCTCGCTCGGCCTGGTGGTGATCATGCTGATCATCGCCGGCCTGGTCGCCGCCCTCTGGTGGCGGCTCGGTACACCCCAGCGCGTCGCACGCCCCCCGGAGGCCCTTTTCGGTGGCGCCGCCCGCAGCGCGGCCGACCATCGGAAGGCGGCGCAGGCGCACGCCGACGCCCACCGCTGGACGGAGGCCGTCCAGGAACGCATGCGCGCCCTCGTCCGGGCCTTGGAGGACCGAGCCGTGCTCGACCCGCGCCCCGGCCGCACAGCGGACGAGGCGGCCTCGGAAGCCGGCCGGGCCCTGCCCGCCCATGCCTCCCGCCTCCGCTCCGCCGCCCGCGTGTTCGACGACGTCACGTACGGAGGCCGCACGGCCGACGCGGCCGCGTACCAGGACCTGAGCGCGCTCGACCGCGACATCGAAGCCGCCAAGCCCCTGCTCGCCGCCGGAACGACCGGGGAGGCCCCCCGGTGACCGGGTCCCCGACCGCCACGCCCACACCCACACCCGTGCCCGTGCCCGTGCCCGGATCCCCCTTGTCCACGACGTCGGTGTCCCGGACTCCTGGCCAGGTCTGGCGGCGTACACGCGGCCTGCTGCTCGCCGCCCTGCTCCTCGTCGCCGCCGGGATCACCTACGCCGCCGTCGGCTCGGGGGGTGAACACGGCCGCCTCGACCCCCGCTCCCCGGATCCCTACGGGAGCCGGGCCGTCGCCGAACTCCTGAAGGACCGGGGTGTCACGGTCGACGTCGTCACGACCCTCGGCGAGGCGACCGACGCGGCCGGTCCCGACACCACGCTTCTCGTCGCCGGGCCCAACGTGCTCACCGACTACCAGCGGCACGTCCTCCGTGGAGCCGTCGGCGACGCCTCCGGACGCACGGTCCTCGTAGCACCGGGCCGCGTCTCCGTCGGGACGCTGGCCCCCGGTGTCAGCGCCGAACTCCCGGGCCGGGCAGGCCCGCATCCGCCTCGCTGCGATCTCCCCGCCGCACGCTCCGCGGGCACCGTCGAGACGGGCGGCCTCCGCTACCGCACGGACGCACGCGACGCCGTCAGCTGCTACCCCGTCGACGGATACCCGACGTACCTGGTGCTTCCCGAGCACGCGTCGGGCGACACCGTGCTGCTCGGCTCCCCCGACCTCCTCTACAACGACCGCCTCGACCAGCAGGGGAACGCGTCGCTCGCCCTGCAGACTCTCGGTTCCCGTCCGCATCTCGTCTGGTACCTCCCCTCACTCACCGATCCGTCCGCCACTGCGGGCCCGGGCGGTCAGGAGAACGGAGAGGGCGGCGGTGACGGCGGTACCACGGCCGGCGAGAGCGGATTCGTCGACCTCATCCCCTCCGGCTGGCTCTGGGGCACGCTCCAACTCGCCTTCGCAGCCGTGCTCGCCGCGATCTGGCGAGCCCGCCGCCTCGGCCCCCTGGTCACCGAACGCCTTCCGGTGGCCGTCAGGGCCTCCGAGTCCACCGAAGGGCGTGCCCGCCTCTATCGGAAGGCCAACGCCCGTGACCGGGCCGCCGCCACACTCCGCTCCGCCACCCGCAACCGCCTCGCTCCCCTCGTCGGGGTCTCCCCGCGCGACGCCCAGTCACCCGGCGCCTTGCTTCCCGCCGTCTCCGCCCGCCTCGATGCCTCCGACACCGACGCCGTCGCTCTGCTCTTCGGCCCGGCTCCGGCCGACGACGCCGCTCTTGTTCTTCTGACCGACCAACTCGACGCCCTCGAAAGAGAGGTACGCACTTCATGAGCGCCCCGAACCCGGAGTCCGCCGAGCACGTGGCGACCGAGGGGAGTCCGACGGAAGCCGTCGTCTCCGACAAGGCCCGTGCCTCTCTCGAAGCCCTCCGCTCGGAGATCGCCAAGGCAGTGGTCGGCCAGGACTCCGCCGTGACCGGCCTGGTCGTCGCCCTGCTCTGCCGGGGCCATGTGCTGCTCGAGGGCGTCCCGGGTGTGGCCAAGACCCTTCTCGTCCGGGCCCTTGCCGCCTCCCTCGAACTCGACACCAAGCGCGTCCAGTTCACACCCGATCTGATGCCGAGCGATGTCACGGGCTCCCTCGTCTACGATGCCCGCACTGCGGAGTTCTCCTTCCAGCCCGGGCCGGTGTTCACCAACCTCCTGCTCGCAGACGAGATCAACCGGACCCCGCCGAAGACGCAGTCCTCCCTCCTTGAGGCCATGGAGGAGCGCCAGGTCACCGTCGACGGTGTCCCCCGGGCCCTCCCTGATCCGTTCCTGGTCGCAGCGACCCAGAATCCCGTCGAGTACGAGGGGACCTACCCGCTTCCCGAGGCGCAGTTGGACCGGTTCCTCCTCAAGCTCACGGTGCCTCTGCCGTCCCGTGAGGACGAGATCGACGTCCTCACCCGCCACGCGGGCGGGTTCGACCCCCGGAACCTCGATGCCGCCGGTATACGGCCTGTGGCCGGCCCGGCCGACCTGGAGGCCGCGCGGTCCGCGGTCGCAAGGACCCAGGTCTCCGCCGAGATCGCTGCTTACGTCGTCGATATCTGTCGTGCCACGCGTGAATCCCCCTCACTCACCCTCGGTGCCTCCCCCCGCGGCGCGACCGCTCTGCTGTCCACCGCGCGCGCCTGGGCCTGGCTCACCGGCCGGGACTACGTCACCCCGGACGACGTGAAGGCCCTGGCGCTTCCCACACTCCGTCATCGCATCCAACTCCGGCCGGAAGCCGAGATGGAGGGAGTCACCGCCGACTCCGTCATCACGGCTGTCCTCGCCCACGTCCCCGTCCCCCGATGAGGCGGTGACCATGGCCCTCACCGGACGAACCGCGCTCCTGGCCGCCCTGGGATCACTCCCCGTAGGCATACTGGCCCCGAGCTGGACAGGCATGCTCGCGGTCAATGCGCCGCTCTCATTGGCAATTCTGTGCGACTACGCCCTGGCCGCGCCAGTGCGTTCGCTGCGGTTCACCCGATCCGGTGATACATCCGTTCGACTCGGCGACACGGCACAGGTGCAACTCACCGTAACCAACCCTTCGAGACGACGGCTTCGTGCTCATCTCCGTGACGCATGGCCGCCCAGCAGTTGGTCGTCCGAAGCCGAACAGGCCGCCTCACACCACAGGTTCACCGTGCCCGCCGGAGAGCGGGTGCGTCTCACTACGTTCCTGCGTCCTGCCAGGCGCGGAGACCGCCTCCCCGACCGGGTCACCGTCCGCTCGTTCGGTCCGCTGGGCCTCGCGGCCCGGCAGGGGCGCCACGACGTCCCGTGGGCGGTGCGGGTACTGCCGCCGTTCACGAGCCGGAAGCATCTCCCGTCACGTCTCGCGAGACTCCGCGAACTGGACGGCAGGACCACCGTGCTCACCCGTGGGGAAGGTACCGAGTTCGACAGCCTCCGCGTCTACGTCCCGGGGGACGACACGCGCTCCATCGACTGGAGGGCCACCGCACGCCAGTCGGCGGTCGCCGTCCGCACCTGGCGCCCTGAGCGGGACCGCCACATCCTCATCGTCCTGGATACCGGCCGGACTTCCGCGGGGCGCGTCGGCGACGTCCCACGCCTGGACGCGGCCATGGACGCTGCGCTGCTGCTCACCGCGCTGGCCGTACGCGCGGGTGACCGGGTGAACCTCCTTGCCTACGACCGCCGTGTCCGGGCCCAGGTACGAGGTGGGGCCGCCGGGGGCGATGTCCTGTCGTCCGTCGTCAACGCCATGGCCCCGCTGGAGCCGGAGCTCGTGGAGACGGATGCCCGGGGCCTGAGCACGACGGCCATGGCCCACGCGCCCCAGCGTTCGCTGATCGTGCTGCTCACGAGCCTGGACGCCGCACCGGTGGAAGAAGGTCTGCTGCCGGTGCTTCCCCAGCTCACCCGGCGCCACACGGTGCTGGTGGCATCGGTCGCCGATCCTCACGTCGAAACGATGGCCCGGAGCCGAGGGTCGGTCGACGCGGTTTACGAGGCCGCAGCCGGCACCCAGACCCAGGAACAGCGCCGCCGGACCGCCGACCAGCTCCCCCGTCACGGTGTCACCGTCGTCGATGCCACTCCGAACACACTCGCACCGGCGTTGGCCGACGCCTATCTCGCCCTGAAGGCCGCCGGCCGCCTCTGACGGGAACCCAGGCGGCCCCCTCTCTCCCGCTGCCGGCACGCGCAGGCGTCACAGCATCGGCACCTCAAGCTCCGAGGCTGAAGACGTCAGGGGCGAGGTGCCACCGCCTTTCCGGAAACCCCCTGGAACGCAGAAAAGCCCCGTGCCACAAGGGCACGGGGCTTTCCCGGAATAATAGTTCGGCGGCGTCCTACTCTCCCACAGGGTCCCCCCTGCAGTACCATCGGCGCTGAAAGGCTTAGCTTCCGGGTTCGGAATGTAACCGGGCGTTTCCCTAACGCAATGACCACCGAAACACTATGAAATTAACCAACACCGGAGAAAACACGGCAGTTCGTTATTTCAGAACCAACACAGTGGACGCGAGCAACTGAGGACAAGCCCTCGGCCTATTAGTACCAGTCAGCTCCACCCGTTACCGGGCTTCCACATCTGGCCTATCAACCCAGTCGTCTACTGGGAGCCTTAACCACTCAAGGTGGTGGGAATACTCATCTCGAAGCAGGCTTCCCGCTTAGATGCTTTCAGCGGTTATCCTTTCCGAACGTAGCCAACCAGCCATGCCCTTGGCAGGACAACTGGCACACCAGAGGTTCGTCCGTCCCGGTCCTCTCGTACTAGGGACAGCCCTTCTCAATATTCCTACGCGCACAGCGGATAGGGACCGAACTGTCTCACGACGTTCTAAACCCAGCTCGCGTACCGCTTTAATGGGCGAACAGCCCAACCCTTGGGACCGACTCCAGCCCCAGGATGCGACGAGCCGACATCGAGGTGCCAAACCATCCCGTCGATATGGACTCTTGGGGAAGATCAGCCTGTTATCCCCGGGGTACCTTTTATCCGTTGAGCGACAGCGCTTCCACAAGCCACTGCCGGATCACTAGTCCCGACTTTCGTCCCTGCTCGACCCGTCGGTCTCACAGTCAAGCTCCCTTGTGCACTTACACTCAACACCTGATTGCCAACCAGGCTGAGGGAACCTTTGGGCGCCTCCGTTACTCTTTAGGAGGCAACCGCCCCAGTTAAACTACCCATCAGACACTGTCCCTGATCCGGATCACGGACCCAGGTTAGACATCCAGCACGACCAGAGTGGTATTTCAACGGCGACTCCACAACCACTGGCGTGGCTGCTTCAAAGTCTCCCACCTATCCTACACAAGCCGAACCGAACACCAATATCAAACTATAGTAAAGGTCCCGGGGTCTTTCCGTCCTGCTGCGCGAAACGAGCATCTTTACTCGTAGTGCAATTTCACCGGGCCTATGGTTGAGACAGTCGAGAAGTCGTTACGCCATTCGTGCAGGTCGGAACTTACCCGACAAGGAATTTCGCTACCTTAGGATGGTTATAGTTACCACCGCCGTTTACTGGCGCTTAAGTTCTCAGCTTCGCACACCCGAAAGTGCACTAACCGGTCCCCTTAACGTTCCAGCACCGGGCAGGCGTCAGTCCGTATACATCGCCTTACGGCTTCGCACGGACCTGTGTTTTTAGTAAACAGTCGCTTCTCGCTGGTCTCTGCGGCCACCCCCAGCTCAGGAAGCAAGTCCCCTCACCAGTGATGGCCCCCCTTCTCCCGAAGTTACGGGGGCATTTTGCCGAGTTCCTTAACCATAGTTCACCCGAACGCCTCGGTATTCTCTACCTGACTACCTGAGTCGGTTTAGGGTACGGGCCGCCATGAAACTCGCTAGAGGCTTTTCTCGACAGCATAGGATCATCCACTTCACCACAATCGGCTCGGCATCAGGTCTCAGACTATATGCACGACGGATTTGCCTACCGTGCGTCCTACACCCTTACCCCGGGACAACCACCGCCCGGGCTGGACTACCTTCCTGCGTCACCCCATCGCTTACCTACTACAAGTCTGGTTCATCGGCTCCACCACTACCCTCAACTCCGAAGAGATCGGGCCGGCTTCACGGACTTAGCATCGCCTGATTCAGTACTGGGCGTTTCAAAGCGGGTACCGGAATATCAACCGGTTGTCCATCGACTACGCCTGTCGGCCTCGCCTTAGGTCCCGACTTACCCTGGGCAGATCAGCTTGACCCAGGAACCCTTAGTCAATCGGCGCACACGTTTCTCACGTGTGTATCGCTACTCATGCCTGCATTCTCACTCGTGAACCGTCCACAACTCGCTTCCGCGGCTGCTTCACCCGGCACACGACGCTCCCCTACCCATCCATACTCCCGTTGAGGATATGTGTATGAATGACACGACTTCGGCGGTACGCTTGAGCCCCGCTACATTGTCGGCGCGGAATCACTTGACCAGTGAGCTATTACGCACTCTTTCAAGGGTGGCTGCTTCTAAGCCAACCTCCTGGTTGTCTCTGCGACTCCACATCCTTTCCCACTTAGCGTACGCTTAGGGGCCTTGGTCGATGCTCTGGGCTGTTTCCCTCTCGACCATGGAGCTTATCCCCCACAGTCTCACTGCCGCGCTCTCACTTACCGGCATTCGGAGTTTGGCTAAGGTCAGTAACCCGGTAGGGCCCATCGCCTATCCAGTGCTCTACCTCCGGCAAGAAACACACGACGCTGCACCTAAATGCATTTCGGGGAGAACCAGCTATCACGGAGTTTGATTGGCCTTTCACCCCTAACCACAGGTCATCCCCCAGGTTTTCAACCCTGGTGGGTTCGGTCCTCCACGAAGTCTTACCTCCGCTTCAACCTGCCCATGGCTAGATCACTCCGCTTCGGGTCTAGAGCGTGCAACTCAAACGCCCTATTCGGACTCGCTTTCGCTACGGCTTCCCCACACGGGTTAACCTCGCTACACACCGCTAACTCGCAGGCTCATTCTTCAAAAGGCACGCAGTCACGACGCACCGAGCAAGCTCGATGCGCGACGCTCCCACGGCTTGTAGGCACACGGTTTCAGGTACTATTTCACTCCGCTCCCGCGGTACTTTTCACCATTCCCTCACGGTACTATCCGCTATCGGTCACCAGGGAATATTTAGGCTTAGCGGGTGGTCCCGCCAGATTCACACGGGATTTCTCGGGCCCCGTGCTACTTGGGTGTCTCTCAAACGAGCCGTTAATGTTTCAGCTACGGGGGTCTTACCCTCTACGCCGGACCTTTCGCATGTCCTTCGCCTACATCAACGGTTTCTGACTCGCCTCACAGCCGGCAGACTGTGAAAAAGAGATCCCACAACCCCGCATGCGCAACCCCTGCCGGGTATCACACGCATACGGTTTGGCCTCATCCAGTTTCGCTCGCCACTACTCCCGGAATCACGGTTGTTTTCTCTTCCTGAGGGTACTGAGATGTTTCACTTCCCCTCGTTCCCTCCACACTGCCTATGTGTTCAGCAGCGGGTGACAGCCCATGACGACTGCCGGGTTTCCCCATTCGGAAACCCCCGGATCAAAGCTTGGTTGACAGCTCCCCGGGGACTATCGTGGCCTCCCACGTCCTTCATCGGTTCCTGGTGCCAAGGCATCCACCGTGCGCCCTTAAAAACTTGGCCACAGATGCTCGCGTCCACTGTGCAGTTCTCAAACAACGACCAGCCACCCATCACCCCACCCTTACAGGTGAGTGCACTGGGGCCGGCAACCAAAGGGACAGACTCAAACGAGCCCGTACCTTCAGATACCCAACAGCGTGCCCGACCCGACCAACCCGTTCCCGTTTTCCACGCCGAAGCAGTACTAACGAAACCGTGCTCATCGTGCCGAATAGTCAACGTTCCACCCATGAGCAACCAGCACCGAACATTCGCCGGTGTACTGGCCTCTGACCCAGCGAACCGGGTAAGAAGTGCTCCTTAGAAAGGAGGTGATCCAGCCGCACCTTCCGGTACGGCTACCTTGTTACGACTTCGTCCCAATCGCCAGTCCCACCTTCGACAGCTCCCTCCCACAAGGGGTTGGGCCACCGGCTTCGGGTGTTACCGACTTTCGTGACGTGACGGGCGGTGTGTACAAGGCCCGGGAACGTATTCACCGCAGCAATGCTGATCTGCGATTACTAGCAACTCCGACTTCATGGGGTCGAGTTGCAGACCCCAATCCGAACTGAGACCGGCTTTTTGAGATTCGCTCCGCCTCACGACTTCGCAGCTCATTGTACCGGCCATTGTAGCACGTGTGCAGCCCAAGACATAAGGGGCATGATGACTTGACGTCGTCCCCACCTTCCTCCGAGTTGACCCCGGCAGTCTCCTGTGAGTCCCCATCACCCCGAAGGGCATGCTGGCAACACAGAACAAGGGTTGCGCTCGTTGCGGGACTTAACCCAACATCTCACGACACGAGCTGACGACAGCCATGCACCACCTGTATACCGACCACAAGGGGGGCACCATCTCTGATGCTTTCCGGTATATGTCAAGCCTTGGTAAGGTTCTTCGCGTTGCGTCGAATTAAGCCACATGCTCCGCTGCTTGTGCGGGCCCCCGTCAATTCCTTTGAGTTTTAGCCTTGCGGCCGTACTCCCCAGGCGGGGAACTTAATGCGTTAGCTGCGGCACCGACGACGTGGAATGTCGCCAACACCTAGTTCCCAACGTTTACGGCGTGGACTACCAGGGTATCTAATCCTGTTCGCTCCCCACGCTTTCGCTCCTCAGCGTCAGTAATGGCCCAGAGATCCGCCTTCGCCACCGGTGTTCCTCCTGATATCTGCGCATTTCACCGCTACACCAGGAATTCCGATCTCCCCTACCACACTCTAGCTAGCCCGTATCGAATGCAGACCCGGGGTTAAGCCCCGGGCTTTCACATCCGACGTGACAAGCCGCCTACGAGCTCTTTACGCCCAATAATTCCGGACAACGCTTGCGCCCTACGTATTACCGCGGCTGCTGGCACGTAGTTAGCCGGCGCTTCTTCTGCAGGTACCGTCACTTTCGCTTCTTCCCTGCTGAAAGAGGTTTACAACCCGAAGGCCGTCATCCCTCACGCGGCGTCGCTGCATCAGGCTTTCGCCCATTGTGCAATATTCCCCACTGCTGCCTCCCGTAGGAGTCTGGGCCGTGTCTCAGTCCCAGTGTGGCCGGTCGCCCTCTCAGGCCGGCTACCCGTCGTCGCCTTGGTAGGCCATCACCCCACCAACAAGCTGATAGGCCGCGGGCTCATCCTTCACCGCCGGAGCTTTTAACCCCGTCCCATGCGGGACAGAGTGTTATCCGGTATTAGACCCCGTTTCCAGGGCTTGTCCCAGAGTGAAGGGCAGATTGCCCACGTGTTACTCACCCGTTCGCCACTAATCCACCCCGAAGGGCTTCATCGTTCGACTTGCATGTGTTAAGCACGCCGCCAGCGTTCGTCCTGAGCCAGGATCAAACTCTCCGTGAATGTTTTCCCGTAATCGGGATGAACACCACGAGAGCGGAACGACCAGGTCGGAATAAGACCGGTCGTTCACAGCGTCCTCGCTGTGTTTCGCCTACCAGCACCCAAGGGCCTGGCAGGTCTTTTCAAAGGAACCACCAACCTGCCGAAGCAGGCCGGGGTATCAACATATCTGGCGTTGACTTTTGGCACGCTGTTGAGTTCTCAAGGAACGGACGCTTCCTTCGGTCCCGTTTCACCGGGTCCCTCCGGGCGCTTCCCTTCGTTCTTGCGTTTCCGACTCTATCAGACTCTTTCGTGTCCGATTCCCGGTCGAAGCGGGTTCCTGCTCGGCGGTTGATTCACCACCGTGCTTTCCAGTTCTTCACTTTCGCGTTTCCCTTTCCGGCGGTTCCAACCTTACCAGACTCTTTTTCCGTTCCGTTTCCGGTCCGACTTTTGAATCCGATGGCCATGGAGGGCCTTTGCCTTTCGGCTGACTCGACTTTATCAGAAGCAATTCGGCTGACGAAAATCAGCTTGGCTGCTCGGAAGAGAGGAATCGATCGGCTCTGCGGGAAAACGTGTCCCCGGTAGGAGCGAGATGAACTTTAGTCGGCTGCTGTCGAACTTGTCCAGTCCGCCGCAACCGTTAAAACCTACCTCCCCACGCCAGCTGTGTCAACAGCTTTGGTGGGCGAGGATGAGACTAGCAGGTCAGCGCAGACGGATGCACATCGGCCCGTCAGGCCGCGGAGGGCAGCTCGGCGCTCTGCTCGCCCGCTTCCACGTCGCCGGTGTCGCCGGCCCGGGCCGCTCGTCCTCCGATGATGTAGACGTAGGCCAGAAAGGCCAGTTCAGCCCCGACCCCGATGGTGATCCGCCCCCAGGTGGGCAGGCCGGACGGCGTCACGAAACCCTCGATGAGGCCGGAGACGAACAGGACCAGGGCCAGTCCGATGGCCATACCCAGTGCGGCGCGCCCCTGTTGGGCCAGGGCGGCACGTCTCGTACGAGGCCCTGGATCGATCACGGTCCAGCCGAGCCGGAGCCCCGTCCCGGCCGCGACGAACACCGCGGTGAGTTCGAGCAGGCCGTGCGGCAGTACGAGCCCCAGGAACGTGTCCAGGCGGCCGGCCGAGGACATCAGCCCGATACCGACGCCGAGGTTGAGCACGTTCATGAAGAGGATCCAGATGACCGGAACGCACAGGAACGCCCCCAGAACCAGGCACATCGCCGCCGCCTGCGCGTTGTTCGTCCAGACCTGCGCGGCGAAGGACGCCGCGGGGTGGCTGGAGTAGTACGCCTCGTACTCACCGCCGGGCCGGGTCATGCCGCGCAGGTCGTCCGGGGCGGCGATCGACGCCTGGACCTCCGGGTGCGTACCGATCCACCATCCGATGACGGCCGCAAGCACCGTCGACAGCACCGCCGTGGGTATCCACCAGTGCCGCGAGCGGTAGACCGCCGCGGGAAAGCCGGCCGTCAGGAAGCTCACCGCGTCTCGCCAGGAGGCCCGGCGGGTCCCGGTCACGGTGGCGCGGGCCCGGGCCACCAGCTGGGTGAGGCGGGCGGTCAGCTGGGGATCCGGAGCACCGGACTGGATCAGGGAGAGATGTGTGGCCGTGCGCTGGTACAGGGCGACGAGTTCGTCAGCCTCCGCGCCTGTCAGGTTGCGCCCTCGGTGCAGGAGGTGGTCCAAGCGGTCCCACTCGATGCGGTGGGTCGTCACGAAGACGTCGAGATCCATGGTCGGCTGCTGCTCCAGGCATGGGGGCGTACGGGTCCGTACTACTGCGGCGCGCTGCGGCTCAGCTTGGCAGACTGAGCCTCCGAGGGGCAGGGAAGGGCGGCGAGGGGTGTGTGGCGATGAATGAGCTCGTGACCGGGGACGCGGTCGTACTGGGACTGCAACCGGCGAGGCTGCCGAGCCGGGCACTGGCGATCGTCATCGATCTTGCGGTTGTTCTGACCGCGTTCATGCTGCTGTCCATCGGCCTCGCCGTGGCGGCGGTGTCCCTGGACGAGGCGGCGGGCGCAGCGATCGCCGTCGCCACGTTCCTTCTGGTGCTGGTGGGCGGGCCGATCGCGGTCGAGACGCTGACCCACGGCCGGTCGCTGGGGAAGCTGGCCTGCGGGCTCCGCGTCGTACGCGATGACGGCGGACCGATCCGGTTCCGGCACGCACTGGTGCGGGGGGCCATGGGCGTGGTGGAGATTCTCGGGACGTTCGGCGTGGTCGCCTGCGTCTCGTCGCTGGTGTCGGCACGTGGCCGCAGGCTCGGCGACGTGTTCGCGGGCACCCTCGTCGTACGGGAGCGACTGCCCGCCGGGCGCGCGTCCGCGGTGCCGCCACCGCCGCCCTGGCTCGTGGGGCGCTTCGCGCAGCTGGACCTCTCGGCCGTTCCCGACGAACTCTGGCTCGCCGTACGGCAATACCTGACGCGTATGCACCAACTCGACGGCGCCGTGGGGTGGTCGATCGCCGAGCGCCTGTCCGCGGACCTCGTGGCCTGTACGGGGACCCCGGCGCCGCAGGGCGTTCCGGCTGCGGCGTACTTGGCCGCGGTGGTCAACGAACGCCAGACACGCGACGTCCGCCGGGTCACGGCCTCCGCGGGACACGGGGCACCGATGTACAGGTCGGTCGACGTGCGGGCACTCGAGGGGCGTCGCCCGGAGGCGCCCCGAACGGAAGCGCAGTCCCCGCCCCCGAACCCCTTCGGGCCGGTCGGGACGCCTTCCACGCCCGCCGGGCCTCCGCGACCCTCGGAACCCACCGCACCCGCAGATCCGGACGGGACCGCGGCGGCCCCTCCCCGCCCGGGCGGACCGAAGGGTTTCGCTCCGCCCGCCTGATTCCCGCCCCGGCCGGCGCCGCCCGGCCGATCCTGCCCCGACCTCCGTGCGCGGCCGGTCTGTTCACCCTGTCTCGCGGGGTGCGGGCGACGGCGACGGTGGTGATTCCAAGTGTTCGAGCTCGATGCCGGGAGCTGCGAGGACCACGTCCCCGGCCAGGTGAACGGTGTGCCTTTCACCGGTGTCCAGCGCACTGACCTGGTACTCGTCCACGATCAGGGGGCCGTTGTCAGTGGGGTGCGCTTCACTGTTCACCAAGGCCCAGGACTGGTCGACGGTACGGGGGGCGAGGACCGGGTCCGTGAAGGTGACCACGCGGACACGGGTCTCGGGGGAATCGGGGGTGAGGCGCAGGAGCCGGCTCGTGGCGACGAGGAAGGCGGGGGAGGTACCGGAGAAGGTGTGGGCGCGGACATTGCCCTCGGTCGCGTGGGCGCCCGTCGGATCGGTGCGTACCCAGGTGACGCCTTCGAGGGCCGCGCCGCGTACCTGCCAGCTCGCGGCGTGCAGTTCGAGACGGATGGGCCGGCCGAGCTCGTCCAGGGCCAGATCGACGGAGCCCAGGTGCGCGCCGGAGGGCGCCGTGGTCTGGGAGACGTAACGCCAGCCGGAAGGTCCGGGGGCGCAGTGGAAGTGCTCTTCACCGAGGGGGGTGTGGTCATGGAGATCGTGAAGCGAATATCGACCGCGGGGCATGGGGTCCTTCGGATTCCTCGGGCCGTGCACGTGCGATGACGCGGTGCCGTGACGGGGTGCGTCCCCGGTACGGGCCGGGGCGGCACGTGTCCGCGCACTGGGACGGCACGTGTCCGCGCAGTGGGGTGGTTCGTGTCCGGACAGTCGGGCGCGGGGGTCAGCCCGGAGGGGACACGCGGGGCGGGACGGGGCAGGCCCCCGGCACGGGGGTGCGGGGGCCTGCGCTCGGATCTGCTGCTGGAGGCCGGCCGGGTGGCCGACGGTTCGCTCAGTAGCGGTAGAGGTCCGACTTGTACGGGCCCTCGACCGGTACGCCGATGTAGTCGGCCTGCTCGGGGCGCAGGGTCGTGAGCTTCACGCCCAGCGCCTCCAGGTGGAGACGCGCGACCTTCTCGTCCAGGTGCTTGGGCAGCACGTAGACGTCGGTCGGGTACTCCTCCGGCTTGGTGAACAGCTCGATCTGGGCCAGGGTCTGGTCCGCGAACGAGTTGGACATGACGAACGACGGGTGGCCGGTGGCGTTGCCCAGGTTCAGCAGGCGGCCCTCGGACAGCACGATCAGGACCCTGCCGTCCGGGAACGTCCAGGTGTGGACCTGCGGCTTGACCTCGTCCTTGACGATCCCGTCGATCTTCGCGAGGCCGGCCATGTCGATCTCGTTGTCGAAGTGTCCGATGTTCCCGACGATGGCCTGGTGCTTCATCCGGGCCATGTCGCCGGCCATGATGATGTCCTTGTTGCCGGTCGTCGTGACGAAGATGTCCGCGGTCTCCACCACGTCGTCCAGGGTGGTGACCTGGTATCCGTCCATCGCCGCCTGCAGGGCGCAGATCGGGTCGATCTCGGTGATGATCACCCGGGCACCCTGGCCGCGCAGGGACTCCGCGCAGCCCTTGCCCACATCGCCGTAGCCGCAGACGACCGCCGTCTTGCCGCCGATCAGCACGTCGGTGGCGCGGTTGATGCCGTCGATCAGCGAGTGGCGGCAGCCGTACTTGTTGTCGAACTTCGACTTGGTGACCGCGTCGTTGACGTTGATCGCCGGGAAAAGGAGGGTGCCGTCGCGGTGCATCTCGTAGAGCCGGTGCACACCGGTCGTGGTCTCCTCAGTGACACCGCGGATCTCGGACGCCAGCTGGGTCCACTTCTGCGGGGACTCACTGAGGGTCCGGTTCAGCAGCGTGAGGATGTAGGCGTACTCCTCGCTGTCCGCCGTCGACGGGTCCGGGGCCGCACCGGCCTTCTCGAACTCGACGCCCTTGTGGACGAGGAGGGTGGCGTCGCCACCGTCGTCGAGAATCATGTTCGGGCCGCCGGTGGGCGTGTTCGGCCAGGTCAGCGCCTGCTCCGTGCACCACCAGTACTCCTCCAGCGTCTCGCCCTTCCAGGCGAAGACCGGGACGCCGGCGGGGGCCTCCGGGGTGCCCTCGGGGCCGACCGCGATGGCCGCGGCGGCGTGGTCCTGGGTGGAGAAGATGTTGCAGGAGGCCCAACGGACGTCGGCGCCGAGGGCGACGAGGGTCTCGATGAGCACCGCGGTCTGCACCGTCATGTGCAGCGAACCGGTGATGCGGGCGCCGGCCAGCGGCTGCGCTGCGGCGTACTCCTTGCGGATCGACATCAGGCCGGGCATCTCGTGCTCGGCGAGGGTGATCTCCTTGCGCCCGAAGGGGGCGAGGGAAAGGTCGGCGACCTTGAAGTCCTGGTGCTGTGCGGCCGTCGTCATAACGGGCTGCTCCTCGTCGTGGGTCGAGGGTGGGCTGGCTGGCTCTGCGGTGGCGGCGGGCATACGGATGCCCGGTTCCTCACAGTGCAGTCCGTCGGAGGCCCTCTCTCCCTCGGCCGGCCCGCGACCGCGGGCCGATCGACCGCCATCAGCAGCGACGTCTGGTACTGCGACGAATCTACACCGAGAGGCCCGGCCACCCCCAGCCCGCCCGGAGATCCGGGTAGGCCGCGGGGTCGGCCCGGGTCGTACCTCAGCGGGTCAGTGGCCCGAATCGTCCGACCGGGCCGGACGATCCGACGAGGCGGGCGGTTCAGGGGTGGTCGGAGCATCGGGAGCGGCCGAAGCGCCGGAGGTGCCGGTCGGACCGGAGCCATCGACCGCACCGGCCGGGTCCCCCGCGTCCACCGGGCCCTCCGCGTCCGCAGCGTCCACCGGGCCCCCCGTGTCCCGAGCGCCCACCAGGTCCGTCGCCGTGCCCGTCGCGTCACCGCCCGGGCTCTTGCCCGGGTTGGTGCCGGCCGCTGCCGCCTGCTCGTTGTAGATGTCCGGCTCGAGGTAGATCACCCGGGCGATCGGGACGGCGGCGCGGATCCGGGCCTCGGCGGCGTTGATGGCGTCGGCCACCTCGGACGCGGATTCGTCGTGCCGGACGGCGATCTTGGCGGCGACCAGCAGTTCCTCGGGGCCCAGGTGGAGCGTCCGCATGTGGATGATGCCGGTCACGGTGTCGCCGTCGACCACGGATGCCTTGATCTTCTCGACGTCCTCGATCCCCGCCGACTCACCGAGCAGCAGCGACTTCGTCTCGGCGGCGAGGACGATCGCGATGGCGATCAGCAGGACACCGATGCAGAGGGTGCCGATGCCGTCCCAGACGCCGTTGCCGGTACCCAGCGCCAGGCCGACACCGCCGAGGGCGAGGACGAGACCGACGAGCGCTCCGAAGTCCTCCAGGAGGACGACGGGGAGCTCGGGGGCCTTCGCCCGGCGGACGAACTCCGTCCAGGAGAGCTTCCCGCGGGTCTGGTTGGACTCCGCGATGGCCGTACGGAAGGAGTAGCCCTCGGCGATGATCGCGAAGACCAGCACGCCGACCGGCCAGTACCAGGCCTCGATCTCGTGGGGGTGCTTGATCTTCTCGTAGCCCTCGTAGATGGCGAACATGCCACCGACCGAGAAGAGCACGATGGAGACGAGGAAGGCGTAGATGTAACGCTCACGCCCGTAACCGAAGGGGTGTTCCGGGGTCGCCTGCCGCTTCGCCTTCTTGCCGCCGAGCAGCAACAGGCCCTGGTTGCCCGAGTCGGCGACCGAGTGGACGCTCTCCGCGAGCATCGACGACGAGCCACTGAAGAGGAACGCCACGAATTTGGCCACTGCGATCGCGAGGTTGGCGGACAGTGCCGCCACGATCGCCTTGGTTCCGCCTGACGCGCTCATGGGTGCGTGGTGTCCCTTCTCGGTGCTGCGGCACGGCGCCGCGGTTCGGCCGGACATTGTTGCAGCCGTTGCTGCGGACGGTACGTCAGACCACCACGGTCGCGCGGAACACCGTCCCCGTACCGGTCACTTCGACCGGTTCGTCCGCCGGTACGAAGGCGGCTTCGCCGGGGGCCAGGGTGAGTTCGCCGGCCCGGGGGCTGCCCGCCGTGCACAGCAGGATCTGCGGCGCGGGAGCCGTCAGGTCGACGGGGGCCGCACCGCCCGGCAGGACGTAGCGCGACAGCCGGAATTCGTCGACCGGTGTCTCGTACAGCTCCTCGCCCGTGGAGGATGCCTCGGGACGCAGGATGTCGGGGTCGGTGGCCTCGAAGCGGACGATGCGCAGCAGTTCGGGTACGTCGACGTGCTTCGGGGTCAGCCCGCAGCGCAGGACGTTGTCGGAATTGGCCATGATCTCGACGCCGAGTCCGCCGAGATAGGCATGCGGCACACCCGCGCCGAGGAACATGGCCTCGCCGGGCTGGAGTTGTACGTGGTTCAGGAGCATGGCGGCGATGACGCCCGGGTCGCCGGGGTAGTGGCGTGCGATCTGGGCGTACGGGGCGTGGGCGCCGCCGAGCCGTTCGGCGGCCTCGGCCGCCTCTTCGACGGTGCGGGCCATCTCGGCCGGGTCGGCGGTGAGGATCGCCGTCAGGACCTCCCGCAGGGCGGCCTCTTCCGGATGCGCGCGCAGGAGGTCGACGTACGGCTTGAGGGAGTCGACGCCGAGGGCCCCTACCAGTGCGGCGGCCTCGGCGGGCCTGCGGAAGCCGCACAGGCCCTCGAAGGGAGTGAGCGCGCAGATCAGTTCGGGCTTGTGGTTGGCGTCCTTGTAGGTGCGGTTCGGTGCGTCGACCGGGATGCCCCGGCGCTCCTCGTCGGCGTGGCCCGCCCGTGCCTGCGCGAGGTCGGGGTGGACCTGGAGGGAGAGCGGGGCGCCCGCCGCGAGCAGCTTGAGCAGGAAGGGGAGGCGGGGGCCGAAGGCGCGGACGGCGGCCGGGCCCAGTTCGCGCTCGGGGTCGGCGGCGATGATGTCGGAGAGGGACTGTTCCGTGCCCGTCTCCGTGGGGCGGGTGAGGCGGGAGGGTGCTCCGGGGTGAGCTCCCATCCACATCTCGGCCTGAGGTTCGCCGGTGGGTGCGGTGCCGAGCAGTTCGGGGATCGCCGTGGTGGAGCCCCAGGCGTAGGGGCGCACGGTGTTGGAGAGCCGGTCCATGGGATGTCGTCCTCGTGGGATGGGCGGGGCGGATGGCGCCGGGGTGGACGGGTCTGGGGCCACGGGCCGTGCGCCGAAGGCCCGGGTATGAGGTGGCGGTCGTCGGGGTGGTGGGCGGTCGGGGCGGGTACTGCGGCATCCGGCTCACGACGGGGAACACCCGGCGCGACAGGGCCCGCCTCGTCCGGGCGGAGCATCAGCCCCGGTCGCCGAAGTCTCGGTCGTCGAAACCCCGGTCGCCGAAGTCTCGGTCGTCGAAACCCCGGCCTTCGGAGCCCCGGCTGTCGGAGGCCAGCGAGAGGTAGACGGCGGCGAAGTCGGTGACCGCGAGGAGCTCGGCGAGCATTTCGAGCTCGCTGCCCTCCTCCGGTTCGAGCTCGCTGATGGCCGTTTCATGGCTGAGGGCGAGTTCGCGGGCGGCCGGTGCAGCGGTGAGGCCGCCGGTCGGCCGGTCGCGGAGCAGGACCACTCTGGCCCTCATCGTCTCCGGCTCGTCCACGCGGTCGCGGAAGAAGTCGTCGGGGTCGGCGCCCGCGGCGAACGCGCCCGCGAGCAGGCCTCCGTGGGCGGGCAGCGCTTCGGGCAGCTCGGCCACCAGCGCGGGCCGTCCGGCGAGCTCCGCCAGGACGGCGGCGAACCTGCGTCCGACGGGCCCTGCCGCCTCCCCCTCCGTCCAGACCAGTGGAAGGCTGTCGGCCAGTTCGGCCGCGAGTGTCTTCGCCGGGTTGCTGTAGGTGGCGATGGCGGGCCCGCAGCGCTGGGCGGCACGGTCCAGCCGGTCGGCGACCTTCTGCAGCACGTCGGCGGGTGCCTCGACCAGGCCGACCCGGTCCAGCAGGGCCAGCAGCGGGGTCAGCAGGGCCCAGAGGGTGCCGGGCCCGGCGGACGAGGTCTCGGCGTCGTACTCCCCGTACGGGGCGGCGGCCATCGGTACGACGAGTCCGTGGACGCCGTCGACCGTCTCGCGAAGCGGCGACCGTACGGGGGCGACGGCGACGACCGTGCAGCCGCGCCGGTAGGCCTGTTCGGCGAGCAGGGCGAGTCCTGGTTCCGAACCGTCGGCGGTGGCGATGAGCAGCAGGTCCACCGGACCGGCCCAGCCGGGGAGGGCCCAGCGCAGCGCGCCGGCGGCGGCCGCCACCCCGGTGGGGCGGATCGGGATGACGGGTGCGGCGGCGCCCGCGAGCGCTCCGATCAGGTCGGCGACACCGGTCGCGGCCGTGCCCGGACCGGCGACGAGGACGGCGCGGGGCCTGCCTTCGGGGGCCAGCGCTCCGATGCCCGCCTCGTCGGCGTACCGGGCGGCGGTGCGGACGCGGGCCCCGGCCTCGGCGGCTCCGCGGAGCAGACCGCGCCGGTCGGCACGGGCCAGGTCGTCCGGTGCGTCGAGCATCGACTCGTCGAGCATGGCGGTGGGCCTCCGTGCTGATCAGGCTGCGGGATACGCGTGGTCTGTCGTCAGGCGGGGCGGTGGGCCTCGTCGACGAGGAGGACCGGGATGCCGTCGCGCACCGGGTAGGCGAGGGCGCATTCCGTGCTCGTGCAGACCAGCTCGGGGGTTTCGGCGGCGGACCGGTCCTCGAGCGGGGCGTGACAGGCCGGGCAGGCGAGGATGTCCAGGAGTCCGGCTTCGAGCGGCATGGGGTGGGTCCCTTCGAGCATGCGGTACGGATCAGGTGCGAACCGGTGCGGTCCGCGGCCCCCGGGGGCCTCGTCAGCCTACCGCCGGGCCGACACCGGCGCGGCCCCGGCGGGCCCGCCGCAACAGGGCGGGCACCGCCCCTCCCGTACCCCATCGAACCCGGCCCACACACCCGCGCGCCCGGCCGATCACGCACTCCGCGCGGGCCGCGACGGCACGGCGCGCGGACCGGCCCCGGCGCCTAAGCCCGCACCAGCGCCAGCACCTCGTCGCGCACCGTCTTCAGCGTCACCTCGTCCCGCGCCTCCACGTTCAGGCGGAGCAGCGGCTCGGTGTTGGAGGGGCGGAGGTTGAACCACCAGTCGGCGCTCGTCACGGTCAGCCCGTCCAGCTCGTCCAGGGTGACGCCGTCCCGGGAACCGTACGCGGCCCGGACCGCGGCCAGCCGCCCGGTCTGGTCGTCGACCGTGGAGTTGATCTCGCCGGAGCCCGCGTAGCGGTCGTACCGGTCCACGAGCCCGGAGAGCGGTCCGTCCTGGCTGCCGAGGGCGGCCAGGACGTGGAGGGCGGCGAGCATGCCGGTGTCGGCGTTCCAGAAGTCGCGGAAGTAGTAGTGCGCCGAGTGCTCGCCGCCGAAGATGGCGCCGTGCCGGGCCATCTCCGCCTTGATGAAGGAGTGGCCGACGCGGGTACGGACGGGGGTGCCGCCGTTCTCGCGGACGACCTCGGGGACCGACCAGGAGGTGATCAGGTTGTGGATGACGGTGCCCGTGCCGCCGTTGCGGGCGAGTTCCCGGGCGGCGACCAGGGCCGTGATCGCGGACGGGGACACGCCCTCGCCGCGTTCGTCCACGACGAAGCAACGGTCGGCGTCACCGTCGAAGGCGAGGCCGAGGTCGGCGCCCTCGGCGAGGACGCGGGCCTGGAGGTCGACCAGGTTCTTGGGGTCGAGGGGGTTGGCCTCGTGGTTCGGGAAGGTCCCGTCCAGCTCGAAGTACATCGGTACGAGGTCGAGCGGCAGCCCCTCGAAGACGGTGGGGACGGTGTGGCCGCCCATGCCGTTGCCCGCGTCCACCACGACCTTGAGCGGCCGTACGGTGCTCACGTCGACCAGCTTGCGCAGGTGGGCGGCGTAGTCGGCGAGGGTGTCGCGTTCCGTGACGGTGCCCGGGGTGACGCCGCCGACGGCCGGGGCACCGTGCTCCGACCACTGCTCGACCAGGGTGCGGATCTCGGTGAGGCCGGTGTCCTGGCCGACGGGCGCGGCTCCGGCCCGGCACAGCTTGATGCCGTTGTACCGCGCCGGATTGTGCGAGGCGGTGAACATCGCACCGGGCAGGTCGAGGGCTCCGGAGGCGTAGTACAGCTGGTCCGTCGAGCAGAGCCCGATGAGGGTCACATCGGCGCCGCGCGCGGTGGCGCCGCGTGCGAAGGCCCCGGCCAGCGGGGGCGAGGAGGGACGCATGTCGTGGCCGATCACGATCGCGTCCGCGCCGGTGACCTGGACGAAGGCGGCGCCGAAGAGTTCGGCGAGCGTCTCGTCCCACTGGTCGGGCACGACGCCGCGCACGTCGTACGCCTTCACGAGCTGCGACAGATCAGCAACCACGGCCGGTCCTCCTGGGGGTCTTTACGGAGCGCCCAAACTACCCGGAGGCGTCCGTGCGCCCGTCGCCGGAGCGGAGAGGCACCTGGGGCACCCCGGCCGGCAGCCTGTGCCTCCGGCGCACCGGCTCATGCCAAGGCGGCCGAGGAACGGGCGAGTTGGAGCGAGGGACCGGCCCGGGGTCAGGAGTCGGGTGAGCGCAGCACGCGCAGATGCCCCCGGCGCGCGACCTCCACCGGGTCCGCCGTGCGGGGCCCGCGGTTGCCGCCCTCGGTGCCGCGCGACTGCGGCCGGGCCGCCTCGCGGACGGCGTTGGCGAGCGCTTCGAGGTCGTCACCGCTGGGACGTGTGGGAGCCGAGGGGTCCGCGAGCCGGACGACCTCCCAGCCCCGTGGGGCGGTGAGGCGTTCGCCGTGCTCCGCGCAGAGGTCGTAGCAGTGAGGCTCGGCATAGGTGGCGAGCGGGCCGAGGACCGCGGTCGAGTCGGCATAGACGTACGTCAGTGTCGCGACGGCGGGACGGCCGCACGCGGTTCGCGAACAGCGACGTACAGGGCTCACGATGTTGGACGGTACCGCACTCTTGAGCGGGCTGCGACGACTCTCCCTCAGGTCACGCCTCGTGTCGCCTCTCGAACACGTTCCGCGACGACTCCGACACGGCCGCCTGACCTGCGCATCGACCGGTTCGGGGCGGGTACGGGCGGGGTCTTCCGGTCACCGTGGAGAACATAAGGGGTCAGGAGACGGAGGGCACGCGGTCGCAGTCGGGGCCGGTTTTGCACGCACCTTGGCCGGAATGTTCAGGTGCGGTCACCCCACCCGCCGGAACGCGGCGGCCCGGTCGTCCGGCGCCCCGCCCCCGGGGTGCCCGGACGTCCGGCCGTTCGACGGGAGACATCCGGCGACCTGCGTGGAAGCCGTGATCCACCCGGGCACCGGAGCGTTACGCTGCGTCGGTGATGGACAGTCCCGTACCGCCCCGCCCCTTTGAGCCACGGCCCCGCCACCGCGACCGCCACGGCCGCGGCATGCGCGGACCGGTCGCGCCACCTCAGGTGCCGCTGTCGGCGAGCCGGGCGGACACCTTCCGCGACCTCGTCCAGGACTCGGTGGAGCGGCTCGAACGGCGATGGCCGCAGCTGGCGGAGGTCGACTTCGTGGTCCTCGACGTACCCGGCCCGGTGGAGGACTCCGTCCCGCTCGGCAGCGCGCTGTCCGCGGGCAAGGGGCGGCCCGCGCAGATCGTCGTCTACCGCCGCCCCGTCGAGATCCGCACCAAGAACCGGGACGAGCGCGCCCTGCTGGTGCACGAGGTCGTGGTGGAACAGGTGGCCGAGCTGCTCGGCCTCTCCCCCGAGTCGGTCGACCCGCGCTACGGGCAGGACTGACGCCCCCTCAGAACCGACCGGACCCACGGCCGTCGGCCCTCACGGCCGACCGCGTCCCGGCCGGTGGTGCGGTCCGGTGGCCGCCGCTCAGTCCTCCAGCACCGAGAGGTCCTGGGTCACCGTCGGCACGTCGACCGTCCCGCCGTCGTTCGGCAGCGTCTGGACGGTGAACGTCTTGACGCCGCCCTTGGAGATCGTGAGCGTGCGCGCCGCGTGGACCGGTCCGCCGGACTCCGTCTCCACCGTCAGCGCGTACGAACCCTTGAGACCGGACGGTTCCTCCGGGGTGACGTCCAGCGTCGTCCCACCCTTGACCGTGTACGTCTTGACGGTCTGTTCGCCGCCCTCGCTGCCGGCGGACGCGGTCACCTTCACCTCGGCGGTCGCGCCGGGGGCCGTGAGGGACAGCACCGAGCTCTTCGCCCGGTTGTCCGCCACACCCGCCCGTCCGCCGACCGGTTCCGTCGCCGGAATGTACGCGATCTCCTGCTTGTCCCCACTGCCGCGTACCACCCGCAGCGCCGCGACGACCGGCGTCGCCTTGCCCGCCACCGGCGAGAGCCGCAGCGAGCCGGGCTCCCCCCGTGTGACGTCCTTGAGGTCGACGCTCGCGGTCATCCGCGACTTGATGTGCAGGGTGTCGTTGCCGGCCGGTGAGAACGGCGCGTTCTTGCCCAGGAGCTGCACCTTCACGTCCGCGTCGTCCTCCCCCGGGGCGAAGGCGACCAGCCGCACCGAGGTGGCGTCGGCCGGGATGCCGGGCATGACCAGGGTTCCCGTGGGGTCGGCGGAGGCCGTCAGCCAGTCACTGCCCGCCTCTTCCTCGGCCACCTTGACCGCGGCGCCGACCCGGCCTTCGCGGGTGGTGACATGGACGGTCACGTCGTCGACGGCGTCACCGGTCAGCGTCGAGAGCAGCAACGGGACGCTGGAACGGGGAGGGACGGTGATGCCGTCACCCACGTCGGACGTGAGGGAGCCCTCCGGGCCGTACAGCTCGATGTCCGCGACGGCGGCGTCGTCGTCCGGATTGGTGAGGTGGATGTAGTCCTGCCGCTTCTCGGCCGTGCTCGCGCCCGGGAACCAGAAGTCGGTGTCCGGTGCGCCACAGCTGACACCGAGCAGTCCGCGGGCGCTGCCCGCCGACACCGCGGTGGTCTGCTGGGCGGCCCAGCCGGGGGCCTGCCGGCCGGTCGCCGTGCCGATCAGCGCGGGGGCGTCGGAGGCGGAGGTATCGGCGGTGACCGGCTTCCCGGGCTCCTTGAGGGAGAGGACCGGCTTGTCCGAGGCCGTCTTCTCCTTCTTGCCGTCCTTCTTGTCCTTCGCGTCGTCCTTCGCGTCCTCGTCGTCCGCCGCGACGGGCACGGCCGGCTTCAGCTCCGCCGTGCCGGCCTCGCCGCCGCCCGCCCCGGCGGGGGTGAAGGAGGTGTACGTCGTCTCCGCCAGGTCCGACCCGCTCGGGGAGGGACAGAGCAGGCTGGAACGCTCGACGGGGAGCCGGGAGGCGGCCTTCGCCACCGGCGTGCCCGCCTCGCCGGGCGCGTTGAGCGCGGCGAAGCCGGTGACGGCGGCGAGGGCGACGGCGCCCGCGATCAGGGACAGAGGGGTGGACTTCACTCGGACTCGCCTCGCGATGCGTTGCCGGACTGCCACGGGGCCTGACCCGGGGCTGTGTTCTCGTCGTGCCCGTCGTGCCCGCCGTACGGGGCGGCCTCGCCCGTCCCCGTTCCGTAGGGCTGCTGCTGGGCGTATCCGTACGGGTCGTACGCACCCTGCTGCTGGTACGGGTCCTGCTGCTGATACGGATCGGGCTGGTAGTACTGCCCCGCGTCCTGGCCCTGCTGGTACTGGCCGTAGTCGGCGCCCTGGTACTGCTGCTGCGCCTCCCACTCCCCGTACCCCTGCTGCGGCACCGCCGCGTAACCGCCGGTCTCGTCCTGGCCGTCCTGGACCGGGGCGTACGCGTCGGTGTCCTGCTGGGCCGGGATGTAGCCGGTCGGTTCCGTGGCGTCCGGGTACACCGGCTGCTCCGGTTCGGCCGGGTAGCCGCCGTCCTGGCCGGCCGGGACGGCGTCGCCCTCCTGACCGTAGGGCGCACCGGCCTGCTCCGTGGCCTCCGGTCCGGCCTCCGCACCGGCCGCCTCGGCCTGAGCCGCCGCGCGCAGCCTGCGCGCCCTGCGGCCTTCGCCGGCGACCGGCTCGGCCGGGACGGTCTCGATCTCCTCGGGCAGGTCGTCGTCGATCTCCCGGCGCCGGCCCGGCAGGGCCATGACCACCAGGACGACGCCCAGCGCCACCTGCGCCCAGATCCACAGGGTGTGGGTGATCGGCGCGTCGTACGTCAGGTCGAGCCTGCCGCCCCCGGCGGGCAGTTCGAAGCCCTGCGCCCAGCCGTCCACCGTCTTACGGGTCAGTGCCCGGCCGTCCAGGGTGGCCTGCCAGCCCGGGTCGGCCCGATCGGCGATCCGCAGCACGCGGCCCTCACCGCCGGCGGGGATCTTCGCGTGCGCCTCGACGGGCTGCGAGCCGACGGGCACGTACTCGGCGGCGGTGTCCTCACCGGCCGGGACGATCATCACACGGGAGACCTGCCGGTCGACGGCCCACAGGGCGCTGCCGTCCAGCTGGCTGAGCCGGCCCAGGCCCGGGGTGGAGTCCAGCACCCGGCTCATCTCACGCGGCGAACCGTCCCGGACGAGGACGTAGCGGATCGCGAAGGCACGCAGCTGGCTGCCCTGGTCGGCACCGGAACCGGCCACCAGGTTGGCCACGACCTTGTCGAGCTGCGGACTGCCCTCGCCCGCCTCCGTGAGTTCGGCGTCGCCGAGGCGGACCCCGGAGCCGCGGACCAGGCTGTACGAGACGTCGGCCGGGGAGGAGCCGCCGAGCACCAGGGTGCGGGGCTGGTCCCGGGTGCCGCTCTCCTCCGCGACGAACGCGGGCACCTGCACCGGGTCGCGGCGCTCCAGCGGTCCGGCCGCGCCGCCGATCATCCAGCCGGCCGCCGCCAGGACGGGGGCGAGCCCGGCCGCCAGGGCGATCAGCGCGGCGACCGGCTGGCGCCAGCCGAAGCTCAGCGCGGCCACCCGGACCCGGGCGCCGTCGGCGCCGAGCAGGGCGGCGGCGATCAGCGCGACGCCGTAGACGAGGGTGGCCGGGCCCGCCCAGGTGGAGCCGTTGGCCAGGCCCGCGAAGGCCAGGCCGACGAGCGCGACCACCCACGCGGTACGGATCGCGAACTGCCGCTCCCCGCGCAGCAGCGCGGCCAGCGCCGCCAGCACGATGCCCAGCAGCAGGACGCCTCCCGCGGCCTTGGGCCCGCCGGGGCTGATGCCGAGCAGGTCGACCGCGGAGGCGGAGCCCGCGCCCAGGTCCAGGCCGGCCTCCTTCAGGAAGTCGGACGGGCTGGTCAGCAGCGACAGCGACCACGGCGCGAGGACCAGCAGCGGCGTACCCAGGGCGGCCAGGACCCGCAGCCCGTAGGCCACCAGGTCACGGCGGCGCAGGGCCAGCACCGCGACGCCGAGGACCGCGGCGAGCGGCCACACGACGGGGGTGAACGCCATCGTGAAGGTGAGCAGCAGGGTGTACGCCCAGGTGCCGCGCCAGCTGCCGCGCACGGTGCCGTCACCGCGCAGCCCGTAGGCCGCGACGCCCGCACGGGCGATCAGCGGGAGCAGGACGGCCAGCACGGCGGTGCCGAGACGGCCGGTGGCCAGCGCCCCGGTCGCGGCGGGCAGGAAGGCGTACGCGACGCTCGCCCAGGCCCGCAACAACCGCGATTCGAGCAGCGGCCGGGAGGCGAAGTAGGCGGTGACACCGGCGAGCGGGACCGAACAGACCAGCAGCACGGTGAGCGCGAAACCGGTGGAGCCCAGGAACAGCGCCGACAGGGCGGCGATCAGCCCGAGATAGGGCGGGGCCGTCTGGGTGCCGCCGGTCCCGATCGGGTGCCAGCCGTCCGCGTACCGGCCCCACAGTCCGGAGACGTCCTCGGGCGCGGGCAGCAGGGCTCCGCCCGCGAGCGCGCCGCCGCCGAGAAGGCCGCGGCAGGCGACCAGGGAGACGAGGAGCAGCACGGCGAAGAGCACGGGTCCGGGCTTGCGGCCGATCCGCTTGAGCCGGGCGAACTGGTCGATCTCCAGGAAGTCGGCGTCGTCGCCGCCGGGTCCGGACTCGACGGCACCGTGCCGTGAACCGCCCGCGTCGGAGTCGGTGCGGCTGCCGAAGTTGCCGGCGAACTGTTCGACGGTCGCGCGGACGGTGGCGCCGGGCGGCGGGAAGAGTGCCCGCAGTTCGGCGGCGTCCACGGCCCCCTTGCCCCGCGCCCGTCGCCCGGCGAGGATCCGCCCGGGGCGCAGCAGGGTGCCGAAGAGTCCGGCCACTTCGTCGAGTGCCTGCCCGGGCGCCTTGCCGAGGAGGTAGGCGATCGTGCGGAGCAGGGTGCCGAGTACGAGGCGGAGCATCGCCCAGGGCAGCTGCCTGCCACGGGCGTTGACGAGCATCGTGTAGACCGCGCCCGCCTTGTCGACGCGGTGCGGACTGGTGACGGACCGTCCGGCGCAGTCGATGGGGCGGCGTTCCCTGGCGGACGCCTCGGCGTGCCGCAGGACCGCGTCGGGGGCCACGAGCACCCGGTGGCCCGCCATGTGGGCGCGCCAGCAGAGGTCGACGTCGTCTCGCATGAGCGGGAGCCGCCGGTCGAACCCGCCGAGCTCCTCCCAGACGTCCCGGCGGACCAGCATGCCGGCGGAGGACACGGAGAGGACCGTGCGGACCTGGTCGTGCTGGCCCTGGTCCTGCTCGCGCCGGTCGAGCCCGGTCCACCGGCGTCCGCTGCTGGCGATGGAGACGCCGGCTTCCAGGAGTTGCTTGCGGTCGTACCAGCCGCGCAGCTTGGGCCCGACGATCGCGGCGTGCCGGTCGTTGTCGACGACACGCAGCAGTCCGGCGAGCGCGTCCGGCTCGGGCGCGCTGTCGTCGTGCAGCAGCCAGAGCCACTGGACGGGTTCGCCGTGCGGGAGTTCGGGCTGGTCGTAGGCGTCGTCGCGCCAGGTACGGGTCACCGGGTCCCAGCCACTGGGGCGCTTGAGGTACGGCAGGTCGTCCGGGGTCAGCTCCCCGGCCGTACGGGCCGCCTCGTCGACGGCGGTGCCGAAGTTCGTACGGCGCGCGAGGTGCAGCACCCGCTCGGGGCCGAGCGCCTCGGCGATCAGGTGCGCCGAGTCGTCGGCACTCCCGGTGTCCGCGGCGACGGCGTTCTGGACGGGGCGTTCCTGCCCGAGGAGCCCTGCGAGGACGTCGGGCAGCCAGCGTGCCCCGTCGTGGGAGACGAGCACGGCGGTGACGACGTGCCGGGGGAACTCTGGGGCGGCGGCCGCGTTCGGCTCCGCCGAGTGGCTGCTGTGCACGGACATCGAGGTACGGGCCCTCCGGCCGGATCCGGAGGGGGCGTCCCCCCGGGGGCTGCATCGGTGTACACGCGCGCCCCGGTGGGGCGTTGGCGCGTCTCGGACGGGGCCCCACACTAACGGTACGGATGTCCGCCCCGCGCCGAGCGGTTGGCCGGCGGGAGGCGGAGCCGGCCGGACAGGCCGACGGCCCGTGGCCGGGACCCCGCACACGGGGTCCCGGCCACGGGCCGTCGGCGCACCCGGACGTCCGGGTGCGCCGGCTCAGATGGCGGCCTTCTTCAGGCGGCGCCGCTCCCGCTCGGACAGACCGCCCCAGATACCGAAGCGTTCGTCGTTGGCGAGGGCGTACTCCAGGCACTCGGAGCGGACCTCGCAGGCGAGACAGACCTTCTTGGCCTCGCGGGTCGACCCGCCCTTCTCGGGAAAGAAGGACTCGGGGTCGGTCTGGGCGCACAGTGCGCGCTCCTGCCAGCCGAGTTCCTCGTCCGCGTCCTCGACCAGCAGTTGCTGGAACAGCTCGGTCATGTGCGCCCCTCGTCTGTCTCTTGCGTCCCCGTGATGCGGCC
The DNA here is from genome assembly GCF_000177195.2 of Streptomyces sp. SirexAA-E. GTDB lineage: Bacteria > Actinomycetota > Actinomycetes > Streptomycetales > Streptomycetaceae > Streptomyces > Streptomyces flavovirens. Next base: position 2,817,911 of record NC_015953.1, read on the forward strand.
GTTACCGATGCGGCCGAACAACACGAGTGAAATTACAAGTGTGTAGCTCTGGGCCAGTCAAGCGAAGATCTGCTATTGGCCTCGGTATTCACTCTGCGGAACCAAACGTATACAGAAAGTGTTCAAATCACCAAAAACCTGACATATGCCAGCGCCCCTGCCGCTCGGCACTTCTCAGCGAGTGAGACGACCGGGACCATCTCGATGTTTCGATTCGATCACCGACGCGACCAAGATCACAGCCGGATCACGGTCCGCCGGTCGCATGTCGACACAGCTGATGCGCCACCTTGCCCCTCGCGCCACTGCCAAAACCTTTCTCCCGATCCAGCGACCGGATGGGGTGAAAGATTGGGGCCAAATCGGGCATTGAGTTGACAAGCGACGGACCGAGCCGGTCTCCTTGACCGCATGCCAGCGACCGCAGCCATGTACCCGACCCGCGCCCGTGGGTTCCGTACGGCTGTCCAGGCCCGCTGTTGCTGTTCCAGCTGTCACAGCTGTTGAAGCCCTCCGTGCTCCAGCTCTGATCCAGCTCTCCGCTCATCTCCGTCCGGGCCCTTCCCGGGTCTTTTCCGCCCTGCTCCACCGCGGTCCGGCTCTCCGCGACTCCCCTCACGCGTATCCCCCTGCCGAGGAACCCCCGTATCCATGAACAGCGACAGCGACCTCTCGATCGCCGGCGACATCCTGGAGGTCCAGCACCTCCTCCAGCCGGCCCGCCCGCACCCCTCCACCGTGGCCGAGTTCGCCGGTCTGGCCCGCGCCGTCGCGGCCGACCGCGCCCACTGGGCCCCCCTCGTCCGCTACGACACCACCACCCGCTGGTACCACCGGCTCCGGACCGTCCCCCGCGGCATCGGTCCCGGCGAGGCGGGGGAGCTCCCCCTCGGCTACGAGCTCTGGCTGCTCAGCTGGGTCCCCGGGCAGGGCAGCGGCCGCCACGACCACGGTCTGTCGTCGGGCGTACTCACCGTGCTGGAAGGCGAGTTGACCGAGCACACGGAACGCGGGACACACACCCTGCGCCCCGGAGCCCAGCGCGTCTTCGCCCCCGGATACGTCCACGAGGTCGTCAACGACTCCCTCGAAGGCGCCGTCAGCCTGCACATCTACTACCCGGGCCTCACCGACATGCCGATGCACACCGCCCAGTGCTCCCCGGCCACCCAGAACCCGGTCACCGCCTGAGGCGCCCGCCACCACCCCCACAACGATCAGGCTTCGCCTGACAGACCCACCCGTCGCCCGCCACCACCCCCACAACGATCAGGCTTCGCCTGACAGACTGTCTGTATGCGCATTGTGGTTCTGGCCGGCGGTATCGGTGGTGCTCGTTTTCTGCGTGGCCTCAAGCAGGCCGCCCCGGACGCGGACATCACGGTGATCGGCAACACCGGTGACGACATCCATCTGTTCGGGCTGAAGGTCTGTCCCGACCTCGACACCGTGATGTACACCCTCGGCGGTGGCATCGACGAGGAGCAGGGCTGGGGGCGTGAGGACGAGAGCTTCCGGGTGAAGGAGGAGCTCGCCGCCTACGGCGTGGGCCCGGAGTGGTTCGGGCTCGGCGACCGTGACTTCGCCACCCACATCGTCCGTACCCAGATGCTCGCCGCGGGCTACCCGCTGAGCGCCGTCACCGAAGCGCTCTGCGCCCGGTGGAAGCCGGGGGTCCGGCTGATCCCGATGTCCGACGACCGCGTCGAGACCCACGTCGCGGTGGAGACCGACGGCGAGAGCAAGGCCGTGCACTTCCAGGAGTACTGGGTGAAGCTGCGGGCGTCCGTGGCCGCGCAGGCGATCGTCCCGGTCGGGGCGGAGCAGGCCAAGCCCGCGCCCGGGGTGCTGGAGGCCATCGCCGAGGCCGACGTCATCGTCTTCCCGCCGTCCAACCCCGTCGTCTCGGTGGGCACCATCCTCGCCGTACCGGGGATCCGGGAGGCGATCGCCGAGGCCGGGGTCCCGGTCGTCGGCCTCTCCCCCATCGTCGGGGACGCCCCGGTGCGCGGCATGGCCGACAAGGTGCTGGCCGCGGTGGGCGTCGAGTCGACGGCGTCGGCGGTCGCACGCCACTACGGCTCCGGGCTGCTCGACGGCTGGCTCGTGGACACCGTGGACGCCGGGGCCGTGGACGAGGTGGAGGCCGCCGGGATCCGCTGCCGCGCGGTGCCGCTCATGATGACGGACGTGGACGCCACCGCCGAGATGGCGCGTGCGGCCCTCGCCCTGGCCGAGGAGGTACGGGCATGAGCGGGCCGCGGACCGAGGCCCCCGCCTATCGCGTCTGGGCCCTGCCCGGCATCGGCGAGGTGCGCGCCGGGGACGACCTGGCAAAGCTGATCGCCGCCACCGAACCCGGGCTCGTGGACGGCGACGTCCTGCTCGTCACCTCGAAGATCGTCTCCAAGGCGGAGGGCCGGATCGTCGAGGCCACCGACCGTGAGGCGGCGATCGACGCCGAGACGGTCCGGGTGGTCGCCCGGCGCGGCACGCTGCGGATCGTCGAGAACCGGCAGGGCCTGGTCATGGCCGCCGCGGGTGTCGACGCCTCCAACACCCCCGCGGGCACGGTACTCCTGCTGCCCGAGGACCCCGACGCCTCGGCCCGGGCGATCCGTGACGGCCTGCGGGACGCGCTCGGCGTGGAGGTCGGCGTCGTCGTCACGGACACCTTCGGGCGTCCCTGGCGCAACGGGCTGACCGACGTCGCGATCGGCGCCGCGGGGGTCCGGGTCCTGGACGACCTGCGCGGCGGTACGGACGAACACGGCAATCCGCTGAGTGCCACCGTGGTGGCCACGGCCGACGAGCTGGCCTCGGCCGGCGATCTGGTCAAGGGCAAGGCGTCCAGCCTGCCCGTCGCGGTGGTGCGGGGGCTGGCCCATGTGGTGGCCCCCGGCGAGGAGACCGACGGAGCACGGGCGATGGTGCGCGTCGCCGCCGACGACATGTTCCGGCTGGGCACCTCCGAGGCCGTACGGGAGGCGCTGAGCCTGCGGCGCACCGTGCGGGAGTTCACCGACGAGCCGGTGGACCCCGGTGCGGTACGGCGTGCGGTGGCGGCCGCGGTGACGGCTCCGGCCCCGCACCACACCACGCCGTGGCGCTTCGTTCTGCTGGAGTCCGAGACCTCCCGCACCCGACTGCTGGACGCGATGCGGGACGCGTGGATCGCGGACCTGCGCCGCGACGGCAAGAGCGAGGAGTCGGTCGCCAAGCGGGTCCGGCGCGGCGACGTCCTGCGCAACGCGCCGTACCTGGTGGTGCCGTGCCTGGTGACGGAGGGCTCCCACCACTACGGGGACGAGCGCCGGGACACGGCGGAGCGCGAGATGTTCGTGGTCGCGGCCGGCGCGGGTGTGCAGAACTTCCTGGTGGCGCTCGCGGGTGAGCGGCTGGGATCCGCGTGGGTGTCCTCGACGATGTTCTGCCGCGACGTGGTGCGCGAGGTCCTGGACCTGCCGGACGACTGGGACCCGCTGGGCGCGGTGGCCGTGGGCCACGCCGCCGGGGCGCCGAGGGAGCGGGCACCGCGCGACCCGGAGGCGTTCCTCACCGTGCGGTGACCCCCGGGGTGCCGGCTACAGCGAGGCGATGTCGCGCGGGCTGAACCGCGGGGCCCGGCGCGGCGGGGTGCGGCCGGAGAGCATGATCAGCCGGGTCGCCCGGTGGCGCTGGCCCTCGTACGGGGCCAGCAGCTCCAGCATCTCCTCGTCGTCGGCGTTCCGGTTGCCGGCCAGCGCGTGGCCGACGATGCCCGGCAGATGGAAGTCGCCGACCGTGACGGCGTCCGGCGCCCCGTTGGAGCGTTGCAGGGTCTCCGCCGCGGTCCACGGTCCGATGCCCGGAATCACCTGGAGCCGTGCCATCGCCTCGGGAAGCTCCATGGCCGCGGCCTCCTCCATGCGCCGGGCCACCCGCACCGCGCGCAGGACCGTGGCCGAGCGCTTGGCGTCCACACCCGCGCGGTGCCACTCCCAGGACGGGATCAGCGACCAGGTCCTGGCGTCCGGCATGACGTGCAGCCCGTAGCTGCCGAACAGCGGGTCCGCGGGGCCCGGGGCCGGGGTGCCGTAGGTGCGCACGAGCAACCGCCAGGCGCGGTACGCCTCGTCGGTGGTGACCTTCTGTTCCAGGATCGACGGGATCAGGGACTCCATGACCAGCCCGGTGCGCAGCAGGCGCAGTCCCGGCCGCAGGTGCCGGGTCATGGCGAGGAGACGGTGGCGCGGGCGGAAGAGGTCCGGTTCGTCGTCGGCGCCCAGCAGCGCGGGCAGCCCGTCCAGCAGCCACTGCGCGCCCGGCCCCCAGGCCGCTCCGGCGATCCGCCCGCCCGGGACCGCCGAGATCCGCAGGGTGCCCGGCCCGGCCGGGGTGCGGGTGGCCCGCCAGAACGTCCCGTCGGGCAGCGCCCGGTAGGTGGGGTCCGCCGGGCCGCGCCGCAGAGGGCCGAGGACCAGGCGCAGGTCGAGCGGCCCCGGCGGCGTCCAGACCCGGGCCTGCGGCGCGGCGGACACCTCCGGGGCAGGCTGCTGCCGGGGCACGGCGGTGGTGCGGGGTACGAAGCGTCCTGCCACGGGTGAAGGTCCTCGGTCGTCGGGGTGCCTTACGAGGGTACGGCCGACGAGGACCGCACCGGCCCGCCCCGCCTACTGGTCGGACGAGAAGCGCACCGAGGCGTCCGGCAGGACGGCCCCGCACCAGACGCGGATGCCGTCGCGCAGTTCGTTGTCGGCACCGACCTGGGCACCGTCGCCGATCACGGCACCGGTGAGGACCGTACGGCTGCCGATCCTCGCCCCGGCCCCGACCAGCGAGTCGGTGATCACGGCGCCCGGTTCGACGACCGCGTCCTGGAGCACGGTGGAGCCCGAGATCCGTGCCCCCTCGCCGATCCGCGCCCGCTCGCCGACGACGGTGCCCGCGGTGAGCTTGGCGTCGGCCGCCACGGACGCCGAGGGCAGCACCAGCCGGTCGCCGCAGCGCCCCGGGACCGCGGGGGACGGGGCACGGCCCAGGACCAGGTCGGCCGATCCGCGGACGAACGCCTGCGGGGTGCCGAGGTCCAGCCAGTAGGTGGAGTCGACCATGCCCTGGAGGTGGGCGCCGTCGGCGAGGAGGCCGGGGAAGGTCTCGCGTTCCACGGAGACCGGCCGGCCGGCCGGGATGGTGTCGATGACCGACCGGCGGAAGATGTAGGCCCCCGCGTTGATCTGGTCCGTGACTATCTCCTGGGGCGTCTGCGGCTTCTCCAGGAAGGCCGTCACCCGGCCCGAGCCGTCGGTCGGCACGAGACCGAAGGCGCGCGGGTCCTCGACCCGGGTGAGGTGCAGGGAGACGTCCGCGCCGGAGGTGGCGTGCGACGCGGCCAGGGCCCGGATGTCGAGGCCGGTGAGGATGTCCCCGTTGAACACGAGGACGGGTTCGTCCGGGCCGGAGGCCAGTCGCGACGCCACGTTGCGGATGGCCCCGCCGGTACCGAGCGGTTCGCGCTCGGTGACGTACTCGAGGGAGAGACCGAGCGACGAACCGTCACCGAAGTACGGTTCGAACACCTCCGCCAGATAGGACGTCGCGAGCACGACGTGCTCCACCCCGGCGGCCCGCGCACGCGCCAGCTGGTGCGTGAGGAACGGGACGCCCGCCGCCGGAACCATCGGCTTCGGGGTGTGCACCGTGAGCGGACGCAGCCGGGTGCCCTTGCCCCCGACCAGGAGGATCGCTTCTCTTGCCTCTGTCACAGCACCGTCTCTGCTTCCTGCTGGGGCCGGGCCTCGTATCGGCTGGCCAGTGTATGCAGACCGGTCGGGGGCCTTCCGGTCAGCGGCCCTGCAGCTTCGCCGAAGTGGTCCGGGCCGCGCCGAGCTTGTTGTAGAGACGGATTCCAGGGCATTCGGTTGCGAAACCGTCCCGGTGACCGGAGATGACGTTCAGTTTGACGCTGACTCCCTTCGCGTACTTGCCGCTGCCGCCCGAGACGAGGGTCACCTTGCCCTTCGGGTTGCGTCCGAACAGGCCGAGCTTCCAGGCGGTGAGCTTGGCGATCGCGTCCACCGCGGCGGCGGGCGGGTTCGTCGAGCCGAACGAGCCGAGGACGGCGATGCCCATGGTGTTGGTGTTGAACCCCAGGGTGTGGGCGCCGAGGACGGCCTTGGTCACGCCGCCGGCCCGTCCCTCGTAGATGGTGCCGCACTTGTCGATCGCGAAGTTGTAGCCGAAGTCCCGCCAGCCGCTGCTCTTGACGTGGTAGCGGTAGATGCCGCGCAGGACCGAGGGCGCCTGGGCGCAGGTGTAGTTGTTGCCGGTGGCGCTGTGGTGGACGAACGCGGCCTTCACGGTCGAGGTGTACGCGAAGGTCCGCTCGCGCAGACTCTCGTCCGCACCCCACCCCTTGCGGGTGACGATGCCGGGACGCGGCCCGACGTACGGCTTGGCGCTCGCGGCGACGACCGCCTGCTCCTCCGACTCCGCCTTGCTCAGGGCGGGGATCCTCGTGGCGCCGAGCGGGGCGAGGTCGGCGTTGACGGCGGAGCTCTCCGCGGCGGCCAGGCCGAGTGCGGCGCTCGCCGGGAGCGCGCCCGGCTGCGGTGAGGTGGACAAGGGGGTGACGGTGGCGGAGGTGGCCGTGGCGGGGGTGACGCCGTCGGGGGTGACACTCTCGGGCTGCTCCTGCGGGTCGTCGCCCGGGTCGACGAGTTCGACCCGCAGCCCGGCGGGGAGCGGTGCCGCGTCCGTCCCCGACCGGCTCCGCGCCGAGGCGTCCTCGGCCCGCACGCGCACGTCGACGCCGTCCGAATCACCCACCCAGAGCGGGGCGGTGGAGCCGCGGACCGCGCCCGACTCGCGCTCGTCACTGCCGGAGTCGGCGGCGTGGTCGGTGTTGTGCGTCTCCAGGTCCTGCCAGCCGGACCACCGGCCGGTGCCGGTGGCGCGGGTGCGGACCTGGACGGTGCCGTGGAGTTCGGCGTCGGCGTCGTCCCAGACCACGCCGACGAGCGAGAAGCGGTGGGAGTCGCGCTGGAGCAGCCCCTGTCCCTCGGTGGGGGAGGACTGCGACGACGTGGGTCCGGTGGGGTCGCCGGAGGCCCGGGGCTCGGCGTCGGCGAGCGGCCGCAGTCGCAGGGACTGGGTCGAGCCCTGCGGTTCGGCGGGGGCGGCGGGCGCACGGGCGGCCGTCGCGGGTGCGGGGGTGGGTGCGGCGGATCCGGGCACGGCGAGCGGGAGGGTGAGGGCCGCCGCGCAGGTGACGCCGATGGAGGTCGCAAGAAGTGCACGCATACAAGAGATCCTTGGCAGATACCGGCATCGCCTGCGACTGGAGTGTGGGCGCCTTGACCTGACGGCCCGTCTGCCGACCGGTGGAAGGGCGACCCGTCGCGGCCCGGGGCCGCCCGGGCCCCGGCGTACCCTTGCGCGGATGAACGCCAGTGACCGTACCCCCGCCGACCTGCTGCGATCCGCGCTCGCCGCGGACCCGGCCCGCCCTCTCGTCACTTTCTACGACGACGCAACCGGAGAACGCGTCGAACTGTCGGTGGCCACCTTCGCCAATTGGGTGGCCAAGACCGCCAATCTGCTGCAGGGCGACCTGGCGGCGGAACCGGGTGACCGGCTGGCGCTGCTGCTCCCCGCCCACTGGCAGTCCGCCGTCTGGCTGCTCGCCTGCTCCTCGGTCGGCGTCGTCGTCGATGTGCAGGGCGACCCCGCCGCGGCCGACCTGGTCGTCAGCGGGCCGGACACGCTGGAGCGGGCACGCGCCTGCCGCGGTGAGCGGGTGGCCCTGGCGCTGCGTCCGCTCGGCGGCCGTTTCCCGCAGCCGCCGGAGGGTTTCTCGGACTACGCGGTGGAGGTGCCGGCCCAGGGTGACCGCTTCGCCCCGTTCGCACCGGTGGACCCGGACGCGCCGGCGCTCTCGGTGGACGGCGTCGGGTGGACTGCGGCCCAGCTGGTCGCGCGGGCCCGCGAGGACGCGGCGGAGCTCGGACTGGTGGCGGGGTCCCGGCTTCTGACGGGGCGTACGTACAACACCTGGGAGGGGCTGTCCGCCGGCCTCTTCGCCCCGCTGGCCGTCGGCGCGTCGGTGGTGCTCTGCCGCAACCTCGACCGGCTGGACGAGAACGCCCTGGCCGCGCGGGTCGAGAGCGAGCGGGTCACCGGTACGGCGGTATGACAAGCGCTCTCCGGGCCACCCGTCCGGCCCAGGAAGGGCCGAGCCCCCGGGACTGGGCCCCGGCGGCGGTACATGATCGGGCGGTACAGACCACTCCGCCCCTGGCGCACAACCAAGCGTGAGGTTCAGCCGTCTACTCCTGCGACCGGCGGCCCATCACGCCGCCGAACGTGAAGGATGGACGCAGACGTGAGCGACAGCGCCGGCCCCCCGGCCGACCCCGACGGTCCGCACGACCCTGCCGGGGGCGGGCCAAGGAACGGATCGCAGGACGACTCCGCGGCCACCGGACCGGACGCGCCCGGGACCGGGCGGGACGGCGGTTCACGTGACGACGGGCCGGAACAGCCGAAGGAGCCGGGATCCGACGCCTCGCGGGACGAGTCCGCCGAGGCGGACGCGCCCGGCGACGGGCCGGACGGCACAGGTGGCGGGGCTCCGGCGAAGGGCGGCGGCGGGGGCCGGGGCCGTTTCGGGAACTGGGCGGCCCGGCCCGAGGGCGGGCACGGCAAGCGCCACTGGCTCCGCTGGACCGCGCTCGGCGCCTCGTTCGTCGTCCTCGTCGCCGCCGGGGCCGGCTGGTGGCTGTACCGGAAGCTCGACGGCAACATCACGACCGACACGAGCGCCGCCGCCGAGCTCAAGGCGTACGAGAAGGAGCGTCCGACGCCGGTCGCCCAGGGGGACGCGCAGAACATCCTGCTCATCGGCTCCGACACCCGGTCCGGCGAGAACAGCGAGTACGGCCGCGACGACGGCGGAAGCCAGCGCTCGGACACCACGATCCTGCTGCACCTCGCGGCAGACCGTAGGAGTGCGACCGCGGTGTCGCTGCCGCGCGACCTGATGTCCAGGATCCCCAGCTGCCACACGGCCGACGGCAAGACCACCAAGGCGCAGTTCGCCCAGTTCAACTGGGCGTTCGAGCTCGGCGGGACCGCCTGCACCATCCGGACCGTCGAGAAGATGACGGGGGTGCGGATCGACCACCACATGGTGATCGACTTCAACGGCTTCAAGGACATGGTCGACGCCGTGGACGGGGTCGAGGTCTGCCTGAAGGAACCGGTCGACGACAAGGACGCCCACCTCACGCTGCCCGCGGGGCGCCAGAAGCTCGACGGCGAGAAGGCCCTGGGGTACGTGCGGGCCCGCAAGTCCATCGGGAACGGCAGCGACACGGAGCGCATGGACCGCCAGCAGAAGTTCCTGGGCGCGCTCGTCAACAAGATGCAGAGCAACGGCGTCCTGCTCAACCCGACGCGGCTGTACCCGGTGCTGGACGCGGCGACGAAGTCGCTGACCACGGACCCGGGGCTGGACTCGCTGAGGGACCTGTACGACCTGGTGCGCGGGATGCGGAACGTACCCACCGAGCGGGTGCAGTTCTTGACCGTGCCCCGTCAGGCCTATCGGGCGGACGCGAACCGCGACGAACTCGTCCAGCCGGACGCGGACCAGCTCTTCGAGAAGCTGCGCGAGGACGAGACCGTCACCGTGCTCCCCGCCGACCAGATCAACGGCGACGATTCACAGGAAACCGACAGCAATGACGACCGAAAGCCCGGCGACAGCGAACTGAGTCCGACGCCTGCTCCCACCTATTCGGGGTCGAGCGCGGCCGACGACCCCTGCGACGCGTAAAGCGATTACCAAACCATGGGCGACATACCGAGTGGAATAGGTGAAATGCCCGAATGTAAAGGGCGTGGAATATCTCACGCGCGTCGCTTCGGGCCGAATGAGCCGGATAGTGTGACGCGATCCGGTGCATACGGCGACCCTGCCGCGCACTGCTGGAGCGAAGGACCGAGCGCCCTGCAGGGGGAGGCGCCTCGCGTGGCACCGACGGAGGATTCAGGCAACCGTGGACGCGCATAGCCGTGGGCGGGCGGAGGAAATAGACCCCGCCGACCAGTGGGTACTCAACCCGCACACCGGCGATTACGAATTGCGACTGAACCACTCCGGAAGAGAGTCGTCCGACGATTCTCCCGCGCCGAATCCTCCCCATTCGCGTTCCCGTGGCGACGGGGAATCCAGGACCCGTGCCCCCGAGGTGCCCGCCCAGCGGAGCCGCCGTTCGGCGCGCGACGCGTCCCCCGAGCCACCGGCGGCCGGCCGCCGCAAGCGCAAGCCCGCGACGTCACGGCGGAAGAAGGTCCTGCTGTGGACCGGCGGGGTCATGGCCTTCGTGGTCGTCGCCGGATCGGCCGGGGCCTACGCCCTGTACCAGAAGTTCAACGGCAACCTCTCGACCGTCGACGTCGGTGACGCGGGCAGCAGGAGCGTCACCTCCGACGGTCCGCTCAACATCCTGGTCATCGGCACGGACAAGCGCACCGGTGCGGGCAACGAGGGGTACGGCGACAAGGGCAGCGCCGGTCACGCCGACACCAACATCCTCTTCCACGTCTCCGCGGACCGCACCAACGCGACGGCGATGAGCATCCCCCGGGACCTGATCACGGACATACCCGACTGCACCACCAAGCAGTCGGACGGCTCCGAGAAGGTCATACCGGGCACGCAGAACGTGCGGTTCAACGTGAGCCTCGGTCAGGAGGGGCGGGACCCGGGCTGCACGATGCGTACGGTCAAGGAGATCACCGGCCTCTCGGTCGACCACTTCATGATGGTCGACTTCAACGCCGTCAAGACCCTCTCCAGTGCCGTCGGCGGCGTCAAGGTCTGCCTGGACAAGGCGGTGAAGGACCGTGACTCGCATCTGGACCTGCCGGCGGGCGAGTCGACGATCGAGGGCGAGGACGCACTGGCCTTCGTCCGCACCCGGCACAGCTTCGGCAACGAGAGCGACCTGGACCGGATCAAGGTCCAGCAGCAGTTCATCGGCTCGATGATCCGGCAGATGAAGTCCGACGACACGCTCACCGACCCCACCAAGCTCTTCGGCCTCGCGGACGCGGCGACCAAGGCGCTCACCGTCGACTCCGGCATCGGGTCGATCAAGAAGCTGACCTCGCTCGCCCAGGAGCTCGGCAAGATCGACACGAAGAACATCACCTTCGTGACCATGCCGGTGATCGACAACCCGGACGAGCCGACGCCCGTCACCGTCGTCGAGCACCCGACCAAGGCCGATCAGCTCTTCGCGACGCTGCGTTCCGACACCTCCCTGACCGAGGTGAAGAAGCAGGAGAAGGCGGCCGAGGACAAGCAGCAGGCGGTGCTCAAGGGCACCAAGGCCGACCCCGCCGACGTACGGGTCGACGTCCTCAACGGTGGCGACACCGCCGGTGCGGCGCAGGCGACGGTCACCTGGCTGCAGAACGAGAAGGGCGTGCTCAAGTCCACCAACAAGGCCAACGCCCCGTCGAAGATCGCGAAGACGACCCTGGCCTACGCGCCGAACCAGGCCGACCAGGCCCGTGCGCTCGCCGCCATGATGGGCCTGCCCGCCACGGCGCTGAAGCAGGGCACGACGGACGCCGAGGGACTCCAGGCGATGGTGCTGACCCTGGGAGCCGACTTCAAGGGCGCGGGCGTGCCCGTCACCGGCGAGGTGAAGGCGCCGGAAGACATCCAGAAGGCAAGCGCCGACAAGGCGGTATGCGCGAAGTGACCACCGGTCGCCGCGCCACAGCGTAGGTCCGAGCAGCAGGGGGGTCCGGTGGGACGGAGCAGTACGCGCGGGGAGGGGGCACGTCCCCGTGTCCGGCACGGTGGTCGCGGCGAGGCCGCGCCGGAGGCCGGCCACGGCCCGCGGAACGACGGGTCCACCACCCGCGGCCACGGCCGGCGTGAGCGGGGGCCGGCCCCGCCGGAGGGCGGGCACCGCCCGGGCGGGCCCAACCGCCGCACCCGCCGGTCCGGCAAAGGGGGCAAGCGACGCGTCCTGCGCTGGGTGGCCACCGTCACCGCCCTGCTCATACTCGGCACCGGCGGCGCCGGTTACCTCTACTACAGGCACCTCAACGGCAACATCAAGAAAGAGGACCTGACGCTCGGCGACAAGAAGATGGCCGACCACAAGGCCAACGCCGCCGGGCAGACCCCGCTGAACATCCTGATCATCGGCTCCGACGCCCGGGACTCCAAGGAGAACCAGAAGCTCGGCGGCGCCAAGGAGACCTTCGGGGCGCCGCCGCTGGCGGATGTGCAGATGCTGCTCCACCTCTCCGCCGACCGCAGCAACATCTCGGTCGTGAGCATGCCGCGCGACACCATGCTCACGATGCCGAAGTGCACCGACCCCGAGACCGACGACGTGTACCCGGCCAGCACGGTCCCCGTCCAGACGAACGAGAGCCTCGGCCGCGGCGGACCCGGCTGCACGGTGGCCGCCTGGTACGAGCTCACCGGCATCACCATCGACCACTTCATGATGATCGACTTCGCGGGCGTGGTCTCCATGGCCGACGCGGTCGGGGGCGTCCCCGTCTGTGTCGACGCCAACGTCTACTCCCACACCAGCGACGGCAAGGGCTCCGGGCTGAAGCTGAAGGAAGGCACCACCTCCGTCAAGGGCGAGCAGGCCCTGCAGTGGCTGCGCACCCGGTACGGCTTCGAGGACAACACGGACCTGGGCCGGGCCAAGGCCCAGCACCAGTACCTCAACTCGATGGTGCGCGAGCTGCGCAAGGGCACCAAGCTCACCGATCCCGGGAAGCTGATGGACCTGGCGGAGGCCGCCACCAACGCGCTGACGGTCGACAAGGGCCTCGGCACGGTCAAGAAGCTGTACGACCTGGCGGAGGAGCTGAAGAAGGCCCCGACCGAGCGCATGACCATGACGACCATGCCGAACGTCTACGGGACGGGCAATCTCAGCGGGCGGGTCTTCCCCAAGCCGGGCGAGGCCGAGCAGCTGTTCCGGATGATCCGTGAGGACATCCCGCTGGACGGCAAGGCCTCCAAGCGCAAGACGCCGGTCGTCAAGGACGCCGCCGCGCCCGTCGGGGAGATCGCGGTCAGTGTGCGCAACGGGACCGGCACGGACTCCCTCGGCCCGGCCCGGGGCCGGGCCGGCACGGTCAAGGACCTGCTCACGGAGGCGGGCTTCGCGAAGGCCTCGATCGACTCGCAGAACGTCGAACCGGCCGCACGGACCGGGCTCCTCTATCCCAGCGCGGACCTGGAGGGCGACGCGCAGGCGGTCGCCAAGGCCCTGGGGATCCCGGTGTCGCAGGTCAAGAGGTCGACCGCCGTCTCGGGCATCGTCCTGGCGGTCGGGGCCGACTGGCGCGAGGACGGGAGCTACCCCGCCAAGGCGGGCGAGGAGGAGAAGACGCCGGAGTCGGCGGACGCCCTCAACGGCGCCGACGAGGAAGCGTGCATGAAGGTCAATCCGGGGTTCACCTGGTGAGACCCGTGGGAAGGGCCCCGCAGCCGCGGCTGCGGGGCCCTTCCCCGTGTACGCGCGCCTCCGTCAGACTCAGACCGTCTGCTCCCGCGCCGACGGGCGGCGGCTCGCGATGACCCTATTCGCCAGCGAACGGGGGCTGGTCAGGAAGCCGTACCCCCACGACATGTGCATGGTGGCCAGCGCGACCGGGATCTGCGCCCGCGCCTTCAGCGACAGCCCCTTGCCCGCCGGCAGCGACCCGGCGACGATCGCCGCCACGTATCCGGCCGGCACGACGAACGCCCACGGCGTGACGGCGGCGCCGACGACGATGCCCGCCGCGATCGCGCAGACGGCCGTCGGCGGGGCCAGGTAACGCAGGTTGATCGAGCCGGAGTGATAGCGGGCCACGACGTGACGCCAGCGGCCGTAGTCCTTGTACTGCTTGGCGAGCGCGCGGACGCTGGGGCGGGGGCGGTACTGCACCTTCAGCTCCGGCGAGAACCAGATCAGGCCGCCCGCCTCGCGGATCCGGAAGTTCAGCTCCCAGTCCTGGGCGCGGATGAACTCCACGTTGTAGCCGTCGGCCCGCTCCAGCGCCTCACGGCGGAAGACCCCCAGATACACCGTCTCGGCCGGGCCCGCCTGCCCACCGGTGTGGAACGCCGCGTTGCCGACGCCGATCTTCGACGTCATCGCGGCGGCGACGGCGTCCTCCCAGGCGTTCTCGCCCTCGGCGTGCATGATGCCGCCGACGTTCTGCGCGCCGGTCTCCTCCAGGAGCCGGACGGCGGTCGCGATGTAGTTCGGCGAGAGCATGCCGTGGCCGTCGACCCGTACCACGATCGGGTGGCGCGAGGCCTTGATCGCGGCGTTGAGCGCGGCCGGGGTGCGGCCGGTCGGATTGGCGACCGTGTGCACCCGGGAGTCCTCCCGTACCAGCTCAGCGGCTATCTCGTCGGTGCGGTCGACGGAGGGGCCGAGGGCGATGACCACCTCCATCTCGCCGGCGTACTCCTGCTCCAGGATGTGCCGGACCGAGTTCCTGAGATGACGTTCCTCGTTGAGCACCGGCATGATCACGGAGACGGCGGGGTACTGCGCGGCAGACATGTGGTCCTCGGGGGTCCTCGGGGGAGCCGGGCGTCCCGGGGGTGGCTCGCACCCGGGAAGCGGCGTGATTCGGCCGCCACGTTACCGCGAACGGGGGACAGGGGCGCGCGCCGCCGGGGTCTCCCCCCTGGTGCGCAGATCGTATGGGCCTACCGTGCGAATGTCCTACTAACACAGCGGAGGTGTCCCTCGTGCCCACACCGCCCCGACCGCCCCGTCCGCCGCACCCCCGCACCGCTCCCCCGCAGCGCCGGCCGGCCCGGCAGCCCGCGGTCCGGGCCCGCTCCGAAGACCGGGCCCGGAAGCGGTCCCGCGGCCGGAAGACACCGCCCCGGTGGGGCATGCGCGTGGCCACCGGACTCTCCGTGCTGGTGCTCGGCGCGAGCGGGATCGGACACGCGGTGGTGACCGGCCTGGAGGGCGGGATCGACCGGGTCGACCCGTTCAAGGACATGAAGAACCGGCCCCCCGGCGGCCACGGCCTCAACCTGCTGCTCGTCGGCACCGACAGCCGCGACAAGATCACCGCGGCCGAGAAGACGACGTACAAGCTGGGCGGAGCCCCCTGCCACTGCACCGACACCCTCATGCTCGTCCACCTCTCGGCCGACCGGCAGCGGGCCAGCGTGGTCAGTCTGCCGCGCGACAGCTACGCCGAGATCCCCTCGCACACCGACCGGACCACCGGCGAGGAGCACTCGGCCCACCCGGTCAAGCTCAACGCCGCGTACGCCGAGGGCGGCCCGCACCTGACCGTGCGGACCGTGGAGCAGATGACCGGCGTCAAGATCGACCACTACCTGGAGGCCGACTTCACCAGCTTCATGAAGACGGTCGACGCCGTGGGCGGGGTGGAGATCTGCACCGCCGAGCCGCTGAAGGACTCCTACACGGGCCTCGACATGGCCGCGGGCACCCACAAGCTGGACGGTGGGCAGGCCCTGCAGTACGTGCGCTCGCGCCACATCGACGGGGCCGCCGACCTGGGCCGGATGGAGCGCCAGCAGAAGTTCGTGGCCGCGCTGGTCGGTCAGGCGACCAGCGGCGGCGTGCTGACCGACCCGGCGAAGTTCCAGAAGGTCGCGTCGACGACGCTCGACGCGATCCGGGCCGACAAGGGGTTCGGTACGGAGCAGATGCTGGAGCTCGGCAAGGCGATGCGCGGGTTCACACCGGCGTCGTCCGAGTTCACCTCCGTGCCGCTGGCGGACGACAGCTACCAGGTCAAGGGCCTCGGGTCCACGGTGAAGTGGGACGAGGCGAAGTCCAGGAAGCTCTTCCAGGCGCTGCGCGAGGACAAGCCGCTCGCCCCGGCACTGCCCGCCCGGCCCAAGGCTGCCCCGGTCGACGTGGCGCCCGAGCAGATCAAGGTCCAGGTCTACAACGGGACGACGAAGGACGGGCTCGGCCAGGAGGTGGACAAGGCCCTGCGCGCCACCGGCTTCGACACCACCCGGGCCCCCCGCGGCGGCGGCCCCGGCGACCTGAAGCAGACGCTGATCACCTTCGATCCACGGTGGGACCGGTCGGCGAAGGCGCTGGCCACCGCGTTGCCCGGCAGCGAACTGAAGGCCGTGAAGGGGCAGGGCGGGACGCTGAACGTGACGGCGGGCGCGAACTTCACCAAGGTACGGGCGGTGAAGGGCGAGCGGCCGGAGGGGGGCGAGTTCGGGGCGGTCACCGGAGACCAGGTGGCCTGCCCGTCGTAGGACTCCGCCGTATCCCTGGGGCGGGCCCGGTCGCCGGGCCCGCCCCACCGCTGTGCGCCGGCCCCTGAGCCGAGGAGGGACGAGGTCCGCGCACTCCTGTGGCTCAGCCGGTACCGCCGATGCGGCCGGCGACGGCCTGGGCCTCTCCGCGGCCGTCGTCCGGTTCCGCGATCGTACCGGCACCGGATTCTAGCAACGCTAGACAATCGAGCGGCTATCCATCTAGCATCGACTTAGAACCTAGCGACGCTAGAAGCCGCTGGGCGCCACCCTGGGAGGGGACATGCAGGACGCACTGGCCGTCGTGACGGTCGTCGTGGTCGGAGTGATGGTGGGCGTGGAGTTCGCGGTGGCGGTCTTCGTCAACCCGATCCTGGACCGGCTCCCGGACAACGGCGGCATCGGCGCCCGCAGCGACGGGGCACGCCTCCTCGGCCGCGTGATGCCGTTCTGGTACATCGGCTCGATGGTCCTGGGCGCGGTGTGGGCCACGCTGGCGTGGGGCGACCCGGGGGTCTGGCTCATCGTCGCGGGCGCGGCTCTGCTCGTACTGAGCGTGGTGATGTCGGTCGTGCTGCTCGTGCCGATCAACTCACGGGTCGCGACCTGGACGCGCGAAGGCGCTCCGGCCGACTGGAAGCAGCAGATGGGGCGGTGGGACCGCTACCACTACGTCCGGGTGGGGGTCATCGTGGCCGCCTTCGCCCTGCTCGCCACCGCTCTCGCCCGCTGACCGGGCACACGAAGAGGGGGTGCCGGCCGCGGCCGGCACCCCCTCTTCGTGACGGGCCTCAGTCGTCGATGCCGTCGGCGGCCCGCTGCTCCCGCAGCTCCTTGATCGCGCGCCGCCGGGCGAGGCGGTGGGTGCGCCTGATCTGCGCCTCCTGGTAACGCCGCTTGTCGCGCTCCGTCTCCGGGACCACCTGCGGTACCTGGCGGGGCCGACCGGCCTCGTCGACGGCCGCGAAGACCAGGTAGGCGCTGCCCACCTGCTGGGCGGGCGTCGACTCGTTCCACCGCTCGGCCATGACGCGGACGCCGACCTCCATCGAGGAGCGGCCGGTCCAGTTCACCTGGGCGCGGACGTGGACGAGGTCACCGACGCGGACCGGCTCCAGGAAGACCATCTCGTCCATCGAGGCCGTGACCGCCGGGCCGCCGGAGTGCCGGCCGGCGACCGCGCCCGCCGCGTCGTCGACCAGCTTCATGATCACGCCACCGTGCACCGTGCCCAGGAGGTTGGTGTCGCTGCCGGTCATGATGTGGCTGAGGGTGGTCCGGGAGGCCGAGGTCGGCTTGGCCGGAATCTCACCCTCCGGGGTCTGGGCCTGTTCTGTCATGCCCTCCACCTTATGCGGGGGCATGCGGTGGCTTGCCCCCGGTTGCAATGCATCAGCTTCGCAACAGCCCTGGTCCAGATTCCGGTACGCCCTGTAAGAGCCACAGGTCGAGACGGCACACTGTTCCCCATGAGCGATTGGCCCGAGGGGCGGAACGGCGGACCCGGCGAGCGCTATGGGCAGGGCAGTGCGAGCCCGCGGCCCGAGGGCGCCCGCGCCATGCCTCACGTCCGTCGGCGCCCCGCGCCGCAGCCCCAGTCCCCGCCCCGGATCCCGCCGCAGCCGGGCGGTGTCCCGGGCCACGCGGACGCCCCCGGTTACGACAGCGGCTACAACACGGGCCAGGTCTACGGCGGCGGCGCGGGCCGCGGCCCCGGCGGCGGCGGACACGGCGGCGGCCCTCGCGGCGGCGACAGCGGATACGTCCGGCCGCGCCCCGCACCGAACTGGGGCCGGCGCCTCAAGGTCGGCGCGCTGTCCCTGGTCGTGGTGGTGCTGGCCGTCTCCGTCGGGACCTACTTCTGGGCCGACGGCAAGCTCAAGCGCGAGGTCGACCTCTCCAAGGTCATCGACCGCCCCTCCGAGGGCGACGGCACGAACTACCTGATCGTCGGTTCCGACAGCCGTGAGGGCATGACGGACGAGGACAAGAAGAAGCTGCACACCGGCTCCGCCGAGGGCAAGCGGACCGACTCGATGATGATCCTGCACGACGGCTCCAACGGCCCGACGCTGGTCTCCCTGCCCCGCGACTCGAACGTCGAGATCCCCTCCTTCGTCGGCTCGGAGTCCGGCAAGAAGTACGAGGGCACGGGCCGGACCGTGAAGCTGAACGCCGCCTACGCGGAGGACGGCCCGGAACTGCTGGTCCGCACGGTCGAGTTCAACACCGGACTGCGCATCGACCACTACGTCGAGATCGGCTTCGGCGGCTTCGCCAACATCGTGGACGCGATCGGCGGCGTGGAGCTGGACATCCCGAAGGCCTTCAAGGACAAGAAGTCAGGCGCCGACTTCCAGGCCGGTAAGCAGACGCTGAACGGCGAGCAGTCCCTCGCCTTCGTCCGCACCCGGTACGCCTTCGCGGGCAGCGACCTGGACCGTACGAAGAACCAGCAGAAGTTCCTCGCCGCCCTGGCCTCCCAGACGGCGACACCGTCCACGGTCCTCAACCCGTTCAAGCTCTACCCGACGATGGGCGCGGGCCTGGACACGCTGATCGTCGACAAGGACATGTCGCTCTGGTCGCTGGGCAACATGTTCTTCGCGATGAAGGGCGTCACCGGCGGCGACGGCACGTCGATGAACATCCCGCTCACGGGCCAGAGCGTGAACGGCAACCTCGTCTGGGACAAGGACAAGGTCAAGCAGCTCGTGGAGCAGTTGAAGAACGACGACAAGGTCACGGTCAAGGGCAGCTGACGGTCCGGTTCCCGGGCGAGGCACTCCTCGCTCCCGGGCACCGCTGCCCGGGCGGCCGTCAGGCGCTCTCGGACCCCGACGGCTGGTACAGGTCGTTCAGCTCGTCGGCGTGGTCCTCCTCCTCCTTGAGGATGTCCTCGATGAGGCGCCGCGTCGTGGGGTCGCTCTCGCCGATCCAGCGCACGATCTCGGTGTACGTCTCGATGACGATCCGCTCGGCGACGAAGTTCTCCCGGATCATGCCCTGGAGGTCGGTCTCCGCCGGCGTCTCGTACTCCGTGTGGGAGCGGGCGACGAGGGTGGCGGGGTCCATGTCCGGACTGCCGCCCAGCTGGTTGATCCGGTCGGACACGCGCTGGAAGTGGTCGAGCTCCTCACCGGCGTGCTCACGGAACATGTCCGCAACCTGCTCCCGGTGGATGCCCTGCGCCACGATCGCGTTCTGCGTGTAGCGCAGGTAGCAGACCATCTCGGTGGCGACGACCTGGTTGAGCACGTCGATGAGGCGTTCCAGGTCGGCGGTGTTGGCGGGGGTGACCGGGCCCTGGGTGATGTTCCGCCGGGCCTCTTCGCGGATCTTGGTGACGTCGATGGCGAACTGGTTCGGCATGTTTCTTCCCCTTTGTCAGCACTGGTTCCCTTTGTCGGCATCGGCATCGTAAGGGGAGGTGTGCGGGGCGTACGTCAGGCTCGCCCACGCGGCACCGGCGCCGGCTCCGGCCGCCCGAGGGCGAGTGCCGCGCGTGTCGGCCGTCCCCTGGGCGCCGTATTCCGGCCGCCGGAATCCATGCCTCCTCCCACGGAAGCCGTCGCAGGGTGGCCGGATCACGCTCCGTTCAGGACAGAGATCCGGGCCGCACTCCGTCG
This sequence comes from Streptomyces sp. SirexAA-E, assembly GCF_000177195.2. GTDB lineage: Bacteria > Actinomycetota > Actinomycetes > Streptomycetales > Streptomycetaceae > Streptomyces > Streptomyces flavovirens. Next base: position 2,837,840 of record NC_015953.1, read on the forward strand.
ATACGCGCAGCGCATTGCATGTTCCTGTCATAAGGTTGCGCGGATTCACGTCGCGTTCGACGCCCGGAAATCGACTGTCCGACAGAGCCCTGCCGTGGGGCCGGTGGCCGGTCATAGCGTCAACGGGTACCCAGCAGCGCGCCCAGCCGGCCAGGCGGGCGCTCGACGAACGGGAAACACGTGAAGAGAAGCAAGCTCTGGACCTCGCTGGCCCTCCCCTTCCTGGTCGCCTCCGCGACCCTGGTGGCCGCCCCTGTCGCAAGCGCCGCGACCTCCGGCACCGCCGCGTGTACGCACCCGGCGTGGTCCAACAAGGACTCCGGGTCCGGATACGTGGCCGGCAGCTCCGCGCCGCTGCGCACCGGCCCCAGCGCCGACTGCCCCACCACGGCCACGGTCTACGGCGCGCTCCTGTACTACCACTGCTACGTGACCAACTCCGCGGGGAACACCTGGACCCACGCGCGCATCGACGGCACCCAGATCAACGGCTGGATCTACGACGGCAACCTGACCAACAGCGGGGCCGTCAAGCACTGCTGACCCGGCCCGGACCGGAAGCGCGCGGCCCCCGGCGGATGCCGGGGGCCGCGCGTGACTGCGGTGGGGACGCCTTACGGCAGGTTGCGCGCCATGACGATGCGCTGGACCTGGTTGGTGCCCTCGTAGATCTGGGTGATCTTGGCGTCGCGCATCATGCGCTCGACCGGGTAGTCCCGCGTGTAGCCGTAGCCGCCGAGCAGCTGGACGGCGTCCGTGGTGACCTCCATCGCGACGTCGGAGGCGAAGCACTTGGCCGCGGCGCCCTGGAAGGTGAGGTCGGCGTCGCCGCGCTCGGACTTGGCGGCGGCCGCGTAGGTGAGCTGGCGGGCGGCCTCGATCTTCATCGCCATGTCGGCGAGCATGAACTGGATGCCCTGGAAGTCGGCGATCGGCTTGCCGAACTGCTTGCGCTCCTTGACGTACCCCTTGGCGTAGTCGAGGGCGCCCTGGGCGATGCCGAGGGCCTGGGCCGCGATCGTGATGCGGGTGTGGTCCAGCGTCTTCATCGCCGTGGCGAAGCCGGTGCCCTCCTCGCCGATCATGCGGTCGGCGGGGATGCGGACGTTGTCGAGGTAGACCTCGCGCGTCGGGGAGCCCTTGATGCCGAGCTTGCGCTCCGGGGCGCCGAAGGAGACGCCCTCGTCCGACTTCTCGACGACGAACGCCGAGATGCCCTTCGAGCGCTTGGTCGGGTCGGTGACGGCCATGACCGTGTAGTACTCGGAGACGCCCGCGTTGGTGATCCAGCGCTTCACTCCGTCGAGTACCCAGAAGTCGCCGTCGCGCACGGCCTTGGTCTTCATGCCGGCCGCGTCGGAGCCGGCGTCCGGCTCGGAGAGGGCGTACGAGAACATCGCGTCGCCCTTGGCGAGCGGACCCAGGTACTTCCTCTTGAGCGCCTCGGAGCCGGAGAGGATCACCGGCAGCGAGCCCAGCTTGTTCACGGCCGGGATGAGGGAGGACGACGCGCAGGCGCGGGCCACCTCCTCGATCACGATGACGGTGGCGAGCGCGTCGGCGCCCGCGCCGCCGTACTCCTCCGGGACGTGGACCGCGTGCAGGTCCGAGGCCACCAGCGCGTCCAGCGCCTCCTGCGGGAAGCGCGCCTCCTCGTCGACCGCGGCGGCGAACGGGGCGATCTTCGCCTCGGCGAGCGAACGGATCGTCTCGCGGAGCATGTCGTGCTCCTCGGCCGGACGGTACAGGTCGAAATCGGTCGAACCCGCCAAGACGTTCACTCCCCAACGATGCTAACTACTGTTAAGTAACCCAATTTTAGTGGCCGGGTCTCCCGGTGGCATACAGGCAGGGCGCGTGAGCTTGCCGACAGCTGCGGACGGACGTGGTACGGGCCCCGGATATGCTCGGCCCCGCACGTCTGTCCGCACCGTTCAGGAGCACCTCATGGCCCTCAGGATCACTGTGATCGGCACCGGCTACCTCGGCGCCACCCATGCCGCGGCCATGGCGGAGCTGGGATTCGAGGTCCTGGGGCTGGACGTGGTGCCCGAGAAGATCGAGATGCTCTCGGCGGGCAAGGTGCCGATGTACGAACCAGGGCTGGAGGAGATCCTGCGCAAGCACGTCGCGGGCATCGAGGGCTCCACCGGGCGGCTGCGGTTCACGACCTCCTGGGAGGAGGCCGGGGCCTTCGGCGACGTCCACTTCGTCTGTGTGAACACCCCGCAGAAGCACGGCGAGTACGCCTGCGACATGAGCTACGTGGACAGCGCCTTCGAATCGCTGGCCCCGCAGCTGACGCGGCCCGCGCTGGTGGTCGGCAAGTCCACCGTGCCGGTGGGATCCGCCGCCCGGCTGGCCGAGCGGCTGGCCGCACTGGCCCCGGCGGGCGCCGATGTGGAGCTGGCCTGGAACCCGGAGTTCCTGCGCGAGGGCTTCGCGGTGGACGACACCCTGCACCCCGACCGGATCGTGGTGGGCGTACGGAGCGAGCGGGCCGAGAAGCTGCTGCGCGAGGTGTACGCGGGACCGGTCGGCGAGGGCTCGCCCTTCGTGGTGACGGACTTCCCGACGGCGGAGCTGGTGAAGACCTCGGCCAACTCCTTCCTGGCCACCAAGATCTCGTTCATCAACGCCATGGCGGAGGTCTGCGAGGCCGCCGACGGTGACGTGGTGAAGCTGGCGGAGGCGCTCGGCCACGACGAGCGGATCGGGAAAAAGTTCCTGCGGGCCGGCGTCGGGTTCGGCGGCGGGTGCCTGCCGAAGGACATCCGGGCCTTCATGGCGCGGGCCGGGGAGCTCGGGGCCGACCAGGCGCTGACCTTCCTGCGCGAGGTCGACTCGATCAACATGCGCCGCCGCGGGCACATGGTCGAGCTGGCGCGCGAGGCGGTGGGCGGCGGCTCGTTCCTGGGGAAGCGGGTGGCGGTGCTGGGTGCCTCGTTCAAGCCGGACTCGGACGACGTACGCGACTCGCCCGCGCTGAACGTGGCCGGGCAGATCCACCTCCAGGGCGGCCAGGTCACCGTCTTCGACCCCAAGGGCATGGACAACGCCCGGCGGCTGTTCCCGACGCTCGGCTACGCGGACACGGCACTGGACGCGGTGCGCGGCGCCGACGTGGTGCTGCACCTGACGGAGTGGCGCGAGTTCCGGGAGCTGGACGTCGAGGCGCTGGGCGAGGTCGCCGGGCGGCGGATCGTCCTGGACGGCCGCAACGCGCTGGACCCGGCGGTGTGGCGTGCCGCGGGCTGGACGTACCGGGCGATGGGCCGCCCCAAGGCCTGAGGGACCCCGGCGCGGAATGCGGCGGGAGAACGGGGAGGGGCGGGCGCCTGACGGCGCCCGCCCCTCCCCGTTCTCCGGCCGCGTCAGCGAGCCGGACCGTCCAGTGCCTCGATCGTGGCGTGGGACGGGCCGCGCGAGGCGCTCAGCTCGCGGGAGACCGCTTCCGCGTCGCGCAGCACCCGTACCGCGTTCTGCCAGGTGAGCTTGGCCAGGTCGGCGTCCGACCAGCCGCGGGAGAGCAGTTCGGCGATGAGGTTCGGGTAGCCCGAGACGTCCTCCAGGCCCGAGGGCAGGAACGCGGTGCCGTCGTAGTCGCCGCCGATGCCGATGTGGTCGATGCCGGCGATCTCGCGCATGTGGCCGAGGTGGTCGGCGATCGTCGCGACGGTGGCGAGCGGGCGCGGGTGGGCCGCCTCGAAGTCCGCGTGGACGCGCATCGCGGTCGGGGTGGTGTCCAGGTGGTGCAGGCCGTGTTCGCGCATGTTGCGGTCGGCGGCCAGGGTCCACTCGACCGCCTCCGGGAGCACGAACTTCGGCACGAAGGTCGCCATGGCGACGCCGCCGTTGGCCGCCAGCATCCGCAGCACGTCGTCCGGGACGTTGCGCGGGTGGTCGCAGACGGCACGGGCCGAGGAGTGCGAGAAGATCACCGGGGCGACCGAGGTGGCGAGCGCGTCGCGCATGGTGGTGGCCGCCACGTGGGAGAGGTCGACCAGCATGCCGATGCGGTTCATCTCGCGCACGACCTCGCGGCCGAACTGGGAGAGGCCGCCGACCCCCGGGGCGTCGGTCGCGGAGTCCGCCCAGTCGGTGTTGTCGTTGTGCGTCAGCGTCATGTAGCGGACGCCGAGGGCGTACAGCGAGCGCAGGGTGCCCAGGGAGTTGTTGATCGAGTGGCCGCCCTCGGCCCCCATCAGGGAGGCGATCCGGCCCTCGGCGCGGGCCCGCTCCATGTCGTCGGCGGTCAGGGCGCGCCGCAGGTCGGCCGGGTGGCGGGCGAGGAGCTCGCCGACCACGTCGATCTGTTCCAGCGTGGCGCTGACCGCGTCGTCGCCGGTCAGGCTGGTCGCGACGTACACGGACCAGAACTGCGCGCCGACGCCGCCGGCCCGCAGCCGCGGGATGTCGGTCTGCAGGGCGCCGGTCTGGTCGACGGCGATGTCACGGGCGTCCAGGTCGTATCCGACCTGTTCGCGCAGGGCCCAGGGGAGGTCGTTGTGGCCGTCGACCACGGGGTGGTCGGCGAGGAGCAGCCGGGCGCGGTCCAGGTTGTCCATGGGGCCCTACTTCCCGAAACCGAAGGAGTCCGCGCCCTGCGTCTTGGCGCGCAGCCGCTTGCCCTTCTCCGTCGCCTGGTCGTTCAGCTCCCGCAGGAAGTCGTTCATCCGCTCCAGCAGGGCGGCGTCCTGGGCGGCGAGGATGCGGGCGGCGAGCAGGCCCGCGTTGCGCGCGCCGCCGACCGAGACGGTGGCGACGGGCACTCCGGCCGGCATCTGGACGATGGAGAGCAGGCTGTCCATGCCGTCCAGGTACTTCAGCGGCACCGGGACCCCGATGACGGGCAGCGGGGTGACCGAGGCGAGCATGCCGGGAAGGTGGGCCGCGCCCCCCGCCCCCGCGATGATCGCCTTGAGACCCCGGCCGGCCGCCGCCTCGCCGTACGCGATCATCTCGCGCGGCATGCGGTGGGCCGAGACGACGTCGACCTCGTAGGGGATCTCGAACTCGTCCAGGGCCTTGGCGGCCGCTTCCATCACGGGCCAGTCGGAGTCCGAGCCCATGACGATGCCGATGACAGGGGCCGAGCCGGGTGCGGTCATTCGGTGATCGTTCCTCGCAGGTAGTCGGCCGCGTGCCGGGCGCGCTCCCGCACGTCCGCCAGATCGTCGCCGTAGGTGTTGACGTGGCCGACCTTGCGGCCGGGCTTCACGTCCTTTCCGTACATGTGGATCTTGAGCTGCGGGTCGCGGGCCATGCAGTGCAGGTAGCCCTGGTACATGTCCGGGTAGTCGCCGCCCAGGACGTTGCACATGACCGTCCAGGCGGCGCGCGGGCGCGGGTCGCCGAGCGGGAGGTCGAGGACCGCCCGTACGTGGTTGGCGAACTGCGAGGTGATCGCGCCGTCCTGGGTCCAGTGCCCGGAGTTGTGCGGGCGCATGGCCAGTTCGTTGACGAGGATGCGGCCGTCGCGGGTCTCGAAGAGCTCGACCGCGAGGTGCCCCACCACACCCAGCTCGGCGGCTATCCGCAGGGCGAGCTGCTGGGCCTCGCCGGCCAGGTGCTCGTCCAGGCCGGGTGCCGGGGCGATGACGGTGTCGCAGACGCCGTCGACCTGGATCGACTCGACGACCGGGTAGGCGACGGCCTGGCCGTGCGGGGAGCGGACGATGTTCGCCGCCAGCTCCCGGGCGAAGTCGACCTTCTCCTCGGCGAGCACGGGCACACCGGCCCGGAAGGGCTCGGCCGCGTCCGCCTCGGAGCGGACCACCCAGACGCCCTTGCCGTCGTAACCGCCGCGGACCGTCTTGAGGATGACGGGGAAGCCCCCCACCTCGTCGGCGAAGGCGGCGGCGTCGGCCGGGTCGGCGACGATGCGATGGCGGGGGCAGGGCGCGCCGATCTCGGTGAGCCTGGCCCGCATCACCCCCTTGTCCTGGGCGTGCACCAGGGCGTCGGGGCCGGGGCGGACGGGGATGCCGTCCGCCTCCAGGGCCCGCAGATGCTCGGTGGGCACGTGCTCGTGATCGAAGGTGATCACATCGCAGCCGCGCGCGAAGTCCCGCAGCGTGTCCAGGTCGCGGTAGTCGCCCACGACGACTTCGCTCACCACCTGGGCCGCCGAATCCTGCGGGGTGTCACTGAGGAGCTTGAACCTGAGGCCGAGGGGGATACCCGCCTCGTGGGTCATACGGGCGAGCTGACCCCCGCCGACCATGCCGACTACCGGAAACGTCACCGTTCCAGGGTATCGGGCCCGCGGCGCCTCCCCCGACGAGGCCGCCCCGGCCCCCGTTTCCCCCGCACGTCACAGCTCACGGGCATCACACGCGCGGGCTGGTTAGCATGGCCGGGTTGACGGAACCGAACGGACGGGGCGAGCGATCACCATGAGCGAACGGGGCGCGTTGCGGGCCCGGCTTGATCTGCTGGCCCGGGAGGTCGCCAAGTTCGGCGCGGTCGGCGCACTCGGGCTGGTCGTGAACATCGCCGTCTCCAACCTGATCTGGCGCACCACGGACATCCCGGTGGTGCGGGCCGGGCTGATGGGGACGGTCGTCGCCATCCTCTTCAACTACATCGGCTTCCGTTACTGGACCTACCGGGACCGCGACAAGAGCGGCCGGACCCGCGAGCTGACGCTGTTTCTCCTGTTCAGCGCCGCGGGCGCGGTGATCGAGACGGGCGTGCTGTACCTCGCGACGTACGGCTTCGGCTGGAACAGCCCGGTCCAGAGCAACGTCTTCAAGGTGGTCGGCATCTCGATCGCGACCCTGTTCCGCTTCTGGTCGTACCGCACCTGGGTCTTCAGGACGCTTCCCGCCGAGGAGGCCGTGCTCAGCGCGGACCGGTTTCTGGAACCACGGCGACCCGCCGACGAGGTGACCACCCCGGGGACCGTCTCCCGCTGACCCCCGCGCGCCGCTCAGCGCACCGGGCGGTCCTCCTCCTTGCGCGTCGGCGGGATCCGGCTGAGGAAGAGGGCGAAGACCGGGGGCTGCTGCTGGAGCAGTTCGAGACGGCCGCCGTCGGCCTCCGCGAGGTCGCGGGCCACGGCGAGGCCGATGCCGGTGGAGTTGCGGCCGCTGATGGTCCGCTCGAAGATCCGCGCCCCGAGGTCGGCGGGCACCCCGGGGCCCTCGTCCGTCACCTCGACGACCACCTGGTTGCCGGTGACCCGGGTGCGCAGGGCGACCGTGCCGCCGCCGTGCATCAGCGAGTTCTCGATCAGCGCGGCGAGCACCTGGGCGACCGCTCCGGGCGTACCGACGGCCCGCAGCCCCTGCTTGCCGGAGCACACGACGGCACGCCCCGCGCTGCGGTAGGCCGGACGCCACTCCTCCAGCTGCTGCTTGACGACCTCGTCGAGGTCGAAGACGACGGCGGAGCCGGTGCGCGCGTCCCTGGCGTTGGTCAGCAGCCGCTCCACCACGTCGGTCAGCCGCTCGACCTGGGTGAGCGCGATGCTCGCCTCCTCCTTCACCGTGTCCGGGTCGTCGGTGACGGAGATCTCCTCGATCCGCATGGAGAGCGCGGTCAGCGGGGTGCGCAGCTGGTGCGAGGCGTCCGCGGCGAGGCGGCGTTCGGCGGTCAGCATGCGGGCGATCCGCTCGGCGGAGGAGTCCAGGACGTCGGCGACGCGGTCCAGCTCGGCCACCCCGTACCGCTTGTGCCGGGGGCGCGGGTCGCCGGAGCCCAGGCGCTCGGCGGTCTCGGCGAGGTCGGTGAGCGGCGAGGTGAGCCGGTTGGCCTGGCGTACGGCCAGCAGCACGGCGGAGACGATCGCCAGCAGGGCGACCGCCCCGATGATCAGCAGGGTCCGGCCGACCTCGCGGGTGACGGCGGAGCCGGACTCCTCGACGGTGACCCGCTCTCCCTGCTCCCCCACCTCCGTACTGCGGATGACGCTGTCCGTGGGGCGCTCGCCGACCTCGATCGGGGAGCGCCCGGGGATCTCGACGCGTGCGTAGCGGTTGGTGTCCACCTGCTCGTCCAGCACGTCGGGCGTGATCCGCTCGTCGCCGAGCAGCCGGCTCTCCACGACGCTGATCAGGCGCAGCGCCTCCGAGTCGACGCTCTCCTGGGCGCTGTTGCTGATGGTGCGGGACTCCACGATGACGAGGGAGAGGCCGAAGACGGCGATCACCACGAGCACCACGGCGAGCGTGGAATTGATCAGTCGGCGACGCATGACTGTCTCTGTACGTCAGCTCTTCTCGAACCGGAAGCCGACGCCCCGCACGGTGGCGATGTAACGGGGGTTGGCCGCGTCGTCCCCGAGCTTCTTGCGGAGCCAGGAGATGTGCATGTCCAGCGTCTTGGTGGACGACCACCAGGTGGTGTCCCAGACCTCGCGCATCAGCTGGTCGCGGGTGACGACCCGGCCGGCGTCCCGTACGAGGACCCGCAGCAGGTCGAACTCCTTGGCGGTGAGCTGAAGTTCCTCGTCCCCCATCCAGGCCCGGTGCGACTCGACGTCGATCCGCACGCCGTGGGTGGCGGGCTGCGGGGCGGGCTCGGTGGCGCCCCGGCGCAGCAGGGCGCGGACCCGGGCGAGCAGCTCGGCGAGGCGGAAGGGCTTGGTGACGTAGTCGTCGGCCCCGGCGTCCAGGCCGACCACCGTGTCGACCTCGTCGGCCCGCGCGGTGAGCACCAGGATCGGTACGGCGAGACCTTCGCCGCGCAGCCGCCGGGCGACCTCCAGGCCGTCCATCCCGGGCAGCCCCAGATCGAGTACGACCAGGTCGACGCCGCCCTGGAGCCCGGCGTCGAGCGCGGTCGGTCCGTCCTCCCGCACCTCGACCTCGTACCCCTCGCGCCGCAGGGCGCGAGCCAGCGGCTCCGAAATGGATGCGTCGTCCTCGGCGAGCAGTACACGGGTCATGGAGTGATGGTAGTCCGCGCGAGCCACCTGGGGTGAGGGGCCGAGGACGCCCTGTGGGTCAGCGACACGAATCGGTCATCCACCTTCGAATATGAGAGCGTGGTTCCAGGGCCGCCTGTGATCCATGTCTCAAGTCCTTCCATATCGGCGTGTCTCATGTCGTATGGTGACTCGACGCCTGTTGCACCACCGAGGACCTTTGGGCAGCGTTCCGCGCGCCGAAGGTCCTTTCGTGTACGAGCCGGTCCCCGCCGGCTGCGACTCAGTGAATGACCTGTGGGCCGGGCCCGGAGCGCGAGGACGCGCACCGGGTGTGGATCCTGGTGCGGTCTGTCCCCGATGGCCTCGCGGCTCCCCCACGGAGCCGGTGGCAGGATCGAAACCCCTTGAGGCGTCGGGGGTGGGGCGAGGCCGTACCGGTGCCGGCCACCCCCCACCGGGCGCGTACCGCTCACGAAGCGGCGCGTCCCGACCAGCAAGGATCGACCATGGCGTCCAGCCTGACGAAGGACTCGGCCAGTACGACTGGCTCGCAGAAGACCTTCTTCGGCCACCCCCGCGGCCTGGCCACTCTCTTCATGACCGAGATGTGGGAGCGTTTCAGCTTCTACGGGATGCGGGCTCTGCTCGTCGTCTACCTGCTCTCCGGAGGCCCCGACGCCAAGGACGGCAGCCTCGGCGGCGGCCTGGGGATGGATCTGGCCACCACCACGGCCATCTACTCCGTCTACCTGTCGATGGTCTATCTCCTGGCCATGCCCGGCGGGTGGCTCGGGGACCGTGTGTGGGGGCCCCGCAAGACCGTCGCGATCGCGGCGATGACCATCATGGCGGGCCACCTGGTCCTCGCCCTGCCGGGACAGCCGACGTTCTTCGTCGGCCTCGCGCTGGTGGCGCTCGGCTCGGGTCTGCTGAAGGCCAACATCTCGACGATGGTGGGCCACCTCTACGACGGGCCCAACGACCCGCGCCGTGACGGCGGCTTCACGATCTTCTACATGGGCATCAACGTCGGTGCCTTCTTCGCCCCGCTGATCATCGGCACCGTCGGCCAGACCGTGAACTGGCACCTGGGCTTCGCGCTCGCGGCGGTCGGCATGGCGCTGGGCCTGATGATCTTCCTGTTCGGCACGCGCAACCTCAGCCCGCAGAGCAGCCTGGTCCCGAAGCCGCTCGCGGCCGAGGAGCGGGCCTCCTGGCTGCGCAAGGGGCTCATCTGGCTGATCGTGGCGGCCGTCTTCTACGGCATCGTGGGCCTGACCGGCCACTTCACCCTGAACTGGGCGATGATCCCGCTGACCGTGATCGGGCTGATCATCCCGGCCGGCGTGCTGATCCGGATCAAGCGGGACAAGGAGCTGTCGGCCGGCGAGCAGTCGAAGATGACCGGTTACATCTGGTTCTTCGTGGCCGCCGCCGTCTTCTGGATGATCTACGACCAGGGCGGTTCCACGGTCCAGGCCTTCGGCGAGACCAAGGCCTCGGGCTCGCTGCTCGGCTTCGAGTTCCCCTCCTCCTGGTACCAGTCGCTGAACCCGGTCTTCGTCATGGCACTGGCCCCGGTCTTCGCCTGGATCTGGCTCTGGCTGAACCGCAAGGGGAGCGAGCCCTCGACGGTCGCGAAGTTCTCCGCCGGTCTGTTCTTCGTCGGCGTCTCGTTCTTCTTCTTCCTGGTGCCTCTCACCATGTCCTCGGACGGCAACCTGGTCAGCCCGATGTGGCTCGTGGGCATCTACCTGATCCAGACGGTCGGTGAGCTGTGCCTCTCCCCCGTCGGCCTGTCGGTCACCACGAAGATGGCTCCGGCGAAGTACGCCTCGCAGATGATGGGCGTGTGGTTCCTCGCGGTCACCGCGGGTGACTCCATCACCGGTCTGCTGTCGAACCCGGCCGTCTTCGGTGTCGACCTGAACGGGACGACCGCCGTCGCGGTGGAGGCGGCCCTGGCCGTCCTCGCGGGAGTCGCGGTCTACATGTACCGCAAGAAGGTCAAGGAGCACATGGGCGAGGTCCGCTGACGGACCCGTCGACGAAGGAGGGGCGCCGCACACCGTGCGGCGCCCCTCCTTCCGTCTCGCGGGCCTCCTGGCGCGCGGGCCCGGCCGGGCCCCGGAACGCGGAACAGCGCGCCGCGGAGGCGGCGCGCTGTTCCGGACGGACGGTGGGGTCAGGCGGGTGGTGCGGCGAGCTCCGCCCAGACGGTCTTGCCCGGCTCGTCAGGGGTGCGCACGACGCCCCAGTCCAGGCAGAGCCGCTGCACGATGAACATGCCGTGCCCACCGGGCCGACCCGCGCGGTGCGGCGTACGGGGCGCGGGCTGGCCGGCCCCCCGGTCGACGACCTCGACCCGCAGCACCTTCGGTGAGCAGGCGATACGGAGCTCCTCGGGCCCGTCCGCGTGCAGACAGGCGTTCGTGACGAGCTCGGAGACGACGAGCAGGACGTCCTCGGCGGCGGCCCGCCGGTCGGCGCCGGCCGCGGGCAGCCAGCCCCAGTCGTGCAGAGCCTGCCGGGCGAAGTCCCGGGCCGTCGGCACGATGCCGCTGGCCTGCCGCAACGAGAGGGTGCGCCACCGCCGGTCCGCAGGTACGGAGGAGGCTGGGCCCCCACCGTCCGGCTCGCGGCCGAGGCCGCCCGGCGGATGCTGCCGGGTGGTGCTCATCAGCGCTTCACCTCACCGATTCACCGTGTTGCCACGAACAGATAATGGTCAGATACAGAGTGTGCGGGTTCCATGACCCCGACGGGATGTCTTCTGCCCGACCGGATCGTGACGACACCCACCTCGTCTACGCCAAGAGCGTGACATGAGCGATAGACGGGTCGTCCGCGGCCCCGGGCCTGCCTGGAAGCACCCACAGGTCAGGTACTCAGAGCGTCTTCGAGCGTGGCGTGGACGGTGAAGACCGCCTCCGCCCCCGTGATCTCGAAGACGCGAGCCACCACAGGCTGCATTCCGGCCAGATGGACCCCTCCCCCGGCCGCCTCGGCCTTCAGGCGGGCGCCGAGCAGCACGTTGAGCCCGGTGGAGTCGCAGAACTCGAGTCCCGAGCAGTCGACCACCAGGCGCGCACGCCCCTGTTCGACCGCGCTCTCCAGAGGCTCGCGCAGCAGATCGGCGGTGTGGTGATCGAGCTCACCCACCGGCGTCACGACCTCGCTGAGTCCCTCGGTCCGGGCCTCGACCTGAAGCCGACCCCGGTTCGCACTGCCGACCGTCCCGCGGTCCATCGCCCGTCCCTCTTCGCCGTCCGTCACTGTCCGCAGCACCATGTGCACGGTTGTCCGCGCGGCTCTTGCCGACGTCCGTGAAACATTACGCGTTTCCCTCGCCACACGGTAGTCGAAGAACTCAACAAACCGGACATATAGGCGTAATTGGCGCTTGTAACTCGTGGCTGGAACCGGGTAAGGGTAGAAGGGTCATCTCTCATCGGAACTCAACCGGCTTCGGAGGCGCCGCTTCACCGCAGGAACACGTATGGGCATCGGCAGCCATATGCCGAGAACGATGGAGGAGAACCATGTCACCCCGGCTCGACGTATCGCGTACCCATATCGCGACGTCGGCATGTCCTCAGGGACCGACCGATTCCGACTCCCCCGCCGCGAGCGCCGTTCCCGGCCCGCGCGCCGGTGTCGCCACGAGCGACGCCTACGGCCTTCCCCTGGACGGCCTCGAGGATCTCCCCGAGATCCCTCCCTACGACGAGATCGGCGCCATCGACGCCAGGGCTCTGTCGAAGACGCTCTTCGCCCGGCTCGAAACCCTCGAAGAGGGCACGCACGAGTACGCCTACGTCCGCAACACCCTGGTCGAGCTCAACCTCGCCCTGGTCAAGTTCGCCGCCGCGAGGTTCCGTTCGCGCAGCGAGCCGATGGAGGACATCGTCCAGGTCGGCACGATCGGCCTGATCAAGGCGATCGACCGCTTCGAGCTCAGCCGCGGCGTCGAGTTCCCCACCTTCGCGATGCCCACGATCATCGGCGAGATCAAGCGCTTCTTCCGGGACACCAGCTGGTCCGTGCGCGTCCCGCGCCGGCTGCAGGAGCTGCGCCTCGACCTCGCCAAGGCGGGCGACGAGCTGGCCCAGCAGCTGGACCGCGCCCCCACCGTGGTGGAGCTCGCCGAGCGCCTCGGCATCACGCACGAGGAGGTCGTCGAGGGCATGACCGCGAGCAACGCGTACACCGCGAGCTCGCTGGACGCCAAGCCCGAGGACGACGACAACGAGGGCGCGCTCGCCGACCGCCTCGGCTACGAGGACAACGGCCTCGAGGGCATCGAGTACATCGAGTCCCTGAAGCCGCTGATCGCCTCGCTGCCGCTGCGCGACCGCACGATCCTCTCCCTGCGGTTCGTCGCGAACATGACCCAGTCCGAGATCGGCGAGGAGCTCGGTATCTCGCAGATGCACGTGTCCCGGCTGCTCTCCCGGACGCTCGTCAAGCTCCGCAGGGGCCTGACCGTCGAGGAGTGACCGACGACCGGCCGCCCACGGCGCCGCCGGTACGGCTTTGCGGAAGGACCCGCCCGTCGAGGGGCGGGTCCTTCCGCACGTCCGGCCGGGCCGCGGTCACCTGACGCGTTCTCCGCCCCGCCAGACCGCACCGGTCAGCGGCACACCCGGGCGGTAGGCGAGGTGGACGTGGCTCGGGGCGTCGAGCAGGAGGAGGTCGGCGCGGGCGCCCGGCGCGATGCGGCCGATGTCGGTGCGGCGCAGCGCGGCGGCGCCTCCGGCGGTGGCGGACCAGAGTGCCTCGTCGGGGGTCATGCCCATGTCCCGTACGGCCAGGGCGATGCAGAACGCCATCGACGAGGTGTACGAGGAACCGGGGTTGCAGTCCGTGGACAGGGCGACGGTGGCACCGGCGTCGAGCAGCCGCCGGGCGTCGGGCCACGCGGCGCGGGTGGAGAACTCCGCGCCCGGGAGCAGGGTCGCGACGGTGCCTCCCTGGCCGAGCGCGTCGACGTCCGCGTCGGTGAGGTGGGTGCAGTGGTCGGCGGAGGCGGCACCGAGCTCGACGGCGAGCTGGACGCCGGGGCCGTGCCCGAGCTGGTTGGCGTGCACCCGGGCGCCCAGGCCCCTGGCCAGGCCCGCCGTGAGGACGGCACGCGCCTGGTCGCCGTCGAAGGCGCCCCGTTCGCAGAAGACGTCGATCCAACGGGCGTACGGGGCGCAGGCGTCCAGCATCGGCCCGGTGACCAGGTCGACGTATCCGGCGGGGTCGTCGGCGTACTCGGGGGCGACGATGTGGGCGCCGAGGTAGGTGACCTCGTCGGTGTGGGCGGCGGCGATCCGCAGGGCGCGGGCCTCGTCCTCGACGGTCAGGCCGTAACCCGACTTGGTCTCCAGGGTGGTGGTGCCCTGGCGGAGCGCCTCGGCGAGGTGGCGGGCGACGTTGGCGGAGAGCTGCTCGTCGCCGGCGGCCCGGGTGGCGGCGACGGTGGTGCGGATGCCTCCGGCGGAGTAGGGGCGGCCGGACATGCGGGCGTTGAACTCCTGGGTGCGGTCGCCCGCGAAGACCAGGTGGGAGTGGGAGTCCACGAAGCCCGGGACCATCGCCCGGCCGCCCGCGTCGACGGCGTTGTCGGTGGCGGGTGCTTTGCTTGACGCACCGGTCCAGACGACACGGTCGCCGTCGACGACGACGGCCGCGTCCTGGATCAGGCCCAGGGGGGTCCCGTCTGTGAGGGAGGGGTCGTTGGTGACCAGAGTGGCGATGTGGGTGATGGCGGTCGTCGTCATCCTGGGACAGCTTTCGTCGAGTGGGTCGGTGCGGCGTGGGCGCGGCCGTGCGGTCGTGGGCGCCGTCCGCCGGAGGCTCAGCGGTACACGGCGGCGACGGCCGAGGCGAGGGCCCGGGGCACGTCCTCGACCGTGGTGTGCCGTCCGTCGCGGACGATGTGGCGTCCCGCCACGACCGTGTGCCGTACATCGGCGGCGGAGGCGGCGAATACGGCCACCTGGGCTGCCATCCGGGGCACCGGCCCCGCTGTTCTGACGGAGTCCAGCGCGATCGTCGTCAGGTCGGCAGCGGCCCCCGGCTCCAGCGTGCCCGCGTCCGGGCGGCCGAGTGCGGCGTGCCCGTCGGCGGAGGCGGCCCGCAGCAGCGCGTCCGCGGTCCAGTGGCCGCGGACCCGGGTGCGCAGCCGTTCGTCGAGCTCCATCGCGCGGGCCTCCTCGAAGAGGTCGATCACCGCGTGGCTGTCGCTGCCCAGCGACAGCGGGGAGCCGGCCCGTTGGAGGGCGGCGGCCGGGCCGATGCCGTCGGCGAGGTCGCGTTCGGTCGTGGGGCACATGCAGGTGCCGGTGCCCGAGGAGCCGAGCAGGTCGATGTCCTCGGCGGTCAGATGGGTGCTGTGGACCGCCGTGGTGCGCGGGCCGAGCACCCCGTGGTCGGCGAGGAGGCGTGTGGGCGTGCAGCCGTGGGCCGCGGCGCAGGCGTCGTTCTCGGCGGTCTGCTCGGACAGGTGCACATGGAGCGGGGCCCCGCGCTCCTCGGCCCAGGCCGCGACGGTCGCCAGTTGGTCCGCCGGGACCGCGCGTACGGAGTGCACGGCGGCACCGATCAGGGCGTGGTCACCGCCTCGGAGGGCGGCGGCGCGTTCGGCCCAGGCGTCGGCGGTGGTGTCGGAGAAGCGGAGCTGGTGCCGGTTGGGCTGCTCGCCGAATCCGGCGGCGAGGTAGGCGGTGTCCAGCAGGGTGATGCGGATGCCCGCCTCGGCCGCCGCCGCGACGAGCGCCTCGCCCATCGCGTTCGGGTCGTCGTAGGGCCTGCCCCCGGGCGCGTGGTGCAGGTAGTGGAATTCGCCGACGGAGGTGATGCCGGCCAGGGCCATCTCGGCGTAGGTGGCGCGGGCCAGCTCGTAGTAGGTGTCGGGGGTGAGCAGGGAGGCCACCCGGTACATCAGCTCGCGCCAGCTCCAGAAGGTCCCGGCGCCGACCTGGACGCTGGAGCGCAGGGCGCGGTGGAAGGCGTGCGAGTGGGTGTTGGCCAGCCCCGGCAGGGTCAGCCCGCGCAGGACGACGGCGCCGGGCGGCGGTGTCTCGACGCCCGTACGGACGGCGGCGAAGCGGCCCCCGGCGACGTCCAGGGCCACCCCGGCTTCGACATGGGTGCCGAGCCAGGCGTGGGACGCCCAGTAGGTGGCGGTCACCGGTGTGCCCGTCGGTCGTGGTGTCAGCTGCACGCGAGACCTTCCAGTACGTCGGCGAGTGCGAGCACCCCGGCCACGCAGTCGTCCTCGGTGGCGTGTTCGGCCGGCGAGTGCGAGACGCCGGTGGGGTTCCGTACGAACAGCATGGCCGTGGGAACGGAAGCGGACAAAATACCCGCGTCATGGCCCGCTCCGGTGCCGAGCACGGGCACCGGGCGGCCCGTGCCGTGCGGGTCCCCGGCGTCCAGCACCCGGCGGATCTCGTCCCGCAGGGCGTGCCGGAACTCCACGACGGGCGTGAAGGACTCCCGTACGACGTCCAGGGCGATCCCGGCCTTCTCGGCGTGTTCCCGGGCGGCGCGCTCGACGGCGCCGACCAGGGTGTCGAGGGTGTCCTGGTCGGCGGCCCGCGAGTCGAGCCAGCCCCGTACGAGGGAGGGGATCGCGTTGACCCCGTTCGGTTCGACGGCGATCTTGCCGAACGTGGCGAGACCACCGGCGAGTTCCGCCTCCCGGCGGGCCGCCAGCACCGTCTCGGCGTACGTGAGCATCGGGTCCCGGCGGTCGGCGAGTCGCGTGGTGCCCGCGTGGTTGGCCTCGCCCCGGAAGTCGAACCGCCAGCGGCCGTGCGGCCAGATGGCGGAGGCGACGCCGACCGGGTCCCCGCCGATGTCGAGGGCGCGCCCCTGCTCCACGTGGAGCTCCACGAACGCGCCGATGCGGGCGAGCCGTTCGGGGTCGGGGCCGATGGCGTCGGGGTCGTACCCGGCGGCTTCCATGGCCTGCGGGAGCGAGACGCCCTCCCCGTCGCGGAGCCGGTGCGCGTGCTCCACGGTGAGCTGCCCGGCGGCGAGCCGGGAGCCGACGCAGGCGAGCCCGAAGCGGGCCCCTTCCTCGTCGCCGAAGTTGGTGATGGCGAAGGGCCTGGTGAACACCGCTCCCCTGCGGCGGAGTTCGTCCAGGGCGGCGAAGGAGGACACCACGCCGAGGGGGCCGTCGAAGGCGCCGCCGTCGGGCACGGAGTCGAGGTGGGAACCGGTGACCACGGCGTCCCCGCGAAGCGGATCGCCGAGCCAGGCCCACTGGTTGCCGTTGCGGTCGACCTCGTGGTCGAGGCCGCGCGCCTCGGCCTGCGCCTGGAACCACAGGCGGCACTCGGCGTCGGCTCCGGTCCAGGCGTAGCGGCGGTATCCGCCGGAGGCACCGCTGCGGCCGATGGGCCGCAGCGAGCGCCACATGGCGTGGAAGGTGTCGCTCACGCGGTTCCTTCCTCCCGCATCGGGATGCGCACACCGCGCTCGTCCGCCACCGACTCGGCGATGTCGTAGCCCGCGTCCACATGCCGGATGACGCCCATGCCGGGGTCGTTGGTGAGGACGCGGCGGATCTTCTCGCCGGCCAGCTTCGTGCCGTCGGCGACCGAGACCTGGCCCGCGTGGATGGAGCGGCCCATGCCGACGCCGCCGCCGTGGTGGATGGAGACCCAGGAGGCGCCGGAGGCGACGTTCACCATGGCGTTCAGCAGCGGCCAGTCGGCGATGGCGTCGGAGCCGTCGAGCATGGCTTCCGTCTCACGGTAGGGGGAAGCCACCGAACCGCAGTCCAGGTGGTCGCGGCCGATCGCGAGCGGGGCGGCGAGGGTGCCGTTGCCGACCATGTCGTTGAACATGTCGCCCGCCTTGTCGCGCTCGCCCTGGCCGAGCCAGCAGATGCGCGCGGGCAGCCCCTGGAAGTGGACCCGCTCGCCGGCCATCCGGATCCAGCGGTGCAGCGACTCGTTCTCCGGGAAGAGGTCCAGGAGCGCCTTGTCCGTCTTGTGGATGTCCGACGCCTCGCCCGAGAGCGCCGCCCACCGGAACGGGCCCTTGCCCTCGCAGAAGAGCGGCCGGATGTACGCCGGGACGAAGCCGGGGAAGTCGAACGCCCGCGCGTATCCGGCGAGCTGGGCCTCGCCCCGGATCGAGTTGCCGTAGTCGAAGACCTCGGCCCCCGCGTCCATGAAGCCGACCATCGCCTCGACGTGCGCGGCCATCGACTCACGGGCACGCCGGGTGAAGTCCGCGGGCTTCTCGGCCGCGTACGAGGCCATGTCGTCGAAGTCGACGCCCACGGGCAGATAGGCGAGCGGGTCGTGCGCGCTGGTCTGGTCCGTGACGATGTCGACGGGGGCGCCCTCGGCGAGCATCCGGGGCAGCAGCTGAGCCGCGTTGCCGAGCAGGCCGATGGAGAGCGGGCGCCGCGCGTCACGGGCCTCGACGGCCAGTCGGAGCGCGTGCTCCAGGGAGTCGGCCTTCACGTCCAGGTACTTGTGCTCGATGCGGCGCTCGATGGCGCGCGGGTCGCAGTCGACGCAGAGGGCGACGCCGTCGTTCATGGTCACGGCCAGCGGCTGGGCCCCGCCCATGCCGCCGAGCCCGGCCGTCAGCGTGATGGTCCCGGCCAGCGTCCCGCCGAACCTCTTCGCGGCGACGGCGGCGAACGTCTCGTAGGTGCCCTGGAGGATGCCCTGGGTCCCGATGTAGATCCAGGAACCGGCGGTCATCTGCCCGTACATGGTCAGCCCGAGCGCCTCCAGCCGGCGGAACTCCTCCCAGTTGGCCCAGTCGCCCACCAGGTTGGAGTTGGCGATCAGGACGCGCGGTGCCCACTCGTGGGTCCGCATCACGCCGACCGGCCGCCCCGACTGGACCAGCATCGTCTCGTCCTGTTCGAGCGTCCGCAGGGTACGGACCATGGCGTCGAAGGAGCGCCAGTCACGGGCCGCCTTCCCCGTGCCGCCGTAGACGACGAGCTTGTCGGGGTGTTCGGCGACCTCGGGGTCGAGGTTGTTCTGGAGCATGCGGAGGGCGGCCTCCTGCTGCCAGCCCAGGGCGCTCAGCTCCGTACCGCGCGGTGCCCGAACGGGGCGGGGTCCTGACATGGGGATGCCTCCTCGCGACTGTGACTGGACTATTCACATCCTGATCCCATGAATACTCCTAGTCAACAGGCGGTCCTGCCACGTACATCCGCCCGGCCCTTACACGACGCCTCGCATGTACCTATGGAAAATGCCAGAACTCCCACCGGGGGCGAGCACGTTGCGTAGCCTCTCCAACACAGCCGTACGCCTGCGTCGGGAGGGGAGTCAGCGGTGCCCGGAATCGACGAGTGCCTGCTCGAAGTCATGAGGCTGCCCGGTGCCAGGGGCGCCGCGGTCGTCGACTGGACGAGCGGCCTCGCCCTCGGCACCATCGGCGAATCGCCCAACGGCGACCACGAGGCGACGGCCGCCGAGACCGCCGAGGTGGCGCGCATGGCCGCCGAGCAGCCGGTGTTCGCCCAGGCTCAGGCCGGCCCCTCCCCCGGGGCGCCCCCCTTACCCGCGGTCGAGGACGTCATCGTCACCACCGCCCCCGGCTACCACATCCTGCGTTTCGTCGAGACGGCGTTCGACAGCAGCGTCTTCTTCCACCTGTGGCTGGACCGCTCGGAGGGCAACCTCGCACTCGCCCGCATCAAGCTCGGCGAGATCGCGGAGCGGCTGGTCCTGGCATGAGACCCACCGCGACCACCCGGCCCCGGATACCCGGCCCGACCGTGCTCTCCCCGATGCTCCAGCGGCTCGCGGCGGAACGCGCCACCGGCGCCCTGATACGCGACCACGGCACGCTCTACCTCGCCGACGGGCAGGTCGTGCACGCCGAGAGCCCCGCCACCCCCGGCATCGACGTCCTGCTCACCACCGGCGGCGCGTTACGCAGCGAGGGCTGGTGGGACGCGGTCGCCCAGGCGGGCGCCGGACGACGCGTCGGCCGCTACCTCGTGGACAGCGGGCGGGTGCCGGGCGGCGCACTGGAGCTGTGCCATCTGGGCGCCCTGTACGACGCGGCCTTCTTCGCCCTCGCACCGACCAGCGCCCCCGCCCGCTTCCGGTACGGGGTCTCCCACTGGATCGGCCCCGTCCGCCCCGTCCCCGTGGACGCCGTGCAGCGCGAGACGCTCCGGCGCCGGGAGCTGCTGGACCGGATCTGGCCGGACGCCCTCACCGACAGCGCCTCCCTGGCCCCCACGGCCCGGCCGGTCGACGCGCCCGTACCGCCGCGCCAGCGCCGCGTCCTGGACCTGGTGGACGGCGTGCGTACGGCCACGGACATCGCCCAGGAGCTGGGCCGCTCGGCCTTCCACATCCTGGTCGACCTCCGCAGGCTCGCGGCGGCCGGGCTGGTCGAAACGGTTCGCCCCGCCTCGTCCGGCCCGGACGACGCGGCCGGCCGGATCACCTTCCCCGAGGTCACGGCCGACCCCGACGTCGCCCTGCTGCGCCGGCTCCGCGACGCATTGGAGGCCCTGTGATACGCGCGCTCAGACAGCGTGCCGGGAGGAGACAGCTGATGGTGCCCGAGGCCGAAGCACAGGACGTCCTCGACGAGCTCCAGCGGTTACGGGCCCGGGTGCCGCTCCTGACCGGTGCGCTGGCCGCCAGCACCGACGGACTGGTCGTCGCCCAGGACACCCCGGGCGTCGAGGCCGAGGGCGTCGCCGCCCTCACCGCGGCCGCCCTCGGGGTGGCGATCCGTATGACGGACGCCACCGGCCGAGGCGGCTTCCGCGAACTGCTGGTCCGCGGTGGCAGCGGATACATCGCCACCTACGCGGCGGGCTCCTCCGCCGTGCTGACCCTGCTCGCCGAGGACCGCATCAACGTCGGCCGGCTCCATCTGGAGGGCCGGCGTTCCGGCGCCCGGATCGGCGAGGTCGTGGACGCCGTCCTGGAGCAGGCCGAACGCCCCGCGCCCCCGCAGCGCCCCGACCGGACCGGGGCCCTGCCCCGGCGCCCCGCGCCGGATGCGGGCCGACTTCCATGACACCGCCCGGCACACGTCGACAGACCCGCACCACAGCCAGAAACGGACCGGCCACCCGGCCGGCCAGGGAAAGGAAACGAGCACTCATGGCCAACACCGAAACGGCACTGAAGGACGCGATGACGTCGATCGAGGGCGCCACCGGTGTCGCCCTCGTCGACTACACCAGCGGCATGGCCCTGGGCACCCTCGGCGGCGGCAAGGACTTCAACCTGGAGGTCGCCGCGGCGGGCAACACCGACGTGGTCCGCGCCAAGCTCCGCACGATGGAGCACCTGGGGCTCAAGGACGAGATCGAGGACATCCTGATCACCCTCGGCACCCAGTACCACATGATCCGGCTCCTCAAGGCCCGGGGCGGCAACGGCCTGTTCCTCTACCTCGTCCTGGACTCCGGCCGGGCCAACCTCGCGATGGCCCGCCACCAGCTGAAGAAGATCGAGGCCGACCTGGAGGTCTGAGCGCCCGCCCGGGTGGCCTGCGGACCGGGCGGCCACGCCCCCCGGCAGGCCCCGAGGCAGGCCCTCAGCGGCGGTGACGCCGCGCCCCTCCCGGCGCGGCGTCCCCCGCCATCGGCCCGGTCGTCCGGTACGCCTCCACCTGGGGGCCCGCGGGCCGCCCCCGCTCCACCCAGTCGGTGCGCACCCAGTACAGGACGTCGTCCCGGACCTCCCGGCGCCCGATGCGCACCGCCTTCAGCCAGAGCCCGGCACCGGCGCCGGCCAGCACCAGCCCACCGGCCCCGGGCACCACGAACGCGCTCGCCACGGCCACCAGGAACGCCCCGAGCAGCCACCACCGGTGCCCGCGCCGCCACCGGCGTACGGTCACGTCACGGTCCTGGAGGAAGTCCCCGCGCCCGGCCCGCGTCGCCGACCCGGCGAGCTGCCCGTACCGCCGCATCCGGACCGACGCCACCACCGCGGCCGTCAGCAGGAACAGCGCCGCCCCGGCCAGCAGTCCGATCCGACGGCCGGTCAGCCCCGGTACGAAGGCCCCGACGGCCGCCGCCACCACTCCCGGCCACCACATCGGCGCGGCCCCGGCCCGCACGATCACGGCCACCCTCGCCAACGACTGCGCTCCGCGCCCCACGTCCCGTACCCCTCTCCCAGCTCTCTGTGGACCTTCTGGGCGCGGAGATTAATGGGCGCAGATGAGCGCTGTCTGAGAAATCCCCGAAGGGCCGGACGCCGCCACGGGGCGCCGGCGGCCGCTACCCGGCGAAGAGGGCCCGCGCCGCCGCCCGTGCGTCGAACTCCTCCAGCCGCGCCTGCGCGTCGGGCAGCCCGTCGCACATCGCCTCCAGCAGCACCCGCCCCAGCATCATCGGCGCGCAGGCGGTGTCGAAGGCGAGGCCCGTCCCCACGGCGGCCGGGATCAGCAGATCGCTGTGCTCGGCGACCGGGGCGAAGGCCGAGTCGGCCACCGTCACCACGGTCAGGCCCCGCCCCCGCGCGTAGCCGAGGGCGTCCACGACCTCGCGGGGGTGGCGGGGCAGCGCGAAGCACAGCAGCGCGTCGGCGCCCGCGCGCCGGGCGGCGTCGATGCGGTCGTGCAGCATGCTGCCGCCCTCGTCGAGCACCCGTACGTCGGGGTGCACCTTGGCGGCGAAGTATCCGAAGCCCCGTGCCTGCGAGGAGGCGGCCCGCAGCCCGAGCACCGGCAACGGGCGGGACCCGGCCAGCAGCCGTCCGGCGCGCTCCACGGGCCCGGTGTCGGCGAGCAGCCCGGCGAGCTGCCGCAGATTCTCGATCTCGGCGAGGACGGCCTGCTGGTACTCGTTGTGCGCGGGCGCGTCGCTCTCCGCCTCCCCCTCGGCGGGCGCCACCTCGCGCAGGTGCCTGCGCAGCGCCGGGTAGCCGTCGAAGCCGAGTGCGACGGCGAACCGGGTGACGGAGGGCTGGCTCACCCCGGCCAGTTCGGCCAGCTCCACGCTGGACAGGAAGGGGGCGTCGGCGGCCCTGCGCACCAGGGAGTGGGCGATCCGCCGCTGGGTGGGTGTCAGCCGGCGCCCCTCGAAGAGCGCCTGCAACCGCGCCGCCGGGCTGCTCCCGCTCATCGCGTCCCCTCCGAAGATGTTCTCGCACCACACCGGTGCCGACCATTCCCATTCAGCCAGCACGCGGCCTGCATGTCCATATACAGCGGGCCCGGCTCGCATTGCGGTACGGCGCTCCCCTGCCGACCCTGGGACCATGATCCCAGCCAACACGACAGGCCCCGGCGGCGTCATCGTCCGCTACGGGGACGAGAACGCCGCCCACGTGCTGAGCGTCTACGCCGATCTGCGCTGCCCGTACTGCAAGCGCATGGAGCTCGACCTCGGTGCCGTGATGGAGCGGGCCGCGGACGAGGGCCGGTTCGCGGTGGACCACCACTTCGGGACGTTCCTCGACGCCTCGGCCGGCGGCAGCGGTTCCCTGGAGGCACTGGCCGCGCTGGGAGCCGCCGCCGATGTGGGCTCGCAGCCGTTCATGCACTACCTGCGCGCCCTGTACGCCGATCAGCCCAGCGAGGACGAGGACTCCTTCGCCGACCGGAACAACCTCCTCCGGCTCGCCGACGAGATCGAGGCACTGCGCTCGGGGGACTTCCAGCAGAACGTGCTGGAGGGGAAGTACCTGCCCTGGGCGGCGCAGGTCTCGCTGGCCTTCGAGAACAGCGGCGTCCGGTCGACCCCCACCGTCCTCTTCGACCGCACCCCGGTGGCCGTCATCAACGCCATGGGCTACGCGGTCACCCCGGAGGCGTTCCTGGCGGAGGTGACGCCCGCCTGACCCGTCGGCGGGGCCCCCGGTCCTGAACAGGGGGGTTAGCCCCACTGACCCGGGTGGCCCGGCTCCGTACCGTGAAGGCCATGGACGCCCGTGACCCCGAACTCGGACGAGAGCTCGACGCCACCTTGAGGGCCCGCGCCGATCTGGGGCCGGAGTACGAGAGCGCACTCGTCGACTCGTTCCTGGAGAAGGTCGAGCAGCGGCTCGACGGCACGTTGGACCGACGCGTGCGGCGGCATCTCGCCGAGCAGCGGGTCTCCGTCGCCCGGGGCCCCGACCGGCCGTCCGGCGCCTCCTTCGGGGAGCGGTTCGGCTTCGCGTCCGTCTCGCTGGTGCTGGCCGTCCCGCTGTCCACGATCGGCGTCGCCAACGCCGGGATCGAGGGCCTCGTGGTGGCCTGGCTGGGGATCATCGGGGTGAACGCCGTGCACGCCGCGCGGACGTGGCCGTGGGCGCGTGCGAAGCGGGGCGGTGAGTCGGACCGGCGCGACTGAGGCCGGTGGCCCCGCCGGTCGTACCGGGCGGGGAAGTATGTCGCGGGGACCGCCGCACCCCCGGTCGCCCGGGGGGCGGGACGACGGCGGTCCCCGCGAAGGACGCGGTCCGGGTCAGGGCCGGAGGCCGCGTCCGAGGCGACGGTGGAGGTCCGGGAGCCGCTCCGTAGTCCGTGTCGCCGTATCGGGTGCCGGCGGGTTTCCCTGCCGACACCCCTTACTGTGCCGGAGCCGTGTTAACCGGGTGCTGCGCGTACGTGTCGGGCTCGTACCGTTTCCGCGTCGCCCGGAAATCCCGGCGTCACTGCTTGGGAGCGGCACCCTTCGCGAGGAAGGCCAGCAGGTCCTGCCTGCTCACGACGCCCTTCGGCTTCCCCTCGACGAGGACGATCGCCGCGTCGGCGCCCTCCGTCCCGCTGAGCACCGCCATCAGGTCCTCGACGGGTTCGCCGGAACCGACCTGCGGCAGCGGGGCCGACATGTGCTTCTCCAGCGGGTCGGAGAGCGAGGCCCGCTGGGTGAACAGGGCGTCCAGGAGCTGCCGCTCGACGACGGAGCCGATGACCTCGGCGGCCATCACGTCGGGGTGTCCGGCGCCCGGCTTCACGATCGGCATCTGCGAGACGCCGTACTCGCGGAGTACGTCGATGGCCTCGCCGACCGTCTCCTCCGGGTGCATGTGGACGAGGGACGGGAGCGGGCCCTCCTTGAAGTCGAGGACGGCACCGACCCGCGCGGAGGTGCCGGTGTCCTCCAGGAAGCCGTAGTCGGCCATCCACTCGTCGTTGAAGATCTTGCTGAGGTAGCCGCGGCCGCTGTCCGGCAGCAGGACGACCACCACGTCGTCGGGGCCGAGCCGCTTGGCGACCTCCAGCGCGCCGACGACCGCCATGCCGCAGGAACCGCCGACGAGCAGCCCCTCCTCCTTGGCCAGGCGGCGGGTCATCTGGAAGGAGTCCTTGTCCGAGACCGCGACGATCTCGTCCGTGACCGTGCGGTCGTAGGCGCTCGGCCAGAAGTCCTCGCCGACGCCCTCGACGAGGTACGGGCGGCCGGAACCGCCGGAGTAGACGGAGCCCTCCGGGTCGGCGCCGACGATCCGGACCTTGTCGCCGCTGACCTCCTTGAGGTAGCGGCCGGTGCCGGTGATCGTGCCGCCGGTGCCGACTCCCGCGACGAAGTGGGTGATCTTCCCCTCCGTCTGCTCCCAGAGCTCGGGGCCCGTCGTCTCGTAGTGCGACCGCGGGTTGTTCGGGTTGGAGTACTGGTCGGGCTTCCACGCCCCCGGGGTCTCACGGACCAGCCGGTCGGAGACGTTGTAGTAGGAGTCCGGGTGCTCCGGGTCGACGGCGGTCGGGCAGACCACGACCTCGGCGCCGTACGCGCGCAGCACGTTGATCTTGTCGGTGGACACCTTGTCGGGGCAGACGAAGATGCAGCGGTAGCCCTTCTGCTGGGCCACGATGGCCAGGCCGACGCCGGTGTTGCCGCTGGTCGGCTCGACGATCGTGCCGCCGGGCTTCAGCTCGCCGCTCTGCTCGGCCGCCTCGATCATGCGCAGGGCGATGCGGTCCTTCACGGACCCGCCGGGGTTGAAGTACTCGACCTTGGCC
The DNA here is from genome assembly GCF_000177195.2 of Streptomyces sp. SirexAA-E. GTDB lineage: Bacteria > Actinomycetota > Actinomycetes > Streptomycetales > Streptomycetaceae > Streptomyces > Streptomyces flavovirens. The sequence continues at coordinate 2,863,629 of NC_015953.1, forward strand.
AGGACCGTCGCCTGAATGCCTGCCGATACATTGCGCAGCCTCACCAGCGGGGTGTTGCCGACAAGGCTGATCATCGAATCGTGGAATTGCACCGTGTACTCCGGGGTCTCCGAGATGGTCAGCCAAGAGTATGCGCAAGAGGCGGACCCGTGGTGAGGGACGACGGCGCCGGGGCCCGCGGCCCCTCCCCGCGACACCCCGGGGCCGGGCGGGGCGATTGGGCCGGGGGCCTCACGGGGCAGGTAGTGCTGTGTACGGCTGTACGGCGAGGAGGAGGTGGACCGGACTGTGTCGAGTGCGAGGGTGGCACGGCGGATCGCGGCGGGAGCGGCCTACGGCGGTGGAAGCGTCGGGCTGATCGGGGCGGCGACGGTGGGCCTGGTACTGGCCGAGGTGCAGCTGGCGAAGCGACGGGTGGGCGGGGGTACGGCACCGGTGCCGCCGAGCGCGGACGGACGGTACGGGGTGGCGTTCGCCGGGCCCGCCGATCCGCTGCGCTTCGTGATCATGGGGGATTCGACGGCGGCCGGCCAGGGCGTGCGCCGGGCCGGACAGACGCCGGGGGCGCTGCTGGCGTCCGGGCTGGCGGCGGTGGCGGAGCGTCCGGTGGACCTGCGGAACGTGGCGCTGCCGGGGGCGCGCTCCGACGACCTGGAGCGGCAGGTCTCGCTGGTGCTGGCGGACCCCACGGGCCTGCCGGACGTCTGCGCGATCATGATCGGGGCGAACGACGTGACGCACCGCATCCCGGCGACGCAGTCGGTGCGCTGCCTGGGCACGGCGGTCCGCAGGCTGCGGACCGCGGGCGCGGAGGTGGTGGTGGGCACCTGCCCGGACCTGGGCACGATCGAGCCGGTGTACCAGCCGCTGCGGTGGCTGGCCCGCCGGGTGAGCCGGCAGCTGGCGGCGGCGCAGACGATCGGGGCGGTGGAGCAGGGGGCCCGGACCGTGTCGCTGGGCGACCTGCTGGGGCCCGAGTTCGAGGCGAACCCGCGCGAGCTGTTCGGGCCGGACAACTACCACCCCTCGGCGGAGGGCTACGCGACCGCCTCCATGGCGATGCTGCCCACGCTGTGCGCCGCGCTGGGGCTGTGGCCGGAGTCGGACCACCTGGACGGGTCGCGGCGCGAGGACATGCTGCCGGTCGCGAAGGCGGCGTCCCAGGCGGCGCGCGAGGCCGGTACGGAGGTCACCGGGGCCCGCGCCCCGTGGGCCCTGCTCAAGCACCGACGGCGGCGGAGGCTGCCCGCGCACACGGAGCCGGTACGGCACGAGGACGCGGACGAGGGTCCGCCGCACCCGCCCGCGTCGGGGGCGACGTGGCGGCCGGCGTGAGCCGCCGCCGGGGCACCCGGGTACGCCCGGGTGCCCGCCGTTCCACGGCCCTCCGGGACCGTCCGCCCATGCCCGGACCAAGCGACTGAGCGGTTGCTTAGAAAAGAGGCCCGCATCACACGGCCTCCCGGGTGACCTGAGCGATACGTACGGGTAACTTCCAAGTCAGCCCTGCCTTCCAGCCTTCATGGAGCCGCGTGATGCCCGAAGCCGTGATCGTCTCTGCCGCCCGTTCGCCGATCGGCCGGGCCTTCAAGGGGTCCCTCAAGGACCTGCGCGCGGACGACCTGACCGCGACCGTCGTCAAGACCGCCCTGGCCAAGGTCCCCGAGCTGGACCCGAAGGACATCGACGACCTGATGCTCGGCTGCGGTCTGCCCGGCGGCGAGCAGGGCAACAACCTGGGCCGCGTCATCGCCGTACAGATGGGGATGGACCACCTCCCCGGCTGCACGGTCACGCGCTACTGCTCCTCCTCGCTCCAGACCAGCCGCATGGCGCTGCACGCGATCAAGGCGGGCGAGGGTGACGTCTTCATCTCCGCCGGTGTGGAGATGGTCTCGCGCTTCGTGAAGGGCAACTCCGACAGCCTGCCGGACACGCACAACCCGCTCTTCGCCGACGCCGAGGCCCGCACGGCGGCCCGCGCCGAGGAGTCCGGCACCACCTGGAGCGACCCCCGCGAGGAGGGCCTCGTCCCGGACGCGTACATCGCGATGGGGCAGACGGCGGAGAACCTGGCCCGGCTCAAGGGCGTGAGCCGCGAGGAGATGGACGAGTTCGGCGTACGGTCGCAGAACCTGGCCGAGGAAGCCCTCAAGAACGGTTTCTGGGAGCGCGAGATCACCCCGGTGACGACCCCGGACGGCACGATCGTCGCCAAGGACGACGGCCCGCGCGCCGGCGTCACGCTGGAGGGCGTGCAGGGCCTCAAGCCGGTGTTCCGCCCCGACGGACGCGTCACCGCCGCCAACTGCTGCCCGCTCAACGACGGTGCCGCCGCCCTCGTGATCATGTCCGACACCAAGGCGCGGGAGCTGGGCCTGACCCCGCTGGCCCGGATCGTGTCGACCGGCGTCTCCGGCCTGTCCCCCGAGATCATGGGGTACGGACCGGTCGAGGCCAGCAAGCAGGCGCTGAAGCGCGCCGGGCTGACCGTCGACGACATCGACCTGGCCGAGATCAACGAGGCCTTCGCCGCCCAGGTCATCCCGTCCTACCGCGACCTCGGTCTCCCGCTGGACAAGGTCAACGTCAACGGTGGCGCGATCGCCGTCGGCCACCCCTTCGGCATGACCGGCGCCCGGATCACCGGCACGCTGATCAACGGCCTCCAGTTCCACGACAAGCAGTTCGGCCTGGAGACCATGTGCGTGGGCGGCGGCCAGGGCATGGCCATGGTCATCGAGCGGCTCAGCTGAGTCCCGGCGGGCAGGGCCGCGGGCACGAGCGGCCGACCTGACCCGAGCCCCGCCGTTCCTCGCGGGAGCCGCTTCGAACCGGCCCGAGCCCCGAACGTGACCGAATCTCCCCCAGGATGTGACCTGCGTCCCGGGGGAGATTCGTTTGCGCAGGTCACACCCACCCCCGGGGTCTGCACAGGGCCCAAAGACCTGTCCAATTCGTGACGTAATGCACTGACAGCGGGCACGAGTACCGGCCAAGCTGATGTAGGAAGTCGGGGGTGTCGATCGAAACCGGGAGTACGTCAGTGAGCGCCATGCCTATTGCCCTGTTGCTGACCACCGCCGCTGCCACGGCCGTCGGCGCCGCCGCACTGCACGCCGCTCACGGTCTGCGCAAGCAGGTCGTCGCCCTGCGTACGGAGCTCGCGGAGGGCCGGAGCGGCCACGCCTCGGTGCCCGAGCAGCAGAACCGGAGCGCCGCCGCCTCCACCGAGGAGATACGCGCGGCGGTCGCCGACGCACTGGCCGAGGAGCGCGAGCGGGAGCTGGCCGAGGCACGCGCCTTCTGGGCCGCCCAGGAGGCCCGCGACGCCGCCGACGCCCCGTCCCTGCTGGGCGGACTCTCTGGCCTCGGCGACGACGCCCCCTTCTTCATGCCCCGGCAGGCCGACTTCGCCGGACTGGAGTCGATGGACCTCGAAGCGGCCGAGGCCATGGAGGAACTGGTCGAGCTGACGGACCTGCCCGAGGTCGCCGAGTCGGTGGAGTTCGCCGAGGACTCGCCCGAGCTGGCCGCCGCCCGCCGCCGCCACCCCTCGCACCCGGACTTCGTCCCCGTGCAGACCTCCGTGGTCGCCGACCACGAGCGCACGGTGGACCGCCTGGAGCAGCTCGCCGACACCGGCACGGAGCTCACCGATGTGCGTCCCGGCCCGCTGGGCACGCTCGACGTGTACGTCTTCGCCGACGGCACCACGCTCTGCCTGACGCCGGGTCACCGCGAGACCGCCGAACGCCTCGCCGACTCGCTGCGGGCCGGGGAGCAGCCGGTCCTGCTGGGCGGCTCCGGGGTCTCCGGCGCCTACGCGCTGACCTTCTCGTGCGGCGAGGAGAACGTCTACATCCTCGCCGACCGCGTCATCGCCTCGTTCTGACCCCCGGCGGGGTCACCGGGCGAAGGCCCGCTCCGCCGCTTCCTCGACACAGCGCACGGCCTCGTCCAGCTCCTGGGACGAGGCCGTTTCCAGTGCCACGGCCAGGTCGCGTCCCGCGACGGCGAGCTGGTCGCCGACCGCGAACATCCCCGCGTCCGGAAGGACGCGCGGTTCGCGGTCCGGGGACTCGATGCGCTGGGCACGGGCGGCGAGGTCCCGGGCGGTCGCCAGGGCCTCGGCGGCCACGCCGCGTCGCAGCCGGCTCTGCGGGGCGCTGCGCAGCCGGTCGGCGAACCGCTCCACCGCGGTGATCAGAGGGGTCGTATCGAGCACCCCGTGACCCTACGCGCCCGCGCCCGTCGGCCGCCAGCGCCTCCGCGCACGGAACGGCCCGCAGGCGCTGCCTGCGGGCCGTTCCGTGTCATGCCTTCCCTACGGGTCAGTCGTCCCCGTTGAGGATGGAGAGCAGGCGCAGCATCTCCAGGTAGATCCACACCAGGGTGAGGGTGAGGCCGAAGGCCGCCAGCCAGGCCTCCTCGCGCGGTGCGCCGAAGTTGACGCCGTCCTCGACCTGCTTGAAGTCCAGGGCGAGGAAGCAGGCACCGAGAATGATGCCGATGACGCCGAACAGGATGCCGAGGCCGCCGCTGCGGAAGCCCAGGCCGTCACCGCCGCCGAAGACGCTGAACAGCAGGTTGACCATCATCAGGAGCACGAAGCCCATGGCCGCGGCCATCACGAAGCCGTAGAAACGGCGGGTGACGCGGATCCAGCGCATTTTGTACGCGATGAGGACACCGGCGAAGACACACATGGTGCCCATCACCGCCTGCATCACCGTGCCGGGGCTGATGTAGGTGCTGACGGCGCTGGAGATCACCCCGAGGAAGACACCCTCGAAGGCCGCGTAGGCGAGGATGACCGCCGGAGACGCCTTGCGCTTGAAGGACTGGACCATCGCCAGGACGAACGCCACCAGGGCGGCGCCGATACCGATGCCGTACGACTTGCCGAGGTTGGCCTCGTCGACCGGCAGCAGCGCCCAGGAGAGCGCGGCGGTGAGCACCACGGTGCCCAGCGTCATCGCCGTGCGCGTGACGACGTCGTCGATCGTCATGGCGCCGGACCGGGCCGGCGCCTGCGGGGCGCCGTACTGGGTGTCCGGCTGTGCGTAGGGGTTGGTCGCGTACGGGTTGGCGGCGCCCTGGGCGTACGGGTTGGCCCCAGCTGCGGCGGCCCCGGCCTGCGGCGCCGCGTTGAAGCCCGCGTAGCCGTTGTCGCGGCTGAACCCCCGTCGCGAGAAGACCGGGTTGCTGCTCCTCATCTCACTCCTTCATGGCCACCCTGCGTGGCCTTGCCACAAGAGTAATGGGTAGGCAAAACAATCACCCTAGTGCCAGAGGAGGATCTTTGAGGGACGTCGCATCCACAGCCCGGGAAACATGCACGCAAAGTGATCGGCGGTTCTCTCACCGTGTTCCGCTGCCGGGTGGCCCCGCCGCACCGCCGGAGCCGCTCTCCGGAACCCCACACCGCCCACGCGTGAGTGCCCGGAGCCGGACTTGAACCGGCACGCCCCCGAGGAGGCAGCGAGGTTTAAGCTCGCCGTGTCTGCATTCCACCACCCGGGCGTGGGCGCGCGGCTCCGCTTTGGCACATGACCCTATCCGGGGGCCTACCTCGAACAGCGGAACAGTCCCTCGATGTTGTCTTATTTTATTGACCGTTTGAGGGGTCGTCAGACACCGGCCACCGCATCAGCACATGCCCGGGCGGGTCGATGGGCACGAACTACGGCAAACGGGAATGACGGAAACTCGCCGCACCCGTACGGCGCATTCGCCAGGGGCGGACCACCGTCCGCCAGGCGGCCGCCACCTCAGCCTCCGACGGCGTCGTTGACGCACCGCAGAACGGGCGCCCCGGCGAGCGCTTCCGGGTCCTCCAGAACCGCTCCCGTGACATGGAGGACGGCACTCTCCCCGGGCAGCAGAGTGACGAGCATGTCGTCCACCTCCGCCGCCGCGTCCAGCCGGTCGGGGAAGAGCGCGAGGTCCCTCAGCAGCGTCCGCGCGGTCACCGTCACCCGGTATCCCGCAGCCGTTCCGTCACCCTGGGTGACCGTCACGTCGTACTCGGCCGACGGCAGCGCGAGCCGGGTGTCCTCCTCGTAGAACTCCACCGACCGCACACCGTCCAGCTCGGCGACCAGCACCTCGCGGGTGCCGTCCGCCGGCACCGCGACGGACGCGGGCAGCGGTACCCGGGTGATGCCGCGGGCCGCCGTGGTGACCGCGGTCGCCTCCTCGGCCAGCACCGTGCCGTCCAGGCTCCGCCGGGTCAGCCGCAGGGTGCCCTCCCAGGGGCCGGAGGCGTCGTTGACGAGGTGCAGGGAGCCGTCGCGCACGACCATCAGCCGGTCCGCGTACACCCGGCGCAGCGCGTACCAGAGGGGCTTGCGGCGGCCGTCGCCGTCCACGGCGGCCCAGGAGACCACCGGCCAGCAGTCGTTGAGCTGCCAGACGATCGCGCCCATGCAGTACGGGGTGTGCGAGCGGAAGTGGCGGATGCCGAAGGCCACGGCCCGGGCCTGGTTGAGCTGGGTGAGCCAGTGCCAGTCGTCGAAGTCCCCCGGCCGCGGGAGGTGGTCGCCCAGGCCGCGCAGCAGTTTGGCGTCGCCGTCCTCGGCCTTCTGGTGGTGGGCGAGCAGCGGGGCGTCCGGGGCGAGCGTGCCGCTGACGGCGCGGCGCAGGGTGGCGTAGGCGGGCGGCCCCTGGAAGCCGAACTCGGCGACGAAGCGGTGGGCGGTGTCGGCGTAGTGGCGGTAGTCGACCCGGTTCCACACGTCCCAGAGGTGGACCGTGCCCCGGGTGGGGTCCTGCGGGGGGAGCTCCGGGGAGCCGGAGTAGGGCGAGCCCGGCCAGTACGGGCGGGTGGGGTCCGTCTCGGCGCACAGGGCGGGCAGCAGCTCGTGGTAGTAGCCGTACCCCCAGGTGCGGCCGTCCAGTCGCTCCTGCCAGCCCCAGTCGGCGTGGCCCTCCAGGTTCTCGTTGTTGCCGCACCACAGGACCAGCGAGGGGTGCGGGGCGAGCCGGACGAGGTTCTCGCGGACCTCGGCGGTCACCTCGTCGTACAGCGGCTGCTCCTCCGGGTAGGCGGCGCAGGCGAAGGGGAAGTCCTGCCAGACCAGCAGCCCCTTCTCGTCGCAGAGTTCGTAGAAGTCGTCGCTCTCGTAGAGACCGCCGCCCCAGACGCGGATCAGGTTGGCGTTCGCGGCGAGGGCCTGGTCCAGGCGGTCGGAGAGTCGCCGCCGGGTGAGGCGGGCCGGGAAGCAGTCGTCCGGGATCCAGTTCACGCCTCGTACGAAGACCGGCTCGCCGTTGACGGAGATCCGGAACGCCTCGCGCTCCAGGGTGACGCCCCGGAAGCCGGTCCTGCCTCTCCAGGTGTCCTCACCGAGGTGGACGGTGACGTCGTACAGGGGCTGCTCGCCGTGGCTGTGCGGCCACCAGACCTCGGCGTCGGGGACCGAGAGGGTGAACGAGAGGCGGTCCTCGTCCTGCGAGGCGATGAAGACGGCGCACCTGCCGAGCGCCTCGACCGAGCCCGACACCGCCGCGCGGCCGTCGCGCTCCACGTCCAGGGTGACGGCCAGGCGCGGCACCCCGGCCTCGTCGAGGTCGCCCAGCACCTTGACGGAGGCGATGCGGTGGCCGCTCCAGGACTCCAGGGCGACCGGGCGCCAGATGCCGGAGGTGACCAGGGTCGGGCCCCAGTCCCAGCCGAAGTTGCAGGCCGCCTTGCGGATGAAGGCGTACGGCTCGGCGTACGCGCCCGGCCGGTCGCCCAGCCTCTCGCGCAGCGCCTCGGCGTAGGTGTACGGGGCGGTGAAGCGGACGTCGACGGTGTTGGTGCCCTCGCGCAGCAGCGGGCGGACCGGGTAGCGGTGGCTCCGGTGCTGGTTGGCGGTCGAGCCGATCTCGGTGCCGTTGAGCAGGACGGTGGCGACGGTGTCGAGGCCGTCGAAGCACAGGTCGGTGGACGTGTGCCCGTCCTCGGTCCATTCGAAGGCGGTGCGGTAGGTCCAGTCGGTACGGCCGATCCAGCCGAGGCGTGTCTCGTTGTCGTCCACATAGGGGTCGTCGATCAGCCCGGCGGCCAGCAGGTCGGTGTGGACGCAGCCGGGCACGGTCGCCGGGACGCCCTCGGCGGGGAGCTCCACGGGCACGGGGCCGTCGGCGACCAGGGTCCAGCCGTCGTGCAGGGGCAGGTGGCGAAGGCTCACGTGAGGTTCCTTCCGCGGGCGGGGAGCTGGGCGCGGGCGACGAAGCGGTCCGGCTCGGTCGCCCGGTCGAAGGCCGCCCGACAGGCTCCGAGGAGGGCGCACTCAGGGTCGGTGTCATACCCGAGGAGTACGCCGCACCCCTGGCGGTGCGACTCAAGAGGGCCCCGGGAACGGGTACGGGGACTGACGACCGGGTGGGAAACGGACGGGACGATGGAGTGGTTCCCGAACGGGCCACGCAGCGCCCGGAGCCTTCCGACCCAGGAGACCCTGTGACCACCACCACCGTCCACCGCACCACCGCGGTCGCCGCCCGAGCCACGGAGCTGTCGAAGGTCTACGGCCAGGGTGAGACCCAGGTGGTCGCCCTGGACCGGGTGACCGTGGACTTCCCCCAGGGCGAGTTCACCGCGATCATGGGCCCGTCCGGCTCCGGCAAGTCCACGCTGATGCACTGCGTGGCCGGGCTCGACAGCTTCAGCAGCGGCTCGGTCCGCATCGGTGACACCGAGCTCGGGACGCTGAAGGACAAGCAGCTCACGCAGTTGCGCCGGGACAAGATCGGCTTCATCTTCCAGGCGTTCAACCTGCTGCCGACCCTGACGGCGATGGAGAACATCACCCTGCCCATGGACATCGCCGGCCGTAAGCCGGACGCCGCGTGGCTGCAGAAGGTCATCGACATGGTGGGTCTGTCCGAGCGCCTCAAGCACCGCCCGACCGAACTCTCCGGCGGCCAGCAGCAGCGCGTGGCCGTGGCCCGCGCCCTGGCCTCCCAGCCGGAGATCATCTTCGGTGACGAGCCGACCGGGAACCTCGACTCCCGCTCCGGCGCCGAGGTACTCGGCTTCCTGCGCAACTCGGTGCGCGAGCTGGGCCAGACCGTGGTGATGGTGACCCACGACGCCGTCGCCGCCTCCTACGCGGACCGTGTGATCTTCCTGGCGGACGGCGCGGTCGTCGACCAGATGATCCGCCCCACCGCCGACGGGGTCTTCGACCGGATGAAGGCGTTCGACGCGAAGGGCCGCACCAGCTGACCGGCCGGCCGGTGACCCTCCCCTCCGTCCCCCGAACACCTCCCAGGAATTGACGACATGCTCCGTACCGCTGTGCGCAACGTTCTCGCGCACAAGGCCAGGCTGCTGATGACCGTGCTCGCCGTGATGCTCGGCGTCGCCTTCGTCTCCGGCACCCTGGTCTTCACCGACACCCTCGGCAACGCCTTCCGCAACCAGTCCAAGAAGAGCTACGACCAGGTGGCCGTCGCCGTGACGACCTGGGCCGAGAGGGGCGACGAGGAGACCGCCGCCATCGACCGGTCCACCCTGAAGAAGATCCAGGACCTGGACGGCGTCGCCGACGCCACCGGCCGGGTCTCCGGCTTCGCCGGTGTGGCCGACCCGGACGGCAAGCTCATCGGCAACGGCTGGTCCAACACCGGTGCCAACTTCGCGCCCGGCGCCGACGGCAAGGACCGCCAGTACACGTTCACCGACGGCGGCGGGCCGGCCGAGGCCGGCCAGGTCGCCCTCGACCGGGAGACCGCGGCCAAGGGCAGCTACCGCGTCGGTGACCCGGTCCGGGTCGCCACCAACGGGCCGGTGAAGGAGTTCACCCTCTCCGGTGTCTTCACCACCGAGGACGGCGCGGTCAACGCGGGCGGCAGCCTGGTCCTCTTCGACACCGAGACCGCCCAGCAGCTCTTCCTGCGCCCCGGTGAGTTCAAGGACGTCACCGTCACCGCCGAGCCCGGCACCTCCGACCAGCAACTGCTGGACGCCGTGACGCCCCTGCTGCCCGAGGACGCCACGGCCCGGACGGGAGCGGCGCTCGCCAAGGAGGAGGCCCGGCAGACCGAGGCGGGGCTCAAGGGCCTGAACACGATCCTGCTGGTCTTCGCCGGCATCGCGCTCTTCGTCGGCGTCTTCCTGATCGCCAACACCTTCACCATGCTGGTCGCCCAGCGCACCCGGGAACTCGCCCTGATGCGCGCCGTCGGCGCCTCACGGCGGCAGGTCAAGTGGGCCGTCCTGATGGAGGCCGCTGTGGTCGGCCTGATCGCCTCGGTGATCGGCTTCGCCCTCGGCGTGGGCCTCGCCACCGTACTGCGCTCCGCGATGGGCGCGTTCGGCGGGAAGATCCCGGCCGGGCCGCTGATCGTCTCCCCCACCGCGGTCGTCTCCGCGTTCGCCGTCGGCGTGCTGATCACCGTGCTCGCCGCCTGGCTGCCGGCCCGCCGCGCCGCCAAGATCCCGCCGGTGGCCGCGATGAGCAGCGTCCACGCGGTGGCCACCGTCAAGTCGCTGGTCGTGCGCAACTCGATCGGCGGGGCGCTCACCCTGTTCGGCGCCGCGGCGATCGTGGCGGGTGCCGTGCAGGGCTCGGAGAGCGGCCGGTGGCTCATCGGGGCCGGCGCGTTCCTGGCGCTGATCGGTGTCATCGTGCTGATCCCGCTGCTCTCGCGGCCGGTGATCGCCCTCGTACGCCCGCTGCTGCGCAAGCTGTTCGGGGTCTCCGGCAAGCTGGCCGCCCAGAACGCGGTCCGCAACCCGCGGCGCACCGGGGCCACCGCCTCCGCCCTGGCGATCGGGCTCACCCTGGTCACGGGCATCTCGGTGCTGGGTGTCTCGCTGGGCCAGGCCGTCGACAAGATGACGACGGACAACATCAAGGCCGACTACATGGTCTCGATGGCCAGCGGCCGCCCGCTCGACGAGTCGGCACTGACGGCCCTGGAGAAGGCGGACGGCGTCACCGCCGTCTCCCCCCAGCAGGCCACCTGGCTCACGGTGGACGGCGAGGGCGTCTCGACCTCCGCGGTCACTCCGGGCGACGTCGAGAAGGTCTTCACGCTGAAGACGGTCTCCGGCTCCCTGGCCTCCCTGGGCGACGGCGCGATCGCCGTCGACGCGGAGACCGCGACGGCGCACGGCTGGAAGAGCGGGGACAGCGTCCCGGTCGAGTTCGGGGACGAGAAGACGGAGACCCTGAAGGTCGGCGCGGTCTACGAGGGCAACGAGCTCCTGTCCTCGGTCCTGATCTCCAAGGCCACCAACGACCCGCACGAGGACTCCCCCGGCATCCAGGACGTCTGGCTGACCATGGACGGCGGCCAGTCGAACGCCAACGAGCAGGCTCTGGTCGACGCGCTCGGCGACAACCCGGCGATGAGCATCATGGACCGTCAGGGCATCCGGGACGCGTTCGGCGGCTTCGTGAACACGGCGCTGAACATCATGTACGCGCTGCTGGCGATGGCCCTGGTCATCGCGGTCCTCGGTGTCGTGAACACCCTGGCGATGTCGGTGTTCGAGCGCCAGCAGGAGATCGGGATGCTGCGGGCGATCGGCCTGGACCGGCGCCGGGTCAAGCGCATGATCCGGCTGGAGGCCGTGGTCATCTCGCTCTTCGGAGCGGTGGTCGGTGTGGCCCTGGGCATGTTCCTGGGCTGGGCGATCGGCGAGAGCCTCTCCTCCGACGTGCCGGGGTACGCCCTGGTCGTCCCGTGGGACCGGCTCGCGGTCTTCCTGGTCCTGGCGGGGCTGGTGGGGGTGCTGGCCTCGCTGTGGCCGGCCCGCAGCGGCGCGAAGCTGAACATGCTGACGGCCATCAAGACGGAATGACCGGCGGCGTGCGCGAGGGCCGGTACCCCGCGGGGTACCGGCCCTCGTGTCGTTCCCGGACCGGCTCGTGCGTTCGAGGGCCGGTCCGGACCGGTCTCAGTCCGCCGCCGAGGCCGTCCAGGCGCGGGAGCGCAGCGGCATACCGGTACGGCCGCCGTCCTGCGGTCTGACCGCGAGGACCTGGTTGACGCCGATCTTGTTGTGCTCGAAGGAGAGCGCGGAGGCGGCCATGTACAACCGCCAGACCCGTGCGCGTCCGGGCGAGGTGGCCCGGACCGCCTCCTCCCAGTGCTTCTCCAGGTTGGCGACCCACCGCCGCAGCGTCAGGGCGTAGTGCTCGCGGATCGCCTCGACGTCCCGGGCCTCGAAGCCGGCCTCCTCCAGGGTGGCCAACGTGCGGCCGACCGGGGCGAGTTCGCCGTCGGGGAAGACGTAGGCGTCGATGAACTCGTCGATCCGGTAGGCCGACTCGTCCTTCTCGGGGCGGCGGGCGATCTGGTGGTTGAGCAGCCGGCCGCCGGGCCTCAGGAGCGCGTAGAGGTCGTCGGCGTACTCGCGGAAGCGGACCGAGCCGACGTGTTCGGCCATCCCGATGGAGGAGATCGCGTCGTACGGGCCGTCGCGCACGTCCCGGTAGTCCTGGACCCGGATCTCGATGCGGTCGGTCAGGCCCTCCTCGGCGATGCGCTTGCGGGCGAAGGCGGCCTGCTCGGTGGAGAGGGTGACGCCGGTGACCTGGGCGCCGTATTCGCGGGCGGCGTGGATGGCCATCGAGCCCCAGCCGCAGCCGACGTCCAGCAGGCGGTCGCCCTCCTTCAGGGCCAGCTTGCGGCAGACCAGGTCGAGCTTGTCGCGCTGCGCCTCCTCCAAGGTGGAACCTTCCTGCCAGTAGGCGCAGGAATAGACCATGGACGGGCCGAGGACCATCGCGTAGAAGTCGTTGCCCACGTCGTAGTGGTGGCTGATGGCTTCCTTGTCCCGGCGCTTGGTGTGCAGGGCACCGGTGCGGCGGCGGACCTCCTCGGCGGGCGGAGGCGGTGGCGGCCAGGGCCCGGCCAGCTGGACCAGCCCCTTGGCGAACGCCCGTACCCTCGGGTCGCGGACCGGGTGGGGCGAGTCCTTCGCGTCGGCACCGCGCTCCCAGAGCAGCGAGGCCAGGGCGTCCAGGGCCGCGTACAGGTCGCCGTCGATGTCGATCTCACCGGCCACCCAGGCGCGGGCCAGGCCCAGTTCGCCGGGCTTCCAGAGCAGCCGGCGCAGGGCGCGGCGGTGGCGCAGGACGAGCACGGGAGCGCCCGGGGGGCCGGATTCGCTGCCGTCCCAGGCCCGGATCCGGACCGGCAGGGGTTCCCCCAGCAACTCCTCGGCGAGAGCGGTCAGCCGCGACGCGGCGTCTGCCATGGCGCACACCTCCGTGGTGGTGTTTCCCAACGTGCCTAAATTCGCATAAACATGCCCAAAACGTCGCCGCGACACCTCGGCGCCCCGGCGAGCCGCATCCAGCACAACGCCATCCTGCCCACGTGCCATCCCGCCGGCACGCAACGGAACGGCAAAATAGCTGCACTCACCACTTATTTCGACGGCGGAATGCGCGGTTCCGGAGCGTGCCCCGGAAGGACACCGCCCCGGGCACGCCGAAGGGGCCGTCCGCACCACGGATGGCGGACGGCCCCTTCGACGCTTACGGGTACCACGGGCGGCGTTTGGACCGGAAGGGATCCGGTCCCTCCGGACCGGAAGGGATCCGGTCCGGACGCCTGGGTCAGGAGGCCTTGGCCTTCTCGCCCTCGGGCTTGGCGGCGGCCGGCGGCGGGCTCGGCTTGGCGGCCTCGTAGAACTCCTCGCGGGGCGTCTCCATGGCGCCGAGCGAGACGACCTCGCGCTTGAGGAACATCCCCAGCGTCCAGTCGGCGAAGATCCGGATCTTGCGGTTCCAGGTGGGCATCGCCATGCCGTGGTAACCACGGTGCATGTACCAGGCGAGGCGGCCCTTGACCTTGATCTTCATCTTGCCGACGACGATCATCGCGACGCCCTTGTGCAGGCCGAGACCGGCGACCGCACCCTTGTTGGCGTGGCTGTACTCCTTCTGCGGGAAGCCCCGCATGCCGGAGATGACGTTGTCACCGAGGACCTTGGCCTGACGCAGCGCGTGCTGGGCGTTCGGCGGGCACCAGGCGTTGGGGTTGCCGGCCCGGCGGCCGACCATGTCCGGGACCTGGGCGTTGTCGCCGGCGGCCCAGATGTAGTCGGTGCCCTGCACCTGGAGCTTCTCGGAGGTGTCCACGTGACCGCGGGGGCCGAGCGGCAGACCGAAGCGGGCCAGCGCCGGGTTCGGCTTCACGCCGGCCGTCCACACGATGGTGTCGGAGTCGACCTCGAGGCCGTTCTTGAGCACCACGTGACCGTCGACGCAGGAGTCCATGGAGGTGGAGAGGTAGACCTCCACGCCACGGCTCTCCAGGTGCTCCTTGCCGTAGGCGCCCAGCTTCGGGCCGACCTCGGGAAGGATCTTGTCGGCGGCGTCGACCAGGATGAAGCGCATGTCCTCGCGCTTCACGCTGGAGTAGTACTTGGCCGCGTCGCGGGCCATGTCCTCGACCTCACCGATGGTCTCGGCACCTGCGAAGCCACCGCCCACGAAGACGAAGGTCAGCGCCTTGCGGCGGACTTCCTCGTCGGTCGTCGAGTCGGCCTTGTCCAGCTGCTCGAGGACGTGGTTGCGCAGACCGATGGACTCCTCGATGCCCTTCATGCCGATGCCCTGCTCGGCGAGGCCGGGGATCGGGAAGGTGCGGGAGACCGCGCCCATCGCGATGACCAGGTAGTCGAAGGGCAGCTCGTACGCCTCGCCGACGAGCGGCGCGACGGTGGCGACCTTGCGGTCCTGGTCGATGGTCGTGACGCGGCCGGTGAGGACCTCGGCCTTCGGCAGGACGCGTCGCAGCGGGACGACGACATGCCGAGGCGAGATGCTGCCGGCAGCAGCTTCGGGGAGGAAGGGCTGGTACGTCATGTACGAGCGAGGGTCGACGACCGTGACGGTCGCCTCCCCGTACCGCATCTTCTTCAGAATGCGACGAGCTGCGTACAGGCCTACGTACCCACCGCCTACAACGAGGATCCTGGGACGCTCCGTGGTGCTCATGCCATCGAGTATCCACCCCCCTCGGAGGCGGGGCTCGTGAGCCCCTTCACAAGGTAGGGGCCACCCTCTGCTACACTTCGCCGCCCACGTGACCCAGGTCATGACTCCACCGGGGAACCATGGCGCCCCGGCGAACGTTGGGCACCACCTGTGAGCTGGCCCTTGAGCCGCCGGGACGGATGAACCGGGCGCCCGGGACACACACGCGCCACACCCGTGAAACCTTCTCGCAGCACCGGCGCGCACCCTCAGGCAGGACCCGGGCGGCCCCTCGGGGGCAGAACTTCGCCCAGAGGGGCCGAATCTCTTGTGAAGAAGTTCACGAACTTCTCGGCGCGGGCTCGCGAAAGCCCTCTCCGGAAGGGCCCGGAGAGGGCTCAAGAAGCTCAAAAGTGCAGGCGGGGAAGCGCATGAGCACGCACCGGGGACCCCGTCCCGCGCTGCCGCGACCGGGACGGCGACCGTCGGACGGGCGGCCGGGAGCCGAGGCTTCCGGCCGCCCTCGACGGGGGACGTGTCACTCGGCGTCGAGCGCCGCCTGCCAGGCGATGCCGTCCAGGATGTCGTGCTCGCTGACGACGACCTCGCGGGCCCCCGTCCGCTCCATCACCGCGAGCAGGACGAGCGCCCCCGAGGCGATCACGTCGACCCGCCCGGGGTGTATCGCGGGGATCGCCGCGCGCTCCTCGTGCGTCGAGGCGCAGAGCCGCCCGGCGATCTCCCGGACCTGCTCCAGGGAGATCCGGGAGTGGTGGATCGCCGCGCCGTCGTACTCCTTCAGGCCGAGCGCGACGGCGGCGACCGTGGTGACCGTGCCCGCCAGGCCGACGAGCGTCGCCGCGTCGGCGAGGGGCACCGTCTCCTCGGCCAGGTCCAGGGCCGCGGCGATGTCCGCGCGGATCGCGTCGACCCGCTCGGGCGTGGGCGGGTCGATCATGGCCCCGTCCCGGACCAGGTGGCGCTCCGTCATGCGTACGCAGCCGATGTCCACGGACCGGGCCGCGCGGACCTCGTCGTCGCCGACGACGAACTCGGTGGAGCCGCCGCCGATGTCCACGACGAGGAACGGGCGCTCCAGGTGGTCGCTGCCGGAGAGCTCCTTGGTGGCGCCGTAGAAGGAGAGCTGCGCCTCCTGGTCGCCGCTGACGACCTCGGGCTCGACGCCGAGGATGTCGAGGACGCCCTGGACGAAGGTGTCGCTGTTCTCGGCGTCCCGGGACGCCGAGGTGGCGACGAACCGCACCTTCTCCGCCCCCAGCTCCTCGATCGCGGCGGCGTACACCCGGCAGGCGGCGAAGGTGCGCTCCAGCGCCTCCGGGGCGAGCCTTCCGGTGCGGTCGACGCCCTGGCCGAGCCGGACGATCTCCATCCGCCGGTCCAGGTCCGTGAGCCGTCCGGTGGCGGGGTCGGCGTCGGCGACGAGCAGGCGGATGGAGTTGGTACCGCAGTCGATGGCGGCAACGCGGGTCATGGGGCTGGCTCCTGTGGTCGGACGGACGCCGGACCGTCGAACGGCCGGCGGACGGGGTCCGGGGCGGCCGGAAGACACCCGGCCGCCCCCGGGCCCGTCAGGTCGGTTCGTTCTCGCCGCACGGCGTGACGCAGGGGCCCTTCGCCCACCACTCGGGCAGCATCGCGAGGGCCTCGTCGCCCAGCGGGTTGACCCCGGGCCCGGCCGCCAGCGAGTGGCCGACCAGGACGTGCAGGCACTTGACCCGGTCCGGCATGCCGCCCGCGCTCGGGAAGCCCTCCAGCACCTCGATGGCGTCACGGCGCGCGAGGTAGTCCTCGTGCGCCGCCCGGTAGGCCGCGGCCAGCTCCGGGTCGGTGGCCAGGCGCTCGGTCATCTCCTTCATGACACCGTTCGCCTCCAGCGTGCCGATCGCGGAGGCGGCACGCGGACACGTCAGGTAGTACGTCGTCGGGAACGGCGTGCCGTCCTCCAGACGGGGCTGCGTCTCGACCACGTCCGGGTTGCCGCACGGGCAGCGGTGCGCGATGGCGCGCAGACCGCGCGGCGGCCGGCCGAGCTGCTGCTCGAACGCGGCGACGTCCGCAGCGGTGGGCGCGGTGGATTCGGTCTGCGGAGGGGGCGTGTCCATGCCTGCCTTGAATGTCATCGTTCGGTCGTTATGTATCGGTGTGCGTTGCGGGGCCGGGTCACTCGCGGTCCGCGCTGTCGACGCCGTCCCAGAGGTTGGAGTGCCAGGGCTTGCCACTCGCACCCGGTTCGCCCCGGCGGTCGTCGGCCGCGTCCGGGTCGACCACCGTGTAGCTGGTCTCCCCGGGCAGCACGTAGTGCAGGTGCTCCCGGGCGAGGCGGCGGATGTAGGCGTCGTCCTTGAGCCGCGCCTTCTCGTCCCGCAGTTCCTCGGTCCGCTCCTGGGCCTCCCGGGCGAGCCGCTGCTGCTCGGAGATCTGGTCGCGCTGGGAGATGTACTGCCGCATCGGGTACGCCAGCGCGACCACGAGGGAGCAGACGATCAGCGCCAGGAAGGCGGCGCGGCCGGTGAGCCGGGAGCGGCGGTCCTGGCGGCGGTTCTGGGAACGGTAGACGCGGGCCGCGGTCTGCTCGCCGAGCAACCGCAGCCTGGTCGTGGTGGAGAACCGGTCACGGTCCCTCCCGGCCATCTCTCACGCTCCCCGTTACGCACGTCCGTCCCCGCACACGGTACGGGACCGAGTGCGGGGACGGACGGAGGCTGAGGGCTCCGGCGGCTGTCAGCCCTCGTGACGGAAGCGCGGGAACGCCGAACGGCCCGCGTAGACCGCGGCGTCGTCGAGGATCTCCTCGATGCGCAGCAGCTGGTTGTACTTGGCGACGCGGTCCGAGCGGGCCGGTGCGCCGGTCTTGATCTGGCCGCAGTTCACGGCGACGGCGAGGTCGGCGATGGTGACGTCCTCGGTCTCACCGGAGCGGTGCGACATCATGCACTTGAAGCCGTTGCGCTGGGCGAGCTCGACGGCGTCCAGGGTCTCGGTCAGCGAACCGATCTGGTTGACCTTGACGAGCAGGGCGTTGGCCGAGCCCTCCTCGATGCCGCGGGAGAGGCGCTCGGGGTTGGTCACGAACAGGTCGTCGCCGACGATCTGCACCTTGGAGCCCAGCTTGTCGGTGATGACCTTCCAGCCGGCCCAGTCGTCCTCGTACAGCGGGTCCTCGATGGAGACCAGCGGGTACGCGGAGACGAGCTCCTCGTAGTACTCGGTCATCTCGGCGGCCGAGCGGGACTTGCCCTCGAACTCGTAGACGCCGTCCTTGTAGAACTCGGACGCGGCGACGTCCAGCGCCAGCGCGATGTCGCGGCCGGGGACGTAACCGGCCTCCTTCACGGCCTCGAGGATGAGGTCGAGGGCGGCGCGGTTGGACTCCAGGTTCGGCGCGAAGCCGCCCTCGTCGCCGAGGCCGGTGGACAGGCCCTTGGTCTTGAGGACCTTCTTCAGGGTGTGGTAGACCTCCGCGCCCCAGCGCAGGGCCTCGGAGAACGACTCGGCGCCGATCGGCGCGATCATGAACTCCTGGATGTCCACGTTGGAGTCGGCGTGCGAGCCGCCGTTGAGGATGTTCATCATCGGAACGGGCAGCAGGTGCGCGTTCGGGCCGCCGAGGTAGCGGAACAGCGGGAGGTCGGAGGCCTCGGAGGCGGCGTGCGCCACGGCCAGCGAGACGCCGAGGATGGCGTTGGCGCCGAGCGAGCCCTTGTTCTCGGTCGCGTCCAGGTCGAACATGGCCTGGTCGATGAGGCGCTGCTCGGTGGCGTCGTAGCCGACGAGCTCCGGGCCGATCTGCTCGATCACGGCGAGGACGGCCTTCTCGACGCCCTTGCCCTGGTAGCGGTTGGGGTCGCCGTCACGAAGCTCAATGGCCTCGAACGCGCCGGTGGAGGCGCCGGACGGAACAGCAGCACGTCCCGTGCTGCCGTCGTCGAGACCAACCTCGACCTCGACCGTGGGGTTACCCCGGGAGTCGAGGATTTCCCTGGCTACGACGACGTCGATGGACGGCACGAGGCATCTCCTTCTGGGATCTGACACTGACTGCAGGGTCACTGTGGCCTTGCGACACGAGCCTAACCGGCTCGGCCCGCTGCGTCGGCCCGCCGCCCGTCCCCTGGGACGAAAAAGGACCCAAGGGCCCGCATTCCGGGCAAAGCTTCAGAAATTTACTGACGGGTAACCACAACTGTCGAACGCCCCCCTCCCGGGCCCCGGGGCGGCGCCCCGGGGCGGACGCGCCCCCGGCCCGGCGCACACGGGGGTCGGTGCGCCGGGCCGGGGGCCGCCCTGAGGGGAGGAGAGCCCAGGACTACTTCAGGTGGAGCTGCTGACCCGGGAAGATCAGGTCGGCGTTGTCGACGATGTCGTCGTTCAGCTCGAACAGCTTCTGCCAGCCGCCCTTGACGTTCTTCGCGTCGGCGATCTTGCTCAGGGTGTCGCCGGTCTTCACCTTGTACTCGCCGTCACCCTTCTCGACCTTGCCGCCGGTCGGGGTGGTGACGGTCTCCTTGGGAGCCGTGCGCTTCTCGCTGCGGGTGGTGGGCTGCTCGGCCTTGCGCTCCGGCTGGGCCTGCGGGGCCGAGTCGCCGTTCTTCGCGGAGCTGGAGGCGGAGCCGGAGTTCGAGCCGGTGTCGACGCCCGGGTCCACACCGTCGTTCGTCAGGCCGCCGGCACCGGCGCAGGCCCAGGCGCCCGGGCCCTGCAGGGCGAGGAGCTTCTCGGCGGTGGCTATCTGCTGTTCCTTGGTTGCCAGGTCGGCACGGGACGCGTACTGCGTACCGCCGGCGGCAGCCCAGCTGGACTGCGAGAACTGCAGGCCGCCGTAGTAGCCGTTGCCGGTGTTGATGGACCAGTTGCCACCGGACTCGCACTGCGCGACGGCGTCCCAGGTGGAGACGGAAGCGGCCGAGGCGCCGGTGGCACCCATCAGCGGAACGACGACGGCGGCACCGGCGACGCCGGCCAGGGTGGCGACACGGACGGCCTTGGAGGGACGGCGGTGCTTGCCCTTGGACGAAAGCAGCATGGTTCTCCTCACCGACGCCTACGAGGTGAGCTGTCGGGTTCGGGCCTGTGAGTTGCCCGGCCACCCGCATCCGCGAGCGACTTCACCCCGAGCCGGCCCCGTCCGTCCTTCGACGGCCTGGTCCGGCACTTACCTGGGTCCCCCGCTCCTGCCTACGGCGCTTTGCGCGTCTGTCCCCTTCGGCCGACGGCAGGATTCGGCGTGACGGTCGAAGGTGCCCGCGGTGCGAGCGGCTCCGACCGTAAACACACCCAACCCCGACATTCAAAGATGGACATAACGCGCAATCAGCCCGTAGCGCAGTGACGGAAGCGGGCATTTCCGCAGGTCGGAGCCGATACGGACGGACCGGGCGGACGGCGCGCGCCAGTTACGGCAAAGAGACCCATGTCTCACTTACGCATAAGTGGACATAGGCCTCTGAACTACCCCGGTTTTCGGGGTGTTTTCCCGCTTTTGATCAGCTGCCGGTGGTGGCCGCACCGTCCTGTGCGGAGGCGTCACCCGCGTCGGCCGCGGGCGTCAGGTCGAGGCTCTGGCCGGGGAGGATCAGGTCCGGATCGGAGCCCACCTCCTCCTTGTTGGCCGCGTAGAGCGCGGTCCAGCCGCCGGGCAGCTCCTGCGCCTCGGCGATCGCCCAGAGGTTGTCGCCCTCCTGGACGGTGTAGCTGCCGTCCGCTGCCGTCCCGGCGCCCTCGCGTGCCCCGGAGTCGCCACGGGAGGCGTGCCGGCCGGCCTCGCGACCGCCCGTCTCCTCCGAGCCGGGCGTACCCGCCTCGGGGGCGGGCGCGCCGCGGTGCTTGCCGCCCGGGGTGCCCTGCGAGGTGCCGGGGGTCCCGGTGGCCTCGGGCGAGGGGGTGGTGGTGGACGGGGAGGCCGAAGGGGCGGAGTTCTCCCGGCCGGTGGACCCGTCGGCCCCGTCCGACGCGTCCGTGCCGCCCTTGTCCGTCGAACCCGTCGCGTCGTCGGACGGTTCGTCCGTCGCCTTGTCCTTCGCCTTGCCCTCCGAACCGTCCGACGCCTCGTCGGACGCGCCGTCCGTGGCCTCGGGCGAGGGGGTGGCCGTCTCCTCGGTCGCCGTGTCGCCGCCCGGGTCGACGCCCGGCAGGGCACCGTCCACCACAAGCCCGGAGATCACCGCGCAGCTGGGCCACGCCTGGGGGCCCTTGGCGTCCAGGACCTTCTCGGCGACCGCTATCTGCTGCGACCGGCTGGCGAGGTCGGCGCGGGGCGCGTACGCCGTGCCGCCGAAGTCCATCCAGGTGTCCTGCGAGAACTGCAGGCCGCCGTAGGAGCCGTTGCCGAGGTCGGCGCTCCACATACCGCCGCTCTCGCACTCGGCGACGCGGTCCCAGGTCGAGGCGTCGGCGGCGTGCGCACCGGTCGCGCCGAGCAGCGGGATGGCGATGGCCGATCCCGTCACACCGGCGGTGACGACGATGGCCGGTGCCTGGCGAGGGCGGCGGTGTCTGCCGTTCGCGGAGCCCATGGGATTGCCTTCCGTGTGACTGACATGTGACGGGTGGGTCGAACGGTGAACCTAGCGGCACTCGAACGTGTGTCACAAGTCGATGCAGCGGAGATCACGCGAAAGTCACAGAGTTGACAGAGTGTCACTTTTTTTCGGGCGGCGGTCCGGCGCCGAACTCCACGGGAAGGGTCCGCAGTCCACGCATGATGAGTCCGCCCCGCCAGCGCAGATCGCCGGGCTCCGCGGCCAGACGCAGGTCGGGGAGGCGCCTGAGCAGGGTCGCCAGCGCGGTCTGCCCCTCCAGCCGGGCGAGCGGGGCCCCCAGGCAGTAGTGGATGCCGTGCCCGTACCCGAGGTGCTGGTTGTCACTCCGTGCAAGGTCCAGGCGGTCGGGGTCGCGGAAGCGCTCGGGGTCGCGGTCGGCCGCCGCCAGCACCACGAGGACGGGGTCCCCGGCGGCGATGTCCTGTCCGCCCAGCGTCAGGGGGACGGTCGCGTAGCGCCAGGTCGCGAGCTCCACCGGTCCGTCGTACCGCAGCAGTTCCTCGATGCCGGTGGCCAGCAGGTCGCTCTCGCCGGCCGCGAGGGAGCCCTGGAGCCGCTCGCGCTGCTCCGGGTTGCGCAGCAGGGCGTAGGTGCCGTTCCCGATGAGATTGACCGTGGTCTCGAATCCGGCGAACAGGAGGATGAAGGCCATGGCGGCGGCCTCGTTCTCGGTGAGGTGCTCGCCTTGGTCACTCGCCCGGATCAGGTCGGAGATCAGGTCGTCGCCGGGGTTCTCGCGTTTGCGGTGGATCAGTTCGGCGAGGTAGCCGCGCATCTTCTTCACCGACCGGGCCACCCCGCCGCGCGGCCCGCCGCCGTGGCGGATCATCATCCCGGCCCAGTCCCGGAAGTCGTCCTGGTCCTCCCGGGGCACCCCGAGGAGGTCGCAGATCGCGTAGATGGGGAGCGGGAAGGCGAAGTCGTGGATCAGGTCGGCGTGCCCCTGCTCGGCGAAGCCGTCGATGAGGCGGTCCGTCAACTCCTGCACCCGGGGCGCGAACGCGGCGACCCGGCGCGGGGTGAACGCCTTGGACACGAGCCGGCGCAGCCGGGTGTGGTCGGGCGGGTCGATGTTCAGCAGGTGGGTCGTCAGCTCCGCCTTGCGCTCCCCCGGGATGCCCGTCTTCCCCTTGGCGTTCGCCGGTCCGGCGTGGTGCGCCGAGTCCTTGGAGAGCCTGCCGTCGGCGAGCGCCTGCCGGGCGTCCGCGTACCGGGTCACCAGCCAGGCCTCGACCCCGCTGGGCAGTGTGGTGCGGTGCACGGGGCTGTGCTCGCGGAGCCAGGCGTACGCCGGGTACGGGTCGGTGGCGAACTCCCAGGTGAAGAGTTCGGGGGCGCCGCTCTCGACGGTGTTCTCGCCGTCGGCGGTGGGGTGGGCGGGGCAGTCGTTCACCCCTCGACGTTATCCGCAGGGGTGCCGAGGCCCTCCGCCGCCCGGATCGCGTCCCGGTAGGCACGGGCGGCGGCCCGCAACGCGGCCTCCGGGTCGACACCCTCCTCCTCGGCGCGTACGGCCAGGGCGAGCAGCCGGTGGCCGACCGGGTCACCGGACGGGAGCGGGACGTCGAGCCCGGCCTGACGGGCCCGGCTCCCGAGCTTCGCCGCCAGGGCCAGCGCCGGCTGGCCCAGCGGCACCCCGTCCGTGGCCGAATCACGCTGCTTCTCGACGGCCTTGGTGCGCAGCCAGTGCGCGTGGACGTCCTCCGGGGTCTCGGCGCTCTCGTCGCCGAAGACATGGGGGTGACGCCGGATCAGTTTGTCGACGATGGTGGCCGCGACGTCGTCGACGGCGAACGGCTCGTCCGGGTCCTCCTCGGCGATCCGGGCGTGGAAGACCACCTGGAGCAGGACGTCCCCGAGCTCTTCCCGCAGCTCCTCGCGGTCACCGGCCTCGATGGCCTCGACCAGCTCGTAGGCCTCCTCGATGGCGTACTTCGCGAGGCCCCGGTGCGTCTTCCGCGAGGTCCACGGGCATTCCAGCCGCACCCGGTCCATGACCTGGACCAGGTCCAGGAACCGGGCGCCCGGCAGGTCGTACGAGCCGGGCAGCAGCTCCAGGTCGGGCATCCGTACCCGGCCCGAGCCGCCGAGCCGGGCCAGACCGTCGGTGAGTGGCCGGTTTCCTTCCCCGCCCACCAGCACCACCACGGTCCGGCCGCCCGCGCAGTCGTCCACCAGCTCCTCGGCCGTCGGCGCGAGGTGCTCGACGCTCACGCCCGCCTCGCGCAGGTACGGCAGCTGCGGGTGGTCCCGCTCGGCGCACAGCACCCGGTCGGCGGCGTGCAGGGTCTGCCAGGCGGGCCAGGACAGCAGTCCGGGCGCGACCCGGTGGCTTGCGGTGAGCAGGACGACACGGCCGGGAGCTTCAGCGTTCACCCGCCGAACCTACCGCGACCGGGCCGGCGGGCGCCGCGCGTCCCGGGTCAGACGTCCGCTGTGCCGCCACCACGGCTGTCCGCCGGGCCGTCGCGTCCAGTTCCTTGCGGCTGATCGGCGGGAAGAAGACACGCAGGGCGCTCCCCCGCGACTCGTCGAGCGGGACGAACGAATGCTTCACAGGCCCCGCTTCACCTCCGTCCGCCGCACGTCCTCGGTCTGGAACGGTGCCGGTCCGGCTTCGCGAAGACCTGGTTCGCCTGGAACAGGAACAGACGTCGCGCGGTCACCGCGAGGTACATCGGCTGCGGAGTCGCGGCCACCGTCATGGCGCCACCGCTCGGGACGGCCGGTGGATCGAAAAGCGAGGTGCGGCGAGCGGACACGGAGAACTACCCCGAGCACGGCACCTCCACCAGGGCTGTGCGGTTCTCGGGTCTTCGACAGCTCAGCACGCAGGACCGGGTCACCCCGCCACAGGGACCCGTCCCGCACCACCGGCCTCCCGGGTCAGGTGCCCGCCTCGGGCTCCTCCTGCTGGGCGGTGGTGACCTGGGTGATCCACGGGGCCTTGTAGGTGCTGAGCTGCACCTTCGCGTCGTCCCAGCTGCCGTAGCGCGGATTGACATCGATGTGCAGGGCCTTCGACGCCTTGGTGAGCGCCTCCCCGACGACCTGCTGGCCGGCCGGGCTCTGCAGGTCGGCGCCGAGCGCCTGGGCCAGCTTGGGGAGCTGGACCTCCTTGCGCAGGTCCTCCTCGATCTCGCCGGGAGCGACCCAGCGCTGCTCCAGCATCACCGTCCGCAGGCCCTCGTCGCCGCCGGACTGGGCGGCGGCCGCCGTGCGGACCTGCTGGACCTCCTTGCGGCTGACGCTCACCCCGGCGTCCTTCGCGGCACGGTCCAGGACGCGGCCGAAGATCAGGCTGTGCAGCTTGGCGCGGGTGAGCTGACCGGACTTCTTCACCAGTTGCTCGGACTGCTCGGAGGCCTCCTGGGCGCTCCGTACGTCCGCGGTCCGGGCCTGGACGGCCGAGACCTCGATCCGCTCCCCGCCGACCACGGCCGCGGCCCCTGGATGCGCCTCACCGCCGCACGCGGAGAGCAGCGGCGCCGCGACGAGCGTTGCGGCGGATACGGCGAGCGCGGTGCGACGTCGGCGGTGCAAAGGAGCCTCCCGGGGAGAGATTGTGCATCGGTGCACAAAGCCTTGCGGTGATCGATGTTAGGCAGTGGACGTGGCTGGGGCCACTGATTCGACCAACGATTCGGGAGGAGTTGGGGATGCGGTGCGCCGGGTGCCCGGTCCGGGCCGCACCGGGGCCCTGAATCAGCCGCCCCGGACGACCTGCTGGTGGCTGAGCTGACGGCGCAGCTCCACCGGGAGCGGATGGTGGGGCCCGTAGGACCGCTCCGTGTCGTACAGCAGGGCCTGCAACTGCGCGCGCCCCGCCGCGTGGTCGCCGACCGCGAGCAGCAGGTGGCCGATGCGGTGCCGGATGTCGAAGGCGCGGCCGGGGTCGGCGGCCGGTGCGGCGTAGGCGTTCTCGTAGTACGGGAGGACCGCGCGGTACTCGGCGAGTGCGGCGGCGGCCTCGCCGAGCTGCTCCAGGCACTGCGCGGCGTCGTAGCGGAACCGCAGGGTCTGGGTGTCGGCGGGCCCGGCCTCGGCGGCGCGGTCGTCGGCGAGGCGGCGCAGCTCGGGCAGGGCGCGGCGGTACTGCCCGTCGTCCATCAGCGTGGCGGCGTACTGCTTGCGCAGGATCCGCACGACCGGGGAGCGCTCGCCGTGTTCGGCGGCGGCGGCCGGGAGGATGCCGCCCAGGATGTCGACGGCCTGGGTGATCCGGCCCTCGCCGAGCAGCTGCTTGACCTCGTCGACCGCCTTCGCGACGTCGGGCCTGGCGGGTGGCCCGAAGTCGCCGGTGGCCGAGGGCCGCTGCTGGGCGGGGACGGCGGTGGGCGGGGTGGCCGCCCGGTCCGGCCAGGGGGCCTGCGGGCGCAGGAACGGCCGGGTCGGGTCGAGGGGGCCGGCCAGGGCGCCCTGGGTGGGCAGCAGCGGGCGCAGGGCCTCGTACACCTCCTGGGCGGAGGCCGGGCGGTGCTGGGGGTCCTTGGCGAGCAGCCGCAGCACGAGGGCTTCGAGCGCCTCGGGCACCTCGGGCCTGAGGTGACGGACGGGGATGGGCGGCTCGTAGAGGTGGCGGTGCAGGACTCCGAGCGCGGTGGATCCGGCGAACGGCACGTCACCGCTGAGCAGTTCGTGCAGGAGAACCCCGAGCGCGTACAGGTCGGTGTACGGGCCGACGGCGCCCCCCATGGCCTGCTCGGGCGCCATGTAGGCCGGGGAGCCGATCGGCGAACCGGTGTGCGTCAGCCGTGTGGTGTCGGAGTCCAGGACGGAGGCGACGCCCAGGTCGAGCACGGTGACCGTGCCGTCGGGCCGGACCATGGTGTTGCGCGGCTTCAGGTCGCGGTGGACGATCGGCACGGCGTGCACGGCCGAGAGCACGGCGCAGAGCTGGGCGGCGACCGCGACGGCCCAGGGCCAGGGGTAGGGGTCGTGCTCGGCGAAGTGGTCGGCGAGGTCGGCGCCCTCGACGTACTGCATGACGAGGTAGAGGTCGTCGTCGTCGCTGCCCGCGTCGTGGACGGTGACCAGGCCCGGGTGGTCGACCTGGGCGGTGACCCGGCACTCCCGGACGAACCTGCGCCGCAGCTCGTCGGCGGCGACGCTTCCGGACGGGCCCGCGACCCGGTCGGGGCGCAGGAGCTTCACCGCCACCCGCCGGTCCAGCCGCCGGTCGTAGGCCGTCCAGACCTGGCCCATGCCCCCTTGGCCGAGGATGGTCGCCAGCTCGTACCGGCCGGCGATGACACGCCCGTTCACCGGCCGCCGCCCTCCTTGCGCAGGTAGTCGCTCAACTCGTCCAGCTCGGCGCGGACCTGGTCCATGCGCTGGGGGGTGGCGGGGTGCGCGGGCGACGGGACCGGTGTGCGGGCGGGCGCGGGCGGAGGGAGGGGGGTGGACGTGCGGGCGGGTGCGGGCGGGTAGGCGTACCCAGGGGTGGACGTCACGGGCGGGGCGGCCGGTGGCAGGTACCCGGCGTACGGCGACGGGGCGAGGCCGCCCCCCGGGGCGTAGTGCCGGATCTCCGCGTACAGGTAGTAGGCGATCGTGCCCGCCACCGAGCAGAGCATCCAGCCCAGCAGGACGACGGCCTGCTGGTCCGTCAGCTCCGGTTCGTCCTCCGGGATGTTGAGGATGAAGGCGACCATGCACCCGTTGAGCACGACGGCCCCCGCCATCAGGGACCAGTCCAGCGTCCTGCGGGTGACGGCGGCCAGCCGCAGCAGCGCCGCCCAGGAGAGGAACCCGCAGCTCAGCAGGGTCAGCGCCACGAAGAGCACACGCAGTCCCGTCAGCGTCCCCGAGGACGGGCGGCGCGTCGGTGGCTGCTGCGGCGGATAGCCGTGGCCGTGCATGTGCTGCTCCTGGGAAGGCGTGGGGCCGGACGTGTGCTGTGAGCGTATACACCCACGCGGACAACCGGTCCCCCGTTGTGCGCAACCGTTGTGCAACCCGTCACTTCGGGGCGACGGTGCCGTCCGTGAGCCCGTCGTACATGCCCTGGAGCAGCTGTCCGCCCAGACGTCCGGCCGTACGCAGAGCGTCCTCGAACGCGGCCAGCTCCCGGAACCGCTCGCCGTAGCCCCGCTGTTCGGCCAGCGGCAGCCGGGGCAGCTGGAGGCGGCGGGCGTCGAGCCGGGTCGCGGTCGAGGCGTAGCTGCTGGCCTGCCGGGTGTTGGCGGTGCCGCGCAGGAATCCGGCGAGGAACCAGGAGTCGAGAGCGGCCGGGTCCGGGCGCAGCAGTTGGAGGTTACGGCCGAGCACGGCTCCGGCCGTGGCGTCGTCGACGACCCGGGTGACCGTCCCGCCGCCCAGCACGGGCACCACGACGTCACCGGGTTCCAGCAGGAGCGGTTCCTCCTCGGGGGCGGGCGTGCCGGACGGCGTACCGCTGGGGGCGGTACCGGCGAGGACGTCGTGCTCGGTGAGGACGGGGGCCCTGCCGTCACCCGTACCGGAGCCGGTGCGCAGCCTCAGGACGCCGGAACGGGCCAGTTCACCGACCGTCGTCAGGGTGCGCCCGGAGGGCTCGCGGGGAGCGACGGGCTCCGGGGCGAGGCGGGCGGCCAGCTTCAGGGTCTCGTCCAGCCGCCCGGCCACGTGGCCGAGTTCGGCCGCTCCGCCGCCCGCGGCGGGGGGCGGCAGGTGGCGGGCGGGGGCGAGGTCCACGTCGTCGTCGAGCAGTTCGATGACGGGCACGGCGCGGCTGACGCCGGGCCGGTCCGCCGGGGCGTGGGCCGTCTGTCCGTCGTCGGGGGCGCCCGGGTGGCAGTACGCGGTCCAGGCGCCGAGTGCGGTGGCCCGTACGGCCGTCCAGTCGATCCGGTCGCGTCCGACGGCCCCGGGGGCGGTCTCGGGGGACTCGGCCGTGTCCACGACGAGGAGTTCGGGCGCGGGGCGCCGACCGGTGCCGGGCTTGCGCAGCACCCAGAGGTGGAGCGGGATGCCGTACGGGGGAGCGGCACCGGCCGGAAGCGCGATGACGGCGCGCAGGGCGCCCCGGCGCAGCAGATCGGCCCTGACGCGGCGGCCCGAGCGGCGGGACGCGGCGGCCGGCGGCATCAGGAGGACGGCGGTGCCGCCCTCGCGCAGACGGGACAGCGCGTGCTGGACCCAGGCGAGTTCGGACTCGGTGCGGGCGGGGAAGCCGTACTCCCAGCGCGGGTCGTAGGCCAGCTCCTCGTGGCCCCAGTTGCGCTCGTTGAACGGCGGGTGGCAGAGCACCGCGTCCGCGGCGAGCCGCGGGAAGGCGTCGGCGCGCAGGGTGTCCCCGGTCCGCACGGTGATCGTGCCCCGGGCCGCGCCGGAGGACGAGGGCGTCCCGGACGCGTTCTCGGAGTGCAGCGCGAGGCGGAGCGCGGTGAGCGCGGCGAGGCCGGCGTCGGCCTCCTGGGCGTACAGGGCCGCGGGGCCGCCGACCGCGCGCAGCAGGGCGCCCGTCCCGGCCGCGGGGTCCAGGACCGTGCGGGCGGCGGCCTGGGCCCCGGCCGGTCCGCCCGGCTGCCGCGCGTCCTGCTCGGCCAGAGCCGCCATCAGGGCGGCCAGATCCGGCGGAGTGAGTGTGTACTGGCGCGGGTTGGCGTCGAGCTGCCGGTCGACCAGGAATTCGAAGGCCCTGCGGGCTCCCGTCTCTGCCGCGAGCTCGGCGGTGGCACGCAGCAGCGGGACGGAGGGCAGCAGGTCCGGCCCGGCGGGCGTGGGGACGACGCGTGTGGAGCCCAGTCGCGCGGTGAGCACCTCGTCGAGGGCCACGGGCAGGATCTCGGCCATACGCGCGTCCGACACGGCGGTGATCTCGAGCCATGCCGTGGGCCGGTCCCTCACCAGCAGCAGCGCGCATCCCGCGTGGGTCAACGCCGTGACGGCTCCGGCCGGATGACCGGCCAACCGCTGCCAGACCCGCTCGCGCAGGGGCACCTCGGCGAGCTTCCCCTGGTCGCGGAGCCACCGCTCGACCTCGGGCAGGGAGAACGACGGACTGGTGTCCGTGCCACCGACCGGCCGGGGGAAGTCGGCGTGGCGCCGGCGCCAGTTGCTGACGGCCGCGCGCCCCACACCCGCGAGCCGGGCGATCCCGGCGGCGGTCACCTCTGTCGAGTTCTCCGGCACTGACTGTCTCCCCGGTCGATCCGTCGTGCCGGTGAGCATACCGACGACTGACGCCATCCCGGATTCACAGTCGGAAGCACACCGTTCCGCGTGAACCATGTTGACTCGGTTCACAAGCTCTGCTGTGATTGACCCATCGCCGCAGCACCTGGTGTTCGGCGCCGCTCACAGTCCCTGTTGCTCATCGGAGGGCACAGCCATGTCCCAGTACACGCAGCCGCCGCAGCCCCACTCCCAGCCGCCCTATGCCCCCGCTCACGCCCCCGGGACCCGCCCCGCCCGGAACGGCCTCGGGATCGCGGCTCTCGTCCTGGGCATCATCGGGTCCGTGTCCGGCCTGATCCCGCTCCTCTTCTGGCTGGCCGGCGTCCTCGGCCTCATCGCACTGATCCTGGGCCTGTCGGGACGGGGCCGCGTCAAGCGCGGAGAGGCGACGAACAAGGGGGTGGCCACCTTCGGCGCCGTGCTCGGCCTGGTCGCGCTGATCCTTTCGGTCGTCGGTGCGGTGATCACGTTCAAGGCCGTGGACGACGTGGTGAAGGACATCGACAAGGAGATCTCGGGGAGTTCGGCCTCCGCGAAGCCGGGCGGCACGGGCGACGGCGGGACGAGCGGTGACGCCCCCGAGGGCGAAGCCCTGACGGAGGGGGACACGGCCGTGTACGACGACGGCCTGGAGGTCACGGTGAACGCCCCCGCCGCCTACACCGCAGGCGAGTTCGCGATCGGCCACACCAAGGGCAACGACGCGTACACCGTCTCCGTGGTCATCGAGAACAAGGGCAAGGAGAAGTTCGACGCGGCACTCGTGACCCTGGAGGCCCGCGCCGGGAAGGACGGCGTGGACGCGGAGCAGATCTTCGACGACAAGATCGGCGAAGGCTTCACCGGCACCGTCCTGCCGGGCAGGAAGATCACGGCGGAGTACGCCTTCGACGCCCCGGCCGACGCCGGGAACCTCACCGTGGAGGTCAGCTCCGGCTTCGACCGGGACACCAGCCACTGGGACCTGAAGCTCTGACGGCGCGGGCCGCCCCACCGGCCCGCGCCGACCCCCACGGCCACGGGCCCCCGCCTCTTCGCGGGGTCGTCCCCACCGTCATCGGGCCCCGCCCTTCTCGGGGTCGCACGGCGTTCCCGCCCGTACATCCCTGACGCCCCGCAGTCCGTGTACCGTGCGACGCCCCCTCGCCCGCCTCGCAGCGGCAGCCACCCGCGGCGTCCTGGTCCCGGCCCACCGCCCGCGAGGCGATCGGGGGCCCGGCGCAGGCGCGCAGTCCGTTTTCCGGGCCGTGCGGATCCGAGATCACCGACGAGGCGGTCGCCACCACCGGGGTGGCACCAGCCGTACGACCGGCCGTGACCGCGCGCTCGACGGACGGCCCCGCCCCAGGCATCCGCCGGCATCGCCCGTCACCCCTCCGCGCCGCCCCGGGTGGTGAAGATCAGCCCGGTCAGCGAGCGGAAGGCGGTCTCGGGGGCGCGGCCCTCCAGGGCGTCGGAGAGGTTGCCCGTCAGCAGCAGGGTGGCGAAGCCGTGGGCCAGGGACCAGGCGGCGATGCCCGCGAGCCGGTCGTCCTCACCCCGGGCCGCGTCGGGCAGGTCACCGATGCCGGCGCGCAGCGCCTGGGTGGCGCGGGCCTTGGCGGCGAGCAGCGCCGGGTCGTCGGCGCGGTAGAGCTCGGGGCGGAACATCACCTGGAAGTACGCCGGGTGCCGGGTGGCGAACCGCACGTAGGCCACGCCCCGTTCCTGGAGGCCGGGAGCGTCGGCCAGGGCGTCCGCGAAGAGCGCGTACCCCTCGGCGGCGAGAGCGGTGAGCAGGCCGGTGCGGTCCTTGAAGTGGTGGGCGGGGGCGGCGTGCGACACCCCCACACGGCGGGCCAGATCACGCAGGGACAGGGAGTCGGGGCCGTGCGCCGCGATGACGTCGAGGGCGGCGGCGAGCAGGGTCCGCCGCAGGTCGCCGTGGTGATAGGTGCGCTCACTGGTCATGGGGACAACGGTACGCCGGATCTAGGCATTGACAAGTTCCCTGGCCGGGGTGCACCCTATGGATCTAGTCACTGACAAGATTCAGGGATCACGGGAGGCCGGGATGTCCGACGAACTGGTGCAGGTGCGCAGGATGTGGCACCTGCTGGAACCACTGCACGCCGTCTTCTACTACGCGCCGGAGGTCTTCGAGGAGGCCGCGGATCTCGGGTACGCCACCGACGAGCGGTGGCCCAGCTATTTCGCCTGGCGGGCGGCGCCGCTCGGCGCGGTGGGCGCGGACCGGGTGACCGAGGTGTTCCACAGCTTCAGCCCCGCGACGGTCGCCGAGCACATCCCGGCCGGCTGGGACGTGGCCGCCCCCGGCGCCGTGCTGGACGCCCGGGTCCGGGCCGTCGACCGGGCCTATCGGGCGCTGTTCGGCGACCGGGTGGACGGCCCGGAGTTCGCCGAGGCCGCCGCGCTCGCCCGGCGGGCCGCCGAGGCAGCCGACACCACCGGACGCCCGCTCGCCGGGGCCAACGCGGCGCTGCCCTGGTCCGACGCGCCGCATCTCGTGTTCTGGCAGGCCGCCACGATCCTGCGGGAGCACCGGGGTGACGGCCATGTCGCGGCGCTGGTCGCGGCGGGCCTCGACCCGGTGGAGTCGCTGGTGTCGTTCGCGGCGATCGGTGCCGCCCCGCCGGAGGTCTTCGCGAGCCGGGGGTGGAGCGGGGCCGAGTGGGACGCGGCCCGCGAACGCCTCGCCGTACGCGGGCTGCTGGAGGCGGACGGCACGGCCACGGACGCCGGCCGGGCGCTGCGAGCCGAGGTGGAGCGGCGTACGGACGAGAGCGCCGCGGGCCCCTGGGCGGTGCTCGGCGCCGAGGGTCGGGAGCGGCTCGCGGACCTGCTGGGGCCCCTGTGGGTGGAGGCGCTCGGCTCGGGGCTGCTGCCGTCCGAGACGACCCTGGGGATCGGCAAGGTGTGAGCGCGGCCGGTGCGGGAGGGGGCGGCCGGACGGGCGGGCCGCGCGCCGTCGCGCCGCGGGCCGGCCGGACGGCCCGCTCTTCCGGGGTGCGCCGGTAACGCCCCCTTCACGGCCGGCTTCCGGGCCGCATACGCTGGGCTGTTGTGACGCCTCCTCATCTCGTACGCCGTCCCGGCCCGCTGGGCTCCCGGCGCCGCCCGCTTCCCTTTCTGACACTGGCTCTCACGGGCGCGCTCGCCCTGACCGGATGCGACGAGCTGGGCGACCTGCCGGGCTCCTCGCCGTCTCCCGCCGGACCGGCCGCCACGGGCTCGGCGCTCCAGGCCGCCGAGGCGCTGACCGTGAAGGGCCGGGCGCCCAAGACCGGTTACGAGCGGAGCGCGTTCGGTTCCGCCTGGGCGGACACCGACAAGAACGGCTGCGGTACCCGCGACGACATACTGGCGGCCCAGCTCGACGCCGTCTCCCGGGACGCCGACGGCTGCAAGGTGCTCGAGGGCGTGCTCGACCCGGACCCGTACACCGGGACCCGCATACAGTTCCGGCGCGGGGCCAGCAAGGTGGACATAGACCACCTCGTCGCGCTGTCCGACGCGTGGCAGAAGGGCGCCCAGAAGTGGAGCGACGGCAAGCGGCGGGCCTTCGCCAACGACCCGCTCAACCTCCTGGCGGCCGACTCGTCCACCAACCGCCGCAAGGGCGACGGCGACACCGCGACCTGGCTGCCGCCCAACAAGGCCTACCGCTGCACGTACGTGGCCGGGCAGGTCGCGGTCAAGAAGAAGTACGAGCTGTGGGTGACCCGGGCCGAGCGGGAGGCGATGACGGAGGTCCTGGCGGGGTGCCCCGACCAGAAGCTGCCCACGGGCGGCAACCCCACCGAGGCGCCCGCCCGTTGAACCGCCCGGTGCCGGAGACGCTGCCGTACGCCGGTCGGCAGGCCGGTCCGGCCTGCCTGGCCTGACCACGTGGGCCTGAGGATCACGACGCCGGCCTCCGGGTGCGGCACGGGGCGAGCCCGGCGGCGCGGACGAGGCGGGGCGGACGGCCCGACGGGACGAGGAGAGCGGGCGTGCCGCCGGAATCCTGCGGCGCTCGCGGGGCGGGGCGGGCCCGGGAGCGCCTACGACCCCAGGATCGTCGTCAGGAACTCCCCGGTCCATGCCAGCAGCTCCCGGCCCACCACCGGCTTGCCGCCGATGCGGCCCGCCGTCGGACGCGGTACCAGGATCTGGTGCGCGGGCGCCTTGATGACCGTCTTCGGGTGCAGCCGCTTCAGCCGCAGCTCCTGCGACTCCCGCAGCTGCACCGGGGCGAACCGGATGTTCGGCCCCTGGAGCACGATCTCGCCCACCCCGCAGGCCCGGGCCAGCATCCGCAGGCCCGCCACCAGCAGCAGGTTCTCCACCGGCTCCGGCAGCTTGCCGTAGCGGTCGGTCAGCTCCTCGCGGACCGCGCGGATGTCGTCCTCCGTGTTCGCCGAGGCGATCGCCCGGTACGCCTGGAGGCGCAGCCGCTCCCCCGGGGCGTAGTCGTGCGGGACGTGCGCGTCGACCGGGAGCTCGATCTTGACCTCCAGCGGCGCTTCCTCCTCCTCGCCGCCGTCCACCGCCGCCCGGTAGTCGGCCACCGCCTCGCCGACCATCCGGATGTAGAGGTCGAAGCCGACCCCCGCGATGTGCCCGGACTGCTCGCCGCCGAGCAGGTTGCCCGCGCCGCGGATCTCCAGGTCCTTCATCGCCACGTACATGCCCGCACCCATCTCGGTGTGCTGGGCGATCGTCGCCAGGCGCTCGTGCGCCGTCTCCGTGAGCGGCTTCTCCGGCGGGTACAGGAAGTAGGCGTAGCCGCGGTCCCGGCCACGGCCGACCCGGCCGCGCAGCTGGTGCAGCTGTGAGAGGCCGAAGTTGTCGCCGCGCTCCACGATCAGCGTGTTGGCGTTGGAGATGTCGATGCCCGACTCGACGATCGTCGTCGAGACCAGCACGTCGAACTTCTTCTCCCAGAAGTCCACGACGACCTGTTCCAGCGCCCCTTCGCCCATCTGCCCGTGGGCTGTGGCGATCCGCGCCTCGGGGACGATCTCCCGCAACCGCGCCGCAGCCCGGTCGATCGACTCGACCCGGTTGTGGATGTAGAACACCTGGCCCTCGCGCAGGAGTTCACGCCGCACCGCCGCGCCGATCTGCTTCTCCTCGTACGGCCCGACGAACGTCAGGACCGGGTGCCGCTCCTCCGGGGGCGTCGTGATCGTCGACATCTCGCGGATGCCCGTGACGGCCATCTCCAGGGTGCGCGGGATCGGCGTCGCCGACATGGTCAGCACGTCGACGTTGGCCCGGAGCTTCTTCAGCTGCTCCTTGTGCTCGACGCCGAAGCGCTGCTCCTCGTCGACGATGACCAGACCCAGGTCCTTGAACTTCGTCTCCGACGAGAACAGCCGGTGCGTACCGATGACGAGGTCCACGGAACCGTCCCGCAGCCCCTCCAGCGTCGCCTTCGACTCGGTGTCCGACTGGAACCGGCTCAGCGCCCGCACATTGACCGGGAACTGCGCGTACCGCTCGGTGAACGTGCCGTAGTGCTGCTGCACCAGCAGCGTCGTCGGCACCAGGACGGCGACCTGCTTGCCGTCCTGGACCGCCTTGAACGCGGCGCGCACCGCGATCTCCGTCTTGCCGTACCCGACGTCGCCGCAGATCAGCCGGTCCATCGGGACCGACTTCTCCATGTCCTCCTTGACCTCGGCGATCGTGGACAGCTGGTCGGGCGTCTCCGCGTACGGGAAGGCGTCCTCCAGCTCGCGCTGCCAGGGGGTGTCCGGGGCGAAGGTGTGCCCCGGGGCGGCCATCCGCGCCGAGTACAGCTTGATCAGGTCGGCGGCGATCTCCTTGACCGCCTTCTTGGCGCGCTGCTTCGTCTTCGTCCAGTCCGCGCCGCCCAGCCGGTGCAGGGTGGGGGCCTCCCCGCCGACGTACTTGGTGACCTGCTCCAGCTGGTCGGTGGGGATGTACAGCCGGTCGCCGGGCTGGCCACGCTTGGCCGGCGCGTACTCGACGAGCAGGTACTCGCGGGTCGCGCCCTGCACCGTGCGCTGCACCATCTCGATGTAGCGACCCACGCCGTGCTGCTCGTGCACGATGTAGTCGCCGGCCTGGAGGGTCAGCGGGTCGATCGACTTGCGGCGGCGGGCCGGCATCCGCCCCAGGTCCTTGCTGGCGGTGCGCTGGCCGGTCAGGTCCGTCTCGGTGAGCACGGCCAGTTTCAGACCGGGGTCCACGAAACCCTGGTCCACCGCACCGCACGCCACGTGCACGAGCGACGGCGCGATCTCCGCGAGCTCCGTCTCGACACGGGCGGCGATGCCCTCCCCGCCCAGCACCCCGGCGATACGCGAGGCCGTCCCGTGGCCCTCCGTGACGTACACCGTGCGCCATCCGTCGGCCAGCCAGCCCTTGGTGTCGGCCAGCGCCCGGGCGGTGTCGCCCCTGTACGCCTCCGGGGCGCGCATCCCGAGCGTCAGGGTGTCCTCGGCCACCTCCTCGTCGGCGGTGAACGGGGACGTGGACCACCACATCATGCCCAGCTCGCGGGCCCGGTCGCGGACGTCCGCGATGCCCCACAGGGAGGCCGCGCCGACGTCGATCGGCGCGTCGCCGCCGCCCGCCGTGGCCGCCCAGGACGCCTGTAGGAACTCCTGGCTGGTGGCGACCAGGTCCGCCGCCCGGGTCCGCACCCGCTCCGGGTCGCAGACCAGCGCCATCGAGCCCTTCGGCAGGACGTCCAGCAGCAGTTCCATCTCGTCGACGAGGACCGGGGCCAGGGACTCCATGCCCTCGACGGCGATCCCCTCGGCGATCTTCCCGAGCAGCTCGCCCAGCTCGGGGTGGGCCTCGGCGAGGGCAGCCGCCCGGTTCCGCACGTCCTCGGTGAGCAGCAGCTCACGGCAGGGCGGCGCCCACAGTCCGTGGGCGGCGACCTCCAGCGAGCGCTGGTCGGCGACCTTGAAGTAACGGATCTCCTCGACGTCGTCGCCCCAGAACTCCACCCGAAGGGGGTGCTCCTCGGTCGGCGGGAAGACGTCCAGGATCCCGCCGCGCACGGCGAACTCGCCGCGCTTCTCGACCAGCTCGACCCGGGCGTACGCGGCCGCCGCGAGCGCGTCCACGACCTCACCCAGATCCGCCGTCTGCCCGCTGCTCAGCGCCACCGGCTCCAGGTCCCCGAGCCCCTTGACCTGCGGCTGGAGCACCGACCGGATGGGGGCCACGACCACGCCGACGGGCCCGGTCTCCGGGTCGTCCGCCCGCGGGTGCGCCAGGCGCCGCAGCACGGCGAGGCGCCGGCCCACGGTGTCCGAGCGGGGCGACAGCCGCTCGTGCGGCAGGGTCTCCCAGGAGGGGAACTCCGCGATCGTGTCCGGAGGCAGCAGGGTGCGCAGCGCCGCCGCCAGGTCCTCCGCCTCCCGGCCCGTGGCGGTGACCGCCAGGACCGTACGCCCGGCCTCCCTGGCCAGGGCGGCCACCGCGAAGGGGCGGGCCGCCGGCGGGCCGACCAGGTCGACGTGCGAGCGGTGACCGTCGGTGGCGGCCTTCACCGCTTCGGCGAGCGCCGGATCGGTGACGACGACATCCAGCAGACCGTGCAGGCTCATAAGGGCTTCCGTCCGGAGGGGCAGGGGCAGCAACGCGAAGGGCCCGACACGTAGGACGGGCCGGGGTCTCCAGCGTACGGCGTCGGGGTGTCACCCGCGCGGGGGAACGCCGTTGTCCGGGCGCTTCCCGTCACCGCGGAGCACGGCGTACGTGCCGGCCGGCACTCCGTTCCATCGGGACCCCTTCGACCGGATCATCGTCGCCCAGACCCTGCGGAGGGGCTGACCGTCGTCACCCGTGACAAGTGGATCCCCCAGTACGACGTCCCCGCCCTGGCGGCCTGGCCCGCCCGCCGTACGACGCGAAACGGCCCCGGGGCGTTTGGAGGAACGCCCCGGGGCCGGATCAGTCATCCTACGACGCGCTCCCTCACCCGTCGGTGGCGATCGCGTTCAGGACGTTCATCCGGCCGGCCCGGAAGGCCGGGACCAGCGCGGCGAACAGTCCGACGAAGGCCGAGGCGACGAACACCGTCAGGATCGTCGGCCACGGGATCTCCAGGACGCCGAGGCCCTCCAGGGCCAGCAGCTTCTGGGCCGAGGTGCCCCAGCCCATGCCCAGGCCGAGGCCGAGCAGCGCGCCGAACAGGGCGATGACCACGGACTCCAGCCGGATCATCCGGCGCAGCTGGCGGCGGGAGAGGCCGATCGCCCGCATCAGGCCGATCTCCCGGGTCCGCTCGACCACCGACAGGGCCAGGGTGTTCACCACACCCAGCACCGCGACGACGATCGCCAGGGCGAGCAGCCCGTAGACGATGTTCAGCAGCTGACCGACCTGGTCCTTCAGGTCCTGCTTGAAGTCGGCCTGGTTCTGCACCTTGTACTGCGGGTACGGGGCGAGCGCCGTCTTGAGGGCGGCGTAGGCCTCCTTCTCCTTGCCGTCCTCCGCCGTGGCGAACATGATCATGTCGCCGGGCATCCGGTCGTCCGAGACGTACGTTCCGGCGGTGGCGATGCTGGTGTACATCGCGCCCTGGTCCACGGACGTGTCGTCCGAGGTGATCGCGGCGACCGTCAGCTTCGCCGTCTTGCCGGCCCTGAAGGCGACGGTGATCTCGTCCCCGACCTCGATCTTGTGCAGAGCTGCGTAGTCGGAGCCGACCGACATGGCCCTCTCGCCGTACGCCTTCGCCAGATCGCCGTCGACGGTCTCGCGCCGCAGGTCCTTCGGGTACGTCGGGTCGGCGGCGGTGACGTACTCGTCCTCGGTCGAACCGTCGGGGTTGGTGAGCTTCGCGCCGAGGACCTTGTAGTGCGTGACCCGTTCCAGGCCGGGCACCTTCTCGACGGCGTCGGCGGCCTGCGGCACCACCAGCTGGCCGGCGTTCGACTGGACGATGAAGTCCGTCCCGACCGACTTGTCCAGCTCGTCGGTGGCCGAGGCCACCATGGACGAGCCGACGACGGAGAGGCACGCCACGAGGGCCAGGCCGACCATCAGCGCGGCGCCGGTGGCTCCCGTACGCCGGGGGTTGCGCAGCGCGTTGCGCTCCGCGAGCCGGCCGACCGGGCCGAACAGCCTGAGGACGGCGGCGCCCAGCGCCCGGACGACCGCACCGGCCAGCAGGGGGCCGATCACGATGAAGCCGATCAGGGTGAGGAGCACGCCGAGGCCGAGGTAGAGCGAGCCCTCGCTCGCCTCGTCGACCCGGGTCGTCGCCCAGAGACCCGCCGCCCCGGCCCCGGTGAGGACCAGGCCGAGGGCGGCCCGCACCCGGCCGGACTTGGCGTCGGCGGGGGTCCCGGCGTCCCGCAGGGCGGCCATCGGGGACACCTTGCCCGCCCGGCGGGCCGGGATGTACGCGGCGAGGACGGTGACGACGATGCCGAGCACCAGACCGGTCACCGGCGTCGTCCAGGCGACGGTGAGGTCGTTCGTGGACAGCTCCATGCCCACGGCGCCCATGGCCTTCATCAGCCCGACGGCGAGCCCGATCCCGGCCGCGACACCGAGGGCCGACCCGACGACGCCCAGGAGCACCGCTTCGACCAGCACCGACCGGTTGACCTGCTTGCGGCTGGAGCCGATGGCCCGCATCAGCCCGATCTCGCGGGTGCGCTGGGCGACGAGCATCGAGAAGGTGTTGACGATCAGGAAGACGCCGACGAGGAAGGCGATCCCGGCGAAGCCGAGCATCGCGTACTTCATGACGTCGAGGAAGGAGCCCATGGAGTCCTTGTCGGCGTCCGCGGCCTCCTTCTGGGTCCGGAGCTTGTACGCGCCCGCGTCGCCGAGGGCCGCGGCGACGTTCTCCTTCAGCCGGGTGTCGTCGACCCCGGGTCGGGCCGTCACGTTGACGTGGGTGAAGACGTCGGGCGCGCCGAGCAGTGTCCGCTGGGCGGTGGCGGTGTCGAAGAAGACGACGGCCGCTCCCGGGTTGGTCACGGTGAAGGCGGCGATTCCGCTGATCTTCGCCGTGATGTCGCCGGTGGCCGCGATGGTCCGCAGCTCGTCACCGATCTTCAGGTGGTGCTTCTCGGCGGTGTCGGCGTCGACCATGACCTCGGTGGGACCGCGCGGCGCGTGGCCGGAGGCGATCTCCATCGAACGCAGTTCGTTGCGGGTCCAGTTGCCCGCGATGGTGGGGGCGCCGGTCTCGGATCCCATGTTCTCGTCGTTCCGGTCGACGACCGTGACGGACATGCTGGAGACGCCGCCCTCGGCGTCCTTCACCCCGTCGGCCTTCTCGACCTCGGCGAGGACGGAGGCGGGGAGCGACTCGGGCCGGCCGCTCTCCGGCATGTCGCCGGCGGCCTCGGCGGCCTTCGGACTGACGGTGACATCGGCCGACGTCGCCGCGAAGAGCTTGTCGAAGGTGGTGTTCATGGTGTCGGTGAAGACGAGCGTGCCGCACACGAACGCCACCGACAGCAGGACCGCGACGGCGGAGAGCGCCATGCGTCCCTTGTGCGCGAGGAAGTTGCGCACCGAGGTCTTCCATACGGTCACGACGTCCGCCCGCGTGCGTCGAAGTCCTTCATGCGGTCGAGGACCTGATCGGCCGTCGGGTCGGTCATCTCGTCGACGAGGGAACCGTCGGCGAGATAGAGCACCCGGTCCGCGTAGGAGGCGGCGACCGGGTCGTGGGTGACCATGACGATGGTCTGTCCGAGCTCGTCGACCGACCTGCGCAGGAACGACAGCACCTCGGCCCCGGCCCGCGAGTCCAGGTTCCCGGTGGGTTCGTCACCGAAGATGATCTCGGGGCGGGCGGCGAGCGCCCGGGCCACCGCGACGCGCTGCTGCTGACCGCCTGAGAGCTGGGTCGGCCGGTGCTTCAGCCGCCCGGCGAGGCCGACGGTCTCGACGACCTGGTCCAGCCAGCCGGCGTCCGGCCTGCGGCCCGCGATGTCCATCGGCAGCGTGATGTTCTCCAGTGCGTCGAGCGTCGGGAGCAGGTTGAACGCCTGGAAGATGAAGCCGATCCGGTCCCGGCGCAGCTGCGTGAGCTTCTTGTCCTTGAGGCCGGTGATCTCGGTGTCACCGAGGTGGATGTGACCGGAGGTCACGGTGTCCAGCCCGGCCAGGCAGTGCATCAGCGTCGACTTGCCGGACCCGGACGGGCCCATGATCGCCGTGAACTGCCCGCGGGCGATGTCCACGTCGACGTGGTCGAGCGCGACGACCCGGGTCTCCCCGGCGCCGTACGCCTTGACGACCTGTCGCGCTCGCGCGGCGACGGCCGTAAGCCCTCCAGTGTCCCCGTGCCTGGGAATGGTTACAGCCGTTGTCACGGTTTCTGC
The DNA here is from genome assembly GCF_000177195.2 of Streptomyces sp. SirexAA-E. GTDB lineage: Bacteria > Actinomycetota > Actinomycetes > Streptomycetales > Streptomycetaceae > Streptomyces > Streptomyces flavovirens. The sequence goes on from NC_015953.1 coordinate 2,904,606, forward strand.
TCCTATGTCGGTCGATGCGCGGACGTCTCTGTGTACGTTCCGAGTCTCGTGTGCGAGGGGGGTCCGGCGCGCTGGTGCCCGGCGCAGTCTTCGCGGGGGGTTTTCCCCACCGCGTCCTCTGCGGTCAGCCACATCCGCGAGGTAGGAACACGCTAAGGAACGGGGCCGTCCCGGCACGTCCTCCGCCGGGAGGAACACCCCCCGGGCCCGAACGGGGAGCCTCCCCTAAGGGTTTCGGCCCTCCTCGGCGGTCCCGTGTAGGGGATCTCATCCCTCGGCCGCGCCCTCCCGCCCGGCAGCCTCCGGTGAGACAGTGAGCCGGGAAACTGCATGCATAGGGAAAGGAAGTGCGGTGGGCGGCGCGAGCGGCACGGAGGACACGGAGCCGGCCGGCCCCGCGACCGGCAGCCCCTCCGGCACACCCGGGGGCGGCGGGGCGCCCGAGGGGGCACGGGACGACCGGGCCCGCCGGCCCGTCGCCGCCGCGCTCATGCTGGGCATGGGTCTCGCGGCGATCGACGGCACCATCGTCGCCACCGCCGTCCCGCAGATCGTCGGGGACCTCGGCGGGTTCGCCGTGTTCTCCTGGCTGTTCTCCGGCTACCTCCTCGCCGTCACCGTCACCCTGCCCGTGTACGGAAAGCTGTCCGACACCTTCGGGCGCAAGCCCGTCCTGATCGCCGGCATCATCCTCTTCCTGGCCGGCTCCCTGCTCTGCGCCGCCGCCTGGAACATGGCCGCCCTGATCGCCTTCCGGGTCGTCCAGGGCCTCGGTGGCGGCGCGCTCCAGGGCACCGTGCAGACCATCGCCGCCGACCTGTATCCGCTGAAGGAACGCCCCAGGATCCAGGCGAAGCTGTCGACCGTCTGGGCCACCTCGTCGGTGGCCGGGCCCGCGCTCGGCGGGTTGCTCGCCGCGTACGCCGACTGGCGCTGGATCTTCCTGGTCAACCTGCCCGTCGGTGCCGTCGCCCTGTGGCTGGTGATCCGGCACCTCCACGAACCCGCCCGCCCCCGCCCCGCCGCCCGTCCCCGTACCGACTGGGCGGGCGCGCTCACCGTCTTCGCCACCGGCGCGCTGCTGCTGACGGCGCTCGTCCAGGGCGGGGTCGCCTGGCCCTGGCTCTCCGCCCCCTCGCTCGCCCTGCTCGGGGCGAGCGCCGCCATGGCCGCCCTGACCGTCGTCGTCGAACGGCGCGCCGCCGAGCCCGTCATCCCCGGCTGGGTCTGGCGGCGCCGCACCATCGCCTCGGTCAACCTCGCCCTCGGCGCTATGGGACTGCTGATGGTCGCGCCCACCGTCTTCCTGCCGACCTATGCCCAGGCGGTGCTCGGGCTCGGCCCCATCGCCGCCGGGTTCGTCCTCTCCGCGATGACGCTCAGCTGGCCCGTCTCGGCGGCACTCGCCGACCGCGTCTACAACCGTGTCGGCTTCCGGCGCACCGCGATCACCGGCATGTCCGGGGCCCTGCTCGTCCTGCTCGCCTTCCCGCTGCTGCCCTTCCCCGGCTCCCCCTGGCACCCCGCGCTGCTGATGCTGCTGCTGGGCGCGGCGCTCGGCCTGTTCCAGCTGCCCCTGATCGTCGGGGTGCAGTCGACCGTCGGCTGGGCCGAGCGCGGTACGACGACGGCCTCCGTCCTCTTCTGCCGCCAGGTCGGCCAGAGCCTGGGCGCCGCCCTCTTCGGAGCGATCGCCAACGCGACCCTCGCCTCCCGGCTGGCCGACGCCCCCGTACCGGGCCTGCCGGAGGATCTCGACGGCATCTCCCAGGCCCTCGAAGCCCCGGCGGCCCTCTCGTCCGCCGCCACCGACTACCTGCGGCGCGCCGTCGACGGAGCCACCGACCATGTCTTCGCCGGTGCGGCGGCGGCCGCCGTACTGGCCCTGCTGGTCCTCGTGTTCATGGCCCCGCGCCGCTTCCCGGTCCTCGACGACGGCACCCGGAGCGGTCCGGACGGCACGTGAGCGCGCCGCGCCCGGCCGCCGCGGTGTCCGGCGGCGGACACGCGGCGGCCGGGCGCGGGCGGCGGGGGCGGTAGGCCGAACGGGCGGCCGTGCGGTTGCGGAGCGGGTCGGGGCGGGGGGTGATGGTCGCAACGCGCCCCGATCACCGCGCGTGTGCGCGGGCCCCGGCCCGTGAGCACGTGACGGTGGGCCGGGCGGCCATCGAACGAAAGGGAACGACACGATGCGACGCACCTCCGCCACCCTCGCCCTCACCACCGCGCTTCTCCTCGCCCCCGCGGCGCCCGCCCTCGCCGAGGCCCCCGCAGGGCAGGTGACGGCCACCGCCGTCTCCCCCACCGCGGCGAACGACAACGACAAGGACGACGACAGCAGCGGCGGCTGGGGGCTGTGGGGGCTCGTCGGCCTCCTCGGTCTGGCCGGCCTGATCCCGCGCGGCAAGAAGAAGGACCAGAACGTGCCGCCGCGCACCACTCCCGGCGGCGGTCCGACGACGGGTTCCCACCCGACGGACCCGCGCGTCTGACGCCGCTCTTCGCGCCGCGACGCCGAACTGCCCGGATCCGGCCCCAGCGGGGTCCGGATCCGGGCAGTCGGCGTGCCGGGGCTCAGCCCTTGACCGCGGCCGTCTCCGGCACGGCGTCCTCGCCGGCCCGCTCGCCCGCGGCGGCGGGGCGTCGAAGGGCCGGGATGCACGCCGAGATCACGGCGGCGACCAGGGCGACACCGCAGCCGAGCATCAGGCCGGTACGGAACCCGGCCTCGGAGGTGAAGCTGTAGCCGGCCGTCTCCATGGTCATCTGGGAGAGGACCGCGCCGATCACGGCGGCGCCGACCGACGTGCCGAGCGAGCGCATGAGGGTGTTGAACCCGTTGGCGGCGGCCGTCTCGGACACCGGGACCGAGCTCATGATCAGGGCGGGCATCGCACCGTAGGCGAGTCCGACACCGCTGCTGCTGACCATGAGGAACAGCATCAGCCCCCAGGCGGAGCCCATCAGGAGGATTCCCAGCCCGTAGGCGGCGGCGATGACCAGCACGCCGCAGACCAGCGTGAACTTCGGGCCGCGGGAGTCGGTGAGCTTTCCGCCCAACGGGGAGATGATCATCATCATGAGGCCGCCGGGGGCCATCCACAGGCCCGCCGCGAGCATCGACTGACCCAGGCCGTAGCCGGTGGCCTCGGGGAACTGGAGCAGCTGGGGCGCGATCAGCATGCCGGCGTACATGCCGAAGCCGACGAAGAGCGAGGCGATGTTGGTGATGAGCACGCGCGGGCGGGCCGTGGTGCGCAGGTCGACCAGCGGGTCCTTGGTCCGCAGCTCCCAGTAGCCCCAGCCGAGGAGCACGACGACGGAGCCGGCGAACAGGCCGATGGTCGTCGTGGAGGCCCAGCCCCACTCGGCGCCCTTGGAGACGGCGAGGAGCAGGCAGACCAGACCGACGGCCAGGCCGAGGGCTCCGGGCATGTCGAACCGCTGCCCCTTGGCGCCGGCCGGGACGTCCGGGACCAGGAACCAGATCAGGGCGAAGATGACGAGGGCCAGTACGGCGGAGCCCCAGAAGAGCACCCGCCAGTTCGCGTACTGGGCGACCGCCGAAGCGATCGGCAGGCCGAGGGCGCCGCCGATGCCGAGGGAGGCACTGACCAGAGCGATGGAGGAGCTCATCTTCTCCTTCGGCACCACGTCACGCAGCAGGGCGATGCCGAGCGGCACCATGCCCATCCCCATCCCCTGCAGACCGCGTCCGACGATCATGGGGACGACGGAGGACGCGAGCGCGCACACCACCGACCCGACGACCAGGGGCACCGCGCAGGCGAGCAGCATGCGGCGCTTGCCGAGCAGGTCGCCCAGCCGTCCGGAGACCGGGACGCACACCGCCGAGACGAGCAGGGTGACGGTGATCACCCAGGCGGCGTTGGAGGAGGTGGTGTCGAGGAGCTTAGGCAGCTCCGCGATGAGGGGCGTGACCAGGGTCTGCATGATCGCCGCCACGGTGCCGGCGAAGGCGAGCGTGGCGACCACACCTCCTGATCTGGCTGTAGGCCGGGCATCCATGAGGAGGTACTCCTAGGGGTCGTCGTCTCGTCCGCCGATTAGCGATGTGCATCGTACATGCCCAATGTGTCATACACGTTATGTGTCCACTGCACACGACGTGAGACCATGAGGCGTTCGCAGACCCGAGGCGCGATCGATCCCGGTCCAGGAGCAGGAGGCCGCAGACATGGTCAGACCCACGGACGCAGTGGAGTACGAGCAGATGCTGCTCGGGCGCCACGACCTCGCGTACCACCGGGGCGGCCGCCACAGACACGCCCTCATGGAGCGCAGCGCCTACATCCTGCTGAGCCGCATCCGTGTCCAGGGACCGATGACCAACGGCGAACTGAGCGACGCCTTCGGCCTCGACGCCTCCACCCTCAACCGCCAGACCGCCGCGGCGACCCGCGCCGGACTGGCCGAGCGCATCCCCGACCCCGAGGGCGGCATCGCCCGCAAGTTCCGCATCACCGACAAGGGCGCCAGACTCCTCGACGAAGAACGCGACCGCGTCGTGTGCTCCCTGGACCGGATCATGGACGACTGGCCCGACGAGGACATCGCCGCATTCGCCGCCTACCTCAAGCGCTTCAACAGCGGCATCGAACGCCTCTCCCGGCGGCCCTGGCCCCGCCCCTGACACCGGCGGGCCCCGCCCCCACGGCGGCGACCTCGGCGACGGCCGGGGTCAGCCCTCGGCCGGCTCCCGGTCCGGCAGCGTACGGCCCGTCAGCGACGCCAGCGCCGTCCGCACGTGCGCCATGTGGGACCGCACCTCCTCGCGGGCCTCCTCGTGCTCCCGCAGCACCCGGTCCGTCTCCCGGCCCACCCGCTCCTCGGCCACCCGCGCCTCGGACAGCAGCCCGGCCGCCTGCGCCTCCGCGTCCTCCTGACGGTGCCGGGCGGCCTCCTCCGCCTCCGAGAGCTCCCGCCGGGCCCGCGCCAGCAACGCCTCGCCCCGCTCCGCCAGCTCCGCCTCGCGCGCCGCCACCACGGCCTCGGCCGCCGCCAGCTCCTCGTCGGCCGCCTTGCCCCGCTCCGCGTGCTCCCTCTCCTGATGGGCCAGCACCCCCGCCGTACGGCGACGGGTCTCGGCCATCTCCGCATCCGCCTCCCCGCGGACCCGGCCGGCCTCCTCCAAGGCCTCCCGCACCAGCGACTCGCCCGTGTCCCGCGCCCCACCGAGCAGCGTCCCGGCCTCCTCGTCGGCCGCCGCCCGCACCGAAGCCGCCTCCGCGCGCGCCGCCTCCTTCGCCGCCCGGCCCGCCGCGTCCGCCGCGTCCCGCAGCGCCTGCGCCTCCTCCGCCGCCGCGGCCCGGGCCGCCTCGGCCTCCTCCTCGGCCAGCGCCAGGATCCGCTGGGCCCGCTCCCCCAGCGACACATACGTCTGCGGCGCCAGCGACGCGACCACCTCACGCAGCCGCGCCGACTCCGCCGTCAACTCCTCGGCCAGAGCCGTCAGCCGGGCCAGCCTCTCCAGCGCCTCTTCCCGCTCGCCCGACAGCGCGGCAACGGCACGGTCCACCTGCTCCGGACGGTAACCACGCCCCCGCACGCCCACGAAGCCGTACGGGGACACCGGTCCACCACTCATCCTGAAGCCTCTTTCCCGCTCTCCGACGCGCCCGACCACCAAGCAATACGTCAAGGATGCGGCAATTGATGCCGGAAGTCGGAATCGATCAGCCGTATTCAAGACGGAAGCGACCGGCATCACAGACCGCACAAAAAGGAAACGCCCGGACCCCGCCGGGTCCGGGCGCCACTCCACCAACGGGTCAGATCACAACAGCCCGTCCCACATCTGCTCCAGCAGGACCGACCACCAGCTCTCCGGAGACGCCAGCGCCGCCGGATCCAACGCCGCCAACTGCGCCTGGAAATCGACGGTCCAACGGCCCGCCTGCTCCGGATTGAGCCCGTACCGCAGCCGCCACATCCGGCCCAGCAAAGCCATCGACCGCACGAACTCCGCCAGCCCGGTGTTCACGAACTGCGGCGGCACCGCCTGCCCGCCCGGCCCCGCCTCCACCGGCACCGCCACGATGTTCGCCGTGCCGTACTGCACACAGACCGCCCGGCCGAAGTCCGACCCCATCACCAGATACGAACCCGCGTCCGGAGCCGGCTGCACCTGACGCTGCGCCGCCAGCTCACCCAGCGTCGGCACCACCGGCTGACCCGGCTGCGCCCAGAAGAACGGCCCGAAGTCGGCGGGCAGACCCGCCCACACCAAGGTCCGCGCCACTTCCTCCGGCACACCCTGACGGGACACCGCCCGCTGGTCGAACCGGAGCACACCCTGCGGGCCGAACGCCCCCAGCATCTCCTCCGCCAGCGCCTCCGGCGGCACCGGAGCGGCGGGCGCGACCTGCGGAAGCGGCGCACGCACCGGAGCCGGACGCGCCGGACCGTCCGCCACCTGGTGCAGCTCACCCTGATGCGTCAGCAGCGCCTGCATGCCCTGCTGCCGGCTCGCGTGATCGGTGCCGTACGGAGCGACACTCGTGATCCGGACCTGCGGCCACATCTCCCGGATCATCCGCGCGCAGTAGGCGCCCGGCAGCTCGCACGACTCCAGCTCCGTGTGCAGCTCGATGACCTGCTGCGGCGGCACGTTCATCGCCCGCAACTCGTGCAGCATCTGCCACTCCGGGTGCGGGGTGCCCGGCGCGGACCGGCGGATCAGCTGCTGCTCACTGCCGTCGGGCGCCCGGAACCGCAGCACCGCCTGATACCCGGGACCGACCGTCGGCTGCCCGGCCGGCTGCTGCGGATAGCCGTACGCCGGGGGCGGCGGCGTGTGCGGACCGGCCGGTACCCCGGGAGGACCCGGCGGCCCGGGGGGCTGCGGCGCGCCCGGACCCGTCCGGGCGGAACCGGCCAGCATCGTCGCGGCGTGGTGCACCCCGCCACCGGGCGGCGGCGTCGCCCCGGGAGGAGCCGGCGGACCGGGAGGCCCGGGGGGCGCGGGCGGCCCCGGAGGCCCGGGAGGCTGCGGAGCCCCGGGCGGCGGCCCCGGAGGCCGCGGCGTGTTCGCGCCGCCCAGGCTCGCGTCGGCGAACACCGTCGCGGCGTGATGCACCCCGCCACCGGGCGGCGGCGTCGCCCCGGGAGGAGCCGGGGGCGCGGGCGGACCCGGAGGCGCACCCGGGGCACCCGTGTCCCCCGACGGCCCGAGCTGCGACACCAACTGCGTCGGTACGTAACCACCCGCCGGCCCGTCCGGGGCACCCGTCCCCGGGGCGGGCGGCGGCGGCACAGCGGACCCCGGACGCGCCCCCGGCGTACCGGGCGCACCCGGCGGCGGCGGAGTCGTCGGACCCGATCCCCGCGCACCGCGCGGCGGCACCACGGCCTTGCTGGTGGCCGCGTCCGCGATGTCACCGGCCGCCGGACCCGAAGGTGCCCCAGGAGGCGGAGTACCCCCGGCGGCAGGTGCCCCGGGAGGCGGAGTACCCCCACCCGCCTGCGGATCGAGCTCCGGTACGACCGCCGTCCTCGGCAGCCCGCTCCCACCCGACATCAGCGCGGTCGGAGCCTCGGCCGGCACGCTCGGAGGCGGAGTCCCGTCGTCGTCCGACCCGGACAGCGGCGGCGCGAACACCGTCGCCGGCAACCCCACCTCACCCTCGTCCGAGCCCGCGTTCGTGTCCGTACCCGCCCAAGGCGTCGCCCCGGCCGGCACACCGTCCGACGCCGTCGGCTCGTGGTCCTCGTCCCCGCCACCGGCCACCGGCCACGCCGACGCCCCCGCGGCCACCGGCGGCGCGTCCACGGAATCGGAACCGGGCGCCTGCGCCGGCACCCCCGGACCCGGCTCGGCACGCCGGTCCGGGATCCCCAGCTTGTCCGCCGCCTCCTGGAGCCACTCCGGAGGACTCAACAGGAACGACGTCTGATTCAGATCGATACGCTGCGGCGGCTCCGGAGCGGCCGCAGCCGCCTCGGCCACCCCGTACTCCTCCTCGTACCGCCGGATCACCTCACCCACCGGCAACCCCGGCCACAACGTGGCCTCACCACTGTCCCGGGCGATCACCAACCGCTGGCGGCCACCGTCCGACACGGGACCGTCCGCCCGGTCCTCGGCCCACACCACGAAACCCAGCTCGAACTCACGGACCCGCACCTCACGGTGCTGATAGCCCGGCACATCACCGTTGACCCACTCGTCGGCCCGCTCCTGCGCCTGCGCGAACGTCACCATCCGGCGCTCACCCCTCCACCGGGACGGCCCGCGCGAAGCCGCCGTCCACCATCAGGTTCGCCACTGTCTCCAACTCCGGCGGATTACCCGCCAACCGCAGGAGGAAGGCGTCGAAGTCCTCACCGCACGGCAGCAGAAGCCTCTCCACCCGCTCCTGCACACCCCACCCGTCCTGGTCCCGGGCGTCGTCGTACGCGCAGAACCACACCGAACCCACGTCACCACCCCGCACCTTCACGGCGATGATCCCGCCCTGGACGAAACCGACGCCCAGATAGTCCTTGGTGAAATGGTCCCGCAGACACTTGTTGACGTACACCAGATCGTTCACGGCGGCCTCGTCCCGCACCGTGAAGAACGGCTGGTCGACCAGCAGGCCCAACTCCGCGTCCAGCGCCGCACCCACCGGAGCACACCCACCGGCCGCCTTCAGGAACGACCGGTAGGCACCCGGCAGCCGGTACCCCAGATCCTCCTCCACACCCAGGATCTGCTGCTCACCCACCGCCACCGCACCCTTCGGCAGACCGAAGTGCGCCGGCCGGGTCTCCTGCAACGGACGCGTACCCCGCCGCGTCTGGTCCACCGACGCCGTCGCCAGACCACCGTGATGACGCAGCAGCGCCTTCACCTCGACGGGAACCAGCTCCATCCGCCGCCCGCCGGCCACGTGATGCCACGTCCAGCCGTGCGGCGTCGCCACCGCCGGGATCGTGTCCCACAACGCGTGCCCGCTCGCCGCCATCGCCGCGTTCGCCGACACCACGTCCGTCAGCCGCAACTCGTCGATACCGAACCCCGGCGGAGGCTCCGCGATCTCCGCGGCCGCCCGCGCGTACGGCGAGAAGTCCGGACGGCCGCTCTCGTCCACGCGCACACCTCTGGGGTGGCGGGACGCCCGGACCGGATCCGGAAAGTGCACGACCTGCCCGGCATAGGCCGCGTTCGGTGGCGCGGCTTGCTGCCCGAGCCGACCTGTCGTCATGGCGGTTGCCCCCTGCTGCGTCTGGTGTTCCGCACAGCCTAAGCGGTGGCGCAATACCCGACCCCGCCCCTGGGTGACCCTCACTCACCGTCACGAAAGCGTGACGGGAGCACCACCGATCCGCGACACGCAGACACGTTTCCCCGCCCCAGCTTCCCCACCACCCTGCACATTTGGCAGGCTGTCCCCCGCAACTCGGGGGATTGCGGGAGGGAAGTCCACAACATGCACCCTGCACAAACAGTCACGTCCGGAGATCCGCGACTCAGCTGGAGCAGCACCGAACTCAGCCGCACACCCCAGCTCCACCACCGCCGCGACGGCATCCTGCCGGCCGTGGCCGCAGCCCTGTCCGTACGCGGCGAGACACTCACCTGCACCGCGGGAAAAGGCGACCGGCCACCCGTCCTGCACCCCCTCGTCCAGGACTTCCTCGACACCCTCACCAGCAACCAGCGCGAACGCTTCACCGGCCGCTGCCCCGAAGCCATACTGCTCTCCCGGCAACTCACGGCCGCCGACGGCAGCCGCTCCAAGCGGGCCCAGCGCAAGCCCCTCACCAACGGCGAGGCACGCCGCGCCCTCAAACACGCCCGGATCACCGCCCGGCACATCCGCGAGGACGGCGACCCCCTCCACGGCGGCTACGCGGCCCCCTGCCGCTCCTGCGCGGTGATGCTCGCCCACTTCGGCGTACGCCCCGTCGACCTCACCACCGGTACGGCCGCCACCGCCGAGAAGAGCTGAGCCACCACCCATGCGCGAACGAACCGACATCCCCGCCCAGCAGGAACACGCCCCCTCCGTCCGCTTCCCCGGCCCCGTCGAGGCCGCCCTGCGCGAAGCCGGCTGGCAACCCGGACGCTGGGACATCCGCCAGGCCGAGGAATGGGCCGACGCCCTGCGCTCCCACACCTCACCCGCCGGACACCGGCACGCCGTCTTCCCGGCGGCCGTCGAGGCCTGGGCCGAATTCGGCGGACTGCGCGTCACCGCCTCCGCACCCGGCCGGCAGATCGCCCCCGCCGTCCTGCGCATCGACCCCCTGCGCGGACTCCACCTGGCCCGCACCCTCGGCGACCTCGGCCGCGCCCTGGAGACCGAGGTGGCACCACTCGGCGAAGAAGGGGACGGCCAGGCCGTACTCGCCATCGACAACGAAGGACGCGTCTACTCCGTCGACCACACCGGCGACTGGTACCTCGGCTCCGACATCGACCGCGCCCTCGCCACCCTCGTCGCCGGCGTCCAGCCCACCCGGCTCACCTCCGCCTGACCGGACGCCACCGCCCCACCGGCTCACACCCCCGGTGCCGCCGACACGTCCGGAAGCACCGCCGACACCCGGAAACCCCCCGCGTCCGTCGGACCCGACACGAACACACCCCCCAGCCCCAGCACCCGCTCCCGCATCCCCACCAGACCGTTGCCCCCGCTCGGCAGACCCGCGTCAGCGGTGACACCGTCCGTCGGACCGTTCTCCACCTGCATCGCCACCTCCGCACCCCGGTGCGCCAGCCGGACCCACGTCCTCGCACCCGCCGCGTGCTTGTGGACGTTCGTCAACGCCTCCTGCACCACCCGGTACGCCGTCTGCTCCACCTCCGGCGCATACGCGCGCAGCTCACCGTCGACCGACAGCTCCACCGCCATCCCCGCGTCCCGGGACTGCGCCACCAACGCCTCCACCTCACGCAGCCGCGGCCCGTCCTCCACCGCCACCTCGACGGAGACCTCCGCCGCCACCCGGCCCACCGAGGCCAACGGCACCCGGCCACCCGCCGACGGAGCGACGAGCGCGTCCCCGCTCCGCAGCACCCCCAGCATCTCCCGCAGCTCCGTCAACGCCTGTCTGCCCATGTCACCGACCAGCGCCGCGTTGCGCACCGCCTTCGCCGGATCCTTCGGCGCCACCGCCTGCAACGCCGCCGCGTGCACCACCATCAGACTCACCCGGTGCGCCACCACGTCGTGCATCTCCCGGGCGATCCGGGTCCGCTCCTCCGTACGCGCCCACTCGGCCCGCTCCTCGGCACGGTCCGCCAGCAGCGACAGCTCCCGCTCCAGCGAGTCCGCCCGCTCCCGCAAGCTCTCCATCAGCCGGCGCCGCGCCCCGATGTACAGCCCGAACAGCACCGCCGGCGCCGTCAGCCCCAGCGCCATGAACAGCGACACCAGCGGGATGTACCAGCCCCCGGGGCCGAAATCCGTGTCCGCGTGCGCGCTGACGCTCTGCCGCAGCCGCACGTACCCCACGATGAACGAGCCGACGAACGTCATCCCCGTCAGCACGACGGTGATCCTGCGCGGCACCTCCGAGGCGGCCAGCGTGTAGAGGCCGACGAGCGCCATCAGGAAGCCCATCTCGGCCGGCGTCGTCGCGATCGACACCAGGACCACCGCGATCGGCCACCGGCGGCGCACCACCAGCACCGAACCGGCCAGCAGCCCGAACAGCACCCCGAGCGGCACCGGCAACCCGGTGTCCCCGGCGAACCCCACCCCCTCCAGCGCGCACTCCAGCGCCGAAACCAGCGCCAGCCCCACGTCCAGGGCGACACCACGCCGCCGCTCCCACCACCAGTAGCCGCGGGTGGTCGCGCCCGCCGCTTCCTGGTCTGCCCCCGTTGCGGTCATGGCATCCAGCGTACGGGCGGGCGCATCCGTTTTTCCGGGAGTCCGCAAGCACACATGGTCACCGGCGGCGGCGCGACGGTGCGTAGATCGCACGATCCGGTGAACCGACCGGCCTTCCGCTCCGGACGTCCGCATTCCGGACGACCGTGGTCGCATGACACGTGCCAGCGGTAAGTACGCGGACTTCGAGGGCCTGCGGGAGAAGGCGGTGGCCCTGCGCCGGGAGGGCCTCAGCCGCCGCCAGATCCGTGACCGGCTGTCCGTCCACAACAACGACCTCCTGAACCGCCTCCTGGAGGGCGGGCCCGCCCCCGACTGGACGAGGCGGCCGGGCGCGGGGGGCGGCGGCCTTCGGGCGAGGGCGCGGGAGCTGCGGCTCCAGGGCCTGACGTACGACGCGATCCAGGTGGAGCTGGGGTGCTCGAAGAGTTCGATCTCGCTGTGGGTGCGGGACCTGCCGAGACCGCCTCGGCGGACCCGCGAGGACGCCTCGGCCATCGCGCGACGGGGGTGGGAGGCCACGCTGCGCCGGCGCGAGGCGGAACGCCGGCGAACAAGGGAGGGGGCCCGCCGGGAGACGGAGACGCTGAGCGAGCGCGAGCTGTTCGTCGTGGGCGTGGCTCTCTACTGGGCCGAAGGCACCAAGTCCAAGCCCTACCGGCGCCAGGAACGCGCGTCCTTCGTCAACAGCGATCCGGGCGTGATCGGCGTCTACCTCGCCTGGCTCCGGCTCCTCGGGGTCACGTCCGATCAGCTCAGGTTCCACGTCCACATCCACGAGTCCGCCGACGTCGCGGAAGCGGAACGCTTCTGGGCCGGGCACACCGGCGCCGACACGTCGCGGTTCGGCAAGACCTCACTGAAGAGGCATCAGCCGAGGAGCAACAGGAAGAACGTCGGGGAGAACTACCGGGGTTGCCTCGTGATCCACGTCCTGCGGAGCGCGGAGCTGTACCGTCGCATCGAAGGCTGGTGGTACGGCATAGTAGGTGCTGCACTTTCGCCCGAGAAGCAAAATCGGGCATAGTGCTCAGACCATCCCGGGTCGTCTAATGGCAGGACAAATGGTTTTGGTCCATTGAATGAGGGTTCGATTCCTTCCCCGGGAGCCCACTCGCCGCAGGCCCCGACCCAACCGGTCGGGGCCCGCGCTCGTTTCGGGCCGAAACACCCCCGGTATCCTGCGGACGTCCGCCACCCGAAGCCGAAGGGCACATCCGTGAGCACCACAAGCCCGGCAGCCGTCGTCGTCCTCGCAGCGGGTGAGGGCACCCGCATGAAGTCCAGGACTCCCAAGGTTCTGCACGAGATCTCCGGGCGCTCGCTCGTCGGTCACGTCGTCGCCGCAGCGCGCGCGCTCGGCCCGCGGCACCTCGTCGTGGTCGTGGGCCACGCGAGCGAGCAGGTCACCGCGCACCTGTCCGCCGACGAGACCCCCGTGCGCACCGCCTACCAGGCCGAGCGCAAGGGCACCGGCAACGCCGTCCGGATGGGGCTCGACGAGCTGGGCGGGACCGTCGACGGGACCGTGATCGTCGTCTGCGGCGACACCCCGCTGCTCTCCGGCGAGACCCTCTCCGCGCTCGCCTCCACGCACGCCGCCGACGCCAACGCCGTCACCGTGCTGACCGCCGAGGTCCCGGATTCCACCGGCTACGGCCGGATCGTCCGCGACGCGGCCACCGGCGCGGTCACCGAGATCGTCGAGCACAAGGACGCCACCGCCGCGCAGCGCGCGATCCGGGAGATCAACTCCGGGGTGTTCGCGTTCGACGGCCGGCTGCTGGGCGAGGCGCTCGGCAAGGTGCGCACGGACAACAGCCAGGGCGAGGAGTACCTCACCGACGTGCTGGCGATCCTGCGTGCGGACGGCCACCGGGTCGGGGCCTCGGTCGCGGACGACCACCGGGAGATCCTGGGCATCAACAACCGGCTCCAGCTCGCCGAGGCCCGCCGACTGCTCAACGAGCGGCTGCTGGAGCGCGCGATGCTGGCCGGGGTGACGGTCGTGGACCCGGCGTCCACACTGATCGACGCGACGGTGACGTACGAGTCCGACGTGACCGTGCACCCGGGGACGCAGCTGCTCGGCACGACGCACCTGGCCCAGGACGCCGAGGTCGGCCCGAACTCGCGGCTCACGGACACCGTGGTCGGGGCCGGTGCGCGGGTGGACAACACCGTGGCGGAGGGCGCTGAGGTCGGCCCGGGCGCGACGGTGGGCCCGTTCGCGTATCTGCGTCCCGGGACGCGGCTCGGCCCGAAGGCGAAGGCCGGCACGTACGTGGAGATGAAGAACGCCACGATCGGCGAGGGCACCAAGGTCCCGCACCTGAGTTATGTGGGTGACGCGACCATCGGTGACCACACCAACATCGGTGCGGCGAGCGTCTTCGTGAACTACGACGGGGTGGCCAAGCACCACACGACGATCGGGTCCCACTGCCGGACCGGGTCGGACAATATGTTTGTGGCGCCTGTCACGGTCGGGGACGGTGTCTACACGGCCGCGGGGTCGGTCATCACCAAGGACGTGCCGGCCGGCTCGCTGGCCGTGGCGCGGGGCCAGCAGCGGAATATCGAGGGTTGGGTGGCCCGTAAGCGTCCCGGCAGCGCCGCGGCGCAGGCGGCCCAGGCGGCCGCTGCGGAGTCCGACGTCGAAAGCTGACCGGAAACAGGTGCGCCGCAGGCGGCGTACCGTGATAGATGCTCACCCATTTCGGCTGGCTCGTCGCACATCGGGACACATGCGCGCGGTGCCAGATACACGTCTGAGGAGACTGTGCTGTGACCGGGATCAAGACGACCGGCGAGAAGAAACTGATGCTCTTCTCCGGCCGCGCCCACCCCGAGCTGGCCGAGGAGGTCGCGCACCAGCTGGGTGTGGGCCTCGTGCCGACGAAGGCCTTCGATTTCGCCAACGGTGAGATCTACGTGCGGTTCCAGGAGTCCGCACGTGGCGCCGACTGCTTCCTGATCCAGAGCCACACGGCTCCGATCAACAAGTGGATCATGGAGCAGCTGATCATGCTGGACGCGCTGAAGCGTGCGTCCGCCCGGTCGATCACGGTGATCGTGCCGTTCTACGGTTACGCCCGCCAGGACAAGAAGCACCGCGGTCGTGAGCCGATCTCGGCGCGTCTGATCGCGGACCTGATGAAGACGGCGGGTGCGGACCGGATCCTCACGGTGGATCTGCACACGGACCAGATCCAGGGCTTCTTCGACGGTCCGGTGGACCACCTGTTCGCGCTGCCGATCCTGGCGGACTACGTGGGTGCGAAGGTGGACCGGTCGAAGCTGACGGTCGTCTCGCCGGACGCGGGCCGGGTGCGGGTCGCGGACCGCTGGTGCGACCGGTTGGACGCCCCGCTGGCGATCGTGCACAAGCGCCGCGACAAGGACGTGCCGAACCAGGTCAGCGTCCACGAGGTCGTGGGCAACGTCGAGGGCCGGGTGTGTGTGCTGGTCGACGACATGATCGACACCGGTGGCACGATCTGCGCCGCCGCGGACGCCCTGTTCGCGCACGGTGCGGAGGACGTCATAGTGACGGCGACGCACGGGGTGCTGTCGGGCCCCGCGGCGGACCGCCTGAAGAATTCGAAGGTGAGCGAGTTCGTGTTCACGGACACGCTGCCGACGCCGGGCGAGCTGGAGCTCGACAAGATCACGGTTCTCTCGATCGCGCCGACGATCGCGCGTGCGGTGCGTGAGGTGTTCGAGGACGGTTCGGTGACGAGCCTCTTCGAGGAGCAGGGCTGATCACCCTCGGGTGATCCACTTTGGGGTGCGGCCTCCCCGCCGGGTAGACTCAGTGAGTTGCTCGGCGAGGGAGGCCGTTCTCATGGGAGACCGTGGGGGCCGCTGTCCGTTATCGACGCGCTCTTCGTAGCAGGCCTGTCGTGGGCCGGGTGACCGTCAGATTTTCGTCACCTCACGAGGAGTGCATCATGGCCGAGATCAAGCTCGCCACCGAGGTCCGTACCGAGTTCGGCAAGGGCGCCGCCCGCCGTATCCGTCGGGCCAACCAGGTTCCCGGTGTGGTCTACGGCCACGGCGCCGAGCCGGTCCACGTCACGCTGCCGGGTCACGACCTGCTGCTGGCGCTGCGTACGCCGAACGTCCTGATCGGTCTGGAGATCGACGGCAAGGACGCCCTGGTCATCCCGAAGGCCGTCCAGCGCAACGCCATCAAGGGCGACATCGAGCACGTCGACCTGCTGACCGTGAAGCGCGGCGAGAAGGTCAACGTCGAGGTCGCGGTGCACGCCGAGGGCGACCTGGCGCCGGGTGCGAACCTGCTCGAGTTCGTGATGAACACGCTGCTCGTCGAGGCCGAGGCCACCCACATCCCCGAGTCGGTCACGGTCTCCGTGGCGGGCCTGGACGCCGGTGCGTCGGTGCTGGCGAAGGACATCCCGCTGCCGTCCGGTTCGGTGCTGGCCGAGGACCCGGAGGCCGTCGTGCTGGCCGTCGTGGCCGCGCAGTCCGAGCCGGCGTCCGACGAGGCCGCCGCCGAGGGCGAAGAGGCCTGAGCCTCGTCGCACCTGCTTCACTGACGGGGTGGCGTCTCCCTTCCGGGGTGCGCCGCCCCGTTTTTGCTGTATCCCCATCGATCCACTGGTCCGTACTGGTCCGTACCGCGAGGAGACCGAGCGCAGATGTCCGACGCCACCGACCCCTGGCTGATCGTGGGCCTCGGAAACCCCGGCCCCGAGTACGCGGCGAACCGGCACAACGTCGGGTTCATGGTCGCCGATCTGCTGGCGACGCGGATCGGCGGGAAGTTCAAGCGGGCGCAGAAGGCGCAGGCGCAGGTGGTGGAGGGGCGGGTGGGTCCGCCGGGTCCGCTGAGTCGTCGGGTGGTGCTGGTGAAGCCGATGTCGTACATGAATCTGTCGGGCGGGCCGGTGACGGCGTTGCGGGATTTCTACAAGGTGCCGACGGACCATGTGGTGGCGGTGCACGACGAGTTGGACATCGACTACGGGACGCTGCGGTTGAAGCTGGGGGGCGGTGACAACGGGCACAACGGGCTGAAGTCGATGACGAAGGCGATGGGTCCGGACTATCACCGGGTGCGGTTCGGGATCGGCCGGCCGCCGGGGCGGATGCAGGTCGCGGACTTCGTGCTGAAGGATTTCTCGTCCGGGGAGCGCAAGGAGCTGGGTTACCTGGTGGATCGGGCGGCGGACGCGGTGGAGGCGTTGGTGGCCGAGGGGTTGGAGCGGGCGCAGTCGGCGTACAACTCCTGACATTCCTGCTGCTTCTCGGGTGTTTTCCGGCCACGAGTTGACCGGGGGTCCGGCTCTCCCCAAAGATCTGCCCCCATGAAACGGAGCACGTCCCACCGGCTGTTGGACCATGGCCGTACGTTCGCGGCCGGCTGTGTCGTCCTGTTGTTGCTCGTGGCGGGGGCGTGGGCGTCGTGGGGGACGGCGCATCACGTCGTGCTGTCCAAGGGGCGTGAGCACGGGACGATGTCGGTCACGGGGTGTGGTGACGACATGTGTACGGGGTCGTTCGCGCCGGACGAGCGGTCCGAGCGGCGGGCCGGGGTGACGATCGAGAGGTCCGTCGCGGTGCGCAGGGGTGACCGTTTCCCGGTGGTGGTGAAGCCGGGGACCGGGGAGGTCGTGCGGACGGGTGTGCCGGGGTTCCTGCACGCGTGGGTGCCGCTCGGCGGTGCGCTGGTGCTGTCGGCGCTGGTGCTCGCGGGCGGGATGCGGCTGACGCGGACGGCGTGGGGTGCGGGTGTCGCGGGTGCGGCCCTGCTGGCGGCGACGTTCTTCGCGCTGTGAGGGCCGCACCCGCCGGTGCGCGGCTGGGGGTCAGCCGGTGTTACGGAGTCCTGCGGCGACGCCGTTGACGGTGAGCAGCAGGGCTCGGGCGAGCAGGGGGTCGGGCTCTTCGCCGCGTTCGGCGGCCTGGCGCTGGCGGGCCAGGAGCGATACCTGGAGGTAGGAGATGGGGTCCAGGTAGGCGTCGCGGATGGCGAAGGTCTGCTGGAGGACGGGGCTGGTGCCGAGGAGTTCCTTGCCGCCGGTGACCTTGAGGACTTCCTGCACGGTGAGTTCGTGCTCGGCCTCGATGACGTCGAAGACGTGCTTGAGCTCGTCGGGGACGAGGGTGTCCACGTAGTGGCGGGCGATGCGCAGGTCGGTCTTGGCGAGGGTCATCTCGACGTTGGAGAGGAAGTTCTGGAAGAAGTGCCACTGTCCGTGCATTTCTTCCAGGACGGTGTCGAGTCCGGCTTCGCGCAGTGCCTTGAGGCCTGAGCCGACGCCGAACCAGCCGGGGACGATCTGGCGTGACTGGGTCCAGCCGAACACCCAGGGGATGGCGCGGAGTCCGTCGAGCGAGACGCCTGAGCCGGGGCGGCGGGAGGGCCGCGAGCCCAGGTGCAGGTCGGCGAGTTGGTCGACCGGGGTGGAGGCGAGGAAGTACGCGGGCAGGTCGGGGTCTTCGACGAGCTTGCGGTAGGCGGTGTGGGCGGCGTCGGAGACGGTGTCCATGGCCGCGTCCCAGCGGGCGAGGGCTTCGTCGGACTGGCGGGGCGCGGTGTGCAGGGCGGAGGCCTGGAGGGTGGCCGCGACGGTCAGTTCCAGGTTCTCGCGGGCGAGGGCCGGGATGAGGTACTTGTCGGAGATGACCTCGCCCTGTTCGGTGACCTTGATCTCGCCTTCGAGGGTGCCCCAGGGCTGGGCGAGGATCGCGTCGTGGGAGGGGCCGCCGCCGCGGCCGACGGTGCCGCCGCGGCCGTGGAAGAGGCGCAGGCGTACGCCGTAGCGGTGGGCGACGTCGCGGAGGCGTCGCTGGGCGCGGTGGATCTCCCACTGGGAGGTGGTGATGCCGCCGAACTTGGAGGAGTCGGAGTAGCCGAGCATGACCTCCTGGACGTCGCCGCGGAGTGAGACGAGGCGGCGGTAGGAGGGGTCGGCGAGCATGTCGTCGAGGATGACGTCGGCGGCCTTGAGCTCGTCGGTGGTCTCCAGGAGCGGCACGATGCCGATCTTGGCCCAGCCGGCGTGGAGGTCGATGAGGCCGGCTTCGCGGGCGAGGACGGCGGCGGCGAAGACGTCGTCGGCGCCCTGGCACATGGAGATGATGTAGGACTCGATGACTTCGGGGCCGAAGCGTTCGAAGGCCTGGGTGATGGTGTGGAAGACGCCGAGGGTCTTCTCGCCGGCGGCGTCGAGGGGTGCCGGGGTGGGGGCGAGGGGGCGGCGGGAGCGGAGTTCCTTGGCGAGGAGCTTCTGCCGGTAGTCGCGGGGCATGTCGGCGTAGCGCCAGGATTCCTCGCCGAGCCGGTCGAAGAGCTGGCCGAGGGCGTGGTGGTGGGCGTCGGCGTGTTCGCGTACGTCCATGGTGGCGAGCTGGAGGCCGAACGCGGACAGGGTCCGGATGGTGCGGTCCATGCGGCCGTCGGCGAAGAGTCCGCCGCGGTGCTCGCGCAGGGAGGTCTGGATGAGGGTCAGGTCGGCGATGAGTTCGGAGGTGCCGAGGTAGTCGCAGCCGGGGCGGTGGGGGGTACCGGTGGCGAGGCGTTCGCGGGTGTTGACGAGCTTCTGGCGGATGCAGGTGGCCTTGAGCCGGTAGGGCTCTTCGGCGTTGAGCCGCTTGTAGCGGGGGCTGATCTCCGGGAGGAGTTCCAGGTCGGTCTGGAGGGAGGTGAGGAGCTCGTCGGTGGCTCCGGTGTAGCGGATGGAGTTGGAGAGCAGTCCGCGCAGGTGGTCGATGAGTTCGAGGGCGTCGGTGATGCCGTGTTCGTGCTGGAGGATCAGCACGTCCCAGGTGACCTTGGGGGTCACGTTGGGGTTGCCGTCGCGGTCGCCGCCGATCCAGGTGCCGAAGGTGAGGGGGCGGGTGCCGGCGGGGAGTTCGACGCCGACGCGTTCGAGTTCGGCGGCGAGGTCCTCCAGGACGTCGCCGACGGCGTTCGCGTGGAGTTCGTCGAGGTAGTAGATGGCGTTGCGGGCCTCGTCGGCGGGCTCGGGCCGTACGACGCGGAGCTCGTCGGTCTGCCAGATGAGGTCGATGTTCTCGGCGAGCCGCAGGTCCTGGCGGCGGCGGTCGGCCTCGATGACGGGGGTTTCGAGGAGTGCGGCGATGCGGCGGAGCTTGTTGAGCACGGAGCGGCGGGCCGCTTCGGTGGGGTGGGCGGTGAAGACGGGCCGGACGTTGAGGTTCTTGACCGTCTCGCGCAGGTGCTCGGGGTCGGCGTCCTTGAGCCGGTCGGCGGTGCGGGCGAGCAGTCCGCCTTCCGCGGCTCGGCGGTCGCGCATCTCGTGGGCGCGGTGGACCTGCTCGGTGACGTTGGCGAGGTGGAAGTAGGTGGAGAAGGCGCGTACGAGCTGGGCGGCGGTCTCCAGGTCGGTGTCGCCGAGGAGCTGGGCGGCCGCTTCGCCGTCGGTGCGGGTGAGGGCTCGGACGCGTTCGACGAGGTCGAGGAGTTCGGGGCCCTCCTGGCGTACGAGGGTCTCGCCCAGGAGGTCGCCGAGGCGTCGGATGTCGGCCCGGAGTTCGGTGTTGGCGGCGGGTGTCTGGTCGGCACTGCTCACAGTGTGCGGCTCCTTGCAGTGGTGGGAAGAGGTGCGTCGCGTAAGCGTCTCCCTGGAAGGTGGCGGCGGGAGACAGGTGAGCACTTCTGTCACAGGGTTCCGGGGTCGTCGCGGTACTCACGCCACCCCGGGTGAACGCAGAGTGCGGACCGCGCTGTCCGACCGTCCCAGGATAGGCGTCCGGGGTGTGGACGTGCCCGCAGCCCTGCGGAGAGGTTCGTGCCGGGGTTCGGGGGCAGGCGTCACTTGGGTGGTGGCGGCGGCGGTCGCGTGTCACGGGCCGATTCGCTGCCATACTTACGTTGCCGTAGGTTACGGAAGCGTAGCCCGGTCATACCGTCATATTTCCTCACCTCACGGGGGACTCCCCTATGACCACCAGCCCCGATGTGCTCGACGACGGCATGCCGTCGGCCGGCCCCGCATCCGCACCCCCCTCCGCCACGCTCGGCGGGGACAACAAGCGTTCGATCGAGCAGATCGCGCTGCTGCTGTTCATCGTGGTGCCCTTCGCCGCTCTGGTCGCGGCGGTGCCGCTGGCCTGGGGCTGGGGGATCAGCTGGCTGGACCTGTCCCTGATGGTCGTCATGTACTACATCGGCTGCCACGGAGTGACGATCGGCTTCCACCGCTACTTCACCCACGGCTCCTTCAAGGCGAACCGGCCGCTGCGCATCGCCCTGGCCGTCGCGGGCTCCATGGCCGTCGAGGGTCCGGTGGTCCGCTGGGTGGCCGACCACCGCAAGCACCACCGGTTCTCCGACGCCGAGGGCGACCCGCATTCGCCGTGGCGGTTCGGCGAGAGCCTCCCGGCCTTGCTCAAGGGCATGTGGTGGGCGCACATCGGCTGGATGTTCAACGAGGAGCAGACCCCGCAGCAGAAGTACGCGCCCGACCTGATCAAGGACCCGGCGATCCGGGGGATCTCGCGCCACTTCGTGAGCTTCACGATCCTCTCGCTGGGGATCCCGCCCCTGGTCGGCGGTCTGGTGACGATGTCCTGGTGGGGTGCGTTCACCGCGTTCTTCTGGGGGTCGCTGGTCCGGGTGGCGCTGCTGCACCACGTGACCTGGTCGATCAACTCGATCTGCCACGCGGTCGGCAAGCGGCCGTTCAAGTCCCGTGACCGCTCGGGCAACGTGTGGTGGCTCGCGGTGCTCTCGTGCGGCGAGTCCTGGCACAACCTCCACCACGCGGACCCGACGTGCGCCCGGCACGGGGTGCTGCGGGGGCAGATCGATTCCAGCGCCCGGCTGATCCGCTGGTTCGAGCAGCTGGGCTGGGCGCGCGACGTGCGCTGGCCGGATGCCTCACGTATCGCCTCCCGGCGCAAGCCCGCGGGCGCCCACCCTGCATGATTGAGGATGTGGCGACCGACTCAAGCAGCAGCGGCGAGAAGAGCAGGACTTCCCCTACGCGCCGGGCCCGGAGGGTCCGGATGACCGGTAAGGAGCGCCGCGAGCAGTTGCTGGACATCGGCCGCACGCTGTTCGCGGACAGGGGCTTCGAGGGCACCTCGGTCGAGGAGATCGCGGCCCGGGCCGGTGTGTCCAAGCCGGTGGTGTACGAGCACTTCGGCGGCAAGGAGGGCCTGTACGCCGTCGTGGTGGACCGTGAGATGCGCCAGTTGCTGGACCTGGTGACGGGCGCCCTCACCGCGGGGCACCCGCGGGAGCTGCTGGAGCAGGCGGCGTTCGCGCTGCTGGACTACATCGAGACGTACACGGACGGCTTCCGGATCCTGGTACGCGACTCCCCGGTCGCCCAGTCCACGGGGACGTTCGCGTCGCTGATCAGCGACATCGCCACGCAGGTGGAGGACATCCTGGGCCTGGAGTTCAAGGCCCGCGGCTTCGATCCGAAGCTGGCGCCGCTGTACGCGCAGGCGCTGGTGGGGATGGTGGCGCTGACCGGCCAGTGGTGGCTGGACGTCCGCAAGCCGAAGAAGGCGGAGGTCGCGGCGCACCTGGTGAATCTGGCGTGGCACGGGCTGGAGAACCTGGAGTCGAAGCCGCGGCTGATCGGCCACCGCAGGAGCTGACACCCGGGCGATCACTCGTTGTGATGACCCCGCCGACGGGCCCCACCGTGGCCGTGCGGGACCCGGAATCCCGCCCATGGGAGGGAATCATGACCGCCGAGCCGATCGCCGGGCACAGCAGCCGCTGGCCGGTACCGGCTCAGGACGGATACACCGGTGGACGACCTGTTCACCCTCCCGCACTTCTGTCTGGTGGAAACGGCGGGCAGCGACCGGCATCCGGTCGTCCGGGTCCACGAGCTGGACCCGGTGACCAAGTCGTACGCCCTGACGGGCATCCACCACGACCGGCTCAAGACCTCCGTGCCGTTCCCGGTCGACGTCGACGTCTCGTCGGACGCCCTCGGCTCCCTGTGACGCTCACCCCGCGACCCGGGCCACGGCGAAGACGCGCCGGAAGGGCAGGACCGTGCCGTGCGGGCCCGCCGGGTAGGCGTCGCGCAGCAGGTCGCGGTATTCCAGGACGAAGGCGTCGCGGGCTTCGGGGTCGTCGGCCAGGGCGGTGAGGACGGGGCGCAGGGCGGTGCCCTTCACCCAGTCCAGGACCGGGTCCTCGCCCCGCAGGAGGTGCAGGTAGGTGGTCTCCCAGACGTCGCTCTCGCATCCGTGGCCGGTGAGCCGGGCGAGGTAGTCCTCAGGGGTCTCGACCGCGTCGCCGTGGCGCAGCAGGCCGCCGAGGGTCCCGTGCCAGCGCGGGGAGTCGGCGAGTTCGCGCAGCAGGGTGTGGCTGGGGGCGTCGAAGTTGCCCGGGACCTGGAAGGCGAGGACGCCGCCGGGGACCAGGGCGTCCAGCCAGCGGGGGAAGAGGCCGGTGTGGCCGGGGACCCATTGGAGCAGGGCGTTGGAGACGATCAGGTCGTACGTCTCCTCGGGCTCCCAGGTCGCGACGTCGGCCTCGGCGAAGTCGAGGCGGGGCCCGGCGTGGGTACGGGCCTGCTCCAGCATCCGGGTGGAGTTGTCGTAGCCGGTGACGCGGGCCTCCGGCCGGTCTGCGGCGAGCAGGGCGGTGACGTTCCCGGCGCCGCAGCCGAGGTCGGCGATGCGCGGCGTGGGGCGTGGCAGCGGCCCGACGCGGGCCAGCAGGTCGTGGAAGGGCCGGGTGCGGTGGTCGGCGTGGCGGAGGTACTGCTGGGGGTCCCACAGCGGTGCGGTCATGGGTCCAGGATCACCAGCCACTTGTTTTGATGTCAAGATACTCGAAATCAAGAGACTTCATGTCGAGGGACCCTCTACACTGATCGACATGGAGGACGAGGTCGACCGACTGGTCGCTGCATGGCGCCGCGAGCGCCCCGACCTCGACGTGGAACCACTCGAGGTCCTGAGCCGCGTCTCCCGCCTGGCCCGTCACCTCGACCGGGCCCGCCGGATCGCCTTCGCCGAGCACCAACTGGAGCCCTGGGAGTTCGACGTCCTGACGTCGCTGCGCCGCGCCGGCGCCCCGTACCAGCTCTCCCCCGGTCAACTCCTGACCCAGACGCTGGTCACCTCGGGCACGATGACCAACCGCATCGACCGGCTGACCAAGAAGAACCTGGTCGAGCGGCTGCCCGATCCGAGCGACCGGCGCGGGGTGCTCGTCCGGCTCACCGCCGAGGGCCGGGACAAGGCCGACCAGTCGCTGGCGGGCCTGCTGGACCAGGAGCGGGCCATCCTGGCCGAGCTCTCCGGCCGTCAGCGCAGCGAACTGGCCGGGCTGCTACGCCAGTTGACCGCCCCGTTCGACAACATCCCCTAACGGCTCCTTCGGGGACGCCGGTCCGACCCCCGCCCGGCGGGCCAGGGCCACGGCGGCCAGGGTCGAGTGCACCCCCAGCTTGCCCAGGACGTTCTGCATATGGGTGCGCACGGTGTGCGGGGAGAGGAAGAGCCGCTCCGCGACCGCCTTGCGGCCGAGGCCCGCGACCATGCAGCGCAGCACCTCGCGCTCGCGCGGGGTCAGCGACTCCACGAGCTGCTCGCTCTCGGTGCGGTGTCTGCGCGCGGTGGTCAGTTCCCGCAGGACACCGGTGAGCAACGCGGCCGGCAGGTGGGTCTCGTCGCGCAGCACGCCCCGGATGACCGCCAGCAGGCGCTGCAGGGAGCAGTCCTTGGCGACCCAGCCCGAGGCGCCGGCCTGGAGCGCGAGTGCGGCGCGGGCCGGGTCGTCCCTCTCGGCGAGCACCACCGTGCGGACCGAGGGCCTGCCCGACCGCACCCCGGCCACCAGTGAGATGCCGTCCACCGGGACGTTGCCGCTGTCCGGTACGGCCGTGGCACGGGCGCCGGCCGCGACACCCAGGTCCGCGTCGACGAGCATCACGTCGTAGGGCCGGTTCTCGGCCGCCGCGCGCTCCAGACACCGCAGGGCGGCGGGACCGCTGCCCGCCGCGGCCACGTCGACGTCCGGCTCGGCCGCGAGGGCCGCGGCGAGCGACTCGGCGAAGATGCGGTGGTCGTCGACCACGAGAACCCGGATACGAGCCACAGGCACCCCCATGCTGCGTTTGCTCCTCGGGGCGCCTCTGCCCGGCCGGCCCCGACGGGGCACGACCCCTGCGGATACGACGCCCGGACCGTTCGAGGCCGCCGTCCCGCACGGCCGCCGCCGTGCCGGGCCGGCGCCCCACCGGGCGTCGTATCCGACTGTCTCGTCCCCTGAATCGGCACCGGCCCCCACCGGTGCTGTGCATCAGCCTACGGCGGGTAGGGGGCGGCGGAGAGCAATTCGCAGAACTGACAGTCCAACATGTTTAGGGTGTGCTTCATGTTCCGTCTTGAGACAGAAGTGGACAAGGAACGTCGTCTTCTGCTGGGCCGTCGGCTGCACGACGCCAACTGGGACGGATCATCCGGCCTGCGGGCCCTGCGCTCCACTTCCGCCGAGAACGAAATCCCCCTGGATGTCTGGCTCCTGGACGAGGACGGCGCCCTGGCCGGCGGGCTGTCCGGGCGCACCTGGGCGTACTGGCTCCATGTGGACCTGCTCTGGGTCGACGCCCGCCACCGCGGCGCGGGCCACGGCGCCCGGCTCCTCGCCGAGGCGGAGCGCGTCGCCCGCGAGGACCGGGCCTGTACCCGCTCCCGGCTGGAGACCTGGGACTTCCAGGCCCCCGCCTTCTACCGGAAGCACGGGTACGAGGTGGCCGGTGAGGTCGAGGACTACCCGCCGGGCGTCCACGAGTTCATCCTGGTCAAACGGCTGGTACGGCCGGAGACAGCCGCCGGGCGCCGGCCGAGGGGACTGCGGGGAAGATTCCTGGGGCGGCGTACCCGGCCGAGGTGAACGCCTCCACCACGGCCTTGGTGACCGTGTCGGCCGCCGCGTCCTCCACCAGGACGATCGCGGAGCCGCCGAAGCCGCCCCCGGTCATCCGGGCGCCGAGCGCCCCGGCCTCGCCCGCCGCCGCGACCACCAGGTCAAGCTCGGGGCAGGAGACCCGCAGGTCGTCGCGGAGCGAGCGGTGTCCGTCGTCGAGTACGGGCCCGGCGGCCCGTAGGTCGCCCGCGTCGAGCAGCTCGATGACCCGCTCCACGCGGTGGTTGTCGCTCACCACATGGCGGACGTAGCGCACGACGGACTCGTCGACGTCCGCCGCCTCCAGGGTGCCGAGGGCCTCGTCCAGGTGGTCGTACGGGAGGTCGCGCAGGGTGGGTATGCCGAGTGTCCGGGCGCCCGTCTCGCAGCCGGCCCGCCGCTCCGCGTACGCCCCGTCGCCCAGGGCGTGCTTGACCCGGGTGTCCACGACCAGGAGCTGGAGGCCGTGCGCGGCCAGGTCGAAGGGCACCTGGCGCTGGGTGAGGTCGCGGGTGTCGAGGTAGAGCGCATGGCCCTCGGTGCAGCAGGCCGAGGCCATCTGGTCCATGACCCCGCACGGCACGCCGACGAAGTCGTTCTCGGCGCGCTGGCCGAGGACGGCCAGCTCCGGGGCGGTGAGGCCCAGCTCGAACAGGTCGTTCAGCGCGAGGGCGGTGACGACTTCGAGGGCGGCGGAGGAGGAGAGTCCGGCGCCGACCGGGACGGTCGAGGTCAGCTGGATGTCCGCGCCGGTGACCGGGTGCCCGGCCTCGCGCAGCGCCCACACGACCCCGGCCGGGTAGGCGGCCCAGCCGTGGCCCGAGTGCGGGGTGAGGTCGTCGACGCGGAGCGAGACCACTCCGCCCGGTACGTCGGTGGAGTGCAGCCGCACCTCGCCGTCGGTGCGCCGGGCCACGGCGGCGCGCGCAGCGTGCGGCAGGGCCAGCGGCATGACGAAACCGTCGTTGAAGTCGGTGTACTCACCGATCAGGTTCACTCGTCCGGGTGCTGCCCAGATCCCCTCGGGCGCTCTTCCGTAGAGCTCGGTGAACGAGGCGGTCAGCTCGGCGTTGTCGGTCATGGCGTGGCGGTTTCCTCTCGGCGGGCGAACGTCCAGGCGTCGGCGACGATGGCGGCCAGGTCGGCGCGGGCCGGCTGCCAGCCGAGCCGTTCCCTGGCGGTGGCGGCGGAGGCGACCAGCACGGCGGGGTCGCCGTCGCGGCGCGGGGCGGCGGTCTCCGGGACCGGGTGGCCGGTGACCTGCCGGACGGTCTCGATGACCTCGCGCACGGAGAAGCCGTTGCCGTTGCCGAGGTTGCAGATCAGGTGCTCGCCGGGGGTGGCCGCGTCCAGCGCCAGCAGGTGGGCGTCGGCGAGGTCGGCGACGTGGATGTAGTCGCGGACGCAGGTGCCGTCGGGGGTGGGGTAGTCGTCCCCGTACACGGAGATCGACTCACGGCGGCCGAGCGCCACCTGGAGGACCAGCGGGATGAGGTGGGACTCGGGGTCGTGGCGTTCGCCGCAGTCCCCGTAGGCGCCGGCGACGTTGAAGTAGCGCAGGGAGACGGCGGCCAGGCCGTGGGCGCGGGCCTCTCCGGTGATCATGTGGTCGACGGCGAGCTTGGAGGCGCCGTAGGGGCTGGTGGGCGCGGTGGGGTCGGTCTCGGTGATGGGGCTGGAGACCGGCTCGCCGTAGGTCGCGGCCGTGGACGAGAAGACCAGGGTCCGCACTCCGGCGTCGCGCATGGCGGCGAGCAGGGCGGTGGTCCCGCCGACGTTGTTGACCCAGTACTTCTCCGGGTCGGCCACGGACTCGCCGACCTGGGAGAACGCGGCGAAGTGCAGCACCCCGTCGTAGGAGGCGTCCAGCCACTTCGCGGCGTCCTGGACGCGTCCCTCGATGAACTCCGCCCCGGCGGGCACGCCTTCGCGGAAGCCGGTCGAGAGGTCGTCCAGCACGGTCACGGTGTGACCCGCTTCCAGCAGGTGGGTGGCGACGACGCTGCCGACGTATCCCGCGCCGCCCGTCACCAGGTACTTCTTCCCGGGGTTGGTCACTTGCTCGCTACCTCTCGCAGTCGCTGGGCCGCGGCCTCCGGCGGCACGTCGTTGATGAACACGTTCATGCCGGACTCGGAGCCCGCGAGGAACTTCAGCTTGCCGGAGGTGCGCCGGATGGTGAAAAGCTCCAGGTGGAGCCCGAACTCCTCCCGGCCGGGCGCCCTGAAGGGCGCCTGGTGCCAGGCGGAGATGTACGGCGTCGGCGGCTCTCCGGGGCCGAAGATCCGGTCGAATCGCCTCAAGAGTTCCAGATAGACCTGTGGGAACTCCGTGCGCGCGGCGTCGTCGAGCTCCCGCAGGTCGGGGACGCGACGGCGCGGGTGGAGGTGGACCTCGTAGGGCCAGTGGGCGGCGTACGGCACGAAGGCGACCCAGTGCTCGGTCTCCAGGACGACCCGGTCGCCGTCGGCCAGCTCGCGGGCGACGACGTCGTCGAAGAGGTTGCGGCCGGTCTCGGCGCGGTGAGCCTCCATCGAGCGCAGCATCAGCTCGGTGCGGGGGGTGACGAAGGGGTAGCCGTAGATCTGCCCGTGCGGGTGGCCGAGGGTGACGCCGATCTCGGCGCCCCGGTTCTCGAAGCAGAAGACCTGGGCGATCTGCGGGAGCTCGGCGAGGTCGGCGGTGCGGTCGGTCCAGGCCGCGAGGACGAGGGCGGCCTGCTCCTCGGTGAGCCCGGCGAAGGACACGTCGTGGTCGGAGGTGAAGCAGACGACCTCGCAGCGGCCGGAGTCACCGGCGAGCGAGGGGAAGCGGTTCTCGAAGACGGCGACGTCGTAGTCGTCGTCGGGGATCTCGCTGTGCCTGCCGTCCCGTGAGGGGCACAGCGGGCACTCGTCGGCCGGCGGGTGGTAGGTGCGGCCCTGCCGGTGCGAGGCGATGGCCACGCTGTCGCCGAGCAGCGGGTCGCGGCGGATCTCGGAGGACGTCGAGACGGCGTCCAGCGGCCGCGGGTCGACCGCGTCGCGGACGGTGTCGTCCGCACGGTCGTAATAGATCAGCTCACGACCGTCGGCGAGGGTCGTAACCGTCTTCTTCACCAGGGTCCTCCATGAAACCGCCCGCCGAACATAACCGCACACAATTAATCACAACTCAACATGTGCGTCAATGACGGCCGGCTCCCACCGGGCCCTGTGCGGATCCTGTGACGCCCCCCTGACTCAGGGTCCTTCAAATCGGACATTTCGCTTCGCCCGATCACGATCAAACAAAGAACGCCAGGCGAACTGTTCATTTTCTGAACACAAAGGCGTAGGTTCCGACAGGTTCAGTTCGCGCAACGAAGCGAGTACCCCCCATGCAATATCTGGCCGAAGGGCTCCGGCTCCCCACGAACGGGCTCGATTACACAATCCTGGCGATCTACTTCGTCGTGGTGCTCGGCATCGGCTTCGCCGCCCGAGCCAGTGTGAAGACCAGCCTCGACTTCTTCCTGTCCGGACGGTCGCTGCCCGCATGGGTGACCGGTCTGGCCTTCGTCGCGGCGAACCTCGGTGCCACCGAGATCCTCGGCATGGCGGCGACCGGCGCGCAGTACGGCGTCGCGGTCGTCCACTGGTACTGGATCGGCGCCATCCCCGCCATGGTCTTCCTCGGCCTGGTGATGATGCCGTTCTACTACCGCTCGAAGGTCCGCTCCGTACCCGAGTTCCTGCTCCAGCGCTTCGACAAGTCGGCGCACCTGCTGAGCTCGGCCCTCTTCGCCTTCGCGGCCATCCTGATCGCCGGTGTGAACCTCTACGCGCTGTCGATCGTCGTGGAGGCCCTGCTGGGCTGGCCGAAGTGGGTCGCGATCATCGTGGCCGGCGTCTTCGTGCTGCTGTACATCACCATCGGCGGCCTCTCCTCGGCGATCTACAACGAGGTGCTCCAGTTCTTCGTCATCCTCGCCGCGCTCATACCGCTGACCATCCTCGGTCTCAAGCGCGTCGGCGGCTGGGACGGTCTGACCGGATCGCTGGAGGAGAGCCACGGCTCGAACTTCCTCTCGGCCTGGGGCGGTACGGGCATCGGTGACGCCAACCCGCTCGGCGCCAACTGGCTGACGATCATCCTCGGCCTGGGCTTCGTGCTCTCCTTCGGCTACTGGACGACCAACTTCGCCGAGGTGCAGCGCGCCCTGTCCGCGAAGAACCTCTCGGCCGCCAAGCGCACCCCGCTCATCGCCGCGTTCCCGAAGATCTTCATCGTCTTCCTCGTGATGATCCCGGGCATGGTCGCCGCCGTCGTCGTCCCGAACATCGGGGGGAACTCCTCCGACCTCACGTACAACGACGCCATCCCGCTGCTGATGCGGGAGCTGCTGCCCAACGGTGTGCTCGGTATCGCGGTGACCGGTCTGCTGGCCGCGTTCATGGCCGGTATGGCCGCCAACGTCTCGTCGTTCAACACGGTGTTCACCACGGACATCTGGGCGCGTTACGTGCAGAAGGACAAGCCGGACGCGTACTACCTGAAGTTCGGCCGCGGCGTCACCGCCGCCGGTGTGCTGGCCTCGATCGGCACCGCGTTCATCGCTTCGAGCTTCTCGAACATCATGAGCTACCTCCAGACGCTCTTCTCCTTCTTCAACGTCCCGATGTTCGTGGTCTTCATCATCGGCATGTTCTGGAAGCGCGCCTCGATGAAGTCCGGTGTCTGGGGCCTGGTCGCGGGTACCACCGCGGCGATGGTCAACTACTTCGTCATCTACAAGCAGGGCATCATCGACATCCCGAGCGACCAGGGTGCCAACTTCGTCTCCGCGATCGTCGGATTCGTCGCCGGTGCGGTCGTCATGGTCGCCGTCACGCTCTTCACCGCGCCCAAGCCGGAGGCCGAACTGGCCGGGCTGGTCTACGGCACCGAGTCCCCCGACGCGGAGGAGCTGCCGGAGGAGGGCGACGACGCCTGGTACCGCAAGCCGGCCCTCCTCGGCTGGGGCGCCATCGTCCTCGCCGCCCTGTGCTACCTGCCCTACTCCTTCTGATCGGAGGCACTCACCATGTCCGACCTGCACAAGGAAGTCTCCGAGCTGGAGCGCACGTCCGCGACCGCGGCCCGGCTGTTCGACATCCGGCGGATCATCGGCGGTCTCTTCGTGGTCTACGGAGTGATCGTCACCATCGCCGGCATCAGCCCCTCCGATGCCGACCTGAAGAAGGCCGAAGGCGTCCACATCAATCTGTGGACCGGCCTGGCGATGCTGGCCCTCGGGCTGTTCTTCCTCATCTGGATGAAGCTGCGCCCGGTCCAGGTGCCGGACCAGGCCCCCGGCACGCCGGAGAGCTGACCACGGATCCGCACCGATGGGGCCGGACCGCCACCGCACTCACGCGGGGCGGTCCGGCCCCTTCGGATTCCGGGCCGACGCCGGAACGGGTCGGTCAGACGGCGCCGAACTCGTCGCCCCGCACGCCCACGACGAACGCGGAGAACGCGTCGGCGGAGACGTTCAGGACGGGCCCGCCCACCTGCTTGGAGTCACGCACGGGAACGATCCCGCGCGTGCCCACGAAGTTAGCGGCGACCTCCAGGCAGTTGCCGCCGTTCGAGCTGTACGAGGACTTGAACCAACGGAGGGATTCGGTCGTCACGGGGTGCCCTTTCGCAACTGGCTGATCTTGGCCACGGACGCTGCCTGCGACAGTGCCTCGCCCTGCAGTTGATGGTAGGCCGTGAGCATCGAGACCACGAGCGAGCTTTCCCGCTCGACGTGGCCCTGCGCCTGTGATTCGGCGTACGCGACGACGGACCGGTCGGCGAGCGTGAGCAGGTTGACCGGCAGGTTGAACGCTCGTCGCGTGCCGATAGCGAACGGTGCGACGTGGATGATCCAGTTGGGCAGTGACGCCACCTCCTCCAGCCGCTGGAGCTGGGCATCCATGACCTTCGGGCCGCCGACGGCCTGGTGGAGGCAGCTCTCGTCCATGACGACGAGCACCATGGGCGGCCGTGGCCGCACCAGCGCAGCCTGCCGCTCCATCAGGAACGAGACTCGCTCCTCGGCCTGTTCGGGAGTGATGGACCCTCGCTGCACATCGCCGTCGGCGAGAGTCCGTGCGTACTGCGGCGTCTGCATCAGACCGGGGATGAGCCCGATCTCGAACAACCTGATCTCCACCGCCCGGCCCTCGTAGCCGACGTACTCGGGGAAGCCCTCCAGCAGACTGCCGTGCTTCATCTCCCGCCACTCACGCTCGAACGAGTCGGACGAGGCGACCAGACCTAACGCGGTGTCAGCCTTACGCGCGAAAGGCAGAGTCGGCGGCTTACGGCCAGTTTCGATCGCCGAGATGTGCCTCCCCGTGCAGCCGACCAGCGAGGCGAGATGATCCTGAATCCAGCCACGCTCCTCGCGCAGTCTGCGCAGACGCGCGCCGAAGGCCGCCTGTGGCGAGCTGTCCGGGTTCAGCTCCTTGCGGTTGACCAACGTGCCCTCCCTGTA
This sequence comes from Streptomyces sp. SirexAA-E, assembly GCF_000177195.2. GTDB lineage: Bacteria > Actinomycetota > Actinomycetes > Streptomycetales > Streptomycetaceae > Streptomyces > Streptomyces flavovirens. The sequence goes on from NC_015953.1 coordinate 2,936,821, forward strand.
TGCCACGTTGCAGGCACCAACAGCCTAGGCCACGCTGAGCACCCTTGGTAGCGAAATCGCTACGGAGGGGAGCGGACACGTGCCTGTCGAACAGCAGCGACCCGCACCGGCCCCGGGCGCGCACACCACCCGAGCCGGCAAGGCCGCGGAGCCCGGCGCCGACAGTCTCTGGTTCCGCAAGCGCGTGGACACATCTCACTACGCGTCCCCGTCCACGTATCCGCCCTGCGGCTGCGGGGCGGTGATCTGTCCGGATCGCCCCGAGGACGCCACCCGTCGAGAGGACGAGAACATGAGGACCGTCGAGTACACGCACGCACACGGCGGGGACGGCGGGGACACGCTGCCCGGCACCCCGTGGCCCGGCCCGTCCACCCCGCCCGCGCCGGACGGCGGTCCGGGTGTCCCCAACCCTCCGCAGGAGTAGGCGCAGCCCGATGGAGGAGACGAACGAAGAGGTGTACCCCACCCGCCGACAGGTGGGCTTCGCCCTCGTGTCCGCCGGTGTGCTGACCTCGGAATGGTTGAACGCCTACGCCCTGGTGCCCCGCCGTGCGTTCCTGCCCGACGTCATCTGGCCGTACGACATGGAGAGTGGCCAGGCCGTCCACGTCTCACGTACGGACGACGCGGGGCGCTGGCAGCGGTACGCCGACGCCGACGTCCCGATCGTGACCCAGTGGGACGACGGAGGCCACGAGGGACCACTACCGGGCCGGCTGCCCACCTCGTCGGCCTCCATGCCGAGCGTCGTGTTCCGCATGCTCGACGTCCTGACCGTGGACGAGGATTCCAGAGTCCTGGAGATCGGCACCGGGACCGGCTGGAACGCCGCCCTGCTCGCTCACCGCACCGGTGACGGACACGTCGTCAGCGTGGAGGTGGACGCGGCGGTCGCCGATCGGGCGAGGGAGGCCCTGCATCGGTTCGGCGCGCTCGTGGAGGTCGTGCACGGGGACGGACTTTGTGGGGCGCCCGACCACGCACCCTTCGATCGGGTGGTCGCCACCTGCGGGGTCCGGGAGGTCCCCTTCGACTGGGTCGCCCAGACTCGCCCCCTGGGAGTGATCGTGGCTCCGTGGGGGACGGGCTTCACGCAGGACGACGCGCTCGTCCGCCTCCAGGTGCACGCGAGCGGGGAGTTCGCGCAGGGCCGTTTCGTCGGCCCGGTCGCGTTCATGAAGGCGCGCGCCCACCGCACCGCCCCGGTCGATCACGAGGCGTACGCCCCTCACACGGGGTTCCCCGCGGTCGAGGAGTCCGGGGAGGTCGCGGCGGAGATCGCGGCGGGCGGCCGGTTCGGTCCCCTCGTCTTCGCCCTCGGTCTCCGGGTGCCGGACTGCGCGTTCAGCCCGGCACAGGAGCGGGACGGCGCCCAGCCGCTCTGGTTCTACAGCCGCGACGACCGGTCGTGGGCGTGCGTCTTCCTGCGGGAAGGACGGCCGGCGCAGGTCTGGCAGCACGGCCCACGGAGGCTCTGGGACGAGGTGCGCGCCGCTCACGCCTGGTGGTGCGCCCAGGGCCGCCCCGAGTGGGACCGGTTCGGGCTCACGGTCGGTGCCGCCGGAGAGTACGCCTGGCTCGACGATCCCGGGCGGCCCCTGTAGGGCCTCTCGCAGGCCGTGCCCGGCGGAGCCTCCGCTCAGCCGCAAGCCGGACCGCCTCCGCACTCACGCGGGGCGGTCCGGCCCCTTCGCTGCTCCGGCCGCCCGGTCCAGCAGGCCCGTGCGGGCGGCGAGGGCCGCCGCCTCCAGCCGGGAGCCGACGCCCAGCTTCATCAGGACCCGCTGCACATGGGTACGCGCGGTGCTGGAGGCGATCCCCATCCCGGCCGCGATGAGCCGGGTGTCCTCGCCCTCGGCGACCCGTAGCAGCACCTCCACCTCGCGCGGGGTGAGCATCCGCAGCAGCCGCTGGCCCTCGTCGTCGGGCTGGACCGCCGGGTGGAGCAGCTCCGCGAAGGCGCCGCGCAGCAGTTGCGGGGCGACGGCGGCCTCGCCCGCGCGGGCCTTGGCCATGGCGCGTTCGACGCCCTCGATGCGCTCGTCGTGGCGGACGTACCCCGCCGCCCCGGCGGCGAAGGCCGCGGCGATCCCCCGCGGGCTCGGCACCGGGCCGAGCACGACCACGGCCACCTGGGGGCGCTCCCGACCGATCCGCACGATGGGGTCGAACACGCCGGGTTCGGCCGGTACCGCCGTACCGAAGAGACAGACCTCCGGGGCCCGGCTGACCACCAGTTCGGCGGCCCCGGCGGTCGGCGCGGCGGCGGCGAGCACCCGGTGCCCGCGCAGTTTCAGTGCCGAGGCGAGCGCCTCGGCGAGCAGACGGTGGTCGTCGACCACCATGAGCCGCACACCCATGCGAGCCATCCCCCTGTGCTGTTGTGTGCCCTGGGACGCAACCCCCCGGCCCGTCCTTGGACCGGCAAGTTACACGCTTGTTCGACGTGGCGCCCCCGCTACCGGGAACGAGCCCCCAGATTGCCGAATTCTGCTGTGTTCAGGGCCACTTGGCAGGCGGAAAACGATCGGCCCTGCCGGTCGGTCGACCGGCAGGGCCGCTGCTCACCCGTGGGAGGGGTCAGTCGGTGCCGAAGGAGATGGCGAGGTACTGCTTCTCGTCCGGGAAGGCTTCACTGGGCTTGGAGAGGGACCTGGGGGACAGGAACATCCGGCCCTGGGTGTAGACGATGTCCTCGAAGTACGCGGAGAAGCTGCTCTCCGCCTCGCGGACCGCCTTGTCGCTCGGGTTCTTCATCAGGACGGTCTCCTTGAGGGTGGAGCCGTCGATGGAGACGATCTGGCCGCCCTCGTCGTAGGGGGCCGCCTTGTAGGCGATGACGTTGGTGCCGTCCATGCGCAGCGGCACGAGGTGGTAGCGGTCGCCTGCGTCCGCCCGGCCGCCCACCAGCTTGCCGGTGGTCAGGTCGAAGGCGACGATCTCGTTGGTCCTGCCGTACTCGCCACCGCCCTCGTGCTCCTCGGTCGGCACGTAGATCCGGTTGTTGCCGACCGCGAGGGCCGTGCACTCCTCGACCTCGGTGGAGCCGCAGTCGCCGGCGTACTTCTCGGCGTCGGCGGAGATCCTGACGATCAGCTTGCCGGTGGCGGCGTCGATCGAGAAGAAGTCCGAGATGCTGCTGCCGTCACCGGCGGTGTCGCCGACGTCGGCGGCGACGACGAGCGGCTTGGTGGAGACGACGTGCGCGTAGTCGACGCCGGACGGCATCGTGTACGAGGACAGCGGTGCGCCGGTGGTCGGGTCCAGGGGCTGGATGGAGACCTGGGGTTCGTCGTACGAGCCGCAGGCGCGGACCGCGACCAGGGCCTCGCCGCCGCCGTATCCCCGGTCCTGGCAGCCGTCGGCGTCGGCCTTCGGCTTCCACAGCTCGGCGCCGGTGTCCAGGTTGAACGCGGCGCCGCCGCCGGTGCCGCCCGCGGCGACCGTGGTGCCGCTGAGCGTGATCTCGTCGAACCTGACCGGCTTGTCACCGCTGCTGGCCGAGGTGACCGTCTTGCTCCACATCAGCTTGCCGGTGTTCATGTCGATGGCGCCGACCTGGTTGCACGACGGGTACTTGTTCTCCTTGGTGGGCTTGGCCTCCTCGAAGACGATGGCCGTCTTGTAGTCCTTGCTCATGTGCCGGGAGGCGGCGCAGATCTGGCCCTTGAGCGGGATCGACCAGAGCTTGGTGCCCTTGGCGATGTCGTAGCCGCCGATCTCGTACACACCGGGCTTCACGTACGCCTTGTCGGTGGCCCAGGAGCCGACGACCGTCATCCTGTCCGCGACCTTCGGCTGCGGCAGCTGGAAGCCGACCTTGGAGTTGACGTCGGCCGGCGCCTTCTCGGTGCCGCCGGCGAGCCCGTCGCCCTTGCCGTCGCCGTCCTTGCCTCCGCCGCCGGTGGGGCCGGCCGAGGAGACCTCGTTCTTGCCGCCGCCGTCACCGGTCGCCGCGTAGATGATCCCGCCGCCGACGATGACCACCACCGCGGCCGCCGCCGCGACGATGATCTTCATCTGGGTGCTGAACCTCTTGCCGCCGCCCGGCTGCGGTGTCGGGTACTGCGGCTGCATCGGGGCGGTCGGGTAGCCGTAGCCCTGCTGCGGGCCGGGCTGTCCGGGGGGCGGGCCCTGCGGGTGGCCGTAGCCGGGCTGTCCGGGCGGCGGTGTCTGCGGGTAGCCGTACCCCGGCTGTCCGGGAGGCGTCTGCGGGTAGCCGTAACCGGGGCCCGGCGCAGTCGCGCCGGGCGGGGGCGTCTGCGGGGCGCCGTATCCGCCGGGGGGCGGGTCCTGCGGGGCCCCGAATCCGCCCGCGGGCGGCGTGGGCGGGCCCGCCGGGGGCGGCGGCCCGGCGGGGGGCTGGGCGCCGGGGGGCTGCTTGCCGAGCGCGTCGGAGGGCGGCGGCGGTGTGGGCGGCGGGCCGAAGCCTGCGGGGGGCGGGTCCTGGGGGGTGCCGAAGCCGCCCTGGGGCGGCCCGTCGTTCGGCTGGGTCATGGCGTGCGTACCTCTGGGGGATCAGGAGAAAGGGGGGTGGGGGGTGCCGTCGCGGCCCGTCACTTGCCGAAGGCCATCATGGTCGTCTGCTCCTTCTCCTCCTCGTCGTTGGAGGCGCTGACGCGTCCGCTGACGATGTAGGAGCGGCCGCCCGCGTAGAGGACCTTCGACGTGTAGAAGGCGTTCTCGATCCGGTTCGTGGAGTCCGGGTGCTGGAGCACCACGGTCGGCGCGCCACCGGTGGGGGCGAGCGTGGCGATCGCGCCGCCCTTGTCGTACGTGGCCAGCATGTAGACCAGCAGCTTGCCGTCCTGCATGCCGATCGGCTTGAGCACGCGCCCGGTGGGGGCGGCTGCCTTCCACTTGGGCTTGCCGGTGTTCAGGTCGAACGCGATGACCTTGTTGGTGCGGGCTTCCCCGCTGGTGTCGTCCTTGGTCGCCATGTAGAAGGTGTCGGCGTCCGCGGCGACTCCGGAGCAGCCCTCCAGCTGCTGGCCGAAGACCGAGAAGTCGTGGCCGCAGTCGACCGAGAAGCTGTCCCCCTTGTCACTGACCAGCCCGGAACGGTTGGATCCGTTGCCGTTGAGCGCGAGGATGGACCATTCCTTGTCCTTGGTCAGCGAGACGACCAGCGGGTTCACCGAGTAGACCTTGTCGACCTCCCAGCCGCGCTTGGGCACGTATGTCCACTTCGCCTTCCCGGTGGCCGGGTCGAGCTCCTGGATCTGGTGCTGCGGGTTGTCCACGTCGTCGGTACGGCAGTTGAGCGCGGCGATCAGCTTGGACCCGCCGGCGAACGCGAACGGCTGGCAGTTGCCCGAGGGCTTGCCGAACAGTTCCTTGCCGTCGCTGACCCGGTAGGCGTTGGAGTTGCCGGTACGGCCGACCGTCACGGTGTCACCGCTGATCGCCAGGCCGATGTCGGACATCAGGTCCCAGGTGCCGTTCTTCTTGATGGACTTCTTCCAGCCGGCCTTGCCGGTGGTGAGGTCGATCATCTGGAGGTCGGCGCAGTCCGCCTTGTCCGTGGTGCCGTTCATCACGCCGATGACCAACTTGCCGTCGGCGGTGGGGTTGTTCGGGGCGGCGCACATGTCGGCGGGCAGCGGCAGGGTCCACTTCTGCTTGCCGTCGGCGGCCGAATACCCGACGACCGACCGGTACATGCCCTTGACGACGGTGTCCCCGACGATCCACGGGCCGTAGACGTCGGCGCCGTTGCGGGGCAGGTCGATGTCGTTCTTCGTCAGCCAGAGGACCTTCGCCTCGCCGGCCTTGCGCCCGGCGTTGAGGTCGTCGTCCACCTCGCGTCCGTCGCCCTTGCCGTCGCCCTCGTCGACGGTCGGGGAGGCACTCGGCCCGTCGGTGTCGCCACTCGCCTCGGCGACGGGCCGCTCGGGGTCGTCGCCGCCGCTCGTGGCGAGGTAGATGCCACCGCCGACCACCAGCAGCGCGGCGACGGCCGCGCCTATGACGATGCCGGGCTTGCCCTTGAAGAAGCCCCCGCCGGAACCACCCGGCGCGGGAGCCCCGGGGTACTGCTGCTGCGGGTAGCCGTGACCGGGCTGCCCCGGCTGTCCGTACGGGCCGGGGGCGCCCGGCTGTCCGTAGGGGCCGGGGGCGCCCGGCTGTCCGTAGGGGCCGGGCTGCTGGGCGTACGGGCCGGGCTGCTGGCCGTAGGGGCCGGGCTGCTGCGCGTACGGCCCGGGGGCCTGCGGATAGCCGTAGCCCGGCTGACCGGCCGGCGGCTGCGGGTAGCCGTACCCGGGCTGCGCGGGCGGCGGCCCTGCCGGGGGCGACTGCGGGGCAGGCGGCGTCTGTCCGGGCGGCTGCGGCGGGGCGGACGGCGGTGGCGGCGGCTGAGGAGTCCCCTGCGGCGGCTCCTGCGGAGCCCCGAAGCCTCCCTGCGGCGGTTGCTGGCTGGGCGGCTGGGTCATCAGCACGTCCCCCTTCGTGCGGTCCGTTGCCCGGTTCGTTCTCCCCCGCGATTCCGCTGGGCTGGACACCCCTCGGAAAGGAGCGGACCGGGCAACGGGTTCCGCGGCGTTACGACAGTCGAGCGGGGCTTCTTTGTACCACCGAGGCAGGGGGTGCACCGGATCCGTCCGTTCCCTGTTCCCAAGGGAGAACCGGGCCGTGATGCCTCCGTTACGCGTCCGCCGGGGCCGCCCGGCGGCACCCGCGCACCAACTCGCACCGGTGGGAGGGGACTTCGCCGCGCACCCGGCCTCCCTCGCCGGCCGGCCGAGGCCCCCGCGCGAAGGGGCGGCGCGGGGACCGGTCAGGTCACTGGCCGAAGACCATCACCGTCTTGAGCGCCCTCTCCTCCTCGTCGGTGCCCGAGGCGAGGAGCGGCGGGACGAGGACCGAGCGCCCGTCCACGTAGACGACCCTTGCCGAGAGCACGTCGTCCTCGGCGTCGGCCGCCGACGCCGGATGCCGCAGCAGTGTCTGCGGCGAGCCGCTGCCGGGTTCGAGCGCCACGATCCCACCGCCCTGTTCCTTCGAGGCCAGCACGTAAGCGAGTACCTTCCCGCCCTCCATGCGCAGCGGCTTCATCGCCTGCCCGGTCGGCGACTCGGCTTCCCAGGTGCGCTTCCCGGTGTCCAGGTCGTAGGCCTGGATCGTGTTGGTGACGCGGGAGTCGACGTACACGAGCCCGGTCGGCAGGTACAGGGTGCGGGCGTCGGCCACCGCCTCCGCGGCGACGGGTCCGTCGATCCGCGAACGGAGGGTGCCGTCGTCCCGCAGGGCGATGATGCGCTGCTCCTCGGCGTTCGTCACGACGACCACCGGCGGGTCGAAGGAGTAGACGGTCTGCAGGTACCACCCCGGCTCCAGCTGGTAGGCCCACTTCGGCTTGCCGGTCGCCGGATCGAGCTCCTCGATCCGGTTCTTCCCGACCGCGTCCGAGCAGGTGACGCCCGCGATCAGGCGGGCGCCACTGGCGACGTCGCCCACCTCGCACTCCCCGGGCGCCTCGCCGAACAGCTTCTCGCCGTCGCTGATCCGGTAGCCGTCGGCCCCGCCGCCCGCGCGGGCGTACGTCACGGTGCCCCCGTTGACCGCGAGGGACACCTCCGAGCGCATGTCCAGACGCCCGTTGAGGGGGACCGTCTTCTTCCAGCCCTGCTCCCCGGTCTTCAGGTCGATCATCTGCAGGACGGAACAGTCCGGGATCGAGGCGGTGTTGCTCACCAGCGTCGCGATGACGATCTTCCCGTCGTCCGTGGGCAGCGAGGGCGCGGCACAGACGTCGGTCGGCAGCGAGAGCTTCCACTTCTCGGTGCCGTCGGCGAGCGCGTAGCCGGACACGGTGCGGTACGTGGTCCGGGCGACGATGTCACCGGCCGTCCACGGGCCGTTGACCGCCGCTCCCAGGCCGGGCAGATCCACGTCGTTGTACTTCAGCCAGAGCACGCGGGCCTCACCGGGCTTGCGTCCGGCGTTCAGCTCGGCGGCGGACGGCCCGGCGGGCTCGGCCTTGTCCTTTTCCTTGTCCTTGTCCTCGTGCTTCCCGTCCTCGGACGTGGTGTCCGACGGGCCGGCTACGGGCTTCTTCCCGCCTGCCCCGTCGTCGCCCCCGAGGAACAGGACACCGCCGCCGGCCAGCAGCAGGACGGCGAGCACGGCACCGACGACCAGGCCGGTCCGCCGCTTGGAACGGCCGCCACCGGGGGCCGCGGGCGGCGGCGTGGCGCCGTACCCGGGCTGCGCGCCGTACGGGCCGGGCTGTGGCTGCGCGTACGGGCCGGGCTGCGGACCGTACGGCCCCGGCTGCGGCGGACCGTAGGGGCCCGGCTGCGGCGGACCGTAGGGGCCCGGTTGCGTGCCGTACGGTCCCGGGGCCTGGGGCGGGTAGCCGTAGCCCGGCGGCGGAGGCGGCGGCTGCGCGGAGCCGGGCGGGGGCTCGTACGGGGCCCCGAAGCCCCCTTCCTGCGGCGGCGGTTGGCCTCCAGGCGGCTGGGTCATCGGCACGTCCCCCTTCATGCGCGCCCGTGTCCGGTGCCGGAACGGGCAAAGCCTCTTTCTACCACCCGCCCCACAGGCCCCCGCCGTTCACACCGGCGCGCTCACGCCTCCTCGGCCAGCTCCAGCCAGCGCATCTCCAGCACGTCGCGCTCGGCCACCAGCTCGCGGAGCTCGGTGTCGAGCCCCGCCACCTTCTCGAAGTCGGTGGCGTGCGCGGCGATCTGCGCGTGCAGCTCCGTCTCCCGGGTCGACATCTTGTCGAGCTGCCGCTCGACCTTCTGCAGCTCCTTCTTCGCCGCCCGTGCCGCCTGCGGCGACACCGTGTTCGCGGGTGCCGCCTTCGGCGTCCCGGCGGAGGAGGCCGGGGTGGCCTCCTCCTCCATGCGCTTCCGGCGCTCCAGGTACTCGTCGACGCCACGCGGCAGCATCCGCAGCGACCGGTCGCCGAGGAGGGCCATCACCCGGTCCGTGGTCCGCTCGATGAAGAACCGGTCGTGGGAGATGACGATCATCGATCCGGGCCAGCCGTCGAGGAGGTCCTCCAGCTGGGTCAGGGTCTCGATGTCCAGGTCGTTGGTGGGCTCGTCGAGGAAGAGGACGTTGGGCTCGTCCATCAGCAGACGCAGGATCTGCAGCCGCCGCCGCTCGCCACCGGACAGGTCCCCGACCGGTGTCCACTGCTTCTCGTTGGAGAAGCCGAACTGCTCGCAGAGCTGCCCGGCGGTCATCTCGCGGCCCTTGCCGAGGTCGACCCGGTCGCGCACTTGCTGGACGGCCTCCAGGACGCGGATGTTCGGGTTGAGCTCCGCCACCTCCTGGGAGAGGTAGGCCAGCTTGACCGTCTTGCCGACCACGATCTTCCCGGCTGCGGGCTGCGTCTCGCCCTGGCTGCGGGCGGCCTCGGCGAGCGCCCGCAGCAGCGAGGTCTTGCCCGCGCCGTTGACGCCGACCAGACCGATGCGGTCGCCGGGGCCGAGCTGCCAGGTGAGGTGGGTGAGCAGGGTCTTGGCACCGGCCTGGACGGTCACGTCCTCCAGGTCGAAGACGGTCTTGCCGAGCCGTGCGTTGGCGAACTTCATCAGCTCGCTGGTGTCACGCGGCGGCGGCACGTCGGCGATGAGTTCGTTGGCCGCCTCGATGCGGTAACGCGGCTTGGACGTACGGGCGGGAGCACCGCGCCGCAGCCAGGCCAGCTCCTTGCGCATCAGGTTCTGCCGCTTGGACTCCTCGGTGGCGGCGATCCGCTCGCGCTCGGCACGGGCGAAGACGTAGTCGCTGTAGCCGCCCTCGTACTCGTGGACCGTGCCCCGCTGGACGTCCCACATGCGGGTGCAGACCTGGTCGAGGAACCAGCGGTCGTGGGTGACGCAGACGAGCGCGGAGCGCCGGTTGCGCAGGTGCCCGGCCAGCCAGGAGATGCCCTCGACGTCGAGGTGGTTGGTGGGCTCGTCGAGGACGATCAGGTCCTGCTCGGCGATGAGCAGCTTCGCCAGCGCGATCCGGCGCCGCTCGCCGCCGGAGAGCGGGGCGATGACGGTGTCCAGGCCGTGCTCGAAGCCGGGCAGGGCCAGCCCGCCGAAGAGGCCGGTGAGCACGTCGCGGATCTTGGCGCTGCCCGCCCACTCGTGGTCGGCGAGGTCACCGATGACCTCGTGCCGGATGGTGGCCTTCGGGTCGAGCGAGTCGTGCTGGGTGAGGACGCCCAGGCGCAGGCCGCCGTTGTGGGTGACGCGGCCGGTGTCGGCCTCCTCCAGCTTGGCGAGCATCCGGATGAGCGTCGTCTTGCCGTCGCCGTTGCGGCCGACGACGCCGATCCGGTCGCCCTCGGACACTCCGAGGGATACGCCGTCGAGCAGGGCACGGGTGCCGTACACCTTGCTGACCTGCTCGACATTGACCAGATTGACGGCCATTTCACTCCTGCCTCGGGGTCCCCCGGGGCAGGGACCGCTCGATGTTCCAGGGTAGTCGCCGCCACGGGTGCGATAGCGTGCGGCGATCGATCACGGGGAGAGCCCCTGGTCGGGCGGGTTCGGGACATCTTCGGGCGGGGACTTCATGAGGCGTGGTGCGGGGCGTGCCCTGGCCGGGGTGGTGCTGGCGGCGGCGGTGCTGGCCGGCTGTTCGTCGTCGGCCGACGAGGGTGACAAGGGTGACGACCACGGTGCGCGGACGTCCTCGTCCTCGTCCTCGGACGCCACCGCGAAGAACGGCGACCGTGGCACAGGCCGCCCGGCCGTGAAGGGGCTCACGCTCGGTGGCCCCGGCTCGTCCTGCGCCCTGCCCGTCACCTTCGACCTGGCGAAGGACTGGAAGCCGCAGGCCGTCGAGGTGGAGCCGGGGTCCGAACTGGCGGAGCTGGGCGAGCAGGGCACGGTGACGCTGGTCTGCGAGATCGACGCCAAGCCGGCCGGGAACCTCGGCTATCTCCGTGTGTGGGCGGGCAAGGAAGGCGGCGGCGACCCGCGTGCGGCGCTGGAGGCGTTCGTGGCGGACGAGCCGAACGCGGCGAAGGCCGCGTACACGGAGACCGAGGCCGGTTCCGTGGCCGCCGTCGAGGTCGCCTACACGGTGGACGGCGACCTGCCGGGCGGGTCGAAGCCGGAGCGCGCCTTCGCGGTCGCCACCCCCGAGGGCCCCGTCGTGGTGCACCTGGGCGGGATGGACGAGGAGGAACACCGGCAGATGCTGCCCGCGTACGAGCTGGCCAGGGAGAGTCTGAAGCTGGGCTGAGCGGGCCTGACCGACCGGTGAGCCGGGCCGGAGGTCCACGGTCGGTGGCGGGTCCGGCCCTGCTCGCCCTAAGGCTTGTTTCAGAAGTCCCGCCTGTCCGCCCTCCGGGCGGACGGCGCTACTTTCGCAACAAGCCCTAGCACACCGTGGCCCCCGGTGCCGGGGAGACGGCCACGCGCGCGCTGCGGCAGGTGCCCGAGGCCGCCAGCGCGTCGGCGATCGTCCGGGCCGCGTCCGCGTCGGCGGCCAGGAACGCCGTGGTCGGTCCCGATCCCGAGACCAGCGCGGCCAGGGCGCCCGCGGCGGTGCCGGCGGCGAGGGTGTCGGCGAGCGAGGGGCGCAGAGAGAGAGCGGCGGCCTGGAGGTCGTTGCCGAGGGCGTCCGCGAGGGCCGTGGTGTCACCCTTGCGCAGGGCGGCCAGGAGCGCGGGGGACGCGGTGGGTTCGGGGACCTGGGTGCCCGCGGTGAGCCGGTCGAACTCAGCGTAGACCGCCGGGGTGGAGAGTCCGCCGTCGGCGACGGCGAAGACCCAGTGGAAGGTGCCGCCGACCTCGATGGGGGTCAGCTGTTCCCCCCGGCCGACGCCGAGCGCGGCCCCGCCGATCAGGCTGAACGGCACATCGCTGCCCAACTCTGCGCAGATGGCGAGCAGTTCGTCCTGAGAGGCTCCGGTCGACCACAGGGCGTCGCAGGCCACCAGAGCGGCCGCGCCGTCTGCGCTGCCGCCCGCCATGCCTCCGGCGACGGGGATGTCCTTGGCGATGTGGAGGTGCACGTCGGGGCTGATGCCGTGGCGTTCGGCCAGCGCGACGGCGGCGCGGGCCGCCAGGTTGGTGGCGTCCAGCGGGACCTGTGCGGCGTCCGGGCCGGTGCAGGTGACGCGCAGGGTGTCGGCGGGGGCGGCGGTGACCTCGTCGTACAGTCCGACGGCGAGGAACACGTTGGCCAGGTCGTGGAAGCCGTCGGGGCGCGCCGCTCCGACGGCGAGCCGCACGTTGACCTTGGCGGGGACGCGGACGGTGACGCTCATGCTTCGCTCCCGGACGTCTCGTTCCCCGCGGTCTTGTCGTCCTCGGGCTTGTCCACCTCGGGCTTGTCCACCTCGGGCCTGCTCACCTCGGGCTTGTCGGCCTCCGGCTTGTTCACCTCGGGCTTGTTCTCCGCGATGGCGGCGAACTCCTCGACCGTCAGTGCCTCGCCCCGCGCCTGCGGGGAGACGCCCGCCGCGACGAGGGCGGTCTCGGCGGCCGCGGCGGAGCCCGCCCAGCCGGCCAGCGCGGCGCGCAGCGTCTTGCGGCGCTGGGCGAACGCGGCGTCGACGACGGCGAAGACCTCGGTGCGGCTCGCCGTGGTCCGGATCGGCTCGGTGCGCCGCACCAGGGACACCAGCCCGGAGTCGACGTTCGGCGCGGGCCAGAACACCGTGCGCCCGATCGACCCGGCACGCTTGACGTCGGCGTACCAGGCGGCCTTCACGGAGGGCACGCCGTAGACCTTGTTGCCGGGCTTGGCGGCCAGCCGGTCGGCGACCTCGGCCTGCACCATCACGAGCGTCCGCTCGATGGACGGGAAGCGCTCCAGCATGGTGAGCAGCACCGGCACGGCCACGTTGTACGGGAGGTTGGCGACCAGCGCGGTCGGCGCCGGGCCGGGAAGCTCGGTGACCAGCATCGCGTCGGAGTGCACCAGGGCGAAGCGGTCGGCGCGTACCGGGAGCCGGGCGGCGACGGTGGCCGGCAGGGCGCCCGCGAGTACGTCGTCGATCTCCACGGCGACGACCCGGTCGGCCGCCTCCAGGAGCGCCAGCGTCAGCGAGCCCAGACCGGGACCGATCTCGACCACCACGTCCTCGGGGCGCACCTCCGCGGTCCGGACGATGCGGCGGACCGTGTTGGCGTCGATGACGAAGTTCTGTCCGCGCTGCTTGGTGGGGCGTACGCCCAGCGCTGCGGCCAGCTCGCGAATGTCTGCGGGGCCCAGGAGGGCGTCGGGCTCTGTGGTGCTCACCCGGTAAGCCTACGGCCGCCGCGGGGCCCGGGGCCCGCGGCCCGGTCCCCGCTCGGCCCGGCGGAGGTCAGAAGTCGAACGCCCGCGCGGTGTTGTCGTAGACCGTGGCGGCCAGGGTGTCCTCGTCGGTGCCCCGCACCTCGGCCATCGCGCGGAGGGTCACCGGGATGAGGTAGGGCGCGTTGGGGCGCCCGCGGTAGGGGGACGGGGTGAGGAAGGGGGCGTCGGTCTCGACGAGCACCAGCTCCGCCGGCGCCACGGCCAGCGCGTCGCGCAGGGGCTGGGCGTTCTTGAAGGTGACGTTGCCGGCGAAGGACATGAAGTATCCGGCCGCCGCGCACACGCGGGCCATCTCGGCGTCCCCGGAGTAGCAGTGGAAGACGGTGCGCTCGGGCGCGCCCTCCTCGGCGAGGATGCGCAGCACGTCCGTGTGGGCCTCCCGGTCGTGGATGACCAGCGCCTTGCCGTGCCGCTTGGCGATCTCGATGTGGGCCCGGAAGGACTCCTCCTGGGCGGCGATGCCCTCGGGGCCCGTACGGAAGTGGTCGAGGCCGGTCTCGCCGACCCCGCGTACGTGGTCGAGGGCGGCCAGGGCGTCGATCTCGGCGAGCGCCTCGTCCAGGGCGGCCCTGCCGCCCGGCTGCCGGGCCTCCTGGCGCGACCAGCCGTCCGGGTCCCCGTGCACGATGCGCGGCGCCTCGTTGGGGTGCAGGGCGACGGCGGCGTGCACGGAGGGGTGGGCGGCGGCCGTCTCGGCGGCCCAGCGCGAGCCCGTCACGTCGCATCCGACCTGGACGACGGTGGTCACGTTGACCGCCGCCGCGCGGGCCAGGCCCTCCTCGACGGTGGCGTCCTGCATGTCCAGGTGGGTGTGCGAATCGGCGACCGGAACACGCAGGGGTTCGGGCAGCGGCGGGGCTTCGGTACGGCTCATGCCCCGACTCTACGAAAGGACCACCGGGCACCGGGCACCCGCGGCGGTCCGGTCACCTGCGGTGGAAGGGGCGCAGCAGGGCCGACAGCTGCCAGTGGTGCGTCGCGGGCGCCGGGGCCGGGGCCAGGACGGCCGCGGGCGCCGCCGCGTCCTCGACGGCCTCCTGCGGCCGTACGGCCTTGGCGGGCCTGAGCAGCTCCTGCACGGTGGAGACCCGGCCGGACCGCATGATCCGGACGACGTGTCCCCCGCAGTTCGCGCAGGTGGGCGTGGACAGCGGCGAGGGCACCCGCTCCCCGTCCGCCGTGTAGACGACGTAGGCGTGCCCCGACCCGTCGACGTGGTGGTGTATCTCGTAGGCCTGTTCCCAGCCGTGTCCGCACCTCATGCAGGCGAACGCGTACGCCTCGTGGACGGTGGTGGCTGCGATCTCACTCATGCCTGCTCCTCTTGTCCGTGGACAAGCACTCCGGCAAGCGCTCCGGCCAGGAGCTCCGGACATGCGTTCCGCTCTCCAGTGGACGCCTTCGCGGGCGGCGACGCACCAGGTCTGCCGAGTGTTGGAACGCTCTTGGCCCTTTTGTGGCCGGGGGGCCGGGTCAGGGCCCGTCACCCGGTTCGGCCTTTACGTTTCAGGCCGGTCCTTTGCCTTCGGCCGGGCCGGTCCTGGCCGCGTTCTTTGCCGCGACCACCGCATCGAAGACCTCGCGTTTGGGCAGGTGGGCCTCGGTGGCGACCGCCGCGATGGCCTCCTTGCGCCGCTCCCCCGCCTCCTCGCGCACCTGCACCCTGCGCACCAGCTCGGCGGCGTCCGGCTTCTCGCCGCCGGTGTCCGTGGCGCCCTCGACGACGACGGTGATCTCGCCCCGCACCCCTTCGGCGGCCCAGACGGCCAGCTCGCCCAGCGGGCCGCGCTTGACCTCCTCGTACGTCTTGGTCAGCTCCCGGCACACGGCGGCCCGGCGGTCCGCGCCGAACACCTCGGCCATCGCCGCCAGGGTGTCGTCCAGCCGGTGCGGTGCCTCGAAGAAGACCATGGTGCGCCGTTCGTCGGCGACCTCACGCAGCTTCCCGAGCCGCTCGCCCGTCTTGCGCGGCAGGAAGCCCTCGAAGCAGAAGCGGTCCACGGGCAGGGCGGACAGGGCCAGCGCGGTCAGCACGGCGGACGGTCCCGGCACGGCGGTGACCTTGATGCCCTGTTCGACGGCCGCCGCGACGAGCCGGTAGCCCGGGTCGGAGACCGACGGCATCCCCGCGTCCGTGACGAGCAGGACCCGGGCCCCGCCGACGAGCGCCTCGACCAGCTCGGGCGTCCGCGCGGACTCGTTGCCCTCGAAGTAGGAGACGACGCGCCCCGTCGTGTGGATGCCCAGGGCCTGGGTGAGCCGGCGCAGCCGGCGGGTGTCCTCGGCGGCGACCACGTCGGCGGTCTCCAGTTCGACGGCGAGCCTCGGCGGGGCGTCCGCCACGTCGCCGATGGGGGTCCCTGCGAGTACGAGCGTTCCAGTCGTTCCAGTCACATCGGCCATCCTCCCAGCACGGGCGGCACCCCTCGCACAGACGCGTTCCCTACGATGGCGCGGTGACGAGTACAGCGCCCGAGGCCCAGCAGGGCAACGACGCCGGGGACCCCGCCCGCGACCAGCCGCCCTACTGGCAGCGGCGGCTGCGCCGCTTCGGCCATTCCGCACGGCCGGAGACGGGGCTGCGCGAGCGCCTGGTACCGCCGTACACCCGACCCGGACGACAGTTCTGGGACGTGCTCGCCGTGCCTCCGGCACCGGCGGACCGTCTGGTGCGCTGGTCGGCGTGGGGTGGGCCGCTCCTGGTGGCGCTGGTCGCCGGGGTGCTGCGGTTCTGGAACCTGGGCAGCCCGAAGGCGGTGATATTCGACGAGACGTACTACGCCAAGGACGCCTGGGCGCTGGTGAACCAGGGGTACGAGGGGGCGTGGCCCAAGGACGTCGACAAGCTGATCCTCAGCGACCCGTCGGCGGTGGACATCCCGGTGGAGCCGGGTTACGTCGTGCATCCCCCGGTCGGCAAGTGGATCATCGGCTTCGGCGAGCAGCTCTTCGGGTTCACCCCGTTCGGCTGGCGCTTCATGGTGGCGCTGCTGGGGACCCTGTCGGTCCTGATGCTGTGCCGGATCGGGCGGCGGCTGTTCCGCTCCACGTTCCTCGGCTGCCTGGCGGGCACGCTGCTGGCCGTGGACGGCCTGCACTTCGTGATGAGCCGGACCGCGCTGCTCGACCTCGTCCTGATGTTCTTCGTGCTCGCGGCCTTCGGCTGCCTGCTCGTCGACCGCGACCGGGCCCGCCGCAGACTGGCCGCCGCGCTGCCGGTCGACGAGGACGGGGTGCTCCGCCCGGACGCCGACGTCGCCGAACGGCTGCGGCTGGGGTGGCGGCCGTGGCGCATCGCCGCCGGTCTGATGCTGGGCCTGGCCTTCGCCACCAAGTGGAACGGGCTGTACATCCTGGCCGCGTTCGGGATCATGGCGGTCCTCTGGGACGTCGGCGCGCGGCGCACGGCCGGTGCGGTGCAGCCGTACCGGGCGGTGGTGCTGCGGGACCTGCTGCCGGCGTTCGTCTCCACGGTGCCGGTCGCCATCGGCACGTATCTGCTCTCGTGGACCGGCTGGATCGTCACCGACAAGGGCTACTACCGCGACTGGGCGGCCACCGAGGGCAAGGGCGGCACCTGGGCCTGGCTGCCGGACTGGCTGCGCAGCCTGTGGCACTACGAGAACCAGGTGTACGACTTCCACGTCGGTCTGACCTCCGGCCACACCTACCAGTCCAATCCGTGGAGCTGGATCGTGCTGGGCCGCCCGGTCTCGTACTTCTACGAGGAGGAGCCGGGCTGTGCCGCCTCCGAGACCGGCAAGTGCGCCCGCGAGGTCCTGGCGATCGGCACCCCGCTGCTGTGGTGGGCGGCGTGCGTGGCGCTGCTGTACGTGCTGTGGCGCTGGTTCTTCCGCCGCGACTGGCGGGCCGGCGCGATCGCCTGCGGGGTGGCGGCGGGCTGGGTGCCCTGGTTCTTCTACCAGGAGCGGACGATCTTCCTGTTCTACGCGGTCGTGTTCGTGCCGTTCCTGTGTCTGGCGGTGACGATGCTGGTGGGCGCGCTGCTGGGCCCGGCGACGAGGCCCTCGCCCGAGGGCGATCCGGCCGGTGAGCGGAGACGGACGCTGGGCGCGATCGCGGCGGGCGTGCTGGTGCTGCTGATCGTGTGGAACTTCGTCTATTTCTGGCCGCTGTACACGGGCACGTCGATCCCGGAGAACGCGTGGCGGGACCGCATGTGGCTGGACAGCTGGGTGTGACTGGGCAAACGCGCCTGGAGTGCTTCGCAAGGCGGAGAGGCGCCCGCATACTGGATGTATTCGGGCGTTTCGACAACGCGGCGAGGTGCCGTAGCTGTCGTCGTGCGCCCGCCAGTAATTGCGGGACAGCCCTTAGTCGCCTTTCTAAGCCACTACCCATCGACCCGCTCTTCGGCGCCTCGAAGTCGAGAGCCAGTTTCGTTGCACACGGAATGTGGCTGGACAGCCGGGCGTAGGGCCGACCTGATCCGGACGAGGCCCTGGCGCGCCGAGGACCCCGGTCGGGGTGGAGGAATCCGCAGCCGACGCCGCGGTGATCATGACCACGAGGCGCATCATGTCACGCGGAGTGGGGCACGTCACCGCCTCGGGCCCACGGGCCTCCACGAACGTGCGGGACGGGACTTCGTCCGTTTCCGGTCGGTCCCCACGGGCACGTCGATCGCGGAAAGGTCCTGGCGGGACCGCGTGCGGCTGGACTGCCGGGGGCGGGACCGGCGCCCGGAACGGCCGGAAAGCGCTCTCTCGATATGCGTCGCGGTCCGATAACAACCTCTTCACATGTCACCGCCGTCCCGTAGAGTCCCCAGGAAACCCCCTGTTTCTGAACACGTTCAAAGGGGGCTCCAGGGGAGGGGGACTGCACCGATGCGCAGTGGAGCGAAGGTCGCCGTGATCGGCGGAGTGTTCGTGCTGGCGGCCGGCGGGATCGGCTACGGCGCGTACAGCGTGCTCGGAAGTGACACGGGCGACGGTACGAGCACGGTGGCCGAGTCCACCGAGGTGAAGACGGGCCCGCCGAGCGAGAAGGAGATAGCGGAGACCTCGAAGGGCTTCCTGGAGGCGTGGGCGTCCGGCGACGCCACGGCCGCCGCGCTCCTCACCGACAACGAGACCGCCGCCGAACCGCTGCTGACGGGTTACGCCGAGGACGCGCACGTCACGAAGGCCGTGATCACCCCGGGCCCGGCCGTCGGCGCCAAGGTGCCGTACACGGTGAAGGCGACGGTGTCCTTCGAGGGGAAGTCCAAGCCCTGGTCGTACTCCTCCGAGCTGACCGTGGTGCGCGGTCTGACCACCGGGAAGGCGCTCGTCGACTGGGATCCCGCCGTGATCCACCCGGAGCTGACCGAGGGCGCGGTGCTGAAGACCGGCGAGTCGTCCACGGCGGCGATCGAGGCCGTCGACCGCAACGGCACGGTCCTGGACAAGGAGACCTACCCGTCGCTGGGGACGATCCTGGACAGCCTGCGCGAGAAGTACGGTTCCACCACCGGCGGTTCGCCCGGTGTCGAGACCTGGATCGAGCCGGCCGACGGACAGCCGGACACCACGCTGCTGACGCTCGCCAAGGGGAAGCCCGGCAAGCTGCGGACGACGCTGGACGCGAACGCCCAGGCGGCGGCGGAGAAGGCGGTCAAGCAGTTCAGCTCGGCGTCGGTGGTCGCCGTGACGCCGTCCACGGGCGCGATACGCGCGGTCGCCAACAACCCGGCGACCGGCTTCAACACGGCGATGCAGGGCGGGCAGGCGCCCGGCTCCACGATGAAGATCGTGACGGCCGCGATGCTGATGGAGAAGGGGCTCGTCTCCGCGAACAGCCCGGTGGAGTGCCCGAAGGAAGCGACCTGGCAGGGCCGCACCTTCCACAACCTCGACTACTTCGAACTCCCGCCCACCGACACGTTCACCACCAGCTTCGCCCGCTCCTGCAACACCGCCTTCATCAAGCTGATCGACGAGACCGAGGACGACGCCGCGCTCGCCAAGGAGGCCCGGGACGTCTTCGGGATCGGGCTGGACTGGAAGACCGGTGTCGTCTCCGTCGACGGCAAGGTGCCCGAGGAGGTCGGTGGCGAGGCGGCCGCCCAGTACATCGGCCAGGGCACCATCCAGATGAACACGCTCAACATGGCGTCCGTCACCGCCACCGCGCGCACCGGGACGTTCCACCAGCCGTTCCTCGTGGCATCCGAGCTGGACGGCCGGCAGTTCGCCACGGCCTCCCGCTCACTGCCGCAGAACGTCACCGGGCAGCTGAACGACATGATGCGGGCCACCGCGAACTGGGGCACCGGCAAGGCGGCCATGGCCTCGGTCGGCGGCGACAAGGGCGCCAAGACCGGCTCCGCCGAGGTCGACGGCCAGGGCACATCCAACAGCTGGTTCACCGGATTCAGCGACGACCTCGCCGCCGCGGCGGTCGTCCAGTCCGGCGGCCACGGCGGCGACGCGGCCGGGCCGGTGGTCGCGGCGGTCCTGGGCGCCGGTTCCTGATCACCGGTTCCCGATCCGGGATGCGGCCGCCACCGCTGAAGTCCCTGGTGCCGGAACCGGCCCGTTCAGTAGCGTGCGGGGCATGAGCACATCGGACATGACCCCCACCACGACCTCATCCGACGCCCACCCCCGGTTCGCCGAGGCCCTGCGTGAGCTGGGCCTCGACGTCGGCGTACGCCGCTTCCCGGACGCCACCCGCACCGCCGCCGAGGCCGCCGCCGCGATCGGCTGCGAGCTCAGCCAGATCGTCAAGTCGCTGATCTTCGAGGCGGACGGCGCACCGGTGCTCGTCCTGATGGACGGCTCCTCCCGGGTGGACGTCGAGCGCGTACGGGCCGAGCTCGGCGCGGGCAAGGTCAAACGGGCCGGGGCCGACCTGGTGCGGGAGGCCACGGGGTACGCCATCGGCGGCGTCCCGCCCTTCGGCCACCGTACGAAGTCCCGGGTGCTGGCCGACCGCGGCCTGCTCGACCACGCGGTGGTGTGGGCGGCCGCGGGCACCCCGCACACGGTCTTCCCGCTCGACCCGAAGAGTCTGATCGCGCATGCCGGCGGCACCCTGGTGGACGTGCGCGAGCAGATCGCGTGACCCCGCTGGTGGCGGCCGCCGTCCTGGTGGCCGCGATGACCCACGCCGGCTGGAACGCCATCGCCCACGCGATACGCGACCAGCTCCTGTCCTTCACCCTGATCTCCGGGGGCGGGGCGCTGATCGGCGCCGTCCTGGCCGTGGCCGCACCGCTCCCGGCGGCCGGAGCCTGGCCGTACCTGCTGCTCTCCTCGGCGCTGCACGTGGCCTACATGGCGCTGCTGATGCGCTCGTTCACTCTGGGCGACTTCGGCCAGATGTATCCGATCGCCCGGGGCACGGCCCCGCTCGTGGTGACGGTCCTGGCCGCCGTCTTCGTCGGTGAGCGCCCCGACGGCTGGGCGACCGCGGGGGTGGCGGTGGCCTCTGCCGGGCTTGTGGGGCTCGCGTTGTGGGGCATCCGGGGGTCCGGCAAGCGCCCGAACGGCCCGGCGATCCTGGCCGCCCTGGCGACCGGCCTGGCCATCGCCGGGTACACCACGGTCGACGGGGTCGGGGTGCGCGCCTCGGGCACCCCGCTCGGCTACATCGCCTGGCTGATGATCGTCCAGGGCGTCGTCATCCCCGCCTACGCCTTCTGGCGCCGACGCGGCGCGCTGGCCGCCCAGGTGTCCCCGTACCTGAGGCGCGGACTCATCGGGGCGGCCCTGTCGGTCACCGCGTACGCCCTCGTGCTGTGGGCCCAGACCAAGGCCCCGCTGGCCCCGGTCGCGGCCCTGCGGGAGTCCTCGATCATCGTGGGCGCCGCGATCGGGGCGCTGTTCTTCAAGGAACGGTTCGGCGCGCCGCGAATCGCGGCGGCCGGGCTGATGGTCGTGGGCATCGGGCTGATGCTGCACACGAGTTGACCGGGCTCCCGGGCCGGAGGCGGGCGGTTCCGCCGCCTGCCGCCGTGGCCCGGGGACCGTCACGGGTGCGCCGTCCCACGGAGCGACGCCCGTCCCGAAGAGGGCACGTCTCGCGCCTACTCGCCCCGCATCGCCTTGCGGAAGCCGGTGTTGACGCCCATCAGGCCGCCGTCCACCCGCAGGGTCGTCCCGGTGACCCAGGACGCGTCCGAGGACGCCAGGAAGGCCACGGCGGCCGCGATGTCGTCCGGTTCACCGATCCGGCCGAGCGGGTAGAGGGCGCTCGCCCGCGCCAGGTCGTCGTCGCGCCCGGCCCACCCCTCGGTGCGGATGGTGCCGGGGGCGACCAGGTTGACCCTGACCCCGCGCGGGCCCGCGTGGCCGGCCAGTGTCCGGGTGAGGCTGCCCAGGCCCGCCTTCGCGGCGCTGTAGGCGTGCCCGCCGAAGTCCTGCTCGCCGTTGACGGAACCGATGTTGACGACGGCGCCCCGGCCCGAGGCCACCAGGTGCGGCAGCGCGGCCCGGGAGCAGCGGTAGGGGCCGGACAGGGTGATGTCGAGCGTGTGGTCCCAGGAGTCGTCCGCCTCGTCCTCGAAGAGCTCGGCGTCCTCGTGGTTGGCGTAGGCGTTGTTGACGAGGATGTCGAGCCCGCCGAAGACGGCGACGGCGTGGGCCACCGCCGCCTCGACGGCGGCGCGGTCGCCCACGTCGCAGGCCAGGGCTTCGGCGGTGCCGCCCCTCTCCCGTATCTCCCCGGCGGTGTGCGAGGCCCGGTCGGCGACCAGGTCGGTGACGAGGACGGCCGCGCCCTCGGCGGCCAGGCGGCGGGCCGTGGCGGCGCCGATGCCCCGGCCCGCTCCGGTGACGAGTGCGGTGCATCCGGCCAGACGTGTGCTGATGATGTCGGTCACAGCGCCGACCGTACCGCTCTGACCAGGGCCTGGGAACGGGGATCGGCGGTGACTCCCTTCCGCAGTCCGTTGGTCACGTAGCCCAGCGCGATGCCCGACTCCGGGTCGGCGAAGCCCAGCGATCCGCCCCGGCCGGGGTGGCCGAAGGAGCCGGGCGCCAGCAGCGGGGCGGCCGGGCCGTGCAGCATGTAGCCGAGGCCGAAGCGGGTGGAGACGACGAGGACCCGGTCCGGCCCGGCGGACTCCTCGGTGCGGGCCAGGGTGAGGGTGGCGGGGGCGAACAGCCGGTGGCCGTCGACCTCGCCGATCATCGCCGCGTAGCAGCGGGCCAGTCCGCGTGCGGTGGCCACGCCGTTGGAGGCGGGGAGTTCGGCCGCGCGGTAGGCGGGGTCGTTCTCGTCGGGGAAGGGGTCGATCGCCTCGAAGGCCCGCCGGGTCAGCGAGGCCGGGTCGCTGTAGGCCTCGACGACGGTCCGCTTGGGGCGCATGCGCAGGGTGCCGCCGTTGCCGTCCCCGGCCGGGGGTTCCACGGGGCCGATGCGGCCGATCCGGTGGGCCTCGTCGGACGGCAGCCCGAACCAGAAGTCCAGCCCGAGCGGCCGGGCGATCTCCTCGGCGACCCAGCGCCCGATGGTGCGGCCGGTGACCCGGCGGACGAGCTCGCCGATGAGCCAGCTGTAGGTCTGGGGGTGGTAGCCGTGGTCCGTGCCGGGCTCCCACTGGGGCCCCTGGGCGGCGACGGCCCGCGGCCCGCTGATCCCGTCGGCGGCCTCCTCGGGGGTCAACGGCGTGTCCAGCGCGGCCAGTCCGGCCCGGTGGGCCAGCAGGTGGCGTACGAGGACGCGTTCCTTGCCGTTGGCCTTGAACTCCGGCCAGTACGTGCCGACGGGGGCGTCCAGGTCCACCTGTCCGCGCTGGTGCAGCAGCAGCGGTACGGCGGCGGCGACGCCTTTCCCGGCCGAGCGGACGATCTGGACGGTGTCCACGGCCCAGGGTTCGGTGCCCTCCACGTCCCTGGTACCGGCCCACAGGTCCACGACCTTGCGCCCGTGCCGGTAGACGGCCACGGCCGCGCCCCGTTCCCCTCGCTGTTCGAAGTTACGGACGAACGCGTCCCGTACCGCCTCGAACCCTGGTGCCACCGTGCCTCGTACGTCCACGCCTGCTCCCGCACTCCCGCTCATGCCCCCATGGTGCATCGCGGCACGGGCGGAGCGGCTGCCGGGTCACCGACTGTTCACGGACGCGGAACGGCGACGGAACGCGGATCGAAGCCGAAGGGCAGCTCCAGCCGGTGCCGGCGCATCAACTCCTCGTCGCACAGCAGGTCCTGGGTGCGGTTGTCGGCGGCGATGACCCCGTCGCCGAGGATGACGGCGCGCGGGCAGAGTTCGAGGGCGTACGGCAGGTCGTGGGTGACCATCAGCACCGTGACGTCCAGGTCCCGCAGGATGTCGGCGAGTTCGCGGCGGGAGGCCGGGTCGAGGTTGGAGGAGGGTTCGTCCAGGACGAGGATCTCCGGCTCCATGGCGAGGACGGTGGCGACGGCGACCCTCCGGCGCTGCCCGAAGGAGAGGTGGTGCGGCGGTCGGGCCGCGAACCGCTCCATGCCGACCCGCTCGAGCGCGGCCGTCACCCGCTCCTCCAGTTCCGCGCCGCGCAGCCCGGCCGAGGCGGGCCCGAAGGCGACGTCCTCGCGGACGGTCGGCATGAAGAGCTGGTCGTCCGGGTCCTGGAAGACGATCCCGACCCGGCGCCGGATCTCCGCCAGGTTCCGCTTCTCCACGGGCAGTCCGGCGATCCGGACGGTGCCCGCGCCCGCGTCCAGGATGCCGTTGAGGTGCAGGACGAGGGTGGTCTTGCCCGCGCCGTTGGGGCCGAGCAGGGCGACGCGCTCGCCGCGCTCCACGGTCAGGTCGACCCCGAAGAGGGCCTGGTGGCCGTCGGGGTAGGCGTAGGCGAGGCCACTGACTTCGAGGGACGGCGCGGCGGCGGCCGGCTGGACGGTGCTCATACGGTCCATCCCAGCAGACAGACTCCCAGGGCGAGCACGGGGAGGGCCGAGGCGTACGCCCACTGGGTGCGGGAGGCGGTGACCTCGTCGATCACCGGCAGGGTGCCGGTGTAGCCCCGGCTGACCATCGCGAGGTGGACGCGCTCGCCGCGTTCGTACGAGCGGATGAACAGCGCGCCGGCCGTCTTGGCCAGGACCCCCCAGTGCCGTACGCCGCGCGCCTCGAAGCCCCGGGAGCGGCGGGCGATCGACATCCGGCGCAGCTCGTCGGTGATCACGTCGCCGTAGCGGAGCATGAAGGACGCGATCTGGACGAGCAGCGGCGGCAGCCTCAGGCGCTGGAGGCCGAGCAGCAGGGAGCGCAGCTCGGTGGTGGAGGCCAGCAGCACGGACGCGGCGACGCCGAGCGTGCCCTTGGCGAGGACGTTCCAGGCGCCCCAGAGGCCGGGGACGCTGACGGACAGGCCGAGCAGCTCGGTCTGTTCACCGGGCACGACGAACGGCATGAGCAGGGCGAACGCCACGAACGGCACCTCGATGACCAGCCGCTTCAGCAGGAAGCCGGCCGGGACGCGGGCCACCGCCGCGACGGCGGCGAGCAGCACGGCGTACAGCGCGAACGCCCAGAGCGCCTCGCGGGGCGTGGAGACGACGACCAGGACGAAGCCGAGGACCGCGACGAGCTTGCAGTGCGGCGGCAGCCGGTGGACCGGCGAGTGCCCGTGCCGGTAGAGCGTGTGGGCGTGGCCCGCGCCCATCTCAGACGGACCCGTGGGAGGTGGTGGCGGGTTCCTGCCGGGTGCGGCGCCGGTGCACGGCCCAGAAGACACCGCTGCCGACGACGACGGTGACGCCGACCCCGATCACCCCGGCGAGGCCGCCGGAGATCCGGGGGTCGGTGATGCTCTTGACGCCGTAGTCGGCGAGCGGGGAGTCGGCGGCGCCGTGCTCCTCGACCTTCTCGTCGATGCCCTTGTCGGCGGCGACCTTCTCCAGGCCGTCGGGGTTCGCGGAGGCGTAGTACGAGACGAACCCGGCGAGCAGGAGGGCCGCCACCAGGCCGGTCGCCCAGACCTTGCGGGTGGAGTGGGCGCGGGCGGCGGCGGGGGCGGGCGCGGCGGCCGGGGCGTCGACGAGCTCGCCGTCGACGCGCAGCTTCAGCGGGGCGGCGAGCCCGCGGGCCCCGTGGACGAGGTCCGGGCGCACCGCGAGGACCGCGCCGACGGTCAGTGCGGTGATGACGGCCTCGCCGATGCCGATGAGGACGTGCACACCGACCATCGCGGTGAGGACCTTGCCGATGGGTACGTCGGTGGTCCCGCCGATCGCGTAGATGGCGGTGAAGGCGACGGCGGCGGCCGGTACGGAGACCAGCGCGGCCACGAAGGCCGCCGCGGTCGTCGAGCGCCGGGTGCGGGGCAGGACGCCGGTGAGCCCGCGGAAGAGGGCGTACGCGACGACGACGGTGACGACGCCCATGACGGTGATGTTGACGCCGAGCGCGGTGAGGCCGCCGTCGGCGAAGAGGATGCCCTGCATCAGCAGGACGACCGCTATGCAGAGCACCCCGGTGAAGGGCCCGACCAGGATCGCCGCGAGCGCCCCGCCCAGGAGGTGGCCGCTGGTGCCAGCGGCGACCGGGAAGTTCAGCATCTGCACGGCGAAGATGAAGGCCGCGACGAGCCCGGCGAGGGGCGCGGCCCGCTCTCCTCCGAGCTCCCGCCGCGCCCCCCGGAGGCTGACCGCGACCGCCCCGGCGGCGACCACGCCGGCCACGGCGGACACAGGTGCGTTGATGAATCCGTCGGGTACATGCATGGAATGGCTCCGCTTCGGGCGAGGGCGAGGGCAGGAGTGCGGGCGCGGGTCGACAACCGCTCAATGATAGGGGCCTGTTGCGAAGCGTTTGCAAGAGCGGCGGTAAGACAACTGCCAATCTCTCCCCACATGCGCCAAACGAGACATATGGGACATTGGGGAGGAAGATACGTGCACACAGGAGGAGCCGGTATGTCACTCGTGATCCAGGAACACCTCCGGGCCCGGCTCATCACCGACGGCCCCGAACCCCGGCTCGTCCCCGTCCGCCTGAGCTGCGACCCCGCGGCCCCGCAGACCGTGCGCGTCCGCATCCCGGGCACCGCCGAACTGGCCATCGGCCGTGAGGTGCTGGAGGGCGGCCTGCGCTCCCCCGTCACCAGCGGCGAGCTGCGGCTCTGGCCGTGCGGCCGCGCCCAGCTCGTCGTGGAACTGCACACCTCCGACGGGGTCGCCGTCTTCCAGTTCGACAACGCGCCGGTGCTCCGCTTTCTGCGCCGCACCCACGAGCGGACCGCGGCCCGCCCGGTCGCCGGGACCGCCACCACCAGCCTGCCCTGAGCAGGTCCGTACCCGGGCACGCCGATGGCCCCGTGCCGCGTGCACGGGGCCATCGGCCGTTCCGGTCCCCCGTCCCCACAGGCGACCGGCGCTCCGGGGTCCACGTCCCGCTCAGGCGCGGACCCCGGGGTACTCGCGGATCAGACCCGGCTCAGCTCTCGCTCCCCGCCCGGGCCCTCACCGGGACCGTCGGCCGCCGGCTCCGTGCGGAGCCCCTCGCCCTCCACGTCCACGCTGGGCAGCGCGCGGTCCAGCCAGCGCGGCAGCCACCAGGCGCGCCTGCCCAGCAGGGCCAGCACCGCGGGCACGATGGCCATGCGCACCACGAAGGCGTCGAAGAAGACGGCGATGGCCAGCGAGAAGCCGATCATCTTGATCATCGACTCGCTGGAGCCGATGAAGCCGGCGAAGACGGCCATCATGATCACCGCGGCGGCCGTGACCACCCGGGCCCCGTGCCGGAAGCCGGTGACGATCGCCTGGCCGGGCGTCTCCCCGTGGACGTACGCCTCACGCATCCGGGTGACCAGGAAGACCTCGTAGTCCATCGCGAGGCCGAAGACCACACCGACCATGAAGATCGGCATCATGCTCATGATCGGTCCGGTCTGCTCGACCCCGAAGAGCGAGGCGAGCCAGCCCCACTGGAAGACCGCGACGACCGCGCCCAGGGCCGCGACGACCGAGAGCAGGAAGCCGAGGGCCGCCTTGAGCGGCACCAGCAATGAGCGGAAGACGACCATCAGCAGCAGGAAGGCGAGTCCGACGACGAGCGCCAGATAGGGCAGCAGCGCGTCGTTCATCTTCTCGGAGAAGTCGATGTTCATCGCGGTGGCGCCGGTGACCAGCACCTCGGCACCGGTCTCGCTCTTGATGTCCGCACCCGCGTCGCGGATGGCGTGGACGACGTTCTCCGTGTCGGTGGAGCTCGGCCGGTCCTTCGGGATGACGGTGATGGTCGCGGCGTCGCCGGCCTTGTTGAAGGTGGCCGGGGTGACGGCGGCGACGTGGCCGCTCGCCTCGATGCCCTGGGAGACCTGCGCGACCGCGGTCTTGCCGTCCGAGCTGTTCCTGGTGTCCACGACCACCAGCAGCGGACCGTTGAACCCCGGGCCGAAGCCGTCGGAGAGCAGATCGTAGGCCTGGCGCTGCGTGGTGCTCCTGGGCTGCGAGCCGTCGTCCGGCAGGCCCATCTCCAGCGAGGCGGCCGGGACGGCTATGACGCCGAGCCCCACGACACCGGCCAGCAGGACCCACACCGGCTTGCGCAGCACGAACCGCGCCCAGCGGGTGCCCATGTTGGGCTTGGCGTCGGGCTTGTTCTCCGCGTCGGCGGCCTTGCGCGCCTTGCGCCCCATGACCTGCTTGCCGGCGACCCCGAGCAGGGCGGGCACCAGGGTGAGCGCGATGAGGACCGCGATCGCGACGGTACCGGCGGCGGCGAAGCCCATCTTCGACAGCATCGGGATGTTGACGACGGCGAGGCCCACCAGCGCGATGACGACGGTCAGGCCGGCGAAGACAACGGCGGACCCGGCCGTGCCGACGGCCCGCCCCGCGGCCTCCTCGCGTTCCCGGCCCTCGGCCAGCTCGGCCCGGTAACGGGAGACGATGAACAGGGCGTAGTCGATACCGACCGCCAGGCCGATCATCATGGCGAGCGTGGAGGTGGTGGAGCCGAGGTCCAGCACGTTCGCCAGGGCCGTGATCAGCGACACCCCGATGCCGACGCCGATGAGCGCGGTCAGCAGCGGCAGCCCCGCGGCGATCAGCGAACCGAAGGTGATGACCAGCACCACCGCGGCGATGGCGACCCCGATGACCTCGGTGACCCCGGTCTCCGGCATCACCTGGAGCGCGTCACCGCCGATCTCCACGGTCAGCCCGTCGCTCCGGGCGGCCTCGCCCGCGTGCTCCAGCGAATCCCGTGTCGCGTCGGTGAGCTCCATCGAGTTCACCTTGTAGGAGACGGAGATGTACGCCGTCGAACCGTCCTCGCTGACGGCGTTCGCCGTGTACGGGTCGGCGACCGAGGCGATCTGGTCCGAACCGGACTCCAGCGTGCCGACGATCTTGCGGACGTCCGCCCTGTTGTCCGCGTCCGTCATCTTCTCGCCCTCGGGGGCCTTGAAGACGACCCGCGCGGTCGCACCGTCGGCACTGCCGCCGGGGAAGCGCTCTTCCAGCAGGTCGAAGGCCTTCTGGGCCTCCGTGCCGGGGATCGAGAAGGAACTGGAGGTGGCGGTGGACGCGGAGGCGGCCCCGAATCCGGCGAGCCCCAGCAGCGCCACCCAGACCAGGGCGACGTACCAGCGGCGCCGGAAGGCGAGCCGTCCGACTTTATAGAGAAATGTGGCCACGGAGAGAAACTCCCGGTCAGGTCGTGGAGTGGAAAATGGGCGTGAGGAACCAGCCCGACGACGAGAGCGGCGTGTCAGGTGGAGCGTCGGGGAGAGGGTCGTACGGAGGGAACGGGGGACGTCAGACGCCGAGGGCGGGGAACACCACGGATTCTGCGTAGTCGATCAGGAACTGACGGTCGACCGGGCGCTCCTCGACGAGCTCCCGTGCCGCGAAGGCGCCGATCATCATGTGCGGTACGTAGGAGAGCGCCGGATTGTCCCGACGCACCTCACCCCGGTCCACCGCGCGCTGGAGCAGCTTCGCGAGTCCGGTCATCTCCGGCTCGATCAGCAGGCCGCGCAACGCCTGGAAGAGATCGGGGTTCGTGTGGACGGCATGGCTCAGACCCCGCAGCAGTGCGGAGTTCTTCTCCATCTGACAGTCGTCGCTGAGCGCGAGGACGGCCTGGAAGTCGCCCCGCAGCGAACCGGTGTCGACCTCGGCAAGATGCACCGGCTTGTTGTTCCGGAGCGCCCTGACGACCAGCTCGGCCTTGCTCCCCCACTGGCGGTAGAGGGTGGCCTTGCTGGAGCGGGTACGGGCGGCGACGGCGTCCATGGTCAGGGCTTCGTACCCGACCTCACCGAGCAGGTCGAGCACGGCGGTGTACAGCTCGTTCTCACGCTCCGGCGTGAGCCGCGTCCGCGCCACCTGTCGACCTCCTCCGCCCTTGTGCCTGCTGGATCGTACGCCAGTCACGCACGGCCGCCATGATCACCAGCCGAACGAAACTGTTTCGTACACATCGAACCTACTCCCCCGCCCCCGCGAAACGAAATCGTTTCGCTTGTGTTCTGCGACACAAGTTGCCCCGGGCCCCTTGCGCGGAAAGCATTGAAGGGTGAGTGACGACGTCGCGTATCTCCGCTTCCCGCACCTCCACGAGGACTTGCTCTGCTTCGCGGCCGAGGACGACCTCTGGGTCGCCCCCCTCGCCCCCGCGGGGCAGCGGCCCGGCCGCGCGTGGCGGGTGACCGTCGACCGCACCCGGGTGAGCCACCCGCGCTTCTCGCCGGACGGCAGCCGTATCGCCTACACGACCTGGCGCACGCTCGACCCGGAGATCCACCTGGCCCCCGTCGACGGGGGCCCCGCCCGCAGACTCACGTACTGGGGCTCGACCGACGCCCGGGTCTGCGGCTGGAGCCCCGACCCCGGCGACAGCTCCCAGATCCTCGCCGTGTCCTCGCACAACCAGCCGTTCTCGTACTTCTCGTGGGCCTACAGCGTCCCCACCGACGGCAGCCCCGGCGGCAAGCTGCCCTGGGGGCCGGTCTCCGACATCGCGGTCGCCGACATCGACGGCGAGCGCCGCACCCTGCTGCTCACCGGCAAGCCGCCGCACGAGCCCGCCGCGTGGAAGCGCTACCGGGGCGGGGCCATGGGACGGCTGTGGCTGCACGGCGAGCGGCTGCTGCCGGACATCGGCGGCCACCTCGACGCCCCGATGTTCGTCGGGGGCCGCATCGCCTTCCTCTCCGACCACGAGGGCGTCGGCAACCTCTACTCGTGCCGGCCGGACGGCGGCGACCTGCGCCGCCACACCGACCACGACGCCTTCTACGCCCGGCACGCGTCCAGCGACGGCAACCGGGTCGTCTACCAGTGCGCGGGCGACCTGTGGCTGGTCGACGACCTGGAGGACCCGGACGCCGTCCCGCGCAAGCTGGAGGTACGCCTCGGCGGCCCCAGGACCGGGCGCCGCACCTACCAGGTGCCCGCGTCGAGCCACGTCGACGCCCTGTCCGTGGACGAGACGGGCCGGGCCAGCGCCGTCTCCGTACGCGGCAGCCTGTACTGGCTCACGCACCGCGACGGGCCCGCCCGCACCATCGCCGACGAGCCCGGGGTGCGCGTCCGGCTGCCCGAGATGCTGGGCAGCAGCGGCCAGGTCGCCTACATCACCGACGCGGACGGCGCGGACGCCGTCGAGATCGCCTACCTGCCCCGTGCCAGCGGCGACCGGCCGCCACGCAGGCTGGCCTCCGGGCAGCTGGGCCGCGTCCACGAGATGGTCGCGGACCCGGAGGGGACCCGTCTCGCCCTCGCCTCGAACGACGGCCGCCTGCTGCTGCTGGACACGGCCGGCGACGAGACGGAACAGGAGGTGGCCGCCCTGGACGGGGTCGCCCTCCTGGACAGCGCCGACGCGCAGGCCGCCCTGCTGGACGCCATCGAGGAGCAGGGCTCCGCCCCGCCTCCCCCGCCGCCTGCCGAGGCCCAGGTGACCGAGCTCATCCGCTCCGTCAACGGCCCGGTCCGCGACCTGGCGTTCTCCCCGGACGGCGCCTGGCTGACCTGGTCGCACCCGGGCATCGGCCGGTCGCTGCGGAAGATCAAGCTGGCCCGGATCAGCGGACCCGACGCCCCGGTGATCGTCGACGTCACCAACGGCCGCTTCGAGGACGAGAACCCGGTCTTCACCGGTGACGGCCGCTACCTCGCCTTCCTCTCCTGGCGCGGCTTCGACCCGGTGTACGACGTCCACACCGGCGACCTCTCCTTCCCGCTGGGCTGCCGCCCCTACCTCGTGCCGCTCTCCTCGGCGACGCCCTCCCCCTTCGCCCTGCTCCCGGACGGCCGGCCCGCGGCCGGCGGACTGGACCCGGTGGACATCCCCGACGGCGCCGTCGAAGGGACCACGGTCACCGTGGAGTTCGAGGGGCTGGAGAACAGGGTGACGCCCTTCCCGGTATCCGCGTCGAAGTACTCGGCGCTCCAGCCGGTCAGCGGGGGCGGGCTGGTCTGGCTGCGCTGGCCCATCTCCGGCGCGCTGGGCGAGACGTTCGCCAACCCCGCGGACATGTCGGGCCGCCCCACCCTGGAGCACTTCAGCATCGCCAGGGCGCGCCGGACCCAACTGGTCGCCCACCTCGACGGCTTCGCGGTCAGCGGCGACCGCTCCCGGCTGGTCGTCATGGACGACGGCGAACTGCGCGCCGTCCCGTCCGACGAGCCCGGCGACAACGACACCACCGTCTACCTCGACCTGCGCCGCATCCTGCACGACGTCGACCCGGCCGCGGAATGGCGGCAGGCCTACGACGAGGCGGGCCGCATCATCCGGGCCTACTTCTGGGAGCCGGACATGTGCGGCATCGACTGGGACGCCGTCCTGGACCAGTACCGGCCGCTGGTCGAACGGGTCGCCTCCCCCGACGAGTTCGCGGACCTGCTGCGCGAACTCCTGGGCGAGCTGGGCACCTCCCACGCCTACGTGTCCCCCGCCCGCCGCAACGAGGGCCCGCCGCACTACCAGCGGGCGATCGGTCTGCTCGGCGCCAACCTGGCGTGCCGGGACGGCGACTGGACGGTCCTGCGGATCCTGCCCGGCGACTCCTCGGACTCCAAGGCGCGCTCCCCGCTCGCCGGTGCGGGGATCCGCGAGGGCGCCGTCCTCACCCATGTCGACGGCCGCCGGGTGGACCCGGTGGCGGGACCCTATCCGCTGCTCACGGCGGCGGGCGGGACGACGGTCGAGCTGACCTTCCGTCCGGCGGGCGGCGAGGGCGGCGGCCGGCCCCGCCGTGTCGCGGTCGTCCCGCTGATCGACGAACGCCCCCTGCGCTACCAGGACTGGGTCGCCAAGCGCCGCGAGGTCGTCCGCGAACTGAGCGGCGGCAGGTGCGGGTACCTGCACATCCCGGACATGGGCGGCTCGGGCTGGGCGCAGTTCAACCGCGACCTGCGCCTGGAGGTGTCACGCCCGGCCCTGATCGTGGACGTGCGCGGCAACGCGGGCGGACACATCAGCGAGCTGGTCGTCGAGAAGCTCACCCGCGCGATCCTCGGCTGGGACCTCACCCGCAACGCCCAGCCGGTCTCGTACGCGTCCAACGCCCCCCGGGGCCCGGTGGTGGCCCTCGCCGACGAGGCGACCTCCTCCGACGGCGACATGATCACGGCGGCCTTCCGGCTGCTGAAGCTGGGGCCGGTCGTGGGCCAGCGCACCTGGGGCGGGGTGGTCGGCATGACCGGACGCCACCGGCTCGGCGACGGCACGGTGATCACGGTGCCGATGAACGCGGCCTGGTTCGACACGTACGGCTGGTCCGTCGAGAACCACGGCGTCGAACCGGACCTGGAGGCCCTGCGCACCCCCCTGGACTGGGCGGAGGGCCGTCACGCGGTCCTGGACGACGCGGTCAAGGTGGCCCTGGACCTCCTGGCGTCCCACCCGGCCTCCACACCGCCGACGTACGCCACGGTGCCGGACCTGCGACGGCCCCCGCTGCCCCCGCGCTGACGACGCCCGGCGCCCGGGGAGGGGGCTCGCACGCGGAAGGGGCGCGCCCCGGTCTCCCGGGACGCGCCCTTCACGGCACGGACGCGGACGTCAGCGGTCGAACCGCTCGCGCGCCTGCTCGGCCGCGTCCCGCGCACGCTCGCGCGGGTCGGACGGCCGGTCGCCGGAGCGGTCGGACCGCTCGCGGGAGCCGTCCTGCTCACCGCCCCGCTTCTTCCGCTCGGCCTGGTCGGCGAGCTTCTGTGCCTTGTCCTTGAACTGGTCTGCGATGCCCATGCCGTTCACTCCTGTGTGGGTGCGTGGGGGAGGCCCCGTGAGGGGCTCGCCCAGACTTACACACCCGGACATGCGTCGCATTTCGATCAGTGACGCTGCGCTCGCGCGTCCTGGTCCGCCGCGCCGCCGGCCCCCACGAGTCCCTTGGTGACGCCGTCCAGCCGCGTCCCGAACCGCTGCATCTCACGCTGTCCGACGATCCCGATCACGGTCGGCAGCGCTCCCCGGACCGACTGCATCCCCCGCAGCCACCACTGGCCGTACACATGGGCCGAGCGCCGCTCGATGCCCGCCACGATCCGGTCCACGGCCGGGCCCAGCGGGTAGGTGCGGTTGGTCGGCCAGGGCAGCCGCTGCCGCAACTCCCGCATGACGTCGTCCTCGTCGGCACCGCGCACCATGTCCGTGTCGGTCCAGGACAGGTAGCCGACCCCGACCTTCACGCCCCGGTAGCCGACCTCCGCGCGCAGACTGTGCGCGAACGCCTCCACACCCGACTTGGAGGCGCAGTACGCGCTCATCATCGGCGCCGGGGTGAGCGCGGCCAGCGACGCTATCTGGAGGAAGTAGCCGCGGCTCTCCATGACGACCGGCAGGAACGCCCGCGCCGTGACGGCGCCGCCGATCAGGTTCACCTCGATGACCCGGCGCCAGGCGACGGGGTCGGAGTCCACGAGCGGCCCGCCCGTGGCGACCCCGGCGTTGGCGACCACGACGTCGATCTTGCCGAAGCGTTCCTTGACCTCACGGGCGACCTGGGCCATCGCCTCGTGGTCGGTGACGTCCGCGAACCAGTGGTCGCTGTCCGAGTGCAGCCGCTCGGAGACCTTCTTCAGCTCGTCCGGCTCCAGACCGACGAGGGCCAGCTTCGCGCCACGTGCCGACAACTTGCGGGCGAGCAGTTCACCCACCCCGCGTGCCGCTCCGGTGACGACGACGACCTGTCCTTCGAGACTCCGCCTGCCGCTCATGCGACCTCCTCCTTGCTCACGGCCTCGGCCGCACCGTCCACAGTGACGTACAGGTCCACCAGCTCGCGCAGCTTCGCGGTGACCACTTCGGGCGCCTCCACCGGCGTCATATGCCCCATGCCCGTCAGCTCGGTGAGCCCGAGGCTGTGCGGGAGCGCCGCCTCTATGGCCCGCGCGTGCACGGGCGGCGTCAGCCGGTCCTCGGTGCCCGCGATGACGGCGGTCGGCAGCCTCAGCTCCCGTACGTCGGCCTCGAGGTCGAGCTCCGCGAGCACATGGCCCCAGGCGACGCGCGCTTTGCGTGGGCACGCGTGCACGATCCTGGCACAGGTGTCGACCCGTTCCGGAGCGGAACCACGTCCCATCGTCGCGTACTTGAGGACCGCCCTGGACGCGGCCGTGACCGGACCGAGCGGCGCCCGGGCGCCCAGGACCGCCGCGGTCATCCGGGTCCGCAGCGCCCCGGCCCGCAGCGGCAGCACCAGTGATTCGGCGGTCAGCCGGGCACTGCCGGTGCTGCACAGCAGGACGGCCGCGCCGTGCTCGCGCACGGTGTCCCGGCCCGCCGCCGCCATGAGGGTCATTCCCCCCATCGAGTGCCCGGCGAGCACCGCCTTCCGCCCGGGCGCGAGAGTGGCCCGCAGCACGGCTTCCAGATCGTCGGCGAGCGCCTGTGTGCTGTATCCGCCCGGGCCGGCGTCCGGCGAACGCCCGTGGCCCCGCTGGTCGTAGACGACGACGCGGTGGTCGGCCGCCAGATCGCGTATCTGCGCGGCCCAGAAATGGGTGTTGCAGGTCCAGCCGTGTGCCAGGACGACGGCGGGGGCGTCCTCGGGGCCGTGCAGCTCCACATGGACACGCGAGCCGTCGGCGGAGGTCACGGTCATCTCGCGTACGGGGACGGGCGGGGCGTCCGCGCGGTGCAGCAGCCGGCTCATCGCGCGGCCTCCTCGGCCAGGACGGCCTTCCGCGGCCCGTTCGGGACGGGCGGCCGGATGACCTCGTACTCGGCCAGGTCGACCGCGCGGGTGGCCCGCCGGAACTCGGCGGTGGTGCCCGGCCAGACGGTCGTGTTGCGGCCGGTGGAGTCCAGGTACCAGCTGGTGCAGCCCCCGGTGTTCCACACGGTCCGCTTCATCCGGTCCTGGACCCGCCGGTTCCAGGCGCCGACGGCGGAGGAGCGGGCACCCAGGGCGACACGGCCGCCGAGCACGTCCAGTTGGCGCAGGTAGTCGGCCATGTAGTTCAGCTGGGACTCGATCATCAGGATCATCGAGGAGTTCCCGAGCCCGGTGTTGGGGCCGATGATCGTCATCCAGTTGGGGAAGCCCGCGGCGCTCGCGCCGCGCAGCGACTCCATGCCGTCCTTCCAGGACTCGGCGAGCGTGATGCCCTCGGCGCCGACGACCCGGTCCGCGATCGGCATGTCCGTCACGTGGAAGCCGGTGCCGAGGACGATGACGTCCGCCTCGGTCTCCGTACCGTCCGAGGCGACGAGGGTGGAGCCGCGCACCTCGGACAGACCGGAGGCGACCACGTCCACATTGGGCTCGGCGAGCGCGGGGTAGTAGGCGTTGGAGAGCAGGATGCGCTTGCAGCCGATGCGGTAGGAGGGGGTCAGCTTGGCCCGCAGCTGCGGATCCTTGATCGCCCGTGCCATGTTGGCCTTGGCTATCCGCTCCACGAGGCCGAGCTGGTCGGGGTGCTTGGTGAAGGCACCCACCTGCAACTCCCGGATGCCCCAGAGCAGTCCGCGGCGCGCGGTGCCGGTGAAGGGGAGCGCGCGGTGCAGCCACTTCTCGGCGCCGCTGATCGCGCGGTCCATGCGCGGCATCACCCAGGGCGGGGTCCGCTGGAAGAGGGTGAGCCGGCGGGCCTGCGGCTGGATCTCCGGCACGATCTGGATGGCGGAGGCGCCGGTGCCGATCACCGCGACGCGCTTGCCCGCGAGGTCGTAGTCGTGGTCCCACTGCGCGGAGTGGAAGACCTTGCCCGGGAAGTCGGCGAGCCCCGGTATGTCGGGCAGCTTGGGGTCGGAGAGCGGACCGGTCGCGGAGACGACGACGTCCGCGGTGAAGGTGGCACCGTTCGCCGCCTCGATCACCCAGTGCAGCGCGTCGTTGTCCCAGCGCATCAGGGTGACTTCGTGGTTCAGCCGGATGTGCGGGCGCAGCCCGAAGGTGTCGGCCACACGCTCCAGGTAGGCGCGGATGTGCTCCTGCCCGGAGAAGGTGCGCGGCCAGTCGGGGTTGGGCGCGAACGAGAAGGAGTAGAGGTGGGACGGTACGTCGCAGGCGCAGCCCGGGTAGCTGTTGTCGCGCCAGGTACCACCGACGGAACCGGCTCGCTCCAGGACCAGGAAGTCGGTGATGCCTTCGCGGCGGAGCCGGACCGCGGCCCCGAGGCCCCCGAATCCGGATCCGATCACCGCCACTCGTACGTGCTCGTGCTGGGCCATGCTGCCGCCTCCCCGCGGTACGTACACGACTCTGCCAGCAATCACTGGCATGGTTGGGAGGGTAGAGCAGCTCCGTACCGATGGGTAGGGGGCGTACCAAGGAAAGTTACCGGCGGTACAACATAGGGTTCGGCTGTGGCTGAAAGACGCGAGCACCGCGAGTACCGCATGGAGGAGCTGGCCGAGGAGGCCGGCATCACCGTGCGCACCCTGCGCTTCTACCGCGAGCGGGGACTCATCCAGCCACCGCGCCGGGAGGGCCGCATCGCCTGGTACGACGACCACCACCTGGCCCGGCTGCGCACGATCACCGGCCTGCTGGAACGCGGCCACACCCTCAACGGCATCGCCGACCTCGCCGCCACCTTCGACAGCGGACGCGACGTGGCCGAGGTGCTGGGCCTGGGCGAACCGACCGAGGAGACCCCGGTACGCCTGACACCGGAGCAGCTGGCCGACTACTTCGCGGGCGAGGCCACCGCGGAGAACCTTTCCGCCGCCATGGAGCTGGGCTACCTCGGCACGGACGGCGACACGATCGTGCACATCAGCCGCCGCCTGCTGGAGGCGTCGTCCGAGCTGGTGCGGGCCGGCGTGCCGCTCGCCTCGGTCCTCTCGGCGGGCCGCCTGGTCCGCGAGCACGCCGACGCGCTCGCGGAGCTCTGCGTCCGCGTCCTGCGCACCCACACCGCGGACACCGGCCAGGACCAACTGCGGTCCCTGGCCCACGCGGTGGTGGACGCGGAGCTGTCCATGGCCCTGGACCGCCGACTGCGCGACGAAGGCGCGCCGGCGGACGGGTCACACCGGACGGACGCAGGGGCGGACAGCGGCGGCCCGGGGCGCACTCCGGCGGATTCGGACGCAACCCGGGAGCGCGCTCCGGCGGACGGGGGCGGGCCCCGGGGCCGCGCCCCGGCGGTCGGCAAGGCGCCCCGGGAGCACGCGCCGCCGGGACACGGCGCCTAACGCTCGTACGTGACGGTGACCGGCGCGTGGTCGCTCCACCGCTCGCCGTGCGTGGCGGCACGCTCGACCCACGCCTTCACGGCTCGGGCGGCGAGGCCCTCGGTCGCGACCTGGTAGTCGATGCGCCAGCCCGCGTCGTTGTCGAACGCCCGGCCGCGGTAGGACCACCACGAGTACGGCCCCTCCTGGTCCGGGTGCAGCGCGCGGACCACGTCGACGTACGCCGCCTCCTCGAAGACCCGGGTGAGCCACGCCCGCTCCTCCGGGAGGAAGCCGGAGTTCTTCTTGTTGGCCTTCCAGTTCTTCAGGTCGGCCTCCCGGTGCGCGATGTTCCAGTCGCCGCACACGAGGACCTCGCGCCCCGCGGCGGCGGCGCGCACCTTGAGCCCTTCCAGGTACGGCAGGAAGGCCGCCATGAAGCGCTCCTTCTCGTCCTGGCGCTCCGTACCGACGTCACCGGAGGGCAGATACAGGCTCGCGACCGTCACCCCCGGGAGATCGACCTCGACGTACCGGCCGCCGGTGTCGAATTCCTCACTCCCCGGGACGTCGAATCCACCGAACCCGATCTGCACGCGCTCCGGCGCCTGCCGCGTGTAGAGGGACACCCCCGCGCGCCCCTTGGCCGCCGCGGGGGCGTGAACGGTGTGCCACCCCTCGGGTTCACGCACCTCTTCGGGCAGCTGCTGCGGCTCGGCGCGCACCTCCTGGAGGCACACGACGTCGGCCTCGGACTGCGCCAGCCATTCCACGAAACCCTTCTTCGCGGCGGCACGGAGCCCATTAACATTCACGGAGGTAACGGTCAGCATCCGGAAACAGTACCTACTTCACTCAACGCATAGACGTACGATGGTTCGCATGATTATTCAGCCCCGCCCCTTCGACCACCCCGACGCCGTCAAACTCAACGACCAGGTGCAGCTCGAATACGCCGAGCGCTACAGCGACGAGGGCGATCTCACACCGCTCGACCCGACCATGTTCGACCCGCCGCGCGGTCTGTACCTCCTCGCCTACGACGAGCAGGACCGCCCGGTGGCGACCGGTGGCTGGCGCACCCAGGACGCGAACGGCGAGGGCTACTCCGACGGCGACGCCGAGATCAAGCGCATGTTCGTGATCCCCGAAGGCCGGAACAGGGGCCTCGCCCGCCGCATCCTCGCCGCCCTGGAGGCCGACGCGACGGCGGCGGGCCGCACCCGCATGGTCCTGGAGACCGGCGACCAGCAGCCGGAGGCGGTCGCGCTGTACACCTCCTGCGGCTACGAGGTCTGCGCGAAGTTCGGGTACTACCGCGCGTACGAGAGCAGCATCTGCATGGCCAAGCCGCTGGTCTAGGGGGCGCCGGCCGGGCTGGGTGCTCGGCCGGGCTGGGTGCCCTCGCCGGGCTGGGTGCCCTCGCCGGGCTAGGGGACCCTGGCCACCCCGACGTAGAACCCACTGCGTTCGTACACCGGCGCGGTCTGCCCCTCCTGGTGCCACTCCGGCGCAGTCACCAGTCCCGGGTCCACCAGCTCCAGCCCCTCGAAGAACGGCTCGACCTCGGCACGCGTCCGCATCCGGAGCGCGATGGCGCCCTTCTCGTACGCGGACTCGGTCTCCTGCCTCAGCTCCGGGTGCTGGTCGGCGGTCCCGTGCGAGAGGACCAGGTAACTCCCCGACGGAAGGGCGTCGACCAGGGTGCGGGTGATGCCGTACGGGTCCTGGTCGTCAGGCAGGAAGTGCATCAGCGCGATCAGGGAGAGGGCGACGGGCCGGGTGAAGTCCAGCGTCCTGGCGGCCCGTTCGACGATCGCCTCGGCCTCGCGCACATCGGCGTGGATGTAGTCGGTCATCCCCTCCGGGCTGCTGACCAGCAGTGCCTCCGCGTGGCGGAGGACGATGGGATCGTTGTCCGTGTAGACGACCCGGGCGTGCGGTGTGACGGCCTGGACGACCTGGTGGAGGTTGGGCGAGGTCGGGATGCCGGTCCCGATGTCCAGGAACTGGTCGACCCCTTGCGCCGCGAGCCAGCCGGACGCACGGTGCATGAACGCCCGGTTCCGCGCCGCGTTGGCCCGCGCCTCGGCCGGCAGCTTCTCGGCGACCTCCTGGTCGACCGGATAGTTGTCCTTGCCGCCCAGCAACCAGTCGTAGACGCGCGCCGGGTGCGGCTTGCTGGTGTCGATGCGGGAGCTGGGTATACCGGCCGTCACAGGACGCTCCTCCGTACGGAACCACGGGCAGTGAACGCCGCACCTGACCTGGGCGGCGACCTCGACGACGGCCACCGGCAAGGCGGGTGAGCAGGGACAGCCTAAGCGGTGCGGAGGGGCGGAGCTCCGGCCCCCGGACACCGTTCACGGCCGGAAGGCCTTCGCGGGAGGCCGCCCATGGCCCAAGGGGGCTGAGCGAACAGGCCGGGCGGACCACTCCCCCGGTGACGCGCCCCGCCGCCGCCTTCACTCCGAAACGACGAGATCCCGCCCGATCTTTCGATCGGGCGGGATCTCGTGTGTGCGGTGGACCTGTGGGGATTTGAACCCCAGACCCCCTCGATGCGAACGAGGTGCGCTACCAGACTGCGCCACAGGCCCTTGCAACGAGTGAAACTCTAGCACCCTCATCGGGGTGCTCGGAAATCCGTATCCCGGCAGGTCACCGAGTCGGCTCCGTCGCCGGTCTCACTCGTTGGCCGCGCGGGGCCGGTCCTCGTCGTCGTACTGGTCGAAGAGGGGAGTACGGCCGCGGTCACGGCCGCGCTTGGACTGGTTGCCGCGCCGACGGGGCGCCGGGTCCGCGTCGGGGACGACGGGGTGCGAGGTGCCCGTCTGGGAGGGTTCCGCCGTGCTGGAGCGGGCCGCGCTCCAGGTCTCCGGGTCGCCGACCTCCACCCCGCCCGTGGCGCGCGGGGCGACCGGGGCGGTGACGTAGGTCGGCAGCGGTACGGGCACGGGCTCCCAGCTGTCGCCCTGGGCCGGGCCGCGTTCGCGCTGCTGGTCCACCCACTCGGCGTGGTCCGTCTGCTCGACGAGCGCACGGCGGCCGGCTTCCTGCGGAGAGACCGTCGGGGCGGGGATCGGGTGGCCCGCTTCGGGCTCCTCGTCGGGCTCGGCGGCGACCGCCGAGGCCGGCTGGTGCCTGCGCGGGCGGTTCTCGCGGAGCCGCTGGGCGGCCACCTCCGCCCTGCGCCGGTCCATGGTGAAGACGAACCGGCGGCGTTCCTGCCCGCGCAGATGGACGATGTACGCGCTGAGCATCACCGCGGGGACGGCGGGTGCCCAGAGGAAGCGGAGTCCGCCGACCGCCGCCACGACCGTGCCCAGCGTGAACGCCAGGAACAGGACGGTGGTCGTACGCCGACGGCGCGCGAGGACCTGCGAGCGTCTGGCCCGCCGCTCACGCTCCGTCTCCCCGCCAGGCGTGCGCGGGCGCCTGGCGGGCCGCACCTCCTCGCGCGGGCGCCCGTCAGCCGCAGGATCCGGCGCGTCGTGCGCCGGATCGTGCAACCGGGCTTCCGTGTGTGCCGGGGGCGCGGAAAAGGCCCGGACGTCGACGGACTCGATTCGGTCCGTGACGGCATCCGGGTCCACGTCACCAGGCGCCTCCCCGGCTTCTCGCCCCTGCAGCTCCTTGGCGTACCGGCGCTCCATGGCCGCCCGTCCGGACAGCAGCCGGATGGCGGTGCTGAAGCGTTCCGTCGGACGGGCTTCATTGAGCTCGTCCTGCCTGCGGAGCCACATCGGCACCAGGTAGGCGGCCCAGGCACCGACGATGACTGCGTAGATGAGGCCGCTGCTGCTCACGCTCACACCGTAGAGGGGTTTGCACGGCGGCATCCGCCAATTGGCCCGGTGTGTCGCACGTTCCGGCTGATATCCGGGACTTTTTTTGTGATTCTTCGGATCAGTGCACGATGCAAGTCGACCCACTTACAGTCATTGAGCGATCGAATTCGAACACTTATTTCATTTATTCGGGCTTCCGCGGCATCTGTGGGCTGCTCGGCCGTACCCTGCGCCAACGTCTGAGCATGCCGTCGGGCACCTCCTCGGCGGTGAGCGCGAAGATCAGGTGGTCCCGCCACGCGCCGTCGATGTGGAGATAACGCGGACGGAGCCCTTCCTCACGAAATCCGAGTTTCTCCACGACCCTGCGGCTGGGCCCGTTCTCCGGACGAATGCACACCTCGATCCGGTGCAGGCCGACCGTACGGAAGCAGTGGTCGACGGCGAGGGCCACCGCGGTCGGTACGACGCCCCGCCCCGCCACGCCTTGGTCGACCCAGTACCCGACATGGCCCGAACACATCGAGCCCCAGGTGATCCCGGCCACCGTCAACTGCCCGACGAGACGCCCCTCGTACTCGATGGCGAAGGGCAGCATCCGCCCCGCGTTGGCCTCGGAGCGCAGATGGCGGACCATCTGCCGGTAGGTGGGGCGCCGGGACATCGGGCCGCCCGGGGCGGGCGGCGGCACGGTGGCTTCCCAGGGCCTCAGCCAGTCCCGGTTGCGCCGGTTGACCTCGCGCCACGCGCGCTGGTCCCGCAGCTTGATCGGGCGGAGGGTGATCTCACCGTCGGTCAGGATCACCGGCCAGGTCGGGACGTTCAGCTCGGGCTCCCCGGTCGGGGGTGGTCGCCGCCGCGGACCTGGTCGACGGCGTGCGCCAGCAGCCGTCCCAGGACCGCGAGCCCGTCCCGTACACCGCCGGACGAGCCGGGCAGGTTCACCACCAGGGTGCGGTCCGCGGTGCCCGCGAGGCCACGGGACAGGGCGGCGGTGGGCACCTTGTCCCGGCCCTCCGCCCGGATCGCCTCGGCGATGCCCGGGATCTCCCGGTCGATGACGCGGCGGGTGGCCTCGGGGGTGCGGTCGGTGGGCGAGATGCCCGTACCGCCGGTGGTGACGATCACGTCGTAGCCGGCCGCCACACCCGCCCGCAGGGCCGCCTCGACCGGATCGCCGTCCGGGACGACCTGCGGACCGTCGACGGCGAAGCCCAGTGCCGTCAGGCCCTCGGCGACGAGGGGTCCGCCCTTGTCGGGGTAGACACCGGCCGAGGCGCGGTTGGACGCGGTCACGACCAGGGCGCGGTATCCGTCGGGGGCGCTCATGCCCCAGGGCCTTCCGGCACCGGGCGGTGGTAGTCGCCGGACGCACCGCCCGACTTCGCCTCGACGCGGACGTCCGTGATCACCGCGCCCTTGTCGACCGCCTTGATCATGTCGATCACCGTGAGCGCGGCGACCGAGACGGCGGTCAGCGCCTCCATCTCGACACCGGTACGGTCGGTGGTCCTCACGGTGGCGAGAATCTCCACCGCGTCGTCGGCGACGCTCAGATCGACCTTCACACCGGAGACGGCCAGGGGGTGGCAGAGCGGGATCAGGTCCGGGGTCCGCTTGGCCCCCATGATCCCGGCGATCCGCGCGGTGGCCAGCGCGTCGCCCTTGGGAACGCCTTCTCCCCGCAGGAGTTCGACGACACGCGGCGACACGAGTACCCGGCCGCTCGCCCGGGCCACCCGGGCCGTGACGTCCTTCTTCGACACGTCGACCATGCGGGCCGCGCCCGCCTCGTCGATGTGCGTCAGCCTGTTCTGCGTACTCAACTCACTCCGCCTAGCGGGTAGGGCGCCGATTGCCCACACCGGCGCGCACGGGCGTGCGGGCCGGGGGTCCGGGAACTCGTCCCGGGAAGGCACAGCGCCAGATACCGTACCGCCACCACGCGCGTGTCAGCGGAGAAGGATCACCTCGGTCTCCGTGCCGGGCTCGGCCGAGGTCGTGTCCTCGGGCAGCACGATCAGCGCGTCGGCCTGGGCCAGG
This sequence comes from Streptomyces sp. SirexAA-E, assembly GCF_000177195.2. GTDB lineage: Bacteria > Actinomycetota > Actinomycetes > Streptomycetales > Streptomycetaceae > Streptomyces > Streptomyces flavovirens. The sequence goes on from NC_015953.1 coordinate 2,980,452, forward strand.
GCGGCGATCAGATGCGACCCGGAACCGCCCACCGGTGTCACGGTGCCGGCCTCCGCGTCGTACCTCCCGCGCAGGAACTGACGCCTGCCGGGCGGTGAGGAGAGCGCCTCGTCCATGGCGAGCGTGGCCCGGACCTTCGGGCGGTGGACGTCGTCGAGTCCCATCAGGGTCCGGATCGCCGGCCGTACGAAGAGCTCGAAGGAGACGTACGAGGAGACCGGGTTGCCCGGCAGGGCCAGCAGCGGGGTGTGGTCCGGTCCGATCGAGCCGAAGCCCTGGGGCTTGCCCGGCTGCATGGCGAGCTTGCGGAAGTCGACCCCTCCGGCCGGCTCGTCCGTGTCGCCCTCCGCGCCCTCCGCCGCGTCACCCGGTGCGTGCCCGAGGGAGGACAGGGCCTCCTTGACCACGTCGTACGCGCCGACGCTGACGCCGCCCGTGGTGACGACGATGTCGGCCCGGATCAGCTGGTCCTCGATGGTGGCGCGCAGCGTCTCGGCGTCGTCGGCGACGGCGGGCACCCGGTAGGCGATCGCCCCGGCGTCCCGGGCCGCGGCTGTGAGCGCGAAGCTGTTGGAATCGTAGATCCGGCCGCCGGTCAGCTCCTCGCCCGGCTGCGCGAGCTCACTGCCCGTGGACAGCACGACGACACGCGGGCGTGGCCGCACCTTCACCGCCGCGCGGCCGATCGCGGCGAGCAGTCCGATCTGCGCGGGCCCGACGACCGAGCCCGCCCGCAGCGCCAGGTCCCCCGGACGTACGTCGCTGCCCCGGGTCCGCACGTGCGCCCCGGCCTTCACCGGCCGGTGGACGCGGACCTCGCCGCCGGCCCCCTCCGGGGCCTCGCTGTGGGCGCGCATCGCGGTGGCGGGGCCGCCGCCGGTGCCGCCGTCCGTCCACTCGACCGGGACGACCGCCTCGGCGCCCTCGGGCAGCGGGGCGCCGGTCATGATGCGGGCGGCCTCCCCCGGGGCGAGCGAACGGCCGTCGGCCAGCCCTCCGTCGCCCGCGGCGACGTCGCCGACGACGGTGAGGACCGCCGGGAACTCCTCGCCGGCGCCCTCGACATCGGAGACCCGGACCGCGTAACCGTCCATCGAGCTGTTGTCGAAGGGAGGCAGCGCGACCTCCACCACGACGTCCTCGACCAGGACGCAGCCCTGGGCGTCGGGCAGCTGCAGCTCGATCGGCTCCAGCGGCCGGACCGCGGCGAGGATGTCTTCCAGGTGCTCGTCGACCGACCAGATCGTGCTGCTCACGCTCCTACAACTCCTCGGTGACGTACCGCTTCAGCCAGGTCCGGAAGTCCGGGCCCAGGTCCTCACGTTCGCACGCCAGTCTGACAATGGCACGCAGGTAGTCGCCGCGGTCCCCGGTGTCGTAACGGCGGCCCTTGAAGACGACGCCGTGCACCGGGCCGCCGATCTTCTCGTCCTCGGCCAGCAGCTGGAGGGCGTCGGTGAGCTGGATCTCGCCACCGCGGCCGGGCTCGGTCCGGCGCAGTATGCCGAAGACCGCGGGGTCCAGGACGTAGCGGCCGATGACGGCGAGATTGCTGGGGGCGTCGGCCGGGTCGGGCTTCTCCACCAGCCCTGTGACCCGCACGACGTCACTGTCCGCGGTGGCCTCGGTGGCCGCGCATCCGTACATGTGGATCTGGGCCGGGTCGACCTCCATGAGGGCGACCACGCTGCCGCCCTCCCGCTCCTGGACCTCGATCATCCGGGCGAGCAGCGGGTCCCGGGGGTCCATCAGGTCGTCGCCGAGGAGGACGGCGAAGGGCTGGTCGCCCACGTGCGGGGCGGCGCACAGGACGGCGTGGCCGAGGCCACGCGGGTCACCCTGGCGGACGTAGTGCATGGTGGCCAGGTCGCTGGACTCCTGGACCTTGGAGAGCCGTTCGGCGTCCCCCTTGCGGTCCAGCGCCGACTCCAGCTCGTAGTTCCGGTCGAAGTGGTCCTCCAGGGGACGCTTGTTGCGACCAGTGATCATCAGCACGTCGGAGAGGCCTGCGGCGACAGCCTCCTCGACGACATACTGGATGGCGGGCTTGTCGACGACAGGCAGCATCTCTTTCGGAGTGGCCTTGGTGGCCGGCAGGAACCGGGTGCCGAGACCTGCAGCTGGGATGACAGCTTTGCTGATCCTGGGGCGCGACTGAGTCATGCGCAGAACTGTAACGGGTGACTATGGGCGGAAGGTGAGCGTCCGGTTAACTTCGCACTCATACAACCCGATACACGAGGTTTGCGAGTACCCGTTGAACGACGACATGTCCCGAAAGGCGCTTCTGCGACGCGAACTGCTCGCCGCCAGGAGGCTGCTGACCTCGCGTGACGTCACGGACGCCGCCGAACTCCTGGCCTCGGCCGCCGCGGCCCTCCCCGAGCTTGCGGACGCCCGGACCGTGGCCGCCTACGTGTCCGTGGGCCGTGAGCCGGGAACGCACGCGCTGCTGGACGGGCTGCGCGCCCGGGGCGTACGCGTGCTGCTGCCGGTCCTCATGGCCGACAACGACCTGGACTGGGCCGTCTACGAGGGCAGGGAGCACCTCCTGCCCGCCGGACGGGGCCTCCTGGAGCCGCACGGCGCGCCCCTGGGTCCCGCAGCGGTCCTCGACGCCGACGTGGTCCTGCTGCCCGGACTCGCGGTGGACCGGCGCGGGATGCGCCTGGGGCGCGGCGGAGGCAGCTACGACCGGGTGCTGGCCCGGCTGGCGGCGGCCGGGGCCGATCCCGCCCTGGTCGTCCTGCTGTACGACGACGAGGTGGTCACGCGGGTCCCGGAGGAGCCGCACGACCACCCCGTGCACGCCGTGATCACGCCGACCGCGGTGCGGCGCTTCCTGCCCCGGGACGTCTGAGCGGCCCCAGGACGCCTGAGCGGCCCCGGGACGCCTGAGCGGCCCCGGGACGTCCCGGGGCCGCTCAGGGCGCCTCACGGTTTCTTGAGCGTCAGGGTGTCGACCGTGGACTTGTCCACGGCGCCCTTCCCGTAGGACCAGTCGAGCAGTTCGCCGTCGGCCCACTTGTCGGTCTGGTCGGTGTAGTGCGCGCTGAACGCGTGTCCGGAAGCGCCGGTGAGGTTGATCCAGCGGGACTTGTCCCAGTCCCCCACGTTGACGACCATCCGCATGGACGGCACCCAGATGACGCCGTAGCCGCCCGCGGCGTTCCAGCCCGTGGCGTTGACCGCGGCCTCGCCGCCGCCCAGGTTCCAGGGGCCGCGGTTGAGCGCCCGCTGGAGCAGGTCCGGGCCCTCGGTGCCGAGCGTCTGGTTGCGCAGGGTCAGCTGGTGCAGCCGGCCCCAGTTCCAGGTGCTGATGTCCTTGCCGAGCTTGGCGGTCAGCTCCCAGCGGGCGTCCTCCATGGCACGGGCGAAGAGCTGGTCCCGGTTGTCGATCGCCTCTTCACGGCCCTGGGCGGGCACCTTCCACCACTCGTTGTCCGTGTCGTCGAGGATCGACTCCACGACCTCGTACCAGCGGTCGCCCCCGTCCGGCTGCGCCGTGTCCGGGTCGCGCTGGCCGCACTCGCGTACGAGCTTGTTCTGCTCGTCGACCGGTCCGGTGCCGGCGGCGGGCCGCACGTTGAGGCACTCGCCCTTGGGGCGGAGCTCCTTGGGGAGCTTGTTGCCGAAGGCCAGTTTGAGGATGTTGCGCCAGACACCGTTGAAGTAGGCGGCCGCGGCGGAGTCGGACTCCTGGGTGTAGTCCCAGCCCTCCAGCAGCTTCTGGGCCTCACGGACGCTCTTGTCGGAGATCCCGATCTTCACCAGCTTCGGCACCAGCTTCGCGGCGATGGCGCTCTGGTTGTCCATCTGCATCGACTGCATGTCGTCGGTGGAGACCTTGCCGCCGTCGTCGATCTTCTTCTGGATCAGGTCGTTGATCCGCTGGCTGCGGGCTCCGTAGCCCCAGTCCTTGGTGAGCATGTGCTTGTAGCTGTCGTCGATGACCGCCTGGTTGGCGGTGACGATGTAACCGCGCTCCGGGTTGTACTCGTACGGCAGCTCGTCGAAGGGGATCGGGTCCTTCTCCCAGCCGTACTTCGAGGACCATCCCGGGCTCGGCATGGTGCCGTCGCCGTTCAGGCGGACCGGGATCTTGCCCGGGGCCTGGTAGCCGATGTTGCCCTCGGTGTCCGCGTAGATGAGGTTCTGCGAGGGCACCTCGAAGTGCTCGGCCGCCGCCCGGAAGGTCTTGAAGTCCTTGGCGCGGTTGAGCTCGAAGACGGCGTCCATGGACTTGCCGGGGTCCAGCGCGGTCCACTTCAGGGCGATGGCGTAGCCGTCGCCGCGGTCGGGGGCCGAGTTGGTGACCGGCGCCCGCTTGCCGACCTTCTCCATCTCGCTGCTGCGGTCGGAGACCAGGGGACCGTTGTTGGTCTCCCGGACGGTGATCTTCCGGCTCTTGCCGCCCGCGACCTTGATGGTCTCCTCACGGGTGACGAAGGGCTCGGTCTTGCCGTCGTACTGGTAGCCGTCGGCCGAGACCTTCTCCAGGAACAGGTCCGTGACGTCGGCGCCGAGGTTGGTGAAGCCCCAGGCGATGTCCTGGTTGTGCCCGATGATCACCCCGGGCATACCGGAGAAGGTGTACCCGGCCGTGTCGTACCGGCAGGTCTTGGAGACCTCACGGCAGTGCAGCCCCATCTGGTACCAGAGCGAGGGCAGCATCGGCGCCAGGTGCGGGTCGTTGGCCAGCAGCGGCTTGCCGGTGGTCGTGTGGGCGCCGGAGACCACCCACGAGTTGGACCCGATGCCGTTGCCGTTCGGGCCCAGCAGTGCGGGGATCTCGTCCAGGGTGTCGGAGAGCGCGGAGAGCTGGGTGTTCAGCCCGTCGGTCGCGCCCGCCACGGTGTCCCCGCCGATGTCGTCCGACGGTTCGGCCTCGGGGTCGAACTCACCGGTGACCGGCGAGACGGCGCCCTGGTCGACGATCGGCCTGTTCTTCTTGTACGGGTACTCCGGGTACAGGTCCTCGATCTGCTTCTCGCTGAGCCGGCTGGTCAGCAGGGAGCGGTCGATCTCGTCCTGCATGTTGCCGCGCAGGTCCCAGGCCATCGCCTTCAGCCAGGCGACCGAGTCGACCGGGGTCCACTCGGTGGGCTTGTAGTCGTTGGTGAGGCCGAGGGCCGCGTACTCGACGGAGATGTCCTTGCCGTCCTTGCCGGCCAGATACGCGTTGACGCCCTCCGCGTACGCCTGGAGGTTCTTCTTGGTGTCCTCGTCCAGGACCTTGTCGTACTCCTCCTGGGCGACCTTGCGCCAGCCCAGGGTGCGCAGGAAGGCGTCGGTGTCGACCTGGTCCGAGCCGAACATCTCGGAGAGCCGTCCGGACGTCATGTGGCGTCGGACGTCCATCTCCCAGAACCGGTCCTGGGCCTGGACGAAGCCCTGGGCGCGGAACAGGTCGGCGTCGGAGTCCGCGTAGATCTGCGGGATCCCGTAGTCGTCGCGCTTGACGTCGACGTCACCGGTGAGGCCCTTGAGTTCGAGTGTGCCGGTGGTCTGCGGATAAGAGGCCCGGACCGTGGAGACGGACCAGTACGCGCCGTACCCGACACCCGCGACGAGCGCCAGCACCAGGACGATCACGAGGAGGCGAGCGCGTCGCCCCTTCTTCCTGCCGGGCTTCTTCGCATCCGAAGAGCCGGAAGGGGCGGTTGTGTTGGCGGGCATCGCTGTCCTTCGAGGGGCAGGGTGGTCCTGGGAGTGCAGGAGCAACCATAGGCGCCCCGCCGAAGCCACTCGGACGCGGTATGGGGATGCACCCATCTGCGCCGCCCTCGTACGAACGCTCGAAGCCGTCAAGAAAGCGTTAAAGATTAGGTAAGGTAACGAAGTACTGGCCGCCGGAGGCCGATCCGGAAGGCGCACGCAGGGAAGGAACGGACCCTGACTGTCCACACGCTCAACGAACTTCTGCTCGCCTGCTCGCTCGTCCTGCTGGTCGCCGTCGCGGCCGTCCGCATCTCGTCGCGCAGCGGGCTTCCCAGCCTGCTCCTGTACCTCGGCATCGGCATCGTCCTGGGACAGGACGGCCTCTTCGACGTCAAGTTCGACAACGCCGAGCTGACCCAGGTCATCGGCTACGCCGCCCTGGTCGTCATCCTGGCCGAGGGCGGTCTGGGCACGAAGTGGAAAGAAGTCCGGCCGGCGCTCCCGGCGGCGGCCCTGCTGTCGACCGTCGGCGTGGGCGTCAGTGTGGGCGTCACCGCGAGCGCGGCGCACTACCTCGTCGGCCTGGAATGGCGGCAGGCCCTGATCATCGGCGCCGTCGTCTCCTCCACCGACGCCGCGGCCGTCTTCTCCGTCCTGCGCAAGGTGCCGCTCCCCTCCCGGATCACGGGCGTCCTGGAGGCCGAATCAGGCTTCAACGACGCCCCGGTGGTCATCCTGGTCGTCGCCTTCTCCGCCGTCGGCCCTGTGGAGCACTGGTACGTCCTGATCGGCGAGATAGCCCTGGAGCTGGCCATCGGCGCGGCCATCGGGCTCGCGGTGGGCTGGCTGGGTTCGTTCGGGCTGCGTCATGTGGCCCTGCCCGCCTCCGGGCTCTACCCGATCGCCGTGATGGCCATCGCGGTGTCCGCGTACGCGGCGGGCGCCATGGCCCACGGCAGCGGGTTCCTCGCCGTGTACCTGGCCGCGATGATCCTGGGCAACTCCAAGCTGCCGCACTGGCCGGCCACCCGGGGGTTCGCCGACGGGCTCGGCTGGCTGGCGCAGATCGGCATGTTCGTCCTGCTCGGCCTGCTCGTCACCCCGCACGACCTGATCGACGACTTCTGGCCCGCCGTGGTCGTGGGGCTGGTCCTGACCGCCGTCGCGCGGCCGTTGTCGGTCTTCATCAGCCTCGCCCCGTTCCGGCTGCCACGGCGCGAGAAGGCCCTGATGTCCTGGGCGGGACTGCGCGGCGCCGTGCCCATCATCCTGGCGACCATCCCCATGGTGTCCGGGATCGAGGGCAGCACCCGGGTCTTCAACATCGTCTTCGTGCTCGTCATCGTCTACACGCTGATCCAGGGGCCGACGCTGCCCTGGCTCGCTCGGGCGCTCCGGATCGGCGACGACCCGTCCGAGGCCTCCGACCTGGGCATCGAGTCGGCGCCCCTGGAGCGGCTGCGCGGACACCTGCTGTCCGTCGCGATCCCCGGGAAGTCGAAGATGCACGGCGTGGAGGTCGGCGAGCTGCGCCTGCCCTCCGGGGCGGCCGTCACCCTGGTCGTGCGGGACGGCACGAGCTTCGTGCCCGCACCCTCGACGGTGCTCAGGCGCGGGGACGAACTGCTCGTCGTGGCCACCGATCCGGTGCGGGACGCCGCCGAGGCGCGGCTGCGGGCCGTCGCCGAGGGCGGCAAGCTCGCCGGCTGGCTGGGCACCGGCGCGCAGGGCGGGAAGGACATCGCGCCGCTCGTGGACGTACCGCACGTGATGAAGCTCGCGAAGAAGCTGGGCAAGGGCGGCGAGGGCCGCCCGGGCGGCACCAAGGCCCACCACTGAGCTGCTGCTGCGGCGGCACCGAGCTGCGGCGGCGCTGATCAGAGGTGGCGTCGGCCCGCTCACCCCCGATCGCAGGCACACCGGGTTTCGTGCCTGTAACATGAAGGACTGCTACATGATCTACTCGATCTGATCGAGATCGACCAACTCTGCCTGATGCAGAGCTGGCGCGACCGTATGGCGGTCGTGGCGTCCTTTCGCCTCTGGAGCGAGCGCCCGGCATCTACCGCAGTCCCGCGCGAAGAGGACAGCTCTCGGCAGCTTCCCGCACGGTCCGGCACCTGGTGCCGGTCGCACCCGGGGAGCACGGCCACCAGGCGGCAGAAAGGCATGGACCGTGGCGACCACGGTCTCCGACCGCCCCGGTTACGGGCAGTTGCTGCGCACCCCGGGTGCGTGGACCTTCCTCCTCCCGGGCTTCGCGGCCCGGCAGCCCTTCGCGATGCTGACCATCAGCATCGTCCTGCTCGTCCAGCACACCACCGGTTCGTACGGCAGTGCGGGCGCCGTCGCCGCCGTATCGGGCGTCTCGATGGCCCTGTTCGCACCGCAGACCGGCCGGCTCGCCGACCGGTTCGGCCAGCGCGCGGTGCTGCTGCCCGGCGTACTGGTGCACGCCGCGTCCGTCGGCGTACTGACGGCGCTCGCGCTGGCGCACGCGCCCATGTGGGCCCTGTTCCTGGCGGCCGTGCCCACCGGGGCCTCGATCCCGCAGGTCGGGCCGATGGTCCGGGCCCGGTGGGCGGCACGGCTCGGTGCCGCCCCGGGACGCGCGGCCTCTCCGCTGATGACCACGGCCGCCGCCTTCGAGTCCGTGACGGACGAGTTCACCTTCGTCATCGGTCCGGTGATCGCGACGGCGCTGTGCACCGGCGTGCACCCGGCGGCCGGTCTGGTCGCCGAGGGCGTGCTGACCCTGGTCGGCGGCATCGTCTTCGCCGCTCAGCGCGGGACACAGCCCGCCCCGCAGGACGCGGCGACCTCCGCCGCACCGCACCGCTCGGCGCTGTCCGTGCCGGGCGTGCGGGTCCTGGCGATCACCTTCCTGGGCATCGGCTCCGTCTTCGGCGGCATGCAGGTCGCCCTGACGGCGTTCTCCGAGGAGATCGGCCGCCCCGGGGTCAACGGTGTGCTGTACGGCGTCTTCGCGGCCGGCAACATGCTCGCCGGGATCGCCTGCGGAGCCATCGCCTGGAAGAGCGGCCCGCGCCGCCGGCTGATCATCGGGTACCTGGCCCTGACCGTGACCGCCTCCGGCCTCTGGGCCGTGCACTCCGTGGTGCTCCTGGCCGGACTGGGACTCCTGGTCGGGCTCTGCATCGCACCTGCTCTGATCAGCGGATACACCCTGGTCGACGCCCTGGTGCCGGCCTCCGCCCGGACCGAGGCCTTCACCTGGCTGACGGGCGCCGTGGCCCTGGGGCAGGCCGCCGCCGTCACCGTGGCCGGACAGCTCGCGGACGCCCATGGGGCGAGCACCGGTTTCCTGGTACCGCTGGGCGGGACACTGCTGGCCCTGGCGACCCTTCTGACCCTGCGTTCGCGGCTCGTGCCCCGGGCCGAGGGACGGACGGTGGCACGTGGGATCGGTCACCGCGAGCAGGTCACGGTGGACTGACGGCTCGGAATACGTCAGTATGGAGCGTCGTTAGCACTCATTGAGTGAGAGTGCCAGGAGGAGCAAGTGCCGACCTATCAGTACCAGTGCACCGAATGCGGCGAGGGCCTCGAGGCGGTGCAGAAGTTCACCGATGATGCCCTGACCGTGTGCCCGAACTGCGACGGACGCCTCAAGAAGGTGTTCTCGGCGGTCGGCATCGTCTTCAAGGGTTCCGGTTTCTACCGGAACGACAGCCGGGGCTCCTCGTCGAGCAGCGCACCGGCCACGTCGTCCTCGAAGACGTCCGGTTCCTCGTCCACCACGCCGTCGTCCTCGTCGGGGTCGGACTCGAAGCCCGCCGCTTCGTCCGCCACGTCGACGTCCTCGTCGTCGAGCTCATCGAGTTCCTCGAGCAGCGGTACGTCCGCCGCCTGAGGCCCACGCGGCTTTTCACCGGGACCCCGCCCGTGTCCGAGACCGGATGCGGCGGGGTCCCGGTCGTGCGTCCCGATAGGGTCACCGCATGGCGAACGCGCAGACGGATACGGCGGACATCGGGGTCATCGGCGGATCGGGTTTCTACTCCTTCCTCGATGACGTGACCGAGGTCCGGGTGGACACCCCCTACGGGGCACCGAGCGACTCGCTCTTCCTGGGTGAACTCGCGGGGCGCAGGGTGGCGTTCCTCCCCCGTCACGGCCGCGGCCACCACGTGCCGCCGAACCGGATCAACTACCGCGCCAACCTCTGGGCCCTGCGTTCGGCGGGGGTACGCCAGGTGCTCGGCCCGTGCGCGGTCGGCGGCCTGCGCCCGGAGTTCGGCCCGGGCACCCTCCTGGTGCCCGACCAGCTGGTGGACCGCACCAAGACCCGCGTGCAGACGTACTACGACGGCGAGACCCGGCCGGACGGGGTCACCCCGTCCGTGGTCCACCTCGCCTTCGCCGATCCGTACTGCCCCGTGGGGCGCAAGGCCGCCCTCGGAGCGGCCCGCGGACGCGACTGGGAGCCGGTGGACGGCGGCACGCTCGTCGTCGTCGAGGGGCCCCGTTTCTCGACCCGGGCGGAATCCCGCTGGCACGCCGCGATGGGCTGGTCGGTCGTCGGGATGACGGGCCACCCGGAGGCGGTGCTCGCCCGCGAACTGGGGCTCTGCTACACGTCGATGACGCTGGTGACCGACCTCGACGCGGGGGCCGAGGCGGGCGAGGGTGTCAGCCACGACGAGGTACTGAAGGTCTTCGCGGCCAATGTGGACCGGCTTCGCTCGGTGCTCTTCGACGCGGTGGCCGCACTGCCGGCCGCCGAGGACCGCGACTGCGTCTGCGTCCACGCGCTGGACGGGCTCGACACCGGGGTGGAGCTTCCCTGACCCACCGGGTCCGCGGGCGCCGTCGGCCGACGCGAGCCACTGCCCGGCGAGGGATGCGCTGCCGTCGGCCGGCTCGGCGGCCAGGGGCACGGCCGCCGACCGGCTCCGCCCAGGGATTCACGGCGGCCGGCCGACTCCGCCGTCGGGAGCCGGGGCTTTCGGCCGACCTCGCGCGGGTGACGGACTTGTCCACAACGTGTGGACCGTCCACAGGGCCCGGCGGGATTCCCGCCGCCGAGGGATGGTGTGGGGGTCCGAGTCCGTTGCTGCGCTCTCACGGCAGGTGGTGGCCCATGTTCCCGTCCATGCCCGACACACGTCCCGCGCCTCCCGCACCGTGCGGGATGCCCTCCTTCGAGCCGCTGCGGGTGCGCGGCGGCGGCCGGCTGCGGCGCGCGCTGCGGAGACAGAGGCGCGCGGTGGCGGCGGGATTCGCCCTGTCCTCCGCCGTGCTCGCCGTGTCCGGGCTCGGGGGTTCCGGACTCGGCGCGGGTGGTGCCGGCCCGCCGACGGACGGCGGAGCCGCCGTCGCGGGTGACGCCCGTCCGGTGTCCCGGCAGGAGCAGTCGCCCGGCCCGCTGGTCTCCGCACCGGTGCGGATCGCGGACGCGGGGGCGGTCTCACTGTTACAGCCGGGCGACCGCGTCGATGTGCTGGCCGCGCGGGACGGGGCCGCGAAGGCCCGCGTGGTGGCGCGGGACGTGCGGGTGACGCACGTGCCGGTCGGCCGGCCGGACGGCACGGACGGCCCACTGCCGGGCCCGGGCTTCGCGGAGCCGGACGGCGGACCGGGCGCCGGGGGCGGGGCTCTGGTGGTCCTCGCCGTGGAGCGGGAGACCGCGGCCGTTCTGGCGGGCGCGGGCGCGTCGGGGCCGCTCGCCGTGGCGGTGTCCCGTGGGCACTGAGCGCGCCCGCCCGGGAGCCTGCCCGGTCAGATGTGGTGGGGCGGCTTCTCGTCGAGGAAGCGCGCCAGGTCGGCGGCGCCGCCGCCGACCGGAGCCCGCTCGCCCCACGCCTGGTCCGTGTCGTCCGCGGACTGCCGGTCCAGCGGATCGTCGAAGACCAGAGCCGGCCTGGGCCCGGAGTCCTGTGACGGACGCTCCTGCGACTGCGGCGGCTCCGGATCGCGCGGTCCGGGGGCGGGGGCGGTACTCATACCTCCAAGGGTACGGCGGTTGTCCCGAGGGTGCGGCGGCGCTCAGCGGTCCTTCGGGTCCAGCAGCCACAGCCCGAGGACGACGAGGAACGACAGGCAGAGGAACCCGGCCCCCCACCAGGCCGTGCCCGTACGGCCCTCCATCCACACGTCGACCACCTCGGTCAGCGCCCACAGCTGGCCGACGACGACGCTCATCGCCAGCGCCAGCCGGGCCGTCAGCTTCGACGAGCGTTCGGGCTCCTGTTCGGTGCCGGCCCCGGGCCCGGGGCCCGTGTGCCGCACCCGCGGATCGCCGTACCCGCTGGTGGGCCGGATCTGGGGATAGCGCTCGTGGACGGGGCGGTTGAGCTCGGCGTGGGCGCTGCCCGGGTGGTACTCGGGGTAGCGCGTTCCGGCGGGCTCGGCGGGCCGCGGCGGCTCGACCGGTTCCAGGGGCTCGGTCATGCCCGCCTCCCGGGCGTCGTGGCCGCGGACGGGTCCGGGGCCGACGGGGCCTCCGCGCCGCCTCCGGTGCCGGGGCAGCCGATCCGGGCGGCGAGGTCCGGGCGATCGTCGCCGAGCTGTCGGCAGAGCCCCGCCTCGATGCTTTCGCCGGAGCGTGTGGTGCCGACGGCCCAGATGCTGCCGTCGTCGAGCTCGGTCAGCGCCACCTTGGGCAGGCCGCGCGGTGGGGGGCCCGCCGTGACCTCTCCGGTGCGGGCGTCGAACACCCCTTCGTGACATGGGCAGTAGAGCTCTCCCTCCGTGCCGCGGTCCTTGCGCCAGAGCACGGCGCAGGCGAGGTGGGTGCACACGGCGGAGTAGCCGACGAGGGTGCCGTCGTCCATGCGTACGGCGACGGCGCGGTCCTCGTCACCGGGGTAGCGGAAGGCGAGGGATTCGCCGGGCAGGAGCTGCGCGGCGATCCGTTTCGGGGCCGGTGCCTTGCCGTCCGGCTCTTCGCCGTGCCGCTGGAGAATCCCGGCGGCGACGCCCAGGCCACCCACCGCGAGGCCGCCGGAGACCGTGGTGACGATGCGGAGGTAGTCACGTCGGGTGGTCAGCGAGTCGGCGGCGATCCGGTCGTGCAGAGCTTCGCGGGGGTCGCCGTCGGGGTTGCCGCCGCCGCCCGGCTGCTGCTGTTCGGTGACGCTCATCGGCGGACGTCCTTCCCGTTGACCTCGACGACGGGGAGCCCGCCCGGTACCGGCCACTGCACCCGCTCCGCCGGCACGACCATGGCCACGCCGGTGCGGACCTCGCTCTCACCGAAGACGAAGGTGTCGGCGACCTCGACGCCGGGGCGCTCCGCCCGGAGCTCATCGACGGTTCCGTAGAAGAGGGCGCCGGTGGGGCAGACGGTGGCGCACATGGGGGCGAGGCCGTAGGCGGTGCGGTCGTAGCAGAGGTTGCACTTCAACTGGAGCTTCGCCTGGAGGTCGATCTTGGGGACACCGAAGGGGCAGGCGTTGACGCAGTTGGCACAGCCGATGCAGCGGGTCGTGTCGGCCTCCTGCACGACGCCGTCGGCGGTCACCAGGATCGCGTCGGCCGGGCAGACCTCGGCGCAGGGGGCCACCGGGTCCTCGCAGTGCATACAGACGGTGGGAAGGGAGGCGACGCTGTGGCCCTCGTCGGTGTAGTCGAGGTGGATCAGCGACTTGCCGCGGTGCGAGTCGCACTCGCGGCAGGCGGAGACACATGCCTGGCAGCCGATGCAGCGGCCCGGGTCGATGAAGATCGTGCGGCCCATCATCCGGGCATCAGCTCCTCTCCGAGGTCCCGCGGCCCTGCGGGGCCGTGGGCGGCAACGGGTCGGTACGGGAGACCTGGGTCTCGGGGTAGGCGACGTGACCGGGCGCGACCGGGGGCGCGGGGACCTCGTCGATCCGTTCGGCGTGCTCGACCCGGCAGGCGCAGACCTTGTACTCGGGAATCTTCGAGCGGGGGTCGAGGGCGTCGATGGTGAGCGCGTTCGCCGCCGCGGGGGCGGGCCAGTGGTAGGGGATGAAGACGGTGTCAGGGCGGATCGCCTCGGTCACCAGGGCGGGGAAGACCTCGCTGCCCCGGCGGGTGACGACCCGCACGGGTTCACCGTTGCGGAAGCCGTGGGAGGGGTGGACCTCGGCCCAGGGGCGCGGGGTCTGCTCGACGAGCGCGCCCAGCCGGCGGGTCTGGTTGCCCGACAGGAAGTGGGCGACGGTCCGCCCGGTGGTCAGCGTCATCGGGTGCTCGTCGTCGTACGGATCCGCCGGCGGGTGCCACTCGACGACCTGCAGGTGGATCTTTCCGTCGGCGTGGTAGGTCGTGCCGTCCTCGAAGAGCCGGGGCGTGCCGGGGTGGTCGGTGGACGGACAGGGCCAGGCGATGCCGCCGGTCTCCTCCAGCCGTTCGTACGTGATGCCCGAGTAGTCGATGATCGTCCCGGCGGAGGCCCTGCGGAGCTCGTCGAAGACGTCGCGGGAGCCGCCGAAGGCGAACTTGTCACCGGCCCCGAGGCGTCTCGCCAGCTCGCACATCACCCAGGTGTCGGTCCGTACGCCGGGCGGCGGTTCCTGGGCCTTGTTGTGCTTGACGACCCTCGCCTCGGCGTTGGCCATCACCCCTTCGTCCTCGGCCCAGACGGTGACGGGGAAGACCACGTGCGCGTTGGCGGCGGTCTCGGAGAGGAAGAAGTCGAACTGGGCGTGGAACTCGGTGGTGTCGTACCCGTCCTTCACCACGGAGTAGTTGGGGAGGGAGACGAAGGGGTTGTTGCAGATGCCGATCAGTCCGCGGATCTCACCGCGCTGCATCTGCCAGACCATCTCCATCATCGAGGTTCCCGCGAGCGGGAGTTCGGACTCCTTGATGCCCCAGATCTCGCAGATCTGCCTGCGGTGCTCCTCGTTGAGGATCGAGCGGCCGCCGGGCAGGAGATCGGCCTTCTGGCCGTGCTCGCGGCCGCCCTGGCCGTTCCCCTGACCGGTGAGGGTGCCGTAACCGGCGCCGGGCTTGCCGATGTGGCCGGTTGCGGCGCAGAGGTTGATCACGGTGAGGCAGTTCTCGACGCCCTGGGTGTGGTGCTCGATGCCCCGGGCGTGGAAGGCCATGGCCTTGGGGGCGCGTGCGAAGGCCCGCGCCACCTGGACGACCTGCTCCGCGGGAATCCCGCAGATCTCGGCGGCACGGGACGGCGGGTAGTGGGCGGCGTTGGCCTTGACCTCCTCCCAGCCGGTGGTGTGGGCGGCGAGGTAGGACTCGTCGGTGAGGCCTTCCTCGATCACCACGTGCAGCACAGCGGTGAAGAAGGCCGCGTCGGTGCCCGACCGGAGCGCGACGTGGATGTCGGCGGTGCGGGCGACGGCGGTCTCGCGCGGGTCGATGACGATCAGCGTGGCTCCGCGGTCCCGGGCGCCCCAGACGTACTGGGTCAGGACGGGGAAGCACTCGCCGACGTTGGCACCGGCCAGCAGCAGGCAGTCGGTGAGCAGGATGTCGGAGAAGGGGTTGCCGGCCCGGTCGATGTTGAAGGCGAGTTTGTTGGCCCCGGCGGCGCTGACCATGCAGAGCCGGCCGTTGTAGTCGACGTGCCGGGTCTTGAGCGCCACCCGGGCGAACTTGCCGACCAGGTAGGTCTTCTCGGAGAAGAGGCTGGCGCCGCCGAGCACGCCGAAGGCGTCGTTCCCGTGGTTCCGCTGGATGCGCCTGATCTCGGAGACGGTGAAGTCGAGTGCCTCGTCCCAGGACACCTCCCGCAGGTCCTCGTCCCGGGAACGGCGCATCAGCGGGGCCGTGAGCCGGTCGGGGTGGTTGACCTGCTGGTAGGCGTTGATGCCCTTGGGGCAGAGCCGCATGCGGTTGATGTCGTGGTCGCGGGGCTCCACCCCGAAGACCTTGCCGCCCCGGTCGACACGCAGATACATGCCGCACTGGACGCCGCAGAAACAGCAGTGGGTGGGGACGAGCGTCTCGCCGTGCTGGTCGGCGTGCCACCGGTCGGCCGGGATGCCGCCCGCGTCCCGGAAGCCGCGGGTGCCGGGCGGCGCGAGCGAGGGATCGAGGGGGATGACCGTACGACGGTCGGCTGCGTGGGGATCCGCGGTCACTGAAAGCCCTTCTTGACCTGGGAGAGATAGGCGTTGCCGCGCAGCACCCGCTTGCAGCGCGGGCAGTACTCGGCCCAGCGGTCGAAGCCGAGTTCCAGGTCGCGCATGGTGCCGCGGAGGTTCTCGACGTACGCCCCGGTGTCGATGGGTTCCTCGCAGCGCCGGCAGGTGAAGACCTCGTCACCCTGGCGCGACGTGTACTTGAAGAGCTGCATGCCGACCGCAGCCGGACGCTGCACGATGTGGAAGAACTTGCCGAACGGGATGTAGATGAGGGTGAAGACGACCGACACCATGTGGAGGATCGCCAGGAACTCGTAGCCGCCGCCGTGCAGGAAGATCGAGGAGAACGTGAGCAGCAGGCCGGTCACGGAGATGATGATCAGTGCGAGCAGCGGGACCATGTCGTAGGCGAACCGCTGTCCGGTCATGGCACCGCGGTCCTTCATCCGGCGCCAGAGGAAGTAGGCGGCGCCGGGGATGACCAGCACGGCCGCGAGGTCCAACCCGTGGAACATCACCCAGCCGACGAAGCTCAGTGAGTCGAATCCGAGGATCTTGACGCCCCAGAGGCGCATCTCGTAGCCCGGCCCCGAACCCGTGCCCGAGGTGAAGGTGAACCAGCCCCAGGTGAGCGGGAAGGTGATCAGGGCGGCGAGGACACAGCCCCAGAAGATCAGCTGGTGCGCGGCCCAGCGGGCGTGCGACCGGGCCCCGAGGAACTTCTGGAAGCCCAGATAGGTCGCGGCCATCTTCGGCAGGGCGGTCGGCGCCCGGCGGAAGTTGTCGGCGGAGAAGAAGCTGCGCCAGCCGTTGGTGAAGAGCCGCCGGGCGCCGGGGGCGGAGACCCAGACCGTGTAGCGGTAGGCGACCCCGAAGGCGAGGAAGACGCTGGCCACGGCGTACGGGATGAGCGCGGAGTCGTAGTCGCGCAGCAGCCGGCTGCCGAACACGATGGCGAGGACCAGCAGGGCGGAGACGACGACACCGGCCAGGACCGCCCGGCCGTTGACGGACCGGGGAAGGGCCTCGACGGTCCTCGCGACGAGGGAGGAGACGCGGCTCGGCCGCTCGGGACCCTTCCCCTCGGGGAGTTCGGTACGAGCGCCGGGGTCGGGCTGCTCGGTTGCGGCGGGCGCTTCTGGTGGCTCGGTCACTCCGCCACCGTAGGACCGAATGGTGCGGTTGGTCCCATTTTGGGCATCGGGAGGGCGGGCGCGTCGCCCGGACGGCGCGGGCCGGCCACCGGGTGGCGAAGCGGGCGGGCCCGGCAGCCCCGTCCGGGCACCGAAGCCGGCGGACCGGGCGGCCCCGCCCCGCGCCCCGCCCTCTGCCGGTCCGGCCGTCGCCCGCTGTACGTTCGCCGGGGCGGCGGGCACCGCGTCGGCCGCCCCGCCACCGCACGCCACCGCACGCCACCGAGGAGTTCGCGATGCCTGACGACGACGCACCCCCGCCCGGACCGCTGGACGCGCTGACCGATGTGCGCGGTCTCCGTGTGGGCCACGCCCAGGTGCCCGGTGACGGCGCGCTGAGCGGCACCACCGTCGTCCTCGCCCCCGAGGGCGGTGCCGTCGCCGCCGTCGACGTCCGGGGTGGCGGCCCCGGCACCAGGGAGACGGACGCGCTCGACCCGCGCAACCTCGTGCAGCGGATCGACGCGGTCGTCCTCACCGGCGGCAGCGCGTACGGTCTGGACGCCGCGTCCGGGGTGGCGTCCTGGCTGGAGGAGCAGGGCCGCGGCGTCCCGGTCGGCCCGGGGCCGGGCCAGGTCGTGCCGGTCGTACCTGCCGCCTGCCTCTTCGACCTGGGGCGGGGCGGTGACTGGCGGGCCCGCCCCGACGCCTCGACCGGCCGGGCCGCCGTCGAGGCGGCCGCCGCGTCGGAGGCGGGCACCCCGGTCGCCGAGGGCACGGTGGGCGCGGGCACCGGCGCGGTCGCCGGGGAGTTCAAGGGCGGGGTCGGCACGTCGAGCCTGCGCACGGCCTCCGGGGCCACGGTCGCGGCACTGGCCGTGGTGAACGCGGCCGGCTCCGCGGTCGATCCGCGCACCGGGATCCTGTACGGCGAGTACGGCGCCGGGAATCCCCCCGTACGCCCCGCCGCCGCGACGCACGAGGCGGCCCGTCGGCGACTGGCGGAGCTGCGGGAGGCACGGGGAAGCGGTCACTTCAACACGACGATCGCCGTCGTCGCCACCGACGCCGCCCTCACCCGCGCCCAGGCGCAGAAGCTCGCGGGCACGGCGCACGACGGACTGGCGCGCGCCGTGCGGCCGGTCCATCTGCTGACCGACGGGGACACCGTCTTCGTCCTGGCCACCGCCGGCACGCCGCTGCCGCCGGAGCCCACGGCCGCGCTGAACGGCATCCTCGCGGCGGGCGCGGACGTACTGGCCAGGGCCGTCGTGAAGGCGATCCGGGCGGCCCGAGGGGTCGACGGTCCGGGCGGAACGTTTCCCTCCTACACCGACCTCTACGGCGACCGGAACGATCATCACAACGGCACGCGGTGAGGGGGTGGGAACTTTCCCCTTGAGCGGTACGTTTTTCGCGAACCCCGGTCACGATGTCCGACCCAGGGACTACGTTATGCACGCATCGAGTAACGCGCGGCGACGGCCTGGAGACAGCACCTTGAGCGATCCGTACGAGACAACCGAGCAGCACCTCGAGCGACTCCTGCGATGCGCCCTCAACTCCTTCGACCTGTCAGACACGACCATCGAACGACTCGGGACGGCGCTGACGCACAGCAGTTCGCTGCACTCGTCCCACCACAGCTCGGCCCTGCACCGCGAGACCTACCGCCACACCTATCTGCTCGCCGACGGCTCCACGCTCACTCTGTGGGAGCTGGTGCACGGCGGCGGCCGGGACACCGACGCGCCCCGCCGCCACGAGCTCTACGACGACGAGGGCGACGCGCAGGTCGCCGCCGCCCGGTTGTCCGGCAGCTTCTGGGACACCCGGGCCATCACCGACGAGAGCTCGCGTGACGATCTGGAGATCCTCACGCTCCTGACGGCCGTCCCCCCGGCTCCGCTGCCCCGCATGTACGCGCCGGACAACTCGGCGGACCACGCCCGCCGCGTCCTGCGCCGTGCGGAGAACGGGGACCGGCCCGGCGCCGAGACGGCCGGGCTGCTGCGGGCCGCCTTCGCCCACCACATCACCCAGATCTTCGGGCGCCAGTGCCGCGTCGACGGCCGGGACGCGGGGTTCACCCTCTACGAGCACGCGTTCCTGCTGCTGGACGGCAGCGAGACGAGCCTCTGGGAGGTCGAGCACACGGCGACGCCCGACGGCCGCCACATGTGCGAGGTGTACGGCGACGAGCAGACCGCCCGCCGGGCGATGGAGAACCGCACCAGGATCTGCTGACCCGACACCGACGGGCCCGCCCACCCGCTACGGGGCGGACGGGCCGTCACGGGACGGACGGGCCGCCACAGGCGCCGGAGGAGCACCGCTCGGCGTCCGCGGATCTCATCCGCACGCCGTGTGCCGGTGCGTCAGTGTGCCGGTACGTCAGTGCGTCAGCACCGGTTCCTTGCCGGTCTCGTCCTCCTCCGCGACGGCTCCCGCGCCCTCGGTGCCGTCGCCCTCCTCCTGGTGCGGCCGAGGCGCGGCCGGCAGGGCGAACATCACGAAGAAGATCACCGCGAGCACTCCGGCGACGCACCACAGCGACCGCTGGAACGCGTCCACGAACTGCCCCCCGAGCGCCTGGGGTGCCGCTCCGTCGTCGATCGCCCCGAAGAAGACGACCGAGACGAGGCCGAGCCCCAGCGCCGTGCCCATCTGCTGCACGGTGTTGATCAGTCCGGAGGCCGACCCCGAGTGCTCCTTCGGGACCCCGGAGAGCACCGCGTCCGTCAGCGGGGCCACGATGAGCCCCATTCCCACACCCATGACCACCAGCGGCAGGACCATCTGCCAGGAGGTGATGGCCTGGCCGTAGCGCTCCGCCTCGCCTGCGTAGAGCAGCAGTCCGGCGATCATCAGCAGCGCGCCCGCCTGGAGCACCTTGCGGCCGAAGCGGGGCACCAGCTTCTGCACGGAGAGCCCGGCGGCGACCGAGACGGCTATCGAGAACGGGATCCCGGTGGTGCCCGCCTTCAGGGCGCTCCAGCCGAGCCCTGTCTGGAGGTAGAGCGTCCAGACCAGGAAGAAGATGCCGAGCCCGACACCGAAGGTGAGCTGTACGGCGATCCCCGCGGCGAAGCTCTTCACCCGGAACAGCGAGAGCTCGATGAGCGGCGAGCCGTCCTTGCGCGCCTTCTGCCGTTCGTACGCGACCAGCCCCGCGAACACGAGGAGGCTGGCGGCCATCGAGACGTGTCCCCATACGGGCCAGCCCAGCTCGCGCCCCCGGGTCAGCGGGTAGAGCAGCATCAGCAGGCCGAGCGTCACCAGGGCGACGCCCGCCAGGTCGAGCCGGAGCGCCTTGGGCGCCTTGGACTCGGTGATGAACTTCCGCCCCAGGACGAGTCCGGCGATGCCGACCGGCAGGTTGATCAGGAAGATCGGCCGCCATTCCAGGCCGAAGAGGTTCCACTCGGTGAGCAGTGCGCCCAGCAGGGGCCCCGAGACGGCGCCGAGCCCGACGATCGCCCCGAAGAGCCCGAAGACCTTGCCGCGTTCGTGCGCCGGGAAGGTGGCGTGCACGATCGAGAGCACCTGTGGCACCATCAGCGCGGCCGTGGCGCCCTGGAGGATGCGCGAGGCGACCAGCATCTCGGGGTTCACGGCGAAGCCGCAGAGGGCGGATGCGATCGTGAAGCCGGCGATGCCGAGGAGGAAGAGCCGCTTGCGGCCGTGGATGTCACCGAGGCGGCCGCCGGTGATCAGACCGGCGGCGAAGGCCAGGGCGTACCCGGCGGTGATCCACTGGATCGAGGAGAACGAGGCACCCGTGTCCCGAGTGATGCTCGGGATGGCGATGTTGACGATCGTGACGTCCACCAGGTCCATGAAGGCCGCGGTCATCACGATCGCGAGCGCGAACCAGCGGCGCCGGTCCGCGCCCTGCTGTGCCGCCGGTTTCGTGGGAACCGCACGGGCGGCTGCCGCGGACGGCAGCGAGTCGGAAAAAGTCATGGGGAGAACTTAGGGTCCCATTAGGTCAGGTGGTGTCCTGTTGCACGGGCATGCTCTCCTCATGACGGACACCCCGGCACGACTGCTGAATCTGCTGTCGCTCCTCCAGACGCCTCGCGAATGGCCCGGGAGTGAACTGGCCGAACGGCTCGACGTGAGCCCCCGGACCATCCGCCGCGACATCGACCGGCTGCGTGACCTCGGCTATCCGGTCGAGGCGTCGCGCGGCTCGGTCGGTGGGTACCGCCTGGTGGCGGGTAGGGCGATGCCGCCCCTCCTGCTGGACGACGAGGAGGCGGTGGCCATCGCGGTCGGGCTCAGGGCGGGGGCCGGTCATGCCATCGAGGGGGTGGACGAGGCATCCGTACGGGCTCTGGCCAAGCTGGAGCAGGTCCTCCCGTCCCGTCTGCGGCACCGCGTCTCCTCCCTCCAGAACGCCACCGTGCCGCTCACCCGTGGCGACGGCTCCTCCATCGATCCCGGCACCCTCACGGTGATCGCCTCGGCGGTGACCGGGTGCGAGCGGCTGCGCTTCGCGTACCGGGCGGGGGACGGGACCGCGTCGAAGCGGCAGGTCGAGCCGTACCGGCTGGTGAGCACGGGCAGCCGCTGGTATCTCGTCGCCTACGACATGGCTCGCGAGGACTGGCGCACCTTCCGTGTGGACCGGGTGACCGAGCCGTTCGCCACCGGGGCCCGGTTCGCCCCTCGGGAACTGCCGGACGGGACCGAGGACGCCGCGGAGTTCTTCACCCGGTCCGTGGCGCGGACGCAGCCGGAGCTGCGCATCGACGTCACCTTCCACGCGCCGGCGGACTTCGTCACCGCGCGGCTGCCCGGCACGCTCGGCGCGGCCGAGCCGACCGGTGAGGGCGGCTGCCGGCTGCGTGCGGTCTCCGGCGACTCGCTGGAGTGGGTCGCGCTGCGGCTGGCCCTGGTGGACTGCGCGTTCGAGGTGCACGGGCCGCCGCAGCTGGTGGAGTACCTGAGCGCCTTGGGCGCCCGGCTGACCCGGGCCTCCTCGGCCTCGCCGGGCCGGGGCGTGGCCGTCCCGGCGGACGCGGTCCGACGACCGCGCCGTACAGGAGCGGACACGGAGCGGACATGGAGCGGGCATGGATGAGCCCCGACGCCGGGGGGGGGTGGGCGCCGGGGCTCAGCTCATGGGACCGGCAGGAAGACCGGTCGTCGGGCCGGTGCGAACCGGCTTGACAGGGAGATTACGGGGTAATCGGCTCACGCCGCAGCGTCGAAGCCCGTGTCGTGAGCCATCTTCTTCAATTCGAGCAGTGCGTGCTTCTCGATCTGGCGTATCCGCTCCCGCGTGAGGCCGTGCTGCTTGCCCACCTCGGTGAGGGTCCGCTCGCGGCCGTCCTCGATCCCGTAGCGCATCCGGATGATGGAGGCGGTGCGGTTGTCGAGCTTGCCGATCAGATCCTCGAGCTCCTCGCTGCGCAGCAGCGTCATCACGGACTGCTCGGGCGAGACCGCGGAGGTGTCCTCCAGCAGGTCACCGAACTGCGTGTCCCCGTCGTCGTCCACGGACATGTTGAGGCTGACCGGGTCACGCGCCCAGTCCAGGACGTTGCCGACGCGCTCGGTGTTGGATCCCAGCTCGGCGGCGATCTCCGCGTGCTCCGGGTCGCGCCCGTGCTCGCGGTTGAACTCGCGCTGGACCCGGCGGATCCGTCCGAGCTCCTCCACGAGGTGGACGGGGAGCCGGATGGTGCGCGACTGGTCGGCTATGGACCGGGTGATGGCCTGCCGGATCCACCACGTCGCGTACGTGGAGAACTTGAAGCCCTTGGCGTAGTCGAACTTCTCGACGGCGCGCACCAGGCCGGCGTTGCCCTCCTGGATCAGGTCGAGCAGGGGCAGACCTGCCCTGGGGTAGCGGCGGGCCACGGCAACGACGAGCCGGAGGTTGGAACGGATGAATATGTCCTTGGCGCGCTCGCCCTCGGCGACCAGCGCTTCCAGCTCTTCACGCTTCGCTCCGCCGGCTTCGCTCTCCACCTCGCCGTCGAGGATCTGCTGGGCGTACACGCCCGCTTCGATCGTCTGCGAGAGATCGACTTCCTTGGCGGCGTCGAGCAGCGGTGTGCGGGCGATTTCGTCGAGGTACATGCCGACCAGGTCGCGGTCGGCGATCTCCCCGCCCCCGGCGCGAACACTGCTTGCCCGGTCGGTCCCGCCGGACTCGGCGGACGAACGACGGGCGACGGCACGGGTTGCCATGCGTGCTCCCTTGCTGAGTAGGTCGCGACACCCTCCCGGGTGCCCTGCATCCGATGGAAACAACGACTGGAATCCGGACAGAATTCCCACACCGGCCATTCACTTTCGCGATCATGCAGTACCCTGTCGCCCTCCCCCAGGAGGACAGATGCCACAGGTACCCGCAGATGTGCAGGTCAAGCCTGGAGTCGAGACGGATCTGGCAGCCCTTACCGACCTCTACAACCACTACGTCCGTGAGACGGCGCTCACGTTCGACACGGACGCCTTCACCCCCGAGGAGCGTCTGCCCTGGTTGCGCTCCCACCCGGAAGACGGCCCCCACCGGCTGCTGGTTGCCTGGGAGGCGGCCGGCGGGCCGGACGACGGGACCGACACGGGTGCCGCCTCCCGGATCGTCGGATACGCCACCAGCAGCCCGTTCCGCGCCAAGGCCGCGTACCGCACCTCCGTGGAGGTGAGCGTCTACTGCGCACCGGAGGCGGTGGGCAGGGGCATCGGCACCCTGCTCTACCAGGCCCTCTTCGAGGCGCTGGCCGACGAGGACGTCCACCGCGCGTACGCCGGGATCGCCCAGCCGAACGAACCGTCCGTCCGGCTGCACGCCGCCTTCGGCTTCCGCCATGTCGGTACGTACGCCGAGGTGGGCCGGAAGTTCGGCCGCTTCTGGGACGTGTCCTGGTACGAGAGGCCGCTGCTCAGCCGAACTGCACCGACCTCTTCGCCAGACCCATCCAGAACCCGTCGATGACACTGCGGCCCTGGTCGAGTTCGCCCTCCGCCGCGCCCAGCGTCACGAAGAGCGGGGCGAAGTGCTCGGTGCGGGGGTGGGCGAGCCGGCCCGCCGGTGACGCGTGCTCGAAGTCCAGCAGGGCGTCGACGTCCCCGGACCCGAGGGCGCGGTGCCCCCAGTCGTCGAACTCGGCCGACCAGCCCGGGGTGCCGCCGGCGTGGCGCAGCGCCGCCAGGTTGTGCGTGAAGAACCCGCTTCCGACGATCAGCACCCCCTCGTCCCGCAGCGGGGCGAGCCTGCGGCCGATGTCCATCAGCTTGCGCGGGTCGAGCGTCGGCAGGGAGATCTGGAGGACGGGGACGTCCGCGTCCGGGTACATCTCGACGAGCGGTACGTAAGCCCCGTGGTCGAGGCCTCGGTCGGGGATGTCCTGCACCGGCGTGCCGGCCCGGCGCAGCAGCTTGCGGACGTCGTCCGCGAGCTTCGGGGCGCCCGGAGCGGCGTACCGCACACCGTAGTAGTGCTCGGGGAAGCCCCAGAAGTCGTAGACCAGCGGCGCGGTCGCCGTGGCGCCGAGGGCGAGCGGGGCTTCCTCCCAGTGGGCGGAGACCATCAGGATCGCCTTGGGGCGCGGCAGCTCAGCGGACCAGGCGGCCAGCTCGGCCGGCCAGACGGGGTCGTCGGCCAGCGGTGGGGCGCCGTGGGAGAGATACAGGGCGGGCATGCGTTCCGCGGTGACAGTCATGACACTCCCGTTCCTCCGCCGATCACGGTGTGATCTTCTTGAATCTTCAAGTTCCTATGTCCGCAGACCTTAGCTGTATCTAGTTCAACTTTCAAGAAAAGGTCGTACAGTGGAGTACATGACCACGGCATCCACCGGCGGGCCCCGCTGGCTCACCGACGAAGAGCAGAGCGTCTGGCGTGCCTATCTG
The DNA here is from genome assembly GCF_000177195.2 of Streptomyces sp. SirexAA-E. Classification (GTDB taxonomy): domain Bacteria; phylum Actinomycetota; class Actinomycetes; order Streptomycetales; family Streptomycetaceae; genus Streptomyces; species Streptomyces flavovirens. Next base: position 3,005,158 of record NC_015953.1, read on the forward strand.
CACGCCACCACGCTCATGGAGGACCACCTCGACCGTCAGCTGCAGCGTGATGCCGGCATGCCGCACATCTATTACGGCCTGCTCGTCCATCTCTCGCGGGCGCCGCGGCGCCGGAAGCGGATGACCGAGCTGGCCAAGGACGCCAAGATCACCCGGTCCCGGCTCTCGCACGCCGTCGCCCGGCTGGAGAAGAACGGCTGGGTCCGCCGCGAGGACTGCCCCTCCGACAAGCGCGGCCAGAACGCGGTGCTGACCGACGAGGGGTACGCGATGCTCGCACGGTCCGCCCCGGGACACGTCGAGGCCGTACGCCAGGCGATGTTCGCCCGGCTCACCCCCGAGCAGGTGCGGCACCTCGGCGAGATCATGCAGGTCATCGCCGCCGGGCTGCAGCCGGAGGACACGGACGCGGATCTGCCCTGGCTCCGCTGAGCCGACCACGGACGCACGTCCGCCCCGGCTCCGCCGAGCGGAACCGGGGCAGACGTCACGCGACGTCAGGTGTCACGGGTGCAACGGGTACGCGGTCAGTGGGCGACGACCGGGATCCGGAACTCGTCCTCGACACCGTCCGCCCGCTCCCCCGAACCGGCGGCCGGGCCCGTCGGTCCGGTACCGGGGCGCCCGGTGTTGATGAACGTCACCGCGATCGCCGAGGCGGCGACGAGGATGCCGACCGCCCACCAGATCGCCGCGGCGAAACCGCTGACCATGGCCTGCAGCTGCAACAGCTGCGGGTCACCGGCGCCCGCGGCGTGGTCGGCGATGTAGGCGGTGGTGGCACCGGCGGCGATGGTGTTGAGCAGCGCCGTACCGATGGCACCGCCGACCTGCTGCGAGGTGTTCACCATCGCGGAGGCCACCCCGGCGTCACGCGGCTCGATGCCGTGTGTGGCCAGCGACATGGCCGGCATGAACGCCGTGCCCATCCCCAGGCCGAGCAGCAGCTGCGCCGGCAGGATGACGCCCGCGTACGAGGTGTCGATGTCCAGCTGGGTCAGGAGCAGCATGCCGACGGCGGCGACCAGGAAGCCCGGACCCATCAGCAGCCTCGGCGGGACCCGGGTCATCAGCCGGGCACCGATCTGCGTGGACCCGGTGATCATGCCCGCGATCATCGGCAGGAACGCGAAGCCGGTCTTGACCGGGGAGAACCCCTGGACGACCTGCAGGTAGTACGTCAGGAAGAGGAAGAGCCCGAACATCGCGATGATGGCGAGACCCAGGGACAGGTAGACCCCGCCGCGGTTGCGGTCGGTCAGGACGCGCAGCGGGAGCAGCGGCGACCTGACCTTCGACTCGGTCAGGACGAAGGCCAGCAGCAGCACACCGGCGGCGACGAACGCGCCGATGGTCAGCGAGTCGGACCAGCCGGCCGACTCGGCGCGGGTGAAGCCGTAGACCAGCGAGACGAGGCCCAGCGTGGACAGGACGACACCGGGGACGTCGAGCGGCGAGCGGTTGCGGCCACCGGCCGGCTCACGGATGACGAAGTAGGCACCGGCGGCGGCGAGGACCGCGAACGGGATGTTGACGAAGAACGTCCAGCGCCAGTTCAGGTACTCGGTCAGGAAGCCACCGAGGATCAGGCCGACCGCGCCGCCACCACCGGCGATGGCACCGTAGATGCCGAACGCCTTGGCGCGCTCCTTGGCGTCGGTGAACATCACCGCGAGGAGGGACAGGGCGGCGGGCGCGAGAAGCGCGCCGAAGACGCCCTGCAGGGCACGGGAACCGAACATCATGGCCTGGCCCGTGGCGGCGCCGCCGAGCGCGGAGGCCGCGGCGAAGCCGAGCAGGCCGACCATGAAGGTGCGCTTACGCCCCCACAGGTCGGCGATGCGCCCACCGAAGAGCAGGAGCCCGCCGAAGGCGAGGGCGTACGCGGTGATCACCCACTGCTTGTTGCCTTCGGAGATACCCAGGTCGGTCTGGGCCGACGGCAGGGCGATGTTCACGATGGTCGCGTCGAGCACGACCATCAACTGGGCGAGGGCGATGAAGGCCAGCGCTTTCCAGCGGCTGGGGTCGGGAAGCCTGGTGTCGGCGATTTTGGACATGGGAGTAGCCACCTAGGGACGCGTGTGGACGCGAAGAGTCGTGATCGGTTCCGACGCCGGGGTACGGGTCCACGGCCGAACCGCTAAAAGGGTGTGCTGGTCCGGCGCCCTGACCTGGATCCACCGGTCGGGCCCCGGCGCTTCGTCGAGGGGTGGTCGGCCACGCGGACCGGCGGGGCCGGCGCGGCTGTTACGTCTGGCGTGTCTGTCAGGTCTGTCGGGTCCTGGGCGTCGCGGGCGTCAGTGCCCCCGGCGCAGATCCTCCAAGGTCGCCGCCGATCCGGGCAGTTCGGAACGGGCCGGAGCTTGCAGGCCGTCCAGGAAGAGCTGCAGATGGCGGTGGGTGAACCGGTCGATGTCCGGGCAGGCGATGCCGGGCAGCGGCCGGGTGAGCTGGGAGAGGGCGACGAGTACGTCACCGACGGCGATGTCGGTGCGCATCCGCCCCGCGGACATGGCGCGCCGCACGAGCCCCTCGACGGCCTCTTCGAGGCGTCGGCGCTCGGCGAGCAGTTCGGGATGGTCCTTGTCGAAGCCGCCGGACAGCATCGGGCACAGCGCACCGATCCGTTCCTCGGCCGCCGCGTGCACGAACCGGCTGAGCGCGGCGAACGGGTCGGACTCCGCCGCCGCGGCTTCCTCCGCGCGGTCGGTGGTACGGCAGGTGACGGCCAGGACGACCTCGTGGGTCAGGGCTGCCCGGTCGGGGAAGTTCCGGTAGAGCGTGGCGTTTCCCACCCCGGCCCGGCGTGCGACCTCGTCGAGCGGCACGTCAGGCCCGAACTCGACGAACATCTCACGGGCGGCCGTCACGATCCGCTCCCGGTTGCGCAGCGCGTCGGCCCGCGGACGGGACGCACGGCGGTGCGCTTCACAGGTGGCGGCTTCGACGACGGTCTCCACGACGCGGGCCTTCCTCTCGGCAAGGGGTTCGGTCCTCCGGACAACCGGGGAACGTGTCCCCGTTTCGCGGGAACACAGGTGTAAACGGGGAAGCCCTCCCCGGTTATTTCACACCTGGTTGTGACCTACATCACCTCTCATCGGCCGGGAAACCCCTCCAACGGCGCACCCAGCGAGCGAGCGCCCATGACCCGTCACAGGCTGATCGCCAGAGCGCAGCCAGGGGCCGGCCGGCTGCCGCGGAGCCCGAAGGCGAGCCTCATGCACCATCCCCGCCACCGGATACGCAGCTGCCGCCGCCCCCTCGCGCTCGCCGGAGCGACGGCCCTGGTCATCGCGACCATGGCCTCCGCCAGCACCACTCTCCCCCTCTCCAGCCGCGCCTCCGCCGGACCGGTGTCGGCCCCCCGGGGAACCGGCCTGGCCCCGTGCCGGATCCCGGCGACCATGGGCGTACAGATGTCGGAGGGCATACCGACCCCCACCGGATACACCCGCTCCACCGGGCAGGTCAGGGCCCTCAACCTGATGATCGACTTCCCGGACGCGCAGGCGACGGAACCGGCGGCGGACCGGCTCGCGGAGTTCTTCCCGCAGACCTCCGACTGGTTCCACACCAGCTCCTACGGCCGCCTCACCTATCTGCCCGAGGCCCCCGTGAAGGACTGGCTGCGCATGCCGCTGCCGTTCTCCGAGTACGGGATCGAGCGCGGCTCACCGTACGAGCCGGGGTACCGCAAGCTGGTCAAGGACCTGGTGTCCGTCGCCGACCCGAAGGTCGACTTCTCCTCCTACGACCTGGTCAACGTGCTGGTCACCCCGAACGCGGGGCCGTCCGCTCTGGACACCGTCCTGTCGGTGACCTTCTCCGGCAACGACGAAGCCCCCTCTGCCGACGGAGTGCCGCTCGCCAACACGTCCTTCGTCTACAGCCGCCAGGACGACGGATCGGGTTCCTACTCGGAGACCGGCTACCGGGTACTGCCGCACGAGAACGGCCATGTCTTCGGCCTCCCCGACCTGTACACGATGGAAGGGGGCGGCGCCGTGGGGCACTGGGACATCATGTCCGAGGACTGGGGCGCCAACAACGACCTGCTGGGCTGGCACAAGTGGAAGCTCGGCTGGCTCTCCAACGACCAGATCAGCTGCGCCTCGGCGACCGGAACCAGCGAACACACCCTCGGACCACTCGCCACCCACGGCGGCCCGAAGCTGGCCTTCGTACCGCTGACCGCCGAATCCGGCTACGCGATGGAGGTGCGGACCGCGGGCGGCAACGACGAGGCGATCTGCCGGCCCGGCGTCCTCATCTACAAGGTGAACTCCGACGTCGACACCGGCCAGGGGCCCATCTCCGTCGCGGACAGCACCAAGGACAGCGGCGGCTGCACCCGCCGGCCCAACGTCCACGCCGAACTCTCCGACGCCCCCTTCGAACCGGGTGACACCTTCACCGACCGGTCCAACGGCATACGCATTTCCGTGCTGGACAAGGACGCCGACGACAACTACCGGGTACGGATCACCCGCCCCTGAGACGCCGGGCCCGCCCCGCGACCGGCAGCCCCGCTCCCGCGCCGGCCGGCCCAGGGCCGCCGCGTCCCGGTCCTCCCCGACCAGCACACCCGGGGCGGCCTACAGAGTCACGGTGCCGTAGAGGATCTCGCGCTCGGCGGTGATGCGACGCCTGATCACTTGACGGCGGGCCTCGGCAACGGGCCCTCGTGTGCGGCCCGTTCACCGCCTGGCCCGCGCCGGCCCCGACCGTGCGCCGGACGCGTCGCCGACGGCGGGCCCGGTGCGCAGGGCGGGTGGCAGCCGCGCCGACCACCCGCACGACGCGGCTGGTCCTCCTTCCCCCACGGCCCCGCCCGCCACCAGGCCACCCGCTACACTGTGTGCGGCGGGCGCAGCCTTCACGGGCCGCACCCGCGCATCACCTGCCGGAACCCAGTGGTCCGGGATTCGTCCGCGTTCGGCCGTGTCCTCGGATACCTTCCGACAGATCCCTGCCTTCGTAGCTCAGGGGATAGAGCACCGCTCTCCTAAAGCGGGTGTCGCAGGTTCGAATCCTGCCGGGGGCACAGCAGAGCAGCAGGTCAGAGGCCCTGTCGTCCGAGCGGACGGCAGGGTCTTCCGCTGCCGGAGCATGTCGGCCCGGTTCGGCGTGGGTGCGCCTGGAAGGCGTGACGGTGGCCGGGTCTCATGTCCGTGCCGCGCGGAAGGCCGTACGCGAACCGTCCGGAGGGTTCGAGGTCTGCGGCCTGTGCCGCCCGGTCCGCGAGGGCCGTCGAAGGCCCTGTTCGGCGGGTAAAGTCCGTGGAATGCCGAGAGTCAAGGTCAGCGTCATCGTTCCCGTGTACAACACCGGGAAGTACGTCGACGAGTGCGCGCCGTCGCTGCTGGGGCAGAGCCTGCCCGACGACGAGTACGAGGTCATCTACGTCGACGACGGGTCGACGGACGACACGTTGACGCGGCTGGAGAAGCTGGCGGCCGGGCATCCGAACGTCCAGGTGCACACCCAGCCCAACTCCGGCTGGCCCGGCGCCCCGCGCAACGTCGGTATGGAGCACGCCAAGGGCGAGTACGTGCAGTTCGTCGACCACGACGACATGCTCGGGACCGAAGCCCTCGAGCGGCTGTACGAGCACGCGACGCGCAACCGGGCCGACGTGGTGATCGGCAAGATGTCCAGCACGATGGTGCGGCCCCGGCGGCTGTTCCGGCAGACGGTGGACGCCTGCACGATCGAGAACGACGAACTCATGCAGAGCATGTCCCCGCACAAGATGTTCCGGCGTGCCTTCGTCGAGGAGCACGGGCTGCGCTTCCCCGAGGGTCCGTGGATCATGGAGGACCTGGCCTTCGTCAGCGCCGCCTACCTCAAGGCGGAGCGGATAGCGATCCTTGCCGACTATCCCTGCTACTACTGGATGAAGCGGGACGACGGCGGCAACAACACCCGCCATCGCTTCAACCCGCGACACGGGTTCTGGCCCAACCTCCGTACCATCGTCCGCCAGTTCAAGGACGGCACCACGGCGTCCGACGACGTCGACGCGTTGCAGAACCGTCTCCTGCACCGCCTGTACCACGTCGAGGTCCTCTCCCGGGCCCGTGAGCCCGAGATCCTGCGTGAGGACCCGGCCGAGCAGCGGCAACGCTTCGCGATGGCCCGGCAGGTGGCGCTGGAGGAGTTCCCGGCCGCCGTGCGGCGGGGGCTGCCCGCGGTGAGCGGGCTGAGGGCCGAACTGCTGGAACGCGGCGACTTCGACGGGGCGTTCGCGTTCGCGGAGCACATCCGCGGGGTGAAGGCCCGCACCGAGCTCGGCGCACCGCGCTGGGAGGACGGCTGCCTGATCGCCGACATCACGCTGGAACTGCTGCGCGGGGACGGCGAACCGCTGCTCCTGACCGAACGGGACGGGAAGTGGTGGCTGGATCCGGAGCTGCTGACCGGCGTCTCGGGGACGAAGGACGGGTGGGAGGTCGGCGACCCGTTCCGGATGGCGTACGCCGAGGTGGTCGTCAAGGACCGTGACCGGGAGGACTGGTGGTACCCGGAGGGCGACCTGGAGGTGGCGCTCCGGCCCGTCGGGGACGGCCGGTCGCGGCTCGTCGCCTCCGGGCGGCTGCGGCTCGACCCGCAGCGGCTGGCCGGCGACCGGCCGCTGGGCCGCGGGGTGTACGACGTGTGGGCCTTCGTCAACCTGCTGGGCATCGACCGGATGGTCCGCGTGACCGGTCACGACGTATCGAACGAACCGGCGGCGGCCCCGGCGGTGACCGGCGGCCGTCTCGCGCTGCCGTACTGGACCACCGGCGTGGGCCAGCTCACCCTCGACGTGGACCAGCGCCTGCGCAGACTCGGTCCTGACACGGCCGGTGCCGCCGCCGCGAACGCCGAGCGCGGCGAGCGGTCGCTCCCGCTGCCGTACGTGGTGGCGGAGCCCGGCGTCCCGGCTCCCCTCAAGGTCACCGTGTCCGCCCTGAAGGTCACCGCCGAGCTGGTCCCCGCCGCCGACGGGTCGACGGTGCGGCTGCGTCTCCCCGCCCGCCTCAAGCTGCCCGCCGGACGCCATCCGGTCACCCTGCCGAAGGCGGACGCCCCGGTCGCTCACGCCGTCGTCCGCGACGGCGCCCTGCTCCGCCTGGAGGGGCCGGCGTACGAGGCCGGCACCGGACGCCGGTTGCTCGACGCGGTCGCGGGCAACCGCCAGGTCCGGCGCGTACGGCGACGGCTGGGCCGGTCGAGCTGAGCCGTGCCCCGTAAGGGGCTTGCCCCGTACCGTGCGGGGCCCCGTACCGTGCGGGGCCCCGTACCGTGCGGGGCCCCGTTCCCGTGCCGACGGCGCGGACCGTGCGAGTGGCCCCCACGTCAGTGACGGCCGGAACGACCGAACGGCCAGGCGGTCAGGCCCTCCCGCGCACCTGTGGGGTGAGCAGTTCCAGGGCCTCCTCCCAGCGAAAGCGGGCGATCCCGCCGTCGGCCGCCGGGTCGTGGGGTGCGCGTGAGCCGACCAGGACGCCCATCGCGCGCAGCCGGTCCAGGCTCGGCCGGTAGGCGGGGTGGGCGGCCTGGGCCGCGTTCAGGCAGGGCAGGACGGCGGTGGGGATCTGGGCGCCGTACGCCTCGCACAGGATGCCCAGGGCGAGGGTGTCGGAGATCCCGGCCGCCCACTTGTTGATCGTGTTGAAGGTGGCCGGGGCGACGGCGATGGCGTCCGCCGGGGGCAGTGGGCGCGGGTCGCCGGGGCGGCGCCAGGCCGAGCGGATCGGGTAGCCGGTCTGTGCCTCGACGGCCGCCGCGTCGATGAAGCCGAGCCCCTGCGGGGTGGCGACGACGCCCACGTCCCAGTCCGCCTCCTGGGCGGCCGTGATCAGTTCGCCGACGTCGCCGGCGATTCCGGCCGCACACACGACGACGTACAGGAACGGTTTCCGGGTCCGCGGGGTGGGCCGGTCGCTCACGTGGGCCTTCCGATCGGTGGCTGGAGAGGGGTGGACGAGGTGGTGTGCCGGTACGGCGGGGGCTGCCCGCGCGCCGGGACGGCCGCTCGTCACAGGGGGTCGCCCGAGGACGGGCCGGGGCCCGGCCGGTAGCCGCAGCCCAGGAAGACGGACTCACCGGGCCGGACGCGTACCTGGGTGCGGTCCCAGCGGTAGATCCCGGACTGCTCCCCCTCGTAGGTGAACGTCTCCCCCGCTTCGACGGTGACGGCCTGTTCCGCCATCGTGTCCCCGAACAGCCCCCACGCGCCGCTGTCCGCGTATCCGTCGGCGTACCAGCGCTGCTGGAGCTGGAGGCGGACCGGGTACGCGGAGGTGTTGCGGACGTCCACCGTGTACGGGGCGGTGTGGAAGCCGTCGTCGGAGTCGGAGCGTTCGCCCACCGTGGCGGCCACCTCCAGGGCCGAGGCGTCCGGGCAGTCCTCGTCCTGCTCGGTCGGTACCGGCTCGGTGTACACCCCGTCGGTCACCTCGGCCGTGCGGTGCGGGCAGTAGAAGGTGACCGCCTCCACGATGAAGGCGGCCTGGCCGACCGGGTCGTCGAACGGCAGCCCGGCCGCCTCCGGCACCCCCTCCATGTCCGTCCCGTCGGCCAGCGCCTCGCAGACCGCCCTCGCGTCCCGGACGACCGCCCGGCGGAAGTCCGAGATGTCACTGCCCTCGGGTGCCGACGACATGGCGCCGTAGGACTCGGTGCCGCTCGGCCAGTCGGAGAACCGGGCGACGTCGGCGACGAAGGCCGTGTCGCGGGCCGCCGTGGAGCTGAACTCCGGGACCGCCGCGTACGGCGGGCCGGAGTCGGGCCCCCCGGGGGAGGTCCCGGCGTCCGCCGGGGTGGGGGTCAAAGACGTCCCCGGGGCCGTGGGCGCGGCCGCCCGGGTCCCTGGCCGGCCGTCCCGGTCGTCCGACGCGCCGTCCGACGTACGGAGGGCGAGCGTGACCAGGAGCGCGAGGACCGCGGCTCCCGCCACCACGCTCCAGCCACGTGCGGTGATCCCGCGGCGCTTCTCGCCGGTGTCCTTGCGGAGGTCGGCGTCCGGTTCCGGCAACACGATGCGGCGTTCCTCTGTCCCCTGTACGGCCCACACCGGCCGAAACCGGGGTCAGCCTACGAGTCCGCCCCGCCCCCGCGTCCCGCCGTTATCGATCCGATACGGCGCCCGCCGCGTCCGCGAGGATCTCCGCGATCACATGACGGGCGGTCGAGGCCATCCACGCGTTCCTCGTCCGGTAGTAGGCGAGCTCCATCAGCGCGATGGACAGCGCCCAGCCCCGGCCCCTCGCCCAGGCCGCGTCGTCCGCCGCCGTCCGCGTGCGGAAGACCCTCCTGCCGTCGGCCGACAGCAGGTACCACCCGGCGATCAGGTCCACCGAGGGGTCGGCCACCCCCGTGCAGCCGAAGTCGAGGACCGCGCCGAGCCGGTCTCCCGACACCAGGACGTTGCCGGGTTGCAGGTCCCCGTGGACCCAGACGCCGGGCCCCTCCGCCGCCGGTGCCCGCAGGGCCTCCTGCCAGGCGGCGGTGGCGAGGGCCGTGTCGATGTCGCCGTCCAGCCGGTCCAGGGCCTCGCGCGTGGCCGCGTCGCGGGAGGCCAGCGGTTCGCTGCGGTAGGCGGGCGGGGCGTCGTCCGTGACGCCGGTCCGGCGCAGCGCGGCGAGCAGGGCGGCCAGGTCCGCGGCGAGGAGGGGGCCGCCCTGGCCGGCGGACGGATTCTCGCCGTCCAGCCAGCGGCAGACCGACCACGGCCAGGGGTATCCCTCGGCAGGGGCGCCCAGGGCCACCGGTTCGGGCACGGGGAAGGGCAGGCGCGGGGCGAGCCGTGGCACCCAGCGGTGTTCGGTCTCCACGTCCCGCGCACCGCCCTCGGTCCGGGGCAGCCGTACGGTCAGCTCCCGGCCCAGCCGGTAGAGGGCGTTGACCGTTCCGTCGGAATCGACCGGCACGACGGGCAGGCCGGCCCAGCCGGGGAACTGCCCGGCGATCAGCCGGCGCACGAGCGCCGCGTCGGTCCTCGTCTCATCGGCGTGCATCCCGCCCGATGCAAACGGACCCTGGGCGGGCCGTCAAGCGAAATCCGGTGGGCCCGCGCCGCCCGCCACGGCAGGATCGGCGCTCATGACGCTCGTACTGCCACCCCGTCTGACCGCCTCCGCGCGGCTGCTGCGGGAGACCGCCCGCCGGAGAGGACTGCGCATCGCGCACCTGCCGGGATTCGACGTACCGGAGGGGCTGCGCCCCGGGGCGTGCCATCTGCACGCCGGGCCCTCCTTCGCCGACGCCGTGGCGTCCACGTTGGACATCGCCCCGCTGGAGGCTCCCGCCGACTGGACGGCGCGGCTGCCCCGGGAGTTCACCCGGCGCGACATCCGTGCCGTGCCGATCGGTGAGGCGTACGGTCTGCGGCGCCCCGCCTTCGTCAAGTCGCCCAACGACAAGAGCATCGCCGCCCTGGTCTACGCGGACGGTTCCCGGCTGCCCGGTCCGGACGCGGTCGATCCCGGGACGCTGGTGCTGGTGAGCGACGTGATCCTGTTCCGGACCGAGTACCGGCTGTTCCTGCTCGACGGGCGGGTGCACACGGGCAGCCGGTACGCCGAGGGCGGCCGGCTGCGGCCGGGCCCGCTGTCCGCCGGGGCGCTCACCTTCGGCGCGGAGCTGCTGTCCGCCGCCGGGGCCGGTCTGCCGTCCGCGATCGTCGTGGACGTCGGGGTCACCGACACCGGCGCGTGGGCCGTGGTGGAGGCCAACGCAGCCTGGGCCAGCGGCTGCTACCACTCCGACCCGGGGCGCGCCCTGGACGTCGTGCTTAGGGGCGCCGGGCCCGCCGTCGAGCTGGGCGAACGGGACCGCGCGTTCGTACGGGTGACCGGCCGCTGACCGGCCGGGCTCAGCGCAGTTCCTCCGGGCACGGGGTACCCGGCTGGAACTGGTAGGGCGCGGCCAGCCGGTAGACACCCGGGCGGGGGGCGAGGAGCTCCGTCCACTCGTCGCCGTCCGGGTCCTCGTCCACCTTGATCAGGCAGCCGTGGTCGTTGGTGAAGTCCTTGGCCGCCTCCGGGTCCTGCTCGGAGCGCTTCTGGGACGCCTCGGTCTCCTGGGGCCGCTCCACGCTCTTGCCCTCGTCGTCGACGACGGCGAGCCACCGCGAGTACGGGATGCGGATCAGCACCCGGCCCGCGGACCGCACCCGGATCGTCAGCTCGTCCGCTCCGGCCTTCTCCACCGTCGCGGGCGGGTCGGCGAGCGGCACCGGGTTCAGGACCCGGAACAGCTTCCAGTTGGCGTCGCTCCAGAGCTGCTTCAGGTACGGCTGGCCCTTCTCGACGAGCTCCGCCTCCTGGACCGCCCCGCTGTGGTCCGGCTTCCCCGCGGGCAGCACCACGTAGTGGACGGCCCAGCGGTCGAGCCACTCCCGGTAGTTCACCGGGTCCAGCGTGTCGTCGTAGAAGAGCGGGTTGCGCTTCATGTCGGCCTGGCGGTTCCAGCCGCGGGCCAGGTTCACGTAGGGGGCGAGCGCCGATGCCTCCCGGTGGCTGCTCGCGGGCACGACCTCGACCCGGCCCCGCTCCGCCCGCACCTTCTGGAGCTGGTTGACCAGGGGGGCCAGCTCGCGGTTCCAGGAGGCGGTGGGGGCGGTACGGACGATGTCGTCCACGCCCTTGTAGCCGATCCAGAAGTTGAACCCGGCGAAGACCAGGACCAGGGCGTACCAGCGGCGGGTGCGGGGCGCCGTGTAGGGCAGCGCGGCCAGCAGCACCACGCCCGCGAACAGCATCGCCATCCGTGAGACGTTCGAGCCGATCTGCGAGTCGACGACGTACGTCAGCAGGGTCCCCACCCCGTACACGGCGGCGGCCGTGCGCACGGTGTGCCAGTCCCGGGGCACCAGGAAGAAGACGAGGACGGAGAAGAGGAACGGCAGCGAGAGGGTCCCGAAGGACATCGGCTGGGTACCCGAGAAGGGGAACAGCCAGGCGGACAGGACCACGACCGCGACGGGGGCGAGGCCGAGCGCGTACGCCCCGGGGCGCCGTTTGTTCAGGAAGAGCGCCGCGGCGACGACACCGAGGAAGAGCCCGGCGACCGGACTGCCCGCGGTCGCGAGGCCGGCCAGCGGAGCCGCGACGACCGCCTTCGCCCAGCGCCGGTACCGCCAGCGGTACGGCCAGCAGAAGACGGCGGCGACGGCCCCCAGGGCGAACATCATGCCGAGGCCGAAGGTGACCCGGCCGGACAGCGCGTTGCAGAGGTACGCGAACACCCCGGCGAGGGAGCAGGCCAGCGGGTTGCGCACGGCGGGCACCCTGACCAGGATCAGGGCGGTCAGCGCCGACGACACCGTGCCGACGATCATCATCGTCGTACGGACCCCGAGCAGCGACATCAGATAGGGCGACACCACGCTGTACGAGACCGGGTGCATCCCGCCGTACCAGGCGAGGTTGTACGCGGTCCCGGGGTGCCGGCCGACGAACTCGGCCCAGGCGTCCTGGGCGGCGATGTCCCCGCCGCTGTTGGCGAAGAAGAAGAACCACAGCACGTGGACGACGGCGGCCGCCGCGGTCGTCCACAGGACGACCCGGGCCGCCCCCTTGCCGGGCCTGGGGCCGGCCGGCGCGGAGGGTCTCGGCGCAGCCGGTCCGGGTGCGTGTATTCGCGGCTCCGGGAGTCGCCCGGCGAGAACCGGACTGCCGTCTTCACGCGTCGGCTCGGCGGTGGCCACTCCATACCTCCACGTCTCACGTCGAACCATCACTCAGCTGCGGCGCCGATACCGATGGTGCACACCGGAGCGCCGCCGCGGAGCCCGCGGGATGCCCCGCCCGGCCCGGCCGACTCCCCTCGGTGTCCGATTCGGGACGCTAGCACGAGCGCCGAACGGCCAGGTTCGGTACTTACGGGAGCCCGGCCGCCTCCCGTATGGTCACCAAGATCATTTGACTGAGAAGGAGTTCTCTCGTGCGCAAGTCCTATGCCGCCGTCCTGACCGCCGTCATGGGTGCCGTGGCCGTCGTCGCCTCCACGACGCCCTCCTACGCCGCCGCCAACCCGGCTTCCATCTGCGGCTCGGGGTACAGCGTCATCGACTCCGAGAAGGTGTCGAACAGCCCCGCCGCCACCTCGTACCTCCTCTGGAACGGCAGCTCCAACTGTGTCGTGACCATACGGGCGATCGCGGGCAAGGCGACGCTCATGCACGCGAAGCTGAGAGTCCAGGGCGGCAGCTGGAAGGGGGACGAGAACGACTACACCTCGTACGCCGGCCCCGTCCGGGCCGCGGCGAACGGCACGTGCGTGATGTGGGGCGGCGGCATCAACGAGGCGTCCTACACCAGTGGCTGGGAGCACTGCGGCTGATCACCGGGCGGGCCGGAAGGCCCCGGAACGGCGGTGGGCCCCGACAGGTGTCGGGGCCCACCGCCGTTTTTCCGGGTCAGGAGATCCGGGTGAGCTTGTCGCCGAAGCCCGGCTCCGTCATCGCGCTCCGCAGGGCGACCGGGACGGAGACCTTGCCCGTACCGGCGCCCACCGACACCTGGCCCACGACGGTGCCCGCCTCGGCCTCGTGGGCGGGAGTCCTGCCGCCGTCGGTCAGCTCCAGGTCGACCTGGAGCCCACCCCAGCCGACCGCCTTCAGATCCTTGGTGGCGACGACCGGGGTCCGGGCGCCGAAGCCGTTGTCGACGTACCCGACGACCTGGCCCTTCTTGACGACGGTGGCGGAGTCGACGCCCTTCTGGGCGGCCTTGATCAGCTTGAGGCTGTTCTGCCGCGCCCGCTCCAGCTTCGCCTCCAGGATGCCCTCGACGGTGGCGCCCATCACCGCACCGATGATCCGGCGGGGCTTGCCGTCGACGACGGTGTTGGCCGTCCAGAGCAGGTTGCCGCCGGCCGGGGTCGAGGATCCCGTCTTGATCCCGTTGACCCCGTCCTCCAGCAGGATGTAGTTGTTGTTGTAGATCCTGCCGACGCCCGGGATGTCGGCCTGCGGCATGTCCACGACCTCCCGGAAGACATCGTTCCGCATGACCGCCTTGCCGAGCGTGATCTGGTCGGCGGGCGTGGACATGGTGGAGGCCTTCAGGCCGCTCGGGTCCGTGTAGGTCGTGTTGGTCATCCCGAGGTCCTTGGCGGCGGCGTTCATCTTCTCGATGAACGCCTTCTCCGTCCCGGCGTCCCAGCGGGCCAGCAGCCGCGCCACGTTGTTCCCCGAGGGGATCATCAGCATCTGGAGCATCTGGTACTCCGTGAACTTGTCGCCCTTCTCGATCGCGGCGGTCGACTCGTCCGTGATCGCGGCCTCCTTGCCCGCCTGCTCGTCGACCTCGATCTGCTCGCCCTTCTGATCGCCGGTGATCGGGTGGCCCTGGAGGATCACGTAGGCGGTCATCACCTTGGCCATGCTCGCGATCGGCGCGGGCTTCTCCTTGCCGTACGAGCCGATGGCTCCGACGCCCTCGACCTCGACCGCGCCCTGACCCTCCTCGGGCCACGGCATCACCAGCTTCTCGCCGCCGAAGGTGTACGTGGGCGCGGCGGAAAGGGACAGCGTGGGGTCGGGGAGCGGGCGCACCGCCTGCGCGATCGCAAAGACGATCAGCAGGAGCAGGACCAGCGGGGTCCAGATCTTGACCCGCCGCACCGCCGTGCGGACCGGGGTCTCCGGCGGCGGCGGGGTGTTGGTCAGCTCGGCCAGCAGGTCGAGCGGCGGCTTGGGCGGCATGGGCTGCTGCCGGGTCCGCTCGGCCTCGACGTATCCGGCGGCCGGGCCGGTGGCGCCCGCCCTGACGTCCGGGGTGACCGTGGGGCCGATCCGTCCGGTGGACGAGCCGGACGAGCCGGACGAGCCGGACGTGCCGGACGCGTCGGGCGTACGGGACGGAGCGGGCTCGGCGGGCCGGACGTCGTCCGACCGCAGCGGGACGAACTTGCTGGTGCGCTCGGCGGGGGTCTCGCCGGACCCGGTGGAGCCGGTGGAGCCGGTGGAGCCGGTGGAGCCGGTGGAGCCGGTGGAGCCGGTGGAGCCGGTGGAGTCCGGGGCAGCCTTCGCCTCCGCCTTGGCCGCCTTGGTCCCGGTCTTCGCCCCGGCGGCGCGCGGGGGCAGCTTCAGGGCCGTCGTCGGCTGGTCCACCTGGGGCCGCGGTGCCTTGAAGACGGCCGTCGGCTGATCGATTCCTCGCTTGTCCCCGGCGGGCTCCGACGTCTCGGCGTCGTCCTCGGCGGAGGCGTCGGCCTCCTCCTTGCCAGGTGCGGTCCGGTCGGGGCCGGTGGCCTCCTCGCGGCTCCTGGGGACGCGCGGGGTGCCGGCGGCCTCGTTCTCGCCGGGGGAGGTCTCGGGCTGGGGCTTCGGCTCGGACTTCGACCCGGGCTTCGACTCGCGCGCAGCCTCGGTCTCGGACTTCGGCTCGGTCTCGGGTCCGTCCGCCTCGTCGTCACCTGCGACCCAGGCCGCGACGGCGGACCGCAGCCGTGCGTCCTTGGACGTGTCGGACGCGGTACGGGCGGACTCGCCGGTGGTGGCCTCCGCGTCGGCGTCCGTCCCGGGTCCGGACGTCACCTCGGAGTCGTCCGGGCCGTCGGAGTCGTCGGAGTCGTCCGGGCCGTCCGAGTCGTCGGAGTCGTGGCCGTTCGCCGCCTCGTTCCCGTTCTCGTCCGCGTCCTCACTCCCGGATCCCGCGCCTGCCTCAGCCGCGTCACCCGAGGGCGCCTCGGACGCCTCGGGGTCGCGCACGGCGTCCCCGGGCTCCTCGGTCCCACCGGCGGGCGCAGAAGCCTTCCTGGGGCCTCCTGAGCCCTTTCCGGCCCCATCGGCGGCCGGGCCGCCGTCCTCGCCGCCCTGATCGGCCCGGGAGGACGCGTCCCCGGAGTCCGGCGCGGACCCCGGCACGTCCGTCACGTCGTCGTCACCGTCGTCCTGCGCACGCGCGTCCGCACCCTCGGACCGCGGCGCGCGGAAGACCGCCGTCGCGGTGTCCGTGCCGGCGCCCGCCGTCCTGCCCGCCGTACTCCCGGCTCCCGCCGAGGCGGCCGGTTCGCGGAACACGGCGAAACGCGGATCGCGTTCCTCAGTCGTCTCCGACGACTTCCGCTGCTCCGACTTGTCGGGGGACTCGCCCGCCACCGATGCCTCCTCCATGCGCCGCGGGGACATGCCCGCACTGTCCGAACCGTGTACCAGTGTCCTGTGTGGAACCTGGGCTCGGCTGCTAGACGGGAACGACATACCTAACGGTTCCCTCACAAAGCACCCAGGCACCCTCGACAGACCAATGTGAGAGGGGTCACCCTGTCATTCATCCACGCGGGGAGGCATGGATGGGCAGGAGCCGCAGAACAATTCCGGAGGAGCTTCTGCTGCTCGCTCTGGACCCGACCACGGGTACCACAGCGCAGCCGCAGTCGCTCGACCTCGGCCTGGCCGGGGCACAGCTAGTGGAGCTGGCTCTGGCAGGACGGATAGCCCCTGACGGGGATCGTATCGCCGTGGTGATGCCACGGCCGACAGGAGATCCGACTCTGGACTCCGCACTGGAACTGCTGCGCCGTCGCGGCAGCCCGGTCCGGGCCGTCCACTGGATCGGCGGGCCCCGGCTGGGGCTCCGCCAGATCTATCTCGCCCATCTGGAGCGGTGCGGCATGGTGCATGCCGTGGCGGGCCAGATGTGCGGAGTACTGCCGACGACGCGCTACCAGGCGACGGAGACGGCGGTCAGCCGGGACATCAGGTCCCGGCTGGACAGTGCGATCCGCACCGGCGTACCGCCGGACCCGCGGACCGCGGCGCTCGCCGCGCTGGCCCACGCGGTCGGACTCGGCAAGCACCTGTATCCCGGGAACGAGGGGCGTTCATCGCGCTCCCGGCTCCGGGACCTGATCAGGCACGACCCGATGGGCGGTCTCGTCGCGCACGCCGTGATGGACGTCCAGAACGGCGTGGCAGTCCAGCCACGACGTAACCAGCAGGCGGCAGGCGTGCCGTTGCAGCCGCAAGCACCAGCCCGTGGCGGGAGCATGGCGCACACCTCTGCCGTCCACTGACAACACTGACAGCACGACCGCGCGGACAGTTACGCGCGGCGCCGTCAACCGCCGTACCGACGTCCCCATGACCCGGTTCGGGAGCCGCACAAGGCGCGGGACAGCCGGACCCACCGGCTGTCCCGCGCTCTTGCGTGTTGGCGATTTCCCAGCGCGCCCGGTGCCATGGGTGGCAATCTGCTGAGCAGTAGATACGCACAGCTACAACAGCTGCATAGCCGGAGGTGCCGTTTCCGTGCCGACCAACGTCAATCCCACCGTCAGGCGACGCCGGTTGGGCCAGGAATTGCGCCGCCTGCGCGAAATCAAGGGCATGACCGCCGAGGAGGTGGCGGAGCGGCTGCTGGTCTCGCAGTCGAAGATCAGCCGCTTGGAGAACGGCCGCCGTTCCATCAGCCAGCGCGACGTACGTGATCTCTGCGGGGTGTACGAGGTCGAGGACCACCGGGTCGTCGACTCGCTCATGCAGATGGCCAAGGATTCCCGCCAGCAGGGCTGGTGGCACGCGTTCGGCGACATCCCGTACAGCGTCTACATCGGTCTGGAGACGGACGCGGAATCCCTCCGGGTGTACGAGCCCCAGGTCGTCCCGGGCCTTCTGCAGACCCGGAGCTATGCGGAGGCGGTGATCAGCGGGGCGCTCCCGGAAGCCCCTCCGTCCGACATCGAGAAGCGCGTCAACGTCCGGGCCAGACGGCAGGACCGGGTCAACTCCACCGAGCAGCCGCTGCGCCTGTGGGCCGTCATCGACGAGTCCGCGCTGCGTCGGCTGGTCGGCGGCAACCAGGTGATGGTCGAGCAGCTCGAACACCTCATCGAGCAGTCGCACCTGCCCCATGTCACCGTGCAGGTGCTGCCGTTCGAGATGGGTGCGCACCCGGGCATCAACGGCCAGTACGCCATCCTGGAATTCCCCGACGCCGCCGACTCCAGCGTCGTGTACATCGAAGGGGTCACCAGCGACCTCTATCTGGAGAAGGCCAATGACGTCCAGCGCTACAGCGTGATGTACGAGCATTTGCGCGCCCAGGCCCTGAACGTGGAGCAGACGCGTGAATTCATCAGCGACATCGCCAAGAGTTACACCCGCTGAGCGCACAGGAGAAGCAGCCGGCCCACGGAGCGATATCGTCGGGTGTGCACGGAACAGAGGCATATCAGTGAGGTGGGGGCGGGAAGATACACCGTCACCACCTCACGCGGAAGACGCGCACGGGATATGCCATCCGGTCGAGTGAACGACGCCTCCACGCCTCGGAGTTCGCGAGTAGCGTCGATCACGCCAACAGGAACGAAGTTGGTGTCACTCACACCCCTCTCTGAACCGGAGTCACCGTGGCTATTCTTCAGGGCGCTACCGAAAAGTGGACCAAGTCGTCGTACTCCGGCGGCAACGGCGCATGCGTCGAGGTCAAGTCCCCCGTCACGCAGGCCATCGCGGTACGCGACTCGAAGGCGCCCGAGGGCCCTTCACTGACCTTCGTGCCCGGCGCGTGGAACGCCTTCGTGCGCGATGTCGCAGCGGGCACCGTCGACGCCTGACCGGCCCGGCCGCGCACGGCGCGGCGGTCACCACGCATCATCGCCAGGAGCCCTCTCGACTGGTTCGCCGTCCTGGCCGAGGGGGCTCGGCCCATGACCGGGCGTGGCACCGGTCGGCACAGCCTGCCGGCCCACCGTGCCACCCGGCGCGCGCACGTTGCGCACGCGCCTCACGCAGAGCCGAATCGTTCAGCCCTCCTCCTTCTCCGGCCGCACGGGACCCGCATCCCGTGCGGTCGTTCCGCGTTCTCGTGTCGCCGTGTCGCGACCGCTGACGCACCGGCAGTTCACCGCTGTCGGCGCCGTTGCCGTCGGCGCCGACGCTGTCGCCCATCTCTCCGCACAGCCTGACGAAGTGCCCGCCCATCGTGTGGCCGTGGTCACGTTCACGACAACGCCCCCCAAGGTCAAGAACACGTAAAATCGTTCGCCTTGCTGGACTGCGTTCACATCTCTGACCGCAGAAACCTTGACCGTGGGTGCGGGAAGACGGTTCAATCCCCGCAGTCCCTTTCCCGCAGGGGGCCCCGCTGAACGGCCGTACCGACGAAGTGCGTTCCCGTTCACAAGGCGGACCCCTGGAGGGGGCACATGAACAGTCTCGACTGGGCCGTGCTCATCGGCTACTTCGGCGTGATGGTCGCGATCGGACTCTGGTCGCACAAGCGCGTCGACGACGTCAGCGACTTCTTCACGGCAGGCGGCAAGATGCCGTGGTGGCTGTCGGGCATCTCGCACCACATGTCCGGCTACAGCGCGGTGATGTTCACCGGGTACGCCGGTATCGCCTACCAGTACGGTGTGACGTCGTTCGTGACCTGGTCGCTGCCGATCGCCATCGGTATCGGAATCGGGGCGAAGCTCTTCGCGCCCCGGCTCAACCGGGTGCGCTCGCGGCTGCACGTGGCCTCGCCGCTCGAATACCTGAAGAACCGGTACAACATCCCCACCCAGCAGGCGCTCGCCTGGTCGGGACTGCTGCTGAAGATCGTGGACGTCGGGGCCAAGTGGGCGGCGATCGCGACGCTGCTCTCCGTCTTCACCGGGATCAGCCTCACCCAGGGCATCTTCATCACCGGTGCCATCACCGCCGTCTACTGCACGGTCGGCGGGCTCTGGGCCGACGCGCTCACGGAGCTCGGGCAGTTCATCATCCAGCTCTTCGCCGGTCTGGCCATGCTCGTCATCACGATGCACGAGCTCGGCGGCTTCAGCTCGCTGTGGACGGTCTGGGACAAGCTGCCCGAGGGTCACGCGGAGCCGACGGCGGGCCCGTACACCGTGACCTTCCTGCTGGCCTACCTCTTCATCAAGACCTTCGAGTACAACGGCGGCATGTGGAACCAGGCCCAGCGCTACATGGCCACGGACTCCGCACGCTCGGCGACCCGGTCGGCCCGTCTCTCCGCGATCCTGTGGCTGGTCTGGCCGGCCGTGCTCTTCTTCCCGATGTGGGCGGCCCCGCTGCTCGTCGAGGCCAAGAAGCCGGACGCCTCGGACAGCTACGCCCTGATGACCGAACAGCTGCTGCCGCACGGGCTGCTGGGTCTGGTCGTCGTCGGCTTCTTCTCGCACACGATGGCCATGTGCTCCTCCGACGCCAACGCCATCTCGGCCGTCTTCACCCGGGACATCGCGCCGGTCTTCTCGAAGGCCGCCCGCTCCTGGGACAACCGCAGCGGGCTGCTGGCCGCCCGGCTCTCGACGCTCGCCTTCCTCATCCTGTCGATGGCCCTGGCCACCCAGATCAACTCACCGGCCTTCAAGGACATCATCTCGGTCGTCATCAAGTGGGTGGCCGGTCTGATGGGGCCGATCGCGATCCCGTTCATGCTGGGGCTGCTGCGCGGGTTCCGCCGGTCGGGGCCGACGGCGGCGCTCACCAGCTGGGCGGCGGGGCTGCTCGCGTTCTACTTCACCAACTACGACTTCGACGGTTCCGTGAAGACGGATGTCGCCCTCCAGTACCAGGTGGCGCTGCCCCTGGCGATCTCCCTGGTGCTCTACGTCGTCATCGGGTTCCTCAAGCCCGAGGACACTCCGGAGCGCGACGCCCTCATCGAGAAGATCAACTCCGACGACGACGGCCCGGCGGGCACAGCCGCGGCGGCCGTACCCGCCCAGCAGACCGGCCCCGAGGGCACGGGCGTCCCGGAAGGGGTGAAGGACTGAGTCACCCGCCCTCGGCACGGGCGGACGAACGGCGGGCGGGCGCGGCGGCGTCCGCCCGCTTCCCCCGCTGTCCCCGGATCAGCCCCGGGGGTAGCGGGCGAGCCAGCCAGGGGCGGCGGCGGTCGTGCTGTGCAAGGCCGGGCCCTGCGTCATCTCCATGGCGAAGTCGTCGGCGAGTTCCAGGACGGTGGAGCGCCCTTCCAGCTCGGCCAGCCAGGCCGGCGGCAGCGCCGTCTCCCCGTGCAGCGCCCCGAGGAGCGCCCCGCAGACGGCCCCGGTGGCGGCCGACGGCCCCGAGTGGTTCACGGCGAGGCGCAGTCCGTGCCGTACGTCCTCTCCGACCAGGGCGCAGTACAGCGCCACGGCGAGCACCTCCTCCGCGGAGTCGGTGTCGCCGAGCGCCTCGATGAGCGCGGGCCCGGGGATGCCCTGACGTACGGAGCCGAGGGCCTGCCGCAACGCGTCGCCGACCTGCTCGCTGCCCGGACGGTCCGCGAGCAGCGCCAAGGCGCGCTGTACCGAGCCGTCCAGGGTCTCGCCTCGGGCCAGCCCGTGCACCAGGAGGGCGAAGGCCCCCGCCGCCAGCTGGGCAGTGGCGTGGCCGTGGGTCTGGGCGGCGCACTCGACGGCCAGTTGGAGGACGAGCTGCGGCTCCCAGCCGACGAGCAGACCGAAGGGCCCGGAGCGGGTGAGCGCGGCGGAGTCCCGCGCGGCCGGGTTCTTGGGGACGGCGAGGGTGCCCATCGTGGCGTCACCGAAGCCGGCGATGCATTCACGGGTGGGGGCGCGGCGGGCGTACAGCCACTCCTCACCGGCCAGCCAGCCGTTGTCCGTCCGGCGTTCGTCGGGCCCCCAGGCATTCTGCGTGGCCGCCCAGCGCAGATGGGCGCGGTACACATCGGTGGGCGGGTGCCAGGCACCGGTGTCCCGCCGCACCTGGGCCCGTATGAGGCCGTCGACGGTGAAGAGGGTGAGCTGGGTGACGGCGGTGACGCTGCCGCGTCTGCCGTGCGCGGCGACGAAGTCGGTCACCCCGTCCGCCCCGTGGGCGGCGCGTATGGCCTCCAGGGTGAGCCCGGAGACGCCGGCCCCGAGCGCGTCCCCGATGGCTCCGCCGAGCAGGGAGCCCCGTACCCGACTGCGGAAGTCCTGCTGCTGGGCACGGCCCCAGACAGCTGCGGTCCCTGTGGTCCCTGTGCTCACCGTGTCCCTTCCTTCCGTCCGCCCTACGGTGTGCGACTGCGCAAGCACTGTAATCGAACGGAGTGGGCGGTCTCAGGGCTGGAACGCTATGTACGGACTAGCGCTCCGGAGCACTTTTGCTCGTCATTCCTCACGTTTTCCGGGTGAATTCCGAAACCTTTTCCGGGGTGATTTCCGACAGGTGCGTCTTCGGTACGGGACCGCCGGACGGGCGGTGACGACGCGCCCCGCCTCCGGGACCGGATCTCGGCCCCGGAGGCGTACGGCGCTCAGGCGAACTGGCCGGGCCGGTAGTCGCCCGCGGGCTGCCGGGTGATGACGTTGAAGCGGTTGTAGGTGTTGATGAGGGCGATGATGGCCACCAGGGCGGTGAGCTGCTCCTCGTCGTAGTGCTTGGCGGCGTTCGCCCAGACCTCGTCCGTGACCCCGCCCGCGCCGTCGGCGATACGGGTGCCCTCTTCGGCCAGCTCCAGGGCGGCGCGCTCGGCGTCGGTGAACACCGTCGCCTCCCGCCAGCCCGCGACCAGGTGCAGACGCGTCGAGGTCTCACCTGCCTCGACGGCCTCCTTGGTGTGCATGTCGAGGCAGAACCCGCAGCCGTTGATCTGGCTGGCACGGATCTTGACCAGTTCCTGGGTGGCGGCGGGCAGCGGCGAGTCCGAGATCACCTTGCCGGCCGCGTTGATGTGCTTGATGACCTTGGCTGCGAGCGGGCTGCCGAAGACGTTGAGACGGGCTTCCATGAGGACTCCTGTGTCGGTGTCGCATGCTGCGTACACCCCTCCGACGGTCCGGGCCCCGCCCGGTGTGACATGGCCCGGTGTGATCCGGGCCTCACGGGGCTTCGCAGCGTGCCCGGCACTCCGCGACGCGCAGGGCGTCCCTCAGTGATTCGGTGGTCCTGGTGAGCGCGAACCTCACCGCCACCTCGCCGGCCGCCATGTCGGCGAGCACGGCCTCCGCACCGGCCAGCACCGCCGCGGCCGAGGCGATCAGCTCGGCCTCCACCTCGTCCGCCATCCGCGACAGCCTGCTGCCGGGGTCGTCCGTGCTCAGGTAACAGGGCTTGCCTTCGGGGGAGTTCCAGGGCAGCAGGCGGAGGGGAAGTTCGTTCATGGGGGCGCCTCGCAGAGGTGGGTGTCTTCCATCGGGTGATGCTCACCGTTCGTATTCCGATGATCACCGTCTGCGCGTAACCTCGACAGAGGCGCACGGTTGCCGGGGCACGGGACAACGGGAGGACGACCACGGTGACGGAACAACCGGCCGACGTGGACGAGGAGTCGGGTCGCGCGGCCCTGGGGCGGGCCCTGCGGTACCTCAGGGAACAGTCGGGCAAGTCCCTCGGCCAGCTGGCGGAGGAGACCCGGTACGACAAGAGCTACCTGTACCGGCTGGAGACCGGCCAGCGGCTGTCCAAGCTGGCCGTGATGGAGGACCTGGACCGCTATTACAAGTCCGGGGACCTGCTGGTGCGGCTGTGGAAGGTGGCCCGCCGGGAGGTCTTCAAGGACCGGTACAAGGAGTTCATGCGGCTGGAGGCAACAGCCTGCATCATGCACCTCTTCACGCTCGGGATTCCAGGGCTTCTCCAGACGGAGGACGTCGCCCGGGTGTCGTTGTCCGGCGCTCAGGAAACGGCGGCGGAGGCCGAGTTGGTGGAGGACCAGGTGGTGGCACGGATGGGCCGCCAGCAATTGCTTCACCGCACCCCAGCGCCTTCGGTACGGATCATCATCGACGAGTACGCCCTGCGTCGCCCCGTCATGGACGGGAAGATGTGGCACGAGCAGCTGACGCATCTGATCGACATGGCGGAGCTGCCGTCGATCGTCCTTCAGGTACTGCCGTTCTCGGTGGGCGCCCACCACCTCATGGACGGCTCGCTGACCCTGCTCTGGCAGGAGGACGGGACCCCCAGTGCCTACACGGAAGGCAATGGCTGCGCCGAGCTGTTCGAAGATCCGGCGTCCGTGACACGTTGTCGGCTGTCCTACGATCGCCTCCGGGACCGGGCGTTGCCCCCGCCGGGGTCCATCGGGTTCATCAGGGGTGTCCTGGAGGAGCACAGTTCATGAGCCGAATTCCCGACCTCGGAAGCACGACCTGGCGCAAGTCCAGCTACAGCGACGGCGGAGCGAACAACTGCCTCGAAGTCGCCGACGGCTTCCCCGGGCTCGTCCCCGTCCGCGACAGCAAGACCCCCGCCGGACCGGCCCTCCTGGTGACCGCGTCCGCCTGGGCGGACTTCGTCGCGTTCGCCGCCGGGCGCTGATCCGGACCCGGCCGTGTGCCGGGCCCGGACCCGCAACCGCTCACTCCCCGGGGTCGAGCGTCGGGTAGTCCGTGTAGCCCGTCGCGCCCCCCACGTACATCAGGTACGCGTCCCGCACCTGGTTCACCGGGGCGCCCGTGCGCATGCGGTGGATCAGGTCCGGGTTGGCGAGGAACGGGCGGCCGAGGGCGATCAGGTCGGCGCCGGCGGCCAGCAGGCGTTCGCCGTGGGCGAGGCCGCCGTCGTCCGGGATGCGGTCCTGCGGCAGCACCGGGTTGGCGATCAGGGTGCCCGGCCAGTCCTTGCGGATCCGCAGGAAGACCGGGGAGTCCGGGTCCGCGTACCCGACGTGCAGATACGCCAGGCCGCGACCCGCCAGCGCGCCCACGAGTGCGGGGTAGATCGCCCCGGTGGCGCCCTCCTCGATGCCGTTGACGGTGTTGCCCGGCGAGACGCGCAGCCCCACCCGCTCGGGGCCGACGGCCTCGGCGACGGCATCGGTCACCTCCACGACGAAGCGGATACGGCGGTCCACGGGGCCCCCGTAGGCGTCGGTGCGCCGGTTGGTGTTCTCGGCCAGGAACTGGTGGAGGAGGTGGCCGTTGGCGCTGTGCACCTCGACGCCCTCGAAGCCCGCCTCGATCGCGTTGCGGGCGGCCCGGGCGAAGTCCGCCACCGTGGTCCTGATGTCCTCGGCCGTCATCTCGCGGGGGACGACGGAGGGCACCCGTCCGGCCGGGGTGTGGATCGTCTCGGGCAGCGGGACCGGTGAGGGGGCGACGGGGGTCAGCCCGCTGGTGTCGGGGTGGCCGACCCGTCCGCCGTGCTGGAGCTGGAGGATCATGCGGCCGCCCTCGGCCCGGACGGCCTCGGTCACCCGCCGCCAGCCCTCGACGTGGACGGGGCTGTGGATCGCGGTGATGTCGGGGTAGGTCTGGCCCACCGGATTCGGGGTGGACGCCTCCGCGATGATCAGCCCGGCCGTGGCGCGCTGGGCGTAGTAGGTGGCCATGAGCGGGGTCGGTACGCCCTCGGGTGTGGCGCGGTTGCGGGTCAGCGGGGCCATCACCAGGCGGTGGGGAAGGGTCAGGGCGCCGAGGACGGCCGGTTCGAAGATCTTCCGGGAAGCTGTCGTGTGCGTCATGCCGGAACGGTAAGAATTGACACCGGTGTCAGGTTCAACCCCGGACCTCGGCCTCGACCCTGCACCGGCCCTGCCCCTGCCCCTGCCCCGGAAAACGAGGTGTCCCCGTGCGGATCGGCGAACTGGCCCGGCTGACGGGCGTGAGCGAGCGCTCCCTGCGCTACTACGAGACCCAGGGGCTGCTGACCGCCGACCGTACGCCCGGCGGCCACCGCGACTACGCGGACTGGGCGGTGGACCGGGTCATCCGCATCCAGGAGTTCTACGCGGCCGGTCTGGGCAGCTCGAAGATCGCCGAGCTGCTGCCCTGTGTGCGGGACGCCGACGGCGGCCCGTCCGCGATCGCGACCCCGCGCCTGGTCGGCGACCTCACCACCGAACGCGAGCGCATCGACCGGCAGATCACCGACCTGCTGCGCTCCCGGGAGGTGCTGGACGAGGTGATCGCCACGGCGGAGGGCAGGCCGCCGGCGGACGGCTGAGCGGTCCGGGGCGCGGGTGTCCGCGCCCCGGATCCGTCGTCAGCTCTCCAGCACCGGCAGCAGCTCCGGGAGGTGTCCGTCCGAGGCGGTCGCCGCCTCGATCCGCTCCTGCGGGACCTCTCCGTAGAGCGTCGTGCGCGGCTTCGCCGGGCGGCCCGCCAGGTCGGCGATGGCGACCAGGTCCTGGATCGACCGGTACGAGCCGTAACTCGACCCCGCCATCCGGGAGATGGTCTCCTCCATCAGCGTCCCGCCCAGGTCGTTGGCGCCCGAGCGCAGCATCTCCGCCGCGCCCTCCGCGCCCAGCTTCACCCAGCTGGTCTGGATGTTGGTGATGTGCGGGTGGAGCAGCAGCCGCGCCATCGCGGTGACCGCGCGGTTGTCGCGGTCGGTGGGACCCGGGCGGGCGATGCCCGCCAGGTACACCGGGGCGTTGGTGTGGATGAAGGGCAGGGTGACGAACTCCGTGAAGCCGCCGGTCTCCTGCTGGAGGCGGGCCAGCGTCCGGAGGTGGCCGAGCCAGTGCCGGGGCTGGTCGACGTGGCCGTACATCATGGTCGAGGAGGACCGCAGGCCCACCTCGTGCGCCGTCCTGATCACCTCCAGCCAGGTGGCCGTCGGGAGCTTGCCCTTGGTGAGGATCCAGCGGACCTCGTCGTCCAGGATCTCGGCCGCGGTGCCGGGGATCGAGCCGAGGCCCGCCTCCTTGGCGGCGAGCAGCCAGTCACGGATGGAGAGGCCGGTGCGGGTCGCGCCGTTGACCACCTCCATCGGGGAGAACGCGTGGACGTGCATGCCCGGGACGCGTTCCCGTACGGCCCGCGCGATGTCGAAGTACGCGGTGCCGGGCAGGTCCGGGTGGATACCGCCCTGCATGCAGACCTCGACGGCGCCGACGTCCCAGGCCTGGGCCGCGCGGTCGGCGACCTGGTCCAGGGAGAGGGTGTACGCGTCGGCGTCCGTGCGGCGCTGGGCGAAGGCGCAGAAACGGCAGCCGGTGTAGCAGACGTTGGTGAAGTTGATGTTCCTGGTGACGATGTAGGTGACGTCGTCACCGACCACGTCCCGGCGCAGCGTGTCCGCGATCCGGCACAGCTCGTCCAGGGCGTCCCCGTCGGCGTGGAGCAGGGCGAGTGCCTGTTCGTCGGTGAGCTTCGTCGGGTCGTCGGCGGCCTGGCTCAGGGCCTGGCGTACGTCGGCGTCGATGCGGGAGGGGACCATGCCGGGGGCTGCGGCCTCCCGCAGCGCCTCCCAGTCGCCGTACACCTCGTCGAAGTCGTTCCGCCGGTCGCCGGTGCGGCCCTCGGTGTCGATGGTGCGGTGCAGGTCGGTGCGGCCGGACGACTTGAACTCCTCGTCCGGCTCCTGCCAGGGCAGCCCGGCCGGGAGCACGCCCTCCTTCGCGAGTCCCGTCTCCGGGTCGGCGAGTGCCCGCACGTGGGGCAGCAGGCGCGGGTCGAGCCAGGGTTCGCCGCGCTGGATGAACTCGGGGTAGATGGTGAGCCGCTCGCGCAGTTCGAAGCCGGACTCGGCGGTGCGGGCGGCCAGTTCCTCGATGTGCGGCCACGGGCGTTCGGGGTTGACGTGGTCCGGGGTGAGCGGCGAGACACCGCCCCAGTCGTCGATGCCCGCGCCGATGAGCAGGGCGTACTCGGCGTCGACGAGGTTCGGCGGGGCCTGGATACGGGCGGACGGGCCCAGGATGTGGCGGGCGACGGCGATGGCCGCGGCCAGCTCCTCCAGCTCCGCGTCCGGCATCCCGCGCATCGCCGTGTCCGGCTTGGCGCGGAAGTTCTGGACGATGACCTCCTGGATGCCGTGGTAGGCGCGGGCCGTCCTGCGCAGCTCGAAGAGGGAGTCGGCCCGTTCCTCGTACGACTCGCCGATGCCGATCAGGATGCCGGTGGTGAACGGCACGTTGGAGCGTCCGGCGTCCTCCAGGACGCGCAGCCGGACGGCGGGCTCCTTGTCCGGGGAGCCGTGGTGCGGGCCGCCCTTCTCGGACCAGAGCCGGGTCGCGGTCGTCTCCAGCATCATGCCCATGGACGGGGCGACCGGCTTGAGGCGCTGGAGGTCGGTCCAGGTCAGCACGCCGGGGTTGAGGTGCGGGAGCAGCCCGGTCTCCTCCAGGACCCGGATCGCCATGGCCCGTACGTACGCCAGGGTGTCGTCGTACCCCTCGGCCTCCAGCCACTCGCGGGCCTCGGGCCAGCGGTCCTCGGGCCGGTCACCGAGTGTGAACAGCGCTTCCTTGCAGCCCATTTCGGCGCCCTTGCGGGCGATGTCGAGGACCTCGTCGGGCGACAGGAACATCCCGTGCCCGGCCCGCTTGAGCTTGCCCGGCACGGTCACGAAGGTGCAGTAGTGGCAGGT
Source organism: Streptomyces sp. SirexAA-E (assembly GCF_000177195.2). Classification (GTDB taxonomy): domain Bacteria; phylum Actinomycetota; class Actinomycetes; order Streptomycetales; family Streptomycetaceae; genus Streptomyces; species Streptomyces flavovirens. The sequence continues at coordinate 3,033,368 of NC_015953.1, forward strand.
GTCGCGGCAGAGCCGGGTGAGAGGGATGAAGACCTTGCGGGAGTAGGTGATCACTCCCGGCCGGCCCGCCGCGTCGAGCCCGGCGTCCCGCACCCGGGCGGCGGAGGCGGCGAGGTCCTTGAGATCCTCCCCCCGCGCCTGGAGCAGGACGGCGGCCTCGGTCACATCGAGGGTGACACCGTCGCGGGCCCGCCGGAGGGCGCGCCGCATGGCGTTGGTCGTGGGGCGTCCGCTCTGAGGATCGGTCATGGACCGAGCATACGAGCGGGGTACGCCGTCCGGACCAGGGCCTCTGCCGTCTTGGCTTCCCGTTCACCCCTGGCGCCTTGACCGCTATGACCCGATTGCCCTCTATGGTCGGGAAAGTGATGGAAACCATCGTCTTCGACATCGGCGAAACCCTCGTCCGCGACGATCGCCTCTGGGCTGCCTGGGCCGACTGGCTGGGAGTCCCGCCGCACACCGTGAGCGCCCTGGTCGGTGCCGCGGTCACCCAGGGGCGGGACAGCGCGGACGCGCTGCGCGTCCTGCGGCCCGGCATGGACGTCACCGAGGCGTACGGCGCCCGGGTGGCGGCGGGCCGGGGCGACCACCTGGGCGAGAGGGACCTGTACCCGGACGTCCGCCCGGCCCTCGCGGAACTGCGCGCGCTGGGACTGCGGGTGATCGTCGCGGGGAACCGGTCCGCCCGGGCCGGTGAGCTGCTGCGAGCCCTGGACCTGCCGGCCGACCTGGTGGTCACCTCGGAGGAGTGGGGCGTGGCCAAACCGGACCACGCGTTCTTCGAGCGTGTCCTCGACGTCGCGGGCGCGCCCGCGCACGCCACGCTGTACGTGGGCGACCACCCCGCCGACGACCTGTTCCCGGCCAGGTCCTGCGGGCTGCGGGCCGCCCACATCCGTCGTGGCCCGTACGGTCATTGGTGGGCGGACCACCCGGACGTGACACGGACGGCGGACTGGTGCGTCGACGCCCTGACGGACCTTCCGGCACTGATCGCCGCCGACCGGACGGCCGGGCAGGGCGACGACCGGACCGGCCCGGACGCCGTCCACGACGGGACCCCGGCGGACACGGCGGACCCGCTCGCACACAACTGCCCGCCCCTGGCCGGATCTCGTTGATCCCAGGACGTCCAGCGCGGAGAGCGCCCCGCGCACGCTGGAGCGCGCGACGCCGAGCGCGTCCGCGAGCCGGCGTTCCGCGGGCAGCCTGACGCCCGGCTTCAGGTCGCCCTCGTACAGGTGATCGACGGGCGGGCTCGGCGGCGTCACGCGCACAGGTGTCATGCATAGGACATGTAAAGAGCGCACGCGATGATCGCGCGAACACACCGCCCCGCGAGATGCCGATTCCGTTCCGGCGGGCGGGCTTCAGCTCCGGGTGCCGACCCGTCTCACGGCCCGAGGACGCGGGAGAGCCCGTAGTCGAAGCGCTCGTCGAAGGCCGCCTCCTCGAAGTGCGGGGCCACGCGGGACAGTGACGGGTAGTCACCCGCGCCCAGGCGGCGCGCGAAGGCTCCGCCCAGCGCGTCCGGCTGCGCCTGCTCCTCCTGGGTCAGCCCGAGGGTGAAGTAGACCAGCGTCCAGACCGTCCACACCGCCTCGCGCTCCTCCAGCCCGCCGGCCAGCAGCGCCTCCACCGTCAGCTCGGCGAACCGGAGCGTGGCGGGCTCGGCCGCGTATGTGCCGGCCACGATCCTGGCCCCGTCCCGGTGGGCGAGGAGGGCCCGGCGGTAGCGGTGGAACAGCTCACGGACGCGGAGTTCCCAGGGCTCGGGCAGCCCGTCGCAGGACACCTCGGCCAGGATCGCGTCGGCCATCAGCTCCAGCAGGCGCGCCTTGGTCTTCGCGTGCCAGAGCACCGTGTTCATCCGGACGCCGAGCCGGTCCGCGACGCCCCGGACCGAGAGCCCGTCCGCGCCCTTCTCGTCCAGCAGCTCCAAGGCCGCCCGCACCACCGCGCCAGGGTCGAGCCGGGTCCGGGCGGCGTCCTCCGCTTGCTTCTTGGTCACCGACCTAGTGTACTGGGCGGACCACCATTGGTCACTGACCAAGAGATCGAGGGAGTCGTCATGGAACACGTCGTCATCGCGGGAGGCGGGCCCACCGGCCTGTGGCTGGCCGCCGAACTGCGCCTGGCCGGGACCCCCGTCACCGTCCTGGAGGTCCTGCACGAGCGGGACCGGCACTCGAAGGCCCTCACCCTGCACCCGCGCACGCTGGAGATCCTGGCCTTCCGGGGCGTGGCGGAGCCCTTCCTCGCCGAGGGGCGGCGCATTCCCAGCGGCCACTTCGGCGGGCTGGACGACCGCATGGACTTCGCCGCCCTGGACACTCCGTACCCGTTCACACTCGCCCTGCCGCAGGCCCGGACCGAGGAGCTGCTGGAGGCCCACGCGGTGGCGTCCGGTGCCGCGATACGACGCGGGCACCGGGTGACCGGTCTCGCCCAGGACGCGGACGGGGTCGACGTCGAGGTGGCCGGCCCCGACGGGCCGTACACACTGCGCGCCGCCTACGTCGTCGGCTGCGACGGCACCCGGAGCACCGTGCGCGAGGCCGCGGGCATCGCCTTCCCCGGGACCGACGCCACGACGTGGGGCTGGCTCGGCGACGTCGTCCTGGACGCTCCGCCCGAGGGCGCGGTGTACGCCGCCTCGGGTCCGGCGGGCGGCGTCATGGTCGTCCCGATGCCGGACGGCGTCCACCGGATCGTCGGCGGCGACCCGGACAGCAACGGCCCCGACCACCCCGGCGAACTCACCCTGGACGCCCTGCGCGACAAGGTGACCCGGATCGCCGGCACCGACTTCGGCATGCGCGACCCGCACTGGCTCTCCCGGTTCGGCAACGCCACCCGCCAGGCCGCCGCGTACCGCGAGGGCCGTGTCCTGCTCGCGGGCGACGCGGCGCACATGCACTATCCGGCCGGGGGCGTCGGCCTCAACGTCGGACTCCAGGACGCCACCAACCTCGGCTGGAAACTGGCCGCGACACTGGCGGGCACGGCCCCCGACGGCCTGCTGGACAGCTACCACGCCGAACGCCACCCGGTGGGTGCCGACCTGCTGCTCAGCACCAGGGCCCAGACGGCCCTGATGAACGCCCAGTCGCCGGAGGGCCAGGACCTGCGGGCCCTGCTCAGCGGGCTCATCGCCACCGTCCCCGCGTTCTCGCGGAGCCTGGCCGAACGCCTCTCCGCGCTGGCGGTCGCCTATCCGCCCACGAGCCCCGCCCACCCGCTCACCGGGCACCGCGCGCCGAACCTCGAACTCGCGGGTGGCACCGACCTGTTCGACGCCCTGCGACCCGGCCGGTACGTCCTGGTGGACTTCACGGGCACCCCGGCCCCGGTCCCCGGAGCCGACGTGTACGCGGCGCCCCGGCCCGCCGGCCGACCCGCCTGGTCCACCGTGCGGACCGCGCTGATCCGCCCGGACGGACATGTCGCCCGGGTGAGCGACCAAGCGGACGCCGAGGGCCCGAGGTCCCAGGCGCGGACGACCGCGCCCGTCACCACCCGGCGCCACACCGGCAGCTGACTGCCCGACACCTGTTTCGGGCCACCGCGAGACCCCGGCGCGCCCCCTGAACCGTCCGCCCGGCGGACGGTTCAGGGCCAGTTGCCCCGATCGTGCCGGTGAGAAGTAATCGGCCACCTATGGATTGCTTTTGCGGCTTTTCGCTTCACCGCCGAACCGGAGACCCTTATCCCAAAAGCCGTCGACAAACAAGTTGATCACGGCTGGGTTTCGTGGTTGTATGGTGAAAGTCAGAGCTGAGTGGCGGCTTCTCTCGAGCACAGCGGTGGAGAAGCCTTTCAGGCACGTCAGCCCTGCCGGGCCCTTTTCTCAGGCGCCCACGATTTCACCGGCCGATGAGGCCGAGTTTCACCTGTTGCGATTACCGGGGGGTCGGTTATGAGCCAGACGTGGGAGCGCACCGGACATCGGTGGCGCGCAATGCACTCCGAGTTCACCGACGCGCCCGTAGCGACGATTTTCTGATCACCACGCCTACGCCGCAGTAATTCTTCCGGGCACCGGCCTGCGTATCGCCGGCGCCCCGTCAGGCGATTCATCTGAGCACGTAGCCGGCCATGTCCCGCGAGATGTCCGAGGGACCGGCTGTTCCAACGATACAGAGAAGGATTTCCCATGCCGAAAAACAACTCCACCGCCATGCGTGCCCTCGTCGTCGCGGGTGCCACCGCGCTGTCCACGCTGGCGCTCGGCGTCTCCGGCGCGTCCGCCTCTTCGCACACCTGCACCTACGACAACGCGTGCCTGTACGAGAACGCCGAGCTCGAGGGCATGTACCTGGACTCGAACTCCTCGCTCGCCATGTGGAGCCTTTCGCGCTACGCGGGCCAGCCGGACACCTACGGGAAGTCCCCCTACATGGGTGACGGCGTGAAGACCAACGCCAGCTCGCTGGACAACTGGGACATCGACAGCGTGATCGGCGTCTTCTACAACTCCAGCTACCGCGGCCCCTGCTTCACCGTCGGTGCCTACAAGAGAGCCATGAACTTCAAGTCGGTCACGCTGAGCAGCGGCGGCGGTGTCGCCAACGACCGGATGAACTCGCACCAGTTCAACAACGCCTGCTGACGATCACCTCGCCATGGCCAGGCCTCCCGCGCCGCGCGGGGGGCCTGGCATGCATGAAGGAACACCACTATGAAGATCACGCGTGCCGTGTCGGTACTGCTCACAGGACTGGTCGTCGCGGGCTGCTCGGCCGGGGAGCCGGACGGGCAGGGCGCCGGCCAGGAACCGCCCACCGTGAAGAACCTGACGGTGCGGACCGGTGCCGACATCCGCCTGCCGCTCGACTCCTACCGTCTGACGGCGGAACAGATCAACCAGTTCGCCAAGGCCTCCGAACTGCTCGCCGCGGACTGCATGAAGAGGTACGGATTCACCTGGGAGGTCTACGGCGGGGACGTCGCCGCCGTGAAGGACGCCCCCCAGGCGGAGCGCTACGGGCTGATCAGCGCCGACTTCGCGGCACGCTACGGCTACCACCCCACCCCGGACACCGCTGCGGAGGACACGGGCAGGTCCTTCAAGCGCAAGGTGGAACCCACTCCCGAGATGCTCATGGTGTACGGCGCGAAGGGCGCCAAGACCGACGCCGACTGGAAGGGTGCCGCCATTCCCGAGGGCGGATGCCTGGGAGAGGCCGAACGCAAGCTCGAGGACGGCGCCCCGGACTCGTACGTCGGCGGTGAGGTACAGAACATCAAGAACGAGGTGTTCGCCCAGGTCGAATCCGATCCGAGGCTCAAGAAGGCCATGGACGCGTGGAGCTCCTGCATGAAGTCCTCGGGATACGACTACAAGAACATCTGGGACGCGAACAACGACACGCGCTGGCAGCAGGGATCGACGGCTTCCCCGACCGAGATCGCGACCGCCACCGCAGACGTGGAATGCAAGTTCAAGTCGAAACTCCCCAGCGTCTACCTGTCGCTGGAGACGGCGTACGAGAACCAGCGGATCGACAGCAACGCCGAAGAGATGTCCGCGTTCAAGGCAGGTGTCGAAACCCGGATGAAGAACGCCGCCGACATCCTGGCCAAGAATCCCGCGTAACGCTTACTCCGCGCCACCCACCTACTGACCCAGCGAACCGAGAAGCGAGATGATGGTCGGAATCTTCGGCGGTCGCAACGCCGTTGAAAAAGGTACGGAGAATCGTGTCGGCCCGGCTCGCAGGAAGTGGGTGGCGGCCGTGGTGATCGGCGCCGTGGCCCTGACCGGTGCCGGTCTGGTCGCCTCCGTCGTGATCAAGTCACCTGCCCAGGCGCTCGCCGACGCCGGGCCGCCACCGCGGGACGTGCTGACCGCAGAGGTGGAACGCCGCGTGCTGGAGGACTCGGTGATCGTGCGGGGAAGCGTCACGGCCGCACAGTCACTGGAGATCACCCCCACCGTGCGCGGTGAGGACGGGGCGGGCGCTCCGGTGGTGACCAAGCTGGCCCTGCGGACGGGTGACACGGTCAAGGCGGGCCAGGTGCTCTTCGAGGTGTCCGGGCGGCCGGTGTTCGCGCTCAAGGGCAAGCTGCCGGTGTACCGGGACCTCAAGCCCGAGTCGTCCGGTGACGACGTGGCCCAGCTCCAGCGGGCCCTGGGCGAGCTCGGGCACGCCACCGGCGGCGACCGCTCCGGCTTCTTCGGCGCCGGGACGAAGGCCGCGCTGACGTCCTTCTACGCGTCCGTCGGCTACGAGCCCGTACCCGCGCAGGCGGACGGCGGCAGCGCCGTGGCGGAGGCGCAGAACGCGGTGACGGCTGCGGAACGCGCTCTGGAGGACCTCCGTGACGCCGCGGCCCCGACCGCCGGGCAGGGCGCGCGGAAGGGTGCCGACGACGACGGGACGGCCGTCAGCCGGCAGAGGGCCGAGGAGCGTGCCCTGGCCGACCGTGACGAGGCCCGGCAGACCCTCGCGGACGCCCGGGCCGCCGACGGTCCCATGCTGCCGGCCGGCGAGGTCGTCTACATGGAGGGCTTCCCCGCCCGCGTCGACGCGGTGACGGCGAAGGTCGGTACCTCGGTCGAGGGGCCGGTCATGACCCTGTCGGCGGGCGCGCTCGTGGTGCAGGGGCATCTGCAGAGCTACCAGAAGGGGCTCGTCCGCGTCGGCCAGAAGGTCGAGATCCTTTCGGAGGTCAGCGGCGTCACCGCCGCGGCCCGGGTCGAGCTGGTGTCGAGCACCCCGGAGACCGGACAGGACCAGTCCCCGAGCGGGGAGGCGGGTGCCGCTCCCGCGGCACCGGCGGCGGGCGAGTACCGCCTGGAGGTCCGCCCGGACAAGCCGCTGGACACCCAGCTCGTCGGCCAGGACGTCCGCCTGACCATCCAGGCCGCCTCGACGAAGGGCAAGGCACTGGTCGTCCCGATCTCCGCCATCTCCTCCGCGGCCGACGGCAGAACCGTCGTCACGGTCCAGGAAGCGGACGGCACCCAGCGCCGCGTGCGGGTGCGTCCCGGCACCACGGGCGACGGGTACGCCGAGATCGTCCCGCAGAACGGCGACGCCCTGTCGGTCGGGGACAAGGTCGTGACCGGCACCGACGGGGGGACCCAGCGGTGACCCCGCCCGCCCCCGTCATCGAGTTCCGCCAGGTCGGTCTGACGTATCCCGGTCCGCCCCCCGTGGAGGCGCTCCGCCCCTGCGACCTGGTCATCGAGCCGGGCGAGTTCGTGTCGATCGTCGGCCCCTCGGGGTCCGGCAAGTCGACCTTCCTCAACATCGCCGGACTCCTGGACAAACCGACCACGGGGACCTACCTCCTGGACGGGATCGACACCACGACGCTCAAGGACAGCGATGTGACGTCGGTGCGCGGCCGGCGCATCGGCTTCGTCTTCCAGTCCTTCCACCTGCTCCCCCACCGCTCGGCGCTGGAGAACGTCATGCTCGCCATGACCTACAACGGCGTACCCCGTGCGGAGCGGGCGGAGCGGGCGCGGGAGGCGCTGGCGTGCGTGGGGCTCGGCCACCGTGTCGCGGCCATGCCCAGCACGCTCTCCGGCGGGGAGAGGCAACGCTGCGCCATAGCGCGGGCCCTGGTGGCCCGGCCCTCCCTGCTGCTGTGCGACGAGCCCACCGGCAACCTCGACACCGCCAACACCGCCACGGTGCTCAGGCTTCTGGAGACCCTTCACGACGGGGGCATGACCGTCCTGGTCATCACCCATGAGCCGGAGGTGGCGGCCCGGGGCAGCCGGACCGTGGCCATCCGCGACGGCCTGCTGAGCGAGCAGGTGATGAGGTGAAGAGGTTCCGCACCGGCCGGCGCGGCGACCCGGCCATCCCGTCGTCGGTCTTCGGGGCGCGCGACATCCTGGCCGAGTCCGTCGCGGGCATGCTGCAGCGGCCCGCCCGCTCGGCCCTGACCACCCTGGGCACGGTCCTGGGCGTCGGCACCTTCGTGGCGATCCTGGGGCTCACCGCGACCACGTCCTCCCAGATCGATTCCCGGTTCAATCTGCTGTCCGCCACCGAGGTGACGGTCGAGGACGTCGCCCGGGAGCAGGACGAGTTCGCGGACGCCGCCTTCCCCGACGACGCCGACGCCACGATCGAGGGTCTCAACGGGGTGGAGCACGCGGGGGTGTTCTGGAGCGTCCGGCTGCCCCCGGGGTCGACGGTCAAGTCCTCCCCCGTCGGGGACGCCGCCGTGGGCGAGAAGATCGACGTCGTCGCCGCCTCCCCGGGCGCGCTGCGAGCGGCCGTTCCCACCCTCGCCCAGGGACGGCTCTTCGACACCTACCTCTCCGAGACCTCCCAGCCCGTCGCCGTCATCGGCTCGGGCATGGCGTCACGGCTGGGCATCACGACCTTGCAGACCCAGCCGGCCATCTTCATCGGCGACACCCCCTTCACCGTCATCGGCATCGTCTCCGACGTCCGGCGCAAGGCCGATCTGCTGCTGTCGGTCGTGGTGCCCGGCACCACGGCGGAGAAGGTGTGGGGCCATCCCGCGGACGCCGGGACGAAGATGCTGATCTCCACCGAGGCGGGCGCCGCCCGGCAGGTCTCCGAACTCGCCCCGACGGCGCTGCGCCCGGACCATCCCGAGTACCTGAAGGTGATACCGCCGCCCGACCCCAAGGCCCTGCGGACGAGTGTCACCTCGGACCTCAACCAGCTCTTCCTGCTGCTGGCGGCCATCTGCCTGGTGATCGGTGCCGTCGGCATCGCCAACACGACGCTCGTCGCGGTCCTCGAACGCACCGGTGAGATAGGGCTCCGCCGGGCCCTGGGCGCGCGGGGGCGGCACATCACCGTTCAGTTCCTCGCCGAGTCCGGCACGCTCGGCGCACTGGGCGGGCTCGTCGGGACCAGCCTCGGCACGATCACGGTGGTGATCGTGGCCGTCGTACGGGAGTGGACGCCGGTGATCCACACGGCCACCGTCGCCGCCGCACCCGTCATCGGTCTCGTCACCGGTCTGGTCGCCGGCCTGTACCCCGCCTGGCGGGCCAGCCGGGTACCGCCGGCCGAGGCCCTCCGGCGCTGACCAACGGCACGGGGCACACGACGGGACGCGCCGGAGGGAGACCTCCGGCGCGTTCCGCTTCAAGGGGCACGTCCGCCCGCCAGGTGTCACGGGAGAGCCCTCGGGGGGTCAGGAGGAGGGCGGCGACCAGTCCATGTCGCCGCGGATCGCCGGGAGGAACGGGGCACCGATGCGGTGCTTCTCCAGCACCGATGCGACGTTCGACCTGACCGTCCTGGCGAAGCGCGTGCTGTCGGCCCACTTCGCCGCGTTCCGGGCGGTCTCCGCCGCCTGGTAGCGGGCGTCCGCCTCGTACCAGAGCGCGGCGACGTCCGACGTGCGGCGGCATCCGGTGTCCGCCACGGCCAGCTCGGTCTCGGCACTGCCCGCCCGGGGGCGCTCCCTCGTCTTCTCCAGGCTGTTCACCGCGGCGAACACGTCGGCGGGGAACGAGTACCCGTGGTCCTTCATGCAGGAGGACCATTTCGCCTCGGCCGCGTGGACCTTCGGCTCGCTCCTCGACTCGAAGAACGATTTCACCTGGAGGTCGTTGGCCCAGGCGATGTGCTCGCCGTAAACGGCGGACGTCATGTTCTCGTCCCCGCTCAGCGTCCGCTGTGCCTCACCGATGCATCCCTCTTTCGGTATCGGCTTCCCCTCGAAGGAAGGAGGGGCCGAAGAGGAATCGTCCGGCGAACCGGAGTCGTCGGCGTCGACCACACCGTAGGTGACGATCGTCTCGTCGGCCGAGATCTCCTTCTGCCCGCCGTCCGTGGCCGGTGCGGGCATCCAGTATCCGTAGTCCGCCGCCCGTTTCTGGTCCAGCAGGCCGTAACGCCGCTCCAGAAGTGAGGTGGGGCCGAAGAAACTCGTGTTCGGCTTGTTCGCCGGTTCCAGCCCGAAGCGTTTCAGGCATTCACCGACCAGCACATTCACGGCGAGGTCTTCCGCCGCCAGGTCCAGATGGCTGCGCATGACGTCCTGGACGGGAAGTCGCCACGAGGACGTCGCATTTCCGGGCGGGGTCGCGGAAGCGGAGCCGGCCGCCGCTCCGGAGTCGTGGGACGCTCCGCCCGGCCCGCACGCGGTGACGAGAAGGGCGCAGCCCGCAGCCGCCCAGACCGTGGAAAAGCGCCTGTGGCCGCTGCGGGTACGCGTCGAGTTCGAGATCATCCGGTGTAGGGCTGGCCCGAGGCGTTCTCGTTGTAGGTGAAGTCCAGGTTACGGCCCGAGTTCGCCAGAGCGATGTCCGCGGGACCGCTGTAACCGCTCAGGTAGTAGACGGCGTACTTGCCGCTCCTGGAGTTCTGGATGGACGCGGCGTTGTTCTTCACGGCCTGGCCGCTGCCGTTACCCGTGCCATAGAAGGTGTAACCCGCGTAGTTGGAAATCGAAAGCGGCTTGCCGTCGTTGCCCTGACGGAAAACCGCGCCCGCGCGGCCCGAGTTGTAGTAAAGGCAGGCGAATCCGCTGGAGCAGGGGTAATCCGCGGCGAGCAGCGTGCCGTCCGCGGTCCGCGCCTGCAGTTCCACCTCGCCGTTCGCCTTACGCACGGCGACCAGCGGCAGGGATCCGCTCGGGGACCGGTCGAGACCGAGCGCTCTCTCCTCGGCCTCCTTCGCCGCCTTGTGTGCCAGGTGCTCGGGGTCGAGCTTCCCGTCGGCGGCGGCCTGCTCCTGGCTCACTCCGGCCGGCAGGACCGGCTCGGTCTCCGAGGCCAGCGCCGTACCCGCGGTGGTGGCCACCAGAGCGGCCACACCGATACCCACGGCCAGCGATCGCGCGACGTTCATATGTGTGTCCTTTTCGTGAGTGCCAACAGATGCCGCCCGGACCGGCACGCGGATGCGCGCAGGCACGAAGGAGCCCTCGGACTCACCGAAGAACGCAGTCGGTCGGGCCCCCCACGGCGACCAACCCGTTGATCATATTGATCTCCGACGCGCGGTGGCAAGGGATTTGACGCGGCATCAGTGCAGGCCGTCGCGGTGCGGACCGCTGCGGAGGGCTCCGCGCCCCGCCTCTCGTGGCACCACGGGCTCACGCCGCGCACACGAAATCTCCACCTTCGCCGGGCGCGGTCCGGGCGCCCGGGAGGGCCATGGACGGACCACCGGAAGGGCTCGCCCGGCGGCCCGGTCCCCAGGGGGTCGAGGGCCACGGGACGAGCCCGGTACGCCGGCGGGCCGACACGCGACGCGTCCCGCGAAGCCCCCTCGCGGGCTGCCGCGGCGCCGCCCTCCCCCACCGACGGCGCACGGCGGACCCGCACCGGATCGGCCGGAACCACGCGCGTACGCTCCGCGTCCTGAGTCGTCGGACTCGGGAGAGCACCGCACCTTCCGCCGAAGGACACCGATGCCGAATCGGGCCGAGAACACTCCACGCCGGACGGCCGATCCGGCACTTTTCTCCATCACCGAACCTTCCTGCACCATCCAGCGACAGGGAATACGAATGACATCTCAGGTCAGCACGGCGTTCACCCGGTCCGGCCGCGCACGGCGCCTTTCGCGACCCGCTTACGTCACGGTCGCACTGCTCGTGGGTGCTTTCTCTCTGACCTCGTGCAGCGACGCACCGGACAACGATGTGAAGGATTCCGCCGCCGCCTCTCCCACCACCACCGCACCCCGCGCCGAGGTCGACATCTCGGCAGAGAACGGGTCGACCGGGGCCAGCATCAACGCGACGCGTGTCATATCCCGGAACGCCACCCTGACAAAGGTGACGATGAGCCGTGTCGACACGGGTTCCGCCGTCGAAGGGGCCATGTCCTCCGACAGGAAGAGCTGGAAGCCTTCCGCACAGCTCGAACGGGGGACGAGATATGAGATCACCGCGGAAGGAAAGGGATCGGAAGGAAATACGGTGGTGGAACACTCCGCCTTCACAACCGTGTCGAACGGAAACAGTTTCATAGGGACCTTCACCCCGGACAACGGCACCACGGTCGGCGTGGGTATGCCCGTATCCTTCACCTTCGACAAGGCGATCACGGACAAAAAGGCCGTCCAGTCGCACATCACCGTGACCTCCAGCAGCGGCCAGGAGGTCAGCGGTCACTGGTTCGGGGAACAGCGTCTCGACATCCGCCCGAAGGATTACTGGGAGCCCGGATCCACGGTGACGATGAAGCTCGATCTCGACGGGGTGGAGGGCGCGTCGGGAATCTACGGAGTCCAGTCCAAGACGGTGACGTTCACCGTCGGACGTTCCCAGGTCTCCTCGGTGGACATGAACACCCAGACAATGACGGTCACGCGCGACGGAAAGGTCTTCAAGGAGCTCCCCATATCCGGTGGCAGCCCCCAGAACCCCACCTACAACGGCCAGATGGTGATTTCGGAGAAGTTCGAGAAGACGCACATGGACAGTTCCACGGTCGGTTTCGGAGGCGAGTACAACTTCACCGACGTTCCGCACGCCATGCGCCTGTCCACGTCCGGGACCTTCGTGCACGGCAACTACTGGGGCAACCCCTCGGTGTTCGGCAGCGCGGGCACCAGTCACGGGTGCATCGGGCTGCGCGACGTCCAGGGCGGAGGGTCCGACACCCCCGCCAAGTGGTTCTACGACCACTCCCTCGTCGGGGACGTGATCACCGTCAAGAACTCCCCCGACGCGGAGAAGAGCATCAAGCCGGACAACGGTCTCAACGGCTGGAACATGGACTGGGAGACGTGGACGGCCGGCTCCGCCGTCTGACCGGGGCTCGGTGGCGAGGCGTCCCGTGCGGGCCTCGGCCGCCCCGGGGCGGGCCACCGGCCCCCGGTGGCCCGCCCCGGGCCCGTCAGCGCGCCGCGCCCGCCCGTGATCCGCACGTGATCACCACCCCGTAATCTCCAGCTCCGTCAGGAGCTTGACGGGGTGCGATCACATCGGGGGACGTTCATGACATACCGGCGCGCGGCGATACCGGCACTGGTCGGTGGGATGCTGCTGACGGCGCTGCTGTGGTGGGCGGGGGCGAGCGCGAACGCGCTGCACCTCCAGGGCGCCACGGACGCGCTCGGCGGGCGGCTGGTCGCCGATCTCCAGTACTGGCTCTCCCCGTGGTCGTACGACCCTCCCGACGCGCTCCGGTTCGGCACCGGGGTGCTGGGCGAGATCGGGGAGCCCGGCGGCGCGGACGCCTCCCGGTACCTGGCGCTGCACGAGACCGCGATGCAGATCCGGTTCGCGGCGGTCTTCGCCTTCTTCGTCCCCGGGGCGCTGCTCCTGGTCCGCAGGCTGCCGCCGGTGAACCGCCGGGCCGTGGGCACGCTTCTCGCCGTGTGGGCCTGGGGCATGGTGGCCGGGATGCTGGCGGCGACCGTCTCCGCACCGTGGCTGATCGCCTCGAACGGACGCGGAAGTTACCGGATCCTGCCCCAGCTGGCGAGCATGGCCTCCTCCGGGCATCAGATCACCGTGGTGGCCTCGCTCGTCGCGGCCGCGGCGGTCGTGCTCACCGCGCGGATCACCGCGAAGGGGGCGGGCCCGCTGCCGCTGAAGGACGTGCCGGCGCGGGCCGCCCGGACGGCCGCGAGCGCCGGTACCGCCGTGGTCGCCCTGTCCCTGGTGGTCCTCTCCTACGAGTCGGTGGCCGCGTCCATCCAGACGGTCTCGCTGCCGGGCCGGCTGCTCTCCGAACCCGGGGAACTGCTGCGCACATGGCTGCTGCTCGGCGGCTGGTCGGCCCCGGCCGGCGGTTCGCTCGGGCACTGGCTCGTGTACCGCCTCGCCGACGTGGCGCTGCTCGCCGTGGTGTGGTGGGCGCTGCGGCTGCTGCCCGTCCTGCTCACCCGGGCCACCGTGCCGGCGACGGCGGTCGGCGGGGTCTGCGCGACCGTCCTCGGGCTGCTGGTGAACCAGCTGTTCCAGTTCGTGGTGATCGGGACGGACTCGAGCATGCGGTGGGGCTGGCGGTATCTGACCGGCGCCCTGGGCAGCGGCGTCCCGGCGGCTCTGACCTGCGGCCTGCTGGCAGGGCTCGCCACCGCCGTGACCCTGCGGCTGGCCGGGAGCCGGGCGGGGGACGGCGGCACCCCGGCCCCCGCCCCCGCCGTGACCCCCGCCGGATGACAGAGCCCCCGCCCGGCGCGTCGCCGGGCGGGGGCTCCTGTCCCAGGGGTGCGTGCGGGGCTACTTCCCGAGCACCGCCCGCATCACGCTCCTGGCGATCGGGGCGCCGAGGCGGCCACCGGAGATGTCGGAGCGGGAGATGTCCATCGCCGTCGGGTCGATGAACACCGCGACCGCCACCGACCGGCCGTCCGACGCCTTGCCGTAGGAGACGAACCAGCCGTACGGGACTTCCTTGCTCACGTCGTTGCCGCGCTGGGCCGTACCCGTCTTGCCGCCCACCGTCACGCCGTCGATCAGCGCCTTCTGGGCGCTGCCCTCCTTGGCGGTGAACTCCATCATCTCCTGGACCTTCTTGGCCGTCTCCGGGGAGACCGCCTGGCTCATCTCCTTCGGGTCGTGCCGCTCCAGGGTCGAGAGGTCCGGCCCGCGCAACTCCTCGACGATGTGCGGCTGCATCAGCTTGCCGTCGTTGGCGAGCGCCGCCGTCACCATCGCCATCTGCATCGGGGTGCTCGTCAGGCTGCCCTGGCCCATACCCGTCAGCGCGGTGCCGGGCTTGTCGAGCTCCTCGGGGTAGAGGCTCTTCGTGGCGAGCAGGTCGCCGAACTCCTCCGAGTAGACGTCCTTGTTGAAGCCGAACTTCTCGGCCGTCTCGCGCATCTTCTCGTCGCCGACCTTCAGCGCGGCGTCCAGGAAGACGTTGTTGCAGGAGTACTGCATGGCCGTCTTCATCGACGCCTTGTTGCACGTCGCGTCGCCGGCCTCACTGCTGATCTTCGACGTCGACTGCGGCAGCGGGTACGGGGAGACCGCGTCGGTCGGCGCGTTGACGTCCGTCACGACACCGGCCTCCAGAGCGGCGGCGGCCGTGAGGATCTTGAAGGTGGAACCGGGCGGGAAGGTCTCACGCAGCGGCCGGTTGGCCAGCGGCTTGCTCTTGTCGTCCACGAGCGCCTGGAACTTGTCGCCCTCCTTGAAGGAGTTCCCGGCGAAGACCGAGGGGTCGTACGAGGGGGTCGAGACCAGGGCGAGCACCTTGCCGGTCGACGGCTCCAGCGCGACGACCGCGCCCCGGGCGTCCAGGTCCGTCAGGCCCTTGTAGGCCTCCTTCTGCGCCTTGGGGTCGATCGTGGTGATCACGTCGCCGCCGCGCCGCGGTTCACCGGTGAGGATGCCCTTGGCCTGCTGGAAGGCGAACCGCTCGTCCTCGCCGCTGAGGATGGAGTCGTACGTGTTCTCCAGGAGGGACATGCCCTGCGCCTGTGAGGCGTAGCCGGTGACCGGGGCGTACATCTTGCCCTGCTTGAAGGTGCGCTGGTACTTGAAGTCGGTCCCCTCGACCTCCTTCGACCCGGTGATCGCCTTGCCGCCCACGATGATGTCGCCGCGCGGCGTCGCGAACTGGGTGATCTTCACCCGGCGGTTGTGCTCGTGGGTGGCCAGTTCCTCGCTCTTGGCATATTGCAGCCAGTTCGTCCGAATCAGCAGGGCCAGCATCAGCAGTCCGCAGAAGATGGCTATGTGGCGCAACGGCCTGTTCATCGTGCTCCCGCTCCCAGGCAGCCGGGCACACACGCACACGGGCCGCACCATCGATGTCCGGAGGTGATAGATGCGATTTTAGCCTCGCCGGTTCCACCCCTTGCCCGGGCCACCGCGAATCGGGCCGGCCCCGCCGGGGAGGGCCCCTCAGAGGTACGCCGCGTACGCGTCCAGCGCCCGCAGCACCTCCGTCTCCCCGGCCGACGGGAGGTGCAGCACGACCTCCTCGATCCCCAGCTCCGCGTAGTGCGCCAGCTTGCCGGGGCCGGGCACGACGGCGTACGGCACCACCTGGAGGTGCCCGGGGTCGCGGCCCGCCGCCTCCCATTCCGTACGCAGCTTCGGCAGCGCCTCGGTCAGCCCCCGCCCGCCGATCGGCAGCCAGCCGTCCGCGTCCCGGGCGATCTGCGCGAAGAGCTTCGGGCCCGCCGCCCCGCCGATCAGGGTGCGGGGGCCGTTCACCGGACCGCGCCGTCCCTGCACCGGCTTGGGGTAGGCGTGGCTCGCCCGCACCGACGCGAACCGGCCCTCGTAGGCGGTGGGTTCGTCCGCCCACAGGGCACGCATCAGCGCCAGCCGGTCGCTGCCCAGGGACCGCCGCGTCGCCCACTCGACCCCGTGGTCGGCCGCCTCCTCCACGTTCCAGCCGAAGCCGATCCCGAGGGTGAGGCGTCCGGCGGAGAGGTGGTCCAGGGTGGCGGCCTGCTTGGCCAGGTCGATGGGGTCGTGCTGGGCGATCAGCGTGATGCCGGTGCCCAGCGCCAGCCGCTCGGTGACCGCCGCCGCCTGCGCCAGCGCCACGAAGGGGTCCAGCGTCCGCCCGTACTCGGCCGGAAGCTCGCCACCCGCCGGGTAGGGGGTCTCCCGGCTGACGGGGATGTGGGTGTGCTCGGGCAGGTACAGCCCGTGGAACCCGCGCTGCTCCAGCTCACGCGCGAGCCGTACCGGCGTGATCGTCTCGTCGGTGAGGAAGATCGTTGTGGCGATCCGCATGCGAGGCACCTCCGTGGTCGGCCGTGACCGGTCCAACGTAAGCCGTGCGGCGGGCGGAGACACCTCTGTGAGGCAAAGCTCAGCACGTCGTTCCCTTGTTCGCCTGACTGGTCACGGGCAGTCGGACGTCAGGACCCGTGCGGGTGACTTTCGGCGAGAGTGACAGCATGGTTGTCAGTACCCCCTGCTTGACTACGGCCATCGACACCGGGGAGCGAGTTATGCCGACTGTGATCCATAGGACGCGCAGCGAGCTTGTGGAGCAGCGTGAGAGGCTGCTGGCTGACGTCCACATGAGCTATGAAGAGCTGGCGGAGCGCGCGGCAACATACAGTCTCAGCCTGCGCGAGCTGGACGTTTGGCACACCATCGAAGGACTCGACTACCTTCTTGACGGTGACAGCTGACAAGGCCAAGGCCCTTGATGTGCTGGCGGAGGGCTTCGCCGACCAACTGACGTCGTTGACGCGGGGTGTCCTCGGTGAGGACACCCCGCGTTTCCATGCTCTGAACATGGGGTCGCGGATCAGGGTCTCTCCGATAACCGACAGCGAGGTCGAACAGCGCATCCCCGTACGGATCGGTGGCGAGGAGCGTCTTAGCCTGGGTGTCCGGTACTTCTGCTGCTGGGACGGCTCCAGCACGTACATGGCCACCGACCAGGCCGACCTGCACCTGTTCTACGCGGGCGTTCCCGATCCGCTGTTGCGCTACGAATATGTGCGGAACAGCAAGGAGCCGCCGGGTGCGCACCTTCAGATCCACGCCCATCGCGACGAGATGGCATACCTGCTGCGCCTGGCTGAGC
This sequence comes from Streptomyces sp. SirexAA-E, assembly GCF_000177195.2. Classification (GTDB taxonomy): domain Bacteria; phylum Actinomycetota; class Actinomycetes; order Streptomycetales; family Streptomycetaceae; genus Streptomyces; species Streptomyces flavovirens. The sequence continues at coordinate 3,050,796 of NC_015953.1, forward strand.
GTGGGCGGCCGAAGCATGGTCTGAAGCGAGACAGGTTGCCTCGTCTGGCAGAGATGCACCTGCCGGTCGGTGGGCACCGGATGCGGCCGGCGTTGGAGGACGTACTCCTGTTCATGCAGCGGGAGTTCGCGATCGACACGGAGCCGGGGTGGAAGGCCGTGGTCGACGAACACCTGCGGAACTGGCGGTTGATGCAGTTGAGGACCGCGGTGAGGGATGCGCCGGACACGGCCGCCCAGGTACTGCGCGGCCTGGGGTACACGGTGGTAGAGCCGCAGGTTCCGGCTGCCCGTCACGCGTCGGACGAGAGCAAGCTCTTCTGGCCGTAGCGCTGTAGCGCCGCACCCGGGGAGGCACAGGCCGCTCACCGTGCCCAGCACGATGAGCGGTACCCCGTACCAGGCGGCGGAGAACCGCCCCGCGCCGCCCCTACTTCCGGTACAGCGCCTCGATCTCCTCGGCGAAGTCCCGGGTGATGGCGTCCCGCTTCAGCTTCAGGGACGGTGTGAGGTGGCCGGCCTCCTCGGTGAACTCCTTGGGCAGCACGGTGAACTTGCGGATCGACTCGGCCCGCGAGACCAGCCGGTTGGCCTCGTCGACCGCGCGCTGGAGCGCCGTGTGCAGCTCGTCGTCGTGGACGAGTTCGCGGAGCGGGACGCCCTCCTTCTTCCGCATCCGGCGCCAGTGGGCGAGCCCGTCCGGCTCCAGGGTGATCAGTGCGCCGATGAACGGCTTGTCGTCGCCGACGACCATGCACTGGCCGACCAGCGGGTGGGCGCGCAGCCAGTCCTCCAGCGGGGCCGGGGTGACGTTCTTGCCGCCGGAGGTGATGAGGATGTCCTTCTTGCGGCCGGTGATCGTGAGGTAGCCGCCCTCGTCCAGCGCCCCCAGGTCGCCCGTGGGGAACCAGTCGTCCTCCAGGTACGGGACCGGCCCGCCGCGCTCGGCGTCCCAGTAGCCCTGGAAGACCTGGCCGCCGCTGAGCAGCACCTCGCCGTCGTCGGCGATCCGTACGGCGGTGCCCGGCAGCGGCCAGCCCACCGTGCCCAGGCGCGGTTTGAGGGGCGGGGTGACGGTGGCGGCGGCGGTGGTCTCCGTCAGCCCGTACCCCTCGAATATCTGGATGCCGGCGCCCGCGTAGAACGCCGCGAGCCGGTGGCCCAGCGGGGAGCCGCCGCAGATCGCGTACCGCACCCGGCCGCCGAGGGCGGCCCGGATGCGCCGATAGACCAGCGGGTCGTACAGGGCACGGGCGGCCCGCAGCCCGAGGCCCGGTCCGGGGCCGGTGCCGTGCTGGGCGGCCTCGACCGCCTCGCCGTAGCGCTGGGCGATGCGGGCCGCACGGTCGAAGGAGGAGGCGCGGCCCATCTTCTCGGCGGTGGCCCGGCCGGTGTTGTAGACCTTCTCCAGGACGTACGGGATGGCCAGCAGGAAGGTCGGCTCGAAGCCCGCCAGGTCCGCGAGCAGGTCCTCGGTGCGGATCGAGGGTGCGTGGCCGAGCCTGACCCTGGCCCGCATGCAGCCGATGGCGACCATCCGGCCGAAGACATGGCTGAGCGGCAGGAAGAGCAGGGTGGACGCCGGGTCCTTGGAGACGGACTTGAAGACGGGGTGGAGCAGTTCGATGGCGTTGTCGACCTCAGCGAAGAAGTTGCCGTGGGTCAGGACGCAGCCCTTGGGACGGCCCGTGGTGCCCGAGGTGTAGATCAGGGTGGCGGGGCTGTGCGGTTCCAGTGTGGCGCGGCGTGCGGCGACCACCGCGTCCGGGATGTCCTTGCCCAGCGTCTTCAGCCGGCCGATGGCGCCCGTGTCGAACTGCCACAGGTGGGTCAGCGAGCCGATCTGCTGCCGTTCCTGACTGACCAGCCTGCCCTGCTCCTTGGTCTCCACGGCGCAGGCCGCGGCCCCGGAGTCCTGGAGGATCCAGCGGGTCTGGAAGGCGGACGAGGTCGGGTAGACGGGCACGGTGACCAGCCCGGCCGCCCAGGACGCGAAGTCGAGCAGCGTCCACTCGTAGGTCGTACGGGCCATGATCGCGACCCGGTCGCCCGCCTGGAGGCCCTCGGCGATCAGGCCCTTGGCGACGGCCTGGACCTCGGCGGCGAAGTCGGCGGCGGTCACGTCCTGCCAGCCGCCGTCGGCCCGCTTGCGGCTGAGCACGGCCTCGGCCGGAGCCTCCCGCGCGTTGTCGAAGGGGATCTCGGCGAGCGAGCCGCGCCGGACGGCCGGCGCGAACAGGGGTACGGAGACCTCCCGCACCGTGCCGTCCGCCGCCCTGACCCGGGTCGGTTCGACCAGGACGGGGGAGGAGGGCGCGGCGGGGGTCGCGGATACGGCGGCAGAGGCGGGCGTGGACACGGGCGGCTCCTCGACATGGGATCCGGCGCCGGGCCCGTCCCTGGGCTCCGGCGCCGACGCGGGCTGCTGGGGCGTGCGTGTGCGGTGGAGAGGTGTTCCGGAGGGGCGTCAGGGGCGTTCGAGGATCGCCGTGACCCCCTGGCCGCCCGCCGCGCAGACGGAGATCAGGCCACGGCCCGGGGCGTCCCGCTCCGCGAGGAGCTTGGCGAGGGTGGCGACGATCCGGGCCCCGGTCGCGGCGAACGGGTGCCCGGTGGCGAGGGACGACCCGGCCACGTTGAGTTTGTGGCGGTCCACGGGGGCCAGGCCCTGCTTCTCCCAGGAGGCCAGGGTGGCCAGCACCTGGGAGGCGAACGCCTCGTGGATCTCGACGAGGTCGAAGTCCTCGATGCCGAGCCCGGCCCGCTCCAGCATCCGCGGTACGGCGTACGCGGGCGCCATCAGCAGCCCGTCCTCGCCGTCCACGTAGTCCACCGCGGCCGTCTCGTACAACGACAGGTAGGCGAGCGGCCGGTGGCCGCGGGCCTCGGCCCACCCCTCGCTCGCCAGCAGCACGGTGGCGGCTCCGTCGGTGAGCGGGGTCGAGTTCCCCGCGGTCATCGTCGCGTCGGGGTGGCCGGCGCCGAACACCGGATCGAGGCCGGCCAGTTTCTCGACGGTGGAGCCGGGACGGAGGTTCTGGTCGCGTTCCAGACCGAGGTAGGGGACCACCAGGTCGTCCAGGAAGCCGCGTTCGTACGCGGCGGCGAGCCGCTGGTGGCTGGTGGCCGCGAGCAGGTCCTGCTCCTCGCGGGCGATGCCCCACTTCAGGGCGGTGACGGCGGCGTGCTCGCCCATCGACCGACCGGTGCGGGGTTCGGCGTTGCGCGGGATGTCCGGCACGAGGTGGCGGGGGCGTACGGCCGCGAGCGCCTTGAGCCTGCCGCCCGCCGACGTCGCCCGCCGCGCCCGGAGCAGGATCCTGCGCAGCTGGTCGTTGACGCCGAGCGGGGCGTCGCTGGTGGTGTCCGCGCCGCCCGCGACCGCCGAGTCGACGGCGCCGAGCGCGATCTTGTTCGCGGCCGCGATCACGGCCTGGAGCCCGGTGCCGCAGGCCTGCTGGACGTCGTACGCCGGGGTGCGCGGGTCGAGGACCGAGCCCAGGACCGTCTCGCGGGCCAGATTGAAGTCGCGGCTGTGCTTGAGGACCGCGCCCGCGACGAACTCGCCCACCGACTCCCCGCGCAGACCGAAGCGTTCGGCCAGTCCGTCCAGCGCGGCGGTCAGCATCTGCTGGTTGGAGGCCTCGGCGTAGGGGCCGTCGGAGCGGGCGAACGGGATCCGGCTGCCGCCGATGACGGCGACCCGGCGCGGCTGCGGCAGTGGCAGGGGAATCAACGCGACCAACTCATCTCGACCTACTCCTGACCCTTGAGTAACCTTACTCAGGAGTAAATCTACGACCGAGCAGGAGTCTGGACAATGGCCGACCGCTATCTGCATCTGACCGGCACAGCCCCCGGCCGTTTCCTGACCCGCCGGCTCGGCCTGCCGCAGCCCGTGCGACTGCGCCGCTGGACCTTGGAGACACCCGCGCTCGACGGGCCGTTGCTGCACCTCACGGCCGGTGGGTCGGCCCTCGGGGCCTCGCTCGCCCCGGTGCTCGCCGCCACCGGTCTCCAGGTCACCGGACAGGCCGACCGCCCGGCGGGGATCGTCCTGGACGCGACGGGGATCACCACGGCGGCCGGACTGGCCGCAGTCCACGCCCGGTTGCACCCCGTCGTACGGTCGCTGGCCACGGGCGGCCGGATCGTCGTCCTCGGCACTCCGCTCTCCGCCGACGACCACCACCAGGCGGCGGCCCAGCAGGCACTCGAAGGGTTCGTGCGCTCGCTCGGCAAGGAGATCGGCCGGGGCGCCACCGCGCAGTTGCTGCGGGTGGTTCCGGGTGCCGCCGCCTCGGCCGAGTCCACCCTGCGCTTCCTGCTCTCCCCCCGGTCCGCGTACGTCAGCGGCCAGGTCGTCGAACTCACCGACGCCGCCCCGGACCCGGTCGCCGACTGGGCGGCCCCGCTGTCCGGGCGCACCGCGCTGGTCACCGGCGCGGCCCGCGGGATCGGCGCCTCGGTCGCCTCCGTGCTGGCCAGGGACGGCGCCCAGGTGATCTGCCTGGACGTGCCGCAGGCCCAGGAGGACCTGGTGCGCACCGCCGACCGGCTCGGCGCCACCGCCCTGCCGCTGGACATCACCGCGCCCGACGCGGCCGGACGCATCGCCGCCGCGGCCCCGGACGGCCTGGACGTCCTCGTCCACAACGCCGGCATCACCCGCGACCGGCGGCTCGCCAACATGCCGGCCGAACGCTGGGCCCAGGTCGTCGAGGTCAACCTCGACAGCGTCCTGAGGACGACGGACGCCCTGCTGAAGGCGGGCACCGTCAACCGCGGCGGCCGGATCGTCGCCACCGCGTCCATCGCCGGCATCGCGGGCAACAACGGCCAGACCAACTACGCGGCCAGCAAGGCGGGCATCATCGGCCTGGTCCGCTCCCTGGCGCCGCGCGCCGCCGCCGACCACGGCGTCACCGTCAACGCGGTCGCGCCCGGCTTCATCGAGACGAAGATGACGGCCGCCGTGCCGCTCTTCATCCGGGAGGCCGGCCGCCGGATGAACTCCCTCTCCCAGGGCGGCCTCCCGGTGGACGTCGCCGAGACCACCGCCTGGTTCGCCCAGCCCGCCTCCAGCGCCGTCAACGGCCAGGTCGTACGGGTCTGCGGCCAGAGCCTGCTGGGGGCCTGAGCCATGGCCGCCCTCGGCACGACCCTCCTGCGCGGGGCCGTCACCTCCCCCTTCAAGCGGGCGGGCCGCCCCGGAGCGTCCCTGCCCGCCACCCGCGAGGTGCGGCCCGCCGCGCCCGCCGCACCGGGCCCCCTCGCCACGTACCGGTCCGTCTGCGGCTTCACCGGCGCGGACAGCCTGCCGCTCACCTACCCGCACGTCCTGGGTTTCCCGCTCGCCCTGCGGATCATGACGGGCCGGGCCTTCCCGCTGCCGGTCCTCGGTCTGGTGCACACCTGGATCGAGATCACCCGCCACCGGCCGCTGCGGCCGACGGACCCGCTGGAACTCCGGGTGCGCGCCGTCGAACTGACGCCCCATCGGCGCGGCACCGAGGTCACGATGGCCACCGAGGCACGACTCGCGGGCGAGACGGTCTGGGAGTCACGCAGCGGCTATCTGTCCCGCCACCCCACCGACACGTCCGCCGCCACCGGGCCGCCCGCGCCACCGGCCCCGCGTGAGCTGCCGGCGGTCGCCGAGTGGCGGCTGCCCAGCGACCTCGGGCGCCGTTACGGCGCCGCCTCGGGCGACCGGAACCCGATCCACCTGCACCCGCTCACCGCCCGGCTGTTCGGCTTCCCCCGGCACATCGCCCACGGCATGTGGACGGTCGCCCGCTGCCTCGCGGAGGCGGAGAACGGACCGGCCTCGGGCCCCGGAAGGGGCGGGCGGGACGACATCCTCTCGGTACGGGCCGACTTCAAGGCCCCCGTCCTGCTGCCCGCCACGGTCACCTACGCGGCGGCGGGATCCGACTTCCAGGTACGGGGCGAGAGCCGCGTCCACCTCACCGGCAGCGTGGTCCGGGACGGCTGACCGCGCGATCGCGGGCCACCCGGCGGGCTCTCAGCCCTCGCGGGACTGCCAGCCGCGTCCGTGCATCAGATTCTCCAGGCCCGCCCAGGAGAAGTTCATCAGGGTGGTCGCCGCCTCCCTGGCCGAGACACCCGGGGTGACGTTCGCCCACCCGGCGAGCGCCTCCGCCGCCCCCACGAGCGCCTGCGCGAGCCCGGCCACGTCCCGGTCGGGCAGTGCGGGGTCGTGGTGGGCCTCGCGCGCGGCCGCACCGATCAGCTCCGTCACGAAGGCGACGATCTCCTCCCGCAGCACCGCGACCTCACCGACGAACGGCTCCCCCTGCGAGCGCGCCTGCTGGTGCAGCACCGCCCAGCCGTCCGGGTTCTCCGCGGTGTGCGTGAAGAACGCCCGCAGCCCCGCCCACAGTTGCCGGTCGGCCGGCAGCCCCGGCTCCACCCCGGCCCGGACCGCTTCCATCAGCGCCTGCGCCTCACGGCGGATGCAGGCGGTGAAGAGCTCCTCCTTGGAGTTCAGATACAGGTAGACCAGGGGCTTGGACACACCGGCCAGCTCCGCGATCTCGTCCATCGAGGCGGCCCGGTACCCGCGCTGCCCGAAGGTCTGCACCGCGGCGTCCATCATCTGCCGCTCCCGCACGGCACGCGGCATGCGTTTGCTCTTCACTGCACTCACGTCGGACTTCCTCCCGCCCCCGCCACTCCTCGTAAGCCTACGGCGCCGAGGCCCCGCACCTCACCGACCGGAGCCGTACCGATCCGTGGGTCCCCCAGGCCGGGCCACGGGAGCTGATGGTGTGCCGTCCTACCCGGCCCGCACCGGCGGACGGGAGCGCTCCCTACATGAGCACGGCCCGGCTGGTGCTGACGGCCGCCGGGCCGGGCTCCGCCTCCCCGACCGCGGTCAGCTCCCCGCGCACCCACGCCCGCACGGACGTCCCGGCGGTCCGGGCCGCTTCCCGCTCGTACTGCTCTCCCCCGGTTTCGGCGCTCCCGGACGGGCCCTCCCCCGGCCTCGACACACCGGAGCGCCCCCGGCCTGACGGGCCGGGGGCGCTCCGGTGGTGCGGGTGGTGCCGTACGACGGTGTCAGGCGGCGACGGGCACGCCCTTCGGCTCCGCGTCGTGTGCCTCGGGCTCGTCGACCGGGGAGGCCGACGCCGAGTTGTACGCGTCGTGGTCCAGGATCTTCTCCCGGGCCGAGACGAGCACCGGGACCAGCGCCTGGCCGGCCACGTTCGTGGCGGTGCGCATCATGTCCAGGATCGGGTCGATGGCGAGCAGCAGGCCCACGCCCTCCAGCGGGAGGCCCAGCGTCGACAGGGTGAGGGTCAGCATGACGGTCGCGCCGGTGAGACCGGCGGTGGCCGCCGAACCGATGACCGAGACGAACGCGATCAGGACGTAGTCACCGATGCCCAGCTGGACGTCGAAGATCTGCGCGATGAAGATCGCCGCCAGCGACGGGTAGATCGCTGCGCAGCCGTCCATCTTGGTCGTGGCGCCGAACGGCACCGCGAAGCTGGCGTACTCCTTCGGGACACCGAGGCGCTCGGTGACCTTCTGGGTGACCGGCATGGTGCCGACCGAGGAGCGGGAGACGAAGGCGAGCTGGATCGCGGGCCAGGCGCCCTTGAAGAACTGCAGCGGGCTGACCTTGGCGACCGTGGCGAGCAGCAGCGGGTAGACGCCGAACAGCACCAGGGCGCAGCCGATGTAGACGTCGGCGGTGAACGTCGCGTACTTGCCGATCAGGTCCCAGCCGTAGTCGGCGATCGCGTAGCCGATGAGGCCGACGGTGCCGAGGGGGGCGAGACGGATGACCCACCACAGGGCCTTCTGGAGGAGCTCCAGGATCGACTCGCTGAGGGTGAGGATCGGCTTGGCCTTCTCGCCGAGCTGGAGCGCGGCGATACCGGCGACGGCCGCCATGAAGACGATCTGCAGGACGTTCAGCTCGGTGAACGGCGTGATGACGTCCGTCGGGATGATGCCGGTGAGAAAGTCCAGCCAGGAACCCGCGTGCTCCGGCTTGGCGCCGTCCTTCGGGGTGAGGCCGGTGCCCGAGCCCGGGTTGGTGATCAGGCCGATCGCGAGGCCGATGGCGACGGCGATCAGCGACGTGATCATGAACCAGAGCAGCGTGCGGGTGGCCAGCCGCGCCGCGTTGTTGACCTTGCGCAGGTTGGTGATCGACACCATGATCGCGAAGAAGACGAGGGGCGCGACGGCCAGCTTGAGGAGCTGGACGAAGATGTGGCCGACCTTGTCGAGCGTGGTGTAGAGCCAGTCGATGTCCTGGCTGCGGGTGAGCCAGCCGAGCAGGACACCGAGGACCAGACCGGCGACGATCTGGATCCAGAACGGGACTCTGGGTATGCGGAAGCCGGAACCGGCCGGCTTGCCGGTTTCGGTCTCGGGGGACGCGGAGTTCGCGGACACGGACACACTCCTGGAAGGACGCAGCGGGACGCGGCGGGACGTACGGGACGGACGTACCGACGTGCGGTGGAACGGGGACGGGGATGCGGCGCCCGCGTCAGGGGCGGCGCCGCTGCATGATGCCGGTTCAGACGTTGCGGCAACAGACCGCGGACATACAGCGGCAGAGATCCACGTGCAGGCGCGCCACGAGCCGTGGGCTCATGGCGTGGTGGGTGCGCACTGCGGTGTTCATGGCGAACACGTTAACACTTGTACTTTGAGAACCTCAAAGGTCCGCTTGGGTCCCTTTCTGTCCGACTGGTGCTCCTCCGTGCCCGGGAACGACGAAACCCCGGTACCGGAGCGGGTGCTCGGGTCCGGGGCGCGTCCGCGTGGGACGGGGCTGTGAGGAACGTTACGGAGCGTGGGCCGTGCCGAGCGGCGTCGGCGGCGGCCCCGCGGCTACGGGGTGACGCCGTCCTCGCGGGTGCGGTTGGCGTCGAGCCTGGCCTTGGTCCGGTCGACCGTGGAGACGATCTGCTGGGACATCTCGTCGCGCTGCTTGCGCAGCAGGATGAAGCTGAGCGGAGCGGAGAGCACCAGGCCGAGGAGGATGACCCAGACGGCGTTGGAACCACCGGCACCGGCGGGCAGCAGCCCGAAGTGGACCGCCACACCGGAGACGAAGAAGCAGCCGACGAAAATCAGCAGACGCAACGCGGTGTACCGGATCGTTGCGCTCGGCTTGGCAGCGGACACGGCTTGCCTTCTCTCTACGTCCGACGTTTCTGCGGTCGTGCAGGGTGCGACTCTGCCCGACCAGTGAAGCATGCCCCGAATTCCGTCGGTTCCCAGGGCTCCCCTTCGGGCGGGGACGGGGCTCTCCCCGGGGCCCGGAACGCGCCCCGCACACCCCCGTTACCGGAAGAGGGGGAGCAGCATGATGACGTCGTCCCGGTAGTCGTCCTCGGCCACCCGGATGGCGTCCGGGACCCGGCCGACCTCCTTGTAGCCGCACGAGGCGTAGAAGCGGTCGGCGCCCGTGCCGCCGCGGCAGGTGAGCCGGACGGCGTCGATGCCGTCGATCGCGCGGGCGGCGTCGGCCGCCGCCGCCATCAGCGCGCGGCCGTGCCCCTTGCCCTGGTGGCGGGGGTGGACCATCACCGTGTACAGCCCGATCCAGTGGCGCATCAGCCGGTGGGTGTTGTGGGTGAGGAAGGCGGTGGCGGCGACCACGCCGTCCTCGTCGCGGCCGACGACGAGCCGGGTGCGGCCCTCCACCATGCCCGAGAGGTGCTTGACCAGCTCCGGACGGATCTCGTCCGGCGTCACCGGCGGCAGGAACCCGACGGCCCCGCCCGCGTTGGTGACATCGGCCCAGAGCGTGGTGATGCCGTCCCGCAGCGCGGGGTCGAAGGCGGGATCCACTTCAAATGTAAGAGCCATGTCGGCAGATTAGCTATTACCGCCATGGGTCGGCAAACCTGTTCCGACACGCGGGAAAGCCCCGCTCCGGGCGGTGGACACCGCGGGGCGGGGCTCTTCGGCCCTTGCGGTTCCTGGCGGCCGAGGGCGGCCAGGCGACCCGGGGGTGGGTCAGACGCGCATCGGCTGCGGCGACTCGCGCCGATCCGCGTCCGGGCCCGGGTACTCGCGGAGGATCTCGTACCGGGTGTTGCGCTCCACGGGCCGGAAGCCCGCGTCCCGGATGAGGTCGAGCAGGTCCTCACGGCCGAGCTTGTTCGGCGTGCCGTAGTCGTCCGCGTCGTGCGTGATCTTGTACTCGACGACGGAGCCGTCCATGTCGTCCGCGCCGTGCTGGAGGGCGAGCTGCGCGGTCTGCACCCCGTGCATCACCCAGAACACCTTGACGTGCGGGACGTTGTCGAAGAGCAGCCGCGAGACCGCGAAGGTCTTGAGCGCCTCCGCGCCGGTCGCCATCGACGTCCGGGCCTGGAGGGTGTTGCGGACCTTGCCGTCCTTCATGTCCACGAAGTCGTGCTGGTAGCGCAGCGGGATGAAGACCTGGAAACCGCCGGTCTCGTCCTGCATCTCGCGCAGTCGCAGCACGTGGTCGACGCGGTGACGGGGCTCCTCGATGTGCCCGTACAGCATCGTCGCCGGGGTCTTGAGCCCCTTCTCGTGCGCGAGGCGGTGGATGCGCGACCAGTCCTCCCAGTGGGTGTTGTGGTCGACGATGTGCTGGCGGACCTCCCAGTCGAAGATCTCCGCGCCGCCGCCGGTCAGCGACTCCAGGCCGGCGTCGATCAGCTCGTCGAGGATCTCCGAGGCCGTGAGCCCCGAGATCGTCTCGAAGTGGTGGATCTCCGTCGCCGTGAACGCCTTGAGCGCCACCTCCGGCAGGGCTTCCTTCAGCGCGCTCAGGGAGCGCGGGTAGTAGCGCCACGGGAGGGTGGGGTGCAGGCCGTTGACGATGTGCAGCTCGGTGAGGTTCTCGCCCTGCATCGCCTTGGCGAGGCGGACGGCCTCCTCGATCCGCATCGTGTACGCGTCCTTCTCGCCCGGCTTGCGCTGGAACGAGCAGTAGGCGCAGGACGCGGTGCACACGTTCGTCATGTTGAGGTGGCGGTTGACGTTGAAGTGGACGACGTCGCCGTTCTTCCTCGTCCGCACCTCGTGGGCCAGCCCGCCGAGCCAGGCCAGGTCGTCGGACCCGTAGAGCGCGATCCCGTCCTCGCGGGTCAGCCGCTCGCCGGCCCGGACCTTCTCCTCCAGCTCGCGCTTGAGTCCCGCGTCCACTAGGGCGCCTCCCATATCTCTACGTAACAGACTCCGGCCAACCGTACTCCCCCGGCCTCCGGCCCTCCGCACCCCCGTCCGCAGGTCGGCGTCACACCTCTTCGGGCAGCTCGCCGACCCTGTTCTCCCACTTCGTGGAGAGCACCACCGTCGTACGGGTGCGGGAGACGCCCTTGGTGCCGCTGAGCCTGCGGATCGTCTTCTCCAGTCCGTCCACGTCCCCGACCCGCACCTTGAGCGTGAAGGAGTCGTCGCCGGCGATGAACCAGCAGTCCTCGATCTCGGCGAGGTCCTTGAGCCGGTGCGCCACGTCCTCGTGGTCGGCGGCGTCGGAGAGCGAGATGCCGATGAGCGCGGTGACGCCGAGCCCGAGTGAGGCGGCGTCGACGGTCGCGCGGTAACCGGTGATGACACCGGCGGATTCCAGCCGGTTGATGCGGTCGGTGACGCTGGGCCCGGAGAGCCCCACGAGCCGCCCCAGCTCGGCGTACGAGGCCCTGCCGTTCTCTCTGAGTGCCTGGATGAGCTGCCTGTCCACCGCGTCCATGTGACTGAGACCTTCCATTATTCAGCAGTACCGCGAGTTTACGTGTAGAATCTAAGGCACAACAGGGTTCGCACCCTGCGAATCTTTCCGAGCAATCGAAAAACGCTTTCGAATCTTCAGGAGTGACTGACACCGTGTACACGATCGAGATGGCCTACGCCCGGATGCGCGAGCTGCAGGATCTGGCCAACCGCTCGCGTGCCCACCAGCCCGCCGCCCACCGCGTCGACAAGACCCGCGCACCGCGCACCGACAAGAGGCGCTGACCCTCAGGCCCTCTCACGGGAGCCTCCACCGAGCTCTCCCTCCCAGCGGCGGTACAGCCGGTGCGGCACCCCCGCCGCGTCCAGCACCCGCCCGGCGACGAAGTCCACGAGGTCCTGGATGTGCGTCGCCCCCGCGTAGAACGCCGGAGAGGCGGGCAGCACCACGGCGCCCGCCTCGTCGAGCGCCACCATCTGCTTCAGCGTCTGACCGCTGAGCGGTGTCTCGCGCACGGCGACGACCAGCGTGCGGCGCTCCTTGAGCGTCACGCTCGCCGCCCGTTGCAGGAGATCCTTCGAGAGTCCCAGCGCCACCCCGGCCACGCAGGCCGTCGACGCCGGCACGATCAGCATCCCCTTGGCCGGGTACGACCCCGACGACGGCCCGGCCGCGAGATCACCCGCGACCCAGTGCCGCACCCGCTCCAGCGCGCCGCCCCCCACGGCGAACGTGTCCGGCTTCCCGTCCGCGCCCCGCGCCAGCCAGCTCCGCAGGTCCTCGCGCCAGTGCGCGTCGCGGAAGGCGATCCCCGTCTCGTCCAGCAGCGTCAGCCGCGACGCGCGGCTCACCACCAGGTCGACGCTCTCCCCCGCGTCCAGCAGCCCCCGCAGGACGGAGGCCGCGAACGGGGTACCGGAGGCGCCGGAAACCCCGACAATCCAAGGCCGGCGCTGCTGCTGACTCACTGAAGTCCCGGAATCCACACCGGCGAGCCTATCCGGCGGACGCCCGTCGGAACCGAGCCAGGGGCTCCGTACGTTGCAACGGATGAAGCAACAGGGGTCGACAGGGGGTGACCATGACCGCACGCACGACCACCACCGCACGGGCCGTCACGGCCGGGGCGGTCATGCTCGGCTGGGTGGCGCTGCTGTGGGTGCTGGAAGGCATCGACACGCTGACCGGCCACCAGCTGGACACCTACGGCGTCTCCCCGCGGGAGGCCTCGGAGCTTCGGGACGTCGTGCCGTCCGCCTTCCTGCACGCCGGCTGGGAGCACGTCGCCTCCAACAGCCTGCCGCTGCTGGTCCTGGGCTTCATAGCCGCGCTCGCCGGCCTCCGCAGATTCGCCGCCGTCGTCCTGACGGTGATCGTGACGGCCGGTCTGGGCGTCTGGTTCACCGCGCCGGCCGGCACCGTCACGCTCGGCGCGTCGGGGGTGGTCTTCGGCCTCTTCGGCTATCTGCTGGTCCGCGGCTTCGTCGACCGCCGCCCGCTCGACGTCGTGGTCGGCCTGGTCGTCGCCGCGCTCTACGGCTCGATCCTGTGGGGCGTCCTGCCCACCGACTCCGGCATCAGCTGGCAGGGCCACCTCTTCGGCCTGCTGGGCGGCGTCCTGTCCGCGTTCCTCTACCGCCGCCCGCGCCGCCCGGTCACCGGTCCGCACGTCACGGTGTGAGACCGCGCACCAGCAGGTCGAGCAGCGCACAGGCGAACAGCGCTATGCCGATGAAGCCGTTCACCGAGAAGAACGCCCGGTTCAGCCGGGACAGGTCGTGCGGCCGCACCACCCGGTGCTCGTACACGAACGCCACGGCGACGATCACCATGCCGATCCAGTAGAAGAGCCCCGCCCCGGTCGCCAGACCGAACCACACCAGCATCCCGGTCGTCACGGCGTGGCAGACCCGCGCGCCCCACAGCGCCGCCGGGATGCCGAAGCGCGCCGGGAAGGACTTGACCCCGTGGGCCCGGTCGGCCTGCACGTCCTGGCAGGCGAAGATCAGGTCGAAGCCGCCGATCCAGATCCCGACGGCCAGACCAAGGATCACCGCCTCCCACGACCAGCTGCCGGTCACCGCCAGCCAGGCGCCGATCGGCCCCATCGCCTGGGCGACCCCGAGGATCGCGTGCGGGAAGTTCGTGAACCGCTTGCCGTAGGGATAGACGACCATCGGCACCACCGCTACCGGCGCCAGGGCCAGGCAGAGCGGGTTGAGCAGGGCGGCGGCGCCGAGGAACACGACGACGGCCACGAGCGCGCCGGTCCACGCCGACTTCACGGACACCGCCCCGGTGACCAGTTCCCGGCCCGCGGTGCGCGGGTTACGGGCGTCGATCTCCCGGTCGATGATCCGGTTCGCCGCCATCGCGAAGGTGCGCAGCCCGACCATGGCGACGGTCACGAGCAGCAGCGTGCCCCAGTGGATGCTCTCGTCCGCCCGGAACATGGCGGTGAGCGCGGCGATGTACGCGAAGGGCAGCGCGAAGACCGAGTGCTCGATCATGACGAGCCGCAGGAACGCGCGGGACTTGCTGCGCGGCTGCGGCACAGCGGCGGCTGAGGCGCTCACAGGCCGTACTCCTTCCAGCGGCGGTCGACCTTCGCCGCCGTCTCCGGGTCGGACTCGACCATCTCCGGCCAGCCTCCGTCCCGCGTGTACCCCTCCTCGGGAAGCTTCCGCGTCGCGTCGATCCCCGCCTTGCCACCCCAGAACTGCTGGTAGGAGGCGTGGTCGAGGTGGTCGACCGGTCCCTCGGTGAGCAGCAGGTCCCGGGCGTAGTCGGTGTTGCCGAGCGCCCGCCAGGCCACCTCGTGCAGGTCGTGGACGTCGCAGTCGGCGTCCACGACGACGATCAGCTTGGTCAGCGACATCATGTGCGCCCCCCAGATGGCGCTCATGACCTTCTGGGCGTGCTTGGGGTACTTCTTGTCGATCGAGACGATCGCACAGTTGTGGAAGCCGCCGGCCTCGGGCAGGTGGTAGTCCACGATGTCCGGAATGATGATCTTGAGCAGCGGCAGGAAGAACCGTTCGGTGGCCCGTGCCAGCGGCCCGTCCTCGGTCGGCGGCCGGCCGACGACGATCGACTGGAGCAGCGGCCGCCTGCGCATGGTCACGCAGTCGATCGTGAGCGCGGGGAACAGTTCCTGCGGGGTGTAGAAGCCGGTGTGGTCGCCGAACGGCCCCTCGGGCAGCATCCGGCCGGGCTCCAGCCAGCCCTCCAGGACCACCTCGGCCTGCGCGGGCACCTGGAGCGGCACGGTCTTGCAGTCGACCATCTCGATCCGCTTGCCCTGGACGAACCCGGCGAAGAGGTACTCGTCGATGTCGCCGGGCAGCGGCGCGGTGGAGGCGTACGTCACGGCGGGCGGCGCCCCGAAGGCGATGGCGACCGGCAACCGCTCCCCGCGCTTCGCGGCGACCTGGTAGTGGTTGCGGCTGTCCTTGTGGATCTGCCAGTGCATGCCGATGGTGCGCTTGTCGTGGCGCTGGAGCCGGTAGAGCCCGAGGTTGCGGATGCCCGTCTCCGGGTCCTTGGTGTGGGTGAGGCCCAGGTTGAAGAAGGAGCCGCCGTCCTCGGGCCAGGTGAAGAGCGCGGGCAGCCGGTCGAGGTCCACGTCGTCGCCGGTCAGCACCACTTCCTGCACGGGCGCGCTGTCGGACTTGACCTTCTTCGGCGGCAGGTGGGCCACCGAGCCGAGCTTGCCGAACGCCTCCCGGATCCCGACGAAGCCCTGCGGCAGCTCGGGCTTGAGCAGACCGCCGATCTTGTCGCCGATCTCGGCGTAGGACTTCAGCCCGAGCGCCTTGAGCAGCCGCCGGTCCGTCCCGAAGACGTTCATGGCCAGAGGCATCGACGCCCCCTTGACGTTCTCGAACAGCAGGGCGGGCCCGCCCGTCTTGTTGACCCGGTCGACGATCTCGCCGACCTCCAGGTGCGGGTCGACCTCGGCCTTGATGCGCTTGAGATCGCCCTCGCGCTCCAGGGCCCGGAGCAGGGAGCGAAGATCGTCGTAAGCCATACAGGCAAGTATCGGACACCCGCTACCCTGGGCCCATCACCGGGGGCGGTCCGTGCGCCCCGTCACCTCACCTCGGGGGATCTTCCACGATGCTCAGGGCCCTGATCTATCTTCTGCCGCTGGCGCTGACGATCTTCGCGTTCATCGACTGCCTGAACACCCCGGAGGACGAGGCGAAGCACCTGCCGAAGATCGCCTGGGTCTTCATCATCCTGCTGTTCTGGATCGTCGGGCCGATCGTCTGGCTGGCCGCCGGCAAGGTGCGCCACGCGCCCGCCGGAGGCCGTACGCCCTCCGAGTGGCACCGCGGCCACCGCTCCACCTGGGTGGCGCCCGACGACAACCCGGACTTCCTCAAGTCCCTCAAGGACGAGAACAAGAAGGACGAGTCCGCCCTCAAGGACTGGGAGGCGGACCTGCGCCGCCGCGAGGAGGAGATCAGGCGCCGCGAGGGCAACGCCGGGCCGGAGGACTCCGCCCCGCCCGCCACCTCGTGAGCGCCTGAGGTCACGACGACAGCAGCTGCCCCAGCCGGTTGAGCAGGGGCAGCAGCGCGGTGCGCTCCTGGGGGGTCAGGGCCTCCAGGGCTCCGTGCACCACCCGCATCTCGGCGCGGATGCGACGCGCCAGCTCGGTGCCCTCCGGGGTACGGGCGGCGACCTTGGAGCGGCGGTCGTCGGGGGACGGCGTACGGGTGACGAGGCCCCGTGACTCCATCCGCCCGATCAGCCCGGTGGCGTTGGACGCGTCGCACACCAGGTGATTGGCCAGGGCACTCATGGGCATGGGTTCAGTGAGGGCGATCAGCGCCCGCGCCTGTGAGGTGCTGAGACCGTGACGGGCCGCGACCGCGGTGAGGTCGTCGTGATGGCCGCGCACCACGACCGCGAGGGGTTCCAGCAGTTCGTCCGGAGTAGGGACGGCGCGGGGTGCCGGTTCCGTCGTCATGGTCGGCCATCCTTCGATCGGCAGGCGTGATCCGGAGACGGGAGCGGTCTCCGCCACGCACCCGCATTCATTTGACATGCTCAACTTTTGGCAGTTACATGAATCGCATTGCTTGATGATATCAAGCTTCGCTCACCCACAGCATCTTCCGTCTCGTAGGGAGCACCCCCCCATGCCTTCCGTACTCTTCGTCCTCAGCGGCGCCGACCACTGGACCCTCAACGACGGCACCGCCCACCCCACCGGCTTCTGGGGCGAGGAACTGGCCGCCCCCCACCGCGTCTTCGCCCAGGCCGGTTACGACATCACGATCGCCACCCCCGGCGGCGTCGCCCCCACCGTCGACGTCGGCAGCCTCTCCGCCCAGGCCAACGGGGGCCAGGACCAGGCCGACGCCGTCGCCTCCTACCTCGCGTCGATCGACGAGGCGCTCCGCATCCCCGCCCGGCTGGAGGACGTGGTCCCCACCTCGTACGACGTGGTCTTCTACCCCGGTGGCCACGGCCCGATGGAGGACCTGGCCACCGACCAGGCGTCCGGGCGGCTGCTCACCGCGGCCCTGGACGCCGGCACGCAGGTCGCCGTGTTGTGCCACGCCCCCGCCGCCCTGCTCGCCGCCCGCCGCGAGGACGGCAGCTGGCCCTTCGCCGGCTACCGCCTGACCGGCTTCAGCAACGCCGAGGAGACCGAGGCCGGACTCGCCGACAAGGCGCCCTGGCTGCTGGAGAGCCGGCTCGTGGAGCTGGGCGCCCAGTACTCCGCCGGGGAGGCATGGGGGCCGTACACGGTGCACGACCGCAATCTGCACAGCGGCCAGAACCCCGCCTCCTCCGAGCAGCTGGCGCACGAGATCGTGGGTGACCTGTGACCGCCGCCGCCACCCCGGCCGAGGTCGTCGCCCGCCTCCGCGCCGCCTTCCGCACGGGCCGCACCCGGGACCTCGACTGGCGCACCGACCAGCTGAAGCGGCTGCGCGCCCTGCTCACCGAGGGCGGTGACGAGCTGGCCGACGCCCTCCACGCGGATCTCGGCAAGAGCCGCAAGGAGGCCTACCGGACCGAGATCGACTTCACGGTCCGGGAGATCGACCACACCCTGGAGCGCCTGGCGGGCTGGCTGGAACCCGCGCCGGCCCCCGTACCGGACGTCCTGGCCGGGGCCTCGGCCCTAACCGTGCAGGACCCGCTCGGGGTCGTCCTGGTCATCGCGCCGTGGAACTACCCGGTGCAGCTGCTGCTCGCGCCCGTCGCCGGTGCGCTGGCCGCGGGCAACACCGTGGTCGCCAAGCCCAGCGAGCTGGCGCCCGCCACCTCCGCCGCCCTGGCCCGGCTGATTCCGCGCCATCTGGACCCGGACGTGGTCGCCGTGGTGGAGGGGGCGGTGCCGGAGACCACGGCGCTGCTGGCCGAACGCTTCGACCACGTCTTCTACACCGGCAACGGCACGGTCGGCCGCATCGTGATGGCCGCCGCGGCCAAGCACCTGACCCCCGTGACGCTGGAACTGGGCGGCAAGTCGCCCGCGTTCGTCGACCGCGGCACGGACCTGGGGACGGTGGCCTCCCGCCTGGTGTCCGGGAAGTTCCTCAACACGGGCCAGACGTGCGTGGCGCCCGACTACGTCCTGACCGATCCGGAGACCGCGCCCGCCCTCACGGACGCGCTCGCCGCGGCGGTCGAGGAGCGGTTCGGCCCGGACGCCTCGCAGTCGCCGGAGTACGGCCGCATCGTCAACGAGCGCCACTTCGACCGGCTGGTGAAGCTCCTGGACTCCGGCCGTACGGTGACCGGCGGCGCCCACGACCGCGCCACGAAGTACATCGCGCCGACCGTGCTCGCCGATGTCGCCCCCGACTCACCGGTGATGGGCGAGGAGATCTTCGGTCCGATCCTGCCGGTCCTCACCGTGGACGGGCTCGACGAGGCCATCGCCTTCATCGACGGCCGGGACAAGCCGCTGGCCCTGTACGCGTTCACCACCGACCCCGCCGTACGCGAACGGCTGCTGACCGAGACCTCTTCGGGCGGGGTGGGCATGGGGCTGCCGCTGGCCCATCTGACGGTGTCGGACCTGCCGTTCGGCGGGGTCGGCGAGAGCGGCATGGGCAACTACCACGGCCGGTACTCGCTGGAGACCTTCAGCCACCGCAAGGCGGTCCTGGACGTCCCGCTCGGCTGACCCCCGGTACGACGACGAGGGCGCGACCGCTGTTCCGCGGTCGCGCCCTCGTCGTCGTACGAGCCGGTCAGACTCCGGCGTAGGAGTGCTTGCCGGTGACGAAGATGTTGACGCCGTAGTAGTTGAAGAGCCAGCAGCCGAAGGCGATCAGCGCCAGGTAGGCGGCCTTGCGGCCCTTCCAGCCGGCCGTCGCGCGGGCGTGCAGGTACGCCGCGTACGCGACCCAGGTGATGAAGGACCAGACCTCCTTGGGGTCCCAGCCCCAGTAGCGGCCCCAGGCGTCGCCCGCCCAGATCGCGCCCGCGATGATCGTGAACGTCCACAGCGGGAAGACGGCCGCGTTGATGCGGTACGAGAAGGTGTCCAGGGACTTGGCGGCCGGCAGCCGCTCCATGACGGAGGTGGCGAACCTGCCGGGCGTCCCACCGCTCGCGATCTTGCTCTCGTAGTTGTCGCGGAAGAGGTAGAGCAGTGTGCCGACGGCCCCGAGGTAGAAGACGGCGCCGCAGATGATGGCGGTGGAGACGTGGATCCACAGCCAGTAGGAGTGCAGCGCGGGCACCAGCTGGTCGCTGTCGGTGTAGAGCGTGGTGGTGGCGATCCCGAGGTCCAGCAGGACCGTGGTGACCAGCAGCAGCCCGATCCAGCGGACGTTCTTCCGCAGGGCCAGCAGGAGCAGGTACGCGCCGACGGCCACCGTGGAGAAGGTGATCGAGAACTCGTACATGTTGCCCCAGGGGGCCCGCTGCACCGACAGGGCGCGTGCGACGACGCCGCCCGCCTCGACGGCGAAGGCGAGGACGGTCAGGGAGATCGCGATGCGTCCCCACAGGTCGCCCTTGAAGGTGCCGCCGGCCGCCCCGGGGCCGTCGGGCACGTCACGGGTCCCGGCGGCGGACCGGGTGACGACCTTGGGGCGGTCCAGCACGGCGGTGCCGCCCTGCTGGGCGACCTGCGCCTTCGCCGTGGAACCGGTGGCCGAGTCCCGCTTCAGCGCGGCGGCCGTGCGGCCGACCTTGCTGCGGCTGCCGAAGATCCATTCGGCGATGTGCGCGAAGAAGGCCAGGGTGTAGACGGCCATCGACGAATAGATGAGCACATTGCTGGTATGTGCCAGGTTCTCGTTGGTTGCGGCGGCGAGATTCACTTCTCAGCCCCTTCGGCAGGTTCTTCGGAGGGTGGTTCGGGCTCGGGGTCGGGTGCGGTGGGTGCCACGGTGTGGAGCGCGACCGCGAGATCGGCCAGCTCCTCGGGAAGCTTCGCGGACTCGCTGCGGCCCAGACCGGCCATCTCGACGACGGTGACCCCGTCCGCTCCCCGTACGGCCCGCACCCACACACGGCGGCGCTGGATGAAGAGCGATCCGGCCAGTCCGGCGATGGCGGCCACGGCGCCGGTGAGCGCCCACCCGCTGGCGGGCTGGCGGGAGATCTGGAAGCTGGCCCACTCCTCGACGCCCTCGAAGGTGACCGAGCCCGCGCCGTCCGGCAGCTTCATGGTCTCGCCGGGGCGCAGTCGCTGCTTGAGCTGGTCGCCGTTGCTGTCCTTGAACTCCGTCATCTTGGACGGGTCGAGCTGGTAGACGTTCTGCGGGAGCCCGGAGTCGACGCCGAGGCTGCCGTAGTAGCCGTTGAGCGCGAGCACCGGATAGTCGAGGGCGGGGAACTGCGAGAACATCGTGCCGCTGCCCTCGCCCGCGAAGGTCGGGACGAAGAACGCCTGGAAGCCCAGCTGGGTCTTCTTGCCGTCGGCGTCCCGGTAGCCGTCCATCACCTTGATCGCGCCGGTGGAGGTGACGTTGTTGTCCTGGGGCAGCAGCGGTACGGCGTTGCGGTAGACCTCCTTGCCGTCGCCGTCCTTGACGGAGATGACCGGGGCGTAGCCGTGGGCGTTGAGGTAGACCTTCGTGCCGTCCACGACGAGCGGCTTGTTGACCTCGACGACCTTCTTCCTCGGCTTCCCGTCGGCGCCCTCGGAGTACGTCACGTGGGCCTCGTAGGTGCGGGGGGTGCCGCGCTGGGGGCCGTTGCGCTCGTACGTTCCCTTGAAGTCGTCGAGGTCGAAGCTGAAGGGGGTGAGGTCGTCGTTGTCGAAGAGCGAGCCGGACTTGAAGTTGTCGTACTGGGTGAGGGTGTTGGAGAACCCGTCCCCCTCGACGATCAGCTTGCCGCCCTCGGACTTGAAGAGCTGTCCGCAGGCGAAGGCGACGAGCATGACGATCAGCGCGATGTGGAAGAGCAGGTTGCCGGCCTCGCGGAGGTAGCCCTTCTCGGCGGCCACCGCGTCCCCGGCCTCGTGCGAGCGGAAGCGCCGCTTGCGCAGGAGGGCGAGGGCGGCCTCGCGGACCTGCTCGGGCTCGGCCTCGGTGCGCCAGGTGGTGTACGCGGGCAGCCGGGTCAGCTTCCGGGGGGCGCCGGGCGGGCGGCCGCGCAGCTGGCCGACGAACTGGCCGGTGCGCGGGACGATGCAGCCGATCAGCGAGATGAACAGCAGGATGTAGATCGCGGAGAACCACACCGAGCTGTAGACGTCGAAGAACTGGAGCTTCTCGTAGACCGGGCTGACGGTGGTGTGGGCGTCCTTGAAGGTCTGCACCTTCAGTTCGTCCACGCTGTTCTGCGGGATCAGCGAGCCGGGGATGGCGCCGAGCGAGAGCAGGAAGAGCAGGATCAGGGCGACCCGCATCGAGGTGAGCTGCCGCCAGAACCAGCGGGTCCAGCCGATGACGCCCATCGCGGGCACGGAGGAGGCGGACTCTTCGCGCGGGGCGGTGGAGAGCTGCTCCCCGGCCTTGCCGAGGTCGCGCTCGTCCGTGGTGTTCAGGTTGCTCATGAAAACTCAGATCCCCACAGTGAAGCCGTCGGACCAGACCCGCATCTCCTGGATGAGCGTGTCCCAGGCGCCCGTCAGCAGGAGTACCCCGGTCACGATCATCATGCCGCCGCCGATCCGCATGACCCACGCGTAGTGGCGCTTGACCCAGCCGAAGGCGCCGAGTGCCTTGCGGAAGGCGACCGCCGCCAGGACGAAGGGGACGCCGAGCCCGACGCAGTAGGCCACGGACAGGACGGCTCCGCGTCCGGCCGTCCCCTGCTGCATCGCGAGCGCGGTGACCGAGGAGAGGGTCGGGCCCAGGCAGGGGGTCCAGCCGATCCCGAAGAGCGCGCCGAGCAGCGGCGCGCCCACCAGACCGGTCACCGGTTTCTTGTGGATGCGGAACTCGCGCTGCGTCATCCACGGCATCAGGCCCATGAAGAAGACCCCCATGAGGATCATCAGGACGCCGAGCACCTTGGTCAGGACGTCGCTGTGCTCCATGAGGTTCTGGCCGAAGTAGCCGAAGAGCGCGCCGCCGGAGACGAAGACCAGGGTGAAGCCGAGCACGAAGAGCGAGGCGCCGGCGACCATCCGGCCGCGCCGGGCGTCGGCCAGGTCGGTGCCGCCCACCCCGGTGACGTAGCTGAGGTAGCCCGGCACCAGGGGCAGGACGCACGGCGAGAAGAAGGAGACGAGTCCGGCGAGCAGGGCGATGGGCAGGGCGACCAGGAGGGCCCCGCTGAAGACCGTCTCGTTGACACCGGTGGACGCGGCGAGCTGGAGCACGGGGTCACTTCTCCGCGATGAGCGGGTCGATCATCTCGTGCAGCTTCTCCTCGTCGAGGGCACCCAGCTTGCGGGCGGCGATCTTCCCGTCGCGGTCTATGACCACGGTCGAGGGGATCGTCTGCAGGTTCAGGGTGCCCTTGGGGAAGCGGAGGATGAGCTTGCCGGTCGGGTCGTAGAGGCTCGGGTAGGTGACGCCGTAGTCCTGCTCGAAGCTGACCGCCAGGGACTTCTGGGTGTCCCGGGTGTTGATGCCGACGAACTGGACGTCCTGGCCCTCGGTCTCCTTGGCGACCTTCGCGAAGTACTTGGCCTCCAGGCGGCAGGGGCCGCACCAGGAGCCCCAGACGTTCAGGACGACGACCTTGCCCTTGTAGTCGGCCACGTCCAGCTGCTTGTCGTCCAGGGTGGTGCCGTCGAGCTTCGGCGCGGCGGTGCGGTCACCCTTGGCGACGGTGGAGATCCCGCTGCTGGCGGTGACGAAGTTGGTGTTGCCGCCGCCGCCGGACTTGACGCCGTCGTCCGAGCACGCGGACAGCGTCAGGGCACCGGCCACCGCCGTGGCGGCGAGCAGGGTGAAGCGGCGTCGGGGTACGCGGCCAGAGCTCATGTGAAAAGTTTCGCATGGCAGTTCCGGGGATCTCCCGCGGCCCCCTCGGTGCCCGTAAAGCCCCTTGTCAGGCCTGTTTAAAGAATGCGTTCCAGCCGCCTGCCGGGGCCTGTCCGACCTCCAGGGTGCGCAGCTTGTCGAGCACCGCCGGATCCTGTGCGTCGAGCCAGTCGACGAACTGCCGGAAGGAGACGAGGCGCACATCCGGCTTGTCCGCGATCTTTTTGAGTACTTCCTCGACGGCGTCCATATAGATACCGCCGTTCCACTCCTCGAAGTGGTTGCCGATGTAGAAGGGGGCGCGGTTCGTCTCGTAGGCCCGGTCGAAACCGGCGGTATAGGCGCCGACGGCCTGTTCGCGCCAGCCGGGGTACCGCGAGGGCATGCCCTTGGTCGAATTCTGTGACTGGTTGGCGAGGATGTTGTAGTCCATGGAGAGGACTTCGAAGGTGTGGCCGGGGAACGGCACGCCTTGCAGCGGAAGGTCCCAGACGCCCTGGCGCTTGTCGGGCCACATCTGGCGGCCGCCGGGCGAACTCGCGTCGTACCGCCAGCCCATCGCCTTCGCGGTCGGCAGGAGATTGTCCTGGCCCAGAAGACAGGGTGTGCGGCCGCCGATCAGTTCCTTGCGGTAGTCGAAGGGCAGCGGGTCGACGTCGGACCAGCCGCTGTTGGTCCGCCATTGTGTGACGAAGGAGATCGCCTGGTCGATCTCGCTCTGCCATTGGGCGGCGGTCCAGTTGGCGACGGATCCCGAACCGGCACAGAAATGGCCGTTGAAATGGGTGCCGATCTCGTGTCCGTCGAGCCATGCCTGGCTGACGTACTTGAGGGTCTCCTTGACGTGGCCGTCGGTCAGGTAGCCGATGTCGGAGGCACCGCGGGGGTTGTTCGGCGGACGGTAGAGGGACTTCTTCGACTCGGGCAGGAGGTAGAGCCCCGAGAGGAAGAACGTCATCGACGCGTCGTGCTGCCGGGCGAGCTCCAGAAATCGCGGAAAGAGCCCGTTGCCGACCTCGCCGGCCCCGTCCCAGGAAAAGATCACGAACTGCGGGGGCTTCTGGCCGGGTTCGAGCCGGACGGGGGCGGCCGGCTGATTCGGCTGCTTTCCGGTGTCGGCCGTGGAGCCGTCACCGATGAGCCGTGTGTTCTTCTTGGGCGGCCCTCCGCCGGTCCCGTGGGCGCCCTTGTCCCCCTTGGGGCTTTCGCTGGGGCGGGCCCCGGGGCTGTCGCTGTCCGACGAGCCGAGGGAGCCGCAGCCGGCCATCGTCAATGCGGCCGCGGCTCCGAGTCCTGCTCCGAGAAGTCCCCTTCGGTCGATCTCACGCATAGCGTCCCCATCTGTGGTCGTTTTACCTCAATGCCATACAAACTGCCGATGGCTTAGATGAGGCTGACAACACGACGGTTCCGCCGATAATCACAAAAATTATTACGTGACTAGACCCTTACAGGGGCTTCACATGATGACGCCCTAGGCCCCGAACGCCTTCGACTTGCCCTTGACGGGCTTGGCGCCCGCGCGCAGATGGGCGGGGACCAGGTCGACGGCCGGTTCGGTGTATCCGACGGACACGATCTTGTCGCCCTGGTAGGTGAAGCTCGTCAGCGAGGCCAGGGTGCACTGCCGCTTGCGCGGGTCGTGCCAGAGCCGGCGCCGCTCCACGAAGCTGCGCACGATCCAGATCGGCAGCTGGTGGCTGACGCAGACCGCCTCGTGCCCGCGGGCCGCGTCCCGCGCCGCGTCCAGGGCGCCCATCATCCGTACGACCTGCTCGATGTACGGCTCGCCCCAGGAGGGCTTGAACGGGTTGGTCAGGTGCTTCCAGTTGTCCGGCTTGCGCAGCGCCCCGTCGCCGACCCCGAAGGTCTTGCCCTCGAAGACGTTGGCGGCCTCGATCAGGCGCTCGTCGACGGCCAGGTCCAGCCCGTGGGAGGTGGCGACGGGCGTGGCCGTCTCCTGCGCACGCTCCAGCGGGGAGGCGACGACGTGGGTGACGTCGCGCTTCTCCAGGTGCTCGGCCACCCGGTCGGCCATCTTCCGGCCGAGCTCGGAGAGGTGATAGCCGGAGCGGCGCCCGTAGAGCACCCCGTCCGGGTTGTGCACCTCGCCGTGGCGCATCAGGTGGACGACGGTGATGTCCTTCTTGCCGTTCGCGCTGTTCTCGCTCATGCGGTGGCCTCCGACGCGGCGCGTGCGGCGGCGGGCAGGGCCGCGGCGATCCGCTCGACGGCCTGCGTGTCGTGGGCCGTGGAGACGAACCAGGACTCGAAGGCGGACGGCGGCAGGTAGACGCCCTGCTCCAGCATCGAGTGGAAGAAGGCGGTGAAGCGGAAGGCTTCCTGCTTCTTGGCGTCCTCGTAGTCGCGGACGGGCTCGTCCGTGAAGAAGACGGAGAACATGTTGCTCGCCGCCGACACCGTGTGGGCGACGCCCTCCTTGGTGAAGGCCTCGCTCACCAGGCCCCGGATCTCCGCCGACACCGCGTCGACCTCGGTGTACGCCGCGTCGTCGAGCAGCCGCAGCTGGGCGAGGCCCGCGGCGGTGGCGACCGGGTTACCGGAGAGGGTGCCCGCCTGGTAGACGGGGCCGGCGGGGGCCAGGTGCGCCATGACGTCGGCGCGGCCGCCGAACGCCGCGGCCGGGAAGCCGCCGCCCATGACCTTGCCGAAGGTCATCAGGTCGGGCCGCACCCCGTCGACGCCGTACCAGCCGGCCTTCGACGTACGGAACCCGGTCATCACCTCGTCGGAGATGTACAGGGCGCCGTCGGCGGCGCAGATCTCCTTGAGCCCGGCGTTGAAGCCCTCCCCGGGCGGTACGACGCCCATGTTGCCCGGCGACGCCTCGGTGATCACGCACGCGATCTCGCCCGGCTGGGCGGCGAACGCGGCCCGTACGGCGTCCAGGTCGTTGTACGGCAGCACGATCGTGTCGCCGGCCTGGGCCCCGGTGACACCCGGCGTGTCGGGGAGGCCGAAGGTGGCGACGCCGGAACCGGCGGCGGCCAGCAGCGCGTCGACGTGGCCGTGGTAGCACCCGGCGAACTTCACGACCTTCGCGCGCCCGGTGAACCCTCGGGCGAGGCGGATCGCGGACATGGTCGCCTCGGTGCCGGACGAGACCAGCCGCACCTGCTCGACCGGCTCCACCCGGGCCACGATCTCCTCGGCGAGCGCGACCTCGCCCTCGCCCGGCGTACCGAAGGAGGTCCCGCGGGCCACCGCGTCCTGGACGGCGGCGACGACCTCGGGGTGCGCGTGGCCGAGGATCATCGGTCCCCACGAGCACACGAGGTCGACGTACTCACGGCCGTCGGCGTCGGTGAGGTACGGACCCGTACCGGACACCATGAACCGGGGCGTACCGCCCACGGCCCGGAAGGCACGCACGGGTGAGTTCACGCCGCCGGGCGTCACGCGGGACGCGCGGTCGAAAAGCGTCTGTGAAACTGGGGCTTCGTATGAATACGCCACTTTGGTCCTGATCTGCGATTCGGGGGTTCGGGGGGTCCGGCCGGCATTTCCGGCCACCGGTGAGCAGGGAACGCACTCTCCCCGTATGAGGCTCGTACAACGAAAGGGCGTCAGTCTCCTCGCGTCTGCGAAACTGGGGCGTCATAGGGAAAGCTCACACATGCCATGTTGTCAGAGGCGCCGGCGGTCTTGCGGACAGGTGTTTCACCGCACGCCCGTGGGGGAGGTCACTGACACGATGATCGGGTTGCGCGGCGGGGCTGTGTCTCCGTAAGAAGTAGTCGGGTGGATGAGATATGCATCGCGGTGGCGGAGTGGGCGAAGGGACCGACGACCTGGGGCCCGAGCCTGCCCGGCGAGGGCGGCACCGGCGTGAGGCGGAGCGTGCGCGGGACGCCCGGGCGGCCGAGGCGGACGTTCCGGGGATCAGGAGCAGTGGACGGGTGGGGGTGACCTACAAGTACTTCGGCGCTCCCGACGGGGCCACCGCGGCGCGTGTGCCCATCTCCATGCGCCCCGAGGAGCTGGGCGGCGACGAGCTGGGCATGGGGGGCATGTTCACCAAGATCAAGCCGGAGACGGTGGCGGCCATGGTCCTCACCGGCATACAGGGCATACCCCTGCACAAGGTCCCCCCGCTGGAGCTGGTCGTGCTCCATCCCGACTACGCGGTCGTCAAACTGCCCATGACGGTGGTCGACCCGCTGCGCGACGTGGGCGAGGAGTCCGTCGGGGCGGCGGCGTTCATCTGGTCCACGGTTCCGGACCGCGGCGGTCCGCGTGACGCGTTCAACGTCTACCAGCTGCTCCACGAGTGGCAGGACTTCTCCCACCGCCTGCATGACGCGGGGCACCAGGCGTACTGCCTGGTGTGGCCCTGACCTGGGGCGCACGCCGGGGCCGGTGCGCGGTTCTCCGGCCCGCCGGCCTGTAGGAGGATGGGACCATGGCGGCAGACGAGCTGAGTGTGGTCACACATACCACCGACGACGGGGTGGTGCTGATCCGTGTGCGCGGCAGCCTGGACGCGTGGTCGGGGTGCTCCGAGCTGGCCGACGCCCTGGCGGATGCCGCCGGGCGGAGCACGGGCCGTACGGTGGTAGACCTGTCCGGTGTGGAGTTCGCCGACTCGGCTGGGCTGCACGCCTTGCTGAGCGGTCGGCAGCGGCACGAGGAGACCGGCGGCCGGCTGGTGCTGGCGGGCCCCCTCGGGGTGAGCATGCGCCGGCTCTTCGAGGTCACCGGGACGATCGGCGCCTTCCGGTTCGCGGACCACGTGGACACGGCGTTCGGCTGAGGCACCCGGTACGCCTTCCACGCCCGTGACGCGACGGGCGTGTGAGGCGAGGCCGGTCGGGAACGCGTAACACGCGGGGAACGGGGAGGAGGACATGACAGTGAGCGGCACACATCCGGCCGGCGGTTCGGACGAGGCCGTCGGCGGTCATGGGCGGCAGGACACCTCCCCGGTCCGTGCGGCATCCGGCGTCCCGCAGAACGCGGCAGCGGCGCGCGCCCTCGTCACCCGTCTGCTGGCGGCCCGGGCCGGCGGTCCGGACGGGAGGACGGCCGACATCGCGACGGCGGACGTCACGGTGGCGGACGTCACGGTGGCGGACGCCCTGCTGGTGACGTCGGAGCTGGTGACCAACGCCTTTCGGCACGGCGGAGGACTCACCGGCTTCGCGGCCGAGGTCAACGACGAGGGGCTGCTCCTCACGGTCTCCGACGCCAGCAGCACTCCTCCGGCCGTCACCGTCCGCCTCCCGCAGGCCGACCACATCGGCGGCTACGGCTGGCCGCTGGTGCGCCGGCTGACCCAGCGGCTGACCGTCACCTTCCACCCCGGCGGCAAGCACATCGTCGCGCTGATCGCCCTGACCTGACCGCGGCCGCCGGTGGCGGCCTCAGCGGTCGCACCGCACGGGACCCGGCGGGGTTGGCATACTCGGCGACATGATCAGCGCGGTCCCCTCCCCCGACGATGCCGAACCGCCCGCGGCGGTGCCGGTGGTGGCCGAGTTCGAGAGGTCCGGGTGCTGGGTCGTCCAGGCCCAGGGCGCACTCGACTCCGACACCGTCGACCCCCTGTACCTCGCCATGTGGCAGGCCGCGGCCTGCCACGACGTCGTCGTCCTGGACGCCGGTGCGGTCACCTTCGGGGATTCGTCGTTCCTCGGTCTGCTGATCCAGGTGCACCAGCAGACACGCCTGCGCATAGCGGCCCCGGGCACGGCACTGCGGCGTCTGTTCTCCATGGCCGGGGTCGACGCAGTCCTGGAGTGCCATCCCACCCTGGAGGAGGCCCTGGCCGCGCCGCGCTGAGCCGGTCCGACGCCTGACGGGACCTCAGCCCGGGGTGGCACCGTCGTCGGTACGGTCCTGCGCGGACTCCTGGCCGTGCGCACCGAGGGCGAAGAGGTGGCCGATCCCGGTGACGTCGAGGATCCGGGTGAGGAACGGCGGCGGGCTCTCCACGTGCAGGCGCACCCCGCGGGCGGTGGTGCCCCGGTGGATCAGCAGCAGGGTGGCGACGCCCATCGAGTCGCACAACCGCAGCTGGGCGCAGTCCAGATGGAGGTCGGCCAGGCGCGGATCCGCGGCCAGGCACTCCTCGGCCGCCCGGGCCAGTTCGCCGCTGGTGTCGTAGTCCAGATCGCCGGTCAGACGCAGCCGCGCGGTGCCCGGCCCGTCCTCGGCGGTGACGGTGAAGGGCGGAAGGGGCAGGGCGGTCATGCGGGGGCTCCGGGGGTTCGGCCGCCCGGCGCCAGGGTGGCGTCGAGCGCGTGACGTGCGTGGTCGAGCAGCCGGCGGGCCCGGGGGAAGTCCTGGAGCTCGGCTGCGAGCGCGTCCAGGGCCGGGCGCAGGGACCGGGCGGGGACGTCGCGTGCGGTGAGGATGCCGGCCGTCCACGTCACGAAGGCGGTGAACAGCGCGTCGTCGTCGACGTACAGGGCGACGGCCAGGTGGTCGAGCAGGTGGACGATGTCCTCGGCCGTGCGCTCCCGCTGGTGGTCCGTGTAGCCGGCCATCGCCGGGAAGCGCCTCTCCAGCTGGGCCAGGACCTCCCGGACCAGCGGCACCTGTTCGCGGGCCACGTAGGTGTACTCCTGGTCGGCGAGGTGCGGCAGGTCGCCGGTGGGCGCCCGGCCGCCCGCCGTCTCGGGTGCCGGGATGCCCTCGGCGAGCCGTCGCGCGGCGCTGCGGGCGTCGGGGGCCCAGGCGTCGGCGCCCAGCAGCCGGGCGTAGCGCCCGTCGGGTCCGAAGGCCGCCCCGCCTGCCAGCACGGCCACGCCGACGGCCTGGCAGGCGGTGATCGCCGCGTGCGCGGTGGGCAGCCGGGTGGCCAGGGAGGAGGAGAGCGCGACCGCGTCCGCGCCGCTGTGGTGCAGATGCGCGACGAGGTGCGGGGTGGGGACCTGGGCGCCGAGGAAGTCGACCCGCCAGCCGCGCAGCGAGAGGACCTCGGCGAGCAGCCGGGCCGGCAGCGCGTGCCACTCCTTGTCGACGCAGGCGACCGCGATCCTGCCGAGCCGGGGCTCGACGCGGGCGGACGGATGGTGCGCGAGGGCCGCGATGACCCGCTCGGCGATGGCGCTGGCCGCGTGTTCCTGGGCCACACCGAGCCGGTTGGCCGCCCATTCGGCGCCGACCCTGGTCTGTACGGGGGCGATGACGTCCAGCAGGACGGACTCGGCGTCCGTCCCGTCGTCCAGGGCACTCAGGACGTGGGCCGAGGCGGCGTACTCGTCCCCGTCCGTCACGGCCGTCCACATCCGCTCCCGGAGTGGCCCGAGGCCGGCGTGCGAGGTGGCGTGGGCCGCGGGCGCGGTCGTACGGGTGCTCATGCGGTGTACCTGCCCCGGGTACGGCCGTTCACCGCGCTGAGATGCGTGGTGCGGGGCGCGGTGATCGCGACCACCGCCATGTCGTCGTGCCTGCCGTCGCCGACCCACTGGGACGCGAGCATCTGCACCCGCTCCACCACGGCCGTACCGGGCAGGCCCGCGCATCCCGACAGGGCGCGGGTGAGCCGCTCCTCGCCGAACATGGCGTCGCCGAGCGGTCCGCCGCGGGCCTCGGTGACGCCGTCCGTGTACAACAGGCAGGTCTCGCCCGGCTGGAGGCAGGTCTCGACGGTACGGGCCTCGATCTGCGGCAGGGCCCCGACCAGGGTGCCGCGGGTGCTGATCTCCTCGACCGTGCCGTCGTTGCGCACCACCAGGGGGGCGGGGTGGCCGGCGGAGGTGAGGCGCAGCCGCACCTGGTTCTCCTCGCGCTGGACCGAGGCCAGCACGAGGGTGGCGAACCGGGTGTGGTGCGAGGTGAGGAGCGCCCCGTTGAGGAGTTGCAGCATTCGCTCGTGGTCGCCGGCCATCGGTGCCAGCGCCTGCACGGTGTTCCGGATCTTGCCGGTGAGCACCGCGGCGTCCAGGCCCTTGCCGCACACGTCGCCGAGGACCACGAGGGAGGACTCCTCGTCCGTGCCGCCGGGGTGGAGGTCGTAGAAGTCGCCGCCGACCCGCTCCCTCGTCCCGGCGGGCCGGTATCCCCCGGCGAACTCGACGCCGTTCGTCCGGTGCAGTTCGGGCGGCAGCAGGTCGCGCATCAGGGTCTGGGTGATGGCGTTCTGTTCCGCGTACATCCGCGCGGCCGACAGGGCGGCCCCGGCCCGTGCCGCGAAGAGCCGGGCGAAGATCTCCTCGCTCTCGCTGAACTCGGCCCGCCCGCCGGCCCGCAGCAGGATCAGGGCGCCCGCGGGCACCCCGTGTCCGGGCAGCGGTGTGACGGCGACCGAGCCGACGTCACCGGGGAAGTCCTCGGGGAGCATCCAGTCGGGCAGGGAGGCCGGGTCGATCCAGCGTGAGGGGACGGGCGGGAAGCCCTGGAGCGCCTCGCCGAGACCCGGGACCGCGGACGGGTCCGCAGTGATCCGGGTCCGGACCGGTTCCCGGCCCGCGACGGCGCTCGTCATGAGCAGCTGCCGCCCGTCGGGCGGGGTGACGACGACCGCCGCGTCGGCCAGGTGCCGGGCGGCGAGCCGGGCGGTGGCCTGCATGCACCTCTCGGCGTTCAGCGAGGCCAGCAGCACGTTGGACGCCTCGGCCAGGAACATGGTGCGTCGGCGCTCGGTGGCCAGGGCCTCCTCGGCGAGCCGTCGGTCGGTGTCGTCGACCAGCCACCACGCGATGCTGCCGTCCTCGTGGCGGGTGGGATGGGCCTCGAAGCCGAGCTCCCCGATCTTCCCCCGGACCGACGAGCGGGGGGCGGACGGCTCGGGTGCCGCTGTGCGGGCCCCCGCCTCCGCGTGCGCCCGGGCCAGCCAGGCGGGTACCGCCCGCGCCATGCCGACGCCCGGGGCGGCGTCCGCCAGCAGGGCCGCGGCGGCTCGGTTGACCCGCACGACCGTGCCGGTCCGGTCGGCCACGACGACGGGGTACAACACCGCGTCCCCCGCGTCGGGCAGGAGTTGTCGCCTAGCTTTCGTGGCCGTTTCTTCCTTCTGAGGAGCCATGAGGGGGGACCCGCCGGGGGCGGGCCGCACCACCTTCCCACTGGACGGTTTCGCTTTCCCTGCGGCAACCATTGCCCAGATGGCTTCCTCATGGCAACCCGCCCTCCGCGCCGAACGCCCCGCTCCCGGCGCGGTTCGCGGCCTGTCGGGGCCGGGATCGCGCCGGGTGCGGGGCGCCTGTGCGGTGCCTCACTCGGTGGTCGTGGTCACGAACTCCGGGGCTGGTTGAGCTGGGCCGTCAGCAGGTGGGAGTCGAGCAGTGAGACGTCGGCCGTACGGTCCGCACGTGCGTAGCCGTTCAGCATGCGCTTGGTCAGCACGAGGGCCTCGGGCGAGCGCCGGACGAGGGGTCTGGTCCACCCGGCGACGGCGTGGTCCAGCTGGTCGAGGGGGGCGACCTTGTGCAGCAGGCCGAGCCGGTGGGCGGTGGCCGCGTCGAACACCTCGCAGGTGAGCATGTACTCACGGATCCGGGCGGCGCCCGCCTCCGCGATCAGCCGGCCCATGGCGCCGCCCCACGCGGGCGGGAGCCCGACGCCGACCTCGGGCATACGGAACCGGCAGGTGTCCGCCCCCGCGCGCAGATCGCAGTACGAGGCGAGCGCGAGTCCGGCGCCGACGACCCTGCCGTGGAGCCGGGCGACGGTGATCGCGTGGGTTCCCTCCAGCGCCTGGCACAGGCGGTGGGCCTTGTCCGCGATGCGGCGCAGGGCACCACCGGTCGGGTCGGCGGCCAGCGCCTCCTGGTACTCGTTGCGGTCGGCCCCCAGGCAGAAGTCCTCGCCCAGGGAAGACAGGACCAGCACCCGGACGTCGGGCCGCTCGTGCAGGCCGTCGAGCAGCGCGATGAGGGCGTCCAGACCGGTGACGTCGAGGACGTCGTCACCGCGCTCCGGGTTGAGGCGTACGTGGAGGACGGGGCCCTCCTGTTCGACCTCGATCGCCCGGTGGGGCGGGGCGGTGCGGGTGAGGATCAGGTCGTTCATGCGAGGGTGACATCCAGGTTCAGCAGACGGCGGAACGCCACCCGGGGCGCCCACGAGGGACGGCGCGCGAGGGCGAGGCGGGGGAGGCGTCCGACGAGCCGGCCGAGCAGGACGTGGGCCTCCATACGGGCGAGCGGGGCGCCGAGGCAGTAGTGGATGCCTCCGCTGAAGGCCAGGTGGCCCGGGGTGCGCAGGGGGTCGAACCGGTCCGGGTCGCTGTGCCGGGCGGGGTCCCGGTGGGCGGCTCCCACCATGAGGTGGACCATCTCGTCCTTGCGTATCTCGGTGCCGTCGAGGACGCAGTCCCGGGCCGCGATCCGGCTGATCACGTGGGTGGGCGCGTCGTAGCGCAGCGCCTCCTCCACGAACCCGGGCACCAGGTCGGGGTCGGCGGCGAGTCTGTCCCACCACTCCGGGCGCTCCACGAGCAGGAGCGTCGTCGTCGACAGCATGTTGGCGGTGGTCTCCAGGGCTGCCAGCAGGACGAACAGGGCCAGGAAGTAGACGCCTTCGTCCGCCTTGTCACGGTCCGGCTCCATGGCGTCCCACGTCTCGATCCACCGCGAGACGGGATCGTCGCCCGGTCTCTCGCGGCGTTGGCGGACCAGGTCCGTGAAGTAGGAGCGCAGTTCGGCGGTGGCCGCGTCGGACAGGGCCAGCTGGCTCGCGGACGGCAGCAGTTCCTGCGTGAACACCTGATCGTGCGTCAGGTCGCGCAGGTGCGGCAGGTCGGCGCTCGGCAGCCCGAGCCAGTCCCCTATGGCGGCGACCGGCAGTTCCTCGCCGACCGTGGTGACGAAGTCGGCCTCGCCGGAGCGCAAACGTTCCTCCAGCGAGTCCAGCAGGCCGTCGGTCACCCGCTCGACCGTACGGCCGAGCCGCTCGATGGTGGTGCGGTCGAACGCTCCGGCGGCCCGGCGCACCCGGGTGTGGTCCGGAGGGTTGAGCGCGGGCAGGGTGCTGCTCATCTCCCTCGACGAGGGGGCGTTCCACCGGGTGCCCGGCCCCTGTTTCTCACGCCAGCGTTTGTCCGGCTCCAGCCACTCCCTGCTGCGCAGCACCCGGTCGCACAGATCGAAGCTCGTCACGAGCGAGCCGCCCCAGGGGGCGGGACTGACCGCCCCCCTCGACCGCAGCTCCGCGTAGATCGGGAACGGGTCGGCCTGCCCCTTCGCCGTGCGCAGCCGGGAGAACAGTGAGACGGCGGCCCGACGGTCGGACGACGGGATGGTGGTAACCCCCACGGTGATGGCTCCTTCCTGAGCATCAGGCGCCATGCATACCCGCGCGGTAGTTCAAGCATCCAACACCACAGGAGTTGACTGGAGTTACTTGCGTCACTCCCCTCTCGTCCACGCGAGGAACCGGCTGAACAGACCCCCCTTGTGGGACGGCGCCGAGGCCTGCTGCGAGGAGGAGCGCTGCGCGGTGGGCGCGGGCGACTGCGGTGCCCGCGCGGACTGCGCGCGCCCGGGCTCGACACCGTCCAGCGCCACGGTGCGCGGGGTGAAGCGGACCGGAAGGGTCATCAGCGTGCGACTCCAGGGCGTCGGGGCCCAGTTGAGCGCCTTGAAGGAGACCCGCATCTCGATGTCGGGCAGCCGGTTGAGCAGCGACTCCACGGCGGTGGCCGCGATCATGAACGCCGGGTCCTTGGCCGGGCAGGCGTGCGGACCCGCGCCGAAGGCCAGGTGGGCCTTGGCGCTCAGCTGTTCGCGGTGCTGGGTCAGCCGGGGGTCGGTGTTGGCGGCAGCGAAGGAGATCAGGATCGGGTCGTTGGCCCGGACCGTCCTGCCGCCCAGATCGACGTCGTGGGTGGGGTAGTGGGCCGCGTAGTTGGCGATCGGCGCGTAGTTCCAGAGGGCCTGGGAGACCGCGTCCTCGACCGGCAGCCCGGTCTGCCACTCCTCGCCGAGGTACAGCGCGCTGCTGGTGCCGATCGTGGCCGTCAGGGGGGCGGTGCCGCCGGAGAGCAGGGTCACCAGCTGGTGCAGCACCTCCTCGTCGCTCAGCCGCGCCGGGTGCTCCATCAGGCGGGTCGTCAGGTCGGCGCCGGGACGGCGCCGCTTGAGGGCGATCAGCTCCGCGAGCGCACCGCCCAGCACCTCGTCCGCGCCCGGGGTGCCGTCGAAGATGCCGCTGATCCCGACGATCACCCGGTCACCGACCTCGGGCGGGCAGCCGAACAGGTCGCTGAAGACCAGCAGCGGCAACGGCTGGGCGTAGTCGGCCATCAGCTCGGCCTGGCCCCGGGTGTCGGTGCTGAAACGGCTGATCAGGTAGTCGGCGGACTGCTGGGTCTGCCTGACGAGCTGGAGTTCGTTGACGGTACTCAGACTGTCGGTGACCGCCTGCCGCAGCCGGGCGTGCGACGCCCCGTCGCTGAACAGCGCGTTGGGGCGGTAGCCCATCATCGGCAGGGCGGGGCTGTCCGCCGGTACGCGTCCCTCGTTGAGCGCGTTCCAGCGACGGGAGTCGCGGACGAAGGAGGCGGGGTTCTGCAGGATGTGCAGGGCGGCGTCGTAGCTGGTGACCAGTTCGACCTCGACGTCCGGCGCGATGTCGACGGGCGCGCTCGGGCCGGACGCCCGCAGGTGGGCGTAGTGGCCCTCGGGGTCGGCGCCGAACTCGGGACCGTACAGCTGCACGTTCCCGTGCGCGGGGCAGCCGGGCGGTATCCCCTGGGTGTCGAATGAGTGCTGCATGCCAGGGCTCCTAGCCGAGTTGGGTCATGAGGTGCGTCACGAGGGTGATCAGCGCGTTCGCCGAGGAGGCCTCGTCGCGCACGTCGCAGGCCACGACGGGGGTCTCCTCCGTGAGGTTCAGCGCCTCGCGCACCTCGTCGAGCGGGTAGTCGGTGGTTCCGTCGAAGCGGTTGACGCCGATGGCGTACGTCAGGCCGAAGCTCTCGACCAGGTCCAGGACCGGGAAGCTCTCGTGCAGCCGTTCCGGGGCGACGAGGACGAGTGCGCCCAGCGCCCCCCGGGACAGCTCCTCCCACATCTCCTTGAAACGCTCCTGACCGGGCGTCCCGAAGAGATAGAGGACCAGCTGGTCGCTGAGGGTCAGCCGGCCGAAGTCCATCGCCACGGTGGTGGTCTTCTTGTGCGGCGTGCCCGACAGGTCGTCGAAGCCCTCGCTGGCCTCGGTGATCTCCTCCTCGGTCTGAAGCGGCTCGATCTCGGAGATGCTGCCGATGCAGGTGGTCTTGCCGACCCCGAAGTGCCCCACTATGAGGACCTTCACCGCCTGGGAGACCTCTGGATCCAGGTACACGGTCACGTCACGCTCCGAATCTGGTCTTCAAACCGTCGAGGACCGCACTGAGCAGTTCTCGGTCGGCACGTTCGGCGCGCGGTACGGGCTTCCTCACGATGATGAGGCCGCTCCCCTCCATCTGCGCCAGGAGGATACGCACGATGCCCAGCGGCAGGTGGGTGTGGCCCGCGACCTCGGCAACCGACAGGAAGCCGTCGCTGACCAGGTCCATGACCTGCCGGGCTTCCGGGGACAGCGTGCGGGCCGCGGCCGACGCGCCCTCCCCCGCGGTCACGAGAGTGGTGTGGCCGTACTCGTGGTCCGGGGGCAGCGCGTGTCCGCCCGTGATCACGAAGAGAGGGACTAACGGGGACGTCAGCTCCAGGTCGAGGTCCTGGTCCGGCTCGTCACGCATGGCCCGCCCCCTTTCCCTGCGGCGCCTCGTGCCCGCGCAGCTTGGGCACCACCTCGTGCAGGCGCGTGGTGAACTCCTCGATGTCGCAGTCGTGCGCGGCGGCGGCGGCCAGGAAGGCCCCGTCGCCGGCCGCGATCAGGAAGGTCCAGCCGTGCTGGAACTCCATGACCGTCTGCCGCCACTCCGGAGCCTCCTGCACGCCCGCGAACTGGGACGTGACGCGGCTGTAGGCGTGGATCCCGGTCATGGCGGCGGAGATGGTGTCCGCCAGGTCCCGGCTCATCCCCGAGGTCGCCCCGCGGGGCAGGCCGTCGGAGCCCAGCAGTACGGCGTGACGGGCGCCCCGGACCTCCGAGATCACCTGGTCGAGGTCCGGCAGCACGAATCCCGGACCGCCCGTGCCCTCGCGCCGGGCCGGGGAGGCGCCGTCGGCCCCGTCCCCCTCCTGCGCGCTCACTCTCGGCGGCGAGGTGAGGTTGTTGCCCAGCCGGGCGACGAGACGGTGCATGCGGAAGGAGATCTGCTGCATGTCCACGTCGGGTGCCGCGGCGGCGGCCAGGTACGCGCCCTGCCCCGCACCGATCAGGAAGATCCACCCGTGGGCGAACTCGATGATCGTCTGGTTCCACTGCCGGTCGGCCGTCGGCCCGGCGAAGTGGGCGGTGGCCCGGCTGAGCGACTGCATCCCGGCCATGGCGGCGGAGATGGTCCGCACGTCCTTCTCGGCCAGGCCCTCCGCGGCTCCGCGGGGGAGGCCGTCCGCGGACAGCAGGACGGCGTGCCGTGCCCGGGGCACGTTGTTCACGATGTCCTCGAGCATCCACGACAGATCTGCGGTCATTCGTCTTCGAACCCTTCGAACGACGGGGTGTCGAGGTTGCGGCCCGACAGGGTGCCTCGCTGGAAGGCGCCCAGGCCCCGGCCGGAGGTGCGGCCGGTCTCCTCGGGCGCCCGCGGTGCCGTACGGGCGGCCGGGCTGTCGGGGACGCTGGCGATGGGAGCCTGGCGTGCTCCGCGCTTCGGCAGACCGTGCATCGTGCGCGACGTGTTCTGCGACCGGCTCTCGACGCGCCGGATGTTGGCGACGGGAGCCTCCTCGACCGGCGGCGGTGTCTCCTCCATGGTCCACAGCTCCTCTGGCAGCAGGACGACGGCCCGGACACCCCCGTACCGGGAGACGCCGGTGACGTCGACCTTGAACCCGTACTGACGCGCGATCAGGCCGACGACGGGGAAGCCGAACTTCGGCTGGTTGCCCAGCTGCGACAGCTGGGGGACGATGTCGCCGGACAGCAGCGCGGTGGCCCTCTGCCGGTCCTCGTCACTCATGCTGACGCCGGCGTCGTCGATGACGATGCAGAGGTTGCTCTGGACCCGCTGGAACGTCACCTCGATCGGCGCGTCGTGCTGGGAGAAACTGGCAGCGTTGTCAAGCAGTTCGGCCACGGCGAGCG
Source organism: Streptomyces sp. SirexAA-E (assembly GCF_000177195.2). GTDB lineage: Bacteria > Actinomycetota > Actinomycetes > Streptomycetales > Streptomycetaceae > Streptomyces > Streptomyces flavovirens. The sequence continues at coordinate 3,088,979 of NC_015953.1, forward strand.
CGACCGGCGCGACCGCGGAGGCCTTGAGCGCCAGACCGCCCTGCTGCATGATCTCGACCCGGTGGAAGTTGCGGATCTGGCCCTGGGCGCTGCGCACCACGTCGTAGACGCTGGCGGGCTTGTTGCGGCGGCCGAGCGGGGCGCCGCACATGACGGCGATGCCCTGGGCCTTGCGCGCCATCTGGGCGTTGGCGTGGTTCACGTCGAGCAGGTCGGCGAGGACCGGGTGGCCGCCGTACTTGCGCTGGATGTCGTCCAGGAGCGTGGTCTGCTCCGCCGCGAGGCTCTGAAGGAATCGGGCGGCCCCCTTGAGGACCGCCTTGGTGCTCTCCTCCGCGGCCTGCTCGGCTTCTCGGATGGTGCCCTCGTACTCGTCCCGGTGCTTCTGCAACTCAGCGCGTGCGTAAGCCAGCTGACTTTCCGCTGCGTGCATCTGCTGGGTCAGCGCGGCCTCGGAACGGCGCTTCTTCTCGCCCAGGCCTCTGCTGCGGACGAAGAGGACCACGGCCGCGGCGACGGCTAGCGCCGCTATCGCAACCAGGCACCATATGAGCGCGTCTCGAATCATGGAAACCTTCCCGGCGCGTGGCATGCGGACATCGGCGGATACACCTCGCGAGGATCCGTGACACAGCCGCTCGGAACTGCTCGACCGCTGCATGGAGAGCAGGCCGACCTCAAACCAGCGCCTGGTCGAGTGGATCAAGGTCGCAGATGCGGGGATGCTATCACCGCAGATCACCCTTCGAACGTGTCGACGATTCGCCCGGTATGGGGTGGACGCGGCTGCTGTACGCAATTGGCGGCAAGCGCTTGCGCGGGTATCCGGGGCGGTCTCGCGGCGCCGCGCGCCGGGTCCGCGGCGTGCCGCCGGTCCGCCACGGAAGCGGAGGCGCCGCGTCATCGCATGTCATGGCGCCGCCGAAGGATCGCGCTTTCCGGATCCGATGGCTCCGCCTCGCGCGCAAAACCGGAAGCGGAAGCTGCCGACCCCCCGTAAAGCCCATGTGCCGTCCGGTGCGGCGGAGATGATCCGGAGCCCTTGCCCGGTGTGCTCACGGGCAATCAGTTCAAGCCAATTCCAGCATGGTTCGGCCATCGAGGCGGGGAGGCGGGGGCGGATCCGGAACCGGGGAAACACCAGGTGGCCGCGAGTTTTCCGCCCATGCCGACGGCACATTCCACCGACGCGGGCCAGCCAGCGAACGGGGCTCGCGAAAGCCCCGTGCCCCGAATTCCCGCGCGCCCCCTCCCGGGACCCCGGCCGGCCGGCCCGGGACCGGCCGGCGGAGGCCGCTCCGAGCGGTCGGCGGAGGCTGCCGCGGGACCGGCCGGCGGAGGCACGCGACCGGGCGCCGAAGCGGGACGACGGACCCGGCCCGGCGGAGTGGGCGGCCCCGGCCGGGGGCGGTCGGCAGGGGTGATCCGGCCGGGGGGGCGGTCCGGCGGGGGCGGCGGTCCGGCCGGGGGGGGCGCTCCGGCCGGGGGGGCCGGCCGGGGGCTGTCCGGCCCCGCGCGCCTCACCTCATCCGCGCGCCTCACCTCATCCGCGCGGCGGGCGCCAGCCCGGGTCGCGCCCGGTGTCGCCGACCAGCCGCTCCAGGGCGGTGGCCCCGGCCGGTACGGGGAACGGCTCGCCGAACACCTTCATCTCCCGGGCCTTCGGCGCCAGCCCCGCGAACTCCGGCCCCAGCTCGGCGAGCACCACCGGGTCTGCCTCGAAGTCCTGCCCGGTCGCCCGCCCCAGGTCCCAGCCGTGCACGACCAGGTCCCCCAGCACCATCATCCCCACCGTCCTGGCGGGCAGCCCCATCGCTCCGACCGCCCCCTCCTCCGCGCCCGGGGCGTCCCAGGCCCGCGCCAGCCGCGCCGTCTCCGCCTCGAACCTGCCGCGCCAGTCGCCGGTCACGACGTCCGGGGTCTCGCCGAACTCGACCGGCCCGCGGGCGGCCAGCGCCTGGAAGTTGGTGACGACCTGGAAGAGGTGGTTCAGCAGCGCCCGTACGTCGTACTCGCCGCACGGTGTGGGAGCGGTCAGCTGCGCGTCGTCGACGGCCCGCACGACGGGACAGGTGCGGGCCGAGGCCGCGTCCAGAAGCTCACTGATCTTCGTCATGCCTCCGACGATGCACCCGGCGCCCCCGGCCGTCTTGAAGAAACGCGACAGCACGCCCCGGGGCGTGCCTAAGATCCCGTCCATGGCCCGATCCGCACGCGATACGCGGGGCATCGTCGACGCCCCGGACCTGTTCTCGCGCGTGCGCTTCCGCCTCCGGGAGCCGGCCCCGGGTCTGCGCCCGTACCTGGAGCACTACTGGCTGATCGACTGGGACCTCGCCGAGCCCTACACCTCGCACGTCGTGCCGCACCCCTCCGTGCACCTGGTCTTCCAGCAGGACGGCTCGGACGCCGGGCCGGCCGGGCGGGCGGACGTCTACGGCATCGTGCGCGGCCTGTTCACCCGCCCGCTGGAGGGCCGCGGGCGGGTGTGCGGCGTGAAGTTCCGGCCCGGCGCCTTCCGGCCGTTCGCGCCGCGGTGGCCGGTGTCGGAGTGGACCGGGCGCCACGTCCCGGCCCACGGGGTGCTGCCCGCGCCGCCGGTCCGTGCGGTGCTGGGTCCGGAGGAGGAGGACGCCCGGGTCGCCGCCCTGGACGCGTACCTGCTGCCGCTCGTGCCTCCGCCGGACCCGAAGGCCGAGCAGGCGACGGCCCTCGCCGAGCTCGCCCGCACCGACCGGACCCTGCTGCGGGCCGACGCGCTCGCACGGGCCGGGGGCCTCTCGGCGCGCTCGCTGCAACGGCTCTTCTCCGCCTACGTGGGGGTCGGGCCGAAGTGGGTGCTGCTCCGCCACCGCATCCACGAGGCCCTGCGACGGGCCGCGACCGACCCGGAGCCCGACTGGGCCGCGCTGGCCGCCGACCTCGGCTACAGCGACCAGGCGCACCTGGTCAGGGACTTCACCGCGACCGTGGGCGTCCCGCCGACGGCCTTCGCGCCCCAGGGCTGAACCGTCCGGCGCCGCCCGCCCCGGACCGCGCCGGAAACCTCTCGCCGCCCGGCGCCGCCCGATGGCATCCTGACCGGGTGAACGGACCCGAGATCGACGTGGAAGTGGCACCGGAACTGCGGCTCTTCGTCTCCCACGAACGCCGTCGCGGCAGCACCCCGGTGATCACCGACGGCTCGTCGACCCTGGGGCACGTGGTGGAGTCCCTCGGCATCCCCCTCACCGAGGCCGGAACGCTGGTCGTGGACGGCCGGACCGTGCCCGTGTCGCACATCCCGGGCCCCGGCGAACGGGTCGAGGTGCGGGCCGTCGAGCGTCCGCAGCGGATCCCCGGCGCCCCGCTGCGCTTCCTGCTCGACGTCCATCTGGGGACGCTGGCCCGCCGGCTGCGCCTGCTGGGCGTGGACGCCGCGTACGAGAGCGAGGACATCGGCGATCCGGCGCTGGCCGCCCTGTCCGCGCGGGAGCGGCGCGTGCTGCTCTCCCGGGACCGGGGGCTGCTCAGGCGCCGCGAGATCTGGGCCGGGGCGTACGTCTACAGCGACCGCCCGGCGGAGCAACTGCGTGACGTGCTGGGGCGCTTCGCCCCCGTACTGGCCCCGTGGACCCGCTGCACGGCCTGCAACGGTGAGCTCGCCGAGGCGGACAAGGACTCGGTGCGGGCCGATCTGGAGCAGGGCACGCGGGCCACGTACGACGTGTTCGCCCGGTGCACGGCCTGTGGGCGGGTGTACTGGCGGGGTGCCCACCACGCGCGTCTGGAGGCCGTCGTCGCGGACGCGGTGCGCGAGTTCGGCGGCCTCGGCAGCGGGTCACCGGCCGGCTGAGGCCGCCCCGTCCGGGCCGTCGCCGGACGGCCTCCGCGCCTGGGGGCCCGCCTGCCTATCCTGGGCCCGTACCGATCAGCTGTCCGAGGAGTTCGCCATGGCCGCCACCCCCATCGCCGTCATCACCGGTGCGAGCAGCGGTATCGGTGCCGCGACCGCCCGGCAGCTGGCCGCCGCCGGTTACCGCGTGGTGCTGACCGCCCGCCGCAAGGACCGCATCGAGGCGCTCGCCGCCGAGATCACCGAGGCGGGCCACCAGGCCACCGCCTACGCCCTGGACGTCACCGACCGGGCGGCGGTCGACGAGTTCGCCACCGCGTTCCGTTCGCTGGCCGTCCTCGTCAACAACGCGGGCGGCGCGCTGGGGGCGGACCCCGTGGCGACCGGCGACCCGGCCGACTGGCGTCAGATGTACGAGACGAACGTCATCGGCACCCTCAACGTCACCCAGGCGCTGCTGCCCGCCCTGACGGCGAGCGGTGACGGCACGATCGTGGTCCTCTCCTCGACGGCCGCGCTCGCGTCGTACGAGGGCGGCGGCGGGTACGTCGCGGCCAAGCACGGTGAGCACGTGCTGGCCGAGACCCTGCGCCTGGAGATCGTCGGCACCCCCGTCAGGGTGATCGAGGTGGCGCCCGGCATGGTCAGGACCGAGGAGTTCGCGACCACCCGCTTCCGCGGCGACACCGAGAAGGCGGCCAAGGTCTACGAGGGCGTCGACGCGCCGCTGACCGCCGACGACGTGGCCGACACGATCACCTGGGCGGTCACCCGCCCCAGCCACGTCAACATCGACCTGCTGGTGGTCCGTCCGCGCGCCCAGGCATCCAACTCCAAGGTGCACCGCACGCTCTGACGTCCACCGGGGATCCGGCGGCCGGGTGTCCGGCCGCCGGTCAGCCCTTCACACAGACGACCTGCTTGAGCTTGGCCACGACCTCGACCAGGTCCCGCTGCCGGTCGATGACCTGCTCGATCGGCTTGTACGCGGCCGGGATCTCGTCCACCACGCCGGAGTCCTTACGGCACTCCACGCCCCGCGTCTGGTCCTCCAGGTCCTTCGTGGAGAACGCCCGCTTCGCCGCGTTCCGGCTCATCCTCCGGCCCGCGCCGTGCGAGGCCGAGTTGAACGACTTCGCGTTGCCGAGGCCCTTCACGATGTACGAACCCGTGCCCATGGAGCCCGGGATGATGCCGAAGTCCCCGGAGCCGGCCCGGATCGCGCCCTTGCGGGTGACCAGCAGGTCCATACCGTCGTACCGCTCCTCCGCCACGTAGTTGTGGTGGCAGGAGATGACCGGGGCGAAGGTGACCTTCGCCTTCTTGAACTCCTTGCGGACCACGTCCTGGAAGAGCCCCATCATGATCGCGCGGTTGTACTTGGCGTACTCCTGCGCCCAGAAGAGGTCGTTGCGGTACGCGGCCATCTGCGGGGTGTCGGCGATGAAGACCGCCAGGTCACGGTCGACGAGGCCCTGGTTGTGCGGGAGCTTCTGGGCCTGTCCGATGTGGAAGTCGGCGAGCTCCTTGCCGATGTTCCGGGACCCGGAGTGCAGCATCAGCCAGACGGCGCCCGCCTCGTCGAGGCAGAACTCGATGAAGTGGTTGCCCGATCCGAGCGTCCCCATCTGCTTGGTGGCACGGTCCTGACGGAACTTGACCGCGTCGGCGACCCCGTCGAACCGCGACCAGAAGTCGTCCCAGCCCGTGGTCGGGAAGCCGTGCAGCTTGCCGGGGTCCACCATGCCGTCGTGCATCCCCCGTCCCACCGGGATGGCCTGCTCGATCTTCGACCGCAGCCGTGAGAGGTCCCCCGGCAGGTCGCCGGCCGTCAGCGAGGTCTTGACCGCGGACATCCCGCAGCCGATGTCCACACCCACCGCGGCCGGGCAGACCGCGCCGTGCATCGCGATCACCGAGCCGACGGTGGCGCCCTTGCCGAAGTGGACGTCCGGCATGACCGCGAGGCCCTTGATCCACGGCAGCGTCGCCACGTTCCGCAGCTGCCGCATCGCGACGTCCTCGACGGACGCAGGGTCCGCCCACATCCGGATGGGGACCTTCGCCCCCGGCACCTCTACATACGACATAACCCCTCGATTCCCCCGAAAAAACTGAAAGCGCAAAACCGGTGCCAAGATCGGCATACAGGTCGGCCGACCGGCATTCACGGCGGCGCGTGCGATACACATTGTCTCCATCGGCCGCTGTCCGGCGGCAACCCGTTTTCCGTACCGAAGGGAGCCCGGTCCCGTGCGACACATGGCGTACGTACCCGGCGTCGCGCTGCTCGCAGCGCTCGTCGCCGGCTGCAGCTCCGGCTCCGGCGCCCACGACTCCGGCGCCGACGGCAAGCCCGGCAGCCCGACCGTGACGGCCGCTCCCGGCAAGTACCGCACGCTTCCGGAGTCCTGCCGCGCGGTGCCGCGTTCCACCCTCAAGGACCTGCTGCCGGGCGCCGCCGACCTGTCCGAGGAGCAGCAGGAGAAGGTGTACGCCGGCACGCCCGCCGTGACCTACGACAACGACCGCAAGGTCGGCTGCCGCTGGAAGTCCGAGGCACCGGACGCGTCCCGCAACCTGTCGATCGACTTCGAGCGCGTGGTCTCCTACGACCCGTCGGTCAGCGACGACGACCGCGCCCGTGAGGTCTTCGCGAAGCAGCAGGACACCGCCCTGCCGGAGCTGGCGGGCAGCGGTCCCGGCAGCGCGTCGCCCGGCTCTCCCTCGGCGAGTGCCTCCACCCCCTCCACCACGCCGTCCGCCGACGGGGACGACGGCGCCGACCAGGGTGACGACGGCGGTGGCGCGGTGGACGACCTGCGGCCGCGGCTGCTCGACGGTCTCGGCGACGCCGCGTTCCTGGACGACGCCCTCGCCCGGGCGGGGTCCACCGCGCAGAACCGCACCGTGAGCGTGGTCTTCCGCACATCGAACGTCATCGTCACCGTCCGGTACACCGAGCAGCCGGCCCTGGCCACCGAGGTCCCCGACAGCAAGGAACTGCAGGAGAAGGCCCAGGCCCTGGCCCGGCAGCTGTCCGAGACCCTCAGCGCGTAACACGGGCGCGAGGGCCCTGACCGGCGCCCCTCGTCCGCCCCCGGGCGCCCGCCGGAAAGGCGGCATCCCGCCGCCGTCCGTCGTACCGTGGCCCTCCGGAGCACCGGGCCGCCCCCGGTGCACCGCCGTACCGCCGACCACCCGCACGACCGAGACCGCCGTGCCGTCCGAGTGAAGGAACCATGCACCGATCAGCCCCGCGACTGTCCCGCATACTCGCCTGCGCCGCCGTCCCGGTGATGCTCGTCGCCGTCGGCTGCTCGTCGGACTCCGGCGACGAGAAGGACACGGCCTCCTCCCCCTCGCCGACCGCGACGGAGCCGACCGTCGAGCCCGCGAAGTTCTCCGAGCTCCCGGACGCCTGCACGTCGATCGGCAAGAAGACGATCGAGTCCCTGGTGCCCAAGGCCAAGACCAAGGGCGGCACGCCGGGCACGTCCAGCGACACCGTGACCCGCGGCAGCTGCTCGTGGAACGGCCTGGACGACAACGGCGTCAAGGGCTCGCAGTACCGCTGGCTCGACGTCGGCTTCACCCGCTTCACCTCCGACCAGGCCCTGGGCAGCGGGGCCGAGCGCGCCACGGCCGAGTACACCAAGCAGGTCGCCAAGGCCAAGGCGTCCGAAGGGGCCGAGAAGGTCGCCGACGCACCGGCCGAGGGGATCGGCGAGCAGGCCACCGCCGTGACGTACGACCTGGAGAAGACGGGCGAGGACTTCAAGTACGCGACGGTCGTGGCCCGCACGGGCAACGTCGTCGTCACCCTCACCTACAACGGCGCGGGTTACGCGGGCGCCAAGACCCCGTCCGGCGCCGACATCCTCAAGGACGCGAAGAAGGCCGCCGGAGAGGCCGTCGGCGCGGTCGGCGCGGGCGGCTCCGGCGACACCGGGACGTCCGCCTCACCCTCCGCGAAGGCCCCGGACAAGAGCGACGACAAGAGCGACGACAAGTCCGACGACAAGTCGTGACCTGGGCGCCGTCCGAGGGCCAACGCCCCTGATCACACGCCTGCTTGCCGAGCCCGGCCCGCCCGCGCGGGCCGGGCTCCGGCCCCTCCCCACACGACGCCTCTCGCACGCATGTGCCAGGCTGTGCCCGCGCCGGTTGCCGAAATGGGGCCGGTACGTCGAAGTTCGGGAGGGGACTGCGGGTGGCCGCCATGCAGCTCACACGCATGCACAAGGTACTCATCGGGGTCGTCGTCGCCGGTGCGGTGCTCATCGCCGCGATCGGGTTCGCGGGGTCGTACTCCGCCGTACGCGAACTGGCCCTGGAGAAGGGCTTCGGCGACTTCTCGTCGGTCTTCCCGATCGGCATCGACGCGGGCATCTGCGTCCTGCTCGCGCTGGACCTGCTCCTGACGTGGATGCGCATCCCGTTCCCGATGCTGCGCCAGACCGCCTGGCTGCTGACCATCGCCACCATCGCCTTCAACGGCGCGGCGGCGTGGCCCGACCCGCTGGGCACCGGCATGCACGCGGTGATCCCGGTGCTGTTCGTCGTCTCCGTCGAGGCCGCCCGGCACGCCGTGGGCCGCATCGCGGACATCACGGCCGACAAGCACATGGAGGGCGTCCGCCTCACCCGCTGGCTGCTCTCCCCGATCCCCACCTTCAAGCTGTGGCGGCGGATGAAGCTGTGGGAGCTGCGCAGTTACGAGCAGGTCATCAAGCTCGAACAGGAGCGGCTGATCTACCAGGCCCGCCTCCAGGCCCGCTTCGGGCGCAACTGGCGCCGCAAGGCACCCGTCGAGTCGATGATGCCGCTGCGTCTGGCCAAGTACGGTGTACCGCTCGCCGAGACCGCCCCGGCCGGTCTCGCCGCCGCGGGCATCGAACCGGCACTGCTGCCGCCCGGCCCGGGCCCGGCGGGCGTACAGGCCGAGGCGCAGCACCCCCAGCTCCCGTACGTCCCGCAGCAGGAGGCGCGGCCCGGACCGGAGGAACACCGGCAGCAGGCGCCGCAGCACCGGCAGGCGGAGCTGCCGCAGGAGGGGCCCGGCTCGCACGACAGCCCCTGGTTCGCCGCGCCCCAGGTCCCGGACGACGCGTACGAGCGGGCGTACAACCCGACGTACGTCGAGGGCCTGGAGCCCACCCCCGTACGGGTCCCCTCCGGACCGGGCGGCCGCACCCGGCCGCTCGGGAACGTGGGCACGATCGGCGCCTTCCCCCACCCCCGCTCGCCGGAGGAGCAGTACGAGCAGCCGTACGAGCAGCAGGCGCCCCAGCACCCCGAGCGGCAGGCCGGGCCGCCGTACCCGGAGCAGCCGCAGGACCAGCAGGCCCAGCAGCAGGCGCAGCAGCACTCTCGGCAGGAGCACGAGCAGGACCGGCCCCAGGACGACGTCCAGCCGCCGCTCGACGCCCAGAAGGAAGCCGAGTGGGCGGCCGCCGAGGCCGACTTCAGCGAGAAGGCGTACGAGGTCTTCTGCGCCTACACGCAGGAGCACCAGGACTACCCCACCGTCGCGGTGCTCGACATCCACCTCGCCGACGGCCACAACGTCCGCCATCCGCGCAGCAGCGCCCTGCTGCGCCGGCTCCTGCCGGGCTTCAAGCAGCGCTTCGACAGTGAGATGTCCGCCGAACACATCGCCTGACGGGCACAGGTACACGAAGAACCGGGCGGGCCGTCGAACGGCCCGCCCGGTTCTTCGTACACGGCGGTGTCAGCCGCCCAGCAGCGTCCGCACCCGGTCCGCCCCCACCGCGAGCAGCAGCGTGGGCAGCCGCGGGCCGGTGTCCCGGCTGACCAGCAGCCGGTACAGCAGCGCGAAGAAGGACCGCTGGGCCACCTTGAGCTCCGGCGTGGGCCTGGCGTCCGGCTCCAGGCCCTCCAGCACCTTCGGCACGCCGTAGACGAGCGTGGTCAGCCCGTCCAGCGACCAGTGCGTCTCCAGCCCGTCCAGCAGCAGCCGCAGCGACTCGCGGCCCTTGTCGTCCAGGGATCCGAGCAGTTCCTTGTCCGGCTCCTGGCGCACGACGGTGCGGGCCTCGGCCGGGACCTGGGTGCTGATCCAGCTCTCCGCCCGGTCCAGCCGGGGACGCGCCTCGTCGAGCGAGGTCAGCGGGTTCTCCGGGTCCAGCTCGCTGAGGATGCGCAGCGTCTGGTCCTCGGCACCGGCCGTGATGTCCGCGACCGAGGCGAGCGTGCGGTACGGCAGCGGGCGCGGGGTGCTGGGCAGCTCCCCGGCGGCCGTGCCGATCGCACGGGCGTAGGCGGCGGCGTCCGCGGGCAGCACCGTGCCGTCGGCGACCTTGCGGGCGAGCGAGTCCCACTCGTCGTAGAGCCGCTGGATCTCCTGGTCGAACGCGATCTTGAACGACTGGTTGGGCTTGCGGCGCGCGTACAGCCAGCGCAGCAGCGGCGCCTCCATAATCTTCAGCGCGTCGGCCGGGGTCGGCACGCCGCCCTTGCTGGAGGACATCTTGGCCATGCCGGAGATCCCGACGAACGCGTACATCGGGCCGATCGGCTGGACCCCGTCGAAGACCTCGCGGACGATCTGCCCGCCGACGACGAACGAGGAGCCGGGCGAGGAGTGGTCCACACCGCTGGGCTCGAAGATCACGCCCTCGTAGGCCCAGCGCATCGGCCAGTCGACCTTCCAGACCAGCTTGCCGCGGTTGAACTCGCTCAGCCGGACCGTCTCGGCGAAGCCGCAGGCCGAACAGGTGTAGTTCAGCTCGGTGGAGTCGTCGTCGTAGGAGGTGACGACGGTGAGGTCCTTCTCGCAGTTGCCGCAGTACGGCTTGTACGGGAAGTAGCCGGCCGCGTTCGAGCTGCCGTCGTCCTCGCTCGCCGCGCCGGAGCCCTCGGCGGCCTCCAGCTCGGCCTCGTCCACCTTCTTCTGCTGCGGCTTCTTCCCGCCCGCCGCGCCGTCCTTCTTGGTGCGGTAGCGGTCCAGGACGGCGTCGATGTCGGCGCGGTGCCTCATGGCGTGCAGGATCTGCTCGCGGTAGGTGCCCGCGAGGTACTGCTGGGTCTGGCTGATGCCGTCGTACTCGACGCCGAGCTCGTCCAGGGCCCGGGTCATGGCGGCCTTGAAGTGCTCGGCCCAGTTCGGGTACGCGGAGCCGGCCGGGGCGGGCACCGAGGTCAGCGGCTTGCCGATGTGCTCCTGCCAGGAGTCGTCGACGCCCTCGACCCCGTTCGGCACCTTGCGGTAGCGGTCGTAGTCGTCCCACGAGATCAGGTGGCGCACGGTGTACCCGCGGCGGCGGATCTCGTCGGCGACCAGGTGCGGGGTCATGACCTCGCGGAGGTTGCCGAGGTGGATCGGGCCCGACGGGGAGAGGCCGGAGGCGACGACGACCGGTTTGCCAGGCGCACGTCGCTCCGATTCGGCGATGACATCGTCCGCGAAGCGGGAGACCCAGTCGGTCTCGGTGCTGCTCTGACTCGAAGCCACGGTCGGCACGTCCTTCTCTCGTGTAGGACTCAATCGGGGGACCCCGCTCTCAGGGGGTGCCTCCATTCTCCCAGGTGCCACCCGTAGCGCGAAAACGGCTTTACACCCCGTGGGATACTGGGACGGATCCCTTGTCCTCTACCGAAACGGCAGCCGGCTCATGGCCTCGGTCCCTTCCCTCGCTTCCACGCTCCAGCAGCAGCTGGCGGACGCCCTGACGGCAGCACTGCCCGAGGCCGGCACCGCGGACCCGCTGCTGCGCCGAAGCGACCGGGCCGACTTCCAGGCCAACGGCATCCTCGCGCTCGCCAAGAAGCTCAAGGGCAACCCGCGTGAGCTGGCCGCGAAGGTCACGGACACCCTCCCGTCGGGTGAGCTGATCAAGGACATCGAGGTCTCCGGCCCCGGCTTCCTCAACATCACGCTCACCGACCGGGCGATCACCGAGACGCTCGCCGCGCGCGCCGCCGACGGCGACCGGCTCGGCGTCCCGGTGAAGGCCGACGCGGGCACCACCGTGATCGACTACGCCCAGCCCAACGTGGCCAAGGAGATGCACGTCGGCCACCTGCGGTCCGCGGTCATCGGCGACGCGATGGTCCAGATCCTGGAGTTCACCGGCGAGACCGTCGTCCGGCGCCACCACATCGGCGACTGGGGCACCCAGTTCGGCATGCTCATCCAGTACCTCTTCGAGCACCCGGGCGAGCTGGGCCACGAGGGCGGCGAGGCGGACGGCGAGGCGGCGATGTCCTCCCTGAACCGCGTCTACAAGGCGTCCCGGGTCCTCTTCGACTCCGACGAGGAGTTCAAGGCGCGCTCCCGGGACCGGGTGGTGGCGCTCCAGGCCGGCGACCCGGAGACGCTGGCGCTCTGGCAGGGCTTCGTCGACGAGTCGAAGATCTACTTCTACTCGGTCTTCGACAAGCTCGACATGGAGATCCGCGACGCCGACATCGTCGGCGAGTCGGGCTACAACGACATGCTCGAGGAGACCTGCCGGATCCTGGAGGAGACGGGCGTCGCCGTCCGCTCCGAGGGCGCGCTGTGCGTCTTCTTCGACGACGTGAAGGGCCCGGACGGCAACCCGGTCCCGCTGATCGTCAAGAAGACGAACGGCGGCTACGGCTACGCGGCGACCGACCTCTCCGCGATCCGCGACCGCGTGCAGGGCCTCAAGGCCGACACCCTGCTCTACGTCGTGGACGCCCGGCAGTCCCTGCACTTCAAGATGGTCTTCGAGACGGCCCGCCGCGCCGGCTGGCTGAACGAGGACGTCACGGCGCACCAGCTGGCCTTCGGCACGGTCCTGGGCAAGGACGGCAAGCCGTTCAAGACCCGTGAGGGCACCACCGTCCGGCTGGAGGACCTGCTGGACGAGGCCGTCGAGCGGGCCACCGCGGTGGTCCGGGAGAAGGCCGAGAAGGTGGGCCTGTCCGAGGAGGAGATCGTCGAGAACGGCCGGTACGTCGGCGTGGGCGCCGTGAAGTACGCGGACCTGTCGACCTCCGCGGTGCGGGACTACAAGTTCGACCTGGACCAGATGGTGTCGCTCAACGGCGACACCTCGGTGTACCTCCAGTACGCCTACGCCCGGATCCGCTCCATCCTGCGCAAGGCGGGGGACGCGAATCCCGCCGCGCACCCGGAGCTGGAGCTGGCCCCGGCCGAGCGCGCGCTCGGCCTCCACCTGGACCAGTTCGGCGCGGTCCTGTCCGAGGTCGCCGAGGGGTACGAGCCGCACAAGCTGGCCGCGTACCTCTACCAGCTGGCCTCGCACCTGACCACGTTCTACGACCAGTGCCAGGTGCTGAGCGACGACAACCCGGCGGAGGTCGTCGAGAACCGGCTCTTCCTGGTCGAGCTCACCGCCCGCACCCTGCACCAGGGCATGCGGCTCCTCGGCATCAGGACGCCTGAGCGCCTGTGACGCCCCGACCACGTCCCGAGGCCCCCGGCTGCCACCGCGCCGGGGGCCTCGGCCGTCGTCCGGGGCCGCACCGGGGGCCTCCGCCGTCGTCCGGGGCCTACTGCGGCCGGCCCAGTGCCCACCCCGACACGTCCGCCAGCCGACCGCGCCACAGGGGCAGCCGTACCTTGCCCGCGCCGCCCATCACCAGCGTGGCGTCCCGTAGATGGATCCAGCGGGGCAGCGAGGACGCGTCGTCGTCCGCCACCATCTCCCTGAGGCCCTGGTCCACCGTCTCGGGGAACTCCGCCAGCAGGTTGGTGCCTTCGCCCTCGACCTGCCGCAGGGCTCTCGCCCAGTCCGCCTTCCACGCCTCGTGACCGATCAAATCCCCGTGGAGGATGCCGGAGGACGTGGTCAGGGTGATGGGCAGGCTGGAGCGCTGCTCTCTGTCCAGCAGTCTCATCAGCAGCTGGAGTTGCAGGTCGGGCACGGGCTCCGTGATCACCGCGGCGGTCGCCGCCGGTGTATCGAGGGTCTCACTCATGGGCCACTTCCCTTCACCTGACGCGTGGCAGGTGCAGGCCCGTGTGCCCCCGGCCGGGGCCCTCACACCCCCGTCGTCCGAGTGGTTGTGGGCGCGGAAGCCGGGCACTCGCCCTGTACCTGCAACTCCACGTACAGCACGGCGAATTGACGGGAGAAAGTGATGTCGCACTACAACGGTTCACCCACGGCCGCGTCCCGGTCGGGGACCAACGGTCTCGCCGTCGCGAGCCTGGTCTGCGGGATCGTGGGGCTCGTCGTGTTCAGCGTGATCCTGGGCCCCGTCGCCATCGTCCTCGGTGTCCTCGGCCTGCGCCAGGTGTCCGCGAAGGGCGGCACCGGGCTGGCCAAGGCCGGTCTGGTCCTCGGCATCATCGACCTCGTGCTCTTCCTGGTCCTGATGATCGCGGCCACCTCGTCCGGCGGCTTCAGCTGGTACGTCGGCGGCTGACACGTCCGTACGACGTCGCGGGGGCGGTCCCACCGAACCGGTGGGACCGCCCCCGTCGTGCCGTCACCGACCGCCCGTCACAGCCAGCGGCGGATCGGCTGGACCGCGACCTCGCGCATCCGCTGTGCCGGCGAGCGGCGCCGCCAGCGGGCGCCGTCGATCAGCTCGCTTTGGGTCACGTCCTCTTCGAAGTGCCCGTCCAGCGTCGCGGTGAACTCCGGGTCCAGCACGGCGAGCATCACCTCCTCGTCGTGGTCGAGGGAGCGGCGGTTGAAGTTGGTGGAGCCGATCAGCGCGGCGACCCGGTCCACCGTCAGCGCCTTGGTGTGCATCATCGTCGGCTGGTACTGGTAGATCTTCACGCCGCAGGCGGTGAGGGCCTCGTAGTGGTGCTGGCCCGCGAGCTGGCAGACCCGCTTGTCGGTGTGCGGCCCCGGGAGCAGGACCTCCACGGTCACCCCGCGCCGGGCGGCGGCGCACAGCAGCCCCACGAAGAAGGTGTCGGGCGCGAAGTACGCCGTGGTCAGCCGGACCCGCTCCTCGGCGGACTCCAGGACGACCCGCAGCAGGGTCTGCATGTCCTGCCAGCCGAAGCTGGCCGAGCCACGCACCACCTGCACGATCGCGTCGCCGTGCGGTTCGAGCGCGACGAACCGGTCGTGCGCGTCGAAGAGCTCGTCGTGGCACTCGGCCCAGTTCTGGGCGAACGCGGCGGCGAGACCGTCCACGGCCGGGCCTCGCACCTTCACATGGGTGTCACGCCACTCGTGTTCGTTGCGGGCGTCGCCGCACCATTCCTCGGCGATGCCGACGCCGCCGGTGAACGCCGTCCGCTCGTCGGTGATGAGGACCTTGCGGTGGCAGCGGTGGTTCTGTTTGAGCGGCGACAGGTACAGCGGCTTGCGGAACCAGGCCACCTGCACCCCGGCCGCCTCCATCATCGCCAGCTGGTCCTTCTCGATCAGCCGGCTGCCGAAGCCGTCCAGCAGCAACCGCACCCGGACCCCCGCACGGGCCCGCCCGGACAGCGCCTCGGCGAAGTCGCGGGCTATGTCGCCGCGCCAGTACACGAAGGTCATCATGTCCACGGTGTGCTCCGCGGACCGGATGGCGTCCAGCATCGCGGCGAAGATCTGGTCCCCGTTGCGGAGCGGTACCAGTTCGTTCCCCTCGGTCGCGGCGATCCCGATGAGGCGTTCGAGCCGCCGTCGCAGGCGCTGGGTGCGTTCCGCGAAGACGGCACCCTCCGGCGCGTCCGGCGCGCCGGGTGCCTCGTCGTCCACGGGTCTCTCGTCTATGTGGCTGGACATCTTCTCCCTGCTCATGCCGATGGGGACGGGCTCGCGACTGTACTCCTGGCCGTCCCCGTCCCCGGGTACCCGCTCAGAGGTCCGGTGCCACCCACTGAGCGGTGTCGTAGCGGTACCGGTACTCGGGCCGGCCCGCGATACCGCTCGTACGGAACGGCTTGCCGCCGTCGTCGATGCGCAGGGTGCCGCTCCGGCCCCCGCTGGTCCACTCCAGCTCCAGGTACCAGGTCACGTCGTGCCCCGCCACGTGCGCGTCCAGGTGGAACACCTGCACGTCGCTGGAGCTGACCCGGTACGGGAAGTCCTTCGCGGGCACGACCGTGTCACCGTCCTGCCCCGCCACCGGCTTCGTACGGGGCAGGTTGTCGTCCAGGTCGATGTCGAAGCTCTGCGGGACGATGCCGCTCCCGCAGCCGTCGCCCATCGAGTACGCGGACCAGGCGAGCGCCGGCTTCCGCCCCAGCACCCGCACGTGCAGCGCGTTCAGCACGACCGCTTCGTCCGAATCGCCCTGGAGGGTGAGCTGGAGCCTCATGGCTTCCCCGTCCACCCCGTCGAGGGCTCGCGCCCAGGCACGGGTGCCCTGAGGCGAAGGCGGCGGCGGGACGTGGTCGGGCTCCTCGTCGAGCAGGTAGTACTGCCCGCAGGGCTCCTCCCAGTTGTACGAAGTGATGGAGGCCCGCACGGGCACCCCGCCGTTCTTCCGCTCCTCGCCCTTCGCGGCGGACGAGGACGGCGAGGCGGAAGCAGCGCCCGTGGCCCCGCCCGTCGCGGAGGCGGAGGGCGAGGCGGACGTCCGGGAGGGTGACGGGGAGGCGCCGGCGCCGGGCCTGTCGCTCGTGTCCGGTGTGACGACCACGCTTTCGGCGGCCGTACCGGGACGCACCTCGTCGGCCGGATCACCCTCGGTGAGGCTGTGTACGGCCAGCGCGCCCGGCACGGTGAGCGCCACGACGGCCGCCGCCGCGAGCAGGACCCGGGATCGCCCGAACCGCTTGGGCCGGGGTGCGGGGACGGCCGTCGCACCGGTGGGCACCGCGGCCGTCACGTCCTCCGCGACGGATTCCGGTCCGGGTTCCGTTTCCGGTTCCGGACCGGTGCCCGACCGGGGTGCGGGCTCCGGTGCGTCCACCGGCTCAGGCGCCGCCCCGGGGGCCGGGCCGGGAGCCGCGTCCGGGCCGGGCGCGGGGTCCGGACCGGGCGCGGGGTCCGGCGCCGGGTCCCCGTCCGGGCGCTCCACGGCCGCCCGCGGGCCCGGCCCGGCAGCCGCCTCCGGCTTCCGCGCGCCTCGGCGCTTCGCCTCGTCGGCGAGGATCCACTTCCGGTGCAGGGCCACCAGCTCGTCGCCCGAGGCACGGCACACCCGGGCGAACCGTTCCACCGGGGCGTAGTCATGCGGTACGGCGTCGCCGTTGCAGTACCGGTGGACCGTCGACGTGCTCATGTGGAGCTTCTGGGCGAGCGCCCCGTAACTCAGCCCGGACCGCTCCTTGAGCCCCCTGAGCTCTGCCGCGAAGTCCTGGATCTCCGTACCCACCCCGACCGTCCCTCCCTCTCCCGCGTCCCGGAACGGCATTCCAGGGCGACACCGTTTCCGCAGGTCAGCATGTGTTCCAGCGTTCCTGTGTCCCGCACGGTCCGGCAACCGTTGCCACCGGGACACGACGCCGCACAGGATGTGGACACACCACCGAGACCACCTCGCCCCACCCGGGAGACGCCGTGCGTACCCGACTCGGACCGATCTTGACGGACGCGATCGCCACCGGGGTGCTGATCGCCTCCACGGCCACCGTCCTCACACTCCTGTGGCGCCTCTGACCACGCGCCACCACCCAGTACATCCGGCATCACCCCGGGGCGCCAAACGGCGCCCCGGGACAGCACGAACACCAACTGAACGGGGAGAACCACCTCATGCGCACCCTTCACCTCCGCCGCGCCGCCCGCACCAGTGCCCTCAGCTCCGCCGCCCTGCTGGCCGCGCTCGCCCTGACCGCCTGCCAGGGAGGCGGCCAGACGGCTGCCGACGCCTCCACCTCGGCCTCCACCGCCCCGTCCGCCCAGCCGGCCGCCGACGCCGAGGCGCCCGCCGACCAGGACGCCCAGGCATCGGGTTCCGACGCGACGGCGGATTCCGTTTCGTCCTCCGGCGGAGATTCCGGTTCGGCCGCCGGGAAGAGCCGTCCCGGGGCGACCGAGGTCCAGCCCGCCGCCCGGGAGAAGAACGAGAGCGACAGCGGCCCCGTGACCCTCGCCTGCGACGGCGGGAACACCGAGGTGACGTTCAGGACCGTGACCCGGCCCGTCAACCACGGACTGCTCACCGTCACCAACACCGGGTCGAAGGCCTGCAACGCGTACGGCTACCCCGCCGTGCGCTTCGGTGAGGCGCAGTCCGTCCCCCCGGTCTACGAGGAGAGCAAGCCGCAGGCCGTCGTCACCCTCGCCCCGGGCGAGTCCGCGTACGCCGGCGTCACGACCTCCGCCGCCGACGGGAGCGGCACGGGCGGCTACTCCACCAAGAGCCTGAGCGTCTACTTCCAGGGCCGCGACCTCTCCGGCTCCACGGGCCCGGAGGCCCGCGTGCCGCTCGCAACGAAGGTGTACGTCGACAGCAAGCTGACCGTGACCTACTGGCAGAGCGACCTCGACAACGCCCTCATGTACTGAGCCCGACACCCCGTCAGTTCCCTTCCGGGGCCCGGTCCGCGAGCGCGCGGGCCGGGCCCCGGCCCGGGTTCCCCGTACACCCGACTGACGACACGGCGGCCCGTTCCGTAGCCCTTGGGACGGACCGACGACCAGCACACAGACGGATTCGCCCGGACCCCGCCGCCTCGTACGTTCGTGAGCGACCGATACGACCGCACGACGCGCGCAACGGTGGGATGGCACACGTGGCAGCAGCACAGCAGGAACCGCTCCGGGAAGCCGCACAGCAGTGCAAGGCGTTCGCCCCGGAGTACCAGGGGGCCCTGGGATCACTTTCGGTGAACGCGTCGCTCACCGAGGTGCGGGCCCGGGGGATCGAGGAACTGCGGGCGGCGGAGGCGTCCGGCGACCGCCGGGAGATGGCCCGGTGCCACCTGGCCGTCGCGGAGGCCTGCCGCCGGCTGGGGCACAACGAGGAGGCCGACCGGGCCTGGAAGGCCGGCTACCGTGCCGCCCGGTCCGCGCAGGACGCCGGGGCGATGGCCTGGGCACTGTGGAGCGGTGGCACGCTCGCCCGCCAGCGCGGCGCACTGCCCCTGGCCTACCGGCTGCTGAGGCTGGCCGCCGACCTGGGCGAGCGCGGCGGCGACATCGTCGTACGCGGCTACTCGCTCGCCGGTCTCGCCGAGACCGGACGGATCCAGGGGGACTACAAGGCCGTCGGCGAACTGCACGAACAACTGCTCGCGGAGGCCCGCAGGCGCGGCGAGGCCCGGCACACGGTGTGGGCGCTGGAGGGCATCGCGCAGATGCACCGCAACACCGGCGCGTACGACACGGCCCTCGCCCTCTTCGAGGAGGCGGCGGAGACGGCCGGCCGCGCGGACGACCGGCGGGGCCGCGCCTGGGCGCTGCGCGGGATCGCCGACGTGGTGTCCGTACGTGACCAGGACGCGGACCGCGCCCTGGAACTGCTCGCCGAGGCCGAACGCACCTGCCGGGAGATGCGGTTGTCCAGCGCGCTGGCGTACAACCACAAGATGCGCGGCAACGTGCTCTACCGGGCCGGACGGTACGCCGAGGCCCGCGAGGACTACGCCCTGGCGCTGTCGGAGTTCCGCGCGATGGACGAGGCTCGCGGCACCGCGCTGGCCCGGCTCGGGCTCGCCAAGTCGCTCGCCAGGCTCGGCCAGGACCCGGCCGAGACGGTCACCGAGCTCGCCTCGCTGCGCCAGGCGCTGGGGCAGCTCGGACTGCGGCACGCGGACGACATGATCGACCGGGCGGCCGACGAACTCGGCGTGGGCCCGGTACCCGGGAACGGCGCCCCGGCACCGGCCCTGGCCGGCGAGGGGACGCTGCGATGACCTCCGCCACCGTCACCGGCGCGGCCGGCACACGCGGGCTCCTGGCCGCGCCACCGGTCCTGGACCGCTGCCGCGCCCTGGTGCGGCCCGCTCTCGCCGACGCGGTCGGCCGGCTCCACCCGTGGCCCGGCGAGATGGCCGCCCACGCGCTCGGCTGGCGTGACACGGCGGGGACGCCCGACCCCGCCGCGTCCGAGGGCAAGGGCGTACGCCAGGCCCTCGCCGTGCTGGGGGCCGAGCTGTGCGGAGCGCCCGGGGTGAGCGCGGTTCCCGGCGCGGTCGCCGTCGAGCTGGTCCACGCCTTCTCGCTGGTGCACGACGACATCATGGACGGCGACGAACTGCGGCGGCAGCGCCCGGCGGTGTGGAAGAGCTACGGCACCGGGCCCGCCGTCCTCGCCGGGGACGGGCTGCTGGCCGCCGCCGTGCAGACCCTCGCCCAGGCGCCCGGCGCCCTCGGCGGCCCCGCCGTCCTCCGGCTGTCCGGGGCGCTGACCTCCCTGGTCCGAGGGCAGGCCGACGACCTGCTCTTCGCGGACCGCCCCTGGACGGGGCCCGAGGCCGTGCGGCCCGACGCCTACCGGTCCATGGCCGAGCACAAGACCGGGGCGCTCCTGGGCTGCGCCGCCGCGCTCGGCGCCCTGCTCGGCGGGGCGCCCGACACGACGGTCACGGCCCTGGACCGGGCCGGACGCCACCTCGGCGTGGCCTTCCAGGCCGTCGACGACCTGCTGGGCATATGGGGCGACCCGGCCAGGACCGGAAAGCCGGTCCACGGGGACCTGCGGCAGCGGAAGAAGACGTACCCGGTGCTCGCCGCCCTCGCATCCGACGGGCCGACGGCACGTGAACTCGCCGCCCTGCTGGACTCCCCGTGCCCGCCGGACGACGCCACGGTGGCGGCCCGCGCGGCCGACCTCGTCGAGGCGGCCGGAGGGCGCACGGCGACCCTGGCCGAGGCCCACCACCATCTCGACGCCGCCCGCGCCTGCCTGCGCGGCACACCGCTCGCTCCGCGTGCGGTGCACGAGGTCGAGGAGCTGCTGGGCTACCTGGCCCACCGCACGGTGTGAGGCGTCAGCCCCGGCCAGACTTCGTGAAGGAGCACCACACGACCTTGCCGGGGCCCCGGTCCCGTACGCCCCACCGGTCGGCCACCGCGTCCACCAGCGGCAGCCCCCGGCCCGACTCCCCGCGGGGCTGCCGCACGGCGGGGACAGCCTCCCCGCTGTCGTGCACCTCGACCGTCAACGTCCGTCCCGACGCGTCGCCACTCGCACGGAGCGCATCGAGATCCTGCACGGCTCCGAGCCGCCCACGGTCAGCTTCGTCGTCTCCGAAGCGATCCTGCGCGACCGGGGCGGAGAGCAGGTCCGTCTGGGCATGCTTCGGCACGTACGCCAGTACGCCGACGTCCCCGGCGTCACCGTGCAGATCATGCCGCTCGGCCGACAGACGCACGCCGGCCTGTCCGGCCCTTTCATCCTGCTCGAAACGCCCGAACACCAGCGTCTCGCCTACACGGAGACGCAGCGAGGCAGCCAGCTGATCTCGGCCCCGGACGACGTCAGCATCCTGGAACGCAAGTACGCGATGCTGCGAACGCAGGCCCTCGATACCGAGGAATCGAAGGGGCTACTGGACCGGCTTCCAGGGGAGCAACGAGCAGCTCACTCGCGTGGTTCAAGTCGAGCTACAGCAGCGAACAAGGCGGCGCCTGCCTCGAAGTGGCGTACGCCTGGCGCAAGTCCAGCTACCGCGGCAGCGATGGCGGCAACTGCCTCGAAGTCGCCGCGCACCCCTCCGCCGTGCACGTGCGGGACTCCAGGAACCCCACGGGCCCCGCCCTCACCGTCGCCCCCGCCACGTGGTCCGCGTTCGCCGCGCACGTCGGCGCCTGAGGCACCTGCGCGCATTGGTCTTGACCAATATTCGGATCTATGAGAATCATGACCGGAGTCGCCACAGGATCTTCATAACTGCCCCGCAGGAGAACCACGCACCATGCGCATACCCGCAACTGCCGCCATCGCGGCGCTCGGCGGTGCCCTCGTACTCGGGCTCACCGCTGTCCCGGCCGCCCAGGCCGCCCCCGCCACGTCGGCGGACTGCACCACCGACGCCTTCGGGATCGCCGGTAAGTACGGCGAGTTCGTCCTCGGGGACGACGTCCACTCCCCCGATGCCGAGGGCGCCGTGGCGGTCGGTGGCAACGCCGACTTCACGGGCGGGTTCAGCGTCGCCAACGAGCTGTCGGCCGCCGAGGTCGACGCCCTGCCCGGCCGGGCGTCACTGGTCGTCCGGGGCGACCTGGTCAACGGCGGCTCGGCCACGGTCGTGATGAAGGGCGACGCGGTCGTCGGCGGCGCGGTCAAGGACCGCAAGGTCGAGCTGCACAACGGCTCGTTCAGCCGGAAGGCCGACCTCATCGACTTCGAGGCGGAGTTCGCGAAGCTCCGCTCCTACTCCTCGGCGCTGGCCGGGGAATCCGCGACGGACGGCACCAAGGTCAGCCTGGACGGCCCGAAGCTGACGCTGGAGGGCTCCGCCGGCGACCGTAACGTCTTCTCGGTGCCGGCGGAGCAGCTGGAGAAGGCCAAGGAGGTCTTCATCAAGGTCCCGGCGGGCGCGACGACGGTCGTCAACGTCGGCGGGCAGGGGTACGACATGGCGGCGGCCGGTACGACCGGCTTCTTCCTGTCGGGCGGCCAGGACTTCGTGCTGGACGACAAGCTCCAGAGCGCGTCCGAGGGCAAGGTCCGGGCGAAGCTGCTGTGGAACTTCCCGGACGCCACCAAGGTCGTCAAGAACAGCCAGGCCGCCTGGCCGGGCAGCGTGCTGGCGCCGAAGGCCCACTTCGAGCTGGGTACGGCCGCGCCGGTCAACGGCTCGGTGTGGGTGGCCTCGCTGCACGGTTCGGGCGGTGCCGAGACGCACCACTTCCCGTTCACGGGCTGCCTCCCTGAGGTCCCGGGCACAGAGACTCCGTCGCCCGGCGAGACCCCGAGCGAGGGCACGGGGACGACGCCCCCGGCGACGACCACCCCGTCCGCCTCGGTGAGCCCGCCGTCCGAGAGCGCCACCCCGAGCGACGAGCCGTCCGAGGGCCCGTCCGAGTCGGCCGCGCCGGGCACCCCGGCCCCGTCGGACAGCCCGGCCCCCGGTGGGGACCTGGCGTCGACCGGTAGCAGCGGCACGATCCCGATCGTCATCGGCGGTGCCGCGGTCCTCGCTGCGGGCGCCGGCCTGGTCGTGATGGCCCGCCGCCGTAAGAGCCAGGCCTGAGACACCGTGTGATCCGGGGGGCGGCGCGAGAGGTTCGCGCCGCCCCTCCACGTCTGCCGGTCCGCGCGTTTGGGCGGCCCCGCGCTGTCGGTGGCGGCTCGTAGGCTCACCACCATGGCGACGCTTCCGAACTCCCTCCCGTCCCTTGCCACGTCGGGGCTGGACCTCCCGTCCGGCACCCTGGTGGATGCCACGGCAGGCGGCCCCTGGCACGAGCCGCTGCTCTGGCACGCCGACGAACCCGTGCGCCCGGGAGCCTGGCGGGACCTTCGCACCCGCGCCCGTGGCCTGGGCCTGCTCCCCGTCCTCGTCGACGGCGGGCGGCGCGGCCTCTGGCCCGCAGGCTGGGAGCTCGACCCCGCGAGGACGTCCTACCCCGGCGACCACGACGCCGAAGAGGTGCTCCGCGGCTTCTGGGAGGACAACGCCGACGACGAGCTCGCGGCGCCGGACACCGCGTGGCCCGGCCTGTCCCCGGCGCCCCGGGGCGGCACCTGCGAAGACCCGGACGTCCTGGCGGGCGAGATCGCGGACATGTTCGCCGAGAGCCCCGACGGGCCCCGGTTCCGCATGGGGCTGGTCCCCGCGCGGCGGAGCGCCGACATACCGGCCTCGATCGGCTGGCGGGGCCCGCTGAACCACGAGAACGACGTGGCGCGGCTGTGTGCCGTGCTGCGCTCGTGGGAGGACCGCTTCGGCATCCGCGTCCTGATCATCGGCTTCGACACCCTGGTCGTCTCGGTGGGGCGTCCGCCCACCACACTCGCCGAGGCCCGGGCGCTCGCCGCGGAGCACTTCGCCTTCTGCCCGGACAGCATCGACCAGAACCCGCCGTACGGCCTGGACCTGTATGCCGAGCGGAACCTCCTGGGCCAGGCGACCTGGGGCTTCTGGTGGGACTGAGTACCCGCGCTCATGTGCCGGGCCGCCGGGCGGCGTTGACTCGTACGCATGCGAGAAGAAGACCTGCTGAACCCGCGCGTCCGGCACGCCTGGGTGGCACCGCTGCTCTCCACGCTGCTCACCCTGCCGGCGGCGGGCTTCGCCCTGCTCTACGGCGGCCTGTCGCCGATGGCCTGCGACTCCTGTGACGGCGCGGAGGCCGACCGCTTCACCGAGTCGTTCGACGCGGCCTGGTCCGTGCTGTGCACCGGACTCCTGCTGTCGATGGCCGTGCTGCTGACGAGCTGGGTGCTGCCCTGGCGCCTCCGGCAGGCACCCCGGCGCCTCGTCCTCGCGACGGCCGCGCCCGCCGTCGTCGCCGTCGCGTTCGTCGCCTTCACGGCCCTCGTCGACCGGCCGTAGTGTCGACCGGTCCTCACGCGGTGGCCGTCGCGGGCCGCGCCGTCGTACGTGGGGAAGGGGACGGGGCGGTGTACCAGGTCCGCCCGCCCGGAGTTCTGTCGGAAAGGGGGGCCTCCCTCACCGCCTCCCCCGGCGCGTGCACGCACTGCACGCCCGGCGCCGGGCGGGGACGCGCCGTCTCGATGGGCTGGACCGCTGCCGCAACCGTGCCGACGACGAGCAGGCGTCGGCAGCGCCGATAGCCTCCGGGGGACGTCACGTCCCTTTCCGTGGCCGGGCCGAGGCCGATGAGGGGCTACGGCCGAGACGGCGTGCCGGGCGGTTTCCAGCCGTGCGTGAGGATGTCGAAGATCGCCTGGATGGCGGCCCGGCGGTCCTGCCGGCCGCGGGCGAGGGCCGGGACGTCGAGGACGAACCGCGCAAGAGCCACGCATGACGGGTCGTCGTGGTCCACGCCGGCCTCGTCGGCGATGGCCGCGCTGAGGCTGTCGGTGTGCCTGGTCCACATGCGTTCGGCGTACGCGCTCAGCGCAGGCGTGGAGTTCACCAGGTGGGTGAACTCGGCCGCCTGGGGATGCGCCTCGATCGTGGGCCAGGTGTCGAGGACGTGCTGCCGGAGGGCGTCGAGGAGGCTCTGGCCGGAGGGCCGCTCCCGCACCGCGGCGATCAGCGCCGACTCCCGGTCCTGGTCCTGGTCGAACACCAGCGCTTCCTTACCGCTGAAGTGCTTGAACACCGTGGCGGTGGACACGTCGGCGGCGTCGGCGATGTCACGGATACCTACGCGATCGTAGCCACGCTCCAGAAAGAGCTGCAGTGCGGCGTCGGCGATCGCCTGCCGGGTGGCCGCCTTCTTGCGGTCGCGGCGGCTGACGGGGGGCACGGTCATGACGAGAGCGTATCCGATAGTCGAATCCATCGCTAAGTAGAACCGTTGCACTTTTCGTGTTGTTCTGTTTTCATGAAGCTGTGAACGCCTGAGCGGCACGCCTCGCCGGCCTGGTCACCGTCCGCACCGCACCTCCCGTCGTCGTCCTGTCCGTCAAGGGGACGCTCGACCGAGGCAGCTCCCTCACCGAGGCCGGAGTGCCACGCCCCGCTCTGTTCCGACGACTCCTCTTCGCCGACCGGAAGGAACGACCATGAACTCCCCAGAGCCCGCCAACGCCCGCATCAGCATCATCGGCGCCGGACCGGGCGGACTGACCTGCGCCCGCGTCCTCCAGCGACGTGGCATCGCGGTCACCGTCTACGACCGCGACCCGGGCCCCGACGCCCGCAACCAGGGCGGCACCCTCGACCTGCACGCGGACAACGGCCAGGTCGCCCTGCGCGAAGCCGGCCTGCTCGACGCGTTCTTCGCCCTCGCCCGTCCCGAAGGGCAGGAAATGCGCCAGATGGATGCGGCCGGCACGATCACGTCCCATCAGATCCCGGCGCCGGACGAACTCTTCAAGCCGGAAATCGACCGCGGCCAACTGCGCGACCTGCTGCTCGAATCCGTGCAGCCGGGAACCGTGCACTGGGGCCGCGCCCTCGACACGATCAGCGGACCCGCCGACGGGCCGCGGCGTCTGCACTTCGCCGACGGCACGACCGTCGAGACCGATCTGGTCATCGGTGCCGACGGCGCCTTCTCCCGGGTCCGCCCGGCCGTGTCCCCCGCCGTCCCCGAGTACACCGGGGTGAGCTTCCTGGAAGCGTGGTTCTCCGACGTCGAGAACCGGCACCCCGCGATCGCCGAGCTGGTCGGTCCGGGCAGCGCCCACGCAGCTGACGGCGAACGCGGCCTCTTCGCCCAGCGCAACGGCGGGAACCACATCCGCGTCTACCTCGTCCAACGCGTCCCGGTCGACTGGATCAGCGCCGACGGACTGACCACCGAGGACACCGACGGCATCCGCGCCGTACTACGCGACCGGTACGCCCACTGGTCACCCCGCATGCTCCAGATGATCACCGAGAACGACGGGCCTTACGTCGACCGCCCGATCCTCGCCCTCCCCGTCCCGCACACCTGGGACCACGACGCGACGGTGACCCTGCTCGGCGACGCCGCCCACCTCATGCCTCCGCTCGGCGTCGGCGTCAACCTCGCCATGCTCGACGCCTGCGAACTCGCCCTCGCCCTCGCGAACGCCCCCACCGTCGACGACGCCGTCCGCGCCTACGAGAGCACCATGCTCCCCCGCTCCACCGAGACCGCCGAAGCCCTCGAACACGGCGCCGAACACCTGCTCTCCACCGGCATACCCGACTTCGACGACGACGCCCAGCCGGTGGACAGCGCCCACTGACCTCCCGCCCTTCCCGAGCGGCGAACACCCCGTTCCGCTCCCAGGCCCTGGCGAGGCCGGCCCGCCGGGTACGGCCGTGACCGTTTCGTACAAGAGCCCGCCCGGCCCGTCCCGATAGCGTCGCGGCCATGAAGACGCCCGGCACCGCTTCCCTGCACCTCAGCACCCACATCGACCGTACGGCCGAAGAGGTCTACGCCTACGCCTCGGACCCGTCCCACCTGCCCGAGTGGGCCGCGGGCCTGGCGGGCTCCGTCGAGGAGACCGACGGGCGGTGGATCGCGGACTCACCGATGGGACAGGTCGTGGTCGCCTTCGCCCCCAGGAACGACTTCGGCGTACTCGATCACGACGTCACGCTGCCCTCCGGGGAGAAGGTCCACAACCCGGTGCGGGTCATCGCCGACACCACCGGCTGCGAGGTGGTGTTCACCCTGCGCCGTCGGCCGGAGATGAGCGACGAGGACTTCGGCCGGGACGCCGACGCCGTCACCGCGGACCTCGCCGCCCTCAAGCGGGCCCTGGAAAAGGGCTGATCAGCGCCTCACCCCACCCGTACGCGGTCGCTGTCCCCGTCGGACAGGAACAGGGCCAGGTGCCCGCCCTCCTCCAGCACGGCGGCACGTTCGGCCCGGCCGAGGCCGCGCAGCGGGGAGACGTCCACCGTGCCCGCGTCCACGGTCCAGGACGCGGCGACACGGCCGTCGACCAGCACCACCCGCGCGCCCTGCACCGAGAGGCCGCGGTGGGCGTCGTCGATGATCCGGCTCCGGTCCTGGTAGCCGAGGATCGCGTTGTCGAAGGCGGGCAGGAACCGCACCGGTGCGGGTGTGCCGGGGTCCGGGCGCGGCGCGTCGGGCAGGTCGAGCAGTTCCCGGCCACGCTCGTCCCGGAAGGCGACCAGCCGGTCCCGGACCGCCGCCACCGCGGCGGGCAGCCCCGCCAGCCCGCACCAGGCCCGCAGATCGGCCGAGGCCGCCGGGCCGTACGCCGCCAGGTAGCGCAGCACCAGCGCCTCCCCCGCCGCGTCGGCCCCCGGCCGGCCGGGCGGATCCGGCTCACGGCCCAGCCAGTGGGCGAGCGGGGTGTTGCGCACCCCGGCCTTCACACGCCACGTCCCGCGCGGCGGGAGCTGGACCATCGGGACGAGGGCCGCCACCGCCATCTCCCCCAGCGGCCGCCGGCCGGGCGCCGGCCAGCGGTCGGCGAGGTGCAGGGCGATCTCCGTCATCGTGCGCGGCTCGCCGTCCGCCATGACGGCGCGCACCGCCGCCGCGAGCGCGTCGAGGTCCACCCCTCCGAGCTCGCGACGGTAGGTCCCCAGCACCCGCTGCCGCAGCATCGCGCCATGCCGGGCCCGCCACGCGAGGGCGTCGTCGGCGGTGACGAGGTGGACGGTGCGGCGCATCAGATGGGTCCGCACCACGTGCCGCCCGGTGAGCAGGCCGTCCAGCGCCTCCGGGGCGAAGCCGCGCAGCCGCGACCAGAGCCCGACGAAGGGTTCCTGCGGCTCCTGCGCCTGGAGGCCGCACAGGTGGGCGACGGCGTCCAGGGGCGGGAGCCGCGCACGGTCCAGGAGCAGCTGCCGGGCGAGCGTGGCCCGGTTGAGCTCCCGGGCGTCCAGGGTCTTCACCCGCCGTACCCGCTGACCACGTCCACGACCCAGACGACGCCGTACCGGTCCCTGAGCATGCCGTAGAGCGGGGCCCACCGGGCGGGACCCAACGGCTGGACGACGTCCGCCCCGGCGGACAGCTTCTCCCAGTACTCCGTCACCTCCGCCGCGTCGTCGCCGCGCACGGAGACGAAGAAGGAGTTCTCGCCCCGGTCCCAGGGCAGCCGCGACGGCACGTCGTAGGCCATGACGCGGAAGCCGTTCTCCGCCGTCACCTGGCCCCACATCACCTGGTCCGCCTCGGCGGGGTCGTCCACGGCCCCGGCGTCCTGGTAGCTGACGATGGCGAGGTCGCCGCCGAACACGGACCGGTAGAAGTCGAGCGCGGCGCGGGCCTCGCCCCGGAAGTTCAGGTGGGTCACGGACGTGACGGACATGGGATGGCTCCTCGCCCTCGGAACGCAGGACCCGCGGTCGCGCCCTGCCGTTGTGCGATCCACACTCGCAGGGGTAGAGGTCAGGATGTGGCCGCTACTGCCGGGCAGTATGAGGGCATGCCGAAGACCTCCGCCCGACTGCTCGCGCTGCTGTCCCTGCTCCAGGCCCGCCGCGACTGGCCGGGGGCACTGCTCGCCGAACGGCTGGACATCAGCCCGCGGACCGTACGCCGTGACGTCGACCGCCTGCGCGAACTGGGCTACCCCATCGCGGCCTTCAAAGGGCCCGAGGGCGGATACCGGCTACAGGCCGGTACGGAGCTGCCCCCGCTGCTCTTCGACGACGAACAGGCCGTCGCGCTCACCCTCGCCCTCCAGGTCGTCACGGCCACCGGCGCCGGGGTCGAGGAGGCCGCGGCCCGCGCGCTGACCACCCTCCGGCAGGTCATGCCCGCACGGCTGCGCCACCGCGTCGACGCCCTCCAGGTCACGGCGGTCGACCCCGCCCCGACGGGAGGGCGCCCCCAGGCCGGCGGCGGGACGCTCATGGCGCTCAGCTCCGCCGTCCACGCCCGCGAGGTACTGCGCTTCGACTACACCGCCGGCACCGGTGCGCCCCGGCGGGCCGAGCCCCACCACCTCGTCACCTACGCCGGACGCTGGTACCTCGTCGCCTGGGACCTCGACCGCGAGGACTGGCGCACCTTCCGCGCCGACCGGATCAGCCCGCGCGTCCCCACGGGCCCCCGCTTCGCCCCGCGCGAGGTGCCCGGAGGCGATGTGGCGGCGTTCGTGGCCGGCCGGTTCCGCGGCGCGGACGCCCACGGCGACTGGCCCTGCCACGGCGAGGTGGTCCTCCGCACCGCCGCCGCCACGGTGGCCCCCTACGTCCGGGACGGGCTCGTCGAAGCACTCGGCCCCGACCGCTGCCGCCTCGTCCTGGGCGCCTGGTCCTGGACCGCCCTGGCCGCCACCCTCGGCAGGTTCGACGCCGACATCGAGGCCGTCGGCCCGGACGAACTACGGAGGGCCTTCGCCCGGTTGGCCCGCCGCTACGCCGACGCGGCGACGGACCACCGGCCCCCGCCGCCCGGACCGTGACGCCGGGCGGGCCCGCCCCCGCCCGCCGGGAGGGGGCGCCGGATCAGCGCCCCGCGGTCAGCCGCCGCGCGACCTCCGTCGCCCAGTACGTCAGGATCATCTGCGCGCCCGCGCGGCGGATACCGGTCAGGCTCTCCAGGATCGCCGCGTCCCGGTCGATCCAGCCCTTCTCCGCGGCGGCCTCGATCATCGCGTACTCGCCGCTGATCTGGTACGCCGCCACCGGCACGTCCACCGCGTCGGCGACCTTGGCCAGGATGTCCAGGTACGGGCCGGCCGGCTTGACCATGACCATGTCGGCGCCCTCCTTCAGGTCGAGCGCCAGCTCGCGCAGCGACTCGCGGACGTTCGCCGGGTCCTGCTGGTACGTCTTGCGGTCGCCCCTGAGCGAGGAGCCCACCGCCTCACGGAACGGGCCGTAGAAGGCGGAGGAGTACTTCGCCGTGTACGCGAGGATCGACACGTCCTCGTGGCCGGTCTGGTCCAGCGCGTCGCGGATCACCCCGACCTGGCCGTCCATCATGCCGCTGGGGCCCACCACATGGGCGCCCGCGTCGGCCTGGACCTGGGCCATCTCCGCGTACCGCTCCAGCGTGGCGTCGTTGTCGACGCGGCCGTCCCCGGTCAGCACCCCGCAGTGGCCGTGGTCGGTGTACTCGTCCAGGCACAGGTCGGACATGACGACCAGGTCGTCGCCCACCTCTTCGCGGACCGCGCGCAGGCCCACCTGGAGGATGCCGTCCGGGTCGGTGCCCGCCGTGCCCCGGGCGTCCTTCTTCTCGTCCAGCGGGACGCCGAAGAGCATGATCCCCGAGACACCGGCCGCGACCGCGTCGACCGCGGCCTTCCGCAGGGTGTCCAGGGTGTGCTGCTGCACGCCCGGCATGGCCGAGATGGCGACCGGGGCGTCGATGCCCTCACGCACGAACGCGGGCAGGATCAGGTTCGCGGGGTCGAGCCGGGTCTCGGCGACCATGCGCCGCATGACGGGGGTCGTCCGCAGCCGCCGGGGGCGGGAGCCGGGGAAGTTTCCGTACACAGTCATCCTTCGAGGTTAGACCCGTACACATCACCGGCTTACCGACAGCCGGTGCGGAAAAAGGGGCGGCCCGGCCGCTCCACGAGGAAGCGACCGGGCCGCAGTGCCCTGCCGACCGTCAGGTCGTCGTCCGGCGCCGCCGCGCGCCGGGGCGGCGCTCGCTCGGACGCGTCACCGGGTCACCGGCCTCCTTCGCCGCGTCCCGGCGCTGCGCGCCGAAGTCCGCCAGCGCCTGGGCCAGCTTGTGGACCGACGGCTCCGGGGACAGGACGTCCACCCGCAGGCCGTGCTCCTCCGCGGTCTTGGCCGTCGCCGGGCCGATACACGCGATCACCGTCACGTTGTGCGGCTTGCCCGCGATCCCGACCAGGTTGCGCACGGTCGAGGACGAGGTGAAGAGCACCGCGTCGAAACCGCCGCCCTTGATCGCCTCACGGGTCTCGGCCGGCGGCGGCGAGGCACGCACCGTGCGGTACGCGGTCACGTCGTCGACCTCCCAGCCCAGCTCGATCAGCCCGGCCACCAGCGTCTCCGTGGCGATGTCCGCACGCGGCAGGAACACCCGGTCGATCGGGTCGAAGACCGGGTCGTACGGCGGCCAGTCCTCCAGCAGACCGGCGGCCGACTGCTCACCCGACGGCACCAGGTCCGGCTTCACACCGAAGTCGATCAGCGCGGCGGCGGTCTGCTCACCGACGGCCGCCACCTTGATCCCGGCGAAGGCACGGGCGTCGAGCCCGTACTCCTCGAACTTCTCCCGCACGGCCTTGACCGCGTTGACCGAGGTGAAGGCGATCCACTCGTACCGGCCCGTCACCAGGCCCTTGACCGCGCGCTCCATCTGCTGGGGCGTACGCGGCGGCTCGACGGCGATCGTCGGTACCTCGTGCGGCACCGCGCCGTAGGAGCGCAGCTGGTCGGAGAGCGACGCCGCCTGCTCCTTGGTACGCGGCACGAGCACCTTCCAGCCGAACAGCGGCTTGGACTCGAACCACGACAGCTGGTCACGCTGGGCGGCGGAGCTGCGCTCCCCGACCACGGCTATCACGGGCCGGTGCCCCTCCGGCGACGGGAGGACCTTGGCCTGCTTCAGCACCTGGCCGATCGTCCCCAGCGTCGCCGTCCAGGTGCGCTGGCGCGTCGTCGTCCCGGCCACCGTCACCGTCATCGGGGTGTCCGGCTTGCGGCCCGCCGACACCAGCTCCCCGGCGGCCGCGGCCACCGAGTCCAGCGACGTGGACACCACGGCCGTCGCGTCGCTCGCCCCGACCTCGGACCAGCAACGGTCCGAAGCGGTACGGGCGTCCACGAACCGCACATCGGCACCCTGGGCGTCCCGCAGCGGCACACCGGCGTACGCCGGCACACCCACGGCGTTCGCGACCCCGGGCACCACCTCGAACGGCACACCCGCGGCGGCGCAGGCGAGCATCTCCGCGCCCGCGTCGCCGTCCATGCCCGGGTCGCCGCTGACGGCACGGACCACCCGCCTGCCGCCCTTCACACCCTCCATGACAAGATTGACCGCATCCCTGAGAACGGGTACCCCGACGGCTGTTGACGAAGTGTCAACTACCGTCATCTCAGGCGTGCTCACCCCTGCCCGGGCATGGCCGCGAACGACGTCGAGCACATCGGGCTCGGCGACAAGGACGTCCGCGCTCGCGAGCGCCTCGACAGCGCGCAGAGTCAGCAGTCCCGGGTCGCCGGGACCGGCGCCGAGGAAGGTGACGTGCCCTGAGGACAGGACAGGGAAGTCGGATACGACGGGGCCGGTGGGGCTCAAAGTGCTCGCTCCCCCATAAGACCGGCCGCACCCTTGGCAAGCATCTCGGACGCGAGTTCGCGGCCGAAGGCCGCCGCGTCGTCGTGCGACGTGGGGACGGAACCGGTGATGGACAGCTGCACCAGGGAAGTGCCGTCGGTGGAACCGACGACACCGCGCAGGCGCAGTTCGTTGACAATCTGACCGTCGGCCAGGAGGTCGGCCAGCGCACCCACGGGTGCGGAGCAGCCGGCCTCCAGGGCGGCGAGCAGGGCGCGCTCGGCGGTCACGGCGACCCGGGTGTGCGGGTCGTCGAGCTCGGCGAGCGCTGCGGCGAGCTCGGTGCTGTCTTCAGCACACTCGATCGCCAGTGCTCCCTGACCGGGAGCGGGCAGGACGGTGTCGGTCGACAGGAAGTCGGTCACCTCACCGGTCCGGCCCAGACGGCTGAGACCGGCCGCGGCGAGTACCACCGCGTCCAGCTCTCCGGTCCGTACGAAATTGATACGCGTGTCGACGTTGCCGCGTATCGCGACGGTCTCCATGTCGAGGCCGTGCGAGCGGGCGTACGCGTTGAGCTGCGCCATGCGGCGCGGCGACCCGGTGCCGATACGGGCACCGGACGGCAGCTGCGCGAACGTCAGCCCGTCCCGTGCCACCAGGACGTCGCGGGGGTCCTCACGCACCGGCACGGCGGCCAGCACCAGGCCTTCCGGCTGGGTGGTCGGCAGGTCCTTCAGCGAGTGGACGGCGAAGTCCACCTCGCCGCGCGCCAGCGCCTCACGCAGCGCGGCGACGAACACACCGGTCCCGCCGATCTGCGCCAGGTGCTCACGGGAGACGTCTCCGTACGTGGTGATCTCGACGAGCTCGACGGCACGCCCGGTCACCTCGCGGACCGCGTCGGCGACCATGCCGGACTGCGCCATCGCGAGCTTGCTGCGCCGGGTGCCGAGCCGCAGCGGCTTGGTGGGGTCCCCGCCCAGGGGTGAGTAGTCGGTCATGACCGCCCTCGATTCGGGTCGTTCAGGTCTGCCCGGGAGACGGCAGCCACCGTCTGCGGGTCGAGGTCGAAGAGTTCCCGCAGCGCGTCGGCGTACCCGGCGCCGCCGGGCTCGCTGGCGAGCTGCTTGACCCGCACGGTGGGCGCGTGCAGGAGCTTGTCGACGACACGGCGCACGGTCTGGGTGATCTCGGCGCGCTGTTTCTCGTCCAGGTCGGGGAGGCGTCCGTCCAGCCGTGCGATCTCGCCCGCCACCACGTCGGCGGCCATCGTGCGCAGGGCGACGACGGTCGGAGTGATGTGGGCGGCGCGCTGGGCGGCGCCGAAGGCGGCGACCTCGTCGGAGACGATGGTGCGCACCAGGTCCACGTCGGCGGCCATCGGGGCGTCGGCGGACGCCTCGGCGAGCGACTCGATGTCGACCAGGCGCACCCCCTCGACGCGGTGCGCCGCACCGTCGATGTCACGCGGCATGGCCAGGTCGAGCAGGTGCAGCCGGGCGGGCGCGGCGGAGGCCACCGGACGCACGTCCGCCCGGCGCACGGCACGGTCCTGCGCGGCGTCGGTGGCGGAGCCGTTCTCCACCCAGGCGGCGTGCTGGTCGAGCGCCTCCACCGGTGCGGTGGACACGGGCGCCCCGGGGGCCCGCTCCGCGACGTCGAAGTCGACGCCCAGCGCCCGGGCGACGGCCTCGGCGCTCAGGACGAGGCCGGTGGCACCGGTACAGGAGACGACGACGTCTGCACGTGTCAGTTCGTCGGGCACAGCCGTCATCGGCACGGCTCGCGCGGCGCTCCGGCCGCTCTGGCCGAGGATCTCGACGAGCCGGTCGGCACGGGCCCGGGTCCGGTTGGCGACGACGATCTCGGCGACACCGGCGCGTACCAGGGTGGCGGCCGCGAGCGAGGACATCGATCCGGCCCCGATCACCAGGGCGCGCTTGCCGGCGGCCCAGGCGGTGACCTCGGCGCCGTCCGCGAGCTGCTCCAGGCCGAAGGTGACGAGCGACTGCCCGGCCCGGTCGATCCCGGTCTCGCTGTGGGCGCGCTTGCCGACCCGCAGGGCCTGCTGGAAGAGGTCGTTCAGCAGCCGGCCCGCGGTGTGCAGCTCCTGCCCCAGCGCGAGCGCGTCCTTGATCTGGCCGAGGATCTGGCCCTCGCCGACGACCATCGAGTCCAGCCCGCACGCCACCGAGAAGAGGTGGTGGACGGCCCGGTCCTCGTAGTGCACGTAGAGGTACGGCGTGAGCTCGTCCAGGCCGACGCCGCTGTGCTGAGCGAGCAGGGTGGACAGTTCGGCGACACCCGCGTGGAACTTGTCCACATCGGCGTACAGCTCGATGCGGTTGCAGGTGGCCAGCACCGCGGCCTCGGTCGCGGGTTCCGCGGCGAGGGTGTCCTGCAGCAGCTTCGTGCGGGCGTCGGCCTCCAGCGCGGCCCGCTCCAGGACGGAGACGGGTGCGCTGCGGTGGCTCAGCCCTACGACCAGGAGGCTCATGCCGGCATCACGGCGGGCATGTCCCCGTCGGGTCCCTTCCGGGTCGTGGGGGTCGCGCGCACGGGCGGTGCCTGCTCGGCCTCGGCGTCGGACGCGCCGCCGTCGGCGGACGCTTCCTCGCCGGCCTTGCGCTGCTCGTGGAAGGCCAGGATCTGCAGCTCGATGGAGAGGTCGACCTTGCGCACGTCGACGCCGTCGGGCACGGAGAGCACCGTCGGCGCGAAGTTGAGGATGGAGGTCACGCCCGCGGCGACGAGCCGGTCGCAGACCTGCTGGGCCGCGCCGGGCGGAGTGGTGATGACGCCGATCGACACACCGTTGTCGCTGATGATGCGGTCGAGGTCGTCGGTGTGCTGGACGGGGATCCCGGCGACGGGGGTGCCCGCCATGGCGGGGTCCGCGTCGATCAGCGCCGCGACGCGGAAGCCACGGGAGGCGAACCCGCCGTAATTGGCGAGCGCCGCACCGAGGTTACCGATGCCGACGATGGCGACCGGCCAGTCCTGGGTGAGCCCGAGTTCGCGGGAGATCTGGTAGACGAGATACTCGACGTCGTACCCGACACCACGCGTGCCGTAGGAGCCCAGATAGCTGAAGTCCTTGCGCAGCTTCGCGGAGTTGACCCCCGCCGCGGCCGCCAGTTCCTCGGAGGAGACCGTGGGAACCGAACGCTCGGAGAGCGCGGTGAGTGCGCGTAGATACAGCGGAAGCCGGGCGACGGTGGCCTCGGGAATTCCTCGGCTACGGGTCGCCGGTCGGTGAGTTCGGCCAGTTGCCACGGTGCTCCTGCGGGATGAGCGGGGCTGCAGGCGGCCGTATGTCCTATGACCGCCCCGTCGACAGCAGGCTATGTCTTTGTGAACGCGTGCACAAAGATGGTGTCCGTTTTGTCCGGTCAAAGTGACCGGGGTCACGCATATTCCTTGCGTGTTCCCGGAACCGGGGACGGCATCAGCCCGTTGCGGGCCCGACGAGGGCAAAGCGGTACACACTCCTCATGTCCATGCCCCCGGGACCACTCAAAACGCCCACGATCGTATCCGCCTTTCGACGCCGGAATGCCCCGAAAGGCCCTAGGGCTTGTTTCGAAAGTAGCGCCGTCCGCCCGGAGGGCGGGGCCGGCGGCGTCTGGTGCGTGCGATCGCAAGGCGGAGGGTCGCCCCGATACTGGATGTATCGGGGCGATACCGACAACGCAGCGAGCGTGCGTGCCAGGCGTCGCCGGACAGGCGGGACTTTCGAAACAAGCCCTAGGAGCGCAGGGCTGTGCGCAGTCTCACCGGATCGACCCGCCAGAACGTGTGCTGCTCGCCGTCGATCAGCACCACCGGGATCTGCTCCCAGTACTCCTTGTACAACGCCTCGTCCTGGGTGATGTCCTTCTCCACCCAGGACGCACCGGTCTCCTCGCACGCCTCGCGCACCACCAGCCGCGCGTCGTCGCACAGATGGCAGCCGGGCTTGCCCACGAGGGTGACCACCCGGTCCTCGGGCTTCTTCTTCGCACGCCGCAACAGGGGACTCATCCCTCCATTCTGCGCCGGTCACCGGTGGCGCCCCCGCCCGCACGGCCGCCCGTTCGACACCCCGACCCGGAGAGTTCACGCCGCCGCATCCCGCCGGGTCGGGAAGGGACGAACCGAATGGCTATGCTCACGACATGGCCGCACTTGGATGGCTCACACCCCGCAGGCGCTCGGCGACGGCACGCAGCGTGCTGGCAGGCGAGGCCGCAGCCGAGGCAGCACGGAAGTCGACCCTTCCCGCCGACGAGTCCCCCCTCCCCGACGACGCCACGGACCTGCTGACCGCGTCGAAGGACACGGCCGAACCGGCCTTCCCGGTGGCCGGTGACGACCGGGCCGCCGCCTTCTTCGACCTCGACAACACCGTGATGCAGGGCGCCGCGCTCTTCCACTTCGGACGGGGCCTGTACAAGCGCAAGTTCTTCCAGCGCCGCGAACTGACCAGGTTCGCCTGGCAGCAGGCGTGGTTCCGGCTGGCCGGCGTCGAGGACCCCGAACACATGCAGGACGCCCGCGACAGCGCGCTGTCCATCGTCAAGGGCCACCGCGTCTCCGAGCTGATGTCCATCGGCGAGGAGATCTACGACGAATACATGGCCGACCGCATCTGGCCCGGGACGCGCGCCCTCGCCCAGGCCCACCTCGACGCCGGCCAACGGGTCTGGCTGGTCACCGCCGCCCCGGTGGAGACCGCCACGATCATCTCCCGCCGCCTCGGGCTGACCGGCGCGCTGGGCACGGTCGCCGAGTCCGTCGACGGCGTCTACACCGGCCGCCTGGTGGGCGAGCCCCTGCACGGCCCCGCCAAGGCCGAGGCGGTACGCGCCCTGGCCGCGGCGGAGGGCCTGGACCTGGAACGCTGCGCCGCCTACAGCGACTCGCACAACGACATCCCGATGCTGTCGCTGGTCGGCCACCCGTACGCGATCAACCCGGACGCCAAGCTGCGCAAGCACGCCCGGGCGCTGGACTGGCGGCTGCGCGACTACCGCACCGGCCGCAAGGCGGCCAAGGTCGGCATCCCGGCCGCCGCGGGCGTGGGCGCCCTGGCCGGCGGCACCGCCGCCGCCGTCGCCCTCCACCGCCGCCGCCGCTGACGCCCCGCCCCCTTCCACGACCAGGCCACCGCCCGCCGGCCCCCGTACCGGGCCGGCGGGCGGTCGAGCGTGCGTTCTCCCGCGGGCCACGCCCGGGCGTACGGCCGAACGGGAAGGACACGGGTGAGGGGCCGCCCACCGCCCCGGCCAGTCGCGTTCGGTTCCGACGACCACAACCCGTCCTCACCTCAGACAGATCTCGAAGCAGTTCGGTCAACAACCGATCGTGATCTGTCACTCAAAACGGCACTTAGAGGTCACGGAAGCGACGTAACCGGTGATTTGAGCAACTGGGTGTAGCACCGCCTATACGAAGCGTTATTCTCCTCAGACGCATGAAGAGCCCGTCTCTCGCTACCACGGGTGACGGTTTTCGAACTGCACGTGATGGAAGCTCTGCCTCTGGGAGTCCCGTGTACCCACACGTCGGGGTTGACGCCTCGGGCCTGGCTACGCTGCGCGCAACGGTCCTCGACCACCTGCGCGGCTTCGTCCCCACCGCGTACGCCGTCCCCGCATTCGCCACCCCTGCACCTGCCGGCCCCTGCTACGCGCTGGCCGAACGCAGTGCGGCGGTCGGAAGACGCAGCAACCGCGGCGCCACGACCACGTCCACCGTCCGCCGACCGACAGCCGACAGCGACAGCGCGCGCATGATGGACCTCGTCGAGCGCGCCCAGGCCGGTGAGGCCGAGGCCTTCGGCCGGCTGTACGACCAGTACAGCGACACCGTGTACCGGTACATCTACTACCGCGTCGGCGGGAAGGCGACGGCGGAGGACCTCACCAGCGAGACGTTCCTCCGCGCGCTCCGGCGCATCTCCACCTTCACCTGGCAAGGCCGCGACTTCGGCGCCTGGCTGGTCACCATCGCCCGCAACCTGGTCGCCGACCACTTCAAATCCAGTCGTTTCCGGCTGGAAGTGACCACCGGCGAAATGCTCGACGCCAACGAGGTCGCGCGCAGCCCCGAGGACTCCGTCCTGGAGTCCCTCTCCAACGCCGCGCTCCTGCAAGCCGTACGCCGGCTCAACCCGCAGCAGCAGGAGTGCGTCACCCTGAGATTCCTTCAGGGGCTCTCCGTGGCCGAGACCGCCCGAGTCATGGGCAAGAACGAGGGCGCGATCAAAACCTTGCAGTACCGGGCCGTCCGCACACTCGCCCGGCTCCTGCCCGACGACGCGCGCTGACATCACCTTCGGTGACGTGCTCGTGACACACCGCTCGGATCGTCCGCCGTCCGTAACCCAACTGCCGAGCCACTCGTTGTGCCGGATGCAGGCCCCCTGTCGCGGCGTCATGACCGGATCCACACACCCGATCGTGTGGAATCGGTCGCGGCGTGCAACCTTCCGGACGCTCAGGGGAGTCGACCGTCATGACGAGAGGAGGTGCCGCCAGTGATCGCAAACGTTTCGGCACACCGGCGGGCGAACGCCTTCGCCCAGGCCCTGGAAGAACAGCCGCCCCAGGGTGCGGCGGCCGCGCAGCCCGATGAACCGGCCGAACAGGCCGACACCGGACCGCTGTTGGCCCTGGCGAACGGCCTCGGCGAGCTACCGAAGCCGGAATTGGATCCCGAGGTCAAAGTGGTGCAGCGAGCCCAGCTCGTCGCGGCCATGGAGACCATGTTCGCCCAGGGCGGTGCGTCCACGGGCCCTACGGTGCCCGAGCAACGGGGCAAGGGGGCCCACCGGGCCTCCCCGCTCCGGAAGTTGCGCCCACGCTCCCGCTGGGCGAAGGGGCTCACCGCGGGCGGAATCACGGTCGGTGTGGCCGCGGGAGCATTCGGCGGGGTGGCCGCTGCCAGTTCCGACGCCCTGCCCGGTGATTCCCTCTACGGGCTCAAGCGGGGCATGGAAGACATCCACCTGGGCATGGCCGACGGCGACGCCGACCGCGGCGAGGTCTACCTCGACAAGGCCTCGACCCGGCTGAACGAGGCCCGCCGGCTGATGGAGCGCGCCCGCGCCGGGGACCTGGACCACGAGTCGCTCGGGGAGGTCAGGCGCACGCTGGACGGCATGACGCACGACGCCACCGAGGGCCACCGTCTGCTCCGCGCCGCCTACCAGCGCGACGGTTCCATCGCCCCGATCCAGACGCTGGACACCTTCTCCCGCTCGCACCGCGAGAGCTGGAGCGATCTCCGCGACCGGCTGCCCGTCCAGCTCTCCGACGTCGGCGAGAAGGTCAGTTCGGTCTTCGACGCGATGGACGAGGACGTCGCCCCGCTCCAGTCCCTGCTGCCCCGCGCCCCGGGGTCCGACGAGGACGCGGCGCCGTCCGGCTCCACCGGCCGGGACACCGGCCCCTCCGACACCGACCGGCAGGCGCCGTCCACCTCGGCGTCCCCGGACTCCGGCCCGGAGACCAGCGCCGCACCGGAACCGTCCGGGTCCGACTCCAGCGGCCCGGCCGACGGACTGATCGGCGGCGGTACGGACGGTCTGCTGGACGACCTCCCGACGGACGGTGTCCCCCCGTCGGCCCCG
Source organism: Streptomyces sp. SirexAA-E (assembly GCF_000177195.2). Taxonomy (GTDB): domain Bacteria; phylum Actinomycetota; class Actinomycetes; order Streptomycetales; family Streptomycetaceae; genus Streptomyces; species Streptomyces flavovirens. The sequence goes on from NC_015953.1 coordinate 3,128,991, forward strand.
GGCGGCGGTGGCGGAGCACCCTCCGCTCCGGACATCACCCTGCCGCCTCTGCTGCCGGGCCTGCTGCCCGGTCTGGGCATCGACGGCGAGAACCTCAAGCCTTAGCGGGCTGTGCCGAGGGAGGGCTGCCCGAGCCGGGCCGCCCTCCCTCGGCATGTCCGGACCACCGGATCGGAAGAGGCCGGATCGGAAGAATCCGGATCAGGAGAGGCCGGATCAGAAGAAGACCGACCGCCGCTGCACCAGCAGCTTGTACAGCGTGTGCTGGATCTGTTCCCGCACCTGGTCGGTCAGGTTGAACATCAGCATCGGGTCCTCCGCCGCCTCCGGCGGGTATCCGTCCGTGGGGATCGGCTCTCCGAACTGGATCGTCCACTTCGTCGGCAGCGGCACCGCACCCAGCGGGCCCAGCCACGGGAACGTCGGAGTGAGCGGGAAGTAGGGGAACCCAAGGATCCGCGCCAGGGTCCGGGAGTTGCCGATCATCGGGTAGATCTCCTCCGCCCCCACGATGGAGCAGGGCACGATCGGCGCTCCGGCCCGCAGCGCGGTCGACACGAAACCGCCCCGTCCGAAGCGCTGGAGCTTGTACCGGTCGCCGAAGGGCTTGCCGAGGCCCTTGAAGCCCTCCGGCATCACGCCGACGACCTCGCCCCGCTCCAGCAGTCGTTCCGCGTCCTCGGCACACGCCAGGGTGTGACCGGCCTTCCGGGCCAGCTCGTTGACCACGGGCAGCATGAAGACCAGGTCCGCGGCGAGCAGTCGCAGGTGCCGTTCGGCCGGGTGGTGGTCGTGGACGGCGACCTGGAGCATCAGCCCGTCCAGCGGCAGTGTCCCCGAGTGGTTGGCGACGACGAGCGCCCCGCCGTCGGACGGGATGTTCTCGATGCCCTTCACCTCGACCCGGAAGTACTTCTCGGCGAGGGGGCGCAGCAGCGACATGAGGACCTGGTCGGTCAGCTCCTCGTCGTAGCCGAACTCGTCGACCTCGTACTCGCCCGTGACGCGTCGCCGCAGGAACGCGAGCCCACCGGCGAGCCGCCGGTCCCAGGCGCCCCGCCCGGAGCCCTCCGGTGGCTCCTGGGGGGCCTGCGGCCCCGCTTCCTGGCTCTCCGGTACCTGGGCGCCCGGCAGGGCGCTCACGGGCGCCGCACCGGCGGCGCCCGGCTGGACCACCCGGCGCCGTCCCGCGCCGGAACGCGAACGGTCGTCGTCGAACGGAAGTACCTTGGCGTCGGCCATCGTGGGTCGCGCTCCTCTACCTGGCGCCGTGAGTCGGACGTGTGGCTACGCTGCCGCCCCGGGCGGCGCCCCCGGCGAGCGGCAGCTCCGCCAGCCGGCCGACGGCTCTGCCCATCCGCTCGGGCGGCAGCAGTCCCGGCCCCCGGCTGCGGGCGAACTCCGTGAAGGTCTCCGCCGTGGTGTACCGCGGGCGGAATCCCAGTGTCTCGCGCATCTGCACGGTCGAGACCACCCTGCCGTGGGTGAGCAGCCGGATCTGCTCCGGCGAGAAGTCGGTCATACCGACCGCGCGGAGGGCCGATCCGACCCAGGTGACGGCGGGGAGCAGCAGCGGCACGGTGGGCCTGCCCAGCCGCCGCGAGCACTGCGACAGCAGGAGCACCCCGTCTCCGGCGATGTTGAAGGTGCCGCTGTTCAGCGTTCCGCGCCGGGGCTCGCGGGCGGCGGTCTCCAGGACGTCGACGACGTCGTCCTCGTGGACGAACTGGAGCCGGGGGTCGTAGCCGAGGACCGTGGGCAGGACGGGCAGCGTCAGGTAGTCGGCGAGCGGTGAGTCCGGCTCGGGCCCCAGGATGTTCGCGAAGCGCAGCACGCAGACGGCCACGTCCGGCCGGCGGCGCGCGAAGCCGCGCACGTACCCCTCGACCTCCACGGCGTCCTTGGCGAAGCCGCCGCTGGGCAGCGACTTGGGCGGGGTCGTCTCGGTGAAGACCGCCGGGTCGCGCGGGGCGGAGCCGTACACGCTCGTGCTGGACTTGACCACGAACCGCTGGACGGTCGGGGACTTCTGGCAGGCGCCGAGCAGCTGCATGGTGCCGATGACGTTGGTCTCCTTGATCGCCGTCCGGCCGCCCGCGCCGAGCGCCTTCCCGGAGACGTCCAGGTGGACGACGGTGTCGACGGAGTGCTCGGCCAGGACGCGTGCGATCGCGGGCTGCCGGATGTCGGCCCGGACGAACACGGCGTCGCCGAGCGGGTGCGGGGGCGGGGCGGCGTCGACGGCGATCACCCGGTCCACCCCGGGATCGCGCTGGAGGCGCTGCACGAAGCGGCCGCCCAGTTGCCGGGCCGCACCTGTGACGAGCACGCTCTTGCCCAAGACCAGCGCCTTCCGTCGGTCCTACGTTCGCCGAGCGGGGTCTTCCCCTGGGCGTCACCGTAGTCGCTGGGTGCTGCGCTGTGACGCCCCCATGGCGGGCTTTACCGAACCGATGGGGGGAAACGGCACCGACGCCGCGGGACGGGCGGCGAAGGCGGGTGCGGCCGACCGGGCCGGGAACGCACCGAGGCCCTCCCGCCGGTACGGCGGGAGGGCCTCGGTCTCACGAACAGCGTTCGCTTACTTCTTGTTGCGACGCTGAACGCGCGTGCGCTTGAGCAGCTTGCGGTGCTTCTTCTTGGCCATCCGCTTGCGCCGCTTCTTGATAACAGAGCCCACGACTACCCTCGCTTGTCTTCTTCACTGGTGCGGGGCGTCTGGGCCCACACGACCTACGTCGGCCTAGCCTACCCGCCACCGGGTGAGGGACGTAATCGGAGGGCGATCCCAGGCCCCTCAGGCCGATTCCACCCCCACGAAGGACTCACGGAGATACTCGTGAACCGCTTGCTCCGGGACCCGGAAGGACCTTCCCACCCTGATCGCCGGCAGATGACCGCTGTGCACCAAGCGGTACACGGTCATCTTCGACACCCTCATGACCGAGGCGACTTCCGCCACGGTGAGAAACTTGACCTCGTTGAGAGGCCTCTCGCTGCCAGCAGCCATGACCCACCTGTACCTTCCGCACGAGACGCGCACCGGCTTCCCCTCCGGTGACTCTTCGTCGTTGTGCGCTCACTGCCCAGGTTAGGGGCGGGTGATGCGAGTGGGGAAGAGGTGAGACGATCGGTCGCCTACCGTGACAGACACGCCCGATTGAGTACATAGCGAGCCAGCGGCCGGTAGTGCTCGGCCGGTACCCCGTCGTCCAGCGGGACGGCGACGGACACCCTCCCCTCGGCCTCGCCGACGAACAGCGCGGGGTCGTCCGTGTCCGCCAGTCCGATGGCCTCGATACCCAGCTGACCTGCCCCGCAGACCCACCCGTGGTCTCCGACGACCAGCTCGGGCAGCGCCTCACCGGCACGGGCCGCCTCGCCCAGCACGGCCCGGACGGGCAGCGGCGAATGCGTGTGCACGCCGGTCGCACTCTCCGGTGACCGCGCGCCCGGTTCGCGCACCAGCGCGACACCTTCTACGTAATCAAGGGTGTATGCACGTACGCCGAATCGCCCCGCCATGTCGACACACCGGCCCCGCGCGGGGGTCAGCACCGCGCACCCGGCCGCCGACAGGGCGTCCGCCAGCACGGCGTAGAACCCGAGCAGCCGGTGCGGATGGCCGGTGCCGAACAGCACGGGGGCCCGCCGCGCCGCCGCTCCCGCGAGCCGGTCCGCGAACGCCTCCAGAGCGGCCAGGGTCCGCTCCGGATCGATCACGTCGGGGCCCGACACCTCGCCGGGATCGTCCGAGACCCCGCACCGGTCGGCCATCAGCCGCAGCACATCCCCCTCGCTCCAGGCCCGTTCGGGATCGAGGCCCAGCAACACGCGGGGGTCCCTCGCGGCGAAGAGCCGGTAACTCCGCAGACCGGCCTCCCGGGTGGTCGCGACGGGCCCGGCCAGCCGGGCCGCCAGCAGATGCGCGCGCAGCGCTCCGGTGCTCAACACCCTGACGATGCTGCCCCACCGGGCCTCTCCCCGGGTCAAAACCCCTACAGTGCCCCACCGTCGGCGTAACCGTGCCTCACGGCAGCAGACCCCGCAGCGGGAACGCCGCCCGCCGGGTCGCCCGGATCGCCTGGTCCAGCCGGTCCGCCGGGTCGTACCCCTCCTCCCACGACCGCCACTCGGGCGTCCGCCCGTCCGTCATCCGGCCCGGCCCCAACTGCCGTGTACGGGCGTAGACCTCGTCCCGCCACGACGACGGGATCACCGACTCCGGGTCCACCGGGGCGTGCGCGGCGATGCCCACGAGGTGGGTCCAGGACCGCGGTACGACGTCCACCACCGCGTATCCGCCGCCACCGAGCGCGACCCAGCGCCCGTCCTCCGCGTGGGCGTGGGCCAGGTCGTGACAGGCGGTCATGATGGCCCGCTGGGCGTCCAGGGACACCGCGAGGTGGGCCAGCGGGTCCTCGAAGTGGGTGTCGGCCCCGTGCTGGGTCACCAGCACCTGCGGCCGGAAGTCCGCCAGCAGCTCCGGCACCACCGCGTGGAAGGCCCGCAGCCACCCCGCGTCGCCCGTGCCCGCCGGCAGCGCCACGTTGACGGCGCCGCCCTCCCCCGCCCCCGAACCGGTCTCCTCCGGCCAGCCCGTGTGCGGGAAGAGGGTACGCGGGTGCTCGTGCAGCGACACGGTCAGCACCCGGGGGTCCTCCCAGAACGCCGCCTGGACGCCGTCCCCGTGGTGGACGTCCACGTCGACGTACGCCACCCGCTCCGCGCCCAGCTCCAGCAGCCGCGCGATGGCGAGCGCCGGGTCGTTGTAGACGCAGAAACCCGCGGCCGCCCCGGGCATCGCGTGGTGCAGGCCGCCGGTGAAGTTCACGGCGTGCTCGCTCTCCCCACGCCAGACGGCCTCCGCCGCCCCCACCGAGAGGCCCGCGATGAGCGAGGACACCTCGTGCATGCCGGCGAACGCGGGATCGTCGACGGTCCCGAGCCCGTACGCCTGGTCGGCGGCCTTCGGGTCGACGGACGCGGTACGCACCGCCTCCACGTAGTCCTCGCGGTGCACCAGCCGCAGGGTGGACTCCCCCGCCGCCCTGGCCGACCGCACGTCCACCGCCGCGTCGAGCCCGTACGCCCGGACCAGCCCCATCGTCAGGGCGAGCCGGACCGGGTCCATGGGGTGGCCGTCCCCGAAGTCGTATCCCGTTACCACGTCATCCCACATCAGCCGCGCGCGCCCGCTCATGCCCGCCACCGTATCGGGCGGGGTCCGCCCCGAACGATCTGGCGTACACGAGCGTCGCGAGAACGAGCACCATCGGGACCAGCATCGCGCCCCGATAACTCCAGGCGTCGCCGAGGGCCCCCACGAGCGGCGATCCGACCAGGAACCCGACGTAGTTGAAGACGTTCAGCCGGGCGACGGCCACATCGCTCGCCCCCGGGAACATCCGGCCGGCCGCGGCGAAGGTCTGCGGCACGATCACGCACAGCCCGAGCCCCAGCAGGGTGAACCCGAGCATCCCCCACCACGCCCCGGGCGCCACCGCCACCACCGCGAAGCCCACGGCCGCCAGCACACTCCCGGCCCGCACCACTCCCACCGCCCCGAACCGCCGCACCCCCAGGTCCCCGACGGCCCGCCCGAGGAGCGTGGTCACCATGTAGACGTTGTACGGGACGGTCGCCAGCTGCTCCGAACTGCCCAGCACGTCCTGGAGGTACTTCGCGCTCCAGTTGGAGACGGTGGAGTCCCCGATGTACGCGAACGACATCACCAGGCACAGGGGCAGCAGCAGCCGGAACGGCACCGACGGCCCCTTCCCCGGGGCCGCACCGCCGGGTCCCGCCCCGGCAGCCACGCCCCGGGGCACGTCACCCTCCGCGTACCAGCGGCTCCCGACGAGCACCGCGGGCAGCAGGACGGCCACCGCCGGCAGATAGGAGACGAGCAGCGACAGGTCCCAGTGGGCACCGGCCCAGGCCATCGACGCACCGGCGATGCCACCGAGGCTGTACGCGGCGTGGAACCCGAGCATGATGCTGCGCCCGTAGGCCCGTTGCAGGCTGACGCCCATCATGTTCATGGAGGCGTCCAGGGCCCCCACGGCCAGCCCGAAGACACCGAGCGCGAGCGCGGCCTGCCACACCTCGCCGCCGGCGCCCACCCCGAGCAGGGCCAGCATCACGACGGGCTGCGCCCACCGCAGCACCACACCGGGGCGCACCCGCGCGACCACCTTCTCGGTGGCCACACTGGCGACCCCCGCCAGCACGGGCACGGCGGCCAGGAAGGCGGGCAGCAGCCCGTCGGATATCCCGTACCGGTCCTGGATGGCGGGGATGCGCGTCACGAGCAGGGCGAAGGTCACCCCTTGCACCAGGAAGCCGAAGGCCAGCGAAGCCCTGCCGTACCGCAGCCGCGCAGTTGTCATGGCCGCGAGCGTAGAGCCAGGGACTACCGCTGGGTAGGCCGATCAGGCAAGCAGTTCCGGGAGCTGGGCCATGTCCGAGAAGTGCCCGGTGACACCGACGAGCCGGTCGACCGGCATCATCGAGGTGAAGCCGTACACGTCCATCCCCGCGGCGCGGGCCGCCTCGACGCCGAGCGGGCTGTCCTCGATCACGACGCACCGCTCGGGGCTGACGCCCATCCGTTCGGCGGCGTGGAGGAACAGGTCGGGGGCGGGCTTCCCTCTCCCGACGTCCTGCGAGCTGAAGATCCACTCGTCCTCGAACCACTGGTCGAGCCCGGTCCGCCGGTGCCCGGCCGCGATCTTCTGGTGGCTCCCGGAAGAGGCCACGCAGTAGGCGACTCCGTCCGCGACGAGCTTGCCGAGGAGGTCCTCGACCCCGTCGACGGCGACGAGGTTCTCCTGCTGGAACGCGGCGACGGTGCGGGCGAGAAGCTGCTCGTCGAAGTCGTCGGGGAGCTTCTGGCCGGTCCGCTCCTCCACCAGGTCGTGCACGCGGTGGACGGCGGCCCCCATGTAGTCGCGGATGGAGTCCTCGTACGAGGTGGCGTGGCCGAGCTCGGTGAGGTAGCCGGCGAGGACGGTGTTGGAGATCGGCTCACTGTCGACGAGCACACCGTCGTTGTCGAAGATGACCAGTTCGTAGCGCATGCTCCGACACTAGACGCTCAGAACGCAGAAAAGCCCCGTGCCACAAGGGCACGGGGCTTTCCCGGAATAATAGTTCGGCGGCGTCCTACTCTCCCACAGGGTCCCCCCTGCAGTACCATCGGCGCTGAAAGGCTTAGCTTCCGGGTTCGGAATGTAACCGGGCGTTTCCCTAACGCAATGACCACCGAAACACTATGAAATTAACCAACACCGGAGAAAACACGGCAGTTCGTTATTTCAGAACCAACACAGTGGACGCGAGCAACTGAGGACAAGCCCTCGGCCTATTAGTACCAGTCAGCTCCACCCGTTACCGGGCTTCCACATCTGGCCTATCAACCCAGTCGTCTACTGGGAGCCTTAACCACTCAAGGTGGTGGGAATACTCATCTCGAAGCAGGCTTCCCGCTTAGATGCTTTCAGCGGTTATCCTTTCCGAACGTAGCCAACCAGCCATGCCCTTGGCAGGACAACTGGCACACCAGAGGTTCGTCCGTCCCGGTCCTCTCGTACTAGGGACAGCCCTTCTCAATATTCCTACGCGCACAGCGGATAGGGACCGAACTGTCTCACGACGTTCTAAACCCAGCTCGCGTACCGCTTTAATGGGCGAACAGCCCAACCCTTGGGACCGACTCCAGCCCCAGGATGCGACGAGCCGACATCGAGGTGCCAAACCATCCCGTCGATATGGACTCTTGGGGAAGATCAGCCTGTTATCCCCGGGGTACCTTTTATCCGTTGAGCGACAGCGCTTCCACAAGCCACTGCCGGATCACTAGTCCCGACTTTCGTCCCTGCTCGACCCGTCGGTCTCACAGTCAAGCTCCCTTGTGCACTTACACTCAACACCTGATTGCCAACCAGGCTGAGGGAACCTTTGGGCGCCTCCGTTACTCTTTAGGAGGCAACCGCCCCAGTTAAACTACCCATCAGACACTGTCCCTGATCCGGATCACGGACCCAGGTTAGACATCCAGCACGACCAGAGTGGTATTTCAACGGCGACTCCACAACCACTGGCGTGGCTGCTTCAAAGTCTCCCACCTATCCTACACAAGCCGAACCGAACACCAATATCAAACTATAGTAAAGGTCCCGGGGTCTTTCCGTCCTGCTGCGCGAAACGAGCATCTTTACTCGTAGTGCAATTTCACCGGGCCTATGGTTGAGACAGTCGAGAAGTCGTTACGCCATTCGTGCAGGTCGGAACTTACCCGACAAGGAATTTCGCTACCTTAGGATGGTTATAGTTACCACCGCCGTTTACTGGCGCTTAAGTTCTCAGCTTCGCACACCCGAAAGTGTACTAACCGGTCCCCTTAACGTTCCAGCACCGGGCAGGCGTCAGTCCGTATACATCGCCTTACGGCTTCGCACGGACCTGTGTTTTTAGTAAACAGTCGCTTCTCGCTGGTCTCTGCGGCCACCCCCAGCTCAGGAAGCAAGTCCCCTCACCAGTGATGGCCCCCCTTCTCCCGAAGTTACGGGGGCATTTTGCCGAGTTCCTTAACCATAGTTCACCCGAACGCCTCGGTATTCTCTACCTGACTACCTGAGTCGGTTTAGGGTACGGGCCGCCATGAAACTCGCTAGAGGCTTTTCTCGACAGCATAGGATCATCCACTTCACCACAATCGGCTCGGCATCAGGTCTCAGACTATATGCACGACGGATTTGCCTACCGTGCGTCCTACACCCTTACCCCGGGACAACCACCGCCCGGGCTGGACTACCTTCCTGCGTCACCCCATCGCTTACCTACTACAAGTCTGGTTCATCGGCTCCACCACTACCCTCAACTCCGAAGAGATCGGGCCGGCTTCACGGACTTAGCATCGCCTGATTCAGTACTGGGCGTTTCAAAGCGGGTACCGGAATATCAACCGGTTGTCCATCGACTACGCCTGTCGGCCTCGCCTTAGGTCCCGACTTACCCTGGGCAGATCAGCTTGACCCAGGAACCCTTAGTCAATCGGCGCACACGTTTCTCACGTGTGTATCGCTACTCATGCCTGCATTCTCACTCGTGAACCGTCCACAACTCGCTTCCGCGGCTGCTTCACCCGGCACACGACGCTCCCCTACCCATCCATACTCCCGTTGAGGATATGTGTATGAATGACACGACTTCGGCGGTACGCTTGAGCCCCGCTACATTGTCGGCGCGGAATCACTTGACCAGTGAGCTATTACGCACTCTTTCAAGGGTGGCTGCTTCTAAGCCAACCTCCTGGTTGTCTCTGCGACTCCACATCCTTTCCCACTTAGCGTACGCTTAGGGGCCTTAGTCGATGCTCTGGGCTGTTTCCCTCTCGACCATGGAGCTTATCCCCCACAGTCTCACTGCCGCGCTCTCACTTACCGGCATTCGGAGTTTGGCTAAGGTCAGTAACCCGGTAGGGCCCATCGCCTATCCAGTGCTCTACCTCCGGCAAGAAACACACGACGCTGCACCTAAATGCATTTCGGGGAGAACCAGCTATCACGGAGTTTGATTGGCCTTTCACCCCTAACCACAGGTCATCCCCCAGGTTTTCAACCCTGGTGGGTTCGGTCCTCCACGAAGTCTTACCTCCGCTTCAACCTGCCCATGGCTAGATCACTCCGCTTCGGGTCTAGAGCGTGCAACTCAAACGCCCTATTCGGACTCGCTTTCGCTACGGCTTCCCCACACGGGTTAACCTCGCTACACACCGCTAACTCGCAGGCTCATTCTTCAAAAGGCACGCAGTCACGACGCACCGAGCAAGCTCGATGCGCGACGCTCCCACGGCTTGTAGGCACACGGTTTCAGGTACTATTTCACTCCGCTCCCGCGGTACTTTTCACCATTCCCTCACGGTACTATCCGCTATCGGTCACCAGGGAATATTTAGGCTTAGCGGGTGGTCCCGCCAGATTCACACGGGATTTCTCGGGCCCCGTGCTACTTGGGTGTCTCTCAAACGAGCCGTTAATGTTTCAGCTACGGGGGTCTTACCCTCTACGCCGGACCTTTCGCATGTCCTTCGCCTACATCAACGGTTTCTGACTCGCCTCACAGCCGGCAGACTGTGAAAAAGAGATCCCACAACCCCGCATGCGCAACCCCTGCCGGGTATCACACGCATACGGTTTGGCCTCATCCAGTTTCGCTCGCCACTACTCCCGGAATCACGGTTGTTTTCTCTTCCTGAGGGTACTGAGATGTTTCACTTCCCCTCGTTCCCTCCACACTGCCTATGTGTTCAGCAGCGGGTGACAGCCCATGACGACTGCCGGGTTTCCCCATTCGGAAACCCCCGGATCAAAGCTTGGTTGACAGCTCCCCGGGGACTATCGTGGCCTCCCACGTCCTTCATCGGTTCCTGGTGCCAAGGCATCCACCGTGCGCCCTTAAAAACTTGGCCACAGATGCTCGCGTCCACTGTGCAGTTCTCAAACAACGACCAGCCACCCATCACCCCGTTCTGACGAACGAGTGCACTGGGGCCGGCAACCAAAGGGACAGACTCAAACGAGCCCGTACCTTCAGATACCCAACAGCGTGCCCGACCCGACCGATCCATCACCACGTTCCACGCCGAAGCAGTACTAGTAGCAACCAACCTGTCGTGCCGAATAGTCAACGTTCCACCCATGAGCAACCAGCACCGAACATTCGCCGGTGTACTGGCCTCTGACCCAGCGAACCGGGTAAGAAGTGCTCCTTAGAAAGGAGGTGATCCAGCCGCACCTTCCGGTACGGCTACCTTGTTACGACTTCGTCCCAATCGCCAGTCCCACCTTCGACAGCTCCCTCCCACAAGGGGTTGGGCCACCGGCTTCGGGTGTTACCGACTTTCGTGACGTGACGGGCGGTGTGTACAAGGCCCGGGAACGTATTCACCGCAGCAATGCTGATCTGCGATTACTAGCAACTCCGACTTCATGGGGTCGAGTTGCAGACCCCAATCCGAACTGAGACCGGCTTTTTGAGATTCGCTCCGCCTCACGACTTCGCAGCTCATTGTACCGGCCATTGTAGCACGTGTGCAGCCCAAGACATAAGGGGCATGATGACTTGACGTCGTCCCCACCTTCCTCCGAGTTGACCCCGGCAGTCTCCTGTGAGTCCCCATCACCCCGAAGGGCATGCTGGCAACACAGAACAAGGGTTGCGCTCGTTGCGGGACTTAACCCAACATCTCACGACACGAGCTGACGACAGCCATGCACCACCTGTATACCGACCACAAGGGGGGCACCATCTCTGATGCTTTCCGGTATATGTCAAGCCTTGGTAAGGTTCTTCGCGTTGCGTCGAATTAAGCCACATGCTCCGCTGCTTGTGCGGGCCCCCGTCAATTCCTTTGAGTTTTAGCCTTGCGGCCGTACTCCCCAGGCGGGGAACTTAATGCGTTAGCTGCGGCACCGACGACGTGGAATGTCGCCAACACCTAGTTCCCAACGTTTACGGCGTGGACTACCAGGGTATCTAATCCTGTTCGCTCCCCACGCTTTCGCTCCTCAGCGTCAGTAATGGCCCAGAGATCCGCCTTCGCCACCGGTGTTCCTCCTGATATCTGCGCATTTCACCGCTACACCAGGAATTCCGATCTCCCCTACCACACTCTAGCTAGCCCGTATCGAATGCAGACCCGGGGTTAAGCCCCGGGCTTTCACATCCGACGTGACAAGCCGCCTACGAGCTCTTTACGCCCAATAATTCCGGACAACGCTTGCGCCCTACGTATTACCGCGGCTGCTGGCACGTAGTTAGCCGGCGCTTCTTCTGCAGGTACCGTCACTTTCGCTTCTTCCCTGCTGAAAGAGGTTTACAACCCGAAGGCCGTCATCCCTCACGCGGCGTCGCTGCATCAGGCTTTCGCCCATTGTGCAATATTCCCCACTGCTGCCTCCCGTAGGAGTCTGGGCCGTGTCTCAGTCCCAGTGTGGCCGGTCGCCCTCTCAGGCCGGCTACCCGTCGTCGCCTTGGTAGGCCATCACCCCACCAACAAGCTGATAGGCCGCGGGCTCATCCTTCACCGCCGGAGCTTTTAACCCCGTCCCATGCGGGACAGAGTGTTATCCGGTATTAGACCCCGTTTCCAGGGCTTGTCCCAGAGTGAAGGGCAGATTGCCCACGTGTTACTCACCCGTTCGCCACTAATCCACCCCGAAAGGCTTCATCGTTCGACTTGCATGTGTTAAGCACGCCGCCAGCGTTCGTCCTGAGCCAGGATCAAACTCTCCGTGAATGTTTTCCCGTAATCGGGATGAACACCACGAGAGCGGAACGACCAGGTCGGAATAAGACCGGTCGTTCACAGCGTCCTCGCTGTGTTTCGCCTACCAGCACCCAAGGGCCTGGCAGGTCTTTTCAAAGGAACCACCAACCTGCCGAAGCAGGCCGGGGTATCAACATATCTGGCGTTGACTTTTGGCACGCTGTTGAGTTCTCAAGGAACGGACGCTTCCTTCGGTCCCGTTTCACCGGGGCCCTCCGGGCGCTTCCCTTCGTTCTTGCGTTTCCGACTCTATCAGACTCTTTCGTGTCCGATTCCCGGTCGAAGCGGGTTCCTGCTCGGCGGTTGATTCACCACCGTGCTTTCCAGTTCTTCGCTTTCGCGTTTCCCTTTCCGGCGGTTCCGACTCTATCAGATCCTTTCGGGCCTGATTCCCAGTCAGCGGGCTTCGTCTTCCCGGCCGTTGGGCCGTTCCGACGAGTGAGACTTTAGCGGAATCCCCGGCTCCGAAGCTAATCGGGTTGCCTTCGAACACTGATTCCTCATTTCGCACAGACGCGCACATACAAAACGCACGACAGGAGTCGCTCGTTAGCTGTGGTGACTGCGGAATGGCTGTCCGGGGACCGACCGGAGTCGGCGCTCACGTCGGACAACTCGGAGCACACTACGGATCCCGTCTGGCCGTGTCAACCTCGCCCCTCGGGCCTCCGCCCCCGGCTGCGGCCACCCGTTCCGCGACCGGTCGCGCCGGGCCGGTGACGCGGCCGGGGAGGAGGACGGGAGGGGGTTCAGCCGTTGCCGGAGGCCAGCTCGCGGCTGCGGTCGCGGGCCGCCTCCAGGGCGGCGATGAGGGCGGCGCGTACGCCGTGGTTCTCCAGCTCCCGGATGGCGCTGATGGTGGTGCCGGCCGGACTGGTCACGGCCTCACGCAGCTTGACCGGGTGTTCGCCACTGTCCCGGAGCATGACGGCGGCGCCGATCGCGGCCTGCACGATCAGGTCGTGTGCCTGGGCGCGGGGCAGGCCCAGCAGGATGCCGGCGTCCGTCATGGCCTCGACGAGGAAGTAGAAGTACGCGGGCCCCGAGCCGGAGAGCGCGGTGGCGGCGTCCTGCTGGGACTCCGGGACGCGCAGCGTCTTGCCCACACCGCCGAAGATCGCCTCGGCGAGTCCGAGATGGTCGGGCGTGGCGTGGCTGCCCGCAGAGATCACGGACATCCCCTCGTCCACCAGCACCGGGGTGTTCGGCATGACCCGGACCACCGGGGTCCCCTCGACGAGGCGGTCCTCGATGAAGGCCGTCGTGATGCCGGCGGCCGCGCTGATGACCAGGCGGTCGGAGGTGACGTGCGGGGCGAGCTCGTCCAGGAGCGTGCCCATGTCCTGGGGCTTGACCGCGAGGATCAGGATGTCCGCGCTCTTGGCGGCCTCGGGGTTGGTCACGGCCTCGACGCCGTACCGGGTGCGGAGCTTCTCCGCGCGCTCGGCGCGGCGGGTGGTCACGAGCAGGTCGCCGGCCCGCCAGCCGGCCCGGATCATGCCACTGAGCAGGGCCTCGCCGATCTTGCCTGTACCGAGGACTGCGACTGTCTGGGTCATGCGGTTTCACCCTCCGGGCGGCGGTACGCGTCGTCGTGGCCGCCATCCTCGCACCGGGGCGTCAGGCCGTGCGGCGGCGGAGGGTGGCCGCGCCCAGGCAGAGAACGAGCAGCGCGGATCCCGCGACGACCAGGACGTCGCGGGAGAAGTCGGCGGTCACGTCCGGGTGGCTGAGGATCTGGTTCATCCCGCCTGGAACTCGGAGGCGGCGAAGGCCGACACGAACAGCCCGAGCGCCGTGCCCGGCAACGCGTCGAGCAGCGCGACCAGGAGCAGCGGCCAGGGGGACCCGACGACGTCGAGGCCCGGGACACCCACACCGAGAGCGCGGTCGCCTGCAAGGACTGAACGACGGCCACGGCACCGAAGGCCAGGGCGTATCCGGCGATCAGGCCCCCCTTCCCCAGGGACATGGCGAGCAGGCGTCGTCCATGACGTGGGAGGAGAGGAGGATCGTGGTGCCCCGGTCCGCGGCGCGGGCGTGGAAGAGGTCCCAGAGATCGCGTCGGAGCACGGGGCCGAGGCCGAGGCCGACGGTCGGCTCGTCGAGCACCAGGAGTTCGGGGGTACCGAGCAGGGCGACGGAGGGAGACGCGGCTGCGCCGGCCCCGGGAGAGGTTCTCGGCGAGCGCGTCCCCCTGGTCGGTGAGGTCGACGTCCCGGACGTCGCGGGTGACCGCCTCGTGCCGGACCTCGCGGCGAAGGGGCGGCCGGTCACCCCGCCGTGTCCGGGCCGTCCACGACCACCACGCCGAGGTCGACCACGTAGCGCTCCTCGACCGTGCCGTCCGGGAAGACCGCGGCGAGGTGACGGCGCTCCTCGTCCAGGAACTCCCGGGTCCGCTCCTCCTCGCCCGCGCCACGCACGAGGAAGGCCGAGTGGCTGGCCAGGTTGGTCAGATGGGTCTCGACCGGCACGGTCCGGCCCCAGGGCAGCCGCCGTCGCACGAAGGCCCCTTCGGGGAGGCGCGACCCGGCACCGCCTCCGGGGGTGACCGCCGAACCGTGGGCGCTGTCGCCCGTGCCGAAGTGACGGCGCAGACGCTCGTCCTGTTCGGCGATCCAGGCCACGGAGTGGTCGGCGACGTTCCACCAGAGCGCCAGGGCGCCGCCGGGCCGCAGCACCCGGGCGGCCTCGGCCAGCGACAGGGCGGGGTCGGTCCAGTGCCAGGACTGGGCGTAGGTGAGGAGGTCCACCGACGCGGTGGCGAGCGGGAGCCGGTTGCCGTCGCCCCGGACGACCGGCACGGACGGCAGGGAGCGGTGCAGTTCGGCCGCCATCCCCGGGCCGGGCTCGACGGCCGTGACCCGGGCGCCGCGTGTGTGGAGCAGCAGGGTCGCGATGCCGGTCCCCGCGCCGACGTCGACGGCCCGCGCGCCGTCCAGGGGGCGGCCGGCCAGCTCCTCGATCGCGTCGAAGAGGGCGGGCGGGTATCCGGGGCGGGCCGCGGCGTACGAGGCGGCGGCCCGGTCGAAGGACAGGGCGCGGGGTGTGGGAGCAGATGTGGTCATGACCCATCGTGTGCCATCACGTGGCGGCGGGTCCACCGTGCGGCGTGCCCGCACGGCGGCGGGTGCGCACGGCGGGTCCACCGTGCGGCGTGCCCGCACGGCGGCGGGTGCGCACGCGCCGTGCGGCACCCGCCCCGTGCTCTACCCGCGGCCGTTGCGCCTGGCCTTGGCGCTCCTGCGTGCCGCCGGGTTGCCGGTGCGGGCGGAGCGCCGCTTCGCGTACCGGGCCACGGCCGTCTCGTACTCGGCGCGCCGCAGCTTCTCGCCCGGTGCCTCCGTGAGCGAGCGGACGAAATAGGCGAGGAGAGAGCCGATGAAGCCGATCGACTTGAGCCCGCGCAGGCTCTCCTCGCGGGCCGGGTCGGCGGGGCGGCCGCGGAAGCCGTCCCAGGTCCGCCGGAAGGCGAGGGCGCTGCATACCGCGAACATCAGCACGACGAGCATGCCGACGATCCCGCCGACCTCGGCGATCTCCAGCCCTTGGTACGCCAGGCGCAGCACCAGGCAGGAGACGACGGCCGCCGCCAGCGAGCCGACGGAGACGCCCACGCGCCGCAGCCCGTAGCCGCCGTCGTGGTCGACCCAGGTCGTACCGAAGAAGCGGAGGGGTTCGGGTTCGGGGCCGGCTGCGGGGCCCTGGGGGGCCGTGCCGCCGGAGGGTGCGTCGGTTGCCTCGCTGTTCTCGCTCACGGGACCGATTATCCCGCGTGTCAGTCGCAGCGCGGGGCGATGTATCCGTCACTGCCCGTGCGGATGTAGGTGTCCGACACGAACTCGCCGCTCGCGATGTTGTTCCAGATGCTCGACGTGCCGTACGGCCCGGAGACGCGTTCGCCCGGCTTCTGGCAGTAGACGGGGACGCTGCTGCCGGCCGGCAGCGTCCGGACGATGCCGTACTGCGTGCCCGGTCCGCGCCGGACGTTGACGCGGTAGCCGGGTGCGACCGGGTAGACCACGGTGCGCGCGGCGAGCGCCGTCGCCTCCCCGGAGCCTGCCGCGGTGCCGTCCGTGACCACGGTGTCCGTGGTGCCGGTGTTCTCCTCAACGCCCATGGTGGGCCTCCCCCGTTGAAAGCGAATCGCGTGACGCGCGCAGGCTAACAAGCTCCGGCGTTCTCGCACGCACCATCGACTAGGCTCCGTGCGTCGCGCTTGCGCACGAACACACGGGGGTGGGCGATGCCGCCGCTGCGAGGGACCGGATCGGATCCGGAAGCGGAGCATCCTGAGTACGCCGGGCAGTACCGGCTGGAGGCGTGCCTCGGCGCGGGCGGCATGGGGGTGGTGCACCTGGCGCGCTCCGCCTCCGGGCTCCAGCTCGCGGTGAAGGTGGTGCACCGGCGGCACGCGGCCGATCCCGAGTTCAGGGCGCGCTTCCGGCAGGAGGTGGCGGCCGCGCGGCGGGTCAGCGGGGCGTTCACCGCGCCGGTCGTCGACGCCGATCCGGGGGCCGCGCTGCCCTGGATGGCCACCCTGTACGTGCCCGGCCCGACCCTTTCCGCGCAGGTGAAGCGGAACGGTCCGATGAGCCCCGCCGAACTGCGCCGGCTGACGGCCGGTCTCGCCGAGGCGCTGCGCGACATCCACCGCGCCGGTGTCGTCCACCGCGACCTCAAGCCGAGCAACGTCCTGCTCCCCGACTCCGGGCCCAAGGTCATCGACTTCGGGATCTCCCGTCCGTACGACAGCGATCTGCGCACCGAGACCGGGAAGCTGATCGGCTCACCGCCCTACATGGCGCCCGAGCAGTTCCAGCGGCCCCGGGAGGTCGGTCCGGCCGCGGACGTGTTCGCGCTGGGGGCCGTGCTGGTGCACGCGGCGACCGGCCGGGGGCCGTTCGACTCGGACAGCCCGTACATCGTGGCCTACCAGGTGGTGCACGACGAGGCCGATCTGGCGGGGGTGCCCGCGGACCTCGCGCCGCTGGTCGCCCGGTGCCTGGCGAAGGACCCGGATCTGCGCCCCACGCCCGACGAGATCATGGCGGCGCTGCGCCCGCCGTCGTACGAGGCCACCGCCTTCATACCGGCGCAGCGGCCTCCGGCTCCCGTCGAGTCCGGCGTGCGGACGGTGGCCGCGGAGGCGTCCACGCACGTGCGGGCGCCGGACGGGCTGCCGTCCGGGGCGGACGGCGGCACGGGGGCCCGGCGTCCCGCGCGGCGGCTCGTGGTCGCGGCTGCGGCGCTGGCCCTGCTGGTGGCCGGGGGGCTCTGGGTGGCCGGTACGGGGGACGGCCCGGGCGCCCCGGAGCCCGCCGGGACGGCGGAGCGTCCGGCCGCCTTCGCGCCCTGGCGGGCACCGTTGCGGTCGGCGGACGGTTCGGCGCCCTCGTGCCACGCCTCACCGGCCGGTGCGGATCCGGCGCTGTACTGCGTGGCCACCGGATTCGGCACGGTGCGGCTGTCCCCGGCGGACGGCGGGACGGTCTGGTCCCACGGTGACACCGGCAAGGAGGCCCTGGCGCTGGGTACGGGCGCCGGGGGCACCGTCTACACCGCCCGGCCGGGCGGTGAGCTGCGGGCGTACGCCGCGGACGGGGGCGCGGAGCTCTGGCGTGCGGAGCTCTCCGGCTACCTGGACGTCCCGTTCCCGGCGGGTGACGTGCTGCTGATGGGCCGTCAGGACGGTACGGCGGAGGGCCTCGACGCGGCGACCGGCGCGTCCCTGTGGCGCCACGCCGTGTCCGGGCACCCTCGTCCGGGCTAGGCCTGGTACGACGACGCGGCGGGGCTCGCGTACCTCTTCGAGTACGCCCCGGACGGCGCCACGACCCTGGTCACGGCGCTCGACGCGCGGACCGGGGGCACGGCCTGGCAGAGCCGGCTGGACGGGCTGCTCACCCCGGCCGGAAGCTCCGGAGGGGCGCTGCTGCTGACGTCCGCGAACGAACGGTCGCAGACCACGGCGCTGGTCCGCTACGACCCGGAGTCGCACGGCACGACCCGGGTGGCGCTGCCCTTCCGGATGTACGGGCCGTCGGTCGCGGTGGCCGGGGACACCGTCCTGCTGCTGGAGCGCGGCGGCACGCTGCTGGCCGTCGACGTCCGTCCGGGCGCGAAGAAGGCCGAGCGGTGGCGGCTGGAGACGGCCGTCGGGCTGACCTCGGCTCCCGTGCTCGGGCCGGACGGCGGCCGGCTGTACTTCTCGGCGGCCGACGGACGGCTGCTGGCCGTCGACACGGCGCGCGGGACGCTGCTCGGCCAGACGCGCCCGCGGCTGCGGGACGGCCGGCTGGGCCACGCCTCGTCGCTGCCGGCCCCGGTGGTCGTCGGCGGGTCCGTCGTGGGGACCGCGCCGGACGGTTCGGTCTTCGCCGTGGACGCGGACGACCCCGCCCGCTGGTGACGGCGGACGGGGTCGGGCGGGTGCGCGGGCCGCGGGCTGTCCCTTCGTACCCGCGCCTGGCGGAGGCGACGGGACAGCCCTGGGGTCAGGCGAGCTTGGAGACGTCCCGGACGGCGCCGCGGTCCGCGCTCGTCGCCATCGCGGCGTAGGCGCGAAGGGCCGCCGAGACCTTGCGGTCGCGGTTCTTCGGCGCGTACACGCCGTTCAGCGCCTCGCGGCGGGTGGCGAGCTCCGCCTCGGGGACGAGGAGCTCGATCGAACGGTTCGGGATGTCGATACTGATCCGGTCGCCGTCCTCGACGAGCGCGATCGTGCCGCCGGACGCCGCCTCGGGCGAGGCGTGGCCGATGGAGAGGCCCGAGGTGCCGCCGGAGAACCGGCCGTCGGTGACCAGGGCGCAGGCCTTGCCGAGGCCTCGGCCCTTCAGGAAGGACGTCGGGTAGAGCATCTCCTGCATGCCGGGGCCGCCGCGCGGTCCCTCGTAGCGGATGACGACGACGTCGCCCTCCTTGATCTCCTTGCGGAGGATCTTGTCGACGGCGTCCTCCTGCGACTCGCAGACGACGGCCGGGCCCTCGAAGGTCCAGATCGACTCGTCGACGCCCGCGGTCTTGACGACGCAGCCGTCCACGGCGAGGTTCCCCTTGAGGACCGCCAGGCCGCCGTCCTTGGAGTACGCGTGCTCCAGGTCGCGGATGCAGCCGCCGGCCGCGTCCAGGTCGAGGGTGTCCCAGCGCTCGGACTGCGAGAAGGCGGTGGCGCTGCGGACGCAGCCCGGGGCGGCGTGCCAGAGCTCGACGGCCTCGGGCGACGGGGAACCGCCGCGGACGTCCCAGTTCTTCAGCCACTCGGCGAGGGTGTCGGAGTGGACCGCGTGCACGTCCTCGTTGAGCAGCCCGCCGCGGTGCAGCTCACCGAGGAGGGCCGGGATGCCGCCCGCCCGGTGGACGTCCTCCATGTAGTACGTGCCGCCGGGGGCGACGTTGGGGGCCACCTTCGACAGACAGGGCACCCGGCGCGAGACCTCGTTGATGTCGTCGAGGTCGTACGCCAGCTCGGCCTCCTCCGCGGCGGCGAGCAGGTGCAGGATCGTGTTGGTCGACCCGCCCATGGCGATGTCGAGCGCCATGGCGTTGTCGAAGGCGGCGCGGGTGCCGATGGAGCGCGGCAGGACGGTCTCGTCGTCCTGCTCGTAGTAGCGCTTGGTGATCTCGACGACCGTGCGGCCGGCCTCCTCGTACAGCGCCTTGCGGGCGGTGTGCGTGGCCAGGACCGAGCCGTTGCCGGGCAGGGAGAGGCCGAGGACCTCGGTCAGGCAGTTCATCGAGTTGGCGGTGAACATGCCGGAGCAGCTGCCGCAGGTGGGGCAGGCGTTCTCCTCGATGCGGAGGATGTCCTCGTCGGAGACGCTCTCGTCGACCGCGTCGCTGATCGCGTTGACCAGGTCGAGCTTGCGGACCGTGCCGTCGACGAGGGTGGCCTTGCCGGCCTCCATCGGGCCGCCGGAGACGAAGACGGTGGGGATGTTGAGGCGCATCGCGGCCATCAGCATGCCCGGGGTGATCTTGTCGCAGTTGGAGATGCAGATCAGGGCGTCGGCGCAGTGCGCCTCGACCATGTACTCGACGCTGTCCGCGATGAGGTCGCGGGAGGGCAGGCTGTAGAGCATGCCGCCGTGGCCCATGGCGATGCCGTCGTCGACCGCGATGGTGTTGAACTCGCGGGGCACGGCGCCCGCCGCCTTGATCGCCTCGGAGACGATCCGTCCGACCGGGGCGAGGTGGGTGTGGCCCGGCACGAACTCGGTGAAGGAGTTGGCCACCGCGATGATCGGCTTGCCGATGTCCTCACTCGCTACGCCGGACGCCCGCATAAGGGCGCGGGCGCCCGCCATGTTGCGGCCGTGGGTGACAGTGCGGGACCTCAGCTGGGGCATCGTCGCTCGCTCCTTCGACAGAAAAGACTGCCTCCGAGCGTACGCCTCCGGTGCCAAGATCTGGACACGGTGTCCGTGATGCGGGATGTGATGCTCGACGGGCGGGCGGGACGGGGAGCGCCGGAAGTCCCCGCGAGCCCGCCCTCGCGTCACACCGCCGGGAGCGCCAGCAGGCGGTCGGCGTGCAGCGCGGCCAGTCGCTCGCCGCCACCGGAGACCACGTACCACTGCTCCACCGAGCCCGTGCCGTCGTTGAAGGTCCAGCGGAGCTTCCCGTCCCGTGCGCCGTAGGCCTGCACGCCGCCGTTCCTGTCGAACTCCGTCGCCCCGTAGAGGGTGTCCCCCACCTTGGCGAACTGGAGCGGGACCGACGCCTCCCGCAGGTCCTCGGTGTTGTGCCACCGCTGCTTGCCGGTGACGGGGTCGACGGCCCACAGGGAGTGGGCGCTGTCCGAGGCGTAGAGCACGCCTTCGATGACGGTCGGCCCGTTGAACGTGTCGAACTCTCCGGTCCGCAGCGCCCAGCGCTCGGCGCCGTCGTCCAGGGCGAAGCAGCGCAGGCTCCGGCCGTCGGCGACGATCACCGCCCCGTCGTGGACGGTGATCCGCTCGAAGTCGGCCCGGCCGATCTTCTTCGTCCACAGCTGCCGTCCGGTCGTGGTGTCGCGGACGGTCAGGTTCTTGCGGAGGTCGGTGTAGACGAGGCGTTCACCGCTCACCGCGGAGGTGAGACCGGACTCGTCGGTCCCGGTGTCCCGCTTCTCGCTCCAGACGGCCTCGCCGGTACGGACGTCGATGGCGGCGATCACATTCGTCCGGGAGCTGAGGTCCTTCTCCAGGATGCCCGCGATCACGTACACGCGTTCGGTGTCGGCGCCGACGGGCCGTGGCTGGGAGTACCGCCCCTCCAGCCGGCTGCGCCAGGTCTCCTTGCCGGTGGCCGGGTCGAGGCCCACGAGATCGCCGTCGTACGTACCGCTGGCCAGGTAGAGCGTCTCCCCGCCGATGATCAGCCGTGCGCCCGGCTGGGCGGCGTCCTTCAGCGACCACAACCGCTCGCCGGTGGCGAGGGACCGGCCCACCAGGGGGTCACCGGCGACCAGTACCACGTCCCCCACGACGGCGAGCACCTCGTGATTGCCGAGGGTGCCCACCGCGGTCCTCTCCTGCCACAGGGCGCGGGGCGCCGACCCCGCGGGAGGAGTGGTGGGCGCGTCCCCGCCCTTTCCCGCCCCGGGGGCCGGGCTCCCGGCCGCGTCGGAGGCGTCCGCCGCCTCGGGGCCGCAGGCGGTGGTCAGCCCTCCCGCCAGGACGAGGCCCATTCCGGCGCCGGCCATCCGCAGCAGCCCTCTGCGCGGCAGCACCGCCCCGTCGCGCCGTACCGGTGTGTGGGTTCTTCGTGTCGTCACGGTCCCGCTCCCCCGCCGTCGTTTGCGATCCGCATCCGCGTCTCACCGAACGCGCACAGCCAACCATCAGGATCCGCCGATTCCACCGCCCGAGACCGATCCGAGACATCGCTGTGAAGCCACCGGCACAGCCGTCACACAAGCAAAACCGGGTGTCCGGTCAACGGTCGGCGAGGTACCGCTGGAGCGTGGGCGCCACCATGGCGACGATCCCTTCCGGGTCGGCGGAGGCCAGCGGCTCCGCCCGGACCACGTACCGCAGGACGGCGGTCCCGATCATGTGCGAGGCGGCCAGTTCGGCACGGAGGGCCGGGTCGGGTACGTCCAGGTCGGCCGCGATCCGGTCCAGCAGCCCGGCGCAGCACGAAGCCGCGCAGCACGTCCGCCGCCGCCTCGTGGGTGAGCGCCGAGCGCAGGATCGCCAGCAGAGGCCCTGGGAGACCGGGTTCTCCCGTACGCCGATGAAGTAGCGGGCCAGCCGCTCGCCCAGGTCCTCGGCGGGGCCGCCGAGGATCTCGGGGAGGACGAGCGCGGGCTCGAAGGAGAGCTCGACGGCCGCCGCGAAAACCTCGTCCTTGGTACCGAGAAGTAGTGGTGGACGAGGGCGGCGTCGGCGTCCGCCGCCCTGGCGATGCCGCGGACCGACGTCTTGCCGTAACCCCGGGCGGCGAATTCGGCGCGGGCGGCCTGGAGGATCCGGCTCCGCGCGTCCGGACCGGCCGCCTTCACCGTACGGGAGGGGCGCCCGCGGCGCCGGGGGGCCGGGCCGTCCGTGGAACCGGTCGTCACGTGCGGGGGGCCCGCGAGGACGCCAGGTGCAGCCGGGTGAAGGCGAGTGCCTCGGCGAGGTCCGCCTCGCGTTCGGCCGACGACATGGCGCGGCGGGTGTTGACCTCGATGACGACATGGCCGTCGAAGCCGGTACGGGCCAGCCGCTCCAGGAGTTCGGCGCAGGGCTGGTCGCCCCGGCCGGGCACCAGGTGCTCGTCCTTGGCGGACCCCTTGCCGTCGGCGAGGTGGACGTGGGCGAGCCGGTCGC
The DNA here is from genome assembly GCF_000177195.2 of Streptomyces sp. SirexAA-E. GTDB lineage: Bacteria > Actinomycetota > Actinomycetes > Streptomycetales > Streptomycetaceae > Streptomyces > Streptomyces flavovirens. Next base: position 3,152,124 of record NC_015953.1, read on the forward strand.
CCATCCGGTCCACCATGGCCAGGCCGTCGGTGCGGGCGGTCGCCGTGTGCGAGAGGTCGACGGTGAAGTGCCGGTAGTCGTCCTGGGTGACGTCCCAGGCGGGGGCGTAGGCGAGCATCTCGCGGTCGCGGTAGCGCCACGGGTACATGTTCTCGACGGCGAACCGGACGTCGGTCTCACCGGCCATGCGCCAGATCCCGTCGACGAAGTCCCGGGCGTAGTTGCGCTGCCACCGGAAGGGCGGATGCACGACCACGGCCGACGCGCCGAGCTTCTCGGCCGCCGCCCTGGCCCGCTGGAGCTTCACCCACGGGTCGGTGGACCAGACCCGCTGTGTGATCAGCAGGCAGGGCGCGTGGACGGCGAGGATCGGCACCTGGTGGTAGTCCGACAGACGCCGCAGCGCCTCGATGTCCTGGCTCACGGGGTCGGTCCAGACCATGACCTCGACACCGTCGTAGCCCAGACGCGCGGCGATCTCGAAGGCCGTCGCCGTCGACTCCGGGTAGACCGAGGCCGTCGACAGGGCGACCTTCGCATCCGGGACGCGCACCACTGGATCTGCCACGAAGACAGCGTACGGGCAGCCGCGGGCGAGTTCGGAGGCCCCCGGCCGAAAGTGAGAAGGGCCATGGCGACGGGCACCGTGGTCAGACGACGGCACCCTGGCCGGCCGGGAGGTGGTCCAGGCGGCGCAGGATGACACCCTCGCGCAGGGCCCAGGGGCAGATCTCCAGCTCCTCGACCTCGAAGAGGTCCATCGCGCCCTCGGCGACCAGCGCCCCGGCCAGCAGCTGTCCGGCACGCCCCTCGGCGACGCCGGGAAGGGCGCCCCGCTCCTCGACCGTCATCGCCGCCAGCTTCGGCACCCACTCCGCCAGCGCCTTGCGGGTCAGCACGCGCTGGACGTACAGGCCTTCGGCGGAGCGCGCGGCACCGGTGATCCTGGCGAGCTGCTTGAAGGTCTTGGAGGTACCGACGACATGGTCGGGCCGGCCCAGCCGGGCGAACTCGCCGACCGTGCGCGCGATGCCCGTACGGACGTGGCGGCGCAACTCCCGTACGGACGCCGGGTCCGGCGGGTCGCCCCGGAGCCGGTCCGCGGTGAGGCGCCCCGCGCCGAGCGGCAGGGAGACGGCGGCGTCGGGCTCCTCGTCCATCCCGTAGCCGATCTCCAGCGATCCGCCGCCTATGTCCAGCAGGAGCAGCTTCCCGGCCGACCAGCCGAACCAGCGGCGGGCGGCCAGGAAGGTCAGCCGGGCCTCCTCCGGGCCGCTCAGCACGGTGAGCACGACGCCGGTCTCGTCCTTCACCCGGGACAGCACCTGGTCCGCGTCGGTCGCCTCGCGCACGGCGGAGGTGGCGAACGCCAGCACCTCCTCGCAGCCCTTGTCCTCGGCCGCCCGCAGGGCGTCGGCGACCGTCGCCGCCAGGCGCTCCACCCCCAGCGGGCCGATCGCCCCGTCCGCGTCGAGGAGTTCGGCCAGCCGCAGCTCCGCCTTGTGCGAGTGCGCGGACAGCGGGCGGGCGCCGGGATGGGCGTCCACCACCAGCAGATGCACCGTGTTCGACCCCACGTCGAGGACTCCGAGTCTCATACCGGGAAACGCTACTGCGGCCGCGGACTTACTCTGGGCGCGTGCCAAAGACGAAAAAGGCGAAGCCGGACAAAGCCACGAAGAAGCAGAAGACGAAGCAGGAGATGCGGCAGGCGGAGGCGAAGGGGCCCGACGTGCCCGACGAGAAGGGGCTCGACTTCGCTCGGGCCTGGGTCGAGTTCCCCGATCCCGCGGACGACGAGCAGGTCTTCCGCTGTGATCTGACCTGGCTGACCTCCCGGTGGACCTGCATCTTCGGCAGCGGCTGCCAGGGCATCCAGGCGGGCCGCGCGGACGACGGGTGCTGCACGCTGGGCGCGCACTTCTCGGACGAGGACGACGAGAAGCGGGTGGCCGGGCACGTGGCCCGGCTCACCCCGGAGATCTGGCAGTTCCACGACGTCGGCACCACGACGGGCTGGGTGGGCGTCGACGAGGACGGCGAACGCCAGACACGGCGCTGGGACGGCTCCTGCATCTTCCAGAACCGCCCGGGCTTCGCGGGCGGCATGGGCTGCTCGCTGCACATCCTGGCCCTGCGGGAGGGCAAGGAGCCGCTGGAGACCAAGCCGGACGTCTGCTGGCAGCTGCCGGTGAGGCGTACGTACGACTGGATCGACCGGCCCGACGACACACGCGTGCTCCAGGTGTCCATCGGCGAGTACGACCGGCGCGGCTGGGGGCCGGGCGGGCACGACCTGCACTGGTGGTGCACCTCGGCTACCTCGGCGCACGGGGCGGGGGATCCGGTGTACGTCTCCTACCGGCCCGAACTCACCGAGCTGATGGGCAAGGAGGCGTACGACCGGCTGGTCGAGCTGTGCGAGCAGCGGCTGGCGTCCCTGCTCCCGATGGCCCCGCACCCGGCCGACCCGGCCTGAGGGCCTGTCCGGGCCGCTGTCCCGTTCTCCGGGAGGTCAGCCGGCCGGTGAGGCCGTGTCCCCCGGGGCGGCCGGCGGGTCCGACGGGGCCGGGGCCGAGGGTTCTCCGGTCGGGGACGGCGTGGGATCGGGCGTGCCCGGGGTCGGGTCGGTCGGATCGGGCGTCGGTTCCGTGGGGTCCGGGGAGCCCGGGGTCGGGTCGGGTGAGGACGGCGGCGGGGAGGACGGCGTGGTGGGGTCGGGCCTGCCCGGGGTCGGGTCCGGCCCCGGTGCCGGGTTCCCGGGGGCCGGTGCGGTGGCGCCGTGGCCGGTGATCGCCACCGCGGACCCCGAGGGCGCGAGGACGACACGGGCGCGCCACGGGCCGGCCGGTTCGGCGGCCCGGTCCACGAGGACGTACAGCGTCGTGGACCGGCCGGGCGCGAGCGTGCCGGAGGCGCGGCTGAGGCGGAGCCAGGGGGCGTCGGCGCGGGCCGACCAGGAGACGGGCTCACCACCGGTCGCGGTGAGGGTGATCGTCGTCCGGCCGCCGGAGGAGAGCGCGGTGATCCGGAGTGTGCCGGCCGTGTGCCGACCGGCCCCGACGCTGACCACCTCGGCGGACACGTCGGGCCGTCGGCCGCCGTCCGTGAAGCGGCCGCCCGGGTCGAGGCGGGCGTTGCCCGCGTTCTCGTAGTGGTCCTCGGGATCGCCGGACGGGCTGCCCGACTCGTCCACCTCCGTCGCGGTGACCGAGGAGCCGTCACGGCCCTCACCGGTCAGCGGGGCGCCCCGGTAGGCGGCCCACAGGGCGATCACCGGGGCGGCGACGACCGTGGCCACGACGGTCGTCGTCACGACCCGGGCGCGCACCCGGTCGCGGCGGGCGGCGTGGTCCTTGGGGTCCAGCGGGAAGCCCGTGCGGCCGAAGCGGGGAGCGCCCGAGCGGGACCGCCGGGCGTGGACCAGCGCGACGTGCACCGAAGGGCGCGGTGCCTCGACGACCGGGAGCGCGGCGGCCGGGGTGACGGCCCCGCCCGGCCAGGGTCCGGCGGCGCCGGCCCGTTCGGCGGCGTGACGGCAGCGGGGGCAGTCGTCGACGTGCCGGACGAGCTCCCGGCGCAGGGCCGAGGAGAGCAGCACCTGGTGGGTGCCGGTGAGCCGGGTGACGGTGGCGCAGTTGCCCGTCTCGACGACGGCGAGCGCGGCACGCGTACGTTCCACCTCGCAGGCGGCGGCGGCCAGGAGTTCGCGGGCGCTGCCCGGTTCCAGGCCCAGGACGGCGGCGACGGCGCGGGGGGTGAGCCGGTGGCGCACCGCGAGCTCCAGTGCCTCGCGCTGTTCCGGGGTGGTGCCCGCGGCCTCGGGCCAGGCGAGCTGGGCGAGCTCCCGCCGGCGGGCCTCGGCCGCCGGTGACTCGGCGGGGTCCGGGGCGGTCGCCTCCTCGGGGGTGCCCCGGGGGGCGGGCGCGGGCGGCGCGGGCGGCCTGCGGTGCGCCTGTCGGCCGCGCTTCTGCTCGGTGAGGGCGCGCAGACACGTCCACCTGGCCAGGGCGTACAGCCAGGATTTACGTTCCTCCTCGGCCGCGGGGCACCGGCTGTGCTGTCGTTCCGCGATGGCGAGCACCGAGCCCAGCGCCTCGGTCGCCGCCTCGTGGTCGCACAGCACGGAGAGGCAGTAGGTGAACAAGCCGTCGAGGTACGCCTCGTAACGTGCGGACGATCGCTGCGCCGATGGACGGGACGCGCGGCGATGCGCCCGGTGTGCGCCGGTGGTGTGTGTGGGGGGCTCCAGCCTGCTGCTCGTCACCTTGCGACCGTAGGCAGACAAGGTCGGCCCCTTGACGGCGCTTCTCCACATTTAATCCTTACGGGTGACGGTATCCCTCGAAAGAGGACAGGAACCCCGGATTCCACCGGTACTTCCCCCTCGTACACCCGTTCCCCCTCCGTGCCCGTGGTCGGCACTGTCAGTACCCGCCTATACGGTGACGCCATGGCTGCCCGTACAAAATCCACGAAGGACCGGCCGTCCTACCGCTGCACCGAATGCGGCTGGACGACCGCCAAGTGGCTCGGCCGCTGCCCGGAGTGCCAGGCCTGGGGGACGGTCGAGGAGTTCGGCGGCGCCCCCGCCGTCCGCACCACGGCCGCGGGCCGGGTCTCCACCGCCGCCCTGCCGATCGGCCAGGTCGACAGCAGGCAGGCCACGGCCCGCTCCACGCGCGTCCCCGAGCTGGACCGGGTGCTCGGCGGCGGGCTCGTGCCCGGCGCCGTCGTGCTGCTCGCCGGCGAGCCCGGTGTGGGCAAGTCGACGCTGCTGCTGGACGTGGCGGCCAAGGCCGCGAGCGAGGACCACCGCACGCTCTACGTCACGGCCGAGGAGTCGGCGAGCCAGGTGCGGCTGCGGGCGGACCGGATCGGGGCGATCGACGACCATCTCTTCCTGGCCGCGGAGACCGACCTGTCGGCGGTCCTGGGCCACCTGGACGCGGTCAACCCCTCGCTGCTCGTCCTCGACTCCGTGCAGACCGTCGCCTCGCCCGAGATCGACGGCGCCCCGGGCGGCATGGCGCAGGTCCGCGAGGTGGCGGGCGCGCTGATCCGGGCCTCGAAGGAGCGGGGCATGTCGACACTCCTGGTCGGCCACGTCACCAAGGACGGCGCGATCGCGGGGCCCCGGCTGCTGGAGCACCTGGTCGACGTGGTGCTGTCCTTCGAGGGCGACCGGCACGCACGCCTCCGTCTCGTCCGGGGCGTCAAGAACCGCTACGGCGCCACGGACGAGGTCGGCTGCTTCGAGCTGCACGACGAGGGCATCACCGGTCTCACCGACCCCTCGGGCCTCTTCCTCACCCGCCGCGACGAGCCGGTGCCGGGCACCTGTCTGACGGTCACCCTGGAAGGAAAGCGTCCCCTCGTCGCGGAGGTGCAGGCGCTGACGGTCGACTCGCAGATCCCGTCGCCCCGTCGCACGACCTCCGGCCTGGAGACGTCCCGGGTCTCGATGATGCTGGCCGTCCTGGAGCAGCGGGGCCGGATCAGCGCGCTCGGCAAGCGCGACATCTACAGCGCGACGGTGGGCGGCGTGAAGCTCACCGAGCCCGCGGCGGACCTGGCGATCGCGCTGGCGCTGGCCAGCGCGGCCGGGGACACACCGCTCCCGAAGAACCTGGTGGCGATCGGCGAGGTGGGGCTCGCGGGCGAGGTCAGGAGGGTGACGGGGGTGCAGCGCAGACTGGCGGAGGCACACCGTCTGGGGTTCCGTCACGCCCTGGTGCCGAGGGACCCGGGACGGGTCCCGTCCGGTATGAAGGTCACAGAAGTCGCCGACATGGGTGACGCCCTGCGCGCCCTCCCCCGCCGGTCTCGTTCGGACGGACCACGGGAGGACGGCGCACGCCGGTAGACTTTGCCCTGGTCTCGCCCGCCCGTACGAACGGTATGAGGGACGCAAGGGCACCCCAAACCTGTGACCGGAGGAGTGCAGTGGCAGCCAACGACCGGGCAGCATCGCCCGGAAAGTCCGGCCAAGGCACGGGTAACGAGGCGCTGATGCGCGCCTCCCTGAGCGCGGTCGCGCCCGGAACGGCCCTCCGTGACGGCCTGGAGCGCATCCTCCGCGGCAACACCGGAGGGCTGATCGTCCTCGGCATGGACAAGACCGTCGAGTCCATGTGCACCGGCGGTTTCGTGCTGGACGTGGAGTTCACCGCGACCCGGCTGCGGGAGCTGGCCAAGCTGGACGGCGCCCTGATCCTCGACAAGGACATGACGAAGATCCTGCGGGCCGGCGTCCAGCTGGTCCCGGACGCCGGGATCCCCACCGAGGAGACGGGCACCCGTCACCGCACGGCGGACCGCGTCTCGAAGGCGTGCGGTTTCCCCGTGGTCTCGGTCTCCCAGTCGATGCATCTGATCGCGCTGTACGTGCACGGGGAGCGCCGGGTCCTGGAGGAGTCCTCCGCGATCCTCTCCCGCGCCAACCAGGCGCTCGCCACGCTGGAGCGGTACAAGCTCCGGCTGGACGAGGTCGCCGGGACGCTCTCGGCCCTGGAGATCGAGGACCTGGTGACCGTCCGGGACGTGACGGCGGTCGCCCAGCGTCTGGAGATGGTCCGCCTGATCGCCACGGAGATCGCCGAGTACGTGGTGGAGCTCGGCACCGACGGCCGCCTTCTGGCGCTCCAGCTGGACGAGTTGATCGCGGGCGTGGAGCCCGAGCGGGAGCTGGTCGTCCGCGACTACGTCCCGGAACCGACCGCCAAGCGGTCGCGGACGGTCGCGGAGGCGCTGGGCGAGCTCGACACGCTCACCCACACCGAGCTGCTGGAACTTCCCGTCGCGGCCCGCGCCTTGGGCTACAGCGGGTCACCGGAGTCGCTGGACTCGGCGGTGTCGCCGAGGGGCTACCGGCTGCTGGCGAAGGTGCCGCGGCTGCCGGGCGCGATCATCGAGCGTCTGGTGGAGCACTTCGGCGGACTGCAGAAGCTGCTCGCCGCCAGCGTGGACGACCTCCAGACGGTCGACGGGGTCGGCGAGGCCCGCGCCCGCAGCGTGCGCGAAGGACTCTCGCGCCTGGCGGAGTCGTCGATCCTCGAACGGTACGTCTGAGGGCCGGGTCCGGCCCGCCGTGCGGCGGGCCGGACCGGGTCAGTCCTTGGCGAGGACGAAGGACGCGCGCTGTACGGGCTCACCCGGCGCCTTCGCCTCCACCAGGTAGGTGCCGGGGGCGGCCGTACCGGGAGGCGTCGTCCCACACGTGGACGTGCTCTTCTTCCGGTCCCATTCGACGGTGTGCACGATCGTCGCGCCCGCCGGAACCTTCAGGAACACGGCTCCGCCGCGCGGGCAGTCCTTCGAGGACCACACCTGCGCGTCGTCCCCGCCGGCCTCGCTGACGGTGAGCACCGCGTTCTTCGGCCCGAGGTCGGCCTTGCAGTCGGCCGACGAGGTGTTCTTGGCGATCAGCTTGAACACCGGCTTGTCGTCCGGGCCGTAGGTGTTCTCCGTCTTGACGCTCAACTGGAGAACTCCGGGCGTGCAGTTGGGCAGCGGGGAGCTTGCCGGCACCTGCTGGCCGGCTGTTCCGCCGCCACCCGTGCCCGACCCGCCGGCGGACGAGCCTCCGGCCGCCGGTCCGCCGGCAGCCGATCCGCCCGTGCCGGACCCGCCCGTGCCCGATCCGGATCCGCCGCCCGTCCCGGAGCCACCGCCGGTGGCGTCCGAGCCACCGGAGCCGGAGCCCGTGCCGGACCCTCCCGACTCGTCTCGCCCGCCCGGGGGTTGGCCGACGACGGGGTCCGAGCTCGACGGGCCCGGGGTGATCGACGGGGCGGGTGACGCACCGCCGGACTTGCCGTCGTCGCTCTTCTTCCCCCCGCCGCCCGTGGAGGTGACGGCCCACACAACCAGCGCCGCGAGCAGGGCGATCACCAGCACCGCGACTGCCCTCCGACGCCAGTAGATGCTGGAGGGAAGCGGCCCGACCGGATTGCGCATAGATCCCACAAGACCGAACTGTACGAGAGTTCACGGCCGACACCGGCCCCTACCCGCCGCTCTGATCGACAAGTTTTCCGGATCATCATCATGGAACGGCTCACGTCGGGGCATCCGTCCGCTTTGCCCTGATCGTGAACGGCGGGGCGAGGGCGAGGGGTCGAAACGGGTGGCGTTATCACCACGTGAACCATCGGCCGGGCCGACACCCCCGTAGCCGTGCCCGATGTCCCCGCTTCCGTGCCAGGATCGTAGGTGCGATGACTGCCATGACTTCGACACACACGCCCCCCGTCTCCCTCCACACCCCCGTCATCGGGTGGTTCGAGCAGCACGCCCGCGATCTGCCCTGGCGACGTCCCGAAGCGGGCGCCTGGGGAGTGATGGTGAGCGAGTTCATGCTGCAGCAGACCCCGGTGAACCGCGTCCTTCCGGTGTACGAGCAGTGGATGGCCCGCTGGCCCCGTCCCGCCGACCTGGCCGCCGACGCCCCCGGCGAAGCGGTACGCGCCTGGGGCCGGCTCGGCTACCCGCGCCGCGCGCTGCGCCTGCACGGGGCCGCGCAGGCGATAACGGAACGGCACGGCGGCGACGTACCGAGCGAGCACGGCCAGCTGCTCGCGCTGCCCGGGATCGGCGAGTACACGGCGGCCGCCGTGGCCTCCTTCGCGTACGGCCAGCGGCACGCCGTGCTCGACACGAACGTGCGCCGGGTGTTCGCCCGGGCCGCCTCCGGGATCCAGTACCCGCCGAACGCGACCACCGCGGCCGAGCGCAAGCTCGCCCGTGCCCTGCTCCCGGACGAGGACGCGCGGGCGGCCCGCTGGGCGGCGGCCACGATGGAGCTCGGCGCCCTCGTGTGCACCGCGAAGAACGAGGACTGCGGACGCTGCCCGATCGCCGAGCAGTGCGCCTGGCGGCTGGCCGGGAAGCCCGCACACCAGGGGGCTCCGCGCCGCGGCCAGACCTACGCCGGTACGGACCGGCAGGTGCGCGGCCGGCTGCTCGCGGTCCTGCGCGAGTCCGTCGCCCCGGTGCCGCAGGCGGCCCTGGACTCGGTGTGGGAGGAGCCCGTGCAGCGGGCCCGCGCCCTGGACGGACTGGTGGCCGACGGCCTCGTCGAACCGCTGGCGGGCGGCCGGTACCGGCTCCCGCTGACCTGAGCGGAGCACCGGGCGGGGGGCGGGGAGGGTCCGGGAGCACCGGCCCGGACCCGCCCCGCCTGCGCTGTTACACAACCGATGGACAGCCGTGCGTCCGCGTACGGCTGCCTCGCACATCTCCGTGACAACAGGTCCGTAGCGTCCTTCGTTGTCGGCGACACGACCGGTCACCGACAGCGGGACCACGGGGCACGACGGGGATGACGGAGGCGGTTGTGATGGCGCAGGGTGAGGTGCTCGGGTTCGAGGAGTACGTACGCACCAGGCAGGACGCGCTGCTGCGCAGCGCGCGCCGGCTCGTCCCGGACCCGGTGGACGCCCAGGACCTGCTCCAGACCGCCCTCGCCCGCACCTACGGCCGCTGGGACGGCATCGCCGACAAGTCCCTCGCCGACGCCTATCTGCGCCGGGTCATGATCAACACGCGTACGGAGTGGTGGCGGGCCCGGAGGCTGGAGGAGGTCCCCACCGAGCAGCTCCCCGACGCGAGCGTCGACGACGGCACCGAGCAGCGCGCCGACCGGGCCCTGCTCATGGACGTCCTCGGCGTGCTGGCTCCGAAGCAGCGCAGTGTGGTCGTCCTGCGACACTGGGAGCAGATGAGCACGGAGGAGACGGCCGCGGCCCTCGGCATGTCGGCCGGTACGGTGAAGAGCACGCTGCACCGCGCCCTGGCACGTCTGCGCCAGGAGCTGGAGGACCGTGCCGCCCGGAGCCGGGAGGCCGAGGACATACCGGTGCGGATCCCGGCGCAGCGGAACGGGCGTCATGACGAGCGGGGGCAGAAGCGGTGCGCGGCCTGACAGGCGGCGGTGACGACGACGCGGTGACCGACCGGGCCCCGGGGCCCGGTACCAGCCCGCCGGGGACCCCCGGCGGGCTCCGGGCGCCTCTGGTGGCGGGCGGCGGTGCGGCCATGGCCGGACTCGTCGCCCTGGGCCTGTTGTGCGGGGCCTGCTCCACCGGCGGTACGGGGACCCGCGACGAGGGACCGGCGGGCACCCAGCCGGTCGTCCGGGCCACCCCGTCGGCCGCCGTGCCCACCGGGACGGCGAGGCCCGCCCCCCGGGTCAACGCCGTGCAGCTCGTCAAGGGCGACCCGGAGGTCGGCCGGCGCATCAGGAACGATCTGAAGCCCTGCGCCGGCGACGAGTACCCGGTGGACACCTCCTACGGCACGCTCACCGGCGGCACGGCGCCCGACCTCGTGGTCAACGTGATGACCTGCGGGGACTCCGTGGGCATCGGGACCTATGTCTACCGGCAGGCCGCGGACGGCTCGTACGCCAACGTCTTCGCCGCCGAGATTCCGGCGGTCTACGGAACGATCGACCGGGGCGACCTGGTGGTGACCACCCAGGTCTACGGGGCGAAGGACGCGGTCGCGTTCCCCTCCGGCGAGGACGTCATCACCTATCGCTGGGCGACGGACCGGTTCACCGAGACCGACCGGGTGCACAACGACTTCAACCGGGCCGTCGGCACCGGGGAGGGCGACCTTCCCGAGCCCACGGCGCAGAACTGAGGCTGCCCCCATGGCCGACACCCATGTCCTGTTCGTCGAGGACGACGACGTCATCCGCGAGGCCACCCAGCTCGCCCTGGAGCGGGTCGGCTTCACGGTCACCGCCGTGCCCGACGGCCTGCTGGGGCTCGAGGCGTTCCGGGCGGACCGGCCGGACATCGCGCTGCTCGACGTGATGGTGCCCGGCCTGGACGGGGTGAGCCTGTGCCGCCGCATCCGGGACGAGTCCACGGTGCCCGTGATCATGCTGTCGGCGCGGGCCGACGCCATCGACGTGGTGCTCGGCCTGGAGGCCGGGGCCGACGACTACGTCACCAAGCCCTTCGACGGCGCGGTGCTGGTCGCCCGGATCCGGGCCGTGCTGCGCCGCTTCGGACACGCCTCGGGCGCGGGCGGCGGGCCCGAGGGCGGTACCGGCCACGTCGACGGGACGGACGGGGTGCTGGTCTTCGGGGACGTGGAGATCGACACGGAGGGCATGGAGGTGCGCAGGGGAGGCGCGCACGTGAGCCTGACGCCGACGGAGATGCGGCTGCTGCTGGAGTTCTCCTCCGCGCCGGGCACCGTGCTCTCCCGGGACCGGCTCCTGGAGCGGGTCTGGGACTACGGCTGGGGCGGCGACACCCGCGTCGTGGACGTCCATGTGCAGCGGCTGCGCACCAAGATCGGCCAGGACCGGATCGAGACGGTCCGCGGCTTCGGCTACAAGCTCCGCGCATGAGGCGGCTCGCGCTGCGGACCGGGGTCCGCTGGAAGATCAGCATCGCCATCGCCGCCGTCGGCGCGCTCATCGCGGTGGCGCTGAGCCTCGTCGTCCACAACGCCGCCCGGGTGTCGATGCTGGAGAACGCCCGCGAGGTGCAGCTGGAACGGCTGCTGTTCGCGCAGCGGCTCTACGAGGCGTCCAACACGCAGAAACCGCCGCCGAAGTTCGGTGCCAAGATCAACGATCCGGCGCTGCCGAAAAGCCTGCGGCACCAGATGCGGGAGAACCGCCGGGCCACCCATGTCGACGAGTACGCCGACGGCGTGCCCGACGTCTGGGCGGCCGTACCGCTGGCCAACGGCGACGTCCTGTCGCTGCACACCCGGTTCGCCGACCGTAGTTCCATGATCATGGGCGACCTGGACCGGGCGCTGGTCATCGGCTCGGTCTCGGTGGTCTTCGGCGGCTGCGCGCTGGGGGTGCTGATCGGCGGCCAGCTGTCCCGGCGGCTGCGCAAGGCGGCCGCGGCGGCCGGCAAGGTCGCCCAGGGCAACACGGACGTCCGCGTCCGGGAGGCCGTAGGCGGGGTCGTACGGGACGAGACCGATGAGCTGGCCCGTGCCGTGGACGCGCTCACGGACGCGCTGAACGAGCGGATCGAGGCGGAGCGCCGGGTCACCGCGGACATCGCCCATGAGCTGCGCACCCCGGTGACGGGGCTGCTGACCGCCGCCGAGCTGCTGCCTCCGGGCCGCCCCACGGAGCTCGTGCGCGACCGGGCGCAGGCGCTGCGGACCCTGGTCGAGGACGTCCTGGAGGTGGCGCGGCTGGACAGCGCGTCGGAGCGTGCGGAGCTCCAGGAACTGCCGCTGGGTGAGTTCGTCAGCCGGCGCATCGGCCTTCTCGACCCGGAGATCACGGTCCAGGTGGTGCACGAGTCCTGGGTCTCCACGGACCCTCGGCGCCTGGAACGCATCCTGGGCAATCTGCTGGGGAACGCGGCCAAGCACGGGGCGGGCCCGGTGGAGGTCACGGTCGAGGGCCGGGTCGTACGGGTCCGCGACCACGGGCCCGGCTTCCCGGACGACCTGCTGCGGGAGGGGCCGAGCCGGTTCCGTACCGGAAGCAGCGACCGGGCCGGGCGCGGCCACGGGCTGGGGCTCACGATCGCCGCCGGCCAGGCACGGGTCCTGGGGGCCCGGCTGACGTTCCGCAACGCCGCTCCGGCCGGGACCACCGACGGTACGGGCGGGGCGGTGGCCGTGCTGTGGCTGCCCGAGCACGCGCCGACGGACACCGGGAGCTTCCCCGTGCTGCGCCAGGCGGCGGACTGAGCCGGTGGACGGGCCGGGCCCCGGGGACGTTGTCGTCCCCGGGGCCCGGCCCGCGTACTGCCGTGGTTCACACGGCCTGCGACTCCTTGGCCGCGGCGACCGGCGCCGTCGCGGCGTCGTCCGCCGTCGGCTTCCCCGCGCCCCGCAGCGGGACCTCCTTGACGAACAGGGCCGCCACGAACGCGACGATCGCGACGGATCCGCCCACCAGGAACGCGAGGTGGGTGCCCGACGACACGGCGTACTCGTAGGCCTCACGTGCCGCGTCCGGCAGCTTCGCCAGGCTCGCCGCGTCCAGCTGGGCCGACCTCTCGGTGACGCCCCCGCCACCGCGCGCCGCCATCTCGTCCTGCACCCGTCCGGTGAACAGGGCACCCATGATCGCGACGCCGAAGGAGCTGCCGAGCGTGCGGAAGAGGGTGGTGGAGGAGGAGGCGACGCCCATGTCCTTCAGCTCGACGCTGTTCTGCGCTACGAGCATGGTGATCTGCATCAGGAAGCCCATGCCCGCGCCGAGCACGGCCATGTAGACGCCGGAGGTGAGGCGGGTGGTCTCCGTGTCCATGCTGGCGAGCAGGAAGAGGCCGGCGACCATCAGGGCGCTGCCCGCGATCGGGAAGACCTTGTACTTGCCGGTGCTCGTGGTGACCCGGCCCGCGATCAGCGAGACGATCATCATGGCGAGCAGCATGGGCAGGAGCAGCAGCCCCGAGTTGGTCGCGGACGCCCCCTGCACCGACTGCTGGTACAGCGGCAGGAAGAGCACCGCGCCGAACATCACGAAGCCGGCCATGAAGCCGACCAGCGACATCAGGGTGAAGTTGCGGCTGCGGAAGATGTGCAGCGGCATGATCGGTTCGGCGGCCTTGGTCTCGACGAACAGGAATCCGACGAGGGAGGCCACGCCCAGCGCGACGAGCTCCATGATGACGGCGGAGCCCCAGGCGTACTCGGTACCGCCCCAGGTGGTGACCAGCACGATGGCGGTGATGCCGACCGTCAGCAGCGCGGCGCCGAGGTAGTCGACCCGGTGCTCGGTCCGTGCCTTGCGGGGCAGGTGCAGCACCGCGCCGACCATGGCCAGCGCGACGGCGCCCAGCGGCAGGTTGATGTAGAAGCTCCAGCGCCAGCCGAGGTGGTCGGTGATGGTGCCGCCGACCAGCGGTCCGCCGATCATGGCGATCGCCATGACACCGGCCATCATGCCCTGGTACCTGCCGCGCTCCCGGGGCGGCACCAGGTCGCCGATGATCGCCATGACGCCGACCATCAGACCACCGGCTCCGAGGCCCTGGACGGCCCGGAATCCGATCAGCTGGCCCATGTCCTGGGCCATCCCGCTCAGTACCGAGCCGATCAGGAAGATCACGATGGACGTGAGGAAGATGCCCTTGCGTCCGTACATGTCGCCGAGCTTGCCCCAGATGGGGGTGGAGGCAGCGGTGGCCAGGGTGTAGGCGGTGACGACCCAGGACAGGTGCTCCAGACCGCCCAGATCACCGACGATCGTCGGCATCGCGGTGCCGACGATCAGGTTGTCCAGCATGGCCAGCAGCATCGCGATCATCAAGGCCAGCACCACCACCCGGACACTGCGTGCCTGTGGTTCCGGTTTCCCGGCCGCCGTCGCTTTCTTCAGTTCCGCCATGTCACGCACTCCCCTGGTCCCCGTTACCTCGGTCGGTCACCGGTGCGACGCTTACTTGCCGCCCGGCTAGTTGACTACACTGAGGAAAAGTAGACCCGTAACTAGCCGGGCGTCAAGTAAGTTGAGGGAGAGTCGTCTCATGGGCAGCACGCCGCAGCCGCGCCGGGGAAACACCCGCCAGCGCATTCAGGACGTCGCCCTGGAGCTCTTCGCCGAGCAGGGATACGACAAGACCTCGCTCCGCGAGATCGCCGAGCGGCTGGACGTCACCAAGGCGGCCCTCTACTACCACTTCAAGACCAAGGAAGACATCCTCAACAGCATCTTCGACGACCTGAACCGGCCGGTCGAGGAGTTGCTCGCCTGGGGTGCGGAGCAGCCGCGGACCCTGGAGACGAAGAAGGAGATCCTGGTCCGGTACAGCGAGGCGCTCAGCATCGCCCAGCCCCTCTTCCGCTTCATGCAGGAGAACCAGGCCACGGTCCGGGACCTGAGCATCGGCCACACCATCAAGCGCCGGGTCATCGCCCTGGTGGACCTCATCAAGGACCCGGACGCCCCGCTCACCGACCAGGTGCGCTGCTTCACGGCCCTGATGGCCATGCACGCGGGGGTCATCGCCCTCAGAGACGCCGAAGGCGACCCCGAGGAGAAGCGCAAGGCTGCTCTCGAGGTCGCCGTCGAGCTGGTGACCAAGGCCCACGATCAGGGCCCCGCCGGGCCCGCCGCGTAGAGCGGGCCCGGGGTGCGTC
The DNA here is from genome assembly GCF_000177195.2 of Streptomyces sp. SirexAA-E. Taxonomy (GTDB): domain Bacteria; phylum Actinomycetota; class Actinomycetes; order Streptomycetales; family Streptomycetaceae; genus Streptomyces; species Streptomyces flavovirens. Next base: position 3,167,211 of record NC_015953.1, read on the forward strand.
ACACGTGGACGTGCACCGAGTTGAGGTACGAGACCGGGTTGATCGCCGAGCCGTAGTTCGCGGTGGTCCGGATCTCGAAGTGCAGGTGCGGGCCACTGGAGTTCCCGGTGTTGCCGGACAGGGCGATCTTCTCGCCCGTCTTCACGTGGTCACCGATCTTCACCTGGATCTTCGACAGGTGGGCGTACTGCGAGTACTTGCCGTTGGCGTGCTTGATCACGATGGCGTTGCCGTACGCGGGGCCGTCGCCGCCACCGTTCGGACCGGCCTTGACGACCGTACCGGCGTGCGCGGCCTCGACCTTGGTGCCGATCGGCACGGCGAAGTCCTGGCCGGAGTGCTTGCTGGCCCAGCGGTCGCCGCCGGTGCCGTAGGTGGCGCTCAGCACGTAGTGGCTGACCGGCGTCCGCCAGGAGGCGGCCTTCTTCTTCGCTGCGGCTTCCTTGTCGGCCGAGGCCTTCTTGGCGGCCGCGGCGGCCTTGCTCTGGGCGGTCGCCTGCTGGGCGACGGAGTCGGCGGTGGCCGCGCCGGCGAGGGCCGCGGTGTCCGCGGTGCCCGTCGTGCCGGACGCGAACGCCGCGCCCGCGCCGAACACCATCGACGCACCCAGGCCTGCGGCCACGACGGCGCCACTGACGCGGGACATGGACGGGCGGCGGGAGTGCTGGAACGTAACGCGCTTCGACATGCGGGGGAACCTCCGGGGTGACTGGACCCGATGCTCGACCGGGCTTGCTCCACCTTGGTAACCCGGGCCCCCCGAAACGCCCAAACACCTCATCTACGATGAAAAGCCGTAGACGGGAGCGCGGGAATGGAATGCGGGAGTGCGCCACGACGACCACGACGACCTTCCGGAAAGATTTTCCGGAACAGGTTTAACCCCTGCTCGAACCCCACCCTTCTGGGACACAGGCGTCCGAATCAGACGTATCGCCTCGAACGCCGAAAGTCTCGGGCCCTCCGGGACCAAGGTCCCGGAGGGGGACGGGGCTGGTGCTCCTAGCGTGCGTAGTAGGCCCGAAAAGGGCTGTGCGCCTTGTCACCGACGGGGGCCCTGGAACCCTCGATCCCGGGGTGCCGAGACGGCCTCGGCGGGACCTGCCGACGGCACGGGATGCCCGCGGATCGACCGGTCCCACGCCGTCCGCCGACGGGTCGGCCGACAGTGCGGGAGCCGCCCCGTCCAGGGCGTGATCCGGGGGCTGTCTTGGGCCTGGCGGCCTGGAGCCTAGGGGCCTGGCGGCCTGGGGCCTGGGAGGTGGGCGGCCGCACGGGATACCCGGCGCCCTGCCCATCGGCGTACGCGACCAGGGCCCGGCCTGCCCACAGCACCCCACGCGCGCACACGCACACGCACCCATGCCCGCCCGAGTCCCGCCGTGCCCGCCGCGCCCGCCACGCCCGCCACGCCCGCCACGCCCGCCACCATGGTGCCTACGAGCGTGGAGGCCCCGGACCGCTCCACCCCCGCCTCGACCCCAGGGCGCACACCCCCACCCGCACACACGAAAAGGGGCTGCCCCGGACCGTCGAACGGTCCGGGGCAGCCCCTTTGTGCGCTCAGGCGCCAGGCGCCCCTACGCTTCCTTCGTCAGGTTCGGGCCGGCGCCGCCTGCCGCCTGCTCGATCGGCGGGACGTCGGGCAGCGCCGACTTCTCCTCGCCGCGGAACGAGAACTTCTTGTCGTCGCCCTCGCCCTCGGTACCCACGACCACGATGTGACCGGGGCGCAGCTCACCGAAGAGGATCTTCTCGGAGAGGATGTCCTCGATCTCGCGCTGGATCGTCCGGCGCAGCGGCCGGGCGCCCATCACGGGGTCGTAACCCTTCTTCGCCAGGAGCGACTTGGCCTCGGCACTGAGCTCGATGCCCATGTCCCGGTCCTTGAGCCGCTCGTCCACCTTGGCGACCATGAGGTCGACGATCTGGATGATGTCTTCCTCGGTCAGCTGGTGGAAGACGACCGTGTCGTCGACACGGTTGAGGAACTCAGGCCGGAAGTGCTGCTTGAGCTCTTCGTTGACCTTGACCTTCATCCGCTCGTAGTTCGTCTTGACGTCGCCCTGGGCCGCGAAGCCCAGGTTGAAGCCCTTGGAGATGTCCCGGGTCCCGAGGTTGGTCGTCATGATGATGACCGTGTTCTTGAAGTCCACGACCCGGCCCTGGGAGTCGGTCAGGCGACCGTCTTCCAGAATCTGGAGCAGGGAATTGAAGATATCGGGGTGGGCCTTCTCGACCTCGTCGAAGAGAACGACGGAGAACGGCTTGCGGCGCACCTTCTCGGTGAGCTGGCCGCCCTCTTCGTAGCCCACGTAACCGGGAGGCGAACCGAAGAGCCGGGAAACCGTGTGCTTCTCGCTGAACTCCGACATGTCGAGGGAGATCAGCGCGTCCTCGTCGCCGAAGAGGAATTCGGCGAGCGTCTTGGACAGCTCGGTCTTACCGACACCGGACGGACCGGCGAAGATGAACGAACCACCGGGACGCTTCGGGTCCTTCAGGCCGGCCCGCGTACGGCGGATCGCCTGCGACAGGGCCTTGATGGCGTCCTTCTGCCCGATGACGCGCTTGTGGAGCTCGTCCTCCATGCGGAGCAGACGCGAGGACTCCTCCTCGGTCAGCTTGAAGACCGGGATGCCGGTGGCGGTCGCCAGGACCTCGGCGATGAGCTCGCCGTCGACCTCGGCGACGACGTCCATGTCGCCGGCCTTCCACTCCTTCTCCCGCTTGGCCTTCGCCGCCAGCAGCTGCTTCTCCTTGTCACGGAGAGAAGCCGCCTTCTCGAAGTCCTGGGAGTCGATCGCCGACTCCTTGTCGCGGCGGACACCCGCGATCTTCTCGTCGAACTCGCGGAGGTCCGGCGGCGCGGTCATCCGGCGGATGCGCATCCGGGAACCGGCCTCGTCGATCAGGTCGATCGCCTTGTCCGGCAGGAAGCGGTCCGAGATGTAGCGGTCCGCCAGGGTCGCGGCCTGGACCAGCGCCTCGTCCGTGATGGAGACCCGGTGGTGGGCCTCGTAGCGGTCGCGCAGACCCTTGAGGATCTCGATGGTGTGCGGCAGCGACGGCTCCGCGACCTGGATCGGCTGGAAGCGGCGCTCGAGCGCGGCGTCCTTCTCCAGGTGCTTGCGGTACTCGTCGAGCGTGGTGGCACCGATGGTCTGGAGCTCGCCGCGCGCCAGCATGGGCTTCAGGATCGAAGCCGCGTCGATGGCGCCTTCCGCGGCACCCGCACCCACGAGCGTGTGGAGCTCGTCGATGAACAGGATGATGTCGCCGCGGGTGCGGATCTCCTTGAGGACCTTCTTCAGGCGCTCCTCGAAGTCACCGCGGTAGCGGGAACCGGCGACCAGCGCACCGAGGTCGAGGGTGTAGAGGTGCTTGTCCTTGAGGGTCTCGGGCACCTCGCCCTTGACGATGGCCTGGGCCAGGCCCTCGACGACCGCCGTCTTGCCGACGCCGGGCTCGCCGATGAGGACCGGGTTGTTCTTGGTACGGCGGGACAGCACCTGCATGACCCGCTCGATCTCCTTCTCGCGCCCGATGACCGGGTCGAGCTTGGACTCACGAGCGGCCTGGGTGAGATTCCGGCCGAACTGGTCGAGCACCAGGGACGTCGAGGGGGTGCCCTCGGCGGGACCGCCGGCGGTGGCGGCCTCCTTGCCTCCCGAGTACCCGGAGAGCAGCTGGATGACCTGCTGCCGCACCCGGTTCAGGTCGGCGCCCAGCTTCACGAGGACCTGGGCGGCGACGCCCTCGCCCTCGCGGATCAGGCCGAGCAGGATGTGCTCCGTGCCGATGTAGTTGTGGCCGAGCTGGAGGGCCTCGCGGAGCGACAGCTCCAGGACCTTCTTGGCCCGGGGCGTGAAGGGGATGTGCCCGGACGGGGCCTGCTGGCCCTGACCGATGATCTCCTCCACCTGCTGGCGGACCGCCTCGAGCGAAATCCCGAGGCTCTCCAGGGCCTTAGCGGCGACACCCTCACCCTCGTGGATCAGGCCCAGGAGGATGTGCTCGGTGCCGATGTAGTTGTGGTTGAGCATCCGGGCTTCTTCCTGAGCCAGGACGACAACCCGCCGCGCGCGGTCGGTGAACCTCTCGAACATCGTTAATCGCTCCTCAGAGCGGTCAGGCAGTAAGGGGTCGGTCCCCTCCCTGTCCTTCCGCAGCTTAGTCCCGCAAGCGGGGACCGCTCATTTCAACTGCCGACACCCGTTGATGGCCTCCTGCCCCGAACGCCGACAACTGCCTCAACCCGATGGTGCGAGACGATGTTCCCGCAGGCCAGGCAGATAGCCCTTTCGCCAGTACGCCGATGGCGAACGTGAGACGCTTTTGCCCGCGTGTCGCCCCTTCCCACTAGGGATGTCTTACCCGCACTCACCGACAGTCCATGCGGCGCACCCCCGTTCACTCCGCTACGGGCGAACAACTTCGTGCCGTCGAGTGCTCCCGTGCGCCCCTTGCGCCCGTACGGAGAGCGATGATTCGGGGGCTGTCCGTAACTCCGGGCGGTGCCGGGCGGTTCATCGGACATGGTTCCCATCGTTCCGCCTCCCCGCTCCTCGCCGGAAGCCGACGGCCACGCGCAGTGGTACGCACGCGAGCTCGGCTGGACCACGGCCGGCACCTCGCCCGTGCGGTTGCCCACCGGGCTGTGCTTCGACGTGCTCGACCTCCCCGCCCTGGCGGGCCACGCGGTCCTGCGCCGGGTGGGGCGCACCGGTCCGGTGGCACGGGCGGGGCAGCAAATGTGGTTCCTGGTGGCCGCCGGAAGCGCCGACGAGGTGCCGGGGCTGCTCGACTGGCTGGAGTGGGGCGGGATCACGCTCGATCTGGCCGCGATCGGTGCGGGGGGCTCCATCGCCGCGCCGGTGCCGCCCGGTAGGACGGGAAGCCCGCCGGGGGCCGCGTTCTGGCTGCGGCCCCCCGAGCCGCGCCGGACGGTACAGACCCCGCTCCCGGCACTGGCCGGCTTCGGGAACAGAGGTGGGGACGCTCCCGATCTCGTGCGGCTCGTGGACGCCGCGGCGACGGAATGCCACCGGGCCCGGCTGGCGCACGCCCGGACACACCTGAGGGACGGTCTGCCGGATAATCAGCCGTTGGCCTTCTCGTAAGCCTCGCGGATCTCGGCCGGAACGCGGCCGCGGTCATTCACGTTGTGGCCGTTCTCGCGGGCCCACTTACGGATCTCGGCGGTGTCCTTGTTGCCGCCCGTGACGGCACGGCCCTTGCCGCGCCCGGTCGCCGCACGGCCACCGGTACGACGGCCGCTCTTGGTGTACGGCTCAAGAAGACCGCGGAGCTTGTCCGCGTTGCTCGTGGTGAGGTCGATCTCGTACGTCTTGCCATCCAGAGCGAACGTCACGGTCTCGTCCGCCTCGCCACCGTCGAGGTCATCAACAAGAAGGACCTGAACCTTCTGCGCCACCGGATTTCCTTTCATCGAAAATGCAGTACGCGGAAAGGAAACCGCTTTTCCCCGGAAAACACAAACCCCTGGGAGAGGTTCAGGAGCTCGAGAAGACGGGAAACGTGCGCGATTCGGACATAGGGTTCCGGCGTCGCCCGCCGTTCACAGGTGCAGAAGCATCCGGCTGTTGCCCAAGGTGTTCGGTTTCACTCGTTCGAGACCCAGGAACTCCGCGACACCCTCGTCATAGGAACGCAGCAGCTCACTGTAGACATCTCCGTCGACCGGGGTCTCTCCGATCTCGGTGAACCCGTGCTTCGCGAAGAAGTCGACTTCGAAGGTGAGGCAGAAAACCCTGCGGACACCCAGCCAGCGCGCGGTCTGCAAGAGCTTGTCCAGGACCTGGTGCCCTACGCCGGCGCCCTTGATGGCCCTGTCCACGGCGAGAGTACGCACCTCGGCGAGGTCTTCCCACATCACGTGCAGTGCGCCGCAGCCGATGACCCGGGCGTCCTCGTCGCGTTCGGCGACCCAGAACTCCTGGATGTCCTCGTAAAGCGTCACCGTCGCTTTGTCGAGCAGGATCCCGTCGGAGACGTACCCGTCGAGCAGGCTCCGTACGGACGCCACATCGCTGGTCCTGGCACGCCGGACGGTGATGGCCGCTCCTTTTACCGACGGGTCGGTACGGAAATCGGCGTCCTGATCGGTACGGGGATCGGTTTGCGGCAGCTCTGAGGACATGCCCCGACGCTATCGCCCGGAGTCCGGTGGTGCTTCATCGGCAGGAGACCCGTCTTCGGACTCGGCCGCCGGGGCTTCGGAGAGAGCCGGAGCGACGATGCGCACCGCGTCCCGCAGGGCTTCACGCTGCTCGGCCGACATCATCCCGAAGAAGGCGACGAGCGCGGCCGCCGGGTTGTCGCTCCGCGACCAGGCTTCGTTCATCAGTGCGGCCGAGTAGGCGGCACGCGTGGAGACGGCCGTATATCGATAAGCCCGCCCGTCCACTTCCCGGCGTACCCAGCCCTTCTGATGGAGATTGTCCATTACCGTCATGACGGTCGTGTATGCGATGGACCTCTCCTGCTGAAGGTCCTCGAGAACTTCCCGCACGGTGACCGGGCGGTTCCATTGCCAGACCCGTGTCATCACGGCGTCTTCCAGCTCTCCCAATTGGCGAGGCACAGCGTCACCTTAGTGCTAGATGTCTGGAATGGCATATTTCGTCGCACGAAAAAGGGCGCACGGCTCCACCAGGAGCCGTGCGCCCTTCGCGGTCGGGCCGGGTCAGACGCCGTCGGTCCGTGGGGCCTGCTGCGCCGATTCGGCGCGGGCGAGGGCCGCGTCCACGGCGGCGTCCTCCTTGGCCTTGTTCGGCCCGCCCTGACTCTTGATGATGACCGTCACGAGGGCGATGAAGAAGACGGCCATCACCACGGGCGGCACGAGCGCGGATACGTAGTCCATGTTCCCCAGAGTAGCGAGCCCGGCATTCCGGCCCCTTGGGGACCCCTCGGACACGGCGTGTCCCCGGCGCCCGTCAGGAGACGGCACGCTCGTCGGGCGGGGACGCGGGGGCCGGGCGGCGCGGCGGGAAGACCTCCGAGGGCTTGGGCGCCGGCCGTCCCGGTGCCGTCGGCCGTCCCGGTGCGGCCGGTCGGGCCGGCGTCCCGGGCTCGCCCGGGCCCTTGGGCCGCGCGGGCTCGCCGGACGCCGCCCGGCCGCCCGGCAGGGCCAGCAGCCGGCCGCGCTGGGCGGGTGTCACGGGCGCGGGGCGGCCCGCGAGCCGGGCGCGGACCGAGCGTTCGGCGATGACCCGGCAGCGTTCGAGGAGGGCGGCCGCGACCGGTGCGCTCCGCAGCGCGCGCAGGGCGGCGAGATCCTCGGGGCGGGGGTCGTACCCGGCGGCCAGAGCGTCCTGCAGGAGCTCCAGATAGCCGGTCAGCGAGCCGGGGAGCGCCTGGCGGTAGCGGGCGAGGTCGGCGAGGAGGAAGGCGCGCAGCCTGCCCGCCTCGTCCACCGCCTCGTCCACCGCGTCCGCGAGCCGCAGACAGTCCTGGACATCCTCTTCCGGCAGGGGCGTGGGGTGGAGGGCATGGGCGAGAGCGCGTCGGAGCACCCGCAGCTCGTCCGCACCGAACGCCATGCCGCCGCGTGATCCGTAGGGCGTGGGCATGAAGCGACAATACGTGCTAAATGGACAAAATCGTCTTAACTGGCCGCCCGGCGGCGCGGCGCACAGCCGCTGCCGCCGGGCCGTTCCCGCAGGTGATCGCGGGCACGTCCTACATCCGGGCGATGTTGCGCTCGTACACCAGGCGCAGCCCGATGAGGGTCAGCCAGGGTTCGTGTTCGTCGATGACGGAGGACTCCCCCAACACCATCGGAGCAAGGCCACCGGTCGCGATGACGGTGACGTCGTCCGGGTCGGCCGCCAGCTCCTTCTTCATCCGCTCGACGACCCCGTCGATCTGGCCGGCGAAGCCGTAGACGATGCCGGACTGCATGGCCTCGACGGTGTTCTTGCCGATCACGCTGCGCGGCCGAGCCAGTTCGATCTTGCGGAGCTGGGCGCCCTTCACACCGAGCGCCTCCACCGAGATCTCGATCCCCGGTGCGATCACCCCGCCGGTGTACTCGCCGCGGGCGGAGACCGCGTCGAAGGTGGTGGCCGTGCCGAGATCGACGACGATCGCCGGGCCGCCGTAGAGCTCGACCGCGGCGACCGCGTTGATGATGCGGTCCGCGCCGACCTCCTTGGGGTTGTCGGTCAGGACCGGCACCCCCGTCTTGACGCCGGGCTCCACCAGGATCGCGGGGACGTCGCCGTAGTAGCGGCGGGTGACCTCGCGCAGTTCGTGCAGGACGGCCGGGACGGTGGAGCAGATCGCGATGCCCTCGATGCCGTCGCCGAGCTCCATCCCGAGCAGCGGGTGCATCCCCATGAGGCCCTGGAGCAGTACGGCGAGCTCGTCGGCGGTGCGGCGGGCGTCGGTCGAGATCCGCCAGTGCTCGACGATCTCCTCGCCGTCGAACAGCCCGAGGACCGTGTGCGAGTTGCCGACGTCGATGGTGAGCAGCATCAGACGCCGGCCCCCTCGGCGTCGCGGAAGTCCAGGCCGATGTCGAGGATCGGCGACGAGTGGGTGAGCGCCCCGACGGCCAGGTAGTCGACGCCCGCCTCGGCGTAGGCGCGGGCGGAGTCGAGGGTGAGCCGGCCCGAGGACTCCAGCACGGCGCGGCCGCCGACGAGGGCCACCGCCTCGGCTGTCGTGACCGGGGTGAAGTTGTCCAGCAGGATCAGGTCGGCGCCGGCCTCCAGCACCTCGTGGACCTGCTCCAGGGTGTCGACCTCGACCTCGATGGGCAGCTCCGGGTAGGCGGCCCGCACCCGCTTGAACGCCTCGGCGACACCGCCCGCCGCGATCACGTGGTTGTCCTTGACCAGCGCCGCGTCCACCAGCGACATCCGGTGGTTGACGCCGCCCCCGCAGCGCACCGCGTACTTCTCCAGCGCGCGCAGTCCGGGCGTGGTCTTGCGGGTGTCGCGGACGGCCGCCTTCGTGCCCTCCAGCACGTCCGCCCAGGCCCGGGTCGCGGTCGCGATGCCGGAGAGCCGGCAGAGCAGGTTCAGCGCGCTGCGCTCCCCGGTGAGCAGGTCACGGGTGCGGGTGGTGACGGTGAGCAGCTTCTGGCCGGGCGCGACGCGGTCACCGTCCTCGACGTGCCGTTCCACCTCGAACTCGTCCGTGCAGACGATGGACAGGACGGCCTCGGCGACGCGCAGACCGGCGACGACGCCCGCCTCGCGGGCGGTGAAGTCGCCGGTGGCGACGGCGTCCTCCGGGACGGTCGCGACGGTCGTCACGTCGACCCCGCCGTCCAGGTCCTCCTCGATCGCCACGTGCGCGATGTCCTCGACCTGGACGGGGTCCAGGCCCGCCTCGGCGAGGAGCTGGGCGAGCGCGGGGTCCAGGCCGCACTCCAGGGCGTCGGCGTCGTAGCCGCCGCAGCCGCAGTCGTCGCCGCAGCCCCCACCGGACGCGGCGGGGACGCCGATCTGGATCAGCGGTACGTCCACGGGTGTGGGGCGCGGGTTCTCTTCGGGCGTGCTCACGACTGCGGCTCCTGGGGGGCGTCGGCGGTGTGGTTCAGGGGGTCGGTGGGGGCGGCGGTCCTCGCCGGGGCGCCGTGGCGCACGGGCGGGAAGGCCGGGCCGTCGGTGCGGCTCACGACCGGCTGACGGTCCCGGCCGGTACGGACGACGAGGTGGCGGCGCCACGCGGTGTCGTCGCGGTCGGGCCGGTCCTCGCGCCAGTGGCAGCCCCGGGTCTCCTCGCGCTCCCGCGCCGCGGCGACCAGGACCCGGGAGACCAGGAGGAGGTTGGTGGCCTCCCACGCCTCCACCCCGGGCACGGCGTCCTTGGCGACGTCCTCACCCGTGTCGGCGCCGGGTCCCCCGGCGGTGCTTCCCAGCGCCTCCAGCCGCTCGGCCGCGACGGCGAGGCTGTCCGCGGAGCGGATGACACCGGCGCCCCGGGTCATGATCCGCTGGATCTCGGTCCGGGACTCGGCGGCCAGCAGCGGGACGGTCACCGGCTCCGGGCCCTCGGCCACGGGGGCGGGCGTCCGCTCCCGGGGTCCGGCGGCCACGATGTCCGCCGCGATGCGCTCGGCGAAGACCAAACCCTCCAGGAGGGAGTTGGACGCCAGCCGGTTCGCCCCGTGGACCCCCGTGCAGGCGGTCTCTCCGCAGGCGTACAGGCCGGGGACCGTCGTGCGGCCCCTCAGGTCGGTCCGGACGCCGCCCGAGGCGTAGTGGGCGGCGGGTGCCACCGGGATCGGCTCCGTCACCGGGTCGATGCCGTGGGCGCGGCAGGCGGCGAGGATGGTCGGGAAGCGCCGCTCCCACATCTCGGCGCCGAAGTGGCGGGCGTCGAGGTACATGTGCTCGGTGCCCGTCAGGTGCATCTGCCGGGTGATGGCCTTGGCGACGATGTCCCGGGGGGCCAGCTCGGCCAGCTCGTGCTGCCCGAGCATGAAGCGGGTGCCGGACGCGTCGACGAGGTGGGCGCCCTCTCCCCGTACCGCTTCGGACACCAGCGGCTGCTGGCCCTCGGAGTCGGCGCCGAGAAACAGGACGGTCGGGTGGAACTGGACGAATTCGAGGTCGGAGACCTCCGCGCCCGCGCGGAGCGCGAGGGCCACCCCGTCGCCGGTGGAGACCGGCGGGTTCGTGGTGGCGGAGAAGACCTGGCCCATGCCGCCGGTGGCCAGGACGACGGCGGGGGCGCGGACGGCTCCGACGCCGTCGTGCTGGCCCTCGCCCATGACGTGCAGGGTGACGCCCGCGGTGCGGCCCTCGGCGTCGGTGAGCAGGTCGAGTACCAGGGCGTTCTCGATGGTGCGCAGGGCCGCCGCGCGGACCGCGCCGACCAGGGCGCGGGAGATCTCGGCGCCCGTCGCGTCGCCGCCCGCGTGGGCGATACGGCGCCGGTGGTGGCCCCCCTCGCGGGTCAGGGCGATGGCCCCGGCCTCGGTCGTGTCGAACCGCGCGCCGGTGTCGATGAGCCTGCGCACCGCGCCGGGCCCCTCGGTGACCAGGGCCCGCACCGCCGTCTCGTCGCACAGCCCGGCCCCGGCGACCAGCGTGTCGTCCAGGTGCTGCTCGGGGGTGTCGCCCTCACCCAGCGCCGCGGCGATGCCGCCCTGCGCCCAACGGGTGGAGCCGTCGTCGAGCCGGGCCTTGGTGACGACGACCGTGGCGAGGCCCGCCGCGGCGCAGCGCAGGGCGGTGGTGAGACCGGCCACGCCGGAGCCGACCACGACGACGTCCGCGTCGATGGCCCAGCCGGGGGCGGGGGCGGTCAGCCGTATTCCGGTCACGTCAGGCTCCGAGGGTCAGCGGGATGTTGTCGATCAGCCGGGTGGCGCCCACCCGCGCCGCGACGGCGAGGACGGCTTCGCCGCCCTGGCGGTCGTCCGGGATCTCGGTGAAGTCGGCGGGGTCCACGAGCGCGAGGTAGTCGAGGACGAGCGGTACGGATTCCTCGGCCGCCTCGTCCAGGACGGCCTGTGCGGCGGCCCGCACCGCGGCGGGCCCCACGGCCGTCCGCGCCGCCGTCGCCGCCGCCTGCGAGTCTTCGGCAGCCCCGCGGGCCTCGGCGCGCGGGGCCTGCTGCGCGGCCGGCCGGTCACGGGCCGCGAACAGCGCCCTGGACAGGGCCAGCGCGGTACGGCGCTCGTCGGCGCTCAGGAAGCGGTTGCGGCTGGAGAGCGCGAGGCCGTCCGGGTCGCGGACCGTGGGGACGGCGACGATGTCGACGCCGAAGTTCAGGTCGCGCACCATCCGGCGGACCAGCGCCAGCTGCTGGCCGTCCTTCTGCCCGAAGAACGCGGCGTCGGGCCGGGTGAGGTGGAGCAGCTTGGCGACGACGGTGAGCATGCCGTCGAAGTGCCCGGGGCGCGAGGCGCCCTCCAGCCGCTCGCCCATGGGGCCCGCGACGATCCTGACCTGGGGGTCTCCGCCCGGGTAGACCTCGTCGACGGACGGCGCGAAGACCGCGTCGGCCCCGGCGCCCGCCGCGAGGGCGAGATCGGCGTCCAGGGTGCGGGGGTAGCGGTCGAGGTCGGCGGCCTCACCGAACTGGAGCGGGTTCACGAAGACGGTGACGACGACCTGGCCCTCGGGGCCCACGGCCTTGCGCGCCGCACGGATCAGGGTGGCGTGGCCGTCGTGCAGGGCGCCCATCGTCATCGCGACGGCACGCCGCGCGCCGGCGGGCCGGGTGAGGGCGTCGAGCTCCGCGGCGGTGCGCAGCAGGGTGGTGGGTGCGGTGGTCATCGGTTCGCGTGCGGTGGTCATCGGTTCTCCCCCTGTCCGGAGTCCTCCGGGCCGTTCTTTCCGTTCGTGCCGTTCTCCCGGTCCGAGAGGACGTCGAGGAGGTCCTCCGCGAACTCCGGCTTGAGCAGGCCGTGGGCGAGCGCCCGGTCGGCCGTGGTGCGGGCCATGGCGAGGTATCCGGCCACGGCCTGCGGGGCGTGGGTGCGCAGCTGGTGCACGTGCGCGGCCACGGTGCCCGCGTCACCTCGGGCCACGGGGCCGGTCAGCGCCGCGTCCCCGGAGCGCAGGGCGTTGTCGAGCGCGGCGCCGAGCAGCGGGCCGAGCATCCGGTCGGGTGCGGACACACCGGCCTTCCCCAGCAGCTCCATGGACTGGGTGACCAGGGTGACCAGGTGGTTCGCGCCGAGGGCGAGCGCCGCGTGGTAGAGCGGGCGGGCCTCCTCGGCGATCCACTCGGGTTCGCCGCCCATCTCGATGACGAGCGCCTCTGCGGCCAGCCGGAGCTCCTCGGGGGCGGTGACGCCGAAGGAGCAGCCGGCCAGCCGCTGGACGTCGACGGAGGTGCCGGTGAAGGTCATGACCGGGTGCAGGGCGAGCGGGAGGGCTCCGGCGCGTCGCGCGGGGTCCAGCACCTGGGTGCCGTACCGCCCCGAGGTGTGGACGATCAGCTGTCCCGGCCGCACGGCACCGGTCTCGGCGAGCCCTTCGACCAGGCCCGGGAGGGCGTCGTCGGGGACGGTCAGCAGCACCAGCTCGGCGCGTGCGAGGACCTCGGCGGGGGTGACCAGGGGGACGTCGGGGAGCAGGGCGGCGGCCCGGCGCACGGACGCGTCGGAGACGCCGGAGACGGCGACCGGGCGGTGCCCGGCGAGCTGGAGCGAGGCGGCGAGCGCGGGTCCGACCCGGCCCGCGCCGACCACGCCCACGGTCAGGCGGGCGGGACGGTCCCTCGCGTCGAGGGGTTCCTTGGAAACTGATGCGTTCACGTGGCGACGGCCTTCCGTTCCAGTCCGCGGGGGGTACCGGACGACTTCTCTGAATGCTACGCCAGCACCTCATCGGCGACCCCGGCTGTCCACAGCCTGTGGGTAACTCCGCGCGAGACACGGCGCGGGTGGTGCCGGCGGACGGTGGATGATCGTCCCATGGGAGACACCGACGAACAGAAGCAGCGGCATCGCAGGCTGACCGCGTGGCGGGGGTCGGCGAAGGTGCTCGCCCGCCCCTCCGCCGACCACACCCTGGCCGAACGGCTGGCCGCCCTGGCCGCCGACGCCGGGACGGTCCACGACCTGGACGAGTGGACGGACACGTACGGCAACGGCGTGGTCGCCGAGCTGGAGCGCCGCACCGCCGACCTGCTGGACATGGAGGCGGCCGCGTTCTTCCCGACCGGCACGATGGCGCAGCAGGTAGCGCTGCGCTGCTGGGCGGGGCGCACGGGTGATCCGGTGGTGGCGCTGCACCCGCTCTCCCACCCCGAGGTCCACGAACGGGGGGCGCTCACGGCGGTCGGCGGGCTGCGCACGGTGCACCCGACGACCGAGCCCCGGCTGCCCACGGCCGAGGAGGTCCGGGACCTCCCCGAGCCCTTCGGCACCCTGATGCTGGAACTGCCGCTGCGCGACGCCGGTTTCACCCTGCCCACCTGGGAGGAGCTGACGGCGGTCGTGGCGGCCGCCCGGGACCGGGACGCCGTGGTCCATCTGGACGGGGCCCGGCTGTGGGAGTGCGGCCCTCACCTCGGGCGGACCCTGCCGGAGATCGCCGCACTCGCGGACAGCGTGTACGTGTCCTTCTACAAGTCGCTGGACGGGCTCTCCGGCGCGGTGCTCGCCGGCCCCGCGACGCTGGTCGAACAGGCCAGGACCTGGCGCCACCGGTACGGCGGGCAGGTCTTCCAGCAGTACCCGGCGGCGCTCTCGGCCCTGCTCGGCCTGGAGCGGGAACTGCCGAGGCTGCCGTCGTACGTGGAGCACGCGAAGCTGGTCGCCGGGGCGCTGGCGGAGGGCTTCGCCGGTTCCGGGGTGCCGTGGTTCCGGGTGCACCCCGAGCCGCCGCACACGCACCAGTTCCAGATGTGGCTGCCGTACGGCACCGAGGTGCTCGACGAGGCGTCCGTGCGGCAGGCGGAGGAGACGGGCGTGACGCTCTTCCGCCGCTGGTTCCCGGCGGCCGGAGGGCCGCCCGGCGTCTCCTTCACCGAGGTCACGGTGGCGGCGCCCGGTCTGGAGTGGACCGCCGAGGACGTTCGGGAGGCGGTGGCCGGCTTCGTGGAGCGGCTGGTCTGACGAGGGCGGGCCGGGTATCCGGCCCGGCAGGCTCTCAGCCCGCCGCCCGGCCCCGTCCGTGCGGCGGGCGCCGGGGTGGAGGCGCGAAGGCGGTGGCGCGGAGGCGATCGCGGAGTCCGCGCAGGACCTCCAGGTCGTGGCGGCCGGGCAGCGGGGGCGGAGCCTCGCCGTGCCGCGCGGCACGGTAGCTGTCGAGCATCTGCTGCTGAACGATGTCCATGTCTCCAGCGTGGCTCCGCGCCGGGCCGCCGTCCCGTGGATTGACGGCCCCCGTCAAACGGGGCGGTCCTCCGGTCCGCCTGCCCCACCATGGAGGGGTGAGCGTGCACATCGACATCGCGGGCCTGCCCCCCGAGCGCATAGTCTTCGAGACCTCCCCCCTCGCCGAGCTGGGCCTGGCCCTGCACGCGCTCTCCGAGCCGGGCCACCACCCCGGCCTGCACGGCTGGGCGACCGCCACGGCCGCCGCGCTGGAGCCGGACCTCGCGGACCGGCTGCACGAGGCGGACTTCCTCTGGCGGAACACCTTCTCCGACGTCTTCATGCCGTTCGCCGGGGTCCGCGGCGGCGACGGCAGGACGGGGGCGACCCTCTCCGAGGACCTGGACATCCTGGACCGGCTCGACGACGAGCGGTTCGTCCTCGCCGCCCTGGAGTTCACCTGCGCGCTGTACTCGGCGGGAGGGCCGTCCCCGCTCACCGACGACAGGACGCGGACCCGCGTCCTGGACCTCGCGGCGGCCCGGGGGCCGAAGCAGCTGGAGTTCAGCAAGCAGCTCCTCGCCGACCCCGGCTCCACGCGGGCCTGGCTGCGGCGCCTCTTCGAGGACTGCGACGAGGCCTTCTTCGCCGCCACCTGGCAGCGGGTCCAGGTCCAGCTGTCCGCCGACGCCCGGCACAAGACGGAGGTCCTGCGGCACAAGGGCCTCGCCGCCGCGCTGGCCGCGGTCTCCGCGGCCCTGTCGCTGGACGAGGAGGCCGGCCGGATCGACATCGACAAGCTGTCGGAGGGCGGCGCCGACGCCACCCGTCTGGGACTCACCCTCCTCCCGACCAGCTTCGGCTGGCCGCATCTTCAGGTGCTGTACGCCCCGGGTTGGCGTCCGGTGATCCACTACCCGGTGCTCCGTCCCGAACTGCCCTCCCCCGCCTCCGTCGAGCTGCTCCAGCTCCGCCTGGAGGCGCTGGCCCACCCGATGCGGATGCGGATGTGCCGCAATCTCGCCCGCTCCCCGTACACCACGGGCGAGCTCGCCGACTCGCACGGCATCACGGCACCCGAGGTGTCCCGGCATCTGTCGGTGCTCAAGAAGGCGGGCCTGATCACCACCCGCCGACGCGGCCGGTACGTCCTGCACTCCCTGGACCTGACCGTGGTGGCGCGGCTGGGCAGCGACTTCCTGGAGGGCATCCTGCGCTGAACGGCCGCGTCAGGGGAGTCGCCCACCGGTCAGCCCGCCTGGCCGCCGGCCCTGACCAGCCCGGTCTCGTACGCGAGGACGACCACCTGGACGCGGTCGCGCAGGCCCAGCTTGGTCAGGATGCGGCCCACGTGCGTCTTCACGGTCGCCTCGGAGAGCACCAGGCGCCCCGCGATCTCGCCGTTCGACAGCCCCTGGGCGACCAGCAGCATCACCTCGCGCTCGCGCTCGGTCAGCCGCTCGACGTGCTTGTGCTGCGGTTCCCGGCCGCTGCTGGGCAGCATCGGGGAGAACCGGTCGAGCAGCCTGCGGGTCGTGGACGGCGCCACCACGGCGTCGCCGCTGTGCACGGAGCGGATCGCGGAGAGCAGTTCGGCGGGCGGCACGTCCTTGAGCATGAAGCCGCTGGCGCCCGCCTTCAGCCCGGAGAAGGCGTACTCGTCCAGGTCGAAGGTGGTCAGGATGAGCACCTTCGGCGGATCCGTCTGCGCGCAGATGCGCCGGGTCGCCTCCACGCCGTCCAGCCTCGGCATGCGTACGTCCATCAGCACCACGTCCACGGCCGTCGACCCCAGGGTGTCGATCGCCTCCTGGCCGTCGCCCGCCTCCGCGACGATCTCCATGTCGGGCTGGGCGGCGAGCACCATCCGGAAGCCGGTGCGCAGCAGCACCTGGTCGTCGACGAGCATTACGCGGATCGCCATGAAGGGCCGTCCTGTCCTTGAGTCCTCGGGGCCGCCGGCCCGCTCCCACCGGCCTGCCGTGTCACTGGTTCGCGGGCTTGAGCGGCAGCAGTGCGCTGATCCGGAAGCCGCCGCCGGGGCGCGGTCCCGCGTCCAGCGTGCCGCCCACCATCCCGACCCGCTCCCGCATACCGATCATGCCGTGGCCCGCGCCGTCCGCCCCGCCGTCCTCGTACAGCTCGTGCGAGGCGCCCCGGCCGTCGTCCTCGACCAGCAGTCCGAGCCCGTCGTCGAAGTACACCAGCCGCACACTGGCCCCGGCGTCCGGGCCGCCGTGCTTGCGGGTGTTGGTGAGGGCCTCCTGCACGATGCGGTACGCGGTCAGCTCGACCCCGCTCGGCAGCGGGCGCGGTGTCCCCTCGATCCTGAAGTCGACCTCCAGGCCCGTCTCCCTGACCTTGCCGACGAGCTCCTCGATCTGCTCGACGTCGGGCTGGGGCACGTACTCGCCGCTCTCCGGGTCGTCGCCCGTCCGCAGCACGCCGAGCAGCCGGCGCATCTCCGCGAGCGCCTGCCGGCCGGTGCCGGAGATGGTCTCCAGCGCCTGCCGGGCCTGTTCGGGCGAGGCCTCCATGACGTAGGCGGCGCCGTCGGCCTGCACCACCATCACCGAGACGTTGTGCGCGACGACGTCGTGCAGCTCCCGGGCGATACGGGCGCGCTCGGCGGCCACGGCGACCTTGGACTGCGCCTCGCGCTCCCGCTCCAGCCGGGCGGCCCGCTCCTCCAGCTGGCTGAAGTAGGCCCGCCGGGTGCGCACCGAGTCCCCGAGCACCCAGGCCAGGACGAACGGCACGGTCAGCACCACGACGACGAAGACCATCTGCGGCCAGCCGTCCGTCGTCGCCTGCTGCGGCCAGCGCAGCCGCGAGAGTCCGGCCGCGCAGAGGCTGCAGGCCAGGGCGAGCCGGGACGCCCACCGCTCCCCCACGGAGGCCACGGTGTAGGTGATCACCAGCAGGGCGAAGTCGGGCACGTCCGGCGACACCCCGAGCAGCAGCTGGGCGAGGCCCGTCCCGATCGCGACCAGCAGCATCCTCTCCGGAGCCCGCCGGCGCAGCGCCACCACCGCGCAGAGGCCGACGGCGATCGGCACCGCGGCGACGCGTTCCCGGCCCGTGCCGCTCTGGTCCGCCACGATGGACACGCCGGAGAGCCCGAGGAGCACGACAGCCCAGAAGGTGTCGACGCCCGTCGGGTGTCTGCGGATGAAATCGTAGAGGCGCTGCACGTTACCCAGCGTAGGGACAGCGGATCGGTGCCCGGGTCAGCCGAAGGGTCGATCCGGGTCCTGGGACCGTACTCCCCAAGGTGGAGACTTGCCTACGTGACGGATGACTGGTGCGGCTGGCGGGAAGCGACTCGGACCGCTTTGTACGGGGACGGGGGGTTCTACCGGCGTCCGGAAGGGCCCGCGGGCCACTTCCGGACCTCGGTGCACGCGTCCGGACTGTTCGCTTCCGCCGTCGCCCGGCTGCTGGTCCGTACGGCCCGGGAGCTGGGGAGCGACACGGTCGACCTGGTGGACGTGGGCGCGGGCCGGGGCGAGTTGCTGACGGGTGTACTGGCGGCACTGCCGTCCGAGGCCCCCTCGCTCACCGTACGGGCGTACGCCGTGGAGATCGCCCCGCGTCCGCCGGGCCTGCGCCCGGACATCACCTGGGGCGCCGGCATCCCCCAGGGGGCCCGGGGCCTGCTGTTCGCCAACGAGTGGCTGGACAACGTCCCCGCCGACGTCGCCGAGGCCGACGCCGACGGGGTGGCCCGCCGCGTCCTGGTCCGCCGGTCCGACGGGGCGGAGCGGCTGGGCGATCCGGTGACGGGCGCGGACGCCCGGTGGCTGGAGCGCTGGTGGCCGCTGGCCCGTCCCGGCGACCGCGCGGAGATCGGCCGCCCCCGTGACGAGGCCTGGGCCGAAGCGGTCGGCTCACTGGCGGGCGGTCTCGCGGTGGCGGTGGACTACGCGCATGTACGGGCGGCGAGGCCGCCGTTCGGGACGCTGACCGGCTTCCGGTCGGGGCGCGAGGTACCCCCGGTGCCGGACGGGAGCAGCGACCTGACGGCGCACGTGGCGCTGGACGCGTGCGCGGCGGCCACGGCGCACCTCGGTGGCGGCGCCGAACTGCTGGACCAGCGCACGGCCCTGCGGGAGCTGGGCGTCAGCGGTGAACGGCCGCCGCTCGCCCGGGCGTCCACCGACCCCGCCGGGTACGTCCGGGCGCTGGCCTCGGCGGGCGAGGCGGCCGAGCTGACCGCCCGGGGCGGCCTGGGCGACTTCGGCTGGCTGCGGCAGTGGGTGACGCCCGGAGTCCGCCCCTGACCCGGAGCGGCGCAGGAGGGATACTGTCGGGCATGACGGAGACGACGGTCGGCATCGGCGGCGCGGCAGAGAGCACCGACATGGTGCTCAACATCGGTCCGCAGCACCCCTCCACGCACGGGGTGCTCCGGCTGCGGCTCGTGCTCGACGGGGAGCGCGTCCAGCAGGCCGAGCCGGTCATCGGGTACATGCACCGGGGTGCGGAGAAGCTCTTCGAGGCCCGGGACTACCGGCAGATCATCATGCTCGCCAACCGCCACGACTGGCTGTCGGCCTTCTCCAACGAGCTCGGGGTCGTCATGGCCGTCGAGCGGATGCTCGGCATGGAGGTCCCGGAGCGCGCCGTCTGGACGCGGACGCTGCTGGCCGAGCTGAACCGGGTCCTGAACCACCTGATGTTCCTCGGCTCCTATCCGCTCGAACTCGGCGGGATCACGCCGATGTTCCACGCCTTCCGGGAGCGTGAGGAGCTCCAGGCCGTGATGGAGGAGGTCTCCGGCGGCCGGATGCACTACATGTTCAACCGGGTCGGCGGCCTGAAGGAGGACCTGCCCGCGGGCTGGCTCGGCCGGGCCCGGGACGCCGTCGCGTCGGTGCGCTCCCGGATGGACGTGTACGACCGGCTGGTCCTCGGCAACGAGATCTTCCGGGGACGTACCCGGGGCGTCGGTGTCCTGTCCGCCGAGGCCGTGCACGGCTACGGGGTGTCCGGTCCGATCGCCCGCGCCTCGGGGGTCGACTTCGACCTGCGGCGCGACGAGCCGTACCTGGCGTACGGGGAGCTGGCGGACACCCTGAAGGTCGTCACCCGGAGCGAGGGCGACTGCCTGGCGCGCTTCGAGTGCCTGCTGGAGCAGACGCACAACGCGCTGGACCTGGCGGACGCCTGCCTGGACCGGATGGCCGACCTGGCGCCCGGCCCCATCAACCAGCGGCTGCCGAAGGTGCTGAAGGCCCCGGAGGGCCACACCTACGCGTGGACCGAGAACCCGCTCGGCATCAACGGCTACTACCTGGTCTCCACGGGCGAGAAGACCCCGTACCGGCTGAAGCTGCGGTCCGCGTCGTACAACAACATCCAGGCGCTCACCGAGCTGCTGCCGGGCACGCTCGTGGCCGACATGGTCGCGATCCTGGGTTCGCTCTTCTTCGTCGTCGGCGACATCGACAAGTAGCCGCCGGGGCGCCGGTGACCCGGCGCCCCGGACCGGGCTACGAGGAGACGGCGCTGCGCAGCGGGGCGACGTCCAGCTGCTCGGTCTCGTCGTGTGCGGTCAGGTCGATGACCTTCCCGACGGCCCGGTTCTCCGCCGTGCCCGTGCGGTGCGCGGCCAGCGCCTCCTCGCCCACCACGTCCGCGAGGTCCTCGTTCTGCACGGACTCGATCGCGGTGGCGTCCGACTTCTGCGTACCGAAGAAGTCGAAGCTGCCCTGCGGCACCAGGTGACGGCGCGCGGCGTACGGGACGACGGCCGAGGCGGCGGGCACGGCGCGGGGCGCCGGCACCGGTGCGGGCCGGGACGCGGGGAGGGCTGCGGGCGGGCGGCGGTGCTGCTGGTCCTCCGCTCCGGCGACCGCCGCGTGCTTCCCCTTGGCGCCTTCGCCCTCCGTGTCCCGCTCCGCGACGCGCTCGGCCAGATCGCGCCGCCTGGCCGACTCGGCGGTGCGCCGCGCCTCCTGGAGCGCCGCGTTGCGCGTCAGGTCCGACAGCGCCTGAGCGGCCCTCAGATACGCGGCCGGGGTGGGCGTGGACCGCGCGGCGGGCAGCTCCCGGGGCGCGGAGGCCTCGATGGCGAGCTGCCGGCGGCCCTCCAGGGCGCTGGCCCGCTCGGTCTCCGCGTTGGCGTACCGGCGCAGCAGGGCGGCGTGTTCGCCGCGCAGACCGGCGAGCTCCACCCGCTTGCGGCGCAGTTTCGTCTCCAGCCGGGTGCGCAGTTCGCGTGATTCCTCGAGGTCGGACTCGAGCTCGGCTATCCGCTCCTCGGTCTTCCACTCGTCGCTGGCCCGTGCACGGGTCAGCTCCGCGACCCGCGTCCCCGCCTCCCGGTCCCAACTGCGCATCAGACAGGCACCGGTCACTGCGGCGGCGGCCGCGGCGGCCACCAGCCCGCGCAGAACCAGGGGTTCCGCGGGAAGCCAGGCCGCGGCGGCGCAGACGACCGACACTCCGGCCACCACGGAAGGCGGCAGGATTCTGTGAAGGGGCGGCGAATGGCGGTGACGTCCTCGTGGCATGGCTCGAAATTTACCGTGCATACGCGCCACTTGGGAGGCCGCCCGGCAATCTGTTCCCCGCCGGTTACCTGCCGGCCCCCTTCACACCGTCCTTTACTTCTTGATCAGCCCCTTCGAGAGCAGATACTCCTCGGCCGCGTCGGCCGGCTTGGCACGCTCCGCGTCGACCTTGCGGTTCAGTTCCGCGAGGTCCTCGGTGGTGAGTGTGTCGCTGAGCTTCCCGAGCGCGTCGGCGATCTCCTGAGCACCCGCGTCCTTCGCATTGAGCACCGGCAGGACGTTGTCCGCGTTCTGCAGCTTCTTGTCGTCCTCCAGGAAGACCAGCCCGTCCAGCACCGCGTCCGTGGTGGTCGTCAGGACCAACTGGTCCGTGCCGTCCTTCACCGCCTGCTTGGACTGCGGAGTACCCACTCCCTTGGGGTCGATGCCGGCGACGTCGATGCCGTACGTCTTCTTCAGTCCGGGCGCGCAGAACGGGCGTATCTCGCACTCGTCACCGGCCGCGATCTTCACGGCGATCTTCGAACGGCCGAGATCGGAAAGGGTCCGGAGCTTGTTCTTCTCGGCGAATTCCTTCGAGACCGCGAAGGCGTTCTGGTCGACGGCCTTGCCCGCCGGGAGCACCTTCAGCCCGAGCGGGGTGGCGAGCTTCTCCAGAGCGGCGACGGTGGCCGCCGTGTCTCCGGAGGCGACCGGCTTCTTCTCGGCCTCGGCGGCGCCGTTGACCTTGGCGTTGAGGAATTCCGCGATGGTCGCCGCGTATTCCGGGACGACGTCGATCTCGCCCTTCTCCAGGGACGGTTCGTAGAGTTCGCGGTTCTTCACCGTGGTGACCGAGGTGCTGTACCCGGCGTCACCCAGGACCCGTGCGTACAGCTCCGCGAGCACCTTGGACTCGGTGAAGGCGGCGGCGCCCACGACGAGCGAACCCTTCTTCGCGTCCCCGCCCGAGCCGCCGTCGGAGCCGCCGCCCTTGCCCTGCTCCAGGCTGTCGCCGCCGCAGGCCGCGAGCGACCCGGCCAGCACGGCCGCCGTGACGAGCGCACCGGCTGTGCGCGAGGTCCTGCTCATGATGTTGTTCTCCGTCCGCGGAAAGAAAAAGAGGTCGGCACGGCCCGGAGGGCCGTGGTCATGCGGTCCTGCGGCGACGCAGGGGTGACAGCAGCCGGTCCAGCGCCACGAGGGCGCCCTCCACGACCAGGGCCAGCAGGGCGACCAGCACGGCACCGGCGAATACCTGGGCCGTGTCGTACGTGTTGAAGCCGGCGGTGATGATCCGGCCGAGGCCGCCGAGGCCCACCATGGCCGCGATCGACGCGGTGGCCACCACCTGCACCGCCGCGGACCGCAGCCCGGTCATGATCATCGGGTAGGCGAGCGGAAGCTCGACCCGCAGGAAGAGCTGCCCGCCGGACATACCCATACCCCGTGCGGCCTCGATCACCGACCGGTCCACCTGCCGCATACCGACGTAGGCGTTGGTCAGCAGCGGCGGCACCGCGAACAGCACCAGTGCGATGACGGTGGGCAGGTAGCCGGAGTTGCGCAACGGCGTCACCATGAACAGGGCCAGCACGGCGAAGACCGGCACCGCCCGGCCCACGTTCGAGAGGTTGACCGCGAGCGCGCCGCCCTTGCCTATGTGCCCCAGGTACAGGGCGACCGGCAGGGCGAGGGCAGAGGCCACCAGGAGGGCGACCCCGCTGACGTACAGGTGCTCACCCAGCCGGTGCGTGGCGCCGTTCTCCCCGGCCCAGTTGGCACCGGTGGTCAGCCAGGTCCAGGCTCCCTCGACGACTCCCATGGATCAGCCCGCCTTCGCCGCCGGGGCCGGGCGCCCCGATATCCGGGTCCACGGTGTGAGCAGGCGCTGCACACCGAGCAGCAACAGGTCGGCGACCACCGCGAGCAGCACACAGAGCACGGAGGCGGTGAGGACCTGCGCCTTGAAGAAGCTGGGCAGCGCGTCCTCGATGAGATTGCCCAGGCCGCCCTTGCCGACGAGGGAGCCCACCGTGGTCAGCGCGACGGTCGACACCGTGGCGATGCGCAGGCCGGCCATCAACGCGGGCAGGGCGAGCGGGAGTTCCACTTCCCAGAGGAGGCGGGCCGGTCCGTATCCCATGCCCTTGGCGGCTTCCCGCGCCTCCTGCGGAACGGCTTCGAGGCCCGCCAGGATGTTCCGCACGAGAATGGTCAGCGAATACAGGACCAGGCCTGTGACGACCAGCGCGGCGGAGAGCCCGAAAAGCGGCAGGAGCAGCGAGAACATCGCCAGCGACGGCACGGTGTAGAGCACGGTGGTCAGCCCCAGCACCGGTCCCGCGAAATGCCGGCCGCGACGGGCGAGCAGGGCCAGCGGAAATGCCACCAGGAGTCCGATCACCACCGAGATCGCGGTGATCCAGATGTGCTGGACGACGGCGTCGGTCAACTCGTGACTGCGGGAGCGCAGATACTCCCCGCAGATCCAGTCGTTCGCCACCAGGCAGTTCTGCTCGGCCATACGTCCCCCACCTCCCGTGTCGCCCTCGTCGATCCGATCACGGGCGACCCTATCCCCGAGCACTGACAATCGCCGAGGCTTTCGTATTCCGGCAACATGTCCTTCACACCGTCCGCGTCACAATGGGGAACCATGATCCGTTTCGAGCATGTCACCAAGCGCTACGCGGACGGCACCACCGCCGTCGACGACCTTTCCTTCGAGGTCGCGGAGGGGGAGCTGGTCACGCTCGTCGGACCTTCCGGGTGCGGGAAGACGACCACCATGAAGATGGTGAACCGGCTGATCGAACCGACCGACGGCCGGATATTCCTCGACGGGGACGACATATCCGCCATCGACCCCGTGCAACTCCGCCGCCGTATCGGCTATGTGATCCAGCAGGTCGGTCTCTTTCCGCACAAGACCGTGCTGGAGAACACCGCGACCGTCCCCCATCTCCTCGGCTGGAAGCGGGGAAAGGGACGTGAGCGCGCCGCCGAACTCCTCGATCTGGTCGGGCTGGATCCGTCCGTGTACGGCGACCGTTACCCCGAGCAGCTCTCCGGCGGTCAGCGCCAGCGGGTGGGCGTGGCACGGGCGCTGGCCGCCGACCCGCCGGTCCTGCTGATGGACGAGCCCTTCGGAGCGGTCGACCCCGTCGTGCGGGAGAGACTGCAGAACGAGTTCCTCCGGCTCCAGGCGCGGGTCCGCAAGACCGTGCTGTTCGTCACGCACGACATCGAGGAGGCCGTCCGCCTCGGTGACCGGATCGCCGTGTACGGGCAGGGCCGTATCGAGCAGTTCGACCCGCCCGCCACCGTGCTCGGGGCGCCCGCGACGCCCTACGTCGCGGACTTCGTCGGGGCGGACCGCGGTCTGAAGCGGCTCTCGGTCACGCCCGTGGAGGAGAGCGACCTGGACCGGCCGCCCGTCGTCCACCTCGACGATCCGCTGGCGAAGGCGACCGAGCGGCTGCGCGCCCAGGGGGCTCGCTGGGCGGTCGTGCTCGACGGCGAGGACCAACTGCACGGCTGGATCCCGGCCCAGGACGCCTCACCGGCGAAGACCGGCGGCACGGTCCGCGAGCACGCCCGGCGCATGGAGGCGTGGCTTCCGCTCGGTGCCCCGCTCAAGCAGGCCTTCGCCACGATGCTCCAGCACGACGCCGGCTGGATCGCGGTCGTCGACCGGGAGAGCAACGGCCGCTTCCTCGGCGTCCTCACCCCGGCCCGCCTCCACGAGGCCCTGCGCCGCTCGATCGACGCGGACGCCCAGGACGTGCCGCGCGCCGGGGTCGCGGTGGAGACCGTCGCGTCGGTCGCCGGTCCCTGATCAGTCCGCCGTGAGGCGGCCGCTCATCCACTCCAGGGCACCGGGGATCTCACGCCGCCAGGTGTTGAAGTTGTGGCCGCCGCTGTCCAGCACGATCGAGGACACCCGTGCGGGCGCCTTCACCCGGTCGATGAAGTCCCGGGTGGCCCGTAGGTTCCCCTCGCCCTTCAGGGACGACGTGACCAGGAAGGACGAGGCCGCCGGCGTCCGGTGGTCCAGGCTCCACAGCAGGTCGGCGCGGCGGCGGGCCGCACCGTCGCCGTGGAAGAGGTCGCCGGTCGTCGGGTCCTCGGCGGCCTTGTAGTACGCCGAGAGGCCCGCGCTCGCGGCGAAGCGCTCCGGGTGGTGCAGACCCAGCTTCAGCGCGCAGTAGCCGCCCGTGGAGTTGCCCATGACGCCCCAGTTCCGGGCCCGGTCGCCGACCCGGTACGTGCGGGCGACCGCCTTCGGCAGGTCCTCGGCGAAGAAGGTCTCCGTCTGCGGGCCGCCCTTGATGTCCACGCACTCGGTGTCCCGGGGCGGCGCCACGGTCGGCCGCAGCATCACCAGGATCATCGGCTGTGCAGTCCCCGCCCGCACCCGTTCCTGGGCGGTACGCGGGTAGCGCAACCCCTTGATCAGGTTCTCGGCCGTCCCGGGGTACCCGGTGAGCACGACGACCGCGGGGAACGTCCGCCGGGCGTACGCCGGCTGGAAGTACTCCGGGGGCAGATAGACGTAGGCCGGGCTGTCGATACCCGAGACACTCCCGGACACCGCGACCTTGTCGATCCGGCCCACCGCCGACGGCCGGCTGCCGCCCGGGACGTCCGGCCGCAGTGCTCCGGTGCGCACCACGCCCTGGGACGCGCCCGTCGCCGCACTGTGGTCGACGACGGTTCCCAGCTCCTGCTGACGGCCCCACAGATCGGCCCAGGAGCCGTAGAAGAGGAAGGAGTGGTTGGCGAGCAGGGCGACCGAGACGAACACCAGGAGCTGGGTCGCCAGCAGCAGTCCGACCCGCCCGGCCACGGCGGCGGCGCTCCGGGCGGCCAGCCTCGGCCAGAGCCAGATGGTGACGGCGAACAGTCCGACGGCCAGTGAGACCGCCACCGCCAGAACCGCGTTACTGGTGAGACCCATGGGTGCGAATGAGCTTTCTGTGTGCGAAATTTCCGGACAGCGGATGAACCCGCTCCGCGAATACCTCGTCCTAAAGGGCGCACATCGTCCGTGGGGCTTCGACCGACGGACCCAAGATCTCTCGCGGAGCCACAGAAGCGATGTCTGTCACGGTAGATAGGGATAAGTCAGGAATGGTTCCGTCCGAGGGCCTGCGGCGCAGGATCCTCCGCGGGCCCCGGCCCGACGCGGTCCCGTCCCTGGTCGGAAGCGCCTGCGCGGCCGTCGGACTGATCGACGTCGCCGCCGGGGTCTTCCCACGCTTCCGGCACAGCCGGATGCACACCTTCGCCGAGGTGCTCCCGGGCGCGCTCGGGCCCTTCGCCGCGGCGCTGTCGCTCAGCTCCGGCGTACTGCTGCTCCTGCTGGCCCACGGCATCAAGCGGCGCAAGCGGCGGGCCTGGCGGGCCGCCGTCGTGCTGCTGCCCGCGGGCGCCGTGGCGCAGTTCGCCTACCGCCACTCCGTCCTCGGCGTGCTGCTCTCCCTCGCGCTCTGCTTCCTGCTGGTACGCCACCGGGCCGAGTTCGCCGCGCTCCCGGACCCGCGGAGCCGCTGGCGCGCCCTGGCCAACTTCGTCCTCCTCGGCGCCGGGTCGCTCGCCCTGGGCCTCGTCGTCGTCAGCGTGCACCCCGGCCGGGTCGTGGGCGACCCCTCCATCGCCGACCGGCTCCAGCACGTGCTGTACGGCCTGCTGGGCCTGGAGGGGCCCGTGGAGTACACCGGGCCGACCTCGTGGACGGTGGCGTACTCACTGGGCTCCCTCGGCCTGCTGACGGCCGTCACCACGGTCTACTTCGCCTTCCGGCCCGAGCACCCGGCCGCCCGGCTCGACGAGGACGACGAGGGTCGGCTGCGGGCCCTGCTGGAGCGGCACGGCAGCCGCGACTCCCTGGGGTACTTCGCGCTCCGCCGCGACAAGAGCGTGGTCTTCTCGCCCAGCGGCAAGGCCGCGGTCTGCTACCGCGTGGTGTCCGGCGTGATGCTCGCCGGCGGTGACCCGATCGGTGACGTGGAGGCGTGGCCGGGTGCCATCGAACGCTTCATGGACGAGGCCCGCTCGCACTCCTGGACCCCGGCGGTGATGGGCTGCAGCGAGACCGGCGGCGAGGTGTGGACCCGCGAGACGGGCCTGACCGCGCTGGAGATCGGTGACGAGGCGGTGGTGGACGTGGCGGATTTCTCCCTCGCCGGACGCGCGATGCGCAACGTGCGCCAGATGGTGAAGCGCATCGAACGTAACGGCTACGAGACCCGCGTCCGGCGTGTCCGCGACATCGGCCCCACCGAGCTGGACCGCATCCGCCGGGCGGCCGCCGACTGGCGCGGCACCGACACCGAGCGCGGCTTCTCCATGGCGCTCGGCCGGCTCGGCGACCCGGCCGACGGCGACTGCGTCGTCGCCACCGCCCATCTGCCCGGAGCGGGCGACGACGCGTCCCCGTACGGCGACCTGAAGGCGGTGCTCCACTTCGTGCCCTGGGGCGAGGACGGGCTCTCGCTGGAGCTGATGCGGCGCGACCGGTCGGCCGACCCCGGGATGAACGAGCTCCTGATCGTCGCCTCCCTGCAGGCCGCCCCCCGGCTCTCGGTCGCCCAGGTGTCACTGAACTTCGCCATGTTCCGCTCCGCCCTCGCCCGGGGCGAACGCCTGGGGGCGGGCCCGGTGCTGCGTTGCTGGCGCGGGCTGCTGATCTTCCTCTCGCGCTGGTTCCAGATCGAGTCGCTGTACAAGTTCAACGCCAAGTTCCGGCCCCGCTGGGAGCCCCGTTTCGTGGTCTTCCGTACGGCCCGTGAACTGCCCCGGATCGGCTTCGCCGCCCTCCAGGCGGAGGGATTCGTGAACCTCGTCCCGCCTCGCCCCTTCCGCCCCCGGCACCCCCGCCCCTGCGGCCACCGCACCGACCATCCGGGCGAGCAGGGAGTCCGCGCGGCCTGACCCCTCTGGGGCGTGTTCCGAAAGTCCCGCCTGCCCGGCGACGCCTGGCCCGCACGCTCGCGACGTTGTCGGGATCACCCCGGTACATCCAGTACCGGGGCGGCCCTCCGCCGTGCGATCGCACGCACCGGACGCCGCCGGACCCGCCCTCCGGGCGGACCGCGCCACTCCCGGAACACGCCCTAGGCTGGCCCCATGAGTACGTTGCGAGGACGGGGCACGGTGCGGGGTCTGCCGGAGTGGGACCGCTGCGCGGTCATGGGTGTCGTCAATGTGACGCCCGACTCCTTCTCCGACGGCGGTCACTGGTTCGACACCACGGCGGCGATCAAGCACGGCCTCGAACTGGTGGCCGAGGGCGCGGACCTGATCGACGTGGGCGGCGAGTCGACCCGACCCGGTGCCAGCCGGGTGGACGCCTCGGAGGAGCTGCGCCGGGTGATCCCCGTCGTGCGGGGGCTGGCCTCCGAGGGTGTCACCCTCTCCGTGGACACCATGCGCGCCCAGGTCGCCGAACAGGCGGTCGCCGCCGGGGCCACCCTGGTCAACGACGTGAGCGGCGGCCTCGCGGATCCGGACATGCTCCGGGTCGTCGCCGCCGCCGATGTGCCGTTCGTCGTCATGCACTGGCGCGGTTTCAGCGAGTCGATGAACAGCCGAGCGGTCTACGGAGACGTCGTCTCCGAGGTGGTCGGCGAGCTCCGCGACCGTATGGACGCCGTGGTCGGGAGCGGAGTGGCCCCGGAGAACCTGGTGATCGACCCGGGTCTCGGCTTCGCCAAGAACGCCGCCCAGGACCTCGCCCTGGTCGCCCACCTGGACCGGCTGCGTGCCCTCGGCCGGCCCCTGCTCGTCGCCGCCTCCCGCAAACGGTTCCTCGGGCACGTGCTCGCCGGTGCGGACGGCACCCCTCCCCCGGCCCGCGAACGCGACGCGGCGACCGCCGCGCTCTCCGCCCTCTCGGCGAACGCCGGGGCGTGGGCGGTCCGGGTCCACGCGGTACGCGCCACCGCGGACGCCGTGCGGGTCGTCCGCGCCGTCGAGGGAGCCGCATGAGCGCGCCGCGCGACGACCACGAGGCGGCCGCCGCCGACATCCGGGCCGTCGAGGACGCCAACACCGCCTTCTACGAGGCCGTCGAGCGCGGTGACATCGACGCCCTCTCGGCTCTCTGGCTGCCTGGGGAGGACCTGACGGTCTCCTGTGTCCACCCCGGCTGGCCGGTGCTCTCGGGCCGGGGCGAGGTCCTGCGCAGCTATGCGCTGATCATGGCGAACACGGAGTACATCCAGTTCTTCCTGACCGACGTCCAGATCGCCATGACCGGTGACACCGCGCTGGTGACCTGCACCGAGAACATCCTCAGCGGGGGCCCGGCCGAGGAAGGCAACGCGCTCGGCCCCCTCGTCGGCCAGCTCGTCGTGGCCTCCAACGTGTTCCGGCACACACCGGACGGCTGGAAGCTCTGGTCGCACCACGGCTCCCCCGTCCTTGCCGAGTCCGGCGAGGACGACGACGAGGAGGAGTCGCCCTCCTGAGCGGTCCGTCGAGCCCCTGGGGATTGAGGGCCCGGATCACCGGGTATGCGCGCCTACCGGCCCGTCCGGGCCGGTCCGCGTCCCCCCACTCGTCGGTTCTGTCGGTGCCCGCGGGTAGATTCGAAAGAAGGCACCCCACCGCCCGCACGCGGACGGGTGTCACCGGAGACGACAACAGCAGGAGTGATTCGCGTGGATCGTGTCGCGCTGCGCGGCCTCAAGGCCCGTGGGCACCACGGTGTCTTCCCCAGGGAGCGGGAAGAGGGCCAGACCTTCATCGTGGACCTGGTGCTCGGCCTCGACACCCGCCCCGCGGCAGCCGCGGACGACCTGACGAAGACCGTGCACTACGGCGTGGTCGCGGAAGAAGTCGTCGCCGTCGTCCAGGGAGAACCGGTCGACCTGATCGAGACCCTCGCGGAACGCATCGCGCAGCAGTGCCTCAAGCACGAAGGCGTCGAGGAGGTCGAGGTCGTCGTCCACAAGCCGGACGCCCCGATCACCGTCCCGTTCGACGACGTGACCATCACCATCACCCGGAGCCGAGTATGACCGCGTTTTCCACCGAGGGGCAGAGCGACCCGACCGTCCAGCCGGTTCCCGCCGCAGTCGTCGAGCAGGTGGACGCGGCGGACGTCACCCTCTCGAACCCCAAACGGGCCGTGATCGCCCTCGGCTCGAACCTCGGCAACCGCCTGGAGACCCTCCAGGGCGCCATCGACGCCCTGGAGGACACCCCCGGGCTGCGGGTCAAGGCCGTCTCCCCGGTGTACGAGACGGAGCCCTGGGGCGTCGACCCGGGCTCCCAGCCGTCGTACTTCAACGCGGTGATCGTCGTGAAGACGACCCTGCCGCCGTCCTCCCTGCTGGAACGCGGCCAGGCCATCGAGGAGGCCTTCGAGCGGGTCCGCGAGGAGCGCTGGGGCCCCAGGACCCTCGACGTCGACATCGTGTCGTACGCCGACGTGGTCTCCGACGACCCGCTGCTGACCCTTCCGCACCCGCGCGCCCACGAGCGCGCCTTCGTCCTCGCCCCCTGGCACGACGTGGAGCCCGAGGCCCAGCTGCCCGGCTCCGGCACGGTCGCCGACCTGCTGGCCGGCGTCGGCAGCGACGGGGTGCTTCCCCGGGCCGACCTGGAACTCCGCCTGCCCGAGTAGTCGTTAGGCTCAAGGGCACACGACTCGGGTACGCGGAGACCCGGGTACTGACGACACGGGCACCGTCCGGCACGGCGGCACCCGACACGGCACGGCGAAGGGCGGCACTCTCGGTGAAGCAACTACGGCTCGGGCTGCTGGCCGGACTCCTCGCCGGAGCCGGCGTGCTGTCCTGGGCGGGCGCCCGTCTCTGGGACTCCCTGGGGACCCTGCCGAGCGTGCCCCTCGCCGCACCCGTCGTGCTCGCCGCGATCGCCGTCGTCCTGCTCGCCACGGCCCTGTCGATACGGTCACGGCTGCGCGCCCAGCGGGAGCGCAGGCCGGGGGCCAAGGGCGTCGAGCCGCTGATGGCCGCCCGTGCGGTGGTCTTCGGCCAGGCGAGCGCGCTCGTCGCGTCGCTGGTGGCGGGGATGTACGGCGGCGTCTGCGTCTTCATGCTCAGCTACCTGGACATCCCGCCCCGGCGGGACCAGGCGATCTACTCGGGCGCGGCGGTCGTGGCCGGCATCGCGGTCGTCGCCGCCGCCGTCTTCCTGGAGCGTGTCTGCAGGCTCCCCGAGGACGGCGACGACAACGGCAGCACCGCCGCCGCCTGACCCGGGCTCATCCCGCCCCGAGCCCGCTCGGCGCGGGCGGCGCGGGCGGCTCCGGTTCAGCGCGCCATGATGAGGCTCATCGCCTCCGCACGGGTGGCAGGGTCGCGCAGCTGGCCCCGGACGGCCGAGGTGAGCGTCTTCGCCCCGGGCTTGCGGATACCGCGCATCGACATGCACATGTGCTCGCACTCCACGACCACGATGACCCCGCGCGGCTCCAGGATGGACATCAATGACTCGGCGACCTGCGTGGTCAGCCGCTCCTGGACCTGGGGCCGCCGGGCGTAGACATCGACCAGCCGGGCCAGCTTCGACAGTCCCGTGATCTTGCCACTGGTGGCCGGGATGTACCCGACGTGCGCGACGCCGCGGAACGGCACCAGGTGGTGCTCGCAGGTGCTGAACACCTCGATGTCCTTGACCAGCACCATCTCGTCGTGGCCGAGGTCGAAGGTCGTCGTCAGGACGTCCTCGGGTTCCTGGTGGAGACCCGCGAATATCTCCTTGTAGGCCCGCGCCACCCGCCCCGGCGTCTCCCGCAGCCCCTCACGGTCCGGGTCCTCCCCGACCGCGATGAGGAGCTCCCGTACGGCGGCCTCGGCCCGCTTCTCGTCGAAAACGCCGATCGAGCCCTGCCCGTCGAGCGTCACGGGATCGGTCATCTGTGCCTCGTTCCTCTGTGCTGTCGCATGCGCGGGCCCGCCAGGACATCACGGAAAACGGCAGGCATCGCGCGCAGGCATACCGAAATGCCGCGCCCCCACAGGCTAGAACCTGGGGGGCGCGGCATCCATTCCGGACCCGGTGGTGCACCCGTGACGGGTGCCACACCGGACCGGGCCGGTGATCAGCTGTCGGGACGCTCCTCGGGGTGCGGCTCCGCGGTGGAGCCGGTCTCCTTCGAAGTGATGTCCTTCGGGGCGAGCTCCGTGCCGGTCGAACCGTTGGCGGTCGTGGCGCCGTTGGTCAGAGCCAGCTCCTTCGGGGAGAGAACCGGAGGACGGGTCGAGGGGGTGCGCCGGGACGAACCGGTCCACGCCGGACGGGCCGGACGCTTCACGATCGGGGCGAAGATCTCGGCGATCTCCTCCTTGCCCAGCGTCTCCTTCTCGAGGAGCTCCAGAACCAGCGCGTCGAGGATGTCGCGGTTCTCGACGAGGATCTCCCACGCGTCGTTGTGCGCGGTCTCGATGAGCTTCTTGACCTCTTCGTCGACGAGCGCCGCGACCTCTTCCGAGTAGTCGCGCTGGTGGCCCATCTCCCGGCCGACGAAGGGCTCGGTGTTGTCGCCGCCGAACTTGATCGCACCGAGACGCTCGGTCATGCCGTACTGCGTGACCATCGCGCGGGCCGTGGCGGTGGCCTTCTCGATGTCGTTGGCGGCACCGGTCGTCGGGTCGTGGAAGACCAGCTCCTCGGCCGCGCGCCCGCCCAGCATGTATGCCAGCTGGTCGAGCATCTCGTTGCGCGTCGTGGAGTACTTGTCCTCCTCCGGGAGCACCATCGTGTAACCGAGGGCGCGGCCGCGGGAGAGGATCGTGATCTTGTGGACCGGGTCCGACTGGGGGGAAGCCGCCGCGACCAGGGCGTGTCCGCCCTCGTGGTACGCGGTGATCTTCTTCTCCTTCTCGGACATGATCCGGGTCCGCTTCTGCGGCCCCGCCACGACGCGGTCGATGGCCTCGTCGAGCATGTTGTTGTCGATGAGCTTCTTGTTGCTGCGCGCCGTCAGGAGCGCCGCTTCGTTCAGCACGTTCGACAGGTCGGCACCGGTGAAGCCAGGCGTACGACGGGCGACCGCGTTGAGGTCGACGTCGGGCGCGACCGGCTTGCCCTTCTGGTGCACCTTGAGGATCTCGAGGCGTCCCTGCATGTCCGGGCGGTCCACGGCGATCTGCCGGTCGAAACGTCCGGGACGCAGCAGGGCCGGGTCCAGGATGTCGGGCCGGTTGGTGGCGGCGATCAGGATGACGCCGCCCTTCACGTCGAAGCCGTCCATCTCGACGAGCAGCTGGTTGAGCGTCTGCTCCCGCTCGTCGTGACCGCCGCCCATACCGGCACCGCGGTGGCGGCCGACGGCGTCGATCTCGTCGACGAAGACGATGGCCGGGGCGTTCGCCTTGGCCTGCTCGAAGAGGTCACGGACACGGGAGGCACCCACACCGACGAACATCTCGACGAAGTCGGAACCGGAGATCGAGTAGAACGGCACGCCCGCCTCACCCGCGACGGCGCGGGCGAGCAGCGTCTTACCCGTACCGGGCGGGCCGTAGAGCAGGACGCCCTTGGGGATCTTGGCTCCCACGGCCTGGAACTTCGCCGGCTCCTGGAGGAACTCCTTGATCTCGTGGAGCTCCTCGACCGCCTCGTCGGACCCCGCCACGTCGGCGAAGGTCGTCTTCGGGGTGTCCTTGGTGATCAGCTTGGCCTTGGACTTGCCGAACTGCATGACCTTGGAGCCGCCACCCTGCATCTGATTCATCAGGAACAGGAAGACGACCACGATCAGGACGAAGGGCAGCAGCGACAGCAGGATCGAGACGAACGGCGACTGCTTCGACGGCGAGACGGTGTAACCCTTCTCGATGTCACCGCTCTCGAACTTCTGCTGCAGCGTGTCGGCGAGCTCGACACCCTGGTTGCCGATGTAGCTCGCCTGGAACTTGCTGCCGTCCTCGCCGTTGAGCTTTTCCTTGTTCTTCAGCTCGATCTTGATGATCTGTTCGTCACCGGTGGTCAGCTTGGCCTGCTCCACCTGGTTCTTGCTGATCGCCTGGATCACCTTGCCGGTGTCCACCGTCTTGTAGCCGCCCGACGAGCCGACGACCTGCATCAACACGACCACGGCGAGGACGGCCAGCACGATCCACATGACCGGCCCACGGAAGTATCGCTTCACGTCCATCCATACGGAGCGAAGTCGCCCCGTCCCTCCTGCCCGTAGGTAAATGCTGCTGTGAGAAAAGATTGTTCTTCGGACGGTACCTCAGCATTGTCACCCGAGACCGCAGGGGACGTCTGACAAACCCGCCTTCGAAGGCTCCAACGGCGGGAAGGCCGCGAGGGTTCCCCGGCGTCCGGGCGGCTTCCGCCCGGACGGCCCGGGCTCCGCGGGCGCAGAGGTCAGCCGCCGTAGACGTGCGGGGCGAGCGTGCCGACGAAGGGGAGGTTGCGGTACTTCTCCGCGTAGTCCAGGCCGTAGCCGACGACGAACTCGTTGGGGATGTCGAACCCGACCCACTTCACGTCGATGGCGACCTTCGCCGCGTCCGGCTTGCGCAGCAGGGTGCAGACCTCCAGGCTCGCCGGTTCGCGCGAGCCCAGGTTGGTCAGCAGCCAGGACAGCGTCAGCCCGGAGTCGATGATGTCCTCGACGATGAGGACGTGCTTGCCCTTGATGTCGGTGTCGAGGTCCTTGAGGATCCGGACGACGCCCGAGGACTGGGTGCCCGCACCGTACGAGGAGACGGCCATCCAGTCCATGGTGACGGGGGTGGACAGGGCGCGTGCCAGATCCGCCATGACCATCACCGCGCCCTTGAGCACGCCGACGATGAGCAGATCCTTGCCCGCGTACTCCGTGTCGATCTCGGCGGCCAGTTCGACGAGCTTCGCGTCGATCTCTTCCTTGGTGAGGAGCACCGACTGGAGGTCGGTGCCCATGTCCTTCTCGTTCACCCGCGTCTCTTTCTGTGCCTGCCGGGCCCGGGAGCTCCCGGGCCGGACCGGCCGTCTCGCCTGCGCCTTGGCCGCTTGCGCCTCAGCTCTGCCGAATGACCAGTCTGCCACCCTGCCGTCGTACCTCGACGCGGCCGGGCAGGTTGATGGCCCCTTGACCGCGCCAGCCGGTGATGAGCCGGTCCACTTCCTCGATGTGCCGGGCGAAGAGCGAACCCGCGGGAGACCCGGCGTCGATCACGGCCCGGCGCACCACCCGGCGGCGTACCGCGGGCGGCAGGATCGCGAGTCCCGCGCACTCCAGCCGTCCGTCGTCGTCGCGCACCGAGCGTGCGGCCTCGGCGGCCCAGGTGTCCAGGGCGTCCGCGTCGTCCCGGGAGAGCTGCGCCGTGCGCGCCAGGGCTTCCACGACGCCTTTGCCCAGCGCCTTCTCCAGGGCGGGCAGGCCCTCGTGGCGCAGCCGGGAGCGGGTGTAGGCGGGGTCGATGTTGTGGGGGTCGTCCCAGACGGGGAGCGACTGGACCATGCAGGCCTTGCGGGCGGTCTGCCGGTCCAGCTGGAGGAAGGGGCGGCGGTAGCGGCCGGCGGGGCCGGAGGCGGAGGCCATCCCGGACAGTGAGCGGATCCCGGAGCCGCGGGCGAGGCCCAGCAGGACGGTCTCGGCCTGGTCGTCGCGGGTGTGGCCGAGGAGGACGGCGGCCGCCCCGTGGCGCTCGGCGGCGTCGTCCAGCGCGGCGTAGCGGGCGTCGCGGGCGGCGGCCTCGGGTCCGCCGTCGCGGCCGACGTGGACGGCGACGGCCTCGACCGGATCGAGGCGCATCTCGGTGAGGCGGGCGACGACCTCGGCGGCGCGGAGGCCGGAGCCGGGCTGGAGGTTGTGGTCGACGGTGATGCCGCCGGCGCGGACGGGCAGCTTGCGCGACTCGAAGGCGAGGGCGGAGGCGAGCGCCATCGAATCGGCGCCGCCGGAGCATGCGACGAGCACCAGCGGGGTATCGGGGCGTTCGGGGAGCGCACCGCTGCGGCCGGCCGCACAGGCCCCGGCTTGGGCGAACTCGGCGCGGCCCGCCTGCTCGATGTGGCGGTTGTGTTCGGTGACGACGTCGTGGAGTACGCGGCGGACCGCCAGGCGTATCGCCGCGACCGCAGGATGGGGACCCATGTCCGGTGCCCTTCGGTGGAGTTTCGGGGGGGCGCCTCGGAGTGCTGGGACGGGAGCGTCCCGTCACTCAGAGTGCGTCGATGGTGACAGAGCCAAGCTGTCCACCGAGCATTGCACGCCTTCCCATGCCCCTATGGTCCCTCGGATGGGTGATTGGAGGGGCAATCTTCTGCCACCGGGCGGGCCTTGGTCACTGGTCGGTCTTACGGTGCACCCGCGCCACCCAGTCCGTCGGCGCCGAGATCTCGGCCTTCGTGGGCAGGGTGTTGGGCGAGGTCCACACCCGGTTGAAGCCGTCCATGCCGACCTCGTCGACGACGGCCCGCACGAACTTCTCGCCGTCGCGGTACTGCCGGAGCTTGGCGTCGAGCCCCAGGAGCTTGCGCAGGGCCAGGTCCAGCCGGCTCGCGCCGCGGGCCCTGCGCTGCTGGAACTTCTCCCTGATCTCGGCGACGGAGCCCACCACCTCGGGCCCCACCCCGTCCATCACGAAGTCCGCGTGGCCCTCGAGCAGCGACATCACGGCGGTGAGGCGCCCCAGGACCTCGCGCTGGGCGGGGGTCTGGACGATCTCGACGAGACTGCGCCCGCCCTCGTCGCCGTCCTCCCCGCGCTCACCCTCCGGTCGGCTGCCGCCCGCGAAGGTCTGGACGGCCTCGCGGAGGCGTTCCAGGAGGGTCATCGGGTCGACGTCGGTCTCGTCGAGGAACGACTGGATCTCGCCCTGAAGGTGGTCGCGGAGCCAGGGCACCCCGGTGAACTGGGTGCGGTGGGTCTCCTCGTGCAGCGCCACCCAGAGCCGGAAGTCGTGCGGGTCCACGTCCAGTTCGCGCTCGACGTGGACGATGTTGGGGGCCACGAGGAGCAGCCTGCCCCCTCCGTCGGCGGAGGCGGGGAGGTCCCGGGTGGCGGGTGCGAAGGTCTCGTACTGCCCGAGGACCCGGGAGGACAGGAACGACAGCAGCATGCCCAGCTCGACACCGGTCACCTTGCCGCCGACCGCGCCGAGCACCGCTCCGCCGGGCCCGTTGCCTCGACGCTCCTGCATCTTCGCCAGCAGGGGCCCCAGCAGCGCGCGGAAGCCAGCGACGTTGGCCTTGATCCAGCCCGCCCGGTCGACGACCAGGACGGGGGTGTCCTCGGGTTCGTGCCCCTCCGGGATCATCCGGGTGTACGAACGGACGTGCTCCTCCGAGGCCTTCGCATGCCTTCGGAGCTCCGCGACGACGGCGCGGGCCTCCTCACGGCTGATCTCGGGACCCGGGCGTACGAACCGGGTAGCGGTCGCGACCGCCAGATTCCAGTCGACCATCTCGGCACCACCGATGCGCGTCATGCGTCAACGGTACGTGAGGCGGCCGCCCTGCGGTGAGGTGTCGGCCGCCTACCGGGCTCCCCGGGTGAGCGCGGTGGCCAAGGCGTCCAGGGACTCCTCGGCCTCCCCGGGGGATGTGGTGCCCGAGGTCAGGAACGCGAAGGCGAGCAGCCTGCCCCGGGGGTCGACCGCCGTACCGGCCAGGGCGTTCACCCCGGTGAGGGTGCCCGTCTTGGCCCGTACGAGGCCGGTGGCCCCGGACTCGGCGGAGTAGCGGTCGCCGAGCGTGCCGCTGAAACCGGCGACCGGCAGACCGGTGAGGACGGGGCGCAGCTCGGGATGGTCCGGGTCGGCGGCGAGCGCGAGCAGGGACGTCAGCAGGCCCGCGGTCACCTTGTCCTTGCGGTTCAGGCCGCTGCCGTCGACGAGGTCGGCCCCGGTGACCGGGACGCCCAGCCCCTTGAGACGGTTCGTCACGGCACGCCGCCCGCCGGCGAACGAGGCGGGCTCGCCCGCCTTCAGCGCGGTCTGCCGTACGAGGGCCTCGGCGATGTCGTTGTCGCTGTTGGTCAGGGCCCGTTCGACGAGGGCGGAGAGCGGCTTCGAGAGGTGCGTGGCGACCGTCCTGGCCCCGCTCCCGGCCCGGCCGGACGCGGGGTCGGACCGAGTGGGGACCCCGGCGTCGCCGAGCAGTTCGGCGAACGCGCGGGCGGCGTCCCGCGCGGGATCGGCGGTCCGGGGGGCGGGGCCGTGGTCACTGCCGTCGAGCCGGCCCTCGTCGACCATCAGCGCACTGACGGGCGCGATGTTCTCGTTGGGGCTGATGGGGTGCAGGGCGGGCCCGGAGTACCGCGAGGTGTCGTACGTCAGCCGGACCTTCTCGGTACCGCCGTCGCGCAGGGCGCGTGCCGTGTCGGTGGCCAGGGCGCGCAGGGCGGACCGGTCGAGGGTGGGATCACCGCCGCCGACCAGGGTCACCGTCCCGGAGTCCTTCGACACCCGGACGGTGGTCGGAATGCGGTGGTCGGGCCCCAGGGCGGAGAGCGCGGCGACGGAGGTGGCGATCTTCACCGTGGAGGCGGGGGTCATGGGTGTCGTGGCGCCGTGTGCGTAGACCTGTTCGCCGGTGGCGGTGTCGACGACGGCGGCCGCGCTCACGGTGCCCAGTCCCGGCGCCTTCAACAGAGGGGTGAGCACGGTGTCCAGGGCGCCCGCGGCCACCGGGTCCGTACGGCCGGACGTCTCGCCCAGAGCGGCGAGTACGGCGGCGGCGCTGGGCGCGGGCCGGGGCGCGCCGGGCGGGTTCCCGGGGTGATGTGCGCCACCTGAGTGCTCCGCCGCGACCACCCGGTCGTGCTCGGCCTTACGCTGACCCGAGTCCCAGGGACCGGCGGCCAGGGCGGCACCGGCGGCGACGACCAGGCCCAGCACCGCGGCGCCTGCGACGAACCGCCGGTCGTTCGACCTGTCCCCCGGGACGGGAGACAGCCGGTCCTTCCACTCGTCCCACCTGTTCAACGGTTCGTTCGTCGGTCTTTCCACCGGCTCGGCCACCGTTGACCAGCCCCTTTCGCGAGCACTCATCTGCGTGAGGGACACTTAACCACCAGTCGTATGTGTTGATCATGGAGGAGCCACCCGTGGAGTTCGACGTCACCATCGAGATCCCGAAGGGTTCGCGGAACAAGTACGAGGTGGACCACGAGACCGGTCGGATCCGCCTGGACCGTCGACTCTTCACCTCGACCAGCTACCCGGCCGACTACGGCTTCGTCGAGAACACCCTCGGCGAGGACGGCGACCCGCTGGACGCGCTGGTCATCCTGGACGAGCCGACCTTCCCCGGATGCCTCGTCAAGTGCCGTGCCATCGGCATGTTCCGGATGACCGACGAGGCCGGCGGCGACGACAAGCTGCTGTGCGTCCCGGCGTCCGACCCCCGGGTGGAGCACCTGCAGGACATCCACGACGTGTCGGAGTTCGACCGCAGCGAGATCAAGCACTTCTTCGAGGTCTACAAGGACCTGGAGCCGGGCAAGTCCGTCGAGGGCGCCGACTGGGTCGGCCGCGCCGAGGCCGAGGCCGAGATCGAGGCCTCCTACAAGCGTCTCGAGACGCAGGGCGATCACTGACGCAGTCCTTCCGGTTCCGCGCGTGAGCGGGACGGGGCGGATCGCGGGGCATCGGGCCCGACGGCCCGGCCGACCGTACCGACGACGGGCGGCGCACCTTTCACCGGTGCGCCGCCCGTTGCGCGTGGTGGCCCTTGTCCGTGCCCATACTGGGCAGAAGCGTTCCGGAACACGGTCGAGGGGAACGAGGACGAGTGGTGGCGGAACAGGGCGGTCCGGAGGACCAGAAGCCCCAGTCCGACGAGGCGCGCAGCGCGTTCGTCCCGCCTGTCGGCGTGGGGCAGCCGTCCGGGCCGCCGGAGGACGACCACCCCACGTCCGAGTTCGCCGTCCCGGCCGGCCTGCAGACCGACCCGTCGGCCTCCTTGGGCCAAGGTTCCGCTTCCGCCGCCGGGAGCGGCACCGGAACGGAGCAGCTGACCAACGCGTTCACCACGCCGAGCGGGGTCCAGGGGCATCCGCCGCCGGCCTTCACCCCGGCCCAGGGCATCCCGATGATCCGGCTGACCAAGGAAGCCCCTTGGCAGGACCGGATGCGCACGATGCTCCGCATGCCCGTCTTCGAGCGTCCGGCGCCCGAGAGCGTGCAGCGGACCGACGACTCGGGGCCCGCGGTCCCGCGCGTGCTCGACCTGACACTGCGTATCGGGGAGCTGCTGCTCGCGGGGGGTGAGGGCGCCGAGGACGTCGAGGCCGCCATGTTCGCCGTGTCGCGCTCGTACGGGCTCGACCGCTGCGAGCCCACCGTCACCTTCACGCTGCTGTCCATCTCCCATCAGCCGTCGCTGGTGGAGGACCCCGTCACCGCCAGCCGGACCGTCCGCCGCCGGGGCACCGACTACACCCGGCTGGCCGCGGTGTTCCAGCTGATCGACGACATCACGACCGCGGAGCACGTCGAGGTCTCGCTGGAGGAGGCCTACCGGCGCCTCGCGGAGATCCGCCGTAACCGGCACCCCTACCCGGGCTGGGTGCTGACGGCCGCCGCCGGGCTGCTCGCCGGCTCGGCATCGGTCCTGGTCGGCGGCGGTCCGCTGGTCTTCCTCGCGGCGGCGGCGGGCGCGATGCTCGGCGACCGGCTGGCGTGGCTCTTCGCCGGGCGCGGACTGCCCGAGTTCTACCAGTTCATGGCCGCGGCCATGCCGCCCGCGGCCATCGGCATCGCGCTGACCCTCACGCACTCGACCGGCATCCGGCCGTCCGCGGTGATCACCGGTGGGCTGTTCGCGCTGCTGCCGGGACGGGCGCTGGTGGCCGGGGTGCAGGACGGTCTGACCGGCTACTACATCACCGCGGGGGCCCGTCTCCTGGAGGTCATGTACTTCTTCATCGGGATCGTCGCCGGGGTGCTGCTGATGCTCTACCTGGGCGTCCAGCTCGGGGCCCAGCTGAACCCGGAGGCCCGGTTCGTGACGCACGACCGGCCGATCGCGCAGATCCTGGCCTCGATGGCCCTGACCCTGGCCTTCGCCGTCCTGCTCCAGCAGGAGCGCTCGACCGTCCTGGCGGTGACCCTCAACGGGGGTGTCGCCTGGGTGATCTTCGGGGCGATGGCCCACGCCGGCAGAATCTCACCGGTGGCGGCCACGGCCGTGGCGGCGGGGCTGGTGGGCCTGTTCGGCCAGTTGTTCTCACGGTACCGGTACACCTCGTCGCTGCCGTACATCACGGCGGCGATCGGCCCGCTGCTGCCCGGTTCGGCGACGTACTTCGGTCTGCTGGGCTTCGCGCAGAACGAGGTGGAGACGGGACTCGCCTCGCTCTCCACCGCGGTGGCCACGGCGCTGGCCATCGCCATCGGGGTGAACCTGGGGAGCGAGATCTCCCGCCTGTTCATGCGGGTGCCGGGCGGGGTCGAGGGCGGTCCGGGCCGCCGCGCCGCCAAGCGGACGCGCGGCTTCTGACGGACGGACGGCGCCCCGGTCCCCTTCCTTCGGGGTCCGGGGCGCCGTCCGTGGGTCCCTTACGGGCGCGTCAGCGCCGGGTCTGCCATCCGTACTGCCCCGGGTCGTCCTCGGGGTCGTCCTCCGGCCGCTCGCCGTACCGCCCGGTGTCGAATCCGCCGTCGTACGGCGCGGCCTGCCCGTTGCCGTACGGGCCGTTGCCGTACGGAGCCTGCGCGCCGTTCCCGTACGGGCCGTTGCCGTACTGGTCCTGGCCGTTCCCGTAGGAGCCCTGCGGGGCCTGACCGTACTGGCCGTTGCCGTAGGAGCCCTGCTGGGCGTTGCCGTACGGGGCCTGCCCGCCGTTCCCGTTCCCGTACGGACCGGGCTGGGCGGCGCCGTACGGGCCGTTGCCGTGCTGGGCGGCGCCGTACTGGCCGTTGCCGTACGGGGCCTGCGTGCCGTTGCCGTACGGGCCGGGCTGGGCGGCGCCGTAGTGGCCCTGCGTGCCGCTCCCGTACGCGTCGTTGCCGTACGGGGCCGTCCGGCCGTCGTCGCCGTACGGGCCGGGCCGGGGGGCGCCGTACGGGCCGCCCTGGGCGCCGTTGTACGGAGTGGCCGGGCCGGGGCCGTACGGGTCGGGGCGGCCGGTGCCGTACGGGCTCGGGTCGTACCGGTCCGGGTCCTGGTCGTCGACGGCGGCGAAGGCCTGGGTGTCGCCGGAGGAGTTGCCGTCCTCCCCGCGCTCCGCCGCGGCGGCGGCTTCCTTCTTCGACCGGCTCCGGGCCCGCAGGAACTCGATCGCGATCGGGACCACGGAGATGAGCACGATCAGGATGAGGATCAGCTCGATGTGCTCGTGCACGAAGTCGATCCGGCCCAGAGCGGCGCCGAGCAGGGTGACCCCGACGCCCCAGAGCACGCCGCCGATGATGTTGAACGTGATGAACGAGCGGTAGTTCATCCGGCTCACGCCCGCGATGATCGGGGTGAAGGTCCGGACGACGGGCACGAAGCGCGCCAGCACCAGGGACTTCGGGCCGTACTTCTCGAAGAACTCGTGCGCCTTCTCGACGTTCTCCTGCTTGAAGAGGCGGGAGTCGGGGCGCTTGAAGAGCGACGGGCCGACCTTGCGGCCGAAGAGGAAGCCGACCTGGTCACCGACGATCGCGGCCAGCGCCACAAGGGTGCACACCAGCCAGAGCGGGTACTTCAGGTCGCCCGTGGTCACCAGCAGACCCGTGGTGAACAGCAGGGAGTCGCCCGGGAGGAAGAAACCGATCAGCAGACCGGACTCGGCGAAGACGATGAGCAGAAGGCCGGGCAGACCGAACGTGTTCAGCAGATAGTCCGGGTCCAGCCAGCTCGGGCCGAGCGCAAGCGTATTCAAGGGTCCGGGCTCCAGGATCGATCGATGGCGGCGGCGTCGCCGCTCCAAGCTATCAACGCGGCGCGGCAGCTCAGGGTTCCAGTGGCGTAAGCAAGGATGCGCCCGGTACGAACCGGGGCAAAGCTTGCCCCGGGAGGTGGCGCCCATGGGCATCGAGGACGACGGCGTGCCGGTGACGCGGTTCGACGTGCGCGAGGCGGCCGGCGTGGGCCCATGCCGCCGTGCCCGCACAACGTCCGCAGTGGCCGGCAGGACCTGACCCCGCACCCTCCCCGCCCTCACGGCAGTCCGCACCCGTCCCGTCCCCGGAGGTCCCTGTGCCCACGTCCGTCAACGTCGCCGTCGTCTACTACTCGTCCACCGGCACCGTCTCCACGATCGCCAAGGCCATCGCCGGGGACGCCGAGGAGGCCGGCGCCCATGTGCGCCTGCGCAAGACCGCCGAGCTCGCCCCGCAGGCGG
This sequence comes from Streptomyces sp. SirexAA-E, assembly GCF_000177195.2. Taxonomy (GTDB): domain Bacteria; phylum Actinomycetota; class Actinomycetes; order Streptomycetales; family Streptomycetaceae; genus Streptomyces; species Streptomyces flavovirens. The sequence continues at coordinate 3,210,721 of NC_015953.1, forward strand.
CCATCGACTCCAACCCGGCCTGGGCCGCCCACGCGAAGGCGACCGCCGGCATCCCCGAGGTCTCACCGGACGACCTGGTCTGGGCCGACGCGGTGATCTTCGGGACGCCCACCCGGTACGGCAACGTCACCGCCCAGCTCAAGCAGTTCCTCGACACCCTGGGAGGTCTCTGGCAGTCCGGGGACCTCGCCGACAAGGTCTACAGCGGCTTCACCGCCAGCAGCACCGCCCACGGCGGCCAGGAGTCCACCCTGCTGGCGCTCTACAACACCATCCACCACTTCGGCGGCATCCTCGTCGCCCCCGGCTACACGGACCCGTCGAAGTTCGTCGACGGCAACCCGTACGGCACCTCCCACGTCTCCGGGCAGGGCGACGTCCCGGTCGGCGAGGAGACGCTCACCGCCGCCCGGGTGCAGGCCCGGCGGGTCGTGAAGTTCGCCCGGGCGGTCAAGGCCGGCCTCGCGGCCGAGAACTGAGGGGACCGTCCGATGCCGCTCCACAAGGGCTCGTCCGGCGCCGACGCGTCCGAAGAGCACCGCAGACTCGCCCTGAACCCGTTCTTCGGCGAGGCCGACCCCACCGTCCCGATGACCGCGGCCCCGCCCCGGCACCGTCTGCCGGACGGACCGATGCCGTCGTCCAGCGCCTACCGGCTCGTCCACGACGAGCTGATGCTCGACGGCAACTCGCGGCTCAACCTCGCGACCTTCGTCACCACCTGGATGGAGCCCCAGGCAGGTGTGCTGATGGGCGAGTGCCGGGACAAGAACATGATCGACAAGGACGAGTACCCGCGCACCGCCGAGCTGGAGCGGCGCTGCGTCGCGATGCTCGCGGACCTGTGGAACGCTCCCGACCCGCAGGCCGTGGTGGGGTGCTCGACCACGGGTTCCAGCGAGGCCTGCATGCTGGCCGGGATGGCCCTCAAACGGCGCTGGTCGACCCGGAACGCCGACCGCTACCCGGCGCACGCCCGCCCCAACCTGGTGATGGGCGTCAACGTGCAGGTGTGCTGGGAGAAGTTCTGCACGTTCTGGGAGGTCGAGGCGCGGCAGGTCCCGATGGAAGGGGAGCGTTTCCATCTGGACCCGCAGGCCGCCATGGAGCTCTGCGACGAGAACACCATCGGCGTGGTGGGCATCCTGGGGTCGACCTTCGACGGTTCCTACGAGCCGATCGCGGAGCTCTGCGCGGCCCTGGACGAACTCCAGGAACGTACCGGCCTCGACATCCCCGTCCATGTCGACGGGGCCTCCGGCGCGATGGTGGCACCGTTCCTCGACGAGGACCTGGAGTGGGACTTCCGGCTCCCCCGGGTGGCCTCCGTCAACACCTCGGGCCACAAGTACGGCCTGGTCTACCCGGGCGTCGGCTGGGTGCTGTGGCGTTCGTCCGCGGAGCTCCCGGAGGAGCTGGTCTTCCGGGTCAACTACCTGGGCGGCGACATGCCGACCTTCGCGCTGAACTTCTCCCGGCCGGGCGCCCAGGTGGTGGCGCAGTACTACACGTTCCTGCGCCTGGGCCGCGACGGCTACCGTGCCGTCCAGCAGACGTCCCGGGACATCGCGATGCGGCTGGCCGGGGAGTTCGAGACCCTGGGCGACTTCCGGCTGCTCGGCCGGGGTGACGAACTGCCGGTGTTCGCCCTGACGACACGCCCCGACGTCCAGGCGTACGACGTCTTCGACGTGTCCCGGCGGCTGAGGGAACGCGGGTGGCTGGTGCCCGCGTACACCTTCCCGGCCAACCGGCAGGACCTCGCGGTGCTGCGGGTGGTCTGCCGCAACGGCTTCTCCTCGGACCTGGCGGAACTGCTGATGGACGACGTACGACGGCTCCTGCCGGAGCTGCGGGCGCAGCCGCACCCTCTGGGCCCCGGCCGGGCGGCCCAGACGGCCTTCCACCACTGAGGGCGGCGGTCAGCGGCTGAGCCGGGCGAACCTCCCTACGGCCAGGGGGAAGAACACCGCGACCAGCGCCAGCGGCCAGAGCACCGCGAGGAGCCCGGCGTGCTCGGCCGCCCAGGACCCTCCGGTCCCGCCCGGGTTGCCGAACAGGTCGCGTACGGCGGTCGCCGTCGCCGACATCGGGTTCCACTCGACGACCGCGCCCAGCCGGCCCGGCATCGACTCCGGCGAGGCGAAGACGTTGGAGAGGAAGCCGACCGGCCAGACCAGGATCTGGACCGCCTGCACCATCTCGGGCCGGCCGGCCACCATCGCGAGGTGGATGCCGATCCACAGCATCGCGAACCGCAGCAGGAGCAGCAGCCCGAAGGCCGCCACCGCGGCCTCCGGGCCGTGGTGCCAGCGCCACCCCAGGGCGTGTCCGACGCCGGTCATCACGGCGAGCGCGGCCACCGACTGGAGCATGTCGGCGGCGCTGCGCCCGACCAGGACGGCGCCCGAGGCCATCGGCATGGAACGGAACCGGTCGATGACGCCCTTGGTGAGGTCCTGGGTGACAGCGAGCATGGTGCCCTCCAGGCCGAAGGCCATGGTGAGGGCGAGCATGCCCGGGACCAGGAATGCGGTGTTGTCGCCGTCGACACCCCGGCCGCCGCCGACCAGGTAGTTGAACATCAGGAGCAGCATCACCGGGAAGACCAGGGCGACGGCCGGCTGGACCGGCTGCCGTGCCCAGTGGGCGAGTTCGCGCCGGGTCATCGTCCAGGAGTCGGCCAGTGCCCAGCCGATCCGGCCCGGGCCCGCCGCCGTGCTCGTCCTCACGCCGCCACCCCCGCTCCCGTGGTCGTGTGTGCCCGTGGGGCGGTCCCGGTGAGGGCGAGGAACACCTCGTCGAGCGTGGGGCGTCGTACGGCGATGTCCTCCGCCTCGATGCCCGCCTCCTCCAGGGCGCGCACCGCGCGGGACAGGGTTCCCATGCGGTCCGGGGCGGGCGCGCCGAGCAGCCGTCGGTCCTCGTCCACGCTCACCTGGTCGCCCAGCAGGCGTGCGGCCTCGCCGAGCCGGCCCGCGTCGCGGACGACGACGTCGATGCGGTCGCCGCCCACCCTGTCCTTGAGCCGGTCGGCGGTGCCCTCCGCGACGACCCGTCCGCCGTCGACCAACGAGATCCGGTCGGCCAGCTGGTCCGCTTCCTCCAGATACTGCGTGGTCAGCAGGATCGTGGTGCCTCCCGCGGCCAGTGAGCGCACGGCGCTCCAGACCTCGGTACGGCCGCGTGGGTCGAGCCCGGTGGTGGGCTCGTCCAGGAACAGCACCTCCGGGTCCGTGATCAGGCAGGCGGCCAGGTCGAGCCGGCGCCGCATGCCTCCGCTGTAGCGCTTGACCGGCTTGCGGCCGGTGCCGGCGAGGCCGAACCGCTCCAGCAACTCGTCGGCCCGTGTGCCCGACCGGCGCGCGCCCAGATGGTGGAGCCGGCCGAACATCTCCAGGTTCTGCCGCCCGCCGAGCTCCTCGTCCACGGCCGCGTGCTGCCCCAGCAGGCCGATCCTCCGCCGGACTTCGGCGGCCTCGTCCCGCACGTCGAATCCCGCCACCTCGACCCGGCCCCCGTCGGGCCGCAGGAGGGTCGAGAGGATGCGCACGGCGGTGGTCTTGCCCGCGCCGTTGGGGCCGAGCACACCGTGGACCGCCCCGCGCCGCACCCTGAGGTCCAGCCCGTCCAGGGCGCGCTTCTCCCCGTACCTCTTGTGCGCTCCTTCGACGGCGATCGCGTCGCTCATGGCTCCACCAGCCCTTCCGGATCCGCTCGGATCTCGTAGTCAAATTTGACTAGAGGACCGAAGGTAAGCCTCGTTCCCGCATTAGTCAAACTTGATCAGACGCTGTCGCCGGGGTCGGGCGCCCCCGTCGCGTAGGGGTTCTCCTGCCCTTCGGCGAGCACACCGACGAAGGGGGCGCCCTCACCTGCGAAGGTGTAGGCGCCGCCCTCGATCCGTGCGATCAGGCCACGGGTCCATTCGGCACCCAGGTCCGCGGTGTGGACCCACAGATTCATGATCTCGCCGATGTGCCCGAGCGACTCGGGACCCTCGGCGGGCGTGTAGTGCTCCGTGACCGACGCCCGCCAGCCCTCGATGGCGGCGATGCGTTTCCGGAGCAGCGCCACGGCCTCGCCGCGCTCCAGGTCGACGATGAAGCCGACCCCCGCCGAAAGGACGTCCATGCTCTGGTCGTAGGAGGTCAGTGAGGACCGCAGCAGGGAGAGGTACTCCTGGGTGCCCTGTTCGGTGATCTCGTACTCGGTGCGGGGTGGGCCGCCCGCGGTGGAGGGGGCGGTCTCATGCGCCAGGAGCAGGCCCTGCTTCGCCATCTGCTTCAGCGCGTGGTAGATCGAGCCGGGCTTGGCGTTGGACCACTCGTGTGCGCCCCAGTACTCCAGGTCGTTGCGGACCTGGTAGCCGTGTGCCCGTCCGTGCTGACGGACCGCGCCCAGGACCAGGAGCCGGATCGCGGACAAACTCTCCACCTCCTGTACTCAACTTTGACCAGCGTAGCCGCCTCCCCGGCGACCAGATCGGACGCGGTCCCGTGCCTCCCGGTCCGGCCCGACGCCGGGCGGGCGACGCCGGGCGTCCCGGCGTTCACCGGTTCAGAAGGGGAACGACGTGCGCCCGTGCTGGATCGACACCCAGCGCCAGGTGGTGAAGGCGTCCACGGCCGCCGCGCCGTTCAGCCGCCCCATGCCCGACATCTTCTCCCCGCCGAAGGCGTCGAGGGGGTCTTCCAGGCCGGTGACCTCGTTGACGTGGAACATCCCGCTCCCGGTCCGCCGCGCGAACCGCACACCTCGTTCGGCGTCCGCCGTGTGCACCGCGCCGCTGAGGCCGCCAGGGCTGCCGTCGAGGAGCCGTACGGCGTCGTCCTCGCCGTCGAACGGCACCAGCAGGGCCAGCGGGCCGAAAACCTCCTGCTTCAGCAGCGGTGAGTCCTCCGGCAGACCGGTCAGCACGACGGGTCCGACGAGATTGCCCCGGGTGGCGCTCCGCACCAGTGCGGTGGCCCCCTGCGCCACGGCCTCGTCGACGAGCGCCGTGATCGCGTCGGCCTGGAATCCGCTGATCACCGGGCCGATGCTCACGCCGGGGTCACGGGGGTCCCCCGTCGTGAGGGCGGCCACCTCCTCGGTGAAGCGCCCGGTGAACTCCTCCGCCACGGATCGGTCCACCAGGACGCGGTTGGCGGCCAGCCCGACCTGCCCCTGGTAGAGGAAGCGGCTGTGCACCGCCGCCCGGACGGCGTGCTCCATCTCGGCGTCGTCCAGGACGACCAGGGCGCTGGCGCCGCCCAGTTCGAGGACCGTCCGCTTGAAGAGCCCCGCCGCCCTGGCCGCGACATGGCGGCCGACGCGCTCCGAGCCGGTGAACACGATCACCTTCGGCACGGGGTGCTCGATGAAGCTGTCCCCGATCTCGGCGCTGTCGGTGATCGTCACGTTCAGCAGCCCGGCCGGCAGCCCGGCTTCGTGGAATATGTCGGCGACCAGGGTCCCGCCGGCCACCGGAGCGTTCTGGTGCGGCTTCACCACCGCCGCGTTCCCGAGCGCGAGCGCCGGTGCGACGCTCTTCATCGTCACCAGGAAGGGGAAGTTGTAGGCGCTGACGACGCCTATCACCCCGACGGGAAGCCGGTAGAGACGGTTCTCCTTGCCGTCCGCGGCGGCCGGCAGCAGCCGCGCGGAGGGACCGAGGGCCTGCGCCGCCGCCTCGCGCAGGAGCGCCCGCACTCCACGCACCTCGTACTCGGCCCTGAACCGGGTGCCGCCGAGCTCGTCGATGAGCATCTCGACGATGTCGTCGGCGCGTTCCGCGACCACGCGCTCGGCTCCCGCAAGAATGCGCCCGCGTTCATAGGGATGCGCCACGGCCCATTCCCGCTGAGCGCGTTCCGCCGCCCGGTAGGCCAGATCCACCTCGTCCGCGGTGGCCACGGTGACGGAGCAGAGCTTTTCGCCGTTGTAAGGATTGAAATCGATGATGTCCCACGAGCCGTTGCCGGTCAGCCACTCGCCGTCGATGTACTGGTGAGCCAGTTCACGGAAGGACATGCATTCCCTTACTGCAGGCGCAGACTCCTGTAGATACGTCATCGTACTTGCGGATCAGGTCAGTTGGAGGAGTCCACGGAGAAGATCCCGGCTCTCCTCGGGGCCCGGGCTGTCCTCGTGGAGCCGTGCCATCGCCTTTTCGTACTGAGCGACTTCCTCCGGCTTGTCCAGATAGAGCGCACTTGTCAGCTGCTCCAGATAGACAATGTCCGACAGATCGGATTCCGGGAAACGCAGCATCGTAAATGCACCGCTCTCACCCGCGTGTCCGCCGAAACTGAACGGCATCACCTGCAACGTGATGTTCGGCTGCTCCGACATATCGATCAGATGCCGCAATTGCGCCCGCATCACCTCGCGTTCACCGTACGGGCGGCGCAGGGCCGCCTCGTCGAGCACGGCGTGGAAGCGGGGGGCCCGCTCGGAGACGAGCGCCTTCTGCCGCTCCAGGCGCAGCGCCACGCGGCGGTCGACCTCGGCCGCCGAGGCGCCGGGCATGCCACGCGAGACGACCGCGTGGGCGTACGCCTCGGTCTGCAGCAGGCCGTGCACGAACTGGACTTCGTAGATCCGGATGAGCGAAGCCGCTCCCTCCAGACCGATATACGTCTGGAACCAGCCGGGCAGCACATCTCCGTAACTGTGCCACCAGCCCGCCACGTTGGCCTCGCGGGCCAGGCCGAGGAGCGAGTCCCGCTCCGCCTCGTCCACGACTCCGTACAGCGTCAGCAGGTCTTCGACATCCCTGGCCTTGAAGCTCACCCGTCCCAACTCCATGCGGCTGATCTTCGACTCGGAGGCGCGGATGGAGTAGCCGGCCGCCTCACGGGTGATGCCCCGCGACTCGCGCAACCGCCTGAGCTGTGAGCCCAGCAGGATGCGTCGCACCACAGATCCACTCGACTCGCCTGCCGACACCGGCACTGCCCTCCCCATCGCTTCCCTTGCACCCGGGGCACCCCCGAACCCCGGAGCCGGATTCTGCCACCAAAACGCTTCAGCCCGTACTCATTCGATTACGGAAATGGCAAGGGTTCCGAAAAGCTGCTGAACCGGTTGACGGAAGAAATGACCAAGAACCACCACGCTACCGGGCGAGTCCGGCGCGTGCACGTGCATCTGCCCTTGCATCTGCTCTACGCATTGGGAACCATGGTCCCCGCGCACCTGCGTGCTCGTTCGTGTTGTGCCGCTGTACCTCCGTAGTGCCGCTACCAGCAGTGCCGCTACAGCCGCGAATCCCGGGAGTGCCTCGCATGGGGACGAATGGATCGACGATGCTCGAGCCGTTACGGCAGGGGCTTCCCCCCCTCGACCCCTCGGCGGTCGCGGGCTCCGCCTCGTGCACGCTGCCGCCGCGGTACGAAGCGGTGGGCGGGGCGCGGTCGTTCACGCGTACGACGCTGACCTCCTGGGACCTGGGCGACCGGTTCGACGACGTCGCACTGGTCGTCTCCGAGCTGGTCACCAATGCCCTGCGGCACGCGCTGCCGGCCGATCAGGCGCGCGAGCGCCACGACTGCTCGGTGCGGCTGCACCTGATGCGATGGACCTCCCGGCTGGTGTGCGCGGTGCGCGATCCCAGCCAGGAGAGCCCGGTGGCGGGCGAGGCGGCCGATTCCGCCGAGTCGGGCCGCGGGCTGTTCCTGGTGGAGTCGTTCAGCGACTCCTGGGGGTGGCACCCGTCCCCCGCCCCGGTCGGCGACGCCCTGGGCGGCTCGCCGCGCGGCAAGGTGGTGTGGGCGCTGTTCCGCCTCGCGGACCAGATCTCCGTGGCGCCCGCCCCCGCGTTCCCGCTCCTGAGCGCGGCCAAGCAGGCCGAAGCCGTCCGCGACGGCGTGTAGGCCGGGGCGGATCGACGGGCGCGGTCAGCCGCCCGCCACCAGATGGTCGAACTCCCCGTCCTTGACGCCCAGCAGCAACGCCTCTATCTCCGCCGGCGTATAGACCAGGGCGGGCCCGTCCGGAAAGCGCGAGTTCCGCACCGCCACATTTCCGCCGGGCAGTTTCGCGAACTCCACGCAAGATCCTTGGGAGTTGCTGTGTCTGCTCTTCTGCCAGACCACTCCGCGAAGCTCTGTGGCCGCCATGCCGTTGTACACGTGGTGCACAGGACGCTCCCGAGTTACAAGGTGCAAGTGTCAACTAGCTCGGATCATAGCTGTGTTCATATGCCGATGCATGAGCAGATGCACGTGCACGCGGGGTGCGCACGCGACTACAGTTTCCCCTGCCCTTCTGCCCCGTCCGGACGCACTTCCCCCAGGAGAGACGAACGGAAGCGCAATAAGGCTCCCATTCACGGGAGTTGAAGGAAGCGCTTCCCATGAAGGCCCCGGTCACCGAGCGGTTCGGCGGCGCTTCGCGACGGACGGATTCAGGACTTCCGGTTGGTGGAGCCCTCGAGCGCCCGCGAAAAGTCCTCCAGCGCCTCCACGAGCATGGCCGCGCCGTTGCGCAGGAAGGGGCCGGGCGGCGGCATCGCCTCCGGGTCCTCCTCGGGGAGGTCCCAGCGGGTCAGGACCCGCCGGGCCTGCTCCCAGTCCGGCACCCGGCGTTCGCGTACGGCCTTCGCGCCTTGTTCGGCACTCCTGCGCAGTGCCTGGGCCAGCTCCGCGGCGCCGGGCACCGGATCGGCCGAGCGGGAGGGCAGATGGGCCTCCATCAGCATCGCGACCCTGCCGAGCTGGGCGAGCGCCTGCTGGGCGTCGTCGGCGGCGGTCCGGGAGATGCCCCGGTGGCGTACCGGCTCGTGCTGGGCCGTCTCCAGCGCCTCCTGCCAGACGACACGCGCCTCACGCGTGGTGAGCAGCGCCCTGCGCACGTCCTCCGTGTTTCCGCCGGCCGGGTCGGCGTAGCGGTCGAGGACCGTCGCCGCGTAGGCGCTGTCCGTGAGGAGCCACTCGGCGAGCCGGTTGCGCAGCCTCGGGGTCTCCCAGGCGGGGAAGAGGGCGTACGAGACCATCGCGAGCAGACCGCCGACCAGGGTCAGCAGGATGCGTTCCGGGACGGTCTGCGACCAGTCGTCACCCGCCATACCGAGCAGGAACACCACATAGGCGGAGACGCAGACCTGGCCGACCGCGTACCCCGTGCGCATCAGCAGGTACATCAGCAGGGCGCAGAACACCGCGAGTCCGGCGGCGAGCCTGGCGTCCGGCTCGAAGGCCTGCACGATGCCCGTGGCGACCCCGACCCCGACCAGGGTTCCGCCGAACCGGGCCACCGAGCGGGAGTAGGTCTGGGAGAACTCCGGGCGCATCACCATCACGGCCGTCATCGGCGCCCAGTACGCGTGACCGAGCGGCAGCGCCGTCCCCATCAGGTAGCCGGCTGCCGCGACCACCGAGACCCGGACGGCGTGCCGGAAGATCGGTGAGCTCCGGCGCAGCTCATGGCGCATCGCGGTCAGGACCACGGGGACCAGGCGCAGCAGGGTCGGGCGCCTGCGGGTCTCCAGATCGCCGCTGGGCGCCTCCTGGGTACCTGTGCCCTCGGCGATCTCCAGGACGTCGGCCAGCAGTACGTTGAGCCGGTCGGCGGCACGCCGGGGCGGACCGACGAGGATCACCTCGTTGTCCGGGGTCCGCAGGACGCCGAGGTCCGTCGGGGCGATGTGGACGGGTTCACCGAGCCGGATCGCGCGGGCCGCCGCGTCCAGCACGGAACCGGCCGCGGCGAGCATCTCGCGTACCCAGGCCCGTTCCAGTCCCTCGGCGGGCACCCCCAGCGCCGGGTCCGCCAGCGAGGCCAGCACCGGCCGCAGCCGCTCGGCGATCTTGCGGGCGCCGTGCAGCTCGGCGGGGCGCCGACGGGCCTGCGCGGGGGTGACGGCCGCCGCGCTGCGGGCGGTCATCAGCGGCACCGGGTCGAAGTGGGCGACCGGGTCGTCGCGCAGCCGGCGGGCGTAGTCGGCCTCGGCGGCCAGCGCGTCGGCGAGCGCGTCGCGTTGGGCGCCCCATCTGCGGATCGGGAACAGCACGATCAGGGACGCCTGGACGAGACCGCCGACCGCCATCATGGCGGCGTGCGCGGCGGCGTCCGCCACGGACGTCGGCAGCGTGACCGTGACCAGCATGATCGATACGTTGGAGGCCGCGATGATGCCCCCCGTCGAGCCCGCCGCCCAGGACATCCCGGCGGCGAACGTCCACAGGACCAGCACCGCCACGAAGAGACCGGTGTGCGAGACGGTGACGTAGCCGACGAAGGTCGACACGGCCAGGCTGGCCCCGGAGACCAGCGCGAGCACCGGGCGGGGACGCCAACTGCGCTGGAAGGTGGCGATGGCCGCCTGGAACGCCCCGAAGGCGGAACTGGCCGCGATGGCGGGGCCGAAGACCGCGAGTGCGAACCCGACGACGAGGGCGAGGCCCGCGGCACCGCGCAACGCGATGAGCGGCTCGAGCCGTTTGCGCTCGATGGTGAATCCGGAGCGGGCGGTCTCTTTCAGCGCCCGGAGCCAGCTCATGGGCCGAGCCTAACCGCAAACCGCCGTGATCCAGGCATACGCCACCCAGCCCGGCCCGGGGCACCCGGTGGAGCAGCGATCGGGGCCCGTCGGGGCCTGCCGAAGGCCCTCAGCGATCGATCCCGGGCGCGTGAGGGCCCATCCTGGCCCGGTCCGCGGCAGCCGTACCGTGCGTCCAGCCCTCGGCGTCGCTCACTCCGCGCACCCGGGACGTGGTGGTACGGGGGAACATCCGCTCGGCGGTCTCGGTGACGGCGACGTCCCGGGCCGCCAGCACGGGCAGCAGCCCACCCGGGGCGTCACCGGCCGCTCCGGCGGAGCCCGCGTCGGCGTCGGCCGCCGCGGTGACCCGGGCGGTGTCCGCCGCGAGCCGACTGCCGAGGCGCTGGGCGTACGCCATCAGGAAGGACTGCCGGAAGGTCTTGGTCCGCTTACGCCCGCCGGCTCGTTGGCCGGCCTCCGCCTTGGTCATGGCGGCGGTGCCCTGGACCAGCAGTGAGGTGAAGAGCAGTTCGACGGCCTCCAGGTCAGCCTCGAAGCCGACGACCGTGGTGAAGCCCAGGTCGCTGTCCCACACCGCGCGGCAGCGGTTCGCCGAGGCGACGGAGTCGAGCAGGACCGCCTTCGCGCTCTCGTACGGGGCGTCGACGCCGATCCGGCGTGCTCCCGGGCCGTCGGCGGCATGCGTACGGGCGGCGAGCAGCGCCTCGTCGATGCTGTGCCGGGCCATGAGCTCCTGCGCCTTGGTGGTGAGCGCCTCCGCCTCCTCGGGGAAACCGGTCGCCTCCGCCTTGGCGAGCAGGGCCCGGATGCGGGTGAGCATGCGGGGTTCGCCGTGCGCGGGCGGCCGGTGCGGGGCGTCGGCGACGCGGCCGGGCGGCGGGCCCACGGGTTCGATCGCCGGGAGCCGGAGCAGCAGCCGGTACAGCTCCAGCATCGCGGAGGCGTAGCCGAAGCGGTCGGGCCTGTTGCGGGGCGCGGGGGCCGGGAGTTCGGCGATCTGGTCGGCCCAGCGGGGCGGCAGCCGGTCGTACCGGCCGGTCTCGGCGGTGATCAGGGCGGCGGCGAGCGCGGCCCGGTTCTCGTCCAGCTCGCGCCGGACGATCCGTACGACGTCGGCGGGCTGCCAGCCGCGCTCCCAGGCCCGCCGGACGAACTCCTCGCCCCTGCGGTGCGCCGCGTCGTCGGCGGACGGGTCGGCGGCCAGGAGGGAGGCGCCGGTGTCCAGACCGGCGTCGTCCGCCGAGTAGAGGGCCGCCGCGCACGCCTGGTCGATCACCGGTTCCATCAGGTCAGAGTAGGCCGCGTCCGGCCGCTCACCGCTCCGGGGAGCACCCCCGGGGGTGCGGCACGGGCTTGCCGCGCACCTGCCCGGACTCGCCGAGCGACCGGGCCGTCACCGCGTCCCGGAGCGCGAGGACCCGGCCGCCTGCCGACGGACGGCCTGCGTGCGTTCGCGCGGCCGCCGCCTCTTCGTCCCCGTCACTGTCGGTGCCGGGTGCGAGACTCACCCCCATGACCGGACGCTGGGCCCTGGCACCCACGGAAGGGGGCGGTGCGCGCCTCGTCCCGCTGGGGCGTGACGGCCTGCCCACCGGCCCCGAGCTGGCCGAGCCCGATCTCGTCGAGGCGGTCCGCTCCCGCCCCGACGTGGTCCGCTGGGTCTGGCGGTCGACGGCCGAGATCTACCCCCGGCTGCTCGCGGCGGGCGTCCGCGTCGAGCGGTGCTACGACATCGAATGCGCGGAGCAGTTGCTGCTCGGCCACGAGGGGCGGCTCGGCGAGCCCCGTTCCGCCGCCGCGGCCCTGGCCCGGCTGCGCGACGCGCCGGTGCCGCCCGATCCCCCGCCCCGCTCGGCCGAGCCCGGCTCCCAGTCCTCCCTCTTCGATCCGCCGTCCGGCACCACCGTGCCGTTCGACGCCCTGCTCCAGGTCTACGCCGGGCAGGTGCGCCGGCACGACGCGGCGGAGCACCCGGACAGGATGCGGCTGCTCACGGCCTCCGAGTCGGCCGGCCTGCTGGTCGCCGCCGAGATGCACCGGTCAGGTCTGCCCTGGCGCGCCGACGTGCACCGGGAGGTCCTGGACGAGTTGCTGGGCGAGCGGTACGCGGGCGGCGGCGAGCCCCGCAGGCTGGCCGAGGCGGCGGACGAGGTGTCGGCGGCGTTCGGCAGACGGGTGCGCCCCGACCTGCCCGCCGATGTCGTGAAGGCCTTCGCCCAGGCCGGGATCAAGGTGCGGTCGACCCGTCGCTGGGAGCTGGAGAAGGTGGACCACCCGGCGGTGGAACCGCTGATCCGCTACAAGAAGCTGTACCGCGTCTGGACGGCACACGGCTGGAGTTGGCTCACGGACTGGGTGCGGGAAGGCCGTTTCCGGCCGGAGTACCAGCCGGGCGGCACGGTCAGCGGGCGCTGGACGACCAACGGCGGCGGGGCCCTCCAGATCCCCCGGGTGATACGGCAGGCGGTCGTCGCCGACCCGGGATGGCGCCTGGTGGTGGCGGACGCCGACCAGATGGAGCCGCGCGTGCTGGCCGCGATCTCCCGCGACCGGGGGCTGATGGAGGTGGCCGGCCATGAGGGCGACCTGTACACGGCCCTGTCCGACCGGGCCTTCCACGGCGACCGGGACCACGCCAAGATCGCCCTGCTCGGCGCCGTCTACGGGCAGACCTCCGGCGACGGCCTGAAGAACCTGGCGGCCCTGCGCCGGAGGTTCCCGCACGCCGTCGCCTACGTCGACGAGGCGGCGAAGGCGGGCGAGGAGGGCCGTCTCGTCCGCACCTGGCTCGGCCGCACGAGCCCGCCCGCGGCCGGCGCCGGGGAGAGCGAGGAGGCGGGCATCCCTCAGGAGTCCGGTGACCCCGCGCCCGGGGAGAGCGCCGGAGAGTACGGGTTCACCCCGGGCTACGCCTCGTCCGACTCCCGTGCCCGCGGCCGGTTCACCCGTAACTTCGTCGTCCAGGGGAGCGCCGCGGACTGGGCTCTGCTGCTCCTGGCGGCACTCCGGCGGACGCTGGCCGCCGGGCGGATGCGGGCCGAGCTGGTCTTCTTCCAGCACGACGAGGTGATCGTGCACTGCCCGGCACGGGAGGCGCCGGCGGTGGTGGAGGCGATCCGGGCGGCCGGGGAACTGGCGGGGCTGACGGCGTTCGGTGAGACCCCGGTGCGGTTCCCGTTCACCACGGCGGTCGTGGAGCGGTACTCGGACGCCAAGTAGGAGGCGGGGCACCGCCGGTGGCGGGGGAAGAGCCCGGACCGGGACGATCCCCCGGTCCGGGCCGGTGCCGCTTCTCTACCCGCGTTCCCACAACGCGGGGACCAGCGGCGGCTCCCACCCCGCGACGGCCGTGTGCGCCTGGAGGCAGCGGTAGGAACCGCCGCCGTAGGTCACCCGGTCACCCGCGCGGTAGGTGGTCCCGGCCGCCCAGCCGCCCCCTCCCGGAGGGTCGGTGGGCGGATCGGTGGGATCCGGCTGCTGGGCCACGTCGAGGACGAAGTCGAACGTGCCCTCCCGCCCCGGCCCGGCGGAACGGACGTTCATCAGCAGCGCCGGGTCGAAGAGGGCGTCCGTCGTGTTGCGCGGTTCGCCGGGGAAGTAGAGCTGCGTGGTCAGCACGGGCCGTCCGGGCGCCTGCGCCTTCACATGGATGTGGCGGGTGCGCCCGGGGTACAGGCCGGGCACGATCGTCCTCAGCGTGAACGACCCGTCGGCACCGGTGAACTGGTGCCCGCGGAAGGCGAACCCGGTCATGTCGTAGGCCCCGCCGGTGTCCGCCTGCCAGAAGTCCAGGAGCACCCCGGTCAGGGGCTTGCAGGCCCGGCCGAAGACGTATCCGCTCACGGTGAGCGGCACGCCCGGGGTGGAGGACGTCACCAGGCTGGTGCGCGGCGGGGAGTCGGGTTTGAAGTAGGGGCCCTCCATCTGGTCGGGGGTCGGGTCGTCACCGTCGTCGCAGGCAGGCGTCGGTGCCAGGGGTACGGCGCCGGCTCCCGTGTCCCGGGCCAGCGCCGCACCCCCGCCCGCGACCAGGGGGACGGCGCTCGCCGCGACGGCCGCCCGCAGGAGGCTCTTGCGGCTGATCGGGCGGCCGCCGCGAGCGGTCAGCCGGGGGTCGGTGCGGGGGCTGCCGCCGGGCTCTTCCGGGGGCACCGCTGATCTCTCGGTCATGGCTGGTTCCTCGGTGGGGTCGTCGTCCTCGGCGTACTCGGGTTCCTCGGTGGGGTCGTCGTCCTCGGCGTACTCGGGTTCCTCGGGACGGGGACGGGCGTCAGATCCGCTGCCAGAGCGCGGGCACGTCCGGCGGCGTCCAGCCGGCCTGTGCCTGGTGGCCCTGGAGGCACCGGTAGCTCGCCCCGCCGTACGTCACCACCGCGCCCGCGGCGTACGTCGTGCCCACCGCCCAGGTACCGCCCGGCTCCCCGGTCGGCGGGCCGGTGGGCGGGTCGGTCGGCGTACCGCTGGTGACCAGGGTCAGTCCGTACGCGGACAGCGCCGGGTTGATGGGCTGGTAGTACGTCGTGCCGCCCTGGGAACAGTTGCCGGAACCGCCGGAGGTGACGCCCTGGGCCTGGCTGCCGGAGATGAAGGAGCCGCCGGAGTCGCCCGGTTCGGCGCACACGCCGGTGCGGGTGACGCCTGAGACCGTGCCCTCCTGGTAGGTGACGCTGGTGTCGTGCTGCTGGATCGTGCCGCAGTGCCAGCCGGTGGTGGAGCCGGAGCGGCAGACGGAGGAGCCCACCACGGCCTGGGTGGAGCCGGCGACCGTCACATCGCCGTTGCCGTAGCCGTTCACCAGGGCGCGGGGGGTCCAGTTGGCGTTGACGGCGACCCAGGAGTAGTCGCGGCCGGGGAAGGTGGAGCCCTGGAAGGAGCCCTGCGCCTGCTGGTTGACGCCGCTGGTGGTCACTCCGGGGGTGCCGCAGTGACCGGCGCTGACGAAGCCGTTCTGGGTGCCGCGCTTCACGGGGAAGCCGATGGAGCAGCGGCCCGAGCCGTTCATGTAGTAGGCGTCGCCGCCGCGCAGGTCGGCGTAGGTGCGGGGCTGTTCGGTGGAGTGCACGACCCGCACCAGGGCACGGGAGACGCCGGCGGCGTCGAGGAGGCGGTCCGCGGCGGCGGTGCGGGCGGCGTTGACGACGAGGCGGTTGGTGCGCACGTCGACGTACCAGGAGGGCACGTCCTTCGGCGCCTTCTTCAGGGCCACCGCGTCCAGCGCCGCCTTGGCCGCGTCCAGGCGGCCCAGGCTGTGGCCGACGACCTCGGCCCGCGCGCCCGCGGCGGTGATCTCGGCGACGTCGGCGCGGTCGGTGGTGGCGACGGTGAGGACGGCCTCCGGGCCGCTCACCCGGGCTCCGGCGAAGTCCGCGCCGAGGGACTTCTCCAGCCCTCGGGCGACGGCCGCCGCACGGTACTCGTCGGCTATCCGGGCCTTCGCCTCGTCGGCGCCCAGGCCGAGGTCGCGCCGCATGGCTTCGAGCAGGCCGGGCGAGAGCCGGTCCGCGGCCGGTGCGGTGGCACCCTGCGGGTCGGCCGAGGCGACGCCGGACAGACCGGCGAGGCCGAGCGCGCCCACGGCCACGGCTGCGGTGGCCGCGACGAGTGCGCGCCTACGGAGCATGGGTCTCTCCACGTGATTCTCCTTGGTTTCAGGGGGTGTCGGGCCCGGGGGCGGGGGCTCGGAAGGAGGTGGGGAATTGGAAGGAGGTGGGGAATTGCCGAAAACGTAGCCGCGCGCCCCGCGCCGCAGGAGATCCCGCCCGCCCCCTACCGCCGCGTTATGGCCCTGGCGGGCGCCTCGGCCGGGGCCGAGGGCCCTGCCCGCCGACCGCCGCGGCTCCGCTATAGGCTCCGGCCATGGCGACGCACGAGCACGAGATCACCGAGCCCGTCGACCTGTGTCTGCCCGACGGCGCCCTGAATCCGGCCGCCGTCGGCTGGTCCCGCACCCCGCTGCACCGCGCCAATCTGCGCGGCTGGGGCCGGACCAAACGATGGGAGTACTGGTGCGTGACGACGCCCACCCATCTGGTGGCGCTGACCGTCAGCGACCTCGACTTCCTCGCTCTGAACACGGTCTACCTGCTGGAATACGGCTCGGCAGGGCGGGAGTTCGAGTGCGCCTCGATCGTTCCGGGCGGCCGCGGCGTACGGCTCCCGGACACGGTCGCCGGTACTCCGGGCGGCGGCGACGTGGTGGTCGGCCCCGCCCGCCCGTCCGGCGGGAAGGTACGCATCGAGATCCGTGACGAGGCATCAGGCATCCGTCTGCGCGCCCGCTGTCTGACGCCGTCCCGGCTGCCGCTCGAGGTCGACCTCCTGGTCGCCCGGCCGGAGGGGCACGAGTCGCTGTCCGTCGTGGTGCCGTGGAGCGAGCGGCGCTTCCAGTACACCTCGAAGCACACCGCGCTCCCGGCCACCGGACGGGTCCGGGTCGGCACCGAGGTCCTGGAGTTCGGCGGGGACGAGGCGGCGTGGGCGGTCCTGGACCACGGCCGCGGCCGCTGGCCCCGCACGGTCGACTGGAACTGGGGCGCCGCGTCCGGCCGCACGGACGGTCACACCGTGGGCCTGCAGTTCGGCGGGCGCTGGACGGCGGGGACCGGCTCCACCGAGAACGGCCTCTGCGTGGACGGCAGGCTCACGAAGATCGGTGAGGAGCTGGACTGGCGCTGGTCCACTTCCGACCCGCTGGCTCCCTGGACCATCCGGACCCCCGCCTCCGACCAAGTGGACCTGACGTTCACGCCGTTCCACAACCGGTCCGCACACACGGACGTCGGCCTGATCGCCAACCGAACCGACCAGTGCTTCGGCCACTACGACGGCCGTGTCCGCACCGACGACGGCACCGAGATCGCCGTGGAACGGCTGCTGGGCTGGGCCGAGAATGTCCACATGCGCTGGTGACTCCCCCTCGTGCACGGACCCGGGTAGGTTGCCCCCCATGCAGATAGGCCCTCTCCTGGGCTCGGGACGCACCGCCGACGTGTACGCACTCGACGACTCCTGGGTCCTGCGCCGCTACCGCGACGAGGTCGACACCGCCGCCGAGCTGGCCGTGATGTCGTACCTCTCCGCACACGGGTACCCGGTCCCCCGTATCGGCCCGCCGACCGGTGTGGAGGCCCGTCCGACGGACCTGGTGATCCAGCGGCTGACCGGCAAGACTCTGGCCGAGGCGCTGCTGGACGGCACGGTCGCAGAGGCCGAGGGAGCCGGTGTGCTGGCGCGGCTGCTGCGGGAGCTGCACGCGATTCCGCCGCGGATCTCCCAGGATCCGGCGTACCGCATCCTGCATCTGGACCTGCACCCGGAGAACGTCGTGCTGACCTCGCGGGGTGCCGTGGTCATCGACTGGACGACCGCCACGGAGGGGCCGCCCGCGCTGGACCGGGCCATGTCCTCGCTGATCCTGGCGCAGGTCGCGCTCGACCCGGAGTTCACCGCCGCCGAGGGCTCCGTCCGGGGCCTGCTCGCGACGCTGCTCACTCTCCTCACCGACGACGGCGGGGTTCCGGCCGACGCCCTCGCCCGCGCCACCGGGATCCGCGCGGTGAATCCGAAGCTCGGCACACGGGAGAAGGCGGTGCTGGGCGAGGCGGCGGCGCTGGTGACGGCGCTGGCCGGGTGACCGCAACGCGGTCGTAGCCCCTGGCCCGCAGTGTCCACCAGGCGCGGGCGCTGGAGTAGATCCCCGCGGTGTCGTGGACGACCACGGTGTCCGTGTCCTCGACCCCGCAGGGGCGCATCCCGGCGGCGAACCGCTCCTGCCCGGGCATCGTGTGCGGCAGGGACGCGGCGGGGTCGGACAACACCCCGTCGATGTCGAAGCGGCGCGCCCCGGGGATCCGCCACCCTGCCCCACGGTGCGCCCCGACCGAGGCGTCGAGGACCACCGCCCCCGCTCCCAGCCTGTCGGCGATGCGGCGCTCCACCGTACGACTCGGCCCGTCGGCGGGCACTGGCCCCGCTCGGCCAGGGCTGGGGGCCGGCCCGGGGTTAAGCCCGGTTTAAAAGCGGCTTAAGCCGTTCCCATCTGGTGATGACCCATCACATCTGCCCAGGTCAGGGGCTTTTCGCCATGACCGAGCCGGTTGGACGGGCTCGGCCTTCTGCGTAGTGTCAGGCCCCGACGGCGGCGGACACCGCCGGACGAGAGCGCTCTCAGAAACCGCTCCCGCGCGTCCGTCCGCGCCTTCACCGCCGGTTCGACGTCCCGTTCTTCCCCCACACACAAGGTACGGATCCCATGGCTGCTCATCGCGCACGCAGATGGTCACCAGGCGGACTGGTCCTCCTGGTCTCCGCCGCACTCGCCGCCGCTTTCCTGGTCACCGCGACCGGCCCCGCCACCTCGCGGGCCGGCGCCGCCACGGGGGCGCAGACCTGGGCCGACGAGTTCGACGGCGCCGCAGGGAGCGCGCCGGACGCGTCGAGGTGGACCCTGGAGACCGGTGGCTCGGGCAACGGCAACAACGAGCTGCAGTACTACACGGACAGCACCCACAACGCCGCCCTGGACGGCGACGGGCATCTGGTGATCACCGCCCGCGAGAACACCGACCCCGCCCTGAGGTGCTGGTACGGAGACTGCCGGTACACCTCGGCACGTCTGAACACCGCCCGGTCCTTCACCCAGGCGTACGGACGCTACGAGGCACGCATCAAGGTTCCGCGCGGCCAGGGAGTCTGGCCGGCCTTCTGGATGCTCGGCGACGACCTCGGCAGCGCGGGGTGGCCGGCCAGTGGCGAGATCGACATCATGGAGAACGTCGGCCACGAGCCGGACACCGTCCACGGCACCCTTCACGGCCCCGGTTACTCGGGCGGTGGCGGCATCACCGCCTCGTACACGCTGCCCGACGGCACGGCCTTCGCCGACGACTTCCACACCTTCGCCGTCGACTGGAGCCCCCAGGCGATCACCTGGTCGGTGGACGGCCACGACTACCGGACCCGCACGCCCGCCGATGTGAACGGCTCCGAGTGGGTCTTCGACCACCCCTTCTTCATCATCCTGAACCTCGCGGTCGGCGGTGACTGGCCCGGCAGCCCGGACGGGTCCACCTCCTTCCCCCAGACGATGACCGTCGACTACGTCCGGGTCTTCGCCCATGACGGTTCCGACGGCGGTGACGGATCCGGTGGCGACGACGGCGGTGGCAGGACCGGTGCGATCCAGGGCATCGGCGGCATGTGCGTGGACGTCGCCGGCGCGTCGAGCGCCGACGGCACCCCGATCCAGCTGCACGAGTGCACCGGCGTCGACGCGCAGAAGTGGACCCTGGGCAGCGACGGAACCGTACGCGCCCTCGGCAAGTGCCTGGACGTGCGGGGCGGTTCGAGAGCGGACGGCGCCGCCGTGCAGCTCTCCGCGTGCGACGGCACCGAGGCACAGCGGTGGACCCACACGGCGGCCCGCGACCTGACGAACACCGGCGCCGACAAGTGCCTGGACGCCACGGGCGGTTCCTCGGCCGACGGCACCCGGCTCCAGATCTGGACGTGCACCGGCGCCGCCCACCAGAAGTGGTCCCTCGCCTGACCGCCCCCCGTCTGCAAGAAAGAAGGACCCCACATGTCTCCCCGTCACCAGCGCGACGTCTCCCGCCGCAGGCTGCTCACCTCGCTCGCCGGAGCGGCCGTGGCCGTCCCCGCCGCCGCCCTGATCGCCCCCCACGCCTTGGCCACGATCGGCTCCGGCGGCGGGACGAAGACCTCTGCGGCCGGCACCCTCCCGCTGACGGTCGTCAACGACTCGGGCTCGTTCGCCAACTCCTCGGTGTACCTCTACGTCGTCGGCAACCAGGACGGCCGCCAGGTCCGCCTCACCCCCGAGGGCACCCTCGCACCGGTCTCGCTCTCGGACAACGGCGCGGACGGCTACACCGACTACTCCCTCGCCCTGTCCGGCAGCGGCGAGACCACGTTGTCCCTGCCCTACATGTCCGGCCGGATCTACGTCGCGCTCGGCGACAAGCTGAAGTTCAAGGCGGTGGCGGACGGCAACGGCGACGCGGCGCTCCAGTACCCCGCGGGCTGGGTGCCCTCCGATCCCAGCTACGACGTGCTGCACGACTGCGCCGAGTTCACGTACAACGAGGCCGGGATGTTCTGCAACACCACCATGGTCGACATGTTCAGCGTCCCCCTGAGCATCGCTCTCACCGGGGCCGACGCGCAGACCACCGGAACGCTGCGGGCCGGGGGGCGTGACCAGGCC
The DNA here is from genome assembly GCF_000177195.2 of Streptomyces sp. SirexAA-E. GTDB lineage: Bacteria > Actinomycetota > Actinomycetes > Streptomycetales > Streptomycetaceae > Streptomyces > Streptomyces flavovirens. The sequence continues at coordinate 3,231,435 of NC_015953.1, forward strand.
TTCGCCGCCCTCCGGGACATCCCGGAGTTCGCGCCCCTGGTGGTGGACGACCGGCGCATCATCGCCCCCGGCCACGGGCTGGACGCGGGCATCTTCGCCAAGGACTACTTCGACCCGTACATCGACGAGGTGTGGAGCACCTACACCGGCAGGGACCTCACGGTCACCACCGACGCGGGGGCGTTCACCGGCCGGGTCCGCGGCGACCGGTTCGTCTTCGACGGCCCGGCGTCCGTCTCCTTCGCCAGGCCGACCACCCGCGACGTTCTGTTCTGCGACGGCAACCTCGCCGCACCCAACGACGGCACCACCGGCCCGGTCGCCGCCGTCCTCGGCGCCGGCTTCAACCGGTCCACGCTGATCAGCGAGCCCGCCCAGCCCTCGACGGCCCCCGACGCCTTCTACCGCGCCTCGCCGGTCACCAACCACTACGCCCAGGCCGTCCACGCGGCGGCCCAGGACGGCAAGGCGTACGGCTTCGCCTTCGACGACGTGGCCGACTTCGCCTCGTACATCCAGGACACCGCCCCGACGGGCGTGCGACTGACCCTGTCACCCTTCTGACCGGCCTCTGACCAGACACAAGCCCCGGGCCTGCGAAGGCCCGGGGCTTGTGGCGCACCTTGCGCGGCGCGTAGAGACGCAAGCAAAAGCCCCAGGTCACGGCGAGTGAGTCCTGGGGCTTTCACAGAGCCGCCTTCGGGATTCGAACCCGAGACCTACGCATTACGAGGGCCTGCAAGATCGTGACGGGTGGTGACCCGTGATCACGCTAGATCCGGTTTTGCCTGGTCAGAGACTTATCGGGCTCGGCGGCATGACGCCTAATCCAGTGGGCGCTGCGCCGTCCGCTCACGCATCGCTCACGCACCAACTACTGAATCTCAGCGTGTCCGCCAGTCCTTGTGGGGAGAGACGGTGAGGCTGCCCCCTGCCCACTTCATCCCGCAGACAGGGCAGATCACGTACCAGTCATCGCCTGGTGCACTTTCGTCCATATGCCCCTGCTGTCCAGTTCCGGGGCAAGCCTCAGTGACTTCTTCGCGCATTGCTTCTCCTCCATACAGTGCGGGCTACGCCACGCCCTCGTCAGCGACAGCGGTCGAGCGGATCGAGTGGATGACAGACACCATGATGTCCACTTCGGCCTCGCGGAAGATCGCCTCGGGTCCGGTCGGGGCGAGCGCGGTGAACGGTGACTCGTAGAGTGCGTCAACGTCTATCGTGCCGTTGCGCGCCAGGTAGTCGATCAGCTCGTTGACGAACCGGAGTTGGTTGGCCGTGAGCGTCTTGCCCTGTTGGAAGGAGTCGAAGGCCAGGGCCGCCGCCTCCCGCTCCAGGCCAGTCAGTGACCGGAGGAACAGGCCGAGGCCGCCCTTGGCCTCCTTGATGTAGTCGATGTCCGTCGAGGTGCCGAGGCCGGCCTCAACGAAGATCTTCTCCAGCTCCGACAGGTCCAGAGCCGTGATCTGCTTGTTGCGGCGGATCTTCTGGACGGCAAGCTGGTCCTGGTGCGTGTTGAGGTAGATACGGATCTTCTGCTCGAAGCGGGTGAGGTCGGTACCGATCTCCATGCCGGTGAGCGTGGCAGCAGTCAGCTCGCCCAGCTCGTCCTCGAAGTCGGTGTACACGATGCCGCGCTTGGTCTTCTCGATCAGCCGGACCAGGCCACGCAGGCGGCGGCGCATGGTCTCCAGCAGGGGCAGCGTCACGTCCTGCCACCACTCGTCGCCTGCGACCTCGTCGAGCAGAACCTGCTGTGCCTTGATCGCGGGAATGGTCAGCTGGTCGAGCAGGGTGGACGCAATCTCCTGGACCTGATCCCGTAGCCGGGTGAAGCCTGGGTCTCCGTTCGCGACGGCGAGCTGGAGACGAAGCGCGAGCAGGTCGAAGCGCTTGGCCTCCTCGCCGGCGTCGTCCTTGTCGCGAAAGGCGGTCGGGAGTCCGGCCAGGTGGTCGATGACCTCGCCGTGCGCGTCGGGCGTGAACTCCAGCCAGGCGTCGAAGTCGGCGAAGTTCTCGACCTGTTCGCGGTGCGGGCGGACCAGGAAGTTCTCCGGGTTCATCGCCGTGACCTCGTCATGCAGTCGAGTGGCGAGATCCCATCGCAGACCGGAGTCGCTGACGGTGCCGTCGGACTCAGGCCGCGTAGCGATCACTGCGGCTGCTTGGTGGTCGCGGGCGGAGCTGTCATCAAGGGCGAGAAGCAGGTCGGCTCTGCGCTCGAAGATCCGCTGGCTCAGCGAGGGGGCAACCTTGCCTTCGGCGCGCATCAGGTTCTGGTTGAAGAACTCGATGTTCTGGCACAGGTCGAAGACCAGGAAGCCGTCCTTGCTGCGGTTCGGGCCGAAGAGGTCGGGCGCGAGGCGGGTACCGCGGCCGATCATCTGCCAGAACTTGGTCTTGGAGCGCACCAGCTTGAAGAAGACGAGATTGACGACTTCGGGGACGTCGATGCCGGTGTCCAGCATGTCCACAGAGATCGCGATCTGCGGAAGCTCGGCCGCGTCGGAAAACTTGTCGATCAGGCTCTGGGCGTACTCCTTGCGGTAGGTGATGACCTGCGCGAAGGCACCCTTGAGGTGCGGATAGTTCTTGTCGAACCGCTCGGCGATGAACTCCGCGTGGTTGTTGTTGGCAGCGAAGACAATGGTCTTGCCCAGCTTATCGCCGCCATCGACCTTCAGGCCGTGCGTCATCAGGGTCTGCAGGACCTTGTCGACGGTATCGGCGTTGAAGAGGTACTTGTTCAGTTCCTCCGTGGTGATCTCGTCCGGGACGTCACCGTCCTCGTTCCACTCCGTCTCGTCCCACTTCTCCTTGTCCTCTTCGGACAAGTCGTCGTACTTGATGCCGCCACGCTGGAACTTCAGCGGGACATCGACGGCCCGCGGCGCCACGAGGTACCCCTCGGCCACGGCCTCGTCCAGGCTGTAGACGTCGGTGGGCACGCCGTCTTCGAGTTCGAAGCGGCGGTAGGTGTTGCGGTCGACCTCGTCCTTGGGCGTCGCCGTCAAACCGACGAGGAGCGAGTCGAAATAGTCGAAGATCGCGCCGTACCGCTGGTAGATTGAACGATGCGCCTCGTCGATGACGATCAGGTCGAAGAAGCCGGGGCCGAAGATGCGCCGCCCATCGGCATCTGTCTGGTCGATCAGATTCATCATGGTCGGGTAGGTGGAGACGAACACCCGCGAATGCGGGTCCTTCTCCTCCAGCAGGTTCACCGGGTTGGCACCAGGCAGGTGCTTCTTGAACTCGTTCGTGGCCTGCTTGACCAGAGCCTTGCGGTCGGCGAGGAAGAGGATGCGCTTGGCCCAGTTGGCACGCATCATCAGGTCGCTGAGCGAGATCACGGTCCGGGTCTTGCCGGAGCCGGTCGCCATCACGAGTAGAGCCTGGCGCAGCGAGTCCTTCTCGAAGGAGTCGGCGATACGCCGGATCGCGCGGGACTGGTAGTGACGGCCGGCGATCTGCTCGTTGATCGGCATCTTGGCGAGGTTGCGGCGGCTGGCTCGGCGCTGAACAAGGAGGCGCAGCTCGTCCTTGGTGTAGAAGCCTTGGACCTCTCGGGGCGGGTAGTTGAGGTCGTCGAACAGGTACGTGCGGTAGCCGTTGGTGTAGAAGATGACCGGCCGCTGCTTGAACTGTGCCTCCAGGGCATCGGCGTAGAGCGTCGCCTGGTACTTGCCCTGCTTCGGGTCACGGGTGGTCCGCTTGGCCTCGACGACGGCCAGGGGCTTGCCGTCGTCGTCCCACAGGACGTAGTCGACCTTGCCCTTTCCGGAAGGCGCGGCCGATGTCGGCAGCCCGGTCACCGGATACTCACGGTCCCTCGGCAGGTCCAGCGCCCAGCCGGCCTCCTTGAGGAGGAGGTCGATGATGAGTTTGCGGGTCTCGTCCTCGTTGTAGTCGTGGGTGTCCGGCTGCGCCTCGTTCGCGGCCTTGGCCGCTTTGACCTGAGCGCGCAGATCGGCGATCTCTGCGTCGAGGTCCTGGTTCTTCTTCCGCTCGGCGGCCAGCGCAGTATCCTGCTCGGCGTACTTCTCGGCCTGCACCCTCAGCTCGGCCTGCTTAGCGACCCGTACCTCGGCCGGGACGGGCCTAGGTATCAGCGCCGTGTCGAACGCGAGTGTAGACACGGGCAGCTGGGCCTGATCACGGGTGTAGGTACGGGCCATCCAGTACAGGACGTGGAACAACTCGGCGACCGTGCGCACCGCATCTTTAGGGGTGATGGGGGTCTTGCGGTGCACGGCGGCATTTCCCTGCCGCCGGATCACGTCCATCTTCGCCCGGATCGCAGGGCCGGCTACCTTCACCAGCGTCGGCTCAGCAATCAGCGCCGCCAGATCATTTTGGTACGGCAGCTTGAGCGCGTCATCGGCCTCAAACATCCACGTCACCGCGAGCTCCAGCACGCGCCGTGCATAGAAGGCGGATGCCCTCGGGTCCGCGTACGCCAGTCGCTCGGCGTGCACGGCCTCGCGGTGCAGCCCAGGCCACTCGGCCTGGAGGAATCCGAAATTGCTCACTCTGAGGACCTTTCGCTGACACCGCAGGGACAGGATACAACTAGCGTTGCCGCTAGTTAAGCTGGCAACAACTCTTTGCGGAATGCGCTGTGCTGTAGAGAGGAAAATAGGGAGCGAAGTTCCGCAAGATGCGCGCGGTTCATATCTTGGAGCCCCAAGACCAGCCCTGCACGTTTCGAAAACTCTCTTTGCTCCGCATGCGGGGGATTTAGCAAAACGACCGATCCGAATCGCGATTTACTGACCAGAAACTTTACCCCACCGGTGACCTTTTCCAGAATCAGCGGCTTGGCCAATCGCAGTTGATAATAAAGGAAGAGAGAATCTGCATTAAATGGGGTAATGGCATTAATTTGCTGATTAAAGGATACTCGGCGGTTGGCGATTGCCGAACTACCGATGGCCGCAGTACTGCCCGCGATGCAGGTAACGAGGATCGATCCCGGGTCAACAATGCGAGCAATCTTTGCACCATCCTCAGAGAGCCTTTCGGCAGCACTCGTGAGATACACGCTCGAATTGTCGATATTGTCAGATTTAATCCACTCAATCGAGTTACCGTAATTTCGAGGGTTGGATCGCGGCGGGGTGCTTCCTGTCGTGATCTTTCCGATCTCACTCATCGGGAGAGTTGGCAATTCCCTCGAATTCACTACCGGATCGCCGAACATATCGAGAAAGATGGACTGCGCCAACTCGTCGAGCAGGTCGATGGCTTCACAGCGTTTTGCGCACAACTCGTCTACGCGATCCAAAACTCGCGCCACTTTTCTTTGATCATCTATTGACGGAAGGGGAATCTTCACCTTCCCTACTGTAGATTTTGAAATCTCTTTGAAAGTTGCCCCGTTGCCAAGACTCTCCAAATATGGGCGGCTCGCCCGGAGCCAATGATATAGGTACGAGGCGTCAAGATAATCAGGCTTCGGAATAAAACTCTTGAATCCCTGATTTGTCGCCATGGAGATCGCATTTACGGCCACATGCCCGATTGGCGCACGAGAACTGAAAAGAACTGACCCTGCAGGCAGCAGCGTCGCACCGCAGCTGTCCAATCCTTCCTGAGTAATCTTCCGTGGCGTTTCGGAAATATACTTCCCTGAAAGGCTTCCCAGATCTTTCGGTGTAGCCCAAGGGATTTCACCATGCCAATATGAAGCAACCCCCGTCTTAGGCGTTCCTCCCGATACAACCTCGCAGCACTCGGAGAGAGGAACCTCGCGCTCTACCTTCACGCCAGCACCCTCTTCAACTCGCTCAAACCAAGCTGAATATCATCCTCGATCCGTTCCAGCTCACCCATAATCTCCCCTGGAACGCGATGCTCGATCTCGTCATGGATTACTTGCTTGTAACGGTTAAGGCTGAGATTGTATCCTTGAGCAACAATATCCGCCTTGGGCACGCAAAAACTTTGTTCCGTCCGTGCCCGCGTCAGCTCGCTTCCATTTCGACGCCTCCATCGACTCAACAAGTCCGGCAGGTTATTCTTGCCATGGCCCTCCTCGTTTAGCGAATCAGCACTAACCAGCGGTCCAAGTTTATCCTCATCCAGCAGCGGAGAGCGCTTATTATCGAGGCTCCAGCCATCCGCTGTCACTTCATAGAACCAAACGTTATCTGTTCCACCACTGTTGGTCTTAGTGAATACAAGAATCGCGGTAGAAACCCCGGCATAGGGCTTGAAAACCCCGCCCGGCAGACTGATCACTGCATCCAACTTGTGTCCCTCAACGAGTAGTTTTCGCATATCCTTATAGGCATTACTGCTTGAATCGAACAGCACCCCGCCAGGGACGATTACTGCCGCCCTACCACCAGGCTTAAGGAGACGCAAGAACAGCGCCAAGAATAGCAACTCAGTCTGCTTAGTCTTGACAACCTTTTGCAGATCTGCGGCTGTCGCATCATGGTCAAGGCTTCCAGCAAATGGAGGATTTGCAAGGATGAGCGAATATCGGTCAGCCTCCCCTGCCACGTTCTGGGCGAGTGAATCCCGGTAGCGGATATCAGGGTTCTCGACAGAATGCAGTAGCATATTCATGCTGCCAATACGAAGCATTGTACTGTCGAAGTCAAATCCATGGAACATGCTCTCGTTAAAATGTTGCCGCTGGGCCGGCTCGAACATCTCTTCACGGTGAGTTTGCTCTACGTACTCGGCGGCGGCAACAAGGAAGCCAGCTGTGCCGCAAGCCGGGTCGCAGATTTCATCACCCGGCTGTGGCGCCATCATCTCAACCATCAGCTGAATAATATGTCGGGGCGTTCGGAACTGGCCATTCTGCCCAGCCGTAGCGATCTTGCTAAGCATGTACTCGTACAGGTCTCCTTTAGTGTCCTTGTCTCCCATGTCAATTCCATTGATCATGTCAACGGCCTTGGTGAGTAGGTTTGACGTCTCAATGGTGAAGCGCGCGTCCTTCATGTGGTGCGCGTAGGTTGACCCCTCACCACCCAGCGCGCGCAGCCAGGGGAAAACACCGTCTCGCACACGGGTGAGCATGTTCTCGGGAGACTCGTTGATGAAAACCGACCAGCGCAAGACTTGGGTGTCGTCTGAGTAGATCGGGTTCTCGGCCAACCGCCCGGTGCGATTTGCCCGATTTTCTTTGGCCTGCTCCAGGATGTCGAGACGCCTGATAAACATCAGGTAAGTGATCTGCTCGATGACCTCCAACGGGTTGGAGATCCCTCCAGACCAGAACGCGTCCCAGAGTCGGTCAATCTTGGTCTTCAGCTCACCTGTAATCACGCAAGCAGGCTAGCGTGTCCCACTGACACACGCGGTCGCATAGGCCGGGGAACACCGGGCGCCGATGGGCGAGCGACGCGTAGGCAGACCTGCTCTGGCAAGGCCCCCGACGTTCCCGCTACGCGGCCGCCTCCGGCGCCGCTCCACGCTCCAGGTAGGCAGTAGCCCGGTCGGCGCGGGCCTCAATGCCCGCAGTGATGCGGCGCACGAGGCGAGGGATCGTGAGGTCCGGCAGCTCTCGGGTGTCGTGGAAGGCGTAACCGCGAAGCTCGTTGGCCTGGAGCTCGATGTGCCGGCACTCATCCGCAGTGAGGTGACCCCCATCGAAGAGGTAGAGGACCTTGTCACCCTCGCCAGGATTCGGCGCCCAGTCCACGACGAGCAAGCGGCCGATCGCGGGCTTGATGCCGAGCTCCTCCTGGACCTCGCGCACGCAGGCTTGCAGGGGTGATTCCCCCGTCTCGACGTATCCGCCGGGGATATCCCGATAGTCCTTGTACGACGGCTCGACGAGCAGAACCCGATCAGCGTCATCGAAGAAGAGCGCGCCGGCGGCCATGCGCGGGTGGGCCATCTTCGCTTCGTGCTCGTTCTCGGTCACGGAACGGACTCTAACCGCCGACCACGCCGAGCCTACGAGCCAGGTCGGCCACTGGCTGGGACGGGCGGCCTCGGGTGCCACGGATCCACCCGATGACCAGTTCGCGGCTCAGGTAGTGGTGGCGTACCTGCTCGGGTGCGGCTCGCTCGACGTCCAGCAGCGTGGCCAGGGCCTCGTCGGTCCGGTTCCAGCCGCTGAGGGCGCGGGCGACTTCCAGGCTGTGCCTCACACGCCGTTCTACAGGCAAGCCGCTGGTGTCGATGCGCTGCCCGAGATCGGCCGCGATCTGGATGTCGCCGAGTTCTCCGGCGGTGGCGACGCAATGGATGGCCACGTTGGTCGGGCCGAAGGCCGTCCAGAGGTGGTTCGCGTCGGCACCCAGCCGTTGTGCGACCTCATCCGCTTCGCGGAGGAAGGTCTGAGTGGTCGCACGGTCCTCCGCTCGGGCGGCCGCCATGGCGCCGGCGAGGAAGAGCGTGCCGTAGACCGAGAGGTATTCGTCGTTCGCGCTGCCCAGGCCGGGCTGCATGACGGCCGCCGCGTCGTTCACCAGCTGGATCGCCGCGGTGAATCGGCCAGTGGCCATCAGGCAGTGCGTGACCGCCCGGAAGAGCGAGCCCGTCACCGTGCTCTGGCCGCTCTGTTGCGCTGCCGCCAGGCCCCGGTCGGCGGCGATCCACGCCAGTTCCGACTCCCCGACCTTGCCCAGCACCATGGCCGCACCGTGATAGGCCAAGGCGAGTTCGGCATGGGCCTCCTCCCCTTCACGCCCTGTATACGAGCGGGAGGTCGCGAGGGCGTCAGCGAGGACGAGGGGAAGCCGTCGGGTCGCGAAGCCGTACTGAGACACCTGGTAGGCGTCGAGGACTCCCTTCACTGCGTCCCGCAAGCCCGCCAGGGTAGGCGGTTCGTCGTCAGGTGGGAGCCCCAGCAGGGGCGTGAGCTGCTTGTAGTCCATGAGCGCGTCACGCAGTGCGGGCACCGTACGGCGGCCGCTGTCACTCGACCACTCCAGGAGCGTCGGCTCGGCGAGGAGATCCCCGAGCGAGACGTCGAGAGCCTCGGCGAGTGAAGTGATCACCGAGAGGCGGTCGAGCTCGATCCGGTTGTTCTCCGCTTTGCTCAGCCAGTCCGTGGTGCGGCCGACGAGGTCGGCCAGGACCTCTTGGGAAAGTCCGCGTCGGCGCCGGTACCAGGCAACGCGTTCGCCGATGGTCAGGTTCTCTGTCATCCCTCGCATGTCCTGAGCATCACCTCGTGGCCGGAATCGACCCCGGAAGGTCTTTCCGGGGTGCTGCGGGGCGCCGCGCCTACTGTCGCAGCAGACCGAGAAGGCCGCAGGGCGATGGGAGTAACTCCCGTCATTCCAGCGACTCTGTCGATCAGTTCTGCTTCTCGAACGGGACGGAGGTGTGTGGAGGATGCGCAGCACGAAGTCGGCGGAGCCGTGGGTCGGACAAGGACTGGGGCCGTTCGGCGTGGCAGTCATCAAGCCGTACTCCAGAACGCGGTTCGCCACGGACGGAAGCGCCGTGCTGAAGGTCTACGTCGGCATTGACCCAGAGGGCCGACGCCGGCGGGAAGCCGCCACGATCCAGCGCGCCGACCTGCGCGGCATTTCGGTTCCGACCGTCCAGGCGACGGGAGGCGGCGAGGCCGGGTCCTGGACAGTGTTCCGAGCGGTGGATGGGACGCCATGCTCGGTGGCCACCCGTAAGGCGACGGAGGACTACATCGGTCACGTCGTGGCGGTGAGCGGCATGCTTCACCGGCCCGCTGCCAGCGCTACTCCTGGCCCCGGCTGGGCGGCACGGACTGACAGCCCTGTTCCCGCGAGCCAATTCCTACTGGATCAGTTCTCAGCCCGCTGCCGACGGACGCCCTGGTGGGCTGCGTTGCGGGAGGCCCTCCAAACGATCGACGCCCACCCAACCGTTCACCTACATGGCGATCTCAAGCCCGAGCACCTCCTCGTCGACGGAGAGCACCTGCACGTCGTCGACTGGGAGGCGAGCGCCTGCGGCCCAGCCGTTCTCGACTACACCGACGTCGTCTTCCACCTCGTACGGGACCTGCTGTACGAGGACGTAGCGTCGGCGCGCATTCCAGTCGATCGTGCGGGCCGCTTGCCGTTCTGCGGGCCGGTGCTCGCCTGGCGTCTACTCCTCTGGCTCGATCGCCGCCGGACCCAGGACATCGACCTCGTCACGACCCACGACATCGTCCGACTCACCGCTGAAGAACAAGCCGTTTCCGCGTACCAGTCGCTCGCAGCGATCGTGGCGAACCTCCGCGCTGCCGGAGTCCCCCGCTGAATCTCGACCGCACCGCTCGTCCAGGCGTGCTGACGCCTGCGCTCATCCCCTTCTTCCCACCCCTGAAAGGGAGTTCGTGATGCCTCGTACGAGCACGATCATCGGCAACAGCCACCTCGTCATCGACACCGCCATGGCCAGACCGGACGCGACGACCATCGTCGAGCGGAAGGGCCTCGGCCACCCGGACACCCTCGCCGATCACCTCGCCGAGCGGCTGTCCCGTGCCTACAGCCACCACACCGTCGCGCGCTTCGGGGCCGTGCTGCACCACAACTTCGACAAGCTTGCTCTCCTCGGCGGCGCCAGTGAAGTCCGTTACGGGGCAGGCGAGATGACGGCCCCGGTCCGTGTCCTGGTCAACGGTCGCGCGGCGCCCATGTGCGGGGGCGAGACGATCCCGGTCGAGGAGATCGTCGAGGCCGAGGTGCGGGCGTTCTTCGCCGAGCGGCTTCCCGAGGTGTCGGACCACCTCGACATCGTCTTCAACATCACCAGCAACTCCCTGGCGCGAGGGCACATGCGCCCAAGCCGCTCTGTGCGATCAGACCGGCGTGGTTGCGGTGGCCGACCCTGTCGTGGACGACGAGACGGCAGCGGAACTCCTCGCGCGGGCGATCGAGAAGGCTGAGGACCTGAAGTACGCGGAGGTCCAGGAGATCGGGATGGACCGCTTCGATCCGGCCCGCCACTTCAGGGCGATGGCGAGTCGGCCGTGATGTCGAGTCATCCCAGAGAACGCCCGTTCGTGCCATCACCTCCTTCAGGCATCCTCATACCTGAGGTCCTTCAGCGCATCCTCGGGGCCCACTGGGAGTTCACCGGCTCCGACAGACAGGTCAAGATCGAGCACGCACACAGAGGCTCCCCATACCGTCCGCCACGTCAGGCGCCGTCGTGGGAGGAACTACTGGCGGGGCTCACGACGGGTTTCGCGGCGCTAGGCGTCCCGCAGGACACCTGTGCCTGCCGCTTCAGTGGGGCCGCGAGACCGAGTTGACGATCTCGGCAGTCCAAGCCCTCGATCCCTATCTCAAGGACGGGCGTCCGGTGACCTACCGCAGCGGCTTCCTGCCTCAGCCCGTCGTCCGCTTCACCGGGCAGCGCGACACATCGGGTGATCTTCGGCCAGGGTTCCTGACCTCGTTCGTCAACGTCTCCCGTGTCCAGCCGATCCAGCACATGGACGAGTACGGAGGAATCTTGGACGGCTGGTTCAGCGTGCTGTCACGACTCGGTTTCCACGCGCGCCACATCAGCGTCCACGGCACACTGACCACTTGGAAGCGCCGCCAAGTCGAGGGCATCACACTTCGCTTCAAGCACTTGGACCTGCCTGTCGGTGACATCGTCCTCCTGTGGAACGCCGACAACCCTGCCCGTCTGGCCGTGGACCTCGGTACCGGTCTTGAGCGACTGGCCTGGGCACGGACTCGGTTGGGGTGGAGGGATCTCGTATTCGGCAGGTTCTCATCCCTGGCCCCACCACCGACCCTGGATGCCGTCCGCACCGCCACTCTCCTCCTCGGGCACGGCATCCGTCCCGCCTCGCGAGGAGCAGGCGGCATCACTCGTCGAGTGATCGCAACGGTCGATCCTGGTGTGGCGAGGTTGGGCGTCAGTTCCCTGGTTCGCGCGTCGTACCGCTACTGGCGGCTGTTCGGCGAGCTGAAGGCACCTTGGCCAGCCGTGGCCGTGGCGATGGAGGAGGAGCTGGGTGCCTGAAGGGCTGGCTGTTCGTGTCGCCGTCGGCCAGACCGACTGGGACTATCGGCGCCATCCGAACTGCCGTTCGGCGGGTGCCGTGGGTGCCGCTGCAGGTTGTGGATTCAGGTGAGCCGACACCGAAGACGTCATGGTCGAGCGCCGGCGAGCAGCCTGCGCCCGGCGGTTGGGCACAGGGTTTCGGCTGGTGTGCTGGATGCGAGTGATCAGGACGCGGGCGGGCTGACGGGCGGTATGTAGTTCGCGTTGGGCGACTGCTTCCTTGAGGAGCTGGTGGGGTGTGTGGCCGCCGGCTTCGGCATCGGCGAGAACGGTGGCGAGGGCCGGCCAGGCAGGGTCAGTGAGGATGCGGTCGGCGTAGTCGGGGATGGCTGCGCGGACATCGCGGACGAGGGAGCGACTGGCCTGGTCGTTCGGATGGCGAGTGGCGAGGCTGTCGATGATGGGCGTGAGGGCTCGGTCGGTGACGGTCTGGAGGTGGTGGAGAGCCTGGCGGGCGGCTTCGGCCTGGTGGGCGTGGTTCTTCGCTTCGTGCCAACGGGCGGCGACGACGGTGGCCCAGACGAGGGCGCCGAGCAGGGCCGCCAAGGCGCTGCCGTCGGGGCCGGTGGCGGTGTGTGCGATGTCGCGGGCCGCCGCGCGCAGGGTGTGGGCGACCTGGTTCTCGGCCCGGATCTGGGAGCGCTGAGCACGGACGAACGCCCGTGAAGCGGCTCGCAGTTCGGCGTGGAAGTGGGCGGGGGCATTCTGGGCGGTGGCTTCGATGAGTTCGCCGAGCGCGGTGATGTGGGCCTGAGCGTGGGAGTCGTCGGCCATGCCAGCATGGAGGATGTCGAGGGCGTCAGTGGCCTGGTGCCAGGGGGTACTGGGGCGCTCTCGGCGGGCGGTGGGGTGTTCCTCTGGCGGGGTGGTTTCCAGGCGGGCCTTGAGCCTGGGGAGGGTGAGGTCGGGAGCGATCTTGCCGCCAGGCTGGAAGATCTGTTCGCCGTCTTTGTTGAGGTCGCTGGGGCGGCCGACGGCGTAGCCGAGGAGGTCTCCGGACGGTCCGCGGCGCGGCTTGACCGCGATGCCGTCGGCTTCGAGGTAGGCGAGGAGTTCTTCAGCGCTGCCGGCGTGGGGGATGGCGGCGCGGATGCGGTCCTGGAGCCAGGCGCGGCTGGTCTGCTCCCAGCCGAGGCGTTCGGCCTTGTGCATCTCGGCCTGGGTGGGGCGGCGTCCGGCGGTGCGGTCGCCCTTCTTCAGTTGGCGTAGGCCGTAGTCCTTTTCGACCTGGCGGCAGGCGTCGCCTACGCGGATGCCGCTGTCGTGGAGTTTGGGACGGCGGCCATCTTCGCGGACGGTGGTGGCGAGGATGTGGATGTGGTCGTCCGCGTGACGTACTGCGATCCACCGGCAGGCCAGGTCGTCTCCGGGTGGGGCGATGCCTGCGGCTTCGACGATCCGCTGTGCGATGTCGGCCCACTCCGTGTCGGAGAGGTGCCGGTCCTCGGGGGCTGATCGGACGGGGCAGTGCCAGACGTGGTCGGTGACCTTCTTTCCGAACTCGCTGTTGCGGAGCCGTACGGGCTCGTCGAGGTGGCGGGCGAGCTGGGTGAGGGTGGCGTCGGGGTTCCGGCCGGGATCGGGCATGCCGAGCATGGCGAAGCCCGCGACGATGTGCGGATCGAGATGTTCATCGTGCCGACCGGGGCCGTAGAGATAGGCGAGCAGGCCACGAGTGTTGGCCCCGGTCGGCTTGATGGCGGCTATCACGCGGCTTGGTCCTTCCTGGGGTCGGCGGGTTCGCGCAGGGCCTCGGCGATCAGTTCCAGCAGGTGATGTAGCTCGTCGAGGCGGTGACGTACGTCGGGTGGGGTGAGGTCGCTGTTGAGGGCACGGGCGATCTGGTTGACGTTGACGCCGATGCGGTTGAGTTCGCGCAGCACCTGGGCGCGGAACATGTGGGTGCGGCGACGGTCCTCGGACAGCGGCAGGTTCGCGGTGAACCGACCGGTGATGAAGGCGAGGACGATGTCGGCGGCGAAGCCCGATTCCCCCTTGTAACCGTGTTCACCGGCGGCCTCCTGGAGGCTGGCGTGCTCGTCGCCGGTGAACCGCAGCGGTCCGACGCGGACGGTCCGCTTGGTGCCGGTGAAACGACGGATCGCCGGTTGGACGCTCTGCGCTTCTCGCTCGCCTGTTGGCGGCTCGGTGGTGGGTGTGGGGTGGAGGATCTGCTGCTGGACGGTATGGAGCTCGTTTTGGTCGGGGCCGCCCTCGGCTCCGACCTCCCGGTCCGGCGCCCCCTGGCGCTGGGCTGTCTCCGCCACCCCTGGGGCGGAGACCCCGAAGGCCGGCCTTGAGTCGGACTCGGGGTACTACTGGCTCCGCCAGGGGCCGTCCGTCCGAACGCCTGCCGCAGACGTGCCAGCAGCGTAGGAGACTGCGGCGAGTCAGGTGGCTCAGAGTGGGTGTCCTCAGGCAGGCGCTGATTGCGCGTCAAGGGAGATGCTCCATGTACGGCTGGGCGTGCGGGGTGGCGATGCTTGCGCGGCGCGGTCGTCGCGTTGTCCACAGGTGTGGAAAGCTGCGGGCCGGTTGGCCGATGCTCGGGTGACCGGAGGGGTTCCGGGCACCCGAGCAGGCCGGGGTCAGCGCCTGGAGACCTCTATGCCAGCTGCTTCGAGTTCCGGCCGAAGTAGTTCCATCACCTCGGTCTGCCGCTCACTGCCGATCGTCAGGTCTCGGTCCTTCACTGCCGCTCGAAGCAGGCCGCGCGTGAGCTTACCGTGCTGATGACCGGTCGTCCGTCCGATGTTCGCCAGCTCCGCGATGGTCGCTTTCGGCGGACGACCACCGCTCGACTTGCTCTCCGGAACCTGGGGCGCAGGTTCCGTCCGCTCGTCACCGGAGACCGGCGAACTATCAGGAGCGGCGTCTGGCCGGTGGCTGTGGTTGATGTCGCCGACCGATCGTTCCTGCGCCTTTACGGAACCCCTGTCCGAGGAGCCGTCGGGCGGTGCGACGAGCTGGTGGATCTGTCGCATCAGGACGCCGAAGGCGACCATCGCGGCGGCCGGAGGAACGGCTGCGACCACGTAGTCGAGGAGCGGGACGCTGCGCGCAGCATGAGCAGTTCGCCCGCGACGATGAACGCGTCCAGGGTGGCGGGCCAGGCCCAGCGGCGGATGGGGGTTGCTCCGAGCCCGTGTTGGCCGGCGACGTCGGCGAGGTGCGCGTAGGAGAGCCAGAACGCTCCGGCTGTCAGGGCGACGATGACGAGGCCAGCCGCGCCGAGCACGAGTTGCTCGGCGTCGACCCGCTTCGTCGGCTGCCTTTCGCTGCGGACGTCGGCTCGCGGCTGGGGTGCTTGCGTGGTGAGGTGCGGGGCGGTCAAGCGGGAAACTCCTGGGGGTGGTGGTGTGGGGCGTCTTTGCCGTCTCAGCCGTTGCAGGTGCAGGTCAGCGCGGGACGGCAGCGCTCCGGACGTGCCGTCCTGGCGGGCAGCGCCAGCGTCTTGTCCCGATTCGGGACAGGGAGGCGGCGGCTTCGGTTCGGGCTCCGCCTTGGGACGGCTTGTCCCTCACCGGGACGGTTGCGTTATGGCAGCCGTCCCGGCAAGCAGGACTGTGACCTGCGGCGATACGGCGAGGACGCCTGGGACGGGGCAAGACGGATCTGGACGCCGTCCCCTGCGGGCTGCACGTTCTCAGGCGCGTGCGCTGCCGTCTTGCCCTCGGCTGCCGTCTTGCTGGCGTGTGCCCTGACCTGCACGATCACGGCAGGGACGGCAAGTACGGCAACCAGGGAGGTGAGGGTCAGGCTTCGCCGCGACGAGCGTCGACGGGGTGGACGGTCGGGCAGTACCGCCGCCAGGCGTCGAGGAACTTGTTGCGCATGTAGCCCTTGCGCTGCGTCCGATCGGCCATGCGTACATTGCCGGGCCGGATGTCGTAGTCCCGCAGCATCCCGCTGAGCTCCCGCGAGGTCAGCCCGAAGCGTCCACGCTCTCCCCACGGTGCTTCTGCGTCCGCGTTCAGGTGGCGCAGAAGGTCTTCGGTTGAGAGGCTGTCCGCCTCTCGCTGGGCGAAGAAGACCCGTCGGATATCGGCGAGGATGCGCGCCCCGCTCGGGTGGTCTTCCTCGGCCGCCACCTCGACGGCGACCATTCGGGCGCACGCGATCCGCGCGAGCCGTGGCCAGCGACCACCGACCAGGTCGGCGACGATTACCAGGGGCTCCCAGGTGTCGGCGGCTCGATCCTCGACCGGCATTTCCGGGTCCAGGATCGCGGCATCCTCCAGCAGTGGGAGGGCCCAGGCGCGGATGCGGTCGCGTAGCTCGTGCAGAGCGGGGATGTCGCGTCGCGAGCGGAAGGATTTGACCTTCTCGCCCTCGGCCCGGCGGCGCATGCGGATGACGACCGATCGATCCATGACCGTGTCCGGCAGGTCACCGATGCCCGCAATGGCCGCCATCGCGAAGGTGGCGAACTTGTGCGGGGTGTGGTCGTTGCCAACGACCCGGGTGACATACCGGCCGCGCTGGTGGCCGGACGCGCTGCGCTGGTTCACCGGGGAGGAGACCGCCCTCGGCGCGGACGACGACATGCTCCGCTATTTCCGCGCCCACCACACCGCGCAGGAGCAGATGCGCCGCGCACAGCAAGACGAGGAACACGCCCGCTACCAGGCCAAGACCGCCAACAACGCGGATAGAAAGGCCGAGGCCCTGCGAGCTCAAGCGCAGGCCGCCGTAGCCGCCGAGAAGGCCAAGACACGCCTGCACCGGGTCCGCGCCTACATCGAGGAAGAGGGCGTCACGCCCCCATACCTGTGGCCCGACGTCATCAGCGCCATCGAATCGACCGGCACCGACCCCGACACCACCGAGGAGAATGTTCTTTGAAGGGCTCCACCTACCGCCGCTGCTCCTGCCGGGACCCGAAGACCGGCAAGGAACTCGGCACCTCCTGCCCCAAGCGCAACAGCAGGAACCACTGCACCTACTCCGTACGCCAGGAGCTCTCACCCCGCGAAGGCGGCACCCGCCGTTCCTTCGCCCGTGGCGGATACGGCAGCCTCAAGACGGCCCAGGCCGATCTCGACCACGTACGCGCGCTCCTCGGGCTCGCCGACTCGGACGACCCCGAGGGCACCGAACTCATCGCCGAGATGCTGGCCGAGGTCAGCCGCGAGTGGTCTCCTCTGCCCGAGGTCGAGGAGACGCGGCGGCGCCTCAACTCCGGTCAGGACCTCATCGGCAGCCTGACCGTCGCCGAATGGCTCGACCGTTGGCTGGCCGGCAAGCGCATACGCAAGTCCGGCCTCAACCGCTACGAGACCGACATCCGCGTCCACCTGAAGCCGCGCATCGGCGACCGGCGCCTGGACCGACTACGTGTCAGCCACCTCAGCGAGATGTTCACCGAAATCCGCGACGCCAACGCGCAGATCCTGGAGGACAACGCCCAACGCCGATCCGCAATTGACGAGTTGGCGACCGTCCCATGGAAGGGCACAGAGCACCGTGCCCGCCGTAGGGCGATGAAGGCCGCGATCGACGAGATGCCGCCCTTCCGGCGCATCACCGGCCCCGCCACCCGTCAGCACGTGAAGGCGACCCTTCGCGCGGCTCTGAACGACGCGATCGGGCAGCAGATCATCACGTTCAACCCGGCCGCCCACGTGGAGATCGACCCCGTACGCAAGCCGAAGGCGCTCGTGTGGACCGACGAGCGGGTCGCCAAGTGGGAGCAGACGGGCGAGAAGCCCTCGCCCGTGATGGTCTGGACGCCAGAACAGACCGGCGCCTTCCTCGACTTCGTCGCCGAGGACCGGCTGTACGCGATGTGGCACCTGATCGCCTTCCGGGGCCTGCGCCGTGGCGAGGCATGCGGGCAGCCGTGGTCGGAGACGAACCTCGACACCCACTTCCTCACCGTCTCCTCCCAACTCGTCCAGGACGGCTGGGAAGTGGAAGCGTCCGACCCCAAGACCGACAGCGGCTCCCGCGTGGTCGCCCTCGACGACGACACGGTCGACGTCCTGAAGCGCCACGGCGAGAGGCAGGGCAAAGCCCGCGAGAAGTGGGGCACTGCCTGGGTCGAGACCGGCCACGTCTTCACGCAGGAAGACGGCTCCTGGCTCCATCCGGGCAAGGTCACCGACCTCTTCGAGCGCCTCGTCGCCGCCTCCGGCCTCCCGCCGATCCGGCTACACGACCTGCGCCACGGCGCGGCCACTCTCATGCTCGCCGCTGACATCGACATCAAGATCGTGTCGGACACACTCGGGCACAGCGACACCCGGATCACGCGGGACATCTACCAGAGCGTGCTCCCCCACGTCGGGAAGAGTGCCGCCGAGGCGACCGCGAAGCTCGTCCCCCTCCAGCGCAAGGCCGAGGCCGAGAAGGCCGCGCGCAAGGCCGCGCAGAAGGAGAAGGCCAGGAAGGCTGCGTCCAAGGGGGCCGGCGCCGGCAAGGGCGGCAAGCCGAAGAAGGACAAGGCGAAAGCCAAGACCAAGGCCACCAAGAAGGCCACCCGCCACAAGCCCAAGAAGTAGGTACCGAGCGGCTCCGCTCACGCATCGCTCACGCAAGCAAAGTCTCGGCACCCAAACCGTGTGACGCGTCATGCCCTGAGCAACAGAAAACCCCAGGTCACGGGCAATGTGACCTGGGGTTCAACTGAGCCGCCTTCGGGATTCGAACCCGAGACCTACGCATTACGAGACCGTGAGCGTTCATGCTGCATGGTGCTCGGTCGTGCCACCAAGTGACGTTCTGCCTGATCAGAGCACGTGTGATGAGTTAACCCGTGCTAGGTCCTGTTAGCCCGTCCAAAGGCGTCCGGCCACCGGCTGGCCACCGGGAGTGCCACCGATGACGACGGCGAGAGGCTCCATGCGGGTTGTAGATCTTCCACAGTGCGTCCGCCGAGCGCAGCGCTCCCTCGACCTCCCCACGCGCACTTCGCCCGCAGCCGCTTTCCGGGTACCGAGGCGGCCGACCTGCCAGTGGCCGTCGGCCGATGGCATCCACGGACAGTCCGTGGGTGGTCGGAACGTCCCGGACTACCGCCATCCGCTCATCGTGCCCGCCGTAAGGCGATGCGGGCACGACGGGGCCGCCGGCGCCAAGCCGAAGCCGAAGCCGGCGGCACCATCCTGCGACTAGAAGCGCTATCGCTGCTTGCGCTGGACGTAGACCCAGGCAGCGGCGCCGATCACCCCCTGGATCAGGGACGAGGCGATCGCCGCCGTGGCGCTCAGACCGCCATTGAGCACCCCGGTCGCACCGGCACTACCGGCAACGTACCCCGCCGCCAGGGCCCACCAGACCGTGTTCGGCTTCGGGCCTTCGCCCCCATAGGGGCCCTGCTGCATACTGGACAAAACCGATCGCTCCTCATTTCGGGGGTGCATTGGTGGACCGGTCACCCCCGCGGGTGTTGCTGTGGAAGGTGGCGCTGCGGGGGCGCCGGGGCTTTGGGGCGTCCTACTCGACGGCCGTGTCCAGAAGCGCGGCTTCGACGGCAGCCAGCCGGGACTCAACGGCTTCCAGACGGGCGGCCAGGCTTCCTGGACCGCGTTCCTCGACGGCCCGCCGCTCGACGTACTCCAGCGCATCGCGCAACATGGATGCAGACCCAGCCGCAGGATGCATCCACGGCTGAAGCACGGCGCGCTCGGTGAGGCGTACCTTCTCGAGCTGATCGATCAGGGCACGAGGCGTGTAATACACGTCTGCAGCGGTGCCTGCGTCACCCGAGGTGGCAACAGTTGCTTCACGCAGATGATCGAGCGCTTCTTGACTCTCGACGATCTGCTTGGCCTCGTTCCAAGTGTTCTCCAGCAGGCCGTAGGGGACAAGGAACGAGTGGGAGACGAGGAGTTCCTCCCCGGAGTCCTCATCCTCCACAGTGGTGGCGTCCACGCACTCCAGGTGCTCTGTCAGGGCCGGCGCATAGCGTTTGTGCGCCGCGGACTTGGACTGCCCGCCGAGAGCCTGGCCGATCCTCTCCCATGAGGTACCGCGCTCGCGCTCGGCAATGACCGCCTGCTCCAGCAGCTCGTCCGCCTTCTCGACCAACCGCTTGGCCTGTCTGACGAGTTCACCCGGCGCAGACGCGGTACGAGCACGCTCGGCCCGCGCTTCGCTCACGACGAGGTGTGCCCGATCGCAGTCCTTGATCCTCATGGGCGAAGATCCTGCCGGACCGCATAGCCGATTGTCAACCAGAGGAGAACATATCGTAGACCTTTTGACGCCATGACGTACACCAGAAGGAAACGATGGTGGCGGACACAGGCAGCGGCTGACGAGTCCGCCGACGCATCCTGGCGAACAGGTCAAGGTCCGCCGATCCAGCGGTTCGCCCAGCCCCGGAGCACATGGCCAGCGAGAGGGCGAGTTCTGTCCCGACCGGAATACTTCGCCCCCTCCATCGATTGCGTCTTCGTACGGCGAGCACGGGGAGGGGGCGGCAGCATGGCGGAGCTGATGTTGTTCCGGCAGGACGCGGCCGGGAGCGACGTGGAGCTGTCGGGTTCGACGGTGGCGCTGGAGGTGGAGCTGCAGCGGCGGGTCGAGGCTGGCTTGGAGCAGATGCTCGGCATTCGGTTCCTCGCGTCGGAGTACCCGACCGGCCCGTGGCACCGGGGGCGGATCGACACCCTCGGCCTGGACGAGAACGGCAGCCCAGTCGTGATCGAGTTCAAGAAGGGCTCGGACAACGGGGTCCTGTCGCAGGCCGTCTCCTATCTGTCCTGGCTGGAGTCGGCGCACCACGAGTTCGAGGCGCTCGTGCGGAAGGTGCTGGGCGCGGAGGCGGCCGAATCGATCGACTGGCGGCGTCCGCGGATGGTCTGCGTCGCGGCCGGCTTCTCCCACCACGACCGGGTGGCGGTGCAGCGGCTGCCCGAGCGGATCGACCTGGTGCGCTACCGGATCTTCGAGGGCGGCCTGCTGAGCCTGCTGCACGTCGACTCCTCGCCCGGCGGCCCGAGCGCGGCTTCGTCCCGGCGGAGCCGGGAGCGGGAAGCGGCGGTCGGCGGCGTGCCGGCGACCGCAGTGGTTTCCCCGCCGGCGGGCGCCGGGCTCGTGCCGGAGTGCTTGCGGGACCTGTACGCGGAGCTGGACGAGGCGCTCACGGCGTGGGGCGAGGTCGAGGTGGTGCCTCTCAAGCACTACATCGCCTATCGGCGGCTGGTGAACGTGGCCTCGGTGCTCTTCCGTCCGAAGCACGGGGCGATCTTGGTCTATCTCAGACTCGACCCGGACTCGGTCGTGCTGGAGGAGGGCTTCACCCGGGACATGCGCGGCATCGGGCACCTGGGGACCGGGGACCTGGAGGTCCGTCTCGTATCGGCGGCGGACCCGGAGAAGGCGGCGCCGCTGATCCGGCGGGCGTTCGAGGCGGCCTGATACGAGCGGAAGGGCGGTTGGAGCATCGGTTCTCGATGCTCCAACCGCCCTTCGGCGTCTGCGGCCCGCCGGCCCCGGGCTCTCTCCGGTCTCATGGTCATGCCTCCGGTCCGGCCAGGTCGAAGTCGTCCTTCGTCAGCTCGGCGCGCAGCCGCTCCTCGGCGACATCGGCGTAGTGGGAGGACAGCTCGACGCCCACGAAGCGGCGGCCCTCGCGCAGGGCCGCGACGCCCGTGGAGCCGCTGCCGGTGAACGGGTCGAGCACGGTGCCGCCCTCGGGGCAGACCTGGACGAGCTGCTGCATGATCTCGACGGGCTTCTGGGTGATGTGGACCCGGCTCTTGCGGGGCTGGGAGGCGATGTAGTGGCCGGGCAGGTAGAGGTCGCGGGTGTTGTCGAGGGATCCCTTGACGCCCCAGACGATGAACTCGGAGTCCTGCTTCGGCCCGCCCTTACGAGGCCGGCTGGCCGGCTTGATCCACGGCATCGTGCCGCTCCAGGTCCAGCCGGCCATCTGCAGGGCGTCGGTCGTGGTCGGTTCCTGGCGCCAGTCGGTGAAGACCATGGCCACCGCGTGCTCGGTCGAGGCCCGGTACGACTCGGTGAGCAGCTCGGTCAGCCAGGAGCGGTAGGAGCGCTGGTCGCGGTTCTCGCCGGGGAAGTTCGCGAGGTCGTGCGCCGAGTTGCTGGTGACGTACTTGGCGCGCGCGGTCCGTCCGGTGCGGTCCGCGCTGGTGCGTCCGCCGGAATTGTACGGCGGGTCGGTGATCACCGCGTCGACGCTCTGGTCCGGGAGGGACTTCAGGACGGTCAGGGCGTCGCCTCGGTGCAGCGTGTAGGTCATGGGGGGCCTTTCTCAGGGCATGGCGGGTCCGCTCCCGCTCCGGGCAGCGCTCAACGGCGTTCTTCCGGTGTGGGGTTGTGCCGGAGGTTAGCGGCGATCTCCGGCCGGTCCTAACGAGGCGGTCCGGGCCAGGGACCCGGGTGCGGAGGTCGTTTGGTGCGGCCGGAATCCCGGTCTACTGTCTCGCCGTGTCACCGGGACCGAGCCTCGCTCCACACCCGCTGACCTGTGCTTTTCCGTGCTGTCTCGTCCAGTCGAGCGGTATGAAGGGCACGTTGCCCACGCGTTTCCCGATGCCGTCCGGAGGTCCTCGTGTACTGCCTGAGATTACGAGCGCGGCTGGCTGCCGCGCGTGACCTGAGACCGGCGTCCGGGAGCTACCAACTCCCTTGACCCGGGCCCGCCCGAGCGGCGGATGCACGTCGGCGCGGTGCCGGCGGCTTTGCACGAGAAGTCGGCACCGCGTCTCCTACGAACCCCTCAAGGAGCCGCTGCGATGCACCATGCCCTGAAACGCCCACGCCCCGATCCGTCGCCAACACCCGGCCGACACCGCCGCCTCGGTGAACGGCGGCGGCGATGAAGAAGACCACCGGAGCCGTCGTCGGGCTCTGCGCGACCGGCCCGCTGCTGCTGGCCGCTCCGGTCCTCGCCTACGCGGCCGGGACCGCCTCGGCCTCCTGCTCGACCGGCGGTACACAGGCCGTGGACAGCGCTGCCGTCGCCAAGCAGGTGAAGGCCATCCTGGCGGGTGGCGACAAGGGCTCGCTCTCCGTGCCGGGTCTGGACGATCCGGCCGAGCAGGTGCCGAACGCCAAGACGATCCAGGCCACCGGCGTCGCGATGAACATCCCGGCCCGGGGTCAGGTCGTGGCCCTGGCGACCGCCCTTCAGGAGAGCGGCCTGCGGAACCTGACCTGGGGCGACCGCGATTCGCTGGGCCTGTTCCAGCAGCGGCCGTCGATGGGCTGGGGCACGGCGAACGAGATCCTCGACCCGGTGCACGCCTCGACCAAGTTCTACGAGGGGCTCAAGAACGTCTCGGGCTGGCAGTCTCTGTCCGTCACCCAGGCCGCCCAGGCGGTTCAGCGGTCGGGCTTCCCGGAGGCGTACGCCAAGTGGGAGCCGCTGGCCACCGCCCTGCAGAAGGCCATCGAGCCGCTGCTGGCGAAGACCGGCAGTCCGTCGCCGAGTCCTTCGCCGTCCGGCGGGGGCGATGTCGGCGGTCCTCCGCCCGGTACCGCGGGCGGCTGTGCGGCGGACGGGGACGGGACCGACTTCGGGACCATCCCGCCCGGCGCGGTGCCGGCCGACTACAAGATCCCCGCAGACGCTCAGCGAGAGGTCCAGACGGCGATCCGGTGGGCGCTCGGCCAGCTCGGCACCCCCTACCAGTGGGGTGGGACCTGCGAGAACTCGCACGGCAAGGACGCGATGGGCCGATGCGACTGCTCCTCGTTGATGCAGCAGGCGTACAAGGCCGCCGGCATCACCCTGTCCCGCACGACGTACACGCAGGTCAGGGAGGGCAAGCCGGTCACGGTTTCCGCCCTGCAGCCGGGTGACCTGCTCTTCACCGAGGGGACGGCCGCCGTCCCCGAGCACGTCGGCATGTTCATCGGGCAGGGCCTGATCGTGCACGCCCCGCGCACCGGAGACGTGGTCCGCATCACGACCCTCGCCCGCTGGAAGCCGCAGATCCTCGCGGCCCGCCGAGTCCTCTGACCGGCGCTTCCCCTCTCCCCCTTCCTCTCCTCGCACCGTCGTGCCCGCGGGCTTCGGCGTGCAGCAAAATCGAACTGGAGTTCTTCATGTATCTCGCCGAACAGGTCATCCAGCTCGCCTACGACCCCGGGATCAAGCCGAACGAGGGTGGTCTTCCGGGCCTGTCCGTTCTCAAGCAGGTGATGGGCTCCATCAACTTGTTCGGGCTGATCGCCGTGGTCGGCGCGCTCGCCGTCAGCGCAGGCGTGTGGGCGTGGGGTCATCACAGTGGCGGGCACCAGGCGGAAGCGAACGGGAAGAAGGGCGTACTGGTCAGCGCCGGCGCGGCTCTTCTGCTCGGCGCCGCGAATGGCGTGGTTGCCTTCTTCAGCACGCTGGGGACGCAGGTCCGCTGATGGCTCAGCACTCCACCCACCCCGGCGGCGCATCTCGCGTGCGCCGCCGGGCGCTGCTCGGCACCGTCGTCCTGGCCGTGCTGCTTGCCCTCGCCGGCCTGGCCGCCTACCTCACCCGCGACGGCCGAAGCTCCTCCGAACCCTCTGCCCTGCAGCCGAGTTCACCCGCCGCCTCCACCCCGGCGGCCCCTCCGTCCGGGACACCCGAACGGCTCGCCCGCCCTGGTGCGCTTCCGGTCCCGCCGACGACCCATGACCCGATCTGGTTCGGGAAGGCAGCCGCTATGGCGCTGTGGTCGTACGACACCCGCGCGTACACGCAGCCCGAGCTGCGCAGGGCTCTTCGCGGGTGGCTGACCTCCGAGGTGAAGTACGCCGATGCTGCCTCGGTCGACAGGGCCGTTCCCTCCGCCGTGCTGTGGCAGGAGATGGCCTCCAACGGCCAGTTCGCCACCGCCACGGTCCACGAGGGGCACTTCCCGAACGCCTTCACCCGGACCCTTCAGGAAGACCCCGGCGCGATCACGCAGGCGTACGTCTACGCGGTGACGGTCTCCGGCAAGCAGTCGATCGCCTGGAAGGGCTCGCCCGCCGGCGGCGCGGAGAGCCGGTCCGCCACCCTCGCGGTCCAGTGCCGACCCGACCAGCCCTGCGCCCTGGCCGGCGTCATGCCGGCCGTCTCGCCCTGACCTGTCACCCTAGAAAGGAGGTACGACCATGGGAGTCTGCGACCTTCCCCTGATGGACAAGATGTGCGGAGCCGTCGACTTCGCCACCAACCCTGCCGGGGCCGTCACCGACGGCATCGGCGCGTGGATCGCGAAGAGCGCCGGCGAGCTGGCGGCCAGCGCGGCCGACCTCGCCGCCAAGACCGTCGACCAAACCACCGCTATCAACCTGTCCGCCGGATGGTTCCGGGACAACTACGCGCTGCTGCTGCCCATCGGGCTCGCGCTCACCGTCGGCACGTTCTGCATCCAGTTGATGCTCGCCGCCTGGCGGCGCGACGAGCGCGCCCTGGCCCAGGCCGCGTTCGGCACCATGACCGGCGTCCTGTTCAGCTTCTGCGCCATCTCCTTCACCAGCGTCGCCATCACCGTGGTCGACGCCCTGTCCAACGGCCTGTTCCAGGCCGCCAACACCTCCGTCGACGACGCGATCCGACGCGTGGTCAAGGTCAACCAAATGGGGGCGATGTACGGCCTGGGCTGGGGCGTCCCGGCCCTGGTCGCCCTGGGGTGCGCGATCGGCGCCTTCCTGTACTGGGGCGTCATGGTCGCCCGGAAGGTCGGCGTCCTGATCATGGTCGCGCTCGCCGTGTTCGCCGGGGCCGGCGGCGGCTGGGAGGTCGCCAAGCGGTGGCGGCGCGGCTGGATCGAGGCCACCGCCACCCTGATCGTCAGCAAACTCCTGATGACCGTCGTCTTCCTGATCGGCGTCTCCGCCATGGGCAAGTCCGACGCCAGCGACGGCATGTCGGCCCTGTCCGACGCGATGGCCGGCCTCGTCGTGATGGTCCTGGTACTGCTGTGCCCGTACGCCACTTACAAGTTCGTCCACTGGGCCAGCGACGGCGGCGGCCACGACGACCTGCACCGCACCAGTGTCGCTGGCATGGCGGTCGCCGCAGGGGCGGCGAAGACCGCGGGCACCCTGGCGATGCAGGCCGGCACCGGTGCTCCCGCTCCGCAGGGCCCGAGCAAGGTCCCCGGCGCGGACACCGACGGGGTCGCCTCCGGCATCAACCCCGCTGGCAGCACCCTCAGCAAGGAGGGCATCGACGGCGCTCCGCCCAAGCAGCAGACCCGCTTCCGCTACGGCGAGGACCCGAACGCCACCGGCGACAAGGGACAGCCCCTGATCCAGCGCCCGGGGATCCCGCCGCTGATCACGCGCCCCAGCGATGAGGCGGAAGGTGCCCAGGCTGTCGTCCAGGGCCGCACCGGCGACTCCGGTCACCTCACCGGCTCGTCGGCTCCGAGCAACGGCGTGAGCTACACGGGCATCACGCCGTCTGTCGGCCCTGCGGCCCCGTCGACGCCTCCCGCCGGACCGTCGGCCACCGATTCGCCGACGCCGACGAACTGGGTGTTCCCCACCCAGCCGCCCGAGGGTTCCTGACCCACCACACCCCGGGGGCGGGCTACCTCTTCCGCAGCCCGCCCCCACCCCGCCCGACCAGCAGAAAGGTTCCATCGTGATCTCCAGAAGAGCGCCGCGCGCCCCGCCCCCTTCCGCCCGCTCTCACCGTCTGGAACCACCATGTCCGGCAAGCACCAGGCCCCTACCGCCACCGTGAAGTTCCCTCACCGCAGCAGGCGCGGCATCCTGCTCGGCCTGACCGCCCCGCAGCTCCTCGTCGCCGGCCTCACCGGCCTTCTCCTCCTCGGCGTCGTCCTGACCCGGGGCGTGGTCGGAGCTCTTCAGCTCATCCCGCTGTGGGCGCTGATCGCCCTGGTCGTCTTCGTCCGTCACCGGGGCCGTGCCCTGGCGGACTGGGCTCCGATCGTCACCCGCTACATGCTGCGCCGGATGCGCGGCCAGCTCGTCTGGCTCACCCGGCCCTCGCGCCGACCGACCCGCGAGGGACTGCTCCACCTTCCCGGCACCGCGGCCAGCCTGCGCGTGGCCACGGCGCCCGACGGCCGGTACGGCGCGGTCCACGACCCGCACAGCGGCACGCTGACCGCAGTGGTCAAGGTCTCCTCCCGCGCCTACGCGCTGCTCGACCCGGGCACCCAGCAGGCCAACGTCAACGGCTGGGGACGCGCCCTGGCCGCGCTCGCCCGGACCGGGCAGGTCGCCCGCATCCAGGTCATCGAGCGCACCGTCCCCGATTCCGGCGACGCGCTGCGCCGCTACTGGGAAGAACACGGCCGGCCCGACGCCCCGATGGCCGGCGCGATCTACGGCGAGCTGATCCAGAGCGCGGGCCCGGCCGCCGCCCCGCACGAGGCGTACGTCGCACTGTCCATGGACACCAAGGCCGCACGACGGCTGATCAACCAGGCCGGCGGCGGGCTGACCGGCGCGTTCAGCGTCCTGGCGCAGCTCACCTCGACCTTCGAGCAGGCCGCGCGGACCGCCGGGCTCAACCCGACCGGCTGGCTCACCGCCCGCGAGATCGCGGCCGTGGTGCGCACCGCCTACGACCCGACGGCGCTCGCGGCGCTGGACCGGTGGTCGACCGCCGGACGCCCCGAGGCCGATCCCGCCGCCGCCGGACCGGTGGTGGTCGTGGAGAAGGCGGACCGCATCGCGACCGACTCGGCCGTCCACGCCACCTACTGGGTGGAGAACTGGCCGAGGACCGAAACGTCGGCCGGCTTCCTGCACCAGCTGCTGTTCACCGGCGGGGTCCGGCGCACGCTGTCGCTGTCCTACGAGCCGAAGGGTCTGGACGCCGCACTGCGCGATGTCCAGCGCAAGAAGGCCAGCGTGATCGCCGATGCCGCCGAGCGGGCCCGGCGCGGCCAGGTCGACTCCGAGGCGGACTCGATCGAGTACCAGGACATCAAGTCCCGCGAGCGCCAGCTCATCGCCGGGCACGCCGATGTCGCCCTGACCGGGCTGCTGACCGTCTCGGCCGACTCCGAGGACAAACTGCGTACCGCCTGCGCGGTCGTGGAGACCGCCGCCGTCGGCGCCCAGCTCGACGTCCGGCCGCTGACCTGGCAGCAGGCCGAGGCGTTCACCGCCGCCGCCCTGCCGCTCGCGCTCGCCGCCTGACCGCGGCCCTCCCTTCCTTTCGAAAGAGCACCGCCATGTCCCGCACTCCCAGCACCACCGCGCAGGACTTCGTGCCCTTCGCCACCGCCGCGCTCGACTTCCACCGCGCGCTCAACCTCCCCGGCGGCCCGCTCGTCACCACCCGGGCCGAGCTGGACGCCCTGCACTCCCACCTCGTCTCGCTGCACGGACTGCTCGACGCCCACGCCGCCCGGACCGGACGGCTCGTGCCCGGCGAGGGCGAGCAGCTCCGTGCCGCCCGCACCCGGATCTGGCAGGCCGCCGAGCACCTCCACGCCGCCTACCACGCAGCTCCCCGGCCGGATTCGGGCGAGGTTCCCGAACTCGAGGCGTGCCGGGCCGGCCTGCCCGAAGGGGCACCGGAGCTGTCCATCTGCCAGCGCCACCAGCGCACCGCGCACCTGGTGCGCCGCCGCACGACCCCGGCCGACCTGCACGCGCCGTTCACGGGCCTCGTCCGCCGCTGACCGCCCCTTACCTGGAGAAACGTTCATGTCCAGTACCCGCGCCAGCGCCTCTCCGCTGTTCGTGCCGCACAAGGCGTCGCGTGCCGAGCAGCGGGCTGCCCGAGCTGGTTTCGCCGAGGCTCGCCACAAGGCCCGCCTCGCCGGCACCCCGCCCAAGCACCGCGCCGAGCAGACCCTCGACCCGGAACTGCGCCCCACCTATCCGCCGGCGGGTCGCCCCGGCGCGTCCTCGGCCCGGGGCGGCAAGCTCCGCCTGCCCGTCCACCGGATGACCACCGCCACCGCTTCGGGCGCCTACCCCTTCGTGGCAGAAGGCGGCCTGGGAGCGGAGGGCGTCTTCATCGGCCGCGACGTCCACGCCGAAGCCGCCTTCTGCTTCGACCCCTTCTCGCTGTACAACAGCGGCCGGATCGAGGACTTCACCAACCCCAACGTCGTCCTTGCCGGGATCATCGGCATGGGCAAGTCGGCGCTCGCGAAGTCCATCGCTACCCGGTCGATCGCCCACGGCTACCGGATCTACATCCCCTGCGACCCGAAGGGCGAGTGGACGTCCGTCGCGCAGGCCCTCGGCGGCTACAGCATCGCTCTGGGCCCCGGCCTCCCGGGAAGGTTGAACCCGCTGGACGCCCCGGCCCGGCCCGCCTCCGTCAGCAAGGAGGACTGGGCGACGGAGGTGCGGAAGCGCCGGCTGCTGCTCCTGGGCAGCCTGGCGCGCACCGTCCTCAAGCGCGATCTGCTGCCGATGGAGCACACCGCCCTGGACCTCGCCCTGGACCTGGTCGTCGCCGAGGCCGCCGCCCGGGGCACGGTGCCCCTGCTCGGCGAGATAGCGCACGCCCTCGGCTCCCCCGAACGCCTCGACCATGCCCTCGGCCACCAGGCCGGACACCTCGGATCGGCCGCCCAGGACCTCGCGCACGCCCTGCGCCGCCTGGTACACGGCGACCTCAGCGGCATGTTCGACGCCCCGAGCACCGTGGCGTTCGACCCGACCGCGCCGATGCTGTCCATCGACCTCTCCCGCCTCGGCGGCTCCGGCGACGACACCGCGCTGGTTCTCGCGATGACCTGCGCTTCAGCGTGGATGGAGTCCGCCCTCGCCGACCCTCACGGGGGCCGTCGCTGGGTGATCTACGACGAGGCGTGGCGGCTGATGCGGCACGTCGGCCTGCTCGAACGCATGCAGTCGCAGTGGAAGTTGTCCCGGGGCCTGGGCATCGCGAACTTGATGATCATCCACCGGCTCAGCGATCTGCTCTCGGCGGGCGACGCCGGCTCGCGCGGCCGGGTGCTGGCCGAGGGTCTCCTGGCCGACTGCTCCACCCGCATCATCTACCGCCAGGAACCCGACCAGCTCGACGCCGCCGCCTCTCTGCTCGGCCTGACCGGCGTCGAGACCCAGGCGGTATCCGCCCTGACCAAGGGCCGGGGCCTGTGGAAAGTCGCCGGCCGGTCCTTCATCACCCAGCACATCCTGCACCCGGCCGAGCGCGAGCTGTTCGACACCGACGCCCGCATGTCCGAAAACAGCGCCGAGTTCACAAATCCTGAAGCGTTGTCGGCGCTCCGAGTCCAGGAAGTGCGGCGATGAGTCCGGAGGACGGCCGCGCTCAAGGAAGCGGCGGGGAATTCCCCGATGCCAATCGTCTCGCCGCCGCCTCACCCGAGGAGTTCGAGGAGCGGTTCGTCACGGCCCTCAGCGGAGACTCCGGTGGGCTGACCCACCTGCACCGGGTCCTCGCGGAGGCCGCGGTGTGGTGTCTCACGCACGGTGTCGAAGGAGGGGCCCACAGGCTGGACCACCTCGCCGGACGACTGTTTGTACTGGGCGAGGACCTGCACCGCGCCGGCCTGGACATCAGCCACGAGGTCCGCGCGGAGCGCTACGCAGCAGCACCCCGCGCCTCGCCAGCCGCCGCAGCACGAGGGATCTCGGCCGGTCCGCCGAGCGAACCGACCACTGCTCAGCCTCCGGTCGCCCCCTCCCGTCCGCTGCCGCACTCACGGTGAAGACAGGCCAGGAACAAGAAACGAACGATCATGACCACTTCCCCCGTTTCTTCCGGCCCGGCCGAGGACCAGCCGCCGGAGGTCACCGATCACCTGGCGTGGCGGCGGCACATCACGGCACTGGCCTCGGCCGCCGCCGGCATCAACCACGCGTCCAACTCCTGGGACGCGGTCTCCGACTCCTTCTGCGACCAGGACGGCTGGCCCGTCGATGAGAAGGGCTACGCAGACGGCAAGGTCAAGCGTGACGCCGAAGCGTGGAAGCACGTCGAGGTCTTCCTCGACCACGGTCCCGAGGTCCTGGCCGGCGTCCGTGCCGCTACCGACAGCTCCGACTACGCCGTGGGGCCGATCAACGAAGACCTGCGCCGGTCGCGCGAGATCGAAACCACCCTGGGACGAGCGGGACGGCTCCGGCACGAGTGGGACCAGATCATGGTGCTCATGGAGGGCTCGCAGCCGGGCTCCCTCCAGCTCTACCAGGAGAGCGCGGAAGAGCACCGCAATGCCGAGGGCTGGCACTACGCGCACGAGCTGTCCGACCAGGGTCCCGCGCTCATCCGGGCCGCCGAGTACCTGGCCGACCGGACGGACGCCGAACGGCCTTCGCACGCTGAACGCACCCGGGTGGCCCTGAGCCGGTCCGCTCCCGGCAACCGCCGGGTTCCGTCCGATGCGCCTGCTGCGGCCCCGGGGTCGAATCCGCCGGCCCCGAGTCGTTCCCGCTGACGCGCCTAGGCCGTGTCTGATAATTGATCTTGTGGTGGGTCGTGGTGAGCTGACGCATGTGGCGTGGGAGCGGATAGCGCCCTTGCTGCCCAGTGTTGATGGTCGCGGGCGGCCGTGGCGGGATCATCGGCAGGTGATCAACGGGGTGCTGTGGCGGTTGCGGACCGGTGCTCCGTGGCGTGACCTGCCGGAACGGTACGGGCCGTGGCAAACCGTCTACGAGCGGTTCGCCCGCTGGGAAGCGGACGGGACCTGGGCCCGGCTGCTGGAAGAAGCCCAGGTCCGGGACGACTCCGTCGGGGCGGTCGAATGGACGGTGTCGGTCGATTCCACGATCAGCCGGGCCCATCAGCACGCCGCCGGCGCGCGAAAAAGGGGGCGGAGGCAGGGGACGAACTGGAAGATCCGGCACGCGCGGCGGCTCGCCAGGCGCTGGGACGCTCGCGCGGCGGACTGACCACCAAGGTCCATCTCGCATGTGACGGCCGGGGCCTGCCCCTGGCCGTGGTCGTCACGCCGGGCAACGTCAACGACTCCACCGTCTTCGACACGGTCATGGGCGCGTTGCGAGTGCCCCGAGCCGGCGCCGGACGACCCCGCCGCAGGCCCGACGCGGTCCTCGCGGACAAGGCGTACTCGTCCCGGGCCATCCGCCGCGGCCTTCGCGAGCGAAACATCCGCACCGTGATCCCCGAGCGTGCCGACCAAGAGGCTAACCGTCTGCGGCGCGGCCAAGCGGGCGGCAGACCTCCCGCCTTCGACCGCGAACTCTACAGAGCCCGCAATGTCGTCGAACGCTGCTTCGGCCGTCTCAAGCAGTTCAGGGCGATCGCCACCCGCTTCGACAAACTCGCCGACCGCTACCGTGCCGGAGTCCACCTGGCCGCCCTCATCCTCTGGCTCCGCGAACCCGCCCAAGATCCTTTGTCAGACAGCCCCTAGGGGAGGGGGCGTCGTCCGGGTTCGGGATTCCCCGGTACTCCTCGGTCCGCAGCACCGTACCGGCGGACGGCCGCCCGTCCCAGCGGGCCTGCCCGTTGACACTGCCCCAGTTGAGGCTCGCGTTGACGCAGAGCTGCCCCGCGAGGAGCGTCGACGGGGTCCGGGCCACACGTTCACGCGCCAGCTCGACCGTGAGCCGACCGAACGCCTCCGGTCGCAGGAGAGTCGATTTCGGGGGTGCGATGAAGGCGTCGGTCCAGATTCCCATGCTGCTCTTGTAGCAAGGGGGACGGGCCAGCGTGACCGTGTTTCCGGGAATCCGGGCGAGCCTCCCATCGGGCGCCCTACTGGGGCCGGGGGCGACAAGGGCGAAGCGGCAGCAGGCGCCGGGCGGGGCGCCCGCACCCTTTGGCGTCATCCGGCCCGGTACGCGAGGTGGCCTCGCACTTGGTCAAGAAGGGGGGCGGAAGGTGCACTTTCGGTCATGCCGGAGGCTGGTGGTGCGGCTCCAAGCCTCGCCGTTTCGGCTGAGAGGGGACCGGAAGCAGAGAGGAAGTACGAACGTGCCGTCTGGGTTGGGGCGATGAAACTTGCCGAGAGGTTCTGTCCCCCCATCCCAGGCACGGTTAAAGGCGGCGAGCCACTTTCGCCACCTTAAGCCACCCTGTCGCTATGGGTGATGTTTAGGCCATCATCGAAACGGAACCTTGAATTCCGCTTGTACGTGCATTCGAATCCTTTCTCGTATCACCATACTGAAAAAGAGCCCTTTCGGGGGACGGCGAAACCCCTGCTCGTACGCCTACGATCATGTGCGTTCCACCGGCCCGTGAAATTTCATCAGCCCTGACAATCAGATCGACAGGTTTGAGGGGTGGGCGTGACGGCGAGGCTGGCGAGCGCGAAATGTGCAGGTCAACGAAGGAGAGGACTGGGATGATCAACTTTCAGAACGGGGCGCCGGCGTCTTCGATGGGTGACGTTCGGTGGGTGAAGAGCTCCGCCAGCAACCCGGCCGGTGGAGACTGCGTGCGATTTGCAGAGCTGCCGAATGGGGAGGTGGCGATGAGTAATTCACGCTTCCCGGAGGGGCCGGCGCTGGTGTTCACGCGTTCGGAGATCAAGGCCATGCTGGCCGGAGCCCGGCAGGGGGAATTCGACAGCATGGCCGCCTGAATCGCATCGGAGGCCGCTCACGCCTAGTTGATGTGGCATCCTCACCTTGAGAAGCTATGAGTGAGATGCCGATCAAGGGGTGGGATGTTGAGCGGGCAGCCTCTCTATGTAGTGCCGGGCGGCGCCAAGCCGTCCGGCACTCCGGCAGGAGCGGGCCGAGTAGTCGGTGCTCGTCTCCGTCAACTCCGCGAGAGTCTGGGTCTTCGTGGCGCGGACGTCGTCAAGGCCGGCGTCATCGGATCAGTCGCGACCCTCAGCCGTATCGAGAACGCCATCACTCCTCTTCGTGAGGAGACCGTTCTCGCGCTGGCGCGTCACTACGGCGTGAATGAAGCCGAAGAGCTGGACATCATAGCCAGCCTTGTGCAGAAGTCACACACCGATGCGTGGTGGGGCGAGTTCCATGACGTGGTGCCCGGCTGGATGGAACGGCTGATCAGCGTCGAGGCGTCCGCCAAGTCCATCAGGACCTACCAACTGCAGTACATTCCCGGCCTGCTGCAGACAGGCCCGTACGCGCGCGCCCTCATGCAGGTGCACAGTGAACCCGGGATAGACGCGGCGCAGATCGAGCGCAATGTCGAGCGGCGGGTTCATGTTCGTCTGATCCGGCAGGGACTGCTCCAACGCTCCTCGCCGCCGCTGTACTACGCCGTAATCGATGAGAACGCCTTGGTGCGAAGAGTTGGCGGCACAGCCGTCATGCGCGAACAACTCCGGCAGCTGTATAGCTGGGAGGAGAACAGGGAGCACGTGCACCTCCGCATCATTTCCTTCGACCGCGGTGCGGAAGCCCTGTCCCCAGCCGCCTCTATGACTCACCTCACCTTTCCGCCGGGACGCGAAATGGACATGGTGTATCTGGAAGTTCCGGACATGGGGACTTATGTGACGCGTCCCCAGGACCTGGTGCGCTACAAACTCGCCATGACGTCGCTGTGGCACCTGGCGGAGGACCGGACGACGACTTTGAAGATCCTGGAGCGCCACATCAAGAGGCTGGAAGGCTGACCCCTAAGGAACTCGGGCTACTCCACCGTACTCGATCCATTCCGCCTGCTCCTGCCGTGGCCCCAGGTCGCTGTCCGGCCGCCACCGCGAAACGTCGCAGAGTTCTCCGACGATTTCCAGGCCCTCGAAGAAGCGGTCGACTTCCGCGAACGATCTGACTCTTCCCCACTTATCTCCCGTGACTCGCCGCATCAGCCTGGTCACGTCCTCCCGGAGTTGAGCGTCGTCGCTTGCTAAATGACTGAGCACGAGATAACTCCCAGAAGGTAGTTCCTCGACGACATTCCGGACTAGCTGCCACGGATCTTTCTCATCCGGGATGCAGTGGAGAACGGAAACGAACAGAGCTGCGGTGGGACGCCCTGGCTGGTAGATTTCCAGCTCCTCGGCACGGTCGAAGATATGCCTCGTGTTGAGCATGTCGGCTTGGATGACCGCAGTATTCCGATTCTCCTCCAGCATCATGCGCCCGTGGGCCAGGACTATGGGGTCGTTGTCCACATACGCGACGCGTGCGCTCTTGTCGGATCGTTGGGCGACTTGGTGGACGTTGTTCTGGGTCGGCAGGCCGGACCCGTGATCGATGTACTGCTTCACGTTGCCGGTACCGGCGATGTACTTGACTGCCCGCACAAGAAACTGGCGGTTGATTAACGCGACTTGCTGTGTACTAGGCGCAAGACGCAAAAGTTCCTCGCACGCGGCCCAGTCGGATTCATAATTGTCTGTACCGCCCAGCAGATAGTCGTACATACGCGCGACACTGGCCTTGCTGACGTCCATGTGAGACCCCCGACTGTCATATGCCGACGCAATACCCCGACAGGCAGGGGGACGTGCGCCGGCCTCCGGCCCTGATGGCGCCCCATGTTAGGAGTAATACTCCACCCTCGGCCACCTCATCACCGAGAGGACCACCGAAAGGTGGCGCAAAACCCGTTGGCATGCCATCGGTAGGGCAGCAACGGTCCGGTCGCCCCGCGGCAATGGCGCCGGGGGCACTGGGATCAGAGTGGAAGACGGGACTGAGAAGGAGACCTCAACGCGGCCCGGGAGGCGACAAGCACATCTGCCGCCGAGAGTCCCATGAGGTCGGAGGTCTCCCGTACGGTCAGGCCGAGGCGGTAGCGAAGCAGCACCACGTCCGCCTGCCGAGCGGACAACGTCCGATGAAGTCGGTCTACGCCGCAGCCACGGACGGTACGAACTACCCTCATCCCCAGCAACTGCCAGGACAGAGCAGCGGGCGACGGACTCTCCAGCGCCTCCCGCCACAGGAGGGCCAGGTCGCCGAGAGCCGCAGCAGCGATCTCGCTTCCCGCCGTCCAACTCCGGATGCGCAGCGCACTGTATCGCGTGTAGAGAGCGCGGCGGCGGGAGCAGAACGCAACGAGGTCAGCGGGAAACACGATCTCGACTGCCTCGTCGGCCACCGGCGACAGCACTCTTGCCGTCGCTCCCGCGTGTGGGAAGCGACGCGCCGCCGCTGCTGCGCCGCAAAGCGACTTCGGATGTGTGACGCCGTGGTCAGTCCGTGCCATGTACCGCTGCCTTCACCGACAGAGTGAAGATGCTGTACTGAACGTCCTCCCACAGGTGGCGGAACTGTTCCTGGGAGCCGCCCAAGTGCTGGACGAGCAGCGCGATGTCCTCCCAGCCGGCCATCGAGTCGCCATTGACAACTGCCTCCAGGAGCCGCAGCTTGCCTGCTCCGTGAACGCCTGGCAGGCCGAGATCGCGCATGGTCGGACGGCCGGCGGCGAGGTGGAGCCCCCGCATCGCATTGCCGAGTCGGGCCACTGCCGTGGCACCGCCATGGGCGGCGGTCGGAGTCCGGCCCTTGGCCCATTCCCACAGCATGCGTAATTCTTCGGGCCGCCCGTCGAGAATGGTGGTGAGGGTAAAGACGGCCGGCCACTCGGGGATGCGCTCCCCGGTCAGGAGCCGGGAGAATGCCGTAGCCGGGATGCCCGCCTGATCAGCCACGGCACCGGTGGTACGTCCACTGGCTCGGAGGAGATACCGCAGGGCGGCACCCAGCTGCTCCCTGTTCGAGCGGGCCGAAGCGACGTCATACTCGGCACTGCTGAACGGTGTGCTCTCGACCATAACGGCCTCGGGAAGAGAGGCCGCCTCTGGGCCGGTATAGCCCTGCCACTTACGACGAGCCGCGTCCGGGCTCAGATTCACCGCACGCGCGACCGAAACCCAGCTCTGGCCCCGCCTGCGCGCGTCATTCACCGCTGCCCCGACATAGGACTCCACTCCTGCGGCCACGGCCCCCGCAGCCCGCACCAAGTCCTCCAGCTGTGCGGCCCGACGCTCGCCGTCGAGCAACTGATCGCTCAGATACTGAAGACGCTCGGCAGCGACCCTGCCATTGTCCTCACGGTTGCTCCACTGACCAGTGGACGCTCTGTGATCGTCCCGAAGGCGCTGCGCCAAGCGCCGGCACGCCGTGGAGCAATAGGCCCGCGGGCGTCCGGGGCCGCGCCGCCGACGGAAGCGCCGCCGACACAGTGCGTAGCTGCACAAGGCATAAATGTACTGGTGCTCCCGGGAGGTCCCTTCGAGCTGAGCCACGTCTCCCTCTCCGATTCATCAAGGCGTCATGCGTAGGCATCCGGAACCCCGGGGCATCACGTCATGACAAGGAGAGAGCCGGAGACCACGTCCGCAGACCGGTCTCCGGCTCGACCGCTAACGGCGGCAGTACCCCTGGTACATCAGCATCGACTGGTCAGCGGCGCAGGCCGCTGCAAGCGCCCACAAGGCTCCCGACGGAACAGAAAAAGTTCCCATAGACGTCATGACGACCAGTACGCTCAGCAGCAGTGAGCCCCACGTGACCCGGACCGCGAAAACCCTGAGCAGTGTGGTTTGTGGCAGCAGAAATGACGGAAGGGTACTCTCAAGCGAAGTCGACCGCACAGCACCGTGCAGCCGACGGAGAAGGTGGCGCATGTTCTTTCTCCTATGG
This sequence comes from Streptomyces sp. SirexAA-E, assembly GCF_000177195.2. Lineage (GTDB taxonomy): Bacteria > Actinomycetota > Actinomycetes > Streptomycetales > Streptomycetaceae > Streptomyces > Streptomyces flavovirens. The sequence continues at coordinate 3,268,806 of NC_015953.1, forward strand.
AGATCTGACTGGGCTCACCACGTGCGGGGGTCCCGAGCGGAATTCGGGGCTCCCGCTTTCGTGGTGACACCAAAAGCTACCGCGCCCCAGAGGGCCCACCACACGGGAATCTCGTGAAAACGTATGACGCAACGCGAAGCTTTCCCCTGAGCGGAACGCAGGGTAGTCGGTTCGAGCGAATGTGACCGATAAATTTCTTGCGTGACCGACGCGGGACCTGACAGGTCGCCGAGTCTGACGATTCGCGACACGCAAGTGTGGCTCTAATCACAATATGTTTACGGCGGGACAGCCCCCAATGCCCGTAATGAGCCTATCGGTGCCACGGCGCTGTGAAAACGAAAAATCAACCACGTCACGTATTTGACGTCGTGATCGGTATTCGCTTTCCGCCGACGTGCCGGAGCAGCGTGTGGCAGGAGGCCGGTGTCACCCACGGCTCGGACAACCAGTGGGCACCACACGTCTACTCGTCGAATCGAATCGGACCGGATCGTCCTTCGCCGATCCGCCAACCGGCCAGTACAACAACGGCTCCAGCACTGCCCACTGCTCGTCTGTGAGATCCCCCGCCCCATGAACCGTGATCATTCACCGTTCAAAATCCACTTTCGATACACGGAGCTGTTTCCAACCTGACGGGAGGTTGGACTGGTGACCCCGGCAGCGGGCATGAAGAAAGCTCCTGGTAGACGGGTTCACGACCAAGATGACCAGTCCGCCAGGAGCTTTCGCGTGCTTGTCTACCCGTCCGGTATCAATCTGTCCAGCCGGGCCCTGCAACATCTCTCCGGTCTTCTCGCAGGTCACCGCCGTCGGATCGGCTCCCGGTGGCGTCGCCTGGCCTGTGGCCGGCAGGCCCTGCTCGTCCTGGCCCACTTGCGCTGCGGCGACACCTACGCCCGCCTCGCAGCGGGTTTCCGCGTCGGAATCGCGACGGTCTGCCGCTATATACGCGAGGCCGTCGATCTCCTGGCCGCTCTGGCGCCCACGCTGGAGCAGGCGATGCAGACCGTGCGGAAGAAGGCGTACGTGATCCTCGACGGCACCGTGCTGCCGATCGACCGCATCGCTGCCGACCAGCCGTACTACTCGGGGAAGAAGAAGCACCACGGGATGAACGTGCAGGTCCTCGCGGATCCAGCCGGCCGTCTGATCTGGGCCTCGGACGCGCTACCCGGAGCCGTACACGATCTGACCGCGGCCCGGACCCACGGCATTCCCACCGCTCTCGCCGCCGACGACATCAAGTGCTGGGCGGACAAGGCGTATCAGGGCGCAGGCCCTGCTGTCCGCGTCCCGTTCCGGGGCAAGAACCTGCGCGGCTGGCGCCGGCGTCACAACCGGACCACGCCAAGATCCGCAGCCTCGGCGAACGCGCCATGGCCACCCTCAAATGCTGGCGGCTCCTGCGGAAGCTCCGCTGCAGCACCACCCGGATCACCGCCGTCGTCCGTGCCGTCATCGCCCTCGAACTCGCCACCTGATCAAGATGGAAAAGGCTCACGGCCTAGGTCCTGTCTGACAAAGGATCTTGGGCGGGTTCGCGGAGCCAGAGGATGAGTGCGGCGAGGTGGACTCCGGCCTTGTAGCGGGCGGCGAGTTTGTCGAAGCGGGTGGCGATCGCGCGGAACTGCTTGAGACGGTTGAAGCAGCGTTCGACCACGTTGCGTGCCTTGTAGAGCTCGCGATCGAAGGCCGGCGGTCTGCCCCCGGCCTTCCCTCGCCGCAGGCGGTTGGCCTTCTGGTCGGCCCGTTCCGGGATCACGGCCCGGATGCCTCGCCTGCGCAGGACCCGGCGGATTGCCCGGGACGAGTAAGCCTTGTCCGCGATGACCGCGTCGGGCCTGCGGCGGGGCCGCCCGGCACCGCCCCGGGGCACCCGCAACTCGTCCATGACCGTGTCGAAGACGGTGGAGTCGTTGACGTTGCCGGGCGTGACGACGACGGCCAGGGGCAGGCCCCGGCCGTCGCAGGCGAGATGAATTTTCGTGGTCACCCCGCCGCGGGACCGGCCCAGCGCCTGACCAGCCGACGCGCGTGCCGGATTTTCCAGTTCGTCCCCCGCCGTCGCCCCTTTTTGCGGGCGCCGGCGGCGTGCTGATGGGCCCGGTTGATCGTGGAGTCCACCGACACCGTCCACTCCACGGCTCCGACGGAGTCGTCGCGGACCTGGACCTGTTCGAGCAGACGGGCCCAGGTGCCGTCCGCTTCCCAGCGGGCGAACCGTTCATAGGCCGTCTGCCACGGCCCGTAGCGTTCCGGCAGGTCACGCCACGGGGCACCGGTCCGCAACCGCCACAACACCCCGTTGATCACCTGCCGGTGATCTCGCCACGGCCGCCCACGACCGTCAATACCCGGCAGCAGGGGCTCGATCCGTCCCCACGCCGCATCCGTCAGCTCACCACGACCCACCACAAGTTCAATTATCAGACAGGACCTAGCACCGAGTCGCAGCGGCACCAAACCGGCCGATCGCCGGATCCTCGTGGACCACCCCTGCCCAGCCGCGCACATCTGCGGCTCACACCGTCAGTCCGGGGCCCCTGACCACGGAGAAGGCCCATGTATCCCGACAGTGCCCTCATCACCTTCGAACAGGACGGCTCACGCGTCCTCGCGTGGACCAGCGCGATGTCCTTCGCGCCCGTGGACGCCCCTTCCGCCCTGGAGGACCACGGGTACGACTACCTGACCACTCCCCTGCGGCAGCGCGGTCTGGAGTGCACCGTTGAGTACGGCCTGAGCGACTACATCGTCCACGCCGAGCTTCCCGACGGCAGTTCGCTGATCATCTCGCCCCCGCAGGAGCCGCCCTCCGAGCATCCCGAGGGGCCCGAAAGCTGGACGGCGACCCGCCACCGGGACAGCGGGCCCGCGGTGTACGAGGTGATCTACGACTCAGAGCCCCTCGGCCTGCATTCCGAGCACGGCGGCAGTGTCCCGCATCTGCTCGCCGTCGTCGACGCGCGCCTAGACCGACTCGGCGCGGCTCCGCGCCCGGGGCAGGAACGATCCGCCGAGGAGCAGGCCGCCGGCACGGTGCTCTACCGGGCGGGCTTCGTGCCCGCCGTGGCGTTCGACGGTGTGCACCACCACCGGCTTCCCTCGGCCATGACCGATCCGGCCGAGCAGCGGCTGGCGGTGACTCGGGCCATCAACATGCTGCAGGCCGAAGGCTTCCACTTCGTCTGCGACCCGTCCCTCACGGTCGCCGGCCTTCCCCGACCCCAGGGCCACGAGATGAGCCTCGGCGACCGTCTCGGACGCCTGGCCCAGTCCGTCCAGGGAGCGACGCACACGAGCGAAGCCGTCGCCGCGCTGAGCGAGCTGACCGCACCCGGCGACGGCGTTCTCCAGCGGGTCGTCGAGGTCCTCGACACGACAGCCGACTGGTGGGAGGGGATGGGTGGCACGGCCGATCACCGTTACGCGGACCGCCTGCGCCTCATCGCCGAGGACCTGGACTCCTACGCGAGCAGACTTCAGGCGATACGCAACGACCTGGCCGACCGCCACATCCCCCAGCCCGAAAAGGCGCCGGCGACTCAGGCGGTCTCGTCACGTGTGAGTGCCGCGCTCGCACCGTCGCCGTCGGCCGGGCGGCGCACGGTCCGGGCCGGTCCGCCGGCGGGACTGTCCGCGCGCACCGCGCCACCGCCCGCACGTCCCTCGTCCACTCCCGGCCGCTGACCGCCTTCCCGTACCGGAGTCCCCCTGTGCCCCGCACCAGCAGAACCGTTCCGGCCCTCGACCACCCCTGCCTTCGAGCCCGTACCGGACGGATCCGCCATGCCCATCCCCGATCAAGAACCGCTCCCCGACGTAGCGGTCGGCCACCACCCCGACTACGGCATCGTCGCCGCCAACCCGAAGAACCTGCCGGCCAGTACGTGGATGCTGGAGCGCCTCGACTTCCACCCCGTCCCGGGCGAACCGACCCTGTACGCCCTGGCCGATCAGCAGCGCGACGGCGCAGGTCGTACCGCCCGTACCGTCACCCTGCTGCGCAACGCCGGCTTCCGGGTCGACGCGGACGCCGTGTTCAACCCCTCGCTCGCGCCCGGGACGGCGCCCGGACAGGACCGGCCTGCGCTCGGTGAGCCCGCGGTCGCCTTCGCCGAGCATCCGCGGCTCGGGATCGTCGCGGCCCTCGACAGCCGCGCCTCCGGACTCACCGGGCTCGCCCTGATCGAACACGGCTGGCGACACGACCCGCACCTGGACATCTACGCGCTGCCCGCCACCACCGGCCGGGACGAGGCGCTGGGAAAGGTCGCCGGCGCCACGATGGCGCTGCACCGCTCCGGCGTCCAGGTCGCGGTGCAGCCCCATCTCGCCCAGGACGTCGTAGCGCGCCGCCGCGCTGCTCCCGTACCAGCCGCGCCCCGTGAGCGTGGCCAGGTCGCCGCTCGTACGTCTCCGATCAGCGCCGCCGCGCTCGCCGCCAGCCCGGCCCGCGCCGGCCTTCCGGGCAAGGCGCCGGTCCCCGCCCCCGTCGCCCCTGCGGCTGTCCGGCCGGTCGACCCCCGCATCGCGTTCTCTCGCGACCGCTGATCCAACACCCCTTAAGGAAGTAGTCCCATGGCCGTGAAGACCATCTGGCCGATCCACTACGCCTGCGGTCACCAGGACGACCGCGATCTGACCGACCGTCCGGCCGACCGCCGGGCCGGGTTCGCCGAATGGCTCGCCAAGCAGAAGTGCTCTGTTAACTGCACCATCCTCGCCTCGTTGGTCACGGCGTAACAGGCCGCGATTGAGGAGCAAGCGATGGGTGTACGCGATGAGTTGATGGAGGGCCGACAGGCCATTCCTCGCGTTGGACGAGTGGTGGAGGTGAACCGGGCACATCCGCCGTACGCGGTGCTCGATGCGACGGGGGTCGAGGTCGAGCCGGTCACCGCGTTTCTGCGGGACCTGGCGCTTGGAGATTCCAGCCCGCTGACCTGCCGTAGCTACGGCTACGGCTACGGGATGCTGCGGTGGTTCCGCCTGCTGTGGTTGCTGGGCACCGGGTGGGAGCGGGCGACGGAGTCGGAGGTCGCGGTGCTGACGGGCTGGCTGCGCTTGGCCGCCAACCCGCAGCGTCAGCGGCACCGGGCCGATGCTCCGGTGGCCGGGACGGTCAATCTCCGCACGGGCAAGGCATCCCTGCGCGCCGGGTACGCGCCACGCACCATCAAGCACGCTCTGACGGTGATCAGCGGGTTCTACGAGTTCCACGCCCATCACGGCCGCGGCCCGGTCGTCAACCCGGTGCCGCACTCGGCTCAGCGGCGCCGCGCACTGGGGCACCGCAGTCCGCTGGAACCTACGCCGGTGGTGGGCCGGGCCCGGCTGCGACAGCGAGTGCCCGACCGGTCGCCGCGGTCGATTCCCGACCGGCTGTGGGACGAACTGTTCACCGCGATGAACTGCGACCGGGACCGAGCACTGCTGGAGATCTTCGTCTCCAGCGGCGCACGCGCCAAGGAACTCCTCGGCATCACCGTCGGCGACATCGACTGGTCCGGCCAGCGGATCTATGTGATCACCAAAGGCACCCGGGCCAGGGAAGCAGTCCCGGTCTCCCCGCAGGGCCTGTTCCGCCTGGCCCTCTACCTCGACGCGGCCGGCACACCCGCCGATGGCGGACCCCTCTGGAGGGCCCGCCGAGGCCCCGACCGCTCGCTGACCTACTGGGCCATGCGCCGTGTCATGCAGCGGGCGAACACCCTGCTGGGAACGAACTGGTCCCTGCACGATCTACGACACACCGCCGCCTACCGCATGGCCAATGGCGGGAAACTCACGCTTCCCGAGGTTCAGACGATCACGCGGCACGCCGACATCCAGACCACCAACCGCTATCTGGCCGTCCACATCGAGGAACTCTTCGACAAACTCACCGAGCATTACGCCACGCCCCGACCGGCCCGGCACTACCCCGCGGGCTACGCCGCAGCGGACATCGAGGCGGTGTTCGGTGCCTGACCTCGCCCGTCCCACCACCGGAGTCAGCCGCCGCCACACTCACACCGGCGACGAGCCGGCCCTCGCCAGCAGTTCCGCCTCCAGCCAGATCGAGGCCCGACCGGCCTCGGCGACCACCGTGCCGCGCCCCTTCGGGGACCTGTCCGCCGCCACACCACAGCTCATCGGCCAGCTCGCGCACGATCTCTCCCCGGATGCCGCCGCGCCCACCACTGCTCAGCACCGGGCCTCCACCCGCCGCGTCCTGGCCTACTTGGGCGGGTTCGATGGCAGCACGTGGCAGCAGCGCTGGGATGCCAGCCCGCTGGGCCGCGGCGAGATCACGGCCGCTGACCTGGGCACCAACCGGGCCGGGCAGAAGTACAGCGTCGGCGTCAGGGCTTTGTTCTGCCTCCGCGTCGTCCAGCCGACGCTGTTGGTGATGAAGAAGCACAACTTCAACGGATTCCCCGACCAGTTCATCGCTACCCAGAACGACCCCCTGCTGAAGAGGTACGCCGCCCAGGTCGCTCACCATGACTTCTCCTGGCCCCATAAACGCGAAGCGCTCTTCGACGTGTGCTGCCTGCTCACGGTCCAGGGCATCGGCTTCGTCGACCTCAGCCCGGCGGCCCTGCTCCACCACGCCCACGCCTCACGCACGGCGAAGGCTGTTCTACGGCCCGGCAAGAAGGACGCCAACGTGTTCGCCGGGCATGCTGCCTGGAACGTCCTGCACGCCATGGGCCACTTCGCACCCAGCACACCCGCCACCCTGCGTCAGGCCCTGCACCGCGGCCAGCTCACCCTCGAGGAACTCGTCGACCGCCACACCATCCGCAACCAGAGCGTCCGCCAGCTCCTGCTCGACTACTTCCACCGCCGCAAGTCCGACACCGACTACGCCTCCTTGGTCCACCTCGTCCGCAACGTCGCCCACCACTACCGGGCCCGCATCGAGGAGATCAACCCCGGGCAAGCCGATCTGAACATTCCGGCCGACCTCTACAGCGCCTGGCGCCAGCAGATCGGCGTCCGCCACGACGGCAAACCCCGTATCGGTGTCGACACCATCGTCATTGCCGTCCGCAGCTTCTACTACGACCTACACACCTGGGCCGCCGACGAACCCGAACGCTGGGCTCCCTGGGTCGCCTCATGCCCTGTCCCGCCAAGCGAACTACGCGGACTGGCCAAGCGCCGCCGCCGGATCAACGAGCGGTCCGCCGACCGCACCCGTCTGCGCCAACCACTCCTACCGATCCTCGTCCGGCACGTCGAGGAGCGCTACGACCACACCCGCACACTCCTGGAACACGCCTCAACAGCCGCCACCGACACTCCCTTCACCCACGGAGGCCACACCTACCGCCGCGTCCTGACCGAGGAGGACCGCACACTCGCCCGCGGCGGCCACCGCACACCCGTCCGCGTCCGGAACGACACCGGGCAACTGGTCCACGTCGAAGCAGAAGAAGAGACAGCCTTCTGGGACTGGGCCACGGTCGAAACCCTGCGTCACTCAGGCGCCCGCATCGAGGAGATGTGCGAGGTCAGTCACCTCAGCATCCGCCACTACCAGCGCAACAACGGCGAGATGATCGCCCTGCTGGTCATCAGCCCGTCCAAGACCGACCGCGAGCGCGTCATCCCGATGTCCGCCGAACTGTTCCACGTCATCGCTTCCGTCATCCGACGCCACACCCGCGACGGCAGCCCGGTCCCGATCCTGCGGCGCTTCGACCCGCACGACAAGGTCTGGAGCCCGCCGATGCCGTTCCTGTTCCAGCGCAAGATCGGCTCCACCCGCAGCGTGATCAGTCCCGTGACCGTCCTCAACATGCTCGCACGACGCTGCACCGACCTCGCCGAAGACCATCCCGCTTTTCGCTCGGTCAAGTTCACCCCGCACGACTTCCGCCGCATCTTCACCACCGAGCTCGTCAACAGCGGACTGCCCATTCACATCGGCGCCACGCTGCTCGGCCACCTCAACATCCAGACCACCCGCGGCTACGTCGCCGTTTTCGACGAAGACGTCATCCGCCATTACCTCGCCCACCTCAACGAACGCCGCCAGCTCCGCCCCGACCACGAATACCTCGATACCACCAGTGACGAGTGGGATGAATTCGAAGAGCATTTCGACAAGCGCAAGGTCGAACTCGGTGCCTGCGGACGCCCCTACGGCACCCCATGCCAGCACGAACACGCCTGCGTCCGCTGCCCGATGCTCCAGGTCAGCCCGAAAATGATCAGCCGACTCGACGAACTCGAAACGGACCTCATCAATCGCCGCACTCAGGCCGAAGCGGAAGGATGGCGCGGCGAGATCGAAGGCATCGACCTGACTCTCACCCTCCTGCAAACCAAGAGAGACGAGGCCAGAAGGCGCCTTCATCGCCCCATCGTCAACCTTGGCATTCCTCTCCCACGCACCACCACAACACCGCAGGAGACCACACCATGACCCCCTCCGCAATCCAGCAGTTCTGCCGTTGACAGACCCCTGCGTAGCGGGAGGCATGCGCTCACGAAGTACCTATCCAATCTGTTCCACGGCAAAGGTGAAGGGCGCTTTGCCGAGGGCTCGCTCGTAAACATCAGGTACGCCGAGCTCGGCCAGAAGCCGAGCTCGCACGACCCACAGCAAAACCTCGCCATGCCAGTGGAGAGCGACTGGAGCTAGGGGGCTATTTCCGCCACCGTGAGAAAGTGCCGATCGCGCCGAAGCAACCGATTTGGCGAACTGAGGGGCCTGCTCCAAGATGGCTTCGCCCATCTTGCCAGTTGAGTCGACTACCTCCTTGACCCGCTGCTTCAGCGGCTTATCGTTGCGCCCCAGGAGCACCGACTTGGCCCAGGCAAGAGTCTCCTCTTCGAGGCCAGCTTGGCCAAACGTCTCGATTACCGCGGCCACTCGCCGCTTGTGCTGCTCTTTGGTCACATCCGCGCTGTCATACAAATCCTTTTCCTGGTGAAGCGCTTCCAGGGCTTGGAAGATGGAGACGAACCTATGCTCTGAGTATGTGAAAGGGGCGAAAAATGGGTTCAGCAGTGGAAGCAGTACGGCTTTAAACCGTCGACGAAAATGGAACCATGAGGTTACGAGTTCGGCGAGGTCGATTGAGTTGTCGCTGCCTAGAAGCAACGTTGGAGAAGCGTAGCGGCGGATCGAGCCGGTTGTTTTCTTCGGCCGGAGGGTGTCAAAGTAGGCTTCACACAGTGGGTTATTTTCGCCCTCGGCCGGGCGCAAGTAAAAGGAATTCATCGCGAGCGGTCGCCCCAACGCCAAAATCATGAGGTCATGCAGTGGCCGCACTTGCTCGGCCAACATGCTCTGCCAGTCCATCGGCGTCTCCGTGCTGACAGTGAACATGCAGTACTGATCGAGATGCACACTGTCCTCGCTGACTCTCCCGTGCGCCCCCAAAATGACCTTCACAGTAGAGTCGCCAGTTTCTGTCTGCATCAACTCTGCAGTCTGCGTAGACAAGGAGGTATCTCTTCCTTGCCGCTTCGTAAGTGGTGGTGAGTCCATCCAGTCGGCCAGGTGATCGATTTCGAATCGAGCCTCGGAGAACTCGGCCCGCGAGACGTGGCCGCCAATCAGGGCCAGTTCTGGCCGATAGGTTTCCTCTTCGGCTGGAAGGTCTGGCAGGTAACCACCACGTGCGTTGATCAGACTGATGTCGCGCCGGTCCCGCAAAGTTCCGAAGACCAAAGGGTCAGTTACCCGGACGAGCTCCAGCGGTGTCAGTCCACCGGGCTCCAGCGCTTTGACGGCGTGAAGTGATCCGTAGGTGGTGAGTTTTAGCCCATCCGGATCAAAGATCAGCTTGCCAGCGACGGCTTCTGCCTGCCGTCCGGGCAGCCACCACGTGCCTTCGGCATCGAAAAAGTCCATGCCCCATGTTCCACCCGAGGAGGAGCCTTAGCCAGGCTCTGGTAGCGCTCCTGGCAACGGCTACTTGCCCATGTGGAACCGTCCACATGCCGTAAGGGCCGATGGACGGCGGCCCCGAGCCGCCGCACCGCGCGAGTGAGCGCGTACGCAAGCGGCGAGCGAGGCACTCGTTCAGGTGAAGTGCAGATAAGCACCGACTGCTGGCGGGCCGACGCCAACGAGCGCACCGAGCAGGACAAGGCCGACTGGCTCAAGGCCAGGCAGGAGGAGTCCGACGCCTGGGCGGTGAAGTTCCGGATGCCGCCCCTGGAGGGGACCGAGCGGTCCGTCCCCTGGGGTGTGCGCTGCCGTCACCAGATCATGGACGCCGCCCACACCGCTCTGGTCGTCGAAGGCGGCACCAGCGTGGCTGAGTGGGAGGAGATTGAGGACAGCGCCCGTACCGTCACCCGTGCCGGGTGGTGGATCGACCAGCGCTTCTCCCAGCCGGAAGACCTCGCCGAGCTGCTCCAGGCCGCCACCGGGGCCGACCGGCCGACCGAGAACCCCCACTTCTGACCGTCTGGTGCCCCGCCTGAGTCCGCGCTGCCTCTTGGCGGGGCCCCAGTGCGCACCGAGACCATCGGGGTCACAGGGGCAATAATTGCCCGGCTACGGGACGAGAGGTGGAGCTGCGGAAGCCGCCGCCTCCCGGGCAATACGTTCGGTGGCCTTCATGTCTGCCGCGTCACTGCGGCGCAGCACCACGATCTTGAGAACTGCCAGGAGGCTTGGCCCACAGAGCCCAGCAGCCAACCAGGGTTGAGCCGGCGCGACGGCTACCCCAGCTCCCAGCAGGCACAGCGCGAGCACGGCGCCCGTGATCAGCCCGCTCATGCGGAACACGTGGTTGCGGCGTTTCTCCGCATCCCGCGCCGCCCGCTCGCCTTCTGCTTTCGCCAAGGCTGCGGCCCGCTCACGCTCAGCTTCGGCGCGGGCGTCCTCCTGCTCGGCGCGTAGCCGTTGGTTCTCCAACTGCCGCAGTCGAAGCTGGTGTTCCCGCTTCAACTGCGGCTCCATGGCCTTCAGCGCGACATCGAGTTTCTCCGCACCCAGGACTTCGCCCCATTTCGCCGCAATTCCAAGCCCTGCGGTGATGATCGGGTCCTCCTGCGGCACCGGCAGACTCTCGGTCGGTCCCGTCGTCATCCCTGCGCCCCTCCGCCATCGGACCCCATTGAGGTGATCTCCATCTCGGCCAACTCCGGTGGTGGGCCTAGTCGCAGAAACAGACGCGCGAGCGCCTCGTCAAGCGACGCGGCAGCCGAGGCCGCGTCCTCCTCATAGGGCTCGGGATCCAAGGGGGAGGGGGCTGGCTCGACGCTCCCAAACTCGAGCCCGATGCTCAGCGATGGATCCATTTCCCTCACCGACGCCATGTCGATGATCCCGCTGTGCAGATCTCGATAGACATCCGAGGCGATCCGGTCCACCACGCTCTGGGGCGTGTAATGCCTTCCGTTCCTCGCCGAATCCTCATCGTGCTCGCCCGAGTTGCTGGCAGCCTCCGGTGTGAACCTGCGGAGCAAGTTGAGAACGTCTTCCACGCTCCTCGGCCGATCCTTCGGATCTGTGGCCATGAGACGCAGCACTAGCTGATCCAGCTCGGCCGGTACGGACGGCCGGAACCTGCTGGGAGGGGCTGGCAGGTCATGCACCGTGCTCCACTGGAGCCGTCCGCGTTTCAGTCCGCGATCGAACGGCGTGCTTCCCGTGAGCATTTCGTACATCACGCAGCCGAGCGCGTACACATCGACGCCACGGTCCAGCGCCCCGGAGGTGGACTGCTCGGGAGCTAGGTATACCGGTATGCCTGCATCGAGATCCTCAACGAATCTTGTGTCGTTGAGCAGCGAGACGCCGAAGTCCAGCACCTTCACGTGGCCGGAGTCCTCGATCATGATGTTCGCAGGGTGGAGATCACGGTGGACAATGTTCTCGCTGTGCGCGGCACGTAGCGCGAGGAGGATCTGCACAGTGAACGACAGCACCTTCGGCAGGGGCGGCAGCACGTCCTTGGTCTCCTCGGCCAGAGTGCGCCCATGTACCAGCTCCGACACGATGTACTCGACGGGCCCGTCGCTCGTCGTGTCGCTCCTGTAGTCATACAACGGAGCGATGTGGGGCTCACCCACGGCCGCCAAGCGCTCGACCTCGTTCTTGAAGCGGGCAGCCAGATCGGTTCGCGCCCCCGTCCCTTCGCGGCGGCGCAGCAGCTTGATAGCCACCTCTCGCCCGTGACTCAGATCGCGCCCCGCCCAAACTTCTCTGGCGCGGCTGTCGCCCAGTCGCTCGACCAACTCGTAACGACCGTTCAGTACTTCACCGCTCTCCACTACTCACCCCCCTCGACCCCACAGAGCGTAACGTCCTTCGGCCGACGAGGCAGGGAAGTTGTCGCCTTCGACCATAGGCCGGAGCTAAGGATCGGGTACCAGCTCTAGCGAGTTCGTGGAGAATTCGAAGCACAGATTGCCCCATACGGTTTCGGGCCGTGGCCCGGTGTCGCCGTGGTGGTATTCGAGCACGGCACTCGTCAGGTACTCGCGAGTCCGATGCCAGTCCAGCAGTTCTGCCTTGACGGCGGTTTCCGCCCACTCCGGGAGGTCCGAGGCAGTCTGTACCGAACGGATCAGTTCATCCAGGGCCTCGTGCCATTCGGCGAGCTGGGCGCAGTGGTGCCGCACCAGTCGGTCGACGCCCTCGGGTCCGTCCTTGGCCGCTGCCGCGCGCAGGTCCTTGCCTTGGAGGCAGGCTTCGCGTGCTTCGGACCTGCGGTCCACGTACCGGGCGTACTGCAGCCGACACTCCGGCGGGATCCGCTTGCCGTCGCGAGATCCCCATCCGGCATGGAAGTAGTCCACATGCCAGTTCGGCGTATCCGCCTGCGGCACCAGCCGGATCTCGGCATCCCCGTCGGACACCGTGTGGACGGTGTTGCCCACCTGGCACCACGAGGCGCCGTCGGCGAAGCACTCCCGCAGTGTTTCCCCCAGCTCGTCCAAGTCACCCCCGAACCCGCGCACCACCGAAGGCGACGCGCTGGCGATGGGGAGTTCGGCGAACGAGACGTTCAAGGCCGTGATGTCGAGTCGGCCATTCGGCAGTCGGACCGTTACCTGCGTCATGGCCTGACTCTCGCGCACCCCACGACCGACGGGGTCATCGACACCCCGGACGTCACCCCCCTGCGCCGGAGCGCCGCCGCAGGCTCTCCTGCGCTCCCAGCTTCCGGCGATGAGCGCTGGTCGAGCATCAGTCCCGAGCCAGTAGCCGATCAAGGCGCTTCGCATGGCCGTGATGCTAAGGGCGGCGTCTACCAGCGATCTCCGGCCGGGCCAAATCGCGGTTTCTGCGGATCCTCTCCCGTGTCGATCCGACTCCCCGCGTCCAGGAGGCCCGTGTGCCTGCCCCTTCGATCATCATCACGTCCGAGTTCAGCGGCAGCGTCGTGGCCAAGGGCGCCACCGACGATCTCTCCGCCCAGCTCCTGAAGCACGCCGGCTTCCAGCAGATCGACGACTGGCACGGCCGGCGCCACCGTCTTCCGACCACCATGCCGGTCGCCGACAAGGTCGCCATCGCCAGCCACGCGGTCGAGATGCTCCGCGCCGCCCGCTACCAGGTCACCCTCCCGCCCTCCCTGGACCCGGCCCGAATGAGTCCTCCGGTGCCTGTCCTCGGGCCGTATGCCGCCGGGGCGGAGCTGCTTCAGATCACCGATCGGATCCGGGCGGCCGAGAACGGGGCCGATCTCCAGCGGGCCCTCGACCACCTCCTCCACCCCGAGCACGGGGCCCTGGAGCGTGTCCGCGAAGCGCTGGAGGTGGCGGGCGAGCACATCAACGACCTCGACGAGGAGGCGTACGCACTCGCCGACCGGTTCGGCTTGGCTGCGGAGTTCGTCAGCGTGGCGCAGTCAGAACTCGTCGACTCCGATGCCGAGCTGCGCCGTGTCGGCCATGCCTCCCCGGCCGGGTCGCGGGCCCGTTCCTCGGTGCTGCCCGATCACCGGGGTGCCGCTCTGGCCACGTCGCCGGCCGTGGCCAAGGCCAATCTGTCCCCGTCCTCCAGTGGCGAGACGACGACCGCCGGCACGGCCGCGCGCCCCTCGTACACTCCCGGTCCGCGACGGTGACCCGAGTGCTCTCTTCGTCCACGTCCGGCGCCGGTCTGTCGCGCGCCTATGTGATGCGGGCGGTCGACGCCCTCGCCAGTGCGACCGCCCACTACGCGGTGCCGCTCCTTGTCCTGGTCACCACCGGCTCCACCGCGCTGACCGGCCTGGCCTTCGTGCTGGAGTGGATGCCCCGGCTGGGCGCCTTCACCTTCGCCGGGACGCTCGTCGACCGGTGGGGCGCCGGCCGCGTCTTCCAGGTCTCGAACCTGGTCCGCACCGTGGTGGTCGCCGGGGCCGGCGTGCTGCTGTTCGTCCTGCCCGGCGCCGGGACAGTGACGACCGGGGTGGTGCTGGCCTTCGGTTCGGTCTCCGGGCTGCTAGCGGAGGTCTCCTTCGTCGCGATGGAGACCCTGGGCGCCGAGGCCGGCCGCCGGATGGGCGACGCGGCCCACTGGGTGCAGGCCGCGCAGACCGGTATCGACCAGGGCGCGATTCTCCTCGGCCCGCTCCTGGGCGGCCTGCTGCTCCTGGTCTCCTACACCGCGCTGCTGACGGTCATCGCGCTGCTGTCCCTGACCGCGGCGGCGACCGCCTCGGGCCACGTCAGCGGCGTCGATCACCAGCCGACTTCCAGCAGCCTTCGGACCGGGTGGGCGGCCCTTCGCCGTACGCCGGCGCTGGTCTGGCTGGTGGGCGGTCTGGCCGCCTCCGACCTGGCCACCGGGGTGCTGCAGGCCGCCGCCCCGATCACCGTCGTGCGCCACTTCCACTCCTCAACCGCCGCCGTGGGGGCGGTGTGGAGCGCGGCAGCCGTGGCCACCCTGCTCGCCGTGTGGATCAGCCGCCGGGCGATCGACCGCTTCGGTATCTGGCCGGTCGGCGCATCCACGGGCGCACTCGCCACGATGGCGTGCCTGGCGACCGCGCTGGCCCCCACCTTCCCCGCGTACACCGTGACGGTGGCGGTGGTCATGGCCAGTGAAGGGGCCATGACGGTCGTGCTGCGCACCCTGCGGGCCCGCCTCATCCCGGCCCAGGCGTACGGTTCGACGCTGGCGGTGACGATCATCCTGGTGCTGCTGCCGCTCCCGCTGGCCGGCGCCCTGATCGCGCTCGTTCCCCCGGCCGGGATCCCCCACCTGCTGCTGGCATGCGCCGCCGTCCAGGGCCTGGCGCTGAGCGCGTGCTTCGCCGGCCTGCGCCGCCACCAGGCCGAATGCGCACCGCCCCAGCCGGTGCCCGCCTCGTAACGGGTCCTCGAACGACCCGGTGTTCCTCATCTTCTCCTCTTCCTCTTCCCGCTCCCGCTCCCGCTCTACGGAGGTTCTTCCATGTCCCGTTCCGCTCGTCCGCTGCTGGTCGTCGTCGGCGGTGCCGATCCCGTGTACCGGGGCTACTGCTTCGAGCAGGCCGCCGCCGCGTACCCGATCGCGTTGATCGACACCAAGCCGCCGTCCGCACTGCAGCACCTGGTGGTCGACCACGAGGTCGCCGATCCCCAGGATCCGCAGGCCGTGGTCGCGGCCGGTCTGGCTCTCGCCGCCCGGCACCCGATCGCCGGGGTGGTCACCTGGGACGAGTACGCACTCGTGCCGGCCGCCGAACTCGCCGCCCGCCTCGGCGTGGCCGGCAACAGCGCCGAGGCGATGACCGCCTGCCGAGACAAGGCGACCGGCCGTCGGCGGTTCGCCGAGCACGGCGTTCCCTCGGCGATCTCCACCCGGGTGCACACCCTTGCCGAGGCGACTCTCGTCGCGCGGTTCACCGGCTTCCCGGTCGTGCTCAAGCCCTCCTCGCACGCGGCCAGCATCGGCGTGGTCCGCGTGGACGCCGTCGAGGAGCTTCCCGCTGCCTGGGAGTTCGCCGTGGCCGGGGCCGGTGAGCAGGGTCCGGAGGGCAGCGGGGTGCTGGTCGAGGAGTACCTGGACGGCCCCGAGGTGTCGGTGGAGTGCGTCACCCGGGGCGGGGTGACCACCGCGCTGGCCGTCACCCGCAAGGAGGTCGCCTTCGCCCCGTACTTCGAGGAGGTCGGCCACACCGTGGACGTCGGCGACCCGCTCCTTGCCGAGGTCGCGCCCGTCGCCGCCCAGGCCGTCCGCGCCCCTGGGGGTCACCGACGGTGTTCAGCACGTCGAGATGCGCCTGACCGCGTCCGGTCCGCGGATCATCGAGGTCAACGCCCGGATCGGCGGGGACCTGATCGGCGAGCTCGTCCGCCTCGCCACCGGCCTCGACCTGCCCCGGATCGCCGCCGACGTCGCCTGCGGCAGGGCCCCCGACCTGACGCCCACGGCGCACGCCACCGCCGCGATCAAGATTCTGTATCCCCCAGCCGACGGCGTCCTGTCCGCGCGGAGCCTGGCAGCCGTCCCCGGCCCGCAGTACCCGTGGCTGCACCGGGTGACCTGGCTGCGCGAGGTCGGCGAGCGGGTCGTGCTGCCGCCGGCGGGCGACCTGGACACCAGCCGGGTCGGCTTCCTCCTCGTCACCGCCGGCAGTTCGGCCGCCGCCCGCGACCGGCTCTCGCTCCTCGCCGACGGTCTGACCCTGTCGGTCACCCCGTGACCCCGGCGCTGCTGTCCCCCGCCACCAGAACGAGGCCGTTCCCGCAGGCGGGAGCACGTGTACCGCGTACTCCCGCCCGGCTCGGCCGCTCAGGACAACCATTGAAGAGGAATCGTGCCCGAGTACTACTCCAGCATCGGCGAGGCCGTCGGCGCCGCGATGCAGCACAGCATCCGGCTCGCCCACCGCAACGCGCCACCCCGACCCGACACGCCGCTGCAGGTCCGGCACCTGCCCAGCGCTTCCGCCGACCCGCACTCCGTCCGCGGGATGATCGCCCGTCTCACCGAGGACGCGACGCCCGACGAGGTGGCCCAGATTCTTGAGGACGTCAACGGCGCGCTCGTCGGCGCGCTGCCGGAGCTGACCGAACTCGTCGCCGCTGCCGCCGACTGGACCCGTGGCCGCCTGGAGTTTCCCGCCGACCCCAAGGTCTATTACCCCACTTGGGAGACCTGGAAAGTACTGGCCGCCGCCCACGAGATGCTCCAGGACGT
This sequence comes from Streptomyces sp. SirexAA-E, assembly GCF_000177195.2. GTDB lineage: Bacteria > Actinomycetota > Actinomycetes > Streptomycetales > Streptomycetaceae > Streptomyces > Streptomyces flavovirens. The sequence continues at coordinate 3,285,892 of NC_015953.1, forward strand.
CCACGAGGAGTTGGCGGTCGCTGCGGACGGGGTCGCCGCGTGCCCGGACCAGCGGGCAGACCTTCGGCATCACGAGAAGGTCCGCACCCTGCGGAGCCGGGAGCTGCTCGACGACGTCTTCGACGCCGGCCCGGTCATCGCGTCTTCCGCCCCGGCCCCGGACTCCGACCACCGGCGTACCGCCCCTGTCTCTCCATCGCCGGCCGGCAGCGCGGAAGTCCCGCCCCGCACTTCACCGTCCCGTCCTCCGGAAGGATCTTCCATGGGCAACCTCGCCGACACCTACGGCACCGACGTCGAGATCTACCCCTGGGGCGATGAGATCGTCTGGGCCGACTGCCGAACCGGTCTGCCCGAATCGGGCCACCGCGTCCTGCGCTCCTGCGGGTTCACCGCCCCGGGCGATCCAGGCGACTCCTTCTGCTACAACCTCCCGTCGGGCCTCCCCGGTCCCGAGCGGAAGATCGCCGCCACCTCGGCAGCCAACCTGCTGGCCGACCTGGGATACCGGGTCGCGATCGACCCGGGCCTGGTCCCCCGCACCGCCGAAGGAAACCTCGTCCCCGAGGCCCGGCGGCAGGCCGCCGCCCTCCAGGTCTCACCCGTCGCGGCCAAGACCGCCACCGAGACCAGCGTCCCGGCCCCCGCCACGCCGCCCCCGTCCGCAGCACGGCCCGCCGGTCGCCAGCGCTGAAACGTTCCCCCTTCGACCGTCTAGGAGTAGACCCGTGAACCGCACGAGAGCCGAGCGTGCCCCGCCCCCTGCCCGCTCGCACCCTCAAGGAACCGCCGTGCCCACCCCGCGTACCAGCACGCCGTCGACCACCACCGGCTCCGACGCGCTCCTCTACCTCCTGTTCGGCGTCCTCGGCGCCGCCATGGCCTTCGGCTCTCTGGCCTGGCTGACCGGCAACCTCACCAACACCCTTGTCGGCAGCGGACCGTGGGCTCCGTTCCGTGCCACCGAGGCCCTGCTGCACCCCGAGGTGCTGTGGCCGGCCCTGGACGCCACCGCACTGCTGATCGGCGCCCGCCTCGTGCCCGGCCTGCTCACCCTGGGCCTGATCACCACCGGCCTGGTGTTGTGGACGCGCTGGCGCACCGGCGCCAAGTCCGGTCTCGCCCGCAAGAGCGACCTGGCGCCGCTGCTGGACAAGGAGATCACCGCGAAGGCGAAGAGCCTGCGCCCGTCCCTGGGCGGCCGGGAGGGTAAAAGAGGTCTCTCCCGCTGACCGCGGCATCCTCCTAGGCACCCTCGACCCCGGACGGGCCGAGGTCCGCGCGTCCTGGGAGGACGTGATCGTCGCGATCATGGCCCCGCGCTCTGGCAAGACGTCCGGGTTGGCCATCCCCTCGATCCTCGCGGCTCCCGGGCCTGTCCTGCTCACCAGCAACAAGGCCGCGAACGATGCCTTCACCGCCACGGTGGACGCCCGCGCCAGGGTCGGCACGATCTGGACTCTCGACCCGCAGCAGATCGCGCACCACCCGCGCGAGATGTGGTGGGACATCCTGGCCGACGCTCGCGATCTGGCCGGGGCGAAGCGACTCGCGGGGCACTTCGTCACCGCGAGCGTGGACGAGTCGAGCGGCTCCGACTTCTGGTCCACCGCCGCCTCCAACACGCTCGGTGCGCTGTTCCTGGCCGCTGCCAGCCACCGGCGGCCGATCACCGACGTCCTGGCCTGGCTCGCCACCCCCGCCGACCGCACCCCGGTCGACCTGCTGACCGATGCCGACCACGATGCGGTCGCCGCCCAGCTCCAGGGCACAGTCTCCGGTGCCACCGAAACCCGTGACGGCATTTACGAGACGGCGCGGCAGTACGCGAGCTGTCTGCTCGACCCCGATGTCGCCGCCTGGGTCACCCCGCACGAGGACCTCCCGGAGTTCCGGCCGTTCTCCTTCGCCACCTCCCGCGACACCCTGTATCTGCTGAGCAAGGACGGCGGCGGCTCGGCGTCGGCGATCATCGCGGCGGCGGCCGATGCCGTGATGCGCGCGGCCGTCATCGTCGCCGAGCGCTCCGGCGGCCGGCTCGACCCGCCCGCCCTGTGCGTCCTCGACGAGGCGGCGAACGTGTGCCGGATCTCGGACCTTCCGGACTTGTATTCCCACCTGGGCAGCCGGGGCGTCATCCCGATGACGATCCTGCAGTCCTACCGGCAGGGCCAGCGCTGCTGGGGCGAGGCCGGCATGGACGCCCTGTGGTCCGCTGCCACCGTCAAGATCGTCGGATCCGGTATCGACGACGCCGACTTCGCCGACCGGCTCAGCCGACAGGTCGGCGACCACGACGTCCAGACCACCTCCGTCTCGACGAGCGAGAGCGGCAAGTCCACCTCGGTGAGCATGCGCACCGAGCGAATCCTGCCGCCCGACGCGATCCGTGCCCTGCCCAAGGGCAAGGTGCTGCTGCTGGCCACCGGCATCCGGGTCGCCATGCTCTCCATCCGGCCCTGGTACAAGGAGCCCTCCGCCAAGGTCGTCGGACCGGCCTCCGCCCGCGCCACCAAGGCGATCACCGAGCGGGCCCTGGCGAAGAGCATCGGGCACGACGACTTCGGGCTCTCCGCGTGAGCGCGCCCGCGCCGCGACCCGGGCGGCTGCCGGACGCGCCGGTTGTGCTGCGCGACGGCCAGTGGTGGCTGGTCGGCAGGGCCGGCTCGATTCCCGTCTCCGATGCCGCGTTCAGCGCCGTGCTGGACAACTTCGCGCAGGTGGTGGCCGCCGCCAACCAGGCGGTCGCCGAACTCCGCACCCGACAGAGCGATTCCTCCGCCTCCGGCCCGGGAGGCCGGCGGTGAACCCGCTGCAGCGTGCCGAGCAGGCGGTCCTCGGCGCCGTGCTCCTCGACCCGGACCAGCTCGCCCACCTGGACTGGCTCGCGCCGGATCACTTCTACCGGCCCGTCCACCAGGCCCTGTTCGCCGCACTCCGCACGCTCCGCAGCGACGGCCACCCGGCGATCGGCGCCGAGGGACCGGTGCCGCTGTCGTGGGTCACCGACGCCATCGACGAGGCCGGCCGCCACGTCCGAGGGCTGACCGCGGCGTACACCCACAGCCTGATCTCGGCCTGCCCGCGTCCCGCGCACGCTCCGGTGTACGGCCGCATGGTGCTGGAAGGGGCGATCCACCGCACCGTCGCCGAGCACGCGGTCCGCCTTCACCAGGTGGCGCGGGCCGACGCCCTGCAGGGGGAGGTCGAGGGAGCGCTGCGCTCGGCGGACGTCCTCACCGGGGTGCTCACCGATCTCGCGCGGCGCTGGGGAACCGAACCGCGCCCCGTCGCGCCCGCCACCGCGCCGGCCATCGGCCCGGCCATCCCACCGCCGGTCCGGGCCGATCAGGTCGCCGAGGACGAGCGGTTCCTCCTGGCCGTCCTCACCGAACAGCCGAAGGCCATGGCCGAGGTGGTGGACTGGCTGCGGCCGGTCGACTTCGCCGACCCGGCCCACGGACAGCTCTACCGGTGCCTCGGCGCGCTGCACCACCGGGGCGAGCCCATCGACCGGATCACCCTGCTCTGGGAGGCCCAGCGGCGCGGCCTGCTGGCCGACGGCACCCTGTCGGGCGAGCAGCTCACCGCCCTGTGCGACGACGTGATCCCCGGCAGCGCCGAGTGGTTCGGGGAGAAGGTGATGCGCTCCTCCCTCACCCGGACCGCCGCCGCCTCCGCGCGGGCCGTCCGGGAGCTGGCCGAGGACGAGGCCCTCGGTCCCGGGCGGCTGATCAACCACGCGCTGCACGCGCTCGGCCCGCTCGACGAAGTCCGCGCCCGCTGGCAGGCCGCGAACGGCACCCCGGCCCCGAAGCCACCGGCCGCCCCGCCGGCGGGCGGGCCTCCTGCGGCCCGGGTGCAGGCCGCCCGCGCCCGCAGCTCGCCCCGCCCCGCCGCGTCGCCCTCGGCCCAGAGCGGTCCCGTCCCCGCGCCGGCCAGTGCCCGGCCGCCCTCGCGCGGCCACCCCTGACCTTCCTCACCACCCCGCCATCTCACCTGCTCTTGCTTGGAGTTCGTCTTGACCGACACCTCTTCTTCCGACGCTCTGGCCCTGCGCGCCACGGCATCGGGCTTCGACGCCGTACGCGGCAAACTCCCGGTCGCCGGGGACCCTGACCACCCGCTCGACAACGTCGCCGTCGCCCTCCAGCTCTCCAATCTCGGCTCGCTGCTCACCGAGTTGGCCGACGAGGTTCTTCACCGTGCCGCCGAGCAGAGGCGGGAGGGTCATACCGCCTCGGCCATCATGGGCTTCGCCGCCGCCGTCCGGCCCGCATGCGAGGCCGCCTCCGCACTCGGAGCGGTCGCGCGCCGGCTCTCCGCCCGCGACCAGGCTGGGCACCTCGACGACGGGGCGGCGGATGATGGGTACGACCAGCTGGTGATGGGCAACGCGCTCGGTATCGCGGACAAGGCCCTGCGGGAGACCTCCGAGGGACTGCGCGCCGCAGCGGAGACGATCTCGCCCTCCTCCGCCCGCGTCGAAGCCGCCCGCAGCCGGTCCACGACCGCGGTGCCCTCCCCCACACCACCGGCTTCCGCCGTCCCGTCGGCAGCTCCGCCGGGCCGGACCGTGCGGGGGCGGTGACATGCCCACCCTTTTCGCTCCTCCTCCGCTGATCGGGTCGCTGTGCTCGGGGTACGGCGGCCTCGACCTGGGCGTGCAGTCCGCCTTCGGCGGCACCCTGGCCTGGCACGCGGAGGTCGATCCGAACGCCTCGCGCATCCTGGCCCGCCACTGGCCGGGCGTCCCGAACCTGGGCGACATCACGGCCGTCGACTGGTCCACCGTCCCCCGGGTGTGCGTCCTGACGGCCGGCTTCCCCTGTCAAAGACGTCTCGGTCGCCGGCCGCCGGGCCGGACTCAACGCCCAGACCCGCTCCGGGCTGTGGCTGCACGTCGCCCGTGCGGTCGCGGCCCTCCAACCCTGCCTGGTTGTGATCGAGAATGTGCGCGGCCTCCTCACCTCCCCCGCCGGTTCCCCTGGCGACGTGGAACCCTGCCCGTGGTGTCTGGGAGACACCGCAGGTCAGCCTCCTCTGCGAGCACTCGGTGCCGTACTCGGATCCCTGGCCGACCTCCGGTACGACGCGCAGTGGCTCGTGCTTCGCGCCTCCGACGTCGGGGCCCCGCACCGCCGCGAGCGGACCTTCCTCACCGCCTGGCCCGCCGGCCACCCTGTTGAAAACGCCGACCAGCAACATCGGCAAGAACGGAGGCTCCCAGCACCCGGCGAAGAGGAAGAGCGGCGGGCACGGGCCGAACCTGGCCGACGAGGTCGAGTGGCTGCTGCCGACTCCGAAGGCTTCGGACGGGATCAAGGGCTCGCCGAACCAGCGGCACGGCAACGGGGACATGACCCTGCCCAGCGCGGCGGCGTCACTGCCCAGGGCCGGCGGCACGGGCACGTCGGACCGTCGTACCGGGAAGGAGCGGCGGCCTTCCCTGCCGATGGTGGTCCTGCCGCTCTGGGCGGAGGAGTCGCCGGAGGAGGAGGCAGGCGATGGGGGCCGTACGCAGCCGCCGTCACCCGATGGGAGAGGCTCACCCGTCCCGCGCCCGCGCCCACCGATCCGGCCGGTCGGCTCCGCCCTGAGTTCGTGGAGTGGATGCAGGGCCTCGATGCCGGCTGGGTCACCGCCACCCCGGGCCTCGGGCGCCCGGCGCAGCTCACCGCGCTCGGCAACGGAGTTGTTCCCCAACAGGCTGCTCGGGCTCTGCGGTTGCTGGCGCCGCCCTTCCCGCGCTGTCCTCGTTGCGCGGGCGGGTAGCGCTCCACTACCGGGTTTTCCCGGCCGGGCCAAACCGCGGTTTCTCCGGATCCTCTCGGGCATGTCGCCGTCTCACAGATGGAGCACGCCCCGATGTCCGACACCAGCCCGACCACCCCCGGCCCCGAGCCGTTCCGGCTCTCCGACGGGGACCTCGACGACCTCGCCAGCACCCTCGCCAAGACCATGGCCGAGGTCAAACAGCACGGCGTCATCCTCGACCGCCTCGGCTCCGAACCCGACCCCGTACCCGCTGCCGAGCAGCAGGCCGACGGCGCTCCAGGAGCCGAGGCGGCCGACGCCAAGACCAACGGCCCCTCCTCGGTGTTCATCCTCGCCCTGGGCGGCGAGGCGTACGCCACCGAACTCACCGCCCTCACCGACTGGGTGAACTACCTCTTCCTCCCCGTCTACGGCCGGGAGATCAGCACGATGCGCCCGTGGTGCGCGCAGTGGCACGAGCACCCGGAAGCCGTCGCCCGGCTCCACGCGCTCTGGCTCGCCTGGCAGCAGTTCACCGACACGGAAGCTGGCCTCTCTGGTCCCTCGACCTGGCACCGCGACCACCTGGACCAGACGCTGGCGCACCTGCGCGCCCCCGACGGGCCCTTCGCGGCGTGCACGACGAGCGCGACCCGCCCCAACCACCGCGTGCTGGCCACCCCGGCGCCCGTACAGATGGAGGTGGCGGCATGAACGACACCTTCGACTTCGATCTCGACGACCTCTCGCCGGCCGACGACGCCTCCGCGGAGGCGGTGGAGAGGTTCTGGGACGAGGACATGGTGTTGCTGTCCCAGCACCGGAGTACTCCCCACGGCTCCCACAGCTTCTGTCTCGCCCACGACCAGTCGCTCACCTGGGGAATCCCGGGTGCGCCGCAGCTGGTCGCGGTCGTGGTGGCCCGGGACCTCAGCAGGGGCACGTTCACCGTAGAAACCAGCTCTCACGCGACGGCGTCCTTCGCTCAGAACTGGCTGGTCGAGCGGGGCTGCCCACCTGGATCGATCTTGGTGGGCGACGGCTTCCCCCAGCCCGGCGACGATCTCACGCTCCAGATCGAACAGCAGGTCCGGGAGTCGGGCACGCGCTACGCGTTCCTCGACAGCTACACCGAAGACATCGACCGTGTCGAGACGTGGACGCTTGTCCGCGATTCCCGCGCCGCTCAGGCACCGATCCGGGTCTTCCTCCAGGACTGGCACCTCGACGCCGGCATCTACACGATGCGCGAGGGCGCCTTCGCCGACGTCGGTGCCGCGCAGACCTGGCTGGACGAGCGCAGCGGTCCGCTGCCCGAGCCTCCGGAATACGACGATCGCAACGGTCCCGTCGTCCGGGCCCGCATCGCCCGCATGGCGCTCGCCCGGTCGTTCGGCACCTCCGAGCTGCCGAGGACCGGCCCTAACGCCCTCCGTACCCCGGCGGCCGCACTGGTGCCGCGTCCGGTGCAGGGGAGGCTGCTGTGAGCCGCGCCCGCTTCGCCTTCGCCGCGCACCCCGACGCCATCGCCGACCTGCGGGAACTCCCCGACAGCATCCGCGACCTGGCGCTGCTGGAACTCCAGAACCTGGTCCACGGCAGTAACGACTGCCTGCCGTTGCAGGGGCGTCTCGCCGGCTACCACAAGGTGTATGTCGACCCTTCTGTGGCCTACCGGATGGTCATCCAGTTCCGCCAGGCTCCGCCGACCTCGACCCACAAGCGCGAGATCTATCTCGTCGCCGCTGGCAGCCGGCACGACTACGCCGTCTACCGCGCGGCCCACCAGCGCACCGGCCCCCAGCAGGGTGTCGGAGCCGACTCCGCCGCCGAGGCCCGCGTACGCGCAGCCCGGTCCCGCTCGGTGCTCGCCCCCGACCGGACGGCGGCGGGCCCGACGACTTCTCCCCTCGCCGCGGCCCCGTCCCCGGCCGCCGCTCCCCGAAAGGCTTCCCAGTGATGACCGCCCCCCTGACCCGTACCGAACTGGCGGACCTTCTCACCGAGGCCGCACAGAGCGTCTCGGACATCGTGACCGCCGAGTACCCGACGGCCGCCGGCCGCTCCTACCTGCACCCCGTGCTGGGTCCGCTGTCCGCGGGGCCCCGGGTGGTCGGCGAGCTGAACGACCGGCTGGAAGGGCTCGTGGCCGCCGTGCCCCGCCCGGCCACGCCGGCGGGCCTGTTCGCCCTGGCCTCCTACGCCGCCGCGCTGGGGTGGCTCACCGAGTCCTTCACCGAGCTGACCGCCTCGGTCGACCGGATCTGCATCCGCGTGGGCATCCCCTCCGAGCCCCGGGACCTGGTCTCCGCCGAGTCCGGTGGCGCCAGGCGGGACGACGCGTTCGACCTCGCGTTCAGCGCGCTGGAGCTGGCGGCGATCCGGACCGCGGCCGAGGCCGCCGGCCTCACGCCGGACGACTACGTCGAGGTCCTCTCCCAGTCGCTGCTCGCCGCCGCCCGGATCACCGACGACTGCATGGAGATCTCCAGCAGCCTGCTCGAAGACGCCGCGTACGTCGTGGACGAGGCCAGCGACCACGTCCGGACCGACGACGGCCCCAACAGCCTGCCCACCCTGGTCCGCTCCCTGCTCGCCCGGATGGGGACGGCCCGGTGAACCCCTACGACCCGAACACGCACCCCGGCCCCCACCTCGTCGCCGAGACCCTCGGCATCTCGGAGGTCAGCACCCTCAACACCACGCACCACCACGGCAGCCCGCTGCACCAGGCCGCGACACGGATGACCGGAGCCGCGCACGAACTGGACGAGCGACACGGCCAGGTGACGGACGCAGCCAAGAACGCTCTCCGGCTCCTCGAACCCCTCGGGGACGGCAAGCTCAGTGGTGCACGCGTCTCGTACGCGATCCTGCGGACTTCGGTCCCGAAGCTCGGAGACCTTCTCACCCGGCAGGATCGGGCCTACGACCGGCTCGTCGAGGCCATCTCCGCGTACCAGAGCCTTCTGCCCGAGCCCGAGCACTCGACGGTGCAGGTCCACGAGGCGAACCAGGGGCAGAAGGCCGGCCGGGACGACGACTGGGCCATCGCGGGCGACCGCCAGCTCAGGGCTCTCGAAGCCGTCGAGACCGGCGGCCTGCGGTTCCACCAGAGCGGGATCTACGGCTACGTCTACCTCTCCGACAGCCGAGGCCCGCACCCCGCCCCGAAGGTCTGGCCCGAAACCGTTCAGCGGCTGGTCGCCGACGGGCTGCTGCACCAGGACACCCGCGAGAACCTGTACCGGCCCGGACAGCTCCTCTCGCTCACCCCGCAGGGCGAAGCCGCCCTGCGGGAAGCCCATACGGCGACAGCTCGCGTGAACGCCACCCTCAGCGACAGCCACGTCCTGGCGAACCCCGGCCCCGACGTCGACTCCACTACCGTGCCCGTCGCCGGGACGTCCGACACGGCCTCCCGCTCTCACTGGGCCGCCGAAGATGACGACTCCCTCATGGTTCTCGAAGCTGTCGAGGCCGGCGACATCCGGGTCTACCGGACCGCGGTCTACGGCCACGTCTACTTCATGAACGATCAAGGCAAGGCCCCCAACCCGGAGATCTGCCCCCGAGCCGTTCAACGGCTGGTCGACAACGGGCTGCTGCACCAGAACGCCAGCCCGCCTCTGGTCTGGCCTGGCGGACAGCTCCTCTCGCTCACCACGACAGGCGAGGCCGCCCTTCGCGAAGCACGTACGGCGGCGCCGCGCGTGACCGCCGCCCTCAGCCGCAGCAACACTCCGGCGAGCCCCGGCCTCATCGCCGACTCGACCACCGCCCCCGTCCCCGGGGCGTCCCCCACGGCCTCCCGCTCCCGCTGACTCCTTCCCGACAGGACGCACCCATGCCCACCCCCGCACAGCCCCCCGCCTTCCCCTTCGAATCGATCGACGCGGAGCGCGTCGAGGACGCGCTTGCCCGCCTCGGGCCGAAGTGGACCACCTGGTCGGCGATGATCCTGGCCCAGGAGAACCGCCCCATGCGAGTGCGCGACATCTCCGACCGGCTCCCCTTCGTCAGCGAGACGCTCGTCAGCAAGCGCCTGGCCACGATGCACGCCGACGGGCTGGTGACCCGGCCCGACAACCGTCGTGGGGCGCCGTACCAACTCACCGCGCTCGGAGAGTCGCTGACCTCCGTGCACCACACGTTGTCGGACTGGTCACGGGCCCACCTGCTCCCCGGAAGGATGGCCGAGGCCGAGCGCGTCGATGACGCTCTGCGTCGGCTGAACCTTCGAGACGCGACCGCCGTGGTCCAGGCCCTGGGTACGAACGGACCGATGCGGTTCGTCCACATCTCCGAGGAGGCCGGTCTGTACACGCCGTGGGCCCGGGAACGGCTACTGCGTCTGCAGTCGGACGGCCTCGTCACCCGCACCGGCTCACGCCACGGCGACCCCTACGCGCTCACTGACGCCGGTCAGGCGCTGGGAGCCGTCTACGCGACCATCGAGCACTGGAGCGAGCCGATCACCGGGCGGAGGGCCTCGCCGGCTTCGCGCCCGGTCGCGGCTACGCGCCCCCCACGCCGGTATCCCGCTGGGGGCGGACGGTGCCCGGACAGCGGCGGCTCTTCGGCGCAGTGCTGCCGCGCCGACCTCGCTGTTCAGCCATGCGCCGCAGCCGCAACCGCGGGTGCCGGCGGCTGTGACCGCCCAGTCGACCCCGGGCCGGGGACGGTGAGCGTGGTGGTGAGAGCCAGAGCCGCCCTGCCGCTGCCACGGCGCCCGCGTGCGCGCCGACCGACCGTCCTGCCGCGCACGCGGGCGCGTTCTCCCCCTATGCGCCCGGAGTTCGACCATGCACACCCCTGACACCTCGTACCTCTACGAGGAGGTCCTGGTCAGTCCCATGTACCTGGCCGGGTCCAGCGGGGTCGGCGACGCCGGCTTCGCCCCGGTCTCCCACTGGCCGCACCATTACCTCGACGACGGTCCCTGCCAGCTCCTCGTCACCTCGCCCGACCAGCGGATCAGGATCGGTTGGTTCGGCGACGACTTCGAGCTGTGGAGGATCACCGCAGCCGAGGAGGCTGCCTCCGCCACCCGCTGGACGGCCACCTTCAACCACGTCACCCCACCCGAGATCGTTGCCGGCCTCACCACCGCGCTGGCTCGCGACTACGCCGAGGCCGACGCCTACGAGGGCAACGGGCGCTTCCTGGCGAACCCGTCGGTGAAATGGGCCGATGCCGTCCGGCCGCTGACCGACGCCGGCTGGAAGCGCGGAGTCCCCGCCGAGCGTGGCACCGTCGAGATCGTCGCCCCCGACGGCCAGGCCGGTGTCGTGATCGACAACCGTCTTTCCGGGTGGGACGACGAGACCGTCACGCTCTGGGCCGGCCCTCGGGGCTGGGGTACACGGGCGGAGGCGGTCTTCACCGCACGCACCCCGTCCCACCTGATCGCCGCGACCGCGGCCGTCATGGCGGAGTCGGCTCCCGTGGTGCGGGAACGGCACCAGGTCGACCGGCGTGTGGAGCACCTGGTCACGCTGGCCCCGGTCGCCCAAGCCGTGGCGGTCGCCCCGCCTGCCGAGCCTTCGGTCTCCCGTGCTCCGACTCCGCTCGACGTGCGCCGTACCGCGGTGACCCAGGCCGTCCACCGCGCCGCGCGTGCTCCGCGTACGGCGGCCGATCTGCGGGTGATGGCCGCGCAGAGCCGCTCTGCGGGTGCGGCGCAGTACCGGCCGGGCAGCCTTGCGCCCGCAGCCGCCACCCAGCCGTCGGCGAACTCCTCGGCTCCACGACGCAGTCGCTGACCTCCAAGCCAAATCCCCGGACGCCGTCCCCGCCCGAAACGCCTGTTCACAAGGGAAGTTCTGCCATGCCCACTGCCACCATGCTCGACCAGGCCACGGCCATGATCGAGAAAGCCTGGGGCCAGCCCATCGAGGTCCTCGAAGTCCTCGCGGTCCGCCGCCCGTGCGAGGACCCGCTCCTGCGCTCGGCCATCCACACCCGTACGGCCCTGGTCATCAGCGACAACTCAGTGGCCGTTCACAAGGACCGCCTGCACGCGATGACCCGGCCCGGGTATGTGCCGGCCTTCTACGAGCTGGACCGGCTCACCGACTCGGCCGTCGACCTGCGCGTCGCGCACTCGGAGAGCCATGCGTACCTGCAGGCGATCCGGCGCGTGGTGGAGGCCCGTGAAGCCGCTGCGCCCGCAGCCCGGGCACCGGCGGACCGCCTGACCCAGGCCGCTGTCGCCCGCTCCGGGCGCACGCCCGGCGCCCCGGGCCAGGTGCCCGACCCGCCTGCTCCTTCGGCCGCCGTCGGGCCGCCGGCGCCCGGGGTGGGGCCGCACCGCTGAACGGTCAGGTGAGGTCCTCGTCGCGGTGGGCATCCTCGCTGCGGGGGCCCACCGCGCGGGCCAGCTCCTCCACCGTCAGCTCGACGCTCCGGCCGCCCGCGACCCGGCGCTCCACCACCGTCTCCTCGTCCGGCCACCGGTCGGACTGTGCGCCGACGCCCCACTGGCCGTCGGCGACCATCGCGATGTCGCCCACGGTCCAGGGCCGTCCGGCGGCGCGGATCTTGCGTTCCAGTCCGGCGCCGTCCCAGTGTCTGCTCGCCTCGGTCATCCCCTGCTCCCCCTTCACTGCCGTGCGGCCCCTTCGCCGCAACCCAGGTACGACAACCGCGGTCGCCGATCCATTCCCGGCCCTCCGGCCGCCCGGCTGTGGCCTGCAGTTCGCCCACGGCAGACGGCATCCCCGGGGAAACGACTACGCACTTCGGCATGCCGCATGCCAATGTACGGGTGTTGGGAAAAACCGCAGGTCAACGAAGGGATCGTCCACCCGTGAACGCCGCCGCCACCCTCCTGCCCGCCGTCGTCCGCCCCGCCGTGGAAGACCGCCACTGGCTCTCCTCCGACCACTGCGCCGCTCCGGTGCTCGATCTCCTGGACGCTCTCGGCTGGGCTATCGCCGAGACCCCGGAGGCCAACGTCCACGCGACCAGCCCGGACGGCGGCGTCTACGTCGGCTGGCTCCCGGAAGACCCCTCCGCATGGGCGCGCGAGATCGTCTGGCGCGTCCAGGTGCTGCCCGCCGACGGCGACGTGTGGGTCCAGGAGTTCGGCATCCACACCCCCTCCGAGGCCGTCGCCGGATTCCTCGCCGCCCTCGTCACTCACTCCTCGCGCTGACCGCCGCACCACGGGGGGCGGGCCGACGACGGCCCGCCCCGTTCACCGCGCCCGTCCCGGCGGACCGGCCGCTCCTCTTCTTCCTGACCGAAAGGCATTGAAATGACCGTCTACTCCGATGACCTCGTGAGAATCGCGAACCACGTCGTCGGCTCCGGCACCGCCGTGTTCGCGGCCTACGACGCCGTCGTGGGTTCCGGCATGGCCTCGCGCGGCATCCCCCAGGTCTGCTGCGGGGTGCTGCTGGTGTACACCGCCGGGATCTTCCAGGACCACCTCCGCCGCCGCGACACCCGTGTCGTCGCCTACCTGTCCGGCAGCCCCGACGCACCCCTCTCCAAGATCAGCTCCTCTACGGGGATGAACCGCGATCGCGTCGCCAGCTCGCTGCAGCGCCTGATCGCCGACGGCCTGGTCGTCGCGGAGACCGGACCTTCCGCTCTCACCCGGTACTACCGGCTGGCCTCCTGACTCCGCAGTCCCCGGCCCACCCCCCTTACACCCACGAGGAGCCGCCCTCATGGCCTTCCGCGCCCCGCTCACCCACCACCACACCGACGACACGCTCTGCCCGGCGGACCACAAGCACACCAGCTCCGGCAAGCCGCTCGCGGCCGACTGCCCCGGCCGCTCGTACACGAAGGCGGTCTGCTCGTGCGGCTGGGAGTTGAAGGATCGCGGCAAGGGCTACGTCAACGAGTGCCGTCGGCGGCATCTCGCCGACCACGCCAAGGGCCCGGAGGTCCTTCGCGACCTGCTCCGTCTCGACGCCCCTTGACGACGCCCCCACCAGCCCGGCCCCGCCCTTCCATCCCGTTCTCGGAGGATTCCTTGCCCCAGTACCTGACCGTCGGTCACCTGCTCCGCCAGCTCCAGGACCTCGACCCCCGCCTGCCGGTCCGCCTCGCCGTCAACCCGGACTGGCCCTTCGCCCACTACGTGGCGGCCGAGGTCGTCGTCAGCGACGGCATGGCCTTCATCGCCGAAGACGGCCAGGACGGCTACCTCCCGGCGGAGGCGCGCGACGCCCTCGCCTGGGCCTGACTCGTTCCCCCGAATCCACGGAGGCTTCCATCTCGTCGCACCCCCGCTCTTCCTCCCATTTCTCGCTGCACGGCCTCGCCGTGCACCCGATGCCGGACGGCGTACAGGGCGCGCTGGTCCAGCGCGTCTCCGCCCGGTCCGACGGCCCGTTCGACGTCACCTGGCTCGCCACCGGAACCCCCAGACTCCCTCCCGGGCGCATCCGTCTGCACTGGGAGCCCGCCCCCCTCGCCGGCTGGAACGTCACCGCCCGCCTGGGCCTGGCCGCCGCCGAGGTGCACCTCGCCTCCTGGCCCGCCGCCCCGGACGACTGGCCGCGCCTGGTCCGCCCGACCGTCCACGAGGTCACCGGCCTGTGCGCCGCCCTCGCGTTCGCGACCAACGTCCTCGACCTCTCCAACCACCTCGCCGAGGTCTGACCGGCAACCACCGAAGGCCGCCCCGCGCCAACCGCGCAGGGGCGGCCTTTCTGTACGCCCACCCGGCCTCGGCGTACGCGTACGCTCATCTCGACGAACGAGGAGGACATGATGGTCGACGACCAGAAGCTCTGGGGATACCCGGAGGTCGCCGCCCACCTGGGCATCAGCGTCGGCGCGGCCCGCAGCCGCAAGAGCCGGGGCAGCCTGCCCGTACCCGACGACGACAGCGTGCCGGACCGGCCCCGCTGGAAGCCGTCCACGTTCCAGAGCTGGAAGCCGGTCGGCCGGGGCTTCCGCAGCGACCTGCACGGCTCCTCCCCCGAGGAGAACACGCCGTCCGGCTGACCGGCGCCCGTACCCGCCCGTAGGCTGCGGCCATGACGTCCGATTCACCGATGCCCTCCCCGCCGTTCCCCTCGCCCGACAACTCCGTGCTCCGGTTGATCGTCGGCAGCGCCGTCGAGTCGGTCCGCAACGGTGAAGCCTCAGTGGAGGAGGCGATCCTGCACGCGGTGGTCCACGGCTGGTACGAGGGCCACGTCCAAGGCGAGGACGAATGCCCTGGTTGCGATTTCCGGGGCGAGCTGCCCAAGGGTGCCAAGCGCGGCTGAATACCCGAAACGCCGAGGGGCGCCACCGATACCTCGGTGGCGCCCCTCGGCGTTCGGCCCCGTGCTCGTCTACTCCAGGTAGGTGCCGGCGAAGGCGCCGTCGAAGCCGAGCGCGGTGAGGGCCTGCTCGATGCTGGGGTAGTTCGTGACGTCTGGGGTGCCGATCAGGCCGTCGAAGTCGGCGCGGCTGATCTCGGGTTCGAGCCACTGGTTGCCGCACCGGCAGTGGACCCAGACGTTGCGGCCGTGGTTGAGGAGCAGCCAGTCGCGTCGGGCCCGGCAGGTCGAGCACATCACGGGGATGCCGCCGAGGGCGAGTTCGTGCGGGTGGCTGAGGCAGCGGGTCGCGCCGGGGCCGTCGGCCGGCTGCATCTCGTTCTGGAGGTGCAGCAGGGGGTCGGTGCCGGCGGGGAGGACGGGCAGCGCGGGTGCCGGCTTCGTGGTGGGGTCGGTGGTTCTGAGCACGAGCGTCATCTCCCGGTCGAGGGCTTGCTTTCATCCGTAACAGCCGGTGGAGCTGTCTGTCCAGGCATTTCGTGGAGCCCGGTCGGCCGATGGCCGGCCATACGCGCGTGGTGGTCAGCGGCGCGGTGGGCGGCTGCGCGGATCGGAGGCAGCGGGGCGCGGGGCCGCTGCGGGGATGTTCCGTTCGTTGGTGCGGTTGGCCGAGGTCTTCGGCGGGCGGGTGCCGGCCTGTGGGCGGCGAGGAGCTTCGCCCGGGTGGGCGGGGAGCTGGGCGATCCTGCGAAGGCGCCAGACCAGGACGTCGTTCACGTCCGCGGCGGTGTCGAGTTCGCGCATGTTGACGGCCTGCCGCAGGAGGGCCTTGGGGTCGTGGCCTGCCTGCTCGGCCTGGGCGAGGGTGGCGACCAGGGCGTCGGTCTTCGGCACGCCGTCCGCTCGTACGTCCTGCTCCGGCAGGGCCGCGCGGAGGGTGGCTTCGTGCGTCCGGCGCTGGGCCTCGGGGAGGGCGCGACCCTGCTCGTGCAGGACTCGCATCGGGGTGGCGGCGGCCTGTCGGTAGGCGGTGCGCAGGTGCTCTGCGGTCTGTCGGGAGGCGTGGGCCTGCTGGGCGTGACCGCGGGCGGAGTGCCAGCGGGCGGCGGCGAGGGTGACCAGGACCAGGGTGGACAGGAGCATGGCTGTGGTGCCGCCGTCCTCGCCCCGGCCGAGCGCGCCGCCGGCCCGGATGATGCCCCGGGCGGCCGAGCGCAGCGCCCGGGTGTCGGCGTGCTCGGCGCGGACGTGGCTGCGGGTCGCCCGTTCGAAGGCGCGGGCGGCGGCGGCCAGCTCGGCGCGGGTGGCGGCCGGGGAGGTCTGGGCGACCGCGTCCAGGAGTTCGCCGACGCCGACGAGCTGGGCGGCGGCTTCCTCGTCGTCACCAGCTCCGTCGAGGAGGACGGTGGCACGCTCGGCGGTGCCGGTGGCTCCGCGTCGTTCCCGGGCGGGCGGGGACCACTGCTGTCGGCCCTCGGTGGCCGACGGCACCGACTGGTCGATGGTGCCGTCGGTCAGGCGGTGCCGGATCTTCGGGAGGGAGAGGTCGGGGGCCAGTTTGGAGCCGGGGTACCAGACGGGTTCGCCGTGGCGGTTGCGGTCGCCGGGCAGGGCCACGTTGTAGCCGAGCGCGTCGCCGGACGGGGCGTGGCGCACCTTCACCCGCAGGCCCGCCTCGCGCAGCCGGGTGAAGAACTCCTCTTCGTCAGCTGCTCCGGCGAGGGCCTGGCGGACGGCTTCGCGCAGCGTTTCGCGGGAGGTCTCGGGGCGGCCGGTGCGTTCGGCCTTGAACTTCTCGGCGCTGGTGGGGTTCTTCGCGGCGGTGCCGTCGCCGGCGTTGAGGCGGCGCAGGCCCATCTCCTTCTCGATGCGGCGGCATTCGGCCTGGGCCTTGTTGAAGTCGTAGTTCAGGCGCGGGTTGCGCAGGTCGCCTCGGACCAGGGTGGCGACGATGTGGATGTGGTCGTCCGCGTGGCGTACAGCGATCCACCGGCAGCCGTCGGGGTCCCCCTCGGGGGCGATGCCGGTGGCCTGCACGATGCGCTGGGCGATGGCGTTCCACTCCTCGTCGGAGAACCGCCGGTCGCCGGGGGCGGTGCGGACCGAGCAGTGCCAGACGTGCTTGGCCGGTGCGCGGTCGCCGGCCTGTTTGACCCGCAGGTCGAGGGCGGCGGTGAGGCGGGCGAGGGTGACCTGCGGGTCGGGGTCGCGGCCGGGGTCGGGGGCGAAGCCGTCCCAGGAGCCGACGAGGTGCGCGTCGGTGTGCTCCTCGCGCCGGCCAGGGCCGTAGAGGTAGACGAGCAGGCCGTGGGTGCGTGAGCCGCGTCCGATGTCGGGGACCATCACAGCCTCCTGGTCACCAGGGTGTTCGCCGCGTCGTCGACGCGGGCGAGAAGCCGGAGCAGCACGCTCAGTGCGCGGTCGAGTTCGCCGGGGCGGGGCTGTCCGCCGGCGTTGTAGGTGTAGGCGATCTGGTTGATGTTGTTGCCGAGCCGGGCCAGCGCGGTTCGTAGGGCGGCGAGTTCGTCGATGGCGGCGTCGAGTTGTTCGTTGGTGTGCAGGGTGGTCGAACCGCGGGCGGCGGCGAGAGCGGCGGCGGCGAGGAAGCGGGCGACGGTGACGCCGCGCTGCATGGCGGCGGCGGTGATCTCGGCTTTCTCGTCGTCGGAGAGGCGGGTGGTCGTCTTGCGGGCGCGCTCGTTGGGGTTGCGGGTGCGGCGGCGCGGTTTGCGGTCGGGGAAGGCGGGCGTGCTCGGGCTCGGCTGCTCGCGGTGGTCGTCGTGGTCGGCTTCTCCCCCGGTGACCGGCGCCCCCTGGTGCCGGTTGCCCGGCTGGTCCCCGTGCGCCCTCGCTCGGGGACCAGCCGGGCTTCCCCCGCCCTCCGGGGCGGGGGCAAGTGCGTGCGACGGGCCGTAGGACCGTCGTACGCGATAGCTTGCTCCGCCAGGAGCCGTGGTGGGGTCACGCTGCTGCCCAGCCGTGACCACCGCCGGGTCGTCGGAGGTCACCGGCTCGTCTCCGGGTCCTGCTGCTGGATTTCGTGGACGAGGTCCGCGATCCAGTCCATGGCCAGGACCGGGTGGTGCAGGGTCCACGGACGGTCGTGCTGCTCGCGCTGCACGATCCAGGAGGTGTCGGGGCCGGACTGAGCGCGGTGGAGGTGGCCGCGCTGGTGCAGGACGGTCAGCCAGGAGTCGACTTCGGCGGGGGTGGCCGGGTGAGTGCGCATCAGATGTACTCCGCTTCTGCTATGGAGGAAGGTAGGGCGGGTGTGCGAAGCGGGTGACCGGCCGGGGTGACCTGCTCGGCCACCCGCTCCGTACTGTCCGATCAGGTCCGGGCGGAGCTGACCGGCTGTCCGTGCTGCTCGCGGAGCTGGGCCATCAAGGTGGTCAGGGTGTCGCTGGAGAGCGTCATCTGCTGGTCTCGGATCGCCTGTCCGACCACCTTGCGGGTCAGCTTGCCCTCGGCCCTGACCGCTGACCGAGCGATCTTCAGTAGCTCCTCGGTGTCCGAGTCAGATCGCCGGTCACCGGCTGTCCGGGCCCGCCGGTCAGTGACCGACGGGGCGGTGCCCGACGGAGTGACCGGCAGGGCGGTGGACGCCCCCCGGCTGTCCTCGTCGCCGGTCACCGAGGCGGTGTCACCGGGGCGGTCAGTGACCGGCCGCGCGGTGTCCGACTGTCCGGGCAGCTCAGCGGCCTCGTGCGGCTGGCTCCGGTCACTGGTGACAGGGGCGCTGCTGTCCGCCGGAGCCCTGTCCCCGCTGAGCGACCGAGTGGTGGGAGTCGGCTTGTCCAGGGAGAGCGGCTGCCGGTCGGTCCGGGCGGTGACCGGCTGACCGGCCTCCGGCTGCTGACCGACCCGGTCGGTCCGGGTGACCTCTGCGCCGTCGCTCCGGTTGACCTGACCGAGGTGACCGGCCTGACCGAGGTCCTCGCGGTCACTGTCCTTGACCGGCCCCCGGGCGATGAGGATGTAGAGGTGGACAGCTCCAGCCAGGGCCAGCGGTGCGATGGTGGACAGCACCGCGACCACCGTGTCCCCAAGCCGGAGACCGGTGCCGGCGACCGCGTCCTGGTTGATCCGCACCGCGTGGAGCGCGTTGGCCCAGATGCTGGCGGCGGTGGCCGTGCCGACGAGAGTCCAGACGTAGAGCCGGGCGCGCAGCGGGGCATCGCGCAGGACCAGGAGCGCGCGGACGCCGTAGGCGATGAACCCGTCGATCACCAACGGGAAGACGAAGGTCAACAGGCCCCGGACGTGGATGGCGACGGCCATCTGCTGGAGGGCGTCGTACGACAGCGCGCACCCCGCGCCGCCCAGGGCGATGACCACCGCGCGGTCCCAGGCGGATATGTGCGCCGCCTTCGGTGTGCTCGTAGTGGTCATGCCGCCGTCCCGAAGTCGTCGCGGACCGGGTGCTCACCGTCGACCGCGGGTGGCAGGACGGTCTCCTTGGGCTGGTTCAGGGTTCGGTTGCGCTCGGCCCGGCGGATCTCGCGGTATCGCTTCTTGGCGTGCTCCTCGGTGACCTTCAGAAGCCAGGCCAGGCGCTGCTCGCTCACCCCGTGGCGGTAGGCAGCGTGCTCGACCGCGCGGCGCTCGGTATGGGTGAGGTGCACGTCGCGCCCGGCGATGGTGGCGTTGACGCGGCTGTACTCGAGGCGGCTGGGGAGCTTCTCGTGCAGCGGCCCGCGCTCCTCCTCCGTCAGGCCGCCTCGGATCCCGTCGGTGTCACCTCCTTCGAGAGCGGCGTCCAGGCAGGTTCGGCGGACCGGGCACTGGCCGCACAGGGCCTTGGCCGTGGCGATCTTGGCGGTCTCGTCGGGCTCGGGGAAGAAGATTTCGGGGTCAACCGGGTTGTACTCGGTGCTCTGGCAGACGGCGTCGGCCTGCCAGGTCTGGTCGCCGAGCTGGCGGTGGTGGACAGGGCTGTTCATCGTGCTGGTCATGCGGGTTGCTCCGATCGCTCTCCGCGCGCAGGGGCGTCGGCGGAGAGGTGCGCTGGTCGTGAAGTTGCTCGTGGAGGCGCGCAGAGGGGCGCGGCCCGGACGTGGTGACCTGCGGCAGGTCAGGCTGCTGCGCGGTAGCGTCTGCGGTCGAGCGGCTCGAACTCGACCCGGGTGGTCATCTCCGCGAGTCGGGAGGCAACGCGGTCACCGAGGTAGGAGCGGAGGTCCTTGATCGCCAGGTTGGTGGTGATCAAGGTCGGGAGCATGAGGTTGTACCGGCGGTTGATCAGCCGGTACGTGATCTCCTCGACCCACTCGCTCGTCTTGGCCGCGCCGAGGTCATCGACGATCAGCAGCGGGCACCGGCTGACGGCCGCCAGCTCCCGCTCGCTGTCGACCCCGGGCCGGGGGCGGAGATCGGCGTACAGGTCGGCAGCGGTGCTCGCGCGCCAGCGCACGCCGACCCCGTTCCGCACCAGCGCTCGGACCGCGCCGTACGCCTGGTGCGTCTTGCCCGCGCCGACGACCCCGGCCATCAGGAGGCTGGGCCCGGTGGTGACTTGCCGCCGGGCTCCCCGGCTGGGGGCGACGGCCGCTTCGGTCACCTTCCCGACCCAGTCCAGGACCATCGGGTGGTCGGCGGCAGCCGCCTGGTAGCGCGGGGGCATCCCGGCCAGGAGGGCGTCGAGCGGGGAGAACGGCTCGGGGTCGTCGGGGAGCGCGGCGGCGTCGGCCGGGTCGATGTTGCGGGCGGCCAGGATCCGGGCCATGCGCTCCAGGGTGCCTTCGTGGCCGAGGAGCTGGGGTTCGCGGTGATGGGTGTGCATCACAGCTCCTCGGCGTAGGCGGCGGAAGCGTTGGCCGGGTTGGTCCACGCCTGGTGAGCGGGCACGTTAGGCCGGATTCCCGGCCGCGCCAAACCGCCGGGGCGAGCGTTCATTGCCTCGTTGACCATGCTGGTCAGCACGCTCGGGTGCCTCGGGTTGGCCGCGAAGTTCGCCAGCCCGGCTCGGATGTGCTCCGGTGCGATGCCTTCGTCAAGGAGCTTCTTGGTGATCCGCCCGAGGTGTCCGATCACGTCGTTCGGGGGGCGCTGGTCGCACCCGGCGACGTACTCGCCGACGAGGTCCTTGGCGGAGACGCTGGGTGCGGGCGCTGTGCGCCCCGTAGGGACAAGAGATCCAGGATCCACGATCCTAGATCCAGGCGCCGAGCCTTCGGAGAGGCTTCGGGGAAGGTTCGGGGAGTCCTCGGAGAATGCGGTCTGACCTGCACTCTTAGCACCAGCTCGCCCCGCTGTGCCGATCGCGCCGTCGACAGCCTCCTGCCGGTCAGCGACGGACTCGTCTGCGTGGTCCGGCGTCGTCGAGGCGGATACGGCAGGCAGATCGAGGGCTCGGGGAGCCCTCCCGGAGGTCTCGGCGAGCCCTCCGGGAGCCGTGGACGACCCCTCGGTCCGCCGGGAGCACGAGCCCTTGCACGGTGCGCACCGATCGGCGGCCTGGTGTTGCGGGCACGAGGGCAGGCGTGACTGGCTCGGCTTGTCGATCTTCTGGTGCTCGGACCAGGTCACGATGTGGAGGTAGCGGCGGCCGTCGCATCCGGTGTACCGGCAGATCAGACCGGCGTTCGCGAGCTGGTGGAGGTCGTCTTCGACGTGGACCGAGGTGTGCTCGGCACGCAAAGGCCAGAGGAGCCCTGCGATGATCGCGGCGTTGTCCCGGTGGCGACCGTGGTCGTCGGCCTGGGTGAGCATGCCGAAGAAGGTCCGCTCGGCCGTCACGGTCACTTCGGCGAGTGACTCGGAGGTGAACGCCTCCGGCTTGATGGTTCGGATCCTGGGCATGTCAGCGGCCCCGCTCGGCGGCGACCGAGTCACTGCGGGTGAGGGTGGCATCGGCGAGGCGGAAGGTGTGCGGGCGGGTCCAGTCCTCGTCCGGCCAGACCCTCAGGATCCAGCGGGCGGCGACCCTGGATGTCGTCCGGCCCAGCTCCATCGACCGACCGGCCTCGTCCTGCACGATCGTGTGCGGGTGGGGCCACACCTGCGCCGGGTCGGTGAGGCTGACCCGGATGGTGGCTGCGCCGGGGATCATGTCGGCGAGTTGGGCGGCGAGGCGGTGTCGGCGGCTGGTGTCCGGGCAGGCCGGGATTCCGCTCGGCATGGCAGGCATGCGATACTCCGTGGTTCGTAGGAGCGCGGTGCGGTGGTTCTCGTGCAAAAGCCCCGCCGCCCGCGAGATGTGAATCGGCGCCCTTCGGGGCGCCGGCCCGGCGCTTGGGAGCTGGTAACTCCCGGGCGCCGGTTCTTCGTTGCTTCGTCGTGTTACGGGCCCTCGGCGTGCATCCCCTGCCCCCTCCCTGACCCGCGTTCGGTCGGCACCCCCTCTTGCCGGGCGCGCCGAAGGAGGTGTTCTCCTCCTCAGCCTCACGCCCTCGGCAGGCACGCAGCCTGGCTGGGAGGGATGCACGGCACCCCGTTTTTCGGTAGTCTGAAGCTATCCCGGTTCGCGCGAAAGGTCAACGAGTCGATAGTTCTTCGACTCGGACGAAAAAGAGGTCTCGATGCCAGCTCGCCACTTCGACAGAACAGTGGTGCGCGCCGTACGGCGGGCTGCCGAGATCCCGCAGGCTGGAGTGGGCGCTGCCGTCAGCGCTGCGGAGTCAACCGTGGCCGGGTGGGAGGCGGGATCAAGCACTCCGGACCAGGAAAAGCTGCCGGGCATCGCACGTGTACTCGGGAAGCCTCTGGATGAGCTGTTCCCCCGTAAAGGCTCGCCCGACCTAACGGACTTGCGATGCGACGCGGGCCTCTACCGGTACGAGGTGGCGAAGTTCATCGACACGAAGAGTGACGGCCCGGTGGCTGCGGCCGAGAGCGGCGTGCGGCGACTCAAGCCGAAGTACGTGGCGAAGCTGGCAGCGGCGTACGGCGTATCGGAGAAGGCGCTGGAGCAAGCCCAGGAGCGCTCGTTCGGAAACGTCGTCGAAGAGGCCGGAGACAAGAGCGTCGCAGCCGCCGAGGCCGAGGAGCATCCCCGCGCTCTCGGGGAGAAGATCAGCTTCCTACTGGAACACTCCTACCCGATGGGCGCAGCTCCAGGGGATGGAGAAATCGCGGAGGCGGTGAACCGGCATGCAGGGGCAGAGGTGGTCACGGCCAAGGAGGTCGAGGCCCTCCGAACAGGTGCCGGCGACGCCGACGGCCCGGCCCCCGTTGTCCTGGAGGGCCTTGCAGAGTTCTTCGGCGTAGAGCGCATGTACTTCGAGCCGGACGAGGCCGTCGCCCGTCAGGTGTACCAGGGAATTCGTGTGTTGCTCGCATCCCGGAACGGGACGATCGGACGGGTTCGGGCTCGTGGCCT
Organism: Streptomyces sp. SirexAA-E; assembly: GCF_000177195.2. GTDB lineage: Bacteria > Actinomycetota > Actinomycetes > Streptomycetales > Streptomycetaceae > Streptomyces > Streptomyces flavovirens. The sequence continues at coordinate 3,309,202 of NC_015953.1, forward strand.
CGGCCCGGAGGGTCTGTCGCCCGAGGTTCTCTCGCTCCTGACGGACCTGCAGGCCGAGTTCGAGAAACAGGTCGACCCCGCAGACGACAAGTAGGACCCTGCCCTCCGCGCCTCTGGAGGGCAGGGCTCGGTCAGCCCCGACTACTCAGCTGGTGCGTTCGGCTCGCGTCGCCGACCGGAGGCGAATACGGCCGTGATGTTCTGGAGGGCATCGAGATCCGAGAGCGGGTCTCCCTCGACAGCGATGAGATCCGCGCGGTAGCCCGGAGCGATGCGGCCGGTTGTGGAGCCGAGCCCGAGGGCCGTGGCTGCGGCAGTCGTCGCCATGTTGATGATCTCGGCGTTCGCCAGGCCGAGGTGGGCGTAGAACGAGAGGGCCGACACCAGGCCGTTGAAGGTGGCACGCTGCACTCCGGCGTCCGTGCCGGCGATCAGCTTCACACCCGCGTCTGCCATCTGGCGTACCAGGTCGAACATCTCGGCGGCGCGCTCCTCACCGAAGATCGCAGGGAGCATTCGCCAGTGGGGGCTTACCGCAGGGCAGACGGTGATGCCACGGTCGATGATCTGCTGGACCACGTCCCGGCGGAAGTCGAGGCCGTCGCCGGTCATCCACGTGCAGTGCTCGATGGTGTCCACTCCGGCATCCACGGCTGCGGTGATGCCGTCGGCTCCGTGCGCGTGGGCCGCGACGGGGACGCCTGCCGCGTGAGCCTCATCTACGAGAAGTCGCAGTTCCGCTGCGGAAAACTGGGATTCGTGGCTTGCGGGCCCGCCCCGGGTGAGCCCGCCGCCAGTGACCATGCATTTGATGACCCCAGCGCCTCGTTCGAGGTTGAGGCGGATGAGGGCGCGGATCTCGGCTTCGCCCGAGACCTCACCGCCGAGGAAGTGGCAGTGCCCGCCGACGGTGGTCAGGGGCGTGCCTGCGGAGACGATCCTCGGTCCTGGCGTGCGCTGGTCGGCAATTTCCGCAGCCAGGCGAAGTGCCAGTCCGTTCCGGTCTCCGAGGTCACGGGCCGTGGTGACGCCGCTGATCAGCAGTTCCTCCGCGCGACGGCGCATGTCCGCGAGCAGGGCCTCATCCGTCGAGTGCTGGAGAGCGGACACGGGGTCGGGGCTCCCGTCGAAAGCGAGGTGTACGTGGGCGTCGATCAAGCCGGGCAGAAGCGTGCCGTCGAACACCGACCGCGGCACGTCGGCGTCGGTCTGCTCCTCGATCTCCTTGCGCGGCCCCACAGCCACGATCGAGTCGCCCTCGATCAGGACGGCGCCGTCGTCCAGATACGTGCCCGTGTCGACGAGCACACGTCGTCCGCTAATCAGCATGGTGCCTCCTTGATCGTGAGGGGGGTCGCGCGGTCTGTCACCAGCGCGTCGGACACCGCAATCAGTTGTTTCACATCTGCCGCTCGATCGCTCCCCAGCGTCATGGCGAGGGGGACCGCCCGGCGGGGCACGGGGGCCCCTTCCTTGATCCGGGCCGAAGCGCGCCGTAGCCGAGCTGCCAGCTCATCCGAGTCGGCGTCGGGCGCTGTGATGCCGGTGTCGTCTACCAGGAGGTACGGGCTGAGGGCGACCAGGCCGTCTCTGATCTCCACGATGCGGCGGTGGTAGCGGCGGTGGACTCCCCGAGCGCGTCGTCGGTCGTGGGCGGACGAGGATGCCGGCGGCAGAACGTTGTCGGGGAACGCCTCGGCCAACAACTCCCAGAGGGCGGCGAGGCGCCGGTAATCACGTCGGTGCTGGAGCCAGAGTTTCGAAGAAGATATTCGGGCGCGGACCCCCGAGTAGGTGATCCCGGCCGTGAACAGAAGGATGGATGCGACCAACAGGAACGCGACCGCAGCCATCAGACGCTGGGGTACCTCGATGTCCGCCCAGCGGACGGCCACGATGACAGCCCTGATCGCGCAGGCCACGGCCATCGCGCCCAGACCAACAGCCGCCATCCACAGTCCTGTTGCGTGGGGGCGCCGGGACATTCGGGCGTAGGTGCGGGTCCACCTGGCGGCGAGGCCCAGGACGTACGTCAGGTAACACCCGGCTCCGCCGTAGAAGACAGCGATCTGCGGAACCGTCATGTCCGCGGTGCTGAAACTGCCGGCGAAGACCTCGTGCGGCACCGATACGGCAGCCAGGGTGATGACCACCACGACGGCCACGACGGCGACCGCCTCCTTGTTCGCCCTGCGACGGCTCGCCTCCTCGTCAGCCGCAGAGTAGAGGTAGAAGCACGTCAGGAAGTACATCGAGACGATCAGCAGCACGTTCTGGACCAACTTCGCCGCCCCGTGCCCCGCCACCGTGTCGACGCCGGTCGCGCCTCCCGGCATAGCGATGGGGTAGGAAAGCGTGGCGCAGAGGAGGCAGAGAGTCACCGACCGCAGAGGCGCGTCGTGGGGGGTTCGCCACAGCTTGTAGAGCTTCCAGGCAAGGGCGCCCACGAGCCCCAGGAGTAGCAGTTCCACGGGTTACAGCCATCCTCGCCGGTCTCCGAGGGCCGACTGCACACGCCGCAGAGACGGGTCCTCCGAGAGGGGCGTCGAGTCGTCCAGCACTGACGCCCACTCCAGGACGATCGTCGCCGCGAGTTCGACGGAGCACTCCTCGCCGTCGTCGTACGTGCACCGGCGCGCGACGCGCTTGATCGTCTTGGGGTCGAATACCGGGAGCATGGCGGCCCAGCCCTCCACGAGTACGGCCGACTCTTCTTCGGGATCGAGCGCGGGGGTCTGCTCCGCCGCTTCGGCCGGCGCCTGCTCGGCGTCCTCGGCCTCCGCCACGAGGATGTGTCCTATCTCGTGGAGCTTGATGTGATCTTGATGCAGGCGGGTCGTCTCCTGCTGGTACAAGATCACGTCGTAGTCGTCGTACTCGACCCACATCCCCGTCGGTCCTGGCTTCGGCATCGGTGCTTCCCGCAGGTAGAGGGGCCGACCACGCCGACGGCTGAGCGCCTTGCACAGCTCCTCCACGTCCAGCGGCGGATGAACACCGAGGTCTCGAAGTTCCCGACGTAGGAAGCGATGCAGGTCCTTTTCCACCGCCCGACGGCGGCCCGGTCCTCTTCGGGGCTCTCCGCCCCGGGTCGGCCCCGTGGGCTCAGTCCGAAGGATCTTCCCAGACCACATGACAAATCCCTTCTACCGGTTAGCTCCCCCCGAGCTAGGCGCGACCGCGCCGCTGACTCTCAGTCCCCTCCGCGTTGGCCCGGCGAGCGGAGTTGCCCTTCGGCTGCATCCAGCGCGACACCGTCGCGGCCCAGCAGGGGCCTAAACCGCATCGACGCCTCATGTCGCTCTAGCGAATGAGCAACGCATTCGCCACTCGCCGCGCCGAGGCTTCGGGAACTTCTTGGACAGTACGCGAAAGGTTAAGCAGAGATTGACCGAAAACTCAGCAGCGGTCGGTTCAGCGAACGCATTCGCACTTCGCGACAAACTGCATAAAAAGCCCATGAGGGCATGCTGATCAACCCTCTGACGTGCGCTTTCACCTGTCACCGCCGAGGGTGCGCCCCCAGGGGCCGATCGGCCACCCCGTTGTCAATCCGAGATACGTCACACCAAAACCCGACATGCGGTCGGTTACAAATAACGCAAATCTCCCAAGTGGTCACACGCGGATAGCTCCACTATCAGACATAAGGCGTTAACCGGGCCAACCGCTCGAACGGACGTGATCCAGCCAGCTTCTTGACCTCGATGGGCGGCCCGGGAGGAAGCGTCAGACGATCAGCTCACCGCCCGGCGTTCCGCCGAACACCGCCGATCCGTCCGTTAACAGTCGCAAACTTCGCCGAGTGGAGGCTCGCGAGCGCGAAGGTGCGCGGCGGCCGTCCCACGGTCTCGACTGCGGAGGGTCCACGGAGGCTCACGCTTCTTCCGCCTCTATGAACCTTCGCGCCTGTCGACGCAGGTCAGCCCAGCCGGTCATCCGCCCGGATCGCGCCACCCAGTAGGGGTGTGCCGCCAGGCGGGCCGAGAGGTATCGCAGCCTCGACCTGGCCGCCCACCCCAGGGGAGCCCGTTGCCCGTCGATCAGCTCGGCGTACGTCCGCTCCCAGTTCGCTTGAAGGAGTACCAGGTCACGAGGGAAGGGGAGAGGTGCCATACACCCATTAGGCCATTTGTTCGATTTTTGCGGCAAGCGCGACTACCCGACCGTGGTGATTCGAGAGCGTCAGAAGACAGGCGGTCGCCCGGCCGTCGTGAGCCGGAGCACGGTTCGCCAGGACATGGGCTGCCTCGGGCCCTGTCCGCCGGCGAGCCCTTCGCGGAAGCCGGCGAGCGTGACGCGGAGGGCTCGCCGGTCGCGGATGCGCCACAGGGTGATCAGGCTCCAGGTGGCGAGGTTGAAGGGGACGAGGAGGCGGGGCAGGTTGCGGCGGGCAACCCAGACGCGGTTGCGGGCGTTGAGCCGGTAGAAGGTCTCGTGCCGGGCCGGGTTGGTGGCGGGGTGGTGGACGACGATGTCGGGGACGTACCGGCCGGTGCAGCCCAGGTTCCACAGCCGCCAGGCCAGTTCGACGCCTTCGTGGAAGAGGAAGAAGTCACCGGGCCAGCCGCCGGCTCGGTCGTAGGCGTCGCGGCGGACCATGACGACGCCCTCGGCCATGACGGTGACGATGCCGGGCCGGGTGGGGTCCGAGGCTCGGAGGCGGGGTACCCAGCGGCGGAGGGTCTCACCGGTCACCGGATCGCTGATGCGCGGCTGTACGTACGCGAGCTGGGGGTCGCGGTGAAGTTCGGCGATGAGCCGGGCGAGGGTGTCGGTGTCGGGCAGGTGGGCGTCGTTGTCGAAGAAGAAGAGGTAATCGCCCTTGACGTTGTCGGCCCCTACGTTGCGGCCTTCGGGGATGCCGACGTTCTCGGGCAACGTGACCGTGCGGACGCCTGTGGGGATCTGCTCAGGTTCGCAACCGTTGCCGACCACGACGACGTCGAGGTCGATGCCTTCCTGCGCGAGGAGCGAGGCCATGGCCCGGGGGAACTCCTCGGGCCGGTCGTTCATGGTCAGGACGACCGCGCCGACCGTGGGACGCGAGGCGCCGGTGCTCACAAGGATGCCCTTCTGCTTCTGTTCACGAGGAGTTCAACCCTAGTGTTCGCCGAGGGGCGGCGGTGACGCCGTCGAGGTGTGGAGCGCTTGCGCCGCTGCGGCAAGCGCCGTGTGGAGTGCGTGTTCGGTGTCCGGCGAGTGCTGGCGCGGGCGGCGGTCGACGAGGGAGTCCGCGATGGCGAGGACGGTGGAGACGGCGACCGTACGGCAGTGGCCCACGGCGAAGACCGCGGCGGCTTCCATGTCGGCGGCGAGGATGCCTTCGGCTCCATACCGGGTGACTTCTGCCGTCGTCTCGCGGTACGGGGCGTCCGTGGTCCAGATCGGGCCCCGCGTGACCGGTAGGTCGTACGGGGCCAGCGCTTCGGCCAGGTACTGGGTGAGGGCGGGCGATGGTGAGGCCGTCCGGCCAGGTGGCAGGTAGTGGTGGGAGAGCCCTTCGTCGCGCAGCGCGCTCCTAGCCACGACGAGGGAGCCGGGGCGGAGGTCGCGCTGGAGGGAAGCGGCGGTGCCGACGGTGATGATCCGCTGGGTGCCGAGCGCGGCCAGCTGCTCGACGACGAGGCCGGCAGCCGGGGCGCCGAGGCCGAAGCCGCCGCACAGGGCAAATCTGCGGCCCTGGCCCTCGACCAGGTGCAGGCCGCCGCGCACCCACCCCGGGCGAGGGCGGGTGCGGTACGTACGCAGAGCGTGCCCCAGGATTCGCCCCTGGTAGAGGAGGACCACTCCGTCGAACGTGGAGAGGTCCGCATCAGGGTCGGTGGTCCGGACGTACGCGGCGTGCTCGGCCGGGTCGGGTACGGCGGGAAGGGCGTGCTTGCCCGGGTGGAGGGGGAAGCCGTTCACCCGAGGGTGCTCTCGCGCTCGTAGAGGGCGGTGGCCAGTTGCTGCTCGGCGGTGGTGTTGACGTGGTTGAGGGTGTGCCAGGGCAGGACGGGCTCATCCATGTGCCGCAGGTGGCGGTCGTACGACAGGCCGCGCCGGGCGAGGGCCTCGACGAGCTGGTCCTTGGTCACCGTGTGCAGGTCGATGTTCGCGTCGTAGAGGTCTTCCAGGACCAGCCCGATCCGGCGGTCGCCTCGCGAGCAGATGACTTCGAGGTGCATGTGGCTGGCGCCGAGGTCGAGGACCCGGAAGTGCTGTTCGAGCTTCTCATCGCCGACGAGGTCGCGCAGGCGGTCCTCGATCTGGGCGGTGTAGGTGTGGACGAGGTCGGGGTCGCTCATCCGCAGGCGCTGGCTGGCGGTGCCGGGCTTGGGCATGAACTGGTGGAGCTTGACGATCACCGTGCCGTCGGGGTGCCCGAGCCGGTCCAGGACGTCCTGGGCGTAGTCGGCGATGGCGAGGCGGTCCGCGTCGCGCTCGCCGGGCGCGCCAACGATGAAATAGAGCATGACGGTGTTGACGTCCTTGCTCTTGCGGCACAGTTCGATGGCGTTGTCGACGCGTTCGCGGCGCTGGGTCTTGCCGTACATCGCGACGAGGTCCGGGGAGGCCCACTCGGGGGCGATGGTGATGATGCCCCGGGCCTGGTCCAGGTTCAGCTCGGTGAACAGGTGCCCGAACTCTTCGAGTTCGGTGACCGACTCCAGGTAGTCCGCGGTGAGTTCGTCCGCCCGGATGGAGCCGATGATGGTGGTGACCGTCTCCCCTTCGGCTGCCGCCCGGCGGGCGTAAGCGCTGATGTGGTCCAGGAGTTCGCGGCGGTGTCGGTACTGGGTGAACGTGGGCGAGCTGATGATGATCCGCCGGATCTTCTGCGCTTCGAGCCGGTCGATGTAGTCCTTGAGCATGCCGATGGGTGCGTGGCGGAACGGGGGGACGCCGAGGTTGCAGAAGTCGCAGGAGTGCCGGCAGCCGAGGGTGGGGTGGATGCCGGCGGCGGTGCCGTCGCTCTTGGGGTAGACGAAGTGGGCGGGGTGCAGCTCCCGTACGGGGAGGTAGGCGGGGCTGGCCTTCGTGGGAACGGTCAGCTTCTTCGGGGTGACCGCGGCGACGCCGCCGCCGGGCAGGTACTCGCAGGTGTACAGCGACGGTACGTACAGGCCGGGGATGCGGGCCAGCTTCTCGTACAGGCTGACGCCGCTTCCGGGCTCCTCGCGGTGGGCGTGGACGACGCGCAGCAGTTCGAGCAGGGATTCTTCGGCTTCGCCGAGGGCGATGACGTCGAGGTAGTCGGCCATGGGCTCGGGGTCGGCGAGGCCGGAGTTGCCGCCGACGACGAGTGGGTGCTCGCCGGGGATCCGGTCGGCGCTGCGGCGGGGTACTCCGGCGAGGTCGAGCTGCTGGAAGACGGAGTGCAGGCTGCCGGAGTTGATGACGGAGACGCCGATCACGTCCGCCGTGCCGACGGGTAAGGGCGACTCGATGCTGCGGTAGACCTCCCCTTCCGGCGTGGTCACGTGGTTCCCCTCGCGGACCAGGCACTCGTAGTGCAGGGCGCGCTCGGCGACGGCGGGGACGTCCTTCGTACGGTTGATGAGGTCGTGCAGGCCCATGGGACCGTTGCCCATCAGGCTGAAGGCGTGGCCGTACGGGATCATGAAGACCATCCGCAGCAGTCCGCCGGGGTCCTTGGGTTCGTACGGGTCGACCAGGTGGATCTCCCGGTCGCGGATGCCGTCGATTTCGGCTCGGAGCTGGGACATCAGCCGTTCTCCTTGGCGGTGGTGGTGGCGGGCTGGAGCTGGGCGACGTCGGTGGTGGCCCGGCGGACGGCGTCGTGGACCTGGGCCTCCTCGTCCTCGGTCATCTGCGGATGGAGGCAGGGGCACAGCAGGCGGGCGGCGAGCTGCTCGGCGCGCGGGCAGCGCTGGCTGGCGGTGTGGGCGCGGATGAGGTCGTGGCCGAGGTAGGTGACGGGGTCGGAGACGATGCTGCCGACCCCGTACCGGTCGGCGAGCACGTCCATCAGCTCGTCGCGGCCCCGGCCCGCCCACGCTTCGGGGACCAGAAGGTTGTGCCGGTAGTAGAGGTGCAGGCCCTTGTCGAGCGTCGGAGGCAGGGTCAGCTCGGGAATGTCGGCGAGGGCCGCCGTACGCTCGTGAGCCCGGGTGACCCGGGCGGCGTTCATCTCGTCCAGGCGCGCGAGCTGGATCAGCCCGACCGCGGCCTGGGCCTTGGTCAGCAGCTGGTTGGTACCCCAGCCCGCCCGTCCGCCGTACGTCTGCAGCCCGCGCAGCCGCTCGGCCAGGACGTGGTCGTCGGTGGTGACCATGCCGCCCTGGCCGAAGGTGGTCATCAGCTTCTTGGACTCGAAGGAGAACACCGTCGCCCAGCCCTCGGACCCGACGCGTGCTCCGGACGGGGTCCGGCCGCCGCAGGCGCGGGCGGCATCCACGATCACGACCGGCGGCCCGTGCACCGGGTGCGGGTGGCGGGCGGCCAGTTCGACGAAGCGGCCGATGTCGGCGCTCGCGCCGTTCCAGTGGGTGACCAGGATCGCCCTCGTCTGCGGGCCGATCCGCTGCTCGGTGTCGGCGAGGTCGAGGTTGAGGGTGACCGGGTCCGGCTCGGCCAGGACGAGTCGGCCGCCCTGCCCGATGACCGCGATGTGCGGGCCGACGAAGTTGATCGCGCAGGAGATCACCTCGTCCCCCGGCTGCAGCTCCAGGGCTCGGAGCACCATCTCCATAGCGGTGCCGCCCGAGTTGAACGCCAGGGCGTGACTCGCCCCGGTGTAGCGGGCGAAGGCGTCCTCGAAGCTGGTGACGTACTCGGCGCCGCGCCAGCCCGTACGCCAGCTCTCCGAACCGAAGACGACCATGCGGATGGCGTCGTGCTCGGCTCCCGTGTACCAGCCGCCCTGGGCCGGCTCGAACGGGATCGTCAACGCTGCGGTGGTGCGGGGAACGGTGCTGCGGTTGGTTGGCATCGGCGTTCTCCTCGTACGGGTCAGGGAACGGGCGGGGGGAGGATGCGGCCGGTGCACTCCAGGTCGTGGATCATCTGGACCTTGCGGGCGGCGGACGCGGTCGGGTCGAAGCGGTGGGCCAGCCACTCCTCGGCGAGCTGCTTGGCCAGGGCCAGGCCGATGATTCCAGCGCCAAAGGTGAGGACCTGGGCGTTGTTGGAGAGCACGGAGGCCCGCACGGACAGGGAGTCGTGGGCGGTGACGGCGCGGACGCCGGGAACCTTGTTCGCCGCGATGGCGACCCCGAGGCCGGTGTGACAGATGAGCAGGGCCCTGTCGACGGTGGCCTCGGCGACGCGCCGGGCAGCCTCCTCGGCGATCTGCGGATACGCGCCTTCGGAGCGAAGGTGTACGCCGATGTCGAGTACGGACGCGACGAGGCGGTGCTTCCGCAGGTGCTCGGCGAGCGCGTCCTTGTAGTCCTGGCCGGCACGATCGGCGCCGATGACCAAGTGCAGGGGAGGCAGTCCGTCGGGCCCGGCGACGGGAACCCGGTGGGGCGCGGTCACGGGAGCATTTCCTGCACGCCCGCGTTGCGGCTGCGTATGCGCGTCTGTGCGGTGTGCGGGGCCGTGACGACGGAGTTCTCGGGGACGGCGCGGATGGCGAGGGTGACGCCGCTGTCGATCTGACTGTGCCGACCGACGAGGACGCCGGGGCCGAGGCTGATGTTGTTGCCGGTCTGCACCCTGTCGCCGATGACCGCGCCGAACTGCGCGGTGTCGCACCGGTACGCACCGCCTCTGGTGCGCAGACAGATCTCGCGCTCCGGCGCGGACATGTCGGCGCTGACCGCGATGGCGGCTACCGTCACCCCGGCCGACAGGTGCGCTCGGTTGCCGACGATCGTCCGGTTGATGCCGATGCGATGGCCCAGAACCGCCCCCTCACCGACGAACGCGGAGGTGACCTCGCAGTTGAAGCCGACGGAGGCCCCGGCGCACAGCACACTGCCCTTCCGGACGGTGGAGAACTCGTAGACCTTGGCGTGCGGGCCGACGATGACGTCCTCGCCCACGATGGCCTGCGGGTGAATGAACGCGGTCGGGTGGATACGGCGGTCGCCGAGCAGACTCAGGGCCTCGCGGTGGAGGTCCGGCCACCGGGCGAGGAAGTCGGCCAGGTCGTACGTGTGCAGGCGTCCGTACGGTGTGGCGGCGAGCTGTTCGTCGGTGGGCGCGGTGACGTAGGTGCCGAGCGGGAGAGGTTCCATCGTGTCCGGCTTTCGTAGTGGGAACGGGTCGTCAAGGGGCGCCGCGCCGGCACGCGTGCGCCGGGACTGCGGAAGGCGGATCGGGCTCACAAGAGGGCGGTCTCGGTCAACCAGCTGGGAGCGGCCTGCGGCGTGCGGCGGAGCCACTGCACGTAGCGCTCCACCCCTTCCGCGACTGTCACGGCCGGTGTCCAGCTGAGAACGGCTTCCATGCGGCGGATCGAGGCGTACCCTCCGAGCGGATCACCCGCCGGGAGAGGTGTCGCCAGGAACTCGGCGTTGGGGAAGTGGCCCCGGACGAGTTCGGCGACGTCCCGGATGCTGGTGGCCGTGCCGCTGCCGATATTGATCGTCTCGTTGTGAGCCCTCGGACTGGTCAGTGCGCGAAGGGTTCCTTCGGCGATGTCATCGACGTGAGTGAGGTCGCGGACCTGCTGGCCGCCGCCGTTCAGGTGGAGGGGCAGGCCGAGGGCGGCTCGGGCGGCGAACCACGCCACCACCCAGGAGTGGCTGTTGGGTTTGATCGTCTGGGGTTCCCCGTAGACGGAGAAGTAGCGGACGATGGCATAGGAGATGCCGACCTGGCCGAGCACGACGCTGGTCTGCTGCTCGCCCCACACCTTCGTGGTGCCGTAGACCGAGACCGGCCGCAAAGGGGCGCTCTCGTCGAACCGGCGGGGGAGCCGGCCGTGCACGGACTCCAGAAGTTCCCGGAAGTCGGCCAATTCGGGGTTGCGGGTTTCCGGCGGTTCGCCGTCTCCGTAGACGCTGGCGGAGGACACGAACACCATGCGGCGTACTCGGTTGCTCGCTGCCACGGCGTCGAGGACCGTCTGTGTGCCAGCAATGTTGACGTCGATTGCGGCCGACGGCTCCCGGGTGCACGCGGCAACGTCCGCGAGGGCGGCAGCGTGGATGACGTAGTCGGATTCCGCGGCGAGCCTCCGCACCAGGGCGGTGTCTCGGATGTCGCCGGTCACCGTGTCCGGGTCAGTGGTGTCGACACCGAAGAGGCCGGAGTAGACACGCTCGGGGTAGGCGCTCATGGTGCACAGGGCGATCGGGCGGGCACCCAGTTGCTTCAGCCGGGACGTGATTCGGGAGCCGATGAGCCCTGCGCCACCGGTCACCAAGACCGTGGCACCGTTCAATTCGGCGAAGGCGGAGCGGTTGTGCACGATTCCTCCTGAATAGGTCGGGTGGTGCTCGTGACGAACAGCGACGACTGAGATACGTAGTCCGGTGGTGATCGGTGGTTAGGCGAGCGACAGCTCTTCATCAGCCCGCGGGAGCGGAAGCGCCCATGAAGCGTGCCGTGTTCAGCTCGGGTCGGTGATCAGGCGAGGAGCTTCGACCATGAGGCGTTGGGGGCCCGACCTCCACGACGTGGTACACCGGGCCCTCCTATTTCTGGGACGGCCGGTACGAGGGCACCACCTGGCCGTTGCGATCGGCGATCGGCGGTCAGGTCATGCACACGGCTTGCAGGTTGTGCACGCGTAGTTGCGGTCCGGCCGCTGTCTGCGGTCAGGCAGGAGAGAGGGACGTGGACGCCGCTTCCGGTGCCAGCAGCGGCCCCGGGGCGCTCAGGGCGCGAATCTGCTCTTGGACTCGCGAACGGTCCGGGCTTGCGCTCCGGTCCACCTGCGCGGCGTCATGGTCCAGAAGCATGTCCAGCAGCGTGTGGGGCTTGTAGTCCTCGTGCTGGGCCCGTTGGGCGCGTAGGAGGCGCAGGTCCTGGTAGGTAGACATGGGGTCCTAGTTCGTACTCGTTGGCGAGGTCGACTCTTGGGCGCCGTTGCTGATCACTGCGGCGTAGGCGTGCGAGTGCTCCCAGTGGGCTTCACCTTGAGCGCCAGGCCCCCGCCATTGACCTGTCGGGACGATGCCCGGTGACAGCAAATTCCAGGGGCTGAGGAGGGCGGTGATCTCGTCGACGGAGCGGGGCCGGTACAAGATGCCGTCTTCGGCGTAGTGGTCGACGAGTTCCTGCATCGCCGAGGGGGCCCATTCGGTGGTGGCGTGGGTGAGGGAGATGGCGCTGCCCGGCGGCAGCCACTCCCGCAGAGCGGCCATCACCCGGTGAGCCTGGGCATCGGTCATCCACGGCAGCAGGTCGTGGAGGAGAACGGCGATCCGCCTGCTGCGATCCAGGCCGGTGATCTCGGGGTGGTCGAGCAGTGTGTCGATCTCGCGGATGTCACCGTCGACGGTTGCGGTCGTCGGGTGCTCATCCAGCATCGTGCGGGCGAAGCCGCCCACGACCGGGTCGTTGTCGACGTAAACGACTCGGGGAGCCTTGTGGATGAGGCGCGCGGCGTCGTAGACGGGCGCCCCCGGGTCGTAGCCCTTGGCCTTTCCCATCCAGCGGGGAGGCAGGCCGCAACCGAGGTCGATGAACTGGCTGATGGAGAGATCCCGGGCGAGCGTGTGGACGGTACGCGGACGGTGAGCGCCGTTGATCCTCACCATCTGCGGCAGCCACGGGGCCGCGTGCAGGAGTTTCGAGGCGAGCTCCCGGTCAGGCACGTAGTTGTCCGACCTGCCCAGCAGGTAGTTGTCGATCCGCGAGACGGCTGGGCGGGTCCAGTAGTCCGCCGGCAGCCCCTGGGCCTTACCCCACACGTCATTTCCTCTGGTCATGCGGTTGTCTCCTCGTCTTTCACCGGGGCGTGGATGACGGAGGTGGTCGGTTGTGTTCTGGGCGCGGCGCCACGTACGGGGCGGCCTGGGCTGTCGGCCGGCGGCCTGCGAGGTTCCGGCGGGTCGTCGTGCGCTGCGGGCGGGCCCGTTCTTGTCGGTCCATGGCGATGTCCAGCACCTTGCGGTAGAGGGACCAGTCGACGTTTCCACCGGAGACGATCACGCCGATGCGGCCCTCGGGGAGGCGGCGGGGAGAAGCGCGGTGCTGCTGGCCATGTGGCGTTCCAAGGGAAAGATGGACGGTAGGTGCGGGATCGGGCGGGGTGTTGCGGGGTGGGGGCAGTACGCGGGGAGGGGCCGCAGACAAGGTGCTGCTCCTCCCCGCGTGTCATCCGGCACCGGGCCTTGACCAGGCCTTGCACCGGGTCGTGCACCCGACCACGGTCCGGGGCCGTCAAGCGCCGGTCGGGGCGGGCGTTGCGCGGGCCGGCCACAACGTCTCCACGGAGCGCGGCCGGGGCGCGGTCAAGCGCCACTTCCTCTCTGGGCTGACTTCATGTACCGCAGCGCACGGGCACTGAGGTCGAAGGAACCGAGAGGAAGCCCCGGGTCTCGATGCCGCGCGCCGACATCGACGCGCGGGCAGACGTCTGGATCAGATGCCTGCGGCCTGCTTCACCCGGCGGATGAAGGCGTCGTACGCGTCTGCCATAACCTCGTTGACGTCCGTGGCCCGCTTGTCGCCCAGCGTCTCCTCCTCACGGAAGGAACCGAACTCTTCCCAGTACCGCCGGACGGCTTCCCGGTTCATCAGCCACTTGGCGACGAAGCGCAGCCGGTCCTTGCTGATGAGGCCCAGCCGGTATCGCAGAGTGAGGGCACACAGCTGCTGGTTGGCGTTCAGCAGCGTCACGAACTCGTCGGCGTTCATGCCCTTGGGCTTCCACTGCGCCGCGAGGTCGGGGTTCGTGGTCAGTAGGGTCAGCCAGCGGTCCTGCAAGCCGGCGAGGGCCACGTTCTTCTGTTGCCGGTGGTGCCGCTCCTTCTGTACGAGGTGGACGGCTCCGATGACAGCGAGAGCAGCGAGACCGGGCGAGGTCTTCATCTGGCGGTGCCTTTCGGTGTGAGGTGCTGTGGTTACCGGCGCGCGATCTGCGCCTGTTCTGCTCTGACCGCGGCGACTGCGCGGAGGAGCGCTCGCAAGAGGCGGGCTACGTTCTGGGCTCGGCCTGCGGTTGCCCGTGGCGTGCCAGCCGGGGGTGAGAGGTTCAGCCGACGGGACGCTTCGCCGAGAGTGGCCTGCGCCGTGATCCCGGCCTCGGAATGCGAGAGAAGGGACAGGCTCAGGGCGGTGAGGTCTCTGGCGATGATCCGGCCGTGGGAGGCGAGCTCGTCGAGCATGTTCAGCGCGACGTCCTTGGGCGGGAGGGCGGGGTTCGTCAGGTCCCAGGCGAGTACCGTGTCGAGGTCCGCCAAGATCTCGTCGGGAACCGCGGGGGCCATCGGCTGCCCGTCAGGCGGTGGGGGGCTTGAGCTGTGCCGGGGCCGGATGGTTATCACGCCGCGCTCACCAGCTCGGCCGACGGCTCGTCGGCGGGTATCTCGATGACGAGGCCAAGGCGGGGCGCTTGCGCCCTGCGGCGGCGCAGGACCTCCAGGGATACAGCGGCTGGAGGGAGCCCCACCCTTGCGCGGCGCTCGTCGAGCGACTGCGGGTCATGCACGGCCAGGCGCTCCGGACCGGCGGGGCCGGGACGGTATTGCGTGCCGTACTCCTGCCCGGCCCCGCAGTGGACGAGGCAGCGGTCGTGCAGGTGCGCCCACTGGAGCATGTGCGCGTCTTCCGAGCGGGCGGCTTGGTTCAACAGTCGGGCGGCGTGTCGCTGGAACTGAATGAGGTGGTCCGCGCGGAGTGTGATCTGCCATGCGGCTGTTGCACCGTCTTCACCGACGAGGCTCCATCCCGGCCAGCCGTGGTCCGTGATGATCCGCTGGACGAGGCCGGCGTTGGCCTGATCGGTCAGGCGGCCCCGGTCGATGTCCTGTGCGGAGAGCAGTCCTCGGGTCAGGTACCTCCAGCGTTCACCCGCCTCCGCCGCGCGCCTGATCAGCTCCTGGGCCAGGTCGGGACGCTGTGGTTCGTCAAGCATGGCGCTCTCCTCCGTGTCGGGTGATCGGTCGGCATTCACACGGCATCACCCGCGAGGTGCAGGACCTCCAGTACCGCGGCGCCCAGGCATGCGACACGCCATACCTGTCCCTCGGAGGTCGGCGGGCGGATGGCGAGCGCGGTGACCGCGGTGCGCCGCAGGCTGGCGTGGACCTCCGGGTTGTCCGGATGCAGTTGTGCGACCAGCGGGAGCAGGTACTCGGCGGCGGCGGCGAGAGCCCGGAGGGTGTGTTCCAGGGAATCGGGGTGTGGGGTGAGGCGGCGGCGCCACCAGGTGTGGGGCCGGTGGCAGGTCTCCCGGATGCCGGTGTGGCTGAGGTCCACGTCAGGCAATGCCACGTTCCACAGCATGGGGAGCAGGCTGTGAACGTCAGGAGGGGTTACGGCGTCGAAGGGCAGGGTGACTCGCACGGTTGTGCGCATCCCATGGCGGTGGGTGACGACGTCTGTCTCGTGCAAGAGGTGCAGTGCACGGGAGACGAACGGTGGGGGCGAGAGCAGCGCGCGAGACAGGTCCGTCAGCACCGGCAATTTTGACCCCGGCGGGTATACCCCGGCCTGGATCAGCACACTCAGCCACGCGGCGATCTGCTCAGGTCGGTCCGTGGCCTCCTCACGTGTGACGACACGGATGTGGTCGGAGGGAGAGAGGGCGATCAGCCCTTCAGCCTCCAAGTCGCGAGCCGCGAGGCGTACACGGCGAATGGATGCCGGCGGACGGTAGTCAGTCGCGATTCGCCTGACAGCCAGCAGAATCCCCCGAGGGTACGTGCCGTCAGCGATCGCCTCGCGAATCCCGTCCGCGATTTCCTGGACGCTGGGTCCCGGAATTGCCGTGAATGCTAGGGCGTCCAGCAGGCCCCAGGCGTTCTGGGCCAGGGTCGCTATGTCTGTGCCGACTGTGGCGTCGTCAGCCACTTCCTGCACGTCCGCGATGAGCTCCTGCCAGCGCGCCTGGTCAGCGGGCGAACCGTCCGCTTCACGGAGGTGCCTCTCGGCCAGCGGCAACCACCGCACCACGAACTGGCGAATAGTCGCGCGGCCTTCAGTCGTGTCGCCAAACTCGGCGCAGGACTGCGTTGACGTCTCGAACTCCCTCATCACCTGACGGAGCTGTTCGTACGACGGTTCATCTTCGGGCCCCGGGCTCTCGGCGTGCGGGGCGGTCCTCGTCGCGTCGGTCGTCGTCGTCACTGTTCAACTCCTCAAGGCGTACCGGTGAACTGGTGGCACTGCTCGGCGAAACGCTGTTCGTCGGCAGCCGCCAGCTCTCGCATGACGGTCGCCGTCGGTGCCGGGCTCGGCGCAGGGCCTCAAGGGCGAGCGGTCCGATAAGGGCTAGGGCGAGTCGGCGGGGTTTCCCCCGGCGCTGGTGCTTCAACTCCTTGGGGGGAAGGCGAGAAGCTATGTCTCCCCAGCGCCGGGGGAAGGTCCGGGCCCACAGGGGAGGCGGCCCGGGTCGGGCCCCGGGGGGAGGGAGCCCGACGTATGTGAGGGGAGCGAATGTCATTCGTCGTCTCCCATCAGTTCGAGGAGGGCGAGAATCGCCAGTGCGTACCGGCGCAAATACGGCAGAGCCTCGCCGGATGGTGCCTCTTCGTCGCGCAGGGCGATCAGGAGGCGCAGCTCCTCGGTGGGGTACATCGCGACGCGGTGCGGCACGACCTGCATGAGCAGGCGGGTAGCCCGGCGGAAGCGGTCGGTGATCCGCGCCGCGTCTTGATCGCTCAGCGGCGCGACGTCGGGCTGCCGCTGTCGGCGGAGGGGCAAGCCGCAGCCGACTAACAGCTTGTCGAGCAGCGGGGTGTGGGCCGAGGGGGCGGGCCGGTCGCTCAAGACCTCTTCGAGGGTGGCGATCAGGTCGTCACTGATACCCTCAGCGACGAGCGAGCGGGTCAGGTGGAAGGCCACCTGGCGTTTCAGCGCGTCATCAGGAGTGACGGGCATTGCCGAGGGTCCGGCAGCGGCGACTTCCTCGACCACCCACATCACGGCCTCCCCGAGGAAGCGTGGAAAGAGGCCCAGGTCGTTCGGCCGTCGTCGCTGACACCCCAGCTCTGCGAGAGACACGAAACGAGGAAGAGGCCGCGACCGCGCTCGTCGTCGGGAGTAGGGGGGCGCAGCCGGGCGGGAGCCGGGTTGTCATCGGTGGTCTCGACGAAGAGCTCTCCGCCCGTGTGCCGAACTCGCAAGCTGACCGTTCCGTGACCATGCTCGACCGAGTTCGTGACCAGCTCGGAGACGACGACCACGACGTCCTGCGCCAGTGGGGCGGGCACGGCCCGGTACCGCAGGAACGTCTTGGTGATCAGCCGCAACTGGGCGACGCGATGCGGCTCCGGAACGACGGCCACCTCGAAGGCGTAACTCCCCTGTGGCCGGGCCGCTCCAAAGGGCGGCTCGACGGCGCTGGAAGGGCTCATCTGTGCCCGCCCCGTGCCGGGCGCCGCGGCGCTCACGCCAGCCCCGTGACAGGCTCCGAGACCACCAGGGCAATGAACCCGTGGTGCTCCTCGAACCAGTCAAGCTCTTCTCGGTACTGCGCGGCTTGGCGGCTGACTACGTCAGCGGTGATCACCACGACACCGTCGGCGAAGCCGGCTCGGACCTGCTGCCGTACAAGACTCCAGCCCGGCCGGTCCTGGGGGGCGGTTGCACCGCTGGGGTCCGTGTAGAACTGCTGCGGCCCCACCTGCCAGGACTGGCGTTCCGCGTAGTTCGCCGCCGACTCCAGGGACGCCCGAGGCACCTGCCCGTCGAAGGAGGGCGCGTACAGGCATACCCGCGGGTTCCTGCCTCTGGCACGGACCTGCGCGACGACCCGGTCCAGGTTCTCGCGCCGCGCAGCCCCTAAGGGCCCGTACGGGTCGACTTCGATACGGACCTCATGGGGGTACAAGCGCGCGTGGTCCGCGCGTTCCCGGTCCATCCAACTCTGGGTCCTGCGGGCAGTGCTCTGGCGCATTGCTGGCCTCGGCTTCTTAGGGGAGGTGATGGTGCTGGCGCGGCCGGCCCCCGGGTCTCCTGGGGCTCTGGCCCCCGGAGGCCGGGCCCGTACACGATTACGAGGGCACACGCCCTCACGTATCTGCGTGAACGGGCATGTCGATCTGTGCGCTCAACTACCGTGCTGCATGTGCGATTTACTGTGCAAGGGCAATCGCCATTGCTTTGAAATTGGCACATGCCCGCACACAGGCAAGGGGTTGCTCAAGGGGGTGCAGTGGCTGGCACACTCAGGAGCAGGGCTCGCACGGAACCCGGCACAGGGCGTGTTGGGTACCCACAGGGATGGGGAAAGGATTACTCAGTGGCACCTAAGCGCGGGGCGACGTTCCGACGCAGGGAGTTGGGCAAGGAGCTGCGAAAGCTCCGAGACAAGAAGGGGGAGACGCTTCAAGAGGTGGCCAAGGCTCTCGGCTTCTCCCACACGAAGCTCGCGCGAGTCGAGATCGGGGAGAACGACCTCCCGCGTGTGGGTGACCTGGAGAGCCTGATCCATCACCTTGATCCTGAACTCCCAAAGGAGGACTGGGAGACTTTGCTCCAGTTGCATCGGGAGTCCTTGAGCAAGGAGCCGTGGACGCCGTACAAGGCGTACATGCCATCGAAGATGCCGACCTACCGTGGCCTGGAGCAGGACGCCACCGTGATGCGTGCTTGGCAACCCGCCTTCGTCTTCGGTCTCTTCCAGACGGAGAGCTATGCGAGAGCGCTGTACCAGATCGCCAAGCCTGTCGACGAGACCACGAGCGAGTACATCGAGCAGAACGTCCGACTCCGGTTGGAGCGGAAGGAGATGATCACCCGCTCGGTTGATCCGCTGGAACTGCGGGTCATCATGGACGAGACGGCGGTCCGTCGGATAGTGGGCGGCCCCGAGGTGATGGCTGCCCAGTTCGAGGAGATCGTTGTGCTGGGGGAGTTGGACCACGTGACGATCCAGATCTTGCCCCACGACGTCGTCACGTATCGCTCGGAAGGCAACTTCATCTTGCTGGACTTCTCCGAGACCCTTGACCCTGTCGTGCAGATCGACATGTCCAACACGATCAGCGTCACCGACGAGCGCCAGGAAGTGCAACGGAACGTCCGTCGCTTCGACGCCATGCGCGACAGTGCCCTGCCCCCGGCCCGAACGGCTGGGTTCCTGCAACAACTAGCACGAGAGTGGAAGTAGCCATCAATACAAAATTCACGGCCCCTGATGTGGCCCTCGAGTCCGCTTGGTTCAAGTCCTCGTATAGCAACGACACCGGAGGTGCCTGCGTCGAGATCGCCCATCTGACGAACCACGTCGGTATCCGCGACTCGAAGAACAAGATCGGCCCCGCACTCGTCGTGCCGGCCGCCGCCTGGACCTCGTTCGTCGGGCTGATGCGCTCCGGCGACGTCGATTCCGGCTCAGCCGAGCACAGCACTAACTAGGAAGCGGCCTGGCGTTCACCGTCTCGGTCGCCTGACCCGCAACACTGAGCGATTGATGCCCCGCGCGAAGCCACCGCGCGGGGTATCTACCGTCTCGTACTCGAACGAGCGTACGCGCACCACGGGGCGCGTCCCCAGACTGCGCCCGTTAAAGGGACCGCAGTGATACAGCGGTCTGCAACTCCCGGACCCCGGTGGTGCGTGGGTGCCGCTCTGCCAGTTCGGCAACGATGAGGCGGATGGCAGGCCGGTCTCGGACTTCTCCCGGGCTGGAGCGGTATGCGGTCAGTAGCGCCTGGGCGGTCTGCGCGGGGCGCTGCCAGGCCCACCAGGCCCGAGCCATGTCGGTGCCCAGCCGTGCCTTTCGTTCGGCCGTGGGGAAGTGCTCGGGGCGCAGGTCTTTTCCTGCTTCCAGCGCGGCCCCGGCGTCACCGAGCGCCCAGTGGACGCCGACGGCGTACAGGTCAACGGCGGCAGGGGTGATGGGGAACAGTCGGCCGGCCGGGGCGTATGGCGGCAGTCGGCGGGCAGCACGGCGGGCTTCTTCGGTCATCGCCAACGCGTCCGTCCGGTGCCCTCCACGGGCGGCGGTGTACGCCAGGGTGCAGAGCATCTGTGCGTACGCGGACGCGGAAGCTTCGGTGCGCAGGCCCGTGGCCTCCACTCCGGTGGCCGCCGTTCTCATGAGGCGCTGGGCCTCCTCGGAGCGGTCCTGGTGGCGCAGCACGATCGCCAGCTCTCGGGCTGCGGCTGCGGACGCGAGAGGCGAGCCGGATACCTCGGCCCAGGTGCGGGCGCGGTCCGCGGTGAGCCGGGCCTGCTCGTACGAGCCGAGCTTGCTCAGCACCGAGGCGGTCAGGCTGTAGACGGACGAGAGCCGGGCCTGATCGAGCTCCCGGCGCGACGACGCGGCGGAGTGGCCATCACCGATGAGGCCGGGCAGTGCGGTGAGGAGACGCCCATGCGCGCCCTTGTCGTACAACTCGCGGGCGGTAGCCAGCCGGGCGTCGAGTGAACCGCCGCCGGTGGGGCTGGGGGTGTCGGCCAGGGCTTCATCCAACCCCAGCAGCAGGGCGGCTGGTCCGGCAGCCGCTGTGGCGGTGATCAGCGTGCGGCGGCGCATCGGGTCCTCCTCGGCGTGCGGACTGGCCGTCACTCTAGTGGTCGCCGACGCGGTCGGGGCGGGTGGCGCCAGGGAATGCACCAAGACGTGTCGTGGGACGCCGACTTCCAGTGCTGCGCGATGCACCAAGGCCAGGTCGACCACCCTGTTGCGGCGCTCCAGCCGGGACACCGTGGCGGCTGAGCAGCCGATCCGGTCCCCGAGGGCGGCGAGAGTCCAGGCGCGGTGTTCGCGGCCGAGACGGATGAGCGCGCCGGGGCGCCGCTGCGCGGCTAACTCGCGCGCCATAGGGGTGGTCCAAAGGTCAACAGGCACAGGTCCCCTCCCACGCCGCACGACCGGGGCCCCCACCGTACGGTCGGCGGACGGGCCCGTCGAGACCGCTTGCACAACGTGCAAAGCCCTTGCAAGACAGGGCGGTTGGCCGCCGCTGGGCAGGTCGGCGCGGTGTCCTGGGTGCAGCGCCCCGGACCGCGGGGCCTCGTCCATCGGAGGCATCATGGCAACGGCTGTTGCAACCCCTCTGGTCACCGACCCGACGACCGGCCCGATCCGCTCTGCGCGGGAGGTCGTGCCGGCCGACCTGTGGGACAAGCAGGTCGGGCTCCTCATGCGCGACTACCCCTACGACTCGGTTATGGCGACCCGGGTCCTCGGACAGGGCTACGCCTACCTGCTGACCGCGATGAACCACCGGGGCCAGGCGCTGGGACTCGCACCCAGCAAGATCGTCGACATCGGTGTCCACACGATCATCCTGGACACCGTGGCCTACGCCACGCTGTGCGAACGCTTCAACGGCGGACACTTCCTGCACCACGTTCCGGACGTCGACTTCAAGAACGATGGGTCCGTGCTGCGGACGGCGGATCTGATCGCGGCTGACGGCTGGGAGATCGACCTGCCGTTGTGGGCGGACGCCGCCGACTGCGGTCCCTGCCACCCCGGCAACGACTCGCACTGACTCACGCTGGGCTGAGCGCTAAGCCGGGCCCCGCGCCTCCTCTGGCCTGGGGCCCGGCTCTCCCGTGGGTGAGATTCCCCAGAGTTCGCCCGGCGGCGGGCGGCACCCGCCAGGATGACGCGGGTGACCACCACCTCAGACCTCTGGCACCACTACGGCCGCACCCGTGCCGAGCAAGACCGCGCCGTCCCCGACACCTTCCACTGGATCTGGAGTCAAGACGGCGGCCCCGGCCCCGAGCTGTTGGGCGACCTGACGGGCAAGGTCCTCGGAGACCTCGGCGCAGGCACTGCCCGGCAGGCCGCCCACCTCGCGACCCATCATTCCCCCGCCCGAGTTGATGCCGTCGATGCCTCACCCGCGCAGTACGCCATGGCCACCGACCTGTTCGGCCACCTCGCGCCGCGCCTGCGCATCATCGGGTCCGATGCCGTAAGGCATGCACGGACGGCACCCGACTCGTACGACGTGCTGTACAGCGTCTTCGGCGCAGTCGACTTCACCGACCCGCACGAGCTGCTGCCGTCCGTGGCCACAGCACTGCGGCCCGGCGGCCGGCTGGTGTTCTCCACACTCGCCCACTACCTCGGCGGCGCACCTGCGGCAGCGGACGTCGTGCCCGCCGACGTCCCGGCAAGAACCCCTGGCGGGGAGGCGACCACGATGCGCCGCTGGGTACTCCAGGAACAGGTCTGGACGAAGGTGCTGGACGAGACCGGGTTCACCCGGATCAGCATCGACAGGCTGCCGTCGACCACCGACGCGCCGCGCAGCGCGGACACACTGCTCGTGACCGCCGTCCACAGGCTTAACAGGCCCCAACAGGAGGGGCAGAGGGCCCGCGCTGATCAGGGCGATAGGTCGAACTGCTGGAGCTTGGAGACAATCAGCTTGCTGAATGAGGTGGCGATCCCGCACAGGTCCTCGGGGGCGTCGGGTTGAGTCTGGCTGATCACAGTGCTGAAGGAAGTGGTGGAACCGACGACGATGAAGTCCTTGTCGGAACCGATGGTGACGTTCTGGTAGCAGGATTCCTCGTCGGCGGTCTGGACCGCGGCGTAGCCCGCTACCTTGATCCGTCGAGCGTCTGGCTCGTCCGCCTTACTCTTCCGCGCCGCGTCACGGGGGTACGGGATCCAGCCCATCTGGATGCCTGTAGAAGTCAGCCAGTAGCACGACTCGGCAGGGCCCTCGGACAGGTCGATCTCCCTACCGGGCAGCGCGATCCCATACGCGGCGCGCTCCTGATCGCTGAGCAAGGCACACGAGGACACGGCATACCTGCCCATGGCTTGAGTCAGATCGGTTGGCCTGGGCGACGGGGCGGTGGGTGATGTCAGTGAGGGTGGGGGGCTGGAAGTGGAACAGCCGACCAGCAGGACGAGCATCGCGAGCAGGACTATCGCCGGGCCGAAGCATCGTTTTCTTGGGCTGGGGGACATGCGCTGGAGGCTAGCGTTCAGCCGTGGGGAGAGAGCCCCGAATAGCGGAAATCGCTGTACGGGGTCATTCAAGCCGGCGCCGCGCTGCTGCTGCTGCCAATACGCCCGCCTCGGCGGCGCACCTGCGCAGCCCGAAGTCATGCCCGCCGACATCCCGGCGAAGACCTCGGACGGAGAAGCGACCACGATGCGCCGCTGGGTCCTCCAGGAGCAGGTCTGGACGAAGGTGCTGTACGCATCCGGGTTCACCCGGATCGGCGTCGAGCGACGGCCGGCGACCATCGACATGCCGCGTAGCGCGGACACTCTGCTCGTGAACGGTGTTCGGCAGGCTTGAGCCGAGGGCTCCGAAAGCCGCTGCCTTCGGGCCTGCGGATGAACCTTTTAGGCGACGAGGCTGTGGTGGCCGCCCCTGTCATCGTTCCGCTGCCCACTCGCTTGGGGGTACGCAAGGCCCAGCAAGTTCAGCAAGTCAGCCGTCACCACCCGGTAGGCGTTGCCGAGACGCAGCACCTTGACCGGGTACTCCCCCTGCTTAGCGAGTCCGTATCCCGTTGATCGGCCGATCATCAGCGCTTGGTTTGAGGTGTCGAGGTCGATCACGGCAGGGAGAGCAAGCAGCTCGTCGCCCGTCAGCCCTCGTGCTTCGCGGGACGAATTGGATGCCGTCACGGTGCCCTCCTGGGAATATTTCGCGTCATGTTGACGCCGTAGGTGTATCACGTAGTTGCAGCAGCGCCCTTTGACTGCCTAAAGTGTCGCCATGACACCTGATCAATGGCCGACAGCGTTCACCGGTCGAATCGCCAGGCGGTTGCGGGACTCGCGCAAGGCCGCCGGCCTCACCATGGCCGAGGTCGCCCAGGGCTGTGCCGACCGCGGCTTGCCGGAGTTCACCGAGCACTCGATGAAGAATCTGGAGTCCGGGCGTAAGACGAGCATCACCGTCGCGGAGGTCGTCGTGCTGGCTGACGTCCTGGGTGCGCCGCCCGTGACTCTCCTTTTCCCGGTCGGGTCCTCAGCCACGGTCGAAGTCCTCCCCGGTCGCGAAGTCTCCACCTGGGATGCGGTCGCATGGTTCACCGGCGAGTCGCCGTTGGCCGAGCCCGCTCCCGATGGTTCCGCTCGGGGCATCCTCGACCTCTTCCGGCAGCACGGTGACCTGGTGGCTGCCGCGATGTCTTCCAACTCCTTGGCCAGGGAGAGACGGCGGGCGGCCAGCACCACCCTGGACCGGGCCCGCAGAGCCACCCTCCTGCAGCGCGCCGAGGGCTACGAGGAGCACGCGTTCGAGGACTGCCAGGAACTGCGCACGTTCCGTGGCCGGATGCGCGACCGCGACCTCGCCCCTCCGTCTCTGCCCCACGAGCTGGCCTTCGTCGACCAGCCCGAAACACTGACCCCTTCGGAGGACAGCGAGTGAAGAACGGCAACCTCATACGACGGTGCCGCTGCACGGACCCGAAGACCAAGAAGGATTACGGCGCTTCCTGCCCCAAGCTCAAAGCCTCGCGCCGGCATGGCACCTGGACCGCCACCCAGGAACTCGAACCCGCTCAGGACGGCCGTCGCAGGCGGTTCCGCCGTGGCGGCTTCGAGACCTCCAGCAAGGCCCAGGAGGAGCTGGACAAGGTCCGTGCCCTCATGGCCATTCCCGAGGAAGACGACGCCTGGGGCAAGACCCAGATCGGCGACCTGCTGGAGAACTGCGTCAAGGACAAGGACCCGGTCCCGGACTACGACGAGACCCGCCGTCGCTTCAAGACCGGGCAGTCCCTGAACTCCAAGGTCACCGTGGCGGAGTGGCTCGACACCTGGCTGGCGGGGCGCAAGCGTCTGCGGCGCGGTGGGGCGACCCGCTACGAGTGCGACATCCGTGTGCACCTGAAGCCGCATCTCGGGCACCTGCGCCTCGACAAGCTCCGCGTGCACCACATTGATTCGATGTTCGACGCGATCAATGAACGCAACATCGAGATCCAGGAACAGAACGCCCAGCGGCGCGTAGTGCGCGACGACCTCAAGGCCACGCCGAACAAGGGGGCCGAGAACCGCACTCGACGCCATTGGCTGCGGGCTCAGCTCGACGCGATGCCTCCGTTCCGGCGGATCACCGGCCTCAACACCCAGCCGCATATCCGGGACACTCTGCGCGCCGCGCTGAACGTCGCCATCGCCCAGCAGGTGATGCCGGCCTTCAACCCGGCGGCGCACGTCGAGTTGCTGCCGGGCACGAAGCCCAAGGCCCTCGTCTGGAGCGACGAGCGCATCGCACGCTGGAAGGAGACCGGCGAGAAGCCTTCGCCGGTCATGGTCTGGACCCCCGAGCAGACGGCGACGTTCCTCGACTTCGTCGAGCAGGACCGGCTGTACGTGCTCTGGCGACTCATCGCCTTCCGGGGCACACGACGCGGCGAAGGCTGCGGCGTCCGCTGGGAAGACCACTCGGCCAAGGCGCGCTCGCTCACCATCGCCACCCAGCTCGTGCAGGACGGCTGGGAGGTCCACGAAGGCGCTCCGAAGACCGACAGCGGCATTCGCCTGATCGCACTCGATGAGGAGACAAACCAGGACCTCCTGTCTCACAAGGCTCGTCAGCAACGGGAGCGGGAGGCATGGGGCGAGGGCTGGCAGGACACCGGTCGGGTCTTCACCCAGGAGGATGGCTCCCTTCTTCACCCTGGCAAGGTCAGTGACCTTTTCGAGCGTCTGGTCGAAGCCGCTGGCCTTCCTCCGATCCGGCTCCACGACCTTCGCCACGTCGCAGCGACACTGATGCTCGCCGCCGGAGTCGACATCAAGGTGGTCTCCGAAACGCTCGGCCACTCAGACACGCGGATCACCCGGGACATCTACCAGTCGGTCCTGGACGATCTCGCTCGCGACGCCGCCGAGAAGGTCGTACAGCTCGTGCCGCACGCCCGGAGGCCCTTGGCTGCGGTGAAGGACGAAAAGCCGACGGCCTCTCCCCGTCGGCCCAGGATGACGCCTCCGCGCAAGAGCGACGAGGCCAAGGAAGAACGTTCCGCCTGATTCAGGCGTGGAGGAGCCCCGGTCAGCGGATATCTGACCGGGGCTCCGGCATGAGATGAACGTCACTCAATAGTCCCAGCGGACTGCGAGTGATCGCATAGCGTGACTCTTCCCCTCCCTCCGGACAGCCAATCCAGGCACGCTCCGCTTCGGGCGCGGCTCAATCGGCGCCGGCTGAACGGCCACGGATGAGCCACCAGCACATCGCCCTCCGTGGGCCCCAGCTCCGCTTCGCGCCCCATCCGTAGCCGTCACAGTCGAAGGCGGGGCCGGTGTCCGCGCGGCTGAACACGAAGAGAATCCCCGTCAGCTACGCGGAAGCGTGCCGCCCGCCTCCTCGGCACACGACTTAAGGCCCATGGACCTGACCGAAGCCTTCCCAGGCGGCGATGCCGAACGAAGGCTGCTTGTAGGGATGGAACAACAACCAGGCCGCCGCCTGCCCGCACTCGTCAACACCCCCGGCCACCGCCGCTGCACGCCATTTGCACGTTTGGCCACCGGTCGGCCACCGGGAGCCGTCTGGCGGGGCCTCTGGACTGACGCGCCGACGGTAGCTGGGTCAAGAAATGGAAAAAACCCCAGGTCACCGGCTATGTGACCTGGGGTTTGATTGAGCCGCCTTCGGGATTCGAACCCGAGACCTACGCATTACGAGTGCGTTGCTCTGGCCAACTGAGCTAAGGCGGCACGCTCCGGGCACACCATGGTGCGACCAGCAGCGACGCCAAGTCTACACAGTTTCCCAGGGTGCTCCGAACCACCCGCCCCCGCGGGCGTACGCGCAGGTCAGGAGCACTTCTTGCCGTCCTCGGGCGGAGTGCCGTCCAGCAGGTAGGTGTTGATCGCCGAGTCGACGCAGTCGCTGCCGCGGCCGTACGCCGTGTGCCCGTCGCCCTCGTAGGTGAGGAGACGGCCGGAGGAGAGCTGTTCGGCGAGCGACTCCGCCCACTTGTAGGGGGTGGCCGGGTCGCGGGTGGTGCCGACCACCACGATGGGGGCGGCGCCCTCCGCCTCGGTGCGGTGAGGGGTGCCGGTGGGGTCGACGGGCCAGGAGGCGCAGTTCAGGGCCGCCCAGGCGAAGCCCTTGCCGAAGACCGGCGACGCCTTCTCGAAGTCGGGCAGGGCCCGCTCGACCTCTTCCGGGCCGGTGAAGGCGGGGGCGAGGTCGAGGCAGTTCACCGCGGCGTTGGCGAACATGAGGTTCGCGTACGTGCCGTCCGGCTCCCGCTCGTAGTAGCTGTCGGCCAGCGCGAGCAGACCGGAGCCCTCGCCCCGCCGGGCGCCGGCGAGTGCCTCCCGGAGCTGCGGCCAGGCTCCCTCGTCGTACATCGCGGCGATCACCCCGGTCGTCGCCAGGGATTCGCCCAGCTTCCGGCTCTCCCCGGTCGCGATCGGCTTGGCGTCCAGGTCGGCGAAGAGCTTCTTCAGCGCGGTCGCCGCGTCGGCTGTGGACGTGGTGCCGAGCGGGCAGTCCTTCTTCTTGACGCAGTCCGCCGCGAACGACTGGAACGCGGTCTCGAATCCGGCGGTCTGGTCGCGGTTGATGTCGATCGCCGGGAGGGAGGGGTCCATCGCGCCGTCGAGGACGAGCCGCCCCACACGGTCCGGGAACTGGTCGGCGTACGTCGCGCCGAGGAAGGTGCCGTACGAGGCGCCCACGTAGTTCAGCTTCTCGTCGCCGAGCAGGGCGCGCAGGACGTCCATGTCCCGTGCCGTCTCGACCGTGGAGACGTGCGGGAGGATCTTGCCCGAACGCTTCTCGCAGCCGGCCGCGAACGTGCCGAAGGCCTTGTCCAGCTTCGCGGCCTCGGCGTCGTCGTCGGGCGTCTGGTCCACCTGCGTGTAGGCGTCCATCTCCTTGCCGGTGAGGCAGGTGACGGGTTCGCTGCGGGCCACCCCGCGCGGATCGATGGCCACCATGTCGTACCGAGCCCGGACCGGGGCCGGGTAGCCGATCGCCGCGTATCCCTGGAGGTACCCGATGGCCGAGCCGCCGGGGCCGCCCGGGTTCACCAGGAGCGAGCCGATCCGCTTGCCCGGGCCGGTGGCCTTCTTCCGGGAGACGGCCAGGTCGATGTCGCCGCCGTCGGGCTTCGCGTAGTCGAGCGGGGCCTTCATGGTGGTGCACTGGAAGCCCTCCACCCCGCAGTCCCGCCAGCGCAGCTTCTGCGCGTAGTACGGCTGGAGTTCTTCGGCGACGGCGGAGCCGGTGGCCGACGCGCGGGGCGCCGATCCGCCGCTGCTGCAGCCGGAGACGAGCAGACCGGCCGTGCCGAGCGCGGTGGCGAAGACGGTGAACAGGCGCCTGGTGTCCATCCCCGGAGCGTAGCCGCAGGGTGACGACTCAACCGATTCCCAGCTCTTACGGGTGAATTCGCGCGTCGCGGCGACGGGAGGAGGCCAGGGCACGCGGGGGCTCGGGTCACGCCGGGCCGAGGCGGCGCTGCGGTCAGCCCGCCCGCAGCGCCATGGCCATCGCCTCCACCGCCAGCAGCGGTGCGACGTTGCGGTCCAGCGCCTTGCGGCAGGCGATCACGGCCTCGATGCGCCGCAGGGTCCCCTCCGGTGAGGAGGACTCGGCGATCCGGTCGAGCGCGTCCCGTACGTCGGTGTTGGCGAGGGCGATCCGCGAGCCGAGCTGGAGGGCCAGCACGTCTCGGTAGAAACCGGTGAGCTCGGTGAGCGCGAGATCGAGGCTGTCGCGCTGCGTGCGCGTCCTGCGGCGCTTCTGCTTGTCCTCCAGCTCCTTCATCGCGCCTGCGGTGCCACGCGGCATCCGGCCTCCGGCGCTCGCGCCGAGCGCCGCCTTCAGCTCGTCGGTCTCCTTGCCGTCCACCTCCTCCGCCGCCTGCTTCGCGTCGTCGCCGGCCGTGTCGATCAGCTCCTGGGCGGCCTTGAGGCAACCGCCGACGTCCTGGACGCGCAGCGGGAGCTTGAGCACCGCGGCGCGCCGGGCGCGGGCCCGCTCGTCCGTGGCCAGCCGCCGTGCCCTGCCGATGTGCCCCTGGGTGGCGCGGGCGGCGGAGGCAGCCCGGTCAGGGTCGACGCCGTCCCGCCGGACGAGCACCTCCGCGACGGCGTCCACCGGCGGTGTGGTCAGGGTGAGGTGACGGCAGCGGGAACGGATCGTGGGCAGCACGTCCTCGAGCGACGGCGCGCAGAGCAGCCACACCGTGCGCGGAGCGGGCTCCTCCACCGCCTTCAGCAGGACGTTGCCCGCTCCCTCGGTGAGCCGGTCGGCGTCCTCCAGGACGATGACCTGCCACCGTCCCACGGCCGGCGAGAGCTGGGCGCGGCGGACCAGCTCACGGGTCTCCTTCACACCGATGGAGAGCAGCTCGGTGCGGATCACCTCGACGTCCGCGTGGGTGCCGATCAGCGCCGTGTGGCAGCCGTCGCAGAACCCGCACCCCGGGGCGCCGCCCAGGGCGCGGTCGGGGCTGGTGCACTGGAGCGCCGCGGCGAAGGCGCGGGCGGCGGTCGACCGGCCGGAGCCCGGCGGGCCCGTGAACAGCCAAGCATGGGTCATCCCGGACCCCGGGGGCACCGGCTCGCCGTCGGAGTTCGCGGTGACCAGCGCATCGGCGTCCCGGGCGGCGGCACCGAGCTGCTCCCGCACTCGGTCCTGTCCGACCAGGTCGTCCCATACGGTCATGGGTCACCGCCCTTCCGGTGGTGTGGTGCCGATAAAACCGGATTCCATTGTGCGGGAGGGGACTGACAGCCGGGGCCTCCCAGGACCATGGGCACGGTCCGGGGAACACGGCGGCGGGCCCGGCACCCCGAGCGACCTGAACCGGCCGTCGGGGCGCCGGGCCCGCCGTACTCCGTCGGCGTGCGGCCCGCCGTGGGGCGTCAGCGGCGCGGCCCGCGGCCGCCGCGGCCACGGCGGTCCTGGTCGTCGTCCTGGCCGCCGAGCAGCTCGTCTGCCAGCGTCGGCAGATCGTCCAGCGGCGTCTCCTCGGCCCAGTCCGGGCGAGGACGCTGCCGGCGGGCCCCACGGTCCTGGGCCCCGGCGCCGTCCTGGGAACCCTCGCCGATCTGCGGCAGCTCACGCGTGCGCTCGTTCTCGCCCTCGTCCCGGAAGACACCCGGCGGCACCCGGTCCGACGGGTTCTCGTCCCGCACGGGCGGCAGGACGGCCGTCTCGTCCGCGTCGCGTACGGACGGCAGCACGGCCGTCTCTTCGGCGTCGTGGGCGGGACGGTCCTGCGGCCGGGCCAGCGGGACCGGCTGCGTGATCTCGTTCGGGTTCACGACCGGGGTCGGCACCGTGAGCTCGTTGTCCGGCGCCGAGGTGCCGGAAGCGGCCGAAGAAGCGGACTCCCGCGACGCCGCCGCGGCCGCGGCGGCCGCTTCGGCCTCGGCCCTGCGCCGCGCCTCCTCGGCCCGTACGAGCGCCTCCTCCGCCTTGCGCTGCTTCTCCAGACGGAGCTCCTCCGCCTCCTTGCGGAGCCTGGCCTCTTCAGCGGCCTGCTTGCGCAGACGTTCCTGCTCGGCCTCGCGCGCCCGGTCCTCGGCCTCGATGCGGGCCCGCTCCTCCTCGGCACGGCGGCGGGCCTCCTCGGCACGCTGCCGGGCCTCCTCCGCCTGCCGCTCGGCCTCGCGCCGGCGCGCCTCCTCTTCCTCGCGGCGGCGGCGCTCCTCCTCCTCGGCACGGAGCTTGGCGAGCTGCGCCTGCCGTTCGCGCTCCAGGCGCTCTTCCTCGGCCTTGCGGGCGGCCTCCTCCTCGGCCTTGCGGCGGGCCTCCTCCTCGGCGGCCCTGCGCGCCTCTTCCCGGGCCTTGATCTCGGCCTCGGAGAGGGGCAGGAGGTGGTCGAGCCGGTGCCGCACGACGGTGGTGATCGCCTCGGGTTCCTGCGCCGCGTCCACCACGAGGTAGCGGAGCGGGGCGGCGGCCGCGAGGGTCAGGAATCCGGACCGCACCCGGTTGTGGAACTCGGGCGGCTCGGACTCCAGCCGGTCGGGCGCCTCGGTGAAGCGTTCCCGCGCGGTCTCCGGGTCGACGTCCAGCAGGACCGTCAGATGCGGGACGAGCCCGCTCGTCGCCCACCGCGAGATCCGGGCGATCTCGGTCGGGGAGAGGTCCCGGCCCGCGCCCTGGTAGGCGACGGACGAGTCGATGTAACGGTCCGAGATGACGATCGCTCCGCGTTCCAGTGCCGGACGGACGACCGAGTCGACGTGCTCGGCGCGGTCGGCGGCGTACAGCAGGGCCTCGGCCCGGTTGGACAGCCCGGCGGAGGACACGTCGAGCAGGATCGAACGCAGCCGCTTTCCGATCGGGGTCGCCCCCGGCTCGCGCGTCACGACGACCTCGTGGCCCTTGGCGCGGATCCACTCGGCGAGCGCCTCGACCTGAGTCGACTTGCCGGCCCCGTCACCACCTTCCACGGCGAGGAAGAAGCCCGTCGCGGCGGGCGCCACGGCCGGATCGCCGCCGCGCAGCGCGTCACGCAGGTCCCGGCGGAGCGGGACCCCGGACCGGTCGTCGATCCGGGCGAGGACGATCACGGCGACGGGCAGCAGCAGCGCGCCGATGAGCATCAGCGCGAAGGCCGCGCCCCCGTGCGCGAAGACGAAGTCGCCGGAACCGAGCCGGTGCCGGCCGATGGCGGCGGCGAGCAGCGGGCCCCCCACCGCGCCGAGGGCGACGAGCACCCGGACGACGGCCTGGAGGTGCTCGGTGGTCCTGGCCTGCCGGGACGGCTCGGTCTCCTGGTCGATGATCGCGTGCCCCACATGGGCGGCGACCCCGGCCGCGTAACCGGCGAGCAGCGCGAGGAGGACCCCGGTCGCCGTGTCCGGCACCAGGCCGAGGACGAGGATCGCGACGCCGGTGACGGCGATGGCGAGGGCCAGCAGCCGACGCCGTGACAGGGCGGGCAGCACCTTCTGCGCGGTACGGACACCGAGGGCGGTGCCGCCGGTCAGGACGAGGATCAGCAGCGCGAAGGTGGCCGGCCCGCCGTCCAGGTCGACGGCGTGCAGCACGACGACCGCGGCGGCCGCGGCGACCGCTCCGGCGACCGCCGCGCTCGCGGCGACGACGAGACGGATGGAACCGGTACGGCCCTTGTCCGGCGCCGAGCCGGAGCCCGGACGGCGCAGCCCCTCCAGGGGCGAGCGCGGCCGGGGGGTGGTGGTACCCGGGATGTGGAGGAAGTACAGGGTCGAGATCGAGGCCGCGAAGAGCCCGGCGGCGACGTACGAACCGAGGGCCGCCTGGTGGAAGGAGAACCAGTCGAACCCGGTACCCAGCAGTTCACCGATGAGCGCGGCGACCAGGAGTACGGCCGCGGCGGCGGGGATCGCCAGGAAGTTCGTCCGCAGGGAGAGCCTGCGCAGGGCGTCGAGGTGGTCGGGCAGCGGACGTACGGCGGCGCCTTCGAGAGGCGGGGCCGGCAGCAGTGCCGGGGCGGCGCTCTCCTTGGCCACGGTCCACAGGCGTTCACCGGCACCGGACACGAAGGCGGTGATCAGGATCATCATGAGCGCCTTGTCCGGCACCCAGTCGATCCACAGTGGCGCGACGACCAGCAGCGCGAGCCGCAGCCCGTCCGCCCCGATCATCAGCCAGCGGCGGTCCAGCGGTCCGCCGGGCGCCGTGAGCGACGTCAGTGGTCCGAGGAGTACGGCTCCGAAGAGCACGGTGGAAAGGATCCGGACACCGAACACGGCGGCGACGGCGAAGGCCGCCCCGCGGTATCCGGCGCCGAATGAGCCCTCGACGACCGCCGCTTGCAGCGACAGCAGCACAAGCACGAGAACGGCGAGTGCGTCGCCGATGCTGCCGACGAGCTGGGCGCTCCACAACCGCCTGAGCGGGGGAACACGCAGGAGGGCTCGTACGGCGCGCTCGCGTGAGTCTGCGGCAAGTGTGTCGGAGGTGGGGCTCACGACCGGTGGCTGCTCGGCTCGCGTCATCCGCCCAGCCTATCGGCAGCGACGCGGTGGCCGGGGGCCGCACCCGAACATATGGCCGCCACGTGTGAACCGGGCGGTACGGGGTACCGGCGGGGCGGACGAACCGCGCCCGTACGGCGCGGAACCGGCCGCACGGCGTCGGTACGTCCCGTACGGGGGCATCACGTCCGGACCGCGGGTGCTGCGCCCCGACGGCAGACGGCCGGGCGGCGGGACCTCTCGGTCACCGCCACCCGGCCCGTCCCGCGCCTCAGTCCTCCGTCGTCGACGATGCCGTGGCCTTCTTGGCCGGCGCCTTCTTCGCGGTGGCCGCCTTCTTCGCGGTCGTCGTCTTCTTCGCGGCCGTCGTCTTCTTGGCGGCCGTCGTCTTCTTGGCGGCCGTCTTCTTCGCCGTGGCGGCCTTCTTGGCGGTGGCCTTCTTGGCGGGCGCCTTCTTCGCCGTCTTCTTCTTGGCGGGGCCCTTGGCACGCTTCTCGGCGAGGAGTTCGTACCCGCGCTCCGGGGTGATCTCCTCGACGCTGTCACCGGTCCGCAGCGTGGCGTTGGTCTCGCCGTCGGTGACGTACGCGCCGAAGCGGCCGTCCTTGACGACGACCGGCGCTCCGCTCACCGGATCCGTGCCCAGCTCCTTCAGCGGCGGCTTGGCCGCGGCCCGCCCGCGCTGCTTGGGCTGCGCGTAGATGGCGAGGGCCTCGTCCAGCGTGATGTCGAAGAGCTGGTCCTCGGACGTCAGCGAGCGCGAGTCCGTCCCCTTCTTGAGGTACGGGCCGTAGCGGCCGTTCTGCGCGGTGATCTCCACGCCCTCGGCGTCCTCGCCGACGACGCGCGGCAGCGACATCAGCTTGAGGGCGTCGGCCAGCGTCACCGTATCGAGCGACATGGACTTGAAGAGGGACGCCGTCCGCGGCTTCACCGCGTTCTTACCGGTCTTGGGCGTGCCCTCGGGCAGGACCTCGGTGACGTACGGGCCGTACCGCCCGTCCTTCGCGATGATCTGGTGTCCCGTGACGGGGTCCGTGCCGAGCTCGAAGTCACCGCTCGGCTTGGCCAGCAGCTCCTCCGCGTACTCCACGGACAGCTCGTCGGGCGCCAGGTCCTCGGGCACGTCGGCGCGCTGGTGGTTCTCCGCGCCCTTCTCGCCGCGCTCGATGTAGGGGCCGTACTTGCCGACCCGGAGCATGATGTCGTTCCCGACGGGGAAGGACGAGATCTCCCGCGCGTCGATCGCGCCGAGATCGGTGACGAGCTCCTTGAGCCCACCGAGGTGGTCACCGTCGCCGTTCCCGGCGTCGGACGCCGCACCCGCGCCGTCCGTGTCGGCGCCCGCGCCGAAGTAGAAGCGCCGCAGCCACGGCACGGACTGGGCCTCGCCCCGCGCGATGCGGTCGAGGTCGTCCTCCATGCGTGCGGTGAAGTCGTAGTCGACGAGGCGGCCGAAGTGCTTCTCCAGCAGGTTGACCACGGCGAACGAGAGGAACGACGGCACCAGTGCCGTTCCCTTCTTGAACACGTAGCCGCGGTCCAGGATCGTCCCGATGATCGACGCGTACGTCGACGGGCGGCCGATCTCGCGCTCTTCGAGCTCCTTGACCAGCGAGGCCTCGGTGTAGCGGGCCGGCGGCTTGGTGGCGTGCCCGTCGACCGTGACCTCGTCGGCGGTCAGCGCGTCGCCCTCGGTGACCTGCGGCAGACGCCGCTCGCGGTCGTCCAGCTCGGCGTTCGGGTCGTCGGCGCCCTCGACGTAGGCCTTCATGAAGCCGTGGAAGGTGATCGTCTTGCCGGAGGCGGAGAACTCGGCGTCCCGGCCGTCGCTCGCCCGGCCGGCGATCTTGACGGTGACGGAGTTACCGACGGCGTCCTTCATCTGGGAGGCGACGGTCCGCTTCCAGATCAGCTCGTACAGCCGGAACTGGTCGCCGGTGAGGCCGGTCTCCGCCGGGGTGCGGAAGCGGTCGCCGGAGGGGCGGATCGCCTCGTGCGCCTCCTGGGCGTTCTTGACCTTGCCGGCGTAGGTGCGGGGCTTGTCCGGCAGGTAGTCCGACCCGTAAAGCTGCGTGACCTGCGCCCGGGCCGCGGAGACCGCGGTGTCCGAGAGCGTGGTGGAGTCCGTACGCATATAGGTGATGAAGCCGTTCTCGTACAGCTTCTGCGCGACCTGCATCGTGGCCTTGGCCCCGAAGCCCAGCTTCCGGCTCGCCTCCTGCTGGAGGGTCGTCGTGCGGAAGGGGGCGTACGGCGAGCGGCGGTACGGCTTCGACTCGACCGAGCGGACGGCGAACGCGGAGTCCGCGAGCGCCGCGGCCAGGGCCCGTGCGTTCTCCTCGTCCAGGTGCAGCGTCTGGCCGGAGGCGGCCTTGAGCAGACCGTCCGGTCCGAAGTCGCGGCCCTGGGCGATACGGCGTCCGTCGACGGCGCTGAGGCGCGCGGTGAACGTCGAGGGGTCGGAGGCGTCGCCGCCGCGACCCGTGGCGAACGTACCGGTCAGGTCCCAGTACTCGGCGGAGCGGAAGGCGATGCGCTCACGCTCCCGCTCGACGACGAGACGGGTGGCGACGGACTGGACACGGCCCGCGGAGAGCCGCGGCATGACCTTCTTCCACAGGACCGGCGAGACCTCGTAGCCGTAGAGGCGGTCGAGGATGCGGCGGGTCTCCTGGGCGTCGACCATCCGCTGGTTGAGCTCACGCGGGTTGGCGACGGCTGCCCGGATCGCGTCCTTGGTGATCTCGTGGAAGACCATCCGGTGGACCGGGACCTTGGGCTTGAGCACTTCCTGAAGGTGCCACGCGATGGCTTCGCCCTCGCGGTCCTCATCGGTGGCGAGGAAGAGTTCGTCGGACTCGGCCAGCAGCTGCTTGAGCTTCCTGACCTGCGCCTTCTTGTCCGCGTTGACGACGTATACGGGCTGGAAGTCGTGCTCGACGTCGACGCCGAGCCGGCGGACCTCGCCGGTGTACTCGTCGGGGACCTCGGCCGCGCCGTTCGGCAGGTCGCGGATGTGCCCGACGCTCGCCTCGACGACGTATCCGGGGCCGAGGTAGCCCTTGATCGTCTTCGCCTTGGCAGGGGACTCGACGATGACGAGTCGGCGGCCGCCCTGTGCGGTCTCGCTGGTCGGGGACAACTTCGCTCTTCTCTCCGGTCGGCACTCGTGGGGCATCCGGGCAGCTTTGTGACGCTGCCCGCGGTGCTGTCGCTGCGGAGTGTGACGGTACAACCCGCCCCCGTGTCAAACGGCAAAAGCCCGCAACGGCCACTCGAACGGTAACCCGACTTCCGGCATTCCTGCCGCCCGGACCGCCCGGTCCGCGCTTCGCACGTCTGCCGCACCGGGGTTCACGAGACCCGGCGGGAGCTCCGCGGAACGCACGTCCGTCCGGAGATCCGCCCTGCGCGGAAGGCGGTTCAGACGCGGGTGAGACACCAGACGCCGACGGCGAGGAAGAGAACGCCGAAGAGCGTGGCGAGCGTCGTGGACGCGACGGGACTCACACCGAGTGCGACCGGCGCGCGCCGGATCGTACGCGCCCCTGTCCAGACGAGGAGCGCCGCCCCGAACAGTGCGAATGCCGTACCGGCGAAGCCCGCGGTGACGCTCTCCATGTCCGTACCCCTCAACCTCTTCGCGTCGGCTGCGGCCGCTGCCGACCGTGGCAGTGGGGAGGCTGCCACCCCCGCGCGACGCCGACGCGAACTACGGGTGAACACCCGCCGCGCGGCCCGCCCGGAACCCGTCGAACGGAATCCGCACAACTGCCGTCGGCACGGCTCAGGGTCCCGGACAACCCGCTGTTCGGAGAGGTGGTGACGCGGGTGGGGCGTGACACGTCCGCGCCGGAGCGGAGCGCGGCCGTCAGCGCTCCCGCGCACCACCCAGGACGGGCTCGATGAAGCCCTCCTCGACCAGCAGCCGGATCGCCTGGGGTGTGCGGTCCCGCAGCAGCACCGGATCCTCCGCCATCAGCTGGGCGATGGCGTCCAGGATCCGGCCGGCGGGCAACGAACCGTCGCACACCCCTGCGAATCCGGCTCCGACCGAGTCGACCTTGGTCGCCCTCCGCATCCCACGGTGCTGGCGCAGCACCACGTGCTCGGGGTCCTCCGCCCCGGGGAGACCGACCTGCTCCTGAACGACCTCTTCGGCCAGGGTGAAATGCGCCGCGAGCAGCGCCGCGTCGTCGTGCTCACGGAGGTAGTCCTGGCGCGCGAAGTGGGCCTCCACCGCCGAACCGAGCGGCTGTTCCACCGAGTGCGGCCATTCCTCGGCGACGACCGAGGGATTCCCGGCTGCGGCAGCGACGGACTTCCTGAGCGTGATCCAGCCGAAGCCGACGGCCTTGGTGCTCCGAGCCTCGAACTCGTCCAGCCACGCCTCGTACCGCTCCGTATAAGCGGCCGGATCCATGCGGTGGTCGCCGCTGTCGCGCAGCCACAGCTCGGTGTACTGCGTGACGTCCTGCACCTCCCGTTGCACGATCCAGGCGTCGCAGCCCTCAGGTACCCAGGCACGCACCCGGTCCTGCCACTCCTCGCCCTCGACGTGCTGCCAGTTGGCGAGGAACTGCGCGTACCCCCCGTCGTTCAGCCGGTCGCCCGCCTGCTGCACGAGGGTCCGGCACAGGTCGTCGCCGCCCATGCCGCCGTCGCGGTACGTGAGCCGGGCACCCGGCGAGATGACGAAGGGCGGGTTGGAGACGATCAGGTCGTACGTCAGGTCGCCGACCGGCTCGAAGAGGGAACCTTCCCGCAGGTCGGCGGGGGCGGCGCCGGACAGGGCGAGGGTGAGCCGGGTGAAGTCCAGGGCACGCGGGTTGACGTCCGTGGCGGTGACCTGGGTGGCGTGCTGTGCGGCATGCAGTGCCTGGATGCCGGAGCCCGTACCGAGGTCGAGCGCCGAGGCGACGGGCCGGCGCACGGTGATTCCGGCCAGCGTGGTGGAGGCTCCGCCGACGCCGAGGACGACCCCTTCCTCGTGCGAGCCGATACCTCCGGCTCCGCCGACCGCGCAACCCAGGTCCGAGACGATGAACCAGTCCTGACCCTCGGGCCCGCCGTACGGCCGTACGTCGACGGCAGCCCGGATCAGATCACCCTCACGGGCCAGCCAGCCGTCCTCCACACACTCCTCCAGGGGGAGCGCGGCGGCAGCGAGGGCCGCCGGGACGGAGCGCTGGAGAAGGAACAGCCGCACCAGCGTGTCGAGCGGCGAGTCCCCACGGGTGGCCCGGAGCGCGGGGACGGTCTCGCTGCGCGCCAGGGCAGCGTAGGCCGACGCGCCGAGCCGTTCGAGGAGGCCGTCGGCGGTGAAGTCGGCGGCGAGCAGGGCTTCGCGGAGCCGGGGGGCGCGGGCGGATGCGGGAAGGCTGGACATACTCACCCGCCCATTGTGTCCGCTCCCTCCGACAACGGCTCACTCGCCGGGGCTTCCTTTTGCCGACGGCCTGCTCGGCCGGCGGGTTCCTTCGCCGCCGGCTCCCTTCTGCCGATGGCTTCCGCCTCACCGACGGGCTCCGTACCAACGACGGTCTCCGTCCCAACGACGGTCTCCGTCCCAACGACGGGCTCCGTACCACCGACAGCAACGACCCGGCGTCCACGAAGGACCGCCGGGCCGCCGCAACCGGGCGACGGAGGCCCGGCCGCCCCCACAACACGAGGGACCTCGGATCGAACGTCTACGCCTTCTCGGTCGCCGTGGCCTCGGGCGAGGCGGGCTTCGACTCCTCGTCCGACCCGGGGGCCGACGGCGCGGCGGGGGGCGGGGCGGAAGCCGTGGGCTTCT
This sequence comes from Streptomyces sp. SirexAA-E, assembly GCF_000177195.2. Classification (GTDB taxonomy): domain Bacteria; phylum Actinomycetota; class Actinomycetes; order Streptomycetales; family Streptomycetaceae; genus Streptomyces; species Streptomyces flavovirens. The sequence goes on from NC_015953.1 coordinate 3,347,907, forward strand.
GGCACCCCTTCTGCTTCGACATCGCGGAGCCGACATCGCCGGACTGAAGCTTCTTCAGGGCCTGGTCGCCATTGGTGCTGATCTTGTTCAGCTCGTCCGCGATGCCCTTGAGGCCGTCGGCGAACTTCGCCTGGTCGCCCGTGTCGAGGGCGTCGACCTTCGTCTTCAGGTTCGCGTAGGCCGTGGACGAGGCGTTGAGCTCCTTCACGGCCTCTTTCTGCGTGGTCTCGCCGTCGTCGACGGGCGGCGGCCCGGCCGAGTCGACCGCGGCGCCCAGCGACTTGTAGGCCTGTGAGATCTGCTGGAAGGCAGCCGAGTCGGTCTTCTGGACATCGGCGGGCTTGCTGTTGTCGGCCGTCTGCTCCTGGATCGCGGCATTGGCGTTGGCGATCTTCTGCAGTTGGGGCTGCACCTGGTCGCAGACCTTCTTGGCCCAGTCGTTCACCTTGTCGTCGCTGTCGTCGCTGCAGCCCGACAGCGTCAGCACGAGTACCGCACCGCCGGACAGTGCGGCTGCAAGCTTCTTGTTCACCGGATTGGGTCCCTTCCAAGGCTCTCGGCCCCGGAACTTACACGCCAAGTGGGCGACATTCAGGCGCCGGGCATCCGATGTACGTGCTTTTGCAGCCATTTGCACCAAGAGGAACGGGGGAGATACAACTCACCCGCACGCGCGGGAATCTGCACGGCGGCGCCTACACGGACGCCCCGTCAGCGACCGAGCAGCGTCTGGCCGACCAGCCGTCAGATTCGTTTGCTCACACACCCCTTGTCGTCCGACCACCCGGATCCGCCGGGCGCGCCGCACCACAGACGCCCGGCCTCGACGCACTCACGCAACCACCACCGCACGGAGGCCCACCCACCCATGCCCCACAGGCCGGCGGACGTCCGGGCTCAGCCCCTCGCGAACGGCCGGCGCGAGGCCGAGATGCCATACCCCTGTCGACGCCCCCGCGGCAGGATCGCGGGCGAGAGACCGCGGACAGGGCCCCGGGGCAAGGGGAGGCCGTGGGCGAATGAGCCGGTGGGGACGGGGACGACCTGCGCAGGCGGGTCCATGGGCCGGAGAACGTAGACAAGGAAAAGGGCCTTGCTCCGCAAGGCTCCTCCATCGATCACGTGTATCCCCCGCCGAACGCGACGGTCAGCTGAACACGGCGGTCAGTTGGGCGATGCGGTCAGTTGGGCGCCGCGGTCAGGGGACGGCCACCGCAGGTGTCGTCGGCCAGCTCATACGGATCACTCCACCCTCTGTGGCCGACCGGACCTCCACGTCGTCGACCAGGCCGCTGATCACCGCGAGGCCCATCTCGTCCTCGCTCTCGGCGTCCGTCTCCGGGCCACGGCCCCCGATGGCGTCGCCGGGGCGTCCGGGCAGCGAAGTGGCGCTCCCCGGACCGGGGACCGCGTCACCTACTTCGATGGAGAACGCCTTCTCCTCCTCGATCAGCACCACGGTCACCGGGGCGGTGATGTCGTGACTGCGGTGCAGTCCGACGGCGCGGCTGCACGCCTCTCCGACAGCGAGCCTGACCTCGTCGAGCACCGCCTCGTCGACACCGGCCCGGCGCGCCACGGCGGCCGCGACCAGGCGGGCCGTCCTGACGTGTTCGGGCTGAGCGCTGAAGCGGAGTTCAACGGTTGGCATGCCATCCCCCTCGAACGTATGGGCGTGCGTCTGAGAGGCCCGGGCATGGCGCCCGGAACCCTGCTCCCATTCTCCTCCGGGAACCGACGAAGCCGGCAGCCGACCGAAGGGGTCGACCGCCTGCCCGTGACGGCACGCTTACCTGCCGTCCGCCGGCCCGAACGCTGCCTGCCGACCGGTGGAACCGGCCGACCCGATCCGACGGATCAGTCGGTGGCCGCGACAGCCTCGTCGACCGTGGTGTGGATGGGAAACACCTTGGTCAGTCCCGTGATCCGGAAGATCTTGAGAATGCGCTCCTGGTTGCACACCAGGCGCAGTGAGCCCTCATGGGCCCGGACGCGCTTCAGGCCGCCCACGAGCACGCCGAGTCCGGTGGAGTCGAGGAAGTCGACACCTTCCATGTCGACAACCAGGTGGTAGCTGCCGTCATTCACCAACTCGACCAACTGCTCGCGCAGCTTGGGCGCGGTATACACATCAATCTCGCCACCGACCTCGACGACCGTACGGTCGCCACCAGGCCCGGACACATTGCGAGTCGACAGGGACAGGTCCACGGATCCTCCAGCACCTTGCTATCGAGCGGTCGCCCCTCGGTCTCCCCGACGGAGGCCAGGGGACGGATCGCCAGCCGCGATGGCATTCAATCACTTACCAGCAGCCATGCACGACGCCTTGGGACCATTGTCCGTCATGCCAGTGACACACTCGGTGCCGATGGCCAAGAATCACCGCCCCAGTCAACCACCCGAGAACGGCAGCTCGCGCCCGTCTCCCGCGGTGGTCCTCGACCGGCTTGCCGCAGGGGCGAGCCGGGCAGCGCGCATCACTCATACGGAGCACCTGCCCCCGCGTGAGGGAAGCCATGCCACCTGGCCCGATCGCATCCGGCCGGAAGTGGTCGCCGCAATTGGCCGGGCCGGAATCGACCATCCGTGGACGCACCAGGCCACCGCCGCCGGGTACGCGCTGGACGGCGAGTCCGTCGTCATCGCCACGGGAACGGCGTCCGGGAAGTCCCTCGCCTACCTGGCCCCGGTCCTGAGCGCCCTCCTCGACGGCTCACAGGCCCCGAACGGCCGAGGGGCGACCGCCCTGTATCTCGCGCCCACCAAGGCGCTCGCCGCGGACCAGCGACGCGCGGTCAAGGCGCTCGCCGAACCGCTCGGCACCGCCGTCCGGCCCGCGGTCTACGACGGGGACACGCCGGTCGAGGAACGCGAATGGGTACGTCAGTACGCCAACTACGTGCTCACCAACCCCGACATGCTGCACCGGGGCATACTCCCCTCCCACCCCCGGTGGGCCTCCTTCCTGCGCGCCCTGCGCTTCGTGGTCATCGACGAGTGCCACACCTACCGGGGCGTCTTCGGCTCCCACGTCGCCCAGGTACTGCGCCGTCTGCGCCGCCTGTGCGCGCGCTACGGCTCCGACCCGGTCTTCCTCCTCGCCTCAGCCACGGCGGCGCGGCCTTCCGTCGCGGCGGGGCATCTCACGGGGCTGCCCGTGAGAGAGGTCGCCGACGACGCCTCGCCCCGCGGTGAGATGGTCTTCGCTCTCTGGGAGCCGCCGCTGACCGAGCTGCACGGCGAGAGAGGCGCTCCCGTCCGCCGGACCGCCACGGCGGAGACCGCCGACCTGCTGACCGACCTGACCCTCCAGGGCGTCCGCACCGTGGCCTTCGTACGCTCCAGGCGCGGCGCGGAGCTCGTCTCCGTCATCGCGAAGGAACGGCTGGCCGAAGTGGACCGGTCCCTGCCCGGCCGGGTCGCCGCCTACCGCGGCGGCTACCTGCCGGAGGAGCGCCGGGCCCTGGAGAGGGCTCTGCACTCGGGCGAGCTACTCGGCCTGGCGGCCACGACGGCCCTGGAGCTGGGCATCGACGTCTCGGGGCTGGATGCCGTGGTCATCGCCGGTTACCCGGGCACCAGGGCGTCCCTGTGGCAGCAGGCGGGCCGTGCGGGCCGCTCCGGGCAGGGCGCGCTCGCCGTCCTGGTCGCCCGGGACGACCCGCTGGACACATACCTCGTCCACCATCCCGAGGCGCTCTTCCAACAACCGGTGGAGTCGACGGTCCTCGACCCGGACAACCCGTACGTCCTCGCCCCGCACCTGTGTGCCGCCGCCGCCGAGCTTCCGCTCACCGAAGCCGACATCGCGCTCTTCGGCCCCGCCGTGCCCGAACTGCTGCCGCAGCTGGAGGCGGCGAAGCTGCTGCGCAGACGGGCGACGGGCTGGCACTGGACCCGGCGCGAACGGGCCGCCGATCTCACCGACATCCGCGGCGGGGGCGGGCGCCCCGTCCAGATCGTCGAGGAAGGCACCGGCCGGCTGCTCGGTACGGTCGACGAGTCCGCCGCGCACACCGCCGTACACGAGGGCGCCGTCCACCTCCACCAGGGCCGCACCTACCTGGTCCGGAAACTGGACCTGCGCGACTCGGTGGCCTTGGTGGAGGAAGCCGTCCCGCCGTACTCGACCACCGCACGGGACACGACCGCCATCGCCGTTCTGGAGACCGACACCGAGATTCCCTGGGGCGGCGGCCGGCTCTGCTTCGGTTCCGTGGAAGTCACCAACCAGGTCGTCTCCTTTCTGCGCCGCAGACTGATCACCGGAGAGGTTCTGGGCGAGACCAAGCTCGATCTGCCTCCCCGCACCCTGCGCACCCGCGCCGTGTGGTGGACGGTCACCGAGGACCAGCTCGACGCCGCCCGGATCGGCCCCGAGATCCTCGGGGGCGCCCTGCACGCCGCCGAACACGCGTCGATCGGCATGCTTCCCCTGTTCGCCACCTGCGACCGCTGGGACATCGGTGGCGTCTCCGTACCGCTCCACCCGGACACGTTGCTGCCGACGGTCTTCGTCTACGACGGCCACCCCGGGGGCGCCGGATTCGCGGAGCGGGCCTTCCGCACGGCTCGTGCCTGGCTGACGGCGACCCGGCAGGCCATCGCGTCCTGCGAGTGCGAGGCCGGCTGCCCGTCCTGCATCCAGTCCCCCAAGTGCGGCAACGGCAACGAGCCGTTGCACAAACGGGGCGCCGTACGTCTCCTGACCGAGCTCCTCAGAACGGCACCGCCGGACCCCGGGGAGGGCGAATCGCGGGTGGGCACCGCGCAAGGCCCACCCCCCGGCGCCCCGTCGTCATGAAACCCCCACCGAGGCCACCACGGATCGTCGCTCCGTCTACGGCACTGTCACCGGCAGCTCCAGCTCCCCATCGACACCGGGCGTAGTCCCGGTGCCGATGCCTGTACCTGCCATGCGAGCAGGCACGGCGGGTACCCCAGGCGTCTGAACCACCGGAGGCCCTGCTCTTGATCTGGCCTCCGGCGCGTACGGCCCGAAATGAGCGCGTGCGGTCACATCCGCGATGTCACCGCGCACCACACACCGCACCAGCTCCGCGCCTTGGGCGCCGGTCACCTCCCGCGCCGCCTCGCATGCCTCGGCAGCCCCCAGGAGCGCCCGATCAGCTGCCGCGAGGGCCGCCAGGTCCGCCGCCGCACCGGCCTCGTGCCGGGCCGCCACCGCCTGGCCCAGTGCGAGGACAACCGCGAAGACAGCACACAGCGTCGCCGTCGTCACGGCCACCCACACCGTCGCCATCCCCCGGTCCGTCGCGGCGGCCCTGCTCTGCCTCGGCCCGGCTCTCATGTGTCCGCCCCCACGGTGTCCTCCGCCAAGGCGGCCGCCTCGGCGCTCAACGTCAGCGCGAGGCCGCCCGGGCCCGGCGCCGGGGACCGCACCCGAACCCGCCACAATCCCCCGCTCCGCTCCACCCCGATCTGGGCTCCGCCCGGTGCCGCCGCCCGCGCTGCCGCCAGCACAGCGGCCTCCGGTTCCGAACGTGCCGCCGCCCGCGCCCCGGCACGGGCGGCGTCCACACATCGGATCTGGTCGGAGGCGGCGACCAGTGCCCAGACGAGCGCCAGGACGAACGCGACCAGCACCGGAACGGCCATCGCGGCCTCAGCCGTCACCGCTCCCCGGTCGCGGATCCGGAAGCGGGCACACTTTCCCGCCCGGGCCGCCCGTCGGCACCTCGGACCACCCTCCGGCACCCCCTCAGAATTGTGCATCGAGAGCGTCCTTGATCAGTGACTGCAGGGCGGACAGCACGGCTCCGCTGGTCACCACCTTGTAGAGCACCGCGGCGAACGCGCAGGCCGCGATGGTCCCCACCGCGTATTCCGATGTCGTCATTCCCTGATCCCGGCGTCCACGGCTGATGAGCCGGCCGGTCCTGTCTCCCCAGGTGCGTCGGACCGAACTCAGCGCCCGTGTCATGACGTTCTTCTGCATTTCGACCCCGTTGTCTCGTCTCGTCGCTCGGTCTCGGATCCGTCCGAGCGTTCATCTCTTGGCGTCACGGCTCTTGGCGTCTCGGCCTTCCGGACCGTCCACGCCGCCGGACGGGCCGCCGGACGGGCCGCCGACGCCCGTCAGTTGCGCTGCAACAGGCCGGTCGCCAGACCGATCACCACCGGAGCCACGCCCACGGCCAGAAAGGCAGGCAGGAAGCACAGCCCGACCGGTGCGGTGATCAGCACGCCCGCACGCTGGGCACGCGCCACTGCGGCGCTCGCCCGCTCGGCACGCATCTCGTCCGCCACCCGGGAGACCGGGTCCGCGGCAGGAGCCCCTGTCGCGCCGGCTCGCTCCAGACATCGGGCGAGCCGCGCGGCACCGGGTATCTCACCGAAGCGCCCCCACGCCTCTGACGGTTCGCCGCCGAGCCGGATCTCGGCGGCTGTGCGGACCAGCCGGTCGCCCACCGGGCCGCCCAAGGACTCCCCGACCGCCTCCGCCGCGTCCCGGGGGCCGGCTCCCGCCGACAGGCAGGCGGCCAGAAGATCGGCGACGAGCGGCAACTGCGCCGTGACCGCCAGGGCCTCCGCCTTCGCCCGCGTGGCCGCCCTGCGAGCTCCTGCGGAGCGCTGCCACCGCCATACGCCGTACGCCGCCACGCAGCCGGCACCGCACCCGGCGGGCCCTCCGACGAGGAACCAGCCGACCGCCCAAGCCACCAGCGACAACGCCCCACGCCGCACAGCGTCCGGTTCCCCTCTGCCGGACCACGACAACAGCCGCCACCCGGCCAGCGGCCCGCACCCGGTCGTCGATGTCAACCGTGCTCCCCGCCGACGCATCGCCCTCTCCTGACGGATCCCCGCCAGCACGACGACGCCCAGGTACGCGGCCACGCCCGTCACCGCAGCGACCGCCACCGGCCGGCACATCACTTCCGGGAGCCCTCTCATACCTTTTCCCCCGCCCGCACGATCCGGGTGGCCCAGAACAGTCCGGCTGCCTCCAGCAAGGAACCCGCTACCAAACAGGCCAGGCCACCTGGGCTGTGCAGCAGAACCCGCAGCGGATCGGCTCCCAGCGCCGCTCCCAGCCCGAGCCCCACCACCGGCAACAGCGCCAGCACCACCACGGTCGACCAGGCTCCGGCCAGCTGCGCCCGGAGTTCCTCCCGGCCGCGGCGCTCGGCGCGCAGGGCGTGCTCGATACGGGCCAGCCCCGTCGCGAGACCGGCTCCGCCGTCCACTGCCACCCGCCAGCAGGCCGCCATCCCGGCAAGTCCTTCGAAGCCCGGCACCAAGGACGCCCTCCGGAGTGCCTCGGGGACGTCACCGCCGAATCGGGCAGCTGCGAGAACAGCGGCTTCGGCGCTTCCCAGAGCCCCCTCGCCTCCGGCGGTGAGCAGGGCCCGCCCCGGTTCGCGCCCGGCCCGGAGCTCCCCCACCACGGCTCCGCAGAGCATCGTCACCGCCTCGGCCGCCCGTTCACGGCCGATCCGCAGGGCGCGCCGCCGGATCCATCGCCGTACGAGGGGCACCGCCAAGGCTCCGGCGAGCAAGGGGAGCACCGACTCGCCGAGCGCCGCGAGGAGCACCGCCACGGGAACACAGAGCCATTCACGGTGTGCGTCGAGACGTGTCCGTGCCGTGGCCCATCCACCGGCCGGAGACGGTGCGTCGGCCTCGCGGTCCGCGAACATCGCCCGTGCCCGTTTCAGTCCCTGGTCCCGGGCAACAGCCAGCCCGCCCGAGATTCCCGCACCGACCGCCATCACCACGGGTGGCAGATGGACCGAAAGCCCGGCCTCCATGGCCGTCGCTCCGCCGGCGGTCATACCGGCGCCCCGATCAACGACTCCAGGCGCTCCCATCCCCGCTCCGGAGCGAACCCCCCGTCGCTCCAGCGCAGGGCGGGCACGGTGACCACGAGCCCCGCGTCGTCCCGTCCGAGCACGTGTACTTCTGCGAGCCGCCGTTGTCCTCTCCGGTCCCGCACGAGATGGACCACCACCGACAGCGCCGCCGCCAACTGACTGTGCACTGCGGCGCGGTCGAGTCCAGCAGCCGTGCCCAGGGCTTCGAGACGGGCAGGGACGTGCTCGGCCGCATTGGCGTGCACGGTGCAGCAACCGCCTTCGTGGCCGGTGTTGAGTGCCGCCAACAGATCCGCCACCTCGGCTCCGCGCACCTCGCCCACCACGAGCCGGTCGGGGCGCATACGCAGGGCCTGGCGCACCAGGTCCCGCAGAGTCACCTGCCCGGCGCCCTCCTGGTTGGCGGGACGCGACTCCAGACGCACGACGTGGGGGTGATCCGGACGGAGTTCCGCGGAGTCCTCGGCGAGAACGATGCGTTCCTGGTGTCCTACGGCGCCCAGCAGACTCGACAGCAGAGTCGTCTTCCCTGCCCCCGTCCCCCCGCTGATCAGGTAGGAGACCCGTGCCTCGACCAGGGCCCGCAACAGCCGGTCACCGCCGGGCGGAAGCGTCCCCGCACCGACGAGTTCCTCCAGAGTGAAAGCACGGGGCCGGACCACGCGCAACGAGAGGCACGTCGACCCGACGGACACAGGCGGCAGGACCGCGTGCATCCGCGTCCCGTCCGGCAGCCGCGCGTCCACCCAGGGTCGGGCGTCGTCCAGTCGGCGCCCGGCCACCGCGGCCAGTCTCTGTGCCAGCCGCCTGACCGCCGCGGCGTCCCGGAAGGTGACCCCGGTCAGTTCCAGCCCGCCCCCGCGGTCCACCCACACCCGGTCGGGCGAGGACACCAGGACGTCAGTCACCGCCGGGTCGGCCAGCAGCCGTTCCAGAACGCCCGTGCCGACCAGCTCGCCCCGCAGCTCTTCCGCCGCACCCAGCACTTCCGTGTCGCCGAGCAGGCGGCCCTGCGCCCGGAGCGCGGCCGCAACGCCGGCAGGCGTGGGCGCCGCTCCACTGCGAGCCAGGCGTTGCCGTACGGCGTCGAGCAGGACATCGGTCACGGCCCACCGGTCCCGGATGCCGCTCCGATGCCGCCGCCCACGCCGTCCGAGACGTCCGCCAGCTCCCAGAAACCATCGCAGAAGCGGGCCAAGGGGCCACGTGGGTCTCCTCCCGGTGGCTCTCCACCGTTCTGATCCGCCGCCAGGCCCGGCTCCAGGGGGAGGTCACCCACGAGAGGCAGTCCCAACGCTTCAGCGACCCAGTGCTCGTCCAGGCCTGCCGAGTACGGGCCACGGGCCACGACGCGCAGATCCCGCAGGACCATTCCTGCCGCCGCAGCCACCCGCTTCGCGGCGGCAACCGCTCTGAGCTCCCCGGGCACGACCAGAAGGCCGGCGTCGAGCTGTGCCAGCGCCTCGGCCACGCTGTCGTCGATCCGACGTGGCAGATCCACCACCACGACCCCGCCGCGCCTACGCGCGGCAGCCAGCACCGCCTGCATGGCCTGTGGCTGAACGGCCACCTCGTCGTCCCGTCCCCAGCTGAGCACACGCAGGCCGTGCAACGCGGGCAGCGACTCCTCGAGAGCGCCTCCGCCCACCCTGCCCTTGGAGCGGGCGAAATCAGGCCATCGCATGCCCTCGGATTCCTCACCGCCGAGCAGGACGTCGATGCCGCCGCCCAGAGGGTCACCGTCGATGAGCATGGTGCGCCGACCGGACCTGGCGGCCGTCACGGCAAGGGCACAGGCCAGTGTGGATGCGCCGGAGCCACCCCGTCCCCCCATCACCCCGACGGTGAGCGCCGGACGCCCGACCCCCTCCGCGGCGTTGGCGATCTGGTCGACGAGCCACCCCTCCGCATCCGGCAGCCGCAGCACATACTCGGCCCCGATCTCCACCGCCCGACGCCACACGTCCGGGTCGTCCTGGTCACGGCCGACGAGCATCACACCTCGTCTGCGTGCCGCGCCCCGGCAGCGAGGGGCCGCGTCATCACCCACCAGGACCATCGGGGCCCGCTCCCAGCTCCCCCTCTCCGCCGGAGGCCCGTGGTGGACCTCAGGCATCGCACCGGCAGCCGCACACAGCCTCAGCAGATCGTCCAGCAAATGCGCGTCCTCAGTCACGATCAACGGCCCGCCTCCCAGCTCGTCGGCGTTCGGCAGCCCTTCTCGCATGTTGGTTCCAGCCACGGACTCCGCCCCTTCCACTGCCCCATCAGTGCGGTTCGCGGTGATCTCGGACCGTTCCGAGATGCGCGATTCCGGAACCCGCGGACTTCACGGGTGGAATCAACATGCAACGGCACGGAAAAAGATGTGGATCTTGGTCGCAAACTGTGGACAACTTCGGGATTGTGAATATCTCCGTCGCTCATACAGGCGACATTCGGAGCGCATCCCTTCCGCTACACAGCGTGATGCAGGACGCTGGTGCAGAAGGCGGTCGAGAACAGCCGGGCACGCGCCGACAAGGGGGCAGGCACCACAATGGAGCCGTCAGAAATGCATGCGGACATGCGACGACCCCCGCCGGGGGGGAGAGCGGGGGTCGTCCCCTCGGCCGACTCGGGGGGGGGGAGGAGCCGGACCGGGGTTAGCACGGTCGCGAACGATCCGTGACTTCCATGGTGTACCCGAGCGCCTTCTCAAGCAAACCCACCCACCGGGGTTTACGCCGAATGGTGGGCCCTTATGCTCACCTTTGTGGAAAACTGCTTCTCACCGCGCACAGCAGCCTTCTTTGACCTGGACAAGACGGTCATTGCGAAGTCATCGACCCTCACCTTCAGCAAGTCCTTCTACCAAGGCGGGCTGATCAACCGCCGCGCCGTACTGCGGACCGCGTACACGCAGTTCGTGTTCCTCGCCGGAGGCGCCGATCACGATCAGATGGAGCGGATGCGTGAATACCTCTCGGCGCTCTGCAAGGGGTGGAACGTCCAGCAGGTCAAGGAGCTGGTCGCGGAAACCCTTCACGACCTGATCGACCCGATCATCTACGACGAGGCCGCCACCCTCATCGAGGAGCATCACACCGCCGGGCGCGACGTGGTCATCGTGTCCACCTCCGGCGCCGAAGTGGTCGAGCCGATCGGCGAACTGCTCGGCGCCGACCGGGTGGTCGCCACGCGCATGGTCGTCGGCGAGGACGGCTGCTTCACCGGCGAAGTGGAGTACTACGCCTACGGACCTACCAAGGCCGAAGCGGTGAGGGCCCTCGCCGTGTCCGAGGGGTACGACCTTTCGCGCTGCTACGCCTACAGCGACTCGGCGACGGATGTACCGATGCTGGAGTCGGTCGGCTATCCCCACGCGGTCAATCCCGACCGGGCGCTGAGGCGCGAGGCGACCCTCCGGGAATGGCCGATTCTCGTCTTCAATCGGCCGGTTCGCCTCAAGCAGCGGCTGCCCTCCTTCTCGATGCCGCCCCGCCCCGCCCTCGTGGCTGCCGCAGCCGTGAGCGCGGCAGCCATGGCCGCGGGAATCGTCTGGTACGCCAACCGGCGCCGCGCCTCCCGGCTCGGCACCTGAGCAGGCGCGAGTCCAAGCCCGGCCCCCCTTGTTCGCCCTCAGAAGCAAAGGGGCCGGGCCATGCCTTCCGCTGCCGCAGGCCCAGGAGTACAAGAAAATCAACGGCCCGCGAGACCAAGGACATCCGGAAGGACGACCTTCACACGCATCGGACGGCCCCCGAACCGCACATGGGAGCCGAACACTCACGCGACGTCGACCCGTCGACCACGGGCCGGCCGCACCAGGCGACGGGCAATGAACCGGCCTGATGGGCACATTCCGAGGAAGCTTGGTAACTCGGTGGACATGCGGGCGGCGGTACCGGACCGGTACCGCCGCACCTTTTTCTCGTCACGCCAGCCGTGCCCCCACGTCACGCCAGCCGTGCCCCCAGGGCGCGAGCCGGAGAACAGGCTTACGCCGCCCCTCGCTGCAACGCCTCACACACAGCCGTCGACTCCCTGACACCCAGCTCCACCGCGCGACCGCAGTGTGCGATCCAGGCGGCCATCCCTTCGGGCTTCCCGGAGAGATAGCCCTCGAAAGCCGCGACGTACGCCGCCCGCCCCTGCTCCGCATGGCCCACTTCGGCGGGGCAGATGGATTTCGGGTCAAGGCCGCTGCCGATCAGCACGATGCGCTCGGCAGTCCGGGCCACCAGACCGTTGTGCGAGCCGAAGGGCCGCAGGGCGAGCAGTTCACCGTGCACGATCGATGCCGTCACCAGGGCGGGTGCCGCGCTTCCGGCGAGGATGAGGCCGGAAAGCCCCTCCAGCCGTCCCGCCACCTCGTCCGCATCCGGAAGTGCCGCCTCGATCAGCGGCTCCTCGACCGGTTCACCCGCGAAACGCGGTCGCCCCACGGCGTCGTCCGGAGCAGCCCCACCGGCCGCCACCAGGTGCAGTCGCGCCAGGACCCGCAGCGGCGACTGCCGCCAGATGGAGAGAAGCTGACCCGCTTCCGCGGTCAGCCTCAAGGCGGCGCCGACGGTCCGCGCCTCGTCCTCGCCGCTGAAGTCGGTGCGTCGGCGCACCTCCTCGAGATTCCAGTCGGCACCCGAGAGCGCCGCCGACCCACGCGCACCGCGCAATGCCGCCTCGGCCGTCACCTCGGTGCTGCGACGCCGCATGACCCGGTGGCCGTACACCCGGTCCACGGCCTTGCGTACGGAGTCCACCGCGTCGGGCACTCCGGGCAGGGAACCCAGCGCGACGAGCGGATCGGAGGAAGTCGTACTCATAAGTAGGGAGGCTACGCGCCCCATACCCCGATCCCGCCCGGGAGTGGCCTTCTTCACGGACATCGACTGCACAGCGCAATTGAGCCGCTACCCTAGGTGAACATGAAGATCGCTTTCGTAGGCAAGGGCGGCAGTGGCAAGACCACGCTGTCCTCGCTTTTCATCCGACACCTCGCGGCCAACGAAGCTCCCGTCATCGCTGTCGACGCCGACATCAACCAGCATCTCGGAGTCGCGCTGGGCCTCGACGAGGCGCAGGCCGCCGCGCTGCCCGCCATGGGCGCCCAGCTACCGCTCATCAAGGACTACCTGCGCGGCAGCAACCCCCGCATCGCGTCGTCCGAGACGATGATCAAGACGACGCCCCCCGGCGAAGGCTCACGGCTGCTGCGTCCGGGCGAGGACAATCCCGTCTTCGAAGCCTGCGCGCGTGAGGTCCGGCTCGACGACGGGGTGGTCAGGCTCATGGCCACCGGCCCGTTCACGGAGTCCGATCTCGGCGTGGCGTGCTACCACTCCAAGGTCGGAGCGGTGGAGCTCTGCCTCAACCATCTGGTCGACGGGCCCGACGAGTACGTGGTGGTCGACATGACGGCGGGGTCCGACTCATTCGCCTCCGGGATGTTCACCCGGTTCGACATGACCTTCCTCGTCGCCGAACCGACCCGGAAGGGCGTCTCCGTCTACCGGCAGTACAAGGAGTACGCCCGGGACTTCGGCGTCGCGCTGAAGGTGGTCGGCAACAAGGTGCAGGGCCAGGACGACCTCGACTTCCTACGGGCGGAGGTCGGCGACGACCTGCTGGTGGGCATCGGTCAGTCGGACTGGGTGCGGACGATGGAGAAGGGCCGGCCGGCACCCTTCGAACTGCTGGAGGCCGACAATCGCATGGCACTTCAGGCGCTGCAGAACACCGCGGAGGATTCGTACGAGCAGCGTGACTGGGAGCGCTACACGCGACAGATGGTGCACTTCCACCTGAAGAACGCGGAAAGCTGGGGCAACGAGAAGACGGGGGCCGACCTGGCTGCCCAGGTCGACCCCTCGTTCGTGCTCGCCGAGCATCTCGCGGAGGCCGATGCCGCTCAGCCCGCCTGACGGGCGGGTCCGTTCCCCAGGCAGACCGGAGCCCGAGGAGACAGTACCTACTTCGCGCTCCGGTCGCCCCCTTCGCCCTCGGGGCCCGCGGGCACGGGGCTGCCCGTGGCCTCACCCGGGGTGGCACCGAGGAAGGCCGGCCATCCCTGCTTGGGCTTCTGGCCGACCTTCAGCTTGCCGAGTGTGGCGACTGTCGCCGGGTCCTGGGCGTCCAGCCAGTCGGCGAGCTGCCGGAAGGAGACGCAACGGACATCCTTCCGGACGCACACGTCCTTGATCGTCTCCTCGACGGCACGCATGTAGGTGCCGCCGTTCCAGGACTCGAAGTGGTTGCCGATGATCAGGGGGGCGCGATTGCCCTCGTACGCGCGGTTGAACGCCTGGATCAGCCCGTCCCGCATCTGGTTGCCCCAGTAGGCGTGCTGATCCGGGTCTCCCTGAGTCGTACCGGACTGGTTGAACATGAAGTTGTAGTCCATCGACAACGTCTCGAAGGCACGGCCCGGCACCGGGACGAGTTGGAGGGGGAGGTCCCAGACGCCGTCCTTCTTCGTGGGCCAGACCTGGTTGCCGATACCGCTCGAGTCGTAGCGGAAGCCCATCGTCCGGGCCGCGGCGACCATGTTCTTCTGCCCCTCCAGACACGGGGTACGGGCGCCGACCAGTTCCTTGTCGTAGTCGAAGGGCAACGGCGCTTCGGCCTTGAGGGCCGGGGCGTTCGTCTTCCAGTTCTTTACGAAGGACTTGGCCTGTTCGATCTCGCTCTTCCACTCATCGACCGACCAGGTGCCCACGCCTCCGTCCGGACCGCAGAAGTGGCCGTTGAAGTGGGTCCCGATCTCGTTGCCGTCCAGCCAGGCGGCGCGGAGTTCCGTCAGCGTGTCACGGATGCCCTCGGTGTCGTTGAAGCCGATGTCGGACCGGCCGGCCGAGTGCTGGGGCGGGTCGTAGAGCGCCTTCTTCTCCTCCGGGAGGAGATAGACCCCGCTGAGGAAGTACGTCATCTTCGCGTCGTACTTCTTCGCGACCTCTCGGAAGTGCGAGAAGAGTTTCTGGCTGTCCTCCCCTGCCCCGTCCCAGGAGAACACCACGAACTGCGGCGGCTTCTGTCCGGGCTTCAGTTTCGTGGCCACCGGAAGCTTCGGCTGAGCTCCGGTGAAGGCCGTGGAACCGTCTCCGATGAGCTTCACGGCGCCCTTGGGCGCTGCGGCGGGAGACCGTTCCTCGGTGCCGGGCACCGCCTTCTTGCCGGTTCCGGGGCCGGCGGCCCCCGTACCGGAATCCGAGCAGCCCGACAGGCCCGCGACCAGTGCCGTTGCCACGGCGCCCAGGGCGATCCTCTTCGTCGCGGCCATCATTTGTCCACCCTCTTCCTCGCAGGAGTTCGTGCGTTGCAGTGCCGACACGGCGCGGTCAACGTCGCACGCAAGCAGAGGAATAAGTACGACAAGCATGATGAAAAGATGCTTATTCACTGAAAAGGGTGAGCTAACCCGCTATTTGCTCGAAAACATAGACGCCGTTCTTTACTCTCCATTACGATCCATTTACCGAGAGTTGAGCTAATCCCCCCGCTGCACGCCGTGATCTACGGCCGCGCTACTTCATTCCGCGACCGCGCTGCCCGGAGGAGACGGGAACATGTCTGCATGCGCCCCCACTCGCAATGACCGATCGTCCCGAATGTGGCGCCCCCCTCGCGCCTCGGGATTCAAGCGTCCCCACAGCCCGCCGCCCGGCGGACGCCGCTTCCGCATCACAGGCGCCGATCTGTCCGCGTCGATCACTGTCTTCCTGATCGCCGTCCCCATGTCCCTGGGTCTCGCAGTCGCCATGGACGCACCACTGGCGGCCGGCCTGGTCTCCGCCGTCATCGGTGGTGTCGTCGTCGGACTGCTCGGCGGCACACCTCTTCAGGTCAGCGGCCCGTCTGCCGGACTGACCGTCGTGACAGCCGAGTTGATCCAGCTCTACGGCTGGCGCACCACCTGTGCGATCACCGTCGGCGCCGGGCTCCTGCAGATTCTGCTCGGCTCACTGAGAACCGCCCGGAGCGCACTCGCCGTCAGCCCGGCCATCGTGCACGGCACCCTCGCCGGCATCGGCGTGGCCATCGCGCTCGCGCAGCTGCACATCGTCCTCGGCGGATCACCGCAGAGCTCCGCGCTGGGCAACGTCCTTGCCCTGCCGGCCCGGTTCGGGCAGTTCAGTCCGGCCGCCCCCGCGATCGGCGTCCTGACCATCGCCCTTCTCGTCCTCTGGCCGAGACTGCCCGGACGCGTCGGTGCCGGGCTCGGCAGACTTCCCGCCGCACTCGTGGCCGTGGCCCTCGCGACGGCCGTGGCCGCAGTCGCCGCACCGGGTATCGCTCGGGTCGAGTTGCCCTCCTGGCGCTCGCACGCCCTCCCGGAATTGCCGCACGGACCCGTTTCGGGACTGGCCACCGCGGTGTTCACCGTCATGCTCGTGGCCAGCCTGGAGTCGCTGCTCGCCGCAGTCGCCGTGGACAAGCTCACGGCTGACCGGACAGCGGCTCTGCCCAAGAAGGAGGCGACGCCGGCACCGCTCGTCGAACGCTCCGACCTCGACCGGGAGCTCCGGGCCCAGGGCGTGGCCAACACGCTGGCAGGGCTTCTCGGCGGGCTCGCCGTCTCCGGTGGAGCCGTCCGCAGCTCGGCGAACGTCCGGGCTGGGGCGAGGAGTCGCGCGGCCACCGTGCTGCACGGCGTGTGGGTGCTGCTTGCCGCCTTGCTGCTGGTGTCCGCGCTCGAACGGATTCCCCTGGCCGCGCTCGCCGCGCTGGTGATGGTCGTGGGGATTCAGATGGTCAACTTCGCACACATCCGCAACGTTCACAGACACCGAGAGTTCCCGGTCTACGCGGCCACGATCATCGGTGTGCTCCTCGTCGGCGTCCTCAAGGGCGTGACGATCGGCATCGTCGTGGCGGTGGCTCTGGCCCTGCACCGTCTGGCCCGGACACGGATCACCGTCTCCGAGCAGGACGGCCGCTACCTGGTGACGGCTCGCGGACAGCTCACCTTCCTCGCCGTGCCCCGGCTCAGCAGGGTGCTCGCCCGTATACCTCAAGGGGCCGACGCCACGGTGGAGTTGGACGGCTCCTTCATGGACCACGCCGCCTACGAGGCGATCCAGGGTTGGTGCAGTACGCAGACCGCCCTGGGAGGCCACATCGAGATCACGGGTCGTTCAGGAGGCAGGATCGCCGAGCCGGCGTCCGCCGCCCACTCCTGCTGCCGCCCCTGGACCCCCTGGCGCAACCATCACTGCCATGACCGGATCGGCTCCGGGGCCGCCTCCCGCACCGCCACGCCGGTTTCCCCGACCCCCGGGCCGACCGACTCGCCGAGCATCACCGTGGCCACCTCTGCGGACCGACCGGGCGTCCATCAGCTGCTCAGCGGTCTCAGCTCCTTTCAGCGCACGACCGCCCCACTGGTTCGCGAAGAACTGGCGCGGCTGGCCGCAGAGGGACAGCGGCCCTCCCAGCTGTTTCTCACCTGTGCGGATTCCCGCCTGGTCACCAGCATGATCACCGCCAGCGGCCCGGGTGATCTCTTCACCGTGCGGAACGTCGGCAATCTCGTCCCGCCTCCGGATGCCGAGGGTGCTTCGGGTACCGACGATTCGGTGGCCGCCGCGATCGAGTACGCGGTGGATGTGCTGGAGGTCGAGTCGATCACCGTCTGCGGTCACTCCGGCTGCGGAGCCATGCAGGCGCTCCTGGGCGGCGCTCCGAAGACCCCCCGGACACCGTTGTGGCGCTGGCTGCGGCACGGCCTGCCGAGCCTCGATCGCATGAGATCGCGTCATCACTCCTGGGCTCGTATCTCCGGCCGGCTGCCCACCGATGCGGTGGAGCAGCTCTGCCTGACCAATGTGGTCCAGCAGTTGGAGCATCTGCGGTCGCACGACTTCGTCGCGCGCAGAGTCGCGGCAGGCACCTTGCAACTGCACGGCATGTACTTCCATGTCGGCGAGGCGCAGGCGTATCTGCTGACCGAGGGGGAAAGTTCCGGGACCGGGCCCGATGAGGTCTTCGTACGGGTCGCCCCCAGCGCCGCCCACCCGGGGCCTGACCACCTCCCTGAACCCGGCGCACGGTCCCTCGGCCCGTCTGGCATGGAGCCCTGCACCGAATCGCGCGACGCAGACGGCCTCGATCGAGCGGGCCGAGCCGGCCCAGGCGACCTCCGGCCGGTCGACGACGCGACCGTGGACGCCTGAGCCTCCTGAACCTCTCGCACGTCCGGTCCGTGAGACCTTGTGGTCCCGCTTCCGTGTCGCCTCCATGCCGTCACGGAGGCGGGACGCGTGCCCCCATACACGAAACACAGGTCTAAACCAATTCCGGGAAGACACTTGTCACCTGGCCTGTGGCCTGATGAGCTGTCCCCGGGACACAACGGACACCCTGGGAATGGGAGATGTCGTGAGCAACGAAAGCCTGGCCAATCTGCTCAAGGAGGAGCGGCGGTTCGCACCGCCTGCCGATCTGGCCGCGAACGCCAACGTGACCGTGGAGGCGTACGAGCAGGCCGAGGCGGACCGGCTGGGCTTCTGGGCCGAGCAGGCCCGTCGCCTGACGTGGGCCACGGAGCCGACCGAGACGCTCGACTGGAGCAACCCGCCCTTCGCGAAGTGGTTCGCGGACGGCGAGCTCAACGTCGCGTACAACTGCGTGGACCGTCACGTCGAGGCGGGTAACGGCGCCCGGGTCGCCATCCACTTCGAGGGTGAGCCCGGGGACAGCCGCGCCATCACCTACGCCGAGCTCAAGGACGAGGTCTCCCGGGCAGCCAACGCCCTGACCGAACTGGGTGTCGGCAAGGGCGACCGGGTCGCCGTCTACCTGCCGATGATTCCCGAGGCGGCCATCGCCATGCTGGCCTGTGCCCGTATCGGCGCCGCGCACTCGGTGGTCTTCGGCGGCTTCTCCGCCGACGCCATCGCCGCCCGCATCCAGGACGCGGACGCCAAGGTCGTCATCACCGCCGACGGCGGTTACCGCCGGGGCAAGCCGTCCGCCCTCAAGCCGGCCGTGGACGACGCCGTCTCCAGGCTCGACACCGTCGATCACGTCGTCGTCGTCCGGCGCACCGGACAGGACACGGCGTGGACGGAGGGCCGCGACGTCTGGTGGCACGAGATCACCGGCCGGCAGTCCGCCGAGCACACCCCCGAGGCCTTCGACGCGGAGCAGCCGCTCTTCATCCTCTACACCTCGGGCACCACCGGAAAGCCGAAGGGCATCCTTCACACCTCCGGCGGGTACCTCACCCAGGCGGCCTACACGCACCACGCGGTCTTCGACCTCAAGCCCGAGACCGACGTCTACTGGTGCACCGCCGACATCGGCTGGGTGACCGGGCACTCGTACATCGTGTACGGGCCGCTGGCCAACGGCGCCACCCAGGTGATGTACGAGGGCACCCCCGACACCCCCCACCAGGGGCGTTTCTGGGAGATCGTCCAGAAGTACGGCGTCTCGATCCTCTACACGGCTCCGACGGCGATCCGGACGTTCATGAAGTGGGGAGACGACATCCCCGCCAAGTTCGACCTGTCGTCGCTGCGCGTCCTCGGTTCGGTCGGCGAGCCGATCAACCCCGAGGCGTGGATGTGGTACCGCAAACACATCGGCGCCGACACCTGCCCGATCGTCGACACCTGGTGGCAGACCGAGACCGGCGCGATGATGATCTCGCCGCTTCCCGGGGTCACGGCGACCAAGCCCGGTTCGGCGCAGCGCGCCCTGCCCGGCATCTCCGCCACGGTCGTGGACGACGAAGCACGCGAGGTGCCGGACGGCGGAGGCGGCTATCTGGTCCTCACCGAGCCGTGGCCGTCGATGCTCCGCACCATCTGGGGCGACGACCAGCGGTTCATCGACACCTACTGGTCGCGCTTCGAGGGCAAGTACTTCGCGGGTGACGGCGCCAAGAAGGACGAGGACGGCGACATCTGGCTGCTCGGCCGGGTCGACGACGTCATGCTCGTGTCCGGGCACAACATCTCGACCACCGAGGTCGAGTCCGCCCTCGTCTCGCACCCGTCGGTCGCCGAGGCGGCCGTGGTCGGCGCCAACGACGAGACCACCGGTCAGGCCATCGTCGCCTTCGTGATCCTGCGCGGCACGGCCACCGCCTCCGAGGAACTGGTCACCGAACTACGCAACCACGTCGGCACCACGCTCGGCCCGATCGCCAAGCCCAAGCGGGTGCTGCCGGTCGCCGAGCTGCCGAAGACCCGTTCCGGGAAGATCATGCGTCGTCTGCTGCGCGACGTCGCAGAGAACCGCGAACTGGGCGATGTCACCACGCTCACCGACTCGTCGGTCATGGACCTCATCCAGACGCAGCTTCCCGCCGCGTCTTCCGAGGACTAGGCAGCAGACGTACCGGGCCCTCCGCGTCGTACGCCGCAGAGGGCCTGCCAGTACGGCGAGGGGCATCCGGAAGCGGCCGGGTGCCCCTTCGGCGTGTTCTGGGCCCCCATCGGTCCGGCAAACGGCTCAGGGGGCCTTCGTACCGCTCTCCGCACGACCTGCCGCGGCCCGCCCCAGGCCGCCCGTCACCACGTCGCGGAACGGAGTCCACCGGATCTGGCTACGGTTTCAGGTGCCCCGGGTACAGTGGTGGCTTCGTCGGCAGAACGCGTCGACGGTCTCACCGAAAACCGCATACGACATCTCCACAGGGGCGCCGGGAAGTCTGGTCGGCACGTGCATCCGCCATGCCATCGCTGCCGTATCCCCTCCGGAGGTCCCCTCGTGGCCGCGCCCCTTCCGCCTTCCCCCCGCCGTACACTGCTGGGCCGTATCCCACTGCGTGAGCGCACCTACCTCGCCGATGCCCTGCGCACGGAGACGGTCGGCGGGGTCATCCTCCTGATCGCCGCGGTCGCCGCTCTGATCTGGGCCAACACCTACGCATCTGGTTACGCGGCCGTCAGCCACTTCCACATCGGCCCCGAGTCGCTCGGCCTCAGGCTCTCCGTGGCGCACTGGGCCGCCGACGGGCTGCTCGCCGTCTTCTTCTTCGTCGCGGGCGTCGAGCTCAAGCGTGAACTGGTCGCCGGTGAACTCCGCGACCCGAAGGCCGCGGCCCTGCCGGTGGCGGCCGCCTTGTGCGGTATGGCGGTGCCGGCACTCGTCTACACCCTGACCGTTGTCCTGGGTAGCGGATCGACGGCCGGCTGGGCCGTCCCCACGGCCACCGACATCGCGTTCGCGCTCGCCGTCCTCGCGGTCATCGGGACGTCACTGCCGTCCGCGCTGCGCGCGTTCCTGTTGACGCTCGCCGTCGTCGACGACCTGTTCGCGATCCTCATCATCGCGGTCTTCTTCACCGACGACATCGACTTCCTGGCCCTGGGCGGCGCCTTCGCCGGTCTCGCCGTCTTCTACGTACTGCTGCGCACCGGAGTCCGGGGCTGGTACATCCATCTGCCGCTCGCCCTGGTGATCTGGGGCCTCATGTACAACAGCGGGGTCCACGCCACCATCGCCGGCGTGGCCATGGGGCTCATGCTCCGCTGCACCAGGCGCGAAGGCGAGACGGAGTCCCCAGGGGAACGTCTGGAGCACCTGGTACGCCCCCTGTCGGCCGGTGTCGCGGTGCCGCTGTTCGCGCTGTTCTCGGCCGGTGTCACTCTCAAGGGCGATGCGCTGTCCGGTGTGTTCACCCGGCCCGAGACACTCGGGGTGGTCCTCGGGCTGGTCGTCGGCAAGACGCTCGGCATCTTCGGCGGTACGTGGCTGGTCACCCGGTTCACCCGGGCAGAACTGAGCAAGGACCTGGCCTGGGCGGACCTCTTCGCCGTCGCCACGCTCGCCGGCATCGGCTTCACCGTCTCGCTCCTCATCGGGGAACTCGCCTTCACCGGCGACGAGGGCACGGTCAACGAGATCAAGGCAGCGGTCCTGACGGGTTCGCTGATCGCCGCCGTACTCTCCGTTGTACTGCTGAAACTCCGGGTACGGAGATACAGAGCGCTGTACGAGGCGGAGGAGCTCGACGAGGACGCCTCAGGCGTTCCCGACGTCTACGAACAGGACGACCCCGAGTACCACCGCCGCATGGCCACGATCCACGAGAGGAAGGCAGCCGAG
Organism: Streptomyces sp. SirexAA-E; assembly: GCF_000177195.2. Taxonomy (GTDB): domain Bacteria; phylum Actinomycetota; class Actinomycetes; order Streptomycetales; family Streptomycetaceae; genus Streptomyces; species Streptomyces flavovirens. The sequence continues at coordinate 3,369,785 of NC_015953.1, forward strand.
CACCGGCGCCTTGCCGAACGGGCGGGGGCAGCGCGCAACAAGCCGGACAGTCCGGCATGATCTGACATCGGATGTACCGATGAGGAGAGGGAGTCAGGGATGAGCGACCCCAGCAACTACCCGGGCAGCACCGACCGTAGTCTCGGGCAGCTGTTCGCGTCAGCCACGGCCGAGTTGTCGGCGCTGGTGCACGACGAGATCGCCCTGGCCAAGGCCGAGATGCGCCAGGACGTCAAGCGCGGGGTGATCGGGAGCGCCTCCGCCATCGTCGCAGGCGTGCTGCTGCTCTTCTCGATCCCGGTACTGAGCTTCGCCGCGGCCTACGGCATCCACAATCTCGGGCTCGGTCTGGCCTGGTCGTTCCTGATCGTGGGAGGGGCGTACATCCTTCTGGGCGCGCTGGCCCTCCTCTTCGGGCTCGCCAAGCTCAAGAAGGTCAAGCCGCCGGAGAAGTCCATCGCCTCGGCCAAGCGGACCGCCGCGGTCCTCCAGGGCGTCAAGCCGCACCCCCGTCCCGGCGTCGTGGCCGGTGAGCTCGACCGGACACAGGGCAGCACGCTCCTGGACAAGGCCGTCGAGAACCGTCCGGTCCAGGACGAGGCGTCCGCTGTGGCACGCTCGTCCGCATGACCGACCCCGATTACAGCGCGTCCGCCCCCCTCGGCCCGGTGGGACCGCTGGGCCCCGCCGCCGGTACCGGCGGCCCCGTCCGTATCGAGGGCCCGTGGACCCACCGCGACGTGGCGGCCAACGGCGCGCGCTTCCACATCGCCGAGCTCGGTGACGGGCCGCTGGTGCTGCTGCTCCACGGTTTTCCGCAGTTCTGGTGGACCTGGCGCCATCAGATGACCGCGCTCGCCGACGCGGGCTACCGCGCGGTCGCGATGGATCTGCGCGGGGTGGGCGGCAGCGACCGTACGCCCAGGGGTTACGACCCCGCCAACCTGGCCCTCGACGTCACCGGTGTGATCCGGTCGCTGGGTGAGCCGGACGCCGCGCTGGTCGGGCACGACATGGGCGGGTACCTCGCCTGGACGGCCGCCGTGATGCGGCCGAAGCTGGTGCGCCGGCTCGTGGTGTCGTCGATGCCCCACCCCCGGCGGTGGCGCTCCTCGATGCTCTCCGACCTGGCCCAGTCCCGGGCCGGCTCCCACATCTGGGGCTTCCAGCGTCCGTGGGTGCCGGAGCGTCAGCTCGTCGCGGACGACGCCGCGTTGGTGGGCCGGCTGATCCGCGACTGGTCGGGCCCGCGCACCCCGGACTTCCCCGACGACAAGACGGTGGACGTCTACCGGCGCGCCATGTGCATCCCGTCGACGGCGCATTGCTCGATCGAGCCCTACCGGTGGATGGTGCGCTCCCTGGCCCGTCCCGACGGTGTCCAGTTCAACCGGAGGATGAAACGCCCGGTCCGGGTGCCCACCCTGCACCTGCACGGTTCACTCGATCCGGCGATGAGAACCCGGAGTTCGGCGGGCTCCGGCGAGTACGTCGAAGCGCCGTACCGGTGGCGACTTTTCGACGGTCTGGGGCACTTCCCCCACGAGGAGGATCCGGTCGGGTTCTCGACCGAACTCATCAACTGGCTCAAGGATCCCGAGCCCGACCGCTGACCCGGGCGAACGCCTGTCCGGCGAACAGCCAAGTGCCCGGCGCATAAGCCAATTGGCTGACTCCCGCACGATTACCGACCATGGGTCAGGGGCAGACGTCGGGGTATGGGCTGGACGCGCGACTTCAGTGACGCAGCACGCAACCGCCGCTCGACCGCTCCTGCTGGTCCGAGCATTCATGAGGGGGGCGGCTCCCGGAGCCGGGTGCACGATATGAGCGATTTCCACGATCTTCGGCTGGGCATTCCCCGCATCCTCCACCGCCGGGCGCGGTGGTTCTCCGCGCGGCTGCGCCATCCTCGTGGATGAGGGAATGACAGGCTGATCCGGCCCGGGCACGCCGCCGGTGCGGCGGGCCCGCCCCGTACTCCGCTCAGAGTGCGCAACCCTGGCTGTCGACCTGCTGGACCGAGGTCTTGCCGAGATCGATGTCCTCACGGATCTCGTCGGCCGACAACGCGTAGCCCGTGTCCGGGTCGTCGAGGGACTTGGCGAACACCACGCCGTACACCTTGCCGTCCGGAGTGAGCAGCGGGCCGCCCGAGTTCCCCTGGCGCACCGTCGCGTACAGCGAGTACACGTCGCGCCGCACGGTGCCCCGGTGGTAGATGTCCGGGCCGTTGGCGTCGATGCGGCCCCGGATGCGGGCGGAGCGTACGTCGTAGGCACCGTTCTCCGGGAAGCCCGCGACGATGGCGCTGTCGCCGCTCTTCGCGTCGTTGTCCGAGTCGGTGAACCGCAGGGGCTTCGCGTCCAGGTCCGGGACGTCCAGGACGGCGATGTCGCGCCGCCAGTCGTAGAGGACGACCTTCGCGTCGTAGAGGCGGCCCTCGCCGCCGATCTGGACGGTGGGCTCCTCGACGCCGCCCACCACGTGGGCGTTGGTCATCACGCGACGGTCGGAGAAGACGAACCCGGTGCCCTCCAGGACCTTCCCGCAGCCCGGAGCCATGCCCACGACCTTCACGATGGACTTCTTCGCGCGGGCCGCGACGGGGCTGCCCACCAGCTCCGGATCGGGCGGGCTGACCTCGGTGATGGGCTCGTTGGCGAACGGGCTGAAGACCTGCGGGAAGCCGTTCTGGGCGAGGACGGAGGAGAAGTCGCGGAACCAGTTGGACGCCTGGTCCGGCATCACCCGGGAGACCCCGAGCAGGACCGAGGAGTTGCGGACCGCCTTGCCGAGGGTCGGCAGCGAGGTACCCGCCAGCAGCAGGCCGATCAGCCAGGCGACCAGCAGCATGGCCACCACGTTGACCAGCGCGCCTCCGGTGGCGTCCAGGGCACGCGCGGGTGACCACGTGATGTAGCGGCGGAGTTTGTTGCCCAGGTGGGTGGTGAACGCCTGCCCCACTGAGGCGCACACGATCACGATCACCACGGCGACGATGGCGGCCGTGGAGGAGACCTCGGACCCGTCGGTCATCCGGTCCCAGATCACCGGCAGCAGGTAGACGGCCACCAGACCGCCGCCCAGGAACCCGATCACGGACAGGATGCCGACGACGAAACCCTGGCGGTAGCCGATGACCGCGAACCACACGGCGCCGACCAGCAGCAGGATGTCCAGCACGTTCACCGTCTATAGCCTCGCAGATTCGTCACCTGGCCCGTCCGGTTCGACGGGGTCCGGGCCAGGCCCGGAACAGCGCAGCACGGAAGTCAGCCTGTCATGCGCGCCAGTCGAGCGGCACCTGCTTGGCCCTGTCCCACGGGCGCTCCCAGCCCGCGTAGTGCATGATCCGGTCGATCACACCGGCCGTGAATCCCCAGACCAGCGCGGATTCGACCAGAAATGCCGGACCTCGGTGGCCGCTCGGGTGGACGGCCGTGGCACGGTTCGCCGGATCCGTGAGATCCGCCACGGGGACGGTGAAGACCCGGGCCGTCTCGGCGGGGTCGACCACTCCCACCGGGCTCGGTGCGCGCCACCAGCCGAGCACCGGCGTGACGACGAAGCCGCTCACCGGGATGTAGAGCCGGGGCAGTACACCGAAGAGCTGGACACCGCTCGGGTCGAGGCCGGTCTCCTCCTCCGCCTCCCGCAGCGCCGCCCGGAGCGGCCCGGTGGTCGCGGGGTCACCGTCCCCCGGGTCGAGCGAGCCTCCGGGGAAGGACGGCTGCCCCGGGTGGGAGCGCAGGGTGCCGGAACGCTCCATCAGGAGCAGCTCCGGGCCGCGCTCACCCTCGCCGAAGAGGACCAGGACGGCCGACTGGCGCCCCGCACCGCTCTTGGGCGGCAGGAACCGGCTCAGCTGCTGGGCCCGGACGTTGCGCGCCGCCTCGGCGACGGGGTCGAGCCAGCCCGGCATTCCGTCGGTGGTGACGGTGATCGCGCCTTCCGGGGGCGCGCCCGTCCTGCCGGCGGCCGCGTCCCGCGCGGCGTGTGTGCTCTGTGCGTGCGTCATCGGCACCCCCGTCGTTCCAACGCCTGCCCTCGGCCATTTCGTTCCGTGCGGCGCCCCGGGGCGGTGTTCCTCATCCGGCGCCCAGCGGCGGGGCGGGGCGGCCGGGGTAGTCCGGAGGCGGGCTGAGCCGCTGCCCGGGCTGACCGCCCAGCTCGTACTTCAGAAGCTTCCTGGCCTTCTCCGGGTCCGTCTCGCCCTCTCCGTACGCCGGACAGAGCGGGGCGATCGGGCACGCGCCGCAGGCGGGCTTGCGGGAGTGGCAGACACGGCGGCCGTGGAAGATGACCCGGTGCGAGAGCATCGTCCACTCGCTCCTGGGGAAGATCGCGGCGACGTCCGCCTCGACCTTCTCCGGGTCCTCCTGTTCGGTCCACTTCCAGCGGCGGACGAGCCGACCGAAGTGGGTGTCCACCGTGAGGCCCGGCACACCGAACGCGTTGCCCAGGACGACGTTGGCCGTCTTGCGGCCCACGCCGGGCAGTTTCACCAGGTCCGCAAGGCGCCCCGGGACCTCACCGCCGAAGTCGTCCCGGAGGACCGTCGACAGGCCCGCCAGGGAGCGTGCCTTCGCCCGGAAGAAGCCGGTCGGCCGGATGATCTCCTCCAGCTTCTCCGGGTCCGCGGCAGCCATGTCCTCGGGGGTCGGATAGGCGGCGAAGAGCGCGGGCGTGGTCTGGTTGACCCTCAGGTCGGTGGTCTGCGCGGAGAGCACCGTGGCCACCAGCAGCTCGAACGGGTTGCGGAAGTCCAGCTCGGGATGGGCGTACGGATAGAGCTCCGCCAGCTCGCGGTTGATCCGGCGGGCACGGCGCACCATCGCGAGGTGCGATTCCGGCTTCGCCGGCTTCTTCGCGGTCCGCGCCGGTCCGCCCCCGGCCGCGCGGGGCGGGCTCGCGGCGGCCTTCTTGCGGCCCCGCGCGGGCTGTTCGCCCACAGCAGAATTCTCTTCTTCGGACACCCCATCAGCCCCTTTGGCCTGCGCTCTCACCGGCGTTCCGGACACTCGGCCAGCCTAGAGCCCGGCACTGACATCTGGGCCGGTCATCGCCTTTCCACGCCCGATCGGCCCCCCTGCCGTAGGGTCCGGCACGCTCGTGCGTCAAACTGGTTTGTGATTGATCGCACTGTTTTACCGTCCGGCATCATGGGGACCACGCTTCCCTGAACAGGCCGACAAGGAGAGAACTCGTGGACGACGTTCTGCGGCGCGCCCCGCTTTTCGCGGCGCTCGATGACGAGCAGGCCGCGGAGCTCCGCGCCTCGATGAGTGAGGTGACCCTCGCACGCGGTGACGCGCTGTTCCATGAGGGCGACCCGGGCGACCGGCTGTACGTGGTCACCGAGGGCAAGGTAAAGCTCCACCGCACCTCCCCGGACGGCCGGGAGAACATGCTGGCCGTCCTCGGCCCCGGTGAGCTCATCGGTGAGCTCTCGCTCTTCGACCCGGGCCCGCGCACCGCCACCGCGACGGCCCTGACCGAGGTCAAGCTCCTGGGGCTGGGCCACGGCGACCTCCAGCCCTGGCTGAACGCACGCCCCGAGGTGGCCACCGCGCTGCTGCGCGCGGTCGCCCGCCGGCTGCGCAAGACGAACGACCAGATGTCGGACCTGGTCTTCTCCGACGTGCCGGGCCGTGTCGCCCGGGCGCTCCTGGACCTGTCGCGCCGCTTCGGCGTCCAGTCCGAGGAGGGCATCCACGTCGTCCACGACCTGACCCAGGAAGAGCTGGCCCAGCTGGTCGGCGCCTCCCGTGAGACGGTCAACAAGGCGCTCGCCGACTTCGCGGGCCGTGGCTGGCTGCGGCTCGAGGCGCGCGCCGTGATCCTGCTGGACGTCGAGCGGCTGGCCAAGCGGTCCCGCTGAGGTCCCGGGCCCCGGCCCGCCCCGTACACATGTCGTCAGGCCCCACCGCCGCGCGGTGGGGCCTGACGGCCTTCCGTCCCGGGACCGGACGCGCTATATGAGCCCGTGTTCGCCCAGGTACTCCAGCTGAGCGCGCACCGACAGCTCCGCCGCCGGCCAGAGGGACCGGTCCACGTCCGCGTAGACCGCGGCCACCACCTCGGCGGAGGTGCGCAGCCCGGACTCCACCGCCGTCTCCACCTGGGCGAGCCGGTGGGCCCGGTGGGCGAGGTAGAACTCGACGGCGCCCTGCGCGTCCTCCAGCACGGGGCCGTGCCCCGGGAGCACCGTGTGCACGCCGTCGTCGACCGCCAGGGAGCGCAGCCGCCGCAGCGTGTCCAGGTAGTCGCCGAGCCGCCCGTCCGGATGGGCGACGACCGTCGTGCCGCGCCCGAGGACCGTGTCGCCCGTCAGCACTGCCTGATCGGCGGGGAGGTGGAAGGAGAGCGAGTCAGCCGTGTGCCCCGGGGTCGGTACGACCCGGAGTTCCAGCCCTCCCGTGGTGATCACGTCGCCCGCCGCCAGCCCTTCGTCCCCGAGGCGCAGCGCCGGGTCCAGCGCCCGCACCTTCGTACCGGTGAGTTCGGCGAACCGGGCCGCGCCCTCCGCGTGGTCCGGGTGGCCGTGCGTCAGCAGCGTGAGGCCGATGCGCCGCCCGGCCCGCTCCGCCGTCGCGACGACGGCCCGGAGATGGGCGTCGTCGAGCGGCCCCGGGTCGATCACGACCGCCAGGTCCGAGTCCGGTTCGGCGACGATCCAGGTGTTGGTGCCGTCCAGGGTCATCGCCGAGGCGTTGGGCGCGAGGACGTTGACCGTACGGGTGGTGGCGGGGCCGGACAGCACCCCGCCGCGTGGCTGTCCGGGCAGGGCCGCTGCATCGCTCATGCCGGGTCACCCCCACTCGCGCCGGGAGTCTCCGTGGACGGGACGTGCTTGGTGAACTCCTCGTGCCCCGGCCAGCTCAGCACCAGCGCGTCGCCCTCCATACGGGCCTGTGCGAGCACCGGCGTGAGGTCCTGGGAAGCCGCGGCCTCCAGGGCCTCCGCGGCCGTCCCGTAGGGCAGGAGCGCCCTCAGTGTGGCGACGGTCGGCGGCATCATCAGCAGCTCGCCCCTGTCGTACCCCGCGACGGCGTCGCCCGGGCGGATCCACACCGTGCGGTCGGCCTCGCTCGACGCGTTCCGGGTGCGCTGTCCTTCCGGGAGGGCGGCCACGAAGAACCAGGTGTCGTATCTGCGCGGTTCGAACTCCGGGGTGATCCAGCGTGCCCAGGCGCCCAGCAGATCGGAACGGAGCACCAGCCCGCGCCGGTCGAGGAAGTCGGCGAAGGAGAGCGTCCGGTCGACGAGGGCCTCCCGGTCGGCCTCCCAGTCGGCACCCGTCGTGTCGCTGACGACGGTGTCGGCGGTGGGCCCGGCGAGCAGGACGCCCGCCTCCTCGTACGTCTCGCGCACCGCCGCGCAGACGACGGCCTGTGCCTCGGTGACCGTCGCGACGCCGAGCCGGACCGCCCAGTCCTCGGGAGCCGGCCCGGCCCACCTCACGAGCTGGTCGTCGTCACGCGGATCGACGCCGCCCCCCGGATAGGCGTACGCGCCCCCGGCGAAGGCCATGGAGGCGCTCCGCCGCAGCATGTGCACCGCCGGTCCCGGGGCCGGCCGGTCCGGCAGGCCGTCCCGGAGCAGCATGACCGTGGCGGCCCGTCTGGGGGTGACGGCCGTCAGCTCGCCGCTGGCGAGGGCCCTGATCCGGGCGGGCCATTCCGGGGGGTACCACTGACCGTTGGACATGGCCGGAGGCTATCCGGAACCGAGCCGATGTTCGAGAGGCGCACGAACGCGTGACACCTGCCCGGACGCCCGTCCTGGCCCCGTGCCCCGGGGCGCCCCGCCGGGACCGCGGCCCCCGGGGCACGTCCTGGTCCGTACACGACTGATCCCGCCCGGTCGCGGTGACCGGACGGGATCGGAGGACGGGAGGCTCAGGCCTCGGTCAGTTCGACCTGGAGCTCGATCTCCACCGGTGCGTCCAGGGGCAGCACGGCGACGCCCACGGCGCTGCGCGCGTGCACGCCCTTGTCGCCCAGGACCGCGCCGAGCAGTTCGCTCGCGCCGTTGACCACGCCCGGCTGCCCGGTGAAGTCGACGGCCGAGGCGACGAAGCCCGTGACCTTCACGACCCGGGCGATCCGGTCCAGGTCGCCGACGAGCGACTTCACGGCCGCCAGGGCGTTCAGCGCGCAGGTACCGGCGAGCTCCTTCGCCTCGTCCGGCGTCACCTCGGCGCCGACCTTGCCGGTCACCGCGAGCTGGCCGTCCACCATCGGGAGCTGCCCGGAGGTGTACACGTACACCCCGGAGCGCACGGCCGGCTGGTAGGCGGCCAACGGCGGAACGACGTCCGGGAGCGTCAGTCCGAGCTCGGCCAGCCGCGCCTCCACGGCGCCCGCCACTACGGCTTCTCCCGCTTCAGGTAGGCCACGAGCTGCTCGGGGTTGTTCGGGCCGGGAACGACCTGGACCAGCTCCCAGCCGTCCTCGCCCCAGGTGTCCAGAATCTGCTTGGTCGCGTGCACGAGAAGGGGCACGGTCGCGTATTCCCACTTGGTCATGAGCCGACTGTAATGCCTGGCATACACGGCCTCGTGCGTAGCCTGCCTGCCGACTGGTTAGGCTCGAAGACGTGAGCAGGTTCCAGGTCGTCAGCGGCAAGGGCGGTACCGGTAAGACCACGGTCGCCGCCGCCCTCGCGCTCGCCCTCGCGACCGAGGGCAGGCGCACCCTCCTCGTCGAGGTCGAGGGCAGACAGGGCATCGCCCAGCTCTTCGGGGCCGAAGCCCTTCCCTACGAGGAACGCAGGATCGCCGTGTCCCCGGGCGGCGGGGAGGTCCACGCGCTCGCGATCGACGCGGAGCAGGCCCTCCTCGACTACCTCCAGATGTTCTACAAGCTGGGCAGCGCCGGCCGGGCGCTGAAGAAGCTCGGCGCGATCGACTTCGCCACGACCGTCGCGCCCGGGGTCCGGGACGTCCTGCTGACCGGGAAGGCGTGCGAAGCGGTCCGCCGCAAGGACAGGCAGGGCCGGTTCGTCTACGACCACGTGGTCATGGACGCCCCGCCCACCGGCCGCATCACCCGCTTCCTCAACGTCAACGACGAAGTGGCGGGACTGGCGCGGATCGGGCCCATACACAATCAGGCGCAGGCCGTCATGCGGGTCCTGAAGTCACCCGAGACGGCGGTCCACCTGGTGACGCTGCTGGAGGAGATGCCGGTCCAGGAGACCGCGGACGGCATCGCCGAGCTGCGGGCGGCCGATCTGCCCGTGGGCCGGATCGTGGTGAACATGGTGCGCCCCCACCTGCTGGACGAGGGCGCGCTGCGCACCGCGTCGGGCGGCCGCCGCAAGGAGATCGCGAAGGCGCTGACCCGGGCCGGCGTCACGGGCTCCGCCGGACTCGTACGCCCCCTGGTGGAGCAGGCGTCCGAGCACGCCCAGCGGGTGGAGCTGGAGCGCGCGCAGCGCGCCGTGCTGGCCGGGCTGGGACTGCCGACGGCCGAGCTCCCGCTGGTGGGCGAGGGCGTGAGCCTCTCCGCGCTGCACGACCTGGCGGAGGAGTTCCGGAAACAGGGTGTGGGCGACGAGGCGGCGGACGCGGCCGGGGAAGGACCGGGGGACGCACGGCGCCCCGGCCCAGGCGGCGGCCCGGGACGAGGGGTGGGTTCATGACACTGGACGCCGGCGACGTGTCCGGGCTGGACACCGACGCGCTCCTGGACGACCCGGGGATCCGGATCGTCGTGTGCTGCGGGTCGGGCGGCGTGGGCAAGACCACGACCGCGGCCGCCCTGGGGGTGCGGGCGGCCGAGCGCGGCCGCCGGGTCGTGGTCCTCACCATCGACCCGGCCCGCCGGCTCGCCCAGTCGATGGGTATCGACCGGCTCGACAACGTCCCCCGCCGGGTCGACGGCATCGACGGCCAGGGCGAACTGCACGCCATGATGCTCGACATGAAGCGCACCTTCGACGAGACCGTCGAGGCGCACACGGACGCGGAGCGGGCCCGCGCCATCCTGGAGAACCCCTTCTACCAGTCCCTGTCGGCCGGTTTCGCGGGCACGCAGGAGTACATGGCGATGGAGAAGCTCGGTCAGCTGAGGGCGCGCGACGAATGGGACCTGATCGTCGTCGACACTCCCCCGTCGCGCTCCGCGCTGGACTTCCTGGACGCGCCGAAACGTCTCGGCTCCTTCCTGGACGGGAAGTTCATCCGGCTGCTCATCGCCCCCGCGAAGATCGGCGGACGGGCCGGGATGAAGTTCCTCAACGTCGGGATGTCGATGATGACGGGGACGCTCGGCAAGCTGCTGGGAGGTCAGTTCCTGCGCGACGTACAGACGTTCGTCACGGCGATGGACTCGATGTTCGGCGGATTCCGCACCCGGGCCGACGCCACGTACCAGCTCCTCCAGGCGCCCGGTACGGCGTTCCTCGTGGTGGCGACGCCCGAGCGGGACGCGCTGCGGGAGGCCGCGTACTTCGTGGAACGGCTGGCCGCGGAGAAGATGCCGCTGGCCGGTCTCGTCCTCAACCGGGTGCACGGCAGCGGGGCCGCACGTCTGTCCGCGGAACGGGCACTGGCCGCCGCAGAAAATCTTGACGGTGTCGGCATTGTGGATCAGACGGCCGGGAAAGCTGGCCTTGGTGACCCGGCGGGCCTCACCTCTCCCGAGACCGCCGATGTCCCCGAGCCGCTGGAAGACCGCGCATCCCCCGAGCCGTCACTCTCCCCCGAGCACGGCGACGCGCCGCCGCCACGCGGCCGGACCCCGCGGGCCGACGGGTCACCGGACGCCGGACCGCAGCAGGACGACGAAGAGGACACGGACAGCACGTCCACGGGCGAGGCCGCGCCCGCCGCCGAGGTCCTCTCCGTCGAGGAGCTGACCGCCGGTCTGCTGCGGCTGCACGCCGAACGCATGCAGGTCGTCGCGCGTGAGCGGGACACACGTGACCGCTTCACCGCGCTGCACCCGGAGGTCCCGGTGACAGAGGTGGCCGCGCTGCCCGGAGACGTGCACGACCTGGCAGGGCTGCGGGCCGTCGCGGAACGGCTCGCGACCGGCGCGGTGTCGTCCACGACCGGAGCCGCGTAGGGCAGGCCGAGCCGGCCGACGCTCCTCACGGAGCTCCCGGCCGGGCTACCCCACGGCGGCGTACGTCTCGTGCAGTTCGTCGTCCAGCTCCACCGCCGCGGGCAGCATGCCCGCGGACCGCTCGTACTCACTGCGCGCGGTCTCCAACAGGCGGCGCCAGGACGTCACGGTGGGCCGTCGGCGCAGCAGTGCGCGGCGCTCCCGTTCCGTCATCCCACCCCACACGCCGAACTCGACGCGATTGTCCAGCGCGTCGGCCAGGCACTCGGTCCGCACCGGGCATCCGGTGCACACCGCCTTGGCCCTGTTCTGCGCTGCCCCTTGTACGAACAGTTCATCCGGATCGGTAGTGCGGCAGGCTGCCTGCGCACTCCAGTCGGTTACCCAGCCCATGCCGGCGCCGTCCTCTCCCGAATCGAGGCTCCCCCACGGCGGCAGCGGCATATTCACCGCTGCCAGTTGAGGACGTTACGGAAGGTGGCGACAGCACAACACCCCCTTCGGGCCCAATCTTGGATGGCCCGAACGGACTATGCGTACGCGGCAGATCACCCAGAGGAGTGACCCGTGGACATGCGCGACTATCCCGTCAGAATCCGGACAGGATACCCAAGTCGCAACGGACATTCAGCGACACACCGGGCGAATTCGGGGTCACATCGGCGTGTGGCTGATTTGCGCAAGGGCCGTGCATGGGGCTTGATGCAGCGTTGGATTGCTGTGACAGTTGGGAGCAGCTTAGGCCAACGCCTATCCGTGTGTCCGGCGAATGACAACGTCCGTACCCGGTGCCGTGGCGCCGTCACGTTCCGGGGCCGCTCCGGGACGCCGCGTCCTTCCGGAGCGGGGGCCGGGCGCGGGAAAGCCCGCCGGATGTCACGGTCTGGTACGCGTACGCCTCAGGACGCCCTGGTCCGGCGGAACGCGGCCCACGACGGATTAGGCTGCCTCCATGCCAAAGAAGCGCTCAGGCGGGGGTCTCACGACGACCCAGCAGGCCGCCAAGTTCCTCGGTGTCGCCGCGCTCTCCGGAGCGGTGCTGGCAGGCATCGCGCTGCCGGCCGCCGGAGCACTGGGGCTAGCAGCCAAGGGGACGGTCGAGGGATTCGACGAGATCCCTTCCAACCTCAAGACACCACCGCTGAGCCAGCGGACCACGATCCTGGACAGCGAGGGCGGCACGCTCGCCACGGTCTACTCGCGTGACCGCACCGTGGTGCCCCTCAAGGAGATGTCGCCGTACCTGCAGGACGCGATCGTCGCGATCGAGGACTCCCGTTTCTACGAGCACGGCGCGGTGGACCTCAAGGGCATCCTGCGTGCGGCGAACCGCAACGTGCAGAGCGGGGGCACCGCGCAGGGCGCCTCGACCCTCACCCAGCAGTACGTGAAGAACGTCTTCGTCGAGGAGGCGGGCGACGACCCGGACAAGGTCGCCGAGGCCACCCAGCAGACGATGGGCCGCAAGGTCCGTGAGCTGAAGTACGCGATCCAGGTCGAGGAGGAACTCGGCAAGAAGAAGATCCTGGAGAACTACCTCAACATCACGTTCTTCGGCCAGCAGGCCTACGGCGTCGAGGCCGCCTCCCAGCGGTACTTCTCCAAGCACGCCAAGGACCTGAAGCTGGAGGAGGCGGCGATGCTGGCCGGCCTCGTCCAGTCGCCGACCCGCTACGACCCGGTCAACGACACGGAGGAGGCGACCAAGCGTCGCAACACCGTGCTGCGCCGCATGGCGGACGTCGGCAGCATCTCGCAGGACGAGGCCGCGAAGGCCATCGAGACCCCGATCAAGCTGAAGGTGAAGAAGCCGAAGAACGGCTGCATCACGGCCGTCAGCGGCTCCGGGTTCTTCTGCGACTACGTGCGCAAGACCATCCTCTCGGACCCGGCCTTCGGGAAGACCGCGGAGGACCGCACGAAGCTGTGGAACCTCGGTGGTCTGACCATCAAGACCACTCTCTCCCCGCGTGCCCAGGAAGCGGCCAACGAGGCCGCGACCTCGAAGGTCAACAAGGACGACAAGGTCGCCGCCTCGGTGGTCGCCGTCGAACCCGGCACCGGCAAAATCCTCTCGATGGGGCAGTCCCGCCCGTACGGCCTCGACCAGACGCAGCACGAGACGGTGCTCAACCTCGCCGTCAACAACAAGATGGGCGGCAGCACCTACGGCTTCCAGGTCGGCTCGACGTTCAAGCCGATCACGGCCGCCGCGGCCCTGGAGAAGGGCATCAGCCCGGCGCAGACCTTCGACACCCCGTGGAAGATCCCTGTTCCGAAGAGCGGCTTCAAGGCCTGTGACGGCAGCCCGGCCGGCGGGGGCGACTGGTCCGTCCAGAACGAGCTGGAGTCCGAGAAGGGCTCCTTCGACATGACGGGCGCGCTCGGCAAGTCCATCAACACCTACTTCGCGCTGCTGGAGCAGAAGGCCGGTCTCTGCGAGACGCTCACCATGGCCGAGAAGGTGGGTTACGAGCGCGGCAACGGCAAGCCGCTCACGGCCGACCCCTCCGTCACGCTCGGCACCACGGAGAGCACGCCGCTGGCCATGGCCAGCGCGTACGCGGCGTTCGCCAACCGCGGCACGTTCTGCACGCCGATCGCCATCGAGTCCATCACCGACGCGAACGACAAGAAGGTCTCGGTCCCCAAGTCCACGTGCTCGCGGGCGATGAGCGAGAAGACGGCCGACACCGTCAACCAGATGCTGAAGGGCGTCGTCGAGGACGGCACCGGCACCCAGGCGGGCCTGACCGACCGCGACAACGCGGGCAAGACGGGTACGACCGAGCAGCGCATGGACGCCTGGTTCGTCGGATACACCCCGAACCTCTCCACCGCGGTGTGGGTCGGCTCCGACGGCGGCAAGAAGGTGCCGATGTACGACATCAACATCGGCGGCCAGTACTACGACAAGGTCTGCGGTGGCTGTCTGCCCGGCCCCATCTGGCGCATCGCGATGACCGGTGCGCTGAACGCCTCCGAGACCCCCTCCTTCAACGCGGTGGACGTGCCGCGCGCGAAGGACAAGGAGGAGAGCAAGGAGAAGGACAAGGGCGGCGACGAGGACAAGGGCGACAACGACAAGCCCGGCGCCGACACCACCGCCGGCATCACCATCCCGCCCGGGTTCCTCGGGGGCCAGGGTGGAGGCCGGCACGGCAGGGGCAACGGTCCCTGATCAGCGGTAACCGTGAGCTGATGTGACGGATGTGAAGGAGGGGCGCCCCCGGCCGGGGGCGCCCCTCCTTCACATCCGTCACGTCCCGGGTCCTCGACGTCTGTCACGTCCCCCGGGCCTCACCCGTGGGTCAGCCGGCGAGGATCCTCTTCACCGTACCGGCCACCCGGCCGCCCTCGGCCAGCCCCGCCACCTTCGGGCTGACGATCTTCATGACGGCGCCCATCGCCCGCGGCCCCTCGGCACCGGCGGCACGCGCCTCCGCGACGGCCTGGGTGACGATCGCGTCCAGCTCCTCGTCGGTGAGCTGCTTGGGCAGGTAGGCGTCGAGCAGCTCCCCCTCCGCCCGCTCCCGCTCGGCCTGCTCGGTCCTGCCGCCCTGCGCGAAGGCCTCGGCCGCCTCACGGCGCTTCTTCGCCTCCTTGGCGATCACCTTCTGCACCTCGTCGTCGGAGAGCTCGCGCGCCGACTTACCGCTGACCTCTTCCTTCGTGATCGCGGTCAGGGTGAGCCGGAGGGTGGACGAGGTGAGCTCGTCACGCGCCTTCATGGCCGTGGTGAGGTCTTCCTTGAGCTTGGACTTGAGCGTGGTCATGCGGAGATTGTGACAGGTACGGAGCACTTGCCGCCCGCCTGTTTTCCTCCCGCTCCACCGGGTCTGCGACGATGGGGCCATGCGCGCACGCTACGGAGTACCCCTGAAAGTCACGGCAGTCGGCGCAGCGGTCGGCGCCGCCGGCCTCGTGTACGCGGCCGGGTTCGAGGCCCGCTCGTTCCGGTTGCGCCGGATCTCGGTTCCCGTACTCCCGCACGGAGCACGCCCGTTGCGCGTGCTTCAGGTCTCCGACGTCCACATGGTCAGCGGCCAGCGCAAGAAGCGCGCCTGGCTGCAGTCGCTGGCGGGCCTGCGCCCGGACTTCGTCGTGAACACCGGCGACAACCTCTCGGATCCGGAGGCCGTCCCCGAGCTGCTGGACGCCCTCGGCCCGCTGATGGAGTTCCCGGGGGTGTACGTCTTCGGCTCGAACGACTACTACGGTCCCAAGCTCCGCAACCCGGCCCGCTACCTCCTGGAGAAGGTCCAGGGCAAGCACGGGCTCAACGGGAACGCCCCGGCCGTCGGCGCCGTCCACAACCCGTGGGAGCCGATGCGGGACGCCTTCGACGAGGCGGGCTGGCTGAACCTGACCAACACCCGGGGCCGGCTCAAGGCGGACGGTCTGCAGATCGCCTTCACGGGCCTGGACGACCCCCACATCAAGCGGGACCGCTACGCGGAGGTGGCCGGCGGCCCCGAGACGGACGCCGACCTCTCGATCGGCGTGGTCCACGCGCCGTACCTGCGGTCCCTGGACGCCTTCACCGCCGACGGCTACCCGCTGATCCTGGCGGGCCACACCCACGGCGGCCAGCTCTGCATCCCGTTCTACGGCGCTCTGGTCACCAACTGCGACCTGGACACGGACCGGGTGAAGGGCCTCTCCAGCCACTCGGTCGGCGACCGCCGGGCCTATCTCCACGTCTCGGCGGGCTGCGGCACGAACCGCTACACCCCGGTCCGCTTCGCCTGCCCGCCGGAGGCGACCCTGCTGACCCTGACGCCGCGCGACTGAGGGTGGGCCCCGGCCCACCGTCCGCCCCGGCGGCCCGGGGGAAACCGGATTTCGCCTCCGGGCGCCGGTGGGCTAAAGTAATCGTTGTCGCCGGGACAAACGGTGGACATCGGGGTGTAGCGCAGCTTGGCAGCGCGCTTCGTTCGGGACGAAGAGGTCGTGGGTTCAAATCCCGCCACCCCGACAGCTGAAACACCAGGTCAGGGGCCTGATCCGCGAGAGCGGATCGGGCCCCTGAGTGGTTTCCGGTGAGGGTGGGCCGGGAGAAGCCGGTGGCTTGCGCCGCCCGCGCCCGCCCGTCGGCCCGCCTACGGGCGGGCGCCGGTGGTCGGGGGTGTGCTCGTCGCTCCGGCGAGGGGTGGCGGGGTCCCGACGAGGTCGCGTTCGAGGGCGTCGAGGGCCTGGCGGGCCGCCGCGAGGCGCTCCAGCAGCAGCAGCCGGTCGTCCTCCTCCGGGCGGCCGGGTTCCTGGGGAGGCGACGGGGACGGTTCTGCCGCCGTGTCCCGTGCATCCTGCTCCTCCTCCATCTCCCGGGCCTCCTCCAGAGACGTGATGACCACGCCGATGAGGACGTTGACGAGGACGAACGAGGCGAGCAGCACGTACGAGGCGTAGTAGAGGAGGCTCCAGCGGGAGATCTCCAGGCCGGCGTGGATCGCGTCGCCGATGCCGTCCAGGATCATCAGCAGGAACAGGGTGAGGACCGCGCGGCCGATGGAGCCGTAGTGTTCCGGGTCCTGCCGGCCGAAGAAGACCCAGCCGACCATCGCGTACACGTACAGCAGCAGCGCCCCGACGAGCAGGAAGCTCAGGGTGCCGGGCAGGCTGCGGCCGACCGCGACCAGGACGATCCGCAACTGCGGCAGGAAACGCGCCGTGCGCAACACCCTGGCCAGCCGCAACAGGCGCAGGACGGTGGTGTTCTCGCGGACGAGCGGCAGGAAGGCGCACAGGACCACGGCGAGGTCGAAGAGGTTCCACGGGTCCTTGAGGAAGCCGCGGGGGCGGTCGGCGTGTGCGCCGAGCCGGACAAGGATCTCGGCGGTGAACACGGCCAGGCAGCCGTGCTCGGCCAGCCGTAACCAGCGGTGCCATTCCTCGACGAGCCCGGAGTAGGTCTCCAGGCCCAGCAGTGCCGCGTTGAGGAGGATCACGGTGAGGACGGTCACGGCGAACCACCGGGCCTCCGTGACGCGGCGGCAACGGCGCGCCAGCTCAGGGCGGCCGGGCCGGGACTCGACGGCGGTCCTCTGGTCGTACTGCTCCGGCATCGTGCTGCCCTGCTCCTTGTCGCGCCTGCCCCCCCTCCCGGTCGGCACTGCCGGGTGGCGGGGCTCACCGGGTGATCCGATCACCCGTCAGGAGTCTTCTACAGCAGCGTAGATCGTCGGGCGCCACCGGCCACCCGATCCGGCCATGCCCCGATCCGATCATGCCCCGGTCCGCCCGGAGCGGGGACCGCGTCCGGCTCGTTCGGTGCGCGGCGACCGTGGACCCACACGGGGCCTGTTCACGTTAGTTGCGCAACCTTTAAACTGTCGACATGGAGACTGCCGACGTGACGGGACGGGAAGCCGCGGTGCTCGACGGAGGGCCCGCGGACGGACTACGGATGGAGGTCGCCGACCGGCCGCCCGTGATCCAGGTGGCGTACCCCTGCCAGGCCGAGGACGCGCCGCGCGGCGTGCGCGTGGAGGCGGTGTACGTCTACCGCCGGGACTACACCGTGACCGGCGAGCCGCTGCGGTACGGCTTCGATGTCGCCAGCCCCTGACACGCCGGGGAGTGCGCGTCAGGGGCCGGCCGTACGGGGGCGCGGGACGGCGGGCTCAGTGAGCCGGGCCGTCCTCGACGTGGGGGCGGGCCTGCGGTGTCCCGTCCGGGACGGGCCGGCCGATGTGCCGCGCGGGCTCGGCGGGGGCCGCCCCCTCGGCCGGGCCCGCCGCGTGCCGCTCGGCGCCGTCCTTCTTCATCGCCTCGGCCTCGCTCTTGAGGATGCGCATCGACTTGCCCAGACCGCGGGCGGCGTCGGGCAGCTTCTTCGAGCCGAACAGCACGATGATCACGATCGCCAGGATCAGCAGGTGCCAGGGTTCCAGTCCGTTGCGGAGCATCCCGCTCACCTCTCCTCTTCGCCGGCCGGGAGGTCCGCACCGGGCGGTGCGGTCCGTCTGCCATCATTGCTACATTGCGCAACTGTACAACCATGGGGGGTGGGCCGGTCGTCCGCTCCGTATGAGTCGGACGGATGAGGGTGCACGGATGACCACCACCAGCGATCAGGCCATACCCTCCCGCCGCCGGCGCCGGGCGGCCCCGCCCCGGCGTGGTGCGCCGCGTGGCGGGCGTACCGCACGGCGGCGCCGCAAGCGCGGCCCGCTGCGGACGGCGCTGCTGGTCGCCCTGTCCCTGGCGGTGCTCGGTACGGCCGGCCTGGGGTGGATCTACCTGAAGCTGAACGGCGACATCGAGACCTTCGACGGGGCGGGTCTGTCCAAGAACCGCCCCGCCTCCGGCTCGTCCAAGGGCGAGAACGTGCTGGTCATCGGTTCGGACGCGCGCACCGACGGGAACAGTGCGCTCGGCGGCGGCAGCAAGGACGACATCGGCCGCTCCGACACGGCGTTCCTGCTGCACGTGTACGCCGACCACCGGCACGCCATCGCGGTGTCCATCCCCCGCGACACCCTGGTCACCATCCCGCCGTGCAGGCTGCCGGACGGCACCTGGACCCGCACGCAGACCGACACCATGTTCAACGCGGCCTTCTCGGTCGGCCAGACCGAGGCGGGCAACCCGGCCTGCACCCAGAACACCGTGGAGGAGCTCACCGGCCTCCGCGTCGACCACACGGTCGTGGTCGACTTCAAGGGATTCGCGGCGCTGACGGACGTGGTCGGCGGCGTACAGGTCTGTCTCCCGCAGGACATCTACCAGGGGGACCTCAACCCCAACCGCGCCACCAAGGGGGAGCGGATCTTCGAGAAGGGCGAGCAGAACGTGTCCGGGCAGAAGGCCCTGGACTACGTCCGTATCCGGCACGGCATCGGCGACGGTTCCGACATAGGGCGTATCAAACGCCAGCAGGCCTTCGTCTCCAGCCTCCTCAAGAAGATCAAGAGTGACGGCCTCACCCCGACCAAGCTCCTGCCGCTGGCCACCGCCGCCACCAAGTCGATGACCGTCGACCCCGGCCTGGGTACGGCGGACAAGCTGGTGGCCTTCGCGATGTCGCTGAAGGACGTCGACCTGCACGACACCAAGTTCGTCACCGTCCCCTGGCGCTACCAGGGCTCACGCGTCGCGATCGCCGAACCGGACGCCTCCGGGCTGTGGGCCGCGCTGAAGGCCGACCGCACCATCGACGGCGAGGACGCCGGCGGTGGGGGCGGGGGCACGGCGACGGCATCGGCCTCCGGGGCGCCGGAGGCCGACGGTGAGACCTCCGCGGTCGCCGTCGACGGGCACGGGATCGACGTCGCGGTCTACAACGGGACCACCACGAGCGGCCTGGCCTCCGAGGCGTCCGCCGCCCTCACCGCCCACGGCTTCACGGTCACCGGGACCGGCAACGCGTCCGACCGGCAGCACACCACCACGGTCGTGCAGTACGGCGCCGGCCTGCGGAGCCAGGCCGAGACCGTCGCCCGGGTGTTCCCCGGAGCCCGGCTGGAATCCGTCGGCGGGTCGACGGTCAACGTCGTGGTGGGCACGGCCTACGCCGCCACCGGCGGCTCCCCGTCGGCGGCCCCCTCCGCCGACGGGAGCTCCGTGGCGGCGGACGCCCGATCGGCCGACGACGACCTGTGCGCGGACCTCTCCTACGGATCGGGCGGCTGAGCCGGCCGCACCGGCCCTCACCACCCCGGCGCGTCCTCCGCGTGCCGTCGCTCGTACCGCTTCCGGGCGGCCAGGAGGCCTGCGGCGTACAGGCCGAGGACGGCGGCGAGCAGCGGGTAGTACACCGGCGGCAGCGTGGTCAGGCCGAGCAGCGGGCCGAGCGGTGAGGGCGGCAGCAGCAGTCCGATGGCCGCCAGCGCCCCCGCGGCCCAGGCGACCGGACCCGGCCTGCGCCCCTCGGCACCACGGCGGCCGATGCGCAGGAGCAGCATCACCAGTGCCTGGGTGAGCAGGTTCTCCGTGAACCAGCCGGAGTGGAAGGCCGCCTCGTCGTCCCCCGTGCCCGGACCGTGCAGGGCGAGGGCCAGGACCGCGAAGGTGGCGAGGTCGGCCACGGCGTTGAGCAGGCCGAATCCGGTGATGAACCGCAGGAGTTCGCGCGGACGCAGCACGGTCGGCCGGCGCAGCGCCGAGGGGTGCGGGCGGTCGTGGACGAAGGCGAGCTGGGCGGCGTCGAAGCACAGGTTCTGCGTCAGCACCTGGACCGGAAGCATCGGCAGGAACGGCAGCAGCAGCCCGGCGGAGAGCATCGCGATCACGTTGCCGAGGTTCGAGGAGAGTGTGACGCGCAGATAGGTGGCGATGTTGCCGCTCGCGTGCCGGCCGGCGCCGATCGCGTGCGCGATCGCGGTGAGGTCCTTCTCGGCGAGCACCACGTCGGCGCACTCGCGGGCCACGTCGGCGGCGTCGCGCGGGGCGATGCCGACGTCGGCGGTGCGCAGCGCGGGCAGGTCGTTGACACCGTCGCCGAGGAATCCCACGGTGTGCCCGGCGGTCCGCAGCGCCTGGGCGACCCGGGCCTTGTGGGTGGGGGTGCAGCGGGCGAAGACCGTCGTGCGGTGGGCCGCCTCGGCGAGTTCGGTGTCGGTGAGCGCGTCGACGCGGTCGGCGGTGAGCACGGCGTCGTCGGCGACGGGGATGCCGAGGTCGAGGCAGGCGCGCACGGCGGTGCCGGGATGGTCGCCGGTGAGGATCTTGACGGTGACGCCCTGACCGGTGAGGACGTCCAGCGCGTCGGCGGCGGTCGGGGTGAGCGCGTCCCGGAGGGTGATCAGACCGCGGAAGGTGAGCCCGCGTTCGTCGGCCGGGGTGTAGTCGCGGGAGCGGGCCGGGCGCTCCGCGGTGGCGACCGCCAGGACGCGTACGCCGCCGTCGGCCCGCGCGGCGGCGAGGCCGCGCAGCCGTTCGCGCGCGTCGTCGGCGAGTGCGCAGCGCTCCAGGACCGCCTCGACGTCGCCCTTGACCACCAGCGTGTGGCGACCGAGGCGGCCGGGGGTGCGGACGACGGCGGTGGCGAGGCGGCGGAGCGGGTCGAAGGGGACGGCCGCCGTCCCGTCGTACGCCAGGAGCGCGTCCTCGTCGGCCGCGTCCAGGATCGCCTCGTCGAGGGCGTCCGGTACGGGCAGGTCGGCGAGCTGCAACGTCCACCAGGCGTTGACGGCGGCCCAGTGCAGGACGTCCGGGTCGTCCCGGCCGTCCGCCGCGAGGGCGCGGTCGACGACGGGGCGGTCCTGGGTGAGGGTGCCGGTCTTGTCCAGGCACAGGACGTCGACGGCGCCCACGTCGTGCAGTGCCGGCAGCCGCTTGACGATCACCCCGTGGGCACGCGCCAGCAGCGAGGCGCCACGGGCCAGGCAGGTGGTGACCAGCACCGGCAGCATCTCCGGCGTCAGTCCGACCGCCACGGCGACGGCGAACGGCAGTGTCTCCAGGCCGCGGCCGCGCAGCGCCGCGTTGGCCATCAGCACCAGCGGCGGGGTGAGCAGCATGAACCGGATCAGCGTCCAGGAGATGCCGTGCACGGAGCGGTCGAAGGCGCTCGCCTCCGTCGGGCCGCCGGACAGTGTCTGGGCGCTGGCGAACCGGGTGCGCGCGCCGGTCGCGGTGACGACCGCACTCGCGCTGCCCGCGGCGACGCTGCTGCCCTGGAAGCAGAGCTGCGGCTGATCGAACACACCGCCGCCGGTCGTGCCGGGCCGGTCGTCGGCGTACTTCGTGACGGGTGCCGACTCCCCCGTCAGCGCGGCCTGGTGCACCGTGAGCCCGCTCGCGCGCAGCAGCCGTACGTCCGCCGGGACCAGCTCGCCCGGACCGAGGCGGATCACGTCCCCCGGTACCAGCTCCTCCACGGGCGCCTCGCGGGCCGTGGCCGCGCTGTCCGCGCTCCGGCGCCGCAGCACGGTGGCGGTGGTGGCGACCAGCTCGCGCAGCCCGGCCATGGAGCGGTCGGCGCGGTGCTCGCCGGTCGCGCGCAGTACACAGCTCACGGCGACCAGCAGGAGGATCACCGAGGCGGTCCCCCAGGCGAGGACGGCCGCCGACACCAGTCCGAGGCATCCCAGGACCGCTGTGAACGGGTCCCGCAGGCTGCGTACGAACAACCGCGGCCAGGTCATCGGGCGCCGGGCCGGGACCGTGTTCCCGCCCGACCGGGCCAGCCGCTCCTCCGCCTGCGCCTCTGTCAGGCCGCGCGGGCCGCTGTCCAGGCGGCGCAGCACCTCCAGCACGGTCGGTGCGGCGGTTCCCGGGGCGGGCGCCGCGGTCCCACCGTGGCCGCGCGCCTGTTCCGGGACGGCCGCGGGTGCGGACGTCCCCGCGTCCCGGCCCGTGGCCGCGCCGGTCTCAGCCACCGGTCCCGGGCAGCCGGCTGACCGGTGCGTGTGCCTGGTGGGAGCGCACTGTCAGTTGCCCGACCATCACCCGGACCACGGTCACGATGTCGGGGTCGTCGACGTAGTAGACCTGGCGGCGGCCCTCACGGCGGGAGCGGACGAGTCCGGCGAGCTTCAGCTTCGCCAGGTGCTGGCTGACCGCGGGCAGCGCGCCGCCGACACGGTCGGCGAGGTGGGTGACGTCGCTCTCGCCCTGGGAGAGGGCCCACATGATGTGCAGCCTGGCCGACGAGGCGAGGAGCCCGAACGCGGCGGCCGCGTCCGCCAGGACCTCGGCGGAGGGGTCCCCGAAGCCGACGTTCTCCGTCAAGGTCTTCTCCGTCCCGCCCGCATCACAGCTGCCGCACACGCGCCGATCCAGTGTAGGCGCCCGGGAGCGGTGTCCTGGCTGCCGGTACGGGGAGCCCGGCCTTCCTCCCGCGGGTCGCGCGGGCGGTCGGCCGTGGGGCGGGGGACCGGCCGGATTGCCCGGTTGCCGTGGGCGGCCCCTCGTCAGGGCGGCAGAACTGTTCATATGATTGCGCAATCATGCAACTACGTGCGGGGTGGCCGTCCGCCGGACGGCCACCCCGCACGACCCGACTGGAGGACAACGACGTGGGCATCATCGGCTGGATCATCCTCGGCCTGCTCGCCGGAGCCATCGCCAAGATCCTGCTGCCGGGCCGCGACCCGGGCGGGCTGTTCGGCACCACGCTCATCGGTATCGCGGGAGCGTTCGTCGGTGGCTGGCTGTCCGCCCGCTTCCTCGACCGCCCGGTGGAGAACCAGTTCTTCGACCTCTACACCTGGGGCGCGGCGATCGGCGGCTCCCTGGTCCTGCTGGTCGCCTACCGCCTGCTGTTCGGCAACTCGCGCAACTGACCCGGCCGCGGGCCCGCCCGTCACGGTCGCGGGCCCGCCCAGGTCACAGGTGCGCGGCGACGGCCGGCAGCAGGTCCTGGAACGTCCGTCCGGCGGCGGGCTCACCGATGGCCTTCAACTGCCAGCCACTGCCCGTGCGGTGGAGCTTGGCCATGATCTGGGCGGTGGCCGTGCCGCCGCCGCTGAGGGTGTAGCGCGCGAGTTCCTCGCCGGTGTTCTCGTCGACCAGCCGGCAGAACGCGTTCTTCACCTCGGCGAAGGTCTGCCCGGTGAAGGAGTTGACCGTGAAGACGATCTGGTCGACACGGTCGGGCACGCGGCTAAGGTCGACGAGGACGACCTCGTCGTCGCCACCGGCGCCGTCACCACCCGTGAGGTTGTCCCCCAGGTGCCGTACGGAACCGTCGTCGCTGGTCAGGTGCTGGAAGAAGACCACGTCGACCATCTGTCCGGCGGCGAACAGCAGGGCCGCCGCGTCCAGGTCGATCTCCTGGGCGCCCGCCAGCTTGGCGAAGAATCCCTTGCGCTGTGCGGCCTGCCAGCCGAGTCCCATCCGTACGGCGGTCAGCGTGCTGCCGTCGGACTTGCTCAGGCTGATCTGCTGGCCCTTGTTCAGGTTGACCGACATGCGTCGTCGTCTCGCTCTCTGTCGCTGGATGATGCGGGGGCGGACGGCGCACGGCGCGCCGGCCCCGCCCCGCGTGAGCTCCGCCCGCCCGGGTCCTGCCCGCCGGACAGCCCGTCGCCGGTCAGACGTTGACCCCGTAGTCGGAGGCGATGCCCGCCAGCCCGGAGGCGTATCCCTGGCCGACCGCGCGGAACTTCCACTCGGCGCCGTTGCGGTACAGCTCGCCGAAGACCATCGCGGTCTCGGTCGAGGCGTCCTCGGACAGGTCGTAGCGGGCGATCTCGGTGCCGCCGGCCTGGTTCACCACCCGGATGAACGCGTTGCGCACCTGCCCGAAGCTCTGGCCGCGCTGCACGGCCTCGTGGATCGACACCGGGAAGACGATCTTGTCCACATCGGCGGGCACGGTGGCCAGGTTCACCTTGATGGACTCGTCGTCGCCCTCGCCCTCACCGGTGAGGTTGTCACCGGTGTGCTCGACGGAGCCGTCGGGGCTGGTGAGGTTGTTGTAGAAGACGAAGTGCTGATCGGAGACGACCTTGCCCGTCGCGTTCAGCAGCAGGGCGGAGGCGTCGAGGTCGAAGTCGGCGCCCGTGGTGCTGCGCGCGTCCCAGCCCAGGCCGATCACGACGGCGGACAGGCCCGGGGCCTCCTTGCTCAGCGAGACATTGCCGCCCTTGGACAGGGAAACACCCATGGTTCATCTCTCCAGACACGCGGTCGGTTCGGGATCCGAGGTCCGGACCCCGGTTAAAATCTACAACACTGTAGAAATAAACGGAGAGGCCGTGCACCGCGGGCATCGCGGCCCGGCCCCCCGCCCCGGCGCGGCAGTCGGCCCCGGGGGGCGGGAGCGGAAGGGGGAGAGCGCGTGACGGAGCCGGATCCGCACCGCCGGCGCAGGGCCCAGGGCGCGCTGGAGACCCAGGTGCTCGCGGCGCTGAACGACGCCCGGGGCCCGGTGACCGCGGGCTGGGTGCAGGAGCACCTGACCGCGGGCCTCGCGTACACGACGGTGATGACGGTGCTGGCCCGGCTGCTGGCGAAGAACGCCGTCACGCGCCGGCGGGAGGGCCGCTCGTTCGTCTGGGTGTCGGCCTCGGACGGGGCCGGGCTCGCCGCGCTCAAGATGCACCGGGTACTGGACGGCGAACAGGACCGCAGGGCGGTACTGGCACGCTTCATCACCGCGCTTCCGGCGGGCGACGAACAGGTGCTCCGCGAGCTGCTGGACCAGGCCGGCGACGAGGGCTGAGCCGCATGGGCATCTTCGTCTTCCTCCCGCTGGTCCTCCCCCTGACCGCCTGGCCAGTGGCCCGCCTGGCCGAGCAGCGGCTCCACCCCCGCACGGCCACGGTGCTGCTGACCGGCGTCTCCTCCCTCATGGCGCTGTGCAGCACGGTGTGCCTGGTACTGCTGATGGTGGTGGGTACGGCCCAACTGCCCGGCAACCCGCTGCCGGACGGCTGGTCCGACCCCGAGGTGCGCGCGAGCGTCCCGCACCACGAGATCGCCGGGAAGGCGGCGATCCCCGCACTGGTCGCTGTCTTCACGGGCTGCCTGTGCACCCTGCTGCGACACCACCGGGTGCGGCGGCGCGCCCATGAGGCCCTGGAGAGCCTGCCGCGCACCGAGGTGGCGGTGCTGCCCGATCCGCGGCCGTACGCCTACGCCCTGCCCCGGGGGCCGCGTGACCGCGTCGTGGTGTCCACGGCGATGCTCGCCTGCCTCGGCTCCCGGGAGCGCCGGGCGCTGTTCGCCCATGAGCGGGTCCACCTCGCCGCTCGCCACCACCGCCATCTGCTGCTGGTCCGGCTGGCCGCCGACGCGAATCCGTTCCTGCGCCCGCTGCGGACGGCCGTGGCCTGCACGACGGAGCGCTGGGCGGACGAGGAGGCGGCCCGGGCCGTCGGCAGCCGCAGGACCGTCGCCCGGGCGATCGGCCAGGCCGCGCTCGCCTCGCGCGGCGCTCCGGTGCCGGCGCTCGCGGCCTTCGCCGCCCCGGGACCGCTCCCCCGCAGGGTCGCGGCGCTGCTCGGCCCGGAGCCCGCCGTGCGCACCTGGCCGCCCCTCTTCACCGCGGTGGGCCTGGCCCTGTGGACCGCCGCGACCGGGGCCCTGCTGTCGGCGATGTTCTCGGCCAACTCGGCGGTCACCCTGCTGCTGCTCCTGCACGCGGCCACCCCCTGGTGACTGCCGCTCCTGCACGCGGCCACCTCCTGGTGACGCGTACGGCCCCTCCCCGGCTCGTGCCGGGGAGGGGCCGTAGGCGTCACGACGGTGGCGCGGCATCCTCGGCGGGCCGCCGTCGCTCCAGGTGGCTCAGGCAGCGGTCGGAGCGGCCTCGGCGACCTGGCGGAGCACCTCGGTCAGCGAGGTGACGACCTCGGCGTCGTCGGCCGGGTGGGTCTCGGCGAAGCGGGTCACGGAGCCGGGGATGGACAGCTTCACGTCGGCCAGCACCGCGCCACCGGCGACCCCGGCGGCCTTGCGGGCGTCGTCCTGGGCCCAGACGCCGCCGTACTGGCCGAAGGCCGTGCCGACGACGGCGACCGGCTTGCCGGTGAGGGCGCCGGCGCCGTAGGGGCGGGACAGCCAGTCGATGGCGTTCTTCAGGACGGCCGGCATGGTGCCGTTGTACTCCGGCGAGAACAGCACGAAGGCGTCGGCCTGGGCCGCCGTCTCGCGCAGCCGGACGGCGGCGGCGGGGACGTTGCCCTCGACGTCGAGGTCCTCGTTGTAGAAGGGCAGCTCGGCCAGGCCCTCGGCGATGTCGACGGTGGAGCCCTCGGGCGCGTGCTTGGCGGCCGCCTCGGCGAGCTGGCGGTTGTGCGAGCCGGCGCGGAGGCTGCCGACGAGGGCGAGGATGCGTACAGGCATGGGGGAACTCCTGGGTGAGGGAGGGCGTCGAGCAAGCGGACCGGAGTCCGTTTAACTTTCTACCACCTAAACGGACCACGGTCCACTTCCGCTGTTCAGGCGCTACCCTGGAGCCATGACCGGCCCCTGTGACCCTTCGTCCTCCCGGCCGCCCGAATCCGGCGACGCACGCGCCACCCTTCCGCTCGTGACCCTCGACGAGCCGGAGCGGCTGCGGGCGGACGCGGCCCGGAACCGCACGCTCCTGCTGGAGGCCGCCTCCCGCCTGATGGCCGGCTGCGGCGCCACGAATCTGACCATGGAGTCGGTCGCGGCCGCCGCGGGCGTGGGCAAGGGCACCGTCTTCAGGCGCTTCGGCGACCGGACCGGCCTCCTCATCGCGCTCATGGACCACCGGGAGGGGCTGCTCCAGGCGGCCTTCCTCTCCGGGCCTCCGCCGATGGGCCCCGGCGCTCCCGCCGTGGAGAGGCTGCACGCCTTCGGCCCCGCCGTCATACGTCACGAGCGCGAGCACCACGAGCTGATCCTCGCCTCCCGGGCCGACCCCTTGCGCACCTACGCCGTGCCCGCGACCCGCCTGCGGGTCAGCCACGTCGCCATGCTGCTGCGCCAGGCCCATGTGGCAGGCCATCCGGAACTGCTCGCGCACACCCTGCTCGGTTCGATCGACGCCGCCCTCGTACGCCATCTGACGACGGACCGCGGCATGTCGATCGAGCAGCTGGACCAGGGCTGGCACGACCTCGTCAGCCGGCTCGGCGCGCGGCCGTAGGACACCGGGCTTCCCGTGGCGTGACGGGAGCGCGCGGGGCCGTCGCACCCGACCGGAACGGGCACAGGATGTCGGGTGCGGCCTGACGGTCGCTCCGCACCATGGACGGGGAAAGAGAAGGAGATCCGGGTGCTGGAGCGGCTCCACGAAGCCATGGAGTACATCGAGGACCACCTCGACGAGCACGTCGAGGCGGCCGAAGCGGCGCGTATCGCGCTGACCTCGGAGTACCACTTCCGGCGGCTGTTCTCCGCGCTGGCGGGCCTGCCGCTGTCGGAGTACGTCCGGCGCAGACGGCTGACGATCGCGGGCGCGGAGGTGCTGGCGGGGAAGCGGCCGCTGCTGGAGATCGCGGTGCGCCACGGCTACGGCTCCGGGGAGGCGTTCGCCCGCGCGTTCCGCGCGATGCACGGCGTCGGCCCCGGCGAGGCCAGACGGACGGGCGCGAGCCTGCGCTCCCAGCCACGGATGTCCTTCCGCGTCGTCGTCGAAGGGACCAGCAGCATGCGGTACAGGGTCGTGGAGAAGGGGGAGTTCCGGGTTGCCGGGAAGAAGGCACGCGTCCCCCTGGTGCACGAGGGGCCGAACACCGCGATCGCCGACTTCGTGCGGAGCATCGGCCAGGACGTGCTGCGGCGCGTCGAGGGCATGTCGGACCAGGAGCCGGAAGGGATCGTCGCGGTGAGCGACGACCTGGACGCCTCGCGCGCCGAGGGGACCGAACTCGACTACTACCACGGGGTGGTGACCGGGGACGAGGTCCCCGAGGACCTGGACTCGCTCACCGTGCCGGCCGGGACCTGGGCCGTCTTCGAGAGCTCCGGGCCCTTCCCTCGGACACTCCAGTACCTGTGGCGGGACGTCTTCACCCAGTGGTTCCCGTCCAATCCCTACCGGAGCCGGCCCGGGCCGGAGATCCTGCGCACCCGGCTGTCGCAGGACGCCTCGCACGCGGACACGGAGCTGTGGATCCCCGTGGAGCGTACGGAGGTGTGAGCCGTCCGGCGTGCGTGGCGGACCCGCGCACGCCGGCCCGGCGGGAACCCTCACGATCGGCCCACCGGCACGACAGCGGCTGGTTACGATATGCCTCGGTCATCCGACATACCGATGGAAAGGGATCCCGCACCCATGCCGGCCGAAACATTCGAGTTCCAGGTGGAAGCACGTCAGCTCCTGCAGATGATGATCCACTCGATTTATTCGAACAAGGATGTCTTCCTGCGCGAGCTCATCTCCAATTCCTCTGACGCGCTGGACAAGCTGCGGCTGGAAACTCTTCGCGACGACACCCTCCAGGCGGACACGTCCGACCTGCACATCTCCATCGAGGCCGACAAGGAGAAGCGCACACTGACCGTGCGCGACAACGGCATCGGAATGTCGCACGACGAGGTCGTGCAGCTGATCGGGACCATCGCGAATTCCGGAACGGCGAAATTCCTGCGGGAATTGAAGGAAGCAAAGGACGCCGCTGCTTCCGAGGAACTCATCGGGCAGTTCGGCGTCGGTTTCTACGCCAGTTTCATGGTGGCCGACGAGGTCACGCTGGTGACCCGGCGCGCGGGCGAGAGCCAGGGCACGCGCTGGAACTCCGACGGCGAGGGCACCTACACCGTCGAGTCCGTCGACGACGCCCCCCAGGGCACGTCCGTCACCCTGCGGCTCAAGCCCGAGGACACCGAGGACCAGCTCTTCGACTACACGTCGCCCTGGAAGCTCAGGGAGATCGTCAAGCGGTACTCCGACTTCATCACCTGGCCGATCCGCATGGCCGCCGCGGCGCCCGGCGAGGACGGCGCCGAACCGGCGGTCGAGACGGTCAACTCGATGAAGGCGCTGTGGGCGCGGTCCAAGGACTCGGTGACCGCCGAGGAGTACAGCGAGCTGTACAAGCACATCAGCCATGACTGGACCGACCCGCTCGAAACCATCCGCATGCAGGCGGAGGGGACCTTCGAATACCAGGCTCTGCTCTTCCTGCCGTCGCACGCCCCGCAGGACCTCTTCATGCAGGGGCACAAGCGCGGGGTGCAGCTCTACGTCAAGCGTGTCTTCATCATGGACGACTGCGAAGCGCTCATGCCGACGTATCTGCGGTTCGTGAAGGGTGTCGTCGACGCCCAGGACCTGTCGCTCAACGTGTCCCGGGAGATCCTCCAGCAGGACCGCCAGATCGAGATGATGCGGCGCCGCCTGGTCAAGAAGGTGCTGTCGACGGTCAAGGAGATGATGTCCGCCTCCCCGGAGAACTACCGGACCTTCTGGAAGGAATTCGGCCGGGTCCTGAAGGAAGGCCTCCTCCAGGACTTCGAGAACCGTGACGCACTTCTGGAGGTCTCCTCGTTCGCCTCCACCCAGGACGAGGAGGGGCTGACCACCCTGCGCTCCTACGTGGACCGCATGAAGGAGGGCCAGGACCAGATCTACTTCATGACGGGCGAGTCCCGCGCCGCCATGGAGAGTTCGCCCCACATGGAGGCGTTCCGGGCCAAGGGCCTGGAGGTCCTGCTGCTGACCGACCCGGTGGACGAGGTCTGGGTCCAGTCCGTGCCGGAGTTCGACGGCAAGCAGTTGCAGTCCATCGCCAAGGGCGAGGTCGACCTGGACAGCGACGAGGAGAAGGAGAAGGCCGAGGCGGAGCGTGAGCAGCGGCAGCAGGAGTACGCCGGTCTGCTGGCCTGGATGACCGAGCAGCTGGGCGACAGCCTGAAGGAGGTACGCCTCTCCTCACGCCTCACCGTGTCGCCGGCCTGCATCGTCTCCGACACCCACGACGTCACCCCGGCCCTGGAGAACATGTACCGCGCCATGGGCGAGGAGGTGCCGCACATCAAGCGCATCCTCGAACTCAATCCCTCGCACGCGCTGATCAGTTCGCTCCGGAAGGCGCACGCGGCGCTCGGCTCGGAGCCGGACGCCGGCACGGAGCTGGCCGAGACCGCCGAGCTCGTCCACGGGCTGGCTCTCCTCTCCGACGGCGGCGAGCTGAGCGACCCCGCCCGCTTCAGCAGGCTGATGGCCGACCGACTGGAGCGCACGCTGTAACGGCACACCCTTCTCCCGGACCCGCGGCCGCCAGGAATCCCTGGCGGCCGCGGTCGTGTCCGGGGGCGCCCCCTCGTGGGCGGCGACCACGCGCGGCGACCGGGGACGTGAGAGCGGGGCAGGCCGGATCGGCCGGGCCGCGAGCGGCGGCGGCGCCGGGGCCCGAGGGTGACACAGAGGAGTCGGAAGGGCGACGCTTCGGACCCTCAACTTCACTCGTTCGAGGGCCGGTTGGGGGTTTATCTACGCGCGGAGCGCTCTCGCCCGAACGAGCATTCGGGCATATCAGACGACTTCTTTCCTGCCCATTACCGACGGGTACCGGGAGCTGCTACAAACGTGCTCGCCCCACGAACTCCCCACCCGTCCCCCACATCTCGAAGGGCTGACTGCCGTGTCAGTACGTACCTTCTGGGCCTCCGTCTCCACCCTCGCGATCGGCGCCGTGGCCGTGCTCGGCCTGGCACAGCCGGCCTCCGCCGCAGGCGCCAACTACGTCGCTCTCGGTGACTCCTACTCCTCCGGAGTGGGCGCCGGGAGTTACACCTCCGAAAGCGGTGACTGCCAGCGCAGCACCAAGTCGTACCCCTACCTGTGGGCGGCCGCGAACGCGCCGTCGTCCTTCACGTCCGTCGCGTGCTCCGGTGCGACGACGTCCAGCGTGTCCAGCGGCCAACTGGGTGCGCTGTCGTCGTCGACCACGCTCGTCAGCGTCACCGCGGGAGGCAACGACGTCGGCTTCGCGGACGTCATGCAGACCTGTGTGCTGCAGAGCGAGGCCACCTGCGTCGCCCGCGTCAACACCGCTGTCTCGCAGGCGCAGAACACGCTTCCGGCGAGGCTCGACTCGCTGTACAGCGGCATCCACACGCGCTCCCCGCAGGCCCACGTGGTGGTGCTGGGTTACCCGCGCTTCTACAAGCTCTCGGGCAGCTGCATCGCCGGGCTCACCGAGAACGAACGCAGCGCGATCAACAACGCCTCGGAGATCCTGAACGGGGTGATCGCCAAGCGGGCGGCCAACGCGGGGTTCACCTTCTCCAGCGTGGTGGACGAGTTCACCGGGCACGAGCTCTGCTCGGGCGACCCGTGGCTCCACAGCGTGACGCTCCCGATCACCAACTCCTACCACCCGAAGGCCATCGGGCAGTCGAACGGATACCTGCCCGCCTTCCGTTCGGTGGCGTAGGGCACGACGTCCCGCCGCTCACGCGTGCCTCGGCGCCACCCGGATGATCCGGGTGGCGCCCCGCGCTTCCTCCACGGGCGGCCGGGCCACGGCTGAGCCGGCGGATGGAGTGGTGGCCTGGCGGCCCGTCAGCCGGCCGGTGGACGCGATGCCTTGAGCGAGTACATCATCGGGATCCGCGGGCGGTCGGCCGG
Source organism: Streptomyces sp. SirexAA-E (assembly GCF_000177195.2). Lineage (GTDB taxonomy): Bacteria > Actinomycetota > Actinomycetes > Streptomycetales > Streptomycetaceae > Streptomyces > Streptomyces flavovirens. The sequence continues at coordinate 3,401,804 of NC_015953.1, forward strand.
GAAGCGGTAGTAGCCGTCCGCGTGCCGGCGCAGCGCCTGATAGCGGGCGAAGAGCGTGGCGTCGTGCTCGTGCAGGAAGTCGATCCGGAGCCCGGCCGCCGCAAGGGCGGACACGACGTCGCCCAAGGGGTGCTGCCATTCGACGCTGCGGTTGTGGACGGTCTCGGCGGCGGGGTCGGCGTAGGTGCCCGGCGTCTCGTCCACCCACGCCTCGCGGCTGAAGTAGTCGTACGCGACGGTCGAGCCCGTCTCGTCGTCCAGGCAGTCGGTCAGCGGATGGAACTCCGCGAGGTAGAGGAAGCCGCCCGGACGGACCAGGGACGCGGCGGTCTCCGCCCAGCGGTCCACGTCGGGCAGCCAGTTCAGCGCGCCCACTCCCGTGTAGACGATGTCGTACGCCGGGTCCGGCACGGCCTCCGCCGCCTCGTACACGTCGGCGGCCACGAACATCGCCCGCTCCGGCGGGAGATCCAGCGACCGGGCCAGTCCGCGGGCCGTCTCGACGGCGGGCTCGGAGAAGTCGAGACCGACCACCTGCGCGGCGCCGTGGCGCGCCCACGACAGGGTGTCCAGCCCGATGTGGCACTGCAGGTGCAGAAGGGTGCGGCCCGTCACGTCGCCGACCTCCGCGATCTCGAAGTCGCGCAGGGCCTCCCTCCCGGCGAGGAAGGAGTCGAGGTCGTAGTAGTCGCCGGCCGCGTGGACGGCCACGCGTTCGTCCCAGCGTGCGCGGTTGGCCTGGCGCCAGTCGTCCGGTGTCGGTGCGTACATGCCGGGAAAGTTACCCACAGGCTGGGGGCGGGCGCGATCGGTTATCCACAGGCTCACCGCGGACGGGGCCCATCGGGTTGTATGGGGCCATGAGCGACGCACAGAACGACACGTCCGCACACGAACCGGCGGCAAGGCCCGGGCCGAAGGAGCCGAATCCGGGGTGGGAGCAGCTGCCGCGGTGGGAGCAGCGCTTCCGCGCACCCCGGGTGTCCCTGCCCGACTGGGCGCAGGACGCGCCCGAGCGCTCCCTGTTCGTGTCCAACGCCACCGGCACGTACGAGCTGTACACCTGGGACCGGGCGTCCGGGAAGCAGCGCCAGGTCACGGACCGGCCCAACGGGACGACCGACGGGGTGCTGACGCCGGACGGCGGGTCGGTCTGGTGGTTCTCCGACACCGACGGCGACGAGTTCGGCGTATGGATGCGGCAGCCCTTCGAGGGCGGTCCGGACGAGCCCGCTGCGCCCGGTCTCGGACCGTCCTACCCGGCGGGGCTCGCGATCGGCCGGGACGGGACGGCGGTGATCGGGCGGTCGACGGACGAGGACGGCACGACGATCCACGTCGTGCGCCCCGGGGCCGAACCCGTCGAGATCTACCGGCACCGGGAGTCCGCCGGCGTCGGGGACCTCTCCCGGGACGGCACGCTGATCGCTCTGGAGCACACCGAGCACGGGGACGCCATGCACTCCGCCCTGCGCGTGGTGCGCCCCGACGGTTCGACGGTCGCCGAGCTGGACGACACGGAGGGCGGCACGAAGGAGCTGGGCCTGTCGGTGCTGGGCTTCGCCCCGGTGGCCGGCGACACCCGGCTGCTCGTCGGCCACCAGCGGCGCGGACGCTGGGAGCCGATGATCTGGGACCCGGTGGCCGGGACCCAGACGGACCTGCCGGTCGAGCTGCCCGGCGATGTGGGCGCCGAGTGGTATCCCGACGCGTCGGCCCTGCTCGTCGAGCACAGCTTCGAGGCGCGCAGCGAGCTGTGGAGGTATGAGCCGGGCGCCGAGGGGCCGGTGCGTGTGGAGACCCCCGCCGGGACGGTCTCGGGCGCCACGGCCCGGCCCGACGGCTCGGTGGAGTACCTGTGGTCGTCGGCCGCCGAGCCGCCCGTCGTGAGGTCCACGACCGGTGCCGTCGTCCTCGATCCGCCGGGGGCGAAGGCCCCGGCCTCCGAGCCGGTGCGGGACGCGTGGGTGGAGGGGCCGGGGGGACGCGTGCACGCCCTGGTGCAGACTCCGGCCGCCGGGGAAGGCCCGTTCCCCACGGTCTTCGAGATACACGGTGGCCCCACCTGGCACGACAGCGACGCCTTCGCGTCCGGTCCCGCCGCGTGGATCGACCACGGCTTCGCCGTCGTGCGCGTCAACTATCGCGGTTCGACCGGGTACGGCCGTGCCTGGACGGACGCGCTGAAGCACCGGGTCGGGCTGATCGAGCTGGAGGACATCGCGGCGGTCCGGGACTGGGCGGTGGAGTCGGGGCTCGCCGATCCGGCACGGCTGGTCCTGGCCGGAGGCTCGTGGGGCGGCTACCTCACCCTCCTCGGGCTCGGGACGCAGCCGGATGCCTGGGCCCTGGGACTGGCCGCGGTCCCGGTCGCCGACTACGTCACCGCGTACCACGACGAGATGGAGGCGCTCAAGGCGATGGACCGTACGCTGCTGGGCGGGACGCCGGAGGAGGTGCCGGAGCGGTTCGAGGCGTCGTCCCCGCTGACGTACGTGGACGCGGTGCGCGCGCCGGTCTACATCTCGGCCGGGGTCAACGACCCGCGGTGTCCGATCCGCCAGGTGGAGAACTACGTGGACCGGCTCGCCGCGCGGGGCGCGGTCCACGAGGTCTACCGCTACGACGCGGGGCACGGTTCGCTCGTCGTGGAGGAGCGGATCAAGCAGGTCCGGCTGGAGCTGGACTTCGCGCTGCGGCACCTCGGCAAGGGGGAGGTGGCGGGTCCGGCCTCGTGACCGGGCCCCCGTCGGTGGACGGGACGGGCCGGCCGGGGCGGGAACGCCTGCGCGCAGGGCCCCGGAGCCCATAAGGTCCGGATAAATGGTGCACCCCGCTCCGGGTGTCCGGAGCGGGGAACCGTACCGTGGAGGGGTGTACCGGTTCCTGCTGACCCCGCGATGGTGGGGGATCAACCTCTTCGTCGCGCTGGCCATTCCGTTCTGCGTGTTCATGGGCACCTGGCAGCTCGGCCGTTTCGAGGACCGCGTGCAGTCGCACGAGGAGGCCGAGAAGCGTCCCGACCCCGGGACGAGGGCCGTGAAGCCGCTCGACGAGCTGCTGCCGGTCAGCACGGAGACCTCGGGTCGCCCCGCCGAGGCGACGGGGACGTACGCCGACCAGTTCCTGATCCCCGGCCGCAAGCTGGACGACCGGTCCGGCTTCTACGTACTGACGCTGCTGCGCACCGACGAGGGCAAGGCGCTGCCGGTGGTACGGGGTTGGCTCCCCGGTACACCGGACGGCGCCGAGGTCCCGGCGGCTCCGGCCGGCGAGATCACCGTGACCGGCGATCTGCAGGCGTCGGAGAACACCGGCAGCGACGGGGTGAACGTCCGGGGCGGCCTGCCCGAGGGCCAGTTGGGCATGATCAGCGCGGCCTCGCTGGTGAACCTGGTCCCGTACGACGTCTATGACGCCTGGGTGACCCTGGCCGAGCCCGAGCCGGGGAGCGCGGCCATGGAGCCCGTGCCCGCCGCCGCGGCACCGGGCAGCGGGCTGGACCTGAAGGCCTTCCAGAACCTCGGCTACACCGGTGAGTGGTTCGTCTTCGCCGGCTTCGTGCTCTTCATGTGGTTCCGGCTGATGCGCCGTGAGGCGGAGGCGGCCCGCGACGTGCGGCTGGGGCTCGCGGCCGACGCCGACTGAGCCGGACCTGACGGACACGAGCGCCCTCGCCGTGACGGCCGGCACCGTCGGGGCAGGCCCGCATCGGCAGATGTGCCGGGAAGGCCCCGCCCGGACCGCCGCCGCGGATCCGCCGACGGCGCCTCCCGGCACACACCGGCGACGACCGTCCGCGACGGCGCCCGCCGGCTACGAGGCGTTCAACACTCCGGTGCGGTAGATGGTGCCCGCGCAGGCGTGGGAGATCGTGGTCTCTGCGGTCGGCGCCCCCGTCTCCGGGGTGTGCGTCACCGCGACACTGCCGTCCACCGGGACGTCGTCGGCGCTGCCGAACTGCGCCGCCGTGTCCGAGGACCCCGCGGCGGAGCCCCCCGCCGTTCCACCGGTACCGCCGCCGCCGTCGCCGTCCGTCGGCGTCGGGGAGGGCGAACTGCCCGTGGTCGGACAGGTGTCCGAAGGCACCCACGCGAAGCGCACCTCGTAGGCCATCGCCGGCTTCAGCAGCACCGCGCCCGGTTCCGTCGACGGATGCGGCAGCCCGCTCGCCGCGTCGCCCGCCGCGTGCTGGACGACGGTGATCTTCAGCGGATCGGCCGCGCCCACCGCCTGGAATCCGACGGTGCCGTTGCTCGTGACCGAACAAGGCTTGCCGGACACGTTGGAGATCCGGAAGCTTCCGTACACCTTGCCGTCCGGCCCCGGCGCACCCGACTCCGCGGACGCGACACCGAGCTGGCTGGGGGCGCAGGCCGGCATGGCCGCCGCCTCGACCCCCGGAGTGTCGTCGAGACCGGCGGTGCCGGTGCCGTCGGAACCGGTACCGGCACTGGGCTTCGGGCTCTCGGACGGGTCTTTCTCGCCCTCGGTGCCCTCGTTCTGCCGTGCCTCCGGGCCGGTGGGCCGCTCGCCGCCCGTGTCCCTACCGGCGTCCTGGCCGTTGCCGCCCTGGGCCTGCTCGCCATGGCCGGCGATGGACGGGTTGGCGGCGACCGAGCCGTCCGAGTTCGCCACATGGACGAAGGCGGGTACCGCCGTACCGATGAGAAGGGCGGCCGCGACGGCACCCACCACGGCCTGGCGCCGCCGTGCCCGGCGGGCGGGCACGGCTCGGTGCAGGTGGTCGAGGGTTCCGTCGGCCGGCTGGAGCCCCCGCACGGCGCCCTGCATCATGCGGCGCAGGGCCGCCTCGTCCACGTCGGCGTCGTCCGGGGTGGCGTCCAGGGCGCCGCCGAAGAGCGCGGTCAGTGTGCCGCCGGTGCCGGGCCCGCTTCCGCCGGACGCACCACCGGACGCACCATCACCGGAGGACGCACCGCTATCCGCCGCACCGCCGTCGGGCGAGTCCGGTGAGGACCCGTCCGTCTCCGCATCGTCGGCGTCCGCGTCGTCGGCCTCCGCACTGTCGGCCTCCGCGTCGGGCGCTTCCTCGGCGGCCGCCGAGCCGGCGGCCGTATCGGCGCCCGGCGTCCGTGCACCGTCGGCCGGAGCGCCCTCCCCGGCCGAGGCCGGGCGCCCGGCTCCGGCGGGCCCGCCGTCGCCCTCACCCGCGTCCCCCGCACCCGCCGTCGGCTCCGGATCGGTGTTCGGAGTGTTGTCCGGCCCGTGGTTCACAATCCCGTTTCCAGTCCGGTCATCGTCGTGCCTGTGTTCCGGCCTGCTCATGCCTGCGCCTCCATCGTGACGCGCAGTGCCGCTATGCCCCTCGATCCGTACGCCTTCACCGAACCGAGCGATATGCCCAGGGTCTCCGCGACCTGAGCCTCCGTCATGTCCGAGAAGTAGCGCAGCACCAACACCTCGCGCTGGCGGCGCTGGAGCCCCTTCATCGCCTTGATCAGCGCGTCCCGCTCCAGCTGGTCGTAGGCCCCCTCCTCCGCGCTCGCCATGTCCGGCATCGGCTTGGAGAGCAGCTTCAGCCCGAGGATGCGCCGACGCAGCGCGGAACGGGAGAGGTTGACGACGGTCTGCCGGAGGTACGCCAGGGTCTTCTCCGGGTCGCGCACCCGGTTACGCGCCGAGTGCACCCGGATGAACGCCTCCTGGACCACGTCCTCGCAGGACGCCGTGTCGTCCAGGAGCAGGGCCGCGAGGCCCAGCAGCGAGCGGTAGTGGGCGCGGTAGGTCTCGGTGAGATGGTCGACCGTCGTTCCCGCCGCCACCGTCTCCTCAACGCCCTCGCGCTGCGACGGCAGACGTGCGGACCGCGCAGCGGGCATGGGGGCGATCACCGGCATGCCGCCGGCTGCGCGGGGCCGCCGGAGCGGACGCACCGAAGCGCCTCGCAACGGGCCCACCACTGTGATGTCGAGAACCTCTGCCACGCCAGTTGGACACGCTTCTCCCCGTCAGGGTTGTACGCGTACGGCACCGCGTTGGATGCTGTGCGACATGCCCTCATTCGTACCTGCTCTTCCCCAAATGCCTCATATACGCATCCAGTCACGCAAGAAGTGACGACGTAGACGCGCCGCATCCGACTAGCGGTTGCACGAGGCCAGGGGATCATCGTCCGACACCGCAACGCCCCAGCTCAAGAGGTTCAGACCAGCGAATCGCTCACAGGGCGCACACAGATCCTACAAAACAGTTTCGATCAATCCCGGGGAAATTCGGCAGCGATCGATTCGGCGATCTGAGCCGCATTGAGTGCCGCACCTTTTCGGAGATTATCGCCGCAGATGAACATCTCGACGGCGCGTGGATCGTCCAACGACTGCCGCACCCGGCCCACCCAGGTCGGGTCGGTACCCACCACGTCCGAGGGCGTCGGGAAGTCCCCGGACGCCGGGGAGTCGAAGAGCACCACCCCGGGCGCGGTCGCCAGGATCTCGTGCGCACGCGCCACGGCCACCTCGCTCTCGAAGCGGGCGTGCACGGACACGGAGTGCGTCGCCACGACGGGGACGTACACGCAGGTCGCCGCGACCTTCAGGTCGGGCAGACCGAGGACCTTCCGGCACTCCTCGCGGATCCCCAGTTCCTCGGAGGACCAGCCGTCACCGGCGTCCGTACCCGCCCAGGGCACCACGTTCAGCGCGACGGGGGCGGCGAAGGGGCCGCCGCCCCCGTCCCCCAGGGCCCGCCGTACGTCTCCGGGGCTGGTGCCCAGCTCCGTACCGGCCACCAGCGCCAGTTGTTCACGGAGGGCGGCGACGCCGTCCCGGCCGGCACCGCTCACCGCCTGGTAGGACGAGACGACGAGCTCCCGCAGCCCGAACTCGGCGTGCAGGGCGCCGACCGCGACGATCAGCGACAGGGTGGTGCAGTTGGGCGACGCGACGATGCCGCGAGGTCTGCGCCTCGCGGCATGGGCGTTGATCTCCGGAACGACCAGGGGTACGTCGTCCTCCAGCCGGAACGCGGCCGAGTCGTCCACGACCACGGCCCCGCGGGCTGCGGCGACCGGCACCCACCGGGCGGACACCTCGTCCGGCACCAGGAACAGGGCCACGTCCACCCCGTCGAAGACCGTCTCCTCGATCGGGAGCACCTCGGTCTCCTCGCCGCGTACGACCAGCTTTCGGCCGGCCGCACCCGGCGAGTCGACGAGTCTGACCTCGCCCCAGACGTCCGCGTGCTGCGAGAGGATCTGGAGCATGACGCCGCCGATCGCCCCGGTCGCACCCACGACCGCGAGCGACGGGCGGCGCCGGGTCATCGTCCGGTGCCGCCGTAGACGACGGCCTCGTCGGAGTCGCTGTCGAGCCCGAAGGCGGTGTGCACGGCGCGCACGGCCTCGTTGACCTCGTCGACCCGGGTGACCACCGAGATGCGGATCTCGGACGTCGAGATCAGCTCGATGTTCACACCGACGTCGGACAGCGCCTCGAAGAAGCCCGCGGTGACCCCCGGGTTGGTCTTCATGCCAGCGCCGACCAGGGAGATCTTCGCGATCTGGTCGTCGTAGCGCAGCGACTCGAAGCCGATGCCGGCCCGGTTGCGCTCCAGGGCGTCGATGGCCTTGCGGCCCTCGGACTTGGGCAGCGTGAACGTGATGTCCGTCAGACCGGTCGAGGCGGCGGAGACGTTCTGCACCACCATGTCCATGTTGATCTCGGCGTCCGCGATCGCGCGGAAGATGGCTGCGGCCTCGCCCGGCTTGTCGGGCACACCGACGACCGTGACCTTGGCCTCGGAGACGTCGTGGGCGACTCCGGAGATGATGGCGTGCTCCACCTGCTGGTCCCCTTGCGGCTCGTTGCTGACCCAGGTGCCGCGCAGTCCGGAGAAGGACGAGCGGACGTGGATCGGGATGTTGTAACGGCGTGCGTACTCGACGCAGCGGTGCAGCAGCACCTTGGAACCGGACGCCGCCAGCTCCAGCATGTCCTCGAAGGAGATCCAGTCGATCTTCCGGGCCTTCGACACGACCCGCGGGTCGGCGGTGAAGACACCGTCCACATCGGTGTAGATCTCGCAGACCTCGGCGTCCAGCGCGGCGGCCAGGGCGACAGCGGTCGTGTCGGACCCGCCGCGGCCGAGGGTCGTGATGTTCTTGCCCTCCTGGCTCACGCCCTGGAACCCGGCGACGATGGCGATGTTGCCCTCGTCGATCGAGGTCCTGATGCGGCCCGGCGTGACATCGATGATGCGCGCTTTGTTGTGGACCGAGTCGGTGATGACACCGGCCTGGCTGCCCGTGAACGACTGGGCCTCGTGGCCCAGGTTCTTGATCGCCATGGCCAGCAGGGCCATGGAGATCCGCTCTCCCGCGGTCAGCAGCATGTCGAACTCCCGACCGGCGGGCATCGGAGATACCTGCTCGGCGAGATCGATCAACTCGTCCGTCGTGTCGCCCATCGCGGACACCACGACAACCACCTGGTTGCCGTTCTTCTTGGCATCGACGATTCGCTTGGCGACGCGCTTGATGCCCTCGGCATCGGCTACGGAGGAGCCTCCGTACTTCTGCACGACAAGGCCCACGTGCGCTCCTCGCTCAATAATGGTGCTGTCGGCTCAGTTTAACGAGCAGTCCGGAATCGACCCGTCTTTACCAGATGGTGAGATGTCCCGCTCACCACGTGGTCCGGCGTGTCGGCCCGAACTGCTCGTAGGGAGCTGCTGCCCACCGCGCCCACCGGGCACGCCTTTTGTGGCCCAGGACACACGGGCCACACGGGCCACACGGGCCGCACCCACACCCGCACCCGCACCCACACCCACACCCGGCAGCGTCGGCCGAGCGTCATCGGCCGCGCGGCGCGCGATTCGCTCCGAGCCGGGCGAGAAGCCCTAGTTGACCGGCCGCAGCCCCAGGGGCCCGGCGATCTCCGCGGCCATCACGCGGCCCGCCTCCTCGGCCAGGTCGCCGTCGCCCGGGTCCTGGTCGGTGTCCAGCCCGTCCAGCTCCTCCAGCGGCTGGTTCAGCCGGATGTGCGCGATCAGCGACTGGAGGGCGCGCAGGGCGGCGGACGCGGTGGAGCCCCAGTTGGAGAAGTACGAGAACTGCCACCACCACATGGCCTCCGCCGTGCGGCCCGCCTCGTAGTGGCCCAGCCCGTGGCCGAGGTCCGTGACCAGGTCGGCCAGGTCGTCGGAGATGCGGTGCGGGACCGGAGGCTTACGGGGCTCGTACGGGTCGAAGACCTCGGAGTAGACGTCGATCGGCTCCAGCAGGGTGGCGAAGCGCTCCCGCAGCCCGTCGGCGTCCGGCTCGGCGCCGAGGTCCGGCTCGTAGCGCTCGTCCGGGAGGATGTCCTCGTACGCGCCGAGCCGGCCGCCGGCCAGCAGCAGCTGCGAGACCTGGAGAAGGAGGACCGGCACGGCCTCCTCGGGCTCATCGGCCTTGGACACCTCGGCGACCGCGACGATGAACGTTTTGATCTGGTCCGCGATCTGGACGGCGAAGTCGTCCGGGTCCTGCGTGACGGAGTTCAGCGTGGCGTCGGACATCGAGGGGACCTCCCGGTGGGCGCGGTCGCGAACGGTGGGTAGAACGTAGCGTCGCCCCGCGTAAGGACGACGTCAGATGCCGGATCACACATCGAGCAGCCGCCTCCCCTCGAACGCGCGGCCGAGGGTGACCTCGTCGGCGTACTCCAGGTCGCCGCCCACCGGCAGGCCGCTGGCCAGCCGGGTCACCCGCAGGCCCATGGGCTTCACCATGCGGGCGAGGTAGGTCGCGGTGGCCTCGCCCTCCAGGTTGGGGTCCGTGGCCAGGATCAGCTCCGTGATCGTGCCGTCCGCGAGCCGGGCCAGCAGCTCCCGGATGCGCAGGTCGTCGGGGCCGACGCCCTCGATCGGGCTGATCGCGCCGCCGAGCACGTGGTAGCGGCCCCGGAATTCCCGGGTCCGCTCGATCGCGACGACGTCCTTGGGCTCCTCGACCACGCAGATGACCGTCCGGTCACGGCGCGCGTCCCGGCAGATGGCGCACTGCTCCTGCTGCGCCACGTTGCCGCAGACCTCGCAGAAGCGGACCTTGTCCTTGACCTCGAGGAGGGCGTGGGCCAGTCGGCGTACGTCGGTGGGCTCCGCCTGCAGGACGTGGAAGGCGATCCGCTGCGCGCTCTTGGGACCGACGCCGGGCAGCCTGCCCAGTTCGTCGATCAGCTCCTGCACCACGCCTTCGTACAACGGAACGCCTTTCCTTTTCCTGCTCGTACCGTAGCCGGTACAGGCGGATGGCTACAGGGCCCCGGCCTGCCGGGACCGGGACCGACCGGGGGCCGGTCCGGGGGTCAGAAGGGGAGGCCCGGCATACCGCCCAGCCCCTGGGCCAGCGGGCCCAGCTTCTGCTGCTGGAGCTGCTGGGCGTTCTCGTTCGCCGCCTGCACGGCCGCGACCACGAGGTCGGCGAGCGTCTCGGTGTCCTCCGGGTCCACGGCCTTCGGGTCGATCACCAGACCGCGGAGATCCCCGGAGCCGGTCACCGTGGCCTTCACCAGGCCACCGCCCGCCTGTCCCTCGACCTCGGTCCTGGCCAGCTCCTCCTGGGCCACGGCAAGGTCCTGCTGCATCTTCTGGGCCTGCTGGAGCAGCTGCTGCATGTTGGGCTGACCACCACCGGGAATCACGGTCACTCCTGGCATTTCGACGACGGATTGTTTCGGTACGCCGAGCCTACGTGTTCGCCGGACGGTGCGCCCCACCCGCCGGGGAGCAACTCTTTCGAGTGAGTTTCAAAAAGCGGCTGTCGTGCTCCTATACCTGACCAGAGGCCGTGCCCACCCGGGAATCCCGCGATTTCGACCCCGTGGCCCACCATTCGGCGGTAGGAAGGGCAGGCGTATCGCTACGCATACGCACCTCGCAGGTAACGCAGAGTTACACGGGTGGGGCCCAGGTCATATGCCGTGATCCGCCCCTTCCGTGTCCGTCCAGCCCGTGCCGATCCGCGTCACCACGCGCCGATACGCGCCGAACTCAGAGTGCAGAGGAGTGCCCCGGTGAGTCAGCCGGAGATGCAGCCCGAAGGGCCGCCCCGCAAGGAGTCCGGCGCGGGATCCGGCGCAGATACCGGAAGCGAGCGGTCCGGTGCGCGCTACGGTGCGGGGCCGCGCGACCTGACCGCCCGCGCCTTCCCCCTCGGCGACTGGGGTGAACCCGCCGAGCGGCTCGACGAGTTGTACCGCTGGGTCGAGGCGGGCGCCCTGCGGACCGCCGACTGGTATCTGCACGACCGGGTCCGCAAGCGGCGTCTGGCCCGCCTGCTGCGCCTCGGTACGGCGGTCGGTGTGGTCGCGGGCGCCGCCCTCCCGCTGCTGGACCTGACCGGGGAACTGCACGGGTCGGCCGGCTGGGGCTATCTGTCGCTGCTGCTGGGCGCCGCGTGCATGGCGTGCGACCGGTACTTCGGATTCACCTCCGGCTGGATAAGGAACCTCGCGACGGCCCAGGCCGTGCAGCGGCGCCTCCAGGTGCTGCAGTTCGACTGGTCCTCGGAGTGCGTGCGGGAGGTGCTCGGCCCGACCGAGGGCACGGCCAGCGAGGCCGCGGAGCGGTGCCTGGGGGTGCTGCGGAGGTTCTCCGAGGACATCACCGAGCTGGTCCGCATGGAGACGGCGGACTGGATGGTGGAGTTCCGGGCCGGGCCGGCGCCCATGGGCGTGCAGTCGCTGGTCTCGGGGGCGGTCGGCGGCCGCCCGGAACAGGGCACGCATCCCGGCCGCCTCACCATGCCCGCGGCCGTCCGTCCGAACATGCCGCGCCAGCGGCCGCCGGAGCCGCCCCGGTAGGTCCCTGGACACCGGGGCCGTCCCGGATCCCCGGGACGGCCCCGGAACCGGTCAGCCGAAGATGATCATCGAGCCCTGCGCGAGGCTGCGGGTGGCCGCGGCGTGCAGCCCCAGCCAGACGTGGCGCTCGCGGGCGAAGGGGCTGTCGTCGGGCAGCAGCGGCCCGGCCGGCTCTTCGAGCGTGGTCGGGCCGATCGGCGGGAGGGGGGCGGCCGGCGGGTTGGCCGGGTCGATGCCGATGGACGGGGCGACGGACTCCAGTTCCCGCAGCAGTCCGTGCGAGGAGCCCAGCGGACCGCCGCCCGCCAGCAGTTCGTCGTCGCAGAGCGGCGCGGGGAAGTCCACCGGGACGTACGCCCCGGCGTGGTCGTAGTGCCAGACCAGGTGGGACTGGAGCGCGGCCTGCTCGAACATCTCCAGCAGCTGCTCGTAGTCCCCGCCGAGTTCGTCGACGGGGGTGACGGCGAGCCCGCTCAACTGGAGCAGATGGGCGCGGCGCAGGAAGTGCAGGGCGTCGTAGTCGAAGCCGGCGACCGGGGCGACGTCTCCGGTGAGTCCGGGCATGTAGGCGTAGACGGGGACGGGGGGCAGCCCCGCCTCGCCCAACGCCTTGTCGTAGACGGCGATCTCTTCGGCGAAGGGGTTGTCGGGGCTGTGGCACAGCACATCGACGAGGGGGACCAGCCACAGGTCACAGGCCACGAAGTCTCGCTCTCCAACGGGTTCGTGCGATGGTCGGGACAGCGTAATGCGGCCCGGACCCGGCGCACAGGGTGCGGGGGCCCCGAGGCGCCGCGGGGCCTCAGCCCTCGTGGTGGCCCGGGTGCGGGGGGTCGTCGGCGGCCAGCCGGTCCGCCCAGCTCAGTCCGTGGGCGTGGTAGGCGTCCAGCACCGTCCGTACCGCGTCGCCGTCGGCCGCGGCGATCGCCTCCACCAGCTCCGGGTGGCCGTTCCACAGCCAGTCGCGCACATCCGCGTCGCCGCGCAGGTACGGGACGGCGAAGACCCATGCCTGCACCCGCAGCCGGTGCAGGAAGTCGGTGAGGTACGGGTTGCCGACGACCGCGCCCAGCTCCCGCCAGAACCGCAGGTCGTAGCCGATGAGGATGTCGAGGTCGCCCCCACGCGCCGCGCGCGCGGCCTCCTCGGCCCGGCGGCGTACCGAGACCAGGGCGGCCTGGTGGGTGACGAGCAGCCCGTGCACCGCGCCGGTCCCGTCGAAGATGCCCCGGAACACCGCGTCGATGACCAGGGCGCGGGCGTCCACCATCGACCGGTAGTCGGCGACGGTGAACTCCCGGACCCGGAAGCCGCGGTGCTGGTCGGATTCGAGCAGCCCCTGCGCGGAGAGGTCGAACAGCGCCTCGCGGACGGGGGTCGCGGAGACCCCGTACTGCTCGGCGATCTGCTTGACGGTGAACTCCACGCGTGGCTGGAGACGCCCCGCGAGCACCTCGTCACGCAGCGCGTCGGCGATCTGCTGCCGCAGCGTACTGCGGTTCACAGCTCCCCTCGCAGGCATGACGTGCCCCTCTCCCGTTCTCGGCTTGGGTCACCTTAAGCCAGGTGGTCTGCCCGGATCCGGGCACGGGGAGGGGCGCCGTCACCTCCCGCGACGCGTCACACCCCCTCCACGGTGTGCTCGTCGGCGACGAAGAGGGCCGCGTCCAGGACGGCGAGGCCCTCCTTCGCCTCCGCCTCGGTGAGGGTGCAGGCGGGGACCACGTGGGTGCGGTTCATGTTGATGAAGGGCCACAGCCCGTTCTTCCGGCAGGCCGCCCCGAAGGCGGCCATCGGTGCGTTGGCCTCGCCCGTCGCGTTGTACGGGACGAGGGGTTCGCGGGTCTCCCGGTCGCGCACCAGCTCCAGCGCCCAGAACGCTCCCAGGCCCCGGACCTCGCCGACGGACGGGTGGCGTCCGGCGAGCTCGCGCAGGCCGGGGCCGAGGACGTGCTTTCCCAGGTGCGCGGCGTTCTCGACGGTCTTCTCGTCCTCCATGACGCCGAGCGTGGCGACGGCCGCCGCACAGGCCAGTGGATGACCTGAGTAGGTGAGCCCGCCGGGGTAGGGGCGGGTCTCGAAGGTGGCGGCGATCTCGGCGTTGATCGCGACCCCGCCGAGCGGCACGTAGCCGGAGTTGACGCCCTTCGCGAACGTCATCAGGTCCGGTACGACGCCGTCGTGGTCGGCCGCGAACCACGCGCCGGTGCGCCCGAAGCCGGCCATCACCTCGTCGAGCACGAAGACGATCCCGTACCGGTCGCAGATCTCGCGGACCCCCGCGAGGTAGCCGGGCGGCGGGGGCATGATGCCCGCCGTGCCCGGGATGGTCTCCAGGACGACGGCGGCCACCGTCGACGGGCCCTCGAACGCGAGGGTGTCCTCCAGGTGCTGGAGCGCGCGGGCGCACTCCTCGGCCTCGGTCGTGGCGTAGAAGGGCGAGCGGTAGAGGAACGGCGCCCAGAAGCGGACGACCCCGGCCGAGCCGGTGTCGGACGCCCAGCGGCGCGGGTCGCCGGTCAGGTTGATCGCGGTGGAGGTGGCGCCGTGGTAGGAGCGGTAGGCGGAGAGCACCTTCGTACGCCCGGTGTGGACGCGGGCCATCCGGACGGCGTTCTCGACCGCCTCGGCGCCACCGTTGGTGAAGAAGATCTTGTCCAGGTCGCCGGGGGTGCGCGCGGCGATCATCCTGGCGGCCTCGGAGCGCGCCTCGATGGCGAACGCGGGCGCGAACGTGGCGAGCTTCCCGGCCTGTTCCTGGATCGCCGCGACCACGACGGGGTGCTGGTAGCCGATGTTGGTGAAGACGAGGCCGCTGGTGAAGTCCAGGTAGCGGTTGCCGTCGTAGTCCCAGAAGTACGCCCCCTCGGCGCCGGCGACGGCGAGCGGGTCGATCAGGCCCTGGGCGGACCAGGAGTGGAAGACGTGCGCGCGGTCGGCGGCCTTGACGGCCGCCCCGGCCTCGGGGTCGACGTACGGGACACGGGGCGCGCGAGGGGGCTGAGGGGTCATGTGGCGAGCGTAGGCGGGTGGGCGGCGCGGCTCCACGGCCTCCGCCCACGGCGTGGGGGCCGCTCGGCACGTGCCGGGCGTTTTCCGGCAGCGGTACGGCCCGGTACGGTGCGCCGCGGCACCACGGGGGGCGTCCGGCGGGGCGTCCGGTCCCCGTCCGCGACGGGCCCGGCCGCGCCCAGGGGCTGGGCCGGGGCGCCGGGAGCGCCGCTATTCTCGGTGTACGGCCGTGCTCCACGGCCGCACGGGGAGGAAGCGCACCATGGAGAAGCTGGGCTCCGGCGATCCGCAACGCATAGGCCGGTACCGGCTTTTGGGGCGTCTCGGCGCGGGAGGGATGGGCCAGGTGTTCCTGGCCCGGTCCGACCGGGGCCGCACGGTCGCCATCAAGCTCGTCCGGCCCGACCTCGCCGAACAGCAGCAGTTCCGCGACCGCTTCCGGGCGGAGGTGCGGGCGGCCCGCCGGGTGGGTGGCGCGTGGACCGCACCGGTGCTGGACGCGGACACCGACGCGGCGGTGCCGTGGGTGGCCACCGGTTACATCGCGGGCCCGTCGCTGCACCGGATCGTCTCGGGCCGTCCGGGCGCCCCGGCGACCGCCTCCGAGGCGTACGGTCCGCTTCCCGGACACTCCGTCAGGGTGCTGGGCGCCGGGCTCGCGTGCGCCCTCCAGGACATCCACCGCGCCGGGATCGTCCACCGGGACCTCAAGCCCTCCAACGTGCTGGTCACGATCGACGGCCCCCGGGTCATCGACTTCGGCATCGCCCGGGCGCTGGACACCGTCACCGAGGACGGCCTCACCCGCACGGGTGCGCTGATCGGCTCCCCGGGGTTCATGTCGCCCGAACAGGTGCGCGGTGAGCGGGTGACGGCCGCGTGCGACGTGTTCTGCCTCGGTTCGGTCCTGGCGTACGCGGCCACCGGGCGGATGCCGTTCGGGGGCGCGGACAGCGGGGTGCACGCGCTGATGTTCCGGATCGCGCAGGAGGACCCGGACCTCACCGGCATACCCGTGGACCTCGTCGAACTGATCCAGGACTGCCTGACGAAGGACCCGGGGGCGCGGCCGTCCACGGACGACGTCCTGGAGCGGCTGGGCGAGACGGAGACGGCGGAAACCTGGCTCCCGGGAGCGCTGACGGCCCAGCTCGGCCGGCAGGCGGTCGGCCTCCTCGACGTCGAGGACCCGCAGGACCCGCACGAGCCCCCGCAGGGCCCGCCGGAGGCGCCGCCGCAGCCCTCCCCGGCGCACAGCGGTCCGCCCGCTCCCGAGCCGCCGCACCCCGCCGCCCCTCCCGGCCCCGTGGCGACCGCCGTCCCCCCGGTGGCGGCACAGAGCCCCGGGGCACCGCCCGGTGCCGGGCAGCCGCAGCCCGCCCGGGCCGTCCCGTCCGCGCCGCCCCCGCCCTCGTACGGCTACCCCCAGCCGCCGCCACCGGCGTACGCCCACGGCTACGGGCCGACACCCCCGTACGGCCCGTCCGCACCGCCGTTCCCCACCCCCGCGCCCGTCCCGGCGCCGGAACGCCGACACACGGGGGCGGCCGTCACGCTGGTGCTGGTGGCGGTGCTGGTCGCGATCGGGGCAGGGTGGACCGTCTTCACCTTCATGAACGGCGCCGACGACCACACGACCGCCTCGCCGACCCCGACCCCGACCGGCGGGGCGTCCACGGATCCCTCCGCCGACGGGCAGTCCGGCGACGGGGCCCTGCCCGCCGGTTACCTGGGTACCTGGGCCGGTGTCATCGACAGCGGGGCCGGGTCGTCCACACGTCGGCTCGTGATCCGGCAGGGCGGGGTCGGCGACACGGTCCTGTCGCTCACCGCCGAGGGCCCGCTCGCCACGGGCGGCTCCTACCACTGCGTCTTCCAGGCCGAGTTGCGGACCACGCCGACGTCCGGCTCACCGGTCGACATCGGGCCCTCCCGGGTCACGTCCGGCGCTCCGGCCTCGTCGTGCACCCCCGGCAAGCCGACCGTCCTGACACTGCTGCCCGACGGCAGCCTGCGGCGTGAGATCCCGGACACCGGCGAGAGCCTGACGTACACACGGACGGGCTGACCTCCGCCCCGCGCCGCGGGGTGTTCCGGAGCCTCTTGACGGCCTCAGGCCACGAGGTCCGCCGCCCGGAACGCCATCCACAGGTCGTAGCGCGCGCTCGGCGTCTGGAGCAGGGATCGGTGCAGCACCGATTCCAGCCGGACGAGCCGCTTGCGCGTCCCCGGTACGGAGATCCCCAGTTCGGCCGCCGTCGGGCCGAGCTGGGCCTCGCACCGCAGCCAGGTGCGCAGCGTCTCCTCGGCGGTGCGGCCGGCCGGGGCGAGCTGCCGCAGTTGCTGGGCCGCCCAGTTCTGGATGCCGGGGCCGCACAGCACCTCGTCGAGGTCCGGCACCGCCCCGTGGTCCCGGCGGGGATCGGCGCGGTGCGAGGCCGGCGCCGCCCTGACGCAGAGGGCCAGGTCGAGGGCGGCCTGGTCGCCGAGGCGGGTCAGGTCCAGGCCCAGCAGCTCACCGATCAGCTTGAGGCGGGCCGCCAGGGTGTTGCGGTGGATCTTCAGGTGCTGGGTGGCGTACGAGGAGAACGCCAGCCAGGAGGCCAGCGTCGCCGCGAGTTCCTGGCTGCCCGGGTCCTGGGAGCGGCGCGGCAGGTGGGTGAGCAGCGGGGCGAGCAGCGCGTCCGCCCAGCGTGCCCCGGCGGCTCCGACGACGAGGGCCGGTTCGGGCGCGGAGCCGAACCGGGCGTGCCGGTCCGGGAGTCCACGGGCCACGGCGAGCGCGTGGAAGGCCTGGCGGTAGGCGGCCGCGGTGTCGGTGAGCGGTACGTCCTCGCTGACGCCGACGACGCAGTCGGCCACCAGGTCGGCCACGGTCCGGTCGAGCGGCGTGCCCTCCCGGGTCCCGTCCGGTCCGGGTCCCGCCTCCGGCTCCGCCGGCGTGATCAGGATCAGGTGGCGCGCGTACACCGGGCACCGCACGATCCACGTCCGGCCGCCGGAGGCGTCCGCACAGATCCGGGCCACCTCGTCCCGCTGCCCGCCCGAGCACTCGACGACGCAGACCCGGACCGGGTCGGGAAGCTTCGGCCGCAGCGCGCCCGCCACCTGGTGGGCGATGGAGAGCTGGCCGGTCATCAGCAGGTGGAGCACCGCCTCACGTCCCCGGAACTCGGCCAGGTCGACGCGCCGCCGCTTGCGTTCCACGGTCTCCGCCGCCCAGGCCAGGCCCAGCGGCATCGTCGCGTCGGCGAGCAGGGTGGCGAGCCCGGCGGGCACCGGGCGGGGGGCGACGACGGCGAGAAGGGTGTCGCGGCCCTCGGACGCACTGTCGAGGGGGAGCAGCAGCGCCGTGCGCCCGCCGGTCTCCAGCGAGTAGGCGCGGGCACCGCGCACCGTCAGTTCCCGCGCGGCCCGGGACGCGAGTCCCGCGGCGTCCTGCCCCGGCCACCGGGCCGTTCCGGTCACCGCCTGGAGCACCGTGCCGTCGCCGTCGAGGAGCCCGGCCCAGCCGTCGGCGCGCCGGGCGAGCCAGCGCAGCAGGTCCGGCGATCCCCCGGTGCGTGCCAGCCGGTACATCCGCAGTACGTCGTCGGCCCGTTCCCGCGCGCGCACTCGTCCCCCGCTCTGCCTACCGAACCGGAGTGCAGGGTACCGGTCCGACTGTGCGGTCTGATACCCCCTGAACACCTCACCGTGCGAAGTGAATCTCCCGGCCGACCGCCCGCTCCCCCTAGAGTCCCGAGGGTGTTCCGGGACGTTCCGGAGGCGTCGGGGGACGCCGGGGAACGCCCGCACGGGGGACACCGCAGGGCGTCGGCTGACGCCGGACGGCTCGGCGGCAGCGGCCCACGGGGGTGGTCGCTGTCGTCGGCCACCGCCGATTGTCAGTGGTGCCGCTTAGCGTCGGTTCTCGACCGCGTCGTATCGCCGGACGAGAGAGGCCCCTGCCGTGGAATTCCTGAGTGAGCGTGGCGCGTTGGCGGAGTCCGTGGCGTGGGCCGCCCGGGTGCTGCCGGCCCGGTCCCCGGTGCCCGTGCTGGGCGGTCTGCTCCTGGACGCGTCGGACGGGCGGCTCCGCGTCTCGGGACTGGACTTCGAGGCCTCCGCGGCCGTCGAGGCGGAGGCGGCCACGGTGCGGCCCGGCAGGGTGCTGGTCATGGGGCGCCGGCTGCTCGACATCTGCAAGGTGCTGCCGGACGGGCCGGTCCGGTGCGCGGTGGAGGGGTCCCGGTTCACGGTGACGGCCTCCGACGCCCGCTTCGGTCTCTCGGTCCTGCCGCTCGACGACTACCCGGCGCTGCCGCCCCTCCCGGAGCTCCGCGGGGCGGTGGACGCCGGGGAGTTCGCGGCGGCGGTCGCCGACGTGGCGGTGGCCGCGGGCCGGGACGACACCCTGCCGGCGCTCACCGGCATCCGGCTCCGGCTCGACGGCTCCACGATGACGCTGGCGGCCAGCGACCGGTACCGCTACGCGGTGCGCACGCTGCCCTGGAAGGCGGCCGACCCCGAGGTGGCCGCGGACGTCCTGGTGTCGGCCCGCCGCCTGACCGAGATCGCCCGGACTCTGGCCCGGTCCGGCCCGGTCGGCGTAGCGCTGGACACCGGATCGGTCGGCTTCGAGCACGCCGGGGCCCGGACGACGGTGCGTCTGCTGGACGGCGGACTGCCGTCCCACGACACGCTGTTCGCGCTGGCGGACCCGGCGGTCGCGGTGACGGACCGGGCCGCGCTGGTGGAGGCCGTCAGACGCGTCTCCGTCGTCGCGGACGGCGGCAGCCCGCTCCAGCTGACCTTCACCGGCGGCCCGGACGCCTCGGTGCTGCTCCAGGCGGGGTACGAGGACGACGTGGCCTCTCAGCGGCTGCCGGCCACTCTGGAGGGGGCCGACGGGATGACGGTGGCCTTCAACCCCGCCTACCTCATGGACGCGCTGTCCTCCTTCGAGGAACCGACGATCCGGCTGAGCCTGATGGGGGCGGGCCGGCGCGCGATGGTCACGGCCGGCGAGGACACGCCGGACACGGCCGCGCACCGGCACCTGCTGATGTCCGTGAAGCAGTCCGTGCTCTGAACCCACCGTGGCGCGTCGCCCGGAACGGCCCTCAACCGGGCAGCGCGGCCGCCTCGCCGACGGCGGCCAGCAGCCAGATGGGGAACTCCGGGTCGGCCTGCCCGACGGTCAGCCCCAGCCACTTCCCGCCGTCCGGTTCCCCGGAGGGCGGACGCCAGACCTGCATGCTCCCGGCCAGATTGCTGAGCTGTCCCAGCGGTTCGGCCACGGGACCGTCCTCCTGCGCCAGATACGGCCAGAGGTCGACGGTCTCCGGCTCGCCCCAGCGCTCGGTCAGCGCGGTGGCCACCGCGCTGAACTCCGCCTCGGTCTCCTCCTCCGACTCCTCCGCCCTCTCGGTGGACCGGTCGTCCCAGAAGTCCTTCCCGGCCCGCAGGATGAGCAGGTGGTGCCCGGGCCCGCTGCTGCGTACGCCGTTGTCCTCGCTCTCCTCACCGGCCGGGAAGGGCCGGGCGAGGATGTCGTCGATGAGGGCGAGCGAGGCGTCCGGGCCGGTCGGTGGTGTGCCGCTGTCCGTGGTCATGGTGGGTGATCCTGCCAATCGCCCGGCCCGGAGACCGAATCGGGGGGCGTGCCCGGCCGTCGCCGGGTGCGCCCCCTTCTTCCTCGGGGTGGGGCCGAGCTCAGCAGCTCAGGTTCGAGCCGGGCGTGGTACCGAGGATCTGGACGAACGACTGGTAGGTGTTGACGCGGCTCTGGACCTGGCCGGGGTTGCCGCCGTTGCACTCGATGCTGCCGTTGATGGACCGGATGGTCTCACCGAATCCGGAGCCGTTGACGATGGCGTTGTGGGGCGTCATGGTGCCGGGGCCGGACTGGGTGTTCCAGTACCAGAGGCCGGTCTTCCAGGCCACGGAGGCGTTCTGCTCCACCTGCCAGGGGTTGCCCAGCAGGTCGATGCCGAGGGCGTCACCGGCCGCCTTGTAGTTGAAGTTCCAGCTGAGCTGGATGGGGCCGCGGCCGTAGTAGGCGGCCTGGCCGGCCGGGCAGCCGTAGGACTGGCTGGTGTCGCAGTAGTGCGGGTAGTTGGCGGTGTTCTGCTCCACGATGTGGACCAGGCCGCCGGTCTCATGGCTGACGTTGGCGAGGAACGCCGCCGCCTCCTGCTTCTTCACGGTGTCGCTGCCGGTGTTGGCGAAGGCGGGGTAGGCGCTCAGCGCGGCGGTGAGCCCGCTGTAGGTGTAGAAGGAGTTCCGGCTCGGGAACATCTGGTTGAACTGCGCCTCGCTGACGACGAAGCCCGAGGGGTTCGGGTCGGTGCCGCCGCCGCCCGAACCGCAGGCGCCCTGGTCGGCCCAGACGTCCGAGGTGCCCGGACGCTCGTTCTGCGTCCACCACTTCGCCGACCAGTTGTGCCCGTTGTACGAGGCGGAGCCGCCGCCCGTGTACACGGACGAGGCGTTCCAGGCCGGGGCGCAGGTGGCCGCCGAGGCCGTGGCGGCGGGGAGGAAGACGAGCGTCGCGACGACCGCGGCCAGCGCGGTGAGCAGGCCCATGACGCGTCTGATCACGTGATCAACTCCTTCGGCGCGGCGCAGCCGGGGGCGCGCCGCCATGGGGGGTGTCCCACACTCAAGCCAGATGGTCTGAACCTGTCAAGGTCTAGACCAAAGCTCGCCGTCGGGCCGGCCGGCCGCGCGGGCGCCCCCACGCGGACCCTGCACGCCCGGCAGGGCCCTCTCAACTGGCCTTACCGGGCGTGCCGTTGACCTATCGCGCCGTGACGCCCGTACGGTAAAACCTTCCGGCCTGTCCAGCATGTGGGACGCCGCCATGCCGCCGCCTCCCCCGGAGGCACGCGTCAGCAGGTGAGCCCGGACCCCGGGGCCGTACCGACGATCCCGGTGATCCGCTCGTACCTGGCGACCCGCGACGCCACCGACTCCGGGTTGCCGCCGTCGCACTCCAGCGCGCCGTTGAGCGAGCGGATGGTCTCGCCGAAGCCCGCACCGCCCACCATCGCGTCGTGCGAGGTCATCGCGCCGGGGCCGTTCTGGGTGTTCCAGTACCAGAGGGCGGTCTGCCAGGCCACCGACGGGTCCCGCTCCACCAGCCACGGATCGTTCAGCAGGTCCAGGCCGAGGGCGTCACCGGCGGCCTTGTAGTTGAAGTTCCAGCTGAACATGATCGGGCCGCGGCCGTAGTACGCCTCGCGCCCCGCCGGACAGCCGTAGGGCTGGGTGTCGTCGCACTTGCGCCCGTAGTTGGCTTCGTTGATCTCCTTGACGTACCGCAGTCCGACCGACTCGAAGTCCGCGTGCGTCAGGAAGGCGGCGGCCTCCCGCGCCCGGGTCTGCGGCGTCCCGGTGTTGGCGAACCGCGGATAGGCGTGCAGCGCGTCGATGAGCCCCTGGTAGGTGTAGAAGGGGTCGCGCTCCGGGAAGATCGCGTCGAACTGCGCCTCGCTGACGGCGAAGTCCGACACCCCTCCCGTACAGGCACCCCGGTCCGCCCAGACGGTGGTGGCGCCCGGGTTCTCGTTCCGCGTCCACCACGTGGCGCTCCAGTTGCGCCCGTGGTGGGAGACGGTGCCGCCGGCCGGATACGCGGTGGTCGCGCTCCAGAGCGGGGCGCAGGGTGATGCCTCGCCGGAGGGCGCGGCGGCCGCGGCCCCAGCCGCTCCGGGAAGGAAGGCGGCCGTGGCGACGACGGCACTCAGGACGGTCAGGAACCTCTTGATGCGTTTCAGCGCTGCTCACTCCTTCGGCGCGGCGCGCCGAGCACCTCAGCGGGCCGACTTGACGTGCCGGCCACTCAATCCCTGCTGGTCTGGACCTGTCAAGGTCTAGACCAGCAGGGAGCCCTCGCGCAGGCAGCCCTCATCCCCCGTACGAGCAGCCGCCATCTCCCGCACGGGCCGGCCCCGCGGCTCGCGTAACGGAACGGCACCAGCGGCCGCACTCCGCCCACCTGCGGCGCAGCCTCTGTGCGAGGATCCGCTCGTGGACCAGCTGACACATGACGACCCGTCACACATCGGCCCGTACCGCCTCCTTGCCCGGCTGGGCGCGGGCGGGATGGGTGAGGTGTATCTGGCGCGTTCCGGCGGTGGCCGGACCGTCGCCGTCAAGCTCGTACGCTCCGAGCTCGCCACGGAGCCCGAGTTCCGCAGGCGCTTCGCCCAGGAGATCGCGGCGGCCCGCCGGGTCGGCGGGAAGTGGACCGCGGCCGTGCTGGACGCGGACACCGACGCCGCCGCCCCCTGGGTCGCGACGGCGTACGTCCCCGGGCCCTCGCTGCACGCGGTGCTCGCGGGGCGGACGGAGCCGCTGCCGGAGCGCTCGGTGCGCATCCTCGGCCACCGGCTCGCCCAGGCGCTCACGGCGGTCCACGCCGCCGGGCTGATCCACCGCGACCTCAAACCGGCCAACGTCCTGGTGACCATCGACGGTCCCCGGGTCATCGACTTCGGGATCGCCCGGGCATTGGACGCGGTGACCGCCGACGGCAAGCTGACCCGTACCGGAGCGGTGATCGGGTCGCCCGGATACATGTCTCCCGAGCAGGTGCGCGGTGAGGTGCTCACCCCCGCCGGTGACGTCTTCTCGCTGGGCTCGGTGCTGGCGTTCGCCGGTACGCGGCGGCATCCGTTCGGCTCTGCGGAGAGCGGCATGCACGCGGTGATGTACCGGATCGCCCAGGAGGAGCCCGATCTGACGGGGCTCCCCGAGGCGCTGACCGAGCTGGTCGGGGCGTGCCTGGCGAAGAACCCGGCCGACCGCCCCACGCCCGAGGAGGTGGTGTCCCGCACCGAGGAGGTGGCGCGTGACACCGAACCGTGGCTGCCGGCCGGTCTGATCGCCGAACTCGGCCGCAAGGCCGCCGAACTGCTGGACTCCGACGGTCCCGGGCACCGCGCCCCGGCCCGGCCGGCCGGTCCGCCCCCGGGCTCCACGCCGCCGCCGCCCAGCGCGCCGCCCGCGGCGACCGGTGTGACGCCGCCCCCGCCGACCGCGGCGCCCACGACAGGGGTGACGCCCCCGCTCCCGGCAGCCCCGCCCACTCCCCCGCCGTCCTCGGCACCTCCGGCGTTCCCGGCTGCCCCGCCGACGCCCCCGCCCTCCACGGCCCCCGCGGCACTGTCACCGGCGGCGCACACACCGCCGCCGGCCGCCGCACCCGCCTCGGCACCGCTCCCCGGCCCGGACCGGACACCGCCCCCGGCGTCCGCCACCCCGGCGGCGGGGGGCCCGGTGGCATCCGGCGCCCCGGCGCCCGGTCCCGGGCACGGGTCCGCGGTGCCGCCCCCGCTCGGTGTCTTCGGCGCCCCCCTCACCACCCCCGCCGACATCGGCGGACCGCCGGCCCACCCGCGGCCGGGCCCGGTGTCCCCGCCCGCACCCCGCCGCCGGCGTACGGGCCTGATCGTGGCCGCCTCGGTCGCCGCCGTGGCGCTGCTCGCGGGCGGCATCACCTACGCGGCCTCGCAGTTCGGATCGGACGAGTCCGGCGGCAAGGACGGCAAGGCGGCCGGTTCGGCGAGTTCGCCGGCACAGGAGCGGACACCGTCCGCCGAGCCGTCCGGGTCCACCGGGGAGGCGTCCCCGTCCGCCGCGGCCGCCGACCCGACCGGCGCGGTGGAAGGCGTCATCGCGTCCGAGTACCTGGGTGTCTGGGAGGGGGTCGACAAGGACAGCGACGGTGACACCACCGCCGTCCGACGCCTCACCATCACCCAGGGCAACGTCGGCGCCGACGTCGTCACCACGTTCAACTCCTTCGACTCGTCGCTGTGCACCGGCTCCGGCGAACTGATCTCCTTCGACAACCTGATGGTGGTGGAGACGCGGATCACCTCCGGCATCCCCGACGGACAGTGCTCGGGCGGCGGGCGGCGGACGATCCGCACCTCCGACGACTCCACCCTCACCTGGACCGACGACGAGGGCGGAAGCACCGTCCTCTCCAGGGCCTCCGAGAGCGAGACCCCCATTCCCGCGGAGTTCCTCGGCACCTGGGAGTCCGTGGCCACGGGCGGTTCGCCCTCCACCGACAGGTCCACCCTGGTGCTGAGCCAGGGCGCCTACGGCAAGGTCGTCGCCAGATACGTCCAGGACGGGCCGTCCTACCACTGCGAGGACGAGAGCGTCCTCGTCTACGCCAACAGCAGGGAACTGCGCCTCGGCCCGCAGGTCAACATGGTCGCGGAACCCGAGGACGGCTGCGAGGACGGCAATTCCCGCCTGGTGCGGATGAAGGGCGCCGACGGGCTGACCCTCACCTGGGTGGGCACGAACGACGAGGACGACGCCCCGGCCACCTACCGGCGCAAGGGCTGAGCCCGGCCCCGGCACACGGCGAAGGGCCCCCGGCGAGCGCGCACGCGCACACCGGGGGCCCTTCGGCCACGGCTCCTACAGGAAGGAGTTGATCTCGATGGTCTCGGTCCGGCCGGGGCCGACACCGATCGCGGAGATCGGGGCGCCGGACATCTCCTCCAGCGCCTTCACGTACGCCCGCGCGTTCTTCGGCAGGTCGTCGAAGGTCTTGGCCTTCGTGATGTCCTCGGACCAGCCCGGCAGCATCTCGTAGATCGGCTTCGCGTGGTGGAAGTCGGTCTGGTTGTACGGGAGTTCCTCGACACGCTTGCCGTCGATCTCGTACGCCACGCACACCGGGATCCGCTCCCAGCCGGTCAGCACGTCCAGCTTGGTGAGGAAGAAGTCGGTGAGGCCGTTGACCCGGGTCGCGTACCGCGCGATCGGGGCGTCGAACCAGCCGCAGCGGCGGTCGCGGCCGGTGGTGACACCGCGCTCGCCGCCGATGCGCCGCAGCGCCTCGCCGTCCTCGTCGTGCAGCTCCGTCGGGAACGGACCGGCACCGACACGCGTCGTATAGGCCTTGAGGATCCCGATGACCCGGCTGATCTTCGTCGGGCCGACGCCGGCCCCGGTGCAGGCGCCGCCCGCGGTCGGGTTCGACGAGGTGACGAAGGGATAGGTGCCGTGGTCGACGTCGAGCAGCGTGCCCTGGCCGCCCTCGAAGAGGACGACCTTGCCCTCGTCGATGGCGTCGTTCAGGATCAGCGTCGTGTCGGCGACGTACGGCTTGATCTGCTCCGCGTACTGGAGCATCTCCTCGACGATCTTCCCCGACTCGATCGCGCGCCGGTTGAAGACCTTGGCCAGGAGCTGGTTCTTCTGCTCCAGCGCCGCTTCGACCTTCTGCTCCAGGATCGACTCGTCGTAGAGGTCCTGGACGCGGATGCCGACCCGGTTGATCTTGTCGGCGTACGTCGGGCCGATGCCGCGCCCGGTCGTACCGATCCTGCGCTTCCCGAGGAAGCGTTCCGTCACCTTGTCGACGGTGACGTTGTACGGAGTGATCAAATGAGCGTTGCCACTGATCAGGAGCTTGGACGTGTCGACGCCACGCTCGTTCAGACCGCTCAGCTCGGAGAGCAGGACCGCCGGGTCGACGACGACACCGTTACCGATGACCGGAGTACATCCCGGCGACAGGATTCCGGAGGGGAGGAGATGCAGTGCGTACTTCTGGTCGCCAACGACCACCGTGTGGCCGGCGTTGTTGCCGCCCTGGTAACGCACCACATAGTCGACGGATCCACCGAGGAGGTCGGTGGCCTTCCCCTTGCCCTCGTCACCCCACTGAGCACCGAGCAGCACAAGTGCGGGCACAGGCGTACACCCCTTCCGGGCGGGGCATGTCCAAGGTCAGGGGGCGTACGTAAAGGTCGTACCTGCCGCACGACGATGTACGGCACAGCCTGAGCCGTCGAACCGGGTGCCCCGGAATAGACGAAGCCCCTGGCGCAATAGCGCAAGGGGCTCTTGCACCAAGATGCTACCCGAGGAAGGACCGAGGTGTCGGCTGCAGAGCCCCCCGGCGACGGCGACCACCAGCTACTCGTACTCATCGACCCCCTGGCGCGCCGCAGCGACGGCGAGTCGGTCCGCATCGCGAAGGACGTGCTGAGCGCGGGCGCGGACGTGAAGATCTGCCTCCCGGACGGCCCGGAGGAGTTCGCCCGGGCCCTGTCCCGAAGGGGTTCCCGCAGGCCGGTGGTGATCGGTGACGACCGTGCCCTGCTGCGGGCGGTGACCCAGCTCCACCGGGAGCGGGAGCTGGCCGGCGGGGCGCTCTGCCTGGTGCCGGTCGGTACCGCGCCCTCGCTGGAGCTCGCGCACACGCTGGGCGTGCCCCGGGGCGCTGTGGCGGCGGCCCGGGCGGCGCTGGAGGGCACCGCGCGCCGGCTCGATCTGCTGGTCGACGACAGTGACGGCGTCGTCCTGGGCGACCTGCGCATCCCGGCCCCGGAGCCGGGCGACGGCTCGAACCACCCGGGCGTCACGGCGGTCCGGGACACCTGGCGGACCCTGATAACGGCCCTGGTGCGCCCCTCCCCGCCCCTGCCGTCCTCCGTCCTGCCGCCCCGCGCGCACCGGCTGCGGGTCGAGGCGGACGGGGTCCTGCTGAACGATCTGGACCGGCCCGTCGAGGGCCTCTCGGTGACCCCGCGGGGCGACGGCCGCCCGGCGGACGTGGTGATCCGCACCAGCTGCGGCGAGACGGTCACAGCCGTGGCCGAGGCGGTCACGGTCTCGGGCCCGGACTTCCGCTACCGCGCCGACATACAGTCCGCGGGCCCGGTCCGCACCCGCACCTGGACGGTGCGCGCGGGGGCCTGGGGGCTGGTGCTGCCGGTGGCGCCCGGGGGATGATCGGCGCCTGACGGGGGACGGACGGGGCCGCTGTGCGGGAGGCGGGAGACGGCCGAACCGACGGGGACCGCACCGGCGGGGGCCTCGGTCCGGCCCCTCAGGACGTCATGCCCCGGAACGGAGACCGGACCCGCCGCCCCGGAACGGAGACCGGACCCGTCCCCCTCAGACCTCGACCAGCAGCTCCCGCAGCCCCCGGATCACGAATCCCGGCTTCCACTCCGGCTCGGCGGTCGGCCGCATCCCCGGTGCGCGGCGCAGCAGGGCACCGAACGAGGCCGCCATCTCCAGTCGGGCCAGCGGCGCGCCCAGGCAGTAGTGGATCCCCGCCCCGAACGAGATGTGCGGGTTGTCCTGCCGGGAGAGGTCCAGGGTCTCCGGGTCCGAGAAGCGCTCCGGGTCCCGGTTGGCCGAGCCGAAGAGCAGGGCGACCTGTGAACCGCGCGGGATGACGGTGCCGGCCACCTCGACGTCGTCCAGGACCCAGCGCGCGAACATGGGCACCGGGGTGTCGTAGCGCAGCAGTTCCTCCACGGCGGTGGGCAGCAGTCCGTGGTCGGCGCGCAGCAGCGCCAGCTGCTCCGGGTGCCGGAAGAGCACCCGCCAGCCGTTGGCGGTCGCGTTGACCGTCGCCTCGTGGCCTGCGTTCAGCAGCAGCACGCAGGTCGAGACGATCTCCTGCTCGGTGAGCCGGTCGTCCTCGTCGTGGGCGGCGATGAGCGCGGTGATCAGGTCCGGGCCCGGGTTCGCGCGCCGGGCCGCGATCAGCCCGCGCAGATACGCGGAGAACTCGACCGACGCCCGGACCGCGGCCCGTGCCGTCTCCTCGGGCGGGTTCAGCTCGAACATCCCGCAGATCGCCGCCGACCAGGGCCGCAGCAGTGCGCGGTCGGTCTCCGGGACGCCGAGCATCTCGGCGATGACGGCCACCGGCAGCGGTTCGGCGACGGCGGTGAGCAGGTCGCCGCCGCCCTCCGCCACGAACGCGTCGACGAGTCCGGCGGCCAGCCGCTCCACGGTCGGGGCGAGCTCCTCGACCCGGCGGGGGGTGAACGCCTTGGCCACCAGCCGCCGGATCCGGGTGTGGTCGGGAGCCTCCAGGTCGAGGATCCCGTTCCCGTTGAGCGTGTGGAACGGTTCGTGGGCGGCGGGCGGCGCGGCGAGGCCGAACTCGTCGTGGGTGAAGCGGTGCAGGTACGTCCGGCCGAGCCGCCGGTCGCGCAGCAGCCCGGACACCTCCGCGTGGTGCGGGATCAGCCACTGCCGGGTCGGCTCGAAGTAGTGCGCCCGGCCGGTGGCGCGCAGGGCGGCGTACGCGGGGTACGGATCGGCGACGAACGCCGGCGACCAGGGGTCGAAGGACACGTGCATGGGCCGACGCTACCCGGGTGCGGCCGGGGTCACCCGGGTGCGGCCGGGCTACCCGGGGGTGACCAGCCGTGCCTCGTACGCGAACACGGCCGCCTGGGTCCGGTCCCGCAGCCCCAGTTTCACCAGGATCCGGCTCACATGTGTCTTGATCGTCGACTCGGCGACGATCAGGTGCGAGGCGATCTCCTGGTTGGACAGGCCTTGGGCGATCAGCACCAGCACCTCCGTCTCCCGCTCGGTGAGGTCACCGATCCGGGCCATGGCGGGCGGCCTGGGCGCCGTGGCGATCTTGGAGAACTCGGTGATCAGGCGCCGGGTGACGGTCGGCGCGAGCAGCGCCTCCCCGGACGCCACCACCCGTACGCCGTCGGCGAGCTGGCGGGCGGAGGCGTCCTTCAGCAGGAAGCCGGAGGCCCCGGCGCGCAGTGCCTGGTACACGTACTCGTCGAGGTCGAAGGTGGTCAGGACGAGCACCTTGGCGTCCGCGTCGGCGGCGACGATCTCCCGGGTGGCCTCGATGCCGTTGAGCTCGGGCATCCGGATGTCCATCAGGACCACGTCGGGCCGCAGCGCGGCGACCTGTGACACGGCCTGCCGGCCGTCGACGGCCTCGCCGACGACCTCGATGCCGGGCATGGCGTTGAGCAGCACGGAGAAACCCTCGCGGACCATCATCTGGTCGTCGACGATCAGCACCCGGATCGTGGACTCGCTCACGCCGCCACCTCCTCCTCTGTGTGCTCGCGCTCCGCGGGCACGGGCAGGAACACCGCGACCTCGTAGCCGCCGTCCTCGGTCGGTCCGGCCGTCATCTCGCCGTTCAGCATCGCCACCCGCTCCCGCATCCCCGTGACGCCGTGCCCGGCCCCCGGCGAGGGCTTGACCAGCCCCTTGGCGGGTCCGTTCACGACACGAAGGCCGAGGCCGCCGAGTACGTACCCGATCTCCACCTTCGCGGACGCGCCGGGGGCGTGCCGGAGCGTGTTGCTCAGCGCCTCCTGCACGATGCGGTACGCCGACAGCTCGACGCCCTGCGGCAGGGTGCGGACCGCGCCGGTGACGGTCTTCTCCGTCTCCAGCCCGGTCTCCCTGACGTTGTCCAGCAGCCGGTCGAGCTCCGCCAGGGTGGGCTGCGGGGCGTCCGGGGCCTCCTGGTCGTCCGCCCGTACGACGCCGAGGACCCGGCGGAGCTCGGTGAGCGCGGCGACCGCGTTCTCGCGGATGGTGGCGAAGGCCTGCTCCAGCTCGGGCGGCGGGTTCTCCACCCGGTAGGGGGCGGCCTCGGCCTGGATCGCGACGACGGACATGTGGTGGGCGACCACGTCGTGCAGTTCGCGCGCGATGGTGGTGCGCTCCTCCAGGAGAGTGCGCCGGTCGCGTTCGACGGCGGTGACGGTGCGCTGCACGGTCACCTCCTGCTTCGCGTCCCGGCGGGTCTGCACCACCGTCACGACGAGCAGGGCGAACGCGGAGACGAAGGCCATGGCGAAGGTGGTGGAGGTGGAGGAGTGGCCGCCGATGTTCTCCAGGAAGGAGCCGACGACCAGGGTGACGAACCACATCCAGGCGGCGGCAGGCGGACGGGTCCGCGCCGCGGCGACGATCAGCACACCCAGGTGGCAGGCGAAGGCGGTCGCCCCCCAGGGCCAGCCCCCACTGCCCACCACGGCCACCACCGGGGTCGAGGCGATCGACACCCAGAAGGCGAGCACGGGACGGACCAGCGTCATCAGCAGCGTGGCGGCCGGCAGGAACGCGGTGATGACGGTCGCGATCCCGAACGGGGAGTAGCTGTTGGCCGCGAAGACGCCTTCCGTCAGCGAGATCAGAGCGACCAGGCCCACCACCGCGTGCGGGAACCAGACCACACCCTTCCGGACGGTCTGCGGCAGTCGCCGGATCACCGGTCCGTCGGTGCCCAGGGGGCCCAGGGGGCGGTAGTCGAGCACGTTCTGGAACAGCTCCTGCCGGAGGCTCGCTATCGCCCCTGCGGCCACCCGGCGTTCCGGGCTTCTGGTCTTGGTCTCGGTCACGTTTCCACGGTAGGCGGCGGCCGGGCCGAGGTCGTCAGCAGTGGTGCGGATCCTGTGGCGTCCGTCGCAAGTACTACCGGGCGGACACGGCGGCGGGCCCGGGTATCCGGTCTACCAGGCCAGCTGGGCGATCTCCTCGGCCGCCACCGCACAGGCGTCCGCCGACGGGTCGATGAGCGCGAAGTGGCCGACCTCGTCCAGCACCGTCAGTCCCACCAGCTCACCCGCCTTCGCCGCGGCGTCCACGAACGCCTCGGTCACCGCCTGCGGCACGGTGAGGTCCCAGCTGCCCTGTACGACGGCGGTCGCGATTCCGGTGGGAAGCAGCAGGGCGGGGTCGACGTGCACCCGCCGCTCCTCGAAGTACTCCTCGCCGCCGAGGAGTTGGTGGAGGGCCCCGGAGCACACGTCCTGCTCGGCCGCGCTCTCGAAGTCGCCGATCGGGGCGAGCGCGACGACTCCGCGCAGCGGTGGCGGCGCGGGCAGCCGCCACGGGGATCCCTGCGGCAGCACGTGCCGGGCGGCGGCCCACAGCGCGAGCTGCCCGCCGGCCGAGTGCCCGGTGACCACGGTCCTGCGCGCATCGGCCTGCGGCAGCTCCCGGGCGGTCAGCCCCGGCAGGGCGTCCATCGCGGCCGCCACGTCGTCGAACGTCTCGGGCCAGCGCCCCGCGGCGGGTCCCTCCGCGCCCCGGCGCGGGAGGCCACCGCCGCGCCGGTACTCCACACTGGCCACCGCGAAACCGCGTCGCGCCAGGAAGTCCGCGAACGGCGACACATGGCGCCGGTCGTACGGGGCACGCCAGGCGCCGCCGTGCAGCACCACGACGAGCGGGGCGCCGTCGCGGCCGTCGCGCGGGGCGAAGAAGTCGATGACCTGGTCGGGGTGGTCGCCGTAGGCCGCGGACCGGTCCGGGGCGACCTCGGGGTGCCCGAAGGCCGACTCGGTCTCGGCGGCGTCCCGATCACGCGCGGCAGAATCCGACATGCTGCTCCACCCGTCCTCCGCATGAGCCCAACTGGGCCGAACTGCGGGGACGGTATCAGGACGAGGACGGGCCCGGTCGCACCCCCGTCCGGGGAACGTGCGACCGGGCCCGTCCCGTGCGTACGGCCGTTACGCCTCCAGCACCTCGGCGAGGACCCGCGCCGCCCGCTCCGCGTCCGCGAAGCCGACGTACAGCGGGGTGAAGCCGAAGCGCAGGATGTCCGGTCGGCGCAGGTCGCCGACGACTCCGCGGGCGATGAGCGCGCCCATCACCTCGGCGGCGCCCTCGCACCGGAGCGAGACCTGGCTGCCGCGCTCGGCGTGGGCGGCCGGGGTGACGGAGGTGACCCGGCCCTCGGGGACGTACGCCTCGACGCACTCCAGGAAGAAGTCCGTCAGCGCCAGCGACTTGGCGCGCACGGCCTCCATGGTGACGCCGTCCCACACGTCGAGCGACGCCTCCAGCGCCAGCATGGAGAGGATGTCCGGGGTGCCGACCCGGCCGCGCACCGACCCCTCGGCGGGGGTGTAGCCCAGGTCCATCGCGAACGGGTCGGCGTGCGAGGTCCAGCCGGGCAGCGGTGAGTCGAAGGCTGCCTGGTGGCGCTCGGCGACGTACAGGAAGGCCGGTGAACCGGGGCCGCCGTTGAGGTACTTGTAGGTGCAGCCCACCGCGAGGTCCACCCCGTGGGCGTCGAGCCCGACGGGCAGGGCGCCCGCGCTGTGGCACAGGTCCCACACGGCGAGGGCCCCCGCCGCGTGGGCGGCGGCGGTGAGACCGGGCAGGTCCTGGAGCCTGCCCGTGCGGTAGTCGACGTGGTTGAGCAGGACGAGCGCGGTACGCGGACCGAGCGCCGCCGGTACGTCCGACGGGTCGGCCACGACCAGGCGGTGGCCCGTCATCCGGGCCGCCGACTCGGCGATGTACCCGTCGCTGGGGAACGTCGTCGCGTCGAGCACGATCTCGTCCCGGTCGCCGGGGGCGAGACGGCTCGCGGCGACGACCGCCTTGAAGACGTTCACGCTGGTCGAGTCGCCGACCACGATCCGTCCGGGAGCGGCCCCGACCAGCGGCGCGATCCGGTCGCCGATCCGCTCGGGCGCGGTCCACCAGCCGCTCTCGTCCCAGGAGCGGATGCGCAGTTCGCCCCACTGGCGGGCGAGGACGTCCCGCATGCGGTCGGGAACGTGGCGGGGCAGCGCGCCCAGCGAATTGCCGTCCAGGTAGACGGTGTCGTCGAGGGTGAACAGCTCCCGGCACGGGGCCAGTGCGTCGGCGGAGTCGAGCGCCTGTGCGCGCTCCTTCAGGTCAGACATGACTACGCGCCGTCCACAGCTCGGGGAACACGCTCTTGGTGGCCCGCTTCTCCAGCCAGGCGACCCCGGCCGACCCGCCGGTGCCGGTCTTGGAGCCCATCGCGCGGCGGGTGGCGGTGAGGTGGTCGTTGCGCCAGCGCCAGACCAGTTCGCCGACGTCGGTCAGCACCTCGCCGAGCCGTACGAGCTCGTCGTTCTGGTCCGGGTTGGCGTAGATCTCCGCCCACACGGCCTCGACCGCGGGGGACGGCTCGTACTTCTTCGACAGGTCCCGCTCCAGCACCGACTGCGGCACGGCGTACCCGCGCCGGGCGAGCAGGGCCAGCGTCTCGTCGTACAGACCGGGCTCGTGCAGCGCCTTCTCCAGCTCGGCGTGGACCCGGGGCGCGCCCCGGTGCGGCACGAGCATGGACGCGGACTTGTCGCCGAGCAGGAACTCCATCCGCCGGTACATCGCCGACTGGAATCCGGAGCCCTCGCCGAGCGAGCCTCGGTAGGAGTTGAACTGGGCGGGGGTGAGGCCGGCCAGCGGCTTCCAGGAGGCGTTCAGCGCCTCCAGCTCCCGCAGCGAGCGCTTGAGCGCGTCGCGGGCGACGGGGACACGGTCCTCACGCAACGCGTGGGCGGCGGTCTCCCACTCGTGGACGATGACCGTGAACCACAACTCCATGACCTGGGTGGTGACCAGGAAGACCATCTCGCCGGGATCATCCGAACGCAGATGCTGG
This sequence comes from Streptomyces sp. SirexAA-E, assembly GCF_000177195.2. Taxonomy (GTDB): domain Bacteria; phylum Actinomycetota; class Actinomycetes; order Streptomycetales; family Streptomycetaceae; genus Streptomyces; species Streptomyces flavovirens. The sequence continues at coordinate 3,435,815 of NC_015953.1, forward strand.
AGGTGGGTCAGGACGTCCGCCTGGACGTAGTCCTCGTACGGGGTCGTTCCCGCGAAGTCGAGGTGCGGGGTGTCCGCACCGGTGGCTTCGGGGTCGGGGTGAAACGTCGACATCGCTGTCTCCTCGACACAAGCTTCCGGGTAGCGGTCCGCCCCTTCCTGTGAGGTGGTGGAGCTCCGGTCCCCTGTCCGCATCCTAGACCCGGGCGGCCCGGTACGCCCCGGGCCCCGCAGACGGTGCCTGCGGGGCCCGGGTCAGGGAACTGCGGGGTCAGCCGAGGGTGTCGGCGGCCGTCTGCGAGGAGTCGCGCAGGAACGTCGAGCAGCGCTCGTACTCCGCCTGCTCGCCGATGGCCTGCGCGGCACGCGCGAGGGCGTGCAGGGCGCGCAGGAAGCCGCGGTTCGGCTCGTGCTCGAAGGGGACGGGGCCGTGGCCCTTCCAGCCCGCCCGGCGCAGGGCGTCGAGGCCACGGTGGTAGCCGGTGCGGGCGTACGCGTACGACTCGACGACCCGGCCACCCTCGAACGCCTCGTCGGCGAGCTGCGCCCACGCCAGGGAGGACGTGGGGTACTTCGCGGCGACATCGGCGGGCGCCGTGCCGGCGGCGAGCAGCTCACGCGGCTCCGGGTCGTCGGGCAGGTGGGTCGGGGCGGGGCCCCCGAGCAGGTTCTCGTGGATGGACATGGCTCAAGTGTGCCTGGATCCGCGTTCCGGCTCCAAGGGCGGGGCCGAGACCCCGCAGTGCATCGCGCAGGCGGGCTGCGGCTTCGGCGCCAGGGGCGCCCGTACCGCCCACCAGGCGATGGCCGATCCCGCGACGAGCAGCCCCGCGCACATGGGCATCGCACGCCGGAACGTCGCCGCGAACTCCCCGGCGTCCCGGTACGCCTCCGGCCCCATCCCGGCCAGCAGCGGCAGTGCCGCCACCGCGAGCAGCCCCGCGGCCCGGGCGGCCGCGTTGTTGACGCCGCTGGCGAGCCCGGCCCGCCCGGTGTCCACGGCCGCCAGCACGCTCGCGGTGAGCGGTGCCACCAGGACGACCATCCCGGCACCCAGCACCAGGACGGCGGGCAGCACGTCCTTCCCGTACGAGGCGCCCTCGCCGACCCGCAGCATCAGCAGCATCCCGGCGGCGGCCACCAGCGGCCCCACGGTCAACGGGATCCGGGGGCCGATACGCCGCCCGAGGTCCCCGGCCCGGGCGGAGAAGAGCAGCATGAGCACGGTCGTGGGCAGCAGGGCCGTGCCCGCGCCCAGCGCCGAGTATCCGGCCACGACCTGGAGCTGGATCGCGGAGAGGAAGAAGAAGCCGCCGAGCGCCGCGTACACACAGAACGTGACGACGTTGACGGCGGTGAACTGGCGGGACGCGAAGATCGACGGCGGCACCATCGGGTCGGCCAGCCGCCGCTCCAGCCGGACGAACACGGCACCGAGCAGCACCCCGGCGAGCGCCGCCCCCACGACGACGGCCGACGCGCCCCGCGCCGGGACCTCGATCAGCGCGTAGGTGACCAGGGCGAGCGCGAGAGCGGCGGACACCGCCCCGCGTACGTCGAAGCTCCCGTGGGCCGCCGGGTCCCGGGACTCCGGTACGTGACGCAGGGCGACGGGAACGCAGATCGCGGCGAGCGGCAGATTGAGCAGGAACACCCACCGCCAGCCGGGCCCGTCCACGAGCCAGCCCCCGACGAACGGCCCGATCGCCGACCCGACCCCGCCGAGCCCCGACCAGAGCCCGACGGCACGCGCCCGGTCGTCCGGGTGGAAACTCGCCTGGATGAGGGCCAGCGAACCGGGGGTGAGCAGGGCGCCTCCGATGCCCTGGAGCGCACGGGACGCGACGAGGACGCCCGCGTTCGGGGCCAGCCCGCAGAGCAGCGACGCCACGGCGAACCAGACGATCCCGACGACGAACACCCGCCGTCGGCCGAACCGGTCCCCGAGCGCCCCGCCGAGCAGGATCAGCCCGGCGAGCGTGAGCATGTAGGCGTTGACGGTCCACTGGAGCGCGGCGAGATCCGTACCGAGGTCCCGCCCGATCCGGGGCAGGGCCACGTTGACGACCGTCGAGTCGAGCATGGCCATGCTCGACCCCAGCACGGTCGCCAGAATCACCCACCGCCCGGTCGCCGAAGCGACCCGGATCCCGTCACCCTCCGCGACATCTCCCATACGAGCAGCATCACCGCTCACCCCGCCCCCGGCCACTCCCGGACCACGCACCCCGCCGCGCCCACTCCCCCGGCGCTCGATGCGGCGCCCCGGGGCGGAGCCCGGAAACCGGCCCGTCCGGCCCCCGGCACTTCCCGGGCAGCGCACCCGCCACCGCCCCAGCCCCTCCGGCGATCGAGGAGCGGGGCCGGGGCGGAGCCCCGCAACCCAGCCCGTCCGGCGCTTGAGGACACCAGGGGCCCGGGGGCTGAGCCCCCGGCTTCGGGAACAGGCGGGGAGGGGACGAGCCCGCGCGGCGCCCGCCCACCGGCTCCCTCTACCGCACCGCCCCCAGCCCCCGCACCAACGCCTCCACGCCCGCCTCCACCTTGCTCCGCGGGCACCCCGCGTTCAGCCGCAGGAACCCCGGTGCCCCGTACACCCCACCCGGCATGATCGCGACCTTCTCCCGCTCGATCAGCACCCGCTGCAACGCCTCGTCGTCGACACCGCCCGCACAGCCCACCCCCAGCGGCCGAAGATCGATCCACGCCAGATAGCCCGCCTGCGGCGGCTCCCACGCCAGCTCGGGAAACGCCCCGTTCAGCCGCTCCGCGATCAGCTCCAGGTTCCCGGCGACGTACGCCCGGGCCGCGTCCAGCCACGCCGCCCCCTCCCGGTACGCCGCGATGTGCGCGGTCAGCGACAGCACCGCCGGCGAGGCGAGCCCTTCGGCCGTCTCCATGCGGCGCAGGAACTCCGCCCGCTCCGCCGGGTCGCCGATGAACCCGTACGACCCCGTCAGCGCCGGGAAGTTGAACGACTTCGACCCGGAGGTGATCACCGCCCAGCGCCCGTCGCCCCCGGCCCCGTCGCCCCCGATCCGTGTCCACGGCACGTGCCGGTACCCGTCGTGCACGAAGTCCGCGTGGATCTCGTCGCTGATGACCGCGACCCCGTGGTGCCGGGCGAGCGCGGCCGTCTCCCGCAGCTCGTCCTCCGTCCACACCCGACCCGTCGGATTGTGCGGCGAGCACAGCACGAGCACCTTCGCGTCCGGCCGCGCCAGCTCCCGTTCCAGCGCCTCGCGGTCCCCCACCGGCACGCCACGCAGCTCCCGCCCCAGCCCGGTGACCGCCTTGCGGAAACCGTCGTACGTGGGGGTGTGGACGACGACGCCCTCGCCCTCGGCCGTCCACATCTGGAGCAGTTGCGAGAGCTGGCTCAGCACGGACGGCCCGTAGACCAGCCGGCCGGTGTCGGCATCGGCGCCGTACCGGGTCGCGTACCAGTGCGCGATCGCCGACCGGAAGTCGTCCTGCTGCCAGGTGGTGTAGCCGAGGACCCCGTGGTCGAGCCGGGCCCGCAGCGCGGCCAGCACCTCCGGCGCGGTCTCGAAGTCCATGTCGGAGATGGTGAAGGGCAGCAGCCCGTCCACCCCGAACCGGTCGGCGACCCCGTCCCACTGGACGCACCAGGTGCCCCGGCGGTCGATGACGGTGTCGAAGTCGTAGCGCGCACGCGTACTCACAGCAGTTCCTCCGGGTCGTCCGGACGTGCCACGGGCCCGGCTCCCCGTGAAGGGAGGACCGGGCCCGGGACGTCCGTGCGTACGTACTTACTTCAGCTTGGTGCCCGTGGAGCGCAGGTTGGCACAGGCCTCCGTGACGCGCGCGGCCATGCCCGCCTCGGCGGACTTGCCCCAGCTGCGCGGGTCGTAGACCTTCTTGTTGCCGACCTCGCCGTCGACCTTCAGCACGCCGTCGTAGTTGCGGAACATGTGGTCCACGATCGGGCGGGTGAAGGCGTACTGGGTGTCGGTGTCGAGGTTCATCTTCACGACGCCGTTCTCCAGCGCGGTGGCGATCTCCTCGGCCGTGGAGCCGGAGCCGCCGTGGAAGACGAAGTCGAACGGCGACGTCTTGCCGTACTTGGCGCCGACGCCCTCCTGGAGGTCCTTGAGGAGCTCCGGGCGCAGGACGACGTTGCCCGGCTTGTAGACGCCGTGGACGTTGCCGAAGGACGCGGCCAGCAGGTAGCGGCCCTTCTCGCCCAGGCCGAGCGCCTCGGCGGTGCGGAGCGCGTCGTCGACGGTCGTGTACAGCTCGTCGTTGATCTCGTGGGTGACGCCGTCCTCCTCGCCACCGGTCGGGGTGATCTCCACCTCAAGGATGATCTTGGCGGCGGCGGCCTTGGCGAGCAGCTCCTGACCGATGGCCAGGTTGTCGGCGAGGGTCTCGGCCGACCCGTCCCACATGTGGGACTGGAACAGCGGGTTCTGGCCCTTGGCGACGCGCTCGGCGGAGACCTCGATCAGCGGGCGGACGTAGCCGTCCAGCTTGTCCTTGGGGCAGTGGTCGGTGTGCAGGGCGACCGTGATGTCGTACTTGGCGGCGACGACGTGCGCGAACTCGGCCAGGGCGACCGCGCCCGTGACCATGTCCTTGTTGTACTGGCCGCCCAGGAACTCGGCACCACCGGTGGAGATCTGGACGATGCCGTCGCTCTCCGCCTCCGCGAAGCCGCGCAGCGCAGCGTGCAGGGTCTGGGTCGACGTCACGTTGATGGCCGGGTAGGCGAACTTGCCTGCCTTCGCCCGGTCGAGCATCTCGGCGTAGACCTCGGGGGTTGCGATGGGCATCTGTCCGCTCCTTGGGATGTGCGGGTGTGCGTGCTGGTCCCTGACCTGGGGGGCGACGTCATCGTCGGCCCCCATCTTTCCAGACTCCCGCTCCGGCTCCACCCCGCCCGGGCCCACAGATGCGGGGCGAACGGGACCGAGGGGTGGACCGTTTCACGTGAAACGGTCCACCCCTCGGGAAACGTGCAGGTCAGGCCAGGCCGAGGTCGGCGACCGAGTACACGTGGAGGTACGGCAGCCCGGCCTCGGCGATGGCCGGTGCGGCGCCCCGCTCCACGATCACGGCGACGGCGACGACCTCACCGCCGGCCTCACGCACCGCCTCGACCGCGGTCAGCGGCGATCCGCCGGTGGTGGAGGTGTCCTCGACGACGAGGCAGCGGCGCCCCCTGACGTCGGTGCCCTCGATGCGGCGCTGCATCCCGTGGGCCTTCTGCGCCTTGCGGACGACGAAGGCGTCCAGGCGCCGGCCTCGCGCCGCGGAGGCGTGCAGCATCGACGTGGCGACGGGGTCGGCGCCCAGGGTCAGGCCGCCGACACAGTCGTAGTCCAGCTCGGCGGTGGCGTCGAGCATCACCTGGCCGACCATCGGTGCGGCCTCGCCGTCCAGCGTGATCCGGCGCAGGTCGATGTACCAATCGGCTTCCAGCCCCGAGGAGAGGGTCACCTTGCCGTGCACCACGGCCTTGTCCTTGATCTGCTGGAGCAGCTCAGCACGTACGTCAGTCATGCCCACGAGGGTAAGCGCTGGCACCACCGCACCCGCCCCCGGCAGCCCCGGCCCGCACCAGGTGCGGTCAGAGCCGGGTCCAGCTCCACGTCGAGGCGATCTCCAGGGGATCGATCGGGGTGACGAGCCGGGGGGTGGTGTTCAGCCCGTTCGGCGGGCCCGACTGGGGCTCCACGCAGACCGCTTCGGCCTGCTCGTCGTAGATCACGACCCACTCGTCGCGACTCTTGACGGTGAGCTCCAGCTGCTCGGGCCAGGTGAGCTTCACCTCGACGCCGTCCGGCATCCCGAAGCAGTCGTCCCAGGGGCCGGGCCGGGGGTCGATCCGGTGACCGGTCGGAAGGTGGTCGTCGCCCCGCTCCTCCTGCCAGGCGGCCTCGAAGTCGATGCGCACGTCCTGACCACCGGTGTTGCGGAGGAACCAGGGGTGCCATCCGGCCTGGGCCGGGAAGGAGTTCCCGTACGTCTCGACGCCGAGGCGGAGCGTCAGCGCGTCCTCGGTCAGCTCGAAGGACTGGGTCACCCGCCCCTTGTACGGCCACGGGTCGGCCAGGTCGTAGAAGAAGGCCGCTTCCGCGTCGTCCTGTCGGGCGAGCTGCCAGGCGGTGTCGCGCCCGGTGCCGTGGATGGCGTGCGGCGGGGAGTTCAACGGCATCTGGTGGAGGTCGCCGCCGTTGCGGAACAGCCCGTTCTCGGTACGGCCGCACCAAGGCACCATCGGGAAGCAGCCGTACCGCTCGCCCTGGCGCAGCAGTTCGGTACCGCCGATCCGGAAGCTGCTGATCCGGCAGCCGTGGACGGGGTCGACGGTCAACTCGGCGTCGCCGGCGGTCAGCCGGACATTCTTCGTAGCTCTGCTCACGCCTATGACACTACTGGCGCGGCGCCGCCTTCACCGCCGTCGCCGCAGGGCCCGGCCGACGACCACGGCGGAGGCGATCGCCAGCGCGGCGGCCGGAGCGATCCAGCGCAGGGTGATCCCCGCGACGCCCGATTCGGGCGAGGGCACGGGAGCGTACCGACCGCGCGGCGGGGCGTGGTCGACCTCCTCGGTGCTGCGGCCGATCATCGTGCGGCGGGCGTGCGCGGCCTCGGCCGGCGGCTCGTCGGGCACGCCGAGCTCCAGATCCGGGGAGGCATCGAGGGACGACGGCGGTACGGGTGCATCGAACACGGAATCCATGTCGGACGCCATGTCGGACGCCATGTCGGACGCCATGTCGGATTCCGCGTCGAGCTCCGCATCCGACTCAGCGCCGAGGGCCGGTTCACCGGTCGGAGCGGAGTCGGCGGGCTCCGAAGCGGCGGGCTCCGAAGCGGCAGATTCCGGAGCAGCGGATTCCGATACGGCAGGTTCCGATACGGCCGACGCGTCACCCGGGGATTCCGCTCCGGAGACACCGGAAGCACCGGAAGCACCGGAAGCACCGGAGACACCCGAAGCATCGGCCGCGCCCGCGGCCCCTTCCGCGTCCCGCGACGCCAGGGACTCCGTGACCAACTGCTGGACGAAACGGTCCAGCAGTCGCTGGGCCGCGGCGAGTGCCGCCGCGTCCTCCAGGTCCAGGATGCGGCCGTCACCACTGGCCGCCCCGGCGAAGCCGATGGTCGTGCCGCCGTCCGTCGGTGCGAGGCTCACGATCAGGGCCAGCTTCGCGGAGCCCGCGCCCCGGGCCTCCACGCCCTCCCCCGCCACGGAGAACGTCTCGCCCCCGTCGGCGGGCCGCAGGGTCAACGCCCCCCGGTAGGTGATCGTGTGACCGCCGGCCCGCACCTTCAGCCGACCCGCCAAGGGGCCCGCCGCGGCGTCGGCGTCCTGCTGGAAGCCGGGGACGCACCGAGCGACGGCGACGGGATCGGCCAGCGTCCGCCGAAGGGACGCGACCGGAACCGGGACGAACACCTCATGCTCCATACCGACCGAGCCTACTCAGCCTCGGCCGTCCCGTCAGCGCTTCCCCGGCCCCGTACACACCCGTGTACTCCCCGTGTCCGCTCACGGCTCCTCCCAGTACCGGGGGTGCACCAGCGTCGACGGCGGTGACTCGGGCGGCCGGACCCGCTCCGCGGAGCGGCCGGCCGCCAGCAGTTCCCGCTCCCCCAGCGACCTCAGGCCAGGAGCGCCCGCCCCCAGGCTCAGCGGGACCGACGGATCCCGGCCGGCCAGCACGAACCCCCAGTCGTGCGGCGCCTTGGACGTGTCCCTGGAGCGGTCCGGTCCCGCGGCGAAGCCGACGAGCCGCCCCTCGACGCGGTACGGGCGGGTGGAGAGTCCGCCCGCGCGCATCGACGCCTCCACCGTCCAGAAGGTGGCGGGCCTGCTGTCCAGCGGCCCCGCGTGCACCACCAGTCGGCCGCCCGGCTCCAGGGCGCCCGCGACCAGACCGTAGAACTCCGCCGAGTAGAGCTTGGTGCTGGCCGTGATCCCGGGGTCCGGCAGGTCCGAGATGACCACGTCGTAGCGGCCGTGCCGGGAACGGAGCCAGGTGAAGGCGTCTCCCGTGACCGCCGTCAGCCGCGGATCGTCGTACGCGTGGGCGTTGAGCCCGGACAGTGCCGGGTCCGTGCGGGCCAACCGGGTGACGGCCGGATCGAGCTCCACGACCACGACGGACTCGACGCCGGGGTGGCGCAGGACCTCCCGGGCGGCCAGTCCGTCACCCCCGCCGAGGATCAGCACCCGTGCGTGCCGCCCCGCCATCGCCGGGTGCACCAGTGCCTCGTGGTAGCGGTACTCGTCGCGGGAGCTGACCCGCAGCCGGCCGTCCAGGTAGAGGTCCAGGGAGCCCCGGCCCGCCCCGGTGAGGACGACCTCCTGCACCCCGGTCTGCTCGGCGACCCGCACGTCGCCGCCGTACACCGCGCGCCGCGCCGCCCGCTCGAAGTCGTCGACCAGGACCGTCGCCGTGGCCAGCAGGGCGATCACCGTGACGTTGACCGTGATCAGCAGCCAGCGGGACCGCGCGTCCAGGTCACGCCGGAACACCCACAGCACCAGTGCCCCGCCCGCCGCCGCGTTGATCGCGCCGGTGAACAGCGCGCCGGTGAGCTGGCCCATCAGCGGCAGCAGCAGGAACGGGAAGGCGAGCCCGCCCACCAGCGCCCCCACGTAGTCGGCGGCGAAGAGATCGGCGACCGCCCCGCCCGCGTCCTGCCGGTCGACCCGCTGGATCAGCGTCATCAGCAGCGGGATCTCCGCCCCGATGAGGACGCCGATCGCGAGCGAGAACCCCACCAGCGCGTACCGCGACTCCCCGAGCCACGCGAAGGACGCGTACAGCACGAGCGCCGAGGTCCCGCCGATCAGTGCGAGGGCGGCCTCCAGCAGACCGAATCCGACCGCGGCCCGGCTGCGTAAACGTTTCGCGAGGAGCGACCCGATGCCCATCGCGAACACCATCACGGAGAGCACGACAGAGGCCTGGGTGACCGAGTCGCCGATCAAGTAGGAGGCCAGCGCCACCAGTTCGAGCTCGTACACCAGGCCGCACGCGGCACAGACGAACACCACGGCCAGCACCAGGAAACGGCCGGTCCGCGGCCGTACGGAAATCCGCGCCGCGCCCCCTCGCAGCGACGTCTGCTGGTCGATCATGAAGGGAACGCTACGTCACTGCGCCGTTGCTGCTTGTCACCCACACGGGTGCAAGTGCGGCCCGGACGGCGTGTTCCGGCCGCCGGCGGCCCCCGCCCCGGCTCACAGGGCGGGCGCCGCCATCCGTACGCCGACCCGCGTCCGGGTCACGACCAACTGCCCTTCCTGCGGGTACGCGTGCCACGTCCGCCAGCGCACCTGCCCCTCCGTCCGCTGTGCCAGCATCGCGGTGAACGCGTGCGGGCTGCCGGGAAACGTCCCCGCGAGGCCGTGCGGATGGTCGGCGACCAGGGCGAGCAGTTCCTGGGCGCGCCCGGCGAACGAGCCCTCGGAGAGCGTCTCGACGCGCGCCGCGAACTCGTACTCCCAGTCACCGAGCCGCTTGGCGACACCGAGGGGCAGCGGGGTGCTGCTGCCAGGGATGCAGGCCACGGTCTCGGAGCAGGACCCCCGCTCCTCTTCCAGCAGCACCTGATGGGAGGCTCCGAGCAGCCTCATCTGCAGTGTCGCGTCCCCCAGTCGGAGGTCGAGCACGGCGAGGGCGGGCAGCGGCTCACGGCCCAGCGCCCAGGCCAGGTCGGCGGCACGGGTGTCGGAATAGGCGGTCTGGAGGGTCGTGAGCATTGGATCGGCTCCGCACACACATGTGGAACATGGACAGGGGGTGCCCCCGGCGTCGCGCACGTGGGGGATGGGGGACGCCCGAACCGGTCCAACTGGGTTCCGGGGGCTGAATGTTCTTTACAACGAGGAAATCATGAAGTAAGCGACACTCGCAGCTTTTTTGCCCAACTCACCGTTGTTTCCATCCCCTCGGGGGCAGGACGGTTCAGGTGTTCCCGAAGAAGCCGCCACGGGACCGCACATGTACCGAGACCGATGCCAACGTGGCAGTGCCCGGCGGGAGTTGATCCGCCGGGCACCGTCATGGACGTACGGAGGTCTTCCGGGTGCCGGACGCGGCCGGCACCCGGCCCTCAGTCGCCGCCCCCGCCGCCGCAGCCACCGCCGCCCCCGCAGGAGTGGCCGCCGCCACCGCACGAATGCCCTCCGTGGTGCGATCCGCCGTCACCGGCCCACCAGCTGCCGCCGTCGGATCCTCCGGAGCCCCCCGAGCCCCCGGCGTCGCCGCCCCAGCTCCCGCGGCGGCCCCGTCCCCCGTATCCGGCCGACGGCTTCTTCCGGCCACGCGTTCCCGAGGCGAGCGCGGTGATCCCCAGCACCACGATCACGACGAACACGACGAAGAAGACCATCCCCATCGACCTCACCCTCTCCCTCTCCCCCGAAGCGAGGTCTCCCGCTTCCTGTGTGCCCGGGGGATTCCCGCGCCCCGCCCGGGCCAAAGCGGACTTGAGCAACTCCAGAGCTACGCCCAGGATGGCGCCCATGACACAGGGACGACCGCTGCTCAACCGCCGCCTCACCGCGTTCGGCACGACGATCTTCGCCGAGATGTCGGCGCTGGCCGTACGGACCGGCTCCATCAATCTCGGCCAGGGTTTTCCCGACACCGACGGGCCCGAGGAGGTCCGTGAGGCCGCGGTACGGGCCCTGCGGGCGGGCCACGGCAACCAGTACCCGCCCGGCCCGGGCGTCCCCGAGCTGCGCACGGCCGTGGCCGAGCACCAGCTGCGCCGCTACGCGCTGACGTACGACCCCGACAGCGAGGTCCTGGTCACCGCCGGCGCCACCGAGGCCGTCGCCGCCTCCCTGCTGGCCCTCGTGGAGCCCGGCGACGAGGTCATCGCCCTGGAGCCGTACTACGACTCCTACGCCGCCTGTATCGCCATGGCGGGCGGCACCAGGGTGCCCGTCACGCTCCGGCCCGACGGCGGCGCCTTCCGGCTCGACCTGGACGAGCTGCGCGCCGCCGTGACGCCCCGCACCCGCCTGATCCTCCTGAACACCCCGCACAACCCCACCGGCACCGTGCTCCGCCGCGACGAGCTGGCCGCCGTGGCCGAACTCGCCTGCGAACGCGATCTGCTCGTGGTCACCGACGAGGTCTACGAGCACCTGGTGTTCGAGGGCGAGCACATCCCGCTCGCCTCCTTCCCCGGCATGCGCGAGCGCACGGTGACCATCAGCAGCGCCGGCAAGACGTTCTCGTTCACCGGCTGGAAGATCGGCTGGATCACCGCGAGCCCGGAGCTGGTGACCGCGGTGAGGTCCGCCAAGCAGTTCCTGACGTTCGTCTCCGGCGGCCCCCTCCAGTACGCGGTCGCCGAGGCGCTGCGGCTGCCCGACCGCTACTTCGACGACCTGCGTGCCGATCTGCTCGCCAAGCGGGACCTGCTGAGCGACGGACTCGCGAAGGCCGGCTTCGGGGTCCACCGGCCCGCCGGGACGTACTTCGTCACCGCCGACATCCGACCGCTCGGCGGCGAGCGGGACGGTGTCGCGTTCTGCCGGGCCCTGCCGGAGCGGTGCGGGGTGGTCGCCGTCCCGAACGCCGTCTTCTACGACCACCAGGAACAGGGCGCGCCCTTCGTGCGCTTCGCGTTCTGCAAGCGGGTGGACGTACTCGAAGAGGCGGTCACACGGCTGAAGGGCCTCTCCACCGGACGGTGAGCCACCAAGCGGTGAGACACCGGGCGTTGCGACACCGGGCGTTGAGCCCCCGGACGGACGCGAGCCCGGCCGGGGCCGTGGTCCCCGAGGACCACCGCCGCCCGGCCGGGCTCGCGTCGCGGTGCGGGATCAGGCGTCCGGGGTCTGCTCCGCCGCCGCGCCGCCGCCCTCGGCGTCCTTCCCGGAGGGCTCCAGGCCCAGGCGCTCCACGAGCCACTTGTCGAACTCGATCGAGGCACGGACCCAGCTGACCGTCGAGGAGACGAAGTGCTCCAGGCTGACGCCGGTGCCGATGAGCATCTGCGCCTCACCGATCAGCCGGACCGAGGCGGCCGCGCCCTCCTCGCCCTCGTGCGAGTGCGTGTAGACCTTGGGCCACAGGGTGCGGCGGTTCCAGTCGTCGATCGCGTCGAGCAGCACGGCGCGCTGGTCGACCGCGTGGGGGCGGTCGTAGAACGTACGGACCGAGAAGACCTGCTGCTCCGCCTCGCCGCGGAACATGAAGTACGTGCGGAACTCCTCCCAGGGCGCGGCGAGGTCACCCTCGTCGTCGACGACGTACTTCAGCTCCATCTGCTCGAGAAGCTGCTTGACAAGGTCCTGGTCGGGGACGACGGGGCCCTCGGGTCCTGTCGGCTGCGGCTCGGGCTGGCCCCCGAAGCTGGGAATCGAGGACGGGTCGATAGACATCGCTGGGTACTCCTGTGGATCGCTCGTGGTTTCCTGCTCCCGACCCTAGCCGCGATCGGTCTCGGGTAGTCCTACGCCCTCAGGGGAATCGTCCCCGTGCCGGTGTCGCGGGCCCTCGCCCAGGCCACGGCCACCAGGACCGCGCAGAGGGTCCCCAGCAGACCGGTCCCGGCGATGGTGGCCGCCGAGGACCCGGAGAGCTCCGTGGCCAGTCCGCCCGAGGCGACACCGATGCCCTGCATGGCGATCAGCCCCGACCTGGCCAGCCCGAGCGCCTGCCCGCGCTGGTCCACGGGCGTGAGGAGGACGAAGGTGGCACCGGCGGTGATCTGGTACGCCGAGCACACGCCCGACAGCACCAGCAGCAGCACCGCGCCCCCGACGCCGGGGCCCGCCCAGTACAGGATCAGCGGCACGTTCGCGCCGATCGCCAGGGGACCGAGGAGCCGGCGCCGCCAGTCGTCCCCGACCGCGGTCCGGCCCAGCAGGGCCGCGCCCACCACCATGCCCGCCGGGTGCGCGGCCAGCAGCAGCCCGACCGCCGCTCCGCCGCCGCCCGCCTCCTGGGCGAAGGGCGCCGCCAGCCCCTCCGGCAGCACGATGAACCCGGCCAGCCACCCGAGCGCGACCAGCGACCGGAGCCGCGGGTCCGCCCAGATCAGCGCGACCGCGCTGCCGACCTGGAGGTGCACCCGCTTCTGTTCGGCGGCCCCGCCCTCGACGGGCCGTGCCTTCACACCGAACCGGATGAGGGTCGCGGAGAGCAGGAACGTCACCGCGTTCAGGCCCAGGGAGGCGTGGCTGCCCAGCCACACGACCAGCACACCGCCGCCGGCGAAACCGATCAGCTGCCCGGCCTGATGGGTGATCAGCATGACGCGCTGGCCGCGCTCGTACCTGCGCGGGCCGAGCACGGTGGGCAGCAGGGCGCCCTGAGCGGCACCGAAGGGCGCCTCGGCCAGCTGGGCCAGCACCAGCAGTCCGGCGAGCAGGGGCAGCGGTGTCCCGGGCAGGGCCATCAGGCCGACGACGACGGCGCGCGCCAGGTCGCACCGGACCATGACCGTGCGCCGTGGGAAGCGGTCCGCGAGGCCGGACAGGAGTACCCCGGACAGCAGGGCGGGCAGGGTCGTCAGTGCGTAGGTCGCCGCGGTCCAGCCCGCCGACTCGGTGCGTTCGAAGACCAGCAGCGACAGTGCCACACGGGCCAGCTGGTCTCCGAAGACCGACTGGGCATAAGCCGTCCACAGGGTACGGAATTCGCTGAGGCGAATGAGATTGTCACGTTTGCGATCTTTCGAGTCGAGACTTATCTCATCAGGTTTCCGTTCCGTCATGCGCGCACCTTACCGGCTGGTGAATTCCGCCTATACCCCCGCACCACACAGGAAAGGGGAGTCCAAAGTGTCCGGATATTCAGTGGATACCACTCATCCCCCCGGGAGTCGACGCCCTCGTACGCGAGCACACGGATATGTATCGCTCCGGTACAAATAACGCCCTTACCCTCGGTACCGCCTCTCGCATCCAGCCATCGAATGGAAATTTTCGGCTCGATTTCGCGGGCGCGCTCCCACCCGGCCGCCCATGCGATGGATGTCGGGTGCACGGAACAATGCGTGCGGACACACACGTGTCCCCGGCCGGTGCCTGTGCGGGCACCGGCCGGGGACACGGAACGGACGCGCGGCTACAGCGTCTTCGCCGCGGCGGCGGCCCCCACGATCAGACCGTCCCCGGCGCGGTCCACCCGCACCGTGTCGCCGTCCTTGATCTCGCCCGCGAGGATCTCCCTGGCGAGCCGGTCGCCGATCGCGGTCTGGATGAGCCGGCGCAGCGGCCGGGCGCCGTAGGCCGGGTCGTTGCCCTCCTCGGCCAGCCAGGCCAGCGCCTCGGGCGTGACGTCCAGGGTGATCCGCCGGTCGGCCAGCCGGCCGGCGAGGCGGTCGACCTGGAGGCCCGCGATGTGGGCCAGTTCGTCGGCGGAGAGCGCGGAGAAGACGACCAGGTCGTCCAGCCGGTTGAGGAACTCCGGCTTGAACGAGGCCCTCACGACCTCCAGCACCTGCTCCTTCTTCACCTCCGGCTCGGTCAGCGGGTCCACGAGGAACTGGCTGCCGAGGTTCGACGTCAGGACCAGGATGGTGTTGCGGAAGTCCACCGTCCGCCCCTGCCCGTCGGTCAGCCGGCCGTCGTCGAGCACCTGGAGCAGGATGTCGAAGACCTCGGGGTGGGCCTTCTCCACCTCGTCCAGCAGGACGACGCTGTACGGGCGGCGGCGGACCGCCTCCGTGAGCTGGCCGCCCTCCTCGTACCCGACGTATCCGGGCGGGGCACCGACGAGACGGGCGACGCTGTGCTTCTCGCTGTACTCGCTCATGTCGATGCGGATCATCGCCCGCTCGTCGTCGAACAGGAAGTCCGCCAGGGCCTTGGCCAGCTCGGTCTTGCCGACACCGGTCGGTCCGAGGAAGAGGAACGAGCCGGTGGGGCGGTCCGGGTCGGCGATCCCGGCCCGGGTGCGGCGCACCGCGTCGGAGACGGCCCGCACGGCCTCGGTCTGGCCGATCAGCCGCCGGCCGAGCTCCGACTCCATGCGCAGCAGTTTCTGCGTCTCGCCCTCCAGGAGGCGTCCGGCGGGGATCCCGGTCCAGGCACCGACGACGTCGGCGATGTCGTCCGGGCCGACCTCCTCCTTGACCATGGTGTCCTTGGCGGCCTCCTGCTCGGCCTCGGCCGCTTCAGCCAGCTCCCGCTCCAGGTTGGGGATCTCCCCGTACAGCAGCTTGGAGGCGGTGTCGAAGTCGCCGTCGCGCTGGGCGCGTTCGGCCTGGCCCCGCAGGTCGTCGAGGCGTTCCTTGAGCTCACCGACCCGGTTGAGGCCCTGCTTCTCCTTCTCCCAGCGGGCGGTGAGGCCGCGCAGCTCCTCCTCCTTGTCGGCGAGGTCGCGGCGGATCTTCTCCAGCCGCTGCTTGGATCCCTCGTCGGTCTCGTTCCTGAGCGCCAGCTCCTCCATGTGCAGCCGGTCGACGGAACGCTGGAGCTCGTCGATCTCCAGGGGTGAGGAGTCGATCTCCATCCGGAGCCGCGACGCCGCCTCGTCGACGAGGTCGATGGCCTTGTCGGGGAGGAAGCGGGAGGTGATGTAGCGGTCGGAGAGGGTCGCGGCCGCGACCAGCGAGGAGTCCGCGATCTGCACCTTGTGGTGGGCCTCGTAGCGGCCCTTGAGACCGCGCAGGATCGCGATGGTGTCCTCGACGGACGGCTCGGCGACGAGGACCTGCTGGAAGCGGCGCTCCAGGGCGGGGTCCTTCTCGATGCGCTCGCGGTACTCGTCGAGCGTGGTGGCACCGACCATCCGCAGCTCACCGCGGGCGAGCATCGGCTTGAGCATGTTGCCCGCGTCCATCGCGGAGTCGCCGCCGGCGCCCGCGCCGACGACGGTGTGCAGCTCGTCGATGAAGGTGATGATCTGGCCGTCGCTCTCCTTGATCTCGGAGAGGACGGTCTTGAGGCGCTCCTCGAACTCACCGCGGTACTTGGCACCCGCGACCATCGCCCCGAGGTCCAGGGAGACCAGCTTCTTGTTCCGCAGGGACTCCGGCACGTCACCCTTGACGATGCGCTGCGCGAGCCCCTCCACGACGGCCGTCTTGCCGACGCCGGGCTCACCGATGAGCACGGGGTTGTTCTTCGTACGGCGCGAGAGCACCTGCACCACGCGCCGGATCTCCTGGTCCCGGCCGATGACCGGGTCGAGCTTGCCCTCGCGTGCGGCGGCGGTGAAATCGGTGCCGAACTTCTCCAGGGCCTTGTACTGGCCCTCGGGGTCGGGAGTGGTCACCCGGCGCCCTCCCCTGCTCTTCTCGAACGCGTCCAGCAGCTTCTCGGCGCCGGCCCCCTGCTCCTGGAGGATCTCACCGGCACGGCCGCCCTTCGCCGCGACGGCGATCAGCAGGTGCTCGGTGGAGAGGTAGTCGTCGCCGAGCTCCTTCGCCCGCTGGTCGGCGTCGGCGAGGACGGCGAGCAGGTCACGGCTGGGCTGGGGCGGGGCGACGGTCGAGCCGGTGACACTGGGCAGCGAGCCGAGCAGCCGTTCGGTCTCCTCGCGCACGGCCACCTGGTCGGCCTCGACGGCGGCCAGCAGGTCGGTGATGTTCGCGTTGTCCTCGCCCGCGAGCAGCGCCAGCAGCAGATGTGCGGGGGTCAGGTCGGGGTGACCGTCCTTGACGGCCCTGCTGGTGGCCGCGTTGAGGGCATCCCGGCTCTTGTTGGTCAGCTCGGCGTCCACGGGCGCTGTCTCCTCCTCGTACGGGAACGGGTGGGTCGGGGAACCATGACTCCATCAACGAGTACAAAGTTGAGTCTATTCCACTCAAGCCTGAAACTCCGCCTCCGTCGGCCTTCCGGCACCCTTCTCTCTAGGCTGGACCCATGCCTGACGTACGCAACCCCGGCCCGGACTACCTCGCCTTCTGGCGGGAGCGCCATGTCTGCACACTGACCACGCTCCGCCCGGACGGGACGCCGCACGTGGTGCCCGTCGGCGTGACGTACGACCCGGACACCCTGACCGCACGGGTCATCACGAGCGGGAGGAGCCGGAAGGTCGCCCACGTCCTGGCGGCCGGCCCGGAGGGGGCACGGGTCGCGGTCTGCCAGATGCAGGGGCGCCGCTGGGCGACGCTGGAAGGGCGCGCGGTGATCCGTACGGAGTCCGGCCAGGTCGAGGACGCGGTACGCCGCTACACGGAGCGGTACGAGCGCACGCCGGCGCACAACCCCGAGCGGGTGGTCATCGAGATCGCCGTGGACCGGGCGCTCGGCAGGGGCTGAACCGCCCCCGGGCAGCACAACGGCGCCATCGTGTTCAGGTCACGATGGCGCCGCTGTGTGGGGGAAGCGCCTGAACGACATGGAACGACGGGGGAATCGTTCAGGCGCTGCGGGGGGTGGCGGAAATGGCTTCTTGTTCGAACAGCTCGTGATCGCGCTGGTCGAGATTGACGAAGATCATGCCGTACCTCACGGCACAGCGGACCGGCTGCGGAGCACCTCGGGGACGGCGGAGACAGCGGTAGGCGCGAATGTCGTCCTCCGCCTCCATCACGACGACGACCGGCTCTCCGAACAGGGTGACCATCAACGAATCGCCCTGGCGGGTCAGCGCCGTGAGCAGATCGATGAAATGCCACCCTGAGCGGTAGGCCGTGGCCATCTCCCGTCGAAAGGTGCGGTCGTCCGGTGGGGTGGTCATGCGCCCGCGCCGGCCGGAGCCGTGCCCCACGTGATGTCACCGGAGGTCGCGCCCCACGTGATGTCGCGCGGAGCCGCACCCCACGTGATGTCACCGGAGGTCGCGCCCCAGGTGATGTCGCGCGGAGCCGCGCCCCAGGTGATGTCGCCCTGAGCCGCGCCCCAGGTGATGTCACCGTTCACGGTCGCCGCCTGCTCGGCCGGCGCGGCCCCCCAGGTGATGTCGTGAACACCCAACGCGCCGTAGGCCAGGGCCCCCACGAAAGCAGTGGCAAGCACCGAGCGAAGCATTCGCTTAGACATTTCGGCTTCGTCCTCACTTGATGGATTCATCTCCCCCGCACTCAAGACGATGTCTCACGCGGACACGCAAGCACCACTGGATCGATGCATCATGTTCTTGCACGTTCAGGAACATGGGGGGTGGAGATATGGATACAAGCGGTTCAAAAGCGTCACATCCGCACGGGATCACGCAACTATGCGATGCGGGACAGCGCCTCTACGCGAGCGCGCTGCGGTCCGGCCGCATACCGCGTGCGGAGGTGGAACCGGCTCCGTGCCTGATGGACTTCGCCCTGCTCCACCCCGACCCGGACGACGCCGACTGGCTACGCCCCGTGCCGCCCTCGGCGGCCCTCGCCCAGTGGCTGCACCCCATCGAGAGGGAGATCCAGGAGCGCAGGCGCCACTCCCTGGAGCTGGCCGAGTCCTTCGAACCCTTCATGGACATCAGCGCCCAGGACCCGCCGACGACGCACGCCATCACCGTGCTCGAAGGCAGCACCCGCATCAACGCGGCCATCGACGTGGCCACGGCGGAGTGCCGCATGGAAGTGCTCACCGTGCAGCCCGGCGGGGTCCGGAGCGAGGACATCCTCAGCAAGGGGCTGGAACGGGGCAGGGCCGTGGTGGACCGGGGCGTCGGTATCCGCACCCTCTACCAGCACACGGTCCGCCACCATCAGGGGACGTTCGTGTACGCGGAGCGGCTCGCCGAGGGCGTGGAGATCCGCACGCTCGAAGAGCTCGTGGAACGCATGCTCATCTTCGACCGCACGGTCGCCTTCATTCCCGCTCAGGACGACCTGACGGTCGCGCTGGAACTGAGGCACCCGGGTCTCGTCTCCTATTTGATAAACGTCTTCGAGCAGCTCTGGCAACGCGCCACTCCCCTGCTGGAGGATATTCCGTACACCCCGACGACGGCCGGTATCAGCGGCGTCCAGCGCTCCATCGCCCAACTCCTCGTCGAGGGCCATGTCGACGACTCCATAGCGCGCAGGCTCGGCATGAACGTCCGCACCTGCCGGGCGCATATCGCGAAGCTGAACGCCGCACTCGGCAGCAGCAGCCGGGCCCAGCTCGGATACCTCATTTCACGGTCAGGAATCCTGGACCAGGATTCCTGACCGTGAATACCCCCGTGTCCTGCCAGGTGCCGCCGCCCGAAACCGGGAGCGGCAGCCCGGTCGTGGACGTACGGGGGTGCCCCGCGCGACCACGACACACCCACACTCCACCCGGCTACTAGGCTTGCGCCACCGGCAACTTGTTGCAGCGTACAAAGCGGGGGGCTCCCAGATGGGGACAGAACCAGCACAACCGCCGCACCGCCACGGACCGAGGGAGCTGTGCGCTCCCGGACTCGAGCTGTACGAACGGGCGTTGCGCCAGGGGAAGATCGCCCGTGGCGACCTCGTCACGGCACCGTGCCTCATCGACATGGCGCTGGTGCAGGCCGATCCCTGGGACGAGGACCGGATGCTCCCCGTCCCGCCGTCCGCGGCCCTGGCCCGTCTGCTGCAGCCGCTCACCCGCGAGATAGACGAGCGCATCGAGCTGACGCTCACGCTGGCCCGGTCACTGGCGCCGATGGCCGGCATAGCCGACGGCGACCCCCATCTGGCCATCACCATGCTGGAAGGGCCGGAGGCGATACGCGAGGCCATCCGGGAGGCCACCGCCCAGGCCACGACGGAGGTCCTCACGGCGCAGCCGGGGAGCGACCGCCCCCACGCCACCCTGCGCACCGCCCTGGACAACGCCCGGATCGCCATCGCGCAGGGCGCCAGGCTCCGACACATCTATCAGCACCCGGCGCGCTACAGCACCCAGGTCAGGGACTACCTGCACCTTGTCCCCGCGGAGTCCCTCCAGGTGCGGACCACCGAACTCACGGTGGAACGGCTGCTCATCTTCGACCGCACGGCTGCGTTCATCCCCGCCACCACCGACCGCAGTTCGGCGCTCCACATCCGCCACCCGGCGCTCGTGGCCTACCTCGCCCAGGTCTACGAGGTCCTCTGGGCCCAGGCCACCCCGTACACCGATCAGCTCCCCATCACCCCCGGCGCCCCGGTCACCGCCGTCCAGCAGAGCGTCGCCCGGCTCCTGGCGGAGGGCCACGTCGACGACGTGGTGGCCCGCAAGCTGGGCATCAGCGTCCGCACCTGCCGCTCGCACATCTCCAAGCTCATGCAGACGCTCGGCGCCCACAGCCGCACCCACCTGGGCGTGCTCCTCGTGCGGTCGGGCATCGCGGACACGGAGGCCGGGCCGCCCACGCCAAGGCCCGCCCCAGAAGCGTGAACTCCGGGAGCGGGCCCGAACAGCCGGCACCGCGCGTGCCTCAGTCCTTCGGCCTCTTGGGCCGCCAGACCACCAGCGCGCCGGTCTGCTGCACGTCCTGGTACGGCACCAGGTCGCGGCGGTAGGAGGCGTGCACCTGGGCCTCACGCTGCTGCATGGCCACGGCCGCGCCGTCCACCGCCGCGGAGAGCTCGGCGACGCGCTGCTGGAGCGCGGCGACCTGGTTCTCCAGCTCGATGATGCGCTTGATGCCCGCCAGGTTGATGCCCTCGTCCTGCGACAACTGCTGGACGGTGCGCAGCAGTTCGATGTCACGGGCCGAGTAGCGCCGACCGCGCCCGGCCGTGCGGTCGGGCGAGACCAGGCCGAGGCGGTCGTACTGGCGCAGCGTCTGCGGGTGCAGGCCCGAGAGCTGGGCCGCGATCGAGATCACGTACACCGGTGATTCGTCGGTCAGCTGGTACGGATTACGTCGACGGCCGTCCATCTCAAGCTCCCTTCGCCGCCTGGAACAGCTCCGCCCGCGGGTCCTCCCCCGCGGTCGCCTTGCGGTAGGCCTCCAGCGCGTCCTGCGCGTCCGCCCCGAGGTCCTTGGGGACGGCCACCTCCACGGTGACCAGGAGGTCGCCCCGGGTGCCGTCCTTGCGCACGGCCCCCTTGCCGCGGGCCCGCATCGTACGCCCGTTCGGCGTGCCCGCGGGCAGCTTCAGGGTGACCGGAGGGCCGCCCAGCGTCGGGACCTTCACCTCGCCGCCGAGAGCCGCCTCCACGAAGGTGACGGGCACGGTGACCGTGAGGTTGTCGCCCTTGCGGCCGAAGACCGGGTGGGCGTCGACGTGGACGACGACGTAGAGGTCGCCGGCCGGGCCGCCGCGCTCGCCCGGGCTGCCCTTGCCGCGCAGCCGGATCCGCTGGCCGTCCAGCACGCCGGCCGGGATCCTGACCTGCATGGTGCGGGAGGACTTGGCCCGCCCGCTGCCCTTGCAGACGTCGCAGGGGTCCTGGGCGATGAGGCCCCGGCCCTTGCAGTCCACGCAGGGATCGGTGAGCGAGAACCCGCCGCCGGTGCCCCGGGAGACCTGCCCGGTGCCGACACAGGTCGGGCAGACGCGCGGGGTGCCGTTCTTGTCGCCGGTGCCCGAACATGCCTTGCAGGGCGCCTGGCTGGACATCCGCAGCGGGACCGTGGCCCCGTCGACGGCCTCGGTGAAGCTGAGCGTCACCTCGGACTCGATGTCCTGGCCGCGGCGGGGCTGGACACGGGTGCCCGTGCCGCCGCGGTTGAACAGGCCGCCGAAGACGTCGCCCAGACCGCCGCCGCCGAACCCGCCGGCGCCGCCCTGGCCGCCGCCGCCCGGGGCCCCGCCTCCGAAGAGGTCCCCCAGGTCGAAGTTGAAGTTGCCGCCCGCGCCGCCGGCGCCGCCGGGACCGGGCCGGAAGCCTCCGCTGCCGAAGAGGGCGCGCGCCTCGTCGTACTCCTTGCGCTTCTTGGGGTCACCGAGGATGTCGTTGGCCTCGGAGATCTCCTTGAAGCGCTCCTCCGCCTTGGCGTCACCCTTGTTGGCGTCCGGATGGTACTCGCGGGCGAGCTTCCGGTAGGCCTTCTTGACCTCGGCGTCGGTGGCGTCCTTGGGGACGCCGAGGACCTTGTAGTAGTCCTTCTCGACGAAGTCCTTCGTGCTCATCGACGTCCCTCCTTCCGGACGATCGGCCGTGCGGCCGGCCCTGTGGCCGGCCGCACGCCCCGTCGGTGTTCACCGTGGTGGTCGGACCTGATGTCAGACCTCCTCGGTGCCACCGCTCTCCTCGTCGTCCGCCTTCTCTTCCTTGGCCGCCGCGGGCGCGGCGCCCGGCTGCGGCTCGGCCACGGCCACCCGCGCGGGGCGGATGGTGCGTTCCCCGATGCGGTACCCAGGCTGCAGGATCGCCACGCAGGTCGTCTCGGTGACGTCCGGCGCGTAGCTGTGCATCAGGGCCTCGTGGATCGTCGGGTCGAAGGGCTCGCCCTCCTTGCCGAACTGCTGGAGGCCCAGCTTCGCGACCACCGTCTCCAGGGACTCGGCCACCGACTTGAACCCGCCGACGAGCTCGCCGTGCTCCCGTGCCCGGCCGACGTCGTCGAGCACGGGCAGGAGCTCGCTCAGGAGACCCGCGACCGCGACCTCCTTGACCGTCACCCGGTCGCGCTCCACGCGACGGCGGTAGTTCTGGTACTCGGCCTGGAGCCGCTGGAGGTCGCCCGTGCGCTCACCGAGCGCCGTGCGGACCTGGTCCAGCTGGGCCGTCAGGGCCGCTGTCTGCTGTGCGTCCCCGGCCGGGGCCGCCGCCTCCTCCTCGGAGGAGGGGGTGGCGGCCTTCGGCTCGGCGTCGTCGTCGGAGCCGGAGGGGACGTCGGGCTTCTCGTCGAAGTCCGGAGTCTCCTCGGTCACGCCGCACCGCCCTTCGTGTCCTTCTCGTCGTCCACGATCTCGGCGTCGACGACGTCGTCGTCGGCCTTGGTCTGGCCCTCGCCCGCGGCGTCCGCGCCGGGCGCGGCACCTTCGGCCTGGGAGTTGGCGTACATCGCCTGACCCAGCTTCTGGGAGACGGCCGCGACCTTCTCGGTGGCCGTACGGATCTCGGCGGTGTCCTCGCCCTTGAGCTTCTCCTTCAGCTCGGTGAGCGCGGTCTCCACCTCCGTCTTCACGTCACCGGGGACCTTGTCCTCGTTGTCCTTGAGGAACTTCTCCGTCTGGTAGACGAGCTGCTCGCCCTGGTTGCGCGACTCGGCGGCCTCGCGGCGCGCGTGGTCCTCCTCGGCGTACTTCTCGGCTTCCTCACGCATCCGGTTGACCTCGTCCTTCGGCAGCGAGGAGCCACCGGTGACGGTCATCTTCTGCTCCTTGCCGGTGCCGAGGTCCTTGGCCGCGACGTGCATGATGCCGTTGGCGTCGATGTCGAAGGCGACCTCGATCTGCGGCACACCGCGCGGGGCCGGCGGCAGGCCGGTCAGCTCGAACATCCCGAGCTTCTTGTTGTACGCCGCGATCTCGCGCTCGCCCTGGTAGACCTGGATCTGCACGGACGGCTGGTTGTCCTCGGCCGTCGTGAAGATCTCGGAGCGCTTCGTGGGGATCGTGGTGTTGCGCTCGATGAGCTTCGTCATGATGCCGCCCTTGGTCTCGATACCGAGGGACAGCGGGGTGACGTCGAGCAGCAGGACGTCCTTGACCTCGCCCTTGAGGACACCGGCCTGGAGCGAGGCGCCGATGGCGACGACCTCGTCCGGGTTGACGCCCTTGTTGGCCTCCTGGCCCGCGGTCAGCTCCTTGACGAGCTCCGCGA
Source organism: Streptomyces sp. SirexAA-E (assembly GCF_000177195.2). Lineage (GTDB taxonomy): Bacteria > Actinomycetota > Actinomycetes > Streptomycetales > Streptomycetaceae > Streptomyces > Streptomyces flavovirens. The sequence goes on from NC_015953.1 coordinate 3,459,371, forward strand.
CGGCCGGCATACGGGTGGAGCCACCGACGAGAACGACGTGGTCGATCTCGGAGAGCTGGATGCCGGCGTCCTTGACGACGTTGTGGAACGGGGTCTTGCACCGCTCCAGCAGGTCGGCGGTCAGCTGCTGGAACTGCGAGCGCGTGAGCTTCTCGTCCAGGTGCAGCGGGCCCTCGGCCGACGCCGTGATGTAGGGCAGGTTGATCGTGGTCTCGGTCGAGGACGAGAGCTCGATCTTCGCCTTCTCCGCGGCCTCGCGGAGACGCTGGAGAGCCATCTTGTCCTTGGACAGGTCCACGCCGTGCCCGTTGGCGAACTGCTTCACCAGGTAGTCGACGACGCGCTGGTCCCAGTCGTCACCACCGAGGTGGTTGTCACCGTTGGTGGCCTTCACCTCGACGACGCCGTCACCGATCTCCAGGAGCGACACGTCGAAGGTGCCGCCACCGAGGTCGAAGACGAGGATCGTCTGGTCGTCCTTGTCGAGCCCGTACGCCAGGGCGGCGGCCGTCGGCTCGTTGACGATGCGCAGGACGTTCAGGCCCGCGATCTCGCCGGCCTCCTTCGTCGCCTGACGCTCGGAGTCGTTGAAGTACGCCGGGACGGTGATCACCGCGTCGGTGACCTTCTCGCCCAGGTACGCCTCCGCGTCCCGCTTCAGCTTCTGCAGGATGAAGGCGCTCATCTGCTGCGGGTTGAAGTTCTTGCCGTCGAGCTCGATCTTCCAGTCAGTGCCCATGTGGCGCTTGACCGAACGGATCGTCCTGTCGACGTTGGTGACCGCCTGGCGCTTGGCGACCTCGCCGACGAGCACCTCGCCGTTCTTCGCGAAGGCGACGACGGACGGCGTGGTCCTGGCGCCTTCGGCGTTGGTGATGACGGTGGGCTCGCCGCCTTCGAGAACGCTCACGACGGAGTTAGTCGTGCCCAGGTCGATGCCGACCGCACGTGCCATTTCGATTCCTCCAACTGACTACTTGAGTGGATCTGACTCAAGGATGCATCACACCGGGCACAGAGTCAAAGGACCTGAGCCGGTTGGGCTCAACTTAAATGCTCGCACCGGCCTCCACCAGTCGTTTCGCCACGGAAGAGCGGGTGCGCGAGCCGACTCCGGGGCCCGCTTCCCCTCTACGGAGAGCCCTCTCCGCGACACCGGGAGGCACCTCGTACCCACACACCCCCCACCCACCATCGCACCGTGGGATTGTTCTGTCACAAAATGCGGCGAGACGGTCATAAACGGCACGTCCACGAACCCGGGCAGGTGCGATGCGGAGCGCGAGGCGGACTGCGGTGACCATGAAGAGAGCGGTACGCGGAACATGGCGCCCGGCCGCGCCCGGAGCGGCACGGGCCCCGCTCCGGGAGGCCCTGTCCGCCGCCGCCGACGCGCTGGCCGACCGGGCGGCGGCCGTGACGGCCAAGCGTGCCCTGGACCTGGGACTCGGCTCGGCCCTGCTCCTCCTGGCCGCCCCCGCGCTCGCGCTCGCCGCGCTGGTCCTGGCCGTCCGCCGGGGCGGTGACGGGGAAGGGGTGGTGCGCCGCGAACCGCGCGTCGGCCTGGGCGGCCGCCCCTTCGAGCTGCGGTCGCTGCGCACCCGGCGGTTCCGGCTCGACCTGCTGTCCCGGCTGCCGCACGTCGTACGGGGCGAGCTCTCCCTGGTCGGCCCGCCGCCCCCGCACCCCGACGACCCCGCGCTGCGCGACCCGCTGACCGACCCCTGGTGGCAGGAACTGCGCCCCGGCCTGACCGGCCTGGCGCAGGTGCGCGCCCGCTCCCGGATGCCCTGGGACGAACCCGCGCTCCTCGACGCGCACTACGCAGAGCATCATGGGACTGGTCTCGACCTCGCGATCCTCGCGCGGACCGCGCACATCCAGCTGCGCACGTCCCTGCGCGGGGCCCGCCGGGGCAAGGCTTCCCTGAGCGACACAGATCACCGCCTGCCCGGCTGCAGCAGGGTGGACTAAATGGATAGTGTCAGCACAGACTGATTAAGTTACTGCTTAGTAATCACGTGTACGTGCTGGACTTGTACGTGCTGGATCCCACCCTCGCAGGCCCGAGGAGCCCCCAATGCAACTCGCCGCGATCATCGTGTCGCTGGTGCTGACCGTCGTCGGCGTTGCGCTCATCGCCCGAGCCGTCGCGCAGATCTACCGGTTCGTCCGCATCGGTCAGCCGGTACCGGCGGGCAGTCGCACCGACAACCCGAAGCAGCGAACGATCACCCTGGTCAAGGAGTTCCTCGGCCACACCCGGATGAACCGGTGGGGCATCGTCGGCTTCGCGCACTGGTTCGTCGCCATCGGCTTTTTGACCCTGCCGCCGACGCTGCTCCAGGCGTACGGCCAGCTCTTCCAGGCCGACTGGGTGCTGCCGATCGTCGGCGACTGGCTGCCGTTCGAGCTGTACATCGAGTTCATCGGCATCATGACCGTGCTCGGCATCGTCACGCTCATGGCCATCCGGCTGCTGAACCTGCCCTCGCGGGCCGGCCGCAAGTCCCGCTTCGCCGGCTCCAAGGCCTGGCAGGCGTACTTCGTCGAGTACATCATCCTGGTCATCGGCCTGGCGATCCTCACCCTGCGCGGGCTCGAGGGCGCGATCCACCACGTCGAGGGCTACGAGGCCGCGTACTTCGTGTCGTATCCCCTGGTGCTCGCCTTCAAGGGCCTGGCCCTCGGCACGCTCCAGAACCTCATCTACTTCGTCGCGATGATCAAGATCGGCACCTCGCTGATCTGGATGATCACCGTGTCGCTCAACACCAACATGGGTGTCGCCTGGCACCGCTTCCTCGGCTTCCCGAACATCTGGTTCAAGCGGAACGCCGACGGCGGGGTCGCGCTCGGCGCGCTCCAGCCCATGACCACGGGCGGCAAGGAGATCGACTGGGAGGACCCGGCCGAGGACGCCGTCTTCGGTGTCTCCCAGGTCGAGCAGTTCTCCTGGAAGGGCATCCTCGACTTCTCCACCTGCACCGAGTGCGGCCGCTGCCAGTCGCAGTGCCCCGCCTGGAACACCGGCAAGCCGCTCTCCCCCAAGCTCCTGATCATGTCCCTGCGCGACCACGCGCACGCCAAGGCGCCGTACCTGCTGGCCGGCGGCGGCAAGGACATGGAGGGCGAGGAGAAGGCGACCGAGGAGCAGCTCAAGGACGTCCCGGCGTCGGCCCTCGCGGAGGCCGAGCGCCCCCTCATCGGCACCGCCGAGGAGAACGGCGTCATCGACCCGGACGTGCTCTGGTCCTGCACCACCTGCGGTGCGTGCGTGGAGCAGTGCCCGGTCGACATCGAGCACGTCGACCACATCGTCGACATGCGCCGCTACCAGGTGATGATCGAGTCCTCGTTCCCGTCCGAGGCGGGCACGATGCTCAAGAACCTGGAGAAGAAGGGCAACCCCTGGGGGCTGGCCAAGAAGCAGCGCGTCGAGTGGACCAAGGAGGTCGACTTCGAGGTCCCGATCGTCGGCAAGACCGTCGAGGACCTCAGCGATGTCGACTACCTGTACTGGGTCGGCTGCGCCGGCGCCCTGGAGGACCGGGCCAAGAAGACCACCAAGGCCTTCGCGGAGCTGCTGCACATCGCGGGCGTCAAGTTCGCGATCATGGGCGGCGACGAGAAGTGCACCGGTGACTCGGCCCGCCGCCTCGGCAACGAGCCGCTGTTCCAGCAGCTCGGCCAGGAGAACGTCGCCATGCTGAACATGGCGTTCGGCGAGGACGACGACGAGCCCGGGACGAAGAAGCCGAAGTCGTCGAAGAAGATCGTCGCGACCTGCCCGCACTGCTTCAACACGATCGCGAACGAGTACCCGCAGCTCGGCGGCGAGTACGAGGTCATCCACCACACGCAGCTGCTCCAGCACCTGGTGGACGAGGGCAAGCTGATCCCGGTGACGCCGGTCGAGGGCCTGATCACCTACCACGACCCGTGCTACCTGGGCCGTCACAACAAGATCTACACGCCTCCGCGCGAGATCATCGCCAAGGTCCCGGGTCTGCGCAACGAGGAGATGCACCGTCACAAGGAGCGCGGCTTCTGCTGCGGCGCCGGTGGTGCCCGGATGTGGATGGAGGAGCGGATCGGCAAGCGCGTCAACAACGAACGCGTCGACGAAGCCCTCTCGCTCAACCCGGACATCGTCTCCACCGCGTGCCCGTTCTGCCTCGTCATGCTGACCGACTCGGTCAACGGCAAGAAGAACGACGGCCAGGCGAAGGAGTCGATCCAGGTCGTCGACGTCTCGCAGCTCCTCCTGGAGTCGGTGAAGACACCCGCCGACCCGGCGGGCGAGTCGGAGACGGCCGACCAGCCGGAGCCCGAGCCCGTGAAGTAGGGCGCGCCGGCACCTCGACCGGAAGCGGCCGGACCTGCCTCGGGGGCAGGACCGGCCGCTTCCGCACGCCCGGGGGGGGGTTCTCCCCCGGAGCGGGGTGGAGAAAGCCCTCCAGGGTCCCCCTAGGGGATGTCACAGGTAGGCCGCAATGGCACCCCTGTTCCCCCGGCCCCCGCACCCCGGCCGCCCGGACCAGGTACGTTCGACGGGTGGCTGGATTCAGGATCGGACGCGGCCGGGACAACCGCACACCGCAACAACACCCGCAGCAGCAACAGCCGTACGGGCAGGCACCGTCGTCGCCGCCGTACGGCGGACAGGCGTGGCCCCCGGCAGGGGGCGGCGGCGCACCGTACGGCGGCCCCCAGGGCGCACCGTACGGCGCCGGGCCCGCGGGCGGGGGGCACGGGGGCGCCGGGCACGGGGGCGGACACGGGGAGCCCGAGTACTTCGGCGACCCGTACCACCAGCCTCCGCAGCACGACCCGTACGCCAACGCCCCCGGGCACACCCAGGCGTTCCGCGTCGACGAGGACCCGTACGGCGAGGGCAGCACGTACCACGCGGGCAGCGCCCCCGCCCAGCCCGCCGGGCCGCGGCTGGGCTGGAAGCAGCTGCTGAGCGGCATCGTGCTGCGCCCGGGGCCGACGTTCTGGCAGATGCGCGACTACCCCGTGTGGGGTCCCGCGCTCATCGTGACGTTCGTCTACGGGCTGCTCGCGCTGTTCGGCTTCGACCAGGCCCGGGACGAGGCGATCCACGCGGAGGTCTCCACCGCGGCCCCGTACGTCGTCTTCACGGGCGTCGGCTTCGTCATCGGCGGCCTGGTCCTCGGCGCGGTCACGCACACCCTGGCCCGCCAGCTCGGCGGAACCGGCTCCTGGCAGCCGACCGTGGGCCTGTCCATGCTGATCATGTCGATCACGGACGCGCCCCGGCTGGTGTTCGCCCTGTTCCTGGGCGGCGAGAACTCCCTGGTGCAGATCCTCGGCTGGGTCACCTGGCTCGCCGCCGGCGCGCTGTTCACGTCGATGGTGAGCAAGTCGCACGACCTGCCGTGGCCGAAGGCGCTGGGTGCCTCCGCGATCCAGCTGATCGCGCTGCTGTCGATCATCAAGCTCGGCACGATCTGACCTCGTCGCCACCACCCGCACGTGGAAAGGGCCCCGGTGCCACCGCTCATGGCGGCGGCACCGGGGCCCTTTCGTCCTCGCCTCGGGGCCCGGGGCCTACGAGCACCCGGGCCTACGAGTCGAGGACCTGGCCCTCACGGCGCACGACGGGCTTCTCCACGCTCCACGGGAAGTTGATCCACCGGTCGGTGGCCTTCCACACGTACTCGCACTTCACGAGCGACTGCGGCTTCTCGTAGATGACCGCGCTGCGCACCTCGGCCACGTGGTCGATGCAGAAGTCCCGGACCAGCTTCAGCGTCTTGCCGGTGTCGGCGACGTCGTCCGCGATCAGGACCTTCTTCCGCGTGAAGTCGATGGCGTTGGGGACCGGCGCCAGCATCACGGGCATGTCCATGGTGGTCCCGACACCCGTGTAGAACTCCACGTTCACCAGGTGGATGTTCTTGCAGTCCAGCGCGTACGCCAGACCGCCGGCGACGAACACTCCGCCGCGGGCGATGCTCAGCACGACGTCGGGCACGTACCCGTCGTCGGCGACGGCCTGCGCCAGCTCACGTACGGCGTGGCCGAAGGCCTCGTACGTCAGATTCTCCCGTTCCTCACCAGCCATACCGCATCACACCTGTGTCCGATGGAAGTTCATGTACGAACGCGAGGCGGTCGGCCCCCGCTGGCCCTGGTAGCGCGACCCGTACCGCTCGGAGCCGTACGGGAACTCCGAGGACGAGGTCAGCCGGAACATGCACAGCTGCCCGATCTTCATCCCCGGCCAGAGCTTGATGGGCAGGGTCGCCAGATTCGACAGCTCCAGCGTCACGTGCCCGGAGAAACCGGGGTCGATGAACCCGGCCGTCGAATGCGTCACCAGCCCGAGCCGCCCCAGCGAACTCTTGCCCTCCAGCCGCGAGGCAAGGTCGTCGGGCAGCGAGATGACCTCGTACGTCGAGGCCAGGACGAATTCCCCGGGGTGCAGGATGAACGCCTCGTCGCCGTCCGGCTCGACGAGACGGGTCAGATCGACCTGCTCGACCGCGGGGTCGATGTGCGGATAACGGTGGTTCTCGAACACCCGGAAGTAGCGGTCGAGCCGCACATCGATGCTCGAGGGCTGCACCATCGAAGCGTCGAACGGGTCAATGCGAACCCGCCCGGCGTCGATCTCGGCCCGGAGGTCCTTATCTGAGAGAAGCACGCACCGAGGATACGCAGAACGCGCGAGCCCGCCCCAACCGGACCACCCCGCGCGCCTGCCCCGCCACCTGCTGCCGCCTGCTACCGCCGCTCGTACACCACGGGCACGGCCTGCCTCAGCCGGGCACAACGCGGGCACCTCAGCAACCGCCCGGGCCCGATCCGACCGGACCCGAGATGCTGCATCGGGAACGACGAGGTAGCGAAAACGTGCCCTTCGGCACAGCGGACGACGGTGCGCTCCATCGACTCCATCAAGCCCCTTCCCCAACCAGCCATGGACGAGACCGCCACATTAGGGGATGAAGAGGACGCCACTCCACGCGGCACTCCGCCCACCCACGCTACGCCCCCAACTCCCGCCCCCGACAACCGCATCCACCCCCCGAACAAGACGAAGACCCCACGGCGATCACGCCGGGGGCCTGCGATGGGGTAGAGTGTGCGGCGATGCACTGCCGCTCGACGGCACGCTTCGCGGGTGTAGTTTAATGGTAGAACATGAGCTTCCCAAGCTCAGAGCGCGAGTTCGATTCTCGTCACCCGCTCTTCTGCGAACCCCTAGGTCAACGGCCTGGGGGTTCGTCGTTGTCTAGACCTCTCATGACCTGCCGTGCCCTCCACGTGCCCTATCTCCCGGAAATAGCCAGCTCGGAGCGCACGCGGCGCACCCCCCTGCACCACCTCGGGCGGCACCCGGGTCCGACGGCGAGAGGCAAGGTCCGTGCTCCGGGTCACTTGCCCGCCTCCCGGCGCGCTGCCGCGCCGAACTATCCGTCGCCACTCCCACCGCCGAGCCTGCCGCTCGCGCGTTGCATGAAGCTCTCGAACGCGGCCTCCGCATCATTAAGGCACATTAATGACGCAAAGTTGCGGGCCGCAGCATTGGATACTGCCTCGTCGTTGCCTCGGCCCCAGGCGTACATGTGGGGTCCGACCGCTTGGACAGCCTGTTTGGCGGCTTCAAGTACAGGGAGCGACGGGGCATCTCCACCATCCAGAAGCGAGATCCGACGATGCCGCAGCTCAAGATCGCGACACAGGGAATCTGAGCGATGCACCATGTCCCGGTACTCATGGAAACTCCCCACGATCCAGAGCGAGGTCGCTACTCGCAGGATCTGCCCTTGGAGTTCTTCCCACACGGTGCAGAAGTCCTCGTAAGCCTGGTACCGCTCCGAGAGTAGCGCTGAGGTGCTGGCTGTGATCCTCAGTTGCTGGATGTCTCGCGCCTGCACCACAGGCCCATGCACTGTCGAGTGATCGAGCCTGTTGGCCATTTCAACCGTCTTGTGCTGAACAGCCGCTTGCTCTCTACGAGATGAGTCCACGCTCGGATGTTAAGGGCGAATACAGAATCACACCTGAGTACTGCCCCAACCTCCTTCGGGAGGCGTCCCGAAGCTGAGCGAACCCACACTGCCGACCTGGACCACGGGGCCATGCTGCACGCCCCCACTGATCGTATTGTGCACATCCGCAAACTGTTGACCGCCTCGCCTTGGTGCAAGTTCATCGAGAACTGACTGCAGTTCAGACGCAGCAAGCGGATTGGCCATCAGGGTACGTCGCAGCCGTGTGCGCCATCCCGCCTCGACGTCCAAGACCATCTGCTCGTCACCGGCCTCCAACGCCGCCGTGAGCTCTCCGCGCGAGGTCTCCAGCTCGCCTTCAATCGCGACCCCTTCGCCACCGTCACGGCGCGCAAAGAACAAGGCGATCCGATCACGGGCCTGTGCCCACGAGTCAGTCGCCATCTGCTGAACGAATGCCGTTGCACCCGCAGCAGCGAGTGCCATCAACTCGGCTTCCACGCATCCCCCTTGCTTACAGTCGAGCCAGCCACCGTACCCGTGGCACTCAACGATTGCAGACCGACGACTACCGTAGGTCGCTCGCTCCCCCCACCACACGACAGGTCCTGATGACCGTGGCACGTCCCCGCAAAGATGCGCCTCCCGCACCAGACGCACTGCACCCCTGTGCGCGAGAGCCGGCATCCCCCAGGCGACCGCCTCAGACGACGAGTCAATGCTCGTAGGTGGACAGCAAACCGATTCCCGCGAGGCAGGCCGGAACAACGGCTGACCAGACGCCGTCTTCGGTCCTGGCCCACAGAGCTCCTGACAGAATCGCGACGAGGAGGACAACCCAGCACAGACGCCTGAACCTCTTCCGCGAACGGGCGAGCTGAGCAGCTACAACCTCACGCCGGCGCCTCTGCGCATCCTGGGCCGCCCATTGGTCCTGCGTGCGCCCCCGGAGGCGTGCCAGGAACGCAGCATGGTCGGCATCGTGCGCCCCGGCAGGTGACGCAACATTCACGTTGAGGTCTCCACGTACAGTGCCCGCCTGTACGACAGGCCCATCAACGTCCCCACGCAACTCGTTGTGCACATCGGGTTGTTCACTCATCCACTGAAGATACGCGAGCGCCTCAAAAGATCACCATTGGACTGCGCCTGCCTTTGTCTGATCAGACCCACCGGACGACTCTGTGATTCGCCGGGCCGACTCACCTCACCGCACAGCGCACGCCCTACAGGCATCCCCAACACGCACCCACCACCGCGGGGAGACCTTCCCAAGCCGAGACACGACGACTGACTCATGAGTCAACGAGTACGTACGGCTTGCTGCCTGCGTCCCGGGCGAAAAGCCAAGCGAACACGAGGAGCGGGGCGTAAACCACCGCAAGGAAGATGCTGCCCACGGCCACCATCACATGATCCGATCGACTGTATTGGTGCTGCGACCAGCTCAGCACCCAGAGGCCGAGAGCAGCAAGGAGTCCGACCAAGAACAACGCCGGCCACATGTGGCCGCTCTGCATCGAGAGCGCCAAGGACAGCACCACCGTCGACGGACCACGCCACTCCATCGTCTGTCCAAGATCCCACCCCAGGTGCTTCGGCCTTGGCAGTGCCAGCAATCCCACCATCAGCAAGATCTGCGCCACACCTCCGACCAGCCCGGCGTGCTCGGCGATCCAGCTCACAGGGGATTCTGTCCAACTTGACGGAATCGCCAGTGCATCGCAGACGACGGCCATCCCCTCCAGCGGTGTCCCCCAGCGACGGGCTCCGACGATGGTCGTGAGCGCCGCGAGAGAGGCCAGCGTCCGATAGAGCGTCGCCACGACATTCAGCGAACGGACCTCCTTGATCACGTTGTTTACCGTGCTCGACGGATTCGACATGAACACATCTCTGACCGAGTGCGCCTGCACGGCGGACCCCTCGACGTGGCCATTCAGATCATTGACAACGGATCGATACTCGCCCATGCGCTGGAACCTACGGCAGCGGTGAGAGCACCGCTACCAGGCGTCACAAGCCTGACCGCATCGGCGAGCACACCGGGCCTTGGCCGCGAACGACGGTGTACCGCCCGTAGTGCTCAACTTCAGGAGGCCGCCCGCCCCCGTGCCCCGACCGTGCCCTCAGGGCGGTGAACAGCGGTCAGAACAGGTCTTCGGAGGCAGGCTCAACAAAGGCCGCACAGGAGGGTCGCCGACACCCGCTCCGCGGTGACTTGAGTCACGCCGCCCGCCCGTATGTGCTGACTGAACGTGCCAGCACGTCCACGGCCCGCCTTTCAAGATGATGAGGATTCGTAGCGTGTCGGCCGACGCTGGGGTGCTTCTGAGCCAGACGCGGTCATTCACCAGCGAAGCTGATGCCACGTGGCACAGGGTGGGGCCCTCACAAAAAGCGTCCGCGGGGGAGGTGGCAGATGCCGCTGCTGTCATGGAGGACGGTGGCACCCACCGGAAGCCCGCACTGCACAGGTCCGCAGGAGCCGGCCGCTGTCCCCGGGGTCCCAGTGGACGGCGGGACCGGGAAGCCAATCGCCTACGTACCGGGGCAGGGTCCCGCCCGGACCACGTACGCGCGGCGAGATCCGGTGCCGAGCGCGAACTCCGTGATCCGAGGAATCGCTGGCTCCGTGCATGAGCGGGTCAACCGGATCGGACAAGCACGGGACTGGCTCGGGCGATGGCAAGACAAGATGCAGGGGCGGCCCCAACGGCCTATTCGGGAGCTGGACGAATGCTCCGGCGAACCCCTCGCGCAGTGGGCCCTGACGAACGTGCTGTACGCGCGCAAGCGGCCAGCACCGTCCTTCGGATTCGGGCTGGCGCCAGTGCTCACACACAGCGTTGCAGCACGACGGCAGCGTCGGCTCCGAGGCGCACTATTGTTGGCAACGCTGGTCTACCTGGGGGGCACCCATCCACGAGGACTGGCAGCGATTGTCGCCACCGTGTTGCTGTGGCAGTTCTTCATCGGGCGGTCGGGCCAGGCGATTATGCGCTGGGGCTTCAACGCACTCGTGCCGGCTGTCCTTCTCGTTGCGGCGCTGTTCGCCCTCTGGACTTTCGCCAAACCACATCTCCCGCTGCTGCGCGAGGCCGCCCTGGAAGGGTTACTGGTCGCCCCGCGTCTGCTGATCGCCGTCACTGCGCTTCACCTTCTTGACCGCTGGGCGTGTCACGCCTATGTGCAGTCGCTGCGCCTTGGCCGCGGACGCATCGCCACGCGGCCCTTCCTCGCACCGTTCGCCGCCAAGAGAATCACGGCGTGCGAGGTCACTGAGCGGTGGCAAAGCATCGCGTACCGCAGGGAAAGCAGGGTGGATCGCTTCGTCGGAGCCGGCCTCGACTCGTGGCCGAAAGGAGCTACCCGTATCCAGCTCACGTCAGCCCGCACCAGTGAGGACGAAGAAGACGGCCCGCCCCTGGCTACAGCCGACTTGTCCGACCTTGACGCGAGTCAGAAATTCGAGGCGGACGAGCTCCTCGACAAGGTGCGCGACGAACTGGAGGAGCTTCGAGGAGCTCTCGTCGAAACCCATGCCCTGCCCAATTGTGATGTGGCCGAGTTCCTCGGCATCCCCGAGGGCCGATGGAAGAGCTTGGGCCAGAACGGTGGAGGCGGCGGTGATAAGTCGGAGTGGCCGGAGGCCACTGAGATGTGCACCGAAGCTCGGGATGCGCCCACCGGTCACTTCTCCCGGAGATACCTCGCCGCGCAAGTCGTCGCCTGGGACGGCCAAATCGTCGTCACCGTCTTCGCGCACGCAGCCCTGGAAGGCAACACACTGCACTTCGTCACCCGCCCGCACGTCCTGGCACCGCTGCTTTCCTCAGCAGACGTAACGCCCGCCAAGGGCTGGGATCTCGCCAGGAAACTGGCAGAAACACCGCTTCATGCATGCGGAGATACCGTGGCGCTCGCGTCCCGGGTGTACACGACTATCGGACGCGGACTCGGGCTGCTGACGGCTGTGACTATGGCCGCCGCCGCTGTCCGCGAGAAAGACGACGGCCGGCCGGTGAGCCTGAGAGAGCACTGCGGTCGGGAGACAACTGAGGACATGCACCAGACCGAGGACGTGCAGCGCTACGTGTCGATCCTGCAATCGCGGATGTTCAGCACGGTGAGCGCTTTTCTTGCCGACCACGGCCTGGCGACCGGCGAGTTCAAACGTCAGGCCATCGCCATCACACAGAACTTCATCAGCGGCGACAACAACCAGGTCAACACCGGCAATATGGGCGGCGGCATGCAACAAGGCCCTATGCCTGGCGGTCCGGCAAACAGAACCGAGAAGGCAGGTTGATCATGAGATTCGGTCGAGCAAACGCTGGTGGTGGCACCAACGTCACCGGCAGCGGCAACCAGGTCAACACCGGCAGAGTCGGTGGTGACATGCGCCAAGTCCACGTCTCGGGGACCGCAGCAGACGACCCCAGGCTGCTGGCTGCACAGACCAGACTTGCCGAGCTGGTAGCTGCCCTCGACACATACGCAGACGAAGTGCACAGCATCGACAGTTGCCGCCAAGCCGTGGCCAGAATTGACGAGGAGCTACGGGAGCCGACGCCGGACGGGCGTCGCCTCACCGAGACCCTGGAGATGCTGAGCCTCGCGCTCGGGTCCGCCACGTCCCTGACCGCGCTCGCTGGTTCACTTCGAAGTGCGATCGAGGCACTTCTCGGCTGAAGACCAAGCGTCACCCCGCTACGTGGGCAGGGCCAGCAGGCCCTGCCCACGTCCAACTAATTCTTTCGTGGAACCGAGCGGCAGCGCGCTTCCGTCATTTTCCGACGGCCCTCCTTCACCAAGGCGTCGATGCCCGACGCGACCTCCCGCTGCCGCTCACCATCGGAGTGCTGCTAAATCAGCGCAGCCTTCTCCGAGGACTGGCCGGCGCGGACCATAGTGTCCTTGAGCGTGGCGCCCGACTGGGTGGACAGGGTGTGGCCGGTGTGCCGGAGGTCGTAGAAGCGGAAACCTTCCGGCAGGCCGACCTTGGTCCGAGCCCTGCGCCACTTGCGGCCGAAGGTGGACCGTCGGAAGGGGGCGCCCCTCTCACCGACGAACAGGAGCCCGTCGGGTTCCTTCTCGGCGTACCAGTCGAGGTGACGCTTCACCTCGATGTACAGGAAGGCGGGCAGGAAAACAGTTCGCCTTCCCGCGGCCGACTTGGTGTCGCCCTCAACGCGACGCCCGGTGGTCAGCTCGGGTGCAGCGTCCCGAACCTTGACCGAGAGGGGGTCGAGCGTGACGTCGGGCCGCCGCAGCGCCGCCTGCTCCTCCGGCCGCATAGGCCCGTACGCGCCGAAGTAGACCATCAGCCGCCACCTCGGCCCCACGACGTCGGCAAGCGCGTCAACCTGTTCGACGGTGGCCGTCGGGCGCTCCTTGGCCTTCTCGCTGCCCGCGCCCCTGATCCGGCAGGGGTTGCGGCGGATCAGCTCGTCGTCGGCCGCCGTCTCCATGATGGCCTTGAGAAGGCGGTAGGACTTGGCGACGGTCGTCGCACCGGTAGCCTCCAGCCGCTCGACCCGCCAGGTGCGCACGCCCGGCGGCGTGATGCCATCCAGATTCACCGAGGCGAATGCGGGCAGCAGGTGCAGACGCAGGAGCCTTCGGTACAGCTCCTCCGTGGTGGCGGAGAGCCCGCGTTCCTCGACCCACTTCATGGCGTACGTCTCGAAGTTGATCGAGCCGGCGTCGGGATCAACCCAGTGCTTGCGCTCGATGTCGGCCTGGGTGAGCGTGAGCCAGGTCTGGGCCTCGGTACGCGTCTCGAAGGTCTCCGGAGCGGTGCGACGGCTGCCGTCCGGAGCCCAGTAGCGCGTCTGCCACCGCCCCGACGGGAGCTGACGAACGGTGCCGAACTCGCGCCGCCGCTGCGGCTTACGGACGGCCATCAGGCTGCCTTCCCGAAGCGGGAACGCGCGTCACCGAGAGTCGGAACGGTGCGCTCCTCGATGTACGCGGCGATGGCGCTCTCGGGGATTCGTACGGGCTTGCCGAGCTTGACGTAGCGGATGCGGCGCTCCTGGATGAGTCGCCGGATGAAGCGCACGCCGGTGCCGAGGCGTTCGGCAGCCTGTTCCACGGTGAGGAGGGTGTCGGTAGTGGTCACCTCCCCCTGCGGTCGCGGGTGCGTAACGGGGGCGTGCGGTATCGCCGAAGGGCGCAAGTGAGTGCTCCGGTTCTGGCCGGCGGATGGGGCGGCAACCCCGGGCCTGGCCTCAGGTCGTTCAGGGATGGGATGGGCAGGACGGCCACAGCGGGGGTTTGCGTTCCCGCTGCGCCAGGTGATGTGGGCCGCTATGAGTCCGAGGCGGGCCCATACTCTTCGTTGCTCTTCATCAGTTCGGTAGCGATGGCGTTGGAGACCATCACGTCAGCCTCTTCGCGGATGTCCGGGTGGTCTGCGAGATAGGCGTCGAGCTGGTCGCGAGCCTTCCGCGCCTCGTGGTTGGCACGGTTGGAGGCTCTGTAGGCGGCGACGACGTTGTCGATCAGCTCCATGGCACGGCCCATGGTGGCCAGGCTGGGCGGCCCGACGAAGTTGCTGAGCGGGATGCCGAAGATCTCGGCGAAGCCGATGGCCTCATCGAGGTTGATCCGGCGCTTGCGGTTCTCGATGCGCCAGACTGCAGACGGGTTCATGTCGAAGCCGACGTCGTTCATGCGGTCGGACAGCGTGGTGGTGCTCCAGCCGCGTTTCTCGCGCTCCAGTTTGACCCGCACAGCAGCGTTCTCCTCGCCGCTGAGGAGCACGCCCTCAGGGCTTTCCTCGTCATCCGGCATCGCTCCCTCCTCCCGTTCGCTGCGTGTACCGCCGGTTGTGCGGCATGGAACAAGATTAGCATCCGTTCTGCGGATCGCATAGCGCTATGCGATCCGCATAGTCCGTGGTACTGTAAATCACCCCAGCAGACCGCACCGATCCGCTGAGGCATGCCTTCAACCAGCCCCCGACATACAAAAAGCCCCCCGGTGACCCAACACCGAGGGGCTCAGAGCGCAAACCTCATGCCGCCCATCCCTGAACGACTGACCTGCGAGGCCGGGATTGCCGTCCCATTGGCCCGCAAGCGGAGGAGCTACGTGTCCAGTATGGACGATCCCGCCCAGAGCACGCCATCCCTTCCGAACACCGCCGCCCTATGGCCGCCTGTGGCCATACCCGGGCGCCCCACCGAGCCCGTACAGCCGTCGGCGGAGGAGTCCGAACCTGCTCCGCCGTCCGAAGGCGAGGCGGTGCTCGCGGAACTGCGGGAGCAGATTCGCCGCTACGTCGTACTGCCGAGCGGGGAGGCATTCACAGCCGTGACCCTGTGGGTTGCGGCTACTCACTTGCAGACGGCGTGGCAGCACGCTCCGCGACTGGCCGTCGTGGGGCCGGCGAAGCGGTGCGGCAAGTCGCGGCTGCTGGACGTGATCACCGAGAGCGTTCACGATCCGCTGATCACAGTCAACGCGTCGGCCGCCGCGGTGTTCCGGTCGATCACCGCCACGCCGCCCACCCTGCTGGTCGACGAGGCCGACACGCTCTTCGGCTCCGCGAAGGTCGCGGAGAAGAACGAGGAGATGCGTGGCCTGCTCAACGCGGGGCACCAGCGCAACCGCCCCACCCTGCGGGTCTCCGGACCCAACCACGAGGTATCGAAGTTCCCCACCTTCGCCATGGCGGCCCTCGCCGGCATCGGCGACCTGCCGGACACGATCATGGACCGGTCGATCGTCATCCGGATGCGGCGCCGCAGGCCGGGCGAGAAGGTGGCGGAGTTCCGCACCTTCCGTGACACCCCGCCCCTCCACGCGCTACGTGACCGGCTCGTCGCCTGGCTGACTCCCCGGCACGCCGAGGCGATGGAGCTGACACCGGCCATGCCGGTCGAAGACCGGGCGGCCGACACATGGCAGCCGCTGGTGAGCGTCGCCGACCTCGCCGGCGGAGCATGGCCGGACCTCGCCCGCACCGCCTGCCAGATCATGGCCAAGCACGAAGCCGAGCACGACCAGGACCGCAGCAGCCTGGGCATCCGCCTCCTGGCCGACATCCGCCGCGCCTTCACCACCGAAGGCAACCCGCCGGCACTTCGCACCAGCCGACTCCTCGACATCCTCAACCAGGACGACGAGATGCCCTGGGCGGAGTACACCACCCACGGACTGACCCCTCGGGGCCTGCAACTCCTGCTCAAGGAGTACGACATCAGCTCGGTCACCCGCCGCTTCCACGGCAACGTCCAGGCCCGTGGCTTCACCCGCCTGCAGTTCGCCGACTCCTGGGCCCGCTACTGCCCCGAGCCCACCCCCGAAACGGCGACCGGGGCCTGACCCGGCACGACCCGTCACGACCCGTCCCCGCGCTGGTCAGCGCAGTGACGAGTCGCGGTCCGGTGACGAGTCGACTCGTCACTACCGCCGCACTCGTACCGGTCCTGACCAGGCACGCGACGAGTCGTGACGGGTCCCCCGTCCTCAGGGCCACCACAGCCGCACCCGCACTCTGGAGCATTTCCCTTGCCCTCCCCCGCCATCACCACGGCACCGTCTGCCCCGCTGCCACTGGCCACCGCGATCCGCACGGGCGTGTCGCTGCTGGCCGTGGCCGCCTTCGCCCTGTCCTACGACGCGCTGCGTCAGATGGCCGCCGCCAGCCACATCCACCGGGCGCTCACCTATGCCTTCCCGCTCGTCATTGACGGGTTCATCGCCATCGGGATCGGCGCCCTGCTCATCCTGCGGACCGCACCCCTGTCCGCCCGCCTCTACGTCTCTGCCCTGGTCGGCGTCGCCACCGCCACAAGCATCTGGGCCAACGTCCTGCACGCCGTCCGCCTCAACCAGCAGACCCGCCACACCAACCTCGCCCTCGACGACATCACCGTCGGAGTCATCTCCGCCATCGCCCCGCTCGCCCTGGCCGGAGCCGTCCACTTCTACCTCCTCGTCGCCCGACGCCCCACAGCCACCGACCGCCACAACAGCGGCGACCGCCACGAACCCCGCGCGGAACACACCATCGGTAAGCTCGCGCCACCACACGCCACGGACACGGACACCGATGTGCCGCAGCAGCCCGGTAAGCCGGGAGGCAAGCAGTCGAGCGTTTCCCTGGAGCAGGCCGTGGCCATCGGCCGCACGGCTCCCCTCGGACGAGGCGACAGCGTTTCCCGCCGCAACGTCGAGAAGGCGATCCGGGACAACGGATTCGGCATGTCACGCGCCCGCTTGGACAAGGTCAAGGACCTGCTGCAGGCCGAACTCGACGCCGTCACCACAAGCACCGACTGAACCTCGCACCCCACGTCACCCCAGCCCGTTCCTCCCATGAATCAGCACCGGAGGAACGGGCCCTCTCCCTCCACCACCGCTTGCAGGAGCCCTCATGCACAGGCCCGTCCGCGAGCCCTCGTCGGCGCAGCAGCAGACCACCTCCACCCCGGCATCAGGCGGAGCAAGGTATGGCATTGGACCGTCCACGGGCCGGTCCAACGCAGATGCCTCCGCCCCGGGGGTGGCGGAGGAGCTCGGGCGCCAGGGGGCGCCCGACCGGAACAAGCCCGTCGACACCACCACCCGCACCGTGCTGCCGCAGGGTGCCGCCGAAGCCGCCGCACTGCACCGAGTCGCCCGCCGCCGTCAGCGCAAAGAGACCCAGCGCAAGGAACGCGTGGACGTCCGCTACAGCACCGACGAGAAAACAGCGATCCTCACCGTGGCCCGCTCGCTGAACATCGCCGCCGCCCACTACGTCGGCGCCGTAGTCATGGCCCACATCCAGGGAGACCTCACGCTGCCTGGTCAGCGCACTCAGCTCGACGACTACATCGACGAACTCACAGCCCTCCGAGGTGAAGTCGCCAAGATCGGCCACAACGTCAACCAGATCGCCAAGAAGCTCAACTCCGGCGACCGTCCACACCCTGGGGACACCGCACTCCTCGACCATGCGGAACGCGTCCTCGACACGGCCGGCACCGCCGTCCGCCACATCGCAGCAGCCACCAATCAGGTTGCCGCCACAAAGGGGCCACGGTGATCGCGAAGATCAGCAGCGGCAAGAGCACAGCCGGCCTCATCCGCTACCTCTACGGCCCCGGCCGGGCCAACGAGCACACCGACCCGCACCTCGTCGCCTCCTGGGACGGCTTCGCACCCGACCCCGGCCGCACCGACGACACCGCCGCCACGAAGAAGCTCCTCGTGGCCGACCTCGACCTACGCGTCCAGCAGGCCAGGCGACTCGGCCGGGCCCCGAAGCAGCACATGTGGCACTGCTCCGTCCGCGCCGCACCCGGCGACCGCACCCTCGACGACGCCGAATGGGCGGACATCGCCCGCCGTGTCGTCACAGCGACCGGCATCGCACCGACAGACGATCCGGACGGCTGCCGATGGGTCGCCGTCCGGCATGCCGACGACCACATCCACATCGCCGCCACCAAGATCCGAGGCGACCTGCGCACCGCACGCCACTGGAACGACTACCTCACCGCCGACCGCGAACTCGCAGCCGTCGAGAAGGAATACGGCCTCTTCCAAGTCGTACGCGGAGACCGCACCGCCGCGAAACGGCCCACCCGCGCCGAGCAGGAGAAGGCCCACCGGACCGGCCACGACAAACCCGCCCGCGTACGCCTGCGCAGCCTTGTCCGCACAGCAGCGGCTGCTGCCACCACCACCGAGGAGTTTCTCGCTCTACTCACCCGCACCAACGGCGTCCTCGTCGAGGTCCTGCACTTCCCCTCCGGAGAACCCCGCGGCTACAAAGTCGCCCTGGAACACGACACGAACACCGAAGGAAAACCGGTGTGGTTCTCCGGCTCGACGCTGTCACCGGACCTCTCCCTCCCCAAGATCCAGAGCCGTCTCACCGCAGCAGACATCCCTGCCAGCAATCCCAACGGGCATCTACGGCCGCACCCGTGGCACCAAGCCACCGCAGCCACGGAGCGCATCCCTCACCACCTCGGCCGGCCGGACGCCGAAGCCGCCCAGGCCCACCTGGCCGCCCTCGGCGAAGCACTCGACGCCGTGGCCCTCACCGCACCACCGGACATCCGTAGTGAACTTCGGTCGGCAGCCTCTGCCTTCGAACGGGCAACCCGTTCACGTATCCATTCCGAACACCACCACGCCCGTGCCCTGCGCGGGGCAGTGAAATCTATGCTCCGCCAGCCATCACCCAAGGACGGAGCTCTCCTGGCGATGTTCCTCGATGCCGCGCTCTTGGCCGTCATCGCCGCCGCCCGCTGGCACGACCAACAACAGCACAACCAGCAGGCCGCAGCCGCCCACCAGACTCTGCTCCACCTCCGGGCCGCCTACGAGCGAACCTCATCCGGGCACCTGCTTGCCGCCGGCCAGCATCGACCACCTCAGAAGGTCGCAGTCCGGTACGCCCAGCTCATCCACCAGACCGCCCCCGCACACGCTGACCAAATCCTCGCCGACCCCGCCACCGATGCGCTGACTGCCGCCTTGGCCGCCGCGGAGACCACAGGCCACGATCCTCGACGCCTGTTGCAGCAGGCAACGGACGAACGCGCCCTCGACGACGCCCGCTCCCCAGCACGCACACTGGCCTGGCGCGTACAACGGCTCTCGCAGAGGCCCGCTCCAAGCCGGCAAGCTCAGGCGGCACAGGCACGCAGCAGCGTCCTACGCCCCGTAGCTCTCCCGCAGCCTGCGGCACCGGCCACACCCACCGCTACCTCTCGGCCTCGGCGGAGGTGATCAGCCCTGGGTGGGCACCCTCAGCAGCAGCGAGGTCAAGTCGTTCTTCCTGACCGGAGCTGAGAGAGGACCTGCGCGACCGGCAATTCGTACTGGTCCTTGTCCTGTTCCCAGAACGAAAGGGCCCGAGCCGTGGCCTCGGCCATGTCGGCGGGCAGGTCGGCCGCCCGGAGGGTATCGGCGACCTCTTCCATCTCGGGCGCCCAGCGCCAGGCCCTGGCAGCCACGCTCGGCAGGTATCCCGGATCGGAGAGGATCGCAGAGACCATGACCTCGGCTTCAGCTGTGAGCTGGTCGCCGACTCCGTGAGCGTGTGCGAGCGCGTGGGAGACCGCTGCGAGAGTACGAGCGGCCTTCTGGTAGCTGGCAAAGGCCATCTTCAGGGCGGAAGCGGAACCGATGGCCTCGCCTGCCCGGCGCACATCCAGCGAGGAGTTCGCGAACAGCGGCTCCACCAGGTCGACGGCGGGGCCGGCCCCAGCGAGATAGAGCCGTGCCGTACGCCCTTCACCTGGCGGCGGACCGAAGACGGCGCCGTCGACGACCTCGGAGCCGGGACGGATTTCCTCGGCGATGCGCTGCACGCGCTGCGGGCTGATGGCATTGGCATCGACGTACGCCCCAGCGAAGGCGTGCGCAGCCACTGCCGCTGCCACGTTCTCCGCCGCCTGTGGAGGGCAGACCGAGAGAACGACGGTGCTACGGGACAGCGCTTCCGCAAGGGAGTCGCAGGCCATGGCTCCGGCCTCCCTCGCGCGTCGCCACGTGTTCTCGCTGCGGCCCTTGGAAACCCACAGCACGTCGTGGCCGCCGGCGACAAGCTCGGCGGTGACCGCCGCGCCCATGGATCCCGGGTGCAAGACGGTCACGACGGTCACTGGCTGCCTCCGGCGAAATGCGACGTGGTGTGTTCCTCATCAACATGATCCGCTGCCGTAGCAGCAGCGACGGAGAACTCAGCACCAGGCTCGGACGAGCCGGCGCCGATAAGGCAGTAGTTCCCCTGCCTCGTGTCGGCCCTTCATGGCGAAGCAGGGAACACAGCTGTGGCACCCCCTGTCCCGGCAGCTCGACTCACGCGCAAGCCGCGTCATGGGTACCGTGCTGGAGACGAACTCTGTACGGACAGACCGGCGATCGCGCCGGATCGTCCGGCGGCCGGGAGGTGTCCTGATGCTGGAGGAAGCCGAGGAGATCGGCAAGCGTGCCCGCAGGGCGAGGCTGCGGTTGGGCATGCCGCAGGCCGACCTGGCGACGGCCCTGGGGAAGTCGCAGGGCTGGGTCTCGAAGATGGAGCGTGGCCTGATCGAGCTGGACCGGGTCGGGCTGCTCAACCAGGTGGCCGCGGAGCTGCACGTCCATCCCAACGACCTGATCGGACGCCCGTACAGCAGCTCACCCGACGACAACCAGTGGCAGGTTGCCGCCTCGTCGATCCTGCGCGAGCTGCGCCGCTACGACCTCGTCCCCGTCTTCGACGGGGCTCCGCGGCCCGCATCACAGCTGTGGCGTGAGGTGACCCGGCTGCACCGCCTGCGGGACACCGCTTCCAACGTGGCGATTCTCCGCGTTCTCCCGGATCTGTTCCGCGAGGCGCGCGCCCTGGCTGAGGAGTCGGAGGGGCACGAACGGGAGGAGGCGTATGCCATCTACGCCGTGTGCTGCAAGTTCGCACACACCGCCGCCCACTCCCTCGGGCACCCCGAACTGGTCGCCATGGCCTGCGAGCGGGCCGCCTGGTCAGCCAGATTGTCGGGAGATCCGGTGCTGCCCGCCGTCGCCGACTGGATGAGGGTCTGGGACATGTGGGCGACGGCTGACTGGGCCGACGCTCTGACACTCTCGGACAAGGCAATCACCTCGGTGGAGCAGGAGTACGACCGTGGTGAGCCGCTGGCCGTGCGGGCCTGGGGCACGCTGCAGCTACGGGCTGCGGTCTCTGCCGCCCGAGCCGGCCGCGCCTCGGAGGCCGAGGACCGGATCGGACACGCGAAGGCTGCTGCCGAGCGCATGGACGCTTATGTCGGGGCACCGGTGTACGACCGGCATTCGCTGACGTTCTCCGCCGGGAACGTGCAGATCCACGCGATCAGCGTGGCCCTGGAGATGGGCAAGCAGGGCAAGGCGCTGGAGATAAACCGCCGTACCAGCCCGGGACTGGTGGGTTCGCTGCCCAACTCCCGTCAGGGACACCACCACATGGACGTCGCGCGCGCCTGGCTGTGGGACGGGAACCGGGGCAAGGCCCTGGCCGAGTTGGAGACAGCCGAGCGGATCGCGCCCCAGCTCGTACGGAACCACCCCATCGCCCGTTCGACGCTTCGCAGCATCGTCTACGCGGAACGAGCAGCCACGCGCGAGAAGCTGCGGCGCATGTCCGACCGCTTTCACCTGGACGGATAGGGGTCGTATTCCTCCGGCTCATATTCGAGGGTTGCCCTGTCCCTAACTTCAGGGCATGACGCGACGACGTTCTCCCCACCTTCCCTCGCAAGGATCCGGGTTAGGTACCGCAGCTCCCTTCGTTCCCCAGCTTGGCGACCTCGCCACCGACAGCGCCCGCGAGGACCGTGTGGGGGTCGTGGTCGCTCTCCCCGGTGAGGGCTCCGCCACGACCTACCACCTGCGCCCACCCGGGGGCGGGACCCAGTGGTCCGCGCCCGCCGACGGGACGACGCTCAGGCCCGTGCCGGTGAAGGCCACCCACGCCACGCTGCTGGCCGGCCGGGATGCGGTCTACGACCCGAGGGCCCGGCAAGGGTCGGTCCCCGTCGAGTTCCACTTAGATGACGGCTCGACCCTCAATGGCGCCCTCATCCTCACCACGGCAGAGCTGGAGCGGTTGTACGCGCAGACCAGCCGCCTCTTGGATGCACATGAACGCGCCCTCGGCGGCACCTCGTGACCGGGGCGCGGCGCCGCCATGCCCGAATCGCCGCGTCCACATCCGCACAGGCCGGCCACGGAGGTCGAATCGCGCTCACGTTTCTGGCCGTCGCCAGCCTGGTCGGCCCGGCCCGGGCACTGCGTGAGCACGCTGGCCCCCTCCTTGAAGGAGCAGGCCAGCGGCTCACCGTCGTCGCACCGGACGCCGGTCTGCCCTCCGACCGCTGAGGCCGCTCCCGGCACCGCCGCCGTCTGCCCGCGCTCGACCGTCGGAGCCTCCCACGCTGCTCTCTCGTCGAGCGGCGCTGAAGAACCGCCCCGCTCAGCGCGGCTTCGGCTGCCCGGAGCGGGACGACCGGCACCTCGTCAGCCATCTGGAACATCCACGCGTGATTCCCCAGGGAGGGATCATGGACATCCCGTACATCGTCATCGACCAGCTCGTCCCCGACCAGCAGCAGGTCTGGAAGACGTACTTCGGCGACGCCGACCGCCCCCGCTACATCGAGGAAGGCATCTGGCGCCGCACCCAGGAGAAGGCCACCGCCGGCCAGTCGGGCTGGGCGGCCTCCGACGACGCACGGCGGCGGATCATCCACTACCGCTACCGGTACGGACTGGTGCCCACCACGGCTGCGCCGGCCATCGGCTTGACTGACCTGTACCTCTATCACTCCGCATCTGCCCCGGCCGACGAGGTCGCCGCGCACCACGACGCCCTGTGGGATTCGCTCGCCGCTGGCGGCTGGAAGGAGGCTCCCGGTGGATTCTTATGGACCAGACGGGATCTGAAGTGCCGGATCACCGAGCACGACGTCCACCCCCAAGACGCTGCTGCGGGCCGCGTCCTCCCAGCCGGCTACCGGAGCCTGGACGTGCAGATCGCCTCTGTGTCCTACGCGCCGCCGCCCGCTGTCCGGCAACTGCCGTGGAACGTGCTCTCCACCGGAATCAGGTTCAAAGACCGACCCGGCACGCCGGCCCGCGTGCCGGACCTCTCCGTCCTCGCGGACATGCGGCCGTTCCAGGTGGAGATCGGATGCGGTACGTCGGTCGAGGCGGGCATCCCGCCCCTGCACCGGCTCCACGAGATCTACCGGGTCACCGACCGCCAGGGCCACGAGCCGCGGGAGCACCGCTTCACCCTCTCCCCGACAGCGGACACACTCCTCCATGAGGTGCTGACGGAGCCGGAGGAGAAGACAGCGGAATTCGTGGAAATGTTCCGTGCCTGCTTCCTGGCCGAGCCGACCCCAGCCATGTGGGCACTGAAGGAACTGAAGGACGCCGGGCACCTCGTCGGTCCGGTCATCACCAACAACTTCGACGTGCTCGCCGCGCGTGCCGGGCTCGACGAATGCTTCATGCGCCGCTACGACCAAGCCGTACCCGACGTCGAGTGGGTCGACGGCGCCAAGGCACTCCTCGTCGTCGGCCTCCACGCCGACCGACGCAAGGTCCAGGCTCGCGCCCGTGCCCGCGGCATGCAGATCGTCTACCTGGACCCGGAGGGCTTCTGGCACGACGGCCAGTTCATGCCTTACCCGCTGGAGGGGCCCCAGGACGGCGACCTGGTGTGCCGGGCAACCGCCGCTGAGGCGCTGCCCGCACTCGTCAATCTCCTGAAGCAGCACGCTGGTTGATTCACCTGCACGAAGAGGGCCGCGCTGGGTTGTGGCGCTAGCGTGACGCACCCGGCCGGCCCGGACTCCTCGGGCGGTCGAAAGGCAAGGAAAGGAGCGTCGGCCCATGCGCGTATCCGTCATCGGCTGCGGTCATCTGGGCATCCCCCACGCCGCTGCCATGGCCGAGATCGGCCACGAGGTCATCGGCGTGGACCTGGACCAGGCGAAGATCGACCGCCTCAACGCCGGCGAGTGCCCCATCTACGAGGAGGGACTGCCCGACCTCCTCACCACCCACACCGCCACTGGACGCTTGCGGTTCAGCACCAGCCTCAAAGAGGCGGCCGAGTTCGCGGACGTCCACTTCCTCGCCGTGGGCACGCCCATCGACGCGGACGGACGGAGCTACGACACCGGCCAGGTCTTCGGCGCCGCCCGCGCCCTCGCCCCGCACCTCACCCGCCCGACCGTGATCATCGGCAAGTCCACGGTCACCGTAGGAACCTCCCGCGACCTCGGCGCACTCCTCGCGCGCCTCTCCCCGGCCGGTGAAGACGTAGAGGTCGTCTGGAACCCGGAGTTCCTGCGCGAGGGCCACGCCATCGACGACACCCTGCGCCCCGACCGGATCGTCGTCGGCGTCCCCTCGGCCCGCGCGGAGGACGCCGTACGCCAGGTGTACGCACCTCTCCTGGCGAACGGGATCCCGCTGTTCGTCACCGACCCCGCCACCGCCGAACTCATCAAAGGCGCCGCCAACGCCTACCTCGGCATGAAGATCTCATTCATCAACGGCGTCGCCGACATGTGCGCCGCGGCCGGAGCCGACGTCCAGCAGCTCACCGAGGCCATCGGCCTCGACCCCCGTATCGGCCGCGGCGGCCTCAACGCCGGCCCCGGCTACGGAGGCGGCTGCCTCCCGAAGGACGTCCGCGCCTTCACCGCATCCGCCCGCACCCTCGGCGCTGCCGAGGCAGCGACCATGCTGCGCGCGGCGGAGGAGGTCAACGAATCCCGCCCCACCGCCGCACTGAAGCTCATCGAGCAGACGCTCGGCCGCCCCGTCGACGGCGTACGCATCACCGTCTGGGGCGCCTCCTTCAAGGCAGGCACCGACGACGTCCGCGAATCCCCGGCCCTGGCGATCGCCGCCCTCATGCACCAGCGCGGCGCGACCGTCACCGTCCACGACCCGCACGCCGTGCCCACGGCGCTACGCCGGCACCCGGAGCTCGACTACGCCGAAGCCCTCGACAATTCCGTCCAGGGCGCCCAACTGATCGTCCTGGCCACCGAGTGGCCCCACTTCCGAGAGGCCGACCCCAAGGCCCTCGCCCCCCTGGTCGCGGCCCCGGTCCTCGTCGACCTCCGCAACCTCATCGACGCCGACGCCTGGCGCATGGCCGGATGGACCGTACGCCAGCTCGGACGACCCGCACAGGAATAGCCGAACCCATCGACCCGGAGGTCCGCCATGGACACCCTGTGGGACAACATCGAGAAGCTCTCCGCCGTCTGCCGAGCGGCCGGCGCCCATCTCCCCGACGAGGAGCTCAAGGCTCTCCAGGTCGGCAAGGTCGCCGAGGAAGCCGGCGAGGCCATGCACGCCCTCCACGGCCTAAAGGGCCTCACCACCTGCAGCGACGACCACACCTGGTCTGAGGTCCAGAACGACCTCGTCGGCGCCGTCATCGCCGCACTCCTGGCCATGCACTACATCGACCCCACAGGCGCCCGCGCCGCCTTCGACAAGATCCTTCATCGCAGGACGCGCAGAGGCCGCGAGGCCGCTGCTGTGGCCTGAGGGCCTCCAGACGTGGCCGTCGACCACCACTCCAGGTGAGCGCAGTCGACGGCCACGTCCGAAACACAACCTGCGGCATGCACCTGCTCCCAGCGCGGTAGAGCTTCCCCACTTCATCAAGGCACTCAGCTCTTGCCGCTCCCACGCTCCTGCCTCCGGCCCGCTCGCGCGGCCTCGGTGGACAGGCCGGAGGGCATGAGACAAGAACGAAGCCTGCGGCTTCAAGACATGCCTCCGGCGGAGGCGCTCAGACTTCGGGATGGGAGGGGCGCCGTTCGCGAACGGCGCCCGGAGCGTGGTGAGCGGCGTGGGCTCCCAGGTGAGTGGTGGCAAGGGGGGTGATGAGGCAGCAGCCGTTCGTCACTTCAAGATTTCCCGACTGCCCGCGCTGCACCAGGAGCTACGGCATGATGCGCGTGTGGAGATTGCCAGACTGGTACTCGATTACCTCAAGGTCCTCATATGGCCGGCCGCGACTGTCGCGATCGTCTACGGGTTTCGGAGCCAACTAAGCGACCTGATCCGGAGAGTGAAAGCTTTGAGCGCGCCCGGTATCGACGCTGAGTTCTCCGGAGAGATCATCGAGGCCAGCACAGACGCAGAGGTGGCGGTCCTCAACAACGAGTCCGCAGGGGGCGAGGTGCCCGATCAACGAGGTCCCGGCGAAGAGCCCACGGAAGCTGCCGATGTTCGGATTCGCGTCGTGAGGGTGGACGAGGAAGATCGGCTGCTGTCCTATGCTCGGCTGCAGCCGGAGGCGGCGGCTGTCGCTGCATGGTGGTTCGTCGAGGCAGAGCTTCGACGGCTAGAAGAAGTGGAACTTGGGGTGTCCGATCGCCGCCCCTTGCCCATCACGCGGGTAATTGATCGCCTGAACCTTCCACAGAACATCAAGATCTCAATTCTGGAACTGAGCAAAGTGCGTAACCGGGCTGCACATCACATGCCGCTCAACCTAAGCCCGGAAGCCGCACGCGCCTATGTGAGCAGTTGCCGAGAGATGGCTGATTGGCTACAAGCGCGGGGACACCAGCAACCACTGTTTTAGTTGGGATGGGTGGCAGACACAAGCGCCTGTCAGGATCAAGCTGTGAACGAGCCTTCGATGCCCGCGAGAGAGCTACAGAACGGAAGGGGCCCGGGCCCGACCTGTGCCGGCAGGGGAACCACGGCGCCAAGGTGAGCCCTGGACTCCCCCATGGCGCCCATCTCCGCATATCTGCGGCTTCACCGTAGGTATCGAAGTGTTGCATTCGAACAATACCGCTTGACGCGCCAGACGCCTATCATCAGAATGATCAGATGGCCGACTATTCAGGGATCTACGTAAACGGCAATGCGATCTTCACTTACCGAAACGAACGCCACCACGAACTAGAAGATTTCTTCACTTCAGCGGACGCAGTGTACCTTTCCGGAGAGGACGCTCTGCCATACTCATCGGCCTGGCATGCTGGAGTTATCGATTGCGAAGTTGACGAGCTTGAAGTTTATGGTTTTATCGCAACGGCGGCTTGCCTCAAGGATCGATTGAATACCTTGGGGTTCGGTCAAGGGCTACTTCGGAGCGGCGTGAACAGACTACTGAAGGAGGAAGCCGAGTCTTGCACTAGAGCTTTGGACTACTGCGCCGAGCAAGGTTTGAATGATGAGTACGCGAAGGAAAAGCGCGATGAGCTGGATACATGGCTTAGTTTGGATTTCGAGTCATGGGCGACGCAAGTCGCCACTTTCATAGAACAAGAGGAGGTGAGTAGACCAGATTTTAACCCGCTTACAATTTTCAACGGGGCGGACTCGCGACTACTCTTGCGGGCCTTGGTGCAAAATTTCAGGGACGACGATGTACTTTTCTACGATCTGACCGATTATGTCGTCGACAGCGGGCCGGATGATATTGACACCGACTGGCTACCGGTGTGGCAGCTTGACGCTACTCCCCCTGTCGTGATCACCGAGGGAATCTTCGACGCAAAAGTTCTACGAAGCGCCCTTAAGCTACTAAAGCCGGAGTTGGCGCCCTACATCCGCTTCCTGGACTACAGCGTGGGGAACGAAGGTGGCGCAGCTGCTGCAGTGAAGACGCTGAAGAATTTTGCGGCAGCCGGTATCGCTCATCGCATTGTAGCAATATTCGACAATGACAGTGCCGCGTACGAAGCTGTGCTTGGCCTGCGGCCCGATTCCCTTCCCGAACACTATGGCGTTATGCATTACCCTGACTTGCCGTTGGCAAACGCCTACCCCACACTAGGGCCGCAAGGGGACTCGGTGATGAACGTAAACCGACTGGCTGGCTCGATTGAGCTCTACCTAGGAAAAGATGTATTGGAATCACCGGATGGGATTCTTGCCCCAGTCCAGTGGAAGGGCTACATGAATAAGGTCCGCGCCTACCAAGGTGAAGTGACGAATAAGGCTGCATTGCAAAGCGCCTTCCGTGCCAAACTTGAGGCGGCAGAGAATGATCTCTCCATGATCGAGTCTCAAGACTGGTCTGGCATACACCTTATTCTGGACGCGTTGCTCGACAAGCTCAGCAGCTTGCCGGCCGCTCTCCCTTACAATCCTCCGCTTACGATCGCTGATTTCATGGGCGAGCCTTAGAGTTTCCGCACAACTAGCAACTTCTTGGGCTTAAGTGATCACCGCTCCCTAGACGAATCGGTTGCGGATGTCTCCGAGATTGGGCTCATCGCCCTCGTTTCCGCCACCACGTCATCTCACCACGCACCCCGAATCCTTGCGAGTGCTCTCCGGCAGTTACCGGGAGAGTGCGTCGATGCGCTATCGATCTGGCTCCGCTTCGCGAATCCGGGTCTCACCTACCGACCGGAAGCACTCCGCGTGCGTGCGAATGGGTGACGATGACGCCGTGATCGTGGACCTGAGCAACTACGAGCTGGTGTGGCCGACAGATCTCTTCACGTCGGAAGGAAAACGCATCCTGAGGACGCTGACCGCGCCGTGGGAGGACCGCGCGGAGTGGCTCCTGACTGAGGCACTGGTCGGGTCAACAGCCGTGACGGACTTCCGGGAGGTTGAGGCTCCCCGTGACCCCTGGGGGGCCACACGGGAAAGCCGATCCAGGAGAGGAACCCGAGAGGACTGGTTCTCGGAGCTCATCAGCCGCGCTTCGGAGATCCGGCCCGCGGTCGCGCCCCGGCCGTACTGGCCGCAGCGACGGGGACGCGGCTTGTCGGCGGACGGGATCACCCCACGAGATGCCCGCCGTGAGTTCGCACGAATCGTCGCAGACTTCGCGGAGAAGGGCTACCTGGCTGAACAGTTCGGCGAGGAGTGCGTCGACGGACGGGACGACCTGCCCGATGCCTCTGCTGTAATCGCCCGGCGCCTGGGCATCCCAGGGTTGTGGCCGCTCACCCCGACAGTCTGGGACGAGGACATCTTCTACGGCCTCATCGAGGTGTTCCATGACCTCGTCAGCCGTCCCCGGCTACGACGCTTCCATTCCTATAGCGGGTGTGGCTGGCACCACTCGGAGTTCCACAACGGCCCTGCCCGAGTCCTCTATCGCGCGAAGATCAACGAGCTGCTGCTCGAAGTCGACGCAGGGTACGAACTCGCCGCTGAGGGGGAGGATCTGGGCCGGCTCGTGGCAGTCACCGACGACGCACGCAGCCTGCTAGTGCACCGCGTCCTCAACGACAGCCCTCCAGCCGTCGCCGCCCGCGTCCGTCACGCCATCGCACTCTTCCGCGCCCGCGACGCATCCCTGGAGAGCAAACGGTCGGCGATCGTTGCGGCCGTCGGCATCCTGGAGGAACGGCGCGGCCTGATCCGTGATGAACTCGGGAAACCCAACGACGGGGACCTTTTCAAGATTGCCAACGGATTCGACCTGCGCCACCGACGCGCGGGCCAGCTCACCAACTACAACGACGCCTTCCTGGACTGGATCTTCTGGTGGTACCTCGCCACCATCGAACTCACCAACAAGCTGATCGAAGCAGCAGAACCCCCGAGGACCGGCACGGCATCTGCGCCTCCCTTCTAACCTCGAAGTCTCGTGACAGTCCACCGCGCGGTGCGATATACACCCCCGCGATCCTCCGCCCCGTGCATAATGCGTCGCTGTGGTCGCCCAGTAAGGCCAGTGCCATCGAGCCGGGCAGCAGCACTCGGAAACCCGTCCATCTCACCTGGGCTATCAGGGACCCGGCTTGAAAAGCTCAAAGACGGGCAGGTAGCGCGCCCAGTTGCTGCCGAAGAAGGCCATGAGGATCAACACAGCCCAAGCGGTTTCGGCGGCAACTGTCGCCATGTCTGGAAGGCCAAGGAAGGCCAGCCCAACGAAGCCTCCGGCGATCAGCACAACTGCGATGGCTACCCGGAGCACCTCTCGGTCGCGAACCGGCTTCTTGCCCTCCAGTAAAGGCTTGGGGAGAAGTGCTCCGATGTGACCATCCACGTGTTGCTCAGCGATCGTCGCAGCCAAGCCGGCGATCTCGCTGAGCGCCTCCGCATGGGGACTGTGATCGAGGGCAGCCTCCGCCTCGCGCAACTTGGCCACCACCTGGCCCGCGTGCACTTCACCTCCCGCCGACGGGGCGAAAGGAAGGCGACGGCTCCCGAGCGGCGATGCGCCCGCATCACGACCCCTTCAAGACGACGCAGCGCGACCCCAACCGCGAACAGCTTCTCCACACGCCGAGCGTGGCTGGCTCCATACGCTTCCGCACAGGCTCGAATCGTTGCCTTGCACTCCAAGGTGAGCTGGTTACGGACGAATGGAACACTCGCGCCTCTCGTCTTCACACACAGCTTCATGAGCAACGCGACCGAGATTGCCCAGGCCACTAACCAGCGCCAATGCGGGTCCTGATCGCGGTAAAAGACCAGCACGATCACGAAGTACGCGACCACAATGTAAGCGAGCATGCTCGCAGCAAGCATGAATATGAACCACGGGGCTTCCGATGCGGACGCATGCCGTAGAGCAATCCTCATTCGCGGTGGAATGGGCCACCATCCATAGCCCAGCCGATCGAGGTCAGAACGAAGTTCTGCTCGCACTCCGCTGCTTTATGGGGTGGCCCGTATGACTCGGCCGACCTCGCCCTTGACCCTCCTTAGGGCGATATCATAGGCCCAGGCGTAAGTGGAAACCTTTTTATCGATGGAGAAGTGCCGCCCCGTTGCCCCGTCCAGGACGCGATGGAACTCATCCATCAGATCCGACCAAGCCACCGATTCAAAATCGCCCTCTGTCCAACCATAGAGGGATTTCAACTCCTCCTTTACGTCCGAGAAAAATGACAAAGGTTCGCGGGTTTCCTTTCCGATCCGGACGTTATGGCTCCGCAGGAGCTTCTTCACTTCCTCCGGTGCGTCTACCCATTTGTCAGGACTGTCCCTCAGTTCTGCATAGTCGACCCAAGCCCAGAAGCTCTCCGCATCAGCCACGTCCGGAGCCTCGGCGTGATGCCCCGGGCAAAGCAGCGCAAAGTTCCTGACATCCATGGAGCCTCCCAGCGCACTGGGGACGACGTGTGCACGCTCTACGGGCTTCCGCCAACAGACGAGGCAGGCAGCCTCGTCCAGGCCAAGATATTCAGCGATTGCCCGGACAGATGGAGCCGTCTTCCGAACAGTCGGTTCCTTCTCGCGAGGTTGAATCGCCAGCGATCTGGCATCATAACCATAGTTACTACCATCATCCGGATGCGTAATCTGCAGAATATGAGGGAGATCATTGCGTTGCTTACGCGGGTTCCGCACGCACATGAGGGGAGTGCTAATCTCTGTGAGATAGTCCCCCAAGTATCCGAGTGCGAAATCTTTAATCAATTCAAAGGCATCATGATCGTATCCGCCAGCCCCATTCCTATGGCCTTGGACATCAATATAGAGAAATCGGGGGGCACCTGGCGAGGCTTTCTCCGCTTGCTTAACGCACTCGAAGATACGAAGAGCACTTCGCTCAAAGTTCTCATACACCTTCATATCATGGTAAATCGCGACCCCTTTCTGTGCCTTCTTCTTTCGCGTCTGCTGCCGCGTCTTCCTCGCCATGCTGCCCCCTAGGCCTCACCGTTCCGACAGGGAGCATGGCAGACCGCACTGACATCCAGAGGCCGAATTTGACCATGCCGTGCCCGATGCGGTAGCGGCATGCAGCTGCATCGAACCAAAAGGCACTCGAAGCATGGGGCCACGACATCCCCGCCCATGAGCCCTTCTAGGGGAGCTGTGGAACTGGCAGCCCCATAGCGATGGCCGTGGCGATCTCGAACCGCTCTTCTGACCGATACGCACATGGCCCACGGGCGGGTACCCCCAGCGCCGGGAAGCCGTCCCTCCAGTCGCGGGACCTTGACCGGCACGGTCAGTGCCGCAAACTCAAGCGCTCTCGCGCATACTTCAGTATGCTCGACATATGTCCTCCACGACTCGCATCACCGTCACGCTCCCCAGCGATCAGGTGGCGGAGCTCCGCAAGCTCACGGACAACGTCTCCGGCTATGTAGCGGAAGCCGTGGCCCGCCAGATCCGGCACCAACTCCTGGGCGACGACCTTCGCCGGCATGAAGAAGAGCACGGACGCTTCAGCGACGAGGAGCTCGCCGAGGCCCACTCGAAGATCTTCGGTTCCGCCGGCACATCCAAGGGCGCGGACGCCGCGTGAGCGAGCGCATCGAGACAGTCGTTCTGGACTCGGAAGGGCTCTCCGCCTGGATCGCCCAGGACCGCAAGTTCCTCGCGATGCTGCAGGTCTTCCACGAGATGGGAGCCGACCTGATGATCGGGGCCAACACCATCGTGGAAATCACCCACTCCCGCACCAACATGCCGCGCCTGAACTGGACCCTGTCCCGCGTCAAGGTGGAGCCAGTCACCGAACAAGCAGCGAAGGCGGCGGCTGAGCTCCTCAAAGTCGCCGGGCTACACGGGCACAAGTACGCCATTGACGCCACGGTCGCCGAGGTCGCCCTCCGCCAGCCGAAACCCGTCGCCCTGGTGACGTCCGACAGCGACGACATGACCAAGCTCTGCGGCAGCCGAGTCCGCATCATCCCCCTCTGACCAGCCCGCCCGCCCGGAGCACGCGTCGCACTGCCAGCTCTCGTGCCCCATCCGTGCCCAGCAGAGCGGACAACAGCGGTCAGATACGGCTCCCAGAGACCGTGAGCCATCCACCTGCCCAATCCGAAACCGCAGGTCAGGGCTGCTCCAACAGCGTAAGAACCGTTGATTCCCAAGCTCAGAGCGCGAGTTCGATTCTCGTCACCCGCTCCACGAAAAAGCCCCAGGCCAGCGGCCGGGGGCTTTTTCTTATCTAGACCTTTCAAAACGCTGCGGCATTTTTCGTGCCAGAACGACGAGCTCCCAAGCGCGGGCGGCGGGACCTGTAGAGGCTCAGGACTCCCTCAGCTCCATAGCCCGGCCCCTCAGTTCGTCCAGCACGGCAACGCTTCGGAAAATGGTCTGAATGGACGTGTTGATCTGCCGGGAGGGGCGGCGCAGCTGACGGCTGGAGGAGCCAAACATGCTGATCACTGCCATGACCTCACGGAAGTTGCCCGCTGCACCCTGTGCTTCCTCGGCGGCCGTGCCGACCTGCTCCAGCACCTCCTCCGCGCCCTCAGGCCATTCTCGGCGCGGCGTGCTCGCAGCCCATTCGAGGAATGCCCGGAACGCTTCGACGTTGGTCTCCATACGCGCCGCGAACCGCTCGGCCGCCGCCAAGAGGTCTTCGGCCGGCCCTTCGATGGCTTTGGCCAGGCGGTTGATCACGGCCATCCGCTTGTTCATCGAGGCCCCGGGGTGGCTGACACGGGCCATTTCCTCGCCGATCAGCTCCATCATCTCCCCGAGGTCCGTCAGGGCGGACTCCACGTCGGCCATGTCACCGGAGATGGCCTCAAGCTGCGCTTCCGCCTCGACGACCAGATCAAACAAGCCGGGGGAGTCATCGTCGCCCCCTGCGACAGGTGCCGGACAGATCCCGGGAGACGCCTCTTTGGGAAGCGACAGGACGCCGTCCCGGCCGAGCGCCTGCGTTAGTGCGCCCGTCAGTTGCCGCAGGGCGGTGGCGGTGTCGGCAGGTGGTGACGGGAACGGGATCCGAAGCGTCGTTCCGGAGCCCAGGGGCTGTTCGGTTCCGTCCGTGACACGGACGGTGCACCGCCCGAGGGCCTGTCGCGCTGCGAGGACGGAGGACAGCTCCGTCCCCGATCCGCCGAGGTCGGCGACGACCACGTCTGCTTCGGTGAGCATACGGTGCAGTTGGTCCATGGGCAGGCCGGCCTCCGTGAGCCAGTCCGCTCGTAGGAAGGTGATCCCGAGCTGAGCACATACGGGACGCACGATGTCCTCGCAAAGGACGGTGTACCGAGGCTGTTTGGCCGGCGGGAATGGACCAGGAGGGTCGACGGCAGCGGTGGTCCCGCAGATGGCGAGGCAGGTGGGCATGGCACGCTCCTTCACAGTGGTCGGGTGGCCCGGTCGGTGGCCGTACCAGGCACCGACCGGGTGGAGAGGGAGGTCAGTCGAAGAGAGTGAGCGCCACTCCGTCTGCGACCTCGTCGGCGAAGACCGGGCGTTCCTCGATGCCCAGCGCGCTCAGGAGGTCCACGGTGAGCACGCGGTGGCGTCGGCCGACGCGCACGGTGGGGCACGGGAAGGACTCCTGGGCGACCAGCCGGTAGGCCGTACCCAGGCACATTCCGAAGGCGCTGGCCGCCGTTCTCAGATTGACGCTGACCGGGAGGTTGAAGATCTCGCGGAAGGTGAGGGGTGTCACGACGCGGTCGGTCATCCGCTCCTCCGTACGCGGCGCAGGGAGACAGTGGCAACCTGGCGGCCCCGGCCCGAGAATCCGACGCTCGTGGCGGTGTCGGCCGCTCCCCAGGTCCGGGCCAGGGCGCCTAGGCGTACGCCCTCGACCCGGTGAGCGGGAACGGTGATCCGCACCGTGGCCGAGAGCCCGGGACGGCGTGGGACCGGGTCGTAGTCCGCCTGCCAGCAGTCCGCCGCCTCCGCTTCGACGGGGGCGCCGCCGGCCCGCTCCACGTCTTCCGCGGGCTCCTCGAGGCGGGCGTGGCGCCATACGCCGTACACGCGTGAGCAGGCCGAACGCAGCACCGCACTGCCAGGGTCGGGGTCATCCGCCGTCAGACCGGCCAGCGCTTCGAGGTAGCAGGTGATCAGTTCGGCCTCGACGTCGCCCCGTTCGGCGCGGAAGCGCCAGGTGATCTTGTAGGCGGTGCGCCGGAGCCCCGGGAGTCCCAGCCACACGACGGCCTCCGGCCAGTCGGTCCCGACGGTGTCTGAGCGGACGCGCTCCGCGATCTGGTGCCACAGGCTCGCGCGTGCCTCGGGGTGGGCGGAGCGGTCGTACAGCAGTTGACGGGCCCGTACCAGGGTCAGGGGCACGTCGGCCTGTTCCGATCCGTCGTGGAGACGTAACGGGGGCGTGGGCTCACTGTCGGCGCAGCGACGCTCAACGGCGGCGAAGATGCCGGGGTGTGGGGGAAGTGACATCGGTCCTCCTGATCAAT
The DNA here is from genome assembly GCF_000177195.2 of Streptomyces sp. SirexAA-E. GTDB lineage: Bacteria > Actinomycetota > Actinomycetes > Streptomycetales > Streptomycetaceae > Streptomyces > Streptomyces flavovirens. The sequence continues at coordinate 3,494,940 of NC_015953.1, forward strand.
CGGAGTTCGAGACAGGTGATTCGGCGCGCCACGCGGCCAGCGCCCGGGCTGCCGGCTCCTTGCCGGGCAGCCCGTCCGGGCCCCGTTCGACAGCCAGGAGCCAGCGGAGGAAACCGGGCTGGCGGGCGGACACCAGACCGTCGAGGAGTTCGCTCAGTGCCCGGGACGGGTGCTCCGCGCAAGCCGCCTCGGCACACCAGTCGAGGAGGGCATCGCGCATGGCCGCGAAGGCGGCCGCCTCGTTGAGGGCATGTGCTGTCAGCTGAACTGTGCTGGATGCCGACTCGGCGTCGGCGAGCACCCGGCCGCTCCACCACGCGAGGTCCGTGTCCACCATCAGGGGAAAGCAGAGAGCCGTCAGCAGGCTGGGAACGTCCTCCGTCCGTGACCAGTCACACATCCGGCGCAGGGCGGTTGTCCTGGCGTCGGAGTCCCCGGCTTCGAAACGCCGCACCAGCGTCTTCGCGACGAAGGTGAGGACGGATGGGGCATCCGTGTCGCCGTTCAGGGTTGTCATGAACTGATGCAGCAACCGCAGGGCTTGCTCTTCCGTGACGTGGCCGCGGTCCGGGTGACAGGCGTGAAGCACCGTTTCGCGCAGCGGCGCCTCAGCGGTGACACTCCACTGTTCGAGCAGCTCAGCCGCTGCCCCTCCCGCTGCCGGGTCCTGAACTGCCGTCCCCAGGGCCCACCCCGCCACCTGAGGAGCCAGGCGTGACGGGGCCAGCGCCAGGTCGCGCAGGTGCTCCATGGACCGGCCGCCGGTCGCCACTGCCATGGCGGCGACCGCCCGCCCGGCCCGTTCGACCTGCTCCGCCTCGGGGCCGGGGCAGGCGAGCCAGGAGTGCAGCAGGGGCACGAGATCCGTGTGATCACGGCACAGGACCTCCCACACGGCCTCGCTCACGGCGGGCCAGAAGAAGGACACCGTGTCTGTGCTCGCCTCCCCGTCGCCCCGGGCACGGTGGGCCCCGAGAAGCCGCAGGGTCTCAGGCCACCGGCGGGTCCCGCCCGGCGCGTGGCCGGGCGAAATCCTGACATCGGTCTCCTGCTCCCCTCCCAGCCCCGCCAGTCGGAGCAGATCCCGGGCCCGCTCCGTCACGACGCCGCGGTGCAGCCCTCCGTAGACGGTGACCGCGAGCAGGTCGGCGCGCAGAGTGGGATCCGTTTGAGCCCGGGCGACAACTTCGGCGCCCTCGGTCCGGGCCACGTCGCGCACTACCTCGGCACCGCCCGCTCCGCCGGCGACACCCAGCCGGAGCACGGCCTCCGCCGCTCGTGCCGCGTAGCGGGGCGGAAGCCCTTCGGGCAACAACTCGTCGAGCTGACCCGGCTCCAGGGCCCCCAACCACCCGGTACGTTCTTCCTCGTTCGAGGATCCGTCGGCGAGGTGGGCGCCGAAGACCTTGCGCGGGTCCGGTGGCAGGTGGTGCACCACTGGCATGCCCAGGTGGTCCGCCAAGGTACCGGCCAGCCCCGGGACATCCGCCAGCACGATGATCAGACGCGCCCCGGCCTCGGCCAGGGGGCTCTCCAGGCGGGAGAGATCCCATGCCCGGAGCGCGAACGGGTCCGAGGGCTCTGTCACCAGGTATCCGTGCACGCCCTGGGCCCGCGGGCTCCATCGGGAGAAGTTGACGGTCCCGTCCACCTGGACGAGCACGGGGTCCTTATGCCCATGGGCCAGCAGGTTGAGGGCATGGGTCTCACGTCCCGACCCCGGGTCTCCGAGAAGCACGGTGATGCCTGCGTCAAGCGCGGCAAGCGCGTCCTGGAAGCCGGGCGGCCGCACAAAGCGCCGTCTTGCGGCCTCCACGTGCTTGGCCCGTACGGGGCCCTGCCGCATCGGCCCTGCTGCCGTGCCGCCCTCGGCCGGGTGGGACACGGTGTGCCGCTGACCGCCCGTCACGAGTCCGGTGTTGACGGTGCCGTGAGGAGCGACGACGACCATCTCCCGGCCGGCCAGGGCTGCTACGACGGCATCGAGGTCACTGCCTCGGGGAATCTCAGTTGTGTCCATCGGTTCCACCGTCGACGTGGCCGGAAAGCTCGATGGTGGTGACGTGCTGGCCGCCGTGGACGGTGCCGGTGTTGATGATCCCGCGTTCAGCGTTCAGGACCGTCGCCGCAGGGGCCTCAGCCGCGGCGCCGGCGCCGGGGAGCGCACGGCGGGCGGCCACCGGCTCAGCGGCCTCTCGCGGCCGGGGGAACTCGATGACCTCGTCAGTGCGTCGATTCTCTTCTGCTCGCATGTCGCCCCTCAATCCTCTGGACACCCGGAAAACGGATCGGGCACCCCTTTCCTTGACGCATCGAGAATCCCGCGTCTCGGTGCGTGCATCCGCTCCCGAGGCCCAGAAATCAGGTGACCGCAGTCACAGAAAGGAACGATCTGAACCTCGATACAAAAAAGAGCGAGTGCACTGCCCGAAGACAGTGCACTCGCCTATTCATTCGATTGCCGAGCGGAACCTCTGACGTCAGATGGCCCCGCCCGGAACGGGACGCCCGAGCGCGGAGATCCGGTCCCGGAGCATGTAGGAAATCTCTTTGCGTTCCTGATCCGTCAGCGTGCCCAGCAGTACGGCCAACTCCTCCTGCCAGTCACTGCGCGGAGGGCTCAGCAGACTCTGGTGGTCGACCGCCCAGTCCAGCACTTGGCGCACCTGGTCAGGATGTCTGAGGAGCCAGAGCGCCGCCAGCGACGCCGGCCCGGCCTGCAGCGCTTGGAGGCAGAACTCGTACTCCCCACGACGGCTGGCCGTCCAGGAGTAGCGGACTCCCTCGTCCGCGTCTTGGCCGATCAGGAGTTCCTCACCGTTTTCACGGAGCCGTACGTCGAACACCCGGTAGCTCAGACCGGCTTCGTCCAGCCGCTGGGGCCCGCCGAGGTACTGCATGATCTCCGGGGCCCCCAGCCCGCTCCCGGCCACTGCCTGCGCCTCGGCCAGGTGATGCAGGGCACCGGTGAGACGGGTACGCACGACATGCCAGCCGTGCGCGGTCCTCGTACGCACGACGCGTACGGGGTCATGGACCCACCACGACACCCAGAGGTCCACCGATTCCGTTCCGTACACAGTGGGGAGGCCGACTGCCTGCGAGTCCACGTGCTCGGTCGTGTCCACCCGGAAGACATCGGTGTACCGTCCGCCCAGACCGGGCGGAGCCGCCTCCACCGGCGCGGGCCCGTGGGCTCCGGCATCGTCAGGATCCCCACCGTGGCCGAGGAATCGGTAGTCCCCGGCCTCGTCCCTGAGCACCAGGGACCAGTCCCTGGTCGTGGACCAGCGCTGACGGAGGATTGCCTTCCAGGGCGGGCCGGCGACCCGGGCATAGAGACGCTCGGTCGACTCGTCGTTCACGCTGCCTCTCCTCGCTCACCGGCGCGCCATCTGCTGAGCGAAGCCCGCGCCGTGTTCAGTCCGGGCCACCCGTCAGCGCCCGCCTCGTCCATTTCGACGAACAATCGGAATTCACCGAATTGCATGGCACGACCCAATGCGGCAAACAGGTTCTCCACCGCGCGGAACTGTGTTTCGTCCCATCGCGCCCAGTCAGCCCAACGCAGCAATGCCGCGCAGGTCGCATCGAACGAACTCTCCGTGTTCAAGGCGCGGCGGACGAATTCGACTGTCGCCCCCGCCTCCGGAGTTGCGTCCGCGAGTCCCCGCATGAACCATCCCGGGGACTGAAGCAACTGGCTGAACAGCAAAAGCACCTGTTCCACGTCCAATCGCTCTGCGTTCAGCCATTCGACGAGCCGGGCGAACACCTTCGCCTCGTTGCCGGCCTGGAAAAGACTCAGGATCGCCACCCGCACGGCCAGTAGGACATCTCCGTCGTCGTCCTGACCCGCCCCGCCAGGACGGCTCCGTGCACCGAGGAGGAGATCGTGAAGAAGCCGCAGGGCCAGGTCCGGTCGTGCGAGCCCGAATCCCGCACCGCAGGTGTACGCCACTGTCGTCCTCAGGTGGACGCCGGCTGCCAGGCTCCAGCGCTGGAGGCGATAGCGCACCTCCGCGACCAGCACCGGATCCTCGGCCGCGATGCCCAGCGCGTTCGCCGCGATGAGTCGGCTGGTCGTACGGTCCGACTCGGCGAGTGCCTGGATGTGCCGCAATGCACGTCGTCCACCTCCCCACCTCGCCGCCCTGCCCATGAACTGGCCGACTGGCCGGGTCAGTTCGGTGGAGCGCTCGACTTCGCGCAGCCACTCGACCAGGAGGTCCGACAACTGTCCGTACTCACGCCATACGTGTCTGAGCACTGCTTCGGCCTGCCGGTGCCTGACGAACACGACCCCCTGCACACTGTGCGCGTAGGCACCCTCCGTACTGATGGCGCGGTCCTGACGGACGGCGTGAACGCTGTGCAGCAGGTCGGTCAGGGACCGCCGGAAGACGAAGTCCGGGTTCGGCCGCCCGCCCCTTTCGGCTCCCGAGGAGTCCGTCGGCGGCAGCTCCTCCATCAGACGGCCTTCGGACAGCTTCAGCAAGCGGGTGGCTTCGTCCCTGACGAGCCGGTGGTCCAGGCCCTCGTAGACGGAGGCGGCCAGGAGAAACGCCAGCGCGTCCGGGTCTCCGCGTAACTTCCGCATGAGTTCCGGAACTTCCTGTTCTGCTCGATAGCTCAGCCGACCTCCCAGGTCACCCAGCGCGTCCGGGTCGCCGTCAGCCGCCGCGATGGCCGTCACCAGCTCCACCACCTCGGCCGGCACCAACTCCGGCACCAGGAGGTCGCTCAGCTCATGGCTCCGGCTCAGTGCCGACAGCAGACGCTCCCGCTCCCGCTGGTCCGGGACCATTTCCTCGAAATAGCTGCCGAAGACCATGGCCGGCGGTGGTGGTACACACCGGATGGGCCGGACGTGCAACTCCTGTTCGAGGCGACGCAGCAGCGCCGCGTCATCAGGCAGCGTGATCACCATGTGGGCCGTGGCCTGCTTGAGCAGTGAGCGCACATGCGCCAGGACACCGGGGCCGAGGGGACGGGAGGGGAACAGCCCGTCCATCAGGTATCCCCGGGCCGAGGGATCGGTGGGCCGCCAGCGGTCCAGTTCGGTCACGCTGTCCAGCGCCCGCAGCCGGGCCCCTTCCCCGCAGCGTTCGCGCAGGAGGTTGAGCGCCGCGGTCCGGCGTCCCGACCCCGGACGCCCGGCCAGGAAGAGCGGTCCTTCCTTCAACTCCTTGAGCGCTTCACCGAACCAGTCGGGTCGCGCGAACCCGAAGGCGGCGGCCTGTACCTCGGACTCCGGGACGGGCCCCTCGCGCACCCTGCCTTCCCCGGGTCCCTTCCCTTCGTTCTCGGATCCGTTGTGCACGCGCTGGCCACCATGGACGGCTCCGGAGTTGATGTTTCCCCGTGGGGCGTACACGAACGAGAGCGAACCCCTCCTGTCCGCGCCGATGGCGTCGAGCAGCTCGGGAATGTCGGGCTCGGCGTCGGTACGCGACGGCCCGTCGCCAGGCGGCGGCTCCAGGGCAGCCGGTGCCAAGCCGGGCGGCTCCGCCGGCCGCGGCTCTTCGTCCGGGGTCACTGCCGCCCCTGGTACTTGTAGCCGCGGACCTGGTCCCCTTGAAAGCCGCGGACACGCCCGGCCTTGTTACCCTCGACGTGATCACCGGCGACATGGTGGTTCGCCACGCTCTGCCCACCGTGGACCGTGCCGGTATTGATGTTGCCGCTGGGGGCACTGTTCCCCACCTGTGGAGTCGGTGTGTCCTCGTACGGCAACGGACCGACGGCTTCCGCCGCGGACTCCTCGGTGGCGGCGACATCCGAGGGATCCTCGTAAAGCGGCCCCGACGGCTGGGGTACGTAGACCCAGGCCCGCTGGGAGAACGGCTTGCCCTCGACCGTCGCCGCCACCTCCACGAAGTGGTCGGGGTGGCGTCCGGTGTACCCGCTGGCGACGACGTCCTCGTAGCAGCGGTCGGAGAGGATCGCCGCGACGTGGGTGATGTTCTCCTTGTGAGAGGCGAGCACCGCCTTGACGGGTCGGGAGTCGAGCAGGCGGTGCGTGTCATTGCGCGCCGTACCGTTGCCGCTGAACTCGTCGCCGGTGTCGGGCAGCGGGCCGACGTGCACACTGGCGCGGAGCCTGATGGGCACCGCCCCGCAGGACAGGACGTTGTACTCGGTGAGCACGTCCTGGAGCGTGAGCAGCAGCGGGTGGATCACGAAGGGCATCTGTGCGGGGTCGAACCCGAAGACGTAGCCGTCGCCGGTCGAGGCGGGGAAAGCGCGGTCCTCCCAGAGGTCCCCCAGTTCCGCCCTGGACAGCGCGGCCTTGAGAAGGTCGGGCACGGCCCGGCTGACGGCTTCGTGCTCGATCGCCGGGCGTCCCGTGAAGCCCTTGGCGTCCACGGCCAGGATGCCTCGATAGTCGGGCAGTAGCCGACTGTGGGTGTAGGGGCGGACGATTCGCCGGGGCAATTCGCTCGTGAATTCGCGCATATGTCACTCCTCTGTGAAGCCCACCCGACCTCTCGGAGATCGGGCCGGGGCACTCATGTGTGCGGTGGCTCGCGTTTCGAGCTTCACAGTGGGCGCTGGAACGGTCTGCGCCGCAGGACCGGATGAGGAGTGACGTGGAGCACACCGCGCTCCGGAGTCGACGATCTCTCGCAGCCCGTCCACGTCGATCACGTCGATCCGCCCTTTTCCGGCCTCCACCCGGTCCTGTCCGAGCTGTTCCAGCGCCTTGCTGACGGCCTTGCGGCCTACCCCTATGTGCAGTGCCAGGTCCTCCCTGGTGAGGTCGAAGGACCGCTCTCCGTCAGACGCCTCGACCAGTCGAAGCAGAGCCACGGCGAGCCGCTCGTGCACCGCTCCGTCATGGATCTCGGCCTGCTCCAACAGGCGACGGGAGGACATCACCGCGAGCGGATAGGCGAGTCGGCGATTGTCCACTAGGTGCCGGAAATCCTCCCCAGAGACAATGGAAGCTTTGCAATTGCTCATTGCCCATACACTAGCCATGCGCATGCCTGCACCTTGCAGCGCCATCTCGCCAAGAATCTCACCTGGTCCACGGAAGGCGAGAAGCCGCTGCCGCCCGTCGCGGTCGGTGCGGACGACCTTCACCAATCCACTGACCAGTGCAAGTACGTGGGTTCCCTTGTCACCCTGACGTAGCAGCGCTCGACCCGCCAGGTAGGTCTGCGCCGGGTACCGAGTCAGTTCTGCCCACTCCTCGCATGACACTAGAGCACGAAGAGGCGACAGCGAGAGGGGGCGACCTTCGCTCATGCGATCACAGTAGAGGAGGAGCCCTCCGAGTAAGTGCCGAATTCAGCATTCCGCCCTCGCCGCAGGGACAAGAGCCCGGAGCTCTTTACTCGGCGAGCCTTCCTCCCGGAACGACCGAGCGCACGCCGCAGCGCAGTCCCCTTCCTCGCAGCAACCACTCGAACGCGGTGTCCTTGGGGCCATGGCGTCGGCCTGCTCACTCCAACGGCCAACGCGCACCCTTCTCGTACAGAAGTGCCTTACCTGCCCGCTGCCCGCCTGCCCGCCTGCACGCCTGCACAGAAACACCTCGGTGGCACGCGGTGAGACCCCACGTCTCGTTCTCCTTCGCCAATAGCGACGAGGCACTACTGACCTCCAACGTCACCTTCTGCACACCACTGCCCGACGTCCACCCATACATCCCGGACCTCGAGGGCGGGACGGAGGCAGCGGTCGCGGAGCTCTCCGCGGAGGACTGCTCCCACTGGTCGTGAGCGTGAGCGCGCACGGCGTCCACACCGACGCCGGTGCGCACTGCAGCGGACATCCGCAGACGCCACCGCTCGTGCCCCATCCGTGCCCGGCAGAGCGGGCAACAGGGGTCATGTACGACGCCCAGAGACCCCACCAACCTCGCCCACCCGGGGCAAACGTCCAGTTCAAAGCCACTTTAGCTATCCAGGAACCGCTGATTCCCAAGCTCAGAGCGCGAGTTCGATTCTCGTCACCCGCTCCATGAAAAAGCCCCAGGCCAACGGGCCGGGGCTTCTTTATTGGCGGCTTCGCAGCTGGCAGGGCAGTCACCGGTCGAGCCCGCCTCGTGCTCACAGAAGCGTTGTCTGCGAACCAAGCAGCTCACTGCCGACTCTTCCTGGATAATCGACGTATGGCATTACAGCCTGGCCTTTCCGATCTTCGTCGTGCCAAGTTCGCCCGTCACCTGCCCGCAGCGCTCTCCGAGCTCGCCGGTCCCCAGACGAAGCAAGTGCAGCACGACTTCCAGGGCATGCCTGCCGAAGGCAGTGACCTGGACATGAGCGCCCGTGCGGAACTGATCGCTACCGAAGACCCGTACTTCCGGGGAATCGACGCCGATGCCTCGCTCCCGCACTGGATGACCGTCCGACCGCCGGCTTCCACGAGCCCCGGCGGCCCCCACATCGTGGACTTGGCCGGCGGACGCGGCTGGCTCGTCTACACCTTCATGCGCCGCCACGCCGACCCTCAGATCGTCGTCACCGAAGCCTTCTGGGCCCGGCCTCCGCACCACCGCAGCGTCTGCACCACGGCGGCTTCCGTTTCCTGTCACCCGCTTCAGCACAAGGCCTCAGGTTGATGACCTGCCGTCGACGGGCCCCATCCGTGCCTTCGGAGCGGACAGCGGCGGTCAGGTACGACGCCCACCGCTTCGTACTACGGACAATCGTGGCGTCCAGGACCCCGCTGGTGTGACGTGCTCGGGGCGATGCCTCGGCCGTCGCCGCCTCGAAGGTGTCTTCGGCGTTCTCAGCGCAGTGGGTCGGTGACCCGCTCGTACTCCCGGCGCAGGCCAACCGGGATCAGGCGCAGACGTTCGTTGGGGCGAGGTCTGCCGTTGGCTGCGGCCCACGCACTGATCTCGTCGAAGTCGGGGTGCGGTGAGCCCATGATCGCATATACGGGGAGGGCGTCTTCGGTGAGTACAGTGCGGGGCAACGAGAGGCCGAAGCGCTTCTCGAAGACGGCCAGGCCGCGGCGCCTTCGCTCGTCGTAGTCGTCGTCGGGAGCGCAGTAGGTCTCGCCGCCAGGGTGCAGGACGCCGGCGGCCACAAGGTCGGGGAGGAGCAGATCACTCTCCTGGCCATAGCGGTGACGTTCCTCGCACAGTCCGTAGCCACAGATCGTGCGGCCGTCGCGTGCGTACATGACGATGGTGGGCGGGTGCTCGGAGTTGTAGTGGTAGTGAACGGCTTCCACACCGTCGCGTGAGACCTCCTCCAGTCGTTCGCGAAAGGGGCCGTAGGTGATGGCGTACGCCCAACCTGCGTGCTCGCCGATGCGAACCACAGCGCTGTCCGGTCCGCTGTCGGAAGAAGCGTCGACGTCAAGGTCCGCTGTCTCGGCGTCGGTCATCGGTTCCGCTTTCGCCCCCTGTGGCGCCCCCATACGGGATGCCAGCTCATCGGTGTCGATACCGCGGGCGAAGTACACATCCAACATCCACCCGGAGCTCGTCGTCGCTCCGACCATCCACTGAATACCGTCGTTCACGTGCTCTCCCCTGTGGACCGGTAGGCCGGCCGCCTGTCCGTAAGACCTTAGGACGGCCCTCTGACATCCCGGCCACACGGCTTTGTCATGCCTTCAACGGATGCAACGGACGCGTCAGGGCAGCCAGTTGTACGTCCCGTCCCGGCAGAGATGTCGTTCCCGGGCCCATGTGCGGCATGCGGCCTCCTCGTGGGCACGGTTCGGCGCGCGTCATGGCGCTGAGCGCCCGGTGAACGCCGGGCAGACCGAGGGGCGCTCGCCGTCCGGTGCCGCAAGGTCTGTATGACCGGCATGACCGGCGCGTTCACCGCCATACCTCCGCTTGTCCACGCCATCCGCGGACCGGCCGAGCAGCGAACCGGCCGATGCAGTGCCGATGCGGCGGCTCACCACAAGTCCGGGCCGGTCCACTCCACCAACTGACGCTGTGGGACCCCCCACAGCCGGGGTGGTGCTACCTCCACCCCCTTTCAGCAGGCTGGCTCCATCGAGCGGGCGGCCGATCGGCGACATGATCAACGAGTCGCGAGAACAGCCCTGTTGGAAGGAACACCGTGTCGGTTCGTCTTCACCCCTCTGCCCGGAACCAGCCGAAGAAGCAGCGCGGACGCCGCGGGGTGTCGGTGGTCGCCGCGTTGGCGGTCCTGGGCGGCGGGCTCGCTGTGAGCGGCTCCCTGGCCTATGGCGCCCCCGGACATGCCGGTAACCGCGACGCGGTGAGCGAGGGCGCGAGGAACCTGGTGCGTGAGGACGGTTTCCCCGCCGTACTGGCCGCCGTCGAGGGCTCCCACGGACGTGTCCGCGACTACACGGCCGGCACCGGTGACCTGGAGACCGGCTCGGCCGTGCCGGTGAACGGCCAGGTCCGGGCCGGCAGCAACACCAAGTCCTTCACCGCGGCTGTCGTGCTCCAGTTGGTCGGTGAGGGCAAGGTGGACCTGGACGAACCGATCGAGACGTACCTGCCGGGTCTGGTGCGCGGCGACGGCATCGACGGGACACGGATCACCGTGCGGAACCTGCTCCAGCACACCAGTGGCCTTCCCGATTACACCCGGTCGCTGGCCCCGAACCCGTTCGAGATCCGCGACACGTACTACAACCCGCGCGAGATGCTCGACCTCGCCTTGCGTGAGAAGGCGGTGTTCGAGCCCGGCGCGAAGTGGCAGTACAGCAACACCAATTACATCCTGGCGGGCCTGCTCGTCGAAAAGGTCACGGGCCGGCCCGTCGGTGAGGAGATCACGAACCGGATCGTGCGCCCCCTCGGCCTCAAGGACACCTACTGGCCGAACGCCGGCGAGCGCGGCATCCGGGGCACCCACCCCACGGGCTACGGCTCCGCGGCACTCGGCGGTCCACTGGAGGACATCACCCGCCTCGACCCGTCGCAGGCATGGGCCGCCGGGCAGCTCGTCACCACCCCGCGCGACCTCAACCGCTTCTTCTCCGCCCTGCTCGGCGGTGAGGTCCTGGGTGCCGCCGAGCTGAAGGAGATGACGACCACGGTCCCGGCCGCCGAGGGCTCCGTCACACCGGACACCGAATACGGCCTGGGTCTCTTCCGCACCCCCTTGTCCTGCGGTGTCGAGTTGTGGGGCCACGGCGGTTCCATCCACGGCTACGAGACCTTCGGCGGCGTCACGGACGACGGCCGCGCGGCGACGGTGGCCGTCACGGCACTGTCGAGCGCGGTGGCGGCCGCGCCCGAAGGGATTCTGCGGGCGCACCAGCACGTACAGGATCTGGTGGACACGGCCATCTGCGCGTAACCGCTCGTCGCCGCCACCCACCGCGCCATGGTCCATCCGTCTCCGCTCTCCTCGGCGGTGTCATGGGGGCCGCCTTGGGCATGGTCGTCGTGGTGGTCGTCGCCGCCGTCAAGGAGTGGACCCCGGCCCTGGACGTCCGTCTCGCCCTGCACGTCCCTCTCGCCCTGGGAGCCCCGGGGTCGCCGGAGCCCCGGCCGCCGGAGCCCTGGCGGGTCTCCTGGCCGGCCTGTACCCGTCCCTGCGGGCCTCCGCAGGGAACCGGTCGGGCGCCCTGCGCTCGTAGTCGGGCCCGCAGGTCAGGAGCCGTACGAACGTGTTCCGTGCCATGGACCTCCGAGCCCGGCGCGCGTCGAACCGCGCCGGGAACAAGCGGTCCGGCCGGCACGGTTGCACCGAGGGACCGGCGCCGCACGCGGAGGACACGGCGACGACATGGTCGTCCGCCCCGCTCGGCCCGGGCCCCGGATCGCGGTACGCCCGCCGCGCACTCGGACCGAGACGTAGTTCCGCAGGAGGACGTTTTTCATGACCGACCGGCCCTTGACGCTCATGGCAGTGCACGCCCACCCCGACGACGAGGCCACCGGAACCGGAGGGATCCTCGCGCGGTACGCGGCGGAAGGCATCCGCACGGTCCTCGTGACCTGTACCGACGGCGGATGTGGTGACGGACCGGGGGGTGTGAAACCGGGCGACCCCGGGCACGATCCGGCAGCCGTCGCCTCGATGCGCCGCCGGGAACTCGAAGCGAGTTGTGAGCTCCTGAAGATCAGCGACCTGGAGATGCTCGACTATGCCGACTCCGGGATGATCGGCTGGCCGAGCAACGACGCCCCCGGATCCTTCTGGCGGACCCCCGTGGAGGAGGGCGCCGCCCGCCTCGCGGAGCTCATGCGGCACTACCGGCCCGATGTGGTCGTCACCTACGACGAGAACGGCTTCTACGGCCACCCCGACCACATCCAGGCCCACCGCATCACGATGGCGGCGCTGGAGATGACCGCGCTGACACCGAAGGTGTACTGGACGACGATGCCCCGCTCCATGATGCAGCGCTTCGGGGAGACCATGCGCGAGTTCCAGGAGGACATGCCGGAGCCGGATCCCGCCGAGGCAGCCGCCATGGCTGAGATCGGCCTGCCCGACGACGAGATCACCACATGGGTGGACGCCACCGCGTTCAGCGGCCAGAAGTTCGACGCGCTGGCCGCGCACGCCAGTCAGGGCGAGAACATCTTCTTCCTCAGGATGGGCAAGGAGAGGTTCGCCGAGTTCATGGGCATGGAGACCTTCGTGCGCGTGAAGGACGCCACCGGCGCCGCCGTACCCGAGAACGACCTCTTCGCCGGACTGCGCTGAGCCGCCCGCCCGACCGGGGCCCGGCGCTCGACGGGCTCGGCCCCCTCCGGCGACCGAAGCCGGCCGGAGGGGGCCGCCGAGCGGAGGGGCGGCCGGGCAGTTGCCCGAGGCCGGGGGCCGACGAGTGCGACGAGCCCTGCGGGGACCACGATCGGCCCGGGACTCACGGCGTTCAGCCCGACACGGTCGGTGCGGACCGGTTCGCGGTGCGGGCGGGCCTCGTCACCGCACGGGGAAGCCGAAGGAGTACCCCTGCTCCTTCAGCCAGGGCAGCACCTCGCGCAGGGCCGCCAGGGTCTGGGCACGGTCCCCTCCCGCGTCGTGGAAGAGGATGGTGGGCCCGTTGGAGATCTCGCTCTTGACGGTGGCGACCATGGTGTCCACGCCGGGGTGCTCGAAGTCCTTGGTGTCGACGTTCCAGCCGAGCGGCCGCATCCCCCGGGACGCGGCAAGCTGCCGGCTGTACGGGGTGAAGGCGCCGCCCGGGGCCCGGTAGTACTGCGGCCGGACGCCCCCGGACGCCTTGGTGATCATGCGTTCGGCGTCCAGGATCTGCTGGGACTGGTAGGCCTCGGACTTGCCGTCCATGGCGGTGTCGTGCGAGACCGTGTGGTCACACAGCCGGTGCCCGTCCGCCACGACCTGCTTGACCAGGTCGGGGTAGGCCTCCGCCTGCGTGCCCACCATGCAGAACGTGGCCTTGACCCCGCTGTCCTTCAGCAGTCGCAGCACCTGCGGTGTCCAGACCGGGTCCGGCCCGTCGTCGATGGTGATGTTGACGCCCTGGGCGCCGCGGTCCGAGGCGTGCGCGATGTCCGCCGCCACCTTGGTCACCTGGGGCTGGGCGTCGGGAGCGGAGACACGTGCTTGAGCGCCTCCCTGGCCGGGGTCGGCCTGTGCGGTCCACACCGAGGTCGCGGCGGCCATCGCCGTCACCCCGAGAGCCGCCGCGAGAAGCCGGCTGTGCCATGCCCTTCCCTTGTGCTTCGCCATGTCCGCCCGCCCCTTTGCCGTCCCCGCCGATGCCGTGCAGCCATGAAGACACGCGAAAGCCCCGGCAGGATCCCTCGGTTACCGATCCCGGACGATTCCGCAGGGGACCGGCGACAAACGCGGGAACTCCGCGACAGAAGAGGGCTCGCGACAGCCCGGGCCGCCCGGGGCGCCGGCGGGGAAAGGACGCGCGGCGAGCAAAAGCCTCGGGCCGTCGGCCCGAGGCTTTCGTCGGTGTCCGGGTCGCCCGGAGTGCGCCATGCCGGTCAGAGGCGTCCACGTTCCGAAGGCGCTCGACGCGGGCTCCCGTGTCCGCCCACGCGGAACACTGTCCGGGGTGCCGTCAGGTCAGATCGTCGGGGTGTCGTCGACGATCTCCTTGTGCGGTTCGACGACGAACTTCCAGCCCTCGCTGGGCTCCAGGAACCGCACCCGGGTCGGGTAGATGTCCAGGGCGCGGCGGTCGCGGTTCTGGCTGTTGTTCTTCCGGGCCTTGGCCGGCTCCTCGTACAGGTCGACCTTGACGTCCGGCACCGCGACGACTTCCTCGCTCCACCGCTGAACGACCCCTGCGCCGAACGCGTCCCGTGCGGAGGAGTAGAGCGAGTCCAGGGACTCCTTGTTCCCGGCGGGCACGAAGAGGGCGAGGTTCAGCAGGACGCCGGCGCTCTGCAGGACCTCGATCTCCTCACCCGTCTTGTCCGCGATCCAGATCCCGGCGTCCTCGCTGTCGCCCGGGAGGACGTGGATCTCCTCGCCGAACACCGTCCTTGCGGCGAAGGACCCTCCCTCGAAATTCTTACCCGGTCCCGTGAGGAAAGCCGGGGCGTAGCAGTCGAGAGGAAGGCCGTCCATCCCCGCCGAGACGAAGATGGCGTCCTGAACACCCAACTCTGCAATTTCTTCGGCCGTCAGACGTCGAGCCGTGACCTTCTCAGTGTGCACGCCATTCCCCTTTTAATCGTGGCGCCCTGTGAATTCAGGAATACTCTACCACGAAAATGATCAGCCACTTCCTGTTCTGTTGCCCTCTACACTCACCGACAAACGGGTAAGCATCCGGGCCATCCCAGTAATCCCTCACGAGAGAACAACTGGCAGCTATCCCACATCACCGAGGAACCCACATCACCGAGAACCCACATCACCGACGAAACACAGCACCGGCAGAGAAATGCGGCGAAATTCGGGAACGTGACCGACGCACGGTCGCGGGCCCACCACCGGCTGTGCGGTGTGCCACCCCGCTAACGCATCGTGCCAGGCCAGAGGGTCCACGGTTCCTGCGCGGGAATCAACCGTCCGGTTTCTGCGGAGCGGTACCAGTCATAGCTGCCGATGGCCGTGCCGCCGGTCGGCAGCCAATGGGCCGTGACCCGGGCCCGCAGGACGAGTTTGTCCTTTTCAAGAAGTCGGGCCGCGATCCTCCCGTAGACCGTGAGCATCACTTGCAGGTCTCTCGGTGTCCGAGCCGCCTCCCGCATGGAGGGCACAAGCTCCCCCGCCGAACTCCAGCGCCACCGATGATTTCCGTGGTCGTACTGCACCTCGGCACGCAGCTCGACCGATGCGGCGGCATCCGGCCCCATATCGTCCGGCTCTGGCATTATGTATCCTGGCATGGAATGATTCTCCTCCGGAAAGTGGGCGCCGCGCCCGCTATTTCCTTCCGGTCAGGACGACGGGGTTCGGTCCGCCGAAACGCTGTCGTCGCGCGCCCGCCAGGTATTGCGGGGCGGCCCTTGACCGGCCGTACGCACCCCTGGTTCCCGTGGTCCGCGGAACGGCTGTGTCCGGCTGAGGACGAGGTTGGTGGTCGTGCTCCCGAACCGGGCCAGCGCGTCGACGATCTCCTCCAGGTGGACCATCGACGTGGTCGCCACCTTCATGACGTAGCAGTCGTCCCCCGTGGTGCGCAGGCACTCCAGGATCTCGGAGCGCTCCTCGATCAGCCGGCGCAGCGGCTCGTGCCGGGTCCCCGGCCCCGGGTACTTCAGCCGGACCACCGCCAGTACCGCGTAGCCGGTCCGCTCCAGGTCCACCTCCGCCCGGAACCCCGTGATCACCCCGGCCGCCTCCAGCCGCCGCACCCGCTCCTTCGTCGCCGACGCGCTGAGGTTCACCCGCCGCGCCAGCTCCGTGAACGCGACCCGGCCGTCCTGTTGGAGCTCCGCCAGGATCGCCCAGTCCGTCACATCGAGACTCTCGGTCATCCACCCAGATTACCGGCGGATCCACGGCCGAACCGCCCCTGAACAGGCGGGAATTACTTCTGCCCGCCCAGGTGGCGTGACTAGGGTGAGCGTTGTGGAAATCGGAGTGAATGTACCCAATTTCGGCCCGGGCACCGATCCGGGTGTTCTTCGGAGCTGGGCCCGAACCGTCGAGGGCCTCGGCTTCGATCTGCTCATGGTCTCGGACCACGTCGCCATCACGCCGGATGTCGCCGAGCGCTATCCGGCCCCCTTCTACGAACCCTTCACCACCTTGTCGTGGCTGGCCGGCCTCACCACCCGGGTCCGGCTCGGCACGACGGTCCTCATCGCTCCCTACCGCCACCCGCTGCTCACCGCCCGGATGGCGGCCAACCTCGATGACCTGAGCGGAGGCCGGCTGGTCCTCGGCGTGGGGGTGGGCTGGGCGCGGCAGGAGTTCGCCGCCCTCGGGGTCCCGTTCGAACGGCGTGGACGGCTGACCGACGACCACCTGCGGGACATACGGGCGGCCTGGGCGGACACCGCCTCCTACGGGAACCGGAGGATCCCGGTGTGGGTCGGCGGCACCAGCGACGCGGGACTGCGCCGGGCCGTGCGGCTCGGGGACGCCTGGCATCCCCTGCGCTGCACGATGCCGTGGCTGCGCGAAGCAGCGGAGAGGCTGGAGGCGTACGCGGTCGAGCAACGGCTCCCCGTACCCGCCCTGGCGCCCCGGATCGCCCTCCACGTCACCGAGGCGCCGGTCGGCGGACCGCGGCGGCTCGCGGGTGAGGGCACGATCGACCAGATCATGGACGACCTCGACCAACTGCGGTTGCTGGGCGCCGAGGCCGTCGTCCTCGACCCCTACCACGGCGACCCCCGCGAGACGTGCCACCCGCAGACGAGTCGGCAGGCTCTCGCCACGGTGGCCGCGCACCTCTCCCCGTCCCGCACCAGAACGGAGCAGTCATGACCACACCCGACGACCACACCCTCCTCCGGCGGGCCATCGCGCTCGCGGCCGAGGCGCGCGAGGGCGGCGACCCGCCGTTCGGGTCGCTGCTGTCGGGACCGGACGGAACGGTCCTCGCCGAGGAGCGCAACACGACCCTCACGGACGGGGACATCACCGCGCACCCGGAGCTGAAGCTCGCCCGGTGGGCCGCGAGGGAACTGGACGCGGCCACGGCGGCGGAGACCACGATGTACACGAGTTGCCAGCCGTGCGAGATGTGCCAGGCGGTCATCCAGCGGGCGGGGCTGCGGCGGGTCGTGTTCGCCCTGTCCGGCCGGCAGCTCCTGGACATCAGACCGGGCAGCGGCCTGCCCCCCGTGCCGCAGACCGGCCCGGCCCTGCTCGACGAGGTGCGGGCGGTGGTCGAGGGGTACTACCGCTGAGTGCCCGGCGTCGCGGCATCGCACGGGCCCCTGGCCGTACGTCCGCCGTACATGGGCGACCGTCCGGAACGCCCGTGCCGCTGCCTATCGTTGGCGTCATGGACGTGTTCGACGAGCTGTTGCGGGGCGTGCGGGGCAGGGGGGCGGTGTTCGGGCGTTCGGTGCTGTGGCCTCCGTGGTCGCTGCGGTTCACCGACGGCGCGTACCTGACCCTGTGCCTGCCGCTGCGCGGCGCCGGGTGGATCGTGCCGGAGACCGGGGAGGCGCGGCACGTGGCGCTCGGCGAGGCCGCGATCGTCCGGGGCCCCGCGCCGTTCTCCTTCACCGACGACCCGGCGCACGGTACGGGCGCGGAGCGGGCGACAGGCGTACGG
This sequence comes from Streptomyces sp. SirexAA-E, assembly GCF_000177195.2. Taxonomy (GTDB): domain Bacteria; phylum Actinomycetota; class Actinomycetes; order Streptomycetales; family Streptomycetaceae; genus Streptomyces; species Streptomyces flavovirens. The sequence goes on from NC_015953.1 coordinate 3,512,520, forward strand.
GAGGTGCGCTGGGGCGAGGACACGCCGGACCCCGTCGACCTCGACGGTGAACTGGACTGCTCCACCGTGTTGCTGGCCGCGACCTATGACGTACGGGCGCAGGTCCCGCAGCGGCTCCTGCGTGCGCTGCCGCCGGTCCTGGTGGTCCCCGACGAGGATGACTGCTCGCCGTTGCGGGACTACCTGGAAGCACAGATCGGCGGCAGCAGGCCGGGGCAGCAGATCGTGCTCGACCGGCTTCTTGACTGGCTGCTGGTGTGCACGCTGCGGGACTGGTTCGACCGGCCGGAGGCCGAGCCGCCGGGGTGGTACGGCGCGCTCGGCGACGCGGTGGCGGGGCCCGCCCTGCGCGCGATCCACGAGGATCCGGCGCACCCGTGGACGACTGCGGAGCTGGCGGGCCGGGCGGGGGTGTCCCGGACGACCTTGGCGAAGCGGTTCACGGAACTGGTCGGGGACGGGCCGGTGGCGTATCTGACCGAGTGGCGGATGACGCTCGCCGCCGATCTGCTGACCCGCCCGGAACTGACGGTGGCTGCGGTGGCCCGGCGGGTCGGTTACGCGGACGCGTTCGGTTTCAGCGCGGCGTTCAAACGGCTCCGGGGCGAGAGCCCGACCGCGTACCGGCAGAAGGCCGCCGCCCCTGGCCTACCGGACCGCGCCGTACCGGCGGGCTGACCTCGTCGCCCCTGGGGCCGGGGCCGCTGCTGCCGGGCGGACCGGGCCGTTCGGCGGGGGCGGGAGGACAGCGCGTCGGGCGGGGGCGAGAGGTGCGGCACTTCCGGCGGTGAGCCGGGGCAGGCGGTGCCGGGTCCGTCGCCGTCTTCACGCACCGCCTGTCCGCACCGCACCGCACCGGTTCGTTCCCCCGTCAGCCCCAGGCGCCCGCCGCAGCCGCGTCACGGGCGAAGTCGGCGAAGTCACGCGGGGGACGGCCGAGTGCCCTCCGCACGCCGTCCGTGACCGGGGCCTCCCGACTTGTGCGGATCGGCTCCATCGCGTCGATCCAGAGCGCGGCCTCCTCCTCGGACATTCCCTGGGCCACCAGTTCGGCCAGGAAGGCGGACTTCCGCGCCGGGACGTGCACGGCGCGCACGCCGGTCACCTTCGCGATCTCGTCGAGTGCGTCGGCGATGCGGAGCGCCCGGGGGCCGGAGAGTTCGTACACCTCGCCGTCGTGGCCCTCTTCGGTCAGGGCAGCGACGGCGACCGCCGCGATGTCGTCGGCGTCGACGAACGCGGCGGCCCCGTCGCCGGTGGGCAGGGCCAGTTCGCCGCCGCGCACCCCGTCGAGGAAGACGCCTTCGCTGAAGTTCTGGGCGAACCAGCCGGGCCGCAGGATCGTCCAGGCGACACCGGAGGAGCGGACGGCCGACTCGCTCTCCAGATGCGGGCCGCCGCCCTCGTAGGAGGGGCCGAAGTAGCCGGGCACGTCCACGCCCCGGGCCGAGAGCAGCACCAGCCGTCGCACCCCGCTCGCGACGGCCTGCGCGACGAAGGCGGGCGTGGGTGAGGGCGAGGTGTCCAGCGGGACGATGTAGACGGCGTCGACCCCGTCGAGGGCCGCCCGCCAGGTGGCCCGGTCCGCCCAGTCGAAGGGGGTCTCCCCGGACCGCGAGGCCGCCCGGGTCTCCACGCCCCGCTCGCGGAGCCGGGCCACCGTCCTGCGGCCGGTCTTGCCGGTGCCGCCGAGCACCAGCACGGTGTTCCCGGTGCTCGTCGTGTCCTTACGCGTCGCGCCTGTCTGTGTCATGGGGCAAGCCTGGTCGCGCCGGTGGCACGCCGCCATGGTTCATCGTCCGGGAGGGATGTCCGCGCGTCCGGCTGCCGCCAGGCAGCCGTCCGGCAGATGCCCGGCAGGTGCCCGGCCTGGGGACGTGGGACGGTGGGACGTCCTGCCGCGTCGCCGCCTCGGCCGGGGCTCCCGGTGCGGCGACGGCTCCTTCCGGCCGCTTCCCTCCGGGCCGGGGTGTTTCCCGCACGGCCGGGGCGGAGGACGCGCAGAGTACTCCGTATGACGACACCCGCAGAGTTGCTCCGCTCCCTCGCCCGCACCCGCGCCTCGCTCGACGGTGAGGAGGTCACGTTCTGGTGGTCCGGAGACGTGTACTCCTGGGCCCCGGACGAGCCCTACCGGCGCGTGTTCGGCTTCGAAGGTCTCAACGTCTCCCGCCTGGTCCAGGACACCGACGCCGGGCCGGACGCCTACCAACTGCTCACCCGCGAGGCCGCCTTCTACCTCGACCCGGTCACCCGCGAGATCCTGGAGACCTGGCAGGATTTGCCGGTGATACACGTCTGGAACGACCCGGCGAACCAGAAGTGGCGCCCCTTCCCGGTCCCGACGACCGAGCTGGGCGGACAGGTCTGCTTCAGCCTGGAGATCCCGCTCGCCTACCCGTCGCCGCTGCCGGTGGCCCAGTACCCCGTCCACTCGGCCGGCGACACGTACAAGGCCCTGGAACTCTTCCAGTTCTTCGCCGACCGCGCCGATCTGGCCGGCGACGCACCCGGCGTCCCGGCGACCATGTCATGGAGCCGGATGTCGCCCTAGCTGCCGTGGATGGCCCGCGGCCAGGCGCCCGGCGGCCTCACCTTCCACTGCCGGGGCCGCAAGCTCGGCTCGTACGCCGAGGTACCGGAACGGACCCGTGCCTACATCGCCGACCGCCACCCGGAGTTCGCCCACGCTCCGGCGCAGTGGAGCGAGCCGAACGAGACCAGTTGGACGTACTTCCGCAAGCTCAACCCGCCCTAGCCGCCGACGGCTCGCACCGTGGGGTACGGGCGGCCAACCGGACTGCGGCACCTTCGGGTTCAGGCCCTTCACCCCCCAGGGTTATTGACCGATCGTTCTGGATAACCATAGGGTCTGCGATGTGGCCAGGACCAAGGAGTTCGATCCCGAGGCCGCGTTGCAGGCAGCCCTCGAGCTGTTCTGGCGGCGCGGCTACGAAGCGACGTCGATGACCGACCTCGTCGAGCACCTCGGCATCGGTCGCGCCAGCATCTACGCGACCTTCGGCAACAAGCACGAGCTGTACCTGAAGGCCATGGACCGGTACGCCGAGGGGCGCGACCCGCAGCTCCTCGCGGAGCTCTCCCAGCCGGGGCCCGCGCTGCCGGCGGTGCGGGCGCTGATACGCCGCTTCGCGGCGGAGGCCACCTCCGCCGAGGACCGACTGCACGGCTGCCTCATCACCAACACCGCCGCCGAACTGGCCCCGCACGACCCCGCGGCGGCCAGACGGGTGGAGATCAGCTGGGATCGCGTCGAGACCCCACTGCACTCCGCGCTCGTACGGGCCCAGGCCCAGGGCGAGCTGGCCGAGGACCGCGATCCGCGCGCACTGGCCCGCATGCTGCTCGTGCTGCTGCAGGGCGTACGCATCGTCGGCAAGGCGTCCAGCGATCCCGCCCGGGTACGGGACGCGGCCGAACAGGCGCTGGCCCTGCTGGACTGAATCCCTTCCGCACCCGGAACCGGCCCACACCGAACCGGGCGCACACCCACCGGAGCCGTCGGGCTCCCCGTCCCGCCCGCCTCGATAATTGAACGATCAGTCCAGTATCTGCTGTCAGTCACCAGGTATCAGTCCGTCAGGGGGAGTGATGACCACCAGCGAAGCCGATCACGCCACCGACACCGACACCGCCCCTGGGCATCACAGGCACGCCTTCGCCCTCCTCGGCACCGTCCAGGCCACGCTGATCTTCACGCTGGCCGCGATCGCCGTACCGCTGCCACTCATCGGACGCGAATTCGGCTTACGACGCCCCGACTTGATCCTGCTCAGCGCCGCATACGGGCTGGCCTTCGCCGGACTGCTGCTCTTCGGTGGCCGCCTGGCCGACCGCTACGGCGGTCGGCGCGCCTTCGCCGCAGGGCTCGTCCTCTTCGCCACCGCCTCGGCCGCCGCCCCGTTCGCCCCCGGCATCGGGACGCTGCTCGCGGCCCGCTTCGCGCAGGGCGCCGGCGCGGCACTCGTCGCGCCCGCCGCCATGGCGGTGCTGCGCGTCGTCTTACCCTCCCCGGCCGCGTACGGCAGGGCGATGGCCACCTGGGGCGGGCTCTCCGTGCTCGGAGCGACGGCGGGAAATCTGCTCTCCGGCGTCATTCTGGCGCTGCTCTCCTGGCGTTGGACGTTCGCGGTGCCTCTCGTGGTCGCACTCACGGCCCTCGCCCTCGCCCCCCGGTCCCTGCCCCGGACCGCCCCGAGCCGGGGCAGGATGCTCGATGTGCCGGGCGCGCTGCTCGCCACCTCCGGGATCACCCTCGCCAGTTACGGGCTCGTCGTCACGGACGCCCTTCCCTGGTCGTCGACGGGCGTGCTCCTACCGCTGCTCGCCGGTGCCGCCCTGCTCACCGTATTCCTGTGTGCCGAGCGCCGCGCCCGTGACCCGTTGCTGCCGCCCCGCTTCCTGTGCGACCGGCGGCGGGCCCTCGCCCTGGCGGCCATCGCGCTCGGTGCCTGTGGGACCGGGATGACCTTCGTGGTGCTCTCGCTCCATCTCCAGGGAGCACGGGACTGGTCACCACTGCGGACCTCGGCCGCCTTCGTGCCGTTCGCCGTGGCACTGATCGCCTCGGGCAGGGCGGCCGGGCCGCTCGTCGCCCGGTGCGGAGCCCGGGCCGTCACGACCGCCGGGCTCGGCACCGGCGCGGCCGGGCTCGCGTGCCTCGCTCTCACCGGGCTCGACGCGCACACCCCGTACGCGTACGGGCTGCTGCCGGGCCTCGTGCTGCTTCCGGCCGGTGCGGCGGCTGCCTTCGGGGGAGCCGCCGTGCTCGCCACCGAGGGAGTCCCGCAGCAGCAGACCGGGCTCGCGGGCGGTGTGCTGAACACCGCGATGGAGCTCGGCCCCACCGCTGTGTTCGCCGTCCTGCTCACGCTCGGCGGCGACGCCTGGTCCCTGGCGGCCACGGGTGCCGCCCTGGCCGGCGTCGCCTTCCTGAACCACCGCACCACATAGTCCGCCCACCGAAGGAGTTGTCACAATGAACCGCTTCACCGGCAAGACCGCGCTCGTCACGGGCGCAGGCACCGGTCTCGGGCGCGCGATCGCGCTCGCCTTCGCAGCCGAGGGCGCGTCCGTGGTCGCCGCGGGGCGCACCGCCGCCACCCTCGACGAGACGGTCGGCCTCATCCGGACGGCGGGGGGCACGGCGGCCGCGGTCACCGCCGACGTCACCGACTCCGGCCGGGTCCGGGAGCTCGTGGGCGAGTGCGTCACCCGGTTCGGTGGACTCGACATCGCGGTCAACAACGCGGGGATATTCCGCGGCGGACCTGCCGGTGAGGTGAGCGAGGAGGACTGGGACGCGGTGCTGCGGACCAATGTCACCGGCGTCTGGCTGGCCATGAAGCACGAGATCGCGCACATGCGGGAGAACGGCGGCGGGGTCATCGTCAACATCTCCTCCAACCTGGGCGCACATCTGCGCGTCCCGAACGCCGCGCCCTACGTCACCTCGAAGGCGGCGGTCTCCGCGCTGACCCGTGCCGCCGCCCTCGACCACATCCACCAGGGCATCCGCATCAACGCGGTCAGCCCCGGCGCCTCGGCCGCTCCCATGTCGCTGCGGCCCGGCGAGAGCGAGGCGGACCGCGCCGAGCGGATGAAGTCGGAGAACCCGCTCGGCCGGGTCGCGGAGGCCGAGGAGGTGGCGGCCGCGGTCCTCTATCTGGCATCACCGTCGGCCGGCGCGGTGGTCGGCACCGACCTGGTCGTCGACAGCGGCGCGTCGGCCTGAGGGTCGGCGGCCTGAGAGGCGGCGGCCTGAGGGGCGGCGGGCGCGGGCGCCGCTGTGCGGCTCCGGAACGGACGGCCGGGTCGGTCAGGAATCGAGAAGCCCGAGCGCTGGGCCGCGGTTAGCGTGACGGCCATGGACATCAGCATTCACACGACCGCCCTCCCCCATGACGACCCGGACGCCTCCGTGTCCTTCTACCGGGACATCCTCGGCTTCGAGGTCCGCAGTGATGTCGGGAAGGGCGCGATGCGCTGGATCACGGTCGGGCCCGTCGGCCGGCCCGACACCTCCATCCTGCTGGCCCCGCCGGCCGCCGACCCGGGGATCACCGACGACGAGCGCCGCACCATCGCCGAGATGATGGCCAAGGGAACCTACGGCTGGATCCTGTTGGCCACCCATGACCTCGACGCCACCTTCGAAGAGGTGCAGTCCAAGGACGCGGAGGTCGTCCAGGAGCCGACGGAGCAGCCGTACGGCGTCCGTGACTGCGCCTTCCGTGATCCTGCGGGCAACCTGATCCGCATCCAAGAGCTCCGCTGAACGCCGGGGAGGCCGGTCCGGTCGCGGGCCCGGGGGACGGTCCGGTCGTGATCCCCGACGCCGGCTCCCGGCTCCGGTTCCCCGCTCCCGGTATCCCGCTCGGCTCCCGGCCCCACGTGGCCGCAGGCCCTGGCAGCGGAGGTCGACCCCCGCCGCCGTGCCGCGTGCCCGGACGCCGATGAAGGGAGTTCCCCCATGTGCCATCCTGCGTGGATGAGCGCACTGACCGCGGCGCAGCGCCTGAGCGATCTCGCGCGGCTGCGCCGTGTCCGCGACCGGATCGACCGGGAGTACCGGCAGCCGCTGGACGTCGAGGCACTCGCCCGTGGCGCGAACATGTCGGCCGGGCACCTCAGCCGCCAGTTCCGGCTGGCTTACGGCGAGTCGCCGTACTCCTATCTCATGACGCGCCGCATCGAGCGCGCGATGGCGCTGCTGCGCCGAGGCGACCTCAGCGTCACCGACGTCTGCTTCACGGTCGGCTGCTCGTCGCTGGGCACGTTCAGCACCCGGTTCACGGAGCTGGTGGGAGTGCCGCCCAGCGTCTACCGGCGCCAGGCGGCCGACGGTGTGGCGGGGTTGCCGTCGTGCGTGGCGAAACAGGTGACGCGACCCGTCAGGAAGCGAGAAACACCGGCCACGGGGCCCTCCTGACGCCGGAGTCACGACGTCTCCCGCATTCGTCCCCCTCCACGGCATCCGTTCGCACCGGTTCGTGCCCACGCGAGCGGGAGTCCACCGTCACCTCCAGGCAACGCCGGCACCGACCTCCGCCGACGACCCGGCGCGGGGGACGGAGGGCACCGGCTGACGGCGAACGGCCCGGCCCGCGCGGCGCGGTCCGTCCGCGGTCCGTCCGCGGTCCGTCCGCGCCTCCGGAGGAACCGCGCCTGGGGGCGCTCCGCCATGGCGTGACATAGCGTTTCCGTGACGGGCCGGGGCCGGCGGAGGTACTACGGAACGGCGGAACAGCGGTGGAGCAGCACGAGGGGAATGCCTCCCGTCCGGCGGACGACGGCTGGTGGTCCGGCCGCCTGCACGAGCTGTGGAGCGTCGCCGACAGGACGCAGGACGTCACGGGGCTGGCCGATCTCCTCTACGACATGCTGCTCCGCATGCCCGGCGTGCTGGCCGTCGTGGGCACCCGATGGAGCGGTGGGCTGCTGCACTACCTGCGTGGGGTCACCCGTTCGGAGCCGACACCGTCCTACGTGGAGCTCGAACGGGAGTACGGAGAGCCCACCGCACCCGGCGCTCGTCACGGTGCTCATGCCGGCGGTACCGACAGCGGTCCCGACGGTGACCCCGCTGTCACGGTGCACGAGATGCCGGAGCTCGACGGCGACCTGCCGCATGTCCGGTTCCTGGCGGCCGCCGGTGTGCGCGGTGTGGCCGCGTGCACCGTGCCCCTGGGCCAAGGCGGCCGGGCGTCGTTCATGGTCGGCACGGCAGACGTGTCCGCGATCGACGGGACGCTGCGGACCCGGTTGAAACAGGTGGCCGAGGTCACCGTGGTCTCCGACAGACGCATCATGGCGCGGCGCCAGAACGAGATGCGCCAGGTGAGCGACGCCTTCCTCGCCGAGGCGTCGTTGCAGATGGATTCGAGCCTCGACGTCGAGAAGACCGTGCGGCGGGTGGCCCGGACCGCCGTCCCCGCGGTCGCCGAGGGGTGCGTCCTGCACCTGCGTCGGCCCCACGGGCTGACACCGGTGGCCTTCGCCCACATGGACGCGGGCGAGCAGCAGTGGCTGGGCGAGGTCGCGGACGGGGACCCCTGGCTGACAGACGTGCTGGAGCGGGTCGTCGACGGCGGTCAGGGAGCGGTGCTGAAGGGCGAGGAACTGGTGGGCGGCCCCTTCGGACCGGCGTCGTCCGGCGCGGGGCGTGCCGTCCGCGCCCTCAGCGTGAATCCGCTCATGGCCCGGGGCCGGACGCTGGGGACGCTGACGTTTCTCTACCACCGGGTGGACATGGCCGAGGACGCCTCACGGTTCCTCGCGGACCTCGCCGCCCGCGCCGCGCTGGCCGTCGACACCAGCACCCTGTACGAACAGCGTCGCCGCCACGTGGTGTCCCTCCAGCGGCACCTGCTCCCGAGGGAACTGCCGCGCGTTCCCGGGCTCACGCTCAGTTCGGCCTACGAGGTGGGCGACGTCTCGCTCGACGTGGGCGGTGACTTCTACGACGCCGTGCCGACGGCGCGGGGCGGCGTGACGCTGCTCATCGGTGACGTCTGCGGCCGGGGGGCGGAGGCCGCCGCGCTCACCGGGCTGGCCCGCCACACCCTGCGCACCCTGATCGAGGACGGCAGCACGCCCGAACAGGCGCTGGGACGCCTGAACCAGGCGCTGGTCAGGGAGGGGACGTCCCGCTTCGTGACCGCGCTCCTGGCGGTACTCGTCCCCGGCGGGGCGGGATTCCACCTGCGTTACTGGAGCGCCGGGCATCCGGCTCCGCTGCTGCGGCGCGCGGACGGCACCGTGGAGGAGCTCACGGCCCACGGGGACCTTCTGGGGGTGCTGGACACCATCGAGTACGGATCTGACGCGGTGCGGGTCGCGCCGGGTGACGCGCTGGTGCTGTTCACCGACGGGGTGACCGAGGCGAGAGCGGCCGACGGAACGTTCTTCGAGTCCGGTCTGCGGACCGCGGTGGCGCGGCAGGGCGCCGGTGGGCCCGACGGGTTCGCCGGACGGCTGGCGCGGGCCGTGGTGCGGTTCCGGGCCGCGGGTGCCGACGACATCGCCGTACTCGTCGCCCAGGCGGAGGTGGCGGCGTGAGCGGGGCCGCCGGGGAGCCGAGGATCGATCACGATCTCGTCTGGGTGATCGAGGACTCGGCGGAGGACGCCGAGGCCATTCAGCGGGCCCTGAGCCGTACGCATCCGCATCTGACGCTGGAGTTCACCGACCGGGGGACCGGGGTCGTCGAGCGGTTGACGGAGACCGCCCGGCGGCCGGGGCTCGTGCTGCTGGATCTGAGCATGCCCGGTCTCAGCGGGTCCGCGGTGCTCCGGGCGATCCGCAGCCGGCCGGAGCTGGACGAGGTGGCCGTCGTCGTCTTCACGTCGTCCACCGAGCCGACCGAGGTCGACGCCACCTACGCGGCGGGCGCCGACAGCTACATCTACAAGCCGGTCAACTTCGACCTCTTCCGCACGGTGCTGAAGGGGGCCGTGGACTACTGGCAGCGAAAGGCTGAGGACGGGGACGACGGTCAGCCGCCTTCCTGACCCTGGCCCTGCCCATTCCCCTGGTCCTGGTCCTGGCCCTGACCCAAGGTGAAGAAGAAGGCGGTGCCGCGGTCCGGTGCGCTCTCCAGCCACAGTTCACCGCCGTGGCGTTCGACGATCCGTTTGACGACGGCCAGACCCACACCGGTACCGCCTCCGCGCTCGCCCTGTCCGTGCAGCCGGTGGAACAGCTCGAAAGCCTCGTCCTGGCGGTCGGCCGGAATGCCGATGCCGTTGTCGCGGACCACGACGGTCTGCTCCGGGGCCCCGCCCGACGGGGGACGGAGGGTGTCCACCAGCACCTCGACCCAGCGGTCGCCCTCGTCCGCGGCGTACTTGGCCGCGTTCACCAGGAGGTTGACCAGCACCTCGTAGAGCCGGTTCTCGTCGGCGTACACCTCGGGCAGGTCGGGTGCGATCACCTGTACGCGGGCCTCGGCCAGCCGTTCCCCGGCGACCTCCAGGGCGGAGTCCAGCACCCGGCCCAGAGGGACCCGGGCGCGGCGCAGGCCGCCGCGGCCCAGCCTGGCGAAGTGCAGCAGCGAGTTGAGCAGGTCGTCCATGCGGCCGGCCAGTCGCCGCATGGTGTGCATCCGGCGGACGGTCGTCTCGTCGAGGTCGGCCGCGGCGTCCTCGATGACGAAGGTCGCGGCGTTGGAGATGCCGCGCAGCGGCTCCTTGAGGTCGTGGGCCGCCACATGGGCGAACGAGTCCAGGTCGGCATTGGCGATACGCAACTGCTCGTTCAGCGCCGCCAGTTCGGCTTCGTGGCGGAGCACGATCCCGGTCAGCGTGCGCCAGAGTTCCTGGGCGGCGGCGCGGTCGGTCGGTGTCCAGGGCAGGCTCTGGCCGTGGACCACCGCGCGGAACACCGCCTCCGAGCCGCGCGGGGTGAGCCGTTCGCCGCGCGGGCCGACCTGGACGGGCCGGGACGGATCGGTGGCCCAGCGGCGGGCGGTGGGACGGGCGCCACGGAACCAGGCGAGGAAGTCGCCCGAGCGGCTCAGCGTCACCATCAGGACCCCCGCCGGACCGTGCTCCGCCGTGTCGTCTCCCCCGGGGCGGTCCGGTTCCTCGGAGAGACGGTCCGTGCTCCAGACCGTGCCCGGGGCCAGCTCGGCCGCACGCTCCTGGAGGGCTTCCAGCAGTGCGGCCGGGACGTCCGACCCGCTGACGGAGCTTCGGCCGCCGCGGCAGAGCGCCACGCCGTCGGATTCCAGCAGCTCCCTGAGGGCGTCGTCGCCTGCCAGCAGCGATCCCTCCAGGTCGGGCGTGGCCCGGGAGACGATCCGGGCCAGCCGCTCACGGGACGCGGTGAGCGCCTCGGCCTGCTCCCGTTCCTCGATGACCGCGAGCTGGAGGGAGAAGGCGACGCCGAAGAACTCGCACGCCGCCCGCAGTTCCGGGGTGAGGGTGACGGGGGCGTCGCCGTGGCAGGCGATCAGCCCCCACAGCTCGCCCTCCCGGAGGACGCTCACCGACATGGACGACCTCACCCCGATGTTCCGCAGGTACTCCAGATGGAAGCCGGACACGGTGCGCAGCACGGAGTTCGACAGGTCCAGCGGCACGTCCGAGTCCCCGCGGCGCCGCGGGTGCAGGCCCACGCCGGCGTCGTCCACGTCGGCGATCGCCCGGATCCAGTTGTCGCGGTAGAGCCGCCGCGCCTGGGGTGGGATGTCGCTTGCGGGGAACCAGAGCCCCAGCCAGGACTCGCGGTCGTCGGAGAGGTCCTCCGCGACGACCTCGCCCGGGCCGTTCTCGCCGTCGAAGCGGTAGGCGACCACCCGGTCGAAGCCGGTCAGCGCCCGGACCTCCCCGGTGGCCGCCTGACAGCAGTCTGCCGCCGTCGCCGACGACCGGAGCCGTGCCAGGGCCCGGCGGACGCCCTGGTAGTAGCGGGCGAAGTCCGGTGCCGCGACGGTGCGCGGCTCGTACTCCAGGACCATCAGGTGGCCCTGCCGGTGCGCCGTCACGTCGAACATCCTGCGGGTGCCCGCCACATCGACGAAGACGGGCAGGACCAGGCTCGCCGCCTCGTGCTGGGCGCCCACCTCCAGCGCCTCGGCCCAGTGCTCCGGGGACAGCACCCGGGTGACGGGCCCGCCGACCAGTTCGTGGGGCGCGATCCCCAGCAGGGACCCGGTGTTCAGGGCCGCGGTGTCCACGGTCCCGGTGTCGGCCTCCACCGCGAGGAGGGTGCCGTGGGACTGGATCCTGCCCAGGAGGTGGATGGGCTCCTGGACGCACACGCCGAGGTCGAAGCCGATGGCGGCCGAGGCGTCGGCTTCCCTTCCCGGGTCCGGAAGCGACATCTGTCCCCCACGCGCCGTGTTCTCGATCCGGTCCGGTGATCCGCCCGGCCGCCGAGATCCTGCCACGACGACCCGGGACCGGCGGGCCGCTGCGGCACGTGTCGCCCGACGAGCCCGAGGGGCCGTACCGCCCCGGCCGTCACCCCGGGCCGGGGCGGCCGACGGCGTCCGCACCCGTGCTCCGGCCGTGCGCGGAACACGGCCGGAGCACGGGACCGCAGCCGGAGCGGAGGCTACGGCCGGACCACTAGGGCTTGTTTCAAAAGTCCCGCCTGTCCGGCGACGCCTGGCACGCACGCTCGCTGCGTTGCCGGTATCGCCCCGATACATCCAGTATCGGGGCGACCCTCCGCCTTGCGATCGCACGCACCAGACGCCGCCGGCCCCGCCCTCCGGGCGGACGGCGCTACTTTCGAAACAAGCCCTAGGACGTCACACACCCGATCGTCCCGGCGGGGTAGTCGTTGCCCGTGGAGGTGGCGGTGAACCCGAAGGTCACACTGCCGTCCGGGGCGATGACACGGTTGTGGTCCACGTCGCGCACCGTCACGGTGCCGTCGGACCCGGTGGAGAGGGAGCCGTTCCACACGCTGTTGATCTGCGTCCCGGAACCGGGCTTCCACTGCACGGCCCAGCCGTTGCGCGGTTCCGTACCGTGGTTCATCACCTCGACGGAGGCCTGGAAGCCACCGGCCCAGGAGCTGACGACGTTGTAGACGGCCATGCAGGAACCGGAGTGCTCCGGGTCCGTCGGGGTCGGGGTCGGAGTCGGGGTCGGAGTGGGGGTGGGGGTGCCCGTGCCGCCGATTCCCGTCACCTCGCCGTTGCCGCCGTCGAAGACGATGTCCGAGCAGGAGAAGAAGTTCTCCTGACTGTCCGAACGCACCCACTGGATGAACATCAGCGCGTCACCGGAACGGCCCGACGGCAGCGCCAGGTCCCAGTAGTAGTGCCCGCCGTTGGTGCCCGCCCCGCCCTGCTGCGGCGGGTTGCTTACGGTCTGTACCAACTGAAGGTCGTCCCAAGCGAGTTCGGACGTGGGTGCCCAGCCCGGCTTGGTCAGGTAGACCCGGAAGTCACCGGGGTGGGCGGCCCAGTTGCTGTACTGCACCTTGAGCGTCGCACCGGAGGTCAGATGTGTCCGGGGCCAGTCGGCGCGGGCGGCGTTGTAGGCGGAGAAGTCGTACGGGGAGCGGTCACCGGCACTGCACAGGCTGCCGTCCGGCACATATCCCGCGCCGCGGCCGCCCGCGTTGGAGTCGAGCACGGCGAACCAGTTGTACAGCGCGTTCGCGCCGCTCTGGCTCAGCGCGTCCCGGCAGGCCGGGTTCGTGGGGTTCAGCGCGCCGGTGCCGGACAGGGCGTCGAGCTGGCACAGATAGGTACGCGATCCGGGGGTCATCGCGACACCGTGCGCCTCCGCCTTGCCCGGCCAGAGTGCGGTGAGGCCGAGCGCCCCGAGCAGGGTGGCCAGCACCGCTGCCAGGGAGATGAGTCTGCTGCGTCTAGCCATGGAGGGAGTCTCCTTTTCCGAGGGTGGTGCGAGGGGGGTCGTCGAGGATCGTCGGAGGCGTTGCGTAGCGGTGCCGAGTGCGGGAGCCCGGCCGTCGTGGGGAGGTGGCGGGTGGAGCTGGGGACGCGCCGTCCACGGGCCGACCGATGGGAGCGCTCCCATAACTCGGTTCGAGACGGACTGTAGGAGCGAATCGTGTACCTGACAACCCTGTGCGCAACGGACCGCCGAAGGAATTCTGGAACTCCCAGGTGGGGCCCGCGACACCCGATCGGGCGGGGAGCGACCACCGGGGGCCTATAGTTCCCCGGGCACCGGACACGTCGACGCGCCCGGAGGCACCCGGAGGCACGCCGGAGAAGGCCCGGAGGCACCCGGAGGCGCGCCGGAGAAGAACGGGACGGACGATTTTCGCCGGTCCTCCGCCGACGGCGCGGCCGGCCCCGCCGCACGACCGCTCCGACGGCGCGGGCCAGCCCCCGCACGGGCACGGACGGCGCCTCCACAGAAACACTCCGCCCGGGGCGAATACATACCTGTGCCGGCCGCATGAGAAATAAGAACGAGGCGCGGCGAACATATCTCCGGCAGCGCGTACGGCCGGAATTCCGTACCCCACACCGGCGATCTCACCGTGGTACTGTCGAAGTCAGTTGCAGTTGTGGTTCCCAAAAAACTCCAAGTGCTTCCACGGTGGTCACCACCACCAGGAAGCATTTCTGTATTTCCGGTCATCTACCGGTCGGGGCAATCATCACGCGACACGGAGTTCGCACAGTGTGGATTCCGGGCACAGCCCCGAAGGAGATTTGACATGGCATCTGGCACCGTGAAGTGGTTCAACGCTGAAAAGGGTTTCGGCTTCATCGAGCAGGACGGTGGCGGCGCTGACGTGTTCGCCCACTACTCGAACATCGCCGCCCAGGGCTTCCGCGAGCTGCAGGAAGGCCAGAAGGTGAACTTCGACATCGCGCAGGGCCAGAAGGGCCCGACGGCCGAGAACATCGTTCCCGCCTGATCTGACGCGCAGCACGAGCTGGGGCCCGCACCTTGGGTGCGGGCCCCAGCTCGTTTCGTTCGGGCGTACGGTTTCTCCCTCGTACCGCCCGCGTATTTCCAGCCGTGGCGGACCCACCGCCCGGCCCCCAGCTCCCCGTGTTCCGTACGAGATGTCACTCCGGAACCGAGGCCACGCCCGGGGAGTTCCGGGAATTCCGGAGACCGGCCCGCTGTTTTCTCAGCCGGCCGAATCCGTCTCCGCCCACGCTTTCGCTTCTGTTTTCACTTTTCGTTCCGGCTCGTTCTCGCGATTCGCCGTGCTGCTCATTCGCTGCGGGAATACCTTGATACGTGCCTCGTCGAGGAAGGTTCCGCATGAACCGCACACGTACGAACCGCAGCACACGCACGACCCGCACCCCCCGCTCGGACGACCGCCCCTCCCGCCCCCGTGGCGGCGGCTACGCCGGCTCCTCCCGGTCGGGCGGCGGCCGTCGTCCCTCCTCGGTGCAGGGTGAGTTCGCGCTCCCGAAGACGGTCACCCCGGCGCTGCCCGCCGTCGAGGCGTTCGCCGACCTCGGCCTGCCGGAGCCGCTTCTCGCGGCGCTCGGGGCCGAGGGCATGAGCGTCCCGTTCCCGATCCAGGCCGCGACCCTGCCCAACACCCTCGTGGGCCGTGACGTGCTGGGCCGCGGGCGCACCGGCTCCGGAAAGACGCTGGCCTTCGGCCTCGCCCTGCTGGCCCGGACCGCCGGACGGCGCGCCGAGCCCCGTCAGCCGCTGGCCCTGGTCCTCGTCCCCACCCGCGAGCTGGCCCAGCAGGTCACCGACGCGCTCACGCCGTACGCCCGCTCCGTCAGGCTGCGGCTGGCCGCAGTCGTCGGCGGTATGTCGATCGGCCGGCAGGCGAGCGCCCTGCGGGGCGGTTCCGAGATCGTCGTCGCCACCCCCGGACGGCTCAAGGACCTCATCGACCGTGGTGACTGCCGGCTGGACCAGGTGGACATCACCGTCCTCGACGAGGCCGACCAGATGGCCGACATGGGCTTCATGCCGCAGGTCACGGCGCTGCTGGACCAGGTGAGCCCGGGGGGCCAGCGCATGCTGTTCTCGGCGACCCTGGACCGCAACGTCGACCTGCTGGTGCGCCGCTACCTGACCGACCCGGTCGTGCACTCCGTCGACCCGTCGTCCGCGACGGTCACGACGATGGAGCACCACGTCCTGCACGTGCACGGCGCGGACAAGCAGGCCACCACCACGGAGATCGCCGCCCGCGAGGGCCGGGTGATCATGTTCCTGGACACCAAGCACGCCGTGGACCGGCTGACCCGGGACCTGCTCAACAGCGGTGTCCGGGCCGCCGCCCTGCACGGCGGGAAGTCGCAGCCGCAGCGCACCCGCACCCTGGCCCAGTTCAAGTCCGGGCACGTCACGGTGCTGGTCGCCACGAACGTCGCCGCCCGGGGCATCCACGTCGACAACCTCGACCTCGTCGTCAACGTCGACCCGCCGACCGACCACAAGGACTACCTGCACCGAGGCGGCCGTACCGCCCGTGCCGGGGAGTCCGGCAGCGTGGTCACCCTGGTCACCCCCGACCAGCGGCGTTCCATGACCCGGCTGATGTCGGACGCCGGTATCCGTCCGCAGGTCACCCAGGTCCGCTCCGGCGAGGCCGAACTGAGCCGCATCACCGGCGCGCAGGCGCCTTCGGGCGTCCCGGTCGTGATCGCGGCACCGGTGACCGAGCGCCCCCAGCGCGGCGGCGCCTCGCGGGCCCGGCGCGGCCGCCCCGCGCAGTCCGCCCGGCGTACGGCCCAGCGGCGGCCCGCGTACGACTCGGCGGCCTGAGTCCTTCGCCGTCGACCGGAAACCGGCCCATCTCGCAGGAGGCTCCTTGTGACCCTGGTTCAGACGCAGTCCCGCCCCGCTTCCCCGAGGAGCGTGGACACCGCCGTACCGGAGGTGTGGGACGACATGACCGTCGAGGTGGCCCTCTCCGTGATGGCGGGGGCCCGCGTCGGGTACCTGCTCGTGTGTGACGGGGACGGGCAGTGCACCGGCCGCGTCACACGGGCCCAGCTCTCGGCGGTCCGGGCGGGCTCCGCCTACACGGACCGGACCCGCCTGCGCGACCTCACCGGCGCCACCGTGCCGGCCACCACGGTGGCCTGGACCGGGAGCCGGGAGCACCGCGCCCCGTTCGGCGTCCTGACCGTCACCGACGGACTCGGGCACGGCCAGGACGTCCTCGCCGTGGCCGGCTGATCCGCGGTCTCCCGGCCACGCCCCTCCTCTACCCCCTGTGAGGCATCATGCGCTGTGTCATCGCCCGCTTCCCGTTCGACCTGACCAAGAGCGGCGTGCTGGAGTCGATGAGGGCCGTCAAGCCCGAGCCGATCACCGGTGAGTCCGTGACGATCGGACGCCGTCAGTACCCCGCCAAGCAGGTGGGCGAGGTCATCACCCGTCAGGACCGCCGGGACTTCACCTCCGGTGAGGTCGTGCGGGCCATGGCGCACCTCGGCTTCACCTGCCACACCGTTCCCGTGGCGGCGCCGGTGCGCGCTCTCAGTCCGCTGGAGCGGGCGTCCGCGGTGCTCGGGACCCCCGTGTCCTCCTGAACCCGTCCGGCGCGAGCCGGTATCCGGCACACGACGAGGGCCCGACCACCGGTCGGGCCCTCGTCGTGTGCCGTCCACCACGGTGCGGCGGCGGCTCAGCGCTCTTTCACGGACAGGTCTCGGCAGGTCAGTGGTAGCTGAAGTCGCCCACGGTCCAGGCACCGACGTCCTCGATCGAGACGCGGTACATCCCGCCCGTCTCCGGGATCCCTACGGTGCCCTGCAGGATGCGTGCGACGTGGAAGTGCAGATGTGTGGGCGGACCGTCCTTGGGGCCGTCGGCCGTGAAGGCACCGGCGAACTCGCCCAGGTGGGACGAGTCCTTGAGCACCTCCGACACCCGCTGCCGCCAGACGGCTTCGGGGGCCAGACGGCCGGTGATGACGGCACCGCCGGTGACGACGGTCAGGGACATCTGAGTGCTTTGCCCGGACTCCACCATGGCGGCGACGTCGACGAGCAGTTCGTCAGGCTGTGACATGAAAGCCGATTCTATCCGTCGGCCGCCCGGCCTCCCCGGTCGCGTCGGCGGCGTCCCGTCCGCACCCGCCCCGTGACGGCTCCGGACCGCCCGTCGGGACGTCGGCCCGCCACCGGCACCGGCGCATGGTGTTGTATTCCTTTCGGGGCCCTGGTGCCGTACGGCGACGAGGGCCCCGAAACGCGTTCCCACGAAGAGGTGCAGATGACAGCGGACAGTCCGCTCGGCGGCCGGCTCGAAGACGACGACTACCCCGCCTACACGATGGGCAGGGCCGTCGAGATGCTCGGCACCACGGCCGGCTTCCTCCGCGCGCTCGGGGAGGCCCGCCTCATCACCCCGCTCCGCTCCGAGGGCGGCCACCGCCGCTACTCGCGATATCAGCTGCGGATCGCGGCCCGCGCCCGGGAGCTCGTCGACCAGGGCACCCCGATCGACGCGGCCTGCCGCATCATCATCCTCGAGGACCAGTTGGAGGAGGCCCAGCGCATCAACGCCGAGTACCGGCGAGCCGCGGGCGGAGAGAACCCCGGTTCCGACTGAGTCCTTCCCCCGCCGCTCGCCGTCCCGCCCCCGGACTCCGCGTCCTGTGCGGCGTGGACGGCGACCACCACCCCGCCGGCCCCGGCACCCGGGCCGGGACCGGCTCCGTCCCCGCATCGGCCTGGCGGCTGCGCTACAGTCTTGAGGTCCTGTCGTCTCCGATAGAGGTGGACGTTGCGCATCTGAGGTTCGCGATCATCGCGCGGTACGGCCTTCGCCGTCACCCGTCACGCTGCCGTCGGCTTTCCTGCCGCGCCGTGGCCCCCGCGTGGATGCGACCTCGGTGCCCTGCCGTCCCCGGCCTTCCCGGGACCGGACATCACCCCCTTTCGTGCCTGGCCTGGTCGCCGCGTGGTGCTCGCATACGAAGCCCCTGTTCACACGCTTACGACTGCGAGGATCACCATGTCCCAGCCCCTGGCTCCCGCCGCCTCCCTCACCTGCTCCGCGATGTCCTTCCGGTGGCCGGACGGCACGGAGGTCTTCGACGGGCTGTCGCTCACCGTCGGCCGCGGCCGGACCGGCCTCGTCGGCACCAACGGTTCCGGGAAGTCCACCCTGATGCGTCTGCTGGCCGGCAGTCTGCGGCCGACGGAGGGCTCGGTGACCGTCGGCGGCCGCCTCGCCCATCTGCCGCAGAACCTGACCCTCGACACCGGGCTCCGCGTCGAGGACGCCCTCGGTATCGCCGGGCGGCGGACGGCGCTGCGCGCCATCGAGTCCGGTGACGTCGCCGATGAGCACTTCGAGACGATCGGCGACGACTGGGACGTCGAGGAACGGGCCCTGGCGACGCTGGGCTCGCTCGGTCTCGGCGACATCGGCCTGGACCGCACCGTCGGGCAGCTGTCCGGCGGGGAGACCGTGCTGCTGCGGCTGGCCGCGCTGCTGCTGGAACGCCCCGACGTCCTGCTGCTCGACGAGCCGACCAACAACCTCGACGTCTTCGCGCGCCGCAGGCTCTACGAGGCCGTCGACTCCTGGCGTTCCGGCATCCTCCTCGTGGTCAGCCACGACCGTGACCTGCTGGAACGTGTCGACCGTATCGCCGAACTGCGCTCCGGCTCGGTCAGCTGGTACGGCGGTGGCTACTCGGCGTACGAGGAGGCGCTGGCCACCCAGCAGGAAGCCGCCGGTCGCATGCTGCGGGCCGCCGAGTCGGACGTGCGCCGGCAGAAGCGCGAGTTGGAGGAGGCCCAGGTCAAGGTCGCCCGGCGGCAGCGGCACAACAAGAAGATGGACGCCCAGAACCGCGCCCCGAGAATCGTCGCGGGCGCGCACAAGCGGTCGTCCCAGGAGGCGGCGGGCAAGCTCAAGGGGCTGCACGAGGACCGCCTCCAGGAAGCGCGGGAGCGGCTGGACGAGGCGTCCGACGCCGTCCGCGACGACGCCGAGATCCGCGTGCGGCTCCCCCACACGGCCGTCCCCGCGGGCCGTACGGTCCTCACCCTGGAGGGGCTGCGGCCCCGCTTCGGTGCGCTGCGCGACGGCGCCCTCCACGTGCGGGGTCCCGAACGCATCGCGTTGATCGGCCGCAACGGCGCCGGCAAGACGACGCTGCTGCGCACCGTCACCGGTGAGCTGGAGCCGGAGGCGGGCGAGGCGAGGGCCTTCGTGCCGCTGCGGTTCCTGCCGCAGCGGCTGGACGTGCTGGACGAGGACCTGAGCGTCGCGGCGAACGTCTCCCGTACGGCACCCGGGGTCACCGACAACCACATCCGCGCCCAGCTCGCCCGCTTCCTGTTCAAGGGGGCGCGGGCCGAGCAGCTCGCGGGGACCCTGTCCGGCGGTGAGCGTTTCCGGGCCGCGCTCGCCGCGATGATGCTCGCCGAACCGGCGCCCCAGCTGCTGCTGCTGGACGAGCCGACGAACAACCTGGACCTGGCCGGCGTCCGGCAGCTGACGAGCGCGCTGGAGGCCTACGAGGGCGCGCTGGTGATCGCCGGCCACGACCTGGCGTTCCTGGAGTCGGTCGGCATCACCCGGTGGCTGTACGTCGGGGAGGCGCTCACGGAGACCACCGCCGAGGAGGTGCGCCAGCTGCTCGAAGCGCCCACCACGAGCGGATGACGGGAGGCCGGTGGTGTACTGGGGAAGGAGGCGGCGCGCACCACGGCCGCACCGGGGCGCCAGCCCCTTCCCCACCGGCTACGGATCCGGATCCTGCCATGCACTCACGTCACGGACCGAGCAACCTTCCGCGGACGTTCGCGGCCGCGGCCGTCCTCCTGCTGGCGGCAGCCGGTCCGGCGGCAGCGACCGCCGGACCGGAACCACCTCCCGCGGTCGCCGCCACGGCGGCGTCCGCCCCCGCCGACCGCGCCGATCCACGGACCGGGACCGCGACCATGGCCGTCCCGGCGATCGGCATCAGCGACCTGCGCGTCGTCCCGTACGAGGGGACGACGGACGACCGCGCGGGCACCCGCATCCAGGACCGGGGGGTGGCCGCGAGCCCGTACGGCGAGCGGGGCGGCGTCGGCCCGGGCGAGAAGGGCAACTACCTGGTGACCGCCCACCGGATCAAGGCCGGCGGCGTGCTGCGGGACCTGCCCTCGCTGGACGAGGGCGACTCCGTCTTCGTCACGGCGGACGGGACGGTCCACGAGTACCGGATCACCGAGACCCGGACGACGTCCTTCCGCTCCGAGCGGTCCCTCGCCGAGCAGCGGGCCAAGGTGCCGGGCTCCCCGGGCGAGAAGCCGACACGGGCCATGATCACCGTGTCGACCTGCGCCACTCCGGAGGACGACGCGGCCGGGAACCACTGGCGCGACGGCAACGACAACCCGGAGCACCGCATCGACAAGATCGGCGTGCTGGTGGCCTCCAGGCCCTCCTGAGACGCGCGGCGTCCGACCGCTCAGGCGCCCTGGGGCAGGTCCAGCCACCGGGAGGTGCCGGGTTCGACGACGTAGGTGTGCCCGTCCAGCCTGACCCGGACGCCCGGACGGCCGGAGTCCGGCACCGCGATCCTGAGCTGCTCGGCCCGCAGCCGGAGGTCGACGTCCCAGTGCCGCCTGAAGCGGAGGCGCACCCGGAACTTCGACAGCTGCGGCAGCGACGCGGGGCTGAGCCACAGGGCGTCGTCCCGGGTGTCCAGACCGGTCAGCCCGCGCTGCACGAGGTCGAGGGTGCCGGCCATCGCGCCGAGGTGGATGCCCTCCTCCGTCGTGCCGCCCTGGACGTCCGCGACGTCGCCGGTCAGCGCCTCCTCGGCGTACGTCCAGGCGTCGTCCCGGTTCACCCGGGCCAGCACCCAGGCGTGGACGAGCGAGCTGAGGGTGGAGCCGTGGCTCGTGCGCGCCGCGTAGTAGTCGACCGTGGAGTGCCAGGTGGCGTCGTCCAGTTCGTGGCCCAGGCCCCGGAAGAGGGCCGCGAGCTCCCGGGGGGAGAAGAGGTAGCCGAGCATCAGCACGTCGGCCTGTTTGGACGCCTGGTAGCGGTTGACGGTGTCGCCCTCCGCCTCCAGGATCCGGTCCAGCCGCCGGATGTCCCCGTACCGGGCCCGGTAGCCGGCCCAGTCGAGCTCGGCCAGTTCCCCGTAGCCCGCGAACTGGCTGACGACGCCCCGGTGCCAGGGCACGTACAGCCGGTGCGCGATGTCGTCCCAGCGGGACAGCTCGCCGGGGTCCAGCCCGATCTGCTCGAACAGCTGGCCGCACCGGCTGCCGGGCAGGTCGCGGCAGAGCTCTCCGGCCCGCGAGAGCACCCAGGCCGCCGTCACGTTGGTGTACGTGTTGTCGTCGAGGCCCGGCCTCTCGGCCCCCGGGTAGCCGTCGTGGTACTCGTCGGGCCCGACCACCCCCCGGATGCGGTACCGGCCGAGCGATTCGTCCCACTCGGCGCGGTCGGCCCAGAAGCGGGCGACCTGGAGCAGCGTCTCCGCGCCGTTGCCGTACAGGTAGTCGGTGTCGCCGGTGGCCTGGCAGTACTGCCACACGTTGTAGGCGACGGCCGAGCCCACATGGTGCTGGAGGTGGGAGTGGTCCGGCAGCCAGCGGCCCGAGCGGGGGTTGAGGTGGACCTGCTGCGTCTCCTCGCGGCCCTCGTCGGCGCTCTGCCACGGGAACATCGCCCCCGCCCGGCCGGCCGCACGCGCCGCCCGGCAGGCCGCGGGCAGCCGGCGGTGCCGGTAGTCGAGCAACCCCCTTGACACCTCCGGGAGATGGAGGTTCAGGAAGGGCAGGACGAACAGCTCGTCCCAGAACACGTGCCCCCGGTACGCCTCACCGTGCAGTCCCCTGGCCGGGACCCCGACGTCGAGTTCCGCCGTGTGCGGGGAGAGTGTCTGCAACACATGGAACAGGTGCAGCCGAAGGATGCGTCCCGGCTCGCCCGGCACCTCCAGCCGGGCCTGCTGCCACAGGTCGGCCCAGGCCCGGTGGTGCGAGGCCAGCAGCGCCGGGTACGCCGGGGCCCGGCCGACCGCCAGGACCGCTGCCCGCAGCGGGCTGCCGATGGCCGGGTCGCGGGAGGTGTACAGCGCGACGGTCTTGTCGACGACGGCCGGGGACCCGGGGCCCAGCGGGAGCAGCAGGTTCTGCTGGACCGCCCTGGGCTGCTGTTCGGGCTCGGCCGGATGCTCCCCGCCGTCCGATCCCGGACCGCAGGCCGCCACGGTCCTGGCGGCCAGCGCGACCTGGATGTCCGACTCCACGGTGCGGCACCGCAGCCACACGGTGGAGCCGTGCTCCGTGCCGGTCTCCCACCCGGTCAGATGGCGGTCGGCCAGCTCCCGGTAGCGGGCGACCCCGCGGTTGCGTACGTCGCCGTCGATGGCGGCCACCACCTCCAGCTCGCCCTCCCAGCCCTCGGCGGTGAACACCGTGTGCAGCGCCGCGAGATGGGGATCGCCCATGTGCACCAGCCGGTCCTGCTCCACGGTGAGCCGCCGGCCCAGGTCGTCCTCGTAGACGGAGCGGCGGCTCAGGGTGCCGCCACGCAGATCGAGCCACTGCCGGTGCTCGACGAGGTAGGGGTGGTCCGGGTGCAGCCAGGGGCCGGGTGGCGCCTTCGCGGGCCGCAGGCGGTAGCGCAGCGGCAGCCAGTTCGGCAGGTTGACCATGTCCTCGTTCTCCACGTCCCTGCCCTGGACGGAGGAGACCAGCCGGTTGTAGCAGCCCGCGACATAGGTGCCGGGATAGTGCGTCTCGGCCGCGTGCGTCTCGGGCGCGGCGCCCCGGGTCGCGAAGTAGCCGTTGCCCAGCGTGCACAGCGCCTCCCGCAGACGCTCCTGCTCCGGGTCGTAGCCCTCGTACGCCCAGATCCACGCCGGACGTCCCATCAGTCGTCCTCCCCGCCGGACAGCAGGTCACCCGGGTCGCTCACGACGACGTCCGCACCGTGCCGGAGCAGATCGTCGGCGCTGCCGCTCCCCTGGGTCCGGTCCACGCCCACCACCAGGCCGAAGCCGCCCCGGCGTCCCGCCTCCACACCGGCGAGCGCGTCCTCCACGACGGCGGTGTCCCCGGGGGGTGTGCCCAGCCGCCTGGCCGCCTCGGTGAAGAGGGCGGGGTCGGGCTTCCCCGGCAGTCCCAGCCGGTGCGACTCGTTTCCGTCGACCACGGCGTCGAACAGGTCCAGCAGGCCCGCGCCGTCGAGCAGTTCGGTCGCGTGCCGGGACGAGGAGGCCGCCGCGCGGGGCATCCTTTCGTCGCGCAGTGCGTGCAGGAGGCGGACCGTGCCCGGCCATACGGCGACCGGACGGGCGTGCAGGATCCGGGTGAACTCCTCTTCCTTGCGTGCGGTGACCGCGTGGACCGTGTCCGTTCCCGGCGGGTCGTCCGGGCTGCCCGGGGGGAGGTCGATGCCGCGGGAGGCGAGGAAGGCCTCGGCGCCGTCCTGCCGGGGCAGGCCGTCCACGTGGCGCCGGTAGTCGTCCGTCTCGTCGAAGGGGCGCTGGTCCGGGTGTGTGGCCAGGCAGGCGTCGAACGCCTTCTTCCAGGCCGTCGCGTGCATCGGGGCGGAGTCGGTGATCACTCCGTCGGTGTCGAAGACGACGGCGCGTACGGATCGCAGGCCCGGTACCGGGGATGCTGCGGCTGCCATGAGCGGACCCCCGGGGTGAAAAGTCGGAGAGTTGCTGTGCGCCCCATCATGGGGCCGCGGTGAAAAACATGGCCGGAACCAAGCGTCAGCAGTACGGCCCCGGCGGCCGAGGGCGGGGTCAGGCGATCAGGCGGAGACGCTGACCGGGGTAGATGAGGTCCGGGCCCTTGTCCAGCAGGGCGCGGTTCAGCTCGTACAGGGCGTCGGTGCCACCGGGGACCTCGGCGCGCTCGGCGATCACGGACAGGCAGTCGCCCGGCTCGACGACGTGGGTCTCCTTGCCGACGAGGTCGTGCGAGCGGGTGGTCGTGGCGTGGTCCGAGGAGTCGTCGGCGCGGCTGCCGGACGCGCTGCTCGCGGAACCGCTCGCCGGGCTGACGGAGCCGGCCGAGCCGCTGGTGCCGTTCACGCCGCCGCCGGACTGCTTGCCGGGGGCCGCCTGGGTGCCGCTGCCGGAGTTCGACGTGCCGCCGGCTCCGAGCCGTCCGCAGTTCGGCCAGGCTCCCATGCCCTGCGAGCGGGCGACGCGTTCACCGACGGCGATCTGCTGCGAGCGGGTCGCCAGGTCGGCGCGGGGGGCGTACTGCTTGCCGCCGTAGGCCTGCCAGGTCGAGGGTGCGAACTGGAGCCCGCCGTGGTAGCCGTTTCCGGTGTTGATGTCCCAGCGTCCGCCGCTCTCGCACTGGGCGATGCGGTCCCAGTCGGTGCCCGCGGTGACGGTGTGGACGAGGGCGGCGCGGGCCGGGGCCGCCTGGGCGGGCGCTGCCTGGGCGGGGGTGGCGGCGACGCTGCGGCCGGCCAGGCCCAGCACGCTCAGGAGGACGAGCAGAAGAGCGAACACGGCTTCGACGGGCTGCTTGGCGAGGGGTGATGCCGGCATGACGGTATTCCTCCGCTGTGCTCCGAAAGGTGTGCTAGGGCACGAACAGATAAGCCGCCGATATGGTTTTTATGTGGCTTTGACGCGTCCGCAGTGGGCTCTTTCACTCGGGTGGGCGCCTCGGAGCGCGCTCGTCCGAAAGATGTCCGCAGACCGGTGGAAAGGGCGGAGGGGCGCCGCCGAATGACCGGGAACCGCTACTTCCGGGGAACCCGGAGCTTCGCCATCTCCTCGCGTATCGCGGGGAGTCGGGCGTACAGGGCATCGCCGGGGCAGTTGGTCTCGAACGTGTCGCGGTGACCGGACACCACATGGAGGTGGACCGCCTGGCCGCGCTCGTACAGGCTGTCGTCGTTCGTCGACACCATCCGCACGGTGCCCCGCGGGTCGATGCCCTGCCGGAGCTTCCAGGCCCCCACCTTCGCGATCCCGTCGATGAGCGCCTGGGGCACGGGCACCCCGGGGGCGAAGTCCCCGATCGCCGCGACACCGACGCTGTGGGCGTTGAACCCCGTGGTGTGGGCGCCTCGCACGGAACGTCCGATGCCGCCGGCCCGGCCCTCGTAGATGGTCCCGCAGCGGTCGACCACGAAGTTGTACCCGATGTCGTCCCAGCCCTCGCCCCGGACGTGGTCCTCCTCCATGGCCCGGAGCATCCTGGGGACATCGGCGCAGTCGTAGTCGTTGGGGTGGCCGGTGTGGTGCACGAAGACCGCGTTCACCGCGCCCGTGTAGGTGGCGTGCTCCTTGACCAGGTCCTCGTCCGCGTGCCACTGGGCCCGGCTGACGATCGCGGGCCGCGGTGCGCCGCCCACCGTCTCCGGCCGCACGGCGGCCTGGTCGGGCCCGAGGACCTGTACCGGCGCGTCCCGGAACACCAGGAGTGCCAGCGGCACGACCGCGGCGGCCAGGGCTGTTCGGCGAAGCCACATAGGGCCACCCTGACCGCTGACCAGCACCTTCGCAGGGGTGCGCCCGCCGATCGGGTGAAGGGACGGGCGGTCCCGGCGGGGCCCTCCGCGGTCAGGAGGCGGTGGCCACGCGGTTCTCCTCCATGATGCGCTCGGGCCGGTGCGGCGAGGTGTCCAGCCGGGCCAGCACCCCGGGGACCACCGCCGTGGGAAGGATGAGTTCGAAGAGGGCGGAGATCTCGGTCACCAGCTCCGGCGGCTCGGCCATCGACTCCGTCACCAGCTGTACCCCTGTCCAGGCCCCGACGAGGAGCCGGGACGTCGCGATGGGGTCCACGTGCGGGAGGAGCTCACCCCGCTCCTTGGCCTCGACGAGGAGCGTCGCGCCGAGGGAGATCCAGTCGGGCCACCGGGTGCCGAACAGGGAGCGCGCCCGCGGGTCGACGGAGAGGCGTATCGAGGCGCTGAGCATCGGCTCGCGGGGCAGGCGGTAGGCCAGCATCAGCGCTATGTCCACCCACTCCTGCAGTTTCAAGGCCTGCGGGAGGACCCCGTCCGAGGTCACCGCCTCCTCGAGCACCCCGCGCGCCAGTTCCTCCTTGGAGGTGAAGTGGAAGTACAGCGCACCCCGGGTCAGACCGGCCCGCTCCAGGATCGCGGCGATGGTGGCGGCGTCGTACCCGTGTTCGTCGAAAACCTCGGCGGCGGCCTCCAGGAAGATTCTGCGTGTCCGGATCGCCCGTTGCTGCCTTGCCAAACCTGCGCTCCCCTTGATCGTGGTTGTGCGCTTCAAAAAATACCGGTGAACCGGTATCCTACCAGCGCCCTGTCTATCGGTCTGTGTCACGTCCGGGGGGACTGTGTCCGAGGTTCCTGTTTTCCCGCCCGCCCCACACGCCGACGCGAGGGGCGGTGCCGTCGTCCCCAAGGAATACGCCCACCTCAGCCGTGACTCGTCGGTCCTCGTCACCGGCTGGAGCCGCCGCGAAGATGGCGTGTTCTCGCTCACCGTCCGCTGGCCGGCCTCCGACGGGGCCCTGCCCTACGACCCCCGGATACTGACCCAGACCGTCCGCCAGACCGGCCTGGTGATCGCGCACGCCGAGTACGGGGTGCCGCTCACGCACCAGACGCTGCTGCACGCCTTCGACTTCACCGTGGCCCCGGGCCTGCGCGTCTCCGGTGCAGAACCGTCTCTGCTCACCGTCGAGATCACGCTCGCGGAGCCGAAGAGACGCGGGCGTTCCGTCAGTTCGCTCGCCATGGACATCCGCATCTTCCAGGGCGAGGCCATGGTGGCGCGGGCGGACTGCGACTTCGGATGGGTGTCGCCCGCCGCCTACCGTCGGCTCCGCGGTGAACACCCGACGGCCGGCTGGAACACCTGGGAGCTGCCCGCACCGGTCGATCCCGGCACGGTCGGCCGCGCCACCGGTCACGACGTGGTCCTGGCGCCCGGAGACACGGCTCACCGCTGGCGGTTGCGCAACGACGTGCGCAACGTCCTGCTCTACGACCACCCGGTGGACCACGTCCCCGGACTCGTCCTGATGGAGGCGGCGCATCAGGCGGCCAACGCCTTCCTGCATCCCTCCCCCTTCGAGTTGACGGCCTTCGCCAGCAGCTTCGAGCGATACGTCGAGTTCGACCGCCCCTGCTGGATCACGGCCGAGGCGGCCCCCGGCCCCGGCCGGACCACGGTACTGGTCACGGGGACGCAGGACGGTGTTCCGGTGTTCCGGGGCCGGTTGAGCGGTTCACCCACCGGCAGGCACGCGGTGCCGGATCACTGATTGACGAAGCCGCCGTCCACCGGCAGGACCGTACCCGTGAGGAACGGGCAACGGTCGCTGATCAGCCAGGCGGCGGCGGCCGCGACCTCGACGGGGTCGGCCGTGCGGCCCTGCGGGGTCATGCCGTTGACCATCTCCTCCAGACCGGGGTTCCGCCCGAACCAGTCCGCCGTGATTTCGCTGCGCGTTGTCCCGGGAGCGACCGAGTTGACCCGTATGCCCTGCTTCGCGTACTCGTCGGCGGCGGCCCGGGTGAGGCCGATGACCGCGTGCTTGGCCGCGATGTAGGCCGCGGCCGCCGGTATGGCCACCAGGCCTCCCACACTGCTGTTGTTCACGATGGAACCGCCGCCGCCCGCGAGCATGGCGGCTATCTCCGGGCGTATGCAGTTCCAGACGCCCCGCACGTTGGTGTCCATGACGGCGTCGTAGACGTCGTCCCCCATGAGGTGCAGCGGAGTCCGGTCGCCGCCCAGGCCCGCGTTGTTGAACGCCCCGTCGAGGCGCCCGTAGGCGCTGACCGCGAAGTCCACCGCCCGGGCGGCGTCCTCGGCCACCGTGACGTCGCACACGACGTACGCCGCCTCGGCTCCCTTGTCCTTCAATTCGCCGACCAGTGCGGCCAGTCGGTCCTCCCGCCGCGCGGCCAGCACCACCCGCGCGCCTTCCTGCGTGAACACGCGTGCCGCCGCCGCGCCGATACCACTGCTCGCCCCGGTGATGAGGACGACTTTGCCGTTGAGGAGATCACTCATGCGCGCAGTCTCGCAGCGTTATTCGGCCGGGGCCATGGCCGATATGCGCGGGAGCATGAGATTCCAGAACTGGGTGAGCGCGTACTCCGGTGACCACTCGACGTCGAACCGGCCGAGCGCCTGCGCCCCGACCACCGCCGCGGTGACGGCGGACACGGCGTCCTCGATCGGGACGTCGGGCGACAGGGCGGCCTCGTGGCGGGCCCGGGTCAGCGTCGTGCGGACCCAGCTGCGCCAGGTCCGCCACAGCGTGACGTCCCCCATCCATGTGGCGTCCGCGGCGAGGCCGAAGCCGGCCCGCAGCACCACGTCCTCGTCGAGCCGCCGGGCCAGGACGTGCGAGGTGTCCACCAAGTGACGCAGTGGCGCGGGGTGTTCGCGGGGCGGCAGGGCGATGATGTCCCCGAGCGACTGCGCAGCGGACTCCTCGACGGCGGAACCCAGCGCCTGCTTGCTGCTGAAGTGGAAGTGCAGTGCGCCGCTGCTGACCCCCGCGCCACGGCTGATCTCGGTGAGGGAGGAGAGGGCGTAGCCGCTCCGGTCGAAGGCGGTGGCGGCCGACCGGATCAGCTCCTGCCGGGTGCGTACCGCGCGGTCCTGCTTGGCCATACTGCCGCTCCGGTGAGTACGGGAATAAGAGGACTACAGAGGTGTCCGCCCATTTCGTCACACCGGATGGACACTCAGAGTCACCACTCTAACAAACCGGATGGATTGTTTCTTGCGTCTTCCGGAAAATGGCCCGTACACGCTTGCGCCGTACAGAGGCACGGCCCCGGGCTCCCCCGGTGCGGGTCGCGGTACCGTGCGGCATGCTCGCCATCCAGTTCGACCGCTTCGGCGGTCCCGAAGTGCTCCGGCCCGTCGAACTCCCCACGCCCACCGCGGGGGACGGCGAGGTGCTGCTCACCGTGGAGGCCGCCGGGGTGAACTTCGCGGACACCCACCAGGTGGACGGTTCCTACCTGGACGCCTCCGCGTTGCCGTACGTCCCGGGCAGCGAGGTCGTGGGCCGTACGCCCGACGGCCGCCGGGTGCTGGCCCGGGTCTCGCACGGTTACGCGGAGCAGGTGGCCGCCAAGGAGTCCGGGCTGGTGGACGTCCCCGAAGGTCTCGGTGCCGCCGAGGCCCTCGCCCTGCTGATGCAGGGGCTGACGGCGTGGCACCTGCTGCGCACCGCCGCACGGCTGCGCGACGGCGAGACGGTCGTCGTGCACTCCGCGGCGGGCGGTGTGGGCAGCCTCGCCGTGCAGCTGGCGCGGGAGTTCGGGGCGGGCCGGGTGCTCGCCCAGGTGTCCACCCCGGCCAAGGGACGGCTCGCCCTGGACCTCGGCGCGGACGCGGTGGCCCACTACCCGCTGGCCGAGAAGGCGGACGTCGTCCTGGACGCGGTCGGCGGCGAGCTCTTCGACCGGGCACTGGACTCGCTGGCGCCCTTCGGCCGGCTCGTGACGTACGGCAACGCCGCCCGGACCGGCTTCACCCCCGTCGACCCCGCCCGGCTGGGCCGTGTGCCCGCCTCGGTGGTCGGCTTCTGGCTGCGTCCCGCCCTGGCGGCGCCGGGCGGGGTCAGCGGCCCCCTCGGTGAGCTCTTCGGGCTGGTCGCCGCGGGGCGCCTGAAGCCCGTGACCGGGCCCGGTTACCCACTGGCCGAGGCCCGGCGCGCGCATGAGGACCTGCTGGCGCGCCGGACGGTCGGCAAGGTGGTCCTGCGGCCCTGAGACGGCCTGCGGGACGGTGTCCGTCAGTCGGCGCAGTACGTGTCGCGCGCGGGCCGCCGGCCGTCGTTGAGGTAGGCCGTGACGGTCCGGTCACCGCAGGCGCCGCGGCCCGGGACGTAGGCGCCGTGCCCGCCGCGGTCGACCGTGACCATCCGCGCCGTGTCCCCGAGGGAGCGGCGCATCTCCAAGCCGCTGGAGTACGGGGTCGAGGGGTCGCGCAGGTTCTGGATCATCAGGATCCGGGACGCGCCGTCGCCGGTGATCCGGATGGGCTTCCCGGCGGGGTCCTTCCAGAACGCGCAGGGCGTGATGTTCGCCGGCATGCCCGCGGTGAGCGGATGCGCGGCGCGGTCGGCGGCCACCGCGCGGCGGTACCCGCCGACCTGACGCGGCCAGCGCACGTCGTTGCAGATCACCGCCACCAGCAGGGAGGCGTCGGCGTCCGGCAGCGGCCCTGAGAGCTCGGGCGGCAGCACGGGACGCCCCTCGGGGTCCGCGGCCTCCTTGACCAGGGCGGCGAAGTCCGGGAAGGCGCCGTCGTCGTTGAGGGCCGTCTGGAGTGCCTGGCGCAGGGCGTTGCCGGTCAGCGGGATGTCCGAGCCCACGGTCCGGCGCGGTTCCCGGTCCAGCCGCGCGGCGAGGTCGGTGACCACCTTCCGTACGTCCTCGGCGTGTTCGGCGAGCCGCAGGTGCCGGTAGGCGGCCGGCGGGTCGGCGGCCCAGGAGGCGAAGTCCGGGAAGCGGTCGTCCGCGCCCCGCGCCATGTCGGCCAGCCAGCCGTGCTCCAGCCGGTCCGGATCGGGGTCCGCGGTGCTGTCCATGACGAACCGGTCGGTGCGGTCGGGGTGGTGCTGGGCGTAGAGGGCCGCCACGTACGACCCGTACGACGTGCCCCAGGCCGACAGCTTCTTCTCGCCCAGGGCACGGCGCAGGAGGTCCATGTCGCGGACCTGGTTCTCGGAGGTGAAGCTCCGCAGCACCGGGCCCCCGTTGCGGGCGCACGCCTCGGCGATCCGTCGGGAGCGGGCGACGTTCTCCTCGATGCCGCCGTCCGGGGCCGGCCACGACCGCAGGGCGATCAGATGGCGGTCCTCCTCGGCCAGCCCGCACCCGGCCCTGCTGCTCGAGCCGACGCCGCGCGGATCGAAGCCGACGATGTCGTACCGGCCCCGCGTCTCCTCGCGGAGCGCCTCTCCGCGTCCCGTGACGCGCTGCACGCCCGATCCGCCGGGGCCGCCGGGGAGGGCCACCAGCGTCCCGCGACGGGGTGCCGGGCCCTGGGCCCTGAGGCGGGTGACGGCGAGCGTCAGCCGGGGGCCGCCCGGGTCCCGGTAGTCGAGCGGTACGGGCAGCTCCGCGCACTCCTGGCCGGCGGGTCCACCGGGTTGTTCACAGGCTTTCCAGGCGAGGGCGGGGGCCCCGGCGGCGCCCGCCGCCGGGGCGAAGGACACCGCGGTGAGGGCCGATGCGGCGATGGCCAGGGACAGCGTCAGTGCGGCGCGTCTTCGGGTGCAAGTAGTCATGGGACAAGGGTGGTCGGGGCCGTGTCCGTTGCCCATGCGGCGGCCCCGCCGCCTGCGGTGGGGCCAGCCCCAGGAACCGTCCTGAGGCGGGCCGGTCGGCGGTGGTGGCCCGGTCGGCGGCCCGGTCGGCCTTCCGGTCGGCCTTCCGGACCTGATCGGGCCGCGAGACCCCAGGAGCTGCCCCGCCTGTCAGGCCGCCCGGTTCGCCCGGCGCTGGGCGGCCGCGGCGCGGGCCGCGGCGGTCGCCGTGCCGGCGTTGGAGCGGCGACCCTGCGGGGGCTTGCTGCCGCGTCGGCGCTGGGGCCCGGGAGCGCTGCCCTTCGCCGACCGCTCGGTCGACGGCGCGGCGCCCGCCAGGGGGACGCCCGAGGGGGTGCGCGCCCCCGTGATGCGGCTCAGTTCGGCCTCGCCGGAGCGGACCTGGGTGACCTGCGGCCGGACACCGGCCTCCGTCATCAGCCGGGTCAGCTCGCGGCGCTGGTCGGGCAGCACGAGCGTGACGACCTTCCCGGACTCCCCGGCACGTGCGGTACGGCCGGCGCGGTGCAGGTAGTCCTTGGGGTCGGTCGGCGGATCGACGTTGACGACGAGGTCGAGGTCGTCGACGTGGATGCCCCGGGCGGCGACGTTCGTGGCGACCAGCACCGTGAGGTCGCCGGTCCGGAACCGGTCCAGGGTGCGGGTGCGCTGCGGCTGCGACTTCCCGCCGTGCAGCGCGGCCGCCCGGACACCGCTGCCGCGCAGATGGGCGGTGAGCCGGTCCACGGCGTGCTTGGTGTCCAGGAACATGATCACCCGGCCGTCGCGTGCCGCGATCTCGGTGGTCGTGGCGTACTTGTCGGCTCCCTGGACGTGGAGCACGTGGTGCTCCATCGTCGTCACCGTGCCGGCCGCCGGGTCGACGGAGTGGACCACCGGGTCGTGCAGGTAGCGGCGGACCAGCTGGTCCACCTCACGGTCCAGGGTGGCCGAGAACAGCATCCGCTGGCCGTCGGGGCGCACCAGGTCGAGCAGTTCGGTGACCTGGGGCAGGAAGCCCAGGTCGGCCATCTGGTCCGCCTCGTCGAGGACGGTGACGGCGACCCGGTCGAGCCGGCAGTCGCCTCGGCCGACGAGGTCCGCCAGGCGGCCCGGGGTGGCGACGACCACGTCGGCTCCGGCGCGCAGGGCGCTCGCCTGCCGGCCGATGGACATACCGCCGACGACCGTGGCCGTCCGCAGCTTCAGGGACCGCGCGTACGGGGCGAGCGCGTCGGTGACCTGCTGGGCCAGCTCCCGGGTGGGGACGAGGACCAGGGCCAGCGGTCGGCGGGCGTCGGCGCGCCGTCCGGCGGTCCGGGCCAGCAGGGCGAGACCGAAGGCCAGCGTCTTTCCGGAGCCGGTGCGCCCGCGGCCCAGCACGTCACGGCCCACGAGCGCGTTGGGCAGGGTCGCCGCCTGGATCGGGAACGGCTCCGTCACCCCCTCCGCGCCGAGGGTCGCCAGCAGCGGCGCGGGCAGATCCAGATCCGCGAACGCCTCCACGGCGGGCAGCGCCGGGACGACGGATTCCGGAACGGTGAATTCGGCCGTTCCGGTGGGCGTGCCGCGTCCGGTACCGGACACGCGGCCGGCGGGTGATCCACCGGACCCCGTCCGGGTGGAGCGGTCGTTCGTGCGGACTGTGCGATCCCGGTTCACAGAGAACCTTCCCTCGAATGGCACGTGCCGAGGGATTCCTTCCGGGCGGCCGCACCGGTACACGGTGCGCGGCGCCGGGAATCGCCGGATACGGGCCGGTGAAATAAACGCATACGAATGGCAGAGCCCGCCCCGCCGGACGCGCCGTGGTGGACACGGCGCGGCCCTCGGCCGGGCGGGCGGAAAAACGGGCCGGGACCCGCAACCCGAAGGTGCGGGCCCCAGCCGTGTCATACGCCCGATGTGATCAGGCGGGGGTGATGTTCTCCGCCTGCGGGCCCTTCTGACCCTGCGTGACGTCGAAGTTCACCTTCTGGCCTTCCTGCAGCTCGCGGAAGCCCTGGGCGAGGATGTTCGAGTAGTGGGCGAAGACGTCGGCGCCGCCACCCTCCTGCTCGATGAAGCCGAAACCCTTTTCCGAGTTGAACCACTTCACGGTTCCGGTTGCCATATTTTTCTCCTTCGGGGCGTTGCCCGTGGGTCCGCACTGTGCGAGCCCTACGTCGCCGCACATGATTACCCCGACCGGCAGGGACCGGAAATACAAAAGCGCACCCACCCGAGTGAAAAAGGATCGGCGCACCTGAAGTCTTGGGAACCACAACTGCAACTCCGATGAAGAGTAGCACGATTTCCGAAGATCCGAGCCGAAAACCATATCACCCCGGAGTCGCGCCCGCAGACGCCACCCCCGGAAAAGGAAGATCACGTCTGCGGCATTCCGGTAGCGGGAAAACGCCGCCTCCGCCACGGGTGGCCGCGACCACCCCGGCCGTCCCGTCGCGGAGGCCGGTCCCTGCGCGCCCAACACAGCTGACCGGTCGGTCAGTTGTCGCCCGACCTGCCGAAGGGCCATACTGCACGCGTAGCCCTTCGCGCATCCCCCGTCGTGAAGGGCTACATTCATGCGCGGCCGTCGGCAGGTCCCCCGATTGCGCACCCACCCGGAACCCGGTTTCGTGGAGCGAGGGGTCCCGCAGGCACATGCACGTACCGGAGGTACGACAGATGCCCAAGACACCGAAGAACTCAAAGGTCGGCCTGGCTCTGAATCTGGGTGGCAGCGCGCTCGCCATCGTCCGCACGGTCAAGCAGATGCGCCGGGCCAAGGGCACACAGGACAAACTCACCGCCGCCAACACCGTGGCCGGGCTGCTGCCGCTGGTCACCTCGGCCCTGATCGTGCTGCGCCGGCTGCGCGGACGCTCCGCCCAGCCCGGCCACTGATGACCTCGTGAACGTCCTGACCTGGTGACGTCCTGACCTGGTGAACGTCCCTGAACTCACGCACGTCACCGATCTCATGAACGGATGCCGCGCGGGGTAGTGCTGTCCCGTGCCGAACTTCGAGATCTCCACCGCGAGCGCCGACGACATCACCATGCTGGGGGACTGGGCCCATGAGGAGGGCTGGAATCCCGGGCTCACCGACGGGCAGGCGTTCTTCACCGCCGACCCGTGCGGCTTCCTCGTCGGCCGCCTCGACGGCGAGCCGGTGACCTCCGTCTCCGTGGTGCGCTACGGGGACTCCTTCGGGTTCCTCGGCTTCTACCTGACCCGGCCGTCCCTGCGGGGCAGGGGGTACGGACTGCGGACCTGGCACGCGGGGACGGCGCGGCTGGCCGGGCGCACCGTCGGACTCGACGGCGTACCCGCGCAGCAGGACAACTACCGCAGGTCCGGCTTCCGTACGGCCTGGGGGAACGCCCGGTACGAGGGGGTCGCGCCCGCCGGCATCGCTCCGCCCGCCGGGGTCACCCTCACCGATGCCCGGACCCTGCCCTTCGTCCGGCTCGCCGCCTACGACCGGCGCTTCTTCCCCGAGGCCCGGGACAGCTTCCTGGCTCCCTGGATCACCGCGCCCGGCCGCACGGCGCTGGCCGCGTTGCGGGACGGCGAACTCGCCGGGTTCGCCGTGCTGCGCGCCTGCCGCGAGGCCTCCCGCATCGGACCGCTGCACGCCGATTCCCCGGAGGTGGCCGCCGCGCTGGTGAGCGCGCTCGCGGCCGGCGCCCCGGACGTGCCCGTCGCGATCGACGTGCCGGACGTCAACCCGTCCGCCGTCCGTCTCGCCGAACAGCTGGGCCTGACACCGTCGTTCGACACGGCGCGGATGTACACCGGGCCCGTCCCGGAGTTCGACCGGGCGGGCGTCTTCGGCATCACCAGTCTCGAACTCGGCTGACCGCGCGGCGGGAGGGCGCGGGGAAGCCGGGCCGCCGACGCGGCGGGGAGCCTCTGCGGGACGGGGCGGCTCAGCCCGCGCCGACCGCTCCCCGTGCCCGTATGCGTCCGCGCAGCCGCTCCAGCACCCGGGCGCGCAGCAGCTCGTACTCCGCGCGCAGGCGCACGATCTCCGCCGGACGCTCGATCACCACCCCGCCCACGACGTGCTCGTGGGCCCCGAACTGCTCGCGGGTCAGGTCGATCTCGACACCCATGCCCAGGCGGTTCCACCAGTGGTGATCGACGCGCTCACCGTCCACCAGCACCTCGCCGCGTATCAGCTCGCCGCCCAGCAGGTCGTGGACCACCAGGGCGGTGACGCCGCACTGGTCCCGGGCGGGGTTGTCCGGATTCCACCGCGACCGGTACTCGGGCGTGGTGGTGTCCGCGTCCCAACTGCTGCGGACGGCCGCCTCGATGTCGGTGAGGAGCAGAGGTTCCATGGCACCGATGCTCTCACCCGCCACCGACAACGGCCCCGCCGCTCCCGGCCGGGCCGCCGTCAGCCGTGGTGGCTGAAGGAGGCGCCCTCGTGGACCCTCGACGCGAGGACCGCGATGTCGTCCTCCGCGTTCTCGGCGAACCGGTCCAGGACCTCGTCCAGCAGGTCCTCCAGCCGTCCGCTCGCGGGGAGCGTGAGGCTCGCCAGCCGCCCCACCGACACGTCGATGTCCTCCCCGCGCCGCTCCACCAGGCCGTCGGTGTACATGAACAGCACGGTGCCCGGCCCGCACGGCACGTCCGTCGTCTCGTAGCCGCCGAAGCCGGATCCCAGGGGCGGCCCGACGGGCATGTGGGCGGCCACCCGGGCGCGCGGGGCGCCCGGGTCGAGGAAGACCGGCGGCAGGTGTCCGGCGCTGGCCAGCCGGCAGATGCCGCCGTACCGGTCGACCACCGCGAGCAGACAGGTCGCCGCGCGGTCGACGCCGGAGCGCACCACGGCGTCGTCGAGTCGTTGCAGGATGCGGTGCGGCTCCATGTCGTCCTCGGCCACGGCCCGCAGGATCGACCGGTAGTGGCTCATCGCGACGGCCGCCTCGACCCCGTGGCCCATCACGTCGCCCATCGCCTTGAGGTGGCGGCCGTCGCGAAGCGGGATGACGTCGAACCAGTCACCGCCCACCAACGCCCCCTCGTCGGCGGGACGGTAGCGGCTCGCGACCTGGACGTGCGGGTGCGGGCCCCGCGGCTCGGAGAGCAGCGAGCGCTGGAGCTCCCGCGCGATGGTGTGCTCGTGGGCGTAGCGGCGGGCGTGGTCGAGGTCGACGGCGGCCCGGCCCGCCAGTTCCCTGGCGATGACGACGTCGCCGCCCTCGGTGAAGACGGGTGAGTCGCCGGTCCGCGCGAGGGCCAGGACCCCCAGCGGGCGTCCGCGGGCGGTGAGCGGCACGATGACGGCGGAGTGCAGTCCGACGGCCCGGTAGCCCGCCACCCGGCCGCGGGTGGGCGCGGAGCGGTCGAGCTGCTCGTCGCTGTAGAGGTTCTCGATCACCGGCCGGTTCGTGGCCAGGCAGCGCTGCACGGCGGCGTCCTGCTGGTAGTCGATGTACTCGCCCGCGGCCCCGAACGGGCTGACGGTGTCCCGCAGCCCCGGGCCCAGGGCCATCGCCGCCCGGCGCAGCCGCACCACCCCCTCGGGCGGTCTGCGGACGGCGTGGCCCACCTCCGGCGGGAAGACCTCGACCACGGCGACGTCGGCGAGCGCGGGCACGACGAAGTCCACGAGCTCCCGGCAGGTGGTGTCCATGTCCAGCGTCGTACCGATGGTGGCGGACGCGGTGTCGAGCAGCGACAGGTAGCTCCGCGCCTGTTCGAGCTCCCTCTGCTGGTGGTGGGCGACGCTGATCTCCAGGACGACGCCGACCAGTCCGCGCACCTCCCCGTCCTCCTCCAAACGGTGGTACGCCCCCTGCCAGAAGCGCTCCCCCTCGGGGACGCTCGCCCAGGTACGGCCGCTGGACATGGCCTCGCGTGGTTTCCCGTCGGCCAGGACCGCCCGCATGACCTCCTCGGCCGCGTCCACGCCGGGCAGCACCTCGGCGACGGCCTTCCCCAGGTGGGCGGCTGCGGGGATCCCGTTGAGCCGTTCGAGCGCCGGATTCACGTAGAGGTAGCGCAGCTCCGTGTCGAACACGGCCATGCCCGCCGGGCTGTCCCGCATCAGCGCGGCCGCCTTCGCCACGTCGAAGGGCGGGGGCGGGTCGGCGGGCTGTTCGGCCTGCAACGGAGCCTCCTGGGGTCCGGACGCGTCGGGCGGCGGGGGCGCGGACGGGTCCCAGGCCGCCCGCCTTCCCGCCCCTCATCGTCTGCCGCGCCGTCCCGCCCCGCATCCCCGCGTGCCGCCGCCGGTCCGCCGCCCGGGGGCCTCGTCCGCCCGCGTCCCGGCGTCACGTCCGCGCTCGCCCCGGGTGTCCACCTCGGCCAGGGACGCCGTGCCCTCGGACGCCGGTGCCCCCGGGGGCAGACCGAACGCGGCGTCGACCCGGTCCGGTACCGGTGCCAGGCCGAGCAGTCCCGGCACGAGCGTGCGCGTCAGGTGGTGCCAGGCCGACGCGCGCCGCAGCATCGCGTGGTCGCTCCCCGGGATCGTCACCAGGCAGGTGCGGGCACCGGCCCTGCGGGCCCGGACGGTGAAGGACTGGGAGGCGAGCGGGCTGGTCACCCGGTCCCGGGTGCTGTGCAGCAGCACGACGTCGCGTCCCGCGAGCTGCGTCACCGGGTCGCCGGGCGGACACCACGGGGCGAGTCCCACCACCGCGCCGACCAGTGGATGACCGGCGGCGTGGAGCGCGGCGCGTGCCCCCATCGAGTGGCCGAGCAGGACCACCGGGATGTCCCCCGCCTCGCTCCGCAGCCGGTCCAGCGCCCGGACCGTGTCGTGCAGCGGGTCCTGCCGGGTGCCGTTCCAGCCGCGGTGCGTGTAGCGGACGCGGCGGACCAGGACCGGGGCGTCGCCCGCCACCACCGCCCTGGACACCACGCGGAGGAACGGCAGCATCCGCAGCGCGGGCAGATTCATGATCCCGGGCGGGGGCGGTGCCATGCCCGTCTCGTAGCCGCCGTGCAGGACGAGAACCGCTGCCGACGGCGGACGCTGGCGCACTCAGACCTCCCGTTCCGGGTGCGCGGTCCGGCGCCCCGCCCCTTCTGTTCCCTGTTCGGAGCCGGACAGTCCACGGATGGGTCGCACGGAACGCCGTGTCGCCGATGGCGTTCACTGTACGAGTCCCGTCCCCGTTCCCGTACGGAAATCCGAGGAGCACCCCCATGGCATCTGGACCCGAGATCGGCAGCCCCGCCCCGGACTTCACGCTGCCGGGCGGGGTGCTGTCCGGCGACGCCTTCGAGCGGCGCGACCACACGCTCTCCTCCGCGCGCGGCCGGTCCGTGGTCCTCGCCTTCTACCCGGGCGACAACACGGCCGTCTGCACCAGGCAGCTCTGCTCCTACTCCTCCGGGTTCGAGATCTTCGAGGGGCTCGACGCCGAGGTCTGGGGGATCAGTCCACAGGGTGTGGACAGCCACGAGGCGTTCGCCCGCGCCCAGGGGCTGCGCATGCCCCTGCTGGCCGACACCGACCGGGAGGTCGCCCGAGCGTACAAGGTGGCCGCGCCCGGTATCGGCGTACGGCGTTCCGTCTTCCTGATCGGCCCGGACGGGGTGCTGCGGTGGAAGCACGTCGCGCTGCTGGGGGCCACGTTCCAGTCGATCGACACGCTCGCCGCACAGCTGTCCGGCATCAAGAACGCGTAAAGACTGCCGGGATCCGGCAGTGTGGTTTTCCCATGGTGTATGGGATCATTCAGCCAGTTCGGCGCAAATACTTCGGGGGAAGTCGAAAGTCGGGGGAGTGATCACATGACCGTTTTTCTCGGTCTCGGCATCGCGGGAATCGTGCTCCTCACCTTGTCGCTGATCTTCGACGGAGTCCTCGAAGGGCTCCTGGGTGATGCGTTCGGCGGTCTGCTGAACGGTCTCTTCGACGGTCTGCTCTCCCTCCCCGTCATCGCCGGCTTCCTCTCCATGCTCGGTTTCGGCGGCGCGATCGTCCTCGGCACGACGGGGGCGGGCACCACCGGCGCCGCCGTGGCGGGCGGGGCCGCGGGGCTCGTGGCCGGCTGGCTGACGTGGAAGTTCAGCAAGGCCCTGATGCGGGACCAGACGACGGCCACGCCACGCGGTGAGGATCTCGTCGGCACCTCCGGGTCCGTCGTGACCCGCATCCCGGCCGACGGCTACGGTGAGGTCCTGCTGCGTCTCGCGGGCCAGACGGTGAAGTACTCCGCGAAGAGCGCGGTGCCCGTCGAGCGGGGGACGGAGATCTGGGTCGAGGGCACGCTCTCGACGACCTCGGTCACGGTCCGACCCGTGGAGCGCTGAACACCCGCCGCGCCGAGCACCGCTGGGCGCGGACGCACCCGCCGCGCCCGGCCCACCGCCGGGCGCACGACATCCAGCGCGCCCGGCGCACCGGCTGAGCGCACCACACCACCGACCCCGATGCCCGTCCGCATTCCGCACAGTCCGAACAAACTGCCCCCCGTGGGGAGGCAGGGGGGACACCTCTCATGAGTCCAGTAGTGATCGCCGTCGTCGGCGTCGTCGTCCTTGTCGTACTCCTGGCCCTCGCCGTGATCACCCGGTACAAGGTCGCGGGTCCCAGCCAGGCCTTCATCATCACCGGCCGCCGCGGCAAGAAGTCCACCGACCCGGTGACCGGCCGCACCAGCATCGACAACAGCGGGCAGAAGGTCGTCGTCGGCGGCGGCGTCTTCGTCGTGCCGTTCGTCCAGCAGAAGTTCACCCTCGACCTGTCCAGCCGGCACATCCCCGTCGCCGTGCGCGGCGCCGTCACCCTGCGCGGTGTGAAGTCCAACCTCGAAGGCGTCGCGATCGTCAAGGTCGGCGGCAGCGAGGACGCGATCCGCGCCGCCGCCCAGCGCTTCCTGCAGCAGCAGGACGGCATCGTCGGCTTCACCCAGGAAGTGCTCTCCGGCGCCCTGCGCGCGATCGTCGGCCGCATGTCGGTCGAGGACATCATCCGCGACCGCGCCGCCTTCGCCGGCCAGGTCGCCGAGGAGGCGGAGGCCAGCCTTTCCGGCCAGGGCCTCATCCTGGACGCCTTCCAGATCCAGGACATCACCACCGAGGGCTCCTACCTGGAGGACCTCGGCCGCCCCGAGGCCGCCCGCGCCAAGCAGGAGGCCGACATCGCCGAGGCCATCGCCCGGCGCGCGTCCGAGCAGGCACGGCTGAAGGCGGCCGAGGAGATCGCCATCGCCGAGCGGACGTTCTACCTCAAGCAGGCCGAGATCAAGGCGGAGACGGAAGCCGCCGCCGCCAAGGCCAACGCCGCGGGTCCGCTCGCCGAGGCCGCCCGCCAGCAGGAGGTCCTCAGCGAGCAGGAGAAGGTCGCCGAGCGCCAGGCCGCCCTGACGGACCGCGAGCTCGACACCAAGGTCCGCAAGCCCGCCGACGCCGCCCGCTACCAGGCCGAGCAGGAGGCCGAGGCCCGCCGCATCGCCCAGGTCAAGGAGGCCGAGGCCGAGGCCGAGCGCTCCCGCCTGACCGGTCAGGGTGAGAAGCTCCACCGCTCCGCGCTCGCCGACGCCGTACGCATCGAGGGCGAGGCGGAGGCGGCGGCCATCGCCGCGAAGGGTGCGGCCGAGGCCGAGGCCATGCAGAAGAAGGCCGACGCGTTCGCGCAGTACGGCGACGCGGCCGTGCTCCAGATGCTGGTCGAGGTGCTCCCGAGCGTCGTCGCCAAGGCCTCCGAGCCGCTGAGCGCCATCGACAAGATGACGGTCATCTCCACGGACGGCGCCAGCCAGCTGTCCCGTACGGTCACGGACAACGTGGCCCAGGGTATGGAGCTCCTCAGCTCGACCACGGGCGTCGACCTGGGCGCGCTGCTCCAGAACCTGCGGGGCAGGACGGCCGACGTACCGGCGCCCTCGCCGGCCCCGTCGCCCACCTCGTCCTCGTCCTCCTCGTCGAACGGCGAGCAGATCGAGATCAAGGACTGACCGGCCCCGTCCCCACCGGGCCCGGCCGCGACACCCACCGTGTCGCGGCCGGGCCTATGTGCGTTCGGCCTCCAGGGCGGCGACCCGTTCCCGCCAGGGGGTGTGCCGGTAGTCGTCCTCGGCGGCCTGCTCGGCGGCCAGTTGGGCGGCCCTGCGCTCCGACCAGAGGTCCCAGGCCGTCCGGCGGCGGCACGGCCCGCAGTGCGTCTCGCCCTCGGCGCCCTCCACGGGCCGGAAGACGTGTTCGTCCCCGGGGCCCTGGCACGTCACCCACCCCGGCGGGAGCGGCGCGGGATCAGGCCCCTCGGCCCGGTCCGGCTCGGGCCCGGCCGTGCGCGCCGTCCTCTCCCCCGGCGGCTCGGGGAGCTTCCGCACGAGCCGGTACCGCAGGAAGCCCACGGCCGACCGCACCCCGTCCGGCGGCAGATCGCTGGTCAGCACCCGGCGCATCTCCTCGGCCGTGACCCCGCGTCGCAGCCACTCCACGGCGAGCCGCACCAGCTTGCGGGCCTCCACGACGCCCAGGTGCAGCGACCGATGGCACCGCCGCAGCGACAACAGCGCGCGTTCGGCCTCGACTTCCTCGGGTCCCCAGCCGTCTTCGGGCGGCTCCTCGGAGGGTGGGTGGGAAGAGTTCTTCTCCCGTTCTTCCTCCTCCGGTCGGTAGTCACCGACGGCCGGACCCTCCGGCTGACCGACGGTCGGTTTCCGCGCACCCGGAACCACGGCGGCCTCGCCCGCCCCCGCCTCCCGGGACCGGACGGCCTCCACGGGGCTGAGCACCACGTTCGCCAGCAGTTGCTCGGTGGTCCAGAACCCCCGCCCGCCCTGCTGCCGCCACTCGTGCAGGAAACCGTTCACGACCAGCAGTTTCTTGGCCTTCTGATACGCCCGCCCGGTGATGCCGAGCGTCCGCGCGTGCTCGCTGAGGGCCACAGCGCGCCGCTCGGCGGGGAGCCCCTGGACGTAGAGGAGGAGAATCTTCGCGTCGCTGCTCAGACGCGGATGGCGCACGACATCGTGCGAAGCCTTCGTATAGCGCCGGGACGGCGCGATAGCATGCCAAAGCATCTCTGGTGGCTGCTTCCACTGGTGATGAAGGTCCTCGGCTGGGTGCTCCTACACACCCCCGGGGACCGCGCCATGCGCGTATACGCACACAGCGTGATGACGCGATCACCGTACCGTAACGGGAACCCCGCGCAGGACTTTCGGCGGAACGATCACACCGAGGAGTGGCCGGGGGCCGCGCGCTGCCGGTCGTACGGCGGTTTCAGGTCACCAGGCCCTGGCGGTAGGCGTAGATGACCGCCTGGACACGGTCGCGGAGACCGAGCTTGGTGAGGATGCGGGAGACGAACGTCTTGACGGTCTCCCGGCTGATCACCAGGGCGGCGGCGATCTCGTTGTTGGAGAGGCCGTCCGCGATGAGGCGGAGGACCTCCAACTCGCGCGGGGTCAGCGGGATGTCCCGCGCCGCGTCGCCGGTGGGCCGGATCCGGGCGGCGTACCTGCCCACGAGCTGGCGCGTCACCTCCGGGTCGAGCAGCGCCGCGCCCGCCGCCACGGTCCGGATGCCTTGCAGGAGTTGGGAGGGCGGCGCGTCCTTGAGGAGGAACCCGCCGGCACCGGCGCGCAGCGCCTCGTAGACGTACTCGTCCAGGTTGAACGTCGTCACCACCAGCACCTTGACGGGGTGCGGCACCCCGGCACCGGCGAGCAGGCGGGTGGCCTCGATGCCGTCGAGGACCGGCATGCGGACATCCATCACCACGACGTCCGGACGCAGCTTCGCGGCGAGGTCGACGGCGGCCCGCCCGTCCCCGCACTCGCCCGCCACCTCCAGATCGGGCTGGGCGTCGATGATCGTCGACAGCCCTGTCCTGATCAGCACCTGGTCGTCGCAGATCAGGACCCGTATCGGTGCGGTCACGCCGGGCTCCCGGCAGGGATGCGGACCCGCACGAGGAAGCCGCCGTCCTTCTGTCCGGCCGCGCTGAAGTCGCCCCCCAGGACGTCGACCCGCTCGCGGAGACCGGCCAGGCCACGTCCGCTCCCGCCCATGAGCCCGGCCTTCGAGCCGGAGCCGTCCGTACCGACCTCCACCGAGATCTCCTTCTCGCCGTGGTGCACCCGGACCGAAGTGGGGCTGCCGTAGGCGTACTTGAGTGCGTTCGTCAGGGCTTCCTGCACCACACGGTAGGCCACGAGCTCGGCGCTTCCGGCCGACTCGGCAGGAGTGCCCTCCTCGGTGAACTCCACGGGCTGCCCGGCCCGGCGGGTCTGCTCCACGAGTGCGAGGAGCCGGCCGACGGTCGGCGTCCTGGCCTCGGTGCCGTGGTCGGGGTCGAGCAGGTCGAGCAGGTGCCGCAGGTCGGAGATGGCCCGCCGGCCGGTGTCGGTGACGGCCGTCAGGGACTGGTCCAGACGGTCGGGCGCGGCGGTCAGATACCGAGCCGCCTCGGCCTGCACGACCATCGCCGTCACATGATGGGTCACGATGTCGTGGAGCTCGCGGGCGATCCGGGTGCGTTCGGCGTTCCGGCTGTCCTCGGCGACGCGGCGGCGGCGCTCGTCCTCGGCGGCCCTCACGGAGCGGTACCACGCCCCGACGCCCCAGGCGAGGGCCAGGGCCAGGTAGAACGTCACGAACTCCTCCACCGACCGGCCGGGGCCCGTCCGGTCGAGCGCCACCGCCAGCGGGACGTACGCCGTGGTGAAGGCGAGCGCGGTGGCGCGCCGGTGCCTCTCCAGGTAGGAGCCCACGGCCATCAGAGCGATGGGGAGCGCGGTGCCCGCGACCGTGTGGTAGCCGCGCAGCTGGTCGAGGGAGAAACCGGTCGCCACCAGGGTGAGGCAGAGGACCGGCCACCGCCGCCGTGCGGCGAGCGGGAGGGCCTGGAGGGCCACCGCCGCGACGGCCAGGACGTCGAAGGGACGGGCCGGCAGGCCGCCGAGCTCCGTCCCGTTGCTGCGGAAGCCCGGCAGGAACGAGGCGGTGAAGAGCAGCGCCGTGAGCGGGACGTACCAGACCCGGCTGCCCAACTTGCCTGTGAGCAGCCGGATGTGGGGTATGCCGATCACCGGACGAGTGTAGTGGCGGCCTCGGTCCGGTCGGCACGGCGACGGGGCACCAGGTTGCCGCGTCGGTGCGCCAGCCACAGGAACCCGAGGGTCACCAGCACCCCGAACAGCACCGAGTACAAGCTGCCCTCCGGACCGAACGCACCTCCGGTGATCGGCGTCGGGCCCG
Organism: Streptomyces sp. SirexAA-E; assembly: GCF_000177195.2. Taxonomy (GTDB): domain Bacteria; phylum Actinomycetota; class Actinomycetes; order Streptomycetales; family Streptomycetaceae; genus Streptomyces; species Streptomyces flavovirens. The sequence goes on from NC_015953.1 coordinate 3,557,350, forward strand.
ATGTCGTGGTGTCCAGCAGTCCCTGCGGGGTGTCGTTGCCGGAGACCTCGGTGCTGAAGATGCCGGCCGCCGCGAAGTTCCAGCCGAAGTGCAGGCCGATCGGCAGCCACAGGCTGCGGGTGGCGACGTAGGCGGCGCCGAGCATGCCGCCGGCCTCGATCGCGATGGCGATGGCACCCCACAGGTCGGCGTGCGGGTTCGCGAGGTGCATCAGGCCGAACACCAGTCCGGTCGAGATCAGCGCGATCCAGGTGCCGGTGTACTCCTCGATGATCCGGAACAGGACGCCGCGGAACATGACCTCCTCGGTGAAGGCGGCGGCCGCCATGAAACCGACCAGCCCCACCGCACCGGTCACCGAGCCGAGGCCGTGGACGTCGTAGTACCCGAGGAAGGCGATGTTCGCCATGACGGCCCCGAACATCGCGACCCCGATCACCGCCCCCCGCCCGATCGCGGACCAGGCCCCCTTACGGGCCAACTCGGTGACCGGCCGGCGCTCGGTCCTCCCCACCACCCACCGGTAGACGAGCACCGAGACCACTGCTGTCACGAGGCCGAGCCCGAGGGTGAGCCACGGACCGCCGTCCAACGCGCTGACTGCGTTTCCGCCGATCATGGTGACCGCCACCACGGCCACGAGCTGCCAGACCACCCGCATGAGAACCCCTCGCCAGACCTGCGGCCCGAGCGCGCCGCGACTGATCCGAACGCTACGGATCGGGCGATCCCGAATCGTCACCTCACGGTGGACACCTGCGTGTAGCTCGCACGGGGGACGGCCGAGGTGGGGCTGTTCGCGCGCCTGCTCCCCATGGCCCGGCTCGTCGGCCCGGCTCTCGATCTGCTGGCGTACGAGCTCGGCGGCACGCTCGGTATCGACACCCGGGTGCGGTCCGGCGCACCCGCCGGAGGCCCCGGGTCGGGCACCCGCGATCAGTCGCCGGCCACCGCGTCGAACAGCGGCCAGCCGTCCACCACCGCCACCACGCCGTCCGCCGGTACCGGTCCGCGCCTCAGTACCTCGTCCAGCAGCCGGCGGACCACGCCCGGTTCGTGGAGGTTCAGGTGGCCGCCGCCGGAGGCGGAGACCGTGCCCGTGGCGTCGGTGAAGCCGCCCGAGGTGATGCGGCCGGGGGCCTGGTCGAAGACGATGCGCAGGGCCGCACCGGAGTCCTCGTCGCGCAGGAAGACCTCGTCACGGCATCCGGGGTGCCGGTGGCGCGTGGACCAGAGCCAGACCGTGTCCCCGGCCACCAGGCGGCGTATACGTCGGCCCTTGGTCATCGGTCCAGCCTACGGTCCGCGCCCGGACCCATTGACGTGGCCCGATAAGGTAATGGACGACTAAAGAAATGATCAAAAGCATCACCCTACCGCCGTGCTCCTCGGGAGGAAGCCATGGGAACCCACCGCACATCTCTGCCCGGAGTCGGCGTGCAGTACGACTACACCACCGAGTCGGGACAGCACATCTCCGTGGTCGTGCACCACGACGGACGACGGTTCCTGGGGTTCTACGAGAAGGACGACCCAGATTCGTGCCGGCTCTCCGTACCCCTGACGACCGCCGAGGCCACCGGTCTGGCGCATCTCATCGATGCCGCGCCGATCGACGCCGTACGGACCGAGGGGATCGACCTCGTCACCGAGCACATTCCGCTCGGGACCCGCTCGCCGTACGGCGGGCGGCTGCTCGGGGACACGAAGGCGCGGACCCGTACCGGGGCGTCGATCGTGGCTGTTCTGCGCACGCACAGTGCGCATCCGTCTCCGGGGCCGGACTTCCGGCTGGCCATCGGGGACACGCTCGTTGTTGTAGGAACGCGTGAGGGCGTGGACACGCTCTCCGAGATCATCGCGGAGGGCTGACCGTGCACGACACGACCGCACTGCTGGTGGAGCTCGGCTCCGTCATTCTGGGGCTCGGCATCATCGGACGCTTTGCCGGGCGGATAGGGCTCTCGCCCATTCCCCTGTATCTGCTGGCCGGACTGGCCTTCGGGGAGGGCGGGCTGCTGCCGCTCGGCGCAAGTGAGGAGTTCACCGCCATCGGCGCCGAGATCGGCGTCATCCTGCTGCTGCTTCTGCTCGGGCTGGAATACAGCGCCTCCGAGCTCGTCACCAGTCTCAAGACGCAATACCCGTCCGGGGCCGTCGACTTCCTGCTGAACGCGACACCCGGCGCCATCGCCGGTCTGATGCTCGGGTGGGGCCCCGTGGGGGCCGTCGCGCTCGCCGGCGTCACCTGGATCTCGTCGTCCGGTGTCATCGCCAAGGTGATGACGGACATGGGGCGGCTCGGTAACCGTGAGACCCCCGTCATCCTCGGCGTCCTCGTCATCGAGGACCTGGCCATGGCCGTCTACCTGCCGCTGCTCACCGCCATGCTGGCCGGTGTCGGTCTGGCCGGTGGCAGCATCGCCCTGCTCATCGCGCTCGGCACCGTCGGGTTCGTGCTGTACCTGGCACTGCGCCACGGGCGGCTCATCAGCCGGGCCGTGTCCTCGGACAACCCCGAGATGCTGCTCCTCGTCGTGCTCGGGCTCACCGTCCTCGTGGCGGGTGTGGCCCAGCAGCTCCAGGTCTCCGCGGCCGTGGGAGCGTTCCTCGTGGGTATCGCCCTGTCCGGTGAGGTCGCCGAGGGCGCGCGCAAGCTGCTGACGCCGCTGCGCGACCTGTTCGCGGCCGTCTTCTTCGTCTTCTTCGGGCTGTCCACCGACCCGGCCGAGATCCCGCCGGTCCTGCTCCCGGCCGCCCTGCTCGCGGTCGTCACCGTCTTCACCAAGATCGGCACCGGCTGGTACGCATCGCGACGTGCGGGAATCGGCCCCCGGGGCCGCTGGCGCGCGGGCGGCACCCTGGTCGCGCGTGGTGAGTTCTCGATCGTCATCGCCGGTCTGGCCGTGGCGACGGAACCGAGGATCGGGCCCATCGCGACGGCGTACGTGCTGATCCTGGTCATCGTCGGTCCGCTCACCGCCCGCTGGACCGAGCCGGTCGCCTCCAAGCTCCAGGCGATGCTCGCCGGCAAGGGCAAGACCCCCGGGGACAAGGGCGGCAAGAGCGGCACGGACGGCAACGCCGTGCAGGCTCCGGCGGGCGAGGAGCCGATGCCCTCGCTGGAGGACCTGACGCCCGAGCACGCCGGGCGCGACGCCGACTGAGGCTTTGTCCGGGCCCCGTCTACGTCCAGCCCGGCGGGTGGGCCGCCGCCTCGCCGCCCGCCTGTGTGAACGCCGTCAGCGCCTCCACCAGCGCCGTGCGCTGCCGCGGGGCGAGGCGTTCCACGATCGAGGTGATCTCCCGGCGGCGGGCCGCGGTGACGTCGGAGACGAGCCGATCGCCCTCCGGCGTCACCCGCAGGACGGTCTCGCGGCGGTTGCCCGGGTTCACCCGGCGCTCCGCGAGACCGGCCGCGATCAGCCGGTCCACCATCCGCATCGCGGTGGAGGGATTGACGCCGAGCCGGTCGGCGAGCTCCACCAGCTTGGCGTCGCCGTGTGTGGCGAGCACCACCAGCAGCCGGAACTGAGGCAGGGTCACCCGGTCCTCGACCGCCGCGAGCGAGCGGGCGGTGACGGCGACGAGCAGCCGCGACGCGGTCAGCACCGCGTGGGTCACGGCGTCGACGTCGTCCACCTCGGCCGGGACGGCCCCCGCGTCCAGCACGCCGGAGCGCCCGGAGTCGGGGTCGGGGTCGTCGCGGGCGGCGTCGTCGTCGGACGCGGCGGCGCCGGGGGCGGCGGGATGTTCGGGCATGCCTCTTTGTACCCCCGCGCGGCCACCCCCTTCGCACCGGCATCGCGGTGGCACCCTTTCGCGCCCCCCGGCCCACGACGGGCACGCTTGGACTGCGCGACGTTTGCATGGGGCAAACGTCGTGTGACCGACTACCGACCGTCGCCCGCCGACCGCCGACCGGATCGAGGTACCCCCGTGACGCCCCCGCCCACCGAGCCCGCCGCCTCCGGACCCCGCCGTCCCGCGCCGCCGCCCCGCTGGAGGCGCTCGGCGGTACGGGCGCCCGTCCACCTCTTCCGCATGGGGCTCGGCCCGCTGTTCCGCGGGCGGCTGCTGCTGCTCGTGCACACCGGGCGGCTCACGGGCGAGCCGCGCCGGACCGTCCTGGAGGTGGTCGAGGCGGGACGGACGGACGGGCGCAGGGCCTGGACCGTGGCGTCCGGTCGCGGGACGCGGGCGGGCTGGTACCGCGACCTCCGCGGCAACCCGCAGGCCGTCGTGCAGGCCGGGCGCGGCTACCACGCGGTGTCCGCCCGCTTCCCGGAGCCGGAGGAGTGCGGCGAGTCGATGGCCCGGTCCGCGCTCCGACAGCCCCGGGCCGCGCGCCGGTTCTGCGCCTCACTGGGCCTCACCGTCGACGGCAGCACCGAGGAGTACCGGAGGGCGGGCGCCTCGATCCCCTTCGTCGTCCTGGTGGAGGAGCACTTCTGACGGCTTGGGGCCGTGGTTCTCAGGACCTCGTCCACCGAAGGTACGGACAGGGCACCCGGCAACTTCTACACCGCTGTAGAGTTTCCCTGGTTCCGCACCACACATACCGCAACGTATGGAGACGTCATGGCCCTTTGGGATCGGATCAAGGAATCCGCGTCGACGATGCAGCAGCAGCTGGAGGCGAAGAAGAACGACCTCAAGAGCGGGGCGTTCCGCGACGCGAGCATGGCCGTCTGCGCCCTGGTCGCCGCCGCCGACGGCCACATCGACCCGTCCGAGCGGCAGCGTGTCGCCGATCTGATCTCCGCCAACGACGTGCTGCGCAACTTCCCGGCGGACGACCTCCAGCGCCGCTTCAACGGCTACGTGGACCAGCTGACCGCCGACTTCGCCTTCGGCAAGGTCAGCGTGCTCCAGGAGATCGCCAAGGCGAAGAAGAAGCCCGCCGAGGCGCGGGCCGTCATCCAGATCGGCATCGTCATCGGCGGGGCCGACGGCGACTTCGACGCGCAGGAGCGGGCCGTCGTACGGGAGGCGTGCTTCGCGCTCGACCTGCCGCCGCACGAGTTCGACCTCTAGGGCGCGCTTGAAGAGTCCCGCCTGTCCGTACGCCCGCCTCCACCCGCGTCGTAGCGGCCCGGAGGCCGGCGTACCCCTGTACGCCGGGCGATCGCGGCGGCCCACCCACCCGTTTCGCGCCCGGCAGGCCGGGGGTGCCCACTCCCCCTGCGCACCCCCGGCCGACCTCCACCCGCGCCCGTCCGCTCAGAGCTCCTTCGCCGGCCAGTCCAGCAGGCGGGCACCGATCACCGCCGTCTGCAACGAGTAGCGGTGCATCGGATCGGACGGGTCGGACCCGGTCAGCTGGTGGATGCGCTCCAGCCGGTAGGTCAGCGCCCGCACGCTCAGCGCCAGCCGGCGGGCCGTCTCGGCGGCGACGCAGCCCGCGTCGAAGTACACGGACAGCGTGTGCAGCAACGGTTCCGCGCCGCCCCTCGCCTGCTGGAGCGGGCCCAGCTCACTGCGCACCAGATCGGCCATCGCCTGCCGGTCACGGGTCAGCACCGGATAGACCAGCAGGTCGGCCGCGTAGAGCACCGGGTCGTCCAGGCCCATCCGCTGGGCCAGGTCCAGGGCTTCGAGCGCCTCGTCGTACGAGTGGACGACACCGCCCGGACCGCGGTGCGGGCGGCCGACCGCGACCTGGCCGCCGTCCGTCGCCGCGTGCGCCTGCTTGGCGAAGTACCGCAGGACGTCCGGCTGGCTGCCCGGGGCGATGCAGACGAGGCGTCCGTCCTTCGTGGTGAGCAGGATCTTCCGGCCGCTGAACCGGGCGAGCAGGGCCGACTCCACACTGCGCGGCACCGCGTCGCTCTCGGTGTACGCCTCCGGGCCGGTGGCCACCGCGACGGCGTGCGCCCGGGAGAGCCGCAGCCCGAAGCGGGTGGCGCGCTCCGCGAGGCGGCCCAGGTCGCTGCGGCCGTACAGCAGGTCGTCGATGAACTCCCGGCGGGCCGCCTCCTCGCGCCGTACCGTCAGCCGCTGGGCCCGCTCGAAGCCCTCCGCGAAGGCGTCGACCACCTGCTCCACGGCGGCCAGCACGGCGTCGGTGGCCGCCGGGTCCGACCCCTTCGCGGCGCCCGGCCAGGCCGCGCGGGTCTCCGCCAGATGGAGCCGTACCAGGGCCCGGAGCTGGTGCCCGGCCTCCGCGGACTCACGGCCCAGCGTGCGCCGGGCCTCCAGCTCGTCCCGGGTGAGCCGGCGGCCGGTGTCGGCCACCTCGCCCAGAATCTGGGCATAGCCCCCCAGGAACCTGTCCGGGATCTCCGGTTCCGCCACGGCTCACTCCTCCTTGCATGTAACAGCTATGTCATTGCGGCAACGCCCCGGAAGGCATGCCGGTGCCCGGCAACAGGGCTCCGGCAAGTTTGCCGGATTCCGGCAATGCGCCCAACCGTCGCCGGATGGCACGATTCCTTCAGCAACACACGGGGGAATCACGGGGGTTACGGGGGAAAGTCGGGGGACACGGGGGAAGAACCCGGTCGCTGCGGAGCCGTCTCGACGGTTTCGCGGCGCCGGGGCCCCGCCCACCCGTCACCGGCCGACTTCCTGGTTCGTACAGGGGCGCTTCGACGCCAGGGGGTGGACCGGATGAACGAATTCCTTTCCGCAGCACTCGCCTTTCCGGCCGTCCTCTTCGGCGCCGCCCTGGTCGTCGTCATCTGTTTCTGGCTCCTGGTCCTCACCGGGGCCGTCGGACACGACTCCTTCGACACCGATCTCGACGCCGACACGGTCGGTCTCGGTGGTGTGCCGGTCTCCGTCTCGCTGTCGCTGCTCGTCCTCGTCTCCTGGTTCGTCAGCCTGACGGGTTCGGTCCTGGTGCTCCGCAGCGGTGCCACCGGAACCGCACGCGCCCTGTTCCACGTCCTGGTGTTGGTAGGAGCGCTACTCATCGCCTGGGGGGCCGTCCGCATGGTTCTGCGCCGATTCCGCCGGTACTTCCCCGCGGAACCTCCTCCATCCCGGCAGGACTTCGTGGGGCAGGTCTGCACGATCCGTACGGGAACGGTCGGTGCCGACTTCGGGCAGGCGGAGGTCGCCGCGGCCGACGGGTCGACCGCGATCGTGCAGGTGCGCCAGCTGACGCCGCCCGCCACCCCCGACGAGGCGTTCGCCGCGGGCAGCGCGGGACTCCTCTACGCGTACGACGCCGAGGGCGAGTTCTTCTGGGTCTCGCCGTACGACGCCGCGCTCGCCCCACGCCCCCTGCCGCGCGACGCGGGCTGACGTTCCGACCGCCGTCCGGACCCGCCCACCGGGCCGGCTCCAGGCTTCCGCATGCCCTGACCCGGCGTGCCGCTCACTTCCGCTTCATCTCCCCAGCCGTCAAGGACTGACATGGATGCCATCTCCTTGGGCATCGGCGTGCTGATCGCCGTTGTCCTGCTCATCGTCATCGCTCTGGTCTTCGTCGTCACCCGGCTCTTCCGCAAGGTCGAGCAGGGCAAGGCGCTGATCATCTCCAAGACCAAGAAGGTCGACGTCACCTTCACCGGTGCGGTCGTCCTGCCCGTGCTCCACAAGGCCGAGACCATGGACATCTCGGTGAAGACGATCGAGATCCGTCGCACCGGACGTGAGGGGCTGATCTGCCAGGACAACATCCGCGCCGACATCCACATCACGTTCTTCGTCCGGGTCAACAAGACCGTCGAGGACGTCATCAAGGTCGCCCAGTCCATCGGTACCGAGCGGGCCAGCGACAAGGTCGCCATCCAGGAGTTCTTCGTCGCGAAGTTCTCGGAGGCGGTCAAGACCGTCGGCAAGCAGCTCGACTTCGTCGACCTCTACACCAAGCGCGAGGAGTTCAGGGACCGGATCATCCGGGTCATCGGGACCGACCTGAACGGCTACCACCTCGACGACGCCGCGATCGACTTCCTCGAGCAGACGCCGATGGTCCAGCTCGACGGGGCCAACATCCTGGACGCGCAGGGCATCCGCAAGATCACCGAGCTGACGGCGATCGAGCACGTGCGGACCAACGAGTTCCAGCGCACCGAGCAGAAGGAGATCACCCGGCAGGACGTCGACGCCCGCGAGACCATCCTGGAGCTGGAGCGCCGGCAGGCCGAGGCGGAGATCAAGCAGCGCCGCGAGGTCGAGACGCTGCGGGCCCGCGAGGAGGCCGCCACCGCCCGCGTGCAGGAGGAGGAGCGGCTCGGTTCGCAGGGCGCGTTCATCCGCACCGAGGAGCAGCTCGGCATCCAGCGGGAGAACCAGGCCCGGGAGATCGCCGTCGCCCAGAAGAACCGCGAGCGGGTCATCGCCGTCGAGAACGAGCGCATCGAGAAGGACCGGCTGCTGGAGGTCATCGGCCGTGAGCGCGAGACGGAGCTGAACCGGATCGCCGCGACGAAGGAGGTCGAGGCCGAGCGCCGCGAGGTCGCGGACGTGATCCGGGAGCGGATCGCGGTGGACCGTACGGTCGCCGAGCAGGAGGAGTCGATCCTGACCCTGCGGTCCGTCGAGGAGTCGGAGCGCACCCGCAGGTCCGTGATCATCGCGGCCGAGGCGGAGGCGCAGGAGAAGCTGGTCAAGGACATCAAGGCGGCGGAGGCCGCGGAGGCGGCGGCGACGCACCTGGCGGCCGAGCAGCTGACGCTCGCCGAGGCCCGGCTGAAGACGGCGGACCTCGACGCGCGGGCGAAGCTGCGGCTGGCGGAGGGCATCCAGGCCGAGTCCGCCGCGGCCGGGCTGGCGGAGGTCCAGGTCCGGGACGCGGAGGCCGACGTCACGGAGAAGGCCGGTCTCGCGGAGGCCCAGGCGACCGAGGCCCGGCTCAAGGCCGAGGCGGAGGGCGCGCGCCTCAAGGCGCTGGCGACCGCGGAGGGTACGCAGGCGCAGGCGACCGCCGACGCGGCGGTCATCGGCGAGAGGTTGAAGGCCGAGGCGGAGGGGCTCACGGAGAAGGCCGCGGCGATGGCCGCGCTGGACGAGGCGTCGCGCGGGCACGAGGAGTACCGGCTGCGGCTGGCCGCCGAGAAGGAGATCCGGCTGGCGGAGTTCGACGTGCAGCGGCAGGTGGCCGAGGCGCAGGCGACGATCCTGGCGACGGGTCTGGAGAACGCGGACATCGACATCGTCGGCGGGGACTCGGTCTTCTTCGACCGGCTCGTGTCGTCGATCTCGCTGGGCCGGAGCGTGGACGGGTTCGTCGACAACTCCAAGACCGCGCGGACGCTGGCCGGGCCGTGGCTGGACGGCAGCGCGTCCTTCACGGACGACCTGACCCGGGTGCTGGGGTCCGTCTCCTCGGGGGACGTGCAGAACCTGACGGTGTCCGCGCTGCTGATGCAGCTGATGCGGGGTACGTCGGGGGCCGCCACCGGCCAGGTACGGCAGCTGCTGGCCGCGGCGGAGGAGCTGGGGCTGGCGGGGATGACGGTGTCGTCGCTCGCGGGTGGCGGCGGTACGGCGGCCGGGGCCGTCGCCGCGGAGCCGGTGCCCTCGCGCAACGGCGCCGCCGCCACGGGGGTGGCGTAGCCGGACCCCGTCCCGGGGGCCTGCCACGGCCCCCGGGAAGCGGATTCCGCACCGCCGGCCGCGGGGGCCCCGCACACCGGACGGGCCGGATCCGCGGCCCCGAACCGTGTGCTCCAGCCCCACCATCGATACGCAGTGCGCAGTTGAACCGCCCGTAGGGAGCCGTACGCATGGACCGTGACACCGACACCACACTCGCCGACGGCGGTGCCTACGAGGTGCTCCGGCGGCGGCTCGGGGCGCAGGCCGACGAGCTCGTCCGGCGGGCCGAGGCGCTCAACGCGCGGCGGACCGAGGAGTTCGGGTCGACCGGCCTGCGGCTGCTGGCCACCGAGCAGGTGCCCACCGGGCGCCCCTCGCTGGCCCGGGACCTGGTGGCGGTCGGCAACCGGTTGCTGTTCGGCTTCGAGCGGGGGCCCGGGGCGGGCGGGGAGGCCGGGGTCGGTGACGTCCTCGTCCTGCGGGAGGCCGGCCTGGAGGAGGTGGTGGGCGAAGGGCCCCTGGCCGACGAGGCGTTCGTCCGGGAGTTCGCGGGTCTGCACCGCTACTTCCGCGACGCCCGGCTGCTGCGGCTGCGCAGGGTCGGCGGCCGGCTGATCGCGGTGTTCCGCACCGGGGAGAGCGCCGAGGACGTCCGCGTCCTGCGCTGGGCGCTGGGGCCGGACGGGACGCCCGGGGAGTTCCTGGACGCGCGGGGCGAGAAGGACCACGTCTTCCCGCCGTCGCACGACTTCGACTGGATCCCGGCGGGCCGGGACGCCCACCGGACCGGCCGGCACCCGCACATCGCCGTGGCCGAGGGCGCGCTCTTCGTCGACACCCTGGGCGGCACGCTCACCGTCAAGACCGAGGACGACACCGAGACCCCCGACGGGATCTACGAGGAGCCCGTCGACGAGCCGCTCCAGTCCCTGGCGGACGCCGACGTCGAGTACGCGCGGGCCGGGCCGCTGGTCCTGCTGCGGGTGCGCCCGTACAAGGAGGAGGCCTGGCGCCACCTGGTCTTCAACACCCTGCTCGGCCGGGTCCAGCGGCTGGACGCCATCGGGCCGTCGTGCCACCGGCTCCCCGAGGACCAGGGGATCATCTTCCCCGGCGGCTACTACCTCACCACCGGCGCGGCCAAGACGTTCGACACCGCCGAGGAGCTCACCGACCCGGTCTTCGAGGGTGCGGTCCGCTCGCCCAACGGCGAGGACGTGCTGTACGTCTTCCGGTCCCGTGACGAGAGCCGCACCCTGCTCCTGCCGTACAACCTGATCCGCCAGGAGGTCGCCACCCCGCTGGTCGGCCGGGGGCACGCGCTTCTGGACGACGGCACCCTCGTCCTGCTGAAGGGCGGCGAGGACGGGCCCGCCCGTGTCCACCCGTTGCAGCGCTGGCAGACCCCGTACGTCTCCGACACCTATGCCGCCTCGCACCCCGCCGGGACGGGCCCGCTCGCCCGGACCGGCAACGCCGACCTGGTGCGCGGGATCTCCGACTGCCTCGCCCTGGCCCACGGCGTACGCGACATGACGCCGACCGCCGCCGTGTACGCCCGGCTCGTCGCCGACTGCGCCCGGGCCGGCGACCGCTACCACTGGCTCACCGATCCCGAGCTGGGCCTGCTCGCCGAGCCCCTGACCGAGATCGGGGCCACCGCCGGCCAGGTCCTCGCCGAGTTCGAGACGGTGCAGGAGCTGACGCGGCAGGCCGCCGAGGCCCTCGACGAGACGGCCGGCCGCCTCACCGCCCTGGTGCGCCGTATCCGGGGCGAGGCCCCGCGCTCGGCCGCCGCCTGGGTCGACCAGCTCACCGAACTGCGCCGCACCCACGGGCACCTGGCGACGCTCGCCGAGATGCGGTACGCGGACACCGGGCGGATCGCCGAGCTGTCCGCCGAGGCCGAGGACGACCTGGCGTCGGCCGCCCGGCGGGCCGTCTCCTTCCTCTCCCGCGACGACGCCTTCACCGGCTACCACGAGGAGCTCGCCTCCCTCACCGAGTCGGCCGAGGCGCTGACCGCCGTCGCCGACGCCTCGGAGGTCGGTGACCGGCTGACGGGCATCACCGAGGGGCTGGCCACCGTCACGGACGTGGTGACCGGACTCGACATCGGGGACGCCACCGTCCGTACGTCCATCCTGGAGCGCATCGCCGGGGTGCTGGGCGACGCCAACCGGGCCCGCGCCACCCTCGACGCCCGTCGCAGGGAGCTGCTGTCCCAGGAGGGCCGGGCGGAGTTCGCCGCCGAGTTCGCGCTGCTGGGGCAGGCCGTCACGGGGGCGCTGGCCGCCGCCGACTCCCCCGAGTCCTGCGACGAGCAGCTGGCGCGGCTGCTGCTCCAGCTGGAGAACCTGGAGTCCCGGTTCGCGGAGTCCGACGACTTCCTCGGCCGGCTGGCCGAGCGCAGGACCGAGGTCTACGAGGCGTTCTCGGCCCGGCGGCAGACGCTCCAGGACGCCCGCGCCCGGCGGGCCGAGCGGCTCGCGGACTCGGCCGCCCGGGTGCTGGAGACGGTCACCCGGCGCCTGGCCGCGCTGGAGGACCTGGACGCCGTCCACACCTACTTCGCGTCCGACCCGATGGTCGCCAAGGTCCGGCGCACCGCCGACGAGCTGCGCGAGCTGGGCGACCCGGTGCGCGCCGACGAGCTCGACGGGCGGCTGAAGGCGGCCCGGCAGGAGGCCGGCCGGGCGCTGCGGGACCGGGGCGAGCTGTACGCGGACGGCGGCACGGTCCTCAAGCTGGGCCGCCACCGGTTCGCGGTGAACACCCAGCCCTTCGACCTGACCCTCGTCCCGCACGGGGACCGGCTCGCCTTCGCGCTGACCGGCACCGACTACCGGGCCCCGGTCACCGACCCCGAGTTCGCGGCGACCCGCCCGTACTGGGACCGGCTGCTGCCCTCCGAGTCGGAGGACGTCTACCGCGCCGAGCACCTGGCCGCCCGGCTGCTGGACGAGCACGGCGCCGACGCGCTGGCGGGCGCCGAGGACCTGGCGGCCCTCGTCCGGGAGGCGGCCGCCGCCGCGTACGACGAGGGCCACCAGCGGGGCGTCCACGACGAGGACGCCACCGCGATCCTGACCGTCCTGCTGCGGCTGTACACCGGCGCGGGCCTGCTGCGCTTCCCGCCCGCCGTACGCGCGGCCGCCCAGCTGTTCTGGGCGCACGAGGCCGACGAGGCGCTGCGCACCTCCTGGACGCGCCGGGCGGTGTCGCTGGCGCGGGCCCGCGACACCTTCGGGCTCGCCCCGGCGATCGCCGTCCTCCAGGAGGAGTGGGCGGCCGTGATGGGGGCGGGGGACCAGGCCGCCGTGTACCTCTTCGAGGAGCTGACGAGCGGCCCCGCGGGGTTCGTCACGCGCACGTCCACCCGGACCTTCCTGGAGAAGTTCCGCCGGGCGACCGGCACGTCGGCGTACGACGACGACCTGGCCGCGCTCCACGACGACCTGCCGGCCCGGCGCCAGCTGGTGGAGGGCTGGATCGGCTCGTACGCCGCCGCGTCCGGCACCGAGGCGGACGCCGGGGACCTGGCGGAGGCCGCCGCCGTGGAGCTGTGCCCGGAGCTGGAGCGGTACGACCGCGACGCCCCGCTGACCGCGACGGTGGACGGGCTGCTCGGCGACCACCCCCGGATCGACCGGGGGACCCTGCCGGTCCGGCTGGACGAACTCCTCGCCCGTACCGCCGAGTTCCGAGCCGAGTCCGTGCCCGGGTTCCGCGCGTACCAGCGGCTGCGCACCGCGCTGGTCGACGCCGAGCGTGCCCGGCTGCGGCTGGACGACCACCGGCCCCGCGTGATGTCCGCCTTCGTCCGCAACCAGCTGCTGGACGAGGTGTACCTGCCGCTGATCGGCGACAGCCTCGCCAAGCAGCTCGGCACCGCCGACGCGGACCGCCGCACCGACTCGCAGGGCCTGCTGCTGCTCGTCTCCCCGCCCGGCTACGGCAAGACGACGCTCATGGAGTACGTGGCCGACCGGCTCGGCATGGTCCTCGTGAAGGTCAGCGGCCCCAACCTCGGACACGACGTGACCTCGCTGGACCCGGCGCAGGCACGCGGGGCGACCGCCCGGCGCGAGGTCGAGAAGATCAACTTCGCGCTGGAGTCGGGCAACAACACCCTGCTCTACCTGGACGACATCCAGCACACCTCGCCGGAGCTGCTCCAGAAGTTCATTCCGCTCTGCGACGCCACGCGCCGCGTCGAGGGGGTGCGGGACGGCGAGCCGCGCAGCTACGACCTGCGGGGGAAGCGGTTCGCGGTGGTCATGGCGGGCAACCCGTACACCGAGTCCGGGGACCGGTTCAGGATCCCGGACATGCTCGCCAACCGGGCCGACGTGTGGAACCTCGGCGAGGTGCTGAGCGGCCGGGAGGACGTCTTCGCGCTGAGCTTCGTGGAGAACGCGCTGACCGCCAACCCGGTCCTCGCCCCGCTCGCGGGCCGCTCCCGCGCCGATCTGGCGCTGCTCGTGCGCATGGCGTCCGGTTCCGGTCTCGCGGTGCGCGCCGACCAGCTGGAGCACGCCTACGCCCCGGCCGAGCTGGAGCGGATCGTGTCGGTCCTGCGCCATCTGCTCACCGCCAGGGAGACGGTCCTCGCGGTGAACGCGGCGTACATCGCGTCGGCGGCGCGGACCGACGCGACGCGCACCGAGCCGCCGTTCCAGCTACAGGGCTCGTACCGCAACATGAACAAGATCGCCGAGCGGATCGTGCCCGTGATGAACGAGGCCGAGCTGTCCGCCGTGGTCGACGACCACTACGCGGGCGAGGCCCAGACCCTCACCTCGGGCGCCGAGGCGAACCTGCTGAAGCTGGCCGCGCTGCGGGGCACGCTCACCGCGCGGCAGGCCGAGCGCTGGGCGGCGGTCACCGCCTCCTACGTCCGCACACAGGCGCTCGGCGGCCCGGAGGGCGATCCCGTCACCCGGGCGGTCGCGGCCCTCGGGCTGCTCGCGGACCGCCTCTCGGCGGTGGAGACGGCCATCGACCGGGCGGCGGACCCACGCCGCCTCCTGGCCGGTCCCGGGCCGACGCACGACTGACAGGAAGAGGGTCAGCAGGCATGCTGGGCTTCGTGTCCCCACTTCCTCATCAACCCCAACCACCCACCTCCGGCGGCCACATGGTGGTCTGCGGTGACGACGCGCTCGCCCGGCGGCTCGCCGTGGAGCTGCGCTACGTGTACGGCGAACGGGTCACGTTGCTGCTCCCACCGGGCCGCGACGCCGCTCGCCCCGAGCTGCCGCTCACCCAACGGGCCCGTGCCGCAGCCCTGTTCGGCCGGATGTCGGCCGCGATGAACCGCAACGGCACGACGGGCGGCGCCGGGGACGGCGACACCAACGCCGGGGTCGAGGCGGTGCGCATCATGGAGGCGCACGAGCCCTCCGACGACGTGCTGGAGGAGGCCGGCGTCGAACGGGCCGCCGCCCTGGCGCTGGTCTACGACGACGACGAGCTGAACATCCGGGCCGCCCTGACGGCCCGTCGGCTCAACCCGCGCCTGCGGCTGGTCATCCGGCTCTACAACCGCAAGCTCGGCCAGCACCTGGAGACCCTGCTCGACCAGGCGGCTGCGCTCGCGATGCCCGGCATGGACCCGGAGGTGCTGGACGCCTCCACGACGGTGCTGTCCGACGCCGACACCGCAGCCCCGGCGCTCGCCGCCACAGCGGTGACCGGCAGCAGCAAGGTCATCCAGGCCGAGGGCCTGCTCCTGCGGGCCGCCGAACGCACCCCGCCCCGGCAGGGCGAGCTCGCCGACCCGGGACTCTGCACCCTGGCCCTGCTCTCCTCCACCACCCACGACCCGGCCGGCTCCGAGGGCTCCGACAGCAGCGGCGACGACGGGCCCCAACTCCTGCCCGACCACGCGACGGTGGCCGCAGCCACCGGGCGGGGCACGGTGGTGCTGGAGGCCATCAGCCACGCCGGGCCGGACCGGGTCGCCGTGCGCATGGGCGGCCGGGGCGCGCCGCTGAGCCACATCTTCTCGCGCCGGCTGCGCTGGTCGGCGCTGGGTGTCGCGACCGCCGCCGTGGCCCTGGCCGTCGCCTCCGTCGTCACCACCGGCGACAGCCCCCTGCACGCCGCTTATCTCACGCTGCTCGACCTGCTCGCGATGGGCGATCCGGCCGAGGGCGAGCCGCCGTCCCGTCAGGTCATCCAGCTGCTGTCCGGGATGGCGGGGCTGCTGCTCCTGCCGCTGCTGGTCGCCGCCGTGCTGGAGGCGTTCGGTTCGCTGCGCAACGCGTCCTCGCTGCGCCGCCCGCCGCGCGGCCTGTCCGGGCACGTGGTGCTGCTCGGTCTCGGCAAGATCGGCACCCGGGTTTTGGTGCGGCTGCGGGAGCTGGAGATCCCCGTGGTGGTGGTCGAGGAGGACCCGGAGGCGCGGGGCATCCCGCTGGCCCGCAGCATGCACGTGCCGACGGTCATCGGCGACGTCACCCAGGAAGGCGTGCTGGAGGCGGCCAAGATCCGCCGGGCACACGCCCTGCTCGCCCTGACCAGCATCGACACCACCAACCTGGAAGCCACGCTGTACGCCCGCTCCGTCAAGCCGGACCTCCAGGTGGCCCTGCGGCTGTACGACGACGAGTTCGCCACCGCCGTCTTCCGCACCCTGCGCACCGCCCACCCGCAGGCTCTGACCCGGTCGCGTTCGGTCTCCCACCTGGCGGCACCCTCGTTCGCGGTGGCCATGATGGGGCGGCAGATCCTCGGCGCGGTGCCGGTCGAGCGCAAGGTGATGCTGTTCGCCGCGCTGGAGGTGGGCGCCTACCCCCAGCTCGTGGGCCGCACCGTCGAGCAGGCGTTCCGGGCGGGCGCCTGGCGGGTCCTGGCGCTGGACGCCACCCCGCCGGCCGACCGCCGCCCGGACCTGGCCGCCGTGCCGCCGTACGACCCCTCCGCCCCGGACGCGGCGGGCCGGTCCTCCGGGCTCGTCTGGAACCTGCACCCGGGTTATGTGCTGCGCGCGGAGGACCGGGTGGTCATCGCCGCGACCCGGCGCGGGCTGGCGGAGCTGCTGCGCCGGCAGCGGGCGACGACCGTCCGGTAGGGGCCGGGGTCAGCGGAACATGCCCATGGCCTCCCGCACCTCGTCCAGGGTCGCCTCGGCCACGGCGTTCGCGCGCTCGTTGCCGGCGCGCAGGATGTCCCGGACCTGTCCCATGTCCCGGGCGTACTCGGCCCGGCGGGCGCGGATCGGCGCCATCGTCGCGTTGACCGCCTCGGTCACCGTCCGCTTCAGCGCGGCCGCGCCGCCGTCCCCGATCTCCTCGGCGACGGCGTGCGGGTCCCGGTCGAGGCAGAGCGCGGCCAGCAGCACCAGGCTCGACACCCCCGGGCGCGTCTCGGGGTCGTAGGTGATGTGCCGGTCGGCGTCGGTGGTGGCGCCCTTGATCAGCCGGGCGGTCTCGTCCTCGCTCGCGCCCAGGGCCACGGAGTTGTGGCGGCTCTTGCTCATCTTCGTGCCGTCGGTGCCGAGCAGCAGGGGCGCGGCGGAGAGCAGCGCGTCGGGTTCCGGGAAGACCGCCCCGTACCGCTCGTTGAAGCGGCGGGCGACGGTGCGGGTGACCTCCAGATGCGGCAGCTGGTCCTGTCCGACGGGGACGAGGTTGCCCTTGCAGAAGAGGATGTCGGCGGCCTGGTGCACCGGGTAGGTGTACATGAGCCCGCTGACGGCGGCCTGCCGGGAGTGGGCGATCTCGTCCTTCACGGTGGGGTTGCGGCCCAGCTCGGCGACGGAGACCAGCGAGAGGAACGGCAGCAGCAGCTGGTTGAGGGCCGGTACGGCGCTGTGGTTGAAGACCGTCGTACGGGCGGGATCGATGCCGATCGCCAGGTAGTCCAGCAGGAGGCCCTCCACATGCTCGGAGAGCCGCTCGGCGATGTCCCGGTCGGTGAGGACCTGGTAGTCGGCGATGAGCACGAAGACGTCCACACCGAGGTCCTGGAGCCGCACCCGGTTGCGCAGGGTGCCGAAATAGTGGCCGAGGTGCAGGGCCCCGGTGGGCCGGTCCCCGCTGAGGACCCGGAATCCCGAGGGGTCCAGGGCGATGCGCTGCTCCAGCTCGGCGCTGCGGCGCACGGCGGGGCTCACGGGCTGGTCGGTGACGGCGGTCATGGGGCTCTCCTCGCGGGTGGTCGGTGCGTGGAGGACGGCCCGCCCGGGACCCCGGGCAACGCGAAAGGGCCGTCCATGGATGAACGGCCCTTGTTCCGTGCTGGTGAGGCGGCCGCTCCTAGGAGGAGCGCCACCAGTTACGGCACGGTACGGAGGTCATGAACCGAGTGTACCGACCACGGGTCCTGGCGGGGAGGGGTCGCGCGCGTGATCCCGCTCGCGTCGCGAGGGCACCGGCCGCGGGGTGATCCTGGAGGGAGAGCGCTTCGCCGGGGGCCTCCGCCGGCTACTTGTCGTGGCCGCCCACGTAGAACAGCAGCATGACGAAGCCGGCGAAGAGGTGCGTCGCGAAGACGTAGACGAAGACGCGCAGCATGACGCCGCGCTCCTTCCAGCGTTCGCTCTCGCTCATCCGGGGCTCCTCCTTCGTCCCGGCCGTCACGGCCGGCGGTCCGTCCAGCGTACGCAGACCCGCACCGCGGGCGTCCGGCGCGGCCGGGAATAGGGGCCGGGGGTGCCCCGTTGTAGGGTGTGTTCGATAGTTCAACGTTCAATTAAATGGTTCGGCACAGATGGAGGCGGGCGCCATGCAGTTCGGGATCTTCACCGTCGGGGACGTCACCACCGACCCCACGACCGGCAGGACACCGAGCGAGAACGAGCGGATCAAGGCGACCCTCGCGATCGCGCAGAAGGCCGAGGAAGTGGGCCTGGACGTCTTCGCGACCGGAGAGCACCACAACCCGCCCTTCGTCCCGTCCTCACCCACGACGACACTCGGCTACATCGCGGCCCGGACCGAGAACCTCATCCTCTCGACGTCCACCACGCTGATCACCACCAACGACCCGGTGAAGATCGCCGAGGACTACGCCACGCTCCAGCACCTCGCCGACGGCCGGGTCGACCTGATGATGGGCCGCGGCAACACCGGGCCGGTCTACCCGTGGTTCGGCAAGGACATCCGCCAGGGCATCCCGCTGGCGATCGAGAACTACGCGCTGCTGCACAAGCTGTGGCGGGAGGACGTCGTCGACTGGGAGGGCAAGTTCCGCACCCCGCTCCAGTCCTTCACCGCGACCCCGCGCCCGCTGGACGGCGTCCCGCCGTTCGTCTGGCACGGCTCGATCCGCTCCCCGGAGATCGCCGAACAGGCCGCGTACTACGGCGACGGCTTCTTCCACAACAACATCTTCTGGCCCATGGAGCACACGAAGAAGATGGTCGAGCTCTACCGGCGCCGTTACGCCCACTACGGCCACGGCACCGCGGAGCAGGCCGTCGTGGGCCTCGGCGGCCAGGTCTTCATGCGGAAGAACTCGCAGGACGCGGTCAAGGAGTTCCGCCCGTACTTCGACAACGCGCCGGTCTACGGACACGGGCCCTCGCTGGAGGACTTCACCCGCGAGACCCCGCTGACCGTCGGCTCCCCGCAGGAGGTCATCGAGCGCACCCTGACCTTCCGCGACGCCGTCGGCGACTACCAGCGCCAGCTCTTCCTGATGGACCACGCGGGACTGCCGCTCAAGACGGTCCTGGAGCAGCTCGACATCCTCGGCGAGGAGGTCGTGCCCGTGCTGCGCAAGGAGTTCGCCGCCCTGCGCCCGGCCGGTGTGCCGGACGCCCCCGTCCACCCCGCGGTCGCCGCGGCCCGCGCCGCCGCCGCCCCGAAGGAGGTCTGACCACCGTGTTCGCCACCGCACCGCTGAGGATCGTGGCCGTCTCGGCCGGACTGAGCAGCCCTTCGTCCACCCGGCTGCTGGCCGACCGGCTCGCCGAGGCCACCCGTGAGCGGCTGACCGCCGACCAGGACCGCGCCGTCGAGGTCCGCGTCGTCGAGCTCCGCGACCTGGCCGTCTCCGTCGCCAACCACCTGGTCACCGGCTTCCCGCCGGCCGACCTGCGGGAAGCGATCGACGCGGTGACGGGGGCGGACGGCCTGATCGCCGTGTCGCCCGTGTTCACCGCCTCCTACAGCGGCCTGTTCAAGTCCTTCTTCGATCTCCTCGACCCCACCGCCCTGACCGGCAAGCCCGTCCTGATCGGGGCGACCGGCGGCACCTCCCGCCACTCCCTGGTCCTGGACCACGCGATGCGCCCGCTCTTCTCCTACCTGCGGGCGGTCACCCTGCCGACCTCGGTGTACGCGGCGTCCGAGGACTGGGGGGCGCCCGGCGACGAGTACACCGAGGGCCTGCCCTCCCGCATCCGCCGCGCGGGTGGCGAGCTCGCCTCCGCCGTCACCGGACGCACCGTCTCCGGGGCCTCCCGGGCGGCCACGCCCGACGACGGCGAGGACGCGGTCGTGCCGTTCGAACAGCAGCTCGCCGCACTGCGGACGAGCTGACACCGCCGGGACCGAGCGGCCCTCGGAGGCACAGGGGAACAGGGCAACGCAAGGGGCCTACGGGCCCTTTGCGCCCGGTTTGGCGCGTGTTATTACGGATACACGCAACATGGGGCACGTGCCGTACGTGCTCCGAGGAGCTGGAGGCGGACATGGGCAGGATCGTCGTGGGTGTGGACGGCTCGGACCAGTCGATCAAGGCGCTGCGCTGGGCGGTACGCCAGGCGGAGCTGACCGGCGACACGGTCGAGGCGGTCAACAGCTGGGAGTATCCCGCGACCAGCTGGGCGTCGATGATGCCGGGCCTGCCGGAGGACTTCGACCCGCAGGCCGTGGCCACCGTGGCGCTCAACGAGGCGCTGGAGGAGGCACTCGGCGCCGAGGGCGCCGCGCGCGTGGAGAAGGTCGTCGTGATCGGCAACGCCGCCCTGACCCTGGTGGAGCGCTCCAAGGGCGCCGAGCTGCTGGTCGTCGGCGCACGTGGTTACAGCGGCTTCAAGGCGACCCTGCTCGGCTCGGTCAGCCTCCACGTCACCCAGCACGCCACCTGCCCCGTCACCGTCGTCCACGAGTGAGGGACCCCGCACCGACCCGGCGGGCCCCCACGCGCACCACGCGCGTGGGGGCCCGCCGTCGTCCGCCATGGCGTCACAGGGCCACGACGTCGGCCACCACACAGGACACGTTGTCGGGGCCCCCGGCGTCACCGGCCAGCGCGACCAGGTCGCGCACCGCCACGTCCGGGCCGTCCGCGGCGACGACCGCGCGGGTCAGGGCGGCCTCGTCCACGACCGCCGACAGACCGTCCGAACAGAGCAGGTAGCGGTCGCCGGGCAGTGTGTCGCGCAGCCGTACCTCCGGGCGGGGGCCGGGCTCCCCGCCGTCACCGGACAGCGCCCTGAGCAGCAGGGCCCGCTGAGGGTGCGAGGCCGCCTCCTCCTCGGTCAGCGAACCGTCGTCGATCATCGACTGCACCAGAGTGTCGTCGTGCGTGATCCGCAGCAGTCGCCCGTCCCGCACCACGTACGCCCGCGAGTCCCCGATGTGCACCAGCCCGAGCCGCGACCCGGTCCACACCAGCGCGGTCAGGGTGCTCCCGGACTCCGCCGGGGCCCCGCCGCCCGCCACCGCCTCCCGCACCGCCCGCGCGGCACCGTCGGCCGCGTCCCGGAGGGCGCCCAGCAGGTCGTCCGCGTCGACCGCCCCGCGCGCCGCCGGCTTCAGCGCGTCGACCGCCGCCGCGCTCGCCTCGGCACCGGCCGCGCCGAAGCCGTCGGCCACGGCGAGCAGCCGGGCCCCCGCGTAGGCCGTGTCCTGCTGGATCCCGCGTACCGCTCCCGGGTGCGCCAGGGCCGCGTACCGGATCCCGAGCGTGGCCGGTCCACGACCGTCCGTGTCGATGTCACCCATGCCGACGTTCTCCTTCGCTGACAGACGGTCGACGAGGAAGGCGGCGAGCTCCCGCCGGGCCGCGGTCTCGGCCTCCACCCGCGCCCAGTAGGCGCGGATCTCGGCGGCGGCCGCGGCGTCGTCCAGCGCGGTCACCTCCGCGATCCGGGCGAGCGGCATCCCGATGCGGCGCAGCCAGGCCACCAGCCGGGCCGTCCCGGCCTGCGCCCGGTCGTAGTAGCGGTAGCCGTTCACCGGGTCGACCAGGTCCGGCCGCAGCAGGCCCAGCTCGTCGTAGCGGCGCAGAGCCTTGGCCGAGAGCCGGGACAGCCGGGCGAACTCCCCGATCGTCACCAGCTCCGCGTCCCGGGCCGCCCGCGTCCGGCCTTCGCTGTCCACCGCACCCCTCCTCGTACCGGGCGGGTGGCCCGGCCCCGCCGATGCTGGGGCTTCCCCCGCCGGGAAGGTCAACCGCCGGCCGGGCCCCCGGCGCACGAAGGCCCGAGGACCGCCCCGGGGGACGGTCCTCAGGCAGACGGACACCCTACTCAGCCTCGTGGGCCGGGCTCCGTGCGCGCGGCCCTCACTCGGACCGCGTGTAGAAGAGGTAGTACGCGTAGGCGGTCACCCCCGCGCCGACGCCCAGTCCGAGCGCCGTGGAGGCCAGCACCGTGTGGTGGTGCAGGCTGAAGAGGTAACCGATCACGATCGCGGTCACCGCCCCGTAGGCCGCGGCCCGCACCTCGACCGGCAGCCTCCCCTGGATCCGCCCCAGCAGGAACGACAGCACGGCGAACGCCGCACCGCAGGCGACGCCGAGCCAGATCAGCCCGCCGGTGGTCTCGCCGCCGTCCCGCCGGATGAAGAACGCCCAGAACCCGACGATCACCCCCAGCACCAGCGGCAGCGCCCAGCCGATCGCGTGGTGCGGGTGCCGGGCCGGGGCCCGGGTACGCCTCGCTCCGTGCCGGGACAGTGTTGCGTGTGTGGTCATGGCGCCAGCTCCTTGACTCGCCCCCGTCCTCCGGTCTCTCCAGCGCACACCCGGCCGCGCCGCCCGGCAACTCGAATGGCGTACGGCCCGCAGCGCGCCGCCGCCGCAGACGATTGGCTGGGGCTGTGCGGACCTACTTCTCAGCGGCCCTGTCGGCGGTACTCCTCGTCCTGCTCGCCCTGCTGGTCCCGTTCAGCGCCCTCGCCGCCTGGGTCGACCTGGAGCTCGACGACTCCGACCGCTATCTCGCCGCCGTCTCCCCGCTGGCCTCGGACACCGGCGTCCGGGACACCGTCGCCACGCTCGTCACCGACGAGGCGATGAAGAACATCGACGTCGGCCCGCTCCAGGACACCGTCGAGGAGTTCCTGGACGACACCGCGCGGTCCTTCACCACGACCGAGGCGTTCCAGAAGGCCTGGGACAGCGCCAACCGCACCGCGCACCAGGCCGTGACCGCCGCCCTGCACGGCGACGACGGGCAGGCCGTCACCATCGACCTGGCGCCGGTGACCGAACGCGTCAAGCGGGAACTGGTCGACGACGGTGTGCCGTTCGCCGAGCTCATCCCCGTACGGCACACCACGATCACCCTGCTCTCCGCCGACCGCGCCGACGAGCTGCGGACCTCGTTCCGGTGGCTCCGGTACTGCAGTGTCTGGCCGGCCGTCGGGACGGCGGTCCTGCTCGTCCTCGTCGTCGGCCTCGCGTTCGTACGGCGCGGGGCGCGGGGCGGACTCGCGGCCACCGCCGTGGCGGGCGCCGGATTCGTGCTCGGCGCGCTCCTGCTGCGCGTCGCGGTCGCCGTCGGCCGGAGCAGGGTGCTGGACCAGGTGCCGGACAGCGACCGGGACGGGGCGGCGGCGGTGTACGACGCGCTCACCGCGTCGCTGCGCACGACCGTGTGGGCGGTGCTCGCGGCGGGCGTGGTGCTGGCGGTCTGCGGGACGGCCGGACGGATCGTCGCGACGCGGCGGACCACCGGACGGTAGGGGCCCGCACCGCACCGGGGCACACCGTCGTGGGCCACCCGGTTCCGACATGCGCGGCCCCGGGGGCCGGGCGACAGTGGGAGGCGTGGACAGGGGGCCGAACGAGAGGTCTGCCGTATGCGAGCCATCGCCGTCAGCGCGTTCCGTGTGGAACCCTCGCTGATGGAGGTACCGAAACCCGATCCCGCGCCCGGCGAGGTGCGGGTGAAGGTCGAGTACGCGGGCCTCAACCCGCTGGACTGGCAGACCGCCGACGGCTCCCTGGACGGGACGGTCCCGCACACCTTCCCGCTCCTCGTCGGAGCCGACTTCGCGGGCCGGGTCGACATGATCGGCGGCGGTGCCAACCGCTTCCGGGTCGGCGACCCGGTGTTCGGCCGGGTGACGGCACCACCGGTGGGGCGCTGCGGCGCGTACGGCGAGTACCTCTGCGTGGCCCAGGACTCGCCGATGGCCCTGGTCCCGGACGGCCTCCCGCTCCGGCTGGCCGCGGCCCTCCCGTGCGCCGGGACGGCCGCCGCGCAGATCCTGGGCGGCACGTCCGTCCGCAGCGGGCGGAGCCTGCTGGTCGTCGGCGCGGCGGGCGGG
Source organism: Streptomyces sp. SirexAA-E (assembly GCF_000177195.2). Taxonomy (GTDB): domain Bacteria; phylum Actinomycetota; class Actinomycetes; order Streptomycetales; family Streptomycetaceae; genus Streptomyces; species Streptomyces flavovirens. The sequence goes on from NC_015953.1 coordinate 3,581,298, forward strand.
GTGGGGAGCTTCCTGACCCAGCTCGCGGCGGCCCGCTCGGTCGGGGTCGTCGCGGCGGTGCGGGGGGACGAGAAGAGGCGGATGGCCGCGCTCGGCGCCGCCGCCACCGTCGACACCACGACCGGCCCGGACGGGCTGGCGACGGCGGTGGCCGATCTGTATCCACAGGGCGTCGACGTCCTCGTCGATCTGGTCTCCACCGATCCGGCGGCCTTCGCCGCGCACACCGCGCTGGTCCGGGACGGCGGTGTCGCCGTCACCACCCGGGGCGTTCCGGGCCCGCCCGGCGTCGCCCTGGTGGACTTCCGCCTCGCCCCGACGGCGGAGCTGCTCGACGCCCTGGCCGAGGGAGCCGCGCGAGGGGGCTTCCAGGTGCCCATCGACCTCGAACTCCCCCTGGAGAAGGCCCCCCAGGCCTTGGCCCAGAACCGCGCGGGCGGTGCGCGCGGCAAGACCGTCCTCGTGATCTGAACCGACTTCGTCGACCGGCCGTCTTCGTCAACCGACCGTGTCCGGTCATCCCACCGGGTAAGGAGCGCCGACACCATGGGCGAGAAGGACATCATCGAGTACATCGACGGGCTGGTCGCGGAGGAGCGGGACCTGCGGGCCCGTTCCACGCTGGACGGCCTCGTGGACGAGGAGCGGGCCCGGCTGCGGGAGGTGGAGATCCGGCTCGACCAGTGCTGGGACCTGCTGCGGCAGCGCCGGGCGCTCACCGAGTTCGGCGACGATCCGTCGAAGGCGACGGTCCGCCCCGCCGACGAGGTGGAGGACTACCGCAGCTGAGAGCTCGGCCGCCGGGGCCCGGTCAGGAGCCGGCGTCCCGGTCCCGGCGGGAGGCGCGCCGGGCACCCTGGAGGCCCTGGAGGCGCTCGATCTCGCGGCGGTCGCGCTTGGTCGGGCGGCCGGCCCCGCGGTCGCGGACCGGCACCTGGACCGCCGCCTCGCGCGGCGGCGGGGGCGGACTGTTGTCGACGTAGCACTCGACGGCGACCGGCGGTCCGACGCGCTTCTTCACGATCCTGGAGACGACCACGATCCGGTCGCGGCCGGCGTGCCGGAGCCGCACCTCGTCGCCCGACCGCAGGGACTGCGCCGGCTTGGCCCGCTCGCCGTTGACCCGGACGTGCCCCGCCCGGCAGGCGGCGGCCGCCTGGGAGCGCGTCTTGGTCAGCCGCACCGACCAGATCCACACGTCGACCCGGGCGCTGCCCTCCGCCTGTGGCGCCTCACCGGAAACCATGGGGCCGACTCTAGTCCGGCAAGGCGCCCCCGCGGGGGTCAGGAGCCGAAACCCTTGATGACCGCGCCCGTCTCGTAGGCGGACGGCTCCCGCTCGCAGACGCCGCAGGCGCTCGGCGGGTGCTCGCCGAGCGACCACGGCTTCGCCGTGGCCCCGTCGGCCCCGCCGTGCGCGCGACCCACTCCGCCGAACCAAACCTTCGAACGACGTCCGTCAGGCCCGCACCGCACGGGCACAGGCCTGAGGGCATCGTCCGGTCCGGCGGGCCTCAGACCCCGATGTCCGCACCGTCCCTACGCCATACGGCCACGACCGAGGGCCGTACGATGCGGCCCGGGCCGTCCGGCCAGGTGCTGGCCGGCTTCTCCACGGACGCGCCGTCGATCTCGCCCGGGTGCTGGACCGCGACCAGCACCCTGCGGTCCTGGATCACCGGCCCGCAGGTCTCCGCCCCGGTCGGCACGGTCAGGAACTGCTTCAGCTCACCGCGCCGCTCGCCCGCGGTCGCCACACCGAACAGCCCGTCGTGCGAGCCGAGTTGGTTCCCGTCCGTGGAGATCCACAGGTTGCCGTGGTCGTCGAAGGCCACGTTGTCCGGGCAGGAGATCGGGCTGACCTTCTCCTTCGGGAAGCCGGAGAAGTACGTCGACGGGTCGTCGGGGTCGCCCGCGACGAGGAAGAGCCGCCAGGCGAAGCCGTCGCCCGCCGGGTCGTCCCAGTTCTCCGCGAGCTCCAGGATCTGGCCGTGCTTGTTGGCGTTGCGCGGGTTGGCCTCGTCCGCACCGGCCAGGCCCGCCTTGCCGCGGTCGGAGTTGTTGGTGAGGGCGATGTAGACCCGGCCGGTACGCGGCGACGGCTCGACGTCCTCGGGGCGGTCCATCTTGGTGGCGCCGACCTTGTCACCGGCCAGGCGCGTGAAGACGTACACCTCGTCGGCGGTCATCCCGGGTACGTGCGAGGTGTCCCCGGTGGCGAGCGGGATCCACACACCGCTGCCGTCGAACTCGCCGTCGGCGGGGAGCTTCCCGGTGCCGTCGATCTCCCCGGCGGGCGAGTCGCCGGTCAGCTTGGCGACGTACAGGGTGCCCTCGTCCAGCAGGGTCAGGTTGTGCGCGCGGGCAGCCCGGGAGGTGCCCTTCTTCATCTTCCTGCTGGAGACGAACTTGTAGAAGTAGTCGAACTTCTCGTCGTCGCCCATGTAGACGACCGGCCGGCCGTCGGCGGTCAGCCGGGGCTGGGCGGCCTCGTGCTTGAAGCGGCCCAGCGCGGTCCGCTTGCGGGGCGTGGAGTCCGGGTCGTACGGGTCGAGTTCGACGACCCAGCCGAAGCGGTGCGCCTCGTTGGGCTCCTTCGCCAGGTCGAAGCGCCGGTCGAACCGCTCCCACTTGCGCTCGGTCTCGCCCGTGCCGATGCCGTAGCGCTTGTCGGTGGCGCTGGAGCCGTGGGCGAAGTACTGGTTGAAGTTCTCCTCGCCGTGCAGCGTGGTGCCCCACGGGGTGGTGCCGCCCGCGCAGTTGTTCAGGGTGCCCAGGACCTTGCGGCCGGTGCGGTCGGCGGAGGTACGCAGCAGCGGGCTGCCCGCGGCCGGTCCGGTGACCTGGAAGACGCTGGTCGCGGTGAGCCGTCGGTTCAGCGGGTGACGGGTGACCGGGGAGAGCTTGCCGGTGCGGTTCTCCTCCTGGACGACGACCACGGAGAGTCCGTGCGCCGCCCAGGCGATCTCGACCTGCTCACGGGTCGGGTCGGCCGGATCGTAACCACGGAACATGAGGTTCTCGTCCGTGTACTCATGATTGGCGACCAGCACCTGGCGGCCCCGCTCGCCCTGGAGCGGCAGCAGGGACAGGAAGTCGTTGTTGTAACCGAACTGGCCCGCCTGCGCCTTGGCGGACTGCTTGTCCGGGTCGAAGGCCGGGGCCCCGCGCAGAATCGGTTCGCCCCAGCGGATCACCACGTTCTGGCCGTAGCCGTCGGGGACGGTGACCTTGTCGTGGGTGTTGGGCGCCACGGGCGCGAAGCGCAGACCGCGGGCGCCGGACGCGGTGGGCCTCGGCTTCTTCCCGGGGTGCCCGGCGAGCGGCGCGGCCTCGGCCTGCGGAGCGCCCGCCCCGGCGAGCGTCGCGGTCCCGGCGGCGGCCGCGACGGTCACCACCGCGGCGGCGCGCACCATCGACCGGCGGGAGAGGGCACCGGCGATGACGTCGCCGGCGTACTCGTTGTCGCTGGTGTTCGGTACCTCCTGGAAGCAGGCGTCCCCGCAGCGATAGCGGCAGGTCAGCGCCGAGCGCCCGCCGGGGTGCGAGCCGATGAGCGGCAGCATGTTCCGCACGATGTCCGTCCCTCCGTCTGTGTGTCGTGCGTGACGCTAGGGGCGCGTCCACGCCGTACGAGGGACTGCCGGTGAACGGAGGGTGAAGCCCCGGACACCGCTGGGCTTCCGCACCTGTCGCGGCGTCAACACCACGGCACCGGATACCCGGTCGGAGGCCTGTGGGCGCGGGGACGGCCCGCGCCCACCGAACGGCCGGATCCGGCCGCTAACCTTACGTATCCGCCCTGGCCTGGGATCAATTCCCGCAGTACGGACATTTATCGCACCCAACTCATGCGAAAGGCCTCGCCCATGGGCATTCGGAGCTTGCTGCGCAAGGTGTTCGGCCGCACGGAGCAGGACGAGCCGACCACGGCCACCGTTCCGCCGCAGGCCGAGCGCACCCCGCCCGCGGAGCCGGAGCCGGAGACCACGCCTTCGGCCTCCTCGGACGCTTCGGCCGCTGCGGACGCTTCGGCCTCCTCGGACGCTTCGGCGACCGAGCCCGCGAAGGCCTCGGTACCGGCCCCGGCCTCGCCCGTGGACCGGTCCACCACCGCCGACCGGACGGACGGAGCGGCCTCGGATCTGGTGGCCGCCGCGTTCGACAAGCCGTCCGCGCCCGCCGCGCCGACGGTCCCGGCCCAGGGCACGAGCCCCGACGCCAAGCCGTCCGAGGCGACGCCCTCCAAGGCCGCCGTGTCCACGTCCGAGCCGGTCACGATCGACGTGGGCCCGGAGCCGGAGTCCGTAACGGCGGCCGAACCGAAGCCGGAGGCAGAGCCGGAGACGGAGCCGAAGCCGGAGACGGGCGCCGAGGTCGTCGAGGTCATCGAGATCGTGGCGGCCGAGGCCGCGCCCGCCGCCCCGGTGGTCGAGGACACCCCGACCGCCGCCCCTGAGACCGTCACCGAGGCCGCAACCGAGGCGCCCGCCCCGGAGGCCGCGGCCCCGGCCACCCCGGTGGCCGCGAAGCCCGCCGCCACCGGCAGGCCCGCCGTTCCGCTCGCCCGGGTCAAGGCCGCCGCGCCCGGACTCGTCGCCCCTTACAAGGCGGCGCAGGCCAAGCTCAAGGCGCAGGGGCTCACCGGACTGCGGGCGACCGTCTACCTGGTGCTCGACCGGTCCGGGTCCATGCGGCCGTTCTACAAGGACGGCAGCGCCCAGCACCTGGGCGACCGCGCCCTGGCGCTGGCCGCGCACCTGGACACGGACGCCACCGTGCCCGTGGTCTTCTTCTCGACCGACGTCGACGGCACCGGCACCGTCGGCCTGACCTCCCACGAGGGCAGGATCGACGAGCTGCACGCGGGACTCGGCCGACTGGGCCGGACCCACTACCACCGGGCCGTCGAGGAGGTCGTCGCGCACTACGAGGCGTCCGGGTCCTCGGACCCGGCGCTCGTGATCTTCCAGACGGACGGCGCCCCGGACGCCAGGGTCGCTGCCAAGCAGGCGCTCGTGGACGCGGCGCGGCTGCCGCTGTACTTCCAGTTCGTCGCGTTCGGCGACGAGGACTCGAAGGCCTTCGACTTCCTGCGCAGGCTGGACGCCCCGAACGCCGGGTTCTTCCACGCCGGGCCCGCTCCCCGCGAGGTGCCCGACGCGACGTTCTACCGCGAGGTGCTCGCCGGACTCCCGGCCTGGACCGCCGCCCGCGGGCTCCGCGCCGAGGACTGACGCCCCGCCGGCAGCCGTACGGTCACGGCGAGCCCGCCCCCCGGGCCGGGCCGCGCCGTGGCCGTACCGCCGTGGGCCACCGCGATGGACCGGACGATCGACAGCCCCAGACCGGACCCCTGGCCCATCCGGTCCCGCCCCTCCCCCCGCCGGAACGGCTGGAAGAACCCCGCGATGTCCCCGTCGGCGACCTGGGGGCCGGTGTTGCGGACGACCAGCTCCGCGCCCGCCGACAGCGAGACGTCCACGGTCCCGCCGGGCACGTTGTACCGGACGGCGTTGGACAGCAGATTCGCCACCAGCTGCGCCAGCAGCTGCCGGTTCCCCCGCACGACGCAGGGCTCGACGAGGACCGCGATCTCCGGGCCGGGAACCGCACCCGCTCGCCCCGCCGCCGACCCGGGCCGTGCGGCCTCCTCGGCCACCACCTGCGCCAGGTCGACGTCCTCGCGCTCGCCGTGTGCCAGCCCCCTCTCGCTGCGCGCCAGCACCAGCAGCCCCTCGATGAGCCGTTCGCTGCGCCGGTTGTTGTCCAGCAGGGTCTGCCGGGTGCGTACGAGGTCCTCCGGGGACGGGTCGTCGAGCCCGATCTGGATCGCGGCCCGCTGGGTGGCCAGCGGGGTGCGCAGTTCGTGCGAGGCGTTGGCGATGAACCTCCGCTGGCTGTCGAACGCCTTCTCCAGCCGCGCCAGCAGCGCGTCCAGCGTCTCGCCCAGCTCCTTCAGCTCGTCGTCCGGCCCGCCCGCCGCGATCCGTTCGTGCAGGGTGTGCTCGGACAGCTTGCGGGCCTTCGCCGTCATGGCGTGGACCGGCCGCAGCACCCGCCCCGCCGTCCACCAGCCCACGGCGACCGCGCACCCCGTCATGACGAGCAGCGCGGCGACCGACCAGTACAGCAGCTCACGGCTGGCCGCGTCGCTGACGTCGTCGGTGACGTCGTAGACCGTGGGCGGCCCGAGCCGGCCGCGGTGGTGCAGCGGGCCGTTCACCGCGAAGCCCGGCTGGGCGACCGCCGCCGAGGTGGCGATGGCGCGGGCCTGCGAGTCCGTCCCGGCACGGGAGGCCAGATTGACCGTGGCGAGCAGCGCCGTGCCGAGGACCAGGAACACCCCGCCGTACACGAGGGCGATCCGCATCCGGATCGTGGAGTGCCGCCCCTGCCACGCCTCCGCCCGCCGCGAGGACTTCGGCCACCGGGTCACAGGGCGTACCCCACGCCCTGCACGGTGCGGATGAGCGCCGGCTCCCCCAGCTTGGCGCGCAGCTTGCTCATGCAGACGCGGACGGCGCCGGTGAAGGGGTCGGCGTTGGCGTCCCAGGCGCGCTCCAGCAGTTCCTCCGCGCTGACGGCGGCGCCGTCGGCCTCCAGCAGCAGTTGCAGCACCGTGAACTCCTTCGGTGACAGGTCCAGGTCGCGCCCGTCCCGGGTGGCGGCCCGGCGCACACTGTCCAGCCGGATGCCGTGCCGCTCCAGCTGGGGCGGCACGGGTCGGGCGCTGCGGCGGCGCAGCGCCCGCACCCGGGAGACCAGCTCGGGGAACTCGAAGGGTTTGGTCACGTAGTCGTCGGCGCCCAGATCGAGCCCCTCCACCCGGTCCTCCATGGTCCCGGACGCGGTCAGCATCAGGATCTTGGTCCGGGATCCGGTGGCCACCAGCCGCCGTGCCACGTCGTCCCCGTGGACCCGGGGAAGATCGCGGTCCAGGACGACCACGTCGTAGTCGTGGAGCCCCAGGTAGGCGAGTGCCGCGTCCCCGCTGTAGACGGTGTCGACGGCGAAGCCCGCCCGCCGCAGTCCGGTGGCGACGAGCTCCGCCAGGATCTCCTCGTCCTCGGCGACCAGTACCCGCATGGTGTTGTCCCCTGCCTCGTGCACGCGTGCCCACTCCTCCCAGGATGCGTCTTTGGTACGGGAAAGGATGTTTCGCAAAGCTCTCCGCGTCCGGAGCCGCGGTTATCGAGGTGAGTGGATCTCCCACGGACCGTTAGGATTTCGACCATGGCGGCCACTGGATCCGAGAAGCAGGGGGCGAAGGCGTACTACGTCTCGACCCCCATCTACTACGTCAACGACGCTCCTCACCTGGGCCACGCCTACACGACCGTCGCAGGCGACGTGCTCACCCGCTGGCACCGCCAGCGCGGCGAGAAGGTGTGGTACCTCACCGGCACGGACGAGCACGGTCAGAAGATCATGCGCACGGCCGAGGCGAACGACGTCACGCCCCAGGCCTGGTGCGACAAGCTCGTCGAGGAGGCGTGGAAGCCCCTCTGGGAGCACCTGAACATCGCGAACGACGACTTCATCCGGACGACGGAGAAGCGGCACACCGACCGTGTGCAGGAGTTCGTGCAGGACCTGTACGACAAGGACCAGATCTACAAGGGCGGGTACGAAGGCCCGTACTGCGTGGGCTGCGAGGAGTACAAGCTCCCCGGCGACCTCATCGAGGCCGAGGACGGCACCAAGCTGTGCCCGATCCACAAGAAGCCGGTGGAGATCCTCAAGGAGGAGAACTACTTCTTCAAGCTGAGCGAGTACGGCCCGAAGCTCCTGGAGTTCTACGAGGCCAACCCGGGCTTCATCCAGCCCGAGTCGGCGCGCAACGAGATCGTGAACTTCGTCAAGCAGGGCCTGCAGGACCTGTCGATCTCGCGTTCCACGTTCGACTGGGGTGTCCCGGTGCCGTGGGACCCCAAGCACGTCATCTACGTGTGGATCGACGCGCTGCTCAACTACGCGACGGCGGTCGGCTACGGCGCCAACCAGGAGAAGTTCGACTCCACCTTCCCCGCCGACGTGCACCTGATCGGCAAGGACATCCTGCGCTTCCACTCGGTCATCTGGCCGGCGATGCTGATGGCGCAGGGACTCCCGCTGCCCGGCAAGGTCGTCGCCAACGGCTGGCTGATGGTCGGCGGCGAGAAGATGTCGAAGTCGAACCTGACCGGCATCAAGCCGCAGGACCTGACCTCGCACTTCGGTGTGGACGCCTACCGCTGGTACTTCCTGCGGGCCATCGCCTACGGCAGCGACGGCTCGTTCTCCTGGGAGGACTTCAGCGCCCGGTACACCTCCGAGCTCGCCAACGACTACGGCAACCTGGCCTCCCGCCTCGCGGCCATGGTCGGCAAGTACTTCGGCGGCGCGCTGCCGGAGGCCACGGCCGCCGGTGAGGCGGAGCAGGCGGTCCGGGAAGGTCTCGCGCGGGCCGTCGCCACGGCCGACGAGAAGATCGGCGAGGAGCTGGACTTCCAGGGCGGCATCCTGGCGATCTTCGACTTCGTGAAGCAGGTCAACGGCTACATCACGGAGCAGGAGCCCTGGAAGGTCGCCAAGGACGAGTCGTCCGAGGGCCAGGCCCGGCTCGCGACGATCCTGTACACGGCGGCCGAGGCGCTGCGCGGGGTCGCGGTCCTGCTCAACGCCGTGATGCCGGAGACCTCGCAGAAGCTGTGGGAGTCCCTCGGCGCGGAGGCGTCCCTCGGCGCCCTGGCCGATCAGCCGGTGCAGGACGCGGGCACCTGGGGCCGGCTGCCCGCCGGTGCGACGGTGACCAAGGGAGCGGTGCTCTTCCCGCGCCTGGAGGAGAAGCCGGCGTAACCGCCGCCACGCACGACGAGGGCCCGGGACCGGTATCGGTCCCGGGCCCTCGCGCGTGCGGGGATCACCTGCGCAGGGACGTGGCGTCCCCCATCACGATCACCGGGTGTCGCGCCGGGTCCAGCGTGCGCAGGAGTTCCCTCATCCGGTCCTCGGGGAGCGAGACGCACCCCTGCGTGGGTCCGCCGTGGTCCACGTGGAGCCAGATGCCGCCGCCCCGCTCCGCTCCGAGCGGCCGGGTGCGGTCCAGCGGGCTGACCCCCGAGACCCGGTTGTAGTTGATGGCGACGACGTAGTCGAAGGAGCCGTCGAGCGGCTCCCCGAGGAACCCCTCGCCGCTCACGGCGAAGCGCGGTTCCTCGTCGTACGGGAGCAGCGCGCCCGGGTCCGGGAGGCGGCCGCCCGCGTCGGTGAGGCCGAACACTCCCACGGGTGACCGGAGGTCGTCCGCGAGATGGTGCTCGGTCCAGCCCTTCATGCCGTTGTGGGCGGCCCATGGGCCGGCCGTGGGTCTCCATCCGGTGGCGGGGTCGTCGCGGGTGTAGAGCACGACCACCGAGCGGTTGGAGTCGACGCCGTCACCGGTCACCACGACAGCCTGACGGGCCTCGGCCGGGATCTGCGCCCGGGTCTGCGGCCCCAGCGCCGGGATCTCCGCGGGTGGTGGGGCGGGCGCCGTCCGAGGGGAGGCGGAGGAGGACGTGGCGGGCCCGGCGGAGGACTCGGGCCCCGCCGCGCCACGCGGCGAGGAGTTCTCCGCGGCACCGGCGGAGCAGCCGGCGACCAGCAGCAACAGGGCGACGAACAGGACGTACGGACGGCGTAGGACGGACACGGTGCGGGGCTCCTCGTGGGCGGGTGGACGCGGTCTTCCGGTGGCAGTCTTTGCCGGGCCCGGCAACGCCGAACCGGATCCGGGGCCATCCGGCTGTACCGCTCCGCGTACCCCCTTCCGAGGGGTTCCGCACCGCTTGCGGCCCGCATGTGAAACAGTCCCCGGCCATCCGGCCGGGGACTGTTTCACGTGGAACCGAAGCGGAACCGCCGACGCCTACTTCGCGCCGGTGTCCCGCGCGACCGAGTCCTTGGCCTCGGCCTTCTCCTTCACGCCCGCCACGGGCTTGCGGAGCTGGATGTTCAGCTCGCGCAGCCGGGTCTCGTCGAGGACCGTGGGCGCGCCCATCATGAGGTCCTGGGCGTTGCCGTTGAGCGGGAAGGCGATGGTCTCGCGGATGTTGGGCTCGTCGGCGAGCAGCATGACGATGCGGTCGACACCGGGGGCGATCCCACCGTGCGGCGGGGCGCCGAGGCGGAAGGCGCGGAGCATGCCCGCGAACTCGTGCTCGACGGTCTCGCGGTCGTAGCCCGCGATCTCGAACGCCTTGATCATCAGCTCGGGCTCGTGGTTACGAATGGCGCCGGACGACAGCTCGATGCCGTTGCAGACGATGTCGTACTGCCAGGCGAGGATGTCCAGCGGGTCCTTCGTCTCCAGGTCCTCTAGGCCGCCCTGGGGCATCGAGAAGGGGTTGTGCGAGAAGTCGATCCGGCCGGTCTCCTCGTCCTTCTCGTACATCGGGAAGTCGACGACCCAGCAGAACCGGAAGACGCCCTCCTCGAAGTGGCCGGAGCGCTTGGCGGCCTCGACCCGGACGGCCGACATGATCTTGGAGACCTCGTCGAACTCACCCGCGCCGAAGAAGACCGCGTGCCCGGGGACGAGGGAGAGGCGCTCGGTGAGCGTCTTGACGTCCGTCTCGGTGAGGAACTTCGCGATCGGTCCGGCCAGCGTGCCGTCCTCGCCGACGCGGACCCAGGCCAGGCCCTTGGCGCCGTGCTCGACGGCGTACTCGCCCAGCCCGTCGAAGAACTTGCGGGACTGGCCCGCGGTGTCCGGCACGGGCAGCGCGCGGACGTGCTTGCCGGCGAACGCCTTGAACCCGGAGTCGGCGAAGACGTCCGAGATGTCGACGAGCTCCAGCTGCGCGCGCAGGTCCGGCTTGTCGTTGCCGTACTTCAGCATCGACTCGCGGAACGGGATGCGCGGGAACGGCGAGGTGACGTGGCGGCCGTTGCCGAACTCCTCGAAGAGCTCGGTCATCAGCTTCTCGATCGGCTGGAAGACGTCCTCCTGCTCGACGAACGACATCTCGACGTCGAGCTGGTAGAACTCGCCCGGCGAGCGGTCGGCGCGGGCGTCCTCGTCGCGGAAGCAGGGCGCGATCTGGAAGTACCGGTCGAAGCCGGAGATCATCAGCAGCTGCTTGAACTGCTGCGGCGCCTGGGGGAGGGCGTAGAACTTGCCCGGGTTCAGCCGGGAGGGGACCACGAAGTCACGGGCGCCCTCGGGGGAGGTCGCGGTGAGGATCGGGGTCGCCATCTCGTTGAAGCCGAGGGCCACCATCTTGGAGCGGATGGAGGCGATCACGGCCGAGCGGAGCATGATGTTGCGGTGCATGCGCTCGCGGCGCAGGTCGAGGAAGCGGTACTCCAGGCGCCGCTCCTCGTTGACCCCGTCCTCGGCGTTGATCGTGAAGGGCAGCGGGCCGGCCTCGCCGAGCACCTCGACCTCGGTGACCTCGATCTCGATCTCACCGGTGGGCAGCTCCGGGTTGACGTTGTCGGCGCCGCGTGCGGAGACCTTGCCGTCGATCCGTACGACGGTCTCCTTGGTCAGCTTCGCCAGGGCCTCGTTGCCGGGGGTACCGGGGCGGGCGACGAGCTGCACCAGACCGTAGTGGTCGCGCAGATCGATGAAGAGGATGCCGCCCAGGTCTCGGCGATTGTGCAGCCAGCCGCTCAGCCGGACGTCGGTGCCGACGTCAGAGGCGCGGAGCTCGCCGCAGGTGTGGGACCTGTACCGATGCATCGTCGTTCATCCAGTCTTCGCGGTCGGTGTGGATTGACACCCCAGGCTACCGCCCGTACGCGCACCACTTCATTGTCATTGTCGGCGCGGGCCCTTCCCCGGCCCTCCGGCTCGGGCCCACCGCCCCTGTCCAGGGCGCGTTCGGGCGGCCGTTCCTCGGTGGCGCCCGCAGAGCAGACCTCCATAAAGTGGGGCAATGCGCACCGAGGACATCCTGGCCGCGACCGGGACCGGTCTGTGGAGCTGGGACAGCGCGGTGGAGACGATCTCACTCGACGCGGAGGCGGCCCGGCTGATGGGCATGCCCGCGGAGCCCGTCACCTGCCACGCCGACGAGGTGCGCCACCGCTTCCACCCGGGGGACGTCGACGAGCTCAACGGCATCGTCAACTTCGCGGTCACCAAGGGCACCATGGCCGAGACGCGGCTGCGGGTCGTGGACGCGCAGGGCACGGTCCTGCGTACGGTGCGCAGCCGGTCCAGGCCGGTCACCGTGGACGAGCCGGGGCCGCACCGGTTCGTCCTGCGGGGGACGATCCAGGAGGTGACGGAACCGGCCCCGTCGGCGGACGGCTCGGTCTCCGGGGACTGGCGGAGGTCCCGTGAGGCGTTCCTGCTGGACGCGGGGCGCGCGCTGGCCGAGGCGGGCTCCACCGCGCAGGTCCTGCGGGTCGCCGGCTCGCTCTCCATGCCCGGCTTCTCACTGGACGGCCTCGCCGTCTTCGGGGTCTCCGGCGACCATCTGACGGTCGTCGGCCACTACGGGCAGGAGCCCGGCGACGAGAAGCGGTTCACGGACATGCCGCTGGAGACCGACTACCCGGCGGCCGAGGTGGTGCGGACCGGCCAGGCGATCTATCTGTCGTCGCCCGAGGAGTACCGTCGCCGCTTCCCCACCACCTGGCCGCTGGCCCGCGACTTCGGGCGCCGGTCCTGGGCGTTCCTGCCCCTCATCTCCGGGGGGCACACCACGGGGGCCTGGATGGCCGGCTTCCAGCACCACGTGGTCTTCTCGCCGGACGAGCGCTCCGTGCTGGCGACCGTGGCCAGGATGCTCGCCCAGGCCCTGAACCGGGCCGGAACGGCCGAGACCGAGCGCGAGCTGTCGATCGGGCTCCAGAAGACGATGATGCCGTCCCTGGGCCCCGGCGTGCCGGGCCTGACGGTGGCGGCCCGCTACGTCCCCACCGGGGGCGGACTCCAGGTCGGGGGCGACTGGTACGACGTGATCCCGCTCCCCAACGGCCGTATCGCCCTGGTCATCGGCGACGTCCAGGGCCACGACGTGCGGGCGGCGGGGCTGATGGGGCAGCTGCGGATCGCGCTGCGCGCCTACGCCTCCGAGGGCCACCGGCCGGACGCCGTGCTCTCCCGGGCCTCCCGCTTCCTGTCCGGCCTCACCGACGCGTACGAGCCCGCCGACGGGGAGGACGCGGTCGCCGCAGCCCGTTTCGCCACCTGCCTGTACGCGGAGGCCGACCCGGCCAGCGGCACCCTCGACATCGCCCGCGCCGGGCACCCGGACCCGGTGGTGGTCAGCGTCGACGGCACCGCGGTGATCCGGCAGACCGCGGGAGGGCTGCCCCTGGGCGTCGAGACGGACGCCGACTACCCGACGACCCGGGTCGTCCTGGGGGCCGGCGAGACCATCATGCTGTGCACGGACGGGCTCATCGAGACCGGCGGCCACGACATGGCCACCGGCTGGACCCGGCTCCGGCCTGTCCTGGAACACCCCGTGGACGACCTGGAGGAGCTGGCCGACGCCCTGGTCCAGGCCGTCCACGGCCCCGAGTCGCACTCCACGACCGGCCCGCTGGTGGACCGCCGGGAGGACGACATCGCGGTGCTGGTGCTGCGCCGCGACGCCGGCCGCACCCGCAGGACCCCGCACCGCCGCTCGGCCATGACCATCGCCCAGGCCGAGCCCGAGCGGATCGCCACCGCCCGCCAGCAGCTGCGCGAGCTGCTGCACGACTGGGCGGACGGTGAACAGGTGGACTCGGCGGAGCTGATGGTCTCCGAGATGGCCACGAACGTGCTGGTCCACACGGACGGCGACGCCCTCCTGGTCGCCGAGGTCAACGGCGAGCGCGGTGAGCGCCGGCTGCGCGTCGAGGTGGCCGACTCCAGCGACGAGCTGCCGCACAAGCGCAGGCCCGGCGAGATGGCGTCCAGCGGCCGGGGGCTGATGCTGATGGAGATGCTCGCCGACACCTGGGGGGTGGACCCGCGCGGGGAGGGGAAGTGCATCTGGTTCGAGCTCTACGAGGCCCGGGACCCGGCGGAGCTCGGGGTCACCGGCCCCTCATGAGCCTCCCGGGAGGCTCCTTCCGTCGCGCAGCTCCCCGATCACCCCGAACACCGCCGCGCAGAACGGCACCGCGAGCAGCATGCCCAGCAGGCCCGCCACGCTCGCCCCCGCGGTCAGTGCGACCAGGATCGCGGCCGGGTGCATCTGGACCGTACGGCTCTGGATGACCGGCTGGAGCACATGGCCTTCCAGCAGCTGGACCACGAGCACCACCCCCAGCGCCCAGAGCGCGATCACGAACCCCCGGTCGGCCAGCGCGACCAGCACGGAGACGGTCCCGGAGACGAAGGCCCCCAGGTACGGGATGTACGCGCCGACGAAGACCAGCGCCCCCAGCCCCACCGCGCCGGGCACCCGCAGGATCAGCAGGCCGACGGTGATGCACACGGCGTCGATCAGGGCGATGAGCGTGGTCCCGCGCATGAAGCCCTGGACGGCCTCGAAGGCCCTGCGCCCCATGGCCTCCACGAGGTCGCCGGTGCCGCGCGGGGCCACGACGTGCGCGAGGTGTGCGGCGCGGTCGGAGTCACGCAGGAAGAAGAAGGTCAGCAGCAGCGCCAGGACGGCGGTGGCCCCCAGGGTGGTGAGGAGGCTGATGCCGGTCAGCAGCCCGCCCGCGGCGCTCGCACCGAACTTGTCGACCAGGCCCTTGGTGTTGTCGGCGAGATCGTCCGGATTCGCGACCCCGTCGATGTGGAAGTGGTCGATGACCCACTGCGCCGCCTGCTTCAGCGACGAGACGATCTGGTCACCGCTGTCGATGAGCGCGGTGACGACGATGTAGCCGGCACCGCCGACCACCGCGACGAGCGCGGCGCAGGTGAGCCCGGCGGCCAGCGACCTGTTGACCTTGCGGCCGGTCAGCCAGCGGTGCACCGGGCCGAGCAGGGCCGTGCCGAGGAGGGCCAGCAGCACGGGGGTGACGGCGGTCTTGAGGGCGACGCACAGCCAGACGGCCACCGCGGCGACTCCGGCGACCAGCAGCAGCACGCCGCACCAGGCGGCCGTCCGCCGCGCGCTCTCGGGCAGGAGGGGCTTCCGGGGAGGCATCCACCCACCTGATCACGCCGTGCGGGCCGTTCCCCGGCCCACAGGCGTACAGGTGACATGCCGTCACCCGTACGCCGGACGCCCCGTCACATGCCGTGGACCGAGGGGACGCTGCCGAGGCGGCCGGCCCGGAAGTCCTCGAAGGCCTGCTGGAGCTCCTCCTGGGTGTTCATCACGAACGGCCCGTAGTGCGCCATCGGCTCCCGGATGGGACGGCCGCCGAGCAGGACGACCTCCAGGTCCGGGGTGTTCCCGTCCTGCGTCTCGTCGGCCCGGACGGTCAGCGAGGAGCCCGCGCCGAAGACCGCGGTCTGCCCGGTCCGCACGGGGCGGCGCTGCTCACCGACGGATCCGCGCCCGGCGAGCACGTAGGCCAGGCCGTTGAAGTCCTCGCGCCAGGGCAGGGTCACCTCGGCGCCCGGCCGGACCGTCGCGTGGATCATGGTGATGGGGGTGTGGGTGATGCCCGGGCCCTCGTGTCCGTCGAGGCCGCCGGCGATGACCCGCAGCAGCGCGCCGCCGTCCGACGAGGTGAGGAGCTGGACCTGGCCGCCGCGGATGTCCTGGTAGCGCGGGGCCATCATCTTGTCGGCCTTCGGCAGGTTCACCCAGAGCTGGAGGCCGTGGAAGAGGCCGCCGGACATGACGAGGGCCTCGGGCGGCGTCTCGATGTGGAGCAGCCCCGAACCGGCCGTCATCCACTGCGTATCGCCGTTCTCGATGGCCCCGCCGCCGCCGTGGCTGTCCTGGTGGATGAAGCTGCCGTCGATGATGTAGGTGACGGTCTCGAAGCCGCGGTGCGGGTGCCAGGGCGTGCCCTTCGGCTCGCCCGCCGCGTACTCCACCTCACCCATCTGGTCCATCATGATGAACGGGTCGAGGTGCCGGTAGTTGATCCCGGCGAAGGCGCGCCGCACCGGGAATCCCTCGCCCTCGAAGCCGGACGGCGCGGTCGTCACGGTCAGCACGGGGCGGGCCACGGCGTCCGCCGGGGCGGCGACCCTGGGCAGGGTCAGCGGGTTTTCGACGGTCACTGCGGGCATGGGAGCCACCTCCGGCTGAGTCGTGCTGTCAATTTAGTTGAATGGTGAACATCCTGCAAGGCGTGTCCCATTCCCGGGACAGCACGAGGGCCCGCACCGAGGTCTCTCGGTACGGGCCCTGACCGGGTCGCGCAGGGGTCCCGCCGCGCGGGGCGGGAGCCGTCAGCCGTACATGCGGCGCATCGCGAAGTCGACCATCTGCTCCACCGCCTTGGCGTCGAAGACCATGCGGTGGTCGCCCTCCATGTCCAGGACGAAGCCGTAGCCGGTCGGCAGCAGGTCGATCACCTCGGCGCCGGTGATCACGAAGTACTTGGACTCCTTGCCCGCGTACCGCCGCAGCTCCTTGAGCGTGGTGAACATCGGGATCACCGGCTGCTGGGTGTTGTGCAGGGCGAGGAAGCCGGGGTTGTCACCGCGCGGACAGTAGACCTTGGAGGTCGCGAAGATCTGCTGGAAGTCCTCCGCAGAGAGGGAGCCGGTCGTGAAGGCCCGTACCGCGTCGGCCAGGGACGGCGGAGAGGGCTCCGGATACAGCGGCTGTTCGCCGTAGCCGCCGGCCATCTGCTGCTGCGCGCCCGGGTTCTGGTCGTAGCCATACATGCCGCAAAGAGTAATCGGACACATCTCCACCTTGAGGGGTTGCGTCTTATTACTGACGGGTAGCATCATCGTGGGGTCAGCTGATACGTACGCGCCGGCCCGTCGCCCGATCCTCACCCTCCCCGGGGCGCTGAGCGCCACTGCTATTGATTACGGAGCCTTGCCATGGGGCACTACAAGTCGAACCTCCGCGACATCGAGTTCAACCTCTTCGAGGTCCTCGGGCGGGACAAGGTGTACGGCACCGGTCCGTTCGAGGAGATGGACGTCGACACCGCGAAGTCGATCCTCGACGAGGTCACCCGCCTCGCGGAGAACGAGCTCGCCGACTCGTACGCCGACGCCGACCGCAACCCCCCGGTGTTCGACCCCGAGACCAACACGGCGCCGGTCCCGGCCTCCTTCAAGAAGTCGTACCAGGCGTTCATGGACTCCGAGTACTGGCGTCTGGGCCTCCCCGAGGAGATCGGCGGCACCACCTCCCCCCGCTCCCTGATCTGGGGCTACGCGGAGCTGCTGCTCGGCTCGAACCCGGCCGTGTGGATGTACTCCTCCGGCCCGGCCTTCGCCGGCATCCTCTTCGACGAGGGCAACGAGGCGCAGAAGAAGGTCGCCGAGATCGCCGTCGAGAAGCAGTGGGGCTCGACGATGGTCCTGACCGAGCCGGACGCCGGTTCGGACGTCGGCGCCGGGCGCACGAAGGCGGTCGAGCAGGAGGACGGCTCCTGGCACATCGAGGGTGTGAAGCGCTTCATCACCTCGGGCGAGCACGACATGTCCGAGAACATCCTCCACTACGTGCTGGCGCGTCCCGAGGGCGCCGGCCCCGGCACCAAGGGCCTCTCGCTCTTCCTGGTCCCGAAGTACCACTTCGACTGGACCACCGGCGAGCTCGGCGAGCGCAACGGCGTGTACGCGACGAACGTCGAGCACAAGATGGGCCTCAAGGCGTCCAACACCTGCGAGATGACCTTCGGCGACCAGCACCCCGCCAAGGGCTGGCTCATCGGCGACAAGCACGACGGCATCCGCCAGATGTTCCGCATCATCGAGTTCGCCCGCATGATGGTCGGCACGAAGGCCATCGCGACCCTGTCGACGGGTTACCTCAACGCGCTGGAGTACGCCAAGGAGCGCGTCCAGGGCACCGACCTGTCGCAGTTCATGGACAAGACGGCCCCCAAGGTCACCATCACCCACCACCCCGACGTGCGCCGCGCCCTCATGACGCAGAAGGCGTACGCGGAGGGCATGCGCTCGCTGGTCATGTACACCGCCTCCGTCCAGGACGCGATCCAGGTCAAGGAGGCCGCGGGCGAGGACTCCAAGGCGCTGCACGGCCTCAACGACCTGCTGCTCCCGATCGTGAAGGGCTACGGCTCCGAGAAGTCCTACGAGCAGCTCGCGCAGTCGCTCCAGACCTTCGGCGGCTCCGGGTACCTCCAGGAGTACCCGATCGAGCAGTACATCCGCGACGCCAAGATCGACACCCTGTACGAGGGCACGACCGCGATCCAGGGCCAGGACTTCTTCTTCCGGAAGATCGTCCGTGACCAGGGCGCCTCGCTGAACACGCTGTCCGAGGAGATCAAGAAGTTCCTCGCCGAGGCCCAGGGCAACGAGGAGCTGGCCGGCGCGCTGGACAGTCTCGCCAAGGCCGCCGTGGACCTGGAGGCGATCGTCGGCACGATGATCACCGACCTCACCGCGACCGGCGAGGACGTCAAGAACATCTACAAGGTCGGTCTCAACACCACCCGCCTGCTGATGGCCTCCGGCGACGTCGTCGTCGGTTACCTGCTGCTGAAGGGTGCGGCCGTCGCGGCCGAGAAGCTGCGGAACGCCTCCCCCAAGGACGTCGCCTTCTACCAGGGCAAGATCGCCGCGGCGAAGTTCTTCGCGGCGAACGTCCTGCCGGGCGTCTCGGCCGAGCGCGCGCTCGCCGAGTCCGTGGACAACTCGCTGATGGAGCTGGACGAGGCGGCGTTCTAGCCTTTCCGCTCGTCACGACGGATCCGTGAGATGGCCCGCCCCCGCCGGGGGCGGGCCTTCTCCGTGACCGGCGCCGGATGACGACGACTTCCGGACGATGACGGGCCGCGGCGGCCCTCCGCCGTGAACCCTCCAGGTCCGGCGTCGATACAGTGAAGAACATGAGCTCTTCCCTCCGCTTCGACCGCGGGCACACCGACGATCTGATGGCCTTCCTGATGGCCGGCCCCTCCCCGTACCACGCCGTCGCCACGGCTGCGGCCCGGCTGGAGAAGGCCGGTTTCCGGCAGGTCGAGGAGACCGCGGCCTGGGACGCCTCGGCGGGCGGGAAGTACGTCCTGCGCGGCGGTGCGATCGTCGCCTGGTACGTGCCGGAGGGGGCTTCGGCACACACCCCGTTCCGGATCGTGGGGGCCCACACCGACTCCCCGAACCTGAGGGTGAAGCCCAAGCCGGACACGGGCGCGTACGGCTGGCGCCAGATCGCCGTCGAGATCTACGGCGGGACCCTGCTCAACACCTGGCTCGACCGGGACCTCGGCCTGGCGGGGCGGCTGTCCCTGCGTGACGGTTCGCACCGGCTGGTGAACATCGACCGCCCGCTGCTGCGGGTGCCCCAGCTCGCCGTCCACCTGGACCGGTCGGCCAACACCGAGGGCCTCAAGCTCGACCGCCAGAAGCACATGCAGCCGATCTGGGGCCTGGGCGAGGTCGAGGAGGGCGACCTCATCCGCTTCGTCGCCGGGGAGGCGGACGTCGATCCGGCGGACGTGACCGGCTGGGACCTGATGCCGCACGCCGTCGAGGCACCCGCCTACCTGGGCCGGGACCGCGAGCTGGTCGCCGGGCCGCGCATGGACAACCTGCTCTCGGTGCACGCGGCCACGGCCGCACTGGCCGCCGTGGCCGGGCAGAGCGACGGCGACCTCCCGTACATCCCCGTGCTGGCCGCCTTCGACCACGAGGAGAACGGCTCCCAGTCCGACACCGGAGCCGACGGCCCGCTCCTGGGCACGGTCCTGGAACGTTCCGTCTTCGCCCGCGGCGGCACCTACGAGGACCGGGCCCGGGCCTTCGCCGGAACCGTCTGCCTCTCCTCCGACACCGGCCACGCGGTCCACCCGAACTACGGCGAGCGCCATGACCCCACGCACCACCCGGTGGTCAACGGCGGACCGATCCTCAAGGTCAACGTCAACATGCGCTACGCGACCGACGGCAGCGGCCGGGCCGTGTTCGCGGCGGCGTGCGAGAAGGCCGGCGTGCCGTGGCAGACGTTCGTCTCCAACAACGCGATGCCCTGCGGCACGACGATCGGCCCGATCACCGCCGCCCGCCACGGCATCCAGACCGTCGACATCGGCGTCGCGATCCTCTCCATGCACAGCGCCCGTGAGCTGTGCGGCGCGGACGACCCCTACCTCCTGGCGAACTCCCTCACGGCGTTCCTGGCGGGCTGACGCTCCGCCACCTCCCTTTGTCCGGCGCATGGTCGGCACCGGGCCGGGTACGCGATCCGTACACCGGCCCGGAGCCACCGGGCCGTCGAGGAGGCGGTATTCATGGGACTCGGAGGATGCATCATCCTCATCGGTGCGGGGGCCATTCTGGCCTTTGCCACCGACTGGGAGATGGACACCGTCAACGTGGACCTGGTCGGCTGGATCATGATGATCGTCGGAGTCATCGGCGTCTTCGTCTACGCGAGCATCATGCGCCGGCGCCGCATGCTCGTGCCCCCGACCACCACCGTCGTACCGGATGACGACCGACGCATGATGTAGGACCCGAGCCCGGGCCGGGCGGGCCGCTCGTAGCGACCCGGCACCTCCGCCGCCGTCGGGCGGCGCGGATGTTCCGGGGCCCGATCCGGGCCCTCCCCGGGTGCCTTCCACCCGGAAGAAAGCCCCCGTGGAATTCCGGCTGCCCGGCACGGTCTCGGCCGCCACCCGCACCGGCCCGCTGCCGCTCGGGCCCGCCGAGGGCGCGGTCCCCTGACCGCGCCGCCGGCTGCCGAGGCGCTCAGCCTTCCTCGTCCAGCCCGGCCAGCACCAGCGGGAGCCTGGCGACCCCGTCCGCGGTGACCTGGACGGGGACGCCCCAGTCCTGCTGGTGCACATGGCAGGCCGGGTACTCGTTGGCCGGGTCGTCGTCGCAGGAGGCGGCCATCGCGGAGACGTGCAGGACGCCCTCGGTGACCCCGTCGGCGAGGACCAGGTCACGGCTCAGGTCCGTGCCGGGGCCAGAACCCTCGGCCAGCAGTTCCGGCGGGGTCGAGGAGACCAGGAGCCGGGTCGAGGGGCCGTAGCGGGTGTCCAGCTTCTGTCCTGCGGGGGCCTGGAAGACCACGTCCAGCCGGAGCGTGCCGGGGGCGATCCCGGTGGCCGCGCGCTGGGTGCGGTGGGCCCGGTCGGCGACGCGGACAGCCTCCTCGGGGAGACGCAGCCGGGTCAGCCGGTGCCGGGCGGACTCGACGACGACCAGGTCACCGTCGACGAGTACGGCGTCGCTGGGCTCACGCAGATCGGTGGCGAGCGTCGTGACCCTGCCACTCTCCGGGTCGAACCGCCGCAGGGCGTGGTTGTAGGTGTCGCTGACGGCCACCGAGCCGTCGGGCAGGGCCGTCACGCCCAGCGGGTGCTGGAAGAGCGCCTGGTCGGCGGCGCCGTCCCGGTGCCCGAAGTCGAAGAGACCGGTGCCGACGGCGGTGTGCACCGCGCCGTCCAGGTCGACGTAACGCAGCGCGGAGGTCTCCGAGTCGGCGACCCACAGCCGGTCGTCGGTCGCGGCGAGGCCGGAGGGCTGGGCGAACCAGGCCTCCGGGCCCGGCCCGTCGACCAGCCCTTCGTTGGTCGTTCCGGCGGCGACCCGTACGGTTCCGTCCTCCGGGTCGTACGTCCACAGCTGGTGCACGCCCGCCATGGCGATCCACAGCCGGTCACCGAACCAGGCGACGTCCCACGGCGAGGAGAGGTCCACCTCGGCCGCGGGGCCGGAGGTGGCCGAACCCTGCCACCACTGGCGGCCGGTCCCCGCCAGCGTGGTGGTGGCGCCGGTGGTCAGGTCGAGGGCCCTGATCGCGTGGTTGACCGTGTCGGCGACGGCGATCCTCCCGTCGGGCAGCAGCGCGAGCCCCTGCGGCTCGCTGAACCGCGCCTCGCCCGGACCGCCGTCGGTCAGGCCGCGCTCACCGGTACCGAAGTGTCCGCGCACCGTCTCGCCGTCCGCGTCCAGCTCGACCAGCCGGTGCCGGGTGGTGTCGGAGACCAGGAAGCCGCCGTCCGCCAGGGCGAGCGCCTTGCCGGGGAAGCGCAGATGCGTCGCGACCGGCTCGGGGGCCACGTACGGGCCGTCGCCCCGGCGCAGGGTGCCCTTGGCCGCGTGCTCGGCCTCCAGCTCCTCGACGAGCTTCTCGATGGCGTGCGCGTGGCCCTCGCCCGCGTGCTGGGCGACGACGTATCCCTCGGGGTCCACCACGACCAGCGTGGGCCAGGCCCGCACCGCGTACTGCTTCCAGGTGGCGAGCTCGGGGTCGTCAAGGACGGGGTGGTGCACCTCGTAGCGCTCCACGGCGTCCACGACGGCCTGGTGCTCCGCCTCGTGCACGAACTTCGGCGAGTGGACACCGATGATCACGACGGTGTCGCGGTGCTTCTCCTCCAGCTCGCGCAGCTCGTCCAGGACGTGCAGGCAGTTCACACAGCAGAAGGTCCAGAAGTCGAGGATGACGATACGTCCTCGCAGGTCGGCGAGGGTGTACGAGCGGTCGCCTGTATTGAGCCAGCCGCCCTTGCCGATCAGTTCGGGGGCGCGGACCCGTGCACGTGCTGTCATGCCACCAGTCAACATCACCGCGGCCTGCACACATTCCGCCGGAGTGTCCGGGAACCTGTGATCCATGAGACTTCTCGTACGCGAGCGCATGTTCGCCATCGGCGACGACTACTGGATCGAGGACGCGGACGGACGCAAGCTCTTCCTCGTCGACGGCAAGGCCATGCGGCTGCGCGACACCTTCGAGCTGAAGGACCCCGACGGCCGGGTCCTGGTGGAGTTCCGCCAGAAGCTGATCAGCCTGCGCGACACGATGATCATCGAGCGCGGCGGCGAGGAGCTGGCCCGGATCAAGCGGAAGCGGCTCTCGCTGCTGCGCAACCACTATCGCGTGACGCTCGTGGAAGGCACCGAACTCGACGTCAGCGGCAAGATCCTGGACCGCGAGTTCGCCGTCGACTACGACGGCGAACTGCTGGCTCAGATCTCCCGGCGCTGGCTCACCGTCCGCGACACCTACGGCATCGACATCGTGCGCGAGGACGCGGACGTGCCCCTGCTGGTGGCGGTGGCGGTGTGCGTGATCGTCCTCGCCGACAAGGAGCGCGACGGATGACGCCCTGTTTCACGTGAAACAGGGGGCCCCGCGTCTCAGCGGCGCGGGGCGAGTCCCAGGCGGCGGTCCTTGAGCGCGGGGAACTGCTCCCGGACGGCGGCGGTCCTCGCCGGGTCGAACTCCACGGTGAGCACCTCCTCGTCCGCACCGGCCTCGGCGAGCACCTCGCCCCAGGGGTCGACGACGATGCTGTGTCCGGCCTGCTGGATCTCCGCGTGGGTGCCCGCCGAGCCGACGGCCAGGACGTACGCCTGGTTCTCCACGGCCCGGGCCTTCGCCAGCAGCGTCCAGTGCGAGCGGCGGCGCTCGGGCCAGCCGGCCACGACGACGAGGGTCTCGGCGCCCGCGTCGGCCAGCCCCCGGAACAGCTCCGGGAAACGGAGGTCATAGCAGGTGGCGAGGCCGAGCACGGTCTGCGGCAGGGCGACCGAGACGAGCTCCTCACCGGCGCCCATCATCACGGCCTCGCCCTTGTCGAAGCCGAAGCGGTGGATCTTGCGGTAGACGGCGGCGAGCCGGCCCTCGGGAGAGAAGACGAGCGAGGTGTTGTAGAGGGTGCCGTCCTCGCCCCGCTCGACGAACGAGCCCGCGTGCAGCCAGACACCGGCCTCGGCGGCGGCCTTCGCCATCACGTCGTGCGTGGGTCCGAGCAGCGGCTCCGCCTCGGTGGCGAACTCGGTGTAGTTGAAGGCGCCGACCGGCCACAGCTCGGGAAGGACGACCAGGTCCGCCCCCCGCTGGTCGACGACTAGTGAAGCAGCGCGTTCCCTACGGGAATTGACCGATTCATCCGGGTTTACAGCGATCTGGATGAGGGAGGCGTGCACACTACCACCGTCCTGGCAGGGGAGACGTCAACACCGGCCTACGATCGTCACACGAAAGCACTGCCGGGGTGCCTACTCGCAGCGTAACTTAGGAGCCCCACGCAACCCGCCGTCAGTACCGGCCAGTCCGCCGGAACTACCTGCTCTTCAGCCCATGCACCGCAGAACCGCACGAGGGGTCCCGTGACCGTCCATCCCAGCCTCCAGACCTACGCCGATGCCTGGACCCACTCCATCGAGTCGATAGCCGAGCTGGTGAAGCCGCTCGTCGAGGGGGAGTGGAACCGACGTACGCCATGCCCGGGCTGGTCGGTGCGGGACATCGTCTCGCACGTCATCGGGATGGAGTGCGAACAGCTCGGCGATCCGCGTCCGATCCACTCGCTGCCGCGCGACCTCTACCACGTGCAGAACGACATCCAGCGCTACATGGAGATGCAGGTGGACGTCCGGCGCCACCACACGGCGCCGGAGATGACCTCGGAGCTGGAGTACACGCTCATCCGCCGCATGCGTCAGCTGCGCAACGAGACGCGTGCCCCCGACACCATGGTGCGGGCGCCCCTCGGGACCGAGCAGACCCTGGAACTGGCGCTGCACATGCGGGCCTTCGACGTCTGGGTGCATGAGCAGGACCTGCGTACGTCGCTGGGTCAGCCGGGCAACCTGGACTCCCCCGGGGCGCTCGTCGCCCGGGACACCCTGCTGGCCGCGCTGCCCAAGGTCGTCGCGAAGGACGCGGGCGCTCCCCCGAATTCGGCCGTGGTCTTCGACGTGCACGGCCCGGTCGAGTTCCTGCGCACGGTGCGGGTCGACGCCGAGGGGCGCGGTTCGGTCGACGGCGCGCCCTCGCTGGGGCCGGCGGCGACGCTGGTGATGGACTGGGAGACGTACTACCGACTGGCCTGCGGGCGGGTTCGGGCGCAGGCGGTGGAGGACCGGGTCAAGGTCGAGGGTGACCAGGACCTGGCCTCGGCGATCCTGCACCACTTCGCCGTCACGCCGTAGCCCCGGCGTGCCCGAGGGCCCTGGCGCGGGCCTGGGCCCCGGGGCGCGGTCCGGCCCTCACCTCACGCGGGTACGTGCACGGCTTCCACCCGGCTGACCACGTGGTGGTCGCGTTCACGCGCCGTGGCGCGGGAGTGCAGACGCAGGATCTGGACGACGCCGAGCGCCTCCAGGACGAAGACCGAGGCGAACGCGATGCGGTAGTTGTCCCCCGTCGCGTCCAGCAGGACCCCGATCGCGAACAGCGTGGTCATCGAGGCGATGAAGCCGCCCATGTTGACGATCCCCGAGGCGGTGCCCTGGCGCTCCGGTGGATTGGCGGGCCGGCCGAAGTCGAAGCCGATCATCGAGGCCGGCCCGCAGGCTCCGAGCACCACGCACAGGGTGACCAGCAGCCCCATCGGCGCGTGGTCCCCGGGGTAGAAGATCGCGGAGGCCCAGAGCAGGGCCGTCATGGCCACCGTCCCGAGGGCGAGCGGGGCCCGTGCCGCGTGGTGCCGGGCGATGATCTGCCCGTAGACGAGCCCCACCACCATGTTGGAGAGCACCACCAGAGTGAGCAGCTCACCGGCGGTCCCCCGGCTCAGCCCCTGCGCCTCGACCAGGAACGGCATGCCCCACAGCAGCAGGAAGACCATGCCGGGGAACTGGGTCGTGAAGTGCACCCACATCCCCAGCCGGGTGCCCGGTTCACGCCAGGAGGCCGCGATCTGCTTCCGCACGAACGCCGCTCCGGCGTGCTCGGCGGGCGGCGGTTCATGGCCCTCGGGGTGGTCCTTCAGGAAGAGCAGCATGACCACCAGCACCACCACACCCGCCAGCGAACTGCCGACGAAGGTGGTGGTCCAGCCGTAGCCGTGCAGCGCGCGGGCGATGACGAGCGTCGAGACGAGGTTGCCGGCCATCCCGAACAGGGCGGCGACCTGGCCGATCATGGGGCCGCGGCGGGCCGGGAACCAACGGGAGCCCAGCCGCAGGACACTGATGAAGGTCATCGCGTCCCCGCAGCCGAGCAGCGCGCGGGAGGCGAGCGCCATGCCGTACGAGGGGGAGAGCGCGAAGCCCAGTTGCCCCAGGGTGAAGAGCACGGCACCGAGCGCGAGGACCTTCTTGGTGCCGAGGCGGTCGACCATCAGGCCGACGGGTATCTGCATGCCCGCGTAGACCAGCAGTTGGAGGATCGAGAACGTCGACAGGGCCGAGGCGTTGACGTCGAACCGGTCAGCGGCGTCGAGTCCGGCGACCCCCAGACTCGTACGGAAGATGATGGCGACGAAGTAGACGGCGACACCGATGCCCCAGATCCAGACGGCACGCCGGCCGCCGGGCGGATCACCGGGCAGCGCCAGGCCGGGAGCGGCAGACGTCATCGGTCCTCACCCCGCACCAGCACCCTGACCCGGCTGACGTGGCGGCGCACGACCTGGGCGGCACCCTCCGCGTCACCGGACCGGATCGCGTCGAGCAGCTCACCGTGCTCCGTGATGTTGGCGGCGATCCTCCCGGGATGTGCCTCCATCACGGCGACACCCATCCGCAACTGACGGTCGCGGAGCTGGTCGTAGAGGCGCGAGAGGATCTCGTTGCCCGCGTGACGCACGATCTCGGCGTGGAAGCAGCGGTCCTTGACGGACACGGCGGCCAGATCCCCCTCCTCCGCGAGCTGCCGCTGCTCCTCCAGAAGCTGCTCCAGCCGGGCGATGAGCCGCGGAGAGGCGGGGACCGCCTTGCGGGCGGCGAACTCCTCGACCAGCAGCCGGGTCTCCACCACGTCCGAGATCTCCTGCGCGGAGACGGCGAGCACCAGCGCGCCCTTCTTCGGGTAGAGCTTGATCAGCCCTTCGACCTCCAGGCGCAGCAGCGCCTCCCGTACGGGCGTGCGGGAGACCCCGACGGCCTCGGCGAGATCGCCCTCGGTGAGGAGCGTTCCGCCCTCGTAGCGGCGGTCCAGGACCGCTTCCTTGATGTGGGTGTAGACCCGCTCGGCGGCGGGAGGACGCTTGGCGGGCGGCGGCGAGTGGGGGGCGGGGGCCGGAGGAGCAGCAGGCATGCACACAGCATAGATACAACAGGGACGCGCAGGTTCCCCACGTCCGGATTCTGGACCGCGGCGTCCCCGGCCGGGCAGCTTCCGGCCCGGCCGCCCTCCCTTCCGCCGGCAGATCTGGACGGATGCATCACCAAGCACCCGCACATTCACCCGTCCGTGTGTACAGCCTCCCGGCCGCCTCATGAGTCTCACCACTGAGCGCACCGCTCTGTGCGGGCGCCTGGCAGACACATTTGGAGCGTTGACCTTGATACACGGCATTACGGGCGCACGTCGCGCATCGGTCGCGACCGTGATCGCCCTGACGGCGGGAGCACTGCTCGCGGGCGGGGCTTTCGCCTCCGGGGCCCAGGCCGCGGCACCGCCGACGCCCTCGATCACCGCCAAGGGCGGGTTCGTGATGAACAACGGCACGGCGAAGGCCCTGTACAGCAAGGCCGCCGACACCCGGC
The DNA here is from genome assembly GCF_000177195.2 of Streptomyces sp. SirexAA-E. GTDB lineage: Bacteria > Actinomycetota > Actinomycetes > Streptomycetales > Streptomycetaceae > Streptomyces > Streptomyces flavovirens. The sequence goes on from NC_015953.1 coordinate 3,608,737, forward strand.
GTCCGACCGGTTCCACCACGAAGATAATGACCGCCAAGGTGGTGCTGGCCCAGAAGAACCTGAATCTGGACTCCAAGGTCACGATCCAGAAGGCGTACAGCGACTACATCGTCTCCAAGAACGCCTCGTCGGCCCGGCTGATCGTCGGCGACAAGGTGACGGTGCGCCAGCTCCTGTACGGCCTCATGCTGCCGTCCGGCTGTGACGCGGCCTACGCGCTCGCCGACAAGTTCGGTTCCGGCAGCACCCGCGCGGCCCGCGTGAAGTCCTTCATCGGCAAGATGAACGCGAGCGCCAAGAGCCTCGGTCTGAAGAACACGCACTTCGACTCGTTCGACGGCATCGGCAGCGGCTCGAACTACTCGACCCCGCGCGACCTGACGAAGCTCGCGAGCAACGCGATGAAGAACTCCACGTTCCGCACCGTCGTGAAGACGAAGTCGACGAAGCAGAAGGTCACGACCAAGAGCGGCGGCTACCGCTACATGGCGTGGGACAACACCAACCCGCTGCTGGGCGGTTACAGCGGCGCGATCGGGGTCAAGACCGGCTCGGGACCGACCGCCAAGTACTGCCTGGTCTTCGCCGCGACCCGGAACGGCAAGACGGTCATCGGCACGGTGCTGACGTCGTCCTCGGTGAGCTCCCGGACGAGCGACGCGAAGAAGCTGCTGGACTACGGGTTCAAGAAGTAGCCGACGGCCGTACGGAGGAGGGGCCCGGCCCGCGCACTCGCTTGCGCGGACCGGGCCCCTCCGTCGCGCCTACGGCTGCCGGCGCAGGTCGGCCGTGAAGGCGTCCCAGGCGGCGGGGGTGACGGTGACGTGCGGGCCGCCGGGCCGCTTGGAGTCGCGGACGGCGACGGTACGGGGGATGTTGCGGGCTACTTCGACGCACTCGCCGTTGCCGCTGCTGTAGCTGGACTTGACGAACTCGAAGTGGGGCACGACTACAACTCCTTGCGAATACGCTCCATCAGAGCGATGGAATCGCGGGGAGCGAGTCCGCTTCGAGCAATGCGGCCGAACGTGACATTGTGACGCGCGGCGTCCGTCTCGCTCTCCAGCCACAGCGTAGACGAAGTCGTGTCCATGTAAACCACGTCCAAAGCACCGGGTTCGGCGAACGATACGACGCTGAATGCGCTGGTCATGCCCGGATGCGACCCCGCGAGGAACGGGACAACCTGCACCGTGACATTTGGCTCAGCGGCAGCCTCGATGAGACGTGCCAATTGCGCACGCATCACCTCACGGCCACCGACCAGTTGACGGAGGGCCCCTTCTCCGACGATCGCCCACAGGGCGAGCGGGTTGGCGTCCCCCAGACGCGCCTGCCGGGCGATCTTCGCCTCGACAAAGCGCTCGATCTCCTCCGGGTCGTCCCACTCCGCGTTACCGACCGCGAGCGCCCGCGCGTAGTCCGGGGTCTGTAGGAGCCCAGGCACGAAGGCCACCTGCCAGGTCCTGACGGCCGTCGCGATGTCTTCGAGCGCAACGTATTCGACCAGCGAGCGCAGCTCCGGATACTGGTTCCACCAGCCTTTCGCCTTACGGCGCTCGCGGTCCAGCCGTGCCACCTCCAGCAGGCGACCGACAAGCTTCGCGTCATCGACACCGTAGAACTCGCAGAGAGTACGGATGTCCGGGTCCCTCATCGGGACCCACCCCCGTTCCATCTTCACGATCTTCGAGTTGGTCGCGCTGATGACCTGGGCCGCCTCCTGCTGCGTCTTCCCGGACGCATCCCGCAGACGCAGCAGCTCACTACCGAGCCTGCGTGCCAGGACAGTTGACGACCGATTACCTTGCCGCGTCGCTCCGTTCACCGCATCAGTGTCCCGCCTCCCGGATCCAGTCGTCGACCACGCTCCCCCATTGGGGACACTTGTCCCCGTTTCACTTGCACCCAACTCACGAGGTCGCTACGTTCAGCACGCACCCGCTCGCTCAGCGGAACCGAACGGCGGAAGTGCACCGCCCTGCCCTGCTCCGGGCCGCCCCCGGCCCCCACACCGCAGGCCCCGGCATCGCCACCGCCCGCACCCCACGGAGGCACGCGTCCATGACCGCAGCCCAGGAAATCCCCGCACCCGACCCCGTCCTCCGCCGGGACCGGCTCGACTACACCCCCACCTCACGCAGCGTGTCCCTCTGCCGGCACCGGGCCGCCCGGCTCGTCGCGCAGTGGGGGCACCCGGAACTGGCCTGTGACACCGCGCTGCTGGTCAGCGAGTTGGCGACGAACGCCCTGCTGCACGGCTCGCTGCGGGGCCGCCTCTTCCGCGTGGAGTTGACCCTCACCGCGGCCACGCTCCGGATCGCGGTGAGTGATCCACGCGGGGAGCGGCTGCCGGGGCTGCGGGCGGCGGCGGACGACGAGTGCTACGGGCGGGGCCTCGTGGTCGTGGCGCAGCTCGCCGACGACTGGGGCGTCGAGCCGCGTGCCGTGGGCAAGACGGTCTACGCCGAACTCTCCCTGCGGCGACCGGCGCCGGACATGGCGATGGGCCCGCACGCCCTCCGCGCGGGCCCACCCGTCACACCTACCGCCGGGGCCGTCAGGCCCAGGTGATCAACCGCTTCGGCTGTTCCAGGATCGCCGCGACGTCCGCGAGGACCTTGGAGCCGAGCTCGCCGTCGACCAGTCGGTGGTCGAACGACAACGCCAGCGTGGTCACCTGACGCGGCTTCACCTTGCCCTTGTGGACCCACGGCTGGAGCTTGATGGCGCCGACCGCGAGGATCGCCGACTCGCCGGGGTTGAGGATCGGCGTGCCGGTGTCGACACCGAAGACGCCGACGTTGGTGATGGTCACCGTGCCGCCCGCCATGGCGGCGGGGGACGTCCGGCCCTCGCGGGCGGTGGAGACCAGCTCGCCCAGGGCCCCGGCCAGCTCCGGGAGGGTCTTCTCGTGCGCGTCCTTGATGTTCGGCACGATCAGGCCGCGCGGGGTGGCCGCGGCGATGCCCAGGTTGACGTAGTGCTTCTGGACGATCTCCTGGGCAGCCTCGTCCCAGGCGGCGTTGACGGCCGGGTTGCGCTTGATCGCGACCAGGAGGGCCTTGGCGATGATGAGGAGCGGGTTGACCCGCACCCCCGCCATGTCCTTGTCCTCCTTGAGCTCCGCCACCAGCTTCATCGTGCGCGTCACGTCGACGGTGACGAACTCGGTGACGTGCGGCGCGGTGAAGGCGCTGCCGACCATGGCCTGGGCGATGGCCTTGCGTACGCCCTTGACCGGGATGCGGGTCTCCCGGGCGCCCTGGGCGGCTGCCGGGGCGGGGCTCACGGCCGCTGCCGGCTCCTCGACGGCGGGCGCGGGCTGCTCGGGCGTGGCCGGGGTGGCGGCCGCGTGGACGTCGTCGCGGGTGATGATGCCGCCCTCGCCGGTCGGGGTGACCGTGGCGAGGTCGATCCCGAGGTCCTTGGCCAGCTTGCGCACCGGCGGCTTGGCCAGCGGCCTGCCCTCCGGCACCGGCGAAGGGGCGGGGGCCACGGGGGCGCGGCCGTTCAGCTCGGCCTGGACCGCGGCGGCGGCCGGGCCGGGGACCTCGGCGCCCTTGCGGGCCCGCCGCTTGGTGGAGCTCTCGGCCACGCCGTACCCGACGAGCACCGGCTGGCGGCCCTTGGGGGCCTCCTCGGCCTCGGGCTCCGGTACGGCCTCCTGCACGGGTTCCGGTTCGGCCGGGGCGTCACCGCTGCCGGGCGCCACGTCCACCGCGATGATCACCTCGCCGACGTCGACGGTGGTGCCCTCGGGAAAGCGCAGCTCGTGCACGACCCCGTCGAACGGGATCGGCAGCTCGACCGCGGCCTTGGCCGTCTCGACCTCGCACACCACCTGGCCGTCGGTCACGGTGTCGCCGGGCTGGACGAACCACTTGAGGATTTCGGCCTCGGTCAGTCCTTCGCCCACATCGGGCATCTTGAACTCACGGAAGCGAGCAGACGTTTCGGTCATCGTCGTCACGACCCCTCTCCTCAGTACGCCAGCGAGCGGTCGACGGCGTCGAGCACCCGGTCCAGGCCGGGCAGGTACTCGTCCTCCAGCCGGGCCGGCGGGTACGGGACGTGGTAGCCGCCGACCCGTAGCACCGGGGCCTCCAGGTGGTAGAAGCAGCGCTCGGTGATCCGTGCGGCGATCTCGGCGCCGGAGCCGTAGAACACCGGTGCCTCGTGGACCACGACCAGCCGGCCGGTCTTCTCGACCGACGCCTGCACGGCGTCGAAGTCGATCGGGGACATCGACCGCAGGTCCAGGACCTCGATCGACTTGCCCTCCTCCTGGGCGGCCGAGGCGGCCTCCAGGCAGACCTTCACCATCGGGCCGTAGGCGACGAGCGTGAGATCGGTGCCCTCTCGGACGGTGGCGGCGCTGTGCAGCGAGCCCGGGATGGCCTCGGTGTCCAGCTCGCCCTTGTCCCAGTAGCGCCGCTTCGGCTCGAAGAAGATGACCGGGTCATCGCTCTGCACGGCCTGCTGCATCATCCAGTAGGCGTCGCTCGCGTTGGACGGCGAGACGACCTTCAGCCCGGCCACGTGCGCGAACAGCGCCTCGGGCGACTCGCTGTGGTGCTCGACGGCCCCGATGCCGCCGCCGTAGGGGATACGGACGACGACGGGCAGCTTGATCTTGCCGAGCGCGCGGGCGTGCATCTTGGCGAGCTGCGTGACGATCTGGTCGTACGCCGGGAAGACGAAGCCGTCGAACTGGATCTCCACGACCGGACGGTAGCCGCGCAGGGCCAGGCCGATCGCCGTGCCGACGATGCCCGACTCGGCGAGCGGCGTGTCGATGACGCGGTCCTCGCCGAAGTCCTTCTGGAGCCCGTCCGTGATGCGGAAGACACCGCCGAGCTTACCGACGTCCTCACCCATGATCAGGACCTTGGGGTCCGTCTCCAGGGCCTTGCGCAGCGACTCGTTGAGCGCCTTGGCGATGGACATTTTCTGGGCGGCCATGGCTAGTTGCCCTCCTCGGCGAACGATGCCTGGTAGGCGGCGAACTGGGCGCGCTCCTCGTCGACGAGCGGGCTGCCGTCGGCGTAGGCGTGGTCGAAGATGGCCAGCCGGTCCGGGTCGGGCATCGCTCGTACGGCTTCGCGCACCCGCTTGCCGAGGGCCTCGCTCTCCTCGTCCAGCGCGGTGAAGTACGCGGCGTCGGCGAGGTCCTGCTTCTCCAGGTAGGTGCGCAGCCGCAGGATCGGGTCCCTCGCCTCCCACGCGGCCCGCTCCTCGTCCGCCCGGTACTTGGTCGGGTCGTCGGAGGTGGTGTGGGCGCCCATCCGGTAGGTGAAGGCCTCGACGAGGGTCGGACCCTCGCCCCGGCGGGCACGCTCCAGCGCCGACCTCGTGACGGCCAGGCACGCCAGGACGTCGTTGCCGTCGACCCGGACACCGGGGAAGCCGTAGCCCTGGGCGCGCTGGTAGAGGGGCACCCGGGTCTGCCGCTCGGTCGGCTCGGAGATCGCCCACTGGTTGTTCTGGCAGAAGAAGACGACGGGGGCGTTGTAGACGGCGGAGAAGGTGAAGGACTCCGCGACGTCACCCTGGCTGGAGGCGCCGTCACCGAAGTACGCGATCACGGCCGAGTCCGCGCCGTCCTTGGCGACGCCCATGGCGTAGCCGGTGGCGTGCAGGGTCTGCGAGCCGATGACGATCGTGTACAGGTGGAAGTTGTTGCTGTTCGGGTCCCAGCCGCCGTGGTTCACGCCGCGGAACATGCCGAGCAGGTTGGTGGGATCGACCCCGCGGCACCAGGCGACGCCGTGCTCCCGGTAGGTCGGGAAGACGTAGTCGTCGTCGCGCAGCGCCCGGCCGGAGCCGATCTGCGCGGCCTCCTGGCCCAGCAGCGAGGCCCACAGGCCCAGCTCGCCCTGCCGCTGCAACGCGGTCGCCTCGGCGTCGAAGCGGCGGGTCAGGACCATGTCCCGGTACAGGCCGCGCAGCTCGTCGCCGCTCAGGTCGATCGTGTAGTCAGGGTGCTCGACACGCTCACCCTCCGGCGTCAGCAGCTGTACGAGCTGCGGCTCGGATTTCTGTGGCGTCTTCGCGGCGCTGGTCCGCTTGCTGCTGCGTCGCGGTTTGCGCGCGGCAGTGCTCTCCACGGTCACGTGCGTGCTCCTCCGTCGGTCCGGCCCCCGGGATGGCCGGGAACCAGTGCGGCTCGCCTGTGTCCGTTACCCGTGCACGGGGTGGGTGCCCTCGGCCGGAAACAGGCGTGACAGGTGCCCCGGCGAGCGCCCTGTCATAAGCACGTTACCCAGTGCGTCGCATAACTGCGAAACACCCTGTGACCTGCGATTTTGCTTGGATTTCCAAGTAAATCGAAAAAATCGCGAAGCCTTGCTGGTCACAGCACTGATAACAGCCCCCGAGGCCGCCGGAACAACGGCACGTTATCCCGGCCGTCACCGCCAGGGAAGGGCGGACGGGAAAGGAGTGTGTGAGACTTCGTTTGTGCGTGAAGACGGAAAAATCACTGTATTCCTGCTCGACGACCACGAAGTCGTCCGCCGCGGAGTCCATGAGCTGCTCTCCGTCGAGGAGGACATCGAGGTCGTCGGCGAGGCGGGCACCGCCGCGGACGCCCTGGCACGCATCCCGGCGACGCGGCCGGACGTGGCGATCCTGGACGTGCGGCTGCCGGACGGCAGCGGCGTGGAGGTCTGCCGCGAGGTCCGCTCCGGGGACGAGGGCATCAAGTGTCTGATGCTGACCTCCTACGCCGACGACGAGGCGCTGTTCGACGCGATCATGGCCGGGGCCTCGGGTTACGTCCTCAAGGCGATCCGCGGCAACGAGCTGCTGAGCGCCGTACGCGACGTGGCGGCCGGAAAGTCCCTGCTCGACCCGGTCGCGACCGCGCGGGTGCTGGAACGGCTCCGCGAGGGGAAGAGCGGGGGCGACGACCGGCTGGCCGGTCTGACGGAACAGGAACGCAAGATCCTCGACCTCATCGGCGAGGGCCTGACGAACCGGGTCATCGGCGAGCGGCTGCACCTCGCCGAGAAGACGATCAAGAACTACGTCTCCAGCCTGCTGGCCAAGCTGGGCATGGAGCGCCGCTCCCAGGCGGCCGCGTACGTGGCCAGGCTCCAGGCCGAGAAGCGCTGAGCGACGCCGCGGGGACTTTGGTCCCGGTCCTCTCGGGGCCGCCGACTCTTACGCGGTTCCTACGGCTACCGGACAGTGGGAGCCATGCTTTCTCCCCGCCCCTTCGGCCCCGGCACCGACAGCGGTTCCGGCTCCGCTTCCCGGCCCGCCGACGCGACCGGACCCGGCGGTGGTCCCGTTCCGGATCCGGGCGCCGGGCCGTGTACCGGCTCCGGCCCGGCCGACTGTTCGGGTTCCGGTTCCGCCTCGGTCGCCGACGGGCGGAGGGCGATGGAGCTGCTTGCCCAGGTGCGTCACGGCCGGCTGGCCGCGAGCATGCGGGCCCTGCCCCTCCTGGCCGTGGCCAGGCACCAGGTGATCGAGGGCCGGGTGTTCCTGCGGCTGCACAGGGGGCTGGGCTACCACGAGTGCTGCGACGGCAACGTCATCGCGTACGGGGCGGACAACGTCGGCTTCCCCGGGCTCCCCGCGTCGTCCGGCACCGACGGCCTGTGGGCGGTGCAGTGCACGGGCCCCGCCGAACTCACCGAACCCACGCCCGGTCAGCGGGATCTCTTCGGGGCCGGGCCGCTCGAAGTGAACGGCGAGCCCTTCGATCCGGTGTACCTCCGACTCGATCCCCACGTGGTGCGTATGCACACTCTCGCCTACGACGCAAGTCCGTAAAACCGGCCACTCAGGGTCACCTAACATGTGGCGAGTGCTGCGCTCATCTGTGACTTTTCCACCTGTTCCTCCGGTCGGCGAGGTGCTGCGCCGCTACCCCCGGGCCGGTGAGCCCCTCGCCTGCGAGCCGCTCACCAAGGGGCTCCTGAACCACGGCTACCGGGTCTCCACCACCCGCGGGACGTTCTTCCTCAAGCACCACCTCGACAAGCACCACCTCGACGACGCCAGCGGTGACCACGCCACCATCGTCCGGCAGCACCGTGCGACCCAGCAGCTGCACTCGTTGGGCGTCCCGGTCGCCCCGCCCCTCGCGGACACGGACGGTGACACGGTGACCGTCATCGAAGGCCGTCGCTATGCCCTGCACCCGTGGGTCGACGGGCTCCACCGGGACGGCACCCAGCTGACGACCGCCCAGTCCCGGCGGCTCGGAGCACTGCTCGGCGCCGTGCACACGGGCCTGGAGCAGGTCATGGAGGAGGCCCCGCCGCCGGCCGGACGGGGGCAGAGCCCGGACCCCGCCGACACCTTCGCGCTGATCGACGACCTGCTGGCGTCCGCCTCCGCGCACGGCACGGGCCCCCGGGACGCCTTCGACGAACTCGCCGTGCACCGGCTGGTGGAACGCCGCGCCCTGCTGGAACAGCACGCCCACCGCCGCCCGCCCCCGCCCGGTGAGCCGGCACGCGGCTGGGTGCACGGCGACTTCCATCCGCTGAACCTGCTCTACCGGGGGCCCGACCCGGTGGCGATCGTGGACTGGGACCGACTCGGCGTGCAGCCACGGGCGGAGGAGGCGGTGCGGGCCGCGGTCATCTTCTTCGTCCGGCCGGACGGGGAACTGGCCCTGGAGAAGGTGCGGGCGTACGCCCGCGCCTACCGGCGCTCGGCCGGGGCTTCCGCGGCCGAACTCGCGTCCGCGGTGCACCGGGTGTGGTGGGAGCGGCTGAACGACTTCTGGATACTGAGCTGGCGCTACCGCCTGCACGACCGCAGGGCCGACCCGCAGTTCCCTGCGGTGTCGGCCCTGGCGGTGTGGTGGACACGCGCCTACGACGCGGTCAGCGAGGCCTTCACGGGGTGAGGCCGGGCGCCCGCACCTACGGGGTCGTGCCGGTGCCGGTGGTGGTGTTGCCGGCCGCCGCGCCCGCCGCGGCCCCGGCGGCGGTACCCGTTCCGGTGGTGGTGTTGCCCTCGGTCGTACCGCCGTTGGCCGGGTCACCGCTCTCGCCGGTGTCGCCGGAGTCGCCCTCCGACCCGCCGTCGTCGCCGGAGCCGCCCTCCGTCGCCGTACCGCCGTCACTCGTGCCCGGGTCGGGTGAGCTCGTGGGCTCCGTCGGTTCCTGGGTCGGCTTGGTCGGGGTGTAGGACGGCTCGTAGGACGGCTGCCGGGTGCGCCAGTTCTGGTCGCCCGTGGAGTTCTCCGGCTCCTCGGTCGCCTCGTCCGTCGCCTCGTCCGTCGGCTTCGCCGAGGACGCGTCGGGCGAGGGCGAGACCGTCGTGGTGGGGGAGGACGGCTTCTTCTCGCCACTGCTGTCGTTCCCCGCCTTCACGGCGAACGCCACACCGGCCGCGATCGCGACGAGGGCGAGCACGACGAAGAGCACCATCTTGCCGCGGCCGCCGCCGCCGCTCTGATGGCTGCCGGTGTACGCCCCGTCGTCGGGGTTCATCGGCGGCAGGATCGGGCCCTGCGAGGTGTCACCGTGCATCGGGTGCGCCATGGCGGCCGTGCCGCCGCCCATGTGCATCGCCGCGGTGTGGCCGCCGCCGTCGTTCGCCATGACCGGGCCGGTGTTCCACGTGCCGGTGTGACCGCCCTGGACCTGGAGCATCTGCAGGGAGTACTGGACCAGGCCGCGCATCTCCTCGGCGCTCTGGAACCGGTCGTCCGGCTCCTTGGCCAGGGAGCGCATGACCATGCCGTCCAGCTCGGGCGGCACGGCGTCGTAGACGTCGGACGGCGGGACCGGGATGTCCTGCACGTGCTGGTACACCACCGACAGCGGCGTCTCGCCGGTGAACGGCGGTCGCATGGCGAGGAGTTCGTAGAGCAGGCAGCCGGTGGCGTACAGGTCGGAGCGGTGGTCGACCGCCTTGCCGAGCGCCTGTTCCGGGGAGAGGTACTGGGGCGTCCCCATGACCATGCCGGTCTGCGTCATCGTCGACTGGGCACCGTGCAGCGCACGGGCGATGCCGAAGTCCATCACCTTGACGGCACCGGAGTTGGTGATGATCACGTTCGCCGGCTTGATGTCCCGGTGCACGATGCCGTGCTGGTGCGAGTACGCGAGCGCCTCCAGCACCCCCGAGACGATGATCAGCGCCTGCTCCGGCGGCGGGGCCTCGGCACTGATCAGGAGGTCGCGGATGGTGCGCCCCTCGACCAGCTCCATCACGATGTACGGCACGGTCGCGCCGCCCACGACGTCCTCGCCGGAGTCGTACACGGCGACGATCGCATGGTGGTTGAGCCCGGCGACCGACTGCGCCTCGCGTGTGAAGCGGGCCTTGGAAACAGGGTCCTCGGCGAGGTCGGAGCGGAGCAGCTTCACCGCGACGGTGCGTCCCAGACGCACGTCCTCCGCGGCGAACACCTCCGCCATACCGCCCCGGCCGAGCCGGTGGGTCATGCGGTAACGGCCGTCTCCGACGACACCATCGACACCCCAGGAGTCGGTGCCATCCGAAACTCCGCCGCCGTTTGCTTCGGAATCGGGTGCCATCAGTCCTCGCCGTCGTATCTGTCCACGCGTCCGCGGGTTCTCACGGTGTGCTGCATTGCCACGTCACGCTACAGCCTCCGGCCCGCACACCGATTCCGAGAGGGACGGGTCATCCAATCGGCTGGCGCGCCGCCTGCGCAAATCCGATGCGTTTCCTGTAACGCTTCCGAGACGCTTCTTGTGCGTAGGGTCACGGAACGGGCACCCGGCTTGACGTGTCGGACCCCTCGGGCAGACTTGGCCTGTAACAGGGATCACCAGGGGGATGCAGTTCATGAGCCAGGACGCGCACGGAACGCAGGGGCGGTACGCGGGCGGTTCCGTGGCCGGGGGCCGCTACCAGCTGCGCGATCTGCTCGGCGAGGGCGGTATGGCCTCCGTCTACCTGGCCTACGACTCGGCGCTCGACCGCCAGGTCGCCATCAAGACCCTGCACACGGAGCTGGGACGCGAGCAGTCCTTCCGTGAGCGCTTCCGGCGCGAGGCCCAGGCGGTCGCCAAACTCCAGCACACCAACATCGTCTCGGTGTTCGACACGGGCGAGGACGAGCTCGGCGGCGCGCTGATGCCGTACATCGTCATGGAGTACGTCGAGGGGCAGCCGCTCGGCTCCGTACTCCAGGCGGACATCCGGCAGTTCGGCGCGATGCCCGCCGAGAAGGCGCTCAAGGTGACGGCCGACGTGCTCGCCGCCCTGGAGACCAGCCACGAGATGGGCCTGGTGCACCGGGACATCAAGCCCGGCAACGTCATGATGACCAAGCGCGGTGTGGTCAAGGTCATGGACTTCGGCATCGCCCGCGCCATGCAGTCCGGCGTCACCTCCATGACCCAGACGGGCATGGTCGTCGGCACCCCGCAGTACCTCTCCCCCGAACAGGCCCTGGGACGCGGGGTGGACGCGCGCTCCGACCTCTACTCGGTCGGCATCATGCTCTTCCAACTCCTCACGGGCCGGATCCCGTTCGACGCGGACTCGCCGCTCGCCATCGCGTACGCGCATGTGCAGGAGGAGCCGGTCGCGCCGTCCAGCATCAACCGGTCGGTCACACCCGCGATGGACGCCCTCGTCGCCCGCGCCCTGAAGAAGAATCCGAACGAGCGCTTCCCCAGCGCCGCCGCGATGCAGGACGAGATCACCCGCGTCCTGAACGCGGGCGGCCACGCGGGCGCCCCGGCGATCGTCGCCGGCGGCGGCCCGGCGAACAGCGGCGCGGGGGTCGGCTCGGCGGTCTTCCCGCCCGTCGACCAGGCGGCACCGGCCCCGCACGGCGTCCAGACGCCCTACCAGCCGCAGCCGCACCAGCCGGGCCCGTACGCTCCCACGCCCGCGCCCACCCCGGGGTACGGATACCCGCAGGCACCCCAGCCCTACGGGACGCCGCCCGCCCACCTCGCGCACCAGACCCCGGCGCCCTACACGATGTCCCCGCAGCCCACGGTGAGCGGTGCGGGGGGCGGGAGCGGTTCCTCGCGGAGCAAGTGGATCGTCGTGGGGTCGGCCCTGGTGGCCCTGGTCGCGGTGGGCAGCCTGATCGGCGCGCTGGTGATGAACAACGACGACTCCGAGAACGGCAAGGACGGCGACCCCGGGACCAGCGGTTCCGTGGCGGACGGCGAGCACAAGCCGCCGGAGCGCAACCGGACGATGAAGACCGACCAGTGCACGGACGCGACGGAGGACACCAACGATCCGGCGAAGGTCCAGGCGCCCAACTTCATCTACAAGGACATCCTTTCGGCGAGGGCGTGCATCGACGCCGCCGGATGGACGGTCAAGGTGATCGAGATCCCGGGCAACACGTACGCCGAGGACCAGGTCATCGACCAGTTCCCGACCACAGGGACCGCCGTGGCCGAGCGGGGCGCGCACTTCGAGCTCCGCATCGCCACGGGCGACCCTGCCTGATCCGACGAGGTGACCCGGCCTGCTCCGCCGAGGCGGCTCGGCCTGCTCCGCCGAGGCGGCTCGGGTCGCTCATGAGGGCGGGGTCCGGCGCTGCCGGTGGCTCCCCCGACGGCCGGTGGCTCCCCCGTCGGCCGGTGGCTGCATCCAGGATGCCGGACATATCCGTGCATGTGACCCTGATCCCATGCCTCCAGGACTCCTGGCTTCACGGCCGTCACAGTGCGTGGCCTGTCTGGTGATGGCGGCGGGGGTGGCACTCGGCCCCGCGACCACGGCGGCGTGTGCCTCTGAGCACGCCCCGGCCGCCGGCCTCCGCGCGGCCCTTCAGGCCCCCGCCTCCCCTTCCCCCCACGGCTCCGCTTCTTCCTCCGCTTCCACGGACGAGGCGCCCATGGCCGGACGGTCGGCCGCAGAGGGGCGGGCGCGCCCCGGGAGGTCGCTGGCACCCTCGGAGGTCGCGCCCACCGGGACTCCGGCCGACGAGGTCCCGCCGGAGGACGAACCGGGCGAGGCGCCCGCGTACACCCCGCCGCCCGGCGCGTTCCCCGAGCCGGGGCGGACGGCGCGCGAGCGGGCGATGAGCCGCCCGGCCGTGCGCCACGTGAAGCAGGTCCTGCTCGGGACGGGGATCGTCCTGGTCGGGCTGGGGACGGGGTTTCTGGCCATCCGTATGCGCCGCGCCAACTGACCCCCCTTTGTCCGCGCTCCCCGGAAGGCTTGCGGTGGCGAGCATACTCGGTATACATACTCAGTATGTCGATCCGTCACGGGCTTCTGGCCCTTCTGGAACGGGGGCCTCGGTACGGCTCCCAGCTCCGCACCGAATTCGAGTCCCGCACGGGCTCCACCTGGCCGCTGAACGTCGGCCAGGTCTACACGACGCTCAGCCGGCTGGAACGTGACGGCATGGTCACCCAGGACGGCGAGGACGACGCCGGACACACGCTCTACTCGATCACCGACGACGGCCGCACCGAGCTGCGCAACTGGTTCGGGACGCCCGTCGACCGCAGCCACCCGCCCAGGGACGAGCTGGCCATCAAGCTCGCCATGGCCGTGGGGGCGCCCGGGGTCGACATCCGGGCCGTCATCCAGTCACAGCGCAGCCACACGCTGAAGGCCATGCAGGACTACACGCGGCTGAAGGCACAGGCGCTCGCCGACGTCCCCTCGGACCGCGACGAGGTGGCCTGGCTGCTCGTGGTGGAACAGCTGATCTTCCAGGCCGAGGCGGAGGCCCGGTGGCTGGACCACTGCGAGTCCCGCCTCGTACGCCTCGCCGAGGCCGCCGCCACGGAGCCCCCCGCCCGTCCTGCTACGCCCGCCGTACGCCGGACCACGCGGGCCGAGGGGTCCCGCCGCTGACCGGGGGCCGGCTCGGCCCCGCACCTGCGTACCGCGTCTTCCGTACTTCTTCCTCAGGGGGAACCACCCGCCATGCCCTTGTCCGTCCCTGCCCCGTCCACCGGTCCGTCCGTGGACGGGCCGGTCCTCGAACTGCGGGCGCTGACCCGTACCCACGGCTCCGGTGCCGCGGAGGTGCACGCCCTGCGGGGCATCGACCTGTCCGTGCGCACCGGCGAGCTCGTCGCCGTCATGGGACCCTCCGGCTCCGGCAAGTCCACCCTCCTGACCCTGGCCGGCGGGCTCGACACCGCGACCAGCGGCCAGGTCGTCATCGAGGGCCAGGACCTCTCCACGCTGGGCCACCGAGGGCTCGCCGCCCTGCGCCGCCGCAGCGTGGGCTACGTCTTCCAGGACTACAACCTGATACCCGCCCTCACCGCGGCGGAGAACATCGCCCTGCCCCGGGAGCTGGACGGCGTCTCCGTCCGCAAGGCGCGCAAGGAGGCCGTGGCCGCTCTGGAGGAGATGGGCCTGGCCGACGTCGCCGACCGCTTCCCGGACGAGATGTCCGGCGGCCAGCAGCAGCGGGTCGCCATCGCACGCGCCCTCGTCGGCGACCGGCGCCTGGTGCTCGCCGACGAACCCACCGGGGCCCTCGACTCCGAGACCGGTGAAACCGTCCTGGCCCTGCTCCGCAACCGCTGTGACCAGGGGGCGGCCGGCGTGATGGTGACGCACGAGCCCCGGTACGCGGCCTGGGCGGACCGGGTCGTCTTCCTCCGGGACGGCTCGGTCGTGGACCAGACGCTGTCCGCCCGGGCCGAGTCGCTGCTCACCGCGGAGGGGGCCGAGTGAGCCTCCTCTCCGGCTGGCGCGCCGCCCTGCGGATCGCCCGGCGCGACGCCCTGCGGTCCAAGGGCCGCAGCGCCCTCGTCGTCGCCATGATCGCCCTGCCGGTCCTCGGGGTCACGGCCGCCGACGTCACGTACCGCAGCTCCACGCCCAGCAAGGCTGAGCAGCTGACGGCCCAGCTGGGATCGGCGGACGCGTTGTTCAGCTCGGCGGGCATCGGCCCCGTCGAGGTGGAGCAGATGCCCAACGCCACGAACTGGGGCGCACTGGACGACAGCCCGGCCGAACCGTACGCCGCCGCCGCCGACGCCGACTCCGCCCCCGTCGACGTACCGGGCACGCTCCCCGAGGGCGCCCGGTACATCACCGAGCAGGGCGTGCCCGCCACGGTCACCACCCGGCACGGCATCATCACCACCGACATCGTCGAACTGCGCACCGCGGATCCGCTCGTCCGGGGCAAGGTCGAGCTGACGAAGGGGTCCTACCCGGACGGCAAGGACCAGGTCGTGGCGACCGAGCACTTCCTGAAGTCGACGGGGCTCCACATCGGCTCCCGCACGACGCTGCGCGGTCCCGAGCAGACGTACACGATCACCGGGAGCGTGGAACTGCCCGCCGATCTGTGGCGGGAAGCGCTGTACGCCGATCCGGGGGCGGTCATCGCGCCCTGGCAGGCCGCGTCCGACCGGGACAAGAAGGTGGTGCCGCCCCAGGTCGGTGACATGACCTGGCTGGTCGAGGGACCGGCCGGAGTCGGAGTCCCCTGGTCCGACGTGCTCACGGCCAACAAGAAGGGGGTCCTGGTGCTGTCCCGCCAGGTCGTCCTCGACCCGCCGCCCGACTCGGAGATACCGAGGGCCGCGCATGCCGGGCAGAGCTTCGAGCCGATCGAGCTGGAGCTGAGTGCCGCCCTGGTGACCGTCATCGCCATGGCCGTCCTGGAGATCGTCCTGCTGGCCGGTCCCGCCTTCGCCGTCGGTGCCCGCCGCTCCCGCAGACAGCTCGGCCTCGTCGGCACCTGCGGCGGCGACCGGAGTCAGGTACGGGCCGTGGTCCTGGCCGGCGGTGTGGTCCTCGGCGGAGTCGGCGCCACCGCCGGGGTCGCCGCGGGCATCGGGCTGACAGCCGCCTTCCGTCCGCTGATCGAGAGCTGGTCCGGGATCCGGTTCGGCGCCCTCGACATCCGTCCGCCGGAGCTGCTGGCCATCGCCGCGATCGGCCTCGTCACCGGGGTACTCGCGGCCCTGGCCCCCGCGATCGTGGCCGGCCGGCAGTCGGTGCTGGAGTCGCTCACCGGCCGTCGCGGAACACGCCGGAGCTCCCGCGTGCTCCCGCTGCTGGGCTGCGTGGCACTGGTGAGCGGCGTGGCCGTTGCCGTCCTCGGCGGCACGAGCGGCGACACGGCGATGATCGCCGGCGGGTCCGTGGTCGCGGAGCTCGGGCTGCTCGCCTGCGTCCCGGTCATCGTCGGCTTCCTGGGCCGGCTGGGCACCCGGCTGCCGCTCTCCCCCCGGATGGCCCTGCGCGACGCCGCCCGCAACCGTGGACGTACGGCTCCGGCGGTGGCCGCGGTGATGGCGGCGGTCGCGGGAACCATGGCCATCGCCACGTACACGACCAGCGTGTCGGCGGAACACGACTACGACTACATCCCCATGCTCACCCCCGGCACGGTGGCCCTGGTTCTGTCGGACGCGTCGGGCGTCGACCAGCTGCCCCTGGCCCGTGCCGCCACCGAACGGAACCTGGCCGTCACCGGAGCCCGTGCCGACTTCGGGCGGGTCTGGGCCGGGTCCGACTGCTCCGTGTACTTCGAGAAGGAGAACGACTGCGGCTCGCTCGACATGGTCAAGCCGAAGGGCGAGAGCCATCGCTGCCCGCTGCAGGGTGCCGGCGCCAAGAAGCTCGCCGAGACCCTCTCCGCCGACGAGCACAAGAGGCTGATGCGGTCCCCGGCCTGCACGGACGAGTACCTGGACATGTCCGCGTTCGACACGGGAAGCAGCAAGATCGTCGTGGGGGGAGCCGAGGTGCTCACCTCGTACGTCCGGCTCGACGACCCCGCGGCGGCCGAGGCGCTGGCCGCCGGCACGCCTGTGCTCCTCAACTCGGCGTACGCGGAGAACGGCGAGGTCACCCTCAAGGCCGTCCACAGGTACAGCGACCAGGACGAGAAGAACCGGAAACCGCACCCGGGCAAGGCCGAGGTCACCACGGACCGGCTGAAGGTGTACGTCGCCCCCGCGAAGTACGCCGCCACCCCGGGAATCCGGATGATCATGCCGCAGAAGACCGCGGACCGGCTCGGTCTGCACACGGCGCCCTACGGCAGCCTCTACACCGTCGCGCACACGCCGACGGATGCCGAGACGCAGGCCGTGTCGGCCTCCTTCACGCAGGCCGGAGGCCGCTTCTACCTTCAGGCGGAGCACGGCGGGGCCGCCCGGGAGGACGTGGTCCTGCTGATCCTCGCCCTGTTCGCAGGCATCGTGACGCTGGGAGCCGCCGCGATCACGACCGGGCTCGCCAAGGCCGACGCGGAGGCCGACCTGACCACGCTCAGCGCGGTGGGGGCGCCCCCGCGGCTGCGGCGCACGCTCTCCGGATTCCAGTGTGTGGTGGTCGCGCTCACCGGGGTCCTGCTCGGCACGGTGGCCGGTGTCGTGCCCGCGGTGGCCCTGCGTCTGGTCGACCTGAGCAAGGCCATGGAGGCGATGCGGGAGCAGCCCATGGACTCGGCCTACACGCCGATCGTGCTGCCGTGGGAGACCCTCGGGCTGCTGGCCGTGGTCGTGCCGGTGACGGCCGGGCTGCTCGCCGCCTTGTTCGCCGGGTCGCGCCTGACCCTGACCCGGAGGGCCGGGTAGGCGGGCCCCGGCGCCTCGTGGGGCCGGGGCGGGTTCGACCGGCTGTTCAGGTGCCCCCGGGAAAGGTGGATCATGCTTTTCCGGGGGCACCACCATGACGTACGGCTCGTGTGCGAGACAATGGCGACATGGAGATGCCGAGGAATGACCGGTCGCAGGAGCACCCCCAAGTCCTCGTGGTGGGGCAGGACGGAATGGCCATCGGCGGCGGTGGTGGCGGTGACGAAGAGTCGCGCGAGGTCCCGGTGACGGAGATGGTCGAGCAGCCCGCGAAGGTCATGCGCATCGGCAGCATGATCAAGCAGCTTCTGGAAGAGGTCAGGGCGGCTCCTCTCGACGAGGCGAGCCGGGTGCGGCTGAAGGAGATCCACGCGGGCTCCGTGAAGGAGCTGGAGGACGGCCTGGCGCCCGAGCTGGTCGAGGAGCTGGAACGCCTCTCGCTGCCGTTCACCGAGGACTCCATCCCTTCCGAGGCGGAGCTGCGGATCGCGCAGGCCCAGCTGGTCGGCTGGCTGGAAGGCCTGTTCCACGGCATCCAGACGGCTCTGTTCGCCCAGCAGATGGCGGCCCGCGCGCAGCTTGAGCAGATGCGGCGTGCCCTTCCCCCGGGCGCACTCCACGAGGAGGACCAGGACGGCCCCGACCCGCACGGTCCGGCGCGCTCCGGCCCGTACCTGTAACCACGCGTACGCCGCACGTGTGTTCCGTGTGCGGCGTACGTGGCGAGGCCCGGCACACATGGTGTGCCGGGCCTCGGTGTGCGTCGGCCGGTGTGGGCGCCGGGTCGGGCCGATGTGCGCCGGGCCGCTGTGTGTGTCCGGGGCTACGGGGGCGGCTCTGCGGCCGTGCTCGGGCTCAGGCCGCCGTGCTCGGGCTCAGGCCCCCGTACTCGGGCTCAGGCCGCAGGGGTCTGGAGGAGCACCTTGCCGATGTGGGTGCTCGACTCCAGCACCCGGTGGGCCTCCGCCGCGTCCGCCATCGGCAGTGTGCGGTCCACGATCGGCCGGACGACGCCGTCGGCGATCAGCGGCCAGACGTGTTCCCGTACGGCCGCGATGATCGCCGCCTTCTCCGCGAGCGGCCGACTCCGCAGCGAGGTCGCCGTGACGGCGGCCCGCTTGGTGAGCAGGGCGTTCAGGTTCAGCTCGCCCTTGGCGCCGCCCTGGAGGCCGATGATCGCCAGTCGGCCGTTGACCGCGAGAGCCCGGACGTTCCGGTCCAGGTACTTGGCCCCGACGATGTCGAGGATGACGTCCGCGCCCACGCCGTCCGTCGCCTGGCGAAGCTCCTCCACGAAGTCCTGTTCGCGGTAGTCGATGAGGATGTCGGCCCCCAGCTCCTTGCACCGGGCCAGCTTCTCGGGGCCGCCCGCCGTCACCGCGACGCGCGCGCCGACGGCCTTGGCGAGCTGGATCGCCATGGTGCCGATTCCGCTGGACCCGCCGTGGACCAGCAGGGTCTCGCCAGGGCGCAGGTGGGCCACCATGAAGACGTTGGACCAGACGGTCGCGGTCACCTCGGGCAGCGCCGCGGCAACCGTCAGATCGACCCCCTCGGGCACGGGCAGCAGTTGGCCGGACGGCACGGCGACCTTCTCCGCGTAGCCGCCCCCCGCGAGCAGACCACACACCTCGTCGCCCACGGACCAGCCGGTCACCCCCGGGCCGAGCGCCGCGACCCGACCCGCGCATTCGAGACCGGGGTAGGGAGAGGCACCCGGAGGCGGGTTGTAGAAGCCCTGCCGCTGGAGAACATCGGCCCGGTTGACCGCGCTGGACACGACCTCGACGAGGACTTCGCCCTCGCCTGGTACGGGATCAGGGACCTCGGCCCATACGAGCGCCTCGGGGCCACCGGGTTCGGGGATCGTGATCGCATACATGGGCGCGAGGCTACTCCGTGCGGCGCCCAGGAGCGTTCAGACCTGCCTGCGGGTCCCGGTCGGGCCGCTCCACGCCCGCTCCACGCCCTCGGCGCTTCCCTCCCTACGGTCGCGGGTTGGACTGCGGAGGATGGGCCACCTGCGGGCCTGCGGGCGGAGATGCGCGCACGATGGTGATCAACCGGTCCGTCAGCTGGAGCGGGCTCGCCGCCGGATCGTCGTAACCCAGCAGCCGGTGACCACGGAGCACGCTGACCACCAGGTCACCGGTCTCCCGGACGTTCTTGCCCACCTCGGCCTTTATCACCGGCCGTTCGACGAGGTCGAGCCCGCTGCCCTGCTGGATGAGGTCCTCCATCACCGTGCCCGCGCTGGGACTCAGGACGGACAGGCCGAGCAGACGGCCCGCCGCACTCGCGCTGGTGATCACGGCGTCGGCACCCGACTGACGCAGCAGCGGCGCGTTCTCCTCCTCGCGCACGGCTGCCACGATCTTCGCACCCCGGTTGAGCTGGCGAGCGGTCAGCGCCACAAGCACCGCGGTGTCGTCTCGCTGGGTGGCGATGATGACCTGCCGCGCCTTCTGGACCTCTGCCCGCAACAGCACGTCGCTGCGCGTCGCATCACCCAGCACACCGACGAACCCCTCGGCATTGGCGGCTTCGATCACCTTGCCGGCGGGGTCGACGATGACGATCTGTTCTTTCCTCAGGCCTGTGGCACAGAGTGTCTGGATCGCCGAGCGGCCCTTCGTGCCGAAACCGACGACAACGGTGTGTTCACGCAAGTTGGATCTCCAACGGTTCAGCCGGAAGTCCTCCCGGGTCCGCTCTGTCAGGACCTCAAGGGTGGTGCCGACCAAGATGATCAGGAAGAGCACGCGCAACGGCGTCACCAGCACGACGTTGACCAGCCTGGCCGGATCGCTGTAGGGGACGATGTCGCCGTAACCGGTCGTCGACAGGGTCACCGTCGCGTAGTAGACGGCGTCGAGGAAGTCGACCTTGCTGTCGGCGTTGTCGTGGTACCCGTCCCGGTCCGCCCAGACGATGAACACCGTGACGGCCAGCACCGTGAGGGCCATCGCGAGCCGTTTGGCGACCTGGCGGAGCGGTCGGTCCACCACACGCCGGGGCAGAAGCACCCGCGTGGGTACGACGTGCTCGTCGGCGCGCCTGGCCATCGCATCGTGGCCGGGAAGTTTCACGTGAAACACCCTTCCGTCCACGGCGCTGCCGAGGTCCACGGTAGATCGAGGATCTCCACCTCGGTGCCGGACCGTACCCCGCCCGGAGGCACCACGGCCAGTCCGTCGGCGGCGGCGACCCCCCGAAGCATGGCAGGCCCGTTGTAATGCAGGGGAACGACGCTGTCCGCACGGTGGACGACGGGGATCAGCCGGGTGTCGTGCGGGTGGCCCTGCACCTCTTCGTACACGGGCGGACGGTACGCGTCCGGAGCCGGGCGCCCGGCCATGCCCCGCAGCAGAGGCTCGGCCAGCGTCAGCAGCCCGGACACGGCGGCGAGCGGATTGCCGGGCAGGCCCACCACGCAGGGCCCACCGCCCGGTAGCCGCGCCAGGAGCATCGGATGGCCGGGACGCACCGACACCCCGTCCACCAGCAGTTCCGCTCCGACTGCGGCGAGCACCGGGTGGACGTGGTCGACGGGTCCGGAGGCGGTTCCACCGGTGGTGAGGACGAGGTCGGCGTCCGACGTGGTCAGGGCATGCCGGAGCGCTTCCGCGTCGTCGCCGAGTCGCCGGGGAGCACTGACCTCGGCGCCCAGCGAACGGAGCCAGGGGCCCAACATCGGACCGAGGGCGTCCCGGATCAGCCCGTCGTGGGGGAGGCCGGCGGTGAGGAGCTCGTCGCCCAGGACGAGGACGTCCACGCGGGGACGGGGCACGCCCACCAGCGCGTCGTACCCGGCTGCTGCCGCCAGCCCGAGCACCGGCGGGGTCACTACGGCTCCCACGGGGAGAAGTTGGTCACCGGAACGGCATTCCTGGCCACGCGGGCGGATGTCCTGGCCCGGTACGACATCGCGGGTGGCATGGAGCCTCCCCTTCGCCTCGTCGAGCCGCGCGTGTTCACTCCGGATGACGGCGGTGGCCTCGGCCGGGATGCGGGCTCCGGTGGCGATGCGGACCGTCTGCCCGTCGAGGAGCGGTTCCGCGGCGCCGCACCCGGCGAGGAGCCCTTCGCCGTTCCGTACGGTCCAGGGTCCGGGCCCGGCGACGACCCAGCCGTCCATGGCGGACGTGTCGAAGGACGGCAGATCGGTGAGCGCCACCACCGCTTCGGCCAGGACGTGGCCGAGGGCGCGGTCCAGAGGCAGGCGGTGGGCGGCGAGGGGTACGGCACGGCCCAACCGCTCCGCCAGTGCGCGCGCCTCACGCCATGGGGTCTCGGAGTGCGCGCGGGGAGCAGTGCTGGGGGTGTGGTGGGTGTGGGAGGCGCCGGGGGTGTGGTGGGTGCTGGGGGTGTGATGGGCTGCCGCGTCCGGGGACGGCGGGGCGGGCGGGGGCGAGCTCGATTCCGGTGTTCCGGCTGAGGCCGGTGTTCCGGCTGAGGCCGGTGTTCCGGCTGAGGCCGGTGTTCCGGCTGAGGCCGGTGTTCCGGCTGAGGCCGGTCTGGTTCGGGCCTGCGTGGTATGGGGCGTCGTGGTGTGGGTCTGCGTGGTGTGGGGGTCCGACGCCCGACGTCCTCGGCCCACGAGCGCCAGGGCCTGTTCCACGGCCCGCTCCTCGGCGGCCCGTGCTTCGGCGGCCCGCTCCTCGGCGGCCCGTGCTTCGGCGGCCCGTGTCTCGGCAGTCACCTTCCCGGCAGCCCCTCCGGAGGACGGTCGCGGGCCGGAGGCCTCGCCTCCACGCGCGGTCATGGAGTGCCGGTCTCTCCGCCGGCCTCTGTTTCTTCCTCCCACCTCAGGGCGAGCGCGGCGGCCTTGCGAGCGGCCTCGGCCACCGCCTCGGCTGCGGCATCAGGGCTCTGCCCTCTGCTTGCCGCCGCCGCGTACCCCACCAGGAAGGTGGTCAGCGGCGCGGCAGGCCGGGCGACGCCGTGCGCGGCGTCACGGGCGAGGTCGAGCAGGACATCGGTGTCGACTTCGAGTTCGATGCCCAGCTCGTTCTTGACTGCGGTGATCCATTCGTCCAGCACGGTCCCATGCTCCCTGATGCGTGCGCGGGCGGTGGCGAGGTCCTCCCAGGTGTCGCAGTCGAACGAGGCGAGCGGCCCCGCCTCGACGCGGGCCATGGCCAGCTCGGCGGTCAGCAGCCGCAGAGGAAGTCCGGCGAGGCTGCCGTGTTCGGTGGCCAGGAGCGCCAGTTCCCGGCGGAGCGGCTCGGCGCGGTAGGCCGCGACGAGAGGCTGGTCCCTGCCGCCGGGATCGGTGCACATGGCCCCCTCCCAGGCGCCTGTTCCCGCTTCCGTCAGCAACGAGCGGACGGTTTCCTCGGCCAGGAACGGCAGATCGGCGGAGAGCACCAGGATCCTGTCCCCGGCCGTCTGCCGCACACCGGCGTCCAGAGCGGCCAACGGCCCACCGCCTGCGGGAGCTTCGCGCGTCCATACGACCGGACGCCGGGTGGGCCTGCGCCCGCCCACCACCACCGTGGTCCCGGCATCGGCACAGACGGCGAGCACCCGGTCGAGCAGGGAACGCCCCCCTACCCGCAGCCCTGGTTTGTCGGCGCCACCGAGCCGCCTCGCGGCCCCGCCGGCGAGAACGATGGCGTCATACGCGGTCATGCCCCGAGTATGCGTGCCCCTCATGCCCCCGAAGCCGACCGGGGTAGGAAACACCGGGGTAGGAAACCCATGACCGCACCGGCCCCCGAAGGTCCGACGACCGGCAGCCGACGACCGTCAACCAGCCGCCTGCGCACAGGGCCCGGCTGACGGCACGAGCTCGACTGACGGCACGGGCCCGACTGACGGCACGGGCCCGAACCGAGGCGGACACCGATGCCGAACCTGCGCCTGGGACTGGGCCTGGCCCCAATCCCGCCTCCAGGCAGAGACCGGTCCGGATCCTGCGCCTGTGACGCCGGTTCCGGACCCGAGCACCGCCTCCGTGGACAGAACACCTAGAGCGTGCGCAGCAGCAGCGCCGGCTGCTCCACGCAGTCCGCCACGTAGCGCAGGAAACCCCCGGCGGTCCCTCCGTCGCACACCCGGTGATCGAAGGTGAGCGAGAGCTGGACAACCTGGCGGACCGCCAGCTCCCCTTCGTGCACCCATGGCTTGGCGACGATCCGGCCGACGCCGAGCATCGCCGCCTCGGGGTGATTGATGATCGGGGTCGATCCGTCGACACCGAACACGCCGTAGTTGTTCAGCGTGAACGTCCCGCCGGTGAGCTGCGCCGGGGTGAGCCTGCCCGCCCGTGCCGCCTCGGTCAGCGTGCCGATCTCCGCGCTGATCGACTCCGCGTTGCGCGTGTGGGCGTCACGCACGACCGGGACGACCAGGCCCCGTTCCGTCTGGGCGGCGAAACCGAGATGGACCCCGGGCAGCCGCACGATCTCCCGTGCCTCGGTGTCCACGGTCGAGTTGAGCTCGGGGAAGCGAGCCAGGGCCGCCGTGCAGATACGGGCCAGCAGGGCGAGCACCGAGATCTTGGGCGTCGTTCCTGTGGCACGGGTGCCGTTCATCGCGGCCCGTGCCGCCATCAGCTCGGTGGCATCGGCATCCACCCAGCACGTGGCATCGGGAATCTCGTGCCGACTACGCGACAGCTTGTCCGCGACCGCGCCCCGGACCCCGCGCAGAGCGATCCGCTCGCCTGCCACCGGTCCCACCGCGTCCGGTGCCGGACGCGCGTCCAGGGACGCGGCGGAGGAGCTCTCCTGCTCCGTGTTTCTGATCGCGGACTCGACGTCCGTACGCAGGATCAAGCCGTCCCGACCCGAACCCGCGATGTGCCGGAGGTCGAGGCCGTGCTGCCGGGCCAGCCTCCGTACCAGTGGGGAGACGACCGCGACGGGCCCCTGGTCCTCGGTGTCCCGTACCCGCGCGGACACCGGCGCCGAAGCCGAGGCTGCCGCAGCCGCGACGTGAGATGCCCCTTCGGGAGCCGGCCCTCTGGCGGGAGCAGGCGATGAGGCCGACGCCGCGAACGCGGTCGGCCTGACACGTCGGCGTCGCGCGGCGGGGGCCCCGGTGCCGTAGCCCACCAGTACGTTCCCCGACGTCTCCCCCGCCGAGCCGCCGTCGCCGTCGGTATCCGCATCGGCATCGGGGTCCGAGGTCCGGGCGGGACCAGGGGCCGGGCCGGAGGCTCCCGGGCCAGCCGTGTCCTCCGCCGAACCGACCGCGACCGTCAGCAGCGGCGATCCGACGGGAAGCTCGGTGCCTTCCTCGCCGAACCGGGCCGTCACCACGCCCCCGTAGGGGCAGGGCACCTCGACCATCGCCTTGGCCGTCTCGACCTCGACGACCGGCTGGTCGATGGCGACGACGTCGCCGACGTCCACCAGCCAGCGCACGATCTCGGCCTCGGTAAGCCCCTCGCCGAGGTCCGGCAGCTTGAATTCGAGTACCTGGGCCATCAGCTCTCGGCCTCCCATTGAAGACGGGCCACCGCGTCCAGCACCCGGTCCACACCGGGAAGGTGGTGCCGCTCCTGCATCGGCGGCGGATACGGGATGTCAAAGCCCGCCACACGCAGCACCGGCGCCTCCAGGTGGTGGAAGCAGCGCTCGGTCACCCGGGCCGCGATCTCACCCCCCGGGCCGCCGAAGCCCGAGGACTCGTGGACGACGACGGCCCGCCCCGTACGCCGGACGGAGGCCGCGACGGTCTCGTCGTCGAACGGCACGAGCGACCGGAGGTCGATGACCTCCAGGTCCCAGCCCTCGGCCGTGGCCGCCTCCGCCGCCTCCAGACACACCGGCACGGACGGCCCGTAGGTGATCAGGGTCGCGCTGCGTCCCGAGCGCCGGACGACGGCCCGCCCTATCGGCTCGACCACCGAAGGAGCGTCAGGCGACCACGACGCCTTGGCCCAGTACAGCCGCTTCGGCTCCAGGAAGACCACCGGGTCGTCGGAGGCGATGGACGCCCTCAGCAGCCCGTACGCGTCCTCGACCGTGGACGGCGCGACGACATGGAGACCGGGCGTCGCCATGTAGTACGCCTCCGAGGAGTCACTGTGGTGCTCCACCCCGCCGATCCCGCCGCCGTACGGGATCCGGACGGTGATCGGCAGGGGCATGGCTCCCCCGGTACGGTTCCGCATCTTGGCGACATGGCTGACCAACTGCTCGAACGCCGGGTAGGCGAACGCGTCGAACTGCATCTCCACCACGGGCCGCAGCCCGTACATCGCCATGCCGACCGCCGCGCCGAGGATTCCCGCCTCCGCCAGCGGTGTATCCGTACAGCGGTCGTCGCCGAACTCCTTCGCCAGCCCGTCGGTGACGCGGAAGACGCCTCCGAGCGTGCCCACGTCCTCACCCAGGACGTGGACCGCCGGGTCCTCGGCCATCGCGTCGCGCAACGCCCGCCCGAGAGCCTGCGCCATGGTGGTCTGCGCGGCCCGGCCGGTCCGCCCACCGGCCGTCGCCGCAGCGGTCGTCGTCATCGCGCTTCCTCCGCTTCGCCCTCGTGCGGGCCCTGCCCTGCCTCCAGCTCGTCCCTCAGCCGGGCCTCCTGCTCCAGCAGTTGCCCGGTCCGCTCCTCGAAGACGTGGGAGAAGAGATCCATGGGGTCGAGCGGCGGATCGGCGTTCATCTGCTCCCTGAGATCCGCCGCCATCCGCTCCGCGGCCTCCCGCACCGTCCCGACGGCCTCCTCGTCCAGCAGCCCGCGCCCGGTGAGCTCCCGCTCCAGCAGCAGGATCGGGTCGTGGGCACGCCAGGCCTCCACGTCGCTGTCGCCGCGGTACCGCGTCGCGTCGTCGGCGTTCGTGTGCGCGTCCATCCGGTACGTGACGGCCTCGACCAGCGTCGGGCCCCCGCCGCTCCTGGCCCGTGCCACGGCCTCTCCGAGCACCTGGTGCATCGCGGCCGCGTCGTTGCCGTCGACGAGCCGGCCCGGCATGCCGTACCCCACGGCCTTGTGGGCCAGGGACGGAGCCGCGGTCTGCTTGGCCAGCGGAACGGAGATGGCGAAGCCGTTGTTCTGCACCAGGAAGACGACCGGGGCGCGCCAGACGGCCGCGAAGTTCAACGCCTCGTGGAAATCGCCCTCGCTCGTCCCGCCGTCGCCGACCATGGCGAGCGCGACCACGTCGTCACCCTTGAGCCGGGCCGCGTGTGCGAGACCCACGGCGTGCGGCAGCTGGGTGGCCAGCGGGGTGCACAGGGGGGCGATGCGGTGCTCACGCGGGTCGTAGCCGGTGTGCCGGTCGCCCCGCAGCAGCGTCAACGCCTCCACCGGGTCCAGGCCGCGCGCCACGGCCGCGAGCGTGTCGCGGTAGCTCGGGAAGAGCCAGTCGCGCTCCTCCAGCACGAGGGCCGCCGCCACCTCGCACGCCTCCTGTCCCGTGCTCGACGGGTACACCGCGAGCCTGCCCTGCTTGGTCAGGGCCGTGGCCTGGGCGTTGTACCGGCGACCGCGCACCAGCTCGGCGTAGAGCCGGAGGAGCAGGTCGGGGTCCACGGCAGCCGCGGCGTCCGTACCGAGCACGCGGTACGGCTCAGGGTCCGGGAGCAGCGGCGCGGGATCGGTGAGCGGCTTCCAGGCCGGGGGCGGCGTGGGCCGGTAGGCGGCTGCGCCGGTCAGCTCTTGGACCGTCATGACAAGCACCTCCTGGCATCGAGATGGATCGAGGGGTGTCGAAATCCGCAGAAATGTCGAGGCGTGAGCGGGGCACGGGTGTGGCGTGCCTCACCTACCGATTGTTCGGTCGCGAGTGCATTTTGGCTACAGGCACCTCCAGCCTGTGGACAAACGGTTCTCCACAGCCTGGGATAGGGACAGGTCGTCCACAACAGGGAGGCACCGGCAGATGGCAGCTGAACAAATGGCCGACACGGGCGGGGACAGCCTTGCCCCCCTGCCTCCCGCGCGCCCGCTGGACTCCGTCGACCGCGACATCCTCCGCATCCTGCGTACGGACGGACGGGCCTCGATCCGCGCCGTCGCCGAGCGGGTCCATGTGTCGCGGGCCAACGCCTACGCCCGGATCAACCGGCTCGTCGAGGACGGGGTGATCCGCGGTTTCAGCGCGCGGGTGAACCACGAGCGGGCCGGGCAGGGCGCCTCGGCGTACATCACGCTCAAGATCGTCCAGAACTCCTGGCGCACCGTGCGCGAACAGCTCCAGGCCCTGCCGGGCGCCACCCACATCGCCCTGGTCAGCGGCGACTTCGACGTACTGCTCCTGGTCCACACCCCGGACAACCGGGCCCTGCGTGAGCTGGTCCTGACCAGGATCCAGTCCATCCCCGAGGTGCTGTCCACCCGCACGTTGCTGGTCTTCGAGGAAACCGACCTGGGGCCGCGCCCGGACCATCCGTCCGAGCTCGCCTGACCCCTTCAACCGACCGGGGAGGTCAGTGGCCGGCCCGCATCCCGTCGAAGGCGAGCCGCACGACGGTGTCGGCGAGCTGCTGCCGTTCACCGGCGCCCTCCGGCTGCGGGCGGTACCACTCCACCAGGGAGTTCACCATTCCGAAGAGCAGCCGGGTGGCCATGCGTATGTCCACGTCGGCACGGAGGTCACCGTCCGCCACGGCCGCTTCGAGCAGTGCGGCGACCCGCTGGTCGAACTCGCGCCGCCGCTCCAGGGCCCACCGCTCGGTCTGCGTGTTACCGCGGACCCGCAGCAGCAGCGTGACGTAGGGGAGCTCGTCCATCAGCACCTCGACGGTGCGGCGGGTGACGTGTTCGACCCGTACGACGGCGCGGCCCCGCTGGGCGCCGGGCTCGTCGAGGATGCCGAACAGTCCGTCCAGAGCCCGGCTCACCGCGCGCCGGAGCAGCTCTTCCTTGCCCGCCACGTGGTGGTAGATCGACGACTTGGAGATGCCCGCCGCCTGGGAGAGGTGCTCCATGGACGTGCCGTCGTAGCCACGCTCGTTGAAGACATGGACGGCGACGGCGAGGAGGGTCTCCGGTGTGTATGTGTCCCGCTTGGCCGTGGTCATGACCGCGATCCTCCCCCATGAGTTGTCCACAGGTTCTCCGGGCCCCTTGTCCCGACCGATCGTTCGGTTACTCTAACTCCGTCCGCACATCCCTGCCCGGCTCGACGAGGAGTTGGTCCGTCATGGCCGCCGCGCTTTCCCCCGAGAAGCTGTCCGAGACCCACCGCCCGACGCTCGACCAGGCCCTCGAAGCGATCCGCACGCGCGCGTACTGGTCCCCGCATCCCGAACACCCCAAGGCCTACGGCGAGGGCGGTGTGCCCGGCAGCCTCGGCCCGGCGGAGGGCAAGGCCGCCTTCGACGCCGTGCTCCACGGTCGGCTCGACCTCGGCCAGCCCGGCACCGACGGCTGGGTCGGCGGCGAGGTCTCGCCGTACGGGCCGGAGCTCGGCGTCGAGTACCCCCACGTCGATCCGGACGTCCTGCTGCCCGCGATGGGGGCCGCGATGGGTTCCTGGCGCGCGGCGGGCCCGGAGACCAGGGCCCTCGTCTGCCTGGAGATCCTCGCCCGCATCAACGCACGCACCCATGAGCTGGCCCACGCCGTGATGCACACCAGTGGCCAGGCCTTCGTGATGGCGTTCCAGGCCGGCGGCCCGCACGCCCAGGATCGCGGCCTGGAAGCGGTGGCGTACGCGTACGCGGAGCAGACCCGGACGCCGCGGACCGCCGACTGGTCGAAGCCCCAGGGCAAGCGCGATCCGCTCCGGCTGCACAAGTCGTACACGGCGGCCGGCCGCGGGGTGTCCCTTCTGATCGGCTGCAACACCTTCCCCACGTGGAACGGCTACCCGGGCCTCTTCGCCTCGCTCGCGACCGGCAACCCGGTCCTGGTCAAGCCGCATCCGGGTGCGGTGCTGCCGCTGGCACTGACCGTCCAGCTGGCACGCGAGGTGCTGGCCGAAGCCGGTTTCGACCCGAACCTGGTCGCGCTGGCGGCCGAGCGTCCGGGCGAGGGGATCGCGAAGGCCCTGGCGGTGCGGCCCGAGATCAAGATCATCGACTACACGGGTTCCAGCTCCTTCGGGGACTGGCTGGAGGCCAACGCCCGGCAGGCGCAGGTGTACACCGAGAAGGCGGGCGTCAACACGATCGTCGTCGATTCCACCGACGACTACCGGGGCATGCTCTCCAACCTGGCCTTCTCGCTCTCCCTCTACAGCGGCCAGATGTGCACCACCCCGCAGAACCTGCTCATCCCCAGGGACGGCATCACCACCGACGCGGGTGCCAAGTCCTACGACGAGGTGGTCGCGGACCTCGCGGAGGCGGTCGACGGGCTCCTCGGCGACGACGCACGGGCCAACGGCCTGCTCGGCGCGCTGGTCAACCCGGACGTGAAGGCCCGCCTCGAAGCGGCGGCGGGACTGGGCGAGGTGGCACTCGCCTCGCGCGCCGTCACCAACCCCGACTTCCCCGACGCGGTGGTGCGGACACCGGTCGTCGTCAAGCTCGACGGCTCCAAGCCGGACGACGGGGCGGCCTTCCTCTCGGAGTGCTTCGGCCCGGTCTCCTTCGCGGTGGCCGTCGACTCGACCGCCGACGCGCTGCATCTGCTCCGCCGCACCGTCCGGGAGAAGGGCGCGATGACGGTCGGCGCCTACACGACCTCCCCGGACGTGGAGCGCGCGGTGGAGGAGGTCTGCTTCGACGAGTCGGCCCAGCTCTCGCTGAACCTCACGGGCGGGGTGTTCGTCAATCAGACGGCGGCGTTCTCCGACTTCCACGGTTCGGGCGGGAACCCTGCGGCCAACGCGGCACTGTGCGACGGGGCCTTCGTGTCCAACCGGTTCCGGGTGGTCGAGGTACGCCGCCAGGCCTGAGTTCCCCCACCGGGTGACCGGGGCCGGACGCCCCGGCCACCCGGTCACCGGCCCCGGGGGTCCGGGATGTCCGCGTGCCTCTGCACCCACGCGTGCATCGCGACGGCCGCCGCCGCACCCGCGTTGATCGACCGCGTCGAACCGAACTGCGCGATCGAGCAGACCATCGAGGCGTGGGCGCGTGCCTCCTCCGTCAGCCCCGGCCCCTCCTGACCGAAGAGCAGTACACAGCGCCGCGGCAGCTCCGTCCGCTCCAGCGGTACGGCTCCCGGCAGGTTGTCGATCCCGATGACGGGCAACCCCTCGGCGGCCGCCCACGCGGTCAGATCCGCTGTGTCCGGGTGGTGGCGCACATGCTGGTAGCGGTCGGTGACCATGGCGCCCCGCCGGTTCCAGCGCCGCCGCCCGACGATGTGGACCTCCTTGGCGAGGAAGGCGTTGGCCGTGCGGACCACCGAGCCGATGTTGAAGTCGTGCCCCCAGTTCTCCACCGCCACGTGGAAATCGTGGCGGCGCAGATCGAGGTCGGCGACGATCGCCTCCCGTGTCCAGTACCGGTACGCATCACCCACGTTGCGACGGTCCCCGTGAGCGAGCAGCTCCGGGTCGTAGCGGTCACCCTCGGGCCAGGGCAGCGGGTGCGGCCCGACGCCGACCTCGTTGCCGTAGCCGTCGTCGTACTGGAGGGGCTCCGCCGACGCCTCGGGCGCCGCTGGCGCCCTGGCCGCTTCGGCCGCTCCGGGCTGCTCTTGTGTACTGCCGGTCTCGCTGGTCACCCGACGAGCGTATGGCCAGGGCCGTCGCCGCGTGGAGGGGCCTCCTGGGCATCACCGTCCGGCTGTCGCGGCCGAAGCACCCGGGCACCGCCCTTCGCCCGCGAGACCAGGCCCCGGCGCCCGCGCGTCACCCGGTCGCCCAACCACACCAGGAACACCGTCGGCAGGAAGACCGCGTCCGCGGCGATCATCGCCAGCGAGAAGAAGGGCAGGCCGAGTATGACGGCGATTCCGGCGTGCTCACCGATCATCAACACCAGCAGGACGTTCTTGACCTTGCGGTTGAACAGGGTGAACGGGAAGGCGACCTGCACGATCACCGTCACGTACGTCAACACCATGACCATCAGTGCGCTGGACGCGAGCAGACCCGAAAGCCACGGCCAAGGGGTGAAGTAGTCCAGCTTGAGGGGGTAGTACAGCGCGGTGCCGTCCTGCCAGCGGGAGCCCTGGACCTTGTACCAGCCGGCGGTGGCATAGATGAGGCACACCTCGGCCATGATCACGAGGAGCGCGGCATTGTGGGCGAGATTGGCCACGACGTCGAGGAGCAGGCGTGGTTCGCGCGCCGCCGCCGAGCGGTTCAGGGCCCACCAGGCGCCGTTCCCCAGCCACAGGATCCACAGGAGGACGGGCAGCCACCGGGTCCCGCCGAGGCCGCCCGCCGACGTGGCGGACAGCAGGACGCAGCCGAGCAGCACCCACAGGACGGGCCCCACGGCGTCCCGGGCCGGACGGCCGCCTTCCGCGACCCGTGCGGCGTCACGTGCCGCCCTGCGCGCGTCCAGGGACCAGACCCGCGCGCACCGGGTCAGCATCAGGTAGACCGCCATCAGATGGATGACGTTGTCTCCGCCGTCGCCCATGAAGATGCTGCGGTTCTGCAGGGAGAGCACACCGGCCATGAACAGCACGGACGTGGCGCGGGTACGCCAGCCGACCAGCAACAGCCCTGCGGAGATCAGCGCGAGGGCGTACACCGCCTCGAACCAGACCGCGCTGTCCGACCACATCAGGGCGGTGAACGCCCGGTTGTCGGCGATGAGCCGACTCGCCATCTCCCAGTGCCAGGGGCTGTCGGGGCCGTACAGCTCGCGCCGGTTCGGCAGTTCGCGCAGCAGGAACAGCAGGTAGGTTCCCGAGACACCGATCCGGAGCACCGCGCTCTGGTATCGGCCCAGGGGGGCGGAGGTGACGCGCTGGACGGCGCGGGCGAGCGAGCGGTCGACGCGCTGCGCCACGTCACCGGACCGGAGGGACGTGCTCACTTCGCCACCTCCGCAGCGCCCGGCGCCCGGTCCTGCCCGGAGCCTTCGGGGAGGTCGGACGGAGTGACGGTCCACCACGGGAGGACGCGGTAGGTCGCCTGGGTGTCGATCTTCTCGTCACTCCATTCCGGTGCTCCGACGGCCGTGACCGCGGACCGGATCTGGATGCGTTCGACGGTGCCGCCGTTGTCACGCCCGGAGAGACGCAGCATCACGATGCGGCGGATGTACCGCTCGGAGAGTTCCCCGCGCAGTCCGTTGGCACGGTTCTGCTCGTCGTGCGAACCGGTGTAGAAGTCCCAGGCACGACGCAGCTCGTTCTGGTGGACGTGGCTGGGCAGGAGACTTCCGCGTATCGCCTCCCCGTCCTCGCGGGAGAGGCTCGTCCAGCGCGTGGTGCGACGGCCGTCCGGACCCAGGACCTCGGCCCGTACGTGCACGGCGATGTTCTGCTGCAACGGATTGGGGGCGAACAGCTTCCAGTTCTGCTCGAACTCGGGGTAGACCCACTCGTCGACCGCATTGCCGTGCCGCTTCGTCAGCGTGTTGGACGGGGCGACGTGGAAGAAGACCATGGCCAGGTGCAGGCAGGCCAGCAGCCCGATGCCGGACAGCGCCAACGCGGCGACGACCTGGTACGGAAGCGAGAGCGCGGCTATCCCGCCTCCCTGGCCATGCCCGGCGGGCGTGGAGTGCGGGTCGTGCCCGGCAGGCGTGGAGTGCGGGTCGTGCCCGGCGGGCGTGGGGTGCGGGTCGTCGGCCTCGGCCGCCGAGCCCTGGGGTGCCGCCCCGCCGTCCACCGCCGGGGCGGCACCGGGTGTGCTCCCCGACCGGGCGCCGGGTATGCGGCCGGCCGGGTCGTCGGCACCACCGGACGGCCGGTGCCCGGCGGCCGACGGGCTCGTCACCTCCGGCCAGACCGGTTTGCCCTCGTCGGCGGCCCGCCCACCGTGGTCCGCATCCATTGCGCCCCGTCCCGCTCACCGTCGATCGCCGGTCAGTTATCCACAGGGTTGACACCCTAAGGCCCTCCGACTCACCATTGAACCCAAGTGAACCGAACGATCGGTCGGTAGGGAGCCTGGCATGGTGGCAGTGACTGCGGGCCGGACAGCGCAGGGCGTGGCGGACGCGGCGGAGGCCGGGAGCGAGAGGGAAGCGGCGGCGTTCGACGCCGCGGTGGCGGCGGACGAGCGGATCGAGCCGCGCGACTGGATGCCCGACGCCTACCGCGCCACGCTGGTCCGCCAGATGGCGCAGCACGCCCACTCCGAGATCATCGGCATGCAGCCGGAGGCCAACTGGATCAGCAGGGCGCCCTCGCTCCGCCGCAAAGCCATCCTGATGGCGAAGGTGCAGGACGAGGCCGGACACGGCCTGTATCTGTACAGCGCCGCCGAAACGCTCGGTACCAGCCGTGAGGAGCTGCTCGACAAGCTGCACGCGGGACGCCAGCGCTATTCATCGATCTTCAACTACCCGACGTTGACCTGGGCGGACGTGGGCGCGATCGGCTGGCTGGTCGACGGCGCCGCCATCACCAACCAGGTGCCGCTCTGCCGCTGCTCCTACGGCCCGTACGCGCGGGCGATGGTCAGGATCTGCAAGGAGGAGTCCTTCCACCAGCGCCAGGGGTTCGAGCTGCTGCTGGCTCTCAGCCGGGGCACGCCCGCCCAGCACGCCATGGCCCAGGACGCGGTCGACCGCTGGTGGTGGCCCTCCCTGATGATGTTCGGCCCGCCCGACGACGCCTCGTCGCACTCGGCCCAGTCGATGGCCTGGAAGATCAAGCGGCATTCCAACGACGAGCTGCGCCGGCGCTTCGTCGACATCTGCGTGCCACAGGCTCAGGCCCTCGGGCTCACCCTCCCGGACCCCGACATCCGGTGGAACGAGGAGATCGGGCAGCACGACTACGGAGAGATCGACTGGACGGAGTTCCAGGAGGTCCTCAAGGGCAACGGCCCCTGCAACGACCAGCGGCTCGCCCAGCGGCGCACCGCCCACGAAGAGGGCGCCTGGGTCCGCGACGCGGCGGCGGTGTACGCGGACAAGCAGAGGGCGCGGGCCGACGGCTCCGGCGCCGAAGGCACGACCACCGACGCCGAGGCGACGGCACACCCCGTGGAGGCGACCGCATGAGCAGCTCGACCGACTGGCCGCTGTGGGAGGTGTTCGTGCGCTCCCGGCGCGGACTGTCCCACACACACGCCGGGAGCCTGCACGCCCCGGACGCCGAGATGGCCCTGCGCAACGCACGCGATCTCTACACCCGCCGCTCGGAGGGGGTCTCCGTCTGGGTGGTTCCGTCGACGGAGATCACCGCTTCCTCGCCGGACGAGAAGGACGCCTTCTTCGAGCCCGCCGGTGACAAGCCCTACCGGCACCCCACCTTCTACGAGATCCCGGACGGGGTGAAGCACCTGTGACCGCGGCACTGGCTCTCGGAGACGACGCTCTGGTCCTCTCGCACCGGCTGGGGGAGTGGGCGGGTCACGCCCCCGTACTGGAGGAGGAGGTGGCGCTGGCCAACATCGCCCTGGACCTGCTGGGCCAGGCCAGGACCCTGCTCTCCTCCGTGGGGGACGAGGACGAGCTGGCTTTTCTCCGCGAGGAGCGGTCCTTCCGCAACGTGCAGCTGGTGGAGCAGCCCAACGGCGACTTCGCCCACACCATCGCGCGGCAGCTCTACTTCTCCGTCTACCAGCACCTGCTGTACGGGCGGCTGGCCGCCGGCGAGGGGCAGTTCGCCGCACTCGCGGCCAAGGCCGTCAAGGAGGTCGCCTACCACCGCGACCACGCGGAGCAGTGGGTGCTGCGGCTCGGCGACGGCACGGCGGAGAGCCACGAGCGGATGCAGCGCGGCCTGGATGCGCTGTGGCGGTACACGGGGGAGCTGTTCGAGCCCGTCGAAGGCCTGGACCTCGACCGGCAGACGCTGGGGGACGACTGGCTGGCTGCCGTCACCTCCGTCGTCCGGCGGGCCACGCTCACTCTCCCCACGGGCCCGCAGTCGGGGGGCTGGGCCGCAGGCGCGGGCCGGCAAGGGCTGCACACCGAACCGTTCGGGCGGATGCTCGCCGAGATGCAGCACCTGCACCGCAGCCACCCGGGGGCGTCATGGTGACGGAGACACCGCTGGAGGCGGAGGTCCGTCGGCTCGCCGGCTCCGTGCCGGATCCCGAGCTCCCGGTCCTGACCCTGGAGGAACTGGGTGTACTCCGGGACGTCCAGGTGCAGGGTCCAGGCAGGGTCACCGTTCATCTCACCCCGACCTACACCGGCTGTCCGGCCGTCGAGACCATGTCGGCCGACATCGAGCGGGTGCTGCACGAACACGGCGTGCCCGAGGTGTCCGTGGTCACCGTGCTCGCTCCGGCCTGGTCGACGGACGACATCAGTGACGAAGGACGCCGCAAGCTCGCGGCGTTCGGCGTAGCACCGCCCCGCCCGAACCGGGGCCCGGACGGGCCGGTTCCGGTGACCCTGTCGGTGCGCTGCCCGCACTGCGGGTCCACCGACACGGAGTTGCTGAGCCGCTTCTCCTCCACGGCCTGCAAGGCGTTGCGCCGGTGCGTGGACTGCCGTGAGCCGTTCGACCACTTCAAGGAGTTGTAGATGTTCCATCCGCTCCGGGTCAGCGCGATCGAACGGATCACGGACGACGCGGTGGCTGTCACCTTCGCCGTGCCGTCCGAGCTGCGCGAGACCTTCCGCCACACCCCGGGCCAGCACCTGAACGTGCGCTACCGCGTCGACGGCGAGGAGATACGGCGTTCCTACTCGATCTGCGCGCCGGCGACGGCGAAGCCGGACCCGCCGGTCCTCAAGGTGGGCATCCGCCTGGTCGACGGCGGGGCGTTCTCCACCTACGCCCTCAAGGAACTCGCCGTCGGTGACGTGGTGGAGGCGATGGCCCCGACCGGCCGGTTCGTCCTGAAGCCACGCCCCGGGCACTACGCCGCGGTCGTGGGTGGCAGCGGCATCACACCGGTGCTGTCCATCGCGGCGACGTTGTTGGCGCGCGAGCCCGAGGCCCGCTTCTGCTTGATCCGCAGCGATCGGACCGCCGCGTCGACGATGTTCCTGGAGGAGGTGGCCGACCTCAAGGACCTCTATCCGGGCCGCTTCCACCTGGTGACGGCGCTGTCCCGGGAGGAACAGGCCGCCGGTCTTCCGTCCGGCAGGCTTGACCGAGAGCGCCTCACCGGGCTGCTGCCCGCACTGCTCGTGGTGCCATCCGTGGACGGCTGGTTCCTGTGCGGTCCCTTCGGACTGGTGCGGCAGGCGGAAGGCGCGCTACGAGAGCTGGGGGTCGACCGGTCCCGCATCCACCAGGAGATCTTCCATGTCGCCGACGACGGTCCTGCCCGGCCGGCGGCAGCGGCCACGGTGACCGCACCGGCGCAGAGCACACTCACGGCGACCTTGGACGGCCGCTCGGGCAGCTGGCCCGTCCAAGAGGGCGAATCGCTGCTGGAGACGGTGCTACGGCGCCGGGCGGATGCCCCCTACGCGTGCAAGGGCGGCGTGTGTGGGACCTGCCGGGCCTACCTGGTCTCGGGCGAGGTGCGGATGGACCGCAACTTCGCGCTGGAGCCGGAGGAGACCGAGGCGGGCTTCGTGCTGGCCTGCCAGTCGCACCCGGTCACCCCGGACGTGGAGCTCGACTTCGACCGCTGACGGCCGGAAGCCGCAGGCGCCGGAAGCCGCTGACGGCCGGGACCACAGGCGCTGGTAGCCACAAGCGCCGGGGCGGTCGTACGAACCGCCCCGGCTCGGCTCATCCCGGCTTTCTCGGCTCGGCTTTCTCGGCGCGGCTTGCTCGGCTTGCTCCGCTTGCTCGGCTCGGCCTGCTCGGCTCGACCTGCTCGGCTCAGAGGACGAACGCGGGGCTGCCGTTGTCCGTGACCATCGGTCGTCCGGCGCCGTCCCAGGCCAGCATGCCGCCCTCGACGTTCACCGCGTCCACGCCCTGCTGCACCAGGTACTGGGTGACCTGGGCGGACCGGCCGCCGACCCGGCACATCACGTGAACGCGCCGTCCGTCGTCGGCCGCCTCGGTCAGCTCGCCGAAGCGGCCCACGAAGTCACTCATGGGGATGTGCAGCGCGCCCTCGACGTGACCGGCCGCCCACTCGTCGGCCTCACGCACGTCCAGCACGAAGCCGTCCGACGGCACCGCCGCGACGTCCACCGAGGGCAGCGGGGCGAAATTCATGGGTCATGCCTTCTCTCGTACGTACACGCCAGGGTCACCGGGAACGCTACTGCACCAGCTCCGCCAGCTCGGCCTCGCGCTGCGACACCTCGCCCAGAAGCTTCTCGCCGATCTCGTCGAGCAGCCGGTCGGGATCCTCGGGCGCCATCCGCAGCATCGAGCCGATGGCACTGTCCTCCAGCTCCTTGGCGAGGACGGTGAGCAGTTCCTTGCGGCGGCTCAGCCACTCCAGCCGCGCGTAGAGCTCCTCGCTCTCACCGAGCTGGAGCTCCGGTGTCACCGGCCCGGCGTCCCACTCCGCGGCCAGCTCCTTGAGCAGGGCCACGTCTCCGCGCCCGTACGCCGCGTTGACCCGTGCGATGAACTCGTCCCGGCGAGCCCGCTCGGCTTCGTCCGGTGCCAGGTCGGGGTGGGCCTTACGCGCCAGCTCCCGGTAGAGCTTGCGCGCCTCCTCGCCCGGGCGGACCCGCTTCGGCGGGCGGACCGGCTGCTCGGTGAGCATGGCCGCGGCCTCGGGCGAGAGACCGTCGGAGTCCATCCAGTCGTGGAAGAGCTCCTCGACACCCGGCATCGGCATGACGATCGCCCGGGCCTCCTGCGCCTTGCGCAGGTCTTCCGGGTCCCCGGTCCTCGCGGCACGCGCCTCGGCGATCTGCGCGTCCAGCTCGTCCAGCCGCGCGTACATCGGGCCGAGCTTCTGGTGGTGCAGCCGGGAGAAGTTCTCGACCTCCACCCGGAAGGTCTCCACCGCGATCTCGAACTCGATCAAGGCCTGCTCGGCAGCCCGCACGGACTTCGCGAGCCGCTCCTCGGGCCGCGGTGCGGTCGGAGCACCGGTGTCCGCCGCCGTGTCACCGGGTTCCCCGGCGGGCTCACCGGCGGCGGTACCGGCAGCCGTGCCGTCGGCCGCGTCCCCGGCCTCGTACGCCGGCTGCGGCCGGTCCGGATCCCGCTGCTCCTGGGCCGGCTGGTCGTGGTCCTGCCGGTCCTGGTCCTGCCGGTCCTGGTCCTGCCGGTCTTCGTCGTTCCGGGTGGCCGGCACCCCGGCGGCTTCATGGGTCACCCGTCCAGCGTATGGCCAACGCCCGTGCCCCGAGGACCCGCGGCGCCCCAGTGCCTCTCCTCGGAGCAGCGCCGCCCGCACCCGGAGGGTGGGCCCTACGGCGTCCGGTGCGGGCGATCGCGAGGCGGAGGGCACCCCGTACCGGACGTATCAGACGCATGGGAGTGATCCCGACGACGCGGCGAGCGTGCGTGCCGGACGTCGAAGAGCAGGCGCGCCTGCGAAGGCAGGGCCCGGAGGCGGTCACACGCCCAACTCGGCGGCTGTACGACCCGCTCGGACCGCCCGGACGAGCTCCGCGTGGTCCGCTTCCGTCCGGTCCGCATAGGCCACCGCGAAGGCGGCGACCGCCTCGTCCAGCTCGGAGTTCTTCCCGCAGTAGCCCGCGAGCAGCCGGGGGTCGGCGCTGTGCGCGTGGGCACGGGCCAGCAGGGCCCCGGTCATCCGTCCGTAGTCGTCGACCTCGTCCGCCGCCAGCGCGCCCGGGTCCACGCTGCCCTTGCGGTTCCTGAACTGCCGTACCTGGTACGGCCGGCCGTCCACCTCCGCCCAGCCGAGCAGTATGTCGCTCACGACCTGCATCCGCTTCTGGCCGAGGACCACCCGGCGCCCCTCGTGCTCGACGGACGGCACGTCGAAGCCGGCCGCCGGAAGATAGGGCGCCAGAGCGGAGGGGCGGGCTTCCTTCACCTGTAGGACCAACGGCTCACCGCGGTGGTCGAGCAGCAGCACGACGTACGACCGGGTCCCCACGCTGCCCGTACCGACCACACGGAACGCCACGTCATGGATCGCGTAACGGGCGAGGAGGGGGACGCGGTCCTCCGACACCGTCCCGAGATACCCCTCGAGCCCCGCCGCCACGGCGGCGGCCTCCGCGTCCGGCACCCGGCGCAGCACCGGCGGCGCGTCGACGAAGCAGCGGCCACC
Organism: Streptomyces sp. SirexAA-E; assembly: GCF_000177195.2. Classification (GTDB taxonomy): domain Bacteria; phylum Actinomycetota; class Actinomycetes; order Streptomycetales; family Streptomycetaceae; genus Streptomyces; species Streptomyces flavovirens. Next base: position 3,648,289 of record NC_015953.1, read on the forward strand.
GTCGTCGGAGTCCGTCGTGGACCTGGCCGCGAAGCGGGCGCTGGTGTTCTTACGGGCCTTGGCCGAGACCCGCTCCAGCGTCCCCAGCAGGTCCCGCGCGTCGGTGTGCGAGACGAGCTCCTCGTCCGCGATGGCGTTCCAGGCGTCCAGCGCGGGCAGCTGGGCCAGCAGACGCATCGTGCGCCGGTACGCGCCCACCGTGTCGTACGCGCCACGACGGCAGGTCTCCTCGTCCGCACCCGCCTCACGGCCGGCCAGCACCAGTGAGGTGGCCAGCCGCTTGAGGTCCCACTCCCACGGGCCGAAGACGGTCTCGTCGAAGTCGTTGAGATCGATGACCAGGTTGCCGCGCGCGTCGCCGTACAGCCCGAAGTTGGCCGCGTGCGCGTCACCGCAGAGCTGGGCGCCCACTCCGGTGACCGGGGTCCCCGTCAGGTCGTGGGCCATCAGTCCGGCCGAGCCGCGCAGGAAGGCGAACGGGGTCGCCGCCATGCGTCCCACCCGGATCGGTGTCAGGCCGGGGACCCGGCCTCGGTTGGACTCCTCGACCGCACGCACCGCGTCCGGTCGGTCGGTGGGCAGATCCAGACGGCTGTGCCACGCGCGCGGCACGGCGAGCCGAAGCGCCTTCCCTGCTGCCTTCGGGGAGACCGCACGGGCCGCCCCGCGCCCCGCCGCTCCCCCGGCCGGACGCCGTGCGAAGCCGGGCACGACCGGGATGCGGGGCCTCTCGGCCGCGGTCCGCCGCACCGGCACCCTCACATCGGTTCCGCTCATGGAGCGTCGCCCCCCGCCCTCGTCCAGCTGTTCTATCCGTATCGAACGCGACGACGGTACAGGCGCCCCGCAGCCGCCGTCCTCCCCTGTGGACAACCGGCCGGGACGCCTGTGGACACCTATGACCGGGGGCGCGGCCCCCGAAGCGGCGGGTGCTCAGACCCCGACCGCCTCCTCCATCTCCTCTTCCTCGTCGGCACCGTCACCCCTCGGGGAAGCACCGGCACCGGCACCGGCACCGCCCCCGGCCCCGGCCGCCGGAGCAGCGCCCGCCGGCAGGGCCGACGGGTCGGCCGTCGTCCCGGGCGTCACGGCGGCGGTGCGAAGCCGCCTGGCCTCGGCGAGACCCGCGACCCCCACGGCGGCCAGGCCCACCACGAACCAGAGCGCCAGCACGAGGACATGTCCGCCCAGCCCGTACCCGTCGAAGTACACGTGGCTGCGCAGCCCCTCGACGAAGCCCGCGCCGTTCCAGAAGGAGTGCAGGGCACCGAAGAAGCCGGGCTGGAGCTCCGGCCGGAAGATGCCCCCCGAGCTCGTGAAGTTGAGCATGACGAAGAGCGCCATCACTCCGAGCGTGGTCCACCGCTTGAGGAAGGTGTGCAGCCCCACTCCGACCAGCAGGATTCCCGCCGAGTACAGCCACGCCATCGCCCAGAGTCCGCCGAGTCCGTGGTCCACGAGCCCGAACACCGGCCCCGCGAACGCCACACCGATCAGGCTCACCACGAACGAGGTGCCGATCGCCAGCGCGGCCCGGATCCGCAGTGCCAGCACCGCACCGGCGCCTCCGATCACGGCGACCGACGCATAGGAGCCGATACTGACGGCCACCATCAGGAAGAAAAGGCCCTGGCCGGTCGGGTCGCCGTCCGCCGTCGGCGCCACGTCCGTCACGTCGAGCGGCGCACCCTGTCCGGCCGCGACCTCGGTGAACACCTTCTGGACCACCGTGGCGCTGGTGTCGGACGAGGCGGTCGCCACCAGCAGTTCCGGGCTCTTCCCCGGGAGGTATGCCCCGTAGCTCTGCTGGGTCATCAGGTGGTCCACCGCGGTGTCGCGGTCGGTCACCGTACGCACGCTCAGGGCGCCGTCGCCCTTGTCCTGCAGGGTCTGCGCGAGCACTTGGGCGCTCGGCCCCGAACCGACGACATCCACCCTCAGGTCGTGCGGCTCCGGAGCGTGGAAGGCTCCCAGGTAGGCGAGCCCCATGCCGACGCACATCAGCAGCGGCGTGACGAGATGGCTGAGCACATGACGCAGCGCTCCGGCATTCGAACCGGGGGCCGCACTCGGACCTGCGGACATTCGGGCAGTCCTCTCATAGTTGTCTTTTACAACTTCACTAATAGTTGTAGCATACATCTAATGCCTGAGGAAAGGTGATCTCGTGACAGGTACTCCCCAGGAACGCGAAGAGTCGATGGACGTGATCCAACGCGAACTGACCGCCTTCGCACGTCGCGCCCGCGCGACTGCGGCGCGGCTCCACCCCGACCTGCCCCTGGTCTCCTACACACTGCTCGCGCACATCGACCACCAGCAGGGCTGCCGCGCCACCGACCTCGCGGCGCACTACCTGCTCGACAAGTCGACGGTCAGCAGGCAGGTCGCGGCGCTGGAGAAACTCGGCCTGGTCGAACGGCATCCGGACCCGGACGACCACCGCATGCAGGTGCTGCACCCGACACCCAGCGGCACCGAGGCCCTCGCCTCGACCCAGGCCAGCCGCCGCGCCGCCTATCGGAAGCGCCTCGGCTCATGGGCCTCGGAGGATCTCACCCGGTTCGCGGAGTACCTCTTGCGCTACAACGAGGCGGGAGACACCGGCACCGCACCCTGAGAACGCCGCACCCTGAGAACACCGCTCCCTGACATCGTCGAGCCCTGACGGCGGTCGGCCTGTGCGCCGTTTCACGTGAAACGTCCGCACGGCTGCGGCTCGGGAAGCGGTCGTACGGCGGATCAGGCCCGGAGGAAGGCCAGGACAGCCAGGACCCTGCGGTGGGTCTCGTCCGCCTGGGGAAGGTCCAGCTTGGCCAGGATGCTGCCGATGTGCTTGCCCACGGCCGCCTCGGACACCACCAGATCACGGGCGATGGCGCCGTTCGACTTGCCTTCCGCGATCAGGGCCAGCACCTCGCGCTCACGCGGGGTGAGCCGCTCCAGCGGATCGCGGCGGCGGCGCAGCAGCTGACGCACCACCTCCGGGTCGACGACCGTGCCGCCGTCCGCCACCTCGCACAGGGCGTCCACGAACTCCTCGACCTGGCCGACCCTGTCCTTCAGCAGGTAACCGATCCCCGTGCCGTCGCCGGAGTCCAGCAGATCGGAGGCGTAGGTCCGCTGCACGTACTGACTCAGGACCAGGACCGGAAGGGCGGGTCGTCCCTCACGCAGCCGTACCGCCGCGTGCAAGCCCTCGTCCTGGAAGCCGGGCGGCATACGCACGTCCGTCACCACGATGTCCGGGTCGTGCTCCTCGACGGCGGCGACGAGCGCCGGGGCGTCCCCGACGGCCGCGACCACCTCGTGTCCGAGCCGTTCGAGCAGACTGATGAGCCCTTCCCGCAGCAGCACACTGTCCTCGGCCAGCACTACGCGCAGCGTTCGGCCGCCTCGGTCAACTCGCAAGGGATCTCCACACACAGCAGGGTCGGACCACCCGGCGGACTGGACAGGGAGAGTCTGCCATCAAGGGCCGAGACCCGGTCCGCGAGTCCGGTCAGTCCGCTCCCCGCCGCCGCGTCCGCACCACCCCGCCCGTCGTCGCTCACCTTCAGCGAGAGCCGGCCGTCCCGATAGGCGCCGCTCACCCGCGCACGGCTCGCCCCGCTGTGCCGGCCCACGTTGGCGAGCGCCTCACACACCACGAAGTACCCGGCGGCCTCCACGGACTGGGAGAAGCGGCCCGGAAGTTCGAGGTCCATGTCCACAGGGACAGCCGAACGGTCAGCGGCATCGGCCACAGCTGCCGCCAGTCCGTAGTCCGCGAGCACCTTGGGGTGGATACCTCGGATCAGTTCCCGCAGCTCCGACAGTGCCTTGCCCGCCTCGTCGTGGGCTTTGGCGAGCTGCTGGGCGAGCGGCCCCTCGGGCGCGTCCAGTCGGGCCAGTCCGAGGGCCATCGTCAGGGCGACGAGCCGCTGTTGGGCCCCGTCGTGCAGATCGCGCTCGATGCGTCGCCGTTCCGCCTCGAAAGCGTCCACCAACCGCACCCGTGAGCGCGTCAGTTCCACCACCGTGGCCCCCATGTCGGCGTCTCGTGGGGCGATCAGAAGCCGGGTCAGCTCGGCCCTGGCGCCCGCCGCGACGCCCAGGACATAGGCGCCCAGGCCCAGGAACGCGGTGCCGAGCACCACGAATCCGAAGGCGCCCGGCCAGGTGGTGACCGTCCACAGCTTGAGCACCTTCACCTCCTCGCCGCCACCTGTCGTGGCCAGCCAGAGCGGGGTGGTGGCCATGGCCAGCGGGAAGAGCAGGGCCACGGTCACCACGATCGCGTCGACCGGCCACAACAGGCCCGCGAACAGCACCGCGTAACCCAGCTCCCGCCAGGTCGCCTGCTCCCTCAACCGTGTCGTGAGCCAGGCCCACAGCCCCTCGGCGGCGGGCTTCCGGTGCTGCCCGCGGGCCGGGGCCCGGTCGACCAGGCGCAGCCTGTGCCGCTCCGCCCAGGCCACCGGGAGGCCCGAGAGCGCCGTGAGAACGAGCAGCGGCAGCCCCACCAGCACCAGGGCGAGCACACCGCCGCACACGGCCGCGGTCACGATCCCCACCAGGACGACGACGCCGCTCACCGCGCCGGTGAGCAGATAGGCGGCCGAGCGCCAGGGCCACGAGGACAGCAGGAAGCCGGGCCGTGCCATGGCCTGCCACGTAGATCGGGGGTGCATGCCGCCACCGTAGAAGGCGGCTCGGGAGCGGGCCATGGGCCCTGGGACCACACCACGGGTAGGGCAGGCACTACCCCGCCCCCTTGGGCGGGCCGCACATCCGTCCGGCCGGAAAGCCGTGGGTATGCCTGGCCCTACCCAAGGTCTAGACCCTGCCGGACTGCGCCGGAGCCCCCCTTCGCGATGTCGTGAAGCCACCGAGAAACGAGAGGTGGTGGCGCTCCGATGACGGACCGTCCCGCGCAGGACGCACACAGGAACGGCGCATCCCGGGAGCTGGAACCGGACGGGTGGGGGCGGATGCACGACGACGCGGTCCTGCTGCGCTCCGTCAGCCGACGGCACGGTACGGGCGACAGCGCCGTGACGGCCCTGGACAAGGTCTCGCTGTCCTTTCCCCGGAGCACGTTCACCGCGGTCATGGGGCCTTCCGGTTCCGGCAAGTCGACCCTGTTGCAGTGCGCCGCCGGACTCGACCGGCCCACCTCCGGAGCCGTCGTCGTGGGCGGCACCGATCTGACGAAGCTGAGCGAGACCCGGCTGACCCTGCTGCGCCGTGACCGCGTCGGCTTCGTCTTCCAGGCCTTCAACCTGCTGCCGTCGCTGACAGCCGAGCAGAACGTGGCGCTGCCGCTGCGCCTCGCAGGCCGGCGCGTCTCCCGAGCCCGGGTGCGGGAGGTGCTCCAGCAGGTCGGGCTCGGCACACGGACCGGGCACCGGCCGACGGAGCTGTCCGGCGGCCAGCAGCAGCGCGTGGCCCTGGCCCGCGCCCTGATCACCCGCCCCGAGGTGCTCTTCGCCGACGAGCCGACCGGCGCCCTCGACTCACGGACCAGCCGTGAGGTGCTCTCGCTGCTGCGCGGGATGGTCGACCGCGAGAACCGGACGATCATCATGGTCACGCACGACCCGGTGGCCGCCTCGTACGCCGACCGCGTGGTCTTCCTCGTCGACGGCCGGGTCAACGGCGAGCTCGTCGGAGCGGGCGCCGACGCGATCGCGGCACGCCTGACCGGACTGGAGGCCGTGTCGTGCTGAGCGTCGCCCTGCGCACCCTGCGGACCCGCTGGGTCACCTTCGTCGGCAGCTTCGTCGCGCTCACGCTGGGCGTGGCACTGCTCAGCGTGATGGGCCTGGCCCTCGCCTCGTCGCTCGACGCGCCCGAGCGTGCGCCCGAACGGTTCGCCGCCGCGTCCGTCGTGGTCAAGGGCGCCGACACGCTGCGCGTCCCCACCGCCGTCGGCGACCGCGTGCAGCGGCTCGCACACCCCCGCCCCGTGCCCGCCGAGACGGTCCGCCGGCTCCGAGGACTCGGCCCCGTCGTCGAGGACCGGACCTTCGCCGTACGGGCCCAGGGGGCGCCCGGCGACCTGGTGGGCCACCCCTGGTCCACTGCCGCCTTCGCCCCGTACGCGATCGGGGCGGGCCGTGCCCCCCGCGCGGCCGACGAGGTCGTCGTCACCGGCGACCGGGCCGAACCGGGCGACGAACTGAGGACCGGGGACGGCACCGTGCGCGTCGTCGGCACCACCCCCTCACGCGGATTCGAGCAGGCCGTCTTCTACACCGACGCCCGAGCCGCCGAACTGGCGCCGACGAGCACCCAGCTCGTGGTGGACGCCGACGCGGCGGCCGTACGCGAGGCCGTACGGGGCGACGACGGCGTCCAGGTCCTCACCGGCGCGATGCGCCGCTCGGCCGACACCGACCCCGACCGGGACAGCAAGGCGCTCACCGCGATGAACGCCCTCTTCGGCACGGCCGGGGGTGTCACCGCCTTCGTGTCGGTCTTCGTGGTGGCGTCCACCTTCGCGTTCGCGGTCGCCCAGCGGCGCCGCGAGTTCGGGCTGCTGCGTACGGCCGGGGCGACCCCCGGGCAGATCCGCCGCATGGTGGCCGCCGAGGCCCTCCTGGTCGGCGTGCTCGCCTCGGCCGCCGGCTGCGTCCTCGGTTCCTACGCCGCGCCGTGGCTGGCCGGCTGGGTGGCCGACAACGGCCTCGGGCCCCGATGGTTCGCCATCGGCTCCGCGACCTGGCCGTACCACCTGGCCTTCTGGGCCGGCCTGCTCGTCTCCCTGTGCGGTGTCCTCGCCGCCTCCTGGCGGGCCGGGCGGACAGGACCCACCGAAGCGCAGCGCGAGGCCTCCGTGGACACCAGGACCCTTCCGTGGGGCCGCCGGCTCGCCGGGGTGGCCCTGCTCCTCACCGCGGCCGTGACCTCGGGCCTGGCCCTGTACGGCGACCCCGGCGACCTGCTGCACCGCAAGACCTACGTGAGCCGTCCGATGCTGCTCGTCACCGCCACCGCGCTGCTCGCCCCGGTCGTGGTGCGTCCGCTGACCCGGATGATCGCCTGGCTCCCGGCCCAACTCCCCGGCGCGGGAGGAATGCTGGTCCGGGAGAACGCGGCCGCCGGGGTGCGCCGCTCCGCCGCCGTCGCGGCTCCCGTCCTGGTCACGGTCGCCCTCGCGGGCTCGCTGCTGGGCGCCACCGCCACGCTGGACGAGGCGAAGGCCGCGGAGATCCGCGACCGGACCACCGCGGCCTTCGTCGTCACACCGGTGTCCGCGACGGGCTTCGCCCCGGACACCCTGCGCAGACTGCGTGAGGTGCCCGGCGCCGAGGTGGCGGCGACGTCCTCCAGCGCCGTCCACGTCCTGGAGGAAGGCGTGGCACTCGTCCGGTCCGAGGCGCGTGCCGTCGCCCCCGGGGCGCTCACGGCCACCACCCGGCTGCCGCTCACGGCCGGGAGGACGAGCGACCTGGACGACGGCTCGATCATCGTCAACGAGGAGTGGGAGCGGCACACCGTGGGGCAGTCGGTGCGGGTGTGGCTCGGCGACGGGACGGAGAAGACACTGCGGATCGCCGCCGTGATGACCACCGGCACCGGCGGCAACGGCGCCTACGTCACCCCGCGCAACGCCCCGGGAGCGAGCACCGACCGCGTCGACGTCGCCCTCGCCACCGGTGCCGACCGCGCAGCGGTGGCCGCCGGACTCCGTGCCGCGGTGGGGGGCACCGGCGGGCAGGTCCTCACCCGGGACGCGTGGATCCGCGCCACCCACCCGGAGACGAACCGCACCACCCGCCTCGGCCTCCTGCTGGTCCTCGGTATCGCGCTGCTGTACACCGGTATCTCCCTGGCCAACACCATGGTCATGGCGACCTCCGACCGGGTCCGCGACCTGGCGGTGCTGCGGCTGGCCGGGGCCACCCGGCCCCAGGTGCTGCGACTGGTGGGCGCCGAAGCCCTCACGGTCGTGGCTGTCGGCACGGTCCTGGGCGTCCTGGTCGCCGGAACCAACCTGGCGGGCATGTGGGCCGCCCTGAACCTGCTGTCGGTGCGCGCCACGATCGTCCTTCCCTGGGCCGTCGTCGGCATGGCCGTGGTCGTCTGCGCGGTGGTCGCCGTGATCGCGGCCGTCGTCCCGGCCGCACTCGCCCTCCGCCGCCGGGCCGTGGAGTCGGCCGGGCTACGGGACTGACCGCCGGGCCCGAAGTCGGCCGACCCACGGAGCCGTTCCACCGGGCCGTGGGTCGGCCGGCCCCACGGAGTCGAACCGCCGTTCCCGCGCCACAGGCACACCGGCCCGGGAACGCGTCCCAGACGTCAACACACCGCCCTGCGCGGCCGTTTCACCCGGACCGGTGCACACCGGACAACCGCCGCGCCCTCGCCCGCCGACATCCGAACCATGTAACGACCGTCACACCCGCCCGTGTCCGCCACGCCCGGACATGACGAAGAGGGCCCACCGTTTTCACGGTGGGCCCTCTTCGTCTACCGGACACCTCATCGGTGCCCTGCTGTGCGCGAGGGGGGATTTGAACCCCCACGTCCCTAAGGACACTGGCACCTGAAGCCAGCGCGTCTGCCGTTCCGCCACTCGCGCAAGAGTGGTGTTTCCCGGGTCTCCCACCGTGTGGTGCGATCCCCTGGCGACATCCGGAAGATTAGCACGTCGGCGGGGGTGGATTCACATCCGTTGTTTCCGTGGACCCACGAGGGGAAGCGGGAACCCTGGGAGCCCGCCCCCACTCCTTCTGAGTGCGCCCCGAGTGCGGGACACTGGCAGGAGGCCACCTCTACGATCCGTGTGAGAGGTGACACTCATCCACCCTGCGGACAAGGGGAACCAGCCGATTTCCCGACGCGTGGATACGATCAGTAAGCAGTACAGGGACGACGACACCGGAGGAGGTGCCCCATGGGAGTCATGAAGCGTTTCGAGCAGCGTCTCGAAGGTCTGGTCAACGGCACCTTCGCCAAGGTCTTCAAGTCCGAGGTGCAGCCGGTCGAGATCGCGGGCGCTCTCCAGCGCGAGTGCGACAACAACGCCACGATCTGGAACCGCGAGCGGACCGTCGTGCCCAACGACTTCATCGTCGAACTGAGCACGCCCGACTACGAACGCCTCAGCCCGTACTCCGGCCAGCTCGGGGACGAACTGTCCGGTCTCGTCAGGGACTACGCCAAGCAGCAGCGGTACACCTTCATGGGACCGATCAAGGTCCACCTGGAGAAGGCGGACGACCTCGACACGGGTCTCTACCGCGTACGCAGCCGGACCCTGGCGTCGAGTACGTCGCAGCAGCCGGGCCGGCCGACAGGCCCCGCCCCCTACGCCCAGCCCGATCCGCCCGCCAGCCCGCAGGGCCCGGGCGGTTACGGCTATCCGCCGACCGCCCCTCCACCCATGCCCGCGGCACCGCCGCCGGGCGGGCGTCCGGGGACCCCGGCCGGCGGCGACTGGCGCGCGCAGCCGGCGTCCGCACCTGTGCCGGACGCCCAGGTGCGGCGCTGGATCGAGATCAACGGCACCCGCCATCAGATCTCCCGCCCGACGTTGGTGATGGGACGAAGCACCGACGCCGACGTGCGGATCGACGACCCCGGCGTATCGCGCCGGCACTGTGAGATCCGGACCGGAACGCCCTCGACGATCCAGGATCTCGGGTCCACCAACGGCATCGTGGTGGACGGGCAGCACACCACCCGCGCTACGCTCCGCGACGGCTCGCGGATCGTCGTGGGCAGCACCACCATCGTTTACCGGCAAGCCGAAGGGTGAAGCGGGGGCAATGTCAGAGCTGACCCTGACGGTCATGCGGCTAGGTTTCCTGGCTGTTCTGTGGCTATTCGTGATCGTGGCCGTCCAGGTCATTCGCAGTGACCTGTTCGGAACGCGCGTCACGCAGCGCGGCTCACGCCGCACTGCCAACGACGCGCGCCCGCAGCAAGCCCGCCAGCAACAGGCGGCGGCACCACCCCAGCAGCGCCAGCAGTCCGGGCGCCAGCGGCGCGGGGCGCCCACCAAGCTGGTCGTCTCCGAGGGGACCCTCACCGGCACCACGGTCGCGCTCCAGGGGCAGACCATCACCCTGGGCCGGGCGCACGACTCGACCATCGTGCTGGACGACGACTACGCGTCCAGCCGGCATGCCAGGATCTACCCGGACCGTGACGGCCAGTGGATCGTCGAGGATCTCGGGTCCACCAACGGCACCTATCTCGACCGGACCCGGCTCACCACCCCGACACCTGTTCCGCTGGGCGCGCCGATCCGCATCGGCAAGACCGTCATCGAGCTGCGGAAGTAGTACGACAATGAGCGAGCGGAGCGAGCGAGCCGCGGCGGTCCTGACCCTGGACCCCGTCCGGCTCCCGACCGGAGGGTGGGCAGTGTGGCTCGAGACCGGCTGTACCCCGAGCCGACGGGCGAGGTGCGCATGAGCTTGTCGCTGCGCTTCGCCGCCGGATCGCACAAGGGCATGATCCGGGAGGGCAACGAGGACTCCGGTTACGCCGGCCCCCGCCTCCTGGCCATCGCCGACGGCATGGGCGGCCAGGCGGCCGGCGAGGTCGCGAGCTCCGAGGTGATCTCCACTCTCGTCCAGCTCGACGACGACGTACCGGGCTCCGACATCCTCACCTCGCTCGGCACGGCGGTCCAGCGGGCCAACGACCAGCTGCGCGTCATGGTCGAGGAGGACCCCCAGCTGGAGGGCATGGGCACCACGCTCACCGCCCTGCTCTGGACCGGTCAGCGCCTCGGCCTCGTGCACGTCGGCGACTCCCGTGCGTACCTGCTGCGCGACGGTGTGCTGACGCAGATCACCCAGGACCACACCTGGGTGCAGCGTCTCGTCGACGAGGGCCGGATCACCGAGGAGGAGGCCACCACCCACCCGCAGCGCTCGCTGCTGATGCGCGCGCTGGGCAGTGGCGACCACGTGGAGCCGGACCTCTCCGTCCGGGAGGTCCGCGCCGGCGACCGCTACCTGATCTGCTCCGACGGGCTCTCCGGCGTCGTCTCGCACCAGACGATGGAAGAGACCCTGGCGAGCTACCAGGGCCCGCAGGAGACCATCCAGGACCTCATCCAGCTCGCCCTGCGCGGCGGCGGCCCCGACAACATCACGTGCATCGTCGCCGACGTCCTGGACGTCGACAGCGGTGACACCCTGGCCGGGCAGCTCAACGACACCCCGGTCGTCGTGGGAGCCGTCGCCGAGAACCAGGCCGCGCAGCTCGCCGACGGCGGGGCCATGGAGACACCCGCCGGACGCGCGGCCGGTCTCGGCCGGACCGTCCCGCCGCCCGCCGGGGGCTTCGGCCCGCCCGGCAGCGGCGACGACCTCGGCTACGGGTCCGGGCCGGACAGCGCCTTCGACTCGTACACCGACGACGACTTCGTGAAGCCGCGCGGCGGCCGCAGGTGGCTGAAGCGCTCGATCTACATCGTGCTGGCGCTGGCCGTCATCGGCGGTGGCGTCTACGGCGGCTACCGCTGGACACAGACCCAGTTCTACGTCGGTGTCGAGAAGGACAACGTCGCGCTCTTCCGCGGGATCAGCCAGGATCTCGCCTGGGTCGACCTCTCGAAGGTCGAGGAGAGCACCGAGATCGAACTGAAGTACCTCCCGCCCTACCAGCGCAAGCAGGTCGAGGCGACCATCGCCGAGGGCAACCTCACCGACGCCCGCAAGAAGGTCGGTGAACTCGAGGTACAGGCGTCCGCCTGCAAGAAGGACGCCCAGCGCCGCGCGGCCGAGGCGGAAGCCGCCAAGGACCGGGACGAGGCCACCGACAGCACGTCCGCCAAGCCCCCCGCCGAGGGGAACAAGAAGACCGCGACCCCCACTCCCGGCCCCAGCCTCTCGGAGGAAGAGAAGAAGCTGGTCCCGCAGTGCGGTAAGCAGTAAGCCGTAGGGGGCCTTCAGCACCATGAGCGTTGTCACCAACACGACCACCATCGGCGCGATCGACGCACCGAGCCGCCGCAACACCGAGCTGGCGCTGGTCGCCTTCGCCGTACTCATCTCGGTGTTCGCCTACGCCAACGTGGGCCTCGCCCTCAACGGCGAACTGCCCGCCGGCATGCTCGGATACGGGCTGGGCCTCGCACTCCTCGGCGGTGTGGCCCACCTCGCGGTACGGCGGTTCGCCCCGTACGCGGACCCGCTGCTGCTGCCACTGGCGACCCTGCTGAACGGGCTGGGGCTGGCCATCATCTGGCGGCTGGACCAGTCGGAACGGTTCCAGGCGACCCGGGACTTCGTGGCTGCGGCCTCCAAGCAGCTGATGTTCTCAGCTGTGGGTGTGGCCTTCATGGTCGTCGTCCTGATCCTCCTCAAGGACCACCGCATCCTGCAGCGCTACACCTACATCTCCATGCTGGTGGCGCTCGTCCTCCTCATCCTTCCGATGTTCTTCCCCGCGGTGAACGGCGCCAAGATCTGGATCAGCATCCCGGGCGTCGGCACGCTCCAGCCGGGAGAGTTCGCCAAGATCATCATCGCGGTGTTCTTCGCCGGCTACCTCATGGTCAAACGCGACGCGCTGGCCCTGGCCAGCCGTCGCTTCATGGGGCTCTACCTGCCCCGTGGCCGCGACCTCGGTCCGATCCTCATGGTCTGGGCGTTCTCGATCCTCATCCTGGTCTTCGAGACCGACCTCGGCTCGTCCCTGCTGTTCTTCGGCATGTTCGTCGTCATGCTGTACGTCGCCACCGAGCGCACCAGCTGGATCGTCTTCGGTCTGCTGATGTCCGCGGCAGGGGCCGTCGGGGTCGCCACGTTCGAACCGCACGTCCAGGACCGTGTGACCGCCTGGCTCGACCCGTTCGCGGGATGGGGCAAGATCGACGCCAGTGAGCAGATGGCCAAGTCCCTGATGGCCTTCGGTTCCGGCGGGACCCTCGGCACCGGCCTCGGCCAGGGCAACTCCGACCTCATCGGCTTCGCCGCCAACTCCGACTTCATCCTCGCCACCGTCGGCGAGGAGCTCGGTCTGGCGGGCATGATGGCCGTCCTGCTCGTCTACGGCCTGATCGTCGAGCGCGGTGTCCGTACCGCCCTCGCCGCCCGCGACCCGTTCGGCAAGCTGCTGGCGATCGGCCTCTCCGGCTCCTTCGCCATCCAGGTCTTCGTCGTCGCCGGCGGTGTCATGGGGCTCATCCCGCTGACCGGTATGACCATGCCGTTCCTCGCGGCCGGTGGTTCGTCCGTCATCTCCAACTGGGCCCTGATCGGCATCCTGATCAGAATCAGCGACACCGCACGTCGTCCCGCCCCGGCCCCCGCGCCTTCCCCCGACTCCGAGATGACCCAGGTGGTCAGGCCGTGAACAAGCCGCTCCGCCGAATCGCGATGTTCTGCGGGGTCCTCGTCCTCGCGCTGCTCGTCCGCACCAACTACCTCCAGTACGTGCGTGCCGACGAACTGAACACCAACGAGCACAACCGCCGCGTTCAGATCGAGCGGTACGCCCACGAGCGCGGCGACATCATCGTCGACGGCGAACCGATCACCGGGTCCGTCGAGACCACGGGCAGCGACTTCAAGTACAAGCGGGTCTGGAAGGACGGCGCCATGTGGGCGCCCGTCACCGGCTACTCCTCGCAGGCCTTCGACTCCTCGCAGCTGGAGAACCTCGAGGACGGCATCCTCACCGGCAACAGCGACCAGCTGTTCTTCGACCGGACGCTGTCGATGTTCACGGGTGAGAAGCAGACCGGCGGGAACATCGTCACCACCCTCGACGGCGCCGCCCAGCGGGCCGCCTTCCAGGGGCTCGGGAACAAGAAGGGCGCCGTCGCCGCGCTCGACCCGCAGACCGGCGCGATCCTGGCGCTGGCCAGCACCCCCTCGTACGACCCCTCCGTCTTCGCGGGCAACTCCCTCAAGGACGCGGACGCCCGGCAGAAGCTCCTGGAGGACAAGGACAAGCCCATGCTGAACCGGGCCCTGCGGGAGACCTACCCGCCGGGCTCGACGTTCAAGGTCGTCACGGCCGCGGCGGCGCTGGAGAACGGCCTCTACACCGACATCGACGCCAAGACGGAGTCCCCGCTGCCCTGGCGGCTCCCGCAGTCGACCAACCTGCTGCAGAACGAGGGCTCCATCCCGTGCGAGAACGCCTCGCTCCGGGAGGCCCTGCGCTATTCCTGCAACACGGTCTTCGGCAAGATGAGCGACGACCTCGGCAACGACAAGATGATCGAGCAGGCCGACAAGTTCGGCTTCAACAAAGAGGTCTTCACGCCGGTCCGGGCCGACGCCAGCGTCTACCCCGAGGACAACAAGCCCCAGAACGCCATGGCGGGCATCGGCCAGGCGTCCAACCGTGCCACCCCGCTCCAGATGGCCATGGTGGCCTCGGCGATCGCCAACGACGGCAAGCTCATGCAGCCGTACATGGTCGCCGAACGGCAGGCACCGAACCTGGACGTCATCTACACGCACGACAAGGAGCAGCTCAGCCAGCCCCTCTCTGCGGAGAACGCCCAGAAGGTCCAGCAGATGATGGAGACCGTCGTCGAGGAGGGCACGGGAACCAGCGCGCAGATCGACGGCGTCACTGTCGGTGGCAAGACCGGAACCGCGCAGCACGGCCTCGACAACAGCGAGAAGCCGTACGCCTGGTTCATCTCGTACGCCAAGACCGACAGCGGCTCCCCGGTCGCCGTCGCCGTGGTCGTCGAGGACGGCGAGGCCAACCGGGACGACATCTCCGGAGGCGGTCTGGCAGCGCCGATCGCGAAGAAAGTGATGAAGGCCGTACTCGACGGAAAGAAGTGACACCCGTCACAACTTCTGTCCGCTCCAGCACATTGGGATACCGGTCGGATATCAGCTGACGGGTGCGGGGCGATCACTCCGGGCTAGCCCGGTAGCGTAAGCGCGAACAGCGCACCGCCGGACCACACACGGGTGCGGTCGGGACTGACGGAGAGGGCTGGATCAGTTATGGAAGAGCCGCGTCGCCTCGGCGGCCGGTACGAGCTGGGCTCGGTGCTCGGCCGTGGTGGCATGGCCGAGGTCTACCTCGCCCACGACACCCGGCTCGGCCGCACCGTCGCCGTGAAGACGCTGCGGGCGGATCTCGCCCGCGATCCGTCCTTCCAGGCCCGGTTCCGCCGGGAGGCCCAGTCGGCCGCCTCGCTCAACCACCCGGCGATCGTCGCCGTCTACGACACCGGCGAGGACTACGTCGACGGCGTGTCCATCCCGTACATCGTGATGGAGTACGTCGACGGCTCCACGCTCAGAGAGCTCCTGCACTCGGGTCGCCGGCTGCTGCCGGAGCGCACCCTGGAGATGACGGTCGGGATCCTCCAGGCGCTGGAGTACTCGCACCGCGCCGGGATCGTCCACCGCGACATCAAGCCGGCGAACGTCATGCTGACGCGCACCGGCCAGGTCAAGGTCATGGACTTCGGCATCGCCCGCGCCATGGGCGACTCCGGCATGACGATGACCCAGACCGCGGCCGTCATCGGCACCGCCCAGTACCTCTCCCCGGAGCAGGCCAAGGGCGAGCAGGTCGACGCACGTTCCGACCTGTACTCCACCGGCTGTCTGCTCTACGAACTCCTCGCGGTGCGGCCCCCGTTCGTCGGGGACTCGCCCGTCGCGGTCGCCTATCAGCACGTGCGCGAGGAGCCGCAGCCGCCGAGCACCTTCGACCCCGAGATCACGCCCGCCATGGACGCGATCGTGCTGAAGGCGCTCACCAAGGACCCCGACTACCGCTACCAGTCGGCCGACGAGATGCGCGCCGACATCGAGGCCTGCCTCGACGGCCAGCCGGTCGCCGCCGCGGCGGCGATGGGCGCGGCGGGCTACGGCGGGTACGACGGCTACGGCAACGACCAGCCCACGCAGGCCCTGCGGCCGACGGACCCGGGCGGCGCCCCGACCTCGATGCTTCCTCCGATCAACCCGGACGACGGCGGCTACGACGACCGCGGCGGCCGCCGACGTCAGCAGAAGAAGAGCAACACCTCGACGATCCTGCTGGTCGTCGCGGGCGTCCTGGTGCTGATCGGGGCCATCCTGATCGGCCGCACGGTCTTCACCAGCGACAGCGGCAGCGACGAGATCCCGGCGCCGAAGGTGGTCGGCTACACGGTCGACGAGGCGCAGAACTTCGCGGACAACTCCGGCGTCACCCTGAAGGTCGGCGCCAAGGAGGAGTGCGAGAACCAGGCCGAGGGCAAGATCTGCAGCCAGGATCCGGCCGCGGACGCCACGATGAAGAAGGGCGACACCGTCACCGTCGTCGTCTCCACCGGAGCGCCCAAGGTCGAGGTACCGGACGTCCTGGAGAAGTCCCAGGAGAGCGCCCAGAAGATCCTGGAGGACAAGGGCTTCACCGTGAAGGTGGAGTCGGTCGAGTCCGACAGCACCCCCGACACGGTGACCAAGCAGTCCCCGGAGCCCGGCGACAAGGCCGAGCGGGAGTCCGAGGTCACGATCACCGTGGCCAAGGAGAAGCTGCTGGACCTTCCGGTGCTCAACCGCACGTACGACGAGGCGGTGTCCCAGCTCAACGGCATCGGCTTCAGCAACATCTCGAAGCAGGAAGTCGACGCCGACCAGCCGGCGGGCACGGTCGTCGGCCAGACCCCGGAGGGCCCCAGCAAGCAGGCCAAGGACGTCCAGATCGTCCTGAAGGTCTCCAAGGGACCCCCCCAGCCGGAGCAGGTGGCTGTCCCCGATCTGTCCAACAAGACGCTCGCCGAGGCCAAGGCCGCCCTGGCTCAGGCCGGGCTGCAGATCAGCGTCCAGGGCGTGGACGAGGACAACGCCAGGGTCCTCGGATTCCAGCCGCAGGCAGGCCAGATGGTCGACAAGAACAGCACGGTCAACGTGCAGACGATGCCGGGCGGCAACGGCAACTTCTTCGGCGGCCAGTCCGGATCACGGGACTGACCACCAGGCGTCTCGCCTCCGCACAGGGCCCCGGTCACCTGGACAGTGACCGGGGCCCTTCGCTGTGCCCAGCCCATTGGTTGTGTCTTCATATGGGCTGACTCGTTGAACAGCTGAAACCGGATATCGAACCGGTCGCATCCGTGACGCGAGAGGCCATGAGCATGATCAACGAAGCCGCACTGCTGGAGTCGAGGTCGCTTCGCGATGACGTAGTGGACCGTACGCACGTCATCGACACGATCAAACCCTTGTCTCTTCTTCCTGACGGCATGCACGTGACGACGTCGATGGTCGCGACCTACTTCGAAGTGGCGGAGACCGTCATCAGGGCCGTCGTGTTCGACCACCGCGAGGAACTCGAAGGCAACGGCTACCGCGTTCTCACCGGCCCGGAACTGAGTTACTTCAAGCAACTCAGTGGGATCCGTACGCACACAGCGTCGCTCGCACTCTTCTCCCGACGCACCGTCCTCAACGTCGCCATGCTCCTCCGCGACAGCAACGTCGCACGTCAGGTGCGTGCCTACCTGCTCGACACGGAGTACACGGCCCGGAACCGGCCTGTGGACAACTCTGTCCACAACCTCCCCGCCGACCTGCTCGCCGCCCTTGCCGCAGGTCTCGACAACCGCATCGACCAACGCGTCACGCACATCCTCGGCACGACCGTCGTGCCCCTGTTGAACGCCCTGATCGAAAGCGCGGGCGAACAGCGCAGGGGCCTCCTCCCGGCCCGTGAGGACATCCACCGCGCACAACGCAAGCTCGCCCAGCACGAGCAGAAGCCGCACCGGCTGGAGCGCGCCCGCGCGCGACGGCCACTGACCGGATCACGGCCCCCGGCCAGGTCCACGGCCTCGACGGACGCCATGACGGGCCGGGAGTTCGCGCAGCACGTGGCGGAGCCGCTGCGCCGCGACGGCTGCACGGACGTGGAGATCGACAGCGGCGGCGACAGGGACGCCACCCTCACCGCCCGCACCGCCGACGGGCGCGGCCTGGTCGCCCGGTGCGGGAACCGCACGCCGCACCGGGCGGTGGGGGATGGCGAGATGCGGGAGTTCGTCGGGACCAAGGCACTTCACCGGGCCGACGTGGCCGTGTACGTGGCGACCCGCCCCCTCTCCCGCGAGGCGCACGACGTCGCGGCGCAGGCCGGTGTCACCGCCGTCCATCGCGGGCTGCTGGAGGCGTGGAGCGCGGGCACGGTGCTCCAGGCACTGCGCTGAACGAGAAGGGGCCCCACCCGGAGGCCGGACGGCTCAGCGCAGCTCCGCCGGCTTCGTGCGGTCCTGGTCGACCTTCTCCGTACGGACCAGCTCGCCCCAGACGATGTAGCGGTACTTGGACGTGTAGACCGGGGTGCACGTGGTCAGCGTGATGTACCGGCCGGGCTTCTTCACCCCGGACTCCTTCGGCACCGGGGCGATCACGTCGACGTTGTACTTCGACGTCTCCGGGAGCTCCGCGTAGACCTTGTAGATGTACCAGGTGTCCTTGGTCTCGAAGACGATCGCGTCGCCCTTCTTGACCTTGTCGATGTTGTGGAACCTGGCGCCGTGTCCGTCCCGGTGCGCGGCGAGCGTGAAGTTACCCTTCTCGTCCGCGGGCAGGGCCGATTTCACCGGGTCCGTGTAGTAGCCGGCGATGCCGTTGTTGAGGGTCTCGGTGTCGGTGCCCTTCTTGACCAGCACCTCACCGTTCTCCATGGCGGGTACGTGCAGGAAGCCGATGCCGTCCTTGGTGTCCAGCTCGCCGGGGCCCCGGCCGTCGGCCCAGTGGTCGCGGACGGTGTCGCCCTGCTTGCCGGCCTCCCGGTCGGCGAGCACGTTGGTCCACCACAGCGAGTAGGCGACGAAGAGCCCGAGCAGCACGCCCGCGGTGATCAGCAGCTCGCCGAAGACGCTCACCACCGCCGCGACGGGATGGCGGCGGCCTCCACCGCGCACCGGGGGCGCCGATACGTCGGCACGCTCTTCCTGCTCGGTCCTCGCTGCCACCGCACCCGCCCCTGTCGTGATGTCGCCCAGCCTGCCTCAGCCGACGAGCGCGTCGGGCTTCCCCTTGCTGCGCGGCCGTTCGTCGACCATCTTGCCCCACACGATCATTCGGTACGTACTCGTGAATTCAGGCGTACACGTCGTCAGCGTGATGTACCTGCCCGGACCGGTGAAGCCGGAACCTTGCGGCACTTCGTCGATCACCGAGACGTTGGACGGTGACGTCTGGGGGAGGATGCTGGTCATCTCGTACGTGTAGTACGCGTCCTGGGTCTCGACCACGATCGGGTCCCCGGGCTTCAGCTTGTTGATGTAGCGGAACGGCTCGCCGTGGGTGTTGCGGTGGCCCGCCACCGCGAAGTTGCCCTGCTTCGCGGACGGCATCGCGGTCTTCAGCGTGCCCTCGGCGTAGTGCCCGACCATCCCGCGGTCGAGGACCTTCTCCTTGCTGATGCCCTCGGCGATCGGCGCGACGACGTCCAGCTTCGGGATGTGCATGATGGCGAAGCCCTGGCCGGGCTCGAAGGCGCCCGGCGTGCGCGACCCGTTGGCCCACTGGTCCTGGATCTTGTGGGTCTCGCGCCCGGCGATCTGGTCGGCGCGGACGTTGGTCCACCACAGCTGGTAGGTGACGAAGAGGAGCATCAGGACGCCGAAGGTGATGAACACCTCTCCCACGACCCGGCTGGCCACGACGGCCGGACTGTCCTTGGCGGCGCGGGCCGCCCGTCTGGCCTCCAGACGTGACATCGGCGCCGCCGGCTTCCCGGCGGACGTGTCCGCCGCGGGGCGGGGCTCCGGACGCCGCCGTCCGCGCCCCTTCGCCGCCCGTCTGCGCTCGGCCCGCCCGCCGGTCGGCGCAAATTCAGACGTCGGGGCAGCGCCGTCGGACACGGTGCCGTCGACGTCGTCCGCCTGCCGTGGCTCCGCGACCGGCAGGACGGCGGTCTCGTCAGGGACGACCGGGCCGCGGTGCACGCGCGTCGTGCCCGGCTCGGCGGCGGGCTGCTCGGCACCCCGCGGAGCGCGGGGCGGCCGCACCCCCTGCGGAGCCCCTGGACCACGCACGGCCTGAGGGGTCTCGGACGCCCGAGGGGCCTGCGAGACGACTTGAGGGGCTTGAGGGGCCTGAGGGGCGTCCTGGGAGCCGTACCAGTCCCGTCGGTAGCCCTCGGGGTCGTACCACTCGCCCGGGGTCTCCACGGGCTGCTGGGCGCCCTGCTGGGCCGCCGAAGGCGCGCCCCGGCCGCCCTCACCACCGCTCGGAGCCGTCTCCGCCCGGAACCACGGCGAGGTGTGCTGCCCCGGCAGCGGATCGTTCAGCGGGTCCGCGAGCTGGTCCACCGCCGCCTCGAACGTGCCGTCGGCCGCGTACGCACCCCGCACGTACGGGCCGTCGGGGCCGTCGTCGTGCTCGGGGCCTGGTGGGGTCACGCGGCGGCCTTGCCCACCACCGGGGCGAGTCCCGCCGACCTGGCGACGGCCCCGGAGTCCCCGCACCGCTGAAGCCAGTTGGCCAGCATCAGGTGCCCGTGCTCCGTGAGCACCGACTCCGGGTGGAACTGCACACCCTCCACCGCCAGTTCACGGTGGCGCAGGCCCATGATGATGCCGTCCTCCGTACGCGCCGTGACCTCCAGCGCATCGGGCACGGTCGCCGGTTCGGCGGCCAGCGAGTGGTAGCGCGTCGCCGTGAACGGCGAGGGCAGCCCGGCGAACACGCCCTGGCCCTCGTGGAACACGGGGGAGGTCTTGCCGTGCAGCAGTTCCGGCGCCCGGTCCACCACACCCCCGTACGCCACGGCCATCGACTGCATGCCCAGGCAGACCCCGAAGACCGGGACGCCGACGGCCGCGCAGTGGTGCACCATCTCGATGCAGACACCCGCCTGCTCCGGGGTGCCGGGGCCCGGCGAGAGCAGGACCCCGTCGAACCCGTCCTCGGCGTGCGCGGTGGTCACCTCGTCGTTGCGCACCACCTCGCACTCGGCGCCGAGCTGGTAGAGGTACTGGACGAGGTTGAAGACGAAGCTGTCGTAGTTGTCCACGACGAGAACGCGTGTGCTCACCGGCCGGTCCCCGCTCCTTGGGCGCCCTGGCCGTCCACCGTCACGTCGCCGAACGGGAGCAGCGGCTCCGCCCAGGGGAAGACGTACTGGAACAGCGCGTAGACGGCCGCCAGGACCAGGACGAGTGAGATCAGACCCCGAACCCACACGTTGCCCGGCAGATGCCGCCAGATCCAGCCGTACATGCTGTCCCCTCCATTCGGTACGGCACCAGACTAAACGGCGGGGGTGCGGGAGCGGGACGGATACGGGCTACTCCACCGGCTGTGCGTAATGGAGGTCCACCGTGCCGGAGTAGCCGGGGAGCGTCGCCTTGTCCTTCTCCTCGACCTTCCAGCCCAGCCCGTACGCCTTGACGTACAGCTGGTAGTTCTGGATCGCCGCCGAGTCGTCGAGGGCCTTGCGGAGCGCGGCCCGGTCGCCGACGGCCGCGATCCGGTACGGCGGGGAGTAGACCCGGCCTTGCAGGATCAGCGTGTTGCCGACGCAGCGCACCGCGCTGGTGGAGATCAGCCGCTGGTCCATCACCTGGACGCCGCGGGCCCCGCCCTCCCAGAGCGCGTTGACGACGGCCTGCAGGTCCTGCTGGTGGATGACCAGGTCGTTCGGCTGCGGTTCGGGGTAGCCGGGGTTGGCGGTGGCGTCCGGCGGGGCGTCGTCCAGGGTGACGGTCAGGGCCTCGCCGGTGAGCTTCGTGGTGCCCGCCGACTTCTCCAGGGCGTCCAGCTTCGCGTCCTCGGCCCGGGTGCTCCGGTCGTCGCGCCGGGCCAGGGCGTCGATGTCCGCGCGCACGGCGGCGGTCGACCGGTCCAGCTCGGCGTTGTTCTCGCTGCGCTGCTGAATGAGGTCGGAGAGCTTCAGCAGGGACGAGTCGGTGCGGATATCGGTGCCCTTGGCCGTGTTCGCGCTGGTGACGAAGATCAGCCCGGCAAGGGCGAAAACGGCAGCCGTGAGCGTTTGGACCGGCCACCGGGACCCGCGCCGGACCGGACCTTGGGGGGAGTCGGCAGAATTGCTCAACGTACCCTTATCTCCTTAGGCGCCACGGAAGCACTACGCTAACGGACGCCCCGGGGAGGCAGCATTCCCCCTCGCGCCCCGGCGCCAGCCACAGATCCCTGCGCGGTCACGCAGCGCATCGACAGGAGAGTCCCTCGTGCCGAAGTCACGTATCCGCAAGAAGGCAGACTTCACGCCGCCCCCGGCGAAGCAGTCCACCAACATAAAGCTGACCAACCGCAGTTGGGTGGCGCCGGTGATGCTGGCGCTCTTCCTGATCGGTCTGGCCTGGATCGTGCTCTTCTACGTGACCGAGGGCGACATGCCGCTCAGCGCGCTGGGCAACTGGAACATCGTCGTAGGCTTCGGCTTCATCGCCGGCGGCTTCGGCGTCTCCACGCAGTGGAAGTAGCCCGGATCCCGGCCTTCCCCTGAAGTTACCCACAGAGTTATCCACAGACGGGGGAAAAGGTCAGACGATCTGTGGATAACTCTCCCTCGTGTTGACGCCGGTGTGACCGTACTCCGTGCACGCTTCCGCATCCGGGGCCGGTACGCCCCTTGTCCTGCCTGATAGAACCCGGCTCAGCGACAAGGGGCACACCTGTTCCCCACGTCATACACAAGATCCGGCACGCTCTGTGGACAACTATGATCACCGAGCAACCGATTCCGCTCAGACAAGGACTGCGGTGCGCACGAGGACGGTCACCACGACCGTCATCAGCACCAGTGCGCAGGTGCCGAACTGTACGAGGCCCCGGTGCGCCCGGGGCGCGTGCACCATGGCGATCGCCATCACGACACCGGCGACCAGGCCGCCCAGGTGGGCCTGCCAGGCGATCGATCCCCAGGGGTTGAAGGTGAAGATCAGGTTCACCACGAGCAGCGCGATCACCGGCCGCATGTCGTAGTTCATCCGGCGCATGAGGACGGCCGTGGCGCCCAGCAGCCCGAAGACCGCGCCGGAGGCACCGAGCGAACCCTGCGCGGGGTCGGAGACCGCGTAGGTGAGCGCACTGCCCGCGAGGCCGGAGAGCAGGTAGAGCGCGAGATAGCGCACCCGTCCCAGGGCGGCTTCGAGCGGCCCGCCCAGCCACCACAGCCCCAGCATGTTGAACGCGATGTGCCACACCTCCTGGTGCAGGAACATCGACGTGAACAGGCGGTACCACTGCCCCTCGGCCACCCCCTCGATCCCGGCCGACGGATCGCCGAGGTAGGCCCGGCCGAACAGCAGCAGTTCGTCGAGCAGGGAGTCGTCGACCGACACGGCGATGAAGACCGCGAGGTTGAGGACGAGCAGGATCTTGGTGATCAGACGCGGGTCGGCGGCGACGCTCCCGCCCGCCAGGGTGCGGGGTCTGCTCGCGGCCGGGTGGTGCCCGGTGCCGGAACCCTCACGGACGCACTCCGGGCACTGGAAGCCGACCGAGGCGTCGATCATGCACTCCGTACAGATCGGCCGCTCGCACCGGACGCAACGGATGCCCGTCTCCCTGTCCGGATGCCGGTAGCAGGTGAGCGGCCCGCCCGCCGCCGCGGACCCGTCCTGGTCGTCAGGCTGCTGCTCCATCGGTCACGGCCCCTTCGGTCCTCGTCCCGGCGCTCACCTGGGCAGGCGGCAGACATGCGACCGCCCCGCTCGCCCGTTGTGTAGCAGTACGGACGAACAGGGCGATTGGTTCCCGAACCGACCGACCGGCTGACCGACCGACCTCCCGGCCGAACCGACCGACCGAACCGACCGGCGGCCCGGGCCGCCTCAGTGGGTCTCGATGACGACCGACTCCAGCACGACGTCCCGCAGCGGACGCTGGGTGCGCGGATTGGTCGGTACCGCCGAGATGGCGTCGACGACCCTCCGGGAGGTCTCCGTGTCCACCTCACCGAAAATGGTGTGCTTGCCGGTCAGCCAGGCCGTCGGCGACACGGTCACGAAGAACTGCGAGCCGTTGGTGCCCGGGCCCGCGTTAGCCATCGCGAGCAGGTACGGCTGGGTGAAGGCGAGGTCCGGATGGAACTCGTCGGCGAACTCGTACCCGGGACCGCCCGTGCCGTTCCCCAGTGGGTCGCCGCCCTGGATCATGAAATTGCCGATCACACGGTGGAAGACGGTGCCGTCGTAGAGCCGGTCCGTGGACTTCGTCCCCGTCGCCGGGTCGGTCCACTCGCGCCCCCCGGTGGCGAGCTCGACGAAGTTCCTGACCGTCCTGGGCGCGTGGTTCGGCAGGAGCCGGATCGCGATGTCTCCCTGGCTGGTCCTCAAAGTGGCGTAAAGCTGCTCGGCCACGGTCCGCCTTCCGTACGTCTGCGCTGAGGAGCTCCGATCCTCGCACGGGGCGCCCCCCGCACGGCCCGGCCGACGGGGCGCTCGGGCGTCGCTCACCCTGTCATCCGTCCTTCCCCACCTTTCCTCCACTTTCCACGGAACACGTGCGGCCAAGTGCGCGCCGGGGCGGGGCACACCGGCACACACCGTGGCATGGTCGTCGGAACACTCCCCTTATGCCCTTTTGATGGAGTGTGTCGCTCTTGACCCGGATGCCCGTCCCATCTGGCGCCGAAGGCCTTGGCGGGCATGATTTCGAATTGGGTGGATAGGCGGAGTACCTACCCGCCACCAAGGAGGAGGATCACGTGACCCGCATCGACAGCGTGCGCGCCGCAACCTACTCGGCGAAGGACAGCGCGCAGCACGCCGCGGAAGTGGTGGCGCCCTACGCCGACACGGCCAAGGAACAGGCCGCGCACTACGCACACGAGGCCCGCGCACGGCTCGCGCCCAAGGTGTCGAAGGCCGCGTCGCAGGCTCGTGGCCAGTACGACGCCTACCTCGCCCCACGTATCGAGCAGGCGTTGACCCATGTGCCGCCGAAGGTCGACGACGCGGCGCAGCGCGCCGCGGTACGGACGCGCCGAGCGGCCCGGAGCGCCGCCGAGTACGCCGTGCCGCGGGTGGAGTCCGCGGTGGCCGCGAGCCGGCCCATGGCCGAGGAGGCGACCGCCCGGAGCGCCGCCGCGCTGGCCGCGCTGCGTGGCCAGGTGACGGCCAAGGAGGTCCAGAAGCTCGTACGCAAGCACGAGCGTCGGGCCAAGTGCGGCCGGTTCGCCAAGGGCGTCCTCGTGCTCGGCGCACTGGCGGGCGGCGCGTTCGCCGCCTGGAAGTGGTGGGACAAGCAGGCCAACCCCGACTGGCTGGTGGAACCGCCCGCCCCCACCGAGGTGTCCGACGACCGCGCGCCGCTGTCCTCCGTGGACGGCAGCGGGACGACGGTGTTCGACCCGGAGGTCAGGACCGAGCAGGACGAGGCCGGCATCGGTGAGATCCGCTCGGAGGACGGCGAGCGGGGCGAGCGCCCCTGAGCGGCGAAACGGCCCGGGACGCACGAGAGGGGCGTCGGAAGGACAACCGTCCTTCCGACGCCCCTCTCGTCGTGCCACTGCCCATGAACGAAGCCATGGAAGAAGCCCCCTGACCGCGTTCTTGCCGGTCAGGGGGCTTTCGATGTGGAGCCTAGGAGATTCGAACTCCTGACATCTGCCTTGCAAAGGCAGCGCTCTACCAACTGAGCTAAGGCCCCGGGAAGGGATGGCGGCGCCGGACACCTGCGTGCCACGACGTCCGTCGCAGGACAGAGTACCGGTTCACCCCCCGGATCCTGCAAAAGGATTGGGGCTCCCGGTCCACAACCACTCTCCGTAAGATGCACGACGAGGTTCGCAGCAGCGAAGCCGCAGCGATGGGGAGACGCAATGGACGCAGCGCAGCAAGAGGCGACGGCTAGAGCCCGGGAGCTCCAGCGCAGCTGGTACGGAGAGCCGCTGGGGGCGCTCTTCCGCAGGCTGATCGACGACCTCGGGCTCAACCAGGCGCGGCTCGCCGCGGTACTGGGGCTGTCCGCTCCGATGCTCTCCCAGTTGATGAGCGGCCAGCGGGCCAAGATCGGCAACCCCGCGGTCGTCCAGCGTGTCCAGGCCCTTCAGGAACTCGCCGGTCAGGTGGCCGACGGCAGCGTCAGCGCGGGAGAGGCCACCGACCGTATGGAGGAGATCAAGAAGTCCCAGGGCGGTTCGGTCCTCACCGGCACCGGCCAGACCACCACGAGCGGCGGGGCGCCCACGGTCCGGCGCGTGGTCCGCGAGATCCAGTCCCTGCTCCGGTCGGTCGCCGCCGCGGGCGACATCATCGACGCCGCGGACTCCCTCGCCCCGACCCACCCGGAACTGGCAGAGTTCCTCCGGGTGTACGGAGCGGGGCGCACCGCCGACGCGGTCGCGCACTACGAAGGCCACCAGAGCTGAGAAGCCCTGGGGCCACGGGGGCGGGGGCCTGGACGACAGGGCCCCTCGTGTCCCGGGGGCCGGGCAACGAGCCGGAACTTGGACGGGGAGCGGGCACAGCACAATGGGTGAGGTCTTCGCCGGTCGGTACGAACTGATCGATCCGATCGGACGCGGTGGGGTCGGGGCCGTCTGGCGCGCCTGGGACCACCGGCGCCGCAGGTACGTGGCGGCCAAGGTGCTCCAGCAGAGCGACGCGCACACGCTGCTGCGCTTCGTCCGCGAGCAGGCGCTGCGGATCGAGCACCCGCACGTCCTGGCCCCCGCCAGCTGGGCCGCCGACGACGACAAGGTCCTGTTCACGATGGACCTGGTCAGTGGCGGATCGCTGGCCCATCTCATCGGCGACTACGGCCCGCTGCCTCCGCGCTTCGTCTGCCTGCTGCTCGACCAGCTGCTGTCCGGGCTGTCCACCGTGCACGCCGAAGGGGTGGTGCACCGGGACATCAAGCCGGCCAACATCCTGCTGGAGGCCACCGGTACGAACCGGCCGCATCTGCGCCTCTCCGACTTCGGCATCTCGATGCGCAAGGGCGAGCCGCGGCTGACCGAGACCAACTACGTGGTGGGTACGCCGGGTTACTTCGCCCCCGAGCAGATGATGGGAGCCGAACCCGACTTCCCCGCCGACCTGTTCGCGGTCGGCCTGGTCGCGCTCTACCTGCTTCAGGGCCGAAAGCCCGACTCCCAGGCGCTGATCGAGTACTTCGCCGCGCACGGCACCCCGGGAGCGCCGCAGGGGGTGCCGGAGCCCCTCTGGCAGGTCCTCGCCGGGCTCCTGCAGCCGGACCCCCAGGCCCGGTTCCGTACCGCCACGGGTGCGCGCAAGGCTCTCACGGCGGCGGTCGAGATGCTGCCGGACGCCGGACCGGACGACGAACCGGTGGAGGTCTTCGACCAGATCGGTCCGCTGCCGGACGGATTCGGCCCCGACGGACCCGTGAGCCCCCCGCAGACGCCCGTAGAGGCCCTCGGCGGGGCCGTGGGCGCCGTGGGCGCCGGACAGGCGTCACAGCCGCCCCAACAGCCCCTGGGCGCGGGACAGCAGGCCTACGGGCCGCCGCCCGTCTCCATGTCCGAGACGGGGAGCTTCCACCTCGCGCCGCCCCCGCGGCAGCCGGCGCCACCGCCCCGGCCGGCGCAGCCGTACACCCCGCCCGGTACGCCGCCCGCGCCCCCGGGCGCGCCCTTCACCACCGCGCCGGACCCCGCCCAGGCGCCCACCGCCCCCGCGCGGCACGGCACGGCGCCCACCCGCGCCTACACGGAGGCCGCCCCCTACCAAGGCCCGGCCGCCGTGCCCTCCCCGCCCGCGCCCCGGACGCGTCCGGGACCGCCACGCGTGGTGGCGGTCCCGGTGCTGCTCGTGGCGCTGATCTGTTTCGCGGTGGGCATCTGGGCGCTGACCCAGACCTGACCCGCCCGGTCAGCCGCCCCAGGCCTGGGGCGGCTGACCGCCGTACGGCGGCGTCGCCCCGGGAGCGGTGGTCCGGCGCCTGGCGAGCAGCGTCCACACCCCCAGCCCGAGCACGAGCACGGAACCCGCGCCGATCCCGGCGGCGGCCACCATCGTCATCGTGCCGCTCTTCGCCGCCTGCGGGGCGCTCTGCCCGCTCCTGGCCATGTCCCTGTCGTCGTCGGTGACGCCGAAGATCCCCGCGTCGCCCGCGTAGGGACCGGAGCGGGCCTCGCCCCGTACGCTGATCCGGAGGGTGAGGCCGATGGGGTCGTCCCCGTAGTGGTCGGCGACCGCCGGGTCGAGCGTCACCGACAGGTAGTACCAGCCGGCGAACCGCATGGCGCTGATGGTCGAGGCGGAGTCGTAGCGGTTCTCGTACGCCACGGGGGGCAGCGGCCTCAGGGCCACCGAGACCGGCTTCCCCGAGTACGACGCCGTGGCGTCGTCCACGTGCCCCAGCGCCGGGTTGTCGAGCGCCACCGCGAGGGCGTTGCCGAGGTACTCCGTGGACTTGTTGTCGTTGCTGAGCGCGGCCGTCGCGAAGATCTGCTGGCCCCAGTCCACCGGTACGCGGTAGAAGCGCGTCTGCCCCGGGGCGACGGTGTCCACCCACTCACCGGTCTCCAGGCCGGTGGCCTCGTAGTAGCTGCTGCCGCCCGACCGCTTCTGCTGCCCGGTCGGCGGGGTCGGGGACGCCGAGGGCCAGTTCTCGGGGGCCTGGGTCGGCCGCGCCTGGCCGGACTTCAGCGCCGGCTCCGTGGCGAAGCGCAGCTCCAGGTCCCACGCGGCGGGGGACGAGGTCGGCTTGCTCTCCCGCTCGATCAGGACGTTGTAGGTGCCGGCCGCGTCGCACGGCGCGGTGCCGTCCTTCTCCACCGTCCGGTAGGCGTACGCGGCGATGGGGCGTGGGAACTCCGCCGACTCGAAGGACGCGTCCCCCGAACCGCACCGGGTGTCGTCCAGGTTGCGCATGCTGACGGTGATCCCGTCCCCGTAGGCGACCTGCCCGGCGGCCTTCGGCACGGCGACCGCGGAGACGTACGCGTCGGTCCTGTCGTCGAGGTCCACGCGGTAGTAGAGTTTCTCGCCCGGCTTGATCGAACTGCGGTGGACCGACCCGGCCGTCAGCTCCTGGGCCTCGGAGTTGTTCTCCGCACCGCGCACCGTCCTCGCCGCCGGGTCGAAGACGTACGCCCCCGGGCCGGCCGCCGCGTGCGCCTGTCCCGGCAGCGCCGCCACCGCGCACATCGCCGCGGCGACCGCCGACGCCACCCGGCCCCTGCTGGCCTGCCTCTTCACGCGCTCCCCCTCGTCGTCCTTCCGCCCGACCGCCGGCGGCCGCGTACGACGACGAGCCCCGCGATCAGTGCGACCAGGGCACCCGCTGCGCCCGCGGTCGCGATGCCGGTCCATCCTGCCCCGCCCGTACCGCCGCTGTCTGCGACCGCAACCGAATCGCCGCCCTCGCCCGGCTTCGTCTGCCCGGGGGGACGCGTCACGGCAGGGGCTCCGTGCTGGGGCCCGGCCAGCTCGTCCCCGACGACCGCCACGCGCAGCACCACCCCGATCCCCGGGTTCTCGGCGATCTCGGCCACCTTCGAGCCCAGGGTCACCGCCAGGTAGAAGTCGCCTCCGGAGTGCACCGGCCGGACCCAGGCGGCGGACTCGTAGCGGTTCGTCCAGGCGACGGGCACCGACCCCATCCGCACGGTCGCCGGGCGGCCGGTGTACGACGTCCTCCCGGTGAACTCGCCGCCGCCACCGATCGGGAACCGCTCCGGGGTGTACAGCCGGGTCGCCCCGTACGAGTACGTCGAGGGGACGCCGTCCACGGTCGGCTCGTTGGCGAACTCCACGTCGTAGCGCACCTGTTGTCCCCAGCCGGCCGCGACCTTGTACCAGAGGGTCTGCGCGGGCAGGATCCGGTCCCGCCATACGCCCGCGCCCAGCTCCTCGGCGTCGTTGAACCCGGTGCCGCCCCGGACGTCGCGCGGATCCCCCGTGGGCAGGACGGCCCGCTTCCCACCCGTGCCGTACTCCGGCCGGGATTCGGCGGGCGTGACCCCGTCGGCCAGCGGCTCCTCCAGTCCGTACACCATCTCCAGCGGCCAACGGGCGCCGTCCGAGCCCTTCTTGGTCTGCCGCTCGACCACGAGCCGGTAGCCGCCCGCCTCGTCGCAGGCGCGGCTGCCGTCCCCGGACGGGATCCGCGCGACGGCGGAGGTCAGCGGACTCGCCCCCTCGGCCTGACCGAAGTACCGGGTGTCCGTATCGCACAGGGAGCCGGAGGGGGCGTGCGTCAGCGCGGTACGCAGGGTGTCGAAGGCATCGACGGCCGCGCCGGGCTGCGGAACGGCGGTCACCGAGAAGCCGGCCGTGGAGACGGCGTCCAGGGAGAGGGAGTAGTACCTCTTCTCACCCGGCCCGATGGTGTCCAAGTACTGCCCGGGCCCGAGCGCCGGCGCCCCGTCCGCCCGCGCGGACCCCTCGACCGGATCGCCCTTCAAGCGGTAGCCGGAGGCGGAGAGTTGGGCCGAACGCAGGAGCTGCCGGGCGAGC
Source organism: Streptomyces sp. SirexAA-E (assembly GCF_000177195.2). GTDB lineage: Bacteria > Actinomycetota > Actinomycetes > Streptomycetales > Streptomycetaceae > Streptomyces > Streptomyces flavovirens. Next base: position 3,678,617 of record NC_015953.1, read on the forward strand.
GCGTCGGCGTCGGGGGCGTCGTAGTAGCGCCCGTTGCCCGCCTCTGCGACACATTCGAGCTGCTCACGGGCCGCGCCCTTCACCTGGAAGCCCACGGTGTCGATCCGCAGACCGGCGCCCTGCCCGGCGAGCCGCGCGGCGACCTCGCACGGCGGGGGCGTGCCGCAGGTGTCCTCGCCGTCGGAGACCAGGACGATCGTGCGCGTCCGGGCGGCGCCGTCCCGGGGCGCGGGCAGGTCTTCGGCGGCCTTCCGGAGGGAGAGGCCGATGGGGGTGTCCCCGGTGGGCCGGACACCCGCGACGGCGCTCTTCACGGCGGCCCGGTCCAGCGGGCGCACGGGCCGCACCAGGCGGGTGTCCGCGCAACCCTGGGGGCGGTCCGCGCCGTACACCCGCAGCCCTGTCGGATAGCCGTCGGGCAGGGCGTCGACCACGGCCCCCACGGCCCGGCGGGCGCTCTCCATACGGGTGCTGCCCGTGCCGTCGTCCTCACCCATGGAGCCGGACGAGTCGAGCACCATGACCAGGCTGCCGCCGGCATCGTCCGTGACGGCCGGCACGGCCGCCACGGGCAGTGCTCCCGCCGACAGCACCAGCAGCGCCCCCGCCACCGCCGCTCCCGCCCTGCGGCACCGGTCCACCGCCCCCGTCCGTGCCCCCACCGCGACCCCCTCGGCCGTCCGACCCGCTTCTTCGCTATCGCAAGCTAATGATTTGCTGGGGTGAACTCAAGAGCACAACCGTCACGGTCCCGCAACAGGAACCCGGACAGCACGAGGCCCCGGCCGCTGAGCGACCGGGGCCTCACGTTCAGACTGTTCCGTCTCACACACCCGAACCTGCGGGCACGGAGTCGGTCGCCTCCGTCCACAGATCCTGCTCGGCGCGATCCGCCTGGATCTGGCGGTACACGAGGAGCCCGCCGATGGCGGCCAGTGCGACCAGGAGAAGCTTCTTCACCGCGCGACCTCGTCTTTCCTTGACGTAAGGGACTTCTGCGGCCCGACTATACACACCGGCCGATACCGTTCGGTGACCTGCCCGGCGCCCCGCGGCCGCCCCGTTCCGGGGCACTTCACGACGGCCGTCGCGGGGCCCGTCGGGCAGGTTCTCGGAGGTGGTTGCACCAGAAGAGTGGTGTTCATCGGAAGATCGGCGCAGCGCGGGCGTCGGTGCCCGGATTCGGACCCCGGATCCACATCATCAGAAAGGTAAGCAAACCGGACCACCTGAAAGCGAGGGGCCATGAACAGCTTCAAGGCCAAGAGCATCTGGACCGCCTTCGTCACCGCCTTCTTCGCACTTCTCGCGTCGCTGGGCCTCGCCACCGCCCAGGCCACGGCCACGGAACCGGCGGCCACGCCCCAGGAGCACACGACGGCGACCCCGGCAACCGCGGCCATCCCGTCGGTGCGATGGACCCTTCCGCGTGACAGGGCGCTGCCACCCACGATGAAGCAGCGCATCCGCGCCGAGGCGCACGGCTCCTCACCCGCCACCCGGCAGCTGACCACCGACTCCGTGAACACCGCCCGCACGACGCTCGGAGCCCTCGCCGCCCTCGGCCCCACCCCCGCCAGGGATTCGACCCCGCTGCCACCCTGAGAGCCCCGCGGCTGACACGGCAAGGCCCCTGGACCGGATCCACTCCGGCAGGGGCCTTCTTCATGCCCGTCCGCCCGAGGGCCGACGGCCGGCCCTCGGGCGGACGCGGAGCGGGATCGGTCGAACCGGACTGCTCGGCGCCACCCGCGATCCGGCCGGCGGGGAGGCGGCCCTGGCGGACGTTCCCCTGGTCACGGCACCGAACCTTCTCCACGACAAGAGACGGGCCGATCTCGCGACAGGGCACGCGGCCAGGCACGTCGGCAGACACGGGCGTAGGGCGACCCTGGCCCCACAGACGCCGAAGGCCCCCACCGAACCGGTGGGGGCCTTCGTGCTGGTGGGGCTAACAGGATTTGAACCTGTGGCCTCATCCTTATCAGGGATGCGCTCTAACCAACTGAGCTATAGCCCCGCCGCGCTGTTGTGTCGCGCTGACTTCTGAAGATTAGCGCACGTCGGGGCCAGTCCCAAAATCGATACCCGGCGGCCTACTCGTCCTCGGCGAGAGTGAGCTCCACGCCACCCACGAAGCCGGCCGACAGGTTGTAGATGAACGAGCCCAGCGTCGCCAGCGCGGTGGCCAGCACCACGTCGATCACCGCGATGACCGACGTGAAGATGAGGACGCGCGGCAGCGACAGGAACGACTGCAGGTCGAAGCCGTTGCTCTCGTTCGAGCCGGTGGCCTCGCTGATCGTGCCACCCACCGTCTCGAAGACGCCCATGGCGTCCATCACCATCCACAGCACCGCGGAGGCGACCACCGTGCAGATGCCCAGCGCGATGGACAGCAGGAAGCTGACCTTCATCACCGACCACGGATCGGCCTTCGCCACCCGCAGACGGGCCTTACGGGTACGCGGAGTGGTCCGCGCCCCCGTCCGGGGCAGACGGGTCGCCTGCGCGCCCTCGTCGCCCCGCACTCCTCCTTGTGTACCGACGCCCTGCGTACCGCCCGCGGGGGACGGGTACGCCTGGGGCGGGTGGTAGGGCCCCGCAGGGCCCGTCGCGGGTTCGCGTTCGCCGGGCAGTGGCCCGGTCGCGTACCCCTCGTACTGGGGCTGAGGTCCCCGAGTGTCCGTCACAGTGCCCCCTTGGGAGTCCGTGGCAGGGCCACGGGCACCGTTCGAGCCTGCTCCCGAAGCGGCCGGACCGGCGCCCGTGGCTCCACTCACGCTCTACTCCTCGTGCTCCCCGGCCGAAGGCTCCGTGCCCTCGGCCACGCTCTCGGCATGGGCCTCGACCGTGTCGTCTTCGGCCCCTTCGGTCCCGTCGACCTCTTCGGCCTCGCGACCCGCCTCGGCGTTGCGCGCGATGCCGACGACGGCGTCGCGCTTGCCCAGATTGATCAGTTGGACGCCCATGGTGTCACGGCCCGTCTCCCTGACTTCATTGACTCGCGTACGGATCACACCACCGCCGAGTGTGATGGCGAGGATCTCGTCCGTCTCCTCCACCACCAGCGCCCCCACGAGGGATCCCCGGTCCTCGACGATCTTGGCAGCCTTGATGCCCAAACCGCCACGGCCCTGGACGCGGTATTCGTCCACGGCGGTCCGCTTCGCGTACCCGCCGTCGGTGGCCGTGAAGACGAACGTACCGGGCCGGACGACATTCATCGAGAGCAGTTCGTCGCCTTCGCGGAAACTCATGCCCTTCACACCAGAAGTCGCACGGCCCATCGGACGCAGCGCGTCGTCCGTCGCCGTGAACCGGATCGACTGGGCCTTCCTGCTGATGAGCAGCAGGTCGTCCTCGGCCGACACCAGCTCCGCACCGATCAGTTCGTCGTCCGCGCCGCTCTCCGTCTCCCGGAGGTTGATCGCGATGACGCCACCCGAACGCGGCGAATCGTAATCCTTCAGCGACGTCTTCTTCACCAGACCGCCCTTGGTCGCCAGGACCAGGTACGGCGCCGCGTCGTAGTCGCGGATGGCCAGGATCTGCGCGATCTGCTCGTCCGGCTGGAAGGCGAGCAGGTTCGCGACGTGCTGGCCGCGCGCGTCCCGGCCGGCGTCCGGCAGCTCGTAGGCCTTGGCCCGGTAGACCCGGCCCTTGTTCGTGAAGAACAGCAGCCAGTGGTGGGTCGTCGACACGAAGAAGTGGTCGACGATGTCGTCTTCCCTGAGCTTCGTACCCCGGACGCCCTTGCCGCCCCGCTTCTGCGAGCGGTAGTCGTCCGTCTTGGTGCGCTTCACATAGCCGCCACGGCTGATCGTGACGACGATGTCCTCCTCGGCGATCAGGTCCTCGACGGACATGTCACCCTCGAAGGGCACCAGCTTGGAACGCCGGTCGTCGCCGAACTTGTCGACGATCGCGGCCAGTTCCTCACTGACGATCTTCCGCTGCAACTCCGGCGAGGCGAGGATCGCGTTGTACTGGTCGATCTTCGCCTGGAGCTCGTCGTGCTCGGCGGTGATCTTCTGGCGCTCCAGCGCGGCCAGCCGCCGCAGCTGCATCTCCAGGATGGCGTTCGCCTGGATCTCGTCGATCTCCAGCAGGCCCATCAGGCCCTCACGCGCGATCTCCACCGTGTTGCTGCGGCGGATGAGGGCGATGACCTCGTCGATCGCGTCGAGCGCCTTGAGCAGGCCACGCAGGATGTGCGCGCGCTCCTCGGCCTTGCGCAGCCGGAAGCGCGTACGCCGGACGATGACCTCGATCTGGTGCGTCACCCAGTGCCGGATGAACGCGTCGATCGACAGGGTGCGCGGAACACCGTCGACGAGCGCCAGCATGTTCGCGCCGAAGTTCGTCTGAAGGTCGGTGTGCTTGTACAGGTTGTTCAGGACGACCTTGGCGACCGCGTCCCGCTTGAGCACCACGACCAGGCGCTGGCCGGTACGCGAGGACGTCTCGTCGCGGACGTCCGCGATCCCGCCGATCTTGCCGTCCTTGACCAGGTCGGCGATCTTCTGCGCGAGGTTGTCGGGGTTGGTCTGGTACGGGAGCTCCGTGACGACCAGGCACTGCCGGTTCTGGATCTCCTCGACCGCGACGACCGCGCGCATCGTGATCGAGCCGCGGCCCGTGCGGTAGGCGTCCTCGATCCCGTTCCGGCCCACGACCAGCGCGCCCGTCGGGAAGTCCGGGCCCTTGATCCGCTCGATCAGGGCGTCCAGGAGCTCGTCCGGCGAGGCCTCCGGGTGCTCCAGGTACCACTGGGCGCCCGCCGCCACCTCGCGGAGGTTATGGGGCGGGATGTTGGTCGCCATACCGACCGCGATGCCCGCGGAACCGTTCACCAGGAGGTTCGGGAAGCGCGCCGGCAGAACCGTCGGCTCCTGGTTGCGGCCGTCGTAGTTGTCCTGGAAGTCGACGGTCTCCTCGTCGATGTCCCGGACCATCTCCATGGACAGCGGCATCATCTTGCACTCGGTGTACCGCATGGCGGCGGCCGGGTCGTTGCCCGGGGAACCGAAGTTGCCGTTGGAGTCCACGAGCGGCATGCGCATCGACCAGTGCTGCGCCAGTCGCACGAGCGCGTCGTAGATCGAGGAGTCGCCGTGCGGGTGGTACGTACCCATGACGTCACCGACGACACGAGCGCACTTGTAGAAGCCCTTCTCGGGCCGGTAACCCCCGTCGTACATCGCGTACAGCACCCGGCGGTGGACGGGCTTGAGGCCGTCCCGCACGTCGGGCAGCGCACGCGAGACGATGACGGACATCGCGTAGTCGAGGTAGGAGCGCTGCATCTCCGTCTCGAGCCCCACGGGCTCGACACGCATGCCCACACCCGGGACGGCGGGCACCTCTTCAGGCGTCACAGGGGAATTCTCGTCGGCCATTACTGGTCAAAATCCTTTCGAGCTGCGGCTTGCTGGTACGGCCGACTCAGATGTCGAGGAAGCGGACGTCCTTGGCGTTGCGCTGGATGAACGAGCGCCGCGCCTCGACGTCCTCGCCCATCAGCACGGAGAACAGGTCGTCGGCCTGCGCCGCGTCGTCCAGCGTGACCTGACCCAGCACACGGTGGTCGATGTCCATCGTGGTGATCCGCAGCTCCTCGGCGTTCATCTCGCCGAGGCCCTTGAAGCGCTGGATCGAGTCTTCCTTGATCCGCTTGCCGTTCTGCTTGCCGAGGGCCACCAGGGCGTCGCGCTCACGGTCGGAGTAGGCGTACTCGAAGTCGTCGCGGCCCCACTTGATCTTGTAGAGCGGCGGACGCGAGAGGTACACGTGCCCCGCCTCGACCAGCGGGCGCATGAAGCGGAAGAGGAACGTCAGCAGCAGGGTGTTGATGTGCTGGCCGTCGACGTCGGCGTCCGCCATGAGAATGATCTTGTGATAGCGGAGCTTCTCGATGTCGAAGTCCTCGTGGACACCGGTGCCGAACGCCGAGATGAGCGCCTGGACCTCGGTGTTCTGGAGGATCTTGTCGACCCGGGCCTTCTCGACGTTCAGGATCTTGCCCCGGATCGGCAGGATGGCCTGGTACATCGGGTTGCGGCCGGACTTCGCCGAACCACCGGCGGAGTCACCCTCGACGATGAAGATCTCGCACTTCGTCGGGTCGTTGGACTGGCAGTCGCTCAGCTTGCCCGGCAGCGAGGCGCTCTCCAGGAGCCCCTTGCGCCGGGTCAGGTCACGTGCCTTGCGGGCCGCCACCCGGGCGGTGGAGGCCGCGATGCCCTTGCGGATGATGTCGGCGGCCTCGTTCGGGTTCCGGTCGAACCAGTCCGTCAGCTGCTCGTGGACGACCTTCTGCACGAAGGTCTTGGCCTCGGTGTTGCCCAGCTTGGTCTTGGTCTGGCCCTCGAACTGCGGCTCGCCCAGCTTCACCGAGATGATCGCCGTCAGGCCCTCGCGGACGTCCTCACCGGTGAGGTTGTCGTCCTTCTCGCGCAGCAGCTTCTTGTCCCGCGCGTACCGGTTGACCAGGGAGGTCAGCGCCGCACGGAAGCCCTCCTCGTGCGTACCGCCCTCATGCGTGTGGATCGCGTTGGCGAAGGAGTAGACACCCTCGCTGTACTGCGTGTTCCACTGCATGGCGATCTCGACCGAGAGGAGGCGCTCCTTGTCCTCGGACTCGATGTCGATCACCGACTGGTGGATGACGTCGCCCTTGCGGGAGTTCAGGTACTTGACGAAGTCGACGATGCCGTCTTCGTAGTGGTACGTGACCGTACGGGTCGACTCCTCCTCGGGCACCTCGACCGCTTCGGCGCTGTCCGCACCGGCCGTCGCCTTCGCCGACTCGCGCTCGTCGGTGAGCTTGAGGGTGAGGCCCTTGTTCAGGAACGCCATCTCCTGGAAGCGGCGCGAGAGGGTCTCGAAGGAGTAGTCGGTGGTCTCGAAGATGTCGCCGTCGGCCCAGAAGGTGACGGTCGTACCCGTCTCCTCGGTGGCCTCGTGACGGGCCAGCGGGGCTGTCGGGACACCCAGCTTGTAGTCCTGGGTCCAGCGGTAGCCGTCCGTCTTGACCTCCACGGCCACCCGTGTGGACAGGGCGTTGACGACGGACACGCCCACACCGTGCAGACCGCCGGAGACGGCGTAGCCGCCGCCGCCGAACTTGCCGCCGGCGTGCAGCACGGTCAGCACGACCTCGACGGCCGGCTTCCCTTCGGACGGCACGATGCCGACCGGGATACCGCGGCCGTTGTCGACCACGCGCACGCCGCCGTCGGCCAGGATCGTCACATCGATGGTGTCCGCGTGCCCGGCCATCGCCTCGTCGACCGAGTTGTCGACAACCTCTTGCACGAGGTGGTGGAGGCCGCGCTCACCGGTGGAACCGATGTACATACCCGGGCGCTTGCGGACCGCGTCCAGGCCCTCGAGGACCGTGATCGCGCTGGCGTCGTACGAGGGGGAACCCTCGCTCTGCTCACCGGCTGTGGACGGAATGTTCTCGTTGGGGTTGCCGGAATCGGCCACGAAGCGCCCTTTCTGGCACAGCACAGGCCGTTCTCCGGACAGACGGGAGCGGCTGCGTCGTTCGGCTTGTATCGACGACTCCCGCACGGAAGCGGGATTGTGCCCCCAGTCTACCGCTAGCGCCGACATGAATGGGGGTTTGCCGGTACCTGAGTACGCATGTGCCGCCCTGAATGAGCGGCTGACGACTCCCCATATTCAGGACGGGTCCCTGGGAGGCTCACGCGGGCATTGAGCGCTTCGGGCTGTCAACCTCCCGCTACGGTGAGGGACGCCTCACCCGAGCCGGCCGGTGCGAACCGGCGCAGACCGCCCATCCCGGCATCCCGGTGGGGGTTCCGGAGCCCGTACGCGGAGCGGGAGACGGGTCGGCGAAGAGGGAAACGGCCAGGTCAGCCGTAGGTGTCGCCGGGTCCTCTGCTGCCGGGGGTGCGAAGCGGACCGAAACCCCGCTGCGGGCCCCCCGGACCCAGTACCTTGATCATCCGCACTGTGCCGTGCCCGAGATCGGTGTTCAGCCGCGCCACCAGCTGTGGAGCCAGCAGCCTCAGCTGCGTCGCCCACGCCGTGGAATCACAGGAGACGGTGAGCACCCGCTCCTGCGGCTCCTCGTCGTAGCGCACCGGTACGCAGTGCTTGGCCAGGTCGTCCCCGACGATCTGGGGCCACCGGCCCATCACACCGCCCACCGCGGCCGGCGTCTCCCAGCCGCGCTCCGTGATCAGCCGGTTGATCGCCGAGCCCAGCGGCAGCGGGTCCCGCCCGTCGGACCGGGCTCCCGACCGCAGACCGCCACCACGTCCGGCCTGTTTCCGCTGCTGCGCGGCCGTGCCACGGGCACGCGCCTGCTCCTTCGCCGCCCGCAGCGCCACCCGGGCCAGGTCGACGCCCGACAGCTCGGGCTCCTTCGCCCCCGCAGAGGCGGGCTCGGGGATCTGCGACGAGTCGCTCACAGCCGCTCCACCGCGCCCTCGGACACCGCGTACCGCGTTCCCGACAGCACTCCGGGGACGTCGTCGTCCACCGCCGCCGTCACCAACACCTGCTCGCCCGGGGCCACCAGCTCGGCCAGCCGCTCACGGCGGCGGGTGTCCAGCTCGGCGAAGACGTCGTCCAGGACCAGCACCGGCTCGTTGCCCTCGCCGCGCAGCAGGTCGTAGGAGGCCAGCCGCAGCGCCAGCGCGTACGACCAGGACTCACCGTGGCTCGCGTACCCCTTGGCGGGCATCCCGCGCAGTCCGAGCACCAGGTCGTCGCGGTGCGGGCCCACGAGCGTCACACCCCGCTCGATCTCCTGCTTGCGGGCCTCGGCGAGCGCCGCCATCACCTGCTCGTACAGCTCCTCGCGGGTGCGGGAGGGCCCCACCTCGGGGCCGACGGAGCTGCGGTACTCCAGCGCCACCGGACCCCCGCCCGGCGCGACGTCCGCGTACGCCTTGTCGGCCAGCGGCTGAAGGGTCGCGATCAGGTCCAGCCGCTGGGCGAGCAGCTCCGCGCCGACCCGGCCCAGGTGCTGGTCCCAGACGTCGAGGGTGGACAGGTCCATCGACCGGCCGCCGTGCCGCCGGGCCATCGCGGCGGACTTCAGCAGGGTGTTGCGCTGCTTCAGCACCCGCTCGTAGTCGGACCGGACGCCCGCCATCCGCGGGGAACGCGCGGTGACCAGCTCGTCGAGGAAGCGGCGGCGCTCCCCCGGATCGCCCTTCACCAGGGCCAGGTCCTCCGGGGCGAACAGCACGGTCCGGACTATCCCCAGGACGTCACGGGGGCGGACCTGGGAGGACCGGTTGACGCGCGCCCTGTTGGCGCGGCCCGGATTGATCTCCAGCTCGATCAGCTGCGACCGCTCGCCCTGGGTGACCGCGGCGCGGACGACGGCGCGCTCCGCGCCCATCCGCACCAGCGGGGCGTCGGAGGAGACCCGGTGGCTGCCGAGCGTCGCCAGGTAGCCGACCGCCTCGACCAGGTTGGTCTTGCCCTGGCCGTTGGCCCCCACGAACACGGTGACGCCCGGGTCGAGAGGAACCTCGGCCCGGGCGTACGAGCGGAAGTCGGCCAGCGAGAGATGCGTGACGTGCATGGTCGCCGGCCTTCCCGCTTTCCTGCTTCGTGCTCTGCGTGTGCTGGTGTGACTACTTCTTGTTCTCGACCGCGTGGCCGCCGAACTGGTTGCGCAGCGCGGCGATCATCTTCATCTGCGGGGAGTCGTCCTGCCGCGAGGCGAAGCGCGCGAAGAGCGACGCGGTGATCGCGGGCAGCGGCACCGCGTTGTCGATGGCCGCCTCGACCGTCCACCGGCCCTCGCCTGAGTCCGCGGCGAAACCGCGGAGCTTGTCCAGGTGCTCGTCGTCGTCCAGCGCGTTGACCGCCAGGTCCAGCAGCCAGGAGCGGATGACCGTGCCCTCCTGCCAGGAGCGGAAGACCTCACGCACGTCCGTGACGGAGTCGACCTTCTCCAGCAGCTCCCAGCCCTCGGCGTACGCCTGCATCATGGCGTACTCGATGCCGTTGTGGACCATCTTCGCGAAGTGGCCGGCGCCGACCTTGCCCGCGTGCACGGAACCGAAGTCGCCCTCGGGCTTCAGCGCGTCGAAGACCGGCTGGACCTTGGCGACGTTCTCCTCGGTGCCGCCGTACATCAGGGCGTAGCCGTTCTCCAGGCCCCAGACGCCACCGGAGACGCCGCAGTCGACGAACCCGATGTCCTTGATGCCCAGCTCGACGGCGTGCTTCTCGTCGTCGGTCCAGCGGGAGTTCCCGCCGTCCACCACGACGTCACCCGGGGAGAGCAGCTCGGCCAGCTCGTCGATGGTGGACTGGGTCGCGGCGCCCGCCGGGACCATCACCCACACGACGCGCGGACCCTTGAGCTTGCCCACAAGCTCTTCGAGGCTGTGGACATCGGCGACGTCCGGGTTGCGGTCGTATCCGATGACGGTGTGGCCTGCGCGGCGGATGCGCTCGCGCATGTTGCCGCCCATCTTGCCGAGACCGACGAGACCGAGCTCCATCAGAAGATTCCTTAAGCGTTGTGCCGATTCGTACCCAGGACCGAGCCTACGCCCGGCCGGGGCGGCGGGGCGGGTGTGCTCAGCGCCGAACACGCCCGCCGGCCGCTGCCGTGACAGGAACGACCGCCGGGTCAGCCGGAGAGGCGGACCGGCATGATCAGGTACTTGTAGGCGTCGTTCGCCTCGGCGTCCACGGCCGGACGGCCGCTGAGCAGGGCGGGCTTGGTCGACGTCGTGAAGGACAGCTGGGCGACCGGGGAGTCGATCGCGCTGAGCCCGTCCAGCAGGAAGGTCGGGTTGAAGGCGATCGAGATGTCGTCGCCCTCCAGGACGGCGTCGACCCTTTCCACAGCCTGTGCGTCGTCGCTGGAACCGGCCTCCAGGATCAGCACCCCCTGCTCGAAGCTGAGCCGCACCGGGGTGTTCCGCTCGGCGACCAGGGCCACGCGCTTGACGGCCTCGACGAACGGGGCCGTCTCGATGACCGCGACCGAGTTGAACTCGGTGGGGAAGAGCGTGCGGTACTTCGGCAGGTCGCCCTCGAGCAGCCGCGTCGTCGTACGCCGGCCGGCACCCTCGAAGCCGATGAGGCCCTCACCGGCACCGGAGCCGGACAGGGCCAGGGTGACCGTGTCGCCGCTCGTGAGCGCCTTGGCGGTGTCCAGGAGCGTCTTGGCGGGCACCAGGGCGACGGCCGAGGCGTCCGGGTTCTCCGGCTTCCACAGGAACTCGCGGACCGCGAAGCGGTAGCGGTCGGTGGAGGCGAGGGTGACCGTGTCGCCCTCGATCTCGATGCGGACGCCCGTGAGCACCGGCAGGGTGTCGTCCCGTCCGGCCGCGATGGCGACCTGGGCGGCGGCGGAGGCGAAGACCTCACCGGGGACGGTGCCGGTCGCCGTCGGCATGGTCGGCAGCGCCGGGTACTCCTCCACAGGAAGGGTGTGGAGGGTGAACCGCGAGGAGCCGCAGACCACCGTGGCCCGTACACCGTCGGTGGAGATCTCCACCGGGCGGTTGGGGAGGGCGCGGCAGATGTCGGCGAGCAACCGGCCGGAGACGAGGACCGTGCCGTCCTCCTCGATCTCGGCGTCCACCGAGACCCGTGCCGACACCTCGTAGTCGAAGCTGGAGAAGCTGAGTGCTCCGTCCTCGGCCTTCAGCAGAAGGCCCGCGAGAACGGGCGCCGGCGGACGGGCCGGGAGGCTGCGGGCCACCCAGGCCACCGCCTCCGCGAGTACATCGCGCTCCACCCGGATCTTCACCGGAACCGCCTCCTGCTGTTGCTCGCTCGCCCTGCTGGCCTTCGTCGTCTGGTGGAGGCTCCCTGCCGATGGGCCGGGGAGACCGCCGGGGTCCAGTCTGACGTACGGCACCGACACTCGTTGCTGCTCGGGGTCAAGTCGCGCCGAGAGGCGCGTGACGCTCCGAGGCCGAGTTGTGCACAGGGCCCACTTCGAAGCTGATTCCTGGCTAACTCTGAGTGGTAGTAGTAGTAGGCCTTGTGGAAACCGTGGATAACGTCGTTTTCGCAGGTCAGTAGCCGTTTTTTGTCCACCGCGCCTGTGGGCGGCACCCGTGGACAACTAGGCGTCTCTGTGGACACGCGAAAGTTCTGCACACCCGATGCACAGGCGGGGTGCACTTCTCCCCAGGGCTGTCCCCAGCTTTACCCACGTTCCCCACAGCTCAATCGACGACCTTGGTGTGACGCCTTTCACTCTCGGCAGTGAAAGAGGGTGTTGCGTTGCCGAACAGTGGACAGCCCTGTGGGGAACCGGGGAAAACCTGGGGACAACAGGGGCTGGCCTGTGGGCCGCCGGTGGACAACACGGGCGAGCGCCTCAGGGGCCAGATTCTGTCCACAGGCTGTGGATCACGGTTGACCACAAATCCCCAGGCGCGTGACCTGGCCTGATGGAGTATCGGCAGGACGCCCTGTGGACGCAATATGGACAACTTCCCAGTCCCCAGGCTGTGGACGCCAGATTCCTCCTCCATCTGTGGAGAAGGCGCAGGTGACAGCCGTAATTCGAACAGGAGCGGGGCCGGATACGCCGAAGGGCGCCCGGCGGGACCTCTGTATACAGTCCTCGCGGGCGCCCTTCGGCGCGGCTGGGCGGTCGTCAGCCGTTCTTGATGCGGTTGGTGAGCTCGGTGACCTGGTTGTAGATGGAGCGGCGCTCCGCCATCAGCGCGCGGATCTTCCGGTCGGCGTGCATGACGGTCGTGTGGTCGCGGCCGCCGAACTGCGCCCCGATCTTGGGCAGGGAGAGATCGGTGAGCTCCCTGCAGAGGTACATGGCGATCTGGCGCGCCGTCACCAGGACGCGGCTGCGCGAGGATCCGCAGAGGTCCTCCACCGTCAGCCCGAAGTAGTCGGCGGTGGAAGCCATGATGGCCGGAGCGGTGATCTCGGGCGCGGTGTCCTCGCCGCCCGGGATCAGGTCCTTGAGCACGATCTCGGTCAGCCCCAGGTCCACCGGCTGGCGGTTGAGGCTGGCGAAGGCGGTCACGCGGATGAGCGCGCCCTCCAGTTCGCGGATGTTGCGCGAGATCCGCGAGGCGATGAACTCGAGCACCTCCGGCGGTGCGTTGAGCTGCTCCTGCACCGCCTTCTTCCGCAGGATCGCGATACGCGTCTCCAGCTCGGGCGGCTGCACATCGGTGGTCAGGCCCCACTCGAAGCGGTTGCGGAGCCGGTCCTCCAGCGTCACCAGCTGCTTGGGCGGCCGGTCAGAGGAGAGCACGATCTGCTTGTTGGCGTTGTGGAGCGTGTTGAAGGTGTGGAAGAACTCCTCCTGCGTCGACTCCTTGCTCGCCAGGAACTGGATGTCGTCGACCAGGAGGATGTCCACGTCGCGGTACCGCTTGCGGAAGGTGTCGCCCTTGCCGTCGCGGATCGAGTTGATGAACTCGTTGGTGAACTCCTCGGAGCTCACGTACCGCACCCGGGTGCCCGGGTAGAGACTGCGCGCGTAGTGCCCGATGGCATGCAGGAGGTGGGTCTTGCCCAGCCCCGACTCCCCGTAGATGAACAGGGGGTTGTACGCCTTCGCGGGAGCCTCGGCCACGGCGACCGCCGCGGCGTGCGCGAAGCGGTTGGACGCGCCGATGACGAAGGTGTCGAAGAGGTACTTCGGGTTCAGCCGGGCATGGGGCTCGTTCGTCCCCGGGGCCGGCGCGGACTGCGAGCCGGGCGGGCCGCCGGCCCGCCCGTGTCCGCCCTGGTGGTGCGGAGGCTGCTGCTCCTGCATGTCGTGGCGGTCGCGTCCGTCGCGCTGCGGTTCGTAGCCCTGGCGCTCCGGCGGCTGCGGACGGTAGTCGTGCTGCGGCTGCTGGGGGCGCGTGCTCGCGTACGGGTCCATGTCCTGGTAGCCGCCGTGCCGGGGCTGCCAGGACAGGTCCTCCTGGCTGCGCGGCCAGGCACCGGGGCGCTGCTGCTGGTAGTCCGGGTAGGCGGGACGGGCCGTGGGCATGCCGTCGTCGGACGGGCGGTGCCCGTAGCCGTCGTACACGTCGTTGCGCGGCTGCTCGTCCCGCTGCGGCCCCTGGTAGTGGTGGGGCTGCTGTCCCTGGGACTGGTGCTGCTGGTGCATGGGCGGCGCGGGCGGGGTGGGCGGCTCGTTCGCGGAGTCGTCGACCGTGATCGCGATCCGGATCGGGCGCCCGCACTCACGGGTCAGCGTCTCGCTGATCAGTGGCGCGAGCCGGCCCTCCAGGACGCGCTTGCCCCACTCGTTGGGCACGGCCAGCAGCGCGGTGTCCGCCACGAGGGCCAGCGGCTGGCAGCGCTCGATCCACTGCTTGTCCTTCGGCTCGATGCCCTGCTGACCCTCCCCGAGGAGTTGGTCCAGCACGCGTGGCCACACTGCGGCAAGATCGGCAGGTACATCAGCCACAAGGCACGCTCTCTCGCATGTCCCACGAATGTGTGCTTCTCGGGACGGGATGGGTCGGGTCGGGTGAGGCCCGGCAGGGGGGAAGGAAAGGAACCGGAGTTCAGCCACGGTAGTCAGGCCGACCCGCGCGGTTCAAGTCGTTGTCCACAGGCTGTGTACAGAACGGGGTCGTGTGGAGCTGGTTTGACCGAATGGCGCGGCCGCGCGTACCGTGACCAGGTCGAGTTGTCGATGGCTGCTGCCGCCTGCCTCCGATGGGCAAACATCACGATCCTGTGATTGTGAAGCGGTGCACTAAGGCGTTTACGCGAGTTCCTCGTGGGCGCACGGTGACAGCCAGGCGATGTCCCGCCAACACACGAATCATTTCTGGAGCCCCCGAGTGAGCAAGCGCACCTTCCAGCCGAACAACCGTCGTCGCGCCAAGACCCACGGCTTCCGGCTGCGTATGCGTACCCGTGCCGGCCGCGCGATTCTCGCGAACCGCCGTGGCAAGGGTCGCGCCAACCTGTCCGCCTGATCGCGGCCAGGTCATGACGTGCTGCCTACCGAGAACCGGCTGAGGCGGCGCGAGGACTTCGCGACCGCGGTACGCCGGGGACGCCGGGCCGGCCGCCCGTCGCTCGTCGTACATCTACGCAGCGGTGCTACGGACCCGCACGTGCCGGGGGAGAGCCTTCCCCCGCCACGTGCGGGTTTCGTTGTCAGCAAGGCAGTGGGTGGAGCGGTCGTCCGCACCGCGGTGAAGCGCAGGCTTCGCCATCTGATGCGTGACCGGCTGGCTCTGCTGCCCCCCGGTAGCCTTGTTGTCGTACGAGCGTTGCCTGGATCGGGCGATGCCGATCATGCACAGCTGGCCCGAGACCTGGACGCCGCTCTGGAGCGGCTGCTGGGAGGGGGCGCGCGATGAAGTACCCGCTGCTGGCTCTCATCAAGCTGTATCAGTGGACGATCAGCCCGCTTCTCGGGCCTGTCTGCCGTTACTACCCGTCGTGTTCCCACTATGGATATACGGCGATCGACCGGCACGGTGCGATCAAGGGAACGGCGCTGACCGCATGGCGCATCCTGCGTTGCAATCCGTGGTCACCCGGCGGCGTGGATCACGTACCGCCACGCAAACGTCCGCGTTGGCACGAACTGCTGCGCAGCCATGCGGGTCGCGGCAAGGGCGGGGACTCCGCCGCCGATGTGCCTGCCCGGGGGTCGGTGTCCGACCCTTCGAGCCCGGCCACAGAGACCTCGCCCAATGCTCAAGGAGCCTGATTAGTGGACACGATTGCCAGTCTGTTCAGCTTCATCACCACACCTGTCTCGTGGGTCATCGTCCAGTTCCACAAGCTGTACGGAGCGATCTTCGGTGACGACACGGGCTGGGCCTGGGGCCTGTCCATCGTGTCCCTCGTGGTCCTGATCCGGATCTGCCTGATCCCGCTCTTCGTGAAGCAGATCAAGTCGACCCGGAACATGCAGGTGCTCCAGCCGAAGATGAAGGCGATCCAGGAGCGCTACAAGAACGACAAACAGCGTCAGTCCGAAGAGATGATGAAGCTGTACAAGGAGACCGGGACCAACCCGCTCTCCTCGTGCCTTCCCATCCTGGCGCAGTCCCCGTTCTTCTTCGCCCTGTACCACGTGCTCTCGGCCATCGCCTCGGGCAAGACGATCGGCGTCATCGACCAGCCGCTGCTCGACAGCGCACGTCAGGCGCACATCTTCGGTGCTCCGCTGGCCGCGAAGTTCATGGACAGTGACGACAAGGTCGCGGCGCTCGGTGCCTCACTGACCGACGTCCGGGTCGTCACCGCGATCATGATCGTGATGATGTCGGCCTCGCAGTTCTTCACCCAGCGCCAGCTGATGACGAAGAACGTCGACCTGACGGTCAAGACCCCGTACATGCAGCAGCAGAAGATGCTGATGTACATCTTCCCCCTGATCTTCGCGGTCATGGGTATCAATTTCCCCGTCGGTGTCCTCGTCTACTGGCTGACCACCAACGTCTGGACCATGGGTCAGCAGATGTACGTGATCAACCAGAACCCGACTCCGGGCAGCAAGGCGCAGGAGCAGTACCTGAGCCGGCTGCTGAAGAGCGTCACCACGCACGGGCAGGTACGGGGCAGGACGCGGCGCAACACCGTCAAGCGGATCGTGGCCAAGGGTTCGGACCGCAACGACATCGAGCGCAAGTTCATCACCGGTCTCGCCAAGCTGGGCCTCGCCGCCCAGGAGGACGGGACCGTGGAGAAGAGCGAAGCGGCCCTCACCGAAGCCGAGGGCGGCGCCGCGCCGAAGCGGCAGCAGCCCAAGCGCCAGACCAAGGCGAAGCGTCAGACGGCCGCCACCCAGCCCGGTGCGGCCAAGGAGTCGGGAACGGCCGACGATGCCGGACCCAAGACCTCCCTGACGAAGCAGGACGCATCACAGGTCGACAAGCCGAAGTCGGCGGGCAAGTCCGCTGCGTCCGGTTCCTCACGCCAAGCCAAGTCCGGACAGCGCAAGGGCCCCCAGCGGCCCAAGCACCCGTCCAAGAAGTAAGAAGGAGTCCATCCGTGACGGAAGGCACCACCACCACGGCCGCTGAGGGCAGCGACACCCTGACCCGCCTCGAACAGGAAGGCGAGATCGCGGCCGACTACCTCGAGGGTCTGCTCGACATCGCCGACCTCGACGGCGACATCGACATGGATGTGGAGGCGGACCGGGCCGCGGTTTCGATCATCAGCGACTCGGCGCGTGACCTGCAGAAGCTCGTGGGGCGCGACGGCGAGGTGCTGGAGGCCCTTCAGGAACTGACGCGCCTGGCCGTGCACCGTGAGACCGGTGACCGCAGCCGCCTCATGCTGGACATCGCCGGATTCCGCGCCAAGAAGCGTGAGGTGCTCGCCGCACTGGGCGCCAAGGCGGCGGACGAAGTCAAGAGCTCGGGCGAGCCCGTGAGGCTGGAGCCGATGACCCCGTTCGAGCGCAAGGTCGTGCACGACGCGATCGCCGCGGCCGGCCTGCGCAGCGAGTCCGAGGGCGAGGAGCCGCAGCGCTTCGTCGTCGTTCTTCCGGCCTGACCGGACCCTTGTACGCTCGGCCCCGTCTGTTCGCAGGCGGGGCCGATCTTTGTCAGCCTGTTTGTCAGCCACCCACAGTGCGCTAGTGCGGTATGGAAGGACGGTCCCCGTGACGGAGGAAACAGAGCTCCCTGAGGCGCCCGAGGAGGCGCGGGCGGTATTCGGAGAGTTCTTTCCGGAGGCTGTCCGGTACGCCGAGCTCCTGGCGGACGCCGGGGTGAAGCGGGGCCTGATCGGTCCTCGTGAAGTGCCACGCCTGTGGGGACGCCACCTGCTGAACTGCGCGGTGCTCTCCGAAGCGGTTCCCGAGGGTGTCACGGTGTGCGATGTGGGGTCCGGGGCAGGGCTGCCCGGCATCCCCTTGGCGCTGGTACGCCCCGACTTGAAGATCACGCTCCTGGAGCCGCTGCTGCGCCGGACGAACTTCCTCCAGGAGGTCGTCGAGCTGCTGGGCCTCGACCACGTGACCGTCGTACGCGGTCGGGCGGAGGAGGTCCTCGGATCGCTTCCCCCTGTCCATGTGGTGACGGCGCGGGCCGTGGCTCCCCTCGACCGGCTCGCGGGCTGGGGGGTCCCCCTGCTGCGGCCCTACGGGGAGATGCTCGCGCTGAAGGGCGGCACCGCCGAGGAGGAGATCCAGGGCGCACGGGCCGCTCTGAGCAAGCTCGGAGTGGTGGAGACCGAGGTGCTGCACGTCGGTGAGGGGGTCGTCGAGCCGATGTCCACGGTGGTGCGGGTCGTCGTCGGTGAGAGTCCGGGCGGCGTGAGGTTCGCCGCCAAGCGAGCCAAGGCCGCGAGGACCAGCCGGACGCGTCGGCGTCGCTGAAGACGCACTGGTTACGCGGCGCGACCAATCCATCCCTTTTAGGTCGGTTTTTGGTGGATGCTCCACGAAAGCAGCGATATCTGCTGTCTGCGGAGTGTCGAAACCACGGCACTCGGCGGCAGGGGCATCGTGTTTCACGTGAAACGTCGCTCTCTCCTGCAGGGAATTATCGGTCGCGGTCGCGCGTCTACCGCACCGCGCGACCGTAAGCCCGTACGGGCTCCCGTACGGGCCACGGAGTTGTCCACAGAAGTGGATTCGTCCACAGAAGAGTCGGCCTCGCTGGTTCGCTACCCCGAAAGCATGGCAGGCTCTGTTCATTGCGAGCCTGAAGTCGAGGAGAGTGAATCCTTGCGGTCCGACGCCGACACCGCGGGACCGATGACCGATCCGGTCCCCGGTCCCCGTACCGAGTCCATGGGGGACGGTGTTTCACGTGAAACACCGCCGCCGATGGACGACACTCCCATCGGTCGGGCGGCCCAGCTGGCGGTCGAGGCCCTCGGCCGCGCCGGCGAGGGCCTGCCCCGCCCTGACCGGACACGCATCATGGTCGTCGCCAACCAGAAGGGTGGCGTGGGCAAGACGACTTCGACGGTCAACCTTGCCGCTTCTCTCGCACTGCATGGTGCGCGCGTCCTGGTGGTGGACCTCGACCCGCAGGGGAACGCCTCCACTGCTCTGGGAATCGACCACCATGCGGAAGTTCCCTCCATCTACGACGTCCTGGTGGAGAGCATGCCTCTCTCCGAGGTGGTTCAGCCCGTCCCGGACGTCGAAGGCCTCTTCTGCGCCCCGGCCACCATCGATCTCGCCGGTGCGGAGATCGAGCTGGTCTCGCTGGTGGCGCGGGAGAGCCGGCTACAGCGGGCGATCCAGGCGTATGACCAGCCGCTGGACTACATCCTCATCGACTGCCCGCCGTCGCTCGGTCTGCTGACCGTCAACGCGCTCGTGGCTGGTGCCGAGGTGCTCATCCCGATCCAGTGCGAGTACTACGCCTTGGAGGGCCTCGGCCAGCTGCTGCGTAATGTCGATCTGGTCCGGGGGCACCTGAACCCCGATCTCCACGTATCGACGATTCTGCTCACCATGTACGACGGCCGGACCAGGCTCGCCTCCCAGGTGGCGGAGGAGGTGCGCAGCCACTTCGGAAAGGAAGTGCTGCGGACGAGCATTCCCCGCTCGGTGCGCATCTCGGAGGCTCCGAGTTACGGGCAGACCGTACTGACCTATGATCCTGGCTCCAGCGGGTCCTTGTCCTACCTCGAGGCGGCCCGTGAGATCGCTTTGAGGGGCGTCGGGATCCACTACGAGGCTCAGCAGCATGCCCAGCAGGGCGTTCAGAACCACCAGCAGAGCAATTCGGAGGGCATGCAGTGAGTGAGCGTCGTAGAGGGCTGGGGCGTGGGCTCGGTGCGCTGATCCCCGCAGCTCCGCAGGAGAAGCAGGTATCGGCTCCTGGTGCAGGCCTGGGCGTGGCCGGGACGAGCCCTGTACGGACCACGGACCGGGGTGTGGCCGCGGCCAAGGTGACGGCGCTGTCGTCCAGCCCGGTGGTGCCCGAGCCGAGTTCCCCCGGAGACCTGGAAAGTGTCGTGGGAGGAACGGATTCGGCCGGAGCGTACTTCGCCGAGATCCCGCTGAGCCAGATCACGCCGAACCCCAAGCAGCCGCGCGTGGTCTTCGACCAGGACGCCCTTGCCGAGCTGGTCACCTCCATCAAGGAGGTCGGGCTCCTTCAGCCTGTGGTCGTGCGCAAGGTGGCAGACGAGCGCTACGAGCTCATCATGGGTGAGCGGCGCTGGCGCGCCTGCGGCGAAGCGGGACTGGAGGACATCCCGGCGATCGTCCGGGCGACCGACGACGAGAAGCTACTGCTCGACGCGCTCCTGGAGAACCTGCACCGGGCTCAGCTGAACCCGCTGGAGGAGGCGGCAGCCTACGACCAGCTGCTCAAGGACTTCAACTGCACGCATGACCAGCTGGCCGACCGCATCGGGCGGTCACGCCCGCAGGTGTCCAACACACTGCGGCTGCTGCGGCTCTCCCCGCCGGTGCAGCGCAGGGTGGCGGCGGGTGTTCTCTCGGCCGGCCACGCGCGGGCACTGCTGTCGTTGGACGACTCCGAAGAGCAGGACCGGCTCGCTCACCGCATCGTCGCGGAGGGTCTGTCGGTGCGTGCGGTCGAGGAGATCGTCAACCTTCGTGGGTCCGAACTCGCCAGCTCGGCGAAGCCGAAGGGGCCCCGGGCCGGAGGGCGTGTCTCCCCGGCGCTGACAGACCTGGCCTCCAGGCTCTCGGACCGCTTCGAGACGCGGGTGAAGGTCGACCTCGGGCAGAAGAAGGGGAAGATCGTCGTCGAGTTCGCCTCGATGGAGGACTTGGACCGCATCCTCGGCAGCCTCGCGCCGGGTGAGGGACGCGTGCTGGAGCGCAGCGTCGCGGAGGAGCAGGCCGAGGACGAGGACTGAACCGTCCGCCGGCCACGGCGGACGACGAGAGGGCGGGCTGAGGTCCGGAGTGATCCGGGACGAGGCCCGCCCTTTGCTTTTTCTCGGTATCCGCATCAGGTCTGGGTGGATACGATGCGTTCTGGTAGGGCGTATCCACCACCGTGAACCACCTCAGAGGAGGCGGGGCCGTGCGGTCAGTGCATCGCAGCCACCTGGTGACAGTCGGGTTGGGGCTGGGAGCCGTCGGAGGGTTCGTCGGCAGCCTGTTCCGTGAACGGAATGCGCTGGCGGCCGTGCGTGAAGCGGCGGGCGAAGGAAGCGAGGAACCGCCTACATGGGGCGTCGGCTTGTACCGCTCACCTTGGACAACCTTTCGGACCTCCCCAGGCGCTGCCGCTCGTGCGTCTTCTGGGAGCTTGATCCGGTCAGCGGGGAAGCCGCAGTAAAAGCGGGTAGGCCCGAGGTGGAGAAGGAGTCCTGGATCTCGGCCGTGCTGTTGGAGTGGGGCTCCTGCGGGCGGGTCGTCTATGTCGATGATGTCGCGGCCGGCTATGTCCTCTACGCACCGCCTGCTTACGTGCCGCGGTCCACGGCGTTTCCCACGAGCCCGGTCTCCCCAGACGCCGTGCAGCTGATGACCGCTCTGATTCTGCCTGGGTTCCAGGGACAGGGGCTGGGTCGGGTACTGGTGCAGACCGTAGCCAAGGACATGCTGCGGCGGGGCTTCCGAGCGGTCGAGGCCTTCGGGGACGCCCGATGGAAGGAACCTGCCTGTGTCCTGCCCGCGGACCACCTGCTGGCGGTCGGGTTCAAAACCGTACGCCCGCATCCGGCGTATCCACGGCTGAGGCTGGAGCTACGGACGACGCTCTCCTGGAAGGAGGACGTCGAGCTGGCGTTGGACAGGCTGTTGGGCGCCGTACAGAAGGAGCCCGTGCTCAGGCCGCTTTGACCGTGTTTCCTCTTGTCCGACCCTCGTTCCCCCGCAGACGGGACGGACACGGCCTGGCGGCCCGGCATGGTGGCCGGACACGCGGAACGGGCCCGCCCCGGAGGACGAGCCCGTTTCACGTGAAACATCGCTTCAGCGCTATTACTCGGCGATGAAGGCCTCAAGGTCGCGAAGGATCGCGGCCTTCGGCTTGGCACCGACGATGGTCTTGGCGACCTCTCCACCCTGGTACACGTTGAGCGTCGGGATGGACATCACGCCGTACTTGGCAGCGGTGGACGGGTTCTCGTCGATGTTGAGCTTGACGATCTCGATCTGGTCGCCGTGCTCGGCCGCGATGGCCTCCAGAGAAGGAGCGATCTGGCGGCACGGGCCGCACCAGGCAGCCCAGAAGTCCACCAGGACGGGCTTCTCGTTCTTCAGGACGTCCTCATCGAAAGAGGCGTCGGTCACGTTCTTCAGGGCGCCGGCCACGGCGACCTCCTTAACTTCGGGGGGTGTGGGTGAGGAGGGGGTTCAGACTGCGGGCGTCTTCTCCGGCTCGGCCGGCTTCTCGTCGGCGAGGGCGGCCAGGAAGCGCTCGGCGTCGAGAGCGGCGGAGCAGCCGGTCCCGGCAGCGGTGATGGCCTGCCGGTAGGTGTGGTCGACGACGTCACCGGCGCCGAAGACACCCTGCAGGTTGGTGCGGGTCGACGGAGCATCGACCTTGAGATAGCCCTCGTCGTCGAGTTCGAGCTGACCCTTGAAGAGTTCTGTGCGCGGGTCGTGGCCGACGGCGATGAACAGCCCGGTCACCGGGAGCTCGGACGTCTCACCGGTCCTGGTGTCGCGCAGGGTGACCCCGGAGAGCTTCTGGTCGCCGTGCACCGTGGCGACCTCGCTGTTCCAGGCGAAGCTGATCTTCGGGTCGGCGAAGGCACGCTCCTGCATGGCCTTGGAGGCACGCAGGGAGTCACGGCGGTGGATGATCGTGACGGACTTGGCGAACCGGGAGAGGAACGTCGCCTCTTCCATGGCCGTGTCGCCCCCGCCGACCACAGCGATGTCCTGGTCCTTGAAGAAGAAGCCGTCGCAGGTGGCGCACCAGGAGACGCCGCGTCCGGAGAGGGCGTCCTCGTTGTGCAGGCCGAGCTTGCGGTGCTGGGATCCCGTGGTCACGATGACGGCCTTGGCGCGGTGCACGGTCCCGGCGGTGTCGGTGACCGTCTTGACGTCACCGGTGAGGTCGACGGAGACCACGTCGTCGGGGATGAGTTCGGCACCGAAGCGCTCGGCCTGGGCGCGCATGTTGTCCATGAGATCGGGGCCCATGATGCCGTCCTGGAAGCCCGGGAAGTTCTCCACGTCGGTGGTGTTCATCAGCGCGCCGCCGGCGGTGACGGCGCCCTCGAAGACCAGCGGCTTCAGCGACGCGCGTGCGGTGTACAGGGCGGCGGTGTAACCGGCCGGCCCGGAGCCGATGATGATCACATTGCGGACGTCGCTCACGGGTTTCTTCCTCGTCTCTGCGGACTGCCTACTGCCTACTGGGGTCGGTTCCACGACTCTCACCCCACCCAACGGATCCTACGGGGCACACATTCCCGAAGTACCGGATCGGCTTCCCGGCGAGGTGATCAGGAGCGTGTGTAGGCGTGGGAGAGGAGGAGGCGTCCCTTCGACGGGGGCCTCGAGCCGACACACGCGGCGTCGACGACGTAGGCCTGCACGCGGCTCGGGTCGGTCACATGGGGCAGGACGACGAGGAAGGCAGGGGTTCCTCGGTAGGCGCCCTCCTCAACGGCAAGAGCGGGTGCCTCGCGCCCTGTTCCCTGTTGGATGCACGGAGGCATGTCCACCACGGGAGCGAGCAGGGGGTCGCCGGAGACACCGGTGCGGGGGGACATGCCCTGCGGGGACGACTTGGTGTCCATCGTGGGTTCGCTCAAATCAGGGCCGACGGTCTTGGTCCCCGGAGCATCGGGCGTGGGGGCATCGCTCAGGAGGGCATGGACCTGGCCCTCAAGCGTGCCGTCGGCGAAGTCACGGGGCGCGTCCGCCATGGTTTCGGCGCCTTGATCGGAGGTCTTCAGAGCCGCGTTCTCGGACGTCTGCACCGACTGCATCAGGAGGACGCCCATCCCGACGACTGCGGCGCCGAAGGCGGTCCCGAGTATCAGGGTGCGGCGACGGCGCCCAGCCGCGCGCCGGCCCGGGCCGGTGGCCGCCCTCGGGCGACCGGCGGGACGGGCGACCGGTGTGCCGTCCAAGGGCTGCTGTCGTGTTTCACGTGAAACCGAGTCCGCAGAAGCCGTCGTCCCGGACGCGGGGAGGCATTCCGCCGCCAGCGCGGCATCGATGCGGTCGGCGATCTCCACAGGCATGGGAAGGAGGCTGGGCACGTCTCCGAGCAGTGTGCGGATTTCTTCCAGCGAGGCGTGGACGTCACCGCACTGCGCACAGGTGTCGATGTGGTCGCGGAGTACTGCCGCCCGGGGGGCGGGCACCAGTCCTTCGGTGAGGTCGGAGAGCTCTGAGATGTCCGGGTGCTGATCCGTCCCGGCCGTGTCAGCTGCCGATGTCATGCGTGACCACCTCCTCCCTTCACCGCAGCGGGGTCACTGGTGCCTGCGTCGTGCGGTTCTGCCGGTGGTGGGACGGATGCCCTCTGCGTCCGGTTCCTCTCCATCATGCTGTCTCCGCTCTTACCGCCGCCGTTCCGCAGGTGTGTGAGAAGGGGAAGCAGTCTGGCTCTGCCCCGTGCGCAACGGCTCTTCACCGTGCCGGTCGGGACGTCGAGGATGCGGGCGGCCTCGGCGACGGGGTAGGCCTGCATGTCCACGAGGACGAGGGCGGCCCGTTGCTCGGCGGGCAGGGTGGCCAGGGCGGCGAGCAGTTCGCGGTGCAGATCCTGTCGTTCGGCGGGCGCCTCAGCGGATTCGTGCGGTTCCAGAAGCTGATCGAGCCGTTCGGCGTCATCCACCGGCGCGGTTCTGCGCGAGGCGGCCTTACGGGCTCGGTCCAGACACGCGTTCACGGTGATCCGGTGCAGCCATGTGGTGACGGCGGACTGACCGCGGAAGGTGTGTGCGGCGCGGAAGGCGGAGACGAGAGCGTCCTGCACGGCGTCCGCGGCCTCTTCGCGATCACCGAGCGTCCTCAGGGCCACGGCCCAGAGACGGTCACGATGGCGGCGAACGAGCTCACCGAAGGCGTCCGGTTCGCCTGCGACATGCTGATCCAGGAGATCCTGGTCGCTGGTGTCGGCGAATCTGGCGTCGTCCAACGGTGAGCCCCCTCCCCTGGTGCCGTCAGCTGGTGATCTTGATGTCCGAGATCTTGCCCCGGTATTTGCCGTCGTCGCTGCTGTACGGCACCTTCGTGAGCCAGACCAGAAGGTAGCGCGCCTGCACCGGTTTGTCGGGGCTGAGGGACACCTTCGTTCCGGAGCCCTGAGCGACCTTGGTGAATCCGTTCGGCAGCGGGGGAATCGACGCGCTGTCCGCTGTCCGGAGCTCGACCGAGGTCTCGCCGCCGAGGAAGGACACGTCGACGCTGCCCACCCGCTGGGACGTGCCGAGGTCGAGGACGATGCCGACGCCTTCCTTCAGCCTGCCGAAGTCCGTGGTGTAGTAGCCGTCCGTCGGCCAGTAGGAGCTGGTGTCTCCGTCGTAGGCGCTCTTTACCGAGTCCGGCTTCTCGGAACCGTCACCCAGCGGGTCGTAGTCCTGGGCGTCGACGATGGTGACGGGCTTGCTGGGCTCCGGGGCGTTGTTGTCGTCGCTGTCGGTCTCGGTGTTCTGCGTGGTGGTCGGCTCGGTGCTGTCCTTGCCGTGGTCGATGACGGTCTCCGCGAGCTGCCAGCTGCCGAGTCCGAGCGCTGCGATGAGGAGGGCGGACACCGCCCACTTGAGCACCTTGCCGGTACGGCTCTGGAGGGGCGGCGGCGGGGCCTGGACGACGGGCTGCGTGGCGGAGGCCGGGACGGCGGAGGGCCGTCCGTAGGTGCCCTGCTGATAGGTCGTGCGCTGGTACTCGGGCGGCGCCGTGAAAACGGGCTCGGGGGGCAGGACGCGGGGCATGGCCGCGACGGCCTTGGCCAGCTCGTCCGGTGTGGTGCACGGCTGTTCCTGCCGTGACGCCGTGGCGCCGTCGTTGGCGAGCGCGCGCATGGCGAGCTCCGACAGGCCCCGGTGGACGCCCGCGCGTACCTGGTCGGGCGGGATCAGCCCCAGGTCCTTGGGGAGACCGGTGAGGCCGTAGGCGTCGTTCTCGTACGGCCAGCGACGGGTCAGGGCCGCATAGAGAAGGGCCCCGATGGCCTCGGTGTCCGTACGCAGCGGGTGCTCGGCGGTGACGCCCCGCAGCGCCGCGTTCACCGCGAGGCCGCGGATCCGGTACTGGCCGGTGGAGCTGCGCAACACGGCGCCCGGAGTGAGCCGCAGGTGCGACAGGCCCTCCCGATGGGCCGCGGCCATGGCCTGGGAGAGCTGGCTCACGAGCTGGTACGCGTCATGAGCCTCCATCGGGCCGGCCGCCAGCAGCGCGGTGAGCTCCGTGGCGTCCGGGAGCCATTCGTGGACGACGTAGACGAGGTCGTCCTCCTCCACGGCGTCCAGCACCTGGACGAAGCGGGGATCTCCCAGCAGGGCCGAGGAGCGGGCGGCAGCCAGGACCGAGCGGGCGCGCGGATGGTCGGCGGACAGCAGATGAACGCCCACCGCGCGGCGCAGCTTCTCGTCGACGGCGCGCCAGCTGCTGAATCCGTCCAGACGGGTGATGCACTCCTCGAGGCGGTAGCGCTTGGCCAGTTTGTGGCCGCTGTGCAGATCGGGTGCCGCCGGCACGGCGTCCGGGCTCGTCCGGCCGTCGTCCGTGCCGTCAGGGCCCGCGCCCTTGGCGTCCTGGGGTTCCGTCCCGTCGGTCGTGGCCTTGTCCGCCTTGGCGGTCAGCGGCTTGTCGCCGCTGTTGTCGGCCACGTCGACGGCAGCCGTGCTACGTTCCGCCACCGTCGTTCCTGCCTCCCCATCCGTTGCGCGATGCCAGCCAGCTCTGCACAGGCCAATTGTGCCCACACTCCGGTGCTATGCACGACACGCGGTGTCCGGTGATGGTTGTGCGGCCGGCGGGAACTTCAGCGTCCGAGCCGTCCGCGGACCATGCCGACCATGCCGTTGAGCTCCTCGATCCGCATCTTCCTCGCCGCGACGTAGAAGATGCCCAGCAGGACCACGCTGCCGCAGACCAGGGCCACCACCGACCCGCCGGCTCCTTCGCCGAGGGTCTTCAGCAGGGCGAAACCGACGGCACCCCCGACCACCGCCGCGGGAACCGCGGCCAGGCAGAGACGGGCGTAGGTGCGCACCACGCGGGCGCCGTCGAGGTCGCCTCCGAGCCGGTTGCGCAGTCGGCGCCAGGCGATGCCGACGCCGACCGCGTAGGCCAGGCCGTAGGCACCCGCCATGCCGATGACGGCCCAGCGGGCCGGAAGGACCACGTAGCAGAGGGCGGAGACCGCGGCGTTGACCGCCGCCACGATGACGGTGTTGTAGAAGGGCGTGCGGGTGTCCTCGTACGCGTAGAAGCCGCGCAGCACGACGTACTGCACGGAGTACGGGATGAGGCCGAGCCCGAACGCCATCAGGATGAAGCCCATGGACCGTGCCGCCTCGGTGCCGCTGGAGGCGTAGAGCAGGGTGCACATCGGCAGACCGAGCGCCAGGAAGGTGAACGCGACCGGCACGATCGCCACCGCCGAGTTGCGCAGCCCCTGCGAGATGTCGTCGCGGACGGCACCGGGGTCGTTGTCGTGGGCGGCGCGGGAGATGCGGGGCAGCAGGGCCGCCATGACCGAGACGGTGATGATCGCCTGTGGCATGCCCCAGATCAGCTGGGCGTTGGAGTAGGCGAGGAAGCCGGTGCCGTCCTTGCCGGAGAGCTTGCCGGCCGAGGTCGCCAGCTGGGTGACCACGATGACGCCGGCCTGGTTCGCCAGGACGAAGAGGACCGTCCACTTGGCGAGCCTGACCGTCTTGCCGAGCCCGTGGCCCTTCCAGTCGAAGCGCGGACGGAAGCGGAACCCCGTTTCGCGGAGGTAGGGGATCATGGCGAGGGCCTGGACGACGAGGCCGAGCAGGGTGCCGACGCCCAGCAGGCGGACACCTTCCGGCGGGATCGTCTCGACGCCCATCCGGGACTCGGCCGACGAGCCGTAGACCCAGATGAAGAGCCCGAACGTGACGATCATGACGATGTTGTTGAGGACCGGGGTCCACATCATCGCCCCGAACTTCCCGCGGGCGTTGAGGATCTGGCCCATCACCACGTGGACGCCCATGAAGAAGATGGTGGGCAGGCAGTAGCGGGCGAAGGTGACGGCCACGCTGTTGGCCGCGGCGTCGTTGGCGATGGTCGGCGACATCGTGTGGATGAGCCACGGCGAGGCGAAGACGGCCAGGGCCACGATCGCCCCGAGCGTCACCATCACGAGGGTGAGCAGCCGGTTGGCGTAGGCCTCGCCGCCGTCCGCGTCGTCCTTCATGGACCGGACGAGCTGGGGCACGAAGACCGAGTTGAGCCCGCCGCCCACGGTGAGGATGTAGATCATCGTCGGCAGGGTGTAGGCGATCGTGAAGCTGTCACCGAGCAGCGCCGCGCCGAGGGCGGCCGTGATCACCAGGCTGCGGACGAAACCGGTGAGCCGGGACACCAGGGTCCCGGCCGCCATCAGGGCGCTCGACTTCAGTATCCCGGAGGCACGGCCACCCGACTTCGGCGGTACCGGGGCCGGAGCGGCCTCAGGCTCGGCCGGCGGCTCGGGAGGCCGTCCCGAGCCCTGCTGCTGGTCGCGGAAGAGGTGCGCGAAGGCGTCGGGCTCAGCCGGGACCTCGGCGGCCTGCGTGACCAGGTCGTCCACGCCCACGTACTGGGTGGTCGCCGCGTCGTCCCCGTAGGGAAGGTGTCGTGAAGGGCCTGCGGGCTCCGGTGGCGGCGTCTGGGCCCAGACACGGGGGTCCGGTGGGTACTGGGCCGCGGGAGGCTGCTGGTAGAGCGCCTGCGGCTCCTGGTAGGTCCCGGGGGGCGGCGGCGGGTGGGAGGCCCGGTCGTACAGGGCCTCCGCGACCGGGTCCTGGGCGGCGAGATCCTGGGACCGGTACGGATCGTGGTCGTACGCGTGCTGCAGGTACGGGTCGGGTGCGGCCCCGTCCTGACCGGGGCCCGGAGGCACCGGCGGACCGCTGGGCGCCCCAGCTCCGCCCGCGCCCTGGCCGCGGTCACCGTCGTACGGCGCGTTCATCGAAACCCCACCTCATTGTCCCCGGCCGACCGGCCACGACAGACATCGCTCAACGGTCCACTTTCTCACCCGTCCCCGAAGGGTTCCCGCTTTCCGGACCGGTGTCCGGTGTCGGGTCACTCGGCTGCTCGGGTTCGCCGCCGTCGTTCTCCTCCGTGTCACCCGCCGCCGCGCGCTTGCGCTGGGTGTACATCCTGATCCCCGCGAGGACGAGCAGCAGCAGGCCGCCCGCGATCACCAGGAGCACCGTCGGTGTGACCTCGGAGACCTTCACCGTGAAGGTCATCTCCTCGCCGTACGGTGTCCCGTCCTGGGTGAAGAGCCGCGCGGTGACCTGGGCCTGGCCGTTGGCGTTGGCCGAGGCGTCGAACTTCACGGACTGGCTGTGCCCGCCCGCGATCTTGACCGGTTGTTCGGCCATCGCCCCGCCGTCGTCCAGCTTGAGGCGGGTGGAGTTGCCCGACGTCAGCCGGAGCACGAGGTGATCGATGCCCTGGACCAGCTTGTTCTGCACGGTGACCGGGATCGTCGCACTGCGTCCGGAGAGTGTGACGTCGGACTTCGTGATGAGCTGCACCTCGGTGGTGAGGCTCTTCAGATAGGACCGGACGGCGTCACGGTACTGCTGGGCCTCCAACGGCCTGCCACGCCAGGACGTGGACACGGCGCGGTTGACCGCGTTTCCGAACGGCGTCACCACCCGGTCGGGCTGGGTGAGGATGACCTGGAAGCTGTTGAGCGAGTCCTGCGTCGTACGGATGTCCTGGAACGCCTGGGTGGGGAGCTCCTGTTTGCGAAGCTTCTTCGGGTAGGCGGAGGCCCTGGGCACCTTGGTGGTGGCGCGGGCGTCCGGCTTCTCCCCGGCCGCCGCCACCAGGTCGAGGGGCTCGGTCCAGTGCTCGTCCGTGAGGGCCCGCAGGGCGCGCGCCATGGTCTGTGCCTGGGCCGCCGTGGGCGTCCGCTGCGGAGCCACGACGATGCTGCGGGCCTTGTCGGGCTCCTGCTCGGTCAGGGCCAATGTCTGCGCGAGGAACTTCTGCACGGCCAGTGTCGAACTGCCGGCCTTGGCCAGGTCGCCCGTGAAGGCGGTGGAGAGCCGGTGGTCGGCGACGACCGCGGTGGTGCCGCCTCCGACGGGTCTGGCCGCGGTCGGGGTGTACGACAGGCCGCCGACCTCTTCGAGGCTGTCGCTCCTGGCGATCACCTTGTGCGCGCCGGCCGAGGTGGCGACATCGACGACGGAGGGGTCGATGGCGCCGTCGACCGGCCAGGCGAAATCGGTGGAGGGCTTCACATGGAGGATGGTCTCCACGGTCGAGCCCGCCACCTCGGTCGCCGTCTGCAGATGGCTGAGCGTCCCGGAGACGTTCTTGCCCCGGTGGGCGATCGACGCGAGATCGGGGTCGGCGAAGGGCAGGGCCACCACGGTGCTGTCCTTCACCGCCGACTGCAGCGAGGTGAGCCACTGCCGTGCGATGGCCTGGTTCGTCCCGGCGACCGTCGTGTCGCCGGTCTTGACGCGGTAGTTCTTCGTCATGGCGTCGACCGAGGCCAGCAGGTCCGGATCGATCACCCACGTCACGGGGAGCCCGCTGCCGAGCGAGACCATCTGCTCCAGCCGGCCACCGGGAGCGAGCTCGAGAGCGAGGTCGTCGTCGGCGAAGACGGGGGTCTGCTGCTCGTCGGAGCCCGTCTCGGCCGTGACGTGCGCGGAGGCGATCAGCGGCCAGAGGAAGGTCAGCTTCGTCTTGCTTCCGGTGTCCTCGGGCTGCCACGGCAGGAAGGTCCGCTGGATGCCGAGTACCTGGTCGTAAGGGGCTTCGGAGGTCTGGCCGGTGAGGGAGACCCCCAGCTGGTACACGCCCTCCTCTCCCAGCTCCAGCTTGTCCACAGGGACGGTGAGGGTGAAGTCCTGGCTGACCCCGGAGGCGAGCGCGGGGACCTTCAGCGTGTACGGGTCCCCGAGCTTGGCCGGGTCGCCACCGGGCAGGTAGCCGGTGCGAGAGGCGGCGTCGTCCACCGCGGACCGGCCGGACAGCCTCGGTCCGACGCGCAGATCGACCTCGGCGTCCTTGACCGTCTTCTTGCCCTTGTTGGTCAGCGTGCCCGAGATCGTCAGGGTGTCGCCTTCGACCGGCGCGCTCGGAGCGAGCGTGTCCAGGGACACAGCGACCGTCCGTGAGCCGGTGGCGGCCTTGCTCGTACCGGCGGCCTGGGCCGGGAGGGCCGCAGGACCCGTGAGGAGCCCTGCCAGCAGGGGTACCCCGACGAGCAAGGAGGCTGTGCGCCGGAGCCACCGGCGGGCAGGAGAGGTAGTCATCCCCTGAGAGTCTGCCGCCTCGGCCACGCGTACCCGTCCCTCGTCGTCGTCGGCTGGTTGTCGGTCCTGCCGGTCTCTGCGTCCACGCATGGTAACGATGCGGCCGAGAGCTCAGTGCCACGGACTGCGCCCCATGATCGGGAGAGTCTCGCAGGGAGCCGGGAAACGATGCCGCCCGGGTCGGTCGGTGCACGTACCCTTTTCTGTTGTGCCGAACGCCAACGAAGACAACCTCAGTGCACTGAGCCAGGTGCAGCACCGCGCAGTCAGTGAACTGCTGCGGGTGTCCCCGGTCGCCGACGACCTCGCCCGCCGATTCCGGGAGGCCGGCTTCCGGCTCGCTCTGGTCGGGGGGTCCGTCCGCGACGCATTGCTCGGCAGGCTCGGCAACGACCTGGACTTCACGACCGATGCCCGCCCCGAGGACGTGCTCAAGATCGTCCGTCCGTGGGCCGACTCGGTGTGGGAGGTCGGAATCGCCTTCGGCACCGTCGGTTCGCAGAAGGACGGCTACCAGATCGAGATCACGACCTATCGGTCGGAGGCGTACGACCGGACATCGAGGAAGCCGGAGGTCTCCTACGGGGATTCCATCGAGGAGGACCTGGTCCGCCGTGACTTCACGGTCAACGCCATGGCCGTCGCGCTGCCGGAGAAGGAGTTCGTCGACCCCCACGGCGGTCTCGACGACCTGGCGGCGCGTGTGCTGCGCACTCCGGGCACACCCGAGGAGTCCTTCTCCGACGACCCGCTGCGTATGCTCCGGGCCGCCCGCTTCGCGGCTCAGCTGGACTTCGAGGTCGCACCCGATGTCCTCACGGCGATGACGGACATGGCCGGACGCATCGAGATCGTCTCGGCCGAGCGGGTCCGCGAGGAGCTCAACAAGCTGCTCCTGTCCGGTCACCCCCGCAAGGGGCTGGGCCTGCTCGTGGAGACGGGACTGGCGGATCGTGTACTGCCCGAGCTCCCCGCGCTCCGGCTGGAACGTGACGAGCATCACCGTCACAAGGATGTCTACGAGCACTCCTTGACGGTCCTGGAGCAGGCGATCGATCTGGAGGAAGAGGGCCCCGACCTCGTGCTGCGGCTCGCCGCCCTGCTGCACGACATCGGCAAGCCGAAGACGCGGCGTTTCGAGAAGGACGGCCGGGTCTCGTTCCACCATCACGAGGTGGTGGGCGCCAAGCTGACCAGGAAGCGGCTGACGGAGCTCAAGTACTCCAACGACATGGTCAAGGACGTCTCCAAGCTCGTGGAGCTGCACCTGCGCTTCCACGGGTACGGCGACGGGGAGTGGACCGACTCCGCGGTGCGCCGGTATGTGCGGGACGCGGGTCCGCTGCTGGACCGGCTGCACAAGCTGACGCGCTCGGACTGCACGACGCGGAACAAGCGCAAGGCGAACGCCCTGTCGCGCACCTATGACGGACTCGAGGAGCGCATCGCCCAGCTGAAGGACCAGGAGGAGCTGGACGCGATCCGCCCGGACCTGGACGGCAACGAGATCATGAAGATCCTGGGCGTCGGTCCCGGACCGGTCATCGGGAAGGCCTACGCCTTTCTCCTGGAACTTCGCCTGGAGAACGGGCCCATGGAGCGTGACGCGGCGATCGCGGCGCTCAAGGAGTGGTGGGAGGGGCAGAGCTGACGGGGTGGCTCGCTCATGTTTCACGTGAAACATGAGCGCGGCAGAGGTGGCGTCGGCACCTTCGGGCTGAAGGGCGTTGTTTCACGTGAAACAACGCCCTTCAGTCTTTGACCGCAGCGCTTCGGGAGACCGGTCGGTGTGCCATTGCCGCGGATACGCCGGCATAGAGCACCGCCACAGCGACCACTACGGTGGTGGATCGCCCATCGGCGGGCAGGGCCAGGGCCGATGCGCCCGCCGCCGCCACGAAGGCCGCATTGAACAGCACGTCGTACAGCGAGAAGACCCTGCCGCGGAAGGCATCGTCGACGGAGGTCTGCACCTCGGTGTCCGTCGCGATTTTCGACCCCTGGGTCACGAGGCCGAGGACGAAAGCGGCCGCCAGCATCGGGACGGGGGCGAAGGGCAGTCCCAGCGCAGGTTCCAGAACGGCGGCCACTCCCGCACACACTGCCAGCCAGCCGTACCGACCGAAGCGTCCGACGGCCCAAGGCGTCATCACTGCGGCCACGAAGTAGCCCGCGGCGGAGAAGCCCAGCGCCAGACCGAGCAGGGCGAGCCCGTCGGACTCGGAGTCGGCCCACGCGTAGCGGCACAGCATCAGCAGCATTACGGTCAGCGCCCCGTAACAGAAGCGCATGACCGTCATCGCGGCGAGGGCACGTGCGGCGTTCCTGCGCTCCGAGAGGTGGCGGAAGCCGGCGGCGAGACCGCGTGCGGTCGTGGCGAGGGCCTCACGCAGCCGCACGTGCGCCTGGCCCCTATCGGGCCCGAGGAGGTCACGGGGCAGGCTCAGGGAGGCCAGGGCCGACAGGAGGTAGAGCGTGGCCCCCAGCAGCACCACCACGGCGTCGGATCCGTCCGTCAGCAGCCGGACGGCCAGGGCCAGTCCACCGCCCAGTGTGGCTGCCAGTGTGCCGGCGGTCGGGGACAGGGAGTTGGCGACCACGAGCCGGTCGTCGTCCACCACACGTGGGAGGGCGGCCGACAACCCGGCCAGCACGAAGCGGTTGACGGCGGTGACGCACAGGGCCGAGGCGTAGAACGCCCAGTCCGGTACGGAACTGAGCAGCAACAGGGCTGTGCAGCAAGCGAGTACGGCACGCAGGAGGTTGCCGTACAGGAAGACCTGCCGGCGCGGCCAGCGGTCCAGCAGGACACCCGCGAACGGGCCGACCAGCGAGTACGGAAGCAGCAGTACCGCCATGGCCGAGGCGATGGCTCCGGGTGTCGCCTGGTTCTCCGGTGAGAACACCACGTAGGTGGCGAGGGCGACTTGGTAGACGCCATCGGCCGACTGGGAGAGAAGCCGCACAGCCAGGAGACGACGGAAGTTCCTCAGGCGCAGGAGAACGCCCAGATCACGCACGACAGGCATGTGGGCAAGGGTCACACATGCGAGGGGCCCCCGGGCGGGTGGACTGCCCGGGGGCCCCTCGCATGCTGTGCCGACGGGGCGTTGCCGCCCGTCATCCCGATGTCGGTGAGGCGGGAGCCGTCACCGGTGGGATCAGCGCTCGACGTCGCCGTTGATGAACTTCTCGACGTTCTCGCGGGCCTCGTCGTCGAAGTACTGCACCGGCGGGGACTTCATGAAGTAGGAGGAGGCCGAGAGGATCGGGCCGCCGATTCCGCGGTCCTTGGCGATCTTCGCCGCCCGGACGGCGTCGATGATGACACCGGCGGAGTTCGGGGAGTCCCAGACCTCGAGCTTGTACTCCAGGTTCAGCGGGACGTCACCGAAGGCACGGCCCTCGAGGCGGACGTACGCCCACTTGCGGTCGTCCAGCCAGGCCACGTAGTCCGAGGGGCCGATGTGGACGTTGTCCGCACCGAGCTCACGGTCACGGATCTGCGAGGTGACGGCCTGGGTCTTCGAGATCTTCTTGGACTCCAGACGCTCACGCTCGAGCATGTTCTTGAAGTCCATGTTGCCGCCGACGTTCAGCTGCATCGTGCGGTCGAGGATGACACCCCGGTCCTCGAAGAGCTTCGCCATCACACGGTGCGTGATGGTGGCGCCCACCTGGGACTTGATGTCGTCACCGACGATCGGGACGCCGGCCTCGGTGAACTTGTCCGCCCACTCCTTGGTGCCGGCGATGAAGACCGGGAGGGCGTTGACGAACGCGACCTTGGCGTCGATGGCGCACTGCGCGTAGAACTTCGCAGCCACCTCGGAACCGACCGGCAGGTAGCAGACGAGGACGTCGACCTGCTTGTCCTTGAGGACCTGGACGATGTCGACCGGCGCCTCGGCGGACTCCTCGATCGTCTCGCGGTAGTACTTGCCCAGGCCGTCGTGGGTGTGACCACGCTGGACGGTCACGCCGGTGCTGGGCACGTCGGCGATCTTGATCGTGTTGTTCTCGCTGGCGCCGATGGCGTCCGCCAGGTCGAGGCCGACCTTCTTCGCGTCGACGTCGAAGGCGGCGACGAACTCGACGTCGCTCACGTGGTAGTCGCCGAACTGGACGTGCATCAGGCCGGGCACCTTGCCGGCCGGATCGGCGTCCTTGTAGTACTCGACGCCCTGCACCAGCGAGGCGGCGCAGTTGCCCACGCCGACGATGGCTACGCGAACCGAACCCATGCCGATTGCTCCCTGTGTGTTCTCTGTGTTCCCCGACGGACCCGTGCGGTCCTGAGGGGGTGTCACTTGGTGTCGTCGGACGGATCCGGCCGGGTGTTGTCCCGGTGCCGGGGCAGGCCGCCCGTCTCTCCTGATGTGTCGTGCTGAGTGCAGCCCTCGGGCGAGGATCGGCGTTGATCCCGTCCCGACCGCTCGCTCTCGATGAGCTCGTTCAGCCAGCGCACTTCGCGCTCCACGGACTCCATGCCGTGCCGCTGCAGCTCAAGCGTGTAGTCATCGAGTCGTTCCCGGGTGCGGGCCAGCGAGGCGCGCATCTTTTCGAGGCGCTCCTCCAGCCTGCTGCGCCGGCCTTCGAGGACGCGCATCCGCACCTCGCGCTCCGTCTGCCCGAAGAAGGCGAACCGAGCGGCGAAGTGCTCGTCCTCCCAGGCGTCCGGACCGGTGTGCGACAGCAACTCCTCGAAGTGCTCCTTACCTTCTGCCGTCAACCGGTAGACGATCTTGGCGCGGCGTCCTGCCAGCGAGCCCGTGGAGGCGACCCCACGGGCCGTGGTGGGCGGAGCCGCCGCATCGCTCGCGGTCTCCTCGATCAACCAGCCGTTGGCGACCAGCGTCTTGAGGCAGGGATAGAGCGTGCCGTAGCTGAACGCGCGGAAGATACCCAACGAGGTGTTGAGGCGTTTGCGCAGCTCATACCCGTGCATCGGGGACTCACGGAGCAGGCCGAGCACCGCGAATTCGAGGATGCCGGAGCGTCTGCTCACCTTCGCGTCCTCCTTCGTCCGGTGCTCCTGCGGAGCTCCTGAGCCCACCTTATGCCGTGCTGATGTATCGACTCGATACATCAGCACGATAGATCGGTCCGTGATGTTCGACAAGAGGGGCATTCGTGAGCGGCGTCACATTGGTGATTCGTAGGGAGCGACTTGCGTTATTTGGGGTGAAGTTCGGTCCCAGGAGGTTTTTGACCGTGCGTAGTCTGTGCGGCATGCAGACCACCGGGAACCGCGAGGCGCCCTCGCGCGTCAGTCAACGCGGACTGCCGGATGTACTGCGGATGAGCCTTCCGCAGGGCTCGTCCGCAATTCGGGGGGACCGGATCTCAACTGCCGCTTCCAGGCGCTCTCGCCTGCCCGAGGAGTAGTCGTTCGATGAGCGAGCACCGTCGCAAGACGCCGCAACCGCAAGGTGGCGGACGTGCCGCGGCCAGACGAGCCGCCCAGCAGCCCTCCGGACGACGCGAGTCGTCACGCAGGGCCACATCAGCATCACCCTCCGGCGCCCACGACGACGAACAGTCGTACGGCGGCCGGGCCGAGGCCCGTCGAGCCGCCCAGCGCGGCGGGGGCAGGCGCCGGGGCGGTGGCGACGCCGCAGGCCCCGAAGGCCGTGGCCGGGCGGCGGGCAGCCGCTCCGGCAAGAAGAGGATCATCGACTACCCGCGCGCCGGCAAGTACGGCGTGCGGCGTTGGGTTCCTTCGTGGAAGCTGGTCTCCGGACTGTGTCTGGGCTTCCTCGGCCTCATGATGGGCGCGGCCGGCATCGCGTACGCGCTTGTGGTGCCCCCTGAGGTGAAGGACATGGCCAAGGCGCAGAACAACGTCTACTACTGGGCCGACGACACGCAGTTGGTCGCCACGGGCGGCTCCGTCAACCGCCAGGAGATCGCCTACGCGCAGATCCCGGAGGCCATGCGGAACGCGGTGATCTCCGCGGAGAACAAGTCGTTCGACCACGACAAGGGCATCGACCCCATGGGCATCGCCCGGGCGTTCTGGAACATGGCCAAGGGGGGTGACACCCAGGGTGGTTCGACGATCACACAGCAGTACGTGAAGAACTCGATGCTCTCCCAGGAGCAGACCCTCAGCCGGAAGTTCAAGGAACTCTTCATCACGCTCAAGGTCGGCAAGACCGTGAAGAAGGAAGAGGTGATGGCCGGTTACCTCAACGTCTCCTACTACGGCCGGAGCGCCTCGGGCCTCCAGGCGGCCGCCCGCACGTACTTCGGCAAGGACGCCGTCAAGCTCGACCCGAGCGAGTGCGCCTTCCTGGCGACCCTGCTCAAGGGTCCGAGCTACTACGACCCCGCCGGGCACCCGGAGATCGATCCGGTCAACATGTCCAAGAAGGCCAATACGGAGAGGGCCACGAAGCGCTGGGCGTGGATCCTCGACGAAGAGGTCAAGGACAACCGGCTGAGCGCCACCGAGCGGGCGAAGTACACGAAGCTCCCCGAGCTGAAGGAGCCCACGAAGAGCGGCGAGCTGGGCGGACAGACCGGTTACCTCGTCGACCTCGCCACGGACTACTTCCTCGCCCACAACGACCAGGACATCACCGAACAGCAGCTGGCGCAGGGCGGATACGAGATCCACACGACCTTCGAGAAGAAGAAGGTCAAGGAGCTCGAGGCGGCCATCAACAAGGTCTACGAGAACAAGATCGACGTGAAGAAGCGGCCCGAGCTGGACGCGCACGTCCAGTTCGGCGGCGCCTCGGTGGACACCGGGACGGGCGCGATCCTCGCGACCTACGGCGGCCAGGACGCGACCAAGCACTACACCAACAACGCGGACGCGACAGGTGCGCAGGTCGGGTCGACCTTCAAGCCGTTCGTCCTCGCCGCCGGCATGCAGTACGGCGTGCGTGATCCGAAGGGGAGCAGGGAGCAGGACAAGGCCACCCGTACGCAGATCTCCCCGAAGAGCATCTACAACGCCGACAACGCCCTCGAGATCAAGAACTACGACGGCACGGTCTGGCTGAACGACGACGGCAAGCCCTGGCTCCAGACCAACGACGACCACGCGGACCACGGCGACATCACCCTGCGGGAGGCGATGGAGCAGTCCGCCAACTCCCCCTATGTCCAGCTCGGTATGGACGTCGGCACCGACAAGGTGAAGCAGGTCGCGATCGCGGCGGGACTTCGGGACGACGACTACATGGCGAACTCGTCCGTCCCCTCGTTCTCGATCGGTACGTCCTCGCCGAGCGCCATCCGCATGGCGGGTGCCTACGCGACCTTCGCCACCAGCGGCAAGCAGAACGAGCCCTTCTCGGTCACCGAGGTCAAACACGAAGGGGAGACCGTCTACCGGCACGAGAAGGCGACCAAGACCGCGATGGAGAGCGCCATCGCGGACAACGTCACCGACGTGCTCAAGGGCGTCGTCGAGAACGGCACCGGCAAGCCCGCCCGGCTCGAAGGCCGGGACGCGGCCGGCAAGACGGGTACCACGGACGGCAACCTCTCCGCCTGGTTCGTCGGGTACACGCCGCAGTTGTCGACGGCGATCAGTATGTTCCGCATGGACGACGACGAGTCGAACAAGGACCGTAAGTTCGAGGAGATGTACGGAACCGGTGGCGAGGAGAAGATCCACGGAAACTCCTTCCCCGCGCAGATCTGGCACGACTACATGACCACCGCGCTCCAGGGCAAGGAGGCGCTGAGCTTCCCGAAGCCCGAGCCGTACGGCGAGGTCATCGGTACCCCGAGCCCCACCCCGTCGCCGACCCCCTCGGCCTCCGAGTCGGAGTCGGAGTCGAAGTCGCCTTCGGCGACGCCCTCGGCGGAGACCACGTCCCCCAGCCCGTCGCCGAGCGACACCTGCGGAGTCTGGGGCTGGGACTGCGAGGAGGACAACGGCGGAACCAACACGGGCAACGCGAACGGCGGTGCCACCGATGGGAGCGCCAACGGCGGGACCGATGCCGGCACCTCGGACGGGGGCGCCGACGCCGGCACCACGGAGGGCACGACCGACGGTGCGAACGGCACCAGCGGCAACAGCAACGGCGGTAACCAAGGCGGCTGGTTCGGCGGCGGCGGATAGCCACCGCCCCGGACCCCGCCGGTACGCGTGACAAGGGCCCGCCCGCACCATCCAGGTGCCGGCGGGCCCTTCGCGTGTCCCGGGGCACGGTCCGCGCGCACACAGCGCCGTACGGCAGGATGTGCGGCATGCCAAGCCCACAGGACACGAGCGTGCACCAGGACCGGCCGGTCGCCCGGCCTACGCGGCAGGACGAGGTCGCGGCGGCCGGCAGCGAGCTGATCGGCGGGCCCGTAGGGCGCTGGGCGCGTGTCGGCACCGGCCCGCTCACCCCGGTGCGCGTCCTGGTGCTCGTGGCGATCGGGATGTTCGCCCTCGGCATGGTCCAGAAGATCCCCTGTTACGACTGGGCGTGGTTCCAGGGAGTCAGCTCGCAGTACACGCACGCCTGCTACTCCGACATCCCGCACCTGTACGTCGGACGGGGCTTCGCCGACGGCCTGGTGCCGTATGCCGACCGGCTCAACGGCGACATGGCCTATCTGGAGTACCCGGTGCTCACCGGGCTGTTCATGCAGGTCGCGTCCTGGCTGACGCTGACGCCCGACTCGGACCCCATGCAGCAGCGCGAGCAGATGTACTGGCTGGTCAACGCGGGCATGCTCATGATCTGCGCCGTGGTCGTCGTCGTCTGCGTCGCCCGGACGCACCGGTACCGCCCCTGGGACGGCCTGCTGGTCGCCCTCGCCCCGGCGTTCGCGCTCACCGCGACGATCAACTGGGACCTGTTCGCCGTCGCGCTGACCGCGGCGGCGATGCTCATGTGGTCCCGCGGCCGGGCGCTCGCCTTCGGTGTCCTCATCGGCCTGGCGACGGCGGCCAAGCTCTACCCGGTGCTGCTGCTGGGCCCCCTGCTCGTCCTGTGTCTGCGGGCCGGGAGGCCGCGCGACTTCACCAGGGCGCTGTTCGGTGCCGTGGCCGCGTGGCTGGTGGTGAACGTGCCGGTCATGCTCGCGGCCCCCGAGGGGTGGAAGAAGTTCTACACCTTCAGTCAGGAACGGCAGATCGACTACGGCTCGTTCTGGCTGCTCATCACCCAGCGCACCGGTAAACCCATCGACGTCTCCACCGTGAACACGGCCTCGGTGCTCCTGATGGTCGTGCTCTGCGCGGCCATCGCCGGGCTTGCCCTGAGCGCCCGCCACCGGCCGCGCTTCGCCCAGCTGGTGTTCCTGGTGGTGGCCGCCTTCGTCCTGACCAACAAGGTCTACTCACCGCAGTACGTGCTGTGGCTGATCCCGCTCGCCGCGCTGGCCCGCCCGCGCTGGCGGGACTTCCTGATCTGGCAGGCCTGCGAGGTCGTGTACTTCCTGGGGATCTGGATGTACCTCGCGTACACGACG
This sequence comes from Streptomyces sp. SirexAA-E, assembly GCF_000177195.2. Taxonomy (GTDB): domain Bacteria; phylum Actinomycetota; class Actinomycetes; order Streptomycetales; family Streptomycetaceae; genus Streptomyces; species Streptomyces flavovirens. The sequence continues at coordinate 3,719,345 of NC_015953.1, forward strand.
AGCGGTGACAAGCACCAGGGGCTGCCGCAGGAGGGCTACCAGGTGGCGATCGCCCTGCACCTGCTGGGGACGCTGTACCTGTGCGCCGTGGTCGTCCGGGACATCCTGATGCCCGAGCGGGACCCGGTGCGGCGCGACGGCTCGGACGACCCGTCGGGGGGAGTGCTCGACGGGGCACCGGACACGCCCCTCCTGGCCGGGCTCGCGCACCGCTCCCCCGGACACCGGACACCCGCGGCCGAAGGGCCGCGGGTGGAGGAGGGCACGGTGGACGGCCCGCCCGCGTCCTGAACGGCGGCCCGGTTCCAAGAGGTACTAGCGGTCCACCAGGCGGTCGAACTGGGTGGTGGTGTGGCGCAGATGGGCCACCAGTTCGTCACCGACCTTCGGCTCCTCGGCGTCCGAGGGGACGAACAGGATCGACACCTGCATGTGCGGCGGTTCGGCGAACCAGCGCTGCTTGCCCGCCCAGACGAACGGCGACAGATTGCGGTTGACCGTGGCCAGACCGGCACGTGCGACGCCCTTGGCGCGCGGCATCACCCCGTGCAGCGCCTTGGGGGCCTCCAGGCCGACACCGTGCGAGGTGCCACCCGCGACGACGACCAGCCAGCCGTCGGAGGCGGCCTTCTGCTGGCGGTAACCGAACCGGTCACCCTTGACGACGGGCGTGACGTCGAGGACCGCGCCGCGGTACTCCGTCGCCTCGTGGTCGCCGAGCCAGAGCCGCGTGCCGATGCGGGCACGGAAGCGGGTCTGCGGGAACTGCTGCTGCAGCCGTGCCAGCTCCTCGGCCCTCAGGTGGCTGACGAACATGGTGTGCAGGGGCAGCCGGGCGGCACGCAGGCGGTCCATCCAGGCGATGACCTCCTCGACCGCGTCCGAGCCGTCCGTGCGGTCCAGCGGCAGGTGCAGGGCGAACCCTTCGAGGCGTACGTCCTCTATCGCCGCGTGCAGCAGGCCGAGCTCCTCCTCCTTGACGCCGTGGCGCTTCATCGAGCTCATGCACTCGATGACGACCCGGGCGCCCACCAGGGCGTGCACGCCGTCCACCGAGGAGACGGAGCGGACCACCCGGTCGGGCAGCGGCACCGGCTCCTCGCCCCGCCGGAAGGGTGTGAGCACCAGCAGGTCCCCGCTGAACCAGTCCTTGATCCGGGCGGCCTCGTACGTCGTGCCGACGGCCAGGATGTCGGAGCCGAAACGGATGGTCTCGTCGGCCAGCCGTTCGTGGCCGAAGCCGTATCCGTTGCCCTTGCAGACGGGTACGAGCCCGGGGAACTGGTCGATCACGGACTTCTGGTGCGCCCGCCAGCGCGCGGTGTCGACGTAGAGGGAGAGCGCCATGGCCGGCCCGGAACCTTTCTGGTGGCTGCGGTGGAGTTCGGAGGGTGAGGGGTGGGGCGAGGGTCAGCGGCGGGACATATACATGTCGAGCGCCTTGTGGAGCAGCTTGTTGAGGGGGAAGTCCCACTCGCCGACGTACTCGACGGCTTCCCCGCCCGTGCCGACCTTGAACTGGATCAGGCCGAACAGATGATCGGTCTCGTCCAGGGAGTCGCTGATGCCGCGCAGGTCGTAGACGGTCGCGCCCATCGCGTAGGAGTCGCGCAGCATCCGCCACTGCATGGCGTTCGACGGCCTGACCTCGCGCCCGATGTTGTCGGAAGCGCCGTACGAGTACCAGACGTGCCCACCGACCACGAGCATCGTGGCGGCGGAGAGGTTCACGCCGTTGTGCCGGGCGAAGTAGAGCCGCATGCGGTTGGGGTCCTCGGTGTTGAGGACCGTCCACATGCGCTGGAAGTAGGAGAGCGGACGCGGACGGAAGTGGTCACGCACCGCGGTGATCTCGTACAGCCGCTGCCACTCGGCCAGGTCCTCGTAACCGCCCTGGACGACCTCGACGCCGGCCTTGTCGGCCTTCTTGATGTTGCGCCGCCAGAGCTGGTTGAAGCCCTTGAGGACGTCCTCGAGGGAGCGGTTGGCCAGCGGGACCTGGAAGACGTAGCGGGGCTGTACGTCACCGAATCCGGCGCCGCCGTCCTCGCCCTGCTGCCAGCCCATCTTCCGCAGCCGGTCCGAGACCTCGAAGGCCCGCGGCTCGATGTGGGTGGCCTCGACGTCGCGCAGCCGCTTGACCTCGGGGTCCTGGATGCCCGCCTTGATGGCGGCCGAGTCCCAGCGGCGGATGACCACGGGCGGGCCCATCTTCACCGAGAAGGCGCCCTGCTGCTTGAGGTGCGCGAGCATCGGCTGGAGCCAGTCGTCCAGGTTCGGGGCGTACCAGTTGATGACCGGGCCCTCGGGGAGGTAGGCGAGGTAGCGCTTGATCTTGGGCAGCTGGCGGTACAGCACCAGACCCGCACCGACCATCTCACCGCTCTTGTCGAACCACCCGAGGTTCTCCGAGCGCCATTCGGTCTTCACGTCCGCCCACGCCGGGACCTGGCAGTGACTGGCCGAGGGGAGGCTCTGGATGTACGCCAGATGCTGCTCTCGGCTGATGGTCCTCAGGGTCAGGCTCATGCGGGGCGCTCCTCGGCAGGTGTGTCCCCATCGGTCAGGGGCTCCGGCTCTCGCGCCGAAGCCTACTGTGAGCGAGCGGCGCCCGGCCCGGCCCCATCGGGACCGGGCCGGGCGCCTGCCGTGCGGACGCCGCCCGCCGGAGCGCCGGGCGGCGTGGCCGACCGGGTCGGCCGCGGCTCTGCCGGTCAGGTGATCACGCCGCCGAAGAGGCCGCCGTGCGCCATGCCGAGGAGGAAACCGACTCCGGACGAGCCGATCCCCATGATGAAGGCGAACCGCTGCCAGGTGGTCTTGGAGATGTACTGCCCGTAGGCGCCGGTCAGGAGGCCGACCAGCCCGGCCCACGAGCTGAGCAGGTGCAGGTTGTGGAACATGGCCGACACGAACGCGAGGACGCCGAGCACCCCTGTCACCACCATCAGCACCTCTTGCAGGGGGTGGGGCCTGCCGTCCGTCGCGAAGAGTGAGCCGGTGGCCGGGCGTGCGTTGGTCACGTGGCTGGGAGCGGGCCGGCTGCCGGGGGATCGGACTGTCTGTGCCATGAAGCACCTCCTGGCCGAAAGGGCGGCGCGATGTAGCGCCTGTCACACCGCATCTGTCTTGATTGTGCGCCCTGAACACCGGATTTCAACCGGAAGCCGGTCTGCGGGTAGTCTGTACGGTCTGCACCGGTGTCTGCCCGAAGCCGACCCGACAGCCCCCTTCACATCATGAGAAGAGCGTTGTCAGTGGCGGCTGTTTTACTCGGAGACACTGTTGCTCACGCATCACGACCCTCCTGCCACGGAACGACCGTGGCCGCTGAGTCCAAAGGAGGTGGGTTCCACATGCGTCACTACGAGGTGATGGTCATCCTCGACCCCGATCTCGAGGAGCGAGCAGTCTCCCCGCTGATCGAGAACTTCCTCTCCGTCGTCCGTGAGGGCAACGGAAAGGTCGAGAAGGTCGACACCTGGGGCCGTCGTCGTCTCTCTTACGAGATCAAGAAGAAGCCTGAGGGCATCTACTCGGTCATCGACCTGCAGGCCGAGCCCGCAGTCGTCAAGGAGCTCGACCGACAGATGAACCTGAACGAGTCGGTCCTCCGGACCAAGGTCCTCCGTCCCGAGGTCCACTGAGCAACCAGCTCAGCGGTCATCGGGTTCGAGTAGCAAGCAGCCAGAAGCAATCCCCGCCGAGAGGTTCATCCATGGCAGGCGAGACCGTCATCACGGTCGTCGGCAATCTCGTCGACGACCCCGAGCTGCGCTTCACCCCGTCCGGTGCGGCGGTCGCGAAGTTCCGTGTCGCGTCCACTCCCCGCATCTTCGATCGGCAGACCAATGAGTGGAAGGACGGCGAAGGCCTGTTCCTCACCTGCTCGGTCTGGCGACAGGCGGCGGAGAACGTCGCCGAGTCGCTCACGCGCGGCATGCGAGTCGTCGTGCAGGGCCGACTGAAGCAGCGGTCCTACGAGGACCGCGAGGGCGTCAAGCGCACGGTCTACGAGCTGGATGTCGAGGAAGTCGGCCCCAGCCTCAAGAACGCCACGGCCAAGGTCACCAAGACCACCGGTCGTGGTGGGCAGGGTGGCCAGGGCGGATACGGCGGCGGCCAGCAGGGCGGCGGCAACTGGGGCGGCGGTCCCGGGGCCGGCGGTCAGCAGGGCGGCGGCGCTCCGGCGGACGACCCCTGGGCCACCAGCGGTCCGGCCGGCGGCCAGCAGGGCGGCGGCGCCGCTCCGCAGGGTGGCGGCGGGGGCTGGGGCGGAAGCTCCGGCGGTTCCGGCGGCGGCTACTCGGACGAGCCTCCCTTCTAGGGCTGCTCGTACCCCCACTTCTTGATCACACAGGAGAAACACCATGGCGAAGCCGCCTGTGCGCAAGCCTAAGAAGAAGGTCTGCGCGTTCTGCAAGGACAAGACCCAGTACGTGGACTACAAGGACACGAACATGCTGCGGAAGTTCATTTCCGACCGCGGCAAGATCCGTGCCCGCCGCGTCACCGGCAACTGCACGCAGCACCAGCGTGACGTCGCCACGGCAGTCAAGAACAGCCGTGAGATGGCGCTGCTGCCCTACACGTCCACCGCGCGATAAGGGAAGGGTGACCGAATCATGAAGATCATCCTCACCCACGAGGTCACTGGCCTCGGTGCCGCCGGCGACGTCGTGGACGTCAAGGACGGGTACGCCCGTAACTACCTGGTTCCGCGTGGCTTTGCCATCCGCTGGACCAAGGGTGGCGAGAAGGACGTGGCGCAGATCCGCCGCGCCCGCAAGATCCACGAGATCGCGACCATCGAGCAGGCCAACGAGATCAAGGCCAAGCTCGAGGGCGTCAAGGTTCGTCTGGCTGTTCGCTCCGGCGACGCCGGCCGTCTCTTCGGCTCCGTCACCCCGGCTGACATCGCCTCGGCGATCAAGTCCGCGGGTGGCCCGGACGTCGACAAGCGTCGCGTCGAGCTCGGTTCGCCGATCAAGACGCTGGGCGGGCACCAGGTGTCCGTTCGTCTGCACCCCGAGGTTGCCGCGAAGCTCGGTATCGAGGTCGTTGCCGCCTAAGGGCGCAGCTCGGCAGAGCTGAATGAAGGGCCGCACCCCCACCGGGTGCGGCCCTTCGTCATTCCGTTCGCGGTTTCACGTGAAACCGCGAACGGAACGACGTTTCACGTGAAACCACGCTTCCGGTGGCCGACTGTTTCCGGGGGTCAGGGTTGTTCAGCGGGTGGCGCCGGTCACGATCCAGCGGCCGGACCGGGCGCGTAGCCAGAGCGTGGCCAGGCGGATCACCATCATCAGCGCCATCGTCCACCACAGCGCGGTGAGGCCTCCTCCGAAGGCGGGGACGAGGAGTGCGGCAGGGGCGAAGACGGCCAGGGTCAGCAGCATGGCCCAGGCGAGGTAGCGGCCGTCGCCCGCACCCATCAGTACGCCGTCCAGGACATAGACCACGCCCGCGAACGGCTGGGTGAGGGCGACGACGAGGAGAGCGGGCAGCAGTGTCTCGCGCACGGAGGTGTCGCCGGTGAACAGCGGGATGAACAGGGGGCGGGTCAGGATGATGAGCACCCCGATGACGAGACCGGCCGCGATGCCCCACTGGACCATCCGTCGACAGGCTTCGCGGGCTCCGTCGGAGTCGTTCGCCCCGAGATAGCGGCCGATGATCGCCTGTCCGGCGATGGCGATGGCGTCCAGGGCGAAGGACGCGAGGCTCCACAGCGAGAGGATGATCTGGTGCGCGGCTATGTCCGTGTCGCCGAGCCGAGCGGCGACGGCGGTGGCGATCATCAGGACCGAACGGAGCGAGAGCGTACGGACCAGCAAGGGGACACCCGCGTGGGCGCTGGCCCGGATGCCTGCGGCGTCAGGGCGGAGCGAGGCGCCGTGCCGTCGGGCGCCGCGGATCACCACGACGAGGTAGACGAATGCCATGGCCGCCTGGGCGATCACCGTTCCCCAGGCGGATCCGGCGATGCCGAGGCCGGCTCCGTAGACAAGGACCACGTTGAGGACGCCGTTGGCGGCGAATCCGCCGACGGCGACGTACAAGGGGGTCCGGGTGTCCTGGAGCCCGCGCAGTACGCCCGTCGCCGCGAGGACGACCAGCATCGCGGGGATGCCGAGGCTGGAGATGCGCAGATAAGTGGTGGCGTACGGGGCGGCTGTGTCGGAGGCGCCGAACGCTTCGACCAACCAGGGCGCGGTGGGCAGAGCGACGGCGACCACGGCGGCCCCGAGGAGCAGGGCGAGCCAGATCCCGTCCATGCCCTGACGGATCGCTGCGGGAAGGTCGCCCGCGCCCACCCGGCGGGCGACGGCGGCCGTGGTGGCGTAGGCGAGGAACACGAAAACGCTCACCGCGGTGGTCAGCAGGGCTGCTGCCACCCCCAGCCCGGCCAGTTGCGGGGTGCCGAGGTGGCCGACGATGGCGCTGTCGACCATGACGAAGAGTGGCTCGGCGACGAGGGCGCCGAAGGCCGGAACGGCGAGTGCGATGATCTCGCGGTCGTGTCGACGACGGGACGGGGGTGGGGTCGCGGGAGCCTCGGTCATAGGCGCCAATCTAATCTTCCACAGGTAAGAGATGCAAAGCCTTGGCATCCCTTACTTCTGAGGGCCTTCCCGGTGTGGTCGCGTGAGGATCTCGGTGATCTTGGTGCGGGGGCGAAAGTTTTTCTCTCCCACAGTCAGTGGACGGGGAAAGGGCAGGTCAGGTGGGTTACGGGGGTGGGGCTATGAGTTTGTCCACAGTTCTGTCCCCCGGTCCGTGCACAGGATCAGGCAGGTTCTCCACAGCATCTGGTACGTCGTCCACATGGCCTGTGGATAACCAGATTGGCTGACGGTGCGGACGGGCCTACCGTGTACCGGCGCCCGCACTTCGTTCCGGCCTGGAAACTCGCAGAACTTGACGCGTCGGAACCGGAGTCGGGCGTCTTGTTTGTCGGTGCTGTGCCGTAAGAAAGAGTGGCACGGCTAGGTCCGCTCAGCGGACGGGAGGAGGTGGCCCGGTGAGCATCCCCGAGCCTTTGGACGATCCCTGGGCCGACGTCGGTCCCAGTGACCGTCTGCCTGTCTCCCGTCAGCGCCGAGGCGAGGGCAAGGGGCGCGACGAGCAGCACGAGCGGGGGCGGGACAGCGGCTGGGACAACGGTCAGTCCGGCTTCGAGCGGGTCCCACCGCAGGACCTCGACGCCGAGCAGTCCGTGCTGGGCGGGATGCTGCTCTCCAAGGACGCCATCGCGGACGTCGTGGAGATCATCAAGGGCCATGACTTCTACCGTCCGGCCCACGAGACCGTGTACACGGCGATCCTCGACCTCTACGCCAAGGGCGAGCCGGCGGACCCGATCACCGTGGCGGCCGAGCTGGTCAAGCGCGGCGAGATCACCAAGGTCGGCGGGGCCCCTTATCTGCACACCCTGGTCCAGTCGGTTCCGACCGCGGCCAACGCCTCGTACTACGCGGAGATCGTCCACGAGCGTGCGGTCCTCCGCCGTCTCGTCGAGGCCGGTACGAAGATCACGCAGATGGGGTACGCGGCCGACGGGGACGTCGACGAGATCGTGAACTCGGCGCAGGCCGAGATCTACGCCGTCACCGAGCAGCGGACCAGCGAGGACTACCTGCCGCTCGGCGACATCATGGAGGGCGCCCTCGACGAGATCGAGGCGATCGGTTCCCGCAGCGGTGAGATGACGGGTGTCCCCACCGGGTTCACCGACCTCGACTCCCTGACGAACGGCCTGCACCCCGGTCAGATGATCGTCATCGCCGCGCGTCCCGCCATGGGTAAGTCGACCCTGGCGCTCGACTTCGCCCGGGCGTGCTCGATCAAGAGCAACCTGCCGAGCGTGATCTTCTCCCTGGAGATGGGGCGCAACGAGATCGCGATGCGCCTGCTCTCGGCCGAGGCGCGGGTGGCTCTGCACCACATGCGGTCCGGCACCATGACCGACGAGGACTGGACGCGGCTGGCACGGCGGATGCCGGACGTCTCGGCCGCCCCTCTCTACATCGATGACTCGCCGAACCTCTCGATGATGGAGATCCGCGCGAAGTGCCGTCGGCTCAAGCAGCGCAACGACCTCAAGCTGGTGGTCATCGACTACCTCCAGCTGATGCAGTCCGGTGGCGCGAAGCGCGCCGAGAGCCGGCAGCAGGAGGTCTCGGACATGTCCCGAAACCTCAAGCTCCTCGCCAAGGAGCTTGAGCTCCCGGTCATCGCGCTCTCCCAGCTGAACCGTGGCCCCGAGCAGCGCACGGACAAGAAGCCGATGGTCTCCGACCTGCGTGAGTCGGGATCCATCGAGCAGGACGCCGACATGGTCATCCTGCTGCACCGCGAGGACGCGTACGAGAAGGAGTCACCGCGTGCGGGCGAGGCGGACCTGATCGTGGCCAAGCACCGTAACGGCCCGACCGCGACGATCACCGTGGCGTTCCAGGGGCACTACTCCCGCTTCGTGGACATGGCGCAGACCTGAGGTTCCCCGTCGTGTTTCTCTGTCGCCGTGTCGTTTTCTCCGCTGTCGTGTCGTGGAGAGGGCAGTCCTGGCGGCGACTGGCCTGGGGTGTCTCCCGGCTGTCGCGGGTATCGCCGTAGCGTACGTTCCGCCGGTACGGCGGGTCTGCCCATGACGCCCGCACTCCGTCCTGGTCGACCCGGGTCTGTGGATGCCCCCGGCCCAGATGTTCGAGCACGTCGGAGTCTTGGCTTCTACCGGATCTTCTGCACGTGCGTGGTATCGGTGTCGAGAGGGTTGCCGTCGGCGCTGGTCGGCACGATGTCCGGCACAGGGGTGCCGTGCTCGTCGACCAAGGTGGAGTGCGCCTCGCCGGGCGCGAAGGCGTGGCGCTCCCCCCACTGCCGCAGGGTGAGGATGACGGGGAAGAGGTCGCGGCCGGCGTCGGTGAGCACGTATTCCTGACGGCGGCCCGATGGCGCGGTGCGTTGGGCGAGGAGCCCGTATGCGGTGAGCTTGCGCAGGCGCTCGGTGAGGATGTTGCGGGCGATGCCGGTACGTCGCTGGAACTCGGTGAACGATCGCGCCCCGTCCATCGCGTCGCGGATGACGAGAAGGCTCCATCTGTCGCCGACGAGATCGAGTGTGCGGGCTACAGGGCAGTCGGGGTCGGTCCAGTCGGGCTTCGGGACGCGCGTGGTGGTGCGCGGCATGACACCTCCCAAAGAGTTGCGGAATGAAACCAGCATGCCCTACCGTCAAAACGGTTGCGATTCGCTACTGATTGGGGCCGGGTGCGATGGACGTGTGGCGGCGGCTACTGCTCGCGGTGGTGTGTGGCGTCGCGGTGGCCGGCATCTATGCCGCGCAGCCGGTTCTGGAACCGATGGGACGGGATCTCGGTGTGTCGGCGGCACACACGGGGTGGATCGTTGCGACCGGTCAGTTCGGCTATCTGGCAGGGCTGGTGCTGCTGGTGCCGCTCGGCGATGTGGTCGTCGACCGGCGGCGGCTCATCGCCGTGCACCTGGCGATCACCGCGACCGGCCTGGTCCTGACGGCCTCCGCGTCAGCCGGATGGATGGCGTTCGCGGGGCTCACAGTGGCCGGGCTGTTCGCGGTCGTCGTACAGACCACCGTGGCCTACGCGGCGTCCCTCTCGCCGCCTGCCGAACGAGGCCGGAACATCGGTGTCGTGACCTCGGGTGTCGTGGTCGGCATCCTGGGCGCACGGGTTGCCACCGGCACGCTCGCCGATGTGTGGGGCTGGCGGAGCATCTATGTGGTGCTGGCGGTGCTGTCGCTCGGGCTCGCGGTTCTCGTCCTCGTCGCACTGCCGACGGAAGACCGTCACAGCAGACCCGCGGGGTACAGGCAGGCCGTCGTTTCACTCGGCGGACTCTTCGGACAGCGCCTCCTGCTGACGCGCGGGCTCATCGCGTTCTTCTTGTTCGCGTCCTTCGGAACGCTGTGGAGTGGGCTGTCCCTGCCGCTTGCGGACGCACCCTGGCACCTGAACGAGAGCCAGATCGGATTGTTCGGCATCGCGGGGCTTGCCGGCGCCCTCGGCGCCGCACGCGCGGGACGGTGGGCGGATGCGGGACGGACGGCTCAGGTCACCGGCCTCGCGCTCACCCTGCTCGTCCTCTCGTGGGCAGCCATCGCGCAGCTGCCGGGGACACCGGGGCTCCTCATCGTCGGAATCGTGGCCCTCGACTTCGCGGTCCAGGCCGTACACGTGAGTAACCAGCACCTGCTCACCACCGCGCACCCGGATCGCACCAGCGGAGTCATCGGCGGCTACATGGTGTTCTACTCGCTCGGCTCCGCCCTTGGAGCCGCCGCGACCACCGCGGTCTTCTCCATCCACGGCTGGGCAGGTTCCAGCCTCCTCGGGGCAGGATTCGCGGTCTGCGCGCTGGCCGTCTGGGCGGTGAACGGGCGATCTCCCCTCGACAGCGCGGACGCCCGTCACCCGCCGCACCGAGCGCGGCCCGCAGCCGGAGTCGTCCGGGCCGACTGAGGCATGGGCAGTGGTGGCCCGATGTCGTATGCGGCGTCGCCGTGGGACCACCGCGTGGGGGCTGCTGCTCAGCGCCTCGTCTCGTACCTGGTCAGGACCACGCCGCCGGGAAACGTCCGCGTCTCGACCAGATTCAGGTTCACCCAGCTGTCCAGCGCGGTGAAGAACGGCGTGCCGCTGCCCACCAGGACCGGATGGGCGGCGATCACGTACTCGTCGATCAGCCCAGCACGCATGGCCGCCCCGGCGAGCGTTGCGCCGCCGATGTTCATCGGGCCGCCGTCCTCGGCCTTGAGCCGGGTGATCTCGGCGATCGCGTCGCCGGTGACCAGGCGGGTGTTCCAGTCGACCTCGTCGATCGTCGAGGAGAACACCACCTTCGGCGTGTCCCGCCAGTTCCGCGCGAACTCGATCTCCGCCGGGGTGGCGTCGGGCTGCTGGTCGCCGGTCGGCCAGTAGGAGCTCATCGTCTCCCACAGCTTGCGCCCGTACAGCGACAGGCCGTTCGCCTGCTCCTGGTCGAGCCACCACTGGAACAGCTCGTCGCTCGGCGGCCCGCTCCACCCGATGTCGTCGCCGGCCGCGGCGGTGTAGCCGTCCAGGGTCAGGTTCATGCCGTAGATCAGTTTCCGCATGGCTCAGCCTTCCGGTCGGGGTGTCCGGCGTACTGACCAGCGTGGCGCGGGAGACTCATCGGTGCGCGGTCCGGGCTTGCGGGGGCACCCTCGTGTCCGGGCTCGGCGGGGTGTGCCCGGCCGTTTCCGAGGTGTTGTGCGCGGCGGCGTTTCGTGGCCTCTCGCGTAGGTCCGTACGGTCCGATCCATGGAGTGGAATTTTCTGACGGCCGAGGAACTCGTGGGTTCGTTGCGTGCCGGAGAAGTGACGTCGGCGGAACTGACCGACGAGGCGATCGCCCGTATCGAGCGGGACGACAAGGCGGTCAACGCGATCTGTGTGCCGGACTTCGACCGTGCGCGGGCCGCCGCGCGTGATGCCGACGAGGCGCGCGCCCGCGGTGAGGACCGGCCGCTGCTCGGCATTCCGGTGACGGTCAAGGAGTCGTACAACGTCGCCGGGCTGCCCACGAACTGGGGTATGGAGCCGCACCGGGACCACATGCCGGCCGAGGACGCGGTGCAGGTGTCGCGGCTGAAGGAGGCAGGCGCGGTGGTGCTCGGCAAGACCAATGTTCCTGTGGGGCTGCAGGACGTGCAGAGCTTCAACAAGATCTACGGCACCACCAACAACCCGTGGGACCACGGCCGTACGTCGGGCGGCTCCTCCGGCGGATCGGCGGCGGCGCTGGCCTCGGGATTCGGCGCGCTGTCGATCGGCTCCGACATCGCCGGTTCACTGCGCACCCCCGCGCACTTCTGCGGTGTCTACGCGCACAAGCCGACGCTCGGTCTGGCGGCCGGCCGCGGTATGGTCCCCCCGCTCGCGCCCGCGTGGCCGACGGAGCCCGACCTCGCCGTCGTCGGTCCGATGGCGCGCTCGGCCCGCGACCTCACGCTCCTGCTGGACGTCATGGCCGGACCGGACCCGCTGACGTTCGGTGTGGCGCACCAGGTGACGCTGCCGCCCGCCCGCCACGAGCGGCTCCGCGACTTCCGGGTCCTGCTCGTCGACACGCACCCGCTCATTCCGACGGCTTCCGCTGTGCGCGCGGGCGTGGACCGGGTGGCCGACGCGCTTGTCGACGGCGGTGCCCGAGTCGAACGGCACAGTCCGCTGCTGCCTGACCTGGTCGAAGCCGCGACGGTCTACACACAGCTGCTGTTCTCGAGCTCCGTCGCGCGGTTCCCCGTCGAAACGTACGAGCAGTTGCGGATCCGCGCCGCCGGACTGGGCGTGGACGACCGGAGCCTCGACGCGGTCCGGCTGCGCAGCATGGTGTCGAGCCACCATGACTGGATGGAGGCGAACGGCCGCCGAGAACTCCATCGTCACGGCTGGCGGCGGCTCTTCGTCGAGTTCGACGCCGTGGTGTGCCCCGTCACGCCCACCCCGGCGTTCCCGCACGACCATCTCCCCGACCCGAGGGAGCGCCGGATCGACATCGACGGCGCCGAGTACCCGTACTTCGACCAGCTCGTCTGGGCCGGCCTGGCCACCATGCCCGGCCTGCCCGCCACCGCCGTACCTGCGGGCCGGTCCCCCGAGGGGCTGCCGGTGGGCGTGCAGATCATCGGTCCGATGTTCGAGGACCGCACTCCGCTACGCCTGGCCGAACTGCTCGAGCAGGAGATCGGTGGCTTCCGGATGCCGGGGGAGCCGGCATCCGCGGCGTAGTGCGCGCGGGGTGCTTCACCTCGGGTGGGAGGCCTTGAGGGCGCGGCGGGCGAAGACGTCCTCGGAGCGCTCCTCCATCTGACGCAGCGCGTCCTTGCGGTCCCGCTTGGACAGCCGGTCGAGATACGTGTGGCCGACGAGGTGGTCGCTCTCGTGCTGGAGGCAGCGTGCGAAGTACCCCGTGCCCTCGATGACGAGCGGGTTGCCGTCCTTGTCGAAGCCACGAACGGTGGCACGGTCGGTGCGGGGGAGCGTCATGGAGGCCCCGGGCACGGACAGGCAACCCTCGGAGTCGTCGACGAGCCGGCGGCTGCCCGGATCGGGCTGGTCCAGGACCGGGTTGACGATGTGCCCCACGTGCCGGACGCCCTGGTCGTCCGGGCAGTCGTAGACGAACAGCCGCAGATCGACGTCGACCTGGTTGGCGGCCAGGCCGGCACCGTCGGCGACGTACATTGTCACGAACATGTCGTCGATCAGCGCCGCCAATCCGGGGGAGCCGAACGAGGTCACCTCCTGGCACGGACGGCTCAGGACCTCCTCACCCACCACCGTGATCCGGCGTACCGAGCCCCGTCGTGCCTCCGGCGCCAGATCCGGGTACGTGTCGACCGGCCGTCCCAGCACCCGGACCCGCCGGTCGGCAGGAGCGTCTCCCTCGTCGCGCACAGCCATGGCCGTCTCCTCTTCCTTCCGCCCACACACCACTTCACTTGCCAAGAGCTTTGCAAAGTAGCAGACTTTGCAAAGTGACTGAAGACGACGTCAACACTCCGCACGACCGGGCGGCCGGAGCCGGCGAGGACCTGCGCGTGCACGAGGTGCGTACGGCGTTGCTGGATCTGCTCGGCGAAGTCGGGACGGTCACGGCGACCGAAGCGGCTTCCCGGCTGGGGTACAGCTCCGGACTCTGCTCGTTCCATCTACGCCAGCTCGCACGGCACGGATACATCGAGGAAGCCCCCCATCAGGGGGGCCGTGCCCGCCCCTGGCGTCTGAGGCGCCCGGACCCCGCCGTCGAGCCGTCGGCGCGGGCGGAGTTCGGCGACCTGGCTCGGGGGCTGGAGGACGAGAGCTGGCAGCGATGGCTGGCCCGGCGGGACGAGGCACCGTCCGAGTGGCGCCACGACGAGGCATTCAGCGCCATCGCCTATCTGACCCCCGAAGAGATGAGCCGGGTCGCTGACGCCGTCCGACAGGCGCTCGCACCCTACCGGGACCGCGAAGAGCGTCCCCTGGCCCGGCCCGCGGATGCTCTGCCGGTCGCGCTCATCGCCCGGCTCTTCCCCTTGCTCCCTCATGGGGCGAAGGACACGGGCCACGGCTGAACGGGGCGTGTGCGCGCGGTCGTTCCGAGCGGGCAGGACCCGCCATGCCCCACATCGAGGCGTGCGGGCACAGGCCCGTCACGTCGACCGCGAAGTCGGCCGGCCCGTCACGCCGACCGCGAAGTCGGCCGGTCCGTCACGCCGACCGCGAAGTCGGCCGGTCCGTCACGCCGACCGCGAAGTCGGCCGGTCCGTCACGCCGACCGCGAAAAGGGCTGGCCGGACGGGTGCGGCCGCGGGTAGTCCTTGACCATGACCTCATCCGAATCGCTGCTTCCCGGTACCCGGCGAGCCCTGCTCCACCGCATCGCCACCGCCCAGACCGAGGGCCGAACCCCGTCACTCGTCGCGGCGGTGCAGCGCGCGGGCCGAATCGCCTGGAGCGGGGCGCGCAGCTGCGTGCGGGACCATGCCCCGGACGACGACACCCAGTACCGGATCGGCTCCCTCACCAAGACCTTCACCGCCGTGCTGGTGCTGCGCCTCCGTGACGAGGGCCTGCTCGGCCTGGACGATCCGCTGGAGAAGCATCTGCCCGGCACCGGTGTGGGTGAGGCGACCGTCTTCCAACTGCTGGGCCACAGTGCGGGACTGGCCGCGGAGACGCCGGCGCCCTGGTGGGAGAGGACTCCGGGCCGTATCAGGCCGGAGCTGTCGGACGTGCTGGGCGGGCAGCCGCTGGTGCACCCGGCGGGCCACGGCCACCATTACTCCAACCCGGGTTACACGCTGCTCGGTGCGCTCGTGGAGAAGCTGCGGGGTGACTCCTGGGCCGAGGTACTGCGCCGCGAGATCCTCGATCCTCTGGGGATGGACCGAACGACGGTGCAGCCCCAGGCCCCGCACGCCGACGGCTGGGCTGTTCATCCGTGGGCCGACGTCATGCTTCCCGAGCCCGTCGAGGACCTCGGACTCATGGCGCCGGCGGGTCAGCTCTGGTCGACCACCACCGACCTGCTCCGCTTCGCCCTGTTCCTCGCGCGGGGCGACGACCGCGTGCTGAGCGCGTCGTCGGTCGAGCAGATGCGTACGCCCGCGGCTCCGCTCGAGACCGTGGACCAGGACGGGAACTACGGACTCGGCCTTCAGGCGGTACGGCAGGAGGGCCGTACGCTCCTGGGCCACACCGGATCGCTCCCGGGCTTCCTCGCCGCGCTGTGGTTCAGCGTCGAGGACGACGTCGCGGCGGTGGTGCTCTCCAATGCCACTTCCGGTCCGGCGATCGCCACGGTCGCCGCCGACCTCGTTCGGATCGTCGCCGAGGCCGAGCCGAGGATCCCGGAACCCTGGCGCCCGCTGCCCGAGGTGGACCAGGAACTGCTGGCCCTGACCGGCCCCTGGTACTGGGGCACGCGCGCCCACACCCTCACCCTCCGGGCGGACCGTGGAGTGGAGCTCCGGCCGCTCCAGGGCCCCGGACGCGGAGCTCGCTTCCGGGCCGCCGCGGACGGGACCTGGACCGGTCTCGACGGCTACTACGCGGGCGAGACCCTCCGGGTCGTACGTGCCGACGACGGCACCGTCGATCATCTGGACCTGGGCTCCTTCGCCTTCACGAGGGAGCCGTACGACCCTGCGGCGGCCGTGCCCGGGGGCGTGGACGAGGGGGGATGGCGTGGCCTGGCCACGTGACGGTGGGCACGGCGGGTCCCTGTGCGCGTGAGCGCGTAGGTGCCGCGTTCCGTTGCGCCGACGCTGACCGATGTGCGGGTGGACTACATACACTGACGCACATGTCATGCCGCATCAGTGAACTGGTCATCGATGCCGCCGACCCTGAGCGGCTTGCCGGGTTCTGGAGCAAGGTCCTCGGCTACGTCGAACTCGAACGCGAGGACGACGGAAGCATCGCGATCGGTCCGCCCGACACCGGCTTCGGTGGCCCGCAGCCCACCCTCGTCCTCAGCCCCAGCAGTGACCCGCGTACCGGGAAGCTCCCGCTGCACATCGATGTCAACGCCACCGACCGCGACCAGGACGCGGAGCTGGAGCGGCTGCTCGCGCTCGGTGCCAGGCCCGCCGACGTCGGCCAGACCGGCACCGAGAGCTGGCACGTTCTGGCCGACCCGGAGGGCAACGAATTCTGCCGCTGCGCACCAGGCTGCAGCCCCTCCGACCATGACCACCCCTCACACGGTCGCGGGCGCCGTTTCACGTGAAACATCAGCTCCGGTATGCCGGGACCGTCGAGGGGTCAGGACGTCAGTTCGCGTTCCATGGGAGTGCGGAAGCGTGGAGTGATCCTGGTGTCGCCCACCCAGGCGGTCAGACGGGACGCCTCGGACTCGATCAGGGCGGAGCCGTCCTGGCCGACGTCCGACAGCAGCCGCCACACGATCTCACCGTCGGCTCGCTGGGCCCAGCCGCCCACGATCCTGCCGTTCCACCACACCGTCGGCCCGATGTTTCCGGCCCGGTCGAACAGCGCCGCCCGATGGTCGGCCTGGAGCTGGAAGCCTCGGTCGGCCCAGCCCATGGCGCTGGGGTCGAGGCTGGGCAGAAGCGCAGCCCAGGGCTCCACGGGCGGCTCGGGGCCGAGATCCCCAGGAGCGACCCAGCCCGCCGCCCCGCCGTCGAGCAGCACCTCCTCCGCACCGACGGCAGCCAGCGCCGTGCGTGTCTCGCGGAGCCCCCAGCCCGTCCACCACTTCAGGTCGGCCTCGGTGCCGGGCCCGTACGCGTGGAGCCAGCGCCGAGCCACCTCGGCCTGTGCCGTGGCCGGGGGCGAAGACGGCCAGGGATCGGATGCCGTCCATCGGAACTGGCTGGAGGTCCATGAGCCGCGCGGCCGGTCACGCCGGATGCGCCCCTCGGCAGCCAGGAGACGGATCACCCGGGAGGCGACACCCTGCACGGTCTCCTGCCTCGTGCCGGGAAAGACGGTGATCTTGGTCCGGAGGGCCGGTACGGCTGCCGACAGCTCGCTCCCACTGGCCCGGCCACGCTCGGCCAACACGGCGACGGTCTCCTGTTCGGCGTCCGCGAGCCAGCGTGCGTCCAGACCCTTGCCGTCCGCTTCCAGATGCTTGAGGAAGGTCCGCCGTTCCTTCGCCGCGACGGCCCGCGCGTTCGCGGCGTCGACGAAGGGAGCGAACCCGCTGGAGACGGTGAAGAGGGTGTTGCGCATGGAGAGGAGCCGGACCAGTGAGACCTCGTCGTAGAGGGCCCGCTCCATAAGGGTGACGCGCGGCTCCGACAGCCGGGCGCACACCGAGAGGTGGAGCGTCGCGGCGTCGGTGGAATGCAGCGCAACCACCGCGTCCGCGACGGCCGGAACGGAGGGGGCGCGCACCGAGGGGGCCAGCAGGTGCCTGCGGCCGAGCCTGAGGCGGCGCTGCTCGTCGTCGATGCGGTGCATGCGTCCCTCGCGGTCGGCGGGTTCGTACGGGAAGGGCGGGGGTGGGGGCCGGCGGGACCGGTCGGCTCAGAGGCTGAGCTTGAACCCCACATGGCTCGCGGTGAAGCCGAGCCGTTCGTAGAAGCGGTGGGCGTCGGTACGGGTGGCGTCGGACGTCAGCTGCACCAGGCGGCAGCCCTGACGCCGCGATTCGTCGACCGCCCACTGGATCAGCTGGGTGCCGAGACCGCTTCCGCGTTCGTCGGCGTGGATGCGGACACCTTCGATGATCGACCGGGTCGCACCCTTCCGGGACAGCCCGGGAACGACGGTCAGTTGCAGGGTCCCCACGACGCGCGCCTCACGCACGGCCACGACCAGGTGCTGGTTCGGGTCGTCCGCCAGCCGGTGGAACGCCGTCCGGTAGGGGGCGAGGTCGTCCGGTGACTCGCGCTGGGCGCCCAGCGGGTCGTCGGCCAGCATGGCCACGACGGCCGGGAGGTCGGAGAGTGCGGCGGGGCGTATGTCGAGATCGCTCATGATCGGCAGACTACGCAACAACCCGGCCGCTCAGGCAGGGACTTTGAGTGCTTCGACCGTCCGGACCAGCGGAGCCAGCTCCGGGTTCTTTGCGGCCTCGTCCAGCGCTGCGCGCAGTGCGCCGTCGTTGGTGGGCCGGGCCTCGTCCAGCAGTGTGAGACCGGCTTCCGTCACGTCGGTGTAGATGCCCCGGCGGTCGGTGTCGCAGAGATAGCGGGTCAGCAGTCCGCGGTCCTCGAGGCGGGTGACGAGCCTCGTGGTGGCGCTCTGGCTGAGTACCACGGCGTCCGCGACCTGCTTCATCTGCAGATGGCCGCCGGTGCCGCTGTGCTGGCGGCTGAGGACGTCGAGCAGTGAGTACTCCCGCACGCTGAGGCCGTGGCGGGACTGGAGGGCCCGCTCGATGTGCGCCTCGATCTTTCCGTGGAGCAGGGAGAGGGCGCACCAGCTCTGGGCGAGGGCGGTGAGTGCGGGGTCCGTCGCTGTCATGTCTCTCTCTCCTCGGCGCGGGAGCTACTGCAGTCCAGGGTAGGGCACGTGCGCAATAGCCAGCGCTTGCAATTAACCGGCGTACGCAATTATTGTGGACGCCCGTAAGGCGCAGACGCAATCTTTAGTGAAGGTGAAATCATGCCGCTCGCGCTCCTCGCTCTCGCCATCGGGGCCTTCGGAATCGGCACGACCGAGTTCGTGATCATGGGGTTGCTCCCCGATGTCGCGGCCGATTTCCAGGTCTCGATCCCGACCGCAGGGTTCCTGGTCACGGGCTACGCCCTCGGCGTGGTCCTCGGTGCCCCGCTGATGACCGTTCTCGGCACCCGGACCACCCGCAAGCGCATGCTGATGCTCCTGATGGGGCTGTTCGTCGTGGGCAATGTGGTGTCCGCGCTGGCCCCCGTCTTCGGCGTGATGCTGGCCGGACGGGTGATCGCCTCCCTCGCCCACGGCGCCTTCTTCGGGATCGGCTCGGTGGTGGCCGCCGGACTGGTCGCCCCGGAGAAGAAGGCCGGCGCCATCGCCATGATGTTCACCGGCCTCACCGTCGCCAACGTCGTCGGTGTCCCTCTCGGCACCTTCATCGGGCAGAGCATCGGCTGGCGAACCACGTTCTTCGTCGTCGCGGGGCTCGGCGTGATCGGACTCCTCGGCGTGGCGAAGCTCGTGCCCGAGCAGCCGAAGCCCAAGGACGTGCGCATCCGGCCTGAATTGGCGGCGTTCCGCAATGTCCAGGTGCTGCTGGCCATGGCCATGACCGTGCTCGGATTCGGCGGGGTCTTCGCGGCGATCACGTACATCACGCCGATGATGACGGAGGTCGCCGGTTACGCACCGGCCTCTGTCACTTGGCTGCTGGTCCTCTTCGGTATCGGCATGGTCGCGGGCAACCTGCTCGGCGGGCGGTTCGCCGACCGCCACCTGATGCCGATGCTGTACGTCTCGCTCGGCGCGCTCTCCCTGGTCCTCGCCCTGTTCACGCTGACGGCACACAACAAGATCGCCGCCGCCGTCACCGTCGTCCTCATCGGCGCTCTGGGCTTCGCGACCGTACCCCCGCTCCAGAAGCGCGTACTGGACCACGCGGCGGGCGCGCCCACTCTGGCCTCGGCCGTGAACATCGGGGCCTTCAATCTGGGCAACGCCCTTTCGGCGTGGCTCGGCGGCATGGTCATCGCGGCCGGCTTCGGCTACACCGCGCCCAACTGGGTGGGTGCCGTCCTGGCAGCCGCCGCGCTGATCCTGGCGCTTGTCTCCGGTGCGATCGAGCGCCGTTCGGCCCGGGGCGACGAGAACCGTCCGGTCGCCGGCCAGGCACCGCATCCGGATCCCGTCGCCGCCGGCCGGAACTGACTCCCGCGCACCGTACCCGGAGCTTCAGCGCTGGATCGGCGATGACGAAGGACGCTGGTTTCACGTGAAACATGGCGCCGGGCACGGCCGCGGGGCGTCTGACGCGCGGAGCGTCCAGCGTCCCGTGCGGCCCAGCGGGCGAGGGTGAACCGCCGGGCTCGCGTCACCCCAGGTCGGGGGCGTGCATCGCCCGTACCCCCTCGATGTTCCCGTCGAGGTAGTGGCGGAGGGAGAGCGGTACGAGGTGTACCGCCGCGATGCCCACCCGGCTGAAGGGCACGCGCACGATCTCGTAGTCGCCGCAGGGCTCCTCGATCTCCGGTCCATGTCGGCGCGAGGGGTCCATCGACTCCAGTCGGCAGACGAAGAAGTGCTGCACCTTGACGCCTTTGATGCCGCCACCCTCGATGTGCTCGACCGTGTCGACGAAGCAGGGGACGACGTCGACGACCTTGGCGCCGAGTTCCTCGTCGACCTCGCGGTGCAGGGCGTCGATGACGGTGGCGTCCTCCGGCTCGACACCGCCACCCGGCGTGACCCAGTACGGATCGACCCCGGGCTTGGTGCGCTTGATCAGGATGAGGTCGTCGCCGTCGAGCAGGACGGCGCGTGCGGTGCGCTTGACCACAGGGCGTTCGGTCATGGCAAGAGCGTGGCCCACGAAACCCGATCTGAAACGCCTGTCGGCCCTCGGCTCACCAGTCGACAGCAGCGCGCACCAGCCACTCGTGCGCCCGCGCGATGTGCGGAAAGGAGAGTGTGCCGGTCCCTCACCACCAGGAAGTAGGTCCGTAGCGGGGGCACCGGGGGTCCAGCAGCGCTACTACCTCACCTCGTTCCAGGTGGCGCAGCGCTCCGGGCTCCAGCTTCCTCGCCCACCGGGGCGCCGCGACCAGGACGTGTCCCTCGTCGCAGAGCGCGGTCGATGTCAGCAGCTCGCCGCGCGAGCTCGTCCCCCACGGTCGTCGGAGTCACGCCCCGTGCCCCGCGCAGGAAGAGAGGGCGGCCCAGCTGCCCCTCCAGCGTCCGTATCTGGCAGGTGACGGCCGGTTGGGACAGCCCGAGCAGAGCGGCGGCCCGGGTGGACGGTCCGGCCCGGTGCACCGTGACGAACGTGCGCAGCAGGGCCAGGTCCACGGCTCGCCCCTCCCACCCCGGCGACGCGTGCGACCGCACAACCATAAATATGCCGATAGGGAGCTGTCGCTTCTGTGATTGGACACTGACGCTCGGTCAACTAGCCTTGTCCAGACGGTTCGTCGTGCGAGGAACCGGGGTGGTCCGAGCCACGAGGGGGGAGGCTCGGACCATCCGTCCCGAGCGGACCGGCCGGGCGACGGGGACGCCCGCCCCCGGCCGGTCACACCGGACCCTGCGGACCGGTCCGTCAGCGGGCGGCCTCGTCCAGCGCGCTCTCGACGTCGGCCAGCAGGTCGTCCGGGTCCTCGGCACCCACCGAGAAGCGGATGAAGCCCTCCGGGACGGCGTCGCCGCCCCAGCGTGCCCGGCGCTCGGCGGTCGACCGCACGCTGCCGAAGCTCGTCGCGTCGTCGACCAGCCGCAGCCCGGCCAGGAAGCGCTCGGCCGTGTCCTTGTCCGCCAGGACGAAGGAGACCACGGATCCGAAGCGCCGCATCTGCCGCACGGCGGTCGCGTGCGAGGGATCGTCGGGCAGCCCGGGATAGCGCAGACCTGTCACGTCCGACCGCCTCGACAGGGCCTCTGCCAGGGCGAGCGCAGTGCCGCACTGCCGGTCCACCCGCAGCTGCACCGTGGACAGCGAACGGTGGGCGAGCCAGGCCTCCATCGGGCCGGGGATCGCGCCGACGACCTTCCGCCACCGCCGCACGCCCGCGGACAGTTCCGGGTCCTTGCACGACACATGGCCCAGCAGGATGTCGCCGTGCCCGGTCATGCCCTTGGTGTCGCTCGCCACCGAGAAGTCCGCACCGAGCTCCAGGGGGCGCTGGCCCAGGGGTGTGGCGAGTGTGTTGTCGACCGCGACCAGCGCGCCCGCCTCATGCGCGGCCGCGACCAGCCGACGCACGTCGCAGACGTCGAGTCCCGGGTTGGAAGGGGTCTCCAGCCACAGCAGCTTCGCCCCCTCCAGGGCCCGCAACTGGGCATCGCCACCGGTCGGAGCCGTACGGACCCGCACCCCGTACGCCTCCAGCTGCTCCCGCACCAGGGGCAGGGCCTGATAGCCGTCGTCTGGCAGGACCACGATGTCCCCGGTGCGGGCCCGGGAGAGCAGGACGGCGGAGACAGCCGCCATCCCGGAGGCGAAGACCGTGGTCTCCACCTGCTCCCCCGGTGCCTCCAGCTCACCGATCGCCCGCTCCAGATGGGTCCACGTCGGGTTCGTGTCCCGGCCGTAGGTGTACGGGCCCACGGGCTCACCGGACAGATGGAAATGCGCGGCGAAGACCGGGCCGGGCAGCGTCGGCTCGTACTGCTGCGGTGTAGGCAGTCCCGCCCGTACGGCCCGGGTTCCGTCGCTCGTGGTGCTCATCTCTGCTTCCTCGTCTCTCTTCCGGCTCCTCACCGGTCCGCTCCGCACCGCGCCTCGGGCGCGGGCTCAGTCCTCGTCGGGCAGCACGACGTTGAGCGCCCAGGAGACCACCGAGATGATCAGGCCGCCCAGGACGGCGGTCCAGAAGCCCTCGACGTGGAAGCTCACGTCCAGGACGCCGGCCAGCCAGGAGGTCAGCATCAGCATCAGGGCGTTGACGACCAGGGTGATCAGTCCGAGCGTCAGGATGAACAACGGCAGGGTCAGGAGCTTGACCACCGGCTTCACGACGAAGTTGACCAGGCCGAACAGCAGCGCAACCACGATGAGCGTGAGCACCTTGCGGCCGGTGCTGTGGCCGGTGAGCGTGATGTCCTGGAGCAGCCAGATGGCCACGGCCAGCGCACCCGCGTTGGCGATCGTCTTGACTACGAAATTCTTCATGTGTCTGATCGTGGCAGACGTGATCGGTGGCGGACACCGGCGTGAGTGACGAGAACAGGCGCGAGGGGCGGACGGACGATGAAGGCATTCCGACTGGACGAGCTGGAGGCGGAACGCGCCGCCAACGACGGCGCCTACCTGCAGTTCATCCGTGAACGCAACATGTCCGTCGGCCTGTACGCCCTGGACGCCGGCGCACTCGACCCGCAGCAGCCCCATGGCCAGGACGAGGTCTACCTCGTCGTGAGCGGCCGCGCCTCGATCACGGTCGGCACGGAGACCACACAGGTGGGCCGGGGAAGCGTCGTGTACGTGCCCGCGGGGACCGCCCACAAGTTCCACCACGTCACCGAGGACCTCCGGGTCATGGTGGTCTTCTCCCCGCCCGAGGGCTGAGCGCCGCGACTCGGGGTTCCCTAGGGGACCGCTCAGGGGTCTTCAAGGGATGCCACCCCTCCGCGGAGCCGCCCCACGCCTCTAGCATCGAGGCAGGAACTCACAGAGACGAGGTACGGACGATGGCGGTACAGGAGATTTTCGCGGGGATGCCCTGGTGGGTGAAGTGGGTCGCGGTGCCGCTCATCGTGCTCGTCGTGTTCGGCGGGCTGATCGCCAGCGTGGTCGGGTTCGTCATCGGCCTGCTCTTCAAGGTGCTGATCGCCGTCATGCTGGTCGGCGGCCTGATCTTTCTCGTGCGCAAGTTCATGTCGTCCTCCCGGAGCGACTGGTAGGACGATCGTGCATACAACGTCCCGTGACGGACGGTGACGGTCAGGGCGGGCCGCTGATACGGCGATTAGCCCAGCTGAGCTAAGTCCGTCACGAAACTCCCCTCGTGACGGAACGTGCCGATACAGTTGCGTACCGCTGCCGCCAGCTGGGAAATGACTGTCCGTCACCATCCTGCCCAGTGGTTTGTGCGACCGGTCGGTCTCCGGACCCCAGGCTCGCGGCGGGCCCGCGGGGGCGGCCCCCGTGGGAGGGCTGAGAGCCCGTCACCATGCCTGGGGGTGACCTGTGACCACGGCATCGAGCCCTGCTGTCCCGACGTTGATCGGTTCGGTTCAGCGGGCGTTGAGACTGATGGAGGCTGTGGGCACCCATCGGGACGGGGCCCCCGCGAAGCAACTGGCGCGGGAGGCGGGGCTCCCTCTTCCCACCGCCTACCACCTGCTGCGCACCCTGACCCACGAGGGATATCTCCGCAGGGAGAACGGTGTCTTCCTGTTCGGCGCCGCTGCCGAGAAGCTGGTCGGCGGCCGCTCCTCCCGCCCCGGCGTGATCGTGGACTCGCTCGCCCACTGGGCCGACGTCATCGGGGCGCCCGTGTACTGCGCCCTCTACCGGGACGGCGAGATCGAGCTGGTCGCGGTGGCCGACAGTCCGGCCGCTCCCTCCGTGCGCGAATGGGCCGCCTTCCGGGAGACGGGGCACGCCCACGCGCTCGGGCAGTGCCTCCTGGGACAGCTCGACGAGCGCGCGCGGGAGGACCATCTCGACCGGTATCCGGTGCGGCAGTTGACGCGTTACTCCGTACGGGACCGTCAGACGTTTCTCGCCCGGCTGAGAGCGATGAAGCGCATGGAGCCCGTCGTCGAACGGCAGGAGTACGCCCTGGGGACGGTGTGCGCGGCCATTCCGATCACCGTGGGCCCCGCTGTGGCGGCGATGGCGGTTTCGCTCCCCCTGGAGCAAGAAGAACGGTTGCTCGCTGCGATCGAACAACTACGCTGCGAAGTAACCACGTTCTTGCGCTCGTTCGTGTTCTCTATCAGTATCTGAAAAATCACTCCTTGTGATCTGCTATCGCGTGCACCACGATGGCGTCAATAGGGCCATGGGGGATCATTCCTGGCCAGTTTCATCTACTGCGGGGTTGAACGATGCGCGAGTCGGTTCAAGCAGAGGTCATGATGAGCTTCCTCGTCTCGGAGGAGCTCTCGTTCCGTATTCCGGTGGAGCTCCGGTACGAGGTCAGCGATCCGTATGCGATCCGGATGACCTTCCACCTGCCCGGTGACGCCCCCGTCACCTGGGCGTTCGGCCGTGAGTTGCTGCTGGACGGGCTCAACAGCCCGAGCGGCGACGGCGATGTGCACATTGCCCCGACCGAACCCGAGGGTCTCTCGGATGTACACATCAGGCTCCAGGTAGGCGCCGACCGTGCGCTCTTCCGGGCCGGTACGGCACCTCTTGTGGCATTTCTCGACCGGACGGACAAGTTGGTACCACTGGGACAGGAGCACACGCTGGGTGACTTCGACGGCAGTCTGGAAGAGGCCCTGGGCCGCATTCTGGCCAAGGAGCAGAACGCCGGCTGAGCGATCGGGGCTCCCGGCGTCCGTGAGCCCGTGTGCTCACGCCTTGCGGCGTCGGCCCCTCCCGGTCCGTACGGGTGCAGGAGCTCCGGCTTCCGCGCCGAGCCCCGTGCGGTCCGCGGAGACCACCAGCGCCGCGAGCACCGTCGTCACCGGCACCGAGGCGACCAGGCCGATCGATCCGACGAGCGTCCGGACGATCTCCTCGGCGACCAGTTCGCTGTTGGCCACCACTCCGACGCTGCTCTGGGCGATGGAGAAGAGCAGCAGCAGGGGCAGCGCCGCGCCCGCGTACGCGAGCACGAGCGTGTTGACGACCGAGGCGATGTGGTCCCGGCCGATCCTGATGCCGGCCTTGTAGAGCCGCCGCACGCCCATGGTGGGGTCCGCCTGGTGCAGTTCCCAGACCGCCGACGTCTGGGTGACGGTCACGTCGTCGAGCACACCGAGCGATCCGATGATGACACCGGCCAGCAACAGGCCGCTCATGTCGATCTCCGGGTAGAGCCCGTGGATCAGGCCGGTGTTGTCGTCGGTGTTGCCGCTCAGGCTCGCCCAGCCGATGAAGAGGGAGCCCAGGAGCCCGATCAGCAGCAGTGAGATGAGGGTGCCGAGTACGGCGACGGAGGTACGGGCCGTCAGGCCGTGGCAGGTGTAGAGGGCGATCAGCATGATGGCGCTGGCCCCGATGACCGCCACGACCAGCGGATTCGAGCCCTGCAGGATCGCCGGCAGGATGAACAGCGTGAGCACCGCGAACGAGACCGCGAGTGCGATCAGCGCCATGAGTCCGCGCAGCCTGCCCACGACGACCACCGCCAGGGCGAAGATTCCGGCCAGCAGGGCCATCGGGAACGAGCGGTCGACGTCCGTCACCGAGTACTGCAGATCGCGGGGCGCGTCGGGGGCGTACGCCACGACCACTCCCTGACCCTGCTTCAGCTGCCGTGTGGCATCGGGCTGGACGATCTCGACGAACGTGCGGCCCTTGTCCTTGCCGGTCGTCACCTCGACCGTGGCCTTCTTGCACGCGCCCGTCTGCTCGGCGACGGCCTCACGCCCGGACGGTGTCGAGGTGTCGCCGGTCGGCGGCACCTGTCCGGCGTTCACGTCGGCGCAGTCCACCGCGACGACCTTCACCACTCTGCCGTCCTGGGTCTGCCGGTCGAAGCCGACGCCGGTGCGCTCGTGGTCCGGGGCTCCGCCGGGCCAGAACGCCACCAGACCCACGAGGACCGCGGTGGCGAACGGGATGAGCACGGCCGCGATGACCTTGCGCAGGTGCTTGGAGACCGGTGCGGCGGGGCCGTGGCTGTGCGTATGGGCGTGCGCATGGCTCTGCGTGCTGCCCGATGCGGGGCCGTGCGGCTCGGGTGCGTTTCCTGGGGACGTCACACCGCGATCATCCCAAGAAGAGGGGAGGCCCTCTGGCCAGCACGCCAGGGAGGAGGCTAGCGTGGTGGCACCTTTGCACACGCGGGAGCTCGGAGCACCGGGCTGAGAGGGCGCTGACCTCCGTATTTCCGTACGGGACACGCTGCGCCGACCGCCGAACCTGTTACCGGGTAATGCCGGCGTAGGGAGTAGGTCTCATGACCACAGCGGACGCACGCACGCCTGCCTCGAAGCGGAATGCGCGGAATGTACCGGATGCGCGGAGCGCACCGGAGGACGAGGCCGGGAAGTCCATCGGCTGGCACAAGGGATACGTCCAGGGCTCCCGCCCGGACCTCCAGGTGCCGGTCCGTCAGGTGCACCTCACCAACGGCAAGGACGTGACGCTGTACGACACGTCGGGGCCGTACACCGATCCCGCCACCGAAACCGATGTCCGCCGGGGGCTCGCGCCCCTGCGGGAGAACTGGATCATCGCCCGCGGGGACACCGAGGAGTACGAGGGCCGCCCCGCGCGCCCCGAGGACGACGGGCTCAAGCACACCTCGCCGCGCGGAGGCCTGCGCAACCTCGACGCGGTCTTCCCCGGCCGCCCGCGCCGCCCGCGCCGCAGCCGCGACGGCCGGCCGGTCACCCAGCTCGCCTACGCCCGCCGGGGCGAGATCACCCCGGAGATGGAGTACGTCGCGATTCGGGAGAACGTCGCTCCCGAGGTCGTGCGCGAGGAGATCGCGGCGGGCCGGGCGGTGCTGCCGGCCAATGTGAACCACCCGGAGATCGAGCCGATGATCATCGGCAAGCGGTTCCTGGTGAAGGTCAACGCCAACATCGGCAACTCCGCGGTCACCTCGTCGATCGAGGAGGAGGTGGACAAGATGACCTGGGCGACCAGGTGGGGTGCCGACACGGTCATGGACCTGTCCACCGGCCGCAACATCCACACCACGCGCGAGTGGGTGCTGCGCAACTCGCCCGTACCGATCGGGACCGTCCCGCTCTACCAGGCCCTGGAGAAGGTCGACGGCCGGGCCGAGGAGCTGACCTGGGAGGTCTACAAGGACACCGTCATCGAGCAGGCGGAACAGGGCGTCGACTACATGACGGTGCACGCCGGTGTGCGGCTGCCGTACGTCCCGCTGACCGCCCGGCGCAAGACGGGCATCGTCTCGCGCGGCGGCTCGATCATGGCGGCCTGGTGTCTCGCGCACCACAAGGAGTCGTTCCTGTACGAGCACTTCGAGGAGCTCTGCGAGATCCTCGCCTCCTACGACGTGACGTACTCACTCGGCGACGGGCTGCGCCCCGGGTCCATCGCGGACGCCAACGACGAGGCGCAGTTCGCCGAGCTGCGGACGCTGGGCGAGCTCAACTCCGTGGCCAAGCGGTTCGGCGTCCAGACGATGATCGAGGGCCCGGGGCACGTCCCGATGCACAAGATCAAGGAGAACATCGACCTCCAGCAGGAGATCTGCGAGGAGGCGCCGTTCTACACGCTCGGCCCGCTGACCACCGATGTGGCGCCCGCCTACGACCACATCACCTCGGGCATCGGAGCGGCGATGATCGCCTGGTGGGGTACGGCGATGCTCTGCTACGTCACGCCCAAGGAGCACCTGGGGCTGCCCAACCGGGACGACGTGAAGACGGGGGTCATCACCTACAAGATCGCCGCGCACGCGGCGGATCTCGCCAAGGGCCACCCCGGGGCGCAGGACTGGGACGACGCGCTGTCGGACGCGCGGTTCGAGTTCCGCTGGGAGGATCAGTTCAACCTGGCGCTCGACCCGGACACCGCGCGGGAGTTCCACGACGAGACGCTCCCGGCCGAGCCCGCCAAGACGGCGCACTTCTGCTCGATGTGCGGGCCGAAGTTCTGCTCGATGAAGATCTCGCACGACATCCGGCGCGAGCACGGTGAGGACCAGGCCGCGATCGAGGCGGGGATGCGGGAGAAGTCCGTGGAGTTCGCGGCCGGTGGTAACCGGGTCTATCTGCCGTTGGCGGACTGACCCGGCCGCTCACCTGACCCGGCCGCCCACCTGGCACCGGCCGCCCACCTGGCACCGGGCGGCCGGCGAGCAGGGCCGCCCGGCGCACCGCGGGGCGTCGACGAGGCACCGGCGCGGCGCGGACGGCCACCACGCCGCGCCGTCACTCCGGCTGGTGCTCCGGGCCGCCGAAGTCCGGACTGGAGAAGTCGGGGCTGGTGAACGTCGGGCGGGTTCCGGCCGACCGGCCCTCCTGCGGACCCGAGAAGTCGGGCCTGCTGTAACCGATCTTCGGGATGCGCTGGGCCGACCGGTGCGGGGTCCGCGTCGCGGGCCCGGCGGTCGGATCGGCCAGGGCGTCCCGGAGGAACGGCAGGATGCCGCGTTCCAGCAGGGCGTGGCGCCAGGCCTCCCGGGCCCGCGCCACGTCCTCGGGCAGCTCCTCCTCGTCCATGGCGGGCAGCGCGGTCGCGCCGTTGCGCAGAGCGGTGACGAGGAGTCCGACGGCGGCGACGAGGATCGCCACGGCGGCGGCCACGGCGAAGAACCACCCGGCGGTGACCATGGTGCCGGCGAAGGACAGGGACGGGCTGAACGCCTTCAGCAGATAGCCGACCAGCAGGAATATCAGGGCGGCCGTGCCGGCGAGGACCGGGGCCAGCGCGGCGATCACCGCGAGCGTGCCGGCACCCGTGCGGTCCTGGCCGCCTGGGGCGGAACCGAGGCCGAGATTCGCCTCCGCCAGACCGGCCGGCCGGCGCAGCTCGCCGCGGACCTTCACGTAGTGGTCGTACTCGGGGGCGGCCGCCGCGGTGATCAGGGCGGTGGCGTCGAGCGCCATCGTCCGGAGCCGCTCCGCGGTGAGGCGGTCCCCGATCCCGTCGAGATCCGGACGTTCATGGGCGTGGCGCAGTGCGTCCGCGAGGATCCGCTCGTAGGCGGGCCGGTCCTCGGTCAGCAGGTGCGGAGCGCTTTTCATGTGCATCCCCCGATGCTCCGTAGGGCCTGACCGACCGGGCTGCCGGGGTCGGGCGGAAACGGAGGAGAGCCTGCTACTGGTACGCCGATGGTAGAGCTGTTACGGCAGGACGTGACAGGGGGTTTCCGAAAATGGGCCCGGCGGCCGCGCGGTCAGGGCGTGAGGGATCTTCCCCGGGAAGCGTCAGTCATGCAGGGGAAGTTGGACGACCAGTAGCTTTCCGGCCATTGTGACGCCGCCGTCCATGGCGATGGCCAGCCCGTCCGCGTACACGTGCGGACCGTCCACCACGGTGCGGGCGCTGTCCTCACCCTCCTCCGACCCGACCTCGCCGAGCAGATAGGGGATCGGGCTGTGACCGTGGACGACCCGTCGGCCGCCGTAGGTCGCCATCAGCTCGCGGACCGCCTGTGCGCCGCCCTCGTCGCGGAAGGCGAACCGCTTGGTGAGCTTGCGGAAGAGATCCCAGCACTCGTCCGCGTCGTGCCGCGTGAGAATGGCGTGCACCGTGTCGTTGACGTCCTCGACGGTGGAGCCGTAGTCGAGGTAGGCGGTCGTGTCGGAGTGCATCAGCAGATGGCCGTCCTCCTCGACGACCGCGTCGAGCCGGGCCATCCACTGGAGGTGGACGTCCTGGAGCCGCTCCATGTCGGTCTTCTGCCCGCCGTTGAGCAGCCACGCCGCCTGGAAGGTGGCGGTGCCCGCCCCGGAGTTCACCGGTGTGTCGCCGAACCTCTTGGCGCCGATCAGGAGCAGTTCGTGGTTGCCCATCAGGGCCTTGCAGTACCCGCCGGCCGCCGCGGCCTCCGCGGACAGCCGCATGACGAGGTCGATGACCCCGATGCCGTCCGGACCGCGGTCGGTGAAGTCGCCGAGGAACCACAGCCGGGTGTTGCCGGCCGACCAGCGGCCCTCGGCGTCGACGAGCCCCTGTTCGCGCAGGGCGGCGAGCAGCTCGTCGAGGTACCCGTGGACGTCGCCGACCACGTACAGCGGCCCACGGCCCGGATCACCGCCCTGCCGCTGCTCCTGCGCGGCCGGCACCTGGGCGGTGTCGCCACGGCTGATCACGGGGAGGTCGCGCTCGGTGGGGGTGTACCCCTCCGGGACCGCGCCCGGCAGCGGCGCGTTGCCGGGGTGCGGAGAGGGCGGGGGCATCGGCGCCTGCGCATAAGGCGGTACGCGGAAGTCGCGCAACGTCGCTGTCCGCACCACGGGTTCCTGACCGGCCCCCTGAGTCATCGACCCCTCCACCACCGTTGCGCCGCCGTACACCTGACGGGCCTTGCCTGGTAGAGGTGGTCCGCGGTGTCGTGCGCCCATCATAGGAATGCGGATCGTGCTGTGTGACGCACCAGGGGTGGTGAATCCGGACGCACTCGGAGTTCACCGGTCAATTGGCCCGGAATGACCCGGTCAGTCCCCGGCGGGTGAGCGTGGCGCGCTGACCGTCGTACGGGGTGGACGCCGTTGCGAGGACGTCCGGACGATGAGCTCCGTCGGTATGACCTGCTCGACCGGCCCGTCGTGTTCAACGCCCTCGATGGCGTCGATGAGGAGCTGGACGACCGCCGTGCCG
Source organism: Streptomyces sp. SirexAA-E (assembly GCF_000177195.2). Lineage (GTDB taxonomy): Bacteria > Actinomycetota > Actinomycetes > Streptomycetales > Streptomycetaceae > Streptomyces > Streptomyces flavovirens. The sequence goes on from NC_015953.1 coordinate 3,750,407, forward strand.
ATCCTGCGCGGCTTGAGCGAGAGCGTCGTGATGGGGGGTTCGGTCGACGCGTACACCGTGGACTCGCTGCAGCAGACCAGCAGCAGGTCCTCGGGGACACGCAGCCCGTAGCGGCGGGCGGCGGCCAGCAGATCGGTCCCGTTGGGGTCGAACAGGCCGTAGACGGCGTCCGGCCGGTCCGGGCGGGCCAGGAGGCGGTCGGCCGCCACCGCGCCCGCACACGGGTCGTGGGCCGGGTACGACTCGTAGACCGGGTCCTGCCCGACCCGCTCGCACCAGTGGAGGTAGGCGGTCGTGGACAGACGGGTGTACGTGTCGGTCGTGGTGCCGGTCAGCAGCCCGATGCGGCGGGCCCCCGCCGCGGCGAGATGGTCGAGGAGGTCGAGCACCGCTGCGCGGTGGTCGTTGTCGACCCACGCGGTGACGGGCAGTGTCCCGGCCGGGCGCCCGTCCGAGACGACCGGCAGCCCTTGGCGGACCAGCTCGGTGACGACGGGGTCCTGGTCGGACGGATCGATGACGACCGTGCCGTCGAGGGCCACGTTGGACCAGACGTCGTGCCGCGAGGTGGCGGGGAGGATGACGAGCGCGTAGCCGCGGGCCAGGGCGGCCGAGGTGGCGGCTCTGGCCATCTCGGCGAAGTACGCGAACTCGGTGAAGGTGAAAGGTTCATCCCCGTACGTGGTCACGGTCAGACCGATGAGGCCGGACTTGCCCGTGCGGAGGGTGCGGGCCGCTGCCGACGGCCGGTAGCCCAGGCGCTCGGCGACCTCGCGGACATGGCGGCGGGTGGCGTCCGGCAGTCTGCCCTTGCCGTTGAGGGCGTCGGAAACGGTCGTGATGGAGACGCCGGCCGCCGCCGCGACATCACGGATGCCCGCACGTCCCGGTCGGCCGCTGCGCCGGGGCGTCTCTGTCCGGCTCACCTGGTGCTTCCCTGCTGCTGTCATGGCGAGCCGATAGTAGGGCTCCGACGGTGGGTAGGGCCGGTCGCATATGCACGCGTTGACAGGCACGTTTCTGCATGATCATTCATTGGCTACTGCCTTGCAAGTCAAGGGAGTTAAGGGCTTTCTGGGTTAAGTGTCATGCGCCCGGCAGCGACGGCCTGTTGAATGGCCCAGGTATCGAAGAGGTCTCAACTCACCTCTTCGAGGGACGCGCGCCACGGAGTGAGCCACCGGCGCGCGCTGGAACGCGCTGGCGCCCCCCTCCTCGGCCCCGGGTCGCCCGGTGCCGACGCCGGGGGAGGGCAGGCGCTCGGTCGCGCGGACACGGATTTCGGGCACGAGCCGTTCGCAGGGGCCCTCAATCCTCATAAGGTGAGCAGTATTGCTGTGTACGGACGGTCTAGGAGGACCTGCGGTGAGCGAGACGAGCCCCAAGCTGCGCGCCGAGCTGGACGGCGTCCCCGCCTATGTACCGGGCAAGCCGGCGGCCGCCGGTGGACCGGCCGCCTTCAAGCTGTCCTCCAACGAGAATCCGTATCCGCCGCTGCCGGGGGTGATGGAGTCGGCCCTCGCCGCGGCCGCCGTCTTCAACCGCTACCCGGACATGGCCTGCACCGGTCTGATGAACGAGCTGTCCGACCGGTTCGGTGTGCCGGTCTCCCATCTGGCCACCGGCACCGGATCGGTCGGTGTGGCGCAGCAGCTGCTCCAGGCCACGTCGGGCCCGGGCGACGAGGTCGTCTACGCCTGGCGGTCCTTCGAGGCGTACCCGATCATCACGCAGATCAGCGGGGCGACCTCCGTCAAGGTCCCGCTGACCGACGGCGAGGTGCATGATCTCGACGCGATGGCGGACGCGATCACCGACCGGACCCGGATGATCTTCGTCTGCAACCCCAACAACCCGACCGGCACGGTGGTGCGCAGGGCGGAGCTGGAGCGGTTCCTGGATCGTGTGCCGGACGATGTGCTGGTCGTCCTGGACGAGGCGTACAAGGAGTTCATCCGGGACGCCGAGGTGCCGGACGGGATCGAGATCTACCGGGACCGGCCCAACGTGGCGGTGCTGCGGACCTTCTCGAAGGCGTACGGCCTGGCGGGGCTGCGGGTCGGCTTCGCGGTGGCGCACGAGCCGGTGGCGGCGGCGCTGCGCAAGACGGCCGTCCCCTTCGGCGTCAGCCAGGTCGCCCAGGACGCGGCGGTCGCGTCGCTACGGGCCGAGGACGAGCTGCTGGGCCGGGTCGGCGCGCTGGTCGGGGAGCGGACCCGGGTGCGGGAGGGGCTGGTGCGGCAGGGCTGGACCGTTCCGGAGTCGCAGGCCAACTTCGTCTGGCTGCGGCTGGGTGAGCGCACGCTCGACTTCGCCGCGGTCTGCGAGGAGGCGGGTGTGACGGTCCGGCCGTTCGCGGGCGAGGGGGTGCGGATCTCGATCGGGGAGACCGAGGCCAACGACATTCTCCTGAAGGTGGCGGATTCGTACCGCAGGGAGCTGTAGGAGCGCGGCGCCTGCCGTTGTCCGTACCGGTGGCCCCGGGCCGTGTCGATCACCGTCGACCGGGCCGGGGCCACTGTGCTGCCCGGGGCGGCCCGGGGTCTCTCCGCCGGTTCGGCCGGAATGCACCCCCCACTCATCGGTCTCGAAACCTTGTGCGCCATAATTGCTTGTGAATGTGAACGCGTTCACAAGCGTGTCCCGTTTCCTCCCGTGATCGGCGGGATCAATGGGGATGATCCGCACCCGTGATCGCGGTGACGCAAGGAGAAGAGACGTGGATCTAGCTCTGGCACCGGAGACCCTGGCGCGATGGCAGTTCGGCATCACCACCGTCTACCACTTCCTGTTCGTCCCCCTCACGATCTCTCTCGCCGCGCTCACCGCCGGCCTGCAGACCGCATGGGTGCGGACGGACAACGAGAAGTACCTCAGGGCCACGAAGTTCTGGGGAAAGCTGTTCCTGATCAACATCGCCATGGGCGTGGTCACCGGCATCGTCCAGGAGTTCCAGTTCGGCATGAACTGGTCCGACTACTCGCGCTTCGTCGGTGACGTCTTCGGGGCGCCGCTCGCCTTCGAGGCGCTCATCGCCTTCTTCTTCGAGTCCACCTTCATCGGGCTGTGGATCTTCGGATGGGACAAGCTGCCCAAGAAGATCCACCTGGCCTGCATATGGATGGTCTCCCTGGGGACGGTCCTCTCCACCTTCTTCATCCTGGCGGCCAACTCCTGGATGCAGCACCCGGTCGGGTACCGGATCAACGAGGAACGCGGGCGGGCCGAGCTCACCGACTTCTTCAAGGTCCTCACCCAGGACACCGCGCTCACCCAGTTCTTCCACACCATCACGGCTGCCTTCCTCGTGGGCGGCGCCTTCATGGTGGGCATCTCCGCCTTCCACCTGGCCCGCAAGAGGCACATCCCGGTGATGCGCACCTCGCTGCGCGTCGGTCTGGTCACAGTGGTCGCCGCGGGAATGCTCACCGCGGTCAGCGGCGACTCCCTCGGCAAGGTGATGTTCAAGCAGCAGCCGATGAAGATGGCCGCCGCGGAGGCCCTGTGGGAGGGGGAGGACGGTGCGCCCTTCTCGCTCTTCGCGGTCGGGGACGTCGCCGAAGGACACAACGACGTGGAGATCTCCATCCCCGGAGTGCTCTCCTTCCTCGCGGACAACACCTTCACCTCGCACGTCCCCGGCATCAACGACATCAACGCGGAGCTCCAGGAGACCTACGGGCCCGGCGACTACCGGCCCAACATCCCGGTCGCGTTCTGGAGCTTCCGCTGGATGATCGGCTTCGGCATGGCGTCGTTCGGGCTCGGTCTGCTCGGGCTGTGGCTGACACGGAGGAAGTTCCTGCTGCCGCCGTCGCTGCGTACGGGCGAGGACGAGGTGCCGCATCTGGTCCTCTTCAAGAACAAGGCGCTGAGCCCGAAGTTCGCCCGGCTCTACTGGATCACCGCGCTGTGGACCATGCTCTTCCCCCTGATCGCCAACTCCTGGGGCTGGATCTTCACCGAGATGGGACGACAGCCCTGGGTGGTGTTCGGGGTGTTCCAGACCCGGGACGCGGTATCCCCCGGCGTCTCGCAGGGCGAGGTCCTCACCTCCATGATCGGCTTCACCGCGCTCTACGCGATCCTCGCCGTGATCGAGGTCAAGCTGCTCGTCAAGTACGTCAAGGCCGGGCCGCCGGAGCTCACCGAGGCCGACCTGCATCCACCCACCAGGATCGGCGGCCACGACCAGGACGCCGACCGGCCGATGGCCTTCTCCTACTGAGCTGCGGAGCTGAGAGATGGAACTCCACGACGTCTGGTTCGTACTCATAGCCGTCCTGTGGACCGGTTACTTCTTCCTCGAGGGATTCGACTTCGGTATCGGGGTCCTCACCAAGCTGCTGGCCCGTGACCGCAAGGAACGCCGAGTCCTGATCAACACGATCGGCCCCGTCTGGGACGGGAACGAGGTGTGGCTGCTCAGCGCCGGCGGCGCGACCTTCGCGGCCTTCCCGGAGTGGTACGCCACCCTGTTCTCCGGCTTCTACCTGCCGCTGCTGATCATCCTGGTCTGCCTGATCGTGCGCGGGGTCGCCTTCGAGTACCGCGCCAAGCGGACCGAGGAACGCTGGCAGACCAACTGGGAACACGCGATCTTCTGGACCTCTCTGATCCCCGCCGTGCTCTGGGGCGTGGCGTTCGGGAACATCGTCCGCGGGGTGAAGATCGACGCCGACATGGAGTACGTCGGTAACCTCTGGGACCTGCTCAACCCGTACGCGCTGCTGGGTGGTGTGGTCACCCTCTTCCTCTTCACCTTCCACGGCACGGTGTTCGCCGCGCTCAAGACCGTCGGGGACATCCGGGGGCGGGCGCGCTCGCTCGCGGTCAAGCTCGGCCTGGTCACCGCGGTGCTCGCCCTGGTCTTCCTCGTCCTGACGCAGCGCGACAACGGCGACGGATGGAGCCTGCTGGCGCTGGTGGTCGCCGCGGTGTCGCTGGTCGCCGCCATCGGGGCCATCGCCGCGGGACGCGAGGGCTGGTCGTTCGGACTCTCCGGCCTGGCCATCACGGCCACGGTGGCGATGCTCTTCCTGACGCTGTTCCCGAACGTGATGCCGTCCTCGCTGGACGACGCCTGGAACCTCACGGTCAGCAACGCCTCGTCCAGCGGATACACCCTCACGATCATGACCTGGTGCGCGGGCATCGCGACCCCGCTCGTGCTGCTCTACCAGGGCTGGACGTACTGGGTGTTCCGCAAGCGCATCGGCACGCAGCACATCGCCGATCCGCACTGACCCCGTCGCGCAACCGAACGACATGAGTTCACTGGGGAGCTGTTTCACGTGAAACCGATCGACCCGCGCCTGCTCCGGTACGCACGTGCCACCCGCTTCTTCCTGGCGGCCGCGGTGGCGCTCGGGCTGGCCGGGGCGGCCCTGGTGATCGCTCAGGCCATGCTCGTCGCCGAGGTGGTGGTGGGCGGATTCGAGGACGGCCTCGCCGTCGACGGACTCCGCACACCCCTCCTGCTGCTCCTCGCGGTCGCTCTCGGCCGCGCGCTCGTGGCCTGGCTGACGGAGCGTGCCGCGTTCCGGGCGAGCGCGGCGGTCAAGTCCGAGCTGCGCGGCCGGCTCATGGAACGGGCCACGGACCTCGGCCCGGGCTGGCTGGGCGGACAGCGCACGGGCTCCCTGGTGGCGCTGGCCACCCGTGGGGTCGACGCCCTCGACGACTACTTCTCGCGCTACCTTCCGCAGCTCGGGCTGGCCGTCGTCGTACCGGTGGCGGTACTGGCCAGGATCGTCACGGAGGACTGGGTGTCGGCGGCGATCATCGTGGTGACGCTGCCTCTGATCCCCCTCTTCATGGCCCTCATCGGCTGGGCCACCCAGTCCCGGATGGACCGTCAGTGGCAGCTGCTCTCGCGGCTCTCCGGGCACTTCCTCGACGTGGTCGCCGGACTGCCGACGCTGAAGGTCTTCGGCCGGGCCAAGGCACAGGCCGCGTCGATCCGCACCATCACCTCGCAGTACCGGCAGGCCACCCTCAAGACGCTGCGCATCGCCTTCCTCTCCTCGTTCGCCCTGGAACTGCTGGCGACGCTCTCGGTGGCCCTGGTCGCCGTGACGATCGGGATGCGGCTCGTCCACGGCGAACTCGACCTCTACACCGGGCTGGTCATCCTCATCCTCGCGCCCGAGGCCTACCTGCCGATCCGGCAGGTGGGCGCCCAGTACCACGCCGCGGCGGAGGGGCTCTCGGCCGCGGAGGAGATCTTCTCCGTCCTGGAGACGGAGCCGGTGTCCGGCGGCACATCGGCCGTGCCCGCCTCACTGCGTCTGGAGCTGGACGAGGTGACCGTCCGGCATCCGGGGCGCACCGAACCGGCGCTGGACGCGGCCTGCCTGGTGGTGGAACCGGGCGAGACGGTCGCCCTGGTCGGCCCGAGCGGGGTCGGCAAGTCCACGCTCCTCGACGTGGTGCTGGGCTTCACCCGGCCCGACGAAGGGCGCGTACGCGTCGGTGGGAGCGACCTGTCGGCCCTCTCGCCGGAGCGCTGGCGCGAGCAGATCGCCTGGGTGCCCCAGCGACCCCACCTCTTCTCCGGGACGATCGCGGACAACGTACGGCTGGCGCGCCCGGACGCGGACGACGACGCGGTGGAGACGGCTCTGCGGGAGGCGGGGGCGTACGACTTCGTGGCCGCGCTGCCGGACGGGGCACGCACCGCGCTGGGAGAGGACGGCGCCGGTCTCTCCGCGGGCCAGCGGCAACGGCTCGCCCTGGCACGGGCGTTCCTCGCCGACCGGCCGCTGCTGCTCCTCGACGAGCCGACGGCGAGCCTGGACGGCGAGACGGAGGCCGGCATCGTCGACGCGGTACGGCGCCTGTCCGCGGGACGGACCGTGCTGCTGGTGGTCCACCGCCCGGCGCTGCTCGCGGTCGCGGACCGGGTGGTGACGCTGGAGCCGCGGGCGACCGGGCGGCCGGAGCCGGACGCCGGGACCGCAGGGGCGGCCCGGGAAGCCCGGAGCGGGCCGGGACCGGAGTCTGTGGCGGTCCAAGAGTCCGCCCCACTGGAACGGACGGAGTCCCGGGGCCGCGGCAGCGTGTTCGCGCGGATCCGCGAGGCCGCCCGCGCCGAGCGGGGGAAGCTGGCCCTGGCGCTGCTGCTGGGAAGCCTCGCGGTCGGCTCGTCCGTCGGTCTCATGGCCGTCTCCGGCTGGCTGATCTCGCGCGCCTCCGAGCAGCCACCGGTGCTGTACCTGATGGTGGCGGTCACCGCGACCAGGGCCTTCGGCCTGGGCCGGGCGGTGTTCCGGTACGCGGAGCGGCTGGTCTCCCATGACGCGGTGCTCAGGATGCTCGCCGAACTCAGGGTCTCGGTCTACCGCGGGCTGGAACGCGTCGCGCCCGCCGGTCTGCGTACGGCACGGCGCGGGGACCTGCTGTCGCGGCTGGTCTCCGACGTGGACGCCCTCCAGGACTACTGGCTGCGGTGGCTGCTGCCCGCCGGCACCGCGCTCCTGGTCGGGGTGGGTGCCGTGGGCTTCACCGGCTGGCTGCTCCCGGAGGCGGGGGCCGTGCTGGCGGCCGGGCTCCTCCTCGCGGGGGTCGGTGTGCCTCTGGTGAGCGGCGCATGTGCGCGGAACGCCGAACGCAGGCTGGCCCCCGCCCGGTCGGCTCTCGCGGTCCGGGGCGCCGACCTGCTCACCGGGACGGCCGAGCTGACGGTCGCCGGCGCGCTGCCGGAACGCAAGCGGCAGGCGCGGGCGGCCGACGCGGTCCTCACCGCGATCGCCTCGCGCGCCGCGACGGCGACCGCGATCGGTGGCGGACTGTCCGTACTGATCTGCGGCCTGTCCGTCGTGGGAGCGGCACTCGTCGGCCTTGCGGCGGTGCACGACGGACGCCTGGCCGGTGTGGAGCTCGCCGTGATCGTCCTCACCCCGCTCGCGGCCTTCGAAGCGGTGAACGGCCTGCCGCTCGCCGTGCAGTACCGCCGAAGGACCGGGCGGAGCGCGGAACGCATCCACGAGGTGCTGGACGCCCCCCTGCCGGTGCGGGAACCCGACGCACCGGCCGATGCGCCCGCCTCACCGTTCCCGCTGGTTCTGCGAGACCTGTCCGCGCGGTACGACGGGGCGGGACGCGACGCCCTGGTCGGCGTCGACCTGACGCTGGTCCCCGGGCGCCGTGTGGCGGTGGTGGGGGCGTCCGGCTCGGGGAAGACCACCCTCGCGCAGGTGCTGCTCCGTTTCCTGGACCCGAGGCAGGGGACGTACCGCCTCGGTGGTGTGGAGGCGTCCGCACTGGACGGGGACACGGTCCGGACGTTCGTCGGGCTGTGCGCCCAGGACGCGCACGTCTTCGACAGTTCCCTCCGGGAGAACCTGCGGCTCGCCCGGACCGGTGCGACGGACGACGAACTGAGCGAGGCCCTGGCCCGTGCCCGGCTGCTGGACTGGGTCCGGTCGCTGCCGGACGGCATCGACACCCTGGTGGGCGAACACGGCGCCCGGCTCTCGGGCGGGCAGCGCCAACGGCTCGCGCTGGCGCGCGCCCTCCTCGCCGACTTCCCCGTGCTGGTCCTCGACGAGCCGGCGGAGCACCTCGACCTGGCGACGGCCGACGCACTGACCGCGGACCTGCTGGACGCCACCCGGGGCCGGACGACCGTGCTCATCACCCACCGGCTGGCCGGACTGGACGCCGTCGACGAGATCCTGGTGCTCGACGGGGGCCGGGTCGTGCAGCGGGGCCCCTACGCGGAGCTGGCCGCGGTGGACGGTCCGTTGCGCGGAATGCTGGAGCGCGAGCGTCGACAGACGCGGATGGCGCCGCTGGGGGTGTAGGCGGGGCTTCCCGTCCGTCACGAGGCCTGCCGCAGGAGTCCGGCACTTCCGCGTCGCTTCAGATCCGACTTTCCGGACGGATCGGCGCTCATTAGGCTCGGCTCATGGCCGAGCAGGACGCGAAGGACTCGCCCGATTCCGCGACGCGGGCCACCGGAAGCCTGCGCGGGCTCTCCGACGAGCTCACCGCGCGCGTGCCGGAACTGCTGGAGGCCACGAGGTCGGTCGGCACCGGACTGGAACTGCACTCCACCCTCGACCGCATCTGCGGGACCGCCGCGGAGCTCACCCGTGCCCGCTACGCGGCGATCGGCGTCATCGACGAGGCCGGCGAGGGGCTTTCCGACTTCGTCACCCACGGAGTGCCCGGCGAGATCGCCCACGCCGTCGGGCGCCGCCCCGACGGCCGTACCGGTCTGCTCGGCGCGCTCATCCACGAGCCGGGGCCGATCACCCTGGAGGACCTCACGGAGGACCCGCGGTTCGCCGGCTTTCCGGCGGCCCACCCGCGGATGCGTACGTTCCTCGGGGTTCCGGTCCATGTCCAGGGCGACCTCTTCGGCAACCTCTACGTGGCCGAGAAGGCGGGCGGAGAGCCATTCGGCGTCACCGACCGCCACCTGTTGCGGGTGCTCGCCACGGAGGCCGGGATCGCCATCGGCCATGCGCGGTCGTACGAGGCGGCCCGGCAGCGCGAACGGTGGATCGACGGTTCGGTGGCCGTGACCACGGCCCTCCTGTCGGGTGGGGACGCCGACGACGCACTGACCGTCGTGGCCGAACAGGCCCGCCGCCTCGCCGACTCCGCCGCCGGCGTCGTGCTGCTGCCGGCGGAGGAGGGCGGCCTCGAGGTGGTGGCCGTCGCGTCCGACGACCCGGCCCCGTCGCTGGGGGTGATCATTCCACCGACGAGCCCGGTGGCGGCCGCGCTGCTGAGGGGCGAGCCGGTCTTCATGGACGACGTGGCGGGCGACAGCCGTGTGATCACCCGGCTCGCCGACCGCTTCGGTCCGCACATGCTGCTGCCGCTGAGTGTCGGCGGACGGGTGCTCGGCGCGCTCGCGATGCCGAGGGCGAAGGGGGGCCGGCCCTACAGCGAGGCGGAACGGCTGCTGGCCACCCAGTTCGCGGCGCAGGCGGCGCTCGCGCTGATGACGGCCGAGGCTCAGCGCGACCGGGAGCGTCTGGCCGTCTACGAGGACCGGGACCGCATCGCACGCGACCTGCACGACCTGGTCATCCAGCGGCTCTTCAGCACCGGGATGATGCTCGAACAGGCCCAGCAGCGGTCCGCGGTGACCGCGGTGCGCGAGGGGGTCGGGCGGGCCGTCGACGAACTGGACGTGACCATCCAGGAGATCCGCACGGCCGTCTTCGCCTTGCAGCAGGAACCCGCCGAGGTGCCGGGACGGCTGCGGACCCGGGTGATGCGGGAGATCGGTATGGCCGCGGTGCCCCTCGGCTTCAAGCCGTCGCACCGCTTCCTGGGGCCGGTCGACTCGCTCGTCGGGGAACTCGCGGGCAAGAACCTGATCGCCGCGCTGCGCGAGGCGCTGTCCAACGCCTTCCGCCACGCCCGTGCCTCCCGTGTCGAGGTGACCGTCGACGCCACCGCGGTCCTGCCGGACGGGCGGGACGCGGTACGGCTGTCGGTCGCCGACGACGGGGTGGGCATCCCGGAGAGCGGGCGGCGCAGCGGGCTGCGCAACCTGGCCCGCCGCGCCGAGTCGCTGGGCGGGGCGAGCTGGTTCGGTCCAGGGACGGGCGAGGACGGCGGAGGGACGACGGTGTACTGGCAGGTCCCCCTCTGACGAGGGTGTCCGGCCTCAGCGTTCCGCGAGGATCCGCTCGATGACGACCGCGACGCCGTCCTCGTTGTTGGTGAGGGTGACCCCGGTGGCGGCCGCCACCGCGGCCGGGTGGGCGTTGCCCATCGCGAACGAGGCGCCCGCCCAGCTCAACATCTCCACGTCGTTGGGCATGTCACCGAAGGCGACCACCTCGGCCGGGGCGATACCGCGCTCGGCGCAGCAGGCGGCGAGCGTGCCGGCCTTGGAGACGCCGGGACCGCTGATCTCCAAGAGCGCGGTGGGGCTGGAGCGGGTGACCGAGGCGAGGCCTCCGGCGGCCTCGCGGGCCAGCGTGAGGAAGTCGTCGGGGGTCAGCTCGGGGTGGTGGGCGAGCACCTTCAGGACCGGCGCGCCGACACCCGGCCGTTCCTCGTGGAGCAGCTTCTCCGCGACCGCCACGGTGGCGCCGGGGTCCAGGTGGAACGGCGGGTAGGAGGGCTCGTAGTGGATGCCCGTGGCCAGTTCGACGGCGAACGACGTGCTCGGGGCGGCATCGCGCAGGATCCGGACCACGTCCAGGGCCGCCGCGCGTTCCAGGGGCCGGACCTCGACCAGGCGGCCGTCCGCGTGCAGGTCGGCGACGGCCGCGCCGTTCGCGCAGATCGCCATTCCGTGTCCGTGCACATGGGCGCTGACGACGTCCATCCAGCGGGCCGGCCGTCCGGTGACGAAGAAGACCTCGATCCCCGCCTCCTCGGCGGCTGCGAGAGCCGCGATCGTACGGTCCGACAGGGTCTTGTCGTCGCGCAGCAGAGTGCCGTCCAGATCGGTGGCGATCAGCCGGGTGACGGCGGGAAGAGGCGGGTCGATAGCTGAGGTCACCCCGTCATTCTCCCGTACCAGGTCGCACGGTCGTGCAGAGGGGCGCACATCTGAGAGGGCGGGCCTCTGAGCTCGGTACATGACACTGGCATATGCCAAAGGCTGGGCCGTGCGAAATCCGGGTCGGAGCGGTCAGCGGAGCTGGGAGAGGGCCTCGGTGGCGATCCGTTCGAAGACCGCGCCGTCGGCCGCGAAATCGGAGTCCGGGATCGGCCAGTGCAGGACGATCTCGGTGAATCCGAGGGCGAAGTGGGTGCCGGCGAAGTCCACGAACGCGTCGAGCGACTGGAGCGGGCGGTCGGGGGTGAAGCCGGTCAGGAGGACCTTGTCGAGGTCCGAGACGTCCCGGCCGACGGCTTCCCCGGCCTCACCGAGCCGGGAGATCTGCCCGCGGAGCGCCGCCACCGACTGCTCGGGGGTGCCGGCCTCGTAGAGCTTCGGGTCTCCGGTGGTCACCCACGCCTGCCCGTACCGCGCGGCGAGCTTCAGCCCGCGCGGCCCCGTCGCGGCGACCGCGAAGGGCAGCCGGGGCCGCTGGACGCAGCCCGGGATGTTCCGTGCCTCGTTCGCCGCGTAGAACCGGCCCTCGTGCGTCACCGACGGCTCCCGGAGGAGCTGGTCCAGGAGGGGGACGAACTCGTCGAAGTGGTCGGCGCGCTCGCGCGGGGTCCACGGCTCCTCGCCGCGTCGGAGCAGGGTCGTGGCGTCGAAGCCGTTCCCCCCGGCACCGATGCCCAGGGTGACCCGGCCGCCGGACACGTCGTCGAGCGAGATGAGGTCCTTGGCGAGCGTCACCGGATGCCGGAAGTTGGGCGAGGTGACCAGCGTGCCCAGACGCAGCCGCTCGGTGGCGCACGCGGCGGCCGTCAGGGTGGGGACGGCGCCGAACCACGGACCGTCGCGGAACGTGCGCCACGCGAGGTGGTCGTAGGTGTACGCGGCGTGGAAGCCCAGCTCTTCGGCTCGGGTCCACAGGGCGCGTCCACCGTCGTTCCATCGGTGGACGGGCAGGATCACGGTGCTCAGGCGGCGGGAGGACGTCATGCGCCCGACTCTACGGTGACCCCCGCGAAGGCCGGGTCCTGGTTACGCGGGCAGCCGCAGGAAGCGCGGCGGGACGGCGGCGGTGAGCCACACCCCGTTGGTGCTCACATGGAAGAGGTGACCCGCGCGGTGCATGGCGCCCGCGTGTACGGACAGGACGACGGGGACGCCGCGCCGGGCGCCGACGCGGGCGGCCGTCTCCCGGTCGGGTGAGAGATGGACGTGGTGGCGCGCCATGGGCCGTAGCCCCTCGGCGCGGATCGCGTCGAGCACCCGGCCCACCGTGCCGTGGTACAGGTACTCGGGAGGCTCGGCCGGCGGCAGATCGAGGTCGACCGTCACCGTGTGGCCCTGGTTGGCGCGGATGCGGTCGCCGTCCAGGGTGAACCGTTGCTTGTCGTTGGCCGCCACGACATGGTCGAGCTCGGCCCGGGACACGGCGAAGCCGTTTCGGGCGCAGGCCCGCAGCAGGTCGTCGACGGGCACCCAGCCGTGGGCGTCGAGGGTGATGCCGATCCGGTCCGGTTGATGCCGCAGATGTCTCGACAGGTACTTGGACACCTTTACGGTGCGGTGTGCGTCCATCCGGCCAGCGTGCCCGCAAGGGCGCCCTGGGCGCATCCGGAATTCACGCGGCGTTCGGGACATCGTTGAGGCGGTCGAGGTTTGATCCACAACCAAGTCGAGTTATCCACAGGCTGGATGGCAATTCTGTGGACAACTCGCCCGAGCCGCAGGGGATTTACACAAGCTTCCTCACTGACAGGGAAGTTGAGGTGCCTCGTAGCAAAGGCGTTTTCTCGCACGTGAGTTGGACGTCACACGCCAAAAGGCGGTGAGGGTCGGCGTGTTGGCCGCAGATGTTCAAACGCGGGCGTCCGCCGCGGCGTTCGCCGTCGTCAGGAGACGTCCTTGGCGAACTCCGTGATCCAGGAGGCCAACTGGTCCGGGCGGGTACGTGGGACCCAGTGCTTGGCCGGCAGGGAGCGCCGGAGCAACGTAGGGACCCACGACTCCAGTTCGTCGTAGAGCGAAGGGGACAGGAACGCGTCACCGGTCGGTGTGATCAGCTGGACGGGCACGTGGGCGTGGGCGTCGTGGCGTGGACGGCGCAGCCGCGTACGGACGTTGTCACGGTAGAGCCAGGCGCCGTGGGCCGCGTCCCTGGGCAGGGAGGATGTCGGATAGCCGTCCGCCGGGACCCTCTCCATGCGTTGGAGGATCCGAGGCCACTGCCTGCCGAGTGGACCGCGCCAGGCCATCTCGGGCAGCACGGGTGTGTGCAGGGCGTACACGTACCAGGACTTGGCTCCCTGACCGGCCAACTCCCGCAGGTCACGGGGAGTCCGCCGGGACACCCGGCGCTTGATCCAGTGGCCGAAGTGGTCGAGGCCGGGCCCGGACATCGAAGTGAACGACGCCACACGGCCCTTGGTCCGCTCCACCGTGACGAACTCCCAGGACTGCACCGAGCCCCAGTCGTGTCCGACCAGGTGGACGGGCCGGTCAGGGCTCACCGCGTCCACGACCGCCAGGAAGTCGTCCGTCAGCTTCTCGAGCGTGAAGCCGCCGCGCAGCGGCCGGGGCGCCGTCGAACGGCCGTGGCCCCGCACGTCGTAGAGGACCACGTGCCACTGCTCCGCCAGTCGGTCCGCGACCCGCGACCAGACCTCCTTGCTGTCGGGATATCCGTGGACGAGGACGATCGTCGGCCGCGACGGGTCGCCCAACTCGGCGACACACAGCTCGATCCCGCCCGTACTCACCCAGCGCTCGCGCGCGCCCAGAAGCTTCACGCCGCTCCCTCGTCGTTGTCGGCATCGCGCTACGTGTCCGTAACGTGACACCGCCGAATGTGGCAACCCACCGCCTCCGCGTCAAGGGATGCCGGGAACCTGTGGACAACGGCTCGTCCTCCGTGGGGCCCCCTTACGGGTCCGTACACCTCTGGTCTGATCCCGATACGACCGTCTGGGCTGACGACTCCCGCGGGGCGCGCCAGTACCTTCGTGGATGTGACTGTGATCGCGACCGAAAGCCTGAGCAAGAGGTTCCCCCGGGTGACCGCGCTTGACCGGCTCACCTTGGACATCGGACCGGGTGTGACCGGTCTGGTGGGTTCCAACGGAGCCGGCAAGTCCACCTTGATCAAGATCCTGCTGGGTCTGTCCCCCGCCACCGAAGGCCGGGCCGCGGTGCTCGGGCTCGACGTCGCCACGGAAGGCGCCGCGATCCGGGAGCGGGTCGGGTACATGCCCGAGCACGACTGCCTGCCGCCCGATGTGTCGGCGACGGAGTTCGTCGTCCACATGGCGCGGATGTCCGGCCTGCCGCCGACGGCGGCGCGCGAGCGGACCGCCGACACCCTGCGGCACGTCGGACTCTACGAGGAGCGGTACCGCCCCATCGGCGGCTACTCGACCGGCATGAAGCAACGGGTGAAGCTGGCCCAGGCCCTGGTCCACGACCCGCAGCTGGTGCTGCTGGACGAGCCGACCAACGGTCTGGACCCGGTCGGCCGGGACGAGATGCTCGGCCTGATCCGCCGCGTCCACTCGGACTTCGGGATCTCCGTCCTGGTCACCTCGCACCTCCTCGGCGAACTGGAGCGCACCTGCGACCACGTCGTCGTCATCGACGGCGGAACGCTGCTGCGGTCCAGCTCCACCAGCGAGTTCACCCAGACCACCACGACCCTGGCCGTCGAGGTCACGGACAGCGACGAGCACCCCGACGGGACGCACGCCCTGCGCCGGGTGCTCGCCGACGCCGGTGTCACCCTCCTGGGTCTCGACGGGCTCGACGCCGAAGGGCTGCCGGGCGCCGGCCACATCCTCCTGCTGGAGGCGACGGGCGAGGAGACGTACGACCTGGTCCGCGACAGCGTGGCCGGGCTGGGGCTCGGCCTGATCCGCATGGAACAGCGGCGCCACCACATCGCCGAGGTCTTCCGGAGCGAGGCGGCCCCGCAGGCCGCCGCGGTCGCGACGGCCGGAGCAGGAACAGGAACAGAAGGGAAGCGGTCGTGATGAGCGCCGACACCGGGAGCGACGCCTCCCGGATCCACAACATCGGATACCGCTCGTACGACGGCGTGCGGCTGGGCCGCGCCTACGCCCGCCGTTCGCTCTACTCGCAGTCGCTGCGCGGGTCGTTCGGCCTGGGGCGGTCCGCCAAGTCCAAGGTGCTGCCGATGCTGCTGTGCGGGGTGATGTGCCTGGTGGCACTGATCATCGTCGCGGTCGCCATGGCCACACCGAACATGACCGAACTGCCGCTCAAGTACACCTCGTTCGCGATCTACCTCCAGGCCGTGATCGGCCTCTTCGTCGCTTCGCAGGCGCCGCAGTCCGTGTCGAGGGACCTCCGCTTCAAGAGCGTGCCGCTGTACTTCTCGCGGCCGATCGAACGCGTCGACTACGTGCTGGCCAAGCTGGGCGCGATGGCATCCGCCCTGTTCGTCCTCACCGGGCTGCCGCTCCTGATCCTCTATGTGGGCGCGCTGCTCGCCAAGTTCGATCTCGCGGACCAGAGCAAGTGGTTCGGACAGGGGATGGTCTCGGTGGCCCTGCTGTCGGTCCTCTTCGCGGGTCTCGGACTCGTCGTCGCCGCGCTGACCCCGCGGCGGGGCTTCGGCGTCGCCGCCGTCATCGCCGTACTGACCATCACCTACGGAGCCGTGTCGACCGTCCAGGGCATCGCCTGGTCGACCGGGTCGGCCAGTGCCGTCCCGTGGCTGGGCCTGTTCTCGCCGATCACGCTCATCGACGGGGTGCAGACCGCCTTCCTCGGCGCCTCCTCCGCCTTCCCCGGCGGCGAGGGACCGGGTGCCGCGGCAGGCGTGGTCTATCTGCTCGTTGTTCTCGCGCTCGTCGTCGGCTCGTACGCCGTCCTGATGCGCCGCTACCGGAGGGTCGGGCTGTGACCACCATCGAGATCGACCACACCTCGCGCTGGTTCGGCAACGTGGTCGCCGTCAACGACGTGAGCATGACCGTGGGCCCCGGCGTCACGGGGCTGCTGGGCCCCAACGGCGCGGGAAAGTCCACGCTGATCAACATGATGGCCGGATTCCTGGCCCCGTCGACCGGAAAGGTCACCCTCGACGGCAAGCAGATCTGGCGCAACGAGGCCGTGTACCGGGACATCGGCATCGTGCCCGAGCGGGAGGGGATGTACGACTTCCTGACCGGCCGGGAGTTCGTCGTCGCCAACGCCGAGCTGCACGGCCTGGGAGACGCGGCCGCGCACAAGGCGCTGGCCACGGTCGAGATGGAGTACGCGCAGGACCGGAAGATCTCCACGTACAGCAAGGGCATGCGCCAGCGCGTGAAGATGGCGTCCGCCCTGGTGCACGAGCCCTCCGTGCTGCTGCTCGACGAACCGTTCAACGGCATGGACCCGCGTCAGCGGATGCAGCTGATGGAACTGCTGCGGCGGATGGGGGCGGAAGGCCGGACGGTCCTGTTCTCCTCGCACATCCTGGAGGAGGTCGAGCAGCTCGCCTCCCACATCGAGGTGATCGTCGCGGGACGGCACGCCGCCTCCGGCGACTTCCGGAAGATCCGCCGGCTGATGACGGACCGGCCGCACCGCTATCTCGTGCGCTCCGGCGACGACCGGGCGCTCGCCGCCGCGCTCATCGCCGATCCGTCGACGGCGGGGATCGAGGTCGACACCACCGAAGGGGCCCTGCTGATCCAGGCCGTCGACTTCGGGCGCTTCACCACCCTGCTGCCGAAGGTGGCACGCGAACACGGCATCCGGCTGCTGACCGTCTCACCGTCCGACGAGTCCCTCGAATCGGTCTTTTCCTACCTCGTAGCGGCCTGAGTAGTGGCCTGAAAGGAGCTGTGAAGCGTCATGTACGACCCCACAGTCGCCCGGCTCACCTACCGGGCCCTGCTCGGCCGGCGCCGGGCCGCCATCCTGTTCGTCCTGCCCGTGCTGCTGGTGGCCATCGCCGTGGCGGTACGGGCGTTCGCCGGGGCTGACGACAGCGTCGCCTCGGGCGTTCTCGGCGGGTTCGCCATCGCCACGATGGTGCCGCTGATCGGTGTCATCGCGGGTACGGGCGCCATCGGGCCGGAGATCGACGACGGGTCGATCGTCTACCTGCTGGCCAAGCCGGTGAAGCGGCCGACGATCATCTTCACCAAGCTGATCGTCGCCGTCGCGGTGACGATGCTCTTCTCCGCGGTGCCGACCCTCGTCGCGGGGCTGATCCTCAACGGCAACGGCGGGCAGGTCGCGGTGGCCTACACGATCGCGGCGCTGGTCGCGTCGATCGCGTACAGCGCGCTGTTCCTGCTGCTGGGCACGGTCAGCCGGCACGCGGTGGTCTTCGGCCTGGTGTACGCGCTGGTGTGGGAGGCGCTGTTCGGCAGCCTGGTGCCGGGCGCGAGGACGCTGAGCGTGCAGCAGTGGTCCCTGTCGGTCGCGGAGCGGGTCGCCGGCGAAGGCCTGGTCACCTCGGACGTCGGCCTGCCGCTGGCCACCGTCCTCCTGGTCGGCGTCACGATCGTGGCGACCTGGTACGCGGGCCAGAAGCTGCGGGCGCTGAAGCTCGCGGGCGAGGAGTGAGGCCGACGCCACGACGCATGCAGGACGCAACCCCCGCCCGATGGGCGGGGGTTGTTCCGTGTGCGCGGAGCGCGGGCGCACGGCGCGGGGCGCGGGGCGCGGGGCACGGGGCGGGGCACGGGGCGCGGGGCGGGGCACGGGGCGCGGGGCGTAACCCGTACGGTTATCGGTTCGTTGGGCCGGGCGCGTGGAGGCAACTGGAATCTGTGACGTCGAGCTTTCGTGACATCGGGGAGTGCCGGCGCGGGTGGCGGACATCACTCGTCGGGCCGGTCATCGGGCAAGTGGCCACCGTGAGCGACCTCCACCCCGCAGCCCAGGGGGACAGGGCAGTCCATCGCCGTGTCCCCGTACGAAAGGCATGCCCATGCCCACGGAAGCCGCCCTGCTCGAATCCCCCGCACTGCGGGCCGAGCGGATGGGGCGCGTCGACGCCCTCGACAAGGTCAAGGCCCTTGTCATGCTCCCCGACGGGATGCACCTGCGCACAGAGGATGTCGCCCGGTACTTCGAGGTGTCCACAGCCACGCTGAAGAGGCTCACGGATCGGCATCAGCGTGAGCTGACGGAGAACGGGATGAGGACTCTGCGCGGCGCTGACCTGCGGGTCTTCCATAGCGACATGCTGTCGCTATGGAAGGGTGGCGGGCCGGAAGGTTATCCACAGGCGGCGACCCAGCTGCGGTTGTACACCCGCCGGACCGTGCTCAACGTGGCCATGATTCTTCGCGACAGCGACATCGCCCGCTGCGTCCGGACTCGTCTGCTGGACGCCGAGGAGGAACTTCGGGTCTCCTACGCCTCGCTCGACCGCCGGGTCTCCCAGGTGGAAAGGTGCCTCGCCGGTGTCGGCAGCGCGCTCCAGGAGCTGGGGCCCGTACTCGGCAGGATGTCCTGCCGACTCGACGTACTCGACCGGAAGCTGGACGTCACCCATCAGGTCGTCGGTGCTGTCAGCGTCCGGCCGGCGGAGGTCTCGCAGGACATCGCCCGGCTGGACGCGTGCCTGGACGACGTCGCCCGCCGGGTCAGGGGCCTGGGCCGCTGTACGAGCGGGTGACCCCACTCCGCGGCGGGCCACCCGCCGGGGGCCGTCGCCGGGGGGACGGAAAACCGGTGGCCCCCGGCGGTGTGCTCGGGCACAGTATGTGCGACGGCGCCACGGGGCGGCGCCCACCGGAACCGGGGAGGAGCACGGCGATGACCAGGAGTGAGAGTCCGTCGAGTTCCCCGCAGGGCGGTCCGCAGCCGGCACCGCGGTAGCCACATCAGCTACGCGCGACGCTGCCGCAGCAGGACCCCCGGGTGGCCACCCGTGCGCATCGCGCGGGGCCACCTCCCGGAGGATTGGCCGAGTGGTAAGGCAGCGGCTTGCTAAGCCGTCGTCGGGGTCCACCCCCGCGCGCGTTCGATCCGCGCATCCTCCGCAGAAGACGACAGGAGAGATCCGCCCCCACCGCGCCGTGACCGCCACCCGCGTGCGGAGCCGCCGCACGCGGGTGGGGCGGCGCCTCACAGGCGGGGCGTTGTCCGGAGCAGGTTCTCCAGCACCAGGGCGATGCCGTCGTGCTCGTTGGAGGCGGTGACCTCGTCGGCCACGGCCTTCAGCTCCTCGTGGGCGTTGGCCATGGCCACCCCGTGCCGGGCCCAGCCGAACATGGGGATGTCGTTCGGCATGTCGCCGAAGGCCACGGTGTCCGCCGCCTTCAGGCCCAGGCGGCGGGCGGCCAGCGAGAGGCCGGTCGCCTTGCTCAGCCCCAGCGGCAGGATCTCGACCACGCCCGGCCCCGCCATCACCACGTCCACCAGGCCGCCCACGGCCTGCCGGGCGGCCTCGGTGAGGGCGTCGTCGCTCAGCTCCGGATGCTGTATGTAGACCTTGTTGAGCGGGGCGGTCCACATCTCGGCGACGTCGTCCACGAGGAGGGCCGGCAGCGGCCCTTCCTGCACCCGGTAGCCGGGGCCGACCAGCACCTCGCCGTCGAGTCCGTCACGGCTTGCGGCCAGTGCCAGGGGGCCGACCTCCGCCTCGATCTTGGCCAGCGCGACCCCGGCCAGCCTGCGGTCCAGGGTCAGGGAGGTCAGCAGCCGGTGCTCTCCGGCGTGGTAGACCTGCGCACCCTGACCGCACACCGCCAGACCGTCGTACCCCAGGTCGTCCAGGATGTGCTTGGTCCAGGGGACGGCGCGGCCGGTGACGACGATGTGCGCGGCACCGGCGGCGGTCACCGCCGCCAGCGCCTCACGGGTGCGCGGGGAGACCGTGTGGTCGTCACGCAGCAGCGTGCCGTCGAGGTCGGTCGCGACGAGTTTGTAGGGGAAATTCACTTGGAGACCGGCTCCAGGACCTCGCGGCCGCCCAGGTACGGGCGGAGGATCTCCGGCACCCGCACCGAACCGTCGGCCAGCTGGTGGTTCTCCAGGATCGCCACGATCGTGCGCGGCACGGCGCAGAGGGTGCCGTTCAGCGTGGAGAGCGGCTGCACCTTCTTGCCGTCGCGCATCCGGACCGAGAGCCGGCGGGCCTGGAAACCGTCGCAGTTCGACGCGGACGTCAGCTCGCGGTACTTGCCCTGGGTGGGGATCCACGCCTCGCAGTCGAACTTCCGGGAGGCGGAGGCACCCAGGTCGCCGGTGGCGACGTCGATCACCTGGAACGGCAGCTCCAGGGCGGTGAGCCACTGCTTCTCCCAGTCCAGGAGCCTGCGGTGCTCGGCCTCGGCGTCCGCAGGGTCGACGTACGAGAACATCTCGACCTTGTCGAACTGGTGGACGCGGAAGATGCCCCGGGTGTCCTTGCCGTACGTGCCGGCCTCGCGACGGAAGCACGGCGAGAAGCCCGCGTACCGCAGGGGCAGCTTGTCGGCCTCGATGATCTCGTCCATGTGGTACGCCGCGAGCGGGACCTCGGAGGTGCCGACCAGGTAGTAGTCGTCCTTCTCCAAGTGGTACACGTTCTCCGCGGCCTGCCCCAGGAAGCCCGTGCCCTCCATGGCGCGGGGGCGTACGAGGGCGGGCGTCAGCATCGGGACGAAACCGGCCTCGGTGGCCTGTGCGATGGCGGCGTTGACCAGGGCGAGCTCCAGGAGCGCGCCGACACCCGTCAGGTAGTAGAAGCGTGATCCGGAGACCTTGGCGCCCCGCTCCATGTCGATGGCGCCGAGCGACTCACCGAGCTCCAGGTGGTCCTTGGGCTCGAAGCCCTCGGCACCGAAGTCACGGATCGTGCCGTGCGTCTCCAGGACGACGAAGTCCTCCTCGCCGCCGACCGGCACGTCCTCGTGGACGACGTTGCCGAGCAGGAGCAGCAACCGCTTGGCCTCGGCATCGGCCTCGTCCCGGGCGGCGTCGGCCGCCTTCACCTCGGTCTTCAGCTGGTCGGCCTTCTTCAGGAGCTCGGTGCGCTCCTCGGGGGTGGCCTTGGGGATCAGCTTCCCGAGCGACTTCTGCTCGGAGCGGAGTTCGTCGAAGCGGACGCCGGACGACCTGCGCAGCTCGTCGGCGGAGAGCAGGGCGTCGACGAGCGCGACGTCCTCTCCACGGGCGCGCTGGGAGGCGCGAACACGGTCGGGGTCCTCACGGAGCAGGCGAAGGTCAATCACCCCTCAAGGCTACCGGTGCGGGCATCCACCACTCGAACCGATATCGACGGGTGTGGCGTTTTGCCGGAATTGCCGGAATCGGTAATCCTGCGGGGAATCGCGCGGCGGGACGAGGGGGCGGGGCCTTCGATAAAGAAGACCTAATGTGCGGAAAAGGGGCAAATTCGCCCCGTGGCCCGCGCATCACCGGTACACGCGGCGGGAGTTGGGGGTCGCCGGCTCCGGTTTCTTGTCCACAGGTGGAGGGGGTCGGCTTTAGTTATCCACAGGCTGTGAGGAAGTTCTGTGGACATCGGAAGAGGGCGTTCCGAAAGTCGCGCGAGCGCGCTGCGTTCGTCGCTCAAACCTGATTCACGCACTCATTCGAGTGGGAATTCCTCGCTCTAAAGAGTTGATCAACGGAATTTGGGTGACATGGACGAGACTGCACGTCTGTGCGGGACCTTGGGGCGGTAGGGCGATTTGTCGACCATGCGGCTTACCGCTGTCGACTTGTCCCCAGGTGAAAACGACCCCTGTGGATAACTTTCGGGGTTCGGTCACCCCCCCGGCCTCCCGCGCGGGCACGGCCCCCGGCTTCCGCTCCTCAGACCCGGCCCCCGGCTTCCGCTCCTCAGACCCGGCCGTCCTGGCTGCGGGCCAGCCAGTCCGAAGCCTCGGTGAAGTCCCGGTCCGACGTCCCGATGCGCAGGGGACCTACCTCGTCGGGCGTCACCCCTGCCCTCGGGTAGGAACCCAGGAAGCGCACATTCGGGCAGATCCGCTTCAGCCCCATCAGGGCCTCACCGACCCGGCGATCCGCGATGTGTCCCTCCGCATCCACCGCGAAGCAGTAGTTGCCGATGCCCTCCCCCGTGGGCCGCGACTGGATCAGCATCAGGTTGACCCCGCGCACCGCGAACTCCTGGAGCAGTTCGAGCAGGGCGCCCGGGTGGTCCTCGCCGAGCCAGATGACGACGGACGTCTTGTCCGCTCCCGTCGGCGCCGAGGGCCTGGCCGGACGGCCCACCAGAACGAAACGGGTCTGCGCGTTCGCCGCGTCGTGGATCTCCGTCACGAGCGGTTCCAGCCCGTACGTCGCGGCGGCGAACTCCCCGGCGAAGGCGGCGTCGAACCGGCCCTCCTGGACCAGCCGTGCGCCGTCCGCGTTGGACGCGGAGGACTCCCACACCGCGTTCGGCAGATGGGCGGCCATCCAGTTGCGCACCTGCGGCTGGGCGGCCGGGTGGGCGGTGACGGTCTTGATGTCGGACAGCTCGGTGCCGGGCCGTACCAGCAGCGCGAAGGTGATGGAGAGCAGCACCTCGCGGTAGATCATCAGCGGGGCGCCCGTGGTCAGCTCGTCGAGCGTCGCGGTGATCCCGCCCTCGACGGAGTTCTCGATGGGGACGAGCGCCGCCGCCGCCTCGCCACTGCGCACCGCGTCCAGCGCGGCCGGGACGGAGACCATGGGGACGAGCTCGCGGGTGGCAGCTTCCGGAAGCGTGCGGAGGGCCACCTCGGTGAAGGTGCCTTCGGGGCCGAGATAGGCGTAACGCGTGGCTGACATACGGTCACCCTAATGGGCCGACGGGGCGGGAAGGACCGTTGCCGAGTCCTCCCCCGCTCACCCTTCGAGCAGCCGCTGCCCCACGTACTCCCCGGGCGCGGTGCCCCCCGGAACGGCGAAGAGACCGCTCGCCTCGTGCCGGATGAACGGGGAGAGCGCGTCGCCTCGGTCGAGCTTGCGCTGCACCGGCACGAACCCCCTGAACGGGTCGGCCTGCCAGCAGATGAACAGCAGTCCGGCGTCCGGGGTGCCGTCGTCCGAGAGACCGTCGTGGTACGAGAAGGGCCGTCGCAGCATGGCGGCGCCCCCGTTCTTCTCCGGCGAGGAGATCCGGGCGTGGGCGTTGTCGGGGATCAGCAGTCTGCCGTCCGGTCCCGCCTTGTCCAGGTCCATCTCCGTCGTCTCGGTGCCGCCGCTGAGCGGCGCGCCGTCCGCCTTGCGTCGTCCGATGACCCGCTCCTGCCGGTCGACGGTGAGCTTCTCCCAGTCGTCGAGGAGCATCCTGATCCGCCGTACGACGGCGTACGAGCCCCCCTCCAGCCACGCGTGCGCGGCGTCGTCGGCCTGCACGAAGACCCGCTCCTCGAAGTCGCTCTCCGCAGGCTTGGGATTGCCGGTCCCGTCGAGCTGGCCCATGAGGTTCCGGGCCGTCATCGGCTCGGCCGTGGCACCCGGGGTCCGGTTGAAGCCGTTCATCTGCCAGCGCACCCGGGCCGCCTCCCCGGCCTCCTTCTGCACCGCGCGCAGGGCGTGGAACGCCACGAGCGCGTCGTCGGCGCCGATCTGCACCCAGACATCGCCGTCGGACCGCTTGGCGTCGAGGTGATCGGAGGAGAAGGACGGCAGCGGATCGAGCCCGGCCGGACGGCGGGCGACCAGTCCCGTGCGATCGAAGAAGGTACGGCCGAACCCGAAGGTGACCGTCAGAGAGGACGGTCCGGCGTCGAGCGCCACTCCGGTGTCGTGGCCCGCGCCGTCGCCGGAGGGCCGGCCTGCCATCAGCCGTTCGGCCACGGCCGACCAGCGGCGCATCAGGGCCGCGGCTTCCTTCCGCCCCGCCCCGGGGGCCAGATCGAAGGCGATCAGGTGCCCGCGGGCCTGAAGCGGAGTGAGGATCCCCGGTTGATGTTTCCCGTGAAACATCTCCTCGGTCGAGCCGACCGTCGTCAGCGCGGCCGGCACGTCGTCGCGGGTGGCGGCATAGCCCCCGGCCCCGCCCGCCGCGCCGAGTACCAGGCCGGCCGCACCGGCTGCCCCGGCACCGCCGATCAGCCTCCGCCGGGTGACACCGCCGCCGCTGCCCGGCGTCACGCCTGTCTGCTGCGCGCTCTCCCGGGCGGCTTTCGTCTTCTTCGTGCTCACCTTGCTCAGCCGATCTTCACGTTCTTGTCGATGGTCGTCTGGTCGATGTCCGACGTCCGGACGGTCACGGCGAGCTTCCAGTCGCCCGCCATCGGGATCTGGACGCCGCTCGCCGTCCAGTGCCCCGCGGCCAGGTGGTCGGGAACGACGGGCAGCGGGCCGATGTCCTTGGACTCCAGGGTGAAGGCGAGCTTCACCTCGGGGACGTCCATCGGACCGTCCGGCCCGTCGATCCAGAGATGCACGTCGTTGGCGCCGGTCCGGCCGGGCGTGATGTCGATCCGGACGGTTCCCTTGCCGTCGGTGCCGCCCGTGTCGAACGGCAGGCTCAGGTTGACCTCTCCGCCGGCCGCCGGCGCGGTCACCGCCGCGGTGGCGCGGGCGGCCTCCTCCTCGGTCCGCCCCGGCTCGGTGGAGGTCAGGATCGTCGTGACCACGAGCAGCACCACGGCGATGCCGGTCTCCGTCAGTACGGAGCGGCGCAGCCCGGAGCGCCCGGGATCGGAGTCGCGGGCGCGCTTCTGCCGGGTGGCCGTCAGGGCGGCCCGCTGCCGGGCGAGTTGGACGGCGCGCTGCGGATCAGGCTCGGAGGTTTCGGCGGGTCCGGCGATTTCAGGGGCCTCCGGGCCGTCCGTACCCTCCGAAACCTCTACGGCGCTTACCGCCTCCTCCTCGCCCTCCGCGAGGCGGCCCGTCCACCGACGGGAGAACCACGCGACCGCGAGGAGCACCGCGACGAGCCCCACCTTGATCAGCAGCAGCTGCCCGTACCGGGTACCGGTCAGGGCGGACCACGAGCCCACCTGCCGCCAGGACTGGTAGATGCCGGTACCGACGAGGACGACGACGCTGCCGAACGCCATGCGTGAGAACCGCCGTACCGCGTCGGCCGTGATGTGCGGCGTCCGGTAGAGGGCGACCAGCAGGGCGACGAGGCCGCCCAGCCAGGCGGCGACGGCGAGCAGGTGGGCCACGTCCACGGGCATCGCGATGCCCGGCTGGATACCCGTCGAGGCGTGCTCGGCCAGCGCCCAGGTGCCCGCGATACCGACGGCGATCACCGCTCCGCCGACGGCCAGTCCGAAGGTGAGGTCCTGCTTCTCCTTCTCGTCCTCGCGCTTGGCGTACGCCCCGAAGAGGACGGCGACGAAGAGCGCGGAGGCCCCCAGGAGCAGCAGCCGGGACACCAGGGCCGCTCCCGGCTTGGTGTCGAGGGCGGCCTGGAGCCCGTCCAGGTCGAATGCGTCCGCCAGCTTGCCGGAGCCTGTGTAGGGGTTGCGCAGGAGCAGCATGACCAGGGTGGCGGCGGTGATGGTGATCCAGCCGCGTACGACGAGACGCTGCAACGGCCGTGCCCCGGCCCCGCGCCGCCAGCAGGCGAGGACGAAGGCCGAGCCGCCGGCGAGCAGGATGAAACCGGCGTACGCGGCGTAGCGCGCGATGTCGTAGAGCGTGCCGACGAGGCCGCCGCCCGCGTTGCCGGAGTCGAGCGCGACCGTGGTCTTCGAAGGAGCACCGACGGAGAAGGTGAAGGCTCCGGCGACCGGGTGGCTGTCCGCGGAGACGGCCTGCCAGGCGACGGTGTAGGTGCCGTCCGGCAGACCGCTGTGGAGGGCGACGCCGTACCGCACGGGCCCGCCGTCCGTCAGATCACGGGGCTCGCCGGTGTCGGCGCGTTCGCCGTCGGGCCCCAGGACCCTGATCGAGTCGCCGCCGACGGCGATCTCCTCGGAGAAGGTGAGGGTGACCTCCTCGGGGGCGGTGGCGACCACCGACCCGTCCTGCGGGTCGCTCCCGGTGAGTGCGGCGTGCGCGGACGCCGGGCTCGCGCCGGCCAGCACCAGGCCGAGCAGCAGACTGATCAGCGTGGCGAGGAGCGCGGCCGCGGTGAGCGGCCGTCGTATCGGGGAGGGCCCGAAGTGCGGGGCGGTGGCCGTCATGGGGTGTCAGTACCTCACTTCTTCTTCGGGTTGTAGGTGGTCTCCTTGACGGGCACGTCGACCGAGATCGGGCCGGCCTTCTCGAAGTGGAGCTGCACCGAGACGGTGTCCCCCTGCCGAGGCCGCTTCTTGAGGTCGGCGAACATGATGTGGCCGCCGCCGCGTTCGAGGTCGAGCTCGCCGCCCGCGGGCACCTCGAAGGAGGTGACCATCCGCATCGCCTGGTTCGTCGTCTCGTGGATCGTGACGTGGTCGGAGAGCGAACTGGTCACCGAGGTGAGCCGGTCGGACCCGCCGCTGTTCTTCACGACGAGGAATCCGGCGGCCATGTCACTCACCGGCTGCGGCATGAACGCGCCGGTGACCTCCAGCGCGGGCGCGGCGTCCGAGGAGCACCCCGTCAGCGCCAGCCCGGTGGTGAGGGCCAGGGCGCCGACGAGGGGCGTGCGGCGGTTCACGGGTTCTTCCCCTCGATGAGCGCGGGGAGGTCCTTCGTGTAGTCGTCGGCCGTGGTGTCCTCGCTGTACAGCACGTATCCCTTGTCGGTCTTCGGGGAGAACGCGATGACCTGGGACCCGTGCATGGAGACGACGGTGCCGTCCTTCTCCTTCTTCGGCGCGTCGATGCCGATGCCGATCTGCCGTGCCCCCGCCTGGATGGTCGGGAAGTCGCCGGTGAGACCGGTGAAGCCGGGGTCCTGGGCCTTGAGCCAGCTGCCCAGGGACGCCGGGGTGTCCCTCTCGGGGTCGGTCGTGACGAAGACGACCTGGAGCTTGTCCTGGTCGGCCGCGGGCAGGGCCCGCTTGGCGAGAGCGATGTTGCTCATGGTCAGCGGGCAGACGTCGGGGCAGTTGGTGTAGCCGAAGTAGATGAGCGTCGGCTTGCCCTTGGTCTTCTCCCGGAGGTCGAAGGTCTTGCCGTGCGTGTCGGTGAGGACGAGGTCCGGCTTGGTGAAGGGCTGGTCGAGCACCGTCGCGGCCTGGGTCTTCGTCTCCGCGGACACGTCGGCGACCGCCGAGTCCGCGGAGCTGTCGCCGCCGTTGTCGCAGGCGGACAGGGTCAGTGCGGCCACGGCGGCGAACGCCGCGGCCAGCACCGTCTTCTTGTTGCGCATGGAGAGCTGTTTCCTGGTCTGTGGTGCGGGTGGTGGAGCCGTGGATCAGGCGCTGCGGCGGCGGCCGGCCAGGACGCCGAACGCGACGCCCGCGATGCCGATGACGATGCCGACGACACCGAGGACGCGGGCCGTGTTGTCGCTGTCGCTCGACGAGGCGGTGTCGTCCGAGGAGGCCGTGGTCTCCTTCGCGTGGTCCGCCTCGCCGCTCTTGTCGTCGGCGGACGCGCCGTGGGCGTCGGTGGACGCGGCGGTCAGCTGGAGGACGGGAGCGGGGCTGTCCGGCTCTTCGCCGCCCTCGGTCGGCTCCTCGATCCAGCGGACGACCTCCTTGTTGCTGTACGTCTGCAGAGCCTTGAAGACCAGCTGGTCGGCGTCCTCGGGGAGCTGCCCGACCGAGAGAGGGAACTGCTGGAAGAAGCCCGCCTCGATGCCCTTGCCCTCGGCGGTCCAGGTGACCTTGGAGACGGCCTTGTCGATCTTCTTGCCGTGCACATCCAGCGGCTTGGCCAGCTCGCTCTTGGTGACCTCGATCTTCCAGCCGGGAACCGGCTGCGGGCTGACGGAGGCCAGCGGGTGGTCGGTCGGGAAGTTGACCTCGAGCTTGACGGTGGAGGCGTCGTCACGCTCGTTGGGGACCTTGAAGTTGACGGTGGCGTACCCGCCCTTGGCGGCCTCGCCCTGCGGCTGCACGCTGACGTGCGCGGCGGCGGGCCCGGCGAGGAGCAGGACGGTGGACGCGGCGACGCCGCCGGCGAGGACGATACGGGAAACGTTCATGACAGGGATCACTCCACAGTTCACGGAAGAAGGTGGTCCGGCGCGCGGGTGCGCGACGGCTCGCGACCGCCTCCGCACCGGAATCCGGCGGAGTGGCCGCGTCAGGCTGCGCGTACGTACGCGGACGGCGGCCCGCGCCTGATCACCAGATGCTGCAGAGGGTCCCCGGTCGCGGGCGCCGGGGCGTCCACCGCGGTACGCAGGGGGCGGCGCGGCCCGTTCGCGGGCTGCCCCGGAAGCCCCGCGCGCAGGGCGCGCACGAGGGACATGGCCGCGCGCAGCGCCCGGAGCCGGGCGACGGCGGCGAGCTGCCGGCCGCCGTGGGCCGAGAGTTCGGCCAGCCGGAAGACCGCGACCTCGCCCCGGCGCAGCAGCCAGCCGGTGGCGAGCGCGGCGAGGAGGTGGCCCAGGAACATGGGCAGGCTCGGCAGCAGCCCGGCCGTCATGGCCATGGCCGAAGGGTCCGCCGCCGAAGCGGCGTCGGGGACGGCGGCCGCTCCGGACGCCAGGTGGCTGTGCCCCTGCGCCACGGCCGCCGGGTCGATGCCCGCGGTGGTGACGATGCGGTGCGCCTCGCCGGCGCTCAACTGCGTCGGCCCCGCCCCGCACACCAGGCTCGCCGCGAACCGGACCAGCGAGTCGTCCCCGGACGCCGTCGCGGTCCCCTGGGTGTGCCGGCCGAGGCCGAACAGGGCGTGCAGGGCCAGCTGTCCGGCGGCCAGCGCGCCGACGATCGAGGGGAGGGAACGCTCGCGCCCGGCGAGCACCGCCACGGCGGCGAAGACCCCGAGGAAACCTGCGGCCAGGGTCCAGCCGGGAACCCCGGCACCCGCGGCGAGGCCGTGTCCTGCCGCGGCCAGCGCGACGCAGACCGCGGTGAACACCGTGGTCCTCATGAGCCGCAGACCGGCTCCGGCGCGTGCGACAGGCATAGACATGGCCGGGACATCATCGCACTGCGACCCCGGGTCCCGTACGGCAGGTCCGGAAGGTCGCCTTCTGTCCCCATCAGGGGTGATCGGAGTGTGTTGGGCCTGTTCACAGGGTCCGTGCGACGGCCGGCGGGATCGGAGCGGACGCCGTGCCGAGCAGGCCGTGGACGGGAGTCCGGCCGGTCATACACCGGGATGCGGGGCGTTCGCGTCCGCCGAATGAGCGCTGTCACGGCGCTTTCGGGCTTACCGAGTGCCTACCCCGGCAATACGTAACCGTATGTCGAGCCGCAGCCAGGAGGCTGGAGCATGAGCATGTGGTGGTCACTCCATTTGCGGCGCGAAGCTGCGAGCGTTCCGCTCGCCCGTCGTTTTCTCCTCGGCACCATGGAGACAGCGGGGGTCGATCCGGACATCTCCTACGACCTGTCGGTCGCGCTCAGTGAAGCGTGCGCGAACGCCGTGGAACACGGCGGCCGGCCGGGCGCGGGGGAGGCCGGTGACGCCGACCCGGGACAGGCCGTGGACGAGCGGTCCGGACAGACGAACGAGCAGTACCGGGTCACCGCTTATCTGGACGGCGAGAAATGCCGTATCGAAGTCGCCGACTCGGGACCCGGTTTCCCGGCCCGGCGCACGCTTCGCACCGCCGCACATCCGTCCGCCGGACAGCCGTCGGACTCACACCTGCCGGCCGGGCAGCCGTCCCCCGGGGGCGTGGCCTGCGCCGTCCCTCCCGGGGAACCCCCCTCGATCATGGCGGAGAGCGGCCGGGGGCTCTGCCTCATCGAGGAGCTCGCCGACCACGTCACCTTCGGGAACCGCCCGGGCCGGGGCGCCGTGGTGAGCTTCGACAAGGTGCTGAAGTGGCGCGAGGGCGCGCTGCTCATGGTGTCCTGAGCAGCGCGCCCCCGGGGCGGGTGCGGCGCGGCCGTCCGCGCCGGTGGGTCAGCCCTTGAGGCCGGCCATCCACGCCTCGACCTCGTCGGCCCGGCGGGGCAGCTTGTCGGAGAGGTTCCGGTTGCCGTCCTCGGTGACGAGGATGTCGTCCTCGATCCGGACGCCGATGCCGCGGTACTCCTCGGGCACGGTCAGGTCGTCGGCCTGGAAGTACAGCCCGGGCTCGACGGTGAGGCAGACACCCGGCTCCAGGATGCCGTTGACGTAGGCCTCGGTACGGGCGGCGGCGCAGTCGTGGACGTCCATGCCGAGCATGTGGCCCGTGCCGTGCAGCGTCCAGCGGCGCTGCAGACCGAGCTCCAGGACCTTCTCCACGGACAGGTCGCCCAGCAGGCCCCACTCGACCAGCTTCTCGGCGAGGACCCGCTGCGCGGCGTCGTGGAAGTCGCGGAAGGCGGCGCCCGGCTTGACAGCCGCGATGCCCGCCTCCTGCGCCTCGTACACGGCGTCGTAGATCTTGCGCTGGAGCGGGGTGAACGAGCCGTTGATCGGCAGCGTCCGCGTCACGTCGGCGGTGTAGAGCTCGTCGGTCTCCACCCCCGCGTCGAGCAGCAGCAGCTCGCCCGGACGGACCGGGCCGTCGTTGCGGACCCAGT
Organism: Streptomyces sp. SirexAA-E; assembly: GCF_000177195.2. GTDB lineage: Bacteria > Actinomycetota > Actinomycetes > Streptomycetales > Streptomycetaceae > Streptomyces > Streptomyces flavovirens. Next base: position 3,781,348 of record NC_015953.1, read on the forward strand.
GCAGGGTGGTGGCGTGCGGGCCGGCGGCGCAGATCGAGCCGTAGCCGATGTCGTTGCCCTCGACGCGGGCGCGCAGGAAGAACGTGCCCTCGATGTAGCGCTCGCTGGTTGCCTCGGCCTTGTCGAGGACCTTCACGACGTCCTCGAAGCCGCGCGCCGTGGCGTCGCAGGCCTTCTGCAGCTCGGCGACCTCGAAGTCGTCCTTGACCAGGCGGGCCTCGGACAGGAAGACGCGCAGCTCCTCGTCGCGCTCCGCGGTGACCTTGTCGGTCAGCGCGGCGTCGATGCCCGCGTCGTGGCCGCGGACGTTGCGCACGGGGCCGGTGGCCTCGGCCAGGGCGGCCGGGAGTTCGCGGACGTCCTTCGCCGGGACGCCCAGCAGCTGCTCGGCCTCGGCGAGGGAGTGGCGGCGGCCGACCCAGAGCTCGCCCTGGCCGTCGAGCCAGAACTCGCCGTTCTCACGGTTCGAGCGGGGCAGCAGGTAGACCGTCGCGGTGTGGCCGCCGGCGGTCGGTTCGAGCACCAGGACGCCGTCCTGGGTCCGGTCGCCGGTGAGGTAGGCGTACTCGGTGGAGGCGCGGAACGCGTACTCGGTGTCGTTCGAGCGGGTCTTGAGGTTGCCCGCGGGGACGACGAGGCGCTCGCCCGGGAAGCGGGCGGAGAGAGCGGCGCGGCGGGCGGCGGTGTGGCCGGCCTGCGCGATCGGCTCCAGGCCACGCAGCTCGGTGTCGGCCCAGCCGGACTTCATGCTCTCGGCGAGCTCCTCGGAAATGCCCGGGTACAGGCCGTTCTTCCGCTGCTTGATCGGCTCTGCTTCAGCTGTTTCCGGGTTCTCCGGGGTGAGCTCGTCAGACACGATTTGTCTCTCCTTATACGACACTGGGCCCTCTCCATCGTACGGGCGTACGGAAGGGGGCCCAGGGCCGGAAGACCTCTTACCGGCCGGGGGTGCCGTCAGTCGAAGCGCACGGCCAGGACGGCGACGTCCTCGGCGTCGTCGTCCCGGCCCCGGCCCTCGGGCAGCACGGTCCGCAGGACGTGGTCGGCGACGGCCCCGGGGTCGAGGCGCAGGGCCTTCGGCACGCCGGCCGCCGCCGCGTGGAGCCGGGCGAACGCCCGGTCCGTCGGGCCGCCGGTGCGTCGCAGCAGCCCGTCCGTGTAGAGCAGCACCGTTTCTCCTGGCAGCGGGCTGAACTCCGCGCTCGGCGCCTCCCAGCAGGAGAGCATGCCCAGCGGCGCGGAGAGCGACGTCTCCACGAACTCGGTGCGCAGATCGCCGGTCACCAGGGGCGGGGCGTGGCCGGCACCGGCCAGTACGACCGTGCGGTGTCCGGGTTCGCAGTAGGCGTAGAGGGCGGTGGCGGAGCCCGCCGGTTCGGTCAGCCGCACCAGGAGTTCCAGGTCGGACAGGACGGCGACGGGATCCTCGCCCTCCAGCACCGCGTACGCCCTCAGCCCGGCGCGGAGCCGGCCCATGGCGGCCAGTGCGCTCGGCCCGGAGCCGTGCACCGAGCCGACGGCGAGTCCCAGCGCGTCGTCGGGAAGGGGCAGGGCGTCGTACCAGTCGCCGCCGCCGCCGGGCGCGGACCGGTGGCGTACGGCCAGCCGCACTCCGGGGGTGTGCGGGAGCCGGCTGGGCAGGAGTTCCTCGCGGATGGCGGCGGTGTCCGCCCTGGCGCGTTCCAGCTCCAGCAGGCGGGCCAGGTGCTGGGCGGCGTAGCGGCCGTACAGGCCGACCAGGTGGCGCTGGCGTTCCAGGGGTTCGGCGGGTTCGTCGTAGAGCCAGACGGCCACGCCGAGCCGGCCGGCGGGGGTGGTCAGGGGCTGGGCGTAGCTGGCGGCGTATCCGATCCGCAGCGCGACCTCGCGGGAGTGGGCGTCGAGACTCGGGTCGCCGAGGATGTCGGGGCTGGCCTGGGGGCCGCCGGTATCAGGAAGGCCGTCGAGGAACCGGCCGTAGGCGGTGGCGCCGCGCGGCACGGTCTCGATGTGTCCGAGCTCCGCGTGAGTGAGCCCCAGACCGACGGTGCGGGAGGGGCCGCCGCCGTCGCCCGGTTCGAGGACCAGGAGCCCGCGGCGGGCGCCGACCAGGGCGGCTCCGGCGCTCAGGAGCTCGTGGAGTGCGCCGTCGAGGGCGCAGGTCCCGGCCAGCGACTCGGTGAGCTCGTGCAGCGTGGTGAGGTCGGAGACCCAGCCGGCCAGCCGGTCCTGGAGGAAGGCGCCCGGCACGGCCGGAACATCCGGCGGGGGCGCGGCAGTCTGCGTTGAAACAGGAATCAGCGGATCGATTCCAGCCACTTTCGGGAGGTGTGGGGCGCTCATGGCATTCGGCTTTCCGACCGGTGCGTTTTGTCGAATAGCATCGCAAACCCCCATGTCGTGCTGCGTCGCTATCGGTGCAACCACAGGTACACGCCCCCACATCTACACGCAGAAGTGCAGTGATGTCCAGCATTGTCCGTGCCGTATTTACGGTGTCCGGTAAGCCGATAACTTGGCTGGAAAATGCACCCCCGTGCGGCTTTTTGCGGTCGACTGGGCGTGCTCGGTAGGGAGCGCCCTCGGGACGAAGAGATCCGGGGGAGCGTCATCCCGGGCAAGCGGGGTACGTAATCGTGTACGGCCAGGGGCAGTTGTCGCTGCCCCGGAACCCGACAACGAGCCCGGGCGTCCTCACCCGTGACGGCCGCAACCCCGCTCCGCAGTGGCGGGGTCTGCACAAGGGGCGGCAAGCCCGAAGTACACGCCGCCTGCGCGATGTTTTGACTGGACTCGGCTCCGCACCATTCTGTTCGGTTCCACTCTGATCTGTTTGGTTCCACTCCCGATCGACTCGGCGCACTCTCGGCACCGACTACGTGTCCGTACCGCACTCCCGACGGACATGCACGCACAGTGAAGAGACGCACGCGCGGTACGACGAGCGCGTGGTGTGAAGTGGACCTCGGCGTTCAACGGAAAGGAACGAGCGCTCATGCGCGAGATCCTCGGAAGGCGACGCAGGCGCCGGCTCCGGCGCACGGCACGTTCCGCCCGGCTCGACGCGGCGCTGACCTGCGCCACCGTCTGGAGATGGCCTCTCCTGCCTGGGGTGGGGCTGGCCACGACAGGCACGCGCGGCGAGCGCGGGCGTGGCTGTGCCTGCCCGGACCCCGAGTGCGTGGTGCCCGGCGCGCACCCCTTCGACCCCGGCCTCCTCGCGGCGACCACCGACGCGCGCATGGTGCGGTGGTGGTGGACCAACCGACCCACGGCACCGCTCGTCCTGGCCACCGGTGGGCAGGCGCCGTGCGCGCTGAGCCTCCCGGCCGTGGCGGGCGCCCGTGCGGTGGCCGCGCTCGACGCCATGGGGCTGCGGCTCGGCCCCGTCGTGGCGACGCCCACCCGGTGGTCGCTGCTGGTCGCCCCGTACACGCTGGAACGGCTCGGTGAGCTGCTGCACTCCAAGGACTGGGTGCCCAGCTCGCTGCGCTTCCACGGAGAGGGCGGCTACCTCGTCCTGCCTCCCTCGGAGGTGGGGACGGGACAGGTGCGCTGGGAGCGGCACCCTTCGGCCGGCCCGGTCGCGCCGTGGCTGCCGGACGTGGAGGCGGTGCTGGACGCGCTGGTCGAGGCGAGCACCGGCGCTCCGGGCGACGGGAGCAGACTCGCGTACTGACGCGGGCGCACGGGACGGCTCGATCGCGGGCGGTTTCCACCTCTGGGTGGATGCCGCCCGCGTCCCGTTTCATCTCTGTCCGAAAGCGGACGGAGTGAACGAGGTGGTGCCGTACGGGAAATGAGGGCGCACGCGTCACAAGGGCGGCGGCGGAGGGGCGGGACGGAAGTACCGACCGCGGCCGGACCGGCGAGGGGCGCGGTGGCCGCGCCGCCGGTCGGGCCCGTCCCCGAGGGGGCGTCGGGCCGATCGCACCGGCGAACCCGCCGGGCGGTCCGTATCCGGGAACGCGGACGCCCGGTCGCTGGCGACGGGGGATGCACCAGCGACCGGGCTTCCAGAACCGTAACAAGAGATCTGCCGCTTGCAAATTCGATCTCGCCTATTCGGACAGTGATTTACCGGCGAGTACGAGGGTGTGACAGGTGTCACCGAAGCGGCTTCGACCTCCGGCGATGTCAGCTGAGCGTCACCTGACGGTTGGTGAGACCGCCCCGGGCGCGGCGCTCGTCGCCGGTGAGGGGCGCGTCCGACGCGAGGGCGTCGGTGAGCCGCTCCGCGAACTGCGCCGCGGGCTTCTCGCAGTCCTGGGCGCCCATGGAGCTCGGCAGGTCCCAGACCGGGACCATCAGCCCGTGGGCCCGGAAGGAACCGACCAGCCTGGTGCCCTCACCGAGGGAGGAGGCACCGGCGGCGTGCAGCCGGGCCAGGGCGTCCAGAAGCTGCTCCTCGGGGTGCGGCATGACCCAGCGCAGGTGGTTCTTCTCCGGGGTCTCGCACCAGTACGCGGCGTCCACGCCGGTCAGCCGGGTGGTCGGGATGGCCGCGGCGTTGGCCCGCTCCAGGGAGGCGGACACCTCCGGCGCGGCGTTCTCCGAGTCGGGCACCCAGAATTCGAAACCGGGGTGCACGACCGGCTCGAACGCGGCGTCCGGGGCGAGGAGGTCCTGGAGCCGGGGGCCGTCGGCGGGTACACGCCGGGCGGTGACAGGAGAACCGGGCTCCGCCTCCAACGCCCGCTGCAGGGTGTCCGCGAGGTCACGGCTGAGGTCACCGGAGGAGGTGTCGTTCTGCAGGGCGAGCAGGACGGAGCCGTCGTCACGGCGGAGTGCCGGCCACGCCATCGGCAGGACGGTCGCGAGCGTCACGGACGGCACCCCCTCGGGCAGCCCGCCCTTCAGGGTCAGCGCGACCGTGGCGGCGGGGACCAGCTCACGCAGCGCGACCCAGTCGCACTCGCCGGGCAGACCCTCGAACGGGCGCTGGACCAGCTCGGTCACGGCCTGGGCCGCGGCCCGGCCGTGACAGGCCTTGTAGCGGCGGCCCGATCCGCACGGGCAGGGCTCGCGGGCTCCGACGACCGGGATCTCACCGTCCTTGAGCTGCGGCTTCCCGGCCTTGGACTGAGGGCGCTTCTTGGCCATGGTGGGCGTTCTCCCGATTGCGACAGTGCGGTCTCGGGCGCGAGCCTAGCCGTCCCCGCCACCGCCCGGGCGCACACGCCGTCACCCCCCGCCGGGATCACCGACGGCCGTGCTCGCGGGGGCCCGTCGTCCGGGTGGCGTGCCGGACGGCCGCCCGGTCACCGTGCCTCGTCAGGCCCGGTCTCAGCCCGCGTCGTCGAAGGCGTCGAGTGCGTCGGCGAAGCCCATCCCGTCCAGGGGGCCCAGGGTCCCCAAGGGGCCGAGCCCGTGGCCGCTGAGCGCGGTCAGCCGTGGAGCGCGGTGGGCCGTCGACCGGCCGCGCGGGGTGAACGGCTGAGGGATGGCGCCCCCGGAGACCAGGGCCCAGACCGTGACCTCGCCCCGGGCACCGTCCCGCACTCCCCATTCCTCGGCGAGGGCATTGATGATGTTCAGTCCGCGCCCGCCGCGCGCCGTCACCGACGGTGTGGCCGGGACCGGCCGGGTCGGGCCGCCGCCGTCCGTGACCTCGACGGTCAGTCCGCCCGCCGGTTCCACCCGCCACGCCACCCTGACGTCGCCGTCACCCAGGTCCGCCGTGCGGTCCAGTGGCCTGCCGTGCCGACAGGCGTTGCTGAGCAGTTCGGAAAGGATCAGTACGGCGTCGTCGACCACCGTGTCGGGCACCCCGTTGCCCCGCAGCTCCTCGCGCATACGACGACGCGCCTGCCCCACGCCCGCAGGGCCATGGGGAACGGCCATGCTTGACGACGTCGGCACTTCTTGTGCCACCACAAACGCCACCCCCGAGACCTCCTTCGCCCCACGCCACGGATTGGATGCCCCCCTGGGCTGAGCCGGAAACCGGCCAAAGCCCTGTCAGTGATGCACTCGTAACGATCGGATGCGGAGTGAATGCGCCGGTGCACTCCGTTTAAATGATCTTAAAAGCGTCCTAGTTGTGACAGAACCTGTTTCGGGCGGTTCGTGATGATTGCTTCCACGCCGAGGCGTACGCACAGCTCGACGTCCTCCGGTTCGTTCACCGTCCAGACGTGCACCCGGTGGCCCGCGCGGTGCAGGCGCTCGATGTGCCCCGGGTGGTTGCGTACGATCCGCATGCCCGGGCCTGCGATCTTCGCCCCGGCGGGCAGCCTTCCGTCGCGCAGCCGGGGGGAGACGAACTGCATCAGACAGACCGTGGGGATCGTGGGGGCCGCCGCCCGGACGCGGTACAGGGACCGCGCGGAGAAGCTCATCACGCGTACCGGGGAGGGCCCGTCGGCCGGAGGATCGGCCAGGCCGAAGCCCTTGAGGGTCTGGAGCAGCCGTTCCTCGACCTGCCCGGCCCAGCGGGTGGGGTGCTTGGTCTCGATGGCCAGCTCGAGCGGCCGCCCCGCCGCCCGCACCTCGCAGACCAGCTCGAGGAGGCGTTCCAGGGTCAGTACGGACGTGAGCTCACCCGGGACCGGATCCCAGTCCGGGGACTCCTCGCGGTCCTTCCAGGAGCCGAAGTCGAGGGCCGCCAGATCGGCCAGCTCCAGTGCGGAGACGGCGCCCCGGCCGTTGGACGTGCGGTTCACCCTGCGGTCGTGCACACAGACGAGCTGTCCGTCCGCGGTCAGCCGTACGTCGCACTCCAGGGCGTCGGCACCATCCTCGATCGCCTTCCGGTAGGCGGCCAGGGTGTGCTCGGGAGCGTCGTCGGAGGCCCCGCGGTGGGCGATGACCTGGATAGGGGAAGGAGTCGAGGGTAGGCGTGCGTGGGTCACGGCGCCATGGTGTCACCGGGACACGGCGGACGCGGCCACCTTGTCGGGGCGGACCGTTTTGCCGGATGTAAAGATTGGCGTGCGGATGCACAGGTCCTGCTTACAGTGGCCTGACGTGCTGTGGGAAAAGCTGACCGCAGACACGTGCACAGCGGATCTCTTGCCGAATGCCGAGTGGAACCAAGGAGTAAAGAGCTGTGAGCACCGATAACGAGGGCAACGAGAACGACGCGGTTCCGCCGGCACCGTCTGTTCCGTCCGTACCTCCTGTGCCGGCTGCCGCTCCTGAGGGCGCCCCGCCCGTAGGTGACATGCCCGCGTCCGGGACTGCCCGTCCGGCGGACGCGCCGACGGCCCAGGGCCCCGCGGCGCACCAGGGGGACGGCACTGTGCCGTCCGCCTCCCCGTACGCGCAGCCGCAGCAGCCCGCCCAGCCGCCGGCACCGGCTCAGCCCCCCGCCGGGTCGGCCGGCTGGCCGCCTCCGCCGCCCGCCGTCCCGTCGTACGCCGACGGCGGCAGCCCCCAGCCCTGGGGCGCGCCGGCTCACCACGCCGAGCACGGCGCACCCCGTAAGCGCCGCGCGGGCGGCCTGGTGGCGGCCGTGGCCGTGGCGGCCCTCGTCGCGGGCGGAATCGGCGGCGCCCTCGGCTACTGGGCGGCCGACAGCAACGCCTCGGGGTCCTCCGGTTCGACGACGGTGGCGGCCTCCAACAGCCCCAAGGACTTCAAGCGCGCCGACGGCACGGTCGCGGGCGTCGCAGCGAAGGCGCTGCCCAGCGTGGTCACCATCGACGCCCAGTCGGGCGAGGGCGAGGGCGGCACGGGGACGGGCTTCGTCTACGACAAGGAAGGCCACATCCTCACGAACAACCACGTGGTGGCCTCCGCCGCGGACAGCGGCCAGCTGACGGCCACCTTCTCCGACGGCAAGAAGTACGGAGCCGAGGTCGTCGGCCGGGCCGAGGGCTACGACGTGGCAGTGCTGAAGCTGAAGAACGCGCCGGACGGACTGACCCCGCTGGCGCTCGGTGACTCGGACAAGGTCGCGGTCGGCGACTCGACCATCGCGATCGGCGCGCCGTTCGGCCTCTCCAACACGGTCACCACCGGCATCATCAGCGCGAAGAACCGCCCGGTGGCCTCCGGCGACGGTTCGAGCAGCGCCAACTCGTACATGAGCGCCCTGCAGACGGACGCCTCGATCAACCCGGGCAACTCCGGCGGACCGCTGCTGGACGCGGGCGGCGCGGTCATCGGCATCAACTCGGCCATCCAGTCGACCAGCGGCGGCGGCGTGGGCCAGTCCCAGGCGGGGTCCATCGGCCTGGGCTTCGCCATCCCCGTCAACCAGGCGAAGAACGTCGCGGAGCAGCTGATCAAGACCGGTCAGCCGGTGTACCCGGTGATCGGTGCGACGGTCACGATGGAGGAGAAGTCCGGCGGCGCGGTCATCTCGGACGACGGCGCGGGCGGCACCCCGGCGGTCACCCCGAACGGGCCCGCCGCCAAGGCGGGGTTGAAGGCCGGTGACGTGATCACGAAGTTCAACGACACCGTGGTCGAGAGCGGACCGACCCTGATCGGCGAGATCTGGACCCACAAGCCCGGAGACAAGGTCACGCTCACCTACCAGCGCGGCGGCAAGACGTCGACGGTGGACGTCGTCCTGGGTGAGCGCAAGGGCGACAGCTGACCGGCTAGGCTGTCCTTCGCGTCGCGGCGGACCGGATTCCCGGGCCCGACGGCGACGCGGGGTGGGTTGCCCGAGCGGCCTAAGGGAACGGTCTTGAAAACCGTCGTGGCGCGAGTCACCGTGGGTTCAAATCCCACACCCACCGCAGCAGGTCGGCGATCGTGCTGATCAGAAGGGGTGTCCCGACCAGGGGCACCCCTTCGTTGTAGGAGCTGTCTCACCCTGCACCGCCTGTGTGCCGCTTTGGATCACCGAGTGTGGACCAGGCGTGGACCACCACTTGCGCATCAGGCAGAGGGGAAGGGAATCGGGCAAAAACCCATGCACCAGCTCTAGTTACCTGGGTAGCATCGCAAATCGCAAGGAGCGTTCTGCACAGGGAGCATCGGTGGACCCTCATCGTCACACGGCTACCAGTTCGGCCCCCGATGGCGGTCACGCCCGATCCTCGGCCGGCTCTAGCGAGCTGAGCCTCCTCACGTATGCGGATCTTGCCGAGGAAAGCAAGTTCGCACAGGTTCGTGCGAACAGCCCCCAGAAAAGGCAGGCTTGGGGGAACCTTCTCGCTCTGATCGAAGAGATCGGAGGAACGGGGAGAATCGATGCATGGGATCCTACGCGTGGCCTTTCATGGGACCTCGTTTCACTGAGGATCGAGGGGTTTCAGGGCGCCACTGTTCCTTTTTCCTTCCAGTTCGACCCGACGCCTGGCGTGACCATTCTTCACGGGCCTAATGGGTCTGGGAAGTCGAGCATCTCTGATGGGATTCGGACGGCGCTTTCGGGTCGATCGGACTGGTGGGCAGCTGTTGCTCCGGCGACTGCAAGGAGCGGGAAGAGTCCACTATGGGAGAAAGTGAACTGTGCCCGCGATGCAGAAGAATCTACGGTTGAAGTCGTTCTAACGCGAGGTGAAGAGTCACTTCGACTTACAGCCCGAATCGGCAAGGATGGGCAGGTTAATAAATTCGATTCCATCCGTCAGCTTTCCAGTGGGGGAGTTTCGAGTTTTGAAATCTCGGAGACCCCCTGGAGCTATGCCGTGGAATCTCATCCGCCGGTGTTTTCGTATGCTGATGTAGAGCGGCGTGTGCAGCAGCACGAAGATCTTCAGAGGTATATTGAGAATCTGCTCGCGCTCGGTGGCTGCTTTGATCACCTGGAACGTCGCGTTGAGGAGATCAGTTCTTCCGCAACTGCTAGTCGTAAGCGTCTCGCAGCCGCACTCAAGGGTGCCAAGGAGAGAGTGGCAAGGGTAGACGCCCACTTCTTGGAACTCGAACCGCAGCACCATCTTCCAGACATGTCCTGGAGTGAGGATGTGGGCGACATGCGGGCCTGGCTGACTGAGAACGGCCTCACTGAAGTCGGAGCAGCGCTACCTGAGGTTACAGCGGCTGGAATCGAAAGACTGGATGCTTCGCTGCGCGATGTCGACCGCGCTCTGGAGTTGGTGCTAGGGGACGTTCCTACAGTTCACCATCGTCTGGCGGTTCACCTGACTTCTCTCCATTCGGAAGTCGAGCAGGTTGCTAACTGCGGATACATCTGCCCGGTCTGCGACAGCGAGGTTTCCGATTGGGTGGAGCGTCTTGCCGATAACCTGGCAAGTGTGACAGAGACGGCCCCCAGGAGAAATGCGGCAAACGCCTCACTGAAGGCACTTCGTGGAGCCGTTGAGATCATCCCGATGGTTCTCGACATAGTCTCAGGCGTAGCAGATTTCGATGAACCATTGCTCGACGGTTTCCGATCTGAGTACGCGGCTCTTCTGGCGACATTTGAGGCGTACGGCGAGCAGCCTGTTGCCCCTGTAGTAACGGGATTCCTCGGAATTCGAGCGAAACTCTCAGGAGAGTCCTGGAAGGGTCTTTATAGTAAGGCGATCGAGCTGAGTGATATTTCCGCTCAGTGGCGACGGGGGCGTAGAGCCACACTAGAGCCATACATTGCGGCCTGGGAGCAGGAGAATGAGGAAGCTGAGTCTGCTCCCCTCTGGGAGGCGACACGCAAGTGTATCGGTGAACTTGAGGACCGTCTCCGCGCTGGCCGCACTGTGCGTTTCGAAGGAAAGGCCGGTGTACAGGTAGAGCGTCTACTAAAAGATGCTGGAATCGTCCTGGAATCGGTAAGCCTCAAGCGGACGCGAGCTGAAATCTCCGTACAGGGAGCTGACGGGAACAAGCTGGAGCTTGCCATGCTGAGCGCGGGGCAGAGAAATGCCTTCTTGCTCGCTCCGCTGTTTGCGACGGCTGGTTCTGGACCCTTCAATTTTCTGATCCTCGACGATCCCGTCCATTCGTTCGATGAAATCAGGGTTGACAGGCTCGCCGCTGTGATCTCGGACCTGGCCAAGGGGAGGCGCGTCATCGTTCTAACTCACGATGAGCGTTTGAAGGAGCATCTTCTGGCACGGAGTCATGTGTGCGAGGCGTGGGTCGTGAGTCGTGATGGGATCCGGGGAGAGATCTCTGTTGAGAAGACCGACGAGCTTTGGCGCGTCCTTATTAGGGATGCGGAGTCGGTATGGCAGTTCTCACCCAAGGTGTCGTCTACGGGATACCTCAATGAGGTTCAGATTATTCGAGGGTTGTTGCGGCAGGCGCTGGATGAGGCGTTGAGGCAGTGCGTCGTTCGATACTCGCTTTTCTCTGGGGAGAACGTGGCTACGTCGTTGGGGCTTCTGGATGGAGCGATGACAACCACCAAGCGACTCGATGCAGCTAAGCAGATCATCTCTTTGGATCCGACTCATTCTCACCCTGTCGACAAGGCTCGGCAGGCGTGTGGGCATCACGTTGCCAAGTGGAACAGCGCTGCACATGGCGGAGAAGAAGCGAAGGCCGATTTGAAGTTGGAGATCAAGGCAGGGCTTGATGCATGCTCGACGCTTGGTGAGTGGGATTTCTGAATGGATGTGACCGACCTCTCGTTGCGCAGAATCAAGGTTCTGGAGTTGAGGCTTCGGATCGAGAGGGTCTCGTCTGACGCCTACAGGCTTGTCTGTAAGCCGGATCGGCCTCCGACAATTTCAAACGGTGCGGATGCTCAACTAGCTTTTGTGCTCGGCCTTGTCGAGCAGGGTAGATATGGAGAGGTTCTTGGCGTAATTAGACTGTCTCGCCATATCTACAAGAAGTCATCGGATATTTTGCATGGCCGCTCAGGTCTTCTGAATGCTTCCTCTGTTGTTCTCGATGAGTGGGAATTCGTCGTATCCCGCCTGGAGGGTTTTCTCGATCAATTCGTTGAGAGGCCCGAGGTTGGTGGGGAATCTGCCATCGCTATTCCTGCTCCGGCTGGAGAGGTGAGCGGGCAGGTCGCGTCGAAGTGACGCTAGAGCAAACGACTCTCAATCAGAGCGTTGTCTCTGTCTTCAGACCCATGTATTGCCTTGGCGTAGAAGCGGAAGAGGACTGCGATGCTGTGGCCGGCGCGGCGGGCGACCTCGGCCGGGGAGACACCGGACTCCAGCCAGAGGGAGACGCAGGCAGCGCGAAGTCCGTACGGGACTTCAGCGAGGGGCGTCTTTGCTTCCTGTTCGGTGAGGACGGACAGGCGAGCGGCCTTCCAGACGTCGCCGTACTCCTTGCTGAGCAGGCCGCCGTTCCGGACAGCGCGGAAGAGCCGTCCGTCGTCGGTCGTGCCGAACTCGTCGATGTGGTCCCGGATCAGGCGGACGAGGACCGGGGGAATGGGCACCTCGCGGGTGGCCCGCCGGGCGCGCTTCTTGAGGCCGCGGGAGTCGTAGGACTCACCCGAGTCTGTCCAGCCGGAGCCGACGCGTGCCGAGCTGGACGACAGGACGACTTGCCCCAACACCATGCACCGGCACTGGGCACTCCCCTCCGGGGACGAGGCCCAGGACGAGATCCGCAGACGGGTCCTCTTCCCGCGCGAGCTCGAACAGTACGCGGGATACGTCGGCTTCGAGATCCTGGACATGAGTGATGGCTCTGATGCTGGACTCACCGGGCCGACGGCGTACACAGTCGCCACGTACACATGATGGTCAGCGCAGAGTAAGAAGTGCTTCGTGAAGCTCCTACGTACAGTTCTCGTCGAACCACTCCTGCATCTCGGTGCTGATGACTTCATCGGCGGTGACAGGAACGATGCGCGAACGCCGGGACTTGGCCAGCGCACCGTTGGGGTTGTCACTGCGGCGGCGTACGTGGGGCTGCGGCCCCGCAGTGCCGCAGCCCAGCACCCGGGAAGAGACCTGCAGATGTAGATCCTCCCGGCACAGCCCCAAAGCCTTCCCGATCCTCGGACCTGCACACGCCAGCAGCGCGATCAGGAACCGGTCCCTCGCCCGCCGCGCCATAGCGATCATCGCCACGATCTGCCTGGAGCTGAGGGCCTGGTGGCCCGGATCGGTCAGCGGGAACCGGAATGCGGCCGCCTCCACAGTCCGCAACGGGATCGCCTCGCCCGGGGCATAGCCCCGCGGCAGATGGGACAGCTGTCTCTGCCCCGCCGTCCTGGCCGTGACCGGGGTATCCCCGGCTTCCACGATCCCGACAGCTCCGCTGTACTGGGCGCCACGCGCGCCTTCGAAGTGCGACAACGCACCCGCCGTTCACAGTGTGGCCAGGACGAAGGTCAGTAGTGCCAGGGAGAGGGTGGCACTGCCCGCGAAGGCCACGGCTCCGCGCAGCAGGGCGCTGGGGTAGGTGGCTCCATCGATGCGGGCAAGCAGACCGGCCGCCGCTGCTACGAGCATGCAGAAGAGCGTGACGACCGCGAGGAGCAGGGCCAGGAGCATCAAGTGGATGGATGGAGTGTTCATGCCTTCTTCCCCAAGTGATCGATGACAACGACTCCAAGGAATTTCGCGGTTCCGGTGTTCACCGGGGTTCAGGGCGAACAAAGATGAACGAAGACGGTCGCCTGGGGGACGGAGAAGCAGGACATGGGGGACGTGCACGAGGATCCGCTGGCGGAGCTCGCGCTGCGGCTGCGCACCCTCCGGGCGCAGCGAGGTCTGCAGATGGGCGGGTTGCAGCAGCGGACCAGACTGGGGCGGACAACGCTCAGTCAGGCGATGAACGGTCAAGCGGTGCCCTCCGAGGCCACGCTGGTGGCCTTGGCGCAGGCACTGGGTGCGGATGTAAACCCGCTACTGGCCCTGCGCGAAGCCGCCGCACCCGTACTGCGAGCACGCAAGAGCTCTCCGATAGGAGCCGCCCGCCGCAGGCCAGTACGACCGAAAACGAAGCCTTCCTTCGAGGAGCGGTACCTCAGCTACGTGGCGGAACGGCACTCCCAGCTGACCGTGGTAGGGCTGGACCTGAGCCGGCCGGAACGTGCGTGCTGGCCGATGGACGCGGCGTACTTGAGCTTGGAACTGGCGGAGAGGCTGGAGGACTGGCCCGCAGGCAGTGAAGAAGCGGACCGGCCATCCGTCGTGGTGAAGCGTGCCGAGCACGCGTTGGCCGACTGTCGGCGTGTTCTTCTGCGAGGGCTCGCTGGCAGCGGAAAGACAACGCTGCTGCAGTGGCTGGCTATCGCTACGGCGCGCGATGGACTGCCGGAGGAACTGGCGGACTGGCGGGGGCAGATTCCGTTCGTCCTGCCGCTGCGGACGCTGGCGCGGCGGGGGCCGCTTCCGGAGCCACACGATTTCTTGTCTGCAGTCGGTACCCCCTTGGCCGTCTCGCAACCTGAGGGCTGGGCCGATGCTGTACTCGCTAGAGGGGAGGCACTCGTCCTGGTCGACGGCATTGATGAAGTTCCTCAAGAGCACCGGGGCGCCACGCGGGACTGGCTCGAGCGGCTCTTGGCGGCTTATAGGGACGCCCGCTTCGTGGTCACTACGCGCCCGTCAGCTGTTCCCGAAGGCTGGCTGGGCTCATCGCGCTTCACCGAACTGTCTGTAAGGCCCATGAGCGCCGCCGACATCGGAGTTTTCGTTCACCGGTGGCACACTGCAGCCCGACACAATGCGGCAACCGACGCCGAACACTCACAACTGCATGATCTCGAAACAACGCTCCAGGTCACAGTGCGTGCTCAGCGTGACCTGGCGCAGCTCTCCAGCACCCCTCTGATGTGTGCGTTGATCTGCGCGCTGCACCGGGACCGCCGCGGTCATCTGCCGCACGGCCGAATGGAGTTGTACGAGGCAGCGCTATCGATGCTGCTCGTGCGCCGCGACCTTGAGCGCAGCATCGACGTCCCGGAGGGTATTCAGCTCACCGAACACCAGAGCGTGCAGCTACTGCAGCGTCTGGCCTACTGGCTCATCCGCAACCGCCAGACCGAGATGGAACGAGCTACTGCGAAGGCTCTGGTCGACGATGCACTGCCGGCTATGCAGGCCGTGGCCGAGCAGGGCACTGCCGACCAGGTCCTGACGCACCTGGTCGGCCGCAGCGGACTCCTCCGCCAGCCAACCGCGGACACCATCGACTTCGTTCACCGCACTTTCCAGGATTATCTCGGAGCCAAAGCCGCCATCGAAGCCCACGACTTCCCCCTGCTCGTCAACAATGCCCACGACGACCAGTGGGAGGACGTCATACGCATGGCCGTCGCCCACGCCCGCCCAGCCGAGAGCGCCGACCTCCTCCGCCGCCTCGTCGAACGCGGGGATAGTGAGGGCGAACACAGAGGCAGACTCCACCTCCTAGCAGCCGTCAGCCTGCAGTACGCCACCGAAATCGAACCCGAAGTCCGCAGACTGGTCGAACAACGTGCGCGTGTCTTGATGCCTCCCCGCTCCTCGGAAGAGGCGACCACACTTGCCGCGCTCGGGCCAGGCATCCTGGATCTGCTGCCGGGGCCCCATGGACTGGAACACGACGAAGTAGGCCCCGTCATCCAGACTGCTGCCACCATCGGCGGCGATCAGGCTTACGCCTTCCTTAATCGCTTCGCCCAGTCCATGAATTCTGAGTCAGCACCCTACGAACTCGTCGACGGCTGGAAGAACTTCGATTCTGTATCCTACGCACTGGACATCCTGCTCCCCTTCAGGGGCTTCCCAAGTCTGGTGGTAAACACTGAAGATCAGCGCAATGCCCTGCGGTTGCTGGAACCTATCGCTGACGTCACCTTTCGAGAGTCCTTCACCGCTGAAGAAATAATCGAGCACCTCTCGCCAGGGCGCACCCGTAGAGTAAATATCTATTCCGGTCAAGCATTGACGGAATTGAAATTTGTCCACCAACTTCCCGCTTTGAAAGAACTCGCCCTATCCGAGTGCAACCAGCTCGCACACATTGACGACCTTGCGGGAGTTTCGCTGTCACACTTGAGCCTCCTGCAGTTTCCAATAGACGTCTCGTTCAACGCTCTGGATTCACTGCCGGAACTCACGGACCTTGCCCTCTATACCCGCCTCCCGTGCGGCAGCCTGGGTGATATTCCCGCGCCGCTGGCATTGACGGCATTGCGGCTGGGCGGCTGGATCGGAACGCCCCTACGGGGTATTTCCAAGTGGCAGCTTCTGGAAACCTTGGTGATCAACACAGGGCCGACCCCTGCAGAGTGGCGAGAAATCTCTTCGCTACCCCACCTGACGGAATTCTATATCTCTGATTATGATCTCGGGCAGGCCGCACCCCTGCCCAACGTGACACACCTACAGTTGACGCCCAACGACTCAGATACACAACTGCACTTGGTCCCTGACGTATTCCCTAACCTGAAGAGCATTTTCATCAACTGTCGCGCAGCGCTACCGGACATCACCGACATCACCCCCCTTAAGCAGATCGAAGGCCTGAAAGTATCTTTGAATTATGCAGATAGCATCGTCGGCCTGGAAGGATTTGCCCCAGATGCTGTTCGCCTGTATCCACGTCCCCGGCTAGGGAGCAATTGAGCGCCGTTCGACTCAGGACGTCGTTGACGTTGGCCGCGGTGGTGACCTTGAGCGGGGTGCCGCGTCCGTCGCAGATCAGGTGATGCTTGCTGCCCGTCTTCCCCCAGTCGACCGGCGACGGACCTGTGTAGGGCCCCCTCTTTCGCGCGGATGTGGGAGCCTCCACGCACGCCCGTGACCAGTCAAGTTCGTCGGGTTGAGCTCCGTGAGCAGGACTTGGTGTAGGTGGGCCTTCTGCCACCGGTCCAGGCGACGCCAGCACGCTTGGAGCAGACCCCATTTTCAGGGGCAGGAGTTGCCACGCTATGCCGTTGTGGAGAACGAACAGGATGATTTAGAGACAGAACCGGTCCGATACCGCCCGCGGTCCCGGCGACCGCTCCGGGCACGGCGGCAGCAACGGCTCGATCAACGCCCACAACTCATCGTCCACGATCCACGGCCGAGTACCCACACCCTCACGAACGGCCGGATCATCACATCGGTCACGCCCCACCAGGACCAGTCAGCAT
Organism: Streptomyces sp. SirexAA-E; assembly: GCF_000177195.2. Classification (GTDB taxonomy): domain Bacteria; phylum Actinomycetota; class Actinomycetes; order Streptomycetales; family Streptomycetaceae; genus Streptomyces; species Streptomyces flavovirens. The sequence continues at coordinate 3,798,218 of NC_015953.1, forward strand.
GATCGTGTTACGAGATCTTAGGGACGGCAACGACGGCACATGGCGGCCCGTGATCGCGATCATGAACGAACAGTTAGGGAGGCCCTCGGAACCCCGCAAGGCTGTGCCCGATCCTACGGATCAAGACTTCAGGTGTCGGGCCCGAGTAGCAAGCAGGGGGAGCCAACCTAATGGACCAGGTGTGGACCACCAGCGGTGGCGCGGGGCCCTGATCGTACAGAACGACCAGGTCAGCCTCGTACATCAGGCTTCCCGCAGCACTCTCTTGAAAACCGTCGTGGCGCGAGTCACCGTGGGTTTAAATCCCACACCCACCGCAGACGAGAGGCCCCTGACCAGTACGTATGGTCGGGGGCCTCTGCCATGCCCGCTCCCCGCCGGGCACCGCTGTTTCCCCTGGTTTCCCGCTCTATCGGGCACGGAAGGGGCACGCGGGGGGCACAGCTGGGGCACGGCTTCGGAGCTGCCGGGGGCAGCTCGTCAGCGGCTGATCGGGATCTCGTAGACGATCTCGCAGTGCGCTGCGGGCACCACGATGTCCGCTGTCTCCACGCGCTGTGTCCGCTTCGGAAGTGACCGCGGCGGCTATCGCCGCCCGCTTGTCTGCCGCCGGCCTCCGCCCGCGCGTGGAGGAGCACACCCGGTTCACGACGGTCGAGGCAGAAGTACCGGACGCGCTCTCCGCCGACTCATTGATCGCAGCCGCAGACCGAGCCGCACATCCTCCACCCCGCTGGAAGCCTCACGGATCGTGCGCAGTGCGACGAAACCGCGTGACCTGCTGATCTCCTTGCTCGCCTACGCGGGTCTGCGGGTCGGGCCGTCACTCGCGGCGCGGATCGGCCGGCACCTGGAGACGCTGGCCGGTGGGGAGGACGCTCTCCTGTTCGTCACGCCTGGAGGCAAGCCTCTGCGCTACAACCAGTGGCGCAAGGCCTACTTCGACCCTGCGGTTGCGGCGGCTGGGCTAACCGACGTCACGCCGCACGATCTCCGCGCCTCGCACGGCACGTGGGTCGCCGACCGGTACGGCGTCATGACCGCAGCCCACAGGCTCGGGCACTTGAACGCGAGCGTGACCACTCGGCACTACGCCCGACCGGTTGCTGGCCGTGACGACCAGGTGGCGGCGGCGTCGGACTCCTGGCTCAGCGGGTCGGACGCTGAAAACGACAGCTCGGCGTCCGCTGCGTCGGACTGACTGCCACTCCCCACCGGCTCAGTCCGACGACCTCTGATCATGAAGCGAAGCGTCTTCGGGTGCCGGGTCTTCAGGCGGTCTGCGGTAGCGGCCCATGCTGGCCATGATCAGAAAAGTTCCGGCTGGGGCTGCCAGCCCGGAGGCCAGGGGAAAGTCGTCCTTCACCAAATTGAACAGGACGAGCACGCCGATGAGGCCAGCGATCAACAGAGGACGTCGGATGATGTGCCGCCCGACCATCTTCATGCGTTGACCTGCCCGAGCGCGTGTGAGTCGTTCCCACTCTGACGCTGCCATGCCACCACCTTAGGGCTGGTCCATGTGTCCGGCGCCCGGATCGGCCCGCTTGGTCAGATGCTCGCGGGAGTTGACCCCGGGGCTCGGAGGGGCTTCCCAGCTGAGCGCTTTTCCTGGGGCGGTCGTTGAGCTCGGCGGCGACGGCGTCCACGTGGTGGCGGGGCACGATCGCGAGCGAGGGGCACGCAGCGGACACGATGGCGTCGACAACGGTTCCGTCTCGGGGCCCTTACTTGTCTGACCTGCGACGGAGCCCAGAAGTCGCCCGACCGGCAAAAGGTCTTGAGTACCGTCGTGGCGCGAGTCACCGTGGGTTTGCATCCCACACCCACCGCAGGCGAGAGGCCCCTGACCAGTACGTATGGTCGGGGGCCTCTGCCATGCCCGTTCCCCACCGGCACCGCCGTTCCCCCTGGTTTCCCGCTCTGTCGGGCGCGGAAGGGGGCACGTGGGGGCACCGAGACAGATGTCAGCACCTGCGCCTCAGTCACCTGCGAACCACACATAGCTGCCCGGGGTGGCCGCGCACTGTTCGAGGACCGCCGCGAGATCGTCCAGTGCCGCGCGCTGGCGCTCGTCCGCGCACTGTTCTCTCAGGAGGGGCACTTCGACGAGCGCTGCTGCGGCTTCTTGCTCGTTCATCACCGTGTCTCCGTAGAGATCGACGGCTGGAAGGCGACCAGGGACGCCGAGATAGTGAAGCGACCCAAGCGCGTCGGCCAACGCCTCGGCGTACCCGTAGCAACCTCGCAAGAACGTCCTGCGTGCCTTCTTCCAGTTGCGCGCCGGGCGAGCAGAGTGCAGTTCCACATCGATTCCCACGCACGCATCATGCCCGCTCCGACGTTTCCGGCAAGGGGGTACGGCCGCTCAGCGAGGGATCGGGATCTCGTAGACGATCTCGCAGTGTGCTGCGGGCCCACGATGTCCGCAGTCTCTACGGGGCGGCCTTGGTCGCTGTAGTACGTCCTCGGCGCTCGCGTGCCGGGGTTCGGGCTGCTCCACCGCATGGCTGACGGTGACTCCGCTCGCGGTCGTGCGGTTCACGACTCCCGCCCCGGCATGCGGCTCTCCCTCAGGGGAGGACGACGAGTGTGCCGGCGGTGAGGTCGTACGGCTCCCAACTCGTCGACAACCGCACCGGCCTGCCGTCCGCTACGCCCGGCCCGTGGCTGGTCGTGACGACGAGGTGGCGGAAGCTGACGATGGAGGCTCTGTGCACGGCGCTTCGCGCTGATGACCATTTCAGGCCCGCTCGATCGGCCCCCGACCGTAGACGCGGGCAGTGGCCGATGTGCGTCGCGGCCCCCTACCAGACTTCACCGGATCCGGATGCTGCTCGATATCGTCAGATCTGCTCGTGCTGCCTCATGGAGCCCGTTCAGGGCCTCCACCAGTGGAATCGGGCGGAGTTCGGTCATTCCGCTCGAAGGAACCCGGGCCATTCTCAGCAGCTCCCACGTCCGCTGGTTGACGGCGTGGGCAGCGGTGGCAGCCTTTGCGTCGCTCAGCAGGATGAAGGTCTCGAAGAGGATCGATCTCCTGTTCTCGCTCTCCTCCATCGCCGCCAACGCTCCAGACGCGTCCGCTCCCTGCTCACGGGCCCGTCCGGCATCCATGGCGGCCCTCTGAATCTCCTTGATGCAGGTCACGTACTCGATATACGTGTCTAGCTTTCGCTCGTCCCATCGTGTGGCCATCTCCCTCCGGAATTTGGCCCGTTCGGCGACGGCGGTGGCGAAGTAGGACGTCAAGGCGCCGATGAGAACGCCGACCAAGGTGAAGATCTGGGTGGCCATGATTGACAACGTACCTTCGCGGAAGGTCACGGCCGGGTCGCTGACAAGGCGGTGGGCATGATCACGAGTGAGGGGCACGCAGCGGGCACGACGACAGTGGCGACGGCGTCCTGGTGTACCCGTACCCGTACCCGGCTGACCAGCGGACTAGCCCAACACCCGCTCCACCGTCGAAGGGTCTTGAAAACCGTCGTGGCGCGAGTCACCGTGTGTTTCATAACCCACACCCACCGCAGCAGGTCAGAGAACGTGCTGAAGCGAGACGCCAGGTCTCGTGCGGGCTTGCGATCAGTTGGTGCACGAGACCTCCTCCGGGGCGTCTTCCCAGGTGTGCTGCTTGGCGTGGTCGGTGAACAGGCAGCAGCCCTCGCCGTCAGGGCCCGGGGCGGTCACCGGGCAGTCCGGCAGTACGACGAGTTCCGTCTCGTCCGCCCCGTGCCATCGGAGCCACAGCGCGGTGGCGTACGCGCCGGTGTCGGTGAGGAGACCGAAGTGCTCACCCTCGTCGTGCGCGGACAGCTGGCACTGCACGGCCCTGTCGATGTACGGGGCGGCCGTCTCCTCCCGTGCTTCCCGTGCCAGGTCGAGGGGCACTCGGCGCCAGTGCGGGCAACGCATCACGACACCATCCGGAAGGACACGACGGCGTTCCGGGCCTGCTGCGAGCAGCGGGGGCAGACGCACGGCGGGTAGCGGCCCGGGTTCTCCGGGGCCACCGGGTCCTCGCCCACGCGTACCTCCGTGCGAGGTCCCCACGTCTGGCCGGAGTCGCCCGACGAGTTGCCCGGGGTCTTCTCGTTTCCCGAGGCCAAGCAGTGGGCCTACGCCGGGACCACCCTGTTGGCCGTCGGGGGCGACGAGCAGATCCGGCAGGCTGTAAGCGCGTCCAATCGCGCCGTGGAGCTGTACCAGGCCGGGCCGGAAGGCGACCGCTCCCTCGGCGATCTACAGGCCGCCCATCTGGACCTGGCCACGGCCTACCTTGCCAGCGGTGACGTCGAAGGGGCCGGTGCGAAGCTCTCGGAGGTGTTCGGCGCCGAGGGATACACGGCGAGTATCACCATCAGGCTTCGCAATCTGGCCGCGCTCCTCGGAAGCGAGCCGTACCGTGGCGCACAGTCGGCAGTTGATCTCCGCGCGCACATTCACGAGGTGACAGTCCGGCCCGCTCTCGCCGCCGATCCTACGGAGCCCCGATGACCGCCCAGCCCAGGCATGATCATTCGGTGACCGATCGCAGCCTTCTTTCCAGCAAGGCGTACGGCACGGGTCAGCACCTGGCCGCCCGCCAGTCCCTCTATCAGTGGCAGACCCCGAGCCACGATCTTCCGGGCATCGTCGTTGACGAACTGGCCGTCGTAAGAGGCGCGGTCGCGGACGTGGGTTGCGGTAACGGGAGGTTCGTCGCCCGGCTACGAGAGGACCGCCCCGACCTGAACGTGCTGCCCATGGACGTCTCTCACGGCATCCTCTGCGCCATCCCTGGAGCCGTCGTCGCGGACGTCCAACAGCTGCCCATCGCGGATGGGCTCCTCGGCGCGGTTCTTGCGCTGCACATGCTGTACCACGTCGAGGACCAGGCCCAGGCCGTGCGGGAGTTGGGCCGCGTACTGGCACCCGGCGGCATGGCGATCGTCTCCACGAACAGTCATGCCGACAAGCGTGAACTGGAGCACCTTTGGCGCCAGGCCGCAGGCGATGTGCTGGGCATCCAGGAGGGCCCGGCCCGAGTGCAGTTGTCAGCCCGCTTCACCCTGGAGGATGCGCCGGCGATCCTCGGTAGGGTCTTCGGCGAGATCCGCACGATCCCCCTTCCCGGGGTGATCGAGGTGACCGACGCCGAACCGGTCGTCGCGCATTTGGCCTCGTACGAAGCCTGGGCGGACAAGATGGGCGTTCCGTTCCTGGAGACGATCGAGCGCGCCCGGGAGCGGGTCGACGAGACCATTCGGGCAGAGGGCGTTTTCCGTGTCAGGTGCCTGGGCGGCATACTCGTCTGCAAGGGGCCAAAGCAATAGGTTGCACCTTTTTCTGGCCCAGCGGATCCGACGTGGACCGCCATCGGCGGCGGGGAGTCCCTGGTACGGAAAAACAGCAGGCCAACCACGTCGAGGACGCTTCCCCCCCGCACTCTCGTGAAAACCGTCCCGGCGCGAGTCGCCGGGGGCAGATCCCACATACACCGCTTGCAGGTCGGCGTAGACGCTGATCAGCAGGGGCGTCTCTCACGTAGAGGCGCCCCTTTCGCGCCCCGTCCGCCCGTCCGCTCCTCCGCCCGCCCCCGTCGGCGCACGTGCCGACGGGGCGATCCGGCCGCTGCCGGTCACGGGTGTTGTGGCCTCGGGGGCGCGTCGATCGCGCGTCACGTCTGGGTCAGGAGGCGCACGTGCGCCTACCCTGAACCCAGCAGCACAGGGGGAAGGGGAAACCAATGAGTTGGTTCTGGGTGCTACTCATCATCTTCTGGACGGGGGGCTTCGCGTGGGTGGCCGACAACACCCGCACCGCTCTCCGTAACCGGCACGAGCGCAAGATGGAGATGCTGGAGGCGGCGAAGCAGGAGCGGTTGGCTCTGGAGGCCGCGCACCAGCCGCCGGAGCCGGTGTGCGGGTGCACGCATCACCTCGCCAAGCACGACAAGCAGGGCCGGTGCCATGAGCGGGTCGAGGCGCCGACGGCCTGGGACGAGAACAAGAAGCCGCTGCGGTACGAGGCCGGCCAGTGCAACTGCCAGCAGTACGTGGGGCCGCAGCCCCTGTCGCAGGTGTTCGCCGAGGAGCTGACCGACAGGGCCTGAGAGGGCGTCTCGTCGTGCTTCACCGGGACGAGGAGAGGGTCGCGAGCCAAGGGGCTGCGGCCCTCTTCCGCCGTTCCCGAGGCGGAGTGCGCGGGGGAACGCGATCAGTTGGATGCCCGCGTGAGGTTTATCGGGTGTTCATCACGCTTGCGGGGGAATCGGGTGGCCCGTGAGGTTCGCCGGGGAGCCGTTGGGCACTTTTGGTCTCGCGACGTCGTGATCGTAAAAGCCCAACAGTCGGACCAGTCGAATCACGCGGTATCGAAGCCAACTTCTCGTTTCCCGGAGGAAATTGACATGGCCAACACCCGTACTGCTCGCGCTCTCGCCGCCGTTGCCGCTCTGCCTCTCGCCGCCGCCCTGTTCGGCGGGGTCGCGGTGGCCGACAACGGCTCGTTCGCGAACGACGGTTCGAACGCCGCGGTGGCGACGATCGGGTCCGGTGGCGTCGGTGGGAACAACTCGGGCAACTCCTCCACCTCGCTCCAGCAGGCCACCGGCGACGGCGCGTCGAACCACAGCAACGCGGCGCAGGTGAACGGCTCGGCCTTCACCTCGATCGACCAGTCCACGGACATCGTCGCGGTGTACTTCTCGCCGCTCTGGTGAGACCGGCGGGCAGTGGGGCGGGCCCGGTGAGGTGTCGCGGTGGCACGGCGCCGACGCGTGGGTCCCGGGGCGCCCCGCCGCCGTGACGCGACGCACGGGGGAGGGGAGCGGCGGGCGGGTCGTCCAGGGGAGCCGTCCGGGAGGAGGGGCCGGGTGCGCGCCAGGGTGAGGACCCTGAGACGGCCCGGCCGCCCTCCACCTTCAGGAGGTGGGGCCCGCCCTACCCCTACAACCTGAGGCGGACCCGGCTTCGGGACCTGGGGCCGATCCCCCCGCGGCCGCCCGCTCCTAGCGTGGAGACATGACCACGCCAGTCTGCACCGGCGCCTCCAGGGCGTACGCCGCCCCCGCCGGACACCGCCGCTACGCGTCGTTCTCGTCGTACGTACAGGCGCGGGGGCCTGTACTGCTGCGGACCGCCCGCTCCCTCACCGCGAACCCCAGTGACGCCGAGGATCTGCTGCAGACCGCTCTGACCAAGACGTACGTCGCCTGGGAGCGGATCGAGGACCACCGCGCGCTCGACGGGTACGTGCGCCGTGCCCTGCTCAACACCCGCACCTCGCAGTGGCGCAAGCGCAAGGTCGACGAGTACGCCTGCGGGGAGGTCCCCGAGAAGGAGGCCCCGCCGGCCCCCGACCCCGCCGAGCAGCAGTCGCTGCGCGACGCGATGTGGCGTGCCGTCCTCAGGCTCCCGGACCGGCAGCGGGCCATGGTCGTCCTGCGGTACTACGAGGACCTCAGCGAGGCGCAGACGGCCGAGGTGCTCGGCGTCTCCGTCGGCACGGTGAAAAGCGCCGTCTCCAGGGCGCTCGGGAAGCTCCGGGCGGACCCTGAGCTGGCTCCGGTGCACTGAGCGGGAAGGGCGGCCGACGCCCCGAATTCACCCGCTTCACCGATTCGTACTCCCGGAAGTAGTGACATACCGCTTGGTATGTGCGCAGAATCAGCGCAACCTTACTGCCGCGTAGCGCCCACCGGGAGGACGCCGTGCTGAGCACCATGCAGGACGTACCGCTGACTGTCACCCGCATCCTGTCGCACGGGATGACCATCCACGGGAAGTCGCAGGTGACGACCTGGACCGGCGAGCCGGAACCGCAGCGGCGGTCCTTCGCCGAGATCGGCGCGCGGGCCGCGCAGCTCGCCCACGCCCTGCGCGACGAACTCGGCGTCACGGGCGACCAGCGGGTCGCGACGCTGATGTGGAACAACGCCGAGCACGTCGAGGCCTACTTCGCGATCCCCTCCATGGGCGCCGTGCTGCACACCCTCAACCTGCGTCTCGCCCCCGAGCAACTGGTCTGGGTCGTCGCCCACGCCGACGACCAGGTCGTCATCGTCAACGGTTCACTGCTGCCGCTGCTGGCTCCGCTCCTCCCCCACCTGCCGTCCCTCCGGCACGTGGTCGTGACCGGCCCGGGCGACCGTTCGGTGCTCGACGGCGCCGCCCCGCGGGTGCACGAGTACGAGGAACTGCTCGCCGGCCGGCCCACCGCCTACGACTGGCCCGATCTGGACGAACGCCAGGCCGCCGCCATGTGCTACACCTCCGGGACCACCGGGGACCCCAAGGGCGTCGTCTACTCCCACCGCTCCATCTACCTGCACTCCATGCAGGTCAACATGACCGAGTCGATGGGGCTGACGGACAAGGACACCAGCCTCGTCGTCGTCCCGCAGTTCCATGTGAACGCGTGGGGGCTGCCGCACGCCACGTTCATGACCGGTGTGAACATGCTGATGCCGGATCGTTTCCTCCAGCCGGCCCCGCTCGCCGAGATGATCGAGAGCGAGAGGCCGACGCACGCCGCCGCCGTCCCCACCATCTGGCAGGGGCTGCTCGCCGAGGTCACCGCCCACCCACGCGACCTCAGCTCCATGGCCCGCGTCACCATCGGCGGCGCGGCCTGTCCGCCGTCCCTGATGGAGGCGTACGACAAGCTCGGTGTCCGTCTCTGCCACGCCTGGGGCATGACGGAGACGTCCCCGCTCGGCACCATGGCCAACCCGCCCGCCGGACTGACCGCCGAGGAGGAGTGGCCGTACCGCGTCACCCAGGGACGTTTCCCGGCCGGGGTGGAGGCGCGGCTGGTCGGACCGGGCGGTGAGCACCTGCCGTGGGACGGCGAGTCCGCGGGCGAGCTGGAGGTGCGCGGCTCCTGGATCGCCGGTGCCTACTACGGCGGGGCGGGCGGCGAGGACCTGCGCCCCGAGGACAAGTTCAGCGAGGACGGTTGGCTGAAGACCGGCGATGTCGGCGTGATCAGCGACGAAGGGTTCCTCACCCTCACGGACCGGGCCAAGGACGTCATCAAGTCCGGTGGCGAGTGGATCTCCAGCGTCGAACTGGAGAACGCGATCATGGCGCACCCGGACGTGGCCGAAGCCGCGGTCGTCGCCGTCCCCGACGACAAGTGGGGCGAACGCCCCCTGGCGACCGTCGTCCTCAAGGAAGGCGCCACCGCCGACTACGCGGCGCTCAAGGCCTTCCTCGCCCGGTCCGTCGCCAAGTGGCAGTTGCCCGAACGCTGGACGATCATCCCGGCGGTGCCGAAGACGAGCGTGGGCAAGTTCGACAAGAAGGTGATCCGCAGGCAGTACGCGGACGGCGAGCTCGACGTCACCCGGCTCTGAGCCACGGTCCGACGCACGACGAGGGCGGTACGGGTCTCCCGTACCGCCCTCGTCCCGTGACGTGCCGTCGGGCGCGTCAGTTCGTCCCTATCTTCGCCAGCAGGTCGACGATCCGGGCCTGTACCTCGTCGCTCGTCGAACGCTCAGCCAGGAAGAGCACGGTCTCGCCCGAAGCCAGCAGCCCGAGCTCCGACGCGTCGAGGCCGGCCGAGGTGTAGACGACGAGCGGCGTACGGTTCAGCGCGCCGTTGGCCCGCAGCCAGTCGATGATCCCCGCGCGCCGGCGGCGTACCTGCATCAGGTCCATCACGACCAGGTTCGGCCGCATCCGGCCGGCGAGCTCGACCGCCTCGCTGTCGCCGGCGGCCCGGGCCACCTGCATCCCGCGGCGTTCCAGCGTCTCCGTGAGGGCGAGCGCGATCTCCTCGTGCTCCTCGATCACCAGCACACGCGGCGGGTGCTGGTCGCTGTCGCGCGGTGCGAGCGCCTTGAGGAGCACGGCGGGGTCGGCGCCGTACGCGGCCTCCCTGGTCGCCTGCCCCAGACCGGCCGTCACCAGCACCGGCACCTCGGCTGCCACGGCCGCCTGGCGCAGCGACTGCAGGGCGGTACGGGTGATCGGACCGGTCAGCGGGTCGACGAAGAGCGCGGCGGGGAAGGCCGCGATCTGGGCGTCGACCTCCTCCCGGGAGTGGACGATCACCGGACGGTAGCCGCGGTCGCTGAGCGCCTGCTGTGTGGTGACGTCCGGCGCGGGCCAGACGAGGAGCCGGCGCGGGTTGTCCAGCGGCTCCGGGGGCAGCTCGTCGTCGACGGGCTGCGGCTGCGGACGGTTGGCCACCTCGACGGCTCCTCCGGGCCCGTCCAGCGGCTCCGGGCCCTCGGCTCCCTCGTCCGGTGCGCCTATCGCGTAGGCGCGCCCCTCGGAGGCGGGGGCGGACAGCAACTGCCCGGACCCCGAACCCTGCGTGGTCCCGCCCGGAGGCGCGCTCACGGGCCCGGACTGCGGCGGTACGGGAGCGGGCGCCGGCGGCGCGGGAGTCTGCTGTGCGGACCGGGGCGGTACCGGCTGCGGAGGCGCGGGCTGTCCGGCCGGGGCCGGAGGCTCCGCGGCCGGCGGGGCGGCGAGCTTGCGGCGCCGGCCGGCACCGCCGAGCGTCTGGTTCTGCTGGTGCGCCAGGTGCTGCGCGAACGGCACCCCCTGCCCCAGGGTCCGGACGCTGAAGGCACGGCTCTGCGCGGAGTCCGACGACGCGGACGTCGGCGCCTCGGCAGGCAGCGGCTGGCGCCGCGCGTCCGGTACGGGACCGGAAGCGGCGTCCGGGTGCGGACCGGCCGCGAGGGTGCCGGTGGTGTGCGTGGTGCCGTCGGGGACCCCCCACGGCGCGTCGGCGGCCGGAGCGGGCGCGTCGTCCTGGTCCGTGAGCACGGCCGGACCCTGCCCCGACGCGCCGGCCTCCACCCAGTCGGGCTGCGGCGGGACGGCCGGCAGCGGCTGTCCGGGCACGGGATGACCGGGCCGGACGGCGGCCGGCTGCTCCGGGACGTCCGTACGAGGCGCCCTGCGGCGGCCGGACGGTACGGGGTGGGCCTGCGGCGGGGTGTGGTCGGCGTCGGGCGCCGTGCGTACGGCGTCGTGGCGCTCGGCCGGGACCCCGGGCGCCGTCGGCACACCTTGGTCGCCGGAGGGGCGCCCCGGGGCGCCCGCGCGTCCCGGGACGTCGGGCGCGGGCATGGGGACGCCCGGGGCGACGGGCAGCCCGGGAGCGGGGCCCCCGGGGGCCACGGCGCCGGGCGTCGCGGGCGGCACCCGGTCGGCGTCGGCGGGCGGCAGCGCGAACGCCGTACGCGGTCCCGCCGACTCGGGCGGCGCGGAACGCTCCTGGGACAGCGTGAGGGCCCTGCGGGCCCGTCGGCCGCCGGTCTGCCGGCCCGGCTGACCGGGCTGTCCGGGCTGCGTCGCGGGATCCGGTGAGGCCACGGCCGGAAGGGCGTGCTGGTTCTCGCCCCCCGGGGATGCCTGACGGGCCGCGGTCTCGGGCGGAACACCCTGGGGCGGCACGGTCTGCCCGCGCTGCGGGCGGCCGGTGTTGCCCTGGGCACCCTCGGCCGCCGTCACCACGGACCCCTCGGACGGGGCCCCGACCGGCGCCGGCAACGCGAGTGCCTGCCGGGACTGTTCGCCCGGAGCGGCCGCCTCCGTACCCGACTCCGCCGGGCTGGGGCGGCCACGCCTGCGCCCGGAACCCTCACCCTGCCGGGGCGGGGCCGCCTCCGCAGCCTGCGCCTCATCGGCCGCCACGGCACGACGTGCCCTGCGCCGCCCCGTGGGCTCGGCCACCGGGACGTCCACGGAGTCGGCGGGGCCGTCCGCCACGGGGCTCTCCAGGAACGCGTCCGTCGACGACCTGCGCGCCCGGCGCCGACCGCCCGGCGCGGGCTGCGCTTCGGACTCCGCGACGGCCTGCCCGGGCACGGCCGGTCCCGCTACGGACGCGTCCGGCACGGCGGGCGCCTCGGCCGCCGGAAGCGGCGCCGGAGCGGACACGGCGGGAGGTACCGGGGCCGCCACCGGGCCGGAAGCCGGTTCAGGCATCGGGGCGGGAGAGGGCTCGGACACCGGTGCGGCCGCCGGTTCGGGCGGAGGCGCGATCGTTCCCGCGCCCGCGCCGATCGGCACCTCCAGGACGTACGCACTGCCGCTCATCCCGGGCATCTCGTGCGTCTGGAGCACCCCGCCGTGCGCCCGGACGATGCCCCGGACGATCGGTACGTGCACCGGGTCGCCCCCGGCGAACGGCCCCCGCACCTCGATCCGGACGACGTCACCCCGCTGCGCCGCCGCCACGACGACGGTCGAGTCGACATAGCCGCCACCCGGCACCGGCCTCGCCCGGCCCGTCGAGTCGACCCCGGCCACGTCGGCCACGAGGTGGGCGAGCGCCGTGACCAGCCGGGCCGCGTCGACCTCGGCCTCGATCGGCGGCGCGTGCACCGCGAACTGCGCCCGGCCCGGCCCGATCAGCTCGACCGCGCCGTCGATGCCGGCGGTCACCACCGAGTCGAGCAGCACGGGCTGCTTGGTCAGCTCCTCGGCGCCGCTGTCCAGCCGCTGGTAGCCGAGGACGTTGTCGACGAGCGTCGCCATCCGGGCGTAGCCCGCGGCGAGGTGGTGCAGGATCTGGTTGGCCTCGGGCCAGAGCTGGCCGGCCGGGTCGGCGGCGAGCGCCGAGAGTTCGCCGCGCAGCTCCTCCAGCGGGCCGCGCAGGGACTCACCGAGGACCGCGGTCAGCTGGGTGTGCCGTTCGCCGAGGCTGGTGAGCCGCTCGGTCTTCTCCTCCAGCTCGGATGCGTACCGCTCGGTGCGGTCGGCCAGTTCGGCCGTGTGCGCCTCGGTGAGCGCGGTGGTCTCGGCCTGGTGGCGCTCGGTGAGCTCGGCGATCTCGGCGGCGTGCCGCTCGGTGAGCCGCTCGGTCTCGGCCGTGTGCTGCTCGGTCAGTTCCTCGTACGGCCTGCGGTCGGTGAACGTCATCACGGCGCCGACCAGTTGGTCGCCGTCGCGCACCGGCGCGGTCGTCAGGTCGACCGGCACCGCCGCGCCGCTCTTGGCCCAGAGCACCTGACCGCGCACCCGGTGCTTGCGGCCCGACTTGAGCGTGTCGGCCAGGGGTGATCCGTCGTACGGGAAGGGCTCGCCGTCCGCCCGCGAGTGCAGGACGAGGGTGTGCAGCTCCTTGCCGCCCAGGTCGCTGGCGCGGAAGCCGAGGATCTGCGCGGCGGCGGGATTGACCAGGACGACCCGGCCGTCCATGTCCGTACCGACGACGCCCTCGGAGGCGGCGCGCAGGATCATCTCCGTCTGCCGCTGCGAACGGGCCAGCTCGGCCTCGGTGTCGACGGTGCCGGTGAGATCCCGGATGACGAGCATGAGCAGCTCGTCGCCGGTGTAACTGGAGTGGATGTCGTTGTAGGCGGCCTGACCGCTGTCCAGGCTCGCGCTGGTGACCTCGACGGGGTACTCGGTGCCGTCGGTCCGGCGCGCGATCATGCGCCTGGGCTTGGTCCTGCCCTGCTCGTCCGCAGCATCCGGCCTGCGCATCGACCCCGGGATCAGCCTGGAGTCGAACTCCGGCAGCAGATCCAGCAGTCCGCGCCCCACGAGCGCGGTGCCCGGGGTCTCGAACATCTCGAGGGCGATGGTGTTGGCGTTGACGACCGTGCCGTTGCAGTTGACGAGCAGGAGCCCGTCCGGGAGGGCGTCGAGTATGGCTGCGAGGCGAGCAGCGCCTCGGGATGGCCTGCTGCTCACGAGACGCTTCCTCCCTGATTACCGCACCGTGCTGACGGCTGGACCCATTTCGTCGCGTGGGCCTCGGACCGTCATGGAAGGAGTCTAAAGGCAGGGAGGGGCGGTGGGGCGGCGGATGAGGGGGAGCTCTCACCAAGGTTCTGTGCACGCGGCGTACGCCGGTGGCCTGTGCCGGAGGCCGCGCGCTCCCTGTGACATGCGTAGATGCCCCTCGGGCGATCACCCGAGGGGCGGGTACGGCGGTTACCGCGCCGGCTACCGCGCGGTGGGGAGCACGGGCACGAGGTTGTTCCAGCGGGAGATCTCGCAGCCGTTGGCGCGGCTGAACCGGGCGTCGATCGGCTGCCCTTGCCAGGTGCCTTCGACCCGGGCGGCGGCGGGCCCGCCTGCCTGCATGGTGCACATGGCGTTCCGGTCCGTCGGTACGAAGGGGTTCTTGCCCGACTGCTCCGCCTCGTCCAGCAGGTCGCACGCCCGCTGGGCCTGGGGGTGGCTGCCGCCCGCAGGGCCGCACTCCAGCTCGAAGGTGCCGTCGGCCGTGGGATTGCCGGAGTCCGAGACGGTGACGGTGAGCCGGGTCCCGTCGGCGGGCTCGGCCGGGGAGAGCAGCCGGTCGTGCTGGAGCACCGGGAGCGGAGGCAGCGGCAGCAGGGGCGTGACGGCGGTGGCGGCGGGCGCGGCGGCGGACAGCGCGGCGAGAGAGGCCACGGCGGTGAGGGTGAGGCGGCGCAGCATGAGGGGAGCTCCTGTGTGTTCTGGCGCGCCGTCGGCGCGCCGGTACCGCTCCGGCGTGCGCCATGTGGGCGTACGCGCGCGGGGCGGGTGGGCGGTGGCGGACAGAGGGCGGAGCCCTCGCCTTCTCTAACGCTCCGGACGCCCGCACGTTGCGCAACTCATGGGGGCCGAACGGGGACGCGCCCGCCGGTGACCCGCCCGCAGGGCGCTTTGCCTAGCCGCCCACCTGCCTAGTACCGTGAGCCGCGATTGGTGACAGCACGCTCGACTGTGTCATCATCTGCACGCACCACTCGCGTTCGCGCGAGGTGTGCTGGAGGCGTCGCCTAGTCCGGTCTATGGCGCCGCACTGCTAATGCGGTTTGGGTCTTAAAGCCCATCGAGGGTTCAAATCCCTCCGCCTCCGCAAGATCCCGAAGCCCCGTGCCCCTGGCACGGGGCTTCGGTCGTGACCGGGCCGTCCCTGGTGTCCCGATCGGGCCCCGAGGTCGTCACTGACGGGCATAACCGCAGGTCAGGGGCTGTATGACTAATGGATTTCGCGTCACGGCGCAGGTCATGTAATGTTGTTCCCGCAACGCCGACCAGGCAGAAAAGCCCGGGGAGCGAAGCCGCCGGGTAAGACCGACGACAAGCACTCGTAGCTTAACGGATAGAGCATCTGACTACGGATCAGAAGGTTGCAGGTTCGAATCCTGCCGAGTGCACAGCAGGCCAGAGGCCCCCAGGAGAAATCCCGGGGGCCTCTGGCGTATGTCCGGACTCGGGGCGTGCCCAGGCCCCGCGGCCCCGACCGGCTCGTCCGGGGTCGGACGGAGCGGGCGGGCCGGGCGGGCCGGGCGGATCGGGTGAGGCCGGGCGGATCGGGTGAGGCCGGGCGGATCGGGTGAAGGGCTGCGTTCAGCTCACTTGCCGGAGCCGACGTGGTAGCCGATGGGGTCCACGAAGACGTCCGGGGAGGTCGTGCTGGGGGCGGCGACGGTGATGGCCAGGTCACCGAGGTTCACGATCGCGGAGATCTTCTCGTCGGGCGGGGTGACCGAGAGCCGGGTGTAGGTCTTGCCGGAGCCGCTGGTGTCCGGGATGTAGTGCAGCAGGAAGCGGGTCTCCTCGCCGGAGGCGATGGTGACGGCGTCCCCCGAGGTGTCGGTGCGGGCCGCGTCGGGGCCGGTGTCGCCCAGGCCGTCGGGGCCCACGAGCTGCACGCCCGGGAAGCCGCGCATGCTGCACGTGCCGGAGCCGTCGTTCTTCAGGTTGACGACGATCTGCTTCTCGTCGGGGTCCTCGACTCCCGTGGGGGAGACGCTGAGGGTGAGATCGTCGGTCTTGCACAGGGCGCCCGATGTCGTGGACCCGCTGTTGGCGGCGAGTTCGCTGCCCTTGCCGGAGGTGGTGGAGGAACCCTTGCCGGATCCGGTGGAGGACGCGGAGGAGGAACCGGAATCCGCGGTCGAGTCCTGGCCGCCGGTGGAGCTGCTCGCGGTGGCGGACCCGCTGGTGTCGGCGGCGGCGTCCGATCCGTCGCCGCCGCACGCGGTCAGCGAGAGACCGGCGGCGGCGACGGCGAGGGCGAGGGCGGACATCTTCTTGACGCGCATCGGTACTCCTGAGAGCGGTGTCCTCGCGCTCGCTCCGGCTGAGCGGGCGCTGTTGTTTCATAGGACACCTACCTGCGGGTGAGGCGTTGCGGTCGACCTCGCATGAAGACGGCCCTGTGACACGTGAGTTGACGCCCTGTTACGGGAAGGCGGAGAAAAGTGCGCATAGCGGACCTACGGCGCGTGCCGACGGTCGCTGAAAGCACACAGAGTGAAAACGGAGTGAAGACGGCCGGGTGGCCGGCCGGTCTCCCGCCGCCCTGCGCCGAGTGGCCCGTGCCCGAGCCGGGCTTCGCCGCGCCCGGCCGCTTGTCGTCATCGTCGCCGGGCAGGCCGGGCTCGGCTTCCCCGGCCGAGCCGGGCTTGCCGCCCGTGGGCAGCAGCGTGAAGTCGTACCGCTTCATCGGGCCCAGGATGCAGGTCTCCGGTGGGGGTGTGGGCGGAGCGCCGACGAGTCCCGATCTGCCGCGGGGTGCCCACGGCCTTCGGAAGCTCGCTTTTCATATGGGTGTCGGCTTCGGGTTCGATCCATGCGGAAACGCATTTGGGGTGAGCCCCGTTCATCGCGACTCCGTCCATGAAACGGATTGCGGCGGCGCGGTCGAGAACTGTTCCCCGGGGGGTGTCCACGGTCGCCTTTGGGAGAGTGTCCGACCGTGATTTCCCCTACCCTTTTCAGATGCCTGTCGGGCGACACGGCGGGCGTCGGCGGCCCGGTCGGTCGGTCGTTCGGTCGTTCGGTGCGGTGACGTGGAGCGGGGAGTTGGACGCATGAGCTGGCACTGCACCGGGTTGAGCTGGCCCGGTGAGGGGCCTGCTGACGGGCCCGTGCTGGGGTGGCGCGGCGGTGACGTCCGGCGGGTGAGCGCCCTGGCGTACGGGCGGGAGCTCGGGTTCCGTGCCGAGGGGGAGCGGCACTGTGTGGGGGCCCGGGGTAATCCGTGCCCCCTGGTGGCCGTGGTGCCGGTCCGGAGTACGGGGGCGCGGTGCCCGGAGTGTGCGCGGCTGGACCGGGCGCACTCGGTGGCCGCCGACACGCTCGCCGACGACCCGCGCCCGTACCGCGTCTATCTCGCCTGGTTCGGGCCCGGGACGGTGAAGGTCGGGATCACCGGGGAGGCCCGGGGCGGGGCGCGGTTGCGGGAACAGGGGGCGGTGGTGTTCAGCTGGCTGGGGCGCGGGCCGCTGATGGCCGCACGGCGTACGGAGGAGCTGCTGCGCGCCGCCCTCGGGGTGCCCGACCGGATCCCGTACGCGCGCAAGCGGGCGGTGCGGGGCGGGCTGCCGGGGACGGAGGAGCGGTCCGCCGAGGTCGAGGGGCTCTACCGGCGGGCCGTGGCGCTGGAGGGGGCCGGGTGGCCGAAGGCCCTGGAGCGGCTGCCGTTCGAGGCCGTCGACCACGCGGGGATCTTCGCCCTCACAAGCGCGGGGGCGCCGGTGCGGGCCGTGAGCGGACTGGTGGACGGCGGCGTCGTGGCCGGGCGCCTGGTCGCGGGGGCCGGGCCCGACCTGTATCTGCAGACCCCGGCCGACGGCACGGTCGTCCTGGACACCCGGCTGATCACCGGCTGGCAGCTGGCCGCTGCCGACGCGCGTGCGGGGGTGAGCGTGCCGCTCGTCGCCGTGGGGGCCGGTGGGGTGCAGGACGGACTGTTCTGAGATCGTCGCGGGCAGGCCAGGCGAAGCCTCGTGGCGGGCCGTCGAGAAGAAGCCTCGTCGCGGGCCGGCAAAGGGAGAGCGGAGGGTGCGGCGGATGGACAGGGACAGGAATCGGGACGGGGACGGGGACGCGAACAGGCACAGGGACGGGGACCGCGACGACGTCGTGCGGTTCTGGGAGCGGCTCGGGCTGCCCGGGATCATCGACGTCCACACGCACTTCATGCCGGAGCGGGTGCTCCGCAAGGTCTGGGCGTACTTCGACTCGGCGGGGCCGCTGACCGGCATGGAGTGGCCGATCACCTACCGGCACGACGAGGACGAACGCCTCGCCCTGCTGCGTTCCTTCGGGGTGCTGCGGTTCACCGCCATGCTCTACCCCCACAAGGCGGGGATGGCCGCCTGGCTGAACGAGTGGGCGGCCGGGTTCGCCGCGCGGGTGCCGGACTGCCTGCACACCGCGACCTTCTTCCCGGAGGAGGGCGTCGAGCGCTATGTGCGTCAGGCGGTCGAGGGCGGGGCGCGGGTCTTCAAGTCGCACCTCCAGGTCGGGGCGTACGACGCGAACGACCCGCTGTTGGAGCCCGTGTGGGGGCTGCTCTCCGAGGCCGGTGTCCCGGTGGTCATGCACTGCGGTTCCGGTCCAGCGCCGGGGAAGTACACCGGGCCCGAACCGGTCGGCCGGCTGCTGTCCCGCCACCCGCGGCTGCGGCTGGTGGTGGCGCACATGGGGATGCCGGAGTACGCGGAGTTCCTGGCGCTGGCGTCGGCGTACCCCGAGGTGCGGCTCGACACGACGATGGCGTTCACCGACTTCACCGAGGAGTTCACGCCGTTCCCGGTCACCGAGCGCGGCCGGCTGGCGGACCTCGGGGACCGGATCCTGCTCGGCACGGACTTCCCGAACATCCCGTATCCCTACGCCCATCAGCTGCACGCCCTGGAGCGGCTGGGGCTCGGCGACGACTGGTTGCGGGCCGTGTGCCACAAGAACGCGAGGGCGCTGTTCGGCTGACCGCCGGCCGGTGGGCCCGTTTCTCAGGAAATTCACAGGTGGGCGCAAGGTCTCTCTCACGGCCGTCTCACAGCCTTGAGGCATGACGACGACGACCTCGCCCCAGGGGCGCACCGAACTGCTCAGGCCGGACCGCCACCCCGTGCGCGTCCTGATCGTGGACGACGAGGCCCCGCTCGCCGAACTGCTCTCCATGGCCCTGCGCTACGAGGGCTGGGAGGTGCGCAGCGCCGGGGACGGTGCCGAGGCACTGCGGGCGGCGCGGGACTTCCGGCCCGACGCGGTGATCCTGGACGTGATGCTGCCCGACATGGACGGGCTCACGGTGCTGGGCCGACTGCGCCGGGAGGCCCCGGACGTGCCGGTACTGTTCCTGACCGCGCGGGACGCGGTGGAGGACCGCATCGCCGGGCTCACGGCGGGCGGCGACGACTACGTCACCAAGCCCTTCAGCCTGGAGGAGGTGGTGGCCCGGCTGCGCGGGCTGATCCGGCGCTCGGGCACGGCCGTCGCGCGCAGCGAGTCGACGCTCGTCGTCGGCGACCTGGTCCTGGACGAGGACAGCCACGAGGTGAGCCGGGGGGACGACTCCATCCACCTCACGGCGACCGAGTTCGAGCTGCTGCGTTTCCTGATGCGCAACCCGCGCCGGGTGCTCAGCAAGGCGCAGATCCTGGACCGCGTCTGGAACTACGACTTCGGCGGCCAGGCGAACGTCGTCGAGCTGTACATCTCGTACCTGCGCAAGAAGATCGACGCGGGGCGCAGCCCCATGATCCACACCCGGCGCGGGGCGGGATACCTGATCAAGCCCGGTGAGTGACCCGATGGCCTCAGCACGCGCGCGCACCGGGAGGCCGTGGACGCTGCGGACCCGGCTCGTGGTGTACGCGGTGACGCTCATCGCGGTCGTCGCGGCCGTGATCGGCTCGGTCACCACGATCGCCTTCCAGAGCTACATGTACGGCAAGCTGGACAGCCAGCTGCACGACATCGCCGCACGCGCCCAGCCGCGTCCCCCGGGTGACGGCGGAGGCAAGCCCGCCCCCGGTGGCGGCGCCGACCCGCTGGACCTCATCGGTGCGGGCAGCGGACAGCCGTTCAAGACGTTCGGAGCCGTGTACGTGGACGGCTCCGTCATCGAGTCGAAGGTGACCAAGCGGGGCAGCCTGCCGGCCCAGGACAGGACCGAGCCGCTGACCGGCGCCCAGACGAGCGCCCTGGAGGCGGCCGCCGTCACCCCGGACGGCGAGGCGCACGACGTGGAGCTTCCCGGCCTCGGCGGTTACCGGGTGGAGGCCGTCCCTTCGGGCAGCGGTACGACCGTCCTCGTCGGCGTCCCCACCGCCGAGGTCAACAAGGCGATCACCACCCTGATCCTGGTCGAGGTCTGTGTCACCGGTGCCGGTCTCGTCGCCGCCGGGATCGCGGGCACCGCGATGGTCGGTGTCGCCCTGCGCCCGCTGCGCCGGGTGGTCGCCACCGCGACCCGGGTCTCCGAACTCCCCCTGCACAGCGGCGAGGTCGCCCTGCTGGAACGCGTCCCCGACGCCGAGGCCGACCCGCGTACGGAGGTCGGCCAGGTCGGCGCGGCCCTCAACCGGATGCTGGGCCACGTCGGTTCGGCCCTGGACGCCCGGCAGCGGAGCGAGACGCGGGTTCGGCAGTTCGTCGCCGACGCCAGCCACGAACTGCGGACCCCGCTCGCCTCGATCCGCGGGTACGCCGAGCTGACCCGGCGCGGACGGGAGCAGGCCGGGCCGGACACCCGGCACGCGCTGGGACGGATCGAGTCCGAGGCCGAGCGGATGACCGGCATGGTCGAGGACCTGCTGCTCCTGGCCAGACTCGACGCCGGACGGCCGCTCTCCTACGAGAGCACCGATCTCTCACCGCTCGTCGTCGACGCGGTGAGCGACGCCCGCGCGGCCGACCGGGCCGCGCACGGACACGGGGCGGGGCCGTCCCACCACTGGCGGCTGGAGCTGCCCGAGGTGCCCGCGACCGTGCACGCCGACCCTGCCCGGATCCAGCAGGTCCTGGTCAACCTGCTGGCGAACGCCCGCACCCACACACCGCCCGGGACGACCGTCACGGTCCGGGTGTGCCCGGCGCGCGGCGACCTGCCCTGGGTGACCCTGGAGGTCCGGGACGACGGGCCCGGCATCCCCGACGGGCTGCTGCCGCACGTCTTCGAGCGGTTCGCCCGAGGTGACGCCTCACGGTCCCGGCAGGCCGGGTCGACGGGGCTGGGCCTCGCCATCGTGCAGGCCGTCGTGGCCGCGCACGGTGGCCGGGTGGAGGTGCGCTCGGTGCCCGGGGACACGGCGTTCGCGGTCCGGCTGCCGGCGGACGCGGTGTACGAGGACCGGGCCGCCGGAGCCCCGGTGAGCGGCCCGGAGGGCGCCGTGGCGCACTCACAGGGCGGCCACAGGCACAGCACACGGGTGTGACAGCGGGGTTGGCGAGTGTCGATGTCATGCAAACCGACACCCCTTGGAGCACTCTGCCGGCCCGGGAGCACCTCCTGGCCGCGGCGGTCGATGCGGCCGGTGCTCCCGTACTCGACGTAGTGGTTCCCGTCTACAACGAGGAGAAGGACCTCGAACCCTGTGTGCTCCGCCTGCACGACCACCTGACCCGGACCTTCCCCTACCCCTTCCGCATCACCGTCGCGGACAACGCGAGCACCGACCGCACGCCCCAGGTGGCGGACCGGCTCGCCGCGGTGATCCCCCAGGTGCGGTCGTACCGGCTGGAGGAGAAGGGCCGGGGACGGGCACTGCGCACCGTCTGGTCCCACTCCGACTCCCCGGTCCTCGCCTACATGGACGTCGACCTCTCGACCGACCTCAACGCGCTGCTGCCGCTGGTCGCGCCGCTCATCTCCGGCCACTCGGACCTCGCCATCGGCTCACGGCTGAGCCGGAGTTCGCGGGTGGTGCGGGGATCGAAGCGGGAGTTCATCTCGCGGTCCTACAACCTCATCCTGCGTTCCTCGCTGTCCGCCCGGTTCAGCGACGCCCAGTGCGGGTTCAAGGCGATACGGCGGGAGGTCGCCGAGCGGCTGCTGCCGATGGTCGAGGACACCGGCTGGTTCTTCGACACGGAGATGCTGGTGCTCGCGGAGCGGGCCGGGCTGCGCATCCACGAGGTGCCGGTCGACTGGGTCGACGACCCGGACTCCACCGTGCACATCGTGCGGACCGCCACGGACGACCTCAAGGGCGTCTGGCGGGTCGGCCGCGCGCTGGCCACCGGGGCGCTGCCGCTGGACCGCCTGGCGCGGCCCTTCGGCGACGACCCGCGCGACCGCGGCGTACCGGGGGTGCCCGGCGGCCTCGCCCGGCAACTGGTCGGCTTCTGTGTGGTCGGTGCGCTCTCCACGCTCGTCTACCTCGCCCTGTACTCCCTCTTCCGGCTGGGCGCCGGCCCGCAGATCGCCAACGGCGCGGCCCTCCTGGTCTCCGCCGTCGCCAACACGGCGGCCAACCGAAGGCTCACCTTCGGCGTACGCGGGCGGGGCGGGTCCGTACGGCACCAGGCGCAGGGGCTGGTCGTCTTCGCCATCGGCCTCGCGCTGACCAGCGGTTCGCTCGCGGCCCTGGACACGGCCTCCGGGTCGCCGTCGCACGGCACGGAACTCGCCGTGCTGATCGCCGCCAACCTCGCGGCGACGGTGCTGCGGTTCCTGCTCTTCCGCGCCTGGGTCTTCCCCGACCGGCGCACCGACCACCCCGGCGCCCGGCCGGGGGCCGCCCACGCACCGAGGGACGCGCGATGACCGCCACCCATCCCGACCGCCTCGCGGTACCGCACCGCACATCCGGCCACGGCCGCCCGGCCCCCTCACTGCCGCAGCGCGTGTGGCGGGGCAGGCCCGAGGACCCGCGCTGGGCACGGCCCGCCTTCCTCGGCCTGCTCCTGGCCGTCACGCTCGCCTACCTGTGGAACCTCGGCGCCTCCGGCTACGCCAACTCCTTCTACTCCGCGGCCGTCCAGGCCGGAAGCCAGAGCTGGAAGGCCTTCTTCTTCGGTTCGCTGGACGCCGCCAACGCCATCACCGTCGACAAGCCCCCGGCCACGCTCTGGCCGATGGCCCTCTCGGTGCGCGTCTTCGGGCTGAGCTCCTGGGCGATCCTGGCCCCGCAGGTCCTGATGGGCGTCGCGACGGCCGGTGTCCTGTACGCCGCCGTGCGCCGCCGCTTCAGCGCGGGTGCCGGGCTGATCACCATGGCGGTCTTCGCGCTGACGCCGGTGGCCGCGCTGATGTTCCGCTTCAACAACCCGGACGCCCTGCTCGCCCTGCTGATGACCGTGACCGTCTACTGCGTGCTGCGCGCCCTGGAAGGCGGCCGGACGAAGTGGCTGGTGTGGGCGGGGGTCGCGGTGGGGCTCGCGTTCCTGTCCAAGACCCTGCAGGCGTTCCTGATCCTGCCGCCGCTGGCGGTGCTGTACGCGGTGTGCGCCCCGGTGTCCGTACGGAAGCGGTTCGGGCAGCTCGGTGTGTCCGCCCTCGCGATGGTCGTCGCCGGCGGCTGGTGGGTGGCGCTCGTGGAGCTGTGGCCCGCGTCCTCGCGTCCGTACATCGGCGGATCGCAGAACAACTCCTTCCTGGAACTCACCTTCGGCTACAACGGGCTCGGCCGGATCAACGGCGAGGAGACCGGCAGCGTCGGCGGGGGCGGCGGTGGCGGCCAGGGCGGCGGCTGGGGGGAGACCGGCCTCGGCCGGATGTTCAACTCCGAGATCGGCGGCCAGATCTCCTGGCTGCTGCCCGCCGCGCTGCTGCTGCTCGTCGCCGGTCTCTGGCTGACCCGGCGGACGAAGCGGACCGACACCGCGCGTGCGGCGTTCCTCGCCTGGGGCGGCTCGCTGCTGATGACGGCCCTCGTCTTCAGCTTCATGGCCGGGATCTTCCACCAGTACTACACGGTGGCCCTGGCGCCCTACCTCGCGGCGCTGACCGGCATGGGCGCCACGGTCCTGTGGGAGGAGCGGTCCCGCTGGTGGGCGGGGGCCACGCTCGGGACGGCCGTCGCGGTGACCGCCGTGTGGTCGTACGTCCTGCTGGGGCGCACCCCCGACTACCTCCCCTGGCTGCGCTGGGCCGTGCTGATCGGCGGATCGGTGGCAGCGGTGGGGCTGCTGCTGGCCGCACGGCTGGGCAGGACCCTGGCACTGGGCGCGGTCGGGCTGGGGCTGGCCGCGTCGCTGGCCGGGCCGACGGCGTACACCGTCAGCACGCTGAACACCGGGCACCAGGGATCGATCGTCACCGCCGGGCCGTCCGGCGCGAGCATGGGCGGACCGGGCGGCGGCCGGGGCGGCGGCCCGGGCGAAGGCGGGCCCGGCGGCGGGCAGCCTCCCGGTCAGGGCACCCAGCAGGGCGGCGGCCAGGCACCGGGCAACGCCCAGGGCACCGCGCCCGGCGGCACCCCGGGCCGGAACCAGGGCCAGAACCAGGGCCAGGCGCCCGGGAACGGTGCGCAGGCCGGCGGCATGCCCGGAGGCGGCATGGGCGAGGGCGGCCCGGGCGGGGGCGGCGGTGGCATGGGCGGACTGCTGGGCGGCTCGACCGTCGACACCGAGGCCACGACGCTGCTCGGCCAGAACGCCGACGCCTACACCTGGGTCGCCGCGGCCGTGGGATCCCAGAACGCCGCGAGCTACCAGCTCGCCACCGGCGACCCCGTGATGGCGATCGGCGGCTTCAACGGCAGCGACCCGTCACCCACGCTCGCCCAGTTCAAGCAGTACGTGGACGACGGAGAGATCCACTACTTCGTGTCCGGAGGCATGGGCGGCGGCGGGGCGGGTTCCGAAGGCACCTCGTCCCAGATCTCGGCCTGGGTGGAGGAGAACTTCAAGGAGGTCACCGTCCAGAGCGCGACCTTCTACGACCTCACCCAGCCGGTGAGCGGGAGCACTTCCTAGGAAGGGAGCGGCCTAACGCCGCAGCTCCAGATCGGCGACGAGCGGGCGGTGGTCCGAGGCGAGGGTCTCGGCCACCGCCGCTTCGCGTACCCGCACCTGACCGGCCCCCGTCCTCCCCGCCTTGGACACCGCGACGAAGTCGATCCGGTTCACCGGGTCCGCGGCCGGGAACGTCGGCGCCCCCGGATCGGCGTCCGTGAGCTCCTTCCAGAGCGGGGCGAGCTCAGGCGCGTCCGGGGTCGCGTTGAAGTCACCCAGCAGGATCCTGTGCCCCCGGTCCCGCGCCATGATCCGCCGGGTCTCGGCGACCTGAACGGTCCGCACGGACGGGTCGGGTCGGTAGTCCAGGTGCGTCACGTACACACGCACCGGCAGCCCCCGCACCCGGAGCAGTACCTCTCCGAAGCCCGGGGCGGGCGCCGGGACCGGATCGGGGTCCTGGGTCGACAGGCGGGTGATCTCGTGGTTCTCGGCGTCCAGGATCCGGTACCGGGACAGCACCGCCACCCCGAACTCCCGCCGGGGCTCACCCACCGCCACCGGGTCGAGGCTGTAGACCGGCGCGAACGACACGTTCATGTGCAGCCGCTCGGCCAGCTCGGACGCCAGATCGCGCCACTCGCTGCGCGCGCCCCAGTGTGCGTCGACCTCCTGGAGGCCGATCACATCCGCGCCCAGGGCTCTCAGTTGTGCCGCCTGCCGGTCCAGGTCGAAGACCCCGTCCATGCCCGCGCCCGCGTGGATGTTGTATGTCGCGACGCGCAGGGGCACCACGTGCCCTCGCTCCGCGGCCCCCGCGGGCGGCGCGAACGCCGTCGCCAAGAGGCCCGCGGCGATCGACAGGCCCGCCGTACGGCGACGCAGAGACACCCCGAACCACCTCTCCACCGCTTTCCCGACAGCTCCCGGCGCGCCGGGAGAGCTACCCGCGTCCGCCGCGCCCCTAAACGAGTTGTACGGCGTACAAGCCTGTTCTACGGTGTACGAGAAAACGTCCCGTACGCCGTAGAAGAGCTCGGAGACAGGAGCCCGTATGACAGCCACCGCCGCCGAACGGCACGACCCCGCCCCCCCTGGGCGGCCATCCGCAGCGCTGGCTGATCCTCGGCGTCATCTGCCTCGCCCAGCTCACCGTGCTGCTGGACAACACCGTCCTCAACGTCGCGATCCCCTCCCTCACCACCGAGTTGGGAGCCTCCACCGCCGATGTGCAGTGGATGATCAACGCCTACTCCCTCGTCCAGTCCGGTCTGCTGCTCACCGCGGGCAGCGCCTCCGACCGCTACGGCCGCAAGAAGATGCTCGTCATCGGCCTCACGCTGTTCGGCATCGGCTCGCTGGTGGCCGGACTCGCCCAGTCCCCGGGCCAGTTGATCGCCGCCCGGGCCGGCATGGGGATCGGCGGCGCGCTGCTGCTGACGACCACCCTCGCCGTGGTGGTGCAGATCTTCGACGACACCGAACGCGTCAAGGCGATCGGCATCTGGTCCACGGTCAGCTCGCTCGGCTTCGCCGCGGGCCCGCTGCTCGGCGGGGTGATGCTCGACCACTTCTGGTGGGGCGCGATCTTCCTGATCAACATCCCGGTCGCGGTCGTCGGCCTCGTCGCCGTCGTCCGGCTCGTCCCGGAGTCGAAGAACCCGCGCGGCGACCGTCCCGACCTGCTGGGTGCCCTGCTCTCCACCCTCGGCATGGCCGCCGTCGTCTACGCGATCATCTCCGGCCCCGAACACGGCTGGACGTCCGGGCAGGTCCTGCTGACCGCCTTCACGGGGATCGCCTTCCTCACCGGCTTCGTCCTGTGGGAGCTCCACATCCCCCATCCGATGCTGGACATGCACTTCTTCCGGAACCAGCGGTTCGTCGGCGCGGTCGCCGGCTCGATCCTCGTGGCCTTCGGCATGGGCGGCTCGCTCTTCCTGCTCACCCAGCACCTCCAGTTCGTCCTGGGGTACAGCCCGCTGGAGGCCGGTCTGCGCACCGCCCCGCTCGCGCTGACCGTGATCGTGCTCAACCTCGCCGGACTCGGCGCCCGTCTCGTGCCGAAGATGGGCACGCCCGCCACCATCGCCACCGGTATGAGTCTGCTGGCCGCCGGTCTCGCGGCCGTCGCCCTGCTCGGACGCGAGGCCTACGGCGGCATGCTGGGCGGCCTCGTCGTCATGGGGGCGGGCATCGCCCTCGCCATGCCCGCCATGGCCAACGCGATCATGAGCGCCATCCCGCCGGAGAAGGCCGGTGTCGGGGCCGGGGTCAACGGCACGCTCGCCGAGTTCGGCAACGGCCTCGGCGTCGCCGTGCTCGGCGCCGTACTCACCTCGCGCTTCACGGCCCTCGTGCCGGCCTCCGTCGGGGCGGCCTCGCTGCCCGCCGCGCTGGCCGCCGCGCGGGGAGAGGGGGAGCGGCACCGGATCACCGGCGCCTTCGCCGACGGACTGGCGGCCAGTCAGCTGGTGGGCGCGGTGGCGGTGCTGGCCGGCGGGCTGCTGACCGCCGTGCTGCTGCGCCGGGCCGGACGCCTCCAGGCCGCCGCGCCACCGGGCCCCAGTCCGGTGGACCCGGCGTCTGAGCAGCGGGCATAGCATCGGACGGACACCGTGCCGTACGCCGTGACGCAGTGAGCGGCGTACGGCTTCGGTGGAGACGGACGCCCCACATGTCCGTACCGTCGGCAGGACAGGAGAACGCGCCATGGGATCCGCGGCAGACCGAGCGAAGAGTTCCGCCCGGGTCAGCGTGTGGCTGGACCGGCGGACACCGGCGCGTACCCGCAAGGCCGACCAGCCGGCCGGCCTCGACCGGGAGCGGATCACCGCGGCCACCGTCCGGCTGCTGGACGCCGAAGGCCTCACCAAGTTCTCCATGCGCCGCCTCGCCGCCGAGCTCGACGTCACGGCGATGTCCCTCTACTGGTACGTGGACACCAAGGACGATCTGCTGGAACTGGCCCTCGACACGGTCTACGGCGAGATCGGCCCGGCCCGCGAGGACGCCGACTGGCCGGAGAGGCTGCGCGAACTGGCCACCAGCTACCGGAAGATGCTGGTCGCCCACGTCTGGGCGTCCGCGCTCATCGGGAAATATCTGAACATCGGCCCGAACGCGATGCTGTTCTCGTACGCCGTCCAGGACGTCGTCCGGGCCACCGGGCTGCCGCTCGGCAGCCAGACGGGCGCGATGTCCGCCGTCTTCCAGTTCGTCTACGGATTCGGCACCCAGGAGGGGCACATCGTGCAGCGCTCCAAGGACGCCGGGCTCAGCCAGGACGAGTTCTACCAGCAGGCGATCGGCGCCGTCCGGGCCGATCCCGAGCTCAAGCGGATCGTCGAGCCGTCGGAAGCCATCATGGACGCCCGCGGCGGCACCACCGTGGAGGAGATGCGGGAACGCGACTTCCTGCTCGCCCTCGACATCCTCGTCACCGGGATCGAGGCGATGTGCGCACGGGAGGCGGACCGCGGTGAGGGCCGTACGGAGGACCGTACGGCCCCGGAGCTCCGGCGTCAGTAACCGCGCCCGGTGTCCACCGCCAGCGCGGGTGTCCTGCCCTGCGCCACCGCGTCCCAGCACGCCTCGAAGTCGGTGACGACGTCCTCGTCGGCCGTGAGTCCGGCGGAGTGCGAGGTGACCACCGTGCGCGGGAGCCGCCAGACGCGGTCGTCGGGGCCCGGAGGCTCGTCGGGCAGCACGTCGAGGACGGCCCGGCGAACCGAGCCGTCGCGCAGCGCGGCCTCCAGCGCGTCCAGGTCGACCGAGGCGCCCCGGCCGACGTTGACGAACGAGGCACCCCGCATCGCGGCGAACCGCCGGCCGCCGAAGAACCCCTCGGTGGCCCCGGTCAGCGGCAGCGTGGACACCACCCAGCGTGCGGCGGCCAGTTCCTCCGCCTCCTCGGCGCCGCCGACCGCCACCACCCGGTCGAAGCCGGGCAGCGGGCCGCCGGGAGTGCGGCGCACACCCACCGTGCGCACGGAGCACGCCCGCAGCAGGGCGGCGACCGCGGATCCGATGCGCCCGGTGCCGTGGACGACCGCCGTGTCCCCGGCCACGAGCGAGGACGGGAGGCGGTGCCAGACGCCACGGGCGTGCTGCGCGGTGTGCTCCGGGACCGACTGGCACTCGGCGAGCATCCAGCCCAGCACGTACTGGGCGATGCGCTCACCCATGCGGCCCACGGTCCGGGTCAGCAGTGCCCCGTCCGGCCAGGGACCGGCGGCCAGGAGCGCGTCCGTGCCCGCGTAGACGCTGTGGAACCACACCAGCCGCCCGTCCCGCAGCGCGTCGGGCAGGGTGTCCCCGACGTACAGGACGGGCCCCTCGGGCACCGCACCGGGCGCCTGCTCCGCCGGGCGCCCGGTGATCCGCTCCAGCGCGCGGACCACCGACGCGTCCAGGCCCGGCGCGGTCAGCAGCCGGGCGCGGTCGAGCAGCCCGGTCTCCGGCGGTGGCCCGCTCATGTCAGCCACCGTCGGACAGCCGCGCGGGGAAGCCGCCGGTGGCGATCGGGCCCCAGCGCTCCGGGGTGATCCTGATGATCGACTTCCCCTGCTTCACCATCGCCGCCCGGTACTCGTCCCAGTCCGGGTGCTCTCCGGAGATGTTGCGGAAGTACTCGACGAGGGGCTCGACCGAGTCCGGGGTGTCGATCACCTCGGCCGAGCCGTCGATCTGGACCCAGGGGCCGTTCCACTCGTCCGACAGGACGATCACGCTGACCCGCTCGTCCCGCTTGGCGTTACGGGTCTTGGCGCGCTCGGGATACGTCGAGACGACGATCCGGCCCGCGTCGTCCACGCCGCAGGTCAGCGGGGACCCCTGGGGCCGGCCGTCGGACCGGGTGGTCAGCAGGATCGCCCGGTGCCGGGGACGAACGAAGTCCAGCAGATCCGCGAGCTCGACGGTGGTGTTGGTCGCGATGTTCGGTGCCATGCGGCCAGCCTAGGGCTTCCCGTTCGCATCAGGCCGGGACCACGTCCCCCTGTACGGCCTGGATGTCGAGCTCCACCCGCAGGGTCGTGCCGATGGCCGAGATGCCCGCCTGCACGACCTGGTTGTAGTTCATCGCGAAGTCGTCCCGGCGCAGCTCCGCGGTGGCGTGGAAGGCCGCCCGCACCCCGCCCCAGGGGTCCGGGCCGGTGCCCAGGTAGCTGAGGTCGAGGTCGACGTCCCGGGCGACGCCGTGCATGCTGAGGACGCCGTTCACCGTCCAGCGGTCAGGACCGGCCGGGGTCAGGGCGCGGGACCGGTAGGTGATCTCCGGGAACCGCTCCACGTCCAGGAAGTCCGGCGAGCGCAGGTGCTTGTCCCGCATGCCGTTGCCGGTGTCGATGCTGGCGGCGCTGATGGAGGCCTCCACGCGCGAGCGCTGGACGTCCGCAGCGATGTCGATCCGGCCGCTGAACTCGGTGAACCGGCCGTGCACGCTGGAGATCCCCAGGTGCTGCGCGACCGCGGCCACCGAGGAGTGCACCGGGTCCAGGGACCAGGCGCCCGGCGGCGGCAGCTCCACACCGCCCTGCCGGGCCAGCACCACGGTGCCGGCCTCGACCCGGCCGCTGGCCGCGACGAGTGCGGTCGAGGCGGCGGGGGCGTATCCGACCGCCGTGACGATCACCGTGTAGGCCCCGGCCGGCAGCAGGTCGTCGGTCCGGACGGCCCCGTCCTCGTCTGCGGTGGCCCGGACCACCTGTGTGCCCGTCATGTCGGTCACCGTCACGACCGCGTGCTGGACGGCCCAGCCGTCCCGCGTGCGTACGTGTGCTCGAAGTCCCATCCCGTTCTCTCTCCTTGCTCACTCACTCGGTGACTCGATGAGTCGGGCCCCGGGCGGGAACGGCAGGCCGTCCCCTGCCTGCCGTTCCCGCCACGGGGCCCATTTCCACCGGCGGACACAGCCTCTCCGCTCGAAGCGCTGTACCGCCAGGGGTCTTTGTGGATCTTCGGTGTCTACTCGCCCGGGTGGGCGAGCTCGATGTCGTGGCCGTCGATCCCGCCGCCGGCCACGGTCAGCGAGCCCGCCACCGGCGGGTAGCCGGTCGCGACCACGGAGTACTCACCGGCGTCCAGGTCGGTGAAGGCGTAGACGCCGTCCTCCCCGGTCGTCGAGGTGCCGACCACGTTGCCGGCCGCGTCGATCAGCGTGACACGGGCGTCCGGCAGCGGCGCCCGGCCGGAACCGGCCCTGACGACACCGCGCACCAGCGCACCGGCCCGCAGGACCGCGTCGGCACGGGTGACGCCCTGGCCGCCGATCTCCACCGGCAGCGCCAGCGGGCGGAAGCCGGCGGCGGTCACGGCGACCGTCACCGCACCGGGGATCAGCTCGCCGAAGACGAACTCACCCGCCGCGTCCGAGACACCGGTGGCGAGGACGTCACCGCGGACGTCGGTCACCACGACCATCGCGCCCTCGACCGGGGCACCGCCCTCGGCGGTCCGCACGGTCCCGGCGAGACCGCTCGTGCCGGCCAGCAGGATGTCGTACGCCAGGGCTTCGTCGCCGACGACCACGGTGGACGCCTGCGGCTGGAAACCGTCCGCGGAGGCGATCAGGACGTAGCTGCCCGCGCCCGGCGCGTCCAGGACGTACCCGCCGTCGGCCTGGGCGACGGAGCGCCCGAGCTGCCGGCCGCCCAGCGAGATCAGGGTGACGGCGGCCTGGGCGACGGGTGCGCCCTCCGCGCCGCGCACCACACCGCGGACGGGGGTGCCGCCCTGCGGAGCGGGCGGGGTGTCCGCGAGCGCCGCGACCGGAGCCTGCGGGGCGTCCTGGACCTCGACGGCGGGGAGCTGCGCCGTCGTCCCGGAGACCGCGGCGGGGGCACCGACGGTGGCCTCCACGGGAGCCTCGGCGGTGGCCGGGACCTTGTCGTTTCCGGCGTTCGTCTTCAGGGCGACCTCCTTGATGAAGAGCGTCAGCAGGAAGGCGAGCAGCGCGGCCGGTGCGGCGTACAGGAAGACGTCGGCGACACCGTGACCGTAAGCCGCCTCCATGACCGTGCGGAACGGGGCGGGGAGCGCGTCCAGGTCGGGGATGCCTCCGCCGCCGGTACCGCCGTGGCCCAGCTTGGCGCCCTCGGGGCCGAGGTCGGCGAGGCCGTCCTTGACGTACTGGGTCACGCGGTTGCCCAGGACGGCACCCAGCGCCGAGACGCCGATCGCACCACCCAGGGAACGGAAGAACGTGACGACGGAGCTGGCCGCGCCGAGGTCGGCCGGGGCCACCTGGTTCTGCGTGGCGAGGACCAGGTTCTGCATCATCATGCCGATGCCGAGACCCATCACGAACATGAAGATCGCGATGTGCCAGTACGCGGTGTCGTACCGGATGGTGCCCAGCATCCCGAGGCCCGCGGTGAGCAGGAAGCCACCGCTGACCAGCCAGGCCTTCCAGCGGCCCGTCTTGGTGATGATCTGGCCCGAGAGGGTCGAGGAGAGGAAGAGCCCCGCGATCATCGGGATGGTCATGACACCGGACATCGTCGGCGACTTGCCGCGCGCCAGCTGGAAGTACTGGCTGAAGAAGACGGTTCCGGCGAACATGCCGATACCGACGAACAGCGAGGCGGCCGAGGCCAGCGTGATGGTGCGGTTGCGGAAGAGGCGCAGCGGGATGATCGGCTCGCGGGCCCGGGACTCGACGAGGACGAAGATCAGCGCGAGCAGCACGGCGCCCACGACCATGACGACGGTCTGCCAGGAGATCCAGTCGTACTTGTCGCCCGCGAAGGTCACCCAGAGCAGCAGCAGGGAGACGGCGGAGCTGATGAAGAACGCGCCCCACCAGTCGACCTTGACCTCGCGCTTGACGACCGGGAGCTTCAGGGTCTTCTGGAGCACGATCAGGGCGATGACCGCGAACGGCACACCCACGTAGAAGCACCAGCGCCAGCCCATCCAGCTGGTGTCGGTGATGACACCGCCGAGCAGCGGGCCGCCGACGGTGGCGACGGCGAAGACCGCGCCGAGGTAGCCGCTGTACCGCCCGCGCTCGCGCGGGGAGATCATCGCGGCCATCACGATCTGGGCGAGGGCGGAGAGACCGCCGACGCCGATGCCCTGCACGACACGGCAGGTGATGAGCATGCCGCTGCTGGTCGAGAGACCGGCCACTATCGAGCCGGCCACGTAGATGATCAGGGCTATCTGGACCAGCAGCTTCTTGCTGAACAGGTCGGCGAGCTTGCCCCACAGGGGGGTGGTGGCGGTCATGGCCAGCAGCGAGGCCGTGACGACCCAGGTGTAGGCGCTCTGGCCGCCGCCGAGGTCGGAGATGATCTCCGGCAGGGCGTTGGAGACGACCGTCGACGACAGGATCGCGACGAACATGCCGAGCAGCAGCCCGGTCAGTGCTTCCATGATCTGCCGGTGTGTCATCGGCGTGCCTGCGGGGGCTTCGGGGGCCCCGTGCTTGGCGTGGCCGCCCCGCACACCGGATGGTGTGGTCGTAGCCATGGATTTCCTTGTCTTTGCTTCTGTTACACGGGTGTACGGGTGTACGAGTCGTCGGAGTGCCCGACGTGGCAGTCGCCGCTGTGCCGTCCGGGGGTGCAACCACCGGGGCCTCGGCAGGCGAAGCTGTCCCGCAGCCGGGCCAGCAACGTGTTGAGCTGCCCGACTTCTTCGTCGGACCAGTCGATGAGGTTGTGGGCGAACATCTCGGTCGTCCGCCGGCTCAGGTCGTCGAGGAGTTCCTCACCCGCGGGGGTCAGCCGCAGGATGCGGGACCGCCTGTCAGTGGGGTCCGCGAGCCGCTCCACCCAGCCGTTCTCCACGGCGTGGGCCACATGTCTGCTGGTCACAGACATGTCCACGGCCAGGAGCTCGGCCAGTCGCGTGATCCGCATCTCGCCGTACCTGCTCAGGAGCGTCAGCACGGAGGCCGAGCCACCGGGACACTCGGCGGGCAGGATGCGGGCGAGGCCCCGCTTGACGGCTCCGACGGCGCTGAGCTGACGGGCCAGTTCTTCGTACTGGCTCCGTGCGGCCACCGGCCCTCCAGAGATCTCACGGGTGCATCTTGTTGCTTAGGGCAACGATAGAAGCCGTTGGTTGCCCCAGGCAAACGAAACGGGGCTTGCAGAAGTAAAGGAACGCAAAAGCCTCCGTAGGGTCGCGGTCAAGCCCCCAGCGCACACGGGGCGCGATGCCGTACGTGTGTTCCTCGGCACACCCGCGACGGGCGCCCGTGGCGCCCCGCGCGCACGTCCGGCACGCCGCGCGGCCGGTCGTCGACCCCGCCCGGGGTCCGCGCCGGAGGTGCCAGGAGGACCACCGGCCCGTGACGGGGCATCAGCCGTAGGAGACCCGGGGGTTGGGCGATACCGGTGAGTTCGCTAGGGTCTCGGGCCATGGCACACAACCCCCACGCCCCGCAGCCGGGCCCCGAGGGCACTCACGACCCGGCGGGCAGCACGCAGATGTTCCGCGCGTTCGTCGACGAGGGCGAGCCGCAGCGCAGGCAGCAGACCGCGGCGGCCCCGTCCGGCCCGAAGACCGGCGTGATCGTGGCCGTCGTCGCGGTCGTCGTCATCCTCGGCGCGGTCGCCTGGCTCGCGCTCGGCTGACCGAACCACGTCCCCGTCCTCCACCCTCTACCCCGTCGGCATCCCGGACCGCGGCGCACCCGCCGTCGGCCCCGGGGTCCCGCGGAGAACACGGCACGGCCGCCGGAGCGGCGGTGGTGCCGCCCCGGCGGCCGATGGAGCCGTACGCCCGCGCGACGCCCCGTGCGGGGACACCGCGTGCCGGGTGGTGCGCGCGAGGTCAGTCCGCGATCAGGCCCTCCCGGAGCTGGGTGAGCGTCCGGGTCAGCAGCCGAGAGACGTGCATCTGCGAGATGCCGACCTCCTCGCCGATCTGCGACTGGGTCATGTTGGCGAAGAAGCGCAGCATGATGATCTGCCGCTCGCGGGGCGGCAGCTTGGCCAGCAGCGGCTTGAGCGACTCGCGGTACTCGACGCCCTCCAGGGCCGCGTCCTCGTACCCCAGACGGTCCGCCAGCGAGCCCTCGCCGCCGTCGTCCTCCGGGGAGGGGGAGTCCAGCGAGGAGGCCGTGTAGGCGTTGCCGACGGCCAGCCCGTCGACCACGTCCTCCTCGGAGACGCCCAGCGCCTTGGCCAGCTCCGGGACCGTCGGCGAACGGTCGAGCTTCTGGGCGAGCTCGTCGCTCGCCTTGGTGAGCGCCAGGCGCAGCTCCTGGAGCCGGCGCGGCACCCGCACCGACCACGAGGTGTCGCGGAAGAAGCGCTTGATCTCCCCCACGACGGTCGGCATGGCGAAGGTGGGGAACTCCACGCCCCGCTCGCAGTCGAAGCGGTCGATCGCCTTGATCAGGCCGATCGTGCCGACCTGGACGATGTCCTCCATGGGCTCGTTACGGCTGCGGAACCGTGCCGCCGCGTAGCGCACGAGCGGGAGGTTGAGCTCGATGAGTGTGTCCCGGACGTAGGCCCGCTCCGGGCTGTCCGTCCCGTCGGGTCCCGAGGCGGGTCCCAGAGCGGCGAGCCGCAGGAACAGGGAGCGGGACAGCGTACGGGTGTCGATGGCTTCCGACGAGCTGGTGAGCACGGCAGGTGCGGGCGCGCTCTTCGTGAGCGTGAGCACCTTCGAGCTGCCCTGGTCTACGGACATGCCACCCCCTTGAGGTCGCGGACGGTCGCGGTGGCCACGACCATCGGAGGAACGCAGCCTCCACCTGAATACCGGAGGTAGGGCTGCGGCAAACGCGGTTCCAGCAGAATGTCACATGTCGGCAACACGCTGTAGTGACAAGTCGACAAGTGAACGGTGAAACCGCGCAGGAAACAGGGGGTGTGCGGCTTTTACGCCCCGGATACGGGCCCCAGGAGGGTCTACCCGTTCCGGTTACGCCTCGATCCTGTTTGCGGACCTCAGGCGGGCGAAGCTTCTGGCCAGAAGTCTTGACACGTGCATCTGGGAGACACCCAGTTCGGCGCTGATCTGTGACTGCGTCAGGTTGTTGTAGTAGCGCAGCAGCAGGATCCGCTGCTCCCGCTCGGGGAGCTGGACGAGCAGATGCCGTACCAGGTCGCGGTGTTCGACCCCGGCCAGCGCCGGGTCCTCGTAGCCGAGCCGGTCCAGCAGGCCGGGCAGCCCGTCGCCCTCCTGCGCCGCCTCCAGCGAGGTCGCGTGGTAGGAGCGGCCCGCCTCGATGCAGGCGAGGACCTCCTCCTCGGAGATCTTCAGCCGCTGGGCGATCTCGGCGGTCGTGGGCGAGCGTCCGTGAGCGGTCGTCAGGTCCTCGGTGGCACCGGTGACCTGGACCCACAGTTCGTGCAGCCGGCGCGGCACGTGCACGGTGCGCACGTTGTCCCGGAAGTAGCGCTTGATCTCGCCGACCACGGTGGGCATGGCGAACGTCGGGAACTGCACGCCGCGTTCCGGGTCGAAGCGGTCGATAGCGTTGATGAGGCCGATGGTGCCGACCTGGACGACGTCTTCCATCGGCTCGTTGCGGCTGCGGAAACGGGCCGCGGCGTACCGCACCAGCGGCAGGTTCGCCTCGATCAGGGCGGTGCGCACCCTGTCGTGCTCGGGGGTGCCCGGTTCGAGGTCCTTGAGACGGCCGAAGAGCACCTGGGTGAGCGCCCTGGTGTCCGCGCCCCGGGTCCTGCCGGGCGCGGAGGGTTCGGGGGTCTCGGTCTGGATGTCGTCGGTCTGGACGTTCTGGGGCGGGACTTGAGGCGCTGTACTGGCCGGCACGGTGTCGCCACCCCTTTGCGGTCAACTACGGTCAACTCATCCGTCAAAAGCGGTCATAGCATCACAAGACATGTCCACTGTAAGCAAGCACCGCATAGTGTCGTGTTGTCCCTGATTTGGTTTAAACATGCTGAAAAGCCCCTCTCCTGAAGGATGAGGGGCCTCGGGGCGGGCGCGCGGGTACGTCAGAACGGGTAGTCGGCGATCACCCAAGTGGCGAACTCGCGCCACCGTCCGGCCGCGGCCTGGTGGTCCGGGTGCTCGACGTACCGCTTCAGGGCTTCCTCGTCCTCCACCGCGGAGTTGATGGCGAAGTCGTAGGCGATGGGCCGGTCCGTGATGTTCCAGGCGCACTCCCAGAACCGCAGCTCGGGGATCTTCCCGCCGAGCGCCCGGAAGGCCTCGGCCCCGGCGACGACCCGCGGATCGTCCCGCTCGACGCCGTCGTTCAGCTTGAACAGGACCAGGTGGCGGATCATGGGATCTCTCCTACTTCACGAGCTCGGACATGAAGTCCCCGACGCTCTGGGCGGCGCTCGATATGCCTTCGAAGCCCACCTGGACGAGGTCGGCGGCGCGTTCGGGGGACGTGATGATCGTGTACAGCACGAAGACCACAATCAAGTAGAGCGCGATCTTCTTCGCGTGCGCCACAGCCCGCCCCCGCCTGTCCCCGTCGATCACCAGTGCAGTCGGGAGATTCTAGCCGCACACCTGCTCGTTTCCGGGGGCCGTCGCGGATCACTGACGCGGCTTTTAGGGACCAAGGGCCTGTGGTTCCAGGCCCTTTGCCCCCGGTCGCGGCTTCTGTCGAGGAGCACCATGGAAGACAGGCCCGTTCATGGCATCCATGCGGCGGGCCGAGGGACGGGGCCCATGAGGCCCGCGCCGCGCGACTTCCCCCTGACCGCGGCGCGACCGGACTCCGTCCTCACCGGGGGAAGCGGCTTGTCCCCCCGATGCCGCTTCCCCCGACCTCTGCCTACGCGGCACGTGGCCCCGTCTCCGGTCCCCGACCGGGAGCCGGGGCCACAGCCGTACCCGCCCCGACTCCGGACGGATACGTGCCGGACATGCTCGAAGGGCCCGACGCGATGCGTCGGGCCCTTCGTGAGAGCGGTAGCGGTGGGATTTGAACCCACGGTGAGTTTCCCCACACTCGCTTTCGAGGCGAGCTCCTTCGGCCGCTCGGACACGCTACCGAGAGAGAGCTTAGACCATCCCGGGCCATGGTCGAAATCCGATTCCCGGCCCGGCGGCCGAACCCCCGGGAGGCGGCCTCAGCGCTCGCGGAAGAACGCCGTCAGCTGGGCCGCGCAGGTCTCCTCCAGGACGCCGTAGACCACTTCGGGACGATGGTTGAGCCGACGGTCCCGCAGCACGTCCCAGAGCGATCCCGCGGCTCCGGCCTTCTCGTCGCGCGCCCCGTAGACCACCCGGGCGACGCGGGACTGGACGAGCGCGCCCGCGCACATCGTGCACGGCTCCAGGGTGACCACCAGGGTGCAGCCGGTCAGCCGCCAGCCGCCGAGGACCGACGCGGCACGGCGCAGGGCGAGGACCTCGGCGTGCGCGGTCGGGTCGCCGGTCGCCTCACGCTCGTTGTGTCCGGTGGCCAGCGGGGCGCCGTCCGGGCCCAGCACAACGGCGCCGACCGGCACATCGCCGGCCGACGCCGCCTGCGCCGCCTCGTGCAGGGCCTGGCGCATGGATGCCTGCCACGGATCCCGTACGGGATCGGTGGGCGGGGGTGAGGGAGGTGTCGGTGGTGGTGCGGTCACCCGCGGACCCTAACGGACGGCCTCCAGGACATCGGCCGCGCCCAGCGCGTCGGCGATCTCCGCCAGCGCGTCGGTGCGCAGGGTCAGCAGGTCCTTCTCGGACACCCCGAGGTCGGACAGGAGCCCCAGATCACCGAGCGGCCCCGCCGGTACGGCGTCGGGGTCCTCGTCCAGGTCGAGGCCGGTGACCTCGGCCGCGGCCCGGGAACCGCCGCCGTCCTCGGCCTCCTCCGGTTCGCCGTCCTCGGTGCCGTCGAGGCCGACGAGCTCCTCCAGTGCGGCGATCTCGTCCTCGGCCCCGGGTTCGCGGCCGAGCATTTCGTCGGTGAGCAGGATCTCCCCGTACGAGGAGCGGGCGGCGGCGGACGCGTCCGAGACGTAGATACGCGGGTCCTCCTCACCGTCCACCCGGACGACGCCGAACCAGGCGTCCTCCTGCTCGATGTAGACCAGGACGGTGTCCTCGTCCACCGAGGCCTCACGGGCCAGATCCGTCAGGTCGGACAGGGTTTCCACATCGTCGAGCTCCGTATCGCTCGCTTCCCACCCGTCTTCGGTGCGCGCGAGCAGTGCGGCGAAGTAC
The DNA here is from genome assembly GCF_000177195.2 of Streptomyces sp. SirexAA-E. Taxonomy (GTDB): domain Bacteria; phylum Actinomycetota; class Actinomycetes; order Streptomycetales; family Streptomycetaceae; genus Streptomyces; species Streptomyces flavovirens. The sequence continues at coordinate 3,836,899 of NC_015953.1, forward strand.
ACCGTGACTCTCCCACTGTTCATAGGTGAATCGGTCCGACGGGAGGGCGGCCGGTATTCCGGTCGCTCTGGGCCCCGCCCAATCGGCATCGTGGCAGAAACGAGCGCGAAGCGAGAGGTCTTCGGCCGTTGCGTCGGCCATCAGTTCCTCAAGGGCGCTCCCACCGTGCGCCCCGCGCGCGGGGCACACGGCCCCCGGACGGCCGGGAATCACCAGCGGAACGTACGCATCCGCATCTGTTGGCGCATACGGGCCGCACGGGCCCGGCGGGGCTGCACCCGGTCGCGGAGCTGCTTGGCCTCGTGGAGTTCGCGGAGGAACTGCGCCCGGCGCCGCCGGCGCGCGGCTTCACTCTCCTGCGCGTCCCGCGCTTCCTCGCGCGCGTCGGGCAGGTCGCGCGCGTCGCGCGTGCTCCTGCGTTCTCGCGGCTGCTCCCGGTCGGGCAATCGACACACCACCCCAAGGCCTGGGTCCGTATGCCCCCACCTTCCCCCCGAACAGCTGCTTGATGCCAGCGCAGGCTTGCGAAGAGCCGGTCCCCGGCCCGGCTACTGTTGAAGCATGCGGATCCACGTCGTCGACCACCCGCTGGTGGCGCACAAACTCACCACGCTGCGCGACAAGCGCACCGACTCCCCTACCTTCCGGCGGCTCGCCGACGAGCTGGTCACCCTGCTCGCGTACGAGGCCACCAGGGACGTGCGAACCGAGCAGGTCGACATCGAGACCCCGGTGACACGCACGACCGGGGTCAAGCTGTCCCACCCGCGGCCCCTGGTCGTGCCGATCCTCCGTGCCGGCCTGGGCATGCTGGACGGCATGGTGCGGCTCCTCCCGACCGCCGAGGTCGGTTTCCTGGGCATGATCCGCAACGAGGAGACACTCCAGGCGGAGACGTACGCGACACGGATGCCCGAGGACCTCTCCGGACGCCAGGTGTACGTCCTGGACCCGATGCTGGCGACCGGCGGCACGCTGGTCGCGGCCATCCGGGAGCTGATCAAGCGGGGTGCGGACGATGTCACCGCGGTCGTGCTGCTGGCGGCCCCCGAGGGCGTCGAGGTGATGGAGCGCGAGCTGGCCGGCACCCCGGTCACGGTGGTCACGGCCTCGGTCGACGAGCGGCTCAACGAGAACGGCTACATCGTGCCGGGGCTCGGCGACGCGGGGGACCGGATGTACGGCACCGCGGAGTGACACCGAGCGGGGCCGGCCCCGGCCCCCGTTCGCTCCGGCTCAGCAGGAGGAAGGGGCCGGGGCGGGCTTCGTCAGGGCGCTGAGGGCGGACGCCGCCGCGGCGGGCGTGCTGAACGCCTTGAACTTCGTCCCGATGATCAGGTCGACGTCGCCGGTCGTGCGGGCGTCGGTCTTCCGCTCGGCGTCCGGCAGCTGGGTGCCCAGCACCGGGAACGAGCCGTCGGCGGCCGTGGGGGCGCCGAGCAGCAGTCCGGTGCCGGGGACCTTCTTGTCGTACGCGGCCGGTGCGTTGTCCACCTTGCCGATCACGAAGCCGCGCTTCTCGAGTTCGTCGGCGGCGGACTTGGCGAGTCCGCCGCGCGAGGTCGCGTTGTAGATGTTGACCTTGATGGCGGCCGGTTTCGGCAGCGCCTTCGCGGGCGCCGGCGCCGACGGGGAGGGACAGGTCTTCGGCCGGTCGGCCGCGCTGGCCTGCTTGTCGCCCCCGGTGAAGACGTCGACGAGCTGGAGGGTGCCCCACCCGGCCAGACCGAGCGCGACCACGGCGGCGACCGCCGAGAGGACCAGCTTGCCGCGACGGCGCGGACGGCGCATGCGCGGATACGCCTTGCCCGTGACGCGGTACTTCCCGCCCATGCCGGGAGGGGTCAACATGCTCATGGCCGAAGCGTAGTGCGGCGCGGAGATGATGCCTACTAAACGATCAGCGGATGACACCCGTGCGTGCACAAAAGCACCCGAAAGGCCCGAAATGGCCCAAGGGTGGGGGTGGCGCGGTCAGTCGAGTTCGAGGACGCGCGCGTGCAGCACCTGGCGCTGCTGCAGGGCGGCGCGCACGGCGCGGTGCAGTCCGTCCTCGAGGTAGAGGTCGCCCCGCCACTTCACGACGTGGGCGAACAGGTCGCCGTAGAACGTGGAGTCCTCGGCGAGCAGGGTCTCCAGGTCCAGCTGGCCCTTGGTGGTCACCAGCTGGTCGAGACGGACCGGACGCGGCGCGACATCCGCCCACTGTCGGGTGCTTTCCCGGCCGTGGTCGGGGTATGGCCGCCCATTTCCGATGCGCTTGAAGATCACACGGAAAGCCTACCGGGCCGGGGCCGCCGGGCGCAGCCATGGACGACACCCCGATCGCGGGTGAAAACGGCCCGAACCAAGAGGAAACGTTATGGGCGCGCGGGGGTGGTGCGTGGGCCGGCCGGGCGCCGTCGCGCCGCGGGCCGGGGACTCGGCGGCCCCGGCCCGCGGCGCGTCCGTCGTTACCGGGTGACTCCGTGTGCGTGGCCCTCGCGCACTTCCGGGCCGCCGGACCGCTCGGCGGCGGTGGCCGCGGCGGGGACGGGGCGGGTCAGGGAGCGGAGGTCGTAGGCGTAGGTGCCGACCGCGTGGGCGATCACGTCGATGTTGGTCTCGAAGTGCGCCATGTCGATGTTCTTCAGGTCGTCGCAGGCCGCGTGGTAGCAGGGGTCGTAGGCGACACCGGCCGTGCCGCCGAAGATCTCGGCCTCGTCGGCGGTCTTGATGCCCTCGGCGCCGGTGTCCGTCCCGCCGGAGGGGATGCCGACCTCGATGAACGGCCCGTAGTCCGAGCGCCCGGTGAAGTCCGTACCGGTGTGCGGCTTGCCCCGGGCGTCGAGGAAGGCGGTGATGTCACGCTCCAGCTGGGCGGAGCCCTCCGGACCTGGGCCTTCGCCGACCCCGTCGGAGTCGTCGCCGTCGAAGACGAACTGCGCGCCGTTGGGCGAGGCGATCATGTCGAAGTTCAGGTAGAGCGCGATCCTGTCGCGCTGCGTCTCGGAGAGCTTCGCGACGTACGCCTCCGAGCCCAGCAGGCCGTTCTCCTCGGCCGACCACCAGGCGAAGCGGATCCTGTCGGCGGGCGTCTTGTGCGTCCGGGCCAGTTCCAGGGCGACTTCGAGGAGGCCGGCCGAGCCCGAGGCGTTGTCGTTGATGCCGGGGCCGTCGGTGACGGAGTCGAGGTGGGCGCCGAGCATGACCGTCTTCGCGGCGTCCCCGCCGCGGGTCTCGGCGACGACGTTGCGGGTGGTGCGCTCCTCCTGGAGCTCGCGGATCTCCAGGGAGACCGTTACCTCGCCCTTCGCCAGGTCGGCGACGAGCTTCTCGCCCTCCTCCTGGACGAGCCCGCCGGTGGGGATCCTGCCCGCCGCCGCGTCGCCGAGGGTGCCGGAGAGGACACCTTCGGTGTTGTTGTAGATGACCGCCGCGACGGCACCCGCCTCGGCCGCGGCAGCCTGCTTCTCGGCGAAGGAGCAGGCGCCGCGCTTGATCAGCGCGATCTTGCCGGTGAAGTTCCCCGAGGCGTAGTCGGACGCCTCGCAGCCCGGGGTGCCGTCGTCGGGCACGGCGGCGAGGGCCGCCCGCACCCCGCCCTCCTCGGTGGACTTCGTGTACGTCATCGCCTTGACCGGTACGTCGCGGGGGGTGGGCGAGACGACGGAGAGCTTCTCGGCGAGGGTCTCGGTGTAGACGAAGTCGAAGGACTGGTAGCCGACCTTGTACCCCGCCTTCCGCAGCAGCTCGTGCACGTAGGCGGCGGAGGCCTCGTGGCCGGGTGATCCGGCCGCCCGGTGGCCGCCGGACGCGTCGGCTATCGCCTGGAAGGCCCGCAGGTGCCGGTAGGCGTCCTTCGCGGACGCCTTCTCGACCAGCTGCCGCGACAGCTCGGCGGCGTCCTTGGCGGGGTCGCGCGGGGTGTGTCCGTGGTGCGGTGACGCGCCGAGGAGGAGCGGTGCGGCCAGGGTGGTGGCGGCCACGACCGCGAGGGATCTGCGACGAGTTGCGTGCACAGGAGTCCTTCCGAAGCGGGATTCGATGCGAACGGATGTGCAGGAAGGTAGCGAGGGGGCTGCCGTCCCGGAACGGTGTGGCGGGTTGTGGCCGGTTGTGTGGCTCGTTCCGGTCAGATGGCCCGCCGTGGCGCCTTGGCCGCCGCCTTCACCCGCCGCCTGTGGGCGCGTACCTCGGCGTGCTTGTGGGCGCGTACCTCGGCGAGCGGCGCGGGTCCGGTGACGTCGGCCACCGACCGGTGCGAGCCCTCCTCCCCGTACGGGCCGGTGAACGCCCACTCCACCGGCACCTGCTGTTCTCGGCCATACCGTCGATGATCGCCAGGGCGTCGGACATCGGCGAGTCCAGTGGCGTCGAGCGGGCGCGGCCGGGCTGTCAGTGGCGGGTGCGAGGATCCGGCACTGTGGACATCGACAACTGGCAGAGTTTTCTGGACCGTTGGAACGCACAGTGGGTGATGGCGCAGGGACTGACCGATCCGGAGGAGGTCGACGAGGAGGCCCTGGCGGCCGGTGGCCTGCGTTTCGCCCCGGCGGACGAAGCCCGGACGGCCGCTCTGGAGGAACGGCTGGGCACCCGGCTCCCGCCGTCCTACCGCGCCTTCCTCCAGGTCTCCGACGGCTGGCGGCACGCGGGAGGCTTCGTCTACCTGCTCGGTGTCTCCGCCGACGTGCACTGGCACGGGGACGCGATGGGCATGAAGCCGCTCTACGAGGAGCAGCTGGACGAACGGTCGCGGCCGTCGGAGATCCTGCTGGCCGGGATGTGGGAGCGGGCGCTCCAGCTCGCCCTCGATTCCGACATGACCGATGTGCTGCTCGACCCCGGGGACGTCGACGAGGACGGCGAGTGGGCGGTCTACGTCTACAAGGGCTGGTCCGGGGAGTACCCCGACCGGTACGCGTCCTTCGCCGCCTTCATGCAGGCGATGTACCGGGACTTCTGCGGTGACCACGGCCACGACCCCCGCTTCGAGGACGGGATGACCCGGGAGCTCGACGCGTCCGTCGAGCGTGCCCGCCTCGCCTGCCTGGCCGGGGAGGACGTGGACACGCAGATGGCCGTCCTGGCGGAGGCCCAGTCCTTCGGCAGGCCCCGGGCGATGATGCTGCGCGACCAGATGGCCGCTCTCGTCGGCCCGGTCGGTCATCTCGCGGTGCCCCAGGACATGGCGGATCCGCTCTACGTGCACGAGGTGATGCCCCTGCACGCCGTGGACCACTGCCGGAGCCACCACGACGACGACTGGTTCGTGCGGCGGCACGGCGAGGACGGCCGCCCGGAGGCGGAGGCGTTGTTGGCCGCGGTCAGGGAGCGCACGTTCCGGTACGAGCCCCCGGGGCCGTTCGGGCGGGCCGTGGCCGAGGCCAGGGAACTGGCCCGCTGGGGTGACACGGACGCCGCGTGGCAGGTGATCGCCGCCGCGGTCCCGGACTGGGAGCCGTACGGCCCGGAGCACCTGGCGCCCATCGGGCTGAAGGCCGATCCGCTCCTCGGGCCCCTCCTGACCCCGGAACGCGGACGCCGGATCCTGACCACCCCGCGGGCCGGTCACGGCGTGCCACGCGGGGCCGCTTCCGAGCCACCGCACCCGGCCGGTCCGCAGGGTCTCGGGTGGCCGACGGGGGAGGACCACCGCTCCTGGCGCTTCGTGGCGGTCCAGGGGATCACACCGCGGACCCTCGCCGAACGGCTCGGCGGGGCGGACCTGCTGGCCCCGCACTCCGAAGAAGAGATGTGGCGGCTCCGGCACCGTAGCGGGGGCGGTTGCGCCTACCAGGTGGGTTCCTGCGGCGGAGAGGGTGACTGGAGCTTCGCGCTGGAGTGGGACCCCGAGTCCTATCAGCCCGGCCGGGTGACCGGAGTCGACGCCGCCGTCTCCCGGGGCACGCGGTCCGTGTCGGTGTGGAGCGAGCGGCACCACAGCCCCGGTCCTGCCTTCGCCGACGTCTTCCGTGTCGCGTACGCCGAGGACGGCGAGGGGCGGTTCACGGCGGTGGCGCGCGGAGGCGTCGCCGAGTCGACCGGGACGCCCCCCGAAGGGCTCGACCCGGATCTCTTCGGGACGGCCCTCTTCGGCGGCGCCGCCCCGGCCCGTGAGGAGGACGAGGAGGGGCCCGCTCTGCTGAGCGAGGCGGAGGCCCGGGCGCTCGACGCGCTCGCCGGGGCGTTCGGCATCGGGCTGCCGTGGTTCGCCCTGCGCCACGGCCGGCTGCACGCGGTGCGGGGAGCCTCGTGGATCAGGCCGCCGGGCCCGGGCGAGGCGGTTCTCGCGTTCGCCCGGATACGCCCGTCGGGCTGACGGGGGCCGTCCGGGGACGGCGATGTCACGTTCCGGGGCCGCGATCCGTTCACAGGGGTATGAACGCACAGGAGAATCTGACCGTCGCCGTCGCCGGTGGCACCGGGACGCTGGGCCGCGCCGTCGCCGAGGAGCTGAGGGGGCGCGGCCACCGGGTACGGGCGCTGAGCCGCCGCTCCGCCGCGTACCCGGTCGACCTGACGACCGGCGAGGGGCTGGCCGAGGCGCTGGCCGGCTGTGACGTGGTGGTCGACGCCAGCAACAGCACCTCCCCGAAGGGGGCGAGGGCGACCCTGGTCGACGGGTCGCGGATGCTGCTCGCGGCGGAGGAGAAGGCCGGGGTGGGACACCACGTCGGCATCTCGATCGTCGGCTGCGAGAAGGTCCCGATCGGCTACTACCGCACGAAGGTGGACCAGGAGCGGGTCGTGGAGTCCGGCCGGGTGGACTGGACGACGGTGCGGGCCACGCAGTTCCACGAGCTGGTGGCCGGGGTGCTGGCGCCGCTGGCCCGGTCCGGGCTGCACCCGCTGCCGAAGGCGCGGCTGCAGCCCGTCGCGTCGGTGGAGGTGGCCCACGCCGTCGCCGACGTGGCCGAGCGGCCCGCGCTGCGGGGACGTGTCGAGGTGGCGGGCCCCGAGATCGTGGACCTCCGCGATCTGGCCCTCCAGTGGCGCGCCGCCCACCGCAGCCGGGTGCTGCCGGTGCCGGTGGTGCTGCCGGGGACGGTGGGGCGGGCGCTGCGGGCCGGGGCGCTCACCACGGGCCGGGCGGACGTGCGGGGCACGACGACGTTCGGGCAGTGGCTGATGGCCGGGCGGTAGGGGGCCGGGGCCTGGGGGCGGGGAGTGCCGGTGGGCCCGGGGCGGGCCAGTAGAGTTCGGCTGCGTCGTCCACCGAAACACCGAGGTACCCGGCCGTGTCCCCCGCATCGTCCCTGTCCGCCGTCCCGCAGCCCGAGGCCGCCGTGAGCGTCGTCGGGATCGGGGCCGACGGATGGGCGGGGCTGACGGAGCCCGCCCGGTCCGCGCTTCTGGACGCCGGGGTGCTGATCGGCGGGGAGCGCCAGTTGCGGCTGCTGCCGCCGGAGTGCGCGGGGCGGCGCGTGGCCTGGCCGTCGCCGCTGCGGCCCGCCGTCCGGGGCCTGCTCGCCGCCCACGCCGGAAACCGGATCGCCGTGCTGGCCAGCGGTGACCCGATGTTCTACGGGATCGGCCGAGCCCTCACCGAGGAGCTCGGCGCCGGGGCGCTGCACGTGGTGCCGCATCCGTCCTCGGTGTCGTACGCCTGCGCCCGGCTCGGCTGGCCGCTGGAGGACACCGGGACAGTGACCCTGGTCGGCCGCCCCACGGCCCGGCTGGCCGCCGCCCTGCACGACGGGCGCCGACTACTGGTGCTGAGCGCGGACGCGGCCACCCCCGCCGCCGTGGCCGCCCTGCTGCGGGACCGCGGCTTCGGGCCCAGCCGGATGCGGGTGCTCGAACAGCTCGGCGGTGCGGACGAGGACTGTCTCGACGGCACCGCCGACACCTGGGACCGCCCGCCCGGCGACCCGCTCAACGTCATCGCGGTGGACTGCGTGAGCGCCCCGGACACGCTGCGCGTCGGTGCCGTACCCGGTCTGCCCGACGCGGCGTACGAGCACGACGGGCAGCTCACCAAGCGGCATGTACGGGCCGCCACGCTCGGTGTGCTCGCGCCCGCCCCGGGGGAGCTGCTGTGGGACATCGGCGGCGGGTCCGGCTCGATCGCCGTCGAGTGGCTGCGGACCCATCCGTCGTGCCGTGCGATCACCGTGGAACGCGACCCGGAGCGCGCGGGGCGCATCACCCGCAACGCGGACCGGCTGGGGGTGCCCTCCCTGCGGGTCGTCACCGGCCGGGCACCGGACGCGCTGGCCGGACTGCCCCGACCGGACGCCGTGTTCATCGGCGGCGGCCTCACCGCCCCCGGTCTGCTGGATGCCTGCTGGGACACGCTGCCCGCCGGAGGCCGACTGGTCGCCAACACGGTCACCCTGGAGTCCGAGGCGCTGCTGGCCGACCGCTACCGGCGGCTCGGCGGCGACCTGGTGCGGCTCGCGGTGGCCCACGCCGTGCCCGTCGGCGGATTCACGGGGTGGCGCCAGGCCATGCCCGTCACCCAGTGGTCCGTGCGCAAGCCCTTCCCGACGATCCACCCAGGAGACAACTGATGACCGTGTACTTCATCGGCGCGGGCCCCGGCGCCGCCGACCTGATCACGGTGCGCGGCGCCCGGGTCCTCGCGGCCAGCCCGGTCTGCCTGTACGCCGGCAGTCTGGTGCCGACGGAACTGCTCGCCGAGTGCCCGCCGGATGCCCGGCTGGTCGACACGGCGCAGCTGGACATCGAGCGGATCACGGCCGAGCTGGTCGCCGCGCACCGGGCCGGCCAGGACGTGGCCCGGCTGCACTCCGGGGACCCCTCGGTGTTCAGCGCGGTCAACGAGCAGATGCGCCGGCTCGACGAGGCGGGCGTGCCGTACGAGGTGGTGCCCGGGGTGCCCGCGTTCGCCGCGGCCGCCGCCTCGCTGAAGCGGGAACTGACGGTCCCGACGGTGGGCCAGACCGTGATCCTCACGCGGATCGCCCAGCAGGCCACCGCGATGCCCGAGGGCGAGGACCTGGCGACGCTGGGCCGCAGCGGCGCGCTGATCGTGCTGCACCTGGCGGCGCGGTACGTGGACCGGGTGGTCGCCGAACTGCTGCCGCACTACGGGGCCGAGTGCCCCGCCGCCGTGGTGGCCATGGCGTCACGGCCGGACGAGATCGTCCTGCGCGGCACGCTGGACTCGATCGCGGAGCAGGTGAAGGAGGCCGGGGTGATCCGGACGGCGGTGATCATGGTGGGCCGGACGCTGGGCGCGGAGCAGTTCCACGACAGCCACCTCTACTCCCCGGCCCGCGACCGCCACACCTGCTGAGCCGGCGGCGCCGTACGGGATCAGCGCACGGCGCTGCGGCCCACCACGGTCCCCGCCCGGTCGACGCAGATCACGTCCACCGCCACCGGCGCCCCCCGCAGCACCGACAACGCCTGGTCCCGGGCCGCCACCGCGACCAGGTCGCCCAGCGGCACCCCGGCCGCCGCACACATCTGGAGGGCGGCCAGGCCCGTGTTGGCCACCTCGATCTCCGCGGCCAGCTCCTCGCTCGCCCCGCCCTGCCGCGCCAGCCGCGCCAGGAACGGCTTGTCGACCTGGGAGCGTCCCGAGTGCAGGTCCAGATGGCCCGCGGCGAGCTTGGACAGCTTGGCGAACCCGCCGCAGACCGTCAGCCGCTCCACCGGGTGGCGGCGTACGTACTTCAGTACGGCGCCCGCGAAGTCGCCCATGTCCAGCAGGGCGATCTCCGGCAGCCCGTACTCGGCGACCACCGTCTTCTCCGAGGTCGAGCCCGTGCACCCGGCCACATGGCGGTGTCCTGCGGCCAGGGCGACGTCCACGCCCCGGCGGATCGAGTCGATCCACGCCGAGCAGGAGTAGGGCACCACGACCCCCGTCGTGCCCAGGATCGACAGTCCGCCCAGGATGCCCAGGCGAATGTTCCACGTGAAACGTGCGATCTCCTCGCCGTCGTCCACCGAGACCGTGATCTCCACATCGCCGGTGCCGCCGTGCTCGGCCGCCACCCGGGCCACGTGGTCCCGCATCATCTGGCGGGGGACCGGATTGATCGCGGGTTCCCCCACGTCGAGCGGCAGCCCGGGCAGGGTCACCGTCCCCACGCCGGGGCCGGCCCGGAACACCACCCCCGACCCCGGTGGCAGCAGCCGCACGGTGGAGCGCACCAGTGCCCCGTGCGTCACATCGGGGTCGTCCCCCGCGTCCTTGACCACCCCGGCCGTGGCCCGGCCGCCGGCGAGCTCCTCCACCGCGAGGGCGAAGGCCGGGGTCTGGCCCCGGGGCAGCGTGATGGTCACCGGATCGGGGAACTCGCCGGTCAGCAGCGCGGTGTACGCGGCCGTGGTGGCGGCGGTGGCGCAGGCACCGGTCGTCCATCCCGGCCGCAGACCGGTGTGCTTGAGTTGGGCGCTGCGCCCGCCCTGCGCTTGCTCACTGCTCATGGAGGGACCGTTCGATGACTCTGCACGTACTCGTTCTCGGCGGTACGACCGAGGCCCGCCGTCTCGCGGAGTTCCTGGTTACCACGGACGCCCTGCCCGGGGTCCGGGTGACCAGCTCGCTCGCCGGACGGGTCGCCCGGCCGAAGCTCCCTCCGGGCGAGGTGCGCGTCGGCGGATTCGGGGGAGCCGACGGCATGGCGGAGTGGATCCGCGCCCACGGGGTGAGTGCGGTCATCGACGCCACCCATCCTTTCGCCCGGACGATCAGTTTCAGCGCGGCCACGGCGGCCACCGCGGCCCATGTTCCCCTGCTGGCGCTGCGCCGCCCCGGCTGGGTGCCCTCGGAGGGCGACCGGTGGCACACGGCGGGCTCCTTGGAGGAGGCGGCGCAGGTCCTCCCCGGGCTGGGCCGACGGGTCTTCCTGACGACGGGCCGGATGGGGCTCGCCGCGTTCGCCGGGCTCGACCCGCTGTGGTTCCTGGTGCGCTCGGTGGACGCCCCCGAAGCGCCGTTCCCGCTTCACATGGAGGTCCTGCTGGACCGGGGACCGTTCACGCTGGAGGGGGAACGGGAGCTGATCCGCCGTCATCGCGTCGACGTCCTCGTCACGAAGGACAGCGGCGGCGAGGCGACCGCGCCCAAGCTCACCGCGGCCCGTGAGGCGGGCATCCCCGTGGTCGTGGTCCGGCGGCCACCGGTCCCGGAGGGGGTGCCGGTGGCGGCGGCCCCCGAGGGGGCCGTCGCCTGGCTGAGGGGCCTGCCGGCCTGACTCAGTCCTCCGGGTAGCGGCGCGGTGTCCAGACGATCTGCTCGCCGCCACCCCGCCGTACCCACCGGGTCTGCGAGGACCCCACGACGAGCACGGTCCGCATGTCCACCTCCGCCGGGTCCAGATCGGCGAGCCGCACCGTGCGGACGCTCTCCGCGGGCCCGCCGACGTCGCGGCCGAGGACCACCGGCGTGTCCGGCGAGCGGTGCTCCAGCAGCAGGTCGCGGGCCTTGCCGACCTGCCAGGTCCGGCTGCGGGAGCCCGGGTTGTACAGGGCGATCACCAGGTCCGCCGAGGCCGCCGCGCGCAGCCGTTCGGCGATGACCTCCCAGGGCTTGAGGCGGTCGGAGAGCGAGAGGGTGGCGTAGTCGTGGCCCAGCGGGGCGCCCGCCCGGGCGGCGGCCGCGTTCGCCGCGGTCACCCCGGGCAGCACCCGTACCGGTACGTCGGTGTAGGCGTCCTGCGAGGCCACCTCCAGGACGGCGGTGGCCATGGCGAAGACCCCGGGGTCGCCTCCGGACACCACGGCCACCCGGCGTCCCCGGCGCGCCAGGTCGAGGGCGAACTCGGCGCGCTCGGACTCGACCTTGTTGTCCGAGCCGTGGCGCTGCTGCCCCGGCCGGACCGGGACCCGGTCCAGGTAGGTGGTGTAGCCGACCAGGTCGTCGGCGGCGGCCAGCGCCCCGCGCGTCTCGGGGGTCAGCCAGAGCGGCCCGGCCGGGCCGGTGCCGACCACGACGACCTCGCCGGGAGCCTCCGCCCGGGCGGGACGGGGGGCGTCGATCCGGCTCGGCAGCACCGCCACCGCGAAGTACGGCACCGAGTCCGGGTCGGTCTCCGCGAGGTCGCCGGTACGTTCCCCGGCCATCGTGGCGCGTTCGACGTACCGCGCCTCGGGCAGCCGCCCCGACGCCTCGAACGCCCGGCGCACGGCCGGGAAGGTGCGGCCCAGCTTCATCACCACCGCGGAGTCCGTGGCGGCGAGCCGGGCCGTCAGCTCCTCCTCGGCCAGGGTGCCGGGCAGGATCGTCAGCACCTCCTCGCCCTCGACGAGCGGGGTGCCGAGCCGGGCTGCGGCGGCGCTGACCGAGGTCACGCCGGGGATCACCTCGGTGGCGTACCGGTCCGCGAGCCGCTTGTGCATGTGCTGGTAGGAGCCGTAGAAGAGCGGGTCGCCCTCGGCGAGCACGGCGACGGTGCGCCCCGCGTCGAGGTGGACCGCGAGACGGGCCGCGGCCTCGGCGTAGAACTCGTCCAGCGCGCCCCGGTAGCCGCCCGGATGGTCCGTGGTCTCGGTCGTGACCGGGTAGACCAGCGCTTCCTCGATGTGGTCGGGGCGGATGTGCCGCGCCGCGATGGACCGGGCGATGGAGCGTCCGTGGCGGGCGGAGTGGTAGGCGACGACGTCGGCCTCGGCGATGACCTGTACGGCCCGTACCGTCATCAGGGCCGGGTCGCCCGGACCGAGCCCGACCCCGTAGAGCCGCCCGGCGGTCCCGGACGTCTGCTGCTCGCTCACGCTCACTCCTCCTCGCTGGCGATCGCGTTGAGGGCCGCCGCGGCGATGGCGCTGCCGCCCCGTCGGCCCCGCACGATGAGGTGTTCCAGCCCCGAGGGGTGGGCGGCCAGGGCGTCCTTGGACTCGGCGGCCCCGACGAAGCCGACCGGCACACCGATGACGGCGGCGGGGCGGGGAGCGCCCTCCTCGATCATCTCCAGCAGCCGGAAGAGCGCGGTGGGCGCGTTGCCGACGGCGACGACGGCCCCCTCCATGCGGTCGCGCCACAGCTCCAGCGCGGCGGCGCTGCGGGTGGTGCCGAGCTTCGCGGCCAGTTCCGGCACGGCGGGGTCGGACAGCGTGCACACCACGTCGTTGTCCGCCGGCAGCCGCTTGCGGGTGACACCGCTGGCGACCATGGCCACGTCGCACAGGATGGGCGCACCGGCCCGCAGCGCCGCGCGGGCGTCGGCCACGGCCCGGGGCGAGAAGGCGAGATCGCGTACGAGGTCGACCATGCCGCAGGCGTGGATCATGCGGACGGCGACCTGGCTCACGTCGGCGGGCAGCCCGGCCAGATCCGCCTCCGCGCGGATGGTGGCGAAGGACTGGCGGTAGATCGCCGGTCCGTCCTTCTCGTACTGGTGCACAGTGCTGTCGCTTTCTTCATGGGGTGGTGCGGATGCTGGTCGCTGGGCGGTGAGTTGACTGCTGGTCAGGGGATACGCGGGCCACGGGCCGACGCCACGGCGGCGGCGAGCGCGCCCGGGTCGTCCCCGACGGTCACCGGGGTGGACGACCGGTCCCCGCGTACATGGGTGATCCGGTGCCCGTCGGGGGTGGCGACCACGTCGATCCACTCCCCGTGCGGGCGGCCGCACCGGCGTTCGCACCCGGACCAGTACACGGGAAGCCGGCCCGGCGGCCCGACGGCGGCCGCGGCCTGGGCCCGCACGTCCGCCAGCGACTTGGCGCAGCCGGGGCGGCCGACGCAGGCGCCGACACCGGCCCATCCGGAGTCCGGGCCGGTGATCAGGCCGGCCGACGCGAGATCACCGAGGAGAGCGCCGGCCCGGCCGGACGCGACCCCGGTGACGACGGCGCCGCGCCACGGGGTGAGGCGGAGCCCGTCCGCGCAGGACAGCAGCCGCCACTGCGCGGCGCCGAGCCGCCCGAGCGGTACGCCGACGGCGAGCGCGGAAGCGCCCACCTGCCCGGGGGCGGGCCCGCGGGCCGCGACCGGGCGCGGATGACGGGCCGTCACGGCATCGGTCCCACTCTCCCGCAGCCGTCGCAGGACCTCACCGGGGAGCGCGGCGGCGACCTCGGCGGGCAGGTCCTTCAACCGCCAGGCGCCGGTGTCCCGGGCCGCGTCCAGGAACGTTCCGGCGGCGAGCAGGGCGGCACGGGGACCGTCGGCGGCCGGGACGGTGAGGACGGTGTCCGTCGCCCCGACGCGGAGCATCGCGCCGCCGTCGTCCCGGGCGATCAGGGTGAGGTCGGCGCCGAGGGCGTCCACGTCCCCGCGACCGTCGTCCAGCGCGAACAGGAACCGGCCGGAGAGCGCGGTGGCCCGGTCGCTCCCGCAGATCAGGTGGTCCAGTCCGGTCAGCCACGGGCCGACGTCGGCGGCTCCGTGCCCGTCCAGCCCGGAGAGGGGCGACGCGACGACGTTGCGCACCCGCTCATGGCGCTCGGAGGGCAGCAGCCCCGCGCCGCCCAGCAGGGCGGCCAGGTCCGGCGCGTCCTCCTCGGCGAGGCCGCGCAGCTGGACGTTCCCCCGGGAGGTGAGATGCAACTCACCGTCACCGAACCGCTCGGCGGCCCGCCCCAGCGCCTCGGCGCCCTCGGCCGTCAGCACCCCGCCGGGTATGCGGATCCGCGCCAGCGCACCGTCGTCCGCCCGGTGCAGGCGCAGGGTTCCGGGGCAGGCGTCGCCGCCGCTCCGGGCACACGCAGCGCCCGGTGACCGGGGCGGCAGGGGGGTTGCGGACATGGCGGCGAGCATACCGACCGTGACCACGGCGCACCCCGGGCGTCACTGTGACCTACCGGACACCTGCCCTCGCGCCTTCCGGAGCCGGGACCGTCTGGTCAGGACCCCCCACCCGCCGCCTACTATGCCTACCGGCGGTCCGTTCGGCCCGTCATCGCCAGACGGCGACATGGGAGGAAGCCCGGTGAGATTCCGGCGCGGTCCCGCCACTGTGAGCCCGGCCCCGGCCGGGTGAGTCAGAGACTCCTGCCGTCCGACACCGCCCGGGGCGTGGACACCCCGAGGAAGGGCTGACGCCGCATGATCCTGCTCCTGTCGACGTCCGACACCGACCTGCTGAGCGCCCGTGCCTCCGGCGGCCCGGTCGGCTTCCGTTACGCCAACCCCTCGCGGCTCCCGCTCCAGGACCTCCCTGACCTCCTGGAGGGCACCGACCTCGTCGTCGTACGGCTCCTCGGCGGTGTCCGCGCCTGGCAGGAGGGGCTCGACCAGGTGCTGGCCACCGGCCGCCCCGTCGTCGTCCTGACCGGTGAACAGGCTCCCGACGCCCAGCTGATGGCCGCGTCCACCGTGCCCATCGGCATCGCCGCCGAGGCGCACGCCTACCTCGCGCACGGCGGCCCCGCCAACCTGGAGCAGCTCGCCCGCTTCCTCTCCGACACCGTGCTGCTCACCGGCCACGGCTTCGAGCCGCCCGCCCCGGCCCCCGCCTGGGGCCCCCTGGAGCGCACCGCCCGGGACGTCACCGGCCCGACCGTGGCGGTGCTCTACTACCGCGCCCACCACATGAGCGGGAACACCGCGTTCGTCGACGCGCTCTGCACCGCCGTGGAGGACGCGGGCGGCCGCCCCCTCCCGCTGTACGTCGCCTCGCTGCGCACCCCCGAACCCGAGCTGATCGACGAACTCCGCGCCGCCGACGCCATCGTGACCACCGTCCTGGCCGCGGGCGGCACCAAGCCGGCCACCGCGTCGGCCGGCGGCGACGACGAGTCCTGGGACGCGGGCGCCCTCACCGGCCTCGACGTGCCCGTCCTCCAGGCGCTCTGCCTGACCAGCCCGCGCGCCGCCTGGGAGGAGAACGACGAGGGCGTCTCCCCGCTCGACGCCGCGACCCAGATCGCCGTCCCGGAGTTCGACGGCCGCCTGATCACCGTCCCGTTCTCCTTCAAGGAGATCGACGAGGACGGCCTGCCCGCGTACGTCGCCGACCCCGAACGGGCCGCCCGGGTCGCCGGGATCGCCGTACGCCACGCCCGGCTCCGCCACATCCCCGCCGCCGAGAAGCGGATCGCGCTCGTCCTGTCGGCCTACCCGACCAAGCACTCCCGCATCGGCAACGCGGTCGGCCTCGACACCCCCGCCAGCGCCGTCGCCCTGCTGCGCCGACTGCGTGCCGAGGGCTACGACTTCGGGCCCGAGGAGGAGATCCCCGGCCTGGTCTCCGGCGACGGCGACGAGCTGATCTACGCGCTGATCGAGGCGGGCGGCCACGACCAGGAGTGGCTCACCGAGGAGCAGCTGGCCCGCAACCCGGTCCGGATCCCCGCCGCCGACTACCGCCGCTGGTTCGCGACCCTGCCCGCCGAGCTGCGTGAGGCCGTCGAGGAGCACTGGGGCCCGGCACCGGGCGAGATGTTCGTCGACCGGTCCCGCAACCCTGAGGGCGACATCGTGCTGGCCGCCCTGCGCCGCGGCAACCTGCTGATCCTCATCCAGCCGCCGCGCGGCTTCGGCGAGAACCCGATCGCGATCTACCACGACCCCGATCTGCCGCCCTCGCACCACTACCTCGCCGCCTACCGCTGGATCGCCGCCTCCGCCGAGGACAACGGCTTCGGCGCCGATGCGATGATCCACCTGGGCAAGCACGGCAACCTGGAGTGGCTGCCCGGCAAGAACGCCGGCCTGTCCGCCGCCTGCGGCCCGGACGCCGCACTGGGCGATCTGCCGCTGGTCTACCCGTTCCTGGTGAACGACCCGGGCGAGGGCACCCAGGCCAAGCGCCGGGTGCACGCCACCCTGGTCGACCACCTGGTGCCGCCGATGGCCCGCGCCGACAGCTACGGCGACATCGCCCGCCTCGAACAGCTCCTGGACGAGCACGCCCAGATCGCCGCGATGGACCCGGCGAAGCTGCCCGCGATCCGCGCCCAGATCTGGACCCTCATCCAGGCCGCGAAGCTCGACCACGACCTGGGCCTCGAAGACCGGCCCGAGGACGAGGGCTTCGACGAGTTCATCATGCATCTCGACGGCTGGCTCTGTGAGATCAAGGACGTCCAGATCCGCGACGGCCTGCACGTCCTGGGCACCGCCCCGGCGGGCAAGGACCGCGTCAACCTGGTCCTCGCCGTCCTGCGCGCCCGCCAGATCTGGGGCGGTACGGCCTCCCTGCCCGGCCTGCGCGAGGCGCTCGGCCTCGACGAGTCCGCGGCCACCCGCACCGCCGCCGACACGGTCGAGGAGCAGGCCCGTGCGCTCGTCCAGGCCATGGACGACGCGGACTGGGACCCGGCGGCCGTCGCCGGAGTGGCCGCGGGCCACCCGCGGGCCGTCGCCGACATCCTCGACTTCGCCGCCCGCGAGGTGGTGCCCCGCCTCGCCGCGACGACCGACGAGCTGGACCACGCCGTCCACGCGCTGAACGGCGGCTTCGTCCCGGCCGGCCCGTCCGGCTCCCCGCTGCGCGGCCTGGTCAACGTCCTGCCGACCGGCCGCAACTTCTACTCCGTCGACCCGAAGGCCGTCCCCTCGCGCCTCGCCTGGGAGACCGGTCAGGCGCTGGCCGACTCGCTGCTGGAGCGCTACCGCGCGGACAACGGCGACTGGCCCACCTCCGTCGGCCTGTCCCTGTGGGGCACCAGCGCCATGCGCACCGCGGGCGACGACATCGCCGAGGCCTTCGCGCTGCTCGGCGTCCGCCCCGTCTGGGACGACGCCTCGCGCCGCGTCACCGGCCTGGAGCCGATCCCGTACGAGGAGCTGGGCCGTCCCAGGATCGACGTCACCCTGCGCATCTCCGGCTTCTTCCGGGACGCGTTCCCGCACACGGTGGGCCTGCTCGACGACGCCGTACGCCTCGCGGCCTCCCTCGACGAGCCCGCCGAGCAGAACTTCGTGCGCGCCCACACCCAGGCCGACCTGGCCGAACACGGGGACGAGCGGCGGGCCACCACCCGTATCTTCGGTTCGCGCCCGGGGACGTACGGGGCGGGGCTGCTCCAGCTCATCGACTCCCGTGACTGGCGCACCGACGCCGACCTCGCCGAGGTGTACACCGTCTGGGGCGGCTACGCCTACGGCCGCGAGCTCGACGGACGCCCGGCCCGCGAGGAGATGGAGAGCGCGTACAAGCGCATCGCCGTCGCCGCGAAGAACACCGACACCCGCGAGCACGACATCGCGGACTCGGACGACTACTTCCAGTACCACGGCGGCATGGTGGCGACCGTCCGCGCGCTCAAGGGCACCGCCCCCGAGGCGTACATCGGCGACTCCACCCGCCCGGAGACGGTCCGCACCCGCACCCTGGTCGAGGAGACGTCCCGGGTCTTCCGCGCCCGCGTCGTCAACCCGAAGTGGATCGAGGCGATGCGGCGCCACGGCTACAAGGGCGCCTTCGAGCTGGCCGCCACCGTCGACTACCTCTTCGGGTACGACGCGACGACGGGCGTGGTCGCGGACTGGATGTACGACAAGCTCACCGAGACGTACGTCCTGGACCCGACGAACCGCGAGTTCCTCCAGCAGGCCAACCCCTGGGCGCTGCACGGCATCGCGGAACGCCTCCTGGAGGCGGAGTCCCGAGGCATGTGGGCGAAGCCGGACCCGGCGGTGCTGGACGCGCTGCGCCAGGTCTTCCTGGAGACCGAGGGCAACCTGGAGGGCGAGGACTGAGCGGTGAGGGGGGACGGGCCCCGTGGCCCCGTCCCCCCTTTCTCCGCCCGGGAGCACTCAGCCCGCCGAGGATCCCCCGGTGCCTCCGAACACCCGGTACAGCAGGTAGAGCACCGCCACCGCCGGGATCACGAAGATGAAGACGGGGAACTCGTAGGTCCCGGACGCCTGGTTGGCGACGTAGAAGCCGTAACCCGTGAAGAACGCGCCGCCCAGTACGGCGTAGGCGCGGTACTTCAGGGAGAGACCGGGGGCGAAGGCGGCCCCGATCAGGATCAGTCCGGAGATCACGGAGAAGATCTCGTACGCGGTCCACTGCATGGGTTGTCCTTCCGAGGCGGTACGGGTGGGGCGCCTGTGAGCGGCGCTTGGTTCAGAAGCCGAAGCCGGTGCCGAAGCCCACGGGCCGGCCGCAGAGCTCGGCGATCCGTGTGGTGTTGTCCGCGAGGTCCTGACCTGTCATCGAGTCGGCGTCGGCGACCTCGTGCAGTCCCTCGGCGTCCTCGGAGAGGTCGGGTGTCCCCTCGTACCGGTCGGCGAGGTCGGCCATCTCCTCGGCCTTGCGGAACAGCGGGTTGCCGATGACGCCGTTGCCCTGCACGAACTGGACGTTGAGTTCGTCGAAGCCCTTGCACACCTCTTCCTTGTCGGCGGGTCCGAAGCTGCCGCAGGCCGCTGTGGCGAGGGCCAGCAGAGCCGCGCCGACCGCACCGATCGCCGCAGGACGTGGACGTGGACGTGTCATGGGGGCGGTTTCCTTCCCGCTCAGTTCCGCCACCAGCGCCGGGAACGGGTCTCCCCGTCGATGCGCACGTCGCGGCCGGCGATGTTGTTGTGGGGGCCGAGGCGCAGGTCGCCGCCCGCGGTGAGCGAGACACCGTCCTGCCGGGGTGGGTGCCCGGTGTCCGTGGCCGGCCCCGGCGGCGCCTCGGCGGCGATCCGGCGGGCCGCGTCCGCGTCCCCGGGCACGTGGAGCCAGGCGCGTACCGCCGTCTCCTTGACGCGGACGTCGACGGCGTGGAACGCCTGCGGGGCGATGCCCGGGTAGCCGCCGCGGACCACGTCCTCGTGGATGACCTCGGAGACCAGCAGCGCGAGATCGCCCCGGGACGCCCCGATGGCCTTCCGCAGCGGCGCGCTGTCGC
This sequence comes from Streptomyces sp. SirexAA-E, assembly GCF_000177195.2. GTDB lineage: Bacteria > Actinomycetota > Actinomycetes > Streptomycetales > Streptomycetaceae > Streptomyces > Streptomyces flavovirens. Next base: position 3,856,597 of record NC_015953.1, read on the forward strand.
ACAGCCGGAACGTCCGGTTCACGGCGTGGCCGCTGATGCCGTGCTCGTCGAAGTGGACGTCACCGGCGTGGACGGCGATCCGCATCCGCAGCAGCGGGTCGCTCCGGCGCCGCCGCCCGAGCGCCGCGTCGAGGCGGGGCACGAACTCGCCGAGCACCACCGACTTGGGGATCTGCTGCGGGAGGACCACCAGCAGGCCGTCACCGCGGTCCTCGTGCAGGCAGGAGGACCAGACCGGTTCGGTGAAGGCGGCACGGAACTCGCCGTACATCGCCTCGCGGGTGCGCATCTGGTCGGCGCCGTCCCGTGAGCTGAACCGTTCGATGTCGGCGACCAGGAGGGTGGCGTGCGCGGGCGGGCCCGCGAGGGCCGTGCCCTCGGAGGGAAGGCGCGGGGGCCGGTCGGCGCTCATGACGGGATCGGGATTCCGCCGAGCTTCAGGTTGCCCTCCTTGGAGTCCACGAGGGAGAGGAAGACACCGCCCCCGAGCTTGACCAGTCCGTAGCTCGAGGTGCTGAGCTGCCACCGGCCGCCGGACCATTCGAGCGGGACGGTGCCCTGCTGCTCCCCGTCCCAGCTCAGCGGGACCTGGGCCTCGGTGGCGCTCGCCGTGGCCTCGCCGACGGTGATGGCGTCGACCTTGTCGCGGTACTCCTGGCTGCGCCCGGCGAACGCGCCCGCCAGGCTGTCCTCGCAGCCGCCGTCGGAGGGCGCGACGAGCGTGCACCACGAGGCGGCGTCACCGATCCGTTCCGCGACCCGGATCTCCTTCGCGGTACGGACGGCACCGGCCGCACCGGGGTCGTCGACCACCGACACGTCGACCTGGCTCTCGGCGGTCGCGTAGTGGATCCCGCCGTAGGTGGAGAGTGCGAGGACCGTGGCGGCGACGGTCACCGAGACCCCGGGGTGGCTGCGCACCGATTTCTTGATCTTCGTGATGTTGATGTCGCCGAGGGCGAAGTTCGAGCGACGGGCGCGTATGTCGCGACCGGCTTGAAAGGCCATGTTGCCTTCGCCTCTGGCGCTCTGCTCGCCCCGTGGATCTGGCTGGTCTGTCACGTGTTTCTCCTGGGACCGCTCCTGCAAGTGGGAGCATGGAACCAGGTGGATTACGAACAAAAAGCTTCATCTGACGCCTAGTTGAGCCGCAGAGCCCATAGTTACTTCATGGCAATCTTACGTTTCTGGGACATGCTGGACGATACGGAAAAGGCGGCGCTCAGCAGTTTCGGCCGCGCCCGTGCCTACCGGGCCGGACAGCGTCTCGTGGCCGAAACCGATGTGGACTGCTGGACGGGCGTCATAGCCGAGGGGACCTGCCGGGTCACGGGCACCCGTGAGGACGGCAGCCGTTCCTATCTGGCGGCCCGGGGGCCCGGCGACATCATCGGGGAGATGGCGGCCGTGCGGGGCGCCCGGCGCACGGCCGAGGTGACAGCGGTGACCGGGGTCGTCGTCCACGTCCTGCCGGCCTCGAAGTTCCAGCGGCTGCTGGAGACGCATCCGTCCTTCACCCGCCATCTGCTGACCGTCGCGCTGGACCGGCTGCAGGAGGCGGACCGGCGACGCTCCGAGGTGGCGGTGGCCGCGACCGAGGTGCGGCTGTCCCGGTTGCTGGTGCGGCTCGCCCGTACGGAGGGGATCGCCGTCCCCGACTCGCGGGGCGTGGTCCTGTACGGGATCGCGCAGACGGACCTGGCCGAGTGGTGCGGGGTGAGCCGGGCCTCGGTGCAACGGCAGCTGAGGCGCCTGGCGGCCGAGGGCCTGCTCCGGGCGGGCCCCCGGCGCCGGGAGCTGACCGTCCTGGACCCGGACGAACTGATGGCGTCCACCCTGCGGACCAGGAGTCTCTGAGGGACGGGAATCTCCGGGGGCGGGGCCGGAGTCCCTTCGGGGGCGGCCCGGCGGCTGTCCCGGCTCGGCCCGGCGGGACCGGAGCCGGTCCGCCGCGTCTCCCGCACGCACCTGGATCCCGCCGTTCCCCGCCCGGCCGACGGACTCGACGGCACATACGGAGTGCGTGTGTCATTCCTCACAGGGATGACACAGGTAGTGAAGGCAACTGAGGCCATTTGCCCTTTCCGTCTTCCTCCGTGCAGCATCTTCGACCGTAACAGCCTGGAAAACGCTGCCGGTTGACCGTTGGTCCGGTCCTACGATCACAAGAGGCCGTCCCCGCGTGTCCCATTCCGCTGCGGCCCCTTGTGTTTTCTCCCGGACCCCGAAGGGCTCTTGTGAAGATTCGTCGGATCCTCGCCACGGCTGTCGCCGCCGCCGTGACCACTCCTGTCGTCCTGCTTTCGGTCACCCCCGCGTTCGCGGACGCCAAGCCCGCGGCGCAGACCCAGAAGAAGCCCTCCGTCGCCGAACTGGAGAAGGCCGCGAAGGCGGCGCAGAAGGCGTACGACGACGCCGTGTCCGCCGAGGACGCCGCCTACGCGGCCGTGGAGGAGGCGACGGCCGACACCACGCCCCTGGCCGTGGCCCGGAAGGCCGCGGGCAAGGCGGCGGACGACGCCGCCGCGGTGAAGACCGCCGCCGACCAGGCGGTCACCGACGCCGAGGCCGCGGTCGAGGCGCTTCCGGAGACGGCCACCGAGGAGGAGAAGACGGCCGCGGCGACGGCTCTCGCCGAGGCCCGGGCCGCCGCGGTGACCGCCACCGAGGCCAAGGCCGCCGCCGACGCCAAGGTCGACGAGGCCCAGGAGGCGCTGGACGACTACCGGGTCGCCGCCTTCACGGCGCTCTCCCGGGCGACGGAGGCGACGAAGAAGGCGCTGGCCGCCAAGACCGCCGCCGACGAGGCGCTGGCCAAGGCGAAGGAGGAGGAGGCCGGGGGCGGCGAGGACGACGACACCTGTGTACCCGAGGCCGATCTCACCACCGTCGTGACGGGCCTCCCGTCCAAGGTCGTCGCCGGCACCGTGGTCGACTTCAAGCTCCGGGTGACCAACGGCACCACCAGGACCATGGACCGGGTGTTCCCGTTCGTCTACGTCCACGCGACCGACAAGTCCGGGCACAAGGACATCGAGAACCTGCTGCGCCTCCAGTGGTCCAGCGACGCGTCCCCGCAGTGGAACAACGTCGACACCGAGAACTACATCAGCGCCGTCAGCCCGCTGAAGGCCGGCGCCCACGCCGACATCAAGCTGCGCCTCGAGGTCGACGCGGCGGCCCCCGCCGGCGAGGGCGTCACCTTCGTCGCCGGTGACTACTGGAACGACAACGGCACCTGCGGCGGGTCCCCTGACCTGACGGGCTACGAGTTCGAGATCGCTCCGGCGGGCAGCAAGCCCGGCAAGGGCGACGCCAAGCCCGGCACGACCAAGCCGAACACCTCGAACCTCACCCCGCAGAGCGGCGCCTCGGCCGTCCCGGCCACCACCGGCACCCTCGCCGCGACGGGTACCTCCGCGACGTCGCAGCTCGCCCTCGCGAGCGGCGCGGCCGTGGCGCTCGGCGCGGGCGCGATGTTCGTCGTCCGCCGGCGCAGGACCGGCGCCGACGTCTGACGCACGATGCGGGGGCGCCGTCCAGGCGCCCCCGCCGACCGCCGCGGAAGCGGCCCGGTGCCCCAGGGGCCCGGCCCCGGCCTTTTCGGCCGTGGGGCCGGGCCTCTGCCGTGTGCGCGGCCTTTCGGGCAGTCGGTCGGCAGGGACGAAGGCACGGCCGGACCCCAACGCGCAACGAAATCGGGGCGGTTCCACCTTTCTGGGTAATGAGGCCGCCTGGTCGTATAAGCGCCGGGCGGGCGGACAAACATCCCCCGGGCCGGGCGACGTCCGGCCGTGGGGGGCGAAGCACCGGGGGGTTCCCAGGTGTCTCGGGCCCCCGGGAACCGGCTGTGGAGAAGGTGACGGAGCTATGCGTGCAGAGGCCACCCGGCGGGTCGCGCTCGTCTTTTCACTCCTGGACGCGAACGGCAACGGCGTCCTCGACGCCGACGACTTCACGCTCATGAGCGATCGTGTCGTGGCCGTCTCACCCCTCTCCGACCAGGGGGCGAAGGACGCGATGCGGGCGGCGTTCGACCGGTACTGGACGACGCTGCTCACCGAGCTGGACGCCAACGGCGACGGGGAGATCAGTTTCGAGGAGTACACCGCCTGCGTGCTGACGCCCGAGCGTTTCCACGGGACGATCACCGAGTTCGCCGAAGCCCTCGCCGCGCTGGGCGATCCGGACGGCGACGGGCTCATCGAACGCCCCGCCTTCCTGGCGCTGATGACGGCCATCGGCTTCGAGCCCGGAAACATCGACACCCTCTTCGACGCCTTCGCCCCCAGCGCGGACGACCGTATCCAGGTGTCGTCCTGGGTCGAGGGGATCAAGGACTACTACGCCCCCGACAAGGCGGGCATCCCGGGAGACCACCTGGTCGCCGGGACCGGCGTCTGATCGGGCCTGGGGGAGGCAGCGTGAGCAGACCGGAACACGTCGTCGGGCTGGCCGTCGGCCGGGGCACGGGCGCGGAGGTCGCGGCCGTCTTCGAGCGGGTCCTGGAGCGGTTCGCCCAGCTGTACGCCACGGAGATCGCAGTCGTGCGCTCACCGCGGATCTACCACTCGTACGTCTCCCTGAAGCACGAGGGCGGCATCGACGAGGTACGCGGGCTGACGCGGCAGGACGCCGATCACTACGAGCGGTTCGTCCGCGCACGGGCCGCCGCGGGCGGCCGGGTGATCTTCCGTACGGCGATCAACGCCCAGACCCTCTACCTCGTCCGGCAGCGGTTGCAGGCCGTCAAGGTGGACACCCTCGACGCCGGCGGCGCCAGGATGCTGCTGGTCCGGGACCAGGCGCAGGGCTTCTACACGGGGGAGAACGAGCACACACCGGGGTACGTCCGCCGGGTCACGGAGTTCAGCCGGGAGATCACCGACAAGGTCCTGCACCACGCGCTCGGACGTGCCCGGCGGCAATGGCCGGACGAGGGACCGGCCCGGATCGTCATGGCGTACAAGTTCCACCTCCTCGACGGTGCCCTGGACGCGTGGGCCGAGGAGTTCGCGGAACGCCACGGCGTCGACGTCCAGGTCGTCCAGCCGGACACCGTCAACCGGAACCTGATCGCGCACGGACCGGCGGACCGTACCGTCCTCGTGGCGGGCAACGAGTGGGCGGACATCATGCACGTCGTCCTGCTCGACCGGTTCGGCGCCGGACGGCAGGAGGAGCACTGCACCCGCAACGTGCACCTCCACGCGGACGTGCACGGGCTGGTCGAGTACCAGACCGTGCACGGATCGGCCGACGACCTGGCGGGACGCGACCTGGTCAATCCGGTGGCCACCGTGCGGGCCGCCGCGGCCGTCGCCGAACGGCACGCGGGCTGCGACGGCGCGGTGGTCGCGGCGGAACGGGCCCTCGCGCACCTCGGGGAAGCGGGCATCCGTACCCCCGACCTCGGCGGCCGGCACTCCACCACCGCGGTCGTGGACGCGCTGCTGGACGCCCTGGAGGGCCCTGGCCCGGCCGTGCCCGGTAGCCGGACGGCAGCGGAGGCCGTGGCCGAACCGGTCGCCGGGTCGTGACGGGCGGCCGGGGCACGGCTCTGGTCGTCGTCGACGTCCAGAACGACTTCTGCACCGGTCCGGTCGCGACCTCCCGGTACCCGGGCGACCCGGCCGCGCTGGAGACGGCCGTACGCAACACCGCCCGGGCCGTCGAGGCGGCCCGGGCCCGCGCCACCGACGTGGTGTTCGTCCGCTTCGTGGGAGACCCGGCCCACCAAGGGGCCGCCTGGCGCCGCCGGGACGCCGAGCGCGGCAAGCCGCCCAAGTGCCTGGAGGGGAGCTGGGGCGCCGAGTTCGCCGAACCGCTCGTACCGGCGCCCGGCGAGCGGGTGTTCACCAAGCGGGCCTGCTTCGACGCCTTCCTCTCCGACGGGTTCGAGGAACACCTCGGGCGGCGGGGCACCGGGCACCTGGCCTTCGCGGGGCTCTTCGCCGACGTCTGCGTCGACAGCACGGCGCGTACGGCGTTCCAGAAGGGCTTCCACGTCACGGTCCTGAGCGACTGCACGGTCGCGCTGCACACCCCCGACGAACAGGCCCTGGGGTTCATGCGCCGCGTCTACGGGGCCCGCGTCGCCACACACGACCGTGCCGCGCTCTGGACGCGGCACCCCGACGAGGGAGAGGAAGGGGAAGAGGAAGAGGAGGGGACGGGAACGTGAGCGCCGAGGGGGCGAGAGGCGTGGAGGCAGGGGGAGGCGTGGAAGGAGGGGGAGGCGTGGAGGAGGGCGTCGGACTGACCGCGCTCATGGTGGCCGCCGCGAGGGCCGTCGAGACCGGCCGGCCCGACGCACTGGCCCGGGACACCTACGCGGAGCACTTCGTCCGCGCGGCTTCGGCGTGCGCGGGCTGGCCGGTACGGCCTGAGGAGGTGGCGGACGGAGAGGCCGACCCCCTCTGGGGCCGGCTGGGCCGCTACTTCGCGCTCAGGACCCGGGTCTTCGACGATCACCTGCTGCGACGGACGGGTGCGGGGGTACGCCAGGTCGTCCTGCTCGGCGCCGGCCTGGACGCGCGCGCCTACCGGCTGCCGTGGCCGCCGGAGTGCACCGTCTTCGAGATCGACCAGCCGGAGGTGCTCGCTTTCAAGCAGCGCACACTCGACCGCCTGGGCGCCTCACCCCGCACCCACCGCGTCACCGTCGCGGCCGACCTGCGCCATGACTGGGCTGAGGTGCTGGTCACGGCGGGCTTCGACCCCGCCCGCCCGACGGCATGGCTGGCGGAGGGACTGCTGCTCTACCTGCCGTCGGCCGCGGAGAGCCGGCTGATCGACACGATCGACGCCCACAGCGCGCGGGAGAGCTCGCTCACCTACGAGGTGAAGTTCATCAAGGCCGAATCCGCGGCGGTCCGTACGTCACCGGTCTACGTGGCGGCCCGCGAACGGATCGGCGTCGACCTGCTCGCCCTGTTCGACGCGGACCCGAGACCGGACTCGGCGACGGACCTCACCGAACGCGGCTGGCGTACGGCGGTACGCACCCCGTTCCACTACAGCCGCCGCCTCGGCCGGGGCCCGCGCCCGGAACCGAACGACGCGCTGGCCGCCAACCACTGGGTCTTCGCGACCCGGTCGTCCGGTACTACAAGATCCGCGCAGAGCTGAACGCGTACGACCGCCGCCACCCCCTCGGCCCGGGAGGCGGCGTGCTGGTCCTGATCTTCCCGGGATGGACCCCGATCACCCCGCTGCTCTCGTTCCACAACACCGGAAAGGTGATAGCGAACGCCGTCGGCTGGGCAGGGGGACTCACGTGGGAGTGACTCACGGCGTCCGGTCGCGATGTTCCGTGCCGGGCTCCCGGTGCGGGTTCCTTTTCTGGACGCCCGTGGAGTGCCGACATCGGTGGTCCCCGTAGCGAGCTGTGGGGACCGTCGACGTACTGCCGGTGCGACTGGAGCGCCGGGTCACACCCTCCTGACGACGATCGACTCCGGAACCAGCCTCTCCAGGTCTTCCACGTCCGAGGTGAAGACGGTGACCTGCCCCTTCTGGCGGCGCGCGATGACGGCGAGCACCGCGTCGATCGCGTACTTGTGGCCGTGCAGCCCGGCATCCGCCAGCAGGCGGCGGGCCTGGCGGGCCTCGTCCTTCCCGATTTCAGCGACCTGGAGCCGGGAGAGGACCCAGTCCCGGCGCTGCTCGGTGATTCTTCCGTCGTACGCCTCGACCAGGGTCATCGGGGACGTGACCACCTCGGCCTCACCCCGGGCCGCGAGGTCGAGCCACGCGATCATCTTCCGATCGCCGCGCACGGCCAGGGACAGGGCTTCGCAGTCGAGCACGAAGACGCGCAGCGGCCGCCGCGCGGACTCGCCGGACCGCTTCGTCACGCGGCTTCTCCGGCACCGTGCTGTTCAGCGGCGCGGTGGCGGCGCTCGTGCTCGGCGTCGAGATCCGCCAGATCATCGAACGCGGCGGCCCGCTCGCCGTCGGTGAGCGGGCCGTGTTCTTCCTGTAGCCAGTCGGCCAGCTCCAGCAGCTGGTCCCGGTCGCGCTTGAAACGCAGAGCCTCGGCGACATACGCCGAAAGCCCCCGCTCAGCGGCCTCCGCGCGGATCTCGTCGAGCAGGTCCTCGGGAATCGTTACGGTCACCTTCTTGGTTGCCATACAAGAGACCATACTCGTGGTGTCGGGCCTCTCATCGACGTCACTCGCCCCGACGAGGCGTGGCCGACGCCCGTCGACCTATCCGTGAGCAACGCTCGGGCTGCGCCGTGCATGAGCGGCTGGCAGGGCCAAGCCCCCCCAGCCGCGATCTGCCCTCCCACCCGGGACGTGCCCAGAGGCTCGCTGACACAACGTCGAAGGCCCCCGCAGCGAGCTGCGGGGGCCTTCGACGTATTGCCCGGTGAGAGCAATGGCGGAGGATACGAGATTCGAACTCGTGAGGGGTTGCCCCCAACACGCTTTCCAAATGTTCGTACGGGGGTCCGGCGGGGGTCGGGGGCGTCCTGACCTGCGGCGGAGCGTTCGGGGTGGACCCGTCCGGACAAGTCCGGACGGGGGTGAATGCAACCAGAACTGCAACCAGACCCTGCTCCGTTTGGCAGCGGTTGCGTGTCACCTACCCGCCGACCAGCGAGGGCGGTCAGCCAGTCGCCGCAGGGTGCCGAAAGACAGCACCCCGCGCGTCTTCACATCGACCTTGGTCGCCTGGAGCGCCTGCATTGCAGCCTTGCTGAACATCGTTGCCAGTCGGCCGCAGAGCTTGACGGTCGACAGCTGCCGCAACTCATCATGCGCTGGGGGGGAGTAGCGACCCAGGTACTTCGAAGCCTTCTCCTCTCCGCGGACGCGTTCCAACAGGATGGAACAGAGAGCGGGGGCATCTTTGGTGGCCGTGTCGTGGGTCTGGGTGCTCAGCGCCGCGGCTGACTTGGCAAGGCTCACCAGCGCGTAGCCTGCCCGGTCCTTGTCAAGCGTGAAGCCGACATGGTCATCCAGAGCTAGAGCCGCGAGGCCGGCCGATGTCTGGGTCTCCGCTTCGTCCCGGAGCGAGATCGAAAACTCCACAAGGAACGCCCTGACCGCCCCGTGGTAGTCGTCATAGTCCGTAAGCTCAGGCGCAAGATTTCTAGCGTAGGCACCGGCTCTCTGCTGCCCTTCCAAACGAAGGGCGCGCAGCAGGGACACCCGTGACTCGAGGATTTTGCGGCCGGTGCCCTGCACTGCTCCCTTCGCCGCCCACACTGACTCGGGTGCCGACAGGGAGCGGGACAGCAGGTAGGCATCGCGATAGCCCTCGAGGGTTGAAGCCTTCTTCACCAGGCGCTCTCCGCCAGCTTGGCCCACAAGTTCGTAGACCTTCGAGGCAGTTCCTTCTCGGTGTAGGTAGTCAACCACCGTCGCAGCGATGGAGGGATGCCGGCAGTAGACACGGTTGCCAGCGAAGGTCACTGCGGCCTCCCGGCCGAGCGTTTGTAGAATCTTTCCGTCGGCGAAGACGGGGTCGAGCCCCGCCATGGCCGCGATCACCGACCTGCTTGCCCCCTTGCCGCGGTTGCCGCCCGTGTCGAGCGCATGCTGCATCACGCAGATGCCCCCGAAGATGTCGCCAAGGTCGACGGAGTCCGTCAGCTTGATCTCGTGCAGCTTGCGCACCAGATCCTCCACACGGGCGCCCAGACTCGCCCCGTACCGGACATCGAGAACCGCTCCGAAGAGCGTGTTGCTCTCGGCGGCCATGGCGCCGGCCGAGGCCGCGAGGCGCTCCGCGACGGTGTCGATTTCCTGGCTGCCGTTCGGCAGCAGTCCAAGCCCCTGCCAGGTCAGGGCGATGTTCCTGGCGTCGTCGTTGGTGATGCCGTGGAACAGGACGTCCTCGATCCACGGTCGCAGCGTCGAACCGGCGCCCTGCCACCACAGCCGGTCTTGGCTGGCGAGCAGAAGGGCGATGCCGGACCCCTCGGACGCCCAGACGTCCTTCGTGGACGCCAAGTCGTCCGTGATCAGGTCGGCCTCGTCGACGCAGATCAGGCTCTTCCCGGCCGCGCGGACGTCGTTCAGCCAGTCCTTGGTCAACCGCGGGGCGCCCGGTTCCCGCCACAGCACGTTCCACTCAGGTCTTGAGCTCGCCACCGCGTGCGCCACCTGGCGCAGGGCCAGGGACTTGCCCTCGCCGAGCGGACCGATGGCCACCGCACCGCCACCACCGCCGACCCGCAGGCATTCGACCACCTTCTGCTCCAAGGAGGCCGTTGAGCTGAGCACGGGCCAGCAGCCCGGCGCGGCGTCCCCCCACACCGGCTGGCTGCCCTCCGCGAAGGCCGCCGGCTGGTACGAGGCCGAGTCAGCCAAAATACGCGGCACCCGCGAGTAGCCGTAGTGAGAAGCGGGCTCCTCGGTTTCTGTCTCGTCCTGCTCCACCTCGTGGGTGAACAGTTCGTGCCCGTCGACACCGAGGTAGAGGGTGAAGCCGGGAGCACCCACGAAGTCACCCAGAGCGCCGCTCGTTACAGCCGCTGCATCTGTTTCATACGCCGCCCAGAGAACCTCTGCCTCCAGCAGGTCGGCCTTGTTGTCGAGGACCTGGCTGCGCATGCTTCTCATGAAGCTGTCGAGCCACCCGCTGTAGCCCACCACCAGCACGACCGAGTTAGTGAGCAGCCGTCTCAGCACATCGTCCAGGCCGGGGCGGGCGGAGGTGATCCTTGTCGGTACGTTGCTTGAAGCTTTGCCGGTCCAGTAGCCGTGAATATGCAGCACGGGGTGGGCGATGGCTTCGTCCAGCTGCGCCATCGCGGGGACGGTGTCGGTTGGAATGGGGATCGGCATCGCTGGAATGCCGACCTGATTGAGGGCGATCTCGATCAGCGGGTCGAAGTTTGTCGTGATGATCGGGCCCCGTGCCCGCCCGCTCAACGACGCAAAGAACTGCGCAAACCGCTGATACCCGCGGGGAATGAGCCACTTCCCCGTCCTCGCGTACTCTCGGCAGCGCTCCTCGTCCCTAGCGACATCCGCCACATCCTTCTCATGCACGTCGGGGCACGCCTGGAGCACAGCCTTCCGGATCGCCCGCATGACCGTCGGCTCACCTGCCTGCCTGGTCAACACCGCCGCCGCATTCTGGTACTTGAGGCCGGGGTCCGCGGCGTCGGCGACGGTCTCATCGAACCTGGCCAGGCCCGCCTTCGGGACGTGCTCCCGGAAGATGTTCGTGAGCTGGGGGACGCTGGGGAGGACCTCGCTGCTGATCCCCGAACCGAAGACAGTGACAAGGCGACGGTCGGCCTCCTCTGCCAGGAACCGGAGGCGGATCTTTAGGTCGGTGATGTCACCGAAGTCGGTAGGACCCATGAACCGATCCAACCACTGCGGCTCGGGAGGTGCACACCTCTCGTTGCGCCCCCACGCCACACGAATTATTTCAAGCCACCTGTAAATGGCCCTGGTTCGCCGATCACGGACAGGGCGGCGACCCTTATGATCAGCCCGTGTCGGGTCCGAGGCAGAGGGGAGGCCACCGTTGGGTCCGTTGCAGCTCGCCATCACAGCGATCCTCACAGTCGCTGGCATCGCCCTGCAGATCTGGTCGTCCGCGCCGAGTCGCGCCGAGCGGCAGTACGCCCTCCAACTCCCCTCGGTCCTTCTGTATTCACTTGCCGCAGCGCTCTTCTTGTTCTCGATCTTCCCGGACTCGATGACGGAGGGTAGGACGTTAGGGTTCGGTCTCAGCGGTGCGGCGGGATTCGCCGCCTTCTTCATGCTGATCTCCTTCACTTGGCTCGCCAAGACCCGTCGACGGGACGAACTGACCGCCCAATTGAAGAAGGCACAGCGCGAGAACACCTCGCTGCGGCGACAGTTGTTGGGTGAACGCTCCACGGGCGAGGGCCCGCGACCGCTCGCTCAGTCCACTCGGTATGACGTCCCCCTACGTGGCAGTAGGCGGCATCGGATTGGTGTGGTGACGGGAAATCTCGCGAACGTGCACGGCGTCGATGTGTGGGTCAACCCAGAGAACACCCGCATGGAGATGTCCCGCGTTGACGAGCCGACCGTTTCCGCCGCGATCCGCTATCACGGGGGTCGTCGGGACGACGCCGGACATCTGACCGACGACATCATCGCCAAAGAACTTGTCGAGCGGATGGCCGGCCAGCAGCACGTGTCGGCGGGCCAGGTGCTGGTCACCGGGCCGGGTGAGCTGCTGGAGAGCCATCAGGTCCGGAAGATCGTGCATGTTGCCTCGGTCGAGGGGGAACCCGGCTCTGGCTACCGCCAGGTGATGGACCTGGGGCGGTGCGCCCGCAACATCCTGTCTGAGGTTGATCGGCTTGCTGAGGCTGGGGAGCTGCTGCGCTCGGTCGTCCTGCCGCTGCTAGGAACCGGCGGGGGCAACAGCGATCTACAGCGCACGGTGGATACCCTCCTGGCAGCCACCGTGAGCTACTTCGAAGCCCATCCCGCGTCTCGCATTCGGATTGTCTATCTGCTGGCGTACACGGACGTGCAGGAGGCCCTCTGTCGGGCTGCCCTCGACGAGCGTCCCGAACTCTCGACGGGGGCCTGAGCCGCGTATCGCCATGGCGGCAGGGACTTACTCCGGGGCTCCGGTCGGGGGCGGGAAGGCAGGGCCGTCGGCCGGTTCGCTGGAACGGTAGGCCCGCTGCCGCTCGGCGCATCCTAGGTGATCAGCTACCACCTGTCCGCCTGTATACTCTCGTCCGAATGTGCTTGCCCCTGGGCTTGCACAAAGTTTTTCGGTGACCATAGCGGTGGGGAAACGCCCGGCAACATTCCGAACCCGGAAGCTAAGACTGCCAGCGCCGATGGTACTGCGAGGGGGACCTCGTGGGAGAGTAGGTCGTCGCCGATATCTGCTTGAGGGCCGCTCCGCCTCGCGGGGCGGCCCTCGTCGTTTAGTCGTGAGTGTCGCCGTAGGGGCCGAGGAAGCGCTCGCCGTTGAAGTGCACCATGTGCGTCTCCTCTTCCGCGACCCAGACTTCCGTCTCCCACGCGATGTCGGCTGCGAACTGGCGGAACTTCTTCTTCGTCTGGAAGGCAGTGACGAAGACCAGGCCCGGGCGCGCTCCCTCGAAGAGCTTCTTGAGCTGCGCGACCCGTAGACCGTTGACCGGCCCGGTGGAGGTGACTGCCTCCACGAGCACCAGCCAGTCCCTGTCCGTGTAGTGGATGACCACGTCCGGCATCTTGCCGTGGGCATCCACGACCACGCCGAGCTCCGCGAGGTACTCGGGCTTGTTGACGATCCACTTGGAGCCCGTGTCGCCCAGGTAGACGACTGTGCCTCCGGGGGTGAACTGCGATGCGAAGCGTTCGACGACTGCACCGATGAGTTCGCTGTGCTCGCCAGGGCTTAGCTTGACCTCCGTTCCGTCAGGAAGTTTGACGGGCACTCGGTGAACCGACCTCTCGGCGGCCCAGAGCTCGATTAGCTTCTTCCATTCGGCGTGGTATTCGTCGAGCGACTCTTGCCATGCCGATGTCCCGTAGGTCGTTAGTGCCTTTATAGCCAGCTGGCTCGGGTGGTATCGGTTGTTCTTGTCGTTTGTGGCTCGTCCTGGGGCGTCAGAATTCTTGACGAGGACGCCGGCGTCGATGAGTTGGTGGACGGATTCCTTGCGCACGGACTCGCGGCTGTTCGGTGCGTACCTGCTCGGGTCCTTCGTCCCTTTCGGGATGTCGGGATAGTGGACGGCCATCCAATCCATGCACTCGGTGATGCCGAGGGTATTGGAGCTCACCTCCGCCCATTCCTGATCCGGGCGGAGGTCCAACATCGCAAGCAGGACCAGTGCGGTCCGGGTGTTCTGCTGCTTCGCAGGCATCCCTATAGAGGCGAGAATTTCCTTTGCCTCTTCAAGATTCTTTTCTTGCTGTTCCTTGGTCACTCGCTGGCCCTCCCCAGCCACATCGATGCAGTGAGTGGGGCTCAGGCTACAGGGCCTCTGGGGTGGCGCTGCCAGATGATGGGGGCCTGCCGTGAGGGACGGCAAGATTCCGCCAAGCCCGGCCTTAATCAGCCATTCTGCGGGTGGGTTCGTGGGCGCTACGCTTCGCCGGGCGAGGCGGTCTCATCCAGCGCTAGGTGACGTTCGACGAGGTCGTCGAGCTTCTCTTGATCGGGCCACCCATCCTCTATCCACTCGCCACCAATGGCCTGCAGCTGAGCTTCGCTCGGGTAGCGGAGGTTCCGCAGGTCGGTCGCATTCACTTGTGTGTGGCCGCTGAACCGACGAATGAGCCGGTCTAGCAGGGTGGAGTTGAGCCAGAAACAGAGACCGCGGGCGACGTCCCGGGGGAGCCCGGCCCCTTCCCTATGGAACACGTTTACGTGGTTCTCGAATCCGATCCGGGAGTGTGGTGTCACTTCGGGGTCGAAAACGGTAGCGACCACACGGCGCTTCTCCTCCTTAGAGGAAAGCCGCTTCACTACGACGTAATAGCCAGACGGAAAAGTCATTTTTTCGGTGTCTGGGGTGAGCATGATCGCATTATTTTTTTTGGCGCCCGGTATAGGCCAATAGATTCCGCCGTTACGCATGTGAAGCGGGTAGATGAGGGGAACTGCTCCATCCTCTGGATTGGCTCGCAGGTGCTCCTTGGAACGAAAGTCCACCACGCGCCCTGTCGAGACCTGACAGTCGATTTGTGTGAGGGTGGCGGGAAGGTTGGCGTGAGTAGCCGCGAGCTGCGCGTCTCCCTCGTCGGCGCTGATGTGGATGAAGTGCTCGCCGTCATCTGGATGCACCATCTCGCTGTGCTCCACCGACCGGCTGCGGATTTCGCCGCCGTAGCTGCGGCTTGAGGAGACGATGATGGGGCCTCGGTCAGGCTTGTCGGTGCGTGTCGCCGAGAAGATCACGTTTTCCTGGAGCACGTCTGTATCGGCGAATACTTTGTTTCGCGATTCAAACAGGTGCACGCGGTCAATGTGCATGCGGTCCAGAAGATACTTGCGGAACGGCCGGAAGTAAGGGCCATTCGCAAAGCTGCGGGGCGTGATGGCGACGAGCTGGCCGCTTGGAGCGAGGAGGCGGATCCCCAGCGCCATGAATGCCGAATAGAGGTTCGAGGTCTCTGTGCAGGCCGCAGCGACTGCCCTCCGCTCACGTGAGTTGGCGGCCAGCTTCTTGTACGGGGGGTTCATGATTACGAGGTCAAACGGACCCCGATCCTCACCGAACAGCCCTGCATCCTCGGTCGCCCAGGTGATGAAGTCGTCCTTCACTAGGGCGGTATCGACGCCTCCACCGGACGCTCGGGCCGTGCTCGCGCAGTCTTCCAACGTGGCGGAGAGGGTCTCATGAAGCTGTGGGTCGTTCTCGCAAGCGGTCACGTCGATCTGGGCTTGAGGCTGCTCCCGGAGGATGCGCGAGACGACAGAGGCGGTCAGAGACCCCGCCCCGGCACCGGGGTCGAGGAGCCGGATCGGGGCTGCGCCGTCCAGCCTCGCCAGCGAGGCAATGAAGTCCGCAGCGGGGGAAGGCGTGAAGTACTGACCGCGCT
The DNA here is from genome assembly GCF_000177195.2 of Streptomyces sp. SirexAA-E. Lineage (GTDB taxonomy): Bacteria > Actinomycetota > Actinomycetes > Streptomycetales > Streptomycetaceae > Streptomyces > Streptomyces flavovirens. The sequence continues at coordinate 3,872,102 of NC_015953.1, forward strand.
TCGCACGCTCCTTGGGGTCAAGAGCCGAAGATGACTCCTGCCTCCTCGCTTCTGTACGGGTCACAAGATCCGTTTCCACTGCTGCCACCTCTGTTGCCATAGGCACAGCGTAGCCAGGTCGCACCGGATCCGATGAGCCTGTGGAAAACCCTTCGCCTGATCGCTTCTACCCGGAATCACGGCTGCTCGCCGAGGGCGGCAAAGTGCAGAGGGAAGCTATCGGTCAGACTTGCGAGGACGGTCTTTCCCTTGGCGGGGATAGTGAACGGCGGAGGGCCAATAACTCCGGATTCGGTGTAATACCTCATTCCGTCGACGAAGAGAAAGGGGCCTGGACCGCTGTCGTGGTCCGTGTTGGTGTAGTCGTCGCGGTTCAGCTCTGGGGCAGTCTGGAAGCAGGATCGAGGTCTCGACCTCGCCAGCGTGCATGCCCGCGTGCCGATCAGAGACCAGGTCGCCGTGCTCCCGGGCTCGGGCAAGGGGACCGGCGGCACAGGGCGCGTTGGAAGGGGACGTACGAATAAGGGCTCTCCCCACGGGCGTGGTGGCCGGATGCCAGCCAATTACTGGACAGGTCGTTGAAGACCGGGCGCCGCTCGTCGATGGACAGGCAGAAGGCGGAGTTCGGTGAACTGCCACGGGGTTCTCGATGCGGTGACGAAGGCGGCGGGGCCTTCTGGGAGACGCGTGAGGACGCCCAGGAACAGAGTGTGGGAGACCGCCAGGAGGGGGCCGTGGCGTTGGGCGGTGTGGTGGAGGAACGTGGCGCAGTGGCGGGCGCGGGTGTGTAGGTCGGTGAGGCTTTCGCCGTCTTCGCAGCGTAGAGACGGATTGGCGAGGCGCCGGGCTCGCCAGGCGCGATAGGCGGGCGGGTAGGTCTCGGCACTGCGGCCGAGGACGATGCTCGGGGCGCGCCACTCGGCGAGGAGGCCGGAGGTGGCCACGATCGGCAGGCCCGTGAGATGCGAGACGAGGGTGGCGGTCTGGCGGGCACGGGGAATCGGGCTGGTGACGATCGCGCTGGTGCCCTCGGGAAGGGGGAGCGAGCGGCACACCTGGTCGCGGCCCTCCATGGTGAGAGCGGCCTCGTGTGGGGCGTGGTAGCCGGGGCGGTGGCCTTCGTAGGCGCCGTGGCGCATGAGCCAGATGTCAGCCAAGGATCCAGCCTCCGTCGACGCGCAGGGTCTGGCCGGTGATGAAGCCGGCGTCCTCGGTGGCGAGGAAGGCGACGGCCGCGGCGACGTCTTCCGGCTGGCCCCGGCGTTGGACGCACTGTCGGGCAAGCTGGCGGACGGTCATGGCCTCCGGGTCGTCGACGACTGCGTCTTCGGCGGGGACGCGGATGGAGCCGGGAGCGACGCAGTTCGCGGTGACGCCGACGGGGCCGAGTTCGCGGGCGAGGGCGCGGGTGAGTCCTTCGAGCCCGGCTTTGGCACTGATGTAGCCGGCGAGCTCATGGCGGCCCGCAGCGGCGAGGACGGAGCCGATCGTGATGACGCGGCCCCAGCCGGCTGCCGTCATGGCGGGGGTGAGTTCGTGGGCGAGGAGGTAGTGGCTGGTCAGGTTGGTGGCCAGGGTGTCTTCCCAGTGGGTCGGTGTCGTCTCCGGCCACGATCGGCGCGGGTAGGCGCCGGCGTTGCTGACCAGGATGTCCACCGGGCCCAGGGCCTCTTGGGCTCGACTGCACAGGGACCGTACGGCCTCGGCGTCTCGAAGGTCTGCCGACAGGGAGATGCAAGAGGGGAGGGAGGCTGAGAGCTCCTCTGCCGTTCGGTCGTCGTCGAAGTGGGCGAGGGCGATTGTGGCGCCGTCGGCTGCGAGGCGGCGGGCAATGGCCGTGCCGAGGCCGCCGGTCGCTCCAGTGACCAGGGCGGTGCGGCCGTTCAGGGGGCCGGGCATGACGACTCCAGGGGGCAGAAGTAGGTGGAGGGGTCGAAGGCGGGGCTCATCGCTTCGGCGAGCCGGGCGAGGAGGACGAGTCGGTCCGCTGGGGCCAGGTCGGCGAGGTTGTAGACGCCGAGGATGCGCATTGCCAGGTAGGGGCGGAGAAGGTTCGCCAGGTCCGCACCGGGCCAGAGACGGTCGGCGACCGGCCGTACGAGCTGGTTCCAGTACGTGGTCACGGCGGCACGCCGGGGAGCCGCGAGCCGTGGGGCGTAGTCGATGCGGATGGTGCTCGTGGTGTGCTCGATGTCCGCTCGTCGGATCTCGGGGGTGTTGTCCGGGACGCGGGCGAACGTGGCGGGGTGGTCGGCGAAGGCCGCCGGGTTGTACATGGGCACGAGCCAGCCGCCGAGGGTGGAGGCGTACCAAAGGAAGTTGGCGAACTCGCCGGGGATGCTGTTCATGCCGGCGGTGTCGTAGTCGAACCAGGCGAGCGGGTGGGCGAGGTTGACGTCGGTGGGGTCGCCCTGGGTGAGCGCTGCCCAGACCGGCTCGGTCGCGGCGAAGTGGGCCCGGAGCCAGCGGAGGGTGGCGACCCAGTCCAGGTGGTGCCGACGGCCGTTGATGTTCAGGGTGTAGGTGTCGAGGCGGGAGACCAGGACGTCGATGAGGCCGTCGGCGATCAAGAAGTCTCTACCGCCGTAGTACTCGTCGAGTCTGCCGCTGGGGGCCGCACGGTCCCAGTACAGCTTGCGTACTGCGCGTGTCGGGTCGGTGGGCCTCGCCGTCGCGAGGATGGCCTCGCGGTACGCGGCGGTGAGTTGATCCAAGTAGGCGCGGAGGCCGTCGCTCGCCTGGCTCGCGTTGAGGAGGTCGAGCAGGAGCCCTCGGTCAGTGCCGCCGGGCAGACGTTCGTACGCGAGGAGCCGCCCGCCCGGCACACGCAGGTGGGCGTGGAGGGTTGGCACCCGGTAGTGCGGTGCCAGACGTGCGTGCCCGCGCACCTCGGCGAGGCTTCCCACCGGGTCACGCGTGTACTTCAGGAGCAACGGGCGGCCGAGGAGGTCGACGGGACAGAGCAGGTTGCGGGTGAAGCGCCGCACCGGGCCGAGCTGCAGAGGGCTGCGGAGGGTCATGGCCGCACCCCGTTGAGCAGGTCGAGGCACACTCGGGCCAGTTCGGCGGGCGGGAAGGCGTCCATGTGCATGTCGACGTCTGGGGGAATGGCGTCTCGGACGGGGCAGAGGTCGCCCTGGTGCATGCGGTCGGACAGGTCGGTGGCGACGGCGTGGTGGTGGGGGAGCCCGGTGCGCCACTTGCTGTGGCTGTGGCGCGCGTACAGGCCGATGACGGGCCTCTCGGGACTGCGCGTCATCGCGGCGAGGTGGGTGAGGCCGGTGTCGTTGCCCACGATCAGGTCGCAGTGCGGGAAGAGATCGGCGAGCTGTTCGGCCGGCACCCCGTCCAGGTGGAGCACCTGAACGTGGCGTCGAGGGGCTTCTGCGCTGACGCGAAAGCCGCCTTCCGGGGCGCCGCCGATGAGCAGCAGCCGGGCCTGTGCTTGCTGGGCTTCGGCGATCTGCTCGGTGAGGGCGATGTACCGCTGGGCGGTGTAGTCCTTGCGCTCCGGCCAGCTGGTGGCGGTGATGGCGGCAATGGTCAGGCCGCCCAGCCAGCCCACCGATCGCAGCTCATCCACGAGATCGTTCGGGCCGGTCGCGAGGGTCGGTGCGAAGGGAGCCGTGCCGGGGAGGCGGATACCGAGGCGGCGTTCCAGCGCCAGGTAGTGGCGGGCCGGCAGGTCCGGGTGGGCGCGGCCGTCGCTCGACCAGCAGGGCGGGGCGGCTGGATCGAGTACCAGGCTCACCACGGCTTCGGAGCCGTGTGCCTCGATCCCCGCGCGGTCTCCGATCACGACGCGTCGACCGTGGGGCGTGGTGACTGGGGGTTGAGTGATCAGCCCGGTCCGGGCGATCAGCCCTGCGTACGGCCCCACCGCCCGGACGGAGGTGCGAACCGACCGCAGCCGCAGCCAGTCGAGCACCGCGCGGACCCCCGACAGAGCGAGGAGGGTGTCGCCGAGCTTTCCCTCGAAGGCCACCACGACCTCGCCGCACCCGCTCAGCAGGTGGACGAGCTCGGCGGAGGCGGGCAGCGGGAGCGGAGCGCCGAGGGGGACGCTGCCGCGGTCGTACCCCAGCGGGGTGGTGTGGACGGCCCCGGCGGGGACGACCGCGGAGCCGTGGTGGAACCGGACCCCTGGCGGGGCGACCGAGCTCACGCCGGGCCCTCGATCGTGGTGAGCGAGACCAGCGGCAGCTCCAGCTCGTCGAGCAGGGCGCGGGCTCCGCGCGTGGTGTCCTCCACCAGGCAGGCCGCCGCCAGCGGGACGGCGCCGGCCTCGCGGAGGCGGCGGGTGAGGTCGGCCAGGGTCCTACCGGTGGTGATCTCGTCGTCCACGATGACGATGCGCTGTCCCGGAGCGATGCCGTAGGCGAATACGTCGGTGCGCATGGCGTGCGGCTCGCTGAAGCGGACCGCGCCGTCCAGGGGGAGGTGCAGCTTCCAGGCGATCTTGTAGGGGAGGCGGGCGGCGTCGGCCAGGGAGACGGTGGGCAGGATGCCGCCCGCGTCCAGGCCCAGGAGGAAGTCCACGGAGCCGGCGCCCTCCGGCAGTTGCTTCTGGAGCAGACGCCACAGATCGGCCCCCGTGCTGGCGAGGGTGTCGGGATGCACCGGGCTTTCCAGGCCGTCCAACGAGTGGATGACCCGCTCGCGGCGGCTGGTGGCTCCGACGCTGAGCCGCTCGACGATTCGGGCGGAGAAGGGCGGCAGGGTGAGGGTTTCGGGCATGACGAAGCTCCTGTCGGTGGAGAGGGGAGAAGGAGAGGTGCGTGGTTCAGGCGGCGAGCTGGAGGGCGTACCAGGTGAGGAGCTGGTCGACCGCCGCGGTGATGGGCTTGAGCACGAGCTCGGTGTCACCGTCACGCCAAGCGTTCGCGACCTCGGCCAGCGGAGGGACCGCGAGGGCCGTCAGGCCCGGCATGCGGGAGGCGGCGGCGAGGATCCGGTCGGGGCCGGACTCCCACTGGTTGTGCTCGCGCAGGAGAAGGCGGCAGGCGAGCACGAGGTGCTTGTAGAGCTGCCGCAGGGCGGTCGTTCCCTCCGCAGTACGCAGACGGCGCATGGTGAGCATGACCTGGGGCAGTTCGCGGACGGCGGCGAACGCGAGCTCGTCCCGGCTGATCGTCGGGAGTTCGAGGTCGGATGCCGCATGCAGGACGGGGCTGCCCTGCTGGAGCTGGTGAAGGACGAAGGCCAGGCGCGGAGTGAGGCGTCGGGCGGTCAGTTCTCCGGGCGTGACGAGGGTGGGGCCGAGAGAGGCCGCACTGCCGAGGGCCGTCCGGTACTGCTCCAGGGCCTCATGGATCCTGCCGATGACCTCGTGCTCGGCGATCACCATGAGGTCCAGGTCGGACCAGCCGGCGATCCAGGTCCCCTCTCCGGGGCTTCCGGTCAGGGCGACGAGCCGGACGCCGGGTCCGTACGCCCGCACCGTGTCGGTGAAGTCGGCCGTCGCCGACGCGACTGCTGCCGGAAGACCGAGCCCGTACGGGGTGGCCACGCGGAACGCAGCCGTGGAGGGCGGGGAGGCGATGCGCCGGAGGCGGGCGCGAAGGGCTGCGATGCTGCCGGTGTTGTCGATGACGTGGTCGGCCAGAGCGGCGACCTGATGGGCGCCGCGGCTCATCTTGATCTCGTCCTTCGCGGCGACGGCCTGGGCCGGGGTGCCCGACCGCTCGACGCGTACGGCGAAGGAGGCGTCCAGGTAGACGATCTGGAGCGTGTCGCCCATGAGCTGCTTGAGCTCGGCGATCGAGGCATCGTCGTGGACGGACTCGATGGTGAACAGCTTCGTGTCGACGTGGGCGTCCGCGAAGCGGTTCAGCTCGCCGAGGAGCAGTTCGGCCTGCCGACGGGCCGAGAGCGCGTACGGGTCCGCGAGCCCTTTCCGATGGGCTGCCTGCCGTAACAGGAAGCCCATCTTGAGGCGTTGGGCGCCGCAGGTCCGCTGGACGAACTGCGCGCTGGTGCTCTTCCCGCACTCGCTCAGCCCGCCGAAGGCGAGCACCTGGCGCAGATGCCGACTCGGCTTGATCTCCGCCGGAGCGACGTCCTCCCGCCCGTACAGCTTGAAGCGGGCCGGCACGGGGAGCCGACGACGGCCGGTGACGACATCGGAGACCAGCGCGTCGAGAGCGGCGCAAAGCTCCTCACGTTGGCCGTGAAGGGCCGGGACACGTCGTGCGGCCAGCTCGTCGCGGCTCGCCGCACGCTCGCTGTGCCAGATCCGCAGCGTCAGCACCGACATGCGGTCCACGACGGAGGCGAGCGTCTCGGTGTGCAGCGGCACATCGGCACGGCCCGCGTCTGCCAGCGAGCCGAGGACTTCGTCGGCGCGCTCGGCGAGCGCGTTGCGTTCGGCGTTGAGCTGGTCGATCTCTCGCTTGCAATCGGCGACCTGGGCGGCGGAGAGCAAGGTACTGCGCACCCGGTCCTCGGTGTCCCACAGACGCCCGTTGACGGTGTGGAGCCGGGTGACGGTGTCGTCCAGCCTGTGCCGGTCCTTGTCCTGGAGGGTGGCCATGGCGCGGACGAGCCCCGGAGGTAGCACCAGGGGCGGGGAGTTCTGAGTCATCGGGGACTCCCGTCGATGAGTGGAGTGAGGCCAAGGTGATCGAGTACGGCGCTGTGCACGTCGTCCAGGGAGCGGTTCTCGCAGTCCACGACGGCGGCGTACGTGCCGTGGCCGGCCTGGTGAAGCAGAACGGCGTGCAGTGTCTTCTGGTAGGCCGGGTAGACCCCCGTCCACGGGCGGCCCTCGCGGGCGCTGGTGATGGCGTAACTGCGCTCGGCGTCGAAGGACGCGAGCAGCAGCACCGAGGTCTCTGATGCGGTGGCGCGCGAACCGGCGATGTCCGTCACGGTCTTGAACGCCTCGCCCACCGTCAGCCCGTCCTTGACCACGCATGTCGCGGTGGCCACAGCGAGGAGCATGGGCAGGCCACGGTCCAGCAGTCCCGTACGACCGGGCTCGCGTGCGGCGGCCCGCTTGGCGTGACCGACGAGCAGCATCTCCGTCAGCTCGACCGTCGTGGACGTCTCGAACCACCACCGGGCGTAGTCGCCGGCCGCTACCCGCGCCCACGGCTCGGGGTCGTGCTCGTGGACGGCTCCCAACGGCTGAAAGACGTGTCGGCGCACGGCCAGTCGAACGAGGTGCGTCGTCTTGCCGACGTTGTCAGGGCCGTTGAGGCTGACGAAGTCCGGTAACCGCTCCATCGCTCATGCCTCGCGGATCGGTGTGTCGAGAACGGAGGTGATCGCGTCGGTGTTTGTGGCGATGAACTCGGCCAGCTCCGGCGGCATCAGGTTCAGCTCACGGACGGCCTGGGCGGTGAAGGGCACCCGGACCACCTCGTACCCGCCCCGCTCCGGCTTGTCGAACTCGGTGCCCGTCCGTGCGGCCAGGTCCATCGACTCCAGGCGCGCCGCGAAGATGTGCTGGACTCCGACGCCTCCCTCCAGCCCGTCGGTGATGAGGTGCACGAGCTCGGCGCGCTCCAGCTTGCCGCCCAGCTCCTCGAACACCTCCCGATGCAGAGCCGCCTCGATGGTCGCGTCCTCTTCCTCGACGCCTCCGCCGACCGACACCCAGTACGGCTCCCTGTCGGGCTTGGTGCGCTTGATGAGGACCAGTTCGTCGCCGTCGAGGAGGATGGCGCGGGCGTTGCGCTTGACGATGTCGGTCATGCCGTTAGCTCCTTGGGTGTGTAACCGGAGAGAACGGGCGGAGGGGCGCTTTTCGGCTGTGGCCACTTTCCCCGGTTCGTAAATACAGCATGGTGCAAACTGATCGCTGAGTGTGACGCACGGGCGCTGCAGCAATGCCGCAGTAATGCCGAACAGGACTGCCCGCGCCGGGTGTTTCGGCGTTTCACCGGGTGACGGACGGGGGGTACGACGGTGGTGACTGTGCAGAGATGGTCCGGCCGCGAAGCACGGCTGCTGCGCGAAGCCCTTCGCATGAGCCTGCGTGACTTCGCCGCCTACCTCGGAGTCAGTGACCGGACCGTGTCGAACTGGGAGGGTGGCGGTGCGGGTTACCAGCCGCGTGCCGAGTCTCAGGCTGTGCTCGACACCGCGCTCGACCATGCGTCGGACGACGCGCAGGCGCGCTTCGCGGCGGCACTGGGAACAAGCGGCGCTGCGCCGCCCGTGGCAGGCCGCATCGAAGTCGACTCTCACAAGTTCCTGCCAGTTTTCATCGGCGTCGAGCGCGCCGGCCGCCTCCGTGCGCACATGAGACCGGGTGCGCACGGCGGTTGGCTGGAGTCCTCTTCGGCCCGCGTCGACCACCCCGAGGCACAGGACTGCGTCCTTCACGTCTTCGCGTGCGGGGTGGCCGTCTTCCACCTCGTTCAGCCGCACCAGCCTGCCGCGCTCACCGACCTTGCGGTCTGGCGGTACCGCTCCTACGCCTCCGACCTGCCCTGGGCGCGGGACAAGCTCCGCGACCTCCTGGACGAGGAACCCGCCCGTGTTCCCAACCCCGAGTACGTCCTCTCCCTCTACTGGCTCACTTCGGGGCCCTGGTCCGGCGACGCCCACGACACCGCACTGCGCTTGCTGTCCACGCCCTCTGTCCTTGTCGACCGCGGCGCCCCGGGCGGGCCCGCTCCTCTGGGCGGTGTAGTCGAGGAGTCTCTCCTCGCCACCGGCTTCGACCACCCCGACATCGTGTCCTTCGGCGTACGGGGTGTGTCCACCGCCTACGCGGGCTGGTCCGGCGTCGCCTATGCCTCTCACTCCCGCGAGCGCAGCCTCACCATCGACGAGTTGGTCACCTGCGAACTGACTGTCCAAGCCCTCTGGTGCTTCACCCGCCAGGTGCAGCAAATGATCGAGGACGGCCAGGACCCCTCCATGCCCGAGCAGTACGGCTGGCGCTTCCTGCGTGCCGCCTCCTCCCGGCTCACCACCGCCCGAGCCCAGGAGACCGCTCAACACGTTCTGATGAGGGAGGCCATCATGAAGACCAGCGGGCTGGCCGATCGGCTGCGTGCCGCTCAGGACGCTCTGCGAGAGGGCGTCGGGTGAGAACACAGGGCAGGAGAAGCAACGGATGGACATCGGCAGCGCCGCGCTGGTCGTGATCGACATGCAGAACGGCTTCGTGAACGAGCGAAGCCGCCATGCCGTGCCTGCGGTCTCCGATCTCGTCGCCCAGTGGATCGGCGCCGGCCGACCCGTGATCTTCACCCGGTACTTCAACTATCCGGACAGCCCGTACGAGCGCTTCTTCCAGTGGCGCCGACTCCAAGAACCACCGGAGACCGACATCGTCCCCGAACTCGCGGAGGCGGCAGCCCGCGCGCACGCGGTCGTCGACAAGACCGGCTACACACTCTTCACCCCCCAGGCAGCCGAATTGGCCCGTGGGGGCGGCTGGACCGACCTCGTCTTCTGCGGGATCGCTACCGAGAGCTGCGTCCTGAAGTCCGCGGCCGACGCCTTCGAACACGGCTACGCACCCTGGATCGTCACCGACGCCTGCGCCAGCGACGCCGGCCCCGACGTACATGACGCTGGCCTCGTCGTCGCCCGCCGCCTGATCGGAACTGGCCAACTTGTCACGACCGAGCACGTGGTCGACCAACTCGCGGCGTATGCAGGGGCCCCGATGCTGGAATAGCTGCATGGGCGACACGCTGTACGACACCGACCTGATCATCATCGGCGGCGGACCCGCCGGATGCGCTGCCGCACGCATGGCCGCCAGCGTCGGCATGCGCTCGACTCTGGTCGAGCCGGACCGGCTGTGCCGGAACCTGTACCGGATCCCGGCCCTGAACAACGTCCTCGGCGGCTACACCGGCGGCCCCGAGCTGGCCGACGCCATCGTCGCCGAGCTGAAGAACACGGAGCTCTGCCGCCTCGAACTCGGTCGGTACGTCACCGAGCTTCGCGCCGCCGACGACCAGGTGACCGTCACGCTGGACACGGGCGCTTCTCTCACCGCCCCGTACGCCATCGCCGCCACGGGCGTCGGCCCTCTCCAACCCAGCGACGCGCCCTGGATCACCGACCCCGCTGGCCTGACCTTGCCTGCGCTCTGGCAGGCCAACGCCGACGACGCCCAAGGCCGGACCCTCCTCGTCCTCGGCGGCGACCGCCCGATCGGCACCTTCCTGCGCGCCCATCCGACCACGGACACGCGCCTCCTCGTGGCGTACCCGGCGGCGGACGAGTACAAGATCGACGAGATCCGTGAGGACTCCCGGGTCACGCTGCTCCCCGTCGATCACCTGACGCTGCACGGTGGGGAAGGCGCCCAGCTGTCGGCCGAGGCAGTGGGACAGGACGGTATTCACCGGACGATCACGGCGGACGCGGCCGTCCTCAGCCTGGGAAGTGCCCCCGCAGCCCCACCCGGAGACCTGACCCGCGGCCCGGACGGATACTGCCCGCCCACCGACCAGCACTCCCGTCTCCTCGTGGCCGGCGACCTCCGCTCCGCCCGCTTCCAACGGATCATGACCGCCCTGGGCTCCGGCAGCGAGGCAGCGCTGCACGCGTACTACGTGGCCAGGGACCTGTCCATCAAGGGGTGATGCCACGGTGCGATGCAAGGGATGCTGCCCGCACCGTGGACAAGGTTGACCTGCTGCCCACTGTGTCCAGCTCGTACTTGTGTTTCAGCGTCGCCGGGAGGAACTGTTCGCGGGCCTGGCTTCGATTCGGGCCAGACGTTCCGGTGGGGCGACCAGGCGCTTTCCGTCAGCGGGCGGGACCTGGAGTTGCGGGGGGTCAGCAGGAAGGTCGGCTGACCGCCGTAGCCGCCACACGAGTACGTCACTCATGTGCGCCGCCGTGTCCAGTTCCCTTCGGGCCGCTGCCTCGGTGAGCAGAACAATGGGGTTGTGCCCGGCTGCCTGAACTTCGTCGAGAGTGGCGACGAGGGCGTGCCATCCGGGTTCGGCGATGATCCGGCTTGCCAGTTCGGGCAGGGCTTGCTGTACGAGGGCGGCATGGCGGTGTTGCCTGGAGGGGGCCATGCGCACGCCTCGCTGGTGAAGAACCGCTATCGGGCGCTCGGCGGCGGTCCGGTAAGCCATGCGGAGATGTTCAGCAGCCCGTTGCGCGGCTTCGGCCTGCTGGGCATGCTGCCTTCCGGCGTGCCAGTGAGCGGCGGCAGAGACCAGAAAAATGAGCATGTCGAGGGCCATCGCGGTGGCGGCACCGTCCTCGCCTCGGCCGAAGGCCGGGCCGCTCTGCACGAGGTCACGGGCGGCTTGGCGCAGTGCGCGGTCGTGGCCGCGTGCGGCACGTACATGAGAGCGGGAGGCGCGCTCGAACGCGGCCGCTGCGGATTGGAGTTCGTGGCGGGTGTGGGCCGCAGACGTCTGGGCGAGGGCGTCGAGAACTTCACCGGTGGCGGCGATCTGGGCGGCGACGGCGCCGTCCTCGCCGTGGTCGACGACGAACAGGCCATGCCAAGCGGCACTGGTGACGCGCCGTCGTGCGGATGCGGGTTCGGTTACCGAGGGCAGGGCCGACTGCTGGGCGGGGTGGTCAGGATTCCCATCCCAGCGTTCGCGGATACGGGGCAGGGAGAGATCCGGGGCGAGCTTGGAGCCGGAGTAGAAGACCGGCTGGCCCTTGGCATTGCGGTCGCCGGGGAGGGCGACGGTGTAGCCGAGGGTGTCGCCCGACGGCGCGACACGGCGTCGCACGAGCAGGCCGGCCCCGGCGAGGCGATCGAAGAACTCCTCCTCGCCCCCGGCACCGGCCACCGAGCGCCGGACCGCCTCCCGCAGCTGCTCTCGCGGGGTGCGCTGCCGACCTCGGCGTTCGGCCTTATGGCGTTCGGCGCTGGTGGGCCGCTTTGCGGCGGTGCCATCGCCCGGCGTGACCCGGCGCAAGCCGTAGTCCGCCTCGATGAGACGGGCCTCGGCCTGAGCGCGGCGGGCTTCGTTGTGCAGGCGGGGCCGTCGCCCGTCGTCGCGGACCAGGGTGGCGATGATGTGGATGTGGTCGTCGGCGTGCCGGACTGCCGCCCACCGGCACGCGGCGTCGTCGCCCTCGGGGTCGATGCCGGTGGCGGCGACCATGCGGCGGGCGATGGCTGCCCAGGCGTCGTCGGGCAGAACCGGGTCTTCAGGGCTGGCGCGTACGGACAGATGCCACACGTGCTTGTCAGGGCGCCGGCCGGCGGGCAGGGCGTTGACGGGCTGGTCGAGCAGCCGCTGCAGCTGCCCGTAAGTGGCCTGCGGATCGCGGCCCGGGTCGGGCATGAGCGGGTCGAAGGCCGCCACGAGGTGCGGGTCGATGTGCTCCTCGTGCGTGCCGGGGCCGTACAGGTACCGGATGAGGCCGACCGTCGCGCTGCCGCGCTTATGGATTCGAGGGATCATGCCGGGCAGCCACCGTCCCGGTGGGCGAGCAGGGTGTCGGCGGCGTCCCGCCGGAGTTGAGCGCCTTGGCGACCTGATTGAACAGGCCATGAATCCGACCCAGGTGCCGGCGGGCGGCGAACACCTCATCGAGTACTTCCCGCTCGGTGGCGATCTCGGCTGCGGTGCGGGTCAGGTCGCGGGCCGCCTTGTCGACTGCGTAGGCGAGGAAGGCTGCGTTGGTCATCTGGCACTGGGCGGCTGCGTCGGTGAAGCGCTGGTACTCGGCGTCGTTCATGCGGCAGCTGGGCTGGTGCAGGCGCTTGCGGGGCTTCGGCTGACGGGCGCGCTGACGCCGCCGCTGCAGGGATTCGGCCTGCCGTGCCGTTCCTGGCTGAGGTCCGCCCTCGGTCGCAGCCTGCCGGTCCGGCGCCCCCTGGCGCAGGACCGGTCCCGCCACCCCTGGGGCGGGATTTCCGGGAGCATTGCTCCCGGGACAACTTGCTCCCCCCTCTGCTGGGGTGAGGGTCGGCTGCTGTTGGGGCGCGGCGGGTTCGTGGTGGAGGTCGTGCACGGGATTTCCGTCTCGGGTCGGGGCGAGTGGCCGGGGTGATCGTCAGCTCTGGCGGGCGGCGTTTAGTTCGGCCTTGACCGCGCGGACGATGAGGCCGGCGGTGTCGCTGGCGACGGTGTATCCGTCGCCGCGCACGACCTCTTCCAAGAGGTCGCGGGACAGACTGCCGTGCTCGTGAAGGAGCCGGTGGGCATAGTGGCGAAGGACGTCGTCGGTGGCGCGCGGCTTGCTGCCGGGTCGCTTCGGCTTCGACGTGGGGCGCTTGGCCGGTGCGGTGTGCGAGCCACTGCCCGTGGGTGGTGGAAACGCTTCTGGCGGGCGGACTGTCGTTTCCGGGCTGGAGCGGGTGAGGTCCGGGCGTGCAAATTCCGGGCGGGCGCCCGGCTGGGGTTCCTTGCCGCCCGGGTCTGCTGGGCGCGGGCAGACGCGGTCCTCTGCCCGCCCGTCGCCTTCCGCCCGATTAGCAGCCTCCGCCCGAGATCGGTCGGGCTGTGCTGCGGGCCGCCTGGAGGGCGGGGTCCACCGCCCGGGCAGGTTGATGGTGGCCAGATCGGCTGCCTGACGGCGGGTGGCGAGCTGGCGCAGCAGTTGCTCGTTGCGGAGCGTGTCGGCGTCTACACCGGAGCGGGCGAGGGCCTTGGACAGACGACGCACGGTGCGCCGGCCCTTCCGCCCGGTGCGCTGCCCGGGCGTCATCTCGGCGAGACGGGCGGCCAGTGCGACGGCTCGGCGCGTGGCCCGCTCATGGACGATCTGGGCGGCGCCCTGGTCCCGCTCGACGATCCCGAGGCGGGCGAGCAGCCGCTCGCGGGCTTGCCGGATGAGGACGGCTGCGAGCCCGCGGGAGGCGGAGTCGGGTGTGTGCTGGCGCAGCTCGATGCCCATGGCCAGGTGCCACAGCACCGCGGCCATCACGGGGCCGGTGAAGGCACGTACGGTGCCCCCGACCGGTCCGGACTCGGCGTACGCGGGGATGGTTTGCACTGTGGTTATGGCCCAAACCAGGACTCCGGGCAGCCCGGCCGAGCTCCTCGGCCCGTGCAGATTCTGGCGGGCCATCAGCGCCATCGAGAACAGTGCGAGTTCAGCGGCTGCGAACATCACGGCGCGTTCGGTGGTGTCACGCATGCCGAGGTGGTGCGCGGCGAACCGCCAGCTCGTGTCGGCGCTGTAGGCGGTGCACACGAGTGCCGCCACGGCAGCGGTGACGACTGCTGCCGAAGGCTTCCGCTTCAGATCACGGGCGGGACGACGGCTGCGTCGGGTCCTCAGGCCCGCACGCAGCAAGCCCGCCGCGACGGCCAAGACGATCACGGCGAGGAGCGGACTGTCGGCGTTCGGGAGCGAGATGGTGGCGAGCGTTTCGGATATTGCGGGGCGCATGTACGGGGCTACTCCGTGACAGGGCAGGGAAGACGATCACGGCGTTCACGGAGGGGGCGTACACGCGGGCCCCCTTCTAAAGGGGGGCCCGCGCGTGATCGCTCGAGTGTGTGAGCGGCGTGAACGCTCGCGTGATCGCTTGACCTGCGGTTCTTCTGTGAGCGTGTGCGCTGTGAGCGGTTCACGACGGTCTGCGACTGTGGGGGTCGCGTGCACGGTCGCGTGAACGCTCCTACAGGGGCGGAGCGAGGATCAGCCCACGGAGATGAGGTGGCGAGCGGAGGCGTAGTAGCGGGCCTGCTGGCCGCCTCCGACACCTCCGGCGATGCCGTCGGTCTTGGTGGCAAGGCTGCTGTCGACGAGGCGGCTGAGATGGCGTCGCGCCTTCTCGACATCGGCTCGCTCGGGATCGCCACCGACGAGGATGGTGGCCAGTTCGCGTGCGGTCAGCCCGCCCGGGGCGTTCCGCAGCAGGACGGCGGGGTCCTTGGTGGGGTCGACGGTGGTGGTCCCACGTACATGGTCGTGGGTGACATCCAGGGGGCCGACTTCGCCGGTGGGCGTCTTGAGGTGATGCAGAGTCACCGCAGGGTCGCCTGCCCTGCCGGTGACGAACAGGACGCTGCCCGCGCCGGCGGTGAACCAGGTGGACCCGTAGACCTGGTCCAGGCTGGGGCGCTGGCCGCGTGGTGCGTCGGCGGTCGCCTTGCGCTGGTGGTGCAGTTCCAGGATCTCCACCCCGTTGCGCAGAGCGCGCATACGGGCGTTGTGGAAGGCGACCGCGAGGCTGTCGTCGACCATCGTGCTGACCGCGTCCTTGAGGCTGTCGATCACGATGGTGTCAGCCTGGTGGGCGGCGGCGAGGTCGGCGAGGAGGTCGGGTTCCTTGTCGAGGGTGGTGGGCAGCGGGCCCTCCCAGACCACGAGCCGCTCGCGGAGGATCTTCTCGTCGGTGGGGAAGACGCGGCGGGCCATGGCCTTGGCGATCTGTTTGGGGCGATCCATCGCCAGGTAGAGCACGCGCCTGCTGGGGGCTACGGGCATCTCCAGGACGGTCTCCGTCAGGCCGAGGCGAGCGAAGATCACCTGATGGGCCAGCGTCGTCTTGCCGACGCCCGGAGCGCCGACGATCATCAGGCTCTCGCCAGGGGCCCAGACGGTCTTCTCGCCCGTGCCCCACAAGGGCTCGGCGTTCGCGCCGCTCTCTTTGACGAACGACCATCCGTCGGTGGCGAAGCGGGACAACCGCCCCTGGCCCGACGCGAGTGCGCGTTCGCGTTCGGCGCGTACTTCCGTCTCGATCTCGCTGCGGATCGCCTCGGGATCGGCGCCGGGCTCCCGGACCCGCTGGAGAGTGCGCACGGCTGAGGTCACCAGGCGGCGCAGGTCCGCCTTGGCGCGGACGATCTCCGCGTGATACTCCGCGCTGCTGGTGCCGTAGGGGGCATCGGCTAGCTGGGACACGTAGACGGGGCCGCCCACGCGCTGAAGGTCGCCCTGCTGCTGGAGCAGCTCGGTGAGGACGATCGGGTCGGTCGGCTTGTCCTCGCGATGCTGCGCGAGGAGCGCCCGCCAGATGGTCTCGTGCGCGGGCCGGTAGAAGGCGTCATCGCCGAGGATGGGCCTGACCGCGGCGATGATGCCGGGTTTGTGCATGCAGGCACCGAGGACCGCGCACTCGGCGTCCAGGTTGAACGGCTGCTCCGTCGGGGTGGAGCCTTCGTCGAAGCGGGATGGCGTCTGGGAGGGCAGGGTCGTACCCTGGTTCACGGAGCTCCTCACCCGGAAGGCCATATGGGGCGGCAACCCCGGCCTTCGGTTTCGATCGTTCAGGGATGGATGGTTGTGCGGTGGAGCCTCTACTTCGGCCCCGGTGTTCGTAGCACCGGGGCCGCTTGCATGTGCGGTTCCGTCCGTCGTTGTGCGGCGGAGTACGACCATAGCCGAGATTTTCGGCAACGCAATGCCTTGCATTTCAATCCGCAACGATGTTTAGTTGCGGATGCTGGATCGGTCGGATCTGTCGTCGTGAGAAGGGAGGCGCGAGTGAGCAGCGAGGAAGGCGCGGAGCGCGCCGGCCCAGGTCGGCCGGTGCCGGAAGACCACGTCGCCGCACGCGTCAAGCTGGAACGCGAGGTCCGCGGTTGGAGCACGGTGAAGCTCGCCGAGGAGATGGCCGCCGTCGGCCATCCGATTAACCAGTCCGCGATCTGGCGCATCGAGAGCGGCAAGCCCCGTCGCAGGGTCAACCTCGACGAGGCGCTCGGCTTCTGCAAGGTTTTCGACCTCACCATGCAGGACCTGACCGGACCACCGGACGAGCTGGCCACGCCCCGTATCCGCCAGCTCGCGCAGGAGTACGTCCAGATGACCCGGGAGTACCACCAGCTGCGAGCGGCGATCGACCGGAACCAGATGCACCTGGGCGAGATCCAGAGGGAACTCGATGCCTACGGGGACAAGGGACCCGAGCGGAGAGGGCAGGTCGACGAGCTCCTCCGGCTCGAAGAGCGAGCGTTGATGAGAAGCATGCACCCGTCCCGGGCCCACCTGCGAATGCAGGGGCAGCCCCCCGCCAGCGAATAGCCGGCCACTGCCCCTTCCACGGCGTTTCGAACGCCGAGAACACCACACGTGGCGACCTCCGTCGCCGACGATCAACCATCCATCCCTGAACGACACCACCGGCCAGGCCGACGGGAGTTGCCGCTCCCGCGACGCCGCGAGGCTGGCGGGAGGAGTATCCCCATGCCGCAGCCCACGCTGCCCATTTCCCAGATAGCCCAGCTTCTGGACGTACCCGAAGACGCCCTGCGCACCTTGATGGTCGAACGCCGATCCGTCGGCGACACGACCTTGGTCGCCCTGACCGTCTCCGAGGCCGCCCGTCGAATCGGCATCGGCCGCACCAAGCTCTACGAGTACGTCTCCTCCGGCGAGATCGCCTCCGTCAAGATCGGGAGCTTGCGCCGCATCCCAGCTGAAGCAGTGAACGAGTTCTTGTCCCGCCGCCTGTCGGCGACCGACTTCGGGGCCGCCGCGTGACTCGCGCCTCCGAATCGAAGTCCCGCCAGCCCAACGGCGGCTCCTCGATCTTCCACGGCAAGGACGGTCGTTGGCACGGCTACGTCACCGTGGGCGTCAAGGACGACGGCAAGCCGGATCGGCGCCATGTCAGCCGTAAGACTCGCCCTGAGGTCACCAGGGTCGTCCGCGAGCTGGAGCGTCAGCGCGACAAGGGGACGGTCCGCAGGGCCGGCCAGAGCTGGACGCTGGAGACCTGGCTGACGCATTGGGTGGAAAACATCGCCGCCGCGCACGTCTCGGAGAACACCATCGACGGCTACCGCGTCGCGGTGAACCATCACCTCATCCCCGGCCTCGGTGCCCACCGCCTGGAGAAGCTGCAACCCGAGCACCTGGAGCGCTTCTACAAGAAGATGCAGGACAGCGGCAGCAGCGCCGGGACCGCCCACCAAGTCCACCGCACCCTGCGCACCGCCCTCAACGAGGCGGTCCGCCGCGCCCACCTCGCGGTCAATCCCGCCACGATCGCCAAGGCCCCGCGCCTGGAAGAGGAGGAGGTCGAGCCGTACTCGGTCGAGGAGGTCCAGCACCTTCTCGCCGAGGCCGCCAAGCACCGCAACACCGCCCGCTGGGTCATTGCGCTCGCCCTCGGCCTGCGTCAAGGGGAGGTCCTCGGCATGCAGTGGGGTGACGTCGACTTCGACCTCGGCGTCATCCGCGTACGGCGCGGCCGGTTGCGGCCCCGCTACAAGCACGGCTGCGGCGAACGCTGCGGACGTAAGCCTGGCTTTTGTCCCCAGAAGATCAACACCCGACGTGAGACGAAGAACGCCAAGTCCCGCGCCGGCCAGCGGCCCATCGGAGCCCCGGACGAACTCCTGCAACTCCTGCGCCAGCACAAGGAGGAGCAGGCCCGCGAGCGGGCCCGGGCCCGGGACCTGTGGACGGAGAAGGGGTACGTGTTCACCTCGCCCACCGGCGAGCCCTTGAACCCGAACACGGACTTCCACAAGTGGAAGGAGCTGTTGAAGGCCGCTGGCGTCCGCGACGCCCGCCTCCACGACGCCCGCCACACCGCGGCGACCGTCCTGCTCATCCTCGGCGTCCCCGACGCGGTCGTCGACGCCATCATGGGCTGGGAGCCCGGCAAGTCCGCCCGGATGCGCCGCCGCTACCAGCACTTGACCAGCCGCGTCCTCAAGGACACCGCCGCCAAGGTCGGCGGCCTTCTGTGGGGCACGGACGAGACGGCGGGAAGCGCGGCTCCGGAGGCTGGCCAGAGCCCCGTCCCCGCTGAGCTGGTGGTGCACGTCGCCCGCCTTGGCGAGCGGCGAGTTCCCTTCCTCCACCGCGAGTACGCCGATGAAGTCGTCGCACGATGGAGCGAGGACTGGCCCGACCACACCGCCGAGGTCGAGGAATGGGACCGCTGGCGCTGGGAACACCAAGGCCCCGGCGGTGCGAGCGCCATCCGCGACCGCGTACCGGAGCGGTCCGTGGTCTTTCACGCCCGGGCCTTGTTCCTCCCCGGCGGCGACCGCATGGCGACCGGACTTCCCGAACAGTGGTCGGTGCCGGCCTGGGACTTCGAGACCGACCGCTACACCGACCGCGCCTCGGCTTGGCGCACGGCCCGACGGCCCGGCGCGGGCCAAGAGGTCGAGGCCCAGGTGCGAGGCACGGACAAGGACGCCGTGGAGGCGGCCTTCGCCGAAGCGTGCGCACAGGCTGTGGACCGTGCTCGTCATCCGGGGAGGTACGGCGACACCGACGAGTGGTAGCTGCGCGGATTGTGCAGCCGAGCTGGACAAGCGACAGGGGGCCCCGACCGAGCCGGTCGGGGCCCCCTGCGCCGTGCTCCCATTGGCCAGCATCGCCGAGTCGCGCCGTTCCGCGCCGAACTGCGCCGAACCGCGCCGGATGTGGTTTACTTGCCATGCTGCGACTGAAGGAGGTGTGCGGCTTGGCGACAGATGCCCAGCTGCCCGACTGGGCCAACGAGAAGATGCCGACCAAGGTCCGAGTCGCCTTGTGGCTTGCGACCCAGGTGGGGGAAGGGAACGTCTTCAGTAAGGATCAACTGAGGACGGCGTTTCCTGCTGCCGCGCAGATCGACCGCCGAGTGCGGGAGCTTCGTAACCACGACTGGGTGATCGCGACCAGTCGTGACGACGTGAGCCTGGCGCCGCATGAGATGCGGTTTGTTCGGGCGGGGGCGCTGATCTGGGAACCGGGGGTGCGTGCGGAGCTTCGAGAGCAGTCGCGCGCGCTGGCCCCGCCGCGTACGGCCGATCCTGAGCACTACTTCGAGACTCGAGCCCTGACGACTATCCGGCAAGCGACGGACCCCGAGGCGGTTTGGGAGCGGCTGCAGGAACTCTCCCGGGATGAGAAGTCGATCATCCTGGCCTGGATCGCCATGGGTCGGCGACCTAGTTCCCCAGTGGAACTCGCATGGCGCGCTTACCGAAGCCTGCCCGAGGCGCGGCGTCGAGAAATGGCCGCGAGGCTTGGTGAACTCGTCAGCTCCGAGCTGCACGACGAATCGCTTGCACCTGATGAACGCAGCGTTGAGCGCTGACCCACATACTTCCGCCGGATCCCGTGTCACCTTCCACAGATCTCCGGGGTCCGGCGGATGGTCCAACCCATCTGAACGAGGAGAAGAACCATGTCCAGTATGCGTGTCCCGGTGGTCGGAAGCGAGCGGCCGCCCAGGTTCGAGATGTTCGTCGCGGCCGTCGCCGTCGGTTACGCGGCGGGATACACCACCGGCATCGGCAGCGAGGCCCAGCAGGTGCTCGGATCCGTGACGGTCACGGCGATCGCGTGGCTCTGGGACAAGTGGCGCCGCTGATCACCAGCATGGTCGGCCGCTGATCTCCGGCCGACTCCTTACGGCCGGCCCCGCGAACTTCGGGGCCGGCTACCAGACTTCGAGCCCATATGCGCCCTGTTGAGTGTCAGTGGTCGTTCCTATGGTGGAGGAATGGCTAATGGGGTGTGGCACACCGGATATGGCATAGAGATCAATCTGTCCCTGCCCGACCTCGGTCACCCGGACCGTCCCGATCTGCTCCAAGAGATCACCGCCCGCGTCGCCGAACGCGATCCGCAGTTGCTCGAGTGCCTGGCGCACCACGACAAGCGGGAGTGCCAGTCGGAGTCGGGCGGTAAATCGCCCTGGATGTTCATCCGTCGAGGGCGCGTGGGTGGCCGACGGCCGCTCGTCGCCTCGCACCTGCCGATCACGCACAAGGCGACGCCGGCGGAGAGCGCACAGCACAAGGCCACCAAGGAGCGGATCGTCGAGACCGCCGGGCGGTATGGCCTGGACGCCGAGGCTGAGGTTCCCATCGGCAACCGGCGCAGCATTTCGGACGCCGTAGTCGTCGGACTCGGCGGCACGCGGATCGGCTGGGAGATCCAGTACCACCACCTCAGTCCCAGCAGCGTGCACCGGCGCTCGGTCAACGCCGTGGAGCACGGCATCACTCCCCTCTGGGTAGCGAAGGACCGGACGGCCTCCCTGATCGACCGCGCTCCGTGGGCGCGGGTCGACGACATGCCGTGGAAGGACATCGCCGACGGCAAGGAGATGGTGATCCGCGGTGGGTACCGGCACCTCGAAGTCTGGAAGTGCGTAGCGAGCAGCGAGCGCCACTGCCTCATCAGCGAGGGCGCCGGCCATTGTGGCGCGATTCACGCGGACTGGTTCGTGCCCGCGCTGTGCCTCCCGGAGAAGAAGCCGGTCTTCATCGAGGACTTGGTCCTGCAGAGCGCCACAGGTGAGAGCGTCCCGGTCTACGTGCCCAACCGAGGAAGCGGCCGTGCCGGTCGGCATATGTGGGTCTCGGCCGACGACTGCGGGCTGTGGCAGGAGCTCATCGGCGAAAAGACGCCTCTTCCCGCAGCCCCGGTTGAAGAGGAGGACGACACGATCACCTTTGCCGAGCAGGAAATCGACCGCGCCTGCCGAGCGGGGGAGGAGGGCTGGTTCGTCAGCGACGGCCGGCCCATCCGTGACCTCGACCAGCCGACCGGCGGCTTTACGCTTCCCCGCATGCCGGTCCAGCGGTCCCGCGACCCGATGCGGATCACCACCGTGGAACGCGCCGCCGCCTCCGCCGCTCTGGGGTGTCCGCCGTGGGAGCTCGGGCTGTGCGCCGGCTGCGGCCAGATGATGCGACGCTACGGGCGCAACGCCGCCATGTACTGCAACGTGTGCCGGTCCGTCCTCAACGGGCGATAGCCGGGAACTGCAACCAAAACTGCAACCACCAACGTCGAAGGGCCCCACCGCAAGCGGTGGGGCCCTTCAACGTATTGCCCGGTGAGAGCAATGGCGGAGGATACGAGATTCGAACTCGTGAGGGGTTGCCCCCAACACGCTTTCCAAGCGTGCGCCCTAGGCCACTAGGCGAATCCTCCGCCGCAAACAATACAAGACGTTTGAGGGTGCTCGCGAACACGTTCCCCGGAGATCGTTCCGGGAGGGGCCCGGAGGGGGGTGGGACGGATGGGCGGGTGGACGGAGGGGGGTTCGGATCGGCTAAGGTGGGCGTCAGCCCCTCACGTGGCGCTATCTGACTGAACTCCCCCAGGGCCGGAAGGCAGCAAGGGTAGGTTGGCTCTGGCGGGTGCGTGGGGGGCCCTTGCGTGCCCGGGGGGCCCGTCGGCCCTCCGATGCAGTCGGCCGTCCCGCCGGGGTGCTGCCCGGGAGCGGGACCGGTTGTCAGTGCGTCCCGATAACCTCGTAGATGTGTCGTCCCTTGCGCTGTACCGCCGCTATCGCCCCGAGTCCTTCGCCGAGGTCATCGGTCAGGAGCATGTCACTGACCCGTTGCAGCAGGCCCTGCGGAACAACCGGGTCAACCACGCGTACCTGTTCAGCGGGCCGCGTGGGTGTGGAAAGACGACCAGCGCGCGCATCCTCGCGCGCTGTCTGAACTGTGAGCAGGGGCCGACCCCGACGCCGTGCGGGGAGTGCCAGTCCTGCCAGGACCTGGCGCGCAACGGCCCGGGTTCGATCGATGTGATCGAGATCGACGCCGCCTCGCACGGTGGTGTGGACGACGCCCGTGACCTGCGGGAGAAGGCGTTCTTCGGGCCCGCGTCGAGCCGGTACAAGATCTACATCATCGACGAGGCGCACATGGTCACCCCGGCAGGGTTCAACGCCCTGCTGAAGGTGGTCGAGGAGCCGCCGGAGCATCTGAAGTTCATCTTCGCGACCACCGAGCCCGAGAAGGTCATCGGCACGATCCGGTCGCGTACGCACCACTACCCCTTCCGGCTGGTCCCGCCGGGGACGCTGCGGAGCTACCTCGCCGAGGTGTGCGGCAAGGAGAACAGCCCCGTCGAGGACGGTGTGCTGCCGCTCGTCGTGCGGGCCGGTGCGGGATCCGTCCGTGACTCCATGTCCGTGATGGACCAGCTGCTGGCCGGCGCGGGCGACGACGGTGTGACATACGCCATGGCGACCTCGCTCCTCGGCTACACCGACGGGTCCCTGCTGGACTCGATCGTGGACGCCTTCGCGGCGGGCGACGGGGCGGCGGCCTTCGAGGTCGTGGACCGGGTGGTCGAGGGCGGTAACGATCCCCGGCGCTTCGTGGCGGACCTCCTGGAGCGGCTGCGCGACCTGGTGATCCTCGCCGCCGTGCCGGACGCCGGGGACAAGGGGCTGATCGACGCCCCAGCCGACGTGGTCGAGCGGATGCAGGCGCAGGCAGCCGTCTTCGGCGCCGCCGAGCTGAGCCGCGCCGCCGACCTGGTCAACGAGGGGCTCACGGAGATGCGCGGGGCGACCTCGCCCCGGCTCCAGGTGGAGCTGATCTGCGCCCGGGTGCTGCTGCCCGCGGCCTTCGACGACGAGCGTTCGTTCCAGGCCCGGCTGGACCGGCTGGAGCGCGGCGCGTCCTTCGCGACGGCCGGTACCGGGCCCGCTCTGGGATACGTGCCGGGGCCGGAGGCCCACGCGTCCGGTGCCGGGCTGCCCGCCGGCGGGCCCGCAGCCGCGCGTGCGGCGGTGCGGGGCGAGGCGCTGCCCCCCGGCCCTGTTCCGGCCGAGGCCCCACAGGCCGCCGCACCCGGCGTCGCCGAGGCCCCGACCGCCGTGCCGGCGGCCCCGCAGCCCCAGGCCCCGCAGCCACATGCCTCTCAGGCTCAGCCTCCTCAGCCCCAGCAGGCTCCAGCCGCCGGATCCGGAGCGGCACCCGGCGGTGCCCGGCCCGGGGCCTGGCCGACGGCCTCTCCCGCCGGTGGCGGGGCCGGCGGGGCGGACGCCGCACGCCGCCCCGGCGGCTGGCCGACCGCAGCCGCACCCGGCCGGACGCCTGTTCCTCAGGCACCCGTGCAGACGCCTGCCCCGGCCGCCCCGGCGCCCGGGCCCGCCGCGTCCGTCCCCGCTCCGGGTGGGCAGGACATGGCCCAAGGCGCGGCCCAGGTGCGGAACATGTGGCCCGACATCCTGGAGGCGGTGAAGAACCGCCGCCGGTTCACCTGGATCCTGCTCAGCCAGAACGCCCAGGTCACCGGCTTCGACGGCAGCACGCTCCAGCTCGGCTTCCTCAACGCCGGAGCCCGCGACACCTTCGCCAGCAGCGGCAGCGAAGAGGTGCTGAAGCAGGCGCTCGCCGAGCAGTTCAACGCCACCTGGCGGGTCGACGCCGTCGTCGACCCGTCGGGCGGTGGCGGTACGCCCCCGTCGTCGGGCGGCGGAGGAGGCCGCCCCCCGGGCCCGGGCGGGTACCAGGCCGCGCCCTCCGCACCGGCTCCGTCCGCGGCGCCCGCCCCGTCGTACGAGTCGCGGCCCGCACCCGCCCCGCAGGCTCCGGCGCCCGCCCCCCAGCCTCCGTCCCCGCCCCAGCACTCCGGGCGGCCGGATCCGTCGGCGTACGACCGTGCCCCGGCCCCCGAGCCGCCGCGCTCGGTCGCGCCCGAGGACGACACCGCCGAGGCCGACGACCCGGACCTGGTCGACTCCGCGCTGTCCGGGCACGAGCTGATCGTCCGCGAGCTGGGAGCCACCGTGGTCGAGGAGTTCACGAACGAACAGTGAACAGTGAGACGGGTCCGCGGCGGCCCCGCCGACGTGTGTGACGTGCGTACGGAACCCGTCGGGTGAGGGGCGCGGACCCCGTCGGGTGAGGGGTGCGGTCCCCGTCGGGTGAGGGTTGCGGTCCCCGTCGGGTTAGGGGCGCGGACCCGACGGGTGGGGGTGCGGTCCCCGTCGGGGTGGAGGCGCGGACCCGACGGGTGGGGGTGCGGTCCCCGTCGGGGTGGAGGCGCGGACCCGACGGGTGGGGGTGCGGTCCCCGTCGGGGTGGAGGCGCCGGGTGTGCCGGGGCCCTGTCCACGGAGCGGAGGCCGTCAAGGCGGTCCGGCCCCGGCGGCTAGGCTGCACCCCGTGAAGGTCCTCGTCATCGGCGGCGGCGCCCGCGAACACGCCCTGTGCCGCTCTCTCTCCCTCGACCCCGACGTCACCGATCTGTATTGCGCCCCCGGCAACGCCGGTATCGCAGAGGTGGCCGAACTGCACCCGGTCGACGCGCTCGACGGCGATGCCGTCGCCCGCCTCGCCGCCGAACTGGGCGCCGAGCTGGTGGTCGTCGGTCCGGAGGCACCGCTTGTCGCCGGTGTCGCCGACGCCGTGCGCGCGGCCGGCATCCCCTGCTTCGGCCCCTCGCGCGAGGCTGCCCTGCTGGAGGGCTCCAAGGCGTTCGCCAAGGACGTCATGGCCGGTGCCAACGTGCCGACCGCCCGGAGCTACGTCTGCACGACGCCCGCCGAGATCGACGTGGCGCTCGACGCCTTCGGTGCCCCGTACGTCGTCAAGGACGACGGGCTCGCGGCGGGCAAGGGCGTCGTCGTCACCGACGACGTCGAGGCCGCCCGCGCCCACGCGCTGTCCTGCGACCGTGTCGTCATCGAGGAGTTCCTCGACGGCCCCGAGGTGAGCCTCTTCGCGATCACCGACGGCACCACCGTGGTGCCCCTGCAGCCCGCCCAGGACTTCAAGCGCGCCCTGGACGGCGACGAAGGCCCCAACACCGGTGGCATGGGCGCGTACTCGCCGCTTCCGTGGGCGGACCCGAAGCTGGTGGACGAGGTCATGCAGACCGTGCTCCAGCCGACCGTCGACGAACTCCGCCGCCGGGGCACGCCCTTCTCCGGGCTGTTGTACGCGGGTCTCGCGATCACCTCGCGCGGTGTGCGGGTCATCGAGTTCAACGCCCGCTTCGGCGACCCGGAGACCCAGGTGGTCCTGGCCCGGCTGAAGACGCCGCTCGCCGGGGTCCTGCTCGGGGCCGCCAACGGCACCCTGGACGCCCTGCCCCCGCTGAACTGGAGCGACGACGCCGCCGTCACCGTCGTCATCGCCTCGCACAACTACCCCGGCACCCCGCGCACGGGCGACCCGATCGAAGGGCTCGACGAGGTGGCGGCACAGGATGCCCCGCACGCGTTCGTCCTGCACGCGGGCACCCGGAAGGACGGTGACGCGGTGCTCAGTGCCGGAGGGCGCGTCCTCTCCGTCACCGCCACCGGCAAGGACCTCTCCCAGGCCCGTGAGCGCGCCTACGCCGCTGTGGGCAAGGTCCGCCTCGACGGCTCCCAGCACCGCACGGACATCGCCCGCAGGGCCGCCGAAGAAGCCTGAGGACGAGTCCGAGTCCAAGTCCGAGGACGAGTCCGAGGCCGAGCCCGAGTCCCTGAGCCTCCCCGCAGGCCGGACGGTCCGGACCCCGGCCTCCGTCACTCCGTATCCGTGCCCGGCTCCCTCCCCCGAGGGCGCCGGGCACGGACGTGTCCGGGGCCACCCGGCACCCGGGACCCGGCAGCCCCCAGCCACCCAGCAGACCCCCGGCCCCAGCACCTCCCCCGGCCGCCGGGCAGCCCTCCGGGACCCCGGTCAGGGCGCCCGTGCGGCATCGGACGAAGCGGCGTCCGTATCGCCGGAGGGCCTTCCGTCCGTGCGTCAGCAGCTTTGCCCAAAGCCATTCCATCGAGTGACGGCTCGCCCATCCGGATGACGCCCGCCGAGGCCCCAACTAGGGTGCGGCGCAAGCTTTCCGGCACTTGGCCCACCGACATTGCGATGTCGGTGGGCGGTGCCACAGTGGGGGAGTGACCAACACCGTCGCGGGGGCAGAGGGGGTGACGTCCGGCCGTGTCCGCTACAGGTTCGGTTGAAGAGCTGGGTGCGCGATCCGCGCGTGCCCGCGCCCTGGCCCTGCTGCGCGTCCGCAGCAGAGCCGTGGCCCTGGCCGTCCTGCCCGCCGCGGCCGCCGTCGTGCTGCAGGTCGCCGGTGCCCAGGGGCACATCGGCGGCGCGGCCTGGGACGCGGTGCGCTGGGCGGTGACGGGCTGCGCCGTCGTGGTGCTGCTGCTCACCGCCGCGGTCGCCGTGGCGGTGGCCCGTGCCAGGCCTGCGGTCAGTCCGACCGTGCCGCTCACCGAGGAGGCGGCCCCCGACCTCTACCGGCTCGTCCGCGAGCTCGCGGACCGGCTCGACGTCCCCGCGCCCTCGGCCATGGCGCTGACCCCGGACTGCGACAGCTGGCTGGAGGACCGCACACACCCCGCCGCCCGGCCGAAGGCGACGGGCCTGCGCCGAAAGCGCCGGGAGGCGGATGCTCCCGTGCTGGTCATCGGCTCGCCGTTCCTGTGGTGGATGCGGGTCGCCGAGCTGCGCGCGGTGCTCGCCCCGGTCGTCGCGGGTACGGGCCCCTCCGCGCATCCGGACATAGCCGCCGCCCGGCGCTTCGTGCGGGGGCTCGACGCCGCGGTCGCCGACGCCACCGTGCCCGGCCAGGGCGTGGTCCGCAGGATCCCGGCCCTCTTCGTAGGCCGGATCGCCGGACTGCTGCTGCGCGGCTGCCGTTCGCACGCCGCCGAGATGGAACGCTGTGTGGCCGCCGCCGCGTCGGTCCGCGCACAGGACGTGGACTACGGGCTTCGGATCGTCGCGCAGGAACAGGTCGGTCTCGCGTACGCCGGCTGGGACCGGCTGCTGACCCGGGTAGCGCTGCCGGCCTGGCGGATGGGCCGCTGGCCCTCCCGGCTGGACGCCGGTGTCGTCTCGGCTCTCACGGAGCTCTCCCGCCGCGACCGGCTGGCCGAGGGTTTCACCTCCCGCCTCGGGGAGCGCCCCGCCTGCGACCTCATCGAGGAACCGGGCGCGGCCGACGAGGCGGCCTCGCTGCTGGCCGCCCGGCTGTTCCACGGCGGCCCCGCGGAGAACGGCCCCGGCTGGTCCCCCGTCGACTGGCAGCAGTACCCGCACGAGGTCGTCGACCGGAAGTGGCGCACCGAGGCCGCCCGCCTGCACCGCGTGCTCGACGCCCTGGGCGTGGCCGCCAGCGTCTCCGTCGGCGCCCCGGGCGCGCCGGTGGCCGACGGGTCCGCCGGGCACACGCTGGCGCGCGTCATCGACCATCTCGCGCTGCCCGGACGGAACGCCGAGGAGCTCGCTGTGGGGCTCGGCGCCGCCGTCGCCCGCGACGAGGCCGCCGACGCCCGGCCAGGCTCCCAGGGCAGCCCCTCGGACACCTCCGGCGCCAAGGGCGGCACGGCCGCCGCCGACCCCCTCGAACTCTGGGGCCAGGTGCCGCTGCCGCTCTTCCCGCTCCAGCCGCCCCGTACGGGCACGGAGCTGCTCGCCGACCACGTGGTGGCCATGGTCTGCTGCGCGGCCGTGGACACCGCCGGTGCCGCCCCGGGGCTGGACTGGCTCGACGGGCCCGCGCTGCTGGTCGACGGCAGCCGCAGGTCCGACGTGGGGGGCCCGGTGCTCAGCCTGGTCGAGGACGGTGACGCGGAGCCGCTGCGGTCCTGGCTCTCCGCCGTCGGCGTACGGTCCGACAGGCCGGTACGCCTCGTCTGAGAGCCTGAGAGCCTGTCGGGGACCACCTCCGCCCGTGCGGCCACGCACGCTGCCCGCGTTCCAGGAACGCCCTGGCAGCTCCCGCGGCGAGGACGGGGCGGCGCCTCGGCAATCGCCTGCGGCGGACCGTGTCCGCTGCCCGGCCGGAGGTCATGCGCCAGGCCCTGAACGGTGCTCCGTCCGACGGTGTCGAGTCGGCATGACCCTCTTCTGCACGGGCGTGCGTTCACATAAGCCGTGAGATGTCATACATACGCCCCCAATACTCGGAAGAATCGGCTTCGCACGCGTCAATTCGCGACGAACGGTGACGGAGTGCATGCGTGATGTGATGTGCTGGAGTCGTCGCCGGTATCCGGTGCGACGAAGTGGTCGGGGGACGAGGGAGGGGAGCGGCATGGGGGCTGAGCACATCCGGCGGTGGGAATCGGGGGCGCTGGCGCATGCCGTGAGCGACCCCTTCGGGCAGGGTCCGCTGCCCTGGCTGCGCGGCAGCGAGAACTACTTCGACGACACCGGCCAGGTCGTCCCCTGGTACGCCGACCCCGACCTCGGCCGTGGCGGGAGCGGCGGCGGTACCCGTACCGCCGACGACGTGCACCAGCAGATCAAGGGGTTCGCGTCACCGGGCGCGGCCGCCCCCGGCGAGGCCATCGACTTCCACATCACGGTGGACCCGCCCCAGCAGTTCTCCGTGGACGTCTACCGCATCGGCCACTACGCGGGCGACGGCGCATCCAAGATCACCACGAGCCCGCGGCTCCCCGGCATCGTCCAGCCCGCCCCGCTCACCGCCGAGCGGACGGTCTCCTGCCACCACTGGTGGCTCTCCTGGCGGCTGCAGATCCCCAGCTACTGGTCGGTCGGGGCGTACGTCGCGGTGCTCACCACCGCCGACGGGCACCGCTCGCACGTCCCGTTCACGGTCCGCGACGACCACCCGGCGGACCTGCTGCTCCTGCTGCCCGACATCACCTGGCAGGCCTACAACCTCTACCCGGAGGACGGCCGCACCGGCGCCAGCCTCTACCACGCCTGGGACGAGCAGGGCCGGCTGCTGGGCGAGGAGGACGCGGCCGCCACCATCTCCTTCGACCGCCCCTACGCGGGCGCCGGACTGCCCCTGCACGTGGGCCACGCCTACGACTTCATCCGCTGGGCCGAGCGGTACGGATACGACCTCGCGTACGCCGACGCCCGCGATCTGCACGCCGGCCGCGTCGACCCCGGCCGGTACCGCGGCCTGGTCTTCCCCGGCCACGACGAGTACTGGTCGGTGCCGATGCGCCGGACCGCGGAGCTCGCCCGGGACACCGGTACCTCACTCGTCTTCCTGTCGGCCAACACCATGTACTGGCAGGTCGGCCTCTCCCCGTCCGCATCCGGGGTGCCGGACCGGCTCCTCACCTGCCGCAAGCGCCGAGGGCCGGGCAAGCCCGCGCTCTGGCGCGAGATCGACCGCCCCGAACAGCAGCTGCTCGGCATCCAGTACGCGGGCCGGGTCCCCGACCCGCACCCCTTGGTCGTACGGAACGCCGGGCACTGGCTGTGGGAGGCGACCGGGGCGGGCGAGGGTGACGAGATCGACGGGCTGGTCGCGGGGGAGGCCGACCGGTACTTCCCGCGCACGACCCTGCCCGAGCACCAGAACCGCATGCTGCTGGCCCACTCCCCGTACCAGGACAGCGAGGGGGCCACCCGGCACCAGGAGACCTCGCTGTACCGGGCTCCCTCGGGGGCGCTCGTCTTCGCGTCGGGCACCTTCGCCTGGTCCCCGGCGCTGGACCGCCCCGGCCACGTCGATCCCCGTATCCAGCGGGCCACGGCCAATCTGCTCGACCGGATCTGCAAGCGCGACTGACCGCGCGGGCGGCCCCGGTCCGCCGGACACCCCCTGGCGGCGCGCTCCGGGTCCATGCGGGACAATCGGAACGACTCCTGGATCAACCTACGCGGAGGCAGCGTGTCCGGTTTCGTAGAAAAGCCCGAGCCCGTGCAGGTGCCGGGGCTCACCCATCTGCACACCGGCAAGGTGCGCGACCTGTACCGGAACGAGGCGGGTGACCTCGTGATGGTCGCCAGCGACCGTATCTCCGCGTACGACTGGGTGCTGCCCACCGAGATCCCGGACAAGGGGCGGGTGCTCACCCAGCTGTCGCTGTGGTGGTTCGAGCAGCTCGCCGATCTTGTCCCCAACCACGTCATCTCCACCGAGCTGCCGGCCGGGGCGCCCGCCGACTGGGCGGGCCGGACGATGATCTGCCGGTCGCTGCGGATGGTGCCCGTCGAGTGTGTGGCGCGCGGCTATCTGACCGGTTCCGGGCTGGCCGAGTACAAGGCCACGCAGACGGTCTGCGGGATGGGGCTGCCCGAAGGCCTGGTCGACGGCTCCGAGCTGCCGGGTGCGATCTTCACCCCGGCCACCAAGGCCGCCGTGGGCGACCACGACGAGAACGTGAGCTACGAGGAGGTCGCCCGCGAGGTCGGCGCCGAGACGGCGGCGGAGCTGCGCCAGACCACGCTGGCCGTCTACGGCCGCGCCCGTGACATCGCCCGCGAGCGCGGCATCATCCTCGCCGACACCAAGTTCGAGTTCGGCTTCGCGCCCACCGAGGACGGCGGTGAGGAACTGGTCATCGCCGACGAGGTGCTGACCCCGGACTCCTCGCGCTTCTGGCCGGCGGCGAGCTGGGAGCCCGGCAAGGCCCAGCCCTCGTACGACAAGCAGTTCGTGCGCGACTGGCTGACCGCGCCGGAGTCCGGCTGGGACCGGCACGGCGAGCAGCCGCCGCCGGCGCTGCCGCAGGAGATCGTGGACGCGACCCGGGCCAAGTACCTGGACGCCTACGAGCACCTCACCGGCCTCAACTGGGCGGACGCCCCGCAGCGATGACGAAGAAGGCCCCGGTCCTCAGGACCGGGGCCTTCTTGTACGGAGCGGACGACCAGGTTCGAACTGGCGACCTCAACCTTGGCAAGGTTGCGCTCTACCAACTGAGCTACGTCCGCATGCGCCGTGGCGCGCTGACTACTATACCCAACCTCGCTCGCGGGCGAGACGCACGGCCGCATGACGGTTCTCGGCACCGAGTTTGGATGCCGCCGACGACAGGTAGTTGCGGACCGTCCCCTGGGACAGCGAGGCCCGGGCGGCGATCTCCGCGACAGGTGCGCCGTCCGCCGCCAGCTCCAGCACCTCGGCCTCCCGGGCGGTCAGCGGGGAGTCCCCGGCGGAGATCGCGTCGGCGGCCAACTCCGGGTCCACGTACCGGTTTCCGGCGTGCACGGTCCGGATGATCTCGGCCAGGCGCCGGGCGCTGACCGTCTTCGGCACGAAGGCCCGCACCCCCGCCGCGAGGGCCCGCTTCAGATGACCCGGCCGCCCGTGGCTCGTCACGATCATGGTCCTGCAGTCGGGCAGTCGCGTACGCAGCGATGTGGCGACGTTCACACCGTCCGCGCCCGGCATCTCCAGGTCGAGGACCGCCACGTCGGGCCGGTGGGCCAGGGCCATCGCGAGCGCCTCGGGGCCGGTGGCCGCCTCGGCGACCAGGACGATGTCGTCCTCCAGCGCGAGGAGCGCGGCCAGCGCGCCCCGGATCAGGTGCTCGTCGTCGGCCAGCAGCACCCGGACGGGCCGGGGCGGCGGTGCGGATGTCATCGTCTCTCCTCCACCAGGGACGCCGCGTCCCGCCGGGGCGAGGGCAGCGGCACGGTCGCGGTCAGGCGGAAGCCGCCGTCACCCGTCGGCCCCGCCTCCAGCAGGCCGTCCAGCGCGCCCAGCCGCTCCCGGAGCCCGGCCAGGCCCGAGCCGTGGCCCGGGGGGACGGCCGTGTCCGGCGGCACCCCGTCGTTCTCCACGACCAGCCGTACGGTGTCCCCGTCCGCCCGGAGCCGGATGGAGCACCGCCGGGGGTCGCCGTGGCGCAGGACGTTGGTGGCCGCCTCCCGGACGACCCAGCCGAGCGCCGAGCGGACGGGGGCGGGCAGGTGTTCTCCGGGGTGCGGATCGCCGTCCTCGACCGCGCAGCCGATACCGGCCGCCTCCAACACCCCCTGGGCGCCCGCGATCTCCGTACGCAGGTCGACCTCGCGGTAGCCGCGGACCACGTCGCGGACCTCCTGCTGCGAGGCGCGGGCGATGCGCTGCACCTCGGTCATCTGGTCCACGGCCGCCGCCTTCCCGCGCTGGGCCAGTTCCACCGCCAGCTCGCTCTTCAGCGCGATCACCGCGAGGTTGCGGCCCAGGACGTCGTGCATGTCCCGGCCGAAGCGCAGCCGTTCCTCGGCGACGGCCAGCCGGGTCTCCACGTCCTGTGCCTCGCGGAGCTTCAGCATCACGCCGAGTGTCCAGGCGGACAGCCGCGAGGTCGTGGCGATCAGCGTGCTGCCGAACCCGACACCGAGGAAGGTGCCGAGGGCGAAGGTGCCGCTCGCCCCGGCCAGCAGGGTGCCGCCGCTCACGGCGCCCGCGAGGGCGGCGAAGCAGACCCCGGACAGCCACACCGGCACGACGAGGACGAAGGACGTCAGGAAGGGCAGCACGGACGCGCCCAGGGCCAGCTGGAGTTCGGGGAAGCCCCCGGTGCCGGCGTAACCGCCGAGTGCCAGCAGACCGGTGGTGTTCAGGATCATCAGGGCGGCCGCCGGCACCAGCAGCCGCCGGTCGATCGGCCGTCGCCCGAGGTAGGCGTCGAGGGCCCGGCTGACCAGCGGTGCCGCACAGACGCCCTGGGCGACCGCGGCCAGGACCGTGGCCCCGATCAGCGTGGCGGGCGCGTCCGAGTGCCGTACGGGACGGGTGACCGACAGCATCCCCTCGCACAGGATCATCGCCCAGATCAGGGAGTGCAGGCTGCCGCGCGTGTAGAGGTCGATCTTGCCGAAGCCGTCACGCCGCTTCCACTTGCCCACCTGCGTGCCTACCCACACCGTCGTGTTCCCTTCGTCCCCGTGGAGCTCAGCGTCGCGGATCCCACCGGAACCACCGCTGCCCAGCAAACACCGCGAGCACCGTCCAGGCCAGCGCCGTGAGCGTGGCCCCGAGCACGTCGTGACCCGGCACGCCCCCCAGCCAGCCGGCCCGGACGAGCGTCATCACACCGGTCACCGGCAGCAGTTCGCAGAGCGAGGCGGCGAGATCCGGAAGCAGGTCCAGCGGTACGAAGAGCCCGGAGCCCAGCAGCGAGACGAGGAACAGCGGCAGCGTGGTGAGCTGGGCGGTCTGCACCGTGCGCGTCAGCGCGGAGGTGACCGCGGCCAGCGCGGTCAGCAGGACACCGCCGAGCAGCAGCCCCAGCACCAGCAGTTCGGGCCGCCGCGGGGCCGAGAGGTCGAAGGCGAGGGTGCCGACGGCGACGATCAGCGCGCACTGCACGAGGGCCAGGAGCACCGCCGGGAGTGCCGTCCCGACGAGGATCTCGCGGTCGGAGACCTCTCCGGTGCGCAGCCGCTTCAGGACGAGCTCCTCGCGCCGGGCCACATAGGCCGCGACGAGGTTCATGTAGACGACCTGGAGCAGCACCATGCCGATACCGCCGCTGAGGGACGCACCGGCGACGGTCAGCCCGGAATCCTCGAGGCCGACCTCCTGGAGCGTGGACTTCATGACGAAGATCAGCAGCACCGGCATCAGCAGGACCATGAAGACCGTGGTCCTGTTGCGTGCGAGGAGTGTCATCTCGGCCCGGCCGAGTGCGTTCAGCCGGCCCGCCGTCGTGGTTCCCGTCATGCCGCCACCTTCTCCGTCTCCATGTGCGTCTTCGCGATGTCGAGGAACGCCTCCTCCAGCGAGGCGGAACGGGCGTCGAGCCCGATGAGATCCACGCCCGACTCCCGGGCCCAGGAGAGCAGCGTGTGGAGCGACTCCTGGAGCGTGTGCGTACGGATGTCGACGCGCCGGCCGTCCGCGGCCGCCCGCAGCGTCAGCGGGAGCCGTGCCGCCGGCACGCCCGCCGGCAGTTCGAAGCGGATACGGGCGGGACGCTCGGCCGTCACGTCGGCGATCGTGCCCGAGGTGACGATCCGCCCCTGGTGCATGATCGCCAACCGGTCGGCGAGCGCCTCGGCCTCCTCCAGGTAGTGCGTGGTCAGCAGGACCGTCGTACCGGCCTCGCGCAACTCCCGCACCAGCCGCCAGGTCTCGCGCCGCCCCTCGGCGTCGAGGCCGGTCGTCGGCTCGTCCAGGAAGAGGATCTCGGGACGGCCCAGCAGGGCCAGGGCCAGGTCGAGGCGGCGGCGCTCACCACCGGAGAGCTGCTTGACCCGGACCTGGGCCCGGGCGCCGAGGCCCACCAGGTCCAGGACCTCCGCGGGCGGCCTCGCCCCGCTGGTGCAGCCCGCCCACATGCGCAGGGTCTCGGTGACCGTCAGGTCGGACGGGAAGCCGCCCTCCTGGAGCATCACGCCGACCCGGGGGCGGACCGCGGCGCGCTCGCGGTACGGATCGTGGCCGAGCACCCGGACCCTCCCGCCGTCAGGGCGGGCCAGTCCTTCCAGGAGTTCGACCGTGGAGGTCTTGCCCGCGCCGTTCGTGCCGAGCAGGGCGAAGAGTTCACCGCGTGGCACGGAGAAGGAGATACCGGCCACCGCCTCGAAGCCGCCCGCATAACGCCGCCGGACCGCGTCCGCCACGATGGCGGCGCCGGAGTGGGGAAAGTCGTCGCTGGTCATGACTCAAGGCTTCCGCCGGATCGCGGCCGCGCGCAGTGCGCGCTGTCATCACTGCTCATGACAAACGTCATGCGTGGGCGGGTACGACAAAGGCCCCGGTCGATTAACGACCGGGGCCTTTGAAACAAGAGCGGACGACCAGGTTCGAACTGGCGACCTCAACCTTGGCAAGGTTGCGCTCTACCAACTGAGCTACGTCCGCATTGCTGCCACTCGGCTTTCACCGGTGGAGCGTCCACCACTCTACCTGATCCACGAGGGGATCCGGTAAGGCGATGCAGAGCGGGTGACAGGAATTGCACACTGCGCCTTCCCCCTGGAAGGGGGATGTTCTACTACTGAACTACACCCGCACGCTGCTTGGGGCCCGGCTTTTCGGCCTTGCCCTTCGGCGTGCTCCAGACTCTAGCCGACCTGCGGGGGTGTTGTGCAAGTCGGCTCCCCGAGGCGCCCCGGAGGGGGCGCTCCCGGGCCGGACCGGAACGGAACATTCCGGTCGCGGTACTCAACTGGCGGCCTGGAACGCCTCGTAGACCTTCTTGGGGATCCGGCCGCGGGCCGGCACCTCCATCCGGTGCGAGCGCGCCCAGGCGCGCACGGCCGCGGGGTCGGGGGCGACGGACGTGTGGTGGTACGCCACCGGGGCCCTGCCGTGCTTGCCGCTATTTGTCTGCTTTCGGCCGGCCGCCATGTACGGAGCCAGGGCGTTGCGGAGTTTCTTTGCATTGGCGGGGTTGAGGTCGATCTCGTACGACTTCCCGTCCAGGGCGAAGGCGACCGTTTCCGCTGCTTCTCCTCCGTCGATGTCGTCGGAGAGTGTGACCACGACGCGCTGAGCCACGGATATCGGTCCTTTCCTTCGGCACCATCGCGTCTGACATGCGCTGATGCCGGCCTTCCGGCGGCTGGGCGGAGACGGATCGACTGATGTCGACTGTTCCGGGGGCAATCGTGCTTTCCCCGGTAATCATTTGTACAGCGGGGAGAGCTTCATTGTGAAGCCCAGCCAATTACGTCCGCGTGTCCGCATGCAATCCGGGTGAAGATTCTTTCCCGAGACTTTTCCTGCGCGTTGTCGCCGTCGATATCCCCGTGTGATCGCCCACGGGCGATATCTACCCGCGTAGAATTTTCAGCCAGGTACGCTGAGTGGACCCGTGGGGATGGGGAACCCCACGGAGACTCAGCCGCACCACACCACCGGGAGTGCCAGTGGCACGCGTCGTAGTCGACGTCATGCTCAAGCCGGAGATCCTCGACCCGCAGGGACAGGCCGTGCAGCGCGCGCTGCCCCGTCTCGGCTTCGACGGAATCGCGGACGTCCGCCAGGGAAAGCGTTTCGAGCTCCAGGTCGAGGGGCCGGTCGACGACGCCGCTCTCGCCCGTATCAACGAGCTGGCCGAGACCTTCCTCGCCAACACCGTCATCGAGGACTTCGTCGTCAAGGTGGAGGAGGAGAAGTGACCACCCGTATCGGCGTCGTCACTTTTCCCGGCACCCTCGACGACCAGGACGCCCTGCGGGCCGTCCGGGTCGCGGGCGCCGAGCCCGTGTCCCTCTGGCACCGCGACAAGGACCTGCACCAGGTCGACGCGGTCGTCCTGGCCGGTGGTTTCTCGTACGGGGACTACCTGCGCGCGGGCGCCATCTCCCGCTTCTCGCCGGTGATGGAGACGCTCATCGAACAGGCCAGGGCGGGCCTGCCGGTCCTCGGCATCTGCAACGGCTTCCAGATCCTGACCGAGGCGCACCTGCTGCCCGGCGCGATGCTGCGCAACAACCACCTCCACTTCATCTGCCGCGACCAGAAGCTGCGGGTGGAGAACGCGGGGACGGCCTGGACCTCCGACTACACGGCGGGCCAGGAGATCTCCGTACCGCTGAAGAACATGGACGGCCGGTACACCGCCGACGAGCGCACGCTCGACGAGCTGGAGGCCGAGGGCCGCGTCGCCTTCCGCTACCTCGACGGCAACCCCAACGGCTCGCTGCGCGACATCGCCGGCATCACCAACGCCGCGGGCAACGTCGTCGGCCTGATGCCGCACCCGGAGCACGCCGTGGAGCCGCTCATCGGCACCGGCCGCACCGACGGCCTCGGTTTCTTCACCTCGATCATCAAGAAGCTGGTCAACGCATGAGCCTGGACACGGTCGAGCACGCGGCCGAAACCCCGGACACCGAGCAGCCCTGGAAG
This sequence comes from Streptomyces sp. SirexAA-E, assembly GCF_000177195.2. GTDB lineage: Bacteria > Actinomycetota > Actinomycetes > Streptomycetales > Streptomycetaceae > Streptomyces > Streptomyces flavovirens. The sequence goes on from NC_015953.1 coordinate 3,909,187, forward strand.
GAACTCGGCCTCAAGGAGGACGAGTACGCGCGGATCCGCGAGATCCTGGGCCGCCGTCCCACCGGTGCCGAGCTCGCCATGTACTCCGTGATGTGGTCCGAGCACTGCTCCTACAAGAGCAGCAAGGTCCACCTCAAGCAGTTCGGCGAGAAGGTCCCCGCCAACGACGCGATGCTCGTCGGCATCGGCGAGAACGCCGGTGTGGTCGACGTCGGCCAGGGATACGCGGTCACCTTCAAGGTCGAGTCGCACAACCACCCCTCGTACATCGAGCCCTACCAGGGCGCGGCCACCGGTGTCGGCGGCATCGTCCGCGACATCCTCGCCATGGGCGCCCGCCCGGTCGCGGTCGTCGACCCGCTGCGCTTCGGCGCGGCCGACCACCCCGACACCCGGCGCGTCCTGCCGGGCGTCGTCGCGGGCATCGGCGGCTACGGCAACTGCCTGGGCCTGCCGAACATCGGCGGCGAGGTCGTCTTCGACGCCTGCTACCAGGGCAACCCGCTCGTCAACGCCGGATGCATCGGCGTGATGAAGCACGAGGACATCCACCTCGCGCAGGCGTCCGGGCCCGGCAACAAGGTCATCCTGTACGGCGCCCGCACCGGCGGCGACGGCATCGGCGGGGTCTCGGTCCTGGCCTCGGAGACCTTCGAGTCGACCGGCCCGGCCAAGCGGCCCGCCGTCCAGGTCGGCGACCCGTTCCAGGAGAAGCTCCTCATCGAGTGCACCCTGGAGATCTTCAAGGAGAAGCTCGTCGCGGGCATCCAGGACCTCGGCGGCGCCGGGCTCTCCTGTGCCACCAGCGAGCTGGCCTCCGCGGGCTCCGGCGGCATGCGCGTCGAGCTGGACACCGTGCCGCTGCGCGACTCCTCGCTCTCGCCCGAGGAGATCCTCATGAGCGAGTCGCAGGAGCGCATGTGCGCGATCGTCGAGCCGCAGCACGTGGACCGCTTCCTGGAGATCTGCGAGAAGTGGGACGTCATCGCCACCGTCATCGGTGAGGTGACCGAGGGCTCCCAGCTGGAGATCTTCTGGCACGGCGAGCAGATCGTGGACGTGCCGCCGCGGTCCGTCGCGCACGAGGGCCCGACCTACCACCGGCCGTTCGCGCGGCCGTCCTGGCAGGACGCGCTCCAGGCCGACGACGCCGGCAGGCTGGCCCGCCCGGCGAACGGCGCCGAGCTGCGCGAGCAGGTCCTCAAGCTGGTCGGCTCCCCGAACCAGGCCTCCAAGTCCTGGATCACCGACCAGTACGACCGCTTCGTGCAGGGCAACACCGTGCTGGCGATGCCCGAGGACGCCGGCATGGTCCGGATCGACGAGGAGTCGAACCTGGGCGTGGCGATGGCGACCGACGGCAACGGCCGGTACGCCAAGCTCGACCCGTACACCGGCGCGCAGCTCGCGCTCGCGGAGTCGTACCGCAACGTCGCCGCCACCGGTGCCAAGCCGCTGGCGATCTCGGACTGCCTGAACTTCGGTTCGCCCGAGGACCCGGACGTCATGTGGCAGTTCGCCGAGGCCACCCGTGGTCTCGCGGACGGCTGCCTGGAACTGGGCACCCCGGTCACCGGCGGCAACGTCTCGCTGTACAACCAGACCGGTGAGACGGCGATCCACCCGACGCCCGTCGTGGCCGTGCTCGGTGTGATCGACGACGTCACCCGGCGCACGCCGGTCGCCTTCGCCGAGGAGGGGCAGCTGCTCTACCTGCTGGGCGACACGCACGAGGAGTTCGGCGGCTCGGCCTGGTCCGAGGTCGTCCACCAGCACCTCGGCGGGCTGCCGCCCAAGGTGGACCTGGGCCGCGAGAAGCTGCTCGGCGAGATCCTCATCTCGGCCTCCCGCGACGGCATGATCGACGCCGCCCACGACCTCTCCGACGGCGGTCTGATCCAGGCGGTCACCGAGTCCTGCCTGCGCGGCGGGAAGGGTGCCCGGCTGGTCGTGCCGGACTCCCTGGACGCGTTCACCTTCCTGTTCTCGGAGTCGGCCGGCCGCGCGGTCGTCTCGGTCCCGCGCAGCGAGGAGCTCCGCTTCAACGACATGTGCGGTGCGCGGGGCCTGCCCGTGACCCGGATCGGTGTCGTGGACGGTGACGAGATCGAGGTCCAGGGCGAGTTCGCCATCCCGCTGAGCGAGCTGCGTACGGCGCACGAGGGGACCCTGAAGGACCTCTTCGCCTGAGATCCTTCCCCGATCCATCCGAAGCCCCCGTCCGGGCCGACCGGGCGGGGGCTCCGACGTTCCCTGTTGATTGAGATTACGTAATTACGTAAGGTTGTGGACATGGAGCTCGAGGAACGCGTCGCCGAGCTGGAGCGCCGCATCGCGGTGCTGGAGCAGGCGGCGGATGGTGCGCCGCCGGTTCTGGACGACGGCGACTTCTGGGCGCTGGACGGACTGAAGGATCAGTTCGACCGGCTCGGGGACGCCGCGGCCGACGGTGGGGTGCTGTTCACGGGTACGGTCCGGCTGCCCGCCGGGGAGCGGTACGAGTGGCAGTACGGCGCCCTCACGACCGGTCTGCTGGGTACGGAGGAGTACCGCCCCGACTGGGCGGAGGCCGCCGAACCGCTGGCCGCGCTCGGACACCCGGTACGGCTGCGGCTGCTCCGCGAGATCCTCGCGGGCCGGCGCACGGCCGCCGAACTGGCCGAGCTCGACGAGACCGGGACGACCGGTCAGATCTACCACCATCTGCGCCTGCTGACCGGGGCGGGATGGCTGCACACGACCGGGCGCGGGCGTTACGAGGTCCCCGGCACCCGGGTCGTACCGCTGCTGGTGGTCCTCACGGCCGCCGCCCGGCCCTGACCGCACACGTAGTGGGGGAACACCATGTCCGTACGCAAAGCCGCGATGATCCTGTGCCGCTGCTGCTGGATCGTCTTCGTCGCTCTGGTGCTGGTGGGTGTCTTCACCGACCCGGTGCTCCCCTTCGGGCTGACCTTCGTCCCCGCGGCGCTCGCCGTCGTGATCACCGTGGTGCTCGGCCGGCTGAGCAGCCGGGAGGTGGCGGTGAAGGCCCGCCCGGCGGTCGAGGTCGGCCCGCCGGTGACGGGTCGCTGGACGGCGCTCAACAGCCCGGCCGACCGGGTGCCCAGCCACGGGGTGCACGGCTACGGGCAGACGTACGCGATCGACGTCGTCGCCGAGCCGGAGGAGGGGAAGAGCCGTCCGGACTTCCGCTGGCTGTGGCCCGTCGCCCGCCGCAACGAGGACTTCCCGGCCTTCGGCGCCCCGCTGCTGGCGGTGGCGGACGGCACCGTCGTCCACGCGAGCGACGGACAGCGCGATCACCTCAGCCGGAACTCGGGCCCGGCCCTGGCGTACCTGATGCTGTTCGAGGCGTCCGTACGCGACATGGCCGGCGCGCACCGGGTCGTCGGCAACCACATCGTGCTGGACCTCGGCGACGGCACGTACGCCATGTACGCGCACGTCCGGCGCGGCTCGCTCCAGGTGAAGGCGGGGGACACGGTCCGGGCCGGGCAGCAGCTCGCCCGGTGCGGGAACTCCGGCAACTCCACCGAGCCGCACGTCCACTTCCAGCTGATGGACCACCCGGACCTCGACGTGGCCCGGGGCATCCCCTTCACCTGGCGGGACATCGGAGTCCCGGCGAACGGCGAGACGTTCGTCACGCGCGAGCCCGTCGGCGGCGACCGGTAGTTTCCCTGGCGGCACGGGTTGTCGCTGCACGGGGGCACGGGGGAACGATGGACGAGGACGGCACAGCCACGGCCCGCCCGTCCGGAACACCGGACGGGCGGAACGCCCACGGGCGCCGCGGGCCGTCCTGAACACGCTGTCCGTCCTGGTCGCGCTCGGCGAGGACGAGACCCGCAGGATCTGGCCCGCCTACGAGAAGCCCGCGGAGCATGCGCGCGGCCTCCACTCGACCCTCTCGGCGCTGCCGCTGTGGATGAAGGCCGAGACCTTCGTCGGCGACGGCAGCCGGGGGCTGTGGACCGACGTGCCGCTGTCGGCCCGGATCGATCCGGCCGCCCCGGGGAAGGCCGACGGTGCGGCCTGGTGGGCCACCTCCGTCAGCGACGGCCGGCCCGCCGTGCACCTGCTGCAGGTGGCCTACCCGTACGACCGCATCGTCACCGGGGACCGGCTCGAAGCGCTGCTCCACGCGTACGCCGGCGACGCGGCCGCACGTCGTGGCTGCACCGGCGTCGCCCACCCCGAGGCGGCGGAGTTCGCGACGAGTTGAGCACCGGGCGGGCCGCGGCCGTTGTCGGACGGCCCGGTTAGTCTCGCCCCATGCCACCGGCCAAGAAGCGCCTCCGCGCGTACGACGTCTCCCGGACCCGGACCGCGGTCCTCTCCCAGTTCGGCCACCTGCGGGACGGCGTCCGTACGCTGACGCCCGAGCAGCTCGCCCGGCCGGCGGGGCTCGGGGAGTGGACCGTGCGGGACCTCGCCGCCCACGTCACGGCCGCGCTCGAACGCGTCAGCGGCGCACTGGAGTCGCCGGAACCGGCCGGTGGCCGGGAGCCGCAGGTCGGGCTGCTGGAGTGGGCCTCGACCACCGTCGGGCGCGGGGGAGACATCGCCGACGACGCCCGGACCCTGGCCACCGCCCGCCCCGACCTCGACGCGTTGTACGAGGAGACCGCCGAGCGGTTCGCCCGGCTGGCCGGCGGCAGTGCGGCGGACCGGCTGGTCGCGACCCGGGCGGGGACCATGCGGCTGGGCGACTTCCTCGTCACCCGCACCGTCGAACTCGTCGCGCACACCGACGACCTGAACCGCGCGGCCGGCCTCGCCGTCCCCTGCGACCGGCAGGCGCTCGCGGCGTGCACCCGGCTGCTGGCGGACACCCTCGCGGACCGGGCGCCGGGCGGATCCGTCGAGGTGCGCGTCCCGCCGTTCGCCGTCGTCCAGTGCATCGGCGGGCCCAAGCACACCCGGGGGACCCCGCCCAACGTCGTGGAGACAGATCCGCTCACCTGGGTCCGTCTCGCCACCGGCCGGACGCGGTGGACGCACGCCCTGGAAGAGGCGCAGGTCAGCGCGAGCGGCGAACGGGCCGACCTGGACGCGCTGCTGCCGCTCATGGGCTGAGGGGAACCGGATCGGCGGGTCGGCCCGTCCCAGGACCATGCGCGAACAACGTACGGCCGTCGGAGTCCTGGCCCTCCTCACCCTCGCCGCCTGCGGCACGGAGGCGGGCCCCGGGGACGGCAGTGGCTCCGTACGGAACGAGCCGCCCGTCACCGGTGTCCACTGGAGCGTGTCCTCCCTGACCGTCGGAGGGAAGAGAACAACCGCCCCCGCCGACGCCCATGTGGAGATCGACGACAAGGGCCGGGCGTCGGGCAGCTTCGGCTGCAACCGCTTCACCGCCGACGCCCGTGTCGACGGCGACAGCGTCACCGTGGGGCTGGCCACGACGACGGAGATGGGCTGTGAGAAGGACGTCCAGCGGTTCGAGACGGCCCTGGCCCGCACCTTCGACGGAGAGCTCGACGCATCCGTCGAGGGCCGGGGCGACGACCGGACCCTGACCCTGACCACGGCCGGCGGTGAACGGATCGACCTCACCGCCCAGCCACCGGCCCCGCTCACCGGCACGGCCTGGACGGTCACCTCGCTGGTCTCCGGAGACACCGCCACCAGCCTGCCCGCCGCCGCGCGGGACACCGCGCGCCTCACCTTCGGCGAGGACGGCTCCGTGGAGGGAAACCTCGGCTGCAACTCCTTCCACGGCACGGCGGACGTCTCCGGCTCCACGATCACCTTCGGCCGGCTCGCCTCCACCCGGAAGCTGTGCCCGGGACCCGAGATGGACGTGGAGCGCGCACTGCTCGGCGTGCTCAAGGGCGGGACGGCGTACGAACTGCGCCACCGCTCCCTGACCCTCACCGCGCCGAACGGCGAGGGGCTCGTGGCGACGGCGCGGGAGGCTCGGGGCTGAAGGGGGCAGGGGCCCGTACGGCGGCCCGGGGCGCTCACCCAGCGCACCGGACACCCGGCACAGCGTGCCCGGACGGCGTGGTCCGGGCCGCCCCGGCACCCGTCGGGGAGGCGTATCGCGGGTCTCGCAGTGTGAGGCTCGCCACGAAACGGGCGTTCGGGCTGTGCCCGTCCCGTCCGGGGGGCAGTTCACCGAGCGCCACGAGGAGGCGGCTCGCGCCGGACACGGAGACGTTCTCCGACCGGCCGGTAACAGCCTTTCATTCCGGGCGCCGACCGCCCTCCGGCCGTCAGGGGCCGTCCGCCACCACCCCGGGACGATCACTCAAGGTGACCGTTGTGGGTGTGGTGGAGCCGTCCCGGAAAGGCCTTTCGGTCGCCCCGGGGACCATGGGGCCAAGGCCGGTGCGACGGTCGTCCAATTCGGACCGGTGGTCGATCGTCCCCTACACTCGGTGCCGTGCCTCGTGGTGATGGACGACTCAACCACGACCTGCTCCCCGGAGAGAAAGGCCCCCAGGACGCTTGCGGCGTCTTCGGTGTCTGGGCTCCGGGCGAAGAGGTCGCCAAGCTCACCTATTTCGGACTGTATGCCCTGCAGCACCGTGGACAGGAGTCCGCGGGCATCGCAGTGAGCAACGGGTCCCAGATCCTGGTCTTCAAGGACATGGGACTGGTCTCGCAGGTCTTCGACGAAACGTCTCTGGGATCGCTCCAGGGCCATATCGCGGTCGGTCATGCCCGCTACTCCACCACCGGTGCCTCGGTGTGGGAGAACGCGCAACCGACGTTCCGTGCCACCGCGCACGGCTCGATCGCCCTGGGTCACAACGGCAACCTGGTCAACACGGCGCAGCTCGCCGAGATGGTCGCCGACCTCCCGCGCAAGGACGGCCGTGCGACCCAGGTCGCGGCCACCAACGACACCGACCTGGTGACCGCGCTGCTGGCCGGTCAGCGGGACGCCGACGACAAGCCGCTCACCGTCGAGGAGGCCGCCGCGAAGGTGCTCCCCGAGGTCAAGGGCGCCTTCTCGCTCGTCTTCATGGACGAGCACACCCTCTACGCCGCCCGCGACCCGCAGGGCATCCGCCCCCTGGTCCTCGGCCGGCTGGAGCGCGGCTGGGTGGTGGCCTCCGAGTCCGCCGCCCTCGACATCTGCGGCGCCAGCTTCGTGCGTGAGATCGAACCGGGCGAGCTCGTCGCGATCGACGAGAACGGTCTGCGCACCTCTCGGTTCGCAGAAGCGAAGCCCAAGGGCTGTGTCTTCGAGTACGTCTACCTCGCACGTCCCGACACCGACATCGCGGGACGGAACGTCTACCTCTCCCGGGTCGAGATGGGCCGCAGGCTGGCGGCGGAAGCCCCGGCCGAAGCCGATCTGGTCATAGCGACGCCGGAATCCGGGACCCCCGCGGCCATCGGCTACGCCGAGGCGAGCGGGATCCCGTTCGGCTCCGGACTGGTCAAGAACGCCTATGTCGGCCGGACCTTCATCCAGCCTTCACAGACCATCCGGCAGCTGGGCATCCGCCTCAAGCTGAACCCCCTCAAGGAAGTCATCAAGGGCAAGCGCCTGGTGGTCGTCGACGACTCGATCGTCCGCGGCAACACCCAGCGCGCGCTGGTCCGGATGCTCCGCGAGGCGGGCGCCGCCGAGATCCACATCCGGATCTCCTCCCCGCCCGTGAAGTGGCCCTGCTTCTTCGGCATCGACTTCGCGACCCGCGCCGAGCTGATCGCGAACGGCATGTCCGTCGACGAGATCGCGACCTCCATGGGCGCCGACTCGCTCGCCTACATCTCGATCGACTCGATGATCGAGGCGACGACGATCGACAAGCCGAACCTGTGCCGCGCCTGCTTCGACGGCGAGTACCCGATGGAACTCCCGGATCCCGAGCTGCTCGGCAAGCAGCTGCTGGAGACCGAGCTGGCGGCCGGCCCCGCCGCCACCGCGGCGGCCGACGCGCTGCGTCGTCCGTGACCCGGACCGACCGGCGCCCTCCCCACCAGCCCCGTATTCCGACACGAAAGATCCCGGGCAATGTCTGAGACAACAGGTGCTTCCTACGCGGCGGCGGGCGTCGACATCGAGGCGGGCGACCGCGCCGTCGAGCTGATGAAGGAGTGGGTGAAGAAGACGAGGCGCCCCGAGGTCGAGGGCCTCGGCGGGCTCGGCGGTTTCGCCGGCCTCTTCGACGCCTCCGCCCTCAAGCGGTACGAGCGTCCGCTGCTCGCCTCCGCCACCGACGGCGTCGGCACCAAGGTCGATCTGGCCCGCCAGATGGGCGTGTACGACACCATCGGCCACGACCTCGTGGGCATGGTCGTCGACGACCTCGTCGTCTGCGGTGCCGAACCGCTCTTCATGACCGACTACATCTGCGTCGGCAAGGTCCACCCCGAGCGGGTGGCGGCCATCGTCAAGGGCATCGCCGAGGGCTGTGTCCTGGCCGGCTGCGCCCTCGTCGGCGGCGAGACCGCCGAGCACCCGGGCCTCCTCGGCCCGGACGACTTCGACGTCGCGGGCGCCGGTACGGGCGTGGTCGAGGCCGACCGGCTGCTCGGCCCGGACCGTATCCGTAAGGGTGACGCGGTGATCGCCATGGCGTCCTCCGGTCTTCACTCGAACGGGTACTCGCTGGTGCGCCACGTGGTCTTCGACCGGGTCGGCTGGTCGCTGGACCGCCAGGTCGAGGAGTTCGGCAGGACGCTCGGCGAGGAGCTTCTGGAGCCCACCAGGATCTACTCCCTGGACTGCCTGGCCCTCACCCGTACGACCGAGGTGCACGGCTTCAGCCACGTCACGGGCGGCGGCCTGGCCAACAACCTGGCCCGGGTCGTGCCGGACTCCCTGCACGCCACGGTCGACCGGTCCACCTGGACGCCCGGCGCCGTCTTCGACGTGGTCGGCACCGCCGGACAGGTCGAGCGGCTGGAGCTCGAGAAGACCCTCAACATGGGCGTCGGCATGATCGCGATCGTCCCGGCCGACTCGGTCGACGCGGCGCTCACGACGCTGGCGGACCGGGGCGTCGACTCCTGGGTCGCCGGAGAGATCACCGACCGCGGCGCACACACCACGGGCGCGGCCCTGACCGGCAGCTACGCACGGTAGAGGCACCACGACGGCACGTCGGCGGGTCCGGTCTCCACCGGGCCCGCGGCTGCCGGGGCGTCCGGTCCGGAGCGCCGGGGGGCTGCGCCACCCGGCCGGGACAGCACAGAACCCGGTCCGGGCAGGCCCGGACCGGGTTGATGTGTCAGCGCGAGGTCAAGCGCCGCGACGCTGTGACGACGGACCGGACTGATCGTCCTCGTCCGCGTCGTCGTTATACAGATCCGCGTACTGTGCGTACGGGTCATCTTCCTCGTCGTCGTCCTCGAACGGCTCGGCGTTCGGTGGTTGACTCGAAGTCGATGCGCCCAGCTCATTGGCCAGACGCGACAGGTCAGTCCCGCCGCTGCTGTACTTCAGCTGGCGGGCGACCTTGGTCTGCTTGGCCTTTGCCCGGCCGCGCCCCATGGCTCGACCCCCTCGGTGACGGGGCTCGACGGCCCCAGAGTCTTGACACGCGTTCATGTTTCGGGACGGACTCTCGGCTGAGAGACCGCGCCCGTGGCTTTAACCGTACCTGCTTCGTCGGCCATACGGTACGCCGCCCGCCTCACGCGCCTGTCCACATGACCGTCGGGGACCCTGTCCTCGCTGGTCAACGCCGATTTTAACCTCTTCCGGACGGCCGACCCGCCGACCGGAGTGAGTCTTGTCTCCCCGCGCGGGCCCCGCCCCCGTCACGGCGCCGACGACGGCCCGTGACGGGGGCGGAGGCCCACAGGTGCCGTTGTTCAGGGGCGGCGCGCCTCCGCCATGCGCTGCTCGGCGATCCGGTCCGCCGCGGCGGCCGGCGGGATCCCGTCCGCCTTCGCACGTGCGAATATGGCCAGCGTGGTGTCGAAGATCTTCGAGGCCTTCGCCTTGCACCGGTCGAAGTCGAAGCCGTGGAGCTCGTCGGCGACCTGGATCACGCCGCCGGCGTTGACCACGTAGTCCGGCGCGTACAGAACCGAACGGTCGGCAAGGTCCTTCTCCACGCCCGGGTGCGCGAGCTGGTTGTTGGCGGCTCCGCACACCACCTTCGCGGTGAGCGCGGCGACGCTCCCGTCGTCGAGGGCGCCACCGAGGGCGCAGGGGGCGTAGATGTCCAGGCCCTCGGTGCGGATCAGTGCCTCGGTGTCCGCGGCCACGGTGACCTCGGGGTGCAGATCGGTGACGCGGCGTACGGACTCCTCGCGGACGTCCGTCACGACGACCTCGGCCCCGTCGCTGAGCAGGTGCTCGACCAGGTGGTGGCCCACCTTTCCGACGCCCGCCACGCCTACCTTGCGGCCGCGCAGTGTGGGGTCGCCCCACAGGTGCTGGGCGCTGGCCCGCATGCCCTGGAAGACGCCGTACGCGGTGAGCACCGAGGAGTCGCCGGCGCCGCCGTTCTCGGGGGAGCGGCCGGTGGTCCAGCGGCACTCCCGGGCGACGACGTCCATGTCGGCGACGTAGGTCCCGACGTCGCAGGCGGTCACGTAGCGCCCGCCGAGCGAGGACACGAACCGGCCGTAGGCCAGGAGGAGTTCCTCGGTCTTGATCAGATCGGGGTCGCCGATGATCACGGCCTTGCCGCCGCCGTGGTCGAGTCCGGCCATGGCGTTCTTGTACGACATGCCGCGGGACAGGTTCAGCGCGTCCGCGACGGCCTCCGCCTCGGAGGCGTACGGGTAGAAGCGGGTGCCGCCGAGGGCGGGGCCCAGAGCGGTGGAGTGGAGGGCGATGACGGCCTTGAGGCCGGTGGCACGGTCCTGGCAGATGACGACTTGCTCGTGGCCGCCCTGGTCCGAGCGGAACAGGGTGTGCAGTACATCGACAGGCGCGCCGGTCACATCGGTCACTGTGGTGACTCCCAAGTACGAAGCGGCGGAAGGCCCTCCTGAAGGTGGGGAGGACCGCGGGCCGGCCGGCACGGCCGGCCCGACTGGGCAAGAGCGTAAGTCCTCGGGACACGCAGATCTCCGTCCGTGCCGAGGATCACCCCCTGGCGGAGTACCGGCGTGACACGATCTGCTGCATGTCGGTGGTGTCTTCGGTGCTCGTCCCCTACACGTCCTATCTGCGGGTGTACGAGCCGCTCGTCGCCTTTCGCGAACCCGAGCGGAGCCACTGGGCGCGCTACGCGGGACGCTCGTCCCTGCCCACGGCCCAGGACGAACTGCGGCGCTCGCTGGCGGACTTGGTGCCCACCCCGCCGGTGGCGGTGCCGGTGCACGAGAGCCCGGACGCCTTCGTGGCGGAGCTCGACGGGGTGGTGTGTGTCTGCCCGTGGCGGACCCGGATGCGCGGCTGGCTGGCGCTGGAGGAACTAGAGGGTCTGTTTCCGGCCAATGTGCTGGACCTGGTTCTGCCCCCGGTGGTGCGTGCCCAGGCCGCCGCGGACCATGAGCGGTGGGCGGAGCGGAACCCGGACGCCCGTCCCTGGATCCGCACCACCGTGTGGCACGTACCGGTCCGCTGGTTCGTGCTCTTCGCGGACGAGGAGCGCGAGTACGTGGCGGCCGGTGAGGGCGGCCGCCCCCTGCTGCGGTACCGGACGCCGATGGTGGAGGCCCGGCGCCGGCTGGCGCGGGCACTGAGGACGCTGCGGGAGACGGTCGACGAAGGGCCGCTCACCGAGGGGCTGGTGGATGTGGGCCGCTGGCTGGAGGAGTTCCATCCGCGGGCCCTGGTCGAGCTGGACTACGGCGGGCTGGTCCACGCGCTGAGCGCTGAGCAGCTCGCCGCCGACCGTTCGGCGGCGGACGTCGCGGAGGGCATCGCGGCCCTGCGCTCGGGCGACCGGGACGCGGCGGGTGCCGCGTACGGGCGGCTGGTCGAGCGGTGGCAGGCGGTGCGGCGCCGGCGCCTCGCCAACTGAGGGCCGGCGCACCTGATGTCACAAGTGGCCACAACCACCGCATAGAGCTGTCATCGGGAGGGAAGAGACAAGCCATGCGGTGTCCGGCATCGAGGACACCGTGACCCCGGGGGCGCCCGGCGGACCGGTGGAGGTGAACGGAGATGACGTGAGGGGAACTGACGGGCCGTGAACCTGAGTCCTGTGTGACACGTGTGGTGTGTGTGACGGCAGGGTTTCGGGTGTGACCCGGGACCTACGTCCCGAACCGGGCCTTTGCCTCAAGCGTGACGGATAGCACTAACGGGGCCCTTGCGCCGTTCCCTACTCCTCATGCCAAAATAGGACAAGGAGTCCGGGGAGGGCTCTGTCCGTCCAACTATGGGCGGGATGCTCCGCATTGCTCGCTATGGGGGGTCTGACGACTTCTGGCGACTCCTGTTCGCCCTGTGACTGATCGTTACTGGGGCGTGACTGTCCGCTATGGCACGGTCCATCGGCTTCCGTCGCTGATGAACACCTGGGAGGGCAATTCCATCGGTTTGGCCGACGTGGCTGGACGGATGGTGTAGTTGTAGTGCCGAGGACAAGCCGTTCGTCCTATAACCGACTCGGCCCGCGTCCGCCATTTCGGGCAACGCGGGTCAAGGTGCAGAATTTAGAGGAAAGAACCGAGATGGTTCGGTTCTCCCGAGGAGGCCGCTCATGACCGCTCGCACCCCTGATGCCGAGCCGCTGCTGACCCCGGCTGAGGTTGCCACGATGTTCCGCGTGGACCCGAAGACGGTCACCCGGTGGGCGAAGGCTGGCAAGCTCACGTCCATCCGCACGCTCGGTGGACATCGCCGGTACCGCGAGGCAGAGGTCCGCGCACTGCTTGCGGGTATCCCGCAGCAGCGCAGCGAGGCCTGACACACCCCTGTCGCCGCAGCCGCACCGCTCCACCAGGGCCGCCGAAGGGTCCCCCAACCCGCTGGTGCCCACCCATAGCTCCACACGACGGACGCCTGCCCCAACGGGCGTCGTTCCTGTGAGACACAGGTCATGTCGTTGAAATCGCGCTGGACTCCGCCGGGTCCAGCGCGATTTTTCTGTCTCCGGGCGCCTTTTCCGTCCTCGCACGCCAGGCCCTCGCGGTCCCGTACCGCCGACTTCCCGCTCCCGCCCCGGGGTCTCGGCGGTCGCTCCGCCGGCCCGGCCGGGCGGTGGTCGCCGAACAGGCCGACGGGTCGGTTTCCTCGGCTCGTGTGCGACTCGGAGCGAGCCTGTTCGGGACTGTTCGTACGGGTCCCTGACGACGTGGACCGGCTCGGACGGAACGGTCCGGGATGTGCCCGAAAGGGGAGTGCAATTGCACATATTAAATTCGCCAGTTGTAGGAAGTGCGTAAAGTCCGCAGCGTCCAAAACTGGTTGAGTGACTCCCGTCACACCGGTCGAGCCCTGCCCGTCCACCAGACTGCCACCAGCCGCAGCCGGATCGCTGCGGCTGTTGGTCATGTCGTGCGGGGACTTTCGTCACCGGCGGGATCTCCGGCGGCCGTCCTGCCGGGCTCCGGCGCGTCCACCGCGGCCTCCTGCGGGCCTGCGGGCTTCCGGGGGGCGCTGTCGGACTCCCCGGCGGCGTACGGCGCCTGTGGGGGCGTCAGGGGCTCCATGGCCAGCCGGAGCAGCCGGTGGCAGATCGGGCAGTGGCGGGTGAGGTGGCGGTAGCCGGACGCGGCCGCCAGATGGGCGCGCAGCAGCGCGCGGGTCTCGTGCCGTGCCGTCGACGCGGCCATGCGTGCGACCTCCGGGTCCACCGGCCGCCCCGCGCCGAGGGAAACAGGGGCGGCCTCCGTCCTACGGGAGTACCGGCGGCCGGCGGTGGCGTCAAGACGCGCGAAAGCCCGGATCCAGGGGATCCGGGCTTTCGTCTACTGCGGTCCTGACGGGATTTGAACCCGCGGCCTCCACCTTGACAGGGTGGCGAGCACTCCAAACTGCTCCACAGGACCAGGCTGTTCCGCTGCCTTCCTCGCGTCCGGCTGCGAAGACAGACTGTACAGGAGGTCCCGGGGCCAGGTCGAACTCACCCACGGTGGTGGCCCGCTCACGCCTGCGCGGCGGTGCGGATCACGGTGCCGCGGCGTCGATCGCCTTGACGATCCGCTTGTCGGAGACCGGCTGGGACGTGCCCAGCGCATGGGCGAAGTAGCTCACCCGCAGCTCCTCGATCATCCAGCGGATGTCCAGCACCTCCTGCGGTACGGGCCTCCCCTGCGGCAGCTGCTCCAGCAGCCAGGCGTACTCGTCCTGCATCTCGTGGACCTTCTCCATGCGCGTGGTGTCGCGCTGGACGTTCGTCGGCATCTGCTGGAGCCGGCGGTCCTCGGCGACCAGGTAGCGCATCAGGTCGGGCAGCCTGCGCAGTCCGGTCGCGGTGACGAACCCGGGCGGGACGAGACGGGCCAGGTGCTCCCGTACGTCCGTGACGTTGTTGATCAGGACCAGACTGCCGGTGCTCTTCAGCCGGCGCTCGCAGGCCTGCCAGGCCGCCAGGATCTGCTGCACCTGGCCGATCGTGCGGACGGTCAGGTCCACCAGGTCGGCGCGGACCTTCTCGTACAGCGTCCGGAACGCCGCCTCGTCCCAGGCCGGGCCGCCGTGGGCCGCGATCAGCCGGTCCGCCGCCGCCGTCGCGCAGTCGTCGAACAGCGCCTGGACGGAGCCGTGCGGATTGCGGGACAGCGCGAGCTTCTGCTGGTTGGAGAGCGTGTCCGAGGCGAACTTCGACGGGTTCACCGGGATGTTGAGCATGATCAGCTTCCGGGTGCCCCGCCACATCGCCTGCTGCTGCTCGGCCTCCGTGTCGAAGAGCCGTACGGCCACGGTCTCGCCCTGGTCGACGAGGGCCGGGTAGGCCTTGACCGGCTGGCCGGCCCGGCGGGTCTCGAAGACGCGGCCCAGGGTGCCGATCGTCCAGTCCGTGAGCCCCGAGCGCTCGACGGACTCGCCCGACGGTCCCGCGGTCGCCGCCGCGGCCTTGGAGAGCGCCTGACGGGCCTTGGGGCGCAACGAGAGCTTCAACGCCTCCAGGTCCTTGTCCTCGGCCACCTTGCGGCGCCGCTCGTCCACGATCCGGAAGGTGATCTTGAGGTGGTCCGGGACGCGGGACAGGTCGAAGTCGTCCGCCGTCACCGGCACGCCGACCATCCGCTGGAGCTCACGGGCGAGCGTGAGCGGCAGGGGCTCCTGCAACGGCACCGCGCGGTCGAGGAACTTCGTCGCGTAGTTCGGGGCCGGGACGTAGTGCCGGCGGATCGGCTTGGGCAGCGAGCGGATCAGTTCGGTGACCACCTCCTCGCGCAGGCCGGGGATCTGCCAGTCGAAGCCTTCCGGGGTGACCTGGTTGAGCACCTGGAGCGGGATGTGGACGGTCACGCCGTCCGCGTCCGCGCCCGGCTCGAACTGGTAGGTCACCCGGAACTTGAGCTTCCCCTGCCGCCAGGAGTCGGGGTAGTCGTCCTTGGTGACGGCCGAGGCCTTCTCGTTGATGAGCATGGACCGCTCGAAGTCGAGCGCGTCCGGCTCCTCGCGGCGCTTGTGCTTCCACCAGGAGTCGAAGTGCGCCCCGGAGACGATGTGTTCCGGGATCCGCCTGTCGTAGAAGTCGAAGAGCGTCTCGTCGTCCACGAGGATGTCGCGGCGCCGGGCGCGGTGCTCCAACTCCTCGACCTCGCCGAGCAGTTTGCGATTGTCATGGAAGAACTGATGATGGGTGCGCCAGTCGCCCTCGACCAGGGCGTTGCGGATGAACAGGTCGCGGGACGCCTCCTGGTCGATCCGGCCGAAATTGATCTTGCGCTGGGCGACGATCGGTACCCCGTAGAGCGTGACCCGCTCGTACGCCATGACCGCTGCCTGGTCCTTCTCCCAGTGCGGCTCGCTGTACGTGCGCTTCAGCAGGTGCTGGGCGAGCGGCTCGATCCACTCCGGCTCGACCTTCGCATTGACCCGTGCCCAGAGCCGCGAGGTCTCGACCAGCTCGGCCGACATCACGAAGCGCGGCTGCTTCTTGAACAGCGCCGATCCGGGGAAGAGCGCGAACTTGGCGTTGCGGGCCCCCAGGTATTCGTTCTTCTCGGTGTCCTTCAGCCCGATGTGCGACAGCAGACCGGCCAGCAGCGAGGTGTGCACCGACTGCTCCGGCGCGTCCTCGTCGTTCAGCTGGATGCCCATCTGCCTGGCCACCGAGCGCAGCTGCGCGTAGATGTCCTGCCACTCGCGGATGCGCAGGAAGTTGAGGTACTCCTGCTTGCACATCCGGCGGAAGCTGGAGGATCCGCGCTCCTTCTGCTGCTCCCGGACGTAACGCCACAGGTTCAGGTACGCCAGGAAGTCCGACGTCTCGTCCTTGAAGCGGGCGTGGTGCTGGTCGGCCTGGGTCTGCTTCTCCGCGGGGCGCTCGCGCGGGTCCTGGATGGAGAGCGCGGCGGCGATCACCATGACCTCGCGGACGCAGCCGTTGCGGTCGGCCTCCACCACCATGCGGGCCAGGCGCGGGTCCACGGGCAGCTGGGAGAGCTTGCGGCCCAGCGGGGTGAGGCGCTTCCTGGGGTCCTTCTCCTGCGGGTCCAGCGCGCCGAGCTCCTGGAGCAGCTGGACGCCGTCGCGGATGTTGCGGTGGTCCGGCGGGTCGATGAAGGGGAACTTCTCGATGTCACCGAGGCCGGCCGCGGTCATCTGGAGGATGACGGAGGCGAGGTTCGTCCGCAGGATCTCGGGGTCGGTGAACTCCGGACGCGTGAGGAAGTCGTCCTCGGAGTACAGCCGGATACAGATGCCGTCCGACGTACGGCCGCAACGGCCCTTGCGCTGGTTGGCGCTGGCCTGCGACACCGGCTCGATCGGCAGCCGCTGGACCTTGGTGCGGTGGCTGTAGCGGGAGATGCGCGCGGTGCCCGGGTCGATGACGTACTTGATGCCCGGGACGGTCAGCGAGGTCTCCGCGACGTTCGTCGCCAGAACGATCCTGCGGCCCGTGTGGCGCTGGAAGACCCGGTGCTGCTCGGCGTGCGAGAGGCGCGCGTAGAGGGGGAGCACCTCGGTGTTGCGCAGGTTCCGCTTGTTCAGCGCGTCCGCCGTGTCGCGGATCTCCCGCTCGCCGGAGAGGAAGACCAGGACGTCGCCCGGGGCCTCGTGGCCCAGCTCGTCGACGGCGTCGCAGATCGCGGTGATCTGGTCGCGGTCGGCGTCGCTGCTGTCCTCCTCCAGGAGCGGCCGGTAGCGCACCTCGACCGGGTACGTACGCCCGCTGACCTCGACGATCGGGGCCTCGCCGAAGTGCTTGGCGAAGCGTTCCGGGTCGATGGTCGCGGAGGTGACGACGACCTTCAGATCGGGGCGCTCGGGCAGCAGCCGGGCGAGATAGCCCAGCAGGAAGTCGATGTTCAGCGACCGCTCGTGGGCCTCGTCGATGATGATCGTGTCGTACGCGAGCAGTTCGCGGTCCGTCTGGATCTCGGCCAGGAGGATGCCGTCCGTCATCAGCTTCACGAACGTCGCGTCCGGGTTCACCTGGTCGGTGAAGCGCACCTTCCAGCCGACGGCCTCGCCGAGCGGGGTCTTCAGCTCGTCCGCGACCCGCTCGGCCACCGTGCGGGCCGCGATCCGGCGGGGCTGGGTGTGCCCGATCATGCCCCGGACCCCGCGCCCGAGCTCCATGCAGATCTTGGGGATCTGCGTGGTCTTGCCCGAGCCTGTCTCCCCGGCGACGATCACGACCTGGTGGTCGCGTATCGCCTCCAGGATCTCGTCCTTCTTCTGACTGACCGGGAGCTGTTCCGGGTACGACAGAGCGGGCATCCGCGCGGCGCGCCCCGCGAGCCGCTCGGCCGCCTTCCCGGCCTCGGCGGAGATCTCGTCCAGCACGGACTGGCGGGCCTCGGGCTTGCGGATGCGGCGGGCACCCTCGAGACGCCGGCCGAGCCGGTGCGCGTCGCGGAGCGAGAGCTGCCCGAGCTGGGACTGGAGGTCGGCAAAGGAAGTAGACATACGGATCCCAGGATCTCACCCGGGCGCGAGGAGTGGCGAACGCATTTCGCGCGGATTCCGTCACCTGGCCGTCCCACGGCCTGTCGCCCGCCCTTTCCACGGCCCGTCGCCCGCCCTTTCCACGGCCCGTCGCCCGGCTTTCCCGTGACCGCCGCCCGGCCCTTTCCCTGGTCCGCGCCGGGTGGGGCGAGCCGCCGGGCCGTGACCGCGCGGGCACGAGGGATCACAGCACGTACCATTTCGGGCAGCTGATCACCCGTTCGTTTCCGTGGAAGGCGGCCTCCGTGTCCCGTACGCAGTGGTACTGCCTGGCGGCGGTGCTCGCGGTCGTACTGGGGCTGTTCGGCACGCCCGCCGTGGCGGCGGGTCCGCATCAGGCGACGGTCGCCGCCGCCGCGGCCGACGAGAACACCGCGGCCCCGGACGTACCCGGCTGCGACCCGGACCGGAACCACCCCGGCGCCGGCCCCGCCCTGCCGGCCCGGAACCGCGTCCCGCACGACCCCGCGCCCGGACACACCGCGCCCGGGCCGGCCCCCGCCCTCGGGCGGGCGCCCCTCCCGGCCGCCGCCCGCATCGCCGTACACGCGGCCAGGCCCGCCGCGCCCACCCCCGTCGAGCTCTCCGTGCTGAGGGTGTAGGCGGACCCGCCTCCCCCGCTCCCTTCCCCCTCCCGGAACCCGCACCAGCACGGAGTGCCGCATGCCCACGCCCACCGCCCGCCCGAAGTCCCGCAAGCCGCTCGTCTTCGGTACCGTCGTCGTCCTCGCCGCCGGCCTGCTCGGCTTCGTCTCCTACCGGGCCACCGCCCCGGACACTCCCTCCTCCGACACCTCGGCGGTCGGCACGGCCGCCGAGGAGGACGCCGGTATCCACCCCGAACTCGCGGAGCTCGCCCGCCGCGACGCCGCAGACAAGCTGGCCCAGGGCCGCACCGACGCCCCCGTCGTCCTCATCGAGTACGCCGACTTCAAGTGCGGCTACTGCGGCAAGTTCGCCCGCGACACCGAACCCGAACTGGTCGAGAAGTACGTCCAGGACGGCACCCTGCGCATCGAGTGGCGCAACTTCCCGATCTTCGGCAAGGAGTCCGAGGCCGCCGCCCGCGCCTCCTGGGCGGCCGGACAGCAGGGCCGCTTCTGGGAGTTCCACCGGGCCGCGTACGCCGACGGCGCCAAGGAGAAGGGGTTCGGCGAGGACCGGCTGCGGGCCCTCGCCCACGAGGCGGGAATCGAGGACCTCGACCGCTTCGCCCGCGACACCGAGAGCACGGCCGCGACCGACGCGGTCGCCCGCGACCAGGAACAGGCCTACGGGATCGGCGCCACCTCCACCCCGTCCTTCCTCATCAACGGCCGCCCCGTCGCGGGCGCCCAGCCGCTGTCCGTCTTCACCCGTGCCATCGAGGCCGCGGCGGCCGACGCGGCGCCCGTGGGCAACGCCGGCGAGGACGCCGAGGGGACGCGGTGACATCCGGCATCGGCTACTTCGCGGCCCTGCTCGGCGGGCTGCTCGCCCTGGTCAGCCCGTGCAGCGCCCTGCTGCTCCCGGCCTTCTTCGCGTACTCGCTGGACACCACGTCCCGGCTGCTGGCCAGGACCGGCATCTTCTACGCCGGTCTCGCCACCACCCTCGTGCCGCTCGGCGCCGCCGGCTCGTTGGCCGGACGTTTCTTCTACGGGCACCGGGACGCCCTGGTTCTCGGCGCGGGATGGCTGATCATCGGGCTCGGCCTCGCCCAGATCGTGGGCCTGGGCTTCGCCTCCCGCCGGATCGCCGAGCTCAGCGGGCGGATCCGCCCCACGACCGCGCTCTCCGTCTACGCCCTGGGCGCGGTCTACGGGCTCGCCGGCTTCTGCGCGGGCCCGATCCTCGGCAGCGTCCTGACCGTCGCCGCGGTCAGCGGCAGCCCGGTCTACGGCGGGCTGCTGCTCGCCGTCTACGCCTTGGGCATGGCCGTCCCGCTGTTCGTGCTCGCCCTGCTCTGGGAGCGTTTCGACCTGGGCCGCCGGAGCTGGCTGCGCGGGCGGACCCTGCGGCTGGGCCGGGTCCGGCTGCACAGCACAAGCATGCTGTCCGGTCTGTTCTTCATCGCCCTCGGCACGCTCTTCCTGGTGTACGACGGCACCACCGCGCTGCCCGGACTGCTCGACGTGGACGACTCGTTCGCCGTGGAGCGATGGGCCCAGCGCCTCGGCGAGCGGGTGCCGGACGCGGTGGCCCTGGGTGCGGTGGCGGCGGTGGCGCTGCTGGTCGTCGGGGTGCAGACCTGGCGGCGGCGCGGAGCGCGGAAGGAAGAAGAGGCGGCCTGACACGACGAAGGCCCCGTCCACCGGACGGGGCCTTCGGGAGGTGGCTGGGGCCGGGATCGAACCGGCGACCTATCGCTTTTCAGGCGATCGCTCGTACCAACTGAGCTACCCAGCCACGCAGCGCAAGCGCCGCAGCGGTCCTGACGGGATTTGAACCCGCGGCCTCCACCTTGACAGGGTGGCGAGCACTCCAAACTGCTCCACAGGACCTAGCTAATGTGCGAGACAAGTCTCGCACACGGTAAAGCGTGCCCCCAACGGGATTCGAACCCGTGCTACCGCCTTGAAAGGGCGGCGTCCTGGGCCACTAGACGATGAGGGCTAAGGGCCCACCTGCGCGCCGTCCGGCGCGTCGGGGACGTGAGAAGCATATGGGATGCGGGGAGCTATCGCCAAAACGGTTTACGGGGAGGGCGTGGGGGCGCTCGGGGAGGGCGTGGATTTCGACAGGTTCTCCTCCGGGAGATGGCGGCTGACCTCGGCCGTCGTCAGCCCGAGACCGCCCAGGGTGATCTCGTCCCAGGCCTGCAGGTGCCGGGTGGAACGGTCCATGTAGAGCACCGAGGCGCGGACCTTCTCGGGCTTCTCGTTCTGCACGGCGCGCAGTCCGCCGCCGCCCGTGGAGCCCTCGACCTTCAACCGGGTGCCCTGCGGCAGCAGTTCGTTGACGCGGTGGTGGACGTGGCCGGCCAGCACCAGCGGAACCGATCCGTCGGTCTCCCGGGCCGCGGTCGGGTCGTGGGTCACCGCGATGTCCACCGGTGTGCCCGCCCGCTGCTGCGCGCGCAGGGCCTCGGCCAACTGCCCGCCGGCGCGCCGTTCGGCCTCCTCGCCGCCCCGGGGGCGTACCCGGTCCGGGGTGAACTGCGGGTCGCCGGTGCCGGCCACCCGCAGCCCCGCGATGTCCACCGTGGAGCCCTCGTCGAGCACGTGCACGTTCCGGAGCTTCTTCAGATAGTCCTGGGTGGCCTCGGAGTCGTGGTTGCCCCGCACCCACACATAGGGGGCCCCGAGGTCGCGGGCCGGGTCCAGGAAGCCGTTCTCGGCGGGCGTGCCGTGGTCCATGGTGTCCCCCGAGTCGATGATCACGTCGATCTCGTACTGCTCCACGAGGGACTGCACGATGTGCCAGGCGGCCGGGTTGAGGTGGATGTCGGACACGTGCAGGACCCGGATGGTCGCCGGGTCGGGCTGGTAGACGGGGAGGGTGGAGGTGGCGTCGTACAGCTTGGTCACGTTGGTGACGAGGCGGGCCAGCTCCTGCTGGTAGACGTCGAAGTCCGTGACGATCGAGCGGGCGTCACCGACGACCGACGGGGCGCTGGAGAGCAGCCCGGAGAACTTGGGCTCCAGGACCGACTTCGGGTTCCAGGTCGCGTACGCGCTGACCCCGGACGCCGCCAGCAGCGCCAGGGCAAGCCCGCCGGCGGCGAGGGCGCGGCGCGGGCGGCGGTAGACGGCGAGGCCGAGCGCGGTGGCGCCGGTGACGACCGCCACGCAGGAGCGGACGGCCAGGTCGCGGGTCCCGGCGGCGACGTCGTCGGTGACCTCGTCCTGGAGCCCGGAGAGGCGTTCGGGGTGCTTGACCAGGGCCTGGGAGCGTTCCGGGTCCAGCTGGTCGACGTCGACGTCGAGGCGGACCGGGGCGTGGTGGGAGTCCAGGTGCAGGGCGCCGAGCGGGGACACGTTGATCTTGGTGCCACCGGTCGCCGAGGGCCGCAGGGTCATGGTGGTGTCCATGGGTCCCACCGGCGTACGCACACTTCCGACGGCCAGCAGCCCGAGCCAGGCCCCCAGCACCACGACCGCCAGCAGACCGAGCGCGCGCACCCAGGGGCGCGGGGCGGCGGTGAGCGAGGCCACGGGGGTGCGGGGGCGGCGGCGAGGACGGAGACGGGCGACTGCGGCACGGAACGGAGGGCGGACCATTGGGCCCGTATGCCCCACCCGGCGGACGAACATGCGGGGACCCGGGAGCGGGTGTGGGCCGGGCGGGTGAGCGTCCGGCGGGGCGGCGGAACCGGTGGGCGCGGTGGGTCGGGGGCCTGCCCCTTCCGGGCGGGTGTACGGGACAATGGCCCGGTGCTGGAGATGACGCGCGAGGAGTTCGAAGAGCTGGTGAGCCTGGCTCTTGACCGGGTCCCGCCGGAGCTGATGCGGCTGATGGACAACGTGGCGGTGTTCGTGGAGGACGAACCGGAGGACCCGGAGGACCGGGAGCTGCTCGGCCTCTACGAAGGGACGCCGCTCACCGACCGCGGCGAGTGGTACGCGGGGGTGCTGCCGGACCGGATCACCATCTACCGCGGGCCGACGCTGCGGATGTGCGCGTCACGCGAGGACGTCGTCGCCGAGACGGAGATCACCGTGGTCCACGAGATCGCCCACCACTTCGGCATCGACGACGAGCGGCTGCACGAGCTCGGGTACGGGTGAGCACACGGGAGACCGGAGGGCCGGGCGCCGGTTCGGAACCCGCGCGGCGGGCGTGGGCGCGGGGGCTTCACCGACCGAGATCCCGGTGGCGCCGGGGCGGTGGCGTGTGGGGGAGTTGTGTCCGGGCGTGTCCCCGGCGGGTGCGCGGGAGTTGGACAGATCGCCCAGCCGGGTCGGCGTGGCTCGCGCCCGCCGTTCCCCCCGCCGCCGTCCCCTGTTCCGGAGGTGCCCTCGTGCGCCAGTTGTCCGCCCGCGTACGCCGGGCAGCCGTCACCGCGCTGACCATCGCCGCGTCCACCGCCTGCATGAGCGTCGGTGAGGACGCGGCGGAACCGGCACCGGAACACCCGGCCGACCGGGCGGGCCGGACCGTCCGTCAGCCGGACGGTGGGACCGTGAGCGGCACCGGTCACACCGGCACCGGCGGCGGCCGCGCCCACGCGCAGAGCGAGCCGAGCGGGTCCTCCCGGGCTCCGGAACCGGGCGCCTCCGGCGCGACCCCTTCGGCCACTGCGCGCGGGACCCGTCCGGCGCCCCGTCCCGGTACGCCGGACCCGGCCCCCGGCGGCGGCCTGCCCGCCCCCGAGCCCAGCCTCCCGGCCCCCGTGGAACCGCAGCCCCCCGAGGCCACTCCGGAGCCGTCCCCGCCCGCTCCGGAACCGGAGCCGTCCGAGCCGCCGGAAGAGCCCTCGGCCTCCCCGGCCGCACAGTTCCACAGCAGTGCCGCGCAGGCTCCCGGCTGGGCCGAGTCGCTGGGCACGCCGACGGCATCACCGCAGGTCGCGCCGGTGTGAGGCGGCGGGCCGAGGGCCCGGTTTGCACAAAGGGGGGAGGGGTGCGTATGGTAGTAGATCGTTTGATCCTATTGCCCGGCGCCGACACAGAAGAGCGCCGTGTGGCGCGTACTCTCCCTTGCCGTGGCTGGACCGCATTGAGGCGGTCGAAATTGCGAATCACGGAGTTACGGGCGCGTGCCGAGACTCCGGAAGGTTTCGCATTTCGCATGTCAATTTCCAGCTCTGACCGTACGACCCTGCCTGAGAACGCCGAGATCGTCGAGAACGTCGAGACCGACGTCGTCGAGATCGCCGAGGCCGTCGTGGCCTCCGAGGCCCCGGCCGACGCCGTGGCCACCACCGATGCGGCCGACGCCGCCCCGGCCGAGGACGCCGAGCCGACCGTCACGTTCGCCTCGCTCGGACTGCCCGAGGGCATCGTCCGCAAGCTCGCGCAGAACGGCGTGACCGCCCCCTTCCCGATCCAGGCCGCGACCATCCCGGACGCCCTGGCCGGCAAGGACATTCTGGGCCGTGGCCGTACCGGCTCCGGCAAGACCCTCTCCTTCGGTCTGCCGACCCTGGCCGCACTGGCCGGTGGCCGCACCGAGAAGAAGAAGCCCCGCGCGATCATCCTCACGCCGACCCGTGAGCTCGCGATGCAGGTCGCGGACGCACTCCAGCCCTACGGCGACGTGCTCGGCCTGAAGATGAAGGTGGTCTGCGGCGGTACGTCGATGGGCAACCAGATCTACGCGCTGGAGCGCGGTGTCGATGTCCTCGTCGCCACGCCGGGCCGTCTGCGCGACATCATCAACCGCGGTGCCTGCTCCCTGGAGGACGTCCAGGTCGCGGTCCTCGACGAGGCCGACCAGATGTCCGACCTGGGCTTCCTGCCCGAGGTCACCGAGCTGCTCGACCAGATCCCCGGCGGCGGCCAGCGCATGCTCTTCTCCGCCACCATGGAGAACGAGATCGGCACGCTGGTCAAGCGCTACCTGAGCAACCCGGTCACCCACGAGGTCGACAGCGCCCAGGGCAACGTCTCGACCATGTCCCACCACGTCCTCGTCGTGAAGCCGAAGGACAAGGCGCCCGTCACGGCCGCGATCGCCGCCCGCAAGGGCCGCACGATCATCTTCGTCCGCACCCAGCTGGGCGCCGACCGCATCGCCGAGCAGCTCATCGAGTCCGGTGTGAAGGCCGACGCGCTGCACGGCGGCATGACCCAGGGCGCCCGTACCCGGGTCCTGGAGGACTTCAAGAAGGGCTACGTCAACGCGCTCGTCGCCACCGACGTCGCCGCCCGAGGCATCCACGTCGACGGCATCGACCTGGTCCTGAACGTGGACCCGGCCGGTGACCACAAGGACTACCTGCACCGTTCGGGCCGTACCGCCCGGGCCGGCAAGTCCGGTGTCGTCGTCTCGCTGGCGCTGCCGCACCAGCGCCGCCAGATCTTCCGCCTGATGGAGGACGCGGGCGTCGACGCCTCGCGCCACATCGTGCAGGGCGCGGGCGTCTTCGAGCCGGAGGTCGCCGAGATCACCGGCGCCCGCTCGCTCACCGAGGTCCAGGCCGACTCCGCGAACAACGCGGCCAAGCAGGCCGAGCGCGAGGCCGCCGACCTCACCAAGCAGCTGGAGCGCGTCCAGCGCCGTGCCGTCGAGCTGCGCGAGGAGGCCGACCGCCTGGTCGCCCGTGCCGCCCGCGAGCGGGGCGACGACCCGGAGGCGGCGGTGGCCGAGGTCGCCGCCGAGGCCGAGGCCGCGCTCATCGCCGCGGTGTCCGTCCCGGAGCAGCCGGCCGCGCGCGACGACCGTCGTGACGACCGGGGCAACTTCAACCGCCGTGACGACCGCGGCGGCGACCGTGGGGGTTACCGCGGTGGCAGCGACCGCGTCGGCGAGCGCAGTGGCCGCCCGTCCGGTGGCTCCGGCTACCGGGGCAGCAACGACCGCCCGTCCTTCCGCGGCAGCAACGACCGTCGTGACGACCGCCCGTCGGGTGGTTTCCGCTCCGGTGGCGGTGACCGTCGTGACGACCGTGGCGGCCGCTCCTTCGAGCGTCGTGACAACGACCGCCCGGCGTTCCGCGAGCGTCGTGACGACCGCCCGTCGGGTGGTTTCCGCTCCGGTGGCGGTGACCGTCGTGACGACCGTGGCGGCCGCTCCTTCGAGCGTCGCGACAACGACCGTCCGGCGTTCAACCGCGACCGTCGTGACGAGCGCCCCTCCGGTGGCTACCGCTCCGGTGGCGGCGACCGTCCCTTCAACCGCGACCGTCGTGACGACCGTCCCTCGGGCGGCTTCCGCTCCGGTGGCAACGACCGTCCGACCGGCCGCCGTGACGACCACCGCGGTGGCACCGGTACCGGCACCAGCACCGGTTCCTTCGGCCGCCGTGACGACAAGCCGCGCTGGAAGCGCAACGGCTGACCGTCGCTGACACGTTCAACACGCGGGGCCCGTACAGCACTTCGGTGCCGTACGGGCCCCGCGGCGTTTCCGGGGGACCGGCGAGGGCATCGCTGGGGGCATGACAAATGACGATGCCGTGGCCGAAGAGCCACCACCGGTCCCTCGCGCCCCAGGCGCCCCGTCCGCCGCTTCGGTCCCCACGGACGAGGAGAGGCTGGCCGAGCTCGGCTACACCCAGGTGCTCGCGCGCCGGATGTCCGCGTTCTCCAACTACGCCGTCTCGTTCACGATCATCTCGGTGCTCTCCGGGTGCCTGACGCTGTACCTGTTCGGCATGAACACCGGCGGCCCGGTCCTCATCACGTGGGGCTGGGTGGGTGTCGGGCTGATGACGCTCTTCGTCGGCCTGGCGATGGCGGAGATCTGCTCGGCGTACCCGACGTCCGCCGGCCTGTACTTCTGGGCCCACCGGCTCGCCCCACCGCGTTCCGCGGCGGCCTGGGCCTGGTTCGCTGGCTGGTTCAACGTGCTCGGCCAGGTCGCCGTCACGGCCGGGATCGACTTCGGGGCGGCCTCCTTCCTCGGCGCGTACCTGAACCTCCAGTTCGGCTTCGAGGTGACCCCCGGCCGTACGATCCTGCTCTTCGCCGCGATCCTGGTCCTGCACGGCCTGCTGAACACCTTCGGGGTCGGCATCGTGGCCGTCCTCAACAACGTCAGCGTCTGGTGGCACGTGGTCGGGGTCGCCGTCATCGTCGGCGCGCTCACCTTCGTGCCCGACTCGCACCGGTCGGCGTCGTTCGTCTTCACGGAGTTCGTCAACCACACCGGCTGGGGCAGCGGTTTCTACGTGGTGATGATCGGGCTGCTGATGGCGCAGTACACCTTCACCGGGTACGACGCGTCCGCCCACATGACGGAGGAGACCCACGACGCGGCCGTGGCCGGTCCGCGGGGCATCGTGCAGTCGATCTGGACCTCGTGGATCGCGGGCTTCGTGCTGCTGCTCGGTTTCACCTTCGCCATCCAGTCGTACGAGGGCGCCCGGAACTCCCCGACGGGCGCCCCGCCGGCCCAGATCCTGCTGGACGCGCTGGGTGCCACGACGGGCAAGCTGCTGCTGCTCGCGGTGATCGGCGCCCAGCTGTTCTGCGGGATGGCGTCGGTCACCGCCAACAGCCGCATGATCTACGCCTTCTCACGCGACGGCGCGCTGCCCTTCTCCCGCGTCTGGCACACGGTCAGCCCGCGCACCCGCACCCCGGTCGCGGCGGTCTGGCTGGCCGCTCTCGGCGCGCTCGCCCTCGGCCTGCCGTATCTGATCAACGACACCGCGTACGCCGCCGTGACGTCCATCGCCGTCATCGGCCTGTACATCGCCTACGTCATCCCTACCCTGCTCCGGCTGCTGCGCGGTGACGACTTCGTGCGTGGCCCCTGGCACCTGGGGCGCTGGTCGCGGCCGGTCGGTGTCGTGGCGGTGGGCTGGGTCGTGGTGATCACGGTGCTGTTCATGCTGCCGCAGGTGTCCCCGGTGACCTGGGAGACCTTCAACTACGCACCGCTGGCCGTCCTGGTGGTGCTGGGCTTCGCGGCGACCTGGTGGCTGGCGTCGGCCCGCCACTGGTTTCTGAGGCCGGACGGCCGGGACCACCGGCGCCCGGATCCCGGCCGCACCCCTTCCTGACCCGAGGGCCGTCCGCCACGGCAGGGCCCGGCACCGGATACCCGATCGGCTGCCGGGCCGGGGAAGGCTATGCTTCGGGGGGTGATCCATCAGGGGCCGTTAGCTCAATTGGTCAGAGCAGCGGACTTTTAATCCGTTGGTTGTGGGTTCGAGTCCCACACGGCCTACCGATGGCAGAGGAGGGGAAACCCTCCGACCTGCTACGGAGCGCCCCGTCCGGTCCCTTCCGGGCGGGGCGCTCCGTTGTGGTCAAGGGGCCAGGGCCCTGACCCGCGAGTTCGCCGCGACGCCGCCGACCACGACCAAGGTACGGACGTCGTACCGGCGACAGGCGGCCAGTGCCTTGCGCGTCAGGACGTCCGCGACGGCCTCCTGGACCGAGGCGGCCCCATCGGCCAGCGGGACGTCCTCGCCACGCCGACGGTGCTGCTCGGCCCACCGGGCGGCGGCCGTCTTCGGAGGGCACGCCCCCCTCACCCCGCCCACCGCCCCGTGAGGAACGCCAGGGCCACCAGCGCGCTCAGCGGCACCGCCACGCACAGGTACGCCGTCCTGAACCACGGGCGGCGCAGGCTCAGGGCCGCGAGGCCGGTCCACAGCGGCCACCACAGCAGCGTCGCGCGGGGGATGGACGTGTACCAGTACGAGGTTCCCAACGCCCACAGGCTCAGCGCGACGTACGCCGCCTCCGGCCAGCGGCGGTGCCGTACCAGCAGACCGACCAGGGCCGCGCCCACCACCATCGCCGCCAGCTCCGCCTGGAACATCGCCGCGTACCCGGTCGTGTGCAGGCCGTCGAAGGCCGCGTTCCACGTGGTGGCCCACGCCTCCCACGGGGTGTGGAAGTCGCGGTACCAGCCCCGCTCCTGTGCGTGCTTCCACGCCATCCAGTCATCCGTGTGTGCGTGCAGGTACCAGCTGTACGCCGCCGGCGGCAGCGCGGGCAGTGCGAGCCAGCCCGCCCCGCGCCAGTCCCGTCGGGTCCTCGCCGAGAGCACGAAGAGTACGGCGATCGCGGCGGCCAGGAACAGGCCGCTCACCCGTACCGTCGTCGCCAGCGCGGTCAGCGTGCACGCCCACGCCCAGTGGTGGCGCTGGGCGGCCAGCCAGGCCGGGAGTGCGAACGCCAGGAACAGCGCCTCCGTGTAGCCGACCGCCAGGAACACCGCGCACGGGGAGAGCAGGAAGAACAGGACCGTGCGCCGGCCGTCGGTGTCCTCGGGGACGTAGGAGCGGGCTGCGCGGGAGAGGGCCAGCACCGCCACGGCTCCCGCGACCAGGGAGATCAGCAGGCCCGCCGCCGTCCAGCTGGGGACGAGGGTGTGCACGGCCCTCAGGAGCATCGGGTAGCCGGGGAAGAAGGCCTCCCTGTTGTCCCAACCGGTCATCCAGGGGCCCGCGTCGGCCGGGAAGTAGCCGTCTCGCGCTATGTGCAGGTAGTGGTTCGCGTCCCACTGCTGGAACGGCTCCAGGACGGCTCCCGCGTCCCGTACGTCGGAGCCCCGGGGGAACAACCACCGGGCACCGTGGGCCGTGATCCACACGGATACGCGCGTCAGCAGGTAGAGCCACAGCACTCCGCGGTCCGCGGGGGTGAGCCATGCGCCTGCCCTCCGGAGCCGGGTCGCCCGTGGCGTGCGTGGTGCGGACCGGGGATCGGGGCTCTCGGGCTGCGGCGGGGCGGGCCGCAGCCCGGTGGACAACGTAGACACTCGGGCACCTTTCGGGTGGGTCGAGGCGTGCGGGATCACCCGGTGGAGCCGCCGGGTCACGGGAGAGGGGAGGGAGGTGAAGAAAGGGAGGGGGCCGGGCAGTCGGGCTGGGCGGTGGTTACGGCGTGGACGTCGCCCCACGCGTGGACGTCGCCGACGACGAGGCCGTCGGCGCCTCCGTCGTCGGCGGGCCTTGCGGGGACGAGGGCCCGGTGACGGACCCCGGCGTCCCGGGCATCGTGTTACCGGGTGACGGCGGCTCCGTCGGGGTGTCGAGCCGCAGGGGCGCGGGCGAGGGGTGGTAGCTGGGCGATGGGCTCGTCGCCGGGGGCGCGGGTGCCGGCGTGACCGGGAGCAGGCCGACCGCCGCCGCGCCGCCACCGCCGACGACCAGGCACACCCCTACCGCGAGCGCGGCCGTCCGGCGTCGCCGCGCCCGCATCCCGCGTGCGGTGATGTCCGCGGCGGGGCCCGCCACGGAACGGCCCTGCCCGAAGTCCCCGGCCTGCCGGAACAAGGACCGCAACGGATCGCGCGCGTCCCTGGGCCCCAAGGAATCCCGTGGTTCAGACATCAGGAGCCTCCTCCATGCGGGGGTCCTGCAGACGGTGGGCGAGTGCCGCCCGTCCGCGGACCAGATGGGTCTTGATCGTGCTGGCGGAAAGCCCGGTCTCACCGGCGATCTGCTCGACCGTGAGGTCGCAGAGGTAGTGCAGCGTCAGGGTCCGCCGCTGTTGCGCGGGCAGCTCCCTGAGCGCGCCGACCAGCACCACGTGGTCCGGGTCCGGCGGCGCCACGTGCTCCGCCGCGTCGCTCCCCCGGTGCCAGGCGTCCGCCGAACGGCGCCGGAAGCGCCAGCGGCTCACCGCCAGACGCCACGCGACCGTACGGATCCACGCCTCGGGCTGTCCGTCACGCTCCAGCCGCCCGCGCCGGAGCCACGCCTTGACGAACGCCTCCTGCACGACGTCCTGCGCCTCCTGGAGGTCCCCCGTCATCACGTACAACTGGCCTGTGAGACGCGCGACCGCCTGGACGTAGAACTCTTCGAACTCCTCGACGGTCAACAGTCACTCCCGGATCTTTCGCTTCACCGGGTATACGCCCGCCGCCGTGCATCCGGTCGACATCACCCACGAGGAAACGGCAGTGGCGGTCGTCACAGGAGTGTCGTGCGGCGGGTCCTTCTCAGGCGTCGCAGGGGGCGTCCACGTCCAGCTCGCCGAGGTAGCGGTCGCGGTCGGCGTCCGGCAGGGGGTCGGGGACCAGGGCGCACAGGGTGGCCCGCCACTCCGCGCCGCCCAGGGCCCTGCGGACGAGCGAACCGTCCTGGCCCCGCGTGAGGAGACCGCCGCCCGGTGCCTCGACGATGTCCACCGACAGGTCGTTCCCGGGCACGCCCTGCCCGCTCAGGTCCCAGGAGCCGAGGGCGTCGCCGGTGGCGGTGTCCCAGAGGTCGAGTCCGCCGCGCTCACCGGCCCCGTAGGGCTGGACGAGGAGGCGGGTGTCGCGGCTGAAGACGAGGGGGTATCCGCCCTGTCCGGGGCCGACGGCGCTGGAGACCGTGCGGCCGGTGCGGACGTCGACGATCGTGATGCGGCTGTCCCGGTCGACCGTGGCGACCTTCTCCCCTCCGGGGCTGACGGACACCGCCAGTTGCATGGTGGCCGTCCCTGCCGCGTGCGCGTCCCGCACGTGCTCGAACCGGTTCTCCTTCGCCGACCAGCGCCACACACCGATGTCGCCGACCGCCTCGTCGACCGAGGCCAGTGTCCTGCGGTCGCCGCTCTGAGCGAGGCTGACGGAGGAAGTGTCCTCGGCCAGTGTCTGGGTCGCCTTTCCCGAGCGGGTGTCGATCACCGTGATGCCCTGCCGCCATGTGCCCACCACATGTCTGCCGCCCGGAAGGTAGAAGAGACCCGGGCCGTCCGTGGACCGGCTCGTGTACGCCGGCTCCGCCGCCTCGGCGCCGGTACGCGGGTCCCAGAACGTCAGCCGTCCGACGTCGAGCAGCGCGATCCGTGTCGCGTCCGGTGACAGGGCGATGGCGCCGTCCTGCACGTCCACCGGGCGGGGGATGCGGCCGAGCCGGGTGAGCCCGGTGTCTCCCTCACCGACCTTCCAGAGCTGGGTGGACTTCTTGTCCGTGCGGTAGGCGAGGCGTCCGTCGGGGGTGAAGCGGACGTCGTCCACGGGGTCGGGGTGCGGTAACGGGGTGCCGCCGTGGACGGCCCGGGTCGAGTAGAGCGATACGGCGCCGTCCGCGGATCCCGCGGCCACCCAGCGGCCGTCACCCGAGACCGAGACGCCGAGGACGCCCCAGGTGAAGGCCCCGAGGGTGCGGGTGCGGCGCAGGGCGCCGTCGTAGAGCACCAGACTGTTGCCCTCGGCACCGACGACGAGGTCGGGGTTGTCCGCCGGCAGGGCCGTGGCTCCTGTGGGGCCGTCGGCGGACTCGGCGACGCGCCTGCCGGTGACGAAGTCCCAGAGCCCGCCCCGGCGTTGCTTGCCGTCGGAGGCTATCCACGCCCGGCGGGGGTCACCCGAGAACGAGACGGCCGGTGCGTCCACGGCCGGGAGCCCGGACACCGTGCGGGCTCGGGCCCATGTCCCGGTCCGCAGGTCGAGGAGCCGCGTGGTGCGGGCTTCCGTGTCCACGGCCAGCAGGTGCGTGCCGTCGTCCTGGAGGGAGTACTCGGCCCCCTTGGCCGGTGCCGCCTCCTGGAGCAGGGACTCCCCGGTCCGGGTGTCCCAGACGCCCAGCCGGGGCGTGGCCGACGGCTCGTCGCTCGCGTAGTAGGACGCGGCCACCCGTCGGCCGTCGGCGGACAGTGTGAAGGAGCGAAGGCCCTTCCAGGCCTCGGCCAGGTCCTCACCCCGGCTCGCCGTGATGGTGCGCACCTTCACCGTCTTCCTGACGTCCCAGATCTCGATCCGGTTGAAGGCCGCCTCCAGCGCGAGGGTGCGTCCGTCACGGCTGAGCAGCAGGGGCTTGCTGTTCCGTCCGATCATCCCGGTGGGGAGGTCGGGCAGGTCCTGGCCGGTCCGGATGTCGTAGAGGTGGACGTCGCCCTCCTCCAGGTCCGAGTAGTAGGCGAAGATCCCACCGTCACGGCTGACGGCCACGTGCGTCTGCGCGACCTGTGACTGGCCGTGGAAGTCGGCGAGTTTCTCGAAACCTCCCTTGACGTGGCGTACCACCCCGGAGTTCGCCTCGACCGCGCGTGCCAGCGCCTGCGCCGACTCGCCCGTGGACTCGACCTGTTCCGCGTAGAGCGCGAACTGGGCCGCCTTGCGCGGGTCGGAGTCCGCGAGCTCCAGGGAATGGGCGGCCAGGGCCTGCGAGGCGGAGACCCTGGCCCGGTACAGGGCCTCGCCACGCTGCTGCCAGGCCACGACGCCGGCGGCGAGCGACGTGACGAGGAGGACGGCGAGTGCGCCGACGGCGGTCCGCCTCAGCCGCTTGGCGACCTGGCGCTCTCGGATGTCCCGGCTGTCGAGCTCGTCCTTGGTGCGACCGTGCAAGGGGGCGGCCAGCGTGGCGACCGCGTCCCGGAAGTCGGCCTGGCGCAGCGAGAGCAGCCGCTGTTCGCGCACCTTGACCAGATCGACCCAGAGCGGCTCGGTGGCGAACCTGCCGCGGAGGACGGGCGGCAGGGCGTCGGTGCGCTCCCAGTCGAAGTCGTTGTTCTCGACGTCCCAGGCGACCGTGCCGTCGCTGACGGCGATGAGGAACCGGTCCAGCGGCCGGTTGGCCAGCCAGAACTCGATCTCCTTGCGCACCCAGCGCGACGCCGCCGCCTCGGGGGAGGCCAGGTAGATGAAGTACCGGCTGCGTTCGAGCTCCGTGAGGATCGAGGACCAGAGATCGTGGTTGGCGGAGAGGCTGGTGGTGTCGCGGAAGACGCTGAGCACCGGTCTGCGGGTCCAGGGACGGGCCAGCGTGTGCAGGCCCCTCTGAAGCGCCTGCGCGAGCTCCATGTCGCGCCTGTGGCTGTACGAGATGAAACCGTCCCGCTCCATGATCTGTCCTCCGGCCCCCTGACGGCACGACAATTCGTAGACTGGCATGCCTAGTTGCTCTGCGGGGAAGGTTCAGGCCATGCGTGGAAAGCTCAGGAGGGGCGGGCGCGGTCGGCTTGCTCCCCAGCAGATCGGTGTCAAGCTGGCCATCCCCTTCGTCGGGGAGATCTCCGGGGTGTGGGAGCCCGTCGAAGCGGAGCGGGAGGCCGCCTGGGAGCTGTACGTCGAACTGGCGACTCGCATCTCCGTGGTGGAGCTGGGCGAGGACGAGGGCCTGCTGAGGGAGGCGCTGTCGTCCCTGTACACCGTGTTCGGCACGACGAGGGAGATCCTGCGCCGGTACGGGCCCGCCGTCGCACCGCGCGTCGCGCCCGGACAGGTCACCTTCGGCCTGCTGGCCGTCAACGTGCTCAACCTGTCCATCAGGCCGCTGCTCAGCCGATGGCACCCCTTACTGACGGCCTACGAGGTCCAGCGGGAGGACCGCGTCGATCCGGTCGCCCATGAGCGGAGCTGGGACCGGGCGCCGGAACTCCGCGCCGAGATCGAGTCGGTGCGCCAGGTGCTGCTGGCCCTGGCGCAGGCGCTGAACAAGGTCGCGGGTGTCGGCGACCTGATCACCGTCGACGTGCCTGCCCAGACGAGGGAGCCGGGCCGGGCCTGAGCGGCTCGGGGCCGGGTCCGCCGGGCCCCGGGCTAGTCCAGGCCCTCCTCCCGCAGCGCGTACATCAGGAGGAAGGTCCGGTACGTCTCCGCGTCGACGTCCTGGCAGACGTCGGGGCGGTTGTCGGCCGTCGAGGCGTTGTCGAGGGCCCGGCGGCAGGCCGCCTCCGTCTCGGACCGGGACGGGATGCTCGCGACGAACGCGGCGATCAGCAGGACCACGGCCAGGACGACCACACCGATTCGGATGCGCATGGTCGTCCAACGACCGTGCGGCCCGGCCGGTCACTGCGCGAGGTCACCCGGCCGTTCCCCGGCCTTCACCCCGCTGTCACTCGGCGTCGTCGGCCGGGGGCGGCGGCAGGTCGGGCTCCATGAACAGGCCCGCGTACTGCGGTGCGGGCAGCGGGGCCGGCGTACCCGGGTCCGTGGCCGCGGCCTGGCTGTCGGGGTGCCGCTGCGTGGAGCGTGCGGGCATGTCGGTCATCGAGTGTCCTGTAGGTAGGTGTGCGGTGGGAGCCCCGTGACCCGGCCGGCGGTGAGAACGGCCTGCCGGTCCCGACCGGGGCGGCGACGAAGCGCCGCTCCCCGGTGCCGCACCGCTCCGGGGGCGTCCGGATCAACACGCGGTGCATGCAGACTGTAGCCCTCTCGGCACGGCTTGCCCCTTGATTTGGGCTGCCCGACGCGACGTTCGGTGCGGGACGGCGGGTGATGTGCCCGCCGAGGCGCCCTCGCGAGGGGTGGCAGACGTGTGCCCCGGGTGCGTCCGGGGACACCACCGGCCGCTGAGATGTTCCGGGAGATCCCTCCGGCCTCGGTGCCGTCCCCGGGCCCGCGTGGGCGGTGGCCGGCGTGCCCGCCTTCTCGCGGAGGTGCACCGTCAGCCCGACGAGACCGGTGGCGAACCCACCGATCAGCCCGGATCTGCCGTGGTTCAACGCGTCGATCCCGGTGCCTTTGACGGGATCGAGGGATGCGGCGATGTCCTCGGGCCCAGCGCCACGCATGGCAACTAGCGCGAGTCGTACGGAGGTTGGCCCATGGAGCGGGCCATGGGCCTGCGGACGGCGGACGGCGCCCGGGTGGCCGTCGGGCCGTGGGTGGTCGGGAGTGCCTCGCCGATGCCGTAGAGTTGGTATCACAACGGCGCGGGGTGGAGCAGCTCGGTAGCTCGCTGGGCTCATAACCCAGAGGTCGCAGGTTCAAATCCTGTCCCCGCTACTGAAGACGGTGGCCCGGATCCTTCCAAGGATCCGGGCCACCGTCGTTTTCGCGTTCCGGCCGCCGCGGTTCTCGTTCCCGTGCGCGGTCGCATCCGGCTTGACCTTGACGCAGCGTGAAGTTCTAGCGTTTCCGGCATGGAGTGGTCCATCCAGGAAATCGCCAGACGCGCCGGTACGACGAGCCGCACGCTCCGGCACTACGGAGACATCGGCCTCCTGGCGCCGAGCCGTACCGGCGCCAACGGCTACCGCTACTACGACCAGGACGCCCTCGTCCGGCTGCAGCGCATCCTGCTGCTGCGGGACCTCGGGCTCTCGCTGCCGGCCGTCAAGGACGTACTGGCGGGTCAGCGGGACACCGCGACGGCGCTACGGGCCCATCTGGGGCTGCTGGAGCAGGAGCGTGAGCGCATCGGGCGGCAGATCGCCTCGGTGCGGACCACGCTCCGCAGGACCGAGGAGGGGAGGGAACTCATGGCCGAGGAAGTGTTCGACGGCTTCGACCACACCGTTCACCAGGAGGAGGTCACCGAGCGCTGGGGCCGGGAGGCCTACGAGAAGGGCGACCGGTGGTGGCGGGGGCTGGGGTCCGGGGAGCGCACCGCGTTCCTGGCCGAGCACGACGCCATCGCCCGGGACTACGGGCAGGCCAGGGTGGACGGGGAGGCCCCGGAAAGCGCGGCCGTCCAGGACATCGCCCGGCGGCACTGCGCGTGGCTTTCGGCCACGGCACCGGCCACCCGCGCCTATGTGACGGGACTCGGCGCCATGTATGTCGATGATCCGCGCTTCCGGAAGAACTACGATCGGTACGGGGACGGCACCGCCGTCCTCGTACGGGATGCACTGACGATCTACGCGCGGCACCGGCTCCCCGGCTGACCACCGGGACGGCCGGGGCTTCGGCGCGCTCCTCCCTTCGGCCGATGACGAGCCGCCACGCGGCGCGGCTCCGGCCGGTCCGGGCGCCGCGCGGTACCGTCCGCAGCCGTGGGCGGACCGGGCAGGAGTGCACAGGTGGGGAAGCGGGACGGACAGCGCGGCGCGGCCGTCGAGGGTGCCCGGACGCGGCGTTTCGTGCGGGCACTGCCCGTCCTGATGATCGCGGCCGGGGCGGTGGTCGACCTGATGACCGCGCCCAACGTCTCCGCCATCCCGCTCTTCGCCGCGGCCCCGCTGATCGCCGCCCCCTTCTTCTCCCTGGCCAGCACCGTCCGTACCGCGGGGGCCGCGCTCCTCGTGGTGGTGGCCATCCGGGCCGCCCACGGCACGATCGGCCGCGTCGCACCGCTCACCGAACTGCTCACCCTGGTCACCGTCTCCGCGCTCGCGCTCGTCATCAACGGTGTCGTGCGGCGCGGCAACGAACAGCTGGCCTCGGCCCGGGTCATCGCGGAGACCGCGATGCGCGCGGTGCTGCCCACACCGGACGACCGGATCGGCGGACTGCTGGTCGCGGCGCGCTACGAGGCGGCGCAGGCGGACGAGTTCGTCGGCGGTGACCTCTTCGCCATCGTGGACACGCCGTTCGGGGTGCGGCTGGTGGTCGGGGACGTACGGGGCAAGGGGCTGGAGGCCGTCGGAGCGGTGGCCGTGGTGATCGGGGCGTTCCGGGAGGCGGCCGAGCAGGAGTCCTCCCTGGAGGGGGTGGCGCAGCGGCTGGAGCGGGCGCTGGCCCGGGAGGGCGTGCGGCGTGGCGGTCTGGATTCCGTGGAGGGGTTCGTCACCGCCGTCCTCGCGGAGATCCCGGCGGGCTCGGACGTCCTGCGGATCGTCAACCGGGGGCATCCCGAGCCGATCCTGCTGCACGCCGACGGCCGGCTCCAGGTGCTGGCGCCGGGCGTGCCCGCGCTGCCGATCGGGATGGGCTTGGGGGTGTGGCCGGACCGTTCGGACGAGTGGACGATGCCGGCCGGGGCGACGCTGCTGGTCTTCACGGACGGGCTGTCGGAGGCGCGGGACGCGCGTGGTGCCTTCTACGACCCGGCGGACCGGCTGCGCGGCCGGATCTTCCCGGGGCCGGAGGAACTGCTCTCCGCACTGACCGACGACGTCCGGCTGCACACCGGGGGGCGGTCGACGGACGACATGGCGCTGCTGGCCGTCGGACGGCCCGCCAGGGGGCAGAAGGGGCCGCGGAAGACGGTGAAGATCGTGGGGCGGGACGGTGGATGAGCGGCTGCGACCGTCCGTGACCGGGAGACCCCGCTCCGCATAACATTTGACGAACCGTCAGAAAGTGACGTAACGCCATCACGCGCTCAGGGCGCCCGTTTGCGGGTGATTCCTTACTGAAAGTCCCGGCCGAACATGCTGATGATCACCGGGAACGGCTTGGAATCGGAGCCCCGTGTCTATTAACGTTCGATAACGCAGCGCGGTCGTCCCAGTCGTCGCAAGAGGCGACACCGTGCGCGAGCGCCGAATTCCGCAAGGGAACCGGGGAACCACCTACATGGGGTGAATCGGGCACCTGTGTCTCGTAAGAGGCATCCAGAGGCCCGTAGGAGACCTTCCTGCTCCGAACCCGTCAGCTAACCCGGTAGGCGAGAAGGAAGGAAAGGAGTGCGCCCACGTGGCGTCCAATCAGCCTGCCCCCGAGACCTCGTCGCCCCTCAGGTCCGGATCTTTCGGTGACGAGGACAGGGCCTGGGAGGAATGGAATCCCACCGAGGAATCCGTCCGCCCCGTGCGCGGCAGGCACCGCGTGGCCAAGCAGCGTGGTCTCGCGCGTAGCTCCACCGTCCTCGGCGTCGGCGTCATCGCGGCCGTCGGTGCGGGAGGCATGGCCACCGCGCAGAGCAAACCGCCGGTCTCCATCTCCCTTCCCGATTCCATCAAGGCCAATCTCCCCGACGCCTCATCCCTTCCCGGTGTAGGCGCCTTCATGGCCGGTGACTCCGAGGCCGGGTCCACCGAGATCGTCGCCTCCGCCCCGCTCACCAGCGCCGGTATCACCGCCGCGGAGGCCGAGCAGGGCGCCACCGACGCCGGCGAGGCGCTGCGCGCCCGCATCCTCCAGCAGGCCGAGCAGCAGCAGGCCGGGGCCGAGGCCGAGGCCAGGGCGGCGCAGGAGACGGCCGCGGCCGAACAGGCCGCCCAGCAGGCCGCGAAGCAGCAGAGCGCGGCGGAGGCCAAGGCCGCGGCCGAGAAGAAGGCGGCGGAAGAGGCGGCGAAGAAGAAGGCGGAGGCCGAGCGCCTCGCCAAGCTCGCCGCCAGCTACGCCATCCCCACCTCCTCCTACACGATCACCTCGACCTACGGCCAGTCCGGCTCGATGTGGTCCTCCGGCCACCACACGGGACTCGACTTCGCCGCTCCGACCGGTACGCCGGTCAAGGCCGTCCACGGCGGCACGATCAAGTCGGCCGGCTGGTCCGGCTCGTACGGCTACCGCACGGTCCTGGAGCTCGACGACGGCACCCAGATCTGGTACTGCCACCAGTCCTCCATGGACGTGTCGGCGGGCCAGCGGGTCAGCACCGGCGACACCATCGGCCGCGTCGGCGCCACCGGCAACGTGACGGGCCCGCACCTCCACCTGGAGGTCCACACCGCGGACGGCTCCGGCATCGACCCGATGAGCTGGCTGCGCAGCAAGGGCCTCACGGTCTGAGCCCCGCGCCGGCGTACCCCTGAACCCCGGCAGCCCTGACGACACCCCCGACGTCAGGGCTGCCGGTCCGCCGTGCGCCGGTGGTACGCCACGGACGGCGGTACGCGCGGAATAGGCGGATCGGCCGCCTCGTTGGTCCCGGGTATGACCACCTATCGCACACTCGGTTCCTCCGGCCTCAAGGTCTTCCCCCTCGCCCTCGGAGGCAACGTCTTCGGCTGGACGGCCGACGAGGCCGCCTCCTTCGCCGTGCTGGACGCGTACACGGCGGCCGGCGGCAACTTCGTGGACACCGCCGACGTGTACTCCGCCTGGGTCCCGGGCAACGAGGGCGGCGAGTCGGAGACCCTCATCGGCAAGTGGCTGGCGTCGCGTGGCCGCCGTGACGACGTCCTCGTCGCCACCAAGGCCGGTTCGCACCCCGCGTACAAGGGGCTCTCCGCGCCGACGGTCAAGAAGGCGGCCGAGGCGTCGCTCCGGCGGCTGGGGACCGACCACATCGACCTGTACTACACGCACTTCGACGACGAGAGCGTCCCGGTCGAGGAGATCATCACCGCGCTCGACGACCTGGTGAAGGCCGGCTGGGTGCGGGAGATCGCGGCCTCCAACATCAGCCCCGAGAGGCTGAGGGCCTCCCTGGACTTCTCCGAGCGCGAGGGCCTGGCCCGCTACGTGGCGCTCCAGCCGCACTACAACCTCGTCTCCCGTGACACCTACGAGGGCCCGCTGCTGGACACCGCGGCCGACGCCGGGCTCGCCGCCGTCCCGTACTACGCCCTGGCCGCCGGCTTCCTCACCGGCAAGTACCGCCCGGGCACCGAGGTCGAGAGCGCGCGGGCGGGAGGCGCGGCCGCGCACCTGGAGTCCGAGCGCGGGCGCAAGGTGCTCGCCGCGCTCGACAAGGTGGCCGAGGAGCGGAACGCCGAGATCGCCACCGTCGCGCTGGCCTGGCTCGCCGCCCGCCCGACGGTCGCCGCCCCGATCGCCTCCGCCCGTACGGTCGAGCAGCTGCCGGCGCTGCTGGCCGTGGCGGACCTGGAGCTGACGGAGAGCCAGCTCGCGGAGCTCACCGAGGCGTCCGCCTGATGGTCACGGGCCGGGGCGCCGCCCCTGTGTGAGACCGCGCCGGTCCGGGACGGCGCCCCCTACCCGGGCGGCGTGCCGTACGGGTCCGGCGCGGCGCCGTCCGTGTGCAGATACGGGTTGTAGCCGCCGTAGTGCCGGTGCGGTGCCGGGACCGGGGCGGGCCGCTGCCGCGGGGGCGCGTAGCCGTACGGCACCTGCCGGGGCAGGACAGGCGGACCGGGGCGGCGGACCCGGCCCGTCACCTGCGCCGCGTACGTCAGGGCGGGCGCCGCGACGCCCCGGCGCTGCCACAGGTGGTGCAGCAACTCCCGCTCGCGTGCGGCGAAGTCCGGCTCCGCCCCGTCGTGGCGGGCCCGGCGGCGCAGCACGGCCAGCGACGTCGCGAACGACTCGTACTCCGCGACCGCCCGGGCCGCCTGCTTGCCGCGGGCCGGGTCCGGGTGGCTGTGCCAGCGCCGGGCCATGTCACGGGCCGTGCCCCTGGCCCGCATGGAGGACAGGGCGAGCGGCTCCGCCGGGGTCAGCCAGCCGGCCGCCGCGTACACCGGGAGTTCGGCGGCGAGCGTACGCAGCTCGCGCTGCCGCGACCAGATCGCCAGCCAGGTCAGCAGGCCGAAGCACGGCACCATCACCGCGCCGTACACCGCGTAGAAGCCGAATCCGCCCAGGGCCGAGGAACCGTTCCACGCGGCATGCAGGCCCATGGCCAGCACCAGTCCGAGCAGCGGGAACAGCAGCCGGCGGACCCGGTGCCGACGTCCGCCGAGCGCCGCGAGGCCGAAACCGATGCCGGTGAGCACCGTGAACAGCGGGTGGGCGAAGGGAGACATCACCACGCGCACGAAGAACGTCCCCACGGTCACCGACGCGAGGCCCGTCGTCCCCAGCTGCTGGTCCTCACCGAAGGCGTTGCCCAGGTAGAGGATGTTCTCGGTGAAGGCGAAGCCGGTGGCGGTGAAGCCGGCGACCACGATGCCGTCGACCAGGGAGCCGAACTCCCTCCTGCGGAACAGGAAGATGAGCAGGACGGCGGCGGCCTTCGCGCTCTCCTCGACGACCGGGGCGATCACCGTGGCCCCGAGCGTGTCCGCGCTCGCCGGATCGGCCGTGGCGGTCGCTATCCAGCGGGTCGCGAACGTGTTGGCGACGATCGCCACCAGCGCGGCGGCGCACGCCCCCCAGGCGAACGCGAACAGCAGATTCCGCCAAGGCCCCGGATCGACCCGGTCGAGCCAGCGGAACGCCGCCATCAGCAGGGGCACCGGCAGCACGGCCAGCCCCAGCCCGACCAGGAAGCCCTCGGTGCCGGTCTGTTCGCGCACCAGGGCGAGGATCACCAGACCGCAGAGGGCGAGCGCGGTGAAGACCGCCCCGGCCCGGAACGCCCTGCTGCGCCAGACCATGCCGACGCGGCGGGGCCGGTAGCGCCAGTGGCCACGCCCGGGGAGGGCGCCCAGGAACTCGTCGAGCCGTTGCTCATCGAGGACCGGGACGGCCGGCTGCTGGTGTTGCGCGGACCCGTCGTACACCCGACGACCCTAACGAGGGGGACCGACAACGGGCCACGGTACGGCGGCCGGGGAGGCGGTCAGTGGCTGATCGACGACGGTCCGGACGGCTCCGCGGTGCGGGTGAACAGCACGTCGTGGACGACATGGCCCTTGTCCAGGCCCTGGCCCTCGAAGCGGGTCAGCGGCCGGAACGCGGGCCTCGGCGCGTAACCGCCGTCCGCCTGGGTGTTCTCGAACAGGGGGTGCGCGGTGAGGACGTCCAGCATCTGCTCGGCGTAGGGCTCCCAGTCCGTGGCGCAGTGGACCAGCGCGCCGGGCTTCAGCCGGGGGGCCACCAGGTCGAGGAACTCCGGCTGGATCAGCCGCCGCTTGTGGTGCCGGGTCTTGGGCCAGGGGTCGGGGAAGTACACCCGGAGCCCGTCCAGCGACGCGGGCTCCAGCATCTCGCGGAGCAGGATGATCGCGTCGCCGTTGGCGACCCGGACGTTGGTCGCGCCCGCGCGCTCGGCGAGACCCAGGAGGTTGCCCTGGCCCGGGGTGTGCACGTCGACGGCGAGGATGCCGGTGCCCGGGTCGTCGGCCGCCATCTGCGCGGTGGCCTCACCCATGCCGAAGCCGATCTCCAGGACCACCGGGAGACCGCCGAAGAGCGTGGGCAGGTCGAGGACGCGGCGGCCGTCGATGTCCAGGCCCCAGAGGGGCCAGAGCCGCTGGAGGGCGTCCTCCTGCCCGGTGGTGACCCGGCTGCGGCGCGGCTGGAAGCTGCGGATGCGGCGCTCGTGGTGCGAGCCCGCCGGATCGGCGGCCGGGCCACCGGGGAAGCGCGGCTCCTGGCGGAGCCTGCGCTGCCGCTCGAAGGAGGCCTCGCGGCGGGCCTCCTCGTCCGTACGGGGCACCGGAGCCCCTCCGGTGGGGGCGCCGGAGGGCGGGGCGGCCGCGGCGGCCGGTGCCGGTTCGGCCGTGGCGCCGGAGGTCTTGGGGGTGGGGTTCACAGGCTCAGACACAATGACCCGATTCTACGGCGGGCGGTCTCCACCCCGTCGCCCGCGCCCGCAGCAGGGCCCGCCGTGCCACCTCCCTTCCCAGGGGCAGCGAGGCGGTGGCGGCGGTCGGCGGGGCGTGCAGCACATGGACGGCGTGCGGGGCGTCCCGGAGCAGGAAGTCGTTCACCGGTGTGCCGTCCCGCAGGAACGCCTGGGCACGGGCACCGGACGGGGACGGCCGCAGATCGTCCTCGGTCACCCCGGGCAGCAGCCGCCGCACGGCCCGGGCGACCGTCGGCCGGCCGTGCGCCCCCTCCGCGTCGTGGCGACGGCGCAGGGTGATCCGCCAGGCACCGGTGCGGCCCAGGACGGACGCCGGCTCGCGCAGGAATCCGCCGGACCGGGCGTACTCCGCCTCGGCACGGGCGGGCACGGCGGCCGGGCCGAGGCGGACCACGCCGTCGAGGCCGCGGGTCAGCCGCGCCCCGGGGTGCCGCAGCGCGGGGTCCGGCACCTGGTGG
This sequence comes from Streptomyces sp. SirexAA-E, assembly GCF_000177195.2. Classification (GTDB taxonomy): domain Bacteria; phylum Actinomycetota; class Actinomycetes; order Streptomycetales; family Streptomycetaceae; genus Streptomyces; species Streptomyces flavovirens. Next base: position 3,952,073 of record NC_015953.1, read on the forward strand.
ACCAGCCCGCGCACCTGGTCGGGCGCGGTCAGCTCGTAGGACGCCTCGCGCAGCAGGACCGTCCGCACGCCCGGGTCGTCGCCGGCGAGGCGCGCGATCCGGTCGCTGTGCGGTCCGGCGCAGTTCACCAGGACGCGGGCGCGCACCACCCGGCCGTCGGAGGTCCGCACCGCGACGCCCCAGGGGCGCCGGTCGACGGCGACCACGTCCGCGCCGTACCGGATCCGCCCGCCGGCGTCGCTCACCTCGGCGGCGAGACGGGCGGCCACCGCGGCGAAGTCGCAGACCCCGCCGGTGCCGACCCGGATCGCGGCGAGTCCCCGCACCCGTGGTTCGTACTCCGCGATCTGGGCGGGGCCGAGCTCCCGCACCGGCAGGCCGTGGGCCCGGCCGCGCTGCACCAGGCCGTGCAGCCGGGGCAGCTCGGCGCCGGCGGTCGCCACGATCAGCTTGCCGGTCACCGTGTGCGCGAGGCCGTGCTCCGCGCAGAAATCGGCCAGCTCGGCGGCGCCGCGCACGGTCCAGCGGGCCTGGAGCGAGCCGGGGGCGTGCTGGATGCCCGTGTGGACCATGCCGCCGCCGGGCGGGGTCCGGCCGGGGCCCCGCTCCTTCTCCAGCACCGTGACCCGGGTCCCGGGCGCGGTGCGCGTGAGCGCGTACGCGCTCGACAGACCGACGATCCCGCCACCGATCACCAGCACGTCGCAGTCGTACGCCGCGTGCGTCGCCATCACGCCACCTCCCACCCCGATACTGCACCGCCCCACTGACAACGGACCCGAACCAGGGCGTGCGGGCGTGTGTGGTGGTGCGCCCCGCGCGCGGAGGGCGCTCCGGACGCCCCCACGGCCTGCTCGCGCCGGGCCCGAACCACAGCTGCCCCGCCTGGTCCGGTCGAAGCCCGTTCTTCCTCGATCCGGCCGGATCCGAACGACAGGCAGGTACTAGGGCTTGTTTCGAAAGTCCCGCCTGTCCGGCGGCGTCTGGCACGCACGCTCGCTGCGTTGTCGGTATCGCCCCGATACATCCAGTATCGGGGCGACCCTCCGCCTTGCGATCGCACGCACCAGACGCCGTCGGACCCGCCCTCCGGGCGGACGGCGCTACTTTCGAAACAAGCCCTAGGCCGGGGCCACCAGGAGCGGACGTGCCCGCTCCCGCAGCTCCGCGACGCGTGGCTCGTCCCCGTACGGTTCGAGCCGGTGCAGCAGGTCGCGTACGTACTCCGTGGTACGGGCCGAGGAGATACGTCCCGCCACCTCGACGGCGCGGGTTCCCGCCGCGCAGGCCGCGTCCAGGTTGCCGGACTCCAGCTCCGCGACCGCCGACACCACGAGCCGCAGGCCGTGCGAGCGGACGAATTCCTCCGTCGGTCTGGACAGCGCCTGCTCCGTGAACCGCCGCACCTGCCGGGGAGCCTTCAGATCGCGGTAGCACTCGGCGGCGTCGGCGGCGAACCTGTCGTACGAGTAGAAGCCGAGCCAGGTCGGATCGCAGTCGCCGGCCCGGGAACGCTCCAGCCAGCTCTCGGCAGCCCTGAGCGCGGCCCCCGCGGCCGGTGCGTCGCCCGCCTTCGCATGGGCACGCGCCTCCACCAGCCGGAAGAAGCTCATGGTCCGCGCGGTGGCCAGGCCCCGGTTGCGCTCGACGGCGGCCTGCGCCAGGTCCACCCCCTCGTCCGCGAAGCCCCGGTAGGTCGCCTGAAGCGACATCGACGCCAGGACGTATCCCCCGAGCGGTACGTCGGCGGCGGCCCGGGCGAGACGCAGGGCCTGGATGTAGTAGCGCTGGGCGGCCTCCTGCTGGCCGGTGTCGAAGGCCATCCACCCGGCGAGACGCGTCAGTTCGGCCGACGCGCCGAACAGCGCCCGGCCCACCTCGTCGCTGTACGAACCCAGCAGCAGCGGTGCGGCGTCGACGCGTAAGCACTCCGGGACCATGGACGAACGCCAGTCCCCTCCGCCGTACTTGGAGTCCCAGCGCCGGGCGTCCTGGGCGGCCTCGCGCAGCTTGGCCACGTCGCTGTGGCCGACCCGCAGGAGTGAGGCGGAGGCGTCGGGTGCCGTGTCCGGTCCGGGCTGCGCGGGCACACCCGCGGACATCCCGGCGGACGAGGCCGCACCGTGCGCCCCGGGTGCGCCCTGGGCACCCAGGAGCGCGTCCTGGGCAGCCGTCGAGTCCCGTGCGACCGAGGGGTCGGCGGGGGTGATGAGCCACCGGGAGGCAGGCGTGGCGTACGCGCTCACCGCGAAGGAGCCGGCCAGCGACTGCCAGATCCCGCCACCCCGGCGCCCGGCGGGATCCAGCCGGTACAGGTCCGTCGCCGAACGCACCGCCTCGCCCACGTCACGGGGGAAGGCCAGTCCCACCTCCGGTGCCGGGTCGGCGTCGGCCAGCCCGATCTCGTGCAGCGGTACGGGACGGCCGAGTTTGGCCCCTATCGCCGCGGCGATGAGATGGGGCGCGGCGCCCTGCGGCACCATGCCCTTGGCGACCCACCGGGCCACCGAGGTCTTGTCGTAACGAAGTGTCAGTCCGCGCTGCGCTCCGAGGTCGTTGACCCGCCGGGCGAGCCCGGCGTTGCTGATTCCCGCGAGGGCGAGAACTGTGCCGAGCTTCTCGTTCGGCCCGCGTTGCTCCCTGGACATGCGCCACCCCTCGACACACAGACGGCCGCCGCGTCACCCGTGGGGCGCGCGGCATTCGTACCGTGTTCTCCCCAGGTGCGGTCCCGGGCACTCCCGGCGCACAGGCATTTGGCCGAGCCCCGTGGAATATGCCGCCCTGCTGAGAACATCAGTAAACACAGCGTAGTTCGCCGCATCCCTACCGTTAAGGGTCAGTCGTCCGGATGGCGGGAAAGTTGCCCGTGCGGGCGGAGTGGCGCGTCCCGGGGAGCCGCGCGCCGGTCCGCCGCGCCGCGCCCCGTGTCCGGCTCAGGGGGTGGAGCGGTCCCCCGAGGGGACCTGAGGGCGTGCTCCTGGTGTGTGGCCGTGCGCCCGGCCGTGCGCTCTGGCCCGGCCAGGACGCAAGCGCTTCGCTGGTCCTGCGTGGGTCGGCCCGCTGCACTGGACTCAGCGGGCTGGGGGAGACCGCCGCTCCAATCCCCGCGGGCGGCGAACCGGCCCGGGAGGTGACGCACACCTCCCGGGCCGTGCCTTGAGCGGTTCCACGGGGGGCGGGTGGGCCGGCCGGCGCACCGGGGGGATGCGCCGGCCGGTACGTCCCAGGCGCCCGGCGGTGTCCCGGAGGCCACGCGGGCCGAGTCCACCGGCAGTCCTCCCGGGGCTCCCGGAAGCTCCCGGAGGCGAAACGCGCGGTTGCGACGCGGACGGAGATTGGCCGAATTCCGACGGTCGTTCGGATCGGTGGGTGGTGCGCCGAATCTGGCCGGATCGCATCTGGTGCGGACGGGTCCGGGCCGCGCCCGCAGAGGGTGGTACGGAGCAACTGCCGGAGCCCGTGGTCCCGTTACCCGAGAAGCGGCGGAGCCCCGGTCGGGCCTTTGCCAGGGGCGCATGCGCATCCGGTGTGCGCCGCCCGTACCCCCTCCCCGCCGCCGTTGTCGTGGCAGCATGTCCCGCAGCGGCGTTCCCGTGGTCCTGGCACGCCGGTTCGTCCACAGCCTGTGGAGGCGGCGGTGCGTTGGTTGGTGGGGTGGAGCAGTATCGCCGCGAGCTTCGGCACCGTGGGCGCGGTCGGCAGCCAGGGGGAGGGGCGCACGATCCAGCCGGTCGGCTCCCAACTCCTGTGGGGCGACCCGGATCCGCTGTGGGCCGTCGGCGACTGGCGCCCCGACGAGGTGCGGGTCGTCACGGCCGCGACCCCGAAGGGCGCACCCGCCATCCGTCTCGCGGTACTGGGCTGCTGCGGGGCCACCGACGAACAACTGCGGATCGGCCTCCTCGCCGCCCGGGGCGGGGCCCTGCGCCATCTCACCGCCTGGCCGGGCAGCTACACGGCCGTCGTCCAGATCGGCCGCCGCGTCACCGTCGCCGGTGACCTCGCCGGGGCCAGGCCCGTCTTCCACACGCCCTGGGCCAACGGCACCGCGTACGCCACGGCGGCCCTCCCGCTGGCCGACCTGATCGAGGCCCAGCTGGACATCGGCCACTTGGCGGCCCTGCTCGCCTGCCCCGAGTCCCCCGAGGCACTGGGCGACGGCACCCCGTACGAGGGAGTGAAGCGGGTCCCGCCGGGCCACGCGCTGATCCTCCGGGAGGGATCGCGCGAGGTCACCGGCTACGAAGCGGTGGCCTCGCTCGCCGTCGCCGCCCCGCAGACCGACCCGGTGAGCGCGGTCGAGGGCGTCCGGGACGCGCTGGTCGAGGCCGTACGGGCCCGGCTCACGGCACCCCGGCACGCCCCCGGCACCCTGCCGCCCGACCCCGGGCCGGTCCCGGGGATGGGCCCCGCCGACCGCCGGGCGGCCCGGGGCGCGCCCGTACCCGGGATCGGCGCGGACCTCTCCGGGGGCAGCGCGTCCGCCACGCTCGCCCTGCTGGCCGCCGGACTGCCCGGACTGCCGGGCACGGTCCTCGGCCACGGCACGGGCGCGGGGGAGCGGCTGCTGGCCGTCACGTTCAACGACCTGTCCGCCCAGGGCCACGAGGGCGAGCTGGAACGCGCCCGCGCCATCGCCGCCAACCCGCGGCTGCACCACGTCGTCGTCGCCGCGGGCGAGGAGGCCCTGCCGTACGCCGCTCTGGAGAGCGGCCCGCTCACCGACGAACCCGCCCCCTCGCTCGTCGTCGCCGAACGCCACCGGCGCCGGCTGGCCGCGGGCAGCGCCGACCACTTCGTCGGGCACGGTGCGCGGCAGGTGCTCGACGCGCACCCGGCCCGGCTGGCCGACCTCCTCATGGACCGGCGCAGACGCCACCTCCTGCGGCCCGTCGCCGCGCTCGCCCGGGCCGAAGGCCCCTTCGCGCACTCCTTGTCCGTCCCGCTGTCCGTCTACCGCGCCGCCCGCAGGCTGGCCCGCACCTCCTACCGCACCGGCCTCGAGGAGGCCGCCGGCCTGCTGCCCGACGCCAACCGCTTCGCGCCCGATCTCGACACCCCCGCCGACGCCTCGCTCGCCGCCCTCGCCTGGTCCCGCCCGGGCCCGGCCGCCCGCTGGCTCACCGGGGAGGCGCTCGCCGAAGTATCGGTTCGGCTCCAGGGTGCGGCCATCCGTCCCGCCTCGGTGCAGCGCCCGGGCGAGGCCCGGGCCCGCGCGGCCCTCGCCCGGCACGCGGCCGACCAGCGGATCCTGGAGCAGGCCGCGGAGGTGCGCAGCCAGCGGCTGCACGCCCCCTTCCTCGACAACCAGGTGGTGCGGGCGGCCCGCGCGCTGCCCGAGTCGCTCCGGGTCCAGCCGGGGGCCCGGGCCGCGATCCTGCGCCGGGTGCTCGCGGGCGCGGGCATCCACGACCTGCCGCCCGGCTGGGGCGCGCCCTCCCAGGCCACGGCGAACGCGGCGGGCCGCATCGGTCTGCGCACCGCCCTCCCGGAACTGATCGCCCTCTTCGACGCACCGCTGCTGGCGGACGCGGGCCTGATCGAGGCCCGCGTCGTACGCAAGGCCCTGCGCGCGGCCTCCGAGGGCGAACCGCTGCCCCTGGACGGCCTGGCCGACCTGGTCTCCACGGAGCTCTGGCTCCGCCGCCTGGTGACCCGGAGGGGCACCTGCTGGACGGGCACGGCGGCGCCGCGCCGACGGGCGGTGGCCGGCGGTGTGGTCCCGGCCCACCGCACGCTCCAGCCGTGACGGTCCGGCCCCTGGCCGGTTGGCACGAAGGTTCCGCCCGGCACCCGGCGTACCGCGGGCGGGACACAATGGCCGGGTGCGGTACCTGATCCTGGGCGTCACCGAGGCGCGAGACGAGAACGGCGGCCCGCTGCCCGTCGGCGGCCCCCGGTTGCGCGCCCTCCTCACGGCCCTGGCCCTACGGGCCGGCCGTCCGGCCGACGTCGCCGCGCTCGTCGAGGACGTGTGGGACGGCGACCGGCCGCACGACGCCACGGCCGCCCTGCAGGCCCTCGTGGGCCGACTGCGCCGCGTCCTGGGGAAAGAGGCGGTCCCGGGTGCCCCGGCCGGCTACCGGCTGGACGCGGGGCCGGACGACATCGACCTGTACGTCTTCGAGCGGCTCGCCCGCCGGGGAGGGGCGGAACTCGCCTCGGGGGACGCCGAGTCCGCCGCCCGCACCCTGCGCACGGCCCTCGCCCTGTGGCGCGGCCCCGCGCTCGCCGACCTCCCCGGAGCCGAGCGTGCCTACGCGGTGCGGGCCAGGGCCCACCGGCTCACCGCTGTCCGGCAGCGCGTGGAGGCCGACTTCCGGCGCGGCGCGCTGACGGGCCTCGTACCCGAGCTGAGGGGGCTCACGACGGCCCACCCCTACGACGAGCCCCTGCACGCGCAGCTCGTCCGGGTGCTCCGCGCCGAAGGCCGGCAGGCGGACGCCCTCCTCGCGTACGAGGAGGCCCGGCGGGCGCTCGCCGACGGCCTGGGGGCCGACCCGGGCCCGGAACTCACCGCGCTCCACAGGGAACTCCTCGACCCCGACCCGCCCCGGCAGACCGGCCCGCCGGAGGGTTACGGGCGGGCCGCGACCGTACGGCCCGTTCCCGGTCCGCCGACGGGACCGGGCCCCGGCGACGCTTACGCGGCCCCGGGCCGTCCGCCGAGTCCCGGCGACCGGGCCTCCGGGACGCGTCCGGGGCACCCCGGTGCCGGCCCGGCGGCCCCCGCCGCCCCGGAGCCGGCGTACGAGGGCAACATCCGCCCCCGGCTCACCTCCTTCGTCGGCCGCGCGGACGAGCTCCGGGACATCCGCGCCGACCTGACCCGCGCCCGGCTGGTCACCCTCACCGGGCCCGGCGGCTCCGGGAAGACCCGGCTGGCCGAGGAGGCCGCGGCGGGGCAGGGCGCCTGGATCGCCGAACTCGCCCCGCTCGACGACCCCGCCGCCGTACCCGGGGCGGTGCTCACCGCGCTCGGCCTGCGCGAGACGGCCCTGCTGCGGGACACCACCCGCGACGGGACCGCCGCGCCCGACGACCCCACCGGCCGCCTGGTCGAGCACCTCGCCCACCGGTCCCGCACGCGGCCGTTCCTCCTCCTGCTCGACAACTGCGAACACGTCGTCGAGGCGGCCGCGACCCTCGCGGAGACCCTGCTCACCCACTGCCCGGGGCTGCGCGTCCTCGCCACCAGCCGCGAACCCCTCGGCGTCCCCGGCGAGGCCGTGCGCCCCGTGGGGCCCCTGCCGCCCGATCCCGCACACCGCCTCTTCGCGGAGCGGGCCCGCGCCGTACGGCCCGACTTCGAATGGTCGACGGAGGCCGACGGGGCCCGGGGGGCCGTGGCCGAGATCTGCCGCCGCCTCGACGGGCTGCCGCTCGCCATCGAACTCGCCGCCGCCCGGCTCCGGCTGCTCACCCCGCGCCAGATAGCCGACCGCCTCGACGACCGATTCCGTTTGCTGACCAGCGGAAGCCGCACCGTACTGCCCCGCCAGCAGACCCTGCGGGCGGTCGTGGACTGGTCCTGGGACCTGCTGGAGGAGGACGAACGCACCGTCCTGCGCCAGGTGTCCGTCTTCGCGGGCGGCTGGGACCTCACCGCCGCCGAGGCGGTGACGGCGGGTCCCGACACCGCCGTGCTGCTCGGCGCGCTCGTCGACAAGTCACTCGTCGTCGCCACCCCGGCCGACACCGGCGAGATGCGGTACCGCCTCCTGGAGACCATCCAGGAGTACGCCGCCGAACGCGCCGCCGAGACACCGCGGCTGCTCGCGGACGCGGCCGCCGCCCACACCGCCCACTTCGGCGCGCTCGCGCGGAAGGCGGACCCGCTGCTCCGCTCCGCGGACCAGCTGAGCTGGATCCGGCGGCTGGAGGCGGACCTCGACAACATCCGGGCGGCCCTGCACCGCACGGTCGTCACCGCCCCCGACGAACCGGAAGCCGTGCGGCTGGTGCTCGCCATGGGCTGGTTCTGGTGGCTGCGCAACCTGCGGTCCGAGGGCCTGGGCTGGGCCGACCGCGCGGCCGCACTGGGCGATGACCCGGAGGACCCCGATGACCCGCTGCACTGGCCGCGGAGGCACCTGCACATGCTGCGGTTCTTCCTCGCGGCGGAGAGCAACCCGGTCGACGACATCCACGGGGACGAGGAGCTCCAGTCCCTGGTGAGCCGGGTGACCGAGGACTTCCGTGTCCGGGGCGGACCGCAGGCCGCGCGTTTCCCCGGAGTCCTCTGGCCGCTGACCGGTTACATGCGCCGTGAGGACATCCCCGACGTCCGCGCGCACTTCGACGCGGCCGTCGGCAACGCGCGGGCCCACGGCGGCGACTGGGAGTACGCCGTCATCCTGATGTTCCGTACCCACATGCTGGTGGACACGCCCCGGGGGATGGACGGCGTCGACGAGGACCTCGCCGAACTGCGCGTGCTCGGCCGCCGGATCGGCGACCGCTATCTGCGCGCCCAGGTGGCGAGCGCCGCCGCCGAGGCGGGAATGACACGCGGACGGTACGAGGAGTCGCGGGCCGCCTACGCGGAGGCGCTCGAGCTGGCCCGCGAGATCGGTGCCCACGCGGAGGAACCGTTCCTGATCGCGCGCCTCGCCGAACTCGCCCACCGCACCGGCGACCTCGACACCGCCCGCGCGGGTCTGGACGAGGCGGAGGCGGCGGCCGAGCGGCAGCAGGTGTACGACGCCCGCGCGTACATCGACTTCCTGCGGGCCTCGGTCGCCCTGGCCGCCGGTGATCTCCCCGAGGCGCGGCGCTTCGTCGACCGGGCGGGCGACGCCCAGGTCTACGGCAGTCGGCCGCCGCAGTTCACCTCTGCGGTCACCGGCCTGTCGGCACGCGTCACCGTCCTCGAACCGTCCGGCGGGCCCGTGGCGGGGCTGCGCGGGATGACCGAGGCCCTGGGCACGGCCGTCGCGGCCGGCTGCGCGGAGGTCTTCACCGCGCAGCCGGCCGAGGCGGCGGGCATCACCCTGTCCCGGGCGGGGAACCACGCCGCAGCGGCCCGGGTCCTCGCGGCCGCCGAGGGCTGGCGGGAGCGGGGCCCCCGGACCGCGGTGGAGGAGGGCGAGGTCGCGGCCGCGCTGGAACTCGTGCGTGACCGCCTCGGCCCGGTGCTGTACGCGGCCGAGTGGGCCGCGGGACAGGCGATGACCCCGGCGGACGTCGTGGCGTTCCTCGCCGACGCCACCGGAGAGCTCAGCGGCAGCTGATCCGCGACTGCGCCCAGTCGGCCGGCGACACCCCGCCGAAACTCCCCGCCGGCTCCACGACGAGCCGGATCGTCTCCTGGCCGCCGACGGCGACACCCATCGGCACCGCGGCGTCCCCGCCCCGCATCACGGGCGACACCCAGAGCCGTGACCCGTCACCGCCCCATACGGAGAACCGCACCGGGAAACTCACCGGGAACGGCGCCGCGTCGCTCCCCTTCGCCAGGTCGTCGACGCCGACCGACGCCTCGTAGCGCGTGCACGGACGGTTGAGCCGGATGGTGACCGACGAGTGCGGCTGGACGGTCACCCCGTGCGCGTACGCCGTGCCGCCTATCGACAGCCCCGTGCGCTGCCAGACCGCGCCACGGGTCTCGCTCAGCACGATCTCCGGAGCGGTGTGGTCCCCGGCGACGGAGTACGGCAACTCGTTGACCTGGTAGACCTCGGGCGGCTCGGGAGCCGGGGTGGGCGTGGGGGTCGGTGACGGCGTCGGGGCGGGCTCGGGCCGCTCCCGCGTGGGCTCGGGCGCGGGCTTCGCGGCCGGGGGCTGCGGAGCCGGGGTCGGGGTGGGTTCGGGCCGGGGTGCACGCGTCGGGGCGGGCGAGGGCGCCACGGGCGCGGGAGGCGCCGGAGGGGCCGGCTCGGACGCCGGCGGGGGAGCGGGCGACGGTACGGCCGGGGCCGCCACCGGGGGCTTCGCCACCGGCTCCGGCTCCGGGGCCGGTCCGTCGCCGCCGACCAGGGCCCAGACGAGCCCGGCGGCGGCCGCCACGGCCACCGCCGCGGCGATCCCGGCCTTCGCCGGCGCGCCGAGCCCCTCGGCGGCGGCCCCGCCGGCGGCGCCCCCCGAAGAGGACCCGCCGCCCGTCGCCGCCGCTGCCGCGCCGGCGCCCGCGGCGCCGACCGCCCCGCCGGCCACGACGCCCGCCGCCTTCAGGGCGTAACCGGCGGCGAACCAGCCGATGACGGCGACCGGGAGCAGTGCCGGGATACCGGCGTTCACGCTCTCCAGCTCACCGGCGGCGATCCGGCACTTCGCACACTCCTCCAGATGCTTGCGCAGCCCGCGTTCCGCCCGGGTGCGCAGACCGCCCCGGGCATGGGCACCCAGCCGGTCGGCGTACCGGGCGCAGTCGCCGCCCGCCGTGAGGGCCTGACTCACGTGTGCCTGCAGATAGGCCTGCTTGAGCCCCTCGCGGGCCCTGACCGCCAGCACCGCCGTGGCGTTGGCCGTCAGACCGAACAGCGGGGCTACCTCGCTCGGCGACTCCTCCTCCACCGTGGTGTGCCACAGCACCGCCTGCCAGCGCTCGGGCAGACTGCGGAACGCCTGCATGGCCATCGACCGGTCCGCCTCGTGCATCGCCCGCACGTCGGCGCCCAGTTCGACGGTGTCGGTCTCCGACAGCTCCGCCGCGCGGGTGGCCTGCGCCGCGAACACGGCGAAGTCGTCGACCAGCTGCTCCCGCCGGGCGCTCTTCGTCCAGGCCGCGGCGACGTGCCGGACCGCCGTCATGAGGTAGGCGCGGACCGCCTCCTGGGGCCCCTTGCCGCCGCGCACGGCCTGCAAGGTCCTGGCGAAGACCTCGGCCGTCAGGTCGTCGGCGGTGTGCGCGTCCCGGCAGCAGGTCCGGGCGTAGCGGCGTACGGCCCCCGAGTGGCGGCGGAACAGCTCCTCGTACGCCCGGTCGTCACCGGTACGCATCCTCTGGAGCAACTGCGCGTCGGAGGCCCCGAGATCGGCGGAGCCGCCACCGCGGCCCTCGCGCTGCACGGGCACGGCGAACGCCACACCGCGCTCCGGCCCCACACCGCGCTCCGGCCCCACACCGCGCTCCGGCCCCACACCGCGCTCCGGCCCCGGACCGCCGGGCGCCGCTTCCTCGGCGGGTGCCGACCAGGGCCCGGGAAGAACGGTGCCCCCGCCCGAGGACCCGCCTCCGGCAGACGCACCGGCAGGCCCGCCGGGTCGGCTCCCCGGGCGGCCGGCCGACGAGGCCGGCCCACTCTGCTCAGGCACCGGGCCGGCCGACGGCCCGTCGGTCTCCGCCCCTCCGCCCGTGGCAGCGGCGGACGGCTCGTCCTGCTGCGCGTCACCGCTCATAGCGGAAGCCCCCGTCTGCACCCTCGGACCCGAACTCTCGGGCAAGCGTGCCACAGGCCCTCACCGCCACCGGCCCCCGGCGAAGGCAACCACTCGTCCGGGGTGACTTCCCGTACACAGGCCGCGCGACGTCACCCCATCGGGGATCATTCCCCCTTCGGGCCGGGCCGACGTGTGCTCACACGGGACGGGAGCGGAGCCCCTCCAGCAGGATGTCCAGCAACCGGGCGGAGGCGGCCGCCTGATGGGCGGGGTCCGGCAGCGCCGGAGCCGCCGTGGCGATGACCAACAGCACGTCGGCCACCGTCACATCACGCCGCAGCTCACCCGACTCGCGTGCCCGGTCGACCAGTCGGCCCACCACCTCCAGCAACTCGGACGCGCCCGCGTCGTCGGGCTCCCCCTCGGCGGACAGCGAGGAGACCGTCCGGGGCTCGGACTGCGCCACCCCCTGACGCTGGTGCGGAACCCGCTGCTCGTCCTCGGCCGGTATCGCGGCGGGCTCGTCCTGGGCGGCGCCGACCCGCAGGACGTGCGGCGGCAGCAGCCGCCCCGCGCCGGAGGCCACCGACGTCCGCAGGAACCGGGAGAGCGCCGACCACGGCTCCTCCTCCTGCCCCAGCGCCGACCGCGCCTGGTCGGTCAGCCGGGCGGTCTCCTCCTCGGCTATCCGGCGCACCAGGACGTCCTTGCTGGGGAACCGCCGGTACACCGTGCCGACCCCGACCCTGGCCCGGCGTGCCACGTCCTCCATCGGCGCGCCGTACCCCAGCTCACCGAACACCTCGCGCGCGGCGCGCAGGACGTGTTCCAGATTGCGCTGTGCGTCCACGCGGAGCGGCGCCGAGCGCGGCCCGACTCCGCCGGGCGCCGCCACCGCCGCCGCGCCGACCACCGCTACCGCGCCCAATCGCCCATGAACCTCCGGAGAGGTGGCGACAGCGCTCTGCCCATGCAGATCCTGAATGTGCATAACTTCCCCCGGTTATGACGTCTCCCCCCGGAGACTTCCCCGCCGTGTCAGTCGTTGTGCGGGTCATGCTCCGAAACCGACACCCCGACGGGGTACGAACATAGTTGAGCCCGACTCAATTCAGAAGAGGTTGGTTCCGCACGGAGCGCCCCCCGATCGGAGCAAGGACCGGTTGGACCCCGATTCGACCCGGCTCGCCGGTCGCTTCCGCTATGCCTGACCTGCATGGCAGGGGGGCCGTGCGCCGGGCGCGTCTCGGCGGATGAGCGAAGAGCTCCGGTCACACAAATTGCCGGGCCTGTGGACAAACACCGGACTCCGTTGCGTCATGGGATGGTGATGGCTCCAGATTCCCGGGGGACGGCCCCCGGCACCCGGCCGGCCGTACGTGTTCTCGTCGTCGGTGGCGGCTACGTCGGGATGTACACGGCGCTGCGTCTCCAGCACAAGCTCCGGCAGAGACTGCGGAGCGGCGAGGCCGAGATCGTGGTGGTCACCCCCGAGCCCTATATGACGTATCAGCCGTTCCTCCCGGAGGCGGCGGCCGGTTCGATCTCGCCGCGCCACGTCGTCGTGCCGCTCCGCCGGGTCCTGCGCCTGTGCCGGGTCGTCATCGGCGAGGTCCGGCGGATCGACCACGCCGAGCGCACCGCGACCGTCACGACCCCGGCCACCGGTGAGGACGGCACCGGTGCCGTCCACATCCCGTACGACGAGCTCGTCCTCGCACCCGGATCGGTCTCCCGGACCCTTCCGGTGCCGGGCCTGGCCGACTTCGGCATCGGCTTCAAGACGGTCGAGGAGGCCATCGGCCTGCGCAACCACGTGATCGAGCAGATGGACATCGCCTCCGCCACCCGCGACCCCGCCCTTCGCGACGCCGCCCTCACCTTCGTCTTCGTCGGGGGCGGTTACGCGGGCGTCGAGGCACTGGCCGAGCTGGAGGACATGGCCCGCTACACCTCGCGGTACTACCACAACATCAAACCCGAGGACCTGCGGTGGATCCTCGTCGAGGCCACCGGGCGCATCCTCCCCGAGGTCGGCGAGGACCTCGGCGGATACGCCGTCCGGGAGCTGCGGGGACGCAACATCGATGTCCGTCTCGACACCCGGCTGGACAGCTGCGAGGACCGGATCGCCGTTCTCAGCGACGGCTCGCGCTTCCCGACACGCACGCTCGTGTGGACCGCCGGGGTCAACCCCGCGCCGATCCTTGCCGCTTCCGGCCTGCCGCTCACGGAGCGCGGCCGGCTGCGCTGCACCGCCGCGCTGGCCGTCGAGGGCACCGAGCACGCCTGGGCGGCCGGAGACGCGGCGTCCGTGCCGGATCTCACCTCGCCCGAGAAGGGCGCCGAGACCGCGCCGAACGCCCAGCACGCGGTACGCCAGGCCAAGGTCCTCGCGGACAACGTCCTAGCCGTACTCGACGGGCGGCCGCCCATGGACTACCGGCACGCCACCGTCGGGTCCGTCGCGTCCCTGGGACTGCACAAGGGTGTGGCCCATGTGTACGGGCGCAAGATCAAGGGATATCCGGCCTGGCTGATGCACCGCGTGTACCACCTCAGCCGGGTGCCGACGTTCAACCGGAAGGCGCGGGTGCTCGCCGAATGGACCCTGGCCGGGCTCTTCAAGCGCGAGATCGTCTCCCTCGGCTCGCTCGAACACCCGCGCGCCGAGTTCGCGCTCGCGGCGGGCGGCCACCCCTTTCCGGCCCAGCCCGGGGCCGAGCGGAAACGCCCGCACCCGGGGGACGGAGAACCCGGGGGCGGCACCCAAGGGGACGGCGGCCCCCCGGGTGCGTCCGGCTGATCCGGCCCCGGGGCGGCGCGCCGTCCCGCCGTATTTCTGTGAGGATCGAAGGCCCGCAGTTCAGCCGCTCGACCGACTGCCGTACGGCAACTGTCAGTACGGTCGGTCACACTGGGCGTGTGACCATAGGTGGGCCCGCACCTGCACAGAGTGACTCGGCAGGCAGTCACCTACAGTGACCGTCGCAGACGACCGACAAGACGAAGTGGCCTGGCCGGCCCCCCTCTCCCGAGGATCCGGCCCCGGAGCCCCCGGCCCGGCGAGACACCGGCGAGGGACCGGCTCAGGACCCAGCAGACGAAGCAGCTCGCCCGAGCGGACCAGACCGACACACGAGGCCAGAAATTCCGTGAACTTCACGCGCTGGAGCGCCCGCCTCCCCGGAACACAGCGTCGAGCCGCCGTACGGGACGACCAGGGCTCCGTGCCCGCCGCCCGCGCCGAGTCGACGCGGCCGGCGTCCGGTCCGACCCCCCAGGCGGACACGCCGGATCCGTCCGGCGCCCCGCTCGAAGCGCTCTCCGCGAGCGAGATCCTCGGCCGTCTCCCCGCCCCGGTCGCGCTGCTCCACGGCCCCGACCTGCGCATCACCTACGTCAACGACGCCTACACGGCGGCCTTCGGCGAGCGACCCCACGGCGCGCCCGCCGCCGAGGCGATGCCGGAACTCACCGAGCTCAGCCTGCTGCCCCTCGTGGGCCAGGTCCTGCGCAGCGGCACGCCCCGCACGGTCAAGTCCCGCAAGGTGCGGGCGGGCCAGTCGTACACGGTCACCTGCACCCCCGTGGCCGTCGGCGACCCGGACGGGACGGACGGCGAGGCGGGCGTGCTCGTCTACGCCACCGACGTCACCGACCACGCAGAAGCGGCGGAGCGGCTCCGCACCAGCGAGCGCCGCCACCGGGACACGGCCGTCACCCTCCAGCGCTCCCTGCTGCCCCAGGACCTCGAACAGCCCGACGACCTGCGGATCGCGGCGACCTACCAGCCGGGTGGTACGGACGCGGCCGTCGGCGGCGACTGGTACGACGTGATCACCCTGGGCGCCGGACGGACCGCGCTGGTCATCGGCGACGTGATGGGACGCGGGGTACGCGCCGCCGCGGTCATGGGCCAGCTGCGCACCGCGGTCCGCGCGTACGCGCGCCTCGACCTGCCGCCCCACGAGGTGCTCCAGCTCCTGGACGTACTCGCAGCCGAGATCGACGCCAGCCAGATCGCCACCTGCGTCTACGCCGTCCACGACCCCAACGAGGGGCAGCTCGTCTATTCCTCCGCCGGTCATCTCCCGGTCCTCGTCCGAGACGAGGACGGCACGGTCCACCGTGCCGAGGAGCCACCCGGGCCGCCGCTGGGCACCGGCGGCTGGGTCCACACCTCCGGGACGATCGCGCTGCCTCCCGGGTCGACGGCCGTGCTGTACACCGACGGTCTGGTCGAGCGCCGCAGCGAGGACATCGACGAGGGGGTCGCCGCCCTGGAGCGTGCCCTGTCCGGGGCGGTCGGATCGCCCCAGGTGGTCTGCGACCGGCTCATCCGTTCGCTGGGCGTGACCGCGGAACACGACGACGACGTGGCGGTGCTCGTCGTCCAGCACCCCGCCCGCACGGGAGCGAGCGCCGAGCTCTTCCACAACGCCTCGCTCGATCTCCTCGGCGGTGTCGAGGCGGCTCCCCGGGCCCGGGCATTCGCCACCGGGGTCCTGACCTCCTGGCGCTTCCCCGTGGAGCTCTGCGACCTGGGGGTGCTGGCCGCGAGCGAACTCGTGGCGAACTCCCTCCAGCACGGCACCCCGCCCATGCGTCTGGGACTGCGACGCACCGACCGGCGGCTGATCATCGAGGTCACCGACGGCGACGAGCACCTTCCGCGTCGGCGCCAGGCCGAACCGGCGGACGAGGCGGGCCGCGGCATCTCCATCGTCGCGACGATCGCCACGTCCTGGGGAAGCCGCCGCACCCCCGGGGGCGGCAAAGCCGTCTGGTGCGAGTTCGCCCTGCCGGCCTGAACCGCGCGACCCGCCTGGCCCGGGTGGATCAGTGGGCGGCGGCGGGGGCCGCGGCCTGTTCGCTCTCCGGGAGGGACACGGCCTCCGGGAGGGACACGGCCACCACCCGGGACGGCGCCGACGCGAGGGACGGGTTGTCCTGGACGGCGGTGAGCCGTCGTCCCAGCTTCAGCGCGAGCACGGTGATGCCCAGGGAGAAGAGCACGAAGGTCACGATGTACGGCCCGTGCAACGACGCCCCCATGGGGCCGCCCACGGCCGGACCGACCGCCAGAGCCAGCTGCTTCACCAGGGCGAACGCCGAGTTGTACTGGCCGACCATGGCCTCCGGGGCCAGATCGGCGACCAGCGGCGCCACGGTCGGGGACAGCATGGACTCACCGAGCCCGAACAGCGCGTACGTCGAGATCATCGCGGCCGTCGCCATGGTCTGGCTGCCGTGCCCGAGACCCGCGTACCCGGCCACGATCCACGCGAAGGCCCAGATCAGACCGACCCACGCGATGACGCGGCTGCGCCGGCGGCGCTCCACGAGACGCAGGACGACGAACTGTGCCAGCACGATGACCGCCGTGTTGGCCGCCAGCGCGACACCCAGGGTCGACGGGGCGATCCCGGCGGCCTCGGTGCCGTACGCCGCGAGACCGGACTCGAACTGCCCGTAGCAGGCGAAGAAGATCACGAAGCCCAGCACGCACAGCTGCACCATCGCCCGGTGCGAGAGCAGGACCCGCAGCCCGGCCTTCGGGGCGGCCCCGCCGTCCCGGCCGACGACGGGGGCGGCGGGGGTGTGCGGCATGCGCACGGTGGCCGCGACGACACCGAGCACGACGAACATCGCCGCCTCGATCAGGAAGAGCACGGTGAAGCTCGACGGCCGGTCGACGTCGACCAGCTGCCCTCCGACCAGCCCACCGATACCGAGCCCCAGGTTCTGCAGGAAGAACTGCATGGCGAAGACCCGGGTGCGCGTCGTGGCGTCCGAGCACCGCACCAGCATTGTCGCGAGAGCCGGCTGCATCACGGCGGTACCCGCTCCGAGGACGGCGGCGGAGAGCACCGCGGAGGCCACTCCGCTCGACACACCCAGCGCGACGGCACCGACGGCCGCGGCGGCCGAGGCCACCACCAGCACGGACAGCGGGCCACGCCGGTCGATGGCCCGCCCGGTGAACGGCAGGACGGCCAGAGCCGCCATGGCGAAGACAGCCAGCACGACACCCGCCGTGCCGGCACCGAGATCACGCACCTGCGCCACGTAGACGTACAGATACGGAACGGTGAACCCGAGGCCGAACGCACTCAGCGCGCTCCCCACCTGGATCCGCCGCAGCGCCGCGCCCATCTCCCTGGTCAACACTCACCTACCTCAGACATCGAAGAACTTTGAAGAACACAGACCAATAGACTTTACCACTAAAGTTCGAAGCTCAACACTTCAGAGCGAAGGACTTAGATGGGCTGGGCAGGCGTGCAATACTCCCGCCATGTCTGACACCCCCGAGCAGCCCGGGCTCCAGGAGCCGAGCCTCGACGAGCAGATCGCCGCGTACCAGCGAGAGTTCCGGGACCTCGATCCCCAGGTCGAGCAGATCGTCTCCGCCCTCGGCCGGCTGAACCGCCGGATGAACGTCGCGTACGGCAGACAGCTCGCCGACCTCGGCATCAGCAACGCCGAGTGGGAGGTCCTGAAGACCCTGGTGCTGGCCGGAGAGCCCTACCGCCTGGGGCCCGGCGAGCTCGCGAAGCGCCTGGGCCTCACCCCGGCGGCGATGACGCACCGCATCGACCGGATGGCGGGCGAAGGACTGGTCACCCGGGACAGGGACGAGAACAACCGGGTGCGCGTCATCGTCGAGGTGACGGACGAGGGCCGCACGAAGTGGCTCGAGGCGATGCGGATGGCCACCACGTTCGAGGGGGACCTCCTCCAGGACCTCTCGGACCAGGAGCGCGGAGCCCTGGGCGAGGTCCTGATCCGGCTGTTGCGCCGAGTGGAGCACGAGCAGCCGGACGCGGGCGGCCGTCTCACCGACCTGGACTGACGTGCCGGGTGAGCCGCGCCCACGGACGGACGCCGATGGGCTGTGGAGCGGCCAGGGAGGGGCCGCGGACACTGAGAGCGGGGAGCGGAAGAACGGGGTTGACACGCCCCGGACCGGTCCGTAAGGTTCTTCGAGTTGTCACGGAGCCGGTACGGCTTCGCGGCGACGATCCCGCCGCTCATGCGGCACACAAACTCAGCACGATCTCCCACCGGGGAGAATTTCGGCATGCCGGAATTCAATTCGAAGGCTCGATTATGAGTCGCCGGGAGAATCCGCTAGAGTTTGAGCGTCGGAACGGCCCAACGGCCGGGAAGACGAAGCCCGCTGACTGGGAATCAGGCCCGAAAGGATCTGATAGAGTCGGAACCGCCGGAAAGGGAAACGCGAAAGCGAAGAACTGGAAAGCATGGTGGTGAATCAACCGCCGAGCAGGAACCCGCTTCGACCGGGAATCGGACACGAAAGAGTCTGATAGAGTCGGAAACGCAAGAACGAAGGGAAGCGCCCGGAGGGCCCCGGTGAAACGGGACCGAAGGAAGCGTCCGTTCCTTGAGAACTCAACAGCGTGCCAAAAGTCAACGCCAGATATGTTGATACCCCGGCCTGCTTCGGCAGGTTGGTGGTTCCTTTGAAAAGACCTGCCAGGCCCTTGGGTGCTGGTAGGCGAAACACAGCGAGGACGCTGTGAACGACCGGTCTTATTCCGACCTGGTCGTTCCGCTCTCGTGGTGTTCATCCCGATTACGGGAAAACATTCACGGAGAGTTTGATCCTGGCTCAGGACGAACGCTGGCGGCGTGCTTAACACATGCAAGTCGAACGATGAAGCCCTTCGGGGTGGATTAGTGGCGAACGGGTGAGTAACACGTGGGCAATCTGCCCTTCACTCTGGGACAAGCCCTGGAAACGGGGTCTAATACCGGATAACACTCTGTCCCGCATGGGACGGGGTTAAAAGCTCCGGCGGTGAAGGATGAGCCCGCGGCCTATCAGCTTGTTGGTGGGGTGATGGCCTACCAAGGCGACGACGGGTAGCCGGCCTGAGAGGGCGACCGGCCACACTGGGACTGAGACACGGCCCAGACTCCTACGGGAGGCAGCAGTGGGGAATATTGCACAATGGGCGAAAGCCTGATGCAGCGACGCCGCGTGAGGGATGACGGCCTTCGGGTTGTAAACCTCTTTCAGCAGGGAAGAAGCGAAAGTGACGGTACCTGCAGAAGAAGCGCCGGCTAACTACGTGCCAGCAGCCGCGGTAATACGTAGGGCGCAAGCGTTGTCCGGAATTATTGGGCGTAAAGAGCTCGTAGGCGGCTTGTCACGTCGGATGTGAAAGCCCGGGGCTTAACCCCGGGTCTGCATTCGATACGGGCTAGCTAGAGTGTGGTAGGGGAGATCGGAATTCCTGGTGTAGCGGTGAAATGCGCAGATATCAGGAGGAACACCGGTGGCGAAGGCGGATCTCTGGGCCATTACTGACGCTGAGGAGCGAAAGCGTGGGGAGCGAACAGGATTAGATACCCTGGTAGTCCACGCCGTAAACGTTGGGAACTAGGTGTTGGCGACATTCCACGTCGTCGGTGCCGCAGCTAACGCATTAAGTTCCCCGCCTGGGGAGTACGGCCGCAAGGCTAAAACTCAAAGGAATTGACGGGGGCCCGCACAAGCAGCGGAGCATGTGGCTTAATTCGACGCAACGCGAAGAACCTTACCAAGGCTTGACATATACCGGAAAGCATCAGAGATGGTGCCCCCCTTGTGGTCGGTATACAGGTGGTGCATGGCTGTCGTCAGCTCGTGTCGTGAGATGTTGGGTTAAGTCCCGCAACGAGCGCAACCCTTGTTCTGTGTTGCCAGCATGCCCTTCGGGGTGATGGGGACTCACAGGAGACTGCCGGGGTCAACTCGGAGGAAGGTGGGGACGACGTCAAGTCATCATGCCCCTTATGTCTTGGGCTGCACACGTGCTACAATGGCCGGTACAATGAGCTGCGAAGTCGTGAGGCGGAGCGAATCTCAAAAAGCCGGTCTCAGTTCGGATTGGGGTCTGCAACTCGACCCCATGAAGTCGGAGTTGCTAGTAATCGCAGATCAGCATTGCTGCGGTGAATACGTTCCCGGGCCTTGTACACACCGCCCGTCACGTCACGAAAGTCGGTAACACCCGAAGCCGGTGGCCCAACCCCTTGTGGGAGGGAGCTGTCGAAGGTGGGACTGGCGATTGGGACGAAGTCGTAACAAGGTAGCCGTACCGGAAGGTGCGGCTGGATCACCTCCTTTCTAAGGAGCATCTAGGTTCCGCAAGGAATCCAGGGCCACTACGTCGGCAAATGTTCGACGGTGGTTAGCTCATGGGTGGAACGTTGACTATTCGGCACGATGAGCACGGTTTCGTTAGTACTGCTTCGGCGTGGAAAACGGGAACGGGTTGGTCGGGTCGGGCACGCTGTTGGGTATCTGAAGGTACGGGCTCGTTTGAGTCTGTCCCTTTGGTTGCCGGCCCCAGTGCACTCGTTCGTCAGAACGGGGTGATGGGTGGCTGGTCGTTGTTTGAGAACTGCACAGTGGACGCGAGCATCTGTGGCCAAGTTTTTAAGGGCGCACGGTGGATGCCTTGGCACCAGGAACCGATGAAGGACGTGGGAGGCCACGATAGTCCCCGGGGAGCTGTCAACCAAGCTTTGATCCGGGGGTTTCCGAATGGGGAAACCCGGCAGTCGTCATGGGCTGTCACCCGCTGCTGAACACATAGGCAGTGTGGAGGGAACGAGGGGAAGTGAAACATCTCAGTACCCTCAGGAAGAGAAAACAACCGTGATTCCGGGAGTAGTGGCGAGCGAAACTGGATGAGGCCAAACCGTATGCGTGTGATACCCGGCAGGGGTTGCGCATGCGGGGTTGTGGGATCTCTTTTTCACAGTCTGCCGGCTGTGAGGCGAGTCAGAAACCGTTGATGTAGGCGAAGGACATGCGAAAGGTCCGGCGTAGAGGGTAAGACCCCCGTAGCTGAAACATTAACGGCTCGTTTGAGAGACACCCAAGTAGCACGGGGCCCGAGAAATCCCGTGTGAATCTGGCGGGACCACCCGCTAAGCCTAAATATTCCCTGGTGACCGATAGCGGATAGTACCGTGAGGGAATGGTGAAAAGTACCGCGGGAGCGGAGTGAAATAGTACCTGAAACCGTGTGCCTACAAGCCGTGGGAGCGTCGCGCATCGAGCTTGCTCGGTGCGTCGTGACTGCGTGCCTTTTGAAGAATGAGCCTGCGAGTTAGCGGTGTGTAGCGAGGTTAACCCGTGTGGGGAAGCCGTAGCGAAAGCGAGTCCGAATAGGGCGTTTGAGTTGCACGCTCTAGACCCGAAGCGGAGTGATCTAGCCATGGGCAGGTTGAAGCGGAGGTAAGACTTCGTGGAGGACCGAACCCACCAGGGTTGAAAACCTGGGGGATGACCTGTGGTTAGGGGTGAAAGGCCAATCAAACTCCGTGATAGCTGGTTCTCCCCGAAATGCATTTAGGTGCAGCGTCGTGTGTTTCTTGCCGGAGGTAGAGCACTGGATAGGCGATGGGCCCTACCGGGTTACTGACCTTAGCCAAACTCCGAATGCCGGTAAGTGAGAGCGCGGCAGTGAGACTGTGGGGGATAAGCTCCATGGTCGAGAGGGAAACAGCCCAGAGCATCGACTAAGGCCCCTAAGCGTACGCTAAGTGGGAAAGGATGTGGAGTCGCAGAGACAACCAGGAGGTTGGCTTAGAAGCAGCCACCCTTGAAAGAGTGCGTAATAGCTCACTGGTCAAGTGATTCCGCGCCGACAATGTAGCGGGGCTCAAGCGTACCGCCGAAGTCGTGTCATTCATACACATATCCTCAACGGGAGTATGGATGGGTAGGGGAGCGTCGTGTGCCGGGTGAAGCAGCCGCGGAAGCGAGTTGTGGACGGTTCACGAGTGAGAATGCAGGCATGAGTAGCGATACACACGTGAGAAACGTGTGCGCCGATTGACTAAGGGTTCCTGGGTCAAGCTGATCTGCCCAGGGTAAGTCGGGACCTAAGGCGAGGCCGACAGGCGTAGTCGATGGACAACCGGTTGATATTCCGGTACCCGCTTTGAAACGCCCAGTACTGAATCAGGCGATGCTAAGTCCGTGAAGCCGGCCCGATCTCTTCGGAGTTGAGGGTAGTGGTGGAGCCGATGAACCAGACTTGTAGTAGGTAAGCGATGGGGTGACGCAGGAAGGTAGTCCAGCCCGGGCGGTGGTTGTCCCGGGGTAAGGGTGTAGGACGCACGGTAGGCAAATCCGTCGTGCATATAGTCTGAGACCTGATGCCGAGCCGATTGTGGTGAAGTGGATGATCCTATGCTGTCGAGAAAAGCCTCTAGCGAGTTTCATGGCGGCCCGTACCCTAAACCGACTCAGGTAGTCAGGTAGAGAATACCGAGGCGTTCGGGTGAACTATGGTTAAGGAACTCGGCAAAATGCCCCCGTAACTTCGGGAGAAGGGGGGCCATCACTGGTGAGGGGACTTGCTTCCTGAGCTGGGGGTGGCCGCAGAGACCAGCGAGAAGCGACTGTTTACTAAAAACACAGGTCCGTGCGAAGCCGTAAGGCGATGTATACGGACTGACGCCTGCCCGGTGCTGGAACGTTAAGGGGACCGGTTAGTGCACTTTCGGGTGTGCGAAGCTGAGAACTTAAGCGCCAGTAAACGGCGGTGGTAACTATAACCATCCTAAGGTAGCGAAATTCCTTGTCGGGTAAGTTCCGACCTGCACGAATGGCGTAACGACTTCTCGACTGTCTCAACCATAGGCCCGGTGAAATTGCACTACGAGTAAAGATGCTCGTTTCGCGCAGCAGGACGGAAAGACCCCGGGACCTTTACTATAGTTTGATATTGGTGTTCGGTTCGGCTTGTGTAGGATAGGTGGGAGACTTTGAAGCAGCCACGCCAGTGGTTGTGGAGTCGCCGTTGAAATACCACTCTGGTCGTGCTGGATGTCTAACCTGGGTCCGTGATCCGGATCAGGGACAGTGTCTGATGGGTAGTTTAACTGGGGCGGTTGCCTCCTAAAGAGTAACGGAGGCGCCCAAAGGTTCCCTCAGCCTGGTTGGCAATCAGGTGTTGAGTGTAAGTGCACAAGGGAGCTTGACTGTGAGACCGACGGGTCGAGCAGGGACGAAAGTCGGGACTAGTGATCCGGCAGTGGCTTGTGGAAGCGCTGTCGCTCAACGGATAAAAGGTACCCCGGGGATAACAGGCTGATCTTCCCCAAGAGTCCATATCGACGGGATGGTTTGGCACCTCGATGTCGGCTCGTCGCATCCTGGGGCTGGAGTCGGTCCCAAGGGTTGGGCTGTTCGCCCATTAAAGCGGTACGCGAGCTGGGTTTAGAACGTCGTGAGACAGTTCGGTCCCTATCCGCTGTGCGCGTAGGAATATTGAGAAGGGCTGTCCCTAGTACGAGAGGACCGGGACGGACGAACCTCTGGTGTGCCAGTTGTCCTGCCAAGGGCATGGCTGGTTGGCTACGTTCGGAAAGGATAACCGCTGAAAGCATCTAAGCGGGAAGCCTGCTTCGAGATGAGTATTCCCACCACCTTGAGTGGTTAAGGCTCCCAGTAGACGACTGGGTTGATAGGCCAGATGTGGAAGCCCGGTAACGGGTGGAGCTGACTGGTACTAATAGGCCGAGGGCTTGTCCTCAGTTGCTCGCGTCCACTGTGTTGGTTCTGAAATAACGAACTGCCGTGTTTTCTCCGGTGTTGGTTAATTTCATAGTGTTTCGGTGGTCATTGCGTTAGGGAAACGCCCGGTTACATTCCGAACCCGGAAGCTAAGCCTTTCAGCGCCGATGGTACTGCAGGGGGGACCCTGTGGGAGAGTAGGACGCCGCCGAACTATTATTTCGGGAAAGCCCCGTGCCCTTGTGGCACGGGGCTTTTCTGCGTTCTGAGCGTCCGTCGGTGTCCACCACGCCGGCGTGGTAGCAGTTTCGAGCTGGTCCAGCCGTGCTGCCCGCGACGCGGGCCGGACAATCCCCGTCAGGTCAGGCGCCGGATCAGGGCTTCCACCAGTCGCTTCGGGGGCCCGTCCGCGAGCATGCGGGCGCGGGCGAGACCGGCGGGGACCGCTTCGAAGCGCAGACGGCGCCGGAGTGCGGCCTCGAGGAGGTCGACCTGGTCGGAGCGGCCGAGCACCTCGGGCCCCGTCAGAAGGCAAGGTGCAAGACGTGAGGACGATCGGGGAAGCCGTCGCAGGACTCTCGACGAGTGCCCGGACTGTGCGATGTTCGTACGCGAGCCCTGAGTAGTCGTCAGCGCCACCGTCAGCAGCGCCGTCGGCGCCGCTTGTCGCCGCCGTCGTCGGCGTTGTACGAGCCCGTGGGACCGTAGCGGCTAGCGCGGGTTCACCAGGCGTGTGTCGTACGCCAGGATGACGGCTTGGACGCGGTCGCGGGATCCCGTCTTGGCGAGGATGCGGGTGACGTGCGTCTTCACCGTCGATTCGGCGAGGTGGAGGCGAGTGGCGATCTCGGTGTTCGTCCAGCCTTGCCCGATGACCGTGAGGATCTCCCTCTCCCGTTCCGTCAGCGAGGCGATGCGTGGGTTCTCCCGCTCGGGACGGGCCCCGGGTGTGGAGGGCAGATGGTGTGCGTAGGCGTCCAGGAGCCGGCGGGTGAGGCTGGGTGCGACGACCGCGTCCCCGCTCGCCACGGCCCGGATGCCCGACAGGAGTTCCTCGGGCATCGCGTCCTTCACCAGGAACCCGCTGGCCCCGGCCCGCAGACCGTCGTGCGCGTACTCGTCCAGGTCGAACGTCGTCACGATGAGCACCCTGGTGCGGGCGCCGGAGGTGAGGATGCGACGGGTCGCCTCGATGCCGTCGAGGCCCGGCATCCGGATGTCCATGAGGGCGACGTCCGGTTGGTGACGGGCCACGAGGTGCACGGCCTCCGTCCCGTCCGCGGCCTCGGCGACGACGGTCATGTCCTCCTGGCTCTCCAACAGCATGCGGAAGCCGAACCGTTGCAGGGCTTGGTCGTCGGCGATCAGTACGCTCGTCACGCGGGTGAGTCCTCCAGGGGAAGGCGAAGTCGTATGCGCCAGCCGTTCGTCGGGAGCCGGCCCGCTTCGAGTGTGCCGTGGTAGAGCGACGCGCGCTCGCGCATACCGCTGATGCCCCGGCCGCCGCCCGCGCCGACGTGTGCGGCACCGCCCTGGCCCGTGTCCGTGGCCAGCATCTCCAGAGCCGAGGGCGTGTATGTCAGGGTCACGTGGGCCGTGGTGCCCGGGCCCGCGTGCTTGAGGGTGTTCGTCAGGGCCTCCTGGACCACCCGGTAGACGGCGAGCTGCCGCCCAGGTGAGGCCGGGACCGGCGGTGGGTGCCCGTGGACGGTCAGCCGTACGGGCAGCCCGGCTTCGCGCACCCCCGCCACCAGTGTGTCCAGGTCGTCGAGCGAGGGCTGAGGAGCCAGCTCGGCGGCCGGACCGGTTTCGCGCAGCACGCCGAGCACGCGGCGCAGCTCCGCCATGGCCTGGCGGCTGGTGGTGCCGATGGCTTGGAGGGCCTGTCCGGCACGTTCCGGGTTCGTGGCCGCCGCGTAGGCGCCGCCGTCGGCCAGGCCGGTGATGACGGACAGGTTGTGGCCGATGATGTCGTGCATCTCCCGTGCGATTCTGGTGCGTTCGGCGGCGGCCGCGAGCTGGGCCTGCTGGTCGCGCTCGCGTTCGAGCCGGTCGGCGCGGTCCAGGAGCGCCTCCGTGTAGTCCCGTCGGGTGCGGACCGCGATGCCGAGCAGGGCCACGAAGGCGAGGCCCCACAGGTAGGAGACCAGCTGCCGGTCGAGCGTGCCGGGGATGTGTACGGCGCCCGCCGCGGCGGGCAGGCACATCAGCACGCCCGACCACGCGAGCGTCCGCAGGGGGAGCCGTAGCGCGACCGTGTACGCGGGGATGAGCTGGAAGAAGGCCGCCTGCACCACGGCGCCGGTCCAGATGTTGAGGACGGAGACCGGTGCCATGGCGACGAGCACGGCCACCGGATGGCGGCGGCGCCACAGCAGGGGGACGGAGAAGCAGAGGCTCATGAGGAGGACCAGCGGTTCCGGCGCCTCCACGTTGCGGGCGACCGTGCGCCAGCCGCCGCTGGTGAAGTCGAGGACCGCGAAGGCCGTCCAGAAGCCCGTCACCGTGAGGTCCCAGAGCACCGGCCGCCGACGGTCGAGGGCTCGGAGGCGTTCCAGGCGTGCGCGGATGTACCCGGTCAGGGTCGCCGTTCCGGTGCTGCTGCCCCTGACCTCGTGCCGCCGCGGGCCCCTTGTACCGTCGTCAGCCACCGTGTGCCCCTCGGTCCGTCCCCGCCGGCCTGCCCGCACCTGCTCGTCACGCGTCCCGGCGGCGCAGCACCAGGGCGGCCGCGGCCAGGGACGCCCCTGCCCACAGGCACAGGGCCAGCAGAGCCGGTCCGGGCGCCGTGGCCCCTGGTAGCGGGGTGGACGAGCCGAGTGCGCCGGCGGCCTGGGTCGGGAAGTAGGTGAGGGCGCTGTCCACGGCATCGTACGGAAGCATGCCGAGCACCTCGGGCAGGACCAGGACGCCCCCGATGAACGCCCCGATGCTGCCGGGGACGGAGCGGAGCGCGCAGCCGAGTCCGAGGGCGATCAGGCTGAGCAGGGTGACCCCCGCGGCGCTGCCGGCGATCGCGCGCAGGACGCCGGGGTCGGTGAGCCCTGCGGCCTGGTCGGTGTCGTGGAGGAAGAGCTGTGCGGCCAGGAAGGTGACCAGGTCGGTGGCGAGCATCGTGGTGAACGCGACGGCCGTGAACACCGCGGCCTTGGCCCGCAGTACGGGCAGACGCCGTGGCACGACGGTCAGCGAGGCGCGGATCATGCCGGTGGAGTACTCGCCGGCCGTCACGAGGATGCCGAGCACGACGACGCAGAGCTGGCCGAGGAGGCTTCCGTAGAGGACCAGGACGACGGTGTCGATGTCGGAGTCACCGCCGTCCGAGGTGTAGGTGGTTCCCATGACCAGCCCGACACCGAGCACCAGTGCGGCCGCCGAGAGGAGCGTGATCCAGGTGGAGCGCAGGGACCGGAGCTTGTGCCACTCGGAGCGCAGGACGCGGCCCGTGGTGACGCGGTAGGGGGAGGGGGTGGTAGGCGCGGTGGCGGTCATGCGGAGGCTCCGGTCAGGGGTGCGGTGGTCCGGTGGTCGACGGACTCCTGGGTGAGGTCCATGAATGCCTGCTCCAAGGAGACCTGCTGCGGGGTCAGTTCGAGGAGCGGGATGCCGTGGGCGGCGGCGGTCCGGCCGATGTGGGCGGCGTCCGTGCCGCGGACGACCAGGTGGTCCGGGCCGGTATCCGTGTCGGTGCCGACCTCCACGCCCGGCCCGGCCAGGAGTGTGCGCAGGGTGTCGGCCTGCGGGGTGACGACCTTGACGAAGGCGCCGCCCGCGTCGCGGATGAGTGCGTCGACGGTGGTGTCTGCGAGGAGCCGGCCGCGGCCGATGACGACGAGGTGGTCGGCGGTGAGGGCCATCTCGCTCATCAGGTGGGACGAGACGAGGACGGTGCGGCCTTCGGCGGCGAGGGAGGTGAGCAGGGTGCGGATCCAGAGCACCCCCTCGGGGTCCAGCCCGTTGACCGGCTCGTCCAGGATGAGGGTGGCGGGGTCGCCGAGCAGGGCCGCGGCGATGCCGAGCCGCTGCCCCATGCCGAGCGAGAAGCCCTTGACCCGCCGGTGGGCCGCCCCGGTGAGGCCCACCATGTCGAGGACGCGTTCGACACGGCCGCGCGGGATGCCGTGGGTGTGGGCGAGGGCCATGAGGTGGTGGAACGCGGTGCGCCCCGGGTGCACCGAGCGGGCCTCCAGGAGCGCACCGACCTCGGTGAGCGGTGCCGGGTGGGTGGTGTAGTCCCGGCCGCCGATGGTGGACCGGCCGCGGGTGGGTGCGTCCAGGCCGAGCAGCATGCGCAGCGTGGTCGACTTACCGGCCCCGTTGGGGCCGAGGAATCCGGTGACGGTGCCGGGGTGCACGGTGAGGTCGAGGCCGTGGACGACGGTGGTGTCCCCGTAGCGTTTGGTGAGTTCGTATGCCCTGATCATGCTGACGACGCTACGGATCGGGCCTGGCGTGGTCGTCCGACCCGGGGCGGGAGGTGGCGGCGTCCGTAGTACCGGGGTACGACACGGTGGGCGTTCCCTCACCGGCCTGGATCTCGGTTGCCCGGGTGCGGAGGTGCCGGGCACGATCGCCGTATGGACTACGTGATGCGCGGTGTACGGGCCGATGAGTGGGAGAGCGTCCGGGAGCTCCGGCTGGCCGCGCTGCGGGACCCGGTCGCGTCGATCGCCTTCCTGGAGACGTACGAGGACGCGTCGGCCAGGTCTGACGCGTTCTGGCGGGAGCGGACCGTGGCGGGGGCCGCCGGACAGCACGTACGGCAGTTCGTCGCCGAGGCCCCGGACGGCCGGTGGGCGGGGACCGTGTCGGTGCTCGTCGAGCGGCCGTCGGACGGGGTGCGCTTCGGGGCGGCTGCCGAGGTCGACCAGACGCACGTGGTGGGGGTGTTCGTCCGGCCCGCGCACCGGGCGCGCGGCGTCGTGGACGCGTTGTTCCGTGAGGCGATCGACTGGTCGTGGTCGCTGACCGGCCCGCCGGTGGAACGCGTACGGCTCTACGTCCACCAGGACAACGTGCGGGCAGCCGCCTCCTACCGGCGGATCGGCTTCGTTCCGAGCGGTGCGTCGGTACCGGTGGAGGGCGATCCGGACGCCCGGGAGCTGGAGTACGAGATCCGCAGGGAGCAGGCGGCGGTCTGACTCCCGGACACCGTCCGCCGCCCGAGTGCATCCGTGGCCGGTGGCCGGGGGTCAGTACGGCTGAGGGGTGGGGAGGGGGTCCTGCCAGCGGGCGCGGGCCTGTTCCTGGGAGCGGAGCAGGGCCAGTGCGGGCATGCCCCGGTCCTGGCCGGAGCTCAGCAGCTCGGGGAGCTGGGGGAGGGGCGCCACAGCCGCGACGTCGTCGAGGACGAGGGCCATTGGTGGGTCGAGCCGACCGTCGGGTGACCGTGCGGCCATGCGGCGGCCGTGCTCGACCACGTGTGAGGCGAGCGCGGTGAGGAGGGGCATCGCGCCGGGGCGGTGGCGAGGATCCTCGATGGATTCACCCACCACATAAAGCGTTCCCCCCTCGGCGGTAAAAGAATCCAGCACGAGGGCGTCGTTTCGGTTCGGGGTGCACGCCTCGCGGACATGGACCGAGGAGAGCGCGCCGAAGGCACGTGCCGTCAGTTCCTGTGCCACCTCGCGGCGTTCGGGATACGCGGTGAGCGAGGACTCCAGGAGTCCGGCGAGTCCGGAGGCTGCCTTGGGGTGCGTACGGAGCAGCCGGACCGGTTCGTGGGCGCTGCCCCCGGAGGCCCAGCGGTGGACCTGGCGGAAGGGGCGGCCGTCCACGGCCGCGGCGTGCAGCCAGCACTGCAGGAGGGTCTGCGCGGTGTCGGCGACGGCCGCGTCGACCCGGGCCCGGGGGCGCACCGGGGCGAGAAGGGCCGCGGCCCGTGCGGCGGCGACGGCGGGGTCCTCGCAGCCGGCGGTGGGCGACCAGTGCAGGCGATCCGGGGTGTCGCAGAGGTGGCCGGGGTCGTAGACGAGGACGGGGCCGAGCTTGGCGCGGGCGTCCTTCGTCTCGTCCCAGAGCGTGGGGTCGGAGGTCACGACGAGGGCCGGACCCTCGGCATCCTGGACGGCCTGGACCGCGGTCGGGCGCCGGGTGGGGGCGGCGCCGTAGAGGAGGACCGGGCCTCGGGGCGAGGGGACGACGTCCGGGGCCACTTCGAGGAAGGCGGTTGCGGGGGCCATGGGTGTCGGCGAGGGTGCTGCGGGCGCGGGCGCGGGCTCGGGTGCGGGGGCGCGCTCCGCTCTGCGCACCGGTTCGCGTGGGGCCGGGGCCTCGTACGTGGGGGGCCGCTGCTCGTACGCCGTCGCCGTCTCCGCCGCCGTCTCGGCCGCATCCGCCGCTTCCGCCGCTTCCGCCGCCCGGCGTCTGCGGACGAGGCGCCAGCGGGTCACCACGCCCAGGACGAAGACGGTCAGGACGATCAGCACCATGAGCTCGCCGATGAACAGGCCCCAGAACAGCCCGTATCCGGAGAGCTCACCCTCCGGGGTGTCGGGCCAGGCGGCAGGCAGGTCCTGCGGTGCGGTGGCCAGGGCGCGCAGGGCGAGCGGTGTCCGGGTGAACGTGACGCCGCCCGGCCAGCCGCCGTGGGCGAACAGGCCGGCGAGGCCGGTTGCCGTCCAGGCCAGGACCGTGACGCCGAACAGGAAGCTCAGCAGCCCTATCAGCAGGCCGTCCGGGATACCGCCGGCCTGGCCGCCGTTCTCCGTACGGGAAGGTACCGGGCGTGCCATGGTCAGGCCACCGTCGACTCGGAGGACTCGGCCAGCCGCTGCTGACGCTCGATCCTGGCCGCCCGTTCCTCCGCCTCCAGCTCCGCGGCCCGTACGTCGTCGGGGAGCAGGTCCGGCACGGAGCCCTCGGTCATGGCGCGGTCGGTGAAGACCAGGGGGCGTTCGGCTTCCGTGATCAGGTGTTTGACGACCTGGACGTTTCCGTTGACGTCCCAGACCGCGATGCCGGGGGTCAGGGTCGGGATGATCTCGACCGCCCACCGGGGCAGGCCGATGACCTTGCCGGTGGCTCTGGCCTCGTCGGCCTTCTGGGCGTAGATGGTGCGGGTGGAGGCCATCTTCAGGATGGCCGCCGCTTCCTTGGCCGCCGCCCCGTCGACGACGTCGCTGAGGTGGTGGACGACGGCGACGAAGGACAGGCCGAGCCGTCGGCCGAACTTCAGCAGACGCTGGAAGAGCTGCGCGACGAACGGGGAGTTGATGATGTGCCAGGCCTCCTCGACCAGGAAGATGCGCTTCTTCCGGTCCGGCCTGATCCAGGTGTGCTCCAGCCACACACCGACGATGGCCATGAGGATGGGCATCGCGATGGAGTTGCGGTCGATGTGCGAGAGGTCGAAGACGATCAGCGGTGCGTCGAGGTCGATGCCGATGGTGGTCGGGCCGTCGAACATGCCGCGCAGGTCACCGTCGACGAGACGGTCCAGGACGAGAGCGACGTCCAGGCCCCAGGCCCGTACGTCGTCCAGGTCGACGTTCATCGCCTCCGCGGACTCGGGTTCCGGGTGGCGGAGCTGTTCGACGATGTCCATCAGGACCGGCTGGCGGTCGGTGATGGTCGCGTTGACGTAGGCGTGGGCGACCTTGAGCGCGAAGCCGGAACGCTCGTCGAGGCCGTGACCCATGGCGACCTCGATGATCGTGCGCAGCAGGGCGAGCTGGCCGGTGGTGGTGATCGTCGGGTCGAGCGGGTTGAGCCGGATGCCGTCGTTCAGGGCCGCGGTCGGGTCGAGGCGGATGGGGGTGATGCCCAGCTCCTGGGCGATGAGGTTCCACTCGCCGACGCCGTCCTCGCCCTGGGCGTCCAGCACGACGACCTGGCGGTCACGGAAGCGGAGCTGGCGGAGCACGTACGTCTTCTCCAGCGCCGACTTGCCGTTCCCGGACTCGCCGAGGACCAGCCAGTGCGGTGCGGGGAGCTGCTGACCGTACAGCTGGAACGGGTCGTAGATGTAGCCCTTGCCGGAGTACACCTCACGCCCGATGATCACACCGGAGTCACCGAGGCCGGGAGCGGCGGTCGGCAGGTAGACGGCCTGGGCCTGGCCCGTCGACGTACGGACCGGCAGCCGGGTCGTCTCCACCTTCCCGAAGAGGAAGGACGTGAAGGCATCCGACAACGCGGACAGTGGGTCTCGCATGGCGTGACGGCCCTCCCTCTCGGTTCGGTCTGTGCGGTGGGTGCGGTCGGTGTGGTGGGTGCGGGTTGTCGGCGGGTCAGCGGCGGATGCCGGTGGCGAACGGCAGGGTGTTGACGAAGGCGCGGTGGTGCTCGCGGTCGCACCATTCGAGCTTGAGGTAGGACTTGCCGGCGGACGCCCGGATCGTCCGCTTGTCGCGGGCCAGGGCTTCGGGGGACCGGGACGACACGGTGATGTACCCGACCAGGTTGACCCCGGCCGCTCCGCTCGCCAGGTCCTCGCCCCGCTGGTCGAGCCGCCCGTGGGCGGCGATGTCACGCGGGTCGACCGTGCGGTTCATCTTGGCCTGGCGACTCGCCTCGGCCTCGTCGTTCGTCTTCTCGGTCAGCATCCGCTCGATGGCGACCTCGGTGGGTTCGAGGTCCATGCACACCGCGACCGTACGGATCACGTCGGGTGTGTGGACGAGCAGCGGGGCCAGGAAGTTCACCCCGACGGGGGTCATCGGCCATTCCTTCACCCAGGCCGTGGCGTGGCACCAAGGGGCGCGGGTGGTGGACTCACGGGTCTTGGCCTGGAGGAAGGTCGGTTCGACCGCGTCGAGTTCGGCGGGCCAGGCGTTGCGCTTGGTCATGGCCTGGATGTGGTCGATGGGGTGGTCCGGGTCGTACATCGAGTGCACGAGGGAGGCCAGCCGGCTCTGCCCGAGCGGCTGGCGCACCCGGATGTCGGCCTCGGCGAGGCGGGCGCAGATGTCGGTCAGTTCGCGGGCCATGACGACGGCGAGGCCGGCGTCGCGGTCGATCTTGCGCCCGTTGCGAGGGCGGGCGGCGCGGGCCATGGCGTTGGCCTCCGCGGCCAGCTCACGGCTGTAGTGCATGCAGGCGACGAGGTAGGCGCGGTGCTGCTCGCTGGAGGTGGAGACCATCGACTGCAGCTGGTCGTAGGAGTCGCGCAGCCAGCCGGGGGCGGCCTGGTCGCCGCGCTGGGCGACGTCCTTGGCGTGGGCGTCGGGGTCGGCGGGGAGGGTGCGGGCCAGCATCTGGAGGCGCGTCACGAACCCGTCGCCGTTGGCGACGTGCTTGAGCAGGGTGCCGAACCGGTCGACCAGGGCCTCCTGGTCCTCGCTGTCCCGCAGGCCCACGCCGGGGCCCTCGATCTCGATGGCGGCGGTCACCGTGCGCCGGTCGGCGTGCAGCAGGACGGCGATCTCGTCCGGCCCGAAGGGGGCGGCGAGCCAGCTGATCCGGCCGATGCCCGGGGGCGGCCCGATCTCGACCTCACGGCCGTCGGCGCTCACCCCCGCCTCCATCGCGGCCGAACGGTAGGTGGTGCCCCGGCGCAGGGTGCGCTTGAAGCTGCGGTTGATCTCGAACCACTTGTAGAACGTACGTCCCTTGTAGGGCAGGTACACGATGGCGAGGGCGAGCATGGGGAAGCCCACGAGCGACACGATGCGCAGGGAGAGTACCGGGACGAGGAGCCCGCTCATCATGCCGAGGAACGCCCCGACGATGATCAGTGCGATCTCGCCCGTCTCGCGGTTCTTGCCGACGATCGCGTTCGGCCGGGCGCGGCCGATGAGATACGTACGGCGGGGTGCGATGGTGTGGGACTGGGTCGTCAACGCCCGCCACCTCCTGTGCTCGTGCTACCTGTGCTGCCGGAACCGCCCCGCGAGGGACGGCTGCTGTGGGGGGTGCCGGAGGTGGGCCCGGACCCGCTGCGGGGAGAAGGCGCGCCGGAGGCACCGCCGCCGCCCGCTCCGGGACCGCGGGAGCTGTGCGCCGCGACACCGCCGCTGACCGGGTTGGCCGGGCGCCCGCCACCGCCGCTGCCGCCGTCTCCGCCGCCGCTGCGGCCGCTGTGGGTCTTGATGCCCTGGGAGACGAGCGCGGCGGGCGAACTGATCAGCGCGGCGGCCTGGGAGCCGTCCGTGGCCTGCTTGCGGTTGGTGCGGGCGCCCTGGATCTCGTCGCCGAAACCGGGCACGAAGCGGTAGATCATGGCGGAGGCGAAGATCGCCAGGAGGATGATGGCGAGCCCGGAGACGACGGCGGACATCGCGTTCGGTCCGTCGCCCTCGGTGAGGGCACCGGCCAGTCCGAGCACGATGACGATGACCGGCTTCACCATGATCACGGCGATCATGATGCCCGCCCAGCGGCGGACGTGGCCCCACATGTTCTTGTCGACCAGCCCGGCGTAGACGACGACGCCGAGCAGGGCGCCCACATAGAGGAGGGCGGCCCGGATGACGAGCTCCAGCCACAGGATGCCTGCGGCGAGGACCGACACCAGCGAGACGACGATGAGCATGATCGGGCCGCCGCCGATGTCGGTGCCCTTCTTGAGCGCCTCGGCGAAGGAGCCGAAGAAGACGTCGCTCTGGGACCCGGTGGCGGTGGAGATGACCGAGGTGACGCCGTCGGTGGCGGAGACGACCACGTAGAGGATGAGCGGGGTGAACGCGGACGCGAGGACGGTCAGCCAGAGGAAGCCGACGGCCTCGGACATCGCGGTGGCGAACGGGACCCCGCGCATCGCGCGCTTGGCCACGGCGAACAGCCACAGGACGAGGGTGAGGATGGTGGAGGCCGCGAAGACCACGGAGTACTGCTTGAGGAAGGTGGGGTTCGTGAAGTCGACGTTCGCGGTCCCCTCGACGGCGTCGCTGAGCTTCCCGATGGTCCAGGACGCGGCGTCGGCGCAGCCGCGGGCCAGGGAGGAGAGGGGGTCCAGGGCGTCGCTGGTGGTCGGTGGGGTGCGGCTGTCGGCGCCGCTGCCGCCCTCGCAGTAGTCCTTGGCAGGGCCGACGATGAGATCGCAGTCACTCTTGGCAGAGGGAGTGGGGCTCGGTGACGGGTCCGCGACAGCGCGACTGGCGACGACTACCGCCGTTACCTGGAGGCTGGCGAGAACGGCCCCGACGCGAAGCACCGGACGCAGGCTAGCGGGCATACGTGAACCCTCCGTACTCCTCGACTGCCTCGGCGATCTCGTCGGCGTCGGAGGCCGTGCGGTCTGTGTTCACCGGGGCAGGGCCGTCCTTTTGAGAGAACGCGTCGACCTTCCAGTCGCTGTCCGCCCACTGCAGTTGCAGGGTCATGGTGAACCAGTCGTTACTGACCGGGTTGGTGGATCCGACGCCGGCTGTGCCGAAGACACCGGTGCACCACACCTCGACTGTGGCGTCGTTTTGTGAGTAAGAGGTCACCTTGGTCCCCACCG
Organism: Streptomyces sp. SirexAA-E; assembly: GCF_000177195.2. GTDB lineage: Bacteria > Actinomycetota > Actinomycetes > Streptomycetales > Streptomycetaceae > Streptomyces > Streptomyces flavovirens. The sequence goes on from NC_015953.1 coordinate 3,987,334, forward strand.
GGGCCGTCCGTGACACATAGGTCATACCTGCCGCAGCGTTGCCGTTGCTGTCAAGCCCGACTCTGTTGAGGAATTCCTGGTTGTAGGCCTGATTGAACTTCGCTTCGAGCTCATCAACTCTGGCGGTCACGAAGATCTGACGGACGATCTCACTGCGTCGGTCGGGCTTGAGGATTTCGGCAGAGACCAGAGCCACCGCATAATTCGCCGCCGCGCTCTGCGCCCCCTGCTCGTCGTGTGCGAAGCCCGCAGCGATCGTGCCGTTCTTGCCCTGTACCGGCTTCGTGCCCGTTGCCGAGGTGGGGCCCGCTCCGGCGGCGGACGACTCCTTGCCGCCGCCTCCTCCCGGCTCCTTGCTCCTGCCGTCGCCCAGGTTCGCGAACGCGATGGCCGCCACGAGGAGGACGACGACACCCACCACCATCACCAGCGAGCGTGAGCTCCGCGCGGGACGCCGGCCGTAACCGTCGGTGTCGTCGCCGCCGGGAAGGCGCGTCCGTGTCTGGCGCGTCCCGCCGATGGTGCTGTACGGGTCCTCCGTGCGGCCGCCCGGTTCGCTGCCGTAGCCGCGCTCGTCGCCCTGGCTCATGCCGCGTACGCTCCCTCAGCCGTGTGCAGTGCCGCCTGGTACGACGGTAGCCGTGCTGGTTCCCGCGTGGGCGGGGAGTGGTGACTCGACATCAGGGGACGCAACCTCTGCCGGTGGGCACAACGGACGGATGGTGTGGAGGCGGGCGTGGGACGGACCCGGGGTGGTGGCCTGACGTCAGGTCAGACGGCCATTCCGTACACGATCGTGAACAGTGTGCCCAGCGACCCGATGATGAAGACGCCGGTCAGGCCCGCCACGATCAGCCCCTTGCCCTGTTCCGCGCTGAACGTGTCACGCAGGGCCGTCGCCCCGATGCGCTGCTTCGCCGCTCCCCAGATCGCGATGCCGAGGCAGAGCAGGATGGCCACCGCCATCACCACCTCGATCATGATGCGAGCCTCATTGCCCAGGGTCCCGAACGGCCCCCAGTTCGGGGCGATTCCGCCGATGATGGTGGTGATGTCGCCCTTTTCAGCTGCCAGGATCATGTAAGTCACCGCCCCTGTTGGGTAGTTCGATGCCCGCGCCGTACGGAACGGGTCGCTCTCTATCTTCGCTGATGAAACCCGCATCGCACGACGTCTTCCGGGTCTCTTTACCCGGATCTCGCACGTTTGACCGGTGTGGCAGCGCTGACCTGCGGCTCGCCTCAGGATCCGGGCGCATATGCACGGTTACTCTGTGTATCACGCTCTGTGACGGCTAGCAACGACAGTGGCCATGGGTTGGGGATGTGATTGCAGCGTTCGGCGGGCGAGAAATGTTCGTACGCGCTGTTCGAGAGCCGGTCGTGCGCCGGTGGCTTCCGGACGACGCTTCGTCACGGGCCTTGCGGGGAAGGGGCTGATGCCCCGGTCCTCGGATGGCAGCGCGTGCCGGGGCTGTCGTGTGGGGCGGCTTGGATCAGTGTGAGCGTGGCCGGAAATCGGCGAACGACCGCTCGTCCTTCCATCCCCGGAACGAGCTCACCTTCTCCGGTCAGGGGGTCAGCAGGGCCATTTCGTCGGAGGTGAGTCCAAGTGCCCCGGCGGCGACGTTCTCGGCGAGGTGATCGGGGTTGCCGGTGCCGGGGATGGCCAGGACGTGCGGCCCTTGGTGCAGCGTCCAGGCGAGCCGTACCTGCGCGGGTGTCGCGCCGTGGGCGCGGGCGACGGCCAGCACCTCCTCGCTCTCGGCTCCGCTCGCCCCCTCCTCGGCCCCGGTGCCGGCGATGGCGAAGAACGGCACGAACGCGATGCCCTGCTCGCCGCACGCACGCACCAACGCCTGGTCCTCGGGCGACGACCCGATGCCGTACCGGTTCTGTACGCAGACCACGGGAGCGATGCCCTGGGCCTCGGCGAGCTGGTCCGGTGTGGTGTGGGACATGCCCAGGTGGCGGATCAGGCCGGCCTCCCGCAGTTCGGCCAGGGCACCGAAGTGCTCGGCGACCGATGCCGACCGGTGGCTCCGCGCGATCCGGAGGTTCACCACGTCCAGGTGGTCGCGGCCGAGCTGGCGCAGGTTCTCCTCGACCTGGCCGCGCAGCTGCTCAGGGGTCGCCCAAGTCCACGCGCCGGAGGGGTCCCGCCCGGGGCCGACCTTGGTCGTGATCACCAGATCGTCGGCGTACGGGGCGAGCGCGCTGTTGATGAGCTCGTTGGCGGACCGCAGCGGGGAGAAGTAGAACGCGGCGGTGTCGATGTGGTTCACACCGAGCTCGATCGCGCGCCGTAGTACGGCGATGGACCTGCCCCGGTCGCTGGAGGGGCCCCGCGAGAAGGCGGCACCGGGCTGGGTGATGCGCATGGCGCCGAAACCGATCCGGTGGACGGGCAGATCGCCGAGCTTCCACGTTCCGGATGCCGCCGCGCCGATCGTTTCAGGGGCTGAGGTCATCATCTGATTCTCGCACCGGAGGGTGTTCTCCTGGGGCGGTGACGGGATGCGGTGATCGCGGCCCCGGGTGGTCGGGTTCGGCGAAGTGGTCGAACTCGCCCGCACGGACGCCCTGGGTGAACGCGTCCCACTTGGTGCGGGTGGTGGTGACGACCGTGCCCGGGGCGTCGGTCTCCCGGAGGTGGACGAGGTCGCCGGGGTCGAACGCGATCTCGACCCGGAGGAGGAGGCGGTCATCCCGTGTCGCTTCACAGTTCCCGTGCGATGGCGTGGATGAGGTCGCGTGACGCGGAGTGGGGCAGAGCGACGGCTTCGAGGCGTTCGAACAGCAGGCGGTACTGCGCGAGATGGGCCTCGGAGTCGATGAACACCGGCCCGTGGGACTGGTCGAGCTGCACGGTGTCGAGCGCGCGCACGGGCCCCTGCACGTAGTACACGGCCTGGCCCGACCCGGGGTAGTCCGTGGCCGCGAAGGGGATGACGCGGATCGACACGTGAGGGCGTTCGCCCAGGTCCAACAGGTGGCGGAGCTGGTTCCGGGCGACGTCGGGGCCGCCGAATCTCATCCGCAGGGCCGCTTCGTGGATGATCGAGCGGTAGGGCGCGGCGCCTTCGCGGTACAGGACGTCCTGGCGCTTGATCCTGTACGAGACGCGGTGCTCGATCTCGGGCGGCGACATCTCGGGAACGGCTTGCCGGTGGATCTCCCGTGCGTGCTCGGCGGTTTGCAGCAGATCCGGGATGTGGATGCTGTGGGCCGCCCGCAGGCTGATGCCGTGGTGCTCGATCTCCGCCAGATCGAGGAGCTTCGACGGAATCCTGTCCCGGTACTCCTCCCACCAGCCTCTTCTCCGGTCGCCGGTCATGGCCACCAGGGCTTCGATGAGGGCTTGGTCCGTGCAGGAGTAGGCACCCGCCGCGACGCGGATGCGTTCGGCGCTGACGCCGAACCGCGCGACCTCGATGTTGCTGAGCTGGCCTGAACTCGTCCCCAGCAGCGCGGCCGCCTGTGTGGTGGTCATCCCGGCACGCTCGCGTAGCTTGCGCAGCTCGGCGCCCAGCCGTGCGCGGCGCGCCGTGGGGGCTGCCCGGCCTGCCATGTGAACCTTCCTCGGGGTCGTCTGGGGTGGCGCGGTCACTCACACGAGTGGTTCTGAGCAAGGATTCCTGTCGATGGGGACAAACACTCCTTGTGGAACCCTAACCTGTGACTCAGGCCTCCCGCCCGGAAGAACCCCGCTCGACGGAGCGACCTGGTCACCGGGTAACGCAGAGCACCCCAACCATCCTCCGTGAACGGAGACTTCCATGCCCGCTGCCACCGTATCGCCGCCCTGGGCCTACACCCTCCAACTTCCGAGAGATCCCCGCGCACCCGGCGTCGCCCGATCCACCCTGCGGGCGGTGCTGCGCGCCCACGGGCTGGCCGAACTCACGGATACGGCCGAGCTGCTGGCCAGCGAGCTGGTCACCAACGCGTACCTGCATTCGAAGGGCGCGTACTCACTGCGGCTGCGCGGGGCCGGCCGGCAGCGCGTCAGGCTCAGCGTCCGGGACACCGACCCGCACATCCCGGCGCCGTTCAGCTGGAGCGCGGAGCCGCCGTCGGACATGGCCGAGCGTGGGCGCGGTCTCCACCTCGTCAGCCTCTGGGCGGAGAGCTGGGGCGCGTACCCGATGGACGGGGCGCTGCCGGGGCAGGGCGGGAAGCTGCTGTGGGTCGAATGTGCGGGGAGACCGGAGTGAGCACCGGGTGCGGGGACGAGCGTCCCGGCACCCGGTGTTCGAGGACGAAGGCGCGAAGGCCCGACTCGGCGGACGTCCGGGCCGGTGCCCGTACCTCAGCAGGTCACCCCGCGTACCGCGCCTCGAACGCCTGGAAGGACTGCTCCTGGCGCCACTCCAGCCGTGCCTTCGGGCTCGCGGAGAGCAGGCGGCCACATCGGTCCGACTGCGGGACCCGGCACTCGTCCACCAGCCGGAACCCCTTCCGTGCGGGGTCGGCGCGCCACAGGCTGCGGCCCGGGAGGAAGGAGTACTCCAGCGACGCACGCGCCAGATCCTTCAGCTCGGGGTAGCCGAGCTCGTACGTGCGCGCCGCGCGCTGGTACTCCTGGCCGATGTCGCCTCGCGAGACGCCCGGGTCGTCCGTCGACAGCACCACGGGCACTCCGTACGCCCGGTAGACCGGGAAGGGGTGCTCGGCGCCCTCCACCTGGAGGATCTGCGCGTTGCTGGTGAGCGGGACCTCCACGGCAACCTGACGGCGTGCCATGTCGCGGGCCAGCCGACGCCAGTTGTCCTCGTGGACCAGGTCGACGCCGTGGCCGATCCGCTCGGCCTGGCCGGTGCGGACGGCGTCGTCGATGTGGAAGGTGAGGTCCTCGGGCTTCACCAGACCGGGGACGAGTTCGCCCGCGTGCAGCGTGATGTGGGCGCGCGGGTAGACCCGGTGGAGGTAGTCGAGCATCCGCATCTGGAGGCGGTAGTCACGCAGCGAGATCTCACCGTCCTCCGGCTGGACCAGGTTCACCGCGACGAACCGCTGGTCCCGCTCGGCCAGCCGCAACCCCAGGGCGATCTGCGTGAAGACCCTCTCGGGGGCACTGTTGCGGGAGACCTGGGAGACCCAGCGCACGGTGATCCGGCAGGCCGGGGTGGGGCTGGCGGTGGCGCAGCGCGCGGTCTCGCGGAACTCCGCATCGGAGGCGTCCGCTTCCTGCACGGCGTCGGCGATCAGCTGGTCCAGGCGGCCACCGGCGAGCAGCTTGCTGTGCAGGGCGGCGAAGTCCGGGTTCCACCCGACGTCGTCGGCGAGCTTCTTGGCGCCCGCGGAGGCCGGGGTGACCATCGTCTCCAGATAGCTTTGGTTCTGGGCGGCCGCGGTGCCCGCCACATCGGCCAGCATCTTCCCGCGGTGCGCCGTCGCCGCGCCGAACTTCCCGAACGTGTCGAAGAAGTGGTCGTGCCCGGACTCGCCCTGCGGGAAATCCTGCATGGACCAGGCCCGGACGATGCTCTGCCGGAACGCGGTGTCGGTGAGCGCGTCGGCGGCGGGCCGCTTGCCGGGTCCGCACGGGGGCGCGACGGCGGTCATGGTGGCGTCGACGCACAGCCCGTCGTCGGCGGCCAGCTGGATGAGGTACTCGGTCCTCACCGCGCCCGAGAGGTGGTTGTGCAGGTCCCCTCCCTTGGGCAGCTCCCGGAAGAAGCGGCCGGCCACCCCGGTGCGGCCCTGGTGGGCGTCCAGCCAGGCGGCGGTCCGGGCCTCGGCGGCGGTCGTGGGCCGGGGCGGTGCGGGGGCGACGGCAGCGGCGGCCCTGGCCGGCGGTCCGGCGGGCAGGGCCGACACGACGGTGGCCGCCGCGGCCAGCGCCGAGCACAGCAACAGCCGTCGGCCACGCGATGAGGTGCGGTGTTCGAAGATCACGCATCGCATGATCACGAACTCCGGGGTACGCCACCCCGTAACGCGGAAGCGCCGCACCGTAAACCATCCGTCCGAGTGACCGGTGTCGGTGGCACCCGGTTCAGATACGCAGCTCCGGCGGGAAGCCGGTCCAGTGCAGCTCCGGCGGCAGGTGACCCATGTTGTTGACCGTCATGAGCGCGGCGGGCCTGCCGGGGGAGTAGCGGATGACGGTGAGGGCGGCGTTGGCGTGGTTCAGGCCCATCCAGCGCCACGGGGGCGCGTCGAGGGCGTCCCGTACGAGCCAGGCGGCCAGGAACGCGTGGGTGACGACCAGTTCGTGGCGTGGCTCGTCCCCGTCCACGGGCCCGGTGAACCGGTCGGTCGCGGCGCGTGTCAGCTCCGGACCACGGGCGGTCTCCTCGGCGGGGAACTGTTCCAGGAAGCCGAGCAGGCGGTCCGCCGAGTGCCCCGGGAGCTCCTCACGCCCGGGGACGTACGGGACGTAGTCGCCGGCCTCCTCCGAGACGTGCAGGGGTACGCCGTCGAGGTGTGCGCCGATCAGCTCGGCCGTCTGCGCGGCGCGGGGCAGCGGGCCGTGGTGGACCGCGGTCAGCGGAGTGCCTCGGAGCCGCTCGCCGAGCAGTCCGGCCTGGCGCCGGCCTCGTTCCGTCAGCCCCGATTCGTCCGGCAACGCCTCGGCGTGACGGGCGACGTAGAGGTAGCGGGCGGCGGCTTTCTCGGTCACGGTTCGTCCCTCGGCTTCGCAGTTCGTACGGGCTTTCGCGCAGGTGAAGGGGTGGACGTCGAGGGGGCGGGACATGGTTCCGCCCGCGTCGGCGGAGAGCGGGCGGGCGGACGTCGTCGCGCGTTCGGGTGAAGCGGGGAGCGCCGATTCCTTGGGGCGCCGGGGGAGGGCGGCCCCGGCCTGGATGTGCCGGGCGTGTCGGGTACGCCGGTTTTGGCACAGTGCCGCTCCACGATCGGGAACGGGGTGAGCGGTGTGGCCGTGGTGCGGAGACTCAGCGATTTGGCGGGTCCGGCCGGGGGCGGTGACCGGGCGGAGCTGCGGCACAGCGACGGGCCGTGGATGCGGGCGGCCGACGGCGCGGAGGCGCTGCGTACGCACCTGGGACCCGTGCCCGCCGAGCTCGCCGCGGCGCACGAGGGGCTCTCGGTGGGAGCGGGCGCCCTGTCGGCCCTCGCGGAACTCGGTACCGTGCGCACCTCCTGGGAACGGCGGTTCGCCGCCGCGGAGAGCGAGTGCGCGAGTCTCGCGGGGAAGCTCAGGGCGGTGGCACGGGCCCAGGGCGGGACGAACGAGGCCGTGCGCTCGTCCTTCGCCCCGGTGACCGGCGGGGCCGTACCGCGGTGACGACCGGGACCGCCGCCCTGTCCTGGGCGGCCTTACGGGACCTGAGGTGCGCGGAGCTGGAGAGCGCGGCCGACGGGTGGGGCCGGGTCGGCAACCGGGCCGATGCGGCGCGGGACCGGATCGACAAGCACCTGCTGAACGGCCTGCGCGAGACGCAGCAAGGTGCGGCGGCGGAGTCGGCGGCGGCACGGTTGCGGCGGCTGAACCGGAACTTCCAGTACGTGCACACGGAGTGCGGGCTGATCCGTACCACGCTCAACAGCCTGGCCCACGAGATGAAGGCCCAGCAGCGTGCGCTGATGCTGGCGCTGGAGGACGCGGCGGCCCTGAAGTTCACGGTGCAGGCGGATGGCTCGGTGTCGTACCCGGCGGCCGGCGAGGGGATGATCGACGGCCGCCCGCTCCAGGGCGGTACGACGACGTCGAACGGCCTGCCGGACCTGGTGCCGCCCTCGGGCCTGGCGGCCCCGAACCCGAACGTCGCGAAGGCGCAGGACATCGCGGACCGGGTGGTGGGGGCGGTACGGGCGGCGGCCGAGATCGACTGGCGCTACGCGGGAATCCTCCGGCGCCTGAAGGCCGAGGAGGGCCTGGCGGTCCCGACGTCGACGTGGAAGGACGCCGCGTCCGACGCGGCGGACGTCCGGGACGCGGCGAGGACCTACCTGCGAGACGCCATCCCCCGGACCGCGAGCCCGGCGGAACGCAACGCGTGGTGGGCGGGCCTGACCCAGGAGCAGCGCGAGGAGTACCTGGCGGTGTACCCGGACGTGATCGGCAACCTGGACGGGATCCCGGCAGCGGTCAGGGACGCGGCGAACCGCGACAACTTGCAACTGCTGATCGGCACGCTTGCGGGCCGCGACGACGCGGATTCCGTGGCGAAGCTGGCGGGCCTGCGGGAGATCGACCGGCAGTTGCAGGCCGGGACCGACCCTCCGATGTTCCTGCTCGGCATCGGCGAAGAGGGCAACGGCCGGGCGATCGTGTCCTACGGGGACCCGGACACGGCGCGGAATGTGGCGGCGTATGTGCCGGGGCTGAATACGTCGCTGGACAAGGAGTTTGCGGAGGGGGACCTCAAGCGGGCTCGGGATACGGCTATCGCTACCCATGACCTCGACCATTCAAGTGCTGCACTTGTCTGGCTTGGTTATGACGCTCCTCAGATTCCGGACGGACTCGGGAGCCTTGCTGTCATGGGAGAGGGGCGGGCAGAGAGGGGAGGAAAGTCCTTCAACTCGTTCATGGGCGGGTTGGCTGCTGCAAGCAGATATGAAGATCCGCACGTCACGGTAATTGGTCATTCTTATGGATCCCGTACGGTCGGGGCGGCGACTCAGTATGAGGGTGGAATCCCGGGTGCGGATGAGATTGTTTTGGTAGGTAGCCCTGGAGTAGGAGTGGACAGTGCTGAGGAGCTTGGAGTGGGAAGGGGCCACGTGTTTGTGGGCGCGGCGGAAAATGACATCGTGACTAAGCTTCCTTCTAAGTCGCAGGTCGTAGCTGGGGCGCTCGCGGGTCCTTTTGCGTATGTGGCCGGTGACCTGGCCGATCCGGGTGACGATGATCTTTGGTTCGGTAAGGATCCAGCAAGTGTGGCCTTTGGAGCACGACGCTTTCCGGTTGATGACGGTCCGAGGTTAGTCAGTGGTCGTGGCCTTTCGATTGATGCCCACTCCCAGTATTTTGACCCGCAAAGAGATGCGGTTTCGGCGGACAGTATTGCCCTGATCGCTGCCGGACGTTCCAGTGAAGTGAAGATGGCGGAGGCCCGATGATGAGATTGTCGCCTGGCGCTGCACTGCTGCTATGTTTTTTGCTGACGGGGTGTACTGGTGAGGAGGGCTCGATGGCTAGTGGAAGTCGATCCGAAATGGATATGCAAGAAGCTGCGGGCCGTGCGGATGAGATCCTCGATTCTGTCCTAAGCGGTATCCGGCCTCCGGTGCAGTGGGCGCATGGGGTAACTACTACAGGGGGCTGCGATGTATCCCGTAGGCGGATCGTGATGACCGTGGTGTCTGCAGACCGTAGAGGGAATTTTCTTGGCCTGGTCGACCGGCACTGGCGTGGAAGCGGATATCTGATGAAAGCGGTCAACGACAGTGTCGAACTCCCTGCAATTTATGCGCAGACGAAAGATGGTTTTGGTGTAAGTCTCCGTTTCGGAGGAAAAGGGCAGGCGTTCTTTCAGGTCGACAGCCCCTGCGTCGACAAGTCCGACGTCGCAGAGTCGACCACCCCACCGAACGGTCCGGCCTACGAGGGCGTCTACCCCCTCCCCCGCCCCAACGTCCGCTCCCCCTTCTGGTCAGCCGGCGCCCCCTGAGCCCCGTGACCGCCCCTGACGCCCCCTCATGCCCCCGGCCATCCGCACACACCTGCGAATCGGCACGTGAACCCCGCCTGAATGGGGGATGGTTGGTGCGTGCGGAAATACTGGGTGTTCGTCGGCGGTGGGATCGGGCTGGTCCTGTGCTTCATCGCCCTGCTCGTCGTGGGGACGTACTCCGCCGCCGCCGGGATCGCCGGGGTGAGCGGGTCCGTCGGGTTGGCCAAGGGGGCGGTGCCCGCCCAGTACAAGCCCCTGGTGGAGAAGTGGGGCAACCTCTGCGCCGCCATCAACCCCGCCTTGCTGGCGGCGCAGCTGTATCAGGAAAGTGGCTGGAATCCGCGTGCTCAGAGTCACGCCGCCGCGCAGGGCATCGCGCAGTTCATCCCCGGGACCTGGGCCGCGCACAGCATCGACGGGGACGGCGACGGGGACCGGGACGTATGGGATCCGGCCGACGCGATTCCGTCTGCGGCCTCCTACGACTGCGAGCTCGCCGGGTACGTCAAGAAGGTCCCGGGCGACCAGACCGACAACATGCTCGCCGCCTACAACGCCGGGGCCTACCGGGTGATCCGGTCCGGCGGCATCCCCGCGATCAGCGAGACGCAGAACTACGTCAAGATCATCCGTTCGCTGGAGGAGAGCTTCGCCGCGCCGGTCGGCCGGGTGTCGCCGTCCCGGCAGGCGGCGGGCGCGATCTACTTCGCCCAGAAGAAGCTGGGTACGCCCTATCTCTGGGGCGGAAACGGAACGGCGGACCAAGGGGGCCGGTTCGACTGTTCCGGGTTGACCCAGGCCGCGTACCGGACCGTCGACATCGAGTTGCCCCGGGTGGCCAACGACCAGTACAACGCCGGGCCGCACCCCTCACGGGAGGAACTGCTCCCCGGCGACCTGGTGTTCTTCTCCGACGACCTGACCAACTCCCGGGCCATCAGGCACGTGGGGCTCTATGTCGGAGGCGGGTACATGATCAACGCGCCGTACACCGGGGCGGTCATCCGGTTCGACAAGATCGACACGCCCGACTACTTCGGCGCGACCAGGGTCACCAAGGACGGGGCGGCGGCTCTTCCGACCGCGCTGCCCGGGAGCTGACGGGGAGTCGGCCATGGCTGGAACTGTCCGTAAAGCCTGGGCCCTGAGCTGCGACGACGAGTCTCTCTTCGATAACGTCATGGTGATCATTCGGTGGAGGGCGGAACGCAGAGGGCCGGCAGACCGTTCCCTGGACTGGGACAGCATGCGCACTGACCATGCGGCACTGGCCAGCGCGGTTCCACGTCACGACGTCACGCCGTTGCGTGTGAGGGAATCCGCACCGACTACGGGGGTCCGACCAAGGCGACGCACACCGTTGTGCGTCGCAGCAGCAGACAAGGCAAGGGGCCGCAGGAGATGGCTGGACTCGCACTCGATGGGTCGAACCCCGACGTCAGCCTGCTCTACGACATCAATGGGCTGGCGAAAGCCGCTCCTACCTGGTTCGACCGGGTCATGGAGTTCGTCGGTGAGTACGGGATCATGTTCGGCATGGTCGCGGTCGGCCTGTGGTGCTGGTGGAGCGTACGCCGACGCGGGACGACCGAGGACTCGGTGACGTCGGTCGCCGGGCTCGTGTGGGCGCCCCTCGCGGCCGGGATCGCGTTGATCATCAACATTCCGATCCGTGGATTCGTCGAGAGGCCGCGCCCGTTCAAGGACCACCAGGGGCTGGACGTCCTGGTGGAGGGCAAGGAGGACTTCTCCTTCGTCAGTGACCACGCCACGATGGCGATGGCCATCGCGGTCGGTCTGTTCGTGGCCAACCGGAAGTTCGGCCTGATCGCGCTCGTCCTCGCGGTGCTCGAAGGCTTCTGCCGCGTCTACATGGGCGTGCACTACCCGACCGACGTCATCGGCGGCTTCGCGCTCGGTACGGCGGTGGCCCTGCTGCTGGCTCCGCTCGCGATGATGCTGCTGACCCCGCTGGTGGGTGCGGTGGCCCGCTCCGGATCGGCGGGCCGGCTGGTGCGCTCCCGGCGGCCGGTCGTGGCCGCGGCCGACGAGCGGGGCGACGCGCGCGGGATTCCCGAGCCGCGGCCGGGAGCGGGCCGTGGCGGCTCGCCCGACGAGAAGGACCTCGCGGCGTAGACCGTGTGGGACCGAGCATGAAGGGGCGCCCCGGTCGGGGCGCCCCTTCATGCGTACGGGCCGGGACGGCCGCGCCGTGGTTCCGCCCGGAACGCCCGTACGCCGGATCAGCCGGCGGCGGCCGTTTCGTGGTCGTGGGCGTCGGTGCGGGCCCGGTCGCGGGCGCGCCGGGCCGGTCCCGACCAGCCGCAGGCACAGCGGGCGAGGCAGAACGACCCCCGCTCGACGGTGGACGTGGTGTGGGCCGGGGCGGGTGCCCGGGCGGCGGAGTCCGGGCGGGCCGGGGAGTCCTCGTACACCCGGTCCACGGTACCGGCGGTCCTCCTGGGCGTGAACAAGTGGGCCGATCGGCTTGTGCGGGGGGTGAGGCGGCGTGACGGGGCGCCCCGGTGGTCGTTAGGCGAGGCGGGTGGGGGCTGGGTCAGGTGTGACGGTCGTTGGGGGTTGGCAGGCGATGGTGGTGCGACAGCACAGGTGCAAGGGCAGGGCACTGGCTGTGTGCGCCCTCGCCGTGGCGGGTGCGATGGCCGCGGCCACGGGCTGCTCCGGCACGGACGCGGACGGCGCCGACCGGGCCGGCGGCCGGGCGGTGGCAGGCGGGAGCGGCGTCGCGGACACCCCGGCCGCTGTGGTCGGGCGGGCGGCCGACGCCCTGGCCCGTGCGGGCAGCGCCGAGGCGCGTACGTCGATGGAGACCGCGGCCGGCGGGACCCGGCTGACGATCCGGGGCCAGGGGGTCTACGACTTCCGCCGGCAGCTCGGCCGGATCAAGGTGGTGCTGCCGAAGGACGCCGCCGGGACGCCGGACGGGCACCTGCCGATCACGGAGCTGCTGACCCCGGGGGCGCTGTACATGAAGAACCGGGGCGCCGGGGTGCCCGAGGACAAGTGGGTCCGGATCGACACGACGGCCCTGGAGGACGGCAACCTGGTCACCGGCGGTGTGACCGATCCCATGGCTGCCGCCGAACTGCTGCGCGGGGCGGACGGCGTGCGGTACGTGGGACGGACCGAGCTGGCCGGGGTGCGGGTCCGGCACTACCGGGGGACGGCCGATCTGGGGCGGGCGGCGGAGGCGGCCTCACCCTCCTCGCGCGGGGCGATGGCCGCGGCGGCGAAAGGGTTCAGCTCGGGCGCGGTGCCGTTCGACGCGTACCTGGACGACGACGGGCTGCTGCGCAAGGTGCGCCACCGGTTCAGCTTCGCGGCCGAGGGCCCGCCGGTGGCGGTGGTCTCGACGATGCTGCTGTACGGGTTCGGGGTGCCGGTCGCCGTGGAGATGCCGCCCGAGGCGGACCTCTACACGGGGAGTGTCCAGCAGGGCGCGGAGGATCCGGATGGCCCGGAAGCGCCGTAGGGAGGGGGCCGAAATGGTCCGTCCGTGCCATGCGCGGGCTGTGGCGTGATCCCTACCCTAGGAAGCCGGTGCGCCCGGAGTCGGCGACGGCAGAGAGAGGTGACGCAGGTGGTGACGCTCAGCGCTCCGACCGCCCAGGACCGTGTGGCCCTTGCCGAGATCGAACTGTGCGGTGAACTCATGATCGCGGCGTCGGCCGCGCTGGAGGACCGGCTGAGCCCGGACCGTATCGACGAGGTGCTCAAGGTGGGGGCGGACGGCCCCGAGCGGGCGGCGACCGTACCCCGGCAGCTCTACCACCGGGTGTGACGCCGGCCCGCTCGCCTGGGAGGACCCGGGGCAGGGCCCGTCCCGCCGGGAGGCGGCGGGCGGGGGCTCAGGTGCGGAGGAGCCGGGCGATGGCCTTGGTGGCCTCCTCGACCTTGGCGTCGATCTCCTCGCCGCCCTTGACGGCGGCATCGGCGACGCAGTGGCGCAGATGCTCCTCCAGCAGCTGGAGCGCGAAGGACTGGAGGGCCTTGGTGGAGGCCGAGACCTGGGTGAGTATGTCGATGCAGTAGACGTCCTCGTCCACCATCCGCTGGAGCCCGCGGACCTGGCCCTCGATGCGGCGCAGGCGCTTGAGGTGCTCGGCCTTCTGGTGGTGGTAGCCGTGGATACCGCGGTCGTGATCGGTGACGATTTCCTCCGGGCCGGTTTCCGTACCGGCCGCTTCGGCGGCGTCTGTGGTGGTCATGGGGTCCTCCCGCTTTTCTTCTGTATACCCCTGCCGGGTATAGCGTAACGAATACAGCCGAAACGTGACCGGGGGTCCGTGCTGATCGTCCCGCCCGATGCGCGACACTGAAGAATGCCGGTTAGCCGTGGCCGGATGATGCGCCTAGCATCAGCCTGACCGAATCCAAAGCACCCCGAGGACCCCACGTGCGCTTTCGTCTGACCCCCAGGGAGACGAGCTTCTACGACATGTTTTCCGCATCCGCGGACAACATCGTCACGGGCTCCAAGCTCCTGATGGAACTGCTCGGGGCGGATTCTGCCTCCCGAGCCGAGATCGCGGAGCGTATGCGGGCAGCGGAACACGCGGGGGACGACGCGACCCACGCGATCTTCCACCAGCTGAACTCCTCCTTCATCACGCCGTTCGACCGCGAGGACATCTACAACCTCGCCTCGCAGCTCGACGACATCATGGACTTCATGGAGGAAGCGGTCGACCTGGTCGTGCTGTACCAGATCGAGGAACTGCCGAAGGGTGTCGAGCAGCAGATCGAGGTGCTGGCCCGGGCGGCCGAGCTGACGGCGGAGGCCATGCCGGGGCTGCGCACGATGGACAACCTCACCGAGTACTGGATCGAGGTCAACCGTCTGGAGAACCAGGCCGACCAGATCCACCGGAAGCTGCTGGCGCACCTGTTCAACGGCAAGTACGACGCCATGGACGTGCTGAAGCTCAAGCAGATCGTGGACGTGCTGGAAGAGGCGGCGGACGCGTTCGAGCACGTCGCCAACACCGTGGAGACCATCGCGGTCAAGGAGTCCTGAACCTCGTGGACACCTTTGCGCTGATCGTGACCATCGGTGTCGCGCTCGGCTTCACGTATACGAACGGCTTCCACGACTCGGCGAACGCCATCGCCACCTCGGTCTCCACCCGGGCGCTGACCCCGCGTGCGGCTCTGGCGATGGCCGCGGTGATGAACCTCGCGGGCGCCTTCCTGGGCCAGGGGGTCGCCAAGACCGTCAGCGAAGGGCTCATCGCCACGCCCGAGGGCCAGAAGGGGATGGGCATCCTCTTCGCGGCGCTGGTCGGCGCGATCATCTGGAACCTCGTCACCTGGTACTACGGTCTGCCGTCCTCGTCCTCGCACGCGTTGTTCGGCGGCATGGTCGGCGCGGCGCTGGCCGGCGGGACGATGGTGCACTGGGACGGCGTGCTCTCCAAGATCGTCATCCCGATGTTCCTCTCCCCGGTCATCGGCCTGGTCGTCGGCTATCTGGTGATGGTCGGCATCATGTGGCTGTTCCGGAACTCCAACCCGCACAAGGCCAAGCGCGGCTTCCGTATCGCGCAGACGGTCTCGGCGGCGGGCATGGCGCTGGGCCACGGCCTGCAGGACGCCCAGAAGACGATGGGCATCGTGGTGATGGCCCTGGTCATCGCCGACGTCGAGGGGCCGAACGACCAGATCCCGGTCTGGGTGAAGATCGTCTGCGCGATGATGCTGTCGCTCGGGACGTACGCCGGCGGTTGGCGCATCATGCGCACCCTGGGCCGCAAGATCATCGAGCTGGACCCGCCGCAGGGGTTCGCGGCGGAGACGACCGGCGCCTCGATCATGTTCGGCTCGGCGTTCCTGTTCCACGCGCCGATCTCCACGACTCATGTGATCACCTCGGCGATCATGGGCGTGGGCGCCACGAAGCGGGTGAACGCGGTCCGCTGGGGCGTGGCCAAGAACATCATCCTCGGGTGGTTCATCACGATGCCGGCCGCGGCGCTCGTCGCCGCGCTGAGCTACGGGGTCGTGGTCCTGCTCTTCGGCTGACGCGGATCCGGACGGCGGGGGCCCTGCCCAGCCCACGGGCCTTCGGCCCGCCCGGTCCCGTCGGACGGTACGGACATGGGTCCGCCCCTGCTCTCCTGGGTTCCGGGGAGAGCGGGGGCGGACCCTTCGCCTTGTGGTGGCACCGCCATGCAGCACCCCAAGGCCGTCTGGGGTTATCCGAAGCGGCCGGAGATGTAGTCCTCGGTGGCCTGTACGGACGGGTTGGAGAAGATCCGCTCCGTCTCGTCGATCTCGACCAGCCGGCCGGGCTTGCCGACCGCCGCGAGGTTGAAGAACGCCGTGCGGTCGGAGACGCGTGCGGCCTGCTGCATGTTGTGCGTCACGATGACGATGGTGAAGCGTTCCTTCAGCTCGCCGATCAGGTCCTCGATGGCGAGGGTCGAGATCGGGTCGAGCGCCGAGCACGGCTCGTCCATCAGCAGCACGTCGGGCTCGACCGCGATGGCGCGGGCGATGCACAGGCGCTGCTGCTGGCCGCCGGAGAGGCCGGAGCCGGGCTTGTTCAGCCGGTCCTTGACCTCGTTCCAGAGGTTGGCGCCCCGGAGGGACTTCTCGACGATGTCGGCGAGCTGGTTCTTGCGGTATGAGCCGTTCAGCCGCAGGCCCGCCGCGACGTTGTCGAAGATCGACATGGTGGGGAACGGGTTCGGACGCTGGAAGACCATCCCGACCGTGCGGCGCACGGTGACCGGGTCGACCCCGGAGCCGTACAGGTCCTCGTCGTCCAGCAGCACCTTGCCCTCGACGCGGCCGCCGGGGGTCACCTCGTGCATGCGGTTCAGGGTGCGCAGGAAGGTGGACTTGCCGCAGCCGGAGGGGCCGATGAAGGCGGTCACGGAGCGGGGTTCCACGGTCATCGAGATGTCCTCGATGGCCTTGTGGGAGCCGTAGTAGGCGGTGAGGCCGCCGACGTCGATGCGCTTGGCCATGTGAATCACTGCTTCTTTCGAAAGGTCGCTGAGGGGCCGCGTCAGCGACCGGTCCGGGGGGCCTTCCAGCGGGCGATGCCGCGGGCCGCCAGGTTGAGGATCATGACGAAGGCGATCAGCACCAGGGCGGCGGCCCAGGCGCGGTCGTAGGAGGCCGCCTCGCCGACCTTGTACTGCTCGTAGATGTAGAACGGCAGGGAGGACTGGGCCCCGGAGAAGGGGTTCGTGTTGATCAGCTGGCTGCCGAAGACCAGCAGGATGATCGGGGCCGTCTCCCCCGCGATGCGGGCGATGGCGAGCATGACGCCGGTGGTGATGCCGCCGATCGCGGTGGGCAGGACCACCTTGAGGATCGTGCGCCACTTCGGGATGCCCAGGGCGAGGGAGGCCTCACGGAGCTCGTTGGGGACGAGCTTGAGCATCTCCTCGGTGGAACGGACCACGACCGGGACCATCAGGATGGTCAGCGCCAGCGCGCCCATCAGGCCGGACGGTTCGATCTTCGCCATCAGCATGATCGACAGGATGAAGAGGCCGGCCACGATGGACGGGATGCCCGTCATCACGTCGACGAAGAAGGTGACGGCCTTGGCGAGCGAGCCCTTGCCGTACTCGACGAGGTAGACGGCGGTCAGCAGGCCCAGGGGGGCGGAGATCACCGTGGCGATCCCGACCTGCTCCAGGGTGCCGATCAGGGCGTGGTAGACCCCGCCGGTGTCCTCGAAGCCGAGGACGCCCGCCATGGAGTGGGTGAGGAAGTAGCCGTCCAGGCGTTCGGCGCCGCGGCTGACCGTCGTCCACAGCAGGGAGGCGAGGGGGACGACGGCGGCCAGGAAGCACACCCAGACGACGCTGGTGGCGAGGCGGTCCTTGGCCTGGCGCTGGTTCTCGACCGCGGTGGTCGCGGCGTACGAGATGGCCAGGAAGAGCAGTGCGGCGAGCAGGCCCCACTGGGTGCGGCTGTGCCAGCCGGCGGCGGCGCCGATACCGACACCGAGGGCGAGGGACACGGCGGCGAAGCCGAGGGGGGCCCAGCGGGGGAGGCTGCGGCTGCTGAGGCCGCCGGTGCGCGGCTCGGGCGTGGTCCGCGGACGGTCGTCCTGGACGTCGGTGGTGGTGGCGTGGCTCATGCGTTGGCCCCCGAGTACTCCTTGCGGCGGGCGATGATGAGCCGGGCCGCGCCGTTGACCAGCAGGGTCAGGACGAAGAGGACGAGGCCGGAGGCGATCAGGGCGTCGCGCCCGAATTCGTCGGCCTCGCCGAAGCCGGCGGCGATGTTCTGGGCGAACGTGCCGCCGCCGGGGTCGAGCACGTGCAGCGAGATGATGAAGCTGGGCGACAGGACCGTGGCGACGGCCATCGTCTCGCCGAGCGCGCGGCCGAGGCCGAGCATCGAGGCGGAGATGATCCCGGAGCGGCCGAAGGGCAGGACCGAGAGGCGGATGACCTCCCAGCGGGTGGCCCCGAGGGCGAGTGCGGCTTCCTCGTTCATCTTCGGGACCTGGAGGAAGACCTCGCGGCTGACGCTGGTCACGATCGGCAGGATCATGATCGCGAGCAGGATGCCGACGGTGAAGAGCGAGCGGGGGATGCCGACCTCGGTCTTCTCGAAGACGTACGTCCAGCCGAAGAACTGGTCGAGCCAGAGGTTCAGGCCCTCCAGGTACGGCACGAGGACGAGGGCGCCCCAGATGCCGTAGACGATGCTGGGCACGGCGGCGAGCAGGTCGATCACGTACCCGAGGGGTGCGGCCAGCTTGCGCGGCGCGTAGTGCGAGATGAACAGGGCGATCCCGATGGCGACCGGGACCGCGATGACCATCGCGATGACCGAGCTGACGACGGTGCCGAAGAGCAGGACCGCGATGCCGAAGACCGGCGGGTCACCGGCCGGGTTCCAGTCGAGGGTGGTGAGGAAGTTGCCCTCGTCCTTGGATATCGCGAGGACGGCCCGGTAGCTCAGGAACACGGCGATCGAGGCCATGACCACGAGGAGCAGGATGCCGGAGCCCCGGGAGAGGCCGATGAAGATCTTGTCGCCTGCGCGCCCGGTGGAGCCGGGGCGCCCGCGTGGGGCCGGCGGAGCCGGTGGGAGGTCGAGCGGTGTGGTGGAAGCCATGGTCTTTCCGGTCTGTGTGGGGGAGCGGCACGCTCCCCTGGCGGCGGTGCACCGGATGGGGTCGGTGGCGGGGGCCGGTCCGGAGGGGTGCGCCGGACCGGCTCGCCTGGGGCGTCGTGCGGGTTACGACAGGCCGGCGACGGTCTCGCGGACCTTGGCGTTGATCGCCTCGGGGATCGGGGCGTAGCCGGCGTCGGTGAGGACCTTCTGGCCGTCCTCGGAGGAGGTGTAGGTCAGGAAGGACTTGACGGTGCCGAGGGTGTCGGCCTTGTTGCCGGTGTCGCAGACGACCTCGTACGTCACCAGCACCAGCGGGTAGGCGCCTTCGGCCTTGGTGGTGTAGTCGAGGTCGAGCGCCAGGTCCTTGCCGGTGCCCTTGACCTTGGCGGCGGCGATGGCCTTGGAGGCGTTCTCCGAGGTGGCCTCGACCGGGGCGGAGCCGCCGGTGTCGATGGCCACGGTGCTGATGTCCTGGGAGGCGGCGTAGGAGAGCTCGAAGTAACCGATCGAGCCGTCGACGGCCTTCACCTGGGAGGCGACACCGGAGGAGCCGGACGCGGCCTGGCCACCGGGGGCGGGCCACTTCTTCTCGGCCTCGTACTTCCAGTCGGCCGGGGCCGCGGCGGCCAGGTACTTGCCGAGGTTCTGCGTGGTGCCGGAGTCCTCGGAGCGGTGGAAGGGCTGGATCGCCTTGTCCGGGAGCTTGGCGCCCTCGTTGAGCTCGGCGATCGCCGGGTCGTTCCACTTCTTGATCTTGGTGTCGAAGATCTTGGCGAGCGTGGGGGCGTCCAGCACGAGGTTGTCGACGCCTTCCAGGTGGAAGCCGACCGCGATGGGGCCGCCCACCATCGGGAGGTTGATGCCCTGGCCGGTCCCGCAGATCTTCTTCGACTCGGCGGCCTCCTCGGGCTTCAGCGCCGAGTCGGAGCCGGCGAAGCCGACGGTGCCCTGGTTGAAGGCGACGATGCCCTCGCCGGAGGACGAGGAGTTGTAGTTGACCTGCACGCCGGAGCAGGCGGCCATGTAGTTCTTGACCCAGAGGTCCATCGCGTTCTTCTGGGCGCTGGACCCGGAGGCGCGAAGCTGGCCCTTGGCACCGTCGCACTTGATGGTGGACGCGGCGGTCGTGGTCTTGCCGCCGCCGTCCGCGTCGGCGCCGCTGTTGTCGTCCGAACCGCACGCCGTGAGGACCAGGGCGCCGGAGACGGCGAGGGCACCGAGCGCGGTGGCACGAAGCCGGTTCTTGCGCTGAAGCTTCACTTTCGGGGTGTTCCTTCCAGGAGCCGCCGCGGCTGGTGGTGCGGGGCGGCGTGCGATGAGGAGTGGTGCGGTGGCGTGGCGCCGTGCACCGGGTACGTCCGAAATTAGGCAGAACAGGTGAAGCGGCCTACGGGGAGGAGTGAACGGGAGGTGAACCGTGCCGGGCGGGCCGGTTTCGGTGTATTGGGCCGGTCCGTGGCGCGGACGGTGGGGGGCGGCCCGGCTCGGCGGTGCGGATGCCGGCCGGTCCGGGGCGCGGGCGGCGTGGCTGCCCCGGCCCGGGGCGTCGCGGTTCTGCCGGTGGGGGCCGGGGACCCTCCTGCGCGCCCCAGGGCCGGCCGTCGTGCGTCTGCGGACGCGTTGTCGGGTGCTCGGGTGCGCCCGAGCGTGGCGCGGGGCGCTGTCGGTCAGTGCTGGGTGCTCAGGAAGGCGTCGAGCTGGACGCGGTCGCCGGGGCGGGTCAGCCGGGTCCGGGCGGCGGACGGGGCGAGCCAGGCCAGCCGGTCGACCTCGTCGTTGGGGACGAAGGTGCCCCGCGTCGCCTCGGCCGCCCAGTAACTGACCTCTTTCGGGCGGCCGTTCGCAAGGTAGCGGGCGGTGGGCAGGGCGGCACCCGGCGCGCAGTGGTGGCCCGTCTCCTCCAGGACCTCGCGCAGGGCGGCCTCGATGGGGCTCTCACCCCGCTTCAGCTTGCCTTTGGGGAAGGACCAGTCGTCATAGCGGGGCCGGTGGACCAGGCAGATCTCGGTCCCGCCGTGCGCGGCGCGGCGCCACAGGACGCAGCCCGCCGCCCGTACCGGGTCGCTCATGGGGCGGTCACCGCCGCGTACGGCCAGGTCTCCCGGAACACTCCGCGTGCCGCCTCCACCTCGTGCCGCTGGGCCGCGTGCAGCACGCCCAGTGCGTACGCCGTCGCCGGGGCGATCCGCGGGGTGCGGGCCGCCGCCGAGGCCGCCGCCGCCGCGTCCGCCGCGTCCTGGTGCAGGTCGAGTGCGCGTCCGGCGTCGGCCAGGGCCGGGTCGGGGGCGCCCTGGACGACCTCGCGGGCGTACCGGTGCAGCCGGAGCAGCCGCCGGGCGTGGTGCCAGGGGGCGTCCTGGGCCTCGTTGTACGGCTCGACCGCCTCGTCGGGCGGCAGCGCGGCGACCGCGGTCAGCATGCGCTGCTCGGCCAGGTCGGCGGGGGCGTGCAGGACCTCGGCGGCCGGACCGGCGGCCGAGGCGGACAGGGGTACGTCGGAGGCGAGCAGCGCGACGGCGTCGGCCACCGCGTGGAAGCGGGCGGACCCCAGGGCCTGGAGCGCCTCGGAGTGGGCGCGGGTCCGGGCGAGGGTCAGGCGGCGTTCGAGGAGCGCGCCGGCCCGGGCGGCGCCGATGCCGAGGGCGGCCCTCTCCTTGCCGCCGTCGGCCGGTACCGGGGGCCGGGCGGAGGGCAGCGGGGCTCCCGAGAGCTGGTGCAGGGATTCCAGCAGGCGTACCAGTCGGCCGGCGTAGGCGTGTTCGCGGGCCAGGGTGCCGGAGAGCCAGGCCAGCTCCGTGCGGAGGTGGTCGGCCCAGGCCGGTTCGAGGGCCGCGCGGAAGGTGTGCAGGGTGCCGCTGATCCGGTGCGCCGCGTGGCGCAGTGCGGTGGTGGCCTCCTCGGCCCCGTGCGCGCCGGCGTCCGTGGGGGCGCTGTGCTCGCGGTGCAGGCGCAGGCCGCGCAGGAAGGCGGCGGCCTGCTCGTGCAGGTGGGGGGCGAGGACGGAGGCCGCGGAGCGGGTCGTCGTCTGCTGGTCAGGGTGTCGCACGCCGGCGCCTCCGGGCGTCGATGAGCATCTCCTGTACGTGCCGCAGCGGCTGGCCGTCCGCGTCCGTGGAGTGCCGGGTCCAGTCACCGTCGGAGCCGAGGTGCCAGGACGAGGTGGTGTCGGACATGCCGGTTTCCAGGAGCCTGCTGAGGGCGGCCCGGTGAGCGGGGTCGGTGACGCGCACCAGGGCCTCGATCCGGCGGTCGAGGTTGCGGTGCATCATGTCGGCGCTCCCGAACCAGACTTCGGGCTCGCCGCCGTTGCCGAAGGCGAAGACCCGGGAGTGTTCCAGGAAGCGGCCGAGGACGGAGCGGACCCGGACGTTCTCGGAGAGGCCGGGGACGCCGGGGCGGATCGCACAGATGCCGCGGACCCAGATGTCGACCGGCACCCCGGCCTGGGAGGCGCGGTAGCAGGCGTCGATGATCGCCTCGTCCACCATGGAGTTGACCTTGATGCGGACGTAGGAGGGGCGGCCTGCGCGGTGGTGGGTGACCTCCTTGTTGATCCGGGCGATCAGCCCGTCGCGCAGGGACTTCGGGGCGACCAGCAGTCGGCGGTAGGTCTCGCGGCGGGAGTAGCCGGAGAGCCGGTTGAAGAGGTCGGAGAGGTCCGCGCCGACCTGCGGGTCGGCGGTGAGCAGGCCGAGGTCCTCGTACAGCCGGGCGGTCTTGGGGTGGTAGTTGCCGGTGCCGACGTGGGAGTAGCGGCGCAGGGTGTCGCCCTCCTGGCGGACGACGAGCGACAGCTTGCAGTGGGTCTTGAGGCCGACGAGTCCGTAGACGACGTGGCAGCCCGCCTCCTCCAGCTTGCGGGCCCACTTGATGTTGGCCTGCTCGTCGAAGCGGGCCTTGATCTCGACGAGGACGAGGACCTGCTTGCCGGACTCGGCGGCGTCGATGAGGGCGTCCACTATCGGGGAGTCGCCGGAGGTCCGGTACAGCGTCTGCTTGATGGCGAGGACGTCCGGGTCGCCCGCCGCCTGTTCCAGGAAGGCCTGGACGGAGGTGGAGAACGAGTCGTACGGGTGGTGCAGCAGGACGTCGCGCTCGCGCAGGGCCGCGAAGATGTCGGGCGCGGAGGCGGACTCGACCTCGGCGAGGTCGCGGTGGGTTCCGGCGACGAACTTCGGGAACTTCAGCTCGGGCCGGTCCAGGGACGCTATGCCGAACAGCCCGGTGAGGTCGAGCGGTCCGGGCAGCGGGAAGAGCTCGGTCTCGGAGATCTTCAGTTCGCGTACGAGGAGGTCCAGGACGTACGGGTCGATGGACTCCTCGACCTCCAGGCGGACCGGGGGGCCGAAGCGGCGCCGCATGAGCTCCTTCTCCAGCGCCTGGAGAAGGTTCTCCGCGTCGTCCTCCTCGACCTCCAGGTCCTCGTTCCTGGTGACGCGGAACATGTGGTGGGCGAGGACCTCCATGCCCGGGAAGAGCTCTTCCAGGTGGGCGGCGATGACGTCCTCGATCGGGACGTAGCGCTGCGGGGACGCCTCCAGGAAGCGGGTCAGCAGCGGCGGCACCTTGACCCGGGCGAAGTGGCGGTGGCCGCTGACCGGGTTGCGGACGACGACGGCGAGGTTGAGCGAGAGCCCGGAGATGTACGGGAAGGGGTGCGCCGGGTCGACGGCCAGCGGGGTCAGTACGGGGAAGACCCGCTGCCGGAAGAAGGTGAAGAGGCGGGCCTGTTCCTTGTCGGTCAGCTCGGGCCAGCGGATCAGCTGGATGCCCTCGTCGGAGAGGGCGGGAGCCACGTCCTGCTGGTAGCAGGCGGCGTGCCGGGCCATGAGCTCGCGTGAGCGGTTCCAGATCAGGTCGAGGACCTCGCGGGGCTGGAGCCCGGACGCGGAGCGGGTGGCGACCCCGGTGGCGATACGGCGCTTGAGGCCGGCCACCCGGACCATGAAGAACTCGTCCAGGTTCGAGGCGAAGATCGCGAGGAAGTTGGCCCGCTCCAGGAGGGGCGTGGCGGGGTCCTCGGCCAGCTCCAGCACCCGTTCGTTGAAGGCGAGCCAACTGCGTTCGCGGTCCAGGAACCGGCCCTGCGGGAGCTCGTCCCCGTCGCTCTCCGGCTCGTAGGTGTCCGCGTCGTTGTCCAGGTCGGGTTCCAGATCGCCGGCCGTGGACAGGCCGGTGGGCACCGAGGAGCCGGCGACGGCGTGGGGCCGGTGGGCGGCGAGGGAGCCGACCGACGGCTGGGCGGGCGGGGCGGGGACCTCGGAGCTGGGCTGCTGGCTCATGGACCTATTCTTCCGCGTGTTCGTCGACTCAGGCGCGTCGGAGCCGTCGGAGATCGCGGAGGAGGTGGGAGCGGGCGGTGAACCCCGGTCTCTCCCGTTGCGGGGGATGGGCACAGCTGGCTGCATCCCGTGAGGGTCCCAAGGCCGTCTGAATGGCCGGTAACGATGACATGACGTACAGGAAGCGGTGTGACTGCCAGGCGGACCCGTGCCTCGTACACATTCTTGGTGGCCCTGTCCGGGTTCCGGGCCCCCCGGAACCCGGAACCCGGACAGGGGGCCGGTCAGCCGTGGCGGCGGCGCAGCACCCGGAAGGCGAGCACGAGGGCCAGGGCGGCGAGGGCGAGCAGGATGCCGGCCTCGACGAGCTGGAGCGGCCAGAAGTGCGAGGCGGGGTGGTAGTCGGCGTATTCGCCGGTGACGGTCTTGCCGGACAGGCAGGCGGGGTGCTCGGACACCGGCTGCCAGCAGGTGTCCGCGGACAGCCGTTCGCCGGTGTCGGTGATCCGGCCGTTGTCGAGGGTCCAGGCGCCGTCCGGCGCGCGGGCCGTCTCCGGGGTGCCGGTCACTGTCCTGGCCGGCCACAGGCTGCCGCGCACAGCGGTGAGGGCGACGGTCACCGCTCCGGTCGTCAAGGCGGCGGCGCCCATCGCCGCGACCGTGCGGCGTATCAGGAGACCGGCGAGCGCGCCCACGGACAGGCCGAGCAGGGTGGAGGCGAGGGGGAGGACTCCCGAGGCGTTGAAGACCGGCGGTTCGTACCACTGGGCGGGGTAGGGCATGTGGGGGTAGGACCGTGCCCGGGCGAGTACGGCGGTCAGTACGGCCGTACCGGCCGGCAGCAGCGCGGCGGGCACGGCGAGCTTGGCGGCCAGCCAGTGGGCGGGCGGGACGGACTGGGTCCAGGAGACCTTGAAGGTGCCGCTCTCCAGCCCCCTGGCGATCATCGGGCCCGCCACGAACATGCCGGCGAGCACCGGCAGGACCGCCGGCACCAGGGCGGCGTAGTCGAACACCCGGCTGAGCGCGAGGGCGGTGTCCAGGTAGTCGCGGACGGCTGGTAGCAGCTGCGGCCCGGGTCCCCTTCGATCGAGCAGGAGCCCGACGCGAAGGCGTCGACGACGTGGGACGACCACAGGGCGGTGGCGACCAGGCCGAGGACCGCCGCCAGGGCGAGGCCGCCCGCGATGCGGAGAGCCGGTCGGTGCTGGCGGACGACGACGCGGGCCGGACCGCGCAGAGAGGGACGCGTCGGGGTGAGGGTGCTCATGCGGCGGCCACCGCCTTGCCCGCGTCCGCGCTCGGGGTGAGCAGCGGCGGGGCCTGCGGGGAGCGGAGGTGGGCCAGCAGCAGTCCCTCCAGGGACGGTTCGCGGACGTCCCAGGTGTCCGGGTCGACCTGGCCCTGTCTGCGGATGAGCGCGGTGAGCTGACGGCCCGTCGTGCGGGACTCTATGACCGTGTGCGGGGCGAGGTCGCGGGGCCTGCCGGTGATCAGGGCGTGCGCGGTGACGAGGTCGTCGCTCTCGCCGCCGAGCCGGACGCGGCCGCCGTCGACGAGCAGCAGGTAGTCGCAGACGCCCTCCAGCTCGGTGAGGATGTGCGAGGACATCACGATGGTGGTGGCGGCCTCGGCCATCAGCGCGCCCGTCAGCCGGTGCCGGGCATGGGGGCGCCCCCATGCCCCTGAGGCCATGGGGGAGGGTCGAGGTCGGCCATCGGCTCGTCCAGCAGCAGCAGTTCGGGCCGCTTGGCGAGCGCGAGCGCGAGGGCGAGGGCGAGCCGGGTGCGCTGGCCGCCGGAGAGGGTGCGGACCTTGGCGTCCTGCGGGAGCGGGCCGGCGATGCGGTCGGCGGTGGCCCGGTCCCAGGTGCCCGGGTTGAGCTCCCGGCCCGCCCACAGGGTGTCGGACCGTGAGCCGCGGGTACAGGGGCTTGTCCTGGGAGACGTACGCGATGCGGTGGCGTACCTCGGCCGGGTCGGTGGAGCCGAGGACCCGGAGCGTGCCCTCGGCCGGCCTCATCAGGCCTGCGGCGAGGGCCTCGACGACCTCGCGGGCCGTGGGCAGCCGGTCGCCCGGCTCCAGCACGCCCAGCCGGAGCGCCTGCTTGGTCTGCTGCACGATCTGCAGATAGGTGGCGACGCCGCTGCGCCGGTCGATGCGGAACTCGACCGCTGCGGCCCCTGCCATGTTCCCCGCCCTTTCACTAATTGAGTAGTGAAAGGGCGGCCTAAGGAAGGGGCGGCGTCAAGTGGCGCCGCCCCTGCTGTGGTTGACCGGACCTCAGGACTCCGTGCGGTACATGAGATCGGTCTCGTACGTGGTGAAGCCCATCCGCTCGTACACCGACAGGGCCGCCGGGTTGTCGGCGTCCACGTAGAGCATCGCGGTCGGCAGGCCCTCGGCGGCCAGGTGGCGCAGGCCGATCGCGGTGAGTGCCTTGCCGAGGCCGCCGCCCTGGGCGTCCGGGAGAATGCCGACGACGTAGACCTCGCCGAGCCGCTCCTCGGCGTGCACCTTGGTCCAGTGGAAGCCGATGATCCGGCCGTCCCGCTCGGCGAGGAAGAAGCCCTTCGGGTCGAACCAGGGTTCCGCCTTGCGGTCGTCCAGGTCGCGCTGGGTGAGGGAGCCCTGCTCGGGGTGGTGGGCGAAGGCGGCGCTGTTGACCGCGAGCCAGGCGGTGTCGTCCTCGCCGGGCACGAAGGTGCGGACGGTGACGCCCGGGGGCAGTACCGGCTCGGCGATGTCGAGGGAGTCCAACGGACGCCGCAGCTGGCGCAGTTCACGGAAGAGGGACAGGCCCAGGACCTGCGCGAGGTGCCGCGCGGCCGCCCGGCCGCCGTGCGCCCAGACCCGCAGCCGCTTCCCGGTCGCCGCGAGAAGGGCGGCGCCCAGCGCCCGGCCGTGCCCGTGGCCGCGGTGGGAGGGGCGCACGACGAGCTCGGCGGCTGGGGCCTCGACGGGGTCGGTGTCCTCCAGCTGCGCGTACCCGGCGAGGACGCCGTCGGCGGTGAGCAGGAAGTGCCGGACACCCTCGCGGTGCCCGCCCCTCAACTGCAGCCGGCCCTGCTCTGAGACGGCCTGCCTGCCGTCGCTCCCGGCGGCCTCGCCGAGGAGGGCGAGGACGGCGTCGGCCTGCTCGGAGGTGAGCGCGTCGAGGGTCTCGATCTCGCGCCCGGGGGAGGGAAGGGGTGAGTCAGTCGTCATGGGTACGAGCGTACGGTGGCGGGGTGCGGGCGGAGGCGCGCCCGGGCAGGGCGTGTGCCGAGCCGGGAGGGCCTTTTCGGCCGCGGGGGCTGTCGGCGGTGATGTCGGCCGACGCGCAGGCGATACGGCCGGATCTGCCGCTTTCCGATCCGGAAGCAACCAGCTCGTAACCGTCGACATCTGTCGCGCTACGCGCGTTGACCCTAGGCTGCGGCAGCAGGATCCAGACGTGTCACCACGCACACCACCCTCCGCTGAACTCACAAGGGGACCGATGTCAGCGACTCCGCAACCGAAGAACCGCGCGCCTCGACGGCTGCTCGCCGCGGCGGCCGGGCTGGCCACCGTCGGCGCGCTCGTCGCCGCGATGCCGGCCGGCGCCCACGACCGGGGACACGGGCACGGCCACGGCCACCCGTCACCCCGCACCGTCGACGTGCAGCTGCTGTCCTTCAACGACCTGCACGGCAACCTGGAGCCGCCCGCCGGTTCGGCCGGCACGGTCAGCGAGACGCAGGCCGACGGCACGGTGACGTCCGTCCCGGCCGGTGGCGTCGAGTACCTGGCGACCTCGCTGCGCACCGCGCGCAAGGGCCACCCGTACTCCGTCACGGCGGCCGGCGGCGACATGGTGGGCGCGAGCCCGCTGCTGTCGGGGCTCTTCCACGACGAGCCGACCATCGAGGCGCTCAACGGCCTGAAGCTCGACGTGACATCGGTCGGCAACCACGAGTTCGACGAGGGCGCCACGGAGCTGGCCCGCCTCCAGAACGGCGGCTGCCACCCGGTCGAGGGGTGCTACGAGAAGGGCAAGAAGTTCAAGGGTGCCGACTTCCCGTACCTCGCGGCCAACGTGACGAGCGAGAAGACCGGCAAGCCGATCCTCAAGCCGTACACGGTCTGGAAGAAGAACGGCGTCAAGATCGGCTTCATCGGGGTGACCCTGGAGGGTACGCCGGACATCGTCACGGCCAACGGCGTCAAGGGCCTGAAGTTCCACGACGAGATCGAGACGGTCAACAAGTACGCCAAGGAGCTGGACCGGCAGGGCGTCAAGTCCATCGTCGCGCTGATCCACGAGGGCGGGGCCCCGGCCTCCACCTCGTACAACTACGACTGCGACAGCCCGGGTGCCGGTGACGGGATCTCCGGCCCCATCGTGGACATCGCCAAGGGCATCAGCCCGAAGGTCGACGCGCTGGTCACGGGCCACACCCACCAGGCGTACGTCTGCACGGTCCCGGACCCGTCCGGCAAGCCGCGCATGGTCACCTCGGCCTCGTCGTTCGGCAAGCTCTACACGGACACGACCCTCACCTACGACCTGCGCACCAAGGACATCGTGCGTACGTCGGTGCGGTCGGCGAACCACGTGGTCAGCCGCGAACAGGCCAAGGCCGCCGACATGACGAAGCTGATCGACCGCTGGAACAGGCTCGCCGCACCCATCGCGAACAAGCCGCAGGGCTGGATCACCGCCGACATCGACGGGCGCGGCTCCACCGCACCGGAGAAGCCGCTCGGCAACCTGATCGCGGACGCCCAGCTGGAGGGCCTGGCCCCGGCCGACAAGGGCGGCGCGGTCGTCGCGTTCATGAACCCGGGAGGGATCCGCGCCGACCTGGTGTACGCGGCGTCCGGCAGTGAGGGCGACGGGGTGGTGACGTACGGCGAGGCGTTCACCGTCCAGCCGTTCACCAACATGATGAACGTCGTCGACCTGACCGGCGCGCAGCTGGTGGCCGCGCTCCAGCAGCAGGTCAGCGGTTCCAACGAGGCCTCGCCGAAGATCCTCCAGGTCTCGAAGGGGCTCACCTACACGCTGGACCTGACGAAGTCGGGCGCGGACCGGGTGGTGGCGGACACCGTCCGGCTGAACGGTGCGGCGATCGACCCGGCGAAGACGTACCGCGTCGCGATGAACGAGTTCCTCGCGGGCGGCGGCGACGGCTTCGCGGCCCTCGGCGAGGGGACGAACAAGCTGGTCGGCCCGTCCGACCTGGACCTGTTCAACACCTACCTGGCGGACCACTCCACGGCCGCGGCGCCGCTGGCCCCGCCGGCCACGGACCGGATCACCATCGTGCGGTGACCCCCGTACGCGGGTGAGGGGCGGGGCGGTGGGCCGGCGGGCCCACCGCCCCGCTTCGCGTGGGGCCCGGAGCCGGTCGCCCTGTTCCGCGATTGATGGGGACGCGTCATAATTCAGGCCCGCCCCCCACGGCCGACGGAGACCTGCCCGCATGAGCCCGTACACCGCCACGCGCCGGACCTTCCTCACCGGCGCCCTGGCCGCCGCCACCGGAGTCGTCCTCGGTGGTACGCCCGCCCTCGCCGCCCCCGCGAGAGTCCTGGGGACCCAGGACTGGATGGGGGCCCTCGCCGACTCCACCCCGCTGCGACGCCTCACGATCCCCGGCACCCACAACGCGGGGGCCCGCTACGGCGGACCCTGGACCGAGTGCCAGAACACCACGGTGGCCGAGCAGCTCGGCAGCGGCATCCGCTTCCTGGACGTGCGCTGCCGGATCACCGGCGACGCGTTCGCGATCCACCACGGCGCCTCGTACCAGAACCTGATGTTCGGGGACGTCCTCATCGCCTGCCGGGACTTCCTGGCCGCGCACCCGTCCGAGACGGTGCTGATGCGGGTCAAGCAGGAGTACTCGGAGGAGAGCGACGCCGCGTTCCGGCAGATCTTCGACCTGTACCTCGACGGCAAGGGCTGGCGCCCGCTCTTCCGCCTCGACCCCACCCTGCCGGACCTCGGCGGCGCCCGGGGCAAGGTCGTGCTCCTCGCGGACAACGGCGGCCTGCCCGGGGTCCGGTACGCCGACCCGGCGGTCTTCGACATCCAGGACGACTACATGGCCGAGCCCTTCGGCAAGTACCCCAAGATCGAGGCGCAGTTCCGCAAGGCCGCCCAGCAGCCCGGCAAGCTCTTCATGAACTACGTGTCCACCGCTGCCCTGCTGCCGCCGCGCTCGAACGCCGACCGGCTCAACCCGCAGGTCCACACGTTCCTCGACGGCTCCGAGGCGGCGGGCTGGACCGGCCTCGGAATCGTCCCGCTGGACTATCCGGCGACCCGCCCCGGCCTGGTCGAGTCGCTGATCAGGCACAACCCGGTGGCCTGAGACGCGTTCAGTGGCCCGGCGGCGGCTGCGGCGCCCCCGGCAGCCGGATCGAGGCAACCGTGCCGTCGCCGTCGTCCGCCGGGCGCAGCGCGATCTCTCCGCCGGCCTGGTGGACCGTACGGGCCACGATCGACAGGCCCAGACCCGAGCCGGGGAGCTGGCGGGCGGACGGGGAGCGCCAGAAGCGTTCGAAGACGTGCGGGAGCTCCTCGGCCGGGATACCGGGGCCGTGGTCCCGGACGGTCAGTTCCCCGCGGTCCAGGCACACGTCGACGGTGCCGCGGGGCGGGCTGAACTTCACCGCGTTGTCCAGCACGTTGACCACCGCCCGTTCCAGCGCCGCCGGCTCGGCCCGCACGTACCAGGGGGCCAGCTCGGCGGTGATGGTCAGCTCCGGGCCCCGCAGCCGGGCGCGCCGCAGGGCGGTACGGGTGATGTCGTGCAGGGCGACCACCTGGAGGGGGCCCGGCTGGGCCGCGTCGGGGCGGGAGAGCTCCTGGAGGTCGCCGATGAGGGCGGCCAGCTCGGTCATCTGGGCCTTGACGGAGGCCAGCAGGGCCTTGCGGTCCTCGGGCGGGATGGCCCGACCGGTCTCGTCGCTGCGGGCCAGCAGCTCGATGTTGGTGCGGAGCGAGGTGAGCGGGGTGCGCAGCTCGTGCCCCGCGTCCGCGATGAGCTGCGCCTGGCGGTCGCGGGAGGTGGCCAGGGAGCTGGTCATGGAGTTGAAGGAACGGGACAGCCGGGCGATCTCGTCCTCCCCCTCGGCGGGGATCCGGACGGTGAGGTCCTCGGTCCGGGCCACGTGCTCGACGGCGTGGGCGAGTTCGTCGACCGGCCGCAGTCCCGTACGGGCGACCCACAGACCGGCCGCGCCCGCGCCGAGCACGCCGACGCCGGAGACGAGGACCAGCACCCAGGCGAGGCTGGAGAGGGGGTCGGTGACCTCGCTCTCGGGGCGGGCCACCGACACGGCGTAGGACTCGCCGGAGGGACGCAGGACCACGCGGTAGGTGTAGACCCGCATCTTCCGGCCGTCCTCGTCGGTCGCCGAGCGCAGCACGCCCGGGCGCTCCCCGGCAGCCACCTCCACGTCCTCGTCGGTCGCCGGGATGCGGGCGGAACCCGGGCTCGGACAGACCTGGCCGGCGCCGTCGATGATCTGGAGGGTGTACGAACCGGGCGACTGCACCGGCCCGCGGTCGGCTCCGCGGCAGCTGGACAGCAGCTCCGTCACGTAGGACTTGTCGACGGACGGTGACTTGCGCAGCGAGTCGTCCAGCTGGCCCTCCAGCTGTTCCCGCGTGACGAACCAGCAGGCGGCGGCGGCCGCCGCCACCGCGACGGCCACCGCCAGGGCGACCAGCAGGGCGAGCCGGGAGCGGAGCGGCAGCGCGCGCAGCCGCCGGGGCAGACCGGTCACCCGTCACCGCCGCCGGACCGCAGCGCGTAGCCGACGCCCCGCACGGTGTGCACGAGGCGGGGCTCGCCGCCCGCCTCGGTCTTGCGGCGCAGGTACATCACGTACACGTCCAGGGAGTTGGAGCTGGGTTCGAAGTCGAAGCCCCAGACGGCCTTGAGGATCTGTTCCCGGGTCAGCACCTGGCGGGGGTGGGCGAGGAACATCTCCAGCAGGGTGAACTCGGTGCGGGTCAGCTCCACCCGGCGCGAACCGCGGGTCACCTCGCGGGTGTTCAGGTCCATGCGCAGGTCGGCGAAGGACAGCACGTCGTCGTCGGGGTCGGTGCCGCCCGCCGCGACCGCGTACGAGCTGCGGCGCAGCAGGGCCCGGATCCGGGCGAAGAGTTCGTCCAGTTCGAAGGGCTTGACCAGGTAGTCGTCGGCGCCCGCGTCGAGACCGGTGACCCGGTCGCCCACGGTGTCCCGGGCGGTGAGCATCAGGATGGGAGTGGTCGAGCCGGTGGAGCGGATGCGCCGGGCGGCGGTGAGGCCGTCCATGCGGGGCATCTGGATGTCCAGGACGATCAGGTCGGGGGCGTACGCCTCCACCTTGGCCAGGGCGTCGTATCCGTCCACGGCCACCTCGGTTCCGTAGCCCTCGAAGGCGAGGCTGCGTTGCAGGGCCTCGCGTACGGCGGGCTCGTCGTCGACGATCAGGACACGCTGGGGATCGTCTTCGGCGGGGCTCATCGCTTCCTGGTCCTCTTCTCGTGGGTCCGGTTCTGCTGTGCTCTCAGCGTCCCACGCGGGCCGCACGGCGTCGCGCGGCACGTCGGCCGCGGGGACGGGCGCCGCCGCGGATCTCGGGCGGGCGGGCGCCGGTGTCGGCCGGGGCGGCCGCCCTGGCAGCCGACTCGGCGGCCAGGGCGAGGGGCAGGGCCAGGTCGGCGGGCCCGGCACGGGTGGCGGGATTCATGGGCAACCTCCCGGTCAGGAGCCGTTCCCGGCGCGCAGGGCGTCCAGGTCGGCCTTGACGGTGTCGACGGGGATGGCGAAGCCGAGGCCCACGCTGCCCGCCGAGGAGCTGTCGGCGGTGCTGGACGAACTGGGCGAGTACATGGCGGAGTTGATGCCGATGATCTCGCCGTTCATGTTGATGAGCGCGCCGCCGGAGTTGCCGGGGTTGAGCGAGGCGTCGGTCTGGATCGCCTTGTACGTGGTCTTGGACGTGCCGGTGTCTCCGTTGAACTGCTGCCCGCCGAATTCGAACGGCCAGTTGCCGCCGCCCTGTTGCTGTTGCCGCTGCTGTCCCTGGTCCTCGTCCTTGGCGACCGTGACGTCCCGGTCCAGCGCGGAGACGATCCCGCTGGTGACGGTGCCGGTGAGGCCCTCGGGCGAGCCGATCGCCACGACCTCGTCGCCGACCTTCACCGAGGAGGAGTCGCCGAGCGTGGCCGTCTTCAGCCCGCTCGCGCCCTGGAGCTTGATGAGGGCCAGGTCCTTGTCGGCGTCGGTGCCGACGACGTCGGCGGTGTAGGTCTTGCCGGTGCTGAGGGTCACCTTGATCTGGGAGGCACCGGAGATCACGTGGTTGTTGGTGACGATCTCGCCGTCCGCGGTGACGACCACACCGGACCCGGTGGCCTCACCCGCGGAGGACGTCGCGCCGATCTCGACGATGGCCGGCGACACGGCCGCCGCCACCCCGGAGACGGTGCCGACGCTGCTCTGCGACACGGTGGTGCCGCTGACGGCGCCGCCCGAGCCCACGGCGGACGAGCCGCCGCCGACGAAGGAGCTGATGAGGGTCGCGGTGCCGCCGCCGACCACCGACGCCGCGATGGCCACGGCCACCAGCAGCGCGGCCGGCCGCTTCATCCTGCGCTCCGCCCTCGGGGCCTCGGCGGCCGGCTCGGGGTGCGGGGACGGGGCGGGCCAGGCGTAGTCGGCGGTGGGCTGCGGAGGGTCGTACGCCGGCGGCGGCGGGTAGGCCGTCTCGCCGGTGCCGTACGAGGGGTACGTCGGGTACTCGCCGCTCGGGCGGTGGCTGTCGGTCATGTCTACGAGAGTGGCCAGCGAACATGAGAGCAGCCTGAGTACCCGCTGAGAAGCCCGGCAGAACCGCGTATGCCCGAAATAAGGGCCCTACACCGCACCGGCCGCGGGCTCCCCGCAGCCGCAGGAGCGCCGCACCACCAAGGCGGACGGGAACTGCTTGAGGCGCTCCCGCCGGGACCCCGTCACCCGCAGCGCGTCGTCGAGGACGAGGTCCACGGCGGCCCGCGCCATCGCCGGACGGTCGGAGGAGACGGTCGTCAGCGGCGGGTCGGTGAGGCCCGCCTCCTTCACGTCGTCGAAGCCCGCGACGGCGAGCTCCCCCGGTACGTCGATCCGCAGCTCGCGCGCGGCCCGCAGCACACCGATGGCCTGGTCGTCGGTCGAGCAGAAGATCGCCGGGGGCCGCTCGGGCCCGGCCAGCAGCTTCAGCGCCACCTGGTAGGCGTCGTAGCGGTTGTACGGGGCGTGGAAGAGCCGGTCCTCGGTCGGCAGCCCGGCCTCCTGCATCGCCCGGCGCCAGCCCTCGATGTGGTCGGCGACGGGGTCGCCGACGACCGGGGTGGACTCCGTGCCGCCGAGGCACGCCACGTAGGCGACGCCGTGCTCCAGCAGATGGCGGGTGGCGAGCTGGGCGCCGCCGATGTCGTCCGTGACGACCGCGACGTCGTCGATGGCCTCGGGCCGCTCGTGCAGCAGGACGACACGGGCGTCCCAGGCCTCGATCTCGGCCGCGGCGCGCTCGCTGGGGCCCTGGCTGACCAGGATCAGCCCGGAGACCCGCATGCCGAGGAAGGCCCGCAGATAGTGGACCTCACGCTCGTCGCGGTAGTCGGAGTTGCCGACGAGCACCATCTTCCCGCGCTCGGCGGCGGCCTGTTCGACCGCGTGGGCCATCTCCGCGAAGAACGGCTGCCGGGCGTCCGGCACGATCATCCCTATGAGGTCGGTCCGCCGTGAGGCCATCGCCTGGGCGACGCGGTCCGGCCGGTAGCCGAGCTCCTTGATCGCGGCGAGCACCCGCTCACGCGTGGCCGGGGCGACCGGCCTGGGTCCGTTGTTGATGACGTAGCTGACGACCGCTGTCGAGGTCCCCGCCAGTCTCGCCACATCGTCCCGCGTCACCTTGGCCACGCGCGGCAGTCTACGCGGATCGACCTACCGCTTGGCAGGTCGGACCGGGGCTTCTTCCGAAATCCGTGCCTGGTCCGATTGCTCCGAACGGGTGGCTGTTTCCCCGGCCGCCTCCGCGGCCGCCTTGGCCTTGCCGTCCTCGGTGGGGCGTTCCGGCTTCTCGGGGGTGACGAAGCGGTAGCCGACGTTGCGGACGGTCCCGATGAGCGACTCGTGCTCGGGGCCGAGCTTGGCGCGAAGTCGCCGTACGTGGACGTCGACGGTGCGGGTGCCGCCGAAGTAGTCGTACCCC
This sequence comes from Streptomyces sp. SirexAA-E, assembly GCF_000177195.2. Taxonomy (GTDB): domain Bacteria; phylum Actinomycetota; class Actinomycetes; order Streptomycetales; family Streptomycetaceae; genus Streptomyces; species Streptomyces flavovirens. Next base: position 4,022,539 of record NC_015953.1, read on the forward strand.
CAGACCTCCTGGAGCAGCTGGGCGCGGGTGAAGACCCGGCCGGGGTGCTGGGCGAGGTACTTCAGCAGTTCGAACTCCTTGAAGGTCAGGTCCAGGACCCGGCCCTTCAGCTTGGCGCTGTACGTCGCCTCGTCGACCGACAGGTCCCCGTTGCGGATCTCCATGGGGGAGTCGTCGGTGGTGATCTGCTGGCGGCCGGTCGCCAGCCGCAGCCGGGCCTCGACCTCGGCCGGGCCGGCGGTGTCCAGCAGCACGTCGTCGATGCCCCAGTCGGCGGTGACGGCGGCGAGGCCGCCCTCGGTGACGACGAGGATCAGCGGACAGCCGGGGCCCGTGGACCGCAGCAGCTGACAGAGCGAGCGGACCTGGGGGAGGTCGCGCCGCCCGTCGATGAGGATCACGTCGGCGCCGGGGGTGTCGACGAGCGCGGGCCCCTCGGCGGGGGCCACCCGCACGCTGTGGAGCAGGAGGCCGAGGGCCGGAAGCACCTCCGTCGACGGTTGAAGGGCATTCGTCAGAAGCAGCAGTGAACTCATCGCCGCCCACCTGCCTGGGTCGTCGGTCGATCGTGCACGGTTCGCTCGCCCATTACGTCGGTCCTCCTCGTTCCCTGCGAGAGGGGCACTCCCGGGCCGCGCCCGGGGGAGTATGCGGCACTGCTTCGTACGCCCGTACGGCGTCAGCCCGGAGGCGGCCGCAATACGGTTTTTACTGGTGCGACCCCTGTCCAGGGAGCGCTGAGCTTGTTGAAACGTCTCCGTAACAAGGCTCGGAAAGCACAAAAGGACCCGGGGGCTGCATTGCCCGGATCCTCTCCGCAGCACAATAGCCCACATGAGTTCTGCGTCCGAGGGTCGTTTCCTGAGTTCTTCTGTTCCCTCGCTCACGCCGGTGCCCCGGCGCACGACATTGCTGACGGGTGACGGGGTGCGTATCGAGGCGGTGTACACCCCGTGTACGGCGGATTCCGCGCAGCCGGACGGCGGGGCAACGCAGCGGACGGCCGTCGTCCTGGCGCACGGCTTCACCGGATCGGCCGACCGGCCGGCCCTGCTGCGGGCCGCCGCGGTGTTCTCGCAGCGTGCGGCCGTGATCACGTTCTCGTTCCGGGGACACGGACGGTCCGGCGGGCGGTCCACGGTGGGGGACCGGGAGGTGCTCGACCTGGCCGCCGCGGTCGCCTGGGCGAGGTCTCTGGGACACCGGCGGGTCGTTACGGTCGGCTTCTCGATGGGCGGTTCCGTGGTGCTCCGGCACGCGGCTCTGTATACGGCTGAGGGCGGCGCCGAATGCGCGGAAAAGGATTCCGGGGACACGGCCGGAAGAGTGGGGCGGCGCATGGATGCGCGCGACGGGCGCGCAGGGGCGCATACGGATGCGGTGGTCGCCGTCAGCGCTCCGGCGCGCTGGTATTACCGGGGGACGGCTCCGATGCGCCGTCTGCACTGGGTGGTCACCCGGCCCGCCGGCCGTCTCGTGGGCCGGTACGGCTTCCGCACCCGGATCCACACCGAGGACTGGGACCCCGTCCCGCTCTCCCCGGTCGAGGCGGTCCCGCTGATCCGGGTGCCGCTGCTGATCGTGCACGGCGACCGGGACCCGTACTTCCCGCTCGACCACCCGCGGACGCTGGCGGCGGCGGGTGGGGACCGTGCCCGGCTGTGGCTGGAGCGGGGGATGGGACACGCCGAGAACGCCGCGGACGAGGGCCTGCTCACGCGTATCGCGGACTGGACCGCGTCGGTGTGAGGGGTGGCGTGGCCGATGATGGACAGCTGACGGACGAGGAAAGGGGTGCCGCCATGGCGGCGGGGACGATCCGCTACTGGGCCGCGGCCAAGGCCGCGGCGGGGACCGCTCAGGAGCCGTACGCGGCGGCGACGCTCAAGGAGGCGCTCGACGGGGTGCGCGAGCGGCACCCGGGCGAGCTGACGCGCGTACTGCGCCGATGCTCGTTCCTGATCGACGGGGACCCCGTGGGGACCCGGGACCATGAGACCGTACGGCTTGCCGAGGGCGGCACGGTCGAGGTGCTCCCGCCGTTCGCAGGAGGGTGAACCGGAGACCATGAGCAACGACGAGCAGCAGTACGGCCAGGGACACGGGCCGCAGTACGGGCGCGGGGACGGGCAGGCGTACGACGCCCAGGGCCGCCCGTACGACGCGTATCCGGCGTCCGGGGCGTCGGCCGGGGACGGCTGGCCCCTGGCCCAGGGCCAGGAACCGGGGCAGCCGGCCGCGCCCGCCTACCCGGAGTCCGGGCAGGGGCAGGCCGGCCTCGGGGCGGCGCAGACGTGGCAGGGCCAGACCTGGGACACCCAGTACCAGCCCTCGATCCGGCCCCGCCCGGCCCCACCGCAGGAACCGGCGCCTTACGGTGCGCCGGACCAGCAGTACGGCGCACCGGGGTACCCGGCCCCGCAGCACGCGGCACCGCAGTACCCGGCACCGCAGTACCCGGCCCCGCAGCACGCGGCACCGCAGTACCCGGCACCGCAGTACCCGGCCCCGCAGGGCGGGACACCGCAGTACGGCGCCCCGCAGCACACCGGACCCCAGCACGCGGCACCGCAGCCCACCGGCGCGCAGCCGTACGCCGCCGCCCGGCAGGCCGGCCCGCAAGGCGGCTCCGGGGCCTACCCGTTGCCGCCCGAGGCGCCGGTGGCGGACCCCGCCCCTGTCCCCGCCCCCGCTCCGGCCACCGCCGGTGAGGGCGACGGTTACGGGCCCGCCACCACCCTGGGCAACAGCAGGATCACCGACGCCCAGCGGGCCCGCGCCGAGGGGCGGTCGCCGATCATCGCGCCCGGGATGCGGCCCGCCGCGCTCACCGCCGGTCTCGGCCTGCTCCTCGCCGCCGGTGCCGCGATCGGGTCGTACGCCCTGCTCGTCCCGCTGGTCCTGCTGCAGGCCGTCACCGCGGCCGGCTGGTTCCGGCTCAACGGGATGTGGCCCGCCCGGCAGGGCATCGCGCTCGCGTTCGCGGGCGGTGTCGTCGCGGACGGCGTCCTGCTCGTGGCCGGACGGGACGACGGGCCGGCCGCCCTCCTCGGCACGCTCGGCGTCTGGGTGCTGCTGACCCTGGTGCTCCAACTCCGCAGCCACGCGGGGGCCGACGAGCGGATGTACGGGCTGACGGCCACCGTCGCCTCGGCGGCGCTGGCCGTCCTGGCCGCAGGTCATCTGGCCGCAGCCGGGGACGCGGTGACCGTGGGCGCGCTCGCCGTCGCCGCCGCCGTGGTTGTCAGGGCCCTCCCGCTGCCCGGCCCGGTCTCGGTCGTCGTGGCGCTGGTCGCCGCCGCCGGTGCCGGTGCCGTGGCCGGGACCTTCACCGGCTTCGGGACGCAGGCCGGCTTCCTCGGTCTCGCGGCCGGGGTCTGCGCGCTGATCGGCCTCAGGGTGGCGAGCTACGACTACCCGTCCCGGTTCGTGCACATGACGGCCGGGGTGGCGCTGCCGCTGACCGCCGCCGCGCCCGCCGTCTACCTGATCGGGCGGGTCCTCGCCTGACGCGCCGCCGGTCTCCTCCGCACGCCGTTCGCGGGCGGAGGGAACCGGCCGTGCCCGTACCTCGTCGATCACTGAGGGCGTGCCGGCCAACGGCAGTAGGCTCGCGGACGCATCAGGGTCCGGCCGGTCTGAGTGGGGAGCAACGGGCATGCGAGCACTGCGAATACTGCTGATCCTTGCTGTGGTGCTGGGCGGGATCTTCGTCGCCGTCGACCGTGCCGCCGTGTACTTCGCGGAGTCGGAGGCCGAGGACCGGGTCCGCTTCGCTGGGGCCGAGACCGGGTCCACCGAGGTCTCGATCAAGGGCTTCCCCTTCCTGACCCAGGTCGCCGGGTCCGAGCTGGACCGGGTCGACGTCACGGTCAGGGACATCCAGGCCAGCGCTGCCGGTCGGGCCATCCGGATCAGCGAGATACGGGCCCGGCTCCACCAGGTGAAGCTCGGCCCCGGATACACCAGCGCGACGGCCGCCCGGGCCACCGGGACGGCCGTCGTCTCGTACGCGGACCTCACCGCCGCCGCCGACGACGGGGTGACCGTCGCCTACGGCGGCGAGGGCAAGGTCAAGGTCACCGGGACCGTCCAGGTCCCGCTGCTGGGCAAGCAGCTCTCGCGCAGTGTGCTCTCCACCGTCACCCTCGTCCGCGGTGACACCGTCAAGGTGCGCGCCGACGAGGTGCCGGGCGAGGGCATCCCCGGCCTGGAGAGCCTGGTCCGCAAGAAGACCGACTTCGAACGGGAGATCGGCGGGCTGCCGGAGGGCCTGGAGCTGGAGAAGATCGAGGTGACCCCGGACGGCCTCGAGATCTCGGTGAGCGGCGCGGACATCGCACTCGCCGGGTGACCCGCGGGCCCGAGGGCTGACGCGTCATTCTCGGCGGGCGGATATCCCACGGCGGGGACGGGTAGGGGGACCGCGGCGCCGGTGTGCGGCGATCCGGATGCTGAGACGGGCCTGTCCGAGGCGCAGATGGCGACCCGTACCCCGGCTCCCGCACGCGGGTCGGCGAGCCGCCCGGCCCGGTGTGCGTCTCGTATCGCGGACGATCGCGTCTCAGGATCCGACACGGCGGTGACATTCCCGCCCGTACCTCCCTACGATCGGACCCATGAAGCGACAGGCGGACCTCACGAAGCGGCGGGCAGTAGACCTGTGCCGCGTCGCCGCCATGCTCTGTCGCACCTTCTGAGCGGGACCAGCTCCCGTTTCCCCTCGGCCCTTCGACGACCTCAGGGCCGAATCCGTGCCTCCCCCCGTACGTGTGCCGCGCGCCGAGCGCCCGCCCGTACACCCCGCACCACGCACGCCGCACCACCCCGCCGCAGACTGCCCCGGAGGAGAAACACATGAGCCGCGCAGACGTTCTGGTCGACGCCGACTGGGTCGAGGCCCACATCGACGACCCGCAGGTGGCCATCGTCGAGGTCGACGAGGACACCTCGGCGTACGAGAAGAACCACATCAAGAACGCGATCCGGATCGACTGGACCAAGGACCTCCAGGACCCGGTCCGGCGTGACTTCGTCGACCAGGCCGGCTTCGAGAAGCTCCTGTCCGAGAAGGGCATCGGCAACGACACGCTGGTCGTCCTCTACGGCGGCAACAACAACTGGTTCGCCTCGTACGCGTACTGGTACTTCAAGCTCTACGGCCACGAGAACGTCAAGCTGCTCGACGGCGGTCGCAAGAAGTGGGAGCTCGACTCCCGCGACCTGACCGACGCCGTCCCGACGCGTCCGGCCACCCAGTACAAGGCCAAGCCGCAGGACTCCTCGATCCGCGCCTTCCGTGACGACGTCGTCGCCGCGATCGGCAACCAGAACATCGTCGACGTGCGGTCGCCCGACGAGTTCAGCGGCAAGCTGCTCGCCCCGGCGCACCTCCCGCAGGAGCAGTCGCAGCGTCCCGGCCACGTGCCGAGCTCGCGCAACATCCCGTGGTCGAAGAACGCCAACGACGACGGCACCTTCAAGTCGGACGACGAGCTCAAGGCCCTCTACGAGGACGAGCAGGTCGACCTGTCGAAGGACACCATCGCGCTGTGCCGCATCGGTGAGCGCTCGGCCCTGACCTGGTTCGTGCTGCACGAGCTGCTCGGTGTCGAGAACGTCAAGAACTACGACGGTTCGTGGACCGAGTACGGCTCCCTCGTCGGCGTGCCGATCGAGCTCGGCGCCAACAAGTAAGCCAGCAGCACCAGTTCAGCAGGACCCCGACCAGAAGGACAGAACACCATGTGTGGAGCACAGGCCGGCGGCCCCGACGCTTCGACGATCAAGCCCGGCGAGACGACCATCCAGGGCAGCGTGACCCGCGACGGCGAGCCCGTCACCGGCTACGTCCGCCTGCTGGACTCGACCGGTGAGTTCACCGCCGAGGTCCCGACCTCGGCGACCGGGCAGTTCCGCTTCTACGCGGCCGAGGGCACCTGGACGCTCCGCGCCCTGGTTCCGGGCGGTACCGCCGACCGTACGGTCGTGGCCCAGACCGGAGGGCTCTCCGAGGTGGCCATCGCCGTGTAGTGCGCCCGCGCGCGCCGTGTGCGCGCACGGATCCGGCCGGAGGGCCGCACCCCAGGGGGTTGGACGCCACCTGAGCGGGGTGCGGCCCTCCGTGCTGTCCCGGGCCGCTCTCCGGCCTCGCGGGGCCAGGGACCGCCGGACCGCTGCCGAGGCGCGGATCCCGCTCTACGCTGGACTCATGTACGCCCGACGCAGGCGCGCCTACTTCTTCTTGATGGGCGGCTGCCTCGCCCTCTTCGTCTCCGCCTGGGCCTTCGTCCGTCTCTGGTCCATCCCGGCGGCGGTGGCGATGTGCGTGGTCGCCATGGTCATCCCGCCGGTCGCCGCGATGGTCGCCAACCGGCGCGGCCCGGAGGACCGCTGGTTCGACGAACCCCCGCCGCCCCCTCCACCGGCTCCCCGGCCCCGTCCGGGCAGGGCCGAGCCCACCGGCGACCCCGAGTCGGACGCCTGGTGGGACGAGCTCGACGGGAAGAAACGCCCGCGCTGAGATCCGTCCGCCCGCGGGCCCGGCGCGCGGACGCGGTCAGTAGACGAGCGCCTGGGTGCCGTCCGCCATGGCCTCCTGGACGAACACCTGCGCGCCGGCGATGCGCACGCCCTCCAGGACGTCCTTCTCCGTGATGTCCCGCCGGGCCGCGCACTGGGTGCAGAGCGTGATCCGGCCACCCGCCTGGATCGACTCGATCAGGTCGGGCAGCGGTGCCGAGTGCGGCAGTTCGAAGGCGGCGGCCCGTCCGGGCAGGGCGAACCAGGCGGACTCGCCGGTCAGCCAGAGCGAGACCTCGATCCCGCTGGCGACGGCCACGGCCGCCACGGTGAAGGCCTGCGAGCAGCGCTCGGGGGAATCCGCCCCGGCGGTCACCTTGATCACGAGCTTCTTGGACATGTACCGAACTGTAATCGTCCGGTGGACGACCTCCCCTGTGGCCTGTGGCCTGTGGCCTGTGAGCCGGCGCCCGCGGGGGCGCCCTCGTCCTGGCCGTGCAGCCGCGAGCGGGCGAGGCCGGGACGGCGGGCGTCCCCTTCCGGCAGACCATGGCCCCGCGGAACCGGCCGCTGGGATGACGGGGCCCGGGGGAAACCCCGGACCGCCGGGGCCGGGCCCCACCCATTAGGCTGGGGCCCGGCCCCGTTCTGCCGTCCTGTCGTCCCGAGGAGCTCCCGTGCTTGAGGCTTTCTTCTCCGCCCTGCTGGTCCTGGTCTGCGTGGGCGTGCTCGCCTTCGCCGCGGTGACCGTGAAGAAGCTGTACCAGGGCCAGCGCTGACCCTCGCCGAACACCTCCGTAACTCCCTCACAGATCGTCTGAGCCGCTCATGATCGAGATTCCGTCCGACCTCCACCCGGACCTCGTGCCGCTGGCCTTCCTCCTCGGGAACTGGGCGGGTGCCGGTGTCTCCGACTTCCCCGGTGCCGAGAAGTGCAACTTCGGCCAGGAGGTCACCTTCAGCCACGACGGCCGGGACTTCCTCGAGTACGTCTCGCACTCCTGGGTGCTGGACGCCGAGGGCAACCAGGTCAGGCCCCTGGAGAGCGAGTCCGGCTACTGGCGCGTCGACAAGGACCGCAAGGTCGAGATCGTCATGGTCCGCGACCAGGGCGTCGTCGAGGTCTGGTACGGCGAGCTGGCGAAGCAGAAGCCGCAGATCGACGTCGTCACCGACGCGGTGGCCCGTACGGCGGCCTCCGGCCCGTACAGCGGCGGCAAGCGGCTCTACGGCTACGTGAACAGCGACCTGATGTGGGTCGGCGAGAAGGCCACCCCCGATGTGGAGCTGCGGCCGTACATGTCGGCGCACCTGAAGAAGGTCGTCACCCCCGAGGAGGTCGCCGCCATGGCGAAGAGCCTCGGTGACATGCCGGACGACGGCATCGCCTTCTTCAAGTAGGCCCTCCGAATTCAAGCAGGCCCTCCGGCAACAGGTCTCGACGGCCGGTGCCCGCGCCGCCCTACACTGGGCGTGTGGTGAGCACCGACTGGAAGACCGATCTTCGGCAGCGCGGTTACCGGCTGACGCCCCAGCGCCAGCTCGTCCTGGAGGCCGTCGACACGCTGGAACACGCGACCCCCGACGACATCCTCTGCGAGGTGCGCAAGACGGCGTCGGGTGTCAACATCTCCACCGTCTACCGGACGCTGGAGCTCCTGGAGGAGCTCGGCCTGGTCAGCCATGCGCACCTGGGGCACGGGGCCCCGACGTACCACCTGGCCGACCGCCACCACCACATCCACCTCGTGTGCCGCGACTGCACCGACGTCATCGAGGCGGACGTGGACGTGGTCGCCGACTTCACCGAGAAGCTGCGGGGCGCGTTCGGCTTCGAGACGGACATGAAGCACTTCGCGATCTTCGGCCGGTGTGCCGACTGCGCGGCGAAGGCGGCCGGGTCCGGCCCGTCGACCACCGGCTGAGGGCCTGTCGGGGCGTGGACGCCCGAGCGGAGCCCTCCGACAGGTTCTGAGGGCTGTCCCGTGTCCGCGTCGGCGCGAGTCGTACGCTGGTCGCATGAAGAGCCCCCTGCTGTCCCTGCCCGGCGCCGTCCCCGCCGAGGGGCGCGACGAAGGCGTCGCCGCGCACTACGGCGACCTGTTCCGTGAGCAACGCGCGCTCGCCGACGGCAGCGGCCTGGTCGACCTCTCGCACCGCGGGGTCGTCACGGTCACCGGCGACGACCGGCTGACCTGGCTGCACCTGCTGCTCACCCAGCACGTCAGCGACCTCGCCCCCCACCAGGCGACCGAGGCGCTGATCCTCTCCGCCAACGGGCACATCGAGCACGCCCTCTACCTGGTCGACGACGGCACGACGGTGTGGGCGCACGTCGAGCCCGGGACCGAGGGCGAGCTGATCGCGTACCTGGAGTCGATGAAGTTCTTCTACCGGGTCGAGGTCGCCGACCGCACCGGGGACGTCGCCGTCGTCCACCTGCCGGCCGGTTCCATCGCCGAGGTCCCGGACGGTGTGGCCGTACGGGAGATGCCGCACGGCCGTGACCTCTTCCTGCCCCGCGCCGATCTGGAGGCGTACGCCGCCGCGCACGGCCCGGCCGTCGGGATCCTGGCGTACGAGGCGCTGCGCGTCGAGACGCACCGCCCGCGGCTCGGCTTCGAGACCGACCACCGCACCATCCCGCACGAGCTGGGCTGGATCGGCACGGCCGTCCACCTCCAGAAGGGCTGCTACCGCGGGCAGGAGACCGTGGCCCGCGTCCACAACCTGGGGAAGCCGCCCCGTCGGCTGGTCTTCCTGCACCTGGACGGCAGCGAGGTGCACCTGCCCGGCCACGGGACGCCGGTGCGGCTCGCGGCGGACGGCGCGGAGGGGCGGCAGCTCGGCTTCGTCACCACGTCAGCCCGCCACCACGAGCTGGGCCCCATCGCCCTGGCCCTGGTGAAGCGGAACGTGGCCGTGGACGCGGAACTGATCGCCGGTGACACGGCGGCGGCCCAGGAGACGGTCGTCGAGCCGTAGGACGGGGGACGGCCTCAGACCTCGACCAGGACGGTGAACGGGCCGTGGTTGGTGAGCGTGACGCGCATGTCCGCCCCGAACCGGCCCGTCTCCACCCGCGCGCCGAGCGCGCGCAGCTGTGCCACCACCTCGTCGACCAGGGGTTCGGCGACCTCGCCGGGTGCGGCCGCGTTCCAGGTGGGCCTGCGGCCCTTCCTGGCGTCCCCGTAGAGGGTGAACTGCGAAATGACCAAAAGCGGTGCATTCACATCCGAGCAGGACTTCTCGCCCTCCAGGATGCGCAGGCTCCACAGCTTGCGGGCGAGCTGCGCCGCCTTCTGCGGGGTGTCCCCGTGCGTGACCCCGACCAGCACACACAGTCCTTCGCCGACGATCTCGCCGACCTTCCCGGGCTCCGGCGCACCGTCCGCGCCACCCGCGACGGCGACGCTCGCGCCGTCCACTCTCTGTATCACTGCACGCATACAGACCAACCTATCTTGGGCTGAACGGGTACAGAGTGCCTGCATGGACACCCTCCGTAGTGGCACCATGCACGGTGTCGGTGTGCCGACGCACCGGCCGAGGGGACGGAACAGCATGAGTACACAGGGAACCGGGTCATCCCCCGGCGCCGTACCGGTGACACGTACTGCCGGTACCTTGCGGCCACCTGTACAGCGGACAGGCGCCACACCCGGACCGGACCAGCTCGCCGAGTCCGCGCCGCTGTCCGCGCAGCCGCCCGGGCCGCTGCACGTGCCCGGGCAGACCGCGGGAGGCTGTGGTACGGGCGAGGGGGCGGCGCGCGGGCACGCGGAGTTCGGCGGGCTGCGGCTCCCGGATCTGCGGAGCCGGCGCCGGGACGCCCAGCGTGACGAGGCGGACCTCAGTTACGTGCGCCGGCTCGTCCAGGGCCGGATCGACATCCTGCGGGCGGAGCTCGCCCGGCGTGCCGGACACCGGTCGCCGGTGGTGGACCGGCTCTCGGAGATCCTCGCCGACACCCCGTCCGTGCACCGGTCCTCGGTGCGGCACGTCACCCTCACCACGCCGCGCAGCGACGAGTACCGGCGGCTGGCCGCGGACACCCTCGCCGAGGTGGGCCTGTCCGACCTGGGGGCGCGCACGGACGACGAGCTGCTGGCGGCGATGGGGCGGCTCGTCCGCTACGAGCAGCAGGTGTCCCGGCGCCGTCACCGGCTCCAGCGGACGGTGGACGATTGCAGCGCCGAGATCGCCCGCAGGTACCGTGACGGGGAAGCACAAGTAGACGACCTGCTCGCCTGAGGCGACCCTTCCGGGGGCGGGTCCCGCCCGCCTCCGGAAGGCCGTCCGTCACCATGACCTCGCAGAACTCCTCAGCGTCCGCCCCGCTCCCGGTCCTGGCCGAGGTCGTACGGTCCGGCTTCACGGAGGGCCACCACCGGGGTTCGCTGGTCCTGCTGGCCGCCGACGGGAGCGTCGACCTCGCTCTCGGGGACCCGGCCGCGCCGGTCTTCCCGCGCTCGTCCAACAAGCCGATGCAGGCCGCCGCGATCCTGCGGGCCGGTCTCGAACTGAGCGGTGAGCGGCTGGCGCTGGCCGCCGCGAGCCACTCCGGTGAGGACTTCCACCTCGCTCTCGTCCGCACGATGCTCGCCGAACACGGTCTGACGCCGGACGACCTCCGGACCCCGCCGGACCTGCCGCTGGACCCGGTCGAGGCGGAGGCGTACCTCGCGGCGGGCCGGGTCCGGGAGCCGCTCACCATGAACTGCTCCGGCAAGCACGCGGCGATGCTCGCGGTCTGCGTGCGCAACGGCTGGGACACCGCGACCTACCTCGACCCGGCCCACCCCTTGCAGGTCCTGGTCGGGCAGATGGTCGCCGAAGCGGCGGGCGAGCCCGTCGCGGCGGTCGGCACCGACGGCTGCGGGGCGCCGCTGATGGCGATCGGGCTGGTGGGGCTGGCCCGCGCCTTCCGCGCGTTCGTCACCGCCGAGCCGGGTTCGGCGGAGCGCCGGGTCGCGGACGCGATGCGGGCCCACCCCGAGTACGTGGCGGGCACCCGCCGCCCGGACACCTGGCTGATGCGGGAGGTGCCGGGGACGCTGTCCAAGATGGGCGCCGAGGCGGTCCAGGCGGTCGCGCTGGCGGACGGCCGGGCGCTGGCCTTCAAGATCGACGACGGCTCGACGCGCGCCCTGGGGCCGGTGCTGGCCCGTGCGCTCGAACTCCTGGGTGTGGACGCCCCGGTGGTGTCCCGTATCGGCCGGGCGCCGCTGCTGGGCGGTGCCGAGGAGGTCGGCCGGATCCGCGCGGCGTTCTGAGGCGGCCGGCGCGGTGGGGCGCCCCGTAATCGGAGCGACAGCCTGGGGGCGGCGTGCATAGCGTGGGGGGGCATGAGCCTCGATCCGCGTACGGTCACCGTCTCCGACTTCCCCGACTGGCTGCGTGCCGTGAGCACCGGTTTCCTGCGGCCGTACGTGGCGACGGACGAGGAGGTCGCGGTGCGGCTGACCCATACCGATCTGGCGCGGGTCCAGGGAGTGTTCGACGGGGACCGGTGTGTGGCCACCTTCCGGTCGTTCGCCCAGGAGCTGACCGTGGTGGGCGGCGCCACCGTGCCGGCCGACGCGGTCACCGCGGTGACCGTGTCACCCACGCACCGCCGCCGCGGGCTGCTGGGACGGATGATGGCGGTGGACCTCGCGGCGGCGAAGGAGCGCGGTGACGTGGTCGCCTCGCTGATCGCGGCCGAGTACCCGATCTACGGGAGGTACGGCTTCGGCCAGGCCGCCTGGGCCACCGAGTGGGAGATCGATGTGCCCCGGAGCGGTCTGGACCCGCGCCGGCCGGTGCCGGACGAAGCGGACGGCGGCCGGATCGACCTGGTGGACGGCGACGCCGTGCGCAAGCTGGGCCCCGAGCTCCACGGGCGGCTGGCGGCCCGGCAGCACGGCATCGTCAGCCGGGACGCGCGCTGGTGGCAGCGGAGCACGGGGATCGAGGTGCCGGCGCACGAGACATGGACCGAGCCCTTCTACGCGGTTTACCGCTCGGCCGGCGGTGAGGTGGACGGGCTGATCGCCTACCGGGCCGACGACCACTGGGGCGACGCCAAGCAGCCGCTGAACAAGGCGACGGTGAGCGATCTGATCGCCGCGACCCCGGCGGCGGAACGCGCGCTGTGGCGGTTCGTGTGCTCGGTGGACTGGATCACCACCGTCCGCAGCGGTTACCGGGCCCCGGACGACCTGCTCCCCTTCTTCCTCCCGGACCCCCGGGCCGCCCGGGTGGTGACCCAGGCGGACTTCCTGTGGCTGCGCCTCCTGGACGTGCCCCGGGCGCTGGAGGCCCGGACCTGGTCCGCCGACGCCTCCCTGGTCCTGGAGGTCCACGACGCGGCGGGACTGGCCGGGGGCCGCTTCCTGCTGGAGGCCGCACCGGGGGGCGCCTCGTGTACGCCGACGACCCGGAGTGCCGATCTCGCCCTGGACGTCAGGGAACTGGGAACGCTCTACCTCGGTGACGAGTCCGTGGCACGGCTCGCCGCGCTCGGCCGGGTGGAGGAGCTGCGGCCGGGCGTGGTGGCGGTGGCGGACGCGCTGTTCCGGGCGCCGCGGCGGGCGTGGTGCCCGGACGTCTTCTGACGCGGCCTCAGGCGGGGGCGCCCCACCGGATCACGCGGTCCGCACCTTGAACAGCACCCCCGACAGCCCGACGGCCACGGTGAGGATGCCCGCCGCCCAGGCCAGCGCGACCCAGGGGGCGTTGCCCACCGGCTGGGCGAGCAGCAGGCCGCGCAGCGCCTCGACGGCCGGGGTGACGGGCTGGTGGTCGGCGAACCCGTGCAGCCAGCCCGGCATCGAGTCGACCGGGACGAACGCGCTGCTCGGGTAGGGCAGGAACGACATGAAGAAGGTGAAGCCGCCGGCCGCCTCCGGGGTGCGGGCCAGCAGGCCGATGGCCGCCGAGATCCAGGACAGCGCGACGATGTAGGCGAGCAGGACGCCCAGGGCGGCGATCCAGCCGCCGAGCGAGGCGGCGGGACGGAAGCCGATGAGCAGGGCGACGCCGAAGACCAGCGTGGTGGAGACCAGGTTGCGCACGGTGCTCGCCGCCACGTGCCCGGCCAGGACCGGTGTGCCGCCGACGTCCAGGGAGCGGAAGCGGTCGATGATGCCGCCCTTCATGTCCTCGCTGACCGCCACGGCGGTGGTGGCCGAGCCGAAGCCCGCGCACAGCAGGAGGACGCCGGGGACGACGTACATGACGTACGAGTCGTAGGCGGTACCCGTGTCGATCGCGCCGCCGAAGAAGTAGACGAAGATCAGCATCAGCATGACCGGCAGCATCAGCGAGGTGATCACGGCGTCGATGTTGCGGCGGCTGATGCGCAGGCTGCGGCCGGTCATGACGGCGGCGTGGGTGAGGATCCCGGGGGCGTCAGACATGGTCGGGTGCCTCCGTCGGTTCGGTGGTCGCCCCGGTCAGGGCCAGGAACACGTCGTCGAGGCTCGCGCTGTGCACGGAGAAGCGGTCGACGTCGGTGCGGTGCGGGTCGATCTCGTCGAGCAGGGCGCGGACGTGGGCCGCGGTGCCGTCGGTGGGCAGGCCCAGGGTGAGCGTGCCGGGGGAGTGGTGGACGGCGCGGGTCGCGAGGCGGAGGTAGGCCTCCTTGCCGGTGAGGACCAGATCGAGCCGGTGGCCGGGGACACGGGCCTTCAGGGTCTCGGGGCTGCCCTCGGCGACGATCCGGCCGCCGTCGAGCACGGCGATCCGGTCGGCCAGCTGGTCCGCCTCCTCCAGGTACTGGGTGGTGAGCAGCACGGTCGCGCCCCGGTCGGCGAGGTCGCGGACGACCGTCCAGAGCTCGCGGCGGCTGCGGGGGTCGAGGCCGGTGGTGGGCTCGTCGAGGAAGAAGACGCCGGGCTCGGGGGAGCCGACCAGCCCGGCCGCCAGGTCGAGCCGGCGACGCATCCCTCCTGAGTACGTACGCACCTGCCGGCGTCCCGCGTCGGTGAGGTCGAAGCGGGCCAGGAGCTCCTCGGCCCGTTGCCTGGCACGGGTGCGGGACAGGCCGGTCAGCCGGGCCGTCATTCGGAGGTTCTCCTCGCCCGTCTGGGTCTCGTCGACGGCGGCGAACTGCCCGGTCAGGCTGATCGCCCGGCGGACCCGGCGCCGGTCGGCGACGACGTCGTACCCGGCGACGTGCGCGGTGCCGGAGTCGGCGGTGGTCAGGGTGGCGAGGATCCGGACCGTGGTGGTCTTGCCCGCACCGTTGGGGCCGAGCAGGGCGAAGACACCGGCGCGCGGGACCTGGAGGCCGATGCCGTCCAGGACGCGCACCGGGGCGGACCGTTCTCCGTAGGACTTGGTGAGGCCGTGGGCCTCGATCATCGTCTCCGGCACGGCGGAGACCCCCCTTCGGTTCTGCGTATCTAGTACGCGCTACCGCGTAAGCATTACGCAAAACTAGGATGGCGGTCAAGGCGGTACGGCGAGAGGCGGCTTCGGGTGACCGGGAAGAACGACGCGGCGGGCGGTACGGGGCTTTCGCCCGGCATCGAGGCCGCCTGGGGGCTGCGGGACCGCCCGGTCAAGGGCCCCAAACCGGGGTTGTCGGTGGACCGCATCGTCGCCGCCGCCGTGGGCGTCGCCGCGTCCGAAGGGCTCGGGGCCGTCTCGATGGGGCGGGTCGCCAAGGAGCTGGGTGCCTCGACGATGGCGCTCTACCGGTACGTCTCCGCGAAGGAGGAGCTGTACCTCCTGATGCAGGAGGCGGCCATGGGCACCCCGGAGCCGCTGCCCGCGCTGGAGTCGGGGGCGGGCTGGCGCGCGGCGCTCGGCGAGTGGGCGTGGGCCCAGCGGCGGATGTTCCAGCGCAACCTGTGGGCGCTGCGCATCCCGATCGCGGGCCCGCCCGCGAGCCCCAACTCCGTGGCCTGGTGGGAGCAGGGGCTCCAGGCGCTGAGAGGCAGCGGCCTCTCCGCGGGCACCAGGATCTCGGTGGTCCTGCTGGTCTCCGGTTTCGTACGGAACGAGGCCACGCTGATGAGCGACGTCGCCGCCGCCGTCGAGGAGAAGGGTGTTCCCGCCGAGGAGTTCATGGCGCGATGGGAGCGAACGGTGCGCAGGCTCGTCGATCCGGTGCGGCATCCGGAGCTGGCCGGGCTGCTGGGTACCGGGGTCATCAGCGAACCCGACGGCCCCGACCACGAGTTCGAGTTCGGCCTGGCGCGGGTGCTCGACGGGATCGAGGTGTTCGTCCGGCGGGAAGCCGGGTGAGGGGCGTCCTCGGCGGCCCGGGCCGCGCCGGCTGTCTTAACGGCTGTCGGTGAGGCCGTCGGGAAGTCCGTCGGTACGGCTGTCCGTACCGCTTCGGGAGGTACGGCTGCCCGCCCGGCTGTCGTATCGGCTGTCGAGGAGACCGTCGGCGAAGGCGCGCCGGTGCGCCGCCAGCCATGCCTGGTGGCGGTCCCAGCTCTCCCATCCGCCGCGTGCCGCCAGGGCCCGCACGTAGACGGGGTCACCGTCCCGCACCCGCCGCGCGCTGAACTCCCGTGCGACGGCGGCCGCCTGCTCGATCGTGCGCGGCAGGGCGGCCCGGCCCCCGGCGTCCAGGCCGTGGCCGTCGGCGAGTACGCGCAGCCGGTCGAGGGTGCGGGGTCCCTCGCCGGACATCGGCACCCAGTACCGGGCGACCGTCGCCACGTCCCACAGCGGCCGTCCCGGGGCGGCCTGGTCGAAGTCGATGAACCCGGTGGCGACCCGGTCGCGGAAGACCACGTTCTCGGGGCAGACGTCGTTGTGGCAGAGGATCAGGCTGTCCGCAGGGGAGGTGTCCGCCTCCGGATCGGCGAGGCCGGTCCGCCAGGGGACGCCCCGGTCCACCGGCAGGGCGGCGGAAGCGCGGTGCAACCGCCGCAGCAGGGCGCCCACCGACCTCAGGACCCCGTCGTCGGACCAGGTCCGGGCCGGGAAGGGCGGGACGGCGACCTCGCCCTCGATGTGGCCGAGCCGTTCCCGGCGGCCGCCGTCGAACGTGCCCAGCGGGGTGGGCGCGCCGTCGAAGCCCTGTGCGGCGAGCGCCCTGAGGTGGGCGTGGAGCGCGGCGGCGTGCGGCGGGGCCGGGCGCTCCACGGTGTCGCCCCGGCGGACGACGGCACCCGCGTTGTCCATGCCCCCGCGCAGGACCTCGACGTCCGGCTCGCCCGGCTCCCGGCTCATCCGCCCCCCGTTCGCCCGTCGGTCCGGCCGAACCCGAACGGGCCGTGCAGGTCGGCCGGTTCGCGGAAGAGTACACCGGTCATCCCGAGCGCCAGGGCCGCGTCGACGTTCTCCTGGCGGTCGTCGACGAACAGGCAGCGGTCCACCGGAACCCCCGCCCGAGCGGCGGCGATCCGGTAGATGGCCGGGTCGGGCTTCGCGACGCCCTCGTGGGCGCTGCCCACCACATGGTCGGCCAGGTCGCCGAGGCCCAGGGCGGCCAGGTCGTCGTGGAGCTGGAGCGTGGCGTTGGTGACCAGGACCAGTGGGACACGTTCCCGGACCCGGCGCAGCAGGGCGACCACCGTCTCGTCCGCCCGGAACGGCGCCTCGGCCATCGCCCGCCCCAGCTCCCGGGCCCACTCCGGGCCGACCCGGTCGGTCAGCCCCGCGGTGATGGCCTCGGCCCACTCCTCGGGCGTGATGCGGCCGAGGAGGAGGGGGAGGTCGAGCCCGGGGGCGTAGGCGAGGCCGGCGGTGGTGCCTTCCAGGAGGCCGGCGGCCTGTTCGAGTGCGGTGACGCGGGTCAGGTCGTAGTACCGGACGACGTTGTCCAGGTCGCACAGCACGGCGTCGTACGCGGTGGCGGGCGGGCGGGCACCGGTCGTCGGGGCGGGGGTGTGCACCAGGTCACCTTTCGGCGGTCGCGGGGGTCGCCACCGTACCGGTGAGGTCCGCGGGGGCGGCGACGGGCGGCCGGGGGGTGGGGCGCAGGACGAGGAAGGCGACGGCGAGTGCGGCGACGAGCAGGCCCGTGCCGACGGTGAACGCCAGCCGGTAGCCCTCGGTCAGGGCCTCGGCCCGGGCGTGGCCGGTGCCGAGCAGCCGGTCCGTGCGGCCGGCCGCCAGGGTGGACAGCACCGCCACCCCGAGGGCCATCCCTGTCTGCTGGGTGGTGTTGAAGACTCCGGAGGCCAGCCCCGCGTCGTCGTCGCGCGCCCCGGACATACCGAGCGCCGTCAGCGCGGGGAGCGCGAGCCCGAAGCCGGCGGCCAGGAGCATCACGGGGAGCAGATCGGTCACGTAACGGGCCTGTTCGGGTACGCGGGTGAGGAGGCCCAGGGTGCCGATCAGCAGCAGGATCCCGGCGAGCAGGACCACACGTTCGCCGAACCTGGCGATCAGCCGGGCCGACGCCCCCAGTGACATCGCGCCGATCGCGAGGGCGGCGGGGAGCATGGCGAGGCCGGTCGCGGCGGCGCCGTACCCGAGGACGTTCTGGAGGTGCAGCGCGACCAGCACCTGGAACGAGAACAGCGCGGCCACCATGAGGACCTGGACGAGGTTGGCCCCGGCCACGTTCCGCGAGCGGAACAGCCGCAGCGGCATGAGCGGCGTACGGGCAGTGGCCTGGCGGACGGTGAACGCCACCAGGAGGACGAGGGCGAGTGCGGCCGGGACGAGCGTCGGGGCCGACACCCAGCCGTACTCGGCGGGCTGGACTGCGGCGTAGATGGCCGACATCAGGCCCCCGGTGACGAGCGCGGCACCAAGGACGTCGGCGCCGCCGGAGAGGCCGGTGCCGGTCTCGGCGGGCAGGACGCGGCGGGCGACGAACAGGACGGCGGCGCCGACCGGCAGGTTGATCAGGAAGATCCAGTGCCAGCTGAGCGCCTCGGTGAGGACGCCGCCGAGCACCTGCCCGATCGAGGCGCCAGCGGCTCCGGTGAAGGAGAACACCGCGATGGCGCGGGCCCGTTCGCGGGGCCGGGTGAACAGGGTGACCAGGATGCCGAGCCCGACGGCGGAGACCGCCGCACCGCCCACGCCCTGGAGGAAACGGGCGGCGATCAGCAGCGCCGGGGTGGTGGCGGCGCCCGCGAGGACGGACGCCACGGTGAACAGGGCGGTCCCGGCGACGAACACGCGGGAGCGGCCGATCAGGTCTCCGAGCCGGCCGGCCAGCAGAAGCAGGCTGCCGAACGCGATCAGGTAGGCGTTGACCACCCAGCTGAGTCCGGCCGGTGTGAAGCCGAGGTCCCGCTGCATGCTGGGCATCGCGACGGTGACGATGGACCCGTCCAGGATGATCATCAGCATCCCGGTGGCGATCACCCCCAGGGCGAGCCGACGGCGGCGGTCGTCCGGTTCGGGGCCGGGGGAGGGCGAGGAGTGGGAGGGAGGCAGGGCGGAGGGCATCGGTCATCTCCTGTCGGGCGGATCGATGGAGCGACCGTAGCAGATGGTTCTGTTACAGACTATATTTAACGGTCCTATGTGGGAGCCCGGCGCTCCTCGGTGTCGCCTGCCTCCTGGCCGTGTTTCCTGGCGGGTGCCCGGTCCTTGCCGGTTCCCTACGCCTTGCCCTGGTCCCTACGCCTTGCCCTGGCGGGCCCGGCGTACCGGCCGGGGGTTCTCGGCGGGGGTGGCTAGGTGCCCCTCCGTCAGCTGGTTCAGGGCGCGCAGCAGAGTCTCGCGGTCGCCTTCGGCGAGCGAGGCCAGCGCCTCCTGGTGCACCCGGTCGACGATCTCCTGGCTGCGTGCGGCGAGCCGGGCGCCTTCCTCGGTGACGGCGATGATCCTGGCCCGCCGGTCGCGACTGGACGGCCGGCGCTCCGCGAGTCCGGCCTTCTCCAGGGCGTCCACGGTCACCACCATCGTGGTCTTGTCCATGTCGCCGATCTCCGCCAGCTGGATCTGGGTGCGCTCCTCCTCCAGGGCGTGGACCAGGACGCAGTGCATGCGCGCGGTCAGCCCGATCTCGGCGAGGGCGGCGGCCATCCGGGTGCGCAGGACATGGCTGGTGTGATCGAGGAGGAAGGAGAGGTCGGGTGCGGTGCGGGCGGGGCTCATGGCGGTCATGTGTGCCAGGGTACCCAGCCGTTCCGTGACGGATCATCCGATACGAGACGTTGCGGCCGGGGCGGCGCCGGGGGGACCGGCCCGCTCCACGCGGGCGGTGTCCGGGCGTGCTCACCCAGGGCCGGAGGCCCTGTGCGAGCGTTCCCCGTCCGGAACGGGGTGGCGGCCCCGGTGCTCAGGCCGGGGCGGAGTTGTCCACGAGCCAGGCCAGGGCCGCGTCGGCGGAGTCGAGGACGGAGAGGTGTCCGTCCTGGGGGCTCAGCCGCAGCTCCGCGGCGGGGAGGTGACGGGCGAGCCACCCGCTGTGCGCGCTGGGCGCGACCCGGTCCTGTTCGCCGTGCAGGAGGAGGACCGGCACCCCGACCTGGCCGGGGGTGAAGCCCCACGGGGCGACGTAGGCCAGATCGTCGTCGACCAGCGGGCCGGGCCCGCTCTCCACGGCAGGCCCGACGACGTCACCGAACCACGACCACGTACCGGAGAGCGCGGCGTGGTCGGCCGGGGTGAACATCTCCGGGTCGTACACCGCGCCCGCCTCGTGCTCCTCCTTCGCCGCGCGGCCCCGGGCGGCGGCCCGCAAGGAGGCCCGCCCGGAGGCGGACATGCCCGCGAACCAGTCGAGGCCCTCCGCGCCGAACGGCGCCAGACCCGCCACACCGGCCACGGCCAGGACGCGGTCGGGCAGCAGCGCCCCGCAGGCCAGGGCGTGCGGCGCGCCGCCGGAATGTCCCATGACGGCGAACCGGCCGACGCCCAGCGCGTCGGCGACCTGGGCCACGTCGTCGGCCACCGACGCCACGTCCCGGCCCGGACGCGCGGTCGAACCGCCGTACCCGGGCCGGTCGTACGACACCCAGCGGATGCCGAGCCGGTCGGCGGCGGGGAAGAGGGGTGCGGGCGGACTGCCGACGTTCGGGGTGCCGTGGTGCCAGAAGACGGTGAGGCGGTGGCCGGAATCCGGCCCGCCGGTGTCGTACATCCGCACCCTGCGGCCGTCGGCCAGCACCGCTTCCGTCTCCGTGATCATTCCTGCCCCCGATGTCCGTCCCGGCGTTCGATGCCCGCAGCCGCCGCTGTCCGCATCCGCAACCTACAGCGGCCCCCTCACCGGCGGCCGAGCACTTCGGCGATCCGGCTGAATCCGTCCGCACCGTGGCCCCGGCCGATGGCCCGGCGGACCAGGCCCTCGGCCGCGCGCATCACACCCGCGTCGATGCCGTGGGCCTCGGAGGTGTGGACGACGTGGGCCATGGACGACACGGCCGAGGTGATCGGGTTGCCTTCGCCGGAGTAGCCGCCGTCCGCCACGTCCCGCGCGGTCTGCTCGAAGAGCGGCGGGAGGATCGCGCCGATGCCCTGGGCGAACGGCGCCAGCTCCAGCGCCGTGACGCCCTCGGCCTCCGCGAGGGCCAAGGCGTGTGCGTACCCCGCCATCGCGGTCCAGAAGATGTCGAGCAGGGCGATGTCGTAGGCGGCGGCCCGGCCGATCTCCTCTCCCAGGTGGGTGTGCGTGCCGCCCAGCGCCTCCAGGACGGGCAGGTGCTCCCGGTAGAGCTCCTCGGGACCGGCGTGCAGGAACACCGCGGCGGGCGTGCCGATCGTGGGGGTCGGCGTCATGATCGCCCCGTCCAGGTACCGGATGCCCTGCCCGGCAGCCCAGTCGGCCACCTCCCGGGACCGGGCCGGGGTGTCGGCGGACAGGTTCACGACCGTACGGCCCTTGAGCGCGCCGGCGACCGCGTCGGGCCGCAGGACGCTCAGGGCCGCGTCGTCGTCCACCACGCAGATCACGGTCAGCCAGCTCGCGGCGACCGCCTCCCGCGCCGATCGCGCGCCGTGCGCTCCCCGGGCGGTCAACTCCCCGTCCCGGCCCGGCGTCCGGTTCCAGACGGTGGTCCTCAGCCCGGCGTCGAGGAACGCCCCGGCCAGGGCACGGCCCATCGGCCCCAGACCGAGGACGGTGACGGCAGACTGGTCGTGGTGCGTGGACATGTGCAACTCCCATAGGTGTGCGGAACATGGCGAAGGGGTCGACGATGACGCGTGGACGTGCCCGGGACACCGAGGTGTGCGGGGTGACCGCCGCGATCGCCGTGATCGACGGCAAGTGGAAGACGGCACTGCTGTGGCTGCTGGAATCCGGGCCGCACCGCCCCGCCGAGCTGCGTCGGCGGCTGCCGGGCCTCAGTGAGAAGGTCCTGACCCAGGCGCTCCGCGAGATGGCGGAGGACGGCCTCGTGCACCGGGAGGTGTACGACGTGCTGCCGCTGAAGACCGAGTACTCGCTGACGGACGTCGGCCGCGAACTCTCCGAGCTGCTGGGCCCCGTGTCCGACTGGGGCCACCGCCGCCTGGAACGGCTCTCGGGCGACCGGGTGGCGCCCTGACGTAAGCCCCTCCCGCTCCCTCTCCCTCCGTGTCCGGCGTCCCGGGGGACTCGCCCGTCTGCCTGTGACCAGCTTCGCTGCGTCGCCGCATGCTGCCAAGTACGCACAAAAAGGTGGGTGTTCGGCGGGCCCTTGCCCGGCAGTCCTGGCGGCCGGGCGCTCGCCGGAGCGACTGCTCGGACCCGTCGGCGACGGCTACGCGGGTGCGAGACGTATCGAAAACCGCAGTTTCGAAAACAGCCATTTCGAAAACTTGATTTTCGCTTCTGTGGGTGGCTACAGTTCTGCTGTCAGCTACAGACCGGATCAGGAGCAGTCATGGCCGAGGCACCTGCGGCGTCGCGCCGCCGCAAGCTCACCCCGGAGCGGGAGCACGAGCTGCTGCGGGTGACGGCCGAGCTCGTCGGTGAGGTCGGGTACGAGCAGGTGACCATGGCCGCGGTCGCGCAGCGGGCGAAGTGCAGTACGGCCACGCTCTACCGGCAGTGGGAGAGCAAGCCACGGCTGGTCATCTCGGCCTGGAAGGCTCTCACCAGCGAGGCCGGGAAGGACCTGTCCCGCATCGACACCGGCAGCCTGCGCGGCGACCTGATGGACGTGGCGCGGTACCTGGTGTCGGACGACCCGGTCAAGGACACCTTCACCACGGTGCCGGCCGCCATCGTTCAGGACGAGGGCCTCATGGAGATCGTCCGCGAGATCCTGATCCACCCGATCCTGCGCGACCTGGCCCAGCTCTTCGAGCGAGCGGTGGACAGGGGCGAGATCGAAGCCGCGAACCCGGTCATCGGCCTGGCGGACCAGATCCTGCTCGGCCCGTGGCTCGCCCAGAACATCCTCCACGGGATCCCGGCGACCCAGGAGCTGATGGAAACCGTCGTCGAGCGGGTTCTCCTGCCGGCCCTCACCGCTCAGTCCGCCACCGCCTGACCCCACCCGAACCCCGACCGTCTCCCCGGACGCGCCTTCCGGCCGCACCGGTGACCTCGCACACCCTGACAACGGCGTAACGCCGCTCGTCCACCTCCGCACGCCCTTTTCGAGGCCCGCGCCGGTCAGCCGCCGGGTCCAGGGCACCGCACGTCCGAAAACACCACCGATCCGGAGTGTCTCCCCATGGCCACATTTCTTCACAGGATCGGCAGGGCCGCGTTCAAGCGGCGCCGGCCGGTCGTCCTCCTCTGGGCACTCGTCCTGGGCGTCGTGGGCATCGGCGCCTCCAACAGCGCGGGTCCCGCGAGCTCGAGCATCACCCTGCCCGGCACGGAGGCCCAGCGCGCCTTCGACCTCCTGGGCGAGAAGTTCCCGGCGGCCAACGCCGACGGAGCCACCGCCCGCGTCGTGCTGCGCGCACCCGACGGGGAGAAGATCGGCGCTCCGGAGAACAAGGCCGCCCTCGAAGCGACCCTGACCGGCGTCAAGGACTCCTCCGCCCGCATCGGGCAGATCAGCGATCCCTTCGCCTCCAAGGCGGTGAGCGCGGACGGCACCACCGCCTACGCCCAGGTCACCTACACCGCCGCGGAGTCCGACCTCGCCGACGGCGACCGCACCGGACTCGACAAGGCCCTGGAATCGGGACGTGACCAGGGGCTGACGGTGGAAGCGTCCGGCAACGCGCTGGCCGCCGCCGAGGAGAGCCACACGGCCGAGGCCATCGGTTTCGCCCTGGCCGCCGTCATCCTCCTCATCACTTTCGGTTCCCTCGTCGCCGCCGGCCTGCCCCTGGTCACCGCGTTGGTCGGAGTGGGTGTGAGCATGGCCGCCATCACCGCGCTCAGCGGTCCGCTCGACCTCAACAGCAACGCCTCGGCCCTCGCCACGATGCTGGGCATCGCGGTCGGCATCGACTACGCCCTGTTCATCGTCTCCCGCTACCGCTCCGAACGCGCTGACGGCTACGACGCCCGCGAGGCGGCCGCTCGCGCCAACGGCACCGCGGGCTCCGCCGTCGTCTTCGCGGGACTGACCGTCGTCATCGCCCTCGCGGGTCTGGCCGTGGTGAACCTTCCCATCCTGACCGCGATGGGACTCGCCGCCGCCGGCGCCGTCGTCATCGCCGTCCTCGTCGCCACCACCCTGGTCCCCGCCCTCCTCGGCTTCGCCGGCGAACGCGTCCGTGGCAGGCGCCGCGAGAAGACCGTCCCCTCGGCCGCCGGTACCGAGCCCGGCAGGCGGGGGCCGGGGCAGCGCTGGATCTCCTACGTGCTGCGCAGGCCGGCCCGGATGCTCATCCTGGCCGTGGTCGCCCTCGGCGTGGTCGCCCTCCCGGCCACCCAGCTCGAACTCGGGCTGCCGGACGACGGTTCCAAGACCGCCTCGTCCACCCAGCGCAAGGCGTACGACATACTGTCCGAGTCGTTCGGGCCCGGCTTCAACGGTCCCCTCACCGTGACCGTCGACGACCAGGACCCGGCGGTCGCCCGCAGCGGCGCCGAGGCCATGGGTACGTCCCTCTCCGGCCTTCCGGACGTGGCCGCCGTCACGCCGGCCGCCTTCAACGAGAGCGGCGACACCGCGATCATCACCGTCATCCCCCGGAGCGCACCGGGCAGCGACGCCACCAAGGACCTCGTCGACGACATCCGCGTCCTGGCCGGTGACCTCCGGTCCGACACCGGTGCCCGTTCCCTCGTGACCGGTACGACGGCGCTCAACATCGACATCTCCGACAAGTTCAGCGCGGCGATCGTGCCCTACCTGGCGCTCGTCGTCGGCCTGGCCGTCCTCGTGCTGATCCTCGTCTTCCGTTCCGTCCTGGTCCCCGTCAAGGCGGCCCTCGGCTTCCTGCTCTCCGTGCTGGCCTCCCTGGGCGCGCTCGTCGCCGTCTTCCAGTGGGGCTGGCTGAAGGACCTCATCGGCCTGGAACAGACCGGCCCCGTCATGAGCCTGATGCCCGTGCTCATGGTCGGCATCGTGTTCGGCCTGGCGATGGACTACCAGGTGTTCCTGGTGACCCGCATGCGCGAGGCGTACGTCCACGGAGCCGATGCCCGCACAGCGATCGAGACGGGCTTCAAGCACAGCGCCACCGTCGTCACCGCGGCGGCCCTCATCATGATCAGCGTCTTCGCCGGCTTCGTCGGCTCCCACGACGCCATGATCAAGTCGCTGGGATTCGGCCTGGCCGTCGCCGTCGCCTTCGACGCGTTCGTCGTCCGCATGACGATCGTCCCGGCCGTCCTCGCACTCCTCGGCAAGCGCGCCTGGTCCCTGCCCGCCTGGATCGACCGCATCCTGCCCCACGTCGACATCGAAGGCGAGAAGCTCGGCCGGCAGACCCCCGCCCAGCCGACGGCCCCCGAACCCAGCCTCGCCGGTGCCACGGACCGCGACCACTGACGACGCCCGCCGCACGGGCCCGCGACCGCCACGGCCGCGGGCCCGCCCCGTCCCGAGGACGCCGATGCACCGAGTACTTCTCGCGGGCGGCCCGGCCCTCGTCCGGGACGCCTACGCGCACGTCGTCGTCGCGTCCCCCGCCTTCGTCCTCCAGGGCCAGACCGCGACACTCACCGAGGCGTTGACCGCCCTGACCCCCACGACCTGCGACCTCCTGCTCATCGAGGCCCGCGAACTCGCCCGCGTCCCGTGGGCGGCGGCTCAGGTGTCACTGCGCCTCGCCGCGGCCCGCACCCGGACCGCTGTGCTCGGCACGATCCCACCGGCCGGGCTCCCGCTCCTCACGGAGGCGGGCGTGACCGGTGTGTTCGGCCCCTGTCTCGAACCCGACGCGTTCTTCACGGCACTGGACGCGGTCTGCCGCGGCGCCATGGTCATCGCGCCCGCTCCCTCCCGCACACCCCCCGCGCCGGCTGCCCACGGCTCCTTGTCGCCCCTCACCCAGCGGGAACGCGAAGTGCTCGCCCTCGTCGCCACCCAGCCCGACAACACCGCCATCGCCCTCGCACTCGGCGTGAGCCCTCTCACCGTCAAGTCCCACATCAACCGGGTCATGCGCAAACTCGCGGTGTCCAGCAGAGCCCAACTGGTCATCCTCGCCTACGAGAGCCGCCTGATCGTCCCGGGCGCCCGGACCACGTCCGGTGCGGCGCCGAGCGATCACGGCGCACACCCTGCGGACGTCCGGCCGGACCATCCGTGTCCTGTCCCAGATAACTGTGGGCAGGGCGAGGTTCTGACCTGCGGTGCCTACGGTTGAGTGGGACAGGTCGGCCGTCGATGTCCCGCTCAACCGTAGGCAGCCGCCTCTAGGGCTTGTTTCGAAAGTAGCGCCGTCCGCCCGCCGGACAGGCGGGACTTTCGAAACAAGCCCTAGGGTGCTCATCGTGGAAGTCCACTGGTCGGCGCGGAGGTGCCGGGCCCGCCGAGGCCCGGCGCAAGAAGTCGGGGAACCTTCCCCGCTTGCGAGTCCTCTTCCCCGCCTCCCTGGGGGCGTCGCCGAGTCCACCAGTCTGTTCGCGCCCGGCGACGCCCGACGTTTGCGGCGGTCAGGCCGTATGGGAGCGGGTAGAGGTGATCACGACGGATGTGTAGGGCATGGTGGCGTGGCCGCCGAGCATGTCGATCGCAGTCCCGGCGCTGTCCAGGACCTCCGCCATTTTGTCCGCGGAGAGTTGGGTGAGGCCTCCGAGGGTGGGGAGCTGGTCGAGCCACTCCTCTCGGGAGTAGGTGCGCTCCCAGGAGAAGCGCCACTGTTCCGGCTCGCTGAACCTGCCGGTCTGCCGGATGCCGTCGGCGATTTTCGCGAACAGTGGCTGGTAGGCGTCCACGGCCGATCCTCTGAGCAGGCCGGGGTTGAACGGGGAATCGGGGGCGACCCGTTGGAGTGTTTCGGCGAGGGCGTCGATCACCTCGGCCGGGAGCTGGGGGACGTGGTGGAAGGGGGCGAGTCGGCCGCCGGGTCTGAGCACCTGGGCCGCCTTGGCCGCGCCGGCGACGGGGTCCACCCAGTGCCAGGCGGTGCCGGCGATGACCGCGTCGAACTGCCGCCCTGCCGGCTGCCAGTCCTCGAACCTGGCGACCTCGACCTCGACACGGCTGCGTCGCGCGAAGGCGGCCATCCGCTCGTCGGGCTCGACACCGAGCACGGTGCAGCCGACCGCCCGGAATTGCCGGGCCTCGATGCCGGTCCCGGCTCCGACGTCGAGGACGTGCCGGCCGGGGCTTGCCGCGACGATCCTGTCCACCAGGGCCTGGGGATACGGCGGTCGGGCGCGGTCGTAGCGTTCGGCGTCCACTCCGAACGACTCGGCCGTCTGCCGGTGGCGGTGGGGCTCGGGGCCGGACGTGTCCGGCTGTCCCTGCGATAAAGTGGGCATGCGCCCACACTAATGGGCGGTTGCCCACTTGTTAAGGCGGGCGGCGCGGAAAGGGAGACAATGCCGTCAGGGGTGCACATCCACAACGTGCGCGGCCAGTTGTTCGAAGCCGCCGAGCGCGTCCTGCTTCGGGACGGGCCCGACGCGTTGACCAGCCGGGCGGTCACGGAGCAGGCGAACTGCGCCAAGGGTGTGCTGCACCGGCACTTCACCGACTTCGACGCTTTTCTGGCGGAACTGGTCCTCGACCGCGTCCGCGGCATCGAGGACCGGACCACGACTCTGCGCGCGGCCGCCGGCACCGGGAGCGTGGTGGACAACCTCTCCGACGCGCTGCAGGACCTGTTCGGGCCGGTCACGGTGGCGATCGTCGCGCTCATCACCTTCCGTGACGGCCTCCGCGCCCGGTTGCGCGAGGCCGGTCTGACCGGCATCCCGCTGGCCGTGCAGGGCGCCGCCATGATCGCCGCATACCTCACTGCCGAGCGGGAGCTGGGGCGTCTGGCCGGTGACGCCGACATCGACACGCTCGCCCCCACCCTCGTCGGGGCCGGGCACCTGCTGTTCGCCGACCGGACAAGCGCCCCACCGCAGACCGCCGCAGTCCGCAAGATGGTGACCACCGTCATCGCCGGCGCCTTGCGACCACCCCAGTCGTGACCTGAGCGTCCAGGTCGCGTGTCGCCCCCTGCCCCCGGATCTGGTAGGCCTCCGTAGCTGCCCCAGTGTCCGTTCCCGAGAGATCTGAATCGATGAGGTGCCCCTGATCTGCGCCTTGTCATTTCAGCCGGGACGCTTCGGAGCGTGGAGGGCCCAGTGGATCTGAACAGTGGTGAGCCTGGTTGGGCGTGAGGTGCGGCTGTCCCAGCAGTTCTGTCTGGCCGAAGAGGCTCTGGCCTGGGGCTTCTCAGTTCCACTGGGAATCATCTCGTAGGGCGTTGTGGTCCTCCGGTGTCATCACCAGCATCAGTGATCTCCCCGATGAGTCGGTCCAGCGGAAGAGGGCGTCGTTGGAGAAGGTGTGGGACTGACGCTTCTCGCGGAGAGAGGGGACGTTGAGCCGGCGCTCGGCTTCTGCGTAGACAGCGTCGATCGTGCGCCGGTGCTGGCTGAGGTTCACCCATTGGCGAGGCGCCCGTCGTGCTCGCCAAGCAGGGTCGGCCACCATGCCGAGCATGGTGACGAACTCCGGGTAGGTGGCGATGAACTCCCGCTCGTCGACGCGTCGCCTGATGATGTTCTCGTAGGCGGCTTCCTTGGGCGGTAGCTGAGCGAGACGGTCGTTCCAGCGTGAGAGCAGATGGGGCTGCTTCTTGTTCAGAAGCCAGGACCGGACCATGTGCTGCGCTTCCTTTGTGGCTGCTTCCAAGGTGTTGGGGAAGCGGCGGGCGATTCGCCGGTGCCGGTGTTGAGCCGTGGCAAGTTCTGGAAGGTGGCTGACGCGGTATTGGCGGTTGCCGTCGAGCCAGATGCCGTGTCGGCGGCAGAGCTGGAGATCGGCGGGGCGATGCGCGAGGACTGGTTCGGTGATTCCACGGCGGTGCATGCAGTGTGAGCACGCGACGTAGAGACGCCGCCGATAGCGGATCACCTCGCCTCCGGTACGCGCCTCAATCCGGGAGATCGCTGGCAGCAGCATCCGAAGGGTCTCGTGAGTGAGACCCGTCAGGAGTGCCAGCCGCGGCAGAACCATCGGAGTCCAGCGCCATAACGTGTCCGTCCGCTTGCCGATCAGCGCGTTCTTGAACGGCGTCAGTGTTTTCGCCAGTTGTCCCGACGTCAC
This sequence comes from Streptomyces sp. SirexAA-E, assembly GCF_000177195.2. Lineage (GTDB taxonomy): Bacteria > Actinomycetota > Actinomycetes > Streptomycetales > Streptomycetaceae > Streptomyces > Streptomyces flavovirens. The sequence continues at coordinate 4,051,533 of NC_015953.1, forward strand.
GTGGTTTGCGGCGGCGAGGCGGTGCAGGTACCAGCCGAAGACCTCCCCGTGGACCGGTGGCAGAGGAAGTGGCAGGAGCCGGACCGGGGCTTCCCAGGGCTCCATTACTCAGGCCGCCTTCGGCCTGCGAGCGTACTTGGCACGGGGGCGATCGGGCCGGGCCTTCTGGACGGCGTGGTCGAGCTCGATCTCGTCGAGCATGCGCTTGGTGATCTTTTCCGTGCCGCTGTCGATGGCGTCGACTGCGGCTTCTCGGATGAGCTGGGAAAGACTGCCGATCAGCCCGCCAGTGCGCTCGTGGAGGTAATCGGTCATGGCGACCAAGGTGCCGGGACGATGGGCCTGTAGTCGCAGGGAGTTCTCCATGGTCACCACCAGGGCCTGCCAGCTCTCCTTGTCCGTGCGGTTCTTGTGGCCGAAGGGCCGGGAGGGGATGACCGTGTAGCGTCCGGCGATCTGCTGTCCGCGTGTGCCCTGGAACAGGCTGCTGGTCTCGACGTCGAGACCAGCGAGCACGAAGGTGGCCGCGATCCGTTCCGAGAGGTACTTCAGCTGATCGGATGCCTCGGCTCCGTTGCGGGTGGTCAGGTCGAGGTTGTGGATCTCGTCGACCAGGACGAGTGTGGTGCCGAGCTTGCCGAGCAGGTCACAGACGGCGTTGGTGATCTGGACCTGGCTCATGCGGTGCTCCAGCGGGACGCCAAGGAATCGGGCGAACTCGCCTGCGAGCATCTTCGGGGTGGCCGCCGGGGGGACGGTGACGAAGACGACCGGCAGTCCGCCGATGGCGGTGGGGTTGCGCCGCCGGGTGATCTGTTCGACGTTCTTGCCCAGCTGGGTGATCGCTGTGGTCTTGCCGGTGCCGGCCGAACCGGACACGATCAGGCCGCGGCGGGCGGAGACCTGGTGCCGGTTGAGCACGATGCGTTTGCGGCCCGTGGTGACGACGCCACGGATCGTGGGAGTGTTCACGATGACGGATCGTGTGTGATAGTCGATCCGCGCTTCCCTGTAGGACTCCAGCTCGTCCTCGTCCAGGACGGTGCCGGACGGGAGCGACGGCGGGGGATCAGGGTTCTCATCGACGAACGCCCGCCAGCCTTCCTTCGTGGTCAGCGACATCTGGGGGTTGGCGATGTCCGGTGGCGGAGCCTCGCTCACAGGCGACTCCCGTCGGTGAAGGCATCGAAGACGCCGAAGGGAATGACGTTCGATGTCTGCTCCGGGACGGTGGCCTCGTCCTCGGCGTCTTCAAAAGCTGGTGCCTGCGGCAGCGCAGGGACGGACCGGGCGGGCTCCAGGGCGGCGCGGGTGCGGGCCGCGATGCGGCGGTCCGGCCCGCTTTCCGCCCGCGTCAGCAACTGGTCGACTGCGGCGGCCACGGCGGCTTGGTTGGTGTCGTCCTGGCCCCGCATCGCAAGCAGGTCCCGGGCTCGACGCCAGGTGAAGTCCGCGAACGGCGCGGAGACCAGGTGCCGGTGTGTCCACGGAACCGTGATCCACTCTCCGGTGCGTGCGTCGCGTACCCAGATCTGGGACAGGTCGTAGGGGTCGTAATGGACTTCCCAGAGTCCGCCCTTGGCGGTCACTCCCGAGGAGCGCCGCCGCAAGGGGTTCAGCCCGGGGCAGTTGTAGGTGCGGTGGTCGACACGGATGCCGTAGTCGTTGACCGAACGCCAGAGTGCTGGCAGCAGTTCCAAGTAGTCGGGGCCGCTCAGCGGCATCGGCAGGTAGCCGGTGCGGGAGACCAGCAGGGCGTATGCGTCATTGGGAGACATCGGCCGGCCCGGTAGGAATGGGCTGCGCAGTCCTTCGTGTGGCCGCTGCTGCCAGCAGGCCACGATCCATTCCTGCAACAGGTCGTCCACTTCCGCGAGCGTCCAGACGGCCTCGACCTCGGCCCCCCGGCGGGTCGTGTTCGAACCGGTGTAGCCAGGGATGTGCTGGCAGAACAGCGTGTTGATCGAGGAAAACGTCCGCTCGACGATTCCCTTGTCAGTCGGGGTCGCCGGGCGGGACGGCTGGACGGAGACGCCCAGCGACCGGCAGGCGGTCAGGAAGGTGTTGGAGACGAACACCTTCCCGTGATCAATGCCGATCGTCTCTGGCACGATCACCGGCTTGGCGGCCGCTTGCTCCAGGCGCGCGTCGATCTCCAACAGCCTCTGGTGGGGGATCAGCGTCATCGACATCGCCAGTGCTTCCGACCAGCCGGGCCGTAGCGGCTCCGGGACCAGCATCTTGGCCAGCAGCAGGGAGGCGTCCACGGCCTTGGTGCCTGCTGGTCGCAGCACCGCAGCGCAGATCGTCCTCGTTGCCACGTCGACGGCGATCGTGAGTTCCGGACGTCCGCTCACCCCGTCCTCCAGGACCACCAGCACGTCCAGTGGTGTCGTGTCGATCTGCACCATCTCGCCGGGGCGGCAGGCCGAGGAAGGGGTGAACGCTCCTTGCGGGCGGCGAGCCGCTGACCTGCGGGACGTGGCCTCGCCGAAAGCATGCGTGCCCTCGCTCACCGCCTCGACGAGCCGGTAGAACGCCGACTTCGACGGCATTGGCACCGTTCCCGGGCCATGGCGCTCAGCCAGCAGCGCCTCCACTCGCCGACACAGCCGGCCGCGGGTGCCGGTGGACTCGTTCGTTGTCGAGGCGAGGATCTCCGCGATGGCGGAGACCACCCGGTCATCGGCCCGCCCCGTCGGCGAGGAAACCCGAGTTTTGCGGTGATCGACCAGCCCCCACACGCCCTGCTCGCGGTAGCGCCTGCGCATTCGCTGAACGGTTCCCGCACTCGCCTGCCATCCGATAGCCCGTAGTTCCGCAGCCTTGGCCGCCACTCGCTCTTCCACTGTGTGGCTTGCCGGGTCGTATTCAGGGCGAGGTGGAGTCGTGGGGTCAGTATCCAATGGCTTGCCGAACTCCACCTCGGTCACATGGCGTTCCCAGGCCGCCGCCTTCTCCGCTTCCCGCTCCGGCACGATGTCCAACAACGCGAACGGTGGCATACGGCCCTGATCGACACCCTGGCCGATCAGCTCAAAGCCTTCGGAGGCCAGTAGGTGGGACAGCAACACCAGACTCGCCGACCCGGCTTCGTCGAGGAGCCGCACCGTCGTCCCGGACAGGCCGACGACCACCTGCAGCCGGTCATCCAGGCGCACCTGATCCCCAACCCTCACCGCCGCCCGTGGCCCTGGGTGCCCGCTCACCGGGTCGCCGCCGGTGACACCAGCGTGGCGTCCGACAGAGGCCGTGACAGATCGGCGGCCAGCCGTCCCAGCCAGAGCAGATGGAACACCGCCGGCAACACCGCGATCGGATCGCCGAGCAACGCAGCCTGCGGCACCAGCGGCGAAGGCGCCGAGAACAGTGCCAACAACCGGGCCACGAGGCCTTCGTCGGCCCCGTGCCGCGGATGCCGGTATCCCGCCAGCCAGCGAACGTTCACCATCCGCACGGCGTCCACCTCGCCAACAACCCTGTAGCCCCACCCCACCACCTCGCAAGCTGTGCGCGTCGCGGCGAACTTGGCCGTTGACCGTGAGTCGATCCGGTCCAGCGGCCGACAGTCCACCACCAGCCCCCGCCCGTCCTCGAACCGAGCGAAGTAGTCCGGAGCGTGCGAGATGCGCTTACCCCGCTCGTCCTTCCAGAACAGCCACAGAGGCTGTGACAGCAGCCCCGTCACCTCCGGCGTGAAGTCCAGCAGCATCGCGTGATCCCGCTCCAGCCACGACTCGAACCCCACGTGCCCGCCTGTCGTGGCCGACCAGTACAGGCCCGGGAAGTTTCGCTGGCCGCGGTACGACGGGAACCCGCGTACTGGCAGCCCTGCCTCGAACTCCACCGAGAGCACATCCGCCAACGGTCGCCGATGCTCACCGTCGGCATCCCGCCATTCGACCTCAAACTGGTCCACGGCTGGCAACGCCTGCTGTGCTGTTCCTTGGGCCCCCATGTGAACCACTGTGCAGAAGCGGCGGGAACGAGAAGAAGGAATGGGACCAAATCCCCCATCCGAGTGATCGGCCGAAAGTCTCTCGCGGCAGGACGGCCAACACCGCTGGTAGATGGCAAAATTGAGCAGGCATCCGTGACTCCCTGCACATCTTGGACGCGCTGCTGAACCTCGACGGCGGCGTGAAGCCGGAGATGGTGGCCACCGACAACGCCTCCTACTCCGACATCGTGTTCGGGATCTTCAAGATCCTGGGCTACAACTTCAGCCCCCGCTTCAGGACCTGGACGACCAGCGGTTCTGGCGGGCGACGATGCCCGGGGTGGAGACGGGCACGTACGGGTTGCTGGAGCCGCTCGCCCGCAACCGCGTGAACCTGAAGAAGATCGAGACGTGGTGGCCGGACATGCTCCGGGTCGCCGGTTCCCTGGTCACCAACCAGGTCAGGGCGTACGACCTGTTGCGGATGTTCGGCCGCGAGGGCAACCCCACCCCGCTCGGGGCAGCGTTCGCGGAAAACGGGCGGATCGCCAAGACCGAGCATCTGCTGCGGATGGTCGACCCTCGACGACACCTACCGTCGGCAGATGAACCGCCAGCTCACCGCGCAGGAGTCCCGGCACAAGCTCGCCCGCGACGTGTGCCACGGCAAGCGCGGCACCATCCACCAGGTGTACCGCGACGGCATGGAGGACCAGCTCGGCGCGCTCGGCCTGGTCCTCAACGCCATCGCGCTCTGGACCACCCGCTACATCGACGCCGCCGTCGCCGAACTGAAGGCCGAGGGGCACGAGATCCGGGCCGAGGACATCGTCCGGCTCTCCCCGCTCAAGCACCGCAACCTCAACGTGCTCGGCCGCTACAGCTTCACCGCTTCCACCCCGGCCGCCGGCGTTTTGCGCTCGCCGCGGGACCCGGAGGCACCGGGACTCGACGACGACGAGGACTGACGGTGTCAGGAGCCTGGCAAGGGCGCCGATCAGCTTGTGAGCCGCCGCCTTGGCCAGCCGCTTCGGAGCCGTGGCGGCCCGTTCCCAGGGTGCCCGAGGCTTGATGTCGGTGTCCTTGACTGCCTTGACGTACTCGGCGTCGAACCGCTCATTGCCCAGCTCCACGAGGCGGGTAGGCCCGCTGCGCCGAGGTGGGGTTCAGCCGAGATGTGCGCCAAAGGGGCAATGAGTCGATCTTGATTCGACTCAGCGCGCGGTCAGCGGGTGATGCCGCAGTAAATGCGTACACCTCGCCCCGGCGTCCGGAACGGTCCGGGGGTTGAGGAACATCCGTGTCAGATCGTGCGCCAAGCCGAAATCGGTCTTGGTGGGCGGCTGACGGAGCGAGCCTACGAACCGCTACACGGTGGCTGTGCTGCGGGCCGGTGCGTTCATGTGGTGCTCAACCCCATTGCGCGGCGCGCGGCCTTCACAGTACGGGCGGTGGGCGCGATGAAGGCGTGCAGCAGTTGCAGCGCGCCGTCGCATTGGGCGCCGACGGCTGCGAGGTCGCGGTGTCGGCGCCCGCGGGTGCCCCGGCCGGAGGGGTCGATGAGGTCGAGTTCGTGGACGACCTCGTGTCGGGCGTTGAAGAACGGCTGGTGGCTCTTGAGTATCTGATCGTCGAGGGCGGACTCCTGCTTCAAGCCGAGGGCGTTGCGGCAGCGGATGAGGTCGGTACCACCCTGGATGCTGGGGCCAGCCAGGTCCTCGACGTAAAGATCGATCAGAGCGGAGCGCGGGTCAATGTTGACGACGGCCTGCTTGGTGGCCTTGGTCATGTCGCCGGCGAGGCGGTTGGCCATGAAGTGAGCGACGAAGGCGCCATGCACGTCGCCGGTCGTGGAGAGCAGGGTGTGCAGAGAATCTCGCAGCAGGGTGCGCAGGCAGGCGTCGATACCGGCCGCGGTGAAGACGATGGCGGCTCGGGCCTGGTCGCGGTGGGTCTCGGAGACGGCGCCGCGCATGTCGTCCTGACCAGCGCGCAGTTCGTTGAGGGTGGTGAACAGCCCACCCACGGACTTGTGGGTGGCCACCAGACGGGCCCAGCTTCGCTCGACTTCTGGTGGGCAGCCGTGGGACTTGCGGGGAAGGTCGCTCAGCTCGACGAGGGTCAGTCTCGACAACGTCTCTCCTTGGCCGTGTCCGCGAGGTGCCCGCGGCCTTACGGATCATTATCTGGAGGACGACTTCAGACCAGCCCCGCCGCAGGCGTCCCGCTTGCCGCGTCGGCCCTCCGGGGCGATCCGGAGGGCCGACGCAAGGTACTTACCTCCGCTTGTCCGGAGAGGGGCTGTATGGGAAGAACTGCAACGCAGCGGGCTCGGCCCGTTCGCGTTTCCGCAGATGTCTCTGCGGCGGTGTGTCCGGTCGCCGATCCGATTGTCCCGGGCAGGCGTGCCGTCTGGGTCACGAGGCGGGCATCTCGCGTGGCGGCTGTTCCGACCTGGTAGTCCGTCCGGGGGAATCGATCTCGATGATGGTCCCGGATGTCTCGTCGGCGAGTTCCGGTTCGCCGTGGTTCAGCTTCGTTTTGAGGGTCGCGAAGCCCTTCTTGACGTACGGGGCGGCTTTGACCGCCGCGGCGGTCGCCGCGATGCCCACCGCGGCAGCGCCAGCCATGGCCAGCTTGAGCATCGCCTCCGCCTCAGCCTGCGTGAGCCTGACCCTGGCGTCGGCGAGGGCGTCGGCCTCGGCCCGGGTGAGCAGGTCGTCGTCGGCCGGGAAGAGCACGCTGTGGCCGGCGAGGTGGTTGTCTTCGTCGCGCAGGAGGCTGCTGCGCCCACCCGGCGTGGTGCTCGACTGCGAGAGGCGGGTGTCGGCCGGGTACTCGACGATCATCTTCTCCCGGACCATCCCGGGCCCGTCTTCAGTGGTCATGGGGCAACTGTAAGGACCGGGGCGGCCGTCGGGAGGCGTAACGCCTGAGACTCCCACTGCATCTATGAAGGTGATGCGCCCCGGGGGGCCTCGCCCCACGAGAGCGGCAAGTTATGCCACCCCGGCGGGCGCCAACCAGAACAGGCTTTACAGAACAGAGCGCCCTTCCCCCTCACGGATCAGGTCGACGCCCCGTCAGCCGCCCACCAGGGCTGACGAACGCTTAGCGCACGATCTGACACGGATGTTTCTCAGACCCCGGTCCGCCGCAGGTCGCGACGATCATGGCCGGGGCTCTGTCGCAGTAAATACCGGATTTACTGCGACGGTTCGGCTTCCAAGATCATCCCATTATCCCTATGGCGCCTATCTCGGCTGAACCCTGAGTTCGCGGTGGCCCGGTAGCATCCGGAGACGCAGTGAGCCCCCACCCCGTCGATACCGGGGTGGGGGCTCACTGTCCTTGCAAGGTGGCTACGCGCTGGTACCGCGGCCGGGTGCGATCACCAGCTGGGTGGGGTCCGTGATGCCAATGTTGTAGGCCGTCACGATGTTCTCAGCCAGCGGCTGGGAGCGGGACTGGGAGCCACCGCCGGAGTGCGTGGAGCGGATGGCGTCGGTCTTCCATTGGCGCACGGTGCGCTTGCGGAGCACGAGGGCCAGGCGGTCCAGGTCGACCTTCGGATCCTCCTCTTCCTTCCCCTCCTCCTTCTTCTTCCAGTTGGTGTGGATGACCATCCCCACCGCGCGGATCATCATGTTGTCCCAGGACGTGCTGTCCCGGCCCCATGCTTCGGTCAGGGTGTACAGCACCATGGGGAGCAGGCCCACGCGCTTCTCGCCGATGGTCAGGACAGCCTGGACGGCGCCTACCTGGTTGGGGGAGCTGCTGCCGGTAACCGTCAGGCCGCAGGACTCCACCTCGGCGTTGACGCGGGTCACCAGGGGCTCTCCTGCGGTCAGCGCCACACGGTAGTTGTCCACGGGCTTGACCGCCTTGCGGTCACGGTTTGCGGCGAGGAACAGCGCGGCTTCCTCGGCCGGGGTCAGCTCTTCGTAGACCAGGCAGTGCCGTTCGAAGTTGGGGCCGTGCTTCTCCGTGGCCACCTTGGTGGAGTGCTGGCCGTCCAGGAGGTAGTACCGGCCATCCGCTCGCTTCGAGACGATCGCGGGGAGAAGAAGGCGCGGGTTCCACTTCTTCCCCAGCTTGTTTGCCCAGGAGCGCTGGAACATGCGCTGGGCGTCCAGGCTGGGGTCTACCTCCAGGAGGCCCACGCGGATCTTCTGGTAGTAGACGGGCCGGGGGTCGACCGGCACCGGCTCATACTCCGGCGGCGCGGCCTTGCTGCGCCGCTTGACCACGACTTTCCGCGCCGTAGTGGTCTTCGTCGTCGCCACGGGGGCAACTCCCTTCATGGGATGGTGTCTGACGGCTACTCAATCGTAGAAATTTCTCGCATGTCAAATATTTTCGCATCCCTGGGTTTCTCGCATCTGCAATTTTCTCGCATCACCGCTGGTGGTAGCCGAGGGGCCTCGCAGAGCGAGGCCCCTCATGCCACGTTGCCCGCCGGCTGAGGCGACACCAGGGCGAAACGGAGCGCGGACATCCCGCACGCCTGACGCGACTCAGTGACGGATGGTCTGCAGCACGCTGCCGGTGTCCGTGATGATCCAAAATGACCAGCCGTTCCGACTCGCGCTCACCTTGGGGTTCTGTGCGCGCAGCACCGCAGCGGCGGCGCCACTCGGAGACTTGTACCGCCCCTGCGCCGGCCCGCTCGTCACCGTCACACTCTCCGCCGTCGGGTCGTAAAGCCCCTCGATCCGCACCCCGTTGTATAGGGCGTGAACGTTGATCTTTCCCTCCTTATCGCTCTTTTTGGGGGTGGAAGTGCGCTGGAAGTGCTCCACCAGCCTCTGCACCGCCTCGCTCTCGGAGACCCCCCAGGCCAGCGCCAACAGCGCCACTTGGTTGTGTGTGGTCTCCGCCATCTCCATGCACACATTTTTTCTGGAACTCACAGCAACGAGCATACGATCCAGGCGGCCGCGCCCGTGGCCTGTTTCGGAAAGCGGAAGGGGTGAGACCTCCGGTTCTCACAAATGTTCATCTGCGAGAGCCCCCGCAGTGATCACGTTTCCGCAGGTCGCCGTTCGCAAAAGCCCTCTCGAAACCCGCATGTTGTGCGAGGCGGTTCTGAGAGACTTCCCGGATGGATCTCGCGCCCGATCGGGCCGCATTGGCGGTAGAACGTCACAACTATCCGAACTATGACGCGCCCGCCGGCTCCGCCTGCCGCACCCGAGGGGGGAAGACCGCCGCCATGGCCGACGACGGCCTGCCGCTGCGACCCAAACCCGTACGCATCCGGCGGCCCGAGGACCCGCTCAGCCCCGAGGAGATCGACCTCCGCGAGCGGCTCCATGCGCAGCCCCGCCCGAACGCCGAGCTGCGGTAGTCCCTCCCACGACCTGCCTCGATCCCATGATCACCGGCTTAGCGTTAACCGCTGTACCGCTGTACCGCTGTACCGCTGTACCGCTGTGGCCCAAGGCCGAGCTCAACCCACGAGAGAACTCGCCGCGCAGATTGATTGGGACTCGTTCACTTCGCCGAGCAGATTCAGCGGGAAACCCTCACAAGCACTGGGAACGGACACCCAGGCCAAGCACTTGTGATCGGCCGATGCGACCTGGAACACTTTTGCAAGCGGCTGCTTGCAAAAGTTAGCAAGAGTGGTGCACCATCGGGGCATGGCATCACTCAACGTCGGCAATCTCGGTGAGTACCTGCGTGAGCAGCGGCGTACCGCGCAGCTCTCGCTGCGGCAGCTCGCCGACGCCGCCGGAGTGTCCAATCCGTATCTCAGCCAGATCGAGCGCGGCCTGCGCAAGCCGAGCGCCGAGGTGCTGCAACAGGTCGCGAAGGCGCTGCGGATCTCCGCCGAGACGCTGTACGTGCGGGCCGGGATCCTCGACGAGCGGGAGCGGGAGGAGCTGGAGACGCGGGCGGTCATACTCGCCGACCCGTCGATCAACGAGCGGCAGAAGAACGTCCTGCTCCAGATCTACGACTCCTTCCGCAAGGAGAACGGCTTCGACGCCGAGGCTCCGAAGGGTGCCGGCGGGCCGGACGGCGACGCCGGTTCGGATGCCCGCGGCCCACGCGCGGCCGGTGGCAGTGACGCGGAGACACCTGACGCAGGGACACCTGACGCAGAGACACCACCCCTGAACTGATTCACGATGATCCGGGAGGACCACAGTCATGGCCATCAGCGATGACCTGCGCAAGACCCTCACCGACCCGACCCCCCTCTACTTCGCGGCCGGCACGGCCGAACTCGCCGTGGAGCAGGCGCGCAAGGTGCCGGCGCTGATCGAGCAGCTGCGGGCCGAGGCGCCCGAGCGGTTCGAGGCCGTCCGCAACACCGACCCGAAGACCGTGCAGGAGAGGGTCGCCACGCAGGCCAGGGAGGCTCAGGCCACCGTGCAGGCGAGGGTGGCCGAGGTCCTGGGGTCGCTGGACACCGACCTGAAGAAGCTGGGCGAGAGCGCCCAGGACCTGGCGCTGCGGAGCGTGGGTGTGGCCGCCGAGTACGCGGTCCGCGCCCGGGAGACGTACGAGAAGGTCGCCGAGCGCGGCGAGCAGAGCGTGCGGACGTGGCGCGGCGAGACGGCCGACGAGATCGTCGAGATCGCCACCGTCGTCGAGGCGGAGCCCAGGCCGGTGCCGCCGCAGAAGGCCGAGGCTCCGGCCGCGTCGGAGAAGAAGCCCGCGGTGAAGCCGGTCACGAAGACCGCGCCGAGGAGCACCGAGGCCAAGGCGGCGCCCGCCGCACCCGCGCGGAAGACGGCCCCTGCCCGTAAGCCGGCGGCGAAGAAGACCACCCCGCCCTCCGCGGAGTAGTCCGGAGACCCGGCCGGAGCCCGGAGCCCGATGCGGGCTCCGGGTGCCGGGAGGCGGACAGACGGGCCGGGGCACGGTCGGGCACCTTTCGGGGTGCCCCGGTCGTTGTCCCGGTACCTTGGCCGCGAGGCGCTCTTTCCCCTGATTAGGCGGTGCTCACCGTGTTGCTCGAAGCATTCGGCTCGTTTCTCCAGCTGATCTACCTGGCCATGCTCGTTCTCGCTGTGGTCGCGCTGGTCTTCGCCGTCACGGCGCGCGAGGACGCCTACCGGGCGGCGGACAAGCAGAAGAAGTCCTTCTGGCTGATCATCCTCGGCATCACCGTCGTCGTGAACCTGTTCATCCCGATCCTGTTCCTGCAGATCGCGGGCGTGATCGCCTCCATCGTCTTCATGGTGGACGTGCGGCCGGCGATCAAGGCGGTGTCGGGCGGCGGCAATCGCCGCGGCGGTTCGTCCAGCGACGGACCGTACGGCCCCTACAACGGCGGGCGCTGAGCGCCGGCGGGCGAGGCGGGACCGGGGCGGGAGCGCGAGGCGCTCCGGCCCCGTCGGCGTATCCGGGCCTCGTCGCGCTCCAGCAGCAGCACGGCCACGTCGTCGGTCAGCTCGCCGCCGTTCAGCTCCCGCGCCTGGGTGACCGATGCCTCCAGCAGTTCCTCACCGCCCAGCCCTCGGTCCAGCTGGCCGTTGACCATGGCCACCATGCCGTCCTGGCCGAGCCGCTGGGAGCCCTCCGCCGAGACGCGGCCCTCGATCAGCCCGTCGGTGTACATCATCAGGCTCCAGGAACCGCCCAGCTGGACCTGGCGCCTCGGCCAGCGGGCGCGGGGCAGCAGCCCGAGCGCGGGGCCGCCCTCCTCGTGAGGGAGGAGGTGCGCCGCGCGGCCCTGCCGGGCGATCAGTGGTGCGGGGTGGCCGGCCAGGCAGAGACCGGCGTTGCGACCGTCGGGCGCGATGTCCACGGTGCACAGGGTCGCGAAGATCTCCTCGCTCTGCCGCTCGTGCTCCAGGACCTCCTGGAGGGTGGCGAGCAGGGCGTCTCCGCACAGTCCGGCCAGGGTCAGCGCCCGCCAGGCGATGCGCAGCTCCACGCCGAGCGCCGCCTCGTCGGGGCCGTGGCCGCAGACGTCGCCGATCATCGCGTGCACGGTGCCGTCGGGGGTGCGGACGGTGTCGTAGAAGTCACCGCCGAGCAGGGCGCGGCTGCGGCCGGGCCGGTAGCGGGCGGCGAAGCTCAGGTCGGAGCCCTCCAGGAGCGGTGTGGGCAGCAGTCCGCGTTCCAGCCGGGCGTTCTCCTGGGCGCGCAGCCGGGACTCGGTCAGCTGGCGTTGGGCGATGTCCGCCCGCTTGCGCTCCACGGCGTACCGGATGGCGCGGCTGAGGAGGCGTCCGTCCAGCTCCCCGCGGAAGAGGTAGTCCTGCGCCCCCACTCGTACGGCGTCGGCGGCCCGTTCGGCGTCGTCCTCGGCGGTGAGGGCGAGGACGGCGTGGCGCGGGGCGACGCGCAGGACGTGCTGGAGGGTGGCGAGCTCGTCGTGGGGTTCGGTGCCGTCGTCCGGGTGGCTGTCGGCGCGTGCCCCGCCGGGCGGCGCCAGGTCGAGGTCGACCAGGACGCAGTCCACCTGGTCCGTGAGCAGCCGGCCCGCCTCGGTGAGGTTGCGGGCGGTACGGACGCGGACGCGGGTCCCGCCCTCGGACGACAGCTCGGGGACGGTGAAGGTGCCCGCAGGGTCGTCCGAGATCACCAGAAGGGTGAGGTCGGGGCCGTGGGTGGTCTCCGCAGCGGAAACGGCACGTTGCTGCGGTACGGGTACGGGCATCGGTTCGGGTTTCCTTCCCTCCCCCCGAGGGCGCGGCGGACCGACGATCGACGACCCGCCAGACGGGGACCATAGCGGTCCGTGGCAGGGGAACGGAATGGCGCACGAGATCGGCCCCTGTCATATGCGCGGCCATAAGTCGCGTCCTGTCACGGATCCGACGGGATGGGAGCGGAGGAAACGGACACGGGGGCCATGACGAACATCACGCGGTGACGACGACGCGGCGAGCGTGCGTGCCAGGCGTCGCCGGGCAGGACTCTGGGACACGTCCCGGGCGCGCTGCCGGGGCGCGCGGCCCCGGCCCGGTCCGGACGGGAGGGCCTACTTGTCGGGACGGACGACGCCGAGGATCTCCATCGAGCCGGCGCCCGCCAGCGTGACGTCGCGGCCGGGCCGGGGGGCGTGCACGATCGAGCCGCCGCCGACGTACATGCCGACGTGACTGGCGTCGCTGTGGTAGATGATCAGGTCCCCGGGGCGCATGTCCTGGACGGCGATCCGGGGCAGCTGCCGCCACTGCTCCTGGGACGTCCGGGGTATCGGCCGCTTCGCGGCGGCCCAGGCCTGGGAGGTCAGCCCGGAGCAGTCGTAGGAGCCGGGGCCCTCGGCGCCCCACACGTACGGCTTGCCGATCTGGGCGGTCGCGAAGGCCACGGCCGCCTTGCCGCTCGCACTCGCCTCACGGTCGATGTCCTTGAGCGCGCCGGAGGAGAGCCAGGCGTTCTGTGCCGTGGACGCGGCGTCCCGCTCCATCTTCAGCAGACGGGCCCTCTCCTCCTTCTCCAGCTGTGCTTCGAGCTTCTCTGCCGCCGCTATCTGGGCGTCGATGCTCTTCTTGGCCTTCTTCTGCTTGAGCCGAGTGGCTTCGAGCTTCTTCCAGTTGAGACCGGCGTCCTTGGTGTACAGCTCCAAGTCCTCCTGGCTCTGCTCCAGTTCACCGAGCATGCCCTTGGTGGCCTGCTGGCCCTGGCGGAGTTGGCTCACCCCGTCGAGGAAGAGGCCGGGGTCGCCGCTCAGCATGAGCTGGGCCCCGGGCGGCAGGCCGCCGTTGCGGTACTGCTCGCGGGCCTGGGCGCCCGCCCTGCTCTTCAGCTCGGCGATCCGCGCCTCGCCGTCGTCGATCGCGTCGGTGAGCCGCCCGAGCTCCGCGGACTGCTTCTTCGCCTGCTCCTCGGCGAGGTTGTACGCGTCGGTGGCGGCCCCCGCCTTGCGGTAGAGGGTGTCGATCTCCTCGCGCACCTCTTCGAGGCTCTTCCCGGCCGTGGCGGGCGTGGAGGAGGGGGCGGGCTCGGGGACCGGGGCCGCCAGGGCCTGGACCGGCGCGGTCAGCAGGGCCAGTGCGCAGACCAGGGTGATCGCAGCAGAGGCACAGTGGCGTCGGTTCACTAGCTCCCCCTCCAGGTGACGTCGCCGGATGCCGGGTCGGGGGCATCTGACTTACCGTCAGTAACTTATCGGTGACGACGTGATCGTGCCACGGTGCACCGCAAAGCGACAGAGGTCCGGGCCGCGTGACGCGTCACACAGAGGTACGAACGAGGACGCGTGCGTGTTCCCGGTACGGGCGCGTGTCCGCAGGCCGGTCCGACGTACGCCGTCAGGCCACGGCCGTGGCGGGCCGCAGTGCGGACCAGCGCACCGTGACCTCGCCCTGCCGCCAGCGACGTACGTCGTCCGTCAGGGGCCAGTCGGCGGACACCGCCCGCACCGCCGCGATCCAGCGCTGCCGCGCGCCCAGCGACGCGTACGGGGCGGCCGTGGCCCAGGCTCGGTCGAGGTCGCGCAGGAAGGCGTGCACCGGCTCGCCGGGCACATTGCGGTGGATCAGGGCCTTCGGTAGCCGCTCCGCCAGGTCCGAGGGGCGCTCCAGCGAACCCAGCCGGGCCGCGAAGGTGACCGTGCGGGGGCCCTCCGGTCCGAGCGCGACCCAGACGTGCCGCCGCCCGATCTCGTCGCAGGTGCCCTCGACGAGGAGTCCCTCCGGGGCGAGCCGGGCGCACAGCCGCACCCAGACGGCTGCGACCTCGGCCTCGTCGTACTGGCGCAGCACGTTCGCCGCCCGGACGAGGGTGGGGCGCGCGTCCAGCGGGATCTCGAAGCCGCCGTGGACGAAGGTGAGGCCGTCGCGCTCGTACGGCTTGGCCGCGGCGACCCGGTCCGGGTCGATCTCGACCCCGACGACCGCCGTGCGCGGTTCGGCGGTGCGCAGTCGTTGCAGCAGCTCGACGGCGGTCCAGGGGGCCGCGCCGTATCCGAGGTCGACCGCGACGGGGCGGTCGCTGCGGCGCAGGGCGGGGCCGTGGGTGGCGGCGATCCAGCGGTCCATACGGCGCAGCCGGTTGGGGTTGGTGGTCCCGCGTGTGGCGGTGCCGATGGGGCGCTGGTGCATGACGGCGAGCCTAACGACTCCGCACGCGGCGGTGAGCGGGTGGCTGTGAGCGGGCGGCTCCGAGCGGACAGCGGTGAGCGGCAGGCGGCGAGGGGGGGCGGTGCTCCGGGGACGGCGCGTAATGATTTGGTAAAGCGGAAATGAAAGGCTTCGTTCCGCTGTTCTGCCTCTCGTGGGGCCGCGCGCCCCCGAGGTGTCATGCCCCGAGCGAGGAGGAGCGGACCACGTGAGCCAGTACATCTCCCGGCTCGGCGGCAGCCGTGTGGCACCCCGTATCCGCTTCCCGGGCGGCTTCGCCGGCGGCCACCGCAAGCCGCGCCGCGTCGCGATGCTGTCCGTGCACACCTCGCCCCTGCATCAGCCGGGCACCGGTGACGCCGGCGGTATGAACGTCTACATCGTCGAGCTGGCCAAGCGGCTCGCCGCGATCGGCGTCGAGGTGGAGATATTCACCCGGGCCACCACCGGAGCCCTGCCCCCCTCGGTCGAGATGGCCCCCGGCGTGCTGGTGCGGCACGTCGACGCCGGTCCGTACGAGGGGCTGGCCAAGGAGGAGCTGCCCGCCCAGCTCTGCGCCTTCACCCACGGGGTGATGCAGGCGTGGGCCGGCCACCGCCCCGGCTACTACGACCTCGTCCACTCCCACTACTGGCTCTCCGGCCAGGTCGGCTGGCTCGCCGCCCAGCGCTGGGGCGTTCCGCTGGTCCACGCGATGCACACCATGGCGAAGGTCAAGAACGCCGCGCTCGCCGAGGGCGACAGCCCGGAGCCCGCCGCCCGCGTCATCGGTGAGACGCAGATCGTGCACGCCTCCGACCGGCTCATCGCGAACACCGCCGAGGAGGCGGACGAGCTCGTCCGCTTCTACGAGGCCGACCCCGCCTCCGTGGCCGTCGTCCATCCCGGCGTCAACCTCGAACGCTTCCGTCCGTTCCCCGCGGGCTCCGAGGGCCTGAGGCCGCGGGAATCCGCCCGCGCCGCCGCCCGCGCCCGGCTGGGGCTGCCGCAGGACGCCCTGATCCCGCTCTTCGCCGGCCGTATCCAGCCACTGAAGGCGCCGGACATCCTGCTGCGCGCCGTCGCCGCCCTGCTGGACCGTGACCCCGCGCTCCGCTCGCGCGTGCTCGTCCCGGTGGTCGGCGGCCCCAGCGGCAGCGGACTGGCCAAGCCCGAGGGCCTCCAGAAGCTGGCGGCCCGGCTGGGCATCGCCGATGTCGTGCGCTTCCACCCGCCGGTGGGGCAGGAACAGCTCGCCGACTGGTTCCGGGCCGCGTCCGTGCTGGTCATGCCCTCGTACAGCGAGTCTTTCGGGCTGGTCGCCATCGAGGCCCAGGCCTCCGGCACGCCGGTGGTCGCCGCCGCGGTGGGCGGGCTGCCGGTGGCGGTGCGCGACGGGGTGAGCGGCTTCCTGATCCCGGGACACGACCCGGAGGCCTACGCCGAGGCGCTGGGCCGGTTCGCGGACAACCCGGAGCTGGCCGACCGGATGGGCGAGGCGGCCGCCGCGCACGCGCAGTCCTTCGGCTGGGACACGGCGGCCTCCGCCACCGCCGACGTCTACACGGCCGCGATGTACGACCACCGGCGCCGCGCCCGGCTTCCCCACGCCTGAGGCGGCCCCCGGCCGCCGGCCGCGCGCCTCGGCCGTCCGGCGCCCGCTGCCGTACGCTCGGACCATGGCTGACGTACCCGACGAAGCAGCAGTGGCGCAGGTCATCGAGGCGACGCTGAACGACGCCGAGCTCGCGTGGGAGAACCCCGAACCGGGAAACTACGTCGTGACGCTGCCTGGAACACGCAAGCTGTCCACGACGTGCTCCCTGCTCGTCGGCCGGCACTCCCTCTCCCTCAACGCGTTCGTCATCCGCCACCCGGACGAGAACGACGCGGCCGTGCACCGCTGGCTGCTGGAGCGCAACCTGCGGCTCTTCGGGGTGAGTTACGCCATCGACCGGCTCGGCGACATCTACCTCGTCGGCCGGTTCCCGCTCTCCGTGATCACGCCCGAGGAGCTCGACCGGCTGCTGGGCGTGGTGCTGGAGACGGCGGACGGCGCCTTCAACTCCCTGCTGGAGCTGGGCTTCGCGAGCGCGATCCGCAAGGAGTACGCCTGGCGGGTCGAGCGCGGCGAGTCCACCCGGAACCTGGACGCGTTCAGCCACCTCACCCGGCGGTCCGGCGGCTGACGGCCCCGGCCACCTCGCCCAGCGCCGCGTCGAGCTGCGGCGCCACCCGCGTCCACACCCACTCCAGGGCCTCCCCGGACGCCTGTCGGGGCACGGTCTCGACGAGCATGATCAGGTAGAGGTAGCTGCGGTACAGGGCGAGGCGGAGCCGCAGGGAAGCGGTGAACACGACGGGGGAACCGGCCCCGGCCGCGTAACCGGCGAGGAAGTCCTCGTCGTCCTCGATGTCGCCGAGCAGCGCCGTCGAGACGAGGTCGGCGGCCGGATCGCCCCAGAACATCCGCTCACCGTCGATGATCCCGCCGAGGGCCCGCGCTCCCCGTTCGCCGGTGAGCAGGACGTTTCCCTCCCACAGATCGAAGTGGACGAGCGCGGGCCGGACCACCTCGTCCAAGGCGTAGGCGGCGGAGCCGAGCAGCGCACGGATCTCGGAGGCCGGGCGGGGCAGCCGTGCCGCGTACGCCTCGGCGTCGTCGAGCACGGCACCGGCCATGGCGGTGAACGCCTCGCGCCAGGTGGGGGAGAGCGGTCCGAGGGGCTCGCCCGGATACCCGAACCCGTCCGAGCCCGTCACCGTGTGGAGCCGGCCGACGAGCGCGCCGAGTTCCTTACGCAGTCGACGTCGCTCACTCTCCGTCAGGTCGGCCGCCAGATCGCTCCAGGGACGGCCGGGGCACGCGGTCATCACCACGTACGCGCCCGTCGCCGAACCGGGGACCGGATCGGCGTGCACGACCCGCGGGACCAGGTCGCCGCCGACGGTCGCGGCTGCTTCGTGGAAGGCGGTCTCGCCCACGAGCAGGTGCTGTTCGTAGCGCAGCCCGGCGCTGTGGGTCGGCGGGACCTTCACCACCCAGTCGCGGCCGTCCGCGAAGGTCACCCTGGTCACGGTGTTGTACGTGCCGCCGGTGAGCGTCTCGCAGACCGGCGGTGGGTCGCCCGGCGCCCCGGCCGCGCCGAGGGCCCGGACCGCGTCGAGCACGGCGGGGGTGGGGTCGACGGGCACGGCGGGCACTCCTCGGCTCGGCTACGGCTCCATGGCCGTCCTCATAGGCTCTTCACAGGATGATCACAGTGCCATCACGATCACATCCCGTGACCGTGCGGAACGATCACCGGACAGATGTCCGATCGTAGGGTGTGCTTCTTCGCAACAGCCCCCGGAACCGGCAAAGTTCCGCGCCGGGAGGCATGTCGCTCCTCCTCACGAGAGATGAACCAGCCATGCACGCCACCGCCGTACGCCGTACCGCCCTCGCCGTCTCCGCGGTGTCCCTGGCCCTGCTGGCCACCGCGTGCGGGGGTTCGGACGAGGACGCCAAGGGTGACGCGAAGGCGCCGGCCGCCGAGGGCGGCGGCGCCACGAAGGCCGCGGTCAAGGCGCTGACCTCGGCGGAGCTGGAGAAGGTGGCGCTGGAGCAGGGCGATGTGGCGGGCCACAGGATCAGCAGGACCGGCCCGGAGGAGATCGCCCGGCCCGAGGACGTCACCGTGGACAAGAAGGAGTGCGAGCCCATCGGGTACACCTTCTACGGCGTGAAGCGCGGCACCCCGGTCGGCAACGCCGGGCGCAAGGTCGTCCAGGAGCCCGAGAAGGAAGACCTCACGGACGCCGCCGACGCTCTGGAAGCCGGGTTCGACCTGACGTCGTCCCTGGTCACCCTCGCCTCGTACGACGGTGACGGCGCCGAGAAGAACCTCGCCGAACTCCGTCGGTCCGCCGCCGCGTGCGCCACCGGCGGGTTCACGCTGTCCGTGAAGGGCTCCGAGCAGAAGATCACGAAGCTGACCGAGGAGAAGGTGTCCGGCGGCGAGGAGGCGCTGGCCTGGACGGCGACGATGGAGGAGGACGGCGTCGTGGTCCCCTTCAAGCTCGTGAGCCTCCGTCAGGCCGGCACGGTCGCCACGTTCTTCTCCTTCAACCTCGGTGCGGCGGGCGAAGCGGAGATCGACTTCGGGCTCCCGTCCGAGGTCGTCGCGGCCCAGGTCGAGAAGCTCGGCTGATCATCCGGTCGGCTCCGCCTTCGGCGGGCGGGGGCGGGCCGGACGGCCCCGGCCGCCGCCCGCCGCACGGGGCCGGGCGAGCACGACGGCGGCGACCACCGTCAGTGCCCCGGCGATCTGCGCCGGGTCCAGGGTCTCGTGCAGCACGAGATAGCCGAGCGCCGTCGCGGCGAGGGGTGAGGCGAAGCCGAGCATGGAGACGGTCAGGGCCGGCAGCCGCTCCACGCCGCGGAACCAGATCGCGTACGCGAACAGCGCCCCGATGATCCCCAGGTAGGCGAAACCGGCGACGTTGCGTCCGCTGACCGCGCCGGGCAGCCCCTCTCCGAGCAGGGTGACGGGCAGCAGGAGCAGCCCGCCGAAGCTCAGCTGCCACCCGGTGAACGTCAGCAGGCCCACGCCCGGGGGCCGCCCCCAGCGCTTGGTGAGCACGATGCCGCTCGCCATGCTCACCGCGCCCAGGAGTCCCGCGCCCACACCCACCGGGTCCAGCTCGGCCCGGGGAGTCAGGGCCAGCAGGCCGACCCCGACGATCCCGAGGGCGCACGCGGCGGCGTGGACCGGTGTGATCCGCTCCTTCAGCAGCAGCGCCGACAGGGCGAGGACGATCGTGGGCTGCACGGCCATCACCAGCGCCGCGACACCGCCGGGCAGATGGTAGGCGGCGACGAAGAGCAGGTAGAGGAACGCTCCGATGTTGAGCGTCCCGAGGACGGCGGCACGCCACCACCAGCCGCCGCGCGGAAGCGTCCGGCCGATCGCGAGCAGGATCAGGCCTGCGGGAAGGGCTCGGACCGTCGCGGCCAGCAGGGGTCTGCCGGGCGGCAGCGTCTCCGTGGTGACGAGATAGGTGGAGCCCCAGATCAGCGGGGCCAGTGCGGTGAGCGCGGAGTCGGCCGCGGTCCGGTCGGACGTCACCGGGGGCCACCTCCGGCGTGGCCGTAGCGGCCGGTGAACGCCTGCCGGGAGCGGGGCCGGCGGCCGGGGTGCGCACGGGTCTCGGCGGGTCTGCCCACGGGCAGCAGCATCGCGATGTGCAGGTCCTCGCGGTCCTCGACGCCGATGGCCCGCTTCACCTCCCGCTCGTCCCAGCCGTTCATCGGGGAGGTGGCGAGCCCCATGGAGGTGGCGGCGAGCATCGCGTACGTGGCGGCGATCACGGCGTCCTTGACGGCGTACTCCCTGAGCAGGCCGCGCCGTTCGAGGTCCCGTTGGAAGTCGAGCGTGGCCCGGGAGAAGCCGCTGACGAACGCCTCGCTCCACGCGCCGTTGCGCCGGGCCCGGTCGTAGATGTCGCTCAGGTCCTCACGCCAGGCCTGGCCGGAGGCCACGAACACCAGCGTGACGGGGGCCTCCCGCGGGTGCGGCTGACCGCCGGTGGCCCGGGTGAGGGCGGCACGTCCCTCGTCGTCCGACACGGCCACGACGAATCGCGCCTGCACATTCCAGCTGGAGGGCGCTTCCAGCGCCAGGTCGATGAGCTCGGCCAGTTGCCGTTCGGGCACCGGGTCGGGCAGGTAGTGGCGGATGCTGCGGCGCGTACGGATCGCCTGCGGCACGGTCAGGGGGCCTGGGTCCTGTGTCATGGCCAGGACCGTACAGCGATAGCTTAGCGCTAAGCAAGAAGGTATCTCAGCGCTAAGCTATTGCTATGCTGAGGTCATGAGTGACCATGTGGACCGCGTGCTGGCGCAGTGGGCCGAGCAGGTTCCCGGGCTCGACACCTCCTCGATGGGGGTGTTCGGGCGCATCAAGCGGCTGGCGCGGATCGTGGAGGCGGAGCAGCGCGCCACCTTCGCCCTCCACGACCTGGACGCCGCCGCGTTCGACGTCCTGGCCACGTTGCGCCGCAGTCCGGCACCGCACCGGCTGACCCCGGCCGACCTGATGCGGTCCGCCATGGTCACGTCCGGGGCGATCACCCAGCGGCTGGACCGGCTGGAGGCGCGGGAGCTCGTCCTCCGTACCCGCAGGGAGGGGGACGGCCGCAGTGTCCACGTGTCGCTCACCGAGGCGGGCCGGGAGCTGATCGACCGGGCCCTGGTCGACCACGTGGAGAACCAGAACCGGCTGCTCTCCGGCCTGACGGACGAACAGCGCGACCGGGTCGCGGACGATCTGCGCGGCCTGCTGGAGACCCTGGGCGACACGGACCGGCAGGTCAGGCGGGCTTGAGGTCCGACGGTGCGGCGGGTCGCACCGCAGGGTTCCCGGCGGCGTACACCGTGGTGTTCACGGCAGGGGGACGAGCCGGACGACGGTGACCGTCCACACGGTCCCGGAGACGTAGTAGAGGACGATCGACCCGGACACCGTCGCCTCGCGCCGGTCGCGTTCACGCTTCACGGCGGTCGAGGCGTGTCCGTACGGATCACGGCCCAGGGTGCGCGCCATCTCGCGCCGGAACGAGTCGCCGTTCCGCATCTTGGCCAGGGTGTCGTCGGCGGGCGGTGCGTACGAGATACGGAAGCTCAAGCCACGCTCCGCCTCTCGGCCTCGTCCTGGGCCAGTCTGTGCAGGATGCGTTCGGCCTCGGGATCGGGTACGGACTCCAGCATCCAGTGCCGCATGACGGCCTGGATCTCATGGATGCCCGCCTCGTTGATCGCCTGGTCGAACTCCTCGCGTCTCTCCTCGGGGAGCGCGGCGCGGATCGCCGGGATGCTGTTGGGGACGTCGACCTCGGTCCCCCCGACGAAGGTCTTCAGAGACTCGCCCATGATCGCTCTCCCCGATCTCCTTGCCCTCCGCGCTGTGTACCCGTTCCGCGCGGGGTGTGCACGCGTCGAACGGGGCGGCGTACAGGCCACGTTAGCGTGTGACGGGTGGTCAGGGGCATCCCCGGGGACTCATGTTCGCCCGAGGCGGGGAGGCGGCCGGTCAAGTGGTGCCGTATCCGGGGCGGCAGGGGGCGTCGGGTGATCCACCGTGCGGCGGGGCCGTCGCCCGAGGGCCAACTGCCGTTCCGGAGGCCGGACTACTGCCGGGCCATGGCCCGGGCGAGGTCCAGGGACTCCGTGACGGCGGCCGGGATGTCGGTGACCGGGAAGACCGCATGCCGTACGACACGGTCCGGGCCGACGACGAGGATCAGCCGCTTGACGCGCAGGCTCTGGCCGGCCCGGAAGGTCGGCAGGCGCAGGGCCGCGGTGAGTTGGAGCCGGTCGTCGCTGAGCAGCGTGAACGGCAGGTCCTCCGCCCGCGCGAAG
This sequence comes from Streptomyces sp. SirexAA-E, assembly GCF_000177195.2. Lineage (GTDB taxonomy): Bacteria > Actinomycetota > Actinomycetes > Streptomycetales > Streptomycetaceae > Streptomyces > Streptomyces flavovirens. The sequence goes on from NC_015953.1 coordinate 4,073,887, forward strand.
GCGGCCTGCTCCGGCGGTGACTGGGTGCTCACCCCGTACACGGTGACCCCGGCGTCCCGGAACTCCGGCCAGGCCGCGCGGAACTGGCGGTTCTCCAGGGTGCAGCCCGCGCCGCCCGGGACCGGAGGTCCGGCGAGGTCGGCCGGGACGCCGGGGACGCCGGTCGCGGGGTAGGCGAAGAGGACGGTCCCCGGGCCGTCGGCGGCCACCGGGTCGTGCGCGCTGCCGTCGGTCCCGGGCAGCAGCAGACCGGGCGGGACCGGCTCGCCCACGAGTCCGGCGACCCGGCGGGCCTCGGCGCCCTCGCCGGGTGCCTCGCCGGTGAGCGTGCCGTCCCCGAGGAGCCACCGGTCGGCCCAGTCCTGGAGCGAGACGAGGACGGGGACGAGCCCTCGGCCCCGCTCGGTCAGGACGTACTCGTAGCGCGCCGGACGGTCCTGGTAGAGGCGCCGTTCGAGTACGTGGTGGTCGGTCAGGGTGCGCAGGCGCTCGGAGAGGACCTTCCGGGACACGCCCAGTTCCTCGGCCAGCCGGTCGAAGCGCACATGACCGCGGGCGACCTCCCGCAGGATCAGCAGGCTCCACCAGTCGCCCACCACGGCGGCGGCCTGCGCGATACCGCAGGCGTCGTCGGCCACGCGTCGTGGACTCATGGGCGCTCTCCGGAAACTTTGACAGACCGTCGTGCCCCCATAGTAGGTTCCCTTTCGGAATGCTGTCAGTATCGAAGGGGAACCCACATGGCACAGCAGGTATGGACCTCCGTCGACGACTACTTCAACGGCCTGCTGGTGGAGGAGGACGACGCCCTGCTCGCGGCCGGATCGGACAGCGCGGCCGCCGGACTGCCGGAGCACCAGGTCGCGCCCAACCAGGGCAAGTTGCTGCACCTGCTGGCCCGGATCCAGGGCGCCCGTACGGTCCTGGAGATCGGCACACTCGGCGGCTACAGCACCATCTGGCTGGCCCGGGCCCTCCCGCCGGACGGGCACCTGGTCACCCTGGAGGCCGACGAGACGTACGCCGCCGTGGCCGCCGCCAACCTCGCGCGCGCGGGGCTGGAGCGCACGGTCGACATCCGGGTCGGTGAGGCCCTGGACTCCCTGCCCCGGCTCGCCGAGGAGGGGGCCGGCCCGTTCGACCTGGTCTTCATCGACGCCGACAAGCCGTCCAACCCCGCCTACCTCGACTGGGCCCTGAGGCTGACCCGGCCCGGCAGCGTCATCGTCGGCGACAACGTGGTCCGCGACGGAGCGGTCACCGACCCCTCCAGCACCGACCCCCGAGTTCAGGGCGTCCGCCGCTTCACCGAACTGATCGCGGAGCACCCCCGGCTCACCGCCACCACGATCCAGACCGTCGGCTCCAAGGGGTACGACGGTTTCACCCTGGCCGTCGTCACCGACTGACCGTGTCCTGCGGAGAAGGGGGAGGGCGCGGTATGGCCGCCCACGTGACCGAGTTGACGTACTACCCCGTCAAGGGATGTGCAGGGGTGGCCGCCCACGAGGCGTCGATGACCTCCGCCGGCCTGGCCCACGACCGCAGCTTCATGGTGGTCGGTGACGAGGGCGTCTTCCGCACCCAGCGCCGCGACCCCCGGCTGGCCGTCATCCGCCCCGCCATCGGCGGGGACGGCACGCGGCTCACCCTCCGCGCCCCGGACACCGAACCCCTGACCCTGCCCGTGGACACCTCCGGCGCCCGCCGCCCGGTCGACCTGTTCGGCGCGGCGTTCCAGGGCATCGACCAGGGGGACACCGTGGCCGAATGGCTCTCGGACGTACTCCGCTCCGCCAGCCGCCTGGTGCGAGTGCCGCCGGAACACGACCGGGTGACCGACGGCCGCACCCCGGGCACCTCGGCATACGCCGACAGTTGCGCCGTGCACGTCCTCTCGCGCTCCACCCTCGACCACCTCGACCGGAAACTGGCGGAGAACGACGCGCCACCGCTCCCGCCGAACCGCTTCCGCCCGAACCTCGTGATCGACGGCTGGCCCGACCCGCACACCGAGGACCGGGCCCACCGGCTCACCGTCGGCACGGCGGAACTGGCCTACGCCAAACCGGCCATCCGCTGCGCGGTGGTCCTGGTCGACCAGGCATCGGGCCACCGCGCGGGCCCGGAACCCCTGCGCACCCTGGCCCGCTACCGCCGGGCGGTAGCGGGCGGGGTCGCCTTCGGAACCAAGTACGCGGTCCTCAGGCCGGGGCGGGTGGCGGTGGGGGACGAGGTGACGGTCACCGGGTGGGGCGAGTCGGAGGTGGGGGCGGGGGGCTGAGGGGCGCGGGTCGGGTACGGGCGCGCAGGTCCGTCCTTGGTGCAGACTGACACCACTGGTGACGGCGACCTCGGTCGCCAGGGTGGGGGAAGGCGGGGCCCTGATGTTTCGTGGGCTGCTCGGACTGCTTGTCGGAAGTGGCTTGATAGTGGTGGCCTGCGACTACCGCAATGTCGCGCTCCGGGTGTGGGATTGGGCGGACCTGGTGGTCACGCGGAGGTCCCGGTGGGGCACGCCCTGGAAAAGCCCTGACCACATGAGGGTCGGGTTCGGTATCGCGGGAGCCGTGTGCGCGGTGTTGGGCCTGGTGAGCATGAAGGGCTGACAGCAGAGCTGACCTGCGGCGTGCGACGGCGGATGCAGCGCCATGTGGGCCGTAGGCAGAGAACGGGCGCAGCCGGCGACAGGTAAGCGGCCCACGCACTCGTCTCGTGAGTGGTCTTCTGCGGCGTCGAACCCTCAACCGTCGGCTAACGGCTGTCCGAATACTGGATGTATTCGGGCGTTCCGACAACGCGGCGAGGTGCCGTAGCTGTCGTCGCGCGCCCGCCGGGGATTACGGGACAACCCTGAGCTGGGCATGCACAAGGCCCAAGGCGTCGTGCAACTGGCCCAGCCCCCGCCCACCGCCCGGAGAGCAGTCCGAGTTCAGGTGTTCAGCGGATCCGCCCCGTGCCCTCGGGCGATGCCGTCGATGCGATGGGCCAGGTCGAAGTCGGCGGACGTCAGTTTGTGGCCGGCGTCGTGGGTGGTGATGGTGAAACGGACGTGGTCCCAGCGCAGATCGATGTCAGCGTGGTGGCCGATGAGGCGTTGGACGTCGGCGACGTGGACGATGAGCGCCACGCCCCCGTGGTAGCGAATGCCGAATGCACGCGTGATCGCGTCGCCGTCGCGTCGCCAGCCGGTGGCGTCACACAGAGCCGAATCGATCTCAGCCTCGGTCAACGGCACAGGCGCCTCTGCCATGTTCAGTTCCCCTCTGTCACGCCGGCCAGGGTTTCCAGCAGGTCCTGGCCGACGGGTGCATCCTGCCATGGCCGCATCGCCCTTTGGAGGGTTCTCAACTCGCCTCGTATGCGGGCCGACCTGGTCTCCGCGGCGATCTGCACCGCTGGCCGTGCGATTTCCCACGCCTGTTCTGGCTCACCGGCGTTGGCCGCGGCCGTGGCGTGACGTGCGAGGTAGACGCCGCGGTCCCGCCGCGCCGTGTCCGGTACAGAGGTGAGGATCTGGTCCCACAGGGAGACGGCCTCATGACCAAGTCCCAGCCTGCCGTAGCAAGTGGCGCGCTGAACTTCCAGGTAGGCAGGTGTGCGGCGGCAGGCATTGCCCCAGGGCAGGTCGTCGTCCACTTGGGGCAGCAAGGCGTTCGCCTGTTCGTCGCTTCGCTCGGTGCCAACGTCGCCACCGCCGGATTCCTCGATCTCGCGCACCCTCCGGCCTGGTTGCGCTTCGGCATCGCTGGGTGGCCCGCGCTTGCCTTCCTCGGCGGGACGCTCCTCGCCCATACCGAGACCCCGGTTGAGGACCGCACGCCCGTTCCGGCGGCGCCTACGGCTGATCCCTCGGCGCCGGAGCTCGTCACCGAGGAACAGGTCCCGGAGCTGGAACCAGCGCCGATTCCTGCCGCTGAGGAGTCTCCGGTCCTACCTCCCGCCGACGCGTCTCCGCCCGTGCCGGCCGCGCTCGTCGACCACGCCCGGAAGGTCGCCGACGACCACCGCGCCCGTACCGGTTCACCGATCGACACCGACACGCTCCGCGCCCGCCTCGGAGTTCCGCCTCAACTCGCCGCCGCGATTGCCGCTCAGCTCGCCTGACCCGAGAGGAGACCCACCATGCCCGCCCGCGACCACTTCCACTCCGTGATGCGGATCGGACCGGTGCAGATCGGTACCCACCGCGACCGGCACGGCCGCACCCAGCATGCCGCCGTGTGCACCGCCGATCGCTGCGGTTGGTCGTCCGACTTCAGCAGCCGGTCCGCCGCCCAGCTCGCCGCCCGTACTCACCGCTGCAAGGTCCGCTGAAGGAGTCCCGCCATGGACGTACCGCTCTGGCTCGCCCTGATCGCCGTCGGCTGGCTCGGCGTGAAACTGATCCGCCCGCCCTGGTGGCTCGTGCTCGTACTGCTGCTCGGCGGCTACCTCCTCGCCGACAGCCTCCTGACCCCCGTGATCGACACCGCCGTCAAGTAGCCCCGACCGAAGGGAGAACCGCCATGCTCCGCCCGAGGATCCCCACCAACCCGTTGCCGACCGGAATCGTCACGGGCACTGCCCGGAACGACGTCCCCGCCGTGCCCCACCGGACCCCGGCCCCAGCCCCTATGGCTCCCGCACGTCCCACGGTTCAGCTCACGCCCGGTGCCGTCGTCGCCGTCATCGGTGGTGGCACGGCCGTTGTCCTGGTCGTCGGCGCGGTCCTGGTCTCCATGCTCCTCGCGGTCGCCGTCACCGCCGCATCGCTCGCCATCAGCGCCCTGATCGTCCGCTCGCTCGTGGCGTCGCAGAACCACCGCTGACCGGCTTCCGGGCGGCCTCGATACCGCCAAGCATCCGCCGCCCGGAAGCCGTGCTCCTCCCCGAACCACAGATCCGGAAGGAAGCACCATCATGACCGACCGCACCGCCCGCCGCCGGGGAGTGCACATGCCTGAGCCGCTGCTCGACCGGCTCACCCTCGGCGACCTGCTGAGGGTTGCCTCTGCCCCCGAGTTCCGCCGCTGGGAGGACCAGATCCACCGTACCGGTGGCTGCTCCAACCCGATCCACCTGACCGGATGGACCCTCGCCAGGGACAAGACCACCGGCGAGACCCTTCACCACTACTCGACTGAGATCGAGCCTGGCGGACGACTCCGCCTCGCCTGCGGGAAGCGCCGTGCCTCCCGTTGCCCCTCCTGCGCCTGGACGTACGCCGGAGACACCTACCACCTGATCCGCGCGGGCCTGGCCGGAGACGATCGCCGCGACGTCCCCGCCACCGTGCGGGATCACCCCCGGGTCTTCGCCACCCTTACCGCCCCGTCCTTCGGCCCGGTCCACAACCGTCCCGAACGTGGCGCTTGCCGTTGCGGTAGCCGGCACTCGGCAGATGCACCCGAGCTCGGTACCGCCCTGGACCCCGAGACGTACGACTACGCCGGGTCGGTCCTGTTCAACAACCACGCTGGCGACCTCTGGATGCGGTTCACGACTCGCCTCCGACGGGAGATCGCGGCCCGCGCTGGACTCACACAGGTGGAACTGAAGGAATCGGCTCGGCTCTCGTACGGCAAAGTCGCAGAGTTCCAGAAGCGTGGGGCGATCCACTTCCACACCGTGATGCGGATCGACGGACCGGACGGGCCCGGCACGCCACCTCCGTCCTGGGCCACCGTCGACCTGCTCACCGATGCAATACACGCAGCCGCTCGGCACAACTACACCTCGGTGTCCGCTCCAGCCGCCGATGAGCAGCCCGCTCGTACCTTCCGCTGGGGCACACAACTCGACGTCCGCCCAGTCGCTGCCTTCGGCGACGGCTCCGATGTCACCGAACAGGCTGTGGCGTCCTACGTCGCGAAGTACGCCACCAAGGCGGCGGAGAACACCGGCACTCTGGACCGCCGCATTGGTGAGCTCTCCGAACTCGATCGCCACAGCGTTCCCGACCACGCCCGCCGTCTCATCGCTGCATGCCACCGCGTCGATCCGCTCTACCTCGAACGTCGGTTGTGGGCCTGGGCGCACATGCTCGGGTTCCGGGGGCACTTCTCCTCGAAGTCCCGCCGCTACTCGACCACCCTCGGTGAGCTCCGCCAGGCCCGCGCCGACTTCCGCGCCGCGCAGGAACGGCAGTCCCTCGGCCTGGAGGACCGCGTCCCGGACACCGTGCTCGTCCTGGCCGACTGGCAGTACGCCGGCCACGGTCACTCGCCCGGCGAATCCGTCCTCGCCGCGACCATCGCCCGTGGTCTCCAGCTCAACCGCGAAACCGCCCGTGCAGCCATGGCGGAGCTGGTCGACGAGGGGGAGTGGTGACCATGGCGCTTCCTCTGCCGAGTCGCTATCTGACGCCTGACGACCTGGTCGAGATGTTCGAGCTGCCCAGCGTCGAGACGGTCTACCAGTGGCGCCGGAAGCGGACCGGCCCCCGCGGCTTCCGTGTCGGTCGGCACCTCCGCTTCGACCCCGACGATGTACGAGCTTGGGTCGACTCCCGTCGGGGCGAGGTGGCTGCCTGATGGCCGGACACGTCCAGGACCGCTGGTTCGTGACCGTGACCGGCCCTGACGGCAAGCCCCGCAAGGTGAAGTCGGGTCGTTACGGAGTGGGGTCCCGTTACCGCGCGCGCTACGTCGGGCCGGACGGCACGGAGAAGTCGAAGAGCTTCCCGGACCGACAGAAGCGGCTCGCTGATCAGTGGCTGGCCCATACCGAAGCAGACATGGCGCGGGGTCAGTACATCGATCCCCGCGCGGCCCGAACCACCTTCCAGCAGTACGCGGAGGGCTGGGTGTCTACGCAAGGGGCGGACCCCAACACTCAAGCTTCGATGGAGTCGCAGCTCCGGCTGCACGCGTTCCCGTACCTCGGCACGCGTCCGCTTGGTTCGTTCCAGCCGGCTCACATCCGCGACTGGGTGCAGCAACTCCAAGCGAACGGTGTGCGTGGCTCGTACGCCCGGACGATCTACTCCAACGTGCGGGCGGCTCTCAGCGCGGCCGTGGACGACGGGCACCTTCCTCGGAACCCTTGCGCTGCCCGCTCGGTACGGCCGCCGACCGTGGACACGAAGCGTGTCACGCCTTGGACGGCGGAGCGACTCTTCGCGGTGCGTGCGGGCATGCCGGAGAGGTATCAAGCGATGGTCGACTTGGGCGGCGGCTGCGGTCTCCGGCAAGGCGAGATCTTGGGTGTCGCGGTGGATGCGATCGACTTCCGGTCGGACACGTTGCACGTGGTCCAGCAGCTCAAGCTGAGCCGCAGTAAGCCCGTCTTCGCTCCGCCCAAGGGTGGCAAGCTGCGGGATGTGCCGCTTCCCGGCCCTGTCGCCGACGCGCTGCGGGCACACATGAAGCAATTCCCGCCGGTCGAGATCACGTTGCCGTGGAAGGCGGCGGGCGGACCGCTGGTGACCAAGCGGCTCATCTTCACGGGCCCACGCGGTGGTCATGTCTGGCGCACCTCGCTGAACGAGGAGGCGTGGAAACCGGCTCTGGCCTCCGCCGGAGTGATCCCGACCCCGGCGGCTGGCGCTCAGCACACCGAGTCACGCGAGAACGGCATGCATGCCATGCGTCACTTCTACGCGTCGGTGCTGCTGGACGCCGGGGAGAACGTCAAGGCGCTGGCTGAGTACCTCGGCCACTCGGACCCGGGCCTGACACTGAGGGTGTATGCACATCTGATGCCGTCGAGCCGAGAGCGCACCCGTAAGGCCGTGGCCGCCGTCTTCGGCGAAGCACAGTCAGCTGCTGAATCCGTCTGAGGTCCCTGGTCCGCACTCTCCCTTCTGTGCATCGTGACCCGCTTGGTCGGTCACGCCTGACCGCAACAGTCGGACCACGAACTCGGCAAGGACGGTGGGTGCGACTGCAGGATCGAGCGGCAAGGGTCGGTCGCCATCCCGCGCGGCGTCTCCGTGTGCGTTCAGAGGTGCGCAGTGCCAGCCGTCAGTCATTCGCCAGAACACGACCGTCCCATGTGTCCACGGTCCGCCGGCGAGGGCACATTCGCCTTCAACCCAGTACAGGGCACTGGCTCTTGCCTCGTCCCACCGCTCACTCGGGGTAGCCCCGACGCTTCGGAGAGCGTCGACGACGGTTGTGACGTACCGACGCATCTCGGCGTGCTGCTTCCCGAGCTCCGCGTCGTCGGTGGAAGCCATTGGTTGTTCGCCACCCCTTGCGTGCTGATTCTTTGGGACGGACCACTATGGGTCCAGGATCCGAGACACTGCCTGACGGCCCATAGGCGGCCCAGCCCACCGAAAAGACCCCCACCGTGCGAAGAAAATGCAGGTGGGGGGCTTCTTCAGCTCTGCTTACTTCTTCTTGCCCTGGTTCTTCACGGCCTCGATCGCGGCCTTCGCCGCCTCCGGGTCGAGGTACGTCCCGCCCGGGTTCAGGGGGCGGAAGTCGGCGTCCAGCTCGTAGGTGAGCGGGATGCCGGTCGGGATGTTGAGGCCCGCGATGTCGGCGTCGGAGATGCCGTCCAGGTGCTTGACCAGGGCGCGCAGGCTGTTGCCGTGGGCGGCGACCAGGACCGTGCGGCCCGTCAGCAGGTCCGGGACGATGCCGTCGTACCAGTACGGCATCATCCGGATGACGACGTCCTTGAGGCACTCCGTGCGCGGGCGCAGCTCCGGCGGGATCGTCGCGTAGCGGGCGTCGTCGCTCTGCGAGAACTCGGTGCCGTCCTCGAGCGCCGGCGGCGGGGTGTCGTACGAGCGGCGCCAGAGCATGAACTGCTCCTCGCCGAACTCGGCGAGCGTCTGCGCCTTGTCCTTGCCCTGGAGGGCGCCGTAGTGGCGCTCGTTCAGGCGCCAGGAGCGGTGCACGGGGATCCAGTGGCGGTCGGCCGCCTCCAGCGAGAGCTGGGCGGTGCGGATCGCGCGCTTCTGGAGGGAGGTGTGCACGACGTCCGGGAGCAGGCCGGCGTCCTTGAGCAGCTCACCGCCGCGGACCGCCTCCTTCTCTCCCTTGTCGGTGAGGTCTACGTCCACCCAACCGGTGAACAGGTTCTTCGCGTTCCATTCGCTCTCGCCGTGGCGGAGGAGGATCAGCTTGTACGGTGCGTCGGCCATGTGTCCGAGCGTAATCGAAGCGCATCGGCCCGCGCGCGCCCGGTCACTGGACGGACAGGGGGGGGCGGGCGGGGGCGGAGAAGGGCGCTCACGGCTCCCGGACGCGGCGCCGACGTTTGACGTCCGGCGTCAATCGAGTGGCGGCCCGAGAACCCCCCTCCGTAACGTTCGGACGGCTGGCGGGCCTCTTACCCCAGCTCTATCCGTGCGGTACGTCCTCAGGGGGAAGCGCTATGTCCGTCGCCGGTCTCAGGAAGGCGGCACACGAGACGGTCGCGGGACTGCCCAGGGAGTTCTGGTGGCTGTGGACCAGCACCCTCGTCAATCGTCTCGGGGCGTTCGTCGCCACCTTCATGGCGCTGTACCTGACGATGGACCGGGGCTACTCCGCCTCGTACGCCGGGCTGGTCGCCGCGCTCCACGGGCTCGGCGGGGTCGTCTCCTCGCTGGGGGCCGGGGTGATGACGGACCGGCTGGGGCGGCGGCCCACGATGCTGATCGCCCAGCTGTCCACCGCCGTGTCCGTGGCGGTGCTCGGGTTCATGGTCCATCCGATTGCCATCGCGGGCGTGGCCTTCGTGGTCGGTATGGCGTCCAACGCGTCCCGGCCGGCCGTGCAGGCGATGATGGCCGACATCGTCCGGCCCGAGGACAGGGTGCGGGCCTTCTCGCTCAACTACTGGGCGATCAACCTGGGTTTCGCCGTCTCCTCGGCGGGGGCCGGCTTCATCGCCGAGTACAGCTATCTGGCCGGGTTCCTGGGGGAGGCGGCCATGACGCTGGGCTGCGCCGTCCTCGTCTTCCTGAAGGTGCCGGAGTCCCGGCCCGACCCGGTGCGGGCGCCCGCCGGGGCCCGCACCCCCGACGACGTGAGGCTGAGCACCGTCCTGCGCGACGGGCGCTTCATGGGGGTCGTGGGGCTGTCGTTCCTCGTCGCGCTGATCTTCCAGCAGGGGTACGTCGGTCTGCCGGTGGCCATGGGGGCGGACGGGCTGTCCAGCTCCGACTTCGGCACGGCCATCGCCGTGAACGGGGTGCTGATCGTCGTCCTGCAGATCCCGGTGACGCGCTTCATCCGGCACCGCGACCCGCGCAGGCTGCTGATCATCTCGTCGGTGCTCGCCGGGTACGGGTTCGGGCTGACCGCGTTCGCCGGGTCCGTCGGGGTGTACGCGCTGACGGTGTGCGTCTGGACGCTGGCCGAGATCGTCAACGCGCCGACCCAGACGGGCATCGTCGTCCAGCTCTCCCCGGCGCACGGCCGGGGCCGCTACCAGGGCATGTACACGATGTCCTGGTCGGCGGCGGCCCTCGTCGCGCCGCTGATGTCGGGTGTGGTCATCGACCGCTACGGCGCCGACTGGCTCTGGGGGACCTGCGCTGTGCTCGGCACGGTGGCCGCGCTCGGCTACTGGCTGCTGATGCGCAAGCTGCCGGAGCCCGAGCGGTCGCAGCTCCCGGCACCGGCGGTCCCGGCCACCCCGGCGGTCGCCGAACCGGCGGCCTGAGGCCGGACGGCCTCTACCGGCACGGCGGTGCCCCGCGACGGACGCGTCGTCCGTCGCGGGGCACCGCCGTGCGTGTCAGTCAGCAGCTGCCGCCGCACTGGCACGGGGAGCCGGACTGGCAGCCGCACCCGCAGCCCGAGCCGCAGCCGCAGGCGCCGAGCAAGGGCAGACGCACCACTTCGGTCGGGATCTCCTGCTGGGGTTCGGTCATGGACGAATCGGCCATGGTCCCTCCTCAAGGGTCCTCAGGGGTACGACTCGACGGCGTACGGCACAGGCCGCACGGCCGGGCGGCGCACCGGGCAAGGCCCGCCCGCCGTACCCGACCACCCATTGGATGCCCTGCCCGGCGGGCGCATCAACGGCGCACGCGTGCTTGGACGGACGTGCGACCCCTGGGCGGGCGCGCGCCCCTACGCCCCCTCGACCGGGGCCGGCGTCTGGATCTCGTCGGCGTGCTCGCCCGTCACGAGGTAGACGACCCGCTTCGCGACCGACACCGCGTGGTCGGCGAAGCGCTCGTAGTAGCGGCCGAGCAGGGTCACGTCGACGGCCGTCTCGATGCCGTGCTTCCAGCGGTCGTCCATCAGGTGCTGGAACAGCGTGCGGTGCAGCAGGTCCATCTCGTCGTCGTCCTGCTCCAGCTGGAGCGCCAGGTCGACGTCCTTGGTGATGATGACCTCGGCGGCCTTCGCCATCAGCCGCTGGGCGAGCTGGCCCATCTCCAGGATGGTGGCGTGCAGGTCGTGCGGCACCGGCGACTGCGGGAAGCGCAGCCGTGCCAGCTTGGCGACGTGCTGGGCGAGGTCGCCGGAGCGTTCCAGGTCCGCGCTCATCCGCAGCGAGGTGACCACGATCCGCAGGTCGGTGGCGACCGGCTGCTGGCGGGCCAGCAGGGCGATGGCCCGCGCCTCCAGGTCGTGCTGGAGGTCGTCGACCTTCTGGTCCGCGGCGATCACGCTCTCGGCGAGCTTGAGATCGGCGTCCAGCATGGACGTCGTGGCCCGCCCGATCGCCGAGCCGACGAGCCGGGCCATCTCGACGAGGTCCTCGCCGATCGAATCGAGTTCCTCGTGGTAAGCGTCGCGCATTGGAAGTCCCTCTCCAGATCCTTGGACCGACCGGCACGTGGGGTGCGGCGCCTTGGGGCCGGCCCCACGCTTCCACGGTGCGGGCCGAACGCGTCGGGATCCGGCCCCCTAAGTGAACCGGCACCATCCCCTCGGTGAACTCTGGGCGACGAGTGTTCGAGAGGGCACCCGGATGGCTGGGAGAGTGTCGGCGCACCCGCATAACCTTGAAGCATGGACGTGAACGCGGCGGTCGCCGCAGCTGCCGCGATTGCCGGGTTGTGCACCGGCGTGATCGCGATGCTGGCGTTCCGCTGGAGCGAGCGCGAGCAGAAGCGCCCCACCCGTACGTCCCTGCGCCCCGACCGCGGCGCGCCGCTGCCCCCGGGGGTGGACACGGTCCTCTCCGTGCTCAGCTCCTCCGCCGTGGTGCTCGACGAGAGCGACAGCGTGGTCAAGGCCAGCTCCGCCGCGTACGCGCTGGGCCTGGTCAGGGGCGGGCGCCTGGCCGTCGAGCCGATGCTGCACATGGCCAGGGACACCCGCCGGGACGGCGAGATACGGCAGGTGGAGCTGGACCTTCCCCGGCGCGGCACCGGACGCGGCGAGGCGCTGGCCGTCTCCGCCCGCGTCGCCCCGCTGGGCTCCCGGCTGGTGCTGCTGCTGGTCGAGGACCTCACGGAGGCCCGCCGTATCGAGGCGGTGCGCCGCGACTTCGTCGCCAACGTCAGCCATGAGCTCAAGACCCCGGTCGGCGCGCTGTCACTGCTGTCGGAGGCCGTCATGGACGCCTCGGACGACCCGGAGGCCGTGGAGCGGTTCGCCGGACGCATGCAGATCGAGGCGACCCGGCTCACCAACCTCGTGCAGGAGCTCATCGACCTCTCCCGGGTGCAGAACGACGACCCCTTGGAGGACGCCGAGCCGGTACGGGTGGACGAGTTGGTCGCCGAAGCCGTCGACCGGTGCCGCCAGCAGGCGGGCTCCAAGCAGATCACCATGGCCTCGGGCGGTACGTCGGACCTCTTCGTCTGGGGCAACCGCGGCCAGCTCGCGGCAGCCCTCGGCAACCTCGTGGAGAACGCCGTCAACTACAGTCCGGCCCGTACGCGGGTCGGTATCGCGGTGCACCGGATGGCCGCGTCCGGCGGGGACCTCGTCGAGATAGCCGTGACCGACCAGGGCTTCGGCATCCCCGAGAAGGACCGCGAGCGCGTCTTCGAGCGGTTCTACCGCGTCGACCCGGCCCGCTCCCGGGCCACCGGTGGCACCGGTCTCGGCCTCGCCATCGTCAAGCATGTGGCCGCCTCGCACGGCGGGGAGGTCACCGTGTGGAGCTCGGAGGGCCAGGGCTCCACCTTCACCCTGCGGCTGCCCGAGTCGGGCGTCGCACGGGGCCGCACCCGCGGACCCCGCATCGTCAACGGCCGCTCCGTCGACGACGACGGGCCGTACGAGACCGACACCTTCGCATCATTCCCTGCCCCGGAGGCTCTTCCGTGACCCGAGTGCTTGTCGTCGAGGATGAGGAATCCTTCAGCGACGCCCTGTCCTACATGCTTCGCAAGGAAGGGTTCGAGGTGGCCATCGCGGCCACCGGCCCCGACGGCCTCGACGAGTTCGAGCGCAACGGCGCCGACCTCGTCCTGCTCGACCTGATGCTGCCCGGCCTGCCCGGTACGGAGGTCTGCCGGCAGCTGCGCGTCCGGTCGAACGTCCCGGTGATCATGGTCACCGCGAAGGACAGTGAGATCGACAAGGTGGTCGGCCTGGAAATAGGAGCCGACGACTATGTGACCAAGCCCTTCTCCTCGCGGGAGCTGGTGGCCCGGATCCGGGCGGTCCTGCGCCGCCGCGGCGAGCCGGAGGAGGTCACCCCGGCGGCCCTGGAGGCCGGTCCGGTGCGGATGGACGTGGACCGGCACGTCGTCACGGTCTCGGGCGGCAAGGTCGACCTGCCGTTGAAGGAGTTCGACCTGCTGGAGATGCTGCTGCGCAACGCGGGCCGCGTCCTGACGCGTATGCAGCTGATCGACCGGGTGTGGGGCGCCGACTACGTGGGCGACACCAAGACCCTCGACGTCCACGTCAAGCGCCTGCGCGCCAAGATCGAGCCCGACCCGGGAGCGCCGAGGTACCTGGTCACCGTGCGGGGGCTGGGCTACAAGTTCGAGCCGTGAGACGGCCCGGCCGCCCGCCCCTGTCCGGGGGCGTGGCGGCCGTCCGTGCGAAGGGGCGCCCTCCGGCCGGAGGGCGCCCCTTCGCCTGTGGTCACTCGGTGGTGGCCGCGTCGTCGGACGGCGTGCCCGACTCGGCCCCGGACTCCGACGCCTCGCCGGACGGCGTCCCGGAGGCGCTCTTCGACGGGGAGGGTGTCGGCTTCGCCGAGGGGAGGGCGCTCGGGCCGAAGCCCTTGAAGAAGTGGGTCGCCGGGACGACGGCGGCGCCCAGCGAGACCTCGCCGGTCTCACTGAAGGAGAAGGCGACGGTCCGGACGTCGCCGTCCGCACCGGCGTCGCGGCCGTTCTCGATCACGGCGGACGCGTTGCCCTTGCCACCCAGGACGAGCCGGCCGCCGGCCGGGACCACGACCGGGCCGTCACCCTTGGCGGGCGACAGCTTCACCGTGGCGCTGGTGCCCGGGAGCGTGACGGACTCCAGCGTCTCCTTCTTCGTGCCGTCGTTGAACAGCGTGGCGGCGACGACGGCCGGGCCCTCGGCCTCGGGGTCGGGCTGCGTGATGACGTTGACGTTCTGGATCTTCAGGTTGTCGACGGCGGTCGCCGCGTTGTCCGGCCTGACCTTGAGGGTCTGTGCGTCGTTGCCCGCGCCGCACGCGGACAGCGAAGCGATCGAGAACACGAGGGCAGTGGCGGCGAAGGCGCCGTGTCGAAGGCTGCGGCTCACGGCGGCGGCAACTCCTTGAACGTTTCGGACTGCGGGCTTCGGACTCTGCGGACAGGAAGGCCGAGCGGCCAAAGCCGCCCTAAGTGTGTGTCAGCGGGCTCAGGTTACCGAGCCGTCGTGCCGGGCCCGCACCCGACCCGCCCCTCTGCGCGATCTCTCGCGGCGGGCCCGGCGCCGTCCGGTCCTGCGGGCTCCGAGAACGCGCCGATTCACGCGGTGTTCACATAACGTGCGTGATCGGAGCGTGATCAGTGACTGATCGATTTTCAGGTGGTGGCGCATTCCTTGCGCATAATCGGCCCGGCGGCCGGTCGTTGATCAAATTCAATGGCCACGGACACTAAGGTCCGTACGGGTGATCGATCTCCGAACGGAGTACGGAAAGTTCACCATCCGGAACCCGGCAAAACGGGACGTTCAGCCCCTTCTGAGTGTCTTCCGGTCCGTGTGACGCACTCGTTTCGGCGGAGCCGCACGGCCGCTCCGACCTGCGAATATCGCCTCCGTGAGGTCCTGCGCAGCACGTCCGTGTTGTTGTTGTCAAGCCCCGAGATATGCCCTGACCTGCGAAAACGCCATTCAGGAGAAGCGATTCTCGTGTTACTCTGGATAGCCACGGAAGGGGTACCTGTCACATGACGTTCAAGGTTGGCGACACCGTGGTCTATCCCCATCACGGGGCCGCGCTGATCGAGGCTATCGAAACTCGCCAGATCAAAGGCGTGGACAAGACCTACTTGGTGCTCAAGGTCGCCCAGGGCGACTTGACCGTTCGCGTGCCGGCGGACAATGCGGAGTTCGTAGGCGTGCGCGACGTGGTCGGGCAGGACGGACTGGACCGGGTCTTCGAGGTGCTGCGCGCGCCGTACGCCGAAGAGCCGACGAACTGGTCCCGACGCTACAAGGCAAATCTCGAGAAGCTCGCCTCCGGCGATGTCATCAAGGTCGCGGAAGTGGTGCGCGACCTGTGGCGCCGCGAGCGCGAGCGCGGACTCTCCGCAGGTGAGAAGCGCATGCTCGCCAAGGCCCGCCAGATCCTGGTGAGCGAGCTCGCACTCGCGGAGAACACCAACGAGGACAAGGCCGAGGCTCTGCTCGACGAGGTTCTCGCGTCCTGAACCGGTGTCACACCGGCCCTGATGAATGTGCCGCGGTGCCCGCCGACGACCGTCCTGAACGGTGAGTCGCCGGGCGCTGCGGCACGTTCGGTTCCCGAAGTCCTGAGAATCCACCGGATCCTGTGAAACCGCCCCTGGTGCCGTCCGGCCGTCCCCTCGGCCGATCCCGACCGGGTCCCCGCCGCGACGAACCCGACCAGGGGTCACGGAAAGGGTCCCGGTCAGGCCGAGGCGTCGAGCCCGGCTCTCCCCCAACCTACGGCCGGGGGGCACGCCCAGGCCATACCCACGTCGGTCGGGCGGACAAACCTGCCGACGCTTCGGAGTGCAACCCGATGTCATCGATGTCACCGACGCCAGACCGGCCACGCTCTTCCCGCACCGCCGCGGTGATCCCCGCGGCGGGCCGCGGAGTGCGTCTCGGCCCCGGGGCGCCCAAGGCGCTGCGGGCGCTCGGCGGTACCCCCATGCTGATCCACGCCGTACGGGCCATGGCCGCGTCACGTGCCGTCGGCCTCGTCGTCGTGGTCGCCCCGCCCGACGGCGCGCCGGAGGTGAAGAACCTCGTCGACGCCCACGTCCTGCCCGACCACACCGACTACCTCGTCGTGCCGGGCGGTGCGACACGCCAGGAGTCCGTGGGGCTCGGCCTCGACGCGCTGCCGGAGGACGTCTCCGTCGTCCTCGTCCACGACGCCGCCCGGCCGCTGGTCCCCGTCGACACGGTGGACGCGGTCATCGAGGCCGTGCGGGCGGGGGCGCCCGCGGTCGTCCCCGCGCTGCCTCTCGCGGACACCGTCAAGGAGGTCGAACCCGGGCCGCCGGGCGACCCCGAGCCGGTCCTCTCCACCCCGGTGCGCTCGCGACTGCGTGCCGTGCAGACACCGCAGGGCTTCGACCGCGACACGCTGGTGCGGGCCCATGCCGAGGTGGCCGTCGACGGCGAGGGGGCGACGGACGACGCCGGGATGGTGGAACGGCTCGGCTCGCCCGTCGTGGTCGTGCCCGGCCACGCGGAGGCGTTCAAGGTGACCCGGCCGCTGGACCTGGTCCTGGCCGAGGCCGTTCTCGCGCGCAGGAGGGCGAACGATGGCTTCTGAGACGGAACGGCAGGCCGCGCCCGTGATCCCGCAGGTCGGCATCGGGACCGACATCCACGCCTTCGAGGAGGGCCGCGAGCTCTGGTGCGCCGGGCTGCTCTGGGAGGGCGAGGGTCCCGGTCTGGCCGGCCACTCGGACGCCGACGTGGTCGCGCACGCCGCGTGCAACGCCCTGTTCTCGGCCGCCGGACTCGGTGACCTGGGACAGCACTTCGGCACCGGCCGCCCCGAGTGGTCCGGGGCCTCCGGGGTGACCCTGCTCACCGAGGCGGCCCGGATCGTGCGCGCCGAGGGCTTCGGCATCGGCAACGTCGCCGTTCAAGTCGTCGGGACCCGCCCGAAGATCGGCAAGCGGCGCGAAGAGGCCCAGAAGGTGCTGTCGGAGGCCGTCGGTGCCCCCGTCTCGCTCTCCGCCGCCACCTCCGACGGTCTCGGCTTCACCGGCCGGGGTGAGGGCATCGCGGGCATCGCGACCGCTCTCGTGTACCGCACCGGCTGATCCCGGGCGCCCGTCCCGCCCCACCCGTCACCTTGTTGCGCATCACTTGCACGTACGCTGAGAGGGCAAGTGATGCGCAGGTGAGAGCCCTGCGGTGGCCGAGAGCGAGGGTGAGCGTCAGTGGTGGGTGCGACGGCCGGGGCGACGATGACCGGGGCGCGGGGCGTGGCGCCCGCCGCGACCGTGCGGCAGGGGTACGTCCTGCGTACGGCCACAGCCGAGGACGTCGGCGGCGCGCGGGCCGTGATGCTCGACACCGTCTACCACGACCTGCGCTCCGGCTACGTGCCGCGCTGGCACGCGGACATCATCGACCTCGAGGACGCCTATCTGCGGCCGGAGCGCTGCACGCTGCTGGTCGTGCGGTACGGCGACGAGGTCGTCGCGACCGGCGCCGTCCGCGACCGCGGCCCCCAGGCGCCGCCCAACCCCCGGTGGATCGCCGACCGCTTCCCGTCCGGCTCCACGGCCCAGCTGTGCCGGATCTACGTACGCCCGGAGCACCGCAGGCACGGTCTGGCCCGGCTGCTCGTGCGGGAGCTCGGCGCGTTCGCCGCGAACGCGGGCGGATACACCTCCCTCTACCTGCACACCGACCCGGCCGTACCGGGCGCCGAGCCGTTCTGGCGGTCGATGGCGCACGAGGTGTGCGACGAGCGGACGCTGCCGGGTGGCGGGCAGGGAATCATCCACTTCGAACTCCCGCTGCCCGCTCCGGCGGGCGCGTGATCCCGGTCGGCCGGTTCGCCGGGCCCCACTTTCAGATGACAATCGTTTTTACATAGGGTCTCCGTCATGTCTACGCTCCGAAGCCGCCGTTCACCTCTGCCGGTGATCGCCGCCGCCCTCCTGCTCCCCCTCGCCGCCTGCTCCTCCGGCGGCGACGAGGGGTCCGGCGACGGCGGGCGGCTGCGGGTCGTCATGGCCTTCCCGCCCGCCCAGGCCATGTCCCCGTACGGCGACGACGCGGTGACCCTGAGCCGTCTCGCTGTCGTCGAGGGCCTCACCACCCTGGACGGGAACGGCGCGCCGCAGCCCGCCCTCGCCACGTCCTGGAAGCGGGACAACGCCACCACCTGGACGTTCACGCTCCGCGACGCCGTCTTCCAGGACGGCGCGAAGGTCGACGCCGACGCCGTGGTCCGCTCCCTGACCGCCGCCGGCAAGGCGTCCCCGCTGCCCCGGGTGCTGTCGGACACCCGGCTGACGGCGACGGCCCAGGGCGCCGGCACCGTACGGATCGTCACCGAGGACCCGGACCCGCTTCTGCCGCAGCGGCTCGCCAACCCCTCGCTCACCGTCCTGTCCGCCGGTGCCTACAAGGGCGGCAAGGTGAACCCCGCCGGGCACGCCACCGGCCCGTTCACCCTGACCGACGTCAAGGGCGCGGTCGCCGCCACCCTGGAGCGCAACGCGGACTACTGGGGCGACGAGGCGAAGGCCCCGGGCGTCGACGTCACCTTCGTCGCCGACGGCACCGCCCGCGCCAACGCCCTGCGGACGAACGCCGTGGACGTCGCCGAGTACGTGCCGATCGCCCAGGCGTCGCTGCTGGGCGACGGGTTCGTCCATGAGTTCCCCTCCGCCCGCACCAACGGCCTCTCGCTGAACACCCGGTACGGGGTCTTCGCCGACCCCGCCATGCGGGCCGCCGCCCGTGAGGCCATCGACTCCAAGGCCCTCGTCGACGGCGTCTACGAAGGCCGCGCCGACACCTCCCAGGGCCTCCTCGGCCCCGGTGTCCCCTGGGCCGCCGAGGAGCGCACCGCGCCCACGGACCGGGCGAAGGCGGCCGGCCGGGGCGAGGTGGCCAGGACGAAGCAGATCGTCCTCGCCACCTACACCAACCGGCCCGAACTCCCCGAGGTCGCCACGATCGTCCAGCAGCAGCTGACGAAGCGCGGCTTCACCGTCAAGCAGGTCGTCCGCGACTACGCGCAGCTGGAGGCCGACGCGCTCGCCGGGAAGTACGACGCGTTCATCCAGGCCCGCAACACCCTCCTGGACACCGCCGACCCGGTCTCCTACCTCGCCTCCGACTTCACCTGCGACGGCAGCTTCAACATCTCCCAGCTCTGCGACCCGCGCGTCGACGCCGCCATCGCCGAGGCGACCTCCCTGGCCGGGACCGAGGAGCGCCACCGGGCCGAGATGACCGCCGAGGCGGCCGTGCTCGGCGCCGACGCCCTCGTACCGCTCGTGCACGAACGGTTCGTCCAGGGCTACGACGGCGACCGGGTCGAAGGCGTCGCGCTCGACCCGATGGAGCGCACCCTGATCACCGCCGACACGCACGTCGGCTGACCGGATGCGGTACCTGGGGCGGCGGCTGGTCGTCCTCGCCGCCGTCGTCGCGGTCATCGGCCTGCTGCCGTGGCTGACCCGCACCGACCCGGCCCTGACGATCCTGCACGCCCGTTACGCGGACCGGCCGCCGACGCCCGCCGTCCTCGACGCGATCCGCGCCGAGACCGGGCTCGACGGCGGGCCGCCGCACGTGCTGGGCGCCTGGGCGGGCGGGCTGTTCCGGGGCGACCTGGGGGAGTCCTGGGTCTCCGGGCAACCCGTCGCCCCCGACGTGACGTCCGCGCTCGGCGTCTCCCTCTCCCTGATGGGCTGCTCGCTCGCCGTCGCCCTGATCCTCGCGTTCGTCCTCGCCGCGCCGACCCTGGGGCGGGGCGCCCGCCGCAGGCTCGCCACCACCCGGGCCGGGGTCGGCGCCGCCGTCCTCGCCGCGCTGCCGGAGTTCCTCCTCGCCGCCGTCCTGGCCACCCTCGTCGCCGTACAGCTGGGCTGGTTCCCCGCCCTGGGCTGGGGGAGGGCCGACCAGGCGGTCCTGCCCGCCCTGGCGATGGGGGTGCCGGCCGGAGCCCTGCTCGGGCGGCTGCTCGACGACGCCCTGCCCGGCGCCTTCGCCGAACCCTGGGCCCGCGCCGCCACCGCGAGCGGCATGCCGCCGCGCCGCATCGCGGCCCACGCCCTGCGCCGGACCGCCCCCGCCCTGCTGCCGCAGCTCGGCCTGGTCGTCGTCGGGCTCACCGGTGGCGCGGTCGCCGTCGAGACGCTGTACGCCGTCCCGGGGCTCGGCTCCACCGCGCTGGCCGCCGCCCTCGCCCATGACCTGCCCGTCCTCCAGGCGTGCGTCCTGCTGCTGCTCCTGCTGGGGCTCGCCGCGGGGCTGGCGGCCCGGCTCGGTTCCCGGGTCCTGCTCGGCCCCGCTCGTACGGCCGGGGCGCTGCCCGCGCTCGCCGCCCCGCCGTTGCCCGTACGCCGCGTGGTCACCGTCGCCGCCGTGGTCCTGGCCGCGCTCCTGGTCGCCGTCGCCGTCGCGGGCCTGCTGCGGGACCCCCTGTACGTCGACGCCGCCGCCCGCCTCGCCTCCCCGTCGCCGGCCCACCCCCTGGGCACCGACTCGCTGGGCCGCGACATCCTCGCCCGGCTGGGCCACGGCGCCGCCCGTACCGTCCTCACCGCGGTCGCCGTCAGTGCCGTCACCCTGCTCCTCGGCCTGGTCGTCGGGGCCCTCGGAGGCGGAGCGCTCACCGAGACGGCCAACGCCCTGCCCGCCGTCCTGGCCGGCCTCGTCGTCGCCGGTGTCCTCGGCCCCGGCCCCCTGGGCGCGGCGCTGGCCGTCGCCGCCGTCGCCTGGGCCCCGCTCGCCGCACACACCGCCGCGCTGTACGCCCAGGAGAAGGCCGCCCCGCACATCGCCGCGTCCCGCGCCCTCGGCGCCGGGCGGAGCCATCTGCTCCGCCGCCACCTGCTGCCGGGCGTCGTCCCGCCGGTGGTCCGCCACGCCGTCCTGCGGATCCCCGCGATCGCCCTGGCGCTCGCCTCGCTCGGCTTCCTCGGCCTCGGCACCCAGCCCCCGGCACCCGAGTGGGGCCGCATGCTCTCCGAGAACATGCCGTACGCCGAGCGGGCCCCCTGGGCCGTCCTCGCCCCCGCCGCCGCCCTGGCCGCCCTCGGCGCGCTCGCGGTGCTCGTCTCGGCGGCCGTACGCGCCAGGAGGCGGGCATGACGGCCGGCCGTACGCGCCAGGAGGCGGGCATGACGGCCTGGCGCACCGGGCCCCGGGGAGACGCGCCGGGCCTCACGGCGTACATCCGGCTGCTCACCGGCACGCAGTTCGCCTTCAACATCGGCTTCTACGCCGTCCTGCCCTACCTCGCCGCCCACCTCGGCGACGGGCTCGGCATGGCGGGCTGGCTCGTCGGGCTCGTCCTCGGGCTGCGGACCTTCAGCCAGCAGGGACTCTTCGTCGTCGGCGGCGCCCTCACCGACCGCTACGGCCCCCGCCCGGTCGTCCTGGCCGGGTGCGTGCTGCGCATCGCCGGGTTCTGCTGGCTCGCCCAGGCCGGCTCCACCGCCACCGTCATCGGCGCCGTCCTGCTCATCGGCTTCGCCGCCGCCCTGTTCTCGCCCGCCGTCGAGTCCGAGACCGCCCGGGCCGCCGTCGCCCACGAGCGCGCCACTGGGGCACCGCGCGCCCGGGTGCTCGCCGTGTTCTCCGCCGCCGGACAGGCCGGTGCGTTCCTCGGTCCGCTGCTCGGCACCCTGCTCCTCCTCCTGGGAGGCGGTTTCCGAGCCGCCTGCCTGGCCGGAGCCGTCGTGTTCGTCGGCGTACTGGCCGGACACGCCCGGCTGATGCCGCACCGGCCGCGCACCGTCCGCGAGCCCGGCGGGCGCGCGGTGTTCTCCCGCGAGGTCTTCGCCAACCGGCCCTTCCTGCTGCTCTGCCTCGCCTACAGCACCTACCTCGTCTCCTACAACCAGCTCTATCTGGCGCTGCCCGCCGAGGTGGAGCGCGCCACCGGGTCGCAGAACGCGCTGGGCGTCCTCTTCGCGCTCTCCTCCCTGCTCGTCGTCGCCGCCCAGCTGCCCCTCACCCGCTGGTCCGCCCACCGGATCGCCCCCAGGACCGCGCTCGTGGCGGGACTGGCCGTCGTCGCGGCGGGCTTCGCGGCCGTCCCCCTGGTCCCGGACGGGCCCGCCGGCCTGCTCCCCGGGGCCACGCTCGTCGTGCTGCTCACCCTCGGGCAGATGCTGCTGGTCCCGGCCGCGCGGGGGCTCGTACCGGACCTCGTCGAGGACCACCGCCTGGGCCTGGCCACCGGCGCCCTGTCCTCGGTCTCCGGACTGGCCGTCCTGCTGGGCAGCGCCGCCTCCGGGACGCTCCTGGACGCCCCGGGGCCCGTCCTGTGGACGGTGCTCGCCGCGGTGCCGCTGGCCGGCTCCGGTCTCGCACTCGCCCTGCCCGGGCGTACGCCGGTGCGCCCGGAGGCCGGAATCTGACCCTTGGTCCCGGCTTCCGGCCCGGGCCGGGGCGGAGGCGGACCGCGGCACGTGAGCGGCGCCACGAGGATTTTCCCCAGGGGGCTCTGGGCACTGGTGCGGGCCCACTACCCTTGAGGGGTGACTATTCGCCTGTACGACACCAACGCCCGGCAGATCCGTGACTTCGTCCCGCTCACAGCGGGCTGTGTCTCGATCTACCTCTGTGGCGCGACCGTCCAGGCAGCCCCGCACATCGGGCACATCCGGTCCGGGCTGAACTTCGACATCATGCGCCGCTGGTTCGCCTACCGCGGCTACGACGTGACGTTCATCCGGAATGTCACCGACATCGACGACAAGATCATCAAGAAGTCGGCGGAGCAGAACCGCCCGTGGTGGTCCATCGGCTACGAGAACGAGCGCGCCTTCAACGACGGCTACGACGCCCTCGGCTGCCTCCCGCCCACCTACGAACCGCGCGCCACCGGCCACATCACCGAGATGGTCGAGATGATGCGCGGCCTCATCGAGCGCGGCCACGCCTACGAGGCGGACGGCAACGTCTACTTCGACGTGCGCTCGTACGAGGGATACCTGGAGCTCTCCAACCAGGACCTGGACGACCTGCGCCAGCCCTCCGGCGAGGGCGAGACCGGCAAGCGCGATCCCCGCGACTTCGCGATGTGGAAGGCCGCCAAGCCCGGGGAGCCCAGCTGGGAGACGCCCTGGGGCCGCGGCCGGCCCGGCTGGCACCTGGAGTGCTCGGCGATGGCCCACAAGTACCTGGGCAGCGCCTTCGACATCCACGGCGGCGGCATCGACCTGATCTTCCCGCACCACGAGAACGAGATCGCCCAGGCCAAGGCCTTCGGCGACGAGTTCGCGAAGTACTGGGTGCACAACGGCTGGGTCACCATGTCCGGCGAGAAGATGTCGAAGTCCCTCGGCAACTCCGTCCTCGTCAGCGAGATGGTCAAGCGCTGGCGTCCCATCGTGCTGCGCTACTACCTCGGCACCCCGCACTACCGGTCCATGATCGAGTACAGCGAGGAGGCGCTGCGCGAGGCCGAGTCCGCGTTCGCGCGGATCGAGGGCTTCGTCCAGCGGGTCACCGAGATGGCCGGGGGCGAGGTCGCCCCCGCTGCCGAGGTGCCGCCGGCGTTCGCCGAGGCCATGGACGACGACCTGGGCGTCCCGCAGGCGCTGGCCGTCGTCCACACCACGGTCAGGCAGGGCAATTCCGCCCTCGCGGCCGACGACAAGGAAGCGGCCGTCGCCCGTCTCGCCGAGGTCCGTGCCATGCTCGGTGTCCTGGGCCTCGACCCGCTCGACGCACACTGGGTGAGCGAGACCGAGGGCGAGGACCTGCACGGTGTCGTGGACACCCTCGTACGCCTCGTCCTGGACCAGCGCCAGGCGGCACGCGACCGCAAGGACTGGCCCGCGGCCGACGCCATCCGGGACCGGCTGAGCCAGGCGGGCCTCGTCATCGAGGACAGCTCCGGCGGACCCCGGTGGACCCTCGGCCCGCGCTGAGGCACCCGCCGCACCCTGCGTGAACAGCGCACATGTGCCGCCCGGCCGTCCGGGCGGCACACTTTCACTCGACGACGTTTTTCTGAAGCAACGAAACAGGTAGGTCATGGCCGGGAACAGCCAGCGCAGGAACCGCCGCACGTCCAACAAGAAGGGCATGCAGGTCGGCAGCGGTGGTCAGCGACGCCGTGGTCTCGAAGGCAAGGGACCGACGCCGCCCGCCTCCGCCCGCAAGGGACACAAGAAGAACCGGGTGGCGAACGCCCAGGCCCGGCAGGCCGCCGCCCGCCGCCCCGCGCCCCGCCGCGGTGGTGCCAAGGGCACCTCGGAGATGGTCGTCGGCCGCAACCCGGTCTACGAGGCCCTGCGCGACGGGGTCCCCGCGACCACCCTCTACGTCCAGCAGTACATCGACAACGACGAGCGGGTCCGTGAGTGCCTCCAGCTCGCCGGCGAGCGCGGCAACATCAACCTGATGGAGGCCCCGCGCCCCGAGCTGGACCGGATGACCAAGGGCCTGAACCACCAGGGCCTCGTCCTCCAGGTCCCGCCGTACGAGTACGCGCACCCCGAGGACCTCACCGCCGCCGCGTACGACAACGACGAGGAGCCGCTCATCGTCGCCCTCGACGGTGTCACCGACCCGCGCAACCTCGGCGCGATCGTCCGCTCCGTCTCCGCCTTCGGCGGTCACGGCGTCGTCGTCCCCGAGCGCCGTGCCGCCGGGATGACGGCCGGGGCGTGGAAGTCCTCGGCCGGCACCGCCGCCCGCACGCCGGTCTCCCGGGTCACCAACCTGACCCGGGCCCTGGAGGGCTACCAGAAGGCGGGCCTCACCGTCGTCGGCCTCGCCGCCGACGGCGAGCACACGGTCGAGGACCTGGAGCAGCTCTCGGGCCCGGTCGTCATCGTCATCGGAAGCGAGGGCAAGGGCCTCGGCCGCCTCGTCGGCGAGACCTGCGACTACCGCGTCCGGATCTCCATGCCGGGTGGCGCCGAGTCCCTGAACGCCGGGGTCGCCGCCGGCATCGTCCTGTACGAGGTGGCGCGCCGCCGCGCCTGAGTGCGCACACACGGTCGGCCCGGGGGCGTGCGGCTCCCGGGCCGATCCGTGTGCGCGCCGTCCGCGCGCCCTCTCGGGGCCGGACCAGGGGCGATACACGGGCGAGGTGGGACGAAGCGGCAGCCCGTCACGGGCTGTTGACGGGTCTCGGACACTTCCGACGTGTCAAGCAGTGTCCTAACGACACGTCACTCGGTTAGATGAGTGTGGACACCAGAACGCCTCGGTTCGACGACCAACCCGCCCTGAGCATGACGAAGGTGGACAGTGACCCCGCCCAGGTCATCGTCAACCACGCCAGCTTCCGGGTGCAGCTCGCCCCGGGCCAGCGCACACGTCTGCGCCCCGTGGCCCCCGCCGGACCGGTCCGGATCCCCGCCATGAGCGGGGCGCCCGGCCGCAGGCGGGCCCCGGTCGTCTGGAGCGGCAGGTCCGCGCCGGGCGACCCCGGGGCGACCGGACTCCTCCAAGCCGTACGGAACTCCACCGCGGGGCGCCTGGACACCGCGCCCGCCGACGGTTTCGGCGCGGATCACGGCGACTCCCAGGTCGGCGCGACCCAGGTCATCCCGCTCCTGGAGGAGACCCAGCCCAACCCCGTACTCGTCGCGCCCCATCAACCGGGCGGCGGCCGTACCGGGCCGCTGCTGCCACCGATGCGGCGGGCCGTCGGCGCCTACGACAGCGTCGAGCCGGCCGTCTCCGGCTCCGGCGAGCCGCCGTACGACGAGGACCCCGAGGACGAGGTCACCGTCGGGGACCGCCGCCAGACCGGCGACACCGTCCGGCACGCGTACTACCCCGGGCGCCGGATGAACCTCGGTGTCGTCCTGCTCCCGCTGCGCGTCCTCATCGGCTTCATCTCGATCTACGCCGGCATGGGCAAGCTCTGCGACCCCGTCTACTTCGACGACGGCGACCGAGGCTCCATGGTGAGGTGGCTGACGTCCCTGCACCCCTGGTCCGTCGCCGAACCCGTCCGTGACTTCGCGTTGACGCACCCCGTGGGCACCGGACTCTCCGTCGCCTTCCTCCAAGTCGTCGTCGGCGTCCTGACCGTCCTCGGCCTCTGGCAGCGGATCGCGGCCGCCTTCGGGCTGCTGCTCGCCGCCGCGCTCCTCGTCGCGGTCAGCTGGCGCAGCGGCGCCGCCTACGACGCCTCCGACATCATCTTCCTGGCGGCCTGGAGCCCTCTGGTCATCGCCGGGGCCCCGGTCTACTCCCTGGACGGGCGCCTCGCCGGTGAGGCCTGGCGCACGCTCGGCCCGCGGTCGGCGATCTGGGACCTCCGCCGCCGGGTGCTGCGCCGCGGTGCGGCGGTCGCCACGGTCGTCGTCGGGCTGACCCTGCTGGTCGGCTCGATGCTCGGCGGGGCGGTCCGCTCCACCGAGGTCGTCACCGTGCCCGGCCCCAACGGCAACCCGACCAACCAACTGCCCGGCTCGCCGCTGCCCGACGAGACCACCGGGAAGCGCGAGAAGCCCTCCCGGTCGCCGGAGCAGCGGCGCCCCGAGGTCACGCCTTCCACGGCTCCCACGACCCCGTCCGCCGACGCCTCCACACCGGGGACCGGCTCCGCACCGGAGTCCGGCCGGACCGCCGGGGCGAGCACCGGGCAGCCCAGCCAGACCCAGGGCACCGGTCAGGAGCCGCCGCAGGAGACCACCCCGCAGGAGCCCCCGGCCGGCAGCGCGGGCCCGACCTCCTCGGGCGGCACCAGCTCCGGTGGCAGCGGCGGCGGTTCCGACGACGGGGGCGACCCGGAGGAGGGCTCCACGGGCGGCGCCGGCCAGAACCCCATCGGCGGCCTGCTCGGCTGATCCCCGGCCTGTACGGGCCGCACCGGCCTGTACGCGCCGCACCGCATGAGGGCGGCCACCGGAATCCATCCGGTGGCCGCCCTCGCGTGTGCACGCGGTCCGCTCCCGTGTCCACGCGGCTGCCTGCGCACGCGGTCCGCGGTCTGCCTGTGCACGCGGGTTGACTGTGTCGCTTCCAGGAACTCCTGAAGGCGCTTCAGGCGCCCTGGGGGTGGGAGGCGCCCAACTCCTTGGCCGCCTCCGTGAGGTCCTTCGCGGTGTCGATGGCCCGCCAGTACGCCCCGTGCGGCAGCGGATAGCCGGCCAGCCGGCGTTCACGGGCCAGCCCGGGGAACGTGGTCCGCTCGTGGTCGCCCCGGTCCGGCAGCAGCGACCTGAAGGCGGGCGCGAAGACGTACACCCCGGCGTTGATGAGGTAGGGCGAGGGCGGCGACTCGATGAAGTCCGTGATGTGCCCGAACGCGTCCGTCTCCACGGCGCCCCATGGGATCCGCGGGCGGGCGAG
Organism: Streptomyces sp. SirexAA-E; assembly: GCF_000177195.2. Lineage (GTDB taxonomy): Bacteria > Actinomycetota > Actinomycetes > Streptomycetales > Streptomycetaceae > Streptomyces > Streptomyces flavovirens. The sequence continues at coordinate 4,101,369 of NC_015953.1, forward strand.
CGCGAGCGTCGCGGTGGCGTCCCGCTCGGCGTGGAAGGCGGCCATCTCCCGCAGGGAGAACCGCGTCCAGATGTCACCGTTGGTCGCGTACCAGGGCTGCGACGGGTCGGGCAGCCGGGCCGCGGCATGCTTGAGACCGCCGCCCCGGCCCAGGGGCTCGGTCTCGACGACGGTGATGACGCGCAACGGAAGCGCGGCCGACGCCAGCCACTCCTGCAGGACGTCGGCGAGGTGGCCGCACGAGACCACGGCGTCGGTGACGCCCTCGGCGGCCAGCCAGGACAACTGATGGCCGATGATCGGGGTCCCGGTGCCCGGGATCTCGACCATCGGCTTGGGGCGGTCGTCGGTGTACGGGCGCAGCCGGGAGCCCTGGCCACCTGCCAGGATCACGGCCTGCGTCGGATACGTATGCATGCCAGGCACGATATGCCGTGCCCGGGGACCACCCGGCCGGGTCGTCGCTCAGCTGAACTGGGCGACGCCCGAGGCGAACGAGGTGTCGCAGACCGGGCGGGAGAAGCGGTGCGCCCGGGTCGGCCCGTACTGCTCGACGGCGGCCTTGCCCAGCGCCTTCGCGATCGACATGCAGTGCCTGGCGAGCGACGGGCGCGCCTCGACGGTGCGCTGGAGCTCGGTGAGCGCGACGCCCGGGTCCTTCTCGCGCAGCTCCAGGAGGAGCTTGTCGCGCAGGACGTCCTGCGGGGCGGGTGCCTTGGCCTGCTTGGACAGGGTGGTCTCGGATGCCGCGGTCAGCAGCTGGGACTCACTGCCCTGCGCCGACCACGACACGCGGGTGACCGCGAGGGTCCCGGACAGGACCATGACGACGGGCAGTACGAGAGCGAGGGAACGGCCGATGCGGCGCGCGGTGTGGGTCACGCAGGTGAGCGTAGCGCCCGGTGATGACATGGCGACATTCCGTCACTCTTGCGGGGGATGGTTCGACGTGCCTTTTCGAATTCCGGGTTGACGTCGGCGGTCGAATGGCGCGGTATGCCGGGGATTCGGGGCCCTGGGAAGACGAAACCCGAAAGCGTTCCGGCCACGCGAACGGGCTCGCCGCCGGGCCGCGGGACGGAGGCCCGGGGCTGCCCCGGGCACGCGAACGGCCCCCGCGACCCGGGCGAGCCGAGTGCGGGGGCCGTGCGATGCGGCTGAGTGGTGCGGCCGTGCGGTGTCAGTCGGTGAGGCGCTCGCCGGTCGACGTCGCGAAGACGTGCAGCTCCTCCGGGCGCGGCACGACGTGCAGCTCGGTGCCCTTCTCCGGGACGGCACGGCCGCCGACGCGGACGACCAGGTCCTGGTGCTCGCCACCGACCTGCGCGGCACCGTAGACGAAGCCGTCGGCGCCGAGCTCCTCGACGACGTTGACGGAGACGGCGAGACCGGCGGGCGCGGCGGCCGAGTCCTTGGTGAGGCTCTGGGCGGCGGCGCCACCGTGCTCGACGATGTCGAAGTGCTCGGGGCGGATGCCGACCGTGACGGTACGGTCGCCGCGGTCGGCGGCGGCGGAGAGCGCGGCACGGGAGACCGGGACGACGCTGTTGCCGAACTTCACGCCGCCGTCGGTGATCGGCACCTCGACGAGGTTCATCGCCGGGGATCCGATGAAGCCGGCCACGAAGAGGTTCGCCGGGCGGTCGTACATGTTGCGCGGCGAGTCGACCTGCTGGAGCAGACCGTCCTTGAGGACCGCGACCCGGTCGCCCATGGTGAGGGCCTCGACCTGGTCGTGGGTGACGTAGACGGTGGTGATGCCGAGGCGGCGCTGCAGGGAGGCGATCTGCGTACGCGTCGAGACACGGAGCTTGGCGTCGAGGTTCGACAGCGGCTCGTCCATGAGGAAGACCTGCGGCTCACGCACGATGGCGCGGCCCATCGCCACACGCTGGCGCTGACCACCGGAGAGGGCCTTCGGCTTGCGGTCCAGGTAGTCGCTGAGGTCCAGCATCTTGGCGGCCTCTTCGACCTTCGCCCGGATGTCGGTCTTGTTCACACCGGCGATCTTGAGCGCGAAGCCCATGTTGTCCGCGACGGTCATGTGCGGGTAGAGCGCGTAGTTCTGGAACACCATGGCGATGTCCCGGTCCTTCGGGGGCAGGTGCGTGACGTCGCGGTCACCGATGCGGATCGCACCGCCGTTGACGTCCTCGAGACCCGCGAGCATGCGCAGGGAGGTCGACTTGCCACAACCGGAGGGACCGACGAGGACGAGGAACTCGCCGTCCTCGATGTCGATCTCGAGCTGGTCCACGGCCGGCTTCGTGGAGCCGGGGTAGACGCGGGACGCCTTGTCGAACGTGACACTGGCCATGCTGATCTTCTCCTCCACCGGCAGGAACGTGCCGGACGATCCGAGTAAGGGAGTGGTGTGGTCCACTGGAGTGAACCTGAGGTGACGCTACCTGGCGGTTTTCGTTCTGTCAGTAGTCCTGGGCCCCGAATATTCCGCGCGGGCCGGGCCGTCACGTTGGTTACACTGCTCCGGCACGCCTCCTTAGCTCAGCTGGCCAGAGCAACGCACTTGTAATGCGTAGGTCGTCGGTTCGAATCCGACAGGGGGCTCAGCGGGAAGCCCAGGTCAGATGCACTCTGACCTGGGCTTTCTTCGTTTCGGCGGACGCGCCGGTGGCGCCGCACGCGTGCTGTCCGGGGTCGCGGTTCTGGTCTCAGTCACCGGTTCCGTGGCCGGCGTGAACGCGTCTCCCATGCGCCGCACGGCGTCCTTCGCGAGCGTGGACCGGCCCTTCGCGTAGCGTCTTGTCTGAGTGATCTGGGTGTGCCGAAGGATCTCCATGATCGTGGGCATGTCCACTCCGAGTTCGTTGAGGATCGTGCCCGCCGTGTGACGGCTTCCGTCGTGGAGGCGGCGATCGCCGAGGCCGGCTTCCTCCGGCAGGTCCTCGAGCTCCTGCCGGTCCGTTTCCGGGTCGACGGACCGCCCGTCGAGTCAGGCTCGGAGGGGGTCCGGCCTGTCGGCTCGGACAAGGGCTCGTGCCAGGTCGAGGCCCGCTGAGAGGGTGTCGAGCGACAGGGGCTGTGTGGCGAGGGCGCCTTCGTGCAGCGTGAGGAGCTGGGTGGCGAGGAGGGCGGGGTTCCCGCAGCCCGCCGTGGTGGCGAGTTCCTCGAACAGGTTCAGCAGCCAGAGCTTCTGGTTCGCCGCGATGCGGTACGCGGGATGCGAAGGGTCCGCCAGTTCGGCCAGCGCGTTGATGAACGCGCATCCACGGGTGTTGTTCTCGCTCCAGGTGCGCAGGGCGTCGAAGGGGGCGGTGACGGACTCGACGGGGCCGTCGCAGGCGTCGACGGCGGCGAGGACGAGTGACCGCCAGCGCTGGTCGCGTTCGTCCAGGTAGGTCGCCACGAGGCGGTCCTTCGAACCGAACTGGTTGTACAGGGTCCGCTTGGTCACGCCGGAGTGCTCGGCGATCAGGTCCACACCGACCGCCGTGATGCCCCGGTCGTAGAACAGCTCCTCCGCTGCCGCGACGATGCGGCGGCCGGCCGGCGACATGGGCTGCGCTTCCCGCATCGGGCACCTCTTCACTGATCGGTGTACGGTCGAAGGAGTTCACAGATCAGTATACCGAGGAGGAGGCGCCGATGAAGGATGTGCCCGGGACCATGCGCGCGGTGTGGATCGCGCAGCACGGGGGGCCGGAGGTCCTCGAACTGGCGGAGGTGGCCGTGCCCGCGCCGCAGGCGGGAGAGGTGCTGGTGCGGGTGGCCGCGGTGGCGCTGAACAACACCGACCTGTGGACCCGAGAGGGGGCTTACGGTCGGCCCGGAGACCCGGAGGCGCTGTCGGGCTGGCGGGGGCCGATCGGCTTCCCGCGCATCCAGGGCGCCGACGTGGCGGGCCGCGTCGTGGCGGTCGGTGCCGACGTGGACGAGAGCCTCGTCGGGCGCCGCGTGGTCGTCGACCCGGCGATCTACGACACCGAAGGCCCGGACGCCAACCCGGTGGGCCTGATGGGGAGCGAACGCGACGGCGGCTATGCCGAGTACGTGACCGCGCCGGCGGAGCGGGCGCACGACGTGACGGGATCCCCCCTCACGGACGATCAGCTCGCCACACTGCCGACCGCCTACGGCACGGCCCTGGGCATGATCGAGCGGGGCCGGCTGCGGGCGGGAGAGACCGTCCTGGTCTCGGGGGCGTCCGGCGGTGTCGGTCTCGCGCTGGTGCAGATCGCCCGTGCGCGCGGCGCGAGGGTGCTCGCCGTCAGCAGCGGGTCCAAGATCGACGCGGTGCGCGAGGCGGGCGCGCACGAAGTCCTCGACCGGGCGGAGGACATCGCCGAGCAGGCCCGCGCCGCCGCCCCGGACGGCATCGACGTCGCACTCGACGTCGTCGCCGGGGACCTGGTGGGCGACGGGCTGCCCCTGCTGCGTGAAGGCGGCCGGTGGGTCATCGCCGGTGCGCTCGGCGGCTACGGCGTGGCCTTCGACGTACGCCGTCTCTACCTGCACAACGCGCAGGTCATCGGCTCCGCGATGCACACGCCGACGCACTTCGGCCTCCTCATGGAGCTGGCCCGCAAGGCGGAGATCCAGCCCGTCGTCGCGGCGGCGTTCCCCCTGGACCAGGCCGCTCAGGCGCAGGAGGAACTCGCCCGCAGGAGGCACGTGGGAAAGATCGTCATGCACCCGTGAGCGGTCGGGGGCCTCGGCCTCGAACCCCTGGTCACGGACCTGTGCGGGCCGGCGCTCAGACGCCCGTACGCCGCCGCTGGTCCTCTCGCACCAACAGGAGGACGGTGGGGTCGGCGCCGCACGTACGGGCGAACCGTTCCAGCAGGAGACGGCTGGGCAGCTCCGTTCCGTCGAGGAAGCGTGCGAGCCCACGGGGCGATATGCCCAGGCCGGCCGCGACCTCGGCGGGCGGTATCCGTGCGAGCCGTAGCACGCGCTCCATGATCTGCCCGATGTGCCAACGGGGAGGCGGGGTTCCTTCGTCATGGTCCATATGAGGAGGCCCTGATTCGAGGATGCGTGGTCGATTCCATGCGTGAGGACGGCGGCAACGGGCCGCGCGCCGAGAGGACCCGGCGGTCGCTCCGTGAGGGAGTGACCGCCGGTCTTCCGTCAGCCGTTCTTCAGCGTCCGGTAGAGCTGGTAGCCGTGAGACATCAGGCTGAGCACCGCCGTGACGCGGTCGACCGGTGAAGCGGGCGGCTCCTGCAACGACAGGACTGCGCCCAATGTCTGCGTGACCATGAGCCATTGGTCGGTCGGGCAGATCGAGCACACGGTGTCCCGTAGGTGACTGCTAGCCTCTTTTCCGCGGGCGCGCTTGCTTCGCTTGTCGCGTACGCGGTCAGAAGAGGGCGTCATGGACGTTTCTCCTTTGGTCGGAGTAAACGCAGGGCCCTGGTGGCGACGGCCTCGAAACTGTGCAGCCGGGGTCCTGCGGCTGATCAGCTGATCAGCCGCATCAGACAGTAGTGCGCACAACTCCCTTCTCCTCGCCCTGTATTGCGCCCCCCGCGCGCCCCGACTCGCCGCCGTACGCGCGCGCGTGATGCCGCCGTTTCCGCTACGCCGGAGTCAGTAAGGACGCCCGGTGTTTCGTGGTGCTCGAAGTGGCGGGGAATTCGTGCGTTTCCCCAGCTGGGAGTGGGTAGCGAAGCACAGCGAACATATGACCGGCACATATTCCCGTGTTCGCGTCCGATGTCGCTGTGCCCCGGCTCCGCGCCGATGCGGTGGTAGGGAAAGAAGTTGGCCGCCGCGTGCAGTTGCGCGCGGGCGCACACCATCGAATCTCGAATCAATCCCGCGCCGGGGCATGACCGTGGCGGCAAACGGTCATACTCCTATCGATCGCAGGCTTGCAATTGCACGCCTGTAAGGGGGAAGTGGAGACCACGGAGGTGGCGTGATGGCGCAGCCGAGCACCGTGCGAGTCGGATACGAGGACGGACGATTCGTCTGGAGGAAGAGTTCGTACAGCGACCACAACGGCGACTGTGTGGAGCTGGCAGAGGCGGGCCACTCGGTGGCCTTCCGTGATTCCAAGGACTCCCAGGGGCCCGTGATCTCGGTGGACCGTCGGGCGGCGGCGGTCTTCGTGTCCGCGATGACGGAGGGCCGGCTGTCCGCGGGCCGGGTCTGAGGGCGTGATTCGGCCACCTCGCGCCTGTCGAGGTGGCCTGACCCGCCAAGATCACAACAAAGGGCAGTGACGGCCCTGGCACTGCCCCGGGCTGACCACCCATCATGTAGACCGTGCAACTGCACGTGCAGCAACGCGAGTTCGGCCTACAAGCACGCCAACGGCACGGTGACAGATGGGTGGATGTCCTGGTGGACGGCGTAGAGAAGAAGACGGAGCTCCCAGGTGCGGGGCTGACCGACTTAGGTCAGGACCGGCCGCACAGCGCCCGCATGTACGACTACTACCTGGGGGGGAAGACCAACTACGCGGTCGACCGGGAGGCCGCCGACGCGGTCATCCAGCGGTTCCCCGCGATCCTGACGGCGGCCCGGGTCAACCGTGCCTTCATGCACCGAGCCGTTCACTTCCTCGCCGCGGAGCGAGGTGTTCGCCAGTTCCTCGACATCGGCACCGGCATCCCCACCGCACCCAACCTCCACGAGGTGGTGCAAGCGGTGGACGCGCGATCCAGGGTGGCGTACGTCGACACCGACCCGATCGTCCTGGCGTACGCCGACTCGCTCCTCACCAGCTCCCGGGAGGGTGAGACCAGCTATGTCGAAGCCAGCGTCACCGATCCCGAGGCGGTCATCGAGGCCGTCAGGGAAGACGGATGCCTTTCGTTCGACGAGCCCGTCGCGCTGACCCTGCACGCCCTGCTGCACTTCGTCCCCGACGACCAGGACGCGTACGGGGTCGTGGACCGGCTCCTCGACGAGCTGCCGCCCGGCTCGTATCTCAGCCTGTCGCACTGCACCGGTGACTTCGCGCCGGAGTCCTGGCAGGCCATCGTGGACCTCTACAAGGGCAGAGGCACCCCGGCGCAAGTGCGGAGCCATGACGAGGTGCTGCGCTTCTTCGAACGCCTCGAACTGGTGCGCCCCGGGCTGGTCGTCGCGCACCGCTGGCGCCCTGAGCAGGCCAGCGGGCCGAGCTTGGTGACCGATGCCGACGCGTCCCTCTACGCCGGTGTGGCAGTGAAGAAGTGATGCCTCCGCACCACGGGACGCGTGGCGGGACCGTCATGTCCTCGCGAGCCGGTCACGGATCCGCTGCTGCGACCGCTTCTTCGACAGGCTGACGTTGAGGAGGCGGTCGAAGCCCTTGCTGCGGTGGTCCACCTCGTCCGCCTCCTGGCAGACGAGACCGCTCTCGTGGCGCTCCTCGTAGAGGACCGTGGGAAGCAACCGCTCCTCGAAGTCGAACAGCATGGTCTGTCCGATACCGGTCGGTGTGTCCAATCGCGACAGCTCGACGACGTGCAGGCTGAAGCGCGGATCGTGGGACAGCTCGACCAGGTGGGCGAGCTGTCCCCGCATGATCTCCCTGGACCCGAAGCCGCGGATGAGCGTCACCTCGTCCAGCAGGCAGAGATAGCGCGCCGACTGCGACTCCCTGAAGCGCGCCTGGCGCTCCAGCCGGAACTGCACCCGCTTGTCGATCTCCTCGGCGGTGGCTCCCGGCATCCCCAACCGGACCACGGCGCGTGCGTAGTCGGCCGTCTGGAGCATCCCGGGCACCCGGTCCCGGTCGTACACCCGGATGAGCTGGGCTCCCTCCTCCAGTGTCACCAGCGTGAGCAGCTTCTGCTTGGCCAGTCCCCGCCACTCCGACTCCTGCCACCAGCGGTGCCGGTTGGCGTTGTCCAGGACCTCGAGAAGGTGCGCCCGCTCTTCGGGTGTCGCCCGGTAGACCTGGAGTGCCTTGAGGACGGCATCGGGCTTGCAGGGCGTCTCGCCCGTCTCGTTGCGGCAGATGGTGTACTTGGAGACCCCCAGCAGATCGGCCGCGTCCTTCTGGGAGAGGCCCTGGGCTTTACGGAGCCGCCGCAACTCGCGTCCCACCACCATGTGCTGCGCCTTGGGGACGGCATTGTGCAGTTGTCGAACCTGCCGCCGAGCCTGCGCTTGGGCCCTCACTTGATCTCCTCGGGTGAACACCGCTGCCGTGCAGCTGAGTTGTACGCGACAGCCATCGTGCAGCACGCCCGGCATTGGTACACAGTAAATCGGATAACCGGCTCAATCGTGTCTATATGTTCGATTTCTGCGACCGCCCGAGTGGCCGGGGACCCATGCCCGCCGAGCCGCGCCTTCCGCCGAGCCGCCTCCCGCCGGTACGCCGAACTGTCCACGCCGCTCGGCAAGCCTTCCCGGCGTTGCGTCAAGCACGCCCCGTGAGCCGGTCCGCCCATGTGGCGAGGCGGTCCGTCTCCGCGCTCACCGCCGTGGCCTCCCGTCGGTCGGCCGCGCGGTAGGCCGCCCGCACGGTGTGGACGCCGAGCCGGCGCAGGGGCTCGGGTTCCCAGCGGCGCGAGGTGTGGCCGACCCAGGGCAGGGTGGTCAGCTCGGTGGGACCGGCCTGGCCGGAGTCCTGCTGGATGAGGTCGCGCAGGGTGCGGGCGGCGAGGTTGGCGGTGGCGACACCGCAGTCCGCGTAGCCGCCCGCCCAGCCGAGGCCCGTGGAGCGGTCCAGGGCGACCGTGGCGCACCGGTCGCGGGGGACGCCCACCACGCCTGACCAGGTGTGGTCGATCCGGGTGCCGGCGGTCGTGGGGAAGAGGCGGACCAGCAGGTCGCCAGGGCCTCGACGGTGGCGGGCGGCGTACGGGTGTCGGCGCCGACGGACGGACCGTGGTGGCAGGAGGCGTCCCGGCGGCCGAGCACGATGCGGCCGTCGGCGGTGCGCTGGGCGTAGGCGGGGGAGTGGGCCAGCTCGCCGAGGGTCTCGCGTCCCTCCCAGCCGAGGGTGTCCCAGAGCGACGAGGGCAGCGGCTCGGTGACGATCACCGACGAGTCCATGGGGAGCCAGGTGCGTTTGTGGCCCTTGAGAGCGGCGGTGTAGCCCTCGGTGCAGCGCAGGACGTACGGGGCGCGGACCGTGCCGTAGGGGGTGACGGCGTGCTTGGGTCTGATCTCGGTGACGGGGGTCGACTCGTGGATGGTCACGCCGAGCGCCTCCACCGCGTCGGCGAGGCCCGTGACGAGCTTCCCGGGGTGCAGTCGGGCGCCGTGCGGGGTCCAGCTGGAGCCGACGGCCCCGGCGATCCGGACGCGTTCGGCGGTCTCCCTGGCACCGCGCATGACCCGATCGTTCTCACCGAAGGCGATCTCCACCGAGTGGTGGTCCTTGAGGCGCGCCAACTGGGCCGGGTTACGGGCGACTTCGAGGGCGCCGCCGTGGTGGATGTCGGCGTCGATCCTCTCTTCGGCGGCGAAGCGGACGACCTCGGCCACCGTGGCGTTCACGGCCTGCTGGAGGCGGACGGCGGCGTCGTGGCCGTGCAGCCGGGCGTAGCGGCCGCGGCCGGCGAAGCCGTTGTGCAGACGGCCCCCGTTGCGGCCGGAGGCGCCGTGTCCGCAGGACGCGGCTTCCAGGACGGTGATGTCGAGGAAGGGGACGGCCTTCTTGAGGTAGTACGCCGTCCACAGGCCGGTGTACCCGCCGCCCACGACACAGACGTCCGCGGTGGTGTCGCCGGGCAGGGGCTCGCGCGGGACGGGGGTGCCCCCGTGCGCGTACCAGAACGGTATGCCGCCGTTGACGGTGCTGACCGTGTTCATATGTCCCCTGCTTGTCCGTGTGCAGTCCAGTTGCTGGGGGGACAGTACTGCGCGGCGGGGCGTCGTCGGGCGTGCTCTTCTACGCTCGGGGTGTGATCGAGGTTCCCGAGGAGTTCGCCGCCTGCCAGGTCGAGTTCAAGGGCGCGGCGGGCCGGGCGTTCGCGTCCGCGCTGCCGGCGCTCGCCGAGGAGTTCCTGGACCGGTGGGGGCTGCGGCCGGACGGCGGCGTGATGTACGGGATGTGCGCGCTGGTGCTGCCGGTGGTGCGGGAGGACGGCCGTCCGGCGGCGCTGAAGTTGCAGATGGTCGACGAGGAGACGGTGGGGGAGCCGGCCGCGCTGCGGGCGTGGGGTGCGGCGGGCGCCGGAGCGGTCGGTCTGCTGGAGTACGACGCGCGGACCGGTGCGCTGCTGCTGGAACGGCTCGACGAGCGGCGGCCGTTGACGGCGGTGGCCGATGCGCGGGTGGCGGTGGGTGTGCTGGCCCGGTCGCTGGCCCGGCTGGTGTCCGTACCGGCGCCGGAGGGCATGCGGGGCCTGGGCGAGGTGGCGGCGCGGATGCTGGAGGCCGCTCCCGGGGCGGCCGGGGCGCTGGCGGACGAGGGCGAGCGGCGGTTGCTGCTCGACTGCGCGGCGGCGGTACGGGAGGTGGCGGGGGAGCCGGGTGACCGGTTGCTGCACTGGGACCTGCACTACGACAACATCCTGGCCGGGCGGCCGGAGGAGGGCCGGGCGGGGCAGTGGGTGGCGCTGGACCCGAAGCCGCTCGCCGGGGACCCGGGGTTCGAGCTTTTCCCCGCCCTGGACAACCGGTTCGACGCCTCCGAGGTGCTCTGGCGGTTCGACCTGCTGACGGAGGTGCTGGGGCTCGACCGGGACAGGGCGCGGGCCTGGACCCTGGGGCGGGTGCTGCAGAACGGGGTGTGGTCGACCGGTGGCGGGGCGCGGCGGCTGTCGGCCGATCACGCGGAGATCGCCCGGCGGTTGTCGCGGCGGAGCTGAGGCGTGGACGTGTGGCCGCGTGTCTAGGGTGCTCCCATGATTCGTACTGCCACGGTCGACGACGTCCCTGTCATCCACGCCATGATCCGCGAGCTCGCCGACTACGAGAAGGCGCTCGACGAGGCCCAGGCCACCGAGGAGCAGCTGCGCCGGGCGCTGTTCGGGGAGCACCCGGCGGCGTATGCGCACCTCGCGGTGTCGGACGAGGACGGTGAGGCTGTCGGGTTCGCGCTGTGGTTCCTCAACTTCTCGACCTGGCGCGGGGTGCACGGGGTGTACCTGGAGGATCTGTACGTGCGCCCGGAGCGGCGTGGCGGAGGGCACGGGAAGGCGCTGCTGGCGGAGCTGGCGCGGATCTGTGTGGAGCGCGGGTACGGGCGCCTGGAGTGGTCGGTGCTGAACTGGAACGCCCCGTCCATCGCGTTCTACGAGTCGCTGGGCGCGCGCCCGCAGGACGAGTGGACGGTGTACCGGCTGTCGGACGGGGCGCTCGCGGAGCTGGGCGGGGCCTGAGGGCGGCCCTCGGGCCCCGCGGGGGTCAGGGGATGAGGACGACGGGGTGGCCCTCGGGCCCCGCGGGGGTCAGGGGATGAGGACGACCTTGCCCGTGGTGCCGCGTGTCTCGAGGGCGTGGTGGGCGGCGGCGGCCTCCGCGAGGGGGTAGCGCTGGACGGCGGGCCGGAGCCGTCCGGAGGCGGCCTCGGCGAGCGCCCGTGATTCCAGGGCGCGCAGACCGCCCGCCTTCTCGATCATGACGGGGCCGAGGACGCCCCGTGAGGTGATGCCGCGTGCGGCGAGCTCCTCCTCGGTGAAGGAGAGGCCCTCGCCGTCGCGGATCCCCTGGCTCGACCAGCCGAAGACGACGTGCAGGCCGCCTTTCCCGAGCAGGCCGACGGCGGCGCGGGCGGTGTCGCCGCCCACCGAGTCGTAGACGACCGTGGCGTCGCGGCCGAGGGCGTCGAGGTGGGCGCGGACCTCGCGGTGCCAGTCGGGGCGCGTGTAGTCGACGGCGAGGTCGGCGCCGTTCCCGGTGACCCGGGCGACCTTGGCCGGGCCGCCCGCCAGGCCGATGACGGTGGCCCCGGCGTTCTTGGCGTACTGGACGATCAGGGTGCCGATGCCGCCGGCCGCGGCGGGGACGACGGCGACGGAGTCGGGCCCCAGCTCGGTGAACTGGAGGATGCCGAGTGCGGTGCGGCCGGTGCCGATCATGGCGACGGCCTCGGCCTCGTCGAGCCCGTCGGGGACCGGGTGGAGCCTGTCGGCGTCGGTGACGGTGAGTTCGGCGTAGCCGCCGGGGGCCATGCCGATGTGGGCGACGACGCGGCGGCCGAGCCAGCCCGGATCGGTGCCTTCGCCGAGCGACTCGACGGTGCCGGCGACCTCGCGGCCGGGGATCGTGGGCAGCTCGGTGGGCGCCGGGTAGGGGCCGGCCGCGCCCTCCCGCAGGGCGGCGTCGAGGAGGTGGACGCCCGCCGCGGCGACGGCGATCCGGACCTGGCCGGGGCCCGGGACGGGATCGTCGGTCCGCTCGTAGGTGAGGTTCTCGGCGGGGCCGAAGGCGTGGAGGCGGACGGCGTGCATGCGGGCTCCCCGGAGTCGTGGCGGTGGCTTCGTCCGCCACTGTCCGACCTCACGCGCGCTTGAGGTCAAGCCCGTGCCTGACATCGCCGGGCCTCGGAGGGGGCGGGGCCGGACTGTCGGTGGCGTAGGTCACGATGGGGGCATGGCAGGGAGAGGCAGCAGGAGCGGAAGCGGTGGGCGTGCGGGTGTGAAGGACGCGGTGGCCGCGGCGCGGCGCCCGGAGGTCCGGCTGCCACCCCTCGTCGCTTACGAGGGCGAGGGGCTGGAGCCGGACGGGGACTACGACGGTGTGCGGTTCGAGGAGGTGGACCTCACGGACGCGGCGGGCCCGGGGGCCCGCTTCATGGACTGCGAGCTGCGGGGCTGCTCCCTGGACCGTACGGAGCTGGGGCGGGCCAGGTTCCTGGACTCGGTGCTGACGGGCGTGCGCGGGGTGGGCACGGACCTCGCCGGGGCGTCCCTGCGCGATGTGGAGATCGTCGACGCGCGGCTGGGCGGGGTCCAGCTGCACGGCGCGGTGCTGGAGCGGGTCCTGGTGCGGGGCGGGAAGATCGACTACCTGAATCTGCGGACGGCACGGCTCAGAGACGTCGTCTTCGAGGGCTGTGTGCTCTCCGAGCCGGACTTCGGACAGGCGCAGCTGACACGGGTGGAGTTCCGGGACTGCGTGCTGCGGCGGGCCGACTTCACCGCCGTGCGGATGGAGTCGGTCGATCTGCGCTCGGTCGCCGAGCTCGACATCGCGCGGGGGGTGGACCGGCTGGCGGGGGCGGTGATCAGCCCGGCCCAGCTGATGGAGCTGGCACCGGCGTTCGCCGCGCAGATCGGGGTGCGGGTGGAGGCGTAGGCATCCGCTCGGGGACGGAGGAGCTCGGAGACGGAGGAGCTCAAAGGCGGGGGAAGCGGGCCTGGAGGTCCCAGACGACGGGATTGTCGGCGAGGCCGTCATGCATGTCGGCGAGGTCGGCGATCACGTCGTGCAGGAAGTCGCGGGCCTCGCGGCGCAGCAGCGAGTGGCTGAAGGTGAGCGGGGGCTCCTCGGCGGGCATCCAGTCCGCTTCGATGTCCACCCAGCCGAAGCGGCGTTCGAAGAGCATGCGGTCGGAGGACTCGGTGAAGTCGAGCTCGGCGTACTGGCGGCGGTGCGAGCGGCTGCCGCGCGGGTCCTGGTCGAGCTGCTCGACGATGTCGCAGAGCGCCCAGGCGAAGTCGAGCACGGGGACCCATCCCCAGGCTGTGGACACTTCGCGGTCCGCCTTGGTGTCGGCGAGGTAGACGTCCCCGGAGAACAGGTCGTGCCGCAGGGCGCGGACGTCCGCGCGGCGGTAGTCGGTCTGCGGGGGGTCCGGGAAGCGCCGGGAGAGGGAGTAGCCGATGTCGAGCACGGTTCGATGGTGTCATGCCCGGCGGGTGGCCCGTGCCGGGCCGCGAGGCGGCCGGCGGGCGGCGGGGTCCGCGGAGTTCACGGGGCCGTCCGGAGGAGACGGGCCGCGCCGTCACGCCGTGCCGGGACGGTCGCCACACCGCGCAGAGACGGCCTTCTCGGCGGCAGTCCCCGGCCCGTGGCACACGCAGGCCCCCGGCCCGCCGCAAGGGCGACCCGGGGGCTTGCGGTGACTGTGCGTCAGAGGTTGACGCCGAAGTCCTGGGCGATGCCGCGCAGGCCCGAGGCGTAGCCCTGGCCGACCGCGCGGAACTTCCACTCGGCGCCGTTGCGGTAGAGCTCGCCGAAGACCATGGCGGTCTCGGTGGCGGCGTCCTCGCTCAGGTCGTAGCGGGCGATCTCGGTGCCGCCGGCCTGGTTGACGATGCGGATGAAGGCGTTGCGCACCTGGCCGAAGTTCTGGCTGCGGGCCTCGGCGTCGTAGATGGAGACCGGGAAGACGATCTTGTCGATGTCCGCCGGGAGGCCCGCCAGGTTGACGTTGATCTGCTCGTCGTCGCCCTCGCCCTGGCCCGTGACGTTGTCACCGGTGTGGACGATGGTCTGGTCCGGCGTCGCCTTGTTGTTGAAGAAGACGAAGTGGCCGTCGGAGTAGACCTTGCCGGCCGCGTTCACCGCGATCGCCGAGGCGTCGAGGTCGAAGTCGGTGCCGGTGGTGGTGCGGACGTCCCAGCCGAGGCCGACCGTGACGGCGGTCAGGCCCGGGGCCTCCTTGGTGAGCGAGACGTTGCCGCCCTTGGACAGGCTTACTGCCATGGGAAGTCCCTTTCCTCGTCGTGTGCGGGCTTCGTGCCATCACGAAGCTACCGTCACCCGTCATAACGCGGGCAGTGGACCAGGAGGTTCCTGCTCGCTTTACTTTCTTTGCCGAACTTCTGCCCGAACGCACGCAAAACAAGGTGACGAACCGGCCCCGGGCCAGGGACCATGGGTGTCATGTCCGGGCCCTATGTCATCCGCGGTTCGGTCTCCCTGCCGGAGGCCGAGCTCATGTGGCGTTTCTCGCGGTCCTCCGGTCCCGGCGGCCAGCACGTCAACACCACCGACTCCCAGGTGGAGCTCCGCTTCGACCTGGCGGCGACCGAGGCCCTGCCCGAGGTGTGGAAGGCCCGGGCGCTCGAAAGGCTGGCGGGCAGGCTGGTGGGCGGCGTCGTCTCCGTACGCGCCTCGGAACACCGCTCCCAGTGGCGCAACCGCGAGACCGCCGCCGTGCGGCTCGCCGCGCTCCTCGCGGAGGCCACCGCCCCGCCGCCCGCGCCGCGTCGCAAGAAGCGGATCCCGCGCGGCATCAACGAACGCCGCCTGCGTGAGAAGAAGCAGCGCGGCGAGACGAAGCGCGGCCGCTCCGGCCGCGACTGGTGACGCCCGGCAGCCGTCCGAGGGCACCGTTTCGGTCCGTGTGACGCCCGGCGGCCGCGCGGGGGCACCGTTTCAGGCCGGTGTGGCCCCGCCGCATCGCGCCCACGTGCTCACCGCCGCATCGCGCCCGAGTGCCCCGCCGCCTCAGCCCAGCCGGCGGTAGCGGCCCTTGAAGTACGTCAGGGGCTCGCCGTCCCCGCTCGGCAGCTCGGCGGTCAGCACCCGCCCGATCACCAGCGTGTGGTCGCCCGCCCGCACCCGCTGCTCCGTACGGCACTCCAGCGTCGCCAGCGCACCGGCCACCAGTGGGGCACCCGTCATCTCCCCCCGCAGGTAGGGGACGCTCTCGAACAGCAGCCGGTCGCTGATCCGCCCCTTCATGGCGAACCGCGAGGCGATCTGCCGCTGGTCCTCCGCCAGCACCGAGACCGCCCACATGGGCTGCTCCGCCAGCAGGTCGTCCATCCGCGAGTCGTTGCGCAGGCTGACCATGACCAGCGGCGGGTCCAGGGAGACCGAGACGAAGGCGGTCGCCGTCATCCCGACGTCCTCGCCCCGGCCGTGCTCGTCGAGTGGTGGTTCCTCGGCGGTGATCAGCACCACCCCGGCGGCCAGGCGGGCCAGGGCGGCACGGAACGCGTCGTTGCTCACCCCCTCAGCATGGGGTACGGACGCGGGGCGCGGGGTGGGAGAAGTCGTAGATGGCACATCCGGCACGCTAGCGGGGCCGGTGGCGCCGCCACATCGGGCCAGGGGACCAGTCGGGTCCTAGGACCCGGGTACCGCGCTCCCGGGACTTCCGCGATTTGCGTTCAGAAAGCGCCGGAACGGACAGGAGGGGCCCTGTCGGGTATCCGACACTCCTGAGGCATCTGTTGTGACTTGGAGCACAGAGGCCACTATTTGTTGACCCTGTGTACCGAGGGCACAGCTCACTGTGATTCAGTGACCGTGACACTGCAACAAGTACGTCGATATGAAATCTGGAGTTGCTGTCGAGGTCTCGGGGAGTGCGAGCAATGGAGGCCGAGTCGGAGCCGTACGTCCGCCTTGCGACCATGCGGCAGCTGCACCAGGCCGTCGCTGATCTCAACAGGGCGCGGAGTCTGGCCGACACGCTGCAGGCCGTGGCCGACGGCATCGTCGCCGGTCTCGGCTACGAACTGGGCTGCGTCAACCTCGTCCGCCCCGACGGTGATCTCGTCGTCGCCGCCTTCGCCGGGAACGACGCCGCGGAGGCCCTGATCACCGGCCGCGTCGGCTCCAGGGAGTCCTGGGAGCGCAGGCTGTCCATGGGCGAGCCCTGGGACGAGCTCCGGTTCATACCGCACACCGAGGGCTGGGTGCTCCTCGACGACGACGTGCCGCAGTGGCACACCGACGGGCCGGAACCCCGCTTCGAGGACGAGTGGCACCCCCTGGACCGGCTGTACGCCCCGATGTACGCCTCCGGCGGGGGTATGGACCTCCTGGGCGTCCTCTCCGTCGACCGGCCGCGCAACGGCCGCCGGCCCGGCGCCTGGGGCCGTGAGGCCCTCCAGATGTACGCCTCCCAGGCGGCGATTGCGATCAGTAACGCCCGGCTGCGAGCAAACATGCAGCGCGCCCTCGTCCGGCTGGAGCGCGAGCAGCAGGCCCTGCGCGCCAGTGAGGAATCCTTCCGCCAGGCCTTCGAGTACGCCCCCAGCGGCATGGCCATCGCCGAGATGGGCGGCGACCAGCACGGCAGGCTGCTGCGCACCAACGACGCGCTCTGCCGTCTGCTGGGCCGCCCCGCCTCCGTGCTGCGCCGCTACTCCTTCGCGGATCTCGTCCACCCCGAGGACATCGGCACCCTGCTGCGTACGTCCGCCGAGGGCGGCCGGGCGGAGCTGCGGCTCGGCCGCCGCGACGGCTCCTACCTCTGGGTCTCGCTGCGCAACTCCGTGGTCGCGGACACCGCCGACGGCCCGCGCTTCCTGCTCACCCACGTCGAGGACATCGAGGAGCGCAAGCGCAACGAGCTGAACCTCGCCCACCGGGCGTCCCACGACGCGCTCACCGGCCTGCCCAACAGCGCCGAGCTGCGTTCCCGGCTCAGCGCCCGGCTGTGTGAGAGGCCTCACTCGGTGGCAGCCTCCTCGGCCTCCACGGCGATCGAGGCGCTGGACGCGGCGTACGGGGACACCGGGGCCTCGCCCGCCCACGGCTACCGCGCGGACGGCTACGAGGGCGAGGCCGTCCCAGGCGGTGGGCCCTACGACCACCACGTCCACACCGTCGCCCCGGACGAGGAGCACGACGACGGGACGAAGGGCCTGGCCGTCCTCTTCTGCGACCTCGACGGCTTCAAGTCCATCAACGACCGTTTCGGGCATCACACGGGCGACGCGGTCCTCATCGAGGTCGCCAGGCGGCTGACCACCTGCGTTCGTGACGGTGACACCGTCGCCCGGCTCGGGGGTGACGAATTCGTCGTCCTCGCGGACGGGCTCGGGGCCGCGGATGCCGCAGATCTGGCCGTACGCTTGCGTAACGCCATCATTCCGCCCATCAGGGTGGACGGCCGGGCCGTCAGGGTCGGTGCGAGCTTCGGTATCGGCTGGGCCGAGTGCGGCATGACGGTGGAAGAGGTCCTGAGCTCCGCCGACCAGCGGATGTACGTGGAGAAGCGGTCCCGGTCGAAGGTTCACCGCAGGGCCGGATGACGTTCACGCCCCCGCCCTTCCCGTACCACGCCCGGTTTCCGGGGCGGCCCGGGGCAATTCGACGTCTGCTCCGTTCGGGGTAGGCTCGGCCGGTCGGCGACGGCTGGCGACATGGTGAGGAGTGACCCAGGGATGACGGCCGGGAACAACGGCGCGAGCAAGCCCGAGGACGACGATCCGTTCGGCTATCTGTACGCGGACGGGCAGGCGGCGGGCGCCCAGCCGCCGGGACAGGGCGGCTACGGCTACCCCGGCCCGGCCGCACAGCAGCCCGGCGTGCCCAGAACCTCGTACAACCAGGTGCGGACCGTCGGCGAGCGCCAGTACGGGCAGGTACCGCCGCAGCAGGCGTACGGCCAGCAGCCCCCGCCGCAGTACGGTCAGCCGAACCCGCAGTACGCGGCCCCGGAGACCTACCCGGGCGGTGCGCCGACCGCACCGCAGGGTGGCGGCCGGGGCTCCGGTCCCGGGCGGGGCGGCCCCAACACCAAGGCGCTGCTGATCGCGGCGGTCGCCGTGGTCGCGGTGGTGCTCATCGGTATCGGCGCCGCGCTGATGACGGGCGACGACTCCGACAAGAAGAAGCAGGAGGCCGGTTCGTCGGCGGGCCCGGCGGGCGAGGTCGAGGAGTCCCCGGAGCCGTCCACGTCGGCCGATCCGTCCCAGGAGCCCGTCGAACTGCCCAAGCAGGACGCGGCGACGCTGACCCTGGGTGGCACGGCGGCCCTGGACAACTCGGTCAAGGGCGCCAAGGGTGCCAACGGCCAGTACATCAGCCTCAACGAGGTCGGCCGGTCGGCGACCTGGACGGTGGATGTGCCGGCGGACGGCCCGTACACCCTCTACGTGACGTACGGCGTGCCCGGCAAGGACGCCAAGACGTCCCTGACGGTCAACGACGAGGAGCCCCGCTCCATCAACATGAAGAACTTCGCACAGGCCGCGGAGGGCGACCTGGAGAAGGGCTGGACCAACACCTACGCGTGGGTGCAGCTCAAGAAGGGGTCCAACACCCTCACGCTGTCGTGCCGCGAGGGCGACTCGTGCGACGCCAACCTCGACCAGCTGGAGCTGAAGTCGGGCCACACCAAGTAGGTACGCCCGCGGGGAACACCGTCCGCGCCCCGGTCTCGCCCCGCGAGCCGGGGCGCGGCCGTGTCCCGGGTCAGGCGGCCGGGGCGTGCCGCTCGACCGTGACGCGGGGCAGCAGCTCCGCGTAGGCCGCCGGGTCGAACTCGCCGGCGGTGGGGGCCAGTACGGTCGCGGTCGCCAGGGCGACCGCGCGGGCGAGCCGGCCGGGCCAGTCCAGTCCGTCCACGAGCCCGGCCAGCAGCCCGGCCACGGCGGAGTCCCCGGCGCCCGTCGGATTCCCCCGGACCGGGGCGGGGGGCGCGGCCCGCCAGATGCCGTCCGGGGTGACGGCGAGCAGCCCGTCGGCGCCCAGCGAGGCGACGACGCTGTGGGCGCCCCGGCGGCGCGCGTCGCGGGTGGCGCGCAGGGGTTCGCGGGCTCCGGTGAGCTGGGCGAGCTCGTCGGCGTTCGGCTTGACGAGGTCGGGGCGGGCGGCGATGCCCCGGCGCAGGGGTTCGCCGCTGGTGTCCAGCAGTGCGGGCACCCCGGCGGCGCGGGCGAGGCGGATCAGGTCCGCGTAGGCGCCGACGTGGATACCGGGCGGCAGGCTGCCGCAGAGGGCGACCGCGTCGGCCGTGCCGAGGAGGTCGCGGTAGGCCCGCAGGAAGGCGTCCCACTCGTGGGCGCCGATGTGCGGGCCGGGTTCGTTGAGCTGGGTGGTGTCACCGGTGGCGCGGTCGACGACGGCCACGGTGCGCCGGGTGCTGCCGGACACCTCGACGAGGGCGTCGGTCGGGTGGTTCGGGAGGCCGGCGAGCAGCTCGCGCAGGACCGCTCCGGTGGCACCTCCGGCGAAGCCGGTGACCACTGCCTCGTGGCCCAGTTCCCGGAGCACCCGGGCCACGTTGACGCCCTTGCCGCCGGGGCGCTCGGTCATCTCGCCGACGCGGTGGCTGGTGTGCGGGACGAGGGCGGGGACGCCGTACGTCAGGTCGAGCGCGGTGTTCAGCGTGACGGTCAGTATCACCTGCACCGGCTCCCGGTTCGTTCGTGGTCCGTCCTTCGCGCACCGTCTCCTCGCGGCGCGCTGCCCCGGCGATCATGCCAAAGAGGCGGCGGCCGTCCCAGCCCCGCGGGACAACCGCCGTCTCTTCGTTACGTGTTCGACCAGCCCGCCGGGCTCAGGCGGGGTCGACGATCCACTCGCCGCGGCGCATGACGCCCTTGAGCGCGAAGTCCGCGTCCAGGACGACGAGGTCGGCGTCCTTGCCCGGTTCGAGCGAGCCGACCCGGTCGTCCAGGCCGAGCAGCCGCGCCGGGTTGGCGGAGATGGACCGGACGACGTCCTCGACCGGGATCCGGTCGACGGTCACGGCCCGGCGGAACGCGGTGTCCAGGGTCAGCGTCGAGCCGGCGATCGAGCCGCCCTCCACCAGCCGGGCGACTCCGTCCTTGACCTCGACGTCGAGCGGGCCGAGGAGGTAGCGGCCGTCGGCGGCGCCGGCGGCGTCCATCGCGTCGGTGATCAGCGCGACCCGGTCGGCTCCCGCGTGGTGGTAGGCCAGTTCGAGTGCGGCCGGGTGCAGGTGCGTCCCGTCGTTGATCAGCTCGACGGTGACGCGCTCGTCCTCCAGGAGGGCGGCGATCGGCCCGGGCGCACGGTGGCCGAGGACGGGCATCGCGTTGTAGAGGTGGGTGGCGACGGTGGCGCCGGCGTCGATCGCCTCGACGGTCTGCTCGTAGGTGGCGTCCGTGTGCCCGACGGCGGCGATCACCCCGTGTTCGGCCAGCAGCCGTACGGACTCGATGCCGCCCGGGAGTTCGGTGGCCAGGGTGACCATCTTGGCCGTGCCGCGGGCCGCCTCGATCAGCTTGCGGACCTCGGCGGGGTCGGGGTCGCGCAGGAGGGCCTCGCTGTGGGCGCCCTTGCGGCACGGGGAGATGAAGGGGCCCTCGAAGTGGACCCCGGCCAGCTCGCCCTGCTCGACCAGCTCCGAGAGCAGACCGGCCTGACGGGCCAGGAAGTCCATGTCGCCGGTGACGGTGGAGGCGACGACGGTGGTCGAGCCGTGCGCGCGGTGCGTCCGCACGCCGGTCAGGACGTCCTCGGCGGAGCCGGTGGCGAAGGAGGCTCCGCCGCCGCCGTGGTTGTGCATGTCCACGAAGCCCGGGACCACCCAGTGGCCCGACAGGTCGACGGTCCGGGCGCCGTCCGGCGTGCTGCCGGCGATCCGGGGGCCCTCGACGATCACCCGGCCGTTCTCGACGGTTCCGGTGGGAAGCACCACCCGGGCGCCTGCGAGAACTGTGCTGTCTGCGCGTCCGGCCATCAGGCGGATACCTCCGTGGAGAGTAGATCCCAGGCGAGCAGCCCTGCGCCCAGGCATCCGGCGGTGTCCCCGAGGGCCGCCGGGACGATGTGGGGCAGTTTCTGGAACGTGACGCGTTCCTCGACGGCCGCACGCAGTGGTGTGAACAAGGTTTCCCCCGCCTCGGCCAGACCGCCACCGATGATCAGCGTGCGGGGGTCCAGCAGGGTGAGGGCGGTCACCAGCCCCGCGGCGAGCGCGTCGACGGCGTTCTGCCAGACGCGGAGCGCGGCCGGGTCGCCCGAGGCCACGGCCTTGGCGCAGTCCGCCGCGTCGGCCTCCGGGTCGCCGGACGCCTCGGCCCAGGCCCGGGAGACGGCGGACGCGGACGCCAGCGTCTCCAGACAGCCGCGCTGACCGCAGCCGCAGTCGGGGCCGTCCGGGCGTACGACGACGTGGCCGATCTCGCCCGCGTAGCCGTGGGCCCCCGCCTCGATGGAGCCCGCGATGCCGATGGCGCCGGCGATCCCGGTGCCCAGCGGGACGAAGAGGAAACGGTCGGTGCCCTTGCCCGCGCCGATCCGTCCCTCGGCGAGACCGCCGGTCCTGACGTCGTGGCCGAGCGCGACGGGTATGCCGCCGAGCCGCTCGGCGATCAGGGCGCGCAGGGGGACGTCGCGCCAGCCCAGGTTGGTGGCGTAGACGGCGATCCCGCGCTCGGCGTCGACGATGCCCGGTACGGCGACCCCGGCGGCGACGGCCCCTTCGCCGAAGTGGGCCTCGCCGTACGCGTACAGATCCTCCGCGAAGCCGAGGACGGTGTCGACGACGGCCTCGGCGCCGCGCTCCCGGCCGGTGGCCCGGCGCGCCTCGTGGAGCAGGGTGCCGTCTTCCCCGACCAGTGCGGCCTTCATTCCTGTGCCGCCCACATCGAGGGCGATGACGTGTCTCACGGGAGACAGTTTCGCCCGAGGACCCCTAAAAGGTCTAGTCCACTAACGCAGTTTGTTGCGTGCGCATACAAACGGTGTCCAGTCGTCCCCTGCTACATTGCCGAATCGATACTGCGGTGGTTTAGACCAACGTAGGTGTACATGTGCGGACGAACGTAGGGATGGGCCAGGCTGTGCAGCGGCGCTTTGTGGGGGTGACCGCGGTGGCGGCGGCACTGGGTTTGACGGCGACATTGTCGGGTTGTGGAGCGGACGGCGGTTCGGGGGACGTCACCCTGAAGCTGGTGGCGGCGGACTACGGCACCGGCGCCGAGAACAGTTCCCAGAAGTACTGGGACGACCTCGCCGCCGCGTTCGAGAAGAAGAACCCCGGCATCCGGGTCGACGTCACCGTCCGCTCCTGGAAGGACGTCGACCGCGAGGTCGCCGAGATGGTGAAGGCCGGCGAGGCCCCCGACATCGCGCAGATCGGCGCCTACGCCGACTACGCCGAGGCCGGAGACCTCTACCCCGCGAGCGAGATGCTGGCCATCCGCACCGAGTCCAACTTCCTGCCGTCGCTCAGCGACGCGGGCAAGGTCCGCGGCTCCCTGTACGGCCTTCCGTTCGTGGCGAGCACCCGGCTGCTCTTCTACAACAAGGGGCTGTTCGACGCGGCGGGTATCGACGCCCCGCAGACCTGGGACGACATCAGCAGCGACGCCGAGGCGCTGAAGAAGAACGGCGTCACCTACCCCTTCGCCCTGCCGCTCGGCCCGGAGGAGTCCCAGGCCGAGACCCTGATGTGGATGCTCAGCGGCAACGGCGGCTACACGGACGACGTCGGCACGTACGTCATCGACTCCGCGGCCAACGTCGAGACCTTCAAGTGGCTGCAGAGAGACCTCGTCGGCAAGGGCCTCACCGGGCCCGTCGCCCCCGGCAAGCTCGACCGGGCCAAGGCGTTCGAGGCGTTCACCAAGGGCGAGGTGGGCATGCTCAACGGCCACCCGACGCTCATGGAGGACGCCGAGAAGAAGGGCATCGAGGTCGGCATGGTCCCGCTGCCCGGGGCCGACGGGCCGACCGAGGGCTCCATGGGCGTGGCCGACTGGATGATGGGCTTCAAGCAGAACGGCCACCGCAAGGAGATAGGCAGGTTCCTCGACTTCGCCTATCAGGACGAGAACGTGCTGGCCTTCGCCGACGCGTACGACCTGCTGCCGGTGACCGGGAGCGCCTCGGCCGAGATGGAGGCCGACACCAAGCACAAGCCGCTGCACGACTTCCTGTCGGCCCTGCCGAACTCCCAGCTCTACCCCTTCGGCAAGACGTCCTGGGCGCAGGTCAGCGAGGCGGTCAAGGAGAAGATCGGCTCCGCGGTCGAGCCGAACGGCAACCCCGAGATCGTCCTCGGCGACATCGCGGCCGTGGCGCGGGACACGGAGAGCGCGCAGTAAGTTGGGCGATATGACCGCAGCCGCCCCGGACCCGGATGCCCCGGACCCCGACGCCTCGGCCCCGGACGCCCTGGATTCCGGCGCCTCGGATCCCGGCGCCTCGGCCCCGGACGCCGCCCTCTCCGACCAGGAGCGCGCGGTGCTGGCCGTGGAGCGGCAGTCCTGGCCGGGTCCGGGTGCGAAGGAACGCGCGATCCGGGAACGGCTGGGGATGTCCCCGGTGCGCTACTTCCAGCTCCTCAACGCACTCCTGGACGACCGCCGCGCACTGGAGGAGGACCCGGTGACGGTCAACCGCCTGCGCCGCGTCCGCGAGGCCAGACGCGACCGTCGCTGAGCCGCCCCTCGCCGGTTCCGGACCGATACGCTCGCCGCATGGCCACCCCGGACCCCCTCCCGACCCCTTCCACCCAGGCCGGCCGCGACGGCCTCGCCGCGCTGCTCGCCCGACCCGCCCGCGCGGTCGTCGCGCTGGACTTCGACGGCACGCTCGCCGACATCGTCCCGGACCCGGAACGCTCACGCGCCCACCCCGGCGCCGTCCCGGCCCTCGCGGCGCTCGCCCCGCGGGTCGCCTCCGTCGCCGTGATCACCGGCCGCCCGGCGGACGTAGCCGTCCGGTTCGGCGGCTTCGCCGGGGCGCCCGGCCTCGACCACCTCGTGGTCCTCGGCCACTACGGCGCCGAGCGCTGGGACGCCGCCACGGACACCGTCCACGCCCCCGCCCCGTCGCCGGGGGTCGAGGGCGTCCGCGCCGAACTGCCCTCCGTCCTGGAGCAGGCCGACGCCGACGGCGCCTGGGTCGAGGACAAGGGCCACGCCGTCGCCGTCCACACCCGTCGCGCCGCCGACCCGCAGGCCGCGTTCGAGTCCTTGCGCGGCCCGCTGGCCGACCTCGCCGAACGGCACGGACTGATCGTCGAACCCGGTCGCCTCGTCCTGGAGTTGCGCCCCCCGGGCATGGACAAGGGCGTCGCCCTCGCGGAGTACGTCGAGGAGGTGGGCGCCGAGGCCGTGCTGTACGCCGGTGACGACCTCGGCGACCTCGCCGCGTACGCCGCCGTGGACGCGCTCCGCGCCCAGGGCGTCCCCGGTCTGCTGGTGTGCAGCGGCACCGAGGTCCCGGAACTCGCCGACCGGGCCGACCTGCTGGTCTCCGGCCCGGAGGCGGTGGTGGGCCTGCTCGACACGCTGGCCCGCCACCTGGACGCCCCCTAACCCAGCAACGCGTCCAGCTGGCCCAGGAACCACTGCTGCGGCGGCAGCGACGTCGCCGCGGCGGCCAGCCGCTCGGTGCGGGCCGCCCGCTCGTCGCCGTCCATGGTCAGCGCCTCGTGCAGGGCCTCGGCCGTGGCCGACACGTCGTACGGGTTGACCACGATCGCGTCCTCGCCCAGCTCCTCGTAGGCGCCCGCCTCCCGGGAGAGCACCAGGGCGCAGCCGTGGTCGGAGACGACGGGGACCTCCTTGGCGACCAGGTTCATGCCGTCGCGGATCGGGTTGACCAGGGCCACGTCCGCCAGCCGGTACGCGGCCAGCGAGCGGGCGAAGTCGTCGTCGACGTGGAGCAGGACGGGGGTCCAGCCGGCGGTGCCGTACGTCGCGTTGATGTCCTCGGCGACCCGCTGGACCTCGGCCGTGTAGTCGCGGTACACCGTGAGGTCCTGCCGCGAGGGGTAGGCGAAGGCCACGTGGACCACGCGCTCGCGCCACTCGGGGCGTTCTTCCAGCAGCGCCCGGTAGGCGTGCAGCCCCCGGACGATGTTCTTGGACAGTTCCGTACGGTCCACCCGGACGATCGTCTTCCGGCCCTCGCCGACCTGCTCGCGCAGGGTCGCCATCCGCTCGTCCACGTCCGCCTCGCGCGAGCGGCGGCGCAGGAAGTCCGCGTCCGCGCCGAGCCCGTGCACGCCGATCCGGGTGCGGCCGGTGCCGCCCAGGACCTCCGTGCAGCAGCCGATGAACGCGTCCGCCCAGCGGCGGGTCAGGAACGCGGCCCGGTCGGCGCCCAGGATGCCGTGCAGCACCTGTCGGCCGATGTCGTCGGGCAGCAGCCGGAAGTAGTCGACGGGCGCCCACGGGGTGTGCGAGAAGTGCCCGATGCGCAGGTCGGGGCGCAGTTCGCGCAGCATGCCGGGGACCAGCGTCAGGTGGTAGTCCTGCACCAGGACCGCCGAGTCCGGGTCGGCCTCCTCGGCGAGCGCCTCGGCGAAGGCCCGGTTGTAGGCCTCGTAGGAGGCCCACTGCCGACGGAACTCCGCGTCGAAGACGGGCTCGACCGGTGTCTGGTAGAGCATGTGGTGGACGAACCAGAGGACCGAGTTCGCGATGCCGTTGTACGCGTCGGCGTGCACCGAGGCGTCGATGTCGAGCATCCGCACGCCGGGCTCGGACACCCCGCGCCTCACGGCCTCGCGGTCGCCGTCGCTCAGGGCCGCGCAGACCCACACCTTGTCCTCGACGGCGCTCAGCCCGGAGACGAGCCCGCCCCCGCCCCGTTTCGAGTCGAGTGAGCCGTCCTCCCGCAGGGTGTACGACACCGGGCCGCGGTTGGACGCGACGAGGACCTTGGGGGCGTGCTCGGAGACCATGTACCCGAACCTAGCCCGTAGGGGAAGGTGCCAAACGTGACGTCGGCCGCGAGAGCCGAAACCCTATGCGGCGTGGCGGGAGGCGTACTCCGCGATCTGTGCCATCGGCGGACGCTCCTCGGTGTCCACGGGATAGGTGTGCGGCTCGAAGCCGTGCTCGCCCCGCTCGAACTGGGTGATCTCGGGCCGCACCAGCTGCCCCCGGGACAGCCGCAGCTGCGCCGTGCGGTAGATCGTCGCGGCCATGCGCCCCAGGGCGTGTCCGTCCTGGTGGCGGTGCCTGCGTACGCCGACGTCGACCTGGCCGAGGGCGTCCAGGCCCACCGTGTGGAGGGCGTCCACGAGGAGGCCCAGCTCCACTCCGTAACCGACCGGGAAGGGGAGCTGTTCGAGCAGGGAGCGGCGTACCGCGTACTCGCCGCCCAGCGGCTGGACGAAGCCGGCCAGCCGGGGCCAGTGCATGTTGAGCAGGGGGCGTGCCACCAGCTCCGTGACCCGGCCGCCCTGACCGGCCTTCTCGCCCAGCGGCCGGTCGTACATGGCCTTGACGAACTGCATCGAGGGGTCGGTCAGCAGCGGGCCGACGGTCCCGGAGACGAATGTGGCGGAGAAGTCCTTGAGGTCGGCGTCGACGAAGCAGACGATCTCGCCGCTGGTCACCAGGAGTGACCGCCACAGGACCTCGCCCTTGCCGGGGACGGTGGGTATCCGGGGCAGGATCGCGTCCCGGTGCACGACACGGGCCCCCGCCTCCCGGGCGACCGCGGCGGTGGCGTCGGTCGAGCCGGAGTCGATGACCACCAGTTCGTCGACGAGGCGGACCTTCTCCATCAGCTCGCGGCGGATCTCCGCGACGATCGCGCCGACCGTCGCCTCCTCGTCGAGCGCGGGCAGCACGACACTCACACTCGCGCGGTGCGGGTCCTTCGCCCGGGCCTGGGTGAGGCGGTCGAGCGGGCGGTCGGTGGCCGACCAGGAACGCCTGGTCAGCCAGTGTTCGACCTCTTCCAGCACGGTCGGTACTCCCTGTGTGTGATCCATCTCGCGGTTCGGACGACTGTCTCCATCGCCCGGGGCTTCGGTTACAGTCTTGAACAACGCGGACGGCCCCGGCATGTCGGGGTAGGTCCGCGGACAAACGCCCGGATCCTTCGGTCCGGTGCCATAGCGCTCATCCAGAGGGACAGAGGGAACGGCCCGTTGAAGTCCCGGCAACCCTCCTGCCGACCGCGAGGTCACGGTGGGGAAGGTGCCAATTCCGTCTTGCGGCGAAATACGTCGTGAGGAAGATGAGGAGAAAGGGCCTCCGCCATCATGGCTGTGCAGACAGTTGCAGCGAACGACAACGCCTCCACCGTGGACCTCGGTCCCGCCGCGGCGCTTTCCTGCCGCGAATGCGGTGAGCGTTTCCCCCTCGGTCCTATTTTCGCCTGTGTGTCCTGTTTCGGGCCACTCGAAGTGGCCTACGACCTGCCGAGCGGCTCCCCCGAGGAGCTGAAGAAGCGCATCGCGGAGGGCCCGGACAACATCTGGCGCTACGCGCCGCTGCTGCCCGTCCCGTCCGACGTGGCGGACAAGCCCAACATCAACCCCGGTTTCACCAAGCTGGTCAAGGCCGACAACCTGGCCCGTGAACTGGGCGTCACCGGCGGTCTGTACGTCAAGGACGACTCCGGCAACCCGACGCACTCCTTCAAGGACCGTGTCGTCGCGATCGCCGTCGAGGCCGCCCGTGCCTTCGGATTCACCACGCTCTCCTGCTCCTCGACCGGCAACCTCGCCGGTGCCGTGGGCGCCGCCGCGGCCCGCGCCGGCTTCCGCTCCTGCGTCTTCATCCCGCACGACCTGGAGCAGGGCAAGGTCGTCATGGCCGCGGTGTACGGCGGCGAACTGGTCGGCATCGAGGGCAATTACGACGACGTCAACCGCTTCTGCTCGGAGCTCATCGGCGACCCGCTCGGCGAGGGCTGGGGCTTCGTCAACGTCAACCTCCGGCCGTACTACGGCGAGGGTTCCAAGACCCTGGCGTACGAGATCTGCGAGCAGCTCGGCTGGCGGCTGCCCGACCAGATCGTCATCCCGATCGCGTCCGGCTCGCAGCTGACGAAGATCGACAAGGGGCTCCAGGAGCTGATCAAGCTCGGTCTGGTCGAGGACAGGCCCTACAAGATCTTCGGCGCCCAGGCCGAGGGCTGCTCCCCGGTCTCCGCCGCCTTCAAGGGCGGCCACGACGTGGTGCGCCCGCAGAAGCCGGACACCATCGCCAAGTCCCTGGCGATCGGAAACCCGGCCGACGGCCCGTACGTCCTGGACATCGCCCGGCGCACCGGCGGCGCGGTGGAGGACGTGAACGACGAGCAGATCGTCGACGCGATCAAGCTGCTGGCCCGGACCGAGGGCATCTTCGCCGAGACCGCGGGCGGGGTGACGGTCGGCGTGACGAAGAAGCTGATCGACGCGGGCCTGCTCGACCCGGCGCTGACCACCGTCGTCCTGAACACCGGGGACGGGCTCAAGACGCTCGACGCGGTCGCCCCGACCACGGGCCTGTCGGCCACGATCCGGCCCAGCCTGGACGCGTTCCGCGACGCCGGCCTCGCCGCCGCCCACTGACCACCCGAGAACGAGGAAGGCACCCACATGAGCGTCAAGGTCCGTATCCCCACCATCCTCCGCACCTACACGGGCGGCCAGGCCGAGGTCCCGGCGGAGGGCTCCGTCCTCTCCGAGGTCATCGAGTCGCTGGAGAAGAACCACCCGGGCATCGCGGCCCGCGTCCTGGACGACGAGGGCAAGCTGCGCCGCTTCGTGAACGTGTACGTCAACGACGACGACGTGCGCTTCGAGGGCGGCCTGCAGGCGGCCACCCCGGACGGCGCCGGCATCTCGATCATCCCGGCCGTCGCCGGAGGCTGACCGCCCGCCACATCCTCGTCAATTGCCCCCTCCGCGTCAGAAGCGGAGGGGGCAATTCTGCATGGTTGAGCGGGGTACAGTTGGGGAAGCCCCCTCCGCTGCTCGTGCCGCCCGCATATGAGAATGCGCCCGGCCACGACAAGATGCAGCCAAAGTACGTGCACTCCTTGCGGCATAAGCGGCCTTTGTCTGGCCCGACTTGCCCGGGAATCTCCCCCGATTTCTCGATCCGGGCGTTCGGCTGCGCCCAGAATTCTCGTCCGATTGACCTGTTGCAGAGGGCAGTTGGGCAGATACATTCAGCGGCGGTCGACGCGTTCCGACGCACGCCACCCTCTCCTGACGGAGGGTGAGTTCTGACCCGGGCCCGCGAAGTGCGGGCTCGTGCAAGGGCCAGTAATAGGGGAGTTAGGCATGGCTCAGGGCACCGTCAAGTGGTTCAACGCGGAGAAGGGGTACGGCTTCATCGCGGTCGACGGTGGTGCGGATGTTTTCGTCCACTACAGCGCGATCCAGATGGACGGGTACCGCACCCTCGAAGAGGGTCAGCGAGTTGAGTTCGAGATCTCGCAGGGCCAGAAGGGGCCCCAGGCGGACATGGTCAAGCTCGCCGTCGGCTGAGCTCGGCGCGGTCGGTCAACGACACTACTCACGCACGCAGGGCCCGTACCTCCGTAAAGGGGGGACGGGCCCTGCGTGCGTGTGCGCGTACCGGCGGCGGGCGGGCCTCCTCCAGTTGTCCGCAACCAAGGGAAGGCGCTTGCACTCTCGGGGGTCGAGTGCTAATCATTGGCGTTAGCACTCTCCAGGTGAGAGTGACAGAACTTGGACCGGGCCGGTGAGGCCCGCAGGCCCAGTGGGGCAAGGAACCACTGAGCACGCAGGCCGTCCGTCGCGGGCGCCTCTCGGTCCGGAGAAATCCACCCCTGTCCGGGAGGACCACTTCACATGGCCAAGATCATCGCGTTCGACGAGGAGGCACGGCGCGGTCTCGAGCGCGGGATGAACCAGCTCGCCGACGCCGTCAAGGTCACCCTCGGCCCGAAGGGCCGTAACGTCGTCCTCGAGAAGAAGTGGGGCGCGCCCACGATCACCAACGATGGTGTTTCCATCGCCAAGGAGATCGAGCTCGAGGACCCGTACGAGAAGATCGGTGCGGAGCTGGTCAAGGAGGTCGCCAAGAAGACGGACGACGTCGCCGGCGACGGTACGACCACCGCCACCGTTCTCGCTCAGGCGCTCGTCCGTGAGGGCCTGCGCAACGTCGCCGCCGGTGCCAACCCGATGGCTCTGAAGCGTGGCATCGAGAAGGCCGTCGAGGCCGTCTCCGCCGCCCTGCTGGAGCAGGCGAAGGACGTGGAGACCAAGGAGCAGATCGCTTCGACGGCCTCCATCTCCGCGGCCGACACCGAGATCGGCGCCAAGATCGCCGAGGCGATGGACAAGGTCGGCAAGGAAGGCGTCATCACCGTCGAGGAGTCCCAGACCTTCGGTCTGGAGCTCGAGCTCACCGAGGGTATGCGCTTCGACAAGGGCTACATCTCGGCGTACTTCGCCACCGACATGGAGCGTATGGAGACGTCGTTCGACGACCCGTACATCCTGATCGTCAACTCCAAGATCGGCAACGTGAAGGACCTCCTTCCGCTGCTGGAGAAGGTCATGCAGTCGGGCAAGCCCCTGCTGATCATCGCGGAGGACGTCGAGGGCGAGGCGCTGTCGACGCTGGTCGTCAACAAGATCCGTGGCACCTTCAAGTCCGTCGCCGTCAAGGCTCCGGGCTTCGGTGACCGCCGCAAGGCCATGCTCGGCGACATCGCCATCCTCACCGGTGGCACCGTCATCTCCGAGGAGGTCGGTCTCAAGCTGGAGAACGCCGGCCTGGACCTGCTCGGTACCGCCCGCAAGGTCGTCATCACCAAGGACGAGACCACGATCGTCGACGGCGGCGGTGACAGCGACCAGGTGCAGGGTCGCGTCAAGCAGATCCGTGCCGAGATCGAGAACTCCGACTCGGACTACGACCGCGAGAAGCTCCAGGAGCGCCTCGCGAAGCTGGCCGGCGGCGTGGCCGTCATCAAGGCCGGCGCCGCGACCGAGGTGGAGCTCAAGGAGCGCAAGCACCGCATCGAGGACGCGGTGCGCAACGCCAAGGCCGCCGTCGAGGAGGGCATCGTCGCCGGTGGTGGCGTGGCTCTGCTCCAGGCCTCGGCCGTCTTCGAGAAGCTCGACCTCACGGGCGACGAGGCGACCGGCGCCAACGCCGTGAAGCTCGCGCTGGAGGCCCCGCTCAAGCAGATCGCCGTCAACGGTGGTCTCGAGGGTGGCGTCATCGTCGAGAAGGTGCGCAACCTGCCGATCGGTCACGGCCTCAACGCCGCGACCGGCGAGTACGTCGACATGATCGCCGAGGGCATCATCGACCCGGCGAAGGTCACGCGCTCCGCCCTGCAGAACGCCGCGTCGATCGCCGCGCTGTTCCTCACCACCGAGGCCGTCATCGCCGACAAGCCGGAGAAGGCCGCCGCGGCCGCTCCGGGCGGCATGCCGGGCGGTGACATGGACTTCTGATCCCCCGGGATCAGCTGTTCCACGCAGTACCTGTTTCGACGCCGGCCCCCGGGATCCGTCCCGGGGGCCGGCGTCGTGCTGGGTGCGGACGGGGCGGGCGGGCGCACTGTGCTGCGTGTGGCCGGACCGGCGGGTACCGAGCCATTTCTGTCATGACCCTGGCGTAACGCGCGTCTCCGGGCCCACAATGGCTGCGCCCCGTGGAACCGCTCCCACGCCTCGGCGTCCTGCCTGGCCGTCGTGCGATGGGAGCGCTCCCATGTGGTGTCACCCGTACCTCCGCCTCCGCACGTCCGGACGAAAGGTTTCCTCGGTGAACGCCCTTCCACCCCCCGCCCGGCCCGCACCCGTCCGACCACGGTCCCGGTACGGGCGGCGCGTGCTCGGGATGTCGGCCGCCGCCCTGCTGTGCGCAGGGGCCCTGGCCGTGCCCGGTACGGCCATGGCCGACGACGCCGAACCCGGACCCGGCCCCGAGCAGATCACCAACGGCGACTTCGCCACCGGTACCTCAGCCCCGTGGTGGTGGACGCCGAACGCCTCGGCCGCCGTGTCCGAGGGCCGGCTCTGCGTGGAGGTGCCCGCCGGCACGGCCAACGCCTGGGACGTCATCGTCGGCCAGAACGACGTACCGATCGTCGCGGGCGAGAGCTACGAGCTGTCCTACACGGCGCGTTCGACCGTGCCCCTGACCGTTCAGACCCGGGTCCAGGAGGCGGTGGAGCCCTACACGACGGTGCTGGCGACGGCGGATCCGGTGGGCGCGGAGGACACGCGGGTCGCCCGCACGTTCACGGCCTCGGTGGACCAGCCCGCCGCGTCGGTGCAGTTGCAGATCGGTGGCGGGGAGCGGGCGACGACGTTCTGCCTGGACGACGTGTCGCTGCGGGGCGGGGCCGAGCCGCCCGTGTACGTACCGGACACCGGCTCGCCGGTCCGCGTCAACCAGGTCGGGTATCTGCCCCGCGGTCCCAAGAGCGGCACCGTGGTCACCGACGCCGAGGCGCCGCTGACCTGGACGGTCAAAGCCGAGGACGGTTCGACGGCCGCCACCGGTACGACCGTTCCGCGAGGTGAGGACCCCAGCTCGCGCCGACGGGTCCACACCTTCGACTTCGGCGACCTCACCACGGCGGGGGACGGCTACACCGTGGAGGTCGACGGTGAGGTGAGCGAGCCGTTCTCGATCCGCGGGGACCTGTACGACTCCCTGCGCTCGGACGCGCTGGCGTACTTCTACCACAACCGCAGCGGCATCGAGATCGACGCGGACCTCGTCGGTGAGCAGTACGCGCGCCCGGCCGGTCACATCGGCGTCGCGCCCAACAAGGGCGACACGGACGTGCCGTGCCGACCTGGGGTCTGCGACTACCGGCTGGACGTGTCGGGCGGCTGGTACGACGCGGGCGACCACGGCAAGTACGTGGTCAACGGCGGGATCTCGGTGGCCCAGCTGATGGCCACGTACGAGCGGACCCTCACCGCCCCGGACGCGGAGTCGGCCGAGCTCGGCGACGGCGCGCTGCGGGTGCCCGAGCGCGACAACGGGGTGCCGGACATCCTGGACGAGGCGCGCTGGGAGATGGACTTCCTCATCAAGATGCAGGTCCCGGCGGGCGAGCAGCTGGCGGGGATGGTCCACCACAAGATGCACGACGCCGAGTGGACCGGGCTGCCGATGAAGCCGCACCTGGACCCGCAGCAGCGCGAGCTGCACCCGCCGTCGACGGCCGCCACACTCAACCTCGCCGCCACGGCCGCCCAGTGCGCCCGGCTCTACGCGCCCTTCGACGCGGACTTCGCGGACCGCTGCCTGCGGGCCGCCGAGACCGCGTGGGACGCGGCGAAGCGGCACCCGGACGTGCTCGCCGACCCGAACGACGGCATCGGCGGCGGTGCGTACAACGACGACGACGTCTCGGACGAGTTCTACTGGGCGGCCGCCGAGCTCTTCACCACGACGGGCAAGGACATCTACCGGCAGGCGGTGCTCTCCTCCGCATGGCACGGTGACGCGGGCGCGGTCTTCCCGGCGGGCGGCGGAATCTCCTGGGGCTCCACGGCCGGACTCGGCGTGCTCACCCTGGCCACCGTGCCCAACGCCCTGACGTCCGATCAGCTCGCCCAGGTGCGCACGGTGGTGACCGAGGGCGCCGACCGCTACGCCGCGCAGTCCCGTGAGCAGGCGTACGGGCTGCCGTACGCGCCCCGGGGGGAGGACTACGTCTGGGGGTCCAACAGTCAGGTGCTCAACAACATGGTCGTCCTGGCCACCGCCCACGACCTGACCGGTGACGCCGCCTACCAGGACGCCGTGCTGCGGGGCGCCGACTATCTGCTGGGCCGCAACCCGCTGAACCAGTCGTACGTCACCGGCTACGGCGAGCGGGACTCGCACAACCAGCACCACCGCTTCTGGGCGCACCAGAACGACCCCAGCCTGCCGAACCCGGCGCCCGGTTCGATCGCGGGCGGCCCCAACCTCACCGCGATCGCCTCCGGTGACCCGGTGGCGGCGGAGAAGCTCAGCGGCTGCGCGCCCGCCATGTGCTACGTCGACGACATCGGCTCCTGGGCGACCAACGAGATCACCATCAACTGGAACGCACCGCTCGCCTTCATCGCCTCCTACCTGGACGACGCGGGCGAGGGCGGGCAGACCGCCGCGGCCCGCACCTGCCAGGTCACGTACTCCTCGCACCCGTGGAACAGCGGGTCGACGGTGACGGTACGGGTCGAGAACACCGGCTCGGATCCCGTCTCGCCCTGGGCGCTGACCTGGCTGCTCCCCGGCGAGCAGCGGCTGAGCCACACGTGGAGCGCGGAGTTCGACCAGCACGGCCGTACGGTCAGCGCCCGGCCGCTGTCGTGGAACCGGACCCTGGCACCCGGCGCGGCGGTCGACTTCGGCTTCAACACCTCGGCGGCGGGCTCCTCGCCCGAGCCGGGCGCGTTCAAGCTGAACGGCCGGGCCTGCTCAGCGGGCTGAGCGCGGCGCCCTTGGGCCCGGGTGCGGCCGCCTTCCGGGGTGCCGCACCCGGGCTCCCGCCGTGTGTCAGCGCCGGTCGTGCGCGCCCCGGGCGCGGGCCGTCCGTTCCGAGCGGGGGACGAGGCCGGCCCGGACGGCCGCCACCCGCTCCCGCACGCCCGTGACGGGCACGGCCCCCGGCGGACCGGCGGGCGTGTCAGCCCTCTCCCCGCGACACGCGCGGCACCGGCCGTCCCGCAGGGCCTCCGGGCTGCCGGGTGCCCGGCACTCACCGCACTCCAGGGTGCGCAGGACGACGGTCCGGGGAGCCGGGAGGGGCCGTTCCGGCGGCAGTTTGTCGACGAGGCGGCGGCGTACGAGGGAGGCGGGGTGGTGGACGACGGCGGGCAGCCCCTCGGTCAGCGCGCGCAGGGTCTCCGCCTCGGTGGCGCCCCGGGCGAACCACTCGCCGACCTGCCCCTCCAGGCTCGCGCAGTCCGCAGCCGACAGGCTCAGCGCGGGTGCGGTGCGGCCGAGGGCGGCCAGCAGGATGTAGGCCCGCGAACGGGTGGGCCGTTGCGGCTCCGGAGGGACGTCGCCCCGGACGAACGCCGCCCACCACACGTCGTCCCGCGCGGTCCGGGAGAAGAACGTACGCGTCACCCACAGCAGCACCGCGTCGGTGGCCACGCACTCGCTGCCCCGGCGCAGATGGCCGGCGGCCTCGATCCGGTGGAGCGCGGTGCGCAGCGCGCACTGCCCGTACGGGAGCCACTTGGCCAGCGTCTTCACGGAGATGTCGGCGCCGTCGGGCAGCCGGTCGATGTACGCGGCGACAGCCGCCTCGCGGGGCGGCAGATGCGAGAAGTCGGGTGCGGTGCGCGGGTGTTGGCCGGGCGCGGAGCGCTTGCCGTACCCGGGGTTCGCCATCGGGTGCGGCGGCGCGTACGGAGTCTGGGGGGCAGCACTAAGCTGGTCGACAGCCATCAGGTCGCCTACTTCGATCGAGGTGGTCAGGCCCCTGTCCGGTGTTCCTGCACCGGCGGGGGCCGCTTCGTGTCCGCACGCTAAGGCGTCCGTACGCTACGTGGCAAATCGGTCACGAACGGTCAACGGCGCAGGCAGGGAGGGTGGGTGGGAGAACAAATCCCTCCACCCCATCCACTGAAGAGCGCTCGGATCTCGCCGCTTGAGCCCCGGTCGCACCACCGCCCCCGGAACCCTGGACGGCAAGGTACTGTGCATTGCATGGAACCGAGCGGGCCGAGTCGGCGTACCCCTGGCAAGGCGGCGAGCCAGCTCCGTAAGGGCGTGCTGGAGTACTGCGTGCTGGCCCTGATGCGGGACGGGCCGCGCTACGGCGTGGAGCTGCTCCGGGAGCTGGGGGAGACCGGGGCGCTGGCCACCAGCCAGGGCACGGTCTACCCCCTGCTGTCGCGTCTGCGGCGGGACGAACTCGTCGTCACCAGCTGGCGGGAGTCCGACTCCGGACCGCCGCGCCGGTACTACGAGTTGACTGAGGCCGGGCACGCGGCGCTCACGGAGTTCACGGGGACGTGGCCCGGTTTCCGGGACGCGGTCGACAGCCTGCTCGCACCGAGGGCGTGTGCGCGGCGATCCGGAGAGGCAGGGGAATGAAGGCCGAGAACGCGGGCGCGACCGAGCGTGCGCTGGTGGAGCGGTACCTCGCGGCGGTCGGGCGGGAGGCGTCGGCGCTTCCGGCGCAGCGGCGCCAGGAGCTCGTCGCCGATCTCGCCGAGCACATCGAGGTCGCCCTCTCCGAACGGCCGGGCGAGGCCCGGGACATCCTGGGCGAGCTGGGCGACCCGCGCACCATCGCGACCACCGCGCTCCAGGAGGCGGGGTCCGCCGGCCCGGGCCCCGTCGCGGAGATCGGGGCGCCGGAGCCCGCCGGTGGGTCCGGCACGGGGCGTCGCCGCTCCCCGGACTGGGTCGTGGTCGGGCTGCCCGTCGTCGCCATGCTGCTGGGGATACTCGTCGGGGCGCTGGGGCTGGTGCTGAGGATCATCGGGGTCGTCGTGCTGTGCAGGTCACGGCACTGGGACTGGAACCAGAAGTGGGTGGGCGTCACGGTGACCGCCTTCCTCCCCACGGTGATCGCCCTCGGCTACAACGTCGGCGTCTCCGCCGACGGCGTACCCGCCTATGTGCCGTGGCTGCTGACCGGGCTGATGCTGGTCATGGTGGCCGTGGGCGCGGGCTGGCTCTGGAAGGTGCGCACACCCCGCGAGCGGGTCTGACGGGCGGCCCCTCAGGGGGCGACGATCCGATCCAGCTCCAGTCGTACGGACGGCGGCAGCGGTGCGGTGGCCGGGGCCCGGAACGACTGGAGCAGATAGGCGACCAGGCGCCGTGAGGCGTCCGGACCCACCCCCGCCGCACCGCAGTTGGCCAGTATCACCAGTGTCAGGTCGTCCACGGTGAAGTCCCGCCGCAACCGGCCGGCCTCCTGGGCGCGCCGCACCAGCCGGGCCAGCCCCTCCTCGGCGCGGGCGCGCTCCTCCGCGTATCCGGCGTGGTCGGGGAACTGCGTGAGGAACGCCTGCGTGAAGCCTCGCTCCGACGCCTGCATCAGGCAGACCTGCTCGACGACCGAGCAGAAACCGCGCCAGGGGTCCGGGTCGGCCAGCCCGTCGTCCAAGGCCGCCACGCAGTGCGCGAGCTGTTCGGCGAAGGCCTCGGTCACCAGTGCGGTCCGCGTGGGGAAGCGCCGGTAGAGGGTCGCGACCCCGACGCCCGCGCGCCGGGCGATCGTGGCCATCGGCACATCGATCCCGTGCAGCGCGTACGCCTCGCGGGCCGCCGTCAGGATGCGCTCACGGTTCTCCCGGGCGTCGGCGCGCAGGGCCACCGGGCCCTGAGCGGCGCCCTCCGGAGCGGGCTGCTTCCGAGAGTGGTGGTTCCGGGCGGGCTGTTCACGAGCGGGCTGTTTCTGAGAGGGCTGTTTCTGAGAGGGCTGACCAGGCATCTTTCTCACTTCGCGCCAAGTGGACGGTATCGTCCGCTTACCCGCCTAGCGTGGCACACATGAACGACATGCGAGCAGCGCTCTACGACAGGTACGGCCCGCCCGAGGTGCTGTACGAGGGCCGGGTGCCCGTACCGGCCCTGAAGGAGGGCGAGGTGCTGGTCCGGGTCCACGCGACGAGCGTCAACGGCGGTGAGCTCTACGGGCGGGCCGGACGCATCCGCCTGGTGACCGGGCGCCGCTTCCCCCTCCGTACGGGGATGGACTTCACCGGAGAGATCGCGCAGGTGGACGGTGCCGTCGTCGGGCTGCGCGAAGGCGACCGGGTGTGGGGGCTCCTGGGCCGCACGTTCGGCAGCGCCGCCGAGTACGTCGCCGTCCGGCCCCGGCGACTCTCGTACACCCCGGAGAACATCGGCCTGGTCGAGGCCGCCTCGCTGCCCGCCGGGACGACCGCGATCACCGCGCTGGAGACCAAGGCACGGCTCCGCCCGGGAGAACGCCTCCTGGTGCGGGGTGCGTCCGGAGGGATCGGCAGCGTCGCCGTCCAGCTCGGCAAGGCCCTGGGCGCTCATGTCACCGGAATCGCCGGGCCGAGGAACCTCGACTTCGTCCGCGGACTGGGCGCCGACGAGGTCCGCAGCTACACCACGACGGGGCCGGCGGAGCTGGGCCGGTTCGACGTGGTCCTGGACACCGTCGGCACCGAACTCCGGGCGTTCCGGCGGCTGCTGGCACCCGGCGGGCGCATGGTCTCCATCGCGTTCGACATCGACCACCTCGCCGCGAGCCTCGGCTATCTGGCCGCGTCCGCGTTCCACGGACCGCGCCGGGTGCGCTTCTTCAGCGGGAACCCGACGCACGACCTGTTCGCCCGCCTGGCCCGGTACGTGGAGACCGGCGCGATCCGCCCGGTGGTGGACACGGTCCACCCGCTGTCCGGCATCGCCGCCGCGCACCGCGCGCTGGAGGCGGGCGGGGTGCGGGGGAAGCACGTGATCCAGGTGGTGTGAGACGGGCGACGCGGCTGGAGATCAGATCTGAGAGTTGACTCTCATAAAATGTGAGAGGAGACTCTCACGCCATGGACTCCACCAACCCCCTGAGCGACATCGAGATCACCGATCCGCAAGCCATGCGGGCGCTGGCGCATCCGGTGCGGCTGGCGATCCTCGACCACCTCCAGCGGCACGGGCCCGCGACCGCCACGCAACTCGCGCCCGATGTCGGAGCGACGCCGTCCGTGACCAGCTGGCACCTGCGGCATCTGGCCGGCTTCGGACTGGTCCGGGACAGCGAGCCCGGCCCGGACCGCCGCCAGCGGCGGTGGGAGGCCGCCGCACGCGGCTTCCGCTTCGAGACGCCGAAGGATCCGGCCGACGAGGAGGGCCTGGCGGCCGCGCGGGTGCTGTCGCAGCAGATGTTCCGGCGCTACGCCGACTTCCCGAGCCGATGGGCGGCCGAGGTGGAACCCTCGCTCGACCCGGAGTGGCGCGCGTCGGCCGGAATGGCCCACACCCGCGTCGTCGTGTCGGTCGAGGAACTCGCGGCCATCGAGGACGGCATCGAGCGCCTTCTCGCGCCGTACGTCACCCGGGGTCCGGCCGAACGGCCCGCCGACGGACGGGGTGTGCGGCTGATGCGCTACGTCCTGCCGGAGGGTGACCAGGAGCCGACCGGGCAGAACCGGTGAGCGGCACCGGGCCGACCGCCGGGACATCGCTCTGGCGGGACCGGCGGTTCTGCCGCTTCTGGGCCGGCCAGTCGGTCTCCCAGTTCGGCGACCGGATCACCGAACTGGCCCTGCCCCTGATCGCCGTCGGCGCGCTGGGCGCCACGGCCAACCAGGTGGCGTGGCTCACCGCCCTCCTCTGGACGCCGAACCTGCTCGCGATCCTGCTGGGGGCCTGGGTCGATCAACGTGCCAGGAAACGCCGTCTGATGGTCCTCGCCGACCTGGTGCGCGCCGCGGTGCTGCTCGGCGTCCCGGTGGCCTGTCTGCTGGACGCGGTGACGCTGGGGCAGTTGTACGTGGTGGCGTTGCTCACGGGTGCCGCGGGGGTCCTGTTCAACACCGCCTATCCGCCCTTCTTCGTGCGCCTCGTGCCGCGCGCGTCCTACGTCGACGCGAACAGCAAGCTCAGCACCACCCGGTCCGCCTCGTACGTCGTCGGCCCGGCCGTCGGAGGTGCGCTGATCCAGGTGCTGACCGCGCCCGTCACCCTCGTCGTGGACGCCCTGACCTTTCTCGCGTCGGCGTTCCTGGTGGGCCGGGTCCCGGTCGACGAACCGCCTGCCGACCGGGACGCCGCGACGGCGTCCTCGCTGTGGCGGCGCGCCCGTGAGGGGCTGTCGTTCGTCGTGGGCCACCCGGTACTGCGGGCCGCCCTCAGCTGTGCGGCGACCGTCAACTTCTTCTCCTTCGTCGCGGGCAGCGGGCTGCTCGTGCTGTTCGCCAACCGGAGCCTCGGGCTGTCGGCGGGGGCGATCGGCGTCGCGTTCGGAGTCGGCGCGACCGGCTCCCTCCTCGGCGCGGTGTCGGCACCGAAGCTCTCGGGCCGGTTCGGTGTGGGGCGCAGCATCGTCGTGGGCGCCGTTCTGTTTCCGGCGCCGGTCGCCATCGCCGCCGCCGCGAACGGTCCGCTCTGGCTCCGTGCCGGAGCCTTGGCCGCGGCGGAGTTCCTTTCGGGCTTCGGCGTCATGCTGTTCGACGTCAACCTCAACTCCCTCCAGACCTCGGTGATCCCCGACGGGATGCGCAGCCGTGTGGCCGGTGCGTTCAGCACGGTCAACTACGGCGTACGCCCCGTCGGCGCCGTCGTCGGAGGGGCCCTCGCCACCCTCGTCGGCCTGAGGGCGACCCTCCTCGTCGCCGCCGTCGGTGGGGCCCTGTCGGTGCTCTGGCTGCTGCCCTCTCCGATTCCCCGCATCCGTTCCCTGGCTTCGGGCGGCACCGCGGACACCCCCGAAGACGCGGACGGCGACAGCCGGCCGATGTCCCGCTGACCCGTCGGCGCGGCCTCCCGGGCGCGGCGGCCCGGCACGGCACATCGGGGCCCGGGAACCGAGTCTCTTCCCCCTAACCATGAATTGGCCACGCTGTGTAGGCATACCCACTACTCAGCGTGGAAATGGGGAAGATCATGATGACGGCTACGGAACGGCGCAAAGAGGCAGCGGACAGAGTGCGGGCGGCGGAGGACGCCGTGGCCCGGTTGCGGGCGGGGCTCGCATCGGTCGGCGTGAAGCTGCCGTCGCTGCGCCTCGACCCGGCGTCGTGCGCGGGCAACGAGCCGGACCCGCTGGTGGATCTCGGCCGGTGCTCGATCGAGACGGCGCTGCGGCTGAGCGCCCAGCTCGAAGCGAAGGCGCCCCATGACAGTTGAAGGACTTGAGCCGTGTACGCCCGAGCCCGGCACGTTCGCCGTGGACGGGCGGGACGGCCGGGTGGGCCGGGTGATGGGCCGCGTCGGGCCGTACGTCCAGCTGCGACCGCCGGGGGGCGGCGCCGAGTGGGACTGTCCGCCGGACGCCGTGCACCCGGCGTCTCCGGGGCTGGTGCTGCGGGCCCGGGTGACGGAGATCAACCGGGAAGGGCAGCTGCCGCGGTGACCGCCGACACGCCCCGTGAACCGGACGAGGGCGGGGCGTGCGGCACTCGGACCCGATGCCGCTCGGCGACCCCCTCGCGCTTCCCGCTTCCCGGGCCTTTCGGTGTCACCCTGCCCACGGGGGGCTTCCCGGCTCTTGCGCCCGGGACGCGGTGGGCCGGGAACAGCCGAACGGCGGGGGCCGGCCCGTGTGTCCGGGCCTGCCCCCGCCTCTGTTCAGCGGGCCTGCGGCCTTACCGCAGGCGGTGGCCGACGTAGTAGCTCTCGACCTGCGCGTGGTAGGCCGGGTCGCCGACGTGCTTCTCCTTGTCGAACTCCGGGGAGTCCTTGATCTGCTCCTTGGTCAGGTCGACGAAGATCGTCCGGTGCTCGGTGTCGATGCCCTTGACCGTGCCTGCGGGCAGGAGCACCTCCTTGCCGAAGATCCATACGCCGGTGTCGACCACGATGTAGGCGGAGCCCACATCGTCCGAGTGCTTGTCGACCTTCCCGATGCTTCCATCGGTCGCCTCGACCGTGTAACCGGTCAGGTCGGCGCCCGCGGTGTGACCGCTTGTCGGCTCGTAACCCCACATGTGGTCGCTCATCTTCGGCTCCTTTCGTGACGGTCTATTCGGTCTCAGTAAGGCGGGTGCCCCCGATCATGGGAGGCACACGCCTCGAAGTGAGGAGAAAAGAAAATGCGGATGGGCCGGAAATATTTTCCGGCCCATCCGCATCATTCATGCTGGTGAAGAGCTATTTACCAGCGATACCACCGACCGCGCTTGCCACCACTTGCGGCGGGGCGGACGAAGAATCCGATCAGCCAGACGATGAGTACGATCACCGCGATCCACCACAGTGCCTTGAGTGCGAAACCGGCACCGAAAAGAATCAGGGCGAGCAGAAGAACGAGAAGCAGGGGAACCATAGTTATCAACCTCCGAGGCATCTGGTGCCCCTGAAGTAATTCCCTACACCGATCATCCTTAGATTCTTTTTACAGGCACCTTCCGGATGGCCCCCCGTCCGGTGGAACCGCTGGTCAGACGGTCCCTCGGGGGCGGGGCCCGGGGGCGGCCGGAGGTGCCCCGGAGGTGTCACACGCCTGCGGGTTCCTTCGCCGCGGAGTCGCCGGTACCGGTTCCGGCCGCAGGGCGGCCGGTGGCCGCGACCGTGGACGGGGCGGGTTCCTGGGAGACGTTGAACTCCTCCAGCAGGGCCTTGCTGAAGCCGAAGAAGTACGTGGCGACGAACCCGGCGACATAGCCGACCAGCAGGCCGCCCGCGTAGATCGCGATCGTCGTGCCGAGGCCGTGGTTGCCGTCCAGGAGGGGGAACAGGGCCCAGCCGGACGGGCCGATGGCCGTGGAGCCCACCGAGTCGCCGAGCTGGTTGAACAGGCCCACGAATCCGCCGCCGAACGCGCCGCCCACACATGCCGTGACGAACGGGCGCCCCAGGGGGAGCGAGACGCCGTAGATCAGCGGCTCGCCGACGCCCAGCAGGCCCGCGGGCATGGCGGACTTGATGGTCTTGCGGATCGACTCGTTACGGGGGAGGCGCAGGTAGACCGCGGCCGCCGCGCCGACCTGGCCGGCTCCGGCCATCGCGAGGATCGGCAGCAGCACCGTGAAACCCTGCTGTTCGATCAGCGTGGTGTGGATCGGGATGAGGGCCTGGTGCAGACCCAGCATCACGAGCGGCAGGAAGAACCCGCCGAGCAGGAAACCCGCGCCGGCCCCGCCCGTGGAGAGCAGCCAGTCGGCGAACGTACCGATGGCGGAGGAGACCTCACCGGCCACGTACATCAGGCCGAAGATCGTGACGAGGCCGGAGATCAGGACGGTCAGCGTCGGGGTGACCAGGACGTCCAGCGCCTCGGGCACCCAACGGCGGCACCACTTCTCGACGTACACCGCGAGGACAGCCGCGCCCAGGGCACCGAGGACGCCGCCCTGGCCCGGGGCGAGGGTCTGGCCGAAGGCGTCGATGTTCGCGACGCCCGGGAAGACGATGATCGCGGCGACCGCGCCGCCCAGGATCGGCGTACCGCCGAACTCCTTCGCCGTGTTGTAGCCGACGAAGACCGCGATCAGCGCCATGAAGCCCGAGGCCATCGCGGCGAGCGCGGGCGTCACCGACGGCAGCCAGCCGAGGTTCACCAGCAGACCGTTGAGGCCGGCGATGATGCCGCAGCCGATCAGGGCGGGGATCAGCGGGACGAAGATGTTCGCGATCCGGCGCAGGAACAGCTTGAACGGGGTGGCGTTCTTCGCCTTCTGCTGGGCCTTGATGGCCGCGCCCTGAGCGGCCAGCTCCTGCGCGGATACGGGCGCGGGCCCCGACGCGTCCGGGACCGCCGAGGCGGGGACGGGCTCGGGGGCCGAGGCACGGCCCTCCTCGACGAGGCGTTCGAACTCCGGGGTGACCCGGGCGACGGTGCCCGGGCCGAGGACGATCTGGTAGGTGTCGTCCTCGACCACGCCCATGACAGCGGGGACGGCCTTGAGGGCCTCGTCGTCGACGAGGGAGCGGTCGCGCAGGCCGAGCCGGAGCCGGGTCATGCAGTGGGCGATCGAGCTGACGTTCGCCGCGCCACCGACGAGCGGAAGGATCGCGGCGGCGGTGGCGCGGTTCTTGTCTTCAGTAGCCATGGTGCGTGGTGCCTTGCTGTGCGGGGGACTGGTGCGTGCGGTGCGTCAGGTGGTGTGTACGGCCGCGAGGGCGGCGCGGAGGTGGCCGTGCGACTCGGTGAGGAGCCGGGAGGCCGTGGGGCCGTCGACCCCGCCCAGGATGGTGAGGACGGCGTTCTTCACCTCGCCCTCGGTGGCGGTGAGCGCCGCCTCGATCTCCTGGTCGGAGGCGCCGGTGGCGAGGGCGACGATCCGGCGGGAGCGGGCGCGCAGCTTCTCGTTGGAGGCGCGCACGTCGACCATCAGGTTCCCGTAGGTCTTGCCCAGCCGGATCATCGTGATCGTCGAGATCATGTTGAGGACGAGCTTCTGGGCCGTGCCCGCCTTGAGGCGGGTGGAGCCGGTCAGCAGCTCGGGACCGACGACGATCTCCAGCCCGTGTTCGGCGGCGGCGCCGAGGGCGGAGTCCGCGTTGCAGGAGAGGCCGAGGGTGAGCGCGCCCAGGGAGCGGGCGTGCTCGACGGCGCCGACGGCGTAGGGCGTGCGGCCGGAGGCGGAGATTCCGACCACCGTGTCGTCCGCGGTGAGGCCCAGCCCGTCGAGGTCGGCGGCGGCCAGCTCCTTGCTGTCCTCGGCGCCCTCGACGGCGGTGACCATCGCGGTGGGACCGCCCGCGATCAGGCCGATGACCTCGGACGGGTCGGTGTTGAAGGTGGGCGGGCACTCGCTGGCGTCCAGGACGCCGAGGCGGCCCGCGGTGCCGGCACCCGCGTAGATCAGCCGGCCGCCGCGTGCCATGCGCTCGGCGGTGGCGTCGATCGCGGCGGCGATCTGCGGGAGTGCCCGGGCGACGGCGGTGGGGACGGTGCTGTCCTCGCCGTTCATGATGCGGGCTATCTCCGCCGTGGGGAGCTGGTCGATCTCGGCGAGCTCCGGGCGGAACGCCTCGGTGGTCAGGGTGGCGAGCTGGGCGCGCAGTTCGCCGTAGCCGTCGGGGGTGGCGGCGTCGGCGTTGGCGTCGGTGGTGGAGGTCATGGACGGCGGCTCTGCTTTCTCGTT
Organism: Streptomyces sp. SirexAA-E; assembly: GCF_000177195.2. Lineage (GTDB taxonomy): Bacteria > Actinomycetota > Actinomycetes > Streptomycetales > Streptomycetaceae > Streptomyces > Streptomyces flavovirens. The sequence continues at coordinate 4,146,265 of NC_015953.1, forward strand.
CACATCACGTGCGGGTGCGGGGGCGGGTGTCGTGCGGGCGGCGCGGGGGCGCGCGTCAGCGGCTGCGGGGCGTGTGGCGGTGGGCGAGCGCCTCGTACGAGGCGGACAGCGCGGGCGCGGCCGTCTCGTAGGTGCGCTGGGCGACCCCTATGAAGAGGCAGTCCACGACCAGCAGCTGACTCGTGCGGCTGGACATGGCGGCGGGCCGCAGCTCGCTCTCCCGGGCGGTCGAGGTGGTCAGGATGTGGTCGGCGTACTGCGTGACCGGTCCGTCGGGGCGGCCGGTGATCGCGATCGTCGTCGCGCCGCGGTCGAAGGCGACCCGCAGCGGCTCTATGACGTCACCGGTCGAGCCGGAGTGGGTGATGGCGATGGCCACGTCCCCCGAGCGGAGCTGCACCGCGTTGGTCACGGCGAGGTGCGGGTCCGTGTGCGCGTGGGCTATCAGGCCGATGCGGAGCAGCTTCTGCGCCAGGTCCTGGCCGACGAGGGAGGAGGCACCCACGCCGTAGACGTCGATGCGGCGGGCCGTCGCGGCGGCGGCCACGGCGGCGCCGAGCTGGACGGTGTCGAGTCCGGCGGCGGTGTCGGCGAGGGTCTGCTGCTCGTCGTAGGCGAGCTTGGTGACGACGTCGGCGATCGGGTCGTCGACGGCGATGTCCGCGGTGACGGCGGGCGCCCGGCCGGACTGCTGGTGGGCGGCGAGCCCGGCGAGGGCCAGGCGCAGATCGCGGTAGCCCGGATAGCCCAGGAGGCGGGCCGTACGGACCACGGTGGCCTCGCTGGTGCCGGTGAGCTCGGCGAGACCGGTGACGGTGAGGGCGGCGCATCCGGCGGGGTCCCCCGCGACGGCTTCGGCCACCCGCTGCATGGAGCGGGTCATGGACGGGGCGAGTGTTCGCACCTTGGCCGCGAGGGCCGCCGGCGCGGGCGGGGAATCAGCGCTGAAACTTTCCTTCACGTCATTGGTCACGCTTGAAAGATATTTTCAACGCTGGGACCCGTCAACCCCCTTTGGTCCCTACCTGTGGAAAACTCTCCGGCTCACGTTTCGGCCCGCGCGGCAGGAGGACAATGGAGGACATGGAGCTGAACACCCTGGAGCAGCGGCTGCACACCGCACGGGCGCTGGTGATGGCCGACCTGGTGGCGGGAGACGTCGCCGAGGCGCAGATCGTCTCGCTGGTGGAGGACGCGGTGACCCACCGGCGGTGGTGGGTCGAGCAGTGGCCCGAGGGCGCGTCCTTCGTCACCGGCCTGATCGCGCAGGACGTCCAGGACGCTCTGCTGGAGCGGTACGGCCGCTGGCCGCTGTGCCCGGTCTGCACCGAGGGCGGACCGCACGCGCTCGACGTCGAACCGGAGCTCGGCCCCGACCCGCACTGGGTCTGTACGGAGTCCGCGGTGTCCGTCGCCCCGGTGGGGGCGCTCGCCAAGGTGCTGCGCCGGTGACCGTCTACATCGACCCGCCGACCTGGCCGGGCCACGGGCGCATGTGGTCGCACCTGGTCAGCGACGTGTCGTTCGAGGAACTGCACGCTTTCGCCGCCCGTATCGGCTGCCCGCCGCGGGCCTTCGAGCGCGACCATTACGACGTACCCGAGGCGCATTACGCGGACGCGGTGCGCGCGGGCGCGAAGGAGGTCGGCTCGAAGGAGATCGTGCGCCGGATCACGGCCGCCGGGCTGCGGCGCCCGAAGGGCCGCCCGGCGCCGTCTCTCCCCGCGTCTACGGCGCCGTCCGCGTCTGTGTGACGGCGGCCGGTGAGCCCGCGGCGGTCCGGGGTGCCGAGTCGGCGCCCGCGACCCGCCGCGACGGCCTGCCGCCGCCGCCCAGCCGCAGCGCCACCGTCACGGCCGCCAGGCCGACGACCAGCATGGCCGCGCCCGCCCACGCGGTCGCCCGGAAGCCGAAGTCCGCGTCGATCACGGCCCCGCCGAGCCACGGGCCGCTCGTGTTCCCCAGGTTGAAGGCGGCCGTCGTCGTCGCGCCCGCCAGCGTCGGGGCCGCGCCCGCCACGTTGAACATCCGGGCGTTGAGCGCCGGGGCGGTGAAGAACGCGGAGAAGCCCAGCAGGAACGCCAGCACGACCACCGCGACCTGGCTGGACGCGAGCAGGGCCAGCGCCACCAGGAAGACCGTCGACGCGCTGATGCCGCTCAGCAGCACACCGAAGAGGTGCGCGTCCGCGACCCGTCCGCCGATCGTCGTGCCGACCAGCGCGCCGAGGCCGAACAGCGCCAGCACCCACGGCACCCAGCCCGAGCTCAGCCCCGCGACGTCCGTCAGCAGCGGCGCGAGGTAGCTGAACGCGCAGAACACGCCGCCGGCGGCGAGCGCGGTGATGACGATCGCCAACCACACCTGACGATCCCGGTAGATCGCCACCTCACGCCTCAGCTGCGGCTTCTCCTCCGGCAGCGGGATGCGCGGGATCCGCGTGACGACCCCGACCAGGGCCACCGCGGAGGCGGCGCCCACCGCCCAGAACGCCGAACGCCAGCCGAAGTGCTCGCCGAGGAACGCTCCGAGCGGCACACCCAGCACGTTGGCGATCGACAGTCCGCCGATCATCACGGCCATCGCCCTCGCCCGCGCGTTCACCGGCACCATCGCGATGGCGACGGCCGCCCCGACCGCCCAGAACCCGGCGCACGCAAGCGCACTCACCACCCGGGAGACGAACAGCACGTTGTACGTGGGGGCCAGAGCGCCCGCGATCTGGCCCAGCCCGAAGACCGAGATGAGGGCGATGAGCGTCGTACGACGGGGCAGCCGGAGCGTGGCCACGGCCAGCAGCGGGGCGCCGACGACCATGCCGATCGCGAACGCGGATATGAGGAGCCCGGCCTGCGGAATCGACACGTCCATGTCGTCCGCGATCGGCGGCAGCAGCCCGGACAGCATGAACTCACTGGTGCCGAGAGCGAAGACCGAGAGGCCGAGGATGTACACGGCCAGTGGCATACGGGGACGGTGACGGGAAGCAGAATCGGACATGACACACAGCAACAGTGACGCGGTGCGCGCCATTCCCCCTCCCGGCGCCTGCCGGACGACCGGAAGCGCCGACAGGCTCTCAGCCGGTGAGCAGCTCCAGCTCCGTCGTCAGGTTCTGCCGGGCCCGCGGCTCCCACACCTCGGCCCCGTGGGGCGTACGGAACAGGCGGGGCAGCCCCAGCAGTTGGCGCAGCACATCGGCCCGGCCCGCCCGGAAGGCGTCGTCCGGGACGAAGCCGTACTCCTCGCGCACCTGGGCCGCGTAGGCCGCGTACTCCTTCGGGGCCGAGGCCAGGATCGCCAGGTCGGCGTCGCAGAGCACCTCGCCGTTGGTGTCGCCGTCCGCCGGATCGTGGCCGACGGTGAGCCGCACCAGCCGGGCGACCTCGGCCGTCGCCGCGTCCGGGAGACCGGCCTCCGGCAGGGCCCGCTCGGCGAGGGCGGCGCTGCGTTCCTCGTTCTCGGAGCGGTCGGGCCGGTAGACCGCGTCGTGGAACCAGACGGCCAGGCGGACCAGGTCCGGGTCGGCGGCGTGGGCGGCCAGGGTGTCGACGTGGTCCAGGACCTGGGTGAGGTGGGCGGTGGTGTGGTAGCGCCGCTGGGGTTCGGCCCAGCGTCCCAGCAGGTTGTCGGCGTACGGCAGCGGGTCGGGCGAGGCGTCGCCGCCCCGGGCGGCGACGAGGGCGTCCTGCCAGCGGACGCGGAGCGTGGAGGCGTCGGTCATAGGGCGAGGGTAGAGCGGGCGGTGCCGGGGCCGGGACCTTGTCGGGCGGGGCGGCGACTGGTTACTTTGCGGCGGTGACAGAAGCGGCGTACCGGACGGACCAAGGCGCGGCCCTCGCTGCCCCGCCGCTCGTGATGGATCTCAACGCGGACCTCGGGGAGGGGTTCGGGCGCTGGACCCTCACCGAGGACGACGCGCTGCTGACCTGTGTCACCAGCGCCAACGTGGCCTGCGGCTTCCACGCGGGCGACCCCTCGGTGATGCGGCGGGTCTGCGACACGGCGGCGGCCCGGGGCGTACGGATCGGGGCGCAGGTCTCCTACCGGGACCTGGCCGGATTCGGCCGACGTGCCATGGACGTGCCGGCCGCCGAGCTCACGGCCGAGATCGCCTACCAGATCGGCGCCCTGAGGGTGTTCGCCGAGGCGGCCGGCTCCACCGTCACCTACGTCAAACCGCACGGCGCCCTCTACAACCGCACCGTCCGGGACGACGAACAGGCGGCCGCAGTCGTCGCCGGGGTGCTGCTCGCCGGTGGCCGCCCCGCCGTCCTGGGGCTGCCCGGATCCCGGCTGCTCGCCCACGCCCGGGAGGCGGGACTGACCGCCGTCGGGGAGGCCTTCGCCGACCGTGCCTACACGCCCCAAGGCACCCTCGTGCCCCGGGGCGACGAGGGCGCGGTGGTGCACGACGCGGACGAGGTCGTACGCCGGAGCGTCGGCATGGCCGTCGAGCGCGCCGTGACCGGTGCGGACGGCGGCCGGATACCGGTCGAGGCGAGGTCGCTGTGCGTCCACGGGGACACCCCCGGGGCCGCGGCGCTCGCCCGGCGCGTCCGGAACGCCCTGGAGGACGCGGGTGTGACCGTGAAGGCGTTCGTGTGAGCGCGGTACGGGTGCTCGCGGCCGGGCCCGGCGCCCTGCTGGTGGAGCTGGCCTCCGGCGAGTCGGCCGAGGCATTCCACGCGGAGCTGCTGCGCCGCCGGGCCGACGGCGGGCTGCCGGCCGTCCGCGAGATCGTCCCAGGGGCCACCACCGTGCTGCTCGACGGGATCGAGCCCCGGGCGGTCGCCGGACTGGCCCGGCGGCTGACGTCCTGGGAGGTGCCCCCGCCGAGCCGGGACGCCGGTGAGGCCGTCGAGATCCCGGTGGTCTACGACGGTCCCGACCTCGCCGACGTGGCCGGAGCGTGGGGCGTGCCCGTCGCCGACGTACCGCGCATCCACGCCCGGACGGAGTTCCGGGTGGCGTTCTGCGGGTTCGCGCCCGGGTTCGGCTACCTCACGGGGCTGCCCGGGCACCTGCGCGTACCGCGCCGGGCCACTCCGCGTAGCCGGGTGCCTGCCGGGGCGCTGGCCCTCGCCGGGCCGTACACCGGCGTCTATCCGCGTCCCTCGCCCGGGGGCTGGCAGCTCATCGGCCGGATGCCCGGGCCGGAGGTGCTGTGGGACCCGGGGCGCGAGCCGGCGGCGCTGCTGGCGCCCGGTTCCCGGGTGCGTTTCGTGGCCGCGGAGGACGCCGGATGACCCGGGAGGCCGGGACGCTGCGGGCCGGGGTTCCGGCGCCGGGGCGCGCGGTCGTACGGTCCGGGGCGCCCGCCGGCCCCGGGCTGGAGGTCGTCCGGGCCGGGGCGCTGACCACGGTGCAGGACGCGGGGCGCACCGGATGGGCGCATCTCGGGGTGCCCCGGGCGGGCGCCCTGGACGGGCCGGCCCGGTGTCTGGCCAACCGGCTCGTGGGCAACGCGCCGGACGCGGCCGTGCTGGAGACCACGCTCACGGGGTGTGCGGTCCGGGTGTCCGGCGTCCGGCCGCTGACCGCCGTGGTCGGCGGTGCGGTGTGCCGGGTGACGGTGGACGGGCGGCCGGTGGCCTGGGGCGCGCCCGTACGCGTGCCGCCGGGGGCGGTGCTGGAGGCCGGGCCCGCGCTGCACGGGCTTCGCGCGTATCTGGCGTTCGGCGGCGGCCTGGTGCCCGAACCGGTGCTCGGCAGCAGGTCGGCCGACCTGCTCTCGGGGCTCGGTCCGCCGGTCCTGCGCGACGGCGACGTCCTGCCCGTGGGCGCGGTGGCCCCCGGGCACAGCTGTCCGGCCGTCGGTCCGGTGCCCTGGCCGGGCACGCCCGGCGAGCTGGTCCTGCCCGTCCGTCTGGGACCGCGCGACGACTGGTTCACGCCCGCCGCGCTGCGTACGCTCACCACCGCCGTGTACCGGGTCGCGGCGCAGAGCAACCGGATCGGGCTGCGTACCGAGGGGCCCTTCCTGGCACGCGCCAGGGGCGGTGAACTGCCCAGCGAGGGCATGGTGCTGGGTGCCGTACAGGTGCCGCCGGACGGGCGGCCCGTGGTCTTCCTCAACGACCACCCGACGACCGGTGGTTATCCCGTCGTCGGGGTGGTCGCCGCTTCCGCACTGGCCGCGGCGGCGCAGGCGCCCCCCGGGACACCGGTGCGCTTCGTGCGGGCCTGAACTCCTCCCAGGACGGCGGGAACCCGAACGCGGTCATCGGCCAACAGCAGGTGACCGTGCCCGCCTCTTCGAGGGACGCCCATGAGCTCCAGAGCCGACCAGTGACCGCCCCGACGGGCACGGAAGCCCGCACCGGCCACGGCGGCGCCGGCACGAAGGCCCGCCCCGCCGTCGGCGACGCGTCCGACGCGTCCGCCGAGTCCGACGCGTCGGTGGTCAGGCGTTCGCTGACCGACCCCGACGTGTTCGCCGAGCTGTTCCACCGGTACGCCGACGACATCCACCGCTACGTGGCCCGCAGACTCGGTGCCGAGGCGGCGGACGACCTGATGGCCGAGACCTTCGTGGTCGCCTTCCAGCAGCGCCGCCGGTACGACCTGGACAGGCCCGAGGCGCGTCCCTGGCTCTACGGGATCGCCACCAACCTCGTCGGCGGACACCGCCGGGCCGAGGCAAGGCGGCTCCGGGCGATGTCGCGGGCCGCCGCCCCGGACGGGCGCGGGGCCGAGGGAGAGCCGCTGGCGGACCGGGTGGCCGCCCGGGTCAGTGCCGAGGGCACCCGGGGCGCGCTGGCGGGAGCTCTCGCGGCGCTGCCCGCCCGCTACCGCGACGTGCTGCTGGTGGTGGCCTGGGGGGACCTGGACTACGCCGAGGCGGCCGAGGCTTTGGGGGTGCCGGTGGGCACCGTGCGCTCGCGGCTGCACCGGGCCCGCAAGAGGGTGCGCGCCGCACTGGGCGGGGCGGACCCCACCCGTACCGGGGACGTTCAGGAGGAGGCCGAGCATGGATGACGTCACCGCGCTGCGGGAGTTCGGGGCCGGTGCGCCCGGCCCGAGCGACGAGGCGCGGGCCGCCGCCCGCGCCCGGCTGGCCGGCGCCGTCGCCGAGGAGGTCCGCCGGTCGCGGTCCGCCGCGCCGCCGCGGCGGCTGGTGCTGCGGGCGGGGATCGCCGCGACGGCGGCCGCCGCCGTGACGGGCGCCCTGGTCGTCGCCCCGCCGGGCGGGGATTCCGGGATCGGACGGGACGAGGACACGCCGCGGATGACCACGCTCAGTGCGGCCCAGGTGCTGCACCGGGCCGCCGACCGGTCGCGGTCCGAGGCATCCGGCCTGCCGGTCCCGCGCGACGACCAGTACTTCTACACCAAGGAGATCACCATCCGGACCCCGCTCGGGGGCGGTGGGAGGACCACGACGTACACGGACGAGAGCTGGGTCTCCGTCGACGGTTCACGGCCCTCCCGGTACAGCTACGCCGGACGCGTGCACGACGAACCGCCCCTGACCGGGCACGAGGTGAGGTGGCCGCCCACCGAGTACGCGCAGCTGAAGCGGCTGCCCACCGACCCGGACGCACTCCTGCGGACGCTCCGGTACGGCGACGACTCCGGGGCGAGCGACCAGGCGGCGTACATGGACGTGTGCCTCCTGCTGCGCGGGCCGCGTGTCATGCCGCCCGGATTGCAGGCCGCCGCGTTCGAGGCCCTCTCGCGGCTGCCCGGGGTGGTGGTGGACGCCGACGAGGTGGACGCGCTCGGCCGGCACGGGATCGGGGTGTCGTACCCGGGCCAGACGTACGGCCTGATCTTCGAGCGGGACACGTACGTGTACCTGGGGCTGCGTCAGGAGGGGAAAAGCGGCCGGAAGTTCGTGGAGGCCGAGGGGGCGCCGGAGCTGGACGTCCGTGGTCCGGACGGCCGGAAGCCGGTGGCGGGCGAGCTGACCGGTGGGACCGGGTTCGTGGAGGTCAAGGGCCTGGTGAGGTCGGCCGTGGTGGACGAGCTGGGGCGGCGCCCATGAGACCGCAGGCCCGGTCGGGGGGCCGGGCCTGCCTTTCCCCGTTCACGCGCCCACCGGACGTTACCGAAGCGTAACTTACCGGTGAGTTACCTCGGGTAACGCCTCGGTGTTAGCTTGCGCTCACCCTGCATCCGAGCAGAGCGAGGAGTGAGCCGTGAGTCCCCGTCAGACCGCCCGTTCCAGCTCGACCGCGCATGACCCCCACCAGGACCTCCGCCCCACCGCACGCCGCCGCGCCCGGCGGCTGGCCGTGGCCGCCGTCGCCGCCGCGGCCTGCCTGGGCGCCTACGCCGTACCCGCCGCGACCGCCGCCACCGGTACGGAGCAGGTGGTGTCCCGGGGCGTGACCATCCCGGCCTTCTACACCCCGCCCGCCGAACTGCCCTCCGCCGACGGCGCCCTCGTCCGGACCGAGCCCCTGCCGCTCGGCCTGAGCCTGCCCGGACTGGACGGCCGCCCGGTGCCGGGCACCGCCACCCGGCTGATGTACAAGTCCACGGACTCCACCGGACAGGCCGTCGCGGTCACCGGCGCCTACATCGAACCCTCGGCCCGCTGGAAGGGGTCCGGCCCCCGCCCCCTGGTGGCGCTGGCCTCGGGGACGATGGGCCAAGGCGACCAGTGCGCCCCCTCGCTCGCCCTCCAGCACCCCCTGACCATCGGTGAGGGGACGCTGTCCATCGGCTACGACAACCTGGCCGTCTACCGCTTCCTGGCCGCCGGCGCGGCGGTCGTCGTCACGGACTACGCGGGCCTGGGCACGACCGACCGGCTGCACACCTACGTCAACCGTCTCGACGAGGGCCACGCGCTGCTGGACGCGGTCCGCGCCGCGCACGACGTGGCCGGGGCGTCGGTCACCGACGGTTCGCGCGTCGGACTGTACGGCTACAGCCAGGGCGGCGGGGCCGCCGCCGCGGCCGCCGAACTCCAGCCCGGCTACGCGCCCGACATCGAGCTGGCCGGCACCTACGCCGGAGCGCCGCCCGCCGATCTGACCGAGGTCATGAAGGGCATAGACGGCAGCGCCCTGGCCGGCGCGCTGGGCTGGTCGATCAACGGCTTCGTCCAGTCCGACCCGTCCCTGCGGGCCGTCGTCGACGCCCGCACCAACGCGACGGGCAAGGCCGCACTGGCGGACACCTCCACCATGTGCGTCGGCGACGCGATATTCGGCTACGGCTTCACGAGCAGCAAGAAGTGGACCGCCGACGGCCGGTCCCTGGCCGAGATCATCGCGGGCGAGCCGAAGCTCCAGGCGGTGCTCGCCCAGCAGCGCATCGGCACCCTCAGGCCGAGCGGCCCGGTGCGGCTGGCGACCGGCGTCCACGACGACATCGTGCCGCACAAGCAGGCCAGGCAGCTGGCGGTGGACTGGTGCCGCAAGGGCGGTGACGTCACCTACGACGCCCTCGTCCTGCCCAACCTCGGCGACAAGATCCTCACCAACCACCTCACCCCGCTCCTCACCGACCAGGGCAAGGCCGTGTCCTGGCTGACGGACCGGCTCGACGGCAAGAAGGCCACCTCCAACTGCTGGTCGATGCCGGTCCAGCCCTGACGGCACCGGTCCGCAACCGCGCGAGGCCGCGGCGGCGTCCGTCCCACGGACGCCGCCGCGGCCTCGCGCCCTCTTACGCTGGCATGACACACGCGTTCAGACAGGGAGCTGCGCCTTCAGGTGGCTGACCCGTAGGCTGGTCAATGGACTAGACCTATAGACGCTCCGAAGAATTGGAATCCCATGAGCAACCGTGCACTTCTGGAGGTGATCGCTCTCGACGCGGAGGACGCGGTCGCGGCCCAGGCGGGTGGTGCCGACCGCCTCGAAGTGGTCACCGACATGGCCGCCGACGGCCTGACGCCCTCCCCGAAGACCGTCGCGGAGATCGGGTCCGCCGTGGACATCCCCATGCGGGTCATGCTCAGGGTGGCGGACGGGTTCGCGGCCGGTGACATCGACGTACTCGTCGACAAGGCCCACGAGATGCGGTCCGAGGGCGCCGACGAGTTCGTCCTCGGCTTCCTGGACCGGGACGGGCACGCCGACCTGGTGGCCGTCGAGCGGCTCGTCGCCGAACTGAACGGCTGCCGGTGGACCTTCCACCGCGCGATCGACCGTGCCGTGGACCGCGATGTCCTGCGCAAACACCTGGCCGACCTGCCGGGCCTGGACACCTATCTGACGGCCGGTGCGGCGACCGGCGTCGACGACGGCATCCCGACCCTGCTGGCAGAGGCGGCGCGCACGGAGCAGCCCGGCTACGAGGCGCGGATCCTGGTCGGCGGCGGCCTCCGCCTGGACCATCTGCCGCGCCTGAAGAAGGCCGGCATCGACGCCTTCCACATCGGGGGAGCGGCCCGGCCCACCGGCTGGTCCGGCCCGGTGGACACGGCGGCGGTACGGGAGTGGCGCCAGGCGATCGACGGGTGACGGGACGGCGGCTGCCGCCCGCCGCCCGGCGTCCTCCGACCCGCTCGCGAGTTCTCCCCGCTCCAGGCTCCTTCGCCCCTTCGGAAACTCTCCGCCCACGCGGGAACTCCCTGCGCACACGGTTCGTCACTCTCTGTGAGAAACGGGGAGGGGTGGACCCATGAAGGTCGCACGAAGTGAAGAGAACGGGCCGCCGGGACCGGCCGTCCGCAGGCCGGTCCCGGCCCGGTCAGCCGAGCCGCTCCGGCAATGGCGCCGCGTGCAGCACGACCAGGCCCGACACCGCTCGGGTCAGCGCCACGTACAGACGGCGCAGGCCCGTGCGCTCGTCCGGCTCGCCGTCGACCACGGCGGCCGGTTCGTCCAGCACCACGTAGTCGTACTCCAGGCCCTTCGCGAGCGAGGCCGGGACCAGCGTCAGACGGGAGTCGGCCGTCGTCTCCTCGCCGGGGGAGAGCGGGCTGTGGCCCGCGGCCGCGAGCGCGGCGGCCAGGGCGGGGACGCGGGCGTCTGCGGCGATCAGCCCGATCGATCCCTCGTGGCGCAGCGACTCCTCGCAGGCCGCGACCACCGCCGCGTCCAAGGCGTCCGCGCCCGGCACCTCACGTACGGTCAGCGAGCCGGCCGCCTCACGCACCGACTCCACCGGGGCCAGCCCGGGCGAGATGGCGGGGAGCAGGCGGGAGGCGTACGCGATCACCTCACGCGGTACACGGAAGCCGGCCGTCAGTTCCTCCACCACCGCGTCCGCCTTGCCCAGATGGGACAGCGCCTGCTCCCAGCTCTCCGTCGACCACGGGGTCGTCCCCTGCGCCAGGTCGCCGAGTACGGTCGCCGAACCGGTGGAGCAACGCCGGCCCACGGCGCGGTACTGCATCGGCGACAGGTCCTGGGCCTCGTCGACGACGACATGGCCCAGCGAGTGCGTACGGGCCACCAGGTCGGTCGCCTCGTCGATGAGGACCGCGTCGGCCGCCGTCCACTTCGCCGACTTCACACTGCGGGCGGGCTTCGCCATCAGGATCCGCTTACGCTCCTCCTCGGTGAGGATCCCGTCCGCGTGCGCGTCCAGGAACTCCGCGTCCGTCAGCAGCCGCAGTACCAGCTTCGCCGGGTCCACTGCGGGCCAGACGGCTTTCACCGCCGCCTTCACCGCGGGATTGCGGGCCACCGCGTTCTGCACCCGGTCGTCGGGGGCCTCTCCGGCCTCCTCCATCCGCACGAGGACGGCGTGCGCGATCCGCTGGGGAAGCGCCTCGTGGGCCGCGCCGTACCGCATGTCGCGGGCCAGCAGCTCGGTCACCATCTCCTCGACCTCGTACGCCGGTACCCGCCAGCGCCGCGAGCCGCGCACCACCACGACCGGCTCCGTCGGCGGGGTGACATGGGAGCGGATCGCCCGCCGCAGCACCTCGGCCATCCTGGCGTCGCCCTTGACCACGGCCGCGGCGGCCTCGTCCGTGCCGCGCACCTCGACGTGGGCCGTCACCAGGTCCTCGACGGTGGCCTGCTTCACCTCCAGCTCGCCGAGCGCGGGAAGGACCTGCTCGATGTAGTGGAGGAAGGACCGGTTCGGGCCGATGACGAGAGTGCCGGTACGGGCGAGCCGCTCGCGGTGCGCGTACAGCAGGTAGGCGACCCGGTGCAGGCCCACGGCCGTCTTCCCGGTGCCGGGGCCTCCCTGGACACAGACCGTCCCGCCGAGGCCGCTGCGGACGATCTCGTCCTGCTCCGGCTGGATCGTCGCCACGATGTCGCGCATCGGCCCGACACGGGGGCGCTCGATCTCCGCCTGGAGGAGCTTGCTGGTCTGCTCGGCCTCGGCCGGATCGGTGAGGTGCTCGTCCTCGTACGCGGTCAGTTCACCGCCGGTGTAACCGAAGCGCCGCCGACGGTCGACATCCAGGGGGTTGTTCCTGGAGGCCTGGTAGAAGGGCTGGGAGACAGGGGCGCGCCAGTCGATGACCATGGGATCGCCGTGGGCGTCGTGGACGTGGCGGCGGCCGATGTAGAACTGCTCGCCCTCGGCCCCTTCGGCGGCCTCACCGCCCACGCGGTGGAGGTAGTCGAGACGGCCGAAGAAAAGCGGGGTGTGCGCCAGATCGGCGAGCGCCTTGATGCGGTCGTCCATCTGGGCCTGCAGGACCGCTGCGTTGACCCAGTTCGCGGTGACGTCGCGGATGTCGAGGGCCTGCACGTCCTCCCGCATCGCGCGCAGGGCGGCACGGGACGCGGCCAGGTGGGCGCGTTCGCGTGCGAGGGGATCGCCGGATGCTCCGGCCACTGCGGTCTCGGGTGTCTCGGGTTCGGTTGTCGCTTCGTGCGCGGGCACGGTGTTGCCTCCGGCTTTCGACACAGGACGGCGGACCGTGCACACCGCACGGCTCGCTGGGGGACTTTGGGGGACTCTCACAGATGCGTACACGGCGGCCGCGTACGGCTGGTGTCGGCCGGTTTCCGTCCGGTCGGCGGCGCTCCCCCGGCTGCCGGCCGCTGCTGCGGCGGGCCGGTACCACGGTGCGGGAGGCGGGCAGACCGGCGATTGTATCGACGCCGGGGGGCCAGGTCGAACGAATAAAGCGCGCCGGGCCGGTCGGCACCCGCCGCCCCCGGGGCGTCGAGCACGGTCTCGGGACGGGTGCGCCCGTCCTCCCCGTAGGGGACGGCATGGCACCTGCGGCCTACCCGGGCCGCCGCCCGCTTCCGCCCTCGGGCCGATGCCCCGGGCGGCGGGCGCGAAGCACCATGGAACACATGAGCACCGCATACATGAACCCCCGCAGGACCGGCCCCGCGCACGGCGCGAGCGCGGCGACCGGTCAGTCCCGCAGCCACGGCCTCGGGGGCGTCGTGCGCGCCGTCGGCGTCTTCGCGCGTACCGCCTTCGGGGTGGCCGTCCTCGGCGAGTTCGCCGAGGAGGCCGGAGTCGTCCGCCGCCACCGCTGAGCCCCGCCCGAAGCGGACCGCTCAGCTCTCCGGGTCGGGCTCCGCGAGGAGTTCGTCCGCGTCGACGATCCGGTACGCGTACCCCTGCTCGGCCAGGAACCGCTGGCGGTGTGCCGCGAAGTCCTGGTCGACCGTGTCGCGGGCGACCACCGAGTAGAAGCGGGCCTCGTGCCCGTCCGCCTTCGGCCGCAGGACCCGGCCGAGCCGCTGCGCCTCCTCCTGGCGCGAACCGAACGTCCCGGACACCTGGATGGCGACGGTCGCCTCCGGCAGGTCGATCGAGAAGTTCGCGACCTTCGACACCACCAGCACACTGATCTCGCCCTGGCGGAACGCCTCGAACAGCTTCTCGCGCTGCGCGTTGCTGGTCTCGCCCTTGATCACGGGGGCGTCCAGGTGCTCACCGAGCTCGTCGAGCTGGTCGATGTACTGACCGATCACCAGGGTCTGTTCGCCCTTGTGTTTGCGTACGAGCGCCTCGGTGACCTTCCGCTTCGTGGCGGTCGTCGCGCAGAACCGGTACTTCTCCTCCGTCTCGGCGGTCGCGTACGCGAGCCGCTCCGAGTCGGTGAGGTTGACGCGGACCTCGACGCAGTCGGCGGGCGCGATGTAACCCTGCGCCTCGATCTCCTTCCACGGCGCGTCGAACCGCTTGGGCCCGATGAGCGAGAAGACGTCGGACTCGCGGCCGTCCTCGCGCACCAGCGTCGCCGTGAGCCCGAGGCGCCGCCGCGCCTGGAGGTCGGCGGTGAACTTGAAGACGGGCGCGGGCAGCAGGTGCACCTCGTCGTAGACCACCAGGCCCCAGTCACGGGAGTCGAAGAGTTCCAGGTGCGGGTAGACGCCCTTCCGGCGGGTGGTCAGCACCTGGTAGGTGGCGATGGTGACCGGCCGGATCTCCTTGCGGGTCCCGCTGTACTCGCCGATCTCGTCCTCGGTCAGCGACGTCCGCTTCACCAGCTCGTGCTTCCACTGCCGGGCCGAGACCGTGTTGGTGACCAGGATCAGCGTGGTCGCCTTGGCCTCCGCCATCGCACCGGCCCCGACCAGGGTCTTCCCCGCGCCGCAGGGCAGGACGACGACACCGGAGCCGCCGTGCCAGAACCCCTCGACGGCCTGCTTCTGGTACGGGCGCAGCGACCAGCCGTCCTGGTCGAGCTCGATCGGGTGCGCCTCTCCGTCGACGTACCCGGCGAGGTCCTCGGCCGGCCAGCCCAGCTTCAGCAGCGTCTGTTTGATCTGCCCGCGCTCGGAGGGGTGCACGGCCACGGTGTCCGCGTCGATACGGGCGCCGACCAGCGGCTGGACCTTCTTCGAACGGAGGATCTCCTCCAGCACCGGCCTGTCGTTGCTGGTCAGCACCAGCCCGTGGACCGGGTGCTTGGACAGGGTGAGCCGGCCGTACCGCGCCATCGTCTCGGCGATGTCGACGAGCAGCGCGTGCGGCACGGGGTAGCGCGAGTACTCCACGAGCGCGTCGACGACCTGCTCGGCGTCGTGGCCCGCGGCTCGGGCGTTCCACAGGCCGAGCGGGGTGACCCGGTAGGTGTGGATGTGTTCGGGCGCACGCTCCAGCTCCGCGAAGGGGGCGATGGCACGACGGCAGGCCTCGGCCTGATCGTGGTCGACCTCGAGGAGCAGCGTCTTGTCGCTCTGGACGATGAGGGGTCCGGTCACGCGCGTCGGCCCTTTCTGTTCTGCCTGTGCCCTGCTGCTGGGGTCCGCCGCCGGGCGGCCGCGAACGGCCAAACGTCCAGTGTGCCGCATCGCGGCCGCGATCGGGTGGCCGTGCGAGGCCGCGATCACACCGCCCGCCCGGCCCGTAGCGTGGAGGGATGGACGAAACGGAAGCGGCAGATCCGGCCCCGGGTGCCGAGGACCCGGGGTTTCCGGCGTACCGAGCGTCCCGCAGCACCGGGCTCGCGGAGCTGGACCGACGTGTCGCCGGCTGCCGCGCCTGCCCCCGGCTGGTGGCCTGGCGGGAAGAGGTGGCCGAGGTCAAGCGCGCGGCCTTCCAGGAGTGGGACTACTGGGGGCGGCCGGTGCCCGGTTTCGGACCCCCGGACGCGACGGTGGCAGTCGTCGGGCTCGCGCCCGCCGCGCACGGCGGCAACCGGACCGGCCGGATGTTCACGGGCGACGCGACGGGCGACTTCCTCTTCGCCGCGCTGCACGCCGTGGGCCTGGCCTCGCAGCCCACCTCCGTCGACGCCGGGGACGGGCTCACCCTGCGCGGTGTACGGCTCACCTCCCCGGTCCACTGCGCACCCCCGGCGAACCGGCCCACCCCGTTGGAACGCGACAACTGCCGGCCCTGGCTGGCGGCCGAGCTGGACCTGCTGAGCCCCGGGCTGCGCGCGGTGGTGGTCCTCGGCGGTTTCGGCTGGCAGGCGCTGCTCCCGGTCCTCGCCGAGGCGGGCTGGCGGCTGCCCCGCCCACGTCCCGCCTTCGGCCACGGCGCGCACGTCGTGCTGCCCGCCACGGAACACCGGCAGGAACTGCACCTGCTGGGCAGCTACCACCCGAGCCAGCGCAACACGTTCACGGGCCGGCTGACGATGCCGATGCTCACCGAGGTGCTCCGGGAGGCGGCCGGGGTCGGCGGGCTCGGACAGTCCTCCGGGGAATCCCGTCAGCCGTAGGCCTCGGCGCGCCCCGCTCCTGGAGGAGCAAGAGCTTTCCCTGGTGGCCGCGGATCACCACGCCGAACGGGCGGAAGCGGAGACGCCCAACGGCGATTTCCGCGCGGTCTCCGTATGCGCTGTCTACGGCACCAACGCATCCGGCAAGTCGAACGTCATCGATGCCGTCGGATGGATGAGAAGGGCTGTGCTGTCCTCGTTCCGCCACTGGGACCCCAGCGGCGGAGTGCCACGCCGTCCGTTCGCCCTGCGTGACGATGCCGCCGCGCACCCCAGTTCGTTCGCGCTCGATTTCATACTGGGCGGAGTGCACCACCAGTTCGGCTTCTCGGTCAACGACGACCGGGTGACCGAGGAATGGCTCTACTACTCCCCGGAGGGCCGACAGCGGCGGCTGTATGAGCGGGGGGCCGACGGCGTCGTCACGTTCGGGCGATGGCTCACGGGGCGACGCAAGCTCATCGCCGAACTGCTGCGCCCCAACAGCCTCTATCTCTCGGTTGCCGCGGCACAAGGCCACGAGCAGTTGGGAGAAGTCTTCCGATGGTTCCGCTCCGGCCTGCGCCTGGCAACGGACCAGGACTTCGCGCAGCGGCTGGACCACACCATCCGGCTCTGTCAGGCCGATGGAGACCGGCGGGAATCGGCCCCCGTCATGGCCATGCTGCGTTTCGCTGATCTCGGTGTATCGGGATTGGACATCAAGGAGTGGGACGAGACCGTCCTGAAGGACCACAAGCGCATCACCGAGGCGCTGCGGGAGGCGCTGCGGGAGGCGCTGGGGGACAAGGTCAGGGTGCAGGGGGACAGCAAGCAGCGGGTCAGGGTCGAGCACCGGACGGACGCAGGGGTGTTCCCGCTGGACCTCCGCGACGAATCGAGCGGCACGCGCACCTGGATCGGACTCGTCGGCCCGGTCATCACGACCCTCGCCGACGGCGGAGTGCTCTGTGTGGACGAACTCGACGCACGGCTGCACCCGTACCTGGTCGATGCGCTGGTCGGTATGTTCCAGTCCCGTGGGTCAACCGGGCGGGAGCTCAGTTGGTCGTCAGCACGCACGAGGCGGCGCTGCTGGGACGGAACGTGCGGACCGAGCTGTTTCGCGATCAGGTGTGGTTCACCGAGAAGGACCCCAGGACACTCGCCACCCGGCTGTTTCCCATGACCGAGTTCTCGGTTCGGGACTCGGCCGACAATCTGGAGAAGCGCTACTTGGGTGGGCGCTACGGAGCGGTGCCGTACTTGGACGACGAACTGCTGCGGGACATGGTCGCGGCATTCCGGCATGGGGGAGTCGATGAAGTGGGCCGCGCACTCTCCACAGGACCGCTGGACCGAGTCGTAGCGCGTCAGTCGAGCTGGAGTGCGGAGTCGGTGCCTCCACATCGATCACGCACCACCTGGTCGTACTCGGATGTCCTCCTGTGGTCCCGTCAGTCCGACGGGTCGTCGGCGAGTTCCGCGACGCCCGTGATCCGGTGCAGCGGGTAGGTGCGGACCTCGTCCGCCGTGTGGTCGTACGCCGTGACGAAGCCGCCCTCGACCTTGACCGGGGCGATCACCCGCTGGCTGGCCGCGCCGTCCGCGTTGACGTAGCCGATCCAGACCGCCGACCCCGTCATCGCCGCCGCCTGGACCGTTGCCAGGGTCTCCGCCGGGGTCGTCCGGGGCAGCTCGCCGGCCGACGCCGGGTCAGGGCCGTCCTGGGTGCTCCCGGTGCCGACGCGGACGGCCCGAGCGGCCGTGTCCCCCGCGCGGATGGCCCGTACGGCCGCCGACAGCAAGGTGCTGTCCGGCACCGGCGGTCCCTCGGGCACCGGCGTCGGGGGCGTACGCGGCGGGGTGCGGCGGGCTCCGGCGCGGGTGATCAGGACGTCGCCCTCCGCGGACTCGGCGGCCGGGGCGTACCCCATCTCGCGCAGGCCGTCCAGCAGCGACGCCGGGTCGGTCTGCGAGGCCAGCACGGTCGGGGCGAGGCGGCGCAGCCGCAGGGCGGCCGAGCGCTTGTCGGCCAGGATCTCGTTCAGGACGGCCTCGTCGTCGCAGCGCACGTAGGCCGACGCGGCCCCGATCCGCAGATGGCCGTGGCGGCGTGCCACGTCGTCGATGAGGTAGCTCAGCGGCTGCGGCACCGGCGTGCGGCTGTGCGTGGCGAGGAAGGCGTGCAGGTCGGAGGCGGCCTGGCCGGCGTCCAGGGCGCGGCGGACGGAGCCGGGTGTGAAGCGGTAGACCGTCGCACCGCCCTTGGACTCGACGTCCGCGAGCACCGACAGCGTCTCGGCGAGCGGGCGTTCCAGCGGGCCGGGCGCGACCGCCGTCAGATCGGCCTGGAGCAGGACGTGGTCGAGGGGCTCGGGGATGAGCGGGGCGAGCCGGGCGGCGGCCTCGCGCGGGGCCTCGTCCAGCAGCGCGCGGGCCTGCGAGGAGAGGGCGCCGCGGCCGGTGACGCCGAGCAACTCCGCCTCGTTGACCGTCCACAGGGCGATCCTGGAGCGCAGGTCGGCCTCTCCGGAGGCCGGTGACGCGCCGGGCGCCGGGGTGCGCAGGGGCCGTTCCCAGCGCAGCCGGGTGAGCAGGGACTGCGGGTCGGGGGCGGTGCCCGCGGGGAGAGCGGCGAACAGGGCCAGCACCCGGCGGCGCACCTCCGGGGCGGCCGAACGGTCCAGGTCGGGGCCGAGGGCGGACAGGGCCCGTCCCTTGGCGTCCTGGCCGCCGACCAGCCCCGCGGTGCGGGTGGCGGCCAGCCAGGAGGAGGCAAGGCGGGTCCAGCGGTCCTGGGCCGGGAGCTCCAGCCAGTCGTCGTACGCCGGGGTCGCCGCGTACCGCTCGTCGGCCTCGCCGTCGGGGGCCAGAAGCCCGGCGGCGTAGGCGAGTTCGACCCAGAAGGCGGCGATCGGCTCCGACACGTCCAGCGCGTTCGCGGTCCGCTTCAGCTCGCGTACGCTCAGGCCGCCCGCCCGGAGGATGGCCGGTCCGCCGTTGTTCCAGAGCTTCAGCAGCTCCTCGATCGTGGACAGCGCGGTGAAGGCCTGGCCGGCCGCGGCTCTGTCCACAGCCTGGGGATCGCGTTCGGCGGCGGCCGTCACGGTCGGCGCCACGGGCTCCGGCACACGGTGGGCACGTCCGGCCCGCAGGTGCAGGGCCGCCTCGCGCGGCAGGACGACCGTACGGGTCGAGACCGGCAGCAACAGCCCCCGGTCGCGCAGCCATCGCACCGGCGGCGCGGGGTTCGCGGTGACCTCGCCGTACGGCGGGCCCCACACCAGCCGGTCCAGCACCGCCAGGGCCTCGACCGGGGCGGTGTCCAGCAGCGCGGCCATGCGGGTGCGGTCGGTGAAGAGCTCCGTCAGTGAGGCGACGGCGGAGACCGGGTCGTGGGTGGGGGGCAGCCCGGCGGCGGCCAGGATCTCCTGGAGCCGGCCCGGTGACATGCCTGCGGTGGCCTCGGCGACGGTCGGGCCGAGGCCGGTGGGTGAGGGGTGCTGCGGGGACGGGGCGAGCAGTTCACGGGCGGTGCGTACGAGGTGCAGTGCCTCGTCCTCGCCCCAGACGAGGGCCTGCTCGCGCAGGGTCGCCAGCGCGCCGGGCAGTGCGGCGGTGATCGCCGCCCCGGTGTCGTCGCGGCCCTCGCCGTCGTCCTGGCCGTCCCCCGTCAAAAGTGCGAGGAGTGTGGCGTACGGCGCCGGGTCCGGCGCCACCGCCAGCGCCTGTGCGGTCTGCAGGGCGAACCGGTCCAGGTGTTCCAGCGCGCGGACGACGGAGGCCCGCGTCCCGGCCCGTGTCGCCAGCTGCGTGATGTCGTTCGGCACGGGACTCAGCAGGTCGGGGCGGGCACGCAGCAGCCCTGCCAGCGATGTGTCGCCCCGGGCGCGCAGAGCCTCGGCGAGCGTGCGCGGTGGTGTGGTCGTCCCCATCCGTCCCACGGTAGCCCCTGGAACGCTACCGTCGGGGCAGGCCGGGTAGAGGGAGAACCATCGGTGGGGATCGAGAGTGACCAGCTTGTCTACGACTACCTGAGCCGGGTCGGCGACCTGGCCCAGCAGCAACAGCTGCCCTCGGGCGCCCGGATGAGACTCGTCTCGACGCTCCGGGGCGAGATCGACCGGCAGCGCGGGACGCAGGGCGCGGACACGCCCGCCACGGTCCGGCGCATCCTCGGCCGGCTCGGCGCGCCGGACGAACTGGTGGCCGCCGCCGCGGAGTCGGGGGACGGCACGGTCGCGATGCCGTCACCCCGGACGGCCGCCGCGCCACCGGCCCCGGCGGAGCCGCGCGGGGTGCCGCGACCGAGGCTCGGACTGTTCCGGAAGGATCCGGTGGTCAAGGGGCCAGGAGGCGAGGAGCCGGCCAAGGCCCTGGGACGCGAGGCCCCGGCGGACGACGGACCGGGCGCGCCGGGTGGTGACGTCCCGGCCGAGGACGTGGAGCGGGGACCCGCACCGGCCTGGCCTGCGGCCTCGGCGCCGCACATGCTCGGCCTGGGGCAGGCGGGCGCGTCGGACGGCGAGCCGGAGTGGTGGCGGACCGAACCGGGACCGTTCGGTGAGCGCGCGGGCGTGTCGGACGCGGACATGACCGTGCCGGGGTTCGTGGGCGGCCTGAGCCCGGAACTACTGGGACGCCCACGGCCGGTGGAGGAACCGGCGGACGTGCCGGACACCGCGGCGGCCGAGCCGGAGGCGCCCGCAGAGGAGCCCGCCCCGGCCTCCCCGCGCAGGTGGTACGGGCTGCGCCGCCGCGAGCGCGTCGCCCAGGGCCGACGGCTCCGGCTCTCCCATCCGTTCCTGCTCCTCGCCGCCGCCCTGCTGGTGGCCGGTGCGGTGCTGGGCTCCTGGCTGGCGCTCGCGGGCGGCTGGGTGCTGGCGTACAGCTCCCGCAAGCTCTCGCGTACGGAGGCGAAGTGGGTGGCGATGGGCCTCCCGGGCGTGGTGGTGGCCGGTGCCTTCGTCTGGCTCTGGGGCCGCATGGACGGCCGTTGGGGCACCCCGATCGCCGAGGGCGCGATGGGGGACGCGATGACGGACGTATGGCCGGGCGTCGTCCGCACGGCGGCGGTGGCGTCCGCGGTCTACCTGGTGTGGAGGTCCCGGCGACTGCCGGGGTGAGGGCGGGGGCGTTCCTGTTCACCGGTCATTCGCAGCCCTTCCCGCGCAACTGGGCCCACACCTGTTTCCCCCAAGGCAGCGGCTCGGTGCCCCACTCCTCGGCCAGCTCCTCCACGAGCGCGAGACCACGCCCGCCCTCGTCTTCCGGGTCCGGTTCCCCGCGCAGTGGCGGGGCCTTCGAGAAGTCCACGACGCCGATCCGGACGCGCATCGCCTCGGGGCGGTCGATGACGACCCGGATGGAGTCCCGCCGGGCGTGCCGAACCGCGTTGGAGACCAGTTCGGAGACGATCAGGGCGCCGTCCTCGGCCACGTCGTCCAGGCCCCAGACGGTCAGTGCCACACGGATCAGGCGCCGGGCGGTCGCGGCGCTCTCCGGCAGACGAGGCATGGTCTCGCTGTACCCGGGGTGCCCGGTCGGGCGGGCCCGCGCCGTAGGTCGGGGCATGTCGGTCTGCTCTCTCGGATCGGCCGGGCCCCACGGCTGGTCGCACGGCCGTCGGGGCGCTGTCCGCTCATGAAAGCGACATGCGGGGAACGCCGACAGGGACGCAACGCCCCACTTTCACCACGCTATTCGCCGATCCCCAGGAACTCGGCCAGGGCCCGGAGCCCCGGCGGGTGGTTGGGCAGTGCCCAGAGGTCACGCACGACGGCCACGGCCAACGTGTGGTGCTGCATCCACGTCGGCGCCACGCGGCGCAGGGACTCCAGGGTCTTCACCGCCCCGGCCGCGTCGCCGATGTCCGTATGGGCCCGTGCCACGTCCAGCAGGAGCCACGTCCGCCAGGACGGCGGCGTGTCCTTGCTCAGCCGCATGCCCTCGGCCAGCGCCAGGGCGTCCTGAGGGTGCCCGTACTGGACCGCCAGCCGGACACGTTCGATGCGGACCGACGAGGGGCTGAAGACGCTGACCATGCGGTTGTCCCCACCGTCAGGCAGCTGCGCGACGCGGCCCGCTTCCTTCTCCGCCGCTTCCATCATCACCGCTGCGCGCTCGTAGTCGCCGCTTCGTGCGGCCGACGTGGCGGCGCTCATGGTCAGCGCGCCCCATACCTTCAAACCGTCGGCTGTCCCGGTGCGGCCCGCGTCCGCCATGTCGTCGGCGACCCGCAGCGCGATGCCCAACGCGTCTTCCAGGCGCCCCTGTCGCTGGTACGTCCACGCCGTGGAGTTGACGATCATCGGCAGAAGCAGTGGATCGGAGGACTGCTGTGCGGCATCCGTCGCGCGTTCCAGGCTGATGAGGGCGAGATCCGTCTTTCCCATCCGTACGGCGACGTGTCCGGCGAGCTGGAGTGCCTTGGCCAGTGCTGCGTAACCGGCCCTGCGGTCCTCGTCGTCCGCCGAGGCCGTGGCGGCGCGCGCATCCGAGATCAGGTCCGGCAGTGCCTTCGTCACCGTGTCGAACTCCGCGGAGTGGTACTGCGTCCAGCCCTCCGCGATCTGTTCCCGCAGCCGGACCGGAGAGAAGCCGGGCCCTGGCGGTTCGGGCTCCGGCCCCCAGAGCACGGGCATGACGGCGCGGCGCACGGCCACGAAGCGCGGTCCGTCGTTCTCGCCTGAGGAGGAGACCGCAGGCGGGTCACCGAGAAGCGTGGTCAGCTCCACACCGAGACCGTTCGCCAGTGCGTGCAGCGTGGGGAGGCGTGCCGAGTGCTTCCGCCCCTGTTCGAGCTGACGGATCACGTCGACGGACACGCCGGAGCGCTCGGCCAGCTCTTCCTGCGTCAGCGAGGCCAGACGGCGCAGGCGGCGCAGGGCCCGTCCCAGGTCTTCGTTTGCCACGTCGCCACGGTACGCCCGCCGCGACCGGGAGAGGGAGCGCCGTGGCGCCACCCGCGGACCGGATCGGCGGGGACCAGGGGCTCGGTCCCGCCCCACTTCGCAAGGGTGACCTGATCCCTCGTCGGCCAGTCACTCCGGTCAACCGGCCGGAGCGCGCGGAGAGATGCGGCTAAGCGCCGTTCTCCTCGGCCGCCTCGTGGAAGGCGGCGACCGCCTCACCGTTGGTTCTCGCCCATTCGGTGAGCCTCCTGATCGGCTCGTCCAGGGTGCGCCCGAGCTCGGTCAGGCCGTACTCCACGCGCGGTGGCGCCTCGGCGTACGAGCGCCGCTCGACGAGCCCGTTCTCCTGGAGGCGGCGCAGCGTCTGCGTCAGTACCTTGCGCGAGACGCCTCCGATGAGTTCGACCAGCTCGCCGTGGCGCAGGGGGCCGTCGCTCAGAGCGAAGAGCGTGACCACGGCCCATTTGCTGGAGATGATCTCGACTGCCGTGCGGGCGGGGCAGTCGGCGAGGAAGACGGTTCCGGGACGGAGGCTCACGAGCCGAAGGGTACCTATCGGTACCTGACGGATGCCTAACGTCGAAGACATGCAGCGCACCCCTTCGAAGGGCGCCGAGACCGAGCTCGGCGTCTCCTCTCCCGGGCGTCACACGCCGGTCCGTCCCGGAACTCCGGTCCGGCGGTGGGCCGTCCCGCGTCCACACCATGGTCACCGGCCCCGCTGCGATCGACACCAGGCAGGCGGAACGCTGCGCCCTGGTGCGCGAAAGCCGCCGGACCGGCGAAGCGCCGCACAGCCGGACCGGCGCATGTCCGGCTACCCCACCCCGTCGAACACCTGAGGTGTCACCATGTTCATCACCTATGCCGTCGTCGCCGCACTCATGTCGATGGTGCTCCTGGCTTCGGCCGGTGCCAAGTTCACCCGGCCGAAGCGGCTTGTCGACCAGATGTCCACCCTCGGCCTGCCGTACGGCATGCTGCCGTTCCTGGGCATCGCCCAGGCGGCGGGCGCCGGAGGCCTCGTCGTCGGGCTCTGGTGGGGGCCGCTCGGTATCGCCGCCGCCGTCTGCCTGGCGCTCTACTTCATAGGCGCGGTCGCCACCCACCTGCGCGTCGGTGACTACGAGGGGGCGCCCCCGGCAGCCGTCCTGACAGCTGTCGCCGTCGCCCTCGTCGTCCTGCGGTCGGCGACCCTGTGACTGCCTCGACCACGCGAACCGGCTGAGCTGTTGGTGGCATCGGCCAGGCCGTCGGCCGGCCCGCCCTATCTGGAATACCGGCAGTCGTCCCCCTCCGGCCTTGCCGGCCCGTGGCGCCGCTCGTAGCGGCGGCGAGCGGCGTTGTGGGCGTCGAGCAGCAGCCGCATGACCGTGTCCGTCGTCCTGTCACCGGGATTGACCACGGAGACCCAGCCGAGTGCGCCGTACACCGGGTGCGGCATGACCCTGTCGGCGGCGGCGTGGTCGTGAGGACGGCCGACGCCGTGCGGGTCTTCCCCGGTGAGCTCCCGAAACGTCGGCCGGTCGACGTGGATGTTCACCCGCCGGCGCCCCGGAGGATCGAGGTCGGACGTGGCGTCGTCGGGGCAGTCCTTGGTGACGATCGTCCCGTAGGGCTGGACGTTCTGAGGCATCCCCCCGTCGGGGGCGTAGTAGAAGAACGCGTCTCCCCACGCGATCTCGGGGAAGCCGTCTCCCGGCTCCGGGACGAACACGAGCGCGCCGTCGAAGCCTCGTACGGTCGCGATGATCTGTTCCATACTCATGGTTCAAGCATCATCTTCATGTGCTTGTGTGGGGTTCGGCTTGTGGGAGGTCCGGTGAGCGGTTCGCGAAGGGTGCCCCTCCGCACCGTCGATGTCGCCCGGGAGTCGGGGTACTCGGTGCAACAGGTGCGAGGTGCGTGACCTGGAGCGGCTGGGAGTGATTCCTCCGGCCGCTCGGTCGGCCAACGGGTACCGGTCCTACACCCCGGTTCACGTGCGGGCTCTGGGCGCCTATCGCGGGCTCGCGGGCGCTGTCGGACCTGTCGAGGCCCGGAAGACGCTCGTGAGGCTGCAGACGGAGACGCTCGATGAGGCGGCCGCGGCGGTCAGCGCGGTGCACGTACAGCTCACGCGGGAACGGGAGGAGACTCTGCACGCTCAGCAGGCGTTGCGTGCGATCGAGGCCGAAGCCCACACACCCGGGTCAGGGCAAGAGGGTGACGCCATGACCATCACGGAGCTCGCCGGAGCGCTCGGTGTGCGTTCCTCGGCCTTGCGGTTCTGGGAGCAGGAGGGGCTGGTCCTGCCCGAGCGGGTGACGTCCCTGCGCGCACGTCGTTACGGTCCTTCGGCGGTCGGAGCGGCCAGGATCGTGGTCGCTCTGCGCGGTGCCGGATACGGCGTCCCCGAGGTGCGGGAGATCATGGGCTCCCTGCGCCGGCACGACGGCTCGGGGGAGGCCCGACGCATCCTGCGGCAACGCCTCGACCGGATCGCCGCACGGACCGTGGCGCTGCTCCGGGCGGGCGCCGACCTGGCGGCCGTCGTCGCGTCTGCCGAGGAGCCGGCGCCCCAGGGCCGGTGACGGGAGGGGCCGCGCCCCGGCCCCCGGCCCCGCCCCGGCCCCCGGCCCCCGGCCCCGCCCCGGGAGGCCGAGGGCACGCCCGTCGCCGCTACTTCGTCAGGTCGGCCTGGAGTTCGTCCAGGATCTTGCCCGCCGCCGTGTAGCCGATGCCCTGGATCCACAGCTCGTCGTCGACCGGGAACACCCTGTCGTTCTTCACCGCGGCCATGTTCTTCCACAGCCCGCTGCCCACGGTCTGCGTCTCCTTGGACTTCTTCGCGTCCCCGTACGTCGAGTGGAAGATCACGTCGGCGTCCGCCAGGTCGATCTTCTCCGGGCTGACGTCGTACGAGAAGCCGTCCTTGGCCTTGTCGACGATCGCGGGGCGGCCGAGGCCGATGTCCGCGAGGACCGTTCCGATGTAGTTCTGCTTGCCGTAGATGCGGATGTCCGCGCCTTCGACGAACCGCACCATGTTGACCTCGGTGGCCGCCGCCTTCTCCTTGCCGCCGAGCGCCTCGGTGACCTTCGCGGTGTGCGCGGCGTAGTCGGAGATGACCTTCTCGGCCTCCGGGACCTTGCCGAGCGCGTTGGCGTGGGTCTGGAAGTTCTCCTTCCAGGTGAAGCCGGTGTTCTCCGTCATGACCGTCGGGGCGATCTTCTTCAGCTCGTCGTACTTGTCGCCGTGCCGGATCTTGCTGGTGAGGATCAGGTCGGGCTTGAGCGCGGCGATCGACTCGAGGTTCGGCGTCATCAGCGCGCCGACGTCCTTGATGCCCGCGACCTGGTCCTCGGACAGGTAGCTCAGGAAGCCCGAGTCCACGTCCGCGTGGGTCGCCCCCACCGGCTTCACGCCGAGGGTGAGCGCGGAGTCCAGCTCGGCGGTGTCCAGGACGACGACCCGCTTCGGCGCGACGGGGACCTTCACGTTGCCCATCGCGGTGGAGACCGTGTGGGTGTCGGCCGAGGCGCCGCCTCCGGACACGGCGTCGGAGTCGGAGTCCGACGACCCGCAGGCGGAGAGCGCCAGGGCGGTGGTCAGGGCGAAGGAGACCGCGGCGAGGCCGCGGCGGCTGCGGAGCGAACCGGTCATGTCAGAGTGCCTTTCGGGGAGAGGGTGTGGAAGGTTTCCAGGGCGCGCCCGGCACGACGAGCGGCGAACCCGTCACCGGGTCCGGGACGACCACCGCCTCCAGGCCGAAGACCTCACGGACGAGTTCCGCGGTCACGACGTCCCCGGGACGGCCCTCGGCCACGATCCGGCCCGCCTTCATGGCGACCAGGTGGTCGGCGTACCGGGCCGCCTGGTTGAGGTCGTGGAGCACGGTGACGACGGTCCGCCCCCGGGTGCCGTCGGCCGCCGGGGCGGCGAGCCGGCGCACCAGGTCCAGGACCTCCACCTGGTGCGCGATGTCGAGGTAGGTCGTCGGCTCGTCCAGGAGCAGCAGATCGGTCTCCTGGGCGAGGGCCATCGCGATCCACACGCGCTGGCGCTGACCGCCGGAGAGGGCGTCCACGGACCGGTCGGCGAGAGAGGTGACGTCCGTCTGCTCCATGGCGTCCGTCACCGCCCGCTCGTCCGCCTCCGACCACTGCTGCCACCAGTGCTGGTGCGGTTGGCGGCCACGGGCGACCAGGTCGGAGACGGTGATCGCCTCGGGGGCCACCGGGGTCTGCGGCAGCAGCCCGACGGACTGGGCGATCTTCCGTGTCGGGATGCGGGAGAGCTCGGTGCCGTCCAGGAGGACCGCCCCGCCCGCCGGTCTCAGCAGCCGGCCGAGCGCACGCAGGGTGGTCGACTTGCCGCAGGCGTTCGGTCCGACGATGACCGTCACCCGCCCGTCGGGGACGGCCAGGTCCAGCTCGTGGACGACGGTGCGGTCCTCGTAGGCGAGGGTCAGCCCGCGGGCGGTGAGCCTCGACGTGACGGTGCCGGTGAGGCCGGTCGTGGTCATGCGGTGCCTCCACTGCGGCCGCCGTGGCCGCGGATGATCAGCCAGATCAGGTACGGGGCGCCGACCGCCGCCGTCAGTACGCCCACCGGGAGCTCGGTCGGCGAGAAGAGCCTGCGGGCCAGGAGATCGCCGAGGACGACGACGATCGCGCCCAGCAGTGCCGAGCACAGCAGCGGGATCTGTGCCGTACGGGTCGTCCGGCGGGCGATCTGCGGGGCCAGCAGCGCCACGAAGTCGACCGGTCCTGCCGTCCCCGTCGCCACCGAGGCCAGGATCACGCCGAGGGCGACGAGCCCCAGCCGTACGCGGCCGAGCCGCACCCCGAGCGCCGTCGCCGTGTCGTCGTCCATCGAGACGGTGCGCTGCGCGCGGGCCGCCCACAGCACGGCGGGCAGCAGGACGAGCAGGGTCCAGCCGATCGGGGCGGCCTCGGTCCAGCCGCGGCCGTTGAGCGAGCCCGTCATCCAGATCTGCGCCTGCTGGGCGACGAGGTAGTCGCCCTTGGTCAGGAACAGGGTCGTCACCGAGCGCAGGGCGACCGCGAAACCGATGCCGATGAGCACGAAGCGGGTGGCGTGCAGCCCGCCGCGCCACGCGAACACGTACACGAGAGCCGCCGCGGCGACGCCGCCGAGCACGGAGAGGTACGGCAGGAGGGTGTAGGAGGTGACGCCGAAGGTCATCGCGCCGACCGTGAGCGCGCCCGCGCCCTGGCTGATGCCGATGATGTCGGGGCTGGCCAGCGGGTTGCGGGCGACGGTCTGGATCAGAGCGCCGGCGACACCGAAGGCGAGGCCCACGAGCAGCCCGACCACCAGGCGCGGCAGCCGCAGCGTGCCCACGACGAGCTCGTCCGGCGACGGCTGCCCGAGGACGACCTTCACCACCTCTCCGGGCGCCACGAAGCTCTCGCCGACGCAGAGGTACGCCACCGAGAGGGCGGCCAGCAGCACGGCGAGCCCCAGCGAGACCAGCGCCGCCCGCCGGTGGAGCAGGAATCCGGCCCGCCTCCCGACCCGTACGACGCCGTAACCGGCGGGCCGGACCGGGGGGCGTGCGGGCACTGCCGTGTCCGTGGTCACGCGGGCACCGCCTTCCGGCGTACGAGGGCGACGAGGAACGGCACACCGATCAGCGCCGTCATCACGCCCGCCGGTACCTCGCCGGGCGGCAGGACGATCCGGCCGACGACGTCGGAGACCAGCAGCATCACGGGCCCGATCAGCGCCGCCATGGGCAGCACCCAGCGGTGGTCGCCGCCGACGATCGCGCGGGCGATGTGCGGGACCGCGAGGCCGACGAAGGCGATCGGCCCGGCCGCCGCGACCCCGGCGCCGGTGAGCGCCGTGGCGCCGATGCCGCCGACGATCCGTACGGCCGCCACGTTCCGGCCCAGGCCCTTCGCCACGTCCTCGCCCAGCGCCAACGCGTCCAGGCCGCGCGCCACGGAGAGCACGAGCACCATGCCGACCAGCAGGAACGGCCAGATCTGCTGGGCGACCTGGGCCTCGCGCCCGGCGATCGAACCGACCTGCCAGAAACGGAACTCGTCCAGCGCGGACGCCTTGGTGGTGAGCACGGCCATGGTCACCGACACCAGCAGCGCGTTGATCGCCGCGCCGCCCAGCGCGAGCTTCACCGGGGTGGCGCCGCCACGGCCCCGGGAGGCGATGGCGTACACCGCGACGGACGCGACGGCGGCCCCCGCGAAGGCGAACCACACGTATCCGGAGAGGGTGTGGATCCCGGCGTAGGCGATGGCCAGCACCACGGCCACCGAGGCGCCCTGGCTGATGCCGAGGACCCCGGGGTCGGCGATGGGATTGCGGGTGATGCCCTGGAGCGCCGTACCCGCGAGGGCGAGGGCCGCGCCGACCATCAGCCCGATCAGGGTGCGGGGCACCCGCATCTCGCGGACCACCTCGGCGGCGTCCGAGTGCCCGCCGTGCAGCAGGGCGTCGACGACCGCGGTGGGCGCGATGGTCCGCGCGCCCACGGCCAGACTGAGCAGGACGGCCAGCAGCAGGGCGAGGACGGCCACCGCGGTCGCGAGTGCGCGTCTGGAGAGGCGGGGTGCGGCGGGGGCCATCGGAACCAATCGGGTGGCGAGGACGAGCAAGGTAAGGCTTGGCTGAGTCTATGCGCGGCCTGTCAACCGGGTCAGTGTGCCCTTGGCGGTCCCGTCCGGCCCGGCACCCCTTCTCCGGGGCCCGGCACCCCTTCTCCGGGCCCGTGGGCACCCTGCGGGGGCCGCCGCGCCGTCACCCGGGTTCCGGACGCTCGGCACAATGGCGGCATGCCTTCACGCACCCTGACGGTCGGCTTCGACCTGGACATGACGCTCATCGACTCCCGGCCCGGCATCAAGGCCGCCTACCTGACCCTGGCGGCCGAGACCGGGGTGTACATCGACACCGACCTGGTCGTGAGCCGTCTCGGTCCGCCGCTGGAGGACGAGCTGACCAACTGGTACCCGCCCGAGTCGATCGCCGCCGCCGCCGACCGGTACCGCGCGCTCTACCCGGACCGGGCGATCACGCCGACGCCCGCGCTGGCCGGCGCCCGGGAGGCCGTCGAGGCGGTCCAGGCGCTCGGCGGGCGGGCGATCGTCGTCACCGCCAAGTACGAGCCGAACGCCAAGCTCCACCTCGACCACCTCGGCCTGGTGCCGGACGTCCTGATCGGCGGTCTCTGGGCCGAGGGCAAGGCGGAGGCGCTCCTGGACCACGGCGCGCGGATATACGTCGGCGACCACACCGGCGACGTACGCGGGGCGCGCGCGGCGGACGCCCTGTCGGTCGGCGTCACCACCGGACCGTGCGACGAGGAGGAGCTGCGGGCCGCGGGCGCCGACGTGATCCTGCCAAATCTCACCGGGTTCCCGGCCTGGCTGAACGCCTGGGCGGCACGCGGCGAGGCGGTCTGAGGGGCCTGGTCAGCGGGCGGCGGCGCGCTTCGGCGAGCTCTTCCAGACCGAGCGCACCACACCGGCGGCGGCGATGAGGAAGCCCAGCCCCATCAGCATGCACACCGCATAAGCCGCGGACGGGAACGGATCGGTGCCCAGGAACAGGGGGGCGACGGTCACCAGGGTGGCGAGCGCGCCGACGAAGAAGACGATCGCGCCGACCTGTACGAGCCGGTCGCCTGCGCCGGAAGGAGTAGTACTCACCCGGCCAGGGTAGTTCCCAGCTCGGCGGAGCCGTTCGGCGACGTCTTGTCTTCGGCCTCCGGGCCACTAGCCTTGGACGTGGCGGGTCACGGGACCCGCTGTACTGCTATCCGGAGCCGTTTCGCGGCTCTCCCGCCCCACCGACGAGTACGAGGACGAGGACAGACGTGCCCACGGGTAAGGTCAAATGGTTCAATTCGGAAAAGGGCTTCGGCTTTCTTTCGCGCGACGACGGCGACGACGTCTTCGTCCACTCGTCCGTACTCCCGGCCGGTGTCGACGCCCTCAAGCCCGGTCAGCGCGTCGAGTTCGGCGTGGTCGCGGGCCAGCGCGGTGACCAGGCCCTGTCCGTCGTCGTCCTGGACCCCACGCCCTCCGTCGCGGCCGCGCAGCGGCGCAAGCCGGACGAGCTGGCGTCGATCGTGCAGGACCTGACGACCGTGCTGGAGAACATCACGCCGCTGCTGGAGCGCGGTCGCTACCCGGACAAGGCCGCGGGCGCCAAGATCGCCGGACTGCTGCGGGCGGTCGCGGACCAGCTCGACGTGTGACGCACGCGTCCCCCCTGCGGGTGGCACCGCCGCGGCGGTCGCGCGCGGCGGCGGTGACCCGGCGTCTCAGGCGTCAGCGACCGGTGACCGACAGCGCGTCCGGGGCCAGCGGCGGTACGAGGCCCTCGGCGGCCGCCCGCGTCAGCAGGCCGCGGATCGCCGCGTAGCCGTTCTCGCCGAGGTCGGCGGTGAACTCGTTGACGTACAGCCCGATGTGCTGGTCGGCCACGGCCGGGTCCATCTCCTGGGCGTGCTCCGCGACGTAGGGGCGCGACCGCTCCGGGTCGTCCCACGCCATCCGCACCGAGGTGCGGATGGCGTCGGTCAGCCGCTCCAGCGCCTCCTGGCCCAGGGACCGCTTGGCGACGATCGCGCCGAGCGGGATCGGCAGCCCGGTGGTCGACTCCCAGTGCTCGCCCATGTCGGCGAGGCTGTGCAGGCCGTAGTTCTGGTAGGTGAAGCGGGCCTCGTGGATCACCAGACCGGCGTCCACCCGGCCGTCGCGCACGGCGGGCATGATCTGGTCGAACGGCATGACGACGATCTCGCCCACGCCGCCGGGCACCACCTCGGCCGCCCAGAGCCGGAACAGCAGGTACGCGGTGGACCGCTCGCTGGGCACCGCCACGGTCTTGCCGGTCAGGTCCGCGCCCGGCTCCCGGGTGAGGACGAGCGGCCCGCAACCGCGGCCCAGCGCGCCGCCGCAGGGCAGCAGCGCGTACTCGTCGAGGACGTACGGCAGTACGGCGTAGGAGACCTTCAGGACGTCGAACTCGCCGCGCTCGGCCATGCCGTTGGTGAGGTCGATGTCGGCGAAGGTGACGTCGAGGGCGGGCGCGTCCGGGACCCTTCCGTGCGCCCAGGCGTCGAAGACGAAGGTGTCGTTCGGGCACGGCGAGAAGGCGATCCGCAGCTCGGGCGGTATGCCGCCGGCGCTGTCAGTCACGGTGCGGGGCGCGGAGTCGGTCGAGTCGGTCATGGGTCCAGCCTTCCACTACGGGTGCGATCTTCCCGAACGCCTCGGTGAGCGCCGCCAGGGCTTCGCCGATGCGCCAGGCGTCCCGGTCGCGGGGCCCGACGGCGTTCGAGACGGCCCGGAGCTCCAGTACCGGCACGCCGAGCCGGTCGGCGGCCTCCGCGACGCCGAAGCCCTCCATGGCCTCGGCGACGGCTCCGGGATGGGCGGCCAGCAGCGCGGCGGTGCGTGCGGCGCTGCCGGTCACGGTCGAAACGGTGAGCACCCGGCCCCGCACGGCCCCGGTGGCCTCGGCCACCTCCCGTACGAGGGAGGCGGGCGGCACGAAGAGGTCCCTGCCGAAGCCGAGACCGGTGACGGGCACGAATCCGTCCGGGGTCTCGGCGCCCAGATCGGCGGCGACGATGGCGCTCGCCACGACGAGGGAGCCGACGGGCGCGGCGGGAGCGAAACCGCCCCCGATGCCGGCGGAGACGACGAGCCCGTACGGCGCGTCGTCAGGTGACCGGGAGTCAGGTGACCGCAAGGCAGGTGACCGCAAGCCAGGTGACCCGGAGCCGGGTGGCTCGGAGCCGGGCCCCCCGAGGCGGGATGTCGAGGAGTCGGCCGCCCCGGTGTCGGGTGTCCGGGCGGCGGCCAGGGCGAACGCGGTGGCCGCCGCCGAGGCGGCCGGTCCCGCACCGCCCGCGACCACGTCGAAGGGGCCCGCCCGGTGCACCTCGGCGCCCGGCACGGCCCGGATCTCCGGCGGCCGGCCGACGGCGCGCGTGACCGCGTCCCGTTCGGCCGGGACGGCGGTCACGACGAGGACCCGCACGGCGGAGCTCCTGGCGAATCGGGGGATCAGGCGGTCAGGAGGTCTTCTTGAGCTGGAAGTGCCAGACACCCGTGAGCTTCTGGCCCTGCGTCTCGACGATGCTGACCTGCGTCTTGTCCGCGGTGGCCTCGCCGGTCTGGCTGGCGAAGAAGGCGCTGCCCGGGATCGAGCGGTAGGTCTTCTTGTACGGCTCCTGCTCGGCCTGCTGGCCGTTGATGAACAGGGTCCAGCCGTGGTCGGCGATCTCGGGGTCGACGCCGAAGCGGACCTTGTCGTCCATCGCGACCTCGACGGTCTTGTCCGCCTTCTTGTTGAGGCAGCCCTCGATCTCGGATTCCTTGAGTGCCTTGCCGTCGTTGTAGCAGGCGGCCTCGGTGCTCACCGAGTTGTCGCCGACCGTCACGGTGGCGAGCGGCGTCGGCTTGTCGCAGGCGGACAGGACAAGGAGTCCCGCGGACACGGCACCGAGAGCGACGCCGATTCGACGGCCCTTACCGGAGAAGAACGCAACGGTCATGCGCCGAAGGTTATCGGTCGGCACCGTTCACGCCACGCGGGGGTGCGGTGAGCCGCGCCGCGCGGCGCCCAGGAGACCCCGTACGGAGGTGGTCGCGCCGAGCGCGAGGATTCCCGCGGCGACCGACATGCCGAGCACTCCGTTGAGCGGGAGGGCGATGCCGATGGCGCCACCGAGGACCCAGGACACCTGGAGCAGGGTCTCGGACCGGGCGAAGGCGGACGTCCTCACCTCCTCCGGCACGTCCCGCTGGATCATGGCGTCCAGCGACAGCTTCGACAGGGCCTGGGTGAAGCCGGCCACCGCCGCCAGCGCGGCGACCAGCACGGTGCTGAAGAACACGGCGGCCAGCACCGCCACGCCCAGGGCCAGCCCCAGCACGGTCGCCACGATCACCTCGGGACCGCGCGCCCGCAGCCAGGAGCCCACCGCCGTGCCGATGGCGTTGCCCGCGCCGGCCGCCACGCCGACGATGCCGAGGGACACGGCGGCGCTCTGCCCGCCGAGCGGGTGCTCGCGCAGCAGGAACGCCAGGAAGAAGATCAGGAATCCGGAGAGCGCGCGGTGCGCCGCGTTGGCCTGGAGGCCGTGCAGGACGGCCGGGCCGACGGACCGCAGCCCCGGCCTCCCCTTCTTCCCCTTGCCCCACCGGGTGGTCCACAGGTCGCTGCGGGTGCTTCCCGGCTCGGCGGGCGGCCGTACCTCGCCGCCGCGCGGGACCAGGCGGGCGCGGCGCTCGCCCTTCGCGGAGTCGACCTTGCCGGGCAGGGTGAAGGCGAGCACCGTGCCGCCGATGAAGATCGCGCAGGCGCCGTAGAGCGGCCAGGCGGAACCGACGGTCTGCAGGCCCGCCCCGATCGGGGCGGCCACACCCGTCGCCAGCAGCCCGGCCAGGGTGACCCGGGAATTGGCCTTCACCAGGGAGAACCGTGGAGGCAGCAGGCGCGGGACGACGGCGCTGCGCACCACCCCGTACGCCTTGGAGCAGACCAGGACGCCCAGAGCCGCCGGATACAGCTCCAGGCCGCCCGTGGCGACCGCGCCCGACATGGTGAGCGCGAGCACCGCCCGGGCGCACATCGCCCCCGCCATCGCGGCCCGGCGGCCGTGCGGCAGCCGGTCCAGGAGCGGGCCGATCACCGGGGCGAGCAGGGTGAAGGGGGCCATCGTGACGGCGAGGTACAGGGCGACGCGCCCGCGCGCCTCGTCCGTCGGTACGGAGAAGAAGACGGTGGAGGCGAGCGCGACGGTGATCATGACGTCACCCGCGCCGTTGACCGCGTGCAGCTCGATCAGCTTGCCGAGGCCGGACTCGCCGGCCCCGTGGGCGTGGGTCGCCTTGCGGATGCCCCTGCCGGTCCAGCTGAACGGCGCGCGCAGGGCACGGCCGATCGCCCGGCCCGCCCTGCGAAGGGGGCCGGACCCGTCGGACGACCGGTCGGCAGCCACGTCAGTCATAGTGCCCCACCCCCTGCCGTCACGAACCCCATGATCGGGCCGGGCGCGGCGGCGGACGCTCTGTCGGGTGAGCCCGGCGCCCTCTTCCGGACGGTGGATCCCGACCGGTCGCGGCGCCGTC
The DNA here is from genome assembly GCF_000177195.2 of Streptomyces sp. SirexAA-E. Taxonomy (GTDB): domain Bacteria; phylum Actinomycetota; class Actinomycetes; order Streptomycetales; family Streptomycetaceae; genus Streptomyces; species Streptomyces flavovirens. The sequence goes on from NC_015953.1 coordinate 4,181,292, forward strand.
CCGCTGCTGTTCCGGTCCTGTTCGGTACGTGCATGTGGGCGCGGGGCGGCGGAGAGGGTAGCGTGCACTCACGCGCCACCGGCGATGGTTCTTGGCCGCGCGCCTCTTCGCGATCCCGCAGAATGGGTGGCAGAAGGCGCGCCCGAGGCAGGCACCGCGGGTGTGGACGTCGACGCGGCCCCCAGGTCCGCTCCGCCCGCACCCGCGACAGCCGAAATCGGACATCGATGGGCTGCTGGCGCGCTCGTGAGACGGCGTATGGAGAGAAGCGAGACCTGTGAGTGCTGCGACGACGCGAAGCCGTACGGCCCGTACCCCCGCCCCCGACCGTCTGTGCGCCGAGGCGGTAGACCTCGCCAGGGCGGCAGCCGAGGAGGCTGCCGCACCCGGTGTGGTCGGCGAGCATGTGTCCCTCGTCTCCGAGGGTGACAGGGTCGTCACGCACTACTTCGAGTGCAAGGACCCCGGCTACCGGGGCTGGCGCTGGGCGGTGACGGTCGCCCGCGCCTCCCGTGCCAAGAAGGTCACCCTTGACGAAACGGTGCTGCTGCCCGGCTCCGACGCGCTCCTCGCCCCGGAGTGGGTGCCGTGGAGCGAGCGGCTGCGGCCCGGCGACATGGGGCCGGGCGACCTGCTGCCCACCGAGGCGGAGGACCCGCGCCTGGAGCCCGGCTACACCGGGGAGGACGAGCCGCCGCCGAACTCGGTGATCGCGGAGATGTCCGAGGGCATCGCGGACCTCGTCGACGTGGAGGACGCCGAGCTGACGTCCCGCCCCACGGACGTGAACCGCGGCGCGATCGCCTCCGTCGCGGAGGAGCTCGGGGCACGGCGTGCGCGGGTGCTGTCCCGGTACGGGCTGCGGATGGCGGCGGAACGCTGGGACGAGGCCTTCGGGCCCCGGACCCCGATGGCGCAGGCGGCGCCGGCGTCCTGTGTGACCTGTGCGTTCCTGGTGCCGATGGCGGGCTCGCTGCGGCAGGCGTTCGGGGTGTGCGCGAACGAGTTCGCCCCCGCGGACGGCCGGGTGGTCTCGCTGGCGTACGGGTGCGGGGGGCACTCCGAGGCGGCGGTGATGCCGAAGCCGCCGAAGCCGGTACCGCACGCGATGGACACGATGCGGGTGGACGAGTACTCGCTGCGGCCGGCGGACGACTCCGGCTCGGTCCCGGCCCAGCCGGACGGCCCGACGGAGGACCTGGGCCACTCCTGAGGCTCCTGGACCACTCCTGGGCTCCTGAGGCCCCAGGGGCTCCGGAGGACTCCTGGAGGCGCGATCCGGTCCACCGCGCCTGCCCTCGATCTCAGGGTGGGCCCCTCAGGGCTGCCCGTCCTCGACGGGCGCGGCCCCTCGGCCGGATGGGCGGCTCCACGCGCGGTACCTTCGGGCGCACACTGGGCGTCAGGGTCACCGGAAGAGTGGAGTTGCGAGCGTGAGCATGAATGCGACCGAGGGGGCCGATCCGTTCGGGACCGCGCGGCTGCGACGCGGTGTGCTCGACGCCTGGGGAGCCGGGCCCGCCCGCTTCCGTGAGGACGCCAACGCCGAGGAGGACCTGGTCCTCGGCGGCTACCGGGACCGTCTCGTCGTCGAGCTGGCCCAGAACGCCGCCGACGCCGCCGGCCGCGCCGGGGTCCCCGGCCGGCTCCGGCTCACCCTGCACGAGGACCGGGACGGCCGCGCCGTCCTGGCCGCCGCCAACACCGGCGCCCCCCTGGACGCCACCGGCGTCGAGTCCCTGAGCACCCTGCGGGCCTCCGCCAAGCGCGAGGGCCACGAGCAGGCCGTCGGACGGTTCGGCGTCGGGTTCGCCGCCGTCCTCGCGGTCAGCGACGAGCCCGCCCTCGTCGGCCGGCACGGCGGCGTCCGCTGGTCCCTCGCCGAGGCCCGCGACCTCGCACGCCAGGCGGCCACCGGCAGCCCCGGCCTCGGGGACGAGCTCCGCCGCCGCGACGGGCACGTACCGCTGCTCCGACTCCCGCTGCCCGCCGAGGGCACCGCGCCCGAGGGCTACGACACCGTCGTCGTGCTGCCCCTGCGCGACGGCGTCGCCGAGGACCTGGTCGCACGGCTGCTCGCCTCGGTGGACGACGCGCTGCTGCTGACGCTGCCCGGCCTCGCCGAGATCGTCATCGAAACACCTGACGGCGTAAGGACGTTGAGCCGCTCGCAGCACGGCCCGTACACCCACGTCGAGGACTCCGCCGACGGCACCCACCGCTGGCGCACCGTCGTCCACCACGGCCCCGTCGAGCGGGCGCTGCTCGCCGACCGGCCCGTGGAGGAGCGGCTGCGTCCGCACTGGTCGGTGACCTGGGCCGTGCCCGTCGACGAGGACGGGGCACCCCGCGCCCCCCGTACCGCCCCGGTGGTGCACGCGCCGACTCCCACCGAGGAACCCCTCGGGGTGCCCGCGCTGCTGATCGCCTCGCTGCCGCTGGACACCACCCGCAGGCACCCCGCGCCCGGGCCGCTGACCGACTTCCTGGTGCAGCGGGCCGCCGACGCGTACGCCGAGCTGCTGGCCGCCTGGGAGCCGGTGTCCACCGCCACCATCGCGCTGGTGCCCGGCCCGCTCGGCAAGGGGCAGCTGGACGGCGAACTGCGCGCCGCGATCCTGGAGCGGCTGCCCGAGGTCGCGTTCCTGGAGCCCGCGGCGCCCCGCGACCTCGCGGCACAGGACGACCGGTGGGACGACTGGGAGGCCGACGCCGAGGGCTCGCCCCGCACCGCGACCACCGCGCTGCGCCCGCTGGAGGCCGAGGTCGTCGAGGGGGCGGGCGCCGAGACCGTACGGGTGCTGGCCGAGGTGCTGCCCTGTCTGCTGCCCGCCGGTCTGGAACGCCGCGCCGAGCTGCGCACACTCGGCGTCGCCCGCCTCCCGCTGACCGAGGCCATCGACCGGCTGGCCGGCCTGGAACGCGCCCCGGAGTGGTGGCGGCGGCTCTACGACAGCCTCGCCGGGGTCGACCCGGACCGGCTCTCCGGGCTGCCCGTCCCGCTGGCGGGCGAGGGCGCGGCGGACGAGGTGCCCCGCACCACGATCGGCCCCCGCCAGGTCCTCCTGCCGCTGCCGGACGCGCTGACCGCCCCCGTCCTCGCCCGGCTGGCCCGGCTCGGGCTGAAGGTCGCCCACCCGGACGCCGCCCACCCGCTGCTGGAGAAGCTGGGCGCCCTGCCCGCGACCCCGCGTGCCGTCCTGATGACCCCCCAGGTTCGGGCGGCGGTCGCCGGATCGCTGGACGCCGGGGAGATCTGGGACGAGGACGCCCTGGACGGCGACGAGCTCGCCGAGACCGTCCTGACCCTCGTACGGGACGCCGACCTGGAGCCCGGCGACGAGCCCTGGCTGGGTGCCCTGGCGCTGCCCGACGAGGACGGCGAACCCGCCCCCGCCGGTGAACTCGTGCTGCCGGGGAGCCCGTTCGCGCAGGTGATGCGCGAGGGTGAACTGGCCCTGTGCGACGAGGAACTGACGGAGCGCTGGGGTGAGCAGCCGCTGACCGCCTGCGGGGTGCTGGCCACCTTCGCCCTCGTACGCGCCACCGACGTCGTCCTCGACCCGGACGAACTGGAGCCCCGGGACGGCGACTTCGCCGAGCCCGACGACGCCGGGCTGCTCGACGCCGTGGACGTGTGGTGCGAGGACGTCCTGGACCAGCTGCCCGACATGCCGGTGCCGCCGGTCGCCACCGAGCTCGTCGCCGTACGCGACCTCGACCTCGTCGACGACGACGCCTGGCCGCAGGCGCTCGCCATGCTGGCCCGGCCGCCGCTGCGCGACGCGCTGACCCAGCCGGTACGCGTCCTGCTCCCGGACGGTACGACGCAGTCCGTGCGCCCTTACACCGCCTGGTGGCTGCGCGACCACCCGGTGCTCGACGGCCGGCGTCCGGCGGGTCTGCGCGCCGCGGGCGGCGACCCGCGTCTGGCCGGTCTGTACGACTCCGTCGACGCCACCGGCTTCGACGACGCCCAGGTGCTGCGCGCCCTCGGGGTGCGGACCTCGGTGGCCGCCCTCCTGGACGAGCCGGGCGGCGCGGCCGAGCTGTTGGCCAGGCTCGCGGACGAGGACCGCCCCGTCACCGCCCCGCAACTGCACTCGCTGTACACCGCCCTCGCCGAGCTGGACCCCGAACAGGTCACCCTGCCCGACGAGTTGCGTGCCGTCGTGGACGGCGAGGTGCGGGTCGCCGACGCGGCGGACGCGGTGATCGCGGACGCCCCCGACGTGCTGCCGCTCACCGAGGGGGTGCCGCTGCTGCCGGTGGCACCGGCGCGCGCCGCCGAGCTGGCCGAGCTGCTCCAGGTGCGGCGGCTCGGTGAGAGCGTCGAGGCCGAGGTGACGACCGAGGGCGAGGAGCACCGGGTGCCGGAGTCCGTGCGGGTCCTGCTGGGCGCGGGCACCCCCGGCACCTACCTCGAACACGCCGAACTCCGCGCCGGTGGTGTCGAGCTGGACTGGCGCCGCACCCCGGACGGTGTCGTCCACGCCTCGACGCTGGAAGGCGTGGCGGCCGGTCTGGCGTGGGCGGCCGGTCAGTGGCCGCGCCGCTTCGAGGTGGCGGCCCTGCTGGAGGATCCGTCCCGCACCGAGGAGCTGGCCCGCGACCGCTGGTTCGACTGAGAGCCCGAGCCTGTACACATCCGTGATCTTCACCAGAAGGTCACGGATGTGTACAACCATTCACATCCGGTGTCCGTCTGATCTGTCGAGTCAGCAGACTCATCGACCGGACGGGCCCGGCCGGCCGAACCACGCGCCGCGGGCCCCCTTCTCCATCAGGGGAACACATGCGTATACGTGCCACCGTCGCCGTCGCCTCCGGCGCCCTGGCTCTTTCCGCTCTCGCCGTCCCGGCCGCCCAGGCCGACGGCGGCCGTTCGTGGACGCCCGACCTCGGGCTGACCGCGCCCCAGCAGGCACCCGCCAAGGAGCGGATGGCCGCCCGCGCGCTCACCGTGAACGGCGACCTCAAGATCACCAAGGCGGTCGTCAACGGCGGCAAGCCGATCGTGGTCGGCACCACGGCGCCCAAGAAGGTCTCCGTCGTCGTCACGGCGACCGACGACTCCGGCATCGCCGACGTCGCCACCGCCCTGTGGATCGGCGGCGACATCGAGTCCGACGACAGCTTCGGCTTCCCGCAGAACGAGAAGAAGGCGTCCTGCAAGGCCGTCAACGCCACCACCTCCACCTGCACGCTGACCGTCACGGTGGACCCGGGCTGGCTGATCAACTCCGACGCCACGACCTGGAAGGTCGCCGTCGCCGCGCTCAGCAAGGACGGCCAGGACGTGGACAACACCGCGTTCGCGAAGACGAAGCTCCAGCGGCTCTCCAAGCTCACCGTCAACGCCGCCCCGGAGCCCGTGAAGAAGGGCAAGACCCTCACGGTCACCGGCAAGCTGTCGCGCGCCAACTGGGAGACCGGCACCTACAAGGGCTACGCCGGGCAGTCCGTCAAGCTGCAGTTCCGCAAGAAGAACAGCAAGACCTACACCACCGTCAAGACCCTCAAGACGTCCAACACCGGCACGCTGAAGACCACGGTCAAGGCCTCGGTGGACGGCTACTGGCGCTACACCTTCGCCGGTACGTCGACCACCCCGGCCGTGACGGCCGCGGGTGACTTCGTCGACGTGAAGTAGCGGCTCCCGTCCGCCGGCGGTTCCTGTCCGCCGGCGGTTCCTATCCGCGGAAGCGGCGGCCGACCAGTTTCCAGGTCACCTCCAGGGCGGCCGCCGCCACCACCGAGATCGCCACCGCGGTCCACGGCATCACCGAGCCCACCAGCTTCAGGGCGAAGAAGTGCTGGAGCCACGGCACCGCCAGCACGAGCAGGAAACACAGCCCCATCGACGCCACCAGGGCGACCCGCCACCAGGTGTAGGGCCGCGCGATGATCGCCAGGACCCACATCGACACCAGGAAGAGCGTGAGCGTCGCCGCACTCGTCTCGGCGTCCAGCGCCCCCGGCCCGCTGTAGTGGTGGCGGGCCAGCAGGTAGGTGACGAAGGTCGCCACCCCCGCGATGAGCCCCGAGGGCACCGAGTACCGCATGACCCGGCGTACGAAGTGCGGGTGGGCCCGCTCCTTGTTGGGGGCGAGCGCCAGGAAGAACGCGGGCACCCCGATCGTCAGTGTGGACAGCAGCGTGAGGTGGCGCGGCAGGAACGGGTACTCCACCTGGAAGCAGACCACCAGGACCGCCAGCAGCACCGAGTAGACGGTCTTGGTCAGGAACAGGGTGGCGACGCGGGTGATGTTGCCGATGACCCGGCGCCCCTCCGCCACCACCGAGGGCAGCGTGGCGAAGCTGTTGTCCAGCAGCACGATCTGCGCCACGGCCCGGGTCGCCTCGGAGCCCGAACCCATCGAGACCCCGATGTCGGCGTCCTTCAGCGCCAGGACGTCGTTGACGCCGTCGCCGGTCATCGCCACGGTGTGGCCCCGGGACTGGAGCGCCGCGACCATGTCCCGCTTCTGCTGGGGGGTGACCCGGCCGAACACGGCGTTCCGCTCGATCGCGGAGGCCATCTCGTCGTGCTCCGCCGGCAGCTTGCGGGCGTCCACGGCGTGCTCGGCGCCCGGCATGCCGAGCTTCTGCGCGACCGCGCCGACCGAGACGGCGTTGTCCCCCGAGATGATCTTCGCGTCGACGTGCTCGTCCTCGAAGTACGCCAGGGTGTCCCCGGCGTCCGGGCGCAGCCGCTGCTCCAGGACGACCAGTGCCGCGGGCGTGGCGCCCGAGGCCGCGTCCGGGGCGTCGAGCTCACCGCGCACCCGGGCGAGGAGCAGGACCCGCAGCCCCTGTTCGTTGAGGTGGCCGGTCTCGGTGAGGGCGGGGTCGTCGGCCTCCAGCAGCACGTCGGGGGCGCCCAGCAGCCAGGCGGAGGTGCCGCCGTCGTCCTCGGTGAAGGAGGCGCCGCTGTACTTGCGGGCCGAGGAGAACGGCATCGTCCGCGTGGCGGTCCAGCCACCGCCGTCCGGGTGGGCGTCGATGATCGCCTGGAGGCTGGCGTTGGGGCGGGGGTCGGAGGCGCCCAGGGCGGCCAGGACCCGGTGGACGTAGACCTCGTCCATGCCGTTCAGCGGCCGGACCTCGGTGACGTCCATGCCGCCCTCGGTCAGGGTGCCGGTCTTGTCCAGGCAGACGATGTCGACGCGGGCCAGCCCCTCGATGGCGGGCAGCTCCTGCACGAGGCACTGCTTGCGGCCGAGCCGGATGACGCCGATCGCGAAGGCGACCGAGGTCAGCAGGACCAGGCCCTCGGGGATCATCGGGACGATGCCGCCGACGGTACGGGCGACGGAGTCCTTGAAGTTGTTGTCCTTGACGACGAGCTGGCTGATGATCAGGCCGAGCGCGGTCGGCACCATCATCCACGTCACGTACTTGAGGATCGTGCTGATGCCGCTGCGCAGCTCGGACTGGACGAGGGTGAAGCGGGAGGCCTCCTCGGCGAGCTGTGCCGCGTAGGCCTCGCGGCCGACCTTGGTCGCCGTGAACGCGCCGCCCCCGGCGACCACGAAGCTGCCGGACATCACCGCGTCGCCCGTCCGCTTGATCACCGGGTCGGCCTCACCGGTCAGCAGCGACTCGTCGATCTCCAGGCTGTCGGCCTCGGCGACCGTGCCGTCCACGACCACCTTGTCCCCGGGCCCCAGCTCCACCAGATCGCCCAGGACGATCTCGGAGACGGACACCTCGGCGGCCTCTCCGTCGCGCCGCACGGTGGGTTTCGCCTCGCCGATGACCGCGAGGCTGTCCAGGGTCTTCTTGGCGCGCCACTCCTGGATGATGCCGATCCCGGTGTTGGCGATGATCACGAAGCCGAAGAGGCTGTCCTGGATCGGCGCGACGGCGAGCATGATCAGCCAGAGCACGCCGATGATCAGGTTGAAGCGGGTGAAGACGTTCGCGCGGACGATCTCGGTGACGGACCGCGAGGAGCGCACCGGCACGTCGTTGACCTCGCCCCGTGCGACCCGCTCGGCGACCTCGGAGGCGCTCAGCCCGCGAGGTGGCCCGGAAGGGGGCTGTACGGGGTCCGGCTGTTCTCCGGGGGAGTCGAGTGCCCGCTGCGTCATGGCTCCGACGGTACGGGGGGAAGGGAGGACTCACCCACCGAGGGGCCCGAAGATCAGACCGTGGGAGGACGGGAACCGTCCCGTCGTACTACGTACGGGGAGGACCCGTCAGCTCCGGGCGCCCGGAGCCGGCTCCCCGGACCGCGCGGCGTCGCGCTTGATCGCCGCGTCCCGGGCGCGCACGTACCAGACGCCGATGAGACCGAGCCCCGCGCCGGCCAGGCAGGTCCACAGCCACCAGGTGTGCCCGTGGTCGTCGTACCAGCCGTAGAAGGGGATCTGGACGAGGAAGAGGACGAACCAGAGGACGGTGCCCCCCGTGACGGTGGCGACGACGGGGCCCTCCAGGGGCTCGGGCGCCTCGTGCTTCGGTGTCCACTTCTCCATGCGACCAGTCTAGGACCTGGCCGGACGGGGGCGGACGGAGCAGTTGGGCCAAGGGTCTACGCGCGGAGATAGCGATCTTCGCCTTATGTATTCATACTGAATCTGCTTCTGGTTGTCTCGAATTATTTGTATGAACATCCAAGGCTGACCACTTTTAATCCCCCGATGCACGACTGAAGGTCATACATGTCCCCCTCGGCCACCGCTCCGGTCGACGCCACGCCGCCCCCGGCCTCTCCGCAGTCCAACGGCGGCTTGGACCGCTTCTTCAAGATCTCCGAGCGGGGGTCGTCGGTCGCGCGTGAGATCCGCGGCGGTCTCGCCACGTTCTTCGCGATGGCGTACATCATCGTGCTCAACCCGATCATCCTCGGTAGCGCACACGACATGTACGGGCACCAGCTCAACGGTGGTCAGCTCGTCACCGCCACGGTGCTGTCGGCCGCGTTCTCCACGCTGCTGATGGGCGTCATCGGCAACGTCCCGATCGCGCTCGCCGCCGGCCTCGGCGTCAACACCGTCGTCGCCCTCCAGCTCGCGCCCCGGATGAGCTGGCCGGACGCGATGGGCATGGTCGTCCTCGCGGGCATCGTCGTGATGCTCCTCGTCGCGACCGGCCTGCGCGAACGCGTGATGAACGCGGTGCCGAGGTCGCTCCGCAAGGGCATCGCGATCGGTATCGGCCTCTTCGTGCTGCTGGTCGGCCTGGTCGACTCGGGTTTCGTCTCCCGCATCCCCGACGTCGCGCACACCACCGTGCCGCTCCAGCTCGGTGGTGACGGCCACCTCAACGGCTGGCCGGTCCTGGTCTTCATCCTCGGCACGCTGCTGACCCTCGCGCTGATCGTCCGCAAGGTGCCGGGCGCGATCCTGATCTCCATCGTCGTCATGACGGTCGTCGCGCTGGTCATCGACGCGATCGCCGAGCTGCCGGCCGACGCCTGGGGGCTGACCGTCCCGAAGTGGCCGGGCAACCCCGTCTCGTCCCCGGACTTCGGGCTGCTCGGTGAGGTCAGCCTGTTCGGCGGCTTCGAGAAGGTCGGCATCCTGACCGGTGTCCTCTTCGTCTTCACCGTCCTGCTGTCCTGCTTCTTCGACGCGATGGGCACCATCCTCGGTGTCGGCGACGAGGCGAAGCTCATGGACAAGGACGGCAAGTTCCCGGGCATGAGCAAGGTCCTGTTCATCGACGGTGTCGCCGTCGCCGCCGGTGGCGGCAGCTCCTCCTCCGCGACGACCTGCTTCGTGGAGTCCACGGCGGGTGTCGGAGAGGGGGCCCGTACCGGCCTCGCGAGCGTCGTGACCGGGCTGCTCTTCACGGTGTCGCTGTTCCTGACGCCGCTGGCGACGATGGTCCCCTCGCAGGCGGCCACCCCGGCGCTGATCGCGGTCGGGTTCCTGATCCTCGCGGGCAATGTGCGGGACGTCGACTGGAGCGACTTCACGCTGGCCATCCCGGCGTTCCTGGCCATGCTGATGATGCCGCTCACGTACTCGATCACCAACGGCATCGGCATCGGCTGCATCGCCTTCACCGTGATGCGCCTGGCGGTGGGCCGCGGTCGTGAGATCCCGGTGGCGATGTACGTGGTCTCGGCGGTCTTCGTCTTCTACTACGCGATGCCGGCGCTCGGCCTCACGTAGGCACCGCCGCACACGTCCACCCCTACGGGGCGGATCTCCCTCAGGTGACCCGGTCGGCCGGGTCCACGGGCGGGAGGTCCGCCCCGTAGAACTTCTCCGTCTCGTCGACGGCCGCGTTGAAGCGTTCGTCGAAATCGTCGCGGACGAGCGTCTGGACCACGTAGTCCTGCACGCTCATACCGCGTCTGGCGGCGCGACGGCGGAGCCGGTCGAGCAGCTCACCGTCTATCCGCAGGCTGAGCACTGTCGATCCCATGTCATGCAGGGTCCCTGCACATGTGACCGTTTCGCGCGTGTTTCCGGCCCATACTCACTCGTTCGGGTGATCAGTTTCTCGCGCGTGTACCACCGAGTGGTCTTTAGTGAAGCTAATGAGTTACGCTAATGAACATGCCTGACCTGATCCACGACGGTGAGAGTGCCGCCGCCGTGAGCTCCCTTCGCTCCGCCGTGATGCTGCTGGGCCGGCGCCTGAAGCACCAGCGCGTCGACGAGTCGCTGAGCCCGACCGAGATGTCGGTGCTCGGCACTCTCGCCCGGTGCGGTTCCGCCACCCCCGGTGAGCTGGCCCGCAAGGAGCACGTGCAGCCGCCGTCGATGACCCGCATCGTCGCGCTGCTGGAAGCCAAGGGCCTGGTCAGACTGGAACCGCACCCCGAAGACCGTCGGCAGAAGATGGTCAGCCGCACCGAGCAGGCGGAAGCCATGCTCGCCGAGAGCCGTTCCAAGCGGAACGCCTGGCTGGCCAACCTCGCCGAAGGCCTGGACGAGGACGAGTGGGACACGCTGCGGGCCGCAGCGCCCGTGCTGGAGAAGCTGGCCCACCTGTGACCTCGGGCGCGGCGGACACGGTCCGCGGCGCCCGCCGCCACGTCCTCGTCAGTACGTACGTCGTATACGCCCGAGGAGGCGAACTCTTTTGAGTACGGGATCCGGAGCAGACTCCGCCCCCGCACCGACTTCCACCCACGAGAGCAAGACCGGCGGGACCTTCTCGTCGCTGAAGATCCGCAACTACCGCCTGTTCGCCACGGGCGCCGTGATCTCCAACACCGGAACCTGGATGTCCCGCATCACGCAGGACTGGCTCGTCCTGAGCCTCACCGGTTCCGCTGCCGCCGTCGGTATCACCACGGCACTCCAGTTCCTCCCGATGCTGCTCTTCGGCCTGTACGGCGGCGTCATCGCCGACCGGCTCCCGAAGCGGCGTCTGCTCCTCATCAGCCAGGCAGCGCTCGGTCTGTGCGGCATCGCACTCGCCGTACTGACCCTCTCCGGCGTCGTCGAGGTCTGGCACGTCTACCTGATCGCGTTCCTGCTCGGCATGGTGACCGTCGTGGACAACCCGGCGCGCCAGTCGTTCGTCTCCGAGATGGTCGGCCCCGCGCAGCTGCGGAACGCCGTCAGCCTGAACTCGGCGAACTTCCAGTCCGCCCGGCTCATCGGCCCCGCCGTCGCGGGTGTCCTGATCACCACGGTCGGCAGCGGCTGGGCCTTCATGCTGAACGGCCTGTCGTTCGCGGCCCCGCTGGTCGGCCTGCTGATGATGCGGACGAACGAGCTGCACGCGGCCGTGACCGTGAAGCGCGCCAAGGGCCAGCTGCGTGAGGGCCTGCGCTACGTGTCCGGCAGGCCCGAGCTGATCTGGCCGATCGTCCTGGTCGGCTTCGTCGGTACCTTCGGTTTCAACTTCCCGATCTGGCTCACCGCCTTCGCCGACGAGATCTTCCACGGCGGCGCCGGGATGTACTCGTTCTTCAACATCCTGATGGCGGCCGGCTCGCTGGCCGGTGCCCTGCTCGCCGCCCGCCGCCGCTCCTCGCGGCTGCGGATGCTGGTCCTCGCGGGCACGGTCTTCGGTCTCCTGGAGATCGCCGCGTCGCTCTCGCCGTCCGTCTGGCTCTTCTCGATCCTGCTGGTGCCGATCGGCATGATCGGTCTGACGACCAACATCAGCGCCAACACGAGCGTCCAGATGGCGTCCGACCCCGAGATGCGGGGCCGGGTGATGAGCCTGTACATGATGGTCTTCGCCGGAGGTACGCCGGTGGGCGCCCCGATCGTCGGCTGGATCAGCGACGCCTACGGCGCCCGGATCGGTATGGCCGCCGGTGGCGCCGTCTCCATGGTGGCCGCGCTCGGTGTGGGCTTCATGCTGACCCGGGTCGGGGGCCTGCGCCTCAAGGTCGACCTGCGTCCGGGCCGCCCGCACGTGCGAATAGTTCCGCGCGAACAGCTCGCGACGGCGGCCTGACCGCCGCAGGACCGACCACATGGCCGCCCTCCTCCCGCACCGGGACGGAGGGCGGCCGCGCGTTCAACCGACGCGCCGGGACGCTGCCGGACTCGGCCCCATGAACAGCAGCCCGCGCAGCCGGCTCTTCACCGCCGTCCTGCCGCCCGGACCCGCCGGCGACGAACTCGCGGCGGCCGTCGCCCCGCCGCGGCCCGCCGGGCCGGGGTGCCGGTGGACGAGCACCGCCCCTACATCCCGCACCTCACCCTGGCCCGCAGCCGCGTCCCGGTCGATCTCGCCCCGTACACGGCGGCCCTCGACGGCTTCGAGGGCACTCAGTGGCAGGTGGACGGCTTCGCCCTGGTGCGCAGCCACCTGCCCGCGAGCGGGGTGCCGGGGGAGCAGCCCCGGTACGAGGTGGTGCGGGCCTGGCCGCTGGGACGGTGAGGCGGGCGGTTACGCTCGTCGGGTGGATCCGAAGACCAGAAACCGCATCATGGCGGCCGTGCTCGTGCTGATGTTCCTCGTCGTCGCGGCGGCGGCCGCCCTCGGGGGCTGAACCCGCGAGGACGGCCGCACGGCACGGTCCCTACCAGGCGAAGTTCTCCGGCGACGGGCCGGGGCCCGGGAAGATCTCGTCCAGGGCGGCCAGCACCTCGTCCGACAGCTCCAGCTCGACCGCCCGCAGGGCGGAGTCGAGCTGCTCCCGCGTCCGCGGGCCGGAGATCGGGCCGGTGATGCCGGGCCGGGTCAGCAGCCAGGCCAGACCCGCCTCGCCGGGCTCCAGCCCGTGCTTCTCCAGCAGGTCCTCGTACGCCTGGATCTGCGCCCGCGTCTTCGGGTCGGCGAGCGCCTCGCCGGAGCGGCCGGAGGTGGAGCGGGCGCCGCCGCCGTCGCGCTCCTTGCGGATCGCGCCGCCGAGCAGCCCGCCGTGCAGCGGCGACCACGGGATGACGCCGAGGCCGTACTCCTGGGCGGCCGGGATGACCTCCATCTCGGCGTCCCGCTGCATCAGGTTGTAGATGCACTGCTCGCTGACCAGGCCGTAGCTGCCCCGCTGCCGGGCCCGCTCGTTGGCCTGGGCGATCTTGTAGCCGGAGAAGTTGGAGGAACCGGCGTACAGGATCTTGCCCTGCTGGATCAGTACGTCGATGGCCTGCCAGATCTCGTCGATCGGGGTGGACCGGTCGACGTGGTGGAACTGGTACAGGTCGATGTGGTCCGTCTGGAGCCGCTTGAGGCTCGCGTCGACGGCGCGGCGGATGTTCAGGGCGGACAGCTTGTCGTGGTTGGGCCACGCCTCGCCGTCGGCGCCCATGTTGCCGTAGACCTTGGTCGCGAGGACGACCTTGTCCCGGCGGTCGCCGCCCTGAGCGAACCAGGTGCCGAGGATCTCCTCGGTGCGGCCCTTGTTCTCGCCCCAGCCGTAGACGTTCGCGGTGTCGAAGAAGTTGACGCCCGCGTCCAGGGCGGCGTCCATGAGCGCGTGGCTGTCGCTCTCGTTGGTCTGGGGGCCGAAGTTCATCGTCCCCAGGACGAGGCGGCTGACTTTGAGTCCGGTGCGTCCGAGCTGCGTGTACTTCATGGGGCCCAAGCCAACGCCTTCGAGCGCGCTCGAAGCAAGTAGGTCGCCTCAGAGCCGCGCGAACCGGTCCAGCGCGTCGAGCACCGCACGGCTGGTCGCGGGCCCGCCCAGGTGCCCCGCGCCGTCGATCACCGTCAGTTCGGCACCGGGCCAGGCCTTCGCCAGCTCCCAGGCGGTGGTCAGCGGGCCGCCCATGTCGAAGCGTCCGTGCACCAGCACCCCCGGGACGCCCGCCAGCCGGACCGCGTCGCGGATCAGCTGCCCCTCCTCCAGCCAGGCGGCGTGCGAGAAGTAGTGCGAGCAGATCCGGACGAGCGCCTGCCGGTCGCGGTCCGGGCGGCCGCTGTACGGGGGCGGGCCGCTCCAGTTCTCCATGGAGAGCACCGCGTCCTCCCAGGCGCACCAGTCGGCCGTGGCCCGCGCCCGTACCTCCGGGTCGGGGCTCTCCATCCGCCGGGCGTACGCGGCGACCAGGTCCCCGGGGCCCGCCGCCTCCGGGACGCCCGCGCGGAAGAGGTCCCAGGCCTCGGGGAAGAACGCGCCCGCGCCCCGGTAGAGCCAGTCGATCTCGCTGCGCCGGGTCGTCGTCACCGCCGGGATCACGATCTCCGAGACCCGCTCGGGGTGCTGCTCGGCGTAGGCCAGGATCAGCGTGGAGCCCCAGGAGCCGCCGTACAGCAGCCACTGCTCGATGCCGAGGTGGCGGCGCAGGAGTTCCATGTCGGCGATCAGGTGGGCGGTGGTGTTGTGCCGCATGTCGGCGGCCGGGTCGCTCGCGTGCGGGGTGGAGCGGCCGCAGTTGCGCTGGTCGAAGAGGACGACCCGGTAGCGGTCCGGGTCGAAGAACCGCCGGGCCCGGGTGGTGCACCCCGAGCCGGGACCGCCGTGGACGACGAGGGCGGGCTTGCCGGCCGGATTTCCGCAGACCTCCCAGTACACGAGGTTGCCGTCGCCGGCATCGAGCATCCCCCGGTCGTACGGCTCGGTCGGCGGGTACGGCTGGTCGGGCTTCCGGTCCACGGTGGCCTCTCCGTCTCGGGGGTGCGCACGTCCGTCCGCGGCGGGCGCGCGGGGGCGGCCGAACAACGGCCCCGAGCTTAGCCAGAGCGACCCGCCCTCTAGCGGCTTGCTCGGGACTGCGCTAAACAGCTCCCATGCAATCAAGAATGCGCATCAAGGGAGCATTAATCGGCGCCGTGTTCGGTCTCCTGACCGTGCTCGCGGGTCCCGGCGTCGCCCGAGCCGAACCGACCGCCGTCACCACCGGGGACACCGCCACCGGGAGCACCACCGCAGGGGACGTCACCACCGTCGGGAACGTCACCGGCTTCGAGGCCGACGGTTCCGTCTACCGTTTTCGCGCGGGCGCCGCCGCGGCCCGCGTCAGTTTCGTGTCCGCCGAGACCTTCCGGATCGAGCTCGCGCCGGACGGTGAGTTCACCGACCCGACCGGCGACGACATCGTGCTGGCTCAGGGGGCCGCACCCGCCACCCGCTGGAAGGACCGCGGCGACCGCTACGACCTCAGCACGTCCGAGGTCACGCTGCGGGTCCACAAGTCACCGCTGCGCTTCGCCCTGTACCGCTCCGACGGCACCCGGGTGTGGTCCGAGACCGAGGGGATCGGCTGGGACGACGAGAGGACCACCCAGACCCTGGCCCGCGGTGCCCGCGAGCAGTTCTACGGCGGCGGCATGCAGAACGGCCGGGGCAACACCTCGCACCGCGGCGAGACCGTCGAGGTGAGCGTCGACTACGACTGGGACGACGGGGGCCATCCCAACTCGGTCCCGTTCTACCTCTCCTCGGCCGGTTACGGCGTCTTCCGCAACACCTACGCCCCCAACACCTACTCCTTCACCGACCCGGTGAGCGCGAGCGCCCGGGAACGCCGCTTCGACGCCTACTACTTCACCGGCGACGCCAAGGACGTCATCGGCCAGTACACCGACCTCACCGGCAAGCCCTTCCTGCCGCCCGTCTACGGGATGGAGATCGGCGACGCGGACTGCTACCTCCACAACGCCAACCGCGGTGAACGGCACACCCTCGACGCGCTGGAGGTCGCCGACGGCTACCTCGAACACGACATGCCCAACGGCTGGATGCTCGTCAACGACGGGTACGGCTGCGGCTACGAGAACCTGCCGGAGACCGCCGAGGGACTCCAGGACCGCGGCACGCAGCTCGGGCTGTGGACCGAGGACGGTATCGAGAAGATCGGCGACCAGGTCAGGGCCGGGCAGCGGGTCGCCAAGCTCGACGTGGCCTGGGTCGGCGCCGGCTACAAGTTCGCGCTCGACGGCTGCAAGGACGCCTACAAGGGCATCGAGGACAACAGCGACGCCCGCGGCTTCACCTGGGCACCGGAGAGCTGGTCGGGCGCCCAGCGCTGCGGAGTGCAGTGGTCCGGCGACCAGACCGGCAGCTGGGAGTACATACGCTGGCAGATCCCCACGTACGCGGGCGCCACGATGTCCGGGCTCGCCTACACCACCGGTGACGTCGACGGCATCTTCGGCGGCAGCGCCAAGACGTACACCCGCGACCTCCAGTGGAAGATGCTCCTCGGCACCACGATGACCATGGACGGATGGGCGGCCAACGACAAGCAGCCCTTCCGGTACGGGGAGCCGTACACCTCGGTCAACCGCGACTACCTGAAGCTGAAGGAGTCGCTGCTGCCCTACCAGTACTCCTACGCCCACGAGGCGACCAAGACCGGTGTCGGTATGGTCCGCCCGCTCGCCCTGGAGTACCCGGACGACCCCAGGGCCTCGGGCGACGCGGCGAAGTACGAATTCCTCTCGGGCGAGGACTTCCTCGTCGCGCCCGTCTACGAGGACTCCACCGAGCGCGACGGCATCTACCTGCCGAAGGGCACCTGGATCGACTACTGGAGCGGACGCACCTACAAGGGGCCGACCACGATCGACGACTACAGCGCTCCGCTGGACACCCTGCCCCTCTTCGTGAAGGCCGGGGCGGCTATTCCGATGTGGCCCGGCATCCGTTCGTACACGGACCGCACGGCGGACTCCGCGCTCGCCTGGGACGTCTATCCGCAGGGCGACTCGTCGTTCACCCTCTACGAGGACGACGGCGTGACGCGTGAACACCGGGACGGCGCGTACGCCACCCAGCGTGCGGAGGTCGACGCACCGGTCCGGGGCGCGGGCGACGTCGCCATACGCATCGGCGCGAGCAAGGGCGGTTTCGCGGGCAAGCAGAGCGAGCGGCCGTACCAGTTCAGCGTGCACACCGGTTCCGCACCGCGCGCCGTCGAACTCGCGGGCAAGCTCCCCCGGCTGGGCTCCGAGGCCGCGTACGAGAAGGCGGCGGCGGGCTGGTGGTACGACAAGGACGACCGCGGCGGCGTGGTGAAGATCAAGACGCGTCCGCTGAGCACCGCCGAGCCGTTCACCCTGAGGCTCGACGGCACCAGCGCCGTCGGTGGCCGCACCCCCACGGCCGCGGCGACGCTCTCCGCGCCGCGCGGTCAGGAGATCGGGGCCGGGACCGCGGGCACGGTCGCCGTCGATGTCACCGCCGGCACCGCCGACGTGACGGACGCCGAGATCACGCTCGACGTCCCCGACGGCTGGCAGGCGACCCCCGCCCGCGTCAAGGGCCGCATCCCCGCAGGCAGGACGGAGAGGGTGCGGGTCGCCGTCGTTCCCGCCGAGGACGCGGAGCTCGGCGAGGCGTCGGTCACGGCGCTCGTCCGCCATCGCGCGAGGGGCGAGTCGCGCGCGGCCGTCCAGCGGTTCGCGGTGGACGTGACGCCGCCGCCCCCGACCGCCGACGCCTGGGCGAGCGACCTGGACTGGCTCCGGGACACCAACGGCTACGGCCCGGCGGAACGCGATCGGTCCAACGGCGAGTCGGGAGCGGCCGACGGACGCACCCTCACCCTCGCGGGGAAGACCTACGCCAAGGGGATCGGCGTCCACGCCGACTCCGACATCGAGGTGTACACCGGCGGCCGGTGCACGGCGTTCACGGCCGACGTCGGCATCGACGACGAGATCGACGGTTACGGCGAGGTCGCCTTCTCCGTCGAGGCGGACGGCGCGGTGGTGTGGACCTCGCCGAAGATGACCGGGGCGTCGAAGACCGTACCGGTGGACGTGCCGCTCGACGGGGCACGCCATGTACGCCTGAAGGTCACCGACACCAATGGCTCCAAGACCGGTGATCACGGGGACTGGGCGGCCGCCCGGTTCACCTGCTCGTAAGGTCCCAGGCGGTGCGGGGCCGGCCGTCCGCCGGTGCCCCGCACCGTCCCGTCGAACGGCGCCGCCCCGGGCGTAGCCTGGGCGCCGTGAACGCGACTCCTCAGGTGCTTGCCGTGCTGGACGACCTGCTCGCCTCCGCCGCGCCGGACGAGCGCGGGGCGCTGTGGCATCTCGCCGAGCGGGGCCGCGAGCTGGACGCCAACTACGTGCGCCTCGCGCCGGGCGCGGCGGTGGGGGAGCACCAGGAGGACACCTTGGACGTCCTGCTGCTCGTCCTCACCGGTGGCGGCCGCCTGCGTACGGGCGACGGCGGCATCCTCGACCTGGCCCCGACCACCGTGATCTGGCTGCCCCGGACCTCCCGCCGCGCCCTGGAGGCCGGGCCCGAGGGGCTGACGTACCTCACGGTGCACCGCCGCCGCCCGGGTCTCGCGATCACGTCGGCGCCGGTCCGGGCGCCCACGGCCCAGGAGGGCGGCGAGGCCCCCTGCATGCTGGACCTGGTCTGCCCGGAGTGCGGGCGGCTGTCGGCGGACCGGGCGCCGAGATTCTGCAGTGCCTGCGGAGAGCGGTTCCCGGAGCGCTGACGTCCGCCGAGGCGGACCCTAGGCCAGGCCCCCGTTGCTCATCAGCAGCTGCCCGTTGATCCACCGGCCCTGCGGAGAGCACAGGAAGTCCACCAGGTGCGCGGTGTCCTGGGGGGTGCCGAGGCGGCCGGCCGGGGTGGCGGAAGCCAGGCTCTGCTTGGCCTCCGGGGACATCCAGCCGGTGTCCACCGGGCCCGGGTCGACGACGTTCGCCGTCACACCGAGGTGCGCCAGTTCGCGGGCGGCGGCCAGGGTGATGCGGTCCAGGGCACCCTTGCTCGCCCCGTACGGCAGATTGCCGACCGTGTGGTCGCTGGTCAGCGCGATGATCCGGCCGGTCCCCGGGGCGGAGCGGAAGCGCAGCCCGAACGCGCGGATCAGCAGCCAGGAGGCCCGGGCGTTGACGGCGAAGTGCCGGTCGAAGCTCTCCAGCGAGGTGTCGAGCAGCCCGGAGTCCACCGACTCGGCGTGGCACATCACCAGCGCGGTCACCGGCCCGAGCCGGCTCTCGGCCTCGTCGAGGACGCGCCCGGGGGCGTCGGGGTCGGTGAGGTCCGCCTCGATCGCGACGGAGGCGGCGCCCCGCTTGGTGAGCTCGGCGGTGATCGCCTCGGTGGCGCCCTGCTC
The DNA here is from genome assembly GCF_000177195.2 of Streptomyces sp. SirexAA-E. Lineage (GTDB taxonomy): Bacteria > Actinomycetota > Actinomycetes > Streptomycetales > Streptomycetaceae > Streptomyces > Streptomyces flavovirens. The sequence goes on from NC_015953.1 coordinate 4,200,692, forward strand.
GACCCCCCACTCCATACGCAGGTCGTACGGAGTCCAGTAGGTGAAGGCGATGTCCCAGCCCGAGGCGGCCAGTTGGCGGGCGATCCCGGCGCCGATGCCGATCGTGCGGCCCACGCCGGTGATCAGGGCGAGCGGACGACGGGGGATCTCCTGCGCGGGTGTCGTGGTCACAGGCAGGAATGGTCCGCGACCGGCCGCGGGCGGGGCAAATGCTTTTGTCCCGGCCCGCGACGGCCGCCAAGGGCCTCAGGCCAGCGAGAGGAAGAGCTTCTCCAGCCGGGCGCGCATCCGGTCCTTGTCGGCGGCCGTCCCGCCCTCCTCGGCCAGGCACTGCTCCAGGCCCGTCGCGATGATCGAGAACCCGGCCCGGTCCAGAGCGCGGGAGGCGGCGGCCAGCTGGGTCACGACGTCCTCGCAGTCCCGGCCCTCCTCGATCATGCGAATGACCCCGGCGATCTGTCCCTGGGCCCGGCGGAGCCGGTTGAGGACCGACTTCAGCTCGTCGGCCGCCATGTCGAGCTGCATGGTTCCTCCCGATCGCGTACTCCCCGGGGAGTCGCGTGCACACCCCGGGGAGTACGGTACGGCGCGGCCGGCCGTGAGGCCGGGCCTGTACGGTTCTCGGTCACCCACCCGCATCCGACTCCCGCCGTGAGCCGGAGGCCAGGAGCGCGGCGGTGAAGTCCGCCAGCTGAGCGCGCATCGTCTCCCGTGGCACGTGCTTCTCGCCGGCCAGGTGCTCGACGAGATCGGCTCGCGTGGCGGCGAGCAGGACGTGGGCGGCGAAGCCGCTGTCGGGCAGTCCGGGGATCTGCTCCAGCACCGCTCGCAGCATGCTGTGCCACCGCTCGTAGTGCTCCGCCCGGTACGGGCTCCCGCTCCCGCTCTCCTCCAGGGCCAGCGCCAGGCTCCGGTTGTCGAGTTTGAAGCAGAGGGTGGCGTCGAGCAGGGCGGGCACGCGGTCCTGCGGTGGGGTCGCCGGCCCCAGGGGCGGCGGGCCGGACTCGACGGCCTTCCTGATCGGTTCGAGCCGTGCCTCGTACAGGGCGCGGAGCAGCCCTGCCCGATCGCCGAAGGCGCGGAAGATCGTGCCCTTGCCGACCTGGGCCGCCGCCGCGACGTCGGCCATGGTGACGTCGTCCGGGCTTTCGCAGCGTCCGAAGAGGGCGTCGGCGGCCGCGAGGACCGCCTCCCGGTTGCGGGCGGCGTCCTTGCGGGACCTGGGCTCGGGCATGCTGCTCCCTCGTTTGCGAAGCGGACCGCTGGTCCGTATCGTTGAAGCGGACCCGTAGTCCGGATTGTACGACCTGGAGGACACCCATGTCCGCACCGACTTCCCCGGCGGATCTGTACCGCCACAGCCTGCGACTGCTGCTCGACAAGGACATTCCCGCCTGGGTCGCCCTGTGGGGCGAGGACGGCCTCATGGAGTTCCCCTTCGCCCCCGAGGGCTGGCCCCGGCGCCTGGAGGGCAGGGAGGCGATAGCCGCCTACATGCGCCACTATCCCGACCACATCGACCTCCACGACTTCCCCGATCTGCTGATCCACGAGACCGCCGATCCGCAGACGATCGTGGTCGAGATGCGTGGCGTCGGCCGCCTGGTGGAGACCGGAGCGCCTTTCGACATGACCTACATCGCCGTCGTGACCGTCCGGGACGGGCGCTTCGCCTCGTACCGCGATTACTGGAACCCCCTCGTCCTCCGTGAGGACGGCGCCGACTTCGCCGGGAGCAGCCGATGACCGACACCGGTACCACCCTGGTCATCGGCGCCACGGGCACCACAGGCAGCCGCACCACCGCACAGCTGACGGCCGCAGGCCACCGCGTGAGAGCCGCCGGACGACGGGCCGCCCCGGTCGCCGGCGCGGAGCCTGTCACCTTCGACTGGTATGACCCGGCCACCCACGCCGCAGCCCTCGACGGCATCGACCGCGTCTACCTCGTACCGCCCGTGGGTGACGTCGAACCGGAGGCGGTCATGCTGCCGTTCCTCCGTCTGGCCCGTGCCGCGGGGGTACGGCGCGCGGTGCTGCTGAGCTCCTCGGCCGTCCCCGAGGGCGGCCCGGCGGTGGGAACGGTGCACCAGGCCCTGCCCGGTCTGTTCGAACAGTGGGCGGTACTGCGGCCCTCGTGGTTCATGCAGAACTTCACCGGCACACACGCCCATGCCGCGAGCATCCGCGCGGACGGCGTCATCGCGTCCGCCACCGGGAGCGGCCGGGTCGGTTTCGTCGATGCCGGGGACATCGCGGCCGTGGCCGTCCGCGCCCTGACCGACGCACAGGCCCCCGACACCGACCTCGTCCTCACCGGACCCGAGGCGCTCGGCTACGACGACATCGCCGCGATCATCACCGAGGTCACCGGTCGGACCGTGACCCACCGCCGTCTGTCCTACGAGCAGATGCGCGACCGCCTCACGGCGCAGGTACCGGCGGAGTTCGCCGCGCTGCTGGCCGGTATGGACCGTGCCATCGCCGGAGGCGCGGAGGACCGGACCACCGACACCGTCCACCGCCTGACCGGTCGGCCCCCGCGCTCCTTCCGCGCCCTCATCAAGGAAGAGGTGCGAGGCGGCAGCTGACGTCACACGCGGAGCACGTCACCGACGAAGGCGGTCCAGGCGGCGGGGGAGACGGTGAGGGCGGGGACGGTCAGGTCCTTGGAGTCCCGCACGTGGACGGCGTGCGGGCAGGCGGCTACCTCGACGCAGGCGCCTTGGTCGCCGCTGTACGTGGACTTGGTCCAGGCAACGGCGATCTCGACGCAGTTGCCGCCCTCGTTGCCGCTGTAGCTGCTCTTGAACCAGTAGAGGTCGGTAGTCATAGGGCCTCTGCCATCTGCTTGATCAGTTTCGCGGATTCCTCCGGGCTGAGGGCTTGCGCCCGGAGAAGGCTGTACCGGGCGAACAGATTGCTCAGCTCGGGCTGTTCCGTGACGAAGATACCGCCACTCTGGCCTTCGATATAGGCGAGGTGATCGCGCGCGGGACTCTCCAGCAAGAACATCGGGCCGTTTAGCGCGGAGTGGCTGCGCAGGTCGGGCGGCATGACCTGGACCTCGACGTTGCGCAGTTGGGCAACCTCAAGTACGTGCAGCAGTTGCTCCTTCAGAGTCCTGTTTCCACCAAGTGGGCGCGTGAGGACGATCAGCTCCAGGACGAAGCTGACGATCGGGGCGGGGCGGCGTCGGAGGAGATCTTGCCGTGTCAGACGGGTCCGCACTCGCCCTTCGATCTCATCGTCGTCCAGCGGCGGACAGTGGCAGCCGAAGACGCTCCGGGCATACGCGTCAGTCTGGAGCAGGCCTGGCACTACATGGTTCTCGTAGTTGTGAAGCGCAACCGCCACAGCCTCGTGCTCTGTGTACTCCTCGGTCCACGCGGGCAAGTAGCTGAACCGCAGCTTCGTCCCCGCCGCCTCCAGTGCACCTTGTGCACCCAGAGCCTTGTCGGCTCCCGTGATGAAGCCGCCCTTCGGCGGTCTCGCTCCCCGTTCCACCATCGCCACCTGCGACTTGGAGAAACCGATCTTCGCGCCCAGTGCCTCCTGGGACAGCCCGGCCCGTTCGCGGTAGAAACGGAGGAGCGTGCCGAACATCTCCGCGTTACTGCTTCCCTGTTCACCGGAGTGCACAGCTCCACCTCCCGAGTACACGACAGTGCACAGACGCTCTGTGACTCTGGTCACCGTATGTGTCGGCGTTCACGCTGTCCGTATGGATCAGAAAAGTTCACCGGAGTCGGTGCCGTCCTGGATTCCCGCGAGCGGGCACGCCCTCCGGCACACGGGGGTGCACTTCGACGCCGTGCGGATCGTCGGGGTGCTGGGCGAGCAAGTGGCCTACGAGATCATGCAGTTCACGGACTTCCGGGCCGGTCCGATCGTGCGTTCCTGGGTCGGGGAGCGGAGCATGTACTTCCTGCTGCCGCCCCGCTCCGCCGCCGCGTACCGGTGGCCGGCGGGTGCGCGGCTCATGGGGCGGGACGCGCGCTGCGACGCGTTCGTGGGCGTCCCGGCGCTCGACGGTCGTACGTGGCCGCTGGACTGGCGGTCGAAGCCCACGCGCGAGGCACCGTACGTCGACCCGGGGCTGCTGCACGAACTGACGCTCGGCGCTCTGGAGAGTGCCTGATCGAAGGAGTGTGCCCCCCGTTGTTCGGGTGTCGGGGGTTCCTGCGGTGCGATAGCGTGATCGCCTCATTACACTCTGTGTGCACGCGCGCGCGCAGGGCGGCCCCCGGGGGTGCTACCAACACCGATCCGAGGGCCTTCACCCGCTAGTGGATACGGAGTCCACCAGGAATGCTTCGGCATGCTATCGCGCCCTCCCGGCGCTACACGAAGGCTTCGCATGATGTCGTGCGCCATCCGCGTCTCACGAGTGACGCGAAGATTCTCCTGCTGTATGTGCAGGGTCTCCCCGACGAGTTGGCGGACATGCCGCTCGGCGAGCACGCGCGGAAGCTCGGCATCACCGGCAGGGCGTACCAGAAGGCCAAGGAGCTCCTCGTCGTGAACGGGTTCCTGCACGAGCGGCGGGAGCAGGGCGTGCGTGGGCTCTGGGCGACCGCGCAGTTGCTGTCGAACGTCTCCCTGACACCCGCCGAGGCCGCCGCGGTCCGCCAGGGCGGCGCCTCAGAGGTCTCGGTGTGTCCGGGTGCGCGGGAACCGGCGGTCGGTCAACCGGATGTCGGCGAACCGGCGGTCGGTGGACCGGCGGGCCGGGTGGTCGGTGGTCAACTACCGGTAGACGAAGAACGGGAGAAGAACTCTCCCCACCCACCCTCCGAAGCGAAGCCCGGGGCGAAACGGGAGGGGACGAAGCAGGAGGGGGAGCCGGAGCCGGAGGCGCCGTTGCCGCCGCACGTCGCGGAGGGCGAGCGGGTGCTGCTCTCGCTGCGGCACGCGTGCCGGGAGCTGTACCTCGGCGTCAAGGAGGCCCGGGCCCTCGCCGCGCTGGCCGCCGAGTGGCTGCGGCGCGGCGTCACGGCGGCCCAGTTGCGGCGGGTGCTGACCAGTGAACTGCCGGACGGTGGCGTGCGGTCGGCGGTCGGGTTCCTGCGGTACCGGCTCGTGCACAAGCTGCCGGAGGAACCGCAGCCGGAGGCGTACGCGCCGAAGCCGACGGCGGCCGCGATGATCCCTTGCGCGGGGCCGGGCGACGAGCACCTCTTCCGGCCGTTGCGCGACGAGGAGTTGTGCGGGCCGTGCGGAAGGGCGGAGGCTCGCCGCTTCTGGCTCCGGCAGCGGGAGTTGGCCGAGGAACAGCCGGATCCGCTGCCGTGGCGGGAGCGGTTCGCGGTCGTCAACGGGCCGCGTACCGAGCCGTGCTGAGACATGAGTTCGGGCCGGGTGTGGCGGCGCGGCGGATCCGGGGTTCGGACGCCGGGGCGAGGACAATGGCGCAGGCGCCATGCAGAGGTGACGAATCCTCTCCCGCGCTCGCGACACCGCTCAGCCGCCGCGAACGGACGGAGATGTGGCAGACGAAGGAGGGACCGTCGTGGATGTCTCGGTGGATCAGGTGACCGGCACGATCGACCTGGCTCGTACCCGGGCCCGTGGGCAGCTTCTCGAAGCGGGGCTGGAGCTGTTCGGGGTCTACGGCTACGCGCAGACGTCGGAGCAGGCGCTGTGCGAGGTGGCCGGGGTGCCGGAGGAGGTGCTGTGGGAGGAGTTCGGCTCCCGCGAGGGGGTGCTGATGGCCATCCACAACCGGGTGACCACCAAGGGCTTGCGCGCCTCCGAACAGGCCCTGCTCTCGGAGGGCATGGACGACTGCCCGCTGGCGATGCGCTTCCGGCGTCTGTTCGACGCGTACGTGTACGCGGTGACCAGGGACCTCCGTGAGGCCCGGGTGACGTTCGTGGAGGTGCTGGGCGTCAGTCCGGCGGTGGACGAGCACTGCAAGCGGTGGAAGGACCTGTGGGCGGACTTCCTGACGGGCGAGGCCGAACGGGCCGCCGTCCGCGGGGAGGTGGAGGAGCGGGACCACCGCGTCGTGGTGATGGTGATGGTGGGGACCGTGCACGAACTGATGGCCCACCACAGCCGCCGCGCGCGGCGCGCCCGGCCCGAAGAGGTGTCGCAGGAACTCACCACGCTCGGGCTGGAGATGATGGGCATCGCGCGGCCTGCGGAGTAGGCCCCGGGGCCGTGTCCAGGTGGAGGGGGGCGGGGCGCGGGCACGTGCGTAGGGGCACGCGCTCGCTCGGCGGCCCCGACTCAGAGCTTGATGCGGGCCGCGACCGGCAGGTGGTCGCTGCCTGTCGCCGGGAGGGACCAGAGGTGGGTGACCTTCGCCGAGCGGGTCAGGATCTGGTCGATCCTGGCCAGTGGCAGTCCCGCCGGCCAGCTGAACGCGAGGTCCGTGTCGGGGCGGGTCAGGCGGGAGGTGACCGGGTCCAGGCCGCGGTCGTCCAGTGTGCTGTTCAGGTCGCCGAGCAGGACCACCCGGTCCAGCGGTTCGGCGGCGAGCGCCTCACCGAGGAGGACCGCGCTCTCGTTGCGCCACTGCGCGCGGAACCCGCCGAGGCCCAGCCGGACCGAGGGCAGGTGGGCGACGTACACCGCGACCTCGCCCTGAGGTGTCCGGGCGGTGGCCCGCATCCCGCGGTCCCAGCCGTAGCCGATCGCCTCGGGCTTGATGTCGACCTTCCGCACGTCGGACAGCGGGTACGTCGACCAGAGGCCGACCGTGCCCTGGGTCGCGCGGTACGGGTAGTCGGCCCCCAGGACCGCCTGGAAGGCAGGCAGCGCGGCGGGCATCAGCTCCTCCACGGCGACCAGCCCGGCACCCGTGTCCCGCAGGGCGCGGGCCGTGCCGGACGGGTCCGGGTTCACATCGCTGACGTTGTGCTGGACGGCCGTGAGGTCCCCGTCCCCCGGGGCGCCGCCCGGGAGCAGCAGCCCGCCGAAGAGCGCGGCCCACGCGACGGCCGGCAGCAGCGGCGCGGCCAGGGCCCCGTACGAGCGGCGTAGGAGCGCCAGGACGAGCAGCACGGGGACGGCGAGACCCAGCCACGGCAGGAACGTCTCCAGCAGACTGCCGAGGTGGGCGGGGGTGTCGGGGACGACGGCGTGGAAGACCAGCAGGAGGGCCACCAGCACGGCCACCGACGCGAGGACGCGCCCCCGCGCCCAGCCCCACCGGGATGCCCCGTTCACACCATTCCCCGTCCTCGTCAACGCCCCGCCCGCCCCCCTGCGTGACCGCCGGACCGCCCGGCGCCGTCCGCTACGACGACGCCCGTGATCACCGCTCCGGTTCCGGTGCGGTGGCCCGGCGGTGGCGCTCCTCGGCAGCCTCAGGCCGAGGCCAGGGCACCCGCGTACCGTCCGCCGATGCCCCACGCCTGGTGCAGGGCGTCGGCGAACGCGGCGGCCAGGCGGTGTTCGCCGGTGGGGCCGGGGTGGGTGCCGTCGTAGGTGTCCGTGTGGATGTCGTATCCCTGGGGACGGGGCGTGAGCAGCAGCGGGGAGGACGGGGTGTCCAGGTCGGCCACGGCCTGGGCGAGGAGTGTGTTGAAGCGGTCGCACTCGGCGGCGAAGGGGGCGTCCGACTCGGCCCGTATGTTCGGTATCACGGGGAGCAGGACCATGCGGACGTGCGGGTTCGCCGTGCGTGCCGCCGCGATGAACCCCCGTGCGTTCAGGGCGGTCCGGTCGCTGTCCGTGTAGAAGCCGAGGTCGATCAGGCCGAGCGAGACGAGCAGGACGTCCGCGCGGGCGGCCCGTACCGCGTCGGCGACGACCGGGGCCATGTGCAGCCAGCCCTCGCCCCAGCCGGCCAGGTGCCGGCGGGCGGGGGCCGGGAAGGACGGGTCGCCGTACGCGTGGGAGACCGGGGCTCCCGCCTCGGTGTCGTACAGCTCGGTGCGCGGGCCGGTGATCGCGTAGCCGCCGTCGCCGAGCGTCGCTTCGAGGTGCTGCCACATGCGGTAGCGCCAGGTGAAGTCGCCGGAACGCCCGATGGTCATGGAGTCGCCGACGAAGAGAAAACGCATGGCCACATCATGTCCGATCACCTCTACGGCCCGGTACGTGACAGTGGACACTTGTGGCATGAGACCGCCGCTGACCGCCTTCGCCACCGCCGCCGCTGCCGCCGTCCTGCTGGGTGCGGGGGCGGCACCCGCCACGGCGGACGACGGGAAGGCCGATCAGAGCTTCACGATCGAGGACCCCCGGATCACCGAGTCCAGCGGTCTCGCCGCCAGCCGTGTCCACCCCGGGATCTACTGGACGCACAACGACAGCGACGACGGCCCGTACGTCTTCGCCGTCGACTCCCGGACCGGGAAGACCGTCGCGACGGTCACCATGCGCGGGGTCGGTGAACCCCGGGACGTGGAGGCGATATCGCTCGGCCCGGACGGGAACCTGTACGTCGGTGACATCGGGGACAACCTCGACGGGACCTGGGACCACGTCTGGATCTACCGTTTCCCCGAACCGAAGCGGCTCGCGGACACCACCGTGCAGGCCACCCAGTTCGACGTGACGTACGCCGACGGGCCCCGCAACGCCGAGGCGCTGATGGTCCACCCGAAGACCGGCCGGGTCTACATCGCCTCGAAGAACGAGGACGGCGGCGGACTCTACGAAGGCCCCGAGAAGCTGGCCACCGGGCGGAACAACGTCTTCCGGCGGGTGGGCGAGGTGCCCTGGGTGACGGACGGGGCGTTCTCCCCCGACGGCGGACACCTGGTGCTGCGCTCCTACTTCAGCGCACGGGGCTACCTCTTCGAGAACGGCCGGCTCGGCGCGGACCACGCGGTGCGCGCACCGCTCCAGAGGCAGTCGGAGTCGGTGACGTACACGGCCGACGGCTCGGCGATGATGTTCGGCTCCGAGGGGGAGGGCAGCCGGGTGCAGCGGGTCGAGGCCACGGCCGAGGACGGCTACGACGGCGGGAAGGGGGAGGACGGCGGTACGTCATCCTCCGGTGCGGCATCGGGCTCCGGGCGCGGGGGCGGCCAGGACGCGGACGGCACGGAGAAGGGCACGGTGACCGGGGGAGCCGTGCTGCTCGCCGTCATCGCCCTGGTCGTGTTCGGCTTCAGGAAGCGGCGCGGCTGAGCACCCCGGAGCTCAGTCCGGCGCGCCTGCGGCCAGGTCCCCGGCCCCGGCCAGATAGGCACGGGACAGCGGGCGTGTGTCCTCACGGCGTACGGCGACGGCCAGCTCCGACGGGGTGATCCCGCGCACCGGCAGGCAGACCACGGTGTCCCGGGCGACCAGCGGGGCGTTGCCCGCGGCGAGCAGGGCCACGCCCTCGCCGTTGGCGACCGCCTCGTGCGTCTCCTCGGCGCTGGCGACCACCCCACCAAGCTTCGGCTCCCGGCCGTTCCGGGAGTCCAGGGCCAGCCAGTAGTCCCGCAGCGGGCCCGCCGCGGACGGCAGCGCGAGGAACGGCTCGTCCAGGAGGCCGGCGAAGTCGACCGCTCCCTCGGGGTCACCGGCGGCCCTCGCCACCAGCGGATGACCGTCCGGCAGGGCCACCATCCGGGGCTCCCGGGCCACCACCACCCACCGGTAGCGCCCGGCGTCCGGCAACGGCAGCCAGACGAAGGCCACATCGCTCGTCCCGTCCGCCAGCCCGGCGGTGGGGTCGGCCCAGTTGACCTGCCGCAGCACCGGCCGGGCCGCCGGGAAGCGTGCGGTGAGACGGGCCCGCAGCGCCGGCAGCAGGCCGCGTCCCGGACTGGTGGACATCCCGATCGTCAACGTCGCCCGCTCGGCGGCCTTCGCCTCTCCCACCGCGGCCTCGGCCGCCTCCCAGGCCGCCAGCACCACCTGGGCGTGCGGCAGCAGGGCCTGTCCGACGGCGGTCAGCCGGACCGTACGCCGGTCCCGCTCGAACAGCTCCGCGTCCAGCTGCTTCTCCAGCATCCGTATCTGCTTGCTCAGCGCGGGCTGCGAGACGAAGAGGCGCCCGGCGGCTCGGGTGAAGCTCAACTCCCTTGCAACCGCGGCGAAGTAGCGGAGATCGCGCCCGTGGACGTCCATGCCTCATGGCTATCACAGCGGGTCTTGGACGGGGGCGGGAGGCGTGGCGAAGGATGGGATTCACCGAACGGGGCCGCCCCGTACGGCAGATGGCGAGGGAGGCACGATGGTCGGGAACAACGGCAAGGTGTGGCTGGTGACCGGTGCGAACAGCGGCTTCGGCCGGGCGATCACTCAGGCCGCCGTCGCGGCCGGCGACACGGTGATCGGCGCGGTACGCAGGCCCCAGGCCCTGGACGATCTGGTGGCCGCCCACCCCGACCAGGTGGAGGCCGTCGCCCTGGACATCACCGACGCCGAGCGGATCGACGCGGTCGCCGCCGACGTCCTGGCTCGCTACGGCCGGGTCGACGTCCTGGTCAACAACGCCGGGCGCACCCAGGTCGGGGCGTTCGAGGAGACCACCGAGCAGGAGCTGCGGGACCTGTTCGAGCTGCACGTGTTCGGACCGGCCCGGCTGACCCGGGCGCTGCTGCCGCACATGCGGGAGCGGCGGAGCGGTGCGGTCGTCATGATGAGCAGCATGGGCGGGCAGCTGTCCTTCGCCGGTTTCTCCGCGTACAGCGCCACCAAGGCCGCGCTGGAACAGCTCGCCGAGGGGCTGGCGGACGAGGTACGGCCGCACGGCGTCACGGTGCTGATCGCGGAACCGGGCGCCTTCCGGACCAACCTGTTCGGCCAGGGTGCCGCGTATTTCAGCGAGGAGAGCCCCGCGTACGCCGAGACCGCCGGGGCCACCCGGAAGGCCGTGCGGGACGGCGGAGGTGCCCAGCCGGGCGACCCGGCGAAGGCCGCGGCAGCGATCCGGCTGGCGCTGGAGGCCGAGCCGACGCCCCTGCGGCTGGTGCTCGGCGGGGACGCGGTGGACGCGATCACCGGCCACCTGGACTCGGTGCGGGCGGAGCTGAGGGAGTGGGAGAAGGTCAGCCGGGGCACCGACCTGGACTGACCGCCCGGCGCCCCCCGCTCACTGCTCGTCGGAGAAGGGCCGCAGCTCGTAGTGCAGGGTGCGGTCGCGCTTCAGCCGGTGGGTGAGGGGCACGGCCACGCCCTGGAGCGCCGGATACTTCCGGGACAGGGTCCGGGCGGCGTGCGTGTTCTCCTTCGACCCCTGCGGCAGGAGGCGCGCCCACGCCTTGACCGGCGGCCCGGTCGGCGCGCCCCGCACGGTGCAGGGAGCGATCTCCACCACCGGGTGGTTGCGCATGCGGTCGACCTTCCAGGCCGAGGAGAACGTACGGATGTACGCGTGGTCGCCTTCCACGGCGATGCTGACGGGGGTACGGGCAGCGGTTCCGTCCGGCCGGCGGCTGCTGAGCAGGACGGTGTACTGCTTCACAAAAGGCTCTAGCTCACGGATCGTCTCCATATGTCCCATGGTGCATGAAATCGGGAGGGACCGGTCCGGTCGGGCCCGGCCCCCCGGTGCGCCGACGCGCGGGGCCCGTCCCGGCGTAGGGTCGCCGTCCATGACGACGCCGCCCACGACGCCTTCCGGCCCCGCGCCTTCCGGCCCCGCGCCCTTCGCCACCCGCCGCCTCGACGCCGTCCCGCTCCGCCCCGCGTACGCGGACGAGATGGCCGCCGTCCTCGCGGACCCGGCCCTCCACGCCTACACGGGTGGCGCCCCGGAGGACGCCGGCGCCCTGCGGGCCCGTTACGAGCGGCAGACCGCCGGCTCGCCCGATCCCGCCGAGCTCTGGTGGAACTGGGTGCTCCGGGTCCGCGCCGACGGGCGCCTGGCCGGATACGTGCAGGCCACCGTGCGCGGCACGCGGGCCGAGGTGGCCTGGGTGGTGGGGACGGGGTGGCAGGGCCGGGGATACGCGAAGGAGGCCGCGGTGGGCCTGGTCCGGCATCTGCTGGACCAGGGGGTGCCTGCCGTCGTCGCCCACATCCACCCGGAGCACGCCGCGTCCGCCGCCGTGGCCGCCGCCGCGGGGCTGGAACCCACGGAGGAACGGGAGGACGGGGAGGTGCGGTGGCGGCGTGAGGCCCCGCAGGACGTGCCCTTTGGCCATGACATGGCATGAGATGTCCGATACCGTCGTCATCAGTCTGTCTGTGCGGGCCGCCGCGGGGGCGCGCGGCCCGGGAGGGTGTGACCCACGCCGACCGATCGACAAAGGACCTTCCGTGGACGAACTGGGGCGGCTGGAAGCCCTGCGGCTCGCGGGGCTGACCGCGGCGGCCGATCCCGGCATGGACCGCTTCGCCAGGATGGTCGCCCGGTCCCTCCACGTCCCCGTCTCGCTGGTGTCGATCCTGGAGTCCGACCGGCAGGTCTTCCCCGGCATGGTCGGACTGGAGGAGCCCTGGGCGTCACAGCGGCAGACCCCCCTGAGCCACTCCTTCTGCCAGCACGTCGTCGCCAGCGGCGAACCGCTGATCCTCAACGACTCGCGGCTCTACCGGCTCACCTGCGCCAGCCTCGCCATCCCGGACCTGCGGGTCATCGCCTACGCCGGGATGCCGCTGACCGACGCGGACGGGCACGTCCTCGGCTCGCTCTGCGCCATCGGCCACGAGCCCCGGGAGTGGACCGAGGACGAGCTGCGGGACCTGGAGGACCTCGCCGCCGCCTGCTCGGTGGAGCTGCGCCTGAGGATCGCCACCGAGCAGATCCGGCGCGACCGGGACCACGCCGCCGTGCTGCTGCGCGCCTCGGTCGAGCTGGGCCGCTCCCGCGAGCTGACGGACCTGCTCCGACGGCTGCGCCGCCTGTTCGCCGGCCCCGCCGAGCCGTCCTACGTGGGCCTGCTGCTCGCCGACGAGCGGGGACTGTTCCGGGTGGCCGACCCGGACGACCTGCGGCCGGTGGAGGCCGACATCGACCGCCTGGAGCGGGACGCGGGCTTCCCCAGCGCCCAGGCGATGCGGGAGCAGCGCACCGTCTTCGTGCCCGACCACGCCGCACTCGCCGACGGTTTCTGCCCCGAGGCCGTGGCAGGGTACGACTCCCTGGGCCTCAGCTCCGTCCTGTGCGTCCCGCTGGCCCGGGGGCGCGGGGTGCTGATGTGGTGCTGGGCCGAGGCCCACGTCCTGACCGTCACCGAGGAGGCGGTGCTGACCGCCGTGGCGGGATACGCCAGCCAGGCGGTGGAGCGCACGCTGTTCGTGGAGAACCGGCTCAGCGCCGCCGAACAGCTCCAGTCGGCCATGCTCACCGCGCTCCCCGTCGTGCCCGGCCTGGAGATGGCGGCCCTCTACCTGCCCGCCGCCGACCAGGACATGGTCGGCGGCGACTGGTACGACGCCTACCTCGTGCCGGACGGGTCGGCCGGGCGGCAGGCCGCGCTGATGGTCTCCATCGGCGACATCATCGGCCACGACATGCGGGCCGCCGCCGTGATGGGCCAGGTCCGCAGCATGCTGCGGCAGGCCACCCTCGGGGACCGTAAGCACTCGCCCGCCGCAGCCCTGGCCGCCGTCGACAGCACCTTCGCCGTCCTGCCCCTGGGCCCCGGCGGAACCGCCGTGCACGCCCGCCTGGACCCGTGCGGCGACCGGTGGCGGCTGACCTGGTCCAACGCGGGCCACACACCGCCCCTGCTGCGCCTGCCCGGCGGTCGCGTATCGGCCCTCCAGGAGCACGACCTGCTCCTGCTGGGCACCCCGGCAGGCTCGCCCCGCCGCGACCACACACGCGAACTCCCGCCGGGCAGCGTGCTGATGCTCTACACCGACGGCCTGGTCGAACACCGCGACAGCGACATCGACGACGGCATCGCGCAGGCGGTGTCGATGCTGTCCGCGCACGGGGACAGGCCCCTGCCGGAGCTCCTGGACGCGCTCTCGCGCGGGCTGGAGGACTTCCCGCGCCCCGACGACGTGGCCGTCCTCGCGCTCCGCGTCACCGGCCCTCCGGACGACGCACCGACACGGGGGCCGGGGCCCGACTACAGTGCCCGACCGTGACCGAACCTGCCTTCCTCCAGACCACCCGCACCTCCTACGACGCCTTCGCCGACCTCTACGCGTCCCGCTTCCAGGACGAACTCGCCGCCAAGCCGCTCGACCGGGGCGTCCTGACCGGCTTCGCCGAACTGGTGGCGGCGGGCGGCGGAGGGCCGGTGGCCGACATCGGCTGCGGCACGGGCCGGGTGACGGCCCATCTGCACGCCTCGGGGGCCGACGTGTTCGGCGTCGACCTGTCCCCGGGGATGCTGGCCGAGGCGCGGTCGCGCTACCCCGGACTGCGGTTCGAGGAAGGTTCGATGCTCGCCCTGGACCTGCCGGACGGCGGGCTGGGCGGCCTGCTCGCCTGGTACTCCACGATCCATGTGCCGGACGAGCGGCTCCCGCAGGTGTTCGCCGAGTTCCACCGAGTGCTCGCCCCCGGCGGACACCTCCTGCTGGGTTTCCAGGCGGGTGACACGACCCTCCACCTCGACGACGCCTTCGGCCGGGACGTCTCGCTCGACTTCCGCCGGCGGCGGCCCGAGCAGGTGGAGGTGCTGCTGAAGGACGCCGGCCTGGAGATGCGGGCCCGGATGCTGCGTGAGGCCGACACCGAGAGCGCCTTTCCGGAGAAGACACCGCAGGCCTTCCTGATCGCGAGGAAGCCTCTCGCGCCGGAGCCCCTTGTCAGTGGTGGCGAGGAGGATGGGGCCACCGACTGAGGAGGGGGTTCCATGGGGACCTGGGGGATGGGCCATTTCGACAGCGACACCGCCGCGGACTTCACGGGGAGCCTGGACGACGCACCGCCCGGCAAGCGGGAGGCGCTGATCGAGGAGGCGCTGACCTCCGCGGCCCGTACCGGCGCCGAGGAGTACCTCGACGCCTACGACGGGGTGGTGGCGGTCGCCGCAGCCGCCCTGCTCGCCGCCCAGATGCCGGGCGGGGCACCGGTCGACTCGGTGTACGGGCCGGACGACCCCCTGCCCCCGCTGGACCCGAAGCTCCGGGAGCTCGCCGTGCGGGCGCTGGACCGGGTGGTCGCCGACGAGTCCGAACTGCTGGAGCTCTGGGCCGACGTGAACCAGGACGAGCAGTGGAGTGCCGGCGTCCGGTCCCTGCGCGCGAGCCTGGCGGGGCCGGGAGGTCAGGAGGCGGGATGAGAGCCCGTGGCGCCGTCGATCAGCTCACGGACGATGTCCATGTGACCGGCGTGCCGCAGGACGTCCTCGATCATGTGGACGAGCACCCAGCGCATCGACACCGTGGTGCCGTTCCACGACGTGCCCGTGTCGTCCAGACCGGTCTCCTCGATCGCCCGGTCCGCGGCGGCACGGGCCCGGGCGTAGAAGGCGAGTATCCGCTCGGTCGACTCGTCCGGGGCGATCGTCATGTCGTCCGTGTACGTGTCGAACCAGAAGTCCTCCGTCTCCCGGCCGAACGCGGAGCAGAACCAGCCGTACTCGACGGTGGCCAGGTGTTTGACCAGGCCCAGCAGGTTCGTGCCGGTCGGGGTCATGGGGCGGCGCAGCTGTTCGTCGTCGAGCCCGTCCAGCTTCCACAGGACCACGTCCCGGTGCCGGTCGAGGCTCGCGTGGAGGACTTCCTTCTCGCCGCCGGTGTACGGCACGGCCTTGGTCTTCGTCATCCCCGGATCGTAGTGACCGGGACCGGCGGTCCCTACGCGCGGGGACGCCCGGCCTCGACCAACTCGGCGGCGTTCAGCGTCACCTCGGCCCCGATCGAGCCGGGGAGCACGGCCGACTGCCCGGGGGCGTAGACCTCGTGGTTGTCGTAGCCGCAGCCGGTGGGCTCCGTGAGGACGTGTACCCGGCCGTGCTTGCGGTCGACGACCACGTAGACGGGGATCTTGGCCTCGGCGTAGGCGGAGACCTTGTTGCGCAGGTCGTTCTTGTAGTTGCCGGACGTCACCTCCAGTACGAGGCGGAAGACGGCCGGGCCGTAGCAGTTGTTCTCGACGAGGTGTGCGTCGAAGTCGGCGTCGACGATCGCCAGGTCCGCGACGGCGTAGTCCTCTGGGCCGCTCGGCAGCCAGAGGCCGACGCCTTGGAGGACTTCCGTCTCTCCGTCGTCGAGCCCGGCTGCGATGAAGGGACGCATGAGCTTGGTCAGAGCGCGGGCGTGCGGGCCGTCCGGTGGCGCGGCCACGGTGATGACGCCTCCGATGATCTCGACGCGATACCCCGGAAGCTGTTCCATGAGGCGGTTCGCCGTCACGAGCATGGGTTCCGGTTCATCGCCACAGGGGTGCTCGACTGCTGCTGCAGACATTGCGGGCCTCCTGGAATGGCTGGTGTCGAGGCCATCATCGTAGGTCGGGGCATCCCCGATCGTCCCGCGGCCACGAGATCACCCCGGCGAGTGACAGCGCAGAGGACGGCCCCGCACACCGGTGTGTGCGGGGCCGTCTCGGACGCGCCGCTACAGCTTGTCGATCACATGGTCGACGCACGCCGTCAGCGCCTGGACGTCCGCCGGGTCGATCGCCGGGAACATCGCCACGCGCAGCTGGTTGCGGCCCAGCTTGCGGTACGGCTCGGTGTCGACGACACCGTTGGCGCGGAGCACCTTGGCGACGGCCGCCGCGTCGATGCCGTCCTCGAAGTCGATCGTGCCGATGACCTGCGAACGCTTCGCCGGGTCGGTGACGAACGGGGTGGCGTACTTGGAGTCCTCGGCCCAGCCGTACAGCGCCTGCGAGGACGCGGCCGTGCGGCCGGTGGCGAAGTCCAGACCGCCCTGGGTGTTCAGCCACTTCAGCTGCTCGTTGAGCAGGAAGAGGGTGGCCAGCGCCGGGGTGTTGTACGTCTGGTTCTTCAGCGAGTTGTCGATCGCGGTGGGCAGCGAGAAGAACTCCGGGACGTGCCGGCCGGAGGCGTGGATCCGCGCCGCGCGCTCCAGGGCCGCCGGGGAGAACACACCGATCCACAGGCCGCCGTCGGAGGCGAAGGACTTCTGCGGGGCGAAGTAGTAGACGTCGGTCTCGGTGATGTCGACCGGCAGGCCGCCCGCACCGGAGGTGGCGTCCACCAGGACGAGCGCGCCCTCGTCGGCGCCCGCGACCCGCTTGATCGGGGCGGCGACGCCGGTGGAGGTCTCGTTGTGGGTGAGGGCGTAGACGTCGACGCCCGCCTCGGCCGCCGGGTCCGGGTGGGTGCCCGGGTCGGAGGAGATCACGGTCGGGTCGGCCAGCCACGGGGCGAGCTTCGCCGCCTTCGCGAACTTGGACGAGAACTCGCCGAAGTTCAGGTGCTGGGACTTGTTCTCGATGAGTCCGTGCGTCGCGACGTCCCAGAAGGCGGTGGAGCCGCCGTTGCCCAGGATCACCTCGTAGCCCTCGGGGAGGGAGAAGAGGCTGCGCACACCGTCGCGTACCTCGCCGACCAGGTTCTTGACCGGGGCCTGGCGATGGGACGTACCGAGGAGAGAGGTGCCCGTGGCGGCCAGCGCGTCGAGCGCCTCCGTCCGCACCTTGGAGGGTCCGGCGCCGAAACGTCCGTCGGCGGGCTTGATGTCAGCGGGAATCTGGATATCGGCCACGAGCCGGAGCGTAGTCCCTCCGCGACACGGTCCGGGAACCGTGTCCGTCGGATGAGACGCGCGCTCCGGCCCGTGGACGGTGTCGCGGAGGGGGTGCCGGCGTGCTCGTCGCGGGCGGCCGCCGGGACGTCAGCCGAGGTCGACCGGGAGTTCGTACAGGTCGTTCTGGGTCACGATCGGCTTGTTGCGCAGCTCGGACGCCGGGACCGCCAGGTCCAGCTCCGGGAAGCGCTCGTACAGCGCGGGCAGGGCCACCCCGGCCTCCATACGGGAGAGCGCGGCACCCGGGCAGACGTGCGGGCCGTGCCCGAAGGCGATGTGGCGGTTCGGGGAGCGGGTGATGTCGAAGTCACCGGCGGTCGGGCCGTACTGCTTCTCGTCGCGGCCCAGCGCGCCGAACGACACGATCAGGGCCTCCCCCTCGGGCAGGACCTTGTCGCCGACCTCGATGTCCTCGGTCGCGAAGCGGATCAGGACGTGCGAGGTGGGCGTGTTCCAGCGGAGGGTCTCCTCGATCACGTTCTCCCACGGCACCTCCCCGCTCAGCACGCGCTTGCGCTGCTCGGGGTGGGTCTGGAGCGCCTCCACCACGTTGACGATCAGGCTGATCGTCGTCTCGTGACCGGCCGCGATGATCAGCTGGAGGGTGTTGACGATCTCCTCGTCGGTGAGGTGGTCGCCGTCCTCGGAAGCAGCGATCAGGGCGCTGGTGAGGTCGTCGCCCGGGTTCGCCCGCTTGTCGTCGACGATCTTCGTGAAGAGGGTCCCGAGGTCCGCCATCATCTGCGGCACCTCCTCCGGCGGGGTCTGCGTCGAGAAGAACTTCTCGAACAGCACCTTCAGCCGGGGGTGATCGGCCGCGTCCACGCCCATCAGCTCGCTGATGACGTTCATCGGCAGCGGATACGCGAACTCCGCCTTCAGGTCGACCCGCTCACCCCTGGGCAGGGCCGCCAACCGGTCCAGGCTCGCGTCGGTGAGCGCCTGGATGCCCGCCCGCAGCCGCTCCACCCGCTTCACCGTCAGCGCCTGCGCGACCAGGGAGCGCAGTCTTCGGTGCTCGGGACCGTCCACCGTCAGCATCGAGCGGCCCGGGTTGGCGAGGCCGATCAGCGGCCAGTCCATCGGGATCTCGCCGCGCCGCCAGGCGTTCCAGACGCCGATGTCCTTGACCACCCGGCTGTCGGTGAGCAGCTGGCGGGCCTCGGCGTGGTGCGTGACGGCGTAGCAGTGCACCCCGCCGGGGAGCTCCACCTCGGCCAGCGGCCCGGCGGCCCGCAGCGCGGCGCTCTCGCCGTCGAGGTCGGCGACGAAGGGGTCGAGGGCGATCCGGGTCATTGCTGTCCTCCAAGGGCGGGGGTGGGCGTGAAGTGCACCGGCAGCTCCGTCAGTCCGCGCAGCCACGGGGACGGGCGGTGGGTCAGCCGGTCCTCGGGGACGGCGAGGTCCACGTCCGGGAGCCGGTCCAGGAGCACCTCGATCCCCGTACGGGCGATGACCTCCGCGGTCTCCTGCGCCGGGAACGGGCAGCGGTGCTCGCCGTGGCCGAAGGAGAGGAACGCGTTGTTCCCACCGGTCAGGGCGGAACCGTCGGTGCGTACCTGCGGGTCGCCGTTGGCCGCGGCGATACCGAGGAGCAGCAGGTCACCGGCGCGGATGTGGCGTCCGCCGAGGTGGGTGTCGCGGGAGGCCCAGCGGCCCGCCACGTTCTGGGTGGGGGTGTCCTCCCAGAGGACCTCGTTCATGGCCTCGGCGACGCTGTGCCGGCCGCCGGACAGCGACGCGGCGAAGCGGTCGTCGGTGAGCATCAGCCGCAGCGAGTTGCCCATCCAGTCGGCGGTCGGCTGGTGGCCCGCGGCCATCATCACCATGAGGTCCTGGGCGACCTCCTCGTCGGAGAAGCCGCCCGGGTCCTGGAGCATCCGGGAGGCGACGTCGTCGCCGGGCTCGGCGTGCTTGTCGGCGAGGAGCCGGTACATGGCCCCGCCGAGGAGCTGCTGGCCGGCGATGGCGCCCTCGCCACCGTCGATCAGATCGTTGATCGCACCGACGAGGGGGCCGAGGATCTCGTCACCGAATCCGTAGATCCTCGCCAGTACACGCGCGGGCAGCAGCATCGCGTACTCGGCGATGATGTCCGTGCGGCCGGTGGAGCAGAAACGGTCGACGAGGTCGTCGGCGAACTCCTCCGCGTACCGCTTGAGCGCGAACGGGTCGACGGCCTCCAGCGCGTTGCCGATCATCGCCGCGCGGGCGGTGTGCCGTTCGCCGACCGTGTAGAGGATCGACGGCTGTTTGTGGCCGATCATGGGCAGCAGCGGCCAGTCGTCCGGGATGTTCTCCCACTGACTCCACAGGTCGGAGTCCCGGCTGTAGAGCACCGGGTCGTTGGTGACCTGGTGCAGCTCGCGGTAGCCGAGGATCAGCCAGGCGGGTACCCCGCCGTCGAGCACGACGGGGGCCACGGCGCCGTGGTCACGGCGCATGTCCCGGTACACCTGCGCGGCGTCGGTCTGGAACCGCGGCCCGGACAGGGGGACGGAACCGTGGGGCACGGGGCACGTGGTCACAGGGTGCGCTCCGGGGTCATCGCCGTGGCGCCCTGACCGCCCGCGAGGGCCGCGCCGGCGTTCTTCGCGCGGGCCTCGGAGAGCGCGTGGAGGTGCTCGACCAGGGTGATCAGGACGTACTTGCTGGAGGAGCGGTCCCGGGCGTCGCACTCGACGAGCGGGACGTCGGGGGAGAGGTCCAGCGCCTCCCGGATCTGCTGCTCGGTGTGGAGGGGCCCGCCGAAGTCGTTGCACGCGACGATGAACGGCGTGCCGTGGTGCTCCAGCCGGTCGATGGCGTACCAGGAGTCGGCGAGCCGCCGGGTGTCGACGAGGACGACGGCCCCCAGGGTCCCGGAGAAGAGGCGGTCCCACAGGAACCAGAAGCGTTCCTGGCCGGGGGCGCCGAAGAGGTAGAGGACCGAACGCGCGTCGAGCGTGATGCGGCCGAAGTCGAAGGCGACCGTGGTGGACGTCTTGGACTGCACACCGTCGAGGTCGTCGACGGCCTCGCCCGCGCGGGTCATGGTCTCCTCCGTGTTGAGCGGACGGATCTCGCTCACGGAACGGACCATGGTGGTCTTGCCGACCCCGAAGCCGCCGACCACGACGATCTTCAGTCCGTTGTCGGCCGTCGCCTGCAGGGCGGCACGGTCAGAGATTGCGGAGTCCAACGAGCACCTGTTCCAGGGTGTCGGTGTCGGGGAGCCGGTCCGCGACACGGGCAGTACGGGGATGGCGGGCGCTGATCCGGCCGGTGTCGAGCAGGTCGCAGAGCATGATGCGGACGATGCCGACGGGCAGATTCAGGGTGGCCGAGATCTCGACGACGGCCGTGGGGCGTTCGCACATCCGCAGGATCGCGGCGTGCTCCGACTGCATCCCGGGCGCCGGATCGCACTCGGCGACGACGAGGGTCACCAGGTCGAAGGCGTCCGAGCCGGACCGGCTGCGGCCCCCGGTGAGGGTGTACAGCCGGTCCGGGGCGTCGTCGCGCCCGGGGCGGGGTCGCGGCGCCGACGTCATACGTCCGCGGTTTCCGTGGCCTGCGCCACCGCGTCGGTCCCGCCCGAGGAGCGCGGCGGGGCCACCAGGTACTCGCCGAGCTGCTCGACGAGTTCGCTCATGTTGTGGCCGACGAGGCCGACGTCGGAGTCCTCCGCGGCGACGACCGCGAGATGGGCGCCGGCACCCGCCTCGACGATGAACAGCACACCGCCGTAGAACTCGGCCATCGCGGAGCGCACCCCGCCGGTCCCGTCACCGAACTCCACGGACGCGCCGTGCGACAGGCTCTGGATACCGGCGGAGATCGCGGCGAGCTGGTCGGCCTGGTCGACGGAGAGCTCGGGGGTACGGCACAGCTTCAGACCGTCCCGGGACAGGACCAGGGCGTGCCGGGCGCCGGGAGTGCGTTCCAGCAGACCCTCCAGCAGCCAGTTGAGCTTCTCGTCGGTCGTCGCGGTCATCGGGTGTTGCCTTCCGGGTGCGGGGTGTTGGCGCGGACCGCCTGACTGAAGGTGCTGAAGCGTGCCGCCTGCACCTTCGGGTCGGTGGTACGGGGCCTGGGGGAATCGGCTCCGCCGGGGGCGGCGTTGCCGTTACGTGCTTCGGCGGCGGCCAGGGTGCGGCCGCGGCGGCGCTTGGGCAGGCCGCTCTCGCCGAACCGGGGGACGGACCCGGTGGTCTCGGAGGCGCTGTCGGGCGCGGAGCCGGGCCGGGCGGTGCCCTCTTCCCGGGTGTCCGGTGCCGGGTCGCCCTGTCCGGGCCCGGCGTCCCGGGAGCGGGCCGACGCGTGGACCGGCTCCGGCTCCGGGCGCTCGGCGGCGGCCGGGGCGGGCACGGCGGGCAGGAGGGCGCCACGGGAGATGAGCTCGTGCGGCAGCATCATCAAGGCGCCGGTGCCGCCGCGCGCCGACGGCCGGAAGGAGACCGTCAGACCGTGCTTACGGGCCAGCCGGCCGACCACGGCGAGGCCGAGACGGGTCCCGGAGAGGCCGGTGAGGTCCTGGTCGCGGGCCGCCACGGCACGCTCGGCGCGGCGCAGCTGGACGTCGCTCATCACCAGGCCGCTGTCCTCGACGGTGATGACGATCCCGGCCGGGACCTCCTCGACGTACACATGGACTTCGGCGGTGGGCGGCGAGAAGTTGGCGGCGTTGTCGAGGAGTTCCGCCAGGGCGTGCATGACGCCCTCGGCGGCGTGTCCCGCGATCGCCACGTCGCTGGTGGAGTGCAGCCGGATGCGCTGGTAGCCGCCGATGCGGCCCATCGCGCCGCGCAGGATCGACTCCATCACGATCGGCTTCGCCCAGCGCCGCCCGGAACGCGCCCCGGTCAGTACGGCGATGGAGTCGGCCAGCCGGCCCGCCTGGGCGGTGCGGTGGTCCAGGTGGAGGAGGTCACCGAGCACGTCCTCGGCGGTGTGCCGGTGCTCCATCTCCCGTAGGTCGGCCAGCATGCCGGTGGCCAGCGCCTGCATGCGGCCCGCCGCGTTGGCGCAGGCCGCGACGGCTGCGGAGCGCTCGGTCTCGCTGCGCCGGGCGCGTTCGGTGAGCCGGGCGTTCTCGGCCGTGAGGCGGGCCTGCTCGGCGTCGGCCTCGGCCGTCACGCGGGCGACGTGCTCGGCGGCCTCGGCCGTGACCCTGGAGGTCTCGGTGGCGGCCGCCGCCTTGATGCGGGCCGTGTCCGCGGTGAAGCGCTGCGCTTCGGCGGCGGAGGTGGAGACGAGGCGCGAGATCTCGGCGGTGAAGCGTTCGGCGTCGGCGGTCCGCAGGGCCCGCAGCGTCCGCGCGGTGATCCGCGCGTGGACGGTGAGGGCCACCGCGACGCACAGCAGCAGGGCCGAGGCACCCGCTCCCCAGGACACGGGGGTCCGTACCGAGGCGGGTGCCGCGGCCACCGCCCACAGGCACAGGGAACCGGTGACGGCTGCCGAGACCAGCAGGGCGAGCGCGGTTGGCCGGAGTGAAGGGCGCAATCGGAGTCCTCGGGGCGGACGGTTTGGGGGGCAGGGACAATCCGGGCGCTTCGGTGCGGCTGTGGCGAAAGAAGCACAACTGGAGCTGATTGTTCCTGATCAAGTACCGGCAACTATAGGAGAATTGATGCCGCGTTTGGCGATCCCTTGTGGCCACTTCTGTTTGGAATTTGTCTTGAAGTCGATGCTGGCGCGGGTCTTCCGAGGAGGCCGGAGGGGCGAGTGGCCGGATGTACGTGGTGAAGCAGTAGCGAATATGGCGATATGTCGCGTGTGTGGAGCGGGATTTGTCACGATCGTCGCCTGAGGGCGGGTGGGCCGCTAGTGTGAGCGCTCCGGTGCAGCCGACCCCCTAGGTCGCGGCACTGCCGTAAGACACACCGCGGGCGCCTTGAGGGGGAGGCGCCGCGTGGCCCCGACGGAGGACGCAGGCAACCGTGGACGCGCAAGGCCGTGGGCGGGACGAGGGCATCGACCCCGCAGACCAGTGGGTACTCAATCCGGACACCGGCGATTACGAACTGCGACTGACTCCCTCCACAGGGCTAACCCCCACGCCGTCCGGCCCGTCCGCCGGATCGCCCTCCTCGGGACCGACCGCTTCCGCGCGATCGGGGGCCTCGGCCTCCCGTGGCGGTGCCGCGCCCGCCTCCCGCCGCCGCGAGGCCCCCGGCGCCACTCCGTCCTCGGAGGAACGGGCCTCCGTACCCGGACAGCGCGGTGGGCGCCGGGGCGGCCGGGGCGACGCCACGCCGGAGCGCGGTCCAGGAGGGCGGGCGGGCGGCCGTGCCGCGCCCGCGACGGGCCGCCGCGGGGCGAGGTCGACGCGGTCCAGGAAGTCCGGCAAGAAGAAGGCCCTGGTCTGGACGGGCGGTGCGCTGGCGTTCCTGCTGGTGGGCACCGCCACGGCGGGCTACCTCGTCTACCAGCACTTCAACGGCAACATCACCGCCGTCTCCAGCGACGGCGCGGGGACCGGCGGCTTCAGCAAGGACCGCCCGATCAACGTCCTGGTCATCGGCACCGACAAGCGCACCGGAGACGGCAACGAAGGCTACGGGGACAAGGAGAGCGTCGGCCACGCCGACACGACGATCCTCTTCCACGTCTCCAAGGACCGGACGAACGCCACCGCGCTGAGCGTTCCGCGCGACCTGATAGCGACCGTCCCGGACTGTCCGACCAAGCAGGACGACGGTTCGACGAAGACCATCCCGGGCACGGAGGGCGACCGCTTCAACACGAGCCTCGGACAGTCCGACCGGACGCCCAGCTGCACGATGCGGACCATCACCGAACTCACCGGCCTGGAGGTCGACCACTTCATGGTGGCCGACTTCAACGCGGTCAAGACCCTGACCACCGCCGTCGACGGCGTGGACGTCTGCCTGGCCAAGGACATCAACGACAAGAAGTCCCACCTGAACCTCGCGAAGGGCGAGCACACCCTCCAGGGGGAGGAGGCGCTGTCCTTCCTGCGCACGCGGTACTCCGTCGGCTTCGGCAGCGACCTGAGCCGCATCGAGCTCCAGCAGCAGTTCCTCAGCTCGCTGCTGCGCAAGCTCAAGTCCAACGACACGCTGACCAGCCCCACCAAGATGTGGACGCTCGCGGAGGCGGCCACCAAGGCGCTCACCGTCGACGACAAGATCGCCGACATCAACGAACTGCGGAAGCTGGGCATGGAGCTGGCCTCGGTCGACCCGAAGAACATCACGTTCACCACGGTCCCGGTGCTGGACAACCCGGACGACAAGGCCACGGTCATCCTGGACCGGTCGAAGGCACCGCAGGTCTTCTCGATGATGCGCGAGGACGTCTCCTTCACCGAGGTCGCCGCCCAGAAGAAGGCCGCGGCGAAGGAGAAGGAAGCCGCCAAGCTGAAGGGCGCGAAGGCCGCCCCGGCGGACGTGCGGGTGGACGTCTACAACGGTGGCGCCCCGGCCGGTTCCGCGCAGAACGCCCTGGACTGGCTTCAGAACAGCCAGGGTGTGCTGAAGTCCACGAACAAGTCGAACGCGCCCGAGAACGTGAAGAAGACCCAGCTCGTCTACGCCCCCAACCAGGCCGACCAGGCGCGCAGCCTGGCCGCGATGATGGGCCTGTCGGCCTCGGCGCTGAAGCCGACGACGACGGACGCGGGCGAGATGGACCCGATGGTCCTGACCCTGGGCCCCGACTTCGTGGAGGCGGGCACCCCGCTCAGCGCCCCGGAGAAGGCCCCGGACGAGATCCAGCGCGTCGAAGGGGACAAGCAGGTCTGCGCGCAGTAGCGGACCCGCCCGGCGACACGTGCCGGGCCCACCGCCGGCGGCCCGTCCGGCGGCCCGTCCGGCGGCCCGTCCGGCGGCCCGTCCGGCGGCCCGTCCGGCGTCCGGGGACGGGACCGGCGCGGGAGGCCCGCCCCGCACCGGCAGCCGGGACAACCGCTGACCCGCCCCGGGACCCGGCATGCTGGCCTCATGGCCGACCCGTACCGCGACCTCGCCCGAGAACTCGCCGCCGCCGTGCGCGGTGACGTGGACTTCACCCCCACCGCCCGCGCGCTGACGACCATGGACGCGTCCAACTACCGACGTGTCCCGCTCGGAGTCGTCGCCCCCCGCGACGCCGCCGACGTGGCCGCCGCGCTCGCCGTGTGCCGGGAGCACGGCGTGCCCGTCGTCCCCCGCGGCGGCGGGACCTCCATCGCGGGCCAGGCCACCGGTACCGGCGTCGTCCTCGACCTCACCCGGCACCTGCGCGCCCTCGTGGAGCTGGACCCCGCCACCCGTACCGCCGTCGTCCAGCCCGGTCTCGTCCTGGACGAGCTGCGGGCCGCCGCCGCCCCGCACGGGCTGACCTTCGGAGCCGACCCGTCGACCCACAGCCGCTGCACCCTCGGCGGCATGATCGGCAACAACGCCTGCGGCTCCCACTCCGTGGCCTGGGGCACCACCGCCGACAACGTCGAGAGTCTGCGCGTCCTGCGCTACTCCGGCGGCGCGGAACCCGCGCACCTGGGCCGGGGCTGGACCGGCGCCCCGCCCGGACTCAGGGAGTTCGCCGAGGACGAGGCCCACCGCGCCCTCGTCCGCACCGGTTTCCCCGAACTCCCGCGCCGCATCTCCGGATACGCCCTCGACGCCCTGCTGCCCGACGGCCCGGGAGCAGGCGGGACCCCCGACCTCGCCCGCGCGTTCTGCGGCAGCGAGGGCACCCTCGCCGTCGTCACCGAGGCGACCGTACGCCTCGTCGCGTCACCCCCGGCCCGCGCGCTCGCCGTCCTCGGCTACGCCGACGAGTCGGCCGCCGCCGAGGCCGCCCCCGCCCTCCTCCCGCACCACCCGCTCACCGTCGAGGGCATGGCCGCCGACCTCGTACGCGAAGCAGCCGTACTGCCGCGCGGCGGCGCCTGGCTCTTCGTGGAGACCGGCGGCGCCACCCCCGCCG
This sequence comes from Streptomyces sp. SirexAA-E, assembly GCF_000177195.2. Classification (GTDB taxonomy): domain Bacteria; phylum Actinomycetota; class Actinomycetes; order Streptomycetales; family Streptomycetaceae; genus Streptomyces; species Streptomyces flavovirens. The sequence goes on from NC_015953.1 coordinate 4,227,134, forward strand.
AGGCCCGCGCCCACGCGCAGCGGATCGTCCGGGCCGCCGACGCCCTGGACGCCGCCGTCGTCACCGACCCGGCGGACCTGCGCGCCCTGTGGCGCATCCGGGAGGACGCCGCCGGCACCGCCACCCGCATGCCCGACGGCACGGAGGCCTGGCCCGGCTGGGAGGACTGCGCCGTACCGCCCGCCCGGCTCGGCCCCTACCTCCGCGACTTCCGCGCCCTGCTCGCCGCACACGGCCTGCGCGGCGCCCCCTACGGGCACTTCGGCGACGGCTGCATCCACGTACGCGTCGACTTCGACCTGCTCACCCCCGACGGGGTGGCCCGCTTCCGCCGCTTCTCCGAGGAGCAGGCCGACCTCGTCGTCGCCCACGGCGGCTCGCTGAGCGGCGAACACGGCGACGGCCAGGCCCGGGCCGAGCTGCTGCCCCGGATGTACGGGGCCGCTCTCGTCGACCTGTTCACCCGCTACAAGGACCTCTGGGACCCCGACGGCGGCATGAACCCCGGCATGCTGGCCCGCCCCGGCCGCCTCGACGACGACCTCCGCTTCGCGGTGCTCCCGAAGCGGCCCGTGGACGTGGCCTTCGGTTACCCCGACGACGGCGGCGACTTCTCGGCGGCCGTACGCCGCTGCGTCGGCGTCGCCAAGTGCCGTACCGCCACCGCACCGGGCGCCGACGTCATGTGCCCCTCCTTCCGGGCGACCGGCGAGGAGGCCCACTCCACCCGGGGCCGCGCCCGGCTGCTGCACGAGATGCTCGCGGGCGAGGTGGTCACCGACGGCTGGCGGTCCACCGAGGTGCGGGACGCGCTCGACCTCTGCCTGTCCTGCAAGGGCTGCCGCAGCGACTGCCCGGTCGGCGTCGACATGGCCACGTACAAGGCGGAGTTCCTGCACCACCACTACCGGGGGCGGCGGCGGCCCGCCGCGCACTACGCGATGGGCCGGCTGCCGCAGTGGCTCCGGATGGCCGCCCCCTTCGCCGGACTCCTCAACGCGCTGGCCCGCCTGAGCCCACTGGCCGCCCTCGCCAAACGGCTCGGCGGCATCGCGCCCGAGCGGACGATCCCGGTGCTGGCCCGCCGGACCTTCCGCCGCTGGGCCCGCACGCGCCGGGGCGCCGTGCGCGGGGAGACCGTCACCCTCTGGCCCGACACCTTCACCGACCACCTCTCGCCCGAGGTCGGCCGCGCCGCCGTCCGGGTCCTGGAAGCGGCCGGACGCACCCCCGTGTACCCGGAGCGCGCCGTGTGCTGCGGCCTCACCTACGTGTCGACCGGGCAGCTCGACCGGGCCCGTACGGTCATGCGCCGCACCCTGGACCGGATGGCCGGCGTCCCCGACGGCCCGGTCGTCGTCCTGGAACCCAGCTGCGCCGCCACCCTCCGCACGGACCTGCCGGAACTCCTCCCCGACGACCCGCGCGCCGCCCGCCTCGCCGCGTCCGTGCGCACCCTGGCGCAGTACCTCCAGGAGTACGCGCCCGGCTGGGAGCCGCCCCGCCTGGACCGGCCGGTCGCCGGCCAGACCCACTGCCACCAGCACGCGGTCCTCGGTGCGCAGGCCGACCGGCGGCTACGGGAACGGGCGGGACTCACCGGGGAGTTGAGCGGCGGCTGCTGCGGGATGGCCGGCAACTTCGGCTTCGAGAAGGGGCACTGGGACGTCTCGGTGGCCTGCGCCGAGGACCAGCTCCTGCCGTCCGTGCGGGCGGCGGGACCGGACACGGAACTGCTCGCCGACGGCTTCTCCTGCCGCACCCAGCTCGACCAACTGGCGGGTCGCCGCGCCCGGCACCTCGCCGAGGTGCTGGCGGAGGGGCTGGACGCGGAGACGTAGGGGCGCGTCAGGACCGGTCGGCCGCCTCGGTCACGGCCGCGATCAGCGAGACGTTCTCCGGGGCGGCACCGCCCGGCAGGGCGAACCGGCGCCGCGTGTAGCCGTAGGCGAGCCCCCGGGACGGATCGGCGAACGCCTCGGAACCGGCGGCCCCCGAGTGCCCGAACGACCCCTCGCCCAGCGACGGGTAGCGCACCCGGGACGCCTCGAAGCCGAGGGCGAAATGGTCCGGTTCACCGGTCACCAGATCCGTGCCCGTCCACCGCACCCGGCCGGCCTCGGCCACCGTGTCCGCCTTGAGCAGCGGCGCCCGGCCGTCCACCTCACCGATCGCCGACGCGTACATCCCGGCCAGCCCGCGGGCCGACGCCACACCGCCGACCGAGGCCGGGCCGAGCGCCCGGACCTCACGGGTGTTGACGAAGTCCACCAGGTCCAGCGGCGTGTCACCGGCCAGGCCGAAGGCGTGGGCCATCAACCCGTCCGGGTCCAGGGGGGCCGCCTCGGCCGCAGCCGCCTGCTCGGGCGTGGGCACCCCGGGCCGGATGGGCACGTGCCGGGACTCCAGCGCCTCGGGCAGACCCAGGTGGAAGTCGAGCCCGTACGGGGCGCGGACCCGCTCCTCGAAGATCTCCTGGACCGACAGCCCGGTGGCGCGGCGTACCACCTCACCGGTCAGCGCACCGATCACCAGCGCGTGGTAGCCGGCCGCCGTCCCGGGCTCCCAGTACGGCCGCTCACCCGCCAGCCGCGCGGCGAGGACCCGGTCGTCGGCCAGTTCGCGCGGGCTCAGCCCGTCCTTCGCCCAGATCACGCCGGAGCGGTGCGCGACCAGCTCCCGTACGGTCAGCTCGCCCTTGCCCTCGGCGGCGAACTCCGGCCAGTAGGACGCGACCGTTCGCTCCAGGTCGAGTACGCCGTCCTGCACCAGCAGGGCGACCACCAGATGGGCCGCCCCCTTGGTGGAGGAGAACACCGCGGGCAGCGAATCCCCGGAGATCCCGTCCCCCGCCCACAGGTCCACCACCAGTCGGCCGTGGTGGCGGACGGCGAGCTGGCCGCCCGGCTCGGTGTGGTCGGCGGCGAGCACCGCCGCGAACTCCTCCCGTACGCCTTCGAAGCCCGCCGCCACATCGCCGTGCACGGTGACGGCCGTGTCGTTCCCGCCGGTCATGAGGCCCCCCTGGAGCGTCGTGTTCGGTGTCATCCGCTCCCAACTGCCGTACCGGCGGCTTTCATTCCCCGTCCCAGGTGACGATCTCCCGTGCCAGCGACAGCAGTTCGGGAAGGGCCGGATGCGCCGGGCCGTCCCGCCGGGCCAGCAGGACCGGCAGCGGCGGCGCGTCCTCCAGCGGACGGTAGGCGACCCCGGCGTGCGGGTGCGTCCCGGCGGTGGAACTGCCGGAGACCCCGGCGCCCCGGCCGGCCGCGATGGCGGTCAGCCAGTCGTCGGTGTTGGCGACGGTGAGGGTGGCGGCGGGCCGGTCGTCCTGGGGCCACAGGCCGAGCGTGGTGGTGCCCGAGACGGTGTTCAGCACGACGGCACCGGCCGTCAGATCGGCCAGGGAGAGCGAGGCGCGCGCGGCGAGCGGTCCGTCGGCGGCGACGGCGGCCACCCGGCCCTCGGTGTACAGCACCTCGGTGACGATCCCCGGGGTGTCCACGGGACCCCGCAGCACCGCCGCGTCGACCTCACCCCGGGCGAGACCGGCCGTGCGGTCGTCGATGCGCAGGAGCTCCAGCGGGGTCTGCGGACACCGCTGCTGCCAGGTGCGCAGCAGCGGCGTGGTGTACGGGCCGAGCGCCGACCAGGCGTGCCCGAGCCGCAGCGGCCGGGAGTGCGGCCGGCCGGGGGTGACCGCGTCGTCGAAGGCGGAGACCGCGAGCGCGGCCTTGTCCCGGAAGACGGCGCCCTCGGGGGTGAGCGCGAGATGGTGGGTGGACCGGTCCACCAGCCGTACGCCGAGACGGCCCTCCAGCGCGGCGAGGGTACGGGAGACGACGGGCTGGCTCACCCGCAGCCGGGCGGCGGCCCGCGTGACGCTGCCCTCCTCGGCGACGGCCAGGAAGGCCCGCAGGTGCCTGACCTCGACACCGCGTCCGGGGCCCTGGGAAGTACTCATGCGGGCGGAGCATAACGGGAGCGCAGCACGCATTTCACGCGGCGCGCGCCAGTCTCTACGGTGGCCCTGGGCCCCGTACGCCCACCGGCTTCCCGAAAGGTTCAGGTTCCCAGGTGAACGACTCGCGCAGTGCCGCCGAGGCGGCGGCCGTCGGTGTACCCGAGGCGGTGGCGACGCTCGACGGCGCGGGCCACGGCGGCCCGGCGCGTCCCGGTGCCCGCCGGGCGGCGCTGGGACCGGTCGCCCTGGTGGTCGCGGGCGGCCTGTCCGTGCAGTTCGGCGCGGCGGTCGCGGTCCTGCTGATGCCGAAGGCGGGCGCGCTGGGCGTGGTCACGCTGCGCCTGGCCGCCGCCGCGCTCGTCCTGCTGGCCGTCTGCCGGCCCGCGCTGCGGGGCCACTCGCGCGCCGACTGGGGCACGGTGGTCGCGTTCGGCGTCGCGATGGGCGGCATGAACACACTCTTCTACCAGGCCGCCGACCGCATCCCGCTGGGTGTCGCCGTCACCCTGGAGGTGCTGGGTCCGCTGGTCCTGTCCGTGGTGGCGTCGCGCCGCCTGCTCAACCTGGTCTGGGCGGGGCTGGCGCTCGGCGGCGTCGTCCTGCTCAGCGGCGGGGGTTTCGACCGGCTGGACATGGCCGGCGCCGCGTTCGCCCTGGGGGCGGGCGTGATGTGGGCGGCGTACATCGTCTTCAGCGCCCGCACCGGACGGCGCTTCCCGCAGGCGGACGGGCTGGCCCTCGCCATGGCGGTGGCGGCGGTCCTGTCGCTGCCGCTGGGCATCATGGAGTCCGGATCGAAGCTGGTGGTCCCCACCACCCTGGGTCTGGGCGCGGCCGTGGCCCTGCTGAGCTCGGTCCTGCCGTACACCCTGGAGCTCATGGCGCTGCGCAGGCTCCCCGCCCCGACCTTCGCGGTCCTGATGAGCCTGGAACCGGCGATCGCGGCCATGGCCGGATTCCTCGTCCTCGACCAGGCGCTCTCCACGACCGACGCCCTCGCCATCGCCCTGGTCGTCGGCGCCAGCATCGGCGCGGTGCGCGCCACGACCCCGCGAGGCACGATGGAGAAGGGGCCGAAGAGCGGAAGGAGGCGTGTCCGTGGGAACCGAGAAGGCCACTGACGGATACGAAGGGCTGTACGCGCACACCCCCTCGCAGGCCGAGGGCGAACGCGACGACGCCCCGGAACGCGGCCGGGCGGCCGAGACCCACCCCGACACCCCGAGAACCCAGCCGTCCCAGGCGGAGGGCGACCGCTCCGAATAGCGGAGCACGGCCGCCCGGGGAGGAAGCCCGGCGCCGGGCCGACCGCCCCTCGCCGTGCCGGTAGGCGCGTAGCCCAGCGCTTCCGGGCGCGGCGACCGGCCACTGCCGACCACCGGAAGCTTCGCGTTCCGCTTCCGCCCCGCGTCCCGCGTCCCGCGCGGGAGAGCGACGCCCATCGAGGCGCGTTCCGTCGAGCGCGGTCGGCGCCGGGCAGAAAACCATGCAAGCACGCTTGCTTGTTTTTCGTGGCGCTGGCATGCTCCGGGACACACCGCCACGCCCCGAGGGGAGCGCACCGTGTCCGACGCTTCGGCCCTGAACGCCGCCGTGCTCGACGACCTGCGTCAGGAGAGCGAGGAACTCGACCTGCTGGTCGCCGGCGCGAGTGCGGAGGGCTGGTCCGCGCCGACCCCCGCCGAGGGCTGGAGCGTCGCCCACCAGATCGCCCACCTGAACTGGACCGACGAGGTCGCCCTGACCGCCGTCACCGAGCCCGGAGCCTTCGCCGCCGAGGTGGAGAGGGCGCTCGCCCGCCCCGAGACCTTCGTGGACGAGGCGGCCGGGGAGATCGTGGCGCTCCTGCCGGCCGAGGACCTCCTCGTCCAGTGGCGCGAGGGGCGGGCCCGGCTCCACGAGGCGCTGCGGGCGGCGCCGCCGGGCGTCAGGTTCCCCTGGTACGGCCCGTCCATGAGCGTCGCCTCGATGGCGACCGCGCGGCTCATGGAGACCTGGGCCCACGGCCAGGACGTCGCCGACGCGCTCGGCGTGCACCGGCAGCCGACCGGGCGGCTGCGGCACGTCGCCAGGATCGGGGTGCGGGCCCGGGACTACGCCTACGCCGTGCGCGGGCAGCAGCCGCCCGGTGAGCCCTTCCGGGTCGAACTCAAGGGGCTGGAGGGCGAGACGGTCGTGCACGGGCCGCAGGACGCCGCCCAGCGGGTCAGCGGTCCGCTGCTCGACTTCTGCCTCCTGGTCACCCAGCGCGCCCACCGCGACGACCTCGCCCTGACGGCCGTGGGGCCCGACGCCGACCGGTGGCTGGACATCGCGCAGGCCTTCGCCGGCCCGGCGGGAGCGGGACGGCCCCCGAAGGGGGAGCGGTGACCGGGCCCCTGCGCATCGGCAACGCCTCCGGTTTCTACGGCGACCGCTTCGACGCCGTACGCGAGATGCTCACCGACGGCCCGCTCGACGTCCTGACCGGGGACTACCTCGCCGAACTCACCCTGCTGATCCTGGGCCGCAGCCGGCTCAAGGACCCGAAGCGCGGATACGCCTCCACCTTCCTGCGGCAGATGGAGGAGAACCTCCACCTCGCCCACGAACGCGGCGTCAAGATCGTCACCAACGCCGGCGGCCTCAATCCGGCCGGACTCGCCGACGCCGTACGGGCGTTGGCGGACCGGCTGGCCGTGCCCGTGCGCGTGGCCCACGTCGAGGGCGACGGCCTGCCGGTGCCCGAGGGGTACCTCACCGCCAACGCCTACCTCGGCGGCGCCGGGATCGCCGCCTGCCTGCGGGCCGGGGCGGACATCGTCGTCACCGGGCGCGTCACCGACGCCGCCCTCGTCACCGGCCCGGCCGCCGCGCACTTCGGCTGGGGGCCCGGCGACCTGGACGCGCTGGCCGGCGCCGTCGTCGCGGGACACGTGCTGGAGTGCGGGACCCAGGCCACCGGGGGCAACTACGCGTTCTTCGGGGAGCACGACGTCCGCCGCCCCGGCTTCCCGCTCGCCGAGATCCACGCGGACGGCTCAGGCGTCGTCACCAAGCACGACGGGACGGGCGGTGTCGTCGACCTCGGCACCGTCACCGCCCAGCTGCTGTACGAGACCGCCGGGGCCCGGTACGCCGGACCCGACGTCACCGCCCGCCTCGACACCGTGCACCTCACCCAGGACGGCCCCGACCGGGTGCGGATCACCGGGGTGCGCGGCGAGGCGCCGCCGCCCACCCTGAAGACCGGACTCAACCGGCTCGGCGGCTGGCGCAACGAGGTCGTCTTCGTGCTGACCGGTCTCGACATCGAGGCCAAGTCCCGCCTGGTCCGGGACCAGTTCGAGGACGCCCTGGCCCGCGCCGGCCGAGCCCCCGCCGAGGTGCGGTGGGAGCTCGCCCGCACCGACCGCCCCGACGCGCCCACCGAGGAGACCGGCAGCGCCCTGCTCCGGCTCGTCGTCCGCGACCAGGACGCCGAGGCCGTCGGCCGCGCGGTCTCCGGGGCGGCCGTCGAACTCGCCCTCGGCAGCTACCCGGGCTTCCACGTCACCGCCCCGCCCGGAAAGGGCGCCCCCTACGGGGTGTTCGAGGCCGGGAGCCTGCCGGCGGAGGAGGCCGCCCACGTGGCGGTCCTGCCCGACGGGCGGAAGGAGAGCGTCCCGGCCGCCGGACGGTACCGCGAGCTGGAACCCGTCGTGCCGCCCCCGCTGCCCCCGCCGCTGCCCGCCGGGCCCACCCGTACCGCCCCGCTCGGGCTGATCGCCGGCGCCCGCAGCGGCGACAAGGGCGGCGACGCCAACGTGGGCCTCTGGGTACGGAGCGAGGACGCCTGGCGGTGGCTGGCCCATGAACTGACCGTCGAGCGGTTCCAGGAGCTGCTGCCGGAGACCGCCCGGCTCACCGTCGTACGCCATGTGCTGCCCAACCTGCGGGCGCTGAACTTCGTCGTCCACGGGCTGCTCGGTGAGGGCGTCGCCGCGCAGGCCCGCTTCGACCCGCAGGCCAAGGCGGTGGGGGAGTGGCTGCGCTCGCGGTGCCTCCCCGTCCCCGTGTCGCTGCTGGACCCCCCGGAGGTGCCCGCATGACCGTCCTGCCCACCGCGCTCGACCCCGCGGGGCCCGAGTACGCGGCGAACCGCGAGGCGATGCTCGGCAAGCTCGCCGAGCTGGACGCCGAGCACGCCAAGGCCCTCGCGGGCGGCGGCGAGAAGTACGTGACCCGGCACCGCGGGCGCGGCAAGCTGCTCGCCCGGGAACGGATCGAGCTGCTGGTCGATCCGGACACCCCGTTCCTGGAGCTGTCCCCGCTCGCCGCCTGGGGCAGCGACTACGCGGTCGGCGCCTCCCTCGTCACCGGCATCGGGATCATCGAGGGCGTGGAGTGCCTGATCACCGCCAACGACCCGACCGTGCGCGGCGGTGCCTCCAACCCCTGGACGCTGAAGAAGGCCCTGCGCGCCAACGAGATCGCCTTCGCCAACCGGCTGCCCTGCGTCAGCCTGGTGGAGTCCGGCGGCGCCGACCTGCCCTCCCAGAAGGAGATCTTCATCCCCGGCGGGGCGCTCTTCCGCGACATCACCCGGCTGTCGGCGGCCGGCATCCCGACCGTGGCCGTCGTCTTCGGCAACTCGACGGCCGGCGGGGCGTACGTCCCCGGGATGTCCGACCACACCGTGATGATCAAGGAGCGTTCCAAGGTCTTCCTCGGCGGCCCGCCGCTGGTGAAGATGGCCACCGGCGAGGAGAGCGACGACGAATCGCTCGGCGGCGCCGAGATGCACGCCCGTACCTCCGGACTCGCCGACCACTTCGCGGTGGACGAGCACGACGCCCTCCGGCAGGCCCGCCGGATCGTCGCCCGCCTCAACCGGCGCAAGGCGCACCCCGATCCGCTGCCCGCCGAGCCCCCGAAGTACGACGAGGAGGAGCTGCTCGGCATCGTCCCCGGCGATCTGAAGGTGCCCTTCGACCCGCGCGAGGTGATCGCCCGGCTCGTCGACGGCTCCGACTTCGACGCGTTCAAGCCGCTCTACGGGAGCAGCCTGGTCACCGGCTGGGCGCGGCTGCACGGCTATCCCGTCGGCATCCTCGCCAACGCACAGGGCGTGCTGTTCAGCGAGGAGTCGCAGAAGGCCGCCCAGTTCATCCAGCTCGCGAACCAGCGCGACATCCCGCTGCTCTTCCTGCACAACACCACCGGCTACATGGTCGGCAAGGAGTACGAGCAGGGCGGCATCATCAAGCACGGCGCCATGATGATCAACGCGGTGTCCAACTCCCGGGTCCCGCACCTGTCCGTCCTGATGGGCGCCTCCTACGGCGCCGGCCACTACGGCATGTGCGGCCGCGCCTACGACCCCCGCTTCCTCTTCGCCTGGCCCGGCAGCAAGTCCGCCGTCATGGGCCCCCAGCAGCTCGCCGGCGTCCTGTCGATCGTCGCCCGCGCCTCCTCCGCCGCCAAGGGCCTGCCCTACGACGACGAGGCCGACGCCGGACTGCGCGCCATGGTCGAGCAGCAGATCGAGTCCGAGTCCCTGCCGATGTTCCTGTCGGGACGGCTGTACGACGACGGGGTCATCGACCCCCGCGACACCAGGACCGTCCTCGGGATGTGCCTGTCCGCGATCCACACGGCACCGGTCGAGGGCGCCCGCGGCGGCTTCGGCGTCTTCCGGATGTGAGGGCCACATGACCATCCACACGCTCCTCGTCGCCAACCGGGGCGAGATCGCCTGCCGTGTCCTGCGCACCTGCCGTGCGCTGGGCATCGCCACCGTGGCCGTGTACTCCGACGCGGACGCCGGGGCCCTGCACGTACGGGAGGCCGACACCGCCGTACGCCTCCCCGGGTCCTCGTCCGCCGACACCTATCTGCGCGGCGACCTGGTGGTGGCCGCCGCGCTCGCGGCCGGGGCCGACGCCGTGCACCCGGGATACGGGTTCCTCTCCGAGAGCGCCCCCTTCGCCCAGGCCGTGCAGGACGCCGGACTGACCTGGGTCGGCCCGCCGGTCAAGGCGATCGAACTGATGGCGTCCAAGACCCGTGCCAAGGAACTGATGGCCGCCGCCGGGGTGCCGCTGCTGGCCCCGGTGGACCCGGCCGCCGCCACGGCCGAGGACCTTCCGCTGCTGCTGAAGGCGTCGGCGGGCGGCGGCGGCCGCGGCATGCGGATCGTGCGGGAGATCGGCGACCTGCCCGGGGAGCTGACGGCGGCGGCCGCCGAGGCCGCCGCCGCGTTCGGCGACGGAGAGGTCTTCGCCGAGCCGTACGTCGAACGCGGCCGGCACGTCGAGGTCCAGGTCATGGCCGACGACCGGGGCACGGTGTGGGCGCTGGGCACCCGGGACTGCTCCCTCCAGCGCCGCCACCAGAAGGTCGTCGAGGAGGCCCCCGCCCCTGGGCTCGACGACGCGCTGCGCGCCCGGCTGCACGACGCCGCCGTGGCCGCCGCGCAGGCGGTGGGCTACCGGGGGGCGGGCACCGTCGAGTTCCTCCTGTCGGCCGACGGCCGCCCGTACTTCCTGGAGATGAACACCCGGCTCCAGGTCGAACACCCCGTCACCGAGGAGGTGTTCGGGCTCGACCTGGTCGCCCTGCAACTGCGGGTCGCGGAGGGCGGACCGCTGCCCGCCGCCGCACCGCCCGAGCCGCGCGGGCACGCCGTCGAGGCCCGGCTGTACGCCGAGGACCCCGCCCGTGACTGGCAGCCGCAGACCGGAGCACTGCTCACGTTCGAGGTGCCGGACGAGCCGGGCCTGCGCCTGGACACCGGGTACACCGCGGGTGACACCGTCCCGGTGCACTACGACCCGATGCTCGCCAAGGTCGTCGCCCACGCCCCCACCCGCCCCGAGGCCGTACGCCTCCTCGCCCGCGCCCTCGAACGCGCCCGCATCCACGGCCCGGTCACCAACCGGGACCTGCTGGTCCGCTCCCTGCGCCACCCGGACTTCACCGGCGGCCACCCCGACACCGGCTTCTACGACCGCCACCTCGCCGCCCTGACCACCCCCGGCGACGAGTCCGCCCGCCGGCTCGCCGCCACCGCCGCCGCGCTCGCCCAGGCCGCCACCCGGCCCGCCACCGGCCCCGCCCGCTTCGGCGCCTGGCGCAACCTTGCCTCCGGACCCCAGGTCAGGAGCTACCGCGCCGAACCCGACGGCACCCCGTACGAGATCGCCTACCGGAGCGGGCGCTCCACGCTCCTCCCCGACACCGGCGAACGGGTCGTCACCGCCGCCCCGGACCACGTCACCCTCGAAACCGGCGGCCTCACCCACCACTTCGCCGTCACCACCCACGGCTCCCAGGTCCATGTGGACGGGGCCCGCGGCGCGTACACCTTCACCGCCCTGCCCCGCTTCACCGACCCCGCCGAACGCACCGAACCCGGCTCCCTGCTCGCCCCCATGCCCGGCACCGTCGTACGGCTCGCGGACGGCCTCGCGCCGGGCGCCGCCGTCGAGGCCGGGCAGCCGCTGATCTGGCTGGAGGCGATGAAGATGGAGCACCGCGTCCTCGCCCCCGCCTCCGGCACCCTCACCGCACTGCACGCCGCACCCGGCCACCAGGTCGAGGTCGGCGCACTGCTGGCCGTCGTCACGGATCCGGCCGCCACCGCACCGGCGGCCACCGATTCCGCCGCACCGGAGGAGAACGCATGAGCACCGTCCTCGAAACCGAAGAGCACCAGGCACTCCGCGACGCCGTCGCCGCCCTCGGCAAGCGCTACGGCCGCGACTACATGACCTCCGTGATCCGCGAGGGCTCCCACCCCCGCGAGCTGTGGACCGACGCCGCCGAGCTCGGCTACCTCGGCGTCAACCTCCCCGAGGAATACGGCGGCGGAGGCGGCGGCATGGCCGAACTCTCCATCGTCCTGGAAGAGCTGGGGGCCGCCGGATCGCCCCTGCTGATGATGGTCGTCTCACCCGCCATCTGCGGCACCGTCATCGCCCGCTTCGGCACCGAGGGCCAGAAGCGGCAGTGGCTGCCCGGCCTCGCCGACGGCACCACCACCATGGCCTTCGGCATCACCGAACCCGACGCCGGGTCCAACTCCCACCGCATCACCACCACCGCCCGCCGGGACGGCGGGGACTGGGTCCTCACCGGCCGCAAGGTCTTCGTCTCCGGGGTCGACATCGCCGACGCCACGCTCGTCGTCGGCCGCACCGAGGACGCCCGCACCGGCTCGCTCAAGCCCTGCCTCTTCATCGTCCCCCGCGAGACCCCCGGCTTCGGCCGCTCGCAGATCGACATGGAACTCCACGCCCCGGAGAAGCAGTTCGAGCTGGTCCTGGACGACGTACGGCTGCCCGCCGAAGCGCTCGTCGGCGACGAGGACGCCGGGCTGCTCCAACTGTTCGCCGGGCTCAACCCGGAGCGCATCATGACCGCCGCGTTCGGCATCGGGATGGGGCGGTACGCACTCGGCAAGGCCGTCGAGTACGCCCGTACCCGCCAGGTGTGGAAGGCGCCCATCGGCGCCCACCAGGCCATCGCGCACCCGCTCGCCACCGCCCACATCGACCTGGAACTGGCCCGCCTCATGATGCAGAAGGCGGCCCGGCTCTACGACGACGGCGACGACACCGGCGCCGGCGAAGCCGCCAACATGGCCAAGTACGCGGCGGGCGAGGCCTGTGTGAAGGCCGTCGACCAGGCCGTCCACACCCTCGGCGGCAACGGCCTCACCCGCGAGTACGGCCTCGCCTCCCTGATCACGGCCGCCCGCGTCGCCCGGATAGCACCCGTCAGCCGCGAAATGATCCTGAACTACGTCTCCCACCAGTCGCTGGGCCTGCCCAAGTCGTACTGAGTCCGGCGCACCGGCGCGTCCGGTCCGTCCGAGGCCCCCTCTCCGTACCGCCGGAGAGGAAGAGCCGACCTCCGCACCGCACGGCGACGACGACAGGGGACCACCATGGTGTTCCGCAGCGAGTACGCAGACGTCCCGGCCCTCGACACACCCATCCACGACGCCGTCCTCGGCCAGGCCACCGAACGGTTCGGCGACACCGTCGCCCTGATCGACGGCACCGACGGCACGAGCGTCACCTACGCCCAGCTCGACACCTTCCACCGGCGCATCGCCGCCCACCTCGCCGAGGCCGGCCTCCGCAAGGGCGACGTCCTCGCGCTGCACAGCCCCAACACGATCGCCTACCCCGCCGTCTTCTACGGCGCCACCCGCGCCGGAGCCGCCGTCACCACCGTCCACCCGCTCGCCACCGCCGAGGAGTTCGCCAAACAGCTCACCGACTCCACGGCCCGCTGGATCGTCACCGTCTCCCTCTTCCTGGACACCGCCCGGCAGGCAGCCGAACTCGCCGGCGGCGTCGAGCGGATCCTCGTCTGCGACCGGGCCGAGGGACACACCTCCGTCCTCGACATGCTCGGCTCCACCGCCCCCGAGCCCCGCATCACCTTCGACCCGGCCGAGGACGTCGCCGCCCTGCCCTACTCCTCCGGGACCACCGGCACCCCCAAGGGCGTCATGCTCACCCACCGCTCCATCGGCACCAACCTGGAGCAGCTGCGCCCCTTCATCCCGCTGGAACCGGGCGACACGATCCTCGCCGTCCTGCCCTTCTTCCACATCTACGGGCTGACCGCCCTGATGAACGTCCCACTGCGCTGCGGCGCCACCGTCGTCGTCCTGCCCCGTTTCGACCTCGAACAGTTCCTCCGAGCCGTCCAGGAACACCGCATCAGCGGACTGTACGTCGCCCCGCCCATCGTGCTGGCCCTCGCCAAGCACCCGGCGGTCGGCGCCTACGACCTCTCCTCGCTGCGGTACGTCGTCAGCGCCGCCGCCCCGCTGGACGCCGACCTCGCCGCCGCCTGCTCCGCCCGGCTCGGCCTGCCGCCGGTACGCCAGGCCTACGGGATGACGGAACTCTCGCCCGGCACCCACGTCGTACCGCTCGACGCCGAGAACCCGCCGCCAGGGGCGGTCGGGAAGCTGCTGCCCGGCACCGAGATGCGCATCGTCTCGCTGACCGACCCCGGTACCGACCTCGGTACCGGCGCCGACGGCGAGATCCTCATCAGGGGCCCGCAGGTGATGAAGGGTTACCTGGGCCGCCCCGACGCCACCGCCGCGATGATCGACCCCGACGGCTGGCTGCACACCGGCGACGTCGGCCGCGTCGACGAGGACGGCTGGCTGTACGTGGTGGACCGGGTGAAGGAACTGATCAAATACAAGGGCTACCAGGTCGCCCCAGCCGACCTGGAGGCCCTGCTGCTGACCCACGACGCCATCGCGGACGCGGCGGTCATCGGCGTACGCGACGACGACGGCAACGAGGTCCCCAAGGCGTACGTGGTCCGCCGCCAGGACACCGAGGACCTCACCGCCGACGCCGTCATGGCGTACGTCGCGGAACGCGCGGCCCCGTACAAGAAGGTGAGACAGGTGGAATTCATCGACTCCGTCCCCCGCGCGGTCTCGGGCAAGATCCTCCGCCGCGAACTGAGGGACCGGGAGAAGCAGTCATGACCCTCGCCCCACCCGCCCACGAGCGGGGCGTCACCACCCTCACCCTCGACTCACCGGCCAACCGCAACGCCCTCAGCGCCCGGCTCGTCGAAGAACTCGCCGACGCCCTCGACGCCTGCGCCGCCGACGACGCCGTACGGGCCGTCGTCCTCACCCACACCGGGAACACCTTCTGCGCGGGCGCCGACCTCACCGCGCCGCCCGACCCGCACGACCTCGTCGCCCTCATGCGGCGCGTCGTCGCCCTGCCCAAGCCCGTCGTCGCCCGGGTCACCGGGCACGTCCGGGCCGGCGGGCTCGGCCTCCTCGCGGCCTGCGACATCTCCGCCGCCGGACCGGACGCCTCCTTCGCCCTGACCGAATCCCGCCTCGGCCTCGCCCCCGCCGTCATCTCCCTGCCCCTGCTGCCCCGCCTCGACCCGCGCGCCGCCGCCCGCTACTACCTCACCGGTGAACGCTTCGACGCGACGGAGGCCGCCCGCATCGGACTCGTCTCCCTCGCCACGGCCGACGACGTGGACAAGGCACTCGTACCGGTCCTGGACGGACTGCGCCGGGCCTCGCCCCAGGGGCTGGCCGCATCGAAGGAGCTGGTCACCGCTACTGTGCTGGACGACTTCGACCAGCACTCCGAAGACCTCATCGCCCGCTCGGCGGCCCTGTTCGCCTCCGACGACGCACGCGAGGGGATGACGGCCTTCCTCGAACGACGGGACCCCGCATGGCGGCTGTGACACCCCCCAAGCAGGACCGCAGCCGAGCCACCCGCCAAGGGCTCCTCGAAGCGGCGGTGGCCTGCCTGGCCGAACACGGCTGGGCGGGCTCCACCGTCTCCGTCGTCGCCGAACGCGCCGGAGTCTCCCGCGGCGCCGCACAGCACCACTTCCCCACCCGCGAGGACCTGTTCACCGGCGCCGTCGAGTACGTCGCCGAGGAACGCTCCGCCGCCCTGCGCGCCCTGCCCGTCCAGGGCCGCGCCGAGGTCGTCGCCGCGCTCGTCGACCTCTACACCGGCCCCCTCTTCCGGGCCGCGCTCCAGCTGTGGGTCGCCGCCTCCAACGAGGAACAGCTCCGCCCCCGCGTCACCGAACTGGAAGCCCGGGTCGGCCGCGAGACCCACCGCATCGCCGTCGAACTCCTCGGCGCCGACGAGGAGCGCCCCGGAGTCCGCGAAACCGTCCAGGGCCTCCTCGACATGGCCCGCGGCCTGGGCCTCGCCAACCTCCTGACGGACGACACCGCCAGGCGGCACCGGGTCGTCGCACAGTGGGCGGGCCTGCTCGACGAGGCGCTGGGCTGAGCGGTTGCAGAGCTCGGAGAGTCCGAACGGAGCGTCACGACGCACGCTCAGCGTGACCTGAGCAGCTCCCGGACGTGGCCCGCGCGGGCACGGACGTCCGACTCGGCCAGACCGCCCGTGGGAAGGCCCGCGGGCACCGACGGGCCGGGCAGGCCACAGGAGCGGCAGAGGCCGTCGGGAAGGGCCTCCGGGCGACCGTGTACGCCGCACTTCGTGCACTCCGCCATCGTGCGGTGCACGGGTTCACCGGACGATGGCGGTGCGGCGGGCCGGGGCAGATGAGGCGGGATCTTGTCCTCGAGGCGCCTGCGGAGGAGACCGACGGGTGAATCGACCTGCGCGGGGAGCCCGGCGGTGAGGGCCTGCGTCAGGTAGTCGGTGCCGACGCCCCGGGCCAGCCACTCGGCAGCCCGTCCCTCCAGGACCGCGCAGTCGGCGGCGGAGAGAGCCAGACGGGGTTCGGTCCGGCCGAGCTGTGCCAGGGCCAGGTAGGCGGGCGAGGGCGAATCGGCAGCCGGTCCCGGCTTCGGGGCCCGCTGCTGCGGTACGGCCACCGCTGCGGACGGGGTCTCCTCCTCCGCAGGCACCCAAGGCGGCGGCGGGGGCGCGGCGGCGGACGGTGTGCCTCCGCGACCCTCGGTGACGAGGTGGGAGGCCCACCACTCGTTGTCGCGGGCCGTACGGGACCAGAAGGTGCGGAAGACCCAGCGGACCTGGTCGCCCTCACCGACCAGGCACCGCACGCGCCGCAGATACCCGGCGACGGACAGCGCCTTCAGGGCCGAGCCGACCGCCTGCTGGCCGTAGAGCGGTAGCTGCTTGGCCAAGCTCTTCACGTCCATGGCCGCGCCGTCCGGGAGGTGGTCGATGAACCCGGCGATGCACCGCTCCCGTGCGGGCAGGATCGCGAAGTCCTCCGCGCGAGCAGGGAGCTGGTCCGGCATGGACCGCTTGCCGTAACCGGGATTGGCCATCGGATACGGAGGGGAGAGTGCGGGCGCGCAGGGGGCGGCACTAGGGCTTGTTTCGAAAGTAGCGCCGTACGCCCGGAGGGCGGGTCCGACGGCGTCTGGTGCGTGCGATCGCAAGGCGGAGGGTCGCCCCGATACTGGATGTATCGGGGCGATCCCGACAACGCAGCGAGCGTGCGTGCCAGGCGTCGCCGGACAGGCGGGACTTTCGAAACAAGCCCTAGGGTGCTGGGTAGCCACGGGATCGCTCTTTCGATCTTGGGGTGAGACCCCGGCCGGTGCTACAACACCGCGTCGGGGTCGTTCGTTTGGTCGCACCGTAAGCAGCCGTGACACTTCGCTGCAAGCCGGTCACGATTAGTCATACTTGCAGGCCGTGGCGGGTAAGGGAGGTGGGGGAGGTTTTCCCACCCTTCTTTTTCCTACCGGTTGTAAGAAGGCGCTCGGATCTCGGAGCCCGTGTCCCGACGCCCGGATCCCGAAGCTCAGGCTTCGGGCCCGGCCCTCTCCCCGTACACCCGGAAGAGTGAACCGGGCATCCCCGGCGCTCGGGTCCCGAGGCTCGGGACCCGAGCCACGGGACCCGCAAAACCCAACGCCTGTTCGTCCCGGGCCCCTGGACTCGATCTCTCATCGTGATCTGCGCAAGGCGGGGTGGGGACAACCGTGGATGACCGGCTTCGAGAACTGGCGAAGGCATCGCCGAACTTCGGGGTGCTGTACCAGCATCAGCCCCTCCTGGCGTTGTACGGAGCCCTGGCCGAGCTCAACGGCTTCAGCAACTCGACCGCGGCCCAGGTCCAGGCCGGGCAGTTCGGTGACGTCCTGGCCCAGGAGTTGGTCACACGCACGGGACTCCGGGTGGCGGGGGACCGCCAGGTCGACCGGCTGAGGGCACTCACCGACACCGGGGCGCTCACCCCGGAAAGTGGCGCGCGGCGATCGACAGAGGACAGACGGACAGGGCACGCGCCACCGTCCGCATCGCGTGGGACAGGCCGTTGGCCGACGTACTGGCTTCGATGTTCCACCAGGCCACCGCGGACTGCACTCCGGCTGGGAAGGGGAACGGCCGTGCCGTCGGCTGCCGCCGCCCAGCCGATCAGCGGTTGTTGCTTGGGCGGTAGACGCTGAGGTCGCCGTAGGCCGACAGGACGCCGGCCAGGTCACCGGGTTTGTCCCGCAGGGTGGTGTCCAGGAAGGCGAGAGTGGTTGCGGCGACGACGCGGGGGCTCTCGGTGCGGCCCAAAGAGCCGACTATCGAGGGCACAGGCGGCAGGTACAGGGGGCCGTCCATGAAGGTGAGGTGTGCGGCGCCGGGGATGGTGAGCCGGTAGCTCGTCGCGGTGTTGAGCTTGAGGGCCTTGGTGAGGCGGGGCATGTAGTGCGGGTCGGTTGCGGGGGTGATGGCCTGGGTGAGCGCGAGCGTCGGCTGGTGGAGGGAGGGGGAGGTGGGGCCGTGGGGGTAGCCGTCCAGATCGATGACGGCGTCGAACCGGTGGTCCTGCCGGGCTGCCTGCAGGGCGGCGGCACCACCCATGGAGTGGCCGGTGACCGCGACCCGGCCAGTGTCCAGGCGTCCGGTCAGCGGGCCGGCGATCTCACCTCGGCCCAGACGGTCCAGCTGAGTGAGGACGAAGCTGAGGTCGGCGCCCCGAACAGTCGTCCAACCGGCCGCCAGCTTGTTGTCCTTGTCCCGGTCGCCGGTGGAGGTGGTCTTGGTGTGAATCGTTCGGCCGTCGGTGAGGACGACGGCGGCGGAGTCGTACGGGTGGTCGAGGGCGGCGACCAGATAGCCGTGGCTGGCCAGCTCCTCCGCCCAGGCGGTGTTCTGGGTGCGTACTCCGCCCGATCCCGGAGAGAACAGCACGACCGGGAAGCGTCCGCCCCCGTCGGCCACCGGGGCGTTGAAGACCGAACGGGTGTGGGCACGTGGGATGCCGTCGACCAGGAAGCCAGGCAGGCCGACCGCGCGGGCGAGGGCCTCGGAGACGGTGCGCGCCTCGTGCTCCGTGCGTCCGAGGCACTGGGCCCGCTGCGTGCCTGCGGGGCTCTTCTGCGCGGGGTACCAGAGCTGGACCACGACCGTGCGCCGGTCGTGCGGATCGGCGGTGAAGGTCTCGGGGCGGCGTGGGTCGGTCCACTGCACCACGCGGGTGCCGACCGCGAAACGGCCTGACGGCTCGGGGAACACGGGTACGGGAAAGGCCCAGGCGGCCACCGGACCTGTGGCGATCAGGCCGACGCAGGCCACCGACCCGGGCAAGGCCAGCCACCACCGGGCCCGCCACGTCGGCCGGCCGGTATGGCGTCGCAGCAGGGGAGAGAGGGCGAACGGCAACGCGACGACAGTGCCTGCCAGTACTGGCAGCAGCTGCCAGCGGATGCCCACCACGCTCAGCACGATCGCGGACAGCACGAACACTGCCCCCGCCGCGATCGTGACGCGTGGGCGGACGGCAGGGGGAAGCCAGCGCGCCACCACCAGCGCGACGGCACCCAGCAAGACAAGGACTTCCAGAAGGGACATGTGCAGTCCCATGATGTTCTCGGTCACCCGGCCATGCTCGGCGCGGGGCACGCGCTGCCACATCGCCCTTGGGTCGCCATCGTGTACAGCCGGAGTCGCAATCCGAGGCACGCCCATGTGAGAGGCCTTGCGACCGTGGGGGGTGGCCGGGCTCCTCCTGTGGTCGTACTTCCGCGCGATTCCTTCAGACGGTGGACTCATGCGTGCCGCTGGATCGCGGCCTACCGTGACAGGGCTGCGGTACGTGCGGGCGGCGCGGGTCTTACGCTCCCGTACCCGACCCGGCTCCGGCTGTACGCGGTGGCGGCCCCGGCTGGGGCCACTGTGACGCTGAAATCGACAGGGACGTGTGATGACCGAGGCGGCCGCAGAAACCGGTAGTGCCCACCCGTTGCGCTACCGGGACCGGGTGCTGCGGGCTAGGGCTTGTTTCGAAAGTAGCGCCGTCCGCCCGGAGGGCGGGGCCGGCGGCGTCTGGTGCGTGCGATCGCAAGGCGGAGGGTCGCCCCGATACTGGATGTATCGGGGCGATACCGACAACGCAGCGAGCGTGCGTGCCAGGCGTCGCCGGACAGGCGGGACTTTCGAAACAAGCCCTAGGACAGCCGTACGGCTGACGAGGTACGCCGACCTGGCCTCCGCACGAGCGGCGCGACCGATGAGAGCCGCCCGGCGCTGGGGCTCCCGGCTGCCGCCCATGGTGTGGGACTCGCTGCTACCGGCGCTGCTCCTGATCAACATCATGACCACGCGCGCGCCGCAAGAGCTCCCGGTGGCCGTGGCCCTCACCGCCGCCCTCGCACTGCCCCTGGTGTGGCGACGCCGGGCCCCGCTCACGGTGTTCGGCGCCGTGGCAGCCGCGGCCTTCGTCCAGTGGCTGATGGACGTCCAACTGCCGGCGGACATCGCCTTGCTGGTGGCTCTCTACACGGCGGCCGCGAACTCGGGCCGGCGCGGCACGCTTGTCGCCGGTGCCATCGTGGAGGGCGGGGCCCTGCTGGCCTGCCTGCGCTGGGCGACGGAAGGCGCGTTCCTGACCCCCTTCGTCGCGGTGACCGCGATGGTCGTCGCCGCCGCCGTCCTGGGTGTGAATGTGCGGACCACACGCGCCTACCTCGCGGCCTTGGAGGAACGCGCCGCACACATGGAGCAACAACAAGACCAGCAGGCGTGGCTGGCCGTCGCCGAGGAAAGGACACGTATCACCCGGGAGATGCACGACATCGTCACCCACAACCTGTCCGTCATGGTCGCGCTCACCGACGCCGCCGTGTACGCACAGCACAGGTGCCCCGCCAAGGCCACCACCGCGATGCTCCAAATCTCCGAGACCGGCCGGCAGGCCCTGACCGACATGCGACGCTCCTTGGGCATCCTGCGGACCGACGAACCGGACGCGGAGCGCCACCCGCTGCCCGGCATCGCACAACTGGCAGCCCTCGCCGACCAGATGTGCGCCGCCGGGCTGCCGACCCGCGTCGAGGTCCAGGGCGGCCACACTCACATACCCGCCACTGCACAACTGACCGTCTACCGCCTGGTACAGGAAGCCTTGACCAACACCCTCAAGCACACACCCCCCGGCACACACGCGAAGGTCCGGATACGGTGCTCGACCGAGACCGTCACAGTGGACGTCACCGACAGCGGCCCCCGCCCGCCACTTCCCGGCGCCACACCATCCGGCCACGGCATCCCCGGCATGAGCGAGCGCGCGGCCGCCTACGGGGGGACGTTGCAGGCCGGACCGCTCCCGGGCGGCGGCTGGGGAGTCCACACCCGCCTCGACCTCGGCAGAAGCGGAGCAGCATCCGCATGACGATCCGCATCCTGATCGCCGACGACGAAGCGCTGCTCCGTATGGCCTTCAGCACGGTCCTGGAGACCCAGCCCGACATGGCACCGGTCGGCGAAGCCGCAGACGGCGTCCAGGCCATACGCCTCGCCCGGGACCTGCGCCCCGACGTCGTCCTCATGGACGTCCGGATGCCCGGGACCGACGGGATCGAGGCAACCCGACAGGTCATTCGCATCTCCCCGCAGAGCAGAGTACTGATCCTCACCACCTTCGACCTCGACGAGTACGCCTTCACCGCACTCAAAGCCGGAGCCTCGGGCTTCCTGCTGAAAAACACCAGGCCCGAGGAGCTGCTCACCGCGATACGCAGCGTGGCAGCGGGCGACGCGGTGGTCTCCCCGCGCATCACCCGTCGCCTGCTGGAGAACCTCCGCCCACACATCCCCGACGGCAGCAGCGCCGACCGCGACGAGTGGCTGAGCCGACTCAGCGCCCGCGAGCGCGAGGTGCTCATCAAGGTGGGCTGCGGCCTGTCCAACACCGAGATCGCGGCCACCCTGTACCTGGCGGAGGCGACCGTGAAGTCCCACCTGGGGCGAATCCTGCAAAAGCTCGAACTCCGCGACCGGATACAGGCCGTGATCTTCGCCTACGAAAGCCGCCTCATCCACCCGGCATGAGGTCGGCAGGGAGCGATTCGACGCCGAGTTCGCCAAGGCGGTCAAGGGCACCGGCATCGAGCCGCGCGCTCTCCGGGAGCGGACCACGACCGCCGCGAAGCGGTTGAGCAAGGCGGCAGCCCGCAAGCCGATCAGCGCCCTGGCAGGTACCTGATCTGTTCAGCATCGTCTGACCCGTGCTCACCCGGCGGCCTGACTGAGCCTCATACCCAAGGCGGTCCGGCCCCGGAGTCATAGGTGGTGACTCCGGGGCCGGACCGGGCGCGTATCCGGTCCAGGCGGATGGTGTGGTTCGAGACTGGCTGGAGCGGCCCGTAGTCCGCCGCGGTGTTCGTCCGCCACAGCCGGGCGTCGGAGATGTCGGCGATCCTCGGTGAGAACTGGTAGCCGCAGATCGCGAACAGGCCGAAGACGATGTCGGAGTAGGACGCGGTGTCGGTGATGACGGTCTCCGGCTTCGGGCCGCCGTCGCGGGCGTGGATGGCGTCCAGGATGAACAGTGAGTCGCGCAGCGTGCCCGGCACGACCACCCCGCCCAGGCCCATCACCTGGTCGTTTACGACGTTCAACCACGTTGCGCCCTTGTGCCGCAGACCGAAATAGCGCGGGTTCGAACCCGCGTACAGGGTCTGGACGGGGACGGTGAACCGTACGCCGTCGGCGGAGGCGACCAGGCCGCCGCCCCACGCCCGTACGACGTCGATCTTCGCCTGCGCCTCGATGAACAGGCCGTTCGCCGCCGAGATGTTCTCCGCCCGGAAGTAGCCCTGGTCGACCTGGACCAGACGGCCACGGGTGAGCGCCGGGACGCCCGGCTTGATGACCGGGGTGAACCCGACGTTGCAGGCCTCCGACAGCAGCACCGCGCACAGGCTGGTGGCAAAGCCCTCCATGTGGGAGTCCGCGCCGGAGATGTGTGTGAACACCTCCTCAATGCCGGTCAGTTCGGCGACCTCCAGCAGCAGTTCGGGGAAGTCGACCTTCGGCAGCATGCCGTTGACCATGTGACGGAACGGCGGCATGAGCTTGGGTTCCTCGGCCTTGCCGAGCTTGCAGCTTCAGCTTCCCGCCCACCACCTCCAGCGCCGTGTTGCCCGGCAGCCCGGCAGCGACCTGGACGTACGCCGCGTGCAGGGCGGAGGCCAGTTCGGCGAGGTGTCCGGCGGGCTCGCTTCCCAGACCGAGCGCGGTGAGCACCTTCGGCTCGGCGGCCGTCCACCTGGCCCCGGCCAGCAGCTTGGCGCGCGTATCGCCCCAGCGGTCACCGTCCCTGGCGAATACGTCCCGTCGGCGCAGCGAGCGGTGCAGGTGCTCCAGGACGCAGAACGAGTACGCGGCTTTGTCGACCACGCCGTGCGGCAGGCTGGGGTTGGCGAACACCAGCCGCCGCCACGAGCCGGTCACCAGGTCGGAGGCGACCTCCTCGGCGCCGACCTTCTTGCGGCCGATCAGTTCCGGCAGAGCTTTGAGTGCCTTCACGACCGGGGCGCCGGCCTCGACCGCGCCGAAGTCGATGACCTCGACCAGCAGGCGGATGAAACCGCGCACCGTGCCGTACCGGGCGACCAGTTCGGCCCGCCACTCCGCGTCGTCGTCCCCGTCGGCGTCCGGGACCGCCGCGGCGATCGTGGCGAGCGCCTCGGCCAGCTGCTCGCGTGGCACGACCTGCTCGATCGCCGACCACGCGTCGACCACGGAGACGAGTTCGCCGGTGTCGGTCGCGGGCGGGGTCGTCATCAGCACGTCGACCGCCGCGGCGACCTTCTTCGCTGCCTTCCGCAGCTGGGGCAGGGCCTTGAGCTTGGCGTCGTTGCCCATCCGCTCGGCCTTCGCGAGCAGCTTGGTGGCCATCAGCGCGTGCAGCAGATCGAGCGCGTCGTCCACCGTCGCCGTCTCCAGATGCCGCACCGTCGCCAGCAGCGTGGCGGTCTGCCTGGTGACCTCCAGCCGCTTCAGCGTCGGCGCCTTCGAGGTCAGCCCGTACCGGGCCAGCCCGGTCATCCGCGCGGCCGGGACCCGTCCGGCGTCCACCGCGCCGGCGCCCAGGCCCCGGACCTCACGCGCACGGTCCAGGGCGAGTTCCATGGCCCTGCCCGACACGCGCATCGGGCCCAGCCGCAGCCGTTCCAGCTCCGACACCCGCTTCTTCTCCGGTACTTCGAGCAGCCGGATCATCTCGGTGCGCAGGTCGTACGGGACCGCCTCGTACAGCGCGGCATGCAGCCGGTCGTTCTCCTCCGACCGTACGGCGGCCACCATCCGGGCCAGCCTCGTGACCCCGGGCAACAGCACCCGGTTGTTCACCAGCCACACCACCGCCCGGTCGAACAGGGCACGAGGCCCCTCCAACGACGACCACACTCGCGCCGCCAGGAACTCCTTCAGCTCCGCCTCACCTGCGGCGAAGTCCCGGTATCTGTACTCGTCGCGGATCTCCCACGCATGTTCGTACACCGTCTGCGAGCGCGCCCCGTACTCGGCGAAATGCTCGCCGCCGCCGCCGAGCTGTTCGGCGACGAACCGCACCACGGCGGCTGGCACCACGGTGGGGTCCTCAGTCAGGAAGGTCCCGAGCATCCGTACCGCTGGGCGCTGACAGAGCCTCGGGCGCAGCTCGTTGGGCGCATTCGACCGGCGCTCATGGCTGGAGACGGCTCAGCGGGCCGGTGCCCGAGAGCACACCGCTCCCGGGCACCGGCCCGCTCCGTCAGCCGCCTTGGCCCGCGAGCTGGTCGTACCCCGCGATCTCCCGGGGGTCCCGCGCACCCGGGCCGACGTACGTCGCCGTGGGTCGCACCAGGCGGCCCGTCCGCTTCTGCTCCAGGATGTGCGCCGACCAGCCCGCCGTACGGGCGCAGCTGAACATCGACGTGAACATGTGCGCCGGGACCTCCGCGAAGTCCAGCACGATCGCCGCCCAGAACTCGACGTTCGTCGCCAGCACCCGGTCCGGGCGGCGGGCGTGCAGCTCCTCCAGCGCGGCCTTCTCCAGAGCCTCGGCCACCTCGAAGCGCGGCGCGGCCAGCTCCTTCGCCGTACGCCGCAGGACCCGCGCCCGGGGGTCCTCGGCCCGGTAGACCCGGTGGCCGAAGCCCATCAGCCGCTCACCCTGGTCCAGCGCCCGCTTCACGTACGCCGTGGCGTCCCCGGTCCGCTCGATCTCCTCGATCATGCCGAGGACGCGCGACGGGGCGCCGCCGTGCAGCGGACCCGACATCGCGCCGACCGCACCGGAGAGCGCCGCCGCCACGTCCGCGCCGGTCGAGGCGATGACCCGGGCCGTGAAGGTGGAGGCGTTCATGCCGTGCTCGGCGGCCGACGTCCAGTAGGCGTCGACGGCCTTGACGTGCTTGGGGTCCGGCTCACCGCGCCAGCGGATCATGAACCGCTCGACCACGGACCGCGCCTTGTCGATCTCGCTCTGCGGGACCATCGGCAGCCCCTGGCCGCGCGCCGACTGCGCGACGTACGAGAGCGCCATGACGGCGGCCCGCGCCAGGTCGTCGCGCGCGGTCTCCTCGTCGATGTCCAGGAGCGGCTTGAGACCCCACACCGGCGCCAGCATCGCCAGCGCGGACTGCACGTCGACCCGGATGTCACCGGAGTGGACGGGGATGGGGAAGGGCTCGGCGGGCGGCAGGCCCGGGTCGAACGCCCCGTCCACCAGGAGACCCCAGACATGGCCGAACGACACGTGACCGACGAGGTCCTCGATGTCGACGCCGCGGTAGCGGAGCGAGCCGCCTTCCTTGTCGGGTTCGGCGATCTCCGTCTCGAACGCGACGACTCCTTCAAGTCCGGGTACGAAATCGGACATCAGGCGGCTCCCTCGGCTCGGCGGCTGTGTGCGGGCCCATCAGGTCCCTCGGGCCTGCCACGATACTGGCGGGTACGCACGGTGCGGGGAAGGGTGACGTCAGGCACAGACTCCGCGATCAGGTCCGTGGCGGCGGCGGACCGGTGCCGCACCGGCCGGAATCCCGCCCCTCACCGGCGGGCGCCGCCCCACGCTGCGGCAGGATGGCCCCGTGCCCACAGCTGACGCCACTCCGTCTTCCGCCTCCGAGCGCGCCTCTGCCTCCGATTGCACCACCGATCCCGCCGCGATGCGCGAGCAGTACCGTTCCGAGGACTTCACCGAGAAGGACCTCGCCGCGGACCCCATGGACCAGTTCGCCCAGTGGTTCCGCGAGGTCGCGGCCGGCGGGATGCTCCACGAGCCCAACGCGATGGTGGTCTCCACGGCCACCCCGGAGGGCCGGCCGTCCTCCCGCACGGTGCTGCTCAAGCACTACGACGACCGCGGCTTCGTCTTCTTCACGAACTACGGCTCCCGCAAGGGCCGCGAGCTGACCGCGAACCCGTACGTCTCGCTGCTCTTCCCCTGGCACCCGCTGGCCCGCCAGGTCGTCGTCACGGGATCCGCCGCGCGCGTCGGCAGGGACGAGACGGTCGCGTACTTCCGCACCCGGCCGCACGGTTCCCAGCTGGGGGCCTGGGCGAGCGAACAGTCGACGGTCGTCGGCTCACGCGAGGAGCTGGTCCGGCGCTACGAGGAACTGGCCGCCCGCTACCCGGAGGGCGAGAAGGTCCCGGCGCCCCCGCAGTGGGGCGGCTTCCGCGTCGTCCCGGAGACGATCGAATTCTGGCAGGGCCACGAGAACCGGCTGCACGACCGGCTGCGGTACGTCCGCGAGGGCGCGGACTGGCGGGTGGAACGGCTCTGCCCGTAGGGCACGGGGCCCGCGTGCCCCACGCCCCGGGTTCCCGCGTGTCCGGAGCACCGGCCCCGGACACGCAGAAACCCGCAGGCTCTGGTCCCTCCTTGCGGAGGAGCCGGCCGGACTTACCGGCGAGCCTGCGGGTCGGTGACTGCTTGGGTTTCGGCAGACAGCCTGCCGAGGTGCACGGTGTGCGACGACGGGCTGTCAGCCCGCAGCCACCTCACGAATCCGATAAGACTGCACTTTTCGGATCACCTCCTTTCAGCGTGTGACCACAGACTAGGCACTGGTTTCCGGGGGACACAAGCGATTTGTCGGGGAGCGGGTGGACACCTGATTTCCGGGAAGTGGCTGTGGGGTGGCCCACCTTCGAGTTCAATGGTCTGACGTGCGGTAAAGGCAGAATTCGCCTTGCGGGAGGTGCGGAGTGAGTGCTTCCAGGAGCAGTGGGGTCGCCGACGCGATCGGGCCCGAGGAGGGGCCCGGCCCCGAGGGCGCCGTGCTGCTCGCGGCGCTGCTCGACGGGATGGACGCCGCGCTCTGTGCCTTCGACGCGGGAGGCACCGTCACCCACTGGAACCGCGAGGCCGAGCGGATCCTCGGCTGGAGCGCCGCGGAGGCCGTCGGGCGCCGCGGTTTCGCGGGGTGGGCGGTGCGCAGCGCGGACGCCGAGGACGTGCAGCGGCGGCTGATGTCGGCCATGGACGCCCCGGGGCGCCAGGTGCACGAGTTCGCGCTGCTGCGCAAGGACGGCGGCCGGGTCCTGGTGCGGACCCAGTCGTCCGGGGTGCGCGGCCCGGACGGCGCTCCCGCCGGGGTCTACTGCGCGTTCAGCGAGGTGCACGCCCAGATCGACCTGGAGCGGTCCATCGCGCTGAGTGAGGCGCTGCTCGACGACGCGTCCTGGGGTGTGGTCCTGGTCGACGTCGACCTGCGGCCCACCGTCGTCAACTCCTACGCGGCCCGGACACTGGGTGCCGGGCGTACGGCGCTGCTGGGGCGCCCGCTGGGCGAGCTGATCGTGCAGGGGGTCGAGGAGCTCCAGGGCGCGCTCCAGCACGTGCTGGCCGAGGGCGCGCCGCCCGCGCCGGCCGAGCTGTGGGTGACGGTGCGGACCGCCGAGGGCGACCGGCGCCGGTGCTGGCGCAGCGGATTCCTCCGGCTGGTCTCGCCGCTGGCCGAAGAACCGGTTCCGCTGGGAGTGGGCTGGCTGTTCCGGGACGTGACCGAGGCCAAGCTGGCGGAGCAGGAGGCCGACCGGCTCCGTTTCCGGTCCAACCAGCTGCACCGGGCCGCCCGGCAGGCGGCCGAGTGCCAGGACCCCATGGAGGCGGCGACCTCCTCGCTGGACTACGCCCTGGCCGGCTTCGCCGACCACGTGCTGGTGGACGTGTTCGCGGGCGAGCGGCTGGTACGGGCCGCGGCGACACCGTCCGACGCGCCGGGCCCCTGCCTGCCCGTGTCCGGCGGCTCGATCCCGGTGCGGTACGCGGCGGGGCACCCGGCGCTCCAGGCGGTGGAGCGTACGGGGGCGGTCCGTACCAGCGCCCGGGCCGGTGCGGGAGAGACCTGGGCGCTGGAGCGCCAGTGGCCCGGGGACGCGGTGCACGCCCTGTGCGTGGTGCTGCGGAGCCGTGGGCGGACGCTCGGGGTGGTGACGTTCCTGCGCGCCGCGAACCGCAGCGCCTTCGAGCGGCCGGACGCGCTGTACGCGGAGAGCGTGGCGGCCCGGGTCGCCTCGGCGGTGGACCTGGCCCAGCTGACGGGCCGGGACGCCCTCTGACGGGCCGGCCCCTCAGGGGCCGCCGGGTGCGGCTCAGTGGCGGTAGAAGATCCGGTCCCCGTACTCCCGCATCACGCGCCCGTTCCACTCGTGTCCGCCGTCCACGTTGCCCGACCGCAGCAGCGGCGGCTCGATGCCCCGGGCGACCAGCTCCTCCGCGGCGGTGGCCATCATCGCCTGCATCAGGGCGCTGGTGACGACCGTCGACGCGGGCGCGAACGGCGCCTCGACCCCGGCCGTGGTCAGCTCCGCGTCGCCGATGGCGATCTTGCTGTCGAGGACGATGTCGCAGTGGTCCCGAAGGAAGCCCCCCGAGACGTGCCGGGACCGGGTGCCCGTCGCGTACGCGACCGAGGTGACGCCGATGACGGTGAGCCCCAGCGCCCGGGCGTTCTGCGCCATCTCCACGGGCAGCGCGTTGCGCCCCGACAGGGAGATGATCACCAGGAGGTCGCCGGACCGGGCGGGGCTGGAGTCGAGCACCGCGCCGGCCAGCCCGTCCACCCGCTCCAGCGCCGAGCCCAGCGTGGCCGGCATGACGTCGACGCCGACGGTGCCCGGCACGGCGAGCAGGTTCATCAGGGCCAGCCCGCCCGCGCGGTAGACGACGTCCTGCGCCGCCAGTGAGGAGTGGCCGGCGCCGAAGGCGAAGAGCCGCCCGCCCGCGGCGACCGTGTCGGCGATCGCGGCTCCCGCCGCGGCGACGGCCTCGGCCTCCTCGTCGCGCACACGCTCCAGCAGGCCGATCGCTGCGTCGAAGAACTGACCGGCGAGCTTGGTGTCGCTCATCGAGGAACCCTTTCCAACGGGGGCCGGGGTGGCATGCCGCCGATCACGTTGCGGTGAGGAGCGGTGACCTGTCAATACCGCCCGGGCCCTTCACCGAGGCCCGGTGGCGACGGGGCGGCACGGTTGTCGGTGGTATGCGTCAGAATTGGTGGAGGGCCATCGCACGACGACTTCATGTCACAGCATCGAGGGGCACGTATGTCCGGACTGATCGACACAACGGAGATGTATCTCCGCACCATCCTCGAGCTCGAAGAGGAAGGCGTGGTCCCGATGCGCGCCCGGATCGCCGAACGGCTGGACCAGAGCGGTCCGACCGTCAGCCAGACGGTGGCGCGCATGGAGCGGGACGGGCTGGTCCTGATCGCCGGGGACCGGCATCTGGAGCTGACCGACGAGGGGCGCCGCCTGGCGACACGGGTGATGCGCAAGCACCGGCTCGCCGAGTGCCTGCTCGTCGACGTGATCGGCCTGGAGTGGGAGCAGGTGCACGCCGAGGCGTGTCGCTGGGAGCACGTGATGAGCGAGGCCGTGGAGCGCCGGGTGCTGGAGCTGCTGCGCCACCCGACGGAGTCTCCGTACGGCAACCCGATCCCGGGGCTGGAGGAGCTGGGCGAGCAGGCCGAGGCCGACCCGTTCCTGGACGAGGGCATGGTCAGCCTGGCCGACCTCGACCCGGGGGCGGAGGGCAAGACCGTGGTGGTGCGCAGGATCGGCGAGCCGATCCAGACCGACGCCCAGCTGATGTACACGCTGCGGCGGGCGGGCGTGCAGCCCGGCTCGGTGGTCAGCGTGACGGAGTCGGCCGGCGGTGTGCTGGTCGGTTCCAGCGGAGAGGCCGCGGAGCTGCAGGCCGATGTGGCCTCGCACGTCTTCGTCGCCAAGCGCTGACAGGACGGCCCGCCGCGCCCCGGGCAGCTCACCGCGCCCGGGGCACCCGGTGACGGCACGCCCGTCCCGGCGGGCCCGGTGATCGCTCACCGGGGTTCGCGGGCCGTCGCACGAGGACGGAGGACATCGGCGCCGACGTGGGGCTCCCGCGTCGGCGCCGATGTGCGTCCGTGCGCCGGACGAGCGCCCTTGCGCCCCGGCCGCCCGCTTCGGCCCGCCCTTTCACCTGCGGGGATCGTGGGGCGTCCGCGCGGCTGCAAATGCGGATGCACGTGCAGAAGTGGGCGGGTACGGGCCGCTTTCTGTTTTCCGTCCGGAATCGCAGCGCCCGGGCGAAACGCGTGCCAGGCTGTGGCCAGGCATATGACCTGAGGGCGCCGGCAGGCCTGCCGGGCGGTCGGGGAGGGAGCGGGGAATGCGCCCGTCGCGCTGGCCTGTGCGCCGCACAGCGGCCGCCGTGCTCCGTACGGCCCCCGGGGGCGCACGGGGCGGGCCGGTCCGCCCTCGCGCGGGCGGACGGATCGCCTCCCGGACGACGGACGGCCCCGGCGCCCGAAGGTGCCGGGGCTCGACCTCCCCTGCGCTGACCTGGAGCCCCGAGCTCTCGAGGTCAGTGACCGCGGACCCTTGTCCCCGAGTGATCCGCTGCCTGGAGAAGATCTCCCCCCGGCGACGGCCGCCAATCCTGGAGCG
This sequence comes from Streptomyces sp. SirexAA-E, assembly GCF_000177195.2. Lineage (GTDB taxonomy): Bacteria > Actinomycetota > Actinomycetes > Streptomycetales > Streptomycetaceae > Streptomyces > Streptomyces flavovirens. The sequence goes on from NC_015953.1 coordinate 4,257,749, forward strand.
GTGTCACTCGAAGGTGGGGTGTTACGAGCCGGAACGCCTTTTTCGAATAAAGGTTCGATAGCCTGGCGCAGGCGACCACACGGTGATCGAGGACCAGAAGGGGGTGCCAGAACCTATGGTGCGGCGCGTTGATGTGACCGGGTCCGACGGGCTACGCCTGTCGGCCTGGGAGTTCGCCGACCCGCCGAAGGGGCGAGCGGAGGCCGAGCAGGCGCCCGGGGTCTTACTGCTCCACGGCCTGATGGGGCGTGCCGCGCACTGGACGTCCACCGCCCGCTGGCTCTCCGAGCGCCACCGGCCGGTCGGCCTCGACCAGCGCGGTCACGGCCGCAGCGCGAAGCCCGCCGAGGGCCCGTTCACCCGTGACGCGTACGTCGCCGACGTGGAGGCCGCGATCGAACAGCTCGGCCTCGCCCCCGTCACCCTCATCGGACACGCGATGGGCGCCCTCACCGCCTGGCAGCTGGCAGCCAAGCGCCCCGACCTCGTCGAGGGCCTGGTGGTCTGCGACATGCGCGCGTCCGCGCTGGGCGCGGCCTCGCAGCGGGAGTGGGAGGACTGGTTCGCCACCTGGCCGGTGCCCTTCGCCACCCTCGCCGACGTCCGGAAGTGGTTCGGCGAGGACGACCCCTGGGTCGAGCGCCCCAATCCGTCCCGCGGCGAGTTCTTCGCCGAGGTGATGGCCGAGGGCCCCGACGGCTGGCGCCCCGTCTTCTCCCGGCGCCAGATGCTGGAGTCCCGCGCCACCTGGGTCTACGACGCCCACTGGGAGGAGCTGGCGCAGGTGCGCTGCCCCACCCTGGTGCTGCGCGGACTCGACGGCGAGCTGGGCCGGGCCGAGGCGCAGGAGATGGTCCGCGTCCTGCCGCGCGGGCAGTACGCGGAGGTGGCCGACGCCGGGCACCTGGTCCACTACGACCGGCCGGAGGGCTGGCGCGCCGCGGTCGAGCCCTTCCTGGACCGGCTCGCCGAGGAGCGCCACGACGACCGGGAGGCGGTCAGCCCACCGGCCGTCCCCTGACCGCCCGGACCGGTCCTGGCCCGGCGGCCCTCAGCCCTTGCTGACCGCGGCCAGGATCTCCGGCAGCCGTTCCGCGGTGCGCGGAGCGGCCAGCCGTACGCCCAGCCACCCGATGAGCGTCCCGTAGGCCGCCCCCACCGGCAGCAGCAGCCACAACCAGCCCTGGTGACCGGCCAGATGCAGCCAGATCGTCAGCGCGATCACGGGCGCGCTCAGCAGCGCGGACGCCAGCAGACCGCCGAAGATGGAGATCCAGGCGATCCCGGCCTGTCCCGGCGCCACGTTCTTGAACGCGCCGTCCTGCGGGATCGAGTACGGGAACAGGGCCGAGGCCAGCGCACCCGTCGCCAGCATCCCGCCCAGCAGCGCGAACGACAGCCCCACCACCCCGGGCAGGGCCGCCCAGTCCCCGAGCACCGCCGCCGTCACCACGGAGACCAGGACCGTGTACGGCAGGACGAACAGCAGCAGCGCCAAGGCGCGCGCCCGCAGTTCCAGACAGGCGTCCCGGGCCGAGGACACCGTCATCGCCACCATCCAGAAGGCGGAGGTGTCCTGCCCGAATTGGTTGTACATCTGCATGCCGAGCATCCCGGCCGCGAAGCACGCGAAGTACACCGAGCCGACACCCTGCACCGCGTTGAGCACCGGCACGATCAGGCCGATGGCCAGCGCCGTCACCCAGGCCGCCTTGGTCTTCGGGTCCCGCGCGACGTACCGCAGGCTCCGCTCCATCACCGTTCCCGTGCGCCCCTCGGGGAACAGCGCGAAGAACCCGGAGCGCTCCGTCCCGGACCGGCGGCGTGACGGTCCGGCCGCCGCGACCGTGGAGCCGTCCGGCTGCGACATCAGCCGGTCCAGGCTCCGGTGCCACAGCCACAGCAGGACTCCCAGGGCGAGGACCGAGACCGCCAACCGGCCGGCGGCCACGCCGTACGACCCGTCGGAGGCCGACCCCACCGCGCCGAGCGCCGAGGCCGCGGGCAGCCAGCCCACCACGTCCGCCGCCGGCTCCAGCGCGGACAGCCCGCCCGCCTGACTCAGCCGCTGCGTACCGAAGTTGACGAACTGGATGCCCACCGCGATCACCAGCCCGCTGAGCACCGCGAGGTCGCGGCCCTTGCGCGAGGTCAGCAGCCGGGTGTTGGCCGTGGTGACCCACCTCGCCAGCGCCACACAGACCAGCAGCGACAGCGGAGCGGCGACGACCCCGATCAGTACGGCCACCGCCCCGTGCGCGACGGCGATCACCGACCCGACCGCCAGGGCCACCGTGAAGAGCGGCCCGATCCCGACCAGCGAGGACACCAGCAGCGCGCCGATCAGCGGACGCGGCCGGAGCGGCAGCATCACCAGCCGGCTCGGGTCCAGGGTCTCGTCGCCGCTCGGGAAGAACAGCGGCATCACCGCCCAGCCGAGCGCCATCACCCCCATCAGCAGCACCGCGAGGGTCTGCGCCTGCGCGTGGCCGCGCAGCAGCACCAGCCCCGCCACCTGACCGGCGGCCAGCAGCAGCGTGACGACGAGGGAGCTGACGTACGCCGCCTTCCGCCCCGACGACTGCCGCAGCCCGTTGCGCAACAGCGACAGCTTCAACCGTACGAAGACGGGGACGAGGCCCTGCGCCCCGGCGGCCGGGACCGCGGGCCCCGCCGACGCGTCCAGCGCGCTCATCGGGTGCCGCCCAGCCAGTCCAGGGAGCCGCCGGTCTCCCGGCCGCCCGCACCGACCAGTTCCAGGAAGGCGCTCTGCAGCGACGGCGCGTCACCGCGCACCTCGGCGAGCGTGCCCTGTGCCCGGATGCGGCCCGCCGCCATCACGGCCACCCAGTCGCAGAGCGACTCGACGAGCTCCATCACATGGCTGGAGAAGACCACCGTCGCGCCGGAGCGGGTGTAGCGCTCCAGTACCTCACGGATGATCTGCGCCGAGACCGGGTCCACCCCTTCGAACGGCTCGTCCAGGAAGAGCACTTCGGGGTTGTGCAGCAGCGCGGCCGCGAGCCCGATCTTCTTCCGCATACCGGTCGAGTAGTCCACGACGAGCTTGTGCTGCGACCCCGCCAGATCGAGCACGTCCAGCAGCTGGGTGGCCCGCTTGTCCACCTCCGCGCCCGGCAGCCCGCGCAACCTGCCCATGTAGGCGAGCAGTTCACGCCCCGAGAGCCGTTCGAAGAGGCGCAGCCCCTCCGGGAGCACCCCGATGCGCGACTTCACCTCCACCGGATCGCGCCACACGTCGTGACCGCGGACCTCGACACGCCCCATGTCGGGCCTGAGCAGTCCGGTCACCATCGACAGCGTCGTGGTCTTGCCCGCCCCGTTCGGGCCCACCAGGCCGATGAACCTGCCCGCGGGCAGCTCCAGGTCGATCCCGGCGACCGCCACCTGGTCACCGAACCGCTTCCACAGCCCCTCGACCCGCACCGCGGGCACCGTCGCGTCCGTCCTGTCCGTGCTCGCTGCGTGTTCCGGCATCGCACTGCCTTTCGAAGTCCCCGTCATGGGGACCAGCCTACGAAAGGCGCTCCCGGGCGTCGGCGGCCTCGCGCGCGCAGGCGTAGGCGAGCGGGCTGATCAGCTCGTCCACGTCCGGCAGCCAGCGGTTGGCCTGGCTCGGCCGGCGCGCCCACTGCACGGCCCCGCGCCCGCCGACCCGGGTGGGCGGGCCGACGACGTAGTGCCCCTCGCCCCGGCCGACCAGGCCGAGCGCCCCGGCGTCCCAGCCCAGCCCGCTCACCAGGCCGGGGGCCTTGGCGGACGCGCCGGGCAGGACGAGGAACAGCATCCTGCGGTCCGGGGTGCGGGTGACCGGGCCGAGGGGGAGCCCCATCCGCTCCATCCGCGCCAGCGCCAGGAAACCGGCCGACTCCGGTACGTCCAGCGCGTCGAAGGCCCGTCCGGCCGGGAGCAGCACCGAGGAACCCGGCCGGTCGGACCACATCCGGCGGGCGGCGGCCCCACTGCCGGTCGCCTGGCCCATCCAGTCGGGCCGGGTCGGGTGGGCTCCGGGCGCGGCGCAGCCGGCGTCCCCGCACGAGCAGCGCTCGGCGCCCTCCACCACGTCCAGCCAGGTGCCGGGGACCACGTCCCAGTGCCGTTCCTCCGCGTACCAGGCCGCGGCTTCGAGCAGTTGCTCACCTCGCTGCCGGGGGACCCGTACGGCCTGCGCGACTTCCGTCACTCCTGCGATGCGCTCTTCCACGTCCAGCACAACTTCCGCCGCCATCCGGGGTTACGGGCGCACGGTCGCCGGTCACGGCGCACCGGGCCCCCACGCGGGGCGCACGGGTGCACTGACGGGGGCGCGCATGAGGCGGTGCCCCGAAGTGCGGGTAGCCACATGCACGACTGTGTGCACACGCTCAAGGTGGTACCCAATGATGATGAATATGCGCATTTCTTGCGCCAACGCCGGGCAGTGATCCCTTCCTTGATCACTGCGCTCCCAGGGGGAAACATGGCAGCCAGGCCTCTCGTCGCACGCCAGCCGAACGAACGGCTCCAGACGCTGATCCAGGAGGCGGGGTGCTCCAACGCGGGCCTCGCCCGACGCGTCAACATGGTCGGGACCGAGCGGGGGCTCGACCTCCGTTACGACAAGACCTCCGTGGCCCGCTGGCTGCGGGGGCAGCAACCGCGCGGCAGGGCCCCCGGCATCATCGCCGAGGCGCTCGGCCGCAAGCTCGGGCGCACGGTCACGATCGACGAGATCGGCATGGCCAACGGCAAGAGCCTCGCCTCGGGCGTGGGCCTGCAGTTCGCCCCCACGGTGCTCGGCGCGATCGAGCAGGTCTGCGAGTTGTGGCGCAGCGACGTGGGCCGTCGCGATCTGCTCTCGGGCTCGGCGGTGGCCGCGTCGGCCCTGGTGGAGCCCAGCCGTGACTGGCTGATCTCCGGGGCCGACCCGCAGGTGGCGCGGACGGCCGGGGCCAGGGTCGGACCGGCGGACGTGGAGGCGGTGCGGGCGATGACCGCCGCGCTCGTCGACCTGGACCACCGCTTCGGCAGCGGCCATGTGCGGCCCGTGCTGGTGCACTACCTCAACAGCGTGGTCTCCGGGCTCCTTTCGGGGGCGTACCGCGAATCGACCGGCCGGGACCTGTTCGCCGCCGTCGCCCGGCTCACCGAACTCGCCGGGTACATGGCGGTCGACACCGGCCAGCCCGGCCTGGCCCAGCGGTACTACATCCAGGCGCTGCGCCTGGCCCAGGCCGCCGGCGACCGGGCGTACGGCGGTTATGTGCTGGCCGCGTCCATGAGCCATCTCGCCGCCCAGCTGGGCAACCCGCGGGAGATCGCGCAGCTGGCACGGGCCGCGCAGGAGGGCGCCCGGGGGAGGGTGACACCGAGGGCGGAGGCGATGTTCCACGCCGCCGAGGCGCGGGGGCACGCGCTGATGGGGGACGCCCGCACCTGCGAGGTGGTGGCCGGCCGGGCCGTGGACGCGCTGGAGCGGGCGGATCCGAAGACCGGTGACGACCCGTCCTGGATCGCCCACTTCGACGCGGGCTACCTCGCCGACGAGCTGGCGCACTGTCACCGCGACCTGGGCCAGGCCGAACCGGCCGCGCGCCGGGCCAAGGAGGCGCTGGCGGCCCTGCCGGAGTCCCGGACGCGGCGCCGGGGGATCGGTCTGGTGCTGCTGGCGACTGCACAGGTCCAGCAGCGCGAGGTGGAGCAGGCGTGCCACACGGGGCTGCGGGCGATGGAGCTGCTGGGAACGGTGCGTTCCAGCCGGGGCGCCGAGTACCTCGACGACCTCCAGCAGCGCCTCGCGCCGTACGGGGATCAGCCCGCGGTCCGGGAGTTCGACGCCCGGCTCGAACTGCAGGCCGCCTGAACGGCCGTGCGAGCCACCGTGATCAGCGCCGCGGGGGCGCTGCGTGTTACCCGCCGTGTGAAGGGTCGGTGAGCGCACCTGGGCGCTTGGCGCGGGGTGGCGTACACCCGGTAGCGTGAGCCGACGATTCCGTAGGTTGACATGTAGGAGTCCCGGTGACGCAGAGCGGACAGGGTGACGAGCAGCAGCCCCCTGCTGTACGGCCCGCCCACGAAGGGGTCGTGCTGCCCTCAGACGGCGGCGCACCCTGGTCGGCAGGGGGGCAGGCGAACCAGCCTGCCGAACCCGCCGCTCCCGCGGGCGGTCAGCCCTGGGGCCAGTCCTGGGGCCCGCAGTCCGCGCCCCAGGGCGGTCTGCCGCCGGGGCAGTTGCCTCCGGAGCAGCCCCAGCAGGGCGGATACGCGCCGCAGCACGGGGCGTATCCGCCCCCGCAGCAGCCGTACGGGCAGCAGGACGGGTACGGGTCCCCGCAGGACCCGTACCAGCAGCCGCAGCACCAGCCCCAGCCGTACGCCCAGCCGCTGCCCCCGGAGGCGGGGCCCGGCGGGGACGCGGACGCCACGCAGTACATCGCGCCCGTGCCCGGCGCCGATCCGAACGGCTACCAGCAGTCCCCCGGTCAGGCGGGGGACGCGGACGCGACCCAGTACATACCCCCGGTGCCCGGCGGTGCCCCGTACGGCATCCGGCCGGGCGCTCCCGGCGACCGGCAGCCGCCCGCCGAGTTCGACAGCCTGTTCCGCAACCCGGAACCGGCGGGCGCCACCCAGCAGATGTCCCAGGTCGACCCGGCGCAGCACCAGCAGCCGCCGCACCAGCAGCCGTTCCCCGGCGCGTACGGGCAGCAGGCCCCGCCGCCGGCCGCCGAGCCGTACCGGTCGGGGCTTCAGGGCGTCAGTCGCGGCCCGGAACCCGAGCCCGAGCCCCACGGCCGCACGGAGGAGCGCAGACGCTCGCCGCACATCCCGCTGATCGCCGCGGTCGTCGTCGGCTGCGCGGTGGTCGGGCTCGGCGCCGGCGCGCTGATGAGCGGGGGCGACGACTCCGGGAAGGACGACAAGCAGCCGGTCGCCTCGCAGAGTTCGTCCGCGGGCGAACCGTCCACCCAGGCCGCCGACCCGGCGAAGCCGCAGGCCGAGGCGCTCGACAAGCTCCTCGCCGACAGCAACAACAGCCGTGCGGCGGTGATCGGCGCGGTGGAGAAGATCAAGAACTGCAGCGACCTGGACCAGGCGGCCGAGGATCTCAAGGGTGCCGCCGCCCAGCGCCGTGAACTGGTGACGCGGCTCGAAGGCATCAGCATCGACCAGCTCCCCGGCCACGAGGAGCTGGCGTCCTCGCTGAAGGCGGCCTGGAAGGCCTCAGCCGAGGCCGACGACCACTACGCGGCGTGGGCCGGCCAGGCCAAGCGGAACCACAAGAAGATCTGCAAGGGCGGCACGGCCAAGTCGACCGACGAGACGGGCAAGGCCGCCAACTCCAGCGGCGAGGCCACCCAGGCCAAGAAGAAGGCCTCGGGGCTGTGGAACTCCGTCGCCCGGAAGTACGGGCTGACCGAGCGCGAACCGGTACAGCTCTGACCCGGGGGGTGGCGTCCCAGGCTCTCAACCGCGCAGGCGGGCGTCCACCAGGGTCTCGGAGACGTCCACGAAGCCCTTCCGGTCGGTGACGAGGCGTCCGTCGCGCACCACCTGGAACGTCACCTGCCCGTTGGCGATCCGCGAGTACGCGGCGGAGCCGACCATGTCCGCGAACCGCCAGCGCAGCACGGGTGTGAGCCCGCCGGTGTCGACCCGGGTGCCCCGGTTGAGGCTGACGCTGACGCCGCCGGCCGTGATCTCGGACCGGTCCATCGCCTCGACGACCGCCTTGAGCACGGTGTAGGCGATCCAGGTGGTCTGCACCCCGGTGTCCTCCGGGTCGATCCGGTTGTCGTCGAAGGCGTAGGTGCGGATCACCCGGCGCATCTCCTCCCAGCGGGCGTCTCCCGGTTCCGGGTACCAGCCGGTGACGTACGCCCCCTCGAACGGGCTCTTCCGACCGCCCGTGCGGTCGATGAGGGACTGCCCGACGCTGCCGAGCACGGAGGAGATCCGTACCGTGCCGTCCTCGGGTTCGAGCCGGCGGAAGGAGTCGAAGAAGGTCTCCGTGCCCTGGCCGAGCACCGCCGTCACACAGCCGCCGCCCGCCTCGCGGAGCGCCTCGGCCGCCTGCCCGTCGTAGGAGGTGGCCTCCTCCGGCGCCGTGATGTCGTGGGCGGCGGGTCGGCCGGCGGCCGTGAGGCTCTCGTCGAGCAGGGCGGGCATGCTGTCGCCGACGAGCGTGTCCGGCCGCACCAGGGCGACCCGCTCGCACCCCCGCGCCAGCTGCTTGCCGTTGCCCGCGACGAGCGCGGACTGGCCGCCGTTGACCGGGTAGGAGAGATAGCTGGTGAACTCCTCGGGGGAGGCCCCGTAGCCGCCGATGTAGGGGATGCCGGCCGCCTCCAGGGGGGCCAGGAAGGCGCGCCCGTAGCGGCTGTACGAGCCGACGACGGCCACCACGTCCTCCTCGACCGCGCGCCGGGCGCACGTCGAGGCGCCGATGGCCGTGTCGCCCTCGTCGCACGTCAGGACCCGCAGTTCGTGTCCGCCGATGCCGCCCTGCTCGTTGATCCAGGCGGCATACGTCCGCGCCATGGCCGGCATGCCCGCCATGCCCACCGCCTGCGGCCCGGCGGACTCGGGGGCCCAGGTCATCACGGTGACGGGCTCCCTGGAGTCCCCCGACGCCCCAGGGAGCACGCCGCATCCGGAGACGAGCAGCGCCCCGGCCGCCGCCGTGCGCACGAGGTGCCCGCGAGGGCGGGGGGAGCAGGAGCGTCGCCGTCCGGTCATGGGTACGGACTTTTCCGCCCGGCGGGTAACGGGGCGGTGTGACCGGGTCGACGTACGGTGACGTCCGGGTGAATTGCGGGGGGCGGTGAGCGGGCCGCCGAGCGGAACGTACGATCGACAACCGTGCAGCAAGGTTCGGAGAACTCTTCCCGTCGCGGCCGTCGCTCCTCCACCATGGGCGGCATGCCGCTCAACGACATGCCGTGGTGGCGCTGGCGCGCGAACGTGCGCTCGGCGCTGCACATGCTCTCCGACCCCGTCTTCCACCAGGAGTGCTGGCTGGCCGGCCAGGAAGGGTACGGCGACGTGACCGACGCCGTGTACCGCCTGGTCGAGGACACCTGGCTGGACAACTGGTCCGCGGAGAAGTACGTCGGGACGATCTTCCGCGATTCGGCCGAGGCCGCCCTGGTGGACGTCGCGGCCCTGCGGGTGCTGCGCATCATGCACCAGATAGGCGCCGACGCCCCCGTCTCGGCCTACCTGGAGCACCCCGGCTGGCCGGAGGCCGTGACGGCCGCCCGTGAGGCCCATGTGGCGCTCGCCGTCAACGACGCCGAGGACCCGGACATTCCGCCCCGGTCCCTGGACGTGCTCCGCATCATGACCAGGTCGGCCTGACCCTGCCGCGGTGTGGCACCCTACGGGGATGACCGCGCCGCAGCCTGCCGACTCCGTTACCGCCGCTGCCTCGGACACCGCCGCCGAGCAGTACGTCCTCACGCTCTCGTGCCCCGACAGACAGGGCATCGTGCACGCCGTGTCGAGTTACCTCCTCGTGACGGGCTGCAACATCGAGGACAGCCAGCAGTTCGGCGACCACGACACCGGTCTGTTCTTCATGCGCGTCCACTTCTCGGCGGACGGCCCCGCGGACGTGGTGAAGCTGCGGGCCGGATTCGCCGCCATCGGCGACTCGTTCCGGATGGATTGGCAGATCCACCGCGCCTCGGAGCGGATGCGGGTGGTGCTGATGGTCAGCAAGTTCGGGCACTGCCTCAACGACCTGCTGTTCCGTGCCTCCACCGGCGCCCTGCCGGTGGAGATCGTGGCGGTCGTCTCCAACCACACGGACTTCGCCGAGCTCGTCGCCTCGTACGGCATCCCCTTCCGGCACATCCCGGTGACCAGGGACACCAAGCAGGAGGCGGAGGCGCAGCTGCTGGAGCTGGTGCGCGGGGAGAACGTCGAACTCGTCGTCCTGGCGCGCTACATGCAGGTGCTCTCCGACGACCTCTGCAAGCAGCTGAGCGGCCGGATCATCAACATCCACCACTCCTTCCTGCCGAGCTTCAAGGGCGCGAAGCCGTACCACCAGGCCCACGCGCGCGGGGTGAAGCTGATCGGCGCCACGGCGCACTACGTGACCGCCGACCTCGACGAGGGCCCGATCATCGAGCAGGAGGTCGAGCGCGTCGGGCACGGTGTGACCCCCGACCAGCTGGTGGCCGTCGGACGGGACGTGGAGTGCCGGGCGCTGGCCCGAGCGGTCAAGTGGCACGCGGAGCGCCGCATCCTGCTCAACGGCCGCCGTACGGTGATCTTCCCGTAGCGGCCCTCCGGGGGCGGGCGAAGGTCCGGACCCGGGCCCTCAGAGGCGGCTGAGGGAGGCCGCGGCGAAGAGCACGTCGCTGATCGCCTCGCGGTCGCCCTCCTGCCCGGCCGCCGCCTCCACCGGTGGTACGTGCCCGGCGACCAGCCGGCAGAACTCCACGCCGTCCAGGGCGACCTGGGCCACCGTGTGGTCGGGCGAGCCCATGGCGGCCGGCGAGTCCAGCGCGATGTACCAGTCGCCACCGCCCCTGCCCTCGACCTCCAGGTGGAGCGAGCGCCCCGGCGCGCCCGCCGTGACCAGCCCGCGGGCCGGTGCGGCCAGTCCCGCGCGGCGGCGTCCGGCGAGGGTGGCGGGCAGCAGCCTGGCCGCCAGATCGATCATCCGGTGCAGATGGGGCGGGGAGGGCGGCTCGTAGGGGTAGTCCACCGCGTCCGCGATGTCACCGCCGTGCACCCAGCACTCGAAGGCCCGCTCCAGCAGCGAATCCTCCAGCGGCAGGGCGAAGGCGCCGTACGGCACCGAGAGTTCGCCGACACCGCGCCCGGCGAAGGAGACCGTGCGCACCAGCGTGTGGCTCTGGTCGCGCCACGGCTCACGGACGGTCCTGGTCGGCGGATGGTAAGCGGACGACCAGTATGTTTCCGTCCGCCCGGTCGGGGACAACGGCTTCTCACCGTTCCCCAGGGGGTCGTCCAGACCGAGGGCCGCCGAGACGAGGCCGTCCACCGCCGTCAGATGGCTGATCACCCCGGCCACCGTCGTCCTGCGGTGAGCCTGGCGCTCGTCCTCGAACCACTTCAGCCGCACCGGGGCGTGCCACTCGGCGTCGCCGAAGTCCCTGAGCAGCGCGTCGAGCCGGGCGGTCTCCGCGTCGTACGGGGCGGCCCAGGACGGGACCGGGATGCGCGCGGGACGACGGCCGAGGCACCCCTCCAGGACCCGGGAACGGAGCATCGGGTCGAGGTCCAGGCTGCCGTCGGTGTGCAGCAGGCCCACCGCGTCCCGCAGCCGCAGCGCCTCCTCCGCGCAACGGGCGCACCCGGTGAGGTGCTCCTCCACCGCCGCGGTCTCCTCGGCGGAGCAGGCGGAGAGCGCCCAGGCGCCGAGCAGCGACTTGAGGACCTGGTGGGACAGGCCGGGGCCGCCGTCCCCGGCGGACGGGCTGTCGTCCACGGCGTCCCTGGGCCGCGGTATGCGCCCGGTGTCCAGACGCTCCTCGTCGCGGCCGCTGCCGCCGGTGTCGCTGCTCATGATGTCGGTCCGTATCCGGGTGGCGCGGACCCGTCCGGCGGGCGGGGACTCGCGGTGGAGAGCAGCTGGAGGCCGAGCCGCAGCCGTCGCCGGGCCTCGTCACCGGTGACCCCGAGGTCGGCGGCCGCCTGGCGGTAGTCGCGGCGCTGGACGTACGCGAGCTCCAGGGCGGAGCGCAGGGAGGCGGGCATCGAGGCCACGATGTAGTCGGCGCGGGCGGCGGCCGTGGCCTTGCGGACCCGGTGCTCCAGCTCCTCGTCGTGGGCCCGCGCGTCCGGTCCCTCGGCCTCGCCGTGCGTCGCGCGGAGCCGCTCCACCGACCGGCGGTGGGTGAGCCGCGCCACCCAGGACCGCATCGGGCCCTGCTTCGGGTCGTAGGCGTCCGGGTTCTCCCAGACGTAGCCGAAGACCTCCCGGGTCACCAGGTCCGCGGCCTCCTCGTCGTCGAGCATGCGGTGGGCCTGGCTGTGCACGAGCGGGGCGAAGCGGTCGTAGAGCTCGCCGAGGGCAGCCGCCTCGCCGCGCGCCAGCCTCTGCTGCATGCGGCGGTCCCAGCGCGGTGGTGCGTCCTTCGCCATCCCAGCCCCCAGCCCTGTGCCCCTCGTCACCTCGAATGTAGTGGGCGGCCTCCACCGACCACGCGCCTTTGCACCAAGTACGTCCCCCGAGTGGCGCCAGATGATAGGGAAAACGTCACGTCTTGCCGTCTGTCCTCCGAGCAAACGATCATTAGGCGATCGGTTTTGTATGAAACCTGTGCCGGGCCGATGAGCGCACCGGTGTTTCGCAGGCCCGGGGCGCGGGCAGCCGCGAGGGGGAACGGAAACTTCCGGATCCTCCGGAACCCGCCGGAACGAGAGGTCCAGTGGCGTGACGCTGAAGGTGGACGAGAACGAGCAGGGCGCGTGGACCGTGCTGCGGATCCGCGGCGAGCTCGATCTGGCGTCCGCGCCCGCCGTGCGCCAGTCCGTCCACGGAGCCGTGGCAGAGGGCCGGCACGACGTGGTCCTCGACCTCTCCGGCGTCTTCTTCTGCGACTCCAGCGGAGTCAACGTCCTGATCGCCACCCGCCGCCTCATGAAGTCCTGCGGCGGACGGCTGCGGCTGATACTCCCGGCCCGCGGCGCGGAGGACGGCTCCCACGTCAACAAGGTGCTCGGTGCCCTCGGTGTCCGCAGGCTCTTCGAGGTCTACCCCGACGCCGGATCGGCCACCGACGGGGTCTCCCGGCCGCTCACCGCCTGACGCGGACGGCCGTCATCCCGGTTGTGACGCCGCCGACGAGCGGGCGTGACACGGGGCGCCCTCCCACGTCGTACCCTCCGGGCATGGACAGCGCAGAGTACGAGCGCAAGATCGCTCACCGTTTCGCCGCCTTCGACCAGGACGGCAACGGGTACATCGACCGTGCCGACTTCGACGCCGCGGCGGCCCGTCTGCTCGCCGAGTTCGGGACGAAGGCCCGCTGCGACAGGGGGCAGGCGCTCTACTCGGGTGCGGAGGCCTTCTGGCAGGGCATGGCGGGGATCGCCGACGTGGACGGTGACCAGCGCGTCAACCGCGAGGAGTTCGTGGGCGGCGCGGTGAAGCGGCTGCGCGACAGCCCCGAGCGCTTCGCGGAGATCGCCCGGCCCTTCCTGCGGGCCGCCATCGACGTGGCGGGCGGCGACGGCCCCGCGGGGTCGGCCCCGGTCGCTGCCGTGGAACGGGCCCTGCGGGTGCTGGGCGCCGGCGGCGACATCGCGGGGGTGGCGGCCCGGAGCCTGGACGCCGACCAGGACGGACGGGTCGCCGAGGCGGACGCGGTCGCCGCGTTCTCCGCGTACTTCACCGTGATCGAGCCGGACGCCTGAAAAGGGTGAGCGAACCGGACGCCTGAAAAGGGTGAGCGAGCCGGACGCCCGAGGAGCGTGACTCAGCCGGGCACCTGAGACGGCTGGCCGGATCCGGCCGGTCCTGGCCGAGAGGTGACGCAGCGCAGTCGGTGGCGGTCCGAACTTTCGTCCGGGGTGGTCACCGGCCGGAGTCGGACGGTCCGCTCGGGTACGCTCCGTGGGATGCGAGTGGTGGTGGTACCGGAGACCGAGGGAGTGGCCCGTGCGGTCGCCCCGGCCCCCGGACGGCGAACCGCTCGCGGAGCGAGGGGCTGTGCCGGACCTGCCGGGGAGCCGGTTCCCGAGGCGCCGACGCGCTCCTGTTCGACTCACCGCGGCGTGCGTCGCACAGTATGCACCACGGGTACTCCTTCACGCTGGAATATGCCCGAAGCGCTTGTTGCGGTGACTGTACGTCAACCATGCTGTCTCGTAGGGGAGTCACGTTCCGTGATCCCGAGGAGGCGCGAGGCGATGTGTCCGCCGGTTCGGATGGTGTGAGCGGTGCAGGTGCTTCAGGTTCAGCTGGAAGTGGGCCCGGATCCCGCGGAAGTGGGACGGGCCCGGAGATGGGCGCGGTCGCGTCTGGCCGGGTCCGGGATGGAGGACGACGAATCGCTCGCCGAGACGCTCGTCCTGCTGATCTCGGAGCTGGTCACCAACGCGGTCGTCCACACGGGATGCCCCGCCGTGCTGCGGATGCTCTTCGGCTCGGCCGAGTCGGCGGGGACGGTCCGGGTCGAGGTGGCCGACACCAGTTGTCGCCCGCCCCGGCCGCGGCACGCGGAGGGTGAGGACACCGGCGGCCGCGGACTGGAGCTGGTGGACGGCCTGGCCGACCGCTGGGGCTGGCAGCCGGAGGGCGCCGGGAAGCGCATCTGGTGCGAGATCGACCGGGGCGTCCCGGTGCCGGCCCCGGCGACCCCGGGCGAGCAGTCGGACGCTCTGGGCGGCGCGCGGATCTGAGGGCGCCGGGGGCCGGGCGCCGAAGGCCCCGGACCGGGGGGCCGGACCCGCACGGCCCGGCTCAGTGCGCCCGCACCGCCTCCGCGCCCCGCGTGCGGAACGTCCGGCGGTAGACCGTCGGCGGCACCCCCAGCGCGGCCTGCACGTGCTGCCGCAGGGAGGTCGCCGTACCGAAGCCCGCGTCGCGTGCCACCTGGTCGACCGACAGGTCCGTGGACTCCAGCAGATGCCGGGCCCGCTCCACCCGCTGCTGCGTCAGCCACTGCCCCGGGCTCACCCCGACCTCGTCGCGGAAACGGCGGGTGAACGTCCGCACGCTCATGGACTCCTGCTGGGCCATGTCCCGCAGCAGGATCGGCCGGTCCAGCCTGCCGATCGCCCAGGACCGTGCCGCGGCCGTGCCGGCGGACCCCGTCTCGGGCAGCGGCCGCCGGACGAACTGCGCCTGTCCGCCGTCGCGGTGCGGCGGCACGACCGTGCGCCGGGCGACGTCGTTGGCGACGGCGGTGCCGTGGTCCCGCCGCACGATGTGCAGGCAGAGGTCGATCCCGGCGGCCACCCCGGCCGAGGTCAGGACGTCGCCGTCGTCGATGAACAGCACATCCGGATCGACGCGGACCTTCGGGAAGAGCCGCTGGAAGTGGCCGGCCGAGGCCCAGTGCGTCGTGGCGGGGCGTCCGTCCAGGTATCCGGCCGCCGCGAGGACGTAACCGCCCGTGCAGATGGAGACCAGCCGCGTCCCCGGCCTGATGTACGCGAGGGCGGCCGCCAGTTCGTCGGTGAGCCTGCCCTCCTCGTGGACCGGCCCGAGTTCGTACGAGGCGGGCACGACGACGGTGTCCGCGGTGCCCAGGGCCTCGGGGCCGTGCTCGACGACGATGTGGAAGTCGGCGTCGGTCAGGACGGGGCCCGGCGGGCGGGTGGAGCAGGTGACGACCTCGTACAGCTTCTCGCCCTTGCCGAGCGGGTGGGGAACCCTCGGGAGGCCGAAGATCCGCTGCGGGATGCCCAGTTCGAAGGGCAGCAGCCCGTCCAGGGCGAGGACGACGACACGGTGCGGCACGCTGACTCCTGTTCTCCCGTCGATTGGGTGTTCGCGGCTCGGGGCTGGTAGACGTCCCTGCCATGAAGGTGAAGCAGTCCGGGCGTTCATCCATTCCCCCCGCCGTCGCCGTCCGTGCCGCGGCGCTGGCCGCCGCCGCGCTCACGGTCGCGGCGGGGCTGGGCGTCCGCGCGGTGGGGGACGGCGCGGCGGCGAAGTACGCGGGGGACGCCCTGTACACCGTACTGATCCACACCCTCGTGGTCCTCCTGCTGCCCCGGGTGCGCCCGCTCACGGCCGCCGGTGCCGCGCTGGCCGTCAGCTGGGCGGTGGAGCTGGCCCAGCTGACGGACCTGCCCGCCGAACTCTCCCGGCGCAGCACGGCGGCCCGGCTGGTGCTCGGCTCGACGTTCAACGCACCGGACCTGCTCTGGTACGCGGTGGGCGCGGCCCTGGCCTGGGCGCTCCACACCGGCCTGGTCTCCCGGCGCTCCTCCGTCCGCCTCTGACCCGATGGCCCGATCCTTGCGAAGGGTGGCATCCAAGCCACTCGTGCGCGATGGCGGCCGCCCGGATGCTGGTCCACGTGAATCCGACGACCGACAGCGCGACGCCCCTGGCCGCCCCGCCCCGCAGCCCCTCCCGCCCGCGCATGCACCGGGCGTGGATCGTCGCCGCCGTCACCTTCGTGACGATCATCGGCGGCGCGGCCTTCAACTCCCTGCCGGGTCTGCTCATCGACCCCCTCCACACCGAGTTCGGCTGGTCCCGGGGCGAGATCGGGCTGGCCGTCTCCATCGACATGGCCCTGTACGGGCTCACCGCGCCGTTCGCGGCGGCGTTGATGGACCGCTTCGGCATCCGCCGGGTCGTCGTCGTCGCGCTGAGCGCGGTGGCCGCCGGCGCCCTGGCCAGCGTCTGGATGACCGCCGCCTGGCAGCTGATGCTGTACTGGGGCCTGCTCGTGGGTCTGGGCACCGGCTCCATGGCGATGGCCTTCTCTGCGACCGTCACCCACCGCTGGTTCGTCGCCCGCCGCGGCCTGGTCAGCGGCATCCTGACCGCGGCCGGGGCATCCGGCCAGCTCGTCTTCCTCCCCCTGTGCGCCTGGATCGTCGACCGGCACGGGTGGCGCCCCGCCTCGGTGACGGTGGCTCTGGCCGCGCTCGTCGTCGTCCCGTTCGTCTGGCTCCTGATGCGGGACCACCCGGCCGACGTGGGCCTCGCTCCGTACGGCGGCACGTACGTGGAGAAGCCGGCCCCCGCGAAGGGCGCCGCCACCCGCACCCTGCGCGTCCTGGCCGACGCGGCCCGCACCGGGCCCTTCTGGCTGCTGGCCGGCACGTTCGCGATCTGCGGGGCCTCCACCAACGGCCTGATCCGCACCCACTTCGTCCCCTCGGCCCACGACCACGGCATGCCGATCACCGCGGCGGCCTCGCTGCTCGCGGTCATCGGGGTCTTCGACGTCATCGGCACGGTCTTCAGCGGCTGGCTCACCGACCGCTTCGACGCCCGCAGGCTGCTGGCCGTCTACTACGCGCTGCGCGGGGTCTCCCTCCTCTTCCTGCCCATGCTGCTCGGCCCGTCGGTGCACCCGCCGATGGTCTTCTTCATCGTCTTCTACGGCCTGGACTGGGTCGCCACGGTCCCGCCGACGATGGCCTTGTGCCGTGAGCAGTACGGCGAGGACAGCGCGATCGTCTTCGGCTGGGTCCTCGCCTCCCACCAGGTGGGCGCGGCCCTGGTGGCCTTCCTCGGCGGCGTGGCCCGTGACGTCTTCGGCTCGTACGACGTGGTCTGGTACGCGGCGGGGGCCCTGTGCGCGTCGGCGGCCCTGATGGCCCTGGTCATCCGCCGCGCACCGCGGGACGGCCTCGTGGCGCAGTGACAGACCGTCAGGGGCGGGCAGGAAAACCCAGGTGACGGCACGTCCCCTCCCGCGATGTGATGGCTGAAGCTCCACAACCCTGGACGGTCCTTGATCGTCACATGGTTGATGCCGGTGGCAGCGTCCACCGGCGGGAGCCCGTCACGACCCCGTCACTGGAGAGCCATGAGACCTGTCCCCGCCCGCCCCGTCGCGCGCCTCGCCACCTCGGTCGCCGTCGTCACCGGAGCCCTGCTCACCGGGCTGTCCGTTCCGGCGTCGGCCGACGAACCGCAGTCCGACCAGCTGTGGATCGCCGCGCCGTACGAGCAGAACCTCCAGGCCGGTTCGGAGTCCGAGACCGACTTCGAGGTCGGCCTGTACCACGACAACGACACCTTCTCGGTGATCGACGGCCAGGTCACCGTGGACGTCTCCGGCCTCGCCGGGGTCGCCGAGGTGAGCTGGCCCTCCAACTGCGCGCCCGCCGGCACCACGGCGGTGTGTGACATACCCGTGGTTCCCGTGATCGGCGAGGACTACGACCCGCAGATCACCCTCGGCCTCCGCCCGGCGGCCGGCGCCGAGCTGGGTGCCCAGGGCAAGGTGACCTACGAGGCCACGGCGCTCGGCGGCCCCGACGGGACGCTGGAGGCCCCGAAGGACTCCTTCGACTCCACGGTCACCGTCACCTCCGGCCCCGACCTGGCCCTGAACGAGTTGGACCCGGTCACCGGCGCCCAGCCCGGCAGCGTCCACACCCTGCCGCTCACCGTGACCAACCGGGGCGCCGTCCCGGCCCAGGGCTTCACCCTCGGCATGACCGCCTCGTACGGGCTCGGCTTCGACTCCCGGTACGACGCCTGCACCTACACGGATCTCGGCGACGACGACTACGCGCCGATGTACCAGGCCGACTGCGCCTTCGACCAGGTCCTCGAACCGGGGGAGACCTTCACGCTGCCCGAGCCGCTGCGGATGTCCCTCGCCCCGCACGCCCTGACCGAGCGGCTGGACATCAGCCTCAGGCCCGGTGGCGGCGCTGACGACATCGCGGAGGAGGACAACTACGTCTCCGTGGCGCTGAAGGCGGTCAGCACCGCGGACTTCTCCGTACGCGACGTGAAGGTCAGCGGTGCGGCGGGCGACACCGTCCGGGCCGACGTCACCTTCCACAACAACGGTCCCGGCTGGTTCGGCAACCTCGGCTCGGGCGACTCGGTGGCCCTGGTCGGATTCACCGTCCCGGCGGGCACCACCGCCACCTCCGTGCCCGACGCGTGTGAGCCCCGGACGCTGTCCGGCGGCTACCGGGCGGGCCGGCTCGGCGCCCCGAGCTACGTCTGCGAGATGCCGTACTGGGTGCTGGAGGACACCACCCGTGTCTTCCCCTTCGACCTGCGCGTCGACACCGTGGTGCCCGACGCCCACGGCGCCGTCACCCTGAGGCCCGCGAGCTTCGGCACCGACTTCCCGTTCGACCCCGAGCCGGGCAACAACACCGCCACGGTCACGGTGAACCCCACCGCCTGACGGCCGGGGGGCCGGGCGGGGACGGTGCGGTGCGCCCCGTCCCCGCCCCGTCAGCCCTTCGCCGAGGCCAGCCGCCCGGCTATCTTCCGGGCGTCCCGGGCTATCTCGCGCAGCATCCCGCTGATCGGGTTGGTGAACCCGGTGAAGTACAGCCCGGGGGCCTGCTTCGGGGTACGGGCGCCGTGCACGACGGGGCGGCCCCGGTCGTCCAGGACCCCGAGGTGGCCCACCAGACCCTCCAGCGACCGCTCGTAGCCGGTCGCCGCGATCACCGCGTCCGGCGTGACCCTGGCGCCGTCGGCCAGTACCACCGTGTCCCCGTCGAACGACTCGACGGCCGCCACCGGCACCACCCGGCCACTCTTCACGGCGGCGATCAGCCCGACGTCCTGCACCGGGATCGCGCCCTGGCGGACCCGGGAGTAGAGGCCACCGCGCGGCCGGGGCAGTCCGTGCGCCGAGAGGTCGGGCACGGAGATCCGGCACATCAGCCGCCCCGCCGCGTCGACCAGCCGGACCGGCAGCCGGCGGACCAGGACGGCGGTCGCCTGCGCGGGCCAGCCCGCCGTGGAGCGGCGCACGATGTGCGGAGGCGTGCGCACCGCGATCCGCACCCGGGCGGCACCGCCCTCGACCAGGTCCACGGCGATCTCGGCCCCCGTGTTGCCGATGCCGGCCACCAGCACGTCCTTGCCCGCGTAGGGGCCCGGCTCCCGGTACTCCGCGGCGTGCAGCAGCGTGCCGGTGAACCCCTCGCGGCCGGGCCAGTCCGGGACCCGGGGGGTGTGGTTGAAGCCGGTCGCCACGACCACCGCCCGGCCCGTCAGCACCCGCCCGCCGGTGGCGCTCAGCCGCCAGCCCGTCCCGTCCCCGGCCCGCTCCATCCGGGACACCTCGACGCCGGTGACGACCTCCAGCTCATGGTGGTCGGCGTACTTCTCCAGGTAGCGCACCATGTCGGCGCGTGAGACCCACCGTCCGAACCGGCGCGGCATCGCCAGCCCGGGCAGCGACGACCACCGCCGGGTGGTGTGCAGGTGCAGCCGGTCGTAGTGGCGGCGCCAGGACGCGCCGACCTCCCCGGTGCGCTCCAGGACCACCGCCCGCACCCCGCGCGCCCGCAGGGCCGCGGCGGTGGCGAGGCCGGCGGGGCCACCACCGATCACGTAGACCGGCCGGTCCTCGGTGCGGTCGGCGAAGGCGGGCAGGGCGGCAGGTGCGGATGTGCTGTCGGGCATGTCCGGAGCGTAACCGGGCACACCTGCCGACATGCACATGATAGGTCTCGCTCCAGGCCGGAATCGGTTGCGAAATGATCACGGCCGGCCGCTCACAGCCCCGGCGCGCCCCACACCGGGAACCAGCGGCTCAGATCGCCCTCGACCCGCAGGTCGTCGCCGAGCACCGCCCTGACCTGGAGCTCCAGTTGGTTGTCCCGTCGTTCGCCGCCGCCCTGGGCCGGGGCGAACGGGTAGAAGGTGCCGCGCTTGTAGAGGTAGACCAGCGCCAGCCGCCGGCCCTCGGCGTTCCGGAACCCGATCAGCGAACAGAGCAGGTGCGGGCCGAAGCCGCCGTCCTGGAGCAGGGTGTTCACCGCGTGCAGGTCGTTGACCAGGGCCGCGGTGTCCTCGGCCGGCTGCTGTGCGAGCAGCCACGTGTAGCCGTAGGTGTCCTGGCTGAACTCCACCGGGACCCCGCCCCGCCCGGTGTCCGCGTCGAGCAGCTCCCGTACGTCCTGCCGGATACGGGCGAAGGTGCCGCCCTCCACCCCGGCGAAGCACACCGACCCGTATCCGGTCGGGGTGAAGCCGGTGCCTGCTTCGAGGGTGAGCGCGGCGGAGGGGACGGCGAAGAGCTGGTCCAGGTCGGGCCGGACCGGTTTGCTGCGGCCCAGGATGCTGTCGAGCAGGCCCACTGGGCCTCCTTACGGGTGGGACAGGCCGGCCGAGATGCGGGCCAGCTGGTCGAGGCGCTGTTCGAGCGTCGGGTGCGAGGAGAGCAGCCGTCCGAGGCTCTCCTTGGCGGCGAAGGCCGGCACGAAGTAGAAGGCGTTGTACGGCTCGGCCTTGCGCAGGTCCTCCGTCGGGATCCTCGCCATCTGGCCGCTGATCTTGGTGAGCGCGGAGGCCAGTGACGAGGGGCGGCCGGTGAGGAGGGCCGCGGTGCGGTCGGCGGACAGCTCCCGGTAGCGGGACAGCAGCCGGGTCAGCAGGAAGCTCAGCGCGTACACGACCGCGCTGATCAGCGGGATGAGCATGATGATGATCCCCGCCGGGTCGTTGCCCCGGTTGCTGCGGGCGAAGCCGCCCCACAGGGCGATCCGGGTGATGATCCCGGCCAGGACCCCCAGGAACGACGCGATGGTCATGACGGCGACGTCGCGGTGGGCCACGTGCGACATCTCGTGGGCCAGGACCCCCTCCAGCTCGTCGGGCTCCAGTCTGCGCAGCAGCCCGCTGGTCGCGCAGACCAGGGCCGTCTTCTCGCTGCGGCCGGTGGCGAACGCGTTCGGTACGTCGCTCTGCGCGATCGCCACCCGGGGCTTCGGCATGTCGGCCAGGGCGCAGATGCGGTCGATCGCCCCGTGCAGCTCGGGCGCCTCCTGCGGCCCGACCTCGCGCGCGCCCATGCCGTAGGCGGCGATGCGGTCGCTGAACCAGAACTGGGCGATGAACAGACCGCCCACGATGACCAGGATGATCGGCCAGGAGCCCTGCAGGACCGCGAGGAGTATTCCGACGATGACCACGTACAGCAGACCGATGAAGAACATGGTTCCGACCATGCGGGTGGTCAGGCCCCGGTCCGGGGCGTAACGGGAACGGACTCGTGCCATGGGTGCCTCCAACCAGCTCACCTGACTCCCATAGCGCCCCTTCTGCCCTGAAGACCGGATAAGTAGGGGTCCGGCCTCAGGGCCAGAGCAGCTCCCGGGTCCACGGACCGACGGCCTCCCGGCGGTAGCGCAGGCGGACGTGCCGGCGCTCGGCGTCCCCCTGGAAGAACTCGGCCTCGTGCGGTTCGACCACGTACCGCGACCAGGTCTCCACCTCCGTGTCCGGCTCCGCCCGCGCGCGCTCCCAGGCCTCCTCCGAGGCACGGACGAGTTCGTCGCGGGAGGGCAGCACCTCGCTCTGCGTCCCGGTCAGGGCCGCCGCCAAGGCCCCGGTGGACCGGGCCCGCAGATCCGCCCGGCTCTCGGCGCGGCCCACCGGGGTGACCGTCCCGCGCACCCGCACCTGGCGGCCCTGGGCGGGCCAGTAGAAGGTGAGGGCCGCGTGCGGGCGGGCCGCGAGCTGGCGGCCCTTCTCGCTGGTGGTGTGCGTGCCGAAATGCCAGCCCCGCTCGTCCGCGTCGTGCAGCATGAGCGTCCGCGCGTCCGGCCGCCCCTCGGCGTCCACGGTGGCCAGGGTCATGGTGTGCGGCTCGGTCTGGCCGGCCGCGACCGCCTCGGCGAACCAGGTGCGGAACAGGTCGAGGGGATCCGCGGGCGCGGCGGAGGCGTCGAAGCGGGGGAGGGGGACGTCCCAGACCCGCTGGGCGTGGAGCAGCGCGCGGAAGGTCTTCTGTGTATCGCTCATGGACCCATTGCACCGTGCCGCCCGCCGGTCCGCCCGGTGCGGGGTGCGCCCTGCGGGAAACACCGACGGCGGACCACGTCGTGTGGTCCGCCGTCGGTGAGACAGGACGGGGGCCGCGGGATGTCCGCGCGGCACCCTGTGTTGTATGCGGGGAGTCCTGGCCGGCGCCTACCTCGCCGGCTTCTTGCCGGTGATGCCCAGGTGCACCAACAGGGCCAGGTTCGGGCGCAGTTCGGCCTGCTTCACGCCCCAGCTGGTGAACCCCTTCTGGTGCGAGGCGGCCGCCGACAGCATCATGACGAGCGAGCCCGCCACCGCCGCCGGGCTGACGTCCTTGTCGACCTTGCCCTTGGACTGGAGATCCTTGACCGCGGTGGTCAGGGAGCCGGTGACCGAGTTGAGGATCTTCATGCGGATCTTGTAGAACCGCTTGTCGCCCTCGGCGGCCGCGAGGTCCACGACGCGCAGGATCGCGTCGTTGCGCCGCCAGAAGTCGAGGAATCCGTCGACGAGTTCTTCGGCGGTCTGCCGTCCCGCCCTGCCGACCCAGGAGCGGCCCGCGACCAGTTCGGTCAGGCCGGCGCCCTCCTGGGCCATTTCTTCGGCGAGTTCGAGGACGGCGCCTTCGACGTCGGGGAAATACTGGTAGAAGGTCGCGGGTGAAGTCCCCGCCTTCCGGGCGACGTCGATGACTTTGACGTCCCGGTACGGCGAGGAGCTGAGCATCTCGCTGAGGCAGTCGAGCAGCTTCTGCCGCGTCGCCTGACCTCGCCGACCAGCCACGCGGCCGTCGACGGTGCGTACTTGTCCTGTCATGCCGTCAGCTTACCGACGGGGGGTGGGAGCGCGATCTGACCGACTGCAAATGGGGAACGCCCCGGTGGGAGCCGTGTTTCGGGGGCGCGCGGAAGGTGGAACGGCGGGGGGACGAGGGGGCCGGAGCGAAGGGTTCCGGTCCGATGTTCTTATCAACAGCCTGTGGATAACTTCGGTGGACAACTGGTGTCCACGCGGTCCACGCATCTTCACGGCTCGGGCGAAAGTTCTATTTATATGCGTTCCTGTCCCTGGGGGAGCGGGCCCGGAGCGCGCTGCGGGCCTCCCGACGCTACGTTGAGTGTGACGGGCGTCACCATCGAGGAGGGACCTGCCCATGGCCGCATTCGCGCCGTCCACGCCGTGCTGGGTGGATGTGCAGCTCTCCGACCTCGAAGCCGGCAAGCGCTTCTACGGCGGGCTCTTCGGCTGGACCTTCCGGGCCGGCGACGGCATGCCGTTCGCCGACGCGTACAGCGACGGCGAACTCGTCGCGGCCCTCGCCGCCAAGCAGGACGGCCGCATGCCGACGGCCTGGGGCGTCTACTTCTCCACGGACGACATCCTCGCCACCGTCGCCCTGGTCCGGAAGGCCGGCGGCCAGGTGATCACCGATCCGGTACGGGCGGGCAGGGCCGGGGTCCTCGCGCAGGCGGCCGACCCCGGCGGTGCCGTCTTCGGCCTCTGGCAGGCGGGCGAGCGGACCGGCTTCGGGAAGCACGGCGCCCCCGGCTCCTTCTGCTGGACCGAGGTCCACACCAGGCAGCCGGAGCGGGTGGACGCCTTCTACGAGGAGGTCTTCGGCTTCCAGGGCACCGACCTCACCCTGCCCGGAGAGCCGGGCGGCTCGGGCCAGGGTGCCGTGGCCGGCACCGACTTCCGGATGTGGTCCCCGGCCGGGACGGAACCGGGCACCGACACCGCGATCGGCGGGCGGGCCGTGATCACGGACGCGGTCCCCGAGATGCTTCCCAGCTACTTCCTCAGCTACTTCGCCGTCGCCGACTGCGACCGGACGGCGGGCACCGCGGTCCACCTCGGTGGCCGGATCTCGGCGCCGCCGTTCGACATCCCGTACGGGCGGATGGCGGTGCTCCAGGACGACCAGGGTGCGGTCTTCGCCGTGCTGCAGCCTTCCGGGCTCCTGCCGTAGCCGAGCGGCCGGTGCGGACACGGGTGTCCTGAAACGGGTGGAGTGACACAAGACACCCCGATCCGCCCCCGGGTTCGCAACCGGGCCGCGAGCCAGGAAGAATCGGGGGGCGCACCGCCGGGTGGTGCTCAGTGGTGAGACGCTGCACAGGGCGGGATTTCGCGGGCTTCTGTTCCTGAGGTCCGTACGGGGAGGTGGCAGGCAAGTGGAGCAGCTGACGCAGCATGACCCGAGGCGGATCGGCCCGTTCGAGGTGCTGGGACGGCTCGGGGCCGGCGGCATGGGGCTGGTCTATCTCGCGCGGTCGGCATCGGGCCGACGGGTGGCGATCAAGACGGTCCGCACGGAACTGGCGGAGGACCAGCTGTTCCGGGTCCGTTTCACGCGTGAGGTGGAGGCCGCCCGAGCCGTCAGCGGGTTCTACACCGCCGCCGTGGTGGACGCCGATCCGCGTGCGGCCGTCCCCTGGCTGGCCACCGCCTACGTCCCGGCCCCCTCCCTCGAGGAGATAGTGAACGAATGCGGGCCGATGCCCACGCAGGCCGTTCGCTGGCTGGCGGCCGGGATCGCCGAGGCCCTCCAGTCGATCCACGGCGCCGGGCTCGTCCACCGCGACCTCAAGCCGTCCAACGTCCTCGTCGTCGAGGACGGGCCACGGGTGATCGACTTCGGGATCGCCTCGGGCGTCTCGAACACCCGGCTGACGATGACGAACGTCGCGGTGGGCACCCCCGCGTACATGTCGCCCGAGCAGGCCCGCGACTCGCGCAGTGTGACGGGTGCCAGCGACGTGTTCTCGCTCGGCTCGACGCTGGTCTTCGCGGCCACCGGCCATGCGCCCTTCCACGGGGCGAACCCGGTCGAGACCGTGTTCATGCTGCTGCGCGAGGGCCCCGACACGGAGGGACTGCCCGACGACCTGCGCCCCCTGATCGAGTCCTGCATGCAGATGGAAGCGTCCCGGCGGCCCAGCCCCGCCGACCTCCAGGCACAGCTGGCCCCGCATCTGTTCGCCTCCGGCGGCGACGACAGCGGTACGGCGTCGGCCTGGCTGCCTACCTCGGCCACGGCGATGATCGAGCGCCGCCGGGGCGGCGGCCGCGCGATCGCCGCACCGCCGGCCGTGCCGCCGCCCCCGCAGCAGCCGCCCGGCGCCCGGCGGGACACGGCCTGGCGCGCCGACGGTGACGCCCGCAGGGCGCCGGCCCCCGCACGTCCGCCGTCTCCGACCCCCGACGGCGGCCCCGTGCAGCTGCCCGGTGCACAGGTGCCGATCGGTCCGGGGCCGCGCCCGGTTGAGGTGCGTGGCGCTGCCGCAGCGCACGCCGACCCGGCCACCGGCTGGGTGCGCCCGCCCGCCGGGATGACGGTCCCGGCCGGCCGTCCGTCGCCTCCGGTGCCCGCCCCCGCCCCCGCGCCCGACGCGGCGCCCGCCGTCCCGGAACGCTGGCGCCCGTGGCGTTTCCGCATGTCGAACGACGTGTGGGGGACGCCCGTCGTCGTCGGCGACCTGCTCTATGTGACGTCGTTCGAGGTGCACGCGCTGGACGTGGGCAACGGGCGGCGCCAGTTCAAGACCCGGGACGTCGCCTGGTCGATGGCCGTCGACGGGGGCAGGATCCACGCCTCGGACGGCCCGTCGCTGTACGCGCTGGATGCGACGACCGGTGCCGAGCAGTGGCGGCTGGGCACGGAGGCCTGGGTGTACTCACTGAAGGCCGAGCGCGGCACCGTACTGACCGGGACGCGCGGCGGGGGTGTCCAGGCGTGGGAGGCGTCCAGCGGCGAGAAGCTGTGGGACGCCTCGGGGATCCAGACCGACTTCGAGACGCCCGAGGCCGGGCCCGTCCTCCACGACGGCACGGTCTACCTGTGGCAGGACGCGCGGCTGCGGGCCGTGGACGCGCGGACCGGCGCCGAGCGCTGGTCGTACCCGGTCGGCGACGCGGCCTCCTGCGGGGGCGTCCCGGTGCGGGTGACCCCGGCCGAGGACGGCTTCGTGTACATCGCCGCCGGGACCCGGGTGCTGGCCGTGGACACGGTCTCCGGCCGGGTGCGCTGGCACTTCGAGTCGCCGGCCGTCTTCCTCTCGCCGCCCGCCTTCGCCCCGGGGCCCGCCGTCACCGGAGGAGGCGTGTACCTCGCGGACTACCTCGGCACCGTCTACGCGCTGGACGCCTCGACCGGCAAGGACCGGTGGCGGATCGCGACCGAGGCCCGCCAGTCCGTCGAGCCGGTACTGGTCACGGGCGGGAACGTGCACGTGGGCAGTGGGAGCGCGCTCTACACGCTGGACGCGGTGACCGGGACCCCGAAGTGGCGGTTCGCGGCGGGCGGCGAGGTGGTGGGCGCTCCGGTGGTCGCGGACGGCCGGGTCCACTTCGGTTCGGCGGACCACGTGCTGTACACGCTGGACGCGGCGGGCGGCCAGCTCCGCTGGAAGCTCGCCACCGGCGGCGAGATCACGGGCTCACCGGTGGCGCGGGCGGGTGTCGTCTACGCCTGCAGCAAGGACCGGTGCGTGTACGCGCTGGACGCGCTGAAGGGCACGGGCACCGGGAACAGGGCCCGGACCTGAGATCCGTCCCGGGCGCCTCACGGATGCCCGGGACGGTACGGGCCGGGGTCCTCGTCCTGGGCCGGGAACTCGGCCGTGTCCTCGTCGCTCGCGGGCGCCCGGTGGCGGCCGGGACCGGTGTACGGGTCCGGCTCGGGCTCCGGGGCCGACGACGTGTGCGAGGACGGCCCGGGCTCCTGCGTCGGCGGCCAGGTGTCGGGGCGGTCGTCCGCCGGTGCCGGGTACGGGCCGGCCGGGCGCCCGCGCGGCGCCGACCGCGTACGCCCGGACATCACCAGCGCGCCCAGCAGCAGCAGCACCCCGCCCGCCAGCGCCTGCGCCACGCCGTACCGCAGCCCCGACCCGTCGCCGCCGACGCTCAGGCTGCCCGCCTCCTGGCCCTGCCGGACCATCCACAGCACGGTGAAGCCCAGGACGACCAGACCGGCCACCGCCACGATCCAGCGGGACCGGAGAACGACGCCGACGAGGGTCACCAGCGCGGCGAAGAGGAAAGGCAGCAGGATCGAACTCATCACGGCGGACGAGGCGTCACTGATGCCGCCGAAGAGGTCCTGGATGCGGTAGTCCCGCCCGAGGCGGTCGTTGTACCAGCTGCGGAAGGGGCTCTGGACGGCACCCGCCGCCCCGAGAAGGGCGAGGACGGAGCCGATGACGTTGCGGATCATGGACGGCCTCCCGGGCCTGCGCGCACGGAACTGCACGGCACCCCTCGACCGACGCTACGCCCGGCCGGTCGGCCCTGCCATCCGGCACCCATGACCGGACCATGACGGGACCGTGACAGGGCCATGACCGAGCCGTCGGTCCCGGCCGGAATGCTGTGCGTTACGGTGTCGCGCGGCTGTGCGACGGCCGAAGGGGCAGCCGACGTCAGGCCGGCTCACGACAGCAAGGGGGGCTGCATCGATGATGCGGCGACGGATCAGGTTCGCGGCGGTGCTGGCGGTGGTGGTGCTGGCGCTCACCGGCTTCCAGACGTCCGGCCACGGCGGCAAGAGCGGGGGCAAGAGCCGTAGCGGCAAGAGCAGCGGATCCGGCGGCGGGTGCTCCAACTCCAAGAAGAGCAACGGTGGCTACCGCGACTACTCCGACGACGACTACGACGACACGTCGAGCTCCTCCGGCGGCTCCACGTACACGGCACCGACCCCCACCGCGACCGCCACCGAGGCGCCCGAGGTCCGGGTCGTGCGGTGCGTCCAGCCCAAGAAGGGCAAGCGGAAGGCCGTGACGTCGTCGACGGTCGAGATCCGTTCGGCCTCCTCCACCTCGCACACGTACGAGGTGGACGTGACGTTCGTCGACGCCAACGGCACGGCGGTCGACACCGGGGAGGCCACGGTGGACCTCGCGGCCACCGAGGCGAAGACCGTGACGGTCCGCATGGACAGCCCCCGGGCGGTCTCCCGGGTGAAGCGCTGCCTGGTCACGGCGGAACTGCGCTACTGACCGGCCGGTGGCGCCGTACGGACGCCTGACACCACGCAGGGCCCGAGCCACCCGGCTCGGGCCCTGCGTGGTGTCAGGCGTGGTCGTCCGTCCCGAGGCCGATGCGGCTGCGGTCCGGCGCCTGTGCGCGGCGGCCGCGACGGCTCCCCCTCCGCGCCGCCGCGGCCGTTCCCCCGGTACCCCCGTACCCCCGTCGACGGTGGCTCTAGTTGGCCGGCTCGCTCGTGGCGTGCGCGTCCTGGGTGGTGGCCGTTCCGCCCGTCGCGTGGGTGTCGGCCGGCTTGAGCGGCGAACCCGTGGCGTGCGCGTCCTGCGTGGTGAGGTCTCCGCCCGTCGCGTGGGCGTCCGTCGGCTTGAGGTTGTCGCTCTTGTCGGCCATGCAGCTCAACTCCTGAAACGTTCTGACAGCGGACGGATGGGCCCGCCCGGCGGTTCCCCCGTGGATCGCCGGGCGGGCTCTCCAGGGCCGTTCACCCTAACGGTGAGGCCACTCGCCGATCCGTCTGCCCCCCGACGCGACGGATCGATGAGTAGAGAGTGCCGGGAGGCGATAAACGATTGATGAACGCCGGTCAGGAAGCCTGCGCCACGGGGGCCGGGGCCAGCAGCGCGCGCACGGATTCGGCCTCGGGGGAGCCCAGTTCGTCGAAGATGGTGAGCGCCTCGCCCCAGCAGACCTGCGCCCGGTCCGTCTGGCCTATGCCTGTGAGGGCCCGGCCCAGCGCGGTGAGGACATTGGCGCGGCGCCACTCGCCGCCGATGCCGCGCAGGATCACCAGCGCCTGTTCGGCGTGCGAGGCCGCGCGGGCGGGCTGGCGGATGGCGAGATGCAGTTCGGCGAGGCGGAACAGGGTCATCCCGTGCCACAACTGCTGGCGGCTGTCCCGGAAGATGGACATGGCCTCGGTCAGGGTCTCCTGGGCGAGGCCCGTGCGGCCGGTGCCGGTGAGGGCGAGCCCCAGCGCGTACTTGCCGTTGGCCAGGCGGAGCGCCAGGCCGCCCGAGGCGTCCGCCTCGTAGATGGCGACGCCTTGCCGGGCGAGGTCCACGGCGCTCTCCCGCCGGCCGGTGGCCAGGTGGACGCGGGACAGGTTGCACAGGGCGGACGCCTCACCGGGCTTGTTGCCGTCCGCGCGGAAGGCGGCCAGCGCCTGCGTCAGGTGCTTCTCGGCGTCCGCGTGCCGGTTCTCGTACAGGGCGATGATCCCCCGCTGGTTCGGGACCTGGGCGAGGGAGACCGGGTCACCGGCCAGCCGGCCGAGGTCGAGGGCGCGCTGAGCCTCTGCGTCCGCCTCGGCGAACCGCCCGGAGACGCTGAGGATGTGGGTCACCATGGTGCGTGCCCGGCCTTCCGCCTGTGCGTCCCCGGCCACCCGCGCGGCCTCGCTCACGGCCCTGGCCGCCGTGGCGAACTGATGCGAGTTGGCCCCCGATTCGCCCAGGTCCACCACCGCCATGAGCAGATCGGCGGCCCGTCGGGGCATCCCGGCACCGGCCGACTGGCGGGCGCAGGCGAGCAGACCGCTGGACTCGGAGAAGAGCCAGTCCAGCGCGGTCTCCCGTACCCGGAAGGTGAGGCCGGGGTGCACCGTGCGCGAGAAGTGGTCCAGGACGCGTTCCCCCGGCCGCTCCAGCGCGTACACCTCCGCCGCGGTCGCCAGGTAGAAGTCCAGCAGTCGGGAGAGGGCCATCTCCCGCTCACGAGGCGGGTGTTCGTCGCGTTCGGCGCAGGAGCGGGCGTAGAGGCGGACCAGGTCGTGGAAGCGGTAGCGGCCCGGAGCGGCCGACTCCAGGAGCGAGGTGTCGACCAGGGCCTCCAGGAGGTCCTCCGTCGTGTGGGGGTCCAGGTTCAGGACGGCGGCGGCCGCGGCGAGCGAGATGTCGGGGCCGTCGGCCAGGCCCAGCAGGCGGAAGGCGCGGGCCTGGGCCGGCTCCAGTTGGCCGTAGCCGAGCTCGAAGGTGGCCTTGACCGCGAGGTCGCCCGCCTGGAGCTCGTCCAGACGGCGGCGCTCGTCGGCGAGCTTCGCCGCCAGGACCGAGACCGTCCACGTCCGGCGGGCGGCCAGCCGGGAGGCGGCGATACGGATGGCCAGGGGCAGGAAGCCGCAGGCGGCCACCACGTCCAGGGCGGCGTCGCGTTCGGAGGTGACGCGTTCCTCGCCGACGATGCGGATGAAGAGCTGGAGGGCCTCCTCCGGTGACATCACGTCCAGGTCGACCAGGTGTGCGCCGACCAGGTCGACCATGCGGACCCGGCTGGTGACCAGCGCCGCGCAGCCCGCCGTGCCGGGGAGCAGCGGGCGGATCTGGGCCGCGTCGTGGGCGTTGTCCAGCAGGATCAGGACGCGCCGTCCGTCCAGGGTGGAGCGGTAGAGGGCGGACCGCTCGTCCAGGGAGTCCGGTATGGCCGAGTCGGGGGTGCCGAGGGCGCGCAGGAAGGCCCCCAGGACCGTCTCGGGGTCCGCGGCCCGGGCGCCCGCACCCTGGAGGTCGACGTACAGCTGGCCGTCCGGGAAGTGCGGGCGGGCCTGGTGGGCGACGTGGACGGCGAGCGTGGTCTTGCCGACGCCCCCGATGCCGGCCAGGGCGGAGACGGCCATCACCGCGCCCTCGGCCGAGGCGAGCTGGTCGCCCAGCTCCCGGACGAAGGAGGCGCGGCCCGTGAAGTCCGCGACGGTCGCGGGAAGCTGGGCGGGGCGTACCGGCGCGGAGGCGGGGGCGGCCTCGTCGGCGGTGCGGGCCAGTTCCTCGTCGGCCTGGAGGATGCGCTGCTGGAGGCGGGCCAGTTCGGGGCGCGGGTCGACGCCCAGCTCCTCCGCGAGCAGCCGCCGGGTGTCCGCGTACACGGCGAGCGCCTCGGCCTGCCGGCCGCTGCGGTACAGGGCGACCATCAGCAGCTCGCGCAGCCGTTCGCGCAAGGGGTGGGCGGCGGTGAGCGCGGTCAGCTCGGAGACGGCCTCCGCGTGGCTGCCGACCTCCAGGTCCAGGTCGAGGCGGGTCTCGGTGAGCTGGAGGCGCCACTCCTCCAGGCGGGTGCGCTGGGTCTCGG
This sequence comes from Streptomyces sp. SirexAA-E, assembly GCF_000177195.2. Taxonomy (GTDB): domain Bacteria; phylum Actinomycetota; class Actinomycetes; order Streptomycetales; family Streptomycetaceae; genus Streptomyces; species Streptomyces flavovirens. Next base: position 4,289,208 of record NC_015953.1, read on the forward strand.
CGTGCGGGCCGGGTACGGAGGCCAGCACCTCGCCGTTCCACAGGCCGAGGACCTCGTTGATCAGGGCGCGGGCCCGGAGCCGGTCGCCGCCGCGGGCCTTCTCGGCGACGGCGGCGAGGTCCTGTGCGCGGGCGAGGTCGAGGGCCTCGCGGTGGAAGCGGAGCGCGTAGCCGCCGGACTCGCTGACCAGTGTCTGCGGGCCGAGGACCTTGCGGAGCCGGGAGGCGTACGTCCGCACGGTGGCCAGGGCCTGGGAGGGCGGGGCGTCGCCCCAGAGCGCGTCGATGAGCTCGGCGGCGGTGGCCGTGCGGCCGTCGCGCAGCAGCAGGACGGCCAGCAGGGCGCGTTGCTGCGGGGAGCCGGTGGGCAGTGGTTCACCGCCGCGCCAGGCACGTACGGGGCCGAGCACGGAGAAGCGGAATCCGGTGCCGTCCGCCGCCTGGTCCGGAGCGTACTGCTCCGGCACGCGCACGCCAGGTCCGTTGTCGCGGTCCATTGATGCCCCCTGTCCTGCTCGCCCCGCCGGTCCTGCTGGTGCCGCCGCGCTCCGTACCGCTGGTATCGCGGTCAACAGTCTGCCTTGTCGCAGGCGGAATCGTCAGCATCGGGTGGCCGTCCGCACAGGACCGTGACGGTGTCCGGTGCCCCGGCCCGGCGCGGCGGGGTTGACGGGGAGTCAGCCGACCAGTGGCAGCTGGAGTTCCGTGACCCAGCCGGTCCGGTCCTCGGGGCACTCCAGCGAGACCTCGCGGGCGTACCCCGCGCCGTTGCGGCCGTGTGCGTCGAGCCATCGGGCCAGGACCTGCTCGGTGGCGAGGACGTCGTCCATGGAACCCCGGTGGACGATCGTCGCCGCCTCGAAGGCGGGCAGCTCGACGACCGTGACGCCGGTGTCGCCGAGCGGGCCGGGCGGGGCGGCGACCGTCACCCCGGCGTGCACGGTCACCGCTCCGTCGCCGCCCGGCGCGTCCTCGTACCGGGCGATGCCCGGGCCGGTGGGTCCGACGCCCGCCGCGGCCAGCAGCGGGAACAGCCGGTCGTACAGCGGTCCGACGACCGGGGAGATGTCCTGAGGCTGGTAGCCGGCTGCCGTGGCGGTCAGTTCGGCGACCCGTACCGCAGGGATCCGCTTGGCCATGACGTCGTTCTCGGGCATGCGCCCCTCGCTCTCGATGGACCGGAGCCTCGCCTCGACCTGCGTCAGCCGTGCGGCCGCCGCGGCCATCGCCGCCTCCAGCTCCGCCCGGCGCAGCCGCAGCATCCCGCGCAACTCCTCCGCGTCCAACCGCTCGTCGAGGACGGCCCCCACCTGCTGGAGGGTGAGGCCGAGGTCCTTGAGCGCGATGAGGCGGTTGAGGCGGGCCAGTTGGGCGGCGCCGTAGTAGCGGTAGCCGGTGGCGGGGTCGGTGCGGTCCGGGCGCAGGAGGCCGAGGGCGTCGTAATGGCGCAGCATCCGGGCCGAGACCCTGCCGTACCGGGCGAAGTCTCCGATGGTGAACATGGTGCTCCCAGGGAAGGGCCTGACACGGGGTGAAGGTCAAGCGGCGGCTTCCGGGGGCCTTGCGGGGTGGCGCCCGCGGGGCGGCGCTCCGGGAAAGGCAGGAGCCCCGTTCCTCCGCCGAGACGGGGGAGCGGGGCTCCTTGGGTACTGCTAGCCGGCCGCGATCGGCCGACCCGGGCAACTCCAAGACCCTCCGTCCGGATCACACCGGGCTCGCGTGCCCGGTCCGGTCCGAACGAACGACCTAGGCCGGGGTGACGTTCTCAGCCTGCGGGCCCTTCGGGCCCTGAGTGACGTCGAAGTTCACGACCTGGTTCTCCTCGAGGGAGCGGAACCCGGACGCGTTGATCGCGGAATAGTGGACGAAGACATCCGGGCCGCCGCCGTCCTGGGCGATGAAGCCGAAGCCCTTTTCAGCGTTGAACCACTTGACGGTTCCGGTAGCCATAAGCCCTCCTTGGGCCAAAGGGTTGCCCTGCTCCAGAACCTGCAAACAAGTCTGAAAACTACAAAAGCCTGCGGGTTACATGCTCCGCAGGCTCTGTACTGCAAGGGAAACCAAACTGCAACTTGCGGCGAGCCTAGCACGCAGTCCGCGGGGAGCGGTAGAGGGAAAGATCACTTCACTCGGATGTTTGATTGAGCCGCCGAACGGCTGACGGACAAGCCTCCCGGGGAGACGTCCGGACGCCCCGATGACGGCCGCCCCCGGGCACGGGTCTAGCCTCGCGATGTGGACAATTCAACCGTCTCTCCCGTAGAAGGCGACGACCGTCGCAGCAGGCCGCGGGTCGGCCACATCCAGTTCCTGAACTGCCTCCCCCTCTACTGGGGCCTGGCGCGCACCGGGACACTGCTCGATCTGGAGCTCTCGAAGGACACCCCGGAGAGACTCAGCGAGCAGCTGATCAGGGGGGACCTCGACATCGGGCCCGTCACCCTGGTCGAGTTCCTCCGCAACGCGGACGAGCTGGTCGCCCTCCCCGACATCGCGGTCGGCTGCGACGGCCCCGTCATGTCCTGTGTGATCGTGTCGCAGCTCCCGCTGGAGCAGCTGGACGGCGCCCGGGTGGCGCTGGGCTCGACCTCCCGCACCTCCGTACGGCTGGCCCAGCTGCTCCTCGCCGAGCGCTACGGCGTCACGCCCGACTACTACACCTGCCCGCCCGACCTCGGCGTGATGATGCAGGAGGCCGACGCCGCCGTGCTGATCGGCGACGCCGCGCTCCGCGCCAACCTGCACGACGCCCCGCGGCTCGGCCTCCAGGTCCACGACCTGGGCCAGATGTGGAAGGAGTGGACGGGGCTGCCGTTCGTCTTCGCGGTCTGGGCGGCCCGGAAGGACTACCTGGCCTCGAATCCGGTGTACGTGGAGAAGGTGCACGAGGCGTTCCTGGCCTCGCGCGACGTCTCGCTCGAGGAGGTCACCAAGGTGGCCGAGCAGGCCGCCCGCTGGGAGGCCTTCGACGCCGAGGTGCTGGAGCGGTACTTCACCACGCTGGACTTCCGCTTCGGCCCGGACCAGCTGGCCGGGGTGCGCGAGTTCGCCCGCAGGACCGGCCCCGGGACCGGGTACCCGGCCGATGTGACGGTCGAGCTGCTGGGCGGCTGACACGGGCGGACGGGAAAGGCCGGGAGATAGATGAATCCCGAACTTTCCCGTCCGGCCTTTACCGCGTACGTCCTTCACGCTCCATTCCGTTCCCGGGAATGCGTATGAATGCCCGTGCACTGCCCGGGGACGCCCCTCGCATACGAGCGGTCGCCGAATAGCGGGCCTACTCCGGGGCGCCCCCTGTTTGCGATCCGGTATCGCACCGGTGAACGCCGCCGTGAGCACAGGGCGACCGACGTATTCGCGCCTTTCGCCATGGCGAAATCCTTGACTTCGTTCCCTTAGGGCCCGAAATCGACAGAAGGTCTCCCTGGGGGCGGAGACCCCGGACGCCTAGGCTGCGCTCGGAGGTCTCGGGGTTCACAGGGGGAGTCCATATGCAGCCGCTGGAAGCCGGCGAACCGCACACGATCGGCGCCTACCGGCTGATCGGCAGGCTCGGCGCGGGTGGGATGGGCCGGGTCTATCTGGGGCGCAGCGCCGGGGGGCGCACCGTCGCGGTCAAGGTCGTCCACCCCCACTTCGCCCTCGACGAGCAGTTCCGGGCCCGCTTCCGGCGTGAGGTGGAGGCCGCGCGCCGGGTCGGCGCGCAGTGGACCGCCCCCGTCCTGGACGCCGACCCGGACGCGCCGGTGCCGTGGGTGGCGACCGGCTACGTGGCCGGGCCACCGCTCTCCGACGCGGTCACCCGCCACGGTCCGCTGCCCACGCCGGCGGTACGGGCCCTGGGGGCCGGACTCGGCGAGGCGCTCGCCGCCGTGCACGCGCACGGCCTCATCCACCGGGACGTGAAGCCGTCCAACGTCCTGCTCGCGCTCGACGGGCCCCGGCTGATCGACTTCGGGATCGCCCGCGCCCTCGGTGCCACCGTCTCCCTCACCTCCACCGGGGTCTCCGTCGGCTCGCCCGGCTACATGGCGCCGGAGCAGATCCGGGGCCTGGACATCTCCGGAGCGGCCGACGTCTTCTCGCTCGGGGCGGTCCTCGCCTACGCGGGGACCGGCAACGACCCCTTCCCCGGCGACTCGTCCGCCGTACTCCTCTACAAGGTGGTGCACGAGGAACCCGAACTGGGGGACCTGGAGGGCGAACTGCGGGAGCTGGTGGCCGGGTGCCTCGCCAAGGACCCCGCCGACCGGCCCGCCCCCGCGGAGCTCGCCCGCAGGCTCGCGCCCGGCGGGGCCGCCGCCCTGGTGGCGCCGGGCTGGCTGCCGGAACCGCTGGTGCGGGAGGTCAGCCGGTCGGCGGTGGCCCTGCTGGACCTGGAGCCGCAGGACGAGCCGGTGCGGTCCGGGCCGGTGCCCTTCAGCAGCGTGTCACCGGTGAACACGGCACTCGGCAGCTTCGGCCCGCCGCTGCCGCCCCCGCCGTCCGCCGCACCGGCCCTGGGGCCCTACGGCGCGGCGGGCCCCGGGGAGCCCGGGGCCCGGATCGGCTTCTCCCTGGGCGCCGGCGCGGGGGCCGGGGAGCGGCGTGGCCGCCGGATCAGCTGCACCGTGGCGCTCGCCGTGGCCGGCGCGCTGGCCGCCGTCACCGTCGGCGCGACGATGCTGGGCGACCTGTTCCCGGGCGGGGACGACGACCGCCACGGAAACGAGGGGGCAGCGCCGCCCGCGGCTACCGGATCCGAGGCCCCGGGCCCCTCCGCCTCCGCGGCGGCACCGGTGAAGGCGCTGCCCGACGCGTTCGTCGGCACCTGGAAGGGCTCCGCCACCGAGCGCAGCGGACTGCCGCACGGCACGGTCACCGCCGTCTTCACCGAGGGCGCGCGGGGCGAGGACGTGGTCCGGCTGACGCACCGGCTCGACGTGCTCGGCACCAGCGTGGTCTGCAAGGGCATCGGCACCCTCGTCTCCGGTACGGCCACGGAGTTGAGGATCCGCGAACGGACCGACCCCGAGAACGCCGACGGCGCCCTGTGCACCGGCGGTGACGCCGACCTCGACTTCACCCTGACCTCCCGCACCACCCTGCGCTACGAGTCGCACGAGGAGGCCGCGGGCACGCCGAAGGGCACGCTCACCCGGTCCGGCGGCTGAGGCGGCATACGGCTGGCGTAGGCTGGATCGGTCCGCGGATCCGTAGAAAAACCGCCGAAAGGTGACAGCCCGGTGACCGAGAAGGCCGACCTTCAGCCCATCCTCGACCGCGCCGCCGAAGGCGGGCGGATCACGCCGCAGGAGGCGCTCGACCTGTACCGGTCGGCTCCGCTGCACGCGCTGGGGGCCGCCGCCGACGCCGTACGCCGCCGCCGCTACGCCGGCACGGAGCACATCGCGACGTACATCATCGAGCGCAACATCAACTACACCAACGTGTGCGTCACGGCCTGCAAGTTCTGCGCCTTCTACGCCGCGCCGAAGGACACCGCCAAGGGCTGGTCCCGCGACCTCGACGACATCCTGCGCCGCTGCGCGGAGACCGTCGAACTCGGCGGTACGCAGATCATGTTCCAGGGCGGCCACCACCCGGACTACGGCGTCGAGTACTACGAGGAGCACTTCTCCGCGATCAAGAAGGCGTTCCCGCAGCTGGTCATCCACTCGCTGGGCGCCTCCGAGATCGAGCACATGGCCCGGATCTCCGGGGTCACGGCCGAGGAGGCCATCACGCGGATCCACGCCGCCGGCCTCGACTCCTTCGCCGGTGCCGGCGCCGAACTCCTGCCGGCCCGGCCGCGCAAGGCGATCGCCCCGCTCAAGGAGTCCGGCGAGCGCTGGCTGGAGATCATGGAGATCGCGCACGGCCTCGGGGTCGAGTCCACCGCGACCATGCTGATGGGCACCGGCGAGACCAACGCCGAGCGCATCGAGCACCTGCGGATGATCCGCGACGTCCAGGACCGCACGGGCGGCTTCCGCGCCTTCATCCCGTACACCTACCAGCCGGAGAACAACAAGCTGAAGGGGCAGACGCAGGCCACGCTCTTCGAGTACCTGCGGATGATCGCCATCGCCCGGATCTTCCTCGACAACGTCGCCCACATCCAGGGCTCCTGGCTGACCACCGGCAAGGAGGTCGGCCAGCTGTCGCTGCACTACGGCGCGGACGACCTCGGCTCGATCATGCTGGAGGAGAACGTCGTCTCCTCGGCCGGTGCCAAGCACCGCTCCAACCGGCTGGAGATCATCGACCTGATCCGCAAGGCGGGGCGCGTCCCCGCCCAGCGCGCCACGACGTACGAGCACCTCGTCGTCCACGACGACCCGGCGAACGACCCGGTCGACGAGCGCGTCGTCTCGCACATCTCCTCCACCGCGATCACCGGCGGTACGGCGCACCCGGAGCTCAAGCTCCTCGACGCCAACTGACCTGCCGGTGCTGACGATCCACGCCGCCGACGCGGTCCTCGGCGCCCCGGACGGGGCGGACTCCGTGGCCGTGGACGGCGGCGTCGTCGTCGCGGTCGGGCCGTGGACGGACGTCTCCGCGGCCTTCCCCACGGCCCGGGTGCGGCGCTGGCCGGGGCTGGTCGCCCGGGGCCTGGTGAACGTCACCGCGCGGGAACTGCTGGAGGAGACCTACCACCCGGACCCGCGCGAGGCCGACGCGCTCGGCACCCGACCGCTGTCCGGCGAGGCGGTCACCGCGCTCGCCATGGACGACGCCCGCTGGGGCGCCAGCGCCCGGCGCGGCCTCCAGCGGATGCTGCGGCACGGCACGACCGCCGTCGCCGGGACGTTCACCCGCCCCGGGGTGCGTACCGCCGTCACCCGCTCGGGCCTGCGCCTCCTGCCGCCGACGTCCGGCGACGCGGCGCCCCCGGCCTCCCTGGACCCACTGGCGGGCACCGCCCGCCCGGTCGGGCCGCCGCCGGGGGCCGGAGACCCGGCGGACCTGGCCGTCTTCGACGTACGGGACGCGGGGGAGCTGGCCGCGCGGGGCGCGGGGAGCTGCGTCGCCACGGTACTGGGCGGGCGGCTGCTCTTCCGGGCGAGCTGAGGGCACGGTCCGGGTCTCACGGCACCGACGGACGCGAACAGCGCGCACACCCCCCGGCGCTCCATGGACATCAGCTGGTCGTCCGTGGGGGCGACGCGGATCCGGGACAGCGCCCAGTCCCACAGTGCCCGCCCGGGGCCGCGTGGCCTGCCTCCTTGAGGCGTCACCGTCGCTTGCGGCCGAAGCGGCGCTTGCCCTTGCTCGCCTTCCGTCCCATCAGCTGTTCGGCCTCGTGTCTCCTGCCCATCGCCCTCAGCGACGCAGCGAGGTTCCTCGTGATCTGCGTGGTGTCAGGGTGATGCACACCGTGGACGCGTAGGAAGCGGGCGCGTGCGTCCTGCAGGAGTTCGACAGCCTCCGGGTACAGGCGGAGGGAGTGCAGGATGACAGCCACGCTGTTGAACGACACGAGGGTGTCGGGGTGGTCCTCGCCGAGGACCCGGCGGCGGCGGGCGAGTGTGTCCTCGTGCATGCGGCGGGCTTCCGCGGACTCGCCCAGGGCGTGCAGGGTGGTGGCGAGGTTGCCGGCGGAGCTGAGGGTGTCGGGGTGGTCCTCGCCGAGGATCCGGCGGCGGCGGGCGAGCGCGTCCTGCTCCATGGGGCGGGCCTCCGCATACTCCCCCAAGGCGTACAGGACGCTTGCGACGTTGCCGACGGAGTTGACGGTGTCGGGGTGGTCCTCGCCGAGGATCCGGCGGCGGCGGGCGAGTGTGTCCTCGTGCATGCGGCGGGCTTCCGCGGACTCGCCCAGGGCGTGCAGGGTGGTGGCGAGGTTGCTGGCGGAGTTGAGGGTGTCGGGGTGGTCCTCGCCCAGGACCCGGCGGCGGCGGGCGAGTGTGTCCTCGTGCATGCGGCGGGCTTCCGCGGACTCGCCCAGGGCGTGCAGGGTGCTGGCGAGGTTGCCGGCGGAGCTGAGGGTGTCGGGGTGGTCCTCACCCAGGACCCGGCGGCGGCGGGCGAGCGCGTCCTCCTGCATGGGGCGGGCCTCCGCGTACTTGCCCAACTCGCCGAGAGCGGAAGCGAGGTTGCTGGCGGAGTTGAGGGTGTCGGGGTGGTCCTCGCCGAGGACCCGGCGGCGACGGACGAGCGCGTCCTCGTGCAGGCGATGGGCCTTCGCGGGTTCTCCCGCGTAACTCAGGGCAGTCCCGGCGTCGTTGGCGGAGTGCAGTGTGTCGGGATGGTCTTCGCCCAGCACCCGGCGGCGACGGACGAAGGTGTCCTCGATGATGGGGCGGGCCGTGGCGTAGTCGCCGAGGTCGACGCTCGCGTGCCCGAGGTACTGCGCACAGGTGAGGGTGTCGGGGTGATTCGGCCCCAGGTCCGTGTTCCACGACCGGTGCAGTGCCTGGGCGAGGCCGTGGGCGGCGCGCGGGAGGCCGCTGCGGATGAGGAAGTGAGTGGCATGCAGAAGTATCGCCCGTAGGCCGGGTTGGCCGGTGACGGCGGTGGTGACGTGAGGCGTGGCGAGATGGGCGGTGAGGGAGGCCCACGCCGGCCAGTCGGCCGGGGACTGCGGGTCGCCGGGGTCGACCGCGGCCAGGACGGTGGTGACGTCGTCGCCGATCGCCGCGGCCTGTTCGGGACTGGGCTGCGTGCGGAGGATGGCCTGGGTGAGGCGGTGGATCTGGAAGGTGTCGAAGTCGGTGCGGGCCAGTCCGAAGCGGCCGAGATGCTGGAGGGCGTTGCGCAGCCACATCGGGTCGTCCGGGTCGCCGGGAATGGTGGTCAGGCGGGGACGGACTGTTTCCAGCCAGGCGGTCGGGATGGGGTCGGGGCCGAGGAAGGCACCCAGGCGGAGCAGGGCGGTGGCATCGGGATGGCCGTCGTCCGTGAGGCGGGTGGCGGCGATGATGACCGTCGCGGCCAGGGGCGCGGGGTAGTCGCGGACGTCGCTCTCCTGCAGGAGGAGTTCGGTGTTGGTGGTCAGGAGCCGGCGGTATCGATCCAGGGACATGCCACTGCGCAGGACTCCTGCGGCTTGGGCGAGGGCGAGGGGGAGGTCGCCCAGATCCAGCGCCAGGAGGTCTGCCTGTTCCGGGGTGATGCCCGGGATACGACTCTTGAGGTAGGCCTGGGAGTCGGGGCGGGTGAACACGTCCAGGTCGCTCTGATGGGCGATCCCGTGCCAGTCGGGGTTGCGGGAGGTGATCAGGACGTGGCCGGGGCCCTCGGGCAGCCAGGGCTCGATCTGGTCGGGCTGGTCGGCGTTGTCGAGAACGAGTAGCCAGCGGTGCCGCGTCCGCAGATGCTGGAGAAGGGCGTGGGCGTTGGCCTCGGAGCCGGCATCGGACTTGGCGATGCCCAGACGATCGGCGAGTTCGGTGTAACGGACGGGCAGTTGGTCGGCCTGCTCGGCATCGATCCACCACACGAGGTCGTACTGGCTGGCGAATCGGTGGGCGTACTCCAAGGCGATCTGGGTCTTTCCGATCCCGCCCATCCCGTGGAGGGCCTGGACCACGGCTTGATGTCCGCCGGACAGCCCGGCCCGGAGCTGGACCATTTCGTCCTCGCGGCCGGAGAAGTCGGGATTGCGGCGGCGGACGCTCCACACCTCGGGCAGGCCGACGCTGCTGGGCAGCCTGGGGCGTTGGGGGTCAGGCACCGTATCCGCGTCAGGTGATGCGGCGCCGGGGAAGGCGACCGGACCAGCGGGGGGAACCGGTCCGTGGACGGCTTCGAGGAGAGCGGCGGTGGCGGCGGGCTCGTCGAGCCCGTGGAGACCCTTGTACAGCCTGTTCCGCAGGAGGGCCGGGATGTCGTCGTCGGTCAGGGCTTCGATCGCTACGGGCACGAGTCGTCCCCGCATGGCCACGGTGGCCGACCACTCGTCCCCGCTCCAGCGCTCGGCGGCGAAGTACCTCTTGGAGAACACGGCCACCACCGCGTCGGCCCTCTGGAGGGCGAGGCTCATCTTCTGGACGAAGTCGTCCCCGGTCTGCCAGTCCCACCGGTCCAGCTCGACCTGGTGCCCGGCCCGCTTGAGCTGCCAGCCGACCCATTCCGCCCAGGCCTGGTCAGGGCCCGCGTAGCTGACGAAGAACCGTCGCGTGGTGTCGGTCACCTGTGCCCTCCGAATGCCTTGGCGCTTCTTGCACGGACCTCGGGCCATGATCTCGCGTACGGCGCGAAGCAGGGTGGAGAACGACAAGATCCCGTCGGCAACACGAGGACCGCCTCGGTACGTACGAGGCACGCGTCCGACGCCTGCGGCCCCACGCCGAGCCGACGCGTCGATCGAACACCGCCGTGCGGACCTCGCGGGGGGCAGCGACATCCCGTCCGCTCACGCAAAAGGCCCCGGACGAGGAGTCCGAGGCCGAGTGGAGCCCATCCCGGAGGAAGGATCTCAGGGCAGGACCGCACCGAGCTGTGCCCCGGCAGGATACGAACCCGTGGAACCCGCTTCGGGGGAGCGGTGCTCGCCGGGTCTCACGGCACCGACGGGCCTCCCAGGTAGGTGCCGTCCGCGGTGTACGGCCAGGCGTTGGACGTGCAGCCCTTCAGGCCCTTGATCTGCTGCATCATCGCGGGGGCGGGCCTGCCCGGGCCCGGGCACGTCTCGTGGCCGTGGCCCAGCCAGTGGCCGACCTCGTGGTTGATGATCAGGGCCCGGTACTCGGCGGCGGTGCCGTCGAACGTCGGTGACCCCAGCAGCCAGCGGCGGAGGTTGACCATGACGTTCTCCCCGCCACGGCAGTTCACCTCGCCGCCGGTGTCCAGGTCGTACTGCCCGCAGAGCTTGTCGGTGGTCGCGGGGGTGCCGATGCGTATCACCAGTCCGGCGGAGCCGTCGGCGACCTGGCGGAAGGAGCGGGTCCCGCCCTCGTTCCAGCCGCGCGGATCGGCGAGTATCGCGGCCACGTCCTCGGCCGCGCTGTCCGGGTCCACCCCGATCCCGTCCTCGACCTCGACACGGTAGGGATCGCCCTTGCCGGAGGAGGAGATCCCGGCGCGGGCCACGGTGAAGGTGCCGGACCCCGACTCCGGTACCGAGTCCGGGTCCACCGTCTTCTCGGTGCTCGGGGACGCCTCGGGGGACTGCGTGACCTCGGGGCTCGGCGACGCGTCGGGGGAGGAGGGCGCCGGCGACGTGGGGCCGGTGGGCGTGCGGTCGGCGGCGAGGGCGTCGTCGTCGTGCTGCCACGGAGGGTCGACGAAGAGGAACGCGGCGACCGCGCCGACCGCGACGACCGTCCCCGTCAGCACCGCGCGGCGTCTCTGCCGGCGTCTTCGGCGCTCCTGGGACCGCTTCCGGCTCTGCGTGCGCGGGAGCCGCGGGCCGGAAGCAGCCGTCCCCGGGCCTCGCCGGGAACCGGCGGAGTTCCGTATTCGACGTGCGTTTTCACTGTGCATGTTCTGGTGAGTATCCGTGGTCTCGATGTGGTCGTCCAGAGTTGATCTTCAGCTCCGGGCGCTGTCCTGCCGCGTCGGGGCCGGGTGCTCGTCCGCCTGCCGCACCACCTCCGGCCCCCTGTCTACCGGTGAGATGTAAGGGAGTTGTCGGGGGCAGGGGGGAGCCGGGAGCGTTGCCCGCGTCCGGGACTCGGTGTCCACGCTCCGCCCCTCGCCGGCTTTCGGGGACCTCCCCGCTCCCCTCTATGAGTGCCGTGGGGGCCGAATGGTTCGGGACGCACCCACACCGCCCGGGGCGGTCGCCGGGCAGGCTGCTTGAATGGGAGGGTGACCCGAGCATCCCTGGAAAAGCAGCCGCACGAAGTCGCCTCGATGTTCGACGACGTGGCGGCGAACTACGACCTGACCAACGATGTGATCTCCCTCGGGCAGGCCAGGCGCTGGCGCAAGGAGGTCGCCAAGGCGGTGGACGCCCGCCCGGCGCAGAAGATCCTCGACCTGGCGGCGGGTACGGCCACCTCCTCGCAGCCCTTCGCGCGGGCCGGCGCCTACGTGGTGCCCTGCGACTTCTCGATCGGCATGCTCCGGGTCGGCAAGCGGCGCCACCCCTGGATGCCGTTCACGGCGGGGGACGGCACGAAGCTCCCGTTCAAGGACGAGACCTTCGACGCGGTCACCATCTCCTTCGGGCTGCGCAACATCCAGGACACCGACCAGGCGCTGCGCGAGCTGTACCGGGTGACGAAGCCCGGCGGCCGGGTCGTGATCTGCGAGTTCTCCCAGCCGACCTGGGCGCCGTTCCGCCGGGTCTACACCGAGTACCTGATGCGCGCGCTGCCGCCGGTCGCCCGCACGGTGTGCAGCAACCCGGACGCGTACGTCTACCTCGCCGAGTCCATCCGCGCCTGGCCCGACCAGGCGGGCCTGGCCGGGCTGATGCGGAAGGCGGGCTGGTCGAAGGTCGCCTGGCGCGACCTCACCGGCGGGGTCGTCGCCCTGCACCGGGGTGTCCGCGCCTGACGGAGGCCCCCGGGGCGGGGCCGGTCAGAGCGTCAGCCGGAAGCAGTACGCCTCCGCGCCGGACGGGGTGGTGTACGACTCCGCCTGCCGCATGCCCAGCCGGCGGGTCACCGCCATCGACCGCTCGTTACGGGAGTTGACCATGGCCACGACCTCGGGCACCCCGGCCGCGCGTGCCCGCTCCAGCGTGGTGCGGGCGGCGGCGGTCGCGTAGCCGCGGCCCCAGGCCGCCCGGGCCAGCCGCCAGCCGATCTCGATCTCACCGACCGGGCCGAACGACGTGTGCGGCCACGGCTGGGCGCCGGTGAACCCCAGCACCTCGCCGGCGTCGTCCAGCAGGGTCCACAGGCACAGCCCGTGCTCCGCGTCGTGCCGGCGCTGGCGCGCGGTCAGTTCCTCGTAGACGGAGAGCTCCGCCGGCCGGCCGCCGTGGAACTCCATCACCTCGGGATCGGCGAAGACCCTGTGCCAGGCCAGGGCGTCCTCGTCGGTGGGGACGCGCAGGTGTACGAGCGGGGCGGCGGGAGGCGCGAGCGACATCTGGGAGCCCTTCGGAGTCGGAACGGCAAGCCCCCATAGACTGCACGCGACAGGTGCCGCGCGGCACGCGATTTCGAGTCTTCGGGAGATCCGGACGTGACCGAGCAGCCCTTGTCCGAACACAGCGCGGACGTCATCGTCGTCGGCGCCGGTCCCGCCGGTTCCACGACCGCGTACTACCTCGCGAAGGCCGGGCTGGACGTCCTCCTCCTGGAGAAGACGGCCTTCCCCCGGGAGAAGGTCTGCGGCGACGGCCTCACCCCGCGCGCCACCAAGCAGCTGGTCTCCATGGGCATCGACATCTCCGAAGAGGCCGGCTGGCTCCGCAACAAGGGCCTGCGCATCATCGGCGGCGGAGTCCGCCTCCAGCTGGACTGGCCCGACCTCGCCTCGTACCCGGACTACGGACTGGTCCGCAAGCGCGACGACTTCGACGAGCAGCTGGCCCGGCAGGCGCAGAAGGCGGGCGCGCGGCTGCACGAGCGGTGCAACGTCGGCGCCCCGATCACCGACGCGCGTACCGGCCGCATCACCGGCGTGCACGCCAAGCTCGGCGAGGAGAAGACCCCGGTCACCTTCCACGCCCCGCTGGTCGTCGCCGCCGACGGCAACTCCACCCGGCTCTCACTGGCCATGGGGCTGCACCGCCGTGACGACCGTCCGATGGGCGTCGCGGTACGGACGTACTTCACCTCGCCCCGCCACGACGACGACTACCTGGAGTCCTGGCTGGAGCTGTGGGACCGGCGCGGCGCCGAGGACCGCCTGCTGCCGGGCTACGGCTGGATCTTCGGCATGGGCGACGGCACGTCCAACGTCGGGCTCGGCATCCTCAACTCCTCGTCCGCCTTCAAGGAGCTCGACTGGCGCGAGGTGCTGAAGGCCTGGTGCGCCTCGATGCCCGAGGACTGGGGGTACACCCCGGAGAACATGACGATGCCGATCCGGGGCGCCGCGCTCCCCATGGCCTTCAACCGCCAGCCGCACTACACCAAGGGGCTGCTGCTCGTCGGTGACGCGGGCGGGCTCGTCAACCCGTTCAACGGCGAGGGCATCGCCTACGCCATGGAGTCCGGCCAGATCGCCGCCGACGTCATCGTGCAGGCCCAGGCCCGAGCGACGGCCGCCCAGCGCGAACTGGCCCTCCAGCACTACCCGAAGGTGCTCAAGGAGACCTACGGCGGGTACTACACGCTGGGCCGTGCCTTCGTGAAGATGATCGGCAACCCCAAGGTCATGAAGATCGCGACCCAGCGCGGTCTGACCCATCCGCTGCTGATGAAGTTCACGCTGAAGATGCTCGCCAACCTCACCGACCCCACCGGCGGCGACGCCATGGACCGCATCATCAACGGGCTCTCCAAGGTCGCCCCGAAGGCCTGAGCGAAGCCGCCGGGGTCGCCGCCGGGCCCTGGGGTAGGTTTGCGGACCATGCGGGCAATGGGGGCATGGAGCGCCGGCGGCTGCCGCCGGCTGGGCACGGTGGGTGCTGCGGCGGCCGCTCTGGGCGGCTGGGCCGTCGGCACCCTGCCTGCCCATGACCCGTGGGGCCTGTGGGTCCCGCACGGCACCGCGGTGACCGCCGCCGGATACGTCCTGGCCTACGCCGGGCTCACCACACTCGTCGTCGCCTGGTGGCTGTACGGCAGGACGGGCGCCGGTGTCCGCCACACCCTGGTCACCCTCCTGTGGTGGGCCGTGCCGTTCGTCCTGGCCCCGCCGCTCTACAGCGCCGACGTCTACAGCTACCTCGCCCAGGGCGCGATGGTCCTCGAAGGGCACGACGTCTACAGCGTCGGCCCCTCGGTCCTGGACCCCGCCGGTCCGGGCGGCGACGCGGCCGCGAGCGTGGGGGGCCACTGGACCGACACCCCGGCCCCCTACGGCCCGTTCTTCCTGATCCTCGCGCGGGCGGCGGCCTGGGCGACCGGCGGCACGATCGTGCCCGGCGTCCTCGTCCTGCGGCTCGTCGCCCTGGGGGCGCTGGCCCTGATCGCCTGGGCGCTGCTGCGCCTGGCGCGTGAGCACGGCCGCGACGGGAGCGCCGCGCTGTGGCTGGGCGCGCTGAACCCGCTGCTGCTGATGCACGTGGTGGGCGGCGTGCACAACGACGGTCTGATGGCCGGGCTGATGCTGGCGGGCGCGGTGTTCGCGCTGCGCGGGAGGTGGATCAGCGGCTCGGTGCTCATCGGGCTGGCCATGATGGTCAAGTCGCCCGCCGCGGTGGCGCTGCTCTTCGTGGGCGTCGTGGTGGGCCGGGCTGCCACCGGTCCGACGGCACGCCGGGTGGCCAAGGGGCTGCTGGGGCCCGGAGCGGTCGCCGGGGCGGTCGTGCTCCTGGTGACGCTGGTCGGCGGCACCGGGTTCGGCTGGCTGGACACCCAGGGTGTCGCGGGCCGTATCCACACCGCGCTCTCGGCCAGCAGCGACCTGGGGCTCGGACTCGGGCACCTGGGGCGGCTGCTGTTCGGTACCGACCCGGCGCCGGTCACCTCCGCCGTGCAGAACCTGGGGCTGGCGGCGGCCCTGGTCCTGATCGCCCTGCTGGCGTGGCGCTCCGCCGCCGGGCGGCTCCCACCGGTCCACGCCCTCGGCCTCGCGCTGCTGGCTCTGGTGGCCCTCTCCCCGATGGTGCAGCCGTGGTACCTGCTGTGGGGCGCGGTGGTGCTCGCCGCCACCGCGGGCGGGGGCCGGGCCCGCAGCGCGGTGGCGGTGCTGTCGGCGGCGCTCGTCTACGAGACGCAGCCCTCGGGGTCGACGCCCGCCTACGGGTTCGTGCTGGCGGGACTCACCTGTGTGCTCGGGGTGGTCCTCGTGCGCCGTACCGCGGCCGACCCCGGAGGACTCCCGGCGGACGATCCGGACACGGCGGCGGATACCGGGGCGGACAGGGCCGCCGGGTTGCGGACCGGGGCATGATGACGGGCCGTCACCCCCGAGCGGGGGGATGACGGCCCGAAGCGCTTCACGACCGCTGGTGAATCGGCTGGTGGACCTGCCGTGAACCCCGCGGTGGGTCCGCTGTGGATCCGCTTGTGAATCAGAGAACGCGGACCGCGCCCGACGGCGGGTCGTAGTCCAGCGACTTCTGCACCACACCGGTGCTGGAGTTCTGCGCGCCGACGAACTGGCCGCCGCCCACGTAGATCCCCACGTGGTACGCGCTGCCCGCGCCACCCCAGTACAGGATGTCGCCGGGCTGCAGGTTGTCGAGCGAGACCTGGGTGCCGGCCGTCGACTGGCTCTGCGAGACGCGCGGCAGGTCGACACCCACCGTGCGGAACGCGGCCTGGACGAGACCGGAGCAGTCCCACGAGTTGGGGCCGGTGCCGCCGGAGACGTAGGCGTCGCCGATCTGGGCCTGGGCGAACGCGACGACGGAGGCCGCGGAGCCGGTGGCGCTGGAGGAGTACGACGCCGTCGAGGAACCGGCCGAGGACGAACCGGAGGACGAGGAGGAGGACGAGGACGAGCCGGTGGAGGCGCTGAGCGTGGTGCGCGCGGCCGTACGGGAGGCGCGCTCGGCGGCCTCCGCCTTCGCCTTGGCGGCGGCCTCGGCCTTCTTCTTGGCCTCGGCCTTGCGGACGGCCTCCGCCTTGGCCTTCTCGGCGGTCTTGGCGGCGCTCGCCGCGGCGGCTTCCTCGTTGGCGCGCGTCTCGAGGTCGAGCGCGACCTGCTGCGTCGCCTGGGCGGACGCGGCGACCGTGGTGGAGAGCCCGGCGGTGATGGTGGGCATCTCGATGGTCTGGGTCACCGGCTCGGCCTGGGCCGGTCCGGCGGCACCCGCGACCGCGATGGTGCTGAGGACGCCACCGGCAACTCCGGCCCGCAGCGCCGTCTTCGAGGCGCTTTGGCGGGGCTTCCGGTGGCTGGGTATGTGAGCGGTGTGGGACATGGGTACTAGCGCTATCAGGGCTGTAGGGGTCCCATCAAGAAACGTGTGTTGCGACACAGTTACGTTCGGAACCTGTGAATCCGCTTATTTGGGGCCCTTATTGACGCCGTAGCGGGCAAAACGGACGTTGGTGATCATGGTGGTGATCATGGGTTTTCAGTAATACGCCCGAATTGCCCGCCGCTTACCATCCGTTCGCGCGGTTGGCCAAGCCCGCTTCCTCTGGCCCCGGCGCGCTCGTGACGCAGGTCACAGCAGGTGCCCCGGTCGGGAGGCAACCGTGTGCACGTGCCCCGCGTGGCCTTCCGTCGACTGTTCCGCTTGTGCCCTCATGTCCTGTTGGTGAGTCATGTCCGTTCGCTGGGCCACCTGTCGGGTGCCATCGGGCGGCCGTGTCCGGGAGCTCGTGAATACGTGCGCATTGTCCACATCGGTACCCGCCGCCCCCCGTCCGAGTGGCGGGTGAGTGAGGCCGCCCCCTATATCACCATGATCGTGTCCAGCGCCAATTTGCTTGTACGGTCCGTCGATTGATAGGGCGAGGCGCCTTTGACCTGCCATGACACCCCCGGATGTCACGTCTCGTGATCACTCGACCGCTTCGCGTGTGAAGATCACCGCTCATACGACTTCATGATCGTTCGTCAGGTGGTGGAGATCACAAAGACGTTGGCGTACCCCGTGTCGCAGATCACAGGACGGCGGGCATAGGATGCGGGGCAGTCGGGCTTGTGAACTGCCTCACATGTGCACGATCTTGATGAGGTGGCGAGCCGGTCGCCCGATGCGGTCCAACGGTCAAGGACGACTGGAAGGAGCGAGGAGCGTGAATGCCTACGCGCCCATCCTCGTGCTCGGCGCCCTCGGGGCAGGGTTTGCGATCTTCTCCGTGGTCATGGCCACGCTTATCGGCCCCAAGCGGTACAACCGGGCAAAGCTCGAAGCGTACGAGTGCGGTATCGAACCCACACCCACGCCGGCCGGAGGCGGCCGCTTCCCCATCAAGTACTACCTGACGGCGATGCTGTTCATCGTCTTCGACATCGAGATCGTCTTCCTCTATCCCTGGGCGGTCACCTTCGACGCCCTGGGGATCTTCGGGCTCGTGGAGATGCTGCTCTTCGTGCTCACCGTCTTCGTCGCCTACGCGTATGTGTGGCGCCGGGGCGGCCTGGAATGGGACTGAGGGGCTGAGGGGCACACCATGGGACTCGAAGAGAAGCTGCCGAGCGGCTTCGTTCTGACCACTGTCGAGCAGGCCGCCGGGTGGGTGCGGAAGTCGTCCGTCTTCCCCGCCACCTTCGGCCTCGCCTGCTGCGCCATCGAGATGATGACCACCGGGGCCGGGCGCTACGACCTGGCCCGCTTCGGTATGGAGGTCTTCCGCGGCTCACCGCGCCAGGCGGACCTGATGATCGTCGCGGGCCGGGTCAGCCAGAAGATGGCACCCGTCCTGAGGCAGGTCTACGACCAGATGCCGAGCCCCAAGTGGGTCATCTCCATGGGCGTTTGCGCATCATCGGGTGGAATGTTCAACAATTACGCCATTGTTCAGGGTGTTGATCATATTGTCCCGGTCGATATCTATTTGCCGGGATGCCCGCCGCGTCCCGAGATGCTGATGGACGCCATCCTCAAGCTCCACCAGAAGATCCAGGGCTCCAAGCTCGGGGTCAACGCCGAGGAGGCGGCCCGCGAGGCGGAGGAGGCGGCCCTCAACGCGCTCCCCCTGATCGAGATGAAGGGGCTGCTGCGGTGAGCGACGAGCAGAACACCAACAGCGGCCAGGTCCCCGCACCCGTCGACCGCTCCGGCGAGGTCATCGGCGTACGCAAGGGCATGTTCGGCGCGAACAACGGCGGCGACACCTCCGGTTACGGCGGACTCGTCCGTACCGTGACCCTGCCGGGTGCCACGTCCCGGCCGTACGGCGGCTGGTTCGACGAGGTGGCCGACGAGCTGGAGGGGGCCCTGGAGGAACAGGACCTGCTCCCGTCCGAGGCCATCGAGAAGACGGTCGTCGACCGGGGCGAACTCACCTTCCACATCGCCCGCGAGCACCTGCCCCGGGTCGCCCGCACCCTGCGTGACGACCCCGCCCTGCGCTTCGAGCTCTGTACCGGGGTGAGCGGCGTCCACTACCTGGGGGACAAGGGCCGCGAGCTGCACGCGGTCTACCACCTGCGGTCGCTGACCCACGGGAGGCTGATCCGCCTGGAGGTGTCCACCCCGGACAGCGACCCGCACATCCCGTCCCTCGTCGAGGTCTACCCGACCAACGACTGGCACGAGCGCGAGACGTACGACTTCTTCGGGCTGGTCTTCGACGGGCACCCCGCCCTCACCCGGATCATGATGCCGGACGACTGGCAGGGCTTCCCGCAGCGCAAGGACTACCCGCTCGGCGGCATCGCCGTCGAGTACAAGGGCGCCCAGATCCCGGCTCCGGACCAGCGGAGGTCGTACAGCTGATGACCACTTCCCAAGCATCCTCACGCACCACCACTGAAGGCACCGTGTACACGGTCACCGGCGGCGACTGGGACGAGGTCGTCGAGTCCGCCGCCAAGGCGGACGACGAACGCATCATCGTCAACATGGGGCCCCAGCACCCGTCCACGCACGGCGTGCTGCGGCTGATCCTGGAGATCGACGGCGAGACCGTCCAGGAAGCCCGC
Organism: Streptomyces sp. SirexAA-E; assembly: GCF_000177195.2. GTDB lineage: Bacteria > Actinomycetota > Actinomycetes > Streptomycetales > Streptomycetaceae > Streptomyces > Streptomyces flavovirens. The sequence goes on from NC_015953.1 coordinate 4,308,755, forward strand.
TGCGGCATCGGCTACCTGCACACCGGCATCGAGAAGAACCTGGAGTTCCGCAGCTGGACCCAGGGCACCACCTTCGTCACGCGCATGGACTACCTGACCCCGTTCTTCAACGAGGCGGCGTACTGCCTCGGGGTCGAGAAGCTGCTCGGCATCGAGGACCAGATCCCCGACCGGGCCACCGTCCTGCGCGTGCTGCTGATGGAGCTCAACCGGATCTCCTCGCACCTGGTCTGCGTCGCCACCGGCGGCATGGAGCTCGGCGCCACCACGATCATGATCTACGGCTTCCGGGACCGTGAACTCGTCCTCGACCTCTTCGAGATGATCACCGGTCTGCGGATGAACCACGCCTTCATCCGGCCCGGCGGCCTGGCCCAGGACCTGCCGCCCGGCGCGGTCGACCGGATCCGCGAGTTCATCACGACCATGAGGAAGAACCTGCCGGAGTACGACAAGCTCGCCACCGGCAACCCCATCTTCAAGGCCCGTATGCAGGACGTCGGCTACCTCGACCTGGCCGGCTGCATGGCCCTCGGCGCCACCGGCCCGGTCCTCAGGTCCGCCGGACTCCCGCACGACCTGCGCCGCACCGACCCGTACTGCGGCTACGAGACCTACGACTTCGAGGTGCCGACCGCCGACACCTGCGACGCCTACGGCCGCTTCCTCATCCGCCTGGAGGAGATGCGGCAGTCGCTGAGGATTGTCGAACAGTGCCTGGACCGGCTGGAGCCGGGCCCGGTCATGGTCGCCGACAAGAAGATCGCCTGGCCCGCGCAGCTCGCGCTCGGACCCGACGGCCTCGGCAACTCGCTCGACCACATCAGGAACATCATGGGCACCTCCATGGAGGCCCTGATCCACCACTTCAAGCTGGTGACCGAGGGTTTCCGGGTCCCGCCCGGCCAGACGTACACCGCCCTGGAGTCCCCCAAGGGCGAACTCGGCGTGCACGTCGTCTCGGACGGCGGCACCCGCCCCTTCCGGGTCCACTTCCGCGACCCGTCCTTCACCAACCTGCAGGCCATGGCGGCGATGTGCGAGGGCGGCCAGGTCGCCGACGTCATCGTCGCCGTCGCGTCCATCGACCCCGTGATGGGAGGCGTCGACCGGTGACCGCGCCCAACCAAGAAGTCAGCCTGGGGATGCCGCAGCTCCCCGCCCCCGCCTACCCGGCCGAGGTGCGTGCCCGGCTCGAAGCGGACGCGAAGGAGGTGATCGCCCGCTACCCCGGCAGCCGTTCGGCCCTCCTGCCGCTGCTGCACCTGGTGCAGTCCGAGGAGGGGTACGTCTCCCGTACGGGCATGGCCTTCTGCGCCGAACTCCTCGGCCTCACCACCGCCGAGGTCACCGCCGTCGCCACCTTCTACACGATGTACCGGCGCCGGCCGAGCGGCGACTACCAGGTGGGGGTCTGCACCAACACCCTGTGCGCGGTGATGGGCGGCGACGCCATCTTCGACCGGCTCAAGGACCACCTGGGCGTCGGCAACGACGAGACCACCGAGGACGGCAAGGTCACCCTCGAGCACATCGAGTGCAACGCGGCCTGCGACTTCGCGCCCGTCGTGATGGTCAACTGGGAGTTCTTCGACAACCAGACGCCGGAGAGCGCCACCCGGCTCGTCGACGACCTGATCGCCGGCCGGACCGTCGAACCCACCCGCGGCGCCCCCCTGTGCACCTACAAGGAGACGGCCCGCATCCTGGCCGGCTTCCCCGACCCCCGCCCCGGTGCCGTCGAGGCCACCGGCGGAGCGGGCGCCGCCTCCCTGATCGGGCTGAAGCTCGCCAAGGGCGAAGCAGTGGGGCAGGCCCGGGTGGTCGGCCCGCGGGGCGCGGCCCCCCGGGACACCCCGCCGCACGACCCGTCACCGACCGAGCACCTGAGCTCGCACGACGCACCGCAGCAGACATCGGCCTCCGACCCGGCGAACCCGGCCGGGCCCGCAGCCGAGGAGGGGGAGTGATGACGTTGGCAGCCGAGATCGACAGAGACGGAACCAGTCCGGAGAAGCTCCTGTCCCCCGTCCTGTCGGCGTTCTGGGACGAGCCGGAGCCCTGGACCCTGGAGACCTACCGCCGTCACGACGGCTACGAGGGACTGCGCAAGGCGCTGGCCATGTCGCCGGACGACCTCATCGCGTACGTCAAGGACTCCGGTCTGCGCGGACGCGGCGGTGCCGGCTTCCCCACCGGCATGAAGTGGCAGTTCATCCCGCAGGGCGACGGCAAGCCGCACTACCTGGTGGTCAACGCCGACGAGTCGGAGCCGGGCACCTGCAAGGACATCCCGCTCCTCTTCGCCAACCCGCACAGCCTCATCGAGGGCATCGTGATCGCCTGTTACGCGATCCGCTCCTCGCACGCCTTCATCTATCTGCGCGGCGAGGTCGTCCCCGTGCTGCGGCGGCTGCACGAGGCCGTGCGCGAGGCCTACGAGGCGGGTTATCTGGGGGCGAACATCCTGGGTTCGGGGCTCGACCTGGAACTCACGGTGCACGCGGGTGCCGGTGCGTACATCTGTGGAGAGGAAACCGCGCTGCTCGACTCGCTCGAAGGACGGCGTGGCCAGCCCCGGCTGCGTCCCCCCTTCCCCGCGGTCGCCGGTCTGTACGCCTGTCCCACTGTCGTGAACAACGTCGAGTCCATCGCCTCGGTTCCCGCGATCCTGAACCGGGGCAAGGACTGGTTCAAGTCGATGGGCAGCGAGAAGTCCCCGGGCTTCACGCTGTACTCGCTCAGCGGCCACGTCGCCGGCCCCGGGCAGTACGAGGCCCCGCTCGGCATCACCCTGCGCCAACTGCTCGACATGAGCGGCGGGATGCGGGCCGGGCACCGGCTCAAGTTCTGGACCCCGGGCGGCTCCTCCACCCCGATGTTCACCGACGAACACCTCGACGTCCCGCTGGACTACGAGGGCGTCGGCGCCGCCGGTTCCATGCTCGGCACCAAGGCCCTCCAGTGCTTCGACGAGACCACCTGCGTGGTCCGGGCCGTCACCCGGTGGACCGAGTTCTACGCCCACGAGTCCTGCGGCAAGTGCACGCCCTGCCGCGAGGGCACGTACTGGCTCGTCCAGCTGCTCCGCGACATCGAGGCCGGCAAGGGCGAGATGGCCGACCTGGACAAGCTCAACGACATCGCCGACAACATCAACGGCAAGTCCTTCTGCGCCCTCGGCGACGGCGCCGCCTCGCCGATCTTCTCCTCGCTCAAGTACTTCCGCGAGGAGTACGAGCAGCACGTCACCGGCAAGGGCTGCCCCTTCGATCCCGCCAGGTCGACCCTCTGGGCCGACGACACAGACGACACGAACGCTCACCGGGGGGTGAACGCATGACAGTCACCACGAGTGCGCCCTCCGGGGGCGGCGAGGCGGCCGTCCCGCCCGAGGACCTCGTCACGCTGACCATCGACGGCATCGAGATCAGCGTCCCCAAGGGGACCCTGGTCATCCGGGCCGCCGAACTCCTCGGCATCGAGATCCCGCGCTTCTGCGACCATCCGCTGCTCGACCCGGCGGGCGCCTGCCGGCAGTGCATCGTCGAGGTCGAGGGGCAGCGCAAGCCGATGGCCTCCTGCACCATCACCTGCACCGACGGCATGGTCGTCAAGTCGCAGATCACCTCGCCGGTCGCGGAGAAGGCCCAGAAGGGGGTGATGGAGCTCCTGCTCATCAACCACCCGCTGGACTGCCCGGTCTGCGACAAGGGCGGCGAGTGCCCCCTGCAGAACCAGGCGATGTCGCACGGCGGCACCGACTCCCGCTTCGACGGCAAGAAGCGCACCTTCGAGAAGCCGGTCCCCATCTCCCCCCAGGTGCTGCTGGACCGCGAGCGGTGCGTGCTCTGCGCACGCTGCACCCGGTTCTCCAACCAGGTGGCGGGCGACCCGATGATCGAGCTGATCGAGCGCGGGGCGCTCCAGCAGGTCGGTACGGGCGAGGGCGACCCGTTCGAGTCGTACTTCTCCGGCAACACCATCCAGATCTGCCCCGTCGGGGCGCTCACCTCGGCCGCCTACCGGTTCCGCTCCCGGCCCTTCGACCTGGTGTCGTCGCCGTCGGTCTGCGAGCACTGCGCCGGCGGCTGCGCGACCCGGACCGACCACCGCCGCGGCAAGGTCATGCGGCGGCTCGCCTCGAACGACCCCGAGGTCAACGAGGAGTGGATCTGCGACAAGGGCCGCTTCGGCTTCCGCTACGCCCAGCAGCGTGACCGGCTCACCACCCCGCTGGTCCGTAACGCGGACGGCGTGCTGGAGACGGCGAGCTGGCCCGAGGCGCTCCGGGCGGCGGCGGCGGGCCTGGCGGGCGCGCGCGGCCGGGCCGGTGTCCTCACCGGTGGCCGGCTGACCGTCGAGGACGCCTACGCGTACAGCAAGTTCGCCCGGGTCGCCCTCGGTACCAACGACATCGACTTCCGGGCCCGGCGGCACAGTGCCGAGGAGGCCGACTTCCTCGCCGCCCGGGTGGCCGGACGCGGACGGGACCTGGACGGCACCGGGGTCACCTACACCTCGCTGGAGAAGGCGCCGGCGGTCCTGCTGGTGGGCTTCGAGGCCGAGGAGGAGGCCCCCGGGGTCTTCCTGCGGCTGCGCAAGGCCCACCGCAAGGGCGGACAGCGGACGTTCGCGCTCGCCCCGTACGCCAGCCGGGGCCTCGTGAAGGCGGGCGGCACCCTGCTCCCCGCCGCGCCGGGCACCGAGACCGAGTGGCTGGACGCGCTCGCGGGCGGGGTCGGGCTGGACGCCGAAGGCGCCGCCGCGGCCGAGGCGCTGCGCGGTGAGGGCGCCGTCATCGTCGTCGGCGAGCGGCTCGCCGCCGTCCCCGGCGCGTTGACGGCCGTACTGCGCACCGCCGCGGCCACCGGCGCCACACCGGTGTGGATCCCGCGCCGGGCCGGTGAACGCGGGGCGCTGGAGGCGGGCGCGATCGCCTCGCTGCTGCCCGGCGGCCGCCCGGCGACCGACCCGCGGGCCCGTGAGGAGGTGGCGTCGCTCTGGGGCGTCGCCGGACTCCCCGCCCGACACGGCCGCGACACCGGGCAGATCGTGGAGGCCGCCGCCACCGGCGAGCTGGCCGCGCTGCTGGTCGCGGGCGTCGACCCGGAGGACCTGCCCGATCCGGCGCGGGCCGTCGAGGCCCTGGACGAGGTCGGTTTCCTGGTCTCCCTGGAGCTGCGGCCGAGCGCCGTCACCGAGCGCGCCGACGTGGTGCTGCCGGTGGCCGCCGTGGCGGAGAAGCCCGGCACCTTCCTCAACTGGGAAGGCCGGGCGCGGATGTTCGAGGCGGCGCTCAAGCCCGAGCAGCTGCCGCGGACGCTCTGCCCGACCGACGGCCGGGTGCTGCACATGCTGGCCGACGCCCTCGACGTACACCTGGCGCTGCCCGACCTGAGGGCGGCCCGCCGGGAGCTCGACCGGCTCGGCGGATGGCAGGGCTCGCACGCGGAAGACCCCCGCGAGTCCTCCCGGCCGCTGCCCCGGCCCGGCGACGGCGAAGCGGTGCTGGCCGGACACCGGTTGCTGCTCGACCGGGGCCGGCTCCAGGAGGGCGACGAGGCGCTGGCCGGTACCCGGCACGCCGCCGTCGCCCGGCTCTCCGCCGCCACCGCCGCCGAGGCCGGGGTGAAGGACGGCGACCTGCTCGCCGTCACCGGCCCGGCCGGCACCACCGAACTCCCGCTGGCCGTCACCGCGATGCCGGACCGGGTGGTCTGGGTGCCGCTCAACTCCGTCGGCCGGGGAGTCCCCGCCGACACCGGCGCGCAGCCGGGCGGCCCGGTCCGGATCCATCCGGCCACCCCGGGCTCCCGCACCGCGCCGGCGGACGCAGTCGTGACATCGGAGGTAGGAGAGTGACCGGCCTCGCCCAACTCGCCGCGGCGCCCCAGGGTGCCGTCCTGGCCGCCGAGGATCTCTCGATGTTCGGCACGGACCCGTGGTGGCTCGTCGTCGTCAAGGCGGTCTTCTGCTTCGCGTTCCTGATGGTGACGGTGCTCTTCTCCATCGTGTGGGAGCGCAAGGTCGTCGCCTGGATGCAGCTGCGCATCGGCCCCAACCGGCACGGCCCCTGGGGCATGCTCCAGTCGCTCGCCGACGGCGTGAAGCTGATGCTGAAGGAAGACGTCGTCGTCAAGCGCGCCGACAAGGTCGTCTACGTGCTCGCCCCGATCATCGCCGCCGCACCGGCGTTCATGGCGATCGCGGTGATCCCGTTCGGGCCGTCCGGCAACGAGGTGTCGATCTTCGGCCACCGTACGACGATGCAGCTCACGGACCTGCCGATCGCGATGCTGTACATCCTCGCGGTCGCCTCCGTCGGCATCTACGGCATCGTGCTGGCCGGCTGGTCCTCCGGATCGACCTACCCGCTGCTCGGCGGTCTGCGCTCGTGCGCCCAGATGATCAGCTACGAGATCGCGATGGGCGCCGCGTTCGCCTCGGTGTTCCTCTACTCCGGGTCGATGTCGACCTCGCAGATCGTCGAGGCGCAGGCGGACCGCTGGTACATCATCCTGCTGCCGGTCTCCTTCATCATCTACGTCGTCACGATGGTCGGGGAGACCAACCGCGCCCCGTTCGACATGCCCGAGTCCGAGGGCGACCTGGTCGGCGGCTTCAACACCGAGTACTCGTCGATCAAGTTCGCGATGTTCATGCTCGCCGAGTACGTCAACATGGTCACCGTCTCGGCCGTCTCCGTGACCCTGTTCCTGGGCGGCTGGCGGGCCCCGTACCCGGTCAGCACCTTCTGGGAGGGCGCGAACCACGGCTGGTGGCCGATGCTCTGGTTCGTCCTCAAGGTCCAGCTGCTCCTCTTCTTCTTCATCTGGCTGCGCGGCACCCTGCCCCGCGTCCGTTACGACCAGCTGATGAAGCTCGGCTGGAAGGTCCTGATCCCGGTCTCCGTGGTCTGGCTGATGCTGGTCGCCACGGTCCGGGCGCTGCGCAACGAGGGATACGACTTCTCCCGGATCGTGCTGTACGTCGCCGCGGCCGTGATCGCGATCCTGCTGATCTCCTTCGTCGCCGACGTCTTCCGCGACCGCAAGGCCAAGGCCGCCGAGGAGGCGGCCGGTCCCGAGCCGGCGTTCGACCCGATGGCGGGCGGATTCCCGGTGCCGCCGCTGCCCGGCCAGACCCTGCCGCCGGTGCCGCGCCGCACGCCACGCCGTGAGCGCGAGCTCGTTGTCAGTGGTGGACCGGATACTCAGAGTGACGATCGCGCGGGTAACGGAAAGGAGGCCGACGGTGTCTGAGCCATCGGAGCCCTCAGGGGACACGTTCATGAATCCGGTCGCCGGCTTCGGCGTGACCTTCAAGGCCATGTTCAGGAAGCGGCTGACCGAGCAGTACCCGGAGACGCCGAAGGTGACGGCGCCGCGCTTCCACGGCCGACACCAGCTCAACCGGCACCCGGACGGCCTGGAGAAGTGCGTCGGCTGCGAGCTGTGCGCCTGGGCCTGTCCCGCCGACGCGATCTACGTGGAGGGCGCGGACAACACCGACGAGGAGCGCTACTCCCCGGGCGAGCGCTACGGCCGCGTCTACCAGATCAACTACGCGCGCTGCATCCTGTGCGGGCTGTGCATCGAGGCGTGCCCCACCCGGGCGCTGACCATGACCAACGACTTCGAGCTGGCCAACACCACCCGCGCGAGCCTCATCTACACCAAGGACGAGCTCCTCGCCGGGCTGGAGGAGGGCATGGTCGACAGTCCGCACGCGATCTTCCCCGGCATGGACGAACAGGACTACTACCGGGGCCTGGTGACCGAGGCGGCCCCGGGCACCGAGCGCCAGAGCGCCGTCTCCAAGGGCGAGACCGAGAAGGAGGTGGACGCGTGAACGCCTCCCTGGCCGCAGCGGCCTCCGCCACCTCCACCGGTGAGGCCGTCCAGTTCTGGCTGCTCGGCACCGTCGCCGTCATCGGGGCGCTCTCCACGGTCCTGATGAAGAAGGCGGTGCACAGCGCGCTGTCGCTCGCCGGCACCATGATCGTGCTGGCGGTCTTCTACCTCGCCAACGGCGCCTACTTCCTGGGCATCGTGCAGATCGTCGTCTACACCGGCGCGATCATGATGCTGTTCCTCTTCGTCGTCATGCTCGTCGGCGTCACGGCCGCGGACTCCCTGAAGGAGACCATCAAGGGCCAGCGCTGGCTGGCCGCCGGCTGCGGGCTCGGCTTCGGCGTCCTGCTGATCGCCGGGATCGGCCAGGCCTCGCTGCGCAGCTACAACGGCCTCGGTGCCGCCAACGCCCTGCACGGCGGCAACGTCGAGGGGCTGGCCAACCTCATCTTCACCAAGTACGTCTTCGCGTTCGAGATCACCGGCGCCCTGCTGATCACGGCGACCGTCGGCGCGATGCTGCTCACCCACCGCGAGCGCACCGAACGTGCCAAGACCCAGCGGGAGCTGTCCCAGGAGCGGGTGCGCAGCAGCCACCTGCCGCCGCTGCCGGCCCCCGGTGTCTACGCCCGGCACAACGCCGTGGACATCGCCGGTCTGCTCCCGGACGGCACCCCGTCCGAGCTGACGGTCATGCAGACACTGCGCCGCCGCGGCCAGATCCGTGACGTGTCCGGCGAGGCGCTCGCCGACCTCAAGGCGCTGGAACAGCGCTCCGGCGAGCGGCTGGGCCGCGGCCTCGCGGACCGTGCCGAAGCGTCCGAGGAACACGCAGAAGAAGGGGAGGAGGTCGCCAAGTGAATCCGGTCAACTACCTCTACCTCGCGGCCCTTTTGTTCACGATCGGCGCCTCCGGGGTGCTGATCAGGCGGAACGCGATCGTGGTGTTCATGTGCATCGAGCTGATGCTCAACGCCTGCAATCTCGCGCTCGTCTCGTTCTCCCGGATGCACGGCAACCTCGACGGCCAGATCCTCGCCTTCTTCACGATGGTCGTCGCCGCCGCGGAGGTCGTGGTCGGGCTCGCGATCATCGTGTCGCTGTTCCGCTCCCGCCACTCGGCCTCGGTCGACGACGCCAGCCTGATGAAGCTGTAAGGGGTCGCAGTCGTGGAAAACCTGATCGCGCTGCTGGTCGCGGCGCCCTTGCTCGGAGCGGCGGTCCTGCTCTGCGGCGGCCGCCGGCTCGACCGGTCCGGACACTGGATCGGTACGGTGCTCGCCGCCGCGTCCTTCGTCGTCGGTGCGGTGCTCTTCACCGACATGCTGGGCAAGGGCGCCGAGGACCGCGCCCTGCACCAGAAACTCTTCAGCTGGATCCCCGTCGAGGGCTTCCAGGCCGACGTGGCCTTCCAGCTCGACCAACTGTCGATGACGTTCGTCCTGCTGATCACGGGTGTGGGCACGCTGATCCACATCTACTCCATCGGCTACATGGAGCACGACGAGCGCCGCCGCCGCTTCTTCGGCTATCTGAACCTGTTCCTCGCGGCGATGCTCATCCTCGTCATCGCCGACAACTACCTGCTGCTGTACGTCGGGTGGGAGGGCGTCGGCCTGGCGTCGTACCTGCTCATCGGCTTCTGGCAGCACAAGCCCAGCGCGGCGACCGCGGCGAAGAAGGCCTTCCTGGTCAACCGGGTCGGCGACATCGGGCTGTCCATCGCGATCATGCTGATGTTCACCACCTTCGGCACCTTCGCCTTCGGGCCGGTGCTGGAGGCCACCGGGGACACGAGCGAGGGCAAGCTCACCGCGATCGGCCTGATGCTGCTCCTCGCGGCCTGCGGCAAGTCCGCCCAGGTACCGCTGCAGTCCTGGCTGGGTGACGCGATGGAGGGCCCGACCCCGGTCTCGGCCCTCATCCACGCCGCCACCATGGTGACCGCGGGCGTCTACCTGATCGTCCGCTCCGGCGCGATCTTCAACGCCGCCCCCGACGCCCAACTGGTCGTCACGATCGTCGGTGCGGTCACACTGCTCTTCGGTGCGATCGTCGGTTGCGCGAAGGACGACATCAAGAAGGCCCTCGCCGGGTCGACGATGTCGCAGATCGGCTACATGATCCTCGCCGCGGGCCTCGGCCCCATCGGCTACGTCTTCGCGATCATGCACCTGGTGACGCACGGCTTCTTCAAGGCGGGCCTCTTCCTCGGCGCCGGTTCGGTCATGCACGGCATGAACGACGAGGTGGACATGCGGAGGTACGGCGGCCTGCGGAAGTACATGCCGGTCACCTTCGTCACCTTCGGCCTCGGCTACCTCGCGATCATCGGCTTCCCCGGCCTGTCGGGCTTCTTCTCCAAGGACAAGATCATCGAGGCCGCGTTCGCGAAGGGCGGCACCGAGGGCTGGATCCTCGGTTCCGTGGCCCTGCTGGGCGCCGCGATCACCGCGTTCTACATGACGCGGGTGATGCTGATGACCTTCTTCGGCGAGGAGCGCTGGCGCCACGCGGCCACCCCGTCACCGGACGAGCCCGACGTGGAGCCCGCTGCCGCGACGGGCGAGCCGCACCCGCACGAGTCGCCGAAGTCCATGACGATCCCGATGATCGTGCTGGCCTTCGGATCGGTCTTCGCCGGCGGGCTCTTCTCGGTCGGCGACCGGTTCCTGCACTGGCTGGAGCCCGTCACCGGACACGACCACGGCCACGCCCCGGTCAGCGCGACCACCGTCACGGCGGCCACCATGGTGGTCCTCGTCATCGGTGTCGCCGTCGCCTGGGCGATGTACGGGCGCAAGCCGGTCCCGGCCGTCGCCCCGCGCGGCTCGCTGCTCACCCGGGCGGCCCGCCGCGACCTGCTCCAGGACGACTTCAACCACGTCGTCCTGGTCCGCGGCGGCGAGCACCTCACCCGGTCCCTGGTCTACGTCGACCACACCCTGGTCGACGGCGTCGTCAACGGCACGGCCGCCTCGATGGGCGGGCTCTCCGGCCGGCTGCGCAAGCTGCAGAACGGCTACGCCCGCTCCTACGCGGTCTCGATGTTCGGCGGTACGGCGGTACTCATCGCCGCGACCCTGCTGATGAGGGCGGTCTGATCCCATGTCCTTTCCCCTCCTGACAGCGACGGCGGCCCTGCCGGCGGTCGGCGCGATCGTCACCGCCGCCGTCCCGGCCGGGCGCCGCACCGCCGCCAAATGGACGGCGCTGCTCTTCTCCCTGGGTACCCTCGTCCTCGCGGGCCTGGTCTTCGCCCGCTTCGAACCCGGCGGCGACCGCTACCAGCTCACCGAGTCGCACCCCTGGATCGCGGACTTCGGCGTCCGGTACGACCTCGGGGTCGACGGCATCGGGGTGGCGCTCCTCGGACTCACCGCGCTGCTGATCCCCTTCGTCCTGCTGGCCGGCTGGCACGACGCCGACCCCCTGGAGACGCACTCCAGCCGCTGGCGCCCCACCCAGGGCTTCTTCGCCCTGATCCTGATGGTGGAGGCGATGGTGATCCTCTCCTTCGAGGCCACCGACGTCTTCCTCTTCTACATCCTCTTCGAGGCCATGCTCATCCCGATGTACTTCCTCATCGGCGGCTTCGGGGACCGGGCGCACGCGGGCAGCGAGGAGAACGCGGCGGCCCAGCGCAGCTACGCGGCCGTCAAGTTCCTCCTCTACAACCTGGCCGGCGGGCTCATCATGCTGGCCGCCGTCATCGGCCTCTACGTCGTCGCCGGAAGCTTCTCGCTCTCGGAGATCGCCGAGGCACGGGCCAACGGCTCGCTGGAGATGGCCGGCAGCACCGAGAAGTGGCTCTTCCTCGGCTTCTTCTTCGCCTTCGCGGTCAAGGCCCCGCTCTGGCCGCTGCACACCTGGCTGCCCAACGCCATGGGCGAGGCGACCACCCCGGTCGCCGTCCTGATCACCGCGGTCGTCGACAAGGTCGGCACCTTCGCGATGCTCCGCTACTGCCTCCAGCTCTTCCCGGAGGCCAGCAAGTGGGCGACGCCGGTGATCCTGGTGCTGGCCCTGGTCTCCATCATCTACGGGGCGCTGCTCGCCGTCGGCCAGCGCGACATCAAGCGGCTCATCGCCTACGCGTCGATCTCGCACTTCGGCTTCATCGTGCTGGGCATCTTCGCGATGACCAGCCAGGGACAGTCGGGCGCCACGCTCTACATGGTCAACCACGGGATCTCGACCGCCGCGCTGATGCTCGTCGCCGGATTCCTGATCACCCGTCGGGGCTCGCGCCTGATCGCCGACTACGGCGGGGTGCAGAAGGTGGCGCCGGTGCTGGCCGGCACCTTCCTGATCGGCGGTCTCGCCACCCTCTCGCTGCCCGGACTCGCCCCCTTCGTCAGTGAGTTCCTGGTCCTGGTCGGCGCGTTCAGCGCGTATCCGGTGGTCGGCATCGTGGCCACGGTGGGCATCGTGCTCGCCGCGCTCTACGTCCTCGTCCTCTACCAGCGGACGATGACGGGGCCGGTCCGGGAGAGCGTGCGGGCCATGCCCGACCTCAGGGTCCGTGAGCTGGCCGTGGCCCTTCCGCTGATCGCCCTGCTGATCTTCCTGGGCGTCTTCCCGAAGCCGGTCACCGACGTCGTCAACCCGGCGGTGCAGCACACCATGCAGGACGTACAGAAGAAGGACCCCCAGCCCGAGGTGGAGGCCGCCAAGTGAGCGCAACAGCTGTCCACAGCCTGTGGACGACGGCGGGCGAGGTGACATCTGCGGCGCCGGGTGACCGCTTCACCGCGCCGACCATCGAGTACGCCCAACTGGCGCCCGTCCTGATCGTGGTCGGCGTCGCCGTCCTGGGCGTCCTGGTCGAGGCCTTCGTCCCGCGGCGCGCCCGGTACACCACCCAGGTGTTCCTGACGGTCGTCGCCCTCGCGGCGTCGTTCGCCGCGGTCATCGGCCTCGCGGCCGACGGATACGCCACCAAGAGCGCGCACATCGCCGCCATGGGGGCCATCGCCGTCGACGGCCCGGCCCTCTTCCTCCAGGGCACGATCCTTCTCGTCTCGATGGTGTCCGTCTTCACTTTCGCCGAGCGGCGCCTGGAACCGGCTCCACACGGCGACGGGGTATCCCCTGCCGGGACGAAGTCGAGAGCCTGGGGAAGGGTCGACTCCTTCGCCGCCCAGGCCGGTTCGGTTCCCGGCAGCGACAGCGAGAAGGCCGCGGTCAAGGCCGGGTTCACCACCACCGAGGTCTTCCCGCTGCTCCTGTTCTCGGTGGCGGGCATGCTGGTCTTCCCCGCCGCCAACGACCTGCTGACGCTCTTCATCGCGCTGGAGGTCTTCTCCCTCCCGCTCTACCTCCTGTGCGCCGTCGCCCGCCGCAAGCGGCTGATGTCGCAGGAGGCCGCGGTGAAGTACTTCCTGCTCGGCTCCTTCTCCTCGGCGTTCCTGCTCTTCGGGATCGCCCTGCTCTACGGCTACGCGGGCACCGTCTCGTACGCGGGCATCGCGGGCGTGGTCGACGGCGACATCCAGGACATCGACCCGGCACTCGCCGACACCATGGGCAACGACGCGCTGCTGCTCATCGGCGGCGCGATGATCCTGATGGGCCTCTTCTTCAAGGTCGGCGCCGTGCCGTTCCACATGTGGACCCCGGACGTCTACCAGGGCGCCCCCACGCCGGTCACCGGCTTCATGGCCGCGGCCACCAAGGTCGCCGCGTTCGGCGCCCTGCTGCGCCTGCTGTACGTGGTGCTGCCGGGCCTCACCTGGGACCTGCGCCCCGTCATGTGGGGCGTGGCCATCGTCACGATGGTGGGCGGCGCGGTCGTCGCGATCACCCAGACCGACATCAAGCGGCTGCTGGCCTACTCCTCGATCGCGCACGCCGGCTTCATCCTGGCCGGTGTCATCGCGGCCAGCCCGGACGGCATCTCGTCGGTCCTCTTCTACCTGGGCGTGTACTCCTTCGTGACGGTCGGCGCCTTCGCCGTCGTCACCCTGGTGCGCGACGCGGGCGGCGAGGCGACGCACCTGTCGAAGTGGGCCGGGCTCGGCCGCCGCTCGCCGCTGACCGCCGCGGTCTTCGCGGTCTTCCTGCTGTCCTTCGCCGGCATCCCGCTCACCTCGGGCTTCTCCGGCAAGTTCGCCGTCTTCAAGGCGGCGGCGGACGGCGGTGCGGCTCCGCTGGTCGTGGTCGGTGTGATCTCCTCGGCCATCGCCGCGTTCTTCTACATCCGGGTCATCGTCCTGATGTTCTTCAGCGAGCCGAAGGCGGACGGCCCCACGGTCGCCGTCCCGTCCCCGCTGACGATGACCACGATCGCCGTCGGGGTCGCCGTGACCCTGGTGCTCGGTCTGGCCCCGCAGTACTTCCTGGACCTGGCGAGCCAGGCCGGAGGGTTCGTGCGGTAACGGGACGAACACACCGCGACGCCGGACGGGCAGGGACGAAAGTCAAGCCCGTCCGGCGTTGTCGTAGGCGGCGCCTATGGTTGCCGGTGACGGGTGAAGACGGACGGACGGGCGCGACCATGAGTGTGACGACCGAGAGCGCTGCGCAGCAGACGCTGCACCGGGTATTCGGGTACGAGGCGTTCCGCGGCGAGCAGGGTGCCGTGATCGACCATGTGGTCGCGGGTGGCGACGCGGTCGTCCTGATGCCCACCGGCGGTGGCAAGTCCCTCTGCTACCAGATCCCCGCCCTGGTCAGGCCCGGCACCGGCATCGTGATCTCCCCGCTGATCGCCCTCATGCAGGACCAGGTGGACGCCCTGCGGGCCCTCGGTGTCCGCGCCGGCTTCATGAACTCCACCCAGGACTTCGACGAGCGCCGCTCGATGGAGGCCCAGTTCCTGGCGGGCGAGCTGGACCTGCTGTACCTGGCCCCCGAGCGGCTGCGTCTGGACTCCACCCTCGGGCTGCTCGCCCGCGGCGAGATCTCCGTGTTCGCCATCGACGAGGCGCACTGCGTCGCCCAGTGGGGCCACGACTTCCGCCCCGACTACCTGGCCCTGTCGGTGCTGGGGGAGCGCTGGCCCGATGTGCCGCGTATCGCGCTGACGGCCACGGCGACCGACGCCACCCACCAGGAGATCACCCAGCGCCTCGGGATGCCCGAGGCGAAGCACTTCGTCGCCAGTTTCGACCGCCCCAACATCCAGTACCGGGTCGTGGGGAAGTCCGACCCGAAGAAGCAGCTGCTCACCTTCCTCAAGGAGGAGCACGCGGGGGACGCGGGCATCGTCTACTGCCTCTCGCGCAACGCGACGGAGAAGACCGCCGAGTACCTCTGCCGCAACGGCATCGAGGCCGTGCCGTACCACGCGGGCCTGGACGCCGGGACGCGCGCCGCCCACCAGTCGCGCTTCCTGCGCGAGGAGGGCCTGGTCGTCGTCGCGACGATCGCCTTCGGCATGGGCATCGACAAGCCGGACGTCCGCTTCGTCGCCCACCTCGACCTGCCCAAGTCCGTCGAGGGCTATTACCAGGAGACCGGCCGGGCGGGCCGTGACGGGGCGCCGTCCACCGCCTGGATGGCGTACGGCCTCCAGGACGTCGTCCAGCAGCGCAAGCTGATCCAGGGCGGGGAGGGCGACGAGGCGTTCCGGCGCCGGGCGTCCGCGCACCTCGACTCGATGCTGGCGCTCTGCGAGACCGTGCGGTGCCGCCGGGCCCAGCTCCTGACGTACTTCGGCCAGGCGCCCTCCGAGGAGGCCTGCGGCAACTGCGACACCTGCCTCAGCCCGCCGGAGACCTGGGACGGCACGGTGGTCGCGCAGAAGCTGCTGTCCACCGTCGTCCGGCTGAAGCGCGAGCGGAACCAGAAGTTCGGGGCCGGGCAGATCATCGACATCCTGCTGGGACGCAAGACGGCGAAGGTCATCCAGTTCGACCACGACCAGCTCTCCGTGTTCGGCATCGGCGAGGAGCTGGCCGAGGCGGAGTGGCGGGGCGTGGTGCGCCAGCTGCTGGCCCAGGGGCTGCTCGCGGTCGAGGGCGAGTACGGCACGCTGGTGCTGACCGAAGCGAGCGGTTCGGTGCTCGGCCGGGAGCGCGAGGTGCTGCTCCGCAAGGAGCCGAAGAGGCCGACGGCCAAGACGTCCGCCCGGGGCGAGCGCAAGGGCAAGCAGGCCCCCGTGGACCTCCCGGCCGAGGCGGTCCCGGTCTTCGAGGCGCTGCGCGCCTGGCGCGGGGCCCAGGCGAAGGAGCTGGGCCTCCCGGCCTACGTGATCTTCCACGACGCGACGCTGCGCGAGATCGCGGCCCTGCGACCCGGTTCCCTGGCGGAGCTGGGCGGGGTCAGCGGCCTGGGCGAGAAGAAGCTCGCGACGTACGGCGAGGGGGTCCTGGAGGTGCTGTCCGGGCTGGACGCCCCCGAGGGGCTGGACGCCCCGGAGCCGGCCCCCACGGCCGTCCCGGCCGCGGTCCCGCAGCAGGCACCGGCACCGCGTGCACCGGCGGAGCCGGCCGCCCCCGCACGGGCGGCGGCCGAGGAGGACCGGCACCTCGGCTGGGACGAGGAGCCGCCTGAGTTCGACTGACCCGCGAAGGACCTGACGGAAGGACCTGACGGAAGGTCGTGACGGAAGGTCCTGACGGAGGGCCCTTACGCCGGGTGCTCCGGGCCGGGCGCCCGGCGGTACACGACGAGAGGGGCCGCGTACCGCCGGGGCACCCCGAGGAGTCACCCGGCCGGCACGATCCGCCCGGTCACCTCGCCCAGCCCCACCCGCGTCCCGTGCGGTCCCGGCGCCCAGGCGGTCAGCGTGACCGTGTCCCCGTCCTCCAGGAACGTCCGCTCGCCGTCGGGCAGGTCCAGCGGGTCGCGGCCGTTCCAGGTGAGTTCGAGCAGGGACCCGCGCTCGCCCGGCTCCGCGCCGCTGACCGTGCCGGAACCGTAGAGGTCACCGGTGCGCAGCGAGGCGCCGTTCACCGTCATCTGCGCCAGTTGCTGGGCCGCCGTCCAGTACATGGAGGCGAAGGGCGGCTCGGCGACGGTCCGCCCGTTGACCGCGACCTGGATCCGGATGTCGAAGCCGCCCGGCTCCTCGTCGTCCGCGTCCTCCAGATAGGGCAGCAGCGGGAAGTCCCGGGCCGGCGGCGCGGTACGGGCGGCGTCCAGCGCCTCCAGCGGGGTCACCCACGCCGACACGGAGGTGGCGAAGGACTTGCCGAGGAAGGGGCCCAGCGGAACGTACTCCCACGCCTGGATGTCCCGGGCCGACCAGTCGTTGAGCAGGCAGAGCCCGAAGACGTGCTCCCGGAAGTCGCCGAGCGCGACGGGGGCGCCCTGCTCGGACGGGACGCCGACGACGAAGCCGACCTCCGCCTCGATGTCCAGCTTCACCGACGGTCCGAAGACGGGCGCCGGGTCCGCGGGCGCCTTGCGCTGCCCCGAGGGCCGCACCACGTCCGTGCCGGAGACCACGACGGTGCCGGCCCTCCCGTGGTAACCGATCGGCAGGTGCTTCCAGTTGGGGGTGAGCGCGTCGCCGTCGGGACGGAAGATCTTCCCGACGTTGGTGGCGTGGTGCTCGCTGGCGTAGAAGTCGACGTAGTCGGCGACCTCGTACGGCAGGTGCAGCGTCACCGACTCGATCGGATAGAGCAGCGGCTCGATGTCCGGGCGGTGCGCGGGCACGGACACCCAGGCGGTCAGCGCGCGCCGGACGTCACGCCAGGCGGTGCGCCCGGCCGCCAGCAGCGGCGTCAGGCTCGGCTGTGCCAGCAGCTGGGCGTAGGGCGAACCGAGCGCGTGCGCGGCCGCCCCCGCGTCCAGCACATGGCCGCCGATACGGACACCGACCCTGCGGTCCGCCGGGTGTTCGGGGGTGGAGAACACGCCGTACGGAAGGTTGTGCGGACCGAAGGGGTCGCCCTCGGCCAGATCGAGCGGGCTGCTCTGCTCGGGCATCTGTTGCTGCCTCGCTTTCCAGGTCGCTTGAGGGTCACACGTTACGTCGGCGCCACCACCCGGCGGCATGCCTCAACGACGCGTAATGCCCGGAAAGTTACCCGATAACCGCGTTCAGCCGGCCGTCCGCGGAATCCTCTTCTCCCAGGTCCGGTGGAAGACGACCTCACCACCGTCCCGGCACACGACCTCGTTGGACGTGATGAAGTCGTGCGCGTCCGCGGAGGTCTCCGAACGCGTCTCGACCCGCACGTCCCAGGCCATCTCGGGGCGGTGCAGCCGGATCGTCCAGTCGGAGCGCGCCCGGGCCGACAGCGGGTCGTCCTCCTGGATCGTGTACGTCTCCACGGCGTCCTCGGTGAACTCCAGGCCGTCCGGGTAGACCCGGGTGCCGCCGTAGCGCGGGTCGACCTCCAGGCGCCACTCGCCCTTGGCCACGTCCCGGACCACCAGCCGCTCCGGGCGCTGTTCGTCGAGGGTGGCCGGGTACACGACACCCAGCGGCTCCGACTGCTCCGGTTCGCCGAAGGTGATCCCCGGGTCCTCGGTGTGCCGGCGCACCGGCAGCTCGACGAGGCTGCCGTCGGCCTCCAGGGTGAAGCCCGCCGAACCGGCCTGCGGCCAGATCCACGGCCAGTACGAGGAGGAGACGGCGATCCGGATGCGGTGGCCGCGCGGGAAGGTGTGGCCGATGCCGTTCAGCTCGAAGGTCACGTCCTCGGTCTCCCCGACGGGCCAGTCCTCCGCGCGGTCGCGCCCGTTGCGGGCCGCCAGGTTGAGCGCCCCCCGGGTCACCAGCGTGGAGGCGCCGTCCGGGGCCACGTCGCAGAGCCGGGCGATCACCTGGCCGCGCGGCACGTCCAGCCGCAGCCGAAGCCGCACCCGGGGCCGTCCCAGGATCTCGACGGGGCCGTCCTCGACGGGGAACTCGAAGCACACCGACTTGGCGTCCTCGTCGCGCTGGTCCGGCGGCAGGTCCGCGTCGTTGCCGAACGGGAAGAAGCGGCCGGCGTCCAGCCCGGTCTGCTGCGGCGACCGGACGATCTGCGCGCCGCCCGCCAGCGCGTACGCCACCGGGGTCACGTTCTCCGAGGGCCAGGAGGCGTCGCCGACCCAGCGGCCCGGCAGCGTCTCGTAGACCGTGGCCGGGCGGTGCGAGCCGCTGATCCAGGAGCGCAGCAGGGGCTCGGTCATCACTCCGGTGTCCTTGCCCTTGAGGTGCTGGTCCCACCAGCGCAGCGTCTCCTGGAGGAAGCCGATCGCGGGCCCCGGCGGCAGCCCCCGGTCCGGGTACTGGTGCGACCAGGGGCCGATCAGCCCGCGCACCTGCCCCGGGTCCAGGTGCTCCACGAGCCGCAGGACGGTGTCGCGGTACGGGTCGTGCCAGCCGCCGACCGCCAGGACCTTCGCCTTGATCGCGCCGTAGTCCTCGCAGACGCTGCCGTGCTTCCAGTAGTCGTCGCGGGACTGGTGGGCCAGCCAGGTGTGGATGAACGGGTCGACGGCCTCCAGGCGGTCCAGCCACATCTGCCGCCAGTCGTCGCCGACGTCCGCCGGGTCCGGCGGGCGGGAGACGAAGGCCAGCATGGTGGAGGCCCAGGCGTGCATGTCGACGCCCAGGACGGAGCCGCCCATGTAGTGGACGTCGTTGTCGTAGCGGTCGTCGGCCGAGCAGACCGTGACGATCGCCTTCAGCGGTTCGGGGGCGAGCGCGGCGATCTGGAGCGAGTTGAAGCCGCCCCAGGAGATGCCGAACATGCCGACCCGGCCCGAGCACCACTCCTGCTGGGCGAGCCAGTGCACGACGGCCACCCCGTCGGCGAGCTCCGTCGCGTCGTACTCGTCGCCCGGCAGCCCCTCGCTGTTGCCGTGCCCGCGCACGTCGACACGCACGGAGGCGTAGCCGTGGCCGGCGTACCAGGGGTGGCGCTGCCAGTCGCGGGGAGCCGTCCAGTCGCTGAGCCGGTAGGGCAGGTACTCCAGCAGCGCGGGCACCGGTTCGTCGGTGACCGGCCGCCAGATCCTGGCGTACAGCTGGGTGCCGTCCGACAGGGGGATGTAGAGGTCTTCGTGGGTGGTCTCGTACGGGAACTCGGTGCGGATCTGCATGGTGGTACCTCAGTGGACGGGGTGCATGGTGCGCTTGAGCCAGGGAGCGGCTGCGATGACGGCCACACCGGCCAGCACCGCGACGGCGCCATTGACACCGAAGTAGGCGGGGTTGGAGACCTCGCCGTAGAGCTTCACGATCTGTGCCTGGATGCCGTTGGCCAGCGCCAGCGACAGGAACCACAGCGCCATCGTCTGGCTGGCGAACGCCTTGGGCGCGAGCTTGGTGGTGGCCGACATGCCCGAGGTCTCCAGCAGGATGTCGCCGAGTCCGAGCAGCAGGTAGGAGCCGACGATCCACCAGGCGGCCATCCGGTAGGTGCCGTCGGCGTGACCGGAGGTCGGCAGGACCATCAGCAGGAAGGAGAGTCCGCCGAGGATCACCCCGATGGCGATCTTGTTGGAGGCGTGCGGCTGGCGCGTCCCCATCCGGGCCCAGACGGCGGCCACCACGGGCGCCAGCGCCACCTCGAAGGCGCCGAGCGCGGAGGCGTACCAGCCGGCCGGGAAGTGGAAGCCGAAGATCTCCGTACGCGCGTTCGTCGAGGCCAGCAGCATCATCGTCGAGTACGCCTGGAAGAGGATGAAGTTGAAGACGACCGAGGCCAGGAAGAGCACGACGTAGGGCCGCAGCCTGCCGCGTTCCTCCGTGGTGACCCGGGGGCTCCGGAACATCACGACGAAGTAGACGACCGGGGCGATCACCGAGACGAGGGTGAGCACGTCGACGAACCGGTCCATGGTGAGCCAGCCGATCAGCGCCAGGGCGGTCGCCACGACGGCCACCACGACGACGCCGCCCACGATCAGCAGCACGGCCCGGCGCATCGGGCCCGGCGCCAGGGCGTACTCCGCCGCGCGCTTTCGCCCGGCCAGGTGACGCCTGCCCGCCACGTACTGGATCAGCCCGAGCGTCATGCCGAAGGCGGCGGCGGAGAAGCCCCAGTGCCATCCGGCGTGGTCACCGAGCCAGCCGGTGATCAGCGGACCGGCGAAGGCGCCGATGTTGATGCCCATGTAGTAGAGGGCGAAGCCGGCGTCCCGGCGCTCGTCCTCGGTGCGGTAGAGCTTGCCGACCATGGACGCCACGTTGGGCTTGAGCAGTCCGGTGCCGGCGCTGATCAGGCCGAGGCCCACCCAGGTCATCGTGGCGGTCGGCACGGCCATCGCGTAGTGGCCGCAGGCGATGAGGATGCCGCCGTACAGGACCGCGCGGTAGGAGCCGAGGATGCGGTCGGCCAGCCAGCCGCCCGCGACGGAGACGAGGTAGACCAGCGTGCCGTACGCGGCGGAGACCGAGGCGGCGGTGCCCGGGTCCATGCCCAGGCCGTCGTTCGCGACCGAGTCCGCGAAGAAGAGGACCAGGATGGCCTGCATGCCGAGGAACGAGAAACGTTCCCAGACCTCCAGCCCGGACAGGGTCATCAGGCCCCGTGGCTGCCCGAAGAAGGCGTGGTCGTCCTCGGGTGCGGGGCCTTCCGGTTCGTTGGTGGTGGCGGCGTGGGACAAAGCGGCAACTCCTGATCGTATGAGCTGATCCCGAACATACCGGCGGTGGCGGGAAGGCGCCCACGGTGATCCAAAGGGGACCGGATACGCTGACTTGAGTGAAGACAGCGACACATCGACATTCCGTGTGATCGTCAGCAGACAGGAGATCCCCTCGTGACCGTCGTCGGGCCGTTCGGACTGCGCGTGCGGGACCAGGCCCTTGAGGCCGATGTCCAGGCCGGTTTGGCCGCTGTCGAGGCCGGGCTGCTGGACGCCACCAAGAGCGAGGTCCCGTTCATCACGGAGGCCGCGCAGCACCTCGTCAGCGCCGGGGGCAAGCGGTTCCGCCCGCTGCTGGTGATGCTCGCTTCGCAGTTCGGCGACCCCGACGCGCCGGGCGTCGTCCCCGCGGCCGTGGTCGTCGAGCTGACGCACCTCGCGACGCTGTACCACGACGACGTGATGGACGAGGCGGACGTACGCCGCGGGGTGGAGAGCGCCAACACCCGCTGGGGCAACTCCGTGGCCGTCCTGACGGGCGACTTCCTCTTCGCCCGCGCCTCGCACATCCTGGCCGACCTCGGCCCCGAGGCCGTACGCATCCAGGCCGAGGCGTTCGAGCGGCTGGTCACCGGCCAGATCCTGGAGACCGCCGGCCCGCGTGACGGGCGCGACCCGGTCGACCACTACATGGACGTCCTGGGCGGCAAGACCGGTTCGCTGGTCGCCGTGGCCGGGCGGTTCGGCGCCATGATGGCGGGCGCCGACGAGTCGGTCGTCGACATCCTCACCCAGTACGGGGAGCGGCTCGGCATCGCCTTCCAGCTCGCCGACGACGTCCTGGACATCGCCTCCGACTCCCACGAGTCCGGCAAGACCCCGGGCACCGACCTCCGCGAGGGCATCTCCACCCTCCCCGTCCTCCACCTGCGGGCGCGGGCCGCCGCCGAGGGCAGGCCCGAGGACCTGAAGCTGGTGGAGCTGCTCGACGGCGACCTGAACGACGACGCCCGGCTCGCCGAGGCGCTGCACGGGCTGCGCGCCCACCCGGCGCTGGAGCAGGCCAGGCGGGACACCGTCCGGTACGCCCAGGAGGCGCGGGCCGTGCTGACGCCGCTGCCGGAGTGCTACGCGAAGTCCGCCCTCGAAGAGCTGTGCGACGCCGTGGTGCACCGCGCGGGCTGACCCTAGGGTGTCTCCCGTCGGTGTCATCCCGGAGAGGTAGGCCCAGTTGCTCCCCCGGGCTGACGCCTGTCGCCGTCCGATTTGGTCAGATGGAGTACGACCACTTCCGACCACATCGGGTGAGAAGGGCGGCGGGGAGTGGGCGAGCGCAACGGGATGGCAGCCGCCGATCACGGAGGTAGGGCACACATGGCACCGAAGGACAGCGCACAGACCACGGGTGACGCCACCGGCGAGGCCCCGGGCACGGTCGTGGGACGCCGGAAGGCGGCGCGCTACGTCGTCCCCGTCGCGGTGGCGGGGGTGGCGGCCGCGACGATCGGACTCGTCCCGGCGCTCGCCGACTCCGGCGACCCGGAGCTGCCCCGGATCACGGCGCAGGAACTCGTCGAGAAGATCGCCGCGTCGGACGAGCAGCAGCTCTCCGGCACGCTGAAGATCAGCACCGACCTCGGGATCCCGTCGTTCGGCGGGCTCACGGACTCGCTCCTGGCGGGCGGGTCGCAAGGCGGGGACAGGCCGAGCGCCGCACCCGCGGACCGGCTGACGGAGCTCACCTCCGGCACGCACACGCTCCGGCTGGCGGCCGACGGCCCCGACCGCCAGCGCCTGTCGCTCCTGGACAAGGGCAGCGAGTACAGCATCGTCCACAACGGGGACGACGTCTGGGCGTACGACAGCGAGAGCGACGCGGTCTTCCACCAGCGGGCGGAGGGCGGGGCCCAGGACGGACCGGCCCACAAGGACGTGCCCGGCACGCCCAAGGAGATGGCCGAGAAGGCACTCGACGCGGCGGGGGACACCACCTCCGTCACGGTCGACGGCACGGCGCGGGTGGCGGGTCGCGACGCGTACCAGCTGCTGATCAAGCCCAAGCAGTCCGGTTCCACGGTGGGGTCCGTCAGGGTCGCGGTGGACGCCGAGAACGGCGTCCCGCTGAAATTCACCCTGGCGCCGAGCGGCGGCGGCAAGGCGGTCGTCGACGCGGGCTTCACCCAGGTCGACTTCGCGAAGCCCGACGCCTCGTCCTTCTCCTTCACCCCGCCGAAGGGCGCGGTGGTGACCGAGGCGGACGAGCTCGCGGCGGGCGCGGACGACCAGAGCGGCGGCGCCTTCCACCAGGACCTGGCGGGACTGGGCGACCTCGGCTCCGCCGACGTCATCGGCGAGGGCTGGACCTCGGTCGCCGTGATCGACG
Source organism: Streptomyces sp. SirexAA-E (assembly GCF_000177195.2). Lineage (GTDB taxonomy): Bacteria > Actinomycetota > Actinomycetes > Streptomycetales > Streptomycetaceae > Streptomyces > Streptomyces flavovirens. Next base: position 4,332,476 of record NC_015953.1, read on the forward strand.
CGGGCAGCGGCGCCGAGGGGCTCTCCGGAAAGGACGCCGCCGGGCTGCCCGCCGAGGCCCAGGGCCTGCTGGGCGCCCTCGGCGACAAGGTCACCGGCGACTTCGGCACGGGCACGGTCTTCAAGACGCGCCTGGTCAACGCCCTGCTGACCGACGACGGCAAGGTCTACGTCGGCGCCGTCACCAAGGACGCGCTGGTGAAGGCCGCCGACACCGCACGGTAGGACACACACCTCACACCGCCCCGCCGTACGCTCCGTACGGCGGGGCGGACGCGTACGGCGGCCCGGCCGGCCGCGGGAAGGGGAACCGGAGCGCGTATGGAACGCACAGCCGACCGGGCGGCGGACCCGGTGCCGGGCACGGGCCGGGACACGGACGCCGTCATCGAGACCAGGGGGCTCACCAAGCGCTACCGCGGGGGCCAGTTGGCGGTCGACGGACTCGACCTCCGTGTGCCGGGCGGCAGCGTCTTCGGCTTCCTCGGGCCCAACGGCTCGGGCAAGACCACGACGATCCGCATGCTGATGGGCCTCGTCGAACCGACCTCGGGCACCGCCCGCGTCCTCGGCGCCCCCATGCCGGCAGGCGCCCGCACGGTACTGCCGCACGTCGGCGCCCTCATCGAAGGCCCCGCGCCGTACGGCTTCCTGACCGGCCGCGACAACCTCGTACGCTACGACCGCGCCGACCCGACGGCCGATCCCCGTACCCGTCGGGCACGGGTGGAGGCCGCCCTGGAGCGGGTCGGCCTCGCGGCGGCGGCCCAGAAGAAGGCCAAGGCGTACTCGCTCGGCATGAAGCAGCGCCTCGGACTCGCCGCCGCGCTGCTCCGGCCGCGCCGGCTGCTCGTCCTGGACGAACCGACGAACGGCCTCGACCCGCAGGGCATGCGTGAGATCCGCGCGCTGGTACGGGAGCTGGCGTCCGAGGGCACCACCGTCTTCCTCTCCTCCCACCTGCTGGACGAGATCGAGCAGCTCTGCGGCCACGCCGCCGTGATGGCCCGGGGCCGGCTCCTCGTCCAGGGACCGGTGGCCGAAATCGCGGCGCACGCCCGCGGCCGGCTCGTCGTCACCACCCCCGACCCGGACAGCGCGGCGCGCGTCCTGCGGGAGCGCGGTGCGAGCGGGATCCTCACCGACGGGGAACGGGTCGGCGCGGACGCCCCGCCCCCGGAAACGGAGCTCGCGGACCTCAACGCCGCGCTGGTCCGCGAGGGCGTGCGCGTACGGTCCTTCGGCGTCGAACGCGGCTCGTTGGAGGACGCGTTCGTCGCCCTCACCGGAGAGGGATTCGATGTCGCCGGCTGAGCTCACCGCCCCCACCGCACCGCGGCGGCGCGCGCTGTGGACCCTCGGGATCCTGCGCTCCGAACTGGTCACCGTGCTCCGCCGGGGACGCACCCTGGCCCTGCTCGGGGTGCTGGCGGCCGTGCCCGTCCTCATCGGCATCGCCGTGCGCGTCGAGACCGGCGACGGCTCCCCGGCCGGTCCCGGAGGCGGCGGAGGACCGGCCTTCCTCACCCAGGCCACCCACAACGGCCTCTTCCTGGTCTTCGCGGCCCTCTCCGCGACGCTCCCCGTCCTCCTGCCGATGGCGGCCGGGGTGGTCGCGGGCGACAGCGTCGCGGGGGAGGCGAGCGCCGGGACCCTGCGCTACCTGCTGGTCGCCCCGGCGGGCCGGAGCAGGCTGCTGCTCGCCAAGTACACGTCGGTGCTGGTCTTCTGCCTGGTAGCGACCCTGGTCGTGGCGGTCTCGGCGCTCGTGGTGGGGTCGCTGCTCTTCCCCGTCGGTGAGGTCACGACGATCTCCGGGACCCGGATCAGTTTCGGCCAAGGTCTGGTGCGCGCCGCGCTGATCGCGGTGACGGTCGCGGTGTCGCTGGCCGGGTTCGCCGCGCTGGGCCTGTTCGTCTCGACGCTCACCGACAGCGGGATCGCGGCGATGGCGGCCACCGTCGGCGTGCTGATCACCGCGCAGATCCTGGACACGATGCCGCAGCTGGAGGCGATCGGACCGTATCTCTTCCCGCACTACTGGCTGTCCTTCACGGACCTGCTGCGCGAGCCCGTCTACTGGGACGAGATGGTCAGGAACCTGGGCCTCCAGGCGCTGTACACCGCCGTGTTCGGCTCGGCTGCCTGGGCCCGATTCACGACGAAGGACATCACCGCCTGAGCGATGACCACCTGCCGGGAGCCGTCCGTCCGCGCCGTCGGCCGGTCGAGCCGTCCCCCGATCGGCTCGTCGCGGCACGAACGGCACGAACGGTGTAGGCGAAACGTCACGACACGGTACGTTCCGTTTCTGCAAGGTCATTGTTCGACTTCTGGCGACGACCTGTCAACAAGCAGTGGCCGGTATCCCCCTATGCTCACCGAATGATCACATCGCAGAGTTCCCTGCGCCGCAGCGAGAGATCACGACGGGCGACGCTCGACGCCGCCTTGGAACTGTGCACGGAAAAGGGGTACGGCCGGGTCACCGTGGAGGCCATCGCGGCCCGCGCCGGCGTGAGCAAGAAGACGATCTACCGCTGGTGGTCCTCGAAGGGGGCGGTGCTCCTGGAGGCCTTCGTCGACGCGTTCGTCGGCGCCACACCGTTCGTCGACACCGGCGACATCGCGCTCGACCTGCGGACGCACATCAACAGCGCGGTGAAGCTGACCTCCACACCGCCCTACGGACCGGCGTACGCCGGGATCCTCTCCGAGATGCACTACGACGACGCCCTGGCCGAGGCCGTCCAGGAACAACTGGTCGGCCCGCGCTTCGCGGCGGCCGAGGCGCGACTGGCGAAGGCCCAGGAGCAGGGGCAGGTGCCGGCGGGGGCGAATCTCCCACTGGCCGTGGAGATGCTCTACGGCCCCGTCTACTACCGCCACGTGCTGCGTAAGCCGCCGCAGGACGAGGCGACGGTCGCGACGCTGGTGGACCACGTCCTGCGCTCCCTGGGCGCGGCACCGGACGGCCCCCGGGGTGCCTTGCCGGGGGCCGTCCCCCGTCCCGCTTCCGGAGACCTCAGCTGAAGAAGGTCTTGGCCCGGGCCACCGCCTCGGTGTCGGACCGTACGTCACCGGGGCGGGTGCCGTTGCCCAGCAGCGCCCCGCCCCACCGCATGCCCAGACAGGCCGCGGAATTGCACCGGAAGCGCAGCAGTACGTGAAGAAGTACCCCGTCTCCCACCCGGTGTCCGCTGAAAGCTACCCGAGCCCCGCCTACGACGGCCTGACTGAGATCTGGTTCGAAAGCTGTGCGGACCACGATGCCTTCTTCGCGTCCAAGAACTACGAGGAGCTGGTGAACCCGGACGAGAGCACGGTCATGCATTCAGTGGCAGTGATGGTCACTGAAGAAAGGGTTGTGCTCTCTGGTCGAAGAGGCGCTCCAGGACCACCGCGACCCCGTCCTCCTCGTTCGACAGGGTGATCTCGTCCGCCGCCGCCTTGAGTTCGGGATGGGCGTCGGCCATCGCGACGCCGTGGCCGCAGAGCCGGAACATCGGCAGGTCGTTGGGCATGTCTCCGAAGGCGACCGCCCCGGCGGGGTCGCGGTCCAACTGTGCGGTGGCCAGAGCGATTCCGGTGCCCTTGTCCACCCCGTACGGTGCCAGCTCCACCGTGCCGGGGCCCGCCATCGTCACGGAGGCGAGATCGCCCACGGCGGCACGGGCCAGGGCGGTCAGCTCGTCGTCCGTCAGCTCCGGGTGGCGCACCAGGACCTTGATGACCGGCGTCGCGAAGAGTTCGCTCCGCCGGGTGACGGTCCGGGCGGGCAGTGACGCGTGCGGCATGCGGTAGCCCTGCTCGATCAGGGTCACGCCGTCGGCGCCGTCCTGGTCCACGGCCGCGAAGACCCCTCCGGCCTCGGCCTCGATCTTGCCGAGCGCCGTCTCGGCCAGCTCCCGGTCGAGCGCCACGGAGTGCAGCATCCGGGCCGAACCGGCGTCGTACACCTGGGTGCCCTGGCCGCAGACGGCGATGCCCTCGTAGCCGAGGTCGGCGAGGAGGGCCCGTATGTTCGGCACCGGCCGCCCCGTCACGACGAGATGGAGCGCACCGGCCGCGGTGGCGCGGGCCAGGGCGGCCCGGGTGCGGGGGCTCACGGTGTCGTCGGAGCGCAGCAGGGTGCCGTCCAGGTCCGTGGCGACGAGGACGGGTGCGAGTGGCGTGACCATGGGGGTCAGCCTAGAGACGCCCGGAGCCCCGGCTTGCGCACGGGGCTCCGGCTGTGCTCACCGCTCAGACGGCGCCGAACTCTCCGGCCTTGACCCCGGTCACGAAGGACGCGAAGGCGGCGGCGGGGACGGTCAGTACGGGGCTGAGCGGATCCTTGGAATCACGGAGGGGAACGACGCCGCGTGAGGTGGCGAGGTTCACGGCGACCTCGATGCAGGTGCCGCCGTTGCCGCTGTACGAGGACTTGTACCAGCGGGCGGAGTTGGTCGTCACGAGTTGCCCTTTCGCGGTTGTCCGGTAGGTGCCCTCAGGCGGCGTCGAACGTCCCGGCCTTGACCCCGGTCACGAAGGACGCGAAGGCGGCGGCGGGGACGGCGAGGACCGGCCCGCTCGGGTCCTTCGAGTCGCGGACAGGGACGGTGCCGGTGGCGGCCGCGTGGCCGGGTGACCACTCGACGCAGGTACCGCCGTTGTCGCTGTACGAGGATTTGATCCAGGCAGGGTCGAGGGCGACCTCGATGCAGGATCCGCCGTTGCCGCTGTAGGAGGACTTGTACCAGCGGAGGGAGTTGGTCGTCATGGGTGCCCTTTCGCGGTGGTCCGATGGATGCGCTCAGACGGTGCGGAACTCTCCGGTCTTGACGCCGGTCACGAAGGACGCGAAGGCGGCGGTGGGGACGGTCAGTACGGGGCTGAGCGGATCCTTGGAATCACGGACGGGAACGACGCCGCGTGAGGTGGCGAGGTTCACGGCGACCTCGATGCAGTCGCCGCCGTTGTTGCTGTAGGAGGACTTGAACCAGCGGGGGGAATCGGTCGTCACGACATGCCCTTTCGTACCTGCTCGATCATGGCCACTGATGCCGCCTGGGACAGCGCTTCGGCCTGTAGTTGATGGTAGGCCGTCAACATGGGCATCACCGAGGTGCTCTCCCGGTCCAGGTTTCCCTGGGCCTGGGATTCGGCGTAGCAGACAACCGAGCGGTCCGGCAGCGTCAGGAGGTTGACGGGCAGGTCGAAGGTGCGTCGTTCCCCTATCTCGTACGGTGCGATCTGCAGCAGCGAGTTCGGTGATTCGGCGAACTCGGCCAACCGTGCCATCTGGGCGCTCATGACGGCGGATCCGCCGACAGGGCGGCGGATGCAGCTTTCGTCCATGATCACGAACACCATGGGCGGCCGATCGCGAACCAGTGCCGCCTGCCGCTCCGCCAGGAAAGACACGCGCTCGTCGGCCTGTTCAGGTGCGATGGCGCCTCGGCGTACGGTGCTGTCGGCCAGCACGCGTGCGTACGCAGGGGTCTGCAACAAGCCGGGGATGATCCCGACGTTGTAGAGCCGGATCTCAACTGCCTGACCCTCGTACCTGAGGTACTCCGGAAATCCCTCCAGCAGTGCGCCCTGCCGGATCTTGCGGTACTGGCGCTCGAATGTGTCCGCCCCGCCGGTCAGGCCGAGTGCCTTGTCGGTACTGAGCGAAAAGCGAAGGGTTGGAGGCTTGCGGCCGGTTTCGACCGCTGAGATGTGCACGCTGGAGTAGCCGATGCGCGCGGCGAGATCGTCCTGGGTCCAGCCGCGTGCTTCCCGCAGGCTGCGTAAACGTGCGCCGTAGGCCGCCTGGGGCGAGGCGTCTGGGTTCAACTCCTTGCGGTTCATGGGGGGCTCGCCAACCTTTCATTCGCTTCTCACAGCTTGAAGGGTGCCCAGGTGTGGGACACGCTGAGCCGCACAGTAGCGGAGTCGCTACGGAGAGGAGTGGCCCATGTCTGTGGAACGCGGACTGCCGAGCCGACCGGGACTCCCACCCGTCCCCGCCCCCGGCACGCTCGTGGTGGACACCCAACGCGGTGACCGCGTGGGCGAGTTCCGGGGGGTCGCCGGCCCGTACTGGTCCCTGCGGCCCGTCAGGGGCGGGGCCGAATGGGAGGCGGATCCCGCACACGTGCGGCCCGCCGACGCCAGGGAGCATCTGCACGCGGCGACGGCCATCGCGAACCGCCGGAGCGCGGGGGAGTGGCTGTGAGGTGCCGCCGTGACCGTTCCGAAGGACCCCGTCGTGCCCTGGAGGGCTGAACCGTGGACCAGTGCACCGCCTTCACCCTGCTGAGTCCTCCGCGCCACCTCGTGGAATTGCTGGAAGATCCGGAACCGGCGTACGTCCTGTGCGAACTCGGCGAGGGGCACGAGGGCGACCACGCCACGCTGCTGTGGGACCTGGACGGCGACAGCGGTGGCGTGTGGGCGCGCTGGGACGAACGGCGCACGCGGCTGGCGCCGTTCGCGTGGTGCCCGGAGGTGGACGGCGAGGGGGGTGCGTGCGAGCTGTTCGCCGAGCACTCCTCCGGGCACAGCTGGGACGTCGTCGACCCCACGAGGGCGGCCTTGTGGGAGCTGGTGAGGAGGGACAGCCCGCACCTGTTCCCCGAGCAGGACGCACCCTGAGGTCCGCCCCGCCGCTCAGTGCACGCAGAACTCGTTGCCCTCCGGGTCCAGGAGGACCTGCCACGAGCCCCCAGGCTCCTCGATCGTGTCCAGCACGCTCGCTCCGAGTCGCACCAGTCGGGCCACCTCCTCCTCGCGCTGTCCGGGCTCGGTGTGGACATCGATGTGGAGGCGGTTCTTCACCGTCTTCGGCTCCACGACCTGCTGGAAGAGCAGACGGCGGCCCAGGCCGGTCCCGCTGCGGGCGTCGTGCGGGTCGTCAGGGTGCCGCACCGCAGCCAGGCCGCGCCAGGCGTGGCGGCCGTGGGACTCGACGACGGCGGCTTCGGGGACCTGGCCGCCGGCGAGCAGTTCGGTGATGAGAGGGCTGTTGTCCTCGACCTCGTAGCCGAGGGCCTCGGCCCAGAAGTCGGCCTGGGCGTGCGGGTCGCCGGCGTCGATGACGAGCTTCCAGTGCAGGGTCATGGAAACCGTTTATAGTGGTTACATGACGGAGAGGGCAACCGAAACTCCGGAGCCGGGGATGGTCCTGCGGACACCGCGAGGCCGCGTGTTCCGGTTCGATCCCGGCGCTCTCTGCCTGGAGCTGCTGCTCACCAGTGATCCGGGCGGGATGCCGTGGACGTACGAGACACTGCGCGAGCCCGCCGACCTGGTCCGCTGGGCGGCGGAGAGCCGGCTGCCGGACGGGCTGCCGCTGGTCGTCGGCGACGAGGAGCTGGAGCGGGCACGTGTGCTGCGCGGTGCCCTCTGGCGGATGACGCGGGCCCGTGCGCGGGGCGAGGAGCTGGCGCCGGCCGACACGCAGGTGGTGAACGAGGTCGCCGCGGCACCCCCGCTGGTGGCGGCGGTGACCCCGTCGGGCGAGCGGGTGTGGGCGCCGGGCGCGACCGGCAGCGCCCTGCTGTCGACGGTCGCCCGCGACGCGGTCGAACTCTTCACCGGGCCGAACGCCCACCGCGTCCGGGAGTGCGAGGCCGTGGAATGCGCCCTGCACTTCGTCGACACGTCCCGCCCCGGCAGACGGCGCTGGTGCGCCATGGGCCGCTGCGGGAACCGCCACAAGGTGCGGGCCCATCGCGCCCGTACCGCCCTGCCCGGCGACGGTGCCGGACGAGCGGAAGGAGAGGCGTGATGCCGACCGGACTGACACAGGACGCGGGATGGGAGATCGGGGTCTCCCGGGCCCTGCCCAGGCCCGTCGAGGCGCTCTGGGAATTCGTGACGAGCGACGAAGGGGTGGCCCTCTGGCTCGGGCCGGGGGTGCGGCTGCCCACCGAGAAGGGCGCCGGATACCGCACGGACGACGGCGTCGAGGGGGAGCTCCGCAGCTACCGCCCCGGCGACCGGGTCCGGCTCACCCACGGACCGACGACGGTCCAGGTCGCGGTCTCACCCGGCCGCTCCGACGACCGGGCCGTTCTCCGCCTGCACCAGGAACATCTGGGCGGCGCCGGGGAGCGCGAGGAGCGGCGCGCCCACTGGCGGAATGTGATGGACCGGATCGAGGCCGCCCTCGGCTGACGCGCGGCCTCGCCCGCCCGGCCGCCGGGGTCAGGGAGCGGGCGTACGCTCCTGGGCCGGGCCCCCGTCCGTGGCGGCCGTGGAGCCCGGTCCGGACGGCGCCGAAGCGGAATCCGTGCCCGTCGGCGCTCCGGCCTCGGCCGCGCGTACCGCCAGGCGCAGCGCCTCGGCCCTCGTGCGCCGTGCCGTGCGCAGCGCTTCCCAGGTCAGCAGGGCCAGCGCGACCCAGACGAGTGCGAAGCCGGCCCAGCGCTCGGGCGGCATCTCCTCGTGGAAGTACAGGATGCCCAGCGCGAACTGGAAGACCGGCGCCAGATACTGCAGCAGGCCCAGCACGGACAGCGGCACCCGGATCGCGGCCGCGCCGAAGCAGATGAGCGGGATCGCGGTGATGATGCCCGTCGCGGCGAGCAGGGCCCCGTGGCCCGCGCCCGAGGTGACGAACGTCGACTCGCCGCGCGCCGCGAGCCACAGCAGGAACCCGAGCGCGGGCACGAACAGCACGGCGGTCTCGGCGGCCAGGGACTCCAGGCCGCCCATGTCGACCTTCTTCTTCACCAGGCCGTACGTCGCGAACGAGAACGCCAGCACCAACGAGATCCACGGCGGCTGCCCGTAGCCGATCGCCAGCACGAGCACCGCCGCGAGGCCGGTCGCGACCGCGGCCCACTGGGCGGGCCGCAGCCGCTCACCGAGCAGCAGGACGCCCATGGCGATCGTGACCAGCGGGTTGATGAAGTAGCCGAGCGACGCCTCGACGACATGGCCGTTGTTGACCGACCAGATGTACAGGCCCCAGTTGACCGAGATGACGGTCGCGGCGACGGCGATCAGCGCCAGCCGCCGGGGCCGGCCGAGCAGTTCACGTATCCAGGCCCAGCGGCGCAGCGCCAGCAGGGCCACACCCACCACGGCGAGCGACCAGACCATCCGGTGGGCGAGGATCTCCACCGCGCCCGACGGCTCCAGCAGCGGCCAGAAGAGGGGCACCAGACCCCACATCCCGTACGCGCCGATTCCGTACAGCAGGCCTGCCCGCTGTTCGTTCTTCCCTTCCACAGGCCCTCCCGGCGCTCCTCGGCCGGCGGTCGGCCGACTGCACGACGGTAGCCCCGGAAGGGCCGCCTGTCACAGCCGTCTCACGGATACGGTCATGACAGGCGGCCGGTGGCTCACAGGGCGGCGACCGCCGCGGTCACCGTCTCGGCGAGGGGGGTCGTCGGCCGGCCGATGAGCCGGGCCAGGTCACCGCCGGTGGCGGCGAGCAGCCCGCGCCCGATCGCCTCGTCGACGTCGACGAGGATCGCGGCGAAGGCCTCGGGCAGCCCGGCGCCGACGAGGATCTCCTGGTGCACGGCGGCCGGGACCCGGTTGTACGCGATCTCCTTGCCGGTGGCCTCGGCGACCACCGCGGCGTACTCGTCCAGCGACCAGGCGGTGTCCCCGCTCAGCTCGTACGCCGTGCCGAGGTGGCCCTCGCCGGTGAGGACCGCGACGGCGGCCGCGGCGTAGTCCGCCCGGGTGGCGGAGGCGATGCGTCCGTCGCCCGCGTTGCCGACGACGGCGCCGTGCTCCAGGACCGGGGCCAGGTTCGCCGTGTAGTTCTCGGTGTACCAGCCGTTGCGCAGGAAGGTGTACGGGAGCCCGGAGTCGAGGACCAGCTGCTCGGTGGCCTTGTGCTCCTCGGCCAGCAGGAAGTCCGCGTCCGGCCCGCCCAGCACTCCGGTGTACGCGAGCTGCGCGACCCCGGCGGCCTTCGCCGCGTCGATCACGGCGGTGTGCTGGGGTATCCGCCGGCCGACCTCGCTGCCCGAGATGAGCAGGACGCGGTCGCCGGCCCGGAAGGCCCCGGCGAGGGTCTCGGGGCGGTCGTAGTCGGCGACGCGGAGCTCGACGCCCCGGGCGGCGAGCGCGGCGGCCTTCTCCTTGTCGCGGACGACGGCGACGATCCGGTCGGCCGGGACCGTGTCGAGCAGCTGCTCGACGACGAGACGGCCGAGGGCGCCGGTGGCTCCGGTGACGACGATGCTCATGGGGGTTCTCTCCTGGATGCGCTGATCTGCTGCGGGTGGGACAGCACTCACTCTAGGAGAGTCACTAACTTGGGGAAAGTACCCACTTTGAAGTAAGGTACTGGTATGACGGTAAGCATCCTGGACCAAGTGGGCGGCCGGCGCCCGGACGTCAACCAGCAGACCTGCCCCTCCCGGCTGGTCCTCGAACACGTCACCAGCCGGTGGGGCGTGCTCGTGCTGGCCGCGCTGCTGGAGCGGTCCTACCGGTTCAGCGAACTGCGCCGCACGGTCGGCGGCGTCAGCGAGAAGATGCTGGCCCAGACCCTCCAGACACTGGAGCGCGACGGCTTCGTGCACCGGGACGCGAAGCCGGTGATCCCGCCCCGCGTGGACTACTCGCTGACCCCGCTCGGCAGGGAGGCCGCCGACCAGGTCTGGGCCCTGGCGCGCTGGGCCGAGCAGCGACTGGACGAGGTCGAGTCGGCGCGCGCCGTGTACGACGCACGGGCCGCTCAGTCCGGCTGAGGCTCCTTCCCCTCCTCCAGGACGTGCAGCGCGCGCGACACGTCGAAGGGCAGGATCGTCACGGCGACGTGCGGCAGGGTGCCCAGCACCTTCGCCATCCCCTCGCCCGTGCCCCGGTGCAGCAGCTTCCCCAGGACATGGCGGTAGAGCCTGCGCGGCACCAGGACCGTCAGCGAGGTGTCCCCGTCCCGGGTGGTGCGGGCCGCGAGCTCCGCCATCGCGTGGTGCAGCCGCCGGTCCGGGCAGGCGACGACGTCCAGCGGCACGGAGGTCGCCGAGGTGTCCGACCACCGGTCCGCCAGCCGCTCCGCGTACGGCTCGTCGATCGCGAAGTGCACCGCCCTGATGCCGTCGGGCCGCAGCTCGTGGGCGTAGCGCAGGGCCTTCAGCGTCGCCAGGTCCAGCCGCTGGACGAGGACGAACACCACATGGCGGTGGGTCGGCGGCCGGTCCGCCCCCGAGGGCTGGATGCCCTCCAGCGCGGCGGCCTCGCGCCTGTACTCGCGGTTGATCCGCGTCAGCGCCCACACGCCGAGCGGGAAGACCACGACGACCAGCCACGCCCCCTCGGTGAACTTGGTGATTGCGAAGATGACCACCACGGCGGCCGAGATGACCGAGGCCAGGGCGTTCACCGCGATCTTCTTCCGGCGGTGGGGCTCACGGCGCCGCAGGTGGTACGCGGCGAGACCGGCACCGGCCATGGTGAAGGCGGTGAAGACGCCGATCGCGTACAACGCCACCAGCTTGTCCACGCTGGCCCGGGTCGCCAGGAGCAGGGCCAGCGAGACCACGGCGAGGCAGATGATGCCGTTGGAGAACGCCAGCCGGTGCCCCCGCCGGGTCAGCACCCGGGGCAGGAACCGGTCCTGGGCCACGAAGCTCGCCAGGAAGGGGAAACCGGTGAACGGCGTGTTGGCCCCCGTGTACAGCACCAGAGCCGTCGCCAGCTGCACGAACACCAGCCCGATCGTGCCCAGCGGCCCACCGCCGAACGCGAGATGGGCCTCCTGGGCGATCACGGTCGGCGTGCCGTCGGTGTACGGGACGGCGTGGGTGACGTGCGCCAGCGTGGAGACGCCGAGCACGAGGAACCCGAGCACGCAGCTCATCACGATCATGGTCCGGCGGGCGTTACGGCCCTGCGGTTCACGGAACGCGGAGATGCCGTTCGAGATCGCCTCCAGCCCGGTCAGCGAGGAACCGCCGTTGGCGAACGCGCGCAGCACGATGAAGAGCGACGCCCCGTACAGCCAGCCGTCGCCCCCGGTGCCGAGCGGGACGACGCCCACGGCGCGCAGATCGGCGTGCGGCAGGTCCCCGAGCAGCCCCCGGACCGCCGAGACGACGACGACCAGGCCGATCGCCGCCATGAAGAGGTACGCGGGAAGGGCGAAGATCCGGCCGGCCTCCCGGACACCCCGCAGGTTCCCGTACGCCAGCAGCACCACGGCCGCGACCGACAGGGGGAGCTGGAAACGGTCCATGCCGGTCCAGCCGCCGCCCGCCAGATGCGCCAGCGAGATCAGCGCGTTGGTGCCCGCCGACACCTGCACGGCCACGGTCACCACGTAGTCGACGAGCAGGGCGACGGCGGCGACCTGGGCGACGTCCGGCCCGAAGTTCTCCCGCGCCACGACGTACGAGCCGCCCGCCCGCGTGTAGATCATCACGACGTCGCTGTAACAGAGCGTCAGCAGGACCAGGACGAGCAGGATCGCCCCGGTCACCGGCATGAGGAGGGTGAAGCCCGCGACCCCCACCGCCGGCACCAGGACCCGCAGCATCTGCTCCGAGCCGTACGCCGACGAACTGACGCAGTCCGACGCCAGGACACCGAGCGCCGTCCGGTTGCTCAGCTTCTCGTCGCTGAGGTGTTCGCTGGTGAGCGCCTTGCCGAGCAGGCGATTCTTGACGCGGTACACCGGGCGGTCCAGGGACATGACGCCATGATGGGCCGCCCGGGACGGGACCCCGCCGCGCAAACGCCGGACGGGCGCGAACTCTGCCCGTCCGGCGCCGCCCGGCGTTTCCCTCAGCCCACGACGGTCCAGGTGTCGTTGCCCGCCAGCAGACCGGCCAGGTCGCCCTTGCCCTGCTGCTCCACGGCGGCGTCGAGCTGGTCGGACATCAGGCTGTCGTAGACCGGGCGCTCCACACTCCGCAGCACCCCGATCGGGGTGTGGTGCAGCGTGTCGGGGTCGGCGAGCCGGGAGAGGGCGAACGCGGTGGTCGGACTGGGGTTGTGGGCGTCGTGGACGAGGATCCGGGACTGGTTCTCCTCGGTCACGGTGACGACCTCCAGGTCACCGGTGAGCGGATCGCGCACCACGCCCTTCGCGTCGTCGGTGCCGAACCGGATCGGCCGGCCGTGTTCGAGGCGGATGACCGCCTCCTGCGCCTTCTCCTTGTCCTTGAGCACCTCGAAGGCGCCGTCGTTGAAGATGTTGCAGTTCTGGTAGATCTCCACGAGCGCGGTGCCGGGGTGGTCGGCCGCCGCCCGCAGCACGCTCGTCAGGTGCTTGCGGTCGGAGTCCACGGTCCGCGCCACGAAGGACGCCTCGGCCCCGAGCGCCAGGGAGACCGGGTTGAAGGGCGCGTCCAGCGACCCCATCGGCGTCGACTTGGTGATCTTGCCGAGCTCCGATGTAGGGCTGTACTGCCCCTTCGTCAGCCCGTAGATCCGGTTGTTGAACAGCAGGATCTTCAGGTTGACGTTCCGGCGGAGCGCGTGGATCAGGTGGTTGCCGCCGATGGACAGCGCGTCGCCGTCACCCGTGACGACCCACACCGACAGGTCCCGCCGCGAGGTCGCCAGGCCCGTCGCGATGGACGGGGCGCGGCCGTGGATGGAGTGCATCCCGTAGGTGTTCATGTAGTACGGGAAGCGGGACGAGCAGCCGATGCCGGAGACGAAGGTGATGTTCTCCTTGGCCAGCCCGAGCTCCGGCATGAACCCCTGCACCGCGGCGAGGACCGCGTAGTCCCCGCACCCGGGGCACCAGCGCACCTCCTGGTCGGACTTGAAGTCCTTCATGGACTGCTTGCCCTCGGCCTTGGGGACCAGCTGGAGGAGTTCGTTGGCGTCAGGCATCGATGGCCTCCTTGAGGGCGGTGGCAAGCTGCTCGGCCTTGAAGGGCATGCCGTTGACCTGGTTGAAGCTCTGCACGTCCACCAGGTACCTGGCCCGCAGCAGGGTGGCGAGCTGGCCCAGGTTCATCTCCGGGACGACCACCCTGCCGTAACGGCCCAGTACCTCGCCGAGATTGCCCGGGAAGGGGTTGAGGTGCCGCAGATGGGCCTGGGCGATCGTGTCGCCCGCCGCCCGCAGCCGCCGGACCGCCGCGGTGATCGGGCCGTACGTCGAACCCCAGCCCAGCACCAGCGTCCGGGCGTCCGCCGGGTCGTCGACCTCCAGGTCCGGCACGGCGATGCCGTCGATCTTCGCCTGGCGGGTGCGCACCATGAAGTCGTGGTTGGCCGGGTCGTAGGAGATGTTGCCCGTGCCGTCCTGCTTCTCGATGCCCCCGATCCGGTGCTCCAGACCGGGAGTGCCCGGCACCGCCCACGGGCGGGCCAGCGTCTCGGGATCGCGCTTGTAGGGCCAGAACACCCGGGTGCCGTCGGCCAGTTCGTGGTTCGGGCCGGTCGCGAACCGGGTCCGCAGATCCGGGAGGCTCGCCACCTCGGGGATCCGCCACGGCTCCGAGCCGTTCGCCAGATAGCCGTCCGACAGCAGGAAGACCGGGGTGCGGTAGGTCAGGGCGATCCGCGCCGCGTCCATCGCCGCGTCGAAGCAGTCCGCCGGCGTACGGGGAGCGACGACCGGGACGGGCGCCTCGCCGTTCCTGCCGTACATCGCCTGGAGCAGGTCCGCCTGCTCGGTCTTGGTGGGCAGACCCGTGGAAGGGCCGCCGCGCTGGATGTCGACGATCAGCAGCGGCAGCTCCAGGGAGACCGCCAGGCCGATGGTCTCCGACTTGAGGGCCACCCCCGGCCCCGACGTCGTCGTCACCGCGAGCGAACCGCCGAAGGCCGCGCCCAGCGCCGCCCCGATCCCCGCGATCTCGTCCTCCGCCTGGAACGTGCGCACACCGAAGTTCTTGTGCCGGCTGAGCTCGTGGAGGATGTCGGAGGCCGGGGTGATCGGGTACGAGCCCAGGTAGAGCGGCAGGTCCGCCTGGCGGGCCGCGGCGATCAGCCCGTACGAGAGCGCCAGGTTCCCGGAGATGTTGCGGTAGGTGCCCGTCGGGAAGGCCTGCGAGGCGGGGGCCACCTCGTAGGAGACCGCGAAGTCCTCCGTGGTCTCACCGAAATTCCAGCCCGCCCGGAACGCCGCCACGTTCGCCTCGGCGATCGCCTGCTTCTTGGCGAACTTCGCCCGGAGGAATTTCTCCGTTCCCTCGGTCGGACGGTTGTACATCCAGGAAAGCAGCCCGAGGGCGAACATATTCTTCGAACGTTCGGCCTCTTTGCGGGAAAGACCGAACTCCTTCAGCGCCTCGATCGTCAATGTCGTCAACGGCACCGGATGCACGTTGTACGCATCGAGGGAACCGTCCTCCAGCGGAGATGTCTCGTAACCGACCTTCGCCATGGGGCGTTTCGTGAACTCGTCGGTGTTCACGATGATGTCGGCCCCGCGCGGCACATCGGCGATATTCGCCTTCAGGGCGGCGGGATTCATCGCGACCAGAACATTCGGCGCATCGCCCGGCGTCAGGATGTCGTGGTCCGCGAAATGCAGCTGGAACGACGACACGCCCGGCAGGGTCCCGGCGGGCGCCCGGATCTCGGCGGGGAAGTTCGGGAGGGTCGACAGGTCGTTCCCGAACGACGCGGTCTCCGACGTGAAGCGGTCGCCGGTCAGCTGCATCCCGTCGCCCGAGTCACCCGCGAAACGGATGATGACCCGGTCCAGGCGGCGGATTTCCTTCTCGGTGGCGCCCTCGGGGCCGAGCTGCGGGACGCGCTGTTCCCCGACGAGAGCCTCGTCGGCCTCATCGGTCTTTCCGGCTGGGCTACTGACCTGGCTGGTCACTGAACTGGACCTCCCTCGGGGCGGCGGCTCGGGACCGGCCGGCCCGGCCGGCGGTCCAGGCCCCACCCTACTTCTGTAAGGGTCGCCTTCCTCGGACCGATCATATGGCCGAAGCGTTTTTCAGTCAGGGATTTCTCAGGTTCCGTCGCACGTCACAGGGGGCGGACGGACGGGGCGGAAAGTTCCCGCGAACTTCCCGCGCCTCGGCCTTCCGACCTAGGTCCGCCCCCGCGTAGGGGGTGCGTAGGGGGTACTAGGAGTTCAAATACGTGAGTACGGCGAGAACGCGCCGATGATCACCGTCGCTCGGTGACAGGCCCAGTTTCAGGAAGATGTTGCTGACGTGCTTCTCCACGGCCCCGTCACTCACCACCAGCTGTTTCGCGACCGCGGAATTCGTCCGGCCCTCCGCCATCAGACCGAGGACCTCCCGCTCGCGCGGTGTGAGCCCCGCCAGCACGTCCTGCTTCCGGCTCCGGCCCAGCAACTGCGCCACCACCTCCGGGTCCAGGGCCGTCCCGCCCTGGGCGACCCGCACCACGGCGTCCACGAACTCCCGGACCTCGGCGACCCGGTCCTTGAGCAGATAGCCGACGCCCCGGCTGCTGCCGGCCAGCAGCTCGGTGGCGTACTGCTCCTCGACGTACTGGGAGAGGACCAGCACCCCGATGTCCGGATAGTCCTTCCGCAGCCGCACCGCGGCCCGCACCCCTTCGTCGGTGTGGGTCGGCGGCATCCGTACGTCGGCGACCACCACGTCCGGCAGCGCGCCCTGTCCCGCGAGGTCGCCCACCGTCTTGATCAGCGCCTCGGCGTCCCCGACCCCGGCCACGACGTCGTGCCCCAGATCGGTCAGCAGCCGGGTGAGTCCCTCCCGAAGCAATACGGAATCCTCGGCGATGACGACTCGCACCCTGTCCTCCACGACGCTGTGTCCCCCACTGTTGAGATCGTTCTCTTCGGCCGGTCCGCCTGGCGGCGCCCACGGCTCCGCCGGGTCCCGCCCCGGGACGTCCAGCATCCCAGCATCGGCGGCCGAATGGGACGCCCCGCGGATCTTTCCGACCGCCACAGCCCGCAGTGCCCCGGGCCGCCGGGGCGGCGGAGGGGCACTGCGGGCTGTCCGGGCTGGCCGGGCTGTCCGGGCTGTCCGGCTCTCCGGCGTAGGTCCTTGGTGTCCGCGGGACGTCAGCCGCGCCAGGGCAGCTCGGCGGTGACCGTCGTCGGGCCGCCGGCCGGGGAGTCGACGACGAGCACGCCGTCCACCGCGTCCAGCCGCTCGGCCAGTCCCGCCAGGCCGCTGCCGGACGAGGCGTCGGCCCCGCCCCGGCCGTTGTCGGTGACCTGGAGCATCAGCCGGTCCGCCGTACGCCACACGTCGACCGAGGCACGGGTGGCCCGTGAGTGCTTGCTGATGTTCTGGAGGAGTTCGGAGACCGTGAAGTAGGCGATGCCCTCGATGGCCTGCGCGGGCCTGGACCGCAGGTCGACCTCGACCTTGACGGGGACGGTGCAGCGGGAGGCGATGGCGGAGAGTGCGGCGTCGAGGCCGCGGTCGGTGAGGACGGCGGGGTGGATGCCTCGGGCGAGGTCGCGGAGTTCCTGGAGGGCGACCTTGACCTCTCCGTGGGCCTCGTCGACCATGCGGGCGGCGGCTTCGGGGTCGGCGGTGAGTTTTTCCTTGGCGAGTCCGAGGTCCATGGCGAGGGCGACGAGGCGGGCCTGTGCGCCGTCGTGGAGGTCGCGTTCGATGCGGCGCAGGTCGGCGGCGGCGGTGTCCACGACCACCCCACGGTCCGACTCCAGCTCCGAGACCCGGGTGGCCAGGGTGGAGGGCCCCAGCAGGCCGGACACCAGCAGCCGGTCCACCGTCGTCAGCCCGCGGACGAGCCACGGGGTGACCAGCAGGAACGCCAGGCCGATCCCGCAGGTGACCGCCATCTCGAAGGGGGAGTCGAGGTAGGCCTGATGGGTCTCGTCCCCGTACAGCTGGATGCCGTCGATCCCCGCGTACGCCGGGAACACCCAGCGCCACAGCGGATAGGTGAACGCGGACCACCCGACCGCCCAGAACGACACCGCGACCGGGAAGGCGAAGACGGCCCACGGGAAGTGCAGCACCGCGTAGAGCAGGTGCCGCCAGGACACCCCGCTCTTCAGCGTCGCGCCGACCCAGGACATCAGCCCGCCCGTGCCCCGCACCGGCGCCGGCTCCGCCACGTCCAGGTGCAGCAGGGCGCGCGCCCGGGCCCGTTCCAGCATCCCGAAGCCGCGGCACAGGGCCAGCCCGGCGGCGAGGATCGGGATGCCGAGGAAGGTGATCAGCATGCCGAGGCCCAGGGACACCATGGTGATCGCGAAACAGAACAGGGCCGTGCTGATCGGCACGCTCAGGAACAGATAGGCCAGCTCGCGCCAGACACGCCCCTCGAAGGGGGCCCGCAGCGCGGCCGGGAAGGGGTGCTTCGTCGGTCGGGCCGGGGGACGGCCCCCCGAGCCGGCGGCGGGGCCGTACTGGTCCCGGGTGTCCGGTCCGTATGCCGTGGCCATGAGTGGCGTCCGTTTCTTCCTGGCGGGAGCGTCCCGCGGCCGGTACGACGGCTGGTCTTCTCAACAGGTGGTCGTGTCAACTGGTGGTCTTGTCAGCAGTTGGTCTTGTCGGCGGCTGGTCATGACAGCCGCTGATCGGGATAGCTGCTGATCGTGACAGCCGCTGATCGTGACAACGGCTGGTCGTGACAGCTGCTGATCGTTACGACCGATGATCACCACGACCGATGACCGGCCGGGCGACCGGCTGAGCGCGGTGCCGTCGATACCTCAAGAGTGCTGTGCGAGCCGTTCGCGCACCATGAGGGCGGTATCCGTATCCGGCCGGGGGTTTTCCCCACCCCGGCGGTGAGGCGGGGGCGGGGCTACGACCGGACGCGCTTGGCCGCGACGTCCGTACGGCCCCGCCAGGGCAGCTCGGCGGTGACCGTGGTGGGCCCGCCCTCCGGGGAGTCCAGCACGAAGAGCCCGTCCACCGCCCCCAGCCGTTCGGCCAGCCCGGACATACCGGTACCGCCGTCCATCCGCGCCCCGCCGACCCCGTCGTCCTGCACCTGGACCAGCAGCCGGTCTCCCGAGCGCCACACCTCGACCGACGCCGACCGGGCGCGGCTGTGCTTGCTCACGTTCTGGAGGAGTTCGGAGACCGTGAAGTAGGCGATGCCCTCGATCGCCTCCGCCGGGCGGGCGGACAGCTCGACGGACACCTTGACGGGGACGGTGCAGCGGGAGGCGATGGCGGAGAGTGCGGCGTCGAGGCCGCGGTCGGTGAGGACGGCGGGGTGGATGCCTCGGGCGAGGTCGCGGAGTTCCTGGAGGGCGACCTTGACCTCTCCGTGGGCCTCGTCGACCATGCGGGCGGCGGCTTCGGGGTCGGCGGTGAGTTTTTCCTTGGCGAGTCCGAGGTCCATGGCGAGGGCGACGAGGCGGGCCTGTGCGCCGTCGTGGAGGTCGCGTTCGATGCGGCGCAGGTCGGCGGCGGCGGTGTCCACGACCACCCCACGGTCCGACTCCAGCTCGGCGATCCGCCGCTCCAGTTCGTCGGAGGGCGAGAGCAGTCCGCGCACCATCGCCCGGTCGGCGTTCGTCAATCCCCGCGCGATGAAGGGGAGTACCGGCCAGAGCACGAACAGGCCGACCAGCGACACGGTGAAGGTCACCACGCCCCACGGGAGGCGGATGAACGCGTACAGCAACGCCCGCCAGCCGACCGGGTCCTTGAGCCCCGCCCACAGCCAGGGGAAGAAGCCCCGGTCCCGGCGGCTGTGTGTCATCGGGCTCGG
Source organism: Streptomyces sp. SirexAA-E (assembly GCF_000177195.2). GTDB lineage: Bacteria > Actinomycetota > Actinomycetes > Streptomycetales > Streptomycetaceae > Streptomyces > Streptomyces flavovirens. The sequence continues at coordinate 4,352,038 of NC_015953.1, forward strand.
CTCGTCGATCCGCATCCCGAGCATCCTGCGCGCCCGGGCGCGCTCGACCCGGCCGAAGCCGCGCGCTCCCTGCAGTCCGAGCGCGAGCAGGGGCAGGCCGACCACGGTGACGGAGAGCCCCGCGCCCACCCCGACCAGGAACACCGCGTAGACGAACCCGGCAAGGGCCAGCGGGAGGTTGGCGAGGAGATGCGCGATCTCCTTCCACGTCCACCGGTCGAAGGCGAAACGCGCGGTCGGCGGCCGGTCGGCGTCCGGCACAGGAGGGCTCATGGTCATGGGACCAGCCTGCCGGGTGGCGCAGCCGCACGCCATGGGGTACGTGGGTGGGATGCGGTAGGGATAACCCCACCTCCCCCGGGTGGCACGGAACCCGAACGGGACGGCCCGCACGGGACGCCCCGCACGGAACGGGCATACGCGGAACGGACACACGCGGAACGGGGCGCCCACGGCCGGCGCCGGGCGACCGCCGACCGGAGCCGCGAGCGAACCGGACCAACCACCCCGAAGCGAAACGGGCATGGTGGGCAGGGCCTAGACTCCCGTGCGTACGGAGCGTCGAACAGGCTGAAGGAGCGAGGGACGGACGTGGCGGACGTGCCGGAACCGACCGTTCTCGCGTCGGACTACTTCCAGAGCTACTCGGTGGTCGGACTGCTCGCCGTGGTCGGCGTGCTGTTCGTAGCCGTCGCCTTCGGCGCCGGCCGGCTGCTGAGGCCGGTGGTCCCGACGCCGGAGAAACTCCTCACCTACGAATGCGGCGTCGACCCCGTGGGGGAGGGCTGGGCCCACACCCAGGTCCGCTACTACGTGTACGCCTTCCTGTACGTGATCTTCGCCGTCGACTCCATCTTCCTGTTCCCCTGGGCCACGGTGTTCGCGGCGCCCGGGTACGGGGCGACGACGCTGGTGGAGATGTTCATCTTCCTCGGTTTCCTGGCCGTGGGACTGCTCTACGCATGGAAGAAGGGCGTCCTGTCATGGGCGTGACGAGCCGGCCGGACCCGCAACCCCCCGTTCCGCTGCCCGACCCGACGCTGCTGCCCGAGCCGAAGAAGCTCGGCGTGCTGTCCCGGCTCGCGCCCGAACCGATGAAGGTGGTCCTCAACTGGGGCCGCCGCTACAGCCTCTGGGTCTTCAACTTCGGACTCGCCTGCTGCGCCATCGAGTTCATCGCGGCCTCCATGGCACGGCACGACTTCATGCGGATGGGTGTCATCCCGTTCGCCCCCGGGCCCCGGCAGGCCGACCTGATGGTCGTCTCCGGCACGGTGACGGACAAGATGGCCCCGGCGGTGAGGCGGCTGTACGAGCAGATGCCCGAGCCGAAGTACGTCATCTCCTTCGGCGCCTGCTCCAACTGCGGTGGGCCGTACTGGGATTCGTACTCCGTCACCAAGGGCGTCGACCAGATCATCCCCGTCGACGTGTACGTGCCGGGCTGCCCTCCGCGCCCTGAGGCGCTGCTCCAGGGCATTCTGAAGCTCCAGGAGAAGATCGCCCGCGAGTCGCTCGCCGGGCGGTACGAGAACGGGACCACGGCCCGCCCCTCGGCCGACGCACTGCGCAGCGGCCTCGTCGCCGCGCCGAAGGCGCCGGGGGAGGAGGAGCAGTGAGCACCGCCGACGCGTACGACCGGCTGCCCGACGCCGTCACCGACGTCTTCGGCCCGGATGCCACGGCCGCGTACGCCTACGACCTGCTGACCGTCGACGTCCCCGCCGCCGACTGGATCGCCGCCCTCGAAACGGCCCGATCCGCGCTGGGCTGCACCTATTTCGACTGGCTGAGCGCGGTCGACGAGCCGGGCACCGGCTTCCGGGTCTGCGCCCATGTCGCCGCCCTGGGCCGGGGCACGGTGCGGCGTCTGCTCGTCCGTACGACCGTCGCGCACGACGCGGCCACCCTGCCCAGCGCCGTCGGCGTGTACGCGGGCGCCGCCTGGCACGAGCGCGAGACGCACGAGATGTTCGGCATCGGGTTCGAGGATCACCCGCACCTGGTTCCGCTGCTGTTGCCCGAGGGCTTCGAGGGCCACCCGCTCAGGAAGGACTTCGTCCTGGCGGCCCGGGTCGCGAAGGCCTGGCCGGGCGCCAAGGAGCCGGGCGAATCGGAACACGGCGGGCCGAAGCGGCGCACGATGCTGCCGCCGGGCGTGCCGGACCCGAACGAATGGGGACCGCTCAAGGGGCAGCTCCCGCCCGCTCCGGCCCGCCCGGCGCGGGGGGCGCGCGCGGCGGGCGCGGCGGGCGACCGGCCCGTACGCCGGTCCCGCAGCGCGAGCGAGGGCTCGGCGGCCCAGCGGACCGCGACGCCGGGTGCCCCGGATACCCCGGATACGGCTTCCGGTCCGGCGCCCGGGCCGGGGACGACCGGCACTCCGGGCGCGTCCGACGCGCCGGAGGCGGCGACGCGGGTGCCGGGTGCGCCCGACGCCCCTCGCGCCGGGCGCCCGCGCCGTAATCGCAGCGCTTCGCAGGGCTCGGCCAGCCAGGCCGCCCCGTCGGCGCCCGCGCCCTCCGAGACGGAGGCGGGGACGTCCGGCGGAGCGGAATCGGACGCGTCCACGGCTGCGGCTGAGCCTGCGGTTGCTGCCGAGGCTCAGGCTGAGTCTGCGTCTGCGTCTGCGTCGGAGGCCACGCAGCCGGTACCGCCCGCCGATCCCACGACGGGCGACGGCGCAGGTGGCGGTGGCGGTGGCGACGTGGAGACCGCCGCTCCCCGGCCCGCTCGGCAGGCCCGCCCCGCGCGTAGCCCGGACGCCCCCTGGCACCACGCCCGCCCCACCTTCGACGAAACCCCGTCCCCGAGGACGGACACCCCGGGGCCCCCGAAGGGGGACACCACCCCGGAACCGCAGCAGCCCGCGGGCGAGGCCGAGAGCCAGGGCCGAGGGCCGGACTCCGACCCCGCACCTGACCCCGAACCCGGTACCGACCCCGCCGATCCCGGTCCGGACCCCGCCGAACCCCGAACCGACCGTCCCGCCGGAGGCGATACCGCGTGAACGACGTACTCGACGTCGCCCTCCGGCTGGTCATCGTCTTCGCCGTCTTCCTCGTCGTCCCGCTCGTCGTGGGGCAGACCGAGCACAAGGTGATGGCCCACATGCAGGGCCGGCTCGGCCCGATGTACGCGGGTGGCTTCCACGGCTGGGCCCAGCTCGTCGCGGACGGGGTGAAGTTCGCGCAGAAGGAGGACATCGTCCCGGCCGAGGCGGACCGGCGGGTCTTCCAGATGGCCCCGGCCGTCGCCCTCCTGCCCTACCTTCTTGTGCTCGTCGCCATCCCGATCGGTCCGGGTGAAGGCGCCGTCGGCCAGGTCGTCGACGCGGGCATCTTCTTCGTGCTCGCCGTCATGGGCATCGGCGTACTCGGTTCGCTGATGGCGGGCTGGGCGTCGGCCAACAAGTTCTCCCTGCTCGGCGGGCTCCGAACCGCCGCGCAACTCCTCGCGTACGAGCTGCCGATGCTGCTCGCCGCGGCGTCCGTGGCCATGGCGGCGGGCACGGTCTCGCTGCCCGGCATCCTCGACGCCTTCGAGTGGTGGTGGCTGCCCTGGCAGATCGTCGGCGCGCTGGTCTTCTTCGTGGCCGGGCTCGCCGAACTCCAGCGGCCGCCCTTCGACATGCCGGTCGCCGACTCCGAGATCATCTTCGGGGCGTACACCGAGTACACGGGACTGCGGTTCGCGCTGTTCCTGCTCGCCGAGTACGCCGGGATCGTCGTCCTGTGCGGCCTGACCACCGTCCTCTTCCTGGGCGGCTGGCACGGTCCGCTCGGTGCCGACGGCCTCGGCTGGGTCTGGACGCTCCTGAAGACCGCCGTGCTGGCGTTCGTCGTCATCTGGCTGCGTGTCACCTACCCCCGGCTGCGCGAGGACCAGTTGCAGAAGCTCGCCTGGACCACGCTCATCCCTCTCGCCCTCGCGCAGATCGCGCTCACCGGCATCGTGAAGGTGGCGATCAACTAGTGCCCCCGATCCCCGGCTCAGGCCTGGCCAAGGGCCTCGCCGTGACCCTGCGGACCATGACGAAGCGCACGGTCACCGCCCAGTACCCGGACGTCCAGCCCGAACTGCCGCCCCGCACCCGCGGGGTCATCGGGCTGTTCGAGGAGAACTGCACGGTCTGCATGCTCTGCGCCCGCGAGTGCCCCGACTGGTGCATCTACATCGACTCCCACAAGGAGACCGTGCCCCCGGCCGCCCCGGGCGGCCGTGAGCGCAGCCGCAACGTGCTGGACCGGTTCGCGATCGACTTCGCCCTCTGCATGTACTGCGGTATTTGCATCGAGGTCTGCCCCTTCGACGCGCTGTTCTGGTCGCCGGAGTTCGAATACGCGGAGACGGACATCCACGAGCTCACCCACGAGCGCGACAAGCTCCGCGAGTGGATGTGGACCGTCCCGGAACCGCCCGCGCTCGACCCGGGGGCCGAGGAGCCCAAGGAGTTCGCGGCCGCCCGCAAGACGGCCGACAAGCTGCGGGCCGCAGAAGAGGCCCAGCAGGCGGAAGAGGCCCGGCGGGCCGCCGAGGACCAGTCGGCGGCGGAGGCGGAACAGACCCGGCGGGCCCAGGACACCGAAACCCGGCAGGACCCTGACACGGGACAAGGGGGACAGAGGTGAACCTCGCAGCGGCCGCCGGGCATTCCGGCTTCCTCTCTCCGACCGGCGTCGAGATCGCCTTCCTCCTCGTGGGCATCGCCACCCTCGGCGCGGCGGTCGTCACCGTCACCACCAAGCAGCTCGTGCACGCCGCACTCTGGCTCGTCGTGGCACTCGGCGGCCTGGCCGTCGAGTACCTGCTGCTCACCGCCGAGTTCATCGCCTGGGTGCAGGTCCTGATCTACGTCGGCTCCATCGTCGTCCTCCTCCTGTTCGGGCTCATGCTCACGCGGGCGCCCATCGGCCGTTCCCCGGACGCCGACTCCGGCAACCGATGGGTCGCCCTCGGCGTGGCGGTCGCTTCGGCGGGCGCGCTCGTCTGGGTCGTCGTGGACGCCTTCCGGGCCACCTGGATCGACCTGGACGGCCCGGCCCAGGGATCCACGGACGTGACCGGTGCCTTCCTCTTCCGGAACTGGGTGCTGCCCTTCGAAGCGCTCTCCGTCCTGCTGCTCGCCGCCCTCGTCGGCGCGATCGTCCTCTCCCGCAAGGCCGACAAGGACGGGAAGGGCCCCGAGGCCTCCGAGGCCCCCGGAGACTCCGGTGCCAGCGGTGCCAGCGGTGCCAGCGGTGCCAGCGGTGCCAGCGGTGCCAGCGGTGCCAGCGGTGCCAGCGGTGCCAGCGGTGCCGGCAGTGCCACCGGTACCGGCGGGAGCGGCGAGGGCGCCGCGCGGCAGAGCACGACCCGTGCGACCCGAGAGGACAAGAGCTGATGCACCTCGCCTATCCCGCCGTGCTGGCCGTCCTCCTCTTCTGCACCGGGCTGTACGGCGTCCTCGCCCGCCGCAACACGATCCTCGTCCTGATGTCCGTCGAGCTCATGCTCAACGCCGTCAACCTCAACCTGGTCGCCTTCGACGTGTGGCTCCGCGACACCCTCCACTCCGGCCAGGCGCTCACCCTCTTCACCATCGCCGTCGCCGCCGCCGAGATCGGCATCGGTCTCGCCATCGTGCTGGCCGTCCACCGCGACCGAGGCAGCTCCGGCAGTTCCGGCATCGACCGCCTCCGCGACACCGCCGAGACCGACGAGGCCGAAGAGCTCCCGGACGACGCGTACGCCGACGACACCACCGACGGCGCCCGCCCCACCGCAGACCAGGCCACTGCTCCGGCAGGGAAGGCACAGAAGGCAGAGGCCACCGCGTGACCATCACGACCCTCGCCGTCCTCGTCCCCCTCCTTCCCCTCCTGGGCGCCGCGGCCGGTCTCCTGCTCGGGCGGACCGCCCCCGGCTTCGTCCGGCCGCTCGCCGTACTGCCCACGCTCGCCGCCGCGGTCATCGCGGTCGTCGTCGCCGCACGCCAGGGCGGCGGCCGGGCCGTCGACGCGGCCACCCAGCTCACCCCGACCGGCTCGGTCCCGATCGACCTCGCGCTGCACCTCGACGGCTTCGCCGTCCTCGTCGCCGTCCTCGTCGGGCTCGTCGCGACCTGCGTGCAGATCTACTCGACCGCCTACCTCAAGGACGACGCCCGCTACCCCTCGTACGCGGCCCTCGTCTCCCTCTTCACCTCCGCGATGCTGCTCGTCGTCTACTCCGGCGACCTGATGGTGCTCCTGGTCGGCTGGGAGATCATGGGCATCTGCTCGTACTTCCTGGTCGGCCACTACTGGGAGACACCCGAGGCCCGAGCCGCCTCCCTCAAGGCGTTCCTGGTCACCAAGCTCGGCGACGTGCCGTTCCTCATCGGGCTGTTCGCCCTCGCCGCGGACACCGGCTCCTTCCGCGTCACCAAGATCCTGGCCGCCGTCACCCACGGCGGACTCGACCACCCCACCCTCATCGCCCTGCTGCTCCTCGCGGGCGTCGCCGGCAAGTCCGCGCAGTTCCCGCTGCACACCTGGCTGCCCGACGCGATGGCCGGCCCCACGCCCGTCTCGGCGCTGATCCACGCCGCGACGATGGTCGCCGCCGGGATCTACTTCGTGGCACGCCTCCTCCCCGTCTTCGCCGCCTCCGGCGCCGCGCTCGTCGTACTCGCCGTGATGGCGGCCGTCACGATGATCGGGTCCGGGCTGGCCGCCCTCGCCCAGGACGACATCAAACGCGTCCTCGCCTACTCGACCATCGGCCAGCTCGGCTACATGTCCGGCGCCCTGGCCGTCGGCGACCGCGGGGCCGCCGTCTTCCACCTCCTGTCGCACGGGGCGTTCAAAGCCGTCCTCTTCCTCGCCGCAGGCGTCGTCATCCACGCGGCGGGCACCAACTCACTCGCCGCGATGTCCCGCATGGGCGGCCTGCACACGCGCATCCCCGACGCCTACTGGACGATGACCGTCGCCCTCCTCGCGCTCGCCGCCATCCCGCCGTTCGCCGGCTTCTTCTCCAAGGAAGCCGTCCTCGTCGCCGCCGAACACACCGCCTTCGGCGACCGCGACGTCGCCCCGGCCGCGGCCGGCTGGACGATCCTCGTCGCCGGACTGATCGCCGCCGTCCTCACCGCCGCGTACGCCACCCGCCTCTGGCTCCTGGCCTTCCGAGGGCGAGGCCCCGAGGCGCCCGACCACGGCCGGCAGCCCGCCGCGATGACCTCCGTCCTCTGGGTCCTGGCCGTGCCCACGATCGCCTTCGGGCTCGCCGCAGGCCCCCTCGGCGACTGGTTCGACGGGCACGCCCTCACCCCCTCGCTGCCGACCGCCGTGCTGTCCACCGGCGTCGGCCTTGTCGGCGGACTCGTCACCTACGGGGCCTGGCGGCACACCACCGCACTCGCCGCACGCCCCCCGGTCGGAGCCGTCTCCGCCCACCCCCAGGCCGAGCCCGCCCTCGTCGAAGCCGAGGCGATCACCTCGCACACCGCCGCCTACGGCACGATCGCGGGCGCGCCCGACCCTGCGGACCCCGGCCGTCTCCTGCTCGGCCCCCTCCACCGCCACGCGGTCACCGGCTTCCACCTGGACGCCCTCTACGCGACGCTCTTCGTCCGCCCGGTCCAGGCCGGCGCACGCCTCGTCCGCTTCCTGGACCGCGAGGTCGTCGACACCTACGTACGCGGCGCGGGCGCCTCCGCCCGCGGGCTCGGTTGGCTCGTCCGCCGCTCCCAGACCGGCAACGTGCAGACCTACCTCGGCGCGCTGCTCGCCGGAACCCTCGTCCTGGCGATCGCCGCCGTCGTCTTTGCCAACGTCTACGCCGGGGCGTGAGCCGTGATCGATATCAGCCCATCCGTGATGCAGTTCCTTCTGGCGTTCGTCGTCGCCGCCCCGCTCCTCGGCGCCGTCGCCGCGCTGCTGCCCGCACCACCCGGGCTCAAGGGCAAGAACCCCGACCAGGCGGTGCTGCGCCACGGCGTGACCGTCACCGGCGTCGTCCTCTTCGCCGCACTCGTCCTCGTCGCGGGCTTCGACCACGACCACCCGTCGAACATGCAGGCGACCACCGACATCAGCTGGATCCCGGCACTGGACGTACGGATCCACCTCGGCACCGACGGCATCTCGCTCCCCCTTCTCGTCCTGACCGCGCTGCTGACCTTCCTCTGCGCGCTCTACAGCTACTACAAGCTCCCCGCGGGCCCGTCCGCGAAGGGCTTCGTCGCCCTCGTCCTCGTCCTCGAGTCCGGCACGCTCGCCACGTTCGCCGTCCTCGACCTCATGCTGTTCTTCCTGGCCTTCGAGATGGTCCTCATCCCGATGTACTTCCTCATCGCCCGCTGGGGCGGCGAGGGCAGGCAGCCCGCCGCCTGGAAATTCGTCCTCTACACCCTGCTCGGCTCCGTCGTCATGCTGCTGGGGCTGCTCCTCGTCGGGCTGAAGAGCGGCACCTTCGACATGGTGGCACTCGCCACTGACAACGGCCGTGGCCTCACCACGTCCGTGCAGGTCATCGCCGTACTCGCCATCGGTGTCGGCCTCGCCGTCAAGACCCCGATGTGGCCGCTGCACAGCTGGCTGCCGGACGCCCACACCGCGGCCCCCACCGTCGGCTCCGTGCTCCTCGCCGGCGTCCTGCTGAAGATGGGCACCTACGGGTTCGTGCGCATCCTGCTGCCCGTCGCCCCCGACGGCATGCGGACCTTCGCGCCCTACCTCGCCGCGTTCGCCGTCGTCGGCATCGTCTACGGATCCCTCGCCTGCCTCGCCCTGGCCCGCCCCGGCGCGAAGGGCGACCTCAAGCGGCTGATCGCCTACTCCTCCGTCGGCCACATGGGCTTCGTCCTCCTCGGCATCGCGACCATGACCCCCACCGGGGTCAACGGCGCGCTCTTCGCCAACATCGCCCACGGCCTCATCACCGGCCTGCTGTTCTTCCTGGTCGGCGCCGTCAAGGACCGCTACGGCACCGCCGACCTCGACACCCTCTCCGGAGCCACCGGGGCCGCCCTCTACGGCCGCGCCCCGCGCCTCGGCGGGCTCCTCGCCTTCGCGGCGGTGGCCTCGCTCGGACTCCCCGGCCTCGCCGGATTCTGGGGCGAGATGCTCACCCTCTTCGGCGCCTTCGACCCCGCGGACGGGCTCAGTCGCCCCGCCTTCCTCACCTTCATGTCCATCGGCGCCTTCGGAACCCTGCTCACCGCCGCGTACATGCTGATCGTGGTGCGCCGCGTCTGCATGGGCGATCCCCGAGCGGTGGCCGGGGACCGGGACGAGAGCCTCCCCGCGGCCGCCGACGGCCCCGGGCGGGGCGGCCCGGCGCCGCACCCGGTCGCCGACGTCCAGGGGTACGAATTCGCCGCCTGGACCCCGCTCGCCGCCCTCACCGTCCTCGCCGGACTCTGGCCCGCCGTCCTCCTCGGCCTCACCGACCCGGCCGTGCAGAAGCTCCTCGCAGGAGGCAAGTCGTGATCGTGGCAGCCGGCAGCACCACCGGGGCGGCGAGCCTCGTCCAGTCCGTCGACTGGCTCGCGATCGCACCCCCCGTCGTCGTCGCGGTGGCGGCCGTCGGCGTACTCGTCGCCGACCTCTTCGCCGACGAACGGCGCAAGCCGCTCCTGGGATACGCGACCGTCGCCGCCCTCGTCGTCGCGCTCGGGTTCCTCGTTCCCCTGCGCGCCGGCGACCGCACCACCTTCTGCCTCACCGGCGAGGTACACGCGTGCAGCTACACCGCCGACCACTTCGCCCTCGTCATCCAGGCCCTCGTGCTCGGCGGAGCCCTCCTCACCGCGCTGCTCTCGCTCGGTGACACCCGCAGGCTCCCCGCCGGGGAGTTCTGGTTCCTGCTGCTGTCCTCCGCCGCCGGTGCCACGCTGCTGCCCGCCGCCCGCGACCTCGCCACCCTCGTCGTCGCCCTGGAAGTGGCCTCCCTGCCCGCCTTCGCCCTCGTCGGCATCAAGCGCGGCGACCGGCGCTCCTCCGAGGCGGCCCTGAAGTTCTTCCTCTCCTCCGTCGTCGCCACCGCCGTCATGCTGCTGGGCGTCAGCTTCGTGTACGCCGCCACCGGCACGATGCACCTCACCGAGATCGCCGGCCGCCTCGGCGACGTACCCGGACAGCTCGCCACCCTCGCCGGGGCGGGCGTCGTCCTGACCCTCGTCGGCTTCGCCTTCAAGACGGCCGCGGCCCCCTTCCACTTCTGGGTCCCCGACACCTACGTCGGTGCTCCGCTGCCCATCGCCGCGTACCTCTCGGTCGTCGGCAAGGCGGTCGGCTTCTCCGGCCTGATCCTGGTCACCGTGGTCGGCTTCCCGTCGTACGCCGACGTCTGGGGTCCCGCCCTCGCCGTCCTGGCCGCGCTCACCATGACCGTCGGCAACGTCGCCGCACTCCGGCAGAGCGCCACCCGGGCCCGCAGTGCCGTACGCCTCCTCGCCTGGTCCTCCGTCGGCCAGGCCGGCTACCTCCTCGTCCCGATCGCGGCCGCCGCGTACTCCAGCGACGAACAGATCGGCTCCACCGTCGCCTACGCCCTGATGTACGCCGTAGTGAACCTCGGCGCCTTCGCCGTCGCCGCCCTGGTGGCCCGCAGCCACCCCGGCAACCGCCTCGGCGACTATCGCGGCCTCTACGCCACCCGCCCCCTGGCCGCCCTGACACTGGCGTTCTTCCTGCTCTGCCTGGCCGGTCTGCCGCCCGGGATCATCGGGCTCTTCGCCAAGGTCACCGTCTTCTCCGCGGCCGTCGACGCCGGCCTCGGCTGGCTCGCCGTCGTCATGGCCGTCAACGTCGTGATCGCGCTGTACTACTACCTTCGGTGGACCGCGGAGCTCTTCCGCTCACCGGAGCCGGTGACCGGCGGCGAACAGCCCCCGGCGTCCCCCCGTCCCCGGGTCCCCGCGCCCCTCACCACCGCGATCGCCCTCACCGCGGTCGCCGGCGTGGCACTGTCCGGCGCACCCCAGCTCGTCCTCCGCTTCGCCGCCGTCGGCCTCTTCTGAGCGCCGTAGATCGGTTTGCCCGCCGGCCCGCGCACAAGGCATGGTCTTGGCTGCACGCGTCACCTGAAGAGAGCAAAGAGGAGCCGGAGCGGTGCTGAACGGGTTCAAAGACTTCATCCTGCGCGGAAACGTCATCTCCATGGCCATCGGCCTCGCCGTCGGCTCCGCGTTCACCGCCGTCGTCACCGGCTTCAGCACGGCCTTCATCACGCCTCTGATCGGCCTGGCGACCGGCTCCGTCGGCGACTTCAGCTCCGCGGAGTTCTCCGTCGAGGGCGCCATCTTCCCCTACGGGAAGTTCCTCGCCGCGGCGATCGCCTTCCTCATCACCGCCGCCGTCCTGTACTTCCTGGTCGTGGTGCCCATGAACAAGGTGCAGAACCGCTTCACGGCCAAGGAGAAGGAAGAGGTCGACATCAAGGCGGCCCTCCGCGACTGCCCGCACTGCTACACGGAGATCCCGGCCGTCGCCTCCCGCTGCGCCCACTGCACCAGCCAGGTCGAACCGGACCCGGAGGCACGGGCGCTGGCGAACCTGCCCGCCCAGCCCGTCAAGAGCTGACCCGTACGAGGGCGGCGCACCCCCCACTCGTACGGCCCAGGGGCGGATCCACCCGGATCCACCCGGATCCGCCCCTTCGCCTTGTCCCCGGGGCGCCACCGGGCACAAGGGAACTAGCTTCCGCCGCCTCGCGTTGACCAGTACGGGAGGCTCCACTGGGGAGTGGAGCACCACCGAGCAAGGGTTCCCCTGCTGCACCACTTGGAGGGCGTACCGTGCACCGCCGGCACAACGGATTGAAGACCGCCGTACTTCTCGGGGGCCTGTCGGCCCTCATCATCGTCATCGGCAGCTTCTTCGGACGCACCGGGCTGATCGTGGCCCTGCTCGTCGCGGTCGGCACCAACGCCTACGCGTACTGGAACAGCGACAAGCTCGCCCTGAGGGCCATGCGGGCCCGCCCCGTCAGCGAATTCCAGGCGCCCCAGCTCTACCGCATCGTCCGCGAGCTCTCGACCGCGGCCCGCCAGCCGATGCCCCGGCTCTACATCTCCCCGACGCAGGCCCCCAACGCCTTCGCCACCGGCCGCAATCCGCGCAACGCCGCCGTGTGCTGCACCGAGGGCATCCTCCAGATCCTCGACGAGCGCGAGCTGCGCGGCGTCCTGGGACACGAGCTCAGCCACGTCTACAACCGCGACATCCTCATCTCGTCCGTGGCCGGCGCCCTCGCCTCCGTCGTGATGTTCCTGGTGAACTTCGCGTGGCTCATCCCCGTGGGCCGGTCCAACGACGACGAAGGGCCCGGCATCGTGGGCATGCTGATGGTCATGATCCTCGGCCCGCTCGCCGCCTCCGTCATCCAGCTCGCCGTCAGCCGCTCCCGCGAGTACGAGGCCGACGCCTCCGGGGCCCAGCTCACCGGCGACCCCCTCGCCCTCGCCGCCGCCCTGCGCAAGCTCGACGCCGGTACCAAGCAGCTACCGCTCCCGCCCGAGCCGAGGATCGAGACCGCGAGCCACATGATGATCGCGAACCCGTTCCGGCCCGGCCCCGGTCTGTCCAAGATGTTCTCCACACACCCGCCCATGGCGGAACGCATCGCCCGACTCGAGCAGATGGCAGGCTATCGACCGTGAAGACAATCCTGAACGTCATATGGCTCGTCCTCAGCGGCTTCTGGCTCTTCCTCGGCTACCTCGCCGCAGGCGTCCTGCTGTGCATCACGATCATCGGTATCCCTTTTGGGATCGCCGCGTTCCGCATCGGTGTCTACGCCCTGTGGCCCTTCGGCTACACCGTCGTCGACCGGCGTGACGCCGGGGGCCCGTCCTGCGTCGGGAACGTCCTGTGGCTGATCCTGGCCGGCTGGTGGCTCGCGCTCGGCCACATCTTCACCGGCATCGCGCTGTGCGTCACGATCATCGGAATTCCGCTGGGCATCGCCAACTTCAAGCTCATCCCGGTCTCCCTGATGCCCTTCGGCAAGGAGATCGTCCGCAGCGACCAGCCGTTCGCCACCAGGTAGCACCCCCGGCCGGGCAACCGGAACGCCCGTCGGCTGCGTCCTGTCCTACAGGACCGACCGACGGGTAGATAGGCGACCATGAGCATCATCAGCTGGATCATTCTCGGACTGCTGGCCGGAGCGATAGCCAAGATCCTGCTTCCGGGCAGGGACCCGGGCGGCATCATCGGCACCACGCTGATCGGCATCGTCGGGGCGTTCCTCGGAGGCTGGCTGTCGTCCCGCTTCCTCGACCGCCCCATCAGCACCGACTTCTACGACACGGCGACCTGGGTCGCGGCCATCGCCGGCTCCCTCGTCCTGCTCATCGCGTACCGGCTGCTCTTCGGCAACTCCCGCGACCGCCGCTGACCGGAACCCCGGCCCCGGCACGGCCCGTCCCGTTCACAGCCCCGTCTCGCGCAGCGTCACGTTCAGCCGGCCGGCCCGCATCCCGGATGCGGCGCCGGCCGTTCCCTCGAAGACCCTCGTCACCCCGTGGAACGCGTACCGCGACGGGCCGCCGAAGACGAACAGATCACCGGAGGCCAGCTCCACGTCCGTGTAAGGCCGCCCCCGGTCCTGTGGGTTGCCGAAGCGGAACACACAGGTGTCACCGAGGCTCAGCGACACCACGGGAGCGTGGGACCGCTCCTCCTTGTCCTGGTGCATCCCCATCCGCGCGGCACCGTCGTAGAAGTTCACCAGCGCCGTGTCCGGCGCGTACGCCTCGGCGGCCACCGCGTCCTCGTACGCCTCCGCCACCGCGGCGCGCCCCCACGCGGCCAGCCACTCCGGGAACGGCGCCACCCGCGCCCCGTTCACGTCGTCGGCCGTCCGCGCGTAGCGGTACGGCTGCCAGTGCCACCCCAGGCACACCGTCCGCACCGACATCACGCCGCCCCCGGGCAGCACGGTGTTCCGCAACGGCACGGGCCCCCGCGCCCACTCCCGGCAGGCTTCGACCAGCTCCCGCTGCCGTTCCTCCGGCAGCCACCCGGGCACGTGCACGGCCCCCGGGGCCACGACCTTCCGCGGTCGCGGGAACAGCCCCTCGGACGGCCCCGGGACCCCGCGTCCGCCGCTCGGCCCCGCCACGTCAGCGCCGGACCGCCAGGGCGCCCTCCAGCCCCAGCAGCCGCTCCTTGCACTCCAGACCGCCCGCGTAACCCCGCAGCGCCCCGTCCGCCCCGATCACCCGGTGGCACGGCCGTACCACCAGCAGCGGATTGCGCCCGATCGCCGTACCCACCGCCCGCACCCCGGCCCCCGTGGAACCCACCTGGGCCGCGATCTGCCCGTACGACACCGTCTCGCCGTACGGAATGGCGTCCAGGGCGCCCCAGACGCGTCGCTGGAACTCGGTGCCCACCCCGTCCGCGTACACGACGTCGAAGCGCGTCAGACGGCCCTCGAAATACGCCGCCAGCTGCTCGGCGACCGGGGCGAACGCCCCCGGGGCCTGCCGCCAGCCGTCCCGCACGACCGCCGCGCCCTTCTGTCCCGGCAGCGACAACGACGCCAGCGCCACCTCGCCCCCGGGCCGCTCCTCACCGGCGAGCAGCAGCTCACCCAGCGGGCTGCCGACCTTCGCGTACACCGTGGTCATCCCTGTCACCCTCTCCACTCCTCGTCGCGCCCCCGTACGTACGAGTCTGCGGCCCGCCCCGCCGCGCGACCGGCGGAATTCGGACATCGCGCACGAAGGCGGGGCGGGGCGCGCCACCGGCACACCCCGCCCCGCCCGTCACCCGCTGCACACGGCAGCGGGACCACCTACCGGTAGTTGACGAACTGCACCGCGAAGTCCAGGTCCTTCTCCTTGAGCAGCGTCTGCACGGCCTGCAGGTCGTCCCGGCTCTTCGAGCTGACCCGCAGCTCCTCGCCCTGGACCTGAGCCTTGACGCCCTTCGGGCCCTCGTCGCGGATGATCTTCGCCACCTTCTTGGCGTTCTCCTGGGAGATGCCCTCCTCGATCGTGGCGAAGATCTTGTACTCCTTGCCGGACAGCTGGGGCTCGCCCGCGTCCAGCGACTTCAGGGAGATCCCGCGCTTGATCAGCTTGGACTGGAAGATGTCGAGGATCGCCTTGACCCGCTCCTCGCCGTTGGCCTCCATGAGGATCTTCTCGCCGGACCACGAGATCGAGGCGCCCGTGCCCTTGAAGTCGTAGCGCTGGGAGATCTCCTTGGCGGCCTGGTTGAGGGCGTTGTCGACCTCCTGCCGCTCGACCTTCGAGACGATGTCGAAACTGGAGTCGGCCATGACGTGTGGCTCCTTGCGTCGTATGCGTTGGGTACGGCACAAAGCCTAAGGGCTGTCCCTTCCTCCCCGGCGGGCGCGCGACGACAGCTCCGGCACCTCGCCGCGTGGCCGCCTCGAAGAGGAGGGACCGCGGTCATGCCGCCAGGCGGGTTCCGCGGCGCCAGACGGCACGAGTGTTGAGGGTGTCGCTGATGTTGCTGGTCGGGTCGCCGTCGACCAGCAGGAGGTCGGCGCGGAGGCCCTCGGCGACGCGGCCCCGGTCGCTGAGCCGGAAGCGGCGGGCCGTGGTCGCCGTGGCCGCGCGCAGGGCCCGTGCGGGGGTGAGGCCGGCCGCCACCAGGTACTGCAGTTCGTGGTGCAGGCTCGCTCCGTGTGCCAGGCCTCCGAAGAACCTCTCGGGCATGGAGACATCGGTGCCGGCCAGCACGTCGACACCGGCGGCGTCCAGCGCGCGCACGGTGGCGAACACGTCGTGGAGCTCGCCCTGCGGGTAGCGGTCGTAGCTGGAGCGCAGGGTCCGGTCCCAGTCGGCGTCCAGGCGTGCGGCGACCCGGGGGTCGTCGGCGAGTTCGCTGCCGGTGATTCCCATCATCGAGGCGTTGAGAGTGATGCAGGGGATGACGAACATGCCCGCGTTCTTGATCAGGCTGATGATCTCGGCGGTGTGCGGCTGGTCCATGAACACGTGGGTCACGCCGTCGATGCCGGCTTCGACGGCCGTCCGGGTGGCCTCCACGGTCAGCGCGTGGGCCACGGTCAGGGCGCCGTACTTCTTGGCTTCGGCGACACCGGCGCGCACGGTGGCCTGGTCGAGCGCGGGCAGCCCGGGGTGTCCCTCCACGCTGCCGTCGTCGATCATGAACTTGATGAAGTCGGATCCCCGGGCGAGGAGCTGCGGCACGAAGGCGGCGGCCTCCTCGGGTGTGGTGGAGAACGGCATCAGGGGCATCACCGGGGGAAGGTCCCACTTGGGCCGGAACCCTTCGGGCATCAGCTCGCTCGGGTGGCCGCCCGGCGGTGTGATCGCGAAACCGGAGGAGCGCACGTCAGCCTGTGCGTCGTCGTCGGTGATGGCCCCCCGGTTCTCCCGGGTGTTCATCCCCTGCATCTCCAGTTCGGTCGTCACCCCGAACCGCAGTGCGAGCGCCAGTGAGCCCGGGGCGGAGTGGACGTGGGCGTCGATGAGTCCCGGCAGCAGTGTGGCGCCGCTGCCGTCGACGATCTCGCTGCCCTCGGGAGCGTCGCCACCGACGCGGGCGATCCTCCCGCCGTCGATGACCACGGTCCGCACGCCGACCGCCTTTTCCCCGTCGAAGACCTGCGCGTTGGTGATCGCGGTGAGCGCCATGGCGGGCCGCCTCATTTCCTAGCTCGTTCAGGATTTACATACCTAACGCTATGCACTTATCGAAGGGTATGCAAATGTGCCGGTCGGGCCTAGACTCGGCGCATGAGCAGCACGTCCTCCTCCGAGCAGGCTCCCGACGACCGGGCGCTGGATCAGATCGGCCCGGCGCTGTCCCGTCTGCGGCGACGCGCACCGGCATCGGGCAAGGACCTCTCCCGCAACCTCGTGCTCAACGTCATCGCCGACGCGCCGGGCGAGACGACCGTCGGCAGGCTTGCCGCCGAGATGGGCGTCGCGCAACCGGTGGCCAGCCGGACCGTCGCCGCCTACATAGCGGACGGGCTGCTGCGGCGAGCGGCATCCCAGTCCGACGGACGCCGCACCGTGCTCGAACTCACCGAGCAGGGCGAGGCCGAACGCAACCGCTTCGCCGTCGAACAGCGAGAAGCGTTCCTGGAGATCACCGTCGCCTGGTCACCGGAGGAGCGGATCCAGTTCGCCCGGCTCCTGACTCGATACGGAGCCGACGCCACCGCCTGGTCCAGGAAACAGGCCGCTGGCCGCGATTGAACGGACACTCACCCGTGAACAGGGTGGGAGTTCCGGGAGCCGATCACTCCAGCCCTTCGGCGTCTGACGTCAGGTGGCGGCAACGCGGTACGCGAACGCCCCTCCGCCCCGCGGCGCCTACCGCGCCTGACGCCGCGCGCTGATCCGCCGGGGAGGGAGAGACGGCCCTCGGCCACCCCGCCCCCACCACGCACTGATCAATCAGGTGGCGGAGCACCCCTGGGCATCAGGTATCGTTTACGTCGTCGCCAAGGAGCCCTCGAACAGGACTCCGACGCGTCGTTCCAGGCGGTGTGCCCGAGTGGCCAAAGGGAGCAGACTGTAAATCTGCCGGCTCAGCCTACCCAGGTTCGAACCCTGGCGCCGCCACAGGACGGGAAACCCCGTCCGATCTGCTTCACGGCAGGTCGGACGGGGTTTTCGCGTGTGCGCGCACCGCACGCGCTCAGCTCATCGCTCACCGCTCCCCGCCCCCGAACGCCGCCGCGCCGTGAGGGAGCCCCCGTCCGGTCAGACCGGACGGGGGCTCCCTCCCGCGTGGGCGGAAAGAGTTCAGTTCCCCGCGATGTCGTGGACCGCGACCGACACCGGCTTGCTTCCGCTGATGGCCTCCAGCGTCAGCCCCGCCGTCGCCGGGGTGTCCAGCAGCTCCAGCAGGATCGCCGCCACGTCGTCACGCGGGATCGGGCCCCGGCCCGTCGAGACCGCCAACTGGACCTGGCCGGTGCCGGCGTCGTTCGTCAGCATCCCGGGGCGCAGGATCGTCCAGTCCAGGTCCGCCCTGGAGCGCACGTACGCGTCCGCCTCGCCCTTGGCGCGCTGGTAGATGTCGAAGACCTCGTCGCCCGTGTGATCGGGGTCGGCGCCCATGGAGGAGACGACGACGTAGCGGCGTACGCCCGCGCGCTCCGCGGCGTCCGCGAAGAGCACCGCCGCGCCCCGGTCCACCGTGTCCTTGCGTTCCGCGCCGCTGTTCGGGCCCGCGCCCGCCGCGAAGACCACCGCGTCCGCGCCCCGCAGCGCGTCCGCGACCTCCTCGACGCCGGCCGATTCGAGGTCGAGGACCAACGGCTCGGCCCCCACCTCCCGGAGGTCGTCGCTCTGCTTCGGGTTGCGGATGACGCCCACCGCTTCGTCACCGCGCGCGGCGAGCAACCGCTCCAGCCGCAACGCGATCTGTCCGTGTCCACCTGCAATGACAATGCGCATGTTCCCGACCGTACGCCGGGGTGCGCGCGCCCGCGCTCAAGGCCCGCCGCCGGGGCCTGGATCGGGACGCCCCTGCCGCGGAAGGTCCAGGGCGGCGGTGGTCCCGGAGTCGCAGTACTCGCGTACGGCACTGGTCCGGGCGACCACTCGGCCGCGATGCACCACGATGCGGCTGTACGCCAGGGAGAGCGCCCCGGGGAGGTCGCCGCCGCGTACGGCCAGCAGCTCCGCGGGGCTCCCAGCCTCGACGCGGACCTCGGGCAGGCCCATGGCGGCCCTGGCGGACGTGGAGACGGCCTCGTAGGCGGCCACGGCTCCCAGGCCGTGCTGCGCGGCCAAGAGGTACGCGGCCTCCAGCGGGTCCCCCCGGCCGACCGGGTTGGCGGCGTCACGCAGGGCGCCGCCCCCCGCCGCGAGGCGTACGCCGGCGGCGCGCAGCAGGCGTACAGGTGGCGTGCCCCGGAGCCGGGAGGCCGCGCAGCCGCCCTGGGGGAGGCAGACCACCGACACCGCGGCGGCGGCGAGCCGATCGGCCACCCGGGAGGCCACGTCCAGGGGGAGCCGGGCGAGGCCCGCGCAGGGGCTGAGCAGGACCCCGGGGTGGTGCCCGCCGGCCATCGCGGCGATCCGGACCAGGACCCCCGGGTCCTCCGCGTCCGTGTGCAGGTCGACGGGGCGGCCGCGGCCGGCGGCGAGCTCCAGTACGGCCTCGGTGTGGCGGGCCGGATCGGGGTCGAGGTCGAGGCGGCCACCGACCACGTCGGCGCCCAGGTCCACGGCGTCGCGGAGGAGGGCGAGCCCGTCGGCTCCCGCGAGGCCGGTGAGCGGTCCGGGAACGGCCACGGTGGTCACCTCGGTGAGCCCGCGGAGTGAGCGGGCGGCCTCCAGCACCGCTTCGAGGGACGCGAGACCGGTGGCCTCGGAGACGCGTACCTGGGCGCGGAGCGCGGTGGCCCCGTGGCTGAGCTGGAGGAGAGCGGCCTCGGTGGCGCGGCGCCGGAGGTCACCGGCGTGCGCGTCCGCGTACTCGGGGGCGGCCGTGAGCGCGGTGTCGCTGTGGGCATGCGGCTCGGCGGGGGCCGGCAGCAGGAGATAGCCGCGCAGGTCCAGGCGGGTGCCCCGGGTGGCGAGGCTGCCCGCATCGGCCACCGCCTCGATGCGCCGCCCGTCGATCCTGACGTCGGCGGTCCGCCCGTCGGCGAGCCGGACGCCGCTGAGCAGGAGGGCGGCCGGCCCGGGTCCGGCCGTGCCGTCGTCGGGCCGCCGCGGTCGGCTGTCGGGCATCGCGCTCCTGGTGGGGAAGGCGGGATCGCGGAGTGCAAGATCACGCGGAGTGCGGCCGAGCCTAGGACGGTGCCCGGTTCGTCCTGAGGAGGAGCGGAATAGTCGTACGAGTGCGGCCTCATGGAAGCGGCGCCCCGGAGCGGTTTCCATGAGCGCCCGGACGTCACCGCAGGAGGGCGCGTGAAGCGATCAAGTCCTGATCAGGGGCCGGATCGCCCATGGGTGCCGGGCGGGGTCCCGGGGTCCGTCCCGGGACGGACAGGAGCGGTGGAAACGGATTTGGGCGATCGGCGACAGACCGTGTAATGTCTTCC
Source organism: Streptomyces sp. SirexAA-E (assembly GCF_000177195.2). GTDB lineage: Bacteria > Actinomycetota > Actinomycetes > Streptomycetales > Streptomycetaceae > Streptomyces > Streptomyces flavovirens. Next base: position 4,372,027 of record NC_015953.1, read on the forward strand.
TCGCTCGCCCCAATAGCTCAGTCGGTAGAGCGTCTCCATGGTAAGGAGAAGGTCTGCGGTTCGATTCCGCATTGGGGCTCTGGTGATCGAGGGACCCCGCTTCGGCGGGGAAACTCGTCATCAAAGCGGTGTAGCTCAGTCGGTAGAGCAAGCGGCTCATAATCGCTGTGTCACCGGTTCAAGTCCGGTCACCGCTACTCTCGGTAGCCGATTGCGGGGTCGGTCCTTCGATCGGCTACTCTTTTTTTGCGTTCATCCGTCCACCGTCCGTCCAAGGAGCACTCACGTGGCTGCCACCGACGTCCGCCCGAAGATCACGCTGGCCTGCGTGGAGTGCAAGGAGCGGAACTACATCACCAAGAAGAACCGGCGTAACAACCCGGACCGTCTTGAGATGAAGAAGCACTGCCCGCGCTGCAACTCGCACACTGCGCACCGCGAAACGCGCTGAAACAGGCTCGTACACGAGGCCGTCCCCACTGGGGGCGGCCTCGTGTCGTTGTATTGGTTTGTTCCTCGCCTTTGTTCCACTTTTTTCATCAGGAGGTAGCGGGCTCATGGCGCTCGACCAGTCCTTCGTGGGGCGGACCTATCCGCCCACCCCGGCGTACGAGGTCGGCCGGGAGAAGATCCGGGAGTTCGCGGAGGCGGTGGGTGACGCCAATCCCGCGTACGTGGAGCCTGAGGCAGCCAAGGCTCTCGGGTATCCCGATGTGATCGCCCCGCCCACATTCGTGTTCTCCATCACCTTCAAGGCCGCGGGCCAGGTCGTCCGGGACCCGCAACTGGGCCTGGACTACAGCCGTGTGGTGCACGGCGACCAGAAGTTCGCGTACACGCGTCCGGTGCGGGCGGGGGACCGGCTCACGGTCACCTCGACGATCGAGACCATCAAGTCGCTGGCGGGCAACGACATCGTGGACGTCCGCGGCGAGGTGCACGACGAGTCGGGCGAGCACGTGGTGACCGCGTGGACGAAGCTGGTGGCGCGCGCCGCCGAGGAGGCGTGATGACGGCGAGCAAGGCTTACGAGTCGGTCGAGGTCGGCACGGAACTGCCGGCGCGGTCCTTCCCGGTGACCCGGGCGTCGCTGGTGCAGTACGCCGGTGCCTCGGGCGACTTCAACCCGATCCACTGGAACGAGCGGTTCGCCCGCGAGGTCGGACTGCCGGACGTGATCGCGCACGGCATGTTCACGATGGCCGAGGCGATCCGGGTGGTCACCGACTGGGTGGGCGACCCGGGGGCGGTCGTCGAGTACGGCGTGCGGTTCACCAAGCCGGTGGTCGTGCCGGACGACGAGACGGGCGCCACGGTCGAGGTCAGCGGCAAGGTCGCGGCCAAGCTGGACGACAACCTGGTCCGGGTGGACCTGGTCGCGATGAGCGACGGCAAGAAGGTGCTGGGCATGTCCCGCGCCGTGGTCCGGCTGGCCTGACGGCCACGGACCCGCCGGCCGTGCCGGTGACCGTGCGGAGGGGCGCCCTGGTGGCGCCCCTCCGGCGTACCCGCCGACAGCTGCTTGACATAGTTAGTGATTGAGCAATAACTTTCTCTCCATGGCAAGGATGAGTGCGGAGGAGCGGCGTGAGAGCGCCGTACGGGCAGCGGTCACCGAGTTCGCCCGGGGCGGCTACAAGGGCACGTCGACGGAGTCGATCGCCCGGCGTGTCGGTGTGTCGCAGCCCTATCTCTTCCGGCTGTTCCCCAACAAGCAGGCCCTCTTCCTGGCGGCGGCCGAACGCTGCCTGGAGGACACCCGGGGGGTGTTCGCCCGTGCCTCCGAAGGGCTGGAGGGCGAGGAAGCGCTGCACGCCATGGCGGCGGCCTATCAGCGGTACGTCATCGACGAACCCGACATGTTCCAGATGCAGATGCAGATGTACGCGGCCACGGCGGTGGCCGAGGTCGACGGGGACACCGAGTTCGGCGAGCGGCTGCGGGCCGGCTGGCTGCGGATGTGGGAGGACGTCCACCTCGTCCTGGGTGCGGACGTGGACGAGACCACCACGTTCCTGGCCTACGGCATGCTCGCCAACACCCTGGCGTCGCTGGGCTTTCCGGCCGGACATCGCGTGTGGTCCGGCTTCTACCTCTCGGCCAGGCCGGTCAGCTGAGCGGCGCCGGACCACCGGACGGGTTGTCGGTCGGGTGAGGCCGGACCGTCGGTCGGGTGACGCCGGGCCGGTGTCAAGGGCGTCGGTCGGGTCGGCGCCAGGAGTGTCGGTCGGCCGGCGCCAGGTGTGTCGGCCGGGCCGGTGGCGGGCCGTCGCTCCGGGGTCGGGATCGGCCCGTTTTTCTGTCCATGAAAGTTAGTCATCAATTACTAACCCACAGGGGGAACGATGGAGCAGCAACCGTCCAGCCGCAGAGGAGCGGTCTGGGCCCTGGTCCTGACGAGCATCGCCGGATTCATGGCGGCACTCGACAACCTCGTCGTCACCACCGCCCTGCCCTCCATCCGCGAAAGCCTCGGCGGCGAACTGGAGGAGCTCGAATGGACGGTGAACGCCTACACCCTCACCTTCGCGGTCCTGCTGATGACGGGCGCCGCGCTCGGGGACCGTTTCGGCAGGCGTCGGCTCTTCCTGGCCGGTCTGACGGTCTTCACCGCGGCCTCCGCCGCGGCGGCCCTCTCGCCGGGCATCGGTGAACTCATCGCCTTCCGCGCGGTCCAGGGCGTCGGGGCCGCGGTCATGATGCCGCTCACCCTCACCCTGCTCACCGCCGCCGTCCCGCCCGCCCGGCGCGGTACGGCCCTCGGCATCTTCAGCGCGATCACCGGCCTCGCGGTCGCCAGCGGTCCACTGATCGGCGGCAGCCTCACCGAACACCTCTCCTGGCAGTGGATCTTCTGGCTGAACGTGCCGATCGGCCTGGTCCTGCTGCCCCTGGCGCGACTCCGGCTGGCGGAGTCGTACGCCCCCGAGGCCCGCCTCGACATCCCCGGCACGGTCCTGATCAGCGCGGGCCTCTTCGGCATCGTCTACGCCCTGGTCAGCGCCACGGGCGACGGCTGGACCAGCCCCGGTGTACTGACCGGGCTGACAGCCGGAACGGCCCTCCTCGGCGTCTTCGTCCGCCATGGCTTCCGCGCCGCGAACCCGGTCCTGCCGATGCGGCTCTTCCGTGACCGCGCCTTCTTCGGTATCAACATCGCCAGCCTGCTGATGTTCCTCGGCATGTTCGGCTCGATCTTCCTGCTCAGCCAGTTCCTCCAGAGCGCGCTGGGCTACTCGCCCACCGAGGCGGGCCTGCGCATGCTGCCCTGGACCGGGATGCCGATGCTGGTGGCACCCGTCGCCGGATATCTCTCCGACCGGTTCGGCGGCCGTCCCGTGGTGGTGGCCGGCCTCGCCCTCCAGGCGGTGGGCCTCGGCCTCTTCGCCGCGGTCCTGGAACCTGGCGTCGGGTACGCCGCGCAGCTGCCCGGGCTGATCGTCGGCGGCATCGGCATGGCCCTCTACTTCGCGCCCGCCGCCAGCCTGGTGATGTCCAGCGTCCGGCCGGGCGAACAGGGCATCGCCTCCGGGGCCAACAACGCCCTGCGGGAGGTCGGCGGGGCGCTGGGCGTCGCCGTACTCGCCTCCGTCTTCTCCGCACGCGGCGGTTACGGGTCCGCCCGGTCCTTCACGGACGGCACCGTGCCCGCCGTCTGGATAGGCGCCGGCGTGGTCGCGCTCGCCGCGTGCGTGGCCCTGCTCATCCCGGGCCGCCGTGCGGCGCGGGGCCCCGTGCCCGAGCGGGCCTCCGAGAAGGTCACCGCCGCGGCCTGACCCGCCACCCGGACGCACACGGTCCACGGCCCCGACCCGGGCCGTGGACCGTACTCTTGTCCCCGTGCAGGAACTCCATGACGCCCCCCTCGCCCCCCTGACCACCTTCCGGCTCGGCGGTCCCGCAGGCCGCCTGCTGACCGCCACCACGGACGACGAGGTGATCACCGCCGTACGCGAAGCCGACGGCAGCGGCACCCCGCTGCTGGTCATCGGCGGCGGCTCCAACCTGGTCATCGGCGACAAGGGCTTCGACGGGACCGCCCTGCGCATCGCGACCAAGGGCTTCACGCTCACCGGGACGACGCTCGAACTCGCCGCCGGCGAGGTCTGGAGCGACGCCGTGGCCCGCACGGTCGAGGCGGGTCTGGCGGGCATCGAGTGCCTCGCCGGGATCCCCGGCTCCGCAGGTGCCACCCCGATCCAGAACGTCGGCGCGTACGGCCAGGAGGTGGCCTCGGTCGTCACCGAGGTCGTCGCCTACGACCGGCAGGCGGGCGAGACCGTCACGATCCCCAACGAGGCGTGCGCGTTCTCCTACCGCCACAGCCGCTTCAAGGCGGAGCCCGACCGCTTCGTGGTGCTGCGCGTGCGCTTCGCCCTGGAGGACGCGGGCGGGCTCTCCGCACCGCTGCGGTACCCGGAGACGGCCCGCGCCATGGGCGTCGAGCAGGGCGACCGGGTGCCCGCCGCAGAGGCCCGCGCGACCGTCCTGCGTCTGCGGGCGAACAAGGGCATGGTGCTCGACCCGGAGGACCACGACACCTGGTCGGCGGGGTCCTTCTTCACCAACCCGATCCTCGACGGCGACGCCCACGCCGCCTTCCTGGCCCGCGTCAAGGACCGCCTGGGCGACGACGTCACCCCTCCGGCCTTCCCCGCGGGCGAGGGACGGGTGAAGACCTCCGCCGCCTGGCTCATCGACAAGGCGGGCTTCACCAAGGGATACGGCACCGGCCCCGCCCGCATCTCCACCAAGCACACGCTCGCCCTCACCAACCGCGGCGGCGCGACCACCGAGGACCTGCTGGCGCTGGCCCGGGAAGTCGTCGACGGCGTGCGTGAGGCCTTCGGGGTCACGCTCGTCAACGAACCGGTGACCGTCGGCGTCAGCCTCTGACGGACGGGGAGGGCACCGGCTCCGCCCGCCCCCTCTCCAGGAGTTCCCGGGAGTTCTCAGGAGCTCTCAGGAGTCGGCGCGAGCCAGTCCTCGATCCCGCTCAGCAGGTCCGCCCGTACGTCGGCGGGCGCCGCCGACCCCCGTACGGACTGCCGTGCCAGCTCGGCCAGTTCCTCGTCGGTGAACGCGTGATGGCGACGTACCAGGTCGTACTGGGCGGCCAGCCGCGAACCGAAGAGCAGCGGGTCGTCCGCCCCGAGGGCCATCGGGACGCCCGCGTCGAACAGGGTGCGCAGCGGCACGTCCGCGGGCTTCTCGTAGACCCCGAGCGCCACGTTGGAGGCCGGGCAGACCTCGCAGGTCACCCCGCGCTCCGCGAGCCTGCTCAGCAGCCGGGGATCCTCCGCCGCCCGTACGCCGTGCCCGATCCGGGACGCCTCCAGGTCGTCCAGGCAGTCCCGGACGCTGGCGGGGCCCGAGAGCTCCCCGCCGTGCGGGGCTGCGAGCAGACCGCCTTCCCGTGCGATGGCGAAGGCCCGGTCGAAGTCGCGTGCCATGCCCCGGCGTTCGTCGTTGGAGAGGCCGAAGCCGATGACGCCCCGGTCCGCGTACCGCACGGCCAGCCGTGCCAGCGTCCGGGCGTCCAGCGGGTGCTTCATCCGGTTCGCCGCGATCACCACGCGGATCCCCAGACCGGTCTCCCGCGACGCGCTGTCCACGGCGTCCAGGATGATCTCGATGGCCGGGATGAGCCCGCCGAGGAGGGGCGCGTACGAGGTGGGGTCGACCTGGATCTCCAGCCACCCCGAACCGTCCGCGACGTCCTCCATGGCCGTCTCGCGCACCAGCCGCCGGATGTCCTCCGGCTCGCGCAGGCAGGACCGGGCGATGTCGTACAGGCGCTGGAAGCGGAACCAGCCGCGCTCGTCCGTGGCCCGGAGTTCGGGCGGTTCGCCGCCGGTCAGCGCCTCGGGCAGGCGCACCCCGTACTTGTCCGCCAGTTCGAGCAGGGTGGTGGGCCGCATCGACCCGGTGAAGTGCAGATGCAGATGGGCCTTGGGCAACAGCCGTACGTCACGCTCCATTCAAGGATCTTGCCGCATCGCCGGGGTGCCGCGGTAGCGGATCCCGCCCGGAGTGACGCCTCGAACAGAAAAACAGGCCCCCGGCCGGAGCCGGAGGCCTGCTTCGGTGCCGTGCCGGTCAGGCGCGGGCCTCACCCAGCAGCTTCTGGATCCGCGAGACACCCTCGGCCAGGTCCTCGTCGCCCAGGGCGTAGGAGAGCCGCAGGTAACCCGGGGTGCCGAAGGCCTCACCGGGGACGACGGCGACCTCGGCCTCGTCCAGGATGAGCGCCGCGAGCTCGACGGAGTCCGCCGGGCGCTTGCCGCGGATCTCCTTGCCGAGCAGCCCCTTCACCGACGGGTAGACGTAGAACGCGCCCTCGGGCTCGGGGCAGACGACGCCGTCGATCTCGTTGAGCATGCGCACGATGGTGCGGCGGCGGCGGTCGAAGGCGGTGCGCATCTCGGCGACCGCGTCCAGCGGTCCGGAGACGGCGGCCAGCGCCGCGACCTGGGCGACGTTGCTCACGTTGGAGGTGGCGTGCGACTGCAGGTTGGTCGCCGCCTTGACGACGTCCTTGGGGCCGATGATCCAGCCGACCCGCCAACCGGTCATGGCGTACGTCTTGGCGACGCCGTTGACCACGATGCACTTGTCACGCAGCTCGGGCACGACCGCCGGGAGCGACGTGAACGTCGCGTCGCCGTAGACCAGGTGCTCGTAGATCTCGTCGGTCATGACCCACAGGCCGTGCTCGACGGCCCAGCGGCCGATCGCCTCGCTGTCGGCCTCGCTGTAGACGGCGCCGGTCGGGTTGGACGGGGAGACGAACAGGACGACCTTGGTGCGCTCGGTACGGGCCGCCTCCAACTGCTCGACGGAGACGCGGTAGCCGGTGGTCTCGTCGGCGACCACCTCGACCGGCACACCGCCGGCGAGACGGATCGACTCGGGGTAGGTGGTCCAGTACGGGGCGGGGACGATGACCTCGTCACCCGGGTCGAGGATCGCGGCGAAGGCCTCGTAGATGGCCTGCTTGCCGCCGTTGGTCACCAGGATCTGGGAGGCGTCGACCTCGTAGCCGGAGTCGCGCAGCGTCTTCTCCGCGATGGCGGCCTTGAGCTCGGGGAGCCCGCCGGCCGGGGTGTAGCGGTGGTACTTCGGGTTGCGGCAGGCCTCGACCGCGGCGTCGACGATGTAGCCGGGGGTCGGGAAGTCCGGCTCGCCGGCGCCGAAGCCGATCACCGGACGTCCGGCGGCCTTGAGGGCCTTGGCCTTGGCGTCGACGGCGAGGGTGGCGGACTCGGAGATCGCACCGATGCGGGCCGAGACCCGGCGCTCGGACGGAGAAGTTGCAGCGCTCATGCCCCCATGCTCGCAGACCGGAAACACCGTCGGCACAGGGGTTTCAGGGACCGGACAGGACTCGGACAGCATCCGGACAGGACCGGTCGGTAGTGGTCTGTTCGACGCGGAGGCCCTGAGCACGTACACTCACCTGTCGTTGGCCTTCATCAGCCGCACCGTTTTTGCACCCGGCCCACCGGGGAGGATGCGGTAGGTTGGTGGAACCACAAAGGGTCGTAGCTCAATTGGTAGAGCACTGGTCTCCAAAACCAGCGGTTGGGGGTTCAAGTCCCTCCGGCCCTGCTACACACTCCTTCGCCAGGATGTGTGCGCATGTACGTACTTCAATGCACCGCCGTGCGGCTCCACCGGGCGCGGCACGGCCACGACCCGGAATCAGGTGAGTAGCGTGACGGACGCCGTGGGCTCCATCGACATGCCTGATGCCGAGGACGAAGCTCCCGAGTCGAAAAAGCCTCGGAAGGGCGGCAAGCGCGGCAAGAAGGGCCCTCTGGGCCGTCTCGCGCTGTTCTACCGCCAGATCGTCGCCGAGCTCCGCAAGGTCGTCTGGCCTACGCGCAGCCAGCTGACGACGTACACCACGGTGGTGATCGCCTTCGTGGTGGTCATGATCGGCCTTGTCACCGTGATTGACTTCGGTTTCGCGCGGGTCATCAAGTACGTCTTCGGCTGATCCCGCGAAGGGCGCCTCATCGGCGCCCCTTTCGCATGTTCCACCCATTTGTATCCAGGAAGAAGCAGCCATCGTGTCTGACCCGAACCTGAACGACGACGCCGAGCCCACGGCGAGCGCCGTCGAGTCCGCCGAGGACGAGCTCGACATCGTCGAGTCGGCGGATGCCGTGGCGCCGGACCAGGTCGAAGCTGCTGACGCCGAGGCGGGCGAGCCCGCCGAGCAGGCCGCCGTCGCCGCCGAGTCCGACGAGGAGGCGGAGGCCGAGGAGGCCGCCGAGTCCGACGAGGCCGAGGAGCCCGGTGACGAGGACGCCGCCGAGGAGGAGCCCGCCGAGCCGGCCGCCCCCGTCGACGCCGTCGCCGCCCTCCGCGAGGAGCTGCGCGGTCTTCCGGGCGAGTGGTACGTCATCCACACGTACGCCGGGTACGAGAAGCGTGTGAAGGCCAACCTGGAGCAGCGCGCCGTCTCGCTCAACGTCGAGGACTTCATCTACCAGGCCGAGGTGCCCGAGGAAGAGATCGTCCAGATCAAGAACGGCGAGCGGAAGAACGTCCGTCAGAACAAGCTCCCCGGGTACGTCCTGGTGCGCATGGACCTGACGAACGAGTCCTGGGGCGTCGTCCGCAACACCCCAGGTGTCACCGGCTTCGTGGGCAACGCCTACGACCCGTACCCGCTGACCCTGGACGAGATCGTCAAGATGCTCGCCCCCGAGGCCGAGGAGAAGGCGGCCCGCGAGGCGGCCGAGGCCGAGGGCAAGCCGGCTCCGGCCCGCAAGGTCGAGGTCCAGGTGCTGGACTTCGAGGTCGGCGACTCGGTCACCGTCACCGACGGCCCGTTCGCGACGCTGCAGGCGACGATCAACGAGATCAACGCCGACTCGAAGAAGGTCAAGGGCCTCGTCGAGATCTTCGGCCGCGAGACCCCGGTCGAGCTGAGCTTCGACCAGATCCAGAAGAACTAGGGCGTTCCGCCCCCCTCTGGACACATGCCTACCGAGCAGGTCGGACCGGCTTCATCGCCGGTCTGACCTGCTCGGTTTTTGGTCGCACAGCTATACCCGTTATCGTTGTGCGGTATGCCTCCATCCGGATGACCGGAATGGCGGCGAAACACTCTCACTAGGACCCGGAGAGAGCAATGCCTCCCAAGAAGAAGAAGGTCACGGGGCTTATCAAGCTCCAGATCAACGCCGGTGCGGCCAACCCGGCGCCGCCGGTCGGTCCCGCACTGGGCCAGCACGGCGTCAACATCATGGAGTTCTGCAAGGCCTACAACGCCGCGACCGAGTCGCAGCGTGGCATGGTCGTGCCGGTGGAGATCACGGTCTACGAGGACCGCTCCTTCACCTTCGTCACGAAGACTCCGCCGGCCGCCAAGCTGATCCTCAAGGCCGCGGGTGTGGACAAGGGCTCCGGCGAGCCGCACAAGACCAAGGTCGCCAAGCTGACGGCCGCCCAGGTCCGCGAGATCGCCACGACGAAGCTCCCCGACCTGAACGCCAATGACCTCGACGCCGCGTCGAAGATCATCGCCGGCACCGCCCGTTCCATGGGCATCACGGTCGAAGGCTGAGTCAGCCCCGTAAGCCCCCAGTGGTAGGGCCAAGCGCTGGTCCGCACCACGACTCCACACTCTGAAAACCTCAGGAGCAGAAGTGAAGCGCAGCAAGAACCTCCGCGCTGCGGACGCGAAGATCGACCGGGAGCGTACCTACGCCCCGCTCGAGGCCGTCCGTCTCGCCAAGGAGACCGCCACCACGAAGTTCGACGGCACCGTCGAGGTCGCCTTCCGCCTGGGTGTCGACCCGCGCAAGGCCGACCAGATGGTCCGTGGCACCGTGAACCTCCCGCACGGCACCGGCAAGACCGCCCGGGTCCTGGTCTTCGCGACCGGTGACCGTGCTGCGGCCGCGGAAGCCGCGGGCGCCGACATCGTCGGCGCCGACGAGCTCATCGACGAGGTGGCGAAGGGCCGTCTGGACTTCGACGCCGTCGTCGCCACGCCGGACCTCATGGGCAAGGTCGGCCGCCTGGGCCGCGTGCTCGGTCCGCGTGGTCTGATGCCGAACCCGAAGACCGGCACCGTCACCCCCGACGTCGTGAAGGCTGTCAACGACATCAAGGGCGGCAAGATCGAGTTCCGCGTCGACAAGCACTCGAACCTGCACTTCATCATCGGCAAGGTCTCCTTCGACGAGACGAAGCTGGTCGAGAACTACGGCGCGGCCCTGGAGGAGATCCTCCGTCTCAAGCCGTCCGCCGCGAAGGGCCGCTTCATCAAGAAGGCGACCCTCGCCAGCACGATGGGCCCCGGCATCCCGCTGGACGCCAACCGTGTGCGCAACCTCCTGGTCGAGGAGGACCCGGCCGCCGTCTGATCCTGACGGCGTCGCGGTTCCCGTGACCTGAAGCCCGCCCCCGCCGCTCTCCGGAGCCGGCGGGGGCGGGCTTTTTCCCGACGGGCTGTCAGTGGTCTGCGTTACGGTGCAAGGACCGAGAACAGAACAACAGGGGGTGGGGGACATGAGCACGTCCACATGGAGGCGCGCGGGTGTGACGCTGGTGGCAGCGATCGTGGTCGCCGGTGCCGCGGGCTGTCAGAGCGGCGAGAAGGAGCCGGCGTCCGGTGCGCCGAAGGCGGAGAGCGGGTCGGGGGCCGCGGTGACGCAGGTGCTGACGGCGGCGTACAAGAAGACCGCGGCCGCCGGGTCCGCCAAGGTGCACATGACGATGGAGATGCCCGCCTCCCTGGAGGCCGGCGGCACGATGGAGATGACCGGCACCCTGGGGTGGAACCCCGGCGTGATGGACATGACCATGAAGGGCGAGGCGTTCCAGGTCTCCGCCGACGCGCCCGAGCAGATACGCATGCTCATGCTCGACAACGTCATGTACATGGACATGGGCGAGCAGGCCGTACCGGAGATGGACGGCAAGCGCTGGATGAAGATGGACCTGGCCGCCATCGCGGAGCAGTCCGGTGACGCGGCCGCCCAGAAGGAGCTGACGAGCGGCCTGGAGAGCGCCAACCAGGACCCGTCCCAGCAGCTGGCCGTCCTCCTGGGCTCGCCGAACCTCAAGCACGTGGGTGCGGAGAAGATCGGTGGCGTCGACACCGAGCACTACAAGGGCTCCCTCACGGCCGACGAGATGGTGGAGGCCAACGAGTCGCTCGACGTCCTCAGCGACAAGGAGCGCAAGGACCTGCTGGACGGCATGGAGAAGTCCGGCATCAAGGGCTACGACACCGAGGTCTGGGTCGACGAGGACGGCTACCCGATCCGGATGAACGTCGGTATCGACAGTCCGCAGGGAGAGATCCGGATGACCGCCGACTACTCGGACTACGGGACCGCTGCCTCCGTCCAGGCGCCGCCGGCCGGCGAGACCTTCGACCTGGCGCAGATGCTCGAAGAGCTCGGTGCCGCCGGAGCGGGCGCGGACACCACCGCTCAGTGACGCCGCCGGGCCGGCGAGGTTCACCTCGTTGGCCCGATTTGCCTGACCGGGATCCGTTCCCGTAGTCTTTCCCGGAAGCCAAAGACCGCTGGTCGTTGCCGCGCTCTCGTCAGAGGGCGGGTGACCGAAGGATCCGTCGAGACGGACGACCTGCGCAGGTGACTGTGGAAAGCTCCCGGATTTCGTCCGGTCTCCCGGATTTCGTTCGGTCGAGCTACGCCCTGGCACTTGCGCCGGGGCGTTTCGTCTTTCCCGGCCCCTTCTGAGCGGTCCTCATCACCCGGAAGGAGGCCGACGCTCATGGCAAGGCCCGACAAGGCTGCCGCGGTGGCCGAGCTGACGGACCAGTTCCGCAGCTCGAACGCCGCCGTGCTGACCGAGTACCGGGGTCTCACCGTGGCACAGCTCAAGGAGCTGCGCCGTTCGCTCGGTGAGAACGCCCAGTACGCCGTGGTGAAGAACACGCTGACCAAGATTGCGGCCAACGAGGCCGGGATCAACGCGCTGGACGACCTGTTCTCGGGTCCGACGGCGGTTGCCTTCGTCACCGGTGACCCGGTGGAGTCGGCGAAGGGTCTTCGTGACTTCGCCAAGGACAACCCCAACCTCATCATCAAGGGCGGTGTCCTTGACGGTAAGGCGCTGTCCGCCGATGAGATCAAGAAGCTCGCGGACCTCGAGTCCCGCGAGGTTCTGCTCTCCAAGCTGGCCGGTGCCATGAAGGGCAAGCAGTCTCAGGCTGCCGCGCTCTTCCAGGCGCTGCCCTCGAAGTTCGTCCGCACCGCGGAAGCGCTTCGTGCCAAGAAGGAAGAGCAGGGCGGTGCCGGTACTCCGGCTCCCGCCGAGGCCGCAGAGTAATCACGCTCCGCGGTCCAGCGGGCTCCACGTACGCCCGCCGACATATACATCCGGCACCAGCCGAATAGTGGAAGGACGCCTGTCATGGCGAAGCTGTCCCAGGACGACCTGCTCGAGCAGTTCGAAGGCATGACCCTCATCGAGCTCTCCGAGTTCGTGAAGGCCTTCGAGGAGAAGTTCGACGTCACCGCCGCCGCCCCGGTCGCCGCCGCCGGCGTTGCCGCTCCGGGCGCTCCGGTCGAGGCCGCCGCCGAGCAGGACGAGTTCGACGTCATCCTCACCGGCGCCGGCGAGAAGAAGATCCAGGTCATCAAGGTCGTGCGTGAGCTGACCTCGCTGGGTCTGAAGGAGGCCAAGGACCTCGTCGACGGCGCTCCGAAGCCGGTCCTCGAGAAGGTCGCCAAGGAGGCCGCGGAGAAGGCTGCCGAGTCCCTCAAGGGCGCCGGCGCCTCCGTCGAGGTCAAGTGACCCCTGGAGTCCCCGGACTCCTGTAGGACGGCCCCTGCCACGCGCGGGGACGTCCCATCGCGAAGGGCGATCACCCATCCGGGTGGTCGCCCTTCGGCGTGCTCCGGGAGGCTGCCTTGATCTTCTGCCGGTGACGAGTAGGGTGATCTTCGCCGTGCGTCTCTCCGGGGGCGTCAACCGGTGTCCCTGGGCGACGGGTGAAGATCGCGGGGCGACCGTCCGGGCCGCAGGGCCTTGACGAACCGCACGCGGCGCGCAATTCTCAGGACGCGTCGTCATCTCGATCCGGTTCCGAGGCATGGATCGCGAGCGAAGAGGGCAGTAAAGAAGAGCGCGCACCGCGCGAGGTCTATTCATAGGTGTTGAGAACAGCTGTTGCGAGCTACGAGGGTCTCTGAGAACCCCGACTGGACATCAGTGTGGCACTTGGCTACACTGACCCTTTGCGCTGCCTGTTAGCTGCCTCCTGCCCGTCACCAGGGGCATGCCCACGCCTAGCACCGATGACCGGATCGTCCCTGACCTAGGGATTTCTGTCGCTGTGCGTGGCTTGGGGCCGGTACGCGCGTAGTGAGTCCGAGCCCTCGGAAGGACCCCCTCTTGGCCGCCTCGCGCAACGCCTCGACCTCGAATACGAACAACGGTGCCAGCACCGCCCCGCTGCGCATCTCTTTTGCAAAGATCAAGGAGCCCCTCGAGGTTCCGAACCTCCTCGCGCTGCAGACCGAGAGCTTTGACTGGCTCCTCGGCAACGCCGCGTGGAAGGCTCGCGTCGAGGCTGCTCTGGACAGCGGACAAGACGTCCCCACCAAGTCCGGCCTGGAGGAGATCTTCGAGGAGATCTCCCCGATCGAGGACTTCTCCGGGTCGATGTCGCTGACGTTCCGCGACCATCGCTTCGAGCCCCCGAAGAACTCGATCGACGAGTGCAAGGAGCGCGACTTCACGTTCGCCGCCCCGCTCTTCGTCACCGCCGAGTTCACCAACAACGAGACCGGCGAGATCAAGTCCCAGACGGTCTTCATGGGCGACTTCCCGCTCATGACCAACAAGGGCACCTTCGTCATCAACGGCACCGAGCGTGTCGTCGTGTCGCAGCTCGTCCGCTCGCCGGGCGTCTACTTCGACTCCTCCATCGACAAGACGTCCGACAAGGACATCTTCTCCGCCAAGATCATCCCGTCCCGGGGTGCCTGGCTGGAGATGGAGATCGACAAGCGCGACATGGTCGGTGTCCGTATCGACCGCAAGCGCAAGCAGTCCGTCACCGTCCTCCTGAAGGCGCTCGGCTGGACCACCGAGCAGATCCTCGAGGAGTTCGGCGAGTACGAGTCCATGCGCGCCACCCTGGAGAAGGACCACACCCAGGGCCAGGACGACGCGCTGCTCGACATCTACCGCAAGCTGCGCCCGGGCGAGCCGCCCACGCGCGAGGCCGCTCAGACGCTGCTCGAGAACCTCTACTTCAACCCGAAGCGCTACGACCTCGCGAAGGTCGGCCGCTACAAGGTGAACAAGAAGCTCGGCGCCGACGAGCCGCTCGACGCGGGTGTCCTCACCAGCGACGACATCATCGCGACCATCAAGTACCTGGTGAAGCTGCACGCCGGCGAGACCGAGACGATCGGTGAGTCGGGCCGGGAGATCGTCGTCGAGACCGACGACATCGACCACTTCGGCAACCGCCGTCTGCGCAACGTCGGCGAGCTCATCCAGAACCAGGTCCGTACGGGTCTCGCCCGTATGGAGCGCGTCGTGCGTGAGCGCATGACCACCCAGGACGTCGAGGCGATCACGCCGCAGACCCTGATCAACATCCGGCCGGTCGTCGCCTCCATCAAGGAGTTCTTCGGCACCAGCCAGCTGTCGCAGTTCATGGACCAGAACAACCCGCTGTCGGGTCTCACCCACAAGCGCCGCCTGTCGGCGCTCGGTCCGGGTGGTCTCTCCCGTGAGCGGGCCGGCTTCGAGGTCCGAGACGTGCACCCGTCCCACTACGGACGCATGTGCCCGATCGAGACCCCCGAGGGCCCGAACATCGGTCTGATCGGTTCGCTCGCCTCGTACGGCCGCGTCAACGCGTTCGGCTTCATCGAGACGCCGTACCGCAAGGTCGTCGACGGTCAGGTCACCGACGAGGTCGACTACATCACCGCCGACGAGGAGGACCGCTTCGTCATCGCCCAGGCGAACGCGACGCTCTCCGACGAGCTGCGCTTCACCGAGCCCCGCGTCCTGGTCCGCCGCCGTGGCGGAGAGGTCGACTACGTGCCCGGCACGGACGTCGACTACATGGACGTCTCGCCGCGCCAGATGGTGTCCGTCGCCACCGCGATGATCCCCTTCCTGGAGCACGACGACGCCAACCGTGCCCTCATGGGCGCGAACATGATGCGCCAGGCGGTGCCGCTCATCAAGTCGGAGGCCCCGCTCGTGGGCACCGGCATGGAGTACCGCTGCGCCACCGACGCCGGTGACGTGCTCAAGGCCGAGAAGGACGGTGTGGTCCAGGAGGTCTCCGCGGACTACATCACCGTCACCAACGACGACGGCACGTACACCACGTACCGCATCGCCAAGTTCTCGCGCTCCAACCAGGGCACCTCGGTCAACCAGAAGGTCGTCGTCTCCGAGGGCGACCGGGTCGTCGAGGGCCAGGTCCTCGCCGACGGGCCGGCCACCGAGAACGGTGAGATGGCGCTCGGCAAGAACCTCCTCGTGGCGTTCATGCCGTGGGAGGGCCACAACTACGAGGACGCGATCATCCTGTCGCAGCGCCTCGTGCAGGACGACGTCCTCTCCTCGATCCACATCGAGGAGCACGAGGTCGACGCCCGGGACACCAAGCTCGGCCCGGAGGAGATCACCCGGGACATCCCGAACGTCTCCGAAGAGGTCCTCGCCGACCTCGACGAGCGCGGCATCATCCGTATCGGTGCCGAGGTCGTCGCCGGCGACATCCTCGTCGGCAAGGTCACGCCCAAGGGTGAGACCGAGCTGACCCCCGAGGAGCGCCTGCTCCGCGCGATCTTCGGTGAGAAGGCGCGCGAGGTGCGCGACACCTCGCTGAAGGTGCCGCACGGCGAGATCGGCAAGGTCATCGGCGTCCGCGTCTTCGACCGTGAAGAGGGCGACGAGCTGCCGCCGGGCGTGAACCAGCTGGTCCGCGTCTACGTCGCGCAGAAGCGCAAGATCACCGATGGTGACAAGCTCGCCGGCCGTCACGGCAACAAGGGCGTCATCTCCAAGATCCTGCCGATCGAGGACATGCCGTTCCTGGAGGACGGCACCCCGGTCGACATCATCCTCAACCCGCTGGGTGTCCCGTCCCGAATGAACCCGGGACAGGTCCTGGAGATCCACCTCGGCTGGCTCGCCAGCCGCGGCTGGGACGTCTCCGGCCTCGGTGACGAGTGGGCACAGCGCCTGCAGGCCATCGGCGCCGACCAGGTCGCCCCCGGCACCAACGTCGCCACGCCCGTCTTCGACGGTGCGCGCGAGGACGAGATCTCCGGTCTCTTCGGAGCCACGATCCCGAACCGCGACGGCGACCGCCTGGTGCAGCCCTCCGGCAAGGCCCAGTTGTTCGACGGCCGCTCCGGCGAGCCGTTCCCGGACCCGGTTTCGGTCGGGTACATGTACATCCTCAAGCTGCACCACCTGGTCGACGACAAGCTCCACGCCCGTTCGACCGGCCCGTACTCCATGATCACGCAGCAGCCGCTGGGTGGTAAGGCGCAGTTCGGTGGGCAGCGATTCGGCGAGATGGAGGTGTGGGCCCTTGAGGCTTACGGCGCCGCATACGCCCTCCAGGAGCTGCTGACGATCAAGTCCGACGACGTGACCGGCCGCGTGAAGGTGTACGAGGCGATCGTCAAGGGCGAGAACATCCCCGAGCCGGGCATTCCCGAGTCCTTCAAGGTGCTCATCAAGGAGATGCAGTCGCTCTGCCTCAACGTGGAGGTGCTGTCCTCGGACGGCATGTCCATCGAGATGCGCGACACGGACGAGGACGTCTTCCGCGCGGCGGAGGAGCTCGGTATCGACCTGTCCCGGCGCGAGCCGAGCAGCGTCGAAGAGGTCTGACGGGTTGTCCGGCCGGATCCCCGTGATCCGGCCGGCTCTCCCCGGACCCGTTCAGACCATTGCTGAAGTGCCCCGATTTCTCGCGTGAAGCGAGGGGGCTCGAACCCCCGAAAGAGGGATTGACGACAAGTGCTCGACGTCAACTTCTTCGACGAGCTGCGGATCGGCCTTGCCACCGCGGACGACATCCGGACCTGGTCCCACGGCGAAGTGAAGAAGCCGGAGACCATCAACTACCGCACGCTCAAGCCCGAGAAGGACGGACTCTTCTGCGAGAAGATCTTCGGTCCGACCCGGGACTGGGAGTGCTACTGCGGCAAGTACAAGCGTGTCCGCTTCAAGGGCATCATCTGTGAACGCTGTGGCGTCGAGGTCACGCGCGCCAAGGTGCGCCGTGAGCGCATGGGCCACATCGAGCTTGCCGCTCCCGTCACCCACATCTGGTACTTCAAGGGCGTCCCGTCGCGCCTGGGCTACCTGCTGGACCTCGCGCCGAAGGACCTCGAGAAGGTCATCTACTTCGCCGCGTACATGATCACGTTCGTCGACGAGGAGCGCCGCACCCGCGACCTCCCGTCGCTGGAGGCGCACGTCTCCGTCGAGCGCCAGCAGATCGAGAACCGCCGCGACTCGGACCTCGAGAACCGCGCCAAGAAGCTCGAGACCGACCTGGCCGAGCTCGAGGCCGAGGGTGCCAAGGCCGACGTGCGCCGCAAGGTGCGCGAAGGCGCCGAGCGCGAGATGAAGCAGCTGCGTGACCGTGCGCAGCGCGAGATCGACCGTCTCGACGAGGTGTGGAGCCGCTTCAAGAACCTCAAGGTCCAGGACCTCGAGGGCGACGAGCTGCTCTACCGCGAGCTGCGTGACCGCTTCGGCACGTACTTCGACGGCTGCATGGGCGCCGCCGCGCTGCAGAAGCGCCTGGAGTCCTTCGACCTCGACGAGGAGGCCGAGCGCCTCCGCGAGATCATCCGTACCGGCAAGGGCCAGAAGAAGACCCGTGCGCTCAAGCGCCTCAAGGTCGTCTCCGCGTTCCTGCAGACCAGCAACAAGCCCAAGGGCATGGTGCTCGACTGCGTGCCGGTCATCCCGCCGGACCTGCGTCCGATGGTGCAGCTGGACGGTGGCCGCTTCGCGACCTCCGACCTGAACGACCTGTACCGCCGCGTGATCAACCGCAACAACCGCCTCAAGCGTCTCCTCGACCTCGGTGCCCCCGAGATCATCGTGAACAACGAGAAGCGGATGCTGCAGGAGGCCGTCGACGCGCTGTTCGACAACGGCCGCCGCGGTCGCCCGGTCACCGGTCCCGGCAACCGCCCGCTGAAGTCCCTGAGCGACATGCTCAAGGGCAAGCAGGGCCGTTTCCGTCAGAACCTCCTCGGCAAGCGCGTGGACTACTCCGCGCGTTCCGTGATCGTCGTCGGCCCGCAGCTCAAGCTGCACCAGTGCGGTCTGCCGAAGGCGATGGCGCTGGAGCTCTTCAAGCCGTTCGTGATGAAGCGCCTGGTGGACCTGAACCACGCGCAGAACATCAAGTCGGCCAAGCGCATGGTCGAGCGCGGCCGCACCGTCGTGTACGACGTCCTCGAAGAGGTCATCGCCGAGCACCCGGTGCTGCTGAACCGTGCGCCCACCCTGCACCGCCTCGGCATCCAGGCCTTCGAGCCGCAGCTGGTCGAGGGCAAGGCCATCCAGATCCACCCGCTCGTCTGCACCGCGTTCAACGCGGACTTCGACGGTGACCAGATGGCCGTGCACCTGCCGCTCTCCGCGGAGGCGCAGGCCGAGGCCCGCATCCTGATGCTGTCCTCGAACAACATCCTGAAGCCGGCCGACGGCCGTCCCGTCACCATGCCGACCCAGGACATGGTGCTGGGCCTCTTCTTCCTCACCACGGACGACGAGGGCCGCAACGTCAAGGGCGCGGACCGGGCCTTCGGGTCCACGGCCGAGGCGATCATGGCCTTCGACGCCCGCGAGCTGTCGCTCCAGGCGAAGGTCGACATCCGCTTCCCGGTGGGCACCATCCCGCCGCGTGGCTGGGTGCCTCCGGTCGCCGAGGAGGGCGAGCCCGAGTACCAGCCGGGTGACACCTTCCGGCTGCGTACGAGCCTGGGCCGCGCGCTCTTCAACGAGCTGCTGCCCGAGGACTACCCGTTCGTCGACTACTCGGTGGGCAAGAAGCAGCTCTCCGAGATCGTCAACGACCTGGCCGAGCGCTACCCCAAGGTGATCGTGGCGGCGACGCTCGACAACCTGAAGGCCGCCGGTTTCCACTGGGCGACCCGCTCCGGCGTCACCGTCGCCGTGTCGGACATCGTCGTGCCCGAGGCCAAGAAGGCCATCGTCAAGGGCTACGAGGACCAGGACGAGAAGGTCCAGAAGCAGTACGAGCGCGGTCTGATCACCAAGGACGAGCGCACGCAGGAGCTCATCGCGATCTGGACCAAGGCGACCAACGAGGTCGCCGAGGCGATGAACGCGAACTTCCCGAAGACGAACCCCATCTTCATGATGGTCGACTCGGGTGCCCGAGGAAACATGATGCAGATGCGTCAGATCGCGGGTATGCGTGGTCTGGTGTCGAACGCGAAGAACGAGACCATCCCGCGTCCGATCAAGGCGTCCTTCCGTGAGGGCCTCACGGTGCTGGAGTACTTCATCTCCACGCACGGTGCCCGTAAGGGTCTGGCGGACACCGCCCTGCGTACCGCCGACTCGGGTTACCTGACCCGTCGTCTGGTGGACGTCTCGCAGGACGTGATCATCCGCGAGGAGGACTGCGGCACCGACCGCGGCCTCAAGCTGAAGATCGCCGTCAAGGGTGCGGACGGTGTGCTCCGCAAGACGGAGGACGTCGAGACCTCGGTCTACGCCCGCATGCTCGCCGAGGACGTCGTCGTCGACGGCAAGGTCATCGCGCCTGCCAACGTCGACCTCGGTGACGTCCTGATCGACGCCCTGGTGGGCGCCGGCGTCGAGGAGGTCAAGACCCGCTCGGTCCTGACCTGTGAGTCCGCGGTCGGCACCTGTGCCTTCTGCTACGGACGTTCGCTCGCCACCGGCAAGCTGGTCGACATCGGTGAGGCGGTCGGCATCATCGCCGCCCAGTCCATCGGTGAGCCCGGTACCCAGCTGACGATGCGTACCTTCCACACCGGTGGTGTGGCCGGTGACGACATCACCCAGGGTCTGCCGCGTGTCGTCGAGCTCTTCGAGGCCCGTACGCCCAAGGGTGTCGCGCCGATCTCGGAGGCCAAGGGCCGCGTCCGTATCGAGGAGACCGAGAAGACCAAGAAGCTCGTCGTCACCCCGGACGACGGCAGCGAGGAGACGGCGTTCCCGATCTCCAAGCGTGCCCGTCTCCTGGTCGGCGAGGGGGACCCGGTCGAGGTGGGCCAGAAGCTCACCGTCGGTGCCACCAACCCGCACGACGTGCTGCGGATCCTCGGTCAGCGCGCGGTCCAGGTCCACCTGGTCGGCGAGGTCCAGAAGGTCTACAACTCGCAGGGTGTGTCGATCCACGACAAGCACATCGAGATCATCATCCGGCAGATGCTGCGCCGTGTGACGATCATCGAGTCCGGCGACGCGGAGCTGCTGCCGGGCGAGCTCGTCGAGCGCTCGAAGTTCGAGACCGAGAACCGTCGTGTGGTCACCGAGGGCGGTCACCCCGCCTCCGGCCGTCCGCAGCTGATGGGTATCACCAAGGCCTCGCTGGCGACGGAATCCTGGCTGTCGGCCGCCTCCTTCCAGGAGACGACCCGAGTGCTGACGGACGCGGCGATCAACGCCAAGTCCGACTCGCTCATCGGCCTCAAGGAGAACGTCATCATCGGTAAGCTCATCCCGGCCGGTACGGGTCTGTCCCGCTACCGCAACATCCGGGTGGAGCCGACCGAGGAGGCCAAGGCCGCGATGTACTCGGCCGTCGGTTACGACGACATCGACTACTCGCCGTTCGGTACGGGCTCCGGCCAGGCCGTTCCGCTGGAGGACTACGACTACGGTCCGTACAACCAGTAGAAGTGAGTGAGAAGGGCGCCCACCCCGTCGCGTACGGGGTGGGCGCCCTTCCGCGTGCCCGGTGGCCGGCCGTGAGGTCGGTCACCCGGCGTGACCGGCGCCGGTGCGGGCGGGGAGCGTCGGGCGAGCCGTGGCCAGGACGTTTTCGCTGGTGAGAGGCGTTGTGCTGGACGTGCGGCCGCCGCGGCGGGGGAGTGGGGCGGCCGGGGGCGCCGGATGCCGGGTTCCGGCGGTCCGCGGTGGACAGCATTTGTTTTGACCCAGGTCCGTGAGGTAGGTACGCTCAAGCCTTGTGCCTGGGGTGTGCCTGGGCTCGTGTGCGTGTCCTCAACCGCATGGCGAGTCCGTTTGTGGTCACTGCAATCTGCGCTTTCTCCGCCTCGCGGCGGGAGCTCGCAGTATTCGACACACCCGACCGCGTGGGTCGGCGAGTGTTCCAGGTTAGTTTCACGAACGGCACACAGAAACCGGAGAAGTAGTGCCTACGATCCAGCAGCTGGTCCGGAAGGGCCGGCAGGACAAGGTCGAGAAGAACAAGACGCCCGCGCTCGAGGGTTCGCCCCAGCGTCGCGGTGTCTGCACGCGTGTGTTCACGACCACCCCGAAGAAGCCGAACTCGGCGCTCCGTAAGGTCGCGCGTGTGCGTCTGACCTCCGGCATCGAGGTCACGGCCTACATCCCGGGTGAGGGACACAACCTGCAGGAGCACTCCATCGTGCTCGTGCGTGGTGGCCGTGTGAAGGACCTGCCGGGTGTTCGTTACAAGATCATCCGCGGCTCCCTTGACACCCAGGGTGTCAAGAACCGCAAGCAGGCCCGCAGCCGCTACGGCGCCAAGAAGGAGAAGTAAGAATGCCTCGTAAGGGCCCCGCCCCGAAGCGCCCGGTCATCATCGACCCGGTCTACGGTTCTCCTCTTGTCACCTCGCTGATCAACAAGATCCTGCTCAACGGCAAGCGCTCCACCGCCGAGCGGATCGTGTACGGCGCCATGGAAGGCCTCCGCGAGAAGACCGGCGCTGACCCGGTCATCACGCTGAAGCGCGCGCTTGAGAACGTCAAGCCCTCGCTCGAGGTCAAGTCCCGCCGTGTCGGTGGCGCCACCTACCAGGTGCCGATCGAGGTCAAGCCCGGTCGCGCCGCCACCCTCGCTCTGCGCTGGGTCGTCGGTTACTCCCGCGCCCGCCGCGAGAAGACCATGACCGAGCGCCTCATGAACGAGCTGCTCGACGCCTCCAACGGTCTTGGCGCAGCTGTCAAGAAGCGCGAGGACACCCACAAGATGGCCGAGTCCAACAAGGCCTTCGCGCACTACCGCTGGTAGTCGCTTCCCCATCGAGACCGAGAGAAGATTGAGCCTTATGGCCACCACTTCGCTTGACCTGGCCAAGGTCCGCAACATCGGGATCATGGCCCACATCGACGCGGGCAAGACGACCACCACCGAGCGGATCCTCTTCTACACCGGCGTTTCGTACAAGATCGGTGAAGTCCACGACGGCGCAGCCACGATGGACTGGATGGAGCAGGAGCAGGAGCGCGGCATCACGATCACGTCGGCCGCGACGACCTGTCACTGGCCGCTCGATGATGTCGATCACACGATCAACATCATCGACACCCCGGGTCACGTCGACTTCACCGTCGAGGTGGAGCGTTCGCTCCGCGTCCTCGACGGCGCCGTCACCGTGTTCGACGGTGTGGCGGGCGTCGAGCCGCAGTCCGAGACCGTGTGGCGTCAGGCGGACCGCTACGGCGTTCCGCGTATCTGCTTCGTCAACAAGCTCGACCGCACCGGCGCCGAGTTCCTGCGCTGCGTCGACATGATCAAGGACCGCCTCGGCGCGACCCCGATCGTGATGCAGCTGCCGATCGGCGCCGAGGCCGACTTCGAGGGCGTCGTCGACCTCGTCACCATGAAGGCGTACGTCTACTCGGCGGAAGCCTCCAAGGGCGAGATGTACGACACCGTCGACATCCCGGCGAACCTCGTGGACGCCGCTGAGGAGTGGCACGCCAAGCTCGTCGAGGTCGTCGCGGAGAACGACGACCAGGTGATGGAGCAGTACCTGGAGGGCAACGAGCCCTCCGTGGAGGAGCTCTACGCGGCGGTCCGCCGTATCACCCTCAACTCCGGCAAGGCCGGCGAGACCACGGTCACCCCCGTGTTCTGCGGTACCGCGTTCAAGAACAAGGGCGTTCAGCCCCTGCTCGACGCCGTCGTCCGCTACCTGCCGTCCCCCCTGGACATCGAGGCCATCGAGGGCCACGACGTCAAGGACCCGGAGCTGGTCGTCAAGCGCAAGCCGTCCGACGACGAGCCGCTGTCGGCACTCGCGTTCAAGATCATGAGCGACCCGCACCTCGGTAAGCTCACCTTCGTCCGGGTCTACTCGGGCCGCCTCGAGGCCGGCACCGCGGTGCTGAACTCGGTCAAGGGCAAGAAGGAGCGCATCGGCAAGATCTACCGCATGCACGCGAACAAGCGTGAGGAGATCGCGTCGGTGGGCGCCGGTGACATCGTCGCCGTCATGGGCCTGAAGCAGACCACCACCGGTGAGACGCTGTCGGACGACAAGAACCCGGTGATCCTGGAGTCCATGGACTTCCCGGCGCCGGTCATCCAGGTCGCCATCGAGCCCAAGTCCAAGGGCGACCAGGAGAAGCTGGGTGTCGCCATCCAGCGTCTCTCGGAGGAGGACCCCTCCTTCCAGGTGCACTCGGACGAGGAGACCGGCCAGACCATCATCGGTGGTATGGGCGAGCTTCACCTCGAGGTGCTCGTCGACCGCATGAAGCGCGAGTTCCGCGTCGAGGCGAACGTCGGCAAGCCCCAGGTCGCGTACCGCGAGACGATCCGCAAGACCGTCGAGCGTATCGACTACACGCACAAGAAGCAGACTGGTGGTACCGGCCAGTTCGCGAAGGTGCAGATCGCCCTCGAGCCCATCGAGGGTGGCGACGCCTCCTACGAGTTCGTCAACAAGGTCACCGGTGGCCGCATCCCCCGTGAGTACATTCCCTCGGTGGACGCGGGTGCCCAGGAAGCCATGCAGTTCGGCATCCTGGCCGGTTACGAGATGGTCGGCGTCCGCGTCACCCTTCTCGACGGTGGTTACCACGAGGTCGACTCCTCGGAGCTCGCCTTCAAGATCGCCGGTTCGCAGGCGTTCAAGGAGGGTGCCCGCAAGGCGTCCCCCGTGCTCCTGGAGCCGATGATGGCCGTCGAGGTCACCACGCCCGAGGACTACATGGGCGATGTGATCGGCGACCTCAACTCCCGCCGTGGCCAGATCCAGGCCATGGAGGAGCGCAGCGGCGCTCGCGTCGTGAAGGGCCTCGTGCCCCTCTCGGAGATGTTCGGCTACGTCGGAGACCTCCGCAGCAAGACCTCGGGTCGCGCAAGCTACTCGATGCAGTTCGACTCCTACGCCGAGGTTCCGCGGAACGTCGCCGAGGAGATCATCGCGAAGGCCAAGGGCGAGTAACTCTTCCGAGCACACGCTTTAGGCTTGTCACCGGAGCCCGGTCGGGCATTCGTCGTCGCGCGAGAGCAGCGCGGCGAATGCCCCCGGCACCGGCATTCCAGCAAAGATCACCTGGCGCCGATGAAGCAAGGCGTACAGAACCACTCAGGAGGACCCCAGTGGCGAAGGCAAAGTTCGAGCGGACTAAGCCGCACGTCAACATCGGCACCATCGGTCACATCGACCACGGTAAGACGACCCTCACGGCCGCCATTACCAAGGTGCTGCACGACGCGTACCCGGACCTGAACGAGGCCTCGGCCTTCGACCAGATCGACAAGGCTCCTGAGGAGCGCCAGCGCGGTATCACCATCTCGATCGCGCACGTCGAGTACCAGACGGAGTCGCGTCACTACGCGCACGTCGACTGCCCGGGTCACGCCGACTACATCAAGAACATGATCACCGGTGCGGCGCAGATGGACGGCGCCATCCTCGTGGTCGCCGCCACCGACGGCCCGATGCCGCAGACCAAGGAGCACGTGCTCCTGGCCCGCCAGGTCGGCGTTCCGTACATCGTCGTCGCCCTGAACAAGGCCGACATGGTGGACGACGAGGAGATCCTGGAGCTCGTCGAGCTCGAGGTCCGTGAGCTCCTCTCCGAGTACGAGTTCCCGGGCGACGACCTCCCGGTCGTCAAGGTCTCGGCGCTCAAGGCGCTCGAGGGCGACAAGGAGTGGGGTGAGTCCGTCCTCAACCTGATGAAGGCTGTCGACGAGTCCATCCCGCAGCCCGAGCGTGACGTCGACAAGCCGTTCCTCATGCCGATCGAGGACGTCTTCACGATCACCGGTCGCGGTACGGTCGTCACCGGCCGCATCGAGCGTGGTGTCCTCAAGGTCAACGAGACCGTTGACATCGTGGGCATCAAGCAGGAGAAGACCACCACCACGGTCACCGGCATCGAGATGTTCCGCAAGCTGCTCGACGAGGGCCAGGCCGGTGAGAACGTCGGTCTGCTCCTCCGTGGCATCAAGCGCGAGGACGTCGAGCGCGGCCAGGTCATCATCAAGCCCGGTTCGGTCACGCCGCACACCGAGTTCGAGGCCCAGGCCTACATCCTGTCGAAGGACGAGGGTGGCCGTCACACCCCCTTCTTCAACAACTACCGCCCGCAGTTCTACTTCCGTACCACGGACGTGACGGGCGTTGTGACCCTTCCCGAGGGCACCGAGATGGTCATGCCGGGTGACAACACCGTCATGTCCGTCGCGCTGATCCAGCCGGTCGCCATGGAAGAGGGCCTGAAGTTCGCCATCCGTGAGGGTGGCCGGACCGTGGGCGCCGGCCAGGTCACCAAGATCGTCAAGTAGTCACTTGACCGTCTGACCTGGTTGCTCCGCACAAGAGCACCAGAAGGGCCCCGCACCTCTGCAGAGGTGCGGGGCCCTTCCGCGTGTACGGGCGTGGGGACGACGGGTCAGACGCCCGCGACCGACTGGATCCAGGAGCGGTACGCGGTGACGTTCGTGTACGCCGTCGTGGTCTGGCGGTCGCTGGTGGAGGCGACGCCGACCTGGACGCCGCCGGCCATCATGGGGCCGCCCGAGTCGCCGCCGGCGGTGATGCCGTTGCCGCGCCGGGCGCAGATCGCGGAGCCGCCGTAGGCGTCGGTGCAGCCGCTGGTGACGGTGACGTCGGCGACCTTGAGGTAGCGGGACTGGCAGGTGGCCTCGGAGCCGCACTGGGAGGTGGCGCCCCAGCCGTAGACCTGCACGTTCTGCCCGACCCTCACCGTGCCGGGCTGGCCGAGCCGGGCGTAGGTGCCCTGCACGGAGCGGTCCAGGCGTACCAGTGCGAGGTCGGCGCCGTGGGTGTAGGTCTGGACGCCGTTGGCCACGGTGCCGCCGCTGTACTGGTCGAGGCTGCCGATGCGGAAGGACAGGCCGCCGGAGGTGACGCAGTGCTTGGCGGTGAGGATCCAGGTCGGGGCGATGAGCGTGGAGGAACAGGTCTCGCTGCCGTTGGACAGGAGGCGGGCGGCCCAGGGGGCGCTCTGGGCGTAGCCGCCGCCGATGATGGGCTGCACGGCCTGGGCCGCCGGTGCGGGGGCGGCCTCGGTGGCCGACGCGGTGGGGGAGAGCAGGGCGAGGACGGTGACCGCCGCGGCCGAGACGGCGGGGACCAACCTGGCTATGCGCATGGTTCCTCGTTTCGCGAGGACACGCCGGGGCGTGTCTGTGGGGGTCGGATCGACGGCCCCAGATTCCCGGAGAACGGTGGTGCCGGGTACCTCACGCCTGCCCATGTCACGGCGTTATGCCGGGGCGGGAGACTTCGGCGAGGACGGCCGTGGCGGGTCTGTCGCGGGCCTGATGCGCGGGAACCGCCGGGCGGACTCTGCCGGGCAGGACGGCTGACGGCGTAGGCGTCTTCCGGACTCCGGACTCCGGGCTTCTGTCGCGTCTGCCGGGGGCGTCGGTGGTCCGTTTCCGACCGTGGCCTTGATGAAGCTCCCCTCGCGTACGGCGGCCTCGGCGGCGGAGCACCGGTGTGGATGTCGGTGGTGTGCGGCAGGGTGGTGCCATGAGGACGAGACTGGGGACTGTGGCGATCACGGGCGCTGCCGGGCGGATCGGATCGGTGGTGCGGGCGGGCCTGCGTGACGAGGTGACGCGGTTGGTGCTCATCGATCGGGTGGGGCTCACCGCGCGGACACCGGCAGAGGACGTTCACCAGCTCGACCTGCGCGGTGCCGAAGCGGTGGCAGCAGCCCTGGAGGGCGTGGACGCGGTGGTGCACCTGGGCGGGGTCCCTGACGAGGCGCCCTTGCCGGAACTGCTGGACGCGAATGTCCGGGGGACGCACCACGTGCTGGAGGGAGCGCGTCGGCAGGGGGTGCGGCGGGTCGTGCTGGCCGGCAGCAACCGTGTGAGCGGCTTCTACTCGGTCGCGGAGACCGTGACACCCGAGATGCCCGCGCGACCGGACGGGCTGTACGGGGTCAGCAAGGTCGCGGTGGAGGCGCTCGGGCGCCTGTACGCGGACAAGTTCGGCCTGTCGGTGGTGTGCCTGCGGATCGGGAGCTTCGAGGACGAGCCGAGCGAGCGACGGCATCTGTCCACGTGGCTGAGCCCCCGCGACGGCCTCGGTTTCGTCCGGACGGCTCTCACCGCTGCGGACGTGGGCTTCAAGACCGTCTACGCGGTGTCCGCCAACACCCGCGGCTTCTGGGACACCGATGCCGGGGCGGAGTTGGGCTACACGCCCGTGGACGACGCCGAAGCCTTCGCCTCGCGTCTTCCGGCCGGCCAGGACCCGGCCGGGACCGATCCGCAGGGCGGCGAGTACGCCGACGCGGAATACACCCTCCGGCACATGTGAGGACCGGCTCGGCCGCCGGGGGCCGGGCATGTCAGCCGCAGGGGCCGACGGTGTCCGGCGTGTGCCTCCGTCCGGCCGACGGGCTCAGTGGCGCCCTCCCTCGGCGGGCCGTCACGGCCGCCAGAGCCAGGGCAGCGCGTCCGTCCCCAGCCCCACGACCGTGGGCCGGCCCTCGGCGCCGAGCTGGAGCGCGGGCCCGTCCAGGGGCACCGGCCCGGTCGTCCGTACGGCGAGTGCCCCGCCGGCGCGGAGTTGGAGTCGGCCCTCCTCGCTGCGGCCGAGCAGGACCGTGCCCCGGGGCGAGGCGGCGGCGATGACGGGCCCGTACCCGTCGAGGCCGGTGAGGTCCGCCGCGGTGTCGCCGTGGACCGCGGTGAGCTCGGCCCTGGCCTGCCCCCGGTGGTACACCTCCACCGTGCCGTCCGCGCCGGTCAGCGCGGCCGGGGACGTGCCGGGCACGGGGCCCGCGTCGAGCTGGGTGCGGGCGGTCAGCCCGGAGCCCGGGACGTCCTGGGTCCAGTGGTGGACGGCGTGGTGGCCGGCCCCGTACACATGGACCCGGCCGTCGCCGTCCACGGTGGTGGTGAGGCCGTCCTGCACCTCGCCGCCGCCCATGTCCCGCCAGGCGCCCCAGCGGCCGGACGCGTCCCGCACCCGGGTGGCGAGGCCCTTCTCGGCGGTCCGTACGAAGAGGTGGACGCGGCCGTCGGGGGCCGCCTGGGCCACCGGGACACCGATGCGGCGGCCCTCGTCGCGGTCGGGGCAGGGCGTGCCGAGGCCACGCCAGGGAGCGAAGTCCCCGCCGGGGGCGCGTTGTTCCAGGAGCGCGATCTCGCGTTCGTTGTCGGCGCCGTGTCCGCCGAGCGCGGAGAAGCGCAGACCGAAGAGGAGGAGCCGTCCGTCGGGTGCGGTGGCCGAGCCCAGGGCGGGGGCCAGCGGTCCGCCGCCGAGGTCCTCGGGCGGCCCCCAGAGACCGCTGCCCGGTGCGCTCTCGCGCCAGCGGCGCAGACGCAGCCCGAGCACGGCGTACGCGGCGAGCCGCCCGTCGGGCCCGGTGGCCGTGACGACGCGGGGCCCCGGGTAGCGGTGGTGGGTGGAGCGGACCCATCCCTTGCGGTTGGTCAGCGGCCGCTTCCCGCCCACGTTGTAGTCACCGCACCCGGCCGGGTTGCCGCACTCCCAGTCGGGTGCGCCGCCGTACGGGACGAGGTGGGAGGCCTTCTCGGCCAGCACCTTCGGCGGCAGGTTCTTGGGCCAGTGCCGGTTGTAGTAGGCGCGGTAGGACGTCACCGCGAAGGTCGGGACCGCACCGCCCGCGGCCGTCGTCCGGGCCACCCAGCGGATCATCGCGGCCCAGCTGAAGCAGGCGGCCGCGGTGTGGTCCGCGTGGTCGGAGTAGCCGCGCTGCTCGCTGTCCGCGCGGCGGGCGGTCTCGGTGCTGTGCTGGATGTCCGGGTCGGGGTCCAGGGTGTGGACGACGGTGGGGCGGTGGCGCTCCAGCAGCCCGACGAGCACGTCCAGCAGCCCGTCGTACGTGTACGAACCGGCGTGCCGCAGCGGTGATCCGTCGGCGACGACGGTGCGCAGGGAGAGGTGCCGGTCCTGCCAGAGGCTGGGCAGCCCGAGGCGGTGGCGGGTGGTGTGCATCGCGGTGTTCAGGAAGACCAGCTCGACCTGGCGCACGCCGTCGGTGAGGATGTCGACCTCGGCCCGGTGGTGGCCGTCGAGCTCGGCGACGGTCGTCTCCCAGGGCGTGAACCGGTCCAGCCCGAGCAGGGTCGCGTACGCCTGGCGGAGACCCTGGTGGCGGGCGGAGGAGTAGGCGGCCTTGTCGGGGGCGGGCCGCGGGGCGCCCGGGATCTTGTTGACGCCGTCGGCCTCGCCCGCCGTGAGGTAGACGCAGACCAAGGGGGTACCGGCGTCGAGGGCCTGCTGGGTGTCCGGGTTCATGAAGTACAGGTCGTCGTCCGGGTGGGCGAGTATCTGCATCATCAGGGCCCGCCGGCCGGTGCCTGTCGCCAGGCCGGGCGCCGGGTCGGCGGGCGCGTCGCTGCGCCGGGGCGGCGGCACGGAACAGGCACCGAGGGCGGCGGCACCGGTACCGGCGGCCAGCGCGGCGACGACCGCGCGGCGCCGCACACCGGTCCGCGCCGGGCCCGGGACGTCCAGGTGCGCGCGGGATCGATCCGTCATGCCGTGAGCTCCATCCGCTTCCCCCGCAGCGGGCGGCCGGCTGCCTGGTGCTGCGTACCCGTCGATCGACGGAGGCCGGCCGGTCGGGCCGCCCCGCACGGACAGACGTGGATCGACGGGGGCCGGTTGCCTGGACCGTCGGGCCTGTGGCGTACGGAACGGGCCCCCGGCCCCGACGACATGGCCGGGGGCCCGGACCGGTCGCGGCGCCCGGGCCCTGGGCCTGCGGCAGGTTCCCGCCGATCCGGCGGGCGCCGGTCACACGGCGGGGTCCGCGGCCGGTGCGCGCTCCTCGTCCTGCGGACAGCAGAGCGGCTCGGCGGCCTCGCTGACGTGGTGGAACTCCAGGGCCTGGCAGAACGCCAGGCACCGCTGCCGGATCTGCGGGCCGAGCCCCGGTGCGGGCGCTCGCCGGGGCCCCGGACGGAGGGCAGCACGGTCTCCGGACGCGGCGGCGTGCAACACGCGCCGGTGCGGGAGCCGCCGAGGCACGGCACACGGCGATGTGCCGGTGCCGTGGGGGCGGAGGGAGACGACGTGCGGCTGCGCTACGTCATGTACAGGGCGCGGAGTACGAACTCATGACGGACCCCTTGGAAGAAGGGTGTCCGCCCGATCGCCGGCCGGCCCACAGCTCTGTGGCCGGCGCCACGCGACACCGCGCTCCTTGCACGGATCCGGCGCCACCTGTCAACCAGGACGGTCACGGGCGGGCCGGCGCCCGAGATCCCCCCGGAACAGTCACATGATCGTCACGGAAGGCGTCGGCCCCTTGTCCTCCGGAACAGGACGCCATGAACTAGCCATGACAGCACCAGCAGGGGAGTGGGCACCGCAGTGAGCAGGAACGGCACGCCGTCGGAAGAGCGTCCGGAGCGGTCCGGGGACGAGGTTTCTCCCACGGACGAGCAGTGGGAGGAGTTCCTCCGGCACGCGGAGCGCGGGACCGCCGACGCCCCGAAGGAACCCTCGGCCCGTGCCCGTATGGTCACCGGACGGCTGCGCGCCCTGGACGAGGAGGCCGCGCGTACCCGGCGAGGCCGGTGGCGCCGGCGTGGGAAGAGCGTGCCCGCCGAACCCTGGCAGCCGGAGGGCTGGCGTACCGGCCCCGCCTGGCAGGAGATGAACGGGCGCACGCGCAAGCGGCGCCGTGTCGCCGGGGCGCTGGGCATGGTCGTGGTCGCGGGGGCCCTGGTCGTCGCCATGCGGCCGAGCCTGCTGACCGATCACCTCCCGGGAGGCGGCCGGGCCGCGGACACGACGCCTTTGCCCGCCGAGACGGCGCCGCCGACCGCCCCGCCCCCGGACGGGGGCGACCCGCTCGGGCCGACCCGTGAGGAGCCGTTCCGGGGCTCGCCCGCGCTCCGCTGGGCGGACGGTGCGCAGGGGATCGAGATCCCCGAGGCCAAGGCGGTCGGAGGACTGGACAGGGACCAGGTCGCCTACGCCCTGCGCATGACGAAACAACTCCTCGTCGAGGCCGACCTCGACCCCGCCACCCTGCGCGGGGAGCGTCCCGGGAAGGCCCTGGAGCTGCTCGATCCGCTCCAGGAGGGCTGGCTGGAGGAGGTGGAGCGGGGACTGCGCGAGCCCACTCGGGACCAGGACCCGCTGACGCTGTTCACCCGGTTCGACCCGGACGAGGCACGGCTGCTGGGAGAGGTGGTCAAGACCCGTGGGCGGATGACCTTCGAAGCGGGCAAGGCCGGCTCGGTCGAGGTCCACGCCGACTACACCTTCGTCTATCCGCTGGTGAAGGCGGGCGGTGACGACGTGACGCGGACGATCGTGCGGCGGCGGATGACGACGGCGGTGTTCGACCCGGCGCGGTGGGTCTCGACGCGGGGCAAGCTCTCCGTGCTGCGGACGGACCGGAACGTCGGCAACAGCGCCTGCGACGTGTACGACGGTTTCCTGCACCCGACGTTTCCGGGTGACGCCCCCGGGACCGCGCCCGACGGGTCCGCCATGGATCCCTACGACCGCAGCGAATGGCTGGACGACGACGTCTGCGGCACGGTCACGCGTACCTGACGGCCGCGTGGGGCAGGCCGCCGGGACCGGGCCGGCCCCGGCCGGGGGCTCAGCCCTGCGCGTCCGGCTTCCACTCCTCGGCGAGGAGCCCGAGGAGTACCTCGTCCAGGAACTCGCCCAGCACCCAGGCCGAGGAGCGCAGCACGCCCTCGCGGACGAAGCCGTTGCGCTCGGCGGAGCGCAGCATCGCGGTGTTGTCCGACAGGGTCTCGATCTGGAGCCGGTGCAGGCCGCGCACGACGAAGCCGTAGTGGCACAGCGTCGCGACCACGTCGGTGCCGTAGCCCTTGCTGCGCCAGGACGGGAGCAGTCCCAGACCGACGTGCGCGGACCGGTTGTGGGTGTCGATGCCCCACAGGTTCGCGACGCCGATCAGCGTGCCGCCTTCCAGCTCCACCACGGAGAACGGGACGTTCCCGTGCTCCGTCTCGTCCACGACGAGCCGAGGGTCCTTCGAGCCGGGAGCGATCGGCCGCCACGGACGGCCGTCGGCCCGTGAGCCGTTGACCACGTCGTTGTAGAGCTCGGCCCGCAGGACCGGGGCGTCTTCCTCGTGCCGGGCCCGGAGCCCGACCTTGCCACCTATGAGCATGCGAGGGTTCTACCAACCGGGCCGGCCGGCGGTAAACCGATTAAGCGGGGCCCGGGAGCCGGCTCGGGCCCGGGGCGCCCGTACCGTGTGCGCGCCCCCGGACGGCGGTGCTCGTGGTTCATGGCCGGAGCCGAGCACGAGGGACACCACGACCGGTGGGGCGGGTGACGCCGGCTCCGTCGAGGCATGTGCCGAAGGGCCCCGAACACCACGGACCGGCTGGGCGTCGAACGGGTGGCCGCCGGGCGAACGGCCGCTTCGCGCGGGCGCCTGCGTTTGACCGGTCCCTCGCAGGGGGTAAGATCCCCGACCCGATTGGCCAGCGCCGCTGCCCGTGTGTCACACTAGCCAGGTTGCTCGGTTGAGTGTCAATGCTGCGCGCCTCCCGCCGGGAGGACCGGAAGCGAGTCCCACAGTACTCGTCGGCCCCATGCGGGTCGGACGTACGGGAATCTTCCGGGAAGCGTCAGTGGGGCGCTGACCAGGCACCCGGTGGGGTTTCGCCCCCGGCAGCGCGGTTTCGGCCCGCACCCCCTTGGTTGGGAAATCCTTCGGGAGATCTTCGTAGAGGGGATGCGACACGCCCGACCGCGTGGGTCGGAGACGGAGTTACCGAACCGTCGGGTTCCAGAGCGTTATGAGAGACAGGACTACTAGTAGCCATGGCGGGACAGAAGATCCGCATCCGGCTCAAGGCCTACGACCACGAGGTCATCGACTCCTCGGCGAAGAAGATCGTCGAGACGGTGACCCGCACTGGTGCGTCGGTCGCGGGCCCGGTGCCGCTGCCCACTGAGAAGAACGTGTACTGCGTCATCAAGTCGCCGCACAAGTACAAGGACTCGCGCGAGCACTTCGAGATGCGCACGCACAAGCGCCTCATCGACATCCTCGACCCCACGCCGAAGACGGTTGACTCGCTGATGCGTCTCGACCTGCCGGCGGGCGTCGACATCGAGATCAAGCTCTGAGGTGACGCGCGAGATGGCTAAGAACATTAAGGGCGTCCTGGGCGAGAAGCTCGGCATGACCCAGGTCTGGGACGAGAACAACCGGGTTGTCCCGGTGACCGTCGTCAAGGCCGGGCCCTGCGTCGTCACCCAGGTCCGCACGAACGACAGCGACGGCTACGAGTCGGTCCAGATCGCCTTCGGCGAGATCGACCCGCGCAAGGTGAACAAGCCCCTCAAGGGCCACTTCGCCAAGGCCGACGTGACCCCGCGCCGCCACCTGGTGGAGCTCCGCACCCCTGACGCCAGCGAGTACACGCTGGGCCAGGAGGTCACTGCCGAGGTGTTCGAGTCCGGCGTCAAGGTCGACGTCACGGGCAAGAGCAAGGGCAAGGGCTTCGCCGGTGTCATGAAGCGTCACAACTTCAAGGGCCTCGGTGCCGGTCACGGCGTCCAGCGCAAGCACCGCTCCCCCGGTTCGATCGGTGGCTGCGCCACCCCTGGGCGTGTCTTCAAGGGCATGCGCATGGCCGGTCGGATGGGTAACGAGCGCGTCACCACCCAGAACCTGACCATCCACGCGGTCGACGCGGAGAAGGGTCTGCTGCTCATCAAGGGCGCGGTCCCCGGTCCGAACGGCGGCCTCGTCCTGGTCCGTACCGCGGCCAAGGGGGCTTGAGGTAATGAGCACCATTGACATCCTTTCGCCGGCAGGCGACAAGGCCGGTACCGTCGAGCTCCCCGCGGAGATCTTCGACGCGAAGACCAGCGTTCCGCTGATCCACCAGGTCGTCGTCGCACAGCTGGCAGCTGCCCGTCAGGGCACGCACAAGACCAAGCGCCGCGGCGAAGTCCGTGGTGGTGGCCGCAAGCCGTACCGCCAGAAGGGCACCGGCCGCGCCCGCCAGGGTTCGACCCGCGCACCGCAGTTCGTCGGCGGTGGCGTCGTCCACGGCCCGCAGCCGCGTGACTACTCGCAGCGCACCCCGAAGAAGATGAAGGCCGCCGCCCTCCGCGGTGCCCTCTCGGACCGGGCGCGTCACTCCCGCATCCACGTCGTCACCGGCGTGGTCGAGGGTGGGATCTCCACCAAGGCCGTCAAGACGCTGTTCGGCAAGATCTCGGAGCGCAGCAACCTGCTCCTGGTCGCCGAGCGTTCCGACGAGGCCGCGTGGCTGTCCGCGCGCAACCTGCCCCAGGTGCACATCCTGGAGCCGGGCCAGCTGAACACGTACGACGTGATCGTCTCTGACGACGTGGTCTTCACCCAGGCCGCTTTCGAGTCCTTCGTGTCTGGCCCCCAGACCGCTGAGACCGAAGGGAGCGCCGCCTGATGAGTGAGGCGACCGTTACCAGCAAGACCTACTCGGACCCGCGCGACGTTCTCGTCAAGCCGGTCGTTTCCGAGAAGAGCTACGCGCTGCTCGACGAGAACAAGTACACGTTCATCGTCGCGCCCGGCTCCAACAAGACCCAGATCAAGCAGGCCGTGGAAGCGGTCTTCTCGGTCAAGGTCACCGGGGTCAACACGATCAACCGGCAGGGCAAGCGCAAGCGCACCCGCACCGGTTTCGGCAAGCGCGCCGACACGAAGCGCGCCATCGTGACCCTCGCCGAGGGCGACCGTATCGACATCTTCGGCGGCCCGACCTCCTGACGGAGGTCGAGTCGTCCGGAATCGGACGAGGACTGAGAAATGGGTATCCGCAAGTACAAGCCGACGACCCCGGGCCGTCGTGGCTCCAGCGTCGCCGACTTTGTCGAGATCACGCGGTCCACGCCGGAGAAGTCGCTGGTCCGCCCCCTGCACAGCAAGGGCGGCCGTAACAACGCCGGTCGTGTGACCGTTCGCCACCAGGGTGGTGGCCACAAGCGCGCCTACCGCGTGATCGACTTCCGTCGTCACGACAAGGACGGCGTGCCGGCCAAGGTCGCGCACATCGAGTACGACCCCAACCGCACCGCGCGCATCGCGCTGCTGCACTACGCGGACGGCGAGAAGCGCTACATCATCGCCCCCCGTGGTCTGTCGCAGGGTGACCGCGTCGAGAACGGTCCGGGCGCCGACATCAAGCCGGGCAACAACCTGGCGCTGCGCAACATCCCGGTCGGTACGACGATCCACGCCATCGAGCTGCGGCCCGGCGGCGGCGCGAAGTTCGCCCGCTCCGCGGGTGCCTCCGTGCAGCTGCTGGCGAAGGAGGGCACGATGGCCCACCTTCGTATGCCGTCCGGCGAGATCCGGCTGGTCGACGCCCGCTGCCGCGCCACCATCGGCGAGGTCGGCAACGCCGAGCAGTCGAACATCAACTGGGGCAAGGCCGGCCGCATGCGCTGGAAGGGCGTTCGCCCGACCGTCCGCGGTGTCGTGATGAACCCGGTTGACCACCCGCACGGTGGTGGTGAAGGCAAGACTTCCGGTGGTCGCCACCCGGTCTCGCCGTGGGGTCAGAAGGAGGGTCGTACTCGTTCTCCCAAGAAGGCGAGCAACAAGTACATCGTCCGCCGCCGCAAGACGAACAAGAAGCGCTAGGAGCGGGTTTAGATGCCGCGCAGTCTCAAGAAGGGGCCCTTCGTCGACGGACACCTCATCAAGAAGGTGGACGTACAGAACGAGGCAGGCACCAAGAACGTCATCAAGACCTGGTCCCGTCGCTCGATGATCGTCCCGGCCATGCTGGGTCACACCATCGCGGTGCACAACGGCAAGATCCACGTCCCGGTGTTCGTCACCGAGTCGATGGTCGGCCACAAGCTCGGCGAGTTCTCGCCGACTCGCACCTTCCGCGGCCACGTCAAGGACGACCGGAAGTCGAAGCGCCGCTAAGCGCGGGGTGGAAACGACTATGACTCACACCGAAGGGACAACCATGGAAGCCAGGGCCCAGGCGCGGTACATCCGCGTCACGCCCATGAAGGCCCGCCGCGTGGTGGACCTCATCCGTGGCATGGATGCCACGGAGGCTCAGGCGGTCCTGCGTTTCGCCCCGCAGGCCGCGAGCGTGCCGGTTGGCAAGGTGCTGGACAGCGCCATCGCCAACGCTGCACACAACTACGACCACACCGACGCCTCTTCGCTGGTCATCAGCGAGGCGTACGTGGACGAGGGCCCGACCCTGAAGCGGTTCCGTCCGCGTGCTCAGGGCCGTGCCTACCGGATCCGTAAGCGGACCAGCCACATCACCGTGGTCGTCAGCAGCAAGGAAGGAACCCGGTAATGGGCCAGAAGGTTAACCCGCATGGGTTCCGACTCGGCATTACCACGGACTTCAAGTCCCGTTGGTACGCCGACAAGCTGTACAAGGACTACGTCAAGGAAGACGTCGCCATTCGTCGCATGATGACGAAGGGCATGGAGCGGGCCGGCATCTCCAAGGTGGAGATCGAGCGCACCCGCGACCGCGTCCGCGTCGACATCCACACCGCCCGCCCGGGCATCGTCATCGGCCGCCGTGGCGCCGAGGCCGACCGCATCCGTGGCGAGCTGGAGAAGCTGACCGGCAAGCAGGTCCAGCTGAACATCCTCGAGGTCAAGAACCCCGAGGTGGACGCTCAGCTGGTGGCCCAGGCCGTCGCCGAGCAGCTCTCCTCCCGCGTCTCCTTCCGTCGTGCCATGCGCAAGAGCATGCAGAGCACGATGAAGGCCGGCGCCAAGGGCATCAAGATCCAGTGCGGTGGCCGCCTCGGCGGCGCCGAGATGTCCCGCTCGGAGTTCTACCGCGAGGGCCGTGTGCCCCTGCACACGCTCCGTGCGAACGTCGACTACGGCTTCTTCGAGGCCAAGACGACCTTCGGCCGCATCGGTGTGAAGGTCTGGATCTACAAGGGCGATGTCAAGAACATCGCCGAGGTCCGCGCCGAGAACGCAGCGGCTCGCGCCGGCAACCGTCCGGCTCGTGGCGGCGCTGACCGCCCGGCCGGCCGTGGTGGCCGTGGTGGCGAGCGTGGCGGTCGCGGCCGCAAGCCGCAGCAGTCCGCGCCGGCAGCCGAGGCCCCCAAGGCCGACGCTCCCGCCGCCGCTGCTCCGGCTGAGAGCACCGGAACGGAGGCCTGACCGAAATGCTGATCCCCCGTAGGGTCAAGCACCGCAAGCAGCACCACCCGAAGCGCAGCGGTATGTCCAAGGGTGGCACGCAGGTTGCGTTCGGCGAGTACGGCATCCAGGCGCTGACCCCGGCGTACGTGACGAACCGCCAGATCGAGGCAGCTCGTATCGCGATGACCCGCCACATCAAGCGTGGCGGCAAGGTCTGGATCAACATCTACCCGGACCGCCCCCTGACGAAGAAGCCGGCCGAGACCCGCATGGGTTCCGGTAAGGGTTCTCCCGAGTGGTGGATCGCGAACGTCAAGCCCGGTCGGGTGATGTTCGAGCTGTCCTACCCGAACGAGAAGATTGCTCGTGAGGCGCTCACCCGCGCTGCTCACAAGCTTCCGATGAAGTGCCGGATCGTTCGGCGCGAGGCAGGTGAGTCGTGATGTCGGCCGGTACCAAGGCGTCCGAGCTGCGCGAGCTGGGCAACGAGGAGCTCCTCAACAAGCTCCGCGAGGCCAAGGAAGAGCTGTTCAACCTCCGCTTCCAGGCGGCGACGGGCCAGCTCGAGAACCACGGTCGGCTCAAGTCCGTCCGTAAGGACATCGCCCGGATCTACACCCTGATGCGCGAGCGCGAGCTGGGCATCGAGACGGTGGAGAGCGTCTGATGAGCGAGAGCACTGTGACTGAGACCACTGCAGACAAGAGCGGTTCCACCGCGGGCGACCGCGGCTTCCGCAAGACCCGTGAGGGTCTGGTCGTCAGCGACAAGATGGACAAGACCGTCGTCGTCGCTGTCGAGGACCGCGTCAAGCACGCGCTGTACGGCAAGGTCATCCGCCGTACGAACAAGCTCAAGGCCCACGACGAGCAGAACGCCGCGGGTGTCGGCGACCGCGTCCTCATCATGGAGACGCGTCCGCTGTCCGCGACGAAGCGCTGGCGCATCGTCGAGATCCTCGAGAAGGCCAAGTAATCCCTGAGGGGAATTCCCCTCAGGCCAGTTCCGCCAGGCTCGGCAGGGGCTCCCGCGAAGGAGCCCCTGCCGGGAACCGGCAGACGATCAGGAGATAGACGTGATCCAGCAGGAGTCGCGACTGCGCGTCGCCGACAACACGGGTGCGAAGGAAATTCTCACCATCCGTGTTCTCGGTGGCTCGGGTCGCCGCTACGCGGGCATCGGTGACGTCATCGTCGCCACCGTCAAGGACGCGATCCCCGGTGGCAACGTGAAGAAGGGTGACGTCGTCAAGGCCGTCATCGTTCGCACCGTCAAGGAGCGTCGTCGTCAGGATGGCTCGTACATCCGCTTCGACGAGAACGCCGCTGTCATTCTCAAGAACGACGGCGACCCCCGCGGCACCCGTATCTTCGGCCCCGTGGGCCGAGAGCTGCGCGAGAAGAAGTTCATGAAGATCATCTCGCTCGCGCCGGAGGTGCTGTAAGCATGAAGATCAAGAAGGGCGACCTGGTTCAGGTCATCACCGGTAAGGACAAGGGCAAGCAGGGCAAGGTCATCGTTGCCTTCCCCGCTCAGGACCGTGTCCTCGTCGAGGGTGTCAACCGGGTCAAGAAGCACACCAAGGCCGGTCAGACGGCTCGCGGTTCGCAGACGGGTGGCATTGTCACCACCGAGGCCCCGATTCACGTCAGCAACGTTCAGCTGGTCGTGGAGAAGGACGGCAACAAGGTCGTCACCCGCGTCGGCTACCGCTTTGACGACGAGGGCAAGAAGATCCGCGTTGCCAAGCGGACCGGTGAGGACATCTGATGACGACCACCACTGCGCCGCGTCTCAAGACGCGCTACCGCGAGGAAATCGCCGGCAAGCTGCGTGAGGAGTTCTCGTACGAGAACGTCATGCAGGTCCCCGGTCTGGTCAAGATCGTGGTCAACATGGGTGTGGGCGACGCCGCCCGCGACTCCAAGCTGATCGACGGTGCCGTCAGGGACCTCACCACGATCACCGGTCAGAAGCCGGCCGTCACCAAGGCCCGCAAGTCGATCGCGCAGTTCAAGCTGCGTGAGGGGCAGCCGATCGGCTGCCACGTCACCCTCCGTGGTGACCGCATGTGGGAGTTCCTGGACCGTACGCTGTCGCTCGCGCTTCCGCGTATCCGTGACTTCCGTGGCCTGTCGCCGAAGCAGTTCGACGGCCGTGGCAACTACACCTTCGGTCTCACGGAGCAGGTCATGTTCCACGAGATCGACCAGGACAAGATCGACCGGGTCCGGGGCATGGACATCACCGTGGTCACCACGGCGACCAACGACGACGAGGGTCGTGCCCTGCTTCGTCACCTCGGCTTCCCGTTCAAGGAGAACTGACCGTGGCGAAGAAGGCTCTGATTGCTAAGGCCGCCCGTAAGCCGAAGTTCGGCGTGCGCGGGTACACCCGCTGCCAGCGCTGCGGCCGGCCCCACTCCGTCTACCGCAAGTTCGGCCTGTGCCGCGTGTGCCTTCGTGAGATGGCTCACCGTGGCGAGCTGCCGGGCGTGACCAAGAGCTCCTGGTAACTCTCCTTCGCCTGTTGGGCGTCGGAGGTACCGGAAAGCTCTCGGTAAGTATCTGGTCGGCAGGAGCCCCGCTCTTCATGCCGTAGGCTTGAAGGGTTGGGCGCCTGCCGCCCTGACCGACTTACTACGCCGTAGGTCCCCGCACCGCACCCGTCCCGCCACTGAGTGGGGAGAGGGATGGCGCATACAGGAAACCCCGGCGAGAGAGGCCGAAGGCCAACTCATGACCATGACTGATCCCATCGCAGACATGCTCACGCGTCTGCGCAACGCGAACTCGGCGTATCACGACGATGTTTCGATGCCGCACAGCAAGATCAAGTCGCACATCGCGGAGATCCTCCAGCAGGAGGGCTTCATCACCGGCTGGAAGGTCGAGGACGCCGAGGTCGGCAAGAACCTCGTCCTCGAGCTGAAGTTCGGCCCGAACCGCGAGCGTTCGATCGCCGGCATCAAGCGCATCTCGAAGCCGGGTCTGCGTGTCTACGCAAAGTCCACCAACCTGCCGAAGGTCCTCGGCGGCCTGGGCGTGGCGATCATCTCCACGTCCCACGGTCTCCTGACCGGCCAGCAGGCCAGCAAGAAGGGCGTAGGTGGGGAAGTCCTCGCCTACGTCTGGTAGTCGGGAACGGAGGAAAAGCTCATGTCGCGAATCGGCAAGCTCCCCATCCAGGTTCCCGCCGGTGTGGACGTCACCATCGATGGCCGCACGGTCGCGGTGAAGGGCCCCAAGGGTTCCCTCACGCACACCGTCGCCGCGCCGATCGAGGTCACCAAGGGTGAGGACGGCGTGCTCAACGTCTCCCGCCCGAACGACGAGCGTCAGAACAAGGCCCTCCACGGCCTGTCCCGCACGCTGGTGGCGAACATGATCACCGGTGTGACCCAGGGATACAGCAAGGCGCTCGAGATCAGCGGTGTCGGTTACCGCGTCCAGGCGAAGGGCTCCAACCTGGAGTTCGCCCTGGGCTACAGCCACCCGATCCTCATCGAGGCTCCGGATGGCATCACCTTCAAGGTCGAGTCGCCCACGAAGCTCAGCGTCGAGGGCATCGACAAGCAGAAGGTCGGCGAGGTAGCCGCCAACATCCGCAAGCTGCGGAAGCCCGACCCGTACAAGGCCAAGGGCGTCAAGTACGCGGGCGAGGTCATCCGCCGCAAGGTCGGAAAGGCTGGTAAGTAGCCATGGCATACGGTGTGAAGATCGCCAAGGGCGACGCGTACAAGCGCGCGGCTCTCAAGCGGCGCCACATCCGCGTCCGCAAGCACA
The DNA here is from genome assembly GCF_000177195.2 of Streptomyces sp. SirexAA-E. Classification (GTDB taxonomy): domain Bacteria; phylum Actinomycetota; class Actinomycetes; order Streptomycetales; family Streptomycetaceae; genus Streptomyces; species Streptomyces flavovirens. The sequence continues at coordinate 4,413,374 of NC_015953.1, forward strand.
TCTCCGGTTCGCCGGAGCGTCCCCGCTTGGTCGTGACGCGTTCCAACCGCCACATCGTCGCCCAGGTCATCGACGACATCGCGGGCCACACGCTCGCGTCGGCGTCGACCCTGGACACGTCGATCCGTGGTGGCGAGGGTGACAAGAGCGCCCAGGCCAAGCAGGTCGGCGCCCTGGTCGCCGAGCGTGCCAAGGCTGCAGGCGTCGAGGCCGTCGTGTTTGACCGCGGTGGTAACCAGTACGCCGGGCGGATTGCCGCTCTGGCTGACGCCGCCCGTGAAGCCGGGCTGAAGTTCTAGCCCCGGTTCCTACGCACAGCGGACGTAACAGAGAGAGGTAAATCCAATGGCTGGACCCCAGCGCCGCGGAAGCGGTGCCGGTGGCGGCGAGCGGCGGGACCGGAAGGGCCGTGACGGTGGCGCAGCCGCCGAGAAGACCGCGTACGTCGAGCGTGTCGTCGCGATCAACCGCGTCGCCAAGGTAGTGAAGGGTGGTCGTCGCTTCAGCTTCACCGCGCTGGTCGTGGTGGGCGATGGTGACGGCACCGTCGGTGTCGGATACGGCAAGGCCAAGGAAGTTCCCGCGGCCATCGCCAAGGGCGTCGAAGAGGCCAAGAAGAGCTTCTTCAAGGTGCCGCGTATCCAGGGCACCATCCCTCACCCGATCCAGGGCGAGAAGGCTGCGGGCGTCGTCCTGCTGAAGCCTGCTTCCCCCGGTACCGGTGTGATCGCGGGTGGCCCGGTGCGCGCCGTCCTGGAGTGCGCCGGCGTCCACGACATCCTGTCGAAGTCGCTCGGTTCGTCGAACCCGATCAACATCGTGCACGCGACCGTGGCGGCCCTTCAGGGCCTGCAGCGTCCCGAGGAGATCGCGGCTCGCCGTGGTCTGCCCCTCGAGGACGTCGCCCCCGCGGCTCTGCTGCGTGCGCGTGCGGGAGCGGGTGCGTAATGGCTCGCCTCAAGATCACGCAGACGAAGTCGTACATCGGCAGCAAGCAGAACCACCGCGACACCCTGCGTTCGCTCGGGCTCAAGCGCCTGAACGACTCGGTTGTCAAGGAGGACCGCCCCGAGTTCCGCGGAATGGTGCACACCGTCCGCCACCTCGTGACGGTTGAGGAGGTTGACTGACATGGCGGAGAACAGCCCGCTGAAGGCCCACAACCTCCGGCCTGCCCCGGGCGCCAAGACCGCCAAGACCCGTGTGGGTCGTGGTGAGGCGTCCAAGGGTAAGACCGCAGGCCGTGGTACCAAGGGTACGAAGGCTCGTTACCAGGTTCCGGAGCGCTTCGAGGGTGGCCAGATGCCCCTCCACATGCGTCTCCCGAAGCTCAAGGGCTTCAAGAACCCGTTCCGCACGGAGTACCAGGTCGTGAACCTGGACAAGCTCGCGACGCTCTACCCCGAGGGTGGAGAGGTCACGGTGGCCGACCTGGTCGCCAAGGGCGCCGTGCGTAACAACCACCTCGTCAAGGTCCTCGGACAGGGCGAGATCTCCGTGGCGCTGCAGGTTTCGGTTGACGCCGTCTCCGGCTCCGCCAAGGAGAAGATCGCCGCCGCCGGCGGCACCGTCACCGAACTCGTCTGAGACAACTCGGACAAGCAGGTGGTCTGAACATCCGACCGGGGATGCCTCTCATATGGGGCATCCCCGGTTGGTCGTTCCTAGGGGGGCATGTCCGCCGGTAAGGTGGCGTGCACTGTAGCTGTGGTACGCCTTGGGCAACCGCCCGGGGACCTTTGGCTGTTACCTATTCGTCGATCCTCAAGACCGTCACCTCACGCTTTGCGCGGGGGTCGCAGGAGGCACCGTGCTCACCGCGTTCGCCCGGGCGTTCAAGACGCCCGACCTGCGCAAGAAGCTGCTCTTCACGCTCGGCATCATCGTGCTCTACCGTCTCGGTGCGCACATTCCCGTACCGGGGGTGAGCTACGAGAACGTCCAGATTTGTGTTGATCAGGCAAGCGATGGCAACAACAGCCTCTTCGGCCTGGTGAACATGTTCAGCGGTGGTGCACTGCTGCAGATCACGATCTTCGCGCTCGGCATCATGCCGTACATCACGGCCAGCATCATTCTTCAGCTGCTGACCGTCGTCATCCCCAGGCTCGAAGCCCTCAAGAAGGAGGGGCAGTCGGGTACCGCCAAGATCACGCAGTACACGCGTTATCTGACGGTCGCCCTCGCCATCCTCCAGGGCACCGGACTCGTCGCCACGGCGCGCAGCGGCGCGCTGTTCAGCGGCTGCCCCGTCGCCAACCAGATCGTCCCGAACCAGTCGATCTTCACCACCGTCGTCATGGTCATCACCATGACCGCCGGTACGGCCGCCGTCATGTGGCTCGGTGAGCTCATCACCGACCGCGGCATCGGCAACGGCATGTCGATCCTGATGTTCATCTCGATCGCCGCCAGCTTCCCCGCCGCCCTGTGGGCCATCAAGGAGAGCGGCAAGCTGGCCGACGGCTGGATCGAGTTCATCACGGTCATCCTGATCGGCTTCGTGATGGTCGGCCTCGTCGTCTTCGTCGAGCAGGCCCAGCGCCGCGTGCCGGTGCAGTACGCGAAGCGGATGATCGGGCGCCGGTCCTACGGCGGTACGTCCACGTACATCCCGTTGAAGGTGAACCAGGCGGGTGTGATCCCCGTCATCTTCGCTTCTTCGCTGCTCTACATCCCTGCTCTAATCGTTCAGTTCTCCAATTCCACCGCGGGCTGGGCGACCTGGATCCAGGACCACTTCGTCAAGGGCGACCACCCCTACTACATCGCGACGTACTTCCTGTTGATCGTGTTCTTCGCCTTCTTCTACGTGGCGATCTCGTTCAACCCCGAGGAAGTCGCCGACAACATGAAGAAGTATGGTGGCTTCATCCCGGGTATCCGGGCCGGTCGACCTACTGCCGAGTACCTGAGCTACGTGCTCAACCGGATCACTTGGCCGGGATCGCTGTACCTGGGTCTGATCGCTCTTGTGCCGACGATGGCGTTGGCGGGCTTCGGTGGTGCGAACCAGAACTTCCCGTTCGGCGGGACGAGCATCCTGATCATCGTGGGTGTGGGTCTGGAGACCGTGAAGCAGATCGAGAGTCAGCTCCAGCAGCGCAATTACGAAGGGTTCCTCCGCTGATGCGAATCGTCCTCGTCGGGCCGCCCGGTGCCGGCAAGGGTACGCAGGCTGCGTACCTTGCCAAGAATCTCTCGATTCCGCACATCTCCACGGGCGACCTCTTCCGCGCCAACATCAGCCAGGGCACGGACCTTGGCAAGCAGGCCCGCGCCTACATGGACGCGGGACAGCTGGTGCCGGACGAAGTCACCATCGGAATGGCCAAGGACCGCATGGCCCAGCCGGACGCCGGGAACGGCTTCCTGCTGGACGGCTTCCCGCGCAACGTGGGTCAGGCCGAGGCGCTCGACGCGATGCTCCGCGAGGAGGGCGTCACGCTGGACGCGGTTCTGGACCTGGAGGTCCCCGAGGACGAGGTGGTCAAGCGCATCGCGGGCCGCCGCATCTGCCGTAACGACAGCTCGCACGTCTTCCACGTGACGTACAACCCGCCGAAGACCGACGGTGTCTGCGACGAGTGCGGCGGCGAGCTGTACCAGCGTGACGACGACAGCGAAGAGACGGTTCGCACCCGGCTCGAGGTCTACCACACGCAGACGGAACCGATCATCGACTACTACCGGACCCAGGGTCTGGTCGTGACGATCTCCGCGCTCGGCAAGGTCACCGAGGTGACCGAGCGGGCGATGGAGGCCCTCAAGAAGTCCGAGGGCTGAGCGGCTCCACCCCGTACCACCACAGTCGGCCGCGGCGCCATCGGGCGCCGCGGCCGACTGTGTGCGCCGTATCGTGGAGTACGGCATCGTCCGTTCCCCACCGCAGGCAGAAAGGCGCCGAGCAATGGTGCAGATCAAGACCCCCGAGCAGATCGCGAAGATGCGCGAGGCGGGCCTGGTGGTCGCCGCCATTCACGCCGCCACCCGTGAGGCGGCGGTCCCCGGTGCCACCACGCGGGACCTGGACGAGGTGGCCCGCAAGGTGATCGCGGACCACGGCGCGAAGTCGAACTTCCTGGGCTACGGCGGATTCCCCGCGACGATCTGCACCTCGGTCAACGAGGTGGTCGTGCACGGCATCCCCGACGACAAGACCGTCCTCAAGGACGGCGACATCATCTCCATCGACGCCGGCGCCATCGTGGACGGCTGGCACGGTGACGCGGCGTACACGGCCTTCGTGGGCACCGGACACGCTCCGGAGCTGGTCGAGCTCTCCCGGGTGACCGAGGAGTCCATGTGGGCCGGTATCGCCGCGATGAAGGTGAACAACCGGCTCGTCGACATCTCGAAGGCCATCGAGTCCTACATCCGCCGCCAGCCCCGCCCGGCGACCGGCAAGTACGGGATCATCGAGGACTACGGCGGCCACGGCATCGGCACCGAGATGCACATGGATCCCCACCTGCTGAACTACGTCTCCCGCAAGCGCGGCAAGGGCATCAAGCTCGTCCCCGGCGTGTGCCTGGCGATCGAGCCGATGGTCTCCCTGGGCACGGCTCGGACGGAGGTCCTCGCCGACGAGTGGACGGTCCTCACGACCGACAAGTCCTGGTCCTCGCACTGGGAGCACTCCATCGCGCTCACCGAGCAGGGCCCGCTGGTGCTGACCGCGCCGGACTGCGGCCGGGAGCGGCTCGCCAGGTACGGGGTCGAGGTCGCGCCGGATCCTTCCTCAAGGTCTTGAGGACCGGGGGGACCCCAAGTGCTGACCCCGCGCACCGGTTCCGCCCTCTGATCTGTGTCTAAGGATCAGAGGAAGTGGGCAAACTTGACGGATTCGTCTTTTGGAGTCCGCTGACGTAGACTGACTCGTCGGCTCTCGTGCATCAGTGTGCCCGTATGTCTGCACACCCGGTGTGGTGAGCCGATCAAGGTAGCCGATTCGAAAGGCGAAGCGTGGCCAAGAAGCAAGGTGCCATCGAAATTGAGGGCACCGTGATCGAGTCCCTCCCGAACGCCATGTTCCGGGTTGAACTCCAGAACGGTCACAAGGTCCTCGCGCACATCAGCGGCAAGATGCGGATGCACTACATCCGTATCCTCCCGGATGACCGGGTCGTGGTGGAGCTCTCTCCGTACGACCTCACGCGTGGCCGGATCGTCTACCGCTACAAGTAGATCTTGCCGCCGCCCCGTTTCGGCGTGGTGTTGGCACTGACCCGGAGAACCTGACATCCCATGAAGGTCAAGCCGAGCGTCAAGAAGATCTGCGACAAGTGCAAGGTGATCCGCCGTCACGGCCGGGTCATGGTCATCTGCGACAACCTGCGCCACAAGCAGCGCCAGGGCTGACGCACGACCACCTGCATCTCGCAGCTCTTCGCGCGACGCACGTACACGTACATACGCAGTGCCCGTCCAAGCCACGGCTGACGACACCTCCGGCGGGGGCCGGGGACCCGGGCGTACCACTCCTCCCTCAGGGGCCGGGGTCGGCGTTCGGGAGCGGTACTGCGGAAGACCCCCGACATGACAACTGGAGCCATTGAATGGCACGCGTTTCAGGTGTTGACATCCCGCGCGAAAAGCGCGTGGAGGTTGCCCTCACCTACGTCTTCGGTATCGGGCGCACCCGGTCCAAGGAGATCCTCGCCACCACCGGCGTGAACCCGAACACCCGTGTTCGTGACCTGGCCGAAGAGGACCTGGTCAAGATCCGCGAGTACGTGGACGCCAACCTTCGCACCGAGGGTGACCTCCGCCGCGAGATCCAGGGCGACATCCGCCGCAAGATCGAGATCGGCTGCTACCAGGGCATCCGGCACCGTCGCGGTCTGCCGGTCCACGGTCAGCGCACCAGCACGAACGCGCGTACCCGCAAGGGCCCGCGTCGCGCCATCGCCGGTAAGAAGAAGCCGGGCAAGAAGTAGTCCTCAGCGGACGCACTGCGCGGGTCCGGTCCACCGGACGTGCGCAGCAACCAGCGGTCTTCGCTGTAGGACCGATCACCTCCCCTCTCCATCTGGAGTTCAGACATGCCCCCCAAGGGTCGTCAGGGCGCAGCCAAGAAGGTGCGTCGCAAGGAAAAGAAGAACGTCGCTCACGGCCACGCGCACATCAAGAGCACGTTCAACAACACCATCGTCTCGATCACGGACCCCTCGGGCAACGTGATCTCCTGGGCCTCCGCCGGCCACGTCGGCTTCAAGGGCTCGCGCAAGTCCACCCCCTTCGCCGCGCAGATGGCCGCCGAGTCGGCCGCCCGCCGCGCGCAGGAGCACGGCATGCGCAAGGTCGACGTCTTCGTCAAGGGTCCCGGCTCCGGCCGTGAGACCGCGATCCGCTCCCTCCAGGCCACGGGCCTCGAGGTCGGTTCGATCCAGGACGTCACCCCGACGCCGCACAACGGCTGCCGTCCGCCGAAGCGTCGCCGCGTCTGACCCGTCACGGCCGGTGACGGCCGTGCGGCAGTAGCGCTGGATCCGGGCGGTATGTCCCTTCGGGGGCGTGCCGCCCGTATCCTTGTTTCATCTGTCGGGCATCAAATAGTGGGTGCCCACGACTGAAGGATCTCCCCATGCTTATCGCTCAGCGTCCGTCGCTGACCGAAGAGGTCGTCGACGAGTTCCGCTCCCGGTTCGTGATCGAGCCGCTGGAGCCGGGCTTCGGCTACACCCTCGGTAACTCCCTGCGTCGTACCCTCCTCTCCTCGATCCCCGGTGCCGCTGTCACCAGCATCCGGATCGACGGCGTCCTGCACGAGTTCACCACCGTGCCGGGTGTCAAGGAGGACGTCACCGACCTCATCCTCAACATCAAGCAGCTGGTCGTCTCCTCGGAGCACGACGAGCCGGTCGTGATGTACCTGCGCAAGCAGGGCCCCGGCCTGGTCACCGCCGCGGACATCGCGCCGCCGGCCGGTGTCGAGGTGCACAACCCGGACCTGGTCCTCGCCACGCTGAACGGCAAGGGCAAGCTGGAGATGGAGCTGACCGTCGAGCGCGGTCGCGGCTACGTCTCCGCCGTCCAGAACAAGCAGGTGGGCCAGGAGATCGGCCGTATCCCGGTCGACTCCATCTACTCGCCGGTGCTCAAGGTCACGTACAAGGTCGAGGCGACCCGTGTCGAGCAGCGCACCGACTTCGACAAGCTGATCGTCGACGTCGAGACCAAGCAGGCCATGCGTCCCCGTGACGCCATGGCGTCGGCCGGCAAGACCCTGGTCGAGCTGTTCGGCCTGGCGCGCGAGCTCAACATCGACGCCGAGGGCATCGACATGGGCCCGTCCCCGACGGACGCCGCGCTCGCCGCCGATCTGGCGCTGCCGATCGAGGAGCTCGAGCTCACGGTCCGTTCGTACAACTGCCTCAAGCGCGAGGGCATCCACTCGGTGGGCGAGCTCGTCGCCCGCTCCGAGGCGGACCTGCTCGACATCCGCAACTTCGGCGCCAAGTCGATCGACGAGGTCAAGGCGAAGCTGGCCGGCATGGGCCTGGCGCTCAAGGACAGCCCGCCCGGATTCGACCCGACCGCCGCCGCGGACGCCTTCGGCGCGGACGACGACGCGGACGCCGGTTTCGTGGAGACCGAGCAGTACTGAGCCGTTCCCCGGCCGGGGCGCCCTGTGAGGGGCGTCCCCGTGCCGGGTGGGGCCGCACGACTTCCGCGGGGCGACCGCCTCGCGGGAACTGACACCGGTACCTGATACGGCCGGTGCAGCACACAAGGAGAAAACCATGCCTCAGCCCGCCAAGGGTGCCCGTCTGGGCGGCAGCGCCGCGCACGAGAAGCTTCTTCTCATCAACCTCGCGAAGTCGCTGTTCGAGCACGGCCGCATCACCACGACCGAGGCCAAGGCCCGCCGCCTGCGTCCGGTCGCCGAGCGTTTCATCACCAAGGCGAAGAAGGGCGACATCCACAACCGTCGCCTGGTGCTGCAGTCGATCACGGACAAGAGCATCGTGCACACGCTCTTCACCGAGATCGCCCCGCGGTACGAGAACCGCCCCGGTGGTTACACCCGCATCACCAAGATCGGCAACCGTCGCGGCGACAACGCCCCGATGGCCGTCATCGAGCTGGTCGAGGCGCTGACCGTGGCCCAGCAGGCCACCGGTGAGGCCGAGGCCGCCACGAAGCGCGCGGTCAAGGAAGACGCCCTCAAGAAGGACGAGGCTCCGGCCGAGACCGTCGAGGACGCCAAGCCGGCCGACGAGGCCGCCGAGGAGTCCAAGGACGCCTGAGCGTCCTGACGACCCCGTCGCGGGCCCGCACCACCCTCCGGGGCGGTGCGGGCCCGTTCGGTTTTGAGAGGATGCGCGGGTGAGTGACGAGGCAGAGCCCGGATACGTGCGGGTACGGCTGGACCTTTCGTACGACGGGAAGGATTTCTCGGGCTGGGCGAAGCAGACCGGCAGGCGGACCGTGCAGGGCGAGATCGAGGACGCGCTGCGGACGGTGACCCGGTCGTCGGTGACGTACGACCTGACGGTCGCCGGGCGCACCGACGCGGGGGTGCACGCGCGCGGGCAGGTGGCGCACGTGGACCTGCCGGTGGAGGTGTGGGCCGAGCACCGGGAGAAGCTGCTGCGCCGGATGGCGGGGCGGCTGCCGCTGGACGTACGGATCTGGCGGGCCGAGGAGGCCCCGGCGGGGTTCAACGCGCGCTTCTCCGCGCTGTGGAGGCGTTACGCGTACCGGGTGGGGGACCGGCCGGGTGGCGTGGATCCTCTGACGCGGGGTCATGTGCTGTGGCACGACCGGCCGTTGGACCTGGACGCGATGAACGAGGCGGCGGCACGGATGACGGGTGAGCACGACTTCGCCGCGTACTGCAAGAAACGTGAGGGTGCCACGACCATCCGCACGCTCCAGAAGCTGCACTGGGTGCGGGACGGGGAGTCCGGCGTGCTCACGGCGACCGTGCAGGCCGACGCCTTCTGCCACAACATGGTGCGGGCGCTGATCGGCGCGGCCCTGTTCGTCGGTGACGGGCGGCGCCCGGCCGGCTGGCCCGCCGAGGTGCTGGCCGCGAGGGTGCGGGACCCGGCGGTGCACGTGGTGCGGCCGCACGGGCTGACGCTGGAGGAAGTCGCCTACCCGGCGGACGCGTTGCTGGCGGCCCGCGCCGTGGAGGCCCGTAACGTCAGGTCGCTGCCGGGCGCGGGCTGCTGCTGAGCGGGCGTCAGGTGGTGGGGGGCTCGGCCGCGGCCGAGGCCTGGACCTCGCCTCGGTGGCGGATCTGGCGGAAGGTGAAGTCCCGCACGTCGTTGCCGGCCGCGAAGACGTCCTTGTCCGCCTTGGTGACGCTCGTGCCGTCGGTGAAGCCGCCGACCGTGAAGTAGGCGTAGCGGCCGTAGTAGTTGGAGGTGCGCCGGCAGACGGCGCCGCCGCGGCAGAAGGTGGGGACGCCCGCGCCGCTGAGGGAGGCGAGGCCGCCGGACGCCTCCTGGGCCGCCTTCTTCGCCTCGGCCTCGGTGGCGAACACGGCGAGCCCGACGGTGACGGCCACCCCGTCCTTGCTGTACGTGGCGCGGACGACCTGGTCGCAGCCGTTGGCCGTGAGGATCGAGCCGAGGGCGCCCTGGGTGGTCGCGGCGCAGCTCCTGGTGTCGTGCGTGGCGCCCTTGGCGTAGACGCGGTCGCCCATCGTCAGCTTCTTGCCCGGGAAGAAGGCGTCCACGGTGACGGGGGCCTTGTCCTTGCGGGCGTCGGCTATGTAGTCCTTCGGGTCCGGCGGGGGCGGGGGCGCGACGGACGAGAAGGAGGGCTGCGGCGCCGTGCTCTGCTCCGGAAGATCCTCGGGGGCGGGCAGTTGGCTCGTCTTCCCGTCCGACGCGGAGGCGCCGCCGTGGTTGCCGGTCGTGATGACGGCGGTGGCCACGATCGCGGCGACGGCCGCGGTGGCGAGCGCGCCGCCCCCGATCATCAGCCACTTCCGGCGCCGGCCGCGCGCCGCGGACGCCTCGGCCAGTGCCGCCCAGTCCGGAGTCCGGTTCTCTCCCGGTCCTCCCGGCCCCCAGGAGGGCCCCCCTTGCCCAAAGCTCATGCGCGAATCCTAGTGCCGCTCCCGGCGAACATGGCCGGGCACGGCACAGACCGGCGGTAAACCGGTTGGGCCACGGCTTCGCGGGCCGTGACAATGCTGTCATGGGACATCTTGAAGCGGGCCATCTGGAGTACTACCTGCCGGACGGGCGGGTGCTGCTCGGCGACGCCTCGTTCCGGGTGGCGGACGGGGCGGTCGTCGCCCTCGTCGGGGCGAACGGGGCGGGCAAGACGACCCTCCTGAGACTCCTCGCCGGAGAGCTCCAGCCGCACGGCGGCTCGGTGTCGGTGAGCGGCGGGCTGGGCGTGATGGCCCAGTTCGTGGGCTCCGTACGGGACGAGCGGACCGTGCGCGACCTGCTGGTGTCCGTGGCCCAGCCGCGCATCCGGGAGGCAGCCCGGGCCGTCGACGCGGCCGAGGAGCGCATCCTGACGGTGGACGACGAGGCCGCGCAGATGGCGTACGCGCAGGCGCTCAGCGACTGGGCCGAGGCACGCGGGTACGAGGCGGAGACCCTCTGGGACATCTGCACCACGGCCGCGCTCGGCGTCCCGTACGAGAAGGCGCAGTGGCGCGAGGTGCGCACGCTCAGCGGGGGCGAGCAGAAGCGGCTCGTCCTGGAGGCGCTGCTGCGGGGCCCGGACGAGGTGCTGCTGCTGGACGAGCCGGACAACTATCTGGACGTGCCCGGCAAGCGGTGGCTGGAGGAGAAGCTCAAGGAGACCCGTAAGACGGTCCTGTTCGTCTCCCACGACCGGGAACTGCTCTCCCGGGCCGCCGAGAAGATCGTCAGCGTGGAGCCGAGCCCGGCCGGCTCGGACGTGTGGGTGCACGGCGGCGGCTTCGCCACGTACCACCAGGCCCGCAAGGAGCGGTTCGCGCGCTTCGAGGAGCTGCTGCGGCGCTGGGAGGAGGAGCACGCCCGGCTGAAGGCGCTCGTCCTGCGGATGCGGCAGCAGGCGGCGAACAGCCCCGACATGGCGAACCGCTACCACGCGATGCAGACCCGCTTCAAGAAGTTCGAGGAGGCGGGCCCGCCTCCCGAGCCGCCGCGTGAGCAGGACATCCGGATGCGGCTGCGCGGCGGACGCACCGGGGTGCGGGCGGTGACCTGCGCCAACCTGGAGCTGACCGGGCTGATGAAGCCGTTCGACCTGGAGATCTACTACGGCGAGCGCGTCGCGGTCCTCGGCTCCAACGGCTCGGGCAAGTCGCACTTCCTGCGGCTGCTCGCCGGGGAGCCGGTGGCGCACACGGGGGAGTGGAAGCTCGGTGCCCGGGTCGTGCCGGGGCACTTCGCGCAGACCCACGCCCACCCGGAGCTGCTCGGCAAGACGCTCGTCGAGATCCTGTGGACGGAGCACGCCAAGGACCGCGGCGGCGCGATGTCCGTGCTGCGCCGCTACGAGCTGGAGCGCCAGGGCGACCAGGCCTTCGAGAGGCTGTCCGGCGGGCAGCAGGCCCGCTTCCAGATCCTGCTGCTGGAGCTGGCCGGCACCACCGCGCTGCTGCTGGACGAGCCGACGGACAACCTGGACCTGGAGTCGGCCGAGGCCTTGCAGGACGGGCTGGAGGTGTACGACGGCACGGTGATGGCCGTCACCCACGACCGCTGGTTCGCGAAGTCCTTCGACCGGTTCCTCGTCTTCGGCTCGGACGGGGTCGTGCGGGAGGCCGCGGAGCCGGTCTGGGACGAGCGCAGGGTGCAACGCGCCAGGTAGGACGGGAACGGTCACCCGCGCGGGGGCGTTTTGACCCGCGCGGGGGCCGGACGGTAGTCTTCTGGTTCGTTATGCGTATTGGCTTGGTCGTTCTCACGCGAGGGGCCCTTACGTAGGTTCTCTGGAGCAGTTACCAGTGGCTCGCATACGGGCAGCGTCCCCGGCATTGTGAGCCCCAGCTGCATGATCGCTTCAGAGGTGCCATGTGTCTGGACCCATCCACTGAAGAAGCGAAGGCTACGAAGTGCGTACGTACAGCCCTAAGCCCGGCGATGTCACTCGCCAGTGGCACATCATCGACGCCGAGGACATCGTTCTCGGCCGTCTGGCCACCACGGCTGCGAACCTCCTCCGGGGTAAGCACAAGGCGATCTACGCCCCCCACATGGACATGGGCGACTTCGTCATCATCATCAACGCCGACAAGGTTCACCTGTCCGGCAACAAGAAGACCCAGAAGATGGCGTACCGCCACTCCGGCTTCCCGGGCGGTCTGCGCTCCGTGCGCTACGACGAGCTGCTCTCCAAGAACCCGGAGAAGGCCGTCGAGAAGGCCATCAAGGGCATGATCCCCAAGAACACCCTGGGTCGCCAGATGCTCTCGAAGCTGAAGGTCTACGCGGGTGACCAGCACCCGCACGCTGCGCAGCAGCCGGTCCCGTACGAGATCACCCAGGTCGCGCAGTAGTTCCGGCCTCCCCCCTAAGACGTACAGAAAGATCTGAGGAGAATCGTGGCCGAGACCACTGTTGAGACGCCCGTCGAGGGCACCGAGGGCGAAGAGACCTTCGCCGAGGTGACCACCTTCGAGTCGGAGGTCCCCGTCGAGGGTGAGTACACCTCCGAGTCGCTCGCGGGCCGCTTCGGCGACCCGCAGCCCGCGGCCGGCCTGGGCCGTCGCAAGAACGCCATCGCCCGCGTCCGGATCGTTCCGGGCTCCGGCAAGTGGAAGATCAACGGTCGCACCCTTGAGGACTACTTCCCCAACAAGGTGCACCAGCAGGAAGTCAACGAGCCCTTCAAGGTGCTCGAGCTCGACGGCCGCTACGACGTCATCGCCCGCATCTCGGGTGGCGGCGTCTCCGGTCAGGCCGGTGCCCTGCGCCTCGGCGTGGCCCGTGCGCTGAACGAGGCGGACGTGGACAACAACCGCGCCACGCTGAAGAAGGCCGGCTTCCTCTCCCGCGACGACCGTGCGGTCGAGCGCAAGAAGGCCGGTCTCAAGAAGGCCCGTAAGGCCCCGCAGTACAGCAAGCGCTAAATCGCCTGCTCATCTGCTGTACACGTTCGCCCCGGCGGCACACCTCGTGCTGCCGGGGCGTTCGTTTATCGGCCCTCGCGGGCGTATAACGGCTTAAGACGTTTATCGGGCTGGCGGGCGCGCCGCAGTATGTTCTGTCGCGTCGTGCGTGGCTATGCCCTGTTTTCATTGCGTTGGTTTTGCGGTTTCTGAGCACCTTCGGAGGACACCAGTGGGACGACTCTTCGGCACGGACGGCGTGCGCGGTGTCGCCAACGCGGACTTGACGGCCGAGCTCGCGCTCGGACTCTCGGTCGCGGCGGCGCACGTACTGGCCGAGGCCGGCACCTTCGAGGGGCATCGGGCGACCGCCGTGGTGGGACGTGATCCCCGCGCCTCGGGGGAGTTCCTGGAGGCCGCCGTCGTGGCGGGCCTGGCCAGCGCGGGAGTGGACGTGCTGCGGGTCGGCGTGCTGCCGACCCCCGCGGTGGCGTACCTGACCGGTGCGCTCGGCGCCGACATCGGTGTCATGCTCTCGGCCAGTCACAACGCCATGCCGGACAACGGCGTCAAGTTCTTCGCCCGGGGCGGCCACAAGCTGGCCGACGAGCTGGAGGACCGTATCGAGACGGTCTACGAGCAGCACCGCACCGGTGAGCCGTGGAGCCGTCCCACCGGTGCCGGAGTCGGCCGCGTCACCGACTACACCGAGGGCTTCGACCGCTATGTGGCCCACCTCATCGGTGTCCTCCCGAACCGGCTCGACGGCCTGAAGGTCGTCCTGGACGAGGCGCACGGCGCCGCCGCCCGGGTCTCGCCGGAGGCGTTCGCCCGCGCCGGCGCCGAGGTCGTCACCATCGGCGCCGAGCCGGACGGCCTGAACATCAACGACGGCTGCGGTTCCACCCACCTGGAGCTGCTGCGGGCCGCCGTCGTCGAGCACGGCGCCGACCTCGGCATCGCGCACGACGGCGACGCGGACCGCTGCCTGGCCGTGGACGCGGCCGGCGAGGAGGTCGACGGGGACCAGATCCTCGCCGTGCTCGCCGTCGCCATGCGCGAGGCCGGACAGCTGCGCAAGGAGACCGTCGTCGGCACGGTCATGTCGAACCTCGGCTTCAAGACGGCGATGGAGCGGGAGGGCATCCAGCTCGTCCAGACCGCCGTCGGCGACCGCTACGTGCTGGAGGCCATGAAGGCCGAGGGCTTCGCACTGGGCGGTGAGCAGTCCGGCCACGTCATCGTCCTGGACCACGCCACCACCGGCGACGGCACGCTGACCGGCCTGATGCTCGCGGCCCGGGTCGCCGCCACCGGCCGTACGCTCGCCGACCTCGCCGGGGTGATGGTGCGCCTCCCGCAGGTCCTCGTCAACGTCCCGGACGTCGACAAGTCACGCGTCGACACCTCGCCCGAGGTGGCCGCCGCCGTCGCCCGGGCCGAGCGCGACCTCGGTGACACGGGGCGGGTGCTGCTGCGCAAGTCCGGTACGGAACCGCTGGTGCGGGTCATGGTCGAGGCCGCCGACATCGAGCAGGCGCGCGCCGTGGCCGGGCAGCTGGCCGACGTGGTGAAGTCGGCCCTGGGCTGACGGACCCGCTCACCTGGACGGATCCGGCTTCACCGCCGGGTCCGTCCTGCGTTGCCGGCCCCACAGCGCCTTCTGCACGAGCAGCGTCAGCGTTCCCGCCAGGACGATGCCCCCGAGGTTGGCCAGCAGCTGCTCGGTGGAACCCCAGGCCTGGGTGAGGTCCTGGTAGCTGAAGGCGACCGCGGCGTTGGCGGCGGCCGGCACCGTGGTCACGGAGATCGCCACGCCGATCAGCGCCCCGGACTTCGCCGAGGTCAGCGAGAGCGTCCCGGCGACGCCCGCCAGGATCGCCACCACGAACGACAGCCCGTCCGGATGCCAGATGAAACCGGTGTTGGGCCGGTGCGCCGTGACCATGCCGGCGTGGAAGAGGCCGAGGGCGTCCATCAGCCAGGAGAACCCGGCCGTCAGCACCACCGCGACGGCGAACCCGCCGATCAGCGCCCACAACGACGCGGCGACCAGGCGCGGGGCGCGCTGCACCAGAGCCGTCGAGATCCCGGCCAGCGGCCCGAACTCCGGGCCCACCGCCATCGCGCCCACGATCAGGATCACGTTGTCGAGCATCACCCCGCAGGCGGCCAGCATCACCGCGACGCCGAGGAACGCCACATAGGTGGCGCTGAAGACGGACTCCTCGTGCGTGACCTCGGTCAGCTCCTCCCACAGCACCGCGTCCGCACCGGCGCCGGGCGCCTGCCGCTCCGCGTCGTCGGCGTCCGCCGAGAGGGTGAGATCCATGGTCTCGGCGGTGATGGCGCCGGTCCGGTCGATGCCGAGCCCGCGCAGCGCGTCGATCAGCTCGTCACCCGCCTCGCGTGCCACGTCGCACAGGACCACGTCCCCGGCCGGGCTGCGCGCGGCGCCGGCCAGTACCGCGAGGTGGGCGGTGCCCGCCGTCCGCTCCAGCAGCTCCACGACCTCGTCGGTGCGGTCGGCGGGCACGATGAGGCGCAGATGGAGCACGGCGGCGACTCCCCGGGTTCAGAGTTTGCGCAACGACAGGCGCTGGACCTTGTGGTCGGGCCCCTTGCGCAACACCAGCGTGGCACGGCTCCGGGTCGGTGCCACGTTCTCCAGGAGATTCGGCTTGTTGATCGTCCGCCACATGGTGCGCGCGTAGTCCAGCGCCTCCTCCTCGGAGACCTGGGTGTACTTGCGGAAGTACGAGAACGGGTTCTGGAAGGCCGTCTCGCGCAGCCGGCGGAAGCGGTGGAGGTACCAGGCCTCGATGTCCTCGGGGCGGGCGTCGACGTACACGCTGAAGTCGAAGTAGTCCGCGAGGCCGACCCTGGTGCGGCCGTCCTTGCCGGGCAGCGCGGGCTGCAGCACGTTCAGGCCCTCGACGATGAGGATGTCGGGGCGGCGCACGGTGAGCCGCTCGTCCGGGACGATGTCGTAGATCAGGTGCGAGTAGACGGGGGCCGTCACCTCGTCCTTGCCCGCCTTGATGTCGGCGACGAACCGGGTCAGCGCCCGCCGGTCGTAGGACTCCGGGAACCCTTTGCGGGACATCAGGCCGCGCGCCTCGAGCTCCTTCATCGGCAGCAGGAAGCCGTCGGTGGTCACCAGCTCCACCCGGGGGTGCTCCGGCCAGCGGGCCAGCAGCGCCTGGAGGATGCGGGCGGTGGTGGACTTGCCCACGGCGACACTTCCGGCGACCCCTATGACGAACGGGGTGCCCCGCTGCTCACCGTGGCCGTTGCCCGCGTCCCCGAGGAACGTGTTGAGCGCGCCGCGCAGGCCCGAGGTGGCCTGGACGTAGAGGTTGAGCAGCCTGGACAGCGGCAGGTAGACGTCCCGCACCTCGTCGAGGTCGATGACGTCGCCGAGGCCGCGCAGCTTCTCCACCTCCTCGGCGGTCAGCGGAAGGGGCGTCTTGTCGCGCAGCGCGCTCCACTCCGCGCGGGTCAGGTCGACGTAGGGCGTCGGCGCGTGGTCGGTGCGCCGGGGGCTCCGTGCGGGTGAAGTGATCACCTCTTCATTGTTGCGGGAGTTCTGACGGAGCGGGGGGTGGGGTCGGTCACGTGGGACCTCGCACGGCCCGCCCGCCCGCCCCGCACGGCTCACGGCCCGCCGTTCCGCCGGTTCTCCGGCGGAACGGGCGACGGCCCGCCGGAGAACCGGCGGGCCGTCGTGGCCGGCCGGGTGTGTCAGCCGCAGAAGGACGCGAAGTACACGGAGGCGTTGTTGTTGTAGGTGTTCACGAGCTGCCCGCCGTTGCGGTAGCCGAACCAGTCGGAGGCTCCGGCGTAGTTGGAGTTGTAGAACACCGTGGCGTTGCAGTGGTTGTTGTTCTGGGCCGACGCGGCGTTGTTCTTGACGGACTGGCCCTTGCCCGCGCCGGAGCTCGTGAAGGTGTAATTGGCGAGGTTGGGTACGTTGACGCCGCTCAGCTCGTTGTGCGAGCCGGCCAGGCCCGAGTTGTAGAAGAAGCAGAACTTGCCCGTCGGACAGTCGGAGGCGGCCATCGGCGTGACCTCGGCGACGGTGGACGACTCCGTGGCCTGGGCGGTGGACGCCATGAAGGGCGTCACCAGTGCGGCTCCCAGGGCGACGGCGGCGAGCGTCATCTTGCGCTTCATGAGATTCCCTCTCGGATTCTTGATTCGACGTCCGGCACGTTTGCCGGACGCAGGGCAGCGGAAAGTATTCGGACGCGCTTTTCACACGGCCGCGAAAACTCTGCTGCACGATTTATCGGCTTGATGTGTCCGATCCGCTCACCGGGAATTACCGAGAGCCTCGGCAGCCCTGGAGAGCTGCTCCTTCTTGCTCTTCAACGCGTCGTCGAACGTCGACCGGTTCCGCGCGATCAGCTTTTCCTGCTGGGCGGTCTCCACGGCGAACCAGGTCCCGACCAGGTTCGTCCGCTTCTTGCAGGCGACATCGGCGACCGCCACCTCCGGCTCGTCCGGTGCGGGCTCGGCGCCCTGGAACCGGGGGTCACTCATCGCGGCGAACGGATCGGCGTACGCGTGGCCCCGCTTCTCCATGCACCGGGACCACGCCCCGAACACCTCGACCACGCGCGCGTCGGCCATGGAGGACTTGAAGGTCTCGGCGTTGGCCTTCCGGACCGGATCGGTCGGGCCCAGTCGGCCGCCACCCGCCAGGTTCTTCGTCGATTCCCCCACGCAGCCTCCGGCCGGTACCGGCCGTCCGTCCGGCAGGGACGCGCCGTCGTCGGCGGACGCGCCCTCGGAGGAGCCCAGGAGGGCGCTGTTCTCGGCGTCGGTCAACGGCTCCCGGGTGGGCGCCGTACGGGTGCGGGGGTCGCGGTCGCCCAGGTGGTACCCGTCGGAGGCGGCCTCGGCCTCGTCCGTCACCCCGTAACGACGGTCCATCAGGCTTCGGGGGCCGAGCGGAGGCCCGACGGGTCCCGGGTCGTAGTCCAGGCCGAGCCGCCGCATGCAGACCGTGTCGAGCGCGGCCCTCGCCTCCTCCATCCGCTGTTGCTCGGAGGGCGAGAAGAGATAGGTGTCCAGCGGAAGCCGCAGGTCGGTGCTCTTCAGGAGAACCGGGGCCTTGATCCCGGGGCCGGCGTCCGGGGCCGGCTCCCGCGACGCACAGCCGACCAGGAGGGAGGCGGCCAAGAGGCTCGTGAACACCGGGCCCCACCGCTGGACGGCGACACGTGTCCTCTCATTCAAGGTCATCCCCCAATAACGCTTGATCACATGAAAAGCAGCTACGGGGAGCGCATTCGAAGAGAGTGCCGGTGCCGGGAAGGGGGAGTGTGTTTCCGCCGCTTCCCGGGTTTTCGTATGTCGAGCCCCGTTTCACCATCCAAGCACGAAACCCCCACGTGATCAACAACGTTTCCGGAGGCCGTGGGCACCGTAATTGCATTCCAGGTGCAGGAGGGTGGAAAGGGGGTAATTCGGCCGGTGGTGCGCAATCTGCCGAGCGGTGGCTACGCGGCTCGGTCCGAGCGCTTCAGCAGGCCGAATTCCTGGGCGCGGGCGCCGAGGGCGACCCGGCCGACGACCTGCCACCGCTCCATCAGGCCGCGCACCCGGCGCTGCACCGTTCGGTGGCCGACCCCCAAGCGGCGTGCGATCGCGGCGTCGTCGAGGCCCTCGTGCAGCAGATCGAGGATGCACCGCTCCAGCTCGTCGGCTTCCACGGATGTGCTCATGTCACCCTTCGGTGTGATTGATGTCGATCAGCCGCGCCTGTGGGGCTGATGGCGGTCAGCGGTAGTGATCACTCTAAGAACGACCGTGCGCACACAACAGGTGCACAAGCTTCACAGAAGGCGACCAATGGGGCAGCCGCGCTGGCGTAATTGCGCCAGTCCCGCCGTTCTGGATGCTAGCCCCCGGGTCTCCCGGAGAGCGTGGCCAGGTTCCTTTCTCCCGAACCGGGAGGAGGGCCGAATCAGCCAAGTTGGGGAGACCAAGTGAAGAAGATCCAGCGCGCACTGGCCGTGGCAGCGGCGGCGGCCGGACTCACGGTGTCGGTTTTCAGCTCTTCCGCGCAGGCCGTGGAGTACCGCTACGGCGAGTGTGTGCGGACGGCTGCCGGGTGGTGCCAGACGGCCAACCACCTGACCCTCTACTACAACTCGAAGGCCTACGGCTACGGCGCGGCCTCGGGGTTCATGGGTGACATCTACAACTACGACAACGGCTCGGTCGTCTACGTCTTCGGCGGCACCACCAACGGGGCCGGGCAGGGGCAGGCCGTCAAGAACAACGCCGGGCACGCCTGCGTCGACAGCACGTGGGCGAAGTACCGGGTCTACTACAACAGCGGTTACGCGGGCGTGTCCCAGGACTTCGGACCCAACAACTGCAAGGACCTGAACAGCAGCCTGCACAACCAGAACGCCTCGCAGCGGGGCCTGTGATCCCTGTGCGCGACACCGCACGCAGGGCGGTTTCGGCCTGGACCCTGGCGGGTGCCCTCCTCCTGGGCGGAACAGCCTGTTCCGCGCAGGAGGAGGGCGCGTCGTCGGCCGCGATCGGCTCCGCCGAGAACGGCGAGGTGAAGGGGCCGCCCGTGGTGCCCGTCAGCGGCCTGACCAAGGGGCTGGCGCTTCCCCTGGAGGCGTACATGCTCAATTACGCGGACGGGCTGCAGATCGAGAGGTCGAAGCAGCGGCTCGCGGCCGCGTGCATGAAGCGCCTCGGCTTCCGGTACCGGGTACCCGAGCTGGGGCTCATGCCGCCCCCGAGTTCCAACGACGCCAACATGCCACGCCGCTACGGAATCACCGACCTCGAGGAGTCCGAGACCCTCGGCTACCAGGTCCCGTCCGTCGACATCAGCAAGGTGAACGCGGACGTGAACCCGACCGAGGCGGAGTGGCAGGCCCTCATGGGGCGTACCGCGCCCGGACCCGAGGGCATGGCGGCTCCCACCGGCAGCGGGATCCCGGAGAACGGCTGCCTGGGCGAGGCGAGCCGGAAGCTGGGCGCGGAGTTCGGCGACACCAAGACCGGCGAGCTGAACCGGAAGAGCTACGAGAACTCGCTCGGCGACCCCGCGGTCCAGGACGTCATCAAGCGCTGGTCCGCCTGCATGCGGAGCAGCGGCTACCGGTTCACGGACCCGCAGAACGCCCCCTTCGCGCACTTCGGGGAATCCAGCACGCCGTCCGCCGAGGAGATCCGGACCGCCGTCACCGACGTGACGTGCAAGGAGAAGACCGATCTCGTGGGCGTCTGGTTCTCCGTCGAGACGCGGATGCAACGGGAGTTCATCGAGGAGAACCAGCTGGTCCTGGACGCGGAGAAGAAGCAGGTGGCCGACGCCATCAGGAACGCGTCCCGGATGTGAGGAGCCCGCGGGGAGGAGGACGCGTGCGGCCGTCCCCGTTTCGCCCCGGAGGCTCCGTCAGGCACGGCACACCCACCACGGAAGGTGCAATGAGAACCTCAGGACGAAGAAAGAGATGGGCCACGATCGCGGCCACGGTGATGACCGCGTCGCTGCTGCCGGCCTACGCGTGGGCGGCCGCGAACGAGCGGGACGGCGGCGCGGCGACGGCCGCCGACGCCAGGCCCGCGGCCGAGCGGACCGAAGCGGCCGACGACCCCTCGAAGGTGACCGAGCCGGACGGCAAACTGCCCAAGGGCTGGCGGAGCTCCGACGACCGGGCCGTCACCGTCGTCGGCGACCCGCAGGGGCTGCACGTCCTGGTCGCCGACAGCTCCGAGGCCTACCGGTGGCGGGAGGCCGCGACGCTGCGCGAGGACGGCTTCGACACCGACGCCTGGATCGGCAACGTGTGCGTCACCGGTTCGGGCAAGCGCGCCGTCGTCGCCTACGCGCCGAGGGAGTTCACCAACGAACCGGCGCTCTTCGACCGCGGGGCGTTCGCGGCCGTGGTGGACCTCGACTCCCGTACGGTGACCAAGCTGCGCGAGCAGGTCTCGCTGGCCTACTTCAACCCCGGCTGCGGTACCGGCGAGACGGTGGTCCTGACCCAGTCGGGCGACGAGAAGGTGGCCGAGACCCGGCTCCTGACCGTGGACACCGCCGACGCGACGGTGGACCGGACCCTCACCGTGCCGGGCGAGGTGACCTCGGCCGTGCCCGTCGGGGACGGGATCGTGGCCGCCCGCGGCAGCAGCCTCACCCGGGTGAGCGCCGACGGCGGCACCGAGCGGATCGGCCGGACGACGGGACCCGCCTTCCACCTGCACCCGGACGCCGAGGGAGGCGTCGGCTTCCTCCAGCGCGAGGGGGAGAAGGTGACCGTACGCCGTGCCGTGGGCGGCAAGCTCAGCACCCTCGCCCACGGCGACCTCGGCTCGGTCGGCCTCTCCGCCGGCACCGGGGGCCGGCTGTTCCTCACCGGGAAGCCGAAGGACGTCGCCGCGCTGCCGGGCAGCATCGCCCGTCTCGACGTCACGGCCGGCACGGCCGTCTCCTCCCACGGCCGCCTGGCCGTGGACAAGGCGGTCTCGACCGGGCTGCGCACCCACGGGTCGGATCCGCTCACCGCTCTGGTCGCCGAGGGCGATCTGCCGTACCGGATCGACGCGCGCGTGCCACAGACGGACGAGAAGCTGGAGTTCACCGTCCCCGGCGAGACCGCGCCCGTCGAGGAGACCGCGTCCCCCGCGCTGAGGAGCGCGGTCCGGGCGGGAGACGGCGGGGCGGGCAGAGCGGCCGCCCGCGCCGGCACGGCGGCGGTGGACTCGTCGAAGACGACGTACGACCCCGAGGCCTCGTGTGCCGTGCCCCGCAACGACCCGAACCAGCAGGCGTTGCAGCCCACCCCCAACCAGGTCGAGTGGGCCGTCGACATGGCGATCCGCGGCAACCTCACGAGTGGCTACATCACACAGGGCGGCTGGCGGGCGCAGGCGGGCCTCGGCTCGTCGGTGTCGCCGTCGACGATGTTCCCGCTGCCGGATCTCGAAGGGGCTCCGGCCGGTTCCCGCATCCCGGCCCAGGTGCTCCTCGGAGTCCTGGCGCAGGAGTCCAACATGTGGCAGTCCACCCACCACGTCCTGCCCGGCCAGACCGGTAACCCCCTGGTGGGGAACTTCTACGGCACCAACATCTACCCCGGTACGCCCGGTTACGACCCGGACAAGTACTGGACGATCGACTGGGACGAGGCCGACTGCGGCTACGGCATGGGCCAGCAGACGGACGGCATGAGCTCCCAGCCCGGCAAGCCGATGCCGTTCACGGCCGACGAGCAGCGGGCCATCGCCCTCGACTACACGGCCAACGTGGCCGTCGCCGCCCAGACGCTCGCCAAGAAGTGGAACGAGGTGCACAACCCCGCGCATCTCATCGAGATCAACGACGACGACCCACAGAACATCGAGAACTGGTTCGCCGCGGTGTGGAACTACAACCTCGGCTTCAACGTGCCCGGGGTCAGCGGCAACTGGGGTCTCGGCTGGCTCAACAACCCGGCCAACCCCAAGTACCCGGCCGACCGCCACGCCTTCCTCGACAACAACAGCTACGCCGACGCGGCGGAACCGCAGAAGTGGTCCTACCCCGAGAAGGTGATGGGCTGGGCCGCCTTCCCCATCGACACCGGCCGGGCCTACAGCGACGCCGGCGAGGAGAACGACAGCAACACCCACGGCTACCAGGCCGCCTGGTGGAACGACGCCGAGTACCGTACGTCGGCCATCAAGCCGCCGCTGGACGCCTTCTGCAACCCCACCAACGGGTGCGACTCCGACTATCCCCCGGAGTGCACCACCGTGGCCTGCTTCGAGGACCTCTGGTACGGCGGGAACGCCCAGTGGAAGGGGTGCAGGGGCGACTGCGGGTTCGAGACCCTGACCTACAAGACGCTGCGGTCGGAACTGGGCCGGGGCAACAGCGGCAAGCCGGCCTGCACGCTCGACGGCCTCCCCTCGAACGCCCTGGTCATCGACGACGTGGCGCCCGGGGTGCCGGCGATGCGGACCGACTGCTCCAAGTCCTGGACCAGCTCGGGCTCGCTGACCTGGGACTTCGCCGCATCGAACGGGACGTACGAGGGCAAGGAGGACTTCCAGCAGGTGGGAGGCGGCTTCGGCGCCCACTACTGGTTCGCCCACACCCGTGACTCCAGCAAACGCATCAACGAGATGCGGGTGACCGGTACCTGGACCCTGAACAAGAGCCTGAAACAGTGGGCCCGGGTCCTGGTCCACGTGCCGGACACCGGAGCCCACACCCAGCAGGCCCACTACCGGATCGACCTGGGCAACGGCACCACCCGGGACCGCTACATCAACACACGGCACCGCAAGAACACCTGGGTGCCGCTGGGGACCTACCAGTTCTCCGGAACGCCCCGGGTCATGCTGGACAACGAGACCGACGACGGCACCGCCGACCACGACGTCGCCTGGGACGCGGTCGCCTTCCAGCCCCTGTCCGGCAAGCCCAAGGACATGGTGGTCGCGATGGGCGACTCCTACACCTCGGGCGAGGGAGCCGGTGACTACGACGAGGCCAGCAACCTCCACTTCGGCAAGGACACCTGGAACGGCTGCCGGCGCAGCGCGAACGCCTGGTCGCGCAAGGCCGTACTGCCGGGGCAGACGGAATCGGTGGGAACGCTCGCCGACCGGAACGACCCGTCGATGGACTTCCAGTTCACCGCCTGTTCCGGTGCCCGGACCTGGCAGGTGAGCGGGAGCCCCGACGACTGGGGGTACGACGGCAACTTCCACGAGCAGGTGCAGGTCGACTCGGGCGTACTCAGCTCCGACACCACACTGGTCGCGCTGACCATCGGCGGGAACGATCTGCGCTTCGACCAGAAGATCACCGACTGCGCGTTCCTCGGGTGCCCGAGCGAGGCGTCCATGAAGGCGGAGATCGACACCGTGGTGAGTGACACGCGGTCGCTGCTCGCCGACATCCACACCAAGGCGGACAAGGCCACGATCGTGCTGATGGGCTATCCGGCCCTCTTCAGCCTGAACCCGGCCTGCACCGCGGTCCTGGGTGTCGCGGAACGCCAGATCCTGAACGACATGGCGGAGTACTGGGACGGCAAGCTGAGGACGATGGCCCTCTCGATGGCAGGGAGCGGCGTCAAGTACCGCTCCGCGCAGGCCGCCTTCGAGGGGAAGCGGGCCTGTGACAATCCGGAGGGGATCAACGGACTCGTCCTCGGACCCAAGGGGGAGGGCGACTTCGGTCACGGCGACGGCCCGTCGCTGTGCGGCTGGCCGTGGGGCACGTCCTGCCTCAGCCGGGAGAGCTACCACCCCAACAAGCTCGGCACCACGGCCTACGCCCAGGCGTTCCTGACGCAGGGGCCCTGAGGGGGCGCGGCTCCGCCTCCTTCCGTGTGAGCGGCGGGGGAGCGGGAGGCCGCTGACCCCGGTGGAGCGGTGCGGCCCGGCCCGCCGCACCGCTCCACCGCGGCCGGGCGCGCCACGACCACGCGGACCGTGCGGGAAGGCCTGGCTACCGCCACCGGCGGCACTGCGGCCTTAGGGTGCCGATATGTGCGGAATCGTGGGTTATGTCGGTGGGCAGTCGGCGCAGGACGTCGTCGTCGCGGGACTCAGGCGCCTCGAATACCGGGGCTACGACTCGGCGGGCGTCGCCGTCCTCGCGGACGGCTCCCTGGCCGGTGCGAAGAAGGCCGGGAAGCTCGTCAATCTGGAGAAGGAGCTGAAGGAGCGTCCGCTGCCGGCCGGGAACACCGGCCTCGGACACACCCGTTGGGCCACCCACGGCGGGCCGACCGACGCCAACGCGCATCCGCATCTGGACAACGCGGGCCGGGTCGCCGTCGTGCACAACGGGATCATCGAGAACTTCGCCCTCCTGCGCGAGGAACTGACCGGCCGGGGCCACGACCTGTCCTCCGAGACCGACACCGAGGTGGTGGCCCACCTGCTGGCGGAGGCGTACTCCTCGGCCGGGGACCTCGCCGAGGCGATGCGGCAGGTGTGCCGGCGCCTGGAGGGAGCCTTCACCCTCGTCGCGGTGCACGCGGACGAGCCCGGCACGGTCGTCGGCGCCCGGCGCAACTCACCGCTGGTCGTGGGCGTCGGGGACGGCGAGATGTTCCTGGCCTCGGACGTCGCCGCCTTCATCGCCCACACCCGCTCCGCGATCGAACTCGGCCAGGACCAGGTGGTGGAGCTGCACCGGGACGGGGCGAAGGTCACCGGGTTCGACGGAGCCGGCGCCGAGACGCGCGAGTACCACGTCGACTGGGACGCCTCCGCCGCCGAGAAGGGCGGCTACGCCTCCTTCATGCTCAAGGAGATCGCCGACCAGCCCAAGGCCGTCGCCGACACCCTCCTCGGCCGCGTCGGCACCTCGGGCGCGCTCCACCTCGACGAGGTCCGCATCCCGCCGCACGTGCTGAGGGAGGTCGACAAGGTCGTCGTCGTCGCCTGCGGCACCGCCTTCCACGCCGGGATGATCGCCAAGTACGCCATCGAGCACATCACCCGGCTGCCCTGCGAGACGGAGCTGGCCAGCGAGTTCCGCTACCGGGACCCGATCCTGGACGGGCGCACCCTGGTCGTCGCCATCTCCCAGTCCGGCGAGACCATGGACACGCTGATGGCCCTGCGCCACGCCCGCGAGCAGGGGGCCCGGGTGCTGGCCGTCTGCAACACCAACGGCTCGACGATCCCCCGGGAGTCCGACGCCGTCCTCTACACGCACGCCGGCCCCGAGGTCGCGGTCGCCTCCACCAAGGCGTTCCTGACCCAGCTGGTGGCCTGCTACCTGGTCGCGCTCTACCTCGGCCAGGTCCGCGGCACCAAGTGGGGCGACGAGATCCGCGCCGTGGTCCGCCAGCTCTCCGAGATCCCCCGCCAGGTCGAGGAGGTACTGGGGACGATGGAGCCCGTACGGGAGCTCGCCCGGACCCTCGCCGACCGGGACACCGTGCTCTTCGTGGGGCGGCACGTCGGCTACCCGGTGGCCCTGGAGGGCGCGTTGAAGCTCAAGGAACTCGCGTACATGCACGCCGAGGGCTTCGCCGCGGGAGAGCTCAAGCACGGGCCGATCGCGCTCATCGACGAGGGCCTGCCCGTCGTCGTCATCGCGCCGTCCCCACGCGGCCGCTCCGTCCTCCACGACAAGATCGTGTCGAACATCCAGGAGATCAGGGCCCGCGGGGCGCGTACCGTCGTCATCGCCGAGGAGGGCGACGAGACGGTCGTCCCGTACGCCGACCACCTCGTCCGGATCCCGGCTGTGCCTACGCTGCTCCAGCCACTGGTCGCCACCGTGCCGCTGCAGGTCTTCGCGTGCGAACTGGCGACCGCCCGGGGCAACGAGGTGGACCAGCCGCGCAACCTGGCGAAGTCCGTGACAGTCGAGTGAGTGAGTGAGCGCGTGATCATTGGGGTCGGGATCGATGTGGCGGAGATCGAACGCTTCGGCGCGGCGCTGGAGCGTACGCCGCAGCTGGCCGAGCGGCTCTTCCTTCCGGCGGAGCTGCTGCTGCCGGGCGGTGAGCGGCGTGGGACGGCGTCGCTGGCGGCCCGGTTCGCCGCCAAGGAGGCATTGGCCAAGGCGCTCGGGGCACCCGGTGGGTTGTTGTGGACGGACGCCGAGGTGTGCGTCGAGGACAGCGGACGCCCGAGGCTGGAGGTGCGCGGGACGGTGGCTGCCCGGGCCGCCGAACTCGGGGTCCGCGGCTGGCACGTCTCGCTCAGCCACGACGCGGGGGTGGCGTCGGCCGTCGTGATCGCGGAGGGTTGAACACATGCGACATGCGTACGACGTCGAGACCGTACGGGCGGCCGAACAGGCACTGATGGCACGGCTCCCCGAGGGCACGCTGATGCGGCGCGCCGCCGCGGGACTGGCCGTCGCCTGCGGCGACCTGCTGCGGCGCACCGGCCGGGTGTACGGATCCCGGGTGCTCCTTCTCGTCGGCAGCGGCGACAACGGCGGCGACACGCTCTACGCGGGGGCAGCCCTCGCCCGGCGCGGGGCGGGTGTCCGCGCGGTGCTGACCGCGCCCGACAAGGCGCACCCGGGCGGGCTCGCCGCCCTGCGCGCGGCGGGCGGCCAGGTCATCGACGCCCCGGGCGATCTCGGGGCCGTCGACCTCGTCGTCGACGGCATCACCGGGATCGGCGGGCGCGGCGGCCTGCGTCCCGACGCCGAGCGGCTGGTGCGTGAGGCGACCGCCGGGCGGGCGCCCGTGCTCGCCGTGGACCTGCCGAGCGGCGTCGAGGCGGACACCGGTCAGGTGCGCGGCCCGGCCGTCCGGGCGGACGCGACGGTGACCTTCGGCACCTACAAACCGGGCCTCCTGATCGACCCGGCCGCCGAGTACGCGGGCGCCGTACACCTCGTCGACATCGGCCTGGGCCCCGAGCTGCCCGCGCGGCCCGACCTGGAGGCCCTCCAGTACGCGGACGTCGCCGCCCTGCTGCCCGTACCGACCGGCGAGAGCGACAAGTACCGACGGGGTGTGGTCGGGGTGGCGGCCGGCTCCGAGCGGTATCCGGGCGCGGCCGTCCTGGCCGTCGCGGGCGCGCTGCACGGCGGAGCGGGCGCGGTCCGGTACTCCGGTCCGGGCGCGGACGCGGTGATCGCCCGCTTCCCGGAGACCCTGGTGCACCCGGGGCGGCCGTCGGAGGCCGGGAGGGTGCAGTCCTGGGTGGTCGGACCCGGGCTCGGCGACGGCTCCGACGCGGTCGCGGCGGTGACCGACGTGCTGGCCGCCGACGTCCCGGTGCTGGTGGACGCCGACGGGCTGCGGCTGATGGACGGCGACACCGTACGGGCCCGTACCGCGCCGACCGTGCTCACCCCGCACGCCGGGGAGGCGGCCGCCCTGCTCGGGGTCGCGCGCGAGGAGGTCGAGGCGGGACGGCTCGACGCCGTACGGGAACTGGCCGCGCGCTTTCGCGCCACGGTGCTGCTCAAAGGGTCCACGACCCTGATCGCGCAGGACGGCGACGTCCCGGTACGCGTCAACCCGACCGGCACCTCCTGGCTGGCCACCGCGGGCAGCGGCGACGTCCTGTCCGGACTGACCGGCTCGCTGCTGGCGGCGGGCCTGGAGCCGCGCGACGCGGCCTCGGCGGGTGCCTATCTGCACGGACTGGCCGCCCGCCGCGCCTCGGACGGGGCACCGGTGGCGGCCCGGGACGTCGCCGGGGCGATCCCGGCGGCATGGCGGGACGTCTGCGACTGATCCACGCTGGGACCGGGGGAGGACGCACCGGAAGGGTGAGGGCCGTGGACGACGCCGTACGCGTACGCAGGGTGTACGACCCGCCCGAGGAGGTCGACGGGACCCGGGTGCTGGTGGACCGGCTGTGGCCGCGCGGGATCTCCAAGGAGCGCGCCGCCGTCGACGTGTGGGCCAAGGACGTCACCCCGTCGAAGGAGCTGCGGTCCTGGTACCACCAGGATCCCGAGGGCCGCCACGACGGCTTCGTGGACCGCTACCGCACGGAGCTCGGCGACCCGGCGCACACCCGGGCCGTCGACGAGCTGGCCGGCCTGCTCGGCGCGGGCGGACCGGTCACCCTCGTCACGGCCGTGAAGGACGTCGCGGACAGCCATGTCCCGGTGCTGGTGGACCACCTGGAACACCTCGCCCGCCGCCGCTGACGCCTCTCCCGGCCCGGGAGGCCGAGGGCGCGGCCACGGGCCAGTGAGAGACTGGGCCCGTTATGAATGAGACAGCGTCCCTGAGAGCCCGTGCCGAGATCGACCTCGCCGCCCTGCGCGCCAACGTGCGCGTCCTGCGGGCGCGGGCGTCCGGGGCGCAGCTCATGGCCGTGGTGAAGTCCGACGCGTACGGACACGGCGCGCTGCCCTGCGCCCGGGCGGCGCTGGAGGCCGGGGCCACCTGGCTGGGCACCGCGACCCCGCAGGAGGCCCTCGCCCTGCGTGAGGCCGGTGTCGGCGGCCGGGTCATGTGCTGGCTGTGGACGCCGGGCGGGCCCTGGCGCGAGGCGATCGAGGCGGACATCGACGTCTCGGTGAGCGGGATGTGGGCGCTGCGCGAGGTCGTGGAGGCCGCCACCGCGGCGGGCCGGCCGGCCAGGGTCCAGCTCAAGGCCGACACCGGACTGGGCCGCAACGGCTGCCAGCCCGCCGACTGGCCGGAACTCGTCTCGGCCGCCCGCGGCGCCGAGGAGGCGGGCACCCTGCGCGTCACCGGTCTCTGGTCCCACTTCGCCTGCGCCGACGAGCCGGGCCACCCGTCGATCGCGGCCCAGCTGACGGCGTTCCGCGACATGGTGGCGTACGCCGAGAAGGAGGGCGTGCGGCCCGAGGTGCGGCACATCGCCAACTCCCCGGCCACCCTCACCCTCCCGGAGTCCCACTTCGACCTCGTCCGTACCGGGATCGCCATGTACGGCCTCTCGCCCAGCCCCGCCCTGGGCACCCCGGCGGACTTCGGGCTGCGCCCCGTGATGACGCTCTCCGCCTCGGTGGCGCTCGTCAAGGAGGTGCCGCCGGGCCACGGCATCAGCTACGGCCACCACTACACGACCTCCGCCGAGACGACGCTCGCCCTGGTACCGCTCGGCTACGCGGACGGCATCCCGCGCCACGCCTCCGGGCGGGGGCCGGTGCTGATCGACGGTGCCGTCCGCACCGTCGCGGGTCGCGTCGCCATGGACCAGTTCGTGGTCGACCTCGGGGGCGACACCCCGCGGCCCGGCGCCCGGGCGGTGCTGTTCGGACCGGGGGACCAGGGCGAGCCCGGCGCCGAGGACTGGGCGGTGGCGGCGGACACCATCGGCTACGAGATCGTCACCCGTATCAGCGGACGCGTGC
The DNA here is from genome assembly GCF_000177195.2 of Streptomyces sp. SirexAA-E. Classification (GTDB taxonomy): domain Bacteria; phylum Actinomycetota; class Actinomycetes; order Streptomycetales; family Streptomycetaceae; genus Streptomyces; species Streptomyces flavovirens. Next base: position 4,443,196 of record NC_015953.1, read on the forward strand.
CCCGGGTCCATCTGCACGCCTCGCCCGAGCGGGGCTGACACCCGGCCCGGCGCGTCCGGGCCCTCCACCGACGAGGCAGACGACGGCGAAGGAGTACGGCACGGTGAGCGAGACCACCGCGGGTGCGGGGGACGTGGCGGCGACGGCGGCCGTCGCGGCGGCCGGCTGGCGCCGGGCGGGCTTCGCCGGAGCGGCGATAGGGGTGCTCGCGGCGGGCGCGGCCGCCGGGGTCGCCGTCGAGCGGCTCACGGTCGGGCGCGGCATGCGCAAGAAGGCCCGGCTGGCCCTGGACGCCTCCGGCCCGTACGGCTCGCTGCGCGGGCAGCCCGGCCGGGCCGTCGCGGACGACGGAACCGAGCTGTACTACGAGGTCGACGAGGTCGAACCGGAATCCGCCCCCGGCCCCGGCGCGAAGGGAAGCGGCACCGGTCCGCGCCGCCGCCGGCTCTTCGGGCGCAAGGCGCCCGGCCCCGTCACCGTCGTCTTCAGCCACGGCTACTGCCTCAGCCAGGACTCCTGGCACTTCCAGCGGGCCGCGCTGCGCGGCCTGGTCCGCACGGTGCACTGGGACCAGCGCAGCCACGGCCGGTCCGGGCGGGGCCGCGACCAGGCCCAGGGCGTACCGCTCGGCATCGACCAGCTGGGACGCGACCTGAAGGCGGTCATCGACGCGGCGGCCCCCGAGGGCCCGCTGGTGCTGGTCGGGCACTCCATGGGCGGCATGACGATGATGGCGCTCGCCGACCGCCACCCGGAACTGATCCGTGACCGGGTCGCCGCGGTCGCCTTCGTCGGGACCTCCAGCGGGAAGCTCGGCGAGGTGAACTTCGGGTTGCCGGTGGCGGGCGTGAACGCGGTACGCCGGGTGCTGCCCGGGGTGCTGAGGGCCCTCGGCTCGCAGACGGAGCTGGTGGAGCGGGGGCGGCGGGCGACCGCGGACCTGTTCGCGGGGCTGATCAAGCGGTACTCGTTCGGTTCCCGGGACGTGGACCCGGCCGTGTCGCGGTTCGCGGAGCGGCTCATCGAGTCGACCCCGATCGACGTGGTCGCCGAGTTCTACCCCGCCTTCACCGAGCACGACAAGAGCGGGGCGCTGCCCGCCTTCCGGGACGTCCCGGTGCTGATCCTGGCCGGCGACAAGGACCTGGTGACCCCCAGCACGCACAGCGAGGCCATCGCGGACCAGCTGCCGGACGCGGAACTGGTCATCGTGCCGGACGCCGGGCACCTGGTGATGCTGGAGCACCCGCAGACCGTCACGGACCGGCTCGCGGACCTGCTGGTACGGATCGGAGCGGTTCCGGCCGAAGCGCCCTGATCCTCTACCGTTGCCCGCATGGAAGCAGCGCAGAACGGCCCGGCGGCTGCCGCCGGCGCACCGGGCACCGTCACCCTGGACCTCGCCGTCGAGTCCCCCGAACAGATGCGGGATCTGGGCCGCCGCATCGCGGCCGTGCTCGCCCCCGGCGACCTGGTGATGCTCACCGGCGAACTCGGCGCCGGCAAGACCACCCTGACCCGCGGTCTCGGTGAGGGCCTCGGCGTACGCGGTGCCGTGACCTCACCCACGTTCGTGATCGCCCGCGTCCACCCGCCGCTGGGCACCGGTCCCGCCCTGGTCCACGTCGACGCGTACCGCCTGGGCGGCGGGCTCGACGAGATGGAGGACCTGGACCTCGACGTGTCGCTGCCGGAGTCGGTCGTCGTCGTGGAGTGGGGCGACGGCAAGGTGGAGGAGCTCGCGGAGGACCGGCTGCACGTGGTCATCGACCGCGCGGTCGGCGACACCGACGACGAGCGGCGCACGGTACGGCTGGTCGGCATCGGGGCCCGCTGGTCGGGGCTGCGGACGGAGCTTCCGGGGGCCTGATCCCTCTTTTCCCGACAAGGCGTCGGGAAAATGTTGCGCCGAGGGCGGCGGGCGTGGTCACATGGGAAAGGAGACTTGGTTAGGTCTACCTAACCACGTCCTGAGCCAAGGCCCGAGGAGGCATGCATGCCGACACCCGAGCGTGAAGTGGAGCCGCAGGTGCCGCGGACGGATCCGCCGGCACCGGCCGCCGTGTCGATGAAGGACCTGCTGGCCTCCTGTGCCGCCGCGACGGCGGTCTCGACACCGCCCCGCGAGGAACCGGCGGCCGACGCCGACGAGGAGACCCCGCTGAGCGCCCGACGCGACGCGGCCTAGGGCTTGTTTCGAAAGTCCCGCCTGTCCGGCGACGCCTGGCACGCACGCTCGCTGCGTTGTCGGTATCGCCCCGATACATCCAGTATCGGGGCGACCCTCCGCCTTGCGATCGCACGCACCAGACGCCGTCGGACCCGCCCTCCGGGCGGACGGCGCTACTTTCGAAACAAGCCCTAGCCGGCCCGTCCTACGGAACGACGACCACCGTCGCGCCGATCGTCGCGAAGGTCCACAGCGCGTTGCCGTCGGTGCGCTCCATCCGGACCCCGCCCGTCTTCATCGAGGGGTCCGGGGCCTTCATCGAGCCGTCCTGCGCCGCGCTGAACCCCACCGACACGTCACCGACGTCCGCGAACCGCACCACGTGTTCGATCGGTACCCCGTCCGAGCCCTTGATGCTGCCGGAGCGGGAGGACACCCGGTACTCGCCGGGCAGCGGGCTGACCGAACTCGGCATGACCGGGAACGTCCGCAGGGACTTCTCCCGGGCGTCCACGAGCCACACCCGCCGCTCCGCCAGCGCGTAGACGACGCGCGCTCCCGTACCGGAGTCGGCGGGGACGGCCGTCGGGCTCCTGGGCGGTCCGGGCTTCGGGGACGCCCCGGGGCTCACGCCGGCAGAGGCCCCGGCCGAGGGCGCGCCGACCGAGTCGGGCGCGTTCGCCGACGCCTGACAGGCGAGGAAACCCACCGCGGCCACCGCCGCGGCAGTGAGACCGGCCACGATCGCGGAGCTGCCCTTGGCCACCGTGAGCTCCCTTCCACAGGCCGTCCGTCGTATGTCCTACAAGCATGTACGTCGTACATCCCGGCTACCCGCGCGACGCTACCAGCAGCGCGGGCGCCCGCCGGGAAGCCGTACGGGCTGCGATCGGCCGGTCGGCGGAGCCGTAGGCTGTTCGTGTGCTCCTGCTCGCCATGGATACCGCCACCCCCGCCGTCACCGTCGCCCTGCACGACGGCGACCGCGTCGTCGCCGAGACGGGTCAGGTCGACGCCCGCCGGCACGGGGAACTGCTGCTGCCCGCCGTCGACCGGGTCCTCGCCGAGGCGGGGGTGAAGCTCGACGCCGTCACGGACGTGGTCGTCGGGGTCGGCCCCGGCCCGTACACCGGGCTGCGCGTCGGCCTGGTCACCGCGGCGACGTTCGGCTCCGTCCTGGCCGTACCCGTGCACGGTGTGTGCACCCTCGACGGCCTCGCCCACGCGGCCGGCGTCGAGGGCCCCTTCGCGGTGGCCACGGACGCGCGCCGCAAGGAGGTCTACTGGGCGCGCTACGAGGACGGCCGCACCCGGACCGGCGAGCCGGCCGTCGACCGGCCCGCCGACATCGCCGAGCGGCTCGCCGGACTGCCCGTCGTCGGGGCCGGCGCCCTGCTCTACCGGGAGGCGTTCCCCGACGCCCGGGGGCCCGAGCACGTGAGCGCCGGAGCCCTCGCCTCCGTCGCCGCCGAGCGGCTGGCGGCCGGCCGGGAACTGCTGCCCCCGCAGCCGCTCTACCTGCGCAGGCCCGACGCCCAGGTCCCGAAGAACTACAAGGTGGTCACTCCGCAGTGACCACCGCGACCGCTGTGCTCCGCGAGATGCGCTGGTGGGACATCGACCCGGTGCTGGAGCTCGAACACGAGCTGTTCCCCGACGACGCCTGGTCGGCCGGCATGTTCTGGTCCGAGCTGGCGCGCGCCCGCGGCCCCCGGGCCACCCACCGCTACGTCGTCGCCGAGAACCCCGCCGACGGCCGCGTCGTCGGCTACGCGGGCCTCGCCTCGGCCGGCGACCTCGCCGACGTCCAGACGATCGGCGTGAGCCGGAGCCACTGGGGCGGCGGACTCGGCTCGGAACTCCTGACCGACCTGCTCCGGCACGCCACCGCCTTCGAGTGCGCGGCGGTGCTCCTGGAGGTCCGTGTCGACAACACCCGCGCGCAGAAGCTCTACGAACGCTTCGGCTTCGAGCCCATCGGCTTCCGCCGGGGCTACTACCAGCCGGGGAACATCGACGCACTCGTCATGCGCCTGACCGTACAAGGAACAGAGACAGACTGATGGCTGACGAACCGCTCGTACTCGGTATCGAGACCTCCTGCGACGAGACCGGCGTCGGCATCGTGCGCGGTACGACGCTGCTCGCCGACGCCGTCGCGTCCAGCGTCGACACCCACGCACGATTCGGCGGGGTCGTCCCGGAGATCGCCTCCCGCGCCCACCTGGAGGCGATGGTCCCCACCATCGAGCGCGCCCTGAAGGAGGCCGGGATCAGCGCCCGCGACCTCGACGGCATCGCGGTCACGGCGGGACCCGGACTGGCCGGCGCGCTGCTCGTCGGGGTATCGGCGGCCAAGGCGTACGCGTACGCGCTGGACAAGCCGCTGTACGGCGTCAACCACCTCGCCTCGCACATCTGCGTGGACCAGCTGGAGCACGGCCCGCTGCCCGAGCCGACCATGGCGCTGCTGGTCAGCGGCGGGCACTCCTCGCTGCTGCTGGCCCCCGACATCACCGCCGACGTACGGCCGCTGGGCGCCACCATCGACGACGCGGCGGGCGAGGCCTTCGACAAGATCGCCCGGGTGCTGGACCTCGGCTTCCCCGGTGGCCCGGTCATCGACCGGCTGGCGCGCGAGGGGGACCCGGCGGCGATCGCGTTCCCGCGCGGGCTGACCGGCCCGCGCGACGCCCCGTACGACTTCTCCTTCTCCGGCCTCAAGACGTCCGTGGCCCGCTGGATCGAGGCCAAGCGGGCGGCCGGCGAGGACGTGCCCGTGCGCGACGTGGCGGCGTCCTTCCAGGAGGCCGTCGTGGACGTGCTCACCCGCAAGGCCGTGCGGGCCTGCAAGGACGAGGGCGTCGACCACCTGATGATCGGCGGCGGGGTCGCGGCCAACTCACGGCTGCGCGCGCTGGCCGAGGAGCGGTGCGAGCGGGCCGGGATCCGGCTGCGGGTGCCCCGCCCCGGACTGTGCACGGACAACGGCGCGATGGTCGCCGCCCTGGGCGCCGAGATGGTCGCCCGCAACCGCCCCGCCTCCGACCTGGAGCTCTCCGCGGACTCCTCGCTGCCGGTGACGGAGACACACGTGCCGGGGGCGCACAGCCACGACCACGTGCACGAGGTCAGCAAGGAAAACCTGTACTCATGACCGTCGCCCTGATGTGGGAGGCCCGGGCCACCGCGGGCCGGGGCTCCGAGCTGCTGGAGTGGGCCCGGGCCCGCACGGCCGAGCTGGCCCGGCGGCCGCTGGGCAGCGAACTGCTGCGCGCCCCGCAGGACCGGGTGCTGGTCCTGACCTGGTGGGACGCCGCGTACGACGCCGAGTTGCCGGAGCTGCCGGAGCCGGACGCGGAGCTGGTGACCCGCGCGGTGCACCGCTGGCGTTTCGAGTCGCTCGGTCCCGCGGACGGCTGAGCGGCACACGCCGCAGGGCGTGTCCCGATGAGTTCCCGGGCCCGGACCGGTCTACCTTGCACAGCGTCCTCGGGACGCACCCGCACCGCGCGAGGGAGAAGACCATGCAGAAGATCAGGCCCTGTCTGTGGTTCGACGACCAGGCCCGGCAGGCCGCGGAGTTCTACGTCTCCGTCTTCGGCGGGGACTCGGCGGTCCTGGACATCACCTACAACGGCGAGGCTGCCCCCGGCGAGACCGGCACCGTGCTCACCGTGGACTTCCGGCTGGCCGGCCAGGAGTACACGGCGCTCAACGGCGGCCCCGCGTTCACCTTCTCCGAGGCGGTCTCCCTCTCCGTCGACTGTGAGTCCCAGGAAGAGGTGGACCGGCTCTGGGCCGCCCTCACCGAGGGCGGCGCGGAGAGCGACTGCGGCTGGCTCAAGGACAAGTACGGCTTCTCCTGGCAGATCGTCCCGCGCGTCCTGCCCGAGCTGCTCGGCGGCCCCGACAAGGCCAGGGCGGAGCGGGTCATGAAGGCGATGCTCGGGATGCGGAAGCTGGACGTCGAGACGCTCCGCAACGCCTGAGAGCCTGCCGGGTCCTGCGACGGAGCGGTCACCGGGACAGGCTCCGAACCGGCGGCGCGTGCGCCCTCCGGCCGACGGGCGCACCCTTGAAGCAGGACTCCCGGGAGGTGACCGACATGACGCAGGCCACGGTCGGATGGCACATCGAGCTGGAATTCGAGGAGGACACCCAGCGGACCCGCGCCGCCGCCCTGGTACGGCTCGGCGACGGGACCGAGGTGCGCGCCCACGGATACGCCAGCCGCCACCCATCCGACACCGAACAGCCCAGGGTGGGCGAGGAGATCGCCGGCGCCCGGGCACTGAACGAGCTGGCGATGAAGCTGCTCACCAAGGCCCACGACGAGATCGACGAGGCGTCCGGCCGGGCCTCCTACCCGCTGACCCCCTGACCGTCCCACCGGTCGTGACCCGGCCCGAGGCCCCGGGATCGGTAACCTCCCGTGCATGGCACGCCGTTCACCGCTCCCGCCGCCTCCGCCGCCCGTCGGGATCCGCACCTGGCCCGACCGTGACGCCCTGCTCCGGGACCGGGCGGTGGTCCTGGGCGAACTCGTCAGGACGCACATCGGCCCGGGGTCCCTGGGGGTGCTGCTGGTGTGGGCGGGTCTCGGCGCGGTGGGCTGGGGACTCGTCGGCTCCGGCCTCCTCGCCTTCGAGGAGGGCTCCGACCCCTTCGGTGTGATGCTGGGCGTCGCCCTCGCCGTCGTCGGTATCTGCTGCCTCGTCCCCTCCGCCGTGTTCGTCGCCCTGGGCGTGGCGCGTGACCGGCGGGTACGCCGCCTCATGGACGCGTGGGGCGGGCTGGAGCCCGATCCGGAGGGCGACCTGCGGCTGCGGGCACCCCGGGCGAGCACCGTCTGGCTGGTGCTGTCGTTCCTGCTGTGCGCGGTGGGCCTGTTCGTGTGCGTGTCCGTCCCGGCGACGGCCCGGCCGGGGGAGGACACCTACGGGATGGTGGCCCTGTGGATGGGGCTCGGCCTCATCGCCTGGCTGACCGGGCTGATCGGCCTGGTCAAGGCGTTCACCCACCGCCGCTGGGTGCTGCGGACGGCCCGCCGCTGATCAGGGCCGCTTCATCGGCTGCCCGACCAGCATGGTCGGGGCCCCGGCCACCCGTGTCAGGAAGACGGTCGCCGCGTTCGGTCCCTGGAGCTTCATCTTCCGGCGCAGCTCCTCCGGCTCGACCGCGGAGCCGCGCTTCTTGACGGTCAGGACCCCGACGCGCCGCTCCCGCAGGAGGGCCTTCAGCTTCTTCATGTTGAAGGGCAGCTGATCGGTGATCTCGTACCCGGTCGCGTACGGCGACACGTACGGCTCGTCCGCGGTGACGTACGCGATCGTCTCGTCGACCAGCCGGCCGCCGCACTCCTCCACCACGGCGGCGACCAGATGTGCCCGGATGACGGCGCCGTCCGGTTCGTACAGATAGCGGCCGACCGGGCCCACGGGCGGGGCGGGGAGCGGGCCGGCGGCGCTGAGGGTCGCGCCGGACGGGAGCAGGGTGGCCCGGAAGGTGCCCGGCTCGACGTCTTCGCCGAACCAGAGCACGGCCTCCTTGACGTCACCGCCGTCCGAGATCCACTCGGCCTCGGCCTGCGGTCCGACGGCCTCGTGCGGGACGCCCGGAGCGATCTTCAGGGCGGCGCGCGGAGCCTTCAGCGCGGCCTCGGTCGCCCAGGACAGCGGTGGCGAGTACGCCTCCGGGTCGAAGATCCGGCCCCGCCCGCCGCGTCGGGCCGGGTCGACGAAGACCGCGTCGTACGGGGTGGTGTCGATCTCCGTGACGTCGGCGCACCGGACCTCGATGCGGTCCTGGAGGCCCAGGGCCTCCGCGTTGGCGCGGGCGACCTGGGCGGTGAGCGGATCACGGTCCACGGCCAGCACCGAGATGCCCGCCCGGGCCAGGGCGATCGCGTCGCCGCCGATCCCGCAGCACAGGTCGGCGACGCTCCGGACGCCGCCGAGCCGGGCGAACCGCTCGGCGCGGTGGGTGGCGACCGGGGTACGCGTCGCCTGTTCCACCCCGTCGGGCGTGAAGAACATCCGGTACGCGTCCGCCGCCCCGAACTTCGCCACCGCGCGCTGCCGCAGCCGGGCCTGGCCGAGCGCCGCCGAGACCAGGTGGGCCGGATGGCTGCGGCGCAGCCGGGTCGCGGTGGCCAGCTCCCGGGCGGGGTCGTGGTCGCGCAGTTCGTCCAGGAGAGCGGTGCCCTGGGGGGTGCGCAGGGCGGCGAGGGCGGCGAGCGGGTCGGCCGGGCCGGCCTCTGCGGTCGGGCGGGCGGCGTCGGGCGGGGGGAGGGCGTTCACCGGTCCATTGTGAGCCAGTCGGGGAGACCGGGCGGAGCCGGTGGAGTGTCGGGACGGGGGCCCGGAACACGGCTGGCAGGATGCGGCGCCATGCAGACAGTACGACAAAACGAAAAATTCTCCGTGAAACCCCACAGACCGGTCTGCGCGCTCGCGGCCGCCCTGCTGGTCGCCGCCCTCGCCTCCGGGTGCGCCGACGGGGGCGGTGACACACCGGTCCGCGAACAGCCGGCCTCGCCCGCGGCGGGCCGGCCGGGGGCGGCGGCCGCCCAGGCGGGGCCCGCGCCCGCGGTGGACTCCCGGGCCGAGGAGAGGAAGCAGCAGCAGGCCGCACGCGTGGTCGCCGCGAAGAAGTGGGGGCTCGCGCAGGTCCCCCTGGCCGCCCCGGAACCGCCCGCGCGGAAACCCCGCATCGCCACCCGCGAGGGGTTCGAGATCGACGGCGCCGAGGGCGAGGACCTTCCCCCGGTCTTCACCACCGTGCCGACGAAGGAGCGGATCGTCTTCCTGACGATGGACGACGGCGCGGAGAAGGACCCCGAACTGCTGCGGATGATGACGGAGCTGAACATCCCGTACAGCGCCTTCCTCAGCGACTACGAGGTGAACGACGACTACGGCTACTTCGCGGAGATGCAGAAGCGCGGCGTCACCCTCAACAACCACACGCTCAACCACCCTTACCTGCCCGGTCTCTCGGCGGACGAGCAGCGCGAGGAGATCTGCGGCGAGCAGGACAAGATCGAGGAGCACTTCGGGAAGCGGCCCGCGCTCTTCCGGCCGCCGTACGGCAACTACAACGGCGACACCCTGCGCATCGCCAAGTCCTGCGGCGTCAAGGCCGTGCCCCTGTGGGCCGCCGAGGCGTTCCCCGACCACATGGAGTGGCGGGAGTGGGACCAGGACCTGCACCCCGGCGACATCATCCTGACCCACTTCCGCGGGCGGTCGGACTGGGACGCGTCCATGGCCGACATGGTCCGCCACGTCATGAAGACGGTCACCGACAAGGGATACGCGGTGGCCAGGCTGGAGGACTACGTCTGACGGAACGCTCCCGGACCGGACCCCGCCGTGCGGAACGCCGCGGCGGGGTTCCGCGTTGTGCCGGGCGTGAGGACGGTCCGTCCACGCCACGCGAGAGTGCCGAATTGGCACTCCGCTTGACCGAGTGCTAACCGCGGCCATAGTCTCAGGTCTGGCACTCCCCCCTGGAGAGTGCCAGCACCACCGCGCGACAGGGCAGGTCCGGCACCCGCGACGACGGATCGACCTGGTCGCCACCCCACAGACTGTTAAACCCCGTGAGATCTCCGAAGGGGGAGACCGGATCGTGTCGACCACCAGCTCCAAGGTTGCGATCAAGCCGCTCGAGGACCGCATTGTGGTCCAGCCGCTCGACGCCGAGCAGACCACGGCTTCCGGCCTGGTCATTCCGGACACCGCCAAGGAGAAGCCCCAGGAGGGCGTCGTCCTGGCCGTGGGCCCGGGCCGCTTCGAGAACGGCGAGCGCCTGCCGCTCGACGTCAAGACCGGCGATGTCGTGCTGTACAGCAAGTACGGCGGCACCGAGGTGAAGTACAACGGCGAGGAGTACCTCGTCCTCTCGGCGCGCGACGTTCTCGCGATCGTCGAGAAGTAATTCACCCACGTTTGCTTCCGTTCTGCGCCCCTGGCCCCCTGCGAGATGACTAGCCGGGCGGCAAGGGGCGCAGTTCGTTCGAGAGGACACATCTCAGCCCATGGCGAAGATCCTGAAGTTCGACGAGGACGCCCGTCGCGCCCTTGAGCGCGGCGTCAACAAGCTTGCCGACACCGTGAAGGTGACGATCGGTCCGAAGGGCCGCAACGTCGTCATCGACAAGAAGTTCGGTGCCCCCACCATCACCAACGACGGTGTCACCATCGCGCGCGAGGTCGAGCTCGACGACCCGTACGAGAACCTCGGCGCCCAGCTGGTGAAGGAGGTGGCGACCAAGACCAACGACGTGGCCGGTGACGGCACCACCACCGCCACCGTCCTCGCCCAGGCGCTGGTGCGCGAGGGCCTGCGCAACGTCGCCGCGGGTGCCTCCCCGGCCGCCCTGAAGAAGGGCATCGACGCCGCCGTGCAGGCCGTGTCCGAGGACCTCCTCGCGACCGCCCGCCCGATCGACGACAAGGCCGACATCGCCGCCGTGGCCGCGCTCTCCGCGCAGGACCCGCAGGTCGGCGAGCTCATCGCGGACGCGATGGACAAGGTCGGCAAGGACGGTGTCATCACCGTCGAGGAGTCCAACACCTTCGGTCTGGACCTCGAGTTCACCGAGGGCATGGCCTTCGACAAGGGCTACCTCTCGCCGTACATGGTGACCGACCAGGAGCGTATGGAGGCCGTCCTCGACGACCCGTACATCCTGATCCACCAGGGCAAGATCGGCTCGATCCAGGAGCTGCTCCCGCTGCTGGAGAAGGTCATCCAGGCGGGTGGCTCCAAGCCGCTGCTCATCATCGCCGAGGACGTCGAGGGCGAGGCGCTCTCCACCCTCGTCGTCAACAAGATCCGCGGCACCTTCAACGCCGTCGCGGTGAAGGCCCCGGGCTTCGGCGACCGCCGCAAGGCCATGCTCGGCGACATCGCCACCCTCACCGGTGCGACCGTCATCGCCGAAGAGGTCGGCCTCAAGCTCGACCAGGCCGGTCTGGACGTGCTGGGTACCGCCCGCCGCGTCACCGTCTCCAAGGACGACACGACCATCGTCGACGGCGGCGGCGACTCCGCCGACGTCAAGGGCCGCGTCAACCAGATCAAGGCCGAGATCGAGTCCACGGACTCCGACTGGGACCGCGAGAAGCTCCAGGAGCGCCTCGCGAAGCTGGCCGGCGGCGTCTGCGTGATCCGTGTCGGCGCCGCCACCGAGGTGGAGCTCAAGGAGAAGAAGCACCGTCTGGAGGACGCCATCTCCGCGACCCGCGCCGCGGTCGAGGAAGGCATCGTCTCCGGTGGTGGCTCCGCGCTCGTCCACGCCGTCAAGGTCCTCGAGGGCAACCTCGGCAAGACCGGTGACGAGGCCACCGGTGTCGCGGTCGTGCGCCGCGCCGCCGTCGAGCCGCTCCGCTGGATCGCGGAGAACGCGGGCCTCGAGGGCTACGTCATCACCTCGAAGGTCTCCGAGCTCGACAAGGGCCAGGGCTTCAACGCCGCGACCGGCGAGTACGGCGACCTGGTGAAGGCCGGCGTCATCGACCCGGTCAAGGTCACCCGCTCCGCCCTGGAGAACGCCGCGTCCATCGCGTCGCTGCTGCTCACGACCGAGACCCTGGTCGTCGAGAAGCCGGCCGAGGAAGAGGCCGAGGCGGGCCACGGCCACGGTCACGGCCACTCCCACTAGTACGGCTCCGTACACAGCCGAGGCCCGGTGCCCCCGTCGCGGGGGCACCGGGCCTCGGCCGTGGCTCGCCCGCCTACCGCGGGCCGTAGGTGCGGCCCGCACGTGAGGTGACCCCGCCCAGCAGGGCCCGGGGAGTCACCTTCACCAGACCCATCAGCGCCTTGTACCGCGGGTCGGGAATCGACACGGACGTACCCCGGGTCAGGTCCGCCAGGGCCGCGGTGACCACCTTGTCGGCGTCCAGCCACATCCAGCCGGGGATGTTGCCGGTGCCCATACCGGCCCGCTCGTGGAACTCGGTCCGCACGAAGCCGGGGCACAGCGCCATCAGCCGCACTCCCGTGCCCGCCAGGTCCTTCGCCACGCCCTGGGTGAACTGCACCACCCACGCCTTCGACGCCCCGTACGTGCCCCGGGGCAGGAAGGCCGCCACCGAGGCCACGTTGACCACCCCGCCGCGACCGCGCTCCCGCATGCCGGTCACCGCGGCCGACGTCAGCCGCAGCACCGCCTCGCAGTGCACCTTCAGCATCGTCAGCTCGTCGGCCAGCGGTACGTCCAGATAACGCCCCTTGTTGCCGAACCCGGCGTTGTTGACCAGCAGGTCGACCGGGCTGACCCGGTCGCCCAGCCGTGCCTCGACCGTCTCGATCCCCGCGTCCGTGGAGAGGTCGGCCGTCAGCACCTCAGCCTCGATGCCGTGCCGGTCGTGCAGCTCCGTGGCCTGGACCCGCAACCGCTCGGTGTCACGTGCCACCAGCACAAGGTTGTGCCCGTCGGCCGCGAGCCGCCGTGCGAAGGCGGCGCCGAGGCCCGCCGTCGCGCCCGTAATCAGTGCAGTCGTCATACGCGGCACGTTAGTGCCCCGGGGGCACGGGCCGCCGACCAGCCCGGGGAGCGGTCAGGAACGCCGGGCGGCCACGAACTCCCGGGCCGTCCGCAGCGACTCACCGTGCAGCGCGTCCCCGGCGGCCAGCAGACTCGGCAGCAGCTGCCGCTCGGTCGTCACGGCACGGAACTGCAGGGCGGCCGTGACGGAGTGCTCCGGCCGGTGCACGATCTCGACCGGGTCGCCCGCCCGGATCGTCCCGGGACGGATGACCCGCAGATACGCGCCGGTCACGCCCCGCTGGGTGAACCGCTTCACCCAGCCCCGCTCACCCACCTGGCCCGCGAACGTACGGCACGGGATACGGCCGGACGTCACCTCCAGGACCAGTTCGCCGCCGACCAGCCAGCGTTCCCCGATCAGCGCCTCGCTGACCGTGACACCCGAGGTCGTCAGGTTCTCGCCGAAGAAACCGTTGGGCACCGGCCGGCCCAGCTCCTGCTCCCAGACGTCGAGCTCCTCACGCGCGAAGGCGTACACCGCCTGGTCGGAACCGCCGTGGTGGCGCAGATCGCACACCGAGTCACCGGCCAGCCCGCTGCCGCCGACACCCTTCGCCCCCGGATCGCTCACCTGGACGGGCCCGTCGACCGGGCGCTTGTCGATACCGGTGAGCCCGTCGGGGCCGTTGGTGTGGACGGAGGCCTCGGGCCGTCCCAGATTCACGGTCAGCAGCTTCATGGCGCACACACTAACCATTCGGCCCTCAAAGGCGCCTCGGAATAATTCGCTCGACCTGCAAGCACCGCTTATGGTTGAAGGGTGATCGAAGCCCGTCATCTCCGAGTCCTGCGCGCCGTGTCGACCACCGGTTCGTTCTCCGCCGCCGCGCGTGAGCTGGGCTGCACCCAGCCCGCGGTCAGCCAGCAGATGAAGGCCCTGGAGTCCTCGGCGGGCACCCCGCTGCTCATCCGTACGGGGCGCGAGATGCGGCTCACCCAGGCCGGGGAGGCGCTGGTCCGCCACGCGTCGGGGATCCTCGCGGGACTGACCGCAGCCGAGGAGGAGGTCGCGGCGATCGCCGGGCTGCGGGCCGGGCGGGTCCGGCTCGTGTCGTTCCCCAGCGGCAGCTCGTCCCTGGTCCCGGGCGCGCTGGCCGCCCTGCGCGCCGAGCACCCCGGCACCCGGGTCTCCCTGGTCGAGGCGGAGCCGCCGCGCTCGGTGGAGATGCTGCGCGACGGGGACTGCGACATCGCGCTGGCCTTCCGCTACGGGGAGACCGGCGGAGAGTGGGACGACCTGGTGGTACGCCCGCTGCTCGCGGACCGGCTGATCGGACTGGTCCCGGAGGGGCACCGGCTGGCCGGCGCGGAGGCGGTCGGCATCGGGGAGCTGGCCGACGAGCCGTGGATCGCGGGCTGCCCGCGCTGCCGGCGCCAGCTGGTGGAGGTCTGCGAGGCGTCCGGGTTCACCCCCCGGATCGACTTCGCCACCGACGACTACCCCGCGGTGATCGGGCTGGTCGGGGCGGGCCTCGGCGTCGCCGTACTGCCGGAGCTGGCCATGGAGTCGGTGCGCCGCAAGGGGGCTCGCACCGTGACGGTGGAGCCGGCGGTGGAGCGGGAGATCGTCGCCCTCACCCTGCCGGACCTCGCCCAGGTCCCCGCGGTGGCGGCCACCCTGGACCAGCTGGCGCGGGCGGCCGCACGCTGACCCGGGCCGTCCCGGGGGCGTGGGTCCGAAGAAACGTTTCTGCGTTCGGTTGCGGCGTGCGGGGTGTCAGGAGGGGCCGGGGTCGTTCTGCGGGGCGCCGGAGTGGGCGGTGATCAGACAGTTCCGGGCGCGGCCCATGAGCTCCTCGCGCTCGTCCTCCGTCAGGCCGCCCCAGACGCCGTAGGGCTCGCGCACCGCGAGCGCGTGCGCCGCGCACTCGGCGCGCACCGGGCAGCGCATGCAGACCTCTTTCGCCGAGGTCTCACGGGCGCTCCGGGCCGCGCCTCGTTCTCCTTCGGGGTGGAAGAACAGCGAACTGTCGACCCCGCGGCAGGCGGCCAGCAGCTGCCAGTCCCACAGATCTGCGTTGGGTCCGGGAAGGCGGGAGAAATCTGCCATTGCGTGTCCCCTCGAAACCTTGCTGAGTCGGAACGGCTTGCTCGACCGTCGGTGGCCGTATGAGGTGATCGTCGGTGGCCGGAGTTCCGACCGTACATCCATGGTGTTAGTAGATGTAAATATGACTTCTTGCGAATCTAGCTACAGACGCCAGCAAAAGTGAAGAAAACCCGCTAAATGGGGCATGTGTGAGGGTGAGTGGCTCGATCGGTGGGCGGTGGACGCCGCGTCGTTCTCCTCCGTACGCGGCCCCTCACTTAGAGTGCCGAACCGGATGCTTCGACCCGTAACTCTTTCGAGTGACCGTCGTTGAGAAGGGGGAGGCGGTTGACGGAGAACGAGCTCGGGCAGATGTCCGAGGGGGTCGACCGCACAGGTGACGACTTGTATCAGCCTGGAGGCTCAAGGTGACGCGCATCAGCTGCGGAGGACGGTCATGACATCCGTCCTCGTCTGCGACGACTCCCCGCTTGCCCGAGAAGCGCTTCGTCGCGCGGTCGCGACCGTGCCCGGCGTCGAGCGTGTGACGACGGCGGCCAACGGCGAGGAAGTCCTCCGCCGCTGGGGAGCCGACCGTTCGGATCTGATTCTGATGGACGTACGCATGCCCGGCCTGGGGGGTGTGGAGACGGTCCGGCGGCTGCTCTCCGCCGATCCCGGCGCCCGGATCATCATGCTGACCGTCGCCGAGGACCTGGACGGGGTCGCGCTCGCGGTCGCCGCCGGTGCCCGCGGCTATCTGCACAAGGACGCCTCGCGCGCCGAGCTGCGGGCGACCGTGACCCAGGCGCTGGCCGACCCGACGTGGCGGCTCGCCCCGCGCCGGCTGCGGTCCGCCGAGATGGGGGCGGCGCCGACGCTCACCGCGCGGGAGATCCAGGTGCTCGAAGGCATGAGCCACGGCCGCTCCAACGCGGAGATCGGGCGCGAGCTCTTCCTCTCGGAGGACACGGTGAAGACGCACGCCAGGCGTCTGTTCAAGAAGCTCGGGGCCTCGGACCGCGCGCACGCCGTGGCGCTCGGCTTCCGCTGGGGCCTGGTCCGCTGACACCCGCGGCGGCCCGGCGGTCGCACGGTCCCGTCCGCGTCCCGCGGACGGGGCGCCGTGGGCACCGGACCCGCCGCCGGACCGGCCCCGCCGGTGCTATGTGACGCTTCCCGGCCGATGCCGCATCCTTGAGGTGTGGAGTTCCTCGGGAACGATTCGGTCGAGCGGAAGGGGAGGGCGCAGGACATGACATCCGGCGCACCCGCTCATAACGCTTCGGTGCACAACTCGGGACGCGATGCCACGGATCAGACGGCCTCAAGGCACCATGGTCCGATGCGCGACGACGAGACGACGGCGATCGGTGCTCTGGTGCACCGTGCCGTCGACGGCGACGCGCAGGCCACGCACGACCTGCTGGCCCACGTCCACCCCCTTGCCCTGCGCTACTGCCGGTCCCGGCTGAGCCGGCTGCCCGGTGATGCCCGTCACTTCGTGGAGGACCTCGCCCAGGAGGTCTGTGTCGCGGTGCTGATGGCGCTGCCCCGTTACAAGGACACCGGACGGCCCTTCGAGGCCTTCGTCTTCGCCATCGCGGGCCACAAGGTCGCCGACCTCCAGCGCGCCGCGATGCGCCATCCGGGATCGACGGCCGTGCCCTCCGACGAGATGCCCGAGCGGCCCGACGACTCACTCGGGCCGGAGGAGCGCGCGCTGCTCAGCAGCGACGCGGCCTGGGCGAAGAAGCTCCTCGCCAACCTCCCGGAGAACCAGCGCGAGTTGCTGGTCCTGCGGGTCGCGGTGGGGCTGACCGCGGAGGAGACCGGACAGATGCTGGGGATGTCGCCGGGCGCGGTCCGGGTCGCCCAGCACCGCGCGTTGAGCAGGCTGCGGGCTCTCGCTGGGCAGTAGGGCGATCTGGCGGTCCGCGGAGCCGGACCGGTGGGAGCTTCGTCACCCTGACCGCGTGGGAACCCGGCCGTGGCCACGCCCGGGGCTTCGTGGGAACGCACGGAGCGTCCGGGTGATCTTGATGGTGGAATGAGACGGCCCGCGAGCCCGTTAGCATGGACATCCGCACCGATCAAGGCCATTTGGGGAAGGTGTCATGACTGCAAACGTCGACGGAGTGCCCGAGAAATTCGCGAGGCTCGGGCTGACATACGACGACGTGCTGCTGCTGCCGGGCGCGTCAGAGGTCCTGCCCAACGCGGTCGACACCTCGTCCCTCATCTCGCGCAACGTACGGGTGAACATCCCCCTGCTGTCGGCCGCCATGGACAAGGTGACCGAGGCGCGGATGGCGATCGCCATGGCCCGTCAGGGCGGCGTCGGCGTCCTGCACCGCAACCTCTCGATCGAGGACCAGGTGAACCAGGTCGACCTGGTGAAGCGGTCCGAGTCGGGGATGGTCACCGACCCGATCACCGTGAACCCCGACGCCACGCTCGGCGAGGCGGACGCGCTCTGCGCGAAGTTCCGCATCAGCGGGGTGCCGGTCACCGACTCCGCGGGGAAGCTCCTCGGCATCGTGACCAACCGTGACATGGCCTTCGAGTCGGACCGGGCGCGCCAGGTGCGCGAGGTCATGACGCCGATGCCGCTCGTCACCGGGCGGGTCGGGATCTCCGGCGTGGACGCCATGGAGCTGCTGCGCCGCCACAAGATCGAGAAGCTGCCGCTGGTCGACGACGCCGGCATCCTCAAGGGCCTCATCACGGTCAAGGACTTCAAGAAGGCCGAGCAGTACCCGAACGCCGCCAAGGACGCCGAAGGCCGTCTGCTGGTCGGCGCGGCCGTCGGCGCCAGCCCCGAGGCGCTGGACCGTGCGCAGGCGCTCGCCTCCGCGGGGGTCGACTTCCTGATCGTCGACACCTCGCACGGACACAACAGCAACGCCCTCGACTGGATGGCGAAGATCAAGTCGAGCGTCGGCATCGACGTCATCGGCGGCAACGTCGCCACCCGCGACGGCGCCCAGGCGCTGATCGACGCCGGTGTCGACGGCGTGAAGGTCGGCGTCGGCCCCGGCTCGATCTGCACCACCCGCGTGGTAGCCGGTATCGGCGTCCCGCAGGTCACCGCGATCTACGAGGCCGCGCTCGCCGCGCGTGCCGCGGGTGTCCCCGTGATCGGCGACGGAGGCCTGCAGTACTCCGGCGACATCGGCAAGGCACTGGCCGCCGGGGCGGACAGCGTGATGCTGGGCAGCCTCCTCGCGGGCTGCGAGGAGTCCCCGGGCGAGCTGCTCTTCATCAACGGCAAGCAGTTCAAGTCGTACCGCGGCATGGGCTCTCTGGGCGCCATGCAGTCCCGTGGCCAGGGACGTTCGTACTCCAAGGACCGTTACTTCCAGGCCGAGGTGTCCTCGGACGACAAGCTCGTTCCCGAGGGCATCGAGGGGCAGGTGCCCTACCGCGGCCCGCTGGCCAACGTCCTGCACCAGCTGGTCGGCGGCCTCCGCCAGACCATGGGCTACGTCGGTGCCGCCTCCGTCGACGAGATGGAGAGCAAGGGCCGCTTCGTCCGCATCACCTCGGCGGGGCTCAAGGAGAGCCACCCGCACGACATCCAGATGACGGTCGAGGCGCCGAACTACAGCAGGAAGTAAGCCAGCAGCGCAGGTGAGGGGCGGGCCGGGGTTCCCGGGACCGCCCCTCACGCGTGCGTCGGGGATACTGGACAGCGCAGACGTAGAGGGAAAGGCCACACCATCGTGACTGAGATCGAGATCGGGCGCGGCAAGCGCGGCCGCAGGGCATACGCGTTCGACGACATCGCTGTCGTACCGAGCCGGCGTACCCGTGACCCGAAGGAGGTCTCGATCGCCTGGCAGATCGACGCCTACCGGTTCGAGCTGCCGTTCCTGGCCGCCCCGATGGACTCGGTGGTCTCCCCGCAGACCGCCATCCGCATCGGTGAGCTGGGCGGCCTCGGCGTCCTCAACCTCGAGGGGCTGTGGACGCGGCACGCCGACCCGCAGCCGCTGCTGGACGAGATCGCCGAGATGCCGGTCGAGAGCGCGACCCGCCGGCTCCAGGAGATCTACTCCGCCCCCATCCAGGAGGAGCTGATCGGGCAGCGCATCAAGGAGGTGCGCGACTCCGGCGTCGTGACCGCCGCCGCGCTCTCGCCGCAGCGCACCGCGCAGTTCTCCAAGGCCGTCGTCGACGCGGGCGTGGACATCTTCGTCATCCGCGGTACGACGGTCTCCGCGGAGCACGTCTCGGGTGCCGCCGAGCCGCTGAACCTCAAGCAGTTCATCTACGAGCTGGACGTCCCGGTCATCGTCGGCGGCTGCGCCACGTACACCGCCGCCCTGCACCTGATGCGCACCGGCGCCGCCGGTGTCCTCGTCGGCTTCGGCGGCGGCGCCGCGCACACCACGCGCAACGTCTTCGGCATCCAGGTCCCGATGGCGACCGCGGTCGCCGACGTGGCCGGTGCCCGCCGTGACTACATGGACGAGTCGGGCGGCCGGTACGTGCACGTCATCGCGGACGGCGGCGTCGGCTGGTCCGGTGACATCCCGAAGGCCGTCGCCTGCGGTGCGGACGCCGTGATGATGGGCTCCCCGCTGGCCCGCGCCACGGACGCGCCCGGCCGCGGCCGGCACTGGGGCATGGAGGCCGTCCACGAGGACGTGCCGCGCGGCAAGCTGGTCGACCTCGGCTCGGTGGGCACCACGGAGGAGGTCCTGACCGGGCCGTCGCACAACCCGGACGGTTCGATGAACATCTTCGGCGCCCTGCGCCGCGCGATGGCCACCACCGGCTACAGCGACCTCAAGGAGTTCCAGCGGGTCGAGGTGACGGTGGCGGACTCGCAGCACCGCCGCTGACCTCGCCGTCCCGATACGCCAGGGCCCGGACCACGCATCGTGGTCCGGGCCCTGGCGTACGCGTGGTGGTGCTCAGCCGGCGGCCTTCTTGGCGGACGAGAAGGCGGCGACAGCGGCGATCACGAAGAAGAGGTAGCTGATCAGGCTGGAGTCTTCCTTCCACGCCTCGTTCAGCACGCCGAAGTAGTCGAAGAACATCTCGGAGACGGTGACCGGTGCGACCTTGGTGGCGATGATCGCCTCTCCCAGCAGCTGGCCGCCGTAGACGCCGACCAGGGCGAGGACCGCGCCGACGACCGGCAGGACGGGGTTGCGTCCGCCGATCTTGCCCGCGGCGAAGCCGACCAGGAAGCCGACACCGACAGCCGCGTAGCCGATCTCGTGTTCCGTGGCGCCGATGATCCCGCCGTAGACACCGGCGGACACGAGGGCGGCGACGACGGCGGCGAGGATGCCGAGTCCCAGGCTGTTGCGCACCGGCGCGGCCGGGGCGAACGGATTGCCACCACCGAACTGCCCGGGCTGCTGCCCCGCGAACGGGTTCCCGGTCGGCGCGCCGGGCTGCGGCGGGTACGGGGTACCGGGCTGCTGCTGCGCGTACGGGTTGCCCTCGGCGGGCTGTCCGCCGCCGTAAGGCTGCTGAGGCGGGTTCGGCGGCTGGACGGGCTGGCTCATGGTGGTGTTCCCCCTGGGACAGATGCGCACTGCTGTGCGACGAGTGACGCCGCAGGCTAGCAGGCACGACGGACACAGGGCACCGTGAATCCCTTGCGGGGCTTGGGCCCTAGAGCCGGTGCGCGGCGCCTGCCGGGGTGGCTCCCCTTGTATCCAGGAGGAGTTGGGCCTTCACGGCCAGTCCCTGGAGGTCGTACGTGCGGTGGTGCTGGAGCAGCACCGTCAGGTCGGCCCCGGCGGCGGCCTCGTAGAGCGAGTCGGCGCGCGGGACGGGCACGTCGCGTACCCGCCAGTCCAGGACGTGCGGGTCGTGGTAGCCGATCTGGGCGCCCATGTCCATGAGCCGGCCGGCGATCTCGCGGGCGGGGGAGGCCTCCTGGTCCGCGAGGTCGGGCTTGTAGGTGACCCCGAGCAGCAGGACCCGGGCGCTCCGCACGGACTTGCCGTGTTCGTTCAGCAGGGTCGCGCAGCGCTGGATCACATAGCTCGGCATCCGGTCGTTGATCTCCTTGGCCAGCGAGACCATGCGCAGCGGGTGGCCGGGCGTGTGGCTGGTGTACGGGAAGTATCCGGGGTCCAGGGGTGCGGCGTGGCCGCCGACGCCGGGTCCGGGTCGGAAGGGCTGGAAGCCGAAGGGCTTGGTCTCGGCGCACCTGATGACGTCCCAGAGGTCGACCCCGAGGTCGTGGCAGAGCACCGCCATCTCGTTGACCAGCGCGATGTTGACGTGCCGGAAGTTGGTTTCGAGGACCTTGGTCATCTCGGCCTCGCGCGGCCCTCTGGCCCGGACCACCTTGTCCGTGAGCCGGCTGTAGAAGGCGGCGGCGGACTCGGTGCAGGCGGGGGTGAGGCCGCCGATGACCTTGGGGGTGTTGGCGAGGACGTGGGTGCGGTTGCCCGGGTCGAGGCGGGCGGGGGAGTGGGCGAGGTGGAAGTCGCGTCCCGCGCGCAGGCCCGAGCCCTCCTCCAGGAGCGCCCGGACGACGTTCTCGGTGGTGCCGGGCGGTACGGCCGACTCGACGAGGACGGTGGTGTGCGGCCGCAGCCGGGCGGCCAGCGCGCGGGTCGCGTCGCTGACGGGGCCGAGGTCGAGTGCGCGGTCGGGGCCGAGCGGGGTCGGTGCGCAGATCACGGCGGTGCGGACCCGGCCGAGTTCGGCGGGGTCCGCGGTGGGCCGGAAGCCGCCCGAGAGCATCCTGCGGATGTCCGAGGCGCTGAGGGATCCCTCGACCGGAGTACGCCCGGCGGAGAGTTCGGCGTACGGGCGCGGATCCGTGTCGTAGCCGACCGTCTGGATCCCCGCGGCGACGGCCGCCTGGGCGAGGGGCAGGCCGAGGTGGCCGAGTCCGATGACAGCGAGGTCTGCGGGCATGTGGAGGGCCGTCCTTCCCTGGGGCCTGGGGCCTGATCCGAACGAAGGCCTTGAGGGGCCCGGCGACAGAGCGCGGGTGGGGGAGCGGGCCCTTTAAGACCAAGAGGCGGAAAGCGCAACTGCTGTGGACAATGCAATGTCAGACTAGGCGTATATATGACCTATATGTCGCATTCTGCGGGTCTCGTCGACCGGGTGTTGTCCACAGGCGGTGGCTGAAGTCGCGGAGCGCGGACAGAATCGGAGAGTGGGTGCAGCCGTCCGGCCGTGCGGCCGACCGCGCTCCCCACGCCGAAGCACCCAGATGACCGGAATACCGGGATACCGGGAGGCAGCAGTGAGGACAGCGACACTGGGACCCGCGGAGCGCGCCGAGGCGCTGGCCGCGATGGCCGAGCGCGAATTGGACGTGCTGGTCGTGGGGGCGGGCGTGGTCGGCGCCGGGACCGCGCTGGACGCCGCCACCAGAGGACTCTCGACCGGCCTCGTCGAAGCGCGTGACTGGGCCTCGGGGACGTCCAGCAGGTCGAGCAAGCTGATCCACGGCGGGTTGCGCTATCTGGAGATGCTGGACTTCGCGCTCGTGCGGGAGGCGCTGAAGGAGCGCGGGCTGCTCCTGGAGCGGCTGGCCCCGCACCTGGTGAAGCCCGTCCCGTTCCTCTACCCGCTGCAGCACAAGGGGTGGGAGCGGCTGTACGCGGGCTCGGGCGTCGCGCTGTACGACGCGATGTCGGTGTCCTCGGGC
Organism: Streptomyces sp. SirexAA-E; assembly: GCF_000177195.2. Classification (GTDB taxonomy): domain Bacteria; phylum Actinomycetota; class Actinomycetes; order Streptomycetales; family Streptomycetaceae; genus Streptomyces; species Streptomyces flavovirens. Next base: position 4,465,601 of record NC_015953.1, read on the forward strand.
CACGGCCGCGGGCTGCCCATGCACCGGCACCTCTCGCGCCGCCACGCCCTGCGCGTCGCGCCGGCCCTCCGCAAGGACGCCCTGGTCGGCGCCCTCCAGTACTACGACGCGCAGATGGACGACGCCCGCTACGTGGCGACCCTGGTCCGCACCGCCGCGGGCTACGGCGCGCATGTGGCGAACCAGGCCCGGGTGACCGGCTTCCTCCGGGAGGGCGAGCGGGTCGTCGGCGTACGCGTCGAGGACGTCGAAGGCGGCGGCGAGTACGAGGTGCGGGCCAAGCAGGTGGTCAACGCGACCGGGGTGTGGACGGACGACACCCAGGCGCTCATCGGGGAGCGCGGGCAGTTCCACGTCCGGGCGTCCAAGGGCATCCACCTCGTCGTGCCGAAGGACCGCATCCACTCCACGACCGGGCTGATCCTGCGGACCGAGAAGTCCGTCCTCTTCGTGATCCCGTGGGGCCGGCACTGGATCATCGGCACCACCGACACCGACTGGGACCTGGACAAGACGCACCCGGCCGCCTCCAGCGCCGACATCGACTACCTGCTCGAACACGTCAACTCGGTGCTGAACGTCCCGCTGAGCAGGGACGACGTCGAGGGCGTCTACGCGGGGCTGCGGCCCCTCCTGGCCGGTGAGTCGGACGCGACGAGCAAGCTCTCACGGGAGCACACGGTGGCCCATCCGGTGCCGGGGCTCGTCGTCGTGGCGGGCGGCAAGTACACGACGTACCGGGTGATGGCGAAGGACGCCGTGGACGAGGCGGTGCACGGGCTGGACCAGCGCGTGGCCCAGTGCGTCACGGAGGACGTGCCGCTGCTGGGTGCCGAGGGGTACCACGCCCTGTGGAACGCCCGGGCGAGGATCGCCTCCCGGACGGGTCTGCACGTCGTCCGGGTCGAGCATCTGCTCAACCGGTACGGCTCGATGGCCGAGGAGGTGCTCGACCTCGTGGAGGCCGACGCGGCGCTCGGCGAACCGCTGGCCGGGGCGGAGGACTACCTGCGGGCGGAGGTCGTCTACGCCGCCTCGCACGAAGGCGCCCGCCATCTCGACGACGTACTGACCCGGCGGACCCGGATCTCCATCGAGACCTTCGACCGGGGCACCCGGTGCGCCCGGGAGTGCGCGGACCTGATGGCGCCGGTGCTGGGCTGGGACACCAGCCAGGTCGAGCGGGAGGTGGAGCACTACCGCAAGCGGGTCGAGGCGGAGCGGGAGTCGCAGCGGCAGCCCGACGACCTGACGGCGGACGCGGCGCGGCTGGGGGCGCCGGACATCGTGCCGCTCTGAGCCGCTCCGAGTCGCTCCGAGTCGCTCCGCGCCGTTCTGTGTCGGGGTGGGCGGACCTCCGGCGGGATGCCGGGGGTCCGGGGGCTTGCGGGCCGGGGAACGCGGCCCGCAAGAGGCCGGGTTCGAGGCCGGTGGCCGTCCAGCGGCCCGTGGTGACCCGGTGGATGCGGACGTGCCGGCCGCCCCCCGGTGCGGACGTCCGTGCGTGACTGCCCGTGAGGTGACCCTCGTGACACGGACGGTGCTGCGGGAGGCACCGCCGCGGACGGACCCGTGAGTGAGCGGGGAGCGCGAAGGTGACGCTGCGTCCGACGTCGCCCTGACCGCGTATCAGCCACGGCTGGTGGTGTGCGACGCTGTCCGTCGGCCTCGGCCCTCCTTCCGCCGCGACCCGGAGGACGACGCTCGCGACTGGTGCCTCGGTGACGCCGCGCGCCCGTAAGTGGTCGCCGGATGAGATGCCGGTCCCGGCCGAGCCGTACGTCTCGTAGGCTGCTGAGCACGGGTCACCGGCCGGGAGTGCGGGCGCGGAAGCCTGCCCCTCGACGACGAGCCGGTGGAGGTAGGACGATGCGGTGGTGCGGTGTGGTTCACCGAGCGGTGCGACGGCCGGCGGGGTGAGCGGAACCAGCACCGGCCGGGCGGCGCGCGGTGCTTCGGGCATCGGTACGGTCGGCGGCTCCTTCCTCCGGCCACACCACGACCGACCCCGGACCCGGGACCATGAGCGGTCCCGGGGTGAGGGACAATGAACGCTCTGCCAGGGCGGGTTGATCGCAGAGGGGACGCATGTCGGAGGCGGAGCAGGCACGGGAGCCCCAACGGGACAAGGAAGGGCGTCTTCTCGCGGGGCGGTACCGGCTCGGGGAGGTGCTCGGCCGGGGCGGCATGGGCACGGTCTGGCGCGCTGCCGACGAGACGCTGGGGCGCACGGTGGCGGTCAAGGAACTGCGGTTCCCCTCGGCCATCGACGAGGACGAGAAGCGCAGGCTGATCACGCGCACCCTGCGCGAGGCGAAGGCGATCGCGAGGATCCGCAACACCAGCGCGGTGACCGTCTACGACGTGGTCGACGAGGACGACCGCCCGTGGATCGTCATGGAGCTGATCGAGGGCAAGTCGCTGGCGGAGGCGATCCGCGAGGACGGGGTGCTGACGCCCCGGCGTGCGGCGGAGGTCGGCCTGGCCATCCTCGACGTGCTGCGCTCGGCGCACCGCGAGGGCATCCTGCACCGTGACGTGAAGCCGTCCAACGTCCTGATCGCCGAGGACGGCCGGGTCGTCCTCACGGACTTCGGCATCGCCCAGGTCGAGGGCGACCCCTCCGTGACCTCGACGGGCATGCTGGTCGGCGCCCCCTCGTACATCTCGCCGGAGCGGGCCCGCGGCCACAAGCCGGGACCGCCGGCCGACCTGTGGTCGCTCGGCGGCCTGCTTTACGCGTGCGTCGAGGGCTGCCCGCCGTACGACAAGGGCTCGGCCATCGCCACGCTGACGGCCGTGATGACCGAACCGGTGGACCCGCCGAAGAACGCCGGCCCCCTGACGGAGGTCATCTACGGGCTGCTGACCCGGGACCCCGAGCAGCGGCTGGACGACGCCGGGGCACGCGTCCTGCTCAACGCGGTCATCAACGCGCCGGAGGTTCCGCCGGCACCGCCGGCCGACGCCACACAAATCATGGCGCTGCCCATCCCCGGCGCGAAGAGCACGGACAAGGGCGGGAAGGGCTCCGGGCGGAAGAAGGCGGCCGGGGCGGCGGCCGCGGGCGCGGCGGGCGCCGGGTTCGCGAGCGGTCCGGCCGGCGCGGGCACCTCGGGGACCGGCGCGGCTCAGGCCCCGGCCGCCGGTGCGGGCGCCGCGGCCGGTTCGGGGGCGCTTCCGGGAGCGGGCGGTGGTGCGGCAGCGGGTCCGGCGAACGGGTTCGGAACGGGCTCCGGTCGCGGAGCCGCCGGCACGGGCAGCGGGTCCGGTACGGGAATCGGGGAGAGCACCCGGGAGCGGCTGCGCGGCGCGCTCCGGTCCGCGCGGAACGCCAAGTCCCCGGCCGTCACGGCCACCACGGCCGCGGTCTCCGGCCCCGCGACGCCTCGGCCGGCAGGCACTCCCGCCTCCACGCGCGCCTCGATCACCGACGTCGTGCCGCGCCGCACCCTGGCGATCATCGCCGGTGTCGTGGTGCTCGCCGTGCTCGGTACGGTCCTCGCGCTCACCCTCGGGGGCGACGACGAGGACAGCGCCTCGGGCGGCGGGAGCAAGGGCGACACCGTCTCCTCCGCGGGTGCGGACGGGGGTGACACCGGCGGCGGCTCCGGCAAGGGGGACGAGTCCGGCGGCGCCGAGACGGACGGCGGCGGCCAGAAGGACGGGCAGAAGGGCGGCCAGGGCCAGGAGACGGGCGAGGCGACCGACGGAACCTCACCGTCGGCCTCGGTGACCGACGACCCGGCCGAGGACGGTGTTCCGGACGGGTACAAGAAGGTCACCGACACGCGGTTCCACTTCACCATGGCGCTGCCCGAGAACTTCGCACGCAACGGCATCGCGGGCAGCAACTCGGGCGGCATCTACAACGCCGACGGCGGCTTCCCGCGCGTCCAGGTCGACTACAACTCCTCGCCCGGCACCGACGCCGCGGCCGCGTGGCGCGGCCTGCGGGGAGCCGTTGCCGGGAGCAGCAGCGGCTACAAGCACATCGGTATCGACAAGGTCGACTACAACGGCTACCCGACCGTCGCCGACTGGGAGTTCGTCCGTACGCAGAAGGGCATGCGGGTCCGGGTGCTCAACCGGGGCTTCAAGGTCGACGCCACCCACGGCTACTCGATCATGATCAGCTGCGAGGAGAGCGAGTGGGACGGTGCCGAGTGCGCCAAGCTGCGCCAGACGGCGTTCGGCACGTTCGCACCCACCGACTGACGGCCCGGCAGGCCCCGTTACCGGGTCGGGACCACCGGGTTGCCCCGACCCTGCGGCACGGCGGCGACTTGCCACGTATCGTGAGAGGCCATGGACCGTACGCATCCGGGATCATGGGTCAATTGCACAGCAAGTGACCGCAATTGACGGATTGATGCGGTCTCCGTGACCGGGAGATCGTGCGCTCTGGGGAGGCCTCGTGGACGACTACGCGGGTCGGGTTCTTGCCGACCGCTACCGCCTTCCGCTGCCTCCGTCCGATGCGTACGAACTGGTGGAGACCCGGGCGTTCGACACCTACAGCGGGCAGGAGGTCCTGGTCCGCCAGGTGCCGCTGCCGGAGGTCGTGGACGCGGAGGTGCTGGACGCCGACGGGGTCGCGTCGGCGGCCCGCCGGGCGACCGGGCGTACCGTGCGCAGGTCCACCGACCCCGCTGTCCGGCGGGCGATAGAGGCCGCGCAGGCGGCCGCCCAGGTGCCGGACCACCCGCGGTTGGACCAGGTCTTCGACGTGTTCGCCGAGGCGGGTTCGCTCTGGATAGTGAGCGAACTGGTCGCGGCCCGGCCGCTCGCCGCGCTCCTCGCGGAGCGTCCGCTCAACCCGTACCGGGCCGCGGAGATCGGCTCCGACGTGCTCACCGCCCTGCGGGTGCTGCACGCGCACGGCTGGACGCACCGCAACATCACCGCCCGCACGGTGCTGGTCTGCGACGACGGCCGTGTGGTGCTGACCGGCCTGGCGGCCGGTGCCGCCGAGGAGGCGCTGTGCGGGTACGTGCCCGTGCCGCGGCCCGAGGAGGAGGGCGGCTACGGCCCGCCGGCGGTCGAGACGGGCCCGACCGGACCGTACGAGGGGTTCCCGGCCGAGGCCGCCGCGCCGGAGACGCCGGGGCCGCCGACCTCGCCGGACCTGCCCGAGCCGCGCGAACTGCATCAGCCGTCCGAGCCGCGCGAACTGTTCCAGCCGTCCGAGCCGCGCGGACTTCCCCAGCCGCCCGAGGAGGACGGCCCCGGCCCGGCGTCGTCCGTAGGGGTGCCCGCATCGCGGGAGCCCCTGGAGATCGAGCCGTCGCCCTCGCCGTATGTGCCGCCGGTCGGCCGTCCCGGGCCGGAGCGGCAGGAGCTCGTCCCCCGTCCGGCGCACCCGGCCGTGCCCCTCGCGGAGTCGAAGGCGGAGCCGGGCGCGGGCAGCGCGGCTCAGCTGCGGGCCGCCCGCGCCGGAGCCATCGCCGCCTACCGGGCGGGCGCCCGTGCGGCGGCCCGCGCCCACGAGAACCCGCGGCGCGAGGACGGCGCCGACGCCGCCTCTCCCGCCGCCCCCGGTCCGGACGCGCGTCCCGGGACGCCGTCGGGCGCCGACGGCGGTACGGGAGCCGGGCCGGCCGAGGGCATGAGCTGGGGCCGCATACCGGGGCCCGCCGATGGCTCCGGCGCGGCCTCCGCCGACGGCCCGGGTGCCAGGTCCGATGACGCCCCGCCCGCACCACGGAGCGGCAGCACCGGTGACGGCGGCAGCGGGTCCGAAGACACCCCAGGTCCGCCTGGGCCGGGCGTTCCGGGGCGCCCGCAGCTGTCCGGGGCCTGGGGGCGGCCCGCGGAGCTGCCCTTCCACGGCCCGTACGGCGACGGCGACCCCTACGACGACGAGGGCGAGGACGAGGACGACGAGGGACCCGAGGGGCCCCGGCCCCCCGGGCGACGGGTGCACCTCGCCGGGACCTGGGACGACGGACCCGGCGCCGGCCGCCCGGTCCCCGCGGGTGGCTCCACCGGCGGCTTCGGGCGGGACGAGCTGCGGGCCGACTCCCGGCGCGGGCTGGAGAAGCCCGAGACCCGGGGCGACGGACGAGCCGACCGCCTGCCGCAGCCGGTGGGCGCCCGGGCCTCCGCCGGCGGGTGGGACGAGGTCGTCGCGGGCGGTGGTGACACCCCCGCCTACCGTGGCCCCGCCACCCCTCTCGCCGCCGAGCGCGCCCGGCAGGCCCGCATCGCCGTCGTCGGGGCCGTCACCGAGCGCTGGGCGCCCGAACAGGCTGGCCCCGTCCACGACAACTGGCAGCTGGCCCCGCCCATCGGCCCCTCCACCGACCTCTGGGCGCTCGGCGCCCTGCTCTACCGGGCCGTCCAGGGCCACGCCCCCTACCCGGAGGAGAACGCCGCCGAGCTCGTCCAGATGGTCTGCGGCGAACCGCCCGCCTTCGCCGAGGAGTGCGGTCCGCTCCGTCCGGTCGTCGAGTCGCTGCTCCGCCAGGACCCCACGGAACGGCCCGACTTCGAGGAGCTGCGCGGCTGGCTGCGTTCCCTCGTACGGTCCGCCCCCGAGCCGGAGGCGGGCATCGACGTCGTCTCCCTGCCGCCCACGGACACCACCCGGCTGCCCGTCGTACGCCGCCGGGGCGAGCTCGTCCGCAGGGGCTGGGGTCGCGGCTCGGCCCACGGCCGGCACCGGCAGGGCAGGCGGCAGCGCCTGGAGACGACCGAGCAGCCGAGGTACGAGAAGCCGCCGCGCGCGCCCCGGGAGCCCAAGGGGCCCAAGGTGCTGCGCACGCCCCCGCCCGCCCGGCAGCCCGGCGGCCGGTCGCCGCGACGGCTGGGCCGGCTGCTGCTCGTGCTGATACTGCTGCTGATGGCCGCCGCCGTGGTCTACGCCTTCGTGTTCATGCCCGGGGCCGACTCCGGCACCGGCACGGACACCGGCGCCCGGGACCGGCCCACCGGATCCGCCGCGCCCGCCGACCCTGGCCCGGACCCGGACCCGGGGAGAAGCCCGTCGGGCGGGGCCTCCGCGTCGTCCGGTGCCGGTACGGGGTCGCAGCGGCCGCAGACCAGTCGCTCAGCCGTCGCGCTCGCCCCCGGGTACGCGCTGCGCAAGGACGCGGAGGGCTTCGAGATCGGCGTACCGAAGGACTTCCAGCGCAGCCCGGCCAATGCGGACCGTCAGGTCCGTTACGGCAGCGACGGGTTCAGTGTGCTGGTCGTGCCGGGTCGGGACACCGTCAAGGCCAACGGCTCCGATCCGCTGGACTACCAGCGCAGCCGCGAGCCCGAGCTGGAGCCCTTCCGGGCGTCCAGCTGGGCCAGCTCGTCCGGCCTGCGCCGGGTCGACGTCGGGCAACAGGTCATGGCGGAAGGCCAGTTCACCTGGCAGGAGAGCAACGGCCGTGAGGTGTACGTCCGTAACCTGGTGATGATCGTGTCCGGCCGCTATCACATCGTGCAGGTCATCGGCCCGGAGGATGAGCGGGACAAGGTCACGGACATCTACGAACAGGCCGTCTCCAGCTACCGGGTAGGCGCCTGATCAGGCGTCAGGCGGTCCTCCGAGGATCACAGTGCGATCTCGTGGGCCGTGCCCGGTTACGCGTCGGCGCCTCCCCTCCGTAACCTGGCAGCTCGAGGAAATGGGGCGGGGCACACGTGGAACAGGCGCAGGGTACGGAATCGGGGCTCGTGCTGGCGGGCCGGTACCGGCTCGGGGACGTCCTGGGGCGCGGCGGCATGGGCAAGGTGTGGCGCGCCCACGACGAGGTGCTGCACCGCACCGTCGCCGTCAAGGAGTTGACCGCAGGGCTGTACGTGGCCGAGGCGGACCGGGCCGTCCTCCACGCCCGTACGCAGAAGGAGGCGCGTGCCGCCGCCCGGATCACCCATCCCGGGGTCGTCACCGTCCATGACGTCATCGAGTACGACCACCGGCCCTGGATCGTCATGCAGTACGTCGACGGGCCCTCGCTCGCCGACGCGACGAAGGACACCGGTGAGATCGAGCCACGCGAGGCGGCCCGGATCGGTCTCCATGTGCTCAGCGCCCTGCGGGCCGCGCACGGTGCCGGGGTGCTGCACCGTGACGTCAAGCCGGGCAACGTCCTGCTCGCCCGGGACGGAACGGTCCTGCTGACCGACTTCGGGATCGCCGCGATCGAGGGTGACTCCACCATCACCCGGACCGGTGAACTGGTGGGTTCCATCGACTACCTGGCGCCGGAGCGGGTGCGGGGCGGCGACCCCGGGCCCGCCTCCGACCTGTGGTCGCTGGGGGCCACGCTCTACACGGCGGTCGAGGGGCGTTCGCCCTTCCGCCGTACGTCGCCGATCTCCACCATGCAGGCCGTCGTCGCGGAGGAGCCGCCGCCGCCGGAGCGCGGCGGCGCCCTGGCGCCCGTGATCATCGCGTTGCTGCGCAAGGACCCCGAGGACCGGCCGACGGCCGCGGAGACGGAGCGCATGCTGCTGGACGCCATGGAGGGCCGCAAGCCCCGGGCGGCCCAGGCGCACGTGCCGACACAGCGGCTCTCCGACGAGGACGTGCACGCGTTTTCCGTGCCGGACGGGGCGACGGCCCGCCTCCCGCAGGAGGCCGTCCCCCCTCCGGTTCCTGCCCCCGCCTCCGTCGCCGCGCCCGCCGCCCGGCGCGGCCGGGCCCGGTGGCGTACGGCCGCGCTGGTCGTGGTGGTGGCGGCGGTGCTCGGCGGGGCGGCGGGACTGGCCGCGATGAAGATGGGCGGGAACGACAACGGCCGGGAGCCGGGTGTCGTCGCGCAGGACGGGACCACCACCGAGCCGCCGACGTCCGACGCGTCCGCCGACCCCGAGGAGGCCGGGGCGTCGGACTCCTCCGACACGCCGTCCGAGGACGCGCAGCCCGTCACGAAGGAGATACCCGACGGCTGGAACCGCGTCGAGGACCCGGAGGGATTCAGCCTCGCCGTGCCCGAGGGCTGGACCCGGCAGGTGAACGACGGCCAGATCGACTACACCCCCGACGACGGGGCGCACCGGATACGGATCGGCGTCGACCCGGACCCCGACTTCGACAACTCCTACCTCCACATGGTGGGCATCGAGAAGGACCTCGCGAAGAGGCTGCCGGACTACGAGCGGCTGGCGCTGGAGTCGAACGTGTTCCGGGACCGCCCCGGCTCCCTGTGGGAGTTCACCTGGGTCGAGTCCAAGGACCACCCGGGGCCGCGCCACGGGATCGACCAGATGTACTTCGGTGAGACGGGCGGGCCGGAGTACGCGCTCTACCTGACCGGGCCCGAGGAGGACTGGGCCGAGAGCCGGCAGCTCTTCGACACGATGCTGCGCAGCTGGCAGCCCCCGGCGCAGGAGGGCTGACACCACCCGTGCGGGGCGCCGCGGGGCATCGCACGGCGGGGGCGGCCGGAAAGATCCGCGTCACGGTCGTTTGAGGTCCCGCGCCCCACGCATCCTGGCCTCCGCCGGCGAAGTAGCCCCTGATCAGCGGTTATGCCGCCAGTGATCGCTGGCTCGGTTGTCGGGCGCGGGCGGGAGTGGTGGAGGGTCGGCGAAAACCTGTTACCGACGGGTACCCAAAGCGGGCGACGGGACATACTCTCGCCCTCATGACGGACTCGCAGGCCTCCTCGACCACCGCCGCCGCTTCCGGTACCCGCGTCGGCACCAACCCGGTGGCCCCGGCCCCCGCGGGGGTGCGCACCGCCGCCGACGTGGTCACCCCCGAGGTGATCGCCCGGCTGATCCGTGGAGTCGTCGGCTCCGGCCGCACGGCGAACCACACCCCCTTCACCGGGGAGAAGCTGGCCGACCTGCCCGAGTCCACCCCCGAGGACGTCGAGACCGCCTTCCGGCGCGCCCGCGCCGCCCAGCCCGCCTGGGCCGCGACATCCGTCCGGACCCGGGCCGCCGTGCTCCTGCGCTTCCACGACCTCGTCCTCCAGCGCCAGTCCGAGGTCCTCGACCTGATCCAGCTGGAGACCGGCAAGGCCCGGCTGCACGCCCACGAAGAGGTGCAGGCCGTGGCCGTCTCGGCGCGGCACTACGGGCGCAGGGCCGCCGCGTACCTGAGGCCGAAGCGGCACACCGGTGTCGTGCCGACACTCACCAAGGTCACCGAACTGCGCCAGCCGCGCGGGGTCGTCGGCCAGATCGCGCCCTGGAACTACCCGCTCGAACTCTCCGTCGGTGACGCCCTGCCCGCCTTCGTCTCCGGCAACGCCGTCGTGATGAAGCCCGACACGGAGACCGCGCTGACCGCCCTGTGGGCCCGTGATCTGCTCGTCGAGGCCGGTCTCCCGGCCGAGGTGTTCCAGGTGGTCCTCGGGGAGGGCCCCGTCGTGGGTCCCGAGGTCGTGGCCCGCGCCGACTACGTCTCGTTCACCGGATCGACCCGGACCGGCCGCGACGTCGCCCAGCGGGCCGCTGCCCGGCTCGTCGGCGTCTCGCTGGAGCTCGGCGGCAAGAACCCGATGCTGGTCCTCGCGGACGCCGACGTGGAGAAGGCGGCGGCCGGCGCGGTCCGCGCCTGCTTCTCCTCCGCGGGGCAGCTCTGCATCTCCATCGAGCGGCTGTACGTCCACGCGTCCGTCGCGGACGCCTTCGTGGAGCGCTTCGCCGCCCGGACGAAGGCGATGCGGCTCGGCAACTCCCTCGCGTACGGCGCCGACATGGGATCGCTCGTCGGCGAGCGGCAGCTGGAGACCGTCGCCCGGCACGTCGGCGAGGCCGTCGAGAAGGGCGCCACCCTTCTCGCGGGCGGGGTCGCCCGACCGGACATCGGGCCGCTCTTCTACGAGCCGACCATCCTCGACCACGTCCAGGAGCCCATGGCCGTGTGCACCGAGGAGACGTTCGGGCCGGTCGTCTCCCTCTACCGCTTCACCGACGAGGACGAGGTCGTGGACCTCGCCAACGCCACCCCCTACGGCCTCAACGCCAGCGTCTGGACCAAGGACGCGGCCCGTGGCCACCGGATCGCCGCCCGGCTGCGGGCGGGCACCGTCAACATCAACGAGGGGTACGCACCGGCGTACGGCAGCGTCCAGTCCCCGATGGGCGGCATGAAGGACTCCGGTCTCGGCCGGCGGCACGGCTCCGAGGGCATCCTCAAGTACACCGAGGCCCAGACCGTCGCCCAGCAGCGGCTGATGCCGCTCGCCCCGTCCTTCGGGATGGACGACGAGAAGTACGCCGCCTTCATGAGCCGCAGCCTCAAGGCGATGAAGGCCTTCCGGCTCCGCTGACCAGCCCCTCCCGCCACCGCCCCGAACCCGGCCTTTCTTACCGAGGAGAGCCATGCCCCAGGACAGCCCTGCCCAGAAACCGGCCGCCCGGGCCGTCCCGGCGGCCGACGACGCCGCGTACGACTACGACGTCCTCGTCGTCGGATCGGGCTTCGGCGGCGCGGTCTCGGCCCTGCGGCTGAGCGAGAAGGGATACCGGGTCGGCGTCCTGGAGGCGGGGCGCCGCTTCACCCGCGAGACCCTCCCCAAGAACTCCTGGGACATCAAGAACTACCTGTGGGCCCCGGCGCTGGGCCTCTTCGGCATCCAGCGGGTGCATCTGCTCGGCAAGGTGATGGTGCTGGCCGGCGCGGGGGTCGGCGGCGGATCACTCAACTACGCCAACACCCTGTACGTGCCGCCCGCGCCGTTCTTCGAGGACCGCCAGTGGGCCGGCATCACCGACTGGCAGGACGAGCTGGCCCCCTACTACGACCAGGCGAAGCGGATGCTGGGGGTGCGGCTGAACCCGACCATGACCCCCGCGGACGTCCACCTCAGGGCCGCCGCCGAGACGATGGGCGTCGGCGACACCTTCCACTTCGCCCCGGTCGGCGTCTTCTTCGGCGACGGCCAGGACGCCGACGGCGCCTCGCGGGCGAAGCCCGGCGCGGAGGTCCCCGACCCCTACTTCGGAGGCGCGGGCCCGGCCCGCCGGGCCTGCTCCGAATGCGGCGAGTGCATGACGGGCTGCCGCCACGGGGCGAAGAACACCCTCAACGAGAACTACCTCCACCTGGCACAGAAGGCCGGCGCGGTCATCCACCCGATGACGTCCGTCGTCGCCGTCACCGACGACCCGGACGGCGGCTACCGGGTGTCGACCGTGCCCACCCACCGCCGCCGCAAGGCGAGGCCCACCGTGCTGCGCGCCCGCAGGGTGGTCGTGGCGGCGGGCACGTACGGCACCCAGACCCTGCTGCACACCATGAAGGACCAGGGCCTGCTGCCGAGGATCTCGGCGCGGCTCGGTGAACTGACCCGGACCAACTCCGAGGGCCTGGTCGGGGCACAGACCAGCGACCGCCGCTACCGGAAGAAGCACGGGATCGCGAAGGCCGACTTCACCAAGGGCGTCGCCATCACCTCCTCGGTCCACCCCGACGAGAACACCCACATCGAACCCGTGCGGTACGGCAGGGGCTCCAACGCCATGGGGGCGCTGACCGTCCTCCAGGTCCCCTACAGCTCGCACCGGGTGCTGGCCTGGCTCGGCAACGTCGCCAAGCACCCGCTGCTGACGATGCGTTCGCTGTCCAACCGGCGCTGGTCGGAGCGGACCATCATCGGGCTCGTCATGCAGTCGCTGGACAACTCCCTGACGGCGTACCGCAAGCCCGGAGGCATCGGGAAGGGGCTGCTCACCGCCCGGCAGGGCCACGGCGCCCCGAACCCGACGCAGATCGCGGAGGCGACCCAGGGCGCCACCCTGCTCGCCCAGGAGATCAACGGCTTCGCCGGGTCCAACATCGGGGAGCTGATGGGGACCCCGCTCACCGCGCACTTCCTCGGCGGCTGCCCGATCGGGGCGAGCGCGGAGACCGGTGTCATCGACCCGTACCACCGGCTCTACGGGCACCCGGGGATCTCGGTGGTCGACGGCTCGGCGGTCTCCGCCAACCTCGGCGTCAACCCGTCACTGACCATCACCGCGCAGGCGGAACGGGCCATGTCGTTCTGGCCCAACAAGGGCGAGGACGACCCGCGCCCGGCACAGGACGAGGCCTACGCGCGGCTGGCGGCGGTCGAGCCGCAGGCGCCCGCGGTGCCCGAGGAGGCGTTCGGAGCGCTGAGGCTGCCGTTCCTGGGGATCCCGGTCGTCCCCCCGAAGCAGGCCGCCACCGACGCCTGACCGGGCCCCCGGAAGGTACGCCGAAGGGGCCGCACCCTCGCCGGGTGCGGCCCCTCAGGCGTTCAGGCGGTACCGGCGCGCCTTACGCGGCGGCGCCACCGTTGCTGCGGCGGCGCACGACGAACATCGCACCGGCGCCGAGCACCACGGCCGCACCGCCCGCGAGGGCGATCACCGGAGTGGAGGAGGACGAACCGGTCTCGGCGAGGCTGCCCGTGAGCTGGGCGGTGCCGGCGTTCGGCTTCGTCGTCGACGGGACGGGGATCTTGCCGCCCTCCTGGGGCTTGGAACCGTCCTCGTCACCGGCCTCGACGATCTGGAACCTGTAGCTGACGTCCGTGAAGCACGGCTCGGACACGCTGTCGTCACCGAAGACGAGCCCGCCGCCGAGGGTGAAGCCCGCACCCACCGGGGCGCTCTTCTTCACCTTGACGCGCAGCGGGATGTCGACCTCGTAGCCCGGCTTGATCACGTCGGTCGCGCCGACGATGCCCGCGGTCAGATCTGCCTCGGACACCTCCTCCCAGGTCCCTTCGGCGAGGGCCTGGAGCTCGACCTGCTTCGTGGTGAAGAGGTCGTCGCCGTGCTTGTCCGTCGAGGCGCCCGCGTAGAACAGGACGTTGTGCACGGTCTTCTTCGAGTCGTTGTAGGCGTTCAGCTCGAACGTGTGCCAGCCGCTGCCCCGGACGATCTTGCCGGCGAGCCCCTTGACGGAGAGCTCCAGCGGACGCGGCTCGCACGCCGGGGTCTCCTCCTCGGGGTCCGTCTCCTCGGAGGGCGTGGCGGTCGGCTTCGAGGTCGCCGGGGCCGTCGTGGACGGGGAGGCGGACGGCTTCGTGCCGCCCTCCCCGGGCTTCCCGGCCTCCTCGGTGGCCTCCGAGGCGGGGGACTCGGACGCCTCGGTGTCCGGGGAGGGCGACTTCGTCTCCCCGGAAGCGGTCTCCTCGGAAGTGGTCTCCTCGGGAGCGGTCTCCTCGTCGGACGGGGAGGCGGACGGGTCCGGGGAGGCGGTCTCGGCCGTGGTCGTCTCCGGGTCGGCGTACGCGGCCGGGGCCGAGAGGAGCACGACGGGTGCGATGACGGCGGTGGCAGCGGCGAGCGCCATGGTGCGGCGAAGCTTCATGTGGGCCTCAACGGGTCCGTGGTACCGCGCGGGTTGCGGTACGGCGAAAAAATGGACGGCCTGCCGTTGTGGGGCACGGAACGAGCCGGTGTGTTCGCCATGCATGACCTGTGAACCGGGTCAACGGTTGTCCGCACGCTCACAGAATCTTTATGTGGTGCTCGCCACATCTCGTGCGCCGATGCGGCGCACCGGTACTGTGCCCCATCCGCTGATCACGCCCGGTGCGACTCTGCGGGCGGGCGGCGCGGTCGACCCCGTACCGCGCCACAGCGGTCACACAGCTCTGCCGACCCCGAGGTTCGCGATGACACGCATTTCCCCGAGAACCGTGCTGCGCCGCACCGCCGGCCGTCTTGCCGCCGCCGGGCTGCTCGCGGCGGGTTCTCTCGCCGTGGGCGCGCCGGCGCACGCGGCCGACCCCGTCCTCACGCTCGGCGGCCCCGCCGAGACCGCCGTCCACCCCTACCCGGCGACCGGATCCCCGCAGGCGTCCGCACTGGAGATCACCGTCCACAACCCGGACCCGGACGGCGCGGGATACGAGGGCGAGGTGACCTACACCCTCGACCTCGGCGGGATCGAGGGCGTCGCCGTCCTCGCCCCGGCCGAGGACACCGGGTCCGACTGCGAGATCGACGGCCCGCGGGCCGTCTGCCACGACCACGGCGTGTACGCCGGACTCGGCGCCGTCGCCGACTTCGACCTGGTGGCCGCCGAGGGCAGCGAGGAGGGGGCGACCGGCACCATCGAGGTGACGGGTTCGGCGGACGGCGTCACCTTCACGCCGTTCTCCACGAGGGTCACTGTTGGCGGACCCGACCTGGTGACGAAGCGGCTGCCCTTCGAGCGGAACCTCCGGCCGGGCGACGCCCAGCCCGCCCCGATCACCTTCCGCAACCAGGGGACACGGGCCGCCGACGGCGTCCTGCTCACCCTGAGGTACTCGCGCGGCCTGGAGATCCCCGAGCGCTACGCCAACTGCGTCTACAACGGAGAGGCCGGCGAGGACCCGTTCGACGCCTTCGCCTGGTCCACCGCGCTCTGCTCCGTCGAGGGCTCCTTCGAACCGGGCGCGACCTACACGCTGGGCGTCCCGCTGTCCGTGAAGGCCAGCGAGCGCGCCTACCACGACACGTTCGTCTACCGCGTCGCGGAGGACGGCCCGGCCCAGCGCTCCGCACAGCGTGCGGGCGCCGCCTTCCGCGAAGGGACCGGCCCCGAGCTGACCCTGACGAAGGCGGCGGCCTCTGCCCGGGGCGCGGATCTCGCCCCCTGGGACAACCAGCAGGAGGCCGACTTCCGCACGGAGAACACCGCGGACTTCGTGGCGGTCGGCGGCACCGGCGAGGGTGCCGTGGGCGACACGGTGACCGCGAGGGTCGGCCACCGCAACGACGGACCGGCCTGGATCGGCAACATCCGCTCCGGCGAGCCCGTCGCCACCTTCGAGTTCACCGTCCCCGAAGGCACCGAGGTCACCGGCAAGCCGCCGTCCTGCCAGGCGGTGACCCCCGAGGACCGGCAGGGGGAGGGGCGGCTCGGCGCCGAACGCTACCGCTGCTCCTCGTCGATGACCGTGCGGGACGGGGCCGAGACGATCCTGCCGTTCGAGCTGAAGATCACCGATGTGGTCCCGGACGCGGCGGGCACGGTCCTGGTCCGCGGCCCCTGGGAGGAGGAACTGCCCTTCGACCCCGAGCCGGCGAACAACGCCGCCCGCTGGGTGCTGAACGGGGACGCGCCCGGCTCCGGTGACACCGGCGGTACGACGGAGGGCTCCAGCGGCACCGGCGGCTCCGCAGGAGGTGCCCCGGGCGGTCCCACGGACGGAGCCTCGGGCGGTTTCGGCCCCGGCACCGCCGGCGCCCCGTCCGCGCCGGGCTCCACCGGCACGTCCGGCTCTGCGGTTTCGGCCCCCGGAGGCTCGCTCGCCTCCACCGGTACGGTCGCGCCGGCGGCCGCCGGAGCCGCGGTCGCCGCCCTGGCCGCGGGCGGTGTCCTGTACGCGACGACGCGGCGCCGTTCCGCGCGCGGATGAGATGGGCCGGAGGTGTGGACCGAGACGAGGCGGGCGGTGCGGTCGCCGTCTCCGCGGGCGGCCGGTCCCGGGCGTCCCCGGGGCCGGCCGCACAGGAGTGACCGGGCTGCTGTCCCCTGCCGACCGGTCACACGCGCCGGAACGCGGTCCCACGACATTCCTGAGGTACGTCACACGTCCCATACCTGAGGTACGTCACACGTCCCGGCGGAGCCACGCGTGGATCTCTCTCGCTGCCGCCCCTGGCTGGCACGGACATCCGGACCAACGAGGACCCCGGGGCGCCGGTCACGCGCCGTACGGGTGAGTGCGGGCCCGAACGCGGGTGCGGCCGTACAGCCTCCCCGGGGCGTCACACCCGGCCGCGGCACAGCTCCAGCAGCGTCATGGCGAGTGCCGTGCCCGGCTTGCCCAGGGCGTCGCTGTAGTGGGCGAGGACATCCATCTCGCGGGAGAGGTTCACCCGGCGGCCGCCGGACGTGATCCTCGCCTCCTGGATCACCGCGGAGACCGCCATCCGTTCCTGGACGAGACCGATGATCCGGTCGTCCAGGGCGTCGATGCGGGTCCTGGCGTCGCCGATCAGGGAGGCGGCCTCGGTCGTGTGGGCGCCGGTCCGCTCGGCGGCCGTCTTCGCGGGTGCGGTGCTGGTCATCTGTGACTCCCGGTGGGGTGCGGCTCCCCGGACCGACGGCCTCGCAACGCCGAAGCGCCCCTGGCCTGTCGGCCCGGGGCGCCTGGAAAGGTGCTTGTCAGTTGCTCAAGCAGCACGACCATGGCAGCCGGCGGGCCGGGTGCCATAGGTAAAGACGAAGGTCGTGTGCTGACGCATGGGCGCAAGTATGGACCCCGCCGAGCCACCGGGTCCAACCCCCGGCCCGGATCGTGAGACGGGAGCCCGGCGGGGCAAAGCCGCGAGCCCGGTAGAATCGGGAGGACACACCCCTCTCCACCGCCGGAAGGCCGCCCAGTGCCAGCAGCACCCCCCGCCGCCCCCGACACCACCACCGACGTGGTTCTCGTAGTCGACTTCGGCGCACAGTACGCCCAGCTCATCGCCCGCCGTGTCCGTGAGGCCCGGGTCTACAGCGAGATCGTCCCGTCCACGATGCCGGTGGCCGAGATGCTGGCCAAGAACCCGCGCGCGATCATCCTGTCCGGCGGTCCGTCCTCGGTGTACGCGGAGGGGGCGCCCAGCCTGGACCGGTCGCTGTTCGAGGCCGGGATCCCGGTCTTCGGCATGTGCTACGGCTTCCAGCTGATGGCCACCACGCTCGGCGGCACGGTCGACGACAACGGGGCCCGCGAGTACGGCCGCACCCCGCTCGCCGTCTCCAAGTCCGGCTCCACCCTCTTCGAGGGCACGCCCGCCGAGCAGTCCGTGTGGATGTCGCACGGCGACGCCTGCTCCGCCGCCCCCGAGGGCTTCACCGTCACCGCGTCCACGGACGTCGTCCCGGTCGCCGCCTTCGAGAACGACGAGAAGAAGCTCTACGGCGTCCAGTACCACCCGGAGGTCATGCACTCGACCTACGGCCAGCAGGTCCTGGAGCACTTCCTCTACCGGGGCGCCGGCATCGAGCCGACCTGGACGACCACCAACGTCGTCGAGGAGCAGATCGCCCTGATCCGCGAGCAGGTCGGCACCAAGCGCGCCATCTGCGGCCTCTCCGGCGGCGTGGACTCCGCGGTCGCCGCGGCCCTCGTGCAGAAGGCCATCGGTTCCCAGCTCACCTGCGTGTACGTCGACCACGGTCTGATGCGCAAGGGCGAGACCGAGCAGGTCGAGAAGGACTTCGTGGCCGCCACCGGCGTCCAGCTCAAGGTCGTCGACGCCGAGAAGCGCTTCCTGGACGCGCTGGCCGGGGTCAGCGACCCCGAACAGAAGCGGAAGATCATCGGCCGCGAGTTCATCCGGGTCTTCGAGCAGGCCCAGGCGGAGATCGTGGCCGAGGCCGCGGAGGGCGAGGACGTCGCCTTCCTCGTCCAGGGCACCCTCTACCCGGACGTGGTGGAGTCCGGCGGCGGCACCGGCACCGCCAACATCAAGTCCCACCACAACGTGGGCGGCCTCCCCGAGGACATCGAGTTCCAGCTCGTCGAGCCGCTGCGCCAGCTCTTCAAGGACGAGGTCCGGATGGTCGGCCAGGAGCTCGGCCTGCCGGAGGAGATCGTCCAGCGCCAGCCGTTCCCCGGCCCCGGCCTCGGCATCCGTATCGTCGGCGAGGTCACCAAGGAGCGGCTCGACCTGCTGCGCGACGCCGACGCCATCGCCCGCGAGGAGCTGACGGCGGCCGGTCTGGACCGCGACATCTGGCAGTGCCCGGTGGTCCTGCTCGCGGACGTCCGGAGCGTCGGCGTCCAGGGCGACGGCCGGACCTACGGCCACCCGATCGTGCTGCGCCCGGTCTCCTCCGAGGACGCGATGACGGCCGACTGGTCGCGCCTTCCGTACGAGACGCTGGCGAAGATCTCCACCCGCATCACCAACGAGGTCGCCGAGGTCAACCGCGTGGTGCTCGACGTGACGAGCAAGCCGCCGGGGACCATCGAGTGGGAGTGACCCCCCTCCTCCGGACCCCCTGAGGTCAGCACCGGTGCCGTCGTCCATTGGTTCGGGCGGCGGCACCGTCGTATGGGCCGGGTACGCCGGCCGAGGAGACGAGGCCCTGCCCGTGGAAGGGTGCCGCCCCATGACCGCAGACGACGCACGGGCCCTCATGTCCGCCCCGGCAACGACCGCCTCACCTGGAACACCCCGCTGTCCGAGGAGCACGCCGCCCGGCTGATCGCTGCCTGCGCGCCCGCCCCGGGGGCCGGGTGCTGTGCGGGGGCGGGTTCTGGGAGCGGGAGCCGTCGCCCGCCGCGTTGGCGGGGCCGGACGACTTCGGTTCGCTGCTGGAGCTGATCCGGCAGGCCGAGGCCGTGGGGCTCCGGCCGCTCCAGGTGACCGTGGCCGACCAGCGCGAGTGGGACCTCTTCGAGTCCGCCGCCAACATCGGCCGGGGCGAGCGCTGGGCCCTGGCCCATCCCGGGCACCCGTTGCACGCCGAGGTGACCGCGGCGTCGACGCCCGGCGCACCGGTTACTACGGGGGCCACCGCGGGACGCTGGGCCTCGCCTACCTCGTCCTGGCCGCCTGAAATTCGCACATGGGTGCAAGGGTTGCCGCCAGGCTGCCCCGATGTGGGCGGATCCCGCTCCGTACGGCACAATTCGCAGAAATCACAGGTGAGTTGGTTGTACCGGAGCGGGAAAGGGTGGCGTTCTCCGTGGCGTTGGACGAGGCGAGGGCGAAGAGCACGCACGCAGGCAGCTGCACGTGCGGCGACTGCCCGCACGGAGCGCGCGAGGGGCACCGCCGGGCCGTGGCGGCCTTCCTGACCCTGCGGGACGAACTGGCCACCGGCAAAGGGCTGCCCGCCGGGGTCGCCCAGTCCGCCTCGGCGTCCCGGCAGTGGGTGTCGGACGAGCTGACCGAGACGGCCCGGACGCTCGCCGAGCGCGGCCGCGAGGCCGGTGACGCCTGGCTCCACACCGTCCGGCAGCGCACCCTGGTCATCGTCTGGGGCGCCGTCGTCCTCCTGGCCCTGGGCGAGACCGTCACCGCCATCGGCGCCGGCTGGTCCACCGCCCGCACCGCGGGCCTGATCGCCGGACTGGTCACGGCGGCCCTGCTCACCGTCGCCGCCCAGGTCCACCGGGCCCGCGGCGGGCTGCTCGCCCCGCTGATCGGCGAGGACAACCGGCTCTCCACCTCCCGCACGGTCGCCGCCTCCTGGGTGCTGCTCGCCGTCTTCGCGGTGCTCGTGCTCGCCCTCCAGCTGGCCGGTGCCTCCGCCCACACCGACCGGGACGCCCTGATCGAGGGGCTGGACCTGGTCCGCTCGGCCGGGGTGCTCACCGTGCTCGCGCTGGTGTGCGCCGTCGCCGTCGTCGTGCGCCGGGTGGTGACCGTACGGGTCCTCGGGCAGCGGCTGCAGAAGCTGCGGGCCGACCGGCCCCGGGCCGCCGATCTGCTGACCGACGACTCCGGGCGCGGCAGTTTCACGGATGTGCAGTACGTGCTGGTCAGTACCGTCGCCGTGCTGTTCGCGGCGGTGCGCCTCGCCCGCCGTCCCGAGCAGCTGCCGGACCTGCCGTGGGGCCTGGCGCTGCTGGTGGTCGTCTCCGCGGCGACGTACTTCGCCGGGAAGTACGCGGAGGGCGGCCGCCCCGTCGTCCTGTCGGTGGTCCGGGCCCGGGAGGCCGGGGACCTGGACGCCCCGATCCGTACGGGGGACGACATCGAGATCCGGGGCGCCGGCTTCGTCCCGCCGGGCGCGGGCAGCCCGGACCGCCTCGCCCGGGTCGTCGTCCGGATCGGCCGGGTGCACGTCCACGTGCCGCTGATCCCGGTCGCCGGGGGCTTCGCCAACCCGGCCGACACGGTGCTGACCGTGCCGGTGCCGGTCGAGGTCGAACCGGGGGTCGTGGACGTGCAGGTCATCACCGCGGCGGGCGTGGAGACCGAACCCTGCGCCATCGACGTCACGGACTGACCCACCGGCTACGCCGTGCCCCCGCCTCCGTAAGGTCTGTTGAAAGGCCAACGGAAGGCGGGCAGTGATGCAGGGGTACGGCACAGGGTCCTACGGGCTACGCGAACCGAGGGGCGTCCGGGACCTGGCGCGGCAGTACGCGCTGCTGCCCCTGCGGATCTTTCTGGGCGTCACCTTCGTCTACGCGGGTCTCGACAAGCTGACGGACAGCGCGTTCCTGTCGGCGAGCGGCCCGGGATCGATCGGTGAGCTGATGGAGTCGGTCCGCGACAGCTCCGCGATCCCGGCCCTGGTCGACCTGGGACTGAAGAGCCCCGAGGGCTTCGGCCACGCGATCGCCGTCGGGGAACTCCTCGTCGGTCTCGCCACCCTGCTCGGCCTGTGGACGCGGATCGCGGCGCTCGGCGGCGCCCTGATCTCGCTGAGCCTGTGGCTGACGGTGAGCTGGCAGTCCACGCCCTACTACTACGGCAACGACCTGGCCTACCTCATGGCCTGGCTGCCCCTGCTGCTCGCCGGCGCGGAGGTCCTGTCCCTCGACACGTTCCTCGCGTCCCGGCGGCGGCGCATCCGGTAGCTCACCCACGTCACCGTCGCCGCGAGCCAGAGGCCACCGAAGAACAGCGGCAGGAAGAACGTCCACGGCACGCGCCAGGACCCTGCCGCGTCCGCCGCGTAGCCGCCCGCCAGGGCGAGCATGACGAGGCCCGCGACCGCACGGCCCGGACGGATCTCATGACGTAGCACGGCTGACCTCCACCTGTCCGATGCCGACTTCGAGGTCCAGTACGACCGTGCCGGCGGGCTTGCTGTCCTCCAGGGGGCCGAAGGTGCGCCGGGTGCGCAGGTCGGTGGCCAGGCGCACGCCGTCAGGAGCGGCGGTGAACAGCCGGATGTCGCCGAGGCCCGCTTCGGCGACCACCCGCACCGTCACCCCGTTCGGTACGACGACACGTGCGGCGCCCGCCCCGACCTCGACGCCGGTACGCACGGTGTCACCCACCGGGACGTCGAGGTGGGACAGGTCGAGCCGTGCGACGCCGGTGCCCAGTTCGTACCGGGGCTGGACCGTGGCGACGGAGGCCGGCCGCCACTCCTCGCGGACCCAGTCGGTGCCGATCTCCTTCGGCACGGCCGACGCGCCGGCCAGCAGGCCCGCCGTGATCACGGCCAGCATGACCGTGCCGAAGCCGGTCCGGCCGACGACCGAGGCGACCAGCAGGCCGAGGCCGAACACCGCGAGGGCGGCGGCGAGGCCGAACTGCAGGCTCGTGCCCAGCGGGTGGGTGTCCCAGCTCAGCCCCGTGCCCAGGCCGCCCGCGACCAGGGCGAGCAGGAAGACCAGGCCCCCGATCGACCGCGGCCCCCGGGTCTCCGGCGCCCCGCGCCGGACGCGTGAGACGTCGGCCGTGGCCGCCCTGAATCGACGCGGCGCGCCTTCGTCGAGCGACTGGTCCGCCGGGCCCCACAGGTACCCGGGGCCCACCGGCCCGGTCGTACCGTCCTTGACGATCGGGTCCCGCCACCAGGAGGGGCTGCCCGGTGTGGGCGGAGCCTTCACCTCGGGCGGTGCCCCGTGGGCGGTGGCGTGCGCGGTGGCCTTGGGGGGCTGCGCCGCGGCGCCCGGCGGTTCCTCGTGGACCGTCGTCCCGCGGTGCTGGGTCCAGACCGAGAAGCCGACGACGGCCAGCGACAGCATCGCCGCGAAGGCGAGCATCCCGCCGTTGTGCAGCATCGACAGCAGGAGGCCGCAGCCCACCAGCGCGAACAGCAGCGCGACCAGGGACGCGCCCTCGACCCGGCCCGACAGCAGCTTCCGGGCCTCGTTCTCCTCCTCGCCCTCCAGGGGCAGGAGGAGCCACGCGAAGCCGTAGAAGATCAGGCCGATTCCGCCGGTGACCGCGAGGACACCGATCACGATCCGGAAGATGACCGGGTCCACGTCGCAGTACCGGCCCAGCCCGCCGCACACACCGGCCACGGCCTTCTGCCGGGGGGTGCGCCGCAACGGGGGCCGGGGCCCGGGGGCCGGTGCGACACCGGGAGCGGTGTCCTGGGGAACGGTCATGACTCCATGGTGACGGCCCGCGCCTGCCGCCGGGACCCACGGCGACCCTGGTCGGTCCCTGATATCGGCCCCTGGGTGGCGGCCCCCGGGACGGAGCGGAGCCCCGCGGGCATCAGGGTCGCGTCCGGGGCGGACCCTGATGCCCGCACCGGCCGCCGCGTGTGACCATCGGTCCATGCCATCCGCCACGACCCGAGCACCGAGCTCCGCCACCCCGGACCTGGAGGAGCCGCCGCCGCGCAAGCTGTACCGCAGCGCCGACGGCCGGATGCTCGGGGGCGTCGCACGCGGGCTCGGCGGGCACCTGGGGCTGCCGGTGGCCTGGATCCGCTTCCTCTTCCTCGGGCTGTTCTTCGCCGACGGGCTCGGCGCCCTGCTCTACGCGGTGTTCTGGATCGTGGTCCCGCTCGGCGTGGGCGGGGTCGAGGCCCCGCGGTCCGTCTTCGAGACCGCCCCGGACGGACGGCGCCGGCTCCGCAAGCCGGACCGGGGGCAGGTCTTCGCCCTGGTCGCACTGCTCATCGGCGCCATGATCTTCGTCGGCAACGTCGACATGGGCAACGGCGCCGACCGGTACATCTGGCCGACCCTGCTGATCGGCGCGGGCTCGGTCCTGGTGTGGCGCCAGGCCGACAACGCGCGCCGGGCCCGCTGGATGGAGGTCGGCCGCCGTCGCCGGGTGCTGCAACTGGCCCGGGGCCTGGCCGGTGTCGCCCTCGTCGGGCTGGGCCTCGCCGTCTTCATGGTGGTGCGCGGCTCGGCGGCCCAGCTCGGCAACGTACTCACCGCCGCCATCGCCGTGCTCACCGGCATCGCGCTGCTGGCCGGGCCCTATCTGGTCCGGATGACCCAGGACCTCTCCGAGGAGCGCCTGATGCGCATCCGCGCCCAGGAACGCGCCGAGGTCGCCGCCCATGTCCACGACTCCGTCCTGCACACCCTCACCCTGATCCAGCGCAACGCCGACGACGGCGGCGAGGTCCGCAGGCTCGCCCGCGCCCAGGAGCGGGAGCTGCGGAACTGGCTGTACGACCCGGAGGGCACCGGCAAGGACGAGGCCGACGAACCCGGGACGCTCGCCGAGGCCGTCAAGCGCGCCGCCGCCGAGGTCGAGGACAAGCACGGCGTCCCCCTGGAGGTCGTCGTGGTCGGCGACTGCCCGCTCGACGAGAAGCTGACGGCACAGATGCAGGCCGCGCGTGAGGCGATGGTCAACGCCGCCAAGTACGGTGGCGAGGGCGGTGCCGTACAGGTCTTCGCGGAGGTGGAGGGGAACACGGTCTTCGTCTCCGTACGGGACCGGGGGCCGGGCTTCGACCTGGACGCCGTTCCCGGCGACAGGATGGGCGTACGAGAATCGATCATCGGCCGGATGCAGCGCAACGGCGGTACGGCGCGGCTGCGTTCGGTGCCCGGTGGGGGCACGGAAGTCGAGCTGGAGATGGAGAGGGCGGGTCAATGACCGAGAACACCGAAGCGACCGGGGGCCCGGAGCGCCGGGTACGGGTCGTGCTCGTCGACGACCACCGGATGTTCCGCACCGGGGTCCAGGCCGAGATCGGCCGCACCGAGGAGACCGGTGTCGAGGTCGTCGGCGAGGCCGCCGACGTCGACCAGGCGGTCACCGTGATCACGGCGACCCGCCCCGAGGTCGTCCTCCTCGACGTCCACCTGCCCGGCGGCGGCGGTGTCGAGGTGCTGCGCCGGTGCGCCCCGATGATGGGCGCGGTCCAGGACCCGGTGCGGTTCCTGGCGCTGTCCGTGTCGGACGCGGCCGAGGACGTCATCGGTGTCATCCGGGGCGGTGCCCGCGGTTACGTCACCAAGACCATCACCGGGAGCGACCTGGTCGACTCGGTCTTCCGGGTCCAGGAGGGCGACGCGGTGTTCTCGCCGCGGCTGGCCGGTTTCGTGCTGGACGCCTTCGCCTCCACGGACGCGCCCCCGGTCGACGAGGACCTGGACCGGCTGACGCAGCGCGAGCGCGAGGTGCTGCGGCTGATCGCCCGCGGGTACGCGTACAAGGAGATCGCCAAGCAGCTCTTCATCTCGGTGAAGACGGTCGAGTCCCACGTCTCGGCGGTGCTGCGCAAGCTCCAGCTCTCCAACCGCCACGAACTGACGCGCTGGGCGACGGCGCGACGGCTGGTCTGAGCCCGCGGAGCCTACGCGACCCGGGTCGCCCCCGCGAACGGCATTTCGCTGATCGGTGCGACCCGGACCGGGGCTCCCGGGCGCGGTGCGTGGATCATCTGGCCGCCGCCGATGTACATCCCGACGTGGGAGATCCCGGAGTAGAAGAACACCAGGTCGCCCGGGGCCAGTTCGGAGCGGGAGACGCGGTTGCCCGCGTTGATCTGGGAGTAGGTGGTGCGGGGCAGGGAGACGCCGGCGGCGCGCCAGGCGGCCTGGGTGAGGCCGGAGCAGTCGAAGGAGTCGGGGCCGGTGGCGCCCCAGACGTACGGCTTGCCGAGGGCCCCGTAGGCGAAGGCGACGGCCTGCGCGGCGCGGGCGTTCGGGGCGGCGGTGGCGCCGCGGGGGATGCCTCGGTCGGCGCGTGCGGAACCGCCGTGGGCGTCGTCGGCCGCGCGCTCGTAGTCGGCGCGCTGGGCGGCGGTCAGGGTGGCCAACAGCCGCTGGGCGTCGGCCAGCTTGGTGCGGACGGTGTCCTTCTGCTTGCGGAGTTCGGCCCGGCGGGAGGTGAGGGCCTCCAGCTCGTTCTCGGCACGGGCGCGCAACTGGGCGATCTCGGAGACCTGTCGGCGTACCCCGTTGAGCGCTCCGGCCTGGCGGTCACCGGCCCGGTCCTCGAAGGCGGCGCGCTCCAGGTACTGGTCGGGGTCCGAGGAGAGGGCCAGCCGGACGGCCGGGTCGATGCCGCCGGTGCGGTACTGGGCGGTGGCGAACGAGCCGAGGGCGTTGCGCGCGGCGTTGAGGCGCTCGGTCCTGCGGGCGGCCTCGTCGCGCAGCGCGTCGAGGGACTTCTCGGAGGCGGCCGCCTTCTCCTTGGCTCCGTTGTACTTCTCGGTGGCGACCTCGGCGTCGTGGTACAGCCGGTCGACCTTCGCCTTGACCTGGGCCGGGGTCAGCTGGGGTTCGGCCTGTGCGGCGCCGTCGAAGGCGGTCGCGGTCGCCGCCCCGGCGAGGGCCAGGGTGGCTGCGGTGCGGGCAGCAGGTCCGGTGAACAGACGCTGCTTGGGCTTGCGATGAGCGGCTTTGCGCTGGGCGGCCACGGGGGCGTGGGTCCTTCCGTTCGACTGCCCGTCGGGGAGGTGCCGGCGGGCCCGCCGGACTTCCGGCGGTACCTGGGAGGGACGCTAAGCCCGAGGCACGGGGAAGAGTCGTAATGACTGCTATTTGCCCTGTTGTGACGTTTCTATTTTCGAAAATGACCGCAATAGCCAACCGGAGTCCGGCCATCCGGTCCGGTTGCGAGCGGGCCGATAGGTAAGTCGTACCTGGCTGAAGAGTGGTGATATGCCCGTGGCTAGGCTGCGGCCATGAACGCACTCATCCATGTCGTCGTGGCTCTGCACATCATCGGCATCGCCGCCCTGCTGGGTGGCTTCCTGACCCAGATGAAGGCCATGGGGGCGGGTACCGCCCGCTTCGTGCCGGCGATGCTGCACGGTGCGCTCACCATGCTCGTCACGGGTGTCGCCCTCGTCGGCCTCAACCAGGCCGACGACCAGAGCGTGAACAACGTCAAGGTCGGGGTGAAGCTGCTGCTCCTGATCGTGATCCTGGCGCTCGTCTATGTGAAGCGGGACGAGGAGAGGGTCGACAAGGGCGCGTTCGCGGCGGTCGGCGGGCTGACGGTCGCCAACATCTTCATCGCCACGCTCTGGACCTGAGCCGGAGGCGGTACCCCGTGCGGCGGGGGGGGCGGGCCGGACGGTCCGCCCCCCCGCCGCATGTAGGTTCTCGTTCTTCCTGTCCGACGGGCGGCCGCTGACCTGGGCAGGCTTGGTGCCTTCTCAGCGTTCTGTCGGGAGATTCTTCTCATCAATCTGTCCGATTCCTTGGGTGTCCTGCCGGAGATCACTGGTTACCGCCGCAAAGGGATGACGGGCGGCGTGAGGGAGGGCATGATGGACGCCATGTCCAACACACGAAAGGCCCATGCCTCGTAGGCGTCCTTCGCAGGTCCGTCGTGACCTGCCACGGCACTTGCGGCAATGGGAACGTCGAGCCACGGTTGCTGGCTTGTCGTCCCACGTATTGGCGGAGATTGCTCGCGTTGAGCGGCAGCGTTTGTGGATTGGCGCCGCCCACGAAGCTCTGGAGCATTGGCAGAGGATCTGTCGGCAGCCTGGACGCGGCGTGATGTATACGAGGGCGACGCGGTACGACAATTGGTACGACCACGAGACAGGCGAGGACATTGGTCCGGAGCGATGTCGTGGCGTCCTGGAAACACTTGCTCATGCTCTGTCTCCGAGGTCGGCTCGGGACCTGCGGGCGCTCATCGAGCCACTTGATGAACGGTTCCTGAGGCGAACGGTGAAGGACCCGTTCGCGCCGCCAGATGCGCCATGGTGGATGAATCGTGTCAAGCGCCCTTGATTCTTTTCGGGACCGCTTGTGCACTGTGGTGTTGAATCTCCTGGGTGGCTTTGTTCACGAGAACCGGTTCTCGTGAACAAAGCCACTGGCGGCTGTCCGACAGCTGAGGCGGTTCAACAGCCAGCAGTGACCAGTTCGAACGGGGTCACGATTGGTTGCTGTCCCGGCGGGGAAGCTTGTCGCCGATCGCCTCGACCAGAACCTTGACCTCATGTGGAAACTTCTGGGCCCGGGTCGTCAGGAACGCGCTCTTGACGATGTGGCCAGAGGTGAAGTCCAGGTCGCCGCCGATCTGCTCCCAGATCGTGCGCTCGCTGAGAATCCGACAGATCTAAAGCGGCCCTACACCGCACGTCCCGGGTCAGGCCGGGCGCACGCTGCCGTAGATGGGCATGTAGTAGATCGACTCCTCGCGGACGTTCGCCCCCGGCTTCGGGGCGTGGATCATCATGCCGTCGCCCTTGTAGATGCCGACGTGGCTGATGTCGTCGTAGAAGAAGACCAGGTCACCGGGTTGTAGGTCCGCGGTGGCGACCCGGGTGCCGACCTCGACCTGGTCCCAGGTAGTGCGGGGCAGGGAGACGCCGGCCGCCTTCCACGCGGCCTGGGTGAGCCCGGAGCAGTCGTACGAGGACGGGCCCGTCGCGCCCCAGACGTACGGCTTGCCGATCTGCGCGCGGGCGAAGGCCAGGACCTTCTCGGCCTGGGAGGCGTAGCCGCTGTCGGATCCGGAGCCCGTGTCGGTGCTGCTGCCGGTACCCGTCCCCGAGCTCTGGTCCGCGGTCTTCTCCTTCGCGGCCCGGTCGGCCTTCTCCTTCGCGGCGGCGGCCTGCTGGCGGGCCAGCTCATCAGCCTTCCGCTTGGCCTCCGCCTCCTTCTTCCGCTCCAGCTCGGCGAGGCGCTTCTTCTCCTCGGCGGTCAGCTTCGAGAGCAGGGTGCGGGCCTCGGACAGCTTCTCCTGGACCTGCTGCTTGCTGGTACGCAGCTCGGCCTGCGAGGCGGTGAGCGTCTCCAGGCTCTTCGTCGCCTCGGCCCGCTTCGTCGCCGCCTCCTTCTGCTGCGTACGGAAGTCCGCGACCACCTTCTGCTGCCGGCTGGTCATCCGGTCCATCAGCTGGTCCTGATCGAAGTACGACTGCGGGTCGTCCGCCAGGAAGAACGTCGCGGTCGGGGCGATGGCGCCGTCGCGGTACTGCGCGGCCGCGTAGTGGCCCAGCTCACGGCGGGTCTCGTTGAGCTTCTCGGCGCGTTCGGCGGCGGCCTGGAGCAGGGCGTCCACCTCGGCGCGCTGCTTCGCGGAGGCGGCCTTGGCCGCGTTGTACTTCTGCGTCTCGGTGCCTGCCTGCCGGAACAGGTCGTCGACCTTCTTCTGTACTTCCTCGATGGTGGGCGCCGGCCGGGCCGGGGCGGCCGTCGCGCTCTGCGTGGAGAGCAGGGTGACGGAGGCGAGCGCCGCCGTGGTGAGACCGACGGCGGGGGTGGCGCTCAGGCGGGTGCGCGGTTTGCGATGCGACGCCAAGGCCGGCATCTCCTTCCGTGGGCCGCCTACCGGGTTGGCGATGGGGTCCCACCAGTCCGTTCAGGCACTGGGGGAGGTTCGGGCGGAACGGAAGGCTGCCCTACGGTCCATGGAGCCGGACCGATTCACCCCGGTGCTGCGTGTGGGTCCCCGGTTCCGGTCTCCCGCGAGGAAGGACGGATTCGGCGGAGGCGCCCGCGCGGCGTGGTTCGCCTCGGAGGGGAAACGGGTCACCTGACCGAGCACGCTAGCCAAAGCGTGGTGCCCCTGTGAAGGTTGATGTTCGATATGCCCGATACATTTTCGTGACCTTCGTCGCCCCGCGCTCCTTCCGGCGGGCGCGCCCGCCCGTTCTCCCACGCTCCGTGAGCGCGCCGTCCCCGTACGTGCCCGTGAGCGGGCTTCGTCACGATGCCGCCCGCACTGTCGGTGCGGGCACCTAGACTCGTATGGCGATGAGCAGCCTCTTTGACGACAGTTTCCTGACCGGTCTCCAGCAGGCGGACGAAGGCCCCCCGCCGCCTCCCGAGGAGCAGGCACCCGAAGAAGCGGTGCCGGAGGGTCTCTTCGGCGACGTCTTCGACACGCCTCCGCCGCCGCGTGAGACGCACTACCGCGACGGCGCCCCGCGCCCCGTCATCGACTCCGCGGCGCTGCTCGACGGGCTGAACACCGAGCAGCGCGCCGCCGTCGTGCACGCCGGGTCCCCGCTGCTCATCGTCGCCGGTGCCGGTTCGGGCAAGACCCGGGTGCTCACCCACCGGATCGCCCACCTGCTGGCCGAGCGCGGGGTGCACCCGGGGCAGATCCTCGCGATCACGTTCACCAACAAGGCCGCCGGCGAGATGAAGGAGCGCGTCGGGGACCTCGTCGGCCCGCGTGCCAACGCCATGTGGGTCATGACGTTCCACAGCGCCTGCGTGCGGATCCTGCGCCGCGAGTCCAAGCTCCTCGGCTTCACCTCGTCGTTCTCCATCTACGACGCCGCCGACTCGAAGCGGCTGATGGCGCTGGTCTGCCGTGACCTGGACCTCGACCCGAAGCGGTATCCGCCGAAGTCGTTCACGGCGAAGGTCTCCAACCTGAAGAACGAGCTGATCGACGAGGAGACGTTCGCCGGGCAGGCGGCGGACGGTTTCGAGAAGACGCTGGCCCAGGCGTACGCGCTCTACCAGGCACGGCTGCGCGAGGCCAACGCCCTGGACTTCGACGACATCATCATGACGACGGTCCACCTGCTCCAGGCGTTCCCCGACGTCGCCGAGCACTACCGCCGCCGCTTCCGGCACGTCCTTGTCGACGAGTACCAGGACACCAACCACGCCCAGTACACCCTGGTGCGCGAGCTGGTCGGCCCGGCCGGGGAGAAGGACGCCCCCGGCGAGCTGTGCGTCGTCGGTGACGCGGACCAGTCGATCTACGCCTTCCGGGGCGCGACCATCCGCAACATCCTCCAGTTCGAGGAGGACTACCCGGACGCCACGACGATCATGCTGGAGCAGAACTACCGCTCCACGCAGACGATCCTGTCCGCGGCCAACGCCGTCATCGAGCGCAACGAGAGCCGCCGCCCCAAGAACCTCTGGACGAACGCCGGAGCCGGCACCCGGATCACCGGGTACGTCGCCGACACCGAGCACGACGAGGCCCAGTTCATCGCCGACGAGATCGACCGGCTGACGGACGCCGGGGAGGCGAAGGCGGGCGATGTCGCGGTCTTCTACCGCACGAACGCCCAGTCCCGTGTCTTCGAGGAGATCTTCATCCGCGTCGGCCTGCCCTACAAGGTCGTCGGCGGGGTCCGCTTCTACGAGCGCAAGGAGGTCAGGGACGTCCTGGCCTACCTCCGTGTCCTCGCCAACCCCGAGGACACCGTCCCGCTGCGCCGCATCCTCAACGTGCCAAAGCGCGGCATCGGCGACCGGGCCGAGGCGATGATCGACGCCCTGTCGCTGCGCGAGAAGATCTCCTTCCCGCAGGCGCTGCGCCGCGTCGACGAGGCGTACGGCATGGCGGCCCGCTCGGCCAACGCCGTGAAGCGGTTCAACACACTGATGGAGGAGCTCCGCACGATCGTGGAGTCGGGCGCCGGGCCCGCCGTCGTGCTGGAGGCGGTGCTGGAGCGCACGGGCTATCTCGCCGAACTCCAGGCGTCCACCGACCCGCAGGACGAGACCCGCGTCGAGAACCTCCAGGAGCTCGCCGCCGTCGCCCTGGAGTTCGAGCAGGACCGGGCCGAGGAGGAGGGCGCGGGCACGCTCGCCGAGTTCCTGGAGAAGGTGGCGCTCGTCGCCGACTCCGACCAGATCCCCGACGAGGACGAGGACGGGTCCGGGGTCATCACGCTGATGACGCTGCACACCGCGAAGGGCCTGGAGTTCCCCGTGGTCTTCCTGACCGGCCTGGAGGACGGCGTCTTCCCGCACATGCGGGCGCTGGGCCAGGTCAAGGAGCTGGAGGAGGAGCGTCGGCTCGCCTACGTCGGCATCACGCGCGCCCGGGAGCGGCTGTACCTGACGCGGGCGGCGATGCGGAGCGCGTGGGGGCAGCCCTCGTACAACCCGCCGTCGCGGTTCCTGGAGGAGATCCCGGACCAGCACCTGGAGTGGAAGCGCAAGGGCCCGATGGCGGCCCCGGCGGGCCCGACCTCGGGTATCACCTCCTCGCTCTCCTCGTCCCGCGCGAAGTCCGGCCCTTCGGGCTTCGCGACGCGGCGCACGTCGGAGAAGCCGGTCGTCACCCTGGTGGTGGGGGACCGGGTCACGCACGACCAGTTCGGGCTGGGCACGGTGACGGCGGTCGAGGGGTTCGGCGACCAGGCCAAGGCGACGGTCGACTTCGGCGACGAGCGGCCGAAGAAGCTGCTCCTGCGGTACGCGCCGGTCGAGAAGCTCTGACGGCCGGAGGGCCGGACGGACGGAGGGCCGGGGCGGCTGTTCGCCACCCCGGCCCTCCGTCCGTGGTACGTCAGTTGGGGTTGACCCCGTGGCTGCGGAGCCAGGGTGTCGGGTCGATCGCCGCGCCGCCGCCGGGGCGCACCTCGAAGTGGAGGTGCGGGCCGGTGGAGTTGCCGGAGCTCCCGGAGTACGCGATGACGTCACCCGCCTTGACCGAACCGGCGCGGATCCGCGTCGTGCTGAGGTGGCAGTACCAGGTCTCGGTGCCGTCCGCGGCGGTGACGATGGCCATGTTCCCGTAGGCGCTGTTCCACTGGGTGCGGACGGTGCCGTCGGTCGCCGCCATCACGGGGGTGCCGTACGAGACGGGGAAGTCGATGCCCGTGTGGACGGACATCCAGTTCACGCCGGCCTGACCGTACGAGGCGCTGAGACCGTGCTGCTGGACCGGAAGCACGAACTTGGGACGCGCGGCCTCACGACGGGCCGCCTCCTCGGCGCGCTTCTTCTTCTCGGCGGCCTGACGCTCCTTCAGGTCCAGGCGCTCCTGGGTACGGCTGGCGCGGTCGGCGAAGTTCTCGCCGGCGGCACTGAGGTTCTCGAGCTGGGTGTCCAACTTGTTGTTGGCCACGGCCGGCTTGACGGTGTCGGCGGCCGCCATGGACGCGGTGTCGTCCTTCTTCTCGTCCGAGCCGCCCACACCGCCCACGGAGGCCGCGGCGATGCCCGCGACGCTCATCACGCAGGCGGAGGGCACGGCGACGGTGAGCAGTGCGGAGCGCTTCGCCGGTGTACGGCGGCGGCCACGACCGCCACCGCGCTGGACGGAACGCCCCGCCGGGGCCGAGGGGGAGGGGACGCGGGCCGCGGTCATGTCGATGACCTCGGCGATCTCGGTGACCGCGTCGTGGATGCCGTCGGTCCCGGCGGACGGCTCGTCCTCGGTCCCGGACGACGGGCGGGCCTGCTCCTCGGCGGGGGCCTCGTCGGCGTAGTCGTGGGTGCTGAACTCGGCCGTCTCGTACGGCTCGTGGGAATCGGCCCGGTGTTCGTACGGCTGGTACGACGTCTGTTCGGTGGCGTACGCGGCGCTTTCGGGCGTGTCGCCGGTGTTCCAGGCGGTGGCGTCCCAGGCCCCGGTGTCGGCCGTCGCGTACCCGGAGGTGTCGAAGGCGCCGGTGGGGAAGTCCGGGGCCGCGTAGGTGCCGGTGGCGTAGGCCGTGTCGGCGAACGTGGCGGTGGGGAAGGCGCCGGTGTCGCCGCCTGCCCACGGGTCGGCCGGGGCGGCGGCGTGCTGCCAGCCGGTGGTGTCCCACTGGCCCGTCGCGTCGGGGGCGTCGGCCTGGGTGGGGAGGCCGACTTGGGGCATCCAGACGGCGGTGGTCTCGTAGGTCTGCTGAGCCTGCGGGTGGTTCTGGCCGCCGTAGGTCTCGTAGACGGAGGCCTGTTGATGGGCCCCGGTGTCCCAGTGGCCGGTGCCGTACCGGTCGTTCGTCACGTACGGACCGGTGTCGTACGCGCCGCCGTGCTGCGGCTGCCGGTCGGATCCGCCGGTCTCGGCGTAGCCGCCGTACATGGTGTCCGGCGCGCCGTACGGGGTACTGGAACCGCTGCCGTACGTCGTGTCGGGACTGTCTTCCTGGTGACCAGGGAGCGTTCCGAAGAGTGGATCGATGTCGAAGCTGCCGGTGGTAACACTGTCGTATCCGGCATACCCGGCGTGGGGGTGCTGGTCGTTCACCAACTTCTCTCTCGCCTCGGCAGCAGGACCTGTGCTGGGGTCCGGTGGGGGGATCCCAGGGGGGAGCAGTGGCGGCGACTGTACCCGGCGGTATGCGACGACGACAATCTTCCGCAGGCACCGAGCCCCCAGGAAAGGGGCAATCGCCCGCCTTTCGGTGAACGGAAAGCGGAGGCTTGGTCCTATGTTCGATGTTTGTTCTATTCCCGAGGTCCTGGATCGGGTTTCAGGCGACGGATGCGGCTCCGGGACGCTCCGCGACGGCGTCCGATTCGAGGTACTGGCGGACCGCGGCCGCGACCGCCGGGTGCACGGGGAGCGCGAGGTGGCCGATGCCGGTGACACGGACGTTCAGGGCGTCGAGGTCGGGGTGGTCGACGCACGCCGTCTCGACCGGGAGCATGATCCGGTCCAGCTCGCTCCAGAAACTGATGAACCTGGTCCGGCACCCCGGCGCGGGGCGGCGCAGCTCCTCGATCAGGTCGGAGCCGCTGCGCATCTGCCGGACGATCGGGTGCGCTCCGGCCAGCGGGGCGAAGGCGGTGCCGCCGTGGGGCGTGCCGAGGGTGACGAGGGTACGGACCCGCCGGTCGCCGCCCAGCCGCTGCACGTAGTAGCGGGCGATCAGGCCGCCGAGGCTGTGGCCGACGATGTCGATCTCGCTGTGCCCGGTGCGGGCCCGGATCTCCTCGACGTGTCGGCCGAGCAGCTCGGCCGCCGCCCTGATGTCGCAGGTCAGCGGGGAGTAGTTGAGCGATTCCAGATGGTGCCAGCCGTGCCGGGCCAGCGAGCGGCGGAGCAGCACGAAGACGGAGCGGTTGTCGATGAAGCCGTGGAGGAGCAGGACCGGCGGACGGTCGGCCGGGTGCCGCGGCGGTCGGCGGCCTCGTGTTCTTCGTGCGCTTCTTGCCGGTCGTGTTGTTCCCGGCGCGGTCGGTGAGGCTTTTTGTGCTGTCCGCCGGATGGGGGAGGCGGGTGGGATCGGTGCCGTCGCCCGGTGTGCCGTCCTGTGTGTCGGGCGTGTCGGGCGTGTCGGACCGGGGCGAGGGGGAGAGGGGGCGGCGCTGCGGGATCAGCCCCGAGGGGTAGACCAGCAGGTGCCCGGCGAGGATCGCCAGCTCCAGGGCGGCGGCTCTCAGTGGTGTCGACGCGGGCCAGGCGGGGCGCGGACACGACCGGCTCAGCAGCGGGGGTAGGAAGGACAGGACCTTCATCGGCCGACCTCCTGCACGGCATGCGGGGTGGCGGCTCCCTGCCCCGTATGCCCTCACGGGGAGTCGCGGCGGCCGTCCCGCCCGCCCGGGCGGTCCGGCGCACGATCCTGGGTGGACCGGGGCCGCGCCACCGTGCCGTGCGGCTGACGGCGCGGTGGCACGACGACCTCGTGCGGCTCCCCTGACGTCGGTCCCTGCGCGGCAGGCGTGCCGCGCGATGGGGAGAGCGACGCTTGGCGAACATGTCCCATGTGTGATTTCCCCCTCCCCGCCCACCGCGAAACGGCCCCGTGCGGGATGCTGTGGATAACGTTCGTTCACATCCCCGGTCCGTCAGGCACGGGAGACGCATGTGGAGGCAGTGATGGGTGTGACCGGTCCGATCCGTGTGGTGGTGGCCAAGCCGGGCCTCGACGGCCATGACCGCGGGGCCAAGGTGATCGCGCGGGCGCTGCGGGACGCGGGTATGGAGGTCATCTACACGGGCCTTCACCAGACCCCCGAACAGATCGTGGACACCGCGATCCAGGAGGACGCCGACGCGATCGGCCTCTCGATCCTCTCGGGCGCGCACAACACGCTGTTCGCCAAGGTCATCGCGCTGCTGAAGGAGCGCGACGCGGAGGACATCAAGGTCTTCGGCGGAGGCATCATTCCCGAGGCGGACATCCCTCCGCTGAAGGAGCAGGGCGTCGCGGAGATCTTCACGCCCGGCGCGACGACGGCCTCGATCGTGGACTGGGTGAACGCCCACGTCCGTCAGCCGGCGGAGGCCTGAGACCGGCGGGAGGTCGGGGCGGGGCTGCCCGAGCCGAGTGGGGTCTCCGTACCGGGGGTCTCCATGCCGGGGGTGGCTGCTCGAGCCGGTGTCCGAGTGAGCCTTGGCTGTCTGCTGAGCCGGTGCCTGTCTGAGCGGGTGCCTGTTTGAGCCGGTGCCTGGCCGAGCTGTGGTTCCCCGAGCCGTGGGTGCCCGCTGAGCCGGATCGGACCGGTTGTTCGGGCCCGCCCGCCGGTCCCGTCGGCCCCGGCTCGTCGGCCGTCGGCGTTGCCGGTACGTGACCGGCGGACGCCCGCCGGTCATGTCGCCGTGCCCGGAGCGCCGGGAGCAGCCGCCCCCTGATCCCGGTCCGAGGTGGCGGACGATGCTGCCGCCCGCCCTTCCGGCGATGCCTCCGTGCCGTGCTCCGGAGCTGCGTCGTCCGTGGTGCCGTCCGGTGTCAGCTCCGCGGCCATGGCCGCGCGCAGGCGCAGGGTGGAGACCAGGCGCCGGAACGCCTCCGACCAGTAGCCGCCCGCGCCCGGTGAGGCGCCTTCCGGTTCGTCCTGGATGGCGGTCAGGACTTCGAGCCGGTTCGCCTCGGCCGGGTCGAGGCACCGCTCGGCCAGCCCCATGACACCGCTGAAGCTCCACGGGTAGCTCCCCGCGTCACGGGCGATGTCCAACGCGTCGACCACCGCGCGGCCGAGCGGGCCGGCCCAGGGAAGGGCACAGACGCCGAGCAGCTGGAAGGCCTCGGACAAGCCGTGCGCCGCGATGAAACCGGCCACCCAGTCCGCCCGTTCGGCGGTGGGCAGGGTCGCCAGGAGTTGTGAGCGCTCGGCCAGGGAGGCCGTACCGGGGCCGTTGGCGGGGGGTATGGAGGGGGCGCCCAGCAGGGCCCTGGCCCAGGCGGGGTCCCGTTGCCGCACCGCTGCCCGGCACCAGGCTGCGTGCAGCTCCGCTTCCCAGCCGTCGGCCACCGGCAGTGCGACGATCTCCTGTGCGCTGCGTCCGCCGAACCGCTCCGGCCAGACGGAGAGCGGCGCCGCCTCCACCAACTGACCGAGCCACCAGGAGCGTTCACCGCGCCCGGACGGCGGCACCGGCGTCACGCCGTCACGCTGCATGTCCGCGTCGCATTCGTGCGGGGCCTCCACGGCGATGGTCAAGGCGTCGCCCGTACGGTCGGGGTTCACGCACGTCGTGGCGCGGGACGCCATCCGCCGGGCCAGTGCCGAGCCCGGCAGCGCGGACAGCAGTTCGGCGGCGGTGGAACGGACGTTGCGGCTCCGGTCGGACAACGCCTCCTCCAGGAACGGCTCGTCCGCCGCGCCGAGCCCCGCACGGAGGGAATCGAGGAACATCAGCCGGTCCTCGGCCCGTTCGGCTGACCAGGTCCCGGCCAGCAGTTCCCGGGCGGCCGCCGGGTCCTGCGCCCGTACGGCACCGAGCAGCGCGACCCGCTCCGCGAAGAGTCCCTCCTCCCAGAGCCGTCGTATCTCGCCGGGGCTCCCGGTGGCGGTGCGGTGGGCACCCGTCGAGGCACGCAGGGCGAACCGCCAGTCGGGGTTCAGCGCCGCGAGCCAGAGCCCGCGCGGCCCCGCGAAGGACAGCACATGGGGGCGCAGGTCCGTGCGCGCCCGGGCCGCGTCCAGCAGCGCGGGCAACTGCTCGGCCGGGGCGCGGTAGCCGCGCTCACCGGCCAGGGCCAGCCACTGGGGGATGAGCTCCGTGAGGTCGGGCGCCGACCCCCGGCGGCCTCCGGCGGGCGGCGCGGACCGGTCGGCCAGCAGCTGCGCGAGCCGCCGCCGCGCGGCGGGTGGCAGCGGCGGCCGGGGATCGGTGGGCGCGGGTACGGGCGGGGCGGCGCCCACGGCGGGCACAAGCGCTGCCCGTCGCCGCACCGTGTGCAGCGCGGCCGCGTCCAGAAGCGCCGCCGGACCGGCCGACGCACCCGGAGCCGATGCCGGGTGGCCCGAAGTCCCCGGGGCCGACGGGCCGGACCGCAACGGCCGCCGGTCCGTGCCCAGCAGTGCCGCGGTGACGAGCTCCTCCCAGGGGACACCTCCCGTCGGCAGACCGCGCTCGGCGGCGGGCGGTGCGAAGACGGCGGCACGGCTCTCGACGCCGACGCCGACGCCGCAGACGCCGGCGTCGGTGTCGGCGTCGGTGTCGTTGGTGTCGGGCGTCGATGCGGAGGGGGCGGTTCGAGCTGGATCGGGCATGCGGTTTCGTCCTCCGGTGTCGGGCGGTCGCGGCCAGGGTGAGGCCGCGTCAGGTGAGGGCGACGATCCCGGCGGTGTCCGGGGGCCATGCCTCCGCGTCCCACGCCTTTGTGTGGCGGTCGCCCTCGGCCGCCGCGTGCGGGCTCCAGGCGGCCAGCGGGTCGAACCCCTGATGGCCGCACTCGCCGAACACCGAGACGGGGCGGCCCCCGGCGAACGCGACCAGCTTCCACAGACCGGCGCGGGACAACGCCGTAGCCGTGAGCGGCAGGGCCGAGCCGTCCGACGCCCCCACCAGCTGCCAACCGCCCTCCGACGGCACAGGTATGACCTCATGCAGGGTCACCGGCCACGCGTCCAGCCAGGGATCGTCGTGCAGGGCGCGCCCGTACGCACCGGTGGCGTCGGCCGGCGTGCCACCCGACGGGGGGAGGGCCTCCTCGGTGGGCGTCCCGAACCGCTCGCCCAGGTCGCCCCGAAGTCGGCCGCCGCCTGGAAAGGGCGTGATCTCCGCGTCGATCGTCGTGCCCACCGTGAGGGAGAGGGCGGGGGCGCGTCCGGCGGCGCCGAAGGACAGGAGCAGCGTCGTACGCCCGGACTCCTGGCCGTACAGCCAGACGCGGCGGGTCACCAACGTGCCGTCCGGTCCGTCCTGCTGGGCGAGCACCAGCCACCGGTCGCGGACGGGCGGCCCCTCGGCGGGAACCGTGAGCCCGACCCTCGTCCGGACGGTCGCGGCCAACGGGGCGGGCAACCGCTCGCGCCGCAGCCACGCCGAATCCAGCAGGTGCAGCAGCGCGCACGCTTCGAGCAGGCGCACCGGCCAGCCCGTCCCCGACGCCGCGACCGCCTCCAACTCCCGTACCCGGGCGGCGAGGCCCGGCGCCTGCGCGTCGACCATGCGCGCTGCCGTCTCCTCCCACAGGCCGTAGTCCGGGCGGTCGGCCTCGGCGAGCCCGCCCCGCAACAGGTCGGTGAGGCGCTGCTCCAACTCCTGGGCGCCTCCCGTGATGCGCTCGGCCCGGCGGGCCGCACGCCGTGCGGCCGCCTCCCGGTCGGCGGGGCCGGACGCGCCGGTGGCCGCGCCGACCGTCGGGCTCCCGGCGTCGCCCGTCCCACCGGACTCCCCGGCCCCGGGCGGGCGGCGGCCCTCCAGCCATGCCCGGGCCCACTCCGGCGCGGCCCCGCCCGCCCGAAGCGCGGGATCGTCGGAGGCACACATCAGCAGTAGCCCCAGCGCGTGCTCGCACGGCCCCTTCCGGCCGGGGCAGTCGCACCCGTACGCGGGTCCGTCGGTGTCGACCACCGTGCGGTACACGCGGTCGCCGCCGCCCGGGCACAGCCCCCACAGCGCATTCGGCTCCGAACGCCCCGCGTCCGCCCACAGACGCCCCGAACCGAGCGCGCGCCCGGCCGAGCGTGACACCTCGTCAGGAGCAAGTGCCAGGACCTGCTCCACCGTCCTGCGCGCCACCGGCCCGGTGGCGCGCGCGGGTTCTCCCCCGTGAGATAGCAGCATGGTGACGACGGTAGGACGCACCACTGACAAGCCCCTCCGACCTGCGCGTTCGCTGCTCGGCCGCCGATTGTCAGTGCCATGGTGCACGGTGGTGGACACATCGGGTCGAACGATCTGGAGGGGGATCCATGACCGTGTCCGAGTCCGTACGCACCGCCTCGACCACCACCGCCTCGACCATTTCCGCGGGGGCCGGGGACCCCGCGGAGGGCAGCGCGCTGAGGCCGCACGCCGAGCACGCCTTCGCGGACGAACTCACAGCCCTCGCCGCCGCGGACGACCGTCCCCGGCCGGCCCGTTGGCGGCTCTCGCCGTGGGGCGTCGCCACCTATCTCCTCGGCGGCGTGCTCCCGGACGGCACCGTGATCACCCCGAAGTACGTGGGGCCCCGCCGCCTCGTCGAAGTCGCCGTCAGTACCCTCGCCACCGACCGGGCGCTGCTGCTTCTCGGCGTGCCGGGCACCGCCAAGACCTGGGTGTCCGAGCACCTGGCGGCGGCGGTCAGCGGGGACTCCACCCTGCTCGTGCAGGGCACGGCAGGCACCCCCGAGGAAGCCGTGCGCTACGGCTGGGACTACGCGCGGCTGCTCGCCCACGGGCCCAGCCGCGACGCCCTGGTGCCGAGCCCCGTCATGCGGGCGATGGCCGACGGCATGACTGCCCGGGTCGAGGAGCTCACCCGCATACCTGCCGATGTGCAGGACGCGCTCATCACGATCCTGTCGGAGAAGACGCTGCCCGTCCCGGAGCTCGGCCAGGAGGTCCAAGCAGTCCGCGGGTTCAACCTGATCGCCACCGCCAACGACCGCGACCGCGGGGTCAACGAGCTTTCCAGCGCGCTGCGCCGACGTTTCAACACGGTGGTGCTGCCGCTGCCCGCCACACCCGAGGCCGAGGTCGACATCGTGTCCCGGCGCGTGGAGCAGATCGGCCGCTCGCTGGACCTGCCCCCGACGCCCGACGGGATGGCGGAGATCCGACGCGTCGTCACGGTCTTCCGGGAACTGCGCGAGGGCGTCACCACGGACGGCCGCACGAAGCTCAAGTCACCGTCCGGGACGCTGTCCACGGCCGAGGCGATCTCCGTCGTCACCGGCGGGCTCGCCCTCGCCTCCCACTTCGGCGACGGCGTCCTGCGGCCCGGAGACGTGGCGGCCGGCGTCCTGGGCGCGGTCGTCCGGGACCCGGCCGCGGACCGGGTGGTGTGGCAGGAGTATCTGGAGGCCGTGGTCCGTGAGCGCGACGGCTGGAAGGACTTCTACCGCGCCTGCCGCGAGGTCTCCGCATGACGGCCCGTGAGACGACCGCGCGTGCGCGGCGCGTCGGTGCGGGCACGGACCGGCCCGCTGCGTCCGGGGACCCGCTCCTGCTCGGGGTGCGCCACCACGGCCCGGGCTCCGCCCGCGCGGTGCTCGCCGCCCTGGACCACGCGCGGCCGAGCGCCGTGCTCGTCGAGGGTCCGCCGGAGGCCGACACCCTGCTGCCGCTCGCCGCCGACGAGCGGATGCGGCCGCCCGTCGCCCTGCTCGTCCACGCGGTGGACGACCCGGGGCGTGCCGCGTTCTGGCCGATGGCGGCGTTCTCGCCGGAGTGGGTGGCGATCCGCTGGGCGCTTGAGCACCGGGTCCCGGTGCGGTTCATGGACCTCCCCGCCGCGCACGGCCTGGCTGTGCCTGAGCAGCCGGAGGCCCGCCCGGACGACGCCCCGGCGGTCGACCCGATCGGCGTGCTGGCCGCGGCCGCGGGGTACGACGACGCGGAGCGCTGGTGGGAGGACGTGGTCGAGCACCGCACGGCGGACGGGGCACCGGCCGACCCCCGGGCACCGTTCGCCGCCCTCGCCGAGGCGATGGGGGCGCTGCGTGAGGTCCACGGCGACGGTGGGCGGCCCCGGGACGCCGTCCGGGAGGCCGCCATGCGGCTCCGGCTGCGCGCCGCCCGCAAGGAGTTCGGGGACGGCGTCGCCGTCGTCTGCGGTGCCTGGCACGTCCCCGCGCTCGCCGCGCGCACGACCATCGCCGCGGACAAGGCACTCCTGAAGGGGATCCCCAAGGTCAGGACGGAGACCACCTGGGTCCCCTGGACCCACCGAAGGCTCGCCCGGCACAGCGGATACGGCGCGGGGATCGAGTCCCCCGGCTGGTACGGACACCTTTTCGACGCCCGGGACAGACCTCTCGAACGCTGGATGACGAAAGCCGCCGGGCTGCTCCGCGAGGAGGACCACTTCGTGTCCTCCGCCGACGTCATCGAGGCGGTGCGCCTCGCCGGAACCCTGGCAGCGATGAGGGGCCGCCCGGTCGCCGGGCTCGCCGAGGCCACCGACGCG
This sequence comes from Streptomyces sp. SirexAA-E, assembly GCF_000177195.2. Lineage (GTDB taxonomy): Bacteria > Actinomycetota > Actinomycetes > Streptomycetales > Streptomycetaceae > Streptomyces > Streptomyces flavovirens. The sequence continues at coordinate 4,507,257 of NC_015953.1, forward strand.
GTCCGCGCCGTCATGTGCGAGGGGTCCGACGTCCCGCTCGCCCTCGTCCAGGACCGGCTGGTCGTCGGCGAGACCCTCGGAGAGGTGCCGGACAGCGCGCCCGCCGTGCCGTTGCAGCGGGACCTCACCCGGCAGCAGCGCACGCTCCGGCTGCGACCGGTGGCGGAGCGGCGGGACCTGGAGCTCGACCTGCGCAAGGAGACCGACGCGGCCCGCAGCAGACTCCTGCACCGGCTGCGGCTCCTCGGCGTCGGCTGGGGCGAGCCCGTGGAGGGCCGGGGCAGCACGGGTACGTTCCGGGAGAGCTGGCGGCTGCACTGGCGGCCCGAGCTGTTCGTCCGGGTCGCGGAGGCCGGCGTGTGGGGCACCACGGTGCTGACCGCCGCGAGCGCACGCGCCGAGTCCGAGGCCGTGGCGGCGACGACGCTCGCCGGGGTGACCGCGCTCGCCGAGCGTTGCCTGCCGGCCGGGCTGCCCGCCGACGCGCTGTCCGTCGTCATGAGCGCCCTCGCGGACCGCGCCGCCCTCGACGCGGACGTCGGCCACCTCGCGGACGCGCTGCCGGCGCTGGCCCGTTCGCTGCGCTACGGCGACGTACGCGGCACGGACACGGCCGCGCTGGCGGCGGTCGCCGTGGGTCTCGCCGAACGCGTCTGCGTCGGCCTGCCACCCGCCTGCACCGGCCTCGACCCGGACGGCGCCCAGGAACAGCGTCGCCGGGTGGACGGGGTGCACAGCGCCATAGCCCTGCTGGCCGGAGCCAGAGCCGGAGGAGAAGCCGATCCGACGGACAGAGACGCGCCCGCACCGGCCGACGGGGCGACAGACGCACCGGCCGACGCACCGACAGACGGACTGCGGGGCCGCTGGGCCGGTGTCCTGCGCAAGCTGGCGTCCCGGGACACGGTCGCGGGAGTCGTCCGTGGCCGAGCCACCCGGCTGCTCCTCGACGACGGGCACCTCCCCGAGGAAGAGGCCGCCCGGCTGATGGGCCTGGCCCTTTCGCCCGGCGCGCCACCCGCCGACGCCGCAGCCTGGATCGAGGGGTTCGTCGGCGGGGCGGCGGGCGGCGGCATGCTCCTCGTCCACGACGAGCGCCTCCTGCGCCTCGTCGACGACTGGCTGACCGGCATACCCCCCGCGTCGTTCACCGCGGTGCTGCCGCTGCTCCGGCGCACCTTCTCGACGTACGACCCGGGGGTGCGCCGCACCCTGGGTGAGCTGGTCCGCTGCGGCCCGCAGCCCGGCGGCGCCCACCGCACGGCCGACGCCCTGACCGCCGGATTCGGCCCGGGACTCGACGAGCGACGGGCCGACGCGGTCGTCCCGGTGCTGCGGCTGCTGCTCGGGCTCGGCACCGAGGAACGGACCACCACCACGGGCAGCACGCCCGAAAAGGAGAGGACGGCGAGCCGATGACCCCGCCCCGGAACACCAGCGGCACGCAGGAGGTACCGCAGAAGGCCCCGCACGAGGCACCGACGGCCGCCGGAGAGACAGTCGCCGGAGAGACGGCCGCCGGAGAGACGGCAGCCGGGGAGACAGCAGCCGGCGGGGTGGACGACGAGCGGCTGCGGCGCTGGCGCATGGTGCTCGGGCCGGACGGTGCCGAGAGCACCGGACGCCCGCTCACCGGCCGGGACACGGCGATGGACGGCGCGCTGACCGCGCTCTACGGCGGCGGGAAGAAGCCCGGCGGACGGACCGGGGCCGGGCGTTCCGGCGGGCTCGGGGCCTCCGCACCGGCCGTCGCCCGATGGCTCGGCGACATCCGCACGTACTTCCCCGCCTCCGTCGTCCAGGTCATGCAGCGCGACGCGATCGACCGCCTGGGGCTTTCCGGACTGCTGCTGGAGCCGGAGATGCTGGAGGCCGTCGAGCCGGACGTGCACCTGGTCGGCACGCTGCTCTCCCTGCACAAGGCGATGCCCGAGACCACCCGGGAGACGGCACGCGCCGTCGTCCGCAAGGTCGTCGAGGACCTGGAGAGACGGCTGGCCACCCGCACCAGGGCCACGCTCACCGGCGCACTGGACCGCTCGGCCGCGACGGGCAGGCCGCGCCCCCAGGACATCGACTGGGGCCGCACCGTCCGGGCCAACCTCAAGCACTACCTGCCCGAGCACCGCACGGTCGTTCCCGAGCGGCTCATCGGATACGGCCGCTCCGCGCGGTCCGTGAAGAAGGACGTCATCCTCTGCATCGACCAGTCCGGCTCGATGGCCGCCTCCCTGGTCCACGCCGCGGTCTTCGGAGCGGTGCTCGCCTCCATGCGCACCCTGACGACCCGGCTCGTCGTGTTCGACACCGCCGTGGCCGATCTCACGGACCAGCTGGACGACCCGGTCGACGTGCTGTTCGGTACGCGGCTCGGCGGGGGCACGGACATCAATCGCGCGCTCGCCTACTGCCAGTCGAGAATCACCCGTCCGGCCGACACCGTCGTCGTGCTCATCAGCGACCTCTACGAAGGCGGCATCCGCGACGAGATGCTCGGGCGAGCAGCGGCGATGACGGCCTCCGGGGTGCGGTTCGTGACGTTGCTGGCCCTCTCGGACGAGGGGGCGCCGGCCTATGACAGGGAGCACGCGGCGGCGCTGGGCGCGCTCGGCACCCCCGCCTTCGCCTGTACGCCCGACCTCTTCCCGGAGGTCATGGCGGCCGCCCTGGAGAGGCGGCCGCTGCCCGTACCGGACACCGCCTGACCGGCCGGCAGGTCCGGGCGGACACGGAGAGACACCGCCGAGGCCCGCTCGGAGCACCCGTCGGCCGCGGCCGACGGGACCCGCGGCGAGGGGTGCGCGGACTGCGGAGCGGCCCGGCCGACGTGCCGTTTTGTCCCCGGCACCCCGGTCACCAGGGCGATCTGTGACCGTTATCACCGCTCAGGTGTGATCCGCAATTTAGGGTCCTGCCGGGCGCGGGGATAACCTGCCGGATGGACATGCCGCGTACCGGAACACCGAGTGCGCCTCCCCTGTGACCGCGCAGTCACGTTGCCCTCGCGGCACGCCCACGCAGAAAACGAACCGCGAGACCACTAAAAGGGACGGACGCGCGTGGACCTGTTCGAGTACCAGGCGAGGGACCTCTTCGCCAAGCACGGTGTACCGGTGCTGGCCGGTGAAGTCATCGACACGCCTGAGGCAGCCCGCGAGGCGACCGAGCGGCTGGGCGGCAAGTCCGTCGTCAAGGCGCAGGTGAAGGTCGGCGGCCGAGGCAAGGCCGGCGGCGTCAAGCTGGCCGCCGACCCCGACGAGGCGGTCGCCCGGGCGACCGACATCCTCGGCATGGACATCAAGGGCCACACGGTCCACAAGGTGATGATCGCCGAGCTGTCCCCGGAGATCGAGGCGGAGTACTACGTCTCGTACCTCCTCGACCGCACCAACCGCACCTTCCTGGCCATGGCCTCGGTGCAGGGCGGCATGGACATCGAGGAGGTCGCGGAGAAGACCCCCGAGGCCCTCGCGAAGGTCCCGGTCAACGCCGTGGACGGGGTCGACATCGCCAAGGCCCGCGAGATCGTGGCCCAGGCGAAGTTCCCGGCCGACGTGGCCGAGGGTGTCGCCGAGGCCCTGGTGACCCTGTGGGACACCTTCGTCGCCGAGGACGCCCTCCTCGTCGAGGTCAACCCGCTGGTGAAGACCAAGGACGGCCGCATCCTGGCGCTGGACGGCAAGGTGTCTCTCGACGAGAACGCCGACTTCCGCCAGCCCGGCCACGAGGCCCTCGAGGACAAGGCCGCGGCCAACCCGCTCGAGGCCGCTGCCAAGGCCAAGAACCTCAACTACGTCAAGCTCGACGGCGAGGTCGGCATCATCGGTAACGGTGCCGGTCTGGTCATGTCGACCCTGGACGTCGTCGCGTACGCCGGTGAGAAGCACGGCGACGTGAAGCCCGCCAACTTCCTCGACATCGGTGGCGGCGCCTCCGCCGAGGTCATGGCGAACGGCCTGGAGATCATTCTCGGGGACCCGGACGTCCGGTCCGTCTTCGTCAACGTCTTCGGTGGCATCACCGCCTGCGACGAGGTCGCCAACGGCATCGTCCAGGCTCTGGAGCTGCTCAAGACCAAGGGCGAGGACGTCACCAAGCCGCTGGTCGTGCGCCTCGACGGCAACAACGCGGAACTGGGTCGCAAGATCCTCTCCGACGCCAACCACCCGCTCGTGCAGCGCGTGGACACCATGGACGGCGCGGCCGACAAGGCCGCCGAGCTCGCCGCGGCTGCGAAGTAAGGGACGAGGGACTCCAACACCATGGCTATCTTCCTCACCAAGGACAGCAAGGTCATCGTCCAGGGGATGACCGGCGCCACGGGCATGAAGCACACCAAGCTCATGCTGGCCGACGGCACCAACATCGTCGGTGGCGTGAACCCGCGCAAGGCCGGTACGTCCGTCGACTTCGACGGCACCGAGGTACCCGTCTTCGGGTCCGTCAAGGAAGCGATGGAGAAGACGGGCGCCGACGTGTCCGTCCTCTTCGTGCCGCCGGCGTTCGCGAAGGCCGCCGTCGTCGAGGCGATCGACGCCGAGATCCCGCTGGCCGTCGTGATCACCGAGGGCATCGCGGTCCACGACTCGGCCGCCTTCTGGGCGTACGCCGGTGCGAAGGGCAACAAGACCCGGATCATCGGCCCGAACTGCCCGGGTCTCATCACCCCCGGCCAGTCCAACGCCGGCATCATCCCGGGCGACATCACCAAGCCCGGCCGCATCGGTCTCGTGTCCAAGTCGGGCACGCTGACCTACCAGATGATGTACGAGCTCCGTGACATCGGCTTCTCCTCGGCCGTCGGCATCGGTGGCGACCCGGTCATCGGTACGACGCACATCGACGCCCTCGCGGCGTTCGAGGCCGACCCCGAGACCGACCTCATCGTGATGATCGGCGAGATCGGCGGCGACGCCGAGGAGCGTGCCGCCGACTACATCGCGAAGAACGTCACCAAGCCGGTCGTCGGTTACGTCGCGGGCTTCACCGCCCCCGAGGGCAAGACCATGGGCCACGCCGGCGCCATCGTCTCCGGCTCCTCCGGCACCGCCGCCGCCAAGAAGGAGGCCCTCGAGGCCGCCGGCGTGAAGGTCGGCAAGACGCCGACCGAGACCGCCAAGCTGGCGCGCGAGATCCTCGCCGGCTGATCGCGCGCCGTGGCGGCCCGTCCGCCGCGGCACCGCGTCACCCGCATCGCGCGGAAACGGCGTGGGCCCGCACCCCTCTCGCAGGGGCGCGGGCCCACGCCGTTTCCGTACCCGTACGGACCTGTCCCGGGCGGTACCGGACGGCTCGTCAGGGGATCTGCGGCACCAGGCGTTCCGGGCCGTGCGCGAGTTCGTCGCGCAGTGCCTTCTGGAGCCTCAGGTCCTGCGGTGTCAGCTTCTCCGGCCCGCCCAGCGGAGGCACCCCCTCCACCCGGGCGGCCGGTGCGATCGGCTGCTCGTACCGCGTGGGGGCCGTGCCGAGCGTGAAGCTGGTGGTGCCGGCGAGTAGCACACCGAAGCACACCGCCGCCCGCGTCCACTGCCGCGCCCGGCGTTCACCTCCCGTGCGTACCGCCTGGGCGGGGGGCGGCGAGGGCACCCGCTCGGCGAGGGCGAGGGCCCCCAGCCGTTCGCGGAGCAGCGCCGACTGTCCACCGGGGGACGGCTGCCGGGCCAGTTCCGGCAGCCGTTCGGCGACGGCGGCCCGTGCGTTCACCAGCCGGCCCGCCGTGGCGGGCGTGCTGGCCTCGGTCTCGGCCGCCGTCTCGGCGAGGCCCAGTCCCACACCGTCGTGGAGGAGCAGGGTGCGCCGGTAGGAGGCCGGCATGTCCAGCAGGGCGCGGAGCAGGGCCCGGCGTGCCGGGTCCTCGGGCAGCGCGTCGGGACGGCGATGGGCCCGCCGCACCCGGTTCCACGGCGACATGGCGTACTCGTACACCGCGGCCCGCACCCACCCGGCCGGGTCGCGGTCCCTGGCGACCTCGGGCCAGCGGTGCCAGGCGAGGTGGAAGGCGCGCTCGACGGCCTCCCTGGAGAGCTGCCGGCGCCCGGTCAGCACGTAAGCCTGGCGGACGAGTCCGGGCGCGGTGTGGGTGTAGAGGGCGTCGAACGCCTCCGCGGCGGTGAGGCCGGCCGCAGAGGCGGTGCGGTCGTCGGGTGCCGCGTCCCGTGCCGGTGCGGGGACCTTCGCGGGCGCGGCGGGCGGTGACGCGACGGGCGCCTTGCGGAGCTCGGGGCCCGGGGGACCGGCCGGGGGCTGAGGCGGCGTCAGCCCTCCCGGGTCCGCCTCGGGTCCCGGGGGATCCAGAGGATCAGGGGCTCCCGGAGACTCCCACGCGTCATCGGCCTCCGGCGTGCTCGTGGCCTCCGGCACGTCCGCCGTTTCCGGCGTGTCCGCGACCTTGGGCGTGCTCGTGGTCTCCGGCGCGTCCGCGGCCTTCGGCCCGGTGACCGGGCCCTTGGCCGCCACCCTGCCCGCCGACGCACGCGGGTCCTCGGAGCTGATGATCCTGGCGTACGCCACCCGTCGGCGGCCCCGGGGTTCGGTCCGTCCCGACTCCCAGGCGCGGACGGTGGCCGGGGTGACCCCCACGGCCGTCGCGACCTGTTCCTCACTCAGTTCCCTTGCCTCGCGCAGCCTGCGGCGCTCCTTGGGCGAGGGCAACGGGGGCGCGGCGGCGGGACCGGTGGTCTTGCGCGTCATGTCCGTCCTCCACCAACACTGCAATGGGTGAAAAAGTACATAAACATATATTGGGCGACACAGCGGCCTTTCGCCCGTTACACGAAATAAGCGCGTGTCGTTGGCAGCATGGCCCGGGTGACCCAAGTGACCGAGCGCAGCCCGATGTTGTCGGCCGAGCGGAGCAGGTCCGCCGTGCTGGCCTCCGCCTTCGTACGCGGCACGTTCGCCGCGGGGCTGGGGCTGGCCGCGATCACGGTCCTCGTCATGGTGCTGTGGATCAGCTCCTCCTCCCCCGACAGCGGCCCGAACGGGGCCCTGCACGTCGCGACCGGTCTGTGGCTGCTGGCGCACGGAGCGGAGCTGGTCAGGACCGGCACCCCGAGCGGCCACCCGGCCCCCGTGGCGACCGTCCCCCTGCTGCTCACCGTGGGGCCGGTGTGGCTGGCGTACCGGGCGGGCCGCGACTCCACGGAGTCCGGTGGCGGCGAGGAGACCGCCTCGCATTCGGCGGTGGGTGTCTGCTGCGCGGTGGCCGCCGGCTACCTGCTGGTGGCGCTGGGGGCCGCCGCGTACGCACAGGACGGCGGGATGCCCGCGGAGCGTGCCTCGCTCGGCTTCCCGCTCGCCGTCGTCGTGGTGGGCGCGGCCGGGGCGGGGGTCTGGGTGGCGCGCGGACGGCCGTGGGGACCGGTGCTGGCCTGGGCGCCGCTGAGGCTCCAGGAGGCCGCGGCCCGCGCGCGGTTCCGGGCCGGGGCGAAGGCGGCGGCGCGGTCGGCGGCGGCCGGTGTGGCGGTGCTGCTCGGCGGTGGGGCCCTGCTGGTGGCCGTGGCCCTGGTGTGGCACGTGGGGGAGGCCGAGCGGTCGTTCCTGACGCTGGCGGACACCTGGGCGGGCCGGATCTGCGTCCTGCTGCTGGCCGTGACCCTTGTGCCGAACGCCGCGATGTGGGGCGCCTCCTACGGTCTGGGGCCGGGCTTCGCCCTCGGTACGGCGTCCACGGCCACCCCGCTCACCTTCGGCGGCCGCCCCGCGCTGCCCGACTTCCCGCTGCTGGCCGCCGTGCCCGACCAGGGCCCCGGGACGGTGGCGAACTGGGCGGCCGTCGCGGTGCCGCTCGCCGCCGGTCTGGTCCTGGCCCGGTTCACCGCCCGGGCCGCCGTCCCCCAAGCCGGTGTACGGGGTCAGGCGTGGGGCCCCGGCGGTACGGCGGCGGCGGCGGGGCTGGCGGCCGTAGGGTGCGGGGCCGGGGCGGCACTGCTGGCCGCCGCGTCGGGCGGTCCGCTGGGGACCGGGGCGCTGGCGGAGTTCGGCCCCGTCTGGTGGCTGGTGGGTCCGGCGGCGCTGGTCTGGACGGCGGTGCTCGGTGTACCGGCGGCGCTGCTCATGCGGGCCTGGCGGCTGCGGGAGAACGGCTGGGGATGGCGGCGAGAGGTCGCCGCAGGCACCCCCGGGAGGCAGCCGGAGCCCGGCACGGCGGCGAAGCCGGAAGCGGTGGACCCCCTCGCGGAGGAGTACGAGTTCCTGTCGGCGGACTCCTGGCACGGAGAGCGGGCGCGGAAGGCCCGCTGGGCGTCGCTCAGGAAGGGGTCGGGCGGCCTGATGGCGGACTTCCCGGCCGAGAAGACCGTGCCACCGGCCGACCGGGCCGCGGTCCCACGGGACGCCGCCCCCCAGGGCCCGCCTCCCGCTGTGGAGCCGGACCCGCTCCTGGCGGCCCCGAAGAGGGCCGTCGACAGCGGCCTCCCGGACACGGACGGGTCCGGGAGCGGGACGGGCGGCAGCGGGACGGGCGAGGCCGGGACGGAGCAGCCCGGCGCGCCCGGCGGCCGACACGGCGGGAGCGACCTCGGCGGTGAAGGCACCGGAGCGGCGAACGGCCGGATCCCGGATGCTCAGGAGCACCGGGAATCCGGCCGGGGGGACGCACCGTGACGCCGGGAGAAGGCGCCGGGACGTCCGGAGGAGGCGCCGGGACGAGAGGACGTCCGGGGGCAGCTACTCCTTCACACCGAAGAACGGCTCCAGCGGGTCGGGCAGCTTCTCGTTGCACGCCAGCGCGCCGGTCTTCGTGAGCGCGTCGTTCACGCAGGTGTAGTAGTCGCGATAGACCAGCTGGACCGTGTAGGTCGTGGCGACGATCGACAGCGCCAGCAGGGCGGTCACCAGACCGCTGACGGCCGCCGTGGTCAGCTGACGGCCGCCGTTGGACGGGGCGGCCTGTGCCGCGTCCGGCTGTGCGGGGACGGTCGCCCGGTCCGGGCCGCCGTCGGGCGTACCCGTGGTCACGGCCCCGGACGGCGGGGCCTTGCGCGGCCCGGTGCGCAGGGCGCTGATCGCCCAGTACGCGGCGAGCGCGCCGAGCAGCAGGGCGATCTCGGGGAAGTCGAAGAGGGCGAAGAAGAACGCCCACATGCCGCCCAGCACCGCGTAGCGGGCGCGCCGCTGGGCCGGGTCGGTCGGGTCCCAGCGCAGCCCGCCGGGGTTGCCCTCGGGGCCGCCCTGTCCGCGGGGCCCGCCGGGGCCGCCGGAGCGGCTGCCGAAGCCGCCGTCCTGCCGGCCCGGCTGCCGGTCGCTCCACTGACTGCCCCAGGCCGGGCGGTCGTCCGAGGAGCCCGTGCCGTCGCGGTCGTTCCCGTCCTCCCCTCCGTGGGAGGGGTGGCGCGGCTGCCACGGCTGGTCGGGGCGGCCCTCGGGCGGAGCCGCGAACGGATTGTCGTCCGAGGGCGCCGGGGCGGACCCGGAGCCGGTGCCCGAAGACGAGGAGCCCGATGCCGAAGAGGGACCCGACGGCGTCGACGGGTCCTGCGGAGAGGACTGGCGTTCCCGCATCAGCGTGGATGCCCGCTCGGGCAGCGGGTGGCCATGGGCGGTGCGGAGGCGGTCCGGCATGTGGTGAACGTCTTCCCCATCTCGTCATGTCCGCCCGGAGGACGGTTCCCTGTCCCCTGACGCTACCTCCCGGTCACGCCCCCGTCCCGTGGGGGCCGTCGGGTGTGCCGGTATCGTTGCTGACGGTCGGCCCGTTCGTAGAGTTCCCCGTATCAAGGGGCGAGATTCTTTCGTACGACCATACAAACGCGGCCGCGTGCACATCCCGGTACACCGCATCTGCCTGACCCGCGAGAAAGGGCCCCGTCGTGGCCTCCCCGCCCCCCTCCGCCGCCCCGGCCCGTCTGGTCGTCCTCGTCTCCGGTTCGGGAACGAACCTCCAGGCCCTGATCGACGCCATCGGTGACGATCCGCAGGGCTACGGTGCCCGGATCGTCGCGGTGGGCGCGGACCGCTACGGCACCCTGGGCGCCGAGCGGGCCGAGCGGGCCGGGATCCCCACCTTCGTGTGCAAGCTCGGCGAGTACGCGAGCCGGGAGGAGTGGGACGCCGCGCTGACCGCCGCCGTGGCGGAGCACCGCCCGGACCTCGTCGTCTCCGCCGGGTTCATGAAGATCGTGGGCAAGGCGTTCCTCGCCGGGTTCGGCGGCCGCATCGTCAACACCCACCCCGCCCTGCTGCCCAGCTTTCCCGGTGCCCACGGGGTGCGCGACGCGCTCGCGCACGGCGTGAAGGTCACCGGGTGCACCGTCCACTTCGTCGACGACGGCGTCGACACCGGCCCGATCATCGCGCAGGGCGTGGTCGAGGTGACCGAAGAGGACACCGCGGAGGGCGAAGCCGCCCTCCATGAACGCATCAAGGACGTCGAGCGCTCGCTGCTCGTCGAGGCCGTAGGGCGGCTCGCCCGCGACGGCTATCGCATTGAGGGACGAAAGGTTCATCTCGGTCATGTCGGTGAATAAGCCCATCCGCCGCGCCCTGGTCAGTGTCTACGACAAGACGGGGCTCGAAGACCTCGCCCGCGGTCTGCACGAGGCGGGCGTCGAGCTGGTCTCCACCGGCTCCACCGCCGGAAAGATCGCCGCCGCCGGAGTCCCGGTCACCAAGGTCGAGGAGCTCACCGGCTTCCCCGAGTGCCTCGACGGCCGTGTGAAGACGCTCCACCCCCGGGTGCACGCCGGCATCCTCGCCGACCTGCGTCTGGACGCCCACCGCGAGCAGCTCGCCGAGCTCGGCGTGGAGCCGTTCGACCTCGTGGTCGTCAACCTCTACCCCTTCAAGGCGACCGTCGCCTCCGGCGCGTCCGACGACGAGTGCGTGGAGCAGATCGACATCGGCGGCCCCTCGATGGTCCGCGCCGCCGCCAAGAATCACCCGTCCGTGGCCGTCGTGACGAGCCCCGAGCGTTACGCCGACGTCCTCGCGGCGGTCAAGGCGGGCGGTTTCGACCTGACCGCCCGCAAGCGGCTCGCCGCCGAGGCCTTCCAGCACACCGCCGCGTACGACGTGGCCGTCGCCTCCTGGTTCGCCGACGGCTACGCCGCCGCCGACGACTCCGGCTTCCCGGACTTCACCGGTGCGACCTACGCGCGCAAGAACGTCCTGCGCTACGGCGAGAACCCGCACCAGCCCGCCGCGCTCTACACCTCGGGCGAGGGCGGCCTCGCCGAGGCCGAGCAGCTGCACGGCAAGGAGATGTCCTACAACAACTTCACGGACACCGACGCCGCCCGCCGCGCCGCCTACGACCACGCCGAGCCGTGCGTCGCGATCATCAAGCACGCCAACCCGTGCGGCATCGCGATCGCCGACGACATCGCCGAGGCGCACCGCAAGGCCCACGCCTGCGACCCGCTCTCCGCCTACGGCGGCGTCATCGCCGTCAACCGCCCGGTGACCGTCGAGCTGGCCGAGCAGGTCGCCGAGATCTTCACCGAGGTCATCGTCGCCCCGTCGTACGAGGACGGCGCCGTCGAGGTCCTCGCCCGCAAGAAGAACATCCGCGTCCTGCGCTGCCCCGACGCCCCGACCGCGCCCGTCGAGGTCAAGCCGATCGACGGCGGCGCCCTGCTCCAGGTCACCGACCGGCTCCAGGCCGACGGCGACGACCCGGCCAACTGGACCCTGGCGGCCGGCGAGGCCCTCAGCGCGGACGAGCTGGAGGAACTGTCCTTCGCGTGGAAGGCGAGCCGGGCCGTCAAGTCCAACGCCATCCTGCTCGCCAAGGACGGCGCCTCGGTCGGCGTCGGCATGGGCCAGGTCAATCGCGTCGACTCCGCGAAGCTCGCCGTCGAGCGGGCCGGCGAGGAGCGCGCGAAGGGCTCCTACGCCGCCTCAGACGCCTTCTTCCCCTTCCCGGACGGGCTGGAGATCCTGACGGCCGCCGGCGTCAAGGCCGTGGCCCAGCCGGGCGGTTCGGTCCGCGACGAGCAGGTCGTCGAGGCCGCGGAGAAGGCGGGCGTGACCATGTACTTCACGGGCACCCGCCACTTCTTCCACTGACCCCCGCCTCCCGTACGGGCCGCACCCGCCCCGGGTGCGGCCCGTACGCGCACCCGGACTCCCGGGATGCGGAGAAGGTTCGACCCTCTGTTCTAATGAGTGGCCCTGCCGGACCGGCCCCTGTCGGCACGCGCGCGTCCGGCAGGCGACCAGTGTGGGATTTGGCCAGCGGGGGCGACGTGCTTGACCTGAACCAGAACGGGACGGACGTGCCGGGGGAGAAGGAGCCGGATCCGGCCCCCGAGGCCGCCGCCCGCCCCCCGCACCCCGCACCCCCGCTGCCCTACCTCGTCACCGCCGCCGTGCTGTGCGCGGTGTACTTCCTGTACGCCTACCTCCGGTACAGCCACTTCCACTCGCCCTCCTGGGACCTCGGGATCTTCGAGCAGGAAGTACGGGCGTACGCCGGCTTCCGCGCCCCCGTCGTCGACATCAAGGGCCCCGGCTACCTCATACTCGGCGACCACTTCAGCCCCGTCGTGGCCCTGCTGGTCCCGCTCTACTGGATCTGGCCGTCCGCCCTCGCCCTGCTCTTCGCGCAGGCCGCCCTGTTCGCCGCCTCCGCCGTCGTCGTCGGACGTACCGCCCAGCAGATCCTGGGCGGACGCTCGGGGCTGTGCGTGACGGTGGCGTACGGGCTGTCCTGGGGGCTCCAGGAGGCGGTCAAGGCGGAGTTCCACGAGATCGCCCTCGCCGTCCCGCTGGTCGCCCTCGTCTGCCGGGCGCTGGTCCTGGAGCGGTGGCGGGCCGCCGTCCTGTGGGCGCTGCCCCTGGTCCTGGTCAAGGAGGACCTCGGGGTGACCGTGGCGGCCGTCGGGCTGGTCCTGATCCTCCTCGGCCGCCGGCTCCAGGGCCTGCTGCTGGCGGTGTTCGGGATCTGCGCGTTCGCGCTGACCGTCCTCGTCCTCATACCGGCGGCCAGCAGCGCCGGGACCTACGACTACTGGACGAAGATCGAGAAGAACGGCGAGCAGGAGGTCTCCCTGTTCGACTCCGTACTCGGCGTGCTGAACTCGTCCGTGAAGATCGAGATGCTCGTCTTCCTCGTCGGCATCACCGCCTTCATGGCCCTGCGCTCGCCCCTGGTCCTGCTCGTCCTGCCCACGCTCGGCTGGCGTCTGCTGTCCCAGGACTCCAACCACTGGGGCATGGTCTGGCACTACAGCGCGATCCTCATGCCGGTGGTCTTCCTGGCCATGGCCGACGGCGTCCGCCGCAGCCGCGCCTCGACGCGGCCCTGGCTCGTCAGTTACGCGAAGGTGGCCGTGCCCGTCGCCACCGCGATCGCCGTGACGCTCACCCAGCACCTACCGCTGCGCGATCTGCTGCGCCCGGAGACGTACGCCACGGAGGCGCGAGCCGAGGAGGCCGAGCGGGCCCTGGAGGCGATCCCCGTGGGCGCGCGGGTGGAGACCGACATCACGCTGATGTCGCACCTGACCTCGGACCGCACGGTCTACTGGATCGGCGGGGCCCCGGGCACCGCCCCCGACGTCGTGGCGATCAACCGGGACTTCGGCTGGTCGCAGCCGATCGACGACCCTGTGGCGTACGCCCAGCAGCTCCACCCCGAGGGGCGCTACCGGATCACCCGGCAGGCCGGCCCCTTCGTGGTCATGGAGCGGACCACCCCGGTCCCCGAGGACGTCCAGGTGCCGGGAAATGGCTGAAGGCCGCACCCCCGCCGGTGGGCGGGCGCCGCGGCCTTCGCGCGCTGGAAGCGGTGTGACGCAGGTCAGTGCTGCGGCTGCTGCTGCCGGTTGAACCAGGCGCCGCCGTCGGACTTCGCCACGAACACGGTGACCAGGATGGCGAGGACCGTGTGGACGAGGCCGACCAGGATGAAGGGGTAGATGCCCAGGATCGCGGTGATCACGCCGAAGACGATGGTCGTGATGCGCACGCCGTTGCCCCCGTTGCCGAACTTGACGGCGAGGACGACGGCGAAGACACCCCACAGCACCGCGAAGACGACGAAGCCCCACAGCGCGCCGCCCGAGTAGTCGGCGAGCTGCTGGAACTGGACGTCGTCCTTGAGCGTCGCGTCGTTCTTGGCCGCGTTCACGGCCGCCGCGGCGATCGCGAAGATGATCGCGCCGATGACCTGGAGGCCGGCGATCACGTAGAGCATGACGCGGGCGGCCTTCACACCGCCGGGCATCTCCGTGGGGCCGCCCGGGTAGCCGTAGCCGCCCTGGACCGGGGGAGCCTGCGGGTAGCCGTAACCCTGCTGGGGAACGCCCTGCGGGGCCTGCTGGGGATAGCCGTAGCCCGGCTGCCCTCCCGGCTGCCCGCCTTGCTGCTGGCCGTAGGGATTGTTCGGGTCGCCGAAGCTCATGGCGAGATTCCTCCGTTGCGGTTCTGCGGGGACGACGCGGTCCGGCTGGAGGAATGCTGCGCAATTTGTACGGTTGGTCCCCCCGACACCGTCCGCGGTACTGCGCGACTTATCGTCGTCGTGACATCGCCGTTCTGTCCAGTCGATTGCCGGATGCGTTGTGCAAGTGCAACCTCGTGTCCATTTCGGCCACCTGTAATTGGTATGCAGGGCGGGTCATCCGCAAAGATGGGCGCCATGACTGCCCAGATTCTCGATGGCAAGGCCACCGCAGCTGCGATCAAAGCCGACCTGACCGTCCGTGTGGCGGCCCTCAAGGAGCAGGGCGTCACCCCGGGCCTGGGGACCCTGCTGGTCGGCGACGATCCGGGCAGCCGGTGGTACGTGAACGGCAAGCACCGTGACTGTGCCGAGGTCGGCATGGGATCCATCCAGCGCGAACTCCCCGGCACCGCGACCCAGGAGGAGATCGAGGAGGTCGTACGGGAGCTCAACGCCGACCCCGGGTGCACGGGTTACATCGTGCAGCTCCCCCTGCCCAAGGGGATCGACACCAACCGCGTCCTGGAGCTGATGGACCCGGCGAAGGACGCGGACGGGCTGCACCCCACCAACCTGGGCAGGCTCGTCCTGAACGAGGCCGCGCCGCTGCCCTGCACCCCGCAGGGCGTCGTCACCCTGCTCCGCCGGCACGGTGTGGAGATCAACGGCGCCCACGTGGTGGTCGTCGGACGGGGCGTCACCATCGGCCGCCCGCTGCCGCTGCTGCTGACCCGCAAGTCGGAGAACGCCACCGTCACCCAGTGCCACACGGGCACCCGTGACCTTTCGTCGCACCTGCGCGAGGCCGACATCATCGTGGCCGCCGCCGGGGTCCCGCACCTCGTCAAGCCCGAGGACGTCAAGCCGGGCGCGGCCGTCCTCGACGTCGGCGTCAGCCGGGACGAGAACGGCAAGATCGTCGGGGACGTGCACCCCGGCGTCCGCGAGGTGGCCGCCTGGGTCGCCCCCAACCCGGGCGGTGTCGGTCCCATGACCCGCGCCCAACTGCTGGTCAACGTGGTCGAGGCGGCCGAGCGCGCCGCCGCTTCCGCCGTCTCGGCCGGCTGACCCCGGCCCGGAAGGAACGCCATGGGTGCTGGTACGAGTCCGGCGGACGGCACACGGTCGGACGGCACACACGCCGACGAGCCGGCCGAATCCGCCGGGACGACCGTGACCGGGAAGCCGGGAGAGACCGGGGCGCCGGTCACGGCGGACGGTCCCGGACCCCGGGAGGCGGCGGGGCCGGACGGCCCCGTACCCGACGAGGCGGCGCCGGACGGTGGGGCGTCGGCCGAGGCGGGGCCGGACGAGGCGGCCGGACCGGACGGCTCCACGGCGGACGAACCGGCCACGGCCGGTGAGGGCGGCGGCTCGACCCGGGCGCCGTCGCGGCGGTTCTCCCTGACCCGTGACACCGCGCGCCCCGAGGGCGGCGGCCGGGCCGCGTCGGGTGACGCGCCCGCCCCGGCCCGGCAGTGGCCCCTGCTGACGGTGCTCTGCACCGCCGGTGCCGGGCTGCTGATCGTGGCGCTCGACCCCTTCGCCGAGGCCTTCAGGATCGGCGCGATGCTGATCGGCGCCGCCCTCCTGGCGGGTGCGGTGCTGCGCTGGGTGGTGCCGTCCGTCGGCATGCTCGCCGTGCGGTCCCGGTTCACCGACCTCGTCACGTACGGCCTGATGGGCGGCCTGATCGTGCTGCTCGCGCTGATGGCACAGCCCAAGCCGTGGCTGGACGTCCCGTTCCTCCAGAACGTCGTCCACTTCACGATCCGTTAGGGATCTCACCGGCCGTCCCGCACAAGGGTGGTGTCCGTCCCCTCCCCCGAGAAGGGACGGACACCCGGACGGGGAGCGCCGTTGCAAGATGCGCCGGAAAGCGGTGACTTGAGCGGCCTTGCCCCGTCCTGCCTCCAGCGTCGTGGACATGAGGTGCTCGCTTCAAGAGGTGGCTGGGGCCTGTGGCACGGAAGTGACCATTCCGCCACCGTGTGCCCGTCCCGCAACGAGCTGTCACGAGCCCTGGTCCCGACGCGGCGCGTCCGGCGGCATGTGACGGTGTTCCGGGTGGCGCCCGATGCCCCGTGCGCCCCTTCGTCCGGTAGACCGCCCCGTGCCCCGAGGGCGTCCGCGGCCGGTCCGTCCACGCCGGCCCCGGCCCCTCACGACCCTCACCACCGCGAGGACCGGCCGCGGACACCCGGGTGAGGCGCCGGGCGGATGCGCAACGTGACCGGCTGTGCGCGGTGACACAGGGGGGCGGGCGGCCGTGGAGGGGCGGGTCCGATAGCCTGACCGCTGGATTCTCTTCACATCAAGATTCAGAGACGTCCAGCACCAGGGGCAGTGCCCCCTACCGCCAGCTGTCTAACGGAGACCGCCATGACCCGCACTCCCGTGAATGTCACCGTGACCGGCGCAGCCGGCCAGATCGGCTACGCGCTGCTCTTCCGCATCGCCTCCGGCCACCTGCTCGGCCCGGACGTGCCGGTCAACCTGCGACTCCTCGAGATCCCGCAGGGCCTCAAGGCCGCCGAGGGCACCGCCATGGAGCTCGACGACTGCGCCTTCCCGCTGCTGCGCGGCATCGAGATCACGGACGACCCGAACGTCGGCTTCGCCGGTGCGAACGTCGCCCTCCTCGTCGGGGCACGCCCGCGTACGAAGGGCATGGAGCGGGGCGACCTGCTCTCCGCCAACGGCGGCATCTTCAAGCCGCAGGGCAAGGCCATCAACGACAACGCCGCGGACGACATCAAGGTCCTCGTCGTCGGCAACCCGGCCAACACCAACGCCCTCATCGCCCAGGCCGCCGCCCCGGACGTACCGGCCGAGCGCTTCACCGCGATGACGCGTCTGGACCACAACCGGGCGATCTCGCAGCTGGCCGCCAAGACCGGTGCCGCCGTCTCCGACATCAAGAAGCTGACGATCTGGGGCAACCACTCGGCGACCCAGTACCCGGACATCTTCCACGCGGAGATCGCCGGCAAGAACGCCGCCGAGGTCGTCGCCGACGAGGCGTGGCTGGCCGACACCTTCATCCCGACCGTCGCCAAGCGCGGCGCGGCGATCATCGAGGCCCGGGGCGCGTCCTCCGCCGCCTCGGCCGCCAACGCCGCCATCGACCACGTGCACACCTGGGTCAACGGCACCGCCGAGGGCGACTGGACCTCGATGGGTATCCCGTCGGACGGCTCCTACGGCGTCCCCGAGGGCATCATCTCCTCCTTCCCGGTCACCACGAAGGACGGGAAGTACGAGATCGTCCAGGGCCTGGACATCAACGAGTTCTCCCGCGCGCGCATCGACGCGTCGGTGCAGGAGCTCACCGAGGAGCGCGACGCGGTCCGCGAGCTCGGCCTGATCTGACCCGGCCTCCGGCCCCGGCCGGACACCCGGACCGTACGAAGGGGCGCCCCCGGCACACGCTGCCGGGGGCGCCCCTTCGTCCGTGCTTGGCGCCTGCACCGTGGCCTCCGGGTCAGTGCTTGATGTCTCCGGGCGTGTAGTGGCCCGGTACCTGGCGGGTCGACACCCCGAAGCGGTTCCAGGCGTTGATGACGGTGATCGCGGCGATCAGCTGGGCGAGTTCGGCCTCCTCGAAGTGCTCGGCCGCCTTGGCGTACACCTCGTCCGGCACGAAGCCGTCGGTCAGGACCGTCACGGCCTCGGTCAGCTCGATCGCCGCCAGCTCCTTCTCCGTGTAGAAGTGCTGCGACTCCTCCCAGGCGCTGAGCTGGACGAGCCGCTCCACGGACTCGCCCGCCGCGAGGGCGTCCTTGGAGTGCATGTCCAGGCAGAGGGCGCAGCGGTTGATCTGCGAGGCGCGGACCTTCACCAGCTCCAGCAGCTTCGGGTCCAGGCCCTTACGGGACGCCGCGTCCAGCCGGACCATGGCCTTGTACACCTCGGGCGCGAGCGTCGCCCAGGAGAGGCGGGCCGGGTGCTCGGGGGCGTACGCGCCGGGCGCGGGGTGGTGGTGCTCGTTCGTCGTCATGGATACGACGCTACGGCTCCGGTGGCGCACCGGTATGGTCCATTTCCATGACGGATTCCTGGGCCGCTTTCGGTGCCGACCTGCACATCGAACCGGTCGGGCCCGGGCTCCGCAGCGGGCTGACGACCGCGCTGCGGGACGCCGTCCGCTCGGGACGGCTGACCCCCGGCACCCGGCTGCCCTCCTCCCGGACGCTCGCCGTCGATCTGGGGATGGCCCGCAACACCGTCGCCGACGCCTACGCGGACCTGGTCGCCGAGGGCTGGCTCACGGCACGGCAGGGTTCGGGGACGAGGGTCGCCCAACGGGCCCCGGCCGCACGCCGGTCCGGAACGGGGGCGTCCCGGTCCCCGAACGTACGGCGGCGGCCGGTCCACAGCCTGCTGCCCGGGTCGCCCGACCTCTCGGCCTTCCCGCGCGCCGAGTGGCTGAAGGCCGCCCGCCGCGCCCTGACCGCCGCCCCCCACGAGGCCTTCGGGTACTCCGACCCCCAGGGCCGCATCGAGCTGCGCACCGTGCTGGCGGAGTACCTGGCACGGGCCCGCGGGGTCTACGCGGCCCCGGAACGCATCGTCGTCTGCGCCGGGTTCGTCCACGGGCTGTCGCTGCTGGGGAAGGTGCTGCGGCGGCGCGGGGTGCGGGAGGCGGCCGTCGAGTCGTACGGGCTGGACATCCACCGTGACCTGCTGACCGGGGCGGGGCTGCGCACCCCGTGCCTGCCGGTGGACGGACTCGGGGCCAGGACGGGGGAGCTCGCCGCGATGCGGGGGGTCGGCGCGGTCCTGATGACCCCGGCGCACCAGTTCCCGACGGGGGTCCCGCTGCACGCCGACCGGCGGGCCGCGGCGGTCGACTGGGCGCGGTCCCGGGCCGGGCTGATCCTGGAGGACGACTACGACGGGGAGTTCCGCTACGACCGGCAGTCGGTCGGCGCGCTCCAGGGCCTCGACCCGGAACGGGTCGTCTACCTCGGGACCGCCAGCAAGTCGCTCGCGCCGGGGCTGCGCCTGGGATGGATGGTGCTGCCGCGGAGCCTGGTGGGCGAGGTCTGCGAGGAGAAGGGCGGCGCCGAGTGGATGTCGGCCTCGCCGGACCAGCTGACGCTCGCGGAGTTCATCGCGTCCGGGGCGTACGACCGGCACGTGCGGTCCATGCGGCTGCGCTACCGGCGCCGCCGTGACGCGCTCGTGGCCGCGCTCGCCGAACGGGCGCCGGACGTCCGGGTGAGCGGCATCGCGGCCGGGCTGCACGCCGTCCTGGAACTCCCGGCGGGCACCGAGCGGTCGGTGGTGCAGGCGGGCGCCTGGCAGGGGCTGGCGCTGGAGGGGCTGGCACGCTTCCGGCACCCGGATGTGGAGTCCGGCCGCGACGGGCTGGTCATCGGTTACGGGTCGCCGGCCGACAGCGCCTGGGCGGGCGCGCTCGACGCCCTGTGCCGGGTGCTGCCCTGAAGCCCCGTCGGCATCCCGGAGACCGGCGACGACGGGTTCAGTCGACAGGCCGGGAGATCTAGTCTGAGACGGGCAGGGGCCGGGGGGGCCACTTCACGCGTACGACGGGGGAGAACGGAACATGGCCAAGCGCAGGCTGAGGTCGAGCACCGTGGTGCTCGGCGGCATGGGGATGCTCGCGGTGACGATCACCTCGTGCGGATCGGAACCGGACCGGCGGTGCGTGGACCCGGTGACCCGGGAGAAGCTTCCCAGCTACGAGTGCAGCGACAGGAACGGCAGCGGCTCGTACTACTACGGCGGCAGCAGCAAGAACGGCTCCTACTCCGGCGGCAGTTTCGACAAGTCCGCGGTGGACCGCGGCGGTTTCGGCTGCTCCGGCACGGGCGGTGGCTGAGCGCCGTGGAACGCCGCACCATCGCACCGCGCCCGGGCTGGCAGGCGACCGTCGAGGAGCAGGGGCTCGTGTACCCGCTGACCCGCCACCCGGACGGATCGCTGCGGCCCTACTGGGACGAGAGCGCGTACTACGTCTTCTCGCTGCCCGAGATCGAGGCACTCGAAGAGGTCGTCGAGGAGCTGCACGCCATGTGCCTGGCCGCCGCCGCGCACATCGTGGAGCAGGATCGTTTCGCCGAGCTGGGCATCACCGACCCCCGGCTGGCCGGTCTGGTCGCCGAGTCCTGGCGTCGCCGCGCCGAACTGCCCTCCCTGTACGGGAGGTTCGACCTCCACTACGACGGCCGGGGCCCGGCGAAGATGCTGGAGTACAACGCCGACACCCCCACCTCGCTGGTGGAGGCCGCGAGCCCCCAGTGGTTCTGGATGGAGGACCGCTTCCCCCGGGCCGACCAGTGGAACTCGCTGCACGAGCGCCTCGTCGACGCCTGGAAGCGGCAGGCGGCCCTGCTCCCGCCGGGGCCCCTGCACTTCGCCCACTCCGACGGTGACGAGATCGGCGAGGACCTGATGACGGTCGCCTATCTGCGGGAGACCGCCGAGCAGGCCGGTGTCGAGACCGAGGCGCTCTCCGTCGAACGCATCGGCTGGGACCGGCTGACCGGCCGCTTCGTCGACGACCGGCTCCGCTTCATCCGCAGCTGCTTCAAGCTCTACCCCTGGGAGTGGCTGGTCACCGACCGCTTCGGCCCGCACGTGCTGGACACCCTCGACAACGGGGGCGGCACCGGCACCACCTGCTGGATCGAACCCGCCTGGAAGATGCTGCTCTCCAACAAGGCGCTGCTGGCCGTCCTCTGGGAGCTGTATCCGGGGCACCCCAACCTGCTCCCGTCCTACCTCGACGGCCCCCGCGAACTCGCCGGTCCCCAGGGAGCGGGGTGGGCCGCCAAACCGCTGCTCGGCCGCGAGGGGGCCGGGGTCACCCTGCACGAGCCGGGCAGCGCTCCGGCACCGCGCGAGGACGCCTGCTGCCACCAGCGGCTCGCCCCGCTGCCCGACTTCGACGGCAACCGCGTGGTCCTCGGCGCCTGGGTGGTGGAGGACGAGGCCGCCGGACTCGGGATCAGGGAGTCGGCGGGGCCGGTCACGGACGGGTACGCCCGCTTCCTGCCCCACGTCATCCTCTGAGTCCGCCGGGCCGGACCGGCCGCCGAGAGCTCGCTCGTCCCCCGCCCGGTCAGCCGCCCAGGACGGCGCGGAGCTGGTCCAGGCCCCAGTCCAGGTCCTCCTTGCCGATGACCAGCGGCGGGGCGATCCGGATGGTGGAGCCGTGGGTGTCCTTGACCAGGACCCCGCGGTCCATCAGCTTCTCCGAGATCTCCCGGCCCGTCCCGAGCCCCGGGTCGATGTCGACCCCCGCCCACAGTCCGCGCCCCCGGACCGCCGTCACCGCGTCGCCGCCGGCCAGCAGCCCCAGCTCGCGGTGCAGATGGTCGCCCAGCTCCGCCGCCCGCTCCTGGTACTCCCCGGTGCGCAGCATCGCGATCACCTCCAGCGCGACCGCGCAGGCCAGCGGATTGCCGCCGAACGTCGACCCGTGCTCACCGGGGCGGAAGACCCCGAGCACGGCGGCCGACGAGACGACGGCCGACACCGGCACGACACCGCCGCCCAGCGCCTTCCCCAGGAGGTACATGTCGGGGACGACTCCCTCGTGTTCCAGGGCGAAGGTCCGGCCGGTGCGCCCGAGCCCCGACTGGATCTCGTCCGCGACGAAGAGCACGTTCCGCTCCCGGGTCAGCTCCCGCACCCCGGCCAGGTAGCCGGACGGCGGCACCAGGACCCCGGCCTCCCCCTGGATGGGCTCCAGCAGCACGGCGACCGTGTTCTCGGTCATCGCGTCGGCGAGCGCGGTCAGGTCCCCGTACGGCACGATCTCGAACCCCGGGGTGTACGGGCCGTAGTCGGCACGCGCCTCCGGGTCCGTGGAGAAGCTGATGACGGTGGTCGTGCGGCCGTGGAAGTTGTCGGCGGCCACGACGATCTTCGCCATGCCGTCCGGGACGCCCTTGACGCGGTAGCCCCACTTGCGGGCGGTCTTCACCGCCGTCTCCACTGCCTCCGCCCCGGTGTTCATGGGCAGCACCATCTCCATGCCGCACAGCTCGGCCAACTGCGTACAGAAGTCGGCGAACCGGTCGTGCTGGAAGGCGCGCGAGGTCAGGGTCACCCGCTCCAGCTGGGCACGGGCCGCGTCGAGCAGACGTCGGTTGCCGTGGCCGAAGTTGAGCGCCGAGTAACCGGCCAGCAGGTCGAGGTACCGCCGGCCCTCCACGTCGGTCATCCAGGCACCGTCCGCGGTCGCCACGACGACCGGCAACGGGTGGTAGGTGTGCGCGCTGTGCGCCTCGGCGGAGGCGAGGGCGTTCTCCGTGGTCGACACGGGGTCTCCGTTCGTCGTGCGGGGCGGGCGGGGTGTGCCCACTTTGTATCGTCGGTCGGATCCCGGACCGGGAAACCTCCACGGCCCGGCGTGCCCCGGGGGCCCTCGTGCGGGCCCGCGCGCACGCCCCCGCCACGCGCCGCGCGCGCTCGTGCCTTTCCCGCACCGGCTGCCGGAGATCGCCCGCGCACCTGAGACAATGGGGCCATGGCCTCTGATCGTCCCCGCGTGCTCTCCGGAATCCAGCCCACCGCAGGCTCGTTCCACCTCGGCAACTACCTCGGTGCGGTCCGCCAGTGGGTGGCGCTGCAGGAATCCCATGACGCCTTCTACATGGTGGTGGACCTGCACGCGATCACCGTTCCGCAGGACCCGGTCGAGCTGCGCTCCAACACCCGGCTCGCCGCCGCCCAGCTGCTGGCGGCCGGCCTCGACCCCGAGCGCTGCACGCTGTTCGTCCAGAGCCATGTGCCCGAGCACGCCCAGCTCGGCTGGATCATGAACTGCCTCACCGGCTTCGGCGAGGCCTCGCGCATGACGCAGTTCAAGGACAAGTCCGCCAAGCAGGGCGCCGACCGGGCGACCGTGGGCCTCTTCACCTACCCGGTGCTCCAGGTCGCGGACATCCTGCTCTACCAGGCCAACGAGGTACCGGTCGGCGAGGACCAGCGCCAGCACATCGAGCTCACCCGCGACCTGGCCGAACGCTTCAACGGCCGGTTCGGCGAGACGTTCACCGTGCCGTCGCCGTACATCCTCAAGGAGACGGCGAAGATCTACGACCTCCAGGACCCGGCGGTCAAGATGAGCAAGTCGGCGTCCACGCCCAAGGGCCTGATCAACCTGCTGGACGAGCCGAAGGCCACCGCCAAGAAGGTCAGGAGCGCCGTCACCGACACGGACACGGTGATCCGCTTCGACGCCGAGAAGAAGCCCGGCGTCAGCAACCTCCTGTCGATCTACTCCACCCTCACCGGCACCGCCGTCACGGACCTGGAGCAGAAGTACGAGGGCAAGGGCTACGGCGCGCTCAAGACCGACCTCGCCGAGGTCATGGTGGAGTTCGTCACCCCGTTCCGGACCCGCACCCAGGAATATCTGGACGACCCCGAGACGCTGGACTCGATCCTGGCCAAGGGCGCCGAGAAGGCCAGGACCGTCGCGGCGGAGACGCTGGCGCAGACGTACGACCGCATGGGACTTCTGCCCGCGAAGCACTGAGTCCAAGGACCCTGGCGAGATCACTGCCGAAGGGGCCACACTGGCGTCGGCACGAGTGGCGTACGACTCCGGAGTGGCACTCGGCAGGGTCGAGAACCGGCCATCGACAACAGAGGAGAACGATGTGGGGACCGTAACGCTTGGCGTTTCGATCGCGGTCCCGGAGCCCTACGGCAGCCTGCTCCAGGAGCGGCGCGCGAGCTTCGGGGACCCTGCCGCGTACGGCATTCCCACCCACGTCACCCTCCTCCCGCCGACCGAGGCGGAGGCGGCCGACCTGCCGGCGATCGAGGCGCACCTCGCCCAGATCGCCACGGCGGGCCGGCCGTTCCCGATGCGGCTCTCCGGCACCGGCACCTTCCGGCCACTGTCGCCGGTCGTCTTCGTCCAGGTCGTCGAGGGCGCCTCCGCCTGCTCCTGGCTGCAGAAGCGGGTCCGCGAGTCCTCGGGGCCGCTGGTGCGCGAGCTCCAGTTCCCGTACCACCCGCACGTGACCGTGGCGCACGGCATCGCCGAGGAGGCCATGGACCGCGCGTACGAGGAGCTCTCCTCCTACGAGGCGGCCTGGACCTGCGGTTCTTTCGCGCTGTACGAGCAGGGCACGGACGCCGTCTGGCGCAAGATCCAGGAGTTCCCGTTCGGGGGCGGCGGCGCGGCGCCCGCCGTACCGGCCCAGGGCGGCTGGTCCGTGGACCAGCCCTCGCTCCGGCCCTGACCCCGCGCCGGGCCGCCTACCGCACGGGCAGCCGCCGGAACAGCGGGCGCGGCACGTGCCGCAGGGCCGACATCACCACCCGCAGGGCCCCGGGCACCCACACCGTCTCCGAGCGCCGCCGCAGCCCCGTCACGATCGCGTCCGCGACGGCGCCCGGCGTCGTCGCGAGCGGTGTCTCCTCACGCCCCGCCGTCATGCGGGTCCGGACGAAGCCGGGGCGTACGACCATCACGTGCACGCCCGTGCCGTGCAGTGCGTCCCCCAGGCCCTGGGCGAACGCGTCCAGGCCCGCCTTGCTGGAGCCGTAGATGAAGTCGGCGCGGCGGGCCCGTTCGCCCGCCACCGAGGACAGCACCACCAGCGAGCCGTGACCCTGCGCCTGGAGCGCGCCGGCGCACACCAGTCCGGCGGAGACCGCGCCGGTGTAGTTGGTCTGCGCCACCTGGACCGCGGAGAGCGGTTCCTCCTCGTCGCGCGCCTGGTCGCCGAGGATGCCGAAGGCCAGCAGCACCATGTCGATGTCGCCGTCGCTGAAGACCTTGCCGAGCACCTCCTCGTGCGAGCCGGAGTCCAGCGCGTCGAAGGCGACGGTCCGCACGTCGGCACCCAGCTCGCGCAGCTCGTCGGCGGCCCGTTCCAGGGCGGGGGAGGGGCGCCCGGCCAGCCGGACCGTACGGGTGCGGCGGGCGATCAGCCGGCGGGCGGTGGCCAGGCCGATCTCCGAGGTGCCGCCGAGGACGAGCAGGGACTGCGGAGCACCGAAGGCGTCCTTCACGGGGGGATCTCCTAGCGACGGGGGCGTGACGGCGGGCGGGTCAGAGGGAGAGCCGGCGGGACAGGTCCGAGCGGAAGGCGCCGTCCGGGTCGAGCTCCGCGCGCAGCGCCCGGAAGTCCGCCAGCCGCGGGTACATCGCGGCCAGCGTCTCCGGGCGCATCCGGGCGTCCTGGGCCAGGCAGACCCGGCCGCCGGCCTCCGCCACCTCGTCGTCGAGGCGGTCGAGCAGCCGCGCCAGACCGGGCAGCCCCGCGGGCAGGCCGAAGGAGAGCGACCAGCCGGGCGCCGGGAAGGAGAGCCACCCGGGCCCGCCCGTCCCCAGCCGCTGGAGCACGGCGTGGAAGGCCGGGCAGCGCCGCAGCGAGAGCCGCCGGACGACACGGTGCAGGGTCTGCTCCTGTCCCTCGCCCACGGCGAACCGGTAGTGCACGAAGCCACCCCGGCCGTAGAGGCGGTTCCACCCGGGGAGGGCGTCCAGGGGGTGGAGGAAGGACGAGACGCGCTGCAGCCGCCCGGCGCGCACGGCGCCCGCGCCCCGGAAGCGCAGCTCGGCCAGGAGCGCGGCCGAGGTGCGGCCGAGCAGGCCCTCGGGTACGTACGCAGGGGCGGCGGGCAGCTGGGCCGGACGGAACACCAGGGGCGTGTGCCGGGCGCGCGGCGGGAGGGCGTCCAGGGGCGCGTGATCCCCCCGGGCCAGGACGGCGCGCCCGGTGGCCTTCCCGCGCGCCATGAGGTCGATCCGCGCCGCCGCGTACGGGAGGTGGCCGGCGGTCGCGGAGAGCCGGGCCAGCGCCTCGTCCAGGTCGGCCGCCCGCTCGGTCACCACCGTCATCAGGGAGGTGGCGACCGGCCGGAGCGAGAGGGTCGCGGAGAGGACGACCCCGGTCAGACCCAGACCTCCCGCCGTCGCGTCGAAGAGCGTGGTGCCCGGCAGCACCGTGCGGACGGCGCCGTCGGCGGTCAGCAGTTCCATGGAGCGCACGTGCCGGGTGAAGGAGCCCGCGGTCAGGTGGTTGCGTCCGTGCACGTCGGAGCCGATCGCGCCGCCCACCGTGACGTAGCGGGTCGACGGCGTCACCGGGAGGAACCAGCCCAGCGGCAGCAGCACCTCCATCAGGCGGTGCAGGCTCACCCCGGCGTCGCAGACGACCGTGCCGGTGGCGGTGTCGATCGTGTGGACGCGGTCCAGCCCGGTCATGTCGACCACCGAACCGCCCGCGTTCTGCGCCGCGTCCCCGTGGGACCGGCCCAGCCCCCGGGCGACGACCCCGCGCGGCCCGCGGCCCGTCACGGCGACCGCCGCCTCCTCGTACGTACGGGGGCGGAACCGGAGTGCGGTCGTCGGGGCGGTGCGGCCCCAGCCGGTCATGGACACCGTGTCGACGGACATGGAGGTGACCGTATCGCCAAGGGAAACCCTTTTGAGGGATTTGTTACAGCACTCACCGAAATGGGTGATTGGTTCCTCGGGTGGCCCCGCCTGCCGGTTTTCCGCGCCCGGCAGGGTACGCGTAGGTCATGGACTGGCTGAAGAAACTTCCCGTCGTCGGCCCGCTCGTCGGCCGGCTCACGGAGACCCACGCCTGGCGCTCGTACGAGACGCTGGTCCGGGTCCACTGGGCCCGGCTCGCCGCGGCGATCACCTTTCTCAGCTTCCTGGCGCTCTTCCCGCTGATCGCGGTCGGGGCGGCGGTCGGCGCGGCGCTCCTGACGGACAAGCAGCTGAACAAGATCGAGAAGCAGCTGGCCGAGCAGGTCCCGGGCATCTCCGACCAGCTGGGCATCGACAACCTGGTGGCCCACGCGGGCACGGTCGGGCTGGTCGCCGGTCTGCTGCTGCTCTTCACCGGCGTCGGCTGGATCGGCTCGATGCGGGAGTGCCTGCGCGCCGTCTGGGAGAAGGACGACGCCGACCAGGGCAACCCGGTCGTCCGCAAGCTCAAGGACGCCGGTCTGCTGATCGGCCTCGGCGGCGCCGCGCTGGCCACGGTCGCCGTCAGCACCATCGGCTCGACGGCCATCGGCTGGACCGCCGACCAGCTCGGCATCCCCGAGGACGGCGCCGGCGGTGTGCTGCTCCGGGTGGCCGCCCTGGTGGTGGCGGTCGGCGCGGACTTCCTGCTGCTGCTCTACCTGCTGACCCTGCTGCCGGGGGTCGAGCCGCCCCGGCACCGGCTCTTCGTCGCCGGGCTCGTCGGAGCGGTCGGCTTCGAACTGCTCAAGCTGCTGCTCGGCAGCTATATGAAGGGCGTCGCCTCGAAGAGCATGTACGGCGCCTTCGGGGTCCCGATCGCGCTGCTGCTGTGGATCAACTTCAGCGCGAAGCTCCTGCTGGTCTGCGCCGCCTGGACGGCGACGCCCGAGCGGGACGCCGAGGACGCCCCCGTCAGCGACGAGGGAGGCGGCGCACCAGGTCGGGCAGCGGCCAGCGCCGGTTGACGAGGAAGACCCCTGCGGTCAGCACCACCAGCACCCCGGCGACGACCGACAGCGCGATCCAGACCCCGGAGCCGGCGGGGGCGGCGGCCACGCTGGTCCCCACGGCCGCCTGGTTCTCCTTGCCGGCGCCCGGTGTCTTGTTCGCCCCGGCGGCCGGCTCGGTGCCCTCACCGGCCGCGGTGAGGGCGGACTTCGGAGGGACCAGGGTGCCGACCGGCTTCACCTTGCCGCTCGCCGAGAATCCCCAGTCCAGCAGGCTCGCGGCCTCCTTGTAGACGGCGTGGCTCACCTCGGAGTCCGGGTGCATGACGGTGACCAGGAGCACCCGCCCGTTGCGCTCGGCGACCCCGGTGAAGGTGTTGCCCGCGTGGGTGGTGTAGCCGTTCTTGACGCCCGCGATGCCCTGGTACTGCTCCACACCGTCGGCGCCGGTGAGCAGCCGGTTGGTGTTCTGGATCCCGAAGGACTGCCGCTTCTTGCCCTTCTCCTGCTCCCCGGGGAACTGCGCGGAGGCCGTCGCGGCGTACTCGCGGAAGTCCGCCTTCTGGAGCCCGCTGCGGGCGAACAGCGTCAGGTCGTACGCGCTGGAGACCTGGTTCTGGGCGTCGTAACCGTCCGGCGAGACGACCCGGGTGTCGAGGGCCTGGAGCTCGTACGCGTGCCGCTGCATCGCCGCGACCGTCGCGTCCACACCGCCGTACATCGAGGCCAGGACGTGCACCGCGTCGTTGCCCGACTGGAGGAAGACACCGAGCCAGAGGTCGTGGACCGTGTAGCTGTGGTCCTCCTTGACCCCCACCAGGCTGCTGCCCTCGCCGACCCCGGCGAGGTCCTGCTCCTTCACCAGATAGGACGTGGTCGGCTGGAGGGCCGGCAGGACCGTGTCGGCGAAGAGCATCTTCAGGGTCGAGGCGGGCGGCAGCCGCCAGTGGGAGTTGTGCGCCGCCAGCACGTCGCCGCTCTCCGCGTCCGCGACGATCCAGGACCGGCCGGTGAGGTCCTTCGGCAGCACCGGCGCGCCCGGCCCCAGGTCGACCTGGGTGCCCACCGCGCCCAGCCGCTCCCCTCCCACGGTGGACATGGGACCCGTCGGCTTCGGCTGTTTGTCGTCCTTCTTGTCCTTGTCGGCCGCCGAGGCCGGACTGAGGACGCAAACGGACAGCAAAGCGGCAGAGAGGACCGTCATTACAGTCTTTTTCAGAGCAGGCACGGTCGGAAACGTACATGGCGTTGCCATGGATCGGGATCCGGATGGCCTGACCCGCCGTGCGGACCGCCGGGACAGCCCACCCCGGACGAGAGCCGCCGAGCGCGGTGGCGATACTGATTCCATGAAGCTCAGCCGCCCCGTCTCCTGGTTCCTGCTCGTCTTCGGGGTGTGGAGCTGGTTCATCTGGATCACTTTCGTCAAGAACCTCTGGAAGGACGGCAGCGGGCTCGCGTTCGACGACGCGGGTGACCCGACCGCGTACTTCTGGGTCCATCTGCTGCTCGCCATCACGTCCTTTCTTCTGGGGACGGCCGTCGGGGTCATCGGGTTCCGTGGTGTCAGGGCGCTTCGGCACACACGCACATGAACGAGGTCCGGACGGGTTCGGTCCGGCGGGGGAGCGGGGGAACGTAAGTGGTAGTCGTCTTCGTCCTGGTGGCGGTCGCGGTTCTCGCGCTGCTGGCCGGGGTGCACCGCTATGTCTGGCGACGCCTGATCGGTGACACGACGGCCGAGGGCTCCCTCGCGCGCCGGGCCGGCACGGTCGCGGTGTGGGTGTTGCCCCTGACGACCGTGGGCGCCTTCGCCGGGGGCCGGGCCGGCTTCCCGTTCCCCCTCCAGCAGGTGCTGGCCTGGCCGGGCTACCTGTGGCTGGCCGCGCTGCTCTACCTGACGCTGGCGCTGCTGGTGGGCGAGGCGGTACGGCCGCTGCTGCGGCGGGTGCTCGCCCGCCGGGCCCCCGAAGGAGCCCCGCGCGCCGCCCGGGGCGCCGCGGAGGAGGCCACGGCGGACCCGGGCGGCACGGCCCCCGAACCGGTCGCTGCGACCGGTACCGCCTCGCACGCCGCGGCCGCCCCCACGAAGACCGCCACGGACACCGGCACCCCCGCATCGGCCCCGTCGGCCCCGGGACCCGAGCCAGAACCGGAATCCGAGCCGGAACCGGAATCCGAACCGGAACCGCAAACCGTGCCGGGACCGGCACAGCCCGCCGCAGCCGGCCCCTCCCGGCGGCTGTTCGTCGCACGGGCGGTCGGCGGCGCGGCCGCCCTCGCCGGGCTCGGCACGGTCGGCTACGGCACCTACGGGGTGCTGCGCGGCCCCCGGGTCAAGCGGATCACCGTGCCGCTCGCCCGGCTCCCGCGCTCCGCGCACGGCTTCCGGATCGCGGTCGTCAGCGACATCCACCTCGGCCCGATCCTCGGCCGCGCCCACACCCGGCGCATCGTCGACACGATCAACGCGACCTCGCCCGATCTGGTCGCCGTGGTCGGGGACCTCGTGGACGGCTCGGTCGCCGACCTCGGCACCGCCGCCGAACCACTGGCCAAACTCGAATCACGGCACGGCAGCTACTTCGTCACCGGCAACCACGAGTACTTCTCCGGCGCCGCCGAGTGGGTCTCCCACGTACGGGAGCTCGGGCTGCATCCGCTGGAGAACGCCCGGGTCGAGATCGCCGGGTTCGACCTCGCCGGTGTCAACGACGTCGCGGGCGAAAGCGAGGGCCAGGGACCGGACTTCGGCGCCGCGCTCGGTGACCGGGACCGCAGCCGGGCCTCGGTCCTCCTCGCACACCAGCCGATCGTCATCGACGACGCCGTCGCGCACGGCGTCGACCTCCAGCTCTCCGGCCACACCCACGGCGGTCAGCTCTGGCCCGGCAACCTCCTGGCCGAGCTGGCCAACCCCACCGTCGCCGGGCTCGAACGCTACGGCGACACCCAGCTCTACGTGTCGCGCGGGGCGGGAGCCTGGGGCCCTCCGGTACGGGTCGGCGCGCCCTCGGACATCACCGTCGTGGAACTCGCCTCGAAACAGTCCTGAGCAACTCCCGGCGCACACCGTCGTGAACACGCAAACGGCACACCATACTCACGCCCAGCAACGAAAGTTGCTGGTAGAGGGTGGTGTGCCCCCCATTTCGAAGCCAAATCCAGACTTTCGGCGAACAAGACCCTGTGAGTGCCCCATTTGCTCTTCCAGATGTGAAAATCGTGTGATTGGCTGAGTCCGAACATGCGGCAATGTGCGCCAACTCGGCACATGGGCCGAGGTGGGCTGGTAAGGGAGAGCACGGCACATGCGGTCGATCCGGATACGGATTCTCGCGATTCTCGCGGTACTGATCATCGTAGGCGTCGGCGCCTGGCAACTGCTCCCCTCGGACGAGGCGAACGACGATCCCATCAAGGTCGGCACGTCGGACGTGGTGAGCTCCCTCGACCCGGCGGGCGCCTACGACGCCGGCTCCTGGGCGCTCTACAGCAACGTCTACCAGTCCCTGATGACCTTCAAGGCCGGTGCGATCGTGCCGGAGCCGGACGCGGCCGAGAGCTGCACCTTCATCGGTCAGAAGTACCAGACCTACCAGTGCAAGCTGCGTGACGACCTGACCTTCTCCAACGGGCACAAGGTCACCACGGAGGACGTCAAGTACTCCTTCGACCGGATCCTGAAGATCAACGCGGACTCCGGTCCGGCGCCGCTCTTCCCCAGCCTCGACACGATCGTGGCCGACGGGCGCACCATCACCTTCAACCTCTCCGCGCGTGACGCGACCTTCCCGCTGAAGCTCGCCACCGGCGCCGGCTCCATCGTCGACCCCGCCGAGTACCCCAAGGACAAGCTCCGCACCGGGAACCAGGCCGACGGATCGGGCCCGTTCACGCTGAAGTCCTACGAGCCCGGAGTGCAGGCGGAGCTGACGCCCAACCCGGCCTACAAGGGCGCGGTGAAGAAGCCCGGCGGGCCGGTCCAGATCCGCTACTTCGAGGGGTCCGGCCAGCTCCAGACGGCCTGGGACGCCGGCAGCGTCGACGTCACGCACCGCCAGCTCCCCGCCGAGACACTGGCGGAGCTCAACCCCGGCGCGACCGAGCAGCGCATCACCGAGGCGGGCAGCGCCGAGATCCGCAACCTCATCTTCAACGTCCGCGACGGTTCGGCGTTCTCCGACAAGCGGGTCCGGCAGGCCGTCGCGTGGATCATCGACCGCGGACCGCTAGTCGGCGACGTCTACCACAGCACGGTCGAGCCCCTGTACTCCCTGATCCCCCAGGGCTACATCGGGCACAGCACCCCCTTCTTCGACGCCTACCCGCACCCCGACAAGGACGAGGCGAAGAAGCTGATGCAGGAGGCCGGCGTCGAGATCCCGATGCCGATCACCTTCGCGCACCGCGACGACGACGCGAACAAGAAGGAGAGCACCGAGCTGGTCCGCCAGCTGGAGAAGTCCGGACTGTTCAAGGTCACCGAGAAGGCCGTGGAGTGGACGGCCTTCCAGAAGGGGTACGCGGCCGGCGAGTACGACGCGTACACCGTCGGATGGTTCCCCGACTTCCCGGACTCC
This sequence comes from Streptomyces sp. SirexAA-E, assembly GCF_000177195.2. Classification (GTDB taxonomy): domain Bacteria; phylum Actinomycetota; class Actinomycetes; order Streptomycetales; family Streptomycetaceae; genus Streptomyces; species Streptomyces flavovirens. Next base: position 4,539,654 of record NC_015953.1, read on the forward strand.
GACAACTTCAGCCAGCCGCTGGTCGGCAAGGGCAACAGCCTCAACAACGGCTACGAGAGCAAGAAGATCGACGCGCTCATCGCCGCCACCCAGCAGTACAGCGACCGCAGCCGCACCTCGAACGACTTCAAGGAGCTGCAGCGACTGGTCGGCGAGGACGTCCCGCTGATCCCGCTGTGGCAGAAGAAGGACTACGTCGTCGCCAAGAGCGAGGTCTCCGGCTCCCAGTACCTCTCCGACGGCACCGGGATCTGGCGCCTGTGGGAACTCAGCTGGATCTGACGCCCTCGGCCTTACCGGCCCCGGGCATGAACTCCACCAGCACGTCGTGGAGTTGCCGCACGAGCGGTCGCAGCACCCGGAAACGGGAGAGCGCGATCGCCCGTGCGGCCAGCGGTGCGGTGCGCTCCACCAGGCGCCGGCTGCGTGCGGCGCCCTCGCTCCGGTCGTAGACCCAGAACAGCACCAGGCCCATCTGCATCAGCCACATCAACTGCGGCAGTATCGGCCCCAGTTCCGCGTCGTACCGGGTGCTGGAACCGGTCAGGCAGCGCTCGTGGAGGGCGATCACCGCGTCCCGGGCTTCGGCCGAGTCCTCGGAGAACGGCGAGAGCGGGCTGTCCGGGTCGGCGGCGTTCCTGAAGAACTGGGCGGCGAAGCGGTGGTAGGGCTGGGCCACGTCCAGCCAGCCCAGCAGCAGGCCGCGGATGCGCGCGGCGAGGTCCGCGTCGCCGTCCAGCACCGGCCGCACCGCCGCCGCGTGTTCGGTGGCGATCCGGTCGTAGAAACCCTGGACCAGGTGTTCCTTCGAGGCGAAGTAGTAGTACGCGTTGCCCACGGAGACCCCGGCCTCCTGGGCGACGGCCCGCATCGTCGTCCTGTCGTACCCGCGTTCCTCGAAGAGCCTGAGGGCCGTCTCCAGGATCACGGTGCGGGTCTGCTCGCTCTTCGGGGCCTTCGCCGACTTCTCTTCCTTCGCCACGCTCCCCAGGCTATCCGGGAGCCCCGTCCGGCGGATTCCGTGCCGCCATGGCCTCGGTGAACTCCGCCCGCAGCGCCTCGGGGGACGGAAGGCCCCCGCCGAGCGTCTCGTTCCACCGCGCGGCCGCCCCGTCCACCCCGGAGCGGAACGCACGCCCCAGCGGGATCCGGAACAGCAGCAGCACCAGCGCCGCGGGCGGGCGCACCAGCGCGCGCCCGCTCACCGTCAGGGTGACACCGACCCGCCACGCCCCGTCGCCGGCCGGGCGCGCGGCCAGCGACACGGCCGCCCGTCCGAGCGGGTGCCGGGCGCGTGCGGTCAGCGGAGCACGGGCCGGGGGAAGAGCGCCCACGGGGGCCGCGGCAGCCGCCCACCAGGCGCCCAGGTCGGCCCGCGCGCGGCCGGAGACCCGCTGGAGGAAGCCGCCGCCGGGACGGCGCAGGGTGAGGTCGGCCGCCAGCGCGGACGGCCGCTCGGGCGTACGGAGCCGCCAGGTCGCCCGGCCCGCGAGGTCCGCGGAGGCGAGGCGCTGCTCCACGACGATCGCGGTCGAGCGCCGCCACTCCTGTATGCGGACCGTCATGGCCTCAGGAGGGCCCTCGGGCGCCTCACGAGGCCGGGAGGGGGCCGGATCCGAGGCGAACGTGTAACGGGCCCCCGCGCGCAGGTGACGGCCCTTCACGAGCCGCACGCCCGGGACGGGCTCCCCGTCCTCCAGCAGCGCCCCGCCCGCTCCCGTCCGGGTCGACTCCACGACGTCCAGGAGGAGCGCCGCGCAGTCCTCGAACCAGGCGCGGTCGAGGGCCGTGACCGTGACGGTGTGGTGGAAGCGGGCCATGGCGGCGGTGGGCTCAGGCGCTGAGGGAACGGGCGGTGTTGAGCTGGGCCATGACCCAGGGGAAGGTCTCGGGCCCGTTCGCCGGGATCATCGTCGCGTGGTGGCGGCCGCCGCTGGTCACCGTGATCTGGATGAAGCCCGTCGTCCTCTTCTCCTTCATCAGGAGGAAGAGCAGACCGATCAGGCAGAACAGCGCGAACACGATGGCGAGCACGATCCCCACGGTCGGGATCTTCTCCTCCGTGCGCGACATGTCCGTCGCCGTCCACACCGCGCCCTTGAGCGGCAGCGTGCCGGCCGGCGTCACGATGCCGTCGTTCATGACGGTGATGTCACCGAGCGACAGCATCGGCACCCCGCCACCGGGCTGCCCGTGCTGCGCCTGCGGGGGGAAGCCGGGATGCGTCGGCTGCCCGCCGGGCCCCGGGTAGCCGTACCCAGGGCCGGGCTGAGCGGCCGACTCGGGCAGCGGCTGCGGGTAGCCGTACGCCGGCGTGGCGCCCGGCGCCGGGTAGCCGTAGCCCTGGCCGTCCGGCATCGTCGGCGGGTTGCCCGGCTGCTGGGGCGGGCCCCACTTGTATGAGTCGTCCGCGTACGGATTCGGATCGCTCACGACGTTCCCCGTTCTCCATCAAGCCATCCGCCCCCGTGCCGTGCCGCACCGGGAGCCGCGAGCCGGTCACCGGCCCCGCACGACCGTACCGTTCCCCGGCCCCCCGGTGCACCAAGAGGCCCCGCTTCCCGCACGGACGGTGCGGGGAGCGGGGCCTCTTCGGTGCAACAGGCGGGCCCTGACGGGCCGGTGGGTCAGAAGCGACGCGTGATCAGCGCGCGCTTGACCTCCTGGATCGCCTTGGTGACCTCGATGCCACGGGGGCAGGCGTCCGTGCAGTTGAACGTCGTGCGGCAACGCCACACACCGTCACGGTCGTTGAGGATCTCCAGGCGCTGCTCGCCGCCCTCGTCACGCGAGTCGAAGATGAACCGGTGCGCGTTGACGATGGCCGCCGGGCCGAAGTACTGCCCGTCGTTCCAGAACACCGGGCACGAGGACGTGCACGCGGCGCACAGGATGCACTTGGTGGTGTCGTCGAAGCGCTCGCGGTCCTCGGGGGACTGCAGACGCTCCCGGGTCGGCTCGTTGCCCTTGGTGACGAGGAAGGGCATGACGTCGCGGTAGGCCTGGAAGAACGGGTCCATGTCGACCACGAGGTCCTTCAGGACCGTGAGGCCCTTGATGGCCTCGACCAGGATCGGCTTCTCCGGGTTGATGTCCTTGATCAGCGTCTTGCAGGCGAGCCTGTTCTTGCCGTTGATCCGCATCGCGTCGGAGCCGCAGATCCCGTGGGCGCAGGAGCGGCGGAAGGTCAGGGTGCCGTCCAGCTCCCACTTGATCTTGTGAAGGGCGTCGAGGACACGCTCCTTCGGGTCGATCGAGATCTGGAAGTCCTGCCACTGGGCCTCGTCCGAGACCTCCGGGTTGAAGCGGCGGATCCGGAACGTGGCCGTGATGTACGGGGTGTCGGCGAAGCCGGCCTCGGCGTTGCCGGTCTTCTCCAGGGTCGGGGTAGCCATCAGTACTTACGCTCCATCGGCTGGTAGCGGGTCGTGACGACCGGCTTGTAGTCGAGCCGGATCGACTCGGTGCCGTCGTCCGCGACCTCGCGGTACGCCATGGTGTGGCGCATGAAATTGACGTCGTCGCGGTTGGGGTAGTCCTCGCGGTAGTGACCGCCGCGGGACTCCTTGCGGGCCAGCGCGGAGGTCGCCATGACCTCGGCCAGGTCGAGCAGGTTGCCCAGCTCGATGGCCTCCAGCAGGTCGGTGTTGAACCGCTTGCCCTTGTCCTGGATGGACACGTCGAGGTAGCGCCTGCGCAGCTCGGCGATCTTGTCGACCGCCGTCTTGATGGTCTGCTCGGTGCGGAACACCATCACGTTGGCGTCCATGCACTCCTGCAGCTCCGTGCGGAGCGTGTGGACCCGCTCGGTGCCCGTGGAGTTGCGCAGCCGCTCGACCTGGTCCTGCACCAGCTGCGCCGGGTTCTCGGGAAGCTCGACGAAGTCGTTCTTCGCGGAGTACTCGGCGGCGGCGATGCCCGAACGGCGTCCGAAGACGTTGATGTCGAGCAGCGAGTTGGTGCCGAGGCGGTTGGCGCCGTGCACGGAGACACAGGCGACCTCGCCGGCGGCGTACAGGCCCGGGACGACGGTGGTGTTGTCGGCCAGCACCTCGCCCTCGACGTTGGTCGGGATGCCGCCCATGGCGTAGTGCGCGGTCGGCTGGATCGGGATCGGGTCCGTGTAGGGCTCGATGCCGAGGTAGGTGCGCGCGAACTCGGTGATGTCCGGGAGCTTCGCGTCCAGCTGCTCCGGCGGGAGGTGCGTGAGGTCGAGGTAGACGTGGTCGCCCTCGGGACCGCAGCCGCGGCCCTCACGGATCTCCGTGTAGATGGAGCGGGACACGACGTCACGGGAGGCGAGGTCCTTCATGACCGGCGCGTACTTCTCCATGAAGCGCTCGCCGTCCTTGTTGCGGAGGATGCCGCCCTCACCACGGGCGCCCTCCGTCAGCAGGATGCCCATGCGCCAGATGCCCGTCGGGTGGAACTGGAAGAACTCCATGTCCTCCAGCGGCAGGCCCCGGCGGTAGCAGGCGGCCTGGCCGTCACCGGTCAGGGTGTGCGCGTTCGACGTCACCTTGAAGAACTTGCCGGTGCCGCCCGAGGCGTAGATGACCGACTTCGCCTGGAAGACGTGGATCTCGCCGGTGGCCAGCTCGTAGGCGACGACGCCGGCGGACTTCTTGACGCCGTCCACCTCGACGACCAGCTGGTCCAGGACGTAGAACTCGTTGAAGAACTCCACGCCCTCCTTGACGCAGTTCTGGTACAGCGTCTGGAGGATCATGTGGCCGGTGCGGTCGCCCGAGTAGCAGGCGCGACGGACCGGGGCCTCACCGTGGTTGCGGGAGTGGCCGCCGAAGCGGCGCTGGTCGATCTTGCCCTCGGGCGTACGGCCGAACGGCAGGCCCATCTTCTCCAGGTCGAGGACGGCGTCGATGGCCTCCTTCGCGAGGATCTCGGCGGCGTCCTGGTCGACCAGGTAGTCGCCGCCCTTGATCGTGTCGAAGGTGTGCCACTCCCAGTTGTCCTCCTCCACGTTGGCCAGCGCGGCGGCCATGCCGCCCTGCGCGGCGCCCGTGTGGGAGCGGGTGGGGTAGAGCTTCGTCAGCACGGCGGTGCGGCTGCGCTTGGTCGACTCGATGGCCGCGCGCATACCGGCGCCGCCGGCGCCGACGATGACGGTGTCGTACTTGTGGATCTGCATGGTTTCCTCTGGTCCCTCTGTCCCGGCGCCTAGCGGATGTTCGGGTCGAAGGTGAAGATCACCAGCGTGCCCAGCAGGACGGTGAACACCGTGGCGGTGTACAGGAGCATCTTCAGCCAGAAGCGGGTGTTGTCCCGTTCTGCGTAGTCGTTGATGACCGTACGGAGGCCGTTGGCGCCGTGCAGCATGGCGAGCCACAACATCGCCAGGTCCCAGACCTGCCAGAACGGCGAGGCCCAGCGGCCGGCCACGAAGGCGAAGCCGATCTTGGAGACGCCGCCGTCCAGCACCAGCTGGATCAGCAGGTGCCCGATGACGAGGACGACCAGCACGATGCCCGACAGGCGCATGAAGAGCCAGGCGTACATCTCGAAGTTGGTACGGGAACCCTTGGGGGTCTTGTCCGTGCGCTTGCGCGGGGGCTCGATCACCGGCGCCGGGTGGTCGACGTCGAAGAGGCTCACGCCCTCGACGTCCCCGATGGCGGACGAGGAAGAGGTCTCGGCGGACATGGGCCTCAGCTCCCGAAGACTTCGCGTACGGCGTGTCCGAGGACGGGGTACAGGGCCCCGACCATCAGCACGATCCAGATGCCCAGGACGGTCCAGAGCATCGTCTTCTGGTGGCGCGGGCCCTTGGCCCAGAAGTCCACGGCGACGATCCGCAGACCGTTCAGCGCGTGGAAGAGGATGGCGGCCACCAGGCCGTACTCGAGCAGGGCTACGAGCGGGGTCTTGTAGGTGGCCACGACCTCGTCGTACGCCTCGGGGGAGACACGCACGAGAGCGGTGTCCAGGACGTGTACGAACAGGAAGAAGAAAATGAGGACACCGGTGACTCGATGAGCCACCCAGGACCACATGCCTTCCCGGCCGCGGTACAGCGTTCCAGCCGGCACGGAAGAACCCTCCGGGAGCGGGGATTGGGGTCGGCCGGCTTGACTGTCGGTCTGACCCGGCCGGGTACGGTCCACCGGCCCCGGCCATCGTAGCGACGGTTTGTCGGTTCCATGGCGGCGGGGCCTCTGGTGTGATCAAAGTGGCAATCAAACAGCCACGGACGGACTACCGGATACCGCGTCCCCGCAGGTCACGGCAGGGGGTCCGGTCGCCCCGCCTCCGTGACGAGCTCGACGATGCGTCCTCGGGCGAGTCGCCGCATCTCCTCGGCGGTGAGTGAACGCTCCTCGTCGGAGTCGTTCGCCAGCCGGGCGCGGATGGCGGCGAGCACCTGGTCCACGTGCTGGGAGGGCGGTACGCCGTCCATGCAGATGACGAACACGTGTCCGAAACTGTGCTCGTAGGCGGCGTGCGCCGCCCGGAGTGCCAGGTGGGCCGCACGGGGCGCCGCGTGGTGCAGGCAGGGAGCGGACTCGGCGGCGAGCGCCTCGGCGAGGTCGGTGGGGGTCAGGTCGTACCCCGCCTCGTCGGAGGCCGCCAGCAGCGAGGCGAGGTCCGGATAGGGGCGGTGGGCGGCCATCCGATGGGCCCAGCGGCGGCTGCCGCAGCACTCCAGCAGGGCCGCTTCGGCGAGCTCGCGTGGCCAGTCGTTGAAGCGGGCGAGTCCGTTCGAGTGGGCACCCGTGCGGGTGCTCACCGAGACTGGGGGAGGAACCGGCAGGCGGGCGGGGGCCCGCACCGGCGGCCCGGCCCCCTGCGGGGCCTGGGCGGGGCCGTGGCTCTGGACGGAGTCGTGGCTCCGGAGAGTGTCATGGCCCGGGAGGGGGCCCTGACTCTGCAGCGGGACGGCGGTCCGCCCCGCCCGGCGCCCTCGCTCCGGCAGGCCTGCGGGGGACTCGCTGGACCTGGACAGCAAAACTCCTCGGACGAAAGACATCTGTGACCCTGGAGAGGGGCCGGAGAACGACGAGGTTGCGCGGGGGGAGAGAGTGAAGGCTGAGATGAATGTGTCGCAACGGTAGCGAGGCCGGGCAACGAGCACCCGAAGCCTGCACGAAATTCACCCGGACGGGAGAGTTTCGGAACGCCTGATGGACGCGCTTTCGGGGAGAAAGACCGCTTTCCGCCCTTCTAGGTTCCGGCCGGTCACCGTCCTGGTTCCGCGCTCCGCCCCAGGATTCACCTTTTCCCGGGTCCGTCCCCCACGATCTTCCTGCCATGGTTCGTCCCCCCGGGGACGGTCCCCGCGCTTCCCTCTCGACTTCCCCCACGATCCGGAGGAATCTGACCGATGTCGCCCTCGCACCGAGCCACGCCACGCTCGCGCGGAGCCCTGGTGGCCGGCGCGGCCGTCACGGCAGCAGCCGCCGTCACCCTCACCGTCGTCCTCTGGCCCGACAGCTCCGGCTCCGGACCGCAGAACGGCGCCGCCTCCTCGCCCACCACGCCCTCGCCGTCCCCCACGCGCAGCTACCCGCTCTCCGAGACGCCGCGGACCGTACCCGCGGTCCGCGCGCACACCCCCGCCCGCGGGCCCGGCTGGAAACCCGGGAAGAACAGCACGGTCGTCGCCGCCGACCACGAGCTGGCCGACGAGGCGCAGCTGCTCGCCAAGGAGCTGAAGATCCGCTACCGCGGGGAGACCGCGGCCCGGGCCGGTGACGTGGAGCTGGCGCTCGGCACCGCCGGCAAGGGCGACGCGGAGTCGTACACGCTGAAGACGGCCGACGACCGGGTCACCATCAGCGGGCCCGGCGAGGCCGGCGTCTTCTACGGCACCCGCACGCTCCTGCAGTCGCTCGCCGCCGACAGCTCCGTCCCCGAGGGCGTGGTCCGCGACACCCCCGACCGGCCGCAGCGCGGACTCAACCTCGACATCGCGCGCAAGCACTACAGCGCCGACTGGATCGAGGACCGGCTCCGCGAGATGGCCGACCTCAAGCTCAACCAGCTCGGCCTGCACTTCTCCGACGACCAGGCCTTCCGCATCGAGTCCGAGTCGCACCCGGAGGTGGTCTCCGAGGAGCACCTGACCAAGGCCGAGGTCCGCCGGATACTGAAGCTCGCCCAGAGCCTCCACATCACCGTCGTCGCCGAGATCGATTCACCCGGACACCTGGGAGCGGTCCTCAAGGCCCACCCCGACCTGCAACTGCGCAACACCCAGGGCACGGCCCGCCAGGGAGCCATCGACATCTCCAAGCCCGAGGCGGCCGAGATCGTCGACGACCTGCTGCGTGAGTACGCCGAGCTGTTCCCCGGCCAGTGGTTCCACGTCGGCGCCGACGAGTACCAGGCGCTCACCGTCAGCGACCCGGCGTCCTCCTACCCGCAGCTCGCCACGGCCGCCCGCGAGAAGTACGGCGACGGCGCCACCGTCCAGGACCTGACCGAGGGCTGGCTGAACGACCGGGCGGCCGTCGTGCGGAAGGCGGAGAAGATCCCCAAGGCGTGGAACGACGGCTTCTTCAGCGGCGGCACGGTCACCGCGGAGAAGGGCGTCGAGGTCGAGTACTGGACCGGCAAGGAGATCGGCGCACGGCCGCCCCAGGACTACCTCGCCGAGGGCCGCAAGGTGGTCAACCTCAACGACGAGTTCCTCTACTACGTGCTCGGCGAGCCCAACGACTTCGTCTACCCGACGGGCAAGCGGATCTACGAGCAGTGGACCCCGCTGGTGCTGCGCGGCACCGAGCCGGTGCCCGAGCGCTACTCGAAGCAGATCCTGGGCGGCCGGTTCGCGGTATGGGGCGACTTCCCCGACGCGCAGACCCAGGCGCAGGTGGCCGAGGGCATCCGGATGCCGCTCAACGCCCTTTCCCAGAAGCTGTGGGACCCGCGCAAACCGTCGCTGAGCTGGGCGCAGTTCCAGAAGCTCGCCGACGAGGTCGCCGGGAAGAGCTGATCCCGTCCGGCCACAACTCCATGGACACCGCCGCCACCGCAGGCTAGGTTCCGCTTGCCGCGCGTCCCGGGGAGGGGCGCGCGGCTCCTGCGTGCGACGAACGATCCCCGGGGGGCCTTCCATGCTGTGCACGACCTGCCGTCAGAGACCGGCGGCATCCGCGACGGGCCGGTGCGTCCGCTGCACGGCGCTGTACCCCCCTCCGCCGCACGGGCTGATGCCGGGCGGCCCGGCCCCGGCGGCGGAGGGGCCGCGCCTGCTGCGCTCGCCCGAGGGGCTGTCGAAGGCCGTGGTCGCCCTGTTCGGCGCGGTCATCGCGACCGACGCCCTCGCCATGGCCGCCGAGGTGCATCTCTGGCGTACGTACGCCGGTGCCGACGGTTTCACCTTCGTCGCTCTGGAACGGCTGAGGCGGGCCGAGAGCCTGTCCGCGCTCGCCGTGGGCCTCCAGTTCCTCGCGTATCTGGCCACGGCGGTGCTCTTCCTGCTCTGGTTCCGACGGGTGCGGGGCAATGCCGAGGTGTTCGACGCGGGCACGCAGCCCATGCGGCGCGGCTGGGCGATCGGCGCCTGGTTCGTGCCGGTCGGCAACCTCTGGCTGCCGCGCCGGATCGCCGGCGGGATCTGGTCGGCCAGCGCCGTGCCGGGTACCGGGCAGGGCGGCCGCTCGGGCTCGCAGGCGCTCCTGAACCTCTGGTGGGGCGCCTGGATCTGCACGCTGCTCTTCGCCCGTTACGCCGAGCGCCGCTACGACAAGGCGGTGGTGTTCGACGACGTCATGGACGGGCTCAGGCTCCTGATCGTCTCGGACGCGCTCGACGTCCTGGCGGCGGTCCTCGCCCTGCTCTTCGTGCGGAGGCTGACCGCGATGCAGCGGGAGCGCGCGTGCCTCTACGTGGACCCGCGCCCGGAGCCCGGGACCGTACCGGCCTGACCGGCCACCCCGCACCGGCGGTTTTCGGCCGTGACGCCCCCGTGCCCTCCGTGGGTGCGGGGGCGTTCGCCGTGCCGACAGGCCGATGACCGGGGCCGGTAAGCGCGTTCTTCTCGGCACAGTGACGCTTTTGAGCCATTCGGCGCAGTACGCGGTAAGTGGATCGAGCCACCCGAGGACCGAGGGGGAGACGTCGATGAGCCTGCTGGAGCTGATCACCCGCGCCGACGAGCGGAGCCTGGCGGCGAGCGGGCTCGCCTGCCTTGAACGGTGCCTGCCACCGTCCGGCGACGGAACCGCCCCGGAGCCGCTGCGCCCGCTCTGGGCGAGCTGCGGAACCGGACACGACTGGGGCACCCGGCTCAAGGCGGCGGAAGAGGCCCTGGGAAGCGCTGTCCCGGGAGCGGAGCGGGTCCGGGCGCTGATCGGGACGGCGCCCCGGGAGTTCACCGAAGGTCCCCTGCGCGCCTGGGCCGACGCCTGCTCGCTGCTCGCGCTGGAGGTCCACCGCGCGTTCGACCCGCCGACGCCGGACGCGGGCGAACTGCCCGCCCGCTGCCGCTCGGGGGAGACGGCGGGCGCGGGCCCGCTCCTCCTGGGCGAACTCCTGCGCCAGACGGCGATCCTGGAGCTTCTCGCGGAGACCACGGGCACGGCCGGCGGCGGAGCGGGCCTGCGCCGGGCGCTCGACGTGTCGACCGAGGGGCAGCGGGTGCTGCGCGCGGTGATGTCCCGCCGCGCCCGCGGCCGAAGTGGATCTTTGTAAGCTCCCACCGGTCGGTGGTGACCGGTGCGGTTGCACGCGTGAAGGCCGGACGGGCGTGCGGCTGTCCACCGTCCGGCCGGAGTACGAGCCCGGACGCGCCCCGGCTCGACCCGCGCCGACAGAGGGACCCACGGCGACAGGGAGACCCGCGCCGACGAGAGCCGCACCGACAGGGAGGCCCACTTCGGGTGGCCACCGCACGCTTCGGGCCTTTGCCCGCCCCGGATAGAGTCATGGGGTGGAGATCCCCCGCCTGCTCGACGGTCGGCTGAAGTTCCGGCACCTGATCCTCGTCGACGCCCTCTCGCGCCAGGGGACCGTGGTCGGCGCCGCGGCGGAGCTGCACGTGACACAGCCCGCGGCCACCCGGAGCCTGCACGAGCTGGAGGACATCCTCGGGGTTCCGCTGTTCGAGCGCAGGCCCCGGGGCGTCACCGCCACGATCTTCGGCGAGGCGTTCACCCAGCACGCGCGGGCCGTGCTCGCCCAACTGACACAGGCCGGTCGCCATGTGACGGAGCTCGCCGACGCCGACCGGGGGACAGTGGTCGTCGGCACACACCTGGCCGGATCGAACGTGCTCCTGCCACGGGCCATCGCGGGGATCAAGAGGAAGCGCCCGTATCTGACGGTGGTCGTGCGGGAGGCGTCGCCGGAGGCGCTGCTGCTGGAGCTGGAGGCAGGGCGCGTCGATTTCGTCGTGGGCCGGCTGACCGCTCCGTCCGACGAGCGGATGGTGCGCCGCAAGCTCTACGACGAGTCGGTCGAACTGGTCGTCCGGGCCGGGCACCCCCTCGTCGGGCAGCAGCACGTCGAGCTGGCGGAGCTGGTGGACCTGCCGTGGATCCTGCCGGGCGCGGCGACCGTGCTGCGCCGGGAGATCGAGGAGTTCTTCAGCCGCCACGGCCTCGCCCTGCCGCCGAACCGGGTCGAGACCACCTCGTTCCTGACGGTCCGACAGCTTCTGCTGGAGACGGACGTCGTCGCCGTGCTGCCCAGCCTGATCATCCGGGACGACACCCGGCTCGTGGGGCTGCGCGTACCGCTGGACCCGATCGGGCACAGCGTCGGACTGACGATGTCGGCCGCCCGTACGCTGAGCCCTTCCGCCCAGGCTCTGATCAAGAGCCTGGAGGACATCGCCGGGGACATGGCGCCCCGGGGCGCCCGCGGAGAGCACGACGGGGGTGCGCCCGGGGAGACGTCGGAAGACGTCCCCGGACACACCCCCGGGTACCGCGCGGATCAGTAGCCGACGGCCTGGCCCCGGAGGCCGAGGAAGCGTTCGGCGTTGCCCCGGGTGATCAGCCGTCGGCTCGCGTCGTCGAGGAAACCGCTCCTGCGGACGACCTCACCGACCGGGCGCTCTCCCAGCGGGTACGGGTAGTCGCTGCCCACCATCACCCGGTCCGCGCCGAGCGTGTCGACCAGCAGTCGCAGCGCGCGGTCGTCGAAGACGACCGAGTCGACGTGGAAGCGGCCGAGGTAGTGCGAAGGGGGGAACTCCGACGTGCCGATGACGTCGTTGCGTCCGTGCCACGCGTTCTCCATCCGGCCGAGCCAGAACGCGAACGAGCCGCCGCCGTGGGCGAAGCAGATCTTCAGGCTGTCGTCGACACGGTCGAACACCCCTCCCAGGATCAGGGCGAGGATCGACAGATGTGTCTCCGCGGGCATCGCGGTCAGCCACTGGGCCATCCACCGGTCGAGCCGTGGGGAGCTGGCCATGTCCCACGGGTGCACGAACACCGGTACGTCCAGAGACGCGCAGTGCTGGAGGAAGGTGACGACGCCCTCGCTGTCGAGGTCGAGGTCACCCACGTGGTTGCCTATCTCGACCCCCCGGTGACCGTTGGCGACGCTGCGTTCCAGCTCGCGGCAGGCGGCATCCGGATCCTGCAGCGGCACCTGGCAGAACGGGATGAGCCGGTCCGGTGCCGGGGCGACGATCTCGAGAGCCAGGTCGTTGAAGACGCGGGCGACCTTCGCCGCCTCCCGCCCCCCGGTCCCGTAGCTGAAGAAGGCCGGTGTCGGGGAGACCACCTGGGTGCGGACGCCGTCCGCGTCCATGTCGCGCAGGCGGGTCTCCGCGTCCCAGCAGTCCGCCCGGATCCGGCGGAACTCCTTCGTACCCATCATGATCATCGCGTCGGCCTCGGACTCGATCCGCAGCCACGGCGCCTCCGGCCCGATCTCGGATGTCAGGTCCGGCCAGCCCCGGGGGACGTAATGGGTGTGGATGTCGATCATTCCGTCCACGGTCAGCCCTTCCCGGGGTGCAGCGCACCGCACCTGGGGCAGACCCGGGCCTTCTCGTCCGCGTAGAACTCGCTGAAGACCGGCGGCAGATCCTCGACGATGTCCCGCACCTGGAGCTCCGTCTCGTGGATCAGCCGCGAGCAGTCGAGGCAGTACCACTGGAACCGCTCCAGGGTGCCCTCCTCACGGACCCGCTCGATGACCAGCCCGATCGACTCGGGGTCGGGCCGCTGCGGGGAGTGCGGGAGGTTGCCGGGGAGCAACCACGCCTGCCCCTCCTTGATGTGCACGGTCCGCGGCCCGTCCTCGGTCATGACGTTGACGTGCATGTCGCCCCTGACCTGGTAGAACCACTCCTCGTACGGGTCGAGGTGGTAGTCCGTCCGCTGGTTCGGGCCGCCGACGATCTGGACGATGAAGTCCTTGCCCAGGGACATGGTCCGGTTGTTCACCGGCGGCTTGAGCAGGTGCTCGTGCTCGGTGATCCACCCCTGGAAATCGATGACCTGCGGGATGTCGGTCATGAGACCACCTCCGTGCTGTGCGATGTGTGGGACTGGTCGCCGCGCCTGTTCCGCGGCAGATGGGCGATGGCCTGGATCTCGATCAGCAGGTGGGGGTGCGGCAGTTGGTGGACCGCCACGGTCGTCCGCGTGGGGCCCCGCTCGTCGAAGAACTCGCCGTAGACCTCGTTGTATCCGCCGAAGTCGTTCATGGACACGAGGTACGCGGTGACCTGGGCGATGTCGGAGAGGTCCGCGCCCAGCTCGGCGAGCATGCCGCGGATGTTCTCGATCACCGCCCGCGTCTGCGCCCGGATGTCCAGGTCCGTCGTGCCCATCGCGTCGACCTCGACACCCACGAAGGTGTTGTCGGGCCGGCGCGAACTGGTCCCAGAGACGAAGACCAGGTCGCCGACGACCTTCACGTGCGGGAAGCGCCCGCGCGGGGTGGCCCGCCCCTCCATGACGCGTGCCCCGCTCATCGGACCCCCCGCACCGAAACGGCGCCGATGCCCGCGACGTCGCAGCTGGTGACGCCCGTCGTCAGCGGCACGGCCGCGGTCGCCGCACCGGCGAGCACCGCCTGTCCGGCCCGCAACGGGATGCTCCGGCGCCGGCACATGTCCAGCAGGGCGTGCAGCGCGCGCACCGGGTCGCCGAGGACGGCGGCGGTCGAACCGGTCACCACCGTCGTGCCGACGAGCAGCCGCACCGCCCGGTTGGACACGCTCTCGACCGGGCGCCAGGGACCGATCACGTAGGCGGCGGCCGACGTGTTGTCGGCGACGACGTCGCCGTAGGTGAAGCGGAAGTCCTCGTACCGCGAGTCGATGATCTCCAGGGCCGGGGCGACCGCGTCGACACAGGACTCGATGTCCGTCGCCGGGTCGTCCAGGTCCACGTCGCGGCAGAGCCGGTAGGCGACCTCGGGCTCCACCTTCGGGTGGATGAAACGGGACAGGTCCAGGTCACCGCCGTCCGGGACCCGCATGGCGTCGGTGAGCCGTCCGACGATCACGTCGGAGACCCCCATCTGCGCCATCTTCGCCTTGCTGGTGAAGCCCAGCTTGACGCCGGTCAGCCGCTCGCCGCGTGCCGCGCGCCGGGCCAGCAGCGCGGCCTGGATCGCGTACGCGTCGTCGATGCCGAACGCGTGGGTGTCGGCGAGGCTCGGGGTCTCGGTCCGGGACGTCTGCGCGGTGTCGAGGCGCTCGGCCAGGGTGTCGATGGTGCGTGCCGGAATCATGCGGCGCCTCCGTCGGTGAGGGCCCCGCGCCGCGCGGCCAGGTCCAGTGCGATGTCCACGATCATGTCCTCCTGACCGCCGACCATCTGACGTCGTCCGGCCTCCAGCAGAATGTCCCTGGTGTCGACCCCGTAGCGCAGCGAGGCCCGTTCGGCGTGCAGCAGGAAGCTGGAGTAGACACCGGCGTACCCGAGGGTCAGCGTCTCGCGGTCCACCTGTACCGGTCGCTGACGCATCGGCCGGACGATGTCGTCGGCGGCGTCCTGGAGCGCGAACAGGTCGCAGCCGTGCTCCCAGCCCATCAGGTCCGCGACGGCGACGAACGGTTCGGCCGGGCAGTTGCCCGCCCCGGCGCCCTGACCCGCCAGAGCCACGTCGACGCGGTACGCGCCGTGCTCGACGGCCGTCACGCTGTTGGCCACCGACAGCGAGAGGTTCTCGTGGGCGTGGATGCCGATCTCGGTGCCCTCGTCCAGCACCCGGCGGTAGGCGTCGATCCGTTCTGCGACGTCCCGCATGGTCAGGCGTCCGCCGGAGTCGGTCACGTACACGCAGTGGGCGCCGTAGGACTCCATGAGGGCCGCCTGCCGGGCCAGGCCCTCGGGGGAGTTGAGGTGGCTCATCATCAGGAAGCCCGACACGTCCATGCCGTGCTCACGGGCCCAGCCGATGTGCTGGGCGCCGACGTCCGCCTCGGTGCAGTGGGTGGCGACCCGGACGCTGCGCACGCCCAGGTCGTACGCCCGTCGCAGGTGCTCGACGGTGCCGATGCCGGGCAGCAGCAGCGTCGTCAGCTTCGCGTGCTCGACCACGTCGGCGGCGGCCTCGATCCACTCCTCGTCGGAGTGGGCGCCGAAGCCGTAGTTGGCACTCGACCCGCCGAGACCGTCGCCGTGCGCGACCTCGATGGCCGCGACGCCCGCCCTGTCCAGAGCGGAGACGATGTCACGCACCTGGCCGACGGTGTACATGTGCCCCATGGCGTGCATGCCGTCCCGCAGGGTCACGTCCTGTACGTACAGCTTCATGCGTCCACCCGTCCTCGGAGTGCGGTGATCTTCTCGGCGGTCCGGACCGCGGCGGAGGTCATGATGTCGAGGTTCCCGGCGTAGTCGGGCAGGTAGTGGCCCGCGCCCAGCACCTCCAGGAACACCGAGACCCTGACCCCGGTGACCCGCCGGCCGAGAGCCGGGACCACGGCGTCCTCGACCGCGTCGAACTGCACGTCCTGCTTGAGCCGGTAGCCCGGCACGTACTCCTGGACGGTTTCGGCCATCTGCCGTACGGAGGCGACGATCCGTTCCCGCGTACCGGCGTCCACCGCCCCCTCGACGAGGCAGTACACGGTGTCGCGCATGACGATGGGCGGTTCGGCCGGGTTGAGCACGATGATCGCCTTGCCCACCGAGGCGCCGCCGACGACGCGGATGGCCTCGCCGGTCGTCTCGGTGAACTCGTCGATGTTGGCCCGGGTCCCCGGCCCGGCCGACCTGGAGGAGATGGACGCGACGATCTCGCCGTACGCGACCGGGGCGATCCGGGAGACCGCGGCGACGACGGGGATGGTCGCCTGGCCTCCGCAGGTCACCATGTTGACGTCCGGCGCGTCCAGGTGGTCGTCCAGATTGACCGACGGCACCACGAACGGACCGAGGGCCGCCGGCGTCAGGTCGACCATCAGCTTCCCGTGCTGACGGGCGATCTCCGCGTTGCGCCCGTGCGCCTTGGCGGAGGTGGCGTCGAAGATCACCTTGATGTCCGCGAACCCGGGCATCCCGACGAGACCCTCGACGCCCTGGTGGGTGGTGGCCACCCCCAGCCGCCCGGCACGGGCGAGCCCGTCGGAGGCCGGGTCGATGCCCACCATGGCGCCCATGCGGAGCGTCTTCGACAGCCGCATGACCTTGATCATGAGGTCGGTCCCGATGTTGCCGGACCCGATGACGGCGACCGGAACCGCGTCCGTGGCCGGTGTGCTCACTTGGTTCCCTCCTCGATGACTGCGTCGACCTCGCCGAGCCCGTCCAGCTCCAGCCGGAACCGCCCAGGTCCGCCGACCGGGACCATCGGCCCGAGCGCACCGGACATCACGACGTCACCGGCCCGCAGCGGCTGTTCGCGCCGGACCATCTCGCGCGCCAGCCAGGCCACGGCGACGACCGGCGAACCGAGGCAGGCGTGGCCCGCGCCGAAGGAGACCGGCTCGCCGTCCCGGTGGAGTGTCATACCGACCCGGGAGAGGTCCCGGGCGTCGAGCGTGTGCGGGGTGGTCCCGAGGACGACCGCGCCGCTGGAGGCGTTGTCCGCGACGGTGTCGGTGATGGCCAGGTCCCAGTCCGTGATCCGCGAGTCGACGATCTCGACGGCGGGGAGCACGAACTCGGTGGCCCGCAGGACGTCCGCGACACCGGCGCCCGGCCGGTCGAGGTCGCGGCCGAGCACGAAGGCGATCTCGCCCTCCGCCCGGGGCTGGATGAACCGGCCGAGCGGCAGCGGCTCGCCGTGGGCGTACATCATGTCGTCGAAGAGCACGCCGAAGTCCGGCTGGAACACTGCGAACTGCTGCTGCACGACGGGGGCGGTGAGCCCGATCTTGGCGCCCACCCGGCGGGCTCCGGACGCGGCCCTGGCAGCGGCGACGCGGCGCTGGACCTCGTAGGCGGCGTCGATGTCCCCCTCGCCCAGGTACCGCCGGACCGGTGCGCACGGGGTGCGGGTCGCCGCCGCGGCGGTGAGCAGTGCGGCGGCGGCGTCGATCCGCCCGTCGGGGCCGGTGTTCTCGTCGGTGCCGGTGTTCTCGTCGGTGTCGGTGTTCTCGTCGGTGTCCGGGAGTGGAGTCACAGCTGTACGCACACATTCGTCGGCTCGGTGTAGAAGTGCAGGGAGGATTCGCCGCCCTCGCGCCCGATACCGGAGAGCCCGGCGCCGCCGAAGGGCGAGCGGAGGTCGCGCAGGAACCAGGTGTTGACCCAGGCCATGCCCACGTCCATCGACTGCGCCACACGGTGACCGCGGCGCAGGTCGTTGGTCCACACCGACGCCGCGAGGCCGTAGTCGGTGTCGTTGGCCAGGGCGATCGCCTCGGCCTCGGTGTCGAAGGGGACGAGCGCGGCCACCGGCCCGAAGATCTCCTCGCGTACGACCCGGTCGGCGTTGGTCAGCCCGGTCCACAGCGTCGGTTCGATCCACGAACCGCCGTCCAGGTCCTCGCCCAGCCGGGGGACCCCGCCGCCGGTGAGCACCTCGGCGCCGGCCTGTTCGGCCAGTTCGAAGTAGCGGAGGACCTTGTCCCGGTGGGTCTGGGATATCAGCGGACCCGTGGTGGTCGCCTCGTCCAGCGGACGCCCCAGCCGCAGGCCCCGGGCCCGCTCCACGAGTCCGCCCGCGATCTCGTCGAACACGGACCGCTGCACGTAGACCCGCTCGGTGCACAGGCAGACCTGGCCGGTGTTGGAGAACACCGACCTGGTGAGTCCGGTCAGCGCCTCGTCGATGTCGACGTCGTCGAAGACGATGGCGGCGTTCTTGCCGCCGAGTTCGAACGACACCGGGCGGACCCGGGGCGCGACCGTCTTCATGACGTGCGAGCCGGTCGCCGAGGATCCGGTGAAGGTCACGCCGTCGATCCCGGGGTGGGACGTCACGTACTCGCCGGCGGAGTCGGCGCCGAATCCGTGGAGGACGTTGTACACGCCTGCCGGCAGGCCGACTTCGGCGAGGACCTCCGCCAGCAGGGTGGCTGTACCGGGCGTCTCCTCGCTGGGCTTCACGACCACGGCGTTGCCGCAGGCGAGGGCGGGTGCGATCTTCCAGGTCAGCAGGAGGAGCGGCAGATTCCACGGCACGATGACCGCGACGACGCCGAGCGGCTTGCGGACCGCGTAGTTGAGGGCCTGCCTGCCGCCCGCGAGGTCGGTGAGGAACGACTCCTGCCCCGCGGCGGCGACCACGTCCGCGAAGGTGCGGAAGTTGGAGACGGCCCGTGCCACATCGAGTTCCCGCGCCTGCGTGACCGGCTTTCCGGTGTCGGCGATCTCCGCGGCGACGAACTCCTCGAAACGTTCCTCGATACGGTCCGCGGCGCGGCGCAGCAGTGCGGCCCTCTCGCGTACCGCCGTACTCGCCCAGCCGTCGTCCAGAGCCCGCCGGGCCGCCGCCACGGCGCGGTCCACGAGGGGCCTGTCGGCCTCGTGGACGCGAGCGTGAACCGCCCCGGTGGCCGGGTCCACCTTGCCGAAGCCGCGGTGCTCGTCGGGCTCGACGAACTTTCCGTCGACGAAATTGCGGATCCACCGCCCATTGTCTGCCGTCATGCCCCCACTCTGAGAGGTGCGGCTATGTCGAACAAATGAACTTCTCGTGAGGTGGCATACCAGGATTGCTATGCCGCGCGCTGCTCGGCGGGCGGGTGCCCGGCGGCGGCGGGCGGGCCGCCGTCATGCGGCCGGACGGCGCGTGGGACCGGACCGGCCGCCGCCGAAGGGTGGCACGGTATACCCGTCAGGGCATGGCAGATTCGCGATTGGGTATTTGTGCGTCATGTCTCACGGGGTGAGTATCCACCGTTGACGCGTGATGTACGCCAGCCGCCGTAGTGGCTTCGCCGGACGAAAGACCGCGAGCCGCCCAAGCGATAGGTCATCCCCATGAGTAATCCGTCTCAAGAAGAAAAAGCGGGCGGTGCCGCACCCGCTCCGGGAAGAACGGCAGTCGCGACGCTGGCCGGCACCACACTGGAGTGGTACGACTTCTTCCTCTACGGCACAGCCGCCGCCCTCATCTTCGACAAACAGTTCTTTCCTTCGCTGAGCCCGACGGCGGGAACGCTGGCGGCGTTCAGCACACTTGCCGTCGGTTTCGTCGCCCGGCCGCTCGGAGGTCTGGTCTTCGGTCATTTCGGGGACCGCATCGGGCGAAAAGCGACGCTGGTGGTCTCCCTCGTCATGATGGGAATCGGGTCCACCCTCATCGGCGCCATTCCGAACTACGACTCGATCGGTTTCTGGGCGCCGGTCCTGCTGGTTCTCCTGCGCATCGTCCAGGGCATCGGCCTCGGCGGTGAGGGCGCGGGCGCGACGCTGATGTCGATGGAGCACGCCCCGGAGGGCAAGAGGAACCTCTACGCCGGGTTCCCGCAGATGGGGACCCCCGCGGGGCTGGTGCTGGCCAACATCATCTTCCTCGTCACCAACGTGCTCATGGGCGACCACACGTTCACCTCATGGGGCTGGCGCATACCCTTCCTGCTGAGCTTCGTCCTCGTCGCGGTGGGCCTGGTGATCCGGCTCCGCGTCACCGAGTCCCCCTCCTTCAACCGGGTTCTCGAACAGGACGAGGTGGTCACGTTCCCGCTCGCGGAATCGTTCAAGGTCGGATTCCAGCGCCTCGGCCTGACGCTGCTCGCGGTCGTCGCGAATTCCGCCGTCGCCTATGTGTTCATGGTGTTCGCCCTGTCCTACGGCACCAAGAACCTCGGCTACGACCGGCAGTTCCTCATCATCGGCGTGACCGCGTCCGCCGTGCTGTGGTTCGTGACCATTCCGGTGTGGACGAAATTCGCCGACCGGCACGGCCGCCGGGTGATGTTCATCGGCGGTTCCGCCGCGATCCTGGTGTGGTGCGCCGTCTTCTTCCCGCTGTACGACACCGGCAACAACGTCCTCGCCGTCGTGGCACTCGCCGGAATGGGCCTGATCATTCCGGTGACGCACTGTGTCCAGGGTGGGATCATCGCCGACACCTTCCCTGCCCACGTGCGGTATTCGGGCTCCTCGCTGATCCTCCAGACCGGCGCCATCCTCGGTGGCGGCCTCGCCCCGATGATCTCCACCGTGCTGCTGGGCGACGGCGGTTCCTCGGCCGGTGTGACGTGGTACCTCGTCGTGATGTGCGCCATCAGCCTCGGCGGGGCGATCGCACTGTTCCGCGTGGTGCCCGACGGGCCTGCCGACCTGGCCGAGCCCCCCGCCGAGGCCGTCTCCCCGGTCTGACCCGGTGCGGCCGGACGACACGCCGGAACACCGCTCGCACGACGGCGGGGGCCCCGGCGCCCGGCCGCCGTCCCCGTACGTCCCACGCGTACGGTTCGCCCCGGGACCCCGCGCGGCGCGCCGGCCCGCTCCTTCCACGAGGGGCGGACCGGCCGATTACGGAGGTAACGCATGAACGGCTCGGCGATGGTCCGGACCGGCCCGATCCGCTACGCCACCGCGGAGCGCTTCGCGCGCCCCCGCCCGGTGGCGGCCCAGGACACGCGCCCGTCGAGCGGCGAGATCTGCCCGCAGCTTCCCTCGCGGCTCGACGCGGTGATGGGCCCGCCCCTCGACAGCCGCCCCCAGGGCGAGGACTGCCTGAACCTGTCGGTCGTCACACCGGCCCGGGACGCCGGGGCCCGGCCGGTCATGGTGTGGTTCCACGGCGGCGGGTTCAGCAGTGGCGCCGGCATCAGGGACTGGTACGACGGCGGAGCGCTCGCCGCCCAGGGCGACGTGGTGGTTGTCGCCGTCAACTACCGCCTCGGAGCGCTCGGATACCTCTGCCTCGACGGAGTCAGTGAAGGCAACCTCGGCCTGTACGACCAGCTCGAAGCGCTCCGCTGGGTGGGCACGCACATCGCTGAGTACGGGGGCGACCCCGGCAACGTCACGGTCTTCGGGCAGTCCGCCGGCGGTCTGTCCATCCGGATGCTGATGGAGGTGCCCGAGGCCCGGGGCCTCTTCCACCGCGCCATCCTCCAGAGCGCCCCGCTCGCGATCACGGCCCGCCCTCGTCCGGAAGCCCTCGCCCTCGGCCGGGCGTTCGCCGGTTTCCTCGCGGAGGACCCGCACACCGCCGGGCTGCCCGCGATCCTGGAGGCGCAGCGGAAGACGGCGGTGGCCCACCAGGAACGGACCGGCAGCACCTTGGAACCACCGTTCAACCCGGTCGGCGAACCCGGCCCGTTCGACGGAGACGTCCGTGGCCTGGACGTCATGTACGGCTGGAACGCCGACGACATGACCGCGTTCCCCGGTGAGGGCGACGACGCCGAGGAGCTGACCCGCCGGACGTACGAGGAACCGCTCGGCGAGCTCGGCACACAGCTGACGCGGGCCGGGGCGCGGGTGCACACCTACCGTCTCGACTGGCGCCCCGCCGGATCGGCCTTCGGCGCCACCCACTGCGTCGAACTGCCGCTGCTCCTGGGCACCCGGAACGCGTGGCGCGGTTCGCCGATGCTCGGGGACGCCGCGTGGCAGGACGTCGATACGCTCGGCCGCACCCTGCGCACCGCCTGGTCCGGCTTCGCCCGCACGGGCACGCCCGGCCCCACGGCCGCCCCACTCCACCTGCGCCAGGGACACTGACCCGCTGCCCAGTGGTTCACCCGGCCGACGCGGGCGCGGCTCCGCTCACCGTCCGGACCGGGGAGGACCGGGGAGGACCGGGACAGGCGTCCGCCGGCCTCGCGGGTGCGTATGTCCCGTCGAGCGGTGGACGGGGACGACGACCGGGGCCGCCACCCCCCACAGGAGAGGCCCCGGCCGTCTTCCACGAGGTCGCGCCGCGACCCCGTACTCAACTCAGCGCCGTCGGTGCGTTTTCTGTCACACCGCTCTGTGTCAGGAGACAGTTGCATGTTGTACAAGTCATGGACGGGGCACCGTCCGAGCACGTAGCGTGCTGAGTCACGCAGAGTGGCGTGGCAGTGATGACCAGCTGCGTTACGGATCAGCAGGGCGGGTTGAGGGAGTGCTGGGGGACGACGCGGAGCTGACCGCCGCGGTGCTCGCGGCACAGGACGGGGACGAGGACGCCTTCCGTACTGTGTACCGCGCTGTGCACCCACGGCTGTTGGGGTACATACGGACGCTGGTGGGCGAACCGGACGCCGAGGACGTGGCCTCCGAGTCGTGGCTCCAGATCGCGCGTGACCTGGGCCGGTTCAGCGGGGACGCCGACCGGTTCCGCGGCTGGGCCGCCCGCATCGCACGCAACCGCTCGCTCGACCACATACGGATGCGCGGCAGGCGCCCCGCGATCGGCGGGGACGAGAGCGAGCTGACGGGCCGGCCGGCCGAGTCCGACACGGCGGGCGAGGCGCTGGAGGCGCTGGCCACCGGCCGCACCCTGGACCTCATAGCCCAGCTTCCGCAGGACCAGGCGGAGGCCGTCGTGCTGCGGGTGGTCGTGGGGCTCGACGCGAAGAGCGCGGCCCGCACCCTGGGCAAGCGCCCCGGCGCGGTCCGCACGGCCGCGCACCGTGGGCTGAAGCGGCTGGCGGAGCTGGTGGGCCCGGACAACGGCACGGACAACGGCCCGGACAACGGCACGGACAACGGTCCGGACGAAGGGATCGTGGCGGGAGGCGCGGGCCTCGGTGCCGTACCCGCGCAGCGCCTCGCGCGAGGCGGCGCGGCGGCGTCCGCCGGTGTGACGCATTCGCGTGCGTGGACGCAGAAGGACATGTGATGGCCGACGAGCAGGACGAGTGGCTTGACGCGGACGCGGCGGAGGCTCTGCTCCGCGGCGACCGGGCCGAACCCGACGGCGCTCACGACCGGACGGGGGCCCGGCGGCTGGACGCCGCGCTGCGCGCGGTGCGCACCCCCGGCCCGTCCACCGGCGAACTCCCCGGTGAGGAAGCCGTGCTGGCAGCGTTCCGGGAGGCGTCGGCCAGGAAGCGGGACGGCGCCGCGCGTGCCACCGGGCCCGCCGGACGGAAGGACACCCTGCACACCGTGCGGATCGGCCCGGCGCGCACGGCTCCCTCCCGGCGTCTGCGCTGGACCCGCCCGGTGCGCTACGGCCTGGCCGTCTCGCTCGCCGGGTGCGCGCTCGGCGGGGTGGCGGTCGCGGGAGGTACGGGCATGCTGTCCGCGCCCTTCGGCGGCCATGTCGCCCCCGTCCCCGCCTCGTCCGTCTCGACGCCCGCCTCGCCGAGGGAGCTGGGTGCCGATCTGCCCGACGCCGATCCGTCGCTCCGGCCGTCGGACCCGTCCGGCGCGGACACCCCGACCGCCACCCCGCAGGACCCGGACGAGGCGGACCACGAAAGCGGGGGCGAGGAGACCGGCGGCGACCCGGCGGGCGGTGGCGGTGGCGGCGACCACGGCCGGAGCGACACGGCGCCCGGGCGCGGCCCTTCGGACGGCACGGACGGCTCGGACGGGCGGGGCGAGGCCGACGGCTCCGCCGGGACCACGGATCCCTCCTCCGGCACCCCCGGCGACTCCGCCGCCGAGGCGTACGAGAAGTCGCTCCGGGTCTGCCGGAAGTACCGCGAGGACTCCCTGAGCGGCGAGGACCGGCGCCGGCTCGTCGAACTGGCCCGCGGTGAACGGAACATGGAGCGCTTCTGCGACCGGCTCCTGGACCACGACGGCGGGGGCAAGGGCGGTACGGACACCGGGGACGGCGACGGGGGCACGAGGGACGGCGACCACGGGCCGCTCCCCTCGGTCGTCTTCCACCCCGTGGGCCCCGCACCGGACCAGGAGCCGTCCTCCCTCGCGCCCACGCCTTCGGCACCCGCGGTAGAAACGCGCTGACCTGGGGAGACGCCCGCCAGGGGTGGTGGAGGTAACGTTTTTCGGTGCCCCGGCGCAGTACAGAGTGCCGACTGGTCATCGGCCGCGCGACGAGCCGGGGTTCCCCCCGTACCTTCGGCTCAGCGCACCCGGCGCGGGCGGGACACGTTCCCCCGGTCCCGTCCGCGCCCCTTTCCTCGGTCGGAACGGCGGCCGCCCCGGATCACCTGCCGGTGGATCCGGAGCACCTACCGGTAGACGACGACCTTGTCGCCGTCCTTCACCTGGGCGTAGAGCGACGCGATCTTCGCCTCGTCCCGGACGTTGACGCAGCCGCGCGAGGCGCCGGTGTAGCCGCGGGCCGCGAAGTCCGAGGAGTAGTGCACCGCTTGGCCGCCGCTGAAGAACATGGCGTACGGCATGGGCGAGTCGTAGAGCGTCGAGACGTGGTGGCGGGACTTCCAGTACACCTCGAAGACGCCCTCACGGGTGGGTGTGTACTCCGATCCGAAGCGGACGTCCATCGACGAGACGACCTTGCCGTCGATCATCCACGCCAGGGTGCGGCTGTTCTTGCTGATGCACAGCACCCGGCCCGTCATGCAGCGCGGGTCCGGCTTCGCCACCGCGCGCTCGGTCGGCGGCCGCAGCTCGTCGGCCGTCGGCTCGCGGGTCATGTCCAGCAGCCGCTGCCAGGTCACGGTGTCGGTCCTGCCCGTACGGGGCAGGCCGCGCTTGCCCTGGAAGGAGCGTACGGACGCCTCCGTGGTGGTCCCGTAGTACCCGGTGGGGCTGCGGTCGAAGTGGCCGATCTGGCGCAGCCGGGCCTGGAGTTCGCGCACCCGGTCGCTGCTGTCGCCGGTCTTCATCAGCGCCTCGGGCTCCGGTGCGGCGGGAGCCTCCGGCGCCTTCGTGGGCGTCGCGGGCGGCGTGGAAGGGGAGGCGGGCGCCGACGGGGAGGCGGACCGCGACGGTGCCGCGCTCGTGGGCTCGCCGCCCGGCTTCGCGTCGTCGGCGGGGCGCGCCGACGCGGCGGGCGGCTCCACCGGGGCCGGGGTGCCCGCCGCCCCCGCGGGCTCCACCCGGCAGCCCGCGGTCAGTGCCGCGAGCGCGAGCACGCCGACGGCCGCGGCCGCCGCCGCACGCGTCCGGCCGCCGCGGCTGCTCGTACGAATCGGTCCCATGCCCAGGCCCCCTGGTTCGGCTGTCCCACCGTGCTCTCCCATGAGACGGGATTCCCACCCCGCGTGGTTGCCGAATCCCCGATGTGATGAGTCCGGCCGGGCCGTCGCGGTGGTTCATGCTGTGAGCAAGGTCCCAGCGGACGGCCCTCCCCGGTGGGGCGCCCGCCGCTAGAGTCCGTCGCTAAGCGCTGTCCCGTGTTACCTGGCGGGCGCGCGGCGTCAGGCATCACGGGACAGCCCTTAGAGTCCCAGAACAGAGTTGTTACCGCCTAGTAGGTGAAACGGGAGGCACAGCACATGACGCGTGAGTCCGAGTCGGGACTGCCCATCGAGCCGGTGTACGGGCCGGACGCGCTCGACGGCTGGCAGGCCGAGGAGAAGCTGGGCGAGCCGGGTGCGTACCCCTTCACGCGCGGTGTCTACCCCACGATGTACACGGGCCGGCCGTGGACGATGCGGCAGTACGCCGGTTTCGGCACCGCCACCGAGTCCAACGCCCGCTACAAGCAGCTGATCGCCAACGGTACGGCGGGGCTCTCGGTCGCGTTCGACCTGCCGACCCAGATGGGGCACGACTCGGACGCGCCGATCGCCAGTGGCGAGGTCGGCAAGGTCGGGGTCGCGATCGACTCGATCGACGACATGCGCGTCCTGTTCGGCGGGATCCCGCTGGACAAGGTCTCCACCTCGATGACCATCAACGCGCCCGCCTCCCTTCTCCTGCTGCTCTACCAACTCGTCGGCGAGGAGCAGGGCGTTCCGGCGGACCGGCTGACCGGCACCATCCAGAACGACGTGCTCAAGGAGTACATCGCCCGCGGCACCTACATCTTCCCGCCGAAGCCCTCGCTGCGGCTGATCGCCGACATCTTCAAGTACTGCAAGGCCGAGATCCCGAAGTGGAACACGATCTCGATCTCCGGCTACCACATGGCGGAGGCCGGGGCCTCGCCCGCGCAGGAGATCGCCTTCACCCTCGCCGACGGCATCGAGTACGTCCGTACCGCCGTCGCCGCCGGCATGGACGTGGACGACTTCGCGCCCCGGCTCTCCTTCTTCTTCGTCGCCCGTACGACGATCCTGGAGGAGGTCGCCAAGTTCCGTGCCGCGCGCCGGATCTGGGCGAAGGTGATGCGCGAGGAGTTCGGCGCGAAGAACCCCAAGTCGCTGATGCTGCGCTTCCACACCCAGACCGCGGGCGTCCAGCTCACCGCCCAGCAGCCCGAGGTCAACCTGGTCCGGGTCGCGGTCCAGGGCCTGGGCGCGGTCCTCGGCGGCACCCAGTCGCTGCACACCAACTCCTTCGACGAGGCCATCGCGCTGCCCACCGACAAGTCGGCCCGCCTGGCCCTGCGCACCCAGCAGGTCCTGGCGTACGAGACGGACGTGACGGCGACGGTGGACCCCTTCGCGGGTTCGTACGTGGTCGAGAAGATGACCGACGACGTCGAGGCCGCGACCCTGGAACTGATGCTCAAGGTCGAGGAGATGGGCGGCGCGGTCAACGCGATCGAGCGCGGCTTCCAGAAGAGCGAGATCGAGCGCAGCGCCTACCGCATCGCGCAGGAGACGGACAGCGGCGAGCGCGTCGTCGTCGGTGTCAACCGCTTCCGCCTCGACGAGGAGGAGCCGTACGAGCCCCTGCGCGTCGACCCGGCGATCGAGGCCCAGCAGGCGGCCCGGCTGGCGAAGCTGCGCGCCGAACGCGACCAGGGCGCGGTGGACGCGGCGCTGGACCAGCTGCGGAAGGCGGCCGAGGGCACGGACAACGTGCTCTATCCGATGAAGGACGCGCTCAGGGCCCGGGCCACGGTGGGCGAGGTCTGCAACGCGCTGCGGGAGGTCTGGGGGACGTACGTCCCGACGGACGCGTTCTGAGCCACCGGCCACCCGCGCGGGTGATCCCCCGCCGATCACCCGCGCCCTCGGGCAGGCTCGTGAACAGCGGTTCTCCGTCCGGGCATCGCGTGGAGGTCGTGGACCGGCTGCCGGACGGCGACGAGGACTGATCCGCCACATCCTGGACCTCCCGGACGGCGGGCGTCGCCCGCGTGCCACACTCCCCCCATGCTGGGTGTCACCGATCTTCCGACCTATCTCGCCGGCCTGGTGCTCATCATTCTGCTGCCGGGGCCCAACTCGCTGTACGTGCTGTCCGTCGCCGCCCGGCGCGGAGTGCGTACCGGTTATGTGGCCGCGGCCGGGGTGTGGACCGGGGACACGGTGCTGATGACACTGTCCGCGCTGGGGGCCGCCTCGCTGCTCCAGACCACGCCGTTGCTGTTCGCCGTGGTCAAGTACGCCGGTGCGGGCTACCTGACCTGGCTGGCCGTCGGGATGCTGCGGGCCGCCGTGACGATGTGGCGTGAGCGCCACCGGCGGGTGGCCGAGCTGACGGAGGGCGACGGGGCGGGGGCCGTACCGGGGGCGGCACCGGGGGAGCGGGAGCGCCCCTACCGTCGGGCCCTGGTGGTCAGCCTGTTCAACCCGAAGGCCATCCTCTTCCTGATCTCCTTCTTCGTGCAGTTCGTCGACCCCGGATACGCCTATCCGGCGCTCTCCTTCCTGCTGCTGGGCACGCTGCTGCAGATCGGCAGCTTCCTGTACCTCTCGACGCTCATCTTCGGCGGCACCCGCCTGGCCACCGCCTTCCGCCGCCGCAAGCGGCTGTCGGCGGGGGCCACGTCGGCGGCGGGCGTGCTGTTCCTCGGGTTCGCGGCGAAGCTGACGTTCAGCAGCGTCTGAGCGGGACGGCAGGGCCCGGCTCTCAGTGGTGCCAGGCCTTGCCGCCCACGTTGTGGATCATCCGCTGGAGGACCTTGAGGGCGGCGACGAACTCCTCGTCGCGGATGCCCGTGTGGATCTCCGCGGTCGCCCGGCCCACCCGCTCGTACGCCTCGGTGCGCAGGGTGTGGCCCTCGGCGGTCAGCCGCAGGCGGCCGGCGGGGTCCTGGGTGACGTGCCCCTGGGCGATCAGGGTGTCGATCTCCGGTTCCAGCGTGTCCCCGACGTCCAGGTAGCCGCGGAGCGTCGCGACCACCTCGGCGCGCGGGCGGCCCGCATCGCCCGCCTCGACCAGTTGGTTGAGCACCCACCAGGGCGGCTGGGTCAGTCCGTGTTCGGCGAGGGCGGCGCGGATGTGGCCCACGGTCGCCACGTGGGCGGCCCAGCTCCAGTAGCCGATGGGCTGGCGGGCGAGTCCGGCGTCGTCATGTGAGTAGTCCATGCCCCGGACCGTAGGAGCTCAAGTGGACTTGAGGTCAAGGCCCATAGTGGCGGCGTACGCGTCGAGGCCGTGGGCGTCGGGGCCCGCCCAGCCGATGTAGCCGTCCGGCCGGACGAGGAACAGGCCGGTGCCGTAGGCCGCGCAGCCGTCCGCCCGGTGGGTGCGCAGCATGGCGTGGTCCGCGTAGGGGAGGGCGGTCCGCGGTCCGACGGCGAGCAGGGTGAAGTGGGGGCCCCGGAAGACGTCGAAGAGGCGGAGGCCGTCGCCCGCCGGGCCGTCGGGGGCCCGGTCGCCGGCGTGCAGCAGGCCCGCCCGGCCGTGCGACAGAGGGCCTTCGCGGTAGCCGAGGCCCAACTGCTGGGTGGCGGCGCCGCGTTCCTGTTCGCCCCGGTGGATCCGGGTCGACAGGCCGAGCATGGCGGCGGCCACGGGGCGCCGTTCCTGCTCGTAGCTGTCCAGCAGGGTGCCGGGCGCTTCGTGCAGCAGTACCTGGCCGAGCTTCCAGCCCAGGTTGTACGCGTCCTGGACGCTGGTGTTGAGGCCCTGGCCGCCGGCCGGGGAGTGGACGTGCGCGGCGTCGCCCGTGAGCAGGACCCGGCCCGCGCGGAAGCGGTCGGCCAGTGCGGCGCGCGGCCGGAAGTCGGAGGACCAGCGCACCTCGGTGACGTCCTGGGCGGCCAGATGGGTGCGGGCGCCGACCAGCTCCCGTACGCCCTCGGGTGTGGTGTCGGGCGCGCCGTCCTTGAACTGGGCGACCAGCTGGAAGTCCGCCGTGCCGGGCAGCGGGCACAGCGTGGTGAAGCCGGCGTCGCCCATGAAGAAGTGCCAGTTCAGCCGGTCCAGTGCGGACTCGGTGATCCGGACGTCGGCGACCAGCACGGGGGCGGGGTCGACGGTCTCCCCTTCCATCGGGATGCCGAGCGCGCGGCGGACCGTGGAGCGCCCGCCGTCGGCCGCGACCAGGTACGACGCCCTGACCGGTCCGGTCGTCAGCTGCGCGGTGACCCCGTCGGTGTCCTGGGCCAGGTCCGTCAGGGCGGCCGAGAAGAGGACGTCGCCGCCCAGCTCGCGCAGCCGGGCGAAGAGGATCTCCTGGGTCCGCCACTGGGGCATCAGCCAGGGTTCGCCGTACGGCTCGGCCTCCGTCGGCGCGGCCCGCCGGAACATGTCGTAGGTGCCTTTGCGCTCGCCGTCCTCCCAGGTCATGCCGATGGGCGCGGGGCCGCCGTACGCCCGCACCGCGTCGCCCACCCCCAGGTCGTCCAGGACCTCCCGGGTGCGCGGCTGGATGCCCTTGCCGCGTGAGCCCGGGAAGAGCGCGGGTGCCTGTTCGACGACCTGTGCGGGGACCCCGCGGCGGGCCAGGTCGCAGGCGAGCGCCAGGCCGCTGGGGCCCGCGCCGACGATCAGCACCCCGGTTTCCTTAACGTTGTTAAGTTCCATGGCGGCGAGTGTGTGCTTAACGCTGTTAAATTGTCAAGGTGGGAACGACGAAGATCGACCGGGCGCGCGTCGCCGACACCGCCCTCCGGCTGCTGAACGAGGTGGGCCTCGACGGGCTGACCCTGCGCGCCATCGCCAGGGAGCTGGACGTCAAGGCGCCCGCCCTGTACTGGCACTTCAAGGACAAGCAGGAACTGCTCGACGAGATGGCGACGGTGATGTACCGCCGGATGCTCGACGAGGAGCCGCCCGCCCCCGTCCCCGCCCGCTGGCAGGACCAGCTCGTCTCCTACCAGTGCGTGCTGCGCCGCACGCTGCTGCGCTACCGCGACGGGGCGAAGGTCTACAGCGGGGCGCGCTTCACCGGGACCGATCACGCCCCCGGCCTGGAAGCCCATCTGCGCACGATGATCGACGCGGGGTTCGACCTGCGGCAGGCCGTGCGCGCGGGCACCACGGCGAACGCGTACACGATGGGCTTCGTCACCGAGGAGCAGGGCGTCCGGCCGATGCCGGACGAGCGGCGCGAGGGGTACGACATCGCCGAGCGGGCCGCGCGCATGGAGCGCTATCCGCTGGTCGCGGCGGCCGGGCCGGAGATCTTCAGCGGATACGACGAGCGCTTCGAGGACGGCCTGTGGATCCTCGTCGCGGGCATCGAGGCGCGGTACGGGGTGGCGTGAGCCCGCACCCGTGACGGGGACGGCGGGGGCCCCGGGCCCGGTCACCCGGTGGACGCCCAGAGTTCACCGGGCGGCGGGCCCAAGGACACCCGCGCCCCGGGGGGACTCACTAGCGTGTGCGGACCGAGAGCGAAGGTGAGTCCCGCGTGCCCCAACTGTCCGTCGTCGTACCGTTCCACAATGTCGCGGCCTTCGCCGGCACCGCGCTCGGCAGCCTGGCCCGCAACGCGGGCCCCGACGTGGAGTTCCTGCTGGTCGACGACTGCTCCACGGACGAGACGCCGTCCGTCGTCGACCACTGGGCCGACCGGCTCCCGCAGGCCGAGGTCATCCGGCACACCACCAACGTGGGCATCGCCGCCGCCCGCAACAGCGGGATCGACGCGGCCCGCGGCGACTACGTCACCTTCCTCGACGGCGACGACTGGTACGCCCCCGGCCATCTGGCCCGGCTGCTGCACGCCGCGCGGGAACTGGACTGCGACTTCGCCCGCACCGACCACGTCCAGTCCACCGGCACCAGCCGCGTGGTGCGCCAGGCCCCCGCGCCGCTGCGGAACACGGTGCTCGATCCCCGCGCGGGGATAGCGGTCCCCGAGCGGGAGACCATGGTCGACTACCCGTTCGTCTGGGCGGGGATCTACCACCGGCGCCTCTTCGAGGACGGCGCGCTGCGCTTCGCCACCGACCTGCGCACCGCCGAGGACCGGCTGTTCGTCTGGCGGATGCACCTGCACGCCCGCACCTACGCGGCCCTCAACCTGCACGGGGTCTTCTACCGGCGTGGGGTGGCCACCTCCCTCACCCAGATCAAGGACGCGCGGCAGCTGGACTTCTTCCCCGCCTACGACACGCTGCTGGAGGAGATCGGACAGGACCGGGACGCGGAACTCCTGCTGCCCAAGGCGGTCCGTACGTACTGCGCGATGATCGCGTTCCACAACGAGAAGGCCGACGTCTACGAACCGGCCACCGCCAAGCGGCTGCGCCACGAGTCGGCCACCGCTCTGCACCGCATGCCGCAACCGGTGCTGGAGAAGACCCTGACCATGATGGACAGCAAGCGCGGCACCCTGCTCCGGCGCCTGCACGACAAGCAGAAGGCCGCCTGACCCATGACGCTGCGCACCCAGATCTTCCAGGTCTCCACCCTGTACGGGGCGGCCACCGTCGCCGCCGCGCTGGACGCGGGCCACTTCGGGCCCGGCCGGGACAGCCACCGCATCCTGCTCGTCTCCAACAACGCCGAAGTGCCCGAGACCGCCCTCCGCATGGAGGAGATGCGCGGATACGGCGGAATCGCCGCCCGCTTCGACGCGGTCGTCGACTGGAACGAGGCGATCAGCCCGCACCACCCCAGCGGCTGGGGCCCGCGCGCCGAGGAGACCGTGCTGTGGCAGCGCGCCTTCCGGCTGGCCTGGGGCATCGGCCCCGACTCCCCGGTCGACCTGGCCGTGGAGTCCATCCAGGTCAACCCGGCCCGCGCACTGGCCGCGATCTTCTCGGAGAGCGCCCTGCACGTCTACGCCGACGGCCTGATGAGCTACGGCCCCACCCGCAACAAGGTCCCCGCCTCGATCGCCTGCCGCATCCAGCGGGTGCTGCACCTGGACCTCGTGCCGGGGCTGAAGCCGCTGCTCCTCGCCGAGGCCGGGGTCGCACCCGAACTCGTCCCGGACGACGCCTTCCGCAAGGTCCTCGGCGAGATCGCCCGGGCCGCCGACGGCGACCCCCGGCTCGCCGAGGCCGAGGAAGAGGCCCCCACGGCCGTCCTGCTCGGGCAGTACCTCGCGGCGCTGGACATCCTCACCGCCGAGGAGGAGGAGGACCTGCACGTGCGCATGCTGCGCGGCGCCGCGCGGGCCGGCCACACCTCCCTCCTCTTCAAGCCGCACCCCACCGCACCGGCGCGCTACTCCCGGGCACTGGACGACGCCGCCGCCGAGGCCGGGGTCCGGCTGACCACGCTGGACAGCCCGCTGCTCGCCGAGACGCTGTACGAGCGGTGTGCGCCCACCCTGGTCGTCGGCTGCTTCTCGACCGCGATGTTCACCGCCGCCGTGTACTACGGCATCCCCGTCGCCCGGGTCGGGACCCGCCTCGTGCTGGACCGCATCACCCCGTACGAGAACAGCAACCGCGTCCCGCTCACCATCGTCGACCACCTCGTGCCCGACCTGGACCAGCAGGGCGACGGGCCCGTCCCGGCGCTGCCCGGCACCGCGCCCGGCACCCTCGCGCCGCTGGTGGGGACGGTCGGCTACTGCATGCAGTCCGGGCTCAACCCGGGGCTGCGCCCGCAGGCCGAGGCATGGCTGCGCGCCCACCTGGACGCCTCCACCCAGCACTACTTCAAGCGCCGCCGCCTCCAGAAGCTCCTGCTTCCCGGCGCCGGACCACGCGGAGCGGCCGTACGCCTGCGCCGCACCGTGCGGCGTACGCGCAGCAGCCTCGGACTCTGACCCCGGACCCGGGGCGCGGGCCCCGGACGGTCCCCGATCACGGAACGGCGGAATCGACCATGGGCCAGACCTTCACGGGCCTGCTCAAGGCTGTACGGACCAGAGCCACTTCGGCGGGCGGCACGGGACAGGCGCCGGCCGCGCCCGCCCTGCTGCGGCTGTGCGGCGACCACCTGGCGGCCCTCGCCGCGGCCGGTCCGATCGAGGACACCGGGACCACCCGCCTGGTCGCCTCCCTCGGCACGCTGACCACGGCGTGCGCTCCCGGTGCGGAGGGGCTGTTCGACGCGGTGCTGCGGGCCGGCCGGGACGCCCTGGAAGCCGGCGGGGAGGACCGGGCCCGCTTCGCACTCGCCCTCGCCGTGGAGGCGACCGGGATGCGCGAGCGGTCCAAGGGCGCGTGGCGGCTGCGCGGGCAGGCACTGGACGCGCTCGGCCGCAGGGACGAGGCCGTGCGCATGTACGAGCGCCACCTGACGCTCCAGCAGGACGAGGCGGCGGCACGCGAGATCACCCGCCGGATCGAGACCCTGCGGGAACTGGGCGCCCTGCTGGACGGCGCCGCCGCACTCGTGCCCGAAGCCGAGGACGCCGCCCGGCTGCGGGCCCTGCACGACGCACCGGCCGACCGGGCGCGGGCCGGCTTCGCCGACGTCGTACGGCGCCGGACCGCCGCGGGCGGCGTGGGACTGGCCGACCCCGAGGTGCGGAGGCTGACCGCCTCGTACGCCGCCTTCCGCCGGCTGCTGGACCGGGACCGGATGGCCGACCCGCTGCCGGCCGGCGCCGGGCCGGTCGGGGCGCCGGGCCTGCGCCGGCTGATCCAGGGCCGCTCGGTCTGCGTGGTGGCCGGCGCGCCGCGGATCGCCGAGGAGGAAAGGGCGCCCGGCAGCGCGCTCGCCCGGCGCATCGACGGCTACGACCTGGTGGTGCGCTGCGACGGCCCGCACGGCGGCACGGGCCCGCGCACCGATCTGCACGCCGTCACGCTGCGCGGGGACCCACCGTGGACCGGGCCCGCCTGGGGGCGGCGCGCGGGCGTCCGCCTGGTCTTCGGCGACCCGCTCGCCGACTGGCGCCGCGCCCTGCGTACGCGGCTCGTGCCGGGCGCCCAGGACCACATCGGCGACGCCTCGCTGCGCCGTCCGCTGACCGACCCCGCGCTGCTCGGTGAGGACGGCTGGGGCGGCCGCACCACCACCGCCTTCACCGTGCTGCGGCTGCTGCACTTCCTGGACGCCGCCGACCGCCTGGACCTCATCGGCTTCACGCCGCCGGGCCGGCTGCCGCCCCGGGAACAGGCCTGGGTCACGGCCCACACGGCCCACGAGGACGCCACCGAGCTGAGGACCGAACTGCGTTGAACGCCGCCGACAGCCCCGCCCCGGACCCCGTCGGACCGGTCGGCACCCCCGCCCCGCACCCCGCCGGCCCGGGCGGCACCGCGAACAGCGACGACCGGCGCGCGGTCACCGGCCGGCGGCGGATCGCCTTCGCCACCCGGGTCGACGCCGGTACGCTGCCCGGTCTGCCGGTCCTGCTGCGCAGCCTCGCCCTGACCAACCCCGAGGTCTGCGAGGACTTCCTCGTCCTGCACCCCGGGCTGCCCGACACCGCGTTCGACGCGGCCCGGCGGCTGCATCCCCGGCTGCTCCCGCGCGAAGCCACGGGCCCCCTCGGGGCCCGGTGGGCGCTGTCGGCGAAGGACTACGACACGGTGATCGTGCTCGATCCCGGCATGGTCGTACTCGGCCCGCTGGGACCGCTGCTCCGGCTGCGCACCGGGGTGGCGGCCGTGCCGCAGCCCGGCCCCGACGGCCGGCGCTTTGTGCGCGACGACGGGCTGCTGGTGATCCAGCGCCAGGATGTCCGGGACACCCCCCTCGGCGCCCCGGGCACCGCCGGTGACGGATGGGCCCGGCACCTGGGGCCGGACCTGCTCGTCCCGCTCGACTCCCGGTACGACTTCCTCGTCTCCCGGCTGTACGACGACACCCCGGTGCCCGCCTCCACCGTCGTCCTGCACTTCACGGACACCGGCGCGGAAACCGGCAGGGCCGGCCACGCCCCGGCGTACGAGGCCCGGGACCGTTACGCGCTGGACGACGAGGAGTTCCGTACCGCGTACTGCGCCCTGCCCGGCGCCAAGCACCCGGAACTGCTCCTGCACTGCGCCCTCCCGCTGCTCGACGCCCACCGCGCCTCGGTGGACCTGGTGCGTCAGGTGGCCGAGGTCCACCGCACCCAGGGCCGCCACGAGGAGGCCGTCACCCTGCTGACCGCCGCCGTCGCGGACCGGCCCGATCTGCCCCGCTGCCACGAGACGCTGGGCATCTGCCTGATGGCCCTGTCCCGCTACGAGGAGGCCGAGGCGCACCTGCTGCTGGCCACCGTGTCGCCGGACTTCGCCGCCCGCGCCTACGGCCAACTCGCCCGGCTGGCCTGGCTGCTCGGCCGTACCGAGGACGCGCACCGGTACGCGCGCGACGGCCTGGACGCGGACCCGTCCGACACCAACTGCCACGCCTGGTACGTGCGTACCAGGCCCGTGGCGGCGGCGGCCCGGCAGACCACCGGGCCCGAGCCGGGCGACCAGCTCGCCCACGTCGCGCTGTTCGCCGACGGCCAGGAGAACGCGGGCGACAAGGTGCTCCCCGAGGCCGTACGGATGTGCTTCGCCACCGGCACCGGACCGGACCTCTGGCACACGCGCTCGGTGCACCGGCTGGTGGACGAGGACGGCCTGGCCGAGCTGAACGCCCGACGGGGCGTGGTCGTCGGCGGCGGCGGGCTGTTCCTGCCGGACACCGCCCCCAACGGCAACAGCGGCTGGCAGTGGAACATCCCGGACGAGCTGCTGCGCGGGATCACCGTCCCGCTGGCGGTGTTCGCCGTCGGCTACAACGTCTTCGACGGGCAGCGCTACCGCCGGGAGAGATTCGCGCGGAGCCTGCGCGTGCTGGTCGAACGGTCCGCCTTCTTCGGGCTGCGCAACCAGGGGTCCGTCGCCCGGGTCAGGGAGCTCCTGCCCGCCGCCCTGCGCGACCGGGTCCGCTACCAGCCCTGCCCCACCACTGTCGCCCGCCACCTCGACGCGGACTGGACGGACCCGGTGACACGCGAGGACACCGTGCTGGTCAACTGCGCCTACGACCGGGCCAATCTGCGCTTCGGACACGACTACGGCCACTTCCTCGCGGAGATGGACACCGCCCTGCGCGTCCTGGGCGAACGGGCCGAGGTCCGGTACGCCGCCCACATGCCGGCGGACGAACGCTTCGTCCACGACCTGCGCCGCGAGCACGGCACCTCGCTGCCGGTGGAACCGCTCCACCTCCGGACCAACGACGAGATCCGCGACCTCTACCGGCGCACCCGGCTGGTGATCGGGATGCGGGGGCACGCCGGGATGATTCCCTTCGGCTGCGGCACCCCGGTCATCAGCCTGGTCTCGCACCCCAAACTCGCCTACTTCCTCGCCGATCTGGACCGCCCCGACTGGGGGGTGTCCGTCCACGACCGGGCGCTCGGCGCACGGCTCACCGAGCGGGCCGCGGCGGTGCTGGACGACCACGCGGCGGCGGTGGCCGACGTGCGCGGACGGCAGGACCTGCTGTGGGAGGTCACCCGGGCCAACCTCGCCGAGCTGCGCCCGGTCTTCGGCCTGCCGCTTCCCGGGACCCGGATCCCCGGCCCCCGGACCGGCGGCACGGGATCTTCACCGTCCGGGCGCCCCGGTGAACCGAGTGTTCATCCGCAGGGAGTTCACCGGCCGTCGGAGCGTTCGTAGCCTGCGATGACCATGCCTTCCTCCGCCTCGCCCGCCCCCGCCGCCGCGTCCGCCGAGCCCCTCGCCCCGGCCCCGCCCCGGCGGGAACACCGGTACGACATCGACCTGATCCGGCTGCTCTGCTCCGTCGGCGTGATCCTCTGCCACACGGGCTCGGCGTTCGTGAACACGGCGAACCGCACCCCGGCGGACGGCCCGGCTGTCTACTGGGCCGGTCTGGTGGCCGACTCGGCGGGCCGCTTCGCCGTCCCGCTCTTCTTCGCCATCGCGGGCTGGGTGGTCCTGGTCGGCGCCCCGCCCAAGGACGGCGCCCGGCTGCGGCAGCGCGTCGTGCGGATCGTCGTGCCGCTCGCGGTGTGGACGGCGGCCTACCTGGTGTGGGGCCGCCTGCGCGGCACCGACGACGGCCCGGCCGGCGAGCTGGCCCTCGACGCCGTGTTCGCCTCGGTCCGGCCCGCCTACCACCTCTGGTACCTCTACGCCTACGTCCCCGTGATCATGCTCCTGGCCTTCGTCGTGCTGGTCAGGGCGGGCAGACGCCCCTGGGGCGTGGGCGCGGTCCTGCTGGTCCTGGCGGCGGCCCCGTCGCTCCTCGGCGACCTGGCCGACGTCACCGGCCGTGAACTCCCGCGCTTCGGCTGGACCTTCGGTCCGTACCAGCTGATCTACGCGGTGCTCGGGGCGCTGCTCCTCGCCGCGCCGGCCGGTACGTTCGGGCGGAGGCGTCCGCCGTGGGTGCTGCTCGCCGCGGCGGGCCTGGCGGCGGTGGTCGTCCACCAGCACGAGGTGCACTACGCGATCCCCTACGCCCACGTGCTCGTGGCGCTGTTCAGCTTCGGCGTCCTGGCCGCCCTGCACGGGCTGCGGGTCCCGGAGCGCCTGCGCCCCGCCCTGACGCGGCTGGCCGACGCGTCGTTCGGGGCGTACCTGGTGCACGTGCTGGTCCTCGGCGTCCTCACGGACGCCCTCGTCTCGGCCGACCTGGGCCGCGCGGCCGCCGCCGCCCTCGTCGTCGGGGTGGCGACGGCCACGACGCTGCTGTCCTTCGGCGCCGCCCTGCTCTGGCGCCGGGCCGGGGCGGGGCGGTTCCTCGGCTGACGGCGGGCCCTCGCGGCGCGGTATCAACGGCGGGCGCGGTCCCTGAGCGCACGCGCGCGGCGGGCCACCCGGCGTACGGCCGTGTTGCGGCGGAGAAAGGCGAGCCTGGCGGGCACCACCCCGGGAAGGGCGAGCGAGGCCAGACGGCGGCGCTTGAAGTAACGCCAGGTGTGGCCGTCCAGGTGCGCGGCGAGATAGCGCTCGGCCGCAGGCCGCAGGTCCCGGCCGGTCTTCGGCCGCATCGCGAAACCGACGGCCGACACCAGCCCGCTCAGCTCCGTCGCCGCGCGCCCCGTCCGGCCGGCGACCGCCGAGGCGTCGTCCAGCCGGGGCAGCAGGGCGTCGACGAGCGTGACCGGTATCCGCTCCTCGTGCTCGTACGGGGTGAGGCGCTCCAGGAGCGTCCCGGTCCCGGCCGTCGCCACGGGCAGGCGGTGGAACGCGGCTGCGCTCAGCAGCGCCGCCGAGGAGCAGCCGACGACCAGGGCGGGCCGCAGCCGCCGGAAGAGGACCTCGGCCGCGACGGGCACCGAGGCGTCCAGCACCGTGAGGCCGACGCCCAGCCGGGCCGCCTCGGCGGTCAGTGCCGCACCGTTCCCCGCCGGGTCCCAGGGGTGCGGCGCGAACACCAGCCGGGTGTGGCCCAGTGCCGCCGCACCGCGCACCATCTCCAGGCGCAGCTCCCGTTCCTCTGCCGGGGAGAGGAGTCCGGACGCGGCGAGGGCCTGCCCGAGCAGCAGCGCGGGCGCCTCGACGTCCGGCAGATCGAGGGGCGCACCGGCCAGCTCCGCGACCACAGCGCCGATCGCCTCGTCCGGCACGGCCCGCGGCTCCACCCCGTACTCGGCCAGCAGCAGCGGCCGCAGACCGGGCACCAGGTCCGGATGGAACAGCCGGCGAACCCGGGTGCCGGTCAGCGGGGGCACCTTGCCGTTGGTCGGCCCGTAGCAGCCCGGCCCGTCGGCGTACACATCGACCGGGACGCCGGTGAAGACCTGGGCGAGCGCCTGGGACGGGCCCGCGTGCGGGGACTCCAGCACCAGCTCCACGCCGTCGTCCCCGAGGCCCCAGGCCCGCCGGAAGTGGCGCTCCCAGAGCGGGACGTCGTCGGCACGGGGCTGCCACCCGGAGGGATGGAAGGGGGCGACGGCGTCGTTCCACGAGAACACCTCGTCGAAGCGGGTCCGCAGCCGCTCGAAGCCGGAGCTCTCCGCCGTGCCCGGCACGGCCTCCGGGGCGGGGGCGCCGTCGCAGAGCAGCAGGACGGTACGGTCCGCGCGGGGCAGGCAGCCGGCGTCGAGTGCGGCGGCGAGCGTCACCGTCCCGGCGAGGGAGGACGCGAGAAGGATCCGGGTGGTCACGCGGCGGCCGTCCTCTTCGTGAGGACGGCTCGGCGGCGCAGCCCGCGCACCCGGCTCGCCCGCTGTACGTCCATGGAGTCGAGGGCCTCGTCCAGCAGCCGCTGGGGCAGGCGTCCCAGGGCCGCCGCGCCGCGGGACCGCAGCTCGCGTGCCACGGCCGGTTCGAACGCGTCGACGGCGCCCAGGTGATGGGCGATGACGGCGCAGTAGGTGCGTACGGCCTTGGGCAGCAGCAGGTCCGCGTCGCGGTCCGCGGCCGTGTCCGTGACGACCTGGTCGTACGCCCGGAGGAAGTCGAGCCGGCGCACATCGCCGATCTGGGTGAGCGAGGTGGCCACCCCCCGCCGGTAGAAGTGGCTCAGCAGCCCCAGCACGGCGAAGGACTCCGCCTCACGGTGCAGCCGCCAGATCCACGGCCGGTCCTCGGCGGTGCGCAGCCCGTCGGTGAAGTGCAGCAGCCCCCGGTCCAGGAGGCGGCGGTGGTACAGCCCCGCCCAGGCGAACGCGTAGTCCACCGAGGTGGTGCGCGTGGCCGGCAGGATGGCGTCCCGGGGGTCGCCCACGACCCCGCGCGGACCGTGCGGAACCCGCCGGACCGTCCGCGCCCTGCCGTTCGCCCGGACATGGTCCGTGCGGACGAAGTCGCAGCCCAGCGCCTCGGTCAGGGCCAGCAGCCGGGCGTAGTGCCCGGGGGCGACCCAGTCGTCGCCGTCCAGGAAGGCGATGTACCGGCCGCGTGCGGCGTCCAGACCCGTGTTGCGCGCGGTCGCCAGACCGCCGTTGGTCTCGTGCCGGCGCAGCACCGCCCCGGGGAGCTCGTCCTCGGCCCGGCGCAGCAGTCGGGCCGTCCCGTCGGTCGAACAGTCGTCGACGAGGATGAATTCGAAATCCTCCCGGGCATTGGCCCGCAGGCTTCTCAGGGTGTCGGACGCATAGGCCCGCACGTTGTAGAACGGCACGATGACGGAGAGCTTGACCACGCACCTCACGCTAGGCGCGCGCCCGGCCCTTTCCTTTTCCTGAACGGGTACGGCAGGTGAACGGTGGGGAGCGGGCGGGTGAATCGGTGCGCACGGCGGGCCTTTCACGGCGGCACGCCGACCGATTCCCCGTCCGTCGGCTGGCTGTTAACCATTTGTTGCCGTCGCGTTGGGCCGCGCATCGAAATGGCTTCCTAACTTCTAGGACGTGCCCCCACGTACCAGCAATGCGGCCGATCAGGCCCCCGTCCCCGCCTCGCCCCCGAGCGCCCTGCGGGTCGCCGTCCTCGCCGACTCCGACACCCGGTGGAAGTGGGGCGCGCTCACCGCGCGCCGCCTGACCGCCCCGGGCGCCGGGTCCGGCGAGGACGGCGCCCGCCCGGTCGAGGTCAGCGGACTGCTGCTGCGGGGCCGGGCCACCCCCACCCCCCGGCAGCTCGCCGAGGTCGGCGAGGTCGGTGTGGACGCCGGCCGGGTGCGCGAGGTGACCGCCGTCGAGTTCCTGCACGCCGTACGGGACGAGGGGTACGACGTCGTCGTCCTCGCCCTCGTCGGCGGCGCCGTCCAGGCGATGCTGCACGGCCTGGCCGCGCTCCGCCTGCCCCGCAGGCCCGTCCTCGTCACCGGTTACGTCGGCGTCGTCTACGAGAAGCTCGCCGACGGGCTGCTCCTGCGGCACGGCGCGGACGTCGTCCTCGCCAACTCCCGCCACGACGCGGAACGTTTCCGCGCGGTGTACGAGGGTGTCGGCGCCGACGCGTCGGCCGTCACCGAGGCCGCCCTGCCGTTCCTCGGCGGCGAGCCGTACCGCCCCGAGGAAGGCCGCGACACGGTCGTCTTCGCCGCCCAGCCGTCCGTGCCGGCATCCCGCGCCGACCGCACCTACCTGCTGCGCAGGCTCGTCGAGCACGCCCGGCTCCACCCGGACCGCGAGGTGCTGCTCAAGCTGCGCTCCAAGCCGGGCGAGCACACCACCCACATCGAGGAACTGCCCTACCAGCGCCTCGCCGAGCGCCTCCCGGGCGGCCTGCCGCCCAACTTCCGCCTCGTGTACGGGCACATGGGCGAGGTCTTGGACCGCACCGACCTGCTGGTCACGGTCTCCTCGACGGCCGCCCTGGAGTCCCTGCACCGCCGCATCCCGACGGCGGTCCTCTCCGACCTCGGCGTACGCGAAGCCCTCGGCAACCACCACTTCGTCGGATCGGGCCTGATCACCTCCTGGGACCGGCTCGACGACGGGCACCGCCCGCACCCCGACGAGGAGTGGCTGTCCGGCCAGGGCGTCGCCGCCGACGGCGCGTACGCCACCGCCTACGACACCGCACGCGCCCGGGTCGGCGCACTGCTCGCGGCCGGCGCCCTCCCCGCCGTCGCGCCGTACTACACGCCCGCCTCGGCCCCCGGATACCTGCCCGGCATCCTCGCCCGCCACCACCTGGCCCCCGACGGCCACCCGCTGCCCGGCGCCGTGGCGCCCAAGGAGCCCGGCCGGGTCAGGGGAGCGGTCCGCGAGACCGTCCGCAACGCCGCACGCGGCGCCTACCGGCACGGCGTCCAGCGCGTCGCCCCGGTGATCCGCCGGATGGGGGAGCTGTGACCACCACCTCAGGAGCAACCATGACCCCGCCACCGACCCCCACCGTGCTCGCCGTGATCCCCGCACGCGGCGGATCCAAGGGCGTACCCGCCAAGAACCTCGCCCAGGTCGGCGGCGTCCCCCTGGTGGCCCGCGCGGTCCGCGCCTGCCTCTCCTCCGCCGAGGTCACCGACGTCGTCGTCACCACCGACGACCCGGCGATCGCGGACGCGGCCCGCGCCGCGGCCGGTGCCCTGGGGGAGTCGGCACGGCTGCACTGCGTGGCCCGCCCCGCCGCCATCGCGGGTGACACCGCGACCAGTGAGGCGGCGGTCCTGCACGCCCTGGACGCCTACGAGGCGATGGCGCACGGCCGCACCGCCGGTGTGGTCCTCCTCGTCCAGTGCACCAGCCCCTTCGTCAGTCGCGAGGACGTCGACGGCGTCGCCCGGGCCGTCGCCCGCGAGGGCGCCGACAGCGCCGTCACCGTCGCCCCCTTCCACGGCTTCGTGTGGCGCGA
Organism: Streptomyces sp. SirexAA-E; assembly: GCF_000177195.2. Classification (GTDB taxonomy): domain Bacteria; phylum Actinomycetota; class Actinomycetes; order Streptomycetales; family Streptomycetaceae; genus Streptomyces; species Streptomyces flavovirens. The sequence goes on from NC_015953.1 coordinate 4,582,150, forward strand.
CGGCAGCGCGGTCGAGGACGACACCTACGGCGTCAACCACGACAAGGCCGTACGCCCCCGGCGCCAGGACCGCCCGCAGGACTTCCTGGAGACCGGCGCCGCGTACGCCATGGACGTCACCGGCTTCCGCACCCACCGCCACCGCTTCTTCGGCCACACCGCGCTCGTGGCGACCGACCCGGCACGGGCGCTGGAGATCGACGACCCGCACGACCTGGCCCGCGCCCGCGCCCTGGCCCCGCTCCTGGACCCCTCCCCGCTGCCGACCCGCGCGGACGTCGACGCCGTCGTGCTCGACTTCGACGGCACGCAGACCGACGACCGCGTCCTCATCGACTCCGACGGCCGCGAGACCGTCGCCGTGCACCGCGGGGACGGCCTCGGCATCGCCGCCCTGCGCAAGGCCGGCCTGCCGCTGCTGATCCTCTCCACCGAACAGAACCCGGTCGTCGCCGCCCGCGCCCACAAGCTCCGCGTCCCCGTTCTGCACGGCATCGACCGCAAGGACCTGGCGCTCAAGCAGTGGTGCGAGGAGCAGTCCGTCGACCCCGGCCGGGTGCTCTACGTCGGCAACGACGTCAACGACCTGCCCTGCTTCGGCCTGGCGGGCTGGCCCGTCGCCGTCGCCGGCGCCCACGACTCGGTACGTGCCGCGGCCCGCGCCGTCACCACCACACCCGGCGGCTCCGGCGCCATCCGCGAGATCGCGGCCTGGCTGCTGGGCCCCACCCTCACCGACTCCGAACCGACCCCTGCCACCACCACCCCCACCCAGTAAGGAAGCACCACCATGAGCAACACCTCCCGCCTGCGCACCTTCGGCACCCGCACCGCCGGTCCCGGCCACCCCGTCTACGTCACGGGTGAGATCGGCATCAACCACAACGGCGACCTCGACAACGCCCTCGCGCTGATCGACGTGGCCGCCGAAGCCGGCTGCGACGCCGTCAAGTTCCAGAAGCGCACCCCGGAGATCTGCACCCCGCGCGACCAGTGGGACATCGAGCGCGACACCCCCTGGGGCCGGATGACGTACATCGACTACCGCCACCGCGTGGAGTTCGGCGAGGCCGAGTACACCGCGATCTCCGAGCACTGCGCCGAGCGCGGCATCGACTGGTTCGCCTCCCCGTGGGACACCGAGGCCGTCGCCTTCCTGGAGAAGTTCGACGTCCCCGCCCACAAGGTCGCCTCCGCCTCGCTGACCGACGACGAGCTGCTGCGCGCGCTGCGCGCCACCGGCCGTACGGTCATCCTCTCCACCGGCATGTCGACGCCCCGTCAGATCCGGCACGCGGTCGAGGTGCTGGGCAGCGACAACATCCTGCTGTGCCACGCCACGTCGACGTACCCGGCCAAGGCCGAGGAGCTCAACCTGCGCGTCATCAACACCCTCCAGCAGGAGTACCCGAACGTCCCGATCGGCTACAGCGGCCACGAGACCGGCCTCCAGACCACGCTGGCCGCCGTCGCCCTCGGCGCCACCTTCGTGGAGCGCCACATCACCCTGGACCGCGCCATGTGGGGCTCCGACCAGGCCGCCTCCGTCGAGCCGCAGGGCCTGACGCGCCTCGTCCGCGACATCCGCACCATCGAGGCCTCCCTCGGTGACGGCGTCAAGAAGGTCTACGAGTCGGAGCTCGGCCCGATGAAGAAGCTCCGCCGGGTCGCGGGCGTCGTCGCCGAGACCGAGAACGCGCCGGCCGCCGAGCCGGTCGCGGTCTGACGGGCCGACCGGTGAACCTCGCCTTCGTCGAGAGCCCGGTCCAGCTCCTGAACGTCCTGGAGTGGACCCACAGCCGGGGAGAACACGACAGCACGGTCGTCGTCGTCCTCCCCCCGGTCGACCCGATGTCGCGCGGACAGCTGCGCAGGATGGCGGAGCTGGCCCGCGACGAGGGCACCGCGGTCCGCTGGCAGGAGGCGCGCGGGGAGACCGGCGCGCCTCTCAAGGCCCTGCGCGCGCTGACCGGACTGATCCGCAAGGCCGACCGCGTCGTCATCGGGGACCCCTTCTCCCGGTACGTGCAACTGCTGCTCTCCCTGGTCCGCACCCGCCGGGTCACGGTGGTGGACGACGGCACGGCCACCATGGAGTTCGTCGCCCAGCTGGTCCGGGGCGAACGCCTGGTGCGCTGGCACCGGCGCGGCGGCCGGGGCCCGCGCGAGCTGCTGCTCGCCCCGGTCACCACCGCGGCCCGCCGCAGCTTCGTGCCGTCGGCGACCCGTACGGTCGAGGTGTTCACGGCGATGCCGGTCGGGGCGCCCGAGGGCGTCGTGGTCACGGCCAACACCTTCGCCTGGACCCGTGCCCGCTTCGGCCCGCCCTCCCTCACCAAGGGCGCCGACCTGGTCGGCACGTCGCTGGTGGAGACGGGCGTGGTCGACCCGGTCCCGTACCAGGAGGCGGTGGCCACCCTGGCCCGCACGCACGGGGCGACCCGCTACTTCGCACACCGGCGCGAGTCCGCGGACAAGCTCCACGCGCTGGAGGCCGCCACCGGCCTGGAGATCGTGCGCCCCGACCTCCCGCTGGAACTCATCGCCCGCCGGGGGCCGATCGGCCACACGGTCCTGAGCTTCCCGTCCACCGTGGTCCATACCCTTCCGCTGGCCCTGGCGGGCACGGGCGTGAAGGTCGCGGTGTGCGACATAGCCCCGGAGTGGCTCCGCGACACGGCCTCCCCGCGCGCCCAGGGATTCCTGCGCGGCGTCACGGAGACCGCCCGGGACGTGCAGCGGCTGGCGCCCTGGCGGGTGACGGCCGTGACGGAGGGGTGAGGGCCTGGGGTCCCCGCCCGGGGACGCCTTGCCCCGGTACTCCGGCTGTAGACCGTGACCGGGCGTCGTGAGACGCTGCCCTTCGTGATCGCCGAACTGCAGTGTGTGGTGTTGGACTGTGCCGATGTCGCCGAGCTGTCCCGGTTCTACCAGGCGCTTCTCGGCGGCGTGGTGAACCAGCCGGATCCGCGGTGGTCGGTCGGTGACGGCTGGGCGACGCTCCACACCGACGGACTCGTGCTCGCCTTCCAGCGGGTGGAAGACCACCGGCCACCACGGTGGCCGGACCCCGCCCGGCCCCAGCAGTTCCATCTCGACCTGGGGGTCGACGACCTGGAACGAGCCCAGGAAGACGTTCTCGCCCAGGGCGCCACACTGCTCGACGAGGGCGACGGGAAACGGAGTTGGCGCGTCTTCGCCGACCCGGCAGGGCACCCGTTCTGTCTCGTCCGAGACTGACGGGGGCACCGAGGGGCAAGCGGACGCTCGCAGCGATGAGCCCGGTCGGGTCGGGTGGGCATCCACGACTCCTGCGCCCGCAGGGGGAGGAGGAGTACACCTGTCATCGGGTCCCCAGCTCGCGGTGACCGGTGTGAAGGCCGAGCGCGGCGGTCCGTACACCGTGCAACCGACCGGGCTGGAGGAGCCGCCCCCCGTCCCCTGAGCACCGGTGCGCCGCAAGACACGAAAGCGCATCGCGGATGGGCCGGCTCGACCAGGTGTCCACCGAGGCACACATCGCGGGCGAGCCGGGAGCCCTACCGGGCCGCATCCCGCCAGATGGTCAGGTCTCCTTGCAGGAAGGCGAGTTCCGGTATGGCGGTCGACTTCGTCTGGATCACGTACAGACCGATGTCGCCTTCGGTGTCCTGCATGCAGATCTCGGTGCCGGCCGCTGCCGCGGCCAGCGGCAGGCTGTTGTATCCAAGCTTCTTGGCGCTCTTGAGCATGAAGCGGCAATCGTCCAGGGTGGTGCCGTGTGCTCCGGCCATCTGGATGAACACGGTGTCTTCGCTGTCCAGTTCACAGCCGACCGACGCGCAACCGAAGCGGATGTCGCCCTTTCGGTTCGGAAGCACCGGGTCCAGTCTTTCGAGGCTCAGTGAACTCTTCGCGTCCAGCGACACCAGTGGGAACGGCTCAGGCTGAGGCTCCCCGGAGGAGTTCGCCGACGAGGTGTCGTCCCCGGACGTGTGATCGCCGGTGGCGTCGGCTGCCGACGTGTCCGACGAGTCCGAGGCATCCGACGAAGAGCCCGAGGGGAACCCAGGTCCGGACGCCGAGGGCGGTGCGGTGTGCCTCGATCCGGCCGTGACCCGGTCGTCGAGCCGGTTCTTCGCTTCCATGACGGACCAGGCGAGTGCCACCACGAGCAGCGCGCCCCCCGTCACACCGGCGGCCGCGATCAGGGCGGTGCGCCGCTTGCGGGCCCTGCGCTGCTCCGGCGTCGGCTGCGGCCATCCGAACGGCTGCCGAGGCCGGCCGGGCTGCGGCTGCGGCTGCGGATAGGCGGAGGTGGGCACCTGTGACTGCTGGTAGGCCAGTGTCGGCGCGGGTACCGGTACCGGCTCCGGCAGCTCGGCCTCCGGTCCGGTGATGTCCCTCCACACGGCGGGCCCCGCACCCGCCTCCGCCCCCAGCTGTCGGCGGCACCACTCCACGACCTCCACGGGTGTGATCCGCTCGGCGGGATCGGTGGCCAGGCACCGGGCGAACAGCGGACGCAGCGTCTCGGGCAGTAGCGACAGGTCGGGTTCGGAGTGGACGATCCGGTACAGCATGTTGACGGCCGAACCATCGCCGTAGAGCGGCTTGCCGAGCGCCGCGAACGCCGCCGTCTGGCCGAGCGCGAAGACGTCGGTCGCCGCCGTGATCTCGCTGCCGGACGCCTGCTCCGGGGACATGAAGGAAGGCGTGCCGATGGAACCCCCCGTGGCCGTGTACGAGGTCCCGTCGGCGGCGAGTGCGATACCGAAGTCGATCACCCGTGGGCCGTCGGCGGCTAGGAGCACGTTCGACGGCTTCAGGTCCCGGTGCACAATGCCCTCGGCGTGGATCGCCTGCAACGCCTCGGCCACCCCTGCCATCAGCCACAGCACCGCGGGCACGGGCAACGGCCCGCGCCGGGCCACCGCCTCCGTCAGTGAGGGCCCCGGCACGTACAGCGTGGCCAGCCACGGTGGTACGCCGTCCGCGTCGGCGTCGACCAACTCGGCGGTGTACGCGCCCCGCACCCGCCGGGCCGCCTTGATCTCCCGGCCGAATCTTCGCCGGAAGCCCGGATCGTCGGCGAGTTCGGGCCGCACGACTTTGACCGCCACGGGACGGCCGCCCGGCGTGTGCGACAGATAAACCCGGCCCATCCCCCCGGCGCCCAGTCGCGCCGCGAGCCGATAGCCCGCGACCACGGGCGGATCGTCGGCCTGGAGCGGCTGGAAGTCTTCCGTCGCATGGCTCATCAGCCCTGTACCCCCCACAGTGATGCGTTGGCCAATGGCAGCAGCCTAAGTGGAGCCTGAGCGCGGCTCGCCGCACGATGCTCGTGGCCGGCACATCACGAGCTCCGCCCCCCCCGTACCGCCTAGATACGCTGTGGCCATGACAGCGAGCCACGATGCCGACGCCCCGGAGGATCCGCTGCCGGTCAGGGGGGCCGACCTGTGTGGGGATCCGGCTCTTCACCGAGCCGTGCGGGATGTCGGTGAACGTGTCGGCGTCGACTTCACCGATGACCTCCAGGTCCGCGCGCTGCTCGGTCGCGGGCGCGCGGTGCTTTCGGGGGGTGCGCCGGGCGGGAGCTGCCTCGGCGTCCTGCTGTTGATCGTGGCCGCCGGTCTCGCGGTGGCCGACCAGATCTCCCCCGGGCTCACGGAGCACCGGAAGGCACTCCTCCTCGCCGCGGGCGCGGTCGCCGTCCTGGCGGGCGTCGTGATCGCCCGGGGAGTCGTCCTGGGGGCACGGGCCCGGCGCGACCCGGTCTTCGCGGCCTACCGGGAGGTCCTCGCCCTGGCGCGGGCGCACGGCCTGGCGCTGGTGTACGTACCGGACTGGCTGGTGGGCAGAACCGGCCCGGAAGGGCCTGAGCGGACGCCGCTGCCCGACCTCCCCGCCCGGGTCCGAGCGGAGAGCGCCTCCGCGCCCGCTGCCGGTACCGCTCAGGCCGTACCCCGCAAACCGGCCGAGGTCGTCGCCTGGGAGCGCGAGCAGGCGGACGGCACCGGGGGCGGGCACCTCGAAGGCGGCGCGCTGCTACTCGCGGCCGGGGCCGGGGGCGCCCTCTGGGCCCACGTCTCCGACCAGCCGCTCGGCTACGCCGCTCTCGTCCTGGCCGTCCCCGCCGCTGTCGCCGTATGGGTGGCCGGAGCCCGCCGCGGTGCGCGGTCGTCCCGCCTCCGGGCCGCGGCCCTGGCCTACCTCGCCGAGGTGCGGGCGGCCCAGGACGCCGGGGAGCCCGTGCGTGAACTGTCCCCGCCCTTGCGGGCTCTGATGTCCGAGCGGGACGCTTCCTGACCCTCTGGCGCGAGCGGAACGGCAGCCGGGCCGAGGCCCCGGGCCGGCCGGGAAGTTCCCCGGCCCCGGGTCCCGGGCCCGAAGCGGCCCCCGGGCGCCTGCCCTCTGCTGCCCTGGGCGCCTGCCGAAGTGCCGGGAGCGCCCCGGCGCCGCCCGACGGTCGAGTGCGCCGAATGCGGGATGCTCCGCCTGCTGTCAGGGCCTGACTACTCCGACGGAAGCATCGCCCGCCGGCCCGGAACGGCGGGCGACTGGCTCGTCATCCCCCCGTCCACCACCAGCAGCTGCCCCGTGAGGTAACGGGACTCGTCGGAGGCGAGGAAGACCATGGTGTGGCCGATGTCCTCCGGAGCGCCCAGGTAGGGCAGCGAGTTGTACCCCTTCAGAGCCTCGATCACCTCGGCCGGGAGGTTGTTCAGCAGGGCCGGGGTCATGATCGTCCCCGGGGCCACCGCGTTGCAGCGGATGCCCCGGGGGCCGTACTGGACGGCGATGGACTTGGTGATGTTGACGACCGCCGCCTTGACCGCCCCGTAGGAGATCTGGAGGACGTCTCCGACCAGGCCGGCCACCGACGCCGTGTTGATGATCGAGCCGCCGCCCGCCCGGATCATGTGCGGGACGGCGTGCCGGGAGCCCGTCAGGGTGGAGCGCACGTTCAGGTCCACGGCCCGGCCGAACTCGTCCATGTCCAGGCGCAGCAGGTCCAGGTCCTTGCGCGGGTTCGTGCCGCCGACGTGGTTGCAGAGGACGTCCAGCCGGCCGAAGGCCCGGACCGCCGCCTCGACCATGTCGCCCACGGACGTGTCGTCCATGACGTCGACCGTGTACGGGAGCGCCTGGCCGCCCGCCTCCTCGACGGCGCGGGCGGTGTCCTCGGCCGAGGACGCGTCGTGGTCCGCGACCACCACGCGGGCACCCTGCGCGCCCATGAGCTCCGCCGCGGACCGGCCGATGCCGCTGCCCGCGCCCGTGATGATCGCCACCTTGTCCTTCAAGCGGTTCATCAGCTCTTCCTCCGATCGCCCCGCGATGGCCGCGAGGATGGTCAACATTGATGACAAGCGTAAGTCATCTATGATGACTTAACGGATCGGACGACGGAGGAGCGCTGTTCGCCATGAGTACGCGACCCCGGGCCGCCAGGCCCCGGCAGCCGGCGGCGGTGACCCGGAGCACGATCTTCGACGCCGCCCGCGAGCTGTTCGGGGAGTCCGGCTTCGACGCCGTCGGCATCCGCGCCGTGGCCGCCCGCGCGGGCGTGGACGCCGCCCTGGTCATCCGTCATTTCGGATCCAAGGAGCAGCTGTTCCTGGAGACCATGACGGTCGACCTGCCGGCCGTCCGGGTCATGGAGGGTCCGCTGGACGGCATGGGCCGGGCGATCGTGGAGCACGTCGTCTGCCTGCCGTCGACGAGGACGGGAGCCCTGGCGGTGACGGCCCTGGCCGCGCTGTTCCGCGCCTCGGACCGCGACGAGGTGCGGCGCAACCTCCGGTCGACGATCGACGAGGTGTTCGCCCGGCCGCTCGTACGGCGGTTGACCGGCGGTGACGCCGAGGTGCGGGCCCATCTGGTGGCCGCCCAGCTCGGCGGGCTGCTCACCAGCATGCACGTGGTCCAGGACCCGGTGCTGCTCGCCGCCGACCCGCAGGCCGTCGTGGCCCGGTACGGGGACGCGATCCAGCAGCTGATCTCGGAGGGCGAGGGGGCCGCCGCCTGAAGCCCGTCGAGTGGCCCGCGGTCGGGCGGCCAGGCCCCGGTGCGCATGCTTCCCGCGTCGCCGACAGGCTCGGAACCGCGGTGACCCCCGGCGCCGAGCGGGCGGCGCGAAAACGCGTGAGTGTACCCACCCGGATCGGCCGTCACACGCCTGGACACCATCTTTTGTTCGCCTGTGCGGCTGAACTTTTGTTGATCTGTGGCCAGTTGGGGGGCCAAGGGGCCTACCCTTCACTGGGTGAACCAGTTGAAGTCCCGCGCACCCCACGCCGAGGCCGCCATGCCCGGCACACTCCCCGACGACCTGCGTGCCGAGCTCATCGCGTTCCGGCGCGACATGCACATGCACCCCGAGCTGGGTAACCAGGAGTTCCGTACCACCGCGGCCATCAAGTCGCGGCTGGAGAAGGCCGGTCTGGTGCCGAAGGTGCTGCCCGGGGGCACGGGGCTGATCTGTGACGTGGGGGAGTGGGACGGGGTGACGCCGATGCTGGCGTTGCGGGCGGACATCGACGCCCTGCCGATCCCGGACACCAAGGCCGGCGTCTCCTACCGGTCCACCGTGCCCGACCGTGCGCACGCCTGCGGGCACGACGTCCACACCACCTGCGTCCTGGGGGCCGGGCTGGTCCTCAGCGAGCTGGACCGGCAGGGGCTGCTGCCGTACCCGGTGCGGCTGCTCTTCCAGCCCGCCGAGGAGGTGCTGCCCGGCGGAGCCGCCGACGCGGTCGCGGCCGGGGTGCTGGACGGCGTCGGCCGGATCATCGGGGTGCACTGCGATCCCAAGGTGGACGTCGGGAAGATCGGGCTCAGGATCGGTCCGATCACCTCCGCCTGCGACCGGGTGGAGATCTCCCTGGACGGACCCGGCGGGCACACCGCCCGGCCCCACCTCACCACCGACCTGGTCACCGCCGCGGCCCGGGTGGCCACCGACGTGCCCGCGCTCCTCGCCCGCCGCGTCGACGCGCGGGCCGGACTCGCCGTCACCTGGGGGCGGCTGCAGACCGGGCACGCTCCCAACGTCATCCCGCAGCACGCCGAGCTCTCCGGCACGGTGCGCTGCCTGGATCTGGAGAGCTGGCGGCAGGCGCCCGACATGGTCCACGCGGCCATCGACGAGGTGGCCGGAATGTACCGGGCCAAGACGGAGATCAACTACGTCCGGGGCGTCCCGCCCGTGGTGAACGAGGCGGAGACGATCGGCCTCCTGGACGCCGCGATGACGATCCGGCGCGGATCGTATGCGATCGAGGACACCGAGCAGAGCCTCGGCGGCGAGGACTTCTCCTGGTACCTGGAGAAGGTCCCCGGGGCCATGGCCCGGCTCGGCGTCCGGACGCCGGGAGACACCCGCGGCCTGGACCTGCACCGGGGCAACTTCGACGTCGACGAGGAGGCCATCACGGTGGGTGTGGAACTGTTCACCGCCTCCGCGCTGCTCGACGGCAACCGATAGGAACCCGCCACGACACCTTCTGTTCGCGACGATCCGATAACGGCTTCCGTACAGGTGTTTATCTGACATCTACGCGCGTTACGATCGCGGCGAAACCAGCGCCGGAAGAGGCGCTTCGGTCAGGTTTGAAGGAGCCTTCCCTTGCGCCGGATCACCAGGATTGCCACCGTGGGCGTCATGTCCGCGGCACTCGCGCTCAGTGTCACCGCGTGTGGCGAATCGTCGTCCTCGTCCTCGTCGGACACCTCGTCCGACTCCAAGGGCGGCAAGACGGCCATCGCCTACGACATCGGCGGACGCGGGGACCAGTCGTTCAACGACGCCGCCTACGCGGGCCTGCACCGGGCCGAGAAGGACCTCGGCGTCAAAGGCACCGAGGCCGAGCCTTCGGAGGGCGAGTCGGACGCCGACAAGGTGCAGCGCCTCACCTCGCTGGCCCGCGCCGGCAACAACCCGGTGATCGGCGTCGGCTTCGCCTACGCACCCGCCATCGAGAAGGTCGCGGCGAAGTTCCCGAAGACCACCTTCGGCATCATCGACGACTCCTCGGTGACCGGCGACAACATCGCCAACATCGTCTTCAACGAGGAGCAGGGCTCCTACCTCGCCGGCGTCGCCGCCGCCAAGGTCACCAAGACCAAGAAGGTCGGCTTCATCGGCGGTGTCGAGACCCCGCTGATCAAGAAGTTCCAGGCCGGGTTCGAGCAGGGTGTCAAGGACACCGACGCCTCGGTCAACGTACTCCCGCAGTACCTGACCCAGCCGCCGGACTTCACCGGCTTCGCCAAGCCCGACCTCGGCAAGGCCGCCGCCCAGGGCCAGCTCGACAAGGGCGCCGACGTCGTCTACTCGGCCGCCGGTCTGGCCGGTACCGGTGCCATAGAGGCCGTCTCCAAGGCCGGCAAGTGGAACATCGGCGTCGACTCCGACCAGTACAAGCAGGAAGGCCTCAAGGCCTACAAGGAGTCGATCCTCACCTCGGTCACCAAGGACGTCGAGGACTCCGTCCTCAACCTGATCAAGTCCATCAAGGACGGCAAGCCGCAGTCCGGCGAGGTCCGTTACGGCCTCGACAAGGACGGCGTCGGCCTGTCCGTGTCCAACCCGGCCTTCACCAAGATGACCGAGGTCATCGCCGCCGTGGACAAGGCGAAGAAGGGCATCGTCGACGGCACGATCACCGTCAAGACCACCCCGTAACGACTCAGGTCCGATCGGCTGGTTTCCCGTGGGCCCGGAGTGCGCACCCGTCGCCGCTCCGGGCCCGTGGGGTGCTCGTCGAAGACGTACCGAAGCGGTACCGAGAGGTACCGGAACGTCACGGGCGGTCGAGCAGTACCAAGCAGTACCGAAGAAGTTGTGCCCCAAGCGGTGCCCTGCTCGTACCGGCCCGGACCGTGTCCGGACCGCGGTCGTGGCCCTGAGCTTCACGATTCGGCAGCGCTACGCGTGTAGACAGCCCTCGGGCGCGATAACTTCACCCCGCCCCTCTGCCCCTGTGCTCCCGCTCCTGTCCGGCCAAGGAGAGTGCGTCATCAACGCGTCCAGCAGTCCCCCCGCCGTAGAACTGCACGGCATCACCAAGCGTTTCCCCGGAGTCGTCGCCAATCACGACATCGGGATCACCGTCCGCAAGGGCACGGTCCACGCCCTGGTCGGCGAGAACGGTGCCGGCAAGTCCACCCTGATGAAGATCCTCTACGGCATGCAGAAGCCGGACGAGGGCACCATCGCGGTGGACGGCGAGCAGGTCTCGTTCGGCAACCCGGGAGACGCCATCGCGCGCGGCATCGGCATGGTGCACCAGCACTTCATGCTCGCCGACAACTTCACCGTCCTGGAGAACGTCGTCCTCGGCGGCGAGAAGCTGCACGGCATCGGCTCCGCGGCGCGCAAGAAGATCAAGGAGATCTCCGACGCTTACGGCCTCGGGGTGCGCCCCGACGCGCTCGTCGAGGACCTCGGGGTCGCCGACCGCCAGCGCGTGGAGATCCTCAAGGTCCTCTACCGCGGCGCCCGCATCCTGATCCTGGACGAGCCGACCGCCGTCCTGGTCCCCCAGGAGGTCGACGCGCTCTTCGCGAACCTCCGGGAGCTCAAGGCCGAGGGCCTCACCGTCATCTTCATCTCGCACAAGCTCGGCGAGGTGCTGTCCGTCGCCGACGAGATCACGGTGATCCGCCGCGGTACGACGGTGGGCACCGCCGACCCCGCGCACACCACCACCAAACAGCTCGCCGAGCTGATGGTCGGCAGCGAGCTGCCCTCGCCCGAGACCCGTGAGTCCACGGTGACGGACGTGCCGATGCTGCGCGTCGAGGGGCTCTCCCTCGGTGCCACCGACCCGGACGGTGTCGTGCGCGACGTGCTCTCCGATGTCGGCTTCACCATCCACAAGGGCGAGGTCCTCGGTATCGCGGGCGTCGAGGGCAACGGCCAGACCGAGCTGATCGAGACGCTCGTCGGGATGCGGGACCCGGACGACGGCGTCATCACGCTGGACGGCGACGACATCTCGCACGCCCCCACCCGCAAGCGGCGCGAGGACGGCATCGGGTACATCCCCGAGGACCGCCACCGCCACGGCGTCCTGCTGGACGCCCCGCTGTGGGAGAACCGCATCCTCGGCCACGTCACGGAGAAGCCCAACAGCCGCGGCTTCCTGCTGGACCCGAAGGCGGCCCGCGCCGACACCGAGCGGATCGTGCGCGAGTACGACGTGCGCACCCCCGGCATCGAGGTCACCGCGGCCTCGCTGTCCGGCGGCAACCAGCAGAAGCTGATCGTCGGCCGCGAGATGAGCCACAACCCCAAGCTCCTGATCGCCGCCCACCCCACCCGCGGTGTGGACGTCGGCGCGCAGGCCCAGATCTGGGACCAGATCCGCGAGGCCCGCCGCGAGGGCCTCGCCGTCCTGCTCATCTCCGCGGACCTGGACGAGCTCATCGGGCTCTCCGACACCCTGCGCGTCATGTACCGGGGCAAGCTCGTCGCCGACGCAGACCCCGCCACCATCACCCCCGAGGAACTGGGCTCGGCCATGACCGGCGCCGCCGCCGGTCACCTCGAAGCAGCACCGGAGGACGAGGCCCGATGAAGAAATTCGACAAGGACCGGCTGATCCTGGGCTTCGCCGGCCCGGTGCTCGCCCTGGTCGTCGCGTTCGTGCTCACGACCCTGGTACTGCTCGCCTCCGGGACCAACCCGGTCGAGCCGTACCGGCTGATGTTCGAGCAGGCGTCGTACTCCGACGTCCAGGTGCTGATCATCAACCAGGCCGGGACGTACTACCTCGCCGCCCTCGCGGTCGCGGTCGGCTTCCGGATGAACCTCTTCAACATCGGGGTCGACGGCCAGTACCGCCTCGCCGCGATGATGGCCGCCCTGGTCGGCGCCAGTGTGGATCTCCCCGGACCGCTGCAGATCCTGCTCATCGTCGTCGTCGCGATGCTGGTCGGAGCCTTCTGGGCCGGGATCGCGGGCTTCCTCAAGACCACCCGCGGGGTGAGCGAGGTCGTCGCGACGATCATGCTCAACTCCATCGCGACCGCGCTGATCGCCTGGCTGATCCTGCCGAAGAACTTCGGTGACCAGGCCGCCGGTTCCAACAACCTGACCACGGGCAAGATCCCCGAGTCGGGCTGGTTCCCGGGGCTGTCCATGGGCGTCGAGGCCGGCGAGATCTACGGCTTCACCTTCGTCGCCGCGGCCTGCGGCCTCGTCTACTGGTTCGTGCTGAACCGCACCCGGTTCGGCTTCGACCTGCGCGCCACGGGCGCCAGCGAGAGCGCCGCACAGGCGTCCGGTGTGTCGGCCAAGAAGATGGTCCTCACCTCGATGCTGATCTCCGGCGCGGTCGCCGGCCTGGCCGGCCTCCCGACGCTGCTGGGTGACACGCACACCTACAGCCTCGACTTCCCCACCGGCATCGGCTTCACCGGCATCACGATCGCCCTGCTGGGCCGGAACAACCCGCTCGGCATCGCCCTCAGCGCCCTGCTGATCGCCTTCCTCGACAAGGCCTCCTCCGCACTCGACCAGTTCGGGTACGAGAAGGAGATCGCCACGATCATGCAGGGCCTCATCGTGATCTCCGTGGTCGTCAGCTACGAACTGGTCCGGCGCTACGCGACCCGCCGCCAGCAGCAGAAGGTCGGCGAGGAACTCGCCGCCGGTCACGCCCTCACCACCGAGAAGGAGGCGGCCCTGTGAGCACCAGCAAAGTCTCCGCCGCTCGCGTCGCCCCGCCGAAGGGCGGTGGCCGCCGAAAGCTCTCCCTGCCCGTCGTCCTGCTGATCATCGCCGGCGCACTGGCCCTGGTGTCGCTGGTCCGGCTCATCAGCGGCGCCAACGACGTGACCTCGGTGGGCCAGGTGCACGGCGCCCTGGAGCTGGCCGTACCGATCGGCCTGGCCGGACTCGGCGGACTGTGGGCCGAGCGGGCCGGCGTCGTCAACATCGGGCTCGAGGGCATGATGGTCCTCGGTACCTGGTTCGGTGCCTGGGCCGGTTTCCAGTGGGGCCCGTGGGTGGGCGTGCTGTTCGGCATCCTCGGTGGCGCGCTCGGCGGTCTGCTGCACGCGGTCATCACCGTCACCTTCGGCGTGAACCACATCGTCTCCGGTGTGGCCATCAACATCCTCGCCGTCGGCGTCACCCGCTACCTCTCCAACTTCACCTTCGCCGACGCGGAGGGCGGCTCCTCCAAGCAGTCCCCGCGCATCGACCCGATCGACAAGATCACCATTCCAGGGTTGTCGGACTGGATGCAGGACCTGCAACAACGGCACTGGTTCTTCGTCTCCGACCTGGCCGGCATCATCGGCGGCGTCTTCACCGGGCTGTCCCTGCTGACCGTCGTCGCCCTGCTGCTCATCCCCGTGACCTGGTGGGTGCTGTGGCGTACCGCGTTCGGTCTGCGGCTGCGCTCCTGCGGCGAGAGCCCGGTGGCCGCCGAGACCCTCGGCGTGAACGTCTACAAGTACAAGTACATCGCCGTGACCGTCTCGGGCGGTCTGGCCGGACTCGGCGGTGCCTTCCTCGCGATCGTGGCGACCGGGATCTACCAGGAGGGCCAGACCGGCGGCCGCGGATACATCGGCCTCGCCGCGATGATCTTCGGCAACTGGATGCCCGGCGGCATGGCCCTGGGCGCGGGCCTCTTCGGCTTCACCGACAGCCTCAAGCTGCGCGGCGGTGCCGACAACGTCCACGCGATGCTGCTGCTCCTGGCGATCCTGCTGGTGATCGTCGTCTTCTGGCAGCTGTACCGGAAGAAGTACGTCGCCGCGGTGATCTCGGCGGCCGTCTCGGCGCTGCTGTTCACCTGGTACGCGCTCACCGACCAGGTCCCGAGCCAGTTCGTGGACGCGGCCCCGTACGTCACGACGCTGCTGGTCCTGGCCCTGTCGGCGCAACGGCTCCGGATGCCCAAGGCGGACGGTGTGCCGTACCGCAAGGGCGAGGGCAAGTGACCGGGGCCGAGGCGCCGGTCGACTGGGAGGCCCTGCGGACGGCCGCCCGGGACGCCATGTCCCGGGCGTACGCCCCGTACTCCGGCTACAAGGTCGGTGTCGCCGCCCTGGCCGACGACGGCCGCACCCTCGTCGGCTGCAACGTGGAGAACGCCAGTTACGGCGTGGGCCTGTGCGCCGAGTGCGGACTGGTCTCCCAGCTGGCCGCCACGGGCGGCGGCCGGCTGACCCACTTCGTCTGCGTGGACGGCGAGGGAGCGCCCCTCGTGCCGTGCGGCCGCTGCCGCCAGCTGCTGTACGAGTTCGGCGGGCCGGAGCTCGTCCTGGAGACCCCGGACGGTTTCCGCACGCTCGACGAGATGCTGCCGCAGGCCTTCGGGCCGCAGCACCTGCGCTGACCCCCCGCCCGGGGCCGTCGGATCATCCGGCGGCCCCGGGCGACCGGGCCGGCCCGGTCGGGCCACCCGGTGATCCCCCTATCTCTATGCGCGTAGAGTCAGAGACGACTCTCGCGTACGCACCCGGCCGGAAGGACTCCCAGGACATGGACGCCATCTCCGTCATCCGCACCAAGCGGGACCGAGGCGAACTCAGCCCCGAGCAGATCGACTGGGTGATCGACGCCTACACCCGCGGCGAGGTCGCCGACGAGCAGATGTCCGCGCTGGCCATGGCGATCCTGCTGAACGGCATGAACCGCACCGAGATCGCCCGCTGGACCGCCGCGATGATCGCCTCCGGCGAGCGGATGAGCTTCGGCGCGCTGTCCCGTCCCACGACCGACAAGCACTCCACCGGCGGCGTCGGCGACAAGATCACGCTGCCGCTCGCCCCGCTGGTCGCCGCCTGCGGTGCCGCCGTCCCGCAGCTCAGCGGCCGGGGCCTCGGCCACACCGGCGGCACCCTGGACAAGCTGGAGTCGATCCCCGGCTGGCGCGCGCTCCTGTCCAACGCCGAGATGCTGGACGTCCTGGACACCACCGGCGCCGTCATCTGCGCGGCCGGCGACGGGCTCGCCCCCGCCGACAAGAAGCTCTACGCGCTCCGCGACGTCACCGGGACCGTCGAGGCGATCCCGCTCATCGCCAGCTCGATCATGTCCAAGAAGATCGCCGAGGGCACCGGGGCGCTCGTCCTGGACGTCAAGGTCGGCTCCGGCGCCTTCATGAAGACCATCGAGGACGCCCGCGAACTGGCCTCCACCATGGTCGCGCTCGGCACCGACAGCGGTGTCCGGACGGTCGCGCTGCTCACCGACATGTCGACCCCGCTCGGCCTGACCGCGGGCAACGCCCTGGAGGTACGCGAGTCCGTCGAGGTCCTCGCCGGCGGCGGCCCGCAGGACGTGATCGACCTGACCCTGGCGCTCGCCCGCGAGATGCTGGACGCCGCCGGGCTCAAGGACGCCGACCCGGAGAAGGCCCTCGCCGACGGCTCCGCCATGGACGTGTGGCGCCGCATGATCTCCGCCCAGGGCGGCGACCCGGACGCCGCGCTCCCCGTGGCCCGCGAGCAGCACGTGATCACCGCCCCCTCCTCCGGGGTGCTGACCCGCCTGGACGCCTACGACATCGGCGTCGCCGCCTGGCGCCTCGGCGCCGGCCGGGCCCGCAAGGAGGACCCGGTGCAGGCGGGCGCGGGCGTCGAGCTGCACGCGAAGCCGGGCGACACCGTGACCGAGGGCCAGCCGCTGCTGACCCTGCACACGGACACCCCCGAGAAGTTCGCGTACGCCCTGGAGACCCTGCCCGGCTCGTACGACATCGCCCCCGCCGGCACGCCCTTCACCGCCACGCCAGTGGTGCGGGAACGTATCGCCTGACTTGCGGTTTCTTCTCTCGGGTGAACGGGACCGGTGGACCTGCACCGGTCCCGTTCGGCATGCTGTTATCGGTGACGCAGCGACAAGAGGAGACGGCCACGAGCGCACTCACCGTCGATCCCGTGTCGGGCTGCGGCCAGGACTGGGACGCCCTCGTCCGGATCTGAGAGGAGACGGACGCGCCCGAGGGCTGCAAGGTGGAGATCATCGAGGCGATCGTCACCGCGAACGACGGCACCTACCGGGTCCTGGAAGCGGTCGAGTACGGCGGGACGCTGACGCCGCCGAAGCCGTTCGGCCTGGATCCGGACACGGGGGTTCTCCCGGCCGGGTGAGCCAGGCCGCCCCGGCCCGATGAGTTTCCGGGGCGGTGGCGGTCTTTTTCCATGTGGATGCCGACACCCCCCTCGCCTTCGTCGTCACCGGCCGGGTCACCCGGGCCGACGTGCCGGGGCTCTGCGCCGAGCTGGAGGCGCTGCTGAGCGCCCCCGGTACGGCCGCGGTGGACTGTGACGTCGGGGCCGTGGTGTGCGCGGACCTGGTCTTGGTCGAGGCACTGGCCCGGCTGGGGCTCGTCGCGCGCCGGGCCGGGCGCCGGCTGCGGGTGCGCAACGTGTCCGACGAACTCCACACCCTGCTCGGCCTGGTGGGGCTGTCACGCGTGGTGGGAGCGGAGACGGCGGCGGTCGAGGAGTGGCCCGGTGCCGGTCCGTAGCCCCGGCACCGGTCTCCGGGCCTTGCGTGTACGGGACAGCCCTTGGGTGGCCTCAAGCCGCGTCCCCGTCCAGATGGTCCGGGAGGCCGAACAGCGGGAACCAGCGCGGGGTGTCCAGGAAGCAGTGCATGCCGGTGATGACCCCGCCCGACACATCGATGACCTGCACCGCCCACGGCACGAAACCCGGGCCGTCCGGATTCGGCTTGTAGTGCGCGAAGGCCGGGGTGCCGTTGGCCTCGGTCGCCACCAGCTTCGAACCCGCACAACTCGCGCCGATGCTGAGCATGAACCCCGTGATGTCGTCGTGCCCCCGGAGCCAGAGGTCGAACGGCGGCATGGTCATCACGGCGTCCTCGTGGAGAAGCGCGGTCAGCGCCGCCATGTCGTACCCCTCGAAGGCCGCCACATAGCGGTCCAGGAGCTTGCGCTGCTCCTCGTCCAGCGGGTTCGCCGTGTCCGGCGCCGAGCGGTCCGTGTCCGCGAGGGTCGCCCTGGCCCTCTGCAGGGCGCTGTTGACCGAGGCGACCGAGGTGTCGAGCAGCTCGGCGACCTCGCTCGCCCTCCACGCCAGCACCTCCCGCAGGATCAGCACCGCGCGCTGCTTGGGCGGCAGGTGCTGGAGCGCCGCGACGAACGCCAGGCGCACCGACTCCCGGGCGACGGCGGCCTCCGCCGGATCGTCGAGGGACGGCAGGATGCGGCCGTCCGGCATCGGCTCCAGCCAGGTGTTCTCCGGGAGCGGGTTGAGCGCCGCCTGGGCCAGCGGGGTCGGGCCGGTGAGATCCACCGGCCTGGCCCGCTTGTTGCCCGCTTTGAGCATGTCCAGGCAGACGTTGGTCGCGATCCGGTAGAGCCAGGAGCGCAGCGAGGAACGGCCCTCGAACTTGTCGAAGTTGCGCCAGGCGCGCACCAGCGTGTCCTGGACCGCGTCCTCCGCCTCGAAGGCCGAGCCGAGCATCCGGTAGCAGTAACCCGTCAGCTCGACCCGGTGTCCCTCCAGACGACTGTCGATGCCGGCCGAGGCCGTTGCCGTCCGATCACTCATCGCTCACCCCTGCTTGCGCTGTGACGCCGCTCACCCGGCACTGGGGAAGCTACCCCAGACCACTGACAACCGGGGTGGGAAGCGAGCAAACCGCAGGTCAGGTACCGGGCTTGCGTCCGTAGACGAAGACGTCGTCGCCGTTCTTCAGCAGATTCCAGTATGACTTCGCGTCCGCCGGACGCATGTTCACGCATCCCGCCGAACCGGGGTTGTCGTACATGGACTTGGTGACAGAGTGGAACGCCTGGCCGCCGTCGAAGAACTGGGCGTACGGCATGCGGACGTCGTAGAGCGTCGACCAGTGGTCGATGTTGCGCCAGTAGATCTTCTTGGCCCCGGTCCGGGTCTCGGCGCCGTCGCGGCCGGTGCGCACCGGCACGGGCCCGAACCTCAGCTTCGCGCCGTCCTGGATCCAGCTCAGCTGCCGGGTGAGGTCCACGCACGCGATGCGCCCCTTGTTCGTGGGGCACTTCTTCGCCTTGTTCGGGTTCTTCCCGGCCGCCTTCTGGGCGGTGATCGTCTTCATGGTGCGCCAGGTGACCGGGCCGGCGTACCCGGCGGCCGGGGTGATCCCTTTGGACGCCTGGAAGGTCCGGATCGCCTTGCAGTCGGCGGTGGACTGCCTACCGTCCACCGGCCGCTTCAGGTACTTCTCGACCTGCTTCTGGTACGGCCCCTTCGACGCCGTGCAGGACGCCGCCTGCGCGGACGTCCCGGTGCCCAGGACCAGGGCCGGTGCGGCCAGCAGGCCGGCGACGGACAGCACGGCCCCGCGCGGTGCCCGTACGCCGTGTGTCTTCCCCGAGATGCGCATACGCGTGGCTCCCCTTCGCGCTCGCTGCGGTGGTGACTCCGCTTGTTGGACGCGCGCGGGGGAGCGGCGGTTGTGCGGGGAAGGCCCTCAGTTGTGCGCGGCGGCCGACAGCGGGGCGCTCCGGCGCTCGGTGCGGGCGGCCCGGGTGCCGAAGAGGGTGATCGTCACGACGCCGAGCACCGCGAGGAGGCCCAGGACGACCGTGCCGCCCCAGCCCCCGGCGTGGAAGGCGACGGCACCGAGCGTGCCGCCCGCGCTGGAACCCAGGTAGTACGCCGACTGGTAGAGCGCCGACGCCTGGGCACGGCCCGTCGTCGCCGTACGGCTCACCGAGGACGAGGCGACCGCGTGCCCGGCGAAGAAACCGGCCGTGATCAGCACCAGGCCGAGCAGGACCGCCACCAGTCGGTCGGCCAGCGAGAGCAGCAGACCGGCGGCCGTCGTGGAGACGGCGAGGTACAGCGCGCCCCGGCGGCCCAGCCGCGCGACGAGCCGGCCGGCCGCGGCGGAGGAGACCGTACCCACCAGGTAGACCAGGAAGATCGAACCGACGATGCCCTGCGGCAGGTCGAACGGCGCCTCGACCAGCCGGTAGCCGATCACGGTGTAGACGGCGCCGAACACCGTCATGAACAGGGCGCCGATCGCGTAGAGCCGGCGCAGCAGCGGGTCGGCGAGATGCGTGCCGACGGTCTTCGCCAGGGCCTTCGGGTTGAGTGAACCGGGCGTGAAGTGCCGTGCCCTCGGGATCATCAGGTGGAAGACGACCGCGCAGCCGACGGCCAGCAGCCCGACCGCGCCGAGCGCCATGCGCCAGCCCCACAGCTGGGCGACCCAGCCGGTGAGGATGCGGCCGCTCATGCCGCCGATGCTGTTGCCCGCCACGAAGAGACCGATCGCGGCCACCAGGGCCTTGGGCCGCACCTCCTCGGCGAGATACGCCATCGCCGAGGCCGGCAGTCCGGCCAGGGCCGCGCCCTGGACGGCGCGCAGCGCGATCAGCCAGCCGAGGGACGGGGCGAACGGCACGAGGAGCCCGACCAGTACGGCGACCGTCAGGGACGCCGTCATCATCTGCCGTCGCCCGAAGCGCTCGGAGAGCGCGCTCAGCGGCAGGACACACAGGGCCAGTGCCCCGGTCGCCGCGGAGACCGTCCAGCTCGCCTGTCCGGCCGTCGCGCCGAAGGAGGCGGAGACGGCGGGCAGCAGGGCCTGGGTGGAGTAGAGGAGGGCGAAGGTCGCGACACCGGACGCGAAGAGCGCGAAGCTCATCCGGCGGTAGCCGGGGCGGCCCGGCTCGAGGCGGTCGGCGGTGGCCGGTGCGGGGGTCGCGGGCGCGCCCGGGGTGACGGCGGCGGATGACGAAGCAGAGGCGCCCAGCGTGATGGTGGACGCCCCGGTACTGGCAGGAGGCATACAGTGAACGTAGGCCGGGAGTTTTGATGCGTCCAATGCATGAAGTCGCCATAATCGTTCCCATGGCGCATCAATCCAGCTCACAGGCCCGGCTGTCACCGAGTAGTTACGAAGAAGACATCCGTGCCGTCCTCGCTCCCCGCCTCGCGTACTTCGAGGCGGTGGCCCGGCACGAGCACGTCACCCGTGCCGCCCACGAGCTCGGCGTCCCGCAGTCGACGCTGTCGCGCGCCATGGTCAGGCTCGAACAGGACCTGGGCGTCGCCCTGTTCGCCCGCCGGGGCCGCACGGTCTCGCTCACCCCCGCCGGACGCACCTTCCTCGGCTCGGTCGAACGCGCCCTGGCCGAGGTGGAGAAGGCCGCCGACTCGGTCCGGGCCGACGCCGACCCCACGGCGGGCAAGGTCGCCTTCGGCTTCCTGCACACGATGGGCTCCGAGACCGTGCCCTCCCTCATCCGCGCCTTCCGGGCCGACCACCCCCGGGTCCGCTTCCAGCTCGTCCAGAACTACGGCGAGGCGATGATCGAGCGGCTGCGGGCCGGCGGCCTCGACCTCTGCCTCACCTCGCCCGTGCCCGACGCGCCGGACCTGGTGGCCCGCCGGCTCGACGAGCAGCGGCTGCGCCTCGTGGTGCCCGACGACCACCGGCTGGCCGGCCGCCGGCGCGTGCGCCTCGCGGAGGCCGCCGAGGAGGCGTTCGTCACCCTGGAGCCGGGGTACGGCCTGCGGCGGATCACCGACGACCTCTGCACGGAGGCCGGGTTCACCCCGCGCGTCGCCTTCGAGGGCGAGGAGGCCGAGACCCTGCGCGGCCTGGTCGCCGCCGGGCTCGGGGTGGCGCTGCTGCCGCCGCCCGCGGTGGCGAGGCCGGGTGTGGTCGAGCTGACCGTCACCGCACCGCGCGCCGTCCGCGAGATCGGGGTCGCCTGGCTGGACGGCCACCCCGACACCCCGCCGGTGGCGGCCTTCAAGCGCTTCCTGCTGTCGCGGCGGGGGCACCTGCTGCCGGACTGAGCGGCGTACCTCCGGGGGCCCGTCAGTGCCGCAGCGACTGCCCGAAACCGGCCGCCAGCGGCATCCGCAGCCCGAGCGGCGGTGGTGCGGCGAACGCGTCCACGACCGGGCGGGCGTACGAGCGGGCGAAGAGCGAGCCCCGCACGAAGTCCACCGCCAGCGCGACCACTTCGGAGCGGTGCTGGCGCAGCGCGTGCCCGTCGGAGTGCACCTCGAACCGGCAGGTGTCGCGGTTGGTCTTCTTGGCGCGTTCGGCCAGCCGGTAGGAGAGCTCCGGATTCGTGCGCGCGTCGTTCGTGCCGTGCACGATCAGCACCCGGCGCCCCGCCAGATGCTTGACCGGCTCCGGTTCGGGGCGGGGCTCCGGCGCGGTGGCCTCGGGCAGCCAGGGCGCCATCGCCAGCACCGATGTGACGGCCGTGTGCCCGGCCGCCCGCAGGGCCGCCCGGCCGCCCATCCCGTGGCCCACGAGGCAGACCGGCACGTCGCCGTACCGCCGCTGGACCTCGTCGGCGGCCCAGTCGGCGTCGGCCACCGGGTCGGCCCCGGGGTTCCAGCCGCGGCAGCGGTAGCGGACCACGTGCACGGCGAGCCCGTCCTCCACGCCGGCCCGGGCCAGGGTCCGGGCGAACGGCAGCTGGGCGGCGTACGACAAGGGGGAGGGACGGCGACGCGAGTCGGTCTCGCCGTCCGGGAGCAGCAGGACCACGCCGCTGACCTCGGATAGTGTCCCGGCCGTGTGGACGGCCCGTCCCAGCCTCGCGCAGGGCTGGGGAAGTGCGCGCTGTGCCATGACAGAACAGTGTCAGAAGGCCAGGTGTATTCCATCCGACTTCGCAGTCACTGTTACGCATCGGGGGCAGCGATCTACGCGCGTAGGCGCTACAGTGCCCAGATGATGAGCCAGACCCCGAACGTCCCCGGTCCCGACCAGATCCGCCGCGCCCCCAAGGTGTTGCTGCACGACCACCTCGACGGGGGCCTGCGCCCCGGAACCATCGTCGAGCTGGCCGCGGCCCAGGGGTACGAGGCCCTGCCCGAGACGGAGGCGGACAAGCTCGGCGTCTGGTTCCGTGAGGCGGCGGACTCCGGTTCGCTGGAGCGGTACCTGGAGACCTTCGCCCACACCTGCGCCGTCATGCAGACCCGCGACGCGCTGTTCCGGGTGGCGGCCGAGTGCGCCGAGGACCTCGCCGAGGACGGTGTCGTCTACGCCGAGGTGCGGTACGCCCCCGAGCAGCACCTCACCGACGGGCTGACCCTCGAAGAGGTCGTCGAGGCGGTCAACGACGGTTTCCGTGAGGGCGAGCGCCGGGCCCGCGCCAACGGGCACCGGATCAGGGTCGGCGCCCTCCTCACGGCGATGCGGCACGCCGCCCGCGCCCTGGAGATCGCCGAACTCGCCAACCGCTACCGCGATCTGGGTGTCGTCGGCTTCGACATCGCCGGTGCCGAGGCGGGCTACCCTCCCACCCGCCACCTCGACGCGTTCGAGTACCTCAAGCGGGAGAACAACCACTTCACCATCCACGCGGGCGAGGCCTTCGGCCTGCCGTCCATCTGGCAGGCCCTCCAGTGGTGCGGCGCCGACCGGCTCGGCCACGGCGTCCGCATCATCGACGACATCGAGGTCGCCGACGACGGCGGCGTGAAGCTCGGCCGCCTCGCCTCCTACGTCCGGGACAAGCGCATCCCGCTGGAGCTCTGCCCGTCCTCCAACCTCCAGACGGGCGCCGCCGCCTCGTACGCGGAGCACCCCATCGGGCTGCTGCGGAAGCTGCATTTCCGCGCCACCGTGAACACGGACAACCGGCTGATGAGCGGCACCAGCATGAGCCGCGAATTCGAGAAGCTGACCGAGACATTCGGATACACGCTCGACGACATGCAGTGGTTCACAGTCAATGCGATGAAATCAGCGTTCATTCCTTTCGATGAACGTCTGGCCATGATCAACGACGTCGTGAAGCCCGGTTACGCCGAGCTGAAGTCGGAGTGGCTCTTCCGTCAGACGTCCACCACCAGCGGTTCTTCGGGTTCCTCCGCCTGAGCGAGTGCGCGGGGAAGCGGCCGGGACCGCGGAATTCCGGCCGTTTTCCGTGTCCGGGGATGTTTGCGGGAGGGGTGCGGGGCTGACTACGTTGCAGAGCCGCTCACATCCCCTTCCCCAAGGATGAATGTCATGAAGCAGTCTGCTGTCAGGACCCTCGGTGTCGCCGCAATCGGTGCCGCTTTCGCCGCCGCCGGTGCGGGAAGCGCCTCCGCCGTCGCTCTGCCCGTCGACTCCGTGGCCGACGTGCTGCCCGCCAACGTCGCGCTCGACTCCGTGACCGACGCGGTGCCGACCGTGCAGAAGGCCGCGGGCGGCCTGCTCGACCAGCAGAAGGGCGGCAACCAGAAGGGTGGCGGCGCCCTGAAGACGAAGGGCACCAACCTGCTCGGCGGCCTGCCCGCCGGCGGCCTGACCGGCGCCCTGCCCACCGGCGGTCTGACCAGCGGCCTGCCGCTCGGCCGCTGAGGTCTCACACGCCTCGCGTGCCCCGGCACGCACAGAGGGCGCGCACCCGGTCAGGGTGCGCGCCCTCCTGCCGTTCTCCCCGTACGTGCCGTTCCCCCCTGGACCCCGCCGTCACCAGGCCGTCGCGGAGGAACGCTTCTCCGACGGCAGCAGCACCCACAGCGCCAGGTAGAGCAGGAACTGCGGGCCGGGCAGCAGGCAGGAGACCAGGAAGATCACGCGCATCGTCCCGGCGGAGGTGCCGAAGCGGCGTGCCAGCCCCGCGCACACTCCACCGATCATGCGGCCTTCGGTCGGGCGGACAAGTGCGGCCATGGTGAACTCCTTCGTGAACCGTGGCGGGAGCAGCTCCGTCGTGCTCCCGATATCTCCATGGTGCCCGCGTGAAGGAGGACAAAGCATCGCTCTACGGGGCGATACCGACCCTGGAAATCGTCGGGGTCGCCCCCTGAGGGGCTTCACTCCGCAGCGCCCGGGACTCGTGCCGGAACCGCGAGAGATCCCCGGCCCCCGCCCGGTTCCCCCGGCGCAGCCGCACCCGGCACACCGGGACGACCAGCAGATGGGCGAGCGCCACCCCGGCCGTGTTCAGCAGGATCGAGTCGACGTCCACGACCTGTCCTGGCACCCCCGTCTGCCCCAGCTCGATGGCCGACGAGATCAGGGCCCCGGCCGCGACCGTCCGGGCCAGCGAGGCCCACGGGGAGACCAGCAGCCGCCCGCCGGCCATCGGCAGCAGCACGCCCAGCGGGGCCAGCACGCCCAGCCCCTCACCGATCCGGCGCGCCGCCTCGGCCGGACCGAGGGACAGGTCCGCTCTGATCCCGTCGAAGGGCCGCAGGTTCGCGGCGGTCACCCAGGGGACGTCCAGCGGGCGCAAGGTCAGCCAGCAGACGAACAGCAGATGCGCGAGGAGGAGGACTACCCCCGCCGCGCGGAAGCGGATGACGGACCGGCCGTCCGAACTGTGACGCACGAGCACCAAGACGCCACGACCGGCAGGATCGGTTCCGCCCGGACGCGCCAAGGGACTGTGACGACCGGCACGCCCCTGCCCCCCCCCGCTGCCCGGGCCCGGTACTCGCCGTCCCCGCGGGGACCCATGGGCGCCCTCCCCATCGACCGCTGGCTCGGCTCGCATCGTCGTTCGGGTGATCGACGGGCTGCCGACAGTACGGTGGTCGGCAGGCCGGGGCGGCCAGGTGGGCCGTCGGCTGGGCGCGACTCGTTTCACCGCGGTCGTGCGGTTCCAGGAGCTGTGCGTGGGTCGACGCCGACGTACGGTGCGCGTGGGCGTCAGCCTCCCTGCGCGTCCCAGTTCGCGAGCACGGCGTCGGCCGCGGTGTGAAGGTGCCCTGCCGGTGTGCCGTCACACACCTGTGTCGAGATGCCGAGCAAGAAGCCGTGGATCATCGACGTGACGCCGTCCACGTCGGTGTCCTCGGCGAGTTCCCCTGAGTCGATACCGCGCACGACGCACGCCCTGATGCGTGCTCGGTCCGAAGCGCGACGTGCTGCCACGACCTTTCGCGCTCCGGCCTCGCCCGCCCCCGGCGCCCGCACCGTCCCCGAGAGGGCGACGAGGCATCCGCGAGGGTGGGACGTATCGGTCTGCATGCTGATCGAGCCGTGGAGGAGCAGGGAGATGGCCTCCCGGGGGCTCGCCACCTCGTCGGCCACGACGTCGGTGACGCTGCCCGGCCCGGCGATGTAGTGCTCGACGGCCTTCTCGAACAATCCCTCCTTCGAGTCGAAGGCGCCGTACAGGCTCGCGGAGGACAGCCCTGTGGCCTCGCGGAGCTGGGCCAGCGATGTCGCTTCGTAGCCCTGTTCCCAGAACAGCAGCATCGCGGCCTCCAGGACCGCCTCCATGTCGAAGGCGCGGGGGCGACCGGCGGGGGGCACGACGAACCTCCTCCATAACGGACCGATTGATCCAGTTTGACGCGCGCGGTGCCCCCTGTCAATATCGGATCGATCGATCCATAACTAGTGGAGGTCCGCCTCGATGACCACAACGTGTCCCGCGCCGGTTCCCGAGCGAGCGCACGAGTCACTCCCCGTCGCGGCGCTGGTGGTGATGGCGTGTACCGGATTCATCGTGATCATGACTGAGACGCTGCCGGCGGGACTGCTTCCGCAGCTCGCCGTCGGACTCCACGTCTCCGAAGGCGGCGCCGGACAGCTCGTGAGCGCCTACGCGATCGGAACGGTCCTCTCGGCGATACCCGCGATCACGCTGACGCGCGGGGTGCGGCGCAAGCCGCTCCTCCTCGCGGGCCTGCTCGGGTTCCTGGTGGCGAACGCCGTCACCGCGGTGTCGCCGTCGTTCACCGTCGCTCTCGTCGCCCGGTTCGTCGGGGGAGCCTTCTCCGGTCTGCTGTGGGGCATGCTCGCCGGATACGCCCGGCGTATCGCCGCACCTGAGCACGCCGGGCGTGCCCTCGCCGTCGCCATGACCGGAACCCCGGTCGCCCTCGGCGTCGGAACACCGCTTGGCGCCTGGCTGGGCTCGACGGTCGGGTGGCGCTGGTCCTTCGCCGTGATGTCGCTTCTCAGCGTCATCGTCATGATCTTCGCGAAGTCCCTCGTGCCCGACGCCCCGGGGCAGTCGACACGGACACGCGCTCCGCTCCGCCGGGTACTGGGCATTCCCGGCGTGGCGACCGTCCTCGCCGTCGTATGCGTCTGGATGCTCGCGCACAACCTGCTCTACACCTACATCGCTTCCTATCTGCAGCAGATGCGTCTCGCGCTCAGGCCCGACGTCACGCTTCTCGTCTTCGGTGTCGCCGCGCTCGGAGGCATCTGGATCACCGGCGTGTTCATCGACCGCGCACTTCGCAGGCTCACCCTGGCGAGCGTGACCCTGTTCGTGGTCGCCGCGGCGCTTCTTGCCGCCGCGCAGCAGTCCACTGTGCTCGTGCTCCTCGCGATCATCCTGTGGGGCCTCGCGTTCGGCGGCTCGGCGACGCAGTTGCAGACGGCCATGGGGGAGGCCGCGGGCGAGAACGCCGATGCGGCGAACGCGATGCTGACGACATCCTTCAACATGGCGATCTTCGCGGGTGGTGCCGTGGGTGCTGTGATCGTCGACGGCGTGGGCGCACCGGTTCTTCCAGCCGGGATGATCGCTCTCACACTCGTGGCACTCGTCATGGTCGGCTTCGGCCGGCGCGCGGCGTTCCCCGCAGGGCGTTGATCGAGAACTGACCGGACCACACCCCGTGGCTCGGCATGCCGCCTTGGACGGGTACGCGGTCCAGCGGCGGATCGGTGAGTCGGGGGCGCTGCTCGGCTGCAGGCGGCGGACCTTCTCCACGCTGACCGAACAGAGCCTCACCTGACCTGGGACGGATCGGTCCTGACGTGGGCGTGAAGGTCGGCGAGCCGACTCAGTCCATGTCCTCCTCGTCCTCCTCCATGTCCGCGTACCCGGATTGAAACAGGGCGGAGAAGCTGGGGTACTTCGTCGGGTCGCCGTACTTCGGTGCGAACGCGTAGGCGGCCCACTCGCCGTCCGGTCCGACGTCGGTCGGATCGAGCAGCCAGAAGTCCTCTCCCCGGGCGATCTCGACGGAACGGCGGAACAACTCGACTATTTCCTCGTTGTCGGGTATCGAGGCATAGATGTCGATCACGCGTCCGCCGGCGGCACTGTCCCGCATCCACACGACGCGGCCGCACGGGTGGACGCCGTCCACGTAGTCGTCCAGACGCGTCCACCCGTCGCTCGCCAGGAAGAATCCCCGCAGGCTGGGTGGGAACCGCACCCCGAGCCGCTCCTCGGATCGAACCAGGGCTTCCTCTGCGGCGGGAGCTGCACCCAGCCACTGCTCAACCCGTCCCCCTCGATCCAGAACCTCCAGCTGATCGTCGTCCAGCAGGTCGACCAACTCTTCTTCGTCGGCACGGACCTTCACGTACAGCTCGCCGTATCGCTCCAGAAAGACACGCCATTCCTCCGGCGTGTTAAGAACACCGGTAACTTCATCCGCTTCAGGCTCAGTTGCTTCAGTCACGCCGATCATGGTGCCAGGCGGCTCTGACAATGCGATGGTCGCCGACCGTACCGCCCGCGAGGGCCGGCCCGTGGTCGCTGCCTCCGATGCGGGCGTGGGATTCGACGGCAGAACCCAAGAGCGTGCAGATCAAGACACCGTGTCAACGATCGGCAAGCCCTTAGGAGGCCTTCGGCGTCGGGGCCTCCGTCGGCCGGCTCTTCGTCTCCGACGTGCACAGATAGTCCCGCGGCTCGTAGGCGCCGGGCCCGCCGAGCAGCGCCGAGCCCCCGGATCCCCCCGCGTCGCTCTCCGCGTACGAGCACACCAGCTGCGCCAGCGCCTCCGCCGGCAGGTCCTCGGGCTGCTCGCTGAGACGCAGGGTGCCCTGCGGATCGCCCGCGCGGGCACCGCCGACCCGCAGGTCCGCCGGTACCAGCGTGGAGAAGCCCGCCCGCTGCTCCTCGTCGGACGGCTTCTGCCGCAACTGGGCCAGCAGCGTCCGTGCGACCCGCAGCCGGTCCGACCCCGACCCGTCGACCTCGACCGTGCGTTCCACCGGCGCCAGCTGTGAGGCGCACACGAGATAGACCTGGACCGTCAGGCTGTCCGGCGGCCGGTTGCCGGTGTCCGTCCCGGACGTCCGGCACGGCACCCGGGACGGCGCCGCCCCGGCGTCCACCGGCACCGACGTGCTCCGGATCCCGCACCCGGCGGCCAGCGCCACACAGGCCACGGCGGCACCGAGCGCGGCGGCGGCCCGGCCGGCCCGCGCCCCGGCGGCCGGACCGCCGCCCGGCCGGGCACCCCGGCCCGCGCCGTACGAACGCTCGCTGCGCATCACGTCGCGCCGTCCTTCCCGTTCGCACCCCGGCCCCGCTCCCCGGGACGGCCGATGTCCCGGGGCCGGTCCGTGTCCGTGTCCTGGTCCTCGTCCGCGGGGTCGCCCGCCAGCCGGCCGGCGTCGCGCGGCAGCCGCAGGAGGAACACCGCGCCGTCGCCGTCCGGCGAGTTGAAGGCCGTGATGTCGCCCCCGTGGATGTGGGCGTTCTCCATGGCGATCGACAGCCCCAGCCCGCTGCCCTCCGAGCGCGGTCGGGAGGCGCTCGCCTTGTAGAAACGGTCGAACACGTGCGGCAGGACCTCTTCGGGCACGCCCGGACCGTGGTCGCGTACCTCGATGGTCAGCTCGTCGTCGTCCGCCCGCACCGCCACCCGGACCGGCGAACCGCCGTGCTTCAGCGCGTTGCCGATGAGGTTCGCCAGGATGACGTCCAGTCGGCGCGGATCCAGCCGTGCCATCAGGCCC
The DNA here is from genome assembly GCF_000177195.2 of Streptomyces sp. SirexAA-E. Lineage (GTDB taxonomy): Bacteria > Actinomycetota > Actinomycetes > Streptomycetales > Streptomycetaceae > Streptomyces > Streptomyces flavovirens. The sequence continues at coordinate 4,611,755 of NC_015953.1, forward strand.
CGCTCGGCGTCCAGATCGACCGCGTCCAGCCACGCCCGTGCGTCGATGCAGGCGGTGACCTGGTCGGCCACGTCCACCGTGTCCAGGACCAGCCGGGCCGTGCCCGCGTCGAAGCGGGTGACCTCCATGAGGTTCTCGACCAGGTCGTTCAGCCGCCGGGTCTCACTGACCACCAGGTGCACGGCGGGCGCGATCATCGGGTCCAGGCTGTCCGCCTCGTCCTCCAGCACCTCCGCGACCGCGGTGATCGCCGTCAGCGGGGTACGCAGCTCGTGCGACATGTCGGCGACGAACCGGCGGCTCGACTCCTCCCGGGCGCTCATGTCCGCGACCGTCTTCTCCAGCGAGCTCGCCGCCCTGTTGAACGTGCGGGAGAGATCGGCCAGTTCGTCCGTGCCGGAGACCACGAGACGGGTGTCGAGCTTGCCTTCGCCGAGCTTCCGCGCGGCGTCCCCCAGCCGCTGCACCGGCCGCAGCACGGTCGTCGCGGCGGCCTGCGCGAGCAACGCCGAACCGATCAGCGCCAGCGCGGTCGCCACGCCCAGGGACCAGGCCAGCGAGTTGAGGTCCTGGCGCTCCTGGTCGAGGGACTTGAGCATGTACCCGGTCGGGCCCCCGCCGATGATCTTCGTACCGGCCACCAGATAGGGCGTGTTGCCGATGGTCGTACGCTGCCAGAACAGGTGGTACTCGAAGGAGTCGCCGTTCTTGAGCGGCTGCTTCCTGTTCACCTGCTTCTGCAGCGACTCGGGCACGTCCCGCTTGGTGAACGCGTCGAGGTTCGAGGAGCCCACGATCGGCTTGCCGTCGTGGGATCCGACCAGCAGCACGTGGTACCCGGGGCTGCTGCTCGCCATCTGCTCGGCCGCGTCGCGCAGTTCGGCCGCCGTCAGCCGCGTCGGCAGCGAGGCCGCCCGGTTCTGCATCTGCCGGCGGAAGTCACCGAGCGCCGCGTCCTGCGTACGGGTCAGGACGGCCTCGCGGTTGAGCCAGTAGGCGATGCCCGACGCGGACACCGCGGCCACCAGGGCCACCAGGGCGAACACGATCAGCAGCCGCAGCCGCAGGCTGGTCCAGCGAAGACCCGCGAGGAAGGAACGCTTCGCGGCACCGCTCACTGAGGCGTGTCCAGCCGGTAGCCGACACCGCGCACGGTACGGATCAGGGTCGGCGAGGACGGCACGTCCTCCACCTTCGCCCGCAGCCGCTGGACACACGCGTCCACGAGCCGTGAGTCACCGAGGTAGTCGTGCTCCCACACCAGCCGCAGCAACTGCTGCCGCGACAGCGCCTGACCGGGCCTGCGGCTCAGCTCCAGCAGGAGGCGCAGCTCGGTCGGCGTGAGCTGCAGGTCCTCGCCGTTCTTGGTGACGGTCATCGCCGAACGGTCGATGACCACACTGCCGAAGGTCGCCGAGTCGGTGGACTCCCGCTCACCACGGCGCAGCACCGCGCGGATCCGGGCGTCGAGCACCCGGCCCTGCACGGGCTTCACCACGTAGTCGTCCGCCCCCGACTCCAGACCCACCACGACGTCGATGTCGTCGCTGCGGGCCGTCAGCAGGATGATCGGCAACTGGTCGGTGCGCCGGATGCGGCGGCAGACCTCGAAACCGTCGATCCCGGGCAGCATCACGTCCAGCACGACCAGGTCGGGCCGCTGCTCGCGAAGCAGCTCCAGGCCGTCCTCTCCCGTCGCCGCGGTGGCCACACGGTGACCCTGGCGAGACAGCGAGAGTTCGAGGGCCGTGCGGATGGCGTCGTCGTCCTCGATCAGCAACAGGAAAGGCACGGAGGTCATTGTGGCCCATGGGGGTGTCACAGTTCGACAGCGCTCCCCACTTGAGCCCTTCCCCGAGGCGTGCCGACACCCGCGCGGAGCCCTGACCTGGCTTGTGACAGGCCTGTGACAGTCGCAGGACAGGGCCATGAAATCGCCCCGGCAAGCTCGTTGGCACAAGGACAGACGAACTCCACCGATGGGGGGCGCGAGATGAACGCACTGCACAGCACCACCTCAAGCGCAGTTGTCACGCGCCTCCACGACACCGGTCGGAGCACCGAGAAGTCCGGCACCGGGGGAGGGCGGGGGTGCTTCCGCGGTGCCGGGCGTCAGCACTCGTCGCATCTGACGATGGTTGACGCGCCCACGGGGGGAAACGGGGGCCACGCGGGGGGAAACGGGGGACACGCGTACGGGGAGGGCTCGGGGGAGCGGAAGCCCCTGGCGGGGGCCGAGGACGCCGAAGCGGCGTTCACGGCCTACGTCCAGGAGCGGCGCGCCTCCCTGTACGCGACCGCCTACCACCTGACCGGCGACCGGTTCGAGGCCGAGGACCTGCTGCAGAGCGCCCTCTTCTCGACGTACCGGGCGTGGGACCGGATCAGTGACAAGGCGGCGGTCGGCGGATACCTCCGCCGCACCATGACGAACCTGCACATCAGCGCCTGGCGCAGGCGCAAGCTGAACGAATACCCGACCGAGGAGCTGCCGGAGACGGTCGGCGACACGGACGCGATGCGCGGCACGGAACTGCGGGCGGTGCTGTGGCAGGCGCTCGCACGGCTGCCGGAACTCCAGCGCACCATGCTGGTCCTGCGCTACTACGAGGGCCGCACGGACCCGGAGATCGCGTCGATACTCGGCATCAGTGTCGGCACGGTGAAGTCGAGCATCTGGCGGTCGCTCCGCCGGCTCCGCGAGGACGAGGTCCTCAGCTTCGGCCGTGACGAGGAGGAGTCCTTCGGCGAGCTGGTGGCCTGAGGGGTACGGGGGACGGGGGAGACAGGCCGCCGCTTCGGGGGAGGCGGCGGTACGGGGGCGGTACAGGCGGGGTCGGACGGGCCGGGGGGTCTCGTCGGGCCCCGCTTCGCCGTGTCCGGCTCCGTGGCCGCTCCGGCGGCCGCGCGGGACGCCGGTACGGCCCGCAAGCCGTTCACGGGGCCCGGGGCCGGTCTGTGGCCCCTCGCCCGGTCCCGTAAGCCCCTCGGTCGGCCCGCAGGGTCCCCGGTCGGCCCCGCGGGCCCCGCGCCCTCAGTCGCCCGCGAGACCCGGAGCGGCGCCCTGTTCCGTGAGCCGTCCCTCCACCGGGGCGCGGCGGCAGCGGCCCGCCGCCGCGGCGGCCAGCCGGCCCAGAGCCTCGGCCTTGCCGCAGGGATACGCGCCCAGAGCCGTCTGCCGGGCGACGATGCGCCGCTCGGCCCGCATCAGCCGCCAGCCGCGCCGGAGCAGGAACGGCACCGACTTGCGGCCCTCCCGCAGGTCCCGTACCAGCCGCCGCCGGAACGTCGTCGAAGGGCGGCCCCGCAGGCACAGCGCGTCGGCGAGCAGGCCGAGCTCCTGGCAGCGGTCCACGATGTCCGCCGCGAAGATGCCCTCGGCCACGAACAGCGGCGTACGGGCGATGTCGAGCGCCTCCACACCGCTCCGCGAGCTCGTCGCGATGTCGTACACCGGCACGTGCGTACGGCCGGTCCGGCACAGCTCCGCGACGGCGGCGACCGCCGCGTCGGCGTCCCACGACAGCACCGAGTCCCAGTCGATGTCGGTGCTACCGGTGACCACCGGCAGGGTCGGGTCGTTGCCCTCCTTGTAGAAGTCGTCCAGGCGAAGCACCGGAAGCCCGGTGCGGGCGGCGAGGGACGACTTGCCGGATCCGGAGGGACCGGCGAGCAGCACGACGCGAGTGGGGATCGGTTGGGAACTCACAGGACAGAAGTGTGAGGCATCGACCCGCGCAGGGGATCCCCGGGAGGTGCTGTTGGTATCGAGCATCACACGCCAACTACTCTGCGCACGCAAGCGATTACTCGATCAGGCTCGATCAGGTGGGAAAAACATGGCACGTCATGCACTGTCCAAGCCCCGGCGTCGCGCTCTGCTGCGCGCCGGTCTGACCCTCACCGCGCTGGGCGCGGCCCTCGGCGCGGGAGGCGCGGCGGCGGCCCAGGCGGCACCCCTGCCCGCCGTCCCGGCCACCGGGTCGGACACCGCGGACGGCACGCTGGGAGCGGTCGGCGACGCGGCGGGGCCCGCGCTGAACAGCGCGCTCGGCTACGGGCTGGCGGGCGCGGTCGCGCCCGTCACCGACCTGCAGCTGGACCCGCTCGCCGGGACGGGCGCGGACCCGCTGGACAACGCGGTGGGCGCCCAGATCGCCGACTTCAAGCCGGTGACCACGGCGATCGTCACCGACCCGCTGACCAGCGGTGGCGCGCTCGCCGACCTGCCCCTGGTGGGCAAGGTCACCGGCCTGATCACCGGCTGACCCGGCGGTCCGGACCGGCCCGCCCAGAGCCCCGCGGGGCCCGCCCCCGTGAAGCGGAGGCGGGCCCCACGGGCGCGTGCGCCGGTCAGTACGAGGAGCCGGAGGCCCCCAGGGCGCCCGTCGGGTGCCAGACCGTCTTGGTCTCCAGGAAGGCCGTCAGCCGGTGCGTACCGGGGTCGGCCGACCAGTCGGTGCCGTCCACAGGCTGTGGACGGCGGACGCGCTTCAGGTTGTCCGCGGCGGCCGCCTCCAACTCCTTCGCCAGGTCCGCGTCGTCCGCGGCTCCCGTGAGGTCGATGCCGTTGACGTCCTGGTGCGAGGCGAGCGGCGCCGCCAGCTCCGCCGTACGGCCCGACAGGATGTTCACCACACCACCCGGCAGGTCCGACGTGGCCAGCACCTCGCCCAGCGAGAGCGCGGGCAGCGGCCGGTCGGCCGAGGCGACGACGACCGCCGTGTTGCCGGCGGCGATCACCGGTGCGACGACGGAGACCAGGCCCAGGAGGGACGACTCCTGCGGGGCCAGCACCGTGACCACACCGGTGGGTTCGGGCGTGGAGAGGTTGAGATACGGCCCCGCGACCGGGTTGGCCCCGCCCACGACCTGGCCGATCTTGTCGGTCCAGCCCGCGTACCAGACCCAGCGGTCGATCGCCGCGTCGACGACGGACGCCGCCTTGGACTTCGACAGCCCCTCGGCCTCCGCCACCTCCCGGACGAACTGCTCCCGGCGGCCCTCCAGCATCTCCGCGACGCGGTAGAGGATCTGGCCGCGGTTGTACGCGGTCGCGCCGGACCAGCCGCCGAACGCCTTCCGCGCGGCCACCACGGCGTCCCTGGCGTCCTTGCGGGAGGACTGCGGGACGTTGGCCAGCCACTTGCCCTTGGAGTCCGTCACCTCGTACACCCGGCCGCTCTCGGAGCGGGGGAACTTGCCCCCGACGTACAGCTTGTAGGTCTTGAAGACGCTGAGTCGCCCGTCAGACATCGAGGTAGGCCTCCAGACCGTGACGGCCGCCCTCGCGGCCGTAGCCCGACTCCTTGTATCCGCCGAACGGCGAGGTCGGGTCGAACTTGTTGAACGTGTTGGCCCACACCACACCGGCGCGGAGCCTGTTCGCCACCGCGAGGATGCGGGAGCCCTTCTCCGTCCAGATGCCGGCCGACAGGCCGTACTGGCTGTTGTTGGCCTTGGCGACGGCCTCGTCCGGCGTACGGAAGGTGAGCACCGACAGCACCGGGCCGAAGATCTCGTCCCGGGCGACCGTGTGCGCCTGGGTGACTCCGGTGAAGAGCGTCGGGGCGAACCAGTAGCCCGTGGACGGGAGCTCGCAGGGGGCCGACCAGCGTTCGGCGCCCTCCGCCTCGCCGGTCTCCACCAGCGCGCTGATCCGGGCGAGCTGTTCGGCGGAGTTGATCGCGCCGATGTCGGTGTTCTTGTCCAGCGGGTCGCCGAGGCGCAGCGTGGACAGCCGGCGCTTGAGGGCGTGCAGCACCTCGTCGTGCACCGACTCCTGGACGAGGAGCCGGGAGCCCGCGCAGCAGACCTGGCCCTGGTTGAAGAAGATGCCGGTCACGATGCCCTCGACGGCCTGGTCGATCGGCGCGTCGTCGAAGACGATGTTGGCGCCCTTGCCGCCCAGTTCGAGCGTCGCGCGCTTGTCCGTGCCCGCGATCTGCCGGGCGATGGCCTTGCCGACGGCGGTCGACCCGGTGAAGGCGACCTTGTTCACGTCCGGGTGCTCGACGAGCGCGGAGCCCGCGTCGCCGTACCCGGGCAGGATGTTGACGACACCCCTGGGCAGTCCCGCCTGGCGGCAGATGTCCGCGAAGAACAGCGCGGACAGCGGTGTCGTCTCGGCGGGCTTGAGGACCACGGTGTTGCCGGTGGCGAGCGCCGGGGCGATCTTCCACGCGAGCATCAGCAGCGGGAAGTTCCACGGGATGATCTGTCCGGCCACGCCCAGCGGGCGCGGGTTCGCCCCGTAGCCGGCGTGGTCGAGCTTGTCGGCCCAGCCCGCGTAGTAGAAGAAGTGCGCGGCGACCAGCGGGAGGTCCGCGTCACGGGTCTCCCTGATCGGCTTGCCGTTGTCCAGGGTCTCCAGGACGGCCAGCTCGCGGGAGCGCTCCTGGATGATCCGGGCGATCCGGAAGAGGTACTTGGCGCGCTCCGAGCCGGGCAGCGCCGACCACTTCTCGAACGCCTTGCGGGCGGCCTTCACGGCGCGGTCCACGTCCTCGGCGCCCGCGCGGGCGACCTCGGAGAGCACCTCCTCGGTGGACGGGCTGACGGTCTTGAAGACCCTGCCGTCGGCGGCCTCGGTGAACTCGCCGTCGATGAACAGCCCGTAGGAGGGTGCGATGTCGACGACGGAGCGGGACTCCGGAGCCGGTGCGTAGTCGAATGCGGATGCCATGGCTATCAGTCCACCGTCACGTAATCGGGGCCGGAGTAACGGCCGGTGCTGAGCTTCTGGCGCTGCATCAGCAGGTCGTTCAGCAGGCTGGAGGCGCCGAAGCGGAACCAGTGGTTGTCCAGCCAGTCCTCACCGGCGGTCTCGTTCACCAGGACGAGGAACTTGATCGCGTCCTTGGTGGTGCGGATGCCGCCCGCGGGCTTCACCCCGACCTGGACGCCGGTCTGCTCGCGGAAGTCGCGCACGGCCTCCAGCATCAGCAGGGTGTTCGCCGGGGTGGCGTTCGTCGCGACCTTGCCGGTCGAGGTCTTGACGAAGTCCGCGCCCGCCAGCATCCCGAGCCAGGAGGCCCGCCGGATGTTGTCGTACGTGGACAGCTCGCCCGTCTCGAAGATCACCTTCAGGCGCGCCGAGCCGCACTCCGCCTTCACGGCGACGATCTCCTCGTACACCTTCAGGTAGCGGCCGGACAGGAAGGCGCCCCGGTCGATCACCATGTCGATCTCGTCGGCACCGGCCGCCACCGCGTCGCGGACGTCCGCGAGCTTGACGTCCAGCGCGGCCCGCCCGGCGGGGAAGGCCGTCGCCACGGACGCCACCTTCACTCCGGACCCGGACAGCGCGGCGACGGCGGTCCGTGCCATGTCGGGGTAGACGCAGACCGCGGCGGTGCGCGGGGTCGTACGGTCGAGCGGATCGGGGTTGACGGCCTTGGCGGCCAGCGCCCGGACCTTGCCGGGGGTGTCCGCGCCTTCCAGCGTCGTCAGGTCGATCATCGAGATGGCCAGATCGATGGCGTACGCCTTGGCGGTCGTCTTGACCGACCGGGTACCGAGGGAGGCGGCGCGCGCTTCGAGACCGACGGTGTCGACACCGGGCAGCCCGTGCAGGAAGCGGCGCAGCGCGCTGTCGGACGCGGTCGCGTCGGCGAAGGGGCTGCCTCCCCGCTCGGACGCGGCTGACGGCTTGGGGGGCGGTGCAGTCGTGGGCATGGTCACCAGAGGAGCATATCTACGCGCGTAGCGACATGTACAGTCCCCCTCCTTCTCCGCGCCCCCGCACGCCCCGGGGCGGGCACCGGGCCACCCGTCCGGGCCCGTCAGGCAGAATCGGACCATGACGAGCCCCACGCCCCCCGCCGAGCCCTCCTACGCCGACCGGACCTACCGCTCCGGAGGCGGGCTGGTCACCGGCGCGCTGCTGATCCTGCTGGTCGGCTGGGTCGGCGTGGACGCGGCGGTCCGCGGCGAGGGATGGGTCCCCTGGATGGCACTGGCCGCACTGCTGACCGTGATCCCGCTGATCGTCGCCTTCACGCTGCGACCCGCGGTGTACGCCAACGAGGAGCGCATCCGCGTCCGCAACCCGTTCCGGACCATCGAGCTGCCCTGGACCGACGTCGCCGACGTCCGCGCCTCGTACACCAGCGAGCTGTTCGCCCAGGACGGCACGAAGTACCAGCTGTGGGCGGTCCCGGTGTCGCTGCGCGAGCGCAAGAAGGCCGCCAGGAAGGCGAGCAGGGCATCGCTGGACGACCCGTTCGGCCGGACCTCCGTGCACGCCGACATCCGCGACACGCAGGCCCGCGTGGCGGCCGCCGACCGGACGGTGAACGAGCTGCGCGAACTGAAGGAGCGCGGGGCGGACCCCGGGCAGCGCGCGACCAGTGCCTCGGTGCGCTGGTCGTACGAGGTGCTCGCGCCGGTCGGTGTCGGCGTGGTGCTGCTCGTGGTGCTGCTGGCGATCGGCTGAACGGCCGGGCCCGTACGGGGAGTACGGACCGGCCCCGAGGCGGGCGGCCGGGGCTGTCCGCGGCGGAGGAAGGGTGCCTCACGCCCACCGCGGAGGTGGTGGGCGTGAAGCGGGCCCGTCAGATGCCCGCGGCTGCCGCGAGGTCGCGCTTGATGCCGGTCAGGAGTTCCGCGGCCCGTGCCCTGGCCGCCGGGAGCCCGTCCCTGCCGGAGACCGGGACCACGACCTCCAGATAGCACTTGAGCTTCGGCTCGGTGCCGCTCGGGCGGACGATCACCCGTGCCCCGGTCAGCTGGTAGCGCAGGCCGTCGGTGGGCGGCAGCCGGTCCGTGCCGCGGGCCAGGTCCTCGGCCGAGGTGACGGGCAGGCCCGCCAGGGCGGCCGGGGGGTTCTCCCGCAGCCGGCGCATGGCGTCCGCGATGACCGTCAGGTCCTCGACGCGCACCGACAGCTGGTCGGTCGCGTGCAGCCCGTGGTCCAGGGCGAGGTCGTCCAGCAGGTCGAGCAGGGTGCGGCCCCGCTCCTTCAGCACGGAGGCCAGCTCGGCGACCAGCAGGGCCGCGGTGATGCCGTCCTTGTCGCGTACGCCCTCCGGGTCGACGCAGTAGCCCAGCGCCTCCTCGTAGCCGTACCGCAGACCGTCCACCCGGGCGATCCACTTGAAGCCCGTCAGCGTCTCCTCGTAACCCAGGCCCGCCTTCTCGGCGATCCGGCCGAGGAGGGACGAGGACACGATCGACTCGGCCAGCACCCCGGAGACGCCCCGGTCCACCAGGTGGGCGGCGAGCAGCGCGCCGACCTCGTCACCGCGCAGCATCCGCCAGCCGCCCTCGGCCGACGGGTCGGGGACGGCGACGGCACAGCGGTCGGCGTCCGGGTCGTTGGCGATGATCAGGTCCGGTTCCGCCCGGCGCGCGGTCGCGAAGGCGAGGTCCATCGCGCCCGGCTCCTCCGGGTTGGGGAACGCCACGGTCGGGAACGCCGGGTCCGGGTCGGCCTGCTCGGCGACGAGCACCGGCTCGGGGAAACCGGCCCGGGCGAAGGCGGCCGTGAGGACGGAGGTGCCGACGCCGTGCATCGCCGTGTAGACGGTCCGCGCGGTGCGGGGCGACCCGGCGGCGAGGACGGCGTCGGTACGGGCGAGGTAGGCGTCCAGGACCTCGTCGCCGAGGACCTCCCAGCCGTTCTCCGGGCGCGGTACGCCGTCGAGCGGGCCGACCGCGTCGATGGCGGCGGCGATCTCCGCGTCGGCCGGGGGCACGATCTGCGAGCCGTCGCCCAGGTAGACCTTGTAGCCGTTGTCGCGCGGCGGATTGTGGCTGGCGGTGACCTCGACGCCCGCCACGGCCCCCAGGTGCCGTATGGCGTACGCGAGGACCGGGGTGGGCAGCGGGCGGGGGAGCACGGCGGCGCGCAGACCGGCACCGGTCATCACGGCCGCGGTGTCGCGGGCGAAGTCGGCGGACTTGTACCGGGCGTCGTAGCCGATGACGACCAGACCGCCCCCGTCGCCGTTCGCCTTCAGGTACGCGGCGAGGCCGGCGGCGGCCCGGATGACGACGGAACGGTTCATCCGCATCGGGCCCGCGCCGATCTCGCCCCGCAGCCCGGCCGTGCCGAACTGGAGGGTGCCGGCGAAACGTTCGGCGAGGGCGTCGTGGTCCTCGGCGTCGAGGAGGGCCTCGAGCTCCTCGCGGGTCTCCGGGTCCGGGTCCTCGGCCAGCCAGGTCCTGGCCCGGGCGATGAGGTCCTGCTGCACGGGGTCCGCCTCTCGGGGGTGCGGGTGGGTGGGTGCGGGGATGTGGTGCGGTGGTGGGGCGGGGCAGGGGTGGGCGCTGCGCGGGCTTGTCCCCTTCCCGTCCCTTCCCGAAACCGGAGGCTCGGCTCCCGGGCCCCCGGGCCCTCCGGCGTTTTCAAGCGCCGGACGAGCTGATCTTCGGGGCTCCACCCCGGGCCCCGCTCCTCGAACACCGGAGGGGCAGGAGGGGGCCGGAAAGGCTGGAGGCGGCCGGACGGGTCAGGTCCGGTCGGGGCCCGGTGGGGCCGGGCGCCAGGAGGGGCGGGCGCCCGCCGCAGGTCAGATCCGGTCCAGGACCTGGGCCAGCAGCGCGCCCATCCGGGTCGCCGACTCCAGGCCGGCCCGCAGGACCTCCTCGTGGTTGAGGGGTTCGCCGCTCAGGCCGGCGGCCAGGTTGGTGACCAGGGAGATCCCCAGCACCTCGGCGCCCGCCTCACGGGCCGCGATGGCCTCCAGCACGGTGGACATGCCGACCAGGTCGCCGCCCAGGACGCGGACCATGTTGATCTCGGCCGGGGTCTCGTAGTGCGGCCCGGGGAACTGCACGTAGACGCCCTCTTCGAGCGTCGGGTCGATCTCCTGGCACAGGGCCCGCAGCCGCGGCGAGTACAGGTCGGTCAGATCGACGAAGTTGGCGCCGACGATCGGGGACGCCGCCGTGAGGTTGATGTGGTCGTTGATCAGCACCGGCTGCCCGGGGCGCATGCCCTCGCGGAGACCGCCGCAGCCGTTCGTCAGGACGACGGTCCGGCAGCCCGCGGCGACCGCCGTACGGACACCGTGGGCGACGGCGGCGACGCCCCGGCCCTCGTAGTAGTGCGTGCGGCCGAGGAAGACGAGCGCGCGCTTCCCACCGATCAGGTAGGAGCGGATCTTCCCGCCGTGCCCCTCCACCGCGGGAGCGGGGAACCCGGGGAGCGCGGTCACCGGGAACTCGGCCTCCGGCGTGCCGAGCGCATCGCCGGCGGGGGCCCAGCCGGAGCCCATCACGAGGGCGACGTCATGGGTCTCGGCGCCGGTCAGCTCGCGCAGGCGGGCGGCGGCGTCGGCGGCGGCCGCGTGCGGGTCGCCCTGGATGTGGTCCGGAATAACAGATGCGTTCACGCGGATGAGGGTAACCGCTGATTCCCTACGCGCGTAGATGTGCGGGTCCAGAGCCTGGCCGGACCTGTTCGTGCTTTCGTACAGAAGCCGTGTGCCGGGTGGCTTCCGGGCGGGTCAGCAGGGGCGCTTGCGCAGGCTCATCACATAGTCGTGCGGGGCGCCCGCCGACTCGGCGGCGTCCGCCACCTCGCCCAGGTAGCGGGCGGAGGGCAGGCCGCCCTCGTAGCCGTTCAGCACGTACATCCAGGCCGGCTCCTCGCCGTCCAGGGTGTGCACGCGCACCCGCATACGGCGGTAGATGTCGAGGCCGACGCCTTCCCAGCGGTCCATGGAGTCCTCGTCCATCGGTGCCAGGTCGTACAGCGCGACGAAGACCTGGGAGCGGGGCGCCTCCACGACCGTGGCCAGGGCGCCCTCCCAGCCCATCTGCTCGCCGCCGAACGTCAGCCGCCAGCCGTTCAGCCAGCCGGTGCCGCGCAGCGGTGAATGCGGGGCGCGGCGCGTCATCAGCCGCGCGTCGAGGTTGCCGGCGTACGCGGCGTAGAGCGACATGGGGTCGAGGGTACGGGAGGTGACGGGAAACATGCCGGTTCCGCCGGTCGGCGTCACGGGCCCGAGGGCCGTGCCGGGGCGGAACGAGGGGGCGGGACCGGGCGCGTTCCCGGATGGAGGGCCCCGGGGCGAGGCGGATCGGCGGGTGCGGGACAATGAACTACGTACTGCATTCCCCGGGGCGATCCCCCGGACCCCCGGCCGGGGCGGCAGACGGCCGTGGGATGACACCACGCGAGGCGGACTTCTTGTGACCCGGATCGTGATCATCGGCGGCGGCCCCGGCGGCTACGAGGCGGCACTGGTGGGCGCCCAGCTCGGCGCGGAGGTGACCGTCGTCGACTGCGACGGCCTCGGCGGAGCTTCGGTACTCACCGACTGCGTGCCCTCGAAGACCCTGATCGCGACGGCCGAGGTGATGACCACCTTCGACTCCTCCTACGAGGAGCTGGGCATCATCGTCGCCGACGACACGCCGCACGTCGAGCAGGCGGCGCGCGTGGTCGGGGTCGACCTCGGCAAGGTGAACCGCAGGGTCAAGCGCCTGGCGCTCGCCCAGTCCCACGACATCACCGCCTCCGTGACGCGCGCCGGGGCCCGGGTCATGCGGGGCCGCGGCCGGCTCGAAGGGCTCCAGGCCGCCGACGGCTCGCGCCAGGTCGTGGTGACCGCCGCCGACGGGACGGAGGAGCGGCTCACCGCCGACGCCGTCCTGATCGCGACCGGCGGCCACCCCCGGGAGATCCCGGACGCCCAGCCGGACGGCGAGCGCATCCTGAACTGGACGCAGGTCTACGACCTCGACGAGCTCCCCGAGGAGCTCATCGTGGTCGGCTCCGGTGTGACCGGCGCTGAGTTCGCCGGCGCCTACCAGGCGCTCGGCTCCCGGGTGACCCTCGTCTCCTCCCGGGACCGGGTACTGCCCGGCGAGGACCCGGACGCCGCGGCCGTCCTGGAGGACGTCTTCCGGCGCCGCGGCATGAACGTCATGGCCCGCTCCCGTGCCCAGGCCGCGAAGCGCGTCGGCGACCGCGTCGAGGTCACGCTGGCCGACGGCCGGGTCATCTCCGGCACGCACTGCCTGATGGCGGTCGGCGCGATCCCCAACACGGCGGGCATGGGGCTGGAGGAGGCCGGGGTCCAGCTCAAGGACTCCGGGCACATCCGCACCGACCGGGTCTCGCGCACCAGCGCCCCCGGCGTCTACGCGGCCGGCGACGTCACCGGGGTCTTCGCCCTGGCCTCGGTCGCGGCGATGCAGGGCCGTATCGCGATGTACCACTTCCTCGGCGACGCGGTGACCCCGCTCAACCTCAAGACGGTCTCCGCCAACGTCTTCACCGACCCGGAGATCGCCACGGTCGGCTACAGCCAGGCCGACGTCGATTCCGGCAAGATCGACGCCCGCGTCGTGAAGCTGCCGCTGCTGCGCAACCCGCGCGCCAAGATGCAGGGCATCCGGGACGGCTTCGTCAAGATCCTCTGCCGTCCGGGCACCGAGATCGTCGTCGGCGGATGCGTGGTCGCGCCACGGGCCAGTGAGCTGATCCACCCGATCTCGATCGCGGTCGACAACAACCTGACGGTGGAGCAGATCGCGAACGCCTTCACCGTGTACCCGTCCCTGTCGGGGTCGATCGCGGAAGTGGCCCGGCAGTTGCACACCCGTAAGGGTGTCGGCGAGGCGTAGGCCAAGGCCGTCCGGCCGCTCCTGGACGATGCCTGAAACACAGCGGGGCCCCCTATATCACTAGGGGGCCCCGTCTGTGTACAACTTCTGTTATTCGGCGCAAACTGCTGAAAAGCTACCTACGGCCAGGTTACTGTCAGTTCCGTGTTCGCTGCAGAACGTCGTCAGTTGATCCTCGAAATGGTGCGTGCCAACGGGGCGGTATCGCTCCGTGAGCTCGCCCGCGTCGTCCAGACCTCCGAAGTGACCGTACGGCGGGACGTGCGGGCACTGGAGGCAGAAGGACTCCTCGACCGCCGGCACGGCGGTGCGGTCTTGCCGGGCGGTTTTACGCGGGAGTCCGGCTTTCCGCAGAAATCCCATCTCTCCACCGCGGAGAAGACGGCCATCGCCGACCTGGCCGCCGGACTGGTCGGTGAGGGCGAGGCCATCGTGGTCGGCGCCGGTACGACCACGCAGGAGCTGGCCCGCCGGCTCGCGCGTGTCCCCGGCCTGACCGTGGTCACCAACTCGCTGCTGGTCGCCCAGGCGTTGGCCCATGCCAACCGGGTGGAAGTGGTGATGACCGGCGGCACCCTGCGCGGGAGCAACTACGCGCTCGTGGGCAGTGGGGCCGAGCAGTCCCTCCAGGGGCTGCGGGTCTCCAGGGCGTTCCTCTCCGGGAGCGGGCTGACCGCCGAACGCGGACTGTCCACGTCCAACATGCTCTCGGCGAGTGTGGACCGGGCACTGGTGCAGGCCGCGGCGGAGGTGGTGGTCCTGGCGGACCACACCAAGCTCGGCTCCGACACCATGTTCCAGACGGTACCCACGGAGCTGATCACCCGTCTGGTGACGGACGAACCGCCGGCCCACGACGAACGGGCCGCCACCGAGCTCCAGGCGCTGGCGGACCAGGGCGTCGAGATCACGGTCGCGGGGTCGGAGTCGGAGCACACGGGCGGCGGCGAGGGTCTGAACCAGGGCCGCAGGCCCCGCCCCGACCTGCCGCTGCCGGGCCAGCGGCGTACACACCCGGGCGGTGGACCGGCCGGGCTCGGCCCGCAGCTGCGGAGCACGGACGGGCCCGGGGAACGGGCCCGGGTGGCGGACCTCCGGCGACGGTAGGCGGGGCCCCGAGCGCACCCGCCGGATCGCGGCGCTCAGGGCGCGGCGCGCAGGCCCTGGAGGGTGAGGCGCAGGAGGCGGGCCGCCAGAGCCGGGTCCGCCGGGGTCTGTTCCGCCGCCAGGGCGATCGCGTTCGTCAGCTGCAACAGGTCGTCGATCGAGACGTCCGCCCGCACCGCGCCGCTCGCCTGGGCCCGCTCCAGCAGCCGCGCCCCCGCCTGACGCAACGGCACATGGCACTCGGTCAGGGCCGAAGTCCGGTCCACCGAGGCCGACATGAGAGCCTGCGCCAGACCGCGGTACTCGCCGGCGTGGCTGACGATCGCGCCCAGCCACTCCACGAGCGCGGTGCACGGCTGCTCGGACCCGGCCAGTTCCCGGGAGCGGGTCAGCAGCGCCGTCAGCGCCTCTTGGAAGACCGCGTTCATCAGGGCGTGCCGGTTGGGGAAGTGCCGGTACAGGGTGCCGATGCCCACGCCCGCCCCCCGGGCGATGTCCTCCAGCGAGGCATCCGTGCCGTGCTCCGCGAACGACGTACGGGCCTCGCCGAGCAGCCGGTCGTAGTTGCGGCGCGCGTCGGCGCGCATGGGGCGGTCCGGCGCCCGCGTCCCCGCCGTGCTGCTCGTCGCCATCGCACTGCCCTCCTGGTGTCCGCTCCGGGTCCAGGATGCCACCGACCGCCCGGCCGCCGTCGGGCACGCGGACGCGTGCGGTCGGGCTGCCGGGCGGCCGGGTGGTCGAGAGCGGGGCTGATCAGTCCTTGATCTCGCAGATCACGGCGCCGGAGGAGACCGACGTACCCACGGTCGCCGCGAGTCCCTTGACGGTGCCGGAGCGGTGGGCGTTGAGGGGTTGTTCCATCTTCATGGCCTCCAGGACGACGACGAGGTCGCCTTCCTTGACCTCCTGGCCCTCCTCGACCGCGATCTTGACGATCGTGCCCTGCATGGGCGAGGCGAGGGTGTCGCCGGAAGCGGCCGATCCGGCCTTCTTCGCGGCGCGGCGCTTGGGTTTGGCGCCGGCGGCGAGGCCGGTGCGGGCCAGGCTCATGCCGAGCGAGGAGGGCAGGGAGACCTCCAGGCGCTTGCCGCCGACCTCGACGACGACGGTCTCACGGCCGGAGTCCTCGTCCGCCTCCGCTTCCGCGGGGACGGTGAAGGGCTTGATGTCGTTGACGAACTCGGTCTCGATCCACCGGGTGTGGATACGGAAGGGGTCCGAGGTGAACGCCGGATCGACGACGACGGCACGGTGGAAGGGGATGGCGGTGGCCATGCCCTCGACCGTGAACTCGCCCAGCGCCCGCGCCGCCCGCTGAAGGGCCTGCTCACGCGTCGCCCCGGTCACCACCAGCTTGGCCAGCAGCGAGTCCCACGCCGGACCGATGACACTGCCCGACTCCACACCCGCGTCCAGCCGGACACCGGGACCGGACGGCGGGGCGAACAGGGTGACGGTGCCCGGCGCGGGCAGGAAGCCACGGCCCGGGTCCTCACCGTTGATACGGAACTCGAAGGAGTGCCCGCGCACGGCCGGGTCCCCGTAACCCAGCTCCTCACCGTCCGCGATCCGGAACATCTCCCGCACCAGGTCCAGGCCCGTGACCTCCTCGGTGACCGGGTGCTCCACCTGCAGACGGGTGTTGACCTCCAGGAACGAGATCGTGCCGTCCAGACCGACGAGGAACTCCACCGTGCCGGCGCCGACGTAGCCGGCCTCCTTCAGGATCGCCTTCGACGCCCGGTACAGCTCCGCGTTCTGCTCCTGGGTCAAAAACGGTGCGGGCGCCTCCTCCACCAGCTTCTGGTGGCGGCGCTGCAGCGAGCAGTCACGGGTGGAGACCACGACCACGTTGCCGTGGGTGTCGGCCAGGCACTGCGTCTCCACGTGCCGGGGCTTGTCGAGGTAGCGCTCCACGAAGCACTCGCCGCGCCCGAAGGCCGCCACCGCCTCACGGACCGCCGAGTCGTACAGCTCGGGAATCTCCTCCAGGGTGCGGGCCACCTTCAGCCCGCGCCCGCCACCACCGAACGCCGCCTTGATCGCGATCGGGAGGCCGTTCCGCTCGGCGAACTCCACGACCTCCGCCGAGCCGGACACCGGGTCCGGGGTGCCGGCCACCAGCGGTGCGCCCGCGCGCTGGGCGATGTGGCGGGCCGCGACCTTGTCACCGAGGTCGCGGATGGCCTGCGGCGGCGGACCGATCCACGTCAGACCCGCGTCCAGCACCGCCTGGGCGAACTCGGCGTTCTCCGAGAGGAAGCCGTAACCCGGGTGGATCGCGTCCGCCCCGGAGTCCTTGGCGGCCTGGAGCACCTTGGCCATGTCCAGATAGCTGGCGGCCGGGGTGTCACCGCCCAGAGCGAACGCCTCGTCGGCCGCGCGGACGTGCAGAGCATCCCGGTCCGGATCGGCGTAGACGGCTACGCTCGCGATTCCGGCATCCCGGCAAGCCCGAGCGACGCGGACAGCGATTTCGCCACGGTTGGCGATGAGCACCTTGCGCACGATGACTCCCTCCTTGAGAACAAGCTGAGTTTAGGGACTACCGACACGGCCGTACGACCCGTCCCCAATGGTGAACTTGCCCACACGGAGTGTGATTCGAGGCTTGCTCGAGTCGTGAAATCCCTTGTCGCACCACGGTACGCCGGGACCCTTGACCGCACAGTAGCCACGAGGTGTGGTCCAAGTCTCTGTTCGTACGGTCAACCCCGCGCGGCGTTTCTTTGTGGACTCCCTACGAACGGCCGAGGGAAACTTTGCCGCCCGCACGAGGCGGTGCGGAGCAGGCGCGCAGGAAGCGCGTGTCAGGAGTGGCGCAGCACGCGGGGCGCATGACCGGCGCACGACCCCTTGTCCGATGTGTTACCTGTGAGTAGGGTCCGCGCTGTACCGCACGTACTGTAGGTAACAGGGGGTGGGCGCCGTGGTGCGCAGGACCGTGGCCGTGGTGACCGCGATCGTGCTGTTCGGGGAGGCCGTCGGGATCGTGCTGGTCAACGCGGTCCTCGCGAGCGTCGTCGACAACCAGCAGATGTCCCTGGCCGGTATGGACCCGGGTGCGATGTCCACCGGTACATGGGTGCTCGGTGTCCTCTCCGGCGTCCTGCTGGTGCTGTGCGGGCTGATACCGCTCGTCGCGGCCGTCCGGGACCGGGCGCCGGGCCGCTTCGCCCGGATCGCGCTCATCGGCTGCGCGGTCGTGCACGGGGTGCTCGGCGCGCTCGCGGTCGGCCTGGTCGGCTGGGCGGCCTTCGGGGTGATGACGGCGGTCCTGGCACTGCTCGTCTGGACCCTGGTGTCCTACGGACCGCGGGTGCCGGGCTCGGAGCCGGGCGGCACGGGCGAGGGCGGCGCCGCGGCCGGGGCCCCGGCCGCCGTGTGACCCCTCTCAGGCCCACAACTCGGTGACGGAGATGCCGAGTTCGCCGAGGAGGCGGCGCAGCAGCGGCATCGAGAGGCCGATGACGTTGCCGTGGTCGCCCTCGATGGACTCGATGAACGGCGCCGAGCGGCCGTCCAGGGTGAACGCCCCCGCGACGTACAGCGGTTCGCCCGAGGCGACGTAGGCCGCGACCTCCGCGTCGGTCGGCTCGCCGAAGTGGACCGTGGTCGAGGCGGTGGCCGACGCCGTGCGGCCGGTCGCCGTGTCGATCACGCTGTGCCCGGTCCGCAGGACACCGGTCCTCCCGCGCATGGACGTCCAGCGGGCCGTGGCCTCCTCGGCGTCGGCGGGCTTGCCGAGCGCCCGGCCGTCCAGTTCGAGCACCGAGTCGCAGCCGATGACCAGCGCGCCCCGGGCCTCGGGCCGGTCCGCCACCGCGGCGGCCTTGGCCCGCGCCAGGACGAGCGCCAGCTCGCCCGGGGTCGGAGCGGTGAGCGCGTCCTCGTCCACACCGCTGACGACGACCTCGGGGGCGAAGCCCGCCTGACGCAGCAGGCCGAGACGGGCGGGAGAGGCGGAGGCGAGCACGAGGCGGCGCTGATCAGTCATACCGGCCATCGTAGGCGGGCCGGGGACGGCCCCACGGCGTGCTTCAGCGGATGCCCAGCACGAACATCGCCACGACCATGGCCAGCGCGAGCAGCAGCCCCGCGCGACGCATCATGTCCTGGGCGTCGCGCAGTTCCTTGGGCGGCTTGTTCTCGGGATCGGACCACAGCATGTGTCCGATGGTGCTCCGGGCACGCCCGCGGCGCCTGAGTACGCGTACTCAAGCGCCGCGGGGGCCTTCTTCCGGATCAGGCCGGCCAGTACGTACGGGCCCAGGACCGCGGTCCCGGGCGCCGTGTCCCCTGGCGTGCGATGCGGCCCGGGTCCGACCACTGCTCGGGCGGCATCGGCGGCCCGGACGGTGCGGCGGCGGCCGCCGCCGCGCGCGCCCTGACCACCGCGAGGGCGGCGGCCAGCTCCTCCGGGGTCGGATTGCCCCGTACGACCTTGATCATGGTGGCTCCCGGTGGTGGTGGCGGTCAGAGGGGGATGTTGCCGTGCTTCTTCGGGGGCAGCGCCTCGCGCTTGGTCCGCAGCTGGCGCAGCCCCTTCACCAGGTGGGCCCGGGTGTCGGACGGCATGATCACCGCGTCGACGTAGCCGCGCTCGGCCGCGACGTACGGGTTGAGCAGCGTGTCCTCGTAGTCCGCGATCAGCTCCGTGCGCGTGGCGTCCGGGTCCTCGGCGGCGGCGATCGTCCGGCGGTGCAGGATGTTGACCGCGCCCTGCGCGCCCATCACCGCGATCTGCGCGGTCGGCCAGGCCAGGTTGAGGTCGGCGCCCAGGTGCTTGGAGCCCATGACGTCGTAGGCCCCGCCGAACGCCTTGCGGGTGATCACGGTGATCAGCGGGACGGTGGCCTCCGCGTAGGCGTAGATCAGCTTGGCGCCGCGGCGGATGATCCCGCCGTACTCCTGGTCGACCCCGGGCAGGAAGCCGGGCACGTCCACGAAGGTCAGCACCGGCACGTTGAACGCGTCGCAGGTGCGCACGAAGCGGGCGGCCTTCTCGCTCGCGTCGATGTCCAGGCATCCGGCGAACCGCATCGGCTGGTTGGCGACGACGCCCACCGGATAGCCCTCGACGCGTCCGAACCCGGTGATGATGTTCGGCGCGAACAGCGCCTGGGTCTCCAGGAACTCCCCGTCGTCCAGCACGTGCTCGATGGCGGTGTGCATGTCGTACGGCTGGTTCGCCGAGTCCGGGATGAGCGTGTCCAGCTCCCGGTCCTCGTCGGTGACCGTCAGGTCCGCCTCCTCCGGGAAGGCCGGGGCCTCGGAGAGGTTGTTCGACGGGAGGTAGGACAGCAGGGACTTGACGTACTCGACGGCGTCCTTCTCGTCGCCCGCCATGTGGTGCGCCACCCCGGAGGTGGTGTTGTGCGTACGGGCGCCGCCCAGCTGCTCGAAGCCGACGTCCTCACCGGTGACCGTCTTGATGACGTCGGGACCGGTGATGAACATGTGCGAGGTCTGGTCGACCATGACCGTGAAGTCGGTGATCGCGGGGGAGTAGACCGCGCCGCCCGCGCACGGCCCGACGATCAGTGAGATCTGCGGGACGACACCCGAGGCGTGCACGTTGCGGCGGAAGATCTCGGCGAACAGGCCGAGGGCGGCCACGCCCTCCTGGATGCGGGCGCCGCCGCCGTCGTTGATGCCGACGACCGGGCAGCCGGTCTTCATCGCGAAGTCCATGACCTTCACGATCTTCTCGCCGTAGACCTCACCGAGCGAGCCGCCGAAGATGGTGAAGTCCTGCGAGTAGACGCAGACGGGGCGGCCGTCGACCGTGCCGTAGCCGGTGACGACGCCGTCCCCGTACGGGCGGTTCTTCTCGATGCCGAAATTGGTCGACCGGTGGCGGGCGAACTCGTCGAGCTCCACGAAGGAACCCTCGTCGAGCAGCAGATCGACGCGTTCACGTGCGGTCAACTTGCCCTTGGCGTGCTGCTTTTCGACCGCACGTGCGGAACCTGCGTGCGTGGCCTCGTCGATACGCCGCCGAAGGTCGGCGATCTTGCCCGCGGTCGTGTGGATGTCGCTCTGCGGCTCGGACATCGGGTGGCGGCTCCCTGCCTGGTCACGGGGACGGCTGGTACATCCAGTGAAGGTGCTGGACCGATATGTGCTCGACGGCTACCGGCTCGTCGGCTCCTGTTGGCTACTGATCCGTAGCGTATCGGCGGGGATACGGTTCGGCAGTGCGTCGTTGGCCACACCTAGTGTGGGTTGCATGACTCCTCCGGACGCCCCGCGCAACCGCTGGTCGGACCTCGACCGGCCGCCCCTGAACACCGCAGCGCTGCGACGCGGACTGCTGAGACCCGGCGGCCTGTGGAGCTCGCTCGACATCGTCGAGGCGACCGGCTCCACCAACTCCGATCTCGCCGCCCGGGCCGCCGGCGCACTGGCCGAGGGCGCGGTGCTGGTCGCCGAGGAGCAGACCGCGGGCCGCGGGCGCCTCGACCGCGTCTGGACGGCACCGCCCCGCTCGGGCCTCTTCTTCTCGGTCTACCTCACCCCCGGCGGCGGCGTACCCGCCGAGCGGTGGGGATGGCTGCCCCTGCTGGCCGGGGTCGCCACGGCCACCGGGCTCGCGCAGTCGGCGGGCGTCGACATGGCACTGAAATGGCCCAACGACCTCCTGGTCACCGTGCACGGCTCGGAACGCAAGACCGGCGGCATCCTCGCCGAGCGCGCCGCGGACGGCGTGGTCGTCGGCATCGGCCTCAACGTCTCCCTGCGCGCCGCCGAGCTGCCCGCCCCGCACGCCGGGTCGCTGGCGCTGGCCGGAGCCGCCTCGACGGACCGGGAGACGCTGCTGCGGGCCGTCCTGCGCTCCCTGGAGCAGTGGTACACACGCTGGCGTGACGCGGGGGGCGACGCGGCCGAGAGCGGCCTCCAGGCGGCGTACGCGGCCGGCTGCGCCACGCTGGACCGGCCGGTGCGGGCCGAGCTGCCGGGCGACCGCTCCGTCGTGGGCGAGGCCGTCGCGATCGACGGCGACGGGCGGCTGGTCCTGGCCACCGGCGACGGACTCCAGGAACCCGTCTCGGCCGGCGACATCGTGCACCTGCGCGGTGTGGAGGGCGGGCTCACCTGATCCCGGGCCAGCGCGCGGCCCTCGCCGGGCGGTGCGGGGCGCGCGCCCGGCGCGTGCGGTGCCCCCACATACGGGTGATGTCACCCCGGACGGCGCCTGAACCGGGCGACCGCGGACGTGAGCCAGGGCACACCTGCCGTATCGTTGAGGCGATCCAGCGACAGATCGGCAGGGCAGTGGCCAGGGAACGGGCAGGAGGCGGCCGGTGACCGTCGACGACACGAGTTCCGGGGACGGCACCGACCCCCCGTCGGAACCCTCGGTCCATTCCACACCGCACCACGAGGTCGACCACACGGCCGAACCGACCGACGACCCCCTCGCCATCCGGCTGGAAGCGCTCATCCTGGGCAGCGACCGCCGCTACACGCCCTTCCAAGCGGCCCGGACCGCCGGTGTCTCCATGGACCTGGCGTCCCGGTTCTGGCGGGCCATGGGATTCGCCGACATCGGGCAGGCCAAGGCGCTCACCGAGGCCGACGTGCTGGCGCTGCGGCGGCTGGCCGGTCTGGTGGAGGCGGGGCTGCTCAGCGAGCCGATGGCGATCCAGGTGGCCCGGTCCACCGGGCAGACCACCGCCCGGCTGGCGGAGTGGCAGATCGACTCGTTCCTGGAGGGCCTGACCGAGCCCCCCGAACCCGGCATGACCCGCACCGAGGTCACCTATCCGCTGGTCGAGCTGCTGCTGCCCGAGCTCCAGGAGTTCCTGGTGTACGTCTGGCGGCGGCAGCTGGCCGCGGCCACCGGCCGGGTCGTGCAGGCCGCGGACGACGAGGAGATGGTCGACCGGCGCCTGGCCGTGGGCTTCGCCGACCTGGTGGGATTCACCCGGCTGACCCGGCGGCTGGAGGAGGAGGAGCTCGGCGAGCTGGTCGAGGCATTCGAGACGACCTCGGCGGACCTGGTCGCCGCCCACGGCGGGCGGCTCATCAAGACCCTCGGCGACGAGGTCCTCTTCGCGGCGGACGACGCCGGTACGGCCGGTGAGATAGCCCTCCGGCTGGTCGAGGCGATGGCTCAGGACACCACGATGCCCGCGCTGCGGGTCGGCATCGCGTTCGGCACGGTCACCACCCGCATGGGCGATGTCTTCGGTACGACGGTGAACCTGGCCAGCCGGCTCACCTCGATAGCGCCGAAGGACGCCGTGCTGGTCGACGGGGCGTTCGCCCAGGAACTGACACGGACGGGGGACGCGCCCGCCTCCGAGACGGAGGCCGCCGAGGAGGCCGCCGCGGCGGCCGAGCGGGCCCGGCTGGCCGAGAAGGAGGGGCGGCGGGACGAGGAGCCGCCGCCGCCGACGTACCGCTTCGGGCTGCAGCCGATGTGGCAGCGGCCGGTGCGGGGGCTGGGCGTGGTCGAGCCGTGGCTGCTGGCACGGCGGGGCAAGCCGTCCAGCTGACGGGGCCGGGCTCCCGCCCCGGATGCCGCCGGGTGCCCGGACGGGCCGGTTTCCGGAGCTCCGTCCCTGGCCCCGCTCGGCAAGCGCCTGAGGTGCTGGGGCGAGGTGCCGTGGCTGACGTCGCGCGCCCGCCAGGTATGACGGGACAGCCCTTAGGATCCGGTAACGCTCGTTAACCGGAGGGGATCAGTCATGACCGTCACGTCGGAGCAGCGGTTCGGGGAGTTCGTCGTCGTACGGCGGCACGAGGGCCAGGAACACGTCGCCGAGCTGGTGCTCGACCGGCCGAAGGCGATGAACGCCGTGTCCAGCGAGATGGCCCGTTCGATCGGGGCAGCCTGCGCCGCGCTCGCCGCCGACCACGGGGTGCGCGCCACCGTGCTCACCTCCAGCCACGAGCGGGCGTTCTGCGTGGGCGCGGACCTCAAGGAGCGGAACTCGTTCAGCGACGCCGAGCTGGTACGGCAGCGGCCCACCGCCAGGGCCGCGTACACCGGGGTGCTCGAACTGCCGATGCCGGTCGTCGCGGCGGTGCACGGCTTCGCCCTCGGCGGCGGCTTCGAGCTGGCGCTGGCCTGCGACGTGATCGTGGCCGACCGTACGGCCGTCGTCGGGCTGCCCGAGGTCTCCGTGGGGGTCATCCCGGGCGGCGGGGGCACGCAGCTGCTGCCCCGCCGGGTCGGCGCCGCGCGCGCCGCCGAGCTGGTCTTCACCGCGCGGCGGGTCGAGGCGGCCGAGGCGCACGCCCTGGGGCTGGTCGACGAGCTGGTGGAGGCCGGCCGGGACCGCGAGGAGGCGCTGGCGCTCGGCGGCCGTGTCGCGGCCAACTCCCCGGTGGGCCTGCGGGCCGCCAAGCGGGCGCTCCGGCTGGGACAGGGGCTGGACCTGCGGGCCGGGCTGGAGGTGGAGGACGCGGCCTGGCGGTCGGTGGCCTTCTCCGGGGACCGGGCCGAGGGCGTGGCCGCGTTCAACGAGAAGCGGAAGCCGAACTGGCCCGGCGAGTGACCCGGGCGGGCGGCGCGGGGGTGAGGACCACCGGCGTCGCCGACTGATCGAATCGGCGGAAACCTCCCTAAGCTGGAGCGATGGGCGGTGATGATGTGCGGCTGCGCGCCGTGGTGTCGCTGGCGCAGACCATGGCGGCGGCCTGCACGCCGCAGGAGTCGTGGCGGGCGGCGGCGCTCGGGGCGTGCGAGGCGCTGGGCGGCAGCTTCGCCGCTCTCTCCGTGTGGGAGCGCGACCGGGGCAGGCTGCGGGTGCTGGTCAACGCGGGGGAGCGGGCCACCGGGGAGGAGGAGTTCCCCGACGAGGAGGCCTACCCCGTGCACCAGTTCCCGGAGATCACCGAATTCCTGCACGAGCGGTGGGCCGGCGGTGGTGAGCCGGACGCCTGGGTGGAGACCGCCGACGGTGCCCCGGCGGTCGGCGCCCCCGCCCGGGGGGCCCGGCCGTACTGCCACCAGCGGGTCGCCGCGTTGCGCCGGCGCGGCCGGAGCTGCTGTGTGGTGGCGCCGATCGTGCTGCACGGGCGGGCGTGGGGCGAGCTGTACGTCGCCCGCCCGGCCGGCACGGCGGTCTTCGACCGGGACGACGCGGACTTCGCGACGGTGCTGGCGGCCGTCGTGGCGGCCGGCGTCGTGCAGACCGAGCGGCTGGAGGAGGTCCGCAAGCTGGCCTTCACCGACCCGCTGACCGGCCTCGCCAACCGCAGGGCCGTCGACATCAGGCTCGACGAGGCGCTGGACCGGCACCGGACCGAGAACGCCGTGGTCAGTTTGGTCGTCTGCGACGTCAACGGCCTCAAGACGGTCAACGACACCCACGGCCACGCCGTCGGCGACCGTCTGCTGGAACGTTTCGGCTCGGTGCTCTCCCTGTGCGGGGCCATGCTGCCCGGAGCCTTGGCCGCCCGGCTGGGCGGGGACGAGTTCTGCCTGCTGGCGGTGGGTCCCACCGCCGACGAGGTGGTCCGGGTGGCCGAGGAGCTCTGCGCGCGGGCCGTCGGCCTGGAGCTCGGTGACGGGGTGGCCTGCGGAGTCGCCTCGACCGGTGACGACATCGGCCCGGTGCGCTCCGCGCGCCGCCTCTTCCGGCTGGCGGACGCGGCGCAGTACCAGGCGAAGGCGGCCCACTCCAGGAATCCGGTGGTGGCCGGACGGGACGGAGAGGTGATCCGGCTCGCCGACTCGCCGCCCAGGTCGCCGCACGACCGGCGCCGACTGCGCGGCAGCCCGCCGCCGGACGGGCACCCGGTGTGACGGCCGCCGGACGGGCACCGGCCGTGACGGCCGTCGGACACCGGGTCGTCGGCCGGCGGCGGCCGTAAGGGGTCAGGCCCCCGACCACTGATGACATGGCGGCTTTCAGTACGTACGCTTCTGAATATGGATATGCATACTGTCGTGCTGGGGACGTCCGGTACCACCGCCGAGGAAGTCGTCGCCGTGGCCCGCGAGGGTGCCCGGGTCGAACTCTCCGCGGCCGCCGTGGAAGCGCTCGCCGCCGCCCGCGAGATCGTCGAGGCCCTCGCCGCCAAGCCCGAGCCGGTCTACGGCGTCTCCACCGGCTTCGGCGCCCTCGCCACCCGGCACATCAGCCCCGGACTGCGGGCGCAGCTCCAGCGCAACATCGTCCGCTCGCACGCGGCGGGCATGGGTCCGCGCGTCGAGCGCGAAGTGGTGCGGGCGCTGATGTTCCTGCGGCTGAAGACCGTCGCCTCCGGCCACACCGGCGTACGCCCCGAGGTCGCGCAGACCATGGCCGACGTGCTCAACGCGGGCATCACCCCGGTCGTCCACGAGTACGGTTCGCTCGGCTGCTCCGGAGACCTCGCCCCGCTCTCGCACTGCGCGCTGACGCTGATGGGCGAGGGCGACGCCGAGGGCCCCGACGGACTCGTGCGCCCCGCCGCCGAACTCCTCGCCGCGCACGGCATCACCCCCGTCGAGCTGGTCGAGAAGGAGGGGCTCGCCCTCCTCAACGGCACCGACGGCATGCTCGGCATGCTGGTGCTGGCCCTCGCGGACCTGAAGAACCTCTACACCAGCGCCGACATCACCGCCGCGCTCTCCCTGGAGGCACTCCTCGGCACGGAGAAGGTTCTCGCCCCGGAGCTCCACGCCCTGCGCCCGCACCCCGGCCAGGGCGCCTCCGCCGACAACATGCTGCGGGTGCTGGCCGGCTCCGGCCTCACCGGGCACCACCAGGACGACGTCCCCCGGGTCCAGGACGCCTACTCCGTACGCTGTGCCCCCCAGGTCAACGGGGCCGGGCGGGACACCCTCACGCACGGGCGGCTCGTCGCCGACCGCGAACTGGCCGCCGCCGTCGACAACCCGGTGGTGCTCCCGGGAGGCCGGGTCGAGTCCAACGGCAACTTCCACGGGGCGCCCGTCGCGTACGTGCTGGACTTCCTGGCCATCGTCGCGGCCGACCTCGGCTCGATCTGCGAGCGCCGTACGGACCGGCTGCTGGACAAGAACCGTTCGCACGGGCTGCCGCCGTTCCTCGCCGACGACGCCGGGGTGGACTCGGGGCTGATGATCGCCCAGTACACGCAGGCCGCGCTGGTCAGCGAGCTGAAGCGGCTCGCCGTCCCGGCGTCCGTCGACTCGATCCCGTCCTCCGCGATGCAGGAGGACCACGTCTCCATGGGCTGGTCGGCCGCGCGCAAGCTGCGTACCGCCGTCGGGAACCTGGCCCGGATCGTGGCCGTCGAGCTGTACGCCGCCACCCGCGCCGTCGAGCTGCGTGCCGCGGCCGGAATGGCCCCGGCGCCCGCCTCGCTCGCCGCAGTCGAGGCGCTGCGGGCCGCCGGTGCGCAGGGGCCGGGGCCCGACCGCTTCCTCTCCCCGGACCTGGCCGCCGCCGACGCCTTCGTGTCGCGGGGCGGGCTCGTCAGGGCCGTGGAAGCGGTGACCGGCCCGCTCGCCTGACCGCGGCGACGCGGAGGCCGCCGCACCACGGGGCGCGGCGGCCTCCGCTCCCGACGTCAGGCACCGGCGTCCACGGCGCCGTCACGGCGCACCGAGTACGCGACGAATCCGGCGCCGACGCACAGGGAGAGCGTGCCGCCGACGAGATACGGAGTGGTGTCGACACCGGTACCGGTGTCGGCGAGCGTCTCCTGACCGTCCGCCCGCCCGCTCTCCTGGCCGGACGGCTGTCCGGCCTGTTCCGAGGACCCGGTGAGGCCGGCCCGGTCGGCCGCCCCGTCGGTCGCGTTGGCGGACGGGACGAACCAGAGAGCACAGAGCAGCGTGCCTGCGGCTGTGGTGGTCAGCAGCGTGCGACGAGCGATGGACACAGAATCGATCCCCTAGCGACAACTGTCAGTTGGCCCCGTGCGCCGATGCTAAGCAAAGCAGCGGGTCGGAGGAAAGCCGAGGGTGCGACGGCCGTACGCTCCGGCACATGAGTACGTCGCAGACAACGCAATTCGTCCGGCTCCGTGTCGATCTGGTGCTGGAGATCACCGACGCCGAAGCCCTGACCGGTACCGCACTCGAAACCCTCGCCGCGGAACGCGTCGCCTCGGCGGCGAGCGCCCCCGGAGCACCGGACGGTGATCCCGCCGAGGGGGGCACGCATGCCGACGAGGCGGTCGGGGAAGACGCAGCGGAGGCGGTCGCCGCGCTCGTCGACCCGTTCGACCTGGTCGGTGAGATGCCCGGCGTCGAACTCGCCCAGGCGTCGTGGGACAGCGAGGTGATCGACTACGACCCCGACGCCGAGGACTGGACCGTCGGGGACGACGAGGACGATGCCTTCTACGGGATCGAGGACAATGGGACGGACGACGAGGAAGCCGTCGACGTGACGCAACGCTGACATCCGGCGGGAACCGCCGAGGTCACGAGCGCGTCGATGAGTGGTGTTCCCCACATCTTCACTCGATGTGGAACGGACGACCTGTTCAGGGTGTTCTAGGACATTGACGGGGAGAGTTGTTCTGCTGCCCCGTCCGGGGATCTCGGGGAAATCGGCAACGATGGAGAAGCGTGTGATGACGGACAGCAAGCGGCGCCGGGGCCTCGTGGCCGCGTCCGCACTGCTCGGCGGCGTACTGGTGCTTTCCGCCTGTAGCGACGACGGCGGATCGGGTACGAGCGCCGCCGACAGCTCGAAGACGTCGCAGGCGCAGGTGGACGAGGCGGCGGCCAAGGCCGCGTCCGAGGCCAAGATAACGATCGCGCCGAAGAACGGCGCGATCAACGCGAGCATCAACAACGCGGCCATGGTCACCGTCGCCAAGGGCAAGCTGACCGAGGTCACGATGACCACGTCGGAGGGCAAGGCCGTCGAGGGCACCCTCGCCGGCGACGGTTCCCAGTGGAAGCCGAACGGCCAGCTGGAGCGCTCGACCACGTACAAGATCAGCGCCACGGCGACCGACTCCGAGGGACGGCAGGCGCACGCCAACAGCTCGTTCACCACGGTCTCGCCGGAGAACAGCTTCATCGGGAACTTCACCCCCGAGGACGGTTCCACGGTCGGCGTCGGCATGCCCGTCTCGATCAACTTCAACAAGGCGATCACCAACCAGAAGGCCGTCCAGGACGGCATCACGGTGACGTCGAGCAGCGGCCAGGAGGTCGTGGGCCACTGGTTCAACAACCAGCGCCTCGACCTGCGCCCCGAGGACTACTGGCAGTCCGGTTCCACCGTCACCCTGAAGCTGGCGCTGGACGGCGTCGAGGGTGCCGACGGCGTCGTGGGCGTGCAGCAGAAGACGGTCACCTTCAAGGTCGGCCGCAACCAGGTCTCCACCGTGGACACCAAGGCCCACACGATGACCGTCACCCGCGACGGCAAGACGATCAAGACCATCCCGATCTCCGCCGGTTCCCCCGACAACCCCACGTACAACGGCCAGATGGTGATCTCCGAGAAGTACAAGGAGACCCACATGGACGGTGCGACCGTCGGCTTCACGGACGACGACGGCAAGAGCGAGTACGACATCACGGACGTCCCGCACGCCATGCGGCTGTCCAGCTCGGGCACCTTCATCCACGGCAACTACTGGGGCAAGGGCATCTTCGGGAGCGTCAACACCAGCCACGGATGCGTCGGTCTGGCCGACGCCCAGGGTGCCGACGACCCCGACACGGCCGGCGCCTGGTTCTACAACAACTCCATGATCGGTGACGTGGTCGTCGTCAAGAACTCCCCGGACAAGACGATCGCCCCCGACAACGGGCTCAACGGCTGGAACATGAGCTGGTCGGAGTGGACGGCGGGCTCCGCCGGCTGATCACACGCCCGGCCCCCTTCCCCGTACGAAGGCGGCGGCACCCGGAGTCCCGGGTGCCGCCGCCTTCGGCGTGTCCGGGTGCGCGTACGGAACGGGTGCGGGGTTCTCATGCGGCTCTCATCGCAGCCTTAACTCCCCATCACGCCCACTCCATATCTTCGCGCCATGTTCTTCACCTACCTCCGGCGCGAACTGCGCCGCCGCAGAAAGGCGGCGCTCGTCGTCGCCTCGGGGCTCGCCCTCGGTATCGCGCTGGTCATCATCGTCAGTTCCGTCTCCTCGGGCATGGCCAAGGCCCAGGACAAGGTCCTGGAATCGCTGTACGGCCTGGGTACGGACATGACGGTGACCAAGGCCGCCGCCGCACCGAAGTCCGGCGGCTCCGAGCGGCCCCGCTTCGAGTTCGACGCCAAGGACGACGAGGACGAGACCCAGAGCACGGACCGGGTCATGGTCCAGGGCTTCCAGACGCTCGCCTCCAGCACCGTCGACAAGGTCGGCGCGCAGGACGGGGTCGCCGACGCCGTGGGCGGGCTCAGCCTGACCGTCATGAAGGTCGACGGCCAGTTCAAACGCGGCGAGTTCAAGCAGGACGAGGGCGCCTCCCAGGGCGGCCAGGGCGGCGGCCGGGGCGGCGGCGGTGGCGGTGGGCAGCCGCAGGGTGAGGTCCAGGGCGGCGGCGCCTCCTTCGACGTCAACTCCTTCACCGTGTACGGCACCGACGTCACCCAGCAGGACCTCGGACCGCTGACCTCCTCCGCGATCACCAAGGGCCGCACCTTCGAGGCGACCGAGACCGACGCCGCGGTCGCGGTCGTCGACTCGGCCTACGCGGAGGAGAAGGAGCTCGCCCTCGACAAGAACGTCACGATCTCCGGAACCGACTACAAGATCGTCGGCATATCGACGGCGGACAGCGGCGACGCCGCGGCCAACGTCTACATCCCCCTGAAGCAGGCGCAGACCGTCGCCGACTCCAAGGACAAGGTCACCACGGTCTATGTGAAGGCCGCCGACTCGCAGAAGATCGACACCGTCAAGGCCGCCATCCAGAAGAACATCTCCGGCACGACGGTCACGACCTCCGCCGACCTCGCCGAAACGGTGTCCGGCTCCCTCTCCACCGCGTCCGACCTGGCCTCCAGCGTCGGCAAGTGGCTCTCCGTCGCGGTCCTGATCGCCGCGTTCCTCGTCGCCGGCCTGCTGACCTCCTCCGCGGTCAGCCGCCGGGTGCGGGAGTTCGGCACCCTCAAGGCGCTCGGCTGGAAGAGCGGACGCGTCACCCGCCAGGTCGTCGGCGAAGCCCTCGTCAACGGCCTGATGGGCGGTGTCATCGGCATCGTCGTCGGTGTGGCCGGGGCGTACGCCGTGACTGCCATCAGCCCCACCCTCAGCGCCGAGCTCGGCTCGGGCGGCGGAGGCGGCATGGGCGGTGGAGGCGGCATGGGCGGCGGCGGCCCGATGGGCGGCGGCGGAGGCCGTCAGGCCGCGTCCAAGACCCTCGACATCGCGCTGACCGCGCCGGTCTCCCTCACCACGATCCTCGTCGCCGTCGGCCTGGCGGTGGCCGGCGGACTCATCGCCGGGGCCTTCGGCGGCTGGCGTGCCTCCCGGCTGCGGCCGGCCGACGCGCTGCGCCGCGTCGCGTAACACCGCCCCTCCCCTTCGTACGTACCGCAGGAGTCCAGACGTGTACCAGCTCAAGGGCGTCACCAAGCGCTACATGCGCGGCAAGAACCCCGTCGACGCGCTCGCCGGCGTCGACCTGACCATCGAGGACGGCGGCCGGCTCGTCATCCAGGGCCCGACCGGAGGAGGCAAGTCCACCCTCCTGCAGATGCTCGGCGGGCTGGACCGGCCCACCTCCGGCACCGTCGAGCTCGACGGTGTCGACCTGGCCGAGCTCCCCGAGTCCCGGCTCACCAAGGTGCGGGCCGAGTCCATCGGAATCGTCTTCCAGGGCTTCAACCTCATCCCCACGCTCACCGCCCAGGAGAACGTCGAGACCGCCCTGGTCCCCCTCGGCCTCGGCGCCAAGGCCCGCCGTGAGCGGGCCGCGGAAGCCCTGGAGTCCGTCGGCCTCGGTGACCGGCCCACCCACCTGCCGAGCGAGATGTCCGGCGGCCAGCAGCAGCGCGTCGCCATCGCCCGGGCGCTGGTGAAGCGCCCCAAGGTGCTGCTCGCCGACGAGCCGACCGGCAACCTCGACGAGTCCATGCGCGACGAGATCATGGAACTGCTCGACGGGCTCTGGAAGGAGCACGGGCTGACGTTCGTGATGGTCACCCACGACAGCTCCCTCGCCCGCAAGGCGCCGCGGGTGGCGACCATCCGCAAGGGGAAGGTCACGGTCACGGAGAACGCGGCGGCCTGACCCCGGTCCCGGAACCGGGGTGTACCGGGCTGCACCCCGGTTCCGGGAGCGTCCCCCCTCGTGCCGCCCGGGCGTCACGGAAAGACTGGGTACCTCGAACCGACCACGGAGGAAACCCATGAAGGCCCTGCTCCGGCTCGTGCTCTGCGTCGCACTCGTCGCCAACGTCCTGCTCGACGTCATGGACGAGAGCGGGCTCCAGCTCGCCCTCAGCATCTGCGCGGGCGTGACCGTGATCGGCTCCGGCGCCGGCCTCTGGATGCTGCGCGGCCCGCGCGAGTCCTGACCGGACGCCTCCGCCGGACGGCCCGGCCGAGGCGGGGCGCGGCCAGTATGTGGATGCGGACGGAGATCTTCGCGGGGCACTGGGACAATTGGCCGGTGCAATGGTTCCGCACGTCTTCCGGAAGCAGCGTCGCTTCCGTGAGGCTCTCCTCCCGGAGGGGGACCGGCGGCGCCCCAGGGACGGGAGCGCCGCGCGCATGACGCCCACCCATGGAAGGTCTGATCAGATGCCGGCCAGCTCCGCACCTCTTCCCCCGCACTCCGAGAATCGCGTCATCGAGCCGCTGTACGCAGAGATTCTCCGGCGCAACCAGGGCGAGAGGGAGTTCCACCAGGCGGTCCGCGAGGTCCTCGAAACCCTCGGCCCGGTGCTGTCGCAGCGGCCCGAGTTCGTGGACGCCCGCATCATCGAGCGGATCTGCGAGCCCGAGCGCCAGCTCATCTTCCGGGTGCCGTGGTCGGACGACTCCGGCGACATCCACGTCAACCGGGGATTCCGCGTCGAGTTCTCCAGCTCGCTCGGCCCGTACAAGGGCGGACTGCGCTTCCACCCGTCCGTCAACCTCGGCATCGTCAAGTTCCTCGGCTTCGAGCAGATCTTCAAGAACGCCCTCACCGGCATGCCGATCGGCGGCGGCAAGGGCGGCGCGGACTTCGACCCCAAGGGCCGCTCGGACGCCGAGATCATGCGGTTCTGCCAGTCGTTCATGACCGAACTCCACCGCCACCTGGGCGAGTACACCGACGTGCCCGCCGGTGACATCGGTGTCGGCGGCCGCGAGATCGGCTACCTCTTCGGCCAGTACAAGCGCATCACCAACCGCTACGAGTCGGGCGTGCTCACCGGCAAGGGCCTCGGCTGGGGCGGCGCCCTGGTGCGGACCGAGGCCACCGGCTACGGCTGCGTCCTGTTCACCGCCGAGATGCTGCGCAGCCGCGGCGAGTCGCTGGACGGCCAGCGCATCGCCGTCTCCGGCTCCGGGAACGTGGCCATCTACGCGATCGAGAAGGCCCAGCAGCTCGGCGCGACCGTGGTGACCTGCTCCGACTCCGGCGGCTACGTCGTGGACGAGAAGGGCATCGACCTCGCCCTGCTCAAGGAGATCAAGGAGGAGGGCCGCGGCCGCATCTCCGAGTACGCCGAGCGGCGCGGCGCGCACGTGCGGTACGTCGAGGGCACGGGCGTCTGGAACGTCCCGGTGGACGTGGCGCTGCCCTGCGCCACGCAGAACGAACTGCACGAGGAGGACGCGCGCGCCCTCGTCCGCAACGGGGTGAAGGCGGTCGCCGAGGGCGCCAACATGCCGACCACCCCCGAGGCGGTCCGGGTCTTCCAGGAGGCCGGTGTCGCCTTCGCTCCCGGCAAGGCGGCCAACGCGGGCGGTGTGGCCACCAGCGCCCTGGAGATGCAGCAGAACGCCTCCCGGGACTCCTGGACCTTCGCCCACACCGAGGAGCGCCTGGCGGAGATCATGCGCCACATCCACGACTCCTGCTACACCACCGCCGAGCGCTACGGCAGCCCCGGCAACTACGTGGTGGGCGCCAACATCGCGGGCTTCGAGCTCGTCGCGGACGCGATGCTGGCCCAGGGCCTGATCTGACGTACGGGGCCGCCCGGCCGCCCCCGGGTGACCGGGCGGCCCCGCACGCCGTACGCCCTCAGGAGACGGGACCCCCGGATGCGGCCGGGCCCCGGAAGAACTCGGCGCAGGCCGTGTTCACCACCAGGACCACGGCGAGGACCACCGCCGCCACCGGATGCCCGACGCCGTACACGGCGGCCGCTCCGCCGCCCAGGACCAGGGCCTTCACCGCCAGTACCCCGGCCGGGGACCCCCGGAACCGGGCGCGGGGAGCAGCGAACAGCCCCCACAGGACCGCGGCCGCGGCCGGGGTCCCGATACCCAGCACCGCCGACACGAGCGCCCCGTCCACCGCGGTGAAGCCCCACCAGGCCAGTGCGCCGAGGACGCCCAGTTCCAGGACGAACGCGAGGACCTCGTTGGCGGCGAACCAGGGCCTGCCGTGCCAGGCGGTGAGCTGTCCGTGACCGTCGTCGGCCGTCATCCGTCGTACGCCCCCTTCCTCTTCGCCCCGCTCGATCAGGTGTGGGCGAAGAGTAGCGGGACTCCGCTCTCTCCGTACCCGCCCTGTGCCACACACGGTTCTGCGGACAGCAGATCAGCCCGGCGCGGAACGCCTCCCCCTCCCGCCGGGGGCTCCGCGCTCCTAGGCTGGGGTGATGAACAGCCGCCCCGCGCCGGACCGCGCCCCCGTCGTCCCGCTCCGTCCCCTCGCCCCCAGGCAGCCGCTGTGGCGGGACGTCGTCGGAGCTGTCCTGCGTGGTGAACGGCAGGCGCAGGGGCGGAGGTTGAAGGACGTGGCGGAGGTGGCGCGGATATCGGTGCCGTACCTCTCCGAGATCGAGCGGGGGCGCAAGGAAGCCTCCTCCGAGGTCCTCTCGGCGGCGGCCGGCGCGCTCGGTCTCGGCCTGGCCGACGTGCTGTCCCTGGCCCAGGACGAGCTGGTGCGCCACACCGTGGCCTCCCGGCCGGCTCCGGGCCGCACCGTCTCCAGGGCCCAGGTGCGGCTGGCCGCCTGACGCGGTGTGAGCGCGCCGGACGGCCGCCGCGCCCTACTTCACCGTGACCGCGTCACCGGTGGAGACGACCTTCATGGTCGTCGTCGTCCCGAGGAACGCCCAGCGCCAACTGCCCGAGGCCGTGGCCTTCACCGTCGCACGGAGGTTGCCCTTGCTGTCCGTGGTCGCCGTCCTGACCGTGTGGTAGGAGCCACCGGGCTTCTTGTACTGGAGCTTCACCACCTGCTTGGTGAAGCCGTGGTACTTGAGGTCCGTCCAGTTGGCCCGGGACAGCTTGCCGGTGACGGTGAGCGTGTGCCCCTTCTTCACCGGTTCGGGCGCCGCGTCCGTGGTGAGGGTCGCCGCGCGCTTCACCTTGAAGGTGGCGATGCGGTCGGAGATCCAGTAGTCACCGTCGTTGGCCTGCACGGTGGCGTTGACCTGCCAGGTGCCCGCGACCGCGTTGGCGTCCCAGCCCCTGTTCCCGCTTCCGTACGAGTCGATCCAGGTCGGGTCGATCTCCATCGTCGCGGTGCACCGGGAGGTGGTGCCGCTGCTCTTCTTGCACGTCGTGCCCAGATACGAGACCGGCCCGTGGCTGTTGGCCACGTTGAAGGCGGACACATAGGTGACCCGCTTCACCCCCGAGTTGTCCTTGATCGTCATGTCGATCGCGAACCGCTTCGGGCTCTTGACCCCGACGATCACGCTGCCGCCCTTGTTCACGACGGTCTTCGTCACGCGGACGTCCCCCCGCCCCTCGGCGTGTGCGGCCGGTGCCGTCACCGTCGCGGTGACCACCGCCCCCACGGCCGCGAGCGTCGCGATGCCTCTGCGCATGTCCCCACCCCTGTTCTGCCGCCCGCCCGTGTCGGGCGGAGGAACAGGGTAGCGATCACGCGCACGCCCGGGGTGCGGGGGTGGGGCACGCGGGCCCGGCTCGACGAAACGGCCCCCGGCCGGTGGCCGGGAGCCGTCGAGGAGCGCGCCGGGGCCTACTTCTCCGCAGCCTTGGGTGCCGGGGCGATGCCCGTCGGGCAGGCGCGGCCCCAGTTGGTCTCGGAGGGGGACTCCAGGGTGGCGCCCGTGCCGCCGATGCCGCAGTAGCCGTCCGGGTTCTTGTCCAGGTACTGCTGGTGGTAGGCCTCCGCCGGCCAGAAGGTGCGGCCCTCGGCCGGGAGGATCTCCGTGGTGATCTCGCCGAGGCCCGCGCCGGTCAGCACCTTCTGGAACGCCTCACGGGACGCCGCCGCGGCCTCCGCCTGCTCGGGGGAGTGGGTGTAGAGCGCCGAGCGGTACTGCGTACCGACGTCGTTGCCCTGGCGGAAGCCCTGGGTCGGGTTGTGCGACTCCCAGAAGAGCTTCAGCAGCTCCGCGTAGCTCACGACCGTCGGGTCGAAGACGACGCGGACCGCTTCGGTGTGGCCCGTCAGGCCCGAGCAGGTCTCCTCGTACGTCGGGTTCTCGGTGTATCCGCCCTGGTAGCCGACGAGAGTCGTCCAGACACCCTCGGTCTGCCAGAACTTGCGCTCGGCGCCCCAGAAACAGCCCAGCGCGAAGTCCGCGACCTCCAGGCCCTGCGGGTACGGGCCGGTCAGCGCGTTGCCGAGGACCGTGTGGCGGGACGGGACCGGGAACTCGGGGACGGGGCGGCCGCGCAGGGCCTCCTGCGGGGTGGGGAGCTGCGGGGTGCGGCGGGTCAGGAACATGCGGGGGGCTCCTCCGGGGATCGGGTTCGCCCTGTACAACACGGCCGGAGCCCCCGCTGTTCCGCCTTCTCAGGGGGCGGGGGACGGGGGATCGCGGCGGTCGCGGTCCGGGTCCTGGACGGACTCGTAGGAGTCCAGGTAGGCGCTCGTCTTCTTCCTGGTGCGCAGCCAGAAGAAGACGGCGAGGCCGATCAGGACGAGCGGGATCAGGCGGGCCATGGGGCGTCCTTCCGGTCGGAGGGCGGGGGCGGAAAGCGGGCCGGCTCTCAGCGCGGGAGGGTGGCCGGGTTGCCGCCGTTCGCCTCGTACCCGGCGACCGCCAGCGCGCGGTACACCGTGTATTCGGCGGCCGGGTCCGGGTTCTGCGTCCAGGGCAGCGCGCCCACGTGTCCGTCGATGTGGACCAGCTGGTGCATCGCCTCCGACCAGCGTTCCATCCGGACGAGGAAGAGGACCAGCAGGTGCCGGACATGGGCGAGCATCGGGTCGTCCGGCCGGGCCGCGTGCACCGCGAACAGGGCGCCCTCGACCGCCTTCGTCACCACG
Organism: Streptomyces sp. SirexAA-E; assembly: GCF_000177195.2. Classification (GTDB taxonomy): domain Bacteria; phylum Actinomycetota; class Actinomycetes; order Streptomycetales; family Streptomycetaceae; genus Streptomyces; species Streptomyces flavovirens. Next base: position 4,648,701 of record NC_015953.1, read on the forward strand.
ACGCCCCGGTAGAAGCCCTGCACCAGATTGACCTCGGGCAGGTGCTCGTACACCGCGAACAGCGGCAGCGCGGCGAGCAGCGAGCCCCGCGGGGCGCGGGCCGCGGCGGTGGTCGCGAAGCGTTCGGCCTCCTCGCGGGAGCCGTGCCACTTCTCGCACCAGAAGTGCAGGGCGGCGATGTGCGCGCCCATGTGCGCGGGCGCCCGGTCGATGATCTTCGCCCAGAGCTGGTCGAACTGCTCGTGGGAGTAGCCCAGTCCGCGCGCCACGGCCAGCTCCACGAGGTACGGGATCGGGTCGCCCGGTGCCAGCAGCGCCGCGTCACCGGCGACGGCACGGGCCTCCTCCAGGATCACCCGGAAGTCGTCCGTGCCCACCGTGCCCGTACGCCACGCCTGCTGGACCAGGAACTCCGCGTGCACGGCGGCGGCGCCGGCGTCCTTGGGGGCCTCGGCCCGCCAGTTGCGCAGCCAGGCGCCGCCCTCGCCGGGCCGCTGGGCCAGTTCGAGCGAGGCCGCTCCGGCGAACGCCTGCACCCGCTGCCAGCGGGTCTCGCCCTCCTTGGGTGTGGCGGCGAGCAGTTGGGAGGCGGCCCGCCAGTTCTGGGTGCCCTGCACGACGTCGAGGACGTCGAGGAGGTCCTGGTCGGGTCCGGGCATCCGGACGTCCAGCTCCTCCTGGCGCGCGAAACCGTAGGTGTCGGGGTCCGCGGCGTCCGGCGAGCCGGGCGCGACCTGGCGGATGCCGCCGCGACGGCGGAGCACGAGCGGGCCGACGACGGCGACGAGCATGCACAGCGCGAGCAGGAACCACAGAATCTCCATGCGGTCCATTGTCCCCGGACGGGTAACCGTACGGCGCAGTGGCCCGGAAGTGCCCTCGGGACGAACTACGCTCGGTTCCCATGAGCGACCAGCACAGCTTCGAGACCCTCGCGATCCACGCCGGAAACACGGCGGATCCCCTCACCGGCGCCGTGGTCCCGCCGATCTACCAGGTGTCCACGTACAAGCAGGACGGTGTCGGCGGGCTGCGGGGCGGCTACGAGTACAGCCGCAGCGCCAACCCCACCCGCACCGCACTGGAGGAGAACCTGGCGGCCCTGGAAGGCGGCCGTCGCGGCCTCGCCTTCGCCTCCGGCCTCGCCGCCGAGGACTGCCTCCTGCGGACGCTGCTCGCGCCCGGTGACCACGTCGTCATCCCGAACGACGCCTACGGCGGCACGTTCCGGCTGTTCGCGAAGGTCGCCTCGCGCTGGGGCGTGGAGTTCTCGGTGGCCGACACCTCGGACGTCGACGCGGTGCGCGCGGCGATCACCCCCCGCACCAAGGCGGTCTGGGTGGAGACCCCGTCCAACCCGCTGCTCGGCATCACCGACATCGCGGCCGTCGCGGGTGTGGCCCGGCAGGCGGGCGTGCGGCTCGTCGTCGACAACACCTTCGCCAGCCCCTACCTCCAGCAGCCGCTCGCGCTCGGCGCGGACGTCGTGGTGCACTCCACCACCAAGTACATGGGCGGGCACTCGGACGTGGTCGGCGGTGCGCTGGTCACCGACGACCCCCAGCTCGCCGATGAACTGGTGTACCACCAGAACGCGATGGGCGCCGTCGCCGGGCCGTTCGACGCGTGGCTGGTGCTGCGCGGCATCAAGACGCTGGCGGTGCGCATGGACCGCCACGACGAGAACGCCACCAAGGTGGCCGACCTGCTGACCCGGCACCCCAAGGTGAGCCAGGTCCTCTACCCGGGTCTGCCGGAGCACCCGGGGCACGAGGTCGCCGCCAAGCAGATGAAGGCGTTCGGCGGGATGGTGTCCTTCCGCGTCGCGGGCGGCGAGGAGGCGGCGGTCGAGGTCTGCAACCGGGCGAAGCTGTTCACGCTCGGTGAGTCCCTCGGCGGTGTGGAGTCGCTGATCGAGCACCCGGGCCGGATGACGCACGCGTCCACCGCCGGTTCCCTGCTGGAGGTGCCGGCCGACCTGGTCCGGCTGTCCGTCGGCATCGAGAACGCCGACGACCTGCTGGCCGACCTCACCCAGGCGCTCGGCTGAGTGACGTGCGGACGCCCGGCGGCCGAGGGGACTCCCCGGCCGCCGGGCGTCCGTGTCACCCCGGGCCGTCGCCCCGGGGTTTCGCCGTCAGCCCTCCTGCGGCTGCTGGTGCGCGGCCGCGCGGGCGGCCAGGGAGGCGTTGAAGCGGGTCAGCAGCGCGCAGAAGGTGTCGCGCTCCTCCTCGCTCCAGTCGTCGGTCACCCGGGACATCAGCTCACGGCGCGAGGTACGGACCTCCTCCAGGCGCGTCTGGCCGCGCGGAGACAGCTGCAGGACGACCGCCCGGCCGTCCTCCGGGTGCGAGGTCCGCTTGACGAGGCCGGTGTCGACGAGCGGCGCCACCTGCCGGGTCACGGTCGACGAGTCGATGCCCATACCGGCGGCCAAGGCCTTGACCCCCATCGGGCCTTCCTTGTCGAGGCGGTTGAGCAGCAGGTAGGCGGCCCGGTCCATCGAGTTGCGGACCTGGCCGACACCGCCGAGGCGGGTCTGCTCGGCACGGCGGGCGAAGACGGCCACCTGGTGCTGGAGAGCGTCGAGGAGGTGGTCCGCCCCCGGGTCTCCGGGGGCGCTGCCCCCGGTGGGGGACGCGGCAGTCGACATGTCCTGAGGGGGCATGGCCGGGAGCTCTCTTCGTGCGGTGTCGGATGGGTGGGGGACAGAGTACGCGGCCCCGGGGCAACGTGTACCAGCGCTGCACAAACCTGTGGACACCACCGCAGCCCGCCATGAGACACGACGGCCCGGACGGCCTCGAACTGCAAGACTTGCGGTATGACCTTCCGTACGTCGGCCCCCGTCCCGCCCCTGATCCTCGACGACGTCCGGGGGGCGCAGAAAATGCTCTCCGGGGTGGTGAAGACGACCGGGATGGCGGGCAGCCGCCACCTTTCGTCCCTGGTCGGCGCGCCGGTCCACCTCAAGTGCGAGAACCTCCAGCGCACCGGTTCGTTCAAACTGCGCGGCGCCTACGTACGGATCGCGGGCCTCAGCCCCGTGGAACGGGCCGCCGGGGTGGTGGCCGCGAGTGCCGGGAACCATGCGCAGGGTGTGGCACTGGCCTCCTCGCTCCTCGGCGTACGCTCCACCGTCTTCATGCCGGTCGGCGCCCCGCTGCCCAAGGTGGCGGCGACCCGTGAGTACGGCGCCGAGGTGCGGCTGCACGGCCAGGTCGTCGACGAGACGCTGGCCGCCGCGCAGGAGCACGCGGAGCGGACCGGGGCCGTCTTCATCCACCCCTTCGACCACCCGGACATCATCGCGGGGCAGGGCACCGTCGGGCTGGAGATCCTGGAGCAGTGCCCGGAGGTCCGCACCATCGTCGTGGGCGTCGGCGGAGGCGGGCTCGTCGCGGGCATCGCGGTGGCGGTGAAGGCCCTGCGCCCCGACGTGAGGATCGTGGGGGTGCAGGCCGCGGGCGCCGCCGGCTATCCGCCGTCGCTGGCCGCCGGGCACCCGGTGGCGCTGGACTCGGTGCAGACGATGGCCGACGGCATCAAGGTCGGCCGCCCCGGTGACATCCCCTTCGGCCTGGTCCGGGAGCTGGTCGACGAGGTCCGCACGGTGACCGAGGACGAGCTCTCCAGCGCGCTGCTGCTCTGCCTGGAACGCGCCAAGATGGTCGTCGAGCCGGCCGGGGCCAGCCCGGTCGCCGCCCTCCTGAGCGACCCCGGGGCCTTCCACGGCCCTGTCGTGGCCGTGCTGTCCGGCGGCAACGTGGACCCGCTGCTGACGCAGCGCATCCTGACCCACGGCATGGCCGTGGGCGGCCGCTACCTGAGCCTGCGGCTCCGCCTCACCGACCGCCCCGGGGCGCTCGCCGCACTGCTCTCCACGCTGTCCCTGGCGGACGCCAACGTGCTCGACGTGAGCCATGTACGCACCGACCCGCGGCTCGGGCTGACCGAGGCGGAGGTGGAACTCCACCTGGAGACCCAGGGCCGGGACCACTGCGTGGAGGTCGCCGAGGCGCTGCGGGAGGCGGGGTACCGGGTGATGGGCTGACCACGCGTGTCGGGCCGGCAGCGGCCGGGTACCGAGAACCCGTTGTGGGTCGCGATGTATCGCGATACTGTGCCATCGCCGAACACTCCGGTGTTCCCGGCGCACGGGGGCCGGGAACTCTACGATCCCTTTCGGAAGTCACCTGAACGCAACGGGGGAATCCCACATGCCAGGCGCCATTTACGCCGAAGGCCTGGTCAAGACCTTCGGCGATGTACGTGCACTGGACGGCGTCGACCTCGACGTACCCGAAGGCACCGTCCTGGGCCTCCTGGGCCCGAACGGTGCCGGTAAGACGACCGCCGTACGCGTCCTGACGACCCTGCTCCGGCCCGACAGCGGGCAGGCCGTCGTGGCGGGTGTCGACGTGCTGAAGTACCCCAACGAGGTACGCCGCTCGATCGGCCTCTCGGGCCAGTTCGCGGCCGTCGACGAATACCTCACCGGCCGCGAGAACCTGCGGATGGTCGGGCAGCTCTACCAGATGAGCGGGCGCGACGCGAAGAAGCGGGCCGACCAGCTGCTGGAGCGGTTCAACCTCGCCGACGCGGCCGACCGCACCGCGAAGACGTACTCCGGGGGCATGCGCCGCCGCCTCGACCTGGCGGCGGCGCTCGTCGTCTCCCCGCCGGTCATGTTCATGGACGAGCCCACCACCGGTCTCGACCCCCGCAACCGGCAGCAGCTCTGGGAGGTCATCCAGGACCTCGTCGCCGGCGGCACGACGCTGCTGCTGACCACGCAGTACCTGGAGGAGGCCGACCACCTGGCCCACGACATCTGCGTGATCGACCACGGCAAGGTCATCGCCCGCGGCACCTCCGACCAGCTCAAGGCCCGCACGGGCGGCGAGCGCGTCGAGGTCGTCGTCCACCAGAGCGACCAGATCGAGCCCGCACGCTCGGTGCTCGCCGCCTACGGCAAGGGCGAGATCGCCGTCTCCCCGCACACCCGCAAGCTGACCGTCCCGGTCACCGGCGGGGCCAAGCTGCTCGCGGAGGTCATCCGCGACCTCGACACCCGCGGCGTGGAGATCGACGACATCGGGCTGCGCCGGCCCACCCTCGACGACGTCTTCATCTCGCTCACCGGGCACGCCGCCGAGCAGGCGAAGGCCGACGAGGCCGGACCGACCGAGGCCGACCGGGGCCGTAAGGAGTCAGAGCGGTGACCACCACCCCCACATCCGAATTCGCCCCGAGGGCGCGGCGGGGAGCGATCGCGCAGTCGGTCGTGGACTCCCTGGTCGTCGCCCGGAGGAACCTGATCCGCATGATCAGGATTCCCGAGATGGTGATCTTCGGCCTGATCCAGCCGATCATGTTCGTGGTGCTGTTCACCTACGTCTTCGGCGGCTCCATCAAGGTCGGCGGCACCATCTCGCCCCAGGCCTACCGCGAGTTCCTGATGGCCGGCATCTTCGCCCAGACCGTCACCTTCGCCACCGCCGGGGCCGGGGCGGGCATCGCCGACGACATGCACAAGGGGCTGATCGACCGCTTCAGGTCCCTGCCCATGGCCCGGGGCGCCGTCCTCACCGGACGTACGCTCGCCGACCTCGTGCAGACCGCCCTCACGCTCGTGGTGCTCGCGGGTGTCGCGCTCATCGTCGGCTGGCGGACCCACGAGAACATCGGCAAGGTGCTGCTCGGCTTCCTGCTGCTGCTCCTGCTCGGCTACGCGTTCTCCTGGATCGGCGCCCTGATCGGCCTGATCGTGCGGACGCCCGAGGCCGCCACGTCCGGCGGGCTGATCTGGCTCTTCCCGCTGACGTTCATCTCGAACGCCTTCGTGGACGCCAACCAGATGCCGGCGTTCCTGCGGCACATCGCCGAGTGGAACCCCTTCAGCGCCACCGTGCAGGCCTGCCGTGAGCTGTTCGGCAACCTGCCGCCGGGCTTCGTCACCCCGGACGCCTGGCCGATGCGGCACCCGATCCTCGCGTCGGTGATCTGGTCGGTCGTCATCCTCGTGGTCTTCCGGACCCTCGCGGTCCGCAAGTACCGCTCGGCGACCGCCTGAGCACCGGCCCGCGACCGCGAGAAGCCCCGGCCGCACCCGGCCGGGGCTCCTCGATGAGGTGGGTGGGGGTCAGCCCGTGTACGGCTTCGCCGTGAGGATCTTCACCGTCGCCTTCTTGCCGTTCGGCAGCTCGTACTCCGCTTCCTCACCCATCCGCTTGCCGTTCACGCCCGTGCCGAGCGGGGACTGCGGGGAGTAGGTCTCGATGTCGCCGGTCGCGTATTCGCGGGAGGCGAGCAGGAAGGTGAGCGTGTCGTCCGGGTCGCCGTCGAAGGCGATCGTGACGACCATGCCGGGCTCGACCACGCCGTCGTCGGCCGGCGGCTCGCCGACCTTCGCGTGTTCCAGGAGCTGGGTGAGCTGTCGCACCCGGAGCTCCATCTTGCCCTGCTCCTCCTTGGCTGCGTGGTACCCGCCGTTCTCGCGGAGGTCACCCTCCTCGCGGGCCGCCGCGATCTTGACGGAGATCTCCGTGCGCGCGGGACCAGACAGGTACTCCAGCTCGGCCTTGAGCTGGTTGTACGCCTCCTGCGTGAGCCAGGTGACGTTATCGCTGGTCTGGGTCACAGGGTGCTCCTCGTCGGTACTGGGAATACAAAGCATCGCCCTACCCCAAGCATGTGCTGCCACGGGTGGGCGAAACCACGAGCCTAACAATTCCCCGCGAAAAGGGGGAGAAGGTAAACCGTCACACGCCGTCGGCGTGGGTACGCGCCCCCGCGCACGGCCTGGGCACGGTGTGCGCCGCGGGTCGTCCCGCGCGCGTCGGACGCCCCGGGGCGTCGCGCGTGACGGGTCAGCCGCTGACGCCGCAGGACATCAGCTCGACCGCGGTCGCCCTGGACGTCGTGCGCATCGAGACGACGGTGTCGATCCGGTCGGAGCCCGCGTCGAGCCGGACCTCCTTGCGGCCCACCTCGCCGCCGTCCTCGCTCAGGGCGCGGACCGTGCAGTGCGCCACGACGTCCCGCTCCTTGCGGACCTCCACGTGCGCGTCGGCCCGCTCGTCGGAGACCACCTTGGACTTGATGATCTCCGCGCTCACGTCCTGGCCGGCGACGTAGGCGTACCCGAACCAGCCGATCACGGCGAGGAGAACGGCACCGAGCACCGCCCCGACGATCTTCAGCGTGCGGTCGGCGCGTTGATCCCGCGACCGGCCGTAGCGCCCGTCGGGCAAGGCCTCGCGCACCGCTGCCATGATCGTTCCTCCGGTACCGGGAATCGAGGAATTTTCCACCCCCTGGTTCAGTCACTATAGAAGCCGACCATTGCGACCAATCACCGAGGACCGAGTCTTGACCCAGCAGCTGAGACTGATGGCCGTTCACGCCCACCCCGACGACGAGTCGAGCAAGGGCGCGGCCACCATGGCCAAGTACGTGTCCGAGGGGGTGGACGTCCTGGTCGTCACCTGCACGGGCGGCGAACGCGGCTCCATCCTCAACCCGAAGCTCCAGGGGGACGCGTACATCGAGGAGCACATCCACGAGGTGCGCAAGAAGGAGATGGACGAGGCCCGGGAGATCCTGGGCGTCAAGCAGGAGTGGCTCGGCTTCGTCGACTCGGGGCTGCCGGAGGGCGACCCGCTGCCGCCGCTGCCCGAGGGCTGCTTCGCCCTGGAGGACGACGAGACGGCGGCGGGGCGGCTCGTGGCGAAGATCCGCGCGTTCCGGCCGCAGGTGATCACCACGTACGACGAGAACGGCGGCTACCCGCACCCCGACCACATCAAGACGCACACCATCTCGATGATCGCCTTCGAGGCCGCCGCGGACACCGAGCGGTTCCCCGAGGCGGAGTTCGGGCCGGCCTGGCAGCCGCAGAAGCTCTACTACAACCAGGGCTTCAACCGGCCGCGCACCGTCGCCCTCCACGAGGCGCTGCTCGCCCGTGGACTGGAGTCCCCGTACGGCGACTGGCTGGAGCGCTGGAAGGAGTTCGGGCGCGCCGAGCGCACGCTGACCACGCACGTCCCGTGCGACGACTTCTTCGAGATCCGGGACAAGGCGCTGATCGCGCACGCCACGCAGATCGACCCGGACGGCGGCTGGTTCCGGGTCCCGATGGACGTCCAGCGGGAGGTCTGGCCGACCGAGGAGTACGAGCTCGCGAAGTCTCTGGTCGCCACATCCCTCCCCGAGAGCGACCTCTTCGCGGGCATCCGCGACAATGCCTGATATGTACGCGACCCAGGCACTGACGCACCTCGTCCCGCTCGCCGCCGACGAGCTCGACAAGAACAAGGTCACCCCCGGCGTCCTCGGCTTCCTCGTCTTCGCGGCACTGGCCGTGGGGGTGTGGTTCCTGATGAAGTCGATGAACCGCCACATGGGCAAGGTCGACTTCGAGGAGGCACCGGACCCCGCGGCGGCCGACGAGAAGGCGCCGGAGGAGACCGGGGCGCGGGGCAAGTAGCCGTCCGTCCGCGCCGGGGGCACGCGGGCCCTGCCCCCGAGCGCCGCACGGCCGAGGGCGACCCCGTGACGTGGACGCGCGCTTCCCCCGGCAGGGGGCGCGCCTTCGCCGCGTACGGGGGCTCTCACGCCGGCCCTCGCGCGCCCGACGGGCGGGCTACGGCCGCGCCCCCACCGGTACACCCATGACCTCGCGGGCCCGACGCGACGGGGTCAGCCCGAGGCGCCAGGCCTGCCAGCCGTCGTCCAGGTCCACACCCCGGTCCAGGACCACCCGCAGCGCCTCGGCGCAGTCGGTCAGCTTGGCGTCCCGCATCGCGTGGCCGGCGCCGGCCAGGTCCGCGAGCTCCTGCTGGGCGACCGCCGTCCCCACCTCGCTGCCGCCCGGCGACGCGTACGGCAGCAGCGTGCACCGCAGGAAGCGGGCCCAGTCGCCGCCCCGCGCGTCCCCGTACGAGCCGAACAGGACGACCGCCTCGTCGCACAGCTCCAGGGCCTGGGCGGTGCGGTTGTTGCCGCCGTCGATCAGGGCCAGCTCCAGGCAGGCCCAGGCCTCCCCGTGGGCCACCCCGATCCGCCGGAAGTCGGCCCGGGCGTCCACCAGAAGCTGCCGGGCGAAGCCGGAGTTGCGCAGGTTGCCGGTCTGCGCGGCGCGCTGGTCGCGGGTCGCCCGCCCCGAGTGGTGCCGGGCGCAGGCCAGCCCGTACACGTCCCGCATCCGGGAGAACATCGTGCGCGAGCGCTCCAGCTCGCGGATGGCCTGGTCGGTGTCGCCGTCCTCCTCCAGGGCCTGGCCCAGGTAGTACCGGGTCCAGGCCTCGCCCCGGGCGTCCTCGTTGGCCCGGTGCCGGGCCAGCGCCTCGCGCAGCTGCTCCACGGCGGGAGCCGCGTCGCCCTCCAGCAGCCGGGCCCGGGCCAGCTGGGTCAGGGCCCAGGCCTCGCCGCGTTCGTCCCGGGTGCGGCCATAGAGGTCCAGGGCGGTGGACAGCTCCTCCTGGGCGCGCGGCACCTCACCCAGGCGCAGGCAGACCTGGCCGAGCTGGAAATGCGTCCATGCCTCGCCGTGCAGCGACTCGCCCTCCCGGTGCAGGACGAGCGCGGTGTCGAGCAGGGTCAGTGCCTCGGCGAGGTTGGCCCGGTCGCGTTCCACGGCGGCCAGCGCGTGCAGCGACCAGGCCCGGTCCTCGGCCTGGTCGTCGGAGGCCTGGAGACCGATGGCCTCCCGCAGCCGCGCCGACGCCTCGGCGAGGTTGCCCTGGTGGTGCAGGGTGATGCCGAGCGAGCAGAGCGCCAGGGCCGCCCCCGCGTCGTTCTCGGCCTCCCGGTAGAGGCCGACGACGGAGGAGAGCGTGGTGCGGGCCTTGTCCAGCTCACCGAGCTGCCGGGCCGCGATGCCCGTACGCCACTGCACGGAACGCTCCAGCAGCCCGCGGTCGACGGCCTGCGTCAGCTCGCTGATCTCGCCGAGCCGGTAGAGGTCACCGCGCAGCAGGCAGTAGTCGCACAGGGCGCCCAGCAGATGCAGCACGGTGGCCTGGTCGACGCCCTCCGCATGCCGCAGGGCCGCGGTGATGAAGCTCGACTCGTCGTCCAGCCAGCGCAGCGCCGCGTCCAGCGAGCTGAAGCCGTGCGAGCCGAACTGTCCGGCCCGGGTGGACATCTTGCCGTCCACCATGCGGATCACCGCGTCGGCGAGCTCCGCGTAGTTCTGGACGAGGCGCTGCTGGGCCGCGGCGCGTTCCTCGGCGCTCTCCTCGTCGAGGAGGCGGGCCAGGGCGAAGTCCCGTACGAGGTCGTGCAACCGGTAGCGCGAGCTCCGCACATGCGTCAGCAGCCCCGCCCGTGCCAGGTCCTCCAGCAGCCGCCCGGCCTCCTGCTCCCCGGCGCCCAGCAGGGACGCCGCGGCCGCCGCCCCCAGACTGGCGCGCCCGGCCAGGGCGAGCCGCCGCAGCAGCCGCCGGGCCTGTTCGCCCTGGTCGGTGTAGCGCAGCCACAGGGCCCGGTCGACGGGCGCGACCGGCCCGTACGCCCCGAGGGACGCGGCGAGTTCCGCCCGGGTACGGGCGCCGAGCGCGGAGCCCGCGACGCGCAGGGCGAGGGGCAGGCCGCCGCACAGCTCCACCACGGCGTCCGTGGAGGGGTAGTCGTACGGTCCCTGCTCGGCGTCTTCGGCGGACTCCCGGAGCAACTCCTCGGCGCCGGCCGCGTCCAGACCGGCGACGGGCATCTGGTGCACCCGGGCCGGTACGTCGGACGGCAGCTCGAGCGGTTCACGGGCGGTGACCAGGACCAGGCTGTCGGAGCGCTCCGGGACGAGCGTCGCGACCTGCGCGGCGTCGGTGGCATCGTCCAGGACGACCACGACGGGGGTGCCCGTCAGATGCTGGTGGTACAGCGCGCTCAGGCGCCGTACCTGCTGCTCCGCCGAGGACTGCTCCCGGAACAGCAGCTGCTCCCGGGGCGCGCCCAGCCGGTTGAGCAGGTGCAGCAGCGCGTCCCGGGTGGGCAGCGGTGCCTCCCCGGCCACCTGCCCCCGCAGGTCCACCACACAGGCCCCCCGGAACTGGTCCCGCAGCGCGTGGGCCGCCCGTACGGCGAGCGCGGTGCGCCCGGAACCGGGCGGCCCGTGCAGGACGACCACGGTCGGCCGGGTCTCCGTCGCGGCCCGGGCCGCGTGCACCCAGCGGGCGATCTGCGCCATCTCGGTCCGGCGCCCCGCGAACGGGCCCTCGGCGGCGGGCAGATGGCCGAAGGACTGGGCCAGCAGTGAACGGGTGCGGGCCGCCGCGCTGCGGTCCTGGCCGCGTAGCTGCGGCACCACGGAGGAGGACGCCTTCTTCGGGGTGCGGGTGGCGGCGGTCAGCATGCGCTGCTGGTCGAGGAAGGGGCGGATGCCCCGTACCTCCAGTGCCGTCAGCCACTGCAGCCGCAGCTGTTCCGGGCCTCCGGGCTGGCTCAGCGCACCGGCCCTGCGGTGGGCGGCGGGCCAGTGCGACGCGGTCACCCGGGCGACGGTCGCGGTGGTGCCCGCGACGGCCACCACCGCGCCCGCGCCGAAGGCGAGGCCGGTCTCCGTGCCGAACGCCAGGTCCGCACCGAAGGCGGCGGCCGCGGCAACCCCGGTCACCAGCAGCGGGGTTGCCAGGGACGCCTTGCTGAAGCGGTGCGCCAGCGGCTGCTGCCCGGCCTGCGCCGCGTCGAGCGCCCGCGTGTACGCGGCGTACTCCTCGGCGGCGCCCGCCGCCATCGTGTCGAGCGCGCCCCGCGCACGCGCCAGCAGCGCGTCGGCGTCCGTCCGTCCGCCGGTACGCCGCGCCTCTTCCTCCACGGCCCGCACCAACAGCCGTTCGGCGTCGGCCCGATGGCTGTCCCGCATGGTCATGCATCCCCCTCGTTGGCGCCCGCCGGCCGGTCGCGGCCGGACCCGTCGTATGGACGACCCAGTCTCCAGGGTCCGGCGCCCGGGCGACAGGGAGTCTGCGAGACTGCGCGCCGACAGTCGTACGGATGCGGAGCGCAGGAACACGAACGACCGCGGGAACGGCGGCCGCACGCGGAAGGGCACCGAGGGCCGGCACCGGGCGGGCGACGCCGAGGACGGACGGCCCGACGCGCTGCTGACGGCCGCGATACGCGACGGCGGCGACGCCGGGGCGACCGCCGAGCCCTACCGCCGCCACGCCCCCGCCGTCCTGACGTACGCCCGGACCTGCTGCCGCGACCCGCACACCGCCGAGGACCGCCTCGGAGGCGTTCGCCCGGACGGTGCGGGCGGTACGCGACGGCAAGGGACCGAACGACGCCTGGCGCCCCTATCTGCTGGCCGTCGTACGCCACACCGCCGCCGACTGGGCCGACCAGGCCCGCCGGGTGGACCTCGCGCCCGGATTCGGGGCGTGGCTGGACGCCGCGGCACGGCGCGAGGGGGCGGAGCCGGTCGGCTGGGAGCTGCATGGAGATCTCCGCGGGAGCCGGTGCCTGGCCGTGGAGGCCGCCTGCGACGGCGATGCTCGCCAGAAATGGGTGCGCGGTGCTGATCGTTGACGGCACCCTCGTACCCGGCTGGTCGTAGCCATGCTCGGCATCGCCCACCTGCACCTCAGCCTCGCCGGCTGACGAAGAAGCAGGCAGGTCAACAAACACGCCGTAGATCATGCACGGAGCAACGCGGCTCCGGGCGGAACCTTAGAGGTCGGTAGGCACGCGGGGCTATAAGCTGCTCACGGGCCCGCTCAGCGCGCTCGCCTCATGCAGCGCAGCACCGGCTTCCCGTTCGATCGCCGCTTCCAACAGCCCACCGATGAGGCGGTGTTCCGTGACCTGTTGCAGAGACGGCACGATCACGTGGTGTACGTCGTCACGGAGGAGCCGACGAACCAGTCGGTCGGGCGAGATTCCGGGACCGTCCTCGTAAAGGATGTGCACCAGCTCCAGGCCGTGAGCCTCGGCATACTTGCCCAGCTCGCTTTCCACGAGCCGAAGCTCGTCGTCACCTACTTCCGCGCGCACGCGGATGTATCCGTACGCGGTGGGGGTGTCGGTCACCATTGGTACCTGCTTTTCTGCGCTGCGGGATCAGAGGGTGTTGAGGAGGCCGTCAAGCACGCGCTGCATCAGGGCGGTGGTAGCTGCGTCTTTGGCCGGGCCGCCTCGCGGCTTTGTCTCGCCCGGTACGCGCACGGGCACGGCGGGAAGGGGCGGCGGGTTCGGGGGCTCGGTGAGTAACACCTCGGCCCACACGACTTTCCCGCCCGACTGCGGCCGGTAGACGTCCCAGCGTTCGGCCATCGCCTCGATGAGCAACAGGCCGCGTCCGCCTTCGGCGTCGTCGTCCGGGTCCTTTTTCACCGGAGCGTCGGTACTCCTGTCCCACACCTCGACGTACAGCCGTGCGTCGATGATGCGGAGCTGTACCCCGATGACGTGTTCTGCCTTTACCGCCGTCCACTTCGGTTGCGGGTCGATGATGCCGGTCATCTTGACGGCGTTGGTGACCAGCTCGCTCACCACCAACTCGGCCACGTCGTCGATGTAGTCCGGCACCTTCCAGCGCTGCAACGTTTGCCGAATGAACATGCGCGAGCAACTGACCGCCGACGGCACGGCGGCCAGGCGCAGATGCGTCGCGTAGTGCAGACGCATGGTGGGGGCGTCGTCCGTACGTTCAAGCGCCATGCTTCACCTCTGGGGTGTCGCTGGCTGCCTGCTTGTTCAGCAGGATTTCGAACCACACGCTCTTGCCCATGACCCGAGGCACCACGGCCCAGCGGTACGCGAGCGAAGAGACGACAATCAAGCCTCGTCCGTACTCGCGAAGATCACCGCCCACAGAAGTCGTCCGCAGTACGCACGGTCGGCCGCTCGCTGCGTCACGCACTTCGACGCGAAGGCGGTCATCAAGAAGCTGGTAACTCACCTGCACCTGACTGCCTCGGCCCGTGGTGCCGTGGATAACGGCGTTCGTGACCACCTCGGAGACCAGCAACTCCAAGTCACCCGTGATCTGCGGTTCTTGCCACTTATCGGCTATCGCCCTGGCGTCCCCTCGGGCGGCCCTGACGCTTGGCCGCTGCCGTCGGTACCGCCGCACTAGCTCCGTCTTCTGAACAGCCACGTTTGCTCCCTTGAGTTGAGTTGGGGAGAGCTTGCGACGATCCAAAGTGCGGAGCGCCAACCTCAAGCGTCTTCACAGTAGGCACTATGCAGTGTGGGGTCCCTAAAGTGTCAAGTCCCCACTTTGGGGAGCCGTGACAGACTGTTGCCGCCACCGTGTGCGAGCGGCACACTTGACCTGCACGAAGAAGCAGAGGAGGGGGCGCGACCGTGCCCATCAACAGCAACCCGACGATCCGTCAACGCCGGTTGGCGCGGCGTCTTCGTGAGCTGCGAAGCGCTGCCGGGATGACTCATGCCGACGTCGCCACGGTGCTCGGATCCGCTGAGTCCAAGGTGGGGCGTATCGAGAACGCCCAGTCCGGCATCCGCCTGCCCGACCTGCGCGCCTGGATGGATGCCACCAACGTCACCGATCCCGCCGAACGTGCCGAGATCGAAGAACTTTCACGCGAGGCCAAGAAAAAGGGTTGGTGGTCGCGCTACACCAACGCCGTGGATTCTGCGTATGCCGCGTACGTTGCCGTCGAGTGGGACGCGGCCGAGCTGTATAACGTCGAGACCAACCTGATTCCTGGGCTACTTCAGACGCCGGATTACACCAGAGCGCTCATCGAGTTGCAGGCGCCGGACGCCACCAAGGGCCACGTTGAGACGCAGATCAACGTGCGCCGTGAACGCCGCAAGGTGCTCACGCGCGACTGCCCGTTGCAGCTTTGGGTGATCATCGCGGAGAGCGTCCTGCATCACCGCGTCGGCTCGCCTGAGGTGATGAAGGCGCAGCTTGAAGCGCTGGTCGAGGACAGTAGGGGGTCGAACGTGCAGCTCCAAGTGCTGCCGCAGGACGACCCTATGAACGCCTGCCTCTTCGGGCCGTTCGTCATCATGAGTTTCCCGACGTCGGCCGAGACGGACATCATTTACGCCGAATCGCCGACCAGTACTCTGTACTACGAGGAACCTGCCGACGTTGACACCTACACCACACTGTTTCGGCGCTTGAATATGGCCGCTGCTAACGTCAGCAATTCACGGGCGCTCATTCTGGACGCTATAAAGGAGATGAAATAAGACGGTGAAGCCTTACATCGAGCGCGCTTCGGTTGCCGGGCTGGAGTGGGTGAAGTCTTCCTACTCCGGCAACAACGGCAACTGCATCGAGGTTGCCACCCTTCATGACGGTGGTCGAGCGCTGCGTGACAGCAAGTACCCAGACGGCCCCGCGCTGGCGTTCACCGCCGCAGAGTTCAACGCCTTCGTCCTGGGCGTCATGGGCGGCGAGTTTCGTCAGGTGTAGGCGTGGCTAGATGCCCGCCAGTTGGAGCGCCCGACCAGACGGCATGGTCGGGCGCTTCTTCGCTTTGATCTTGCAGTTTGCCGGTCGGCTGTCGAAAGCAGGGAGACGGCTCCGCTCTTACACGACCCCGAGACCGGCCGTGGCGGAGAAGGGTGCGGTGGCCTTGACCGTACCGGTGAACGTCTCGCCGTCCCTGTAGGCATTGGTGGTGGGGTCGAGGACGTAGGTGTAGACGACCGGGACTCCGGTGGCGGCCTGTTCGACTCGCCAGTAGAAGGGGATGCCGGCCTTGGCGTACTGGTCCACCTTCACGATCCGGTCGGTGGTTTCCGAGCCGGGCGCCACGACCTCGACGACCAGGAGTACGTGTTCGGGTCGGGTAGGCGTGAGGTCGATGGTCTCCGACCGGTAGACGGTGACGTCCGGGCGGCGGTTGGTGAGGGGGACGTCCTGCAGGCGGACGTCGAAGTCGGTGTCCGCGTTCCAGTCCGGGCCTGCGGCGGCGTCCAGGGCGTTGGCCAGGATGCGGGCCAGCCGGTTGTGGCGCTTGGAGGCGCTCGGGCTCACGACGACCATCCCGTCCACGATCTCGATGCCGGCGCACTGCTCCTCGGACCAGGAGTCGTACTGCTCCGCGCTGATCTGGGTGTGCATCCAGGCGGGCGCCACCATCTCGGCGGTCATGGTGTGCCTCCTTCGAGGAGCTTCGGCAGTCCCGGTGCTGCTGGAGCCAACCTACTGTCCGGTGATGCCGGGCCGCCCGACTTCGACAGCGCACCCCGGTCCCACCTGCCCGTTCGCCCTCCGTCCCGTGGCGCGCGGGTGTCGTGGAGGCGGGTGCGCGAGGATTGGGGGCATGGCCAACCGACTTACGCAGACCACCTCCCCGTACCTGCTCCAGCACGCGGACAACCCCGTCGACTGGTGGCCCTGGTCGCCCGAGGCGTTCGAGGAGGCCAGAAGGCGGAACGTTCCGGTTCTGCTCAGCGTCGGCTACTCCGCGTGTCACTGGTGCCACGTCATGGCCCACGAGTCGTTCGAGGACGCGGCGCTCGCGGCGTACCTCAACGAGCACTTCGTGCCGGTCAAGGTCGACCGTGAGGAGCGGCCCGACGTCGACGCCGTCTACATGGAAGCCGTGCAGGCCGCGACCGGTCAGGGCGGCTGGCCGATGACCGTCTTCCTGACCGCGGACGCCGAACCCTTCTACTTCGGCACCTACTTCCCGCCCGAGCCCCGCCACGGCATGCCCTCCTTCCGGCAGGTGCTCGAAGGGGTCACGGCCGCCTGGACCGGCCGGCGCGGAGAGGTCGCGGAGGTCGCCGGACGCATCGTCACCGACCTGGCCGGCCGCTCCCTGGCCCATGGCGGCGACGGGGTCCCCGGTGAGCCGGAGCTGGCGCAGGCGTTGCTCGCGCTGAGCAGGGAGTACGACGAGAAGCACGGCGGCTTCGGCGGCGCGCCCAAGTTCCCGCCGTCCATGGCCGTCGAGTTCCTGCTGCGCCACCATGCCCGTACCGGTGCCGAGGGTGCCCTGGAGATGGCCGCCGACACCTGTGCCGCCATGGCGCGCGGCGGGATCTACGACCAGCTCGGGGGAGGCTTCGCCCGCTACTCGGTCGACCGGGAGTGGGTCGTCCCGCACTTCGAGAAGATGCTGTACGACAACGCCCTGCTGTGCCGGGTCTACGCCCATCTGTGGCGGGCCACCGGATCGGACCTGGCCCGCCGGGTGGCGCTGGAGACCGCCGACTTCATGGTGCGCGAGCTGCGCACCACCGAGGGCGGCTTCGCCTCAGCGCTGGACGCCGACAGCGAGGACGCCCGGGGCCGGCACGTCGAGGGCGCCTACTACGTCTGGACGCCCGAGCAACTGCGCGAGGTGCTGGGGGAGGACGACGCAGCCTTCGCCGCCGCGTACTTCGGGGTGAGCGAGGAGGGCACCTTCGAGGAGGGCTCCTCGGTCCTGCGGCTCGCCAGGACCGGCCCGGACGAGGACCCGGCGCGGGTCGCGGACGTGCGGGCCCGGCTGCTCGCGGCGCGCGGGGACCGGGTGCGCCCGGAGCGCGACGACAAGATCGTCGCCGCCTGGAACGGGCTGGCGGTGGCCGCGCTCGCCGAGACCGGTGCCTACTTCGACCGGCCGGACCTGATCGAGCGGGCCACCGAGGCGGCCGATCTGCTCGTCCGCGTCCACATGGGTGACACCGCCCGCCTCTGCCGCACCTCCAAGGACGGCCGGGCCGGGGACAACGCCGGGGTCCTGGAGGACTACGGCGATGTGGCCGAGGGATTCCTGGCGCTGGCCTCCGTCACGGGCGAGGGCGCCTGGCTGGACTTCGCCGGGTTCCTGCTGGACATCGTGCTGGAGCGCTTCACCGGCGAGAACGGCCAGCTGTACGACACCGCCGACGACGCCGAGCAGCTGATCCGCCGTCCCCAGGACCCCACCGACAGCGCCACCCCGGCCGGCTGGACCGCTGCCGCCGGGGCGCTGCTGTCGTACGCCGCGCACACCGGCTCCGAGGCGCACCGCACGGCCGCCGAAGGGGCGCTGGGCGTGGTGAAGGCGCTCGGCCCCAAGGCGCCCCGGTTCATCGGCTGGGGACTGGCGGTCGCCGAGGCGCTGCTGGACGGGCCGCGTGAGGTGGCGGTGGCCGGGCCGGTCGGCGGGGAGCTGCACCGCACGGCGCTGCTCGGGCGCGCGCCCGGCGCCGTGGTGGCCGCGGGCGAGGTGCCCGGGGGCGCCGCGGAGTTCCCGCTGCTGGTGGACCGGCCGCTGGTGGACGGGGCGCCGACGGCGTACGTCTGCCGGCACTTCGTCTGCGAGGCGCCGACGACGGACGCGGAGGAGCTGGAACGCGGGCTGGGCGGCTGAGACCTACGCCTGACACGTGCGAGGGCCCGGCCGTGGCGGCCGGGCCCTCGCACGTGTAGCCCCTCAGCCGTGCTGGTAGGCCACCAGGGAGATGCCGACGTAGTGCACGATGAACGCGGCCAGGGTCAGCGAGTGGAAGACCTCGTGGAAGCCGAACCAGCGCGGTGACGGGTTCGGCCGCTTGATGCCGTAGATCACGCCGCCCGCGCTGTAGAGCAGCCCGCCGACGACGACGAGGACGAGCACCGCGATGCCGCCGGTGCGCATGAAGTCCGGCAGGAAGAACACCGCCGCCCAGCCCATCGCGATGTAGCACGGGGTGTAGAGCCAGCGCGGCGCGCCGACCCAGAACACCCGGAAGGCGATCCCGGCCGCCGCGGCGCCCCAGACCGCCCACATGAGCGGCTGGCCGGTGGACTCCGGCAGCAGGAGCATCGTCAGCGGGGTGTAGGTGCCCGCGATGATCAGGAAGATGTTGGCGTGGTCCAGCCGGCGCAGGACCGCCTCGCCGCGCGGCCCCCAGGTCCCGCGGTGGTAGACCGCGCTCACGCCGAACAGCAGGCAGGCCGTGACGACGTAGACCGCACAGGCGATCCGTGCCCGGGCGCTCTCCGTCTGGGCGATCAGGGCGATCCCGGCGACGAGGACCGCGGGGAACATCCCGGCGTGCAGCCAGCCGCGCATCCGCGGTTTCACCGGGATGGGGTCGGTGAGTTCGACGGGCCCGGAAGCGGCAGAAGTCATGTCCGCATGCTACCTACGCCTCCGTAGGTCGTGGGGACGAGTGGCGATGCTCACGTCTGCTCACCTGTGCGGCCCCCTGGACATATGGGCGCGATGAGCGGAAACTCAAATGAGTGCGGTCGGCACCGGATGAGCGCCATGGGGGACGAAGCATCCGGGCCGCAGCCCCCACGGGGCCTCTTCCACAGACACCCACTCCAAGGAGCGATCGTGGCGCGCGACATCGCGGCTCCCCTCACTGTTCCCACCAACCACCAGGAGCTGGTCTCCTGGGTGGACGAGATCGCGGCAATCACCGAGCCGGACCGGGTGGTCTGGTGCGACGGCTCCGAGGCCGAGTACGAGCGCCTGTGCGGGGAGCTCGTCGCCAGGGGCACCTTCACCGAGCTCGACCCGGTCAAGCGCCCGAACTCGTACTACGCGGCATCGGACCCGAGCGATGTCGCCCGCGTCGAGGACCGCACCTTCATCTGCTCCGAGAAGGAGGAGGACGCGGGCCCCACGAACCACTGGAAGGCTCCCGCCGAGATGCGTGAGGTCTTCACGGGGGAGCAGGGCGTGTTCCGCGGCTCCATGCGCGGCCGCACGATGTACGTCGTCCCGTTCTGCATGGGCCCCGTGGGCTCGCCGCTCTCCGCGATCGGCGTGGAGCTCACCGACTCCGCGTACGTCGCCGTCTCCATGCGCACCATGACGCGCATGGGCCAGGAGGTCCTGGACGAGCTCGGCACCGACGGCTTCTTCGTCAAGGCCGTCCACACCCTCGGTGCCCCCCTCGCCGAGGGCGAGCAGGACGTGCCCTGGCCCTGCAACTCCACCAAGTACATCTCGCACTTCCCCGAGGACCGCGAGATCTGGTCCTACGGTTCCGGCTACGGCGGCAACGCCCTGCTCGGCAAGAAGTGCTACGCGCTGCGCATCGCCTCCGTCATGGCCCGCGACGAGGGCTGGCTCGCCGAGCACATGCTGATCCTCAAGCTCACCCCGCCGCGCGGGGAGAGCAAGTACGTCGCGGCGGCCTTCCCGAGCGCCTGCGGCAAGACCAACCTCGCCATGCTGGAGCCCACGATCTCCGGCTGGACCGTCGAGACCATCGGCGACGACATCGCCTGGATGCGGTTCGGCGAGGACGGCCGGCTCTACGCGATCAACCCGGAGGCCGGCTTCTTCGGCGTCGCGCCCGGCACCGGCGAGCACACCAACGCCAACGCCATGAAGACCATGTGGGGCAACTCCGTCTTCACCAACGTCGCGCTCACCGACGACGGCGACGTGTGGTGGGAGGGCATGACCGAGGAGCCGCCCGCGCACCTCACGGACTGGAAGGGCAACGACTGGACCCCCGAGTCCACGACGCCCGCCGCCCACCCCAACGCCCGCTTCACCGTCCCGGCCGGCCAGTGCCCGATCATCGCGCCGGAGTGGGAGGACCCCGAGGGCGTGCCGATCTCGGCCATCCTCTTCGGCGGTCGCCGGGCCTCCGCCGTCCCGCTGGTCACCGAGTCCTTCACCTGGCAGCACGGTGTCTTCCTCGGCGCCAACGTGGCCTCCGAGAAGACCGCCGCCGCCGAGGGCAAGGTCGGCGAGCTGCGCCGCGACCCGTTCGCCATGCTGCCGTTCTGCGGCTACAACATGGGCGACTACATGAAGCACTGGGTGAACGTCGGCGCCGACAAGGCCGACCAGTCCAAGCTGCCGAAGATCTACTACGTGAACTGGTTCCGCAAGAACGACGCGGGGAAGTTCGTCTGGCCCGGCTTCGGTGAGAACAGCCGCGTCCTGAAGTGGATCGTCGAGCGCCTGGAGGGCAAGGCCGAGGGTGTCGAGAGCCCCATCGGCATCCTTCCGGCCCCGGGCTCCCTGGACACCGACGGCCTGGACCTGAGCGCATCGGACCTGGACTTCCTGCTCAAGGTCGACAAGGAGGTCTGGCGCGAGGAGGCCGCGCTGATCCCCGGCCACTTCAACACCTTCGGTGACCACACGCCGAAGGAGCTGTGGGACGAGTACCACGCCCTGGTCGAGCGCCTGGGCTGATCCCGGACCCCGCGGCGGGCATCACGACATCCGCCCTGACCTGTGGGTCGCCACCCGCCGCGGTACGGCACCCGGAACCCTCCCGAGCGGCTGCCGCCCGGTCCGGGAGCCGGACCCACGACGCCCCGCCGAGCGCGAACTCGGCGGGGCGTCGTGCTGCCTGGAACCGGCAGCGGTTCCACGTCGGTGGCACCCGGTCCACGCGTCGAGACGACAGGTGGACCGGGGCCGTCAGCGGGCGCCGGCCAGAGCGGTCGGCGCGGTGGCGGGGGACAGGGCCGCGGTGTGCGCGTCCATGGCCTCGGCGGCGAGGATCGCTACCGCCGTGTCGGCCCGGGACGCGGCCACCACCAGGGCCCGGCCCGCGAGGGCGTGGGCGCGGCGGTGCAGGACCGGTGCCGCCGCGTCGGTCCGTCCGGCGTGCCGGGCGGGCGGAGCACCGCGCAGCCGGGCCACCTGTGCGGCGATGCGGTCGCCGTCGGCGGTGAGCCCCAGCTCGTCGGTGACGGCGAGCAGGGCGCCGAGGTGCCCGGCGAGCTGGATGTCCAGCTCGTCCTCACGGCTGCGGTGCGGGAAATCGGCGTCGTCGGCCGATGTGTGGACCGATTTAGTGCGGATCGGCTCGTACATGGATGGCCTCCTGGTAGTGCAGTAAGGCCATCCTATCTTAGATTCTGTCTAAAGTTGACCGCGATCCGAAGCGGGTTCGCGCGATCGCGGCCTCAGGGCTGGCTGTAGCCGTCCAGGAAGTTCCCGATCCGGGTCACCGCGTCCGTCAGGTCCTTGGCCGGTGGCAGTGTGACCACCCGGAAGTGGTCGGGATCCGGCCAGTTGAAGCCGGTGCCCTGCACCACCATGATCTTCTCGGCCCGCAGCAGGTCCAGCACCATCTGCCGGTCGTCCTTGATCTTGAAGACCTTGGGATCCAGCCGGGGGAAGAGGTACAGCGCCCCCTTGGGCTTCACGCAGGTCACGCCGGGGATCCGCGTCAGGAGGTCGTACGCGATGTCCCGCTGCTCCAGGATCCGCCCGCCCGGCAGCACCAGGTCGTCGATCGACTGCCGTCCGCCGAGCGCGGTGGCCACCGCGTGCTGGGCCGGCATGTTGGCGCAGAGCCGCATGTTGGCCAGGACCGTCAGCCCCTCGATGTACGAGGAGGCGTGCGCCTTCGGGCCGCAGACGGCCATCCAGCCGGAGCGGTACCCGGCGATCCGGTAGTTCTTGGAGAGCCCGTTGAAGGTGAGGACCATCAGGTCCGGGGCGATGGCGGCGGTCGGGGTGTGCGTGGCCCCGTCGTACAGGATCCGGTCGTAGATCTCGTCGGAGCAGACGACCAGGTTGTGGCGGCGGGCGATCTCGGTGAGGCCGCGCAGCATCTCGTCGTCGTATACGGCACCCGTCGGGTTGTTCGGGTTGATGATCACGATCGCCTTGGTGCGGTCGGTGATCCTGCGCTCGACGTCGGCGAGGTCCGGCATCCAGTCGGCCTGCTCGTCGCAGCGGTAGTGCACCGCCGTACCGCCGGCCAGCGAGACCGAGGCGGTCCACAGCGGATAGTCCGGGGCGGGGACGAGCACCTCGTCGCCGTCGTCGAGCAGCGCCTGCATCGACATCTGGATCAGCTCGGAGACGCCGTTGCCCAGGTAGACGTCCTCGACGCCGAGGTCGATCCCCTTGGTCTGGTAGTGCTGCATCACCGCGCGACGGGCGGACAGCAGCCCCTTCGCGTCGCCGTATCCGTGCGCCCCGGAGAGGTTGCGCAGGATGTCCTCGAGGATCTCGGGCGGGCACTCGAATCCGAACGCCGCGGGGTTGCCCGTGTTGAGCTTGAGGATGCGGTGGCCCGCAGCCTCCAGCCGCATGGCCTCCTCGAGCACGGGACCGCGGATTTCGTAACAGACGCCGGAGAGCTTCGTTGACTGGATGACCTGCATGGCTGCGAGCTTACGACCGTGTTACGCCCGCCGCCCCCGGCCCGGGGCCGTGTCGGCCCTCCCGGGGGCGCCGCGCGCGCGGCCCGCTCTTCCATCGGCATGCCGCCCCCGGCCGACGGCCGTGGGAAGGGCCGGTCGGAGCGGCGCCGGGGCTTGGAATGCGGGCGTGACGGGCGGAGTGGGGTGAGATGCACCACGCGCCACCGCCCCCGGAGGGTCCCGAGGGCACCCCGGGTCATCCGGGGAGGACGGTGTCCTCGGGGAGCCGTACGCCGAAGTCGTCGGCCAGCACCCGCACGACCTCCGCCGGGCCGGCCAGTTCGCGCACCTCGGCGGTCCCGTCGTCCGCGGTCCGGGTGAGGGTCCTCCCGGCGAGTGCCAGGTGGGAGCCGGGCAGGGTGCGCTGGGCGAACACCGCCTGCCGGAACGGCGAGCGCGGGTTCGTCGCGGTGTGCCAGTTGGCGACCTCGAAGTCCGGCGCCTCGAAGGGCTCCAGGGTGAACTCGTACTGCGGCTCCCAGGTCCCGTCCTTCTGCGCCTGCAACTCCCACAGCTCCAGCGGCCCGTCGTGCGGGGCGTGCACCAGCCGGTGGTGGCGCGGGGTGTCGGACAGCTCGGCGTCGGCCACGAGCGGGATCGGCTCCAGGAGCGCCCCGGTCGACCCGAACCCCACATCCGCCACGAAGGGGGTGGGCTCGTCCTCCGCCCGGACCTTCAGCAGCATGTGCGTGCGCGGCCGGACGTCACCGGGCGCGGCGCCCAGCACCACCCGCCCGGCCAGCGGCGTCACCCGGAAGCCGAGCCGGGTCAGGGCGGCGCCGAGCAGGGTGTTGTGCTCGTAGCAGTAGCCGCCGCGCTCGGAGCGGAGGAGTTTCGCCTCCAGGTCGGTCAGCGCGAGGGACGGGGCACCGCCGAGCACGGGCTCCAAATTCTCGAACGGGATGCCGTACACATGGGCGCGGTGGACGGACCGCAGCACCTGCGCGGTGGGCCGCCGCTCCCCGGTCCAGCCGATGCGGGCGAGGTAGGCGTCGAGATCGGGTGTCATGCACCGACAGTACGCAGCCGCCTCAGATGTCACTCAAATCCGGTGCGGAGGAGGGCGGTCGGGGGGAGAGTCCTCACATGATCGGTTTCGGGAAGCAGACGAAGCAGGAAACCGCGGTCCTCGTGCTGCGGGACGCGCCGGAGATCGCCGGGTTGCTCCGGCAGGAACTCGGCACGGCCACCGACGACCTCCGCCCCGGCCTGGAGAGGGCTCTGGAGCTCGTCTCGGAGGTGGCCGCCGTGCCGGACGCCGAACTGCGCGGCCGGTGGGTCCGGCAGCGGCTCGCCTCCGTGGGTCACGAGGGCCCGGTCGACTCGGTGCCCGCCATCAAGGCGCTGCGGGAGGCGGAGCCCGGCCTGTCGCTGCGTCAGGCGGTGGCGTACGCCCGCGAGGCAGCGGCGGCGGGGCCCGGAGCGGCGACGACGCCCGGCGGGTGAGGGCGCCCTCGCCCGCCGTTCAGCGGGACAGCAGCAGGTCGACGACGCCCGTGGTGTCCTCCTCGTCCCGTCCGCCCTGCGCCAGGAGCCGTCGCATCAGGTCGAGGTAGGGCGCCATCAGCGCCCGGTCCACCCCCTGTTCGTCGGCCGTGCGGAGCAGGGTGCCGCCCCCTGTGACCTGCATGGCGAGGTTGGACACCACCCCCGACGTCAGGTCGCCGCTGTCCAGCCGCTCCGCCGTCGTGTAGGCGGAGCCCGCCATGGCGGTGACCCACTCGACGAGGAGCGGGGCGAACTCGGCGGGGGCGATCTCCTCCCGGCGGATCAGCGCGAAGGCGTGGGCCATACCGGCGAACATGCCGTTCATCGCGCTCAGCAGCGCCACGTCGTGCAGGGCCGCGAAGCCAGGGTCCTCGCCGACGTACCGGGTGCCGGCGGGGCGGGCGAGCGTGCGGGCGTGGGCGTCGAACAGGGCCCGCGAGCCGCTGTACAGCACGTAACCCCCGGACTCCGGGACACCGATCATCGGAGGGACCGCCATGATCCCGCCGTCCAGGAACCGGGCTCCCCGCGCCCGCGCCCACGCGGCCCGTGCGCGGGCCTCGCCGGGTGTGCCGGTGGTGAGGTCCACCAGGTCCCGGCCGGCCAGGTCGACGCCCTCCAGGGTTTCGCCGACCGAGGCGTCGTCGAGCAGGCAGACCACCACGAGGCCGTTCGCGGCCACGGCGTCCCGGGCCGTCGCGGCGACCACCGCACCCTCGGCGGCGAGCGGCGCGGCCCGGTGCGGGGTCCGGTTCCAGACGGTCAGCGGATGACCCGCGGCGAGCCAGGTGCGGGCGAGCGCGGTGCCCATGGCGCCGAGCCCGAGAAGGGTGAGAGGGGGCGTGGGTGGAGTGGTTTCGGACATGGTCACGAGGGTGGTCGCAGGCCGGTCGTGCCATCAAGTACCCACTTACGAGTGGGTGGTTACGCTGAGGTGAGTGTCCAGCTGGGAGGCGGGTGGGTATGGGGGCTGTACGGCGGCCGGGGGCGTACGTCTGCGGGATCGACGCGGCCATGGACGTGATCGGCGGCAGGTGGAAGGTGCTGATCCTGTGGGCACTGGACGAAAGGCCGTTCCGGTTCGGGGAGTTGCGTCGGCAGGTGCCCGGGGTGACCGAGAAGGTGCTCACCTCGCATCTGCGTGAGCTGGAGCAGGACGGCATCGTGCACCGCGAGGTGTACGACGAGGTGCCCCCGCGCGTGGAGTACTCGCTGACGCCCCGGGGCGTCGCGCTCAACGAGGCGCTGGCTCCCCTCGGCGCCTGGGGCCGGGAGAACGTCTTCCCCGGCGCGGAGGCGGACGCCGCGCCGAGCTGAACGACGGGCGCGCGGGCGGCTGGATTCCGCCCCTTGTGAGGCACCCCTCCATGCAGCAACATGCGCATGTCAAAACCGGAAGAACTCCGGTCCACGGCATCCCTGGAGGGGACCCCCACATGAAAAAGCCTCTTGTCGGTGCGTTTCTTTCCGTCCTGCTCCTCGGGGCCGGCGTCGCACCGGCAGCCGCCGCCGGCGGCCCGGACGCCACCGACGTCCGCGCCAAGGCGGTCGGCTTCGCGGGCACGGTCGCGCTCAGCAACTGTTCCGGATCGGTCGTCCGCGCGCCCTCGTCCCAGCCGGGCGACCCCGCCCTCGTGCTGTCCAACGGCCACTGCCTGGAGACCGGCTTCCCCGGCCCCGGCCAGGTCGTGCTCGACCGCGCGTCGACCCGCAGCTTCACGCTGCTGAACGCGGCGGGCAACGGCGTCGGGACGCTGCGCGCCTCCAAGATCGCCTACGGGACGATGACGGACACCGACGTCTCGCTGTACCAGCTCACGACGACGTACGCCCAGATCGAGAGCTCCTACGGCATCAAGGCCCTGGAACTCGACTCCGCGCGTCCGGCGAAGGGCACCGCGATCACCGTCGCCTCCGGGTACTGGAAGCGCCTGTACAGCTGCGCCGTCGACGGGTTCGCCTACCGCCTCAAGGAGGGCAGCTGGACCTGGAAGGACTCGGTCCGCTACACCTCCGCGTGCCAGACGATCGGCGGCACGTCCGGCTCCCCGGTGATCAACGACGCGACCGGCAAGGTGGTCGCCGTCAACAACACGGGCAACGAGGACGGCCAGCGGTGCACGGACAACAACCCGTGCGAGGTCGACGAGAGCGGCGCGGTCACCGTCCGGAAGGGCATCAACTACGCCCAGCAGACGTACGGCATCGTGCCCTGCCTCGGCCCCGGCAACCGGATCGACCTGAACCGCACGGGCTGCGCCCTGCCCAAGCCGTAGGCGGGTCTCCCGGACCACGCGCGGCGCCGGACGGCGGGCACCGCGGGTGAGAGGGGGCTCAGGCGCGCGCAGCCGCTTCTCGCGGCGGGCGGCGACGGTGTGGGAGTTCCCCGAGGCGGTCGGTGGCGTGTTCGGCGGTGGTGCGCCTCCTGCGGCGCTCGCCGGCGGATCCGGTGGGCCGGCCGCCTCGGAAACCGTGAGCGCGGTGGCCCCCGAGCCCCCGGAGCACGGACCTCAGCCGTGTACCGCCGGCTCCGGCTCGGCGCGGGCCGCGGCGTCGGCCTCGGACGTACGAGGGAGCCTCGGCGGCGGGGCGAAGGCCAGCAGCAGGGCGGTGACGAGCGCCTGGAGGCCGAGCAGCAGGGCATGGGTCTCGGCGGCCTTGGCGTCGAGGAGGACCATCGTGACGTTGATGGCGAAGTGGACCGCGATCGCCGCGACGATCCCGCCCCGCTCGTAGGCGTACCCGATCAGCATCGCCATCGGGACGATGCTGACGGCGAAGAGGACGCCGCTCGCGCTCGTCAGGCCCAACTCGTGCTGCACGGTGCCGTCGACGAAGAAGAGCGGCAGGTGCCAGACGGCCCAGACGGCGCCCAGCACGAGGCCGGCCTGGAAGCGGCCCATCGTGGCGCGCATCCGCGGGTGGACGGTGCCGCGCCAGCCCGGCTCCTCCCCGAGCGGACCGCCGATCAGCATCGCGCCGACGAACGCGGCGAGCCCGCCGGCGTCGCGCACGGCGTCCTGGGCATGCTCCAGGCTGGGCGTCGGACCGCCCGCCGCCTGCGCCAGCAGACTTCCCACACAGATCGTTCCCGAGGCGAGCGCCACCAGCGGCGGCGTCCACACCAGCGTGCTCCGCCCCAGGCGCACCACATGCGCGGGGGCGGACTCTCCGCGCCGGCCGCGTCGGACACGCAGCACGAGCGCGGCGATCAACGGGCCGAAGGCGCCGAAGAGATGGATGCCGGAGGCGGCGGCCGACCCGGCCGGGCCGCCCAGCGCGAAGGCCGTCGCCCAGGCCGACCAGCTCACACCGAAGGCGAGGGCGAGGAAGAGGGTCAGGTCGCTCCGGTAGCTCTGTGGGCGGAAGCTCTGCGGACGGAAGGCTGTGGTGTGTGACGTAGTCATGCCAAGAAGCTCTCTTGTGTGCGTCCGGGATGCGGGTCTGCCGCGAGGGGCGGGACGGTGTGTCCTGGGGTGTCCACGGCGTGTTTCGACGCTGCCGCGGCGTTGCGGCGCGGCGCGGGACCGCGCCGGGGCGGCGTGCTGCTCGGCGGTGTGCCGTGCCGGGTGGTGGCGGCGTGCGCGGCCCGGGGTCCGTGCCGGGGCGGCCGGGCGGCGGGGGTGCGGCGCGGTGTCCGTCGCGCGTGCGTGCTGTTCCGGCCGGGGATGTGCGCCCGGGGGCCGCGGGTGCCGGAGGGTCAGGAGGAGGAGGCGAGCCGCTCTTCGGCGGGCGTCTCACAGGCCGCCGCGTCCAGGTGGCGGGTGAGCCACTCGGCGACGAGGTCGAGCAGGCCGGGGTCGACCGGTTCGCGCAGCAGGCGGCGGTAGTGGCTCATCGTGGGGCGTCCGGTGTCGCGTCGCAGGACGTGGGTGAGGTCGTCGACGCGGTGCGTCTGCGCGCCGCCGGGGACCAGACGGGCGATGTCCTCCAGGGCGTCCGGGTCGACCTGGAGGTCCTTGGCGCCGGTGACGGCGAGGACCGAGGCGCTGATGGCGGCGAGGTCGTCCCGGGTGTCATGGACGAGCATCTCCCGCAGCCAGCGGGCGTTGACCTTGGTTCCGGCCACCCGCGCCACGTCCGTCCGGGTCTTCTTCACCCGGGCGAGGATCCGGCCGCCCAGTCCCGCCAGCGGCCGGCGCAGCAGCCGGACGGGGGCGGGCATGCTCGACACGATCGAGCGGCCCTGCCACCGGAAGGCGCCTTCGCCCACGTCGGCGAAGCCGGCCAGCAGCACCACCGCCCGTACGTCCGTGCGGGATCCCAGGGCCATGGCGTGCAGGGAGCCCTCGCTGTGGCCTATCACGCCTATCGCGTCCGCGCGGACGTCGGCCCGGTCGGCCAGGGCGCGCACGGCCGCCGCGGCGTCCCGGCGGTTGTCGGTGAACCCGGCGGTCCGCCAGTCGCCGGGTGTGGCGCCGACCCCGCGCCGGTCGTAGCGCAAGGTGGCGATCCCCCGGGCCGCGAGGGCCTCGGCCACCGGCCGCGCCAGGTTCACCCTGAGCTTCGGGGCGTTGCCGTCGCGGTCCAGCGGGCCGGAGCCGTGCAGCAGCAGGACGGCCGGGTGCGGTCCGGGGCCTGCCGGCAGCGTCAGGGTGCCGGCCAGCGAGGTCCCGTCGTCCGCGGGGACCGTCATGTCGATGTCGGGCAAGACTCGGCCTCTTTCGTTTCGCGCGTCGCCGGAGGTGCCGCTGGGGACGCCGTTCGTTCTCAACTACGAGAACGTTATCAGATGTGAGATCATGGACGTATGGCAACCGTGAATCTCCTCCTGCACCCGGTCCGGATGCGCATCCTCCAGACCCTGGTCGGCGCCGGCGAACTGACCACCGCCCAGCTGCGGGAACGCCTTCCGGACGTCTCGCCCGCGAGCATGTACCGGCACGTCGCGACCCTCACCCAGGCCGGGATCCTGGAAGTGGTCCATGAAAGACCCGTACGCGGGACGGTCGAACGCAGCTATCGGGTCCGGCAGGACGAGGCCCTCGTCGACGAGGAAGCCCGCGCGGGCATGACCAAGGACGACCACCGGCAGGCGTTCACCGTCTTCACCGGGGCGATGATGGCCGACCTCGACCGCTACCTCACCCGCGACGACGCCGACCCCGCGCACGAGGGCGTCCTCTACCGGCAGGGAGCGGTATGGGTGACCCCCGAGGAGTTCCCCGGGCTGGTGGAGGAACTGGAGGAACTGGTCGCCCGCCGCACGGGACACGCCCCCGGCGACGGCCGCATCCGCCACATCGTCAGCCTCGCCCTGGTGCCCGACAAGGCGACCGGAGAGGACCACCAGGCACTCTGAGACGCCCTGCCCCGCGACGGCCTCCCTGACGGCGGACGCGTGCGGGGGGAGCTGCCCCGGGCCCTGACCGGGCGCACCGGGCGCACCGGGCGCACCGGTCCGCTCCGAGCCCTCGACGGACCGGGCGGGCCCGCGCGTCACTCCGTCACGGGAAGGCACTCGGCGAGCAGGTCGACGACGTCGCGCCAGGCTCGCTCCGCGTGCCGCGGGTGGTGGCCGACACCGGGGAGCACGGCCTGGTCGACGGACGGGTGGTGGAAGGCGTGCAGGGCTCCGCCGTAGACCACGAGGCGCCAGTCGACGCCCGCCGCCTGCATCTCGGCGGCGAAGGCGTCCCGTCGCGCGGCGGGCATGATCGGGTCCTCCGACCCGACCCCGGCCCACACGGGACAACGGATGCGCGCGGCCTCGCCCGGCCGCCCCGTGATCAGTCCGTTGACCGTCGCGATCGCCCGCAGGTCGACGCCGTCGCGCCCGAGCTCCATTGCGATCACGCCCCCGGTGCCGTAGCCGACGGCGGCGATCCGGCCGGGGTCGGTCCGTGGTTCGGCGCGCAGCACGTCGAGTGCCGCGTGGCCGATGTCCCGCATCCGGTCGGCGTCGGCGAGCAGCGGGGTCACGCGCGCCAGCATCTCCTGCGGATCGGTGAACCATCGCCCGCCGTGGAGGTCGAAGGCCAGCGCGACGTACCCCAGTTCGGCCAGGGCGTCGGCGCGGCGGCGCTGGAAGTCGTTCAGCCCCGGACCCTCGGGCCCGAGCAGGACCGCCGGCCGACGGTCGGCACCGGCGGGGAGCGCCAGGTGTCCGACCATCGTCAGGCCGTCGGCCGGGTAGGTGACCGTGCGTGTGGTGACCGTCGTCATGGCAGGGGACTGTAGTGAGGCCCGGCCCGGACCGGGCCGTTCTTCACCACCGGCAGAACGGCGCGGGCGCCCGGCCGGATCACCGCGCCGCGCCGACGTGGGCTGTGCCGGGGGCGTGGATCACGGCCGTACGGGCCGCCCGGGGCTCCGGACCGCGCGGCCCGCGAGGACGGAGGTGCGCCGGCCGTCCTCGATGACGAAGCGGCCGTCGATCAGGACGTGCGCCTGCAAAGGACTGCGGGCAGTACGCGGCCGAGGGCGGTCCGCGGCTCCACGAATTCTTGCAGGGGAACGCGGCTGCGCAGCAGGCTGCCGACGGAACTCGCGCACACACCACTGTCATTGGGCACAGTTACGGCAGCACGGTGGTCGGCGTTTCAGCACAGTCGGGGAGTTGGAAGGACCCTGCGGTCGCCAATGACTTCGTCTTCGCGGGCAGTCCTGGCGTCCAAGCCGATCACGCGGCGGACCTGGGTGTCGGAGCCGACCACGTGTGGGCCATGGGCGCCCCTTGGGACGATCAGGTGGTCAGGCAGGGCGGCCGCCTGATGGGGCTCGGTGACAACGGGATCATTCCCACTGATGAATCCTTCGGTGGGAACATCATGGAGAGTGACTCCGGCGGACACACCGGATTCTTCGACGGCGAGTCCGACAGTATACGCAATCAGGGGGCCGTCATCGCCGGTCAATATGACAAGGTGCAACTTGAATAGGCGAATCTTGAAAACCGGGTTCATTATTGCGACGTGCATGCTGGCAGTAGCGTGCTCGAATGGAAAAGAGGCGGCGGTGGAAACGCGGGACGGCGATACTGTGAGGGCGGGCGTCGAAAGGGTGTCCAGCCGGATTCTCGATATCCTCGACGTGAAGGGGGAGGTCACGGATACCGGTGCGATGACGGTGCGTTGCTCGGACTACGACCCCGACGAGGAGGTCTACCGCGCACGGCACCCCTGGAGTATCTATAAGACCCCTTTCGTGGATATGGAAAAGGGTATGGATCGCCTGCGGGCCGAGCTCCCGAAAGAGGGTTGGAAGATCGTCCAGGACGGCGTGGACGGCAGCAAGGTCAAGAGCCCGCAGATCGTCGCGGAGTCCAAGGGGGGCGAATTCGCAGTCGACGTACGGTTGCATGAGGCGAGCGAAATCGGAAATGCGCCGGACCTCTTGGAGGTCACCGTCGAATCGGCTTGCTACCGGCAGAAATAGCCCGCTGGGAGGCAGGACGGCCAAGCATCATTCGGGAACCCAGCGCCGTCCCGTCCCGTCCGGCAGGCGTGCGACGACGGCTACGGGACCTCGCCGCGTGTCGAGGTGCCCGTATTCGACGCTGTGCGCCGATCCGTCAAGGAGGACGGGCCGCGCCGACGTGGGCTGTGCCGGGGGCGTGGATCACGGCCGTACGGGCCGCCCGGGGCCCCGGACCGCGCGGCCCGCGAGGACGGAGGTGCGCCGGCCGTCCTCGATGACGAAGCGGCCGTCGATCAGGACGTGCGGGATGCCGACCGGCAGGGTGCGCGGTTCGTCGAAGGTGGAGCCGGCCGCCACCGTGCCGGGGTCGAAGAGGACCAGGTCGGCGCGGTAGCCCTCGCGGACGTACCCCCGGTCCGCCAGGCGCAGGCGGGCGGCGGGGCGGGAGGTGAGGTGGGCGACGCACTCCTCCAGGGAGAGGATGCCCAGCTCCCTGACGTACCGGCCGAGGTACTGCGGGAAGGTGCCGTAGGCGCGCGGGTGGGGCTTGTCTCCCTGGAGGATGCCGTCGCTGCCGCCGGTGTGGACCCGGTGGCGCATGATCTGGCGGACGTTCTCCTCGTGGCCGACGTGCTGGAGGATCGTCGTGCCGAGCCGGTCCTCGGTGAGCAGCCGACGGGCCGTCACCCACGGCGCCTCACCGTGGGCCCGGGCGGACTCGGCGACCGTACGGCCCACGTAGCCGGCCAGTTCCGGGGAGCCGGTGCCCGAGATCTCGATGGTGTCCCACTCGATCGGGACGCCGTGGCAGCCGTCCGAGCCCACGACCTCCAGGTGGTGCCGGATCCGCTCGGCGGTCGCGTCGTCCGCGAGCCGGTTCAGGACCGACGCGGGCCCGCCCTCCCCGGCCCAGCTCGGCAGCATCGCCACGAGGGTGGTGCAGCCCGGGGTGTACGGATAGGTGTCCAGCGAGATGTCGGCGCCCGCCGCGAGGGCGTCGTCCAGGAGGGCGAGGAGGTCGGGGGCCTTCCCCTCGTTCACGCCGAAGTTCATGGTGGCGTGGGCGAGATGGAGGGCGCAGCCGGCGTCGCGGGTGAGCCGCACCATCTCCTCGTACGCGGCCAGTGCCCCGGCGCCGTAGGAGCGGTGGTGCGGGCAGTAGTAGCCGTCGTAGCGGGCCACCACCCGGCACAGCTCGGCGAGTTCGGAGTCGTTCGCGTACATCCCGGGGGTGTACGTCAGCCCGGAGGACATCCCGACCGCGCCCTCCGTCATGCCCTGGGCGACCAGGTCCTTCATCCGGACCAGTTCCGCCTCGGTGGCCGGCCGGTCCTCCCAGCCCACCGCGAGCATCCGGACGGTGCCCTGCGGGACGAGGTAGGCGGCGTTGACCGCGATGCCCTGGCCGTCGAAGTTGCGGTCGAGGCGGTCCAGGTAGCCGCCGACGGTGCGCCAGTCGAAGTCGATGTCGGAGCCGTCGCCGTTCCACCCGGCGATGGCGCGGCGCACCTCCGCGAGGGTGCGGTCGTCCGCCGGGGCGTAGGACAGCCCGTCCTGGCCGAGGACCTCCAGCGTGACGCCCTGGGCGGCCTTCGCGCTGTGGTCCGGGTCGCGCAGCAGGGCCAGGTCGCTGTGCGCGTGCATGTCGGTGAAGCCCGGGGAGAGCGCCAGCCCGTCGGCGTCCAGGGTGCGGGCGGCGGTGGGGCGCGGGCCGTCGCCCTCCCGGCGGATCTCGGCGATCCGGCCGTCCGTGATGCCTACGTCGGCGCGGTAGGACGGCGCGCCGGAGCCGTCGACGACGCGGGCGTCGCGGATGACCAGGTCCATGGGGTGTCCCGCCTTTCGGGGAGCTCTCAGAAGAAGGTGCGGAGGTAGTCGGTGACCGTGCCGTCCGCCTCGACCAGCGGGATCAGCTGCCACTTGTCGAAGGAGGTGCAGGGGTGCGAGAGGCCCATGCCGACCCAGTCCCCGACCTCCAGCTCGGCGTCCGCGTCCGTGCGGACCCAGCCGTGCTGGTCGGAGAGGCCGGTGACGGTGATGCCGGTGGCGGGGCGCACGGAGCCGTCGCGGGCGGAGCGGACGGCCTGCGCCTCGGGGAGGTCGAGGTCGTAGGCC
The DNA here is from genome assembly GCF_000177195.2 of Streptomyces sp. SirexAA-E. GTDB lineage: Bacteria > Actinomycetota > Actinomycetes > Streptomycetales > Streptomycetaceae > Streptomyces > Streptomyces flavovirens. The sequence continues at coordinate 4,682,698 of NC_015953.1, forward strand.
GCGTCGCGCTTGCCCGCGTTGACGAAGGCCTGTTCCGGGGTGGGCCGGGACACGACCTGGGCCCAGAGCCGGAACGCCGGTCGCAGCGTGCCCTCTTCGGGGACGCGGTTGAAGGGGGTGAGGTGGCGGTAGTGGCCGTCGTCGTGGCTGACGTACGCACCCGAACGCAGCAGCCTGCACACGGGGCGGCTCAGCGCGGGGACGTCCGCGAAGACCTCGGCGACCGCGTCGAACCAGGCGCTGCCGCCCGCGCTGAGCAGGATCTCCTCGCCTGCGGCGAGCGCGTCGAAGCGGCCGGCCGCGTCGAAGGAGGCGGCGAGCGCCACGAGTCGGCGCAGCCAGTCGCGGACGCGCTCGGGGGAGGCGTCGGGCACCTCGCCCTCGTACCCCGCGACGCCCACCAGGCGCAGCGTGGACACGGCGGCCACCGCGTCGGCGACCGCCGCGCAGTCCTCCTCGGTGCGGGCACCGGTGCGCGCACCCTGCCCGGCGCCCAGCTCCACGACGACGTCGACCGGGCGTGAGGCCCCGGCCGCGCGCAGGGCCTCGTCCATCAGCTCGACACCGCGCACCGAGTCGACGTAGCAGGCGAAGGCGAAGTCCGCGTCGGCGTCCAGCTCACCGGCCAGCCAGCGCAGCGCGACCGGGTCGACGACCTCGTTGGCCAGGAAGATCCGGCGGATGCCGTGGGCCCGGTAGACCCGCGCCTGGTGGGGGACGGCGGCCGTGATGCCCCAGGCGCCGTGCTCCAGCTGGCGGGCGAAGAGCTGCGGGGACATCGACGTCTTGCCGTGCGGGGCGAAGGCCAGCCCGTGCCGCTCGGCGTACGTCTCCAGGAGGGCGAGGTTGGCCTCGACGGACTCGGCGGACAGTGCCAGCACCGGGGTGGTGAACCCGCCGGTGAAGAGGTTGCGGCGCTCGGCGGCCAGGGCGCCGACGGTCAGGCCCTCGGCGTCCGGCGGCAGCGCCTTGAAGCGGTGGTCGACGCGCTCGTCGGCGAGCGCCGCGACGGCCCCGTCGGTGGTCCGGCCCGCGGACGGTCCGGCGGACGGGCCTGGGGGCTGCTGCTCGGCGGCCAAGGGAGCCTCCTCGGAGATCGGGTGTTGCATCATGTGCAACGGGCATTGCGTATATCGCTTGACGCTGTCTAACATCCGAGCCGATGCCGGGTCAATGGTCCCCACCGGCGCCCACGGCCGACCAGGAGGAGCCCGCAGTGCCCGGATCCGCAGCCAGGACACCCGCCGTGGACACGGACGTCGTCTGCCTCGGTGAGTCCATGGTGACGTTCCTGCCCTCGCGGCCCGGCCGCCTCGCCGACGTCCCCGCCTTCTCCCGCGGCATCGGCGGCGCCGAGTCCAACGTCGCCTGTGCGCTGGCCGCCGCCGGACACCGCGTGAAGTGGGTCAGCCGGGTCGGCGCCGACGGTTTCGGCGACCACCTCGTCGAGGCCGTCGCCGCGTACGGGGTCGACACCTCCGCCGTACGCCGCGACCCGGACCGGCCCACCGGCATCTACTTCCGCACGGCGACGGACCGGGACACCGACGTCCACGAAGTGGCCTACTACCGCGCCGGGTCCGCCGCCTCCGCGATGTCCCCGCACAACGTCCCCCACGACGCCCTGCTCGGCGGCCGCGTCCTGCACCTGTCCGGCATCACCGCCGCGCTCTCCGCCGACTGCCTGGCCCTCCTCCACGCACTCACCGCCCCCCGCCCCGGCCGCCCCCTGGTCTCCTTCGACGTCAACCACCGGCCCGGCCTGTGGCGGAACGGCGACCGGGGGCCGAAGGTGCTGCTGGACCTCGCCCGCCGCTGCGACCTCGTCTTCGCCGGGGAAGACGAGGCGGCGTCGGCCTGGGGCGTGCACGGCACCGAGGCGATCCGCGCGGCGCTGCCCGAACCGGACGTCCTCGTCGTCAAGCGCGGCGCGGACGGTGCCACCGTCTACTCCCGCACCGGCCCCGGACGGCAGGACACCGTCACCGAGGTCCCCGCCCTCCACGTGGACGTCGTCGCACCCGTCGGCGCCGGGGACGCGTTCGCCGCCGGATTCCTCTCCGCCACCCTGCGCGGCCTGCCCGTACGCGACCGGGCCCGCCACGGGCACCTGATGGCCGCCGCCGTCCTCACCGTCCCCGGCGACCTCACCGCACCCCCCTCCCGCCCGCACGCCGACCGCCTCGTGGCCCTGGACGACACCGCCTGGGGCACACTTCGTCTCGGCCCCGGCTGGACGGACGACGGGGCGAACGAGGAGGTACCAGTCACATGAGCCAGACCGTCGACCGCGCGCTGAGCATCCTGCCGCTGCTCGCCCAGGGCCCCGCCGACCTCGGCCAGGTCGCCGAACGGCTCGGCGTCCACAAGTCCACGGCACTGCGCCTGCTGCGTACGCTCCACGAGCACGGGCTCGTCTACCGCCAGGAGGACCAGCGCTACCGGCTCGGCGCCCGGCTCTTCGCCCTCGCCCAGGAAGCCGTCGAGAACCTCGACGTACGCGAGATCGCCCACACCCACCTCGTCGAACTCAACGAGCAGTGCGGGCACACCGTCCACCTCGCCGTGTACGAGGAGAACGAGGTCCTCTACATCGACAAGGTCGAGAGCCGCTACCCGGTCAGGATGTACTCGCGGATCGGCAAACCCGTCGCGATCACCGTCGCCGCGGTCGCCAAGCTCCTCCTCGCCGATCTGACCGAGCCCGAGCGGCGCGTGATCGCCGAACGCCTCGACTACCCCCTGTACACGTCCCGTTCGACCCCCAACGCCGGTGCCTTCCTCAAGGAACTCGCCGTCGTACGCGAACAGGGATGGGCCACCGACCTCGGCGGCCACGAGGAGTCCATCAACTGCGTCGGCGCCCCCGTCCGGGGCGCCGACGGGCGGGTCGTCGCCGCCATGTCGGTGTCCGCACCGAACGTGGTCGTCACCGCCGAGGAACTCCTCACCCTGCTCCCGCTGGTGCGCCGCACCGCCGACGCCATCAGCCGGGAGTACTCCGGTACCACCCACGCGAAGAAAGCCTGAACCGCCATGACCGAGAAGACCGCTCTCACCCCCAGCACCCACACCACGCCGCCCGCGAAGTTCTCGCACGGCGTGAAGAAGGGCAACATCCTCCAGGTCGCCGGCCAGGTCGGTTTCCTGCCCGCCGTCGAGGGCCAGGCACCCACCCCGGCCGGCCCCACCCTGCGCGAGCAGACCCTCCAGACCTTCGCCAACGTCAAGGCGATCCTGGAAGAGGGCGGCGCGAGCTGGGACGACGTGATGATGATGCGCGTCTACCTCACGGACGTCGACCACTTCGCCGAGATGAACGCGATCTACAACGAGTACTTCGAGCAGCAGCACCTCACCGCACCCGCCGCCGCCCGTACGACGGTCTACGTGGGCCTGCCCAAGGGCCTGCTCATCGAGATCGACGCCCTCGCCGTCCTCGGCTGACCGCGACACCCGGCCCCCGGGCCGCGCCCTTCTGGTCCCCGCACCCTCCGACCCCCTGAGCCGCTTGCCCCACCCCTCGCAGCACCCCACCCCGCCTCACGGCACGGCGCCCCGACCCCGTCGCACGGGAGCGCCGTGCCGCGGTCCCCCCTGCCCCGAAACCCTCACCGGAGTTGACCGATCATGCTCCCAGTCGCCGCACCGGCCACCCCCGAGGCGCCACCGCACACCGGTGGACTGCTCCTGTTCATCGACGGCACGGCGGGTCTGCTGACCGTCGCCGTCCTCGGCATCGCCCTCCTGCTCGTCCTGATCATCAAGGTCAGGCTCCAGCCGTTCGTCGCGCTGCTCGCCGTCTCCATAGCCGTCGGCCTGGGTGCCGGGCTCTCCGTCACCGAACTCTTCGGCACGGTCCAGAAATCCGCGGCGGTCTCCGTCATCGAGTCCGGCATGGGCGGCATCCTCGGCCATGTCGCGATCATCATCGGGCTGGGCACGATGCTCGGCGCGATCCTGGAGGTCTCCGGCGGCGCCGAGGTGCTGAGCACCCGCCTGCTGAACCTCTTCGGGGAGAAGCGAGCCCCGCTCGCCATGGGGCTCACCGGCCTCATCTTCGGAATCCCGGTCTTCTTCGACGTCGGCATCTTCGTCCTCGCGCCGATCGTCTACGCCGCCGCCAAACGGTCCGGCAAATCGATCCTCCTGTACGCGATGCCGCTGCTGGCCGGCCTCTCCATGACCCACGCGTTCCTGCCCCCGCACCCCGGGCCGGTCGCCGCCGCCGGACTGTTCGACGTCTCGCTGGGCTGGGTCATCCTGATGGGCGCCCTCGTCGGCATCCCGTCGGTCCTCGCCGCCTGGGCCTACGCCGCCTGGATCGGCAAGCGGATCTTCGTCGACGTACCGCAGGACATGGTCGAGGCCGCCGCCGAGTCGAAGGCCGCGGTCGTCGCCGAGCAGCGTGCCGCCGGGGTCACCCCGCACGAGAAGCCCGTCGCGCTGGGCACCGTGCTCGCCATCATCGGTACCCCGCTGGTGCTGATCCTCGCGGCGACCTTCTCCTCGATCGCGCTCGACCCCTCCACGCTCCGCTCGGTCATCGAGTTCTTCGGCAACCCGTTCGTCGCCCTGACGATCGCCCTGCTGCTGGCGTACTACCTGCTGGGGATCCGGCGCGGCTGGTCCCGCAAGTCCCTCGAAGCGGTCTCCACGGCCTCGCTCAAGCCGGTCGGCAACATCCTGCTGGTGGTCGGTGCGGGCGGCATCTTCGGCGCCGTCCTCAAGGGGAGCGGCATCGCGGACGCGCTCGCCGACACCTTCAACGACGTCGGCCTGCCGGTCATCCTGCTCGCCTGGCTGATCTCCGTCGTGCTGCGGGTCGCGCAGGGCTCGGCGACGGTCGCGATCGTCACCACCGCCGGCATCGTCCTCCCGCTGGTCGAGGGCCAGGACATGTCACAGGGGCACCTGGCGCTGATCATCATGGCGATCTCGGCGGGCTCGATCTTCGCCTCGCACGTCAACGACGGCGGCTTCTGGATGGTCTCGAAGTACTTCGGCATCTCCGAACGCGACACCCTGAAGTCGTGGACGGTCCTCGAAACGGTCCTGTCGGTCGCCGGGTTCGTGGTCGCGGCGGCGCTGAGCCTGGTGATCTAGGGACCCGTTCGGGCCGGGCCGGGGCGGCGCCTCATCGCGGCGCCGCCCCGGCACGGCCGTGACGCGCCCTCTTGTGCGCAGGCCCGCTTTGCGCTTCGTTGATCGGCATGGCGGAGACAAGCGGAACCACAGGTACGGGTCCCGACGCGGAGCCGGGCCCGGACGCGGAGCCCGTCGCGGAGGCGGCCGGGCCGCCCCCGGCAGGGGCGCGCAGGTCCAGCTGGACCTATATCGGCCCCGGCATCGTCGTCGCCGCGACCGGGGTCGGCGCCGGGGACCTGGTCGCGACGCTCATCGCGGGGAGCGAGTTCGGCTACACCCTCATGTGGGCGGCCGTCATCGGCTGCCTGGTCAAGATCTCGCTCGCCGAGGCGGTGGGCCGCTGGCACCTCGCGACCGGCCGCACGCTCTTCGACGGCTGGCGCTCCCTCGGCGGCTGGACCACCGGATACTTCGCGGTGTACGTCGTCATCTGGGGCTTCGTGTACGGCGCCACGGCGATGTCCTCCAGCGCCCTGCCCGTCGTGGCGCTCTTCCCGGACGGCCCCGGGCTGAAGACCTGGGCGATCGTCACCGGCCTCGTCGGCCTCGTCTTCGTCTGGTTCAACCGGTACGCCGTCTTCGAGAAGGTCATGACGGTCATGGTCGGCGTGATGTTCGTCGTCGTGGTCTACGTGGCGGTCCGGGTGGTGCCGGACCTCGGGGCGTCCTTCGCGGGGCTGCTGCCCGTGCTCCCGGACGGCTCGCTCGTCTACACCCTGGGGCTGATCGGCGGCGTCGGCGGGACGATCACGATGGCGGCGTACGGCTACTGGGTCAACGCCAAGGGCTGGTCCGACTCCACCTGGATGAAGGTGATGCGGATCGACAACCGGATCGCCTACCTCACCACCGGCATCTTCGTCGTCGCGATGCTCGTCGTCGGCGCCGAACTGCTGCACTCGTCGAGCATCGCTCTCAGCACGGGGGACCGGGGGCTGATCGACCTCGGGCTGGTCCTGGAGGAGCGCTTCGGCACGGCCACCGCGAAGCTGTTCCTGGTGGGCTTCTTCGCCACCTCGTTCTCGTCGCTCATCGGCGTGTGGCACGGGGTCAGCCTGATGTTCGCCGACTTCGTCGAGCGGATGCGGGCGGGACGGCGCGCCGAGGGCCAAGAGCCGGCGGGCAGGGCGGCGGTCAGCCGGCAGGAGCGCTCCGTGGCGTTCCGGGGGTACCTGCTCTGGCTGACCTTCCCGCCGATGGCCCTGCTCTGGCTGGACGAGCCGTTCGGTCTGGTCATCGGGTACGGAGTGCTCGGCGCGTTCTTCATGCCGTTCCTGTCCGTGACCCTGCTCTGGCTGCTCAACTCCTCGCGCACACCCGCCCGGTGGCGCAACAGCTGGCTCAGCAACGGCATGCTCGGCGCCGCCGGCCTGCTGTTCCTCGTGCTGTGCGTCGAGCAGGTCCGCGACCTGCCCTGGTGACGTGGGCGGCACGGGCCCGGGACGCCGACAGCGCCGCCGGGGGAGCGGCGGCGCTGCGGGTCATCGGGGTGGGAGGGGTTACGGAAGGCCGTGGACGTGCGGGCCGACCGCGTTGGACCAGGCGTTGCCCGCCGTGGCGTCCCAGTTCGTCGACCAGGTCATCGCACCACGGATGTCCGGGTACGTCCTGGACGGCTTGAAGGAACCGCAGCCGGTGCCCTTGGCCAGGCAGTCCAGGGCCGCGTTCACGACCGACGGGGCGACGTAGCCGCTGCCCGCGCCGCGGGTGGAGGCGGGCACACCGAGGCCGACCTGGGACGGGGCGAGGCCGCCCTCCAACTGGATGCAGGCGAGCGCGGTGAGGAAGTCCACCGAGCCCTGCGAGTAGACCTTGCCGTCGCAGCCCAGCATCGAACCGCTGTTGTAGTACTGCATGTTGACGACGGTCAGGATGTCCTTGATGTTGAGCGCCGTCTTGAAGTACTCACCCGACGTCGACTGCATGTCGATCGTCTGCGGCGCCATCGTGATGACGAGACCGGAGCCCACCTTCGAGGACAGCGACCGCAGGGCCTTCGTCATGTAGGTGGAGTTGAGGCCGTTCTCCAGGTCGATGTCGACGCCGTTGAAGCCGTACTCCTGGATCAGCGTGTACAGCGAGTCCGCGAACGCGTTCGCCGAGGCGTCGCTGTTGACCGAGACGGTGCCCTTCTCGCCGCCGACGGAGATGATGACGTTCTTGCCCGCGGCCTGCTTGGCCTTGATGTCGGCCTTGAACTGGGCGACGGTGTAGCCGTTCAGGCCCGCCGAGTCGAGGTTGAAGGTGACGGCACCCGGGGTACCGGCGGCGTCCGCGAAGGAGACGGCGATGATGTCGTAGTTCGCGGGCACGTCGCTGAGCTTCTGGACGGCCGCGCCGTTGTTGAAGTTCTGCCAGTAGCCGGTCACGGCGTGCTTGGGCACGGAGGTCGAGGGGCCCGGGCCGGTCTCGTCCTTCTTGGCCGTACGTCCGCTCACGGTCGCCGACCTGACGGACTCACCGGCGGCGTTGGTGGCGCTCACCGAGAACTGGTACGCGGTGTCGGCGGCCAGGCCGCTCACCGTCGCGGAGGTGCCGGTGGTGGTGGTCGCCTTGGTGCCGTCCCGGTAGACGGTGTAGCCGGTGGCGCCGGAGACCGCGTTCCACGACAGGGCCACCGAGGAGGACGTGGTGGTGCCGACGGCCAGACCGGCGGGGGCGCCGGGGATCGCCGGGCCGGGCTCCTCCGTACCGCCGCCGCCGTCGGGTCCGGTGACCGCGACGTCGTCCGCGTAGTAGGCCGCCTGGCCGTACCAGCCGTGGGTGTAGACCTGCACCGAGGTGGTGGACGGGCCGGTGGTGAAGCTCGTGCGCAGCTGGGTCCAGCCGGTGCTGCCGGGGGTCCAGGTGGAGACGTCGGTGGTGCCGGTGCCGCTCGCCCCGAGGTAGGCGTACCCGCCCTGCACCCAGGAACTGAGCGCATAGGTGGAGTTGGGCTTCACGGCCACGGTCTGGGTGCACTTCGCGTTGTCCTGGCCGCTCGGGGTGGCCTTGAGGGCGGCGGAGCCGCCGTGCACGGGGGAGGAGACGGTGGCGCCGCTGCCGCCGGTACAGGTCCAGCCGCTGAGGCCGCTCTCGAACCCGGCGTTCTTGGCGACGTTGATGTCGGCCGCCTGTGCGGTGCCGACCAGACCGGTCACGGTCAGGGCGCCGGCCGCGAGGGCGGCCACGGCTCCGCCGAGGACGGGACGCGAGCGACGTCTTCTGGGTCTGCTGCCTGCGGAGCGTTCCACTTGCTGCCTCCGGTGGGGGAGTCGGGGAGTGCGGGCGGGGGAACGGTGGCCACCGTTGGCGCATAAACTGGTCCAGACCAATCGAGTTGTCAAGACCTCTGGCGTCAGCTTTCGCGAGGACGGCGCCCGCGAGGGGGCCTCAGACGTCGTCCCGCAGGCGCGACACCAGGTACCCCGCCGCGCATCCCACGGCCGTCACCACGTTGGACATGAGCAGTCCCTCGGCGGCCAGGTGTTCCCACTGGACGGCCATGTTCAGGAGCTGGGCCGCGACCGGTACGGCTACGGCGGCGGCCAGGTGCCGGGGCGGTGAACGGCGGAACGGCTCGCGGTGCGCACGGCAGGCGGCCCACGTCGCGAGCGCCAGGCACACCGCGTCGGGTATGTGGATCAGCAGCAGCCGCCCGCCGAACGTCTCCATCCGCTCCGGGGTCGCCACGTGCTCGTACACCACGGTCGCCTGGACGTACTCGGTCGCGACCAGCACGACGATGCCGGCGGCCCAGGCGCGGGCCAGGGCGAACAGCGCGGCGCCCGGCTCGTCGTCGCGGCGGGCGGGGCCCCCGGGGTGGCCGTAGCGGGTCATGCGGGTCTGCCTCCGTGTCGGCGGGTGAGGGGCGGCGGCCGGTCCGGCTCCGGGCGGCTACCGCACCGTGACGTCCGGGCGGCTACCGCACCGTGACGCTCTCGACGATCCGGTCCAGGTCCGCCGCCGGAAGCGCCCCCTCGGCGGCGTCGATACGGACCGCGTAGGTCTTGCGGTGCGTGTCCAGACCCGTGATGATCACACCGGAGACCCGGGTGCCCTTCGGCGGGTTGTCACCCTCGCCGCCCGAGGTGAACTCGAAGTCGACGCGCTTGGCGTCCCGTACGTCCTCGGGGCCCTCGACCCGCACGTCCGACTGCTTCGTCAGCCTCGATCCGAGGGCGACGCCCGCCTCGGCGCCGATCGCGGCCTGCTCGGCCGAGTCCGCGTCGGTGAAGTCCAGCTGCACGGTGAGCGTGCCCACCGTGCGGCCGTCCTCGGTCAGCCTGGCCTCGGCCGCGTTGTGCCGGTCGCGCTCGGCGTCGCTCCGGGCGCGGAAGGAGGGCGGGTGGGCGACGGAGACGGACGCGGTGGTCAGCTCGCCCCACCCCTCGGGCGCCTGGCCGGCGGCCTCGTCGTCTGCGCAGCCCGCCGCGATGAGCCCGACGGCGAGGAGGACGCAGGCGGCGGCGAGAGGGCGTCGCACGCCCCGCGTACGGGGGTGTCCGGGCCGGATTCCGGTGCTGTTCATGGCTGGTCGCTCCTGTCGGCGGTGATCAGTCGGCACAGTAGGTGTACGGGACGTACGCACGGCTGCCCCCGTTCGGCGCCCCGAGGAACTCCGCGCCGTCCAGCGTCTCCTCCTTCTTCTCCGTGGACACCGAGAACCCGACGCTCAGCCCCAGGTTCAGTTCGAACCCGTACTCGGCGGCCTCGGTCCGGCCGGTGTACGTCGTCCGGCTGGAGAGCCCGGAGTCGAAGAGCAGCTGCCCGAACGGGTCGTCCGCGCCGGGCCGCGTCGTCGGGGCGCGGTCGCCGAACATGTAGCCGAAGGGCATGCCGTACTGCCCGCCACCGTCCAGCCACTCCTGTGCGGTCCGGCGGTCGGCGTCCCCCTCGGGGCCCGGTTTCAGGACGACGGAGTCGGTCACCACCTCGATGCCGCTCTCCGTGTCGCCGCCCTTGACGCTGCCGCCGCCGCCCCGCTTGCCGTCACCGGACGCGCCGTTGTCCACGCCGGCCCTGACTCCGTCCCTGGTGCCGCCCTTCTCCACGGTGCGGGTCATGTCGATCCGCAGGAGCTCGCCGGTCTTCTTGTCGTGGGTGACGGTGATGGACCCGGTCCGGGTGGTGGAGGCCGAGGCGTCGCCGCCGAACGGCCCGGCCTCGTAGGACGCCTTGGTCCCGTACTCGACCGCCGCCGAGTAGGTGTACGCCTTGGTGCCCGCGAAGTCGTTGTCCGTCCAGGTCACCTCGGGGGAGAACCTGAAGTTGCCGCCGAGGGCCGCGCCGAGCTTCTTCTCGTCGCCGGCGCCGATCTTGATGCCGGCCGAGGCGCTGGCCTCCAGCCCGACCTTGCCGTAGCTGATGTGCCGGTCGCCGAGCTTCTCGTCGATGCTCTCGCGGAGCCTGTCCTCCTCGGCTATGGGCCCCTTGCCGAAGAGGGCGAGGATGCCGTTGCCGAGTCCGCCGCCCTGTGCGCCGGAGTGACGGTTCGTCAGCTCGTAGGTCCTGAGCAGCTCGATGTCGTCGCGGAAGGCCTTGGCCTCCTCCTCGCTCGCGAAGACCCAGGTGTCGCCGTCGGTGACCTTGATGCCGGCCCCGAGCTCCACCTTGTCCGCGCCGAACCGGCCGACCTCGGCGCCGGGCTTCCAGTCCTTCCTGGCGGCGACGGAGGCGGCGTCGGTGAAGGTCATGGTGATCCGCTGGTCCTTCTCGTCGACCGTGCCGTCCCCGTTCATGTCCGTCCTGGACCGGAAGGTCTGCTGCTGGAAGCCGTACTCCTCGCCCCACTCGACGAACAGCACCCTGCCCTTGGCGCCGGCCTTGTCCGAGACGGAGGAGAGCTGGCAGAGCGGCGGTTCGTAGTCGGCGTCCGTGCGGGGCGCGGCGGTGTCCCGGCCGCCGCCGCAGTCGCCGAAGGTGACCGCGCACCGGAAGCGTTCGGCGATACGCCCGCCGACGCCGGTCGCCGTCAGGGCGCCCACGATCGAGGTGACCACCACGACCACGCCGACGTACTCGGTGGCGGTGGCGCCGCGGTCGTCGAACGGCAGGCCGTACCATTCCCTGCCGCCCCGGCGCCCGGCGACCGGCGGTATTCGCCCGATCTGATCCATTCGCAGAGCTCCCTTCGCGCCCGGCTGCCACCGCCGGCCGGACCCGGAGACTACGGAGAGGGACGGGGCGGGGCGTGGGCCCTGGGGCCCCAATCCGGGCCCACAGCGCCATCTGGGCCCGAACAGATGCCCCAGGAGGGGAAATGGTGGAGCGCTCTCACCGTGCTGACGTGGGAAAACGGGAACTCGATCAGGCCGATCCGGAAAGTCCGCGATTAAACCTCCGACTGCTATGGAATTCAACAAGCGGGAAACCTGGCCGATTCGCGGACAACAGGCCCTGTGCGGAAGTGCCGTGGCCTGTCTTACTGGGGACTGCGAGGTGTTCTCTGCATCCGGGTAGCTGGATAAAGTGCAGGAGCACGGAGCAGGAGCGATTGCGGCCGACGGCAGGCGGCGGCCGGAGCCGAACGGGGAACAGCGTGCCGACCGCTATAGCAGTGACCAGCGCCGACCTGGTCCTACCGCCCACGGACCAGCAGACGCCACCGGCCGTGGTCCTCCAGGCGCCGGGCGACCAGACGCTGGACCTGGCGCTGTCCGACATGCAATTACTGCTGGACCAGCACGGATACGTCATCGCCGTCTATCCGGCCAACATCGCCCCGGCCCACGAACGGCGGCTGCACACCATCCGTTCGGTGCTGGAGAGCGACCGGATCGCCCTGCTCAAGGTGGACCTCCCGCCGTTGGCCGTGGGCGTCCTGGTGCGCCAGCTGCGGCAGTTGTCCATCTGCGACTTCAGCGCCGGCGTCGTGGCGTCCGCCGCCAGGCTGCTGACCCACTACATCCACACCGGCGCCCTGCTGAACTCGGTCACCAAGCTCGACCGGGTCCCCGTCAGCCTCAAGACGCACGCCAGGTCATGGGTGCCGGGCTCGCAGTTCGCGGTGCTGGCCAACCCCCGCCCACAGCTGATCAAGGTGGGTACGGGGGAGCTGGCCGGGCCGGACTTCGCGACCCATCTGCTGGTCGCCAAGGGGCAGCTCCAGTCGGACTGGGTGACGGAGACCATCGCGCCCGCCTGGCAGGTCCAGGCCGTGCACGAGGCGGCCCTTCCGGCGGATTCACCCGGCTGGTGGGGCACGGGGAAGATGATCGAATTCGCCGCCTTTCTGCCCGACATCTCGGTCGTCTACCAGCTGGTCTCCTCGGTCCGCCGGGAGGTGTGCACCTGGTGCGGCAATGAACTCCTCGGTGACCGCTGCGGGTTGTGTTCCGTTCCGCTGCGCACGCAGGAGAACCAAAGGCACACTTCAGGTGTCCTGACCCGAGGAACAGCCGTCCGGCAGAGCGGCTGACGACCGCGTCGCACCTTCCGGCCGCGATTCCCGAACGGCGAAAGCAGCGGCCCCGACACGGAAAGCCGACGTCCCCGCGTCCCGCCGCACCGGTTCCCGACAGCACCGGTGCCTTACGACCCCCGCACACCCATCGGCCCATATCTCCCAACGAGGTTGCTCCGCTCATGAATTCACGGCAACGCCGCGGCGTCATCCTGCTGCTCCTGTCGGTTCTGTGCGCCTTCGGCGCGTTCGCCGGTGTGCTGTCGGTGATCAGTGACGTCAACGCGAAGGTGGGTCCCGAGGTCGCCGCCTACCAGGTGAAGACGGACGTGGCTCCGTACACCACCCTCGAACCGGGGCAGTTCGAGAAGGTCACGATGCCCAAGCGCTGGCTGTCCAGGAACGCCGTCACCGACCTCGCGGTCATCAACGGCAAGATCGCCGTCACCCGGCTCCACGCCGGGTCGCTCCTCCAGGACGACATGCTCGTCAAGCGCCCCAGGGTGGAGAACGGTGAGCAGGAGATAGCGATCATGATCGACGCGGCGACCGGGGTGGCGGGCAAGATCCGGCCCGGCAACCTCGTCAACATCTTCGCCACCTTCGCGGGGGAGAACGAGGGCGAGAAGGCCACCTCCCGCGTCATCGTCCCCAACGCCAAGGTCATCGACGTGGGCGAGCTGACGGCCCTGGAACCCAAGAAGGACCAGCGCGGCAGCGGCCTGACCGAGGCGGTTCCGATCACCTTCGCCCTCAACACCACCGACGCCCAGCGCGTCGCCTACGCCGAGTCCTTCGCCGAACACGTGCGTCTGGCCCTGCTGCCCGAGAACAGCCCGACCACCCTGCGTCCCGGCGAGGGCAGCTACAGCCTCGACGAAGACAAGAACAAGTGAGGGCCGGATGAGCACCAGAATCCTCCCGGCCGTCGGCGACCCCGACGCCGCCCGATCCATCACCACGCTGCTCAGCCAGCTCCCCGACGCGGAGCCGGCCGGGCCGCTGGGCGACTCGACCTCGCTGCTCGACACTCTCGCCGGGCTCGCGGCCGAATCGCTGGACGAGTTGCCGGAGGTCGTGCTGGTCCACGAACGGATCGGTCCGGTACCCGCCCTCGAACTGATCCGGGAGGTGGCCCTCCGCTTCCCGGCCGTCGGGGTCGTCCTGGTCACCGCCGACGCGAGCCCCGGGCTCTACTCGGCGGCGATGGACTCCGGCGCACGCGGCCTGGTCGGCCTGCCCCTCTCGTACGAGGAACTCGCCCAGCGGGTCCAGGCGGCGGCCGGCTGGTCCGTCGGTGTGCGCCGTCACCTGGGGCAGGGCGCCGAGGTCTTCACGGGGCCCGGCGGCACCGTCGTGACGGTGAGCGGGGCGAAGGGCGGGGTCGGCACGACCGTCGTCGCGGTGCAGCTGGCGCTGGCGGCCAACGCGTCCGGGCACTCGGTGGCGCTCGTCGACCTGGACCTCCAGTCCGGGGACATCGCCTCCTACCTCGACGTGCAGTTCCGCAGGTCGATCGTGGACCTCTCCACCATCCAGGACATCTCACCCCGGGTCCTCCAGGACGCTCTGTTCGAGCACGACACCGGCATGGCGCTGCTGCTCGCCCCGGGCGACGGCGAGCGGGGCGAGGAGGTCAGCGACCGCGTCGTACGCCAGACGGTCAGCGCGCTCCGGCACCGCTTCGAGGTCGTGGTCGTCGACTGCGGTACGCACATGAACTCCGCCAACGCCGCCGCGATCGAGATGGCGGACCGGACCCTGCTGGTCACCACCCCGGACGTGGTGACGGTACGGGCCGCCAAGCGCATGGTCCGGCTCTGGAACCGGCTCCAGATCCGTAAGGCCGAGGAGACGGTCACGGTCGTCAACCGCCACACCCGCAACACCGAGATCCAGCCGCCGCTGATCGAGAAGATCACGGCGACCAAGGTGGCCCGGATCGCCGTCCCCGCGAACTTCAAGGAACTGCACGGCGCGGTGGACGCGGGGCGGATGCAGGACCTGGAGGCCAAGTCCACGGTGAAGCAGGCGCTGTGGTCGCTCGCGGGCGACCTGGGCCTGGTCAGGAGCGCCGAAGCCGCCGAGAAGCAGGGCCGGTTCAAGGGCGACCGCGGTGCGGTGGGCGGCCGGCGGGGGCGGGGCAGATGACGTACGGGGCGGGGCACGGCGCGAGGGCGGGCGAGGCGATCGGTGAAACCGGCAGCGGAGGCGTACGACCGAGGGGGACAGTTGCACCATGAGACTTCCAGGAACGTGGCCGGCGACCGGCCCGGGAAGCGCGGCGAGGGACGGCACGCACGGCGCCGCGCCCGCGATCCACGCCGAGCGCCACGGCTGCCGGGGCGACCGCGGGCAGGCCGCGATCGAGTTCACCGGTACTCTCCCGCTCATCCTGGTCACGCTCGCCCTGCTCTGGCAGGCCGCCGTGATCGGGTACGCCTTCACCCTCGCGGGCAACGCGGTGGACAAGGCCGTCAGCGCGGCCACGACCACCGACGGAAGCCGCCAGGCGGCCTGCGTACGGGCGGGGCGCGAGGACCTGCCGGGTTCGTGGGCGGCGGACTTCTCGTGCGGTCGGGACGGCGACATGGTGAGGGCCGAGGTCGCGCTGAAGGTGCCGCTGCTCTTCCCCGGCGCCTTCAACCTGCCGTTCACGGTGCCGGCCGAGGCCGCCGCCGCAGTCGAGAGGCCGGGAGGGTGACGCCGACGAGGGCGTGTCCCGGAAACGGCGCCGTCCGCCCGACGGGCGGGTCCGACAACGCCGCGAGCGTGCGTGCCAGGCGTCGCCGGACCGGCGGGACTTCCGAAACACGCCCTGGGCGGGGCGGGCCCGCGGCCACGACCGGCACCGCCACCCGACAGCGCGGCCAGGCGGCCATCGAGTACGTGGGTGTGCTCGTCCTGCTCCTGGTCGTCGCCCTCGCGGTCGTCCAGCTCGGCATCGCGGTCTACGCCGCCCAGCAGGCCGGCACCGCCTCACGGGCGGCCGCCCGCGTCGCCTCGTTCGACGGCCAGGAGGGCAGGTACGACCAGGCGGGCCGGGCCGCCATGAGCGGCTGGCTCGCGGACGACGCGTCGTTCACGCCGTCCGTGAGCGGCGACGCGATGACCGTCACCGTGAAGGTCCCGATCCCCACCCTGCTCCCCATGTTCAGCTTCGGGTCGGTCACCAAGAGCGCCACCATGCCGCGCGACTGACCGCCGTACCACCGCACCACATCAGGGAGTTGAGGACATGAGCCTGCGGGCGCGCATCACCGGTCCCGAACCGGCGAACGGGGTGAGCGAAGAAGGCCGCCTGGTCGGGGTCTACCGCGCCAAGCTGCTGGAGGAGATCGACCTCGCGGAGATGTCGGCCCTCGCGGCCGCCGAGCGCCGTGCCCGCCTGGAACGGGTGCTCGGCCACATCATCAGCCGTGAGGGCCCGGTCCTCTCCTCCGTGGAGCGCTCGCAGCTCATCCGGCGGGTCGTCGACGAGGCCCTGGGCCTCGGCATCCTGGAACCGCTGCTCGAAGACGCCTCCATCAGCGAGATCATGGTCAACGGGCCGGAACAGGTCTACGTCGAGCGCGGCGGGCGCCTGGAACTCCTCCCGATGCGCTTCTCCTCCAACGACCAGCTGATGCAGACCATCGAGCGCATCGTCTCCACCGTCAACCGGCGCGTGGACGAGGCCAACCCGATGGTCGACGCGCGCCTGCCCTCGGGCGAGCGCGTCAACGTGATCATCCCGCCGCTCTCCCTGAAGGGCCCGATCCTCACCATCCGGCGCTTCCCGAGGGCCTTCACGCTCCAGGAGATGATCGGCCTCGGCTCGCTCGACGAGCACATGCTGATGCTGCTCGCGGGGCTCGTCCGGGCCAAGTTCAACGTGATCGTCTCCGGGGCGACCGGCACCGGCAAGACCACCCTTCTCAACGCGCTGTCCGGGCTCATCCCGAACGGCGAGCGCATCGTCACGATCGAGGACTCCGCGGAGCTCCAGCTCCAGCAGACCCACGTGATCACCCTGGAGAGCAGGCCGTCCAACGTCGAGGGCAAGGGCCAGATCACCATCCGGGACCTGGTCCGCAACTCCCTGCGCATGCGTCCCGACCGCATCATCGTCGGTGAGGTCCGAGGCGGCGAGACGCTTGACATGCTCCAGGCGATGTCGACCGGTCACGACGGATCGCTCGCCACGGTCCACGCCAACAGCGCCGAGGACGCCCTGATGCGTCTGCAGACCCTCAGCTCCATGTCCGAGGTCGAGATCCCGTTCGTCGCGATCCACGACCAGATCAACAGCGCCGTCGACGTGATCGTCCAGCTGACCCGCCACGCCGACGGCTCCCGGCGGATCACCGAGATCGCCGTCGTCGACTCGCACGGCCGCGAGGACTACCGCATCGTCTCCGTGTGCCGGTTCAGGGCCCTCCCGATCGGCCCCGACGGGCGGGTCCACGGTGCCTTCGAGTACTACCCGCTGCCGCGCCGGGTCGCCGAGCGCCTCTACATGACGAACGAGGCCATCCCGGCCGCGTTCGGGGTCGCCCGGTCCGAGGAGCAGCTGGTCATGCGCCGCTCCACCGCCTGAGGCCCCCGCGCCCCGTACCGCCCGCCGCCACCGCCACCGCCCGCCGCTCACCGAGAAGGTCCCGCCCGACATGGATAATCTTCCGCTCCTGACGATCGGCGTCACGCTGCTCGCCGGCCTGTTCGCCGTGCTCGGCGTGCACGGCTACACGGCGGGCAGGGCGCAGCGGCAACTCCTCTTCGACCGGATGTCCCAGACGGGCCAGATCACCGTCGGCGGGCGCACCCGGCGCTTCCGGGGCATCGACCGGCGGCTCCGCAGAACGGCGCTGGGCAAGCGCATCGAGCGCAAGATCGCCTCGACCGGCCTGGACCTGACACCCGGTGAGTACGCCGTCTACGTGGTGGCCGCCCTGCTCGCCCTGTACTTCGTCGTCGGCTCGGTCTTCGCGCCGTTCTTCGGTCTGCTCGCCGCACTCATCGGCCTGTGGGGCGGCAACGCCTTCCTCAACTGGCAGCGCGGCAAGCGCACCGAGGCCTTCATCAACCAGCTGCCGGAGCTGACCCGCGTCCTGGCCAACGCCACCCAGGCCGGGCTCGCGCTGCGTACCGCCATCGGTATGGCGGTGGAGGAGCTGGACAACCCGGCCCAGGAGGAGCTCCGCCGGGTGGCCGACCGGCTGGCCGTGGGCCACTCGCTGGACGACGCGCTCAACGAGCTGGTCGAACGTCTGCCCTCGCGTGAACTGACCGTGCTGGTCTCCACGCTCATCCTGTCCAACCGGGCCGGCGGCACGATCGTGTCCTCCCTGCGCAACCTCACCGAGACGCTGGAGGAGCGCAAGGAGACCCGGCGCGAGGTCACCACCCTGCTGTCGCAGGTGAAGGTCACGGCGGTCGCGGTGCCGATCCTGGGCCTGGGCTTCCTGCTGATCATCAACGGGATGCGGGCCGGGGCGCTGGACGACATGACCGGGTCCACACCGGGCCGGATCGCCGTCGTCGTCGCGGCCGGCCTGTACGCGGCGGGCTTCTTCTTCATCAACCGGCTTACCCGCGTCCGTATCTGACGGCCCGACGACAAGGAAAGGGGCGACACCATGGAGCTGCTCATCGCGGCCGTCTTCGGACTCGCCGTCTACGGGGCCTTCCACGGCATCCGCATGTACCGCGCCGAGGCCGAGCTCCCCGGCGACCTGGCCGTCGCGCTGGAGGTCGGCGCCAGCCGCACCACGGTCACCGGTTCCGCGATCGACCGGATGGGCATGCGGTACGCACCCCGGGTGCTGCGCATGATGGGGCCCAAGCGGGTCGACAAGGTACGCCGCAAGCTGGACATGGCCGGGAACCCCGGCGGTATGACCGTCGACCGCTACGCGGCGCGCCGGGCCGTCTACACCGGCCTGGGAGGCATCGCCGCCCTGTCCATGCTCATGAACGGTCAGACGGTCCTCGCGGTCCTGTTCGGGGTGTACGGCTACTTCTGGACCGATGTGATCATCAGGTCGGCCATCAGTCGCCGCAAGGACGACATCGACCGGACGCTCCCCGACTTCCTGGACGTCCTCGCCGTCGTGGTCTCCGCCGGCCTCGGCTTCCGCCAGGCGCTGGAACGGGTCGCCGAGAAGTACTCCGGCCCGTGGGCCGACGAACTGCGCATCACCCTGCGCCAGATGGACATGGGCGTGAGCCGACGCGAGGCCTTCGACCAGCTGCGCAAGCGCAACGAGTCGGAACAGGTGTCCATGTTCGTCTCCGCCCTCCAGCAGGGCGAGGAGCTCGGCGCGCCCATCGTCGACACCCTCATCCAGATCGCGAACGACATGCGGCGCACCGACGCCCAGAACGCCCGCCGGAAAGCCGCCAAGGCCGTGCCGAAGGCCACGCTCATCGTCACCAGCTTCATGCTCCCCGGAACGATGATCCTCATCGCCGTCGGCTTCTACTACGCGGCCGACGTCAACATCGGCGACGTCTTCGGGACCTGACGCACCACCCGGGGCCTGACGTACCACCCGGGAGCGAACACCACCCGGGACCTGACGTACCACCCGGGAGCGACACCGCCAGGCGCCCGACCGGCAGCGAGGGACGAGAGGGGGAGAGAACCATGGGACCACGACCGACCGGCCCCGCGCTGACCGGCGGCCCCGACGCCGCCACGCCGGTCGGCACGCCCGGCCACGTCCCCGCCCTGCCCATCCAGGTCAACGCGCTCCAAGCCCTGTGCCGGCAGCTGTTCGGCTTCCGGCTCGCCATGACCGCCCTGGCCGCCCCCTTCGCACTCACCGGCGTCGACGACGAACTCGGCAGCTGGCTGGTGGGGGCCGCGGTCCTGGTCACCGTCATGGTGTCGTACATCCTCATGCGGGACTGGGAGCGCTTCGGGCCGGTCCTCCTGCGCCACCCCACACTGCTCGGGGCGGACATGCTGTTCGGTGCGCTGCTGCTCTTCGCCGCCACCCCCGGCTCCACCCTGTCGTACGTCACCGTCTGCACCCCGCTGCTCGCGGGCCTCGTCTACGGCTGGCGCGGCGGGGCGGTCTTCGCCGTGCTCCAGACCGTGCTGCTGGCAGCCGCGTACGGGGTCAGCCAGGAGGCCGAGGCCGACGCGTCGGCACTGCTGGTGGTGGGGCTCTGCATCATGGCCGGGGCCGTCGGCAACAGTCTGCGCGGGCTGCTCCTCCGCTTCGGCGCGGCCTCCCAGGCACTGACCGAGACCCGGGCCCGCCTCGCGGTCAGTGGCGCGGTGGAGGAGGAGCGGGCCCGGCTCGCCCGGGAGATGCACGACTCCGTGGCCAAGACCCTGCACGGGCTCGCCCTCGCCGCCGACGGACTGGCGGGCACGGCCGACCGTATGGACCCGCTCACCGTGAAGCACCAGGCGGAACTGGTCGCACGGTCCGCCCGCCGGGCCGCCGCCGAGTCCCGCGAACTGCTGTCCGACCTCCGCCGGGAGTCCGGGCTCGACGGTGGCGTGGACGTGCTGGACGAGCTGGAGGCGCGTACCGCCGACTTCGCCCGCCGGTACGGCGTCAAGGCGGGCTTCAGCCGGCTGGGCACGGGCCCGGTACCGCTCATCCCGCCCGCCGTGGCCCGGCACGCGCTCACGATCGCCACCGAGGCCATGGAGAACGCCCACCGCCACGCGCACCCGAACTATGTGGCGGTCTCCGCCGGGCTCGTCCGCGACGTGGTGCGCATCAGCGTCTACGACGACGGCGAGGGGCTACCCGCGGGCACCTCGCTGGCCGGCCTGAAGAAGGCCGGGCACTTCGGCCTCGTCGGCATGGTCGAACGCGCCGCCTCCGTCGGCGCTCGCATCCGGATCGGCCGGGGCAAGGCGGCCCGGGGGACCGAGGTGCGCCTCGACCTCTCCCTCGCCGCCATGGGCCTGGCACCACCCGCCCCGCCCACGTCCCCCGGCCGTCCGCCCCCGCTCGGACGGATCCCGGGGCAGCGTTCCCGGAGCCGCGACTGACCTCGAGACGTCCGCCGTCACACCACCGTCCCCACCTCCGAGAGAGGAGGCCCGCACCATGCCGGTCGACAACTCCCGTACCGCCGGCGAGCAGTGGACCCAGCGCCCGCACGCCTCGCAGCACACGTCCTCCCACCCCAGCTCACTCAGCTCGCACCCCACCTCAGGTGCCGCACCGTCCGTCTCCCCGTCCGTCGCGCCGCCGGTACCGGTACCGGTACCGGCATCGGCATCGGTACCGCCGCCGGTACCGTCCGGGGAGTTCCCGCCCTTACCCGGGCCCGCCCCGATGCCTCCCCCCGTGCCGCTCCGCGTGGTGGTGGCGGACGACAACCCGGTGGTCCGCGCGGGACTGACGGTCCTGCTTCAGGGGCGCGAGGACATAGACGTCGTGGCGGAGGCCGGTGACGGCCGTGAGGCCTACGACATGGCCGTCCGGCAGCGCCCGGACGTGATCCTGCTGGACGTGCGCATGCCCGGTGTCGACGGCATCTCGGCACTGCCCCACCTGGTCCGGATCGCTCCGGTGCTGATGATGACGTACAGCCGCGAGAGCGAGATCGTCCACGAGGCCCTGCGGCTCGGGGCCGGCGGCTACCTCGTGCACGGCGAGTTCACCGCGGACGAGCTGGTAGCGGCGGTGCGGGACACGAAGGAGGGCCGGGCCCACTTCACGTACTCGGCCTCCACCGCGCTCCTGGAGTCGGTACGGGGCGCCGGGCCCGTCACCCCGGCCGTCCCGGACCTCCCGGAAGGCCTCGGCACGGCCTTCACCGGCCAGGGCCATCGGCCTGCTCCGTTACCGGGCCCGGCATCTGCATCCGCACACATCACGCAGGACCGGGCAAACTCCGCATTGGCACCGACCCCGCAGGCAGCGCGTGCCGGGGCGAATCCGGCACCGTCGCAGTTCGCTCAAAACCCTTCGCTCGCGCAACCTTCTGTGGCACATTCGAGCTCTGGTACTTCCGTGCCGGCGGCCTGGGGCCTGGTCGACGAGCTGAGTGAACGGGAGAGGGAAGTGATGGGTCTGATCGCATCCGGCATGACGAACCAGCAGATCGCGGCCACCTGTTTCATCAGCCAGAAGACCGTCAAGAACCACATCAACCGCATCTTCGCCAAGTTGAACGCCGGCAGCCGGGGCGAGGCCATCGCCCTGTGGCACCGCCTGTCGTCCGGGGGGTCGACGGGACATGGCTGACCGCACCCTGGGCCGGAAGACCCAACTGGCGCGATGGGCCCGGAGTTGGGTCCGGAGGCCCATGTGCACGGGGGCGGCTTCGACGTACGTTTCTCCTGTCGAAGGCGAGACCGGCCAGGAGGAAGCCGGAAGCGCGGACGGCACGAAGACGTACGCAGCAGCGTCGGCCGGTCTCCGGTCGGCCGAACTCGGAGGGGACCACCATGTCGAACATCACCCTGAAGGCCGCCGCCACGACGCAGGTTTACGTCAACAGCTGGGCGAAGACCACCGTCGCGCACATGCAGCGCCGCCGGGACAAGGGCCAGGGCGCGATCGAGTACGTGGGCATCACCATCCTCGTGGTGGCGATCGTGGTGGCGCTGCTGAGCACCGACATGGGTACCACCATCGGCAACAAGTTCAAGGAGAAGATCAACTCGGTGCTCAACAAGTGAGTTCGCGGACTCACCGCGAGTCCGGGCAGGCCGCCCCGCTGTACATCACAGCGGTGGCAGGCCTGCTCTTTCTTGCGTTGATCTTCTTTGCGTTCGGTGAAGCTGACGTCAAACGCAACGGCGCTCAGAGCGCGGCCGACGCCGCCGCCCTGGCAGCGGCACAGGAGTCGCGCGACGCACTCAGGGAAGCGCTGATGAGCAACCTTCTCGACGGTTCTTACCTCCAGGAGATTTTCAGCGGAGATTTCCTGGGGACTTACAGCGGTTGTGGGCAGGCCCAAAGGTTTGCTGCGCGGAATGACGCCGGGCACGTGCAGTGCTCGATGGAATCGAACCGTTGGGGATTCAGGGTCGAGGTTGAATCGAACAAAGGGATGAGTGCCGGCCTGGTTCCGGGCGTGGAGGGGAAGCGTGCCACGGCCACGGCCGTGGCCGTGGTCGAGCCCCGCTGTGTATTCCGTCCTAATGAGGAAGCGGATGATCCTCCGCTTGATCCCGGCGAGGCGGATGACGAGGAGAAGCCGTCTCCCGGCAAGCTCGTGTGCGACGACATGAAGGACTGGGTCATCGACCCCGAGCATCTCGACCTCGTGCCCGACATGGCCGACCTGTTCACCGCTCGACTGGCTCAAGACTGACCGACGAATGAACGCAAAGGATTTCGCATGGACAACCGGCACGTGAGGAATGTGCGCCGGGCTTGGGCTGCCGCCCTCCTGGTATCGACGCTGGTGTTCTCCGTTGCCGCATGTGGCGGAGACGACGGTGGAGAGGCCAAAGCGCCGGCCGCCTCGTCAGGCACCGCGAAGGACGAAGGGGTGGAAGCTCCTGAAGGCGAGACGCTGCCGGACAGGAGTGAGACGCTCGCTACACTCAAGAACGACAAGGGCATCGAAATGGTCGTTTATTCGGCCAAGCGCGACAGTGGAGGGTTCCTCACCGTCAGTGGGGACTTCAAGAATGCAAGTGGTGAAGGGTTTACCACTCCGCTGGAGTGGAGCGGTCCCGAGCAGGCTGTCAGTAGTACCGGCCCCTCGCTGGCGGGCATGACGCTGGTGGACTCCGCGGGGAAGAAGCGCTACTACGTACTGCGCGATACGGACAACCGGCCGCTCACCACGAGCAAGTACACTTCGAGTATCGAGGCCGGGAAGAGTATGAATTTCTTCGCGCAGTTCCCTTCCCCGCCGAACTCCACTTCGCAGGTGGACCTCCAGTTCCCGGGATTCCCGAACGCAACGATTGAGATCTCCTGATGGGTGCCGCCGCCTCTGCTCGGAGAGCGAAGACCCGAGTGGCGCTGACCGTTGTGGTCAGTGCACTCGCAATCGGGGGTGGAGACATCCCGCAGGCCGTCGCCGATGACAGTCCTTACCCCTCTGCATCGGCGGAACCGCCTGTCGAGGTCGACGCCAACGACTCGGACCTGAAACTGCCCGAGGGTGCGACCCTCGCCCCTCCCAAAGTCCTCGACATCAAATCCGTGGTCGAGGATCTGGGTGGCGAGGAACGGCGCGAGGACACCAACGCCGACATCAAGTTCGCCCTGCAGGCCGAAGTCCTCTTCGGCAAGGACAGCGCGAAGCTGAGCTCCGACGCGAACAGCCGCATCAACGCCATCGCCGCCGAGATCAAGAATCAGGACGCCAAGAAGGTCCGGGTCTTCGGGTTCACCGACAACCTGGGCTCCTCCGAGCACGGGGACGTCCTCTCCAAGGAGCGCGCGGAGGCCGTGCACAACGTCCTGGACGCGTCGCTGGCCGGCACCGGCATCACGTTCGAGATCCGGGGCTACGGCGAGCAGTACCCGATCGCCGACAACAGCTCCGAAGAAGGCCGCAAGAAGAATCGCCGTGTGGAGGTCTCATTCCAGAGGACGGAGGGCTCCCAGGGGTGACCCCCGCGAACACGAGAAGCCCGTCCCGCCGTGTCGGCAGGGGCGGGCTTCTGGCTGTCGCGGACCGGAGCAGGTGGTCCTGCCTCACCGCAACAGGGGTCTTGGTCAGTCGATGCCAGCCACGACGCAGTTCCGCAGAGGTGACGTGAGACGGCGCGGATGAAGTCCCGCGACTCGGTGGAGGGCCGGCTGGGTCCCGATTGGGCCCGTGGGCCCAGGCGTCCGGCCCCCTCGGCGTTCTACGGTGATGACCCAATCGGCGGTGTTGTGACGCGAGTTGAGGTCGGCGATGTCCACCGTGGGGTCCACTTCTGATTTCGGCGGTTCCTGGCAGCCGCCTGTTGCCGGGCGCCGGGAGATGCCGCAACTGCTGCGCGTGTCCCGCGTCCTCGTCCACATCCTGTTCGCCGTCACGGTCCTCGGTGGTGTGGGCCTGCTCCTGACGGCGGCGAGTGTCGACGCCCTGGACGGCACCCTGCTCGCGCTCGCGCTGTACGGTGCCGCGCCCGGCGTCACCGGCTGGGTCCTGGCCCGCAGGGCGTGGACCGGCGGGGTGTGGGTGTGGCGCGGACTCGTCGGCGTCCAGGCGTGGCTGTTGCTCGGTGCGTTCTCCAGCCTGCGGGACGGCTCCCTGCGCGGGTTCACGCAGATGTTCCTGCCGCTGGTGATCCTGCTCTTCCTGAGCCGGGTGGAGAGCCGTCAGTGGTTCCGCCTGGACGTACGCGAGCGCGAGGTCCACGAACCGCCCCGGTTCTCACTGTCCCGGATGATCACGTGGCGCCGGGACCGGGGCCAGTCGACGGTGGAGTACGTCGGTCTGCTCACCCTGGTGGTGGCCATCATCCTGGCCCTCCTGCTGAGCGGTGTCGGAGGGCAGGTGGCCGACGGCTTCCGGTCCGCCGTCTGCGCGGTGACCGGCAGCGCGTGTCCCGGTACGGGGGACGGGACCGAGGTGGCGGAGGCCGGCGGCGATGCGGCCGACGGCGGTGAGGACGGCGGGACCACCGGCGGCGGTGACTCGGGCAGCGCGGGTACGAGCGGCGGGGGTGCGGACACCGGCGGGCCGTCGTCCGGCGGCTTGGACGGGGGTGCGTCGGGCGGCGGCGAAGGCACCGGCGGCAGCACAGGGGGCGCAGGCAGCACGGGAGGCACAGGCAGCACAGGAGACGCCGGTGGCGGCACCGGCGGCACGGAGACCGACCCCGTCAGCAGCCTGTGGGAGGAGACCGACGAGGACCGGAACGAGGCCGCCGAGGACGAGCCGGGCTGGGAGGACGACGAGGCGGAGGCCGGCGACGGGGACGACGAAGGGTGCTTCTCCGGTTTCGGCGCGTTCTTCTCGTGCGCCGGCGACCAGATCTCGCAGGTCGGAGGCGGCCTCTTCGTCGACGGGGTCTGGGGCGACCTCACCGGTATCTGGGACACGGTCACCGATCTTCCCGGCACCTGGAACGGGCTGAAGGACTACGGGAGCTCCCTGGGCGACGCGTGGTCGGAGGGGACGAAGAACGCCGGTGAGAAGTGGGCCAAGGGCGACTACTGGGACGCCTTGACCGACTGGGGCGGGGCCTCGGTGGACACCGGGCTCACCGTCCTGGACGACATGTTCATCGGCGACGAGATCAAGGACCAGTGGAACAACGGCCAGAAGACCCGGGCCGTCACCGGCACCGTCTGGAACATCGGCTCGCTCATCATCCCCGGATACGGCGAGGCCAAGGTCGCCCAGAAGCTGGGCAAACTCGGCAAGCTGGGGAAGCTCGGCAAGCTGGGGAAGCTCGGCAAGCTCGGGGAGGCCGCCCAGAAAGCGGGCAAGGCCTCCGAGCGGGCGCGCAAGGCCGCCGAGAAGGGCGACGTGGCCGGGGCGAGGAAGGCCGCGGACGAAGCCCAGCGGCACGCCGACGACGCGGCCGAGAAGCTGGCCGACAAGGGCTGCCTGATCAGTTCCGGACCGCTCGGCGGGCAGCGGATCCCCCTCGGCTCCGGCGGCGGGCAGCGGATCCCCTCCGGTTCCGGCGGCGGGCAGCCGCCACCCGTGTACTCCGGCGGTCTCAACGCCGCGGCGCGCACCACCGTGGCGTACCGCGTCAACGGCACCCCGGTCGCCCTCTTCGCCGCGAAGGAGTGCGACGGGGTCAGCAAGGAGGAGGTCGAAGCCGCCGAGCAGGCGAAGAAGGACGCCGAGGCGGCCAAGGCGGCAGCCAAGGAGGCCAGCCGCAAGAAGGTCGCGAAGTGGTCGAAGCCTTCCTGGCACGGCGACCTGAAGAACCCGCGGAAGGGCTCCAAGGACCTGGGTGACGGACAGTGGAAGTCGAAGAAGTCCGTGGCGTACTGGCCCGGCACGGAGCGCTGGATGCGCTACCAGGAGCAGGTCTCCGGGGTGAAGCGGGGCAAGGAGTACGCGGTGAAGGACCCGCGTACCGGCCGGGACGTCGACTTCGACGGCTGGGACTCCGCGACCCAGACGTACAAGGAGGCCAAGTTCGGCTACGGCAGGAAGGTGCGCGCCGACGGCACCCTCGAACCGGGACAGGCGGCGAAGTTCGTCGAGCAGGCACAGCGCCAGCTGCGTGCCGCCGGGGGCAAGCCGGTCGAATGGAACTTCTCCAACAAGAAGGTCGCCGACGCGGCACAGAAAGCGTTCGACGACGCGGACGTGGACGTGATCGTGAAGCACACTGCGGTAGAGAAGTAGTGGCAGCGGACGCACGAGGGCGGAGAGACGCGCATGTCCGGCGAATTGGTAGTGAAGGTGTCCTGGGGCCCCCGCCCCGAGTCCCCCCTGGAACTGGCGGAACGCTGGACGGCGACGCTCGGCCGGCTGACGGAGCTGTCGGCCGGGAAGCCCGTCGTCTGGCGCCGGGACGTGGACGGCGGGGGCGTGGGTGACCTCGTCCCGGAGAAGGCCGAGGACTTCGCCGCCGTCGTCGAGGCCGGAGGACCGGAGGAGGACGCCGACATCATCGGCTGGTCGGCCGCCGTCGTCGGACGGTGGCCGGACGGCGGATACGCGTACGTCAGGGCCAAGGGCGGAGGCAGCGACGAGTACACGCCGTTCACCGCGACGCTGCAGCTGTTCCCGGCGCCGGAGCTCGGATCGGCGGTGGGAGCCGGCTCGGCCGCACCGTTCAGCGACCGGTTGCCCGAGGCACTCGCCGCCTTCGCCGAGTGCTGGGAGCCGGACACGGGGCTGACGTACGACCGCGAGCTGTTCCGCACGGTCAAGGCCGCCTTCGGCCTCCGTAACTCGCAGCCGCGCTGCGGCTGGTCGACGTACCTCTCCGCGAACCGAGCCGCCCTCGTGCCCGAGGAGCTGCCCGGCCCGCGTCACGCCACGGCGGACGGCGGGCTGGTGCTGAACGCCGGGCACTCCACGGAAGCGGTCATGGCCGCGCACCGGATCCTCACCGACGCGGGCGCGCTGGAACCCCTGCCCGTACCGGCACCGCGGCCCACGTGGTGAGCGGGGCCCCGGAGTTCACGGCCAGGGTCAGCGGTGACGTCGCGGCGATCGAGGCTCTGCGCACGGGCCCGTACACGCCTCCGTGGGCGGGCTGCGCGGATCCGGGCCGCTCGGCCGCCGGTCAGGACTACGCGATCGTCGCCCTCCGGACCAGCCAGGACTTCTACGCCGCCGGGGACGACGGTGAGAACGTGGGCGCGGCGTACGAGGCGTTCGAGACCGAACGCTGGGGTGTGGTCCTCGCGCTGGACGAGCGCTGGGGGCCGCACCGCCCGCTCGCCCTGGACGCGTACGCCGAACAGGACGAGGAGGGCACGCCGGTACCCCCGTTCTGTGCGGGGCTCTTCGAGCTGGGGTACTACGGCGACCTACAGGTCTGGCACGTGGACGGGCGCGAGGTCGGGGTCGGCGTCGGGCAGATGGACCAGGAGGAGCCGGTCGTGCTCTTCGTCCTCGTCACGGCATCGACGCCCGTCGGGTAGAAGCCCCGGTCCCGCCTTGCCCTCCCGGCGGGACGGTTGGGGCCGCCGATGGGCCCCTGGGCCCACGCACCCGCGAGGGGCTCCTGCGTACGCTCGCCGGTGAATCGGTGAATCGGTGAATCGGTGAATCGGTGAATCGGTGAATCGGTGAATCGGTGAATCGGTGAATCGGCGAACCGGCGAACCGGTGCCGGACGGCGTGTGCGCGCGGAGATGGGGTGAGGCGTTCCGATGGGTCCCGGCTTCTTCCACTCGTACCACCTGGGCTGGACCCGGGCGGACGCCCTGACCCTGCTCGCCGACCTCGAAGCGGCGGGCCTGCGGATCGCGCACCCGGTCACCGGGCGCGTCCTGCTCGACAGCCACGACCCCTCCTCGCCGAAGGGCACGGGCGGGACCCGGTCCGTGGTGACGCGGGAGCAGTTCCTCTCCCTGTCCGGGCTGGAACGGCTCCCCGCGGTCGGGGTGCGCCTGTGGGTCCGCCCCGACCTGGACGTGCTGATGCGGATACGGCGGGCGGGGGACCGCGCCGTGGCAGTCGAGTTCGGGCTCGGCGGACTCCCCGTACCGGAGCGGGAGCGAGCCGTACGGGCCATCCGGCTCACCGTCGGGCGGGCGTCCGTCCTGTGCATCGGGTTCGTCCTCGACCGTACGGGTGTGAGCACCGGCGCCGACTGGGACGGCCTGGTCGTCGCCGGGACGGCGCTCCTGGACGGCTGGCCCGACGCCGTCGCCGTACGGGAGGACATCGCAGCCCGGCACCCGCAGCTCGCCGCGCTGGAATCCGTGGACCGGTCGCCCTGGCGTGTCTTCGGGAGCGCGGCTCTCAGCGTCTGACACCCCGCCGCGGGGTGAGCCCGGAGGTACAGCCGCGCACGAGCACCGGGTCCGGCCCCTCCCGGCCCGTGCGCCACAATGGGCGCACGAGGCGACGGGGATCAGGAAGCCGGTGCGAGTCCGGCGCGGTCCCGCCACTGTGACCGGGGAGCGGTCCTCCCGCATGCCACCGTCCGCAGCCGCGGACGGGAAGGCGGAGGAGAGCGACGATCCGGGAGCCAGGAGACTGACCCGTCGCCGGTCCGACAGCAGGGGCGAGGAAACCCCGGAGAGGATCGACTGTGACGACGCATGCCCGGACGGAGCCGCCCCGTCGGCCGGAGCTCGGCAATCGCGCGGAACCCGGCAGGCGGAGCGTGCTGGCCGCCGGAGGCGCCCTGGCGCTGGCCGCGTCCGGCCTGCTCGCGGGTTGCGGCGGGGACAGCAAGGACGGCGGAGGCGGCGACCGTTTCCGCGCCGCCTTCACGGCCGGCGGTTCGCAGGAGACCCTCGACCCCCACGTCGCCCCGAACTTCGTCGACCAGGCCCGCGCCAAGGCCCTGTACGACACACTCGGCACGTACGCGGACGACATGTCCGTCCGTGCGCGGCTCGCCGAGTCCTGGGAGAGCGACACCTCCGGCACCCGGTGGCGCATACGTCTGCGTACGGCCGCGTTCCACGACGGGGCACCGGTCACCGCGAAGGACGTCCTCTACAGCTACCGCCGGGCCGCCGACCCCGCCACCGGTTCCCCTTCGCAGGTCCTGCTCTCGGCGATCGACTTCGACGCCTCCAGGGCGGACGGCGAACGCTCCCTCGTCCTCGTGCTGAAAGCCCCCGACTTCGAGTTCCCCACCGTCCTCGCCGGCCCCGGCACCGAGATCATCCCCGACGGGACGAAGGACTTCCGTGAGCCCGTCGGCTCCGGGCCCTTCACCTACGTCTCCTTCACCCCCGGCGGCACCGCCCGCTACCGGCGCTGGGCCGACCACTGGGACGGCGCCCCGCACATAGCCGAGCTGGAGATCGTCCCCGCGAACGAGGAGTCAGCGCGGCTCAACGCCCTGCTGTCCGGACAGGTCCACTACGCCGCCGACATGGCCGGCGCCTCCGTGGAGCGGCTGAAGAAGGAGGGCTCGACCCGGCTGCTGACCGCGCGGCGGGCCACCGCTCAGCAGCTGCTGCTGCGCATCGGCCGCAAGCCGTTCGACGACCCGCGGCTGGTGCGGGCCGTGCAGCTGGGGATCGACCGGGAGGCGCTCGTCCGGGTCGCGCTGGCCGGACACGGCGAGGTCGGCAACGACCTGTTCGGGATGGGCCTGCGCGGCTACCCGGAGGACCTGGCACCCCGCGAGCGTGACGTGGACGAGGCGCGGAAACTGGTGAAGGAGGCCGGTGCGCGGGGGCTGCGCATCACCGTGGAGACCAGCTCCGTCGACGCCGCGTGGGAGCCGGCCGCCGACCTGATGGCACGCCAGCTGGCCGAGGTCGGGCTGAAGCTGACCGCCAACACCCGCGCCTCCAGCACCTATTTCAGCGAGATCAAGACCAAGGGCGTCGCCGCCTACAACACCACCTCGACCCTGCCCGTGTCCGACTTCCTCCAGCAACGGGTCCGCGGTGGAGCGGCCCGCAACCAGACGCAGTACGCGTCCAAGGAGTTCGACGCGCTCCTGGACCGCGCCCGCACCACCCGCGACGAGCAGGACCGGCTTGCGCTGCTCACCCGGGCCCAGAAGATCGCCCGGGACGGGTCCGGGCTGCTGGTGTGGGCGTTCTCCGACGCCAACGACGCCATCGGCCCCTCCGTCGAAGGCCTGCGCGCCGCACCGCCGAACTCGCACGACTGGGCCCGGTTCGACCGGGTCCGCGTCGGCTGACGTGCGTGCGTACCTCCTGCGGCGCTCCCTGCTGGCGGTCCTCCAGTGCCTGGTCGTCCTGGTCGCCGTGTTCGCCGTCGGTGCGCTGCTGCCCGGCGACACGGCCGATGTGCTGCGCGGCGAACTCGGCACGCCCGAACAGGTGGCGGCGCTCCGCACGCGGCTGGGGCTGGACGAGCCGGCCTGGTCCCGCTTCGGGCACTGGCTCGGCGGCCTGTTCACCGGCCACCTCGGGAACTCCCTGACGACCGGTCTGCCCGTGGGCGACGACATCGGGCGCCGCATCGGCGTGACGCTGCTGCTGGGCGTGCCGGCGCTGGTGCTGGTCACGGTACTGGCACCGCTGCTGGGCACGGTGTCCGGACTCCGGGAGGGCAGCCGTCTGGACCGGACGCTGAACGCGGCGACCGTCGTGCTGCACGCCGTCCCCGAGTTCGTACTCGGGCTGCTGCTGGTGGCCTCGGTGTCACTGGCGGCCGGACTGCTGCCGGCCACCGCCATCGGCATGGACACGGAGGCGCTGCTGGCGCAGCCGGCGGTGCTGGTGCTGCCGGTCACCGTACTGACGGCTCGTCACCTCTGTGACCTGGCACGGCAGATCCGCGCCGGGGTGGCGGCCGGGCGACACGGCGCCGTCGCCGCGCATCTGCGGCTGCTGGGGGTGCGGGAACGGACGGTGGTGCTGCGCCATGTGCTGCCCGGGGCCCTGGGACCCGCCGCGCAGCAGTTCGCCCGCTGCGTGGAGGGGCTGCTGGGCGGTGCCGTGCTGGTGGAGGCGGTGTTCGGCTTCCGCGGGCTGGGCGACGGCTTCGTCGAGGCGGTGCAGAACCGGGACCTGCCCCAGGTGCAGACGTACGCGCTGCTGTTCGCGGGCACCGCCGTCGCGGTGAACCTCATCGGCGACCTGGCCGCCCACCGGCTGGCACCGCGCCGGGAGATGACGGCGTGAAGGTACGGGAGGAGGACGACGGCGTGAGGGCACAGGGGACGGCCGGCCCCGCGAAGGTACGAGGGACGGCCGACGGCGTGAGGGCACAGGGGACGGCCGGCCCCGCGAAGGTACGAGAGACGGCCGATGCCGAGAAGGCACGGGGGACGGCCGATGCCGCGAAGGCACGTGAGGCGGCCGACGCCGTGCGCATCGGACGGTCCCGCCGCCCATGGGCCGCCCTGGTCCTGCTCGGTGTGCCGGTGCTCGCCGCTCTGCTGGGCCCGTGGGCGGCAGGGGGCGAGCCCTCGGCCGAGGGCGCGCTGCCGTCGCGGCCGCCCGGTGCGGGGCATCCGCTCGGTACGGACGTCCTGGGCCGTGACGTGCTCTGGCTCGTCCTGCACGGCGGCGCCTCGGTGCTGGGCAGTGCCCTGGCCGCCCTGGCGGTCGGCATGGCCGCGGGGGTGCCGCTGGGGCTGCTGGCGGCGGGCCCGCGGCGCGGCCTCGACGAGGCGGTGATGCGGGGGCTCGACCTGCTGCTCGCCTTCCCCGGGCTGCTGGTGCTGATGACCCTGGCCGCGACGGGACACCGCGACCGGTACTGGCTGGTGGCGGTCGCCGGGGTCCTCCAGATCCCGGCCGTCGCACGGCTGGTACGCGGGGCCGCGCTCGCACCGGGTTCCCGGACGGTCGTCGAGGCGCTGAGGATGCAGGGCCGCGGCTGGGCCTACATCCATCTCCGGCACCTGGCACGGCAGCTGGCCGCCCCGCTGGCCACCGACGCGGGCGGCCGGTTCTCCGTGGTGCTCTACCTGCTGGCGTCCGCCAACTTCCTCGGCCTCGGACTGCCCGCGTCCTCGCCGGACTGGGCGGTGCTCATCGAGCGTAACAGCGACGCCCTGTTCACCCAGCCCGCCGCGGTGCTGGTGCCCGCCGGTCTGCTGACCGCGCTGTGCGTCGGCGGCAACCTGCTCGTGGACCGCACTCTCGCACGCGCGAGGAGGGGCCGGTGACCGGCACGGCCGACAGCCCGCTGCTGGACGTCCAGGAGATCTCCGCGTACGCCGACGGCGCCCGGCGGCCCCTGCTGGACCGGGTCGCACTGACCGTCCCCGCAGGCACCGTCACCGCCGTCGTCGGTCCCTCGGGCAGCGGCAAGACCACCCTCGGCCTGGCCGCGCTCGGCGCCTCCCGGAGCGGTGTACGGCTCGCCGGACGCGTCCTCCTGGGCGACACGGACCTGCTGCTCCTGCCGCCCTCCCGGCGTCCCGGGGCCCGGGCGGGCCGGGCCGCGCACCTGCCCCAGCACCCGGAGACGGTGCTCGACCCGATCCGCCGGGCCGGCGGCACGCTGACGGAGCTGGCCGCCCTCGGACATCCGGACCGGCGCGCCCGTAAGGCCGCCGCCCGCCGGGCCCTGACCCTGGCCGGCCTGGAGTGGGAGACCGTCCGCCGCCGCTTCCCGCACCAGCTCTCCGGCGGCCAGCAACAGCGGCTGGCCCTCGCCTCCGCGCTGGTGACGGGGGCCCGGCTGCTGGTGCTGGACGAGCCGACGAGCGGCCTGGACCCGGCGCTCGCCCATGCCCTGGGCCGCACGGTACGGGCGCTCGCGGACGGGGGCACGGGCGTGCTGCTGCTCAGCCACGACCTGCGGCTGGTGCGGGAGACGGCCGATCGGGCCGTCGTGCTGGAACACGGCCGGGCCGTGGACGGCGGGCCCGCGGCGGACGTCCTCCGCACCGTCGGCCCCGGGCCCGCCCCCTCCCGCCACCGGGCCACCAGGGAACTGCTCGCGGCGGAACACGGCACCCGCCCCGACGGCGACGCGGCCCCGGACACGGCCGCCCCGGCTCCGGAGGGCGGCGGGGTCACCGCCACGGGGATCGTCGTACGCCGACGGGCCGGCGACCCGCTCACCGGACCCGTGTCGCTGGAGTTCCGGCCCGGCAGCAGGACCGCGCTGCTCGGCCCCTCCGGCTCGGGCAAGACGACCTTCGCCCGGGTGCTGGCCGGGCTGACCGCACCGACCCTGGGCGACGTACGGTCCGACGGCCGACCGCTGCCCCGCCGCATCGACCGGCGCACGGCCGCCCAGCGCCGCGCCGTCCAGTACGTGCACCAGAGCAGCGCCGATTCCTTCGAGGCGCACCGTCCGGTCCTCGGGCAGCTCGCGGACACCGCGCGGTTGCTGCGCGGCCTGCCGGAGGCGGAGGCGACGGACGAGGCGAGGACGGCCGCCGGCGTGCTGGGGCTCGACGAGGAACTGCTGCACCGGACCCCGGACCGACTCTCGGGCGGCCAGCTCCAGCGCTGCGCCCTGGTACGGGCGCTGACGGCGCACCCGGCCCTGCTGGTGTGCGACGAGGTGACGTCGGCGCTGGACACCGTCTCCCGGCAGCGGGTCATGGACGCGCTGCCCCGCCTGCTCGCCCCCGCCCGTACCGCGCTGCTGTTCGTCAGCCACGACCTGCCCGCGGTGCGGGCGCTGACCGAGGAGGCCGCGCTGTTCGACGGCGGCCGCTGTGTGCGGCACGGGCCGGTCGGCGAGGTACTGCCCGCCGCGTGGACCGGCGTACCCCTGTCGTCATAATCGGGCCCATGCCCGACAACCAGACCCTGCCCCGGCCGGCCTCCGGAGCACCGCCCCGCCCCGCGGGCGTGCGGCTCCGGGCCAGGGCCGCGCTCGCCGCCGCGGCCCCCGCCCTCGCGGCGTACGCGGCGGTGAGGGCCGTGGGGCTGGTCGTCCTCCAGGTCTGGGCTTCGGCCGCCGGGAAGGACGCCTGGCACCTGCTCGGCGGGCGCTGGGACTCCGTCTGGTACCAGCGGATCGCCGAGAACGGCTACGGCTACACCGCCACCCTCCCCGACGGCACCCTCCACCCCGACCTGGCGTTCTTCCCGCTGCTGCCCGCCCTGGAACGGTCCCTCGCCGCGGTGACCCCGCTCACCGTGCGGGACGCCGGGATCGCCCTCGCGTGGCTGGCCGGGCTGTGCGCCGCCTGGGGGGTGTACGCCGTCGGGGCGCGGCTGCACGGACGGCGGGCCGGGGTGGTGCTGGCCGCGCTGTGGGGGGCGTACCCGACGGCGTTCGTCCAGTCGATGGCGTACACCGAGACCCTGTTCACCGCCCTCGCCGCCTGGGCGCTGTACGCGGTGCTGCGGGACCGCTGGGTCGTGGCCGGGGTGCTGAGCGTCCTCGCGGGGCTGACCCGGCCCTCGGCGGCGGCCCTCATCGCCGCGCTCGCCGTCACCGCGGCCGTCGCCCTCGTACGGGAGTACCGGTCCGGCGCCCGCCCGGGCCTCCCGCGCCGGCGGGCCCGCATGCTGCTCGGTGTCTGCCTCGCCCCGCTGGGCTGGCTCGCGTACGTGGTGTTCGTCGCCGTGCGCGAGGGCGGAGCGTTCGCCTACTTCGAGGTCCAGGCCGAATGGGGCAACAGCATCGACGGCGGCCGGGCCCTGGCCGCCTTCATCGCCCGACTGCCCCTGCCCGCCGCCCTCGGCCTCTGCACCGCGCTGGGGCTGCTGGGGTGGCTGGTGGTCCTGTGCGTACGGCAGCGGCAGCCGCTGCCCCTGCTCGTGTACGGCATCGCGGTCGTCGTGGTCTCGCTGATCGGCTCCGGGTACTTCGGGTCCCGGCCCCGGCTGATGATGCCCGCCTTCCCGCTGCTCCTCCCGCCGGCGCTCGCCCTGCTCCGGCTGCGGACCACCGCCAGGACGGCCGGAGTGCTCACCGTCCTGGCGCTCGCCTCCGCCGGA
Source organism: Streptomyces sp. SirexAA-E (assembly GCF_000177195.2). Classification (GTDB taxonomy): domain Bacteria; phylum Actinomycetota; class Actinomycetes; order Streptomycetales; family Streptomycetaceae; genus Streptomyces; species Streptomyces flavovirens. Next base: position 4,718,095 of record NC_015953.1, read on the forward strand.
TACGGGGCGTGGACCCTGCTGGGGCCGGGACCGCCCTGAGCCGCGGCCACGGGTCCACGCGCCGGTGCGGCACCGACTCGCGGACACGATGCCCGAGGTGCCCGGCCGCGCTCGTCACCGCCCGCGCGGCGAAGCCTCCCCGAGCGGCGCCGCCGAGATCCGCACCCGGACACCCGGACGCACACCCCAGCGCTCCATCGCCCCCGCCTCGGCCTCCAGCACATGGCGGGCCCGCAACCTGGGCAGACCGAGCCGGCCGGGCCGCATCGTGCGGACGGCCAGGACGTTGAACCTCCGGTCCAGGTAGGCCACATCGATGGTGAAGCGCATCCGGAAGGTGTGGACGCTCTGGCAGGGGGTGATCAGCAGCGCCCCGTCCACCCCGTCCACCCCGAGCAGCCCCTTCGCCCGCGCCCGGTACGAGGCCGCGATCCGCAGCGGTATCTCCCGCGCCGCCGCGCCCACCGGCCCCGGGCCCGGCCCGGTGCCCACGTGCTCGTCCGTGCGTGTGCCCGTGCCTGCACCCGTGCCTGTGCCTGTGCCTGTGCCTGGGTCGACCGTCAGTGTGCCGCCGCCGTTGCGCCATGTCCGCATGGGCACCGACCGTAGTCCGCACAGCGCCGCGGTGGGTCCACAACGGTCCGCAGTGGGCCCCCGGGCCCAAGACCCGTGAGGGGAAGGCCGATTAGGGTCCGTTCCGTGGACGCCACACTGATTGCGGTCGCCGTGCTCTGGGGCGCCGCCACCGGACTGCTGCTGCCGCGGGTCGCGTACCGGTTCTCCGTCGAACCGGAGGAGCCGTGGCGGGAGGCGTGCCCGGCCGGGCACGCGCTCACCGGCCCCGGCCGCGGCTGGCTCGGCACGGTCACCTGCGCCGACTGCGCCGCGCCCGTCCCCGCCCCCCGGGGCGGGACCGAACCGGAAGCCGCGCCGGAGGACGCCGCACCGGCCGTACGGCCCCGCTACGCCCCCGTCGTGGTCGCCCCCCTCGTCACCGTGCTCGTCTGCGCGGCCCTCGCCGGGGGCGTCGGGCCCCGGCCCGAGCTCGTCGTCTGGCTGGCGGCGACGCCCGTCGCGGTCCTCCTCGCCGTCATCGACCGCCGGGTCCACCGGCTGCCCGACCCGCTGACCCTGCCGCTCGCCGCCGCCCTGGCCCTGCTGCTCGGGGGCGCGGCCCTGCTCCCCGGGCACGGCGGCTCCTGGACCACGGCGCTGCTCGGCGGGGCCACGCTCGGCGGCTTCTACTTGCTGCTCTTCCTCATCAACCCCCAGGGCATGGGTTTCGGCGACGTGAAGCTCGCCCTGGCCCTCGGGGTGGCCCTCGGCTGGTACGGCTGGACAATCCTCCTCGCGGGCGGCTTCGCCGGGTTCCTCTTCGGCGCGGTGTACGGGGCCGGGCTGTTGCTGCTGCGCCGGGCGGGACGCAAGACCGGTATCCCGTTCGGCCCGTTCATGATCGCGGGAGCACTGCTCGGCCTCCTCCTCGGCGGTCTCGCGGCCTGAGCCGGACGACGGCACGGGGTGTCGCGGTTATACGGTCGCGTTCGGCGGGTGCCGCTGCCACGCTTCCCGTATGACTCCGCCGCCCGGCACCCGTGTGCCCTCCTCCTCGACCCCCGGCCCGGAATCCGACGCGCGCTTCGCCGCCCTCGTCGCGGAGGCCGACGCCGTCTCCGTCGACGGATGGGACTTCTCCTGGCTCGACGGACGCGCCACCGAGCAGCGCCCTTCCTGGGGATACGCCAGGACCATGGGGGAGCGCATGGCGCGGGCCCGCGCCGCGCTGGACATCCAGACGGGCGGCGGCGAGGTCCTGGCGTCCGTGGACCGGCTGCCGCCGCTGGCCGTGGCCACCGAGTCCTGGCCGCCGAACATCGCCCGCGCCACCGAACTGCTCCATCCGCGCGGCGCCGTGGTCGTCGCGGACGCGGACGAGCCGCCGCTGCCCTTCGGCGACCGCGCCTTCGACCTGGTGGTCAGCAGGCACCCGGTGACCACCTGGTGGGACGAGATCGCGCGGGTACTGACACCCGGCGGCACGTACTTCTCCCAACACGTGGGACCGGCCAGCGTGTTCGAGCTCGTCGAGTACTTCCTGGGGCCGCAGCCGGCCGCGACGCGCGCCGCCCGGGACCCGCGGCGCGCGGCGGCCGACGCGGAGGCCGCCGGGCTGGAGGTGGTCGACCTGCGCACGGAGCGGCTGCGTGTCGAGTTCTTCGACATCGGGGCCGTCGTCTACTTCCTGCGCAAGGTCATCTGGATGGTCCCGGGCTTCACCGTAGAGGCGTACCTCCCCCAACTGCGGTCGCTGCACCGGAAGATCGAGACCGACGGGCCCTTCGTCGCCCACAGCTCGCGCTTCCTCGTCGAGGCCCGCAAACCCCGGTGACTGTCCCGACAGCCTTACGGTAGGCAGGACTTCACGCCCTCACGCGCCAACGTGCCCGTCCCGCACGCCAGAAGCAACGCCATCACCTGCTCCATCGTCCTACTCATGGGTAGTGCGACCCTGTTGGTTGAGCGCACAACGAAGGAGCGGGTCATGACGGTAGGAAGGGACGCGTCCGGCGGAGAGGCCACCCGCCCGGCAGGCCGTCGACGCCACAGCAGAGCCGACTGGCTCACCGGGGCGCGGATCACCGCGGTGCACGGCCTGTTCTACCGGCCCGAAGGGCGGGCGGGGGAGCCGGAAGCCGTGGAGTTCGTCCTCGACGGCGGCGATTCGGTCCTGCTCACCTGCGCCTTCGACGGCACGCTGGGGATCACCTCCGGCGCCTGGCCCGCCCTCCCCGACTGGTGTGTGCCCGCCGGCCAGTGGGAGTTCGGCCCGCTGCCCCAGCTTCCGCTGCCCCCGTACACCGGGGCCTGGACGGTCGTCGGCACGCACGAGCGCAGGGACGCGCACGAGAAGGTGCACGAGGCCGTCTTCCGGTGCGAGGAGGGCGACTTCGTGGTCCTCGGCGGTGACACCGTGACGGTCCGCTTCCTGCGCCTCTGAGCCGCCGCCACGGTCGTACGCCGCCTTGCGCCCCCGGTTCGGCCCGTTACACAGGGCGCCCCGGTGGCCCGCCGGATGCGGCACCTGGCGCCGGCGCGGCCACATGCCGTGGAACGCGGGCATCACCAGGTCCCCGGCCCAGGGACCGGTACGGCCGACGACCTCGTCGATCGTCAGCCCGGCACCGTCCGGCGCGTCACCCACGGCGACGAGGACCGCCCCCACCTGATCCGGTGTCATCCGGGCGTCCGCCGAGAAGAGGCCGGCCCCCGGCGGTACGGCCGACAGGCGCCGGTCCACAGCGCATGTTCCCGGCCGCCAGCCGGTGGACGGTGCCAGAACCCGTCCTCTACGCCTCGAACTACCGACCGGAAACAGTCCGGGAATCGTGCTCACAGCGCATTCCGGTGAATTCGGAGAGTAATGATTGAGTGGCGTGGCACGCAGCATCACTTACGAAGGGTTATGGTGGAAACCCCCCCTCGGGCCGGTCCGTAACCCCCCCCACGGACCGGCCCGTTTTTTGTGCCCTCGGCGGCCCCTCGGCCCGCCGGCCGGGCGCTGGGCCGGGCGTCAGCCCCGGTTGGCCCAGATGTTGGTGCTCGCGGTGTCCACGGCGAAGGTGTCGATTTCCTTCAGCTCGTCGGCCGACAGCGCCGGAGCGCCGAGCGCGGACACGTTCTCCTCCAGCTGCTTCACACTCGACGCCCCGATCAGGGCCGAGGTCATACGGCTGTCCCGCAGCACCCAGTTGAGCGCGAGCTGGGCGAGGGACTGGCCGCGGGCCGCCGCGATGTCGTTCAGCCCGCGCAGCCGGCGGACCATCTCCTCGGAGAGCAGTCCCGGGTCGAGGGACTTGCCCTGACTGGCCCGTGAGCCCTCCGGGATGCCCGTGAGGTACTTGCCGGTGAGCAGCCCCTGGGCCAGCGGCGCGAAGGAGATGCAGCCCATACCGGCCGCCTCCAGCGTGTCCAGGAGCCCGTCTGCCTCGATCCAGCGGTTCACCATCGAGTACGACGGCTGGTGGATCAGGGCGGGCACCCCCATCTCCTTGAGCAGCCGGGCCGCCTCGGAGGTCTGCTCGGCGTTGTAGGAGGACACCCCGACGTACAGCGCCTTGCCCTGCTGGACCGCGGAGGCGAGCGCCCCCATCGTCTCCTCCAGCGGCGTGTGCGGGTCGAAGCGGTGCGAGTAGAAGATGTCGACGTGGTCCAGGCCCATCCGCCTCAGCGAGGCGTCGAGCGAGGACAGCAGGTATTTACGGGAACCCCACTCGCCGTAAGGGCCGGGGTGCATCAGGTAACCGGCCTTGGTCGAGACGATCAGCTCGTCCCGGTACGGCGCGAAGTCCTGCTGGAAGATCTTTCCGAAATTCAGCTCGGCGGAGCCGGGCGGCGGGCCGTAGTTGTTGGCAAGGTCGAAGTGGGTCACGCCCAGGTCGAAGGCGCGGCGCAGGATCGCCCGCTGGGAGCCCAGGGCGCGGTCGTCGCCGAAGTTGTGCCAGAGACCGAGCGAGACGGCGGGCAGTTTCAGCCCGCTGCGGCCGGTGCGGCGGTATTCCATGGAGTCGTAACGCGACTCGTCGGCAAGATGGCGGAGGGATTCAGTCACGTTTCACTCCTTATCACGGAGTTGTGACAGACCGGGTTGGGCCCCCGTGACCCGACCGCAGTAATGTGGCGGCTTCGGGAAAAGCCGGTCCGCGATGTGCGTACACGGGTGCGGGCTGTGCGGCGATCCCCCGGGGACGGCCCCGGACCCCCGGCGACGGGGAGGGCGGGCCAGCGGCCCGTAAGGAACCGAGAGGGTGACTTCAGTGAACTTGCGCGACCTGGTGTACGGGCTCTACGCACGCCGGGTGGGAGGCCGCCTGGACCACGCCCAGGTGCCCAAGCACATCGGAGTCATCCTCGACGGCAACCGCCGCTGGGCGAAGGCGTCGGGCGGATCGGCCGTACAGGGCCACCAGGCCGGGGCCGACAAGATCTCCGAGCTCCTCGGCTGGTGCAGCGAGACGGACGTCGAGGTCGTCACGCTCTGGCTGCTGTCCACGGACAACTTCGACCGGCCCGAGGCGGAGCTGGTCCCGCTGCTCCGCATCATCGAGAACACCGTGCGACAACTGGCGGCCGACGGGCGGTGGCGGGTCCACCACGTCGGCACGCTCGACCTGCTGCCCGCGCAGACGCAGCTGGTGCTCAAGGAGGCGGAGGCGGCCACGTCCGACGTCGAGGGGATAATCGTCAACGTCGCCGTCGGCTACGGCGGACGCCAGGAGATCGCGGACGCCGTCCGCTCCCTGCTGCTGGAGCACTCCTCGAAGGGCACGACGTTCGAGGAGCTCGCGGAGGTCGTCTCCACCGACCTCATCTCCGAGCACCTCTACACCCGCGGCCAGCCGGACCCCGACCTGGTGATCCGCACCAGCGGGGAGCAGCGGCTGTCGGGCTTCATGCTCTGGCAGAGCGCCCATTCGGAGTACTACTTCTGCGAGGTCTTCTGGCCGGCCTTCCGCAAGGTCGACTTCCTGCGGGCCCTGCGCGACTACGCGGCCCGCCACCGCCGCTACGGCGCCTGAACCACCCTCACCCCCCTCCCGTGCGGGCCGGACGGCCCCCGCACCCCGGGCGTCACCCGTACGCCGGTCGCACCCGATCGGCCGCATGACCCGCCGACCAGCTGGGAATACCCCTGACAGGTCGACGTCCGGTCACCAGCCAGGCGGACGTCGCAGCCAAGTGAGCGGCATCCGGCCAGCTCGCCCGGGAGGCCCTTTGCACACGAAGGACCGCACACCCTGCGGCCGACGCGGAGGGCCGGTGTTCGGCCCGCGCTCGGGGCCCGAACCCGGTCCGTCCTCTTCCTTCGGGAAGTTCCGCGACCTCCGTCGCACTCCCCGACCTCGTCCGAGGGGGTACGTCCTTCCGTGGTGACCAGCACCAAGCGCCGCATGCCCGACCGGCGCACCTACGTTCTCGACACCAGCGTCCTGCTGGCCGACCCCAACGCCGTGTCCCGGTTCGACGAGCACGAAGTCGTGCTGCCGATTGTCGTGGTCACGGAACTGGAGGCCAAACGGCACCACCCCGAGCTCGGCTACTTCGCCCGCCAGGCCCTGCGCCTGCTGGACGACTTCCGGGTCCGGTACGGCCGGCTGGACGCCCCGATCCCGCTCGGGGACCTGGGCGGGACGCTCCGTGTCGAACTCAACCATTCCGACCCCGGCGTCCTGCCCGCCGGCTACCGGTTGGGGGACAACGACTCACGGATCCTCGCGGTCGCACGCAACCTCCAGGCCGAGGGGTACGACGTCACCGTCGTCTCCAAGGACCTGCCCCTCAGGATCAAGGCGTCCTCGGTCGGCCTCCTCGCCGAGGAGTACCGCGCCGAGCTCGCCATCACGGACTCCGGCTGGACGGGCATGGCCGAACTGGCCCTGACCGCCGAACAGGTCGACCTGCTGTTCACCGAGGAGACGCTGTACGTCCCCGAGGCGGCCGAGTACCCGGTGCACACCGGACTGGTCCTCCAGTCCGAGCGCGGCAAGGCGCTCGGCAGGGTCACCGCCGAGGGCAACGTCCGGGTCGTGCGCGGCGACCGGGAGGCCTTCGGGATCCACGGCCGCAGCGCGGAGCAGCGCATCGCGCTCGACCTGCTGCTCGACCCCGAGGTCGGCATCGTCTCGATGGGCGGCCGGGCCGGCACGGGGAAGTCGGCCCTGGCCCTCTGCGCGGGCCTGGAGGCCGTCCTGGAGCGCAGGCAGCATCAGAAGGTCATGGTCTTCCGTCCGTTGTACGCGGTCGGCGGCCAGGAGCTCGGCTACCTCCCCGGCACCGAGGCCGAGAAGATGAGCCCCTGGGCGCAGGCCGTCTTCGACACGCTGTCGGCGGTCGCCGGACGCGAGGTCATCGAAGAGGTCCTGGGGCGCGGGATGCTGGAGATCCTGCCGCTCACCCACATCCGGGGCCGCTCCCTCCACGACGCGTTCGTGATCGTGGACGAGGCGCAGTCGCTCGAACGGAACGTCCTGCTGACCGTGTTGTCCCGGATCGGGGCGAATTCCCGGGTCGTGCTCACCCACGACGTCGCCCAGCGGGACAACCTCCGGGTCGGCCGGTACGACGGAGTCGTCGCCGTGGTCGAGAAGCTGAAGGGCCATCCGCTCTTCGCGCACGTCACGCTCACCCGGTCCGAACGTTCGCCGATCGCCGCGCTGGTGACCGAAATGCTGGAGGAAGGCCACATCTGACAGGGAACGTCCACCCGATGCCGCCCGGCGAGCGAAGGAGCTTAGCCGGGCGGTGTCGTGTCGCGCCGTCATTTCCGAAAATGACGTGCGCCAAACGGGGTGTGACCTTTCCCACGCGACACAGAATTGCAACAGCGCGTGTCTCTCCGGCAGAGTCTTGCTTCCGTCAGGCCCCGCATACGGCACTCGCACCTCCACAGGTGCCCCGCACCACACAACTCAACACACGTCGCCCGTATGCCGCCCGCGAGCACCACGCGGCGCTTCCGAGAGGAAGTCGCCCACCGGGCCCGTGCCTCCCGTGACCCAAGCAGTAGGGAGGCCAGTGCCAGGGGCACGATTGCGCCCGCGAGGTCACCTAAGCGGGCGATGCTGGAAGGACACCGTGTGAGCCGGATCTCGGTCCGGGGGTTCGCCGTGGCATCTGCCACCGCGGTCACCACCGTAGGCGCCGTCGTAGGCGTTGCTTCGGGCAGCACTCCCGCTGCCGACGACAACAACTTCGAGGCGGCCGCAGCCGACACCACGCTGCTCGCAGACATCCCCGCGGGCCAGCAGGCCCAGGTTCAGACCGCCTCGCTGACCCAGCAGGCCGACGCGCAGGCCTCCGCGGCCGACGCCGCGGCCAAGAAGTCCGCCGAGGAGACGGCTCGCATCCAGGCCGCCAAGGACGCCAAGTCCAAGAAGAAGGCGGCCGAGGACAAGCTGGAGGAGGAGCGCAAGGAGAAGGAGCGCAAGGAGGCCGAGGAGGAGCGCGCCAGCCGCTCGTCGGTCCGGGACGCCTCCTCGTTCTCCGCGCAGGGTTCCTACAGCGTGGCCGAGGTCCAGGCGATGGCCCGCCAGATGATCCCGGCCGACCAGTTCCAGTGCTTCAGCAACATCGTGAACCACGAGTCGAGCTGGAACTACCGGGCGAGCAACCCCTCTTCGGGCGCCTACGGGCTCGTGCAGGCCCTTCCCGGCTCCAAGATGTCGTCCGCCGGAGCCGACTGGCAGAGCAACCCGGCCACCCAGATCAAGTGGGGCCTCAGCTACATGGACGGCCGCTACGGCAGCCCCTGCGGCGCCTGGTCCTTCTGGCAGGCCAACAGCTGGTACTAGGAGCGAGGAGCCCCCGGCTCTCAACCTCGTGGAGCCCCGCACCGTCCTACGGTGCGGGGCTCCACGCGTGTACGGTCGGTCCGAACAGCTCCGGGGGAGTGATGGGAGCAAGCGGGGGAAAGGGAAAAGTCATGTCTAAACTTCCGGGGTGGCTCGGCCGGTTGGGCGCGGGACTCAGCGAGGTCGGGGCGCGCCTGGAGGAACGCCGCGCCGAGGGTGAGCGCGAGGTGGACGAGGACGTGGCCGCCGCGAGCCCGGACCCCTCGGCCCAGGCCGCCGTCGCCGACCAGGTGCCCCGCCCACCCGACTACGCCCCCTCCGTCGCCGCCAGACCCGATCCGGTCGCCTCGATCCCCTGGGGGATGCGCGTCGCCGCCGAGGCGGGCTGGCGGCTGCTGGTCCTGGCCGGCACCCTCTGGGTGCTGATGCGGGTCATCAGCGCGGTGCAACTGGTCGTCCTGGCCTTCGTCGCGGCACTGCTCGTCACGGCGATGCTCCAGCCCACCGTCGTACGGCTCAAGCACCTCGGGCTGCCCCGCGGACTGGCGACCGCCGTCACCGCCGTGCTCGGCTTCGTCGTCATCGGCCTGGTCGGCTGGTTCGTGGTGTGGCAGGTGATGGACAACCTGGACACCCTCTCCGACCGGGTCCGCGACGGTATCGAGGAGCTGAAGCGCTGGCTGCTGGACAGCCCGTTCCACGTCACCGAGCAGCAGATCAACGACATCGCCAAGAACCTCAGCGACACCATCGGCACCAACACGGAGGAGATCACCTCCGCCGGCCTCCAGGGCGTCACCGTGATGGTGGAGTTCCTGACCGGGCTGCTGCTGGCGATGTTCTCCACGCTCTTCCTGCTCTACGACGGCAGGCGCATCTGGGAGTGGACCCTCAAGCTCGTCCCGGCCCAGGCCCGGCCGGGTGTCGCGGGCGCCGGACCGCGTGCCTGGCGGACCCTGACCGCCTATGTGCGGGGCACGGTGATCGTCGCCCTGATCGACGCGATCTTCATCGGGCTCGGGATCTACTTCCTCGACGTGCCGATGGCGGTGCCGCTGGCCGTCTTCATCTTCCTCTTCGCCTTCGTCCCGCTGGTGGGCGCGGTCGTCTCCGGGGCGCTCGCCGTGGTCGTCGCGCTGGTCACCCAGGGCGTCTTCACCGCCCTGATGGTGCTGATCGTGGTGCTGGCCGTGCAGCAGATCGAGGGCCACATCCTCCAGCCGTTCATCCTGGGCCGCGCGGTGCGCGTCCACCCGCTGGCCGTCGTCCTGTCGGTCGCCGCGGGCGGCATGATCGCGGGCATCGGCGGCGCGGTCGTCGCGGTACCGCTGGTCGCCGTGACCAACACGGTGGTCGGCTATCTGCGGGCGTACGGCAGGGAGACCGCCCTGCGCAGCGCGCCCAAGCCGCACGGCGCCACCGCGATCGCCCTCTCACCGACCGAGGCCTCCGGCATCCGGCGCCAGGACGGCGCGGACATGCCGGAGGCGGGGCGCCCCACGGGGCACGAGCCGGACGACGGCGAGGAGCCGGCCGACAGGCTCTGAGGCCGGGCACGACAAGAGGGGCCCCGCGGACGGTCGGTCGTCCGCGGGGCCCCTCTCGTACAACGGTACTGCGTGTGCCGCCCCTACTGCTCGGCGAGCACGCCCTCGGCCTCGAGGGTCACGCCGACCGCCTGGATCACCGAGGCGATCTTGACGGCTTCCTGGACGGTCTCGCGGTCCACGCCGGCCTTGCGCAGCACCTGCTCGTGGGAGTCCAGGCACTGGCCGCAGCCGTTGATCGCGGAGACGGCGAGCGACCACAGCTCGAAGTCGACCTTCTCCACGCCTGGCTTGCCGATGACGTTCATCCGCAGGCCCGCACGGAGGTTCCCGTACTCGGGGTCCGACAGCAGGTGCCGGGTGCGGTAGAAGACGTTGTTCATCGCCATGATGGCGGCGGCGGCCTTCGCGGCGGTGTACGCCTCGTCGGAGAGGTTGGCCTTGGCCTCCGGCTCCAGCTCACGCAGCACCTTCGGCGAGCGCGAGGCGATCGCGCAGGCCAGGACGGTGCCCCAGAGCTGCTGCTGGGGGAGCTCGCTGTTCCCGATGACCGAACCGAGGTTCAGCTTCAGGTCCTTGGCGAAGTCCGGTACGGCTGCCTTGAGTTCGTCGAGTGCCATGTCCGTATCAGCTCACTCGCCCGAGAGGAGCGCGACCGGGTCGAGGGTGTTCTCGCCCTTGGTCCAGTTGCACGGGCACAGCTCGTCGGTCTGCAGGGCGTCGAGGACCCGCAGGACCTCCTTGGGGTTACGGCCCACGGAACCGGCGGTCACCATCGTGAACTGGATCTCGTTGTTCTGGTCGACGATGAAGACGGCGCGCTGGGCGAAGCCGTCCTCGCCCTCGATGCCGAGGTCACGCATGAGCTCGTGCTTCGAGTCGGCCAGCATCGGGAAGGGCAGGTCGGTCAGGTCCGGGTGGTCCTTGCGCCAGGCGTGGTGCACGAACTCGGAGTCGCCGGAGAAACCGAGGATCTGGGCGTCACGGTCGGCGAACTCGTCGTTCAGCTTGCCGAAGGCGGCGATCTCCGTGGGGCACACGAAGGTGAAGTCCTTCGGCCACGCGAAGACGATCTTCCACTTGCCCTCGTAGGTCTTGTGGTTGATCTGCTCGAACTCCTTGCCGCTCTCCAGCGACACACAAGCGGTCAGGTCGAACTCGGGGAACTTGTCACCGACAGTGAGCACGCGCACTCCTTGCTGGATAGGAAGGCCCTTTTTGGGGGTTTTCCTGAGGGTTGGACTGGGCCCACCTTGGCACAGAGTGCATTGATCACGGAAATAGCTACACTTGCGCGTGGTGATCGGAGGTGCCTATCAGTGGGGTATGTAAATCAGGCGAACAAGGCCAAGCAGCCCAGCCTGTCGCAGCTGCGCGCCTTCGCGGCCGTGGCGGAGCATCTGCACTTCCGGGACGCGGCGGCGTCAATCGGGATGAGTCAGCCGGCGCTCTCCGGGGCCGTGTCCGCGCTGGAGGTGGCACTGGGTGTCCAGCTCATCGAGCGTACGACGCGCAAGGTGCTGCTGTCGCCCGCCGGGGAGCGGCTCGCGGTGCGGGCGGAGGCCGTGCTGGAGGCGGTGGGCGAGCTGATGGAGGAGGCCGAGGCGGTGCGGGCGCCGTTCACCGGCGTGCTCAGGCTCGGCGTGATCCCGACCGTCGCCCCCTATCTGCTGCCGACCGTGCTCAGGCTGGTCCACGAGCGCTATCCGGAGCTCGACCTCCAGGTCCATGAGGAGCAGACCTCCTCACTGCTGGAGGGGCTGGCGGCCGGCCGGCTGGACCTGCTGCTGCTCGCCGTCCCGCTCGGAGTGCCCGGGGTCATCGAACTACCCCTTTTCGACGAGGACTTCGTGCTGGTCATGGAGCGGGGGCACGAGCTGGGCGGGCGCAAGGACATCCCTCGGGAGACGCTCCGGGACCTCCCGCTGCTGCTGCTCGACGAAGGACACTGCCTGCGCGACCAGGCACTGGACATCTGCCGGGAGGCGGGCCGCACCCAGGGCGCTCCGGTGACGACGACCGCCGCCGGCCTCTCCACCCTGGTGCAGCTGGTCGCGGGCGGACTCGGGGTGACCCTGCTCCCGCGTACGGCGGTGACGGTCGAGACCGCGCGCAACGAGTCGCTGGTCACCGGGTACTTCAGCGACCCGGCGCCCTCCCGGCGGGTGGCACTCGCGGTGCGGGCGGGCACCGCGCGGCACGCGGAGTTCGAGGAGTTCGCGGCGGCCCTGCGCGAGGCGATGGAGGCCCTGCCCGTGCGCACATCGCGCGAGGCGCCCGAGGGCGGGACGCCGCAGAAGTGAGCGCGGCCCGGTGGTGACCGGGACGCCGAAGGGGTGGGCACGGCCCGGCGGTGACCGGTACGCGCCCACCCCGCCGGGTGTCACTCCGTGCGCAGGCCGTCCGGGCGCATCAGCCGCCACAGCAGCGGCAGCGAGAGCAGGGTGACGGCCACGATGAGCCCTCCGCCCACCCCGGCCAGCGGCAGGAACAGCCACCACTCGGTCACCGACTTGTCCAGCATCCACGTCAGGACGACGCCCAGCCCGATCCCGCCCGCGATCGCGACCAGAAGGCCGACGACCACCGGCACGGCGGTCTGCCACAGCACCGACCAGCCCAGCGTGACGCGCCTGGTGCCGAAGGCGACCAGGACCGACAACAGCCGCTTGCGTTCACGCAGTTGCTCCAGCTGGCTGACCAGCATCGACAGGGCGATCAGTGCGAGCGTCGCCGCCGCGCCGAGCCGCAGCCCGGTCTGCACGCTCGCGTACTGCCGGTCGCGGGTGAACGAGATCACGGTGGAGACCTCCATCCCCGGGTCGATCCTGGCCGCCGTGTTCCGCACGTGCTCGGCCGCGTCCGGGACGCTCTCGTCGATCCGGATCTGCGCGACCGTCTGCGCGGAGGGCAGCGTACGGGGGTCGAGCGCCCCGACCGTGGCCAGGATGCCCCAGCGCTCGGTGCCGAGCGGATCGCGGTCGGCCAGCACCGTGCGGGCGTCGGCCGGCAGCGTCCAGAGCTGGGACTTGGCGCCCGGCACGTCCGCGTACTCGGAGTTGAGCTCGACCTCCTTGCCCTTGCGGGCGGTCTCGTCGACCCAGTCGGCCTGCTCCTTGTCGTTCCTGGGGTGGGCGACGAAGACGTCTCCGTCCCGGCAGGAGCCGATGTCGGCCAGTTCCTTCAGGGTGGCGCAGTCGCCGATGGTCAGGGAGGTGACGGGCTGCATGTCGTCGGGGTCCTTCGGCCTGCCCGGCTTCAACGCGTACGTCTCGACCGTGCCGATGACGGCCTGGACCCCTTCGGTCGCCCGGAACGCCTCGATGGTGCGCGCGGCCGCGTCGCCGTCGACCACTTGGGAGTAGGTGTGGAACTGGGCCCGGGAAGGGTCCTGCCCCGTACTCTCGTCGAACTCGTCGCCGATGGCCGCGAACAGCATCTGGAGGGCCACCGCGCCGGCGACCGCGACGGTGATCCCGCTGACCGCGCGGGAGGCCGCACCACTGTTCAGCTGGAGCCGCCGCACGGCGAGCTGCCAGGGCAGCGGGCCGCCGCGCAGCCGCTTCACCGCCGCCTCCACCAGCCAGGGCAGCAGCAGCGCCAGCCCGAACAGGACCAGTACGGCGCCCCCCGCGATGGGGTAGGGGTTGACGGGGTCGAACTCCCCGACCTGGCCCGTCGAACCCAGTACCGCGAGCCCGGCGACGGGCACCAGCAGCCGCCACCACAGCCGCCGCTTGCGGCCGCCCGCGTGGCGTACGACGCCGAGCGGTTCGACGACCACCGAGCGCATGGCGGCCAGCGTGACGAGCACCGCGGACAGCGGCACGGCGACGACGACCAGCACGGCCAGCCAGGGGGCCGGCGTCAGGTCGGCCGGGAAGGCGCTGTGGTTCCACAGCTCCACCGCACCCACGAACCTGCGGCCCACCAGGAAGAGGGCCCCGCCGACCAGCAGCCCGACCACCGAGCCGAACAGGGCCTCGCCCGCCGCGATCCGGCGCGTCTGCCGGATGTCGGTGCCGACCAGTCGCAGCGCGGCCAGCCGGCGGTCCCGGCGTTCGCCGCCGAACCGCACGGCGGTGGCGATGAAGATGGCCACCGGTACCAGCAGCACCACGCAGATGATGATGATCAGCACGACCAGGACGGGCGAGATCTGTTCGGGCTCGGGGTCGATCCCGTACCCGGTCAGCCGGTGGCCGCCGGCGGCCTGGGTGAGGGTGTCGCTGCCCACGTAGAAGTACAGCTCGCCGGGCGAGAGCAGGCCGGCGTCGGCGATCGTCCCGGTGATCCGGTAGGGCAGCCGTTCCTTGAGGAGCTTCCCTTCGGAGGAGGCCAGCAGGTCCTGGAGCGCGGGGGAGACGACCATCTCGCCCGGGCCGGGGAACTCCGCGACGCCGGGCGGGGTGAGCGGGTGCTCCCCCTCCGCGCGCATCACGTACCCGCCGACGGTGTGGCCGCGGTACTCGGTCTCCGCGTCGATCCGCAGGACGCTGGTGTCCGACTTCTTCGCCGACTCCGCTTCCAGCGAGTCCGTCGCCTCGTAGCGGGCATCGCCGCGTGCGGACCGTTCGTCCAGCAGGTGGGGCACGGACGAGGCGACCAGCAGCAGCGCCACGCCCAGCCCGACGCCGACGGCGGTGAGCGCGGTCCGCGCCCAGCCCTCGCGTCCGCCCGCGGCGGCGAACCGTATCCCCAGGCCCAGGTCGCGCAGCCAGGTCATACGACGTACTCCAGATCCCGGGCCCGGCCGTCGCGTACGACGATGTCGCGGTCGGAGTAGGCGGCGACGCGTGCCTCGTGGGTCACGAGGACGACGGCGGTGTTCGCGGACCGGGCGGACTCGGTGAGCAGTTCCATGACCCGCTCGCCGTTCAGGGAGTCCAGCGCGCCGGTCGGCTCGTCGGCGAAGACCACCTTCGGGGAGGCGACCAGGGCGCGGGCGACGGCGACGCGCTGTCCCTGGCCGCCCGAGACCTCACCGGGCCGCTGGGCGGCGATGTCGTCCACCTCCAGACGCTCCAGCCACTCACGGGCGGTGCGCTCGGCGGCCTTGCGCCGGACGCCGTTGAGGCGGAGCGGCAGCGCGGTGTTCTCCAGACAGGTGAGCTCGGGTACGAGCTGGCCGAACTGGAACACGAAGCCGAAGTCGCTGCGCCGCAGCGCGCTGCGCTGGGCGTCCGACATCGAGGAGATCTCACGGCCGGCGTAGGTGATGGTGCCCGCGTCCGGGGTGACGATCCCGGCGAGGCAGTGCAGCAGGGTCGACTTGCCGGAGCCGGAGGGGCCCATGACGGCGACGACCTCGCCGGGGTGGACGGAGAACGAGGCGCCGTCGAGCGCGGGCGTCGAACCGTAGGTCTTGTGTAGATCCTGCGCGACGAGCAGGGAGCCGTCGGGGGTCACGGGGCGACCACCTCGGCGAGCTGGTCCAGGCGCGCGGCGGTCATTTCCAGCCAGCGGAGGTCGGCTTCGAGGTGGAAGAGCGCGTGGTCGCAGATCAGCTGGTCGGCGAGGTCGCCCTTGCGCTTGCGGTCGGTGAGGGTACGCATGAGACGCAGGTGCTCGGAGCGCTGGTTGTCCAGCAGATCGGCGGCGCTGCGTCCGGTGAGCAGGGCCAGGACGACTTTGGTGTACAGGGTCGACTGGAGGTACGGCTCGGGCTTCTCGGGCTGTTCCAGCCAGGCCGAGACGTCCGTGATACCGGCGTCGGTGATGGCGTAGCGCTTGCGCTCCGGGCCGCCGTCGCTCTCGACGCCGTCCACCTCGACCAGGCCGTTCTTGAGCAGCCGGGACATGGTCGCGTAGACCTGCCCGTAGTGCAGGGGGCGGTCGTGGCCGAACTTCTCGTCGAAGGCGCGCTTGAGGTCGTAGCCGTGGCGCGGGCCGGACTCCAGGAGTCCGAGCAGGGTGTGACCGATTGACATGCGGAGCACTGTACATGGTGTGTATACCTCGCATGTATACCGGGCCGTGCCCGTGCCCGTGCCCGTGCCCGTGCCCTGGCCCGGGAGGTGGGGCGGCCCGGGTGCCGGGTCACTCCGCCCCGTCGGCCCCGTCCTTCGGCGGCCGCCCGCGGCGGGGGATCGGCCCCGCCCCCCGCGGCAGGCGCCCCGCCTCCGCCAGTGCCCGCCGCAGCAGGAACTCGATCTGCGCGTTCGCGCTGCGCAGTTCGTCCGCCGCCCACCGGGCCAGCGCGTCGTGCACCGAGGGGTCGAGTCGCAGCAGCGTCTGTTTGCGCTGCCGCCGGGCGGCGCCACCGGACCGAGGGGGCCCGGCGGCGGCCCCCTCGTCCCCGGTGGCGCCCGGCGACGGCGTGTCCTGGTCGGTCACTGGTAGAGGGAGCCCGTGTTCAGGACCGGCTGAGCCGCGCGGTCACCGCACAGCACCACCATCAGATTGCTGACCATGGCCGCCTTGCGCTCCGGGTCCAGCTCCACGATGTCCTGCTCCGCGATGCGGGTCAGCGCCATCTCGACCATGCCCACCGCACCCTCGACGATCTGCTGGCGGGCCGCGACGACCGCCCCGGCCTGCTGCCGCTGGAGCATCGCCGAGGCGATCTCGGGGGCGTAGGCGAGGTGGCTGAAACGCGACTCGATGATCGTGACGCCGGCCGCCTGGACCCGTGCCGTGAGCTCGACCGCGAGCTTCTCGGTGATCTCCTCCGCGTTCCCGCGCAGCGAGAGACCGCCCTCGTCATGGGCGTCGTACGGATACTCGATCGCGATGTGCCGGACGGCCGCCTCGGTCTGGGTGGCCACGAACTCCAGGAAGTCGTCGACCTCGAAGAGCGCCTGCGCGGTGTCCTCCACCTTCCAGACGACGATCGCGGCCAGCTCGATGGGGTTGCCGTAGGCGTCGTTGACCTTCAGGACCGCCGTCTCGTGGTTGCGGACGCGGGTGGAGATCTTGCGGCTGGAGGTCAGCGGGTTGATCCAGCGCAGACCGTCCGAGCGGATCGTGCCGACGTACCTGCCGAAGAGCTGGATGACCCGGGCCTCGCCCGGAGCGACCATTTTCACACCGGACATGCAGAAGAACGAGACGATGGCGAGCAGCACCCCGAAGAGGCAGACCGGGATGCCGACGGCGTTGTTCCCGTTCGACCCGACGACGCCTCCCAGGATGGCCAGGCCGACGCCGAGGATCACCCCCAGGACGGTCAGCAGCAGTCCCAGCCCGCCGGGGATGGAGTGCGCCGTCACCTCCCTGACCTGCGGAGCCGGCATCTCGGGCGTGTCCGGTGTGAGGTCGGGGCCGGCGTCGGTGGTGTCGGGACGCTCGTGCGGTACGGACATGGATCCCCCGTTCCTGCGGCTTATCACCGCGCTAGCAATGTGATTACACATTACTCGTCCTCACAACCATGCGCACCCCTCGCGCGTCGGTTCCCCAGGGGGTGGGTGCTGATTCTCACGTCCTGAAAAGACCGGATCACTTGTCTTTTGTCCAGGCTTTCGGTGTTAGCTGGCAGGTCTGAGTGAGCCGGCGGATCTGACCGGAGCGGGTTCGAGCAGAGGAACAGGAGCACCACAGCGATGGGTCGAGCGGATGCGCGTCGGGCTGCCAGGAGCGGCGGCATACGCGGGCTCTTCACCTGGCGGAAGATGCTGGGCACGTTCTTCGGGCTCTGCCTGCTGGTGATGGGCGCCTTCGCGGCGCTCTACGTCTACGTGGACGTGCCCGCGGCCAACGCCCAGGCGGAGAAGCAGAGCAACGTCTACAAGTACAGCGACGGCACCCTCCTCGCCCGCACCGGCTCCGGGGTCAACCGGGAGATAGTCGATCTCGCCGTCGTGCCCAAGAAGGTCCAGCACGCCTTCGTCGCCGCCGAGAACAAGTCCTTCTACCGGGACCAGGGCGTCGACCTCAAGGGCACCGCCCGCGGTCTGCTCAACACCCTCTCGGGCAAGGGCAAGCAGGGCGGCTCGACGATCACCCAGCAGTACGTCAAGAACTACTACCTGACGCAGGACCAGACCGTCAGCCGCAAGCTGAAGGAACTGGTGATCTCGCTCAAGGTCGACCAGGGGATGAAGAAGGACGACATCCTCGCCGGGTACCTCAACACCGTGTACTACGGGCGCGGCGCGAGCGGCATCCAGGCGGCGGCACAGGCCTACTACGGGGTCGACGCCAAGGACCTCGACGTCGCCCAGGGCGCCTATCTCGCCGCCCTGCTCCAGGCCCCCAGCCAGTACGACTGGGCGGTCGCCTCCCCGACGGGCAAGAAGCTCGTCAAGGAGCGCTGGGGCTACACGCTGGACAACATGGTCGACGAGGGATGGCTCGGCAAGGCCGAACGCGACAAGCTGACCTTCCCCGCCCCGCAGTCGCCCAAGGCCGCCCCCGGCATGGAGGGCCAGACCGGTTACCTCGTCGAGGCCGCCAACCAGGAGATGGCACGGCAGGGCGTCACCGAGGAGATGCGCGAGGCCGGCGGCTGGACCATCACCCTCAACATCGACAGGAAGAAGCAGAAGCAGCTGGAGAAGTCGGTCGACCGCGAGCTGGAGAGCCAGCTCGACCGGAAGAACAACAAGACCGACGCGACCGTCCAGGCGGGCGCCACCTCCGTGGACCCGAAGACCGGCAAGGTCGTCGCCATGTACGGCGGTGTCGGGGCCACCGAGCACTGGATATCCAACGCCACCCGCCAGGACTACCAGCCCGCCTCCACCTTCAAGCCGCTGGTGCTCGCCTCCGCGCTGGAGAACGGGTCGAAGACCCAGGACGGCAACCTGATCGGCCTCGACACGGTCTACGACGGCACCAGCAAGCGGCCCGTGGTCGGCAGCGACACCCCGTTCGCCCCGCAGAACGAGGACGACATCAGCTACGACCGCCCCACCGTCCAGACCGCGATGGACAAGTCGATCAACTCCGTCTTCGCTCAGATGGTCGTGGACGTCACCCCGAAGGCCGTCAAGAAGACCGCGCTCGAACTGGGCGTACCGGACAAGAACTTCCCCGAGCGCCCCGCGATCACCCTGGGCACGATGAACGCCTCCACCTGGGACATGGCCGGCGTGTACGCCACCCTCGACAACCACGGCAAGAAGGTCACCCCGACCATCGTCAAGTCCGCCGAGCACCGCGACCGCACCATGGAGCCGGTCGACGGCACCGGCGGCCAGGTGATCAGCCGGGCGTCGGCCGACACCGTGACGAAGGCGCTGACCGAGGTCGTCGACCTCGGCTCCGGCCACGAGGCCGACACCTCCGCCTACGACGCCGCCGGCAAGACCGGCACCTCGGAGAACAACAAGGCCGCCTGGTTCGCCGCCTACACGCCCGAACTCTCCACGGTGGTCGCCCTCTACGGCGAGTCCACGAAGGACGGCGGCGGCCAGGTCACCCTGACCGGTACGGCCAACTCCGGCCGGGCCAACGGCGGCGGCTTCCCCGCGAGGATCTGGGCCGACTACACGCTGGGCGCGCTCGGCGGCGGCTCCGACGCCACCTTCGACCTGGAGGGCGTGGAGCACGGCGAGGCGCCGCCGGTGACGCGGTCCCCCTCCACCACGCCGTCGGAGTCCACGTCCCCGTCCGAGACGCCGAGCAGGACGCCCTCCGAGACGCCCTCCGGGAGCCCCAGCACGACACCGGGCGACGGGGAGTCCTCCCCGGCCGAGACGCCGAGCGAGACGCCCTCCGAGACGCCCAGCGGGTCCCCGAGCGCCCCCGAGTGGCCCGGCGGTGACGACCGGCCGCCGGGGGAGCGGCCCGAGAACGGCCTGCTCGGGCAGTGACAGGTCCGGTGGACACATGAGGAGGGGCGGGTGCCGACGGCACCCGCCCCTCCTCATGTGTCCACCCCGACCTAGGGCTTGTTTCGAAAGTCCCGCCTGTCCGGCGGCGTCTGGCACGCACGCTCGCTGCGTTGTCGGTATCGCCCCGATACATCCAGTATCGGGGCGACCCTCCGCCTTGCGATCGCACGCACCAGACGCCGCCGGCCCCGCCCTCCGGGCGGACGGCGCTACTTTCGCAACAAGCCCTAGGAGGGCGTGGCCATCTCGAACCAGACCACCTTGCCGGTGGACAGACGGGTCGCCCCCCACCGCCTCGCCATCCGGTTGACCAGGAACAGCCCGCGGCCGCCCTCGTCCGTCTCGCGGGCCCGGCGCTGCCGGGGCAGCTGCGGCGCGTCGTCACCCACCTCGCACCGCAGCACGTCGGTCCGCAGCAGCCGCAGCGTCACCGGGCGCTCCGCGTACCGCACGGCGTTGGTGACGACCTCGCTGACGAGCAGCTCCACCTCGTCCGCGACCGCGTCGAGCCCCCACCGGCCGAGCGCCCTGCGGGCCAGCCGACGGGCCCGGCCCGGCGCCGCGTCCTCCGGGTCCAGGAACCAGTACGCGACGTCGCTCGGCGCGATCCCGTCGAAACGGGCCGCCAGCAAGGCGATGTCGTCGTCCCGGTCACCCGGCCCCAGCATGTCCAGCACGTCGTCGCAGAGCGCCTCCAGCGGCGGCGAGTGGTCCGGCCCGGTCAGCCGGGCGGTCGCCGCCAGCCGCTCCCGCAGCTGCTCGATCCCCGTCCACACGTCCCGCAGCCGGGACTCCACCAGGCCGTCCGTGTAGAGCAGCAGCGTGGCACCGGCCGGCGCGTCCAGCTCGACCGCCTCGAAGTCGACCCCGCCGACCCCGATCGGTGCCCCCGGGGGCACCCGCAGCACCTCCGCCCGGCCGCCCAGGTGCAGCAGCACGGGCGGCGGGTGACCGGCGTTGGCGACGGTGATCCGGTGCGCGACCGGGTCGTACACCGCGTACAGGCAGGTCGCCATGCGGTCGCTGCCGAGCCGCTGCGCCTGCTCGTCCAGGTGGTGCAGCACCTCCTGCGGCGGCAGGTCCAGGCCCGCCAGGGTCTGCGCGGTGGTGCGCAGCTGCCCCATGATCGCCGCGGACGTCATCGAGTGGCCCATGACGTCACCGACGACCAACGCGACCCGGCTGCCGGGCAGCGGGATCGCGTCGTACCAGTCACCACCGACCCTGGCCGTCTCGGCCGCCGGGAGATACCGCGAGGCCAGGCGTACGCCGGTGGGCTGGGGCAGCGAGTCGGGCAGCATCGTGCGCTGCAGCTCGTCCGCGATGTACGCCTCACGCCCGTACAGCACCGCCTTGTCGATGCCGAGCGCGGTGTGCGTGGCCAGCTGGGCCGCAACCAGCAGATCGCCCGCCTCGAAGGGCGGGCGATCCGGGCCGCGCAGGAACACGGCGGCGCCGATCACCCGGCGCCGGCCGCGTAGCGGCGCGAGGATCGCCCGGTGTCCGGTGGGTACGGTCCGGCCCGCCCCCAGCAGCTCGGGCACGGCGACCCGGGCCGCGGCGGAGTCCCCGAAGACAGGGCGCACCCCCCCGCAGGACCTCGGCGAGCGCGCCGCCCGGCCGGACCTCGCACAGATCGGCGGCGGGCAGCAGCCCCGCCTGCGGGTCGGTGACGGGCGGCCGCAGCCGCTCGCCCTCCGGAGAGACCTCGGTCTCCTCGTCGGTGAGCCGCAGCCGGTCGGTGCGGCGCAGCCGCAGCACGAACGGGTTGACCGGCCGCTCGTCGCCCACCGGAAGCGGGTCGCGCAGATAGACGAGTATGGCGTCGGAGAAGGTCGGCACCGAGGCTCGGCAGAGCCCCAGGACGATCTCGTCCAGGTCTATGCCCCGGGCGATCCGGCGGGTCGCCGCGCCGACGAAGCGCAGCCGGTCCCCTTCGCGGCGGATGACCGCCGCCTGGCCGTCGGCCTGCTCCGAGGCGCCCGGTCCCGCGCCGGGCGCGGAGGCGGGGGCCGGGACGGCGGCGGTGGCAGCGGCGCCCGGTACGGCCTCCTGCTGCCGGGGCCGGGCGCGTTCCTGCGGCCGGGCCGCGAGCGGCTGCCGGCCTTCGTGGGAGGTGGGATGCTCCGTCACGCGTGGGATTCCGTCCGTCCGGGCCGGTTGTATGAGGCAATCACCTCGTGGGGCGCCACTGTGCCCCGGCGAGTGCGGTGAGAACAACGGCTGTCACCGGATGCCCCGGTGAACGGGGCCGAAACCGTACGGCCGCGCACCGGTACGGGGCAGCCCGACCCGGTGGCCGGGCAGCGGACAGCGAGCACGTCTCCACCCCCTCGTAGTGGTTCGTGCGACCGTGCCGCGCGTCCGGCTCCGTGGACCGGGCGCGTGGCACGCATCGTGCGGTGACTTGTGGTCAGCCCCCGCGCACCCACCGGCCGTTGGTGTGTGCCGGTGCGGCGGAGCGGTTCGAGGGGCGATCCTACGATTGCCCCCCTGGGGTGCCACAAGGGTCTCACGACGGGGTGCGGGCAGGGGTGCGGTCCCAGTCATCCGGGAGCACCGGGACCGTCCACCGCGGGTCCGGCCGCCAGTGCTCCCAGCCGTCCCGGAACGGCGCGCCCCAGGCCCGGATCACCTCGACCGCCGCCAGCCCGGCCTTGCGCACCCGCCCGGCGGTGGCCGTGTCCATCAGCCCGACCCGCTGCGCCTCGGCGAACTCGTCCTCGTCGAGCCACTCCCAGCTGCGGTCGGGATGCACCGAGATGTCCAGGAAATGATCCTGCGAATCCACCCCACCGGCCCAGCGCGTGCGCGGCTCCTCCAGGTTGACGTACCAGTTGCGGAAGACCCAGCCGCGGTCCCAGAAGAGCCACACCGACCAGGGGTCCCCCGGCCGGGCGAGCTTGAGCACACCCGAGCCGAACCACCGCGAACGCACCGTGGTACGCGGCCGGGTGTAGCGGGTGGCGAGCGGCTCGGCGTGCACCTGGGTGCCGTCGGCGAGCACGGGTTTGACGCATTCCGTACCGGACGCCATCCATACGGCGAGCAGTTCGCCGGTGTCCTGGACGACGGTGACCGGCCGGCAGATGTGCACCTGGCGGCCGTCGCCGTTGCCCCGGTAGCGCCAGAGGATGTGGTCTCCCGGCGCCCAGTTGGCACCGTCCCCCGCACCCGGCCCGGCGCCCGCTCCCGTACCCGCTTCCGTGGCTGTCATGAAAAGATCTTAGAGACGCGGGCGCCCGGGCGCCGCTGGAACGGTCACGGACGGGTCATGCGCAACACGTCCAGGGCGGCGTCGAGCTGTTCCATCGTCAGGTCGCCCCGCTCCACGTAGCCTTCGGCCAGCACCGTCTCCCGGATCGTGGTGCCCTCGGCCAGCGACTTCTTGGCGACCTTCGCCGCCTCCTCGTAGCCGATGTACTTGTTCAGCGGCGTCACGACCGACGGCGAGGACTCCGCGTACCGGCGGGCCCGCTCGACGTCGGCCGTGATGCCGTCGACCGTACGGTCGGCGAGCAGCCGGGAGGCGTTGGCCAGCAGCCGCACCGACTCCAGCAGGTTCTTCGCCATCACCGGGAGCATCACGTTGAGCTCGAAGTTGCCGGCCGCGCCGGCCGCGGCGACGGTGGCGTCGTTCCCCGTGACCTGGGCGGCGACCATCAGCACGGCCTCCGGGATCACCGGGTTGACCTTGCCGGGCATGATCGACGAACCGGGCTGGAGGTCGGGCAGACTGATCTCCGCCAGCCCGGTGCGCGGGCCCGACGCCATCCACCGCAGGTCGTTGGAGATCTTGGTCAGGGAGACGGCGACGGTACGCAGCTGACCCGACGCCTCGACGAGCCCGTCCCGGGCCCCCTGCGCCTCGAAGTGGTCGCGGGCCTCGGTGAGCGGCAGCCCGGTGGTGCGGGCGACCTCGGCGATCACCGCGGCGGAGAAACCGGGCGGGGTGTTGATGCCGGTGCCCACCGCCGTACCGCCCAGGGGCAGTTCCGCGAGCCGGGGCAGTGAGGCGGTGAGCCGCTCCACGCCGTGCCGGACCTGCGCCGCGTAACCGCCGAACTCCTGGCCCAGGGTGACCGGGGTGGCGTCCATCAGATGCGTACGGCCCGACTTCACGACCTCCGCGAATTCGGCTGATTTCCGCTCCAGGGAGGACGCCAGACGCTCCAGCGCCGGGATCAGGTCCGCGGTCACGGCGGCGGTCGCCGCGATGTGGATCGAGGAGGGGAAGACGTCGTTGGACGACTGCGAGGCGTTGACGTGGTCGTTGGGGTGGACCTCACGCCCCAGCCGCTCGGTCGCCAGCGTGGCCAGCACCTCGTTGGTGTTCATGTTGGACGAGGTGCCCGAACCCGTCTGGAACACGTCGACCGGGAAGTGCTCGTCCCACCGGCCCGCGACGACCTCGGCCGCTGCCTGCCGGATCGCGTCCGCGATGTCCGGGTCGACCACACCCAGTTCGGCGTTGACCTTGGCGGCGGCCGCCTTGATCCGTCCCAGGGCCTCGATATGGGCCCGCTCCAGACGCTGACCGGAGATGGGGAAATTCTCCACGGCCCGCTGGGTCTGCGCCCGCCACTTGGCGTGCGCCGGTACCTTCACCTCGCCCATCGAGTCGTGCTCGATGCGGTACTTCGTGTCCTCGGCCGATCCGTCCATGGTGTATCAACCCTCCTGCTGGAGATGAGCGTGCGGTGTGCGCCGCGTATTCCCCGGTGCCACCGCCGCCAGTACACACCGGGGCGGCAACGGCGAGCCGTGAGCCGCGCCCGGTGGCGCAGGGCGGACGGACGCCGCGGGGGCGCCCCGGCCGTGGCCG
Source organism: Streptomyces sp. SirexAA-E (assembly GCF_000177195.2). Classification (GTDB taxonomy): domain Bacteria; phylum Actinomycetota; class Actinomycetes; order Streptomycetales; family Streptomycetaceae; genus Streptomyces; species Streptomyces flavovirens. The sequence goes on from NC_015953.1 coordinate 4,742,594, forward strand.
GGACACCCCCGCGGTCACCGGGACCCCCGGCGGTCAGCCCAGACCAGGACCCCGCACCGGAATGCTGGTGAAGGTCGGGGCGGGAGCGGGCTCGGTGAAGAAGTCGTTGCCCTTGTCGTCGACGACGACGAACGCCGGGAAGTCCTCCACCTCGATGCGCCAGACCGCCTCCATGCCGAGCTCCTCGTACTCGACGACCTCGACCTTCTTGATGCAGTCCTGCGCCAGCCGGGCCGCCGGACCGCCGATCGAGCCGAGGTAGAAGCCGCCGTGCGCGTCACAGGCGTCCGTGACCTGCTTGGACCGGTTGCCCTTGGCGAGCATCACCTTGGAGCCGCCCGCCGCCTGGAACTGCGCGACGTAACTGTCCATGCGGCCGGCCGTCGTCGGGCCGAAGGAACCCGACGCGTACCCCTCGGGGGTCTTCGCGGGACCCGCGTAGTACACCGGGTGGTCCTTCAGGTACTGCGGCATCTCCTCGCCCGCGTCCAGCCGCTCCTTGATCTTGGCGTGCGCGATGTCGCGGGCCACGACCAGCGGACCGGTCAGCGAGAGCCGGGTCTTGACCGGGTACTTGGTGAGCTCGGCGAGGATCTCGTCCATCGGCCGGTTCAGGTCGATGCGCACGACGTCCCCGTCGGCATCGAGCTGCTCGTCGGTGGTGTCCGGCAGGAAGCGCGCCGGGTCCTTCTCCAGCTGCTCCAGGAAGACGCCCTCGGCGGTGATCTTCGCGGTGGCCTGGCGATCGGCCGAGCAGGACACGGCGATGGCGACGGGCAGCGAGGCGCCGTGCCGGGGCAGACGGACCACGCGCACGTCGTGGCAGAAGTACTTGCCGCCGAACTGCGCGCCGATGCCGATCTTCTGCGTCAGCTCGAAGACCTTCTGCTCCAGCTCCTTGTCGCGGAAGCCGTGGCCGGTCGGGGAGCCCTCGGCCGGCAGCTCGTCCAGGTAGTGCGCGGAGGCGTACTTGGCGGTCTTGAGCGCGAACTCGGCCGACGTACCGCCGACGACGATCGCCAGGTGGTACGGCGGGCAGGCGGCCGTCCCCAGCGAACGGATCTTCTGCTCCAGGAACGTCATCATGGAGGCCTCGTTGAGGACCGCCTTCGTCTCCTGGTAGAGGAACGACTTGTTGGCCGAGCCGCCGCCCTTGGCCATGAAGAGGAACTTGTACGCGCCGCCGTCGGTGGCGTACAGCTCGATCTGTGCCGGCAGGTTCGACCCGGTGTTCTTCTCGTCCCACATGGTCAGCGGCGCCATCTGCGAGTACCGCAGGTTGAGCTCGGTGTACGCGTCGAAGATGCCCCGCGACAGGGCCTCCTCGTCGCCGCCCTCGGTGAGGACGTTCTGCCCGCGCTTGCCCATGACGATCGCCGTACCGGTGTCCTGGCACATCGGCAGCACGCCCGCGGCGGCGATGTTGGCGTTCTTCAGGAGGTCGAGCGCCACGAACTTGTCGTTGGAGGAGGCCTCCGGGTCGTCCACGATGCGCCGCAGCTGCGCCAGGTGGGCCGGGCGCAGGTAGTGCGAGATGTCGTGCATGGCCTCGGCGGCCAGCGTGCGCAGGGCTTCCGGCGACACCTTGAGGAACGTACGGCCGTCGGCCTCGAAGGTCGAGACGCCCTCGGAGGTCACCAGCCGGTACGGAGTGGTGTCCTCGCCCAGGGGCAGCAGATCGGAGTACGCAAACTCTGGCATTACGGCCATTCCTCACTCGGCGACAGCGGCTGACCACCCTTGGGCAGCGCATCCACCAGGGTAGAACGCCCCGGACGGACCGGGCTTGTGAGGTAAGGCTCACCGGGAGCGGGCGGGGCGCGTCGGGCCGGGTCCGGACGCCCGGCCGGATTCCGAACCACGACCGTCCGGGTACTGGTCGCGATCTATCGCGTTTGGGTACGCTGGGGCGGTGGACCTCGAAAAGCAGCCCCAGCAGCCCGTCGCTCCGGCCGGTCCCGCGCCCGCCGGGCCCGCACCCGTGGGCATCCGTGCCTCCGACGCGGACCGTGACCGGATCGCGGACATCCTGCGGGAGGCCATGGCGGAGGGCCGGCTGACCGCCGACGAGCACGCCGAGCGGGTCGACCTGGTCTACCGGGCGAAGACCATGGGCGAACTGGAGCCGCTGGTGCGGGACCTGCCGGCGAGCGGAGCCGCGGGCGCCGCCGGCCGCCCGGCGGCATCGCCCTACGGTTACGGCCCCGAGGCCCCGGCCGGCCCCGCCGAGAACCTGGTGGCGGTCTTCAGCAGCTCGACGCGCAGGGGGCGTTGGCGGGTCGGCGGTCGCACGAACGCGTTCGCGCTCTTCGGCAGTGTCGAGATCGACCTGACCGAGGCCCTTTTCGGTCAGCGTCTGACCGTCATCAACGCGACGTCCATCTTCGGCAGTGTCGAGATCAAGGTGCCGGAGAACATCTCGCTGCGTGGCAGCGGCACGGGTGTTTTCGGCAATTTCGAGGTCGACACACTGGAATCGGCCGACCCGGAAGCCCCGGTGGTCGTGGTGAACGGCTTTTCCGTCCTCGGGAATGTCGAGGCAAAGCCCAAGCGTGGCAAGCTGATTGCCAATCTCCACAAGCAGATGCGCAAGCATCTCGGCGGCTGAGCCGACCCCGGCCGATTCCGATCGCATTCCGGCCAGAAGGCGGGCGGAACGCATTGTGACGGCCGGGAGGCGGGGCCACGCAGTGCATAGGCGTGCGTACAGCGGGTAGGGACTGCTGCATCGTCTTTCGCTCGCGAAGCCGTCGTCAGGAGTGGACCGTGCTGCAACCGCCGCATCAGCCCCTGCAGGTCGCCGCTGTGCCGTCCCAGCGCATTCCCGCGCGGGAGGACCAGGCGGGCCCCTGGCACTCGGAGGCGGTGTGCCGCCGGGACGAGGCCGGGCTGTTCTTCGCCCCGTCGAAGGAGCCGACCGCCGCCCGGCTGTCCCGTGAGGAAGCCGCGAAGCAGGTCTGCGCGCGCTGTCCGGTCATGGTGGAGTGCCGGGAGCACGCGCTCATACAACCCGAGCCGTACGGCGTCTGGGGCGGCCTGACCGCAGCCGAGCGCCGCGTCGTGCTCGCCCGGCGGCGTCGGCGCGACATCGAACTCACGGCGGCGTCCTCGACGGAGACGGAACGCATCGCCGCCGCGGGCTGACGCGGCCGGGCGGCGGGGGAGCGGCCGGAGTCGGCTTCTCCCCGCGTGCCGGCCGTACCGCCCGGGCCGCACCCGCCCCGCACGGCGGGCGGCGAACCGGACGGAACGGGCCGGGACCGGCTCCTACTTGGCGCGGTCGAAGTCGATCGCGCTGTAGGCGCGCAGCTTCGACAGCCGGTGGGTGGAGTCGATCCGGCGGATGGTGCCCGACTTGGACCGCATCACCAGGGACTCCGTGGTCGCGGTCTCCCCGCGGTACCGCACCCCGCGCAGCAGCTCGCCGTCGGTGATGCCGGTGGCCACGAAGAACACGTTGTCACCACTGACGAGGTCGTCCGTCGAGAGCACCCGGTCCAGGTCGTGCCCGGCGTCGAGGGCCTTGCGGCGTTCGGCCTCGTCCTTCGGCCAGAGCTTGCCCTGGATGACACCGCCGAGGCACTTTATGGCGCACGCCGAGATGATCCCCTCGGGCGTGCCGCCGATCCCCATGAGCAGGTCGACGCCGGTGCCCTCGCGGGCCGCCATGATCGAGCCGGCGACGTCGCCGTCGGAGATGAACTTGATCCGGGCGCCCGTCTCGCGGATCTCCTTGACGATGCCGTCGTGCCGGGGCCGGTCCAGGACGACGACGGTGACGTCCTCGGGGGCCGAGTTCTTGGCCTTCGCCACCCGGCGGATGTTGACCGACACGGGCGCGTCGATGTCGACGAAGTCGGCGGCCTCGGGGCCGGTGACCAGCTTGTCCATGTAGAAGACCGCGGACGGGTCGAACATCGCGCCCCGGTCGGCCGCCGCGAGCACGGCGATCGCGTTCGGCATGCCCTTGGCGTTGAGAGTCGTGCCGTCGATCGGGTCGACGGCGATGTCGACCTCGGCACCGGTCCCGTCGCCGACCCGCTCGCCGTTGAACAGCATGGGGGCCTCGTCCTTCTCGCCCTCACCGATGACGACGACGCCGTTCATCGAGACGGTGGAGACGAGGGTGCGCATGGCCTTGACGGCGGCGCCGTCGGCGCCGATCTTGTCGCCGCGGCCGACCCAGCGCCCGGCGGCCATGGCGGCGGCCTCGGTGACCCGGACCAGTTCGAGGGCCAGGTTGCGGTCCGGGGCTTCCGGGGAGACCTCGAGCTGGGACGGCAGATGATGCTCGGACATCGGAGCGCACCTTTCTGTACGACGACGACCGGAAAAGAGGGTGCTGTGACTCTATCTGCACTCCGATAAAATGAGCAGAGCGGGTCACGTATGAGCGCACGCCCGCCGGTGGGGCGTGCGAGGGCCCATGCCACCATTGACCCCGTGGCTAGCAAGCGAGGCAAGCAGACCGTCCGGGACATGTTCCTGTCGATGCTCGTGATCACCGCAGTGGCGGGCGTCGTCTACATCTTCATCCCGCACGACGACAAGGCCGATCCCATCAAGGCGGTCGACTACCGGGTCGAGCTCGCGACCGCGAGGCGTGCCGCCCCGTACCCGGTCGCCGCTCCGGCGGGGCTGCCCGAGGGCTGGAAGCCGACCTCCGTCTCGTACGAGGGGCACAACGGCGCCGGCTGGCACCTCGGCTACCTCGATCCGGAGGACCGCTACGTCGCGGTGGAGCAGTCGACGACCCCGGCGAAGAAGTACGTGCCCGCCGTCAGCCAGGACGCCAAGAACACCGGACGTACGCGTGACGTCTCCGGGCAGGCGTGGGAGGTCTGGAAGGGCCCCAAGTACGACGCGCTCGTGCTGCACGCCGAGGGTGTGACGACCGTGGTCACCGGCTCGGCGCCCACGGAGCGGCTGGTGGAGATGGCCGCCGCGCTGGAGACGGCCCCCGAGGCGTCCCCCGACCCGTCCACGGCGTCCTCCGCGGCCTCCTGAGGCCCGTGCCCGTACCGGCCTGTTCTGAAGGCCGTTACACCTGAAGGCCGTACGTCCGCCCCGGCACCCGCACGCAGAAGGCCCCGCGACGCTTCGCGGGGCCTTCTCCGTGCGGGGCCGCCGTCCGGGGATCAGACGGTCGTGACGACCTCGTCGTAGGACAGGCGCGGCAGGCGGGGGAACCAGGCGTCCTCGCCGGGCTTGCCGATGTTGACGACCATGAGGAGCTTGTGGTCGCTGTCCAGGAACTCCTTCTCGATGCCCGCGGCGTCGTAGCCGGTCATCGGGCCGGCGGCCAGGCCGGCGGCGCGGACGCCGATGATGAAGTAGGCGGCCTGGAGCGAGGCGTTCAGCGCGGCGGACTGCTCGCGGACCGGGCGCTCGGAGAAGAACGCGTCCTTGGCCTGCGGGAAGTGCGGCAGCAGCGCGGGCAGCTCGTCGTGGAACTCGTTGTCCGCGACGAGCAGGGCGACCAGCGGGGCGGTGGAGGTCTTGGGGCGGTTGCCCTCGGCCATGTGCGCGACCAGGCGCTCGCGGCTCTCGGCCGAGCGGACCAGGACGACGCGCAGCGGCGACTGGTTGAAGGCGGTGGGGCCGTACTTGACCAGGTCGTAGATCGCCTGGACCTGCTCGTCGGTCACCGGCTCGTCCGAGAACGTGTTGGCGGTGCGGGCCTCACGGAAGAGAAGGTCCTGGGCGGTGGGGTCAAGAACGAGGGACATCTGTGGAACTGCCTTCCGGGTGAAAACGGGGTTGAGCAACGAAATCACCGTAACGGAGAGGTAGATTAAACTTCAACTAAATCTCCGCGGAGTGACCCACCGCACAAGCCCGCCGGTCGCCCCGGCTCCGCCGGAGCCCGCTCACCCCGGCGCCTGTCGGAGTCCGCTCAGTCCGACCCCTCGCCGCCGTCCGCGGACTCCTCCTGCGGGCGGGCCAGCGCCGCGTCCAGCCGGGCGCGCGCCCCTTCCAGCCAGTGCCTGCACACCTTCGCGAGCTCCTCGCCCCGCTCCCAGAGCGCCAGGGACTCCTCCAGCGTCGTGCCCCCCGCCTCCAGGCGGCGCACGACCTCGATCAGCTCGTCGCGCGCCTGCTCGTAGCCGAGCGTGCCCGTCTCGGCCACTGCCGCCGTCCCGTCGTCCGTCATGGGCCCCAGCCTACGGGCGCCCTCGGACAACGAAGGCCGTACGGGGCTCGTACGGGGTTCGTACGGGGCTCACCCCTCCACCCGGACCGTGAACTCGCCCTCCGAGACCCGTGCCCGCAGCTCCCCGCCCGGCGCCCCGGCGTCAGCGGGGGAGCGCACCACATGGCCGTCCGGCCGCTGGAGCACCGCGTAGCCCCGCTCCAGGGTCGCCGCCGGCGACAGCGCCACCACCCGGGCCCTGGTGTGCGCGAGCTCCGAGTCGGCGCGGTCCAGCAGATGCCCCAGCACCCGCCGGCTCCGCCCGACCAGCGCGTCGACCTCCGCCTCGCGCTCGTCCACCATCCGCTGGGGCCGCTCCATCGAGGACCGGCCCAGCGCGTGCGCCAGCCCCCGCTCCTCCCGGTCGATCAGCCCCCGTACCGTCCGCAGCGCCCGGTCCCTCAGCTGCTGCACCCGGTCCAGCTCCTCACCCACGTCCGGCACGATCTTCTTCGCCGCGTCCGTCGGCGTCGACGCCCGCAGGTCCGCCACCAGGTCGAGCAGCGGCGAGTCGGGCTCGTGGCCGATCGCCGAGACCACCGGTGTACGGCACGCGGCGACCGCCCGGATCAGCTGCTCGTCGGAGAACGGCAGCAGGTCCTCCACGCTGCCGCCGCCCCGCGCGACCACGATCACGTCGACCTCGGGCAGCCCGTCGAGCTCCCGCACGGCCTGGACCACCTGATTCACCGCGTGCACACCCTGCACCGCGGTGTTGCGCACCTCGAAACGCACCGCGGGCCAGCGCCGCCGGGCGTTCTCCAGGACATCGCGCTCGGCGGCCGACGCCCGCCCGCAGACCAGGCCGATCAGCTGCGGCAGGAACGGCAGCGGCCGCTTGCGGTCCAGGGCGAACAGCCCCTCGGCGGCCAGCGACTTCTTCAGCTGCTCCAGCCGGACGAGCAGCTCGCCGATCCCCACCGGGCGTATCTCGGTGGCCCGCAGGGACAGCTGCCCCCGGGGCGCGTACCACTCGGGCTTGGCGAGGACGACGACCCGGGCGCCCTCGGTCACCACATCGGCGATCCGGTCGAACACCTGCCTGAAACAGGTCACGCTCACCGAGATGTCGTGCGACGGGTCACGCAGCGTCAGGAAGACGACACCGGCGCCCGGCCGCCGTGACAGCTGGGTGATCTGCCCCTCGACCCAGACCGCGCCGAGCCGGTCGATCCACCCGCCGATCAGCCGCGACACGTCGCCGACGGGCAGCGGGGCTTCCGGTGACGTAGTGAGAGCCATACGGGCGAGCGTAACGGCCGGTACCGACATCCAGGGCCCACCCCGGCGCGCGGACCGTCAGGCCGTCGTCCGGCGCCCCCACTGGAGCGCCAGCACCACCAGGCCGACCGCCAGCCAGCACACCCCGACCACCTGGGCGCTCGTGGTCGCCTCCCAGATCACCGCGACCAGCACCCCGGCGCCCACCACCGGCACCAGCACGTGCCGCCACCAGCTCGGCGGCCCCTCCATCCGGCGTACGGCGAACCAGCCCACCACCGACGCGTGCAACAGCACGAACGCGGTCAGCGCCCCGACGTCGACCACCGACACCAGGTGGTCGAGCCCGTCGTCCCGCCGGGCCGCCCACACGGCCGCCACCAGCGTCACGACCGCCGCCCCCAGGATCGCCACCCGGGGCACCCCGGACTTCGGGTCCACCCGGGACAGCACCGAGGGAAGCCGCCGCTCCCGGGCCATCGCGAAGACCAGCCGCCCCGCGGCGGCCTGCCCGGCCAGCGCCGCGAAGGCCGCCCCGATCGCCTTGCTGACGGCCACCAGGTCGTGCAGCCAGGTCCCGACCGAGGCATCCACCGCGTCGTAGAACGCCGACCCCTGCTTCACCGGGTCCGCCGCCAGCTGGGCCGAGGACACCGGCTCCAGCAGTGCCGCCAGATACGACTGCACCACGAACAGCGCGCCCGCCAGCACCAGGCAGAACAGCACCGCCCGCGCCACCTTCGCCGAGCCCCCCGTCACCTCCTCGGCGAACGAGGCGATCGCGTCGAAGCCCAGATACGACAGCACCGCGACCGACACCGCGCCCAGCACCGCCGTCATCGAGAAGGCCGTGTCCCCGGTCAGCGGCGTCAGCCAGCCGCGCTGCGCCCCGTCCCTGACGAGCACCACCACCGCCGACACCACGAACACCAGCAGCACCACGATCTCCATGGCGAGCACCGCGAAGCCCACCCGGGCCGCCGTCCGTACGCCCCAGAGGTTGAGCAGCGTGGTCAGGACGACCGCGATCGCCGTCCACACCCACCGGGAGACCTCCGGGACCAGCGCGTTCATCGCGATCCCGGAGAACAGGTAGGCCACGGCGGGGATGAGCAGGTAGTCGAGCATCGCCATCCACCCGGCGATGAACCCCGGCCCCTCACCGAGCCCCTTGCGCGCGTAGGCGAACACCGAACCGGCCATCGGCGCGACCCGCACCATCTGCGCGTAACTGAAGGCGGTGAAGGCCATGACGACGGTCGCCACGAGATACACGAGCGCGACCGCGCCGTCCGACTTCGCGTCCAGCGTGCCGAACACGCCCACCGGGGCCATCGGGGCGATGAACAGCAGCCCGTAGACCACCAGGTCTCTGAACCCGAGCGTCCTGCGCAGTCCCGCCTGCTCCTTGCTGCTGCCGGCCATGAACCCTCCGTCGCTCGATCGCGTAAGCCTCAGTGTCCCGACCCCCGGCCGCCCCGCGCCTCTCCGACACGGCCTTACGATGGGACGCATGACTGCTACCCCTGCCCGCCGTGTCCTGCTCGCCGCACCCCGTGGCTACTGCGCGGGCGTGGACCGTGCCGTGATCGCCGTCGAGAAGGCCCTGGAGCAGTACGGGGCCCCCATCTACGTCCGCCACGAGATCGTGCACAACAAGTACGTCGTGCAGACCCTGGAGAAGAAGGGCGCGATCTTCGTCGAGCAGACGGCGGAGGTGCCCGAGGGCTCCATCGTGATGTTCTCCGCGCACGGAGTCGCGCCCACCGTCCACGCGGAGGCCGCCGAGCGCAAGCTCGCCACGATCGACGCGACCTGCCCGCTGGTCACCAAGGTCCACAAGGAAGCCGTCCGCTACGCCAAGGAGGACTACGACATCCTCCTGATCGGCCACGACGGCCACGAGGAGGTCATCGGCACCAGCGGCGAGGCGCCCGACCACATCACGCTCGTCGACGGACCCGAGGACGTCGCGAACGTCGAGGTCCGCGACGAGTCGAAGGTCGTCTGGCTCTCCCAGACCACGCTCTCCGTCGACGAGACGATGGAGACGGTGGGTGCCCTCAAGCAGAAGTTCCCGAACCTCCTCTCGCCGCCCAGCGACGACATCTGCTACGCCACCCAGAACCGCCAGATCGCGGTCAAGAAGCTCAGCGAGGAAGCCGAGCTCGTCATCGTCGTCGGCTCCAAGAACTCCTCGAACTCGATCCGCATGGTCGAGGTCGCCCTGGACGCCGGCGCCCCCGCCGCGCACCTGGTGGACTTCGCCGACGAGATCGACGAGGCCTGGCTGGAGGGCGTCACCACCGTCGGTCTCACCTCCGGCGCCTCGGTCCCGGACGTCCTGGTGGACGGCGTGATCGAGTGGCTCGCCGAGCGCGGGTACGCGGACGTGGAGACGGTCAAGACCGCGGACGAGTCGATCACCTTCTCGCTGCCCAAGGAGCTCCGCCGCGACCTGCGCGCCGAGGCCGCCGAACTCTCGGCGAAGTAACGACCCGGGGGCTCCCAGGGCTTCCGGGGAGTGTGCGCGGCGCGCTACCCGTACCGTGGATCCATGGAGATCTTCGGTGTGGACATCGGCGGGTCAGGGATCAAGGGCGCTCCCGTGGACCTGGACCGCGGAGAGCTGGCGCAGGAGCGCCACAAGGTACTGACACCGCGTCCGGCCACGCCCGACGGCGTGGCCGACGGCGTGGCCGAGGTCGTCGGCCACTTCGACTGGAAGGGCCCGGTGGGCATCACCTTCCCCGGAGTGGTCACCGGGGGGATCACCCGGACCGCGGCCAACGTCGACAAGGCGTGGATTGACACGGACGCCCGCGCGCTGCTCAGCGACCGCATCGGGCACCCGGTCACGATCCTCAACGACGCCGACGCGGCCGGTGTCGCCGAGATGACCTTCGGCGCGGGACGCGGCCGCAAGGGCACGGTGATCGTGCTGACCCTCGGTACGGGCATCGGCAGCGCCGTCTTCACGGACGGGCAGCTCGTCCCCAACACCGAGCTCGGCCACCTGGAACTGCACGGGCACGACGCGGAGAAGCGGGCGTCCACGAAGGCCAAGGAGGACGAGGACCTCAGCTGGAGCCACTGGGCGCACCGGGTGCAGAAGTACCTCGTCCACGTCGAGATGCTCTTCTCGCCCTCGCTGTTCATCATCGGCGGGGGAGTCAGCCGCAAGGCGGAGAAGTTCCTGCCGCTCATCGAACACGTACGGGCCGAGATGGTCCCGGCCGAGCTGCAGAACAACGCGGGCATCGTCGGCGCCGCCATGGCGGCGGCCGGCAACTGACGCCTTCCTACGGTCTTACGGGCGGGGGCGGCGCGTGCCCTGATTGGCGGACGGCCTGGCCGGGTGCCGCCGCCGCTCCCGCATCTGACGGATCTTGCGCACGGTGGCGATGAGCCCGGCGACGAGCGTGCCGCCGTACAGCCAGCCGGCCTGGACGGCGAGCGCGGTGACCACCGCCATGGTCTGCCCGCCGAAGCCGCCGGAACCCCCGGCGATCGGGATCACGCCGACGGCGAAGGCGATGGGCACACCGATCGGCGCGGTGACCAGGTCGGCGGGCCGCACCCAGAACGCGGTCAGCGCGCTCACCGGCAGGAACAGCACCCCGTAGGCGATCTCGGAACCGTCCAGCAGCAGCTGGTCCAGGCAGCCCAGCAGGAACATCGTGGCCGCGGCGAACAGGCCCGCCCCGATGCCGGTCAGCCGGGGGTTGGGGAATCTGCGCAGCGCGAGGACGAACGGCGCGACCTGGCCGGTCCGGGGACGCGGGCGGGAGACCGCAGGGGCGACCGCGACCGCCACCGGATAGGCGGCGGCGCTCTCACCGATACCGCCCGCGGCCACGGCCGGGGCCTGCTCGGGCGGCGAGGGCTGCCTGCGCTGCGGGGTACGTGTCCTGTGCTGCTCCACCGTGACAACCTAGGTCGACCGGCATGCGCTTCCGGGCGTTGGACACGCCCTTTGGCCGACCTTGGCACTGCGTTCGATACCGCTCGGCCGAAAAGGGACCGTTCGGGAGGCCCGAGACACGCTTTTCGCATACCTGTTCGATCGGCCTCAGGTGCCCGCCTCCGGACCCGTGACCGGGCGCGCCGCCCCGCCCGTAAACTGGAGAATCGGTCCCCTCCAGGCCCGCCTCCTCAGGGCCCCCTCCGAACTTCAGGAAGTCGCCAAAGTGTCGCTCACGATCGGAATCGTCGGCCTGCCGAATGTCGGCAAGTCGACCCTGTTCAACGCCCTGACCAAGAACGACGTGCTGGCGGCCAACTACCCGTTCGCCACGATCGAGCCGAACGTCGGCGTGGTCGGCGTCCCGGACCCGCGCCTGGACAAGCTCGCCGCGATCTTCGGCTCGCAGCGGATCCTCCCCGCCACGGTCGACTTCGTCGACATCGCGGGCATCGTGCGCGGCGCGAGCGAGGGTGAGGGCCTGGGCAACAAGTTCCTCGCGAACATCCGCGAGTCCGACGCGATCTGCCAGGTCATCCGCGCCTTCAAGGACGAGAACGTCGTCCACGTCGACGGCAAGGTCTCGCCCAAGGACGACATCGAGACGATCAACACCGAGCTGATCCTCGCCGACCTCCAGTCCGTCGAGAAGGCCGTCCCGCGCCTGACGAAGGAGGCTCGCCTCCAGAAGGACAAGGTCGCGGTGCTCGCCGCCGTCGAGGAGGCCCAGAAGATCCTCGAGGCGGGCGACACCCTCTTCTCGCGCGGCATCACCGCCGGCACCGAGACGGGCCGCCTCCTGCACGAGCTGCACCTGCTCACCACGAAGCCGTTCCTGTACGTCTTCAACGTGGACGAGGACGAGCTGGTCGACGAGGACTTCAAGAACGAGCAGCGCGCCCTGGTCGCCCCGGCCGAGGCCATCTTCCTCAACGCCAAGATCGAGTCCGAGCTGATCGAGCTGGACGACGACGAGGCCCTGGAACTCCTCCAGTCCATGGGCCAGGAAGAGCCGGGTCTCGCCACTCTCGGCCGGGTCGGCTTCGACACCCTGGGCCTGCAGACCTACCTCACGGCAGGCCCGAAGGAAGCCCGCGCCTGGACGATCAAGAAGGGCGCCACGGCCCCGGAGGCGGCCGGTGTGATCCACACCGACTTCCAGAAGGGCTTCATCAAGGCGGAGATCATCTCCTTCGAGGACCTGGTCGAGACGGGCTCGGTCGCCGAAGCCCGCGCCAAGGGCAAGGCGCGCATGGAGGGCAAGGAGTACGTGATGCAGGACGGGGATGTGGTGGAGTTCCGCTTCAACGTGTAGCGGGTGACATATCACCACGTCGCTGATCTTGCAAACATGCAGGTCAGAGAGGGCCCGACTCTTCGGGGTCGGGCCCTTGGTTTTTTCCCGTGCTGGGATGGTGCTGGGATAGCTGACCCCTCGTCACCTGTCGTCACCCCTGGTCATCCGTACCGTGCTGGGATTGTGCTGGGACGTGGATGCGGCGCCGGTGCTGGGTTCTGCTCTGGTGAGTGGCCGAACCGTGGGACGGCGACTGCTGGCTCTGGCAAAGTGATCGGCACTGCAAGACGATTCTCGTGAGGAACTTGTGAGCGCGCTCGGTAGCTTCATCTGGTCTATCGCTGACCAACTTCGGGGCCCCTATCGCCCCAACCAGTACGGGACCGTGGTCCTCCCGTTCACGATCCTGCGGCGGCTCGACTGCATCCTTGAGCCCGATCAGGCGACGGTGCGAGAGCTGGCAGCGAAGTTCGAGAACCCGAACCGGCTCAAGGTCGAGGTTAAGAAGGCCACAGGCCGGACCTTCTACAATACCTCCAACTACTCGTTTGCGAACCTGCTGGCCGACGCGGACGGGCTGGCGGACAACCTGGCCGACTACATCGACCGGTTCTCCGCCGACGTGGACGTGTTCGAGTACTTCGACTTCAAGAAGGAGATCCTGGCCCTGGAGAAGGCCGGGCTTCTGCGTGAGATCGTCAAGTCCTTCGGCAAGATCGACCTCCACCCCGATGTGGTGTCGAACTCCGACATGGGCGATGCCTTCGAATACATCATCCGCAAGTTCAACGAAGCAGCGAACGAGACCTCTGGCGACCACTACACGCCGCGCGATGCGATCCGACTGCTGGTCGACCTGCTCTTCGCAGAGAAGGACGTCGACCTCACCGAGGGCGGCATCATCCGATCGCTATACGACCCCACCGCTGGCACCGGCGGCATGCTCTCCTTGGCCGAGGAGCACCTGCTCGCCGAGAATCCCGGCGCGAAGCTGGGCTTGTACGGTCAGGAGTACAACCCGCAGTCGTATGCCATCTGCAAGTCCGACCTGCTCGCCAAGGGCCACGACGCGACCAACATCGCCTTCGGTAACACGCTCACCGACGACGCCTTCAAAGGCCGCCAGTTCGACTACTGCATGTCCAACCCGCCCTATGGGGTGGACTGGAAGCAGCACGCCAAGGCGGTCAAGGAAGAGCGAGACTCCGCGGGCCCCTACGGCCGCTTCGCACCGGGCCTCCCCGCGACGTCCGACGGGCAAATGCTCTTCCTTCTCCACCTGGTCCACAAGATGCGCGCTCCCGAGGACGGCGGCGGCCGCGTCGGCATCGTCATGAACGGCTCTCCGCTCTTCAGTGGCGCCGCCGAGTCCGGCCCTTCCAACATCCGCCGGTGGCTGCTGGAGAGCGACCTCGTCGAGGCGATCGTCGCCCTGCCGACCAACATGTTCTTCAACACCGGCATCGCCACCTACATCTGGATCCTGGACAACACCAAGCACCCCGACCGTCAGGGCAAGGTGCAACTGATTGACGGCACGTCGTTCTGGACCAAGATGCGCAAGAACCTCGGTGCCAAGGGACGCGAGATCAGCGACGCTGACCGTGCCGAGGTCGTGCGGCTGTACGCCGACTACGAGGACGCCGACCCCGAGCTCTCGAAGGTGCTGCGCAACGACGAGTTCGGGTATTGGATGGTCACCGTCGAGCGCCCCCTGCTGGGCGAGGGCGGGAACCCTGTCGTCAGCCGCAAGGGTGACCCGAAGCCCGATTCGAAGAAGCGTGACACCGAGAACGTGCCCTTCACCTACGGCGGCTCGACCGCCGGCGCGGCGGCGGAGCGCGAAGTCATCCAGGCGTACTTCGACGCGGAGGTGAAGCCGCACGTTCCCGACGCCTGGATCGACTGGGCCAAAACCAAGACAGGCTACGAGGTCCCCTTCACGCGGCACTTCTACAAGTACGTTCCGCCCCGCCCACTCGCTGAGATCGACGCTGACCTGGAGAAGCAGGTCGCCAAAATCCTGGATCTCCTGCGAGAGGTGGAGCAGTGAGCGTCGGACCAACGGCAGTAGCTAATACCCGGCTGGACGCGATTCCGACTGGTTGGTCGATCACCAAGCTCGGCCGCACCGCACGGATCGGCAACGGGGCAACGCCCCGACGCGAGAAAAGAGAGTACTGGGATCGTGGTGTTGTTCCATGGCTCAATAGCTCCGCAGTCAACCAGGCGCGCGTTGTTTCCTCACCAGAGTCAGTCACTGATATTGCGCTCGCGGAATGTCACCTTCCGATTGTCTCCCCCGGCTCGGTGCTAGTAGGTCTAACTGGTCAGGGGCGGACCCGCGGAATGGCGACGATCCTTGACATCGAGGCAACAGTAAATCAGCACCTTGCATACGTGGCTCCGGATCGAGCTAGATGGTGTCCGGACTTTCTTCTGTGGTTTCTCACGGCTGCATACGACGATCTCCGGAGAATCAGTGAGGAGAATGGAAGCACCAAGGGCGGGTTGACGTGCGAGGCGCTCAAACAGCTGCGTGTCCTCGTCCCGCCGATTGACGAACAGCGGCGGATTGCGTTGAATCTGAACGAGCAGACCGCGAAGACGGACACGCTCATCGAAGAGCAGCGGCGACTGATCGAGATGCTCCGCGAACGTCGAAAGGCCCTTATCGAGGAGATCGTGCTTCGTGGTCTCGGCTCTTCGGTAAAAAGTGAAAATCTTGAGTCGTGGCTACCCGCAACGCCTTCGCACTGGCGAGTCACGCAGCTCGGGTTCATGAGTGACACACTGGCAGGCTACGCCTTCCCCAGCGATGGATTCAGTGTCGATCGAGACCACGTGCGCCTGTTGCGAGGTGTCAATGTGAAGCCAGGCAGAGTCGATTGGGCAGATGTCGTCTACTGGAATACTCACGATACCCCCGTCCCTGCCGAATTCGACCTTCAGGCTGGCGATCTCGTCTTCGGCATGGATCGACCATTCGTTGGTGGTGGCGTTCGCATCGCTGCGATCTCCGAAGACGACCTCCCGGCTTTGTTGCTCCAGCGCGTCATGCGTATCCGCCCGGGGACCGAGGGGGACGCTGGCTACTTCCGGTACGTGATCTCGACGGACGCCTTCTACGACTATCTGGAGCCGCTGTTCACGGGTGTCAGCGTGCCGCATGTGAGCGAGTGGCAGGTGCGCAAGTTCAAGATGCCGTTCCCGCCGCTCGATGAGCAGCGATGCATGGCCAGGCACCTGGATGCTGAGACCGCAAAGATCGACACACTCATCGCGGAGTCGGAGCGGTTCATCGAGCTCGCCCGCGAGCGCCGATCGGCACTGATCACCGCGGCCGTAACGGGACAGATCGACGTAGGAGAGGCGGCGTGATGGCCGACCACAACGAGGCCGTCTTCGAAAAGGAGATCTGCGAGTACCTCAAGGCACGCGGCTGGCTGTACTCGGTGAACGACCACGACGGCGGCGAGTACGACCGCGAGCGGGCGCTCTTCCCAGCGGATCTGTTCGCGTGGCTGGAGGCGACACAGAAGCCGGCGTACGAGAAGGCGCTGAAGGCGGCGGGGTCGCAGGCGAAGTTCCTTGACGTGCTGACCGCAGCGTTGGACAAGCCGCTTGAGCATGGCGGCGGGACGTTGAACATCCTGCGCAACGGGGTTCAGTACATCGGTGGCGGCCGGTTGAAGATGGCGCAGTTCCGCCCCGAAACCTCTCTCAACGCGACCACCGTGTCGCATTACGAGTCGATGCGGGTGCGGGTGGTGCGGCAGGTGCACTTCTCGACTGCCGACCAGCGCACCATCGATCTGGTGTTCTTCGTCAACGGGCTTCCGGTGGCCACGGTGGAGCTGAAGACCGACTTCACCCAGTCGCTGGACGAGGCGATCAACCAGTACAAGCACGACCGCAACCCGCTGACGAACGGGCGCCCGGAGCCGCTGCTGTCGTTCGGTCACCGGGCGCTGGTGCACTTCGCGGTCTCCAACGGCCTCGCGGCCATGACCACGAAGCTGGAGGGGGACAAGACTTACTTCCTTCCGTTCAACATCGGCTTCGACAGTGGTGCTGGCAACCCGCCTGGCGCGGACGATGAGTCGGCGACGGCGTACCTATGGGAACGCGTCTGGGAGAAGCACGCTTGGCTGAACGTCATCGGGCGGCTGATGATCGTGCAGACCAAGGAGGAGTGGGACGTCACCACCGGCACCTCCGTGCGGCGTACGAGCATGCTCTTCCCGCGCTTCCACCAGTGGGAGGCCGTCACAAGCATCGTCGCCGCAGTGAAGGAGGAGGGCGTCGGGCACCGGTACTTGATCGAGCACTCGGCCGGGTCAGGAAAGACGAACACCATTGCCTGGACCTCCCACGGTCTGGCCCGACTGCATGATGCCGACGACAAGAAGGTCTTCGACTCCGTCATCGTGGTCGTGGACCGTACCGTGCTCGACTCCCAGCTGCAGGATGCGATTCGGCAGATCGACGGGAACAAGAAGATTGTCGCGACGATCAGCCCCGAGGACGTTCGCAAGGCTGGCGCGAAGTCGAAGTCGGGTCTGCTGGCGCAGGCGTTGAAGAACGGCGAGCTCATCATCGCGGTGACGGTGCAGACCTTCCCGCATGCGTTGGAAGAGATCCGGACCGACGCCGGCCTGAAGGGCAAGCGGTTCGCTGTGATCGCTGATGAGGCGCACTCGTCCCAGTCGGGGCAGATCTCCTCGAAGCTGAAGCAGGTGCTGACAGCCGAGGAGGTCAAGGAGATCGAGGAGGGCGGCGAGGTCGATGTGGAGTCGGTGCTGGCTTCGGAGATGACCGAGCGGGCCGAATCGGAGAACATCTCGTACTTCGCGTTCACCGCGACGCCGAAGAACAAGACCCTCGAACTGTTCGGCCGCAAGGGCCCCGAGGGGAAGCCGCGCGAGTTCCACCTGTACTCGATGAAGCAGGCGATCGAGGAGGGCTACATCCTCGACGTCCTCAAGGGCTACCAGTCCTATGACACCGCGCTGAAGATCGCCGGCAAGGCCGAGAGCAGCGACGGAGGCGAGGTCGAGGAGGCCGCCGCCCGCAAGGGGCTGATGAGGTGGGTCCAGCTCCACCCGACGAACGTCAGCCAGAAGGTCCAGATCATCGTCGAGCACTTCCACGCCAACGTCGCCTACCTCCTCGAAGGCAAGGCGAAGGCCATGGTGGTGACCGACTCCCGCAAGTCCGCGGTGAAGTACAAGCTGGCGATAGACGCCTACATCGCCAAGCGCCGCGCCGAGGACGCCTCGTACAACTACCGCACCCTGGTCGCTTTTTCGGGCGGGGTGACGATGCCTGACGACGAGACCTGGCACAGCGACTGGGGCCCGCAGCCGTCGAAGGACGACGAGTTCACCGAGGCCAATATGAACCCTGGCGCCGGGGCTGATCTGGCGGCCGCGTTCAAGGGTGACACGTACAAGATCATGCTGGTCGCCAACAAGTTCCAAACCGGGTTCGACCAGCCCTTACTCACGGCGATGTACGTCGACAAGAAGCTGGCGGGCGTCACCGCCGTGCAGACGCTCTCGCGCCTCAACCGTACCCACCGCACCGCTGGTGGGGAGCAGAAGCGCAAGACGTTCGTTATCGACTTCGCCAACAAGCCCGAGGACATCAGGACGGCCTTCGAGCCGTACTTCAAGAACGCGACTCTGGAGACCGAGACGGACCCGTATGTCGTCGTCCACCTGGCCAACAAGCTCGCCCAGGCCGGGATCTACACCGAGGACGATGTCCGCAAGGTCGCCGAACTGTGGGTGACGCGGAAAGGCAACAACGCTCTCTCGGCGGCGATCAGCCCGGCGCAGCACGACTTCCGGCGCCGCTACGCGCGGGCGATCGAGGAGGAAGACAAGGTAAAGCTCCAGGAGCTCGACCTCTTCCGCAAGGACGTCTCCACCTACGTACGACTCTATGACTTCATGTCCCAGATCGTCGACTACGGCGATCCCTACATGGAGATGCTTTCGATCTTCCTGCGCCTGCTGGAAAAGGTGATTGCCGAGTCTGCTTGGGCGGCCGACGTGGATCTCTCCGATGTTGTGCTGGTCGGGGTCAAGCACAACAAGGCGATCCCGGTCGACATCTCGCTCGTGGGTGACGGACAACTGAAGGGCATCAGCGGCGCCGGTACGGGCGCGAAGAAGGATCCGAAGTACGTCGCGCTTCAGGTCGTCATAGACAAGATGAACGACCTCTTCGGTGCCGAAACGTTCGCTGCCTCCCAGGTCAGGGAGTTCGTGCAGGGCCTCGTGCAGCTGCTTCTCGCCGACTCGAACCTGGTCCGGCAAACCAAGGTGAATTCCAAGAAGCAGTTCCTGGAGTCACAGGATTTCCAAGCCGCCGTCACGGAGGCAGTCGCAGAGAATCAGTACGCCCACAACACGATGGCTGACTACTTCTTCACCGATGGACCGGCCATCAACGCGATCATCGTTGCCCTTGCGGATGCCTTCTACGAAGCAGCAGTCGATCAGCAGGTGGACACCTGAGTAGACGCCGAGGTCAGACGTCCTTGATCTGTACGCGGTCGCCGCACAGTTTCGACCAGTCGTCGCGGTCCGACGTCAGTACGAGTACGGGTGCCGGGGAGCGGAGCGCCATCGCGGCGACGAGGGCGTCGATGGCGTACTTGTGGCCGTGCAGACCACCGGCGTCGCTCAACAGCCGCACCGCGGTGAGGCTGTCCGCCTGGGTAACGTCCTGGACCTGCAGGCGGGACAGCAGCCAGTGCAGCCGGGCGGTGTCCGTCTTCCCGTAGACGGCCTCCACCACTGTCAGGGCCGACACAAGGACAGGCACGCCCACGCGTCGAGCGGCTTCGATTCGGGTGATCATCTGGCGGTCGTTGCGCAGTAGCAGTGACAACGCCTGGGAGTCCAGAACCAGAGACCTGGCTGCGGGCCCCTTCATGCGGCGCTGTCGTTCGACGCGTAGGGTGCCGGTGCGTCACCGAACAGTTCGCTCTGCGCGGCCTGGACTTCAGCCTCGCTCAGCGGCTCGTGCTCGGCTTCGTAGGCGGCCACGATCTCGGCGAGGCCGTCCATCGCAAGCTGGTGCCGGACCGCTGCCGTCACATATGCGGACACGCCGCGCTTGCCGGTACGTGTGCGCAGAGCACCGAGGAGTTCCGAGGGCATCGAGACGGAGATGTTCTCCGTGCCGCCGGGGCGGGGTGACTTCATGGCTGCAAGTCTAGTACAGAAACTATTACAGCGTCTGGAGTGCTGCGCGGCCTGTATCCAGGGTGGGCGGTGATGCGTAGTCTTGGCGCTTCCGGATCTTTTTGTACTTTGCAGTGAATCCCGTGCTGGGATGGTGCTGGGATGCGCTCACATAACCGCAGGTCAGGGCGGTTGTGGTGGAGTTCCGCTTCAACGTCTAGTACGTTCGGCGAAAGGCCGTTTGACCTGCGATGGAGCGGGTTGGGCGGCCTTTGCGGTCCGCACGGAGTCCGCAGCGTGCTGACTTCGGTCAGCGCGCGGGGGAGCGGCTACGCCGCTTCGTCGACCTGTGGCTGGACATCGGCGGACCGGTCCGCGTACGCCTTGTCGACGGCAACCCGGGTCCGCTCCTCGGAGTCGGGCCACAGGTGGGTGTAGATGTTCAGCGTCATGGCCGCGTTGGTGTGACCGAGGCGCTCGGAGACCGTCTTCACGGACTCGCCGTGCTTGATCAGCAGGCTGGCGTAGTGGTGCCGGAGGGCGTGGGGCCCGGTGCCCTTCGGTATGCCGGCCTTCGCGCAGGCGGGCCGCCAGGACCCGTCCATGAAGTGCGTGTAGACCACGGGTCCGCCCTGCGGCGCCGTGAAGATCCAGCCCTCGGGGGCCGTGGTGTCGATGGTGGTCACCGTGTCTCCGTCTCTGATCGGCCGGGTTCGGGCACAGGAATGCCCGAGCCTGGTGTGGGCGTACGGAACTTCGGGGCGCCGCCCGGACCAAGGGGGAGCCTGGATCGCGGTCGCGCCGTTCCGGGCGGCTGCTGATTCAGGCTGCCGGAAGCTGAGACTCCGTAAGAAGGCCGAGGTGGGCGCGTGATCGGGACCGTTTTCCACACCAGCGAGGTGGCGGCCGCCGACAGGTTCGACTACTGGCGGGAACTCGTCGGCCGTACCCGGGCGAGCGAGATGAGCAGTCCGTACGCCCGCGACTTCCACGCGTCGATGCGGCTGATGCAGCTGGGGCCGGTGACGGTGTGGCCGACGTCGGTCCTGCCCGCGCGTTACCGGCTGAGCCCTCGGCGGGCGCACCGGACCGACGACGGGCTGTACCACCTGACGCTGCTGCTGGAGGGCGAACTGACCCTGGAGCACTCCGGAGGCACGGACACCTTCGGTCCCTGTGACCTCCACGTGGTGGACGACTCCCTGCCGTACGACCTCCGGCCGTCCGACGGCCGGGCGAGCGGTCCCGTCCGAGGGGTGGGCGTCGACTTTCCCAAGGCCATGCTGCCGCTGGCCCCGCACCGGCTGCGGCAGGTACTGGGCCGCGGTCTCCCCGGGGGCGAGGGCCTGGGCGCCCTCCTCGTCGGGTTCCTCACCGGTCTGGAACAGCAGGCGGCGGTCCTGCGGCCGGCGGACGCCCCCCGACTGGGCGCGGTCGTCCTCGATCTGGTGTCGGCCTTGCTGGCCCAGGCGCTGGACGCCGAATCCGCGCTGACGCCCGAGAGCCGCCGGCAGGTCCTGCTGCGGCAGATCGACGCGTTCATCCGGGAGAACCTGCACGACCCGGAACTGTCACCACGCGCCGTCGCCGCGGCGCAGCACATCTCCGTCAGCCACCTGCACCGCGTCTTCGAGGAACAGGCGCAAGGGGAGACGGTGGCCGCGAGGATACGGCGCCTGCGCCTGGAGAACGCCCGGCGCGACCTGGAGGACCCCGCGCTCCGGGACGACCCGGTCTACGGAATCGCCGCGCGCTGGGGCTTTCCCCGGGCCTGCGGCTTCAGCCGCGCCTTCCGGGCCGCCTACGGGCTCTCGCCCAGGGAACACCGGCTGCGCGCCCTGGAGGAATTGGGGTTGGGGAGGGAGCAGGTACGCGGGGAAGGGGGCGGGGGCGTCTGACGGGGTGGGGCGGGACCGGTGGACGCGGTGGCAAGAAGCGTGGACGGAGGGACAACATCACCGGGTTGAGGTCCGGCACTCTTGGGTACGCGCGGTCGGCGCCCGGCGGGGGAGGGCGCCGCCCGCCCGGTCCTCGGCGGCCGGGTGCCCGTCCCCGTTCAGGTCTCGGACGGGAAGCCCCCGTCGTGGACCTGGGCCGGTGAGGCGCCGGGGGCGGGGAGGCATGCCATGAGCAGCTGGCTCCCCTGTCTGCTCACCGGCTGGAAGCCTGCCTTCGCCCACGCCCGGACGGCGTGGATGTTGGACGCTTCCGGGTCGACGGTCACCCGGTTCCAGCCCAGCACGGTATGGAGGTGCCGGACGAGTGCGCGGGCGGCGTCGGGGCCGAGGCCTCTGCCTTGGGCGTGGGGTACGAGGACCATGTCGATACCGCCCTGGCCGGTGCCGGAGGGCACGTACTGGACATAGCCGACAGGGACGTTCTGGGCGAGGATCAGGAAGGACTCCACGTCGGGGCGCCGCCTTCCTGTGTACTTCGCGGCCACTTCCTCCCGGGTGAAGGGCTGCCCGCCCCAGTTCCGCACGAACTCGGGATCGGCGAACCAGCGGGCGAGCAGGGGTAGATGCGCTTCGCTCGCCGGGGTGAGGCGGGTCAGGTCGCCCGCGATCGCGCCGTCTGCCGGCTTGCCGTGCATGGCTGTGCCTCCCCGCCGGTGTGATCCTGGGTTCATTGTCCAGAGAAGCCGAACGGTCGGGTTCAGGCGTCCTTGTCGGCGCGCCTCAGGCGGAGGGCGGAGACGAGGAAGAAGACGCCTCCGAGGAACGCGTAGCCGGCCAGGCTGCCCAGGGCGGCGTCGTCCTTGCCCGCCTGTGCGAAGAAGGACGCCCCGGCGACGGTGGAGATGGCGCCGCTGGCGATCATCGCCCACTGGCCGCCCAGCCTGCGGCGGGCGGCGCCGACAATGAGCTGGACGAGGCCCGCGGTCACGGCCCAGACGCCCCAGACGCGCAGGACCGCCGGGATGCCGGATGTGGCGGCGACGGCGAGACCGATGCCGGTGAGGGTGCTCAGCGCGATGTTCACGTACAGGCCGCGTGCCGGGCCGCCGTTCGCACGGGCGGACCGGACGTCGACGACAGCGCACGCCACGTCGAACAAGGGATAGACCACCAGCAGCGTCGCGCTCAGCGGGCCCAGTGTGTCGGCGGTCGCGAACAGCAGGGCGGCCCATACGGCGGCGAACCCGAAGCGCAGGAGGTACAGCTTCCGCAGGGTGGCGGTGGAAGCGTCGGCGGGTGTGGTGGCGACGAGGGTGTCCATGGGATGCCTTCCGGTGACGGTGACGGTGACGGTGACGGTGACGGTGACGGTGACGGTGACGCGGCGACGGCGACGGTGATGTCATGCGGCACTGGCCGCTCGGTCCCTCGCCCGGTCCGTCGCCCGGCCCGTCGCCCGGCCCTTGAAGAGCCGGACACGAGAGAGGGAGAACGTTCGGTCTTGTGAGCATCTAAAGGGACCTCGCGGCGACTGTCAAGACCGAACGTTCTCCCTCACCGATTTGGTAGTCTCGGGTCCATGAGTCGGGGCACAGAAGGCGGCAGCACGTCCGAAGCGCGGGCCAGGCTGCTCAGTACGGCGACGAGGATCTTCTACGCGGAGGGGATCCACTCCGTCGGCGTCGACCGGATCATCGCGGAGGCGCAGGTGACCCGGGCGACGCTGTACCGGCACTTCTCGGGCAAGGAAGAGCTCGTCCTCGCCTATCTCGACCGGGCCGACAGGGGAATCCGGGCGCAGGTCGCGGTCGCCGAGGCGAGCGGTGAGCCCGCGGCGGACAGGCTTCGGGCCGTCGGCCGGTCCATTGCCGAAGGGATCCGGTCACCCGGGTTCCGTGGGTGCGCCTTCCTCAACGCGGTGGCCGAGTACGCCGACCCGGCCCACCCGATCCACCGAGCCGTGCTGGCCCACCGGCAATGGTTCCTGGACACCGTCACGGAGTTGCTCGCGGAGGCCGGCCACGAGCCCGCCGACGCGGCCGGCCGGCATTTCGTCATGCTGCGGGACGGTGCCATGGCGGCCGGCTGCCTCTTCGACCCGGAACTGGTGTCCGAGACCTTCCTCCAGGGCGTCGAGGGAATCCTGCAGACGCGTACCGCCTCGGCGGCCACTCCTGCCGCGACCACCTGAAGCGCAGGCCGTTCGCGGGGAGCCCGCCGGGTTCCACGGCCGGAAGGGCCCGACTCCCCCTGCTCGGAGTCGGGCCCTCGGTCTTGCCGTGCGTGGGGTGCGGCCGTTCCGGGGGTGCTGGGGACCTGGGCGGCGGCGGCCTCCCCGGTGACTCGGGTTCGCCGGATCACCCGTCCCCCGCCCTGTCTCCCGTCCAACGTCCCCGCCCCGTCACAGGAGCCGCTTGCGCCCCCACGTGATGACGAAGGCGACGACGGCGGCGGTCGCGGTGAGCATGATGCCGGCTCCGAGCCACTGCATCGTGTGCATCTGGGAGACGGGGAGGTAGTCGATGGACCAGCCGACGACGTGCTTGGACTCCAGGCATGCGGTGTACGCCCGTTCGTCCTCCGACCGGTCGAGGCAGGTGGTCCAGTCCAGGCGGGCTCCGGAGTCGGTGAGGAAGTAGGTGCCCTGGCCCTGCTGTTCCGCCTGGGCGGGCAGGTCCGGCTGCGTGGCACCGGGACCGATGCCCTGGTCGGTACTGACCGACATCACGTGCCCGAGGTTCCGCCAGAACCGGTTCCAGACGACCTCGATCGCCACCACGATGCCGAGCGTGACCACCGTCGACACCAGTGTGCGTCGCAGCAGCATGCCGACCGCCGCGCCCACGGCGAACGTGAGCAGGGTGAAGGCCACCGGCACGACACCCGTGACGTCGAAGAAGGAGACCCAGGACAGGCCGTCGGAAAGGCTCTTGACCGGACTCCACCACCAGGTGAACACGGCACTGAGCACGGCGGTGCACAGAGCGAGCAGCGCGGTGGGCATGGCCAGCTTCATGGTGAGCCATCGCAGTCGGCTGACGGACTGCGAGGTCACCAGCTTGGCGGTGCCGGACTCCAGATCGCCGGCGAAGAGCGGAGCGCCGACGAAGACACCCGCCAGGACGGGGATGTAGGCCAGGTAGCTCCCGACGCCGAACATCCGGTCGAAGTGCTTCTCGAAGTCGGCCGGCAAACCACCGGACTTCCGCGAGGTCGCCCCCTGGTCGGACAGGTAGTCCATCATCTGCCCGCGCAGGAAGACCATGGCGACCACGGCGAGGAGGGTGAGGCCGATGAGCGTCCAGAACGCTGCGCGGTGCTGGCGCCAGACGAGCCAGGCCGGACCGCCGAGCCGGAGGCGGACCTGCCGGGAGCCTTGTCCGTGCCGCGTCGGGTGCGCCGGGTCACGAGTGAGCGTGGTCATGCGGTCACGGCCTTCCGGTCGCCGGTGATGATGTCGTGGATGTCGCCGACCCGGGCGCTGGGCGCGATCAGCGGAGGCGCGTCGGGTGCGCGCAGATAGCCGAGCAGCAGCTCTTCCAGGGTGGGCGGCTCGGCCGCCGGACCGCCGTACCCCATCGGTCCGTCGAGGCGTACCAGGACGCCCGGGCGGCCCTCACCGCGGCGGGACTCGATGACCCGGTGCGGGGGGAGCGCGGGGGACGGTCCGGCCCCCGGGACGTCGAGCAGGGCGTGCGCGGCGCGCAGTTCGTCCACCTCACCCGCGAGGCGCAGACCGCCGTTCGCGATGACGAGGAGGTAGTCGCAGATGTACTCCAGCTCGGCGAGCATGTGTGAGGAGACCAGCACCGTCGTGCCGTGCTGGGCGGCCTCCGCGGTCAGCGTGGTCATGAGCTCGCGGCGGACCAGCGGGTCCAGATCGGCCATCGGTTCATCGAGGATGAGCAGGTCAGGACGCTTCCCGAAAGCCAGGGCGAAGGCGACGCGGGTGCGCTGCCCGCCGGACAGGGTGCCGACCTTCGCGTTCATCGGTACCTGGCCCGCGCGGACGATGCCTTCGGCGACCTCCTGGTCCCATCGGGGGTTGAACTCGTGGCCCAGCCGCAGGGTCTCGGCCACGGTGAAGCGCCGGAACAGCGGCTTCTCCTGGGTCAGGAACGAGGTACGCAGGACGGCGTCCGTCGACCCCGGTGCCGCGCCGAACACCCGCAGGGCCCCGGTCGTCGGCCGGATCATGTGCGTGGCCAGGCCCATCAGCGTGCTCTTGCCGGCGCCGTTGGGGCCGACGAGCCCGCACACCCGCCCGGCCGGCAGCCGGAAGGAGACGTCCCGCAGGGCCCAGCCGCGCCGGTACCTCTTGCCGAGCCCTCGAGCCTCGATCGCCGCCTCACGGGCGGGATACGCGAACCCCGTTCCGTCTCCGTGCTGCGTTCCTGCGTGGTCCATGCGTGGCTCCTGTGCGAGTGGGGGAGGGGCGGCCGTGTACATGCCGTGTACGTGGGGAGGGGGCCGGCTGCGACGCGTGCGGGCCGCGCGGCTTGCGGTGACGGGCGGTCCGTGCGGCGTGCGGTGACGGGCGGCCCGTGCGTGTCCCCCATCGGGCGGGAAGCGGGATGGCCCGGGCGCGGGCTCCAGCACCTGCGGGGGTTCCCCGCCGAGATGAGGGGGGCCGTGGCCATGCCATGCTCCTCGGTGTGATGGAAGTGGTGGAAGGCGATCACCGCCCGGTGGACACCACTCTTCTCCGCCGCGCCCCGCGGCGGATCGGGCGAAAGACAGATCATGCGCGGCCGACTCCGACTTTCGGCCGGTCGCGGGAAGAACGGTGAGAGAGATGGTCGAGTCGGGGAGCGGGGCGGCCGCACCCATGGCCACCAGGGGGGCGGCGCGTGCGCGGTTCCTGCCCGTCACGGCGTGGCTGCTGCTGTTCGGTGCCATGGCCACCCTCTGCGTGCTGGACTGGGTGGGCGGCTTGTACTGGGCGATCGATGAACACCCTTGTCTGGGCCCCGCCAAACCGGTAGCTGCCCTGTTGGGCATCGCCCTCGTCGTCGCTTCGCCCAAGCTCGGCAGTCGTGCGCTGCCGGTGGCCGCCTGCGCCTTCGCGTTTGTGTCGCTGTGTCTATCGGTGGCGATGCACGTGGAGCTGTCGGTCGGCTCGCTGGCCTTGGGGTTCGCCGAACCCGGGGCTCTGGCATGGCTTCTGCTGGTCGTCGCCCGACGGGGGAAGCCGTTGTGGGCGGCGGTGGCCGTCCCGGTGGTGTTCCTGGCCATCGTGCTGCGGCCGGTATCGGTCTCGGTGAAGCAGTCCACCACCATCGCAGCGCTGATCTACGCCCTGGTGGCGGTCATGGTGCTGGGCATCGGTCTCGGGACGCGTCTGCTCCTGGTGGACCGGCGGCGGCAGGCGGCCGCTCTCAGGCTGGAGCAGCGGACCGAGTTCGCCCGGGACCTGCACGACTTCGTCGCCCACCACGTGACGGGCATCGTCGTGCAGGCACAAGGAGCCCAGGCGATCGCCGGCCGCCGGCCCGAACTGGTGCCGCCCGCACTCCAGCGGATCGAACAGGCGGGCTCGGAGGCACTGACCTCGATGCGGCACATGGTGGGGATGCTGCGCGACGCCGACGGAGAGGTCGCGCTGACGCCGCTGGCGGGCATCGGCGAAGTGCGCGCGCTCGTCGAGGAGTTCTCGGCGGTCGGGGGCGCACAGGCTCGGCTCGACCTGGAAGGCGGCTTCGACGACCTCCCGGTGGAGGTGACCACCACCGCGCACCGGGTGGTGATGGAGGCCCTCACCAACGTACGCAAACACGCCCACGGATGCACCGAGGTGCGGGTGCGCGTGGGCCGTGCGGGAGACCACGTCATCGTACGGGTCAGCGACGACGGACGGCCTCGGCACGTCTCCCACGGCGGCTTCGGCCTCAAGGGCCTGGCCGAGCGGGTGGGCCTGATCGGTGGACGCGTCCAGGCGGGTCCGGTGGCGGCCGGAGGCTGGGGCGTCGAGGCGACGCTCCCGGCGACCACGGCGGGGGTGGCCGTCTCATGACGATCCGTGTACTGATCGCCGACGACCAGGCCATGGTCCGGGCCGGCTTCGCGATGATCCTCGGCGCGGAGGACGACATCGACGTGGTCGGAGAGGCCGTGGACGGCCTGCACGCCGTGGAACTCGCCGAGCGCCACCGGCCCGACGTCGTGCTGATGGACATCCGTATGCCGCGCATGGACGGGCTGGAGGCGCTGCGCAGACTGACCCGCCCCGGCACCGTGTATCCGCCGAAGGTCGTCGTGGTCACGACGTTCGACGACGACGAGTACGTCCAACGCGCCCTGGGCGAAGGCGCTTCCGGCTTCCTCATCAAGGATTCCGGCCCCGCCCTGCTGGTCGAGGCCATCAGGGCGGCGGCCTCCGGCGAGGCGCTGGTGAGCCCGGCCATCACGGTCCGGCTGCTGCGACGCCTCAACAACGCCGTACCCACGTCACGGGAGCCGCACACCGCCCTCTCCGAGCGGGAGAAGGACCTGGTGCGCCTGGTGGCCCGAGGGTTGACCAACGCCGAGATCGCCACCGAACTGACCATCTCCGTGGGCACGGTGAAGACCCACCTCGGCAACGTGCAGACGAAGCTGTCCGCCCGCAACCGCGTGGAGATCGCCGCCTGGGCCTGGGAATCCGGACTGGTCGACGGGCGGCGGTAGGACCTGTTCGCGCGGTGCCGGGCAGAGATCCACCGGCCTGGAGGCGCTCTCCGAAGCACCCGTCGTGAAGCGGGGAATGGCTCTCCCGAGGCGGAAGCCGAGGCGGAGGCGGCGCCTGGCACGGAGGTGTGACCGGGGCGCGAAGGGGCCCCTCGCGCGCTCCGGTGCGGGGCGGGGACCGCGCACCGCCGTGAAATGATGGGGGCATGTCCAGGCCCCCGCCGCTCGCCGAACACCGCGAGCCCTAGGGCTTCTCCGCGCCGACAGCCAGTTCGGTCACCCCCACCGGCTTCTCCGGATCGTCCGAGGTGACCGTCATCCGCACCTTCCGGGCCACGTCCCCGGCCCGGAAGGCCCTCCACGTCCGGCCGTCCGGCGAGGTCTCCACGGTGTACGAGGCCGGTGCGACGTCCGACCACGCGGGAGTGACCGAGGCGACCCGAACGGCCCGGCCCAGGTCCACCGTGAGCGTGCCCGTCGCGCCCTGCGGTGACCAGGCCGTGGCCGGGCTGCCGTCCACGGCGGCGGCCGCGTAGAGCCCCGGCGCCTCGGACGTGGCCGCCGCCGGGCGGCAACGCGCCGCGTCCGACGTCGGGGTGAGGTCGGGACGGCGGGTGGGCAGGGTGAGCGTACCGGCCAGCCGGCGCGGCCCGGCCGGGGTGTGGACGGTGAACGGCTCGCCGTCCGTGAGCCGTACCGTGGTCGTCCGGGGGCCGATGGACACGTCGTACGTCCGTCCCCGGTAGCGCAGCCCCGTCAGCTCCACACCCTCCCGCAGCTGCGGAGGCAAGGACGGATCGAGCCGGACCCCGTCCTCGCGCAGCCGCAGCCCGGTCAGGCCGTGCGTGAAGACCTGGAGGAAGCCGCCCTTGCCGGTCAGGAAGTCCTCGGCGGGGAAGCCGGAGAGCGGGTCCTGCGCGCCGGACTTCTCCCCGCGGGCCTCGGAGAAGAGGTGGTAGGGACCGCGCACGAACGGGCGTACGGACCTCTGGAGATACGTGTACGTGGAGCAGCCCGGCTCCCCGATGGCCGCCGCGTCGATCGCGTGCACCGAGTCCGTCATCGCGGGCCCGTCCGGATCGGTGCGGGCGGCGTAGAAGTCGAGGGTCGCGGCGGCGGCGCCCTCCTCCATCGGCCACTCCAGCGGGTACGTCAGCAGCACGGTGTCGGCCTGTTTGATGGTCGAGCCGTCGTAACCGGCGTACTGGAGGAAGAGCTTGCGCTCCGCGTCGTACGGGATGCGCAGCCCGTCCGCGACCCGCGTCCACCCGGCGGGGGCGCTCTCGCCGAGGAGCTGGGCGGCGCGGGTGGCGTTGCGCAGGGCGAGAACGGCGACCGCGTTGGTGAACACCCCGTCGTCGACGCCGTTGCTGTACTCGTCGGGGCCCGCGACGTTCCGCACCGAGTAGCCGCCGTCCGCCTCCGCGGTGGCCCGCGACTCCCAGAAGTCGGCGATCCCCTTCAGCAGCGGCCAGCCGCGCCCCGCCAGCCAGTCGCGGTCGCCGGTGGCCAGGTAGTACTGCCAGACGGCGAGCGACACATCACCCTGGAGGTGGTTCTGGGTCAGGCAGTGCGGTGGGTCCCAGCTCTGGCACTCGGTGTCGAGCCGGCCCCGGCTCGCGCTGGTCCACGGGAAGAACAGGCCCTTGTAGCCCAGCTGTTCGGCGTTGGCGCGGGCCGCGTGCCGGGTCCGGTAGCGGTACTCGACCACCGAACGCGCCAGCTCCGGACGGGTGGCGAGCAGCCCCGGGTACATCCAGGTCTCGGCGTCCCAGAACACCATGCCCGCATAGTTGTCGCTGGTGAGACCGGCAGGGGCGAGGCTGTCCGAGGATCCGGTACGGGTGTTGGCGAGCAGTCCGTACCGGGCGGCCCGCAGCCAGGCCGTGAGGTCCGCGCTGCCCGGTACGGCGATGTCGGACGCCCAGTCCGTCCGCCATGCCTCCGCGCTGTCCGCGAGGACACCGGACCAGCCGCGCCGTTCCGCCCGCCGGGCGGCCGCACGCGCCGAGGCGAGGGGATCGCGGGAGGTGAGGGCGGTGTCGACACCGACGTACTTCTCGAAGGTGTACGCACGGCCGTCGGTGACCCGGACGGTGTGGGTGCCCTCCCCGCTGCCCGCCTGGACGACCGCCCCCTCCGTGCCCGTACCGGTGGTGCGGAACGTGCCGTCGTCCGCGACCGTGACCCGGCGTGCGCCCCGCTTGTCCAGGCGCCCCGTGACGGTCGCCGTACCGCTCCAGTGCGGCGTCATCCGCAGGCGGACCGCGCCGGCGTGTACATCGGAGCGGTCGGCGAGGACCTCGTACGTCAGGTCGGTGGCGCGGCCGTCGGCGGTGGTCCAGCGCAGGGAGGTCACCACGACACCGCAGCGCAGGTGCACGGTCTGCCGATAGCGGGAGACCCGGCCGGCCGGAGTCCCGGAACCGTACGTCTCCGGGCCGACGCCGACCTCCAGGGTCGTCCAGCTCGGCAGGGCGGCGATCACCTCACGGCCCCCGGCGAGGTCCTGCTCGCGGCCGAAGAGGCCGGCGACGAAGGCGCCGTCGTAACGGGGGGTGTAGAGGGGCCAGCCCGTCTTCTGGGCGGTCGCCGCGTACCCGGCACCGGCGGCGGGGACGCGGTGGCCCAGGTAGCCGTTGCCGACGTAGGGGTCGTAGCCCTCGGCCTCCCCGAAGGTGGTGGACGCCGGCGCCCAGGACGGATCCGCCTCCCCGGACCGGCCGCACCCGGGGGCCGGCGGGGCGCCCGAGGAGGCGTGGGAGAGCGGAGGAAGGGGCGCGACCAGCGCCGCCGCGACCAGGGACGCGAGAAGGGAGATGCGCGTGAGGCTCACCGTACGAAGGTAGGGACGCCGGTGGCGCCGGAGCGGTTACGCCGCGCCCCGTCCCCCTTCGCGTACACCACCGACCGGTCGGCTGACACCCAGTCAGGTGCGGGCGCCGGTTGTCCGGGGCCGGGACCGGTACGTGACGCCGCTGTGCATGCGCGTGTCCTGTCGGCGAGGCGAGGCGAGGCGGGGCGACGCGGGGCGACGCGGGGCGCCGACGGGGCGACGCGCCCGGTGACGGGGCGTCACGGCCACGTGGGGTCCCGCCCGGGTGCGAGGTCCGTACACGCCCGGAGTCGCACGGCTGTCGGCCCGTACGCGCGGGAGCCCGACGGCCGTTGGTCCGGACCGGGGGAGCAAGGCTCCAGGCGCTGTTCGCGAGGTATGCGCTGGTAGGCGGGAAATCATCACTTCGGGTGAAACTATGGCCCGTGCTTGCGGAGCCCAACCGAGGGTTGTCACGCTGTTGCTGTCCGTCAACCTGTTGGGAGTGGCCTGTGCCTTTCGGTGAGCAGCCCGCCTATCTGCGCGTGGCGAGCGATCTCAGGGAGAAGATCGTCAACGGCGCGCTGCCGCCCCATACCCGTCTGCCGTCGCAGGCGCGCATCCGTCAGGAATACGGGGTCTCGGACACGGTCGCCCTGGAGGCCCGGAAGGTGCTGATGGCCGAAGGGCTCGTCGAAGGGCGTTCCGGGTCGGGCACCTATGTGCGCGAGCGCCCGGTCCCACGGCGGATCGCCCGTTCCGGCTACCGCCGCGAGGGCGGTGTCGACCCGTTCCGGCAGGAGCAGACCGCGGAGGGGGCGCGGGGGACATGGGAGTCACGCAGCGAGCAGGAGGAGGCGAGCCCCGAGATCGCCGAGCGCCTCGGCATCGAGCCCGGCGACCGGGTGATGCGCACCTGGTACCTCTTCCGTGAGGCGGGCGAGCCGATGATGCTCTCCACCTCCTGGGAGCCGCTGGCCGTCACGGGCCGTTCGCCCGTGATGCTGCCGGAGGAGGGGCCGTTGGGCGGCTGCGGAGTGGTCGACCGGATGGCGGGCATCGACGTCGTGGTGGACAACGTGGTCGAGGAGGTCGGCGCGCGCCCGGGGCTGGCGGAGGAGCTCCTGGCGCTCGGCGGCGTCCCCGGCCATGTGGTGATGGTCATCGGACGCACCTACTACGCGTCGGGCCGGGCCGTGGAGACGGCCGACGTGGTGGTGCCCGCCGACCGGTACCGGATCGCCTACCACCTGCCGGTCCGGTGAACCCGGGCCGGCCGTGGCGACCACCAGGGGCCGGTCCGGCCGGTGGCCGCACCGCCGGAGCATGTTCCGGAAGGTCCACCTGCACGGCGACGCCCGGCACGCACTCCGCCGAGGCATCGAGGGCCGGGGAGCCCCCGTCCGCGTTGTCCGGATCACCCGATGCACCCGATGCACCCGGTGACGGGGATCGGGATCGGGGCGGCCCTCCGCCTTGCGATCACACGCACCGGACGCCGCCGGTGAGGCCGAGTTAACACCCACCGGCGGCTCGTAACCGCCGGGCAACCGCCCGCCGTGACGAGTTGTCATGTACTGCTCCTAGCTTCCCGTTCGTCACCCGCACACCGGACCGACGAACGGGAAGCCACCGATGACGGACATCGCCACACCTGTGACGGACGAGGTCCCACCGCCCGCCCCGCCGGGCGGACCAGGAACACCCACGGCCCCCGCCCGCAGCTACGCGAAGCTCGCCGCCGACGAGAGCCGCGAGGACTACTCCCTGCGCTACGCGCCGCACTCCTTCCGGCGCTGGTCACCGTCGACCGTCGCCGGGACGGCACTCGGAGGGATCGCCTACCTCGCCGACTTCGCGATCGGCGCCTCGATCGTCTTCACCTACGGTTTCACCAGCGGGCTCGCCTCGATCCTGGCGGCGGCGGCCATCATCTTCCTCACCGGCATACCGATCGCCCGCGCCTGCGCGAAGTACGGCCTGGACATGGACCTGGTCACCCGGGGTGCCGGTTTCGGCTACTTCGGGTCGACGCTGACCTCGCTGATCTACGCCTCGTTCACCTTCATCTTCTTCGCCCTCGAAGGGTCGATCATGGCGCAGGCCATGCATCAGGCGATCGGGCTGCCGGTCGAGGCCGGTTATCTGGTCACCACCCTGATCGTCATCCCGATCGTCTTCCGCGGCATGGGCGCGCTGGCCAAGGTGCAGGCCTGGACCCAGCCGGTCTGGATCGTCGGGATGGTGCTGCCCTTCGTGGTGCTCGCGTTCGAAGCGCCCGACGCCTGGGGCGCGTTCGGCTCCTTCACCGGCACGGAGGGCGCCTCCCCGGGCTTCTCCTGGGTCGCCTTCGGGCTGGGTACGGGTGTGGCGCTCTCCCTCATCGCGCAGATCGGTGAACAGGCCGACTACCTGCGGTTCATGCCCGCGCGGACCGAGGCCAACCGGCGGCGCTGGAACCTCGCCGTCCTCGCCGCCGGGCCCGGCTGGGTCGTCATCGGCGCCGCCAAGCAGATCGGCGGCGCCTTCCTGGCCTTCGTCGCCCTCGAAGCGGTCGGAAAGACGCACGCCCTGGAGCCCATCGCACCGCAGATCGAGGCGCTGAGGCCGTGGCTCGGCTCCTTCGCGCTGCCGGCCGCCGCGGTCTTCGTCATCGTCTCCCAGGTGAAGATCAACGTGACCAACGCCTACAGCGGTTCGCTGTCCTGGTCGAACTTCTTCTCCCGGATCACCCACCGCCACCCCGGCCGGGTCTGGTACATCTTCCTCAATCTCGTCATCGCGCTGACGCTGATGGAGATGAACATGTTCGCGGCCCTGAACAAGCTGCTGGGCTTCTACTCCAACGTCGGCATCGCCTGGATCGCGGCCGTCGCGGCCGACCTGGTCATCAACAAGCGGATCGGCCTCAGCCCGCCGTACATCGAGTTCAAACGCGCCTACCTGCGGGCGGTCAATCCGGCGGGGTTCGGGGCGATGCTGATCGCGTCGACCGTCTCGATCCTGGCCTTCTTCGGTCTCTTCGGCACCTACGCCGAGGCCTTCTCCACGTTCATCGCCGCCGGACTCTCCCTGGTGCTCTGCCCGCTGATCGCGTGGGCGACGAAGGGCAGGTACTACCTGGCCCGCCCCAACCCGGTGAACGGCCCGCACGTCGAGGTCGCCGACATCACCGCCACGCACACGTGCGCGGTGTGCGAGACCGCCTACGAGCTGCCCGACATCGCCGACTGCCCGGTCCGCTCGGGCCCCATCTGTTCGCTCTGCTGTTCGCTGGACGCGGAGTGCGGGGACGTCTGCCGTAAGGGGGCGCACGCCGGTCCGGTGCTGATGCCTCTGCCGACCGTACGCCCGGCCGGTGGCTGAAGGGCAGAAGAGGCGCACACGGGGGCGCATTCACGTGAATGCGCCCCCTTTCCGATGGCCGGATGCGTACCTCTTTGTGTAAACATGCATCCTCTGCGTGAAGGTCAGGCGTACGCTCGGGCATATGCGTACTGCGGTTTCCTGGGGATCCTTAGAGACGTGCATGCCAGTAGGGAGAGGGGCGACATGCCGGGGAGGAACACGATGACCGACAGCGGCGCGGTGCTCCCCTGGCTGGTGATCAGGCAGGACGACAACGGCAACCGGTACCGCGTGGGCCGCTACGCGACGCGCGACGAGGCCGAGAAGATCGCCGACGGCCTCGACCGCCACGGCCACAAACAGCTCTACTGGGTGGAACGCGTGGGCCAGAGCGCGCACCCCTGACCCGTCCGGCCGCGGGGCCTCTCCACGATCCCCACGGTCACCCGCACGCCCGACCCGTTCTCCCGGTGCGGTGGCCGGGGCCTTCCCGCACCAGGGCCCCGCCACCGCGTCATCGCGCGCCCGGACCGGCCGGCCGGGTGAGGGCGGACCCGCGCTGCCGGTAGGGTCCGGCTGACCGGGATGGGCGAACGTAAGGCGGAGAGATGTCGGTCCTGATCGACACGGTGGCGTGGGTGCGGGTGGAGAACGGCAGGATCCTCTGTGCCCGGCCACGGGGCAAGGACGTCTTCTACATCCCCGGCGGCAAGCGTGAGAGCGGCGAGAGCGACCTCCAGACGCTGCTGCGCGAGGTCGAGGAGGAGCTGACGGTCGCCGTCGTCCCGTCGAGCGTGACGCACGCCGGCACCTACGAGGCGCAGGCCCACGGCCACCCGGACGGTGTGGTGGTGCGCATGAGCTGCTACTACGGCGACTACCGCGGCACGCTGGCCGTCAGCAGCGAGATCGACGAGATGGCCTGGTTCTCCTACGCGGACCGCCCACGCGTCCCCCCGGTCGACCAACTCCTCTTCGACGACCTCAAGGCCTCGGGGGAGCTGCGCTGAGCCCGCGCCCGGCCACGCGTACGCCCCGCTGCCCGGCTCGCGCGATAGGGTGCTCGAAATACCGGGTATGGGCTGATTAGCTCCTTCCGAGGGGCTGAGCCCCGTTGCGGCCCCTGGGAAGTGATCGGCGTGACCGAGACCGAAGGCGACTGCGCCGCGTGGAGCTTTCCGGCGCGGCCGGGGTCCGTGCGCAGTGCCAGGCACGCGGTCCGTGACGCACTGCACAGCTGGGGTCTCGACGCGGCGGTGGGCGACCTCGCCGTCCTGCTCGTCAGCGAGCTGGTGACCAACGCGCTGTGTTACGCCGCCGGTCCCATCGGGGTCCGGGTCGTGCGACCGCATCCCGACGGGGACGGACCGGGCACAGCCGCAGCCGGGCAGGGCCTGCGGGTGGAAGTCTCCGATCCGCTTCCGGAACCGCCCACCGAACGCACGGCCGGACCCGACGACGAAGGCGGTCGCGGACTCCAGCTCGTGGCCTGTTCCGCCCGTCGCTGGGGGACCCGGCGCGGAAAGAGCGGCAAGACGGTGTGGTTCGAGCTCGCTCTGCCTGGTTAGGAGTGGGAGGGGATGCAACAGCGATCATCGGCGTCGGCAAATCTGGCCGAAAGGGACTGAGACCGTGCTGTGATCGTGAACGCCGTGCCGCTCGGGGCCGTAGTGCTGAATACTGCGGGCAGGACCGGTCCGGTGTGTGAGCTGGAGGGGACGGTCGCGTGAGCGAGATACGTGGGACGGCGGGCGACGTCATGTGGCAGAGCAGTCCGCCTGGCTCGATCTATGACTACATCAGAGTCGCCTCCTTCTCGATCGGGGCCGACGGCCTGATCGAGCAGTGGAGCCGCCGGGCCGCCGGTCTGTTCGGCATGGAATCCCACGAGGTGCTGGGCAGAGACCCGGTCGAGGCGTTCATGCCCGCCGAGCTGCGCTCCGACGCCCACCGGCGGGTCCGCGAGATCCTCGACGGCAAGGAGTGGACGGGCCTCGTCCCGTTCCGGATGCCGGGTGAGAACGGGGTCGGCGGCCTGGCCGAGATCTACGTCATGCCGAGCGAGACGGGCACCGGCGAACGCGCCGCGCTCTGCATCGTCGTGGATGTGCGGGCCCTGCGTCGCATCGAGACCGACCTCGCGGCGTCAGAGGCCATATTCGGCCAATCACCCTTCGGATTCGTGCTCTTCGGCACCGACTTCACCGTCGTACGTGCCAACCAGCGGTTCGCCACCGTCTTCGGCGGCGAGGCCGCCGACCACCGGGGCCGCACGGTCGACGACTACCTCGCCCGCCCCGAGGCCGACCGGCTGTCGGCCACGCTCAAGCGCGTCCTGGACACCGGCGACGCCGTCACCGACCTCCAGCTCACGGGCACCCCGCCCGGCTTCGCCGGCCGGCGCCACTGGTCCATGAACCTCTACCGGGTGCACAGCGGTTCCGGCCGCCCCGTCGGGGTCGCGGGACTCGCCACCGACGTCACCCAGCGGCACATCGCCGCCCGCGAGGCGGCCAGCGCCCGCCGCAACCTCGCCCTGCTCAACGAGGCCAGCGCGCGCATCGGCAACTCCCTCGACCTGGAGACCACCGCCCGCGAACTGCTCGACGTCGCCGTGCCGGGCTTCTGCGACCTGGCCTCCGTCGACCTCTACCAAGGCCTGCTCACCGGCGACGAGGCCTCACCCGGCAGCTGGGGCCGACGCCACCAGGAGTCCGGCAGCGGTTCGGCCGAGCTGCGCCGCGTGGCCCACGCCAGCGCCGTGTCCGACGCCCTGCCGGCCATCGCGCCGGGCGACGGGACCGAGGGCGGGGACACGGGGCCGCCCGCACTCGGCTCCGTCCACCGCTATCCGTTCCACTCGCCCTGCGCCGTCGCCCTGCGCACCGGCCGCGTCACCGACGTACCCGGCGACGAACGGGGCTTCGTCCACTCCACCCTCGCCGTGCCGATGGTCGCCCACGACATCGTCGTCGGCCTCGTGCAGTTCTCCCGCACCAAGGGCAGCGAACCCTTCGGCGAGCGGGACCGCGGCCTGGCCACCGAGCTCGCGGCGCGCGCCGCCGTCTGTATCGACAACGCCCGCCTCTACCGCCGTGAGCACGAGCGGGCGTTGATCCTCCAGCGCAGCCTGCTGCCCCCCGGCGACCCCGAGGCCGCGGGCCTCGACATCGCCTGCCGCTACCTCCCCGGCAACACCGCCACCGAGGTCGGCGGCGACTGGTTCGACGTGATCGAACTCCCCGGCCACCGCACGGCCCTCGTCGTCGGCGACGTGATGGGCCGCGGGCTGCGGGCGGCCGTCGCCATGGGCGAACTGCGCACCGCCGTACGCACGCTGGCGCTGCTCGACCTGGAACCCGCCGAGGTGCTCGCCGCCCTCGACGAGGTCGCCCGAGGCCTCGGCACCCCGGGCGGCGGCGACCGGACCGACGGATTCGGCGGCGGCGTCCAGTGGGCGGCCCGGGCCGCCCACAAGTCACGCGAGGCGGACCTCTCCGAGGTCTACCTGGCGACCTGCGTCTACGCCGTGTACGACCCCGTCACCCGGCGCTGCACCTTCGCCAACGCCGGGCACCTCCCGCCCGCCGTGGTCGAACCCGGCGAACCGGCCCTGCTGCTCGACGTGCCCCCCGGCATGCCGCTCGGCGTCGGCGGGGAGCCCTTCGAGGAGGTCGAGGTGGAGCTCAAGGAGGGCGCCCTGCTCGCCCTGTACACCGACGGCCTCGTCGAATCCCGTGACCACCCGCTCGACGAGGGACTGGAATCCCTGCGCCGCTCCCTCACCGAACCGTCCCGGCCGATCGAGGACGTCTGCGACCACGTGCTGAGCACGCTCGACACCCGGCACGGCGAGGACGACATCGCGTTGCTGATGGCCCGTATCCAGGGGCTGCCGGCGGAGGCGGTGGGCGACTGGCGGCTGCCCCGGGAGCCCCGGTCCGTCGGCCGCGCCCGGGAGTTGGCCCGGGGCCAGCTCATGGCCTGGGACCTCGACGACCTGGTGGACACCACGGAACTGCTCGTCAGCGAACTCGTCACCAACGCCCTGCGTTACGGAGAGGGCGAGGTCCGGCTCAGGCTGCTGCGCGACCGCACCCTCGTCTGCGAGGTCTGGGACGCCGGTCTGGTCCAGCCCCGGCGGCGGCGGGCCCGCGACACCGACGAGGGCGGACGCGGACTGCAACTGGTCGGGCTGCTCAGCGCGGCCTGGGGCTCGCGGCGCACCCCGCGCGGCAAGACGGTCTGGTTCGAACTCGCCCTGCCGAACGGCGCCCCGAGCCCCGAACTCTCCGTCGAACAGCTGCTCAGCATGTACTGAGGATGCGAAGGTGGACGAGCACGCCTCCTTCTCTCCCAGGAGTCATCGATGGCCGTCCGCCGAGTCGTTCCCAACCTCCATACCCAGGCCCCCGAGGAACAGCGGGAGTTCTACGGGCTGCTGGGCTTCGAGGAGGTGATGGACCACGGGTGGATCATGACCGTCGCCTCCCCGGCCGTCCCGTCCGCACAGCTCAGCTTCATGACCGAGGACCGCACCGCCCCGGTCGACCCGGACGTCAGCGTGGAGGTGGACGACGTGGACGCGGTCTACGCGGCCGTACGGGACAGCGGCGCGGAGATCGTGCACCCCCTGCAGGACGAGGAATGGGGGGTGCGGCGGTTCTTCGTCCGTGACCCGGAGGGGCGGGTGGTCAATGTGCTGGCCCACCCCCGCTGACGCGTACGAACGGCGCCGAAGGGTCAGGTGCCCGACTTGAGGGCGGCGAGCCGGGCCTCGATCTCGGCCGAGTCCCCGAGGGAGTCCAGCTCCTCGAACTGGGCGTCCAGGGAGGAGGCCGCCGGCTCGTGCCGGCCGACCGCCCTCGCCTCCTCGCGCCGCACCTTCTCGTCGAACCGGTGGAGTTCGCTCATCGGGTCCATGACGTCGACGCTGCCCACCGCGTCCGTCCTCCGGTTCCGCGCGTGCGCCGAAGCGGCGCGCGCCGCCGGCTCGTCGCGCTCGGACGTCAGCTCGGACAGCGTGGCCTTCATCCGGTCCAGTCCCGCCCGCAGCTTCTCCACCACGACCGTCTGGGAGGCGATGGACGGCTCCACGGTCTTCGCCTCCCGCTCCGCGTGGAGCTGCCGGCCCAGCGCCACCTTGGCCAGGCCGTCGAACCGGTCGGCCTGCTCACCCGCCGAGCCGGCGCGCAGCTCGTCGGCCTTCCGGCTGGCCGCGAGCGCCTTCCGTCCCCACTCCTGGGCCGCCTCCACGTCCTGGCGGTGGTCCTCCTCCGTCAGCCGGAGGGTGCCGATGGTGACGGCCAACGCCTGCTCGGCCTCCGCGATGGTGGCCGTGTACGCGCGGATCAGCCGGTCGAGCATCTCGCGCGGATCCTCGACCAGGTCGAGCAGGGCGTTGACGTCGGCCCGCGCCAGTTGAGTGACGCGGCCGAGGACGGTCTGCTTGGTCATGGCACCTCTCCTTGCTACGTGAACCCTGTCGCCTCCGGCGTGCGGCCGGTGCTCAGAAACGGCCGCCGCCCCGACGGCCACGGGTCGCCCCGCCGCCGAAGCTGCCCGGCCCGCCGCTGAACCCCCGGCCGTTGAGACCCCCGCCGGCACCGTCCCCGCCGCCCCCGGCGAAGAGACCGCCCAGGAGGATGCCGCCCAGCACGGCGCCGTCCGCCCCGCCGCCCGTCGACGGGCCGAGCGCGTCCCGGTAGGCGCGCACGTCCTGCTCCGCCAGGCCCAGCGCCTGCCCGGCCAGCGCGTCCGCCCGCCGGGCCTCGGCCAGCGCCGCCCGAGGCTCGTTCGTCTCCGACCACTCCCGGGCCGCCTCCCACCGGCGTCGCGCCTCCGCCAGCCGGGTACGGGCCTGGCTGCCGACCGCGCCCCGGTGGGTGCCGACGTAGTCCGCCGCGGCGCCGATCGCCGACCGCGCGGTGAGCAGCGACTGCTCCAGCAGCGCTCGCGCCCGCCGGTCGCCGTGCTCCCGCTCCCGCGCCCCGGCCGGCGCCACGTCCGCCTCCCGCACCCGGCGGAGCGCGTCGATCGGGTCGTACGGACCGGACCGCGTGCCCTCCCGTACGGCATCGAGCACCGCCTCGGCCCGTGCCACCCGGCCCTGCGGATCGCCTTGCGGCACATCCCGCCCGGCCCCTTCGAGCAGGCCCCTGGCGTCGGCCAGGTCCGTGTCCGCCCCGGTGAGCGCGCCCGGCAGCGCCGAATCCGCCTCGGCCAGCTCCGCCGCCCGCCGCTCCACCCCGTCCACGAGGGTGGACGCCTGGGCGAGGGCGCCCTCGACGGCACGCAGACGGACCGCGGCCTCGGCACGGCCGCCGCCGTCCACCGCCCGGCGTGCCTGGCCGAGGCACGACGTCGCGAAGACCAGCCGGTCCTGGGCCTGCTCGACGGCCCCGGCTACGGGGGCGTACGCCGAGGGGGCGTACCGCTCACGCATCCCGCCGAGCGTCGCCTCGGCCGTGGAGACGCGCCCGAGGAGTTCCTGGAACGTGGACTCGGCCGCCGCCACCGCCTCGGGGGCCGTCTCCTCCAGGGCGCGCAGCCGGTCGAAGTCCGCGGCCACGGCGTCCAGACGCGCGTCGGCGTCCGAGCAGCGGCGGACGATCTCCTCCAGCATGCGGCGGTGCTCCGCGTCGTCCTCGGGGGAGGCGTCGTCCAGTCGCTGC
The DNA here is from genome assembly GCF_000177195.2 of Streptomyces sp. SirexAA-E. Taxonomy (GTDB): domain Bacteria; phylum Actinomycetota; class Actinomycetes; order Streptomycetales; family Streptomycetaceae; genus Streptomyces; species Streptomyces flavovirens. Next base: position 4,783,869 of record NC_015953.1, read on the forward strand.
CGCAACCGGAAGGCCGCCGTCAGCTGGGCCTCGGCATGCGCGACGGCCTCGATGAAGGGGGCCGCCGCCTCCTCGCCGTACCGGGCGACGGCGACGCCGAGCTCCTCCTCGCTCGTGCGCACGGCGTCGTCGGTGTCCACCAGGTCCGCCCCGGCCCGGGCGTCGAGGCCGGCCAGGGGGATCCGCCCGTCGGTCCCGGGGCGGGAGCCGCCCCGTCCGGGCAGCGCCGGGGTGGTCCGGGTCGTGGTGCGGTGCCTGCGCCGGAGCCACGCGTAGCCCGCGACCGAGAGCACGACGGCGGCGACGGTGAGGGGAAGGACCAGGGTCACGTCGGCGCCGTTCACCGGACGGTCGTCCGAACCGGGACCAGGGCGGTCCGGGGCGTGGGCGGGGGAGTCGGCGAGGACGGCGGCGTGGCCGTCGGCGGCGCCGTGCGCGGCCCCGGACCGGTCGGTGACCTGCCCCTGGCGGGACAGGGTGACGGGGTCCTCGGCCCGGGCGCCGTACGCACTCGGCAGGACCGTCCAGCACAGCGCCGCCAGCGCGGCGAGGAGGATCCTGCCGCGCGTCGGGAGCCGGAGGGGCCGGACGCGGCTCGCGGGCGGTGTCACATGGGGAGGCTATGTCCGCCCCGCGCGGCCCGCGACCGGGCGGCGGACCGCCCGGTCGGGTGGCGTGTGTGTGGCACGGGAGCCGCCGCCCGTCAGGTGGCGGCGGCCCCGTGCCGGAGGGGGCCGTCAGGCGTCCCCTGCGCGTGGGCCGGGGGTCAGCCGGCGGTGCGGGGCAGTTCGCGGGTACGGCCGAGGGAGCCCAGCCAGAGCGCGGAGGGCCGGGCGGTCCGTTCGAACGTCTCGCGGTCCACGGCGATCAGGCCGAAGGTCGGCGCGAACGAGCCCCACTCGTAGTTGTCCAGGGCGCTCCAGGCCAGGTAACCCCGGACGTCCAGTCCGTCCTCGATCGCCGAGGCCACCTCGTGCAGCGCGCCCGTGTAGTAGGCGACGCGACGGGTGTCGTCGGCGGTGGCGATGCCGTTCTCCGTGACGATCAGCGGCATGTCCGGGCCCGCGACCTCGGCGGTGTGGCGCAGGGCGTGACCGACGGCGGCCGGGTAGTACTCCCACCGCGTCAGCGTCCGCTCGACGCCTTCGGCCGCCGGGACGGGGCCGTCGGGGCCGATCTCGGTACGGGTGTAGGACTGGACGCCGATCCAGTCGTCGCCGCGGGCGGCCTCGATGAAGACGTCCTCGCGCGGGTGGCGGTAGGCGGCGGTGACGTCCTCGGCACCGGGGCGTGCCTGGTAGACCTGGTTGGCGATGGTCCAGCCGACCTGGATGCCGGCGTCCAGGGCCCGGACCTCCTTGACGGCCGCGTGGTGGGCGGCGATCACCGCCTGGGTGGTCTCGTCGTCCGGGGTGGGCAGACCGGCGGGCGGGAAGCCGATGTCTCCCCGCTTGGCCTGGCCGGCCATGACCGCGATCATGTTCGGCTCGTTGATCGTGCAGACGTGGCCGACGCCCTCGGAGATCACGGGTGCGCAGGCGGCGACGTACCGGGCGAACAGCTCGGTGGCGCCGTCGGCCGTCCAGCCGCCGCGCTCCTCGAACCACTGCGGGACCGTGAAGTGGTGCAGGGTGACCATGGGGCGAAGGCCGCGGGCGAGCGCGCCCTCGACCATGCGGCGGTAGTGGGCGAGCTCGGCGCGCGAGAAGTGCCCCTCGACCGGCTCGATCCGGGCCCACTCGATGGAGAACCGGTAGTCGGTGAAGCCGAGACCGGCCAGCAGGTCCATGTCCTCGTGCCAGCGGTGGTAGCTGTCGCAGGCGTCCAGGCTGGGCTCCTGGATGTGGGTGCCGGCCGTGTGCTCCTTCACCCACCAGTCGCAGTTGGTGTTGTTGCCCTCGATCTGGTGGGCGGCCGTGGAGGCCCCCCACAGGAAGCCGTCGGGGAACGGGACCGGGGTGTGCGTCATCGCGGAATGTCTCTCTTGTGCGGGGGTGGGGTGCGGCCGCGAGGTGGGGTGCGGCCCGTGGACGTGCGGAGGGCGGCCGGAGCGGGCTACTTCATGCCCGCCGTGGCGATGCCCTGGGTGAAGTGCCGCTGAAGGGCGATGAAGAGGATCAGCACCGGCAGCACCACCAGGAAGGCCCCGGCCATCAGCATGCCGTTGGAGCCGCCCGCCTTGTTCGGGTCGGTGGCGAAGGTCGCCAGGGCGACCGGCAGCGTGTACTTGTCCGGGTCGTTGGTCGCGATGAGCGGCCAGACGAAGTTGTTCCAGGAACCGAGGAAGGTGAAGATCGACAGCGTCGCGAGCGCGGGCTTCACCAGCGGCATGACGATCCGCCAGAAGATGTACCACTCACCGGCGCCGTCCATCCGGGCCGCTTCCAGCAGTTCGTCGGGGATGGACTGCATGAACTGCCGCATCAGGAAGACACCGAAGGCCCCGGCGGCGAAGGGCAGCACCAGACCCGCGTACGAGTCGATCAGGCGCAGCTTGCTCATCAGGACGAACAGCGGCAGCAGCATCAGGTTCCCGGGCACCATCAGGGCGCCGAGGACCAGGCCGAAGATCTTGCTGCGGCCGACGAAGTTCAGCTTGGCCAGGGCGTACCCGAGCATCGAGCAGAACACCAGGTTCGAGACGGTGACCAGCACCGCCACGATCACGGAGTTCATGAAGTAGAGCGGCAGGTCCAGCTTGTCCAGCAGCTCCCGGAAGTTGCCCAGGGTCCACTCGGTGGGGATCCACACCGGGGGACCGGCCGAGAGCTCGCTCGGCGTCTTGAACGACGACAGGGCCATCCAGAGGAACGGCGCCGACATGATCAGCAGGCCCAGCGAGAGCAGGACGTAGACCAGGGGCCGCTTCGGGGCGCGGGACTTCGCGGAGGGTGTGGCGCCGGGTGCGCGGACGGCGGTCATTCGGTGTTGTCCTTCAGCAGTCGGAGCTGCAGCACCGTGATGCCCATGATCACTACGAAGAGGACATACGCCATGGCGCTCGCATAACCCATGTGGAAGAAGTTGAAGCCCTCGCGGTACATGTTGAGCGAGACGGTCAGGGTGGAGTCCGAGGGCCCGCCCTGTGTCATCACGAACGGCTCCTCGAACACGTTGAGGTAGCCGATGGTGGTGATGACGGTGGCGTAGAGCAGCGTGGGCCGCAGCAGGGGGACCGTGATCCCCCAAAACTCCTGCCACACCCCGGCGCCGTCGAGCCGCGCGGCCTCCCGGACCTCGGTCGGGACGGCCTGCAGGCCGGCGATGAAGAGCACCATGACCGTGCCGACGTTGCGCCACACCGCCATCGCGATCATCGAGGGCATGGCCAGCGCCTCCGAGCCGAGGAAGTCCGGTGCGGTCAGGCCCACTTCGGAGAAGAGGCCCGCGATGAGCCCGTCGCTCGGGTCCAGCACGAAGCGCCAGACCACCGCGACCGCCACGATCGTGGTGACCACCGGGGCGTAGAACCCGACCCGGAAGAAGGTCCTGGCCCGGTCGATGCCGTTGTTCAGCAGGACCGCCACCACCAGCCCGAGGGCGATCGTCAGCGGGACCCCCACCACCACGAAGTAGGCGGTGTTGAAGAGCGACTTCAGGAACTTCTCGTCGCCGAACAGCTCGACGTAGTTGTCGAAGCCGATGAAGCGCGCTTCCCAGGGGCGTGTCACGTTGCGCAGCCCGAAGTCCGTGAAGCTCATCAGCAGTGTGGCGAGGATCGGGAACGCCATGAAGACGGTGAACAGGACGAGGAAGGGGGTGGAGAACAACCACCCCGCCGCGTTCTGGACGCCCAGCTTCCCGCGGCGCGACCCGCCCCGGGACGCGGGAGTCCCGGGGCCGCCCCGCGTCTTGGCCGGCTGTGCGGCCCGAGAGGTCGTGGTGCTCATGGCTCCTACTTCACGAGGCCTTCGATCTCGGACTGCGCGGTCTTCAGCGCGTCCTGGGCGGAGGCCTTGCCCTGCGTCACCTTCGCGACGGCCTGGTCGACCTTGTCGGTGATCTCCGTCCACTTCGCCATGGACGGCGAGGACGTGGCGGTGTCCATCTGCCGCTTGAACACCTGGAGGGCCGCGTCGTCGGCGAGCTTGCCGGACTCCCAGGCCGCGGCGTTCGCGGGGAGGTCCTTGGTGCGCCGGTACCAGTCGGCCTGGGCCTCGGTGCCGGTGAGGTAGCCGATGAACTCCGTGGCGGCGGCCTTGTGCTCACTGTCCTTGGAGACCACCAGGGAGGAGCCGCCCGCCATGGAGCCGGACGTCTTGTCCGCGGGGACGGGGGCCACCGCCCACTTGCCCTTGATCTGCGGCTGGCCCTCGTTCAGCAGGGTGACGTGCCAGGGGCCGCCGAAGAACATCGGGACCCGGCCGTTGCCGAAGTCCTTGACGACGTCGTAGCCGGGCCGCACGGACTTGTCGGCCAGGCCCTTGTCGAAGTACGAGCCGTACTCCTCCAGCGCCCGGACGGCCTCGGGACTGTCGATCACCGCCTTGCCCTCGTCGTCGACGATCGCGCCGCCGGCCGAGTAGAGGAAGGAGTAGAAGTTCTGCACCGTGTCCAGGCCGCTGGGCTGGATCGACAGGCCCCACCTGGTGCCCGCCTCCTTCTGGTACGCGGTGGCCAGCTCCCGCATCTGCTTCCAGTCGGCGGGCGCCTTGTCGACGCCCGCCTTCTCCGCGAGGTCGGTGCGGTAGTAGAGGACCCGGGTGTCGACGTACCACGGCACGCCGTACGCCGTGCCGTCCACCTCGCCCTGCCGCCAGCCGGCCGGGAAGAAGTCCTTCTCGTCGAACCGCCCGGTGTCGACCGGCTCCAGCACACCGAGCTCGGCGAACTCGCCCAGGTAGCTCCCGCCCATCTGCGCCACGTCCGGCATGGTGCCCGCCGCCGCGGCGGAGACCAGCTTCTGGTGGGCGACGTCCCAGCCGACCGGGGTCACCTTCACCGTGACGTTCGGGTGGGCCTTCTCGTACTCCTCGGCCACGTCCGCGAGCTTCTCGCCCTCGGCTCCCATGGCCCAGACGGTGAGCGTCTGCTTCGCGTCCGCGGCGACGTCGTCGCCCCCGGAACTGCCACAGGCCGAGACGCCGAAGGCGAGCGCGACCGCGACGGCGGAAGAGACGGTTCTGGCGGTGCGGGGCATGGAGGGCTCCTCCTTGAGCGATCCGGATGTATGCGCTGCCTGTAAGCGCATACATCACTCTGGATCAGCCCTCCCGGAATCCGCAAGGGGGTGCTGGGTCACACTCGTGCAACGTGGCCGTCATCTGCGGGCGCGGTCGAGGCACCGTAGACGCGTCGTTTGCGTATCTGAAGTGGATGTGACCGATTCCGCTTGTTCGGGCCGTGAGGGCGCCCGTTACTGTCCTGCCATGACGTCCTTCGCCCATGCCGCCGCGGCCGGCTCCCCGCCCCCGCTCGCGCACGGATTCCCCTTCGATCCGAGCCACGGGCGGACACTCGACGCGCTGCTGCGGACACCGGCGCCCACCGCCCCCGGGGACTTCGCGGAATTCTGGGCCGCGCGGTACGCCGAGGCCAGGGCGGTCGACACCGCACCGGAGATCGGTCCGGCGGAGGGCGAGCGGGACGGCGTCCGGCTGCACGGCGTGTCCTTCACCTCCGTGGGCGGAGCGCGCCTCGGCGGCTGGCTGGCGCTGCCCGTGGACGGCCCCGCCGAACACGGCTTCGTCATCGGGCACGGCTACGGCGGCCGGGAGGCGGCGGAGCCCGATCTGCCCCTGCCGCTGCCCCGGGCGGCCGCGATCCTGCCGTGCGTACGGGGCATGGGAAGCCGCAGTTCGCTCCCCGGCATCCCGGGCGACGCCGACGCGCACGTCCTGCACGGCATCGCCTCACGCGACACCTACGTCATCGGGGACTGCGCCGCCGACCTGTGGTGCGCGGCCTCCGCGCTCGGGGAGCTGCTGCCGCACCTGGGCGGGGCGGGCCGCCTCGGATACCTGGGGGAGAGCTTCGGGGGCGGACTCGGCGCGCTCGCCCTGCCCTGGGACGAGCGGTTCGGGGCCGCCCAGCTCACCGTCCCCACCTTCGGCAACCACCCGCTGCGGCTCACCCTGCCCTGCACGGGCAGCGGGGAGTCGGTCCGGGCGTACCACCGCGGCCACCCGGGTGTGACGGATGTCCTGCGCTACTTCGACGCCGCCACGGCCGCCGCCCGGCTGGAGCTGCCCACGCTCGTCGCCGCCGCCCTGTTCGACCCCGCGGTGCCGCCGCCGGGGCAGTTCGCCGTACACAACGCGCTGCCCGGACCGCGTGAGCTCCTGGTGCTGCGGGCCGGCCACTTCCGGTACGCGGAGGAGGCCCGTGAGGCGGCGGAGCTGCGGAGTCTGCGGGAACGCTTCTTCGGGCAGTGGCTCCGGCCGTGACCGCCCCTGTCGCTCACCCGCAGCCGCAGCTCGCCCGGTGGGCCGGCGAGACGGGGAGCTCCAGCGAGACGGGGGGCCGGTTCGCGTCGGCGAGGCGTTGCACGAGCAATTCCACGGCCTGCTCGCCCAGCTGTCGTATCGGCTGTCGCACGGTCGTCAGGGAGGGGCGCACGATCCGGCTCAGCGGAATGCCGTCGAAACCGGTCACGGCGATGTCCTCGGGCACCCGCACCCCGCGCCGCTCCAGGGCGCGCAGGGCTCCGACCGCCATCTGGTCGTTGGCGAAGAGCATCGCGGCAGGCCGCTCGGAGCCCCGGTCCAGCAGGGTCTCGGCGGCCCGGGCGCCCTCGGCCCGCGTCATCATCGCCGTCCGCAGGTCCGGCGCTTCCGGGACCGGGAGCCCGGCGTCCCCGCAGGCCTGACGGAAACCCCGGAACCGCGCCTCGGCGTCCGGGGACTCGGGGTCGCCGCCCACGAAGGCGAGCCTGCGCAGTCCGTGGTCCTCGATCAGATGGCGGGCCAGCTCGCGCTCACCGTCGGCGTTCGCGACGACGACGTGGTCGAGGTGGTCGATCTCGCGCGGACCGGCGAGCATCACCACCGGCAGCCGGCGCGATATCACCTCCAGGTCCTCCGTCGGCACGGTCTGCGCCAGCACGGCGAAGCCGTCCACCCGGCCCGCCACCTTGGCGACGAGGCTCTCCGGTCCGCCCTCCAGGGAGGCGGCGATCAGCAGGGCGTACCCGTGCCGGCGCGCGGCCCGCTCCATGCCGCGGATGATCTGGTCGGAGTAGAGCATCGCGGCGTCGTCGGCGTCGCTGTCGGCCTCCGCGTCGGCCTCGGCGTCCGGGTCGGCGTAGTCGGGGAAGCAGAGGCCCAGGACTCCGGTGGTCCGGCTGGCCAGGCCCCGGGCGTTCCCGCTCGGCACATAGCCCAGCTCACGGGCCGCCTCCAGGACGCGCTCACGCGTCCGGTCGCGTACGGAACCAGGATTGCGGTACACGCGGGAGACCGTGGCAATGGAGACGCCCGACCGTTCGGCGACGTCGTACACCGTGGGGGCGCTCACTCGAGAGACCGTCCGCTTCTTCGTCCGTACCCAGGCGCCCGGCTCGTGCCGGACCGACCGCTTTGAAAGCGCATTCACCCTAGATCGCGGGGTTGCGGAGGGGCAAGGCGGAGCGAGGCGTGTCCCCGGCGTACCGGCATGAGGGGGCGTGGGGCGTACCGGGCGTCTTTGCCGGGATATGGACAGGCAACCTTGCAAGATGTACTGCGCATCTTTAGCGTGGAGACATGACCGCCCCACTTCAGGAACCTCCCGGGCCTCGGCCGCCCGAGCCGGACGCCCCGGCCGCCGGGCACGTGGCGACGGACCTCGCGACCGTGGTCGGCCGGCTGCTGCGGCGGATGCGGACCATGCAGCCGGAGGGTGTGCTGACGCCGTCCCAGCGCTCGGTGCTGGCCCGGCTGGACGAGAGCGGCCCGGCCACCACGGCGGCGCTGGCCCGCGCCGAGTTCGTACGCCCGCAGTCGATGCGGCTGACCCTGGCCGCGCTGGAGGCCCGGGGGCTGGTGGCACGGGCCCCCGACCCGTCGGACGGCCGCAAGTCGGTCGTCTCCGTCACGGACGAGGGGCTCGCCGCGCTGGCCGGGGTCCGGGCGGTCACCCGGGGCTGGCTGGCGGACGCGATCGCCGACGAGCTGGACGGCGAGGAGCGCCGTACGGTCGCCGAGGCCGTGGTGCTGATACGCCGCCTGGTCGACAAGTGACCCGCCCGGGGACGCCCCCGCCCGGCCCGGCGGCGGACGTACACGTCGGGCCGGCCGCCCCGCGACCGGGGTCCGCCCAGGGATTCGGCGTCCGCCTCACCGCGCCGCTGCTGATGGGCTCGCTGCTCAACCCGCTCAACACCACCATGATCTCCACCGCCCTGGTGGCCATCGGGCACAGCTTCGGCATCGGGGCCGCCGACACCGCCTGGCTGATCTCGGTCCTCTACCTTGCCAGCGCCGTCGCCCAGCCCGTCCTCGGCAAACTGGCCGATGTGCTCGGCCCGCGCCGGGTCTTCCTGGCCGGCCTCGTCGTCGTGATGGCGTCCGGCCTGGTCGGCGCCCTCGCGTCCGGCTTCGGCATGCTGATCGTCTCGCGGCTGCTGCTCGGCATCGGCACCTCGGCCGCCTACCCGGCGGCCATGGCGGTCCTGCGCGACGAGTCCCGGCGCGTCGGCCGTGTCACCCCGCGCCCGGTGCTGGCCCGGCTCTCCTTCGCCGCGCTCGGCAGCGCCGCCGTCGGGCCCGCGCTCGGCGGGCTGCTCGTCACGTTCGTCGGCTGGCGGGGCATCTTCGCCGTCAACGTCCCCGTCGCGCTGCTCGCGTTCGGCGCCGCGCTGGTCTGGGTGCCGGCCGACCCGCCACGCGCCCGGGACGGGCAGGGGAACACCCCGAAGCTCGCGCTGGACCCGCTCGGCATCGGCCTGTTCTCCGCCGCCCTGACCGTGCTGGTCTTCTTCCTGCTCCGCCTGACCGACCCCCTGTGGTGGCTGGCCGCGCCCTTCGCCGTGCTGACCGCCGTGCTGGCCTGGTGGCAGCTGCGCACCCCGCGCCCCTTCATCGACCTCCGGATGCTCGCGGGCAACGGCGCACTGCTGCGCACCTACGCCCGCCAGGGCCTGAGCTACCTCCTCATCTACTGCGTGATGTACGGCTTCACGCAGTGGCTGGAGGAGGCACGCGGCTACTCCTCCGGCCACACCGGACTGCTCATGCTGCCGATGTCCCTCACCGCGCTGGCCTGCTCGCTCCTGGGCGCCCGCACGAAGTCCCTGCGGGCCCCGCTGACCCTGGCCTGCGGACTGCTCATGGCCGGGGCGGGCATCCTGCTGACCCTCTCCGGCTCCACCCCGCTCGCCGTGCTGCTGCTCGCCGGCGCCTGCTTCGGCGCCCCGCAGGGCCTCATCGGCACGAGCAACCAGGCCGCCGTCCAGGCCCACGCGCCGCCCGAGGCCATCGGATCCGCCGCCGGCCTCCAGCGCACCGCCCAGTACCTCGGCGCGATCACCGCCTCCGGTCTGATCGCCCTCGCCTACGCGGACGCCGCGAGCGACGCCGGACTGCACCTCATGGCCGCCGTCTCCGTCGTCCTCGGTGTCCTGCTGACCGTCCTGACCGTCACCGACCGCGCCCTGCGCGCACGCACCTGAACGACCCACCCCCGAGGAGTACGCACATGACCGCCACCACCCTGGACCCCAAAACCGCCCTGATCGTCGTCGACCTGCAGAAGGGCATCGTCGGCGCCTCCACCGTCCACCCCGCCGGAGACGTCGTGGCCAACGCCGCGACCCTCGCCGACGCCTTCCGTGCCAAGGGCCTCCCCGTCGTCCTCGTCCGGGTCACCGGCGGCGCCCCCGGCCGTACCGAGGGCGACGCGGCCCGGTCCGGACAGCGGCCGCCCGCCGACTGGGCCGACATCGTGCCCGAGATCGGCCCGCGCGAGGGCGACATCGTCGTCACCAAGCAGCAGTGGGGCGCCTTCCACGGCACCGACCTCGACCTCCAGCTGCGCCGCCGGGGCGTCACCCAGGTCGTCCTGACCGGCATCGCCACCGCCATCGGCGTCGAGTCCACGGCCCGCGCCGCCCACGAACACGGCTACCACGTCACCGTCGCCACGGACGCGGTCACCGACCTGGACGCCGACACCCACCGCACCAGCGTCGAGAAGATCTTCCCGAGGCTCGGCGAGACCGACACCACGGCGGCGATCGTCAAGCTGCTCGGCTGAGAGCCTGTCGGGCGGCCCGCGACCGGGCACCCGACAGGATCCGGGTACCCCCTCCGGGGCCGCACGGGTGACATCCCGGCCGCACCGGCCGTGCCTGCGCCCCCTCGCGCGTGGAGGTGAGTTCAGTGGATCACCACATCAGTGTGATCAGCTGCAAATGCCACCAAAACGTTTGTCATCCGGTCCATTCCGGTACGGGTGGGCCGGGCCGGCCCCGGAGGTATCAGCCATGGCCCACCTCGGCGTCCCGCACGGGACGGCCCGAAAGCGCCGCTCGGTCGCACTCCTGGCGACGGGGGTGCTCACGATTCCCGTACTGGCGGGCTGCACCTCGGACGGCGACGACCGCGTCCCGGTGGCCGTGTCCCAGGACATCGCCCCGGCCGCCCGGGACCGGGTCGCCGACGGCTCCACCCTCACCTGGGCGATCGACGCGCTGCCCGCGACCCTCAACACCTTCCAGGCCGACGCCGACGGCGCCACCACCCGGGTCACCGGCGCCCTCCTGCCGACCCTCTTCCCGATGGACGCGCGGGGGGAGCCCCGGCTCAACCCCGACTACCTGGAATCGGCGAAGGTCATCGAGCGGGAACCCAAGCAGGTCGTGCTCTACAAGCTCGACCAGCGGGCCGTGTGGAGCGACGGCCGGGAGATCGGGGCGCCCGACTTCGTCGCCCAGTGGCGCGCGCTGAGCGGCAAGGACTCCGCGTTCTGGACCGCGCGCAACGCGGGCTACGAGCGGATCGAGAAGATCGATCGCGGCAAGGACGACCTCCAGGTCAGAGTCACCTTCGCCAAGCCGTACGCGGACTGGCGCGCGCTCTTCTCACCGCTGTACCCGAAGGAGGTCACCGGTTCCCCCGGCGCCTTCAACGACGGTGCGCGCACCACGCTCAAGAACACCGCGGGGCCGTTCCGGCTGCGGAGCGTGAACAAGGACGAGGGAACCGTCACGCTCGACCGCAACCCGCGCTGGTGGGGCGACCGGCCGAAGCTGAAGTCGCTCGTCTTCCGGGCCGTGAAACCCGGGGACCGCGCCGACGCCCTCACCGAGGGCACCGTGGACGTCGCCGACATCGACCCCGCGGCGGCGAACAGCATCGCCCAGGCAGCCCGCTACCGCACCGGCAAGGGAGGGCCGCCCGCCCACGGCCCCGGGGCCGACATCACCCCGGCCGCTGCGCTGCGCTCCTGGGCACTGGCCTACGGATCCGACGAGGAGGCGGCCGAGGCCGCCCGGGCGGCCCGCGCGAAGAACCGCGAGGCCGTCGCCGCCTACGCGGCCGAACAGAAGGCGCTGAACGGCTTCGCCGTGCGCAAGTCGCTGGAGCCCGCCTACACGCAGCTGGCGCTGAACGGCGAGTCCGGGCCCCTCTCCGACGAGCGGGTGCGCCGCGCGGTCGCCCGCGCCCTGAACCGCCAGGAGCTCGCCGACACCGTGCTCAAGCCGCTCGGCCTGCCCGCGAAGCCGCCCGGCAGCCACCTGGCCCTGGCCGGGCAGCCCGCGTACAAGGACGCCAGCGGGGCGCTCGGCGACCAGGACACCAAGGAGGCGCGGGCACTGCTGGCGGACGCGGGCTGGACGCTCGGCGGAGCCGCCGAGAAGCCCAAGGACACCGAGGCCGGCAGCGAGGCCGACAAGAAGACGGACGCGGAGGCCGACAAGAAGGCGTCCGCCGAGGCGAGCGACAAGCCCTCCGGCGCGGACGCGGACAAGGCATCCGCCACCGAGGAGGAGGACGACAAGGCCTCCCGCGACGAGGGGCTGTACATCGTCGGCGACGACAAGCCGGGAGGCCGTCCCACCCGCACCGCCGTCCCCCAGGCCCTCGCCACCGCACCGGCCGCCGCCGCCCAGAGCGCGGCCGTGATGCGCCAGGTCGCGGCCGTCACCGGCGACGAGGCCGGCCGGGTCAGCGCCCAGGACAAGCAGCCGCCCGGGGGAGCGCCCGGCGCCTACGCCCCCAAGGGCACGGCGGCCCCCGCCCCCGCCCCCGTCAGCAACCGGCTCGGCAAGGACGGCAAGCCGTTGACCCTGCGCTTCGTCCTCCCGTCCGGCCCCGGATCGCAGTCGCTGCGCGGCGTGGGAGCCAAGATCGTGGAGATGCTGGACGCGGTCGGCATCGGGGCCCAGATCACCAAGGTCGACGACGCGGACTACTTCAAGGACCACGTCGCGTCGGGCGACTACGACATGGCGCTCTACTCCTGGCCCGCCACCGCCTACCCGGCGACCGACGGGCGCCCCATCTTCGCCAAGCCGGAACCGGCCACCGACGGATCGCTGCTGGTCGAGCAGAACTACACCCGGGTCGGCTCCGACCACATCGACCAGCTCTTCGACCGGGCGGTCTCCGAACTCGACGACAAGACCTCCAGGGACCTCCTGAAGCAGGCGGACGCACGGATCTGGGCGGCCGCGGGATCGATCCCGCTGTACCAGCGGCCGCAGCTGGTCGCGGTCGACAAGAGGCTCCGCAACATCGGCGCCTTCGGCTTCGCCACCCCCCGTTACCAGGACATCGGCTTCGTCGGGGGCCAAGCGGCAGGTTCCCCCGCGAATCGTACGAAGTAGCAGGTCAAGGGGCTGATCGAAGCTCAGAACCAGCTCAATTCCCTTGCCCGTCGGCATCGCCGGCGGGCAAGGTTGCGTCTGCCTGGACCCGGGCTTCTCCCTCTCCCCACACCCCTTGCCGTCCGGCCCCCGCAGCCGCCGGACCATGCCGCGACGACGGTTGAACACGGGTTGAACAACACCCGGCGGATGCCTCCGCGGACCGGGCCGGGACGTCTCAGGCGCGTCGTGCCCGTACCATGGGACCAGCCGTGGCGTGTCCGCCCGGCGGGCGTACGAGGACTCGAGACCGACAAAGACGCCTGATCCCACGATCGAGAGAAGCTCAAGCCACCCATGCCCACGCGCCACGACATCCGTAACGTAGCCATTGTTGCCCACGTCGACCACGGCAAGACCACCCTGGTCGACGCCATGCTCAAGCAGGCGGGTGCCTTCGCCGCCCACGCCGCCGAGAACCTCGACGAACGCATGATGGACTCGAACGACCTGGAGCGTGAGAAGGGCATCACGATCCTCGCCAAGAACACGGCGGTGAAGTACCACCCCAAGGACGGCGGGGACCCCATCACGATCAACATCATCGACACCCCCGGCCACGCCGACTTCGGCGGCGAGGTCGAGCGCGGTCTGTCGATGGTCGACGCGGTCGTCCTGCTCGTCGACGCCTCCGAGGGCCCGCTCCCGCAGACCAGGTTCGTGCTGCGCAAGGCGCTCGACGCCAAGCTCCCGGTGATCCTCTGCATCAACAAGACGGACCGCCCGGACTCGCGTATCTCCGAGGTCATCGACGAGACGTACGACCTCTTCCTGGACCTGGACGCCGACGAGGACCAGATCGAGTTCCCGATCGTCTACGCCTGCGCCCGTGACGGCGTCGCCTCGCTGACGAAGCCCGAGGACGGAACCGTCCCGGCCGACAGCGACAACCTGGAGCCCTTCTTCTCCACCATCCTCTCCACGGTCCCGGCCCCCGAGTACGACGCCGAGGCCCCGCTCCAGGCGCACGTCACCAACCTCGACGCCGACAACTTCCTCGGCCGCATCGCGCTCTGCCGCGTCGAGCAGGGCGAGCTGCGCAAGGGCCAGACGGTCACCTGGATCAAGCGCGACGGCACCATGTCCAACGTGCGCATCACCGAGCTCCTGATGACCGAGGCGCTCACCCGCCAGCCGGCCGAGAAGGCGGGCCCGGGCGACATCTGCGCCGTCGCCGGATTCCCGGACATCATGATCGGCGAGACCCTCGCCGACCCCGAGAACCCGATCGCGCTGCCGCTGATCACGGTCGACGAGCCGGCCATCTCGATGACCATCGGCACCAACACCTCGCCGCTCGTCGGCAAGGGCGGCAAGGGCCACAAGGTCACCGCCCGTCAGGTGAAGGACCGTCTGGACCGCGAGCTGATCGGTAACGTCTCGCTCCGCGTCCTGGACACCGAGCGTCCCGACGCCTGGGAGGTCCAGGGCCGCGGTGAGCTCGCGCTGGCGATCCTCGTCGAGCAGATGCGCCGTGAGGGCTTCGAGCTGACCGTCGGCAAGCCGGAGGTCGTCACCAAGCAGATCGACGGCAAGACGCACGAGCCCGTCGAGCGCATGACGATCGACTCGCCCGAGGAGCACCTCGGTGCCATCACGCAGCTGATGGCGACCCGCAAGGGCCGCATGGAGACGATGACGAACCACGGTTCGGGCTGGGTCCGCATGGAGTGGATCGTGCCCTCCCGCGGCCTCATCGGCTTCCGTACGGAGTTCCTGACCCAGACCCGCGGTACGGGCATCGCGCACTCCATCTTCGAGGGCCACGAGCCCTGGTTCGGCGAGCTGCGCACCCGTCACAACGGCTCCCTGGTCGCCGACCGCGCGGGCACGGTGACGCCGTTCGCGATGGTCAACCTCCAGGAGCGCGGTGTGATCTTCACCGAGGCCGGTACCGAGGTCTACGAGGGCATGATCATCGGCGAGAACTCCCGCGCCGACGACATGGACGTGAACATCACCAAGGAGAAGAAGCTCACCAACATGCGTGCGGCTTCCGCGGACACCACCGAGAACGTGGTGCCCGCCCGCAAGCTCTCGCTGGAGCAGTCCCTGGAGTTCTGCCGCGACGACGAGTGCATCGAGGTGACCCCGGAGACGGTCCGCATCCGCAAGGTCGTCCTGGACCAGAAGCAGCGCGGCCGTACGGCTTCGCGCGCCAAGAACGGCTGACCCCGCCGCCGGCACCGCCCGGCGTCGAGTGACAACTCCCCGTTCGGAAGAGGCACTTCCTCTTTCGGACGGGGAGTTCTCGTGGAGGTCCCTCGCCGGCCCGTCCGGGCCGCACCCGCCTTCCCGGACCGGGCCCGCCCTCCCGGAGGCGGGCCCCGTTCCCCGTCGGCCGCCGACGTGGCCCGGGGGCCCGGAAAGCGGTTGCGGTGGCCGGTGCGGTGAGGTCCTCCGAAGTCCCGAGGTCAAGAGGATTTCGTGGACGAGGTGTTCGTTAATCGACCATTGCTCTCCGGAACATGTGTTAACAGTCCGTTTCGGGGGTGTCTGTCTGGGATCACTTTGTCCGGATTTCGGGCCGGTCGGGGTTTCTGATGTTGTCAAACCGAGACCCTTTAAGTGTGGTTTACAGCCCGGTGTTCCTTAATAGTTGGCTCATTGAGCTCGGGTCAATGGGTCAGCGCACTGTGGGGAGTGCCGACTCACGAGCACACTCGGGGCACTGAAACGATCGCCGTCAGGGGTGTCGGTTGATCTCTCCAGTGCCCCTCTTGTAGTCAAAAGTGGACTCATGAGGAGGAAACCCATGCGCGGTGCCAAGAGCGCCAAGTGGGTCGCGGGAGCGGCAATCATCGCCCTGGCCGCGACCGCCTGTGGTGGCGGCGACAGCGACAGCGACAACGGTGCCAAGGGCGCCGTCGACGCGGACGGCATATTCTCCGTCGAGGTCGGTGAGCCGCAGAACCCGCTGCAGCCGGCCAACACGATGGAGTCGAACGGCAGCATCGTCACCGACGCCATCTTCTCGCAGCTCGTCGACTACGACCCCGACGGCAAGCTCGAGATGATCAACGCCGAGTCCGTCGAGACGACCGACAGCAAGCTGTGGACGGTCAAGCTCAAGAAGGACTGGAAGTTCCACGACGGCACCCCCGTCACCGCCGACTCCTACGTCAAGGCCTGGAACTGGGCCGCGAACATCGAGAACGCGCAGACGAACGCCTCCTGGTTCGCCGACATCAAGGGCTACGCCGACGTCCACCCCGACGGCGAGGGCGCCAAGCCGAAGTCCGACGCCATGTCCGGCCTGAAGAAGGTGGACGACTACACCTTCACCATCGAGCTCAACTCGGCCGTCCCGTACTTCTCGTACAAGCTCGGCTACACGGTCTTCTC